>NZ_CP029617.1:1685000-4630000 GCF_003945545.1 Streptomyces sp. WAC 01529 | reverse complement strand
AGGGAGATGGCCCGGCCCACGGTCGACGGGGCGTATCGGGCCGTCGGCCTTCTGCCCGCCGCGTCCTCGCCGCAGCCGGTGATGTGACGTGACGTGGGGGCGGTGTCTCAGCTGTTGTTGCCGGAGGCCAGTTCGCGGCTGCGGTCGCGGGCCGCTTCCAGGGCCGCGATGAGCGCCGCGCGCACGCCGTGGTTCTCCAGTTCGCGGATCGCGTTGATCGTCGTGCCCGCCGGGGAGGTGACGGCCTCGCGGAGCTTCACCGGGTGCTCGCCGCTGTCGCGGAGCATGACGGAGGCGCCGACCGCCGCCTGGACGATCAGGTCGTGGGCCTTGTCGCGGGGCAGGCCGAGGAGGATGCCCGCGTCGGTCATGGCCTCGACGAGAAAGTAGAAGTAGGCCGGGCCCGAGCCGGACAGGGCCGTGCAGGCGTCCTGCTGGGTCTCGGGGACCCGGAGCGTCTTGCCGACGGCGCCGAAGATGTCCTCGGCGTGGGCGAGCGCCTCGGCGGTGGCGTGGCTGCCGGCGGAGATGACGGACATGCCCTCGTCCACGAGGACGGGGGTGTTCGGCATGACCCGGACGACGGGGGTGTCGTCGGCGAGGCGCTCTTCGATGAAGGCGGTGGTGATGCCGGCGGCCGCGCTGATGACGAGGCGGTCGGCGGTGACGTGCGGGGCGAGCTCGTCGAGCAGCTTCGCCATGTCCTGCGGCTTGCAGGCGAGGATGAGGGTGTCGGCCTGCTTGGCGGCGTCGGCGTTGCTGACCGGGGTGACGCCGTAGCGGGTGCTCAGTTCGTCGGCGCGTTCCTGGCGGCGGGTGGTGACCAGGAGGTCGGCGGGGGCCCAGCCGCCGCGGATCATGCCGCTGAGCAGGGCCTCACCGATCTTTCCGGTGCCGAGGACTGCGACTTTCTGACTCGTGGTGCGGCTCATGGCGGGGGCCTTCCGGGGTTGCGTCGTCCGGGGGCCATCCTCGCATTGGGGTGCGCCGGGCCGGTGGTGCGTCCGGTGGGCGGACGCGGCGGACGCGGCGGGTGCGCGGGGGCCGGGGCTCAGGCGGTGCGGCGGCGCAGGGTCGCCGCGCCCAGGCCGAGCACCAGGACGGCGCAGGCGGCGACGATGACGGCGTCGCGCACGAAGTCGCCGGTGATGTCGGGGTGGCGCAGGACCTCGTTCATGCCGTCGACGGCGTACGACATGGGGAGGACGTCGGAGATCCCTTCGAGGACCGGCTGCATGCTGGGGCGGGGCGCGAAGAGGCCGCAGAGCAGGAGCTGGGGGAAGATCACCGCCGGCATGAACTGGACGGCCTGGAACTCGGACGCGGCGAACGCCGAGACGAACAGGCCGAGGGCGGTGCCGAGCAGCGCGTCGAGCAGGGCGACCAGGAGCAGCAGCCAGGCGGAGCCGGTGACGTCCAGGCCGAGGGCCCAGAGGGCGAGGCCGGTGGCGAGGGCGGACTGGACGACGGCGAGGGCGCCGAAGGCGAGGGCGTATCCGGCGATGAGGTCGCCCTTGCCGAGGGGCATGGCGAGGAGGCGTTCGAGGGTGCCGGAGGTGCGCTCGCGCAAGGTGGCGATCGAGGTCACCAGGAACATCGTGATGAGGGGGAAGATCCCGAGGAGGGACGCGCCGATGGAGTCGAAGGTGCGGGGGTCGCCGTCGAACACGTAACGCAGGAGCAGCAGCATCGCGCAGGGGACGAGGACCATCAGCGCGATGGAGCGCGGGTCGTGGCGGAGCTGGCGCAGGACGCGGGCGGCGGTGGCGAGGGTGCGGTGGGGGTTCATCGGGGGCTCCTGGGGGCCGGGGAGCGGGCCGTGGCCTCGTCCACGAGGTGGAGGAACGCCGCTTCGACCGTGTCGGAGCCGGTGCGGGTGCGCAGCGCTCGCGGGGTGTCGTCCGCGAGGATCTCGCCCTCGCGCATGAGGAGGAGGCGGTCGCAGCGTTCGGCCTCGTCCATGACGTGGGAGGAGACGAGGATCGCGGCGCCTCGTTCGGCGGCGATGGTGTGGAAGAGGTTCCAGAGGTCGCGGCGGAGTACGGGATCGAGGCCGACGGTCGGCTCGTCGAGTACGAGGAGTTCGGGGGTGCCGAGGAGCGCGACCGCGAGGGAGACCCGGCTGCGCTGGCCGCCGGAGAGGTTGCCCGCGAGGGAGTCGGCGTGCGAGGCCAGGTCGACGTCGGCGATGGCGCGGGTGACGTGGTCGCGTCGGCGTTCCGCGGCGGGGCCCCGGCCGGGGTCGAGGACGGCCGCGAAGTACTCCAGGTTCTGGCGGACGGTCAGGTCGTCGTAGACGGAGGGGTCCTGGGTGACGTATCCGATGCGGGAGCGCAGGGCGGGGGCGCCCGCGGGGTGGCCGAGGACGCACAGGGTGCCGGTGACCTTGGCCTGGGTGCCGACGACCGCGCGCATCAGCGTGGACTTGCCGCAGCCGGAGGGGCCGAGGAGGCCGGTGATCTGGCCGCGCGGGACAGCGAAGGCGAGGCCGCGCAGGACGGTCCGGGCTCCCCGGACGACGGTGAGGCCTTCGGCCAGGATGGCGGGATCGGTACGGACTGGGCCGGTGACGTGGTCACCCCCGTCCCCGCCCCGGCCCGGACGCTTGTTATTCATCATGTGATGAATAATCCTCCGGGCGGCACGGCCCGTCAAGGCGGGCCGCCGGTGGCCGTGAGGCTTCAGGCCCGGCGCTTTTTCCGGGACGGGTTGCCCGTCCGGCGCGAGGTCCGCTTCTTGTACTGGGCGAGGGCCGCCTCGTACTCCTCGCGATGGAGTCGTTCGCCGGGGGCCTCCTTCAGGGAGCGGAAGAAGTAGGCGAGGAGGACGCCGATGAAACCGATCGTCAGGAGGCTCCGCAGCTGGGCCTGGGATGCCGGGTCGTGGCGCTTGGCGAACCCCTCCCACGTGCGGCGGAAGGCGATCGCGCTGCAGACCGCGAACATCACGACGACGAGGAGATTGACGAAGCCGCCCACGTCCGCGATGGCCAGCCCCTCGTACGCGAAGCGCAGCACGAGGCAGCCCGCGGCCGCCGCGAGCAGCGAGCCGACGGCGAGACCGGCGCGGCGCGCGCCGTAGCCGCCGTCGTGGGCGAGCCACGTCGTCCCGAAGAAGCGGATGGGTTCGGGCCGGGGACCGGGGGTGGTGGGTTCTTCGCTCACTGTTTGATTATCGCCCCCGCCCGGGACGGGGAGGGCGGCGCGCCCTATTCGTCCCCCTCTTGTCCTGCCCCACCCCCCGGCGGCTACTTTGGGCGGGGTAAGGCGCATGGCGTAACGGGGGATCACGGGGGAGGTCGGGACAGTGTCACTCCGTGAAGGAGATCCGGAGGAGATCGGCGGTTATCCGCTGGAGGCGCGGCTCGGCTCGGGCGGCATGGGCACCGTCTTCCTCGCGCGTACGGCCTCGGGGCGGCCCGTCGCCATCAAGCTGATCCACCGGCAGTTCGCGGACGACGAGGAGTTCCGGATCCGCTTCCGGCAGGAGGTGGCCGCGGCCCGACGCGTCAGCGGCGCCTTCACCGCGGCCGTGATCGACGCGGACCCCGAGGCCACGCACCCGTGGATGGCCACCACGTACATCGAGGGCCATACGCTCGCCCAGCGCATCGCCAAGCACGGCCCGATCGGCGGCGCCGAGCTGCGCACGCTCTCCATCGGGCTCACCGAGGCGCTGCGCGACATCCACCGCGCGGGTGTCGTGCACCGGGACCTCAAGCCGTCCAACGTGGTCCTCTCCCCCGAGGGCCCGCGCGTCATCGACTTCGGCATCTCGCGCGCGGCGGACCAGCAGACGCTGACGATGACGGGGCGGGTGATCGGGACGCCGCCGTTCATGTCGCCGGAGCAGTTGCAGGCGCCGCGCGGGGTCGGGCCGCGTTCCGACGTGTTCTCGCTCGGCACGCTGCTCGTGTACGCGGCGACGGGTCAGGGGCCCTTCGATGCCGACAGCCCGTATATGACCGCGTATCAAGTGGTACATGAGCCGCCGTCGTTGGGCTCGGTCCCGGGCGCGCTGCGCGGGGTCGTCGAGCCGTGCCTGGCGAAGGACCCGAAGGACCGGCCCTCGGCGGACGAACTCCTCGTACGGCTGCGGGATCTGCCCACCGATCTCGGGGCCGCCGCCGTGGAGGGTGCCGCGCGCCCCACGTGCGAGACGGACACGCAGCACCATCTGGCCGGTGAGGACACGCCCACGCCGACCGCCTCCCCCCCGAAGTCCGCCTCCCCTCCGAAGTCCGCCTCCGCCACCGGCTCCCGCTCCGGGAACCGCCGCCGTCTGCGCCCCGTCCTGGCCGCCGCGGTCGCCGTCGCGGCGATCGGCGCCGGTGTCGCGCTGATGCGGACCGACGACCCCGGCGGTGCGGGCGGCGAGGGCGACAAGGGCCGCACTGTCGCGGCGACCGGCTCCCCGCTGCCGGGCGGGTTCCAGCCGTGGCGGAAGCAGGTGCGGGGCGGCCGCGAGGACATCCCGGACGAACTGCGGTGCGAGGCGCGCGGGGACGCGCTGTTCTGCGGGGGCGGCGGGGTCGTGGCGGCCCGGCTGCGGATCTCCGACGGCTCGCGCGTGTGGACGGAGAAGAGCCCGGGCGTGCCGGTCCAGGGCATGCATCTGGTGGGCGTCACCGAGGACACGGTGCTCGGTTACCGCTTCGCCGCCGAGGGCACGCCGGGCGGTGACGCGACCGAGGTCGTGGCCG
Source organism: Streptomyces sp. WAC 01529 (assembly GCF_003945545.1). GTDB lineage: Bacteria > Actinomycetota > Actinomycetes > Streptomycetales > Streptomycetaceae > Streptomyces > Streptomyces anatolicus. The sequence goes on along the minus strand of NZ_CP029617.1, from coordinate 4,625,298 downwards.
TCGACGCGGAGAAGGGCGAGGAGCTGTGGTCCGTGCGGTCGGGCGCCCAGTCGACGGCCGTGACGGGGCGGACGCAGGACGCCGTGGTCTCCGGCTCCCTCGTCATGACGGTCGACGCGTCGAACGGGCGTTTCGAGGCGCGGCAGGCGCACAGCGGCCGCGTGCTCTGGCGGGCGCCCTTCCCCGCCGCCTCGGAGTGCGCCCCGCTCTCGGCGGGGAGACGGCTGTACGCGGTGTGCGCGCCGCGCGCCGAGGTGGAGGCCGGGGAGGTGCGCCACTCCGCCGTGCACGAGATCGGGCGCGGCTCGGGGCGGTTCGGCAAGGGTGTGCCCGTGGTGGGTCCTGTGCAGCCGGTCGGTTCCGTCGACGGTGATGTCGTACTGCTGCGGCAGCGTGTGAAGGGGCCCGAGTTCCTTGGGTACGAAGGGGTGGCGCGGGTCGACACCGATGCGCGGAAGGTGTCGTACGCGCCCTTGCCCTCGGTGTACGAGGGGACGCCCGGGATGGCGGGCGGCACCGTCTACCTCACCGGGCGGACCGGGCTCGTACACGCGCTCGATCCGGGGACCGGCAAGCTGAAGTGGTCCCGGCAGACGGGGCTCGAAGGCGCTTCGGGGCCGGTCGCCGCGGGCGGCACGCTGTACTTCAGCTCGGCCAGCGGGCGCGTGGCCGCCCTCCGGGAGCGCGGCGGCGCCAAGCTGTGGGTCACCGATCCGCGTGCGGACGGCGTGTCCGGCGAGATGAACGCGAGCCCCAGGGTGACCGTCGCGGGCCGCGCGGCGATCGTGACCGGCGCGGAGAACACGGTGTTCGCCTTCGACACGGCGAAGCCGCCGGAGTCCGAGTGAACCGTCGGAGTCCGGCGGCCCGTGAACCCGGCCGCTCCAAAAGCCGTCAGCAGCGCGGTGCCACGTAACCGTCGCTGCCCGTGCGGACGTACGTATCCGAGATGTACCGCCCGCTGCCGATCCTGTCCCACAGCTTCGAGGTGCCGGTCGGGCCCGTGACCGTCTCGCCCGGCTTCTGGCACTGGATGGTGACGCGGGTGCCCGCGCTGAGGCGGCCGACCTTGGAGTACGACGTGCCCGGGCCGGAGCGGACGTAGACGTCCGCGGCGACCGCGTAGGTTCTGCTGAGGAGCGCCTCGACCGCGGTGGCGTCGGCGCTCTCCGGCGTGATGACGTTCTCGCTCATGTGTTTCCCCCGTAACCGGCGGCGCGGGCCGCCCCTGGTGTGTTCCTCACCAAGGACGCGCCCGCGCCGCGAAAGGTTTCCGGGGCCCGGCCGGATTCCGGCCGGGGTTCAGCCGAGCTTCGACACGTCCCGCACCGCGCCCTTGTCGGCGCTGGTCGCCATCGCCGCGTACGCGCGCAGGGCGGCCGAGACCTTGCGCTCGCGCGCCTTGGGCTCGTACACACCACCGAGGGCCGCGCGGCGGCGGTCCAGCTCCGCGTCGTCGACGAGGAGTTCGATCGAGCGGTTCGGGATGTCGATGCGGATGCGGTCGCCGTCCTCGACCAGCGCGATCGTGCCGCCGGACGCTGCCTCGGGCGAGGCGTGGCCGATCGAGAGGCCCGACGTGCCGCCGGAGAAGCGGCCGTCGGTGACCAGGGCGCAGGCCTTGCCCAGGCCGCGGCCCTTGAGGTAGGAGGTCGGGTAGAGCATCTCCTGCATGCCGGGGCCGCCCTTGGGGCCCTCGTAGCGGATGACGACCACGTCGCCTTCCTTGACGCCCTTGGTGAGGATCTTCTCGACGGCCTCTTCCTGCGAGTCGCAGACGACCGCGGGGCCCTCGAAGGTCCAGATCGACTCGTCGACGCCCGCGGTCTTCACCACGCAGCCGTCCACGGCGATGTTGCCCTTGAGGACGCCGAGGCCGCCGTCCTTGGAGTAGGCGTGGGCGACATCGCGGATGCAGCCGTTCGCGGCGTCCGTGTCGAGGGTGTCCCAGCGCTCGGACTGCGAGAAGGCCTCGGCGGAGCGCTTGCAGCCGGGCGCCGCGTGCCACAGCTCGACGGCCTCCTCGGAGGCGGAGCCGGAGCGGATGTCCCAGGCGTCCAGCCACTCCTTGATGGAGGGCGAGTGGACGGTGTGCACGTCCTCGTTGAGCAGGCCGCCGCGGTACAGCTCGCCGAGGAGGGCGGGGATGCCGCCGGCGCGGTGCACGTCCTCCATGTAGTACGTCGTGGTGGGCGCGGCGTTCGGCGCGACCTTGGCCAGGCAGGGGACGCGGCGCGAGACGGCGTCGATGTCGGTCAGGTCGTAGCCCACCTCGGCCTCGCGGGCCGCCGCGAGCAGGTGCAGGATCGTGTTGGTCGAGCCGCCCATGGCGATGTCCAGGGCCATGGCGTTCTCGAACGCGGCGTGGGTGGCGATGCTGCGCGGCAGGACGGAGGCGTCGTCACCGTCGTAGTAGCGCTTGGTGATGTCCACGACCGTCCGGCCCGCGCGCTCGTACAGCTCCTTGCGGGCGGTGTGCGTGGCGAGGACCGAGCCGTTGCCCGGCAGGGAGAGGCCGATCGCCTCGGTCAGGCAGTTCATGGAGTTGGCGGTGAACATGCCGGAACAGGAGCCGCAGGTCGGGCAGGCGTTCTCCTCGATACGGAGGATGTCCTCGTCCGAGATGCTCTCGTCCACCGCGTCGCTGATCGCGTTGACCAGGTCGAGCTTGCGGACCGTGCCGTCGACGAGCGTGGCCTTGCCGGCCTCCATCGGGCCGCCGGAGACGAAGACCGTCGGGATGTTGAGGCGCAGGGCCGCCATCAGCATGCCGGGGGTGATCTTGTCGCAGTTGGAGATGCAGATCAGGGCGTCGGCGCAGTGCGCCTCGACCATGTACTCCACGGAGTCGGCGATCAGGTCGCGCGAGGGCAGGGAGTACAGCATTCCGCCGTGGCCCATCGCGATGCCGTCGTCCACCGCGATGGTGTTGAACTCGCGGGGGATGCCGCCGGCCTCGCGGATCGCCTCCGAGACGATGCGGCCGACCGGCTGGAGGTGGGTGTGGCCGGGCACGAACTCCGTGAAGGAGTTGGCCACGGCGATGATCGGCTTCCGCCCGATGTCGGCCCCGGGTACACCGGAGGCGCGCATAAGGGCGCGGGCGCCCGCCATGTTGCGGCCGTGGGTGACTGTGCGGGACCTGAGCTCGGGCATCGTCGCTCGCTCCTTCGTAAGAGATGGGGCTGCTTCGAGCGTACGCCGCGGCTCCAGGATCTGGACAGGGTGTCCGGATGACGGGACGACCGTCTCAGGGGGCAGGCCAGGCACCGGTCATCGGCTCACGCGCCGGTCAGATGCCCCTGCACCACCGGTGCCACCCGCGCCACGATCTGCTCCACGTCGGCCGAGGCCAGCGGCTCGACCTTGATCACGTAGCGCAGCATGGCGATGCCCACCAGCTGCGCGGCCGCCAGTTCGGCCCGCAGTTCCGCGTCCGGCAGTTCCAGGCGGCGGGCGATGCGGCCGAGGAGCTGGGCGGCGATGAGGCGGCGGAAGACCGCGGCGGCCGTGTCGTTGTTCACCGCGGAGCGCACGATGGCGAGGAGCGGGGCGCGCGTGGCGGGGTTCTCCCAGACGCCGAGGATGAAGCGGGTGAGCCGCTCGCCGACCCCGTCGAGCGGGCCCTCCTCGACGGCGGCGGGCGCCTCCAGCGCGGGAGCGAAGGCGACGGTGATGGCCGCCTCGAACACCTGCTCCTTCGTACCGAAGTAGTGGTGCACGAGCGCCGGGTCCACCCCGGCGGCCTTGGCGATGCCACGCACGGAGGCCTTCTCGTATCCCCGTTCGGAGAATTCGTCGCGGGCCGCCTGGAGGATGCGGTCGCGCGTCGCGGGCCCGGTCTCCGACTGCGTACGAGAAGGGCGTCCCCGGCGGCGCGGGGCGGCGGCCCCCTGGGGCGCGCCCGAGGTCATGAGCGGGGCACCTTCACCGCCGACGCCAGGTGCAGCCGCGTGAAGGCGAGGGCCTCGGCGAGGTCGGCCTCACGTTCGGCGCTGGACATCGCGCGGCGCGTGTTGACCTCGATGACGACGTGCCCGTCGAAGCCGGTGGCCGCCAGCCGTTCGAGCAGTTCGGCGCAGGGCTGGGTGCCGCGGCCGGGGACGAGGTGCTCGTCCTTGGCGGAGCCCTTGCCGTCGGCGAGGTGGACGTGGCCGAGCCGGTCGCCCATGCGGTCGATCATCCGCATCGCGTCCGTGCGGGCGGTCGCGGTGTGCGAGAGGTCGACGGTGAAGTGGCGGTAGTCGTCCTTGGTGACGTCCCAGTCGGGCGCGTACGCGAGCATCTCGCGGTCGCGGTAGCGCCAGGGGTACATGTTCTCGACGGCGAAGCGCACGTCCGTCTCGTCGGCCATCCGCCAGATTCCGTCGACGAAGTCGCGCGCGTAACCCCGCTGCCAGCGGAAGGGCGGGTGCACCACGACGGTGGACGCGCCGAGCTTCTCGGCGGCGGCCCTTGCGCGCTGGAGCTTGACCCAGGGGTCGGTGGACCAGACGCGCTGCGTGATCAGCAGACAGGGGGCGTGGACGGCGAGGACCGGGATCTGGTGGTAGTCGCTCAGTCTGCGCAGGGCCTCGATGTCCTGGCTGACGGGGTCGGTCCACACCATGACCTCGACGCCGTCGTAGCCCAGGCGTGCGGCGATCTCGAAGGCCGTCGCCGTCGACTCCGGATAGACCGAGGCCGTCGACAGGGCGACCTTCGCATCCGGGATGCGCACCACTGGTTCTGCCACGAGGGACAGGGTACGGGCCGCGCCCGCACGCCGGGGAGGTGGCCTCAGGGGGCCGGGGTTTCCGGCGTGTGGTCAGGCTGGGGGCGTCGGGGGGAGGTGGTCGAGCCGTCGCAGGATCACGCCCTCGCGCAGCGCCCACGGGCAGATCTCCACGCTCTCGCACCCGAAGAGGTCCAGGGCGCCCTCCGCGACGAGCGCCCCGGCGAGCAGCTGTCCGGCCCGGCCTTCGGAGACGCCGGGCAGTTCGGCGCGTTCGCGCGTGGTCATGGCGGCGAGCTGCGGCACCCAGTCCTCCAGGGACTTCCGCTTCAGCTCGCGCTGTACGTAGAGGCCCTCCGTGGAGCGGGCCGCACCGGCCAGGCGGGCGAGCTGTTTGAACGTCTTCGAGGTCGCCACGATGTGGTCGGGCGCGCCGAAGCGGGCGAACTCCCCGACCGTACGGGCGATCTGGGCGCGCACGTGCCGCCGCAGCGCCTTCACGTCGGAGGGGTCGGGCGGGTCCGCCGGCAGCCAGGCCGCGGTGAGCCGGCCGGCGCCGAGCGGCAGGCTGACGGCGGCGTCCGGCTCCTCGTCTATGCCGTACGCGATCTCCAGGGAGCCGCCGCCGATGTCCAGGACGAGGAGCTTGCCCGCGGACCAGCCGAACCAGCGCCGGGCGGCCAGGAAGGTGAGCTTGGCCTCCTCCTCGCCGGAGAGCACCTGGAGGTCGACGCCGGTCTCCTCCCTTACGCGGGCCAGGACCTCGTCGGCGTTGGTCGCCTCGCGCACCGCGGAGGTGGCGAACGGCAGCACTTCCTCCACGCCCTTGTCCTCGGCGGCGACCACCGCCTCCTGGACGGTGGCGACCAGCCGGTCGACGCCCTGGGGGCCGATGGCGCCCGCGGGGTCGAGGAGTTGGGCCAGGCGCAGGTCGGCCTTGTGGGAGTGCGCGGGCAGGGGGCGCGCGCCGGGGTGGGCGTCGACCACGAGCAGATGCACCGTGTTCGACCCCACGTCGAGGACACCGAGTCTCATGGACGGAACGCTACGCCGGATGGGGCGCTCGTCTGGCCTCGGGCGGCCCACCGCCCGCATACCCTGGAGATGTGCCAAAGACGAAAAAGACGAAGGCCGACAAATCGAAGAAGTCCGAGGGGCCCGGGAAGCCTGACGACTCCGGTAAGCCCGGCAAGGCGAACAAGGCTGCCAAGACCGGCAAGGACGACAAGGGCGACAAGGGCGTCAGGGGCGTCCAGGTGGTGGGCAGGCCCGAGAAGGCCGAGAAGGTGGGCAAGTCCGGGAAGCCCGCGAGGACCGGGAAGGCCGAGCCGGACGAGAAGGGCCTGGACTTCGCCCGCGCCTGGGTGGAGTTCCCCGACCCCGCCGACGACGAGCAGGTCTTCCGCTGCGATCTGACCTGGCTGACCTCCCGCTGGAACTGCATCTTCGGCAGCGGCTGCCAGGGCATCCAGGCGGGCCGCGCCGACGACGGCTGCTGCACGCTGGGCGCGCACTTCTCGGACGACGACGACGAGAAGCGCGTCGCCGCGTACGTGGAGCGGCTCACGCCCGACATCTGGCAGCACCACGACGTGGGCCGGGAGACCGGCTGGGTCTCCACGGACGAGGACGGCGACCGCCAGACCCGGCCGTACAACGGCTCGTGCATCTTCCAGAACCGCCCCGGCTTCGCGGGCGGTGCCGGCTGCTCGCTGCACATCCTCGCGCTCAGGGAGGGCGTCGAGCCCCTGGAGACGAAGCCGGACGTCTGCTGGCAGCTGCCGGTGCGCCGTACGTACGACTGGATCGACCGGCCCGACGACACGCGGATCCTCCAGGTGTCGATCGGTGAGTACGACCGGCGGGGCTGGGGCCCCGGCGGCCACGACCTGCACTGGTGGTGCACGTCGGCGACGTCGGCACACGGCGCGGGCGACCCGGTGTACGTCACCTACCGCCCCGAGCTGATCGAACTGATGGGCAAGGAGGGGTACGACCGCCTGGTGGAGCTGTGCGAGGAACGCCTCAACGCCCAACTCCCCCTCTTGGCCCCGCACCCGGCGGACCCGGTAGCGCCGTAAGGGGCGCGGGGAACTGCGCGCCCGGCCACGTCCGACCCGCGGATACGAACCACCCACCCCGGCGGAGCCCTCAGCTCGGACTGGGCTCCCCGCCGTCACCGGGCGGCGGAGTCGAGCCCCCCGGCCCGGGATCCGACGGCGTAGGCGTGGGCTCCGAGGGCGTAGGCGTCGGTTCCGAGGGCTCAGGCGTGGGCGTGGGGTCCGAGGGCCCGGGATCGGACGGCCCAGGGTCGGAGGGCCCGGGGAGAGTGGGCCGCGGCTTCGGCCCCGGCCGCGACGGCGGCCGCCCGTCCCCGTACCCCTCGATGGAGATGGCCGCGCCCGAGGGCGCGATGGCGACCCGGGCCCGCCAGGGCCCGGCCGGCTCCCGGGCGTGGTCGACGTAGACCCGGATGGTGACCGACTCCCCCGGCGCGAGCGTCCCCGCCGAGCGGCTCAGATAGAGCCAGGACGCGCCCTCGCTCGCGGACCAGCGGACCGGCGAACGACCGGACGCCGTCAGCGTGATGAGCGTCGTGTCGCCGCTGGGCCGCGCCGCGACGGTGAGGCGCCCGGAGCCCGTGGACGAGCCGGACGGGGGCCCGCCGCCGCTGATGACCTCTACGGAGACGTCCGGTGAGCGGCCGCCCGTGGTGAAGCGGTGCTCGGGGCCCTTGCGTGCGTTGCCCGCGTTCTCGTAGTCCCGGGAGCGGTCGCTGCCGAGGCCGTCGACGCCGTCGCTCGCGGTGACCGAACTGCCGTCGTGGCCCTCTCCGGTGTGCGGCGCTCCGCGGTACGCGGCCCACAGGGCGAGCACCGGGGCGGCCACCACGGTGGCGACGACGGTCGTGGTGACGGCACGCGCGCGTAGGCGGTCGCGGCGCGCGGCGTGGTCCTTGGGGTCCATCGGGAAACCGCGCCGGTCGTAGCGGGGGTGGGCGCCCCGCGCGCGGGGGACGTGCGCCATGGCGAGGGGCAGGGCGTCGCGGGGGGCCTCGACGACGGGGAGTCTCGCGGGGCTTACGGCCGTGCCGGGCCAGGCGCCGGCGCCCGCGCGCTCGGCGGTGCGGCGGCAGCGCGGGCAGTCGTCGACGTGCCGGACCAGCTCGCGGCGCAGGGCCGTGCCGAGCAGTACCTGGTTGTCGCCGGTGAGGCGGGCGACGATGGGGCAGCTGCCGGTCTCCACGACGGCGAGGGCGGCGCGGGTGCGCTCCACCTCGCAGGCGGCGGAGGCGAGCAGGCCGCGGGCCTTGGCGAGGTCCATGCCGAGCACGGCGGCGACCTCGGTGGGGGCGAGCTGGTGGCGCACGGCCAGTTCGAGGGCCTCGCGCTGCTCGGGTGTCGTACCGGCGGCTTCGGGCCAGGCCAGCTGGGCCAGTTCGCGGTGGCGCCGAAGCTCGGTCTCTTCCGGGGTGGGGGCGGAGGGGGCGGCTGAGTCGGCGGGGGTGCCTGGGCCGCCCGGGGCAGCAGGGGCGGCCGGGACTCCGGGAGCGGCCGGGACTTCAGGGGCACCCGGGACTCCAGGAGCGCCCGGGACTCCAGAGGCGGCCGAGCCGGTCTTCGCGGCGCGGGTGGCGGCCCCCGCGTCCCTCCCCCTGCCCGCAGCGGCGCCCCTGCGCCCACCCCCCGCGCCCCTGGCCGCATGCGCGCCCTGGCGGTTCCGCTTGGCCTCGGCCAGACGGCGCAGGCAGACCCAGCGGGCCAGTGCGTAGAGCCAGGCGCGCAGCTCGCCGTCGGCCTCGGGGCCGCGCGAGCCCCGGCGCTCGGCCAGATGGAGCACGTCCCCCAGCGCCGCGGTCGCCGCGTCGTGATCGCACAGGACGGACAGGCAGTAGGTGAACAGGCCGTCCAGACACGGTTCGTAGCGCGCGGGCGGGGTCGTCCGGGGCGCCGGGCGGGGCGCCACACGCTTGCGCGTATCACGGTGCGCCCGGTGTGCGCCGGTTGCGTTCACGGGGGTTTCCGGCCTGCTGCTCATCACCCGTGCGAAGTTAGGCGGATGATGCAGGCTCCTTCCTCCCTCTTGCGCACATTTAATCCTTACGGGTGAACAGATCCCTCAAAAGGGGACAGGAACCCATCATTCCGGGGCCTTGACGCACGCGCCGGACGGGCGCCGAGTGGGCGCCGGAGCATGCGGGACGGCGGGGACGGGGGCGGAGCCGCGGCGGGCCGCGTTGGCCGCGTTGGCCGCGTTGTCAGTGGGCTCGGTTACGGTTCCGAGCATGGCTGCCCGTACGAAATCCACCAAGGACCGTCCGTCCTACCGCTGCACCGAGTGTGGCTGGCAGACGGCCAAGTGGCTCGGCCGCTGCCCCGAATGCCAGGCGTGGGGCACGGTCGAGGAGTATGGCGCGCCCGCGGTCCGCACCACCGCCCCCGGCCGGGTCACCTCCTCCGCCGTCCCGATCGGCGAGGTCGACGGCCGCACGGCGACCGCGCGCTCCACCGGCGTGCCCGAGCTGGACCGCGTGCTGGGCGGCGGACTCGTCCCCGGCGCGGTGGTGCTGCTGGCGGGCGAGCCGGGCGTGGGCAAGTCGACGCTGCTGCTGGACGTCTCGGCGAAGGCGGCGAGCGAGCAGCACCGCACGCTCTATGTGACCGGCGAGGAGTCGGCGAGCCAGGTCAGGCTGCGCGCCGACCGCATCGGCGCCATCGACGACCACCTCTATCTGGCCGCGGAGACCGATCTGTCCGCCGTCCTCGGCCACTTGGACGCGGTCAAGCCCTCCCTCCTGGTCCTCGACTCCGTCCAGACGGTCGCCTCGCCGGAGATCGACGGCGCGCCCGGCGGCATGGCGCAGGTCCGCGAGGTGGCGGGCGCGCTGATCCGCGCCTCCAAGGAGCGCGGCATGTCGACCCTCCTGGTCGGCCACGTCACCAAGGACGGCGCTATCGCGGGCCCCCGCCTCCTGGAGCATCTCGTCGACGTGGTCCTCCAGTTCGAGGGCGACCGGCACGCGCGCCTGCGCCTGGTCCGCGGCGTCAAGAACCGGTACGGCACGACGGACGAGGTCGGCTGCTTCGAGCTGCACGACGAGGGCATCATCGGCCTCGCCGACCCCAGCGGCCTCTTCCTCACCCGCCGCGCCGAGCCCGTCCCCGGCACCTGCCTGACCGTCACCCTGGAGGGCCGCCGCCCCCTGGTCGCCGAGGTCCAGGCGCTCACGGTCGACTCGCAGATCCCGAGCCCCCGGCGCACCACGTCCGGCCTGGAGACGTCCCGCGTCTCGATGATGCTGGCCGTCCTGGAGCAGCGCGGCAGGATCACGGCCCTCGGCAAGCGGGACATCTACAGCGCGACGGTCGGCGGCGTGAAGCTCTCCGAGCCCGCAGCGGACCTCGCCATCGCCCTCGCCCTGGCCAGCGCGGCGAGCGACACCCCGCTGCCGAAGAACCTCGTGGCGATCGGTGAAGTGGGCCTGGCGGGCGAGGTCAGACGGGTCACGGGCGTCCAGCGCAGACTGGCCGAGGCGCACCGCCTGGGCTTCACCCACGCCCTCGTGCCGACCGATCCCGGCAGGATCCCGGCCGGTATGAAGGTCATCGAAGTCGCCGACATGGGTGAGGCGCTGCGCGTCCTTCCGCGATCCCGTCGTCGAGAGGCCCCACGGGAGGAGGAAGAGCGCCGGTAGACTTTGCCCTGGTCTCGCCCATCCGTACGAAGACAGTCGTACGGCAGAGGCTTGGACGACGTGCGAACGAGGGAGTGCAGTGGCAGCCAACGACCGGGCAGCGAATCCCGGCAAGCCCGGCGGAAGCTCCGCTGCCGATGCGCTGATGCGCGCCTCCCTGAGCGCCGTCGCCCCCGGCACGGCCCTGCGCGACGGCCTGGAGCGCATCCTGCGCGGCAACACCGGCGGCCTGATCGTCCTCGGCTGGGACAAGACCGTCGAGTCGATGTGCACGGGCGGCTTCATCCTGAACGTCGAGTTCACCGCGACGCGCCTGCGCGAGCTGTGCAAGCTCGACGGCGGCATCGTCCTCGACAAGGACATCACCAAGATCCTCCGCGCCGGTGTGCAGCTGGTGCCGGACCCGATGATCCCCACCGAGGAGACCGGCACGCGGCACCGCACGGCGGACCGCGTCTCCAAGCAGGTCGGTTTCCCCGTCGTCTCCGTCTCCCAGTCCATGCGCCTGATCGCGCTGTACGTGGACGGCCAGCGCCGCGTCCTGGAGGACTCGGCGGCGATCCTCTCCCGCGCCAACCAGGCCCTCGCGACCCTGGAGCGGTACAAGCTGCGTCTCGACGAGGTCGCGGGCACGCTCTCCGCCCTGGAGATCGAGGACCTGGTGACGGTGCGGGACGTGACGGCGGTCGCCCAGCGCCTGGAGATGGTGCGCCGCATCGCCACGGAGATCGCCGAGTACGTGGTGGAGCTGGGCACCGACGGCCGCCTTCTCGCCCTCCAGCTGGACGAGTTGATCGCGGGCGTCGAGCCCGAGCGCGAGCTGGTCGTCAGGGACTACGTGCCCGAGCCGACCGCCAAGCGCTCCCGTACGGTCGACGAGGCGCTCCAGGAGCTGGACGCCCTCACCCACGCGGAGCTGCTCGAACTGTCCACCGTGGCGCGCGCCTTGGGTTACACGGGCTCTCCGGAGGCCCTGGACTCGGCCGTCTCCCCGCGCGGCTTCCGCCTGCTCGCGAAGGTCCCCCGCCTCCCCGGCGCCATCATCGACCGCCTGGTCGAGCACTTCGGCGGCCTGCAGAAGCTGCTCGCCGCGAGCGTGGACGATCTCCAGACGGTGGACGGCGTGGGCGAGGCCAGGGCGCGCAGCGTCCGCGAGGGCCTGTCGCGCCTGGCGGAGTCGTCGATCCTGGAGCGGTACGTCTAGCGGCCCCGGGGGCGCCTAGCTCCTACGGGACGGCTGAGCGCGGGGAAACGGGCGGGCGGGTGGGAGAACTCCCCGCGCGAAGCGCGGAAATCACCCCACGACCCGCACCGCCCCTCAGTCCTTCTCAAGAACAAACGAGGCCCGAGCAACCCCAAGCCCCGGCGCCTTAGCCTCGACAAGATACGTACCGGCCCCCGCGACTCCCGCCGAAGGCGAAGCACACTTCGGCTCACTCCCCCGCCGGTCCCACTGCACGGTGTGCGTGACGCGCCCCTCGGCGGGCACGCGCAGCAGCAGACTGCCGCTCCCGGAGGGGCAGTCGGCCGAGGACCAGAACTCCTCGTCGCCACCGGCCTGAGTGATCGTCAGGACCGTTCCCTTGCCGCCCATGTCGACCTTGCAGGCCTTGCCGCCGCGGTTCTCGGCGATCAGCTCGAACTTGGGCTTCTCGCCGATCTCGTACTCGTTACGGACGCTGCGCACCTTCAACTTCACCGCGCCGCTGGTGCAGTCGGGTACGCGCGTGCCGGCCGGGAGCCGGTCGCCCGAGCCCCCGCCGCCCTTGGCGTCGCCGTCCGAACCGCCGCCGGAGCCCCCCGAACCGCCCCCGGAACCGCCGGAGCCATCAGAGCCCTCGGAGTCCGACCCCTCGGAACCGCCCGGGCCGGAACCGGAACCGGAGTCCGAGCCGTCGCTCGACTCGTCCCGCCCGCCCGGGTGTTCACTGATCGCGGGCCCGGAATCGGAGGGGCCGGGAGTGATGGACGTAGCGGGGCCGTTGCCGCCCGGGCCGTCGGCGCCGTTCTTCCCGCCTCCGCCTCCGGAGGTGGCGATCCAGACGGCGAGCAGTACCAGCAGGCCGAACACGGACAGCAGAACGGCCCTCCGACGCCAGTAGATGGTGGAGGGAAGCGGCCCGACCGGATTGCGCAGAGATCCCACGCCCAAACCTTACGAGAGAACCGGCGCGTGTCCCGCCCCACCCGCCGCCCTGAGCCACAAAGTTTGCCGATCATCATCCCGCAGAACCCCGCAAAGCCCTCCAGACCCTGTCCATCGTCAGGGGTCCGCACGGGACGATCGCCAGATGTGACGATTCGGACCCACTCCGTACCGTCCGTAATCATGGACACCATGGACGACGATCTCTACCGCGATATCACCGACTTCGCCCACGACACGCCCTCGTGGTTCCAGCACCTCGCCGAGGTGTGGACGGAGCTCGGGCTGCTTCTCTTCGGCGTGCTCTTCATCGTCGCCTGGTGGCGTGCCCGCCGCGGCGACCCCCGCGCGCTCGCGATCGCGGTGCTGGCACCTCTGGCCACCGCGGTGGCTTATGTGTGCAGCGAGTTGCTCAAGTCCGTCATCGACGAGGAGCGGCCCTGCCGGGCGGTGACCGGCGCGCTGAAGCCGCTCGTCGAGTGCCCGGCCTACGGCGACTGGTCCTTCCCCAGCAACCACTCGACGATCGCGGGCGCCGCCGCGATCGGTCTCGCGCTCGCCTGGCCGCGCCTCGCGGCCCTGACGGTTCCGATGGCCGTGCTCATGGCGCTCTCGCGGGTCTTCGTCGGCGTGCACTACCCGCACGACGTGGCGGTCGGTCTCGTCTTCGGCGCGCTGATCACGTACGCGGTCGTACGGGTCGCCACGCGTCCCGTGGCGCGGGTCGCGCAGGCGATGCGGGGATCCTCGACCGGCGTCGTGAAGTGGTTCGCGGGCCCGGGTCCGGCGCTCGCCCCGTCCCCCGCGACGGATCCGGCGGCGTACGACACCCCGACGATGACGTTCCGCCGCCACGAGCCGCACGCCGACGACGCGCACGGTTACGGCGCGCAGGGCAACGGCTCGCAGGGCTACGGCTCACACGAGGGCGGTGCGTACGGCAACGGCTCACCCGGCGACGGCTCGTACGGCAACGGCTCGTACGGCGACGGCTCGTATGGCAACGGCTCACCCGGCAACGGTTCGCACCGCCGCGACTCGCACCGCCGTCGCTGACCCCGGGGGGCGGGGCGGGCGGGGCTCACTCCGGTTCCGGGACGAGCCCCGCTTCGTACGCGATGATCGCCGCCCGTACGCGGTTCTTGACCCCCAGCCGTTCGAGGACCGCGCTCACATACGCCTTGACCGTGCCCTCCACCAGGTGCAGCCGCGCGGCGATCTCCGGGTTGGAGAGGCCCGCGCCGACCAGGCCGAGGACCTGGCGTTCGCGCGGGGTGAGGGTCTCGACGCGGGCGCGGGCCTCGGCGCCGCGGCCCATGCGGCGGGCGCCGAAGCCGTCGATGACGTGCCGGGCCACCTTGGGCGAGAGGAAGGCGGCGCCGCCCGCCACCGCCCGTACGCCCGCGATGAGTTCGTGCGGATCGCCGGACTTCAGCAGGAAACCGGTGGCTCCGCCGGCCAGCGCCCTTGCCACGTACGCGTCCTCGGAGAACGTCGTCAGCATGGCGACCGCGGTTCCCGGCACCGTACGGACGATCTCCTCGCCCGCCGCGAGACCGTCCAGGCGCGGCATACGGATGTCGAGCAGCGCCACGTCGGGCCGGTGGGCCTGCGCGAGGGTGACGGCCTCGCGCCCGTCGGCGGCCTCCGCGACGACCTCGATGTCCCCGCCCGCCGCGAGGATCGCGCGCACGCCCGCGCGGATCATCGCCTCGTCGTCGGCCAGCAGGACCCGGATGGCCTCGTTCACCGCACACGCTCCTCGCTCATCGCGTCAGCCGTGGGGATCACGGCCTTGTCCACCAGTCGGGCGCCGCCGTCGCCCGGTCCGCCCTGGTCGAAACAGATCCTGAAGTAGGGGACGGCGGTGAAGAGTTCGCCGCTCGCGCGGTAGTACGCGCAGTCGGCCCCGGTGGGCGGCGGGCTCGGCGCGCGTTCGACCGGCGGGTCGGAGGAGGCCAGGTCCGGCAGGACGCGTTCGGCCTCGGCGCGCGGCTCGCCGACGTGCAGGCGCGCGAAGTCGGCGGGATCGAGGACCGAGTGGGTCCGGGAGTACGCGTACCAGGCGAAGGTTCCCCCGACGAGCAGCACGCCCGTGGTGACGGCGGCGCCGAAGGCCAGGACGGTGCGGCGGCGCGCGTACGCGAGGTGGGCGCCGGGGTGCGGGGGCGCGGGGGTGATGCCCTCGGCGGGCAGGTGGGCGGTGACCCTGAAGCCGTCGCCGTGCGGGCCCGCGTCGAAGGTGCCGCCGAGGTCGGTGACGCGGGCGCGCAGTCCGCGCAGGCCGGTGCCGCCGTCGGAGGGCGAACCGGGGTGCTCGGGGCGGCCGTTGGTGACGGTGGCCGTCGTCGAGGTGCCGCCGCGCCTCACGGTGACGGTGACGGGGGCGCCGGGTGCGTGCTTGGCGGCGTTGGTGAGGGCTTCTTGGACGACGCGGTGGAGGGTACGTTCGGTCAGCTCGGCGCCGCCGGATCCGCTTGCGGTTAGCGGTTGGTCGTCGCCTCGGCCAGCGCCTCGGTCATCACCTTGGTCAGCGCCTTGGTCATCGTCGTAGGTGATCCGGAGGCCGGACTCCGTGGCGCGGGTGACGAGGTCGGCGACGCTCTCGCCGGTCGGGGCGAGCGGGGCCCGCTCGTCGTCGTCCTCGCGGAGCAGGCCGATGATGGCGTGCAGCCGGTCGGTGGCGTGCGAGGCGGCCGCGCGGAGGTCGGCGACGGCCTCGCGGTGCGGGTCCGGGAGGTCGGGGGCGACCTGGAGGGCGCCCGCGCGGACGGCGATCAGGCTCAGTTCGTGGCCCAGGGAGTCGTGCATGTCCTGGGCGATACGGGCCCGTTCGCGCAGCCGCGCCCGGTCGGCGACGATGCGCTGCTCGCGCTCCAGCTGGTCGGCGCGGGTCCAGCCGGCGGCGGCGAGTTCGCGGGCCTGGCGCCAGTAACGGCCCGCGAGCCAGGGGAAGACCGTGCCGAAGACGAGGGTCCCCATGAGGACGAGCCACTCGACCACGGGGTCCACGTCACGTACGGCGATCTTGGCCGTGCCGAGGACGGCGAGGGCGCCGAAGGCGAGGAGCGCGGGGCGGGCGCGGGGCGCGCGGCGGCCGAGGAGCAGGGCGAAGGCGGCGAGGGCCGGGCCGAAGGAGAGGGTGAAGAGGGAGGGGGCGGTGAGGAGGCCGAGGGCGGCGGCGAGGAGGAAGGCGAGCAGGGGCCTGGCCCTGCGGATGCCGGTGGCGCAGGCGAGGGCCGCGAGGGCGGTGAGCTGGGCGGGGGCCGAGCGGGGCTCGTCCAGCCCCAGCCAGTTGGCTGCCCCGGCGGGCAGCGCCAGCGCCGTCCCCACCAATGCGCCCCGCATACGCCTGTCCACGCCCCGACGCTACTTCCCCCCGCCCCCTCGGCACCCCTGCCGATAGTCAGGTCCCGACCGCCCCCGGCGTGCCGCCACCCCCGGGCGGGGAATGCTCGGGGCAACGGGTGGGCGGGCACCGCGCAGAACACCAGGCCAGCGGTCTGGGCGAGGAAAGCTCCCCACCCACCCGCCCATCCACCCGGCGCGGGGCAACGGGTGGGCGGGCACCGCGCAGCACGCCGGGCCAGCGGTCTGGGCGAGGAAAGCTCCCCACCCACCCGCCCGTCCTCCCGGCGCGGGGCAACGGGTGGGCCGGCACCGCGCAGAACACCGGGCCAGCGGTCTGGGCGAGGAAAGCTCCCCACCCACCCGCCCATCCCCCCCGGCGCGGGGCAACGGGTGGGCCGGCACCGCGCAGAACACCGGGCCAGCGGTCTGGGCGAGGAAAGCTCCCCACCCACCCGCCCATCCCCCCCCCGGCGCGGGGACAACGAGTGGGCGAGCACCGCCCAGAACGCCGGGCCGGTGGTCTGTGGCGCGGGGATAACGGGTGGGCAGGCACGCCGCTCAAGCGCCGGGTCAGCGACGCGTGGCGCGGGCAGTGGGTGGGTGGGCGCGCCGCCCACGGCGGCTCGGCGACCTGTGGGCGGGCGCGCCACTCAATCACCGGTCGGCGGCGCGTGGTGCCGGGCAACGCATAGGCGGGCTCCCGCTCGGGCGTCGGCCCGATGGGACGTGGTGCGGGGTAACGGGTGGGTGTGGGAGAACCCGCGCGGAGCGCGGGAAAGGGTCCACCGGGCCGCAGGTGAAGAAGCACCCCCCGCCCCCCAGGAGAACCCGCGCCGGACCGCGGAAAGCCCGGCCTCCCGCGGGACGCGGGACAACACCCGCCCCCACGACCCCGTAGAACCGCCGAGGCCATGGCAGGATCGACCCCGCCATGACTGCTCCCACAAAGCCCATGCCGCACAGCCCGGCCGCCCCGGGGGACTCCCCCGAGCCCACCGGGGACGCCCTCCACACCCCCGTCATCGCCTGGTTCGACGCCCACGCCCGTGATCTGCCGTGGCGGCGCCCGGACGCCGGGCCGTGGGGCGTGATGGTCAGCGAGTTCATGCTCCAGCAGACGCCCGTCAGCCGGGTCCTGCCCGTGTACGAACAGTGGCTGGCCCGCTGGCCCCGCCCCGCCGACCTCGCCGAGGAGGCGCCCGGCGAGGCCGTCCGCGCCTGGGGGCGGCTCGGCTATCCGCGCCGCGCCCTGCGGCTGCACGGCGCGGCCGTGGCCATAACGGAGCGGCACGGCGGCGACGTACCCACGCAGCACGCCCAGTTGCTCGCCCTGCCCGGCATCGGGGAGTACACCGCGGCGGCCGTCGCGTCGTTCGCGTACGGACAGCGGCACGCGGTCCTCGACACGAACGTGCGCCGCGTCTTCGCGCGGGCCGTGACCGGCGTGCAGAACCCGCCGAACGCGACGACCGCCGCCGAGCGCAAGCTCGCCCGCGCCCTGCTCCCCGAGGACGCGCGCACCGCGTCCCGCTGGGCCGCCGCCTCGATGGAGCTGGGCGCCCTGGTGTGCACCGCCAAGAACGAGAACTGCGCGCGGTGCCCGATCGCCGACCGCTGCGCCTGGCGCACGGCGGGAAAGCCGGCGCACGAGGGCCCGGCCCGCCGCACCCAGACGTACGCGGGCACGGACCGCCAGGTGCGGGGCAAGCTGCTCGCCGTACTCCGTGAGGCCGTAACGCCCGTGCCGCAGGCCGTACTCGACCGGGTGTGGGACGAGCCGGTGCAGCGGGCCCGCGCGCTGGACGGGCTGGTCGCGGACGGTCTCGTCGAGCCCCTGCCGGACGGCCTTTACCGGCTGCCGCTGACCTGACGCCCACCCGCCCGCGGGCGGCGTTTACGCGCGCCCTACTTCTGTTACACAACCTACGCACAGCCGTGCGCCCCCCGCTGGCTGCTCCGCACAACCCCGTGACACGGCCTCCGTAGCTTCTTACCTGTACCGCACAGGCAAGGACTTGCGGTCGGCATTGGGGACGGAACGGAGGCGGTTTGATATGGCGCACGGCGAGGTGCTCGAGTTCGAAGAGTACGTCCGCACTCGGCAGGACGCCCTGCTGCGCAGTGCCCGGCGCCTGGTTCCGGACCCCGTCGACGCCCAGGACCTCCTCCAGACCGCGCTCGTACGCACGTACGGCCGTTGGGACGGCATAGCCGACAAGCGGCTCGCGGACGCCTATCTGCGCCGCGTCATGATCAATACGCGTACGGAGTGGTGGCGCGCCCGCAAGCTGGAGGAGGTGCCCACCGAGCAGCTGCCCGACGCGAGCGTGGAAGACTCCACCGAACAGCACGCGGACCGCGCTCTGCTGATGGACATCATGAAGGTGCTCGCACCCAAGCAGCGCAGCGTCGTCGTGCTGCGACACTGGGAGCAGATGTCCACAGAGGAGACGGCCGCCGCACTCGGCATGTCGGCAGGAACGGTCAAGAGCACGCTGCACCGGGCGCTCGCCCGCCTCCGCCAGGAGCTGGAGAGCCGGGACCGCGAGGAGCTGGTCGCAAGCGCGCTCGAACGTGAGGAGCGGGAGCGTTGCGCGGCCTAGGCCCCCGGGCCAAGAGAAGTGTGAAGGCGGCGAGTACGGCGGTGGCCGGGCTCGCCGCTCTCGGTCTTTCGCTCTCCGCCTGTTCGACGGGCGGCTCGGGAGCGCGCGACGAGGGCCCGGCCCGCAGCGAGCCCGTGGTCTCCGCCTCGCCCGCCCCGTCGTCCTCGGTCCGCGTGCCGAAGAAGATCGACGCGGTGCGGCTCGTCAAGGAGGACCCGAAGGTCAGCCCCGCGGTCAAACGGGATCTGAAGCCGTGCGCGGGCAAGACGTACCCGGTCGACGTGTCGTACGGGAACCTGACCGGAGGAACCGCCGCCGATGTCGTGGTGAACGTGCTGACCTGCGCGGACGCCGTCGGCATCGGCAGCTATGTGTATCGCGCCCAGGGCGGCAGGTACGAGAATGTCTTTACGGCCGAGGAGCCGGCCTCCGTCTACACCGAGATCGACCGCGGCGACCTGGTGGTGACGAAGCAGCTGTACGAGGAGGGCGACTCGGTGGCCTACCCCTCCGGCGAGGAAGTGATCACCTATCGCTGGTCCTCG
This sequence comes from Streptomyces sp. WAC 01529, assembly GCF_003945545.1. Lineage (GTDB taxonomy): Bacteria > Actinomycetota > Actinomycetes > Streptomycetales > Streptomycetaceae > Streptomyces > Streptomyces anatolicus. The sequence continues at coordinate 4,606,244 of NZ_CP029617.1, read as the reverse complement.
CACCACTTCACCGAGACGGAACGCACGCGCAACGACTTCAGCAACGCGGTGGGCGGCGAGGAGCCCGCGCCGGAGGCGGGTTGACGGCCGTACGTACGGAGTAGACGTACTGAGTACACGTAGGCAGACCCGAGAAACACCGAGAAGGACTGAGAACATCCGATGGCAGAGCAGACCCATGTCCTGTTCGTCGAGGACGACGACGTCATCCGCGAGGCCACCCAGCTCGCCCTGGAGCGTGACGGCTTCGCGGTGACGGCCATGCCCGACGGCCTGGCGGGCCTGGAGGCGTTCCGCGCCAACCAGCCGGACATCGCGCTGCTCGACGTGATGGTGCCGGGCCTGGACGGCGTCTCGCTGTGCCGCCGTATCCGGGACGAGTCGACCGTCCCGGTGATCATGCTGTCGGCGCGCGCCGACTCCATCGATGTGGTGCTCGGCCTGGAGGCGGGCGCCGACGACTACGTGACCAAGCCGTTCGACGGGGCCGTCCTGGTCGCCCGCATCCGCGCGGTCCTGCGCCGCTTCGGACACGCGAGCGGTTCCGGCCAAGCCACGACGGCCGTGGACGAGCGCTCGACCACGGACGGCGGCGTACTGCACTTCGGCGATCTGGAGATCGACACGGAGGGCATGGAGGTCCGCAGGGACGGCGCCCCGGTCGCGCTCACGCCGACCGAGATGCGCCTGCTCCTGGAGTTCTCCTCCGCGCCCGGCACGGTCCTCTCCCGCGACAAGCTCCTCGAGCGTGTCTGGGACTACGGCTGGGGCGGCGACACCCGCGTCGTCGACGTCCACGTGCAGCGGCTGCGCACGAAGGTGGGCCAGGACCGCATCGAGACGGTCCGCGGCTTCGGATACAAGCTCAAGGCGTGAGCGGGCGCGTGACGAACGGTGTACGGCGCCGCCTCAGGAGCCGCGCCCACGAGGTGCTCCGATCCAGCTCGCCCGCGGGCCTGCGCTCACGTCTGAGCACCGGCCTGCGCACCGGCGTGCGCTGGAAGATCAGCGCGGCGATCGCGCTGGTCGGCGCGCTGGTCGCGGTGGTCCTGAGCCTGGTCGTGCACAACGCCGCACGGGTCTCGATGCTCGACAACGCGCGCGACGTGCAGGACGAGCGCATCCAGTTCGCCCTGCGGCTCTACTCCGCCTCCCAGCGCCAGACCCTGCAGTTCGGTACGAAGGTCGACGACCCGGCGCTCCCCGAGGAGCTGCGCCACACGGTGCTCAAGGGCCGCCGCGCCACCTTCGTCGAGGACAAGCCCGACGGGGTGCCGGACATCTGGGCGGCCGTGCCGCTCGCCGACGGGCACGTCCTTTCGCTGCACTCCCGCTTCACCGACCGCAGCGCCACCGTCATGAAGGACCTCGACCAGGCGCTGGTCATCGGGTCGATCTCGGTCGTCTTCGGCGGCTGCGCGCTCGGCGTGCTGATCGGCGGGCAGCTGTCGCGGCGGCTGCGCAAGGCGGCGACGGCGGCGAGCGAGGTCGCCCAGGGGCAGACGGACGTCAGCGTCCGCGACGCCATCGGCGGTGTCGTGAAGGACGAGACCGACGACCTGGCGAGCGCCGTCGACGCCATGGCCGACGCCCTCAAGCAGCGCCTGGAGGCCGAGCGGCGGGTCACCGCGGACATCGCGCACGAGCTGCGCACGCCGGTGACCGGGCTGCTCACGGCGGCCGAGCTGCTGCCGCCCGGCCGGCCGAGCGAGCTGGTCAAGGATCGCGCGCAGGCCATGCGCACGCTCGTCGAGGACGTCCTCGAAGTGGCCCGGCTCGACTCCGCGGCCGAGCGGGCCGAGTTGCAGGACATCACGCTCGGCGAGTTCGTGAGCCGGCGGATGGCGGCCCTGACCGCGGACGTGACGGTGACGGTGGTGCACGAGTCGCAGGTCACCACCGACCCGCGCCGCCTGGAACGCATCCTCGGCAATCTCGTCGCCAACGCGGCCAAGCACGGCAAGCCGCCGATCGAGGTCAGCGTCGAGGGCCGGGTGGTGCGGGTGCGCGACCACGGGCCCGGCTTCCCCGAGGCGCTCCTCGACGAGGGGCCGAGCCGCTTCCGCACCGGCAGCACGGACCGGGCGGGGCACGGCCACGGCCTCGGCCTGACCATCGCCGCGGGCCAGGCGCGGGTGCTCGGCGCGCGGCTCACCTTCCGCAACGTACGCCCGGCGGGGGCGGCGCCCGGCGAGCGCTCCGAGGGCGCGGTCGCCGTGCTGTGGCTGCCGGAACACGCGCCCACGAACACCGGGAGCTTCCCGGTCCTGCAGCTGCCGGACAACCTCTGAGGGACAGCCCTCAGGGGGGCGTGCAGCCTCGGCTCACCGGGGTCAGCAGGACCAGTCCTTGCCGAAGTCCAGGCCGCCCTCGCGGCGCTGCGTGAACGAGAACCAGTTCCCGGAGTCGTCGCGGAAGAGCGCCTCGGTGCCGTACGGACGCTCCTGCGGCTCCTGGAGGAACTCGACGCCGCGCGCCTTCAGCTTCTCGTAGTCCCCGTGGACGTCGTTGGTGACCAGGACGCCCGCGCCGAGGACCCCCTTGGCGACCAGCTTCTTCATGGCCTCGGCCGACTCGTCGTCCAGAGACGGCGGGCCCGGCACCATCAGCGTCAGCTCCACGTCGGGCTGGTCCTTGGCGCCGACGGTGAGCCAGCGCATGCCGCCGTCGCCCATGGTCATGTCCGTACGGACCTCGAGACCGAGCTTCTGGGTGTAGAACTCCTTGGCCCGGTCCTGGTCCAGGACCCAGACGGTGGAGATGGCGAGTCCCTTGATCATGGCCTGCTCCCAACTGCCGTCATGCCCTCATGCGGTCACGCCGTCACGCCGTCACGCCGTCATCCGGTCATACGTCGATGTTGGCACGCGGCACTGACAACGGCCCCTCGCCCGCGGACTGGCTGTCGGCGGGGCCCGCACCCCGCAGCGGGGTCTCCTTCACGAAGAGGGAGGCAAGGAGCGCTGCGACGCCGATGGCCGCGCCCAGCAGGAACGCCGAGTGCGTGCCGGAGGAGACCGCGAACCTGTACGCGTCGCTCACCTGCTCCGGCAGCTTCGCCAGGCTCGCCGCGTCGAGCTGCGCCGACTCCTCGGTGACCTTGCCGCCCAGCTCACCGGCGCGCTCGGCCATCACGTCCTGGACGCGGTGGTTGAAGAGCGCGCCCATGATCGCGACGCCGAACGAGGAGCCGAGCGTACGGAAGAGGGTGGCCGAGGACGAGGCGACGCCCATGTCCTTCATCTCCACGCTGTTCTGCGCGACCAGCATGGTGATCTGCATCAGGAAGCCCATGCCGGCGCCGAGCACCGCCATGTAGAGGCCCGAGGTGAGGCGCGAGGTCCCGGTGTCCATCTGGGCCAGCAGGAAGAACCCGACGATCATCAGTACGGTGCCGACGATCGGGAACGCCTTGTACTTGCCGGTGGCGGTGGTGTAGCGGCCGGCGAACATGGAGACGGCCATCATCGAGAGCAGCATCGGGAGCAGCAACAGCCCCGAATTGGTGGCCGAGGCGCCCTGTACCGACTGCTGGTAGAGCGGCAGGAAGAGCATCGCGCCGAACATCACGAAGCCGGTGATGAAGCCGATCACGGCCATCAGCGAGAAGTTTCGGCTGCGGAAGATGTGCAGCGGCATGATCGGCTCGGCGGCCTTCTTCTGTACGAAGAGGAAGCCGACGAGCGTGGCGACGCCGATCGCGATGAGTTCCATGATCACGGCCGAGTCCCAGGCGTACTCCGTGCCGCCCCAGGTGGTGACGAGCACGAGCGCGCTGATGCCGACGGTGAGCAGGGCCGCGCCGAGGTAGTCGATCCGTCCCTGTGCCTTCTTCTTGGGCAGGTGCAGGACGGCGGTCACCATGGCGAGGGCCACGGCGCCCAGCGGCAGGTTGATGTAGAAGGCCCAGCGCCAGCCGAGGTGGTCGGTGATGGTGCCGCCGACCAGCGGGCCACCGATCATCGCGACCGCCATGACGCCGGTCATCATGCCCATGTACTTGCCGCGCTCACGCGGCGGCACCAGGTCGCCGATGATCGCCATGACGCCGACCATCAGACCGCCCGCGCCGAGCCCCTGGATCGCGCGGAAGCCGATGAGCTGCCCCATGTCCTGCGCCATGCCGCTCAGCACGGAGCCCACGAGGAAGATCACTATGGCGGTGAGGAAGGCGCCCTTGCGGCCGTACATGTCGCCGACCTTGCCCCAGATCGGGGTGGAGGCGGCGGTGGCCAGGGTGTACCCGGTCACGACCCACGACAGGTGCTCCAGGCCGCCGAGGTCGCCGACGATCGTCGGCATGGCGGGGCTCACGATCATGTTGTCGAGCATCGCGAGCAGCATCGCGATCATCAGCGCCATCAGTACGACGCGCACGCTGCGCGGCCGCGGCTCGGCCTTCTCGCGCGGCGCGGCGCTCCCCCGCTCCGGTTCGGCTGCCGCCGTGGTCTTGTCCGTCATCGTCCCCACTCCCCGCACACCCCAGGACCGTCCTGGGCCCCACCGGGCGCCTTACTTGCCGCCCGGCTAGTTGACTACACTGAGGGAAGGTAGATCCCCGACTAGCCGGGCGTCAAGTAAGTTAATGGAGCCGAGGAGCACCCCGATGGGCACGGGTACAGGCACAGGCAAGCAGCGGCGCCGCGGGAACACCCGTCAGCGCATCCAGGACGTGGCCCTCGAACTCTTCGCCGAACAGGGGTACGAGAAGACCTCGCTGCGTGAGATCGCGGAGCGACTGGAGGTCACGAAGGCGGCGCTGTACTACCACTTCAAGACCAAGGAAGACATCCTCAACAGCATTTTCGACGACCTCACCCGGCCCATCGACGAGCTGATCGCCTGGGGCCACGAGCAGCCGCAGCCACCGTCCCTCGCCATCCGGAAGCAGGTCCTGCGCCGCTACAGCGAGATCCTGGTCGACGCGGCGCCGCTCTTCCGCTTCATGCAGGAGAACCAGGCCACGATGCGGGACCTGAAGACGGGCGAGAGCTTCAAGGACCGCATGTTTGAGCTCTACGAGATCCTCAAGGACCCCGACGCGCCGATGACCGACCAGGTGCGGTGCTTCAGCGCGCTGTTCACCATGCACGGCGGGATGTTCGTGCTCAAGGACATCGATGGCGACCCCGAGGAGAAGCGGAAGGCCATCCTCGAAGTCGCCATCGACCTGGTCACGCAGGCCCACTCGGGCGATTGACCGCCCGCCGGAATTCCCGTCGTCAGACCTTGACGCCCACCGAGCGCAGGAAGGCGACGGGGTCGACGGCGGTGCCGTAGTTGGGGGTCGTACGGATCTCGAAGTGCAGGTGCGGGCCGCTGGAGTTGCCGGTGTTGCCGGAGAGGGCGACGCGCTGGCCAGTGGTGACGTTCTGCCCGACGCGGACGTCGACCTTCGAGAGGTGCGCGTACTGCGAGTACGTGCCGTTGCTGTGCTTGATCACGACGGCGTTGCCGTACGCGGGGCCGTCACCGGCGCCGTTGGGGCCGGCCTTGACGACGGTGCCGCCGTGCACGGCGGCGACCGGGGTGCCGACCGAGACGGCGAAGTCCTGGCCGGAGTGCTTGTGCGACCACATGTTGCCGCCGAGACCGAAGGTCGCGGAGAGCGTGTAGCGCTCGACCGGCTGGACCCAGGCGGGAGCCTTGGCGGCGGCCTTCTTGACGCCACCCTGCTTCGCCTTCTCGGCGGCCTTGGCCTGGGCAGCGGCCTGCGCCTGAACCGGGTTCACGGAGACGCCGGGCAGTGCACCGCCGCTCTTGGCGCTCTCCGCAGCGACCGAGACCCCTGCCCCGAGCAGCGTCGACACCCCGAGACCGGCGGCGACGACGGCCGCCCGCGTACGGAGCATGGACGGGCGGGGATGGTGGGACTTGGTGCGCTTCGACATGGGGACGTCCTTCACAGGCTGAGGGGGCGTGAGGAGACCCGGCGGACGGGAGCGGGGGGGAGCCCCGCAAGAACCGCACTTCGCCGGGTCGGCCATCCCTTGGTAACCCGCGCTCCGATCCCTGCCAAACCCCCCATCTACTACCCAAAGCCGTAGCCGGGCGTCGGCATTTCGACCTCTTGACACCAACAAATCCGGACAATTACCCCGCGACTCCGCAATGGAATCCCAGGTCGCTCAGCGGGTTTAACCCCACGTCGGACCGCCCCCGGACGCCTGCTGCCCATGGGTCCGCACCCATCGACCCCCGACGCGCCAAAGGTCCCGGAGGTTGCGGGACCAAAGTCCCGCGTGCACCTCGGGCCCGTCCCACTATTCCGCCTAGTAACGGACAAAATGCCTGTGCGGCATGTCACCGGCCACGAAGATCCACCCCGCCGCCGATGTGACGCCCACTACGCTCACCCCCATGGATCCCGCGGTCATCGGCACCCGCCTGGCATCGAGCGCCTTAACCCCCCTGATCAAGAAGCTGTTCGTGCGGGAGGGCCCGGGCGCGGGGCTGGTCGAGCGGCCCGTACGGCTCTCCTCCCTGGTGTCGTTCCGGGGCGAGAAGCGGGTGCTGACCGAGGCCGACGTGCGCCGCCTCGCCGAGCGGCTGGTGACCCGCTCCATACGCTCGCCCGGCGAGCGCCCCTTCCCCGCGGACGAGACCGACGCCGTCGTCGACGCCCTGTCCCGGGTGCTCCTGGCCCTCGGCGACCTCGACATGGACGACGTCCAGGCGGTCCGCCTCGGCCACCGCGAGCTGGCCCGCACCCTCCTCCAGCACGCGTCGGCCGCCGGGCGCCCGGCCACCGCGGGGCTCTCCGCCGACGCCTCCTCCTACCTCGGCTCCGTCACCGAGTGGGCCTGCCTGCACATCCTTCAATTCTTCACGCAGCGCTCCACCTTCCCGGCGGCGACGCTGGTCGCGCAGAGCCGGGGCCAGCACGAACTCATCGCCAAGGTGGACGAGCTGATCGCCCGCAGCCCGCGTCCCGGGGCACAGGACGCGGCCTTCGAAGAGCCCTACCTCGCGTACGTCGCGAAGAAGCACGGCAAGCTGACCATCTTCGGGATCGACCTGACGGGCACCCCGGGCAAGTGGCCGCTGGACGCGGCCTACATGTCCCTGGAGGCGACGGCGCCCGGACGTGTGGCGACGACCCGGTTCCTGACCGGCGGGGAGTACCACGCGGAAGAGGTGGAGGTCGTCGAGCACACCTCCCCGCTCCCCGCCGACCGGGCGCTCGCCGCCCATGACCGCGTCCTGCTGCGCGGCGAGGCCGGTTCCGGCAAGACGACCCTCGTGCAGTGGCTCGCAGTGAGCGCCGCCCGCCAGGAGCTGGCCGAGGGCCCCATGACGTACCTCTACGACCGCATCCCCTACGTCCTCCCCCTGCGCACCCTGACCCGCCACGGTGAGCGCCTGCCCGCCCCCGCTGACTTCCTCGCCGCGGTCGGCTGCCCGCTCGCCGGTACTCAGCCCGCGGGCTGGGAGGCGCGCGTCCTTGCGGCGGGCCGCGCCCTGGTCCTGATCGACGGCATCGACGAGATCCCGGAGGCCGAACGCGCCGCCACGCGCGCGTGGCTCACCGATCTCATCGACGCCTACCCCGGCAACCGCTGGCTGGTGACCTCACGCCCCTCGGCGGTGCGCACGGACTGGCTCGCCGACGAGGGCTTCACGGAACTGACGCTCTCCGCCATGAACGAGACCGAGGTGGCCGCGTTCATCAAGCGCTGGCACACCGCGGCGGCCACGGGCGCGCCCGACGAGGACGCGGCCCTCATCGCGTACGAGAGTCAGCTCCTCGCGGCCGTGAAGTCGAAGCCGGATCTGGGCCGCCTGGCCACCAACCCCCTGATGTGCGGCCTGATCTGCGCCCTGCACCGGGACCGCAGGGGCTTCCTCCCCCTGGGCCGCAAGGACCTCTACACGGCCGCCCTCTCCATGCTCCTGGTCCGCAGGGACCGCGAACGCCACATGACCGTCCCCGAGTTGCGGGAGGAACCGCAGCTCCAGCTGCTCCAGCGCCTCGCGTACTGGCTGATCCGCAACGGCCGCACCGTCCTGGACCGCTCACGGGCCGAGGCGATCATCGCCGACGCGCTGCCGTCCGTACCGGAGCTGGCCGCGCTCGGTGACGCGCGGGCCGTCTACGCCCACTTCCTCCACCGCAGCGGCCTCCTGCGCGAACCCGGCCCCGACACCGTCGACTTCGTCCACCGCACCTTCCAGGACTTCCTGGGCGCCCGCGCGGCGGTCGACGAGGGCGACTTCGGCTTCCTCGCCCGGCACGCGGCGGACGACCAGTGGGAGGACGTCATCCGCATGGCGGTGGCCCAGGCGAGGCCGCGTGAACGGGCGGAACTGCTGCGCGACTTGCTGGCGTACGGAGACAAACACCACGATGAACGCTCCCGCAAGCGCGTCCACCTCCTCGCCGCGGCCTGCCTCGAACACGCGGCGGAACTGGCCCCCGCCGTACGGGAGGAGGTGGAGCGCCGCACGGCCGGGCTCATCCCGCCGCGTGACGCCGAGGACGCCCGCGAACTCGCGAAGGTCGGCCCCATGGTGCTCGACCTGCTCCCCGGCCCCGACGGTCTGAGCGACGAAGAGGCCCGCCTGGTCACGATCACCGCGACCCACGTACGGTCCGACGCGGCCATCCCGTTCCTGTCCCACTTCACCCGGCACCCCAGCCTCCTGGTCCGCAGTCAGTTGCTGTGGGGCTGGCACCGCTACGACTGCCGCGCATACGCGGAACAGGTCATCGCCCACCTCGACCAGTCCGGCATCAACTTCACTCTCCGCAGCGACGAACAGATCGTGGAGCTGGAGCGGCTGGGGCTATACCCGAAGCGGTTGGACATCAGGGTCGGCGTCTCCCCCGGGGTCGCCTCCCGGTTCCTGGTCGCCTGCGAGCCCACCTTCCTGATGCTGTCCTACTCCCCGGCCCACCTCTCGGCCGAGGGGCTGGTAGCGCTGCACAGCCTGGACGGGCTGAGTCTCTTCAGCGTCTTCGAGGCCGGCGAACCCTGGAGTCTGACGCTGATCCCCGCCGAGGCCCCACTGAATTTCCTCGGCCTCGCGGGGTCCCGCTCCTCCGTACGGGACCTGGAGCTGCTGCCCAGATGGCCGTTGTTGGAGCTGGTGGCCTTCCTGGGCGATGGCCCGGACTCGGCCGCCGACTGGGAGGCGCTCGCCCGCCTGCCCCGGCTCACCACACTGCACGCCGGCTCCCACAGCCTCCTTCACGCGCCCAAGGAGCTGAGCCTGCCCGGCCTCACGGACTTTCACCTCTCCCTCGACGACCACGAGGACGCCGCGCTGGCACGCCTCGTCACCCTCATGCCGGGGCTCCAGCGCCTCTACGTGGAGGCCCTCAACAGCGTGGGAGCGCCCGACGCGAGGCAGCCGCTGGACCTCTCCGCCCTGCCCGACCACATCGAGATCGAGACCTACGGCCTGCCCACACTCTGAACGCCCCCGCATACGGAAAGGGGCTGCCCCGGACCGTAAGAACCGGTCCGGGGCAGCCCCCACAAGCGCACCCTGAAAGGGCTACGCCTCCTTGCTCAGGTTCGGGCCCGCGCCGCCGCCGGCGGCCGACTCGATCGGCGGCACGTCGGGCAGCGCCGCCTTCTCCTCGCCACGGAAGGTGAACGTGGCGGTCTCGCCCTCGCCCTCCGTGTCGACGACCACGATGTGGCCCGGACGCAGCTCGCCGAAGAGGATCTTCTCGGAGAGGGTGTCCTCGACCTCGCGCTGGATCGTGCGCCGCAGCGGACGCGCGCCGAGCACCGGGTCGTAACCCTTCTTCGCGAGCAGTTCCTTCGCCGACTGGGAGAGCTCGATGCCCATGTCCCGGTCCTTGAGGCGCTCATCCACCTTGGTGATCATCAGGTCGACGATCTGGAGGATGTCCTCCCGGCTGAGCTGCGGGAAGACGACGACGTCGTCCACGCGGTTCAGGAACTCCGGGCGGAAGTGCTGCTTCAGCTCGTCGCTGACCTTGTTCTTCATCCGCTCGTAGTTGGACTTCGTGTCGCCCTGGGCCGCGAAGCCGAGGTTGAAGCCCTTCGAGATGTCACGGGTTCCAAGGTTGGTCGTCATGATGATGACCGTGTTCTTGAAGTCCACGACACGACCCTGGGAGTCGGTCAGGCGACCGTCCTCCAGAATCTGCAGGAGCGAGTTGAAGATGTCCGGGTGGGCCTTCTCGACCTCGTCGAAAAGGACGACGGAGAACGGCTTGCGGCGGACCTTCTCGGTCAGCTGCCCGCCCTCTTCGTAACCCACGTAACCGGGAGGCGAGCCGAAGAGGCGCGAGACCGTGTGCTTCTCGCTGAACTCCGACATGTCGAGGGAGATCAGCGCGTCCTCGTCGCCGAAGAGGAATTCGGCGAGCGCCTTGGACAGCTCGGTCTTACCGACACCGGACGGACCGGCGAAGATGAACGAGCCGCCGGGACGCTTCGGGTCCTTCAGACCCGCACGCGTACGCCGGATCGCCTTCGAGAGCGCCTTGACGGCGTCCTTCTGGCCGATGACGCGCTTGTGCAGCTCGTCCTCCATGCGCAGCAGGCGGGAGGACTCCTCCTCCGTCAGCTTGAAGACCGGGATGCCGGTGGCCGTGGCCAGGACCTCGGCGATCAGCTCGCCGTCGACCTCGGCGACGACGTCCATGTCGCCGGCCTTCCACTCCTTCTCGCGCTTGGCCTTCGCGGCCAGGAGCTGCTTCTCCTTGTCGCGCAGGGAAGCGGCCTTCTCGAAGTCCTGCGAGTCGATCGCGGACTCCTTGTCGCGACGGACACCCGCGATCTTCTCGTCGAACTCGCGGAGGTCCGGCGGCGCGGTCATCCGGCGGATGCGCATCCGGGAACCGGCCTCGTCGATCAGGTCGATCGCCTTGTCCGGCAGGAAGCGGTCCGAGATGTACCGGTCGGCCAGGGTGGCGGCCTGGACCAGCGCCTCGTCGGTGATCGAGACGCGGTGGTGCGCCTCGTACCGGTCGCGCAGACCCTTGAGGATCTCGATGGTGTGCGGCAGCGACGGCTCCGCGACCTGGATGGGCTGGAAGCGGCGCTCCAGCGCGGCGTCCTTCTCCAGGTGCTTGCGGTACTCGTCGAGCGTGGTGGCGCCGATGGTCTGCAGCTCACCGCGGGCCAGCATCGGCTTCAGGATCGAAGCGGCGTCGATGGCGCCCTCGGCGGCACCCGCACCGACCAGCGTGTGCAGCTCGTCGATGAACAGGATGATGTCGCCGCGGGTGCGGATCTCCTTGAGGACCTTCTTCAGGCGCTCCTCGAAGTCACCGCGGTAGCGCGATCCCGCGACCAGCGCGCCGAGGTCCAGGGTGTAGAGGTGCTTGTCCTTGAGGGTCTCGGGCACCTCGCCCTTGACGATGGCCTGGGCGAGGCCCTCGACGACGGCGGTCTTGCCGACGCCGGGCTCACCGATGAGGACCGGGTTGTTCTTCGTACGGCGGGACAGGACCTGCATGACCCGCTCGATCTCCTTCTCGCGCCCGATGACCGGGTCGAGCTTGGACTCACGGGCGGCCTGGGTCAGATTCCGGCCGAACTGGTCGAGCACCAGGGACGTGGAGGGCGTGCCCTCGGCAGGACCGCCGGCGGTGGCGGTCTCCTTGCCCTGGTAACCGGAGAGCAGCTGGATGACCTGCTGCCGCACCCGGTTGAGATCGGCGCCCAGCTTGACCAGGACCTGGGCGGCGACGCCCTCGCCCTCGCGGATCAGGCCGAGCAGGATGTGCTCCGTGCCGATGTAGTTGTGGCCCAGCTGAAGGGCCTCGCGGAGCGACAGCTCCAGGACCTTCTTGGCACGGGGGGTGAAGGGGATGTGCCCGGACGGGGCCTGCTGGCCCTGACCGATGATCTCCTCCACCTGCTGGCGGACCGCCTCGAGCGAAATCCCGAGGCTCTCCAGGGCCTTAGCGGCGACACCCTCGCCCTCGTGGATCAAGCCCAGGAGGATGTGCTCGGTGCCGATGTAGTTGTGGTTGAGCATCCGGGCTTCTTCCTGAGCCAGGACGACAACCCGCCGCGCGCGGTCGGTGAACCTCTCGAACATCGTTAATCGCTCCTCAGAGCGGTCAGGCAGTAAGGGGTCGGTCCCCTCCCTGTCCTTCCGCAGCTTAGTCCCGCAAGCGGGGACCGCTCATTCCAACTGCCGACACCCGGCCCCCTTCACGGGGGAAGTCCTGACCTCGAACGCCGACAACAGCTCCAACCCGATGGTGCGAGACGATGTTCCCGCAGGCCAGGCAGATACCCTCACCATCAGTACGCCGATGGCGAACGTGAGACGCCGAAGACCGCGTGTCGCCCCTCCCCACTAGGGATGTCTTACCCGCAAGGACTCACACTCCATGCGGCGCGCCCCGGTTCCCTCCGCTACGGGCGAACACCCTTGCGCCGCCGAACACGCCCTCACGCTCCTTTTCCGGCCACCGTGCGCATCCGGTCCGCGACCGCGCGTAACCCCGACGGCCTTCCGGCTGTTGCTGGGACATGGCCCCCACAGTTCCTCAGCCCCGCACGCCGGTCGAGCAGAGCGACCCGGTGCGCCAGTGGTACGAGAACCGGCTCGGCTGGGCGACCGCGCCCGAACCCGGCCCGGTGCGCCTGCTGACGGGGCTGCGCTTCGACGTCCTGGAACTACCCGCGGAAGCGGGCTTCGCCGCGCTGCGCCACCTCGGACCGAAGGCGCCGGTCGCGCTGTGCGGGGAAACGATGCGGCTGCTGGTGAGCGCGGGGAGCGCGGACGAGCTGCCGGGGCTGCTCGACTGGCTGGAGTGGGGGGACATCCCCCTCGGCCTCACCGCCGTCGGTGCGGGCGGGCGGATCGACGCGCCCACGCCTCCGGGGTGGTCCGGCTCACGGGGGGCCGCCGTATGGCTGCGACCCCCGGAGCCCGGGTGCGAGGTGGAGCCGACGCTGCCGGCGCTCGTGTCCCTGCCCGCGGTGGGGGGAGGCGGGACCGCGCACCACAGCGACCCCGCCGTGGGCTCCGATCTCGTACGGCTCGTGGACACGGCTGCGACGCAGTGCCACCGGGTCAGGCTGCGCCGTCGCAGCCGTCAGCCGTTGGCCTTCTCGTAGGCCTCGCGGATCGAGGCGGGAACACGGCCCCGGTCGTTGACCTCAAAACCGTTCTCCTTCGCCCAGGCGCGGATCGCGGCGGTGTCCTGACCACCGCTCGCCGCCGCCGAGCGCGCCTTGCCGCGGCCGCCCGAGCCACGGCCGCCGGTACGCCGACCGGCCTTGACGAAGTCCTCCAGGGCGCCACGGAGCTTGTCCGCGTTGGCCGTGGTGAGGTCGATCTCGTAGGACTTGCCGTCCAACGCAAACGTCACGGTCTCGTCCGCCTCGCCACCGTCGAGGTCATCGACAAGAAGGACCTGAACCTTCTGTGCCACTGGATTTCCTTTCATCGATAACTTGGAGGCCGGTCCGGGCGGCGTACGCCACCGATTCACCGGCCCCTGTTATATGCAGTACTGCAGTACGTCGGAAAGCAAACCGCTTTTGCCGGAAAAACACAAACCCCTGGGAGAGACCCGGGACCCCGAGAAGCCTGGAAACATGCGCGTTTCGGACATAGGCCACCGGGGCACGAGGCGGCCCGGAATACCACAGTGGCGATCACAGATGCAGAAGCATCCGACTGTTGCCCAAGGTGTTCGGTTTCACTCGTTCGAGGCCGAGGAACTCCGCGACGCCCTCGTCATAGGAACGCAGCAGCTCGCTGTAGACATCTCCGTCGACCGGAGTCTCGCCGATCTCCACGAAGCCGTGCTTGGCGAAGAAGTCGACTTCGAAGGTCAGACAGAAAACCTTGCGCACACCGAGCCACCGGGCGGTCTGCAGCAACTTCCCGAGCAGCTGATGCCCCACCCCGACGCCCTTGACCTCGGGATTCACCGCCAGGGTGCGTACTTCCGCGAGGTCTTCCCACATCACGTGCAGGGCCCCGCAGCCGACCAACTCGGCGTTGTCGTCCCGTTCCGCGACCCAGAACTCCTGGATGTCCTCGTAAAGAGTCACCGTCGCTTTGTCGAGGAGGATGCGCTCGCGGACGTAGGAGTCGAGGAGCCTGCGCACGGCCGGTACATCGGAGGTTCGCGCCCTGCGGACGGAGACCGCTTTTGCGCTGAGTTCGCTGAGTTCGGGGACCTCTGCTGCCATGAGCGGACGCTATCGCTCTGCGCCGCGCTCCGCCGCGCCGGGGTTCTCCGGGCCTTGGACGATACGCATGGCGTCGCTCAGCGCTTCCCGCTGTTCCTCCGACATCATGCCGAAGAAGGCGACGAGTGCGGCTGCGGGGTTGTCGCTCTGCGACCAGGCTTCGTTCATCAGTGCGGCCGCGTAGGCGGCACGAGTGGAGACCGCCTCATATCGATAGGCCCGGCCTTCCGCTTCGCGACGCACCCAGCCCTTCTGATGGAGATTGTCCAAAACGGTCATCACGGTCGTGTAGGCGATGGACCGTTCCTGCTGAAGGTCTTCCAGGACTTCTCGAACGGTCACGGGGCGGTTCCACTTCCACACCCGTGTCATGACGGAGTCTTCGAGTTCTCCCAATGGACGAGGCACAGTTGAACAATAGTGGGAGACGTCACTATTGGCGTGATGCGTGAGGGACGTGGCGTACGCCTAATTACGCGACATTACGCGACATCGCACAACAACAAGGGCGCACGGCTCGGCGAGGTCGCGAGTCGTACGCCCTGGTCGGTGGTGTGTGCGGGGTCAGGCGCCGCCGGTCTTCGGTGCCTGGCGGACGGCTTCGGCGCGGGTGATCGCGGCGTCGGCCGCCGCGTCCTCCTTGGCCTTGTTGGCGCCGCCCTGGGTCTTGACGATCGTCACGATGAGACCGCCGAAGAACACGGCCATCACTACGGGGGGCAGGAGCGCGGAAACGTAGTCCATGCCCCCCAGAGTAGCTAGCCCGCCGCGAGCTGGTGCGAGGGGTCCGCGGGCGTGGGGGCGGGGGGCGCCGGTTCCGGGGGCGCGGAGGGCGTCGGGGACGCGGGTGCGGGTGCGGGTGCGGCGGGCGTGGGGCGTTTGGGCGGGAAGACCTCGGCCGGGGTGGGGACCGGGCGGGAGGTCTCCTTCTCCGCGGCGCCCAGGCCGCCGGGCAGGGCGAGGAGGTGTGTGCGGGGCGCGGGCATGCGGGGGCGTTCCGGCGCCGGGACTGCGTGGCCGGCGAGGCGGGCGCGGACGGAGCGCTCGGCGAGGGTCCGGCAGCGGTCGAGCAGCGCGGCCGCGGCGGGGTTGCCGCGCAGGGCGCGCAGGGCCGCGAGGTCGTCGGGGCCCGGTTGGTAACCGGCGCCGAGCACATCGTCGAGGAGTGCGAGGTAGCCGGCGGCGGTGCCGGGCAGGGCGGCCCGGTAGCGGGCGAGGTCGGCCACCAGGAAGGCGCGGAGCCGGGCGCCCTCCTGTACCGCCTCGTCCACCGATTGGGCGAGGCGCAGGAAGTCCCGGACGTCCTCGTCGCGAGTGGGGCTCGGGACGTGGGCGGAGCCGGGGGCCGGGCTGCGGACGGGGCTGGGGTGCAGGGCCAGGGCCAGGGCGCGACGGAGCACACGCAGCTCCTCCGCGCTGAAGGCCATGCCGCCGCGGGATCCGTAGGGCGTGGGCATGGGGAGACGATACGCGCCAAACGGACAAAATCGGCTTATCAGGGGGGTGCGGGCGGGTCGTGTTGGGGCTCGGTCTGCGCCGGTTCTGGCGGGGGCGCCTTGGGCGGGGTTTCGCCTTGCGTTCGTCTGGGGGGGGCGGGGCCGCGGGGGCAATCCCACCCCTCGCCCTACCTTCCGCCCCTGCGGCGCGGGGCAAACGGGTGGGTGGGTGGGAAGCATCCGCCGCGGAGCGGCGGGATAGGGGGGCCACGACGGCGCGAAGGTGCGAGATCACCTGTCCCCCGCCAGGGGCCCCGCCAGCCCCTAAGCTCGGGAGACGTTCCGTTCGTAGACCAGGCGAAGCCCGATAAGCGTGAGCCACGGCTCGTGCTCATCGATCACCGACGCCTCCCCCAGCACCATCGGCGCCAGCCCACCCGTCGCGATCACCGTGACGTCCTCGGGGTCACCGCCCGTGCCCACCAGCTCGCGCGCCATCCGGTTCACGACCCCGTCGACCTGGCCCGCGAACCCGTACAGGATGCCCGCCTGCATGGCCTCGACGGTGTTCTTGCCGATGACGCTCCGCGGGCGTGCCAGCTCGATCTTGCGGAGCTGCGCGCCGCGTACCCCCAGGGCCTCCACGGAGATCTCGATGCCGGGGGCGATGACGCCACCCGCGTACTCCCCGCGCGCGGAGACCGCGTCGAACGTCGTGGCCGTGCCGAAGTCGACGACGATCGCCGGGCCGCCGTACAGCTCGACCGCCGCGACCGCGTTGATGATGCGGTCGGCGCCGACCTCCTTGGGGTTGTCCATGAGGATCGGGACGCCGGTCTTGATGCCGGGCTCCACCAGGACGGCGGGCACGTCTCCGTAGTAGCGGCGCGTCACCTCGCGCAGCTCGTGCAGGACCGAGGGGACGGTCGAGCAGATCGCGATGCCGTCGATGCCGTCGCCCAGCTCCTCGCCGAGCAGCGGGTGCATGCCCATCAGGCCGTTGAGCAGCACGGCCAGTTCGTCCGCCGTGCGGCGGGCGTCGGTGGAGATGCGCCAGTGCTCGACGATGTCCTCGCCGTCGAAGAGGCCGAGGACGGTGTGCGTGTTCCCCACGTCGATCGTCAGCAGCATCAGTCACGCACCGCTTCCCGCAGGTCGAGGCCGATGTCGAGGATCGGGGAGGAGTGGGTCAGGGCGCCCACCGCCAGATAGTCGACGCCCGTGTCGGCATACGCGCGGGCGTTCTCCAGGGTGAGGCGGCCCGAGGACTCCAGGAAGGCGCGGCCGCCGACGAGGGCGACGGCCTCCCCGGTCTCGCCCGGCGTGAAGTTGTCCAGGAGGATCAGGTCGGCGCCCGCGTCCACGACCTCGCGCAGCTGGTGGAGCGTGTCGACCTCGACCTCGATCGGCACGTCGGGGAACTGCTCGCGTACGGCCTTGAAGGCCTGCGCCACGCCGCCCGCGGCGACCACGTGGTTGTCCTTGACGAGCGCCGCGTCGGAGAGCGACATGCGGTGGTTGACGCCGCCGCCCATGCGCACGGCGTACTTCTCCAGGGCGCGGTAGCCCGGCGTCGTCTTGCGGGTGTCGCGGACCTTCGCCTTCGTGCCGTCGAGAACGTCCGCCCACGCGCGCGTGGCGGTCGCGATGCCGGAGAGGCGGCACAGGATGTTCAGGGCGCTGCGCTCGCCGGTGAGCAGGTCGCGGGTGCGGGTGGTGACGCTCAGCAGCGTGTCGCCCGCCTCGACGCGGTCACCGTCCTCGACGTGCCGCTCGACCTCGAACTCCTCTTCGCATACGACGGACATGACCGCCTCCGCGACGCGCAGACCCGCGACGGTGCCCGCCTCGCGCGCGGTGAAGTCGGCGGTGGCGACGGCGTCCTCGGGGATGGTGGCGACCGTGGTCACGTCCACGCCGCCCGCCAGGTCCTCCTCGATGGCCATGTGCGCGATGTCCTCGATCTGGAGGGGGTCGAGGCCCGCCTCGGCGAGCAGTCGCGCGAGAGCGGGGTCGAGACCGCACTCCAGGGGGTCGAACGCGTCGTCGCCGCCGCAGCCGCAGGCATCGCCGCAGCCACCGCCGGCGGGGGTGAGGGGGAGGTCGTCGGGGGTGCTCACGGTCACTGCTCCTGGGGACTGGGAGTGGGACGGGTGGGAGGGAAGTCTGCGGTCTCGGTGGTGTGGGCCGCGAGGGTCCTGTCCGGGTTCAGGCGTACGACGATGTGGCGCCGCCAGACCTCGTCGTCGCGGTCGGCGTGGTCCTCGCGCCAGTGGCAGCCGCGGGTCTCCTCGCGGCGCTGGGCGGCGGCGACCAGGACGCGGGCGACGCACAGGAGGTTGGTGGTCTCCCAGGTGTCGACGCCGGGCTCGGCGGTCTTGCCGTCCTCGGCGAGCGCGCCCGCGGCCTCGGCGTGGATGCGGGCCAGCCGGGCGGCCGCCTCCGTGAGGGACGCGGCCGAGCGCAGCACACCGGCGCCCTCGGTCATGACGCGCTGGATGGCGAAGCGGGCCTCGGGCGGGAGCAGGGGGTGGGTCGGGGTCTCCGGCTGGGCGACGGGGGCGGGCACGCGCGCGCGGAGGGCGTTCTCGGCGTGCTGGGCCGCGATGTCGGCGGCGATCCGCTCGGCGTAGACGAGGCCTTCGAGGAGGGAGTTGGAGGCGAGGCGGTTGGCGCCGTGCACGCCGGTGCAGGCGACCTCTCCGCAGGCGTACAGGCCCGGGACGGTGGTGCGGCCGTGCGGGTCGGTGCGGACGCCTCCGGAGGCGTAGTGCGCGGCCGGGGAGACGGGGATGGGCTCGGTGACCGGGTCGATGCCGTGGGCGCGGCAGGCGGCGAGGATCGTCGGGAAGCGGTTCTCCCACATGTGGGCGCCGAAGTGCCGGGCGTCCAGGTACATGTGATCGGTGCCCTGCTCCTGCATGCGGCGCGTGATGCCCTTGGCGACGATGTCGCGGGGGGCCAGCTCGGCCAGCTCGTGCTGGCCGACCATGAAGCGCACGCCGTCGGCGTCGACGAGGTGCGCGCCCTCGCCCCGCACCGCTTCGGAGACCAGCGGCTGCTGGCCCTCGGCGTCGGAGCCGAGGAAGAGCACGGTGGGGTGGAACTGCACGAATTCGAGGTCGGAGACCTCGGCGCCCGCGCGCAGGGCGAGCGCGACGCCGTCGCCGGTGGACACGGACGGGTTGGTGGTCGCCGCGAAGACCTGGCCCATGCCACCGGTGGCGAGGACCACCGCGGGGGCGTGGACGGCGCCCACGCCGTCGTGCTGGCCCTCTCCCATGACGTGCAGGGAGACGCCGGCGGTGCGGCCGTCGGCGTCCGTCAGGAGGTCGAGCACCAGGGCGTTCTCGACGGTCGGGATGCCACGCGCGCGTACCGCCTCGACGAGGGCGCGGGAGATCTCCGCGCCGGTCGCGTCGCCGCCCGCGTGCGCGATGCGGCGGCGGTGGTGGCCGCCCTCGCGGGTCAGCTCGATGGCGCCCTCAGGGCCGGTGTCGAAGTGGGCGCCGGTCTCGATGAGGCGGCGTACGGCGTCGGGGCCCTCGGTGACGAGGGTGCGCACGGCCTCCTCGTCGCACAGGCCCACGCCCGCCACCAGCGTGTCCTCCAGGTGCTGTTCGGGGGTGTCGCCCTCGCCGAGCGCCGCGGCGATGCCGCCCTGGGCCCAGCGCGTGGAGCCGTCGTCCAGGCGGGCCTTGGTCACCACGACCGTCCGCAGGCCGGCGGCCGAGCAGCGCAGCGCGGCGGTCAGACCGGCCACTCCGGAGCCGACGACGACGATGTCGGCGTCCAGGGACCAACCCGGCGCGGGGGCGTGCAGCCGTATTCCGGTGGCACTCATACGGCGGCTCCGAAGGTCAGCGGGAGGTTGTCGATCAGCCGGGTCGAGCCGACCTTGGCGGCCACGGCGAGTACGGCGTCGCCGGTGTGGCCCGGGCGGACCTCGGTGAAGTCGGCGGGGTCCACGAGCGCCACGTAGTCCAGCTCGAGCGGGGGGCTCAGGCGTGCGGCGTCGTCGAGGACCTGCCGGGCGGCGGCGACGACGGCGGCGGGCCCGCCGGGCGCCGAGGGCGCCGCGGACTGCGCCACGGCGTGGGCGTCGGCCGCCGCGCGGGACTCGCCGATCGCGCTGAGGGCGTCGGCACGCGCGAGCGTGGCGGGCGCGCTCGCGGCGCGGGCGCGCAGCGCCTCCTGCGCGGCGTGCCGGTCGCGGCCCGCGAAGAGCGCCCGGGAGAGGCAGAGCGCGGTGCGCCGCTCTTCCGGCGAGAGGTAGCGGTTGCGGCTGGAGAGGGCCAGACCGTCGTCCTCGCGCACGGTGGGGACGCCGACGATCTCCACGTCGAAGTTCAGATCGCGGGTCATACGGCGGATCAGGGCGAGCTGCTGGGCGTCCTTCTGCCCGAACAGGGCCACGTCGGGCCGGGTGAGGTGCAGCAGCTTGGCGACGACGGTGAGCATGCCGTCGAAGTGTCCGGGGCGCGTGGCCCCTTCGAGGACCGTGCCCATGGGGCCCGCGCTCACCCGGACCTGGGGCTCTCCGCCGGGGTAGACCTCCTCGACGCCGGGGGCGAACACGACGTCCGCGCCCGCCTGCTCGGCGATCTTGACGTCGGCGTCGAGGGTGCGGGGGTAGCGGTCGAGGTCCTCTCCGGCGCCGAACTGGAGGGGGTTCACGAAGACCGTGACGACGACCTCGCCCTGGGGGCCCGCGATACGGCGGGCCGCGCGGATCAGCGAGGCGTGCCCGTCGTGCAGGGCGCCCATGGTCATGACGACGGTTCGGCGGCCGTCACGCGCGCGGGTGCGCAGGGAGTCGGCGGTGTGCAGGAGGGCGGTGGTCATCGGCTGCCTCCTTCGGCTCCGCCGGTCCCGTCGGCGCCGTTGGCGAGTACGCCGAGGAGGTCTTCGGCCAGCTCGGGCTTGAGCAGTCCGTGGGCGAGGGCGCGGTCGGCGGTGGCGCGGGCCATCGCCAGATATCCGGCGACGGTCTGCGGGGCGTGCTTGCGCAACTCGGCGACGTGGGCGGCGACCGTACCGGCGTCGCCGCGTGCGACGGGGCCGGTGAGGGCCGCGTCGCCCGACCGCAGCGCGTTGTCCAGGGCGGCGCCGAGCAGCGGGCCGAGCATCCGGTCGGGGGCCTCCACGCCCGCGTCGCGCAGCAGCTCCATGGATTCGGCGACCAGGGTGACCAGGTGGTTCGCGCCCAGGGCGAGCGCCGCGTGGTACAGCGGGCGGTTCTCCTCGGCGATCCACTCGGGCTCGCCGCCCATCTCGATGACCAGGGCCTCCGCGGCCAGCCTCAGCTCCTCGGGCGCGGTCACGCCGAAGGAGCATCCGGCCAGGCGCTGGACGTCGACGGGGGTGCCGGTGAACGTCATGGCGGGGTGCAGCGCGAGCGGCAGGGCGCCGGCCCGCAGGGCGGGGTCGAGGACCTTGGTGCCGTACCGCCCGGAGGTGTGCACGAGGAGCTGGCCGGGGCGGACCGCGCCGGTCTCCGCGAGGCCTTCGACCAGGCCGGGCAGGGCGTCGTCGGGCACGGTCAGGAGCACCAGATCGGCCCGCTCCAGGACCTCGGCGGGAGGGACGAGGGGCACGTCGGGCAGCATGGCGGCGGCGCGGCGCACGGAGGCGTCGGAGACCCCGGACGCGGCCACCGGGCGGTGCCCGGCGAGCTGGAGCGCCGCGGCGAGCGCGGGGCCGACGCGGCCCGCTCCCACGACTCCCACCGTGAGCCTCGCGGGGCGCTCCCGCGGGTCTGGCTGATGCGATGCGTTCACGCGATGACGCCTTCCGTTCCAGTCCGCTCGGGGTACCGGACGATTTCTCGTCATGCTAACGCGATTGGTCGGCGCCGCGTCTTCCGCTGTCCACAGGCTGTGGCTATTCATATGACTGGTGCCGCCGGGCGGGCCATTCTCGGAGGATGACTGCGAACGAAGCGACACAGGACACCCGTGCCAGGCGCTCGGCGGCGGCCCGTGCGGCCACCCGCACCCTGCACCGCTCGCCCCTGCACATCCCGCTGACCGAACGGTTCTCGGCGCTCGCGGCGGCCGCTCCTGGGATCGTCGGCGCGGACGAGGCGTCCGATGTCTACGGGGACGGTGTCGTCGCCACCCTGGAGGAGCGGGTCGCGCGCCTGCTCGGCAAGGAGGCGGCCGTCTTCTTCCCGACCGGCACGATGGCCCAGCAGGTCGCCCTGCGCTGCTGGGCGGGCCGCACCGGGAACGCGACCGTGGCGCTGCACCCCAGGGCGCACCCCGAACTCCACGAAGGGGACGCCTTCCCCACGGTCAGCGGACTGCGCACGGTGCACCCCACGGACGAGCCGCGCCTGCCCACGGCCGATGAAGTGCGCGACTTTCCCGAGCCCTTCGGGGCGTTGATGCTAGAACTTCCGCTCCGGGACGCCGGTTTCGTCCTGCCCTCATGGGAGGAGCTGGAGGCGGTCGTGGAGGCGGCACGCGAACGGGACGCGGTCGTGCACATCGACGGCGCCCGCCTGTGGGAGTGCACGCAGCACTTCGGCCGCCCCTTGACGGAGATCGCGGGGCTCGCGGACACCGTGTACGTGTCGTTCTACAAGTCCCTGGAGGGGTTGAGCGGGGCCGCGCTCGCCGGGCCGCACACGCTGGTCGAGGAGGCGAGGGTGTGGCTCCACCGGTACGGGGGACGGCTGTTCCAGCAGTTCCCGACCGCTGTCTCGGCCCTGCTCGGCCTGGAACGGGTCCTGCCGCGCCTGCCCGATTACGTCGCCCACGCGCGCGTGGTGGCACAGGCGCTGCACGAGGGGTTCACGGCAGCCGGGGTGCCCTGGTCGCGCGTACATCCGCGGCGGCCGCACACCCACCAGTTCCAGGTGTGGCTGCCGTACGCGCCCGGCGTGCTGGAGGAGGCCGCACTGGGGCAGGCCGAGGAGACGAAGACCTTTCTGTTCGGCCGCTGGTCCGCGGACGGGCCGCCCGGCCTCTCGGTCACGGAGGTCACCGTGACCGAGGAGGGCCTGGGATGGACGGCCGACGACGTCAAGGAAGCGGTCGCGGAGTTCGTGCGACGGCTCCCCCGCTGAGGCGGCCGCCTCGCGCGAGGCGGGCCAGGGCGGCGCGGAGCCTGCCGCGGGCGGGGCGTTCCTCCACGACCGCGCGGAAGCGGCCGTAGTCGCGGACCTCGCGGACGACCTGCCAGTCGTGGTGGCCGGGCGCGGGCGCCGCCGGCTCGCCGTGCTGGGCGGCCCGGTAGGTGTCGAGCAGGTACTGCTGGGTGACGCTCATGACGTATCGCCTCTCGGTACAAGTGTTACTTATCGGGCATTAAAGGGCCGCGCTGTCCCAGGGATGGCCCCGTGGGAGCGAGGAGTGGGAGGGGAATAGAGAGGGGGAGGGGGGAGGGAGTGGAGAGGGGGAGGACGCGGCCCGGAGGCTTCGACGGCTCCGGGCGATGACCTCAGAGTGCTCCCGTGAGCCCGTCCCCGTCGCGTCGATTGACGGCGCTCGTCAATCGACGGCCGCGCTGTCAGTGGCGCGGTGCACCATGGGGACATGAGCGTGAGCATCGACATCAGCGGGCTGTCCCACCAGCGGATCCATGTCGTGCCCTCGCCCCTCGCCGAGCTGGGCATGGCGCTGCACGCGCTCTCCGAGCCGGGCCACCACCCGGGGCTCCAGGGCTGGGTGACGGCCGTCTCTGCGCGCCTTGAGCCGTGCCTGGCGGACCGTCTGTGCGAGGCCGACTTCCTGTGGCGCTCGGCGTTCTCGGACGTGTTCGCGCCCTTCGCGGGCATCCCGGGGCAGAGCGCGCTCCCCGGGGCCACGCTCGCCGAGGAGCTGGACCTGCTGGACAAGCTGACGGACGAGCAGTTCGTGGACGCCGCCCTGGAGTTCACCTGCCAGTCGACGTCGCATTCGGAGCCGGACCGCGCCATCCTGGGCGACCCCGCCGTGCAGCGGCGCGCGCTGGACCTGGCGGCCGCCCGGGGCCCCCAGCAGGTGCGGTTCACCCAGCGGCTCCTGGACGAGCCACCGGCCGTGCGCGCGTGGCTGCGCCAGCTCCTGGAGGACTGCGAGGACGCGTTCTTCGCCGACACCTGGGCCCGGCTGAGCCATCAACTGGCCGCGGACGCCCGCCACAAGACCGAGCTGCTGCGGCGCAAGGGCCTTGCGGAGGCCCTGAAGGCGATATCCGGGGCGGTCTCCCTGGACGAGAGCGGCGACCGCATCACGGTCGACAAGATCACCACGGGGCATACGACCACGGGCCCCGGCGGCCTGGTGCTCGTCCCGACCAGCCTGGGTTGGCCGCATCTGATGGTGCTGCACCGCAGGGACTGGCAGGCCACCATCACGTACCCCATCAGCGCCCCCGGCCTCACCGCCCCGCCCACCGTGGAGCAGCTGACCCGCCGCATGTCCGCGCTCGCCCACCCAGTGCGGATGCGCCTGTGCCGCCACCTCGCGCGCGGGTCGTACACCACCAGCGAGCTGGCCGACGCGCACGGCATGACGGCGCCGGAGATATCCCGGCACCTGAGCGTCCTGAAGAAGGCCGACCTGATCACCACGCGCCGCCGAGGGCGCTATGTGCAGCACCAGCTGGACATCAGCGTGGTGTCACGGCTGGGCAGCGACTTCATCGAGGGCGTCCTGCGCTAGGGCCTGCCCGGGCGGCCTAGGAGTTGCCCCCGGCCCGCACGAGCCCCGTCTCGTACGCGAGGACCACGACCTGCACCCGGTCCCGCAGCCCCAGCTTGGTCAGGATGCGGCCGACGTGCGTCTTCACGGTGGCCTCCGAGAGGACGAGCCGCGCCGCGATCTCGCCGTTCGACAGGCCCTGCGCGACGAGGACCATCACCTCGCGCTCACGGCCCGTCAGGCGCTCCAGCTCCTTGTGCTGCGGCTGCCCGCCCGCGTTCGGCAGCATCGGCGCGAAGCGGTCGAGCAGACGGCGCGTGGTGGAGGGCGCGACCACCGCGTCGCCGCTGTGCACGGAGCGGATCGCGGCGAGCAGCTCGCCCGGGGGCACGTCCTTGAGCATGAACCCGGAGGCGCCCGCCTTCAGCCCCGAGAAGGCGTACTCGTCGAGGTCGAAGGTGGTCAGGATCAGCACCTTCGGCGGGTTCGGGTCCTGGCAGACGCGCCGGGTCGTCTCGACGCCGTCCAGCTTCGGCATGCGTACGTCCATCAGCACCACGTCGACCTTGGTCGCGCGCAGCACCTCCAGGGCCTCGACACCGTCACCCGCCTCCGCGACGACCTCCATGTCCGGCTGCGCGGCCAGCACCATCCGGAACCCGGTGCGCAGCAGCACCTGGTCGTCGACGAGCATCACGCGGATCGACATCAAGGGAGTCCCTTCGAGGGGTCAGAGAACGGGTCGGGCGAACGGACGGGCAGGTGGCGGCCGGTGACAGGTGTCATCGCCGGACATGGTCGAGTTCAGTGTGCTGGTTTGAGCGGCAGAAGCGCGCTGATCCGGAAGCCGCCGCCGGGGCGCGGCCCGGCGTCCAGCGTGCCGCCGACCATGCCGACGCGCTCGCGCATGCCGATCAGGCCGTGCCCGCGGCCGTCGGCGCCGCCGTCCTCGTACAGCTCGTGCGGGGCGCCCTTGCCGTCGTCCTCGACGAGCAGCCCGAGGCCGTCGTCGAAGTAGACCAGGCGCACGCTCGCACCCGCGTTCGCGCCGCCGTGCTTGCGCGTGTTCGTGAGCGCTTCCTGCACGATGCGGTACGCGGTCAGCTCCACGCCGCTGGGCAGCGGGCGCGGGGTGCCCTCGACCTTGTAGTCGACGGGCAGACCGGACGTGCGCACCTGCTCTATCAGCTCGTCGAGCTGTTCGACGTCGGGCTGCGGGACGTACTCGGAACCCTCCTCGGGCTCCCCCGTGCGCAGCACGCCGAGCAGGCGGCGCATCTCGGCGAGGGCCTGGCGGCCGGTGCCCGAGATCGTCTCCAGGGCCTTCTTGGCCTGGTCGGGCGCGGTATCCATGACGTACGCGGCGCCGTCGGCCTGGACCACCATCACCGAGACGTTGTGCGCGACGACATCGTGCAGCTCGCGGGCGATGCGGGCCCGCTCGGCGGCGACCGCGACCTTCGACTGCGCCTCGCGCTCCCTCTCCAGGCGGTCGGCGCGCTCCTCCAGCTGGGCCAGGTAGGCGCGGCGGGTGCGGATGGAGTCGCCGAGCACCCAGGCGAGCGCGAAGGGGACGATCTGGAAGATCGTGAAGAGGACGCTGCCGGCGACGGAGACGTCCTGCGGGGTCCACCGCATCATCGAGAGCGGAGCCGCGCAGAGGCCGCCCACCAGCGCGAACCGCGAGGCCCACCGCGCCCCGTCGGCCGCCGCCGTGTAGATGATCACCAGCATGGCGAAGTTCGCGGGCATCGTCTCCACGTCGAAGACGAGCTGGAAGACGCCGATGACGGTGACGAGCACGAGCATCTGCTCGGTCGCCCTCCGGCGCAGCGCGACCACCAGGGAGAGTCCGAGGGCGACCGGGATCGCCATGACGCCCGGCGCGTAGCCGTTCGTGTCGGACATGGACACCAGACCGATCCCGGAGATCCCGAGCAGGACGAAGGCCCAGAAGCCGTCGACCCATGTCGGGTGTCTGCGGAGAAAGTCATAGAGGCGCTGCACGTAACCCAGCGTAGGCAGGCCGACGGCACCCCGGGGTCAACCGGAGGTGCGATCCGTGTGGAGTGCGTGTACTCCCCAAGGTGGAGGCCCCCTTAGCCTGCGGGCTGTGACGTATGACGACGACGGTGGCGGGGCGGGCGTCCCGCGAGGCTGGCGCGAGGCCACGGAGACGGCCCTGTACGGCCCTGACGGCTTCTACCGCCGCACTGAGGGCCCCGCGGGACACTTCCGCACCTCCGTGCACGCCTCGCCCCTCTACGCGGCCGCCGTGGCCCGGCTGCTGTGCCGGGTCGACGCGGCGCTCGACCACCCGGAAGAGGTCGCCTTCGTGGACATGGGCGCGGGCCGCGGCGAACTGACCGAGGGCGTGCTCGCCGCGCTGCCCCCCGATGTCGCGGCACGCGTGCGTGCGTACGCGGTGGAGCGCGCGGAGCGCCCCGCGGGCCTCGACCCGCGCATCGACTGGCGGGCCGCTCCCCCGGCCGGCGTGACGGGCCTGCTCTTCGCCAACGAGTGGCTGGACAACGTCCCCGTGGACATCGCCGAGGTGGCCGCCGACGGAACGCCGCGCCGGGTGCTCGTACGCGACGACGGCACCGAGTCGCCGGGCGGCCCGGTCGACGGTCCCGACGCCGCGTGGCTGGCGCGCTGGTGGCCCCTTGAGGCCGAGCCCGGCCTGCGCGCGGAGATCGGCAGGCCCCGGGACGAGGCGTGGGCGGCTGCCGTGGCGTCCCTGGAGCGCGGTCTGGCGGTCGCCGTGGACTACGCGCACGCCCGGGAGGCGCGCCCGCCCTTCGGGACGCTCACGGGCTTCAGGGCGGGCCGTGAGACGGCTCCCGTGCCGGACGGCAGCTGTGACATCACCGCGCATGTGGCGCTGGACGCCTGCGCGTCGGAGGGTGCCGTGCTGCTCACCCAGCGGGCGGCGCTCGGCGCGCTCGGGGTGAGCGGCGGCCGCCCGCCGCTGTCGCTGGCCTCCGAGGACCCCAGCGCGTACGTACGCGCACTCGCGCTGGCGGGGCAGGCCGCCGAGCTGACGGCGCCCGGCGGGCTCGGGGACTTCGGGTGGCTGGTGCAGCCCGTCGGCCTCCCCGCGGCCGACGCGCTACTTGTCGATGTCGCCGACCACGAAGAAGAGTGACCCGAGGATCGCCACCATGTCCGCGACGAGCTGCCCCGGAAGCAGCTCGGCCAGCGCCTGGATGTTGTTGTACGAGGCCGAGCGCAGCTTCAGGCGGTACGGGGTCTTCTCGCCCTTGGAGACCAGGTAGTAGCCGTTGATGCCGAGGGGGTTCTCGGTCCACGCGTACGTATGGCCCTCGGGGGCCTTGAGGACCTTCGGCAGGCGCTGGTTGATCGGGCCCCGCGGGAGGTCCGCGATCCGGTCCAGGCAGGCGTCGGCGAGGTCGAGGGCGTTGTGGGTCTGCTCCAGGAGGCACTCGAAGCGGGCCAGGCAGTCGCCCTCCTGGCGCGTGACGACCTTCAGGGTGTCCTGGAGTTCGGCGTACGCGAGGTAGGGCTCGTCGCGGCGCAGGTCGAAGTCGACCCCGGAGGCGCGGGCGATGGGGCCGCTCACTCCGTAGGCGTGCACCGCCTCGGGGCTGAGGACGCCGACGCCGCGCGTACGGCCCCGGAAGATCTCGTTGCCGAGCACCAGACCGTCGTACACGTCCATGCGTGACCGCACCGACGCGACGGCCTCCCGCGCGCGGGAGGTCCATCCGGCGGGCAGGTCCTCCTTGAGGCCGCCCACGCGGTTGAACATGTAGTGCATACGGCCGCCGGAGATCTCCTCCATGACGTTCTGCAGCTCCTCGCGCTCGCGGAACGCGTAGAACACCGGGGTGATGCCGCCCAGTTCGAGGGGGTACGACCCGAGGAACATCAGATGGTTGAGCACGCGGTTCAGCTCGGCGAGCAGGGTGCGTGTCCACACCGCGCGCTCGGGGACCTCCATGCCGAGCATCCGCTCGACGGCGAGGACCACGCCGAGTTCGTTCGAGAACGCCGACAGCCAGTCGTGGCGGTTGGCCAGCATCACGATCTGCCGGTAGTCCCGGGCCTCGAAGAGCTTCTCCGCGCCGCGGTGCATGTAGCCGATGACCGGCTCCGCGTGCTGGATGCGCTCGCCGTCCAGGACGAGGCGCAGACGGAGCACGCCGTGCGTGGACGGGTGCTGGGGGCCGATGTTGAGCACCATGTCGGTGCTCTCGGCCGCGCCGCCGATGCCGAGCGTGGTCTGCGTGGTGGTCTCCGTCGTGGGACTCATGCGCACAGTCTCTCGCACGCGCTGCCCGCGTACGCGGCTGGCGGGCCCACCCGTCCGTCCTGGCCGTACGCGGTTGTCCACAGGCCTGCGCGACTGTCGCGGGGCGTACGTACGCTGGGGGCATGGAAACGGGGACGGCAGGGACCGCTGGACCGGCGGGGGCACGGGTCGAGCCGGTGTGGACGGGGCTGCCACGGGGACTGCTGAGGATGCGGCGGCTGCTGCTCGTGGCCTGGCTTGTGCCGCTCGCGGTGGCCACCGGAGTGCTGCTCGGCCTCTTCGCGGGCCCGGCGTGGGCGGCCTTCGCGCTGCTGCCGCTGGCCTTCCTGGTGTGGGGCTGGCCGATGATGGGGCGCAACTGGCTCTCGTGGCGGTATGCCGAGCGCGACGACGACCTGCTCATCAGCCGGGGTGTGCTGTGGCGCGAGGAGACCGTGGTGCCGTACGGCAGGATGCAGCTCGTCGAGGTGACGTCCGGGCCCGTGGAGCGGCACTTCGGACTGGCGAGCGTGCAGCTGCACACCGCTGCCGCCGCCACCGACGCGCGCATCCCGGGGCTGCTCCCCGAGGAGGCCGAGCGGCTGCGCGACCGGCTGACGGAGCTGGGCGAGGCCAGATCGGCGGGGCTGTGAGCGGCATACCGGAGGCCTCGGCCGGCAGCGGGACGATGGAGAGCGTGGCCGTGACCGAGCGGCGGCTGCACCCCGTGACGCCGCTGCGCCGCGCCTGGGCGCCCTTCGCGGTCCTGGTGGGCTGGGCCGTCCACGACCCGAACGGCACGCAGCAGCGCCTCTCCGCGCTGACCACCACGACCCTGCTCCTCGGCAGCGCGGCCGTGCTCCTCGGCGGCGCCGCGTACGGCTTCCTGAGCTGGTGGTTCACCCACTTCGCGGTCACCGACACCGAACTGCGCATCCGCACCGGCCTCTTCTTCCGGCGCACCGCCCACATCCGCCTCGACCGGCTCCAGGCCGTCGACGTGACGCGGCCGCTGCTCGCCCGGATCGCGGGGGTCGCCAAGCTGAAGCTGGACGTCGTCGGCGCCGAGCAGAAGGACGAGTTGGCCTACCTCGGCGAGCGCGACGCCGCCGAACTGCGCGCCGAACTCCTCGCGCGGGCAGCCGGTTTCGCCCCCGCGGAGGCGCGCGAGGTCGGCGAGGCACCGGTGCGCGGCCTGCTCCACGTGCAGCCGCGCATGCTCGCCTTCTCCCTGATGCTGACCGGCGCCCCCTGGGCGATGCTCGTCGCCGCGACCGTCGTCCCGACGGCCCTGTGGTTCGCCACGCACAACCTGTGGACGGTGCTCGCCACCGGACTGCCCATCCTGGGCGGCGCGTTCGCGAGCAGCGGCGGGCGCTTCATCAAGGAGTACGACTGGACGGTGGGCGAGTCCCCGGACGGCCTGCGCATCGACCACGGACTGCTCGACAAGGCGCACGAGACGGTGCCGCCGGGGCGCGTGCAGACCGTGCACATCGTGCAGCCCCTGCTGTGGCGGCGGTACGGCTGGGTGCGGGTGGAGCTGGACGTGGCGGGCTCGGCCAACAGCGTGCTGGTGCCGGTGGCTCCCCGGGAGCTGGCCGAGGCGGTGATCGCCCGCGTCCTGCCGGGCGCGCGCGTGCCGGAGCCCGCCGAGCTGTCCCGGCCTCCCGCGCGGGCGGCATGGTGCGTGCCGCTCTGGTGGAAGGGGTACGGACTCGTGGTCACCGACGCGGTCTTCGCGGCGCGGCACGGCCTGCTCAAGCGCCGCCTGTCGCTGGTGCCGCACGCCAAGGTGCAGAGCGTGCGGCTCTCACAGGGGCCCTGGGAGCGGGTCAAGGGCGTCGCCGACGTACGAGTGGACACGGGCGCCAACAAGACGGTGACGGCCCGCCTGCGCCCCGCCGAGGAGGCCGCCAAGCTCCTCCACGCCCAGGCGGACCGCTCCCGCACGGGCCGCGACGAGGCCCGCCCGGACCGCTGGATGGCGTAAGCGGGGGCTGCGCCCCGTAAGGGGCGCGGGGAACTGCGCGACCAGCCACGACGCACCCGCAGCGGAGCGACTACGCCCGAAGGGCGCTACGCAACTCCCCCACGTCAATCTGCTCGGTCTCATCATGCGCCGTCAGATCGATGACCCGCCCGTCCGCCTTATGGACCGCGAGGGCCTCCTCGCCCACCACGTCGGCGAGGTCCTCGTCCTGCACGGACTCCAGCGCGGCCGGAGCCGCACCCGCCGCACCCTTCGTGCCGAAGAAGTCGAACCCGCCCTGGGGCATGGCGCGCCGCGCCTGAACGGGCGGCGCGACGGCGACCGCGCGCTCGTGCCCGCCGAATCCGTCGGCCGCCCCGGACTTCCCCGGGCGGTCACCCCGAGAAGCGTCATCGGCTTCGTGCCGGACAGCGAGACGGTCGAGCGCCGCGTTGGCCCGCAGGAAGAGCGAGGACGTGAGGCCCCCGTCCGCCCGGACCGACGACTTCCCGGAGCCCTCGGCGGAACCCTTGGCCCGCGCGCCCGGCACCGGCGCCCCCGCCCGCACCGCGGGCACCAACTCCGAGGCCCCCGTGCCAGAAGCCGTGCCGGAAGCCGGAAGCTCCGGCGCCGACGAGGACGACGTCGCCTCGATGGCGAGCAGCCGCCGCCCCTCAAGGGCGCTGGCCCGCTCGGTCTCCGCGGTCGCGTACCGCCGCAGCAGCGCGGCGTGTTCGTTGCGCAGGGCGGCAAGCTCGGACCGCTTGGCGCGCAGCTTGGTCTCCAGCTTGCCCCGCAACTCGCGGGACTCGTCGAGGTCGGACTCGACCTCGGCTATCCGCTCCTCGTAGCGCCACTCGTCGCTCGCTCGCGCGCGCGTGAGTTCGGCGACGCGCTTGCCCGCCGCCTGGTCCCAGCGGCGCATGACGACCGAGCCGACGACCGCGGCGGCCGCCGCGGCGGCGACGAGCCCGCGGAGCACGATCGGTTCCGCGAACATCCAGGCGCCGCCGGCGCAGAGAAGAGAGACGCCTGCGACCGTCGAAGGAGGAAGCAGCCTGTGCAGGGGTGGGGAATGGCGGTGACGTCCACGTGGCATGGCCAGAAACTTACCGCGCGTAGGCGAAGTCCGGAGCCCCGCCCGCCAAAAAGCAGGTGCCACATCGATAACTCGCCACAACTCCCCACCCCTCCTCCGCTTTGCTCCGGCGGTCAACTTCCGCTTCGACCCCGGAACTGCCCTGACCGCCTCTTGATCAACTTCCGATCAGGCCCTTCGACTCCAGATACTCCTTCGCGACATCCGCTTCCTTCTGACGCTCCTCGTCGACCTTCCGGTTGAGTTCCATGAGGTCTTCCGTCGTGAGCGTCTTGGTCAGCTTCGCGAGCGCGTCGGCTATCTCCTTGCCGCCCGCGTCCTTGGCGTTGACGACGGGAAGGATGTTGTCCGCGTTCTGCAGCTTCTTGTCGTCCTCGAGGATCACGAGGTCGTAGTTCTTGAGCGTCGCGTCGGTCGTCGTGGTCAGCACCAGCTGGTCCGTGCCGTTCTTGACGGCCTGCTTGGACTGCGTGGTGCCGACGCCCTTCGGGTCGATTCCGGTGACATCGATCCCATACTTCTTCTTCAGGCCGGGCGCGCAGAACGGCCGGGTCTCGCATTCGTCGCCCGCCGCGATCCTGACCTTCTCCCCCGACTTGCCGAGATCCGAGAGGGTCTTGAGCTTGTGCTTCTCGGCGTATTCCCTGGAGACCGCGAACGCGTTCTGGTCGACCGCCTCGCCCGCCGGGAGCACCTTCAGACCCTGCGGCTTCGCGAGCTTCTCCAGCGCGCTCACCGTCGTGTCGAGATCGCTGGAGGCGACCGTCTTCGCCTTCGGGCCGTTCTTCTCAAGGTTGAGGAATTCCGCGAGCGTCGCGGCGTATTCGGGCGCGATGTCGATCGAGCCCTTCTTCAGTTCGGGCTTGTAGATCTCGCGGTTCTGCACGGTCTTGACCTGCGCGTCATATCCGGCCTCCTCGAGAACGCCCACGTACAGCTCGGCGAGGACCTTCTGCTCGGTGAAGCGCGCCGAACCCACCACGAGCGAGCCCTTCTTGCCGTCACCCGCCTTGTCCGCCCCCTTGCCGTCGTCCTCCAGGCTGTCCCCGCCGCACGCGGCGAGACCCGCGGTCAGCGCCACGACGGCCGCGGCCGCCCCTGCCATCCGTCGCGCGCGACGCGTTGTGCTGTTCATCGGTGAACCACCATTTCGAAAGGGAGAGAAGACAAAACTCAGTGGGTCACCCCGCCGGACCGCCGCATCGGGTCGAAGAGGCGCCCCGCCACGACCAGGACGCCCTCCACCAGGAGCGCGAGCAGCGCCACCAGGAAGGCGCCCGCGACCACCTGCGGGGTGTTCTGCAGGTTGAATCCCGCGGTGATGATCCGGCCGAGGCCGCCCTCGCCCGCCATCGCGGCGAGCGTGGCCGTCGCGACGACCTGCACCCCCGCCGAGCGGACGCCGGTCATGATCAGCGGATACGCGAGCGGCAGCTCGACCCGCGCGAAGAGCTGACCGCCGCTCATGCCCATCCCGCGCGCCGCCTCCACCACCGCCCGGTCGACCTCGCGCATCCCGAGGTAGGCGTTGGTCAGCAGCGGCGGCACGGCGAACAGGACCAGCGCGATCAGCGTCGGGGCGTCGCCGTGCTCACCGAGCGGGGTGAGCGTGAGCAGGATCAGCAGGGCGAGCGTGGGCACCGCGCGGCCGACGTTGGAGATGTTGACCGCGAGGGCGCCGCCCTTGCCGATGTGGCCGAGGTAGAGCGCGAGGGGCAGCGCGATCAGGCAGGCGACGGCGAGGCAGACCCCGCTGAAGTACAGGTGCTCGGCCAGGCGGTGCCACACCCCCTTCTCGCCCTGCCAGTTGGCGCCCGTGGCCAGCCAGTCGTACGCACCGGTGATCGCGTTCATGCAGGTTCAGCCACCTTGGCCACGGCCGCCTTGCGCGCGGCGCGGCTCGTCCGTATTCGATGGACCCTCGTCCAGGGCGTCAGCCACCGCTGGAGCCCGAGCAGCAGCAGGTCGGCGACGACGGCCAGCAGCACGCAGAGCACGGACGCCGTGAGCACCTGCGCCTTGAAGGTCGTGTCGAGGCCGTCGAGGATCAGCGTGCCGAGGCCGCCGTAGTCGACGATGGCGCCGACGGTCGTCAGCGCGACCGTGGAGACGGTGGTGATGCGGACGCCGGCCAGCAGCGCGGGCAGCGCGAGCGGCAGCTCCACCTCCCACAGGAGCCTCAACGGGCCGTACCCCATCCCCCTGGCGGCATCGC
Source organism: Streptomyces sp. WAC 01529 (assembly GCF_003945545.1). Lineage (GTDB taxonomy): Bacteria > Actinomycetota > Actinomycetes > Streptomycetales > Streptomycetaceae > Streptomyces > Streptomyces anatolicus. Next base: position 4,572,490 of record NZ_CP029617.1, on the reverse strand, counting down.
GTGCCTCTTCGGGGACGGCTTGGAGACCGGCCAGGATGTTCCGCACGAGGACCGTCAGGGAGTACAGCACAAGGCCCGTGACGACCAGCGAGACCGAGAGTCCGAAGAACGGCAGGAGCAGCGAGAACATCGCGAGCGAGGGGACCGAGTACAGCACGGTCGTCACGCCGAGGATGGGTCCCGACAAAAAGCGCCACCGGCGGGCGAGGAGCGCGAGCGGCAGGGACACGGCGAGGCCTATCGCCACCGAGGCGAGCGTGATCCCGACGTGCTGAAGGGTGGCGTCGGTCAACTCCTGGCTGCGCGTGCGGAGGTACTCCCCGCAGATCCAGTCGTTCGTCACCAGACAGTTCTGCTCGGCCACGCGCCCCACCTCCCCCGAATCCCTGGACGTATGCCGCACACACGTCCCCCCGTGTCTGGCGACCCTAACGCGCGGCACTGACAATCGCCGAGACTCCTCGTGCGGCCGCAACACGGCCGTCACGCACGGCCCGCCACCACCCGAGACCGCCTGCCACAGTCCGCCACCGCCCGGCACAATGGGGAAACATGATCCGGTTCGAGCACGTCACCAAGCGCTACGCGGACGGCACCACGGCCGTCGACGATCTGTCCTTCGAGGTCGCCGAGGGTGAACTGGTCACGCTCGTCGGCCCGTCGGGCTGCGGCAAGACGACCACGATGAAGATGGTGAACCGGCTCATCGAGCCGAGTGAGGGCCGGATCTTCGTCGACGGGGACGACATATCCGCCATCGACCCCGTGCAGCTCAGACGCCGCATCGGCTACGTCATCCAGCAGGTCGGCCTCTTCCCGCACAAGACCGTCCTGGAGAACACGGCGACCGTGCCGCACCTGCTCGGCGTCAAGCGCGGCAAGGCCCGCGAGCGCGCCGCCGAACTCCTCGACCTGGTCGGCCTCGACCCGTCCGTCTTCGGCGACCGCTACCCCGAACAGCTCTCCGGGGGCCAGCGCCAGCGCGTCGGCGTGGCCCGCGCCCTGGCGGCCGATCCGCCGGTGCTCCTGATGGACGAGCCGTTCGGCGCGGTCGACCCCGTGGTGCGCGAGCACCTTCAGAACGAGTTCCTGCGCCTCCAGCAGTCCGTGCGCAAGACGGTCCTGTTCGTCACGCACGACATCGAGGAGGCCGTCCGCCTCGGCGACCGCATCGCGGTCTACGGAGAGGGCCGCATCGAGCAGTTCGACACCCCCTCGACGGTCCTCGGTGCCCCCGCCAACGCGTACGTGGCCGACTTCGTCGGCGCGGACCGCGGTCTGAAGCGGCTCTCCGTGACCCCGATCGAGGAGGGCGACCTGGAACAGCCTCCCGTGGTGCACCTGGACGACGCGCTGCCCAAGGACCTCGACGCCCGCTGGGCGGTCGTCCTGGACGGCGACAACAACCTGCACGGCTGGATCTCCGCCGAGCACGCGCGCGTGGGCCACGGCACGGTCCGCGAGCACGCCCGGCGCATGGAGGCGTGGCTGCCGGTGGGCGCGAGCCTGAAGCAGGCGTTCGCGACGATGCTCCAGCACGACGCGGGCTGGATCGCGGTCATCGACAAGGAGAGCGAGGGCCGCTTCCTGGGCGTGCTGACACCGGCCGGGCTGCATGAGGCCTTGCGCCGCTCGACGGCGGCGGACGCCCGTGACATCGCGCGGGCCGAGGTCGAACTGGAGACGATCGCGGCGATCGGCGCCGACTGATCCGCGGTTCTCCGGGGGCCGCCGGGCCGACCGAGGTCATCCGGGCCGCCGGGGCCGTCAGTCGCCGCTGAGCCGTCCGCTCATCCACTGGAGGGTGGCGGGGATCTCCCTGCGCCAGGTGTTGAAGTTGTGCCCACCGCTTTCGAGCGTGATCGACGACACGCGCGTGGGCGCCTTCACCTTGTCGATGAACCTCAAGGTGTCCTGGTAGTTGTCCTCGCCCTTCTTGCTGCTGGTCACCAGCAAGGACGTCTTGGGCGCCGGCTTGTGGTCGAGGTACCACATGAGGTCGGCCTCGCGCTCCAACTGCTTGTCACCGTGGAAGAGATCGCCGGTGGTGACGTCGATGGGCGCCTTGTAGTAGGCCGAGAGGCCCGCGGCGGCGCCGTACTTGTCGGGGTGGTGCACGGCGAGCTTCAAGGCGCAGTAGCCGCCCGTGGAGTCGCCGATGATGCCCCAGTTCCGGGCCTTGGAGCCCACCCTGTAGTGCTGCGAGAGAGCGTCGGGCAGGTCCTTGGCGAAGAACGTCTCGGTCTGCGGGCCGCCGGGGATGTCCACGCACTCCGTGTCGCGCGGCGGCGCCACGGTCGGCCGCATCATGACCAGGATCATCGGCTGCATCTTGCCGTCGGCGGCCAGCTTGTGGGCGGTCTGGGGGTAGTGCAGCCCTTTGATGAGCGCCTCGGCGGTGCCCGGGTAGCCGGTGAGGGCCACGGCCGCGGGGAACGTGCGGTTGCGGTACTGCGGCTGGAAGTACTCGGGCGGCAGGTAGACGTAGGCGGGGCTGCCTATCCGTGACTCCTTGCCGCCGACCTCGATCTTCTGGATCTGACCGCCGAGGGACGGGCGGCTGCCGCCGGGCACGTTCACGGTCTGGGTGTCGACGACCTTGACGGGCCCTGAGCCCCCTTTGGCCGGATCGTGGTCCACCACTATCCCCGGGCTCGTCTCCTGGCCGAAGAGGTCGGCCCAGGTGGCGTAGAAGCCGAAGGCCTGGTTGGCCGCGAGACCCACCGATGCGAAGATCGCGATCTGGGTGGCCAGGAGCAGCCCCACGCGGCCGGTGACGGCCTTCCAGGAGCGGCGGGCCAGCCGCGGCCAGAGCCAGATCGTGCCGAAGAAGAGCAGTACGGCCAGCAAGACCGCAAGGGCGAGGACCTTGTTGCTCGTGAGACCCATAGGGTGTTCCTGCCTGCGCTTTCTACTACCGTTGCCTCGGGGTTCCGGGCTGTTGCTCGCCTAGGATGTTGCCCGAGCTTCTCCAGCCGTTTCCGGCGAGGAATGAACCCGTTTCCCTGAAGGACCGTCCTAGAGGGCGCAAAGGTGCCGGATGCCGTTTTGGCACCGGATTCAAGCTCTCTCGCAGAACTACAGGATGCGATGTCTGTCAGGATAGATGGCGAAATGTCGGGTGGGGTTCCGGGCGGTGACGACCGGCACCGCGACGGCCGCCTCCACCGGATACTGCGCGGCCCGCGCCCCGAGGCCGTGCCGACCCTCGTCGCCAGAGCCTGCACGATCGTAGGCCTGCTGAACGTGGCGGCAGGTGTCTTCCCCCGCTTCCGGCACAGCCGCATGCACGCCATCGCCGAGGTTCTGCCCGGGGCGCTCGGCCCCTTCGCGGCCGCGCTCGCGCTCAGCTCCGGCATTCTGCTGCTCCTGCTCGCCCACGGTCTGCGGCGCCACAAGCGGCGGGCCTGGCGGGCCGCCGTGGTGCTGCTGCCCGCGGGAGCCGTGGCGCAGTTCACATACCGGCACTCGGTGATCGGTGTCGTGATCTCGCTCGCGCTCCTCGCACTGCTGCTGCGCCATCGGAGTGAGTTCACGGCCCTGCCCGACCCGCGCAGCCGCTGGCGCGCGCTGGCCAACTTCGTCCTCCTCGGGGCGGGTTCCATCCTGCTGGGGCTGGTGATCGTAAGCGTCCACCCCGGCAAGGTCATCGGGGACCCCAGTATCACCGAACGCCTCCAGCACGTCCTCTACGGCCTCTTCGGCTTCGAGGGCCCGGTCGGCTACTACGGCAGTACGTCCTGGACCGTCGGCTTCTCCCTCGGCGCCCTCGGCATGCTCACCGCCCTCACCACCATCTACCTGGCCTTCCGCCCCGAGCACCCGGCCGCCCGCCTCACCGAGGACGACGAGGCGAAGCTGCGCGCCCTGCTCGACCGGCACGGCGCCCGCGACTCGCTCGGCCACTTCGCGCTCCGCCGCGACAAGGGCGTCGTCTTCTCCCCCAGCGGCAAGGCCGCCGTCACCTACCGCGTCGTCTCCGGGGTGATGCTCGCCAGCGGCGACCCGATCGGCGACGTCGAGGCCTGGCCCGGCGCCATCGAGCGCTTCATGGACGAGGCGAAGGCCCACTCCTGGACGCCCGCCGTGATGGGCTGCTCCGAGACGGGCGGCGAGGTCTGGACCCGCGAGACCGGCCTCGACGCCCTCGAACTGGGCGACGAGGCGGTGGTGGACGTCGCGGATTTCTCCCTGTCCGGGCGTGCGATGCGCAACGTACGCCAGATGGTCAAGCGGATCGAGCGCAATGGCTACGAGACGCGCGTACGGCGCATCCGTGACCTCGGTGAGCAGGAGCTCGCCAAGATCCAGCGCGCCGCCGACGACTGGCGCGGCACCGACACCGAGCGCGGCTTCTCCATGGCGCTCGGCCGCATCGGCGACCCGAACGACGGCGACTGCCTGATCGCCACCGCCCACAAGGCCGACGAGGAGGCGGGCCCCTACGGAGACCTCAAGGCCGTCCTCCACTTCGTCCCGTGGGGCAAGGACGGCGTCTCCCTGGACCTCATGCGCCGCGACCGCTCCGCCGACCCCGGCATGAACGAGCTGCTCATCGTGGCCGCCCTCCAGGCCGCACCGAAGCTCGGCATCACGCGCGTCTCGCTCAACTTCGCGATGTTCCGCGCGGCCCTCGCCCGCGGCGAGAAGATCGGCGCGGGCCCGGTCCTGCGCGCCTGGCGGGGCCTGCTGGTCTTCCTGTCGCGCTGGTTCCAGATCGAGTCCCTGTACAAGTTCAACGCGAAGTTCCGCCCCCGCTGGGAGCCCCGCTTCGTCGTCTACCGCTCCAGCAAGGACCTGCCCCGCATCGGCTTCGCCGCCATGCAGGCAGAGGGCTTCGTCACCCTCGCGCTCCCCCGCTTCCTGCGCAGGGGCACCACCCAGCCGCGCCCCTGCCCCCACCAGAGCACGGAACGCGAGATGCAGACGGCGTAACCCGTCCCCTTCCGGGGCCTACGCTGGACACATGAGTACGTTGCGCGGGCGGGGATCGGTCCAGGGGCTGCCGGAGTGGGACCGCTGTGCGGTCATGGGCGTCGTGAACGTCACGCCCGACTCCTTCTCCGACGGCGGCCGCTGGTTCGACACCACGGCCGCCGTCAAGCACGGCGTCGACCTCGTCGCCCAGGGCGCCGACCTCGTCGACGTCGGCGGCGAGTCGACCCGTCCCGGCGCGACCCGCGTGGACGAGGACGAGGAGCTGAAGCGCGTCGTCCCCGTGGTGCGGGGCCTGACCGCCGAAGGCGTCACCGTCTCCGTGGACACCATGCGCGCCAGCGTCGCCGAGCAGGCGCTCGCCGCGGGCGCCGTCCTCGTCAACGACGTCAGCGGCGGCCTCGCCGACCCGCGCATGGTTCCCGCGGTCGCCGCCGCCGGTGCCCCCTTCGTGGTCATGCACTGGCGGGGCTTCCTCACCGACATGCACGCCAAGCCCGTCTACGAGGACGTGGTCTCCGAAGTCGTCGGCGAGCTCCACGCGCGCGTGGCCGCCGCCATCGAGGGCGGCATCGCCCCCGAGCGCATCGTCGTCGACCCGGGCCTCGGCTTCTCCAAGGAGGCCGAGCACGACCTGGCGCTCCTGGCCCGCCTCGACCGGCTGCGCGATCTCGGCCACCCCCTCCTGGTCGCCGCCTCCCGCAAGCGGTTCCTCGGCCGGGTCCTCGCGGGCCCCGAGGGCGCCCCACCGCCCGCCCGCGAGCGCGACGCCGCCACCGCCGCGGTCTCCGCCATCGCCGCCCACCAGGGCGCCTGGGCGGTCCGTGTGCACGAGGTGCGGGCCACGGCGGACGCGGTGCGCGTCGCCCAGGCCGTGACGGACGCAGCCGGCGGCCACCTGTGACCGGGGCTGCCCGCACCGACATCGAGCAGGTCGAGCTGGCCAACACCGCCTTTTACGAAGCACTGGAGCGCGGCGACTTCGACAAGGTCTCCGACCTGTGGCTGGACTCCGAGGCCGACACCGTCAGCGACGACCCGGACACCGACGACGACCGCACGGACGAGAACGCCGAGCACGCCGAGCGCAGCGCCGACGGGGACGCCGTCTCCTGCGTCCACCCCGGCTGGCCCGTCCTCACCGGCCGCGGCGAGGTCCTCAGGTCGTACGCACTGATCATGGCGAACACGGAGTACATCCAGTTCTTCCTGACCGACCTGAAGGTCGGCGTCGCCGGTGACACCGCCCTGGTCACCTGCACCGAGAACATCCTCAGCGGCGGCCCGCCCCCCGAGGGCGGCGGTGAACTGGGACCGCTCGTGGGGCAGCTCGTGGTCGCCACGAACGTGTTCCGCCGCACACCCGACGGCTGGAAACTGTGGTCGCACCACGCCTCGCCCGTCCTGGCCGAAACCGACGACGAAGAGGGTGACGAGAACCCCTCCTGAGTGGGTAGGGGCCAGGGAACAGCGGGGGCGGCGGGGCCGGCGGACCGCGTCGGAAGGCCCCGCGGGCGAGCACTGTCAGTGCTCGCAGGTAGATTCGATCGAGGCTGGTGTGCCGACCGCACTCGGCGCAGGCCTGCCGATACCGACGATTGCAGGAGTGATTCGCGTGGATCGTGTCGCGCTGCGCGGCCTCAAGGCCCGCGGGCACCACGGTGTCTATCCGCGGGAGCGCGAAGAGGGCCAGACCTTCATCGTGGACCTCGTTCTCGGCCTGGACACGCGAGCGGCCGCGGCCGACGACGACCTGGCGAAGACCGTGCACTACGGCATCGTGGCCGAGGAGGTCGTGGCCGCCGTCGAGGGCGAGCCCGTCGACCTCATCGAGACCCTCGCCGAGCGCATCGCCCAGACGTGTCTGAAGCACGAAGGCGTCCTGGAGGTCGAGGTGTGCGTCCACAAGCCGGACGCCCCGATCACCGTGCCCTTCGACGATGTGACCGTCACCATCACCCGGAGCCGAGTATGACTGCGCCCTTCAAAGCGGGTCAGAGCGACCCGACCGTCCAGCCGGTGCCCACCTCCGTGGTCGAGCAGGTGGACGCGGCGGGCAGCACCCTGTCCAACCCCAAGCGTGCCGTGATCTCCCTCGGCAGCAACCTCGGCAACCGCCTGGAGACCCTCCAGGGCGCCGTCGACGCCCTGGAGGACACCCCCGGCCTGCGGGTCAAGGCGGTCTCTCCGGTGTACGAGACCGAGCCGTGGGGCGTGGACCCCGGCACTCAGCCCTCGTACTTCAACGCCGTGGTCGTGGTGAAGACGACCCTGCCGCCCTCCTCGCTCCTGGAGCGCGCGCAGGCCGTCGAGGAGGCCTTCCACCGCGTCCGCGACGAGCGCTGGGGCCCGCGCACGATCGACGTGGACATCGTGGCCTACGCCGACGTGGTCTCCGACGACCCGGCGCTCACCCTGCCCCACCCGCGCGCGCACGAGCGCGCCTTCGTCCTCGCCCCCTGGCTCGACGTCGATCCCGAGGCCCAGCTCGTCGGCCGCGGCCCGGTCGCCGAGCTGCTCGCCGCCGTCACCCGCGACGGCGTCGCGCCCCGTGCCGACCTGGAACTCCGGCTGCCGGAATAGTCGTTAGGGTCTACAAGATCCGCCGCAGGGTCCGTACGACGATGAAGGCAACGAAGGGTCACCCGTGAAGCAACTGCGCATCAGGACACTGGCCGGCCTCTTCGCCGTGGCCGGAGTGCTGTCCTGGTCGGGCGCCCGGCTGTGGGACTCCCTCGGCAGCCTGCCCCGGGTCCCGCTGGCCGCGCCCATCGTGCTCGCGGTGATCGCCGTCGTACTCCTGTCGACGGCGCTCTCGCTGCGCTCGCGGCTGCGGGCCCAGCGGGAGCGCCGCCCCGGCGCGAAGGGCGTCGAGCCGCTGATGGCCGCGCGCGCGGTCGTCTTCGGCCAGGCCAGCGCCCTGGTCGCGGCGCTCGTCGCGGGGATGTACGGCGGCGCGGGCGCGTTCCTGCTCGAATCCCTTGAGGTCCCGGCCCGCCGCGACCAGGCGATCTACGCCGGGCTCTCGGTCCTGATGGGCATCGCGGTGATAGCGGCGGCCCTGTTCCTGGAGCGGGTCTGCAAGCTCCCCGAGGACGACGACGAGAACGGCCAGGCGGCCCCGGCGACCTGACAGCGGGCTCGGCGGGATCGTCCGGCCCAGCGGGGCTCGTCCCGCCCAGCGGGGCTCGGGCGGCTCAGCGGGCCATGATCAGACTCATCGCCTCATTGCGCGTCGCGGGGTCCCTCAGCTGACCGCGGACCGCCGAGGTGATGGTCTTGGCGCCGGGCTTGCGCACCCCGCGCATCGTCATGCACATGTGCTCGCACTGGATGACCACGATCACACCGCGCGGTTCCAGTATCTCCATCAGGGAGTCCGCGATCTGCGTGGTCAGCCGCTCCTGCACCTGCGGCCGGCGCGCGTACACATCGACGAGGCGGGCGAGCTTCGACAGACCCGTGATCTTGCCGTCCACCGACGGGATGTACCCGACGTGGGCGACGCCGACGAACGGGACCAGATGATGCTCACAGGAGCTCATGACCTCGATGTCCTTCACCAGGACCATCTCGTCGTGCCCCAGGTCGAACGTCGTCGTCAGGACGTCCTCCGCCTTCTGCCGCAGCCCGGAGAATATTTCCCGGTACGCCCGGGCGACGCGGGCCGGGGTCTCCAGGAGGCCCTCGCGGTCGGGGTCCTCCCCGACGGCGATCAGAAGCTCACGCACGGCGTTCTCGGCCCGCTTCTCGTCGAACTCGCCGATCGAGTGCTCGCCGTCCAGCGTCACCGGGTCGGTCATGTTGTGCCTCGTTCCTGTGCGTTTCACGCGGGCATACGAAAGTGCCGCGCCCCCCAGGCTAAAACCTGGGGGGCGCGACATTCATTCCGGGCCTGCTGAGGCGCGCGGGGTCAGCTCTCGGGGCGGTCCTCCGGGGCCACCTCGAGGTGCTTCTCCGTGCTGCCCGAGGTCACCGCGGGGGTGGCGCCGTTCGCACCGTTCGTCAGTGACAGCTCCTTGGGGGAGAGCACCGGCGGGCGGGTCGAGGGCGTACGCCGCGAGGAGCCGGTCCACGCCGGGCGGGCCGGACGCTTCACGATCCCGGCGAAGATCTCCGCGATCTGCTCCTTGTTGAGGGTCTCCTTCTCGAGGAGCTGGAGAACCAGGTTGTCGAGGATGTCGCGGTTCTCGACGAGGATCTCCCACGCTTCGTTGTGCGCGGTCTCGATGAGCTTCTTGACCTCTTCGTCGACCAGCGCGGCGACCTCTTCGGAGTAGTCCCGCTGGTGCGCCATCTCGCGCCCGAGGAACGGCTCGGTGTTGTCCCCGCCGAACTTGATCGCGCCCAGACGCTCGGTCATGCCGTACTGCGTGACCATCGCGCGTGCGGTGGCCGTGGCCTTCTCGATGTCGTTCGCCGCGCCCGTCGTCGGGTCGTGGAAGACGAGCTCCTCGGCCGCGCGCCCGCCCAGCATGTACGCGAGCTGGTCGAGCATCTCGTTGCGCGTGGTGGAGTACTTGTCCTCTTCGGGCAGGACCATGGTGTAACCCAGGGCCCGGCCGCGGGACAGGATCGTGATCTTGTGGACCGGGTCCGAGTTCGGGGAAGCCGCCGCGACCAGGGCGTGTCCGCCCTCGTGGTACGCGGTGATCTTCTTTTCCTTGTCGGACATGATCCGGGTCCGCTTCTGCGGGCCCGCCACGACGCGGTCGATCGCCTCGTCCAGCGCGTGGTTGTCGATCAGCTTCCGGTCGCCGCGCGCCGTCAGGAGCGCCGCTTCGTTCAGCACGTTCGACAGGTCGGCGCCGGTGAAGCCCGGCGTGCGACGGGCCACCGCGCCGAGGTCCACGTCCGGGGCGACCGGCTTGCCCTTCTGGTGGACCTTGAGGATCTCCAGACGGCCCTGCATGTCCGGGCGGTCGACGGCGATCTGCCGGTCGAAGCGGCCGGGGCGCAGGAGCGCGGGGTCGAGGATGTCGGGGCGGTTCGTGGCGGCGATCAGGATGACGCCGCCCTTCACGTCGAAGCCGTCCATCTCGACCAGCAGCTGGTTCAGCGTCTGCTCGCGCTCGTCGTGGCCACCGCCGAGGCCCGCGCCGCGGTGCCGGCCGACGGCGTCGATCTCGTCGACGAAGACGATCGCCGGGGCGTTCGCCTTGGCCTGCTCGAAGAGGTCGCGCACACGGGAGGCACCGACACCGACGAACATCTCGACGAAGTCGGAACCGGAGATCGAGTAGAACGGAACCCCGGCCTCACCGGCGACGGCGCGCGCGAGGAGCGTCTTGCCGGTGCCGGGCGGGCCGTAGAGGAGCACGCCCTTGGGGATCTTGGCGCCGACGGCCTGGAACTTCGCCGGCTCCTGGAGGAACTCCTTGATCTCGTGGAGCTCCTCGACGGCTTCGTCCGAACCCGCCACATCGGAGAAGGTCGTCTTCGGGGTGTCCTTGGTGATGAGCTTGGCCTTGGACTTCCCGAAGTTCATGACCCGGGAGCCGCCGCCCTGCATCTGATTCATCAGGAACAGGAAGACGACCACGATGAGGACGAAGGGGAGGAGGGAGAGCAGGATGCCGACGAAGGGGTTCTGCTTCGACGGGGAGACGGTGTAACCGTCCTTGATCTGCTTGTCCTCGTACTTGGCCTGCAGAGACTTTGCGAGGTCGACGCCCTGGTCGCCGATGTAGCTCGCCTGGATCTTGCTGCTGCCCTTGACCTTCTCGTCACCCTTGAGCTCGACCTTGATGATCTGCTCGTCACCGGTGGTGAGTTTGGCCGACTCGACCTTGTTGTCGTTGATCGCCTGAACGACCTGACCGGTGTCAACCGTCTTGTAGCCACCGGACGAGCCGACGACCTGCATCAACACGACCACGGCAAGGACGGCCAGCACGATCCACATGACTGGCCCACGGAAGTATCGCTTCACGTCCATCCATACGGAGCGAAGACGCCCCGTCCCTCCTGCCATAGTGAGTTTGATAAAGACTGTTCTTCGGACGGTACCCCAGCATTGTGACCCGAAGCCGCACGGGACGGCTGGCAAACCCGCCTTCGCATGGTCCAACGGCGGGAAACGGGTGAGGGTTCCCCGCCGCCGTACCCAGTCCTGCGGATGTCAGGCCCCGCGGGCCTCAGGTCCGGCGGGCGTCAGCCGCCGTAGACGTGCGGGGCCAGCGTGCCGACGAAGGGGAGGTTGCGGTACTTCTCCGCGAAGTCCAGGCCATAGCCCACGACGAACTCGTTCGGGATGTCGAAGCCGATCCACTTCACGTCGATCGCGACCTTCGCCGCCTCCGGCTTGCGCAGCAGCGTGCACACCTCCAGGGAGGCGGGCTCGCGCGAGCCGAGGTTGGACAGCAGCCAGGACAGCGTCAGGCCGGAGTCGATGATGTCCTCGACGATCAGGACGTGCTTGCCCTTGATGTCCGTGTCCAGGTCCTTGAGGATCCGGACCACGCCGGAGGACTGGGTGCCCGCGCCGTACGACGACACGGCCATCCAGTCCATCGTGACGGGGGTGGCCAGCGCACGCGCCAGGTCCGCCATGACCATCACGGCGCCCTTGAGGACACCGACGATCAGCAAGTCCTTGCCCGCGTACTCCGCGTCGATCTTCGCGGCCAGCTCCGCCAGCTTCGCGTCGATCTCTTCCTTGGTGATGAGCACCGACTTGAGGTCGGTGCCCATGTCTTTCGCGTCCACCCGCATCACTTTCGGTCGTCCCACCGGCCGACCGGCCCGCGATGAGCACGGGCCGCACGTCAGCCTTGCCGGATCACCAGTCTGCCACCCTGGCGCTGAGCCACGACTTTGCCCGGGAGATTGATGGCTCCCTGGCCGCGCCAGCCAGTGATCAGGCGGTCCACCTCTTCGATGTGCCGGGCGAAGAGCGAACCGGCGGGTGCCCCGGCCTCGATGGCGGCCCTGCGCACGATGCGGCGGCGTACGGCGGCCGGCAGGGCGTAGAGCTTGGCGCACTCCAGGAGGCCCGCGGCGTCGCGCACGGTCGCCTCGGCCTGGGCGGCCCAGGTGTCGAGCGCGTCCGCGTCGTCGCGGGAGAGCTGGGCCGTGCGGGCGAGCGCTTCGACGACGCCCTTGCCGAGCGCCTTCTCCAGGGCGGGCAGACCCTCGTGGCGCAGCCGGGAGCGGGTGTACGCCGGGTCGGCGTTGTGCGGGTCGTCCCAGACGGGCAGCGACTGGACCATGCACGCCTTGCGGGCGGTCTGGCGGTCGATGTGCAGGAAGGGGCGGCGGTAACGGCCCGCGACCCCCGAGGTCGCGGCCATTCCGGACAGGGAGCGGATGCCGGAGCCGCGGGCGAGGCCGAGCAGGACGGTCTCCGCCTGGTCGTCGCGCGTGTGGCCGAGCAGGACGGCGGCCGCCGCGTGCCGTTCGGCGGCGGCGTCCAGGGCGGCGTACCGGGCGTCCCGGGCGGCTGCTTCCGGGCCTCCCTCGCGGCCCACGCGCACGGTGACGGACTCGACCGGGTCGAGGCCGAGCGCGGTGAGGCGCACGAGGACCTCGGCGGCGCGCAGATCGGAGCCGGGCTGCAGGCCGTGGTCGACGGTGACGCCGCCGGCGCGGATGCCGAGCTTGGGGGCCTCGAAGGCGAGGGCGGAGGCGAGCGCCATGGAGTCGGCGCCGCCGGAGCAGGCGACGAGCACGAGCGGCTGGGGGGCGTGCTCGTGCGCGAGGGGTGGGGGGTCGTTCTCGGAGCTGCGCTGTACGTCGGTCAGTACGTCGTGGAGTACGCGGCGGACCGCCAGGCGTATCGCCGCGACCGCAGGATGGGGACCCATGTCCGGTTCCCTTCGTGAAGTTCGGGGGTGAGCCTCGGACCAATCACTCAGGACCCACTCCGGAGTCCGGAGGCTTGGTCTCCCAGGCCTCGGGCCCCCGAGTGTTCAGTCACTCAGAGTGTGTCGATGGTGACAGAGCCGAGCCGTTCCCCGAGCATTGCACGCCTACCCCTCGCCTACGGTCCCTCGGACGGGTGATTGCGGGGGCGTTCTCCTGCCATCGGCCGCATCCGGTCCCTCAGTCTCCCTTACGGTGCACCCTCGCGACCCAGTCCGCCGGTTTGGCGATCTCCGCCTTCGTGGGCAGGGTGTTCGGTGAAGTCCATACGCGGTTGAAGCCGTCCATGCCGACCTCCTGCACGACCGCGCGTACGAAGCGCTCGCCGTCCCGGTATTGGCGCAATTTCGCGTCGAGGCCGAGGAGCTTGCGCAGGGCCTGGTCGAGGCGGCTGGCGCCGCGGGCCCTGCGCTCCTTGAACTTCTCGCGGATCTCGGTGACGGAGGGCACCACGTCGGGGCCGACGCCGTCCATCACGAAGTCCGCGTGGCCCTCCAGGAGCGACATCACGGCCGTGAGGCGGGCGAGGATCTCGCGCTGGGCGGGGGTCTGCACCAGCTCGACGATGGAGCGGCTCGCGTCGTCCTCCTCGCCCTCCGGGCGGCCTCCCGCGAACGACTGGGCGGCCTCCCTGACGCGCTCGAGGACCGTCATCGGGTCGACGTCGGTCTCGCCGAGGAACGACTGGATCTCGCCTTCGAGATGGTCGCGCAGCCAGGGGACGGCGGTGAACTGGGTGCGGTGCGTCTCCTCGTGGAGGCAGACCCAGAGGCGGAAGTCGTGGGGGTCCACGTCCAGTTCGCGCTCCACGTGCACGATGTTCGGGGCCACCAGGAGGAGCCTGCCGCCGCCGTTCGCCCCTGCGGGGAGGGCTCGGGTGGCGGGGGCGAAGGTCTCGTACTGGCCGAGGACGCGGGAGGCCAGGAACGACAGGAGCATGCCCAGCTCCACGCCGGTCACCTTGCCGCCGACCGCGCCGAGGACCGCGCCGCCGGGGCCGCTGCCCCGCTTGTCCTGCATCTTGTCCAGGAGGGGCTTGAGGATCTCGCGGAAGCCGGCGACGTTCGCCTTGATCCAGCCTGCTCTGTCGACGACGAGGACGGGGGTGTCGTGGGCGTCCTCCGTACCCATGCCCGTGAAGGAACGGACGTGCTCCTCCGAGGACTTGGCATGCCGGCGCAGCTCGGCGACGATGGCTCGCGCCTCGTCCCGGCTCACCTCTGGGCCCGGCCGCACGAGCCGGGTCGCGGTCGCCACCGCGAGGTTCCAGTCGACCATCTCCGCACCACCGATGCTCGTCATGCGTCAACGGTACGTGCTGGCCCCCTCTGGCGGAGGGTGTTGACCCCCCAGGTTGCCCCGGACCTTGCCCCTAGGGGGCTCGGTGGCTTTAAGCGTGCGAGTTGTGTGTGGCTGACCGCGCCGTTCCCCGCGCCCCTTCGGGGCGCTCTGTTCCGGGCCCGCGGGGGCGTTAGCGGCAGCCGCAGTTGGCTACCGTTGAGGCCATTTGGTCCAGGGTTTTCTGGGCCGCCTGGGCGTCCCTCGTGCCTGTGGTCATGAAAGCGAAGAGCAGAAGGCGGCCGTCCGCGTCCACGACCGTGCCCGCCAGGGTGTTCACGCCGGTGAGGGTGCCCGTCTTGGCGCGTACCAGGCCCGTGCCCGGGGACTCCTTGGGGTAGCGGTCGACCAGGGTGCCGGTGAAGCCCGCCACCGGCAGGCCCGTCACCACGGAGCGCAGTTCGGGGCGGGCCGGATCGGCGGCGCGGTCCAGGAGGGCGGCCAGGAGTTCGGCGGAGAGCCGGTCGGCGCGGTCCAGGCCGCTGCCGTCGGCGAACTCCGCTCCGGCGAGGGGCAGCCCGAGCTTGGCGAGCTGGGCGCCGACCGCCCGGCCCGCGCCGTCGAAGCTGACCGGCTCCTTCGCGGCGAGGGCCGTCTGGCGGGCCAGGGCCTCGGCGATGTCGTTGTCGCTGTGGGTCAGCATCCGCTCGACCAGGAAGGACAGGGGCGGCGACTCGACCTTGGCGAGGGACGAGGCACGGGGGGACGCCTTGGAGGGGCCGGGGTCGGCTTCCAGGTGGATGCCCTCGTCCTTGAGGAAGCCCGCGAACTTCCTCGCCGCGTCGCCCGCCGGGTCCCCCGCGCGCGGGGCGGGCCCGCTGGAGGAGTCGTCGAGCCGGCCCTCGTCGGCCATCAGGGCGCTGACCGGCGTGATGTTCTCGTTGGGGCCGATGGGGTGCTGCGGCGGCCCGGAGTACAGCGAGGTGTCGTAGGAGAGCGCCACCTTGTCGATGTCGCGGGACTTCAGCGCGCGGGCGGTGTCCTCGGCGAGCGTGCGCAGGTTCGCGGCGGTGTCGGTGTAGCGGCCGTCCTTGCGGGCGGTCAGCGTGGGGTCGCCGCCGCCGACCAGGACGACGTCCTTGGAGTCCGGCTCGATGACCGTCGTGGTGGCGATGCGGTGGTCGGGCCCCGCGGCCGAGAGCGCCGCGACGGCCGTGGCGATCTTGATGGTCGACGCGGGCGTCAGGCCGTCCCCCGCCCCCTTGCCGTAGACCCGCTTCCCGGAGACCGCGTCGAGGACGACGGCCGAGCGCTCCGGGCCGAGCGCGGGGTCCTTCAGGAGGGGGTCGAGTACGTCCGCCAGCGCGCGGTCCGTGGGCCTCGGAGCCGCCCCCGCGGGCGCGCCGAGCCCGGTGAGCACGGACGGGGCGCTCGGGGCGGTCTCGGGCGTCCCGGCGGCCCCGTGACCACCGTGATCTGCGCCACCCCCGGCCTCCTGAGCAGCGGCCCAGTCCCGCTCGGCCGTACGCTGACCGGAGGAGTCCCAAGGGCCGGCCGCGGCCACCGCCCCGGCCGAGATCACCAGGCCGAGGGTGGCGGCACCCGCCGTGAGCTGCAAGGTCGTGAGCTTTCCCGAGAACCGGGGGAGCTTGAGGGCGGAAGGCTTTGGCAGCTGTTCCAAAAGCTGTCGAGGCCGCTGCCAAGGCTTGAGCTCCGGCACGACGACCAGCCCCTTTCGCGATCACACATCTGCGTGAGGGACACTTAATCACCCGAAGTATGTGCTGATCATGGAGGAGCCACCCGTGGAGTTCGACGTCACCATCGAGATTCCGAAGGGTTCGCGGAACAAGTACGAGGTGGACCACGAGACCGGCCGGATCCGTCTGGACCGTCGCCTCTTCACGTCGACCAGCTACCCCGCGGACTACGGCTTCGTCGAGAACACCCTCGGCGAGGACGGTGACCCGCTGGACGCCCTGGTCATCCTGGACGAGCCGACCTTCCCCGGATGCCTCATCAAGTGCCGCGCGATCGGCATGTTCCGGATGACCGACGAGGCGGGCGGCGACGACAAGCTGCTCTGCGTCCCGGCCTCGGACCCCCGGGTGGAGCACCTGCGTGACATCCACCACGTTTCCGAGTTCGACCGCCTGGAGATCCAGCACTTCTTCGAGGTCTACAAGGACCTGGAGCCCGGCAAGTCCGTGGAAGGCGCCGACTGGGTCGGCCGCGCGGACGCCGAGGCCGAGATCGAGAAGTCGTACAAGCGCTTCGAGGCGCAGGGCGGCCACTGAGCCTCCCGGCCCCGCACGGGCCGCGCGATCCGGCTTCCGGACCGCGCGGCCCGTTCGCGTATCTGTGCCCATACTGGCCATACGGAGGGTGCGTACGAGTCGTATGAGAAGTAAGTGAGGGCACCAGTGGCCGAGCATGAGGCCGAGGACCGAAAGCCTCAGTCGGACGAGGCCCGCAGCGCGTTCGTGCAGCCCAGCGGGGTGGCGCCGCAGCCGCAGGCGCCGGAGGACGAGTCCCAGACCACCTCCGAGTTCGCCCTCCCCACGGGGCTCCCGGCCCCGTCGCCGTCGACGACGCAGGAGACCGAGAAATCGGCGTTCACGACGCCGAACACCTACAGCGCGCGCAACGCCCCGCCGGCCTTCACACCCGCGCAGGGCATCCCCCTGGTGAAGCTCACCAAGGAAGTGCCCTGGCAGGACCAGATGCGCACGATGCTGCGGATGCCGGTCACCGAGCGGCCCGCTCCGGAGCCCGCGCAGAAGCAGGGGGACGAGGCCGGGCCCGCCGTACCGCGCGTGCTCGACCTGACGCTGCGTATCGGGGAGCTGCTGCTCGCCGGTGGTGAAGGCGCCGAGGACGTCGAGGCGGCCATGTTCGCCGTCTGCCGCTCCTACGGCCTGGACCGCTGCGAGCCGAACGTGACGTTCACGCTGCTGTCGGTCTCCCACCAGCCCTCGCTCGTGGAGGACCCCGTCACGGCCTCGCGGACCGTGCGCCGCCGGGGCACCGACTACACCCGGCTCGCGGCCGTCTTCCACCTGGTGGACGACATCAGCGACCCGGACATCGACGTCTCCCTGGAGGAGGCCTACCGCCGTCTCGCGGGCATCCGCCGTAACCGTCACCCCTACCCGGGATGGGCCCTCACGGCCGCCAGCGGCCTCCTCGCGGGCTCCGCGTCCGTGCTGGTGGGTGGTGGCGCCCTGGTCTTCGTGGTGGCCGCCGTGGGCGCGATGCTCGGCGACCGGCTCGCCTGGCTGTGCGCGGGGCGCGGGCTGCCGGAGTTCTACCAGTTCGTGGGTGCCGCGATGCCGCCCGCCGCGATGGGCGTGGCGCTGAGCTTCGCGCACACCGAGGCGACGATGGCCTCCGCGGTCATCACCGGTGGGCTCTTCGCGCTGATCCCGGGGCGGGCGCTGGTGGCGGGCGTGCAGGACGGGCTGACCGGCTACTACATCACCGCGGCGGCGCGTCTGCTGGAGGTCATGTACCTGATCGTCGGCATCGTCTGCGGTGTGCTGCTCGTGCTGTCGCTCGGCGTGATGCTGGACGCGACGAACCTGACTCCGGAGACGCAGTTCGGCGTGACGTCGTCGCGGCCCGTCATCCAGATCCTGGCGTCGATGGCGCTGAGCCTGGCCTTCGCGATACTGCTCCAGCAGGAACGTCACACCGTGCTGATGGTGACCCTCAACGGCGGCATCGCCTGGGTGATGTTCGGTGCCCTCGCGCAGACCCCGCTGGCGCTGTCCCCCGTCGCGGCGACGGCCATCGCGGCCGGTCTCGTGGGCCTGTTCGGGCAGCTCTTCTCGCGCTACCGGTTCGCGTCCTCACTGCCGTACGTGACGGCCGCGATCGGGCCGCTGCTGCCCGGCAGCGCCACGTACTTCGGGCTGCTGGCCCTCGCGCAGAACGACCTCAACACGGGCATGAACTCGCTCACCAAGGCCGTCGCGACGGCGCTCGCCATCGCGATCGGCGTGAACCTGGGGAGCGAGATCTCCCGGCTGATCCTCAAGATCCCCGGGGCGGCCACGGCGGAGAACCGCCGGGCGGCGAAGCGGACCAGGGGGTTCTGACCCCGCGACCGGGGGTCTGCCCCCGGGGGTCAGCGCTTCGCGTGCCGGCCGCGCTGGGCCGGGGGCGCGCCCGCGGCCGAGGCCGCCTTCTTGGACTTGCCCCGGGCCCGCAGGAACTCGATGGCGATCGGCACCACCGAGATGAGGACGATCAGGATCAGGATCGCCTCGATGTTCTTGTGGACGAAGTCGATGTTGCCGAGCCAGGCGCCGAGCAGGGTGACGCCCGCGCCCCACAGGACGCCGCCGATGATGTTGAACGTGATGAACGAGCGGTACCGCATGCCGGAGACGCCGGCGATGATCGGCGTGAACGTACGCACGATCGGCACGAAGCGGGCCAGGACCAGCGACTTGGGGCCGTACTTCTCGAAGAAGTCGTGGGCCTTGACCACGTTCTCCTGCTTGAAGAGCTTGGAGTCCGGGCGGTTGAACAGCGCCGGGCCGACCTTCTTGCCGAAGAGGTAGCCCGCCTGGTCGCCGAGGATCGCGGCGATGCAGATCAGCAGGCAGGCCAGCCACAGCGGGGTGTCCAGCTTGTGCGTGGTGATCAGCAGGCCCGTGGTGAACAGCAGCGAGTCGCCCGGCAGGAAGAAGCCGATGAGCAGGCCCGACTCGGCGAAGACGATCACCAGCAGGCCCCAGAGGCCGAACTGGTTGAGCAGGTAATCCGGATCCAGCCAGCTTGGTCCGAGCGCAAGCGTCGTCACGGTTCCGGGCTCCTGAGGGTGAGGGGGGGGCGGTGCGGCGGCGGGTGCAGCCGCCCAAAGTTATCAACGCCGGGCGGCGGGGCCAGGTTCCACCGTCCCATGTAGGAGCACGGTAAGGGGCATTCTCCCGGATAACGCCCCTTACCGACTGTCTCACCGACCCCCTTGCCGCTCAGGCGTTACGCGCGGCGTTCGCCAGGATCGCGTCCCGCATGTACACCGCGAGCCCGGGGCGGATCGCCTCGTAGAACGCGGTGAAGCGTTCGTCGGCGACGTACATCTCACCGAGGCAGGTGTGCGTCTCGTGCGCGCACTCGTAGTGGTACCGGCTGATGAAGAGACGGTGCTCCTCGGCGCCGTCCATCGCCTCCCGGGAGTCGGCGGCGTACCCCTCGGCGAGCAGGTCGCCCATGCGGGCGTGGATCGCCGAGAACTCGTCGTTGATCCGCTTCCAGTCGTCCTTGGTGTACGAGGCCGATCTGCGCTGCGACTCCCGGTAGGCCTCCGTGTCGCCCCAGCGCTGCTCGACCTCCTGTGCGTACTGCTCGGGGTCGGCGTCCCCGAAGACCTCGAACTTCTCCTCGGGCGTGAGGTTGATGCCCATCTTCTTCGCCTCCATGGCGGTCTCGACGGCGGCGGCCATCTCCTGGAGCTTGGCGATCCGGGCGGTCAGCAGCTCGTGCTGGCGGCGCAGGTGCGCGCGCGGATCCGCCTCCGGGTCGTCCAGGAGGGCCGCCACCTCGTCGAGGGGGAAGCCGAGCTCCCGGTAGAACAGGATCTGCTGCAACCGGTCCAGGTCGGTGTCGCTGTAGCGCCGGTGACCCGCGTGGCTGCGCCCGCTGGGCACGAGCAGGCCGATCTCGTCGTAGTGGTGCAGCGTGCGCACCGTCACCCCGGCGAAACCGGCGACCTGTCCCACGGAGTAGCCCATGGCTTCCGCCCTTCCTTCTCGGTACGCGGATCAGCCTGCGTCCTCACGTCGCGTGAGGTGCAAGCCGATACCGCGCAGGCCCCGCCCGCCACTCGCCGAGTGCCGCTGCTCGCCGGGTGCCGCTAGTCGCCGAATGCCCTTACTTACTTGCTGAGTGCCGTGAACCTGCGTACCGCCAGTGGCAGGAAGATTCCCACCAGTACCACGGGCCACAGCACCGCCAGGAGACCCGCCTGATCGGCCGCCCAGGACGTGCCGGCCACCCCGGGGTCGTTGCCGAAGAGGTCGCGTACGGCGGTGGCGGTCGCGGACATCGGGTTCCACTCGACCACGGCACCCAGCCAGCCCGGCATGTTCTGCGGGACCGTGAAGGCGTTGGAGAGGAAGCCGACCGGCCAGACCAGGATCTGCACGGCCGCCACCATCTCCGGCCTGCCCGCGACCATCGCCAGGTGGATGCCGATCCACAGCATCGCGAACCGCAGCATGAGCAGCAGCCCGACCGCCGCGAGGACGGCGGCGAACGAGCCGTGCCAGCGCCAGCCGATCGCGACCCCCACCGCCATCATGACCAGCAGCGAAACGAAGGACTGGAGCATGTCGGCGGCCGAGCGCCCGACGAGGACCGCTCCGTTGGTCATCGGCATGGACCGGAAGCGGTCGATCACGCCCTTGTTCAGGTCCTGGGTGACCGCGACCATCGTGGCGTCCAGGCCGAAGACCATCGTCAGGGCGAACATGCCGGGCACCAGGAACTCCGCGTACTGCCCCGCGATGCCCTTCCCGCCGCCGATCAGATAGGTGAACATCAGCAGCATCATCACCGGGAAGACCAGGCCCACCAGGACCTGCACCGGCTGCCGCGCCCAGTGCGCCAGTTCGCGGCGCGTCATGGTCCAGGAGTCGGTGGCGATCCAGCTCATCGACGTACTCATACGGCCTCCGTCTCCTTCGGGCGTCCGGTCAGGCTCAGGAACACCTCGTCCAGCGTGGGCCTGCGCAGCGCCACGTCCTCCGCGTCGATCCCCGCGTCCCGCAGCGCCCGTACGACGCCCGTCAGCGCCTCCATCCGGTCGGTGACGGGCGCGGAGGCCAGCCTGCGGTCGGCGTCCACGGTGGCGCCCTCGGGCAGCAGCTCGGCCGTGCGCGCCAGCTGGGCCGCGTCCCGCACCACCACGTCGATGCGGTCGCCGCCGAGGCGCTCCTTCAGGCCGTCCGGCGTGCCGTCCGCGACGACCCGGCCGCCGTCGATCACCGAGACGCGGTCGGCCAGCTGATCGGCCTCCTCCAGATACTGCGTCGTCAGCAGCACCGTCGTACCGCCGCCGACGAGCGAGCGCACCGACTCCCACACCTCGGCGCGGCCCCTCGGGTCCAGGCCCGTGGTGGGCTCGTCGAGGAAGAGGACCTCGGGGTCCGTGATGAGCGAGGCGGCGAGGTCCAGGCGGCGCCGCATGCCGCCGCTGTACCGCTTGACCGCCTTGCGGCCGGTCTCCGCGAGACCGAACCGCTCCAGAAGCTCGTCGGCCCGCACGCGCGCGTGGCGCGCGCCCAGGTGGTGGAGGCGTCCGAACATGTCCAGGTTCTGGCGGCCGCTCAGTTCCTCGTCCACCGCCGCGTGCTGGCCGAGCAGGCCGATGCGCCGACGGACCTCGTCGGGCCTGCGCCGCACGTCGTGCCCCGCCACCTCCACGCGCCCCTCGTCGGCCCGCAGCAGGGTGGCGAGCACC
The DNA here is from genome assembly GCF_003945545.1 of Streptomyces sp. WAC 01529. Lineage (GTDB taxonomy): Bacteria > Actinomycetota > Actinomycetes > Streptomycetales > Streptomycetaceae > Streptomyces > Streptomyces anatolicus. Next base: position 4,550,943 of record NZ_CP029617.1, on the reverse strand, counting down.
CGTACCGCCGTGGTCTTGCCCGCGCCGTTGGGGCCCAGCACGCCGTGCACCGTGCCGCTTCCGACCCGCAGGTCGAGGCCGTCCAGCGCGGCCTTCTCCCCGAACCTCTTCCGTACGCCTTCGACGATGATCGCGTCCGCCGCCATCCGACTCCCTCGTTGATCATGTAGTCAAACTTGACTAGGTGGGCGAAGATAGCGGAAGGCCCAGCATTCGTCAAACTTGATTACTTGTGGTCCCCGGCGTGCGGGGCACCTGTCCCGAACGGGTTCTCCTCGCCGTCGGCGAGCACCCCGACGAACGGGTCGCCCTCACCGGCGAAGGTGTAGGCGCCGCCCTTGATGCGGGCGATCAGGCCCTCGGTCCACTCCGCGCCGGTGTCGGCCGAGTGCACCCAGTAGTTCATGATCTCGCCGATGTGGCCCAGCTGGCCGGGGCCTTCCTCGGGCGTGTAGTACTCGGTGACGGAGGCCCGCCACTCCTTCATGCGGCTCACGCGCTCCTCCAGGAGGGCCACCGCCTCCTCGCGCGGCAGGTCCACCATGAAGCCGAGCGCCGCCGTGAGGACGTCCGGCCGCTGGTCGTACGTGGTCAGGGACTCACGAACCAGCGAGAGGTACTCCTGGGTGCCCTGGTCCGTGATCTCGTACTCCGTGCGCGGCGGGCCGCCCGCCGTCGAGGGGGCGACCTCGTGCGCGCGCAGCAGTCCCTGCTTGGCCAGCTGCTTCAGCGCGTGGTAGATCGAGCCCGGCTTGGCGTTGGACCACTCGTGGGCGCCCCAGTACTCCAGATCGTTGCGGACCTGGTAGCCGTGGGCGCGGCCGTGCTGGCGCACGGCCCCGAGAACCAGTAGCCGGATCGCTGACATTCCTGCACCGCGCCTTCCGATAGCCCCCCAGTCATCAATTTTGACTAGAGTATCCCTGCTCCAGCGCCACCAGCTCAAACGCCGTTCTGCCGTCCAGGGATTCGCGGACGATGTCGGCGTGGCCCGCGTGCCGGCCGATCTCCTCGACGAGGTGGAGCATCAGCCAGCGCATCGACACCTCGCCGCCCTTGGGGAACCAGGGCGCCTCGGGCAGCGGGAAGGTGTCGTCGAGGCTCGGCACCGACCGGATGAACTCCTCGGTCTCGCGGGCGACCCGGTCCCAGAACGCCAGGGTCTCCGCGAGCGTCTCGCCCTCCACGAGGCGGAAGCTGTCGCCCCAGGTCGCCTCGGTGCGGGCCCTCTCGTTCGGCTTGCGCTGGGCCATCCGCAGCCAGTTCAGCTCCGTCTCGGCGACGTGCTTCACCAGCCCCGACAGGGACAGCTCACTGGCGCTCGGCCGCAGGGCGGCCTGCTCGTCCGTGAGCCCGAGCACCGAGCGGCGGATGCCGCCGCGCTGGGCCTCCACGAAGGCGATGAGGGCGCCGCGCTCGTCGCCGCGCGCTTCCGAACTGACGTGGGTGACCATGATGTCCGCCTTCCCGCAGGGGTCGAGTTCCGCCGGGCTCCGGCTTCCCTCCCGACACCTCACAAGCTACGGACCCTTGCGGTCAGCTTCTGTCCGCAAGGGTCCGGCGAAAATCCACGGCGGCGGTACGTCTCAGAACGGGAAGCGCGAGCGTCCGTGCTGTACCGAGATCCACTTCTGCGTCGTGAAGGCGTCCACCGTCGACTCGCCGTTCAGCCGGCCGATGCCGGAGTTCTTCTCGCCGCCGAACGGCACGATCGCCTCGTCGTGCACCGTGCCGTCGTTCACGTGGATCATGCCGGTCCTGACGCGCTTGGCGAGCCGTACGCCCCGCTCGATGTCGGCCGTGTGCACCGCGCCGCTCAGGCCGTACGGGCTGTCGTTGGCGATCCGTACCGCCTCCTCCTCGCCGTCGAAGGGCAGGATCAGGGCGACGGGCCCGAAGATCTCCTGGCCGAGGACCGGGGAGTCGGCGGGCAGGTCCGTCAGGACGGAGGGCGAGACCACGTTGCCCTCGGTGCGGCCGCGCAGCAGGGCCGTCGCGCCCGCGGCGACCGCCTGCTCGACGACGGCCGAAACGGCGTCCGCCTGCGAGGAGTTGATGAGCGGGCCGATGTGCGTACCGGGCTCGGCCGGGTCGCCGACCTTGAGCGAGGCGGTCTTGGCGACGAACTTCTCGGTGAACTCCGCCTGCACCGACCGGTCCACGAGGATGCGGTTGGCGGCCATGCAGACCTGGCCCTGGTGGACGAAGCGGCTGAAGACCGCGGCGTCCACGGCGTAGTCGATGTCGGCGTCGTCCAGGACGATCAGCGCGCTGTTGCCGCCCAGCTCCAGGATCGCGCGCTTGAACTGCGAGGCGCAGACCATGGCGACGTGGCGGCCCACGCGGTCCGAGCCGGTGAAGGAGATGATGCTCGGCACCGGGTGCTCGATCAGGGCGTCGCCTATCTCGGCTATGTCCGTGATGACGACGTTCAGCAGGCCGGGCGGCAGTCCGGCGTCCTCGAACACCTTGGCCACCAGGCTGCCGCCGAGCACCGGCGCGTTCTGGTGGGGCTTGAGGACGACGGCGTTGCCGAGGGCGAGGGCCGGGGCGACGGACTTGATCGACAGCAGGAAAGGGAAGTTGAAGGGGCTGATGACGCCGACCACGCCCACCGGGACGCGGTAGAGGCGGTTCTCCTTGCCGTCGCCCGGGGAGGGCAGGATCCGGCCCTCGGAGCGCAGCGCGAGGTGCACGGCCTCGCGCAGGAACTCCTTGGTGAGGTGCAGCTCGAAGGCGGCCTTGAGCCGGGTGCCGCCCAGCTCGGCGATGATCGCCTCGGTGATCTCGTCCTCGCGGTCCTCGATGATCCGCAGGGCGCGCTCGAAGACACCGCGCCTGGCATAGGGGTTGGTGTCGGCCCACTCCCGCTGCGCGCGCTCGGCGGCGCGGTAGGCCTGGTCGACCTCTTCGGCGGTGGCGACGGTGATGGACGCCAGCTTCTCGCCGTTGTACGGATTGAAGTCGATGATGTCCCAGGAGCCCGACCCGGCTTTCCATTCCCCGTCGATGTACTGGTGAGCCAGGTCAGTGAAGAAGGACATGAGACGGACCCCTTGCCGCGGCAGCAGACGGAAGCAGATACCCGATCAGTGTCAGACATCTGAGGTCACGTCATAGTACTTATGTTTCAGGTGAGTTGAAGCAGTCCGCGCAGAAGGTCACGGCTGTCCGCCGGATCCGGGCTGTCCTTGTGCAGCTGCGCCGCCACCCGCTCGTACTGGGCGACCTCCTCCGCCTTGTCGAGATAGAGCGCGCCGGTGAGCTGCTCCACGTACACGACGTCGGAGAGGTCGGACTCCGGGAAGCTCAGCATGGTGAACGCGCCGCTCTCGCCCGCGTGGCCGCCGAAGCTGAACGGCATCACCTGGAGCGTGACGTTCGGCCGCTCGGAGATCTCGATGAGGTGCTGGATCTGCCCGCGCATCACCTCCCGGTCGCCGTACGGGCGCCGCAGCGCGGCCTCGTCCAGTACGCAGTGGAAGCGGGGCGCGTGCTCGGAGGCGAGGAGCTTCTGGCGCTCCAGACGCAGGGCGACGCGGCGCTCGATCTCGGCGTCGCTCGCGCCCTTCATGCCGCGCGCGACGACCGCGTGGGCGTACGCCTCCGTCTGCAACAGGCCGTTGACGAACTGCACTTCATAGACGCGGATCAGCGAGGCCGCGCCCTCCAGGCCGATGTAGGTCTGGAACCAGCCCGGCAGGACATCGGAGTAACTGTGCCACCAGCCCGTGAGGTTGGCCTCCTTGGCAAGCGAGAGGAGTGCGCCGCGCTCGGCCTCGTCCGTGACGCCGTAGAGCGTCAGGAGGTCCTCGATGTCCCTGGACTTGAAGCTCACCCGTCCCAACTCCATGCGGCTGATCTTCGATTCGGATGCGCGGATCGAGTAGCCGGCCGCTTCGCGGGTGATGCCCCGGGATTCTCTGAGGCGCCTCAGCTGCGAGCCCAGCAGGATGCGCCGTACCACCGAGCCACTCGACTCCCCTGCGGTCACTTCGCTCAATCCTCCCCATCGACTGGAAGCCAGCAGTCTGCCATTAAACGCTCCGGGCCGTACTCGTTCGGTTACAGAAACGGAAAGCCTCCGAAAGGCCTCCACAAGAATCCGTCGGAAGAAATGGGCAAGAACTGGCACGGGAGCCACCAAGTCCGGCGCGTGCACGTGCATCTGCCCTTGCATCTGCCCGACGCATTCGGAACCATGGTCCGCGCGCCACCGCTGTACCGACCGTGTACCACCCGCACCATCGGCGACCGACCGCGCCACCGCTCCATCGCTACGTACCGCGAAACCGGGGAGTGCCTCGCATGGGGACGAATGGATCGACCATGCTCGAGCCGTTAAGGCAGGGGCTTCCTCCGCTCGACCCCTCGGCCGTCTCCGGCACCGCCTCCGTCGCACTGCCCGCCCGCTATGAAGCGGTGGGCTGCGCACGGCAGTTCACCCGCAAGACGCTCGGGCAGTGGAATCTGGACGAGCGCTTCGACGACATAGCGCTCGTCGTCTCCGAACTCGTCACCAACGCCCTGCGGCACGCGCTGCCCGCCGACACCCCGCGCGAGCAGCTGGACCCGCCCGTGCGGCTGCACATGATGCGCTGGTCGTCCCGTCTGGTGTGCGCGGTGCGCGACCCCAGCGACGAGAGCCCGGTGACGCGCGACACCGACGACGACTTCTCCGCGGAGTCGGGCCGCGGCCTGTTCCTCGTGGAGTCCTTCAGCGACGGCTGGGGCTGGCACCCGCTCGCCGGAACGCTGCGGGGCAAGGTGGTCTGGGCGCTGTTCCAGCTGGGCTGAGGGCCCGGGGGGCGCGTGCGCGCGTGTTCGCGTACTCAACCACCGATCAGGTGGTCGAACTCCCCGTCCTTCATGCCGAGCAGCATCGCCTCTATCTCCGCGCGGGTGTAGACGAGCGCGGGCCCGTCCGGGAAGCGCGAATTGCGTACGGCGACGTCGCCGCCCGGCAGCTTCGCGAACTCCACGCAGGAGCCCTGCGAGTTGCTGTGCCTGCTCTTCTGCCAGACCACCCCGTGAAGCTCCGTGGCCGCCATGCCGTTCATCGCGTGGTGCACAGATCGCTCCCCGGTGGTGCAGTGCCTTGAGTGGCTCTAGATGCGGTGGCTCTAGATGCGGTGGTCTAGATGCAGTGGTCAACTGTCCCGGATCATAGCTGTGTTCACATGCTGATGCATGGGCAGATGCACGTGCACGTGGGGTGGTGCCTTGATTACAGCTCCGCCGGTCCACCGTGCACTAGAAACAGACGCGCACCGCGCCGGATGTGTTCCGTCCGAAAGGCGGAAAACAACCGGCGCGGTGCGACGGGGGGAAATGGAGCGACGGGAGTGGGAAGCGGAGAGAGGGAATATCAGCGCGCGGTGCCGTACGGCAGGAGCGCCATCTCGCGGGCGTTCTTGACCGCGGCGGCGATCTGCCGCTGCTGCTGCGCCGTCACGCGCGTGACCCGGCGGCCGCGGATCTTGCCGCGGTCCGAGATGAACTTCCGGAGCAGATCCGTGTCCTTGTAGTCGATGTACGTGATCCCGAGCGCGTCGAGGGGGTTGGGGCGCGGCTTCTGCGGGCGGGCGGGGGCCTTGCGGGGGGACAAGGGTCAGACCTCCAGGAGGGTGTCGAAGGCAGGGGGCAGGTTCTTCCAGGCGTCGCGCCCGGCGGCGTACTCCTCGTCGGTCAGCAGGCAGGACTCCAGGACCTGTTCGAGGCCCTCGCGGTCCAGGCCCGGCGAGGTGAACACCAGGTGGTTGCAGCAGTCGCCGTGCTCCGGGTGCCAGTCCATGGCGGCGGCCGCGCGGCGCATCGGCGGGACCATCTCCCACGCGGCGTCCGGCAGCGAGGCGAGCCAGGGCCCGGCGCTCTCGACGCACAGCGCGCCGCCCGCCGCGTCCCAGCCGAGCAGCGTGTCCGGGTGGTCGGCGAGCCAGAACCGCCCCCGGCTGCGGGCGGCCGCGCAGGTCAGATCCTCCAGCGCCTGGTACAGCCGCTCCGGGTGGAAGGGCCGCTCCCGGTGCCATACGAAGGTGGAGACACCGCACGCGTCGGCCTCGGCCGGCAGCAGCGCGCAGGCCGGGTGCTGGGCCGCCGCGGCCGCCTCGACGTCGAAACCGGCGAGCGCGGCCCCCGCCAAGTCGCCGTGGCCGATCGGGACTTGGCGGGCCGTCGGGTGGAGCTGGGCGAGGAGCGCGCGGTCCTCGTCGTCGGCCTCGGCGGAGTCGGCGACGGCGAGCACGGGGGCGTATTCGAGCTGGCGCGCCCAGGTGTCGGCGACGGTGCGCTGGTCGGTGGGGGCGGCGGCGAGGCCGGCCTCCATGAGGTCGTCGCCGTTGCCCAGGTAGGGCAGGAGCAAGGCGGGGTCGACCGCCGTGACCACGCCGCCGAGCGCGATGCCCTCGCCGCCGTGCGCGGCGATGACCTCGGCCATGGCCTTGGGCTCGACGGAGCCCCACAGCTCGACGACCGCGAGCCGGTGCAGACCCGCGTCGGCGAGCCGCCGCAGCTCGGGCACCAGGTCCTCGCGGAGCGCGCAGCACGCGCAGTCGTTGACGAGGGGGGCCTCGCCGGAGGAGAGCGCGCCGGTGGCGTCGCGCACGGTGCGTACGACGGTGCCCCGCACGGCGGTCGACAGGTCGTGGTGGAGGGCGACGCTGCCGGGGACGGTGGCGAGGAGGTGGTCGACGGCCGCCTTGCGGGCGTCCGCGTGGAGGCCGCCGACGATCACGGTGTCCATCGGGCGGTCCATCAGCGCTTACCGAAGCGGCGCTCGAAGCGTTCGACGCGGCCCGCGGTGTCCATGACGCGTGCCGTCCCCGTGTAGAAGGGGTGGCTCGCGGACGAGACCTCGACGTCGATGACCGGGTAGGTGTTCCCGTCCTCCCACTCGACCGTCTTGGGGCTGGTGGCGGTCGACCGGGTGAGGAAGGCGAAACCGGCGGCCTTGTCGCGGAAGACGACGGGGGCGTACGGGGGGTGGATGTCCTTGCGCATGGCGGTCAGCGCTCCTCTCGGAAGTCGACGTGGCGTCCGGCCATCGGGTCGAACTTGCGCAGCGTGAGGCGGTCGGGGTCGTTGCGGCGGTTCTTGCGGGTCACGTAGGTGTAGCCGGTTCCGGCCGTGGAGCGGAGCTTGATGATCGGGCGGAGTTCGTTGCGGGCCATGTGGCTAGTATATGAAAACGACTCCCGTTTTCAATTGCGGGGTCCTTCCATCGACCGAGAGGTGCGTCACCATGTCCGCCCACTGCCAGCTGACGGGCGCGAAGCCCGGCTTCGGCAACCAGATCTCCCACTCCCATCGGCGGACCTCCCGCCGCTTCGACCCCAACGTCCAGCGCAAGCGGTACTGGCTGCCGAGCGAGGGCCGGTACGTGCGGCTGCGGCTCAGCGCGAAGGGGATCAAGACCGTGGACTCCCTCGGGGTCGAGGCGGCGGTCGCGCGGATCCGCGCCCGGGGCGGGAAGGTCTGAGCGATGGCGAAGAAGAGCAAGATCGCGAAGAACGAGCGGCGCCGGGAGATCGTCGCGCGGTACGCCGCGCGGCGGGCCGAGCTGAAGGAGATCATCCGCAGGCCCGGCACGTGGGATGCCGAACGGCTCGCAGCCCAGCGGGAGTTGGCGCGTCAGCCACGTGACGCGAGTGCCACGCGGGTGCGGAACAGGGACAGTGTCGACGGGCGGCCGCGCGGGTATGTGGGGGCGTTCGGACTGTCTCGGGTGAAGTTGCGCGAGCAGGCGCATGCCGGGTTCCTGCCGGGGGTGCGGAAGTCTTCCTGGTAGTTGTGGCCGTGCCGATGGGGTTGTAGCGGCGGGGGGGGCTAGCGCTGGGGGCCGGGGCCGGGGTCGGTTTTGGGCGTTGGGCCGGGGCCGGAACCAGGGCCGGGATCAGGGCTGGGGCCCGGGCCCGCATCGGGGGCCGGGGAGCGTGAGCCGTCCAGGAGCATGGGGGGTGCGGGCGTGTTCAGGGCGTCGGAGAGTTCCTCCAGGGTGGTCAGGAGCAGGCCCGCCCCCTTGCGGACCACCCGGTCGGGGACGCCCTCGCCGTCCCACTCCGCGAGGGCCGCGCGGACCGCCTCCCAGTCGGGGACGCGGCGTTCGCGTACCGCCTTCGCGCCCTGTTCCGTCGACTTGCGCAGCGCCTCGGCCAGGCGAGCCGCCGCGGGGACGGGCGTCGCGTCGCGCTCCGGGAGATGGGCCTCCATCAGCATCGCCACGCGGCCCAGCTGGGCCAGGGCGTCCTCGGCTTCCGTGGCCGCGGCGCGGGAGAGACCGCGGTGGCGCACGGGTTCGTTCTCGGCGCGGGCCGTCGCCTCCTGCCAGGCGACCCTGGCGTCCCTCGCCGCGAGCAGGGCCTCGCGGACGTCGGGGCAGGCCTTGCCCGCCGGATGCGCGTAGTGGTCGACGACCGCGGCGGCGTAACGGCCGTCCGCGATCAGCCAGTCGGCGAGGCGGGTGCGCAGGCGCGGGGTCTCCCACGCCGGGTACAGCGCGTACGCGATCATCGCCAGGACGCCGCCGATGAGCGTCAGGACGACGCGCTCCGGGACCGTCTGCGTCCACTGTTGGCCGCCCATGCCGAGCAGGAACACGACGTACGCGGCCACGCAGGCCTGCGCCGCCACCTGCCCCGTGCGCATCAGCAGGTACATCAGCCCGGCGCAGACCACGGCGAGCGCGGCGGACAGGCCGGTGCGGGGGTGGATCAACTGGACCAGGCCCGTGGCCAGCGCCACGCCGACGAGGGTGCCGCCGAAGCGGGCCACGGCGCGGGAGTACGTCTGGGAGAAGTCCGGGCGCATCACCATGACCGAGGCCATGGGGGCCCAGTAGCCGTGGCCGAACGGGAGCCAGGTGCCGAGGAGATAGCCCGCGGCGGCCACCGCGGTGACGCGGACCGCGTGCCGGGTGACCGGGGAGTCGTGGCGCAGGGCCGCCACCCGCATGGCGCGCAGGGCGGTGGGGGCGAGGGCGAAGAGGGTGGGGCGGAGGAGGGGGGTCGGTGGGGAGGGGGTGGTGGGGGGCTGCTGGGTGGTGGGGGGCGTCCGGTCGGCGAGGGGCTGCTGGCCGGTGGGGGTGGAGAGGTGTGGGGTGGAGAGGTGTGTGAGGGGGGAGTGCGAGTGGGAGGGGGCGGGCGAGGTGCCGCCCGCTGTCTCCACTACGTCCCTCAGGAGCGCCCCCAGGCGAGTCGCCGCGCGGTACGCCGGACCCGTGAGGATCGCCCCCGTGTCCGGGGTCTTGAGCGTCCCCAGCGCCGCCGGGGGGATCCGCACCGGCTCCCCGTGGCGGATCGCGCGGGCCGCCGCGTCCAGGACGGAGGCCGCCGCGGCGAGGAGTTCACGTACGCGGTCGCGTTCTCTGCCCTCAGGCGGGACGCCCACCGCCGGGTCGGCCAGGGAGGCGAGGACCGGGCGGATGCGTTCGGCCACGCCCCGCGCGCCGTGCAGTTCGGCGGGGCGGGTGCGGGCCTGGCGCGGGGTGATCGTCGCCGCGGCGCGGGCGGCCATCAGGGGCTCCGGGTCGAAGGGGGCCACGGGGTCGTGCCGGAGCCTGCGTGCGTAGTCCGCCTCGGCGGCCAGCGCGTCGGCGAGGGCGTCCCGGTGGGCGCCCCATCTGCGTACGGGGAAAAGGACCACCAGGGCCGCCTGTACGAACCCGCCCACGACCATCATCGCCGCGTGGCCCGCGGCGCCGGCGGCCGAGGTGGGGATGGTGACCGTGACCAGCATGATCGCCACGTTCGAGGAGGCGATGATGCCGACGGTCGGGCCCGCGGCCCAGCTCAGGCCCGCCAGGAGGGTCCACAGGGAGAGGAGGGCGAGGAAGAGGAGGGGGTGGGAGCCGGTGAGGTAGCCGAGGAAGGTGGAGACGGCGAGGCTCGTGCCGGAGGCGAGGGCGAGTTCCGGGCGGGGGCGCCAGCTGCGCTGGAAGGTGGCGATGGCTGCCTGGTACGCGCCGAAGGCGGAGCTGGCGGCCACGGCTGGGCCGAAGAGGGTGAGGCTGAGGCCGATGACGATCGCCAGGCCTGCGGCGGCGCGGGCGGCGACCAGGGGTTCGAGGCGTTTACGCTCCACGGTCAGGCCTGAGCGGGCTGTCTCTTTCAGCGCTCGGAGCCAGGTCACTCTGTGATGATACGGGGCATATCGGGCGGGCCGGGGTGTGGGCTGGGCTGGGGCGTGGGGCGGGTGTCGTGCCTTGGGGTGGGGTTGGCGGGGGTGCGGTGCCGTGCCGTGCCGTGGAGGTGGAGCGGCCCAGGGGGGCGTGGGGGCTCGGCGCCTGTCGGCGGGGTCGCGGTTCGGTGCTGGGATGTCGGCCCGGTCGGCCATGGGACAGGGCGCATGTGGCTCTGGGGCGGGGCGGTGTCCTGATTTCTGGGCGGGACGCCGGGTTGGCGTCAGGGGAGGGCGGGGCTGGTTTCGGGGTGCGGTGGGGGGCCGTGGGGGCAGCGCGGGGCCCCAGTTCCGGGGCGGGACGCGGAGCCGTCAGGGCAGCGCGGGGCCCCTGTTCCTGGAGAGGACGTCGGCGCGGTCGGCCGCCGCCGTGCCGTGGGTCCAGCCCTCTCCGTCCGTCGCGCCGCGCACGCGGGTCGTCGTCGTCTCGGGGAACATCCGCTCGGCCCGATCGGTCACCGCCACGTCACGTGCCGCGAGTACGGGCAGGAGCGAGGCCGCCGAGCCGCCCTCGGCCGCCGCTTCCGTGACCGCGTGCTCGCCCGCCTCCGCAAGGCGGGCGCCGATGCGGTGCGCGTACGCCAGCAGAAACGTCTGCCGGAACGCCTTCGTGCGCTTGCGGCCCGCCGCGCGCTGACCCGCCTCCGCCTTCGTCATCGCGGCCGTCCCCTGGACGAGGAGCGAGGTGTAGAGCAACTCCACCGCCTCCAGGTCGGCTTCGAAGCCGACGACGGTCGAGAAGCCGAACGCCTCGTTCCACACCGCGCGGCAGCGGTTCGTCGTGGCCACGGAGTCCAGCAGGATCGCCTTCGCCGTCTCGTACGGGGCGTCCACGCCGACGCGGCACGCGCCCGGGGTGTCCTTCGCATGCGTACGTGCGGCGAGCAGCGCCTCGTCGAGCGAGTACCGCGCCATCAGTTCCTGCGCCTTCGCGGTGAGCGCCTCCGCCTCTTCGGGGAAGCCGGTCGCCTCGGCCTTGGCGAGCAGGGCGCGAATCCGGGTGAGCGTGCGGGGCTCGCCCTCGACGGGTCCCGGCACGGTCTCGCCGGGCGGCGGGCCGATGGGCTCGATCGGGGGGAGGCGCAGGAGCAGCCGGTACAGCTCCAGGTGGACGGTGGCTTCCGAGAAGCGGTCGCGGAGCCGGACGGGACCGTCGGCGCCGGTGTCGGGGAGGTCGGCGAGCTGGGTGGCCCAGCGGGGTGGCAGGTGGGAGTAGGCGGCGGTCTCGGATCGGATCAGGGCGGCGGTCAGGCGTACGTGGGGGTCGTCCAGGTCGCGGCGGACGAGCCGTACGACATCCGCGGGCTGCCAGCCGTGCCGCCAGGCCCGGCGCAGGTACTCCTCGCCGCGGCGGCGCAGCTCGGGGTCGGCGGCGGGGGTGGCGGCGAGGAGGGAGGCGCCGGTGTCGATGCCGTGGTGGCCGTTCCGGCCGCCTTGGCCGTCGCCGTACAGCGCCGCCGCGAACGCCTTTTCGATCACCGAGTCCATGGGGCAAGGGTATGGCTGGCGGGTTCTGGCGGGGCGCCTTGGGCTCGGTCTGCGCCTTGGCTTCGTGGGTGGGGCGGGGCCGCGGGGGTATGTGCGTGCTCGCCATCTCGGTGCGGGCGCCTGCTGGTTGTTGCTCGGCTACTGGGATCCACTGTGCTGCGCTCGCACATACCCCCACGTCCCCTCCGGCCGGTTCGGCGGCTGCGGGCCGGTGGGGGTGACCTCCCGGGCGTGCCTGTCCCCCTGCGTAGTGGGGGAAGTTCCCCACCCACCCGCCCCCGTCCCTACGGCACATCGCCCGGTGCCGCGAGACGGGTGGGTGGGGAAGCATCCGCCGCGGAGCGGCGGGACAGGGACGCCCCGACGGCGAACCCCCCATCCTGCGGCGCAGGGGGAGGAGCGCGGCGCCGGTGAGGGGTAGGGCTGGGCATACCCCGGGACACCACCCAGTGGTCGTGCTCGACGCCGCCCCCGGCGATTGGGTTGAGGGCATGAATACGACCGCCGTACGCCTGACCGCCCTCCGCCGTCGGCACGGCCCCCTCACCGCCCTCGACGGCGTCGACCTGGAGGTCCGCGCCGGGACCTTCGTCGCGGTGATGGGGCCATCGGGCTCCGGGAAGTCGACGCTTCTGCAGTGCGCCGCAGGGCTGGACAGGCCGACCTCGGGGACCGTCGAGGTCGGCGGAACCGAACTGACGGGGCTGAGCGAGCGCCGGCTCACCCTCCTGCGCAGGAAGCGGATCGGCTTCGTCTTCCAGGCCTTCAACCTCCTCCCCTCCCTGACCGCCGCCCAGAACATCGCGCTCCCGCTGCGCCTCGCGGGCCACCGCCCTCCCCGTACGGAGATCCGTGACGCCCTCGCACGGGTGGGCCTCGCCGACCGGGCCGGACATCGGCCCGGTGAGCTGTCGGGCGGCCAGCAGCAACGGGTCGCCCTCGCACGGGCACTGGTCACCCGCCCCGCCGTCCTCTTCGGCGACGAGCCGACCGGCGCGCTCGACACCGGCACGAGCCGCCAGGTGCTGGAACTGCTGCGGGGCCTGGTCGACCAGGAAGGGCAGACGACCGTGATGGTCACGCACGACCCGGTGGCCGCCTCGTACGCGGACCGCGTGGTCTTCCTCGTCGACGGCCGGATCACGAGCGAACTGCGCGCACCGGCCGCCGGCGCGGTGGCGGAGCGGATGGCGCTGCTGGAGAGCGCCGCAAGCGGCACAAACGCCGCTGGGACGACCTCCGCCCACGCCGCCAATGACACCTGCTCCGCCGGTGACGCCCACCCCGCCGGTGGCGCCCATGGCAGCCACCCGACCCTGGCGCCCCCCCGCCGACCTCATCGACACGGAAGAGGAGAGCGGGCGATGATCTACATCGCCTCACTGCGTACGCGATGGACCAGCCTCCTCGGCGCCTTCGTGTCCGTCGCCCTCGGCGTCGGCCTCACCGCGGCGATGGGCCTCGGTCTCGACGCGAGCCTCGCGGCGCCGGAACGGCCGCCCGTGCGGTTCGCCGGTTCGCCGGTGGTCGTACTCGGGCAGGACCGGCTGACGGTACCGGTCGAACGAGGCCCGGAGACCACGTACGTATCGAAGCCGCTCGCTCATCCACACCCTGTGGATATCGAACTCATACGCGAGCTTCGCCGGCTCGGCCCCGTGCGGCTGGACGGTGACAAGCGGGACGCGGTCGGCGTCGACGCCCGGGCGCGGGACGTGCGCGAGGTGGTCGACGGGCGGGCCCGCGTCCTCACCGGCGACGACCGCCGCCAGGCCGACCCCGACGCGGCACGCGACGCCGAGGCGCTGGTGGCCGTCAACTCCTTCCTCGGCACGGCGGGCGGGGTGGCCGCCTTCGTATCGGTGTTCGTCACGGCGTCGACGTTCGCCTTCGTCGTGGCGTTGCGACGGCGGGAGTTCGGGCTGCTGCGGATGGCGGGTGCGACGCCCGGACAGGTGCGCGGGCAGGTGCTCGGCGAGGCGCTCGCGGTGGGCGTCGCGGCGTCGGTCGTGGGGTGCGTGGTCGGAGCGTGGGGCGGGCCGCTGCTCGGGGAGGCGCTGGTGGAGGCCGGGATCGCGCCGCGCTGGTTCGTGGTCCCGGGGGTCGGGGGAACCCGGGAGGCGCCGAGGGTCTCGGCGCTGTTCGCGTCATGGCTCACCTGGCCGCTCCAACTCGCCTTCTGGACCGGCCTGTTCGTCGCCTTCGCCGGAGCCTGGACCGCGTCTCGGCGGGCCGGGCGCGTCACCCCGGCGGAGGCGTCGCGCGACGCGTCCGTGGACAGTGACGTCATGCCGTGGAGCAGACGGATCGTGGGTACGGCCCTGTTGGCGTACGGGCTCGGGCTGCTCGGCTGGACCCTGGCCACGGACCCGTCCTCCCTCATGAAGCGCAAGACGTACACGGTCCAGCCGATGATCCTGATCACCGCGGCTGCCGCACTCGCGCCCCTGCTCGTACGGCCCGTCGTCCGCGCCTTCCGGTTGCCGGGCGCCATCGGCCTCCTCGTCCGCGAGAACTCCACCGCCTCCGTCCGCCGCACCGCCGCCATCACGGCCCCCGTCCTGGTGACGGTCGCCCTCGCGGGCAGCCTGCTGGGTTCGGCGCAGGCCGTGAGCGAAGCGAAGTCGGCGGAGGCGCGGGAACGCACGGCATCTCAACTCGTGGTAACTGGCCTGGACTTGAAGCCCCCTTCCGAACGGGACATCCCGGGAGCCGCCGCCGTCTCCGCCTCCGCGTCCACCGCCGTCTTCGTACGCGAGGAGGGCAGCGCGCTCATCCGCTCCGAGGCCCGCGCGGTGCGCGACCCGGCCGCGCTGGCGGCGACGTCCCGGCTGCCGGTCGTCGCGGGTGACGTACGCGACCTGGACGACCGGTCGATCGTCGTCAACGAGGAGTGGGAGAAGCGGCGGGTCGGCGCATACGTCGACGTCTGGCTGGGCGACGGAAGGCCCGCACGGCTGCGGATCGTCGCGGTGCTGGCTCGTGGGAGCGGGGACAATGGGGCGTACGTTACTTCGGCGAATGCGGGGGTGCCTGCGGTTGCGCCCGCGCCTGGGCGTGCGCGTGCGCGTGCTTCTGTTCCTGTTCCTGTGGATCGGGTCGATGTGCGGTTGGAGGCGGGGGCCGATCCGGACGGGGCCGCTGCCGCGCTGGCCGCGGCGAGCGGGGGCGAGGTCCGGTCCGCCGAGGAGTGGCTGGCCGCGACGCATCCCCGGACCAAGGCCCAGACGCGGCTCGGGCTCCTGATGCTGCTCGGTATCTCCGTCGTCTATACGGGCATCTCCCTCGCGAGCACCCTGCTGATGGCCACGTCGGTGCGGGGGGCCGAGCTGCGCTCGCTGCGGATGGCGGGGGCGACGCGGGGTCAGGTGCGGGTGGTGGTGGCCGGGGAGGCGCTGGTGGCGATGACAGCGGGCACGCTGCTTGGCCTCGCGGTGACGGCGGTCAACCTCGGGGGGCTTTGGCTGGCGGGGGCGCCTTGAGCGGGGACTGCGCCTTGGCTTCGTGGGTGGGGCGGGGCCGCGGGGGTATGTGCGTGCTCGCCATCTTGGTGCGGGGGCCTGCTGGTTATTGCTCGGCTATTGGGGTCCACTGTGCTGCGCTCGCACATACCCCCACGTCCCCTCCGGCGCGTGCGCGGCTGCGGGCTGGTGGGGGTGGCCTTCCGGACGTGCCGTTCCCCTGCATTGTGGGGGAGTTCCCCACCCACCCGCCCGGCCGGTACCCCCGTCCCGCCCGCGTTCCCGCGAGGGAGTTCCCCACCCGCCCCCGCCCCTACGGCACGTCGCCCGGTGTGGCGAGACGGGTGGGTGGGTGGGTGGGGAAGCATCCGCCGCGGAGCGGCGGGACAGGGGCGCCCCGACGGCGAGGCACCCCACCACGGCCGCGCGCGGGCCCGGGCTTCGGGCGGCGCCCCTTACGGGCGTTCCCGACGTGCGCGGGGCGGACGGCGCTGAAAGGCTCGGGGCATGCGAGTGGCGCTGGCTCAGACCGACTGCGCCCTGGGTGAGGTCGGGGAGAACCTGGAGAGCGCGCGGGACCAGGTGGACCAGGCCGCGACCCAGGGCGCCGACCTCGTCGTCTTCCCCGAACTGAGCCTGCACGGCTACCACCTCGGCGGCCTCGCACGGGATACCTCCATCACCACCGACGACCCCCGGCTCCTCGCCCTCGCCGCGCCCGGCGGCCCGGACGTCCTGGTCGGCCTCCACGAGCACACCAGCCTGCGGGCCTACAACACCGCCGCGTACTACACGAAGGGCCAACTCCTTCACGCGCACCGCAAGTTGTACCTCCCCAACTACCTCGCCTGGGAGGAGCGCAAGCACGTCAGCCCCGGCCAGCACCTGCGCGCGTACGACCTGCCCGGCGGCCACGGCCGGGCCGCCACGCTCGTGTGCAACGACGCCTGGCAGCCGGTCCTGCCGTGGCTCGCCGTGCAAGATGGCGCCGAGGTCATCGTCGTACCGACGAACAGCGCGGCCAGCCTGGACCCCGAGGCCATGGACACGGGCCTCTACTGGGACACGCTGCTCTCCTACACCGCCCGCATGCTGCAGTGCTGGGTCGTCTTCGTGAACCGGGTCGGCAACGAGAACGGGGCCTCCTTCTGGGGCGGCTCGCGCGTCGTCGACCCTCGCGGAACGGTGGTGGCGCAGGCGCCGAAGTGGGAGGCGGCGCTGGTGACGGTCGACATCGACGTCCACGAGGCGCGACGGCAGCGGAGGGCCGTACCGCTGGTCGCCGAGGCCCGCCTCGGTCTTGTCGACCGCGAGGTCCGCCGCCTGATCGACGAGGGCGGAGACAGTTGATCCTCCCTGGCGAGGGCGGGTGAGTGGGGGAACTCCCCCACAACGCAAGGGAACGGCACACCCGGAAGGCATGGCGAGCAGGCAGGAGCCAAGGCGAAACCCCGCCCAAGGCGCCCCGCCAGAAACCGCGGCCCCGCCCGATGTCAGTCCCCAATGCCACACTCCCCCCATGACCGACCGCTGGGCCATCGCCGCAGCCGAGGGCGGAGGCGCTGAGCTGGTCCCCCTCGGGGACGACGGGCTGCCCGCGGGACCCGTCGTCCGCGAGGCCGACCTCGCCGAGGCCGTGCGGAAGCGAAGGGACGTCGCGAGGTGGGTGTGGCGGTCCACCCCCGCCCTGTATCCCCGCCTGCTCGCCGCCGGCGCCCGCGTAGAGCGGTGTTACGACATCGAGGCCGCCGAGCTGCTCCTCCTCGGCCACGAGGGACGACTCGGCGAGCCCCGCTCCGCGGCCGCCGCGCTCGCCCGCCTCCGCAACGCCCCCGTACCCCCCGATCCCCCTCCCCGCGCCGCCGAGCCCGGCTCCCAGGACTCCCTCTTCGAGCCCCGCCCCGGCGGCACCCCCGTCACCCTGCAAGAACTCGTCGAGGTGTACGCGCAGCAGCAGCGCAGACACGACGCCGCCGCCCACCCCGGCCGCATGCGCCTGCTCACCGCGTCCGAGTCGGCGGGCATGCTGGTGGCCGCGGAGATGAACGCCTCGGGCGTGCCCTGGCGCGCCGACGTACACCGCGAGCTGCTGACCGAACTGCTCGGCGAGCGGTACGCGGGCGGTGGTGAGCCCCGCCGCCTCGCCGAGCTGGCGGACGAGGTGTCCGCCGCGTTCGGCCGCCGCGTGCGCCCGGACCTGGCCGCCGACGTGGTGAAGGCGTTCGCGCAGGCCGGCATCAGGGTGAAGTCGACGCGGCGCTGGGAGATCGAGGGGATCGACCATCCGGCGGTGCGGCCCCTCATCGAGTACAAGAAGCTGTACCGCATCTGGACCGCGCACGGCTGGAGCTGGCTCCAGGACTGGGTGCGCGACGGCCGCTTCCGGCCCGAGTACACGCCCGGCGGTTCGGTCAGCGGCCGCTGGACGACGAACGGGGGCGGGGCGCTGCAGATCCCGAAGGTGATCCGCAGGGCCGTGGTCGCCGATCCGGGGTGGCGGCTCGTCGTGGCCGACGCCGATCAGATGGAGCCGAGGGTGCTGGCCGCGATCTCCCGGGACCGGGGCCTGATGGAGGTGGCGGGCAGCGAGGAGGATCTGTACACGCGGCTGTCGGACCGCGCGTTCTCGGGCGATCGCGAGCACGCGAAGCTCGCGCTGCTCGGCGCGGTGTACGGGCAGACGTCGGGCGACGGCCTGAAGAATCTGGCGGCGCTGCGGCGCCGCTTCCCCCTGGCCGTGGCGTACGTCGACGAGGCGGCGAAGGCGGGCGAGGAGGGGCGGCTCGTACGGACCTGGCTGGGGCGGACGAGCCCGCCGGCGGCCGGGGCCGGTGAGGACGACGAGGCGGGCATCCCTCAGGAGGCGCCGCTCCTCGCGGACGGACTCCCTACTCCCGAGGGGGAGTTCACTCCCGGGTACGCCTCGACCAACGCCCGGGCCCGCGGCCGGTTCACCCGCAACTTCGTGGTGCAGGGCAGCGCGGCGGACTGGGCGCTGCTGATGCTGGCGGCCCTGCGCCGGGCGATCGCCGAGGGCGGGATGCGGGCCGAGCTGGTCTTCTTCCAGCATGACGAGGTCATCGTGCACTGCCCCGCCGAGGAGGCGGAGGCCGTCGCGCTCGCGGTGCGTGAGGCGGGGGACCTCGCGGGGCGGATCGCCTTCGGGGAGACGCCGGTGCGGTTCCCGTTCACGACGGCGGTCGTGGAGTGCTACGCCGACGCGAAGTGAGCCCCGCCTCAAGGGAGCCCGCTTCAGGCGCCGCCGATCTCAGTCGGCCCGCGCAGGAAGCAGGACCCTCCGCCCCTCGGCCGCCTTGCTGTCCGTGCCGTGGCGGGGCAGGCCCGCCGCCGCAGGGGCATCACCGGGGTGTGCGGCGCGGTCGAGGAGAGTGGCGTACTCACGGGTGGCGTACTCACGGGGCGCGCCCTCGGGACGGGTCAGGCCGCGCAGGGCACGGACCAGACCGAGGCGGGCCTGGGACTCGCCGTGCCAGTCCTCGTACTCGCCGTGAATACGCAGGCTCTCCTCGAAGCACGCGAGGGGCCCGCCGACTTCACTCGCCTCCACGCCCCGAGGTCGCCCGCCGACTTCACTCGCCCCCGCCGTCCCCGCACCCCCGTTCCGCCCGGCGGCCCCAGCCTCCCCCATGCCCCGCAGCACCTCCTGATGCGCTTCCCGTACCGCCGCCCCCGGCTCCACGCCCAGTTCCTCCACCAGTCTGCGGCGCAGCTCGCGGTGGGTGGCCAGGGCCTCCGCCCGGCGGCCCGTGCGGTGCAGGGCGAGCATCAACTGTCGGTGGAAGGCCTCGCGGAGAGGGTGCTCGGCGACCAGCGCCGCCAGTTCGGGCGTGAGCCCGGCGAGGTCGGTGCCGAGTGCCAGTTCGGCGTCGTACCGCCATTCGAGAGCGAGCAGCCGCGCCTCCTCCAGACGCGGCACGACGAAGTGGTCCGTCAGCGGTTCCGGGAGGCCGCTGAGAGGCCTCCCGCGCCACAGCGCGAGCGCGTCCGACGCGTGGTCGACGACCCGCGCCCAGTCCCGCCCGGCGTGCGCGGCCCGTGCCCGCGCCACCTGGTGTTCGAAGACGCAGACGTCCAACTCGCCCTCGGCGACCCGCAGCCGATACCCCGGCGGTTCCGCGTGCAGCCGCTCCGGGTCGTCGAGCAGGCGCCGCAGCCGTGTCACGTGGTTCTGGAGCGAGGCCCGCGCCGAGGCAGGCGGGAAGTCTCCCCACAGCGCGTCCTTGAGGGCGTCGAGCGAGACGACCCTGTCCGGCTCCAGGAGGAGCGCGGCCAGCAGCGCGCGCCCCTTCGCGCTGCGCACGAGACGCGGCTCGCCCGTGGCGTCGTACAGAACAGGCGCCCCGAGCAACCCGAACCGCAGCCCGGCCCCCGCCCCGCACCCCCCGTGCCCACGCCCGCGCCCGGACCGCAGTTCGCCCCGCTCACTCACGCCGTCTCCCCGTGCCGACCGTCGCTTATCGGCCGACCGTTGGCCATATGTTAGCGATCTGTTGGCGGGGCCTGATGTGATCACTGCATCGGACCTGGCCCCGCCGGTACTCGCGCAATGCGCGTAGCTCGGGGGAGTGTCGCCGCCGCGGTCGGGTCCGGGGGCAGAGAGAGAGCCTCGGTCGGCAGAGGTGACCGACCGGGGCTCTTGTCCTGCCCGCGGCCCGGCCCGCCACACGCCCCGCTCGCCGCCCGCCCCGCTCGCCACACGCCGCCCGCCCCGCCCCGGCCGGCCGGCCCGCCTCAGCACACCCCCCAAGCCTGCAGCTTCTCGGGATTCCGTACCGCCCAGAAGCCCTTGATCCGATCGCCCGCGAAGTCGAACGCCATCACCGCCCTGGTGGCGCCGCCCTGCTGGACCACGAGCCCGGGCTGGCCGTTGACCGTCCGCTCCAGGAGCACCAGGTCCGCCGCCGCGCCGGAGAGGGCGACGAGGAAGCGCGCGATCCGCTCACTGCCACCCGTGGGCGGCGCCGCGCTGACCAGGCCTCCGCCATCGGAGAGCCCCATGGCGTCGGGGTCGAGGAGCCCGACGAGCGCGTCGATGTCCTTCGCCTCCCACGCCCGCTTGAAGTCCCTCACGAGGCGTACGCGCCGAGCCGCCGGGGTCGGACCCTCGGCGGCGTGCGACGCGCGGACGCGGCGCCGCGCCGACGACGCCAGCTGCCGGCAGGCCCCCGGCGTCCGGCCGACGACCTCGGCCACTTCGGCGAAGGAGTAACGGAAGACGTCGTGCAGGATGAACGCGACGCGCTCGGCCGGAGTCATCGACTCCAGCACGACGAGGAACGCCATGTTGACCGACTCGTCGAGCGTCACCCGGTCGGCCGGATCGGCCGTCGCACCGCCCCCGCGCCCGCCGACCCACTCCGTGTGATCGGGCACCGGCTCCGGAATCCACTCCCCCACGTAACTCTCCCGCCGCGCCCGCGCCGAGCGCAGCAGGTCGAGGCAGACGCGACTGGCGACCCTCGTCAGCCAGCCGCCGGGGGAATCGATCGCCTCCCGCTGCTCCGGGGACATGGCGTACCAACGGGCGTACGTCTCCTGCACGACGTCTTCGGCGTCCGCGAGGGAGCCGAGGAGCCGGTACGCGAGATTGATCAGCTGACGCCGCTCACTCGTGACCGCGCTCAGGGCCGGGTCGGTCGGCCCAGACGCCTCAGCCGGCTCGGTCGGCTCGGTCGGCTCGGACTCGATCCTCATCGTGTAGCTGCTCCCTTGGCTGGCCGCGCCCGCACGCACTCACTCACGCGCGGACTCACTGGCTCGCTGGCTCACCAGTACGACGGGACAGCCCCCCGAAATGTGACGCGGGCGGGGCGGAAGGCAGGCGGCGGGCGGACCACCTCACATTCCGCCGAGCTGTCTCGTCGTACTCCTGGAACGCACTCGACCGCGGCGAAGGACCACCGCGCCACCGCGCAGCCGCACCCCATCCACTAGGGAGACCCCATGGACGCCCGTCTGAACATCCACACCAACCCGGTCGCGACGAAGGCCGTGAAGCAGCTCGCCTCAGCGGGGCAGGCGATCGCGGAGTCGTCGCTGTCCGCCACGACCCGGGAACTGGTGCTCCTCCGCGCCAGCCAGATAAACGGCTGCGGCTTCTGCGTGGACATGCACACCAAGGACGCCGCGCACGCCGGGGAGACCTCGGTCCGCCTCAACCTGGTCGCGTCCTGGCGCGAGGCCACCGTCTACACCCCCGCCGAGCGCGCCGCCCTGGAGCTGGCGGAACAGGGCACCCGCATCGCCGACGCGGCCGGCGGTGTCACCGACGAGGCCTGGGCGGACGCCGCCAAGCACTACGACGAGGACCAGCTCGCCGCACTGGTGTCACTCATCGCCCTCATCAACGCCTTCAACCGGCTGAACGTCATCACCCAGCAGCCCGCGGGCGGCTACCAGCCCGGCCAGTTCGCATGACCCCGACGCCCCCGCTCGACGAACTGACGGGCGACTACGTCATCGACACCGCCCACACCCGGATCGGCTTCGTGGCCCGGCACACGGTGGGCGGCAGGGTGCGCGGGCAGTTCGACGAGTTCGAGGGCGGGGCGCACCTGGACGGCGGCCACCCGTCGAAGTCCGGCATACGGCTCACGGTCCGGGCGCACAGCATCCGGACCGGCGACCAGCGGCGCGACAAGCTGTTGCGGGGCAGGTTCCTGGACGTGGAAAGCCATCCGGTCATCGCGTTCAGCTCGGTCGCGATCGCGCGGGACGACGGGGCGCGTTTCAAGGTCACCGGGAACCTGACCATCCGGGGAGCGACCCAACCGCTGGTGCTGGACGTGGAGTTGCACGGCCACGCACCCGCCCCGCAGGGCGACCCACAGGGCGTCCCGATGGCCGACGGCATGGGTGACGGCCTGGATGACGGCAGAGGCGCCTTCCGTCTCGGCTTCAAAGGCGGAGTCACGGTCAACCGGGGCGACTGGGGCGTGAACTGGAACGCCGCGACCACGGCCCTGATCAGCCCGAAGGTGGCACTGGAGTTCGACATCGCGGTCCTCCGACGCCCGTGAAGCGGAACCCGTGACCCGGCGCCCCTGACCCGGCGCCCGTGAATCGGCACTCGTGAATCGGCACTCGTGAACCGGAACCCGCCCCTGCACCGGCCGGAGGCCCCCAGCCCCGGCCGGGCTAGGGCCGCGGCCCCTCCGTGACGAGCGCGGCAAGCGTGTCCAGCGCCGCCGCGAGTACGTCCGTGGGCGGCGACGCGAGCCCGATCCGCACCGCGTCCGCCGCGCGGTGGCCACCGACGGCGAACGCGGGCCCCGGCGTGACCGCGATGCCGCGCGCGGCCGCCGCCGCGACGAAGGTCTCGGCGCGCCACGGCGGGGGCAGCTCCCACCAGCAGTAGTAGGAGCGGGGGTCCGTGCGGATACGTCCCTTCACCCCCGCCGCGGCGAGCCGCCCCCGCACCGCCCGCACGATCTCGTGCCGCACACCCGCGTCGGCCCGCTTGGCGGCGACCAAGGTCTCCACGGTCCCGTCCCCGACCCACCGCACGGCCGCCGCCAACCCGAAGGCCCCCGCGGTCCACGCCCCGGAGCGCAGACTGCGCGCGAGGGCGTCGAGGTGGGCGGGTGGCGCGGCGAGCATGCCGAGGGTGAGGCCGGGGGCGAGCCGTTTGGAGAGGCTGTCGACGAGGATGACGCGCTCGGGCAGCAGCGCGGCGAACGGCGCGGGCGCGTCCTCCGCGAGGAACCCCCACGTACCGTCCTCGACGACGTGACACCCCAAATCCCTTACTGTAGCGGCCAGTTCGAGCCGCCGCGCCTCCCCCATCGTGATCGACAGCGGGTTGTGGAGAGTCGGCTGTACGTAGACGGCGGCGAGGGGCGCACCACGGTGGGCGTCGGCGAGCGCGTCGGGGAGCATGCCCTGCTCGTCCATGGCGATCGGCACGAGCCGCAGGCCGAGCTGTTCGGCGATGGCTCTCACCAGGGGATACGTGACCTCCTCGACGCCGACGCGGCCACCTGGGCGGACGAGTGAGGAGAGCGCGGCGGCGATGGCCTGCCGACTGTTCCCGGCGAAGAGCACCTGCCCCGGCTCCGGGCGCCAGCCGCCGCGGGCGAGTACCGAGACGGCGGCCTCTCGCGCCTCGGGGGTGCCGTCCGGGGCGGCGGCTCGGGTGGCCTCCAGCAGCACGTCCGGCCGGGAGAGTTGCGCGAGGGCGCTCGCCATCAGCGCCGACTGGCCTTCCACCACGGGGTAGTTCAACTCCAGGTTGACGGGGGGATTCGCGTCGACGGGGGACTCCGCCCGCCCCTCCGGCTCCGGCTCCACCCTCTCCGTCAACGCCGCCCCGCCCGGATGCGGCGCCGCCGCCCGGACGAACGTGCCGCGCCCCACCTCGCCGACGACCAGACCCCGCCGCGTCAGCTCTCCGTAGACCCGGATGGCCGTGGAGTTGGCGATCCCCCGCCGCCGGGCGAAGGCACGCTGCGTCGGCAACCGCTCCCCGCCCCGCAGCGCCCCGCTCTCGATCTCCCGGGCCACCTCGTCGGCCACCCGCCGGTAATCACTCCGCCCCGCCATGACCCGCCTCCCACACCGCCGCTCTCCACCCGCGCTCCCCCGATTGCACCGAGAGCAAAGAGCTTATTGCACCGGGCAGTTGACCCGACCTAGCCTCCTTCCATGGCAACCGCACAGCTCAACGGCGTCACCATCGGTTACGACGACACAGGCGAGGCCGAACCGCACACCGACCCCCACCCCACCCTCGTACTCCTCCACGGCCACCCCTTCGACCGCTCCATGTGGACCCCGCAACGCGAGGCCTTCGCCGCGACCCACCGCGTCATCACCCCCGACCTCCGCGGCTACGGCGCGTCGACCGTCGTCCCTGGCACCACGGACTTCGCCACCTTCGCCGAGGACCTCGCCGCGCTCCTGGACCACCTGGGCGTAAGGGAGTTCGCACTCGGCGGCCTCTCCATGGGCGGCCAGATCGCGATGGAGTGCTACCGCCTGTTCCCGGAGCGCGTCACGGGCCTCCTCCTCGCGGACACCTTCCCCGCCGCCGAGACCCCGGAGGGCAAGGCCGCCCGCAACTCGCTCGCGGACCGGCTGCTCGCCGAGGGCATGAAGGGCTACGCGGACGAGGTGCGGGACAAGATGGTGGCGTCGTACAACGAGGAAGCCTCCGCGTACGTCCACCGGATGATGCTCGCCGCCCCGCCCGAGGGAGCGGCCGCCGCCCTGCGCGGCCGGGCCGAACGCCCCGACTACCGGGCCCTGTTGACGCGGGTCGCCGTTCCGGCCCTCGTGGTCGTGGGCCGCGACGACACCTACACCCCGGTCGCCGACGCCGAGGCCATGCACGCCGCGCTACCCGACTCCGTACTGAACGTCGTCGAGTCTGCCGCGCACCTGCCGAACCTGGAACGGCCCGCCGAGTTCAACGCGGCGGTCCACGCCTGGCTGGCCCGCGTCACCGCGCCCCGCGCCTGACCCCCGCGCCCTCTGCGAAGCCCGGCGAAGAGGGGAGTTTTCTCCACCGACTTCTGCCCGGTGACCGCCCCATAATGAACCCCACGGCCGCACGAACCCGCAGATCAGAGACATACGGAACAAGGCGAACAGGCCTCACGGGGAACACAGGGGGATCACCATGCCCACCACCACGGACCCACAGCCACAGCCACAACCACAACCACGCCCACCGGGGCCGAAGAAGCCGCACCCGACGCGAAGTCCCGCACACCCCGGCGCCTTCACACGCTCCCTGCTCCTGTGGGGCCTGTCCCTCCGGGCGCTCTGGGTCTCGCTCTGGACCACCCACGCCCACCTCTTCTTCATGAGCGGCCTACGCGCCAAACTGCTCCCGAGAGCCGTGAAGAGCGTACGGAAACTGGCCGACCGGCAGCGGCAGCTGGCCGAGGAGTGGTCGGGCCGGGACTTCCCGGCCCCGTACCCCGAGCTGCCGTCGGCGGACCAGGGCGCCGCCCTGCGCGCCCAGTTGGCGAGCAGGGAGGGGCAGGTGTGGCGGGACTGGCGGTGGGCGAACCTCCACCCGTACGTCGGCGGACTGATCGCCTTCGCCCCGCTCGCGCTCGTCCTCAGCGGGGTGTGGGGGCTGCTCACCGCGGTGTTCGGGGTGCGGCTCTCCCAGGAGTGGGACAGCATCTGGTACCTGTTCGTCCCGGTCCAGAACTGGCCGACGGCCGCCCTCGCGGGGGTGCTCGGCGCCCTTCAGTTCCCGCTCGCGTTCCGCTGGGCCGCGCCCAGGGCCGTAAGCCTCCACGAGCGCTACCTGCGGGCGATGCTCGCCCCCAGCGAGGACGAACTGCGCGCGGAGATGGCCGAGATGGCACACCGCATCGACCACCTCACCACGACCCGTACGGCAGCCGTCGACACGCAGATGGCCGAGATCCGCCGCATCGAACGCGATCTGCACGACGGCGCCCAGGCCCGCCTGGTGGCGATGGGCATGACGCTCGATGCCGCCGAGCACCTGCTCGAATCGAACCCCGAGGCCGTGCGCGCCCTCCTCGCCGAGGCCCGCGAGAACTCCACGAAGGCACTTCAGGAACTGCGCGACCTGGTCCGCGGGATCCACCCGCCGGTCCTCGCGGACCGCGGCCTCGCCGACGCCGTACGCTCCCTGGCGCTGATCAGCCCGCTCAGGACCGAGGTCCGGGCCGACCTGCCCGCGCGCCCCGAGCCACCGGTGGAGTCGGCCGCGTACTTCGCCGTCTCGGAGCTGATGACCAACGCCGCGAAGCACTCGGGGGCCGGGCGGGCCCGGATCGACATCAGCCACGAGCCGGCCCGACCTGACTACGAGCCGGATATCGATACGGGCACGGATAGGGGCACGGGCACGGATACGGCCACCCGGACGGGTCCCACCCCCGGCACACTCCGCATCAAGGTCACCGACGACGGCCGCGGCGGCGCCGATGCCACCCGGGGAACCGGCCTGCGCGGCATAGAACAGCGGCTGGCCACCTTCGACGGCGTGCTCACCGTGAGCAGTCCACTCGGCGGCCCGACGACGGTGACGCTGGAGGTGCCGTGCGCGTTGTCCTCGCCGAAGACCACTTCCTGCTGAGGGACGGCCTCGCCCGCCTCCTCACCGCCTTCGGGCACGAGGTCGCCGCGGCCGTCGACAACGGCCCCGAGCTGCTCGCCGCGCTCATGGACCTGCGGCCGGACGTCGCGATCGTCGATGTCCGGCTCCCGCCGGGCTTCAGCGACGAGGGCCTGCGCGCGGCCGTGGAGGCACGCGGCCGCGTGCCGGGCCTGCCGGTACTGCTGCTCTCCCAGTATGTGGAACCGTTGTACGCCCATGAGTTGCTGGCCACCGGCTCCGAGGGGGTCGGCTACGTACTGAAGGACCGGGTCTCCAACGGCGCGCAGTTCATCGGGACGATCGAACGGGTCGCCCGGGGCGGTACGGCCATGGACCCCGAGGTGATCTCCCAGCTCCTGGTCCGCAAGGCCCGCGACACCGCGATGGCGGCGCTCACGGGCCGCGAGCGGGAGGTCCTGGAGTGTCTGGCGCAGGGCCGTTCGAACGCGGGGATCGCGGAGGCGCTGTTCATCTCGGAGAAGGCGGTCGCCAAGCACATCGGCAACATCTTCCCCAAGCTCGGGCTGCCCCCCTCGGACACGGACAACCGCCGGGTCCTTGCGGTCCTGGCCTACCTGAACCACTGACGCGGCCCCCGCCCCGGGCCCGGGCACGTATCACCCCGGCGCCGCCTGGGCGGGCGGCCGTCCGGCGGCCATCCGGCGGCCAAAACGGCCGGGCAACCCCGGTTCACCGAGCGGACCCGGGCTACCACACGGGGGCCACTCCCACCCCGCCATCAACCACCAGGTCGACCCCCGTAATCCACGACGCCGCGTCCGACGCGAGGAACACGCAGGCGCTGCCGACGTCCTCAGGGCGTCCGAGCCGGCCGAGCGGCGCCGCCCTTCCCCACCGCTCCACGCCCTCCGGCCACTCCTCGGCGAGGCCGGGCCGGTCGATGAGGCCGGGGGAGACGCTGTTGACGCGGATGCCCCACGCCCCGTACTCCAGCGCGGCCGAGCGGGCGAACATCATCAGGGCCGCTTTCGACGCGCTGTAGTGGGCGTGGCCGGGGCCAGGGCGCGACCCCTCGATGGACGCGATCTGCGTAATCGAACCGCCCCCTCCCCCGCCCCAACCCGTGCCCCCGTCCTCGTCTCTGTGCCCGCTCCCGCTCCCGCGCCCGCCCCCGTCCCCGTCTCCGTGCCCGTGGCCGCTCCCGCCCCCGTCCCCGTCTCCGTGCCCGTGGCCGCTCCCGCCCCCGTCCCCGTCTCCGTGTCCGCTCCCGCGCCCGTCCCCGTCCCCGTGCCCGCTCCCGCGCCCGCCCCCGCCCCCGTAGCCGGTCCCGCTCCCGTCCCCGTGGCCGCTCCCGCGCCCGATCCCGTCCCCGCCCCCGTCTCCGCGCCCGCTCCCGCCCCCGTCCCCCTCCCGCCGAGCCATACGCCTAGCCGCGGCCTGCGTGCAGCAGAACGCACTGGTCACGTTCGCCTCGGCCAGCTCCCGCCAGTCCGCGGCCGTCATCTCGGCGAGGCTCCGCACAGGCTGAATCCCCGCGTTGTTGACGAGCGCGTCCAGCCGCCCCTTCCAGGCGTACGCGGCTTCCACGAGGCGCTCGCACTCCTCCTCCCGGGTGAGATCCGCCGCCAGGGCGACCGCCTCCCCGCCCCCGTCCCGGATCCGCTCGACCAACTCCCGGGCCCGCGCCTCCCCCCGCCGGTAATGCACCACGACCGCCGCCCCGGCCTGCGCGAACCGCCACGCGATCCCGGCCCCCACGCCGCCACTGGCCCCGGTCACCAGAGCGACGCGCCCGGCCAGCCCCGGCAAGCCGTCGTCCCGCAGAGCCCGCCGCACGCCGGAGCCCCCGCTCCCCCTCTCACTTATCGCCCTCTCCTCCCCGCCCCGAGCCGACACCCTGCCCCGGCTCCCCCACCCGGCCCGGCTCCCCCACCCGCATCGGCTCCGCCTCCTGATCCGACTCCCCCATCCGCACTGGCGCCCCCACCCTGCACAGCTCCCGGATGAGGCCCGCCCTGCCCGGATACCGCGCGCACAGCTCCTCCGCCTCGCCACCCTCGTAGTCCCGGGGCAGGAAACCGGGCGCCATCGTCGTCCCGAACAGCGACCACCCGTACCGCCCACCGCCCGAGGTCCGCGCCCCCATCCACGTGCCCGCCGGGACGACGAACTGGACGCACCCGTCCCGTCCCAGCACCACGAGGCGGTCCGTGCCGTCGGGCGCGAGGAGCAGCAGCTCCAGGGCGTCACCCTCGTAGAAGTGCCAGACCTCGTCGACGGGCAGCCGGTGCAGGGCGGAGAAGTCGCCCGGAGCGCTGGTCAGCAGCACGATGATCGCCGAGCCGGCCGGCCGTCCGGCGGCATCCGGCGGACCGGCCCAGGTCCGCCGATACAGACCTCCCTCCACCGGCAGGGCCCGCAGCCCGTACCGAGCGGCCACTTCCGCCGCCGTCCCGACCGCGGCCGCAGCCCCCACGTCACCCCCGGGCCCAGCCCCTGCCCCGCCCGTCCCCGCACCCTTTTCGACCATGCCCGATCGCTCCCCGGCCGGAGCTCGCCATAACCCCGCCTTCAGGGGCTGATGGACCGCCAGATCCGCTCGGGAAGCACCCGCGCGGCCTGATCGAGGTCGGCGTCGTCGATGCCGGAGAGCCAGCGCCGCGCGGTCGCGACGATCGGCCCCATGACCAGCGCCTCGACCATCGGCGCCTCCAGCGCCGCGATCTCCCCCGACTCCGTGTGCAGCCGCACCCAGGCGGTCAGCGGCGACAGCCTGGCCTCCTGCGCGTCACGCAACTGGGCGGCCTGCGCCATGCCGACCCGGTCGGCATAGGAGGAGTGCAGAAGCCGCGAGGCGTCCGGATGCTCCTGGATGAACGTCAGATACACCCGTACGAGCGCACGCACGGCCCCCTTGGCCGTACGGGCCCGCTCCACGCCCCCGGCCAGTTCCTCGAGCAGACGCCCGAGCCAGCGCAGCAACAGGACGCGCATGAGGCCATCGACGCTGCCGAAGTGGTGGTAGAGGCTGCCGAGGCTGACACCGCTGGCCTTGGTGAGAGCGCTGACGGTGACGCCCTGCTCCCCCGACTCGGCGTACACCTGGAGGGCGGCGTCCAGGAGGCGCTCGGCGGTTTCCGCGCCACGTTGCTGCTTGGGGCTCATGGTGTCCACCAGCGTAAACCCCTGCGCACCCCACACAATTTCTAGAACTGTTTTCTAGAAATCCACTTCAAAAGACCACCCGTCTCCCCCACACTGACCCCGTGTCCGAACCCACGTCTCCCATGTCGCCCACTCCTCCGCCGCGGCCGAACCCCGCACCACGCGGTTCCGGCGGCGCCCGCGGCTGCCTGGCGGTGCTCGGCGTCGCCGGCGCCGTACTCATCGCCACCCTGGTCCTGAACCAGGGAGACGATGACGACACCGCCTCGTCCACCCCACCGACCCACGCCACCCCGTCGGCCCTCTCGGAGACGACGTACGAACCGCCCACCGCGGCCCCGACGCCCTCCGCCGCCGCCCCCACGAGCGCGCCCCCGACCCCGTACACCTCGGGCACCTGCCTCAACGGAACGCTGCCGGACTCCGAGACGGCCCAGGAGGTCAGCGGAGTGGAGGAGGTCTCCTGCTCCGCCTCCGACGCCCACTACCGGGTGATCCAGACGATCCCCCTCACCTCCGACCTGAGCCGCTGCAAGGACAACCCCAAGACGCAGTACGCCTTCTCGTACCGCTACACCCTCAACGGCTCGACCATCAACGAGTACGTCTACTGCCTGGTGGGCCTCGGCTCGTACGCACGCTAAACCCCAAAATGGAACACTTTTCTAGAAAGATCTTCCACCCGGCGGGACCGATGGTCCACACTGATGTCCGGCCCGGCCGGGGCCGGTGTCCGTCCGTGCGGACGGGGGTGCGCACGGGAGCGGCACGGGTCCGGCCGGGAGGCCGGTGAACGGGGAGACGGTGAACGGGGCAGACGCGCAGGGCGGGTTCGACCTCACGGGCAGCGGAGCCGAACCGCTGCGCGAACGGGACCCGCGGCAGATCGGCACGATCCCCCTGGTGGGCCGCCTCGGGGCGGGCGGCATGGGCCGGGTCTACCTCGGCGTCGTCGAGGGGCGGTACGCGGCGGTCAAGCAAATGCTGGCGTCCGTCGTCGCCGAGGACGAGGGATTCGTATGCCGTTTCGGGCAGGAGATGGACAACCTCGCGCGCCTGCCGGCCGGGGCCACCGCGCCGCTGCTCGCGAGCGACCGCACCGCCGAACCTCCGTGGTTCGCCACCGCGTACGTACCCGGAATCACCTTGACGGAGGCCGTCGAACCGCACGGCGGCCCGCTGCCGGCCGACGCCCTCTGGCGGCTGCTGCGGGGGCTGGCGACGGGCCTGGAGCCGGTCCACGCCCTCGGCATGGTGCACCGGGACCTCAAACCGTCGAACATCATGCTGACCCTCGACGGCGTCACGCTCATCGACTTCGGCATCGCCCGCGCGGCGGAGCAGAGCCAGCTGACCCAGACGGGTCTGATCGTCGGCACGCCCGCGTACATGTCGCCCGAACAGGCCTCGGGGAAAAGGCGGTTGACCAGCGCCTCGGACATGTTCACGCTGGGCCTGCTGGTCGCGTACGCGGCGAGCGGCCGCTGGCCGTTCAAGGACAGCGCCGAGGGCAGCCCGCTCTACCGCATCGTCCACGACACCCCGGACCTCGACCCGCTCCGCCACCTCGCCCCCCGCCTGGCCGAGGCCGTCGCGGCCTGCCTGGACAAGGACCCCGAGGGCCGCCCGACGGCCCCCGAACTCCTCGAACTGGCCGCGCGGGAAGGCCCTTCGACCCCGCCCGCCTGGCCGCCGCTCATCACGGACCGCCTGGCGGGCCGCGCCGCGTTCGCCGCGAACCCCCCCACCCAGCTCCCCGCACCACCACCGCCCGAGCCCACCCCGGAGGCAGTCCCGCCCGCCGCCCCACCCAAGGACAGCCGCACGCGCCGCCGCACCCGCACCCTGATGGCGGTGCTCCCGGTGGTGGTCATAGCCACCGGCACCACACTGGCGCTCCAGAACCTCCCCTACGTCACCAACTCGGACAGCGCGGCAGGCGCACCCCCCTCCACGTCGGCGACCGCCCCGAAGGACCCCTCAGCGCCACCGGACAAGAACGGCTCGGCCAAACCGGAATCGGACAAAACAGAGAAAACGAAGAAGCCCAAAGACCCGGACGGCGACAAGACCGACGAAGACGCGCCGCAGGGCAAGGGCAAGAACGGCGACGCGTCGGACGGGGACACCGCGAACGACGGAAAGAACCCCTCCCAGGGCAAGGGCAAGGGCGACGGCGGCTCCACAGACTCGGACGCGTCCGACGGCGACAACGAGAGCGGCGACGGGGGCAGCGACACCGACACGGACGCTCCCTCGAACCCCACCTCGGGCCCGTTCCGCCTGAAGAACGCGGACAACGGCTCCTGCCTGACCCAGGTCTACGGCGCCGCTGACGACGGCACCTGCGGCGACCCGAGCGCCAGATGGTCCACCGTGAGCGCGGAGAACAACAGCTTCAAGGTCGTCAACAAGGAGTCCGGCTCCTGCCTGGTCGCCAACATGCTCGGCCAGGCGGTCTTCGTCGGCGACTGCACCCAGGGCGAGGCCCGCCTGTGGCGCTGGGGCCCGAACAACACCCTGAAAAGCACCGCGAACGGCGGCTGCCTGGACCTGGCCTACGGCGGCGGCATCTCAGCCTCGACCTGCCAGTCGGGCAAAACCTCCCAGCACTGGAACAGATAACCGCCGCTCCCAGTCGGGAAAAGCAAAAGCCCCAGGTCACGGCGAGTGAGTCCTGGGGCTTCCACAGAGCCGCCTTCGGGATTCGAACCCGAGACCTACGCATTACGAGTGCGTTGCTCTGGCCATCTGAGCTAAGGCGGCGCGCCGTCCGCACATCGTGCGATCAGCAACGCGGCCAAGTCTACACAGTTTCCGGGGGTGCTCCGCACACCCCTCCCGAAGCGGCCCTCCCGCCCTACGAACAGCGCTTTCCGTCCGCCGGGACCCTGCCCTCCAGGAGGTACGCGTTGATCGTCGAGTCGACGCACTCGCTGCCCCGGCCGTACGCCGTGTGGCCGTCGCCCTCGTAGGTGAGGAGGCGGCCCGAGGAGAGCTGGGAGGCCAGGGCGCGCGCCCAGTGGTAGGGCGTGGCGGGGTCGCGCGTCGTGCCGGCGACCACGATGGGCGCCGCGCCCTCCGCCTCGATGCGGTGCGGCTTGCCGGTGGCCTCGACCGGCCAGTACGCGCAGTTCAGCGAGGACCAGGCGAGGCCCTCGCCGAAGACCGGGGAGGCCTTCTCGAAGTCGGGCACGGCCTTCTCGACCTGGGCCGGCGTGGTGAAGGCGGGCGGCAGGTCCAGGCAGTTCACGGCGGCGTTGGCGAACATGAGGTTCGCGTACGTGCCGTCCTCGCTCCGCTCGTAGTAGCTGTCGGAGAGGGCGAGCAGCGCCGCACCGTCCTTGTTCCTGATCGCCGAGCCGAGGGCGTCGCGCAGCTGGGGCCAGGCGGCCTCGTCGTACATCGCGGCGATCACGCCCGTCGTGGCGAGCGCCTCGCCGAGCTTGCGGCCCGAGGAGTCACCGGCGGGCAGGGGCGCCCGGTCCACCTCGTCGAAGAACGCCTTCAGCCGCTTGCCCGCGTCGTCGGGGCTCCCGGAGCCGAGCGGGCACTCCGCGCCGAGCGCCACGCAGTCCTTCGCGAACGACCGGAACGCCGTCTCGAAGCCGGCGGTCTGGTCGCGGTTCATGCGGCGCGCGGACAGCGAGGGGTCCATCGCGCCGTCCAGGACGAGGCGGCCCACCCGCTCGGGGAAGAGCCCGGCATACGTCGCGCCGAGGAACGTCCCGTACGAGGCACCCACGTACGACAGCCGCTCGTCGCCCAGCACCGCCCGCACGACGTCCATGTCGCGCGCCGTCTCGACGGTGGAGACGTGCGGCAGGATCTTCGACGACCGCTTCTCGCAGCCGTCCGCGAACTCCTTGAAGGAGGTGCGGAGCCGATCGGTCTCGCGCCGGTCGTCGGGGGTCATGTCGGTCTGCGTGTACGCGTCCATGTCCTTGCCGTCGAGGCAGGTGACGGGCGCGCTGCGGGCCACGCCGCGCGGGTCGACGGCGACCATGTCGTAGCGGGCGCGGACCTCTTCGGGGTAGCCGAGCGCCGCGTACGACTGGAGGTAGCCGATCGCCGCGCCTCCGGGGCCGCCCGGGTTGACCAGGAGCGAACCGATCCGCGCGCTCCGCCCGGTGGCCGGCTTACGGGCCACCGCCAGCTTGATGTCGCCCGCCGAGGGCTTGTCGTAGTCGAGCGGCACCTTCACCGAGGCGCACTCGAAACCGGCGACACCGCACTCGTGCCAGCGAAGCTTCTGGCCGTAGTACGGAGCCAGCTCCGCGGGCGTCGCGCGGGGCAGCGCGCCCATGGAGGCATCCGCCGTCGAACTCCCCGACGAGCAGCCGGAGATGAGCAGCCCCGCGGTCACGAGCAGCGTGCCGCACGTACGGAAGGGGAGGTGACGGCTGAGGCTGCGACGCTCGCGGCGACTGATGTCCATCAGGCGACCCTAACTCTCCGCGCCTGAGCGAACACATACAGTACCCACTCGCTACTCGTACGGGTGACCTCGTCAACCGGTCGGCCAGGCCCGCCCTCTCACCCCGCCGCGCTCCCGTCACCCGGCCCGCAGCGCCACCGTCATCGCCTCCACCGCCAGCAGCGGCGCCACATTGCGGTCGAGGGCCGTGCGGCAGGCGCCGATCGCCTCGATGCGGCGCAGCGTGGACTCCGGCGACGTGCCGAGCGCCATGCGCTCCAGCATGTCCTGCACCTCGGTGTTGGCGATGGCGACGCGGGAGCCCAGCTGCAGGGCGAGCACGTCGCGGTAGACCCCGGTCAGGTCGATGAGCGCCAGGTCGAGGCTGTCGCGCTGCGTACGGGTCTTGCGGCGCTTCTGTCTGTCCTCCAGCTCCTTCATCGCGCCCGCGGTGCCGCGCGGCATCCGGCTGCCCTGGCCGCCGCCCAGCGCCGCCTTCAGGTCCTCGGTCTCCTTGACGTCGACGTCCTCGGCGACCTGCTTCGCGTCGTCGGACGCGGTGTCGATCAACTCCTGCGCCGCCTTCAGACAGCCGCCGATCTCCTGCACGCGCAGCGGCAGCTTCAGGACGGCGGCCCTGCGCTCACGCGCGCGCGGGTCGGTGGCGAGCCGCCGGGCGCGCCCGATGTGGCCCTGCGTCGCGCGCGCCACGGCGGCGGCGACATCCGGCTCGATGCCGTCCCTTCGTACGAGCACGTCGGCGACGGCCTCCACAGGAGGCGTACGCAGTGTCAGGTGCCGGCAGCGGGAGCGGATGGTCGGCAGCACGTCTTCCAGGGAAGGCGCGCAGAGCAGCCACACCGTGCGGGGGGCGGGCTCCTCCACCGCCTTCAGCAGGACGTTCCCCGCGCCCTCGGTGAGGCGGTCGGCGTCTTCCAGGACGATGACCTGCCAGCGCCCGACCGCGGGCGAGAGCTGGGCCCGCCGGACAAGCTCGCGGGTCTCCTTCACACCGATGGACAACAGGTCCGTACGCACCACTTCCACGTCGGCGTGCGTGCCGACGAGGCTGGTGTGGCAGCCGTCGCAGAACCCGCAGCCGGGGACGCCGCCCAGGGCGCGGTCCGGGCTCGTGCACTGCAATGCGGCGGCGAAGGCCCGGGCCGCCGTGGACCGTCCGGAGCCGGGCGGGCCCGTGAACAGCCAGGCGTGCGTCATCTTCGACGACTCCGGCACGGGCGTGTCGGCGGCGACCGCGGTCACCAGCGCGTCGGCGTCCCGGGCGGCGGCGCTCAGCTGCGCGCTCACCCGGTCCTGGCCCACGAGGTCGTCCCACACGCTCACGGCGTCACCGCCACGTCGTCCCACCCGCTCATGGGGGTCACCGCCTTACGCTGCGCACTGCTCTTGCCGGACTGCCCATTGTGGAACACGCCACTGACAACCAGGGCCGCCCGGCTCCGAGCCTCTCCTCCGGTCCGTCTCCGCGATCAGCGCCGACGGCCGCGGCGCCCCCGCCTGCCCTCGCCGTCGGCGCCGTCCGCGCCGTGAGGGTCGTGGGCGTCGTCAACGGCGTCCTCGCGCGAGCCGAGCAGTTCGTCCGCCAGCGTCGGCATGTCGTCCGGCGTCTCCTCGGCCCACTCGGGCCCGGACCGCCGGGGCGTGCCCCGCTCGTCGATCTGGGGCAGCTCCCGCGTGCGTTCGTTGGCGCCCTCGGCGGCCGACGGACGCTCGTCCCGGAAGTAGCCGGGCGGCACCTTGTCCTCCTGGATGGCGGGCAGGACGGCCGTCTCGTCCGACGCCCCCGGAACCGGCGGCTGCGGCAGCACTTCGGTGTCCTCCGGCCCCGGCCCGTCGGGCCGCACCGCAGGCAGCACGGCGGTCTCGTCGGTCGCCCCGGCAGGCGGCGCCACCACGGGCGTGGTCACGGTGGTCTCGTTGTCCGGCACGGGCGGCTCGGACGGCGCGGATGGCACGGAGGGCGCGGGGGACGAGGGCGGCTCCGGGGAAGCCCCGGCCCCCGACTTGGCCGGCGCAACCGGCGCACTCGGAGCAGCCGGGGCACTCGGAGCAACCGGCGCACTCGGAGCAACCGGCGCGGAAGCGGGCGCGGCAGCCGAAGCCGCCTCAGCCGCAGCCGCCGCCGCGGAAGCCGCCGACGCCGCGGCCATCCGCCGCGCCTCCTCCGCCCGGAGCAACGCCTCCTCCGCCTTGCGCTGCTTCTCCAGCCGACGCTCCTCCGCCTCGGCCCGCAGCCGCGCCTCCTCCTCGACCTCCCGGCGGCGCCGCGCCTCCTCGGCGGCCCTGAGCTTCTCCTCGGCGAGCAGCCTGGCCTTCTCCTCCTCGGCCTTGCGGCGCGCCTCCTCGGCACGCTTGCGGGCCTCCTCGGCCTGCCGCTCGGCCTCGCGGCGCTGCGCCTCCTCCAGCTCGCGGCGCTTGCGCTCCTCCTCCTCGGCGCGCAGCTTGGCGAGCTGCTCCTGGCGCTCACGCTCCAGGCGCTCCTCCTCGGCCTTGCGGGCGGCCTCTTCCTCGGCCTTGCGCCGCGCCTCCTCCTCGGCGGCCTTGCGGGCCTCTTCCTGGGCCTTCACCTCGGCCTCGGAGAGCGGGAGGACCGTGTCGAGGCGGTGCCGGATCACGGTCGTGACCGCCTCCGGCTCCTGGGAGGCGTCGACGACGAGATAGCGCCCCGGGTCGGCCGCGGCGAGCGTGAGGAAACCGGACCGCACGCGCGCGTGGAACTCGGCGGGCTCCGACTCGAGCCGGTCGGGCGCCTCCGTGAACCGCTCGCGGGCGGCCTCGGGCGCCACGTCGAGCAGGCACGTCAGATTCGGTACGAGGCCACCGGTCGCCCAGCGGTTGATGCGGGCGACCTCGGTCGGCGAGAGGTCGCGTCCTGCGCCCTGGTAGGCGACGGACGAGTCGATGTACCGGTCGGAGATGACGATGGCGCCGCGCTCCAGGGCGGGCCGTACGACGGTGTCGACGTGCTCCGCGCGGTCGGCGGCGTACAGCAGCGCCTCCGCCCGGTGCGAGAGACCGGCCGAGGAGACATCGAGCAGGATCGACCGCAGCCGCTTGCCGACGGGCGTGGCGCCGGGCTCGCGCGTGACGACGACCTCGTGGCCCTTGGCGCGGATCCACTCGGCGAGCGCCTCGGCCTGGGTGGACTTGCCGGCGCCGTCACCGCCCTCCAGGGCGATGAAGAAGCCGGTGGCGCAGGGCGCCTGCACTGGGTCGTCACCGCCGCGCAGCGCGTCGAGGAGGTCCTGGCGCAGCGGCACGCCCTGCCGGTCGTCGGCCTTGGCGAGGACGAGCGCGGCCACGGGCAGGAGCAGCGCGCCGACCAGCATCAGCGTGAAGGCGGCGCCTCCGTGGTCGAAGACGAACTTGCCGTTGACCATGCGGTGCGGCCCGATCACGGCGGCGACCACGGGGGCCACGAGCGCGCCGAGCGCGACGCTCAGCCTGACGACCGCCTGGAGGTGCTCGGTGGTACGGGCCCTGCGGTAGTCCTCGACCTCCTGGTCGAGCAGCGCGTGCCCTATGTTCGCGGCGACGCCCGCGCTGACCCCGGTGAGGGCCAGGAGCAGCAGCACGGTCGTCACGTCGGGCACGAGGCCCGCGGCGAGCAGCGCGAGGCCGGTGAGGGCGATCGCGAGCGCGAGCAGCCGGCGGCGCGAGAGGGAGGGCAGCACGGACGGCGCGGTGCGGATGCCGACGACGGTGCCGCCGGTGAGCGTGAGGACGATCAGGCCGTAGGTGACGGGACCGCCGCCCAGGTCCTTGGCGTGCAGCACGGCGACGGCGACGGCCGCGGCGATGGCGGTGGCGACGGCGGCACAGGCGAGGACGAGCAGCGGGATGGCACCCGTGCGCCCCTTGTCGGTGCCGGTGCCCGTACGCGGCCTGCGCAGCCCTTCGAGGGGGCTACGCGCGCGTGGCGTCTGCGTACCGGGAAAGCGCAGGAGGTAGACGATGGTCAGCGACCCGGCGAAGAGCCCGGCCGCGAGGAACGAGGCGAGCCCCGCCTGGTGCAGCGCGAACCAGTCGAGCCCGGCGCCCAGGAGGTTGCCGATGAGCGTGATGGCGACGAGGGCTGCGGCCGCGAGGGGCAGCGCCACGAATCCCGTACGGAGCGACAGGCGCCGCAGCGCGTCCATGTGGTCCGGCAGCGGCCGTACCGTCGCGCCCTCCAGAGGCGGCGCGGGCAGCAGCGCGGGCGCCGCGCTCTCCCTGGAGACCGTCCAGAACCGCTCGGCGACGCCGACCACGAAGGAGGTCACCAGGACCACCGCGAGGGCGTTGTCCGGTGTCCAGTCGATCCACAGCGGCGCGACGATCAGGAGCGCCGCGCGCACGCCGTCGGCGCCGACCATGGTCCAGCGCCGGTCGAGCGGTCCGCCGGGTGAGGTGAGGGAGGTGAGCGGTCCAAGGAGCACCGCTCCGAAGAGCAGCGTCGCGAGGACACGCGCTCCGAAGACGGCGGTGATGGCGAAGGCCACGCCGCGGTAGCCGCCTCCGAAGGCGCCTTCCGCGATGGCCGACTGGAGCGCGAGAATCACCAGCACGAGCAGAGCGAGCGCGTCGCCGACACTGCCGACGAGTTGCGCGCTCCACAACCGCTTCAGCTGCGGTACGCGCAGCAGAGCGCGGACCGCACGCTCTCGGGAATCTGCGACCAGGGCGTCGTCGGGGGCCGGGATTCCGGCCGTTGGCTGCTCGGCACGCGTCATCCGTCCAGCCTATCTGGACGGACAACTTCCTCGTCGGCCCACCCGAACAAACGACCGCAAGGCCGCCCGCCCCCGCCGCGCCGTCAGTCCTCCGAAGCAGCCTTGCTGGAAGCGGCCGTCTTCTTGGCGGTCGTCTTCTTAGCGGTGGTCTTCTTGGCAGCCGTCTTCTTGGCGGCGGTCTTCTTGGCGGGTGCCTTCTTGGCGGGCGCCTTCTTGGCCGTCTTCTTGGCCGGGCCCTTCGCCCGCTTCTCCGCGAGCAGCTCGTAACCCCGCTCCGGAGTGATGTCCTCGACCGAGTCCGCCGCCCGCAGCGTCGCGTTGGTCTCGCCGTCGGTCACGTACGCCCCGAAACGGCCGTCCTTGACGACGACGGGCTTCCCGCTGACCGGGTCCTCGCCCA
Organism: Streptomyces sp. WAC 01529; assembly: GCF_003945545.1. Classification (GTDB taxonomy): domain Bacteria; phylum Actinomycetota; class Actinomycetes; order Streptomycetales; family Streptomycetaceae; genus Streptomyces; species Streptomyces anatolicus. Next base: position 4,512,038 of record NZ_CP029617.1, on the reverse strand, counting down.
GCTCCTTCAGCGGCGGCTTCGCGGCCGCGCGCCCCCGCTGCTTCGGCTTGGAGTAGATCTCCAGAGCCTCTTCCAGCGTGATCGTGAAGAGCTGCTCCTCGCTGTCGATGGAGCGCGAGTCGGTGCCCTTCTTCAGATACGGGCCGTATCGGCCGTTCTGCGCGGTGATCTCGACGCCCTCGGCGTCGGTGCCGACCACACGCGGCAGCGACATCAGCTTCAGCGCGTCCTCAAGGGTGACCGTGTCGAGCGACATGGACTTGAAGAGCGAGGCCGTGCGCGGCTTGACCGCGTTCTTGCCGGTCTTCGGAGTGCCCTCGGGGAGGATCTCCGTCACATACGGGCCGTAGCGCCCGTCCTTGGCGACGATCTGGTGGCCCGACGCCGGGTCGGCGCCCAGCTCGAAGTCCCCGCTCGGCTTGGCGAGCAGCTCCTCCGCGTACTCGACGGTCAGCTCGTCCGGCGCCAGGTCCTCGGGGACGTCCGCGCGCTGGTGCTCCTCGGAGTCCCGCTCGCCGCGCTCGATGTAGGGGCCGTAGCGGCCCACGCGCAGCATGATGCCGTCGCCGACGGGGAAGGACGACACCTCGCGGGCGTCGATCGCGCCCAGGTCGGTGACGAGCTCCTTGAGGCCGCCGAGGTGGTCGCCGTCGCCGTTGCCCGCGTCGGCCGCGCCGCCGGAGGCCTCGCCCTCGCCGAAGTAGAAGCGCCGCAGCCACGGCACGGCCTGCGCCTCGCCCCGCGCGATGCGGTCGAGGTCGTCCTCCATCCTGGCGGTGAAGTCGTAGTCGACGAGTCGCCCGAAGTGCTTCTCCAGGAGATTGACGACGGCGAACGACAGGAAGGAGGGGACGAGCGCCGTCCCCTTCTTGAAGACGTACCCGCGGTCGAGGATGGTCCCGAGGATCGACGCGTACGTCGACGGGCGGCCGATCTCGCGCTCTTCCAACTCCTTGACCAGCGAGGCCTCGGTGTAGCGGGCCGGGGGCTTGGTCGCGTGGCCGTCGACCGACAGCTCGTCGGCGGAGAGCGCGTCGCCCTCGCTGACCTGCGGAAGCCTGCGCTCGCGGTCGTCCAGCTCGGCGTTCGGGTCGTCGGCGCCCTCGACGTACGCCTTGAGGAAGCCGTGGAAGGTGATGGTCTTGCCGGACGCGCTGAACTCGGCGTCACGGCCGTCGGAGGCGCGGCCACCGATCTTGACCGTGACGGAGTTGCCGGTCGCGTCCTTCATCTGGGAGGCGACGGTCCGCTTCCAGATCAGCTCGTAGAGCCGGAACTGATCACCGGTCAGACCGGTCTCGGCGGGCGTGCGGAAACGATCACCCGACGGGCGGATCGCCTCGTGCGCCTCCTGCGCGTTCTTGACCTTCCCGGCGTACGTACGCGGCTTGTCCGGCAGGTAGTCACTGCCGTAGAGCTGCGTGACCTGCGCGCGAGCGGCGGAGACCGCTGTGTCGGACAGGGTCGTGGAGTCCGTACGCATATAGGTGATGAAGCCGTTCTCGTACAGCTTCTGGGCCACCTGCATGGTCGCCTTCGCGCCGAAGCCGAGCTTGCGCGAGGCCTCCTGCTGCAGCGTCGTCGTACGGAACGGGGCGTACGGCGAGCGGCGGTAGGGCTTGGACTCGACGGACCGTACGGAGAAGTCGGTGTTCTGGAGGGCGGCGGCCAGCGCGCGGGCGTTCGCCTCGTCCAGGTGCAGGGTGCCCGCGCTGCCCGCCTTGAGCTGCCCGACGGAGCTGAAGTCGCGGCCCTGCGCGATGCGCTTGCCGTCGACCTGGGTGAGGCGGGCGACGAGCTGCGACGGGTCGGAGGCGTCACCGGCGCGGCCGGTGCCGAAGGTGCCGGTCAGGTCCCAGTACTCGGCGGAGCGGAAGGCGATGCGCTCGCGCTCCCGTTCGACGACGAGGCGGGTGGCCACGGACTGGACGCGGCCTGCCGACAGGCGCGGCATGACCTTCTTCCACAGGACCGGCGAGACCTCGTAGCCGTAGAGGCGGTCGAGGATGCGGCGGGTCTCCTGGGCGTCGACCATGCGCTTGTTCAGCTCGCGCGGGTTGGCGACGGCGCTGCGGATCGCTTCCTTGGTGATCTCGTGGAAGACCATCCGGTGGACGGGGACCTTGGGCTTCAGGACCTCCAGGAGGTGCCACGCGATGGCTTCGCCCTCGCGGTCCTCATCGGTGGCGAGGAAGAGTTCGTCGGAGTCCTTCAGGAGGTCCTTGAGCTTCTTGACCTGCGCCTTCTTGTCGGCGTTGACGACATAGATGGGCTGGAAGTCGTGCTCGACGTCCACGCCGAGGCGGCGCACCTCGCCGGTGTACTTCTCGGGCACCTCCGCGGCGCCGTTGGGGAGGTCGCGGATGTGCCCGACGCTGGCCTCGACTACGTAGCCGGGGCCGAGGTAGCTCTTGATCGTCTTCGCCTTGGCAGGCGACTCGACGATGACGAGTCGGCGGCCGCCCTGTGCGGTCTCGCTGGTCGGGGACAACTTCGCTCTTCTCTCCGGTCGACGCTCGTTGGCAGTGCGCGATGGCATTGCTCGTGGCAGTGCTCTTGGCCGTGCGGTGGCAGTGCTCGCATGGCTTGCGTTGCGCTGTCGCTGCGGAGTGTGACGGTACATCCCGCCCCCGTGTCAAACGGGAAAAGCCCGCAACGGCCACTCGAACGGTAACCCGACTACCGCCATTCCTGCCGCCCGGAGTGGCGACCTGCCGTTTCGACGCCCTGCCCGGGCGACGACCTCGTCACACCGGCGCGATCACCGGACCCGTCCCCTCCCGGGTCCTGGAGCACTCCCCTATGTCGCGCTGGAACGGCTCCCTCCGCCGCGTCGGACCGAGCCCCTCCGCCCCACCGAAGTGCGCCTCCTCTCCCTACGGGAGTACGACCCGCCGCGCCACCGGAACCCGCCCCCGAGCCCCACCGCCGTACGGCCGTCCGCCCGCCGGGGCACGACACCTCGCCCCTGCCGGAATACGACGCCCCACCTCACCGGAAGGAGGCGGTCCGCCACGGCTCGGCGGTCGTGTCACAGGCGAGTGAAACACCACACTCCGAGAAGCAGCGCCCCGGATCCCGCGAGCGCGGCGAGCGTCGCCGATGCGACGGGCTTCACACCGTGTGCGACGGGCTCGCGGTGCGCGACCCGCGCCCCGGTCCACAGCAGCAGTCCTGCGCCGAACAGCGCGAACACCGTTCCGGCGAAGATCGCGGGTGCGCTCTCCATGGCCCTTGCCTCCCCGTGCAGCTCTTCCTCGGCGGTCCGCGAGGAGGCTGGCACGGCCGGGAATCGGGAGCGCGAAATCCGGGTGAACGGCGGACGGCCCGCTCAACCGTCGTACGTATCCGAATCGCCGCATACGTACGGGATGTTGGCCGATTTCACCGCCCCCGGGGCCCCGGGGGCTGCCGCACGGGCCGGGAGCGTCCGCGCCCGGAGCTGTCAGGCCCTACGCCCCGACGGGCAGCAGGAAGCCCTGCTCCACCAGGAGCCTGATCTGCGCGGGCGTGCGGTCCCGCAGCAATACCGGGTCCTCGCCGACCAGTTGCGCGATGGCGTCCAGGATCCGTCCGGCGCTCAGCGAACCGTCGCACACGCCTGCGAATCCGGCGCCCACCGTGTCGACTTTGGTGGCCCGGCGCATCCCGCGGTGCTGGCGCAGGACGACGTGCTCCGGGTCCTCGGCGCCCGGCAGCCCGACCTGCTCCTGCATGACCTCGTCGGCGAGCTTGAAGTGCCCGGCGAGCAGCGCCGCGTCGTCGTGGGTGCGCAGGTAGTCCTGGCGGTCGAAGAACTCCTGCACCGTCTCGCCGAGCGGCTGCTCGACGGGGTGCGGCCACTCCTCGACGGTCACGGTCGGCTCGGCGGCCCCGGTCTTGCGCAGCGTGATCCAGCCGAACCCGACGGCCCGCGTCCCGCGCGCCTCGAACTCGTCCAGCCACGCCTCGTACCGCCGCGCGTACGCCGTGGGGTCCTGGCGGTGGTCCCCCGCGTCCCGCAGCCACAACTCGGCGTACTGCGTGATGTCCTGCACCTCGCGCTGGACGATCCAGGCGTCGCAGCCGCGCGGCACCCAGGAGCGCAGGCGGTCCTGCCACTCCTCGCCGTCCACGTGCTGCCAGTTGGCCAGGAAGTGCGCGTACCCCCCTTCGTTCAACCGCTCCCCTGCCTCCTGAACGAGCGACCGGCACAGATCGTCCCCGCCCATCCCGCCGTCGCGGTAGGTGAGCCGGGCGCCCGGCGAGATCACGAAGGGCGGGTTCGACACGATCAGGTCGTACGTCTCCTCGCCCACCGGCTCGAAGAGGGAGCCCTCGCGCAGGTCGGCCTCCGGGGCCCCGGAGAGGGCGAGCGTGAGCCGGGTGAACTTCAGTGCCCGCGGGTTGAGGTCGGTCGCCGTCACGCGCGTGGCGTGCTGCGCGGCGTGCAGGGCCTGGATGCCGGAGCCGGTGCCGAGGTCGAGCGCGCTGCCGACCGGCGTCCGCACGGTGATCCCGGCGAGCGTGGTGGACGCCCCGCCGACGCCGAGGACGACGCCTTCGTCATGGCTGCCGATGCCGCCGGCGCCGCCGACCGCGCAGCCCAGGTCGGAGACGATGAACCAGTCCTCGCCGCTCGGCCCGCCGTACGGCCGCACGTCCACGGTCGCCCGCAGCTCACCGCCCTGCCCGGCCAGCCAGCGGCTCTCCAGGAGAGCGTCGACGGGCAGGACGTCCGCCACGCGCGCGTGGGGCACGGTTTCCTGGAGCAGGAAGAGGCGCACGAGGGCCGCGAGGCCGCTGTCCCCGCGGGTGGCCCGCAGCGCGGGCACGGTCTCGCTGCGCGCGAGCGCGGCGTAGGCGGGCGCCCCGAGCAGTTCGAGCAGCCCGTCGGCGGTGAAGTCGGCGGCGAGCAGAGCCTGCCGCAAGGAGGCGGCTACGTCGGCGCGGTCGGACGAGGGCAGGGGGAGGCTGGCGTTACTCACGCCCCCATTGTGACCCGCGAGCGGCTCCATGGCCCTGCCCCGGCGCGGGCGGTCGGTACCCGGGCGCCGGGGCAGTGTGGAGCGGGGGTCAGTTCCCTGCCGACGGCGTGGCGGAGGCGCTCTTGCAGCTGTCCTGCTTGCCCATCGCCTTGCCGACCTCCCCCTCCTGCAACTTCTCCAGTGCCTCGTTGCCGCTCTTGCTCAGCTTGTCCAGCTCGCCCGCGACGTCCTTGAGGCCGTCGGCGAAGTCCGCCTGGTTCTTGGTGTCCAAGCCGTCGACCTGCTTCTTCAGGTCCTCGTACGACTTGGAGATGCCGTTCAGCTCCTTGACGGCGTCATCCGTCTTCTTCTGCCCGTCGTCGACCGGCGGCGCGCCCGCGTCCTTCACGGAGGCGCCCATCGCCTTGTAGGCGTCGGACATGTCCTGGAACGCCTTGGAGTCGGTCTTCTGGACGTCGGCCGGCGAGCTGTTGTCGGAGGTCTCCTTCTGGATCGCGGCGTTGGCGTCCGCGATCTTCTTCGACTGCGGCTGGACGGAGTCGCAGACCTTCTTGGCCCAGTCGTCCAGTTCCTTGTTGCCGTCGTCGCTGCTGCACCCGGACAGAGTGAGTACCAGTACCGCACCGCCGGACAGTGCGGCTGCAAGCTTCTTGTTCACCGGATTGGTCCCTTCCATGGCTCTCGGCCCCGGAACTTACACGCCAAACGAGCGACAAACGCATGCCGTGGGTCCGATACAACCCCTATTGCAGCCATTTGCACCAAGCAGATGGCGGGAAGCGCGAGAGAAGGCTCACGGCCCGTCAGACGCCCGGCCCACCGCCGCCCCGGCCGGGGGCGTACGCCCATACGACGACGGGCGGACGGCGCATCAAAATGCGCCGCCCGCCCGCGTGTTGGACGCGTCCCGCTCCGGTCTACGAAACGACCGCCGGGTCGGCCGACTTGGCCGTCCGCCCGGCGTTGCCCTCGTCCCCGACGGCGATGCCCCGCCGCTTGGAGACGTAGACCGCGCCGATGATGACCGCGATGGAGGCCCCCGCGATGAGGACCCGCATGCCGACGCTGGCATCGTCCCCGTAGCTGAACTTGATGACCGCGGGCGCGATGAGCAGCGCCACGAGGTTCATCACCTTCAGCAGGGGGTTGATCGCCGGGCCCGCGGTGTCCTTGAACGGGTCGCCCACGGTGTCGCCGATGACGACCGCGGCGTGGGCCTCACTGCCCTTGCCGCCGTGGTGACCGTCCTCGACGAGCTTCTTCGCGTTGTCCCAGGCACCACCGGAGTTGGCGAGGAACACCGCCATCAGCGTGCCCGTGCCGATCGCGCCCGCCAGGAACGAGCCGAGCGCGCCGACACCGAGCGAGAAACCGACCGCGATCGGCGTGAGCACGGCGAGCAGACCCGGTGTGGCCAGCTCGCGCAGCGCGTCCTTGGTGCAGATGTCGACGACGCGTCCGTACTCGGGCTGCTCGCTGTAGTCCATGATCCCGGGGTGCTCGCGGAACTGCCGCCGCACCTCGTAGACCACGGCCCCGGCCGACCGCGACACCGCGTTGATCGCAAGCCCCGAGAAGAGGAAGACGACCGCGGCGCCGAGGATCAGGCCCACCAGGTTGTTGGGCTGCGAGATGTCCATCACCAGGTTCATCGGGGCGCCGTCGCCGAGTTTCTCGCCGACGTCCTTGGCCGCGGTCGCGATGGCGTCGCGATACGACCCGAAGAGCGCCGCCGCCGCGAGGACCGCGGTCGCGATGGCGATGCCCTTGGTGATGGCCTTGGTTGTGTTTCCGACGGCGTCCAGGTCGGTGAGCACCTGCGCGCCCGCGCCCTCGACGTCACCGGACATCTCGGCGATGCCCTGCGCGTTGTCGGAGACGGGACCGAAGGTGTCCATGGCGACGATGACGCCGACGGTGGTGAGCAGGCCCGTACCGGCCAGCGCGACCGCGAAGAGGGCGAGCATGATCGACGTACCGCCGAGCAGGAACGCCCCGTAGACGCCGAGCCCGATGAGCAGCGCGGTGTAGACGGCCGATTCGAGACCGATCGAGATGCCCGCCAGTACGACGGTGGCGGGACCGGTCAGCGAGGTCTTGCCGATGTCCCTGACGGGACGCCGGTTGGTCTCGGTGAAGTAGCCGGTGAGCTGCTGGATCAGGGCGGCCAGCACGATGCCGATGGCCACGGCGGTGAGCGCGAGGACCCGCGGATCGCCGTTGTGGCCCGCGATCGCCGCGTCCGTGATGCCGTCAAGATCCGCGTACGAGGACGGGAGGTAGACGTAGACGGCCGCGGCGACGAGCACCAGCGAGATGACCGCGGAGATGAAGAACCCGCGGTTGATGGCGCTCATGCCACTGCGGTCGGCGCGCCGCGGGGCGACCGCGAAGATGCCGATCATCGCCGTCACGACGCCGATGGCCGGGACGATCAGCGGGAAGGCGAGCCCGGAGTCGCCGAACGCCACCTTGCCGAGGATCAGCGCGGCGACGAGCGTCACGGCGTACGACTCGAAGAGGTCGGCGGCCATACCGGCGCAGTCGCCGACGTTGTCGCCCACGTTGTCGGCGATGGTCGCGGCATTGCGCGGATCGTCCTCCGGAATGCCCTGCTCGACCTTGCCGACCAGGTCGGCGCCGACGTCGGCGGCCTTGGTGAAGATGCCGCCGCCGACACGCATGAACATCGCGATCAGCGCGGCTCCGAGTCCGAAACCTTCGAGCACCTTCGGCGCGTCGGCCGCGTAGACGAGCACCACGCAGGAGGCGCCCAGCAGGCCGAGACCGACGGTGAACATGCCGACGACGCCGCCCGTGCGGAAAGCGATCTTCATGGCTTTGTGCGAGACGGCGGTGAGATCCTTTTCGGGTTCTCCTTCCGCCGGAGTGGCCTCCCGGGCGGCGGCCGCGACGCGCACATTGCTGCGCACGGCGAGCCACATACCGATATAGCCGGTGGTCGCCGAGAACGCCGCTCCGATCAAGAAGAAGATCGAACGTCCGGCGCGCTGATTCCAGTCGTCCGCGGGCAGCAGCATGAGCAGGAAGAACACCACGACGGCGAATACGCCGAGCGTGCGGAGCTGCCGGCCCAGGTAGGCATTCGCGCCTTCCTGGATCGCCCTCGCGATCTTCTTCATGCTGTCGGTGCCCTCGCCGGCCGCGAGTACCTGGCGCACCAGGACCCCGGCGACGACGAGCGCGGCGAGCGCGACGGCCGCGATGACCATCACGATAAGCCGATTGTCGTCCGTAAGGACTGCGGCTGCGAAGGTTGAGGGGTGGTCAAACTGATGAGGGGAAGAAAGCCCCGCCATTCGTCCTCCTTGACGCTGGGGCTGAGCTCAAGATGTGGACGGATTGTAGGGAGCGGAACCTGATCAAAACAGAGCGCCACTAACGCAATTGACCTGAGATTGCTTCTCAACAAATGATCGCGGCCGCAGATTGGCCCCGAAAGCGGTAATGCCTCAAAACCGTTGACGCCAGTCATTGATCTAGAGAAATAAGTGATCAGAATAAGAAAAGGCCCTGTTCACCGTGGTGGTGACAGGGCCTGGCAGAGCGAGCGGGCGTACGGTTTCGGAGGCCCCGGGGCGGGGGCGCCGACTGCGGGGCCGCCCAGAGCGGGTGGCGTGGGTCAGGGCAGAAGTGGCGCGGGGGTCGTCGGCCACCTCATGCGGATCAGGCCACCGGACTCGCCGGCGGTGACCTCGACGTCGTCCACGAGGCCGCTGATGACGGCGAGACCCATCTCGTCCTCGCCCTCCGCCTCCAGCTCCTCGCCCTCACCGGGCCGCGCGCCGGGCGCCCGGTCACCGGGTGCCGAACGGGGTGCCTCGTCCCCGACCTCGATGGAGAACTGCTTCTCGTCCTCGATCAGCGCGACCCGCACCGGCGCGTCGACGCCGTTGCTCTGGTGCAGCCCGACGGCGCGCGTGCAGGCCTCGCCGACCGCGAGCCTGACCTCGTCGAGGACGGCCTCGTCCACTCCGGCCCTGCGCGCGACCGCGGCCGCCACGAGGCGGGCCGTCCTGACGTGCTCGGGCAGCGCGCTGAAACGGAGTTCAACGGTGGCCATGCATCCCCCTCGGACGTACGCGCGTGCTGTCAGGGGGCCGGGCCGCAGGCCCGGCCCCCTGCTGTACTGCCACTGCGGGCCTCAGTCGGTGGCCGAGACCGCTTCCTCGACCGAGGTGTGGATGGGGAACACCTTGGTGAGGCCTGTAATGCGGAAGATCTTGAGAATGCGCTCCTGGTTGCAGACCAGGCGCAGCGAGCCCTCGTGGGCACGCACACGCTTCAGGCCGCCGACCAGCACGCCGAGTCCGGTGGAGTCGAGGAAGTCCACGCCCTCCATGTCGACGACCAGATGGAAACTGCCGTCGTTCACCAACTCGACCAACTGCTCGCGCAGCTTGGGCGCGGTATAAACATCGATTTCGCCACCGACCTCGACGACCGTACGATCGCCGACGGTACGGGTCGACAGGGACAGGTCCACGGATCCTCCAGCACCTTGCTATCGAGCGGTCATCCCTCGGGACACCTCGGCAGCCCCCAGGACGGATCGCCAGCCGCGATGGCATTCAATCACTTACCGGCGGGCGAGCACGACGCCTTGGGACCATTGTCCATCCCGCCAGTGACACACTCGATGCCGATGGCCAAAAATTCTCCCACCGGAGGACCCTCCTCGGGCGCCCCGGCACAGACGTCCCCGCGGGCGGTCCTCGACCGGCTCACCGCTGGGCCGAGCCGTGCATCGCGCGTCACTCATACGGAGCACTTGCCCCCACGTGCGGCTCGGTATGCAGTCTGGCCCGACCGCATCCGCGCGGAGGTCATATCCGCCGTTCGGGCGGCGGGCATCGAGCGTCCATGGGCCCATCAGGCCCTGGCGGCCGAGCACGCCCTCGACGGCGAATCCGTGGTCGTGGCCACCGGCACCGCCTCCGGCAAGTCCCTGGCCTACCTCACACCCGTCCTCTCCGCCCTCCTCGACGGCTCCGAGGCACCCAACGGGCGCGGCGCCACCGCCCTGTACCTGGCCCCCACCAAGGCCCTGGCGGCCGACCAGCGCCGCGCCGTACGCGCACTCGCCGCCCCGCTCGGCAACGCCGTACGCCCCGCCGTGTACGACGGCGACACCCCCTTCGAGGAACGCGAATGGGTGCGCCAGTACGCCAACTACGTGCTGACCAACCCCGACATGCTGCACCGCGGGATCCTCCCCTCCCACCCCCGCTGGTCCTCCTTCCTGCGCGCCCTGCGGTACGTCGTCATCGACGAGTGCCACACCTACCGCGGCGTCTTCGGCTCCCACGTCGCCCAGGTCATACGCCGTATGCGCCGCCTCTGCGCCCGCTACGGCTCCGACCCCGTCTTCCTGCTGGCCTCCGCCACCTCCGCCGACCCCGCCGTCTCCGCGGAGCGCCTCATCGGCCTGCCCGTGAAGGAGGTCGCCGACGACGCCTCACCCCGCGGCGAACTCGTCTTCGCCCTGTGGGAGCCGCCGCTCACCGATCTGCACGGCGAGAAGGGCGCCCCCGTCCGCCGCACCGCCACCGCCGAGACCGCGGACCTCCTCACCGACCTGACCGTCCAGGGCGTCCGCTCGGTCGCCTTCGTACGCTCCCGGCGCGGCGCCGAGCTGATCTCGGTGATCGCCCAGGAACGCCTCTCCGAGGTCGACCGCTCCCTCGCCCGCCGCGTCGCCGCCTACCGCGGGGGCTACCTCCCCGAGGAGCGCCGCGCCCTGGAGCGCGCCCTGCACTCCGGCGAACTCCTCGGCCTCGCCGCCACCACCGCCCTCGAACTCGGCGTGGACGTCTCGGGCCTTGACGCCGTCATCATCGCGGGCTATCCCGGCACGCGCGCCTCCCTCTGGCAGCAGGCGGGCCGTGCGGGGCGCTCCGGACAGGGGGCCCTGGCCGTGCTGGTCGCCCGGGACGACCCGCTGGACACGTATCTCGTCCACCACCCCGAAGCGCTCTTCCAGCAGCCCGTGGAATCCACCGTCCTCGACCCCGACAACCCGTACGTCCTCGCGCCCCATCTGTGCGCCGCCGCCTCGGAACTCCCCCTCGTGGACGAGGACTTCGCCCTGTTCGGTCCGGCCGCCGCGGAACTGCTCCCGCAGCTGGAGGCCGCGAAGCTGCTGCGCCGCCGGGCCAAGGCGTGGCACTGGACCCGCCGGGAGCGGGCCGCCGACCTCACCGACATCCGCGGCGAGGGCGGCAAGCCCGTCCAGATCGTCGAGGAGGGCACGGGACGGCTGCTCGGCACCGTCGACGCGTCCGCCGCGCACGCCACCGTGCACGAGGGCGCCGTCCACCTCCACCAAGGCCTCACGTATCTCGTGCGCCATCTCGACCTGGAGGACTCCGTCGCCCTGGTCGAGGAGGCCGTGCCGCCGTACTCCACGACCGCGCGCGACACCACCTCCATCTCCATCCTGGAGACGGACGTCGAGGTCCCCTGGGGCGAGGGCCGCCTGTGCTACGGCTCCGTCGAAGTGACCAACCAGGTCGTCTCCTTCCTGCGCAGGAGGCTCATCACGGGCGAGGTCCTCGGCGAGACCAAGCTGGAACTCCCTCCTCGTACGCTGCGCACGCGCGCCGTCTGGTGGACGGTCACCGAGGACCAGCTGGACGCCGCCCGCGTCCATCCCGAGATCCTCGGCGGCGCCCTGCACGCCGCCGAGCACGCCTCCATCGGCATGCTGCCGCTGTTCGCCACGTGCGATCGCTGGGACATCGGCGGCGTCTCCGTGCCGCTGCATCCGGACACGCTCCTTCCCACGGTGTTCGTGTACGACGGCCATCCGGGCGGGGCCGGGTTCGCCGAGCGGGCCTTCCACACGGCGCGGGAGTGGCTCACGGCCACCCGGCAGGCGATCGCCTCGTGCGAGTGCGAGGCGGGGTGCCCTTCGTGCATCCAGTCCCCCAAGTGCGGCAACGGCAACGAGCCGTTGCACAAGCGGGGGGCTGTGCGGCTGCTCTCCGTGTTGTTGCGGGATGGGGAGGGGGCGACCCACTGAGCCTCGGCCGGTTCGGCCGGGAGCCGTGGGCCTGCCCCGCGGCAGCGTGGCCCCGCCCCTACGCGCACCGCTCGGTGCCGTGAGACGGGGGGTGGGTGGGAAAGCATCCGCCGCGGAGCGGCGGTCCAGGCCCCCCACGACGGCGGGGAAGAGGCGACACCCACCCCGCGCCGCGCGGCACGGCGTACACGGGGCCCCGTCACGAGGGCGGCCCCGCGCGAGAGCGGACCTCCGCCGAGAAGGCGCCGACAGACGCAGCCGCCGTGACCTCCGAGACATCCCCCCGCACCACGCACCGCACCAGCCGAGCCCCCTGCTCCCGGGCCACCCGGCCAGCCCCCGCACAGGCCGCCGACGCGCCCGCCGCCCACCGGTCCGCCGCGGCCAGCGCCGCCAAGTCCGCCGCGCCGCCCGCCCGATGCCGGGCCACGACGGCCTGCCCCATCGCGAGCACCGCGCCGCAGACCACGCAGAGCACCGCCATCACCACCGCCACCCACACCGTGGCCGCCCCGCGGTCCCGGTCGGGCCCGCGCCACACCCCGCCCCTCATACGCCCACCCCCACCGTCTCCTCCGCCAATGCCACCGCCTCCGACCGCAGCCTCAGACCGAGGCCCAGCGCTCCCGGGCCCGGTGCGTCCGCCACGACCTCGACCCGCACCAGGTCACCGTCGCGTCGCACGGACACCCGCGCCCCTCGCGGCGCCGCCTCCCGTGCCGCCGCCGCGGCCACCGCTTCCGGGTCCTGCCGCGCCGCCGCGCGGGCCCCTGCCCTGGCCGCGTCCACGCACTGGATCTGCGCGCACGCGGCCAGCAGCGTCCAGACCAGTGCCATGGCGAACAGGACCAGCGTCGGCAGCACCACGGCCGCCTCCGCCGTCACGAACCCCCGGTCCCCCGCGGGTGGCCTCGGCCCGCGTTCAGAACGGCGCATTGAGTGCCTTCTCCACCAGCGCCTGCAGAGCCGCCCTGACCTGGCCGCTCGTCACCACCTTGTAGAGCAGCCCGGCAAACCCCACCGCCGCGATCAGCCCCATCGCGTACTCGGACGTGACCATCCCCGCGTCCCGGCCCGCCGCGCGAGCCCGTCGACGCAGCGTCCGTGCGTAATCCCGTGCATACATGTCAACCCCCGTGATGTTGGTGCGTGTTGCCGCCGCCCGATTGGTCGCGGCAGTCGGCTTTCCGTGTCCTCAGTCCGTTCTCAGCAGCCTTCAGTCCGTCCTCAGCGGCCTTCACTCCGTCCTCAGCAGGCCCTCCGCCAGCCCGATCAGCACCGGCAGCACCCCGACCGCGACGAACGCCGGGAGGAAGCACAGGCCCACGGGCGCCGTCATCAGGACCGCCGCCCTTCGCGCCCTGGCCGTGGCCGCCCGGGCCCGCGCGGCCCTGGCGTCCGCGGCGAGGCGTGCCACCGGTTCCGCGGCGGGTGCTCCAGAGTCACCTGCGCGTTCCAGGAGCCGGGCCAGCGGGGCCGCGTCCGGTATCGCCGCCAACTGGCGCCACGCGTCGGCTGGTTCGCTGCCCAGCCGCACTTCCGCCGCTCCTCGTGTGAGCCGCTCGCCGACCGGGCCCCGCAGCGACTCCCCGACGGCTCGGGCCGCTGAGACAGGGCTCGCTCCGGCGGTCACGCAGGCCGCCAAGAGGTCCGCCGCCAGCGGTAGTTGATGGGCCGCTTCCGGCGCGTCCGGCTCGCGGGTGGGCGTGCGCGTCCGCCGCCAGCGCCATGCGCCGTAGCCCACCGCCGCCCCCGTCACGAGCCCGGGAGCCCCGCCCACCAGGGCATAAGCCGCGCCGGCCACACCGGCGACCGGGAACCAGGCACGCGCTCTGCCGCCCAGGCCCGACCACCGCTCCCCGCGCCGCGCCATCGGCCTCTCCACGCCCAGCGCCTGCCCCACCCTGCGCCGCAGCGCCCTCTCGCGCCGCGCGGCCAGCACCGTCAGCGTCAGCCAGAGCACGGCCGTGACTCCCCACACCGCCACCCCCAGCCTGTGGACAGAACTCATCGCCCCTCCGCCCCTCGCACGATCCGCAGCGCCCACCACACCCCGGCGCCCTCAAGCACTCCGCCCGCCGCCAGACAGCCGAGCCCCGCGCCCGTGTGCAGCAGCACCCGCAGCGGCTCCGCCCCCAGCGCGCCGCCCATCAGCAGCCCGAGCACCGGCAGCCCCGCGAGCATCACGGCCGTCGACCGCGCCCCCGCCAACTGGGCGCGCAGATCCGCCCGCTGGTCGCGCTCCGAGCGCAGCGCGCCCTCCAGCCGCTCCAGCCCCGCCGCCAACCCCGCACCCCGGTGCACCGCCACCCGCCAGCACGCCGCGAGCCCCAGCAGCCCCTCCGCCCCCGGCTCCCGCGCCGCCTCGCCCAGCGCCCCCGGCACATCCCCGCCGAACCGGGCCGCCGCCAGCACCGCGCCACGCCCCTCCCCGGTCCCGGTGCACCCGTCGGCGCCCGTATCGAGGGCCAGCCGCAACGCCTCCCCCGGCTGCCGCCCCGCCCGCACCTCGCCCGCGAGCGCCCCGCACAGCGCGATCACCGCCTCGCCGCGCCGCTCGCGCTCCCGGCGCGCGTCCCTGGCCCGCCGCACCCGCCCCGCCAACGGCACTCCCGCCGCACCCGCGACCAGTGGCAGCGGTGACTCCCCGAGGACCGCCACCACCGCTCCCGCCAGCAGGCACCACCACTCGTGCCCCACCCGACCGCGGCCGACGGCGAGGGCCCGGCGCCAGGACCGGCCACCCGCCTTCTCGCCCACCCCGGCCCCGAGCACCACCCGAACGCGCCGGGCCGTGCGATCCCGGCCCTCCATCAGCCAGGCCGCGCTTCCCGCGCACACGACCGCCGCCCACACCGTCGTACTCACACCGCACCGCCCCCGTCCGCGCCTTCCAGGAGCGCGCTCAGCCGCGCCCACCCCGGCCCCTCGGTGAAGGCGTCCCGACCCCACCGCAGCGCGGGCACCGTCACCACCAGGCCCGACCCGGCACGCTCCAGCACATGCACCTCGGCGATGCGGCGACGGCCCGCCCGGTCGCGTACGAGATGGATCACCACCGACAGCGCGGCCGCCAACTGGCTGTGCAGAGCGGCCCGGTCGAGCCCTGCGGCCGTCCCCAGGGCCTCCAGTCGGGCGGGCACGTCCCCCGCAGCGTTGGCGTGCACCGTGCCGCAGCCGCCCTCGTGTCCGGTGTTCAGCGCCGCCAGGAGATGGATCACCTCGGCGCCCCGCACCTCGCCGACGACCAGCCGGTCGGGCCGCATCCGCAGCGCCTGGCGCACCAAGTGGTCGAGGCCGACGAGACCGGCCCCCTCCTGGTTCGCAGGGCGGGATTCGAGCCGGACCACATGGGGGTGGTCGGGCCTCAACTCCGTGGAGTCCTCGGCCAGCACGATCCGCTCCTTGGGGCCGACCAGACCGAGCAGCGCGCTCAGCAGGGTCGTCTTTCCGCTGCCCGTGCCCCCGCTGATCAGGAAGGACAGCCGGGCGTCGAGCAGCGCCCGCAGCACCCGGTCGCCTCCGGGTGGCACCGTCCCCGCCTCGACCAGCTCCGTGAGAGTGAAGGCCCGGGGCCGCACCACCCGCAGCGAGAGGCAGGTGGAGCCGACGGCGACCGGCGGCAGGACGGCGTGCAGCCGGGTGCCGTCCGGGAGGCGCGCGTCCACCCAGGGCCTCGCGTCGTCCAGGCGCCGCCCCGCGACGGACGCGAGGCGCTGCGCGAGGCGGCGCACGGCTGCCGCGTCCCGGAACGTGACCTCCGTCAGCTCGAGGCCGCCGCCCCGGTCCACCCAGACCCGGTCCGGTGCGGAGACCAGCACATCGGTCACCGAGGCGTCCGCGAGCAGTGGCTCCAGAGGCCCCGCGCCGACCAGCTCCGAGCGCAACTGCGCGGCGGCGCCGAGCACTTCGGTGTCCCCGAGGACCCGGCCCTGCGCCCGCAGCGCCTCGGCGACCCGCGCCGGGGTCGGTTCCGTGCCGTTCTCCGCGAGCCACTGGCGGACCCCGTCAAGCATCCGCGCCCCCACGACCGCGCTCATACGCCCCCTCCGAGGGCCTCGGCCGGCAGCCGTCCCCAGAAGGCGGCGCAGAACCGGGCCAGCGGCCCGCGCGCGGCACCAGCGGGCGGCACCCCCGCCGCCTGCGCCTCGGGCAGCCCCGCCTCCCAGGGCACTTCCCCCACAAGCGGCAGTCCGAGCAGCCCCGCGACCTCCTCCGCGTCGAGCCGCCCGAGGCCCGGCGAGCCCGCGCCCTTGGGGACCACCACCCGCAGATCCCGCAGCACGAGCCCGGCCGCCGACGCCACCCGCCGCGCCCCCGCCACCGCGCGCAGCTCCGGCGGCACCACCAGCAGGCCCAGGTCGATCTGGGCCAGCGCCTCGGCGACCGTCTCGTCCACCCGGCGCGGCAGGTCGACGACGACCACACCCCCGCGTCTGCGGGCCGCGGAGACGACCGCCCGGACGGCCTCCGGGGCGACCGCCACCGCATCCCCTCGGTCCCAGCTCAGGACCCGCAGCGCGTGCAGCTCCGGAAGGGACTCCTCCAGCGCTCCTCCGCCGACCCTGCCCCGCGACGCGGCGAAGGCCGGCCAGCGCAGCCCCTCGGCCGTCTCACCCCCGAGGAGGACGTCGAGGCCGCCGCCCAGCGGGTCCGCGTCGACGAGCATCGTGCGCCGCCCCTCGCGGGCCGCCGTGACCGCGAGGGCGCAGGCCAGGGTGGAGGCCCCGGCACCGCCCCGTCCCCCGATCACGCCGACGGTGAGCGCGGGCCGCCCCACGCCCTCGGCCACGTCCGCGATCCGGTCCACGAGCCACTGCTCGCCGTCGGGCAAAAGCAGCACATGGTCGGCACCGATCTCCACCGCCCGCTGCCAGACACCGGAATCGTCCTGATCCCGCCCAACCAACACGATCCCGCGCCGCCGCGCGGCCCCGCGCAGCCGGCCGGCCGCGTCGTCGCCGACGAGGACGAGCGGGGCCGAGTCCCAGCCCCCTGCGCGGTCGGGCCCGCCATGGTGCACCTCGGGCCGCGCCCCTGCCGCCGCACACAGGCGCAGCAGGTCATCGAGGAGATCCACGTCCTCCGTGAGGATCAGCGGTCCGCCGTGCCGTCCGTCGGGCGGCGCGGCCCCACCCTGTGAAATCAGTCCACCCACGATCTCCATCCCCCTCTCACACAAGCCCCTGTGAATGCCGCGCTCCGCATGGGCGAAGAACCGGGCAAAGCAATCCGGCCATGAACTTCGCGAGCGGAACGGGCGGAATCAGTGTGCGGCGATCCGGGAAATCGTGTGGATCTTGGTCAATAACTGTGGACAAGGCGATGCCTGTGAATATCTCCGTCACCCAAACCAGTGACATCGCAACGGCTTCACGTCGGCTTCGCGCCACGTTCGCGCTGTCTTCCCAGGGCCTTCCGCCGACTTCCCGAAGACTTCCGCAGAGCAGCGCTACGGCTACACACAGTGACGGATCTTGGGCAGACCTCAAAAACGCCGGGAGGGCGCAGGGAGGGCCCCGAAGGTCGGAAGATGATCGACGGAGGGCTCAAAAACCCATCCGGACATGCGACGACCCCCGCCGGGGGGGAGAGCGGGGGTCGTCCCCACGGTCCGACTCGGGGGGGGAGGAGCCAGACCGGGTTAGCACGGTCGCGAACGATCCGTGACTTCCATGGTGTACCCGAGAGCCTTCTCAGGCAAACCCACGCGCCTCAGCTTACGCCGAATGGTGGGCGCCTATGCTCAAGCCTGTGGAAAACCACTCCTTGCCTCGCACGGCCGCCTTCTTTGACCTGGACAAGACGGTCATTGCGAAGTCGAGCACGCTCACGTTCAGCAAGTCGTTCTACCAAGGCGGCCTGATCAACCGCAGGGCGGTGCTGCGCACCGCGTACGCGCAGTTCGTCTTCCTGGCGGGCGGTGCCGACCATGACCAGATGGAGCGGATGCGCCAGTATCTGTCCGCGCTGTGCCGCGGCTGGAACGTGCAACAGGTCAAGGAAATCGTCGCCGAGACCCTGCACGACCTGATCGACCCGATCATCTACGACGAGGCCGCGTCCCTCATCGAGGAGCACCACACCGCGGGCCGCGATGTCGTCATCGTCTCCACCTCGGGCGCCGAGGTCGTCGAGCCGATCGGTGAACTGCTCGGCGCTGACCGGGTGGTGGCGACCCGCATGGTGGTCGGGGACGACGGCTGCTTCACCGGCGAGGTGGAGTACTACGCGTACGGCCCCACCAAAGCGGAGGCGATCAAGGAGCTGGCCCGCTCGGAGGGGTACGACCTCGACCGCTGCTACGCCTACAGCGACTCGGCGACCGATCTGCCGATGCTCCAGTCCGTCGGGCACCCCTTCGCCGTCAACCCCGACCGCGCCCTGCGCAAAGAAGCCCTCACGCGCGCGTGGCCGATCCTGGACTTCCACCGCCCCGTGCGGCTCAAGCAGCGCCTGCCCGCCCCGCCGAGGCCCGCCCTCGTCGCGGCGGCCGCGGTGGGCGCGGCGGCGGCCACGGCGGGCCTCGTCTGGTTCGCGAGCCGGCGCCGCGCCGCGGTGGGCTGACCAGCGCGATGACCAGGGCGGGGGCCAGGGCGGTGACCAGGGCGGACACCGGCGCGAGACCAGCCCGGAAGCCACGCCGGGAGTCACGCTAGAAGCCACCGCGAGACCCCGCGTCCGATTCGCTCCTATTTGAACCCAAAAGTAAAGAAGTACGGCCAGGACTTCCGCTTGCCCCAGGACTGGAGTACAAAGGAGTCAACGGCCCGCGAGACCAAGGACATCCGAGAGGATTACCTTAAAACGCAACCACGGCCCCACGGACCGAAGCATGGACATCGAGCACCCACGCGACGTCGACCCGTCGATTACGGGCCAGCCGCACCAGGTGACGGGCCAAGTTCCCGACCTGATGGGCAACATTTCGAGGACGCTTGGTAACCCGGTGAACATGCCAGCGGCGGTACGGAATTCCGTACCGCCGCAACCCTTTCCCGGACCGTCCGGGCCCCGCGAGAACCCTCTTACGCGGCCCCACGCTGGAGCTACGCGGCCCCGCACCGGAGCTACGCGGCCCCGCGCTGAAGCGCCTCGCAGACCGCCGTCGACTCCCTGACGCCCAGCTCAACGGCCTTGCCGCAGTGGGCGATCCACGCCGCCATGCCGTCCGGCGTGCCGGACGCGTACCCGTCCAGAGCCGCCACATAGGCTGCCCGGCCCAGCTCCGCGTGCCCCGCCTCCGCCGGGCAGATCGACTTCGGGTCGAGGCCGCTGCCCACCAGGACGATGCGCTCGGCGGCCCGCGCGACCAGGCCGTTGTGCGAGGCGAAGGGCCGCAGGCTGAGCAGTTCGCCGTGGACCACGGCGGCCGTCACGAGGGCCGGTGCCGAGCTGCCCGCGATGATCAGCCGCGACAGGCCCTCCAGCCGCCCCGCCACCTCGTCCGCGTCCGGCAGCGGAAGCTCGATCAGCGGCTCCTCGACGGGCTCGCCCGCCAGCCGCGGGCGCCCCGCGGCCGAGTCCGAGTCGGCCGCCGCGACCAGGTGCAGCCGCGCCAGGACCCGCAGCGGCGACTGCCGCCAGATGGACAGGAGTTGCCCCGCCTCGGCGGTCAGCCGCAGGGCCCCGCCGACCGTGCGCGCCTCGCCGTCGCCGCTGAAGTCACTGCGCCGGCGCACCTCCTCAAGGGCCCACTCGGCCCCGGAGAGCGCGGCGGAACCCCGGGCGCCGCGCAGTGCGGCCTCGGAGGTGATCTCGTTGCTCCGGCGCCGCATGATCCGGTGCCCGTAGACCCGGTCCACGGCCTTGCGCACGGAGTCCACGGAGTCGGCCACGCCGGGGAGCGTCCCCAGGGCCACGAGCGGATCGGGTGTCGTACTCATGAGTACGACCCTACGTACTCCGGGCGCCCGCTCCACGAAGGAGTGGTCTTCTTCACGCGGAGCGAGTACGGCACGTAAGGAAGCCACTACGCTTTGTGGTCATGAAAATCGCTTTCGTAGGGAAGGGCGGCAGCGGCAAGACCACGCTGTCCTCGCTCTTCATCCGCCACCTCGCCGCCGCCGGCGCGCCCGTCATCGCGGTGGACGCCGACATCAACCAGCACCTGGGCCCCGCGCTCGGCCTCGACGAGGCGGACGCCGCCCGGCTGCCCGCCCTCGGCGCGCACCTGTCCCTGATCAAGGACTACCTGCGCGGCACCAACCCGCGGATCGCCTCCGCCGACACGATGATCAAGACGACGCCCCCGGGCGAGGGCTCACGGCTGCTGCGGGTGCGCGAGGACAACCCCGTTTACGACGCGTGCGCCCGGCCCCTGGAACTCGACGGCGCCACCGTCCGTTTGATGGTCACCGGGCCGTTCACCGAAGCCGACCTCGGTGTGGCCTGCTACCACTCCAAGACGGGAGCGGTGGAGCTGTGCCTGAACCACCTGGTCGACGGCCGCGATGAGTACGCGGTCGTGGACATGACCGCGGGCTCGGACTCCTTCGCCTCCGGCATGTTCACACGCTTCGACATGACGTTCCTGGTGGCCGAGCCGACGAGGAAGGGGGTCTCCGTCTATCGCCAGTACAAGGAGTACGCCCGTGACTTCGGCGTCGACCTCAAGGTCGTCGGCAACAAGGTGCAGGGCCAGGACGACATCGACTTCCTGCGCGAGCAGGTCGGCGACGACCTCCTGGTGACCGTCGGGCACTCGGACTGGGTGCGCGCCATGGAGAAGGGCCGCCCGCCCCGCTTCGAGCACCTGGAAGAGGACAACCGCCGTTCCCTCCAAGCGCTTCAGGCCACCGTCGACGCCTCGTACGAGCGACGGGACTGGGAGCGCTACACCCGCCAGATGGTCCACTTCCACCTGAAGAACGCGCAGAGCTGGGGCAACGAACGGACGGGTGCCGACCTGGCTGCCCAGGTCGACCCCGACTTCGTGCTTCGCGAGCAGTCGGTCACCCCTGCCTGACCCACCCGCGCCCAACGCGCCCAACGCGCCCGCGGGGTTACGGCTTGACGGCCGGAGCCCCCGGGACGCCCTTGGGGGCCGGTGCGGGCCGGGCGGAGAGGAATGCCGGCCAGCCCTCCTTCGGTGCCTTGCCGACCGGAAGCTCGGTCAGCTTCGCCAGCACCTTCGGGTCCTGCGCGTCGAGCCAGTCGGCGAGCTGCCGGAAGGAGACGCACCGCACGTCACGCTTGGTGCAGACGGTGTCGATGGTCTCCTCGATGGCACGCATGTACGTGCCGCCGTTCCACGACTCGAAGTGGTTGCCGATGATCAGCGGCGCGCGGTTGCCCTTGTAGGCGCGGGCGAAGCCCCGGAGCAGTCCGTCGCGCATCTGGTCGCCCCAGTACTCGTGCTTGGACGGGTCGCCGTGGGACGTCGAACCGGACTGGTTGACCATGAAGTTGTAGTCCATGGTGAGCGTCTCGAACCCACGGCCGGGGACCGGGACGAGCTGCATCGACAGATCCCAGAGACCTTGCTTCTTCTTGGGCCACACCTGGTTGTTGACGCCGCTGGTGTCATAGCGGAAGCCCAGCTCCCGGGCCGCGCGCATGAAGTTCTTCTGCCCTTCGAGGCAGGGCGTGCGGGCGCCGATCAGCTCCTTGTCGTAGTCAAAGGGCAGCGGCTTCGCCTTCTTCAGGCCCGTGTTCGTCTTCCAGGCCTTCACGAAGGACTTGGCCTGCTTGATCTCGCTCTTCCAGTCCTTGACGGACCACTCGCCGACCCCGCGGCCGGCGCCGCAGAAGTGGCCGTTGAAGTGGGTGCCGATCTCGTTGCCCTCGAGCCAGGCGCCGCGGAGCTGCTCCACGGTGTTCTTGATGCCCTTGCGGTCGTTGAAGCCGATGTCCGAGCTGCCGGTCGTGTGCTGCGGCGGATCGTAGAGGGAACGTTTCTCCTCGGGGAGCATGTACACGCCGCTGAGGAAGTACGTCATCGTGGCGTCGTTCCGCTTGGCCACCTTGCGGAAGTGGGAGAAGAGCTTCTGGCCGTCCTCGCCCGCGCCGTCCCAGGAGAAGACCACGAACTGCGGGGGTTTCTGGCCCGGCTTCAGACGGGCCGGTCTCGGCAGGTTCGGCTGCTTTCCGGTGTACGCGGTGGAGCCGTCGCCGATCAGGCGGACCGGGCTCTTGGGGGCCGCGGCTCCGGCCGCCTTCTTCGCGCCGTGGGCGCCTTCCTTGGTTCCGGCGTCCGCGCCTGTGTCGCTCCCCCCGCAGCCGGCCAGCGCTGTCGCGCAGGCCACGAGGGCGGTGAGGCTCGCGGTGATCCTCCGGGTGGCGGCCATCTTCCGCCCACCTCTTTCCGTGCAAGTCGGGACAGAACGGTCAGCAACTTCGCACGGGTGTCGGAATGGATTGGTATGACAAGCCGCCAAAAGTTTTTATTCATTCATCCGAGTGATTGATTGACCCATTTGCCTTATTAGTCCACCCAAAGCCTTTACTCTGCATTACTGTTCGTTTACCGAGAGTTGAGATATCCCGCCGCTGCACGCCGTGACCCACGGCCGCGACCCGCCCTCCGGAGACCGCCGGAGGACCCCATGTCCCGCGACCGCGCTGCCCCGGAGGAGACGGGAAAAATGTCTGCCTGCGTCCCCACTCGCACCACCGACTCGGCCCCGACCCCAGGTGCCGGCACCCCCCAGGCCCCACCGCCCGGAAGGAGGTTCCGCATCGCGGGGGCCGACCTCTCCGCGTCGATCGCCGTCTTCCTGATCGCCCTGCCGCTCTCCCTCGGCATCGCCCTCGCCACCGGAGCGCCCCTCCAGGCGGGCCTCGTCGCCGCCGCCGTCGGCGGCATCGTCGCCGGACGGCTCGGCGGCTCACCGCTCCAGGTCAGCGGCCCCGCCGCCGGGCTCACCGTCGTCACCGCCGACCTCATCCAGCGGTACGGCTGGCGGACCACCTGCGCCATCACGGTCCTCGCGGGCCTGGCGCAACTGGGGCTCGGCTGCCTGCGCGTGGCCCGCACCGCGCTCGCCGTGAGCCCGGCCGTGGTGCACGGCATGCTGGCGGGCATCGGCGTCACCATCGCCGTCGCGCAACTGCACATCGTGCTCGGCGGCACCCCGCAGAGCGCCGTGGTCGACAACCTCCGGGCGCTGCCCGCCCAATTGGCCGACCTGCATCCGGCCGCCCTGTCGATCAGCCTGCTCACCCTCGCCGTGCTGCTGCTCTGGCCACGGATCCCCGGCCGCGCCGGGCGCGTGGCGCGTGCCGTGCCCGCGGCCCTGGTCTCGGTGGCCCTCGCGACCGGTGTAGCCTCCGCCGCCGGGCTGCGCCTGGACCGGGTCGAGCTTCCTTCATGGCGCAGTCACGCGCTGGTGGGGCTCCCCGAAGGCCCCGTGCTCGGGCTCGTCGCCGCCGTGCTCACGATCACGCTGGTGTGCAGCGTGCAGTCGCTGCTCGGCGCCGTGGCCGTCGACAAGCTCGTCTCCAAGCAGCGCGATCTGCACGCGGACGTGCGCCGCTCCGACCTCAACCGCGAGCTGCTCGGCCAGGGCAGTGCCAACATCGTCTCCGGCGCGCTCGGCGGCCTGCCCGTCGCCGGGGTCGCGGTGCGCACCGTGGCCAATGTGCGCGCGGGCGCTGTCAGCAGGAACTCCACGATGCTGCACGGCGTTTGGGTGGTGCTGGCCGCGCTGCTCCTGGTCCCCGCCCTGGAGCTGATCCCCCTCGCCGCCCTCGCCGCGCTCGTCATGGCCGTCGGCATCCAGATGGTCAGCCTGAACCACATCCGTACCATCACCCGCCACCGCGAGATCCTCGTCTACGCCGTGACGACGGTCGGCGTGGTCTTCCTCAACGTCCTCCAGGGCGTCGCCCTCGGCGTCGCCGTCGCCGTGGCCGTCGCCCTGCACCGCCTCGCCCGCACCCGGATCACGCACGAGGTGCGGGACGGCGTCCACCACGTGCGCGCACGCGGCCAGTTGACGTTCCTCGCGGTGCCGAGGCTCAGCAGGACGCTGCATCTCGTGCCCCACGGCGAGGACGTCGTCGTGGAGCTGGACGGCTCCTTCATGGATCACGCGGCGTACGAATCGCTCCAGTGCTGGCAGGAGGAGCACGCCGCGCACGGCGCCCGTGTGGAGATCACCGGGCGCGACGGGACCCGCATCGCCGAGCCCGCGAGTGCCTCGCACTCCTGCTGCCGGCCGTGGACGCCCTGGCGCAATCACCACTGCGACCGCCCCCAGGAGGAGCAGGACACGGGCCGGGGCCGACCCAGCGCGCACCAACTGGCCAGCGGCATCAGCGCGTTCCAGCGGGACACCGCGCCCCATGTGCGGGGCGAGCTGGCCAGGCTCGCGCGCGAGGGGCAGCAGCCCGCGCAGCTCTTCCTCACGTGCGCGGACTCCCGGGTCGTCACCTCGATGATCACTTCCAGCGGCCCCGGCGACCTCTTCGTCGTACGCAACGTGGGCAATCTGGTGCCGCTGCCGGGCGCCGAGAGCGGGGACGACTCGGTGGGAGCCGCGATCGAGTACGCGGTCGACGTGCTCAAGGTGCGGTCCATCACCGTGTGCGGGCACTCCGGGTGCGGTGCGATGCAGGCGCTGCTCAACACCCCGCCCGGGGGCGCCCAGACGCCGCTGCGCCGTTGGCTGCGGCACGGCCTGCCGAGCCTGGAGCGGCTGGGCGCGCAGGACAAGGCGTGGGCGCGGCTCTCCGGCAGGGCGCCCGCCGACGCCGTCGAGCAGCTCTGTCTCACCAATGTGGTCCAGCAGTTGGAGCACTTGAAGGCGCACGAGGCGGTGGCGCGCCGCCTCGCCGACGGCGAGCTGGAGTTGCACGGCATGTACTTCCATGTCGCGGAGGCGCAGGCGTATCTGCTGACGGAGACCGACGGCGCCGAGTACCTCCCCGACGAGGTCTTCGACCAGGTGGAGCCCATGGCGTTGGTCGAGGCCGAGCAGGCCGGTACGCGCCAGGCGAACACCTGACGGGTAAAGGTCTAAACCAATTTTCGGCAGGCCCTTGTCACCACGGGTCGCGTCTGATGAGCTGTGGCTTCGGACACAACGGTCGCCCCCGGCAATGCAGCGCAAGGGAGATGTCGTGAGCAATGAAAGCCTGGCCAACCTCTTGAAGGAGGAGCGTCGCTTCGCGCCGCCGGTGGAGCTGGCGGCCGCCGCCAACGTCACCGCGGAGGCATACGAACAGGCCAAGGCTGACCGGCTCGGCTTCTGGGCCGAGCAGGCCCGCCGGCTGACCTGGGCGACGGAACCGACCGAGACGCTCGACTGGTCGAACCCGCCGTTCGCCAAGTGGTTCGCCGACGGCAAGCTCAACGTCGCGTACAACTGCGTCGACCGCCACGTCGAGGCGGGGAACGGCGAGCGCGTCGCGATCCACTTCGAGGGTGAGCCCGGCGACAGCCGGGCCCTCACCTACGCCGAGTTGAAGGACGAGGTCAGCCGCGCGGCGCACGCGCTGACCGAGTTGGGCGTCGAGAAGGGCGACCGGGTCGCCGTCTATCTGCCGATGATCCCCGAGGCGGTCATCGCGATGCTGGCCTGCGCCCGCATCGGCGCCGCGCACTCGGTGGTCTTCGGCGGCTTCTCCGCGGACGCCATCGCCGCCCGCATCAAGGACGCCGACGCCAAGGTCGTCATCACCGCCGACGGCGGCTACCGCAGGGGCAAGCCCTCCGCGCTCAAGCCCGCCGTGGACGAGGCCGTGAGCCGGGTCGAGGGGGTCCAGAAGGTCCTCGTCGTCCAGCGCACCAAGCAGGACGTGGCGTGGACCGAGGGCCGCGACGTGTGGTGGCACGAGATCACGGGGCGGCAGTCCACCGAGCACACCCCCGAGGCCTTCGACGCCGAGCACCCGCTCTTCATCCTCTACACCTCGGGCACCACGGGTAAGCCGAAGGGCATCCTGCACACCTCCGGTGGCTACCTCACCCAGACGGCCTACACCCACCACGCCGTCTTCGACCTCAAGCCGGAGACCGACGTCTACTGGTGCACGGCCGACGTCGGCTGGGTCACCGGCCACTCGTACATCACGTACGGCCCGCTGGCGAACGGCGCGACGCAGGTGATGTACGAGGGCACTCCCGACACCCCCCACCAGGGCCGTTTCTGGGAGATCGTCCAGAAGTACGGGGTGACGATCCTCTACACCGCGCCGACGGCGATCCGTACGTTCATGAAGTGGGGCGACGACATCCCCGCGAAGTTCGACCTCAGCAGCCTGCGGGTCCTCGGTTCGGTCGGCGAGCCGATCAACCCCGAGGCGTGGATGTGGTACCGCAAGAACATCGGCGCCGACAAGTGCCCCATCGTCGACACCTGGTGGCAGACCGAGACCGGCGCCATGATGATCTCGCCGCTGCCGGGTGTGACGGAGACCAAGCCGGGCAGCGCCCAGCGCGCGCTGCCGGGCATCGCCGCCACCGTGGTCGACGACGAGGCGAACGAAGTGCCGGACGGCGGCGGGGGTTACCTCGTCCTGACCGAGCCGTGGCCGTCGATGCTGCGCACCATCTGGGGCGACGACCAGCGGTTCATCGACACGTACTGGTCGCGTTTCCAGGACCGGTACTTCGCCGGGGACGGCGCCAAGAAGGACGAGGACGGCGACATCTGGCTCCTCGGCCGCGTGGACGACGTGATGCTCGTGTCCGGGCACAACATCTCCACCACCGAGGTCGAGTCCGCGCTCGTCTCGCACCCGTCGGTCGCCGAGGCGGCGGTCGTGGGCGCGGCGGACGAGACGACCGGCCAGGCCATCGTCGCCTTCGTGATCCTGCGGGGCACGGCGAACGCCGAGGACGAGGGCCTCGTGGCCGACCTGCGCAACCACGTGGGCGCCACGCTCGGGCCGATCGCGAAGCCGAAGCGGATCCTCCCGGTGGCGGAGCTGCCGAAGACGCGGTCCGGCAAGATCATGCGGCGCCTGCTGCGGGACGTCGCGGAGAACCGCGAGCTGGGTGACGTCACCACGCTCACGGACTCCTCCGTGATGGAGCTGATCCAGACGCGGCTCCCGGCGGCGCCGAGCGAGGACTGACGCCGCCCGCGGCAGAGGCTCGTACGCGGTACAAGGTCGTACGCGGTAGAGGTCGTACGGCGTATACGAAGGTTGAGGGCACCCGGCGACGCGCCGGGTGCCCTTCGCGCGTCTAGTGTGAAGATCACCGGATGCGTCCGCGCGTACGTTAGGTAGGCTAAGAATCGCGTCAACATCGCGACAAGAAGTCACGCGAACGAGAAGCGAACAGAAGTACCTAGGTGCGCCGGGAAGTCTGGTCGGCATGTGCTCAGCCCTGCCTACCGACCGGAGGTCGACCCCGTGACCGCGCCCGCCCCCCAGCCCCGCCGCAAGGTCCTCGGCAGGCTCTCCCTGCCCGAGCGGAATTTCGTCGCCGAAGCGCTGCGCGCCGAGACGGTCGGCGGAGTCCTGCTGCTGATCGCGGCCGTCACCGCGCTGATCTGGGCGAACACGGCCGGCGGCTCGTATGAGTCGATGCGCGGCTTCCACCTCGGGCCCGCCTCGCTCGGGCTCGACCTCTCCCTCCAGCACTGGGCGGCCGACGGGCTGCTCGCCGTCTTCTTCTTCGTGGCGGGCATCGAACTCAAGCGCGAAC
The DNA here is from genome assembly GCF_003945545.1 of Streptomyces sp. WAC 01529. Lineage (GTDB taxonomy): Bacteria > Actinomycetota > Actinomycetes > Streptomycetales > Streptomycetaceae > Streptomyces > Streptomyces anatolicus. Next base: position 4,484,425 of record NZ_CP029617.1, on the reverse strand, counting down.
TGGTCGCGGGCGATCTGCGTGACCCCAAGGCCGCCGCGCTGCCGGTCGTCGCGGCGCTCTGCGGCATGGCCGCGCCCGCGCTCGTCTACGTCCTGACCAACACCTTCGGCGGCGGCTCGATGGACGGCTGGGCCGTGCCGACCGCCACCGACATCGCCTTCGCGCTCGCGGTCCTCGCGGTCATCGGCACCTCGCTGCCGTCCGCGCTGCGCGCCTTCCTGCTCACCCTCGCCGTCGTCGACGACCTCTTCGCGATCCTGATCATCGCGGTCTTCTTCACCAGCGACCTGAACTTCGCCGCGCTCGGCGGCGCCGCCCTCGGCCTCGCCGTCTTCTGGCTGCTGCTCAGGAAGCGGGTACGCGGCTGGTACATCTACGTGCCGCTGGCGCTGGCCATCTGGGGCCTGATGTACAACAGCGGCGTCCACGCCACCATCGCGGGCGTCGCCATGGGCCTGATGCTGCGCTGCCACAAGGAGGACGACAGCGAGCGGCACTCCCCCGGCGAGCACATCGAACATCTCGTACGACCCCTCTCCGCGGGCCTTGCCGTACCGCTGTTCGCCCTCTTCAGCGCCGGTGTGTCCGTCTCGGGCGGCGTGCTCGGCGACGTATTCACCAAGCCGGAGACGCTCGGTGTGGTGCTCGGTCTCGTGGTCGGCAAGGCGGTCGGCATCTTCGGCGGCACCTGGCTCGCCGCGCGCTTCACCAAGGCCGAACTCAACGACGACCTGGCCTGGCCGGACGTCTTCGCGGTCGCCTCGCTCGCCGGCATCGGATTCACCGTCTCGCTGCTCATCGGTGAACTCGCCTTCGCCGAGGACCCGCTGCTCACCGACGAGATCAAGGCCGCCGTCCTGACCGGCTCGCTCATAGCGGCCGTGCTCGCCGGGATCCTGCTGAAGGTACGGAACGTCAAGTACCGCAAGCTGTGGGAGGAAGAGGAGCGCGACGACGACCTCAGCGGTGTGCCCGACATCTACGAGATGGACGACCCGGAGTACCACCTCCGGATGGCCGCCATCTACGAGAAGAAGGCCGCGGAGCACCGCAGGCTTGCCGAAGTGTCGGGTGGGGAACGCGAGGATGGCAACGGTCCGGCATGATCTGAGCAGACATATCTCAGAAGTCTGAGCAGACACGCCTCAGAAGAGATCAGAAGAGACACCAGAAGAGAAAAAGGGGAGAACGCGATGAGCTCACCCGACGGACCCGTCGGCGCCGAGCGCAGCCTCGGCCAGCTGGTCGCCTCGGCGACCGGTGAGATGTCCGCGCTGGTGCACGACGAGATCGCACTGGCCAAGGCCCAGCTGCGTCAGGACGTCAAGCGCGGTGCGATCGGCGGTGGCGCGTTCGCCGCGGCCGGAGCGGTCCTCATCTTCTCGCTGCCCATGCTGAGCTTCGCGCTCGCGTACGGCATCCGTACCTGGAGCGGCTGGAACCTCGCGGTCTGCTTCCTGCTGTCCTTCGCCGCCAATGTGCTGGTGGCGGGCGTGCTCGCGCTGATCGGCGTGGTCTTCGCCAAGAAGGCCAAGAAGGGCAAGGGCCCGCAGAAGGTCGCCGCCTCGGCCAAGCAGACGGCGGCCGTACTGGGGAACGTCAAGCCGCATCCCCGCCCGGTGAGCCCGGCCGCCGCCCTTGACGTCCGAGTCGGTGAGACGGGGGCCACTGTGGCACGCTCGTCCTCATGACCGACCCCGCCCATCAGGACCAGGCCCCCACCGGCCCCGCGCAGCACGGCCCCACGCACAGCCCCGCGCGGCTCGGCCCCACGCTGGGTGCCACCGCCCATTCGGCGCAACCGGCCTCGGCCGTACGCGTCGAAGGGCCCTGGACCCATCGGGACGTGGCGGCCAACGGGGCGCGCTTCCACATCGCGGAGATGGGCGACGGGCCGCTGGTCCTGCTGCTGCACGGCTTCCCGCAGTTCTGGTGGACGTGGCGGCACCAGCTGGTGGCGCTCGCCGACGCGGGGTTCCGGGCGGTCGCGATGGACCTGCGGGGCGTGGGCGGCAGCGACCGCACCCCCCGCGGCTACGACCCGGCCAACCTCGCGCTCGACATCACCGGCGTCGTGCGCTCACTCGGCGAGCCGGACGCCGCGCTCGTCGGGCACGACCTCGGCGGGTATCTCGCGTGGACGGCCGCCGTGATGCGGCCCAAGCTGGTGCGCCGCCTCGCGGTCTCCTCGATGCCGCATCCCCGGCGCTGGCGCTCGGCGATGCTGTCCGACCGGAAGCAGACCGCCGCGGGGTCGTACGTGTGGGGCTTCCAGCGGCCCTGGCTGCCCGAGCGTCAACTGGTCGCGGACGACGGCGCCCTGGTGGGGCGTCTGGTCCGGGAATGGTCGGGGCCCCGCCTGCCGGAGGACGAGGCGGTGGAGGCGTACCAGCGGGCCATGTGCATCCCCTCGACGGCGCACTGCGCGATCGAGCCGTACCGCTGGATGGTGCGGTCGATGGCACGGCCCGACGGCATCCAGTTCAACCGCCGCATGAAGCGGCCGGTGCGGGTGCCGACGTTGCATCTGCACGGCTCGCTCGACCCCGTGATGCGTACGAGGAGCGCGGCGGGGTCAGGTGAGTACGTCGAAGCGCCCTACCGCTGGCGGCTGTTCGACGGGCTCGGGCACTTCCCGCACGAGGAGGACCCGGTGGCGTTCTCCACGGAGCTGGTGAACTGGCTGAAGGACCCCGAACCGGACCGCTGAGCCACGCCCCGGCCCCACGCGCGGCCCCACGCGCGGCCAACAGCGAGGCCAACGGCACGGGAACACTTGTCCTACGAACGCCAATTGCCCGGCGCATAGGCCAATTGGGGCGCTCGGGCGCGGTTACCGACCATGAGGCACGGGCAAACGTCGCAGTATGGGCTGGACGCACGACTACAGTGACGTAGCACGCAATCGCCGCTCGGCCGCAGCGCTGAACAGCCGCGAGAGGGGCGGGCCGCAGGATCCGGGCCATCACGGCCCCCCTCAAGACATGGGAATCCCCCGCATCCTCCGCCGCAGGGCCCGCTGGGTCTCCGCGCGGCTCCGGCATACGCGCGACTGACCCAGCCCCTCGCTTCCCGCGGTCTAGAGCGCGCAGCCCTGGCTGTCGACCTCTTGGTTGGCGGTGCGGCCCCGCTCGATGTCCTCGCGCACCTCGTCCACCGTCAGTGCGTAACCGGTGTCCGGGTCGTCCAGGGACTTGGCGAAGACCACGCCGTAGACCTTGCCGTCGGGGGTGAGCAGCGGGCCGCCGGAGTTGCCCTGGCGGACGGTCGCGTAGAGCGAGTACACATCACGGTGCACGGTGCCGCGGTGGTAGATGTCCGGGCCCTTGGCGGTGATGCGGCCGCGCACACGCGCGGGGCGGACGTCATACGGCCCGTCCTCCGGGAAGCCCGCGACGATGGCTCCGGCACCGCTCGTCGCGTCCTTGGACGTGAACTTCAGCGGCGGCGCCTTCAGCGTGGGCACGTCCAGTACGGCGATGTCCCGCTCCCAGTCGTAGAGGACGACCTTCGCGTCGTACGTCTGGTTCTGATCGCCTATCTGGACCGTCGGCTCGTCCACGCCACCGACCACATGGGCGTTGGTCATCACGCGGCGGTCGGCGAAGACGAAGCCGGTGCCCTCAAGGACCTTGCCGCAGCTGCGGGCCTCGCCGCGGACCTTCACGATGGAGCGCTTGGCGGTCGTGGCGACCTTGCTCTTGGCGAGCTTGGGGTCGGGGGGCTGGACCTCCGTGATCGGCTCGTTCGAGAACGGGCTGAAGACCTGCGGGAAGCCGTTCTGCGCGAGGACCGAGGAGAAGTCGTTGAACCACGTGTCGGCCTGGGCGGGCAGCGCGCGCGAGACCCCGAGGAGCACCTTGGAGTTGCGCACTTCCTTGCCGACCGTCGGCAGCGTCGTGCCCGCGAGGAGGGAGCCGATCATCCAGGCGACGAGCAGCATCGCCACCACGTTCACCAGCGCGCCGCCCGTCGCGTCCAGGGCGCGGGCGGGCTGCCAGGTGATGTGTCTGCGCAGCTTGTTGCCGAGGTGGGTGGTGAGGGCCTGGCCGATCGAGGCGCAGACGATCACGATGACGACGGCGACCACCGCCGCTGTCGTACTCACCGCCGCCGCGTCGTCGTCCGTCAGGGCGTCCCAGATGACCGGCAGCAGATAGACGGCGACGAGTCCGCCGCCGAGAAACCCGATCACCGAGAGGATGCCGACCACGAAGCCCTGGCGGTAGCCGACGATCGCGAACCAGACCGCGGCGAGCAGCAACAGGATGTCCAGCACGTTCACCGATTCAATCCTCGCCTCGCATCGCGGCCGCCACGTCCCCGCAACCTTGTCATGCGCGCCAGTCGAGCGGGACCTGCCGACTGCGGTCCCAGGGGCGCTCCCAGCCCGCGAAGTGCAGAATTCTATCGATCACTCCGGCCGTAAAACCCCAGACCAGAGCGGATTCGACGAGGAACGCCGGGCCCGTGTGCCCACGGGGGTGGACCGCCGTCGCCCTGTTCGCCGGGTCCGTGAGATCGGCCACGGGGACCGTGAAGACCCGGGCGGTCTCGTTCAGGTCGACGGCGCCGACGGGGCTCGGGACGCGCCACCATCCCAGTACGGGCGTCACGACGAAATCGCTCACCGGGATGAACAGGCGCGGCAGCACGCCGAAGAGCTGGACGCCCCGGGGGTCGAGGCCGGTCTCCTCCTCGGCCTCGCGCAGGGCGGCGCGCAGGGGGCCGTCCGTCCGCGGGTCGCCGTCCTCGGGGTCGAGGGAGCCGCCGGGGAAGGAGGGCTGCCCCGCGTGGGAGCGCAGGGAGCCCGCGCGCTCCATCAGGAGCAGCTCGGGGCCGCGCTCGCCCTCCCCGAAGAGGACGAGCACCGCGGACTGTCGCCCGGCACCGCTCTTTGGGGGCAGGAAGCGGCTCAGCTGAAGCGGCTCGATGGTCTCGGCGGCGCGGGCGACGGGGGTCAGCCAGGGGGGCAGGCCTTCGGTACTGAGCAGGCCGTCCATCACGCCGTCCGGGCCGGTCCTGTGGGCCCCGCTTGGCGTGTTGGCCGTACTGGTCGTGCTGGTCGTGTGGTTCGCGTGCGTCATCTGCACCCCCGTCCGTCTCTGGACAACGCTGTCTGCCCCCGCGTTCGTTCCACCGTGCGCCGTCTCACCCCTCGGCCAGCGGCGGCGCGGGCTTCCCCGGGTAGTCCGCCGGGGGCTTGAGCCGCTGGCCCGGGAAGCCGCCCATCTCGTACTTCAGGAGCTTCTTCGCCTTCTCGGGGTCGGTCTCGCCCTCCCCGTACGACGGACAGAGCGGGGCGATCGGGCAGGCGCCGCAGGCGGGCTTGCGGGAGTGGCAGATGCGGCGGCCGTGGAAGATCACCCGGTGCGAGAGCATCGTCCACTCGCTCTTCGGGAAGAGCGAGGCGACGGCCGTCTCGACCTTCTCCGGGTCCGTCTCCTCGGTCCACTTCCAGCGGCGGACCAGGCGGCCGAAGTGCGTGTCCACAGTGATGCCGGGGACGCCGAAGGCGTTGCCGAGGACGACGAACGCGGTCTTGCGGCCCACACCGGGCAGCTTGACCAGGTCGTCCAGGCGGCCCGGCACCTCGCCCCCGAAGTCGTCCCGCAGCACCTTCGCCAAACCCATGATCGACTTCGTCTTGGCGCGGAAGAACCCGGTGGGCCTGATCAGCTCCTCGACCTCCTCGGGGACGGCCGCGGCCAGGTCCTCCGGGGTGGGGTACTTGGCGAACAGGCGCGGGGTCGTCTGGTTCACGCGCAGGTCGGTGGTCTGCGCGGAGAGGACCGTGGCGACCAGAAGCTCGAAGGGGTTTTCGAAGTCGAGCTCGGGGTGGGCGTACGAATACACCTCGGCCAGCTCGCGATTGATCCGCCGGGCGCGGCGGACGAGAGCGGTGCGGGACTCCTGCGGCGGGATGGCGGGGGGCTTGATCGCAGGGGTCGCCGACTTCTTGGCGGGCGACGCGGGGGTGGGGGCGGAGGTGGACTTTCGCACGGCGGGCCCTGAGTTCCTCGTGGTGGACGCTGACTTCTTCGCTATGGGGCCGGTCTTCCCCACGGAGGGCGTAGTACGCGCCGGCCGGGCGGCGGGCGTACCTTCCGCACGCGCCCCGCCCGTCTGATTTGTCGGATTACCCGACTCCCCGGACGCATGTTCGCCCACAGCGGAATCGCGGGGTGCGGCCGCCTTCGCAGCCCCCTTGGCCTGTGCTCTCACCGGCTTTTTGGACACCCGGCCAGCCTAGAGCCCGACACTGACATCCGTCCTTGGCCTCATGGATCGGCCCCCAATTGGCCCCCTCCCGCACAGCACGCCACGCCGGTGCGGCAGACTTGTGACTGATCACACTGTTTGGACCGTCCGGCAAACTGGGGAACACGGTCCCCTGATGCAGGTCGACAAGGAGAGAACTCGTGGACGACGTTCTGCGGCGCGCCCCGCTCTTCGCGGCGCTCGATGACGAGCAGGCCGCGGAGCTCCGCGCCTCCATGAGTGAGGTGACGCTCGCGCGCGGGGATGCGCTTTTCCATGAGGGCGACCCCGGAGACCGCCTGTACGTGGTCACCGAGGGCAAGGTGAAGCTCCACCGCACCTCGCCCGACGGCCGCGAGAACATGCTCGCGGTGCTCGGCCCCGGCGAGCTGATCGGTGAGCTTTCGCTCTTCGACCCGGGTCCGCGGACGGCCACCGCCTCCGCCCTCACCGAGGTGAAGCTGCTCGGCCTCGGCCACGGCGACCTCCAGCCGTGGCTCAACGCCCGGCCCGAGGTGGCCGCGGCGCTGCTGCGTGCCGTCGCCCGACGGCTGCGCAAGACCAACGACCAGATGTCCGACCTGGTCTTCTCCGACGTGCCGGGCCGCGTGGCCCGCGCCCTGCTCGATCTGTCGCGCCGCTTCGGCGTGCAGTCCGAGGAAGGCATCCACGTCGTGCACGACCTCACGCAGGAAGAGCTGGCCCAGCTGGTCGGCGCCTCCCGCGAGACGGTCAACAAGGCGCTGGCGGACTTCGCGGGGCGCGGGTGGCTGCGCCTGGAGGCGCGTGCGGTGATCCTCCTGGACGTGGAGCGGCTCGCCAAGCGGTCGCGCTGACGCTGTGTCTGGGCGTTCATTTTCTGCGCGCTGATTTTCTGGGCGCTGATTTTCTGTACGGGGATGGGCCCCGCCTCTTGGAGAGGCGGGGCCCATCCACATACTCGGCTGAAGTGCGGCCACCCGGGGCGCCGAAAGCGGGCCGTCAGATCAGGCCGTGCTCCCGTAGGTACTCCAGCTGTGCCCGGACCGACAGCTCCGCGGCGGGCCACAGGGAGCGGTCCACGTCCGCGTACACGTGTGCGACGACGGCCGCGGCCTCGGTGTGGCCGTTCTCCACAGCCGTCTCGACCTGGGCCAGCCGGTTGGCCCGGTGCGCGAGGTAGAACTCGACGGCCCCCTGGGCGTCGTCGAGGACCGGCCCGTGGCCCGGCAGGACCGTGTGGACGCCGTCGTCGACCGTCAGGGAGCGCAGCCGGCGCAGGGAGTCGAGATAGTCCCCCAGACGGCCGTCGGGGTGCGCCACGACCGTCGTGCCGCGGCCGAGGATCGTGTCGCCCGTCAGGACGGCCCGGTCGGCGGGCAGATGGAAGCAGAGCGAGTCCGCGGTGTGGCCGGGGGTGGCGACCACGCGCAGTTCGAGGCCGCCCGTGGTGATCACGTCCCCGGGTCCGAGGCCCTCGTCGCCCAGGCGCAGGGCGGGGTCGAGGGCGCGTACGTGAGTCCGTGTCAGCTCGGCGAAGCGGCCCGCGCCCTCCGCGTGGTCGGGGTGACCGTGGGTCAGGAGGGTCAGGGCGACCCGCTTGCCCATCTTCTCGGCGGTCTCGATGACGCGGCTCAGATGGGCGTCGTCGAGCGGGCCCGGGTCGATGACCACCGCGAGGGAGGAGTCCGGCTCCGCGACGATCCAGGTGTTGGTGCCGTCCAGCGTCATGGCGGAGGGGTTGGGCGCGAGGACGTTGACCGCGCGGTCGGTGGCGGGCCCGCTGAGGACTCCGCCCCGGGGCTGGCCCGGGAGGGCGGCGGCTTCTGTCATGCGGGGGTGACTCCCGTCGGGGTCGAGGGGTTCGGGCGGGCCTGGCGTGCGGCGCGTGGCGGTGGGAGCGGGAGCCGGAGCGGGGCCATGAACGTCACCGTCCGCCGCCCGACGCGATCCGCTTGGTGAACTCGCCGTGGCCCGGCCAGGACAGCACCAGCTCGCCGCCCTCCAGCCGCGCCTGGGCGAGCACGGGGGTCATGTCCTGCGCCGAGGCCCCGGCGAGCGCCTCCGAAGGCGTCCCGTAGCCGCTCAGCGCCCGCAGCGTGGCGATCGTCGGCGGCATCATGAGCAGCTCGCCCTCGTCGTAGCGGGCGGCCGCGTCCGCCGGGCGGATCCAGACGGTACGGTCCGCCTCCGTAGAGGCGTTGCGGGTGCGCTGGCCCTCCGGAAGCGCCGCCACGAAGAAGAACGTGTCGTAGCGCTTGGGCTCGAACTCCGGAGTGATCCAGCGGGCCCAGGCCGCGAGCAGGTCGCTGCGCAGGATCAGCCCCCTGCGGTCCAGGAAGTCCGCGAAGGACAGGTCGCGGGCGACCAGCGCCTCGCGGTCCGCCTCCCAGTCGTCCCCCGTGGTGTCACCGACGACGGTCTCCGGAGTGGGGCCTGCGAGCAGCACGCCCGCTTCCTCGTACGTCTCGCGGACCGCCGCGCAGACGATCGCCTGGGCCGCGGCCTCGTCCTCGACGCCGAGCCGGGCGGCCCACCACGCGCGCGTGGGCCCCGCCCAGCGCACCAGATGGTCGTCGTCGCGCGGGTCGACGCCCCCGCCCGGATACGCGTACGCGCCCCCGGCGAAGGCCATGGAGGCGCGTCTGCGCAGCATGTGTACCTCGGGCGCACCTTTCGCGCCGTTCCCCGTCCCGTGGCCTTCCCGCCCGTCCTGTCCGCCCTGTCCGTCCTGCCCATCCCTGAGCAGCATGACGGTCGCGGCGCGGCGCGGGGTCGCCGGAGTCAGCTCACCGCTCGCGAGGGCGCGGATGCGGTCGGGCCACTCCGGGGGATACCACTGCCCATTTGCCATGGGCGGAGGCTATCCCCTAGTGAGCTGATGTTCGAGAGGCAACAATCACGCCCTACGGAGAGGTCAGCTCACGCCCTACGGAGACGTCAGCTCCACCTGGAACTCGACCTCGACCGGCGCGTCCAGCGGCAGTACGGCCACGCCCACGGCGCTGCGCGCGTGCACGCCCTTCTCGCCGAGCACCTCGCCGAGCAGCTCGCTCGCGCCGTTGATCACTCCGGGCTGGCCGGTGAAGTCCTGGGCGGAGGCCACGAAGCCGACGACCTTCACGACGCGCGCGATGCGGTCGAGGTCACCGGCGATCGACTTCACCGCGGCCAGACCGTTCAGCGCGCAGGTGCGGGCCAGTTCCTTGGCCTCTTCCGGGGTGACCTCGGCGCCGACCTTGCCGGTCACGGCGAGCTTGCCCTCCACCATCGGGAGCTGGCCCGCGGTGTAGACGTACACACCGGACTGGACGGCCGGCTGGTACGAGGCCAGCGGCGGCACGACGTCCGGCAGCGTCAGGCCCAGCTCGGCGAGGCGGGCCTCGACAGCCCCGCTCATGCCTGCTTCTCGCGCTTCAGGTAGGCCACCAGCTGCTCGGGGTTGTTCGGCCCGGGCACGACCTGGACCAGCTCCCAGCCGTCCTCGCCCCAGGTGTCCAGAATCTGCTTCGTGGCATGGACGAGCAGAGGCACGGTTGCGTATTCCCACTTGGTCATGTGGCCGACTGTAGTCGGTGTGAGGCGATGCTCACGGTGGCCTCCTGCTTAGCCCGGGCGGGGACTGGTTAGGCTCACCGGTGTGAGCAGGCTCCAGGTCGTCAGTGGCAAGGGCGGTACCGGCAAGACCACGGTGGCCGCGGCCCTCGCGCTCGCCCTCGCGACGGAGGGCAAACGCACCCTTCTCGTCGAGGTCGAGGGCAGGCAGGGCATCGCGCAGCTCTTCGAGACGGAGGCGCTGCCTTATGAGGAGCGGAAGATCGCCGTCGCTCCCGGGGGCGGGGAGGTGTACGCCCTCGCCATCGACCCCGAGCTGGCACTGCTCGAATACCTCCAGATGTTCTACAAACTGGGGGGCGCGGGCCGGGCCCTGAAGAAACTCGGCGCCATCGACTTCGCCACCACCATCGCGCCGGGCCTGCGGGACGTCCTGCTGACCGGCAAGGCCTGCGAGGCGGTGCGCAGGAAGGACAGGAGCGGGCGGTTCGCGTACGACTGTGTCGTGATGGACGCCCCGCCGACCGGCCGCATCACCCGCTTCCTGAACGTGAACGACGAGGTCGCGGGCCTCGCGAAGATCGGGCCCATACACAATCAGGCGCAGGCCGTGATGCGGGTGCTCAAGTCGCCCGAGACCGCCGTGCACCTGGTGACCCTGCTCGAGGAGATGCCCGTCCAGGAGACCGCGGACGGCATCGCCGAGCTGCGGGCCGCGCGGCTGCCCGTGGGGCGCGTCATCGTGAACATGGTGCGGTCGGCCCTGCTCGACGAGGCCGAGCTCGAGCTGGGTCTGGAGCGGGCGCCCCGTACCGCCATCGCCAAGTCGCTCTCCGCCGCGGGCCTCGGCGGCGCGCGCCGCGGGGGCAACGCCGAGCGGCTGGTCGACCCGCTCCTTGAGCAGGCCGCGGAGTACGCCGAGCGGTACGCCCTGGAGCGCGACCAGCGTGCCGTGCTCGCGGACTTCGGCCAGCCCCTGCACGAACTCCCGCTGCTGGCGGGCGGCATGGACCTCGCGGGCCTCTACGAGCTCGCCACGGCACTGCGGAAGCAAGGGATCGCATGACCCCGGAACCGGCACGGACCTCGGACTCGGCACGGGCCTCGGACCCGGCGGGGACTTCGGACCCGGCAGGGACCTCGTATTCGGGGCGGCCCCTGGACGCCACCCGCGCGCTGGACGTCGACGCCCTGATCGACGACCCGAAGACCCGCATCGTGGTGTGCTGCGGCTCCGGGGGCGTGGGCAAGACGACCACCGCGGCCGCCATAGGGCTGCGCGCGGCCGAGCGGGGCCGCAAGGTCGTCGTACTCACGATCGACCCGGCGCGCAGGCTCGCCCAGTCCATGGGCATCGACCAGCTCGACAACGTGCCGCGGCGGGTCAAGGGCGTCGAGGGCGACGGCGACGGCGAGCTGCACGCCATGATGCTCGACATGAAGCGCACGTTCGACGAGATCGTCGAGGCGCACGCGGACAAGGAGCGGGCCGCCGCGATCCTGGGCAACCCCTTCTACCAGTCGCTCTCGGCGGGCTTCGCGGGCACGCAGGAGTACATGGCGATGGAGAAGCTGGGGCAGCTGCGCTCGCGTGACGAGTGGGACCTGATCGTCGTCGACACCCCGCCCTCGCGCTCGGCGCTGGACTTCCTGGACGCGCCCAAGCGCCTCGGCTCCTTCCTGGACGGGAAGTTGATCCGGCTGCTCATGGCGCCGGCGAAGGTGGGCGGCAGGGCCGGGCTGAAGTTCCTCAACGTCGGCATGTCGATGATGACGGGGGCGCTGGGCAAGCTGCTCGGCGGGCCGCTGCTGCAGGACGTACAGACGTTCGTGGCGGCGATGGACACCATGTTCGGCGGGTTCCGCACGCGGGCGGACGCCACATACCGGCTGTTGCAGGCGCCCGGTACGGCGTTCCTCGTGGTGGCCTCGCCGGAGCGGGACGCGCTGCGGGAGGCCGCGTACTTCGTGGAGCGCCTGGCCGCCGACGACATGCCGCTGGCCGGCCTGGTGCTGAACCGTGTGCACGGCAGTGGCGCCGCCCAGCTGTCGGCCGAGCGGGCGCTCGCCGCCGCGGAAAATCTTGAGGAGGGCGGCATTGTGGATCAGGAGGACGGGAAGGTTGGGGATCGTAACTCCCCTGATACGCAAGCGACTTCGACTCCGGCCACTCCCGAGAACTCCGAACACCCCGAGCCCGCGGCCGACACGTCGGCCGACCCGTCCGTCGAGCAGCTGACCGTGGGGCTGCTGCGGCTGCACGCCGAGCGGATGCAGCTGCTCGCGCGTGAACAGCGCACGCGTGACCGCTTCACCGCGCGCCACCCCGAGGTGGCGGTCGCCGAAGTGGCCGCGCTGCCGGGCGATGTGCACGACCTGGCGGGGCTGCGGGCCATCGGGGACCGGCTGGCAGGCTGACGCCACGCCGACCGCGCACCCCTCCGTACACCGCTTCCGTGTTCCGCTGTCCCGCTACACCGCTTCCGTATACCGCCGTATCGCTATACCGCTTCCGTGTGCCGCTCCCGGGCGATCGCTCCGGGGGCGGCCTATCCCACCGCGGCGTAGCTCTCGTACGTCTCCTCGTCCTCCAAGTCCACGGGCAGCAGGCCCGCGCCGCGCTCGTACTCGGAACGCGCGGTCTCCAGGAGCCTGCGCCATGAGGTGACGGTGGGACGCCTGCGCAGCAGTGCGCGGCGCTCACGCTCCGTCATGCCACCCCACACGCCGAACTCGACGCGGTTGTCGAGCGCGTCGGCCAGGCACTCGGTCCGCACCGGACATCCGGTGCACACCGCCTTGGCCCTGTTCTGCGCTGCTCCTTGAACGAACAGTTCATCTGGATCGGTAGTGCGGCAGGCCGCCTGCGCACTCCAGTCGGTTACCCAGCCCATACCGGCGCCGTCCTCTCCCGAATCGAGGCTCCCCCACGGCGGCAGCGGCATATTCACCGCCGCCAGTTGAGGACGTTACGGAAGGTGGGCACAGCGCAACACCCCCTTCGGGCCCAATCTTGGATGGCCCGAACGGACTATGGGTAAGCGGCAGATCACCCGACGGAGTGAGCGGGCGACATGCGTGAGGAACCCGGCAAACCGGGACGGTTCAGTTGAGTCACAACGGACACCTGGCGCCACAAAAGGCGAATTCGGGCATAATTTCGTCGGATTCGGGAACGACGGAGGGGCTTGTTGCTGCGCCCCGCTGCTGTGACAGTTGAGAGCAGCTTAGGCCAAGGCATTCAGGCCTGTCCGGCGAATCAGAACGTAGGCTGCACTCATGGGAAAGAAGCGCTCGGGTGGCGGTCTGTCACCGGCTCAGCAGGCCGCGAAGTTCCTCGGGGTCAGTGTGCTCGCGGGTGCGGTGCTGGCCGGAATCGCGCTGCCCGCCTTCGGCGCGCTGGGTCTCGCGGCCAAGGGTTCGGTCGAGGGGTTCGACGAGATCCCCGCCAATCTGAAGCAGCCGCCACTCAGCCAGCGCACCAGCATCCTGGACAACGAGGGCGGCCAGATCGCCACCGTCTACTCACGTGACCGCACGGTCGTCCCGCTCAAGGACATCTCGCCGTACATGCAGAAGGCGATCGTCGCGATCGAGGACTCCCGCTTCTACGAGCACGGCGCGGTCGACCTCAAGGGCATCCTGCGCGCCCTCAACCAGAACGCGCAGAGCGGCGGCGTCTCGCAGGGCGCCTCGACGCTCACGCAGCAGTACGTGAAGAACGTCTTCGTCGAGGAGGCGGGCGACGACCCGACGAAGGTCGCCGAGGCCACGCAGCAGACGCTGGGCCGCAAGATCCGCGAGCTGAAGTACGCGATCCAGGTCGAGGACAAGCTCGGCAAGAAGCGCATCCTCAAGAACTACCTGAACATCACCTACTTCGGTCAGCAGGCGTACGGCATCGAGGCCGCCTCCCAGCGGTACTTCTCCAAGCACGCCAAGGACCTGAAGCTCCAGGAGGCCGCGCTCCTCGCCGGCATCGTGCAGTCCCCCAGCCGGTACGACCCGGTCAACGACGCGACCGAGGCCACCCAGCGGCGCAACGTGGTGCTCCAGCGGATGGCCGACACGCACGACATCTCGCAGCAGGAGGCCAACGAGGCCAAGAAGACGGACCTCGGCCTGAAGGTGAGCCGCCCCAAGAACGGCTGCATCACCGCGGTCAGCGGCGCCGGCTTCTTCTGTGACTACGTACGCGAGGTCTTCCTCAACGACCCGGTCTTCGGCAAGACGAAGGAAGAGCGCGCCAAGGTCTGGAACCGCGGCGGCCTGAAGGTCCGTACGACGCTCGACCCGCAGACGCAGGACTCGGTGCAGGCGTCGATCAAGAACCACGTGAACAAGACCGACGACGTGGCGACCGCCGCCACGATGGTCGAGCCGGGCACGGGCAGGATCCTCGGCATGGGCCAGTCGCGGCCCTACGGCTTCCAGAAGGACGAGACCACGATCAACCTCTCCGTGGACGACTCCATGGGCGGCGGCGCGGGCTACCAGCCCGGTTCGACGTTCAAGCCGATCGTCGCGGCGGCCGCCCTGGAGGGCGGCAAGTCGGCCGGGCAGAGCTACTCGTCCCCGTACGAGATGCCGTATCCGGAGCGCGTCTCGGCCTGTGACGGCAAGACCTGGGTGAACACCAACAACGAGAAACTCACCAACGAGAACGAGACCGAGGTCGGTCCGTACGGCATGAAGGAAGCGACCGCCAAGTCGGTCAACACCTACTACGTGCAGCTCATCGGTGACATCGGCATCTGCCCCGTGACGCGCCTCGCCGAGAAGATGGGCGTCGAGCGGGCCGACGGCAAGGAGATCGCGCAGGCGCCGTCGATCGCGCTGGGCACCCAGGAGATGTCGCCGCTGACGATGGCGAGCGCCTACGCGACGTTCGCCTCGCGCGGTACTTACTGCTCACCGGTGGCCATCGAGTCGATCACCACGCTCGCCGGCAAGTCGCTGCCGGTGCCGAAGTCGACGTGCTCGCGCGCGATGTCGGAGAAGACCGCGGACACGATCAACACCCTCCTGAAGGGCGTGGTCGAGGACGGCACGGGCCAGAAGGCCGGTCTCGGTTCACGGGCGAGCGCGGGCAAGACGGGTACGACGGACTTCCGTTACGCGGCCTGGTTCGTCGGCTACACCCCGAACATGTCGGGCGCGGTCTGGGTCGGCGACCCGCAGCACAAGCGGCAGATGGTCGACATCACCATCGGCGGCGTCCCGTACGACAAGGTCTTCGGTGGCGAGGTGCCGGGTCCGATCTGGCGCGACGCGATGAGCGGCGCCCTGGCGGGCAAGCCGGCGCCCGGCTTCAACTCCGTGCATCTTCCCGGTGGGGACAAGGGGCATGACGGGGGCGGGGACGGGGGCGATAGCGGCGACGGTGGTGGCGGTGACGGTGGTGACGGCGGCGGCGGCCACGATGATGGCAAGCCGGGTGGCGGTCCCGGCGGTGGCGGCGGTGGCGGCAACCCGTGGCCGGAGATCAACATCCCGCCGGACGTGCTGGGTGGCCTCGGGAACGGCGGCGGGATCGGTGGCGGCGGCACCGGTAGTGCGGTTTCTTCCCGCGTACGAGGATGAGGGCGTCCCCTTTTTGAAGGGGGCGCCCTCATCTGCGTATGGCGTGGTGGGGAGGGGTGGCGCGGGGCCGGCCTGGGGGGTGCGGCGGGCGGCCTGCGAGGGGCGGGGGCGGCCTGCGAGGTGCGGGGCCGGGGTTAGCCCGCGCGGTGCGGCGCGGCGGGGCCGGGGTCAGCCCGCGCGGTGCGGCGGGGCCGGGGCAGTCCGCACGGCGCGGTGCGGCGAGGCCGCGGTCAGTCAGCCCGCGAGGAGCTTCTTGACCGTGGCGGCGACGCGGCCCCCCTCGGCCAGGCCCGCGACCTTCGGGTTCACGATCTTCATGACCTGGCCCATGGCGCGCGGACCCTCGGCGCCGGCGGCCCTGGCCTCCTCGACGGCCTGGGTGACGATGTCCCGCAGCTCGTCGTCGGAGAGCTGCTTGGGGAGGTACTCGGCGAGGACCTCGCCCTCCGCCTTCTCCCGGTCCGCCTGCTCGGTGCGCCCGGCCTGCCCGAAGGCCTCGGCGGCCTCGCGGCGCTTCTTCGCCTCGCGGGCGATCACCTTCTGCACGTCGTCGTCGGAGAGTTCGCGCGCCTCGGTGCCCGCGACCTCCTCCTTCGTGATGGCGGTGAGGGTCAGCCGGAGCGTCGAGGAGCGCAGCTCGTCACGCCCCCGGATCGCGGCGGTGAGGTCTTCCTGGAGCTTCGACTTGAGCGTGGTCATGGGTTGATTGTGGCAGGTGCGGCCGGTTTCCTGCCCGCCGATTTCCCCGGGGGGCGGGCCGGTTGGCCTCGGACACCCTCCGTTCGGACTGGCCGGCCCGAAGACCCTCCTCCCGTTCCGGGCCGCGCGGCGTCTGACACGATGGGAGGATGCGCGCGCGATACGCAGTACCCCTGGGCATCACGGCGACGGCCGCGGCAGGTCTCGCCTACTCGGTGGGCTTCGAAGCCCGTTCCTTCCGGCTGAGGCGGGTGACGGTGCCCGTGCTGCCGCCCGGGATGCGCCCCTTGCGGGTCCTCCAGGTCTCCGACATCCACATGGTGTCCGGCCAGCGCAAGAAGCAGCGGTGGCTGCGCTCGCTCGCGGGCCTGCGCCCCGACTTCGTGATCAATACGGGCGACAACCTCTCGGACCCCGAGGGCGTACCGGAGACGCTGGACGCGCTCGGCCCGCTGATGGCGTTCCCCGGGGCGTACGTTTTCGGCTCGAACGACTACTACGGGCCGAAGTTGCGCAACCCCGCCCGCTATCTGATCGAGAAGGCGCAGGGCAAGCACGGTCTGAACGGCAACGCGCCCGCTGTCGGTGCCATCCACAACCCCTGGGAAGGCCTGCGCGACGGCTTCGACGAGGCGGGCTGGGTGAACCTCACGAACACCCGGGGCTCCCTGAAGATCGACGGCTACGAGATCGGCCTCACCGGTCTGGACGACCCGCACATCAAACGCGACCGGTACGCGCGCGTGGCGGGCGGTCCGGATTCCGGCGCCGACTTCTCGATGGGCATCGTGCACGCCCCGTACCTGCGCACCCTGGACGCGTTCACCGCGGACGGCTACCCGTTGATCCTCGCCGGCCACACCCACGGGGGGCAGCTCTGCATCCCCTTCTACGGCGCCCTGGTGACCAACTGCGACCTGGACACGGAGCGCGTGAAGGGCCTCTCGACGCACCAGGCGGAGGGGAAGACGGCGTTCATGCACGTGTCGGCGGGCTGCGGTGCGAACCGGTACACGCCGATGCGCTTCGCGTGCCCGCCGGAGGCGACGCTGCTGACGCTGGTGCCGCGGGGGGCTTGAGGCGGGGGGCTTGAGACGGGGGGACTGAGGCGGGGGGATTGAGGCGGCCACTGGGCCCCTTTAGGCGGTTATGACCCGCGGCCCCCTACCGTGGAGGCATGATCGCTCCGACTCCTCCCCCGGGCACCGCGACCGCTTCCGGCGTCCCCGCGGAGGCGGTCGTGCCACCCGTACGCCGCCCCGTCGTGGCCGTCCTGCGCGCGCTGATCGCCCTCGCCGCGGCGACCGGGATCGTGATCGACTTGGTCATCGGCAGTCCGCCGCGCGTCCTCAGCTACTTCACCGTCCAGAGCAACGCGCTGGTGGCGGTGGTCCTCGGCCTCTCCGCGTGGCGGGCGTGGCGGGGCCGCCGCCCGCTGCCGGCGTGGGTGACCGGCGGCACGCTCCTCTTCATCGCGATCACGGGCCTCGTCTACCACCTGGTCCTGGCGAACGCCTCGAGCGGTTTCTCGATGACGGAGGAGACAACGCCGGTGTCCGACTGGCACACCGTCTCCAACCTGCTCCTGCACACGGTGACCCCGATCGCCGTGGCCCTCGACTGGCTCCTGCTGACAAGACCGGGCGGCCTTCGCCCGCGCCACGCGGCCCTCTGGCTGCTCTACCCCCTGGCCTACCTGGCCTTCGCCCTCACCCGCGGCGCCCTCCTGTCACCGGGCTCGACGGCCCGCTACCCGTACCCGTTCCTGGACGTCACGACCCACGGCTACGCGGGCGTCCTCGGCAACGCGCTCACCTTCGGCCTGGCCTTCTACGCCCTGGCCCTGGCAGCTGTGGCCCTGGACCGCGTCCGCCCCTGGCCAAGGGCCCCCGAAAACCGGATTTCGTCTCAGGCCGCCGGTCCGCTAAAGTAATCGATGTCGCCACGGGCCTGCAGCAATGCGGGGCAGTGGATCAACGACATCGGGGTGTAGCGCAGCTTGGCAGCGCGCTTCGTTCGGGACGAAGAGGTCGTGGGTTCAAATCCCGCCACCCCGACAGCCAAAACAGCAGGTCAGGCCCGGTTCTGAGAGATCAGAACCGGGCCTGATTTGCTTTGTGGTCCCAGTTTGGGAGCCATTTGGGAGCCGACCTCAGTGAGCGGCTCCCGGACGGCTCCCCGAGTCCTAGCGCCAGGGGAGAGACGAGCGTCCAGCCGACGTGGGCTTCCACCCCGCTTCAGACATCGTCGCCTCCGATTGTCAGTGGCAGTCCTTACTCTGAGACGTGCTCGGCCGCACATCTCCAGGAGCACCCGTGGACTACTTCTACAAAGACCTCGGCAACCTCAAGAGAGGTTCCACGGTCATCGTCACCCTGCGCAACCAAGCCAACGTCCAGGTGATGACGCGCAGCGAGTACAGCAAATACAAGTCGGGGAAGAGATACCGGTACCTGGGCGGTCGCGTCACTCGCTCGCCTCACCAGATCACCATCCCCAGTAACGGACAGTGGGTCGTGGCCATCGACCTTGGCGGCTATTCCGGTCGCATCTCTGCGTCTGTCCAAGTCCAGCCACCTCCGCGGGGCTTCCTGCCCCCGGCCCGCGACCCACAGGGCAGTCCGGCCCGCTCCGTCGCGGTCCATGAACCGGAGGAGCCTACTGGCGACATACTTGGTGGCCAGACCTGGGACGTCTTCATCTCCCACGCGTCCGAGGACAAAGGAGCTGTTGCCCGCCCCCTTCGAGACGCGCTTACCAAGCTGGGTGTGACTGTCTGGCTCGACGAAGCCCAGATGCGGATCGGCCACAGCCTCCGCCGCAAGATCGATGAAGGGATCAGGGCGAGCCGCTTCGGCATCGTAGTGCTCTCGGCCCCCTTCTTCGCCAAGGGTTGGACCAACCACGAACTCGACGGACTCGTCACCCGTAATGTGGCCGGGGAGCAATCACTCCTGCCAATCTGGCACAACCTGAGTGCAGAAGACGTCCGGCGCTACAGCCCCTCCCTCGCAGACAAAGTGGCGATGAGCACCAGCGACTACTCCATCGAGGAGATCGCGCAGCAGATCGCTGACGTGGTTCAGGAGGAAAGCGCCGCTTAGCTCCAGAGCACCAGCACGCCGCTTCGGTGTGCACCGGTTCCAGCGAGTCGTGGGCTTGTGCCGAAGAGACCACAGACGGTACGACGATCGCCATGCACCCTTGGTCTCCGTTAAATGACCGGCAGCTCGCACTCCTCACCCGCATCGGGGGCGGAACCGACCCCGTCACGTCCAACAGCCCCGAGCTCGCCGTCACGGCTCGCGCGCTCAGGGACCGGGGCTTGGTGACCATGCCCAGGAAGAAGGGGAGGTGGCAGGCGGAGATCACTGACGCGGGGCGCTTCTACCTGGAGCACGGGCATCATCCCGACCGTCCGGAGTTGGCTCCACGCAAGCCTCGCGCGGCGGCGTCTGAAGCCGGGGCGCCCGTTGCCGCTGGTCCGTCGCAGGATGTCGATCCTCCGACCGAGACAAAGCCCGCCCCGAAACGGGCTGTGAAACCTCCGCGCCCGTCGCCAGCAGCTGTCGGGCCGGCGCTCATCGCGCAGGTGCAGGAGGCCGGACGATTTCTTCGGATCCCTGACCCCAGCGCGGAGGAACGGGCTCGGTATCGCAGGGCGTTCGACGCAGCCCGGCAGTGTGCTCCGGATGGGTACCACCTGAAGTACAGCGGGCGGGCGAAGGGGGACTTCTTCCTCGGTCTGCTGAGGGTGTCTGGTGAGGACGACACCGAGTGGAACCGAATTCGACTGGCGCGAAGCCGAGTGATCACCGATGTCGAGGACGTGCTCGCCGCGGTCACCAAGGACCACAGCGCCTTCGAGATCTCCGACGAAGTCCTACCGAGGGTGCTCGCGCTGCTCCGGCTGCTCGCCGAACAGGCCCTCGCGCGGTACGGCGAGATCGCGGTGTCCAAGAAGCGCAGGCAGCCGAGGCCGCTGCTCACTGTCCACGGCAGGACGTACGAGGTCGGCTTCCGTGAGCGGCAGAAGCAGGTCCTCTACGTCCCCAAGCAACCAGGTCGGCGCACGTACGACTGGCAGCGGGTCACGCCGGCCCACAAGTTCGAGCCGTCCGGCGAACTGGAGCTGCTGGTCAGCGAGAACTCGGGTTACAGCTACAACTACGGCTGGAAGAAGGAATGGGCCGACACGGCCAAGAAGCCGTTGGAGGAGCAGATCGCCTCAATCTTCCGGGCGTTGAAAGCACGCGCGGAGGAGCAGGAGCGGGCCCGGCTGGAACGAGAGGCCGAGCAACGGCGTCTGCGAGAGGAACGGGAGCACCAGGAGGCCGAGCGCCGACGACTTGCAGCGGAGCGGGAGGAACGCGAGCGGCGGGAGTGGGAGGCCGCGGTAAGTGCGGCCTCGGTCAAGGCGGTTCACGCGGTACGGGCCGAGCACTTCGGCACGGCCCTGGAGCAGTGGCGGGCCGCCGGTGAGATCCGGGCCTTCTGTGCTGCGCTGGATGACGTCGCCGCCGCATCGGAGGACGCCCTCGAAGTTGAGAGGCTGCGCGAGTGGTCGGCTTGGGGGAACACAGAGGCCGATCAGCTCGACCCCACGACGAATGGCAGGGGTCTGGCCGCCCGTGACTTCAACGTGGAGCCGACGAAGAAGCAGCTGCGACCGTTCCTCGACGGCTGGCGGCCGGACCGGCCGGAGAAGGAGCCTCCGGCTCAGCCAACGCTTCCCAAGCCGGAGCCGGACTCGTGGCGCGGCGTCATCGACGCACATCAGGATCAAGGGTGGCGATATGGACGCCAAGGTCGCGCTCAATGGTGGAGGCGATGACGCCGTGACCTCGGTCGCGTAGAGCCTTGACCGCCTTCTCGACGAGTCCCCCGAGCCTGATGACCTCGGCGCGAAGGGCGACCAACTCGTCGTAGCGGTCGGCCTTGTCTTCGCCGCACCAGGCCCGGACGGTTCGCAAGACAGCTGCCTCTGCGTCCAGCTTCCGGTCGTCCCGTCGGCTGTAGGAGTACCAAGAGGACTGGGCACGCTCCTGTTCGATGCCCTGCTGCTTGCGGTCCACCTCCGGAAGGATCTCGTCGGCGAGACGGCCGGCCACTTGGCGGGCGACGCGCTCGGTGACCGGCCACCCAGCCAGACACATGCCGTGGCGGTTCTCGTACACCATGGCGTCACCGCGGAGTTCAGCTGCGTCGATGCCGATGAGCGGTGCCGTCTCGTCGAGGCGGCTCAGCTCCAGGACCCCGGCGTCGGCCACTGTTCGGCGCAGGCGGAGCCTGTTCTTCGGACGGACGATGCCGAGGATCAGGCGGGCGGCCTCGAAATCCGTGCTGCCCCGGACGTGGCGAGAGCACTCCGCCAGCGCCAGCTCCGCCGCGTCATCCGCGCGGAACGTATCAACATCCGCCCACGGCGCTACGAGAGAGCCGGAACTGACCCACTCCTGCAGGCCAGCGGCATCGCCTTCGAGAAACCGCACGTGGATCCAGCCAGACCTGCCGGAGCTGCCCACGCGTACGACCTCGACCTGGCGGACCTCGCTACCCAGGTCCTTCGGCCTCGCGCGGTACGCCCAGTGCTCGCCAATCTCCATGTGCCTATTGAGCCAGGTCCCTTGGCCCTCTCGCCGGGCGTTTGCCATAACCTCCGGAGCGAGGTGACCTCCACGAGGTTGACGCTGCCCCCGCAAGGTGTCGCCGGAGACGGCTGTGCCTCTGGTGGTGACCACCAGAGGCACAGCAGCAGTCACCGCTGGGACTCCGCAGGCTTACGTGATTCCCTGCGCGCACGTAGGAGATCATCGAGTACGCGCACGGGTGACGTGGGGCTCATCGCCAGGCGGGTGTCGAGTGCCGCCTCCCACTGCTCGGTCAGTCCAAGCATGAGGCGTTTTCGCATTCCGGGTGTGACGTGGGCGTAGCGCGCGGAGACCGAGCCGTCGATGTGGCCCATGCGGTCGTCCATGAGGACCTTCTCGGTGCCGAGGTCCTCCATCACGGTCCGGTGGGTATGGCGGAGGCCGTGGGGTGTGAGGCCCTTGGCGATCGGGAGCCAGCAGGCGTCGGCACGGTCGCTGGCGCCACGCCCTCGGGCTGGGACGCCGGGCCACGGCTCGTCGAGGAGAGGTACGGGGCGGGCTTCCTGCGGCGCCTTCTTTGGGTACCAGCCGGAGACCGCCGGGGTGAACAGCCAGGTGGCAAAGCCGTTTCGGCGCCAGTGGGCTGCGTGCTGCGGTACCGCGCCGCCGCGCACGAATCCCAGGTCTGCGATGGCCTGTTCCACCCTGACCCGCTTGGCTTCGGTGACGCGGTCGGGGTGGTTGAGGACGTTGGACACCGTGCCGGTGGAGACTTCGGCTCGGCGTGCGACGTCGACGAGCTTTGCGCCGTGGTGGCCGCCGGTGCGGGCTGTGCCCTGGCCCCGGAAGACGTAGGTCTTGCCGTGGCACGAGCAGGGTTTCGGCTTCGTGCGGGCGACGTGGTTGGCGACCAGGGCCGACAGCCAGTCCATCACGTCGATGGTGCGGTAGCTGTCGTCCTTGGGTGGGCAGCGAACCATCTCGCCGGTGTCGAGTTCGTACAGGTGCCATTCGACGCGGACGGCCCCGGAGCGGGCGAACTCCGTCTCCAGGCCGACGATTTCGCCCCAGCGCATGCCGGTGTAGCCCTTGAGGACGACGGCGACGAACTCGTCGTCGCGGCCGGAGAGCAGGGCGGCTCGCTCCGCGGTCAGCAGGGTGCCGAGGGGGTCGGTGACGACCTTCTCCGGGCCGCGGTCGCGGGAGCGTCCGGCGCGCTTGCCGCGTCCGCGCCGTCTGGCGGCCGGGTTCGAGGTGATCAGGCCCTCGTCGATCGCGTCCTCGAAGATCAGGTGGAGCGTCGAGCGCCAGGTCTTGACGCTGGAGGCCGCGTAAGCGGCCTTCTCCTTCTTCTCCCACAGGTCGACGTCCGTGCGCAGGATGCCGACGAGCGCCTTGTCCTCGAAGTCGGGGAGGAGGTGCTCCTCGATGTGGCGCTTGTAGTTCTGCATGGTCGAGGGGGCCAGGTCCTGGGCCTCGTACCAGCGGTTGGCGTACTCGCCGAAGGTCTCCTGGCCGAGTGCCGGGTCGCGCCAGTCGCCGCGCCGATACTTGTTCTCGGCCTCGCTCGCGGCGCGCTGGGCCTCGCCCTTGGTGGCGAACCGGATCGCTTTGCCGTTGTCGTCGACCACCGTGAGGTGCTTGCCGGGCGCGGTCTTGTACCGGCCGCGCCAGTAGTTTCCGCGCTTCTCCGCGAAACCCAACTTCCGTCTTCCTCCCCTGTTCTCGGCTTGTGACTGGGTGCGGGCGCGCTACGCGACGGTCTCGTACTGGGTGCGGCGCGGCGGTCGAGCCCGCAGACGCCCTGGCGTCGGGGCCGTAGTCAGCTCAGGCGGCCGGGCGGCACGAGTTCGTGCCGAGGGAGGGCTTGTCGCTGCCCGACTCGCCGGCGCGCTGCTGACGGATCGCTTCGGGCGCTCTTCGTAGAGGCGGACGATCTCGGCGAGGTGCGCGGCGGTGAAGCGGTAGGCGCGGCCGACGCGGGTGTGCGGGATGAGTCCGCGTCGGGCCCGGTCCTTGACCCACCAGGCGGAGCAGCCGAGGGCTTCGGCGATTTCTTCGGAGCGGTAGAGACGAGGCAAGGGGGCTCCGCCCTCGGTGCCGGGAAGGCGTCGTACGAGGGCAGGGGGTATGTCGGAGTGGTGCAAGAAGGGCGGGTCCTTACTGGGTGGGGGCGTGCTCGGTCAGCGGTGCTGAGCGGTCCTCGTCACGTGGCGGTCGGCCCCTGCAGCAGCACGAGAGGCGAGACCAGGAGGGCGTCGGCGATCGCGACAAGGTCGTCGGCATCGCATCAGCGTTGGGCGCGTTCGATGCGGGACAGCATGGTGTTGGACATCGGACGGCCGAAAGCGGTCACGCGGTCGGCCAACTGGCGTTGCGACAGGCCGCGTTCGGTTCGGAGTATTTCGATGGTGCGGGCCGCCTGCATTCCTGCGCGTCCGACTTCCAGTGGGCGTGGGGGCATGGCTCCAATTGAAAGGTGCATTCGCCGGTTTGGGTAACCGGCGATCGTGGTCTATGTTGCGCTCGCGTCGTTCGCCGAGATGCGGTTCCAGGGAGTCGGGAATGGGCTCGGGCCAGCACGACGATCATGGCTCTGAAGTGCGGTGTTGTCTTGTAGCTTCCCCGTCGGCGGCCCGTCAACGGCTTGCCGATGTAATCCTTCTTGCTCTGCGGTCCGGGCAACTATTTGGTCAACAGCGGATCGTGCCTTACGGTTTTCCTCCCGCCCGTCACCGAGCCCCATTTCTTGCAGCCGTTCTGCCGTGAGAGATTGCGCCGGATAGGGCTGGACTTGCGCGACTGGGGTGTGGCTATGTTGACGACACCCCCGGAAACGCAATCGCTTCCCGGCGCGCGTCCGCGCCAACACCCCCTCGAATCCCGCCCCGACCGACGGTGAGCCGTGATGCCCGCGCACAGGCCACCGAGTGAGGACCGCCCCGCACTTGGCACGAATCCGCACCATCAAGCCCGAAGCCTTCGTCTCCGAGTCCCTGGCCGTCGTCTCCCTGACCGCCGAGCGCACCTTCCTCGGCCTGCTCACCCAGGCCGACGACCAGGGCCGCCACCGCGACCACGCCGCGATCATCGCCGGGCAGTTGTGGGTGCTGCGCCCGGAGCACACCCCGTCCGATGTCGAGACGGACCTCGCCCAGCTCGCCGACGCGGGACTGATCTGCCGCTACAAGGGGCCGGATCACAAGCGGTACCTGCACGTCGTGACCTGGCACCAGCATCAGAAGATCAACCGGGCGAGCAAGAGCCGCCTCCCGAGCTGCCCGGTTCACGACGCTTCGGTCGCGTCGGCTCCTGCCGTGGGCGCCGGTGTCACGGAGTACTCGCTACCGCCTCACGCAGTCCTCACTGAGGGCTCCGGCGAGGTCCGTGAGTCCGCGCTGAATCCGGGGCTTGAGAGCGAAGTCGCAGGTCAAGAGGGCTTCACGGAGTCCTCCGCGAGGGATCAGGGAGCGCTCGGTGAGGCAGCAGTGACGTCTCACGGTCCGGATCTAGGACCTAGGACCGTGGATCTAGGAGATATCCCTTCGGGGGGCGCAAGCGCCCACGCGCCGACACCGTCTTGGCCAAGCAGCTCCTCGGCGAGTACATCGCCGCGTGCAACCACCGCCCGCCAGATGCCTTCCTGAACCATCTCGGCAAACAGGTGCGCAAGCTGCTCGACGAGGGCATCGCCCCCGCACACCTCCGGGCCGCCCTCGAACGCCACCGGGTCAAGGGCCTGTCCCCGGGCGTCCTGCCCAGCCTCGTCCACGAGGTCATGAACGCCGCATCCTCCACCACACCCGCCGCCCACCGGGCGTGGACGAACCCCACCGACGTCGTCGCCGCCTACGGAGATGAGCTCTGACCGCCACCCTCACCCGCGCACCCCAGCCCGTCGGCGCGATCACCGACCGGCTCAACACGATCCTCGCCAACCGCGGCATCGACCCCACCACGGCTGCCGCCCAGGAACCGGCGCTCGAGACCGTCACCGCCCTGGAACTCGCCGACGCCCGCATCCCCGCCCGCTACCGCCGCGCCCTGGCCGACCATCCCCAGATCACCTCCTGGGCCGACCAGATCGCCCGCGCCGGACGCCCCGGCCCGACCGGACCCGGTATCGCCGAGGGCCCGTCGCTGCTGATCGCCGGCCCCACCGGCACCGGCAAAACCCACCAGGCGTACGGCGCCGTCCGGGCACTCCTCACCCGAGGCGTCCGCCTACGCTGGGAGGCCACCACCTCCGCCGACCTCCACGCGCGGCTCCGCCCCCGCGCCGGCCACGACGGCGAACGGGAACTGCAGACGCTGGCTCGCTGCCCGCTGCTGCTCTTGGACGATCTCGGCGCGGCCAAGACAAGCGAGTGGACCGAGGAGCTCACCTACCGGCTCGTCAACCATCGGTACGAGCACATGCTCCCCACCCTCATCACTACCAACCTCCCCACCGCCGAGCTCCGCACCGCGCTCGGCGACCGCGTCGCCTCCCGCCTCGCCGAGATGACCGAGCGGGTCATCCTCACCGGCTCCGACCGACGCCGCACCGCGCCCGCTATCTGAACGGCCCGCGGTCCCTCCCGTCCCACCACCTCACCCGCCCGGGCTTCCGCCTGCCCTCGAACGCGCGGGTCCCTTGGAGAGCCTCTGCATGACTCCTGGCACCACCACGCTCATCAGCGCCAACGACATCGGCATGCCCGCCTTGCCGCACTGGTTCCCTGGGCCTGCTGCCATCGCGGCTCTGCTCGTCGTCGTACTGTCCGCCGCATGGTCCCTGCGGAAGTACCGACGGAAGCCGAGCGCTGGACAGCGCCGTAGCACCGCCGCGATCCCGGTCGCCGCCGTCGCCGCGATCGGCTGTACCGCCTACAGCGCGGACACCAGCTGGCGATTCGCCGCCGACTACCTCGACATGGGCAGCGCCTTCGAGCGCGCCGCGATGTTCGCGGCCGCCGAACTGGCGCTGTTCGCCACCGCGCTGATGGCGCGGGCGAACCTCAACGGCTCCAAGCAGGCGCCCGGGGTGCCCGGCACTCTCACCTGGGTGATCACCTGCGTGCAGATCGTGCCCGCCTACGCCGAGTCCGGGCTGGTCGGCGGAACTGTGCGGGCTTTCGTCGGCCCGGTCCTGGCGGCAGTGCTCTGGCACCTGGCCATGGGCATCGAACTGCGCCATCGCAGCCCGCACGCCGACTCCCGCAGCCTGACCGCCCTCCTCACCCGACAGGCACGCGAACGGCTGCTGGCTCGTCTGGGGATTACCGACCGGGACGCGGATGCCGCCCGGATCATCCGCGACCGCGCCCTCGACCGGGCCGTCACCCTGATCCTCCGGGCAGAGAGCATGACACCCGACAAACGCACCAAGCGGCGAGGCCGACGCCTCACCCGCCGCCTGCACCAAGCCCTGGAGCAGGCTGACGTCGACCGCGACGAGCGCCAGGACGAGCTGCTGCTGCGCAAGCTCGCCACCCGTCAACAGGTCACTGCTCTGGCCTCCAGGCCATTGCCCGCGCGCTGGCCCGACACCGCCGCACGCACGAGGGGCGGCTCCGCGACGGCCCGCCCGCGGGCTACGGCAAAAGAGCGGGCAGAAATTTCGGGCGCCCCGCCCTACGAGGTCGCGGGCGATGACGCCGCCGACCGGGCAGCCCGCCCCCTGCCCGAAAACCGCCCGCAACAGCCCGTCCGCACCACCGTCGGCCCGGAACCAAAACCGGGCAAGGAACCGCCGGGCAACGACCCACGCACGGCCTCGCGGGCGGAGTCGAAGCGCCCGGGTTACAAACCGCGCGCGACACGGGACCTCCTCAACAAATACGCCCGTGACCTCTTCCACGAGCACGGACGTCTCTCCCGCGACCTGTTGGAGGAGGCCGTACGCAAGGACGGCTACAGCGTGGCCAGCGACACCGCCGGCGAGGTGGTCCGCACCGTCAAGGCCGAGCTGCCTACGGCGCCCGTCGGCCACCCGCACTGAGACCATCCCCAACGCCCAAGGCAAACCACTCAATGCACGAATCGCACCACGGACTCCCCACCTCCCAGGAGGAGATGATCACTGACCTCGACAGCGCAGCAAGCAATGGCGATGGACCGTCCATAGGCCGGTCCATCGCGGACTCCTCCGCCCCGGGGGTGGCGGAGGAGCAGCTCCGGCACGAGGGCGTGCCGGAGCAGGAGCGGGTGGGCGCCGGCGATCAGCCGAGCGATCCCTCTGTCCGGGCCGCTCAGCGTGCGCCGTACCGCCGCGCGAACCTCGATGCGTAGCGCTCCGAGCACGTCACCGCGCGCTTCGCGCCGCACGAGAAGCACGACATCCAGTCGTCGGCGAAGACCGCTCACGTGACCATGGCCCGCTACATCGCCGACGCCACCATGGCCCGCGTCCGCGGTGAGATCACCGTCGCGGCCGAGCGCACGGTCTACGACGATGCGATCGACGAGCTCGCCGCGATGAGGGCTCAAATCGCCCGGATCGGCAACAACGTCAACCAGATCGCCCGCCGCCTCAACGCGGACGGCGATCCACACCCTGTGGACGCCGCGATCCTTCACCGGGCGGACCGCCTGCTCGCCACAGCCCACGACGCAGTCCGGGCGATCGACGACGCCGCCTTGCGGGCAGCCGAGCAGAAGTGGGCGGTCTGAGGTGATCGCGAACATCGTCAAGCCGGGCAACAAGACCTACGGC
Source organism: Streptomyces sp. WAC 01529 (assembly GCF_003945545.1). Classification (GTDB taxonomy): domain Bacteria; phylum Actinomycetota; class Actinomycetes; order Streptomycetales; family Streptomycetaceae; genus Streptomyces; species Streptomyces anatolicus. The sequence goes on along the minus strand of NZ_CP029617.1, from coordinate 4,456,060 downwards.
GTGCTGGCCTACCTCTTCGACAAAGGCCGCGCCAACGAACACACTGACCAGCACATCGTCGCCTCCTGGGACAACTTCATCCCCGACCCCGGCCCCTGGGACAGCCCTGGCCACAAGCAACGGCTCGGCCAGCTCACGCAGGCCCTGGATCTGCGGGTCAAGCAAGCCGGCGACAAGGCACCTGAGGGGCACGTGTGGCACTGCTCGGTGCGTGCCGCGCCTGAGGACCGCGTCCTCACCGACGCCGAGTGGGCCACCATCGCCCGGCGCATGGTGGATGCGACCGGCATCGCACCCGACGGCGATCCGGACGGCTGCCGCTGGGTTGCCGTGCGTCACGCGGAGGACCACATCCACATCGTCGCCACCAAGGTGCGCGGTGATCTGCGCCCGCCGCGGAACTGGAACGACTACCGCCGCGCCATGAACGAACTCACAGCTGTCGAGGAGGACTTCGGCCTCACCCGGGTTGGGCGTGGTCCCGAAGCTGCTGCCGGCACCTCGGCGGTGAAGCGCTCCACCCGGGCCGAGCAGGAAAAGGCCAAGCGACGGGGCCACGACAAGACCGCGCGTGAGCGGCTGCGGCACATCGTGCGTACCGCGCTGTCCCACGCGAAGGATCTGGAGGAGTTCTTCAACCTGCTCGCCGATGCCGGCCTTCACGTCGAGACCCGCACACTGCCCTCCGGCGACCTCGGCGGCTACAAGGTCGCCCTGTCCGACGACGGCACGCCCATCTGGTTCTCCGGCTCCAGCCTCGCCACCGACCTGTCCCTCCCCCAGATCCAACAGCGCCTGACCGCCACCGAGGCGCAGTCCACCGCAGCCTCATCAGCTCGCCAGCACCGCCCCAGCCCATGGCATGTGGCCACCGCTGCCGCCGAACGCATCCCCCACCACCTCGCCCACGCCGACGACGGCGCCGTCCAGGCCCACCTCACCGTCTTCGGCGAAGTCCTCTACGCGCTACCCGCCCATGCTCCTGTCCGACTCCAGGCCGAACTCCACCGTGCGGCTGCCGCCTTCGAACACGCCGCCCACACCCGCGCCCGCGCCGACCACCAGCACGCCCGCGCACTGCGGGGCGCGCTCAAGGCCATGCACTACCAGCCTGCGGACCACACCGGGCTGGCCATGCTCTTGGACGCCGCCATCCTCGTCGTCCTCGCAGTCCAGCGCCGCAGCGCACTACACCACCACGACCGGCAGGTGGCCGCCGCCCATCAGACGCTCACCCACCTGCAAGCCGCCTACGACCAGATAGCCCCCACCAGCCTCACTGAACTCGGCAGGCACTATCCCTCCGACAACACCGTGCACCGGTACGTCCGCGCCCTGCACGAGGTCCTGCCCCGCCACGCCAAACAGATCCTCACGGAGAACGCCTGGTCCGCCCTCACCGCCGCCCTCGTCGCCGCCGAAGCCGCTGGCCACAACCCGGCCACCGTCCTCCGGCAGGCAGCCCAGCACCGCCCCTTGGACGACGCGAAGTCAGCATCCGAGGTCCTCGTCTGGCGCATCCAACGCCTCGGCGACCGGCATGCACCCGGCCCCGGCGCACGAGCCGCGCAGGCCCGCCGCCTTCCCGCTCAGACCGCCCCGCAGACCGATCCCGGGCTCCCGGGCGCGTACACGCCGCCTACATCCCACGCCGGACGGTCCCGCTGAGCCGGAGCCCCTGGCGCGGGCCACGAGAAACGACACCACGCGCAGCCACGGACCGGCACGAAGCCGACGGACTGTAGCTGCACATCCCCGGTTACCGAAACCGGGGATTCTCCGGACCCTATGTGTTGCCCCACCGCCCCACCCCTCAACAAGGAGCACCCGCATCCTCCTCATCGAACCCCGCCGACACGTCGTCGCTCAGCTGTGCGGCGCGTACTTCAAGTACCACGCCAGCACCAAGACCTGGCGCCACGACGATGGAGGCCCCTTCACCAAGGCGGAACAGGCCGCCGCTCTCGCACCCACCATCAACGAGGTCAAAGAGGCGAAGAAGCAGGTAGATCGGTACCACCAGTACCTGCAGACCTGGCTCGAAGCCCCCGAGGAACTGGACCGCTTCCTCGCCCCCTTCCTGGACCAGCACGACGAGAAGTCCTTCGGCAACGCCATCGGCATCATGAACGAGAACGAGCGGCTGAAGCTCCAGCGGTTGGTCAACGCGGTGACTGAACCTGTCCGTCCGTTCACCCCGTACACCTTCTGACAGACGACGGCACCGACCGCACCCCCAGATGAGGAAGGGGGCCGGTGACCGGGAATCATCCCGGTCACCGGCCCCCTTCGCGTCCCCTGCAGTCACCGTGTGCGCTGTGCTTTGTCAACGGCCTGCGCCAGGTGCGCGTCAACAAGGCCCGGCGAGCCGGAAACGATCACCAGCACGTTGGCGATGCGGATCGCCGTCTGCTGGACAACGCTGCGCTGCGGGCCGACGGAGTAGGTGAGCAGCTGGCTCCACTGCTCGTCGCCGAGAGGCGGCGCGGCCATCTGCTCCGTGCCCATGTCGACGGAGGTGCTGCTGACGAGGATCCGGTACGTGGGGCAGGAGATCATCGCGTCGAAGATCCGGCTCGCGCCCCTGGAGAGCTTCGCGGCGGTGTCGCTGTACAGCTCCTCGGCCACCTCCGAGTCGCTGCCGCCCATATAGGTGAAGGACGCCTTCGCCTTGCGGGGGAAGTCGAGGCTGTCGCCGACAGCGGCGTCACCGCCGAGCTCCTCCAGCGCCGGGCAACCGGAAACAACGACATCGTCCTGCGGCCTGGGCTGCTGCGGCTTGCGGGAGTAGCCCTCACCAAGATCGCTCTCGGCCAAGAGGCGCTTGCTCAGCGCGGCCGAGGACAACAGCTCGGGAACCGGGGAGTGCTTGCCCTCCTGCTGCGTGGGCGCGGAGGCGGAGGAGACCGGATCGTCGGCGAGCGTGCTGCTGCTGGTGCAGCCCGCCAAGGCCAGGATGGCCAGGGAAGTCAGGCTGGTGACGGTCGTGGTGTGAAGGCGCATGCGGAACCCCAAATTGGCTGCGGAACAGACGGTCTGACCAGCCGGGCCTCCGGCACCGGCGGTATGTAGGAGTAGGGAGTGGGGTTTCGGGGGTCAGTGGCCGAGGTGACGCAGCCCGTCCTCAAGGGAGGGGTGCCAGTAGTCGACCGGACCTGAGTTGCGGTTGTACCAGGCAGCGTCCAGACGAGGCTCATGCACCTGGTGGCCGGCTCGGCAGCACAGCCACACCGAGTCGTCGCGCATGCAGAAGACGATCCAGTCCCGGTACACGCCACACGTCGCGCACGCGCGGACCGCGTCGTCGATGACGAGCGGATGCATCCAGCGCATCATCATTCCCTCGACGTCCTGCCGGGACGGTGCCCGCAGATCGGCTGGCGGGAAGTCCGGCCCGATGGTCTCCGAGGCCGATCCGGTCGGCGTTGACGCGTCGGCCCGGACAGAGTCGAACGGCAGAAGCTCATGTGCATGCATCTGCAGCAGCGCGAACGCCTCACGTTGGGCCTCACGGAACTCGCGGTCCGCGCGAGCACGTCGTCGGAACATACGGTCTCCATCTCTGTCATCTGACGGACGCAGGGGAACGAACTTGCAGCTCAAGGCAATTGGCGACACCACAACAAGCACTGCAGGGGGCGGACCGTCAGCTGCGGCGGACGACGTTGAGCCGGCCCTCTGCGCTCTTGGGCACGGTCCGGCGGGGCACCGGGACCGGTGAGGCGAGCGAGGAGGCGAATGCCGCGACCAGGTCATGGGGGACGCTGGCACTGAAGCTGGCGCACCACAGATATGGGGCGCCGAGAACGGATTCCGCCCACGCCTGCCACCCCATCAAGTCAGGGTGCGCATCCGCGTCCTGGACAAGCGGCGGCTGCAGTCCCAGGGAGACGGTGGCGGAGAACCCGGGGTCCATGGCGGTGGTGTGGGGGCAGTCCACGTCACGGATCCAGCCTTGGGCACCGACTGCGTTGAGGACCGTCTCGGGCCCTTCGAAGCCAGCGTCCGGCACTTCACGGGCGTCGAGCGCGACGACGAGATCAGCGAGCGCTTCGTACGGGACGCCGGCAGTGAAGTACGCGTTCCACTCCGTCATCGCGGAGGCAGCATGCGGGCGGGCACTCAGCTGCCAAGCTACGGACAGTCCGCCCAGCTCGAACGGGTAGGCCGCGAGGATCCACTCGGCGCCGCGCAGCCCGTCCGGGCTCACATACAGCAGGGTGTGGCGGGAGGTTGGCCACATATGCCAGCCGAGGCCGGTCAGGGTGTCGCCGATCCGCTCTGCGAGCGCGCCGTCGTCACCGGCCAGGTGGCGCGGAGTAACCCAGTACATCGGGTCTGGCAAGTCGGAATGAGAAGGGTCACCAGGGTGGTGCGGGTGCAGGGGCGCCTCCGTGGGCTCGGACGTCAGTTCTTCCGGCAGGCGTTGTACGTTGACATGCTGTGCCGCAGCGCACCAGTCCTTTCGGGATCTTTCCTGTCTGCCCCGGCGAACTGGTGTCTGTTGTCAACTGTAGGGTCTCAGATTTCGTGGCCAAATCTCACGGTCGATGGCCAAGCGATGGCAGATCTGACACGAGTTTGAGATTTGGCAGGTCAGGCCCTTCACTCATATGAGTGAGCGGGGTCTGATGCCGCCCCGCTACGGAATCTGCACCGACGACTGGCCGGAACCCGGGGAGGCGTTCAAGGCTCACCGGCGGCTCCGCGCGGTCAACGGCGGCAGCGACGACGAACAGGAGGCGTGATGCAGAGCAGTGCGGAGAACATCGATGTTGTGCTCAAGATCGTGGACACCATGGTCGCCTACCGGAAGGCGCACGGCGGCCTACCTGCCGACACGGACGGCCTTGAGAACATGGCCGTGGCGATCGTCGAGGCCCTGGAGCGCGACGACTTCCGCATCGTGGACGTCTTGAGCGGCAGCCGGACCGAGACGCCCACACCCGAACCGGCCTGACGGCACGGCAGCGGGGCGCCAGCCACTCCGGCCGGCGCCCCGCTTGCGTTCTGCACTCCGTCAGCTGGTGGTTAGCCAGCGAGCTGACGAGCCAGCAAGCCAGCCGCCCCGAGGATTCGGACACGATCGTGAGACTGGACGGCTGGCCAAGCCGTGAGACACGACGACAACTACCAGGTCACGGAACCGCCGCTGGCCATGGGCGGCGAGACCCTACATCAACGAAGCCAGCCGCTTTGCCATCCAACCCAGTCGAATCGCGGTGATCTCTCGGTGTCGCCGCAATGGACACCGCCGCCATGCCGTTACGCGTGAGCTGCATGCTCTCGGATGGGACACTTGGTCACATGAAAGAGGTGCGCTGCGAGCGATGCGACAACATCATCGGCATGGGGTGCGCCTGCCCTCCTGATGGCAGCGTGCCCAAGGCGCACCCGGAGGAAAGGTGTGTTCGACAGGAGTGGCGGCGGTTCCCCGGCGACGCCATCTTGATCAAACAGAATGGTAAGGCGCACGTTCCAGGCGCCTGCGATCACATGACAGAAGACGAGGTGCGGCCTCCGAAGTGGGGTTGGATTCTCGATCCGTCCCCCGGAGATTGGGGCCGTATCAGCGAAAGCAGCCCAGCCATCGCCACTGAGGGGAACGCGCAGCTGCGGGCGACGAGCCGGTGCATGACGTGCATGGGGACTCTCGGCGGCTGATGAGCTGCAGGGCGTGCTGTGCTGTGCTGTGGGATAGCTGACCAGAGGACCGACGGCTTGCCGTCGGCCCTCGTTCGTTTCGTGGTTCTGGGCACGCCGGATGCGGCACGACTCGGTTCGATGGCAAAACGACTGGGTTCGATGTCAACGGACAACTGGTGTCCGTCGACAGCGAACTCAGTCCGCGGCTCTCCTTGCCATCCAATCCAGTCGCCGCAGGTCGCAGCACTCGCAAGGCGGGCGGTGCCACGCAACCGCGTTGCCAGTGAAGTGAGTCCGCGCAGGTCACGGCGTTCCGCTGGACTGACCGCTGTCCGGGAACAACTGGCGAAGGACAGATTTGCCCCGGTAAGCGGACTCGACTCACTGGAGGTCTTCCTTCAGATGCCCAGTTCCTCCTCGATCGCCATGGTCACGGCTGGCCATGGGACCTTCGGTTCACCGAACAGTCGCCAATAGCGGTACGACGCGCGAACCAGGGAGCTGACGCCCAACCTCGCCGCACCTGGATCGATCGTTCCGATCACCCGGCGGGTGATCCCGCCGGCTCCGCGCGCTGCGGGACGGACACCGTGTGCAAGGAGGAGAGTGGCCGTGCGGACGGCGTCCAGGGTCGGCGGGGGCGCCAGGGACGCGAACTGGCCGAAGACGAGTTCCCTCCACCTCAGCCTCGTCCTCGCCCAGGCCAGCCGTTCCAGCCCGGTGCCGAGGTCTACGGCCATGCGCGCGGGGTTGTCGGCATTCCAAAGAAGGACGATGTCGCCGAGAGGCAGATCGAGGTGGTTGAAGCGAAGGGTGATGCCTTCGACTTGGCGGCGCCGCCATGCTGCCAGCTTGCCGTTGATGCTGATGTGGCGCGCGTGGAAACCCAGTCGCGACAGCACGCTGAGCCAGCCGTCCAGGATCCCCCCGTACTCGTCGATGCACTGAATCGGCTGGACGCGGGAGACGTTGACGAACGAGGTCAGAAACCCTTCCCGGAGATCGCCCGTTGCGTCACGTTGCCCGGTGAAACGGACAACAGGCTGGGGCAGGAAGCCACTGCGGTAGGTCACCGGACGCCCGTCCTTGAGGAAGAGGTCAAGGGCTTGGACGGCCGAGATCGTCAGCTCGGTCTCACGGCCCCACCGAACTGGCAGGCAGGGCTCCTGTGGGGCGCCATGGGCCGCGAAACCCACCTTGAGCCCCACCAGCAGTTCCTCCCAGGACGGGGACCGACGAGGCGGAGAGTACGGCGACGCCCTGTGGGGATGCTCGATCGCGACCCTCCCCTCGGAAACAGTGAACTCCCAGTGGGATCCCATGGCTTGACGGAGGGCCGCAAGTAAGCGGGCTTCCGAATGGGACGAAGTCCCGAGCACGAGTTCCCCGGGCCTACTCAGCATGACCGGGTCGACATCGCCGTGAAGTGGCGGGCTGGATCGAAGCGATGCATCCCGGTCTCCTGGACCTCTTTGTGGTTGAGATCCTGGGCCTGTTCGATCGCGACGGCGAGAAGCTCCGCTGCTGTCTCGTCGTCCTCTGCGGGATCAGCCACCGTGACCACGCCCGTCCGATCGCACAGGGCCGCCTCGGCGCAGGTCCCTTCGCGCCAAGTGAGCGCGGCTATGGGGGTACCGGCGCGGAGGGACTCACCGAAGACGGCTGCGCCGGCTTCCACGTACGTACGGGCGTAGGTGTAGACGAAGACGGATGCGTCACGGATGGCGGCGGTCTTAGCCGGGCCGCCGATTTCGCCGATCCACTTCACGTGGTCCGCACTGAAGAGACGTTCATGGCGTCGTACGTATGCCTCGTCGAAGACGGGGCCGACTACCCGTATCCGGCGGCCAAGGATCTGGGCTGCTCGGACAGCGAGGTGCGGTGCCTTCTCCTCGTCGATTCGGCCAAGCCACACAAGGTCGCTGCCAGCAACGGTCGACGGCTCCTCCTCATCCAGGCCGAGGTGAACGGCGAGTTCGGTGATCGGCTGGTGCTCCGCGTACCGCTCGATCATCTCGGGCGAATAGCAGTAGAGCCGTGACCGCCTGCCATCGAAGGCCGCGTCGGCGTGCTGGAAGACGGGCGAGTGCTGGAAGGTGGCGACGTCACAGTCCAGCTCGTTCCACTTGCGCGTCCAGGCCGGCAGGGACGGGTATTCGTGCCCCACGACCAAGAGGTCGTATCCAGTGTCGCGAAGCTCGCGCTCGGCGAGCGATCCGGCGGTGATGTCCTCTAGGCGGACCGGCCGACGAACCCAGTCGTTCTCCAGGTCCGTGAGCCAGCCCGGCCCAAGAAGGTGTACGTCGGCGCCTGCGGCTCGGGCGCCTACGGCGACCGCCCACAGCCATCGTTCGATCCCGCCGTAGCCGGCGGGTGGAAAGGCGTAGCTACCAGGGAAGTCGCAGACGCCGACGAGCACGTTATGCCTCCGGTGTTCCGTCCGCCGAGATCCGGCGGAAGCCGAGGTACGGGACGAGCGATTCGGGCAGGACGATGGAGCCGTCCTGCTGCTGGCACTGCTCAAGGAGAGCGGCCAGGGTGCGGCCGACGGGGAGACCGGAGCCGTTGAGCGTGGCGACGAGCTTGGGCTTGCCGCCCTCACCGCGGGTCCGGATGTTCGCCCGGCGGGCCTGGAAGGTGCCGAAGTTGGAGACCGAGGAGATCTCTCGGTACGTGTTCTGGCTCGGGATCCAGACCTCGATGTCGTACGTGAGCTGAGCGGAGAAGCCCGTGTCACCAGCTGCCAGCTTGACGACGCGGTAGGCGAGGCCGAGTTCCTTCAGGCACGCCTCGGCGTGGCCGACCATCGTCTCCAGCGTGGTGTTCGCGTCCGCGGGGTCGACCATCTGGACGATCTCCACCTTGGCGAACTGGTGCTGACGAATCAGGCCCCTGGTGTCGCGGCCGTACGACCCGGCTTCGGACCGGAAGCACGGCGTGTGGGCGGTGAGCGCCAGCGGCAGCTCAGCCGGCGGGATGATCTCGTCGGCGTAGAGGTTGGTCAGCGGCACCTCGGCCGTCGGGATCAGGAACAGCTCGCGGTCGGCGACGCCGGTCTTGAACAGGTCCTCCTCGAACTTCGGCAGCTGCCCCGTGCCGGTCATCGTCTTGCGGGTGACCAGGTACGGGACCGCGTGCTCGACGTATCCGTGACGACGGGTGTGCAGGTCGAGGAAGAGTGTGGCCAGGGCACGCTCCAGCGCTGCTCCGGCGCCGCGCGAGACCGCGAAGCGCGGGCCGGACAGCTTCGTCGCCCGAGCGAAGTCGAGGATGCCGGTGGCCTCGCCGAGGTCGACGTGGTCCTTCGGCTCGAACGGGAAGGCCGGCGGAGTGCCGACCCGTCGGACCTCTTCCGCGAAATCCTCGGAGTCGCCGTCGGGGGCCGCGTCGTCCGGCAGGTTCGGGATGCTGAGGAGGAGGTCGCGGAGCTGCTCCTCGACCTGCACCTGCCCGGCCTCGATGTCCCGGATCTGGTCCTTCAGCTCGCGGGCGCGCTCCTTCAGCTTGGAGATGTCGCCGCCCTGCTTGGCCGTCTGCTGGACCTCACTCGCCACCCGCTTGGACTCAGCCCGCAGCTCGTCGGCCGAGCGGATGTTCTGGTTGCGCCGAGACTGGAGGGACTCCAGCTCGGACAGGTCCAGAGAGTAACCGCGACGAGCGAGCCGACGAACCGCTTCGGCACCCATTTCGATTAGGGCGCGGGCATCATGCATGAGGAAGATCCTTTTGATCCGGCTGGTGGGATACGGAATCGACCGTAGCAACCGCCGAGCCCTCACCGATCCGGAATATGTCCGCGCCACCGCGGTCAGCACGACCTCCGGGAACGTCCCTGTCGAGATCACTCATCAGCGCCGTGATCCAGTCCGGCAGCTCGTCGTCAGGTATGGCGATCGGCTCGACGTACGGCGCCTCCGGGAAGAAGAGCGGCATGGCCTCCTTCGGAGATCGGTTCTGATGCCAGAGGAGCACGGAGGCCAAAAGGCCGTGGCCTACGAGAACGCGGGGTCCGGGTCGCTCCAGGGTGGCGAGCAATCCGGTGAGCATCCTCCGGATGCCGGCGCGCTGGGACTCGGTGCCACCCGCAGGCCGCTCGTTCGGCCCCTGGCCGTCAAGCCAGACCGCGTACTCCAGGAACGGGCGGCCCTCGAACTCTCCGTAGTCGAGTTCATTCAGGCGAGGGTCGATGACCAGTTCCGCCGCCGGCACGCCCATCAGCAGAGAAGCAGTCTGCTGGGCACGCGGGAATTCGCTGGTCAGCCACGTCCGCACGGTGTGGAGGGGGAGGGTGGACCAGCCCAGGCCCAGTGATTGCCGACCCTCCTCGGTCAGGTGGATGGGTTGGGACGGGTCGCCGTTGACGAGGTACCGCTTGCTGTAGTTCGTCTGACCGTGGCGGAGGGCGTAGGTGGTCACGAGCCCCTCCTCGGGGTCGACGCGGAAAGGCCGGCGAGCACTCCCGCCATCTGCGGTGCTCTCGGGTCCCCGGCCTCCAGGTAGTAGAGGAGTCCGTCGAGGGCCAGCGCTCTGCACCACGGCGCGAGTACGGGAATGGGGATCCGCGAGATCCGGGCGGCAGCGGCCAGCCGCCCGTCGGTCCCGTGTCCAAGGTCGTAGTAGACGGTCCAGAAGGCCCAGTCGAATGCCGCGTCGCCCAGCATGGGCAGCGGATCGAGCAGGCGCGGGTGGCCCAGCCAGTCGCATGGCACGTTCTCCCGATACAGGTCCGCGTGCAAGACAGTTGTCCTGCCTGCGTCTTCCTGCAGTCCGGAGAGCGCCGGGAGCGCGGCGTCGACGAGCAGACGCCATGTGTCGAGGTCGAGCGTCTCCATCCGTCGCCGGATCCGCGGCAGCATCTCCGTGCCGAGGTGGTCGGTGAGCAGCGGGAAGCTGTTCGGTCGCCTTCGGCGCTGGCCGAGGGTGTGCAGCCCCTGAAGGGCAGCCGCCACCAGCTGAACCTCGCACTCTGGCCGCTCGGCGCCACCAGGGCGCCCTCCCACCAGCTCCAGGGCGGCCACCGCCAGGTCGTCAGCGGCCTCGATGACGTCCGCCGTCGGTCCGCCGGCCCACAGCCGCAGTGCACTCACTTCGTGGCGATACCGGGTGGGGTCGGTCCATGCCTTGAGGAGTAGCGGACGCCCGTCGAGGGCGGTCGCTGTCACGATCACCGAGGCGTGTCCGGCGTCGTGATAGTCGCCGAGGGACAACTGCCAGCATTCGGCGGCCTGTTCCAGCAGGGCCGGTGCTGCGTCCAGCCACGCCTGGGCTTCCGGCCCGTAGTGCGCGAGTAGCCGCTGTCGGCACCCTGCGGGAACCTCTCCGAGCGTCCGCATCACCATCAGCTCAGCACGATCCCGTCGGAAACCAGCTCGTCCGTCAGGGCCGGGAACTCGCCGAGCGCCTCGGTGACCAGGGCCTGTACCTTGTCCACCTCGACGTCGGGAGAGGACAGGCGGACGAGGACACGCCAGGGCTGATCGAGTCGCTGCCCGGTCGTGCTCACCAGGTGAACCTCGGCGTGCCCCTCGGTCGCCTCGTGGAGCCGGGTGGCGAGTCGCTGCGCGGCGACGTTGTACAGCTTGCCGACGTGGTAGACGGGGTTCTTGCCGTTGGCGCCCTCAAGGTTCATCGGCCGCAACGGTGTGATCAGCCCGTTGACCCGGTTTCCTCGCCCCACAACGCCTTCATCACCGGACTCGATCGAACTGCCGGTGTAGGTGAGGTACAGCTCGTCCTTCTCCGGAACGTCGCGAGCATTCAGCCGGAAGCGCGCGTCCGCTCCAGGCAGCCGGAGGCCAGCGAGGCGGTGGCACTCGGCGAGGACGGTCTCCGCGTTGCGGACGTACTCCGCCCGGCTGGCAACGTGACGCGACTTCTGGGGGACGCACAGCACGATGTCGGCCTGGGCTCCGTCCCAGTAGCCCATGAGTTTGACGTCCGATCCGCACCAGGCGTGGGCGAGCGTGAACTCGCTCTTCCCGGAGAAGTAGTCCACCAGTTCCCGTACGAACGACTCGAAGGGGTTCTCCGGCGCCCAGCCAGTGCCGAGGGACGTGTCGTTGGAGAGCCGTACCCGCCGCTCGCGGAGATCTTCGACGGAGCGCGGGTTGAACCAGCGGGTGCGGTCGGGCACCCCGTCGCCGGTGAGTACAGCACCCGGGCTCGAATTGCTGGTGATGTTGAAGACGATGTCGAGGTGGGCCGAGACCTCGGGCAGTCGCTCGGCGAAGAACGCCCGAACCTCGGCCTCCACTATGTCCTCGACCGGTATCCGCTCGCCGCCGCACAACGGCGCGGCCCTCCCATTGACCAGGACCCGCACCGGCGATGTCATCCGACCGGCGCCGTACCGCACCTCGCTGGCTCCACCGAGGAGGGCGAGCTTGTCGAAGTTGTGGTGCAGTACGGCGCCGAAGTGCTGAACGGTGTAGCGGCTGTAGGCGCGGGACAACCGCTCGGCGAGATGGTCGGCCAGGGTGTCCGGATGGCCGAGGCCCTTGCGTTCCACGATGGTCGTCGCGTCCGGCTGGGCCATGCCGGTGTCGATGACGATGTGGCTGTTGTCGATGGTCGTGCTCGTACGAGGCATCACGAACTCCCGTTCGGGGTGGGTAGAAGGGGATGAGCGCAGGCGTCAGCACGCCTGGACGAACGGTGGAGCGGACGATTCAGCGAGGGACGTCGGCAGCGCGGAGGAGCGCGACCGTCTGAGCGAGTGACCGGTACGCGGAGGCCACCTGTTCCTCGGCAGCGAGTCGATAGACGTCGTGGGCGGTGATGAGGTCGATGTCCTGCGTCCGACGGCGATCGAGCCAGAGGAGCAGGCGCCAGGCCAGGACCGGCCCGCTGAACGGCAACCGGATCAGGAGATCGACCGGGACGCGTGCGGGCGGCATGCCCCCGTACAGCAGGTCGCGTACGAAGTGGAAGACCACGTCGGTGTAGTCGAGTACGGCCTGTCCGCAGGCGCTCGCCTCCCAGTCGACGACATGCAGGCGCCCGCCGTCGACGAGTAGGTGCTCGGGCTTGAGGTCACCATGCAGGTGAACGACCGGATGGGAATCGATCGGTTGGAGGGCCTCCCCCAGCACCGACCACCAAGGCAGCGACCGGCAGCGAGGAGAGAACTGATCGAGCAGGAACTGGTGCGAGGAAACGACACCGGCTCGTCGAGCTTCCCAGCCAGATCCGGGAGTGGCGTCGGCAACAGGCCGGTGCAGCCTGCGACTCACAGCCACGACGTGACCGATGTACTCCTCAATCGCTGAGTGCGTGCTTACCGAGCACGGCGTCCCATCCACCACCCGGAATGCCGTCCAAGACCCTGCCTCATCGTTTCCCGTGGCCAGGACGGCTGGGACCGCGATACCCAACGGGGCAGCGCGCTCGACCGTCGCGACCTCGCGCTGGCGCCGGCCTTCGGGGTCGATGCCCACGTAGATCTTCAACAAAGCACTGCCGTCCGTGGCGAACCGCGTTCTGGAGTACGGCTTGAGAGCTGCCGGGCCGAACGGGCCGAGACCCTGCTCGGTCCACGGCTCCGCCGAATTCGTGCTGCGCACCCTCCACACCCCCAGTCCGTATCAGCGAGCCGTGCCCTGCTCCCATGTGAGAAGCAGGACCGATCACCAAAGCCTGCCGAAGCGAAGGGAGTTGACCACATTGCCCGGCGGCCTTTTCGATCTACTGCGACAGTAGGTACGGCACCCCGCATCACCCCGGAAAATCCTTCCGGGGTCGATTCCGGCCACGAGGTGATGCTCAGGACATGCGAGGGATGACAGAGAACCTGACCATCGGCGAGCGCGTCGCCTGGTACCGGCGCCGACGCGGCCTCTCCCAAGAAGTCCTGGCCGGCCTTGTCGGGCGGACCACGGACTGGCTGAGCAAAGCGGAGAACAATCGGATCGAGCTCGACCGGCTCTCGGTGATCACCTCACTCGCCGAGGCCCTCGACGTCTCCCTCGGAGACCTGCTCGCCGAACCGACCCTCATGGAGTGGTCGAACGACAGCGGCCGCCGCACGGTCCCCGCCCTGCGCGAAGCCCTCATGGACTACAAGCAGCTCACGCCGCTGCTCGTACCTCCGCCCGATGACGAACCGCCCGCCCTGAAGGACCTTCGGGCCAACGTGAAGGAGATCCTCGACGCCTATCAGGCGTCTCGCTACGGCTTCGCCACGCGACGCCTTCCCCTCGTACTGGCCGATGCCCTCGCCGCATCCCGCGGGTACTCGGGGCGTAATAGGGAGGAGGCACATGCCCTACTCGCCCTGACCTACCAAGGCGCGGCCATGGTGTTGGGCAAGGTCGGGGAGTCGGAGCTGGCATGGATCGCCGCCGACCGCGGCCTGGCGGCCGCGCAGCACAGCGGCCAGAGCGCGGTGACGGGCTCGCTCTTCCGGGCGGTCACACACTGCCTGCTGGCCACCGGGCGCTTCACCCCGGCGGTCCAACTGGTGAACGATGCGGCGGCGGTGATGCAGCCCGGCCTGGACACCGCGAACGACGAATACCTCTCGGTCTACGGCACCCTCTTCCTCGCCGGCGCCATGGCAGCCGCCCGAGCGGAGGACCGGGCGACGACGCAGACCTTCCTTCGAGAAGCCGACGAAGCCGCACAGCGGCTAGGCACCGATGCCAACCACCTGTGGACGGCCTTCGGCCCGACGAACGTGGCCATCCACTGCGTCGCTACCGCCGGAGAGCTCGGAGACATCCAGATAGCGGCGGACCTCGGACAACGCATCGACACCAGCGGCTTGCCGGTGGAACGCCGCGTGAGGCACAACCTGGAAGTCGCCCGAGCACTCAGCGCCTGGAACCGGACCGACGAAGCCCTGGCCACCCTGCTGGACGCCGAACAGGCTGCCCCCGAGCAGGTGCGCCACCACTACCTGAGCCGGGAACTGGTCATCGGCTGGATCCGAGGTACCCGAGGCCGCCCGTCCCAGCCGGTGGCAGACCTGGCACGCAGGCTCGGCGTCGTCGGCGGTTAGAGTCCGTCCCGTGAGTGAGAACGAGCACGAAGCGAAGATGGCCCACCCGCGCATGGCAGCCGGCGCACTCTTCTTCGACGACGCCGACCGAGTCCTGCTCGTCGAACCCTCGTACAAGGACTACCGCGACGTCCCCGGCGGATACGTCGAGCATGGGGAGTCTCCCCGACAAGCCTGCGTACGCGAAGTCCACGAAGAGCTGGGTATCAAGCCACACATCGGCCGCCTGCTCGTCGTGGACTGGGCACCGAATCCAGGAGAGGGAGACAAGGTCCTTTACCTCTTCGACGGCGGCCGTCTCAGCGCGGACCAGCGCCAGAAAATCGCGTTGCAGGCCGACGAGCTCCGCAGCTACGACTTCCACGACGCCGAGCAGCTGCCAGAGCTCACTATCCCCCGCCTCGTACGTCGGATCACCGCCGGGATCAAGGCACGCGCCGACGGTACAACTGCGTACCTGGAACACGGGCAGTGCCTAGAAGCCGAGGGCTGACAAGCGAGCAAACATGATGTTCGTCGGCAGACGGTGAGCACTCAGGCTGGATGCCCCAGGTGAGATCAGCCGCGGCTTCGAGATGGCCCTGAGCTCGGCTGAGCCTGCGCGCGGCGGCTACGCCGCAATCCGCCGGATCCCGGTCGAGGTGACGGTCGGCGAAGTGGAGGCGATGCCGACGACCTCGACCTCAACACCCCACGCTTCGAGCGTCCTGGCCGCCTGCACCAGAGTGACCTGCGAGAACGGGAACAGGGTGTCTGCGGTGAGGTCGGTGCCGTCCTTCAGCAAGATCGCGAAGACGACCTTCAACGGCCGGAAGCCTTCCGGCAGGCCGCGTCCGTTCCGGGCCGCGACCACCTTCTCGGCGAACCGTTCCCGCCCCTCCGGGGAGTTCCGCAGAGTCTGTACAGCAACGAGCGCCTGGCTGAAGAGATGGCTCAGTGCGTCGGAGCCCTTGGCGCGCTTCACCATCACCAGGACGTTGTCCGGGCTCAGCAGATCGCAGATCTCCACGCCGTTCCCGCGGTGCAGCGTGGTCTGAACGTTGTCACGGTCGAAGCAGACGTACCCAGGCCGCTGGTCCGGCACGGACTCGTTGTAGGTGCGCTCCTTCTCTCCGAGGACCCACGGGGGCAAGTCTACGGACGGGGAGTCGGTGATCAGCCGCTCGGTGTGAGAGCGGATCCCCTTCAAATACGCCTGGTCGATCTCATACCAGTGCTCGTCCATCAGAAAGAACCGGTGGGAGTCGAGGGACACTTCCACTTCGATCCACCGGAGCGCACTGGACGTCCAGATCTCGTCGGCCCGGTCGGCGCGGCTGTGCTGGTAGAGAGCGACAGTTCCTTCCCGGAGTGCGGTCACGCGCTTGCCGGCACGCTGGATCCGGGCCCGACTGAGGACGTAGTCGAGGTTGAAGTCGTCGGTCGGCTGGCTGGCCGCGTCACTGTTGATCCTGGCCCTGAATGCCCGGGCCGCCGCATAGTCGTCCCAATGGTCGGCGGGGACGGCGACGCTGATCCTCCCGTCAGGCTCCTGACCCAAGAGGTGATCGAGGACAGCCTCCAGGCGAGTAGCAAGGTCGGGATCGTCGACGGGCACGACATGCTCGACGAACTCCAGCCCAGGGCTCGGCTTCTCCTCGCGCAGCACGCGGGCGATCGCGCGGATGTCAGCGATCAGGTCGGTGCCCTCTACACCGAGCCGCATACGCAGACCAGCACCGCCCTCGGCGCTGGAGATCTTCGCCGGGTTGTCCCGGGAGATCGTGAGCGGGATGTTGTCCAGGTGACCGCCGAGGCGGCGCACAATCTGGGCGTGCTCGACGATGCCCAGGCTCCACACCGAGGCCCCGCTCGGGATCAGGGTGATGTCGGTGCGCCCTCCGCCCGGAGTGTGCGACACCAGGTCCCGGATCTTCCCGGGGTCCACCCGGCGGGACGCGAAGCTCAGCCCGAAGCGGTGGTCTTTCAGGCGGTCGGGCACCAGGCGGAAGCCCTGGTCGTAGCCGATGGCGTACACCTCGCCGTCGACGGCGACCACCAGCAGCCCGGCCGAACGGTTGACCGGCCGTGACACCTCGATACCTGTCGTACGGAAGATCTCGTCGCACCAGCTCGCGACGGGCTGCTCGAAGCTGCCGGTGACCAGAACCGCCGGTACACCGAGGTTCTCGGGGAAGTCGAAATCCGCGTAGACCTTCTCCAGCTGGTTCGGGTCCAGGGCGTCGAACATTGCATCGACAGTCGGGGCGACGCTCCGGAGCCGGTAAAGGGTCCGCTTGGAAGTACTGGATGTGCTGGCTGCCATGGCGCCACTCCCTGGATGGGCTGTGGATAAGGACGTATGGGTGTGGAGAACCCCGCAGGTCCGGGGCAGCGCCGTGCGCCGTACAACGCGGTTGCTGCGGTGCTTCAGTGCAGGGTCGAGCTCTTCGGGAATGCGAGGCGGAGCGCTGGATCAGTGACTGCGAGTGATCCTCGGCGTTGCGGAGTGATCACGGCGCGGCGCGGCAGAGGTCAGGTGCCAGCAGTGGCAGCGCGGGCAGTGGTATGACCGCACCAGCTCCTTGGCACGGGCATCGCCTCGCGACCGGACGACAGCGAGGCCCAGATCCGCCGCGACCCGGTCCGCGAACCAGACCTTGCCGCAGGACTTCTGCCGCCGAGAGCGAGGGGAAAGGGCTCGGTGTGTAACGCGTGCGATGCGCTGATGGTGCACGAGGTCCTCCTGTGCCTTTGAGCGGTCCTGGTGGATCCTAGAATGTGTACACAGACGCCTACTGTCAACAGTGCTCACATATTCTTGCCGTGGCGATGGTGCGCCGCTAGAGTTGCCCCATGAGCCCGGATGAGCGCGATGAGATGACAGCGGCCGCGATCGCACGCCTGGCAGGCGTCAGCCGCGCCGCCGTGTCGAACTGGCGGCGTCGTTATCCGGAGTTTCCGAAGCCTGTCGGCGATGGCTCTGGTAGCCCGAAGTTCTCTCGGGCTGCGGTCGAAGCCTGGCTGAAGTCGACGGGTAAGGCAGACCAGTTGGCCACGGCAGGCCAAACCGAGACTGGCACCCAACGCGTCCACGGTGCCGTGCAGTCGCCGGAAGGCAAGGAAGACGAACTGGCAGGGCTCGTACAGCAAGTGCCCCAGGAGCGCGCCATCACCGACCTGACCGCGGGGCAGTTGCTGGCAAGGGTGATGGTGTCGCTTCTACCGCGCTCGACGGCCAGCGAGGAACCCGTGGATGTCGGCAATACCGACTCGCACATCGTGCTCGATCCCGCGTGCGCCAACGGAACAGTGCTAACAGCCGCTGCCGACCGCTTCGGCGACCACGTCAAGCTTGTCGGTCAGGAGATCGAGGAATCGGCAGCCTCCGCTGCAGCATCGAGTTTGCGACACAGCGCTCGGGGTGTGCCGTACGAGATCCAGACCGGAGATTCACTGCTGAACAACCGCCTCGGCGCCTATCTGGGCGCAGCCAGAGCCATTGTCTGCGAGCCCCCTTTCGACATCCCGCAGTGGCCGTCGGAGGAACTCGCTACGGATCCACGTTGGAGGTTCGGCACTCCGGCACCACGCGACGGCGAACTGGTTTGGGTGCAGCACTGCTACGCGCACCTGCGCCCGCTCGGTGTGGCCGTCATCGCTGTCTCGCCACGTACCTGCATCCAGCCGTCCGGACGTGACATCCGGGCAAGGCTGGTGCGTTCCGGCGTTCTGCGTGACGTGATCGCACTGCCCAAGGCAATGGGGTCGTTGCCCGGCACCGACGTGTACCTCTGGGTTCTCCAACGCCCCTACGGCTCGTCAGCCCGAACGGCTGTGCGCATGATCGACCTGTCTGGATTGGTCGATGCAGCCGATGTCCCCTGCGAATACGCAGCCTGGGAGCGGCTTTATACAGATGCTGACCCGAGCATCTCCCGCGCTGTTCCCCGGTTGGACCTACTCGACGGTGACGTCGATCTGCGGCCTTCCCGCTATGTAGCGGCGCGGGTTGAAGCGGGGGCCGAGGACCTCGTCCATATGACCGATCGGTTGAAGACTCTCTACTCCGAGGTGGGCCGGATAGGCATGCCATCCTTTCCCGCCACCGTGTCTCCACCCGTCCACGCCCACGTCACCATTGGCGAACTGGAACGTGTGGGAGCACTGACGATTCACTCTCGCGACACCCCTCCCCGGCCCGGAGATCTACTGGTGAGAACCCTTGGCCGGCCACCAGTTGTCGCGACTGGCGCAGAGGAAGACGGACTTGGTATCGCGCAGGTTGTGGAATTGGATGCGGACCGTCTGGACGCACACTTCGTCGCGATCTTCCTGCAAACCGATGCCAACTCAGTGCCAGTGACCAACACGCTCGGCGTACTCAGCCGCGACGACCTGCGCCGCTGCCGCATCCCCCGTATACCTCTCGCAGAGCAGCGACGCTACGGCGACGCGTTCCGCCGCTTGCAGGAGCTACAAGAGGCGCTGTCGACGCTGGCGAGGGTTAGCGCGAACGTGATCGACCAGACCATTCATGGTCTCACTGTCGGCGTTCTGGCCCCGGACCAACCCTCGCTGAAGAACACTAATGCCCTCCACACAACCGAAGGTGAGACGAGCAAGCTATGACATCCGGACCCACGCACTCCAAGATGGCAAGTGACATCTGGGCGGTCGCCGACCTCCTACGCGGCGACTACAAGCGCCATGAGTACGGACAGGTGATCCTGCCGTTCACACTTCTGCGCCGCCTCGACGCTGTGATGGCACCAACGCGGGACGCCGTCCGCAAGCGAGACGCCTCACTCGACGTCCAGAACAAGGAGCGCTTGCTGGAGATCGCAGCCAAGCTGCCGTTCTACAACACCTCCGACCAGGACTTCACGACAATCGCCGCAGACGCGCCGAGCACTGCCAAGAACCTGCGCGACTACATCAACGGATTCTCACCGAACGTGCGCAGGATCCTGGCCCGCTTCGATCTGGACAACGAGATCACCAGGCTGGCAAGCGCGAAGATCCTTTACAAGGTCGTCGGTAGGTTCGCCGAGATGCGCGACCTCGACAAGCTGTCCAACCACGACATGGGCTACGTCTTCGAGCATCTGATCCGCAAGTTCGCCGAAGACTCCAACGAGACCGCCGGTGAGCACTTCACCCCGCGCGAAGTCATCAAGCTGATGGTCAACCTGTTGATCGCTCCGGACGCCGACACAGTTGCCGGCGAGGGCCAGGTCATCAACATCCTGGACCCAGCCTGTGGAACCGGTGGCATGCTGACTGCGGCTGAAGACCACATCAAGTCGATCAACCCCAAGGCCGAGGTGTACCTGTTCGGCCAGGAAGTCAACGCAGAATCATGGGCGGTCTGCCAGTCAGACATGCTCATGCGGAATCAACGCGGCCGCATCCACTACGGCAACTCCTTCAGTGACGACGGCCATCCGGACCAGAAGTTCGACTACATGTTGGCCAATCCGCCCTTCGGCGTGGAGTGGAAAAAGGTCAAGGATGAGGTAGAGGCTGAGGCGGAACTCGGTCACGCTGGCCGTTTCGGCGCCGGCACACCCCGCATCAATGACGGATCTTTTCTGTTCCTTCAGCACATGATCTCGAAGATGGAACCGGTCGAGGGTAAAGGTGCCCGGCTGGCGATCGTCTTCAACGGCTCCCCTCTTTTCACCGGCGCGGCCGATTCTGGTGAGTCCAGGATCCGCCAGTGGATCCTGGAGAACGATTGGCTAGAGGGGATTGTCGCCCTGCCGGACCAGCTATTCTACAACACCGGCATCTCCACGTATTTCTGGATCCTGTCCAACCGCAAGGACACTAAATTCCGGAACAAGGTGATCTTGCTCGACGCCCGCGACCAGTGGGAGAAGATGCGCAAGTCTTTCGGCAATAAGCGAAAGCAGATTACCGATGCGCAGATCAAGCGCATTACGGACTTGTACGTCGACGCCGTCAAGGTGGCCGCTGACACTGACCACCCAGACCACGACAAGGTAAAGATCTTCAGCACCCGCGACTTCGGCTACCAGCGCATCACTGTCGAGCGCCCACTCAAGCTGCGCTTCGAGATTACCGAGGACACTCTCGCCGCGCTGGAGAACGCGAAGGCGCTTGCCAAGTGGGATGGGCACGAGGCACTGGTCGAGGCGGCCCGGAGCCTGGCGGGCTCGACGTGGTGGACCAAGAAAGAGGCAGCAGATGCACTGCATTCTGCTGTTGCAGGGGCCGGGGCAATCTGGCCGAGCAAGGCACCCCTCTTGAAGAGCCTGTGGGGTGCGGTTTCGGTGTCGGACCCGGAGGGAGAGGTCCAGAAGGCAAAAGACGGGGAAGTTTTGCCGGACCCAGATCTTCGTGACTACGAAAACGTTCCACTGAATGAGGAAATTGACACGTATTTCGCTCGCGAAGTCACACCGCATGTCCCGGACGCATGGATTGACTACGAAAAGACGAAGATCGGTTATGAGATCCCGTTCACGCGACACTTTTACGTGTACACCCCCCCGAGGCCGTTGACGGAGATCGATGCGGAGCTGCGGGAGCTTGAATCCCAGATTCAGAAGCTGCTTGGCGAGGTGACGGGATGACAACAGAAACCAGCCTTGGGCACCTGCCAGCAAATTGGAGTTCTGAGCGAGCCAAATGGCTACTGGGAAGACAGCTGCGCCAACCCCGCCCCGATGATGGCGTTGTGACAGCTTTCCGAGATGGTCAAGTTACACTCAGGGCAAATCGGCGGGTCGATGGATTCACCGAAGCAGTCCAGGAAATTGGCTACCAAGGAATCCGCAGAGGTGATCTAGTAGTACATTCGATGGATGGCTTTGCGGGAGCCATTGGAATCTCAGACGCTGATGGCAAATGCTCACCCGTGGTGCACGCGTACCAGGCAAAAGGCGATGCAGATCTGCGATATATCGCGTACGTTTTGCGCAGTATGGCATCTTCGGGATACGTAGAATCATTGGCTAAGGGAATTAGGGAGCGCTCGACCTCCTTCGATTCAGCCACCCTGGCAAATCTAGTACTCCCCCATCCGCCACTTATCGAGCAGCAAAGAATCGCGGATTTTCTCGACGCCGAGACGAACCGGATCCACCGCTTGGCCGGATTGCGCACTTCTCAACTGGAAAAGATCAGCACACGCGTACAGAGTCACCTTTCCCAGGTGGCTAAATCGCTAGAGATTAAGCATGGGACGGTGAGAGTTCGGCACGTTCTACAGAAGATCGAGCAAGGTTGGTCACCTCAGTGCGAAGATCGACCAACCGACGAAGGTGAATGGGGGGTCGTCAAAGCCGGCTGTGTGAATGGTGGCACTTTCGACGCAAGTCAGCACAAAGCGCTACCTCCCGAAACTCAACCCGAGCTTCGCTATAGCCTGCGCTCCGGCGACCTGCTCATGTCTCGCGCAAGCGGATCCGTTGATTTGATCGGCAGCATCGCCGTTCTCCCGGAAGACCTACCACCTCAATTGCTGCTTTGCGATAAGGTCTACCGCCTTCGAATGGACCGCACCCGAATGACGCCAGAATTTGTTGCTTTCATGCTCGGCACGCATCAAGTGCGCGAGCTAATTAAGCTCGGAATTTCTGGCGCTGACGGCATGGCAAATAACTTGCCTACCGCAACGGTAACCAAGTTGCCCCTACCGGATGCGCCGCTTACAGATCAGGCACGGGTTGTCAACGACCTCAATGACCGCCGGAGGTCAGGCAACGCCGCGAAACAGGCATTGGTTGACCAGCTCGCGCTCCTCAAGGAACACCGCCTAGCTCTGATCACTGCCGCCGTAACCGGCCAATTCGACGTCACGACCGCGAGCGGTCGGTCCCTACCTGGGAGTGCTGTATGACGCCTGGAGCTCACACCGAGCCCATCTTCGAGTCCCGCATCGAGGCCGAACTACTCACGCGCGGCTGGTCGCCGGCGCAGGGTACGTTCAACGCTGAGCTGGGCATCGACACCGGCGAGTTGTACCGGTTCATCGGCGCCACACAGCAGAACGGCTGGAACCGGCTCATCGAGCTGTACGGTGGCGACCCGTCCACCACTCAGCGGCAGTTCGCCCAGCGCCTCGCCTCCGAGATTGACGCACGCGGCGTGCTCGACGTGCTGCGCCAAGGTGTGCGCGACCGAGGCGTCCAGATTGACCTGGCCTACTTCCGCCCCGGTCACACACTGGCCGCTGACGCCCTAGCTGAGTACAACGCAAACGTGCTGACGGTCGCACGGCAGCTGCACTACAGCGCGCGTGATCCCCTTCTATCCCTGGACATGGCCTTCTTCGTCAATGGCCTTCCTGTGGCCACTATTGAGCTGAAAAATCCGAACACTCGCCAGAACGCCGACCATGCCATCGCTCAGTACCGACGCCGCGACCCGAACGATGTGTTCTTCGCCAAACGAACACTCGTCCACTTCGCAATCGATCCGGACCGCGTCTTCGTCGCTACCCGTCTGCGCGGCCGTGATACACAGTTCCTGCCCTTCAATGTCGGCTCCAACGGTCCAGGTGTGTCCGGAGGCGCTGGAAACCCGTCGGCTGCCCCAGGCTCTTACAGCGTCGCCTACCTCTGGGAACAGATCTGGCCGCGCGACAGCTGGCTGGAGATCCTGCACCGTTTCATTCACGTGCAGGTTCCGGACAAAAAGGGTGCGAAGACAAGCCCGCACACCTCGCCTCGCATCTTCCCTCGCTACCACCAGTGGGATGCGGTGCAGAAGATGATCGCGCATGCGCAGGCGCACGGGGCAGGCCAGAACTACCTGGTCCAACATTCGGCCGGCTCGGGTAAGTCGAACACCATTGCCTGGCTGTCGCACCGCCTCTCCAACCTTTTCGATGCGAGCAACCAGCCGGTCTTCCACAAGACGATCGTGATCACGGACCGCGTCGTTCTCGACAGGCAACTCCAGAGGACCATCTTCCAGTTCGATCACACGCCCGGTGTCGTCAAGAAGATCGACGAGGATTCGAACCAGCTGGCAAAGGCCCTTGACGATTCCACATCGAAGATCGTCATCAGCACACTGCAGATGTACCCGTTCGTACTCAAGAAGATCGCCGACCTGAGGCTAGCCGGCAAGCGCTACGCAGTCATCATTGACGAGGCGCACTCGTCTCAGGGCGGAGAGTCGGCGATCCAGCTCAAGCAGGCGCTCGGAGCCAATGCACAACCGCGGGAGGAGGACGAGGACGACGCGGAGTACATGACGCGCGTGCGTGGCAAGCAGCCGAACCTGTCGTACTTCGCCTTCACCGCTACCCCCAAGTCGCCGACGCTGAAGCTATTCGGCACCTTCGATCCGGAGAGGGTGAACCCGCGAACCGGTGAACAGGGCATGCACGTGCCCTTCCACATCTACTCCATGCGGCAGGCGATCGACGAGGGCTACATCCTCGACGTACTGGCCAACTACATCACGTACGACACCAAATGGCGGCTGCGTAACGCGGCCGTTGAACAGGTGGAGTCACGCATCTCCAACCCGGACGTCGACGAAGCGAAGGCGAAGGCGAAGCTGGTCCGCTTCGCCGAGCAGCACCCGAAATCGCTAGAGCAGAAGGCGAAGCTGATCGTCGACGACTTCCGTGAGAACATCGCAGGACGGCTTGGGGGCCGGGCCAAGACGATGGTCGTCACCGGAAGTCGGCAGCACGCGCTCGACCTATACCAGGCGATCCGCAACTACGTCACCCTGTGCGGTTTCACCGACTGCGGGACACTTGTCGCCTTCTCTGGTCAGCTCAAGGACGAGGCGGCAGGTCTGGAGTTCACCGAAGCTCAGCTCAACGGTTTCCCGGAAGGCCAGCTACCGGACCGGTTCGGCTACACCAAGGCGGACGACCCACAGGCAGTTGCACGTGACCAGGACGAGTACCGCCTGCTGGTCGTCGCGGAGAAGTACCAGACCGGCTTCGACCAACCGCTGCTGTGTGGGATGTACGTGGACAAGCCGCTGACCGGGGTTGCCGCCGTGCAGACACTCTCCCGACTCAACCGGATCCATCCAATGAAGTCACAGGACGACGTTCACATCCTGGACTTCGTCAACAACGCTGCCGACATCCAAGCTGCATTCGAGGACTGGTTCGAGACGACAATCACGGAGCCAAGCGATCCGAACCTGCTCTACACCAAGCAGCGGGAAGTGATGGACTACGCGCTGCTGGTCGCCTCCGAAATGGAGGCATTCATCAGGGTCTTGGCCCAGGCCGGGCCCGGTCGAATGCCGGAGGCTGCTGAGCGGAAGCTGCATGCCGAGCTACATGAGTATCTCAAGCCAGCAATTGACCGCTTCGTCGCTCTCGACACCGATGACGAGCGGGAAGGCTTCCGGTCCGCCATGCAGAACTACGTCCGCGCCTATAGCCTCATCGCGCAGATCGTCGACTGGGGCGATAAGGACCTGGAGCGTCTCTACCAGTACGGCAGGGTTCTGCTGATCCGGCTGCCGGGACGGCCGTCAACATCGGTCGACATAGGCGATGCGGACCTGAGCCACTTCCGACTGGAGTTCACAGGGCGGCACAACGTCTCGCTGTCGGCGGTGGGCGACCGAGACGTACGCGGACATGCCGCTGATGGCGGCGGCTTCCGGGAGCCGGAGATGAAACCCCTGTCGGAGATCATCGAAGAGCTGAACGACCGGTTCGGGCTGGAACTCGGTACTTCCGACCAGATCCTCGTCTACCAGCAGGTCGTCGGCCTCGTCGAGGACACGGGGATGCAGCAGATCGCCCTCATGAACGACGAGGCCCGTTTCGGGCAGGTGGCCGATGACCGGCTCGATGACATCGTCGCCGAGAACGCCGAACGCAATACAGACTTCGTGAAGCTTTACTTCGACAACAACGAGTTCCGGAAGGCGATCAAGGAAGCGGCTCGGAAGCGCGCCTACCGCATCATTACGGAACCTGTTCGCGACGAGGCTCTGGCCCGACTGCGCGCCGAGATGAGCCGGGAGACCGGCAGACAGGCGCGCGACGAATGATCACCCCGGCGGGTAGACACCCAGGCGAATTAACCGGGCAAATCCCACTCCTTGGGAGGGGCGGAGCGTGACGGAAGAGACGGCGCGACCGGCCGCAAGACGGCTGTTTGCCGGGCGATACCGAGTGGACGGGTCGCTTGGCCGCGGCGGTATGAGCGAGGTCTTTCACGGCTACGACGAACGTCTGGACCGGCGGGTGGCGATCAAGCTCTTGCGTCCCCCCTCTCCAGGCTCCGTTCCTGCCTCGCCGGACAGCCCGGAGGCAGTCGAAATCCTCGATGCGCTGGAGCGAGATCGCAAACGGTTCCTGCGCGAGATTCGTACCACCGCCCAGTTGGAGCATCCCGGTACCCCAGCTGTTTATGACACGGGCGTCGAAACGGCGCCGGACGGCACCACGCAACTGTGGCTTGTCATGCAGCTGCTACGTGGCTCCACATTGGAGGCAACACTCGACCACACGGACTACGTGGAATCGCCTCCGAGCCTGGAATGGGCCGCTGCGATCGCGGCACAGATCGCAGCTGTGCTGGCCGACGTCCACCGGGTCGACATCGTCCACCGCGACATCAAGCCGGCCAACGTGATGCTCGTCGACGGCGGCTTGGTGAAGGTGCTCGACTTCGGTATCGCCATCCTCCGCGGAGCAGGAGCGCTGCCGCGGCTGACGCAGGTTGACAGAACCGTTGGCACACCGGCGTACATGTCGCCGGAGCAGTGTCTCGGCCAAGCGGTGACGTCCGCGTCCGACATCTATTCGCTCGGTTGCCTCTTGTGTGAACTGCTCACAGGCGATGTGCCTTTCCACGCCTCGAACGATGTTCCGCTCCGTGCTCACCACCTACAGTCGATTCCGCCGTCGGTGAGGGCACGGCGATCCGAAATCTCAGAGTCCGTGGACGCTCTGGTGGCGTCGATGCTGGCCAAGGATCCGAACATACGACCGTCCGCCGAGGTGGTTTACGAAGCGCTTGTTCCCCTTACCTCGACGGCGAGCGGGCTCGCCGGAAGCGATGAGAGCCGCGACCCGACCCGACCGTTTCGTCGACCGTTGCTGGCGCCAGCGAAGCGCCGCGTCCATGAGTCTTCCCGCACCAGGCTCACCGAAGCCGAGTTCGAACGGCTCAGGGACAACGTTCGTGTGCTGCTGGACGATGACCGGCCGTCCGAGGCGATCAACCTCCTCGAGGACGGCATTGAACGCGCCGGGCACGATCAGTTCCTGGCGCTGCAACTGCGTCACTTCTTGGCTGCCGCGCTGTTCTACGCTGGGGAATACACGCGGGCCGCCTCCCTATTCGATACCGTTGGACGCGATTACCGCAGGCATCTGCCACCAAATGACGCATATGTCCTCGACTGCGCCTACCACGCAGGACATGCCTACGCTGAGATCGGCAAGCCCGATAAAGCCCTTCCCCAGCTGCGATTCTACGTTCTGAACGCCCTGAGCTCAGTGCCACAAAAAGAGCCAGAAGAAGTGCTCGAAACCCGCTTCGTCATCGCCCAGATGCTGGCAGCCGCAGCTCGTTCTGACGAGGCATTGACCGAACTCGAGGCCATCCGCCCCCTCCTGGCTGAAGCCTTCGGTCCCGAGTCGACCCAGGTCCGCAATCTCAATAGGCAGATCGAAAGGATGAGGGAGGGCGGGTAGCACGGCAGACAAGCATGCTGGATAGAGCGGACGGCGGTATCCGCTGAGCGGAGGCTGACCGCGCATACCCTTCCCTCCCTCTGTACTGCCGCACACGCTGCGGCGCGGCACTTGCGGCATCGAGCGTCAGCCCGGCTGCTTGATTCGTAGTGGATGTCCACCAGCCCACCTAACGGCGGCTGAGGATGCGTCAGACTGACTGATCAGTCGCCTGCTGGGGCGGCACTGAGGATGGGCAGCAGGGCATGAAGAAGCGCGATACAGGTGTGCCAGGTGCGAAGGAATGGCGCACGACGACGATGGTGCCGCCCGCACCGGTGGGAAGTCGGCTCGCGTGCCCAGTAAAAGGCCCTAACAAAGCCGTTGGACGTGTCGGTGGGTGATCAGGCAGACGGCGAGGCCGAGGAACGCTTCGTGGATGTCGTCGCGTCGTTCCCAGCGGATCCGAAGCCGACGGAAGCCGTGCAGCCAGGAGATCGTGCGCTCGACGACGTAGCGGAAGATGCCCAGGCCGCTGCCGTGGGGCTGGCCTCGCTCCGCGATCACCGGGCGGATTCCGCGCTGCCAGAGCAAGCGGCGGTACTTGTCGTGGTCGTAGCCGCGGTCGGCCAGCAGTGCGTCCGACCGTCGGCGCGGTCTGCCGACCCGGCCCGCGACGGCCGGAATCTTGTCGAGCAGGGGCAAAAGCTGGGTGACGTCGTTGCGGTTGCCGCCGGTCAGCGACACCGCGAGCGGGATGCCCTGCCCGTCGACGATGAGGTGGTGTTTGCTGCCCGGTCGTGCGCGGTCGACCGGGCTGGGCCCGCTTTTGGGCCCCTGCGGGCCGCGCGGACGTGCGAGGAGTCGATCACCGCCCGCGACCAGTCCAGCTTGTCCTTCGAACGCAGCTTCTCGAGCGGCAGGACATGGAGTTGGTCCCAGACGCCGGCCTCGTTCCAGGCGGCCAGCCGTCGCCAGCAGGTCATGCCCGAGCCGAAGCCGAGCTCCTGGGGCAGGTACCCCCACTGGATGCCGGTGTGCAGCACGAACAGGATCCCGCACAGGGCCTGCCGGTCCGGCACCCGCGGCCGCCCCTCGACCACCTTCGGCGCCGGCTCGGGCAGCAACGGCTCGATCAGCGACCACAGCTCATCCGACACGATCCACGGACGCGACTGACGATTCCCCACGACCAGACCAACGAGCAGACAAGCCAGCAGTCACATGATCATCAGTTTTTGTTAGAGCCAGTAAGAGTCACCAACCGGTTCCCGGTCGGCTCCTTCCGGTCTGATGGCTGAGCGGGTAGCCACCGCAGGAGGGCGCGGGACCGCCTCGGGGCGTGTAGAGGGGCCAGGGTGGAGTCGCCCGGGGCTTGACGTCGCCGCGGGCCGTTATCCGCTCTCGGTGGAGCGGCATGTGGGGCGCATGGTCGATCACCTGGTGCCAGGGGTGACCACGTTGACTCCGCATGCGCGTTACTATGCTCTGCACGGGCTGATCGCAGCCCAAGCCGATGCGGAAGACCTGACGGTCCCGGCCGCCCAGACTCTGCTGCGCCGCGCGGAGGTGGCGTTGGCCGCCGTGTCGCTCGCGCATCATCCGCAGGCTCTGGAGTGGCTGCCGCGTGCTCATGGGGTCGATGCCCTTGCCCGGCGGCTGCACTCCGGGACGGTCACCATGTCCGAGGCCGAGGTCCCGGGCAAGGACGGGTACGTGGGCAACTCGTGGGGGTTCTGGACACCGTACGCCGGATCCGAGGTCGCGCTCGGCATCCTCGGTGCAGGGCCCATGCCGGTTCCCGGACCGCGGCTTGAGACCGCAGCACTACGAGCCGGACTGGGCGGGTTGCTCGAACTGGCCGCCGAGGACACGCTGAACGTGGATGATCTCGCCCCTTTCGGGGACCGGCTGTGTGTGTGCGTGGGCGGTGAGCATCCTGACGGGGCGTGGCTGGCGAACCTCATGTGCGAGCCCGGTGCACCGGCCGAAGCAGGCTCCCGCTCGGCAACACGGCGACAGACGATTCAGCTTCTGGCTCGTGTGGTCGCCACACATCCCGTCCGATATTTCACCCGCGACATCGGCCACGTGCTCGCTTTCGGTGACTTCCTGACCAGCGATCCCGTGACCAGCGGCATCGACACGGCCGGTGCCTGGCGCGGAGTGGTGCTGCGGAACTACTCCGTCGGAGCATGGCGCCGCCTGTGGTCCTGGCTCGTGGAGCAGGTCGAAGGGCTGGTGCCGATCGAGGAGGTGGCCGACCGGTTCGCCGCAGAGTTGCCCGACATGACGGTGGACGCGTTCCTGTCCTCCCTGCCCGCGACGCAGAGCACGACCGGAGCGCCGTTGCCCGCTGAGCACGACCTGCGGTGGGTGGGTGATCCCTTGCCCCTCGCCGAACTGCGGGTGCTTGCCACCAATGCCCGTCGGGTGGACGAACTCACCGGTCGGGTCCGGGACGCGTTCCTCGGCCAGCGCGGTGTCGAGCTCGGCCCGGAATGGGTCCAGCGGCGGCTTGACGAAGCTCGGCCCATGAAACTGCGCGACGTCGCCCGCCGACTCACCTACGACCTGGTGGCGCGGTCGCAGCGGATCGCGCTGGCCAAGGCCCGCCGACGCGCCGACGCGCCGACGCGCCGACGGCACATTGTGGTTACCGACCCGGCTGCACCAACGGGGCGGGCTGCTGTACCGGACAAGCCAGGAGGGGCGCGGCGACGTCGGGCTACGGCTGGACCAGCTCGGGACCGTCCTGGCCACCTGCGGCGTACTGCACTACCACGACCAACACTGGTCGGTGACCAGTAGCGGGAGGGCTCTCGTTGACTGAGACCGTACCGGCACCGGGAGCGGTGGAGCCACCAACCGCGTTCGCCTCGCCGCTGACCCTCATCCTCAACGAGGAGCGCACGGGCGGACGGAACCTGGAAGAAGCACTCTTCCTCAGCTTCACCGCCGATCTCGGCTTCTTCGAGGAGATCGCCCTCGGCGTCACCCAGGCCACCGGCGCACGCGTCACCGTGGTGGGAGACGTCTCCATGACCCGGAACGACCCCCGCTCCGTCCGGCGGGCTGGCCGCAGCTACCTGGCAGGTCTGGCGTACGCCCACGGTCCCGCGTTCCATCCCAAGCTGATGGTCCTTGCCGGACCGGAGCATGCCACCATCGCCCTCGGCTCCGGCAACACCACGCTGGCTGGCTGGCAGGCCAACGCCGAACTGTGGACGGTTCTGCGGGTGGACGGCGAGCAGAGTCCCACCGCGGTTTCGGAGCTGTCGGCATGGCTACGCGACCTCCCGGAAAGGGTGAGATTCTCCGCCGGAGTGCCACAGGCGCTGGGTCGGGTCGCAGCGCTGCTGGACCGGCTCCACCGCGACAGGACACCCACAGCGCCGCAGGTCCGCGTCGTCAGCAGTCTGCGTTCGCCGATCATCGATCAGCTGCCGCAGGGGCCCGTCGACGAACTGGCCGTGTTCGCGCCCTTCTACGACCGGCGCGCGATGGCACTGCGGCGGCTGCTCGAACGCTTCCGCCCGAGTCGGTTCACCCTCGCCTACCAGCCCGGACTCAGCGACCTTGACGATCCGTCGGTCGCCACCCTGGTGAAGGAGTACGACGGACGCGTCGTCAGCGACAACGACCAGCGGTACCGCCACGGGAAACTCGTCGAGTGGGTCTCCGAGGGGCAGCGTTGGGCCCTGACCGGCAGCCCGAACCTCTCCGCCGCGGCCCTGCTGCTTTCCCAGGGCGACGGCGGCAACTGCGAACTCGGCATCATCGCTCCCATCACCGCCACCCTCCTTCCGGACGGCAGCGACGAGCCCGCCGTCCAGCTGCACACGGTCCCGCCCCTTCCCCGCCCCATCGCCGGCAGTGGGCCGCTGCTGCTCGGTGCCCTACGCGTACCGGACGGCCTGGAGATCAGCGTGGCCCGGCCGATCTCCGACACCGCTCACTTGGAGTTGTCTCAGGCCGCAGCACCGCCGGAGGCATGGGAGCGCATCGCCGAAATCCCGCCCGGACAGGCCACGCTGACGGTGACGGCTCCGGCGGATGCGGGCAGCCGCGTGCGCCTGGTCGTCCTCGACAGCGACGGCGTACCGAGCTTCGGCAACATCGTGTTCGTCGTCGACCCCGACCGCGCCCTACGCCGAATGACCCCGGCCCAGTCCCAGGCCCCCACGACACGGCCACCCGACCTGTTCGCGGATCCCCGGCTCGCCGAACGATTCCTGGGCGACCTGGAAACCCTCCGTACGGGACTGACCCCCACCCCAGCGGGCGTATCCGCGAGCAGCAGCACTGGCGGTGCGGCCGCGACGGCCCCACTGGACGGCGACGAGGACGGCTGGGAGCGCTATCTGGACGAATGCGCCGGACGCGTCGGACACCCGCTCACGCGCTTCGCGCTGGGGCTCCCCCTACCCACCGACACCAGCACGCCCTTTCAGGACCTGCTGCCCGTCTCCTGGGACGAGCGGTTCAGCGATGACATCGAAGCCGCCCTCGACGATGACGACGCCGAGGCCGTGGCAGCAGAGCACGCCCCCGAGGCAGCCGGTGCCGAAGCGAGCAGCGCCGCCACCCTGCCCGACCTCCGGCAGGCCGACCAGGAAGTCCGCCGTAGATACCGGCGCTGGGTGGAGCGCCTCGTCACCCTCGCTCCGCAACTGGGCCCTCCGGAGCGCATGCTCGTCGTCCGGCTGACCCTGTGGACCGGCGCGGCAGGCGCCTGGCCCCCGGCACACACCGACTGGCTACCACTGCTCTCCCAGGCCGTCCGCGCACTGAACCGAAACGATTTCCCCGAGCGAATCGAGCCCCAGGTCGGCAGCCTCGCCGCAGTCGCCCTCGCCGTGCTCCGAAGCCACGCCCCACGCTACGAAATCACCCGTGAAACACTCGCCTTCAACGAAGCCTCCCAGGCAGTCGGCCACCTGCTTCCCGCAGCGGATTCCGCGTACGTCTCGGAGTACACGACGCTGCTCGACACAGCTTTCGGCCCGGCCGTCGACCCGGCCGCCGTGCTCGATGTCGCGTCGGACGTCGTCCAGGACGATCCCGTCGCTGACGCCGTATGGTCCCTCGCCGAGAAGGGGCGCGACGTACACCGCCATGGACGACTCCTCCTCCATGTCACCGGCGGCCGCTTCAGCAACCCCGCGCTGGTGGCACTCGAAGCAGTCGGTGCAGCCGAAGACGCGCCCCTGGTCGGAGCCTGGGCCAGCTCGGGCTCCGACTCCGGCGGGGGAGCCTGGGCGCTGGTCATCTGGCGTCGGCCCGACCTCATCGTGGTCGATGCCCGTCGGCCGATTCCCCTCTGGCGGCATTACCGGCTCACCTGGCTGGTAGGCCCCAGAGCCCTCGCCGCACAGCGCGGCTTCGAATCCGCCACCTCGGTACCCCACGGCCCCCGCAACCAGCCCTTCGAACTGGCTCACCAAGTCCTGTCAGACCTGCGTCTGGCCGGGCCACGGCCACCACGGTGCGAGCCATAGTCCGTGGACTACCCCGGGTGCTCGCCCTGGAGGACACCGTGCCGCCGGCCACCGGTGACCACGGTCCTCAGGATCTGTCCACGGCAAGGTGCGAGCGGAGAGTGCTCTACGCCTACGGGGTCAGGGGCCATCAATCCGCTGCTGCCTCGTCCGGGTCGATCATGGCCAACCACCCGGACATCTCTTCCTCAGCCTGGCGTTCGTCAGCAGCGCTTTGTTCCTTGTCCTCCTCCCAGGCCACGCTCTTGAAGATCTCCTCCGATTCCCACTCATCAAGCAGCTCGTGAGGTCTGTGATCCCAGTCGCCGAGTTCCCCGTAGTACTCCTTCGCGCTGTACAGCAGTCGGAGATCCGCTTCGATGAGTCGATAGCGAGGGCTCACGCCGTAGAAACGCTGGTGTGTCGGGCGCCGAAGATTCACCTCGACCGCCCCGAGGTAGCTCTCCGACTCAGCCAGGAGCGCTTGGTGCAAGTCATCGAGTTGGCCTCTGCGCACGCCACGGACGAGGGCGAAGGCCACTTCCACGTCCGCCAGCAGAGTGCCCAGAGCGTTGATGGAGTGCGTCGACCACACCTTGGGCTCACCCGCCAAGTGGGCCGCTGCGATGTCAAGCGGCTTCGGCAGGCCGGTCAGCCCCGAGTGGGTGACGAGATTGCCCACGGCGACCGTGAGATCGCGCCGGAACTCCGGCACCACCCGCATCAGCTGCCGGAACGTCTCACGCTGGATCTGCCCCGGGTCGACCTCAAGTTCGTTGAAGTGCAGTGCCACAGTGACGTCATCGCTGCTCGAGTCACGAGTAGCGCCCAGCAGTCGCGATCCCGACCCGTGCGACGACAACCCTGTCTCGAAGTCGTCGACAGAGACCATCCTTACGGTCTCGTCCTCGCCCTGAATGACGTACTTCATGAACGCCCCTTCTGCGGTTTGCGGCTTCCCGAAGAACAGCGCGGAGATCCGAATCGCATCGGCGGATTCACCCACGACAAGGCCGATCCCCGCATAGGTGGCCTGCTCTGTCGCCGCGCTGACCAAGTCTGTGCCGGCGGTAGTGGTGGTGAGCCATTGCGGGTCATACCGGATCATGACCGTACGTCCGCCCAGTCGAAAGGACAGGTAGGGGTCGTCCTGCCATGTTCCGGTGAGCGGCCGAGGAAACGGCCGGTTGGACACGTTGCGGCTACGCATCGGCGCGTTGAACGCCACGTACATCCCCTGCCGGATCGTATCCAGACGCGCTTCGCCGAGAGGAACAGCGTGCCCTCGCCACGACTCGAAGACGGGACGCACAGTCCCGACGAACATTCCGGGGGCGAACCCCTGCCCAGAGAACGGCCGCGTCGGGTCGAGGCCGGCACGTTGAGCTGCCTGCTGCACGACATCCCCGCCCGGAAGCATCGCAACTCTCGGCACGTTGAGGTAGTCGATGCTGCTGTAGCTCATCCGCCACGCCTGTCCGGCTTTCCTCAGCGCGGCGGTCCAGGTCTCATGCTCCGCCTTGAGTCTGGACAGCTCCTCAACGGTGTACGCCTCCCCGTTGTTCTTGTCGACGATGTCGTGGCAGGTCGAGCACAACAACAGGAGGTTCGATGCAGCGTTCCTGGCCTCGATCGGCAGGGTGGGGTCCGCTCGGGGCCCATGATCGCTGAGTGCCACATTGTGTGCCGCCTGAGCCGTTGGGGTACGTCCGGCAGTCCCAGGGTCCAGCTCCCTCCGACACATCTGGCACATGCCGTTTGCCAGTCTCCAGAGCTCCCGGCGAACGCGCTCCCTGGCCTCCGGCCCTCTGGCCATACCGCCCCCACCCCATTACCACTTCGATTCGTACGCGTGTGCACGCTGCTCAGAGGCACCGATCCTGCCAGCGATCAAGTCTCCAGGTGGTAACTCCACGCCATCTCTTCAGGTGCCTCACGCGACATTGGCCGATATGTGGTTTCACCCGTCACAGGAGAGCCCTCGTGCCCGTTCTGGGTTGAGCGGCTCCCTATCCGGATGACCGCGAACCTCCTGAGGAATCTCGACAACACGGTGAAGAGAGTGCTGGCCATTGATCGATCGCCGAGGCTGCAACGAGCCCTGAAGGGCTCGGCTGGTCGCGCCTGCGAAGCACGGACCGCAAGCTGTCGCGTGAGACGGTGACGATACCGACCACCGGGATCGTCGATCGGACCGGCTGGGACTTGGCGCAGCCGTCACCTCAGCTGAGCCATCCGGCAATGCCGTGAGCGAGCGCGTCACCCCCCTGCTGCACCACCGTCCCCGCCACCAAAGCCGGCAACGCTTGCACAGCCCCGCGCAGCGCCCCAATCGCCGACGTGTCCGAGGCTGTCGGCGAGGTGTTGATGGAGTCCGCCATGGCGCGGAGCTCCTGTGCGTTCGGCAGGACCGACCCGTTCTGATCCACCTCGGTGCGGAACGTGGCAAGGAGATCGCGCACGGTTTCCATGCTGACGGCGGCACTCTCGACGGACGCGGACTGGTGGACGTTCGAGATGTTCTGACCTACCACGTTCTGGAGCGGGGCGATGTTGTTACCGCCGATGCTGATGCCCGAGCCGTGTCCCTGTTCCGGTTCGGGGCGGCGACGTCCTACAACCATCAACTTCCTCCTCCTTGAGTCTTGTTGTCCTGGCCGACATTGCTGATACCGCTGCCGGTGACGTTCTGGATGGGTGCGTTGTTGTCGCCGTAGACCTGGATGTTGGTGATGACCGCGGCCACCTGGCGCTCGTACGCAACGGTGTCGACGCCCAGCTCTTCGAGGTAGGCGGAGACCGCGCGGAAGACGCAGGTCTGCATGAGGACGACGTGCCGCTTCGCGTCGTCGGCCTGGTGCATGTCGGTGACTTCTTCGCTGGAGTACCGGTCCCGGAGGCTGACCGGATCTTTTTCCTCGGCCCGGCCACCTTCCGACTGCACTCCGAGGGCGAGCCGGGTCACCAGCCGCCACAGTGCGAGGGGGCCGTGGACGGCGTCCAACAGGGACTGCACGACCACCCAGCCGTAAAGTCTCGCTCTGCGCTTGGCGACGGGTGAGTCCGTCACCCTCAGCTCGTTGTAGAGGGGCGTCATCACGTGCGGGCGCAGGGTAAGCCGTAGTTCGCCTGCCTCCAGTGCGGCATGCGCGAACAGGGTGACCACGACCTGGCCGTCCCAACTGACGCACTGTGCCCGCAAATAGAGCCGGTCCGGCACGCTGGACGGTGACCGGCGGCCCCGGCCGCGCAGGTCCGGCAGCTCCAACTTCGCGGCACGGGTCCGTCGAAGCCACAGCTCGGACGGCAGCCCGAGAATCTCCGTGACGGAGAAGCCGGGTAGGGGATCGGTGATCTCCCGTGCGCCACGGCCCAGTTCCCTGAGGGCGTCGCCCATCCGCCGCAGCAGTTCCCGCTCGCCGAAGGGCTTGATCGATACCTCTGAGTCCTTGGGCTTGAGTGGGATACCGATGTCAGCCACGCCCCATACGTAGCCGTCCGGCTCCGACGAAGGATTCCGGATGGTCATAGGGCAGTTCGAGCCGCGTCTGCTCGTTGCTGATGAGAGCCATCCGACGCATGGCCTTCGCCGACGTCCAGGGCAGGCGGTCAGACGCGATGCCGTCCCGGACGATCCTGGACAACCCCGCCCGCGCCATGAAGCGATCTCCCGCACAGACGAGTACGGCTCCGACCAGCAGGGCGAACGGCAGCAGGAGCAGGCCGGTCCGCAGAGCGACCGCCTCGCCGGGTATCGGCTCGTAGGGCACTACCGCGAGCATCCAGGGCACACACAGAACGAGGTACGCCAGACGGGGCGCGGGCGCCAACCTCGACTTCTTGCCCTTATGGGCTGCCCGCAGCCCGGCCCACCACATGAGGCAAGACGGCTCCGCCTCACACGACGGCTGCCCGGGGGACCTCGTACGCAACACCGACGGCAAAGAGCAGGACGAGCGTTCGCCGCAGCCGACGCCGTCTCCGTGCGCGCAGACTGTGCGCGATGACGGGCACGAGGTCGAATCCGTACGACGGGACAGGCAACGGCGGCCCGTGGAGAACGTGATCACGTACCCACTGGGCCATAGGCTCACCCAGGGGAGGGCAGTCGTCGCTGCCCTCCAAGTAGATGCGTCTACGAGTACTGCGCCGCGGCTTGTTCGGTTTCTGATCCTTGCCCCGGATCTTGCTCCACCACGCCTTGACGGCCTTGACCCGGTCGGGACGGGTGTAGACGGCCTGGCACAGCAGCCTTGTCACCTCCGACGAGGTCGAGTCCAACTCACCAGAGCCGCCACTGTGAGAGGGGACAGGCCCGGCCTGAACCGGTACCGCGGGCCCATCGACCATCCCTTCCGGGGCACGCCCCTCTCGTACACGCAGTCCCCGACCGAACCCCATTCCCGCCCCCCGTTCACTGACACGGCGGGCATCATCATGGCGAAGTCCCGGAACCACCAGACCGCAAACGCGACAATGCACTCAACCTGCCTAGGTCGGTGAAGGCTTGACCG
Organism: Streptomyces sp. WAC 01529; assembly: GCF_003945545.1. GTDB lineage: Bacteria > Actinomycetota > Actinomycetes > Streptomycetales > Streptomycetaceae > Streptomyces > Streptomyces anatolicus. The sequence goes on along the minus strand of NZ_CP029617.1, from coordinate 4,418,797 downwards.
AATACCGCTCGCAGTCGAGAGTGCGTCGCACACAGCATCAACGCGTGGCCCTCCGCGCCTTGCCGGCATGAACGGCCTTGACCGTCATTGGCCCGGGCTACAGAACGGTCCGCGAGGCCGCGGCTTCGGTCGTGCTGACTGCGCCCGGCGTCGCGCTCCATGAAGAAGCGATCCTCGATCTCCTTGTGGACGGCCTGTCGCACCAGGCGTAGGGACGTCGGCGCCGTGCTCGGCTCTGGGAGCCATCTGGGAGCCGACTCGCTCCCGAAACCCCCTCCACACCACCCGAGACCAACCGGAACCACCCACCTGAACTGCGTAAACACAATCCCGGCAGGAAAGATCGTTAACCGAACCTCATTCGGGACGAAGAGGTCGTGGGTTCAAATCCCGCCACCCCGACAGCTGAAGTACCAGGTCAGGGGCCTGATCCGAGGAATCGGATCAGGCCCCTGACTGTTTTCCAGATCGTTTGGGAGAAATGTGGGGGACGATCTTGATCGAGGTCTCCCCGACGGGTGCACTCTGAGGGTTGGGTCGGCCCGCCCGTGACCACCGGCCCACCTGTGCGTTCGTGAATCGCCCCCTGGCCCCGCGCTGGAGCACACCCTACCCCTCCAGCCTGACGAAGGCCGCCCCCGTGATCCTCAAGGGCCGGAACGCAGTGCGGCAGGTCAGGTCGTGTACGGCGACACCTGGTGGGCATTGCTCACGGTGGGCATCGGAGCGGAGCAGTTCCTGTACGTCGAGAGGCACTCTCCCGCCCACGTGGTGGCCGAGAAGGACCTCAACAGTCAGGTACGCAAGGTGGCCGCACAGGTGCTGGAGAATCTGGCGAAGAGGCGCGCGCAGCGGAATCGCCGCGGTCTCCACCTGAACCGGGGCAGTTCAGCACAGTTACGTCTCAGCCAAAGCCCGACCCGCTCTCATGGTCACCGGGTGGTCACGGATAGCGTTGCTTCGCTCGGGTTAACCCTCACCTCACCGGAGACAACAGTGACTCGCTCGACCCGGCTCGTCGCGGCCGCGCTCACCGCATCCGCGGCCCTGCTGCTGACCGCCTGCGGCGGCTCGGACGACGACAACGACAACAAGAAGATCGCCGGGGCGGACACACCATCGAGTGCCAGCCCGTCGCCCTCCGCTACACCCTCCGACACGGCGGCAGGCCGCCCAAAGATCACGCTCCCCAAGAGCTTCCAGGCCGACTTCCAGGGGTGGACGAACTCGGACCCGAAGAAGCAGGCGATCTTGAATGACGGCAGGCAGGAACTGCTGGCCGAGTACGCCGCGATCATCGAGGGAAACCCGGACTCCAAGGCGCTGGCCTTCTACACCGACGAAACCGCCGGCCAGTCGGCCCGCAAATGGATCAAGGGCTTCGTCGACGACGGCCTGGTTCTGATCGGCCGCGCCACGGTGTCGAAGCCGCAGGTGAGCATCGCCGATGACGGCAGCGGCGTGTTGTTCTACTGCGTCGACGAGAGCAAGGGCTCCACCAAGAACACCAAGACCGGCAAGGTGGAGCACACGCCCCAGAACTCCAAGGCGCGCGTCCAGTACCGCAACCGGCTCGACAAGACGCCCCAGGGTGTGTGGAAGACGCGCTACTCGGAGACCGAACGGGGAGGCTGCTGAACATGCCGCACCACTACAAGGCAGCGAGCCTGATGATTGCCTCAGCACTCGTCGTCGTTGCGGTGCCCGGCATGGCCCACGCGTTCGGCGAGGACGACAAGTCCAAGCAGCCGAGCAAGCCCTCAGGCCCCAGTGGTGACGTCTCCGGCAAATCACTCATGGCTTCGGTGTCCAACTCGAAGATCAAGCTCACGTACCCCGGTGGCCGGACGGCGAAGGCTTCGGTGGGCGAACTGAAGTCCATCGACCCCAACTGGGAGCCGCCAGCCTGCTGGTACGAACCGGTCTTCTCCCCGAAGCAGCTCAAGGACGCGGTCGCCACCGGCGAGGGCGGTCTCGTCAACGCTCATGTGTGGTGGAGCAACGGCCTCTGGGTGGACCACTACGAGAAAGGGAAGGCCGACAACAACTTCGACATGACGCTTCCCAAGGACACCAGTGCCGACGGCTACAAGAACTACAACCTCGGCAAGAAAGGTATGTTCTGGCGCAGTACGGTCCGCAAGGGTATGTACCAGGATTCCAGGGCGTGGGACTGCGGCCGGATCATGTTCTGGCAGGACGAGGGCACGATTCCTAAGGACAAGAACGCCCCCACTCCCGAGACTCTCGCTGCCTTCGCGTACGACAAGATCAAGGTCCCGGACACCGAGGTCGAGTTGAAGCCCGAGGGTAAGTCGACGGTGAACCTGCCCACTTGGGCGTGGCTGGACAAGACCACCTTCAAGGACGTCACGGTCCGCGCCGACCTGCCGGGCACCGGCCTGTGGGCGGTGACCACGGCCAAGCCCGTCGCCCTCCATCTGGAGCCGGGCACCGAGGACGCGAAGACCTTCCCCGCTTCTGGCGACTGCCCTGTCAACGAGGACGGTTCCATCGGTGCCCCGTACAAGAAGGGCAGTGCCGGGCAGGAGCCGCCGTGCGGGATTCAATACCTCCGCGCCACGAGCGGCGAGCCGTACCAGTTGAAGGCGTCGATCACCTGGGAGATCTCCTGGGAAGGCACGGGCGGCGCGAAGGGCGATCTGCCGGATGGCACCTTCGAGACGACCCAGGACATGAGTGTCCAGGAGATCCAGTCCATCAACCGCTGACCGAGACTGCAGGCCCATCCGGTCTGCACGCGTCGGCGCATCGCACGTAGAACCATCTCAACCCACGGGGGCGGACACGTATGTCGGACCTGAAGAAGGATGCGGAGGCCCTGCACAAGGCGGCTTCTGCGTTGGGCAAGGCGGAGGACCACACCCGTAAGCCGTTGCATGACTTCAAGGCCGCTTCGCATGATCTGTCCGCGTTCGGGGTGCTGGGTTCGCTGATGAGTGCCAAGGACGACATCCAGGACGGCATGGACACCATCGCCAAGCTCACCAAGGACCTGCACAAGGAGTGGGAGGCGGAGGCGAAGTTCATGGACGACGTCTCCGATGCCTTCGACCTGCTGGATGTGCTGTTGTCCGCCGCGGCTCGCGCCAAGAAGGGCTGAGCCGTACATGGGCTTCGACATCATCCCCGGCGACATCGACATCGATATCGACGCCGAAGACCTCAACCCGCTGCACTGGATCAACAAGGCCAACCACGCCTTCGGCAACACCCTCGCCAGCGGTCTGGAGTTCCTGGGCATCACCGACCCCGCCGTCGACCCCGACGGCGTCCGCGAGATAGCCAAGCAGTGGCGGGCCCTGGCCAAGGGTCTGGACGCCGCGGCCCGCGACGCCGAGACGGCCCTGAAGGATCTGGAGTGGGAGGGCAAGGCCGCCAAGGCCCTTCACAAGCGGGCCAAGACCGCCCGTACGCAGGCCACCGAGATGGCCGACTCGCTGCGCAAGGGCGCCAAGGCGCTGGATGACTTCGCTGATGAGGCCCACGCGCTGCTCGCCGAGATCGGGGTGATCCTCGCCGAGATCGCGGAGTTCGAGATCGCGGGCTTGGCCCTGTCGGTACTGACGGGTGGCCTGTCCGCGATCGCGGGCAGTCTTGCGGCCGGTGCGCGGGCCGCGAAGGTCGTGGCGCTGATCGCCCGGATCGAGAAGTCCGGGTCCCGTATGGCCCGGGTCATCCGTACTGTCATGGAGGCGATCCGCGGCCTGGAGCGGGCCCTGAAGGCCCTCGGGGAGATCAAGACGATCGCCAAGGCCGGGAAACTCGCGGGTGAGGGCATGAAGTTCTCTGCCTTCGACGCGTTGTTGCAGGATCCGGGGACGTTCAAGGACCCGGACAAGCTGGCGGAGACCCTGGCCCTGGGGGCCGCCTTTGGGGTGGGCATCGGCGGTCTGGGCAAGGTTCTCGGCAAGGGCCTGGGCAAACTCAAGCCCAGCGAACTCGCCAAGCTCGGCAAGACGTTGAAGCTCGACGGTTCGGGGCTGTCCCGGCTCAAGCTGCGCCCCTCGGAGTGGGAGAAGCTGCCCGCCTCCATCCGGGCCGCGCTCAAGAAGGTCAAGCTCGACCCGATCGACGTGGCCACCGGTGACATGCTGCTGCCTCAGACCGACGTCGAGCTGCCGGCTGCCCTGCCGCTGGTCCTGGAACGCACCCACATCTCCTCCTACCGGTGGGGTGGCTGGTTCGGCCCTTCGTGGGCCTCGACCCTCGATCAGCGTGTGCAGGCCGACGACGAGGGCTTCATCTACGCCGCGCCCGACGGCGCACGCTTGATCTACCCGAGACTGAACCCGGACACGGATGTACCGGTTCTCCCCGAATCTGGAGGGCGACTGCCTCTCACCTGGGACACCGAAGTCGACGGCGCGCTGCGCGTCACTGATCCGGTATCCGGGCTCGGGTTCGTCTTCCACACACCGCGTCCGGCGGCAGATGGAGAAGCGGTCGACCTGCCCCTGCAGGCCATTGTGGACCGCAACGGCCAACGGATCACCATCCACTACGAACCCGATGGCACCCCCGTTGGGCTCGTCCACAGCGGCGGTTACCGACTCAAGCTCGACTGCCACCCCGATCTGCCGCGGATCAGCGCCGTGCACCTGCTCGGCCCGGACCAGCCCTGGGACAGCACGGGCACGCTGTTGGTCTCCTACGGCTACAACGACGAGGGACACCTCACCGAGGTCACCAATTCCTCTGGGCTTCCGGTGCGTTTCACCTACGACAGCGCCGGACGCATCACTTCCTGGACTGACCGCAACAACACTGCGTACCACTACACCTACGACGACCAGGGCAGAGTGGTCCGCACGGAAGGCAGCAACGGCTTTCTCGCCGGCACCCTCGCCTATGACGACACGACGCGAACCACCACGGTCACCGACTCGCTAGGCAACGAGACCCGCTACGAGCACAACCGTGCCAGCCGCCTCATACGCGAGACGGATCCTTACGGCGAGTCCGTACACCAGGAATGGGACGACCTGCACCAGCTGGTTGCCGTCACTGATCCACTCGGCCATACCACCCGCTTCTCCTACGACGAGAACGGGCACCTCGTGGCGATCCAACGAGCGGATGGACTCGAGGAGCGGACGGAGTACAACGACCTCGGCCTGCCCGTAGCGGTGTACGGCCCCACAGGCGCCGTCTGGCGGCAGGAATGCGACGAGCGCGGCAACCGTACGGCGATCACCAACCCGGCCGGGCAGACGACCCGTTTCACCTACGACGTGAACGGCCTTCCCACTGCGGTGATCGACCCACTGGGCAACACCACGACGATCCACTGCGACGCCGCCGGACTCCCGATCTCCATCACTGACCCACTGGGGGCGGAGACTCGCTACGAGCGGGACATCTTCGGAAGGCCGATCGCGATCACAAACGCCACCGGAGCAACGATCCGCCAGGAGTGGACTACCGAAGGGCACCTGGCTCGCCGCATCTCCCCGGACGGCGCCACCGAGTCGTGGACGTACGACGGCGAAGGAAACTGCACCAGCCACACCGACGCTACGGGCGCGGTCTCCCGCTTCGAGTACACCCATTTCGACCTGCTCTCCGCCCGAACTGGCCCGGACGGAGCACGCTACGAATTCACCCACGACACCGAACTGCATGTCACCCAGGTCACCAACCCTCAGGGGCTGACCTGGAACTACACCTATGACGCCGCAGGTCGGCTTGTTGCCGAGTCTGATTTCGACGGCAGGGAACAGCACTACGAACTGGACGCCGTCGGCCAACTGCTCGTACGAACCACGCCACTGGGCGACAGAATCACCCATACCTATGACGCACTCGGCAACCTCACAGCCAAGACCGCCAATGGCGCTACGACCCGGTTCGAGTACGACGAGACGGGTCTCCTGACCGCCGCGACATCCCCTTCCTCGACACTGACGCGGGCGTACGATCTCCTGGGCCAAGTGCTCTCCGAGACGGTGGACGGCCGCTCCACTTGCTACACCTACGACGCCCTGGGACAGCGCACCTCGCGCACCACACCCTCCGGTGCCGTCACACATCTGTCCTATGACGCGACAGGAAACCGCACCGAACTGGCCATACACGGCCGCACACTCGCCTTCACACACGACGAGATCGGCCGCGAACGCGAACGAACCCTGAGCACGGTCTCCGGCCACGTGACTCTCGCCTCCGCCTGGGACCAGTTGGGCCGCCTCACTGGTCGTTCCCTCACCACTGCCCGGGGCACCCTCCGCCAGCGCGCCTACGACTACCGCGCGGACGGCCACGTCGCCCAGATCACCGACCAACTCACCGGGGCAGCACGGCGTTTCAACGCCGACCCGTTGGGGCGCCCGACCGAGGTCACCGCGGATGGCTGGAGGGAGACGTACACATACGACAGCGCAGGCAACCAGACCCAAGCACACTGGCCGGACCGCGCGACCGACCCCGAAGCGCGCGGTGAACGCACCTACGCCGGCACCCGCCTCCGCTCAGCCGGGCAGATCCACTACGAATATGACGCCGCAGGTCGCATAACCCGCCGCCGTAAGACACGCCTGTCCTGTAACCCAGACGTATGGCACTACACCTGGGATGCGGAAGACCGCCTGACATCCTGCACTACCCCAGACGGCACGGTGTGGACCTACACCTACGACCCGCTGGGCCGCCGCACGGCCAAGCACCGCGTGGCAGGCGACGACCAAACCCCCAGGGAGTCCCTCTACTTCGCCTGGGACGGCCCCGTCCTGGCGGAACAGTACGATCCCGCCACCGGAACCGTCCTCACCTGGGACCACGAGGGCTATCGCCCCCTGACCCAGCTCGAGCGCAAACTCACGCCGTCCTCACCACAGGAAGAGGTCGACGCTCGCTTCTACGCGATCGTCACCGACCTGGTCGGAACCCCGACCGAACTCGTCGATGAGCACGGCGACATCGCCTGGCACACACAGACCACGCTGTGGGGCTCCACCACCTGGAACAGTGACGCCACTGCGTATACCCCGCTTCGGTTCCCCGGCCAATACGCCGACGCGGAAACCGCCCTTCACTACAATCACCACCGCCACTACGATCCCACCACCGCCCGGTACACCAGCCCCGACCCGCTCGGTCTCTCGCCAGCCCCCAACCCCCTCACCTACGTCCATAATCCGCTGGCGGCGACTGACCCGGAGGGACTCGCACCCTGTCGGCAGGACGTGGCGGACAGTTTCAACGTCCGCCGCAGAGCTGTGATCAACCCGAAACGCGTGTTCCGCGGAGATCTGCGATCTCCTGAGGAGATGTTCAAGAACGGTTTCCACCCGAAGGGGACCAACGAAGATATCGGCCAGTACGCGCTCTACGACACGCCGTCGAACTGGGTAGGTACGAGCAAGAGCGCCATGCAGGCCGGCAACTTTCCGCAGTCGGCCCGAGGTCGTGGGACATGGGTATACGAGATCCGCGGCAACGGGTACGGCGTCGACGTGAACCGGGCACTTGGCGGAGCCATCCGATCCTGGATACGCGGCACCGGATTCCCGACCGAACGAGAAGTGATCTACCGGAACATCGATCCGAGTAGTATCGTCCGCGCGGAACGATGGCGCTACGCAAGGCCCACCGGCGAGATCATCGAGAATCCGGGATACAGGCAGTGAACGAGGATATTCCAGTTTACGTCCAACTCGGGGGCGAGGAAGCCGAATGGAAGATGTCGGTCGAAGGCGAAGGCCCCTGGCGCCTGCGACTGGAATCCCCTGATGGAGTCGAATCTACGGCCAACGGGGACAACGTTTTCGAGGCGCTGCGATCCATTCGGGCGGAGCTGGCTCCGAAAGGAGTCACTATCTGCTGCAATGGCGCGCGAGTTGATGTCAGACCATCAGGACTTTCCAAATCGCATGGCGGATGGATGGTCTATATTCTGCACATGCGGCTTCCGTCGACGACTCGCGACCTGGTTCCGACATTTGGCCGCTGCCCGGCCAGACTTGTTGGCTCCGTTGAAGAGCAGGATGCCTACTGGGAACGTCACCTCAAGAACAGAAGGAACTGGATCAACTACATCAACCCCGCCTGGTGGATCTACTTTTTTCTGGGTTTCTGGGCCAAACCCAGAAAGAGGCAGTGGTAGTTGCCGGTAGTTCGTTAAACCTGGCGGTTGAGACAGAGGGGGCCTCCGGACCGCCGGGGTGTTCGGGGGTTTTGTTGCCGCGTGTGCGTCAGACGTCCTGGCGGTGGGGCGCAGCGGTCTTCGGAGACTGTTCTCCAACAGGACGTGGCCGGGACCATGTTGGCGCCTAGTCGATCTTCAATTGGGGGTTGGTGTGGCAGGTCGGGATCTGCGGGCGCTGTTCAGTACGAACGACCGCACGCTGGGAACTGCGGAAGCGTTCACGAACCGCCAGGCACAGTGGGCCTTCGCGATGGCCGCGCTCACCGAGCACCTGCGACAAGTCGACAACCCTGCCTTTGATGCAGCGGACTTGGAGGCGCCCCGGAACAACGTGGTGGTCTTCCACGGCATCGGTGGTATCGGGAAGTCCACGCTGTCACGCAAGCTTGAGGCGTCCCTCACTGACCCGGTACAGCGCCCTGCCCAGTGGGCCGCCCCCGCATGGGGTCAAGCGCGAATCCTGCCCGTACGGATCGACCTTGCGCGTGCGGCGAGCCCAGATTTCGAAAAGGTCGTGCTCTCCGTCCGCCTCGCGCTGGCGGCTGTCGGCCGGCCGCTGCCTGCCTTCGACGTGGCGCTGCGCCGCTACTGGGAGCATCAGCACCCGGGTAGTCCGCTGGAGGACTTCCTCAATCGCAGCGGCCTGGGCACCCGGTTCGGCAAGGCGCTGCCGCAGCAGATGCAGTCCGTGCTCGCCGACATCGCCCAAATGCTGATGCTGCCCGGCACAGTCGGCTCCGCCATCGGGCAGGTGACCGGGGCGCTCGTAGGAGCGCTGCGCGAGCGTCGGCAGACCGTGGGTGCGCTCGCCGACTGCGCACGCCTGGTCGACCTCCTGGAGAGCGAGCCCGATCTGGACTCCCTCTCCTACTACCCACACCTGCTCGGCTTCGAGCTCGCCCGGCTACCCGCCGGGAAGAGGGTCACGCCAGTGATCTTGCTGGACTCCTTCGAGGAGGTCGGGGACCGCACCCACCGAGACTTCGAACGCCTCCTGCAGCGCCTGGTGTGGCTGATGCCGAACGCCTTCTTCGTCATCACCGGCCGCTCCCGCCTGCAATGGGCGGATGAAGCCCTCCAGGGACAGCTCGACTTCACCGGCCCCGCAGCCTGGCCCGGCCTGGCCGCCCACGACATCCGCCAAGCCGGTCCGGAGTTCCCTGCCCTGGGCCGCGAAAGGCAGATGCTGATCGGTGACTTCTCCCTCGAGGACTGCGACGACTACCTCGGCCGCCGCCTCTCCGCCGATGGCCGGCCCCTCATCAGCGATGCCATCCGCACCGTGATCGCACAGCGCTCGCACGGCCTGCCGCTGTATCTGGACCTCTCCGTGATGAGGTTTCTGGAGCTCCGCCGCAGCGGGCGTACCCCGCAACCGGCCGACTTCGACCACGACTTCCCGGCGCTGATCGCCCGCACACTCTCCGATCTCACCGCCCCCGAGCGTCACGTGCTGCGCTCCGTCAGCCTCTTCTCCTCCTTCGACATCACCCTGGCGACTCGGGCCGCGGGCCTGCCCCAACAAGCGCCGGCACTGCGGCTGACTGAGCGCCCCTTCGTACGGGAGACTCCGTTCGGGCTGTGGCCCTACCACCTCCATGCCCTCATCCGCACGACGATTCGGGACGCCGACGACCAGACCGACGACCGATGGTCGCCCGCCGACTGGCAGCAAGCCGTCACCCGGTCCCTTGCCGCCTTGGGAGAGCAGTGGAGGGACGGCTCGGATCGCGACCGGCTGCTTCTTGTCGGCTGCTTGCGGCAGGGACTGGCCATCGCCCGCAACTACCGCCTTGACCTCGGCTGGCTCATCGATGCCGCATGGACCTACGTGGGCGACTCCGTATGGGAGCCACTCGACGTAGCCGACAGCCCTGAGGCGGCAGGCGCCGCGGCCACGGCCGCCGACGCGTTGGTCGATCTGCTCAGCGCGATCGCCCGTCGGCAGCACGAAAACCGGGCTCGCACCGTGGAGCGCCTGGTCGCGGTCGCCAACACCGGCCTGCTGCCTGCGGAGCTGTCCGAAATGGCCGTCTACTACCGGGCCAAGGCACAGCGCGACCTCGGAGACACCGAGGGATCCCGCCAGGGAATGCAGCTGGTCGCCGCAGGTGGGGGACGTCTTGCGCCGAATGCCCGCCGCGGGCTCGCCCATCTCGCCCGGCTCGCCGGTGACTTCCCGACCGCTCTGGAGGCCGCCGCACACTTGGGTTGGGCGGGGCGGCACCATCGCGTCGTCGGCGACGTGCAGTGGGTGCAGGGCGACATGCCCCTGGCCGCGCAGGCATTCGGAGCGGCCGTCGCGGAGGCCGAAGAGCACGGCAAGAACGGGGAGGCAGCCATGTCACAGGCCATGCGTGCCTTCACCCTCGCCTTCACGACCGACCCCGCCACCGATGATGAGATCGACCTCGGTGAACACCTCCTGGCCCAGGTCGATCTCCGCGCCGCGACCCTGGACATACGGATCGCAGCGTTTCTGCGCGACGCCGGCACCGACACAGGAGTCGAGGACCGGGCACAGGTACTGGCGGCGGAGATCAGCACGTCGGGACTGCGCTTCGTCCAGGCCAAGCTGGAGTTGGCGCGCGCCTTCCACCACGCCATCCGCGACGACCAGGCGGGCGTCGCCTCCAGCATCAGCCGACTCCGTGAGCTGACCCGTGAGGGCTACTACGCCTACTACGTCGACATCGTCCACTTCATGGCCGACCTTCCCCTCGACAGTCCCTCCCGCGCGCGGTGGCTCGACGAGCCGCAGACGGTGCACCAACGCTGGCGCAGCATGGTCATCGACCGACGCGCTCAGCTCACGCCAGGGCCGGCCACCGGAGCACCGTAGTCACCGTGGCGATGAGCGGCGCCGGGCACTCCCTCGGCTGCAGCAGGGCCTCGAAGAATCAATGTCTGTGTTCGCGGAGTGAGAGTTTAATGGGCCGTGCGGGAAGGGTTTTTGGGGTAACGGGGCGGGGGAAATTGTTTAACGGACGGCGGGCGTCTCGGCGTGCTACTGTCGTCTCAGTTGCAGTTGTGGTTCCCGAAACTTCAAGTGCTCCTGGTCGGATACTGCGACGGGGGCGCTTTTGTATTACCGGTCATTTCCGGGCGGGGTAATCATCGCGGCGACACGGTGTCCACACAGTGCGGATGCCGATGTACTGCCCCAAAGGAGATTGACATGGCTGCTGGTACCGTGAAGTGGTTCAACGCGGAAAAGGGTTTTGGCTTCATCGAGCAGGACGGTGGCGGCGCTGACGTGTTCGCCCACTACTCGAACATCGCCGCCCAGGGCTTCCGCGAGCTGCTCGAGGGCCAGAAGGTGACCTTCGACATCGCGCAGGGCCAGAAGGGCCCGACGGCCGAGAACATCGTTCCCGCCTGACGCTCGCGCACTCTTGTAGCTGGGGCCCGCATCCTTCGGGGTGCGGGCCCCAGCTGCATGCGTTTGCATTGCTTTTGCATGCGTTTCCCGCAGTGATTTCGCCTGCGGGCGAGCCGGAACGGCTCGGAGACGTACGTTCGATCAGTTGGATGCTGCGCCTGGGGCCGGGTGAGTTCTCTTTTGGATTCTCGTCCTCGGCCACGTTCGCTTTCGCTTTTTACCATCGGTCCATTCTTGTAGTTCTCTGCGCTGCCCATCGCTGCGGGAATTCCTTGTTATGCGCCGCATCGAGGAAGGTTCCCGCATGAACCGCACACGCCACACGAATGACCGTTTCGCCCTCCCCAAGACGATCACCCCGGCCCTCCCCGCAGTGGAAGGCTTCGCCGATCTCGATATGGCGGCGCCGCTCCTGGCCGAGCTCGGCAGGCAGGGTGTCGTCGTCCCGTTCCCGATTCAGGGAGCGACACTGCCGAATTCCCTCGCGGGCCGTGACGTCCTCGGCCGCGGGCGCACCGGTTCCGGCAAGACCCTCGCCTTCGGCCTCGCCCTGCTCGCCCGGACGGCCGGACAGCTCGCCGAGCCCCGCCAGCCGCTGGGACTCATCCTCGTACCCACCCGTGAACTCGCGCAGCAGGTGACCGACGCACTCACCCCCTACGCCCGTTCCGTCAAGCTGCGCCTGGCCACCGTCGTCGGCGGGATGCCGATCGGCAGGCAGGCCGGTGCGCTGCGCGGCGGGGCCGAGATCGTCGTCGCGACGCCGGGCCGGCTCAAGGACCTCATCGACCGCGGCGACTGCCGGCTGAACCACGTCGGCATCACCGTGCTGGACGAGGCCGACCAGATGGCGGACATGGGCTTCATGCCGCAGGTCACCGCGCTCCTCGACCAGGTACGTCCCGAGGGGCAGCGGATGCTCTTCTCCGCCACCCTGGACCGCAACGTCGACCTGCTGGTGCGCCGCTACCTGACCGATCCCGTCGTCCACTCAGTGGATCCGGTGGCCGGCGCGGTCACGACGATGGAGCACCACGTGCTGCACGTCCACGGCGCCGACAAGCACACGGCCACCACCGAGATCGCCGCCCGCGACGGCCGCGTGATCATGTTCCTGGACACCAAGCACGCCGTCGACCGGCTGACGCAGGATCTGCTCAACAGCGGTGTGCGCGCCGCGGCGCTGCACGGCGGGAAGTCGCAGCCCCAGCGCACCCGCACCCTGACGCAGTTCAAGACCGGGCACGTCACCGTGCTCGTCGCCACGAACGTCGCCGCCCGCGGCATCCACGTCGACAACCTCGACCTCGTCGTCAACGTCGACCCGCCGACCGACCACAAGGACTACCTGCACCGCGGCGGCCGCACCGCCCGCGCCGGTGAGTCCGGGAGCGTCGTCACGCTGGTCACCCCGAACCAGCGCCGCGGCATGGTCCGCCTCATGTCGGCCGCCGGGATCCGCCCGCAGATCACGCAGGTCCGCTCCGGCGAGGAAGCGCTCGGCCGGATCACCGGTGCCCAGGCGCCGTCCGGCATTCCGGTCGTCATCACCGCGCCGGTGGCCGACCGCCCCAAGCGCGGCGCCTCTTCCCGCGGCCGACGCCGCCCCGTCGGCACGGTGCGGCGTACGTCCGTACCGCGTCCGTTCACCGGCGGCGTCGACACGGCAGCCGCCTAGGACTTCCGTGCTCGGGAAGTCGCCCCATCTCTGTAGGACTCTTCTGTAGGACTCTGTAGGAGGAACCCTTTGACACTGGTTCAGACGCAGCTCTGCCCGGCGAACGCCGACACCGCGGAGGAAGCCGCGCCGCGGGTCTGGGACGACATGACCGTCGAAGTCGCCCTCTCCGTCATGGTCGGCGCCCGCGTCGAGCACCTGCTCGTCTGCGACGAGGACGGCAGGCGCACCGATCTGGTCACGCACGCCCGGCTCATCGCCGTCCGTGACAGCCCCGCGTACACGGACCGGATCCGCCTGCGCGACATCGGCGCCGGCAGCCTCGCCGCCGCCCCGGCCCCCGCCCTCGCTCTCTGAATCAGCTCACCTCGGTTCCCCTTTCTCCCTGTGAGGTCTCATGCGTTGTGTCATCGCTCGCTTCCCGTTCAACCTGACCAAGAGCGGCGTGCTGGAAACGATGAAGGGCGTCAAGCCCGAGCCGGTCACCGGTGAGTCCGTCATCATCGGCCGCCGCCACTACCCCGTGAAGCAGGTCGGCCAGGTCATCACCCGCCAGGACCGCCGCGATTTCAGCGCCGGTGAGGTTCTCCGGGCCATGGCCCAGCTCGGTTTCACCTGCCGTACGCTCCCCGCGGCCGCGCCCGCTCCCGCCGTCCGCGTCAGCCCGCTCCAGCGGGCTTCCGCCATGCTGGGGATGCCCGTGACCGTCTGACGACGGCTCGGAGACGCAGCACCGAAGGCCCGACCGGTACGCCCGGTCGGGCCTTCGTCGTGTCCAGGCGTAGATCGGCACGGTCGAATATCTCGTCGGCGAGCGCATAGAAATCTATGCTGATCGCGGTAGACATTGGGCGCTCACGTGGCTATGGTTTCTGTTGTAGCCGAGAACGAGCGAGATCGAGCAAGGCCCGGCAGACACGAACTGCCGGGCAGCAGTACCCGCAGTAGCAGTACCTGTACGACGGTGCGGTGGTGGAGCTTCGAAGCCAGGGTTGTCGCATGACGGCGACGGGGCTGACGACCGGACCGGGTGGCCCGCAGTGATCAGGGGCCGCCGCCAGCAGTAGCAGTACCCGCAGTTGAAGTACCAGCAGTTCGCAGTACAGCAGTACCCGCAGTTCGCAGTACCAGTAGTTCAGTAGTCGCAGTACGCAGTTCCGTAAGTGAGCGAAGGCTCAGAGGGAAGAACGGAGGAATCGAGCGCCATCAGGATCGCCCGGGCGGGAAAGCTGAAGCCCGGGTACCGCAGGACATCGATAGGCAGGTGGTCTCCGGTCACGCATCCGCGATCCCCGTACTTCCGTCGGCATCAAGGACGGTCGTGCGGACACAGTAGGCCGACGCAGCATTAGGGTCGGCAGATGGTGTTGCAGTTCCTTCGGGGCCCTGGTGCCGTACGGCACCAGGGCCCCTCTACGCGTTCCACAGAGAGGTGAGATGACAGCGGACGACTCGCTGGGCCGTCTCGATGACGACGACTACCCCGCCTACACCATGGGCCGGGCCGCCGAGATGATCGGTGCCACTCCTGGCTTCCTGCGCGCCATCGGTGACGCGCGGCTGATCACGCCCCTGCGCTCCGAGGGCGGGCACCGCCGCTACTCCCGCTACCAGCTGCGGATCGCGGCCCGCGCGCGTGAACTCGTCGACCAGGGCACCCCGGTCGAGGCCGCCTGCCGGATCGTCATCCTTGAGGACCAGCTCGAAGAGGCCCAGCGCATCAACGCCGAGTACCGGAGGCTCCACGGTGGAGGAGAGCGCGGCGGGGAGTAGCCACCGCGAAGTGGTCGCCGGGAAGCAGTCGCCGGGGAGTGGGTCCCGGAGAGCGGGCGCCCTTCGCGCCGCGTCGGTTCGGCACCGGTCCCTCCCCTGTGGGGACCGGTACCGAACGACGCGGGCGGGTCGATCCGCGACGCGTCGGCGTTGCGGCACGGATCGGGGTAAGTCCGGATCTGCGATCAATACGAAAGTGATCCGGACGTCTCCGGCTGATCGGCACTCTGGAGTTCACGCGAGTTCACGCGACGAGATCGTCGCCGCCACCACGTCGTGACTCCGGCCGAAACCAGCCGCGCATTCGCAGCGTCATCAGGCACCTCTCCGAACGCCGGGCTCGTGGCCTGCCCTGACGCTTCGCGGTTGGTTCGCTACTGCGTTGAGATCCTGCCAGTTACCGCATCCGAGGAGGAGGTTCCGGCGGCATCCGGCCCCCTTATTCGCAGGTCAGCCGTATAAAGTGAGTTTTCCGGTCCGGATGTCCAAGCGCGGCGGAAGTAAGGGGTGGAGGCCTTGAGTCCCGACTCAGGGGCACGCACAGCCTTCGCGGAACGGCTCGCTCTGCTCTACAAGGAAGCCGGGAACCCTCCCCTCCAGCGCGTGGCCGAGGCGGTCGTCCGGTTGCAGCGGGTCGACGAACGCGGTCGGCCCGTACGGGTATCGGCGCAGCGGATCAGCGACTGGCGGCGGGCCAAGAACGTGCCCGCGCAGTTCGCCGCCCTCGCGGCGGTGCTGCACGTCCTGATCCCCGAGGCGCGGCGCGAACGGCCCGTACCCGTCTCCGAAGGCCTGTACGACATGGGCCAGTGGCAGCTCCTGTGGGAGCGCGCGGTCGCCGACCCGGTCAGCGGGCGGGCCGCCGCGGGTGCCGCGGAGGGGGAGAAGCAGCCCCTGGCCGAGGCGCCGACCGCCCCCGCCGTCTGCCCCTATCGGGGGCTCGCCTCGTACCGCCAGGAGGACGCCCGGTGGTTCTTCGGGCGGGAGCGGAGCACGGAGGCGCTCGTCGCCCAGCTCCGCGCGGTGGAGAAGTCGGGCGGCCTCGTGATGCTCGTCGGCGCCTCGGGGGCGGGCAAGTCCTCCCTGCTCAACGCCGGCCTGGTCCCCGCCCTGCGGAACGGAGCCCTCCGTGAGGGCGCGCCGAGCACCTCCAGCACCTCCAGCACCCCCAGCACCCCCAGCACCCCCAGCACCCCCAGCACCCCCGCGAAGGAACGGCTGGTGCTCCAGCTCGTACCGGGCAACGACCCCCTCGCCGAGCTGACCCGGCACATACCCGAGCTGGCGGCCCCCCTCTCCGCCCCCGGGCACGCCCCGGCCCACGCTCCCGCCCACGCCACGGCCACCGCACCCGCCCCGCGCACCACGGCAACCACCCACGCCCCGCACACCACACACCCCGCCGCCCCCGCCGAGGACCCGGAGTTCACGCGCGCCGCGAGCAAGGCCATCGCCGCGTGGGCCGCGCGGCACACCACCCCCTCCGGCGCCCGGCCCGTCATCATCGTGGATCAGTTCGAGGAGGCCTTCACCCTCTGCTCGGACGAGGCGGACAGGCGTACGTTCGTCCATCTCCTGCACACCGCCTGCTCGCCCCCCGCCCCCGATGCCGCCGACCCCGGCCCCGATGCCCTCGCCCCCGCCCTCGTCGTCCTCGGCATCCGCGCGGACTTCTACGAGCAGTGCCTCGGCCACCCCGAACTGGCCGACGCGCTCCAGCACCGGCACATGGTGCTCGGCCCGCTGACCAACGCGGAGCTGCGCGAGGCGGTGACCGGGCCCGCCAAGTCCGTGGGGCTGGAGCTGGAGCCGGGCCTCGCCGAGCTGATCGTCCGCGAAGTGAGCACCGACGGCCCCCGCGGGACGCACGACGCGGGCGTGCTGCCGCTCCTCTCCCACGCCCTGCTCGCCACCTGGCAGCGGCGGAAGACGGGACGGCTGACCCTCGCCGGATACCGCGCGGCGGGCGGAATCCAGGGCGCGGTGGCCGCCACCGCCGAGCGGGCCTGGTCCGACCTCGACCCCGCGGCCCGCACCGCCGCGCGCCTGCTCCTGCTGCGCCTCGTCCGGCTCGGCGAGGACACCCAGGCCACCCGCAGACGGGGCACCCGGCGCCAGCTCGCGGAGGAATCGACGGACCCCGCCAAGACGGAGGAGTCGCTCGAAGCGCTGGTCCGCGCCCGGCTTGTGACGCTCGACGCGGAGACCGTGGAGATCACGCACGAGGCGCTGCTGCACGCCTGGCCGCGGCTGCGCGACTGGATCGACGAGGACCGCAACGACCACCTGCTGCGCCAGCGCCTGGAGGAGGACGGCCGCGCCTGGGAGGAATCGGAGCGCGACACCGCGCTGCTCTACCGGGGTTCGCGTCTGGAGCACGCCCGCGCCTGGGCGAAGTCCGCCGGGGCCACGTTCCTGACGCGGGGCGCGGCGGAGTTCCTCGCGGCATCGGCCAGGCTGCGCCGGCGCACGGTCTGGATCGCCCGCGGCGCGGTGGCGGCGCTCGTCGTCCTGGCGATGGTGGCCGTCGTCTCGGCGGTGGTCGCCTGGCAGCAGCGGGACGACGCGGTGTTCCAGCAGGTGGTCGCCGAGGCCGATCGCGCCCAGACCACCGACCCCTCGCTCTCCGCCCAGCTCGACCTGGTGGCCCACCGGATGCGGCCGGACGACGCGGCCACCCGCAACCGCCTGCTCTCGATCGTGAACGCGCCGCTGGCCACACCACTGCTCGGCCACACCGGCGCCGTCTACCTCACCTCGTTCAGCCCGAGCGGACGGCTCCTCGCCACCGCCAGCTACGACCGGACCGTACGGCTGTGGGACGTGGCGGACCCCTCGCGCCCCAAGCGCGTCGGCAAGCCCCTGACCGGCCACAAGAGCTGGGTGAGCAGCGCCGTCTTCAGCCCGGACGGCCGCACGCTCGCCAGCGCGTCGGACGACGGCACGATCCGGCTGTGGGACATCCGCGACCCCCGCCGCCCGCGCCTGTTGGGCACGCCCCTGACCGGCGACGGCGGCACGATCTACCTGGTCGCCTTCAGCCCCGACGGACGCACGCTCGCCACCGCCCAGGACGACCACACCGTCCGCCTGTGGAACGTGGCGGAACCGGGCAGGCCGAAGGCGCTGCGCACCTTGACCGGCGCCACGGCGGCCGTGCGCTCCGTCGCCTTCAGCCCCGACGGGCGGACGCTGGCCGCCGGTGGCGACGACAGCACGATCCGGCTGTGGGACATGGCCGATCCGCGGCGCCCGAAGCCGATCGGGAAGGTACTGAAGGGCCACACGAGCGGGGTGCACTCCGTGGCCTTCAACCCCGACGGGCGCACGCTCGCCAGCGGCAGCTCGGACAACACCCTCAGGCTCTGGAACGTGGCCGACCCCCGGCGCGCGAAACCGCTCGGCGCGCCGCTCACCGGCCACACCGGCCCCCTGTGGTCGGTCTCCTTCAACGCCGCGGGGACGATGCTCGCCGGAGCGAGCGCGGACAGCACGGCGAGTCTGTGGAACGTCAGCGATCCGGCGCACCCGTCCCAGGTCGGCGAGCCGCTCGCCGGCAGCAGCGGGGAGATGTACGCGCTCGGCTTCAGCCCCGACGGACGGACGCTCGCCACCGGGACCGGCGACAACAAGGTACGGCTGTGGTCGATACCGACGACCGACATGATCGGCCGGATGGGTGCCTTCCGCCCCGACGGCAAGGTGCTCGCCACGGCCGCGCGCGACGACAAGGTCCGGCTGTGGAACGTGGCGCGCCCCGGCAGACCGGTCACGCTGAGCAAGCCGTTCCGGTCCGGGAAGGGTGACGGGAAGGGAGACGTACGTACGTTGGCGTTCTCCCCCGACGGGCGCACGCTCGCGGTGCTGACGGCGAACAGCGCGGTCCGGCTGTGGAACGTCACCGACCCGACCCGGCCCGTCGCGTACGGGCCGCCCGTCGCGCTGCGCACGCGCTTCGCGGCCGCGCTGGCGTTCAGCCCCGACGGACGCACGCTGGCGACCCCCCAGACCGACCGCACCATCCAGTTGTGGAACGTCGCCGACCCTTCTCGTCTCCGCCCGCTCGGCGAGCCGCTCACCGGCCACAAGGGGTACGTCAACTCCCTTGTCTTCCACAAGGACGGGCGGCGCCTGGCCAGCGGCAGCGCGGACGGCACCATCCGGCTCTGGAAGACGGCCGACCCGCGTCACGCCACCCGGTCCGGCAAGCCGCTGACGGGGCACCTCGGCCCCATCAACACGCTCTCCTACAGCCCGGACGGCAAGACCCTGGCCAGCGGCAGCGACGACGGCACGGTCCGGCTCTGGGATCCCGGGGCCCCGCACTCCGGCGCGCACGGCGACTCGCGGACCAAGGCGACCCGGCCGGAGGCCACGCTCACCGGCCACACCGACGCGGTGGTGTCGCTGACGTTCAGCCAGGACGGCTCGACCCTGGCGACCGGCGCCAACGACAACACGGTGCGGCTCTGGGACGTCGCCCACCCCTCCGAGGCGTCCGCCATCGGCCAGTCGATGAGCCCCAACGCCAAGGCGGGAAGCTTTCTGTCGTTCAGTCCGCAGAGCGACATGCTCGGGGTGTCCAGCGGCACCGATACCGTCCGGATGTGGAACCTCGACACCGAGGCGGCGATTCGCCGCGTCTGCTCGACCACTCGGGGCGTTCTGACACCGGAAAAGTGGCGTGAGTATCTGCCCCGGCTGTCATACGAGCCCCCGTGCGACGAGTAGCGAGAACTCTGCTCTTCAACAGGATTGCGGAAGGCAGTTGAACACCGCACCTTCACGGCGTGATCCCGATCACAACCCCCCATTTCAGCTGCGAAGTTGACTCCCCACATGGATGCGGCCTTGTTACTGTTGGCTACAGCCCGATCGTTGGTGCATCCCCCGTCGCCAGCGGTCGGGCATTTCTTTTTACGACGGCGATGCGGCCGAAAACCTCTTCGCCTTCCGGAACGGGAAATCGCCGGTAAGTCAGGCGGTTGGCATAACGTCGATCACGTAAGCGTCCTGATGAGGAGTCGTACGCTGAGTCCTGTCGAACGACGGGACGGTGAGCGGCAGTGGCGAAATCCAGCGAAAACTCGGCGGAGGGGCACCCGCCCCGCACGCCTGTGCGGCGCGACAACGGCCGCCACCAGTGGGAGAAGGACCGCGCCCGCCAGCCCGAGGAGAAGCGGCTCGCCACGGGCTCGACCGAGCACGACACCGGCCTCGACGTCGACGACCTCGTCTTCCACGCCTCGTACCGCGAGATCGAGGCGCCCAAGGAGATCGGCGACGCCATGGGGGTCGCCGAGGGCACCCCACTGGTGGAGCGCACCTACCGCACCCGGTACAGCGCCGAGGACGCGCCGTTCACCCTGGTGACGTCGTATCTGATCCGGAGCCTCGTCGAGCCCAACCCCGCCCTCCTGGACGAGAGGAACGAACCGTGGCCGGGCGGCACCATGAGCCAGCTCCACACCGTCGGCATCGAGATCGACCGCATGGAGGAGCACGTCACGGCCCGCCCGCCGACGCCCGAGGAGGGACCGGAACTCGGTCTGCCGCCCGGCGCCGCGGTCCTCGCGATCCGCAAGCTCGCGTACGACATCGAGGACCGGGTCGTCGAGATGTCCGACGTGATCATGCCCGGTGACCGCACGGAACTGATCTTCACGACTCGCCTGGAGAGGTGGTGAGCCATGGGCAGGCGCATCACGGTCGTCACGGCCGTTCACGCCCCGTCGGCGCGCTTCCTGCCGGCGGCGTACGCATCCCTGTGCGAGCAGGAGTTGCCCCAGGGCTGGGAGTGGCGGTGGCTGATCCAGGAGGACGGCAGGACGGATGAGGTCACCCGGCACGTCCCGGACGACGAGCGGGTCGGTTTCCGTCAGGGGCGCCCCGGCGGACCCGGCGTCGCCCGCACGATGGCGCTCGCCCACGCGGACGGCGACTACGTCAAGATCCTGGACGCCGACGACCAGCTCACGCCCGGCGCGCTGGCCCGCGATCTCGCCGCGCTGGAAGGCGACCCGACGCTCGGCTGGGCCACTTCCCGGGTGCTCGACCTGCTGCCCGACGGTTCGACGGCGGGGTTCCCCGGCGACCCCGAACAGGGCCCCGTCGAGCGCGGCGCGGTCCTCGATTACTGGTCGGCCCACGACTTCCGCGCGCAGGTGCACCCGGCGACGCTCTTCGTCCGGCGCGACCTGCTCGTCGCGCTCGGCGGCTGGATGGCACTGCCCGCCTCCGAGGACACGGGCCTGCTCCTCGCGCTGAACTCCGTGGCCCGCGGCTGGTTCTCGGCCGAGGTGGGGCTCCTCTACCGCAAGTGGGAGGGCCAGGCCACCAGCCAGACCTCCCACACGGACGCCGCCGAGCGGGCCGCCCGGATGGCCGTCGTCGAGGCCCGTGCCCGGGCGCTGGGCCACTTCCAGTGGGGGTATCCCGTCAGTACGGACTGACCCCGCGCCCCCGTCAGACCAGCCAGACCGGTCAGACCAGCCAGACCGGTCAGACCAGTCAGACCAGGATCTCGGCGTCGACCCGCGAGAAGACCAGCTCGGTCTCGCCCACCACAGGACCTCGCCACCGCACGGGAGGCGCGGGGCTCCTCATCGCGCGCGGATAGCTCTGGGGGGCGTAGTCGTTGGCGAGGCGGTAGCTGTGGAAGCCGTGCTCCCGCATGGTGGCGAGCAGTTCGTCGGCCGAGTCGCCGAGCTGGGCCATGCGTTCGGGCGTGACCTCCACGGCGATCTCCACGTCCGGGCGGAGCCGGTCCAGTACCGGCCGCAGGCCCCGGACGACCCCGCCCTCCGCGCCCTCGACATCGATCTTGATCACGCGGGCCCCGGCGATCTCGTCCGCCTCCAGGAGTTCCGGGAGCGGCAGCGCCCGCGCCTCGAAGGTGGACTCGGCGGGACCCTCGTAGGGAACGATCGAGTTCGCGCCCATGTTGTGGGAGCTGGCGAGGATGAAGGTCAGCGACTTGTGGCTGTCGGAGACCGCGGCGTTGACCGCGCGGATGTTCTCGCAGCCGTTCAGCGCGGCGTTCCGCAGCAGCCGCCGGTGGAAGGCCGGGGACGCCTCGACGGCGACGACCCGGCCCGTGTCACCGACGAGCCGGGAGCCGAGGACGGCGAAGACTCCTACGTTGGCACCGACGTCCACCAGCACGTCACCGCCGCGCAGGCGACTCCTCAGCCACCGCGTCATGTTCGGCTCCCAGACGCCGAAGAGGTACAGATAGCGCTGGATGAGGTCCTGGGTGTCGACCGCGAACCGCGCGCCGCACTCCACGTCGACGACCCTGCGGCGGGGATGGTCCCGCAGGCGTGGATTGAGGAAACGGGCGGCGAGCGCGCTCTTGAACAGCGTCCCAGGGGCTCGCCGTACATAGGCGCGGCCGAGTGTGACCAGGGCCTCCGTCGTGGGGATGCTCATCCGATCGCCTTTCCAGCAGGGAACAGGCGAACCCTAACGCCGGGCGGCTCCCCGCCCCTGGTCGAACGGCAGGCCGAGCATCCGGATCGCGTTGCCCCGCAGCAGCTTGTACGCGACCTCCTCGGACAACCCGCCGACGTGCTCCTGCGCCACCTGCTTCGTATGCGGCCAGGTCGAGTCGACGTGCGGGTAGTCCGTCTCGAAGGTCGCGTTGTCGACCCCCACCGTCTCGATCGACTCGATGCCGTGCTTGTCGCGGAAGAAGCAGCAGAAGATCTGCCGGTAGTAGTACGTCGATGGGGGCTCGGGGACCAGATCCTTCACCCCGCCCCACGCGCGATGCTCCTGCCATACGTCGTCGGCGCGCTCCAGGGCGTACGGGATCCACCCCATCTGCCCTTCGCTGTAGGCGAGTTTGAGCCTCGGGAATTTGACGAGGACCCCCGAGAAGAGGAAGTCCATCATCGACGCCATGGCGTTGTTGAAGCTCAGCGCGGCCTGGACGGCGGGCGGGGCGTCGGGCGACGCCGCCGGCATCTGCGACGAGGACCCGATGTGCATGTTCACGACCGTGCCGGTCTCCTCGCAGACCGCGAAGAACGGGTCCCAGTAGCCGCAGTGGATCGACGGCAGCCCCAGATACGTCGGGATCTCGGAGAAGGTCACCGCACGCACCCCGCGGGCGGCGTTGCGCCGGATCTCGGCGACGGCGAGGTCGATGTCCCACAGGGGGATCAGGCAGAGCGGGATCAGCCTGCCCCCGCTGTCGCCGCACCACTCCTCGACCATCCAGTCGTTGTAGGCGCGGACGCAGGCGAGGCCCACCTCCTTGTCCTTGGCCTCGGCGAAGGTCTGCCCGCAGAAGCGGGGGAAGGTGGGGAAGCAGAGCGAGGCCTCGACGTGGTTGATGTCCATGTCCTGGAGCCGCGCCTTCGGATCCCAGCAGCCGCGCCGCATCTGCTCCCGGGTGATGCCGTCCAGGGTCATCTCGTCGCGGGAGAAACCGACGGCGGCGATGATGCGCTTGTACGGGAAGATGTCGCCCTCGTACTCCCACCAGTCGGTGGTCTGGCCCTCCGGGTCCGTCGTGAACTTGTACTTCCCGCCGACGTACGCCAGTTCGCCGATGCCCGCGGTGAAGGGCTTCGGCCCGCGGTCGCGGTACTTGGCCGGGAGCCACGTCTCGAAGAGGTGCGCGGGCTCGATCACGTGGTCGTCCACGCTGATGACCCGGGGGATTTCCTTGGTGCCGACCTCGCTGCTTTCCACTGCGTCGCCCCCTACGGCTCGCCGGATCCGCCCACTGAATCTGACGGACCATCAGATCGAGGTTATGGGCTCACCGGAACGACGGCAACCACCCCATCGGAACTCGCCCCACCCCTTGCGCGGGCGGGGCGTGTGAGCTGAACTGACGGAGCGTCAGCTCCGGTCGAGGGAAGGCTTTCGATGCAGACGATGTGGCTCGGCGGCGCCGAGTGGCTGGCCGTGCTCCGGATCGGGCTCGGCCTGTGGTGGCTGGAGAGCTGGCGCCACAAGGACAAGAAGGAGTGGTTCAAAGGGGGCGGGATCGGCTGGGCGGCGGGCATCGCCGAGAAGCACCGGTGGGCGGTCGTGCGCAGCGGCTTCGACGTCGTGGTCAAACCCCGGCCGCGGGTCATGGCCTACGTCGTCGCCTACGCGGAACTCGCGCTCGGCCTCGGCCTGATCCTCGGCTTCCTCACCCCGATCGCCCTCGTCGCGGGCCTCGTGCTCAACCTGGTCTACCTCGTACTGATGATCCACGACTGGGCCGAGCAGGGGCAGAACCTCATGATGGCGCTCATCTCGCTCGTCGCGCTCTCCGCGATGAGCTGGCAGGTGTGGTCCCTGGACGCGGCGCTGGGGATCTTTCTTTAGGTACCAGGTACGCGGAGTCGGAGGTGCCCGGTGAACGAGCACGACCACGAAGCCCACAACGCCCACGAGGCCCACGAGGCCCACGAGGCCCACAAAGACCACGAAGCCCACGAAGCCCACGAAGAGCGGCAGCCGACGGCGGCGGCCCTCAGGGCGGGCCACGCCGCCCGTGCCGAGAGCGCGGCGGCCCGCGCGGCAGCCCTCTGCCACCACGTCGAGCGGCATGGCGCGGAACACGCGGACGCCGTGTGGAAGGCCGCCCACGCGGCGCGCGTGGCGGCGCAGGCTCTCGCCGTGCTCTCCGAGTCCGCGCCCGACCCGGCCGCGGACTCGCGCTGCGCCCGGAACGCGGCGGCGGCCGCGGCGCAGGCCTCCCAGATGGGCCGGCTCATCGCCGCCGCCGACGACGCCGAACCCACCGCGCTCGCGTGCCGGGCCGCCCTCGGGGCATCCCGGGCCGCCGCGGCCGCGGCGGGGGCCGGGCACTCGGGCAGGAACGAGGGCCTGAACTCCGAAGCCGAGGCGGCGGAGAAGGCGGCCGTCGAAGCGGCCGAGGAGGCGGGCTGGATCCGCCCCGGCGAACAGGTCCCGAGCGTGGCGACGGGCGTACGCAGCCCGGAGGTGCTGGCCATGCTGCACCTCTGACGGGGCGCGCGGCGGCGCGTTGACACGGGCTCTCGCCGGACGTTGACTGGCAGCACCGACAGCACCGAGCACGCAGTACGCAGCACCCCATAGCGGTACCCAGTACGCACACAGGCGCAACGGAAGCGGCACTCAATGATGTACGACCAGACACGCGCCCAGCAGCCCGCCGACCGCCCCCGGGGCAGCGCGCAGCGCGGCACGAGCGGCCCGGAGCCGCTGCTCCCGTCGGACGAACGGGAGAAGATCGCGCTGCGCCTCGGCCACGCCATCAACACCTTCGACGAGACCCCCCACGAATCGCTCGAAGAGGCCGACGCCGCCCTCGACGAGGCCGCCGACCAGCTGGTGAAGGCGCTCGCGGAGCGGCGTCGGCTGCTGCGCGCGAACTGGCAGGACCAGGACCCCGGTACGCAGTCCACCGAACTCCGGCTCGCGCTGCGGGAGTACCGGGAGATCACGCAGCGGCTGATCCGCCTCTAGGGCCTGGGCAGGCGGGTGAAAATCCGTACGCGAGGCTGACCCGGACGTTCCGACGCGCGTCGGTGGATCGTTGGGTTCGGCATGGCGCCTTTTGACGACGACCCGGGCCTTGACTACTGCGAGTGGTGCGCGCAGTTGCGGCGGGCCGATGGCCTTGCCGAACTGTCCGCGCACGTACGGGCGGCGAGGAGAAACGATTCCCTCGCCCGGTGGCGCCGGTGGGGCGGGAGATGGCGTGGGCTCGGCCGGGACGTGCTGCTGCGAGGCCGGTGACCGGGGCCGGTGGCGGACGCGGGCGCGGGCGCAGGGACCACGGACACGCGGGAACCCCGGACACAGAAGCGGAGGGAAGCACTCCTGCGAGTGCTTCCCTCCGGGGTCCGGCGGAACGTCAGTGGCTCGGGCCCTGCTTCCGGTCGCGCCAGTCCTCACCCTTCATGCCGCCCTCGCCCTGCACGCCGCGCTCGCCCTTCATGCCGCGCTCGCCCTTCACGCCACGGCGCCGGCTCCTGGCCTGCTGGGGGTCGTCGAACTCGATCTGCTCCTTGCGGACGGTGTCGGAGATCTCCTCGGTCTCGGTGACCTTCTCCGTCTCCAGGCGCACGCGTTCGACCGGCACGGTCTCCTTGCTCACCACGGCCCGCTCGGAGTGCAGGGTCACCTCCGTCTCGGCCTCGCCGATGGTGCCGCGCACCCGGTCGCCCTCGCGGATCGGCTCGCGTACGACGCGGACCTCCTCGTGCGAGACGGGGACGGACGTCTTGACCTCTTCGTTCACGACCGTCTTGCGCAGCCGGGCCTGGCCGACCTCTTCCTCCTCGGTGCCGACCCGCAGCCGCTCCTCGGACCGCACCATCTCCTGGTCCTTGGTGTCGTCGCCCAGACCGGCCCGCATGGCGTACTCGCGGTCACCGGCGTTCCGGCCCTGGCCCGCACCGGCGCCGGCCAGACCGGCCGTGCCCGCGGTGCCCGCCGTGCCCATACCGGTGCCGGTCGCCGCCTTGCCGGTGCCGGTCGCGGCACCCGGCCGGGTCAGGCCGTAGTGGGCGTACAGCTCGTGCTCCTGGCCAGGGTCGAGGTGTTGGTCGGCATCCACCCTCGGCGCCTCCTTCACGGCCTCCTTGGTGGCCGTGACGTGCAGGTCGTCGCCCCGCAGCCGGGCACCCGCCAGCGGCACGAAGCTCTCCTTCATGCCGAAGAGGCCGGTCTTCACGGTCACCCACTCGGGGCGTCCGCTGCGGTCGTCGAGGTAGACCCGTTCGATGCTGCCGATCTTCTCGCCGGTCCGGTCGTAGGCTGTCAGGCCCTTGAGCGCATCGGGGTTGGTGAAGGCCTCGCCCTGCGTCATGGGTGATCACTCCCTTGGAGCATGCGACGGGCAGAAACCAATCCGCCAAGGACGACGCACGCCTCGTACCCATCCCGCGCCGCCGACGCCTGCCGCGCAAGGCGGAGCGTCACGCAGCGTGCGGGGGCAGCCGTACGCGGCTTCGCCATCCCGGCGCCGACGCCGTTCCGACCGCCCGGACCGGCCAAGGAAGCCGATAGGGCCATTCGGGTGAACGCGTGGGCACTGCACCCACCGGGGCCCCGCCCCCTTCCGGCTCAGCCCCGAGGGCTCCGGCTCTGCAGGACGCGCGCCAGCCGGGGGCCGAGGCTCCGCTTGAGCCTGCGCAGGGACGGGAGGCGGCCCACGGTCTGGTCCAGGTGGTAGTAGAGCTGCGGCGGCACATACGGCAGCAGCGGCGAGTGGCGCTGACCGAGCAGCGCGAACATCCGCTCCGGCTCCAGACCGATGTACCGGGGCAGGTTCTCGTACCACTGGGCGCTGTGCCGGGCCGCGCTCTGCACCGGGAGCAGGGCCTGCTTGCGCTCGCGCTCGTAGGCGGCGAGCGCGGCGGGCAGCTGCTCGGGGCCCGCCGGCCCCAGCGCACGGGCCAGGCAGGCGGCGTCGCGCAGGGCGAGGCTGGTGCCGGCCCCGATCGAGTAGTGCGTGGTGTGCGCGGCGTCGCCGATCAGGACGAGGTTGCCGTGCGACCAGGACTCGTTGGTGACGGTCGGGAAGGCCTGCCACCGGGCGTGGCCGTCGATGTCCGTACGGCCGAGGAGCGCGTGGCCGTCGAGCATGTCGGCGAAGAGCCCCTCCAGCAGGCGCAGGGCGTCCCCGTGGCCGAGCCGGTCGAGCCCGAGGCCGGTCCAGGTGGCCTCGGAGCACTCCACCACGCAGGTGCTGTGCTCGGGGCTGTATCCGTAGGCGTAGCACCAGATCCAGCCGTGCCCGGTCTCCACGAAGGCGAAGGTGAACGCGGTGAACACCCGGGTCGTGCCGAGCCAGATGAAGCGGTTGGCGCCGGTCGTCACGCGGGTGCCGAAGTGGGCGGCGCTCTCCGTGCGGAGCCTGCTGTGCGCGCCGTCGCCCGCGACGACGAGGTCCGCGTCGGGCAGCTGTGCGCGGCCGCCGATCTCGACGCCGAACTCCAGCCGGACGCCCAGCTCCTGGGCGCGGTCGGCGAGGATCGTCCGCAGCCGGTGGCGTCCGATGGCATGGCCCACGTCGCCGTCGTGGGCCGTGGTCCTGTCGCCGACGTGCGCGAAGCCGCCGCGCCAGCGCACGGACCGCTCGGCGACGGCCCGCGCGGAGACGGGGTCGTGGAGGTGCAGCTCCGCCAGGAGATCGGGCCAGAAGGTGACGCCCCAGCCGTGGCTGGAGCCGGCCGCGTGCCTCTCGTGGACGGTGACCTCGTGGGCCGGTTCCTGAAGCTTGGCGAGGATGGCCAGGTACAGGGACGCGGGGCCCCCACCGACGCAATCGATCTTCACGCCGACCAACGTAAGCGCCGCCCGCCGCGTCACGGCTCAACGCCGACGCCGTGTCGCCGCCGCCCTCGCACCCCCGTCACACCCGCCACCAAGGTCACCCTTGGTGATGGAATAGCGATCATGAGTGACATCGGGGCAGGATCGGAACGTCTCGGGATACGACGATCACGAGGAGAACGGACGTGTCGGTTCACCTCAGACTGCTTGTGTCGCTGGTGGCGATGGTGATCCCGCTGCTGGTGTTCAGCCCCTCCGCCGCGGCCCCCACGGGCCCCGCCGGCCGTACCGGAACCGTCGTCGGCCAGGTCGAGTGCGACTGGAAGTACGGCAGGTCCTGCGTCGTGGGCGGCGGCATGTCCTTCATGTGATCGGGCCGATTGAGCCGCCTGGAGTAGCGACGGCGGCCCACGGGATGCGTGTCGAGTCCGCCGCTAGTGAGCTGACGGGCATGGACCACGACATAGAGAAGGCGCCCGAGGCGCCTCCCACGCGGCGCCACGCCCTGCGCGTCGCCGCCGGAATCCTGGCCGTCGGCGCGGTCCCGCTGACCGCGCCGCGCGCCTCCGCACGATCAGCGGATGTCTGCACGGGCGAGTACGACGCCGAGTTCGAGGAGGCCCTGGCCGAGGCGGACGCCCAGGTCCCCGCCGAGGAGACCCGGGGCCTCCCCCCTGAGCTGGGCCCCGGCCGGTACACCCTCCCGCTGCGCCGCCGCTTCAGGGTCAGCGCGCGCTACGGGATCCGCGGCGACTGGCTCGCCGGGCACCACACGGGCATCGACCTGGCGGTGCCGCGCGGGACACCGGTGTACGCGGTGGGCGCGGGGGTCGTCGTACTCGCACGCTGGTCGGGGGCGTACGGCAACGCGGTGACGGTGCGGATGCGGGACGGCCACTACGCCGTCTTCGCCCATCTCTCCCGCGTCCAGGTCCAGCAGGGGACGCGGCTCCGGACCGGGGCCCGCATCGGGAGCAGCGGGGCGACGGGCCGGGCCACCGGCCCCCATCTGCACCTGGAGATCCGGGCCCGCCGCGGCTACGGCTCGGACATCGACCCGGTCCGCTACCTCGCCAGACGGGGAGCCCGGCTCCTCTAGCCCTGGTGGTACCGGCTACGCGATGGCCGGCACGAGGTTCATGAGGGGGGCCACCGGCTCGACCAGCGCCTGCAGCTTGTTCAGTTCGCTCAGGCCGCCGAGCTGCTGGTCGATCTTGGGCACCAGGGCGCGGTGCTCCTCGGGCATCCCTGCCGTCTGGAGATCGTTGATCGTGCCCTGCACCGAGATGTTGCCCGGCCCCAGCGCGTCACCGGCGGCGTGGGCCGTCGGGGTGGCAAGGGCGGCGGCTCCGGCGGCCAGCGAGACAGCGGCGATAAGTCGGCGTGCTGATGTCATGTCCTCAGAAACGGCCGGACCCCCGCCAAGGACACGGCTTTCCCTCCGTTCTCACTCATGAGAAACGCCGAATAGCGCATTCGGGTCCGCTCGACGCGCGGAAAAGCGATTTCCGGACCGGTGGCCGGAGTGTCGTATGCCGTTACTTCGCCGTGAGAACAGACGTTAGAAGAATGCGGCTGCGCGTAGCAGTCGCTCTATCCGACTCAAAGGAGAACGTGATGTCTCGCATCGCGAAGGCAGCCGCCGTCACCCTCGGCACCGGCGCCATCGTGCTCGGGGGCTCCGGCCTGGCTTCGGCGGACGCCGGTGCGCAGGGCTCGGCCGTCGGCTCCCCCGGTGTGCTCTCGGGCAACCTGCTCCAGGTCCCGATCCACGTGCCGATCAACCTGTGCGGCAACACCGTCGACATCATCGGTGTGCTGAACCCCGCATTCGGCAACACCTGCATCAACAACGGCGGCGGCCACCACAAGGACAACGGCCACCACAACGGCCACGGCAAGGGCCACCACGGCAAGGGCCACGACAAGGGTCACGGCAAGGGCCACGGCAAGGGCAAGGGGCACCACGGCGGCGGCCACCACAAGGGTGGCTACGGCGGCTGATCCCGGCCGAGGAAGCCCCCGGTGAGCGTTCCACCGGGGGCTTCGCGCTGCCCGGGGTTAACTGCCGTAGGTGTAGAGCCGCTTGTGCTCCAGCAGGTCGTCCGGCCGCACGTCCCACGGCGGCATCGGCTCGTGGCGGGCGACGACGCGCCGGTACTGGGACGAGCCGGGGCCGGGGGGCCGGGCGGGGAGGTAGGGGGCCGAGCGGGGGTGGCGGCGGCGCCAGCGGTCCCACAGCAGGTCGACGAAGGCGTGGTTGAGCCAGAACACGGGGTCGTTCACCGAGCCGCCGCCCAGCATGTGCCCGCCGACCCAGCGGTGGACCCGGTTGTGGTTGCGCCACCGCTCCTTGCCCGACGCCGACGTCCAGCCCTCCAGCTTGTTGCGGAAGCCCCGGGGCGCGCGGGAGTCCCACGGCGGCACGTCGTAGCGCGGATCGGCCATCGCCCAGGCAACGTCCCGCCGGGTGGGCAGGTCGAGGGGGTCGTGCGGGCGCCCGAGGTCGCGGGTGAGGAACTCCCCGTCGGTGACGCCCTCCTTGATGACCCAGTGGCCGTTCCTGTAGGCGAACGGGCCGGTCGTGACCCGCCGGTCAGACCGCCGCCCGTTCCCGCCCATCAGGTCCTCGCCCCAAAGGGACGCGGCCGGGCTGCGGTCCTTCGTCCAGTCCCAGTACGGGACGGTGACACCGGAGTCGATCCGCTGGAGGGCCCGTTCGAACTCGATCAGGAAGCGGCGGTGCCAGGGGAAGAACGACGGGGTCATGTGCGCGACCCGGAGTCGGTCCTCGCCGTCCGACACGTAGTAGTCGATGTGCATCCGGACGAATTCGTCGTACTCCCCCCTGCGCTTGAGCTTCAGGACCGCGTCGACGAATCTGCGCCGCTCGGCCCGGCTGAGGCTGCTCTGGTTCTTGCGCGTGTGGGCCATGTCCGTCCGTTCTGCCGTCCGGGGCGGTGCGGCCGGCTCAGTGCCCGCGGCCGCTCAGGGCTTGGGAGGGGCCGAGTTCGTCCACGGCCGCCCGGGCGGCGGCGAGCGGTGTCGCGTACGACTGGAAGTGGTCGACCGTGCTGAGGTAGCCGCCGTCCGCCCGGCGCATGAGGCCGAGCGGCCGCCCGTCGACGGTGACGCTCCAGCCCCCCGGCGCGTGCGGGTCCCGCGAGGCGACCGACTCCCCCTGGATGCGGCGGCCCCGGTACATCTCGTCGAACGACGGTTCGCCGGGCAGTGGTGCGCCGGGCAGTGGCTCACCTGACGGCGGGTCGTCGAGCGCGACGGGCGGGCTCGCCTCGCGCGGCGCCTGTGCGAGGCGGAATACGCTCCCGGCGGCGAGCAGCGCCGAGGCCGCGACGCCGAGGAGGTGGCGCCGCGTCACGCGGTCGATGAGCCGTGGGGCCGGGGGCTCCTGGCAGGGGGCGGTGTGGGCCCGGCTCGGGACCGGGCCCACACGGTTCAGCAGCGGCGCCACGGTCAGGTGAGGCCGAGCGCGGTCGTCGGCTGGGCGCTCAGCCTCGGCGCGTGGAGCCCCGCGCTGGGCAGCTGGAGGGCGGGCAGCCCCCACAGCTCGCCGCGCGGCGCGGTCAGGGGGAGACCGAGGCCGGCGCCCGGCGTGGTGGCCCTGACGTCGGAGGCGCTCAGCTCGGCCTCGACCGCGTCGACGCTGTGGTCGCCGACCACGTCGGAGAGCGGGGCCTTCACCCGCGCGGACGGGAGGCTGTTGTTGACCGGGACACGCGGGAGCACGTGGTCGGGCAGCAGCTGGCCCTCGACGTAGTCGGGGCCCTCCGGGCTGCCGCTGGGCAGCGGGACCGGGAGGCCGAGGGTGATCTCGGGCGCCTGCATCCCCAGGGCGTACTCGACGCCGTGCAGCGGGACGGTCACCTCGGACTGCTCGGCGGCCGTGGCGGAGGCGCTGCCGCCGGCCGCCGCCGCGCATGCGATGACCGCGGCGAGGGCGCCTCGGGTTGACTTCTTCATTGCGGGTCTCGTCCTTTCACCGTGACGACCGAGCGGCCGTCACCGAATCAACGATCCTGGGCCGACATCAGCGCAAACTTCGCCCGACTGAACCAATTCCCGTGGATTTCCCGGGCTCAGCTGGTCCAGAAATCCCACCAGCGCGTCAGTACGAGCATTCCGATGACGCCGATGTGCAGGGCGGGGAGAGTCCAGGTGAACTCGCCCAGGAAAGCGCGCACTTCGCGTGGGGCGGGGAGAAATCCGCGGCGCACGTTGTGTGACGTCACGTACCAGAACATGAGCGTGGTGGCGATCCAGGCGAGGCAGCACCACAGGCAGAGCGAATTGACGCGGTAGAGGGACTGGAATTGCAGCCAGGTGCAGAACGCGACGCCGAAGAGCGTGCCCGCCTGGAACGTCAGCCAGTACCAGCGCGGGAAGCGGGCCCCGGCGAGGACGCCCGCCCCCGCGCCGATCACGACGGCGTAGGCGGCGAGGCCGAGCATCGGGTTGGGGAAGCCGAACGCCGACGCCTGCTCGCTCTCCATGATGTTCCCGCAGGCCACCACCGGGTTGAGGCTGCACCCCGGGGTGAAGTCCGGGTCCTGGAGGAGCTTGAACTTGTCGAGCGTGATGACCCAGGACGCCAGCAGCCCCGCCGCGCCGGTGACGACCAGGAGCAGGCCGAACCACCGGCCCCCCTCGGGCCGGTGGGGGCCGTCCTCAGGCGCCGCGTCGGACGCACCGGGCCCGCCGACGGCCTGCCGCGGCACCCGGGTCGGCAGTCCGGTGGTGCTCATCAGCGCAGGCTTCGCGCGGGCAGCAGGCAGTGGCCGGAGTTGAGCAGGGTCTCCTCGTCGCCCGCGAACTCGGCGAGGCGCTTCTCGTCGACGGGCTCTCCCGGCCTGGCGTCCGGCCACGCGCGCGTGGTGACCATGAAGTAGGCGTGGCCGCGCTGCTTCACCGCGGCGAGCCACTCCGGCGGCACGACGCACTGCGCGTGCAGGTGCGGCATGGAGACGACCGCCTGGTCGGTCTCGACGAGGAGGCTGACGGGCAGGGACGGGTTGCGCGAGCCGTCGACCACGGGCCCGCCGACGGGCAGCCCCGTGTCGCGGAGCAGGACGCGCATGGCCTCGGCCGTCGCCTCGGGCCCGCCCTCCGTGTCGCCCAGGGAGTAGGCGAGCAGAAAGGGCATGTCCTGCTCCTCGTCGGGGTGTTCGCCGCTCCAGGCAAGAACAGCCAGGGTTCCGAGGTCGGTTGCTTGGAAGGGGCGCTGTTCGCTGGTTGAGGTCATGAGGGGAACCGTATAGACGGCGGCGGCCCTATTCCCTTCCGCTGTCACCCAATTGGCCGAGCGCGGGGCTTCCATCACACGATGGGGTCATTCGGCGGTCTCCGATGACGTGCGGGCACGCGAAAGGGCCGGCCCGTGGAAGAGGGGGCCGGCCCTTGCGTCGTCGCGTGTTCCCTTTTCCCGTTCGGGGCAGTACACCGCAGCGGAAAGGGGAATGAACCGGGGGTTACTTGGCGAGGGGAAGCCCACCGAGCATCTTCGTCGGGCCGCCACCGGCGTTCAGGCCCTCCGCGGTGTCGTTGACGGTGTTGACGACCGAGTTCTCGTTCTCGGTGTCGAGCATGTTGGTGCTCACCGGCTTGGTGTCGAGCAGGGGCTGGCCGGCAAGGGTCTCAAGTCCGCCGTTCAGGCTGGTGGGCGTCAGGCCGCCGGCGAACGCGGGCGCGGCGGAACCGGCGATGGCGATCGAACCGGCAAGGACAGCGGCAGCCTTCAGGGCCTTCATCATGTTCCTTTCTTCGGCGACTCGCGCCGCCATATGGGAGCACCGTTCAGGCATCGTTTGCCTGGCGTCTCATTCACCGGGACTAACGAGACAAGGCCGGTGCGGAAACCCCTGGTCCGGAAAGTTCCCGCCGACCCGCTCAAATGAAGAACGCATCGCATTCTCATATCAACCGGCCTGTTTCTATACGGCGGCGGTACGGGCGGCGGCACGGGCGGCCGGGGCCCCCACATGCGGAACGGCCGCCCCCGCCTTCGCGGGGACGGCCGTTCGGTCAGACGACGCGTCAGTCGTTGACGCACGTGTTGCCGAACGCCGGGTTCAGCAGACCGATGACGTTGATGGAGTTGCCGCAGACGTTCACGGGGATGTGGACCGGCACCTGGAGAGCGTTGCCGGAGAGGACGCCCGGGGAGTTGGTGGCGGCGCCCTGCGCGCCGGCGTCGGCGGCAGCGACACCCGCGCTTCCGGCCACGGCGGCGGCGGCAACGGCGGACAGGGCGAGAGCCTTGGTGGTACGCGACATGGAGTGCTGCTCCTTGGTAAGGGTGCGACGTACGGGCCGGGTGCCCGTATACAGGGATCAACTGCCGACCCGGACGGCGAGTTGTGCGCCCAGACGAGTGATGTGCGGCGGGCCCCCACGTACGCGATCGCCGATTCACCATGCCCTTCACCAATCCGACACACGTACTCAGGTTGACGGAGCGGCGCCCCGCAGCGGCTACAGTTGCCCTTCTATTTAGGGCATTTCAGTCATACGCGCCAGATTCGCGTAATTGATGCGAACCTCTCATCTCCGCTGTGGTCAGAGCTCTTCACACGTCGGAAGGCCAACGCCGTCATGCCACGGATCCTGCACGTCAGCCAGCCCGTGGACGGAGGTGTGGCGCGGGTCGTCACCGAGCTGGCCGCCGCTCAGGCGGCGGCGGGGCTGGATGTCCACGTGGCCTGCCCTGCCGAGGGCACCCTGCCGCGGGCGCTGGACGCCGCCGGGCGCGGGGTGCGCGGCCACCCGTGGGCGGCGTCGCGCTCCCCCGGCCCCGGGCTGCGCACCGAGGTGGCGGAGCTGAACCGCGTCATCGACGCCGTACGGCCCACGCTCGTCCACGCCCACAGCGCCAAGGCCGGGCTCGCCGCGCGGCTCGCCCTGCGCGGGCGCGTCCCGACCGTCTTCCAGCCGCACGCCTGGTCCTTCGAGGCGGTCGGCGGGGGCACCGCGCTGCTCGCCCGGTTCTGGGAGCGCCGCGCGGCCCGCTGGACGGACCGCGTCGTCTGCGTCAGCGAGGCCGAATGGATCACCGGCCGCCGTGCGGGCATCGCGGGCTCCTACGTGGTCGTCCCCAACGGAGTGGACGTGGACCACTTCTCGCCCGGCGCCTCCCGGCGGGCCCGCGACCGGCTGCTGCCCACCGACTTCGCCCCCGCTCCCCTGGTGGTGTGCGTGGGCAGGCTGTGCCGGCAGAAGGGGCAGGACGTCCTGCTGCGCGCCTGGGCCTCGGTCACCGCGCGGGTGCCGGGGGCGCGGCTCGTCCTCGTCGGGGACGGGCCGGACGCCGGCCGGCTGCGCGCGGGGGCGGACGCGTCCGTGACGTTCGCCGGGGCGGCCAGGGACACCGCCGACTGGTACCGCGCCGCCGACGTGGTGGTGCTGCCCTCCCGGTGGGAGGGGATGGCGCTGGCCCCGCTGGAGGCCATGGCGTGCGGCCGGCCGGTCGTCGTCACCGATGTGAACGGCGCCCGGGAGAGCCTGCCGTCGGCGGGCCGCGCCCACGGCCTCGTACCGCCCGAGGATCCCGCCGCGCTGGCCCGGGCCCTCGTCGCCCTGCTGCGGGACGCGGAGCTGCGCGACGCGCTCGGCAGGCGGGGCCGCAGGCATGTCCTGGACCACCACGACGCGCGCCGCGCCGCGGACGCGATCGACGTGGTGTACCGCGAGCTTCTGGGCGCGGCGCCCACCAAGTACAGGGAGTGCACCACCACGTGAGTGCGGAACGAACCGTTGCCTCCTCGTCAGGTCCGACACGGCAGGACACCCACGCCTCGCAGGACACCCACGCCTCGCGGAGTGCCCACGCCTCGCCCGGCAGCTTTGTCATCGGGCCGCGGGGCGCGCGGGGTTCACGCGCCGGGGCGCAGGCGCGGCGCCCCTCCCGGCACCGCCGTTCGGTCGCCGCCCTGGTGGCGGTCGACTCCGCCGCCGCACTGCTCGCCCTGCTCCTGCTCGACGAGCCGCGGTGGTACGCCGTGCTGGCGCCCCTGCTTCTGGTCGCCGTCCTCACCCTGAACGCGCAGGGGCGCCTGTACGCGTACACGGCGCTGCCCGCCACCCTCGACGAGGTGCCCTCGCTGAGCGGGCGGATCGCGCTCGGCCTCGCCCTCACCGCCGTCCTCGCCCCGGCGCTGCCCGCCCCCGTGCCGCCGCTGCCCCTGTCGGCCCTGGCCACCGTGGGCGCCGCCCAGTGCCTGCTCGCCGTCGGCGGGCGCGCCCTGGTGCACTGGCAGCGCCGGGCGGACGTCCTGCGCAGGCCCCGGCCCGTGCTGGTGTTCGGCCCTTGCGGTGAGGCGCGGGCGGTGGCGGCGGCCCTGCTGCGGCGCCCCCGCTGCGGCATGCGGCCCGTGGGCGTGGTGAGCGAGGCCGACCAGCAGGACGAGGGGACCGCCCCCGAACCGCCCGGGCCCGGGGGCGAGGAGCCCGTCCCCGAACTGCCCGTGCTCGGCACGGAGGACGAACTGCACCGGGCGGTGATCCAGAACGACGTACAGGCCGTGCTCCTGCTCCCCGGCGGCGGCCCGGGGCTCACGGGACGGCTGCCGGCGCTGACCGGCCTGGGCTGCGACCTCTGGGAGATCGGGCCGCGCCACGCGCAGCTCGGCCCGGCGCGGGAGGGGGCCCGCCGGTATGTGGCCGGGTTCGCCTGCCGTCCGCTGGAGGTGGCGGCGCCCCGTGGGACGAGCGTGGGCAAGCGGCTGCTGGACATCACCGTGGCCGGGGCGCTGCTGCTGGTGGCCTCGCCGGTGCTCGCGGTCTGCGCGCTGGTGCTGCGGGCCGTGGAGGGACCCGGCGTGATCTTCCGTCAGGAGCGGGTCGGCAAGGACGGGCGCCTGTTCACCCTGCTGAAGTTCCGGACCCACCGGCCCGCCGACCCGCAGGAGGCGGCGACGCGGTGGAGCGTCGCCGACGAGCGGCGGATGAACGCGTTCTGCCGCTTCCTGCGGAGCACCTCGCTGGACGAGCTGCCGCAGCTGTGGAACGTACTGCGCGGCGACATGAGCCTGGTCGGCCCGCGCCCCGAACGCCCCTTCTTCGTCGCGCAGTTCAGCCAGGCCTACCCGGACTACGCGCGGCGGCACCGGATGCCGACCGGCATCACCGGGCTCGCCCAGATCCACGGCCTGCGCGGGGACACCTCCATCGAGGACCGGTGCCGCTTCGACAACGCCTACATCGACAGCTGGTCCTTCTGGCAGGACATGTGCATCCTGCTGCGCACCCTGGGCGTCCTGCTGCGCCGCACGGGGAGCTGAGCACGGTGACCCCACGCGACGCCGTGGCGCGCGAACTGCGGTACGCCGCCCCCGTCCTGCCCGTCGTCCTGCTCATCGCGCTGCTCGCCCTGCCGATGCCGAGCGGCGGCGGGAGCACCGGTACCGGCGCCGGGACCGGCACGGTCGCCGACGCCGTCTCCGCCCTGGTCGTCGGCTACTGCGTCGTCCACCTGGCGCGCACCGGGCGGCGCCCGCTGAGCCGGACCGCCGCCGTGCTCCTCGGGCTCCCGGTCGTCGGCGTCACGGTGGCCGCCTTCGGTGCCTCCTCCGCGGCGACCGGCGTCGCGGGGGCCGCGCGCTACCTCCAGATCTTCGTGCTGGTCCCGGCGGCCGTGCTGATCCTGGTCCGGGACGCGCGCCACTTCCGCCTCCTCGCCTGGTCGTTCGTGGCCCTTGCGCTGTGGCAAGGCGGGATCGGCGTACAGCAGTACCTGACGGGCACCGGGGCCTCGTACATGGGCGAGGACATCCGGGCGGTGGGCACGTTCGGCGCCACGGACGTCATGGGGATGGCCACGGTCGTCTCGTACGGGCTCGTCTGCGCCCTCGCGCTCGCCTTCCGCCCGCGGGCCCCGCGCCCACGCGTCGCGGCGGGCGTGTGCGCGGCCGTGCTGACCGTGCCGCTCGCCCTG
Source organism: Streptomyces sp. WAC 01529 (assembly GCF_003945545.1). Lineage (GTDB taxonomy): Bacteria > Actinomycetota > Actinomycetes > Streptomycetales > Streptomycetaceae > Streptomyces > Streptomyces anatolicus. The sequence continues at coordinate 4,380,576 of NZ_CP029617.1, read as the reverse complement.
TCGTTCAGCCGGGGGGCGTGGATCGCGACGGCCGCGGCCTGCCTCGGTGTCCTGCTGCTCGCCGGGGCGCGCCGGGCGGGCACGGTCCTCCTTGCGGGGGGCGCGGCGGCCGTGGTGCTCGTGGCGGGGCTCGGGGTGGGCTCCGCGATGCTCCAGGAACGGCTCAGCAGCATCACCCAGGTCACGGGCGCGCCCGACCAGTCGGTCACCGACCGGTACACGATGTGGGCGGCCTCCGCGGACATGTGGCGCGAGCGGCCGGTGACCGGCGTGGGCCTGAAGGGCTTCCCCGAACACCGCGACAAGCACGCCTCGCTCGCCCTGTCGTCCGGCAGCGACACGGCGGGCGCGGGCAGCGGTTTCGCCCGTCAGCCGCTGCTGTCCCCGCACAACATGTACCTGCTCGTCCTCGGTGAACAGGGGCTGCTCGGCCTCGCCACCCTCGCCGGGAGCTGGGCGGCGCTCCTGGTGTGCGGGCTGCTGCGGTGGAAGCGCCGGTGCGCGCGGCCGGGTGGCCCCGGCGGCCCGGAGCTGGACTGTGCGCTGGTCGCCTGCGGGCTGCTGATCTGGCAGTTGACCGACTTCGTGTACGCGGACATCGGCGGGCCCTCCACCGTCCTGACGGCGGTCGCCTTCGGTGTCGCGGCGTGGTGGGCAGTGGGCTCGGGACGCGGGGCGGCGGCGGGCGCGGGCGGCTCGCGCTCGGGTGGCTCGCGCGCGGTGGCGGGAGAGGCGGGCGCGCGATGACGACCGTGCCGCCGGAGGTGACCGCGGAGATCGCGGGGCCCGCAAAGAACGCAGAGACCGCGGAGACCGCGGAGGCCCGCAATACCTCGCGGGGCGCGCCGCCCGAGAAGAGCGGGGGTTCCTTCCTCGCCAAGGCCGCGCTGGTCACCGCCGCGCTCTCGGTGGCCGGTTCGCTCCTCGGACTCGTACGGGACCAGGCGCTTGCGCACTTCTTCGGCGCGGGGACCGACACCGACGCCTTCCTGGTGGCGTGGACGATCCCCGAGCTGGCGGCGACGCTGCTCATCGAGGACGGCCTCGCCTTCTTCCTCGTACCGGCGTTCAGCCTGGCGCTCGCCCGCCGCGCGGCCGACTCCGCCGCCGACCCCGTACACGACCCCGTACGCGATCTCGTCCGGGCCTCGCTGCCGCGCATGTCGCTGTGGTTCGCGGCGGCGGCGCTCGCGCTCGTGGCGGCGGCGCCGTACGTGGTGGCGCTGCTCGCGCCGGGGCTGCCCGATCCGGGGCGGGCGGTGGACTGTACGCGGCTGACGGCCACCTGCGCCTTCACCTTCGGGCTCACCGGGTACTGCAGTGCGGTGCTCCGGGCCCACCAGCGGTTCGTCGCCCCGGCGACGGTGTACGTGGCGTACAACGCGGCCATCATCACCGCCCTGTTCGTGTGCGCCGCGCCCTGGGGGGTGCGGGCCGCGGCGGTGGGTGTGGCGGTGGGCGGTGCCCTCATGGTGGTCGTACAGGCGCCTTCCCTGTGGCGGCAGTTGCGGCGCGCACCGGGCGCGGGCCCGGCCGTCAGCGGCCAGGCGGCGACTGAGCCGGGGGCGAAGGGCGTGGCCGCGCAGGAGCCCGTGGCGCAGGGCGCGGCCGCCGACAGGGCGCTTCAGACGGCGATCATCTGGACCGTCCTGCTCTTCGCGCTCTGCCGCCAGTCGCAGGTCCTCATCGAACGCTTCCTCGCCTCCTCGCTGCCCGCCGGGGCCATCTCGCATCTGAACTACGCGCAGAAGGTCGCGCAGATGCCGATGGCCCTCTCCCTCATGCTGTGCACGGTCACCTTCCCCACGGTCGCCCGCGCCCTGGCCGCCGGGGAGACGGAGCGTGCCAGGGACCGCGTCGAACGCGACCTCGTCCTCGCGGGCTGCGTGGTGCTGTGCGGCACCGCCGCCGTCATCGCCGCCGCGCCCGCCCTCATCGAACTGCTCTTCCAGCGCGGCGCCTTCACCGCACCGGACACCGCCACCACGGCGTCCGTCATGCGGGTGTACGCGCTGGGCCTGCTGGGCCACACCATGGTGGGCGCGCTCGCCCGCGCCCACTTCGCCGCCGCCCGTACCACCTGGGTCCCGTTCCTCGCGATGTTCCTCGGCATCGTCACCACCGCCGGCATCGGCTTCCTGAGCGTGGGCACCTGGGGCGTCCACGGCATCGCCGCCGCGAACGCCACCGGCATCTGCGTCAGCGCCCTGCTCCTGCTGCGGGGCATGGGCCCGAGCACCGTGCCCCTCAGGACGCGGGCGGTCGCCGGGCAGCTGGGCCGCCTGGTGGCCGCCGCCGGGGGCGCCGCGGTCCTCGGCGCCCTGTGCGCGGGCCGGATCGGGCAGCCCGCCCTCGCCGTCCTCGCCGGTTTCTCGGTGGTCACCGTCTCCTTCGTGCTGATCGGCCTGCTCCTGGGCGCACAGCCCTGGCCGTCCGCCCTTCGCTCCGTCAGAGGAAAGGTCCGTCATGTCCGTTGACCTCACCCCGTCCTCCCCGTCCGGTGCGGAGCCTTTCCTGCGCACTAGGCCGCCCCGCACGCGCGCGTGGATCGCGATGTACCACTCCGTGGCGGACCCTTCCGACGATCCGTACCGCATCACGGTGTCGCCCGGCCGCCTCGCCGCACAGCTGCGGTGGCTGCGCCGCCAGGGGCTGCGCGGGGTGTCGATGCGCCAGCTCCTGGACGCGTGCGCGCGCGGCCAGGAGCACGGCCTCGTGGGGCTCACCTTCGACGACGGCTACCGCGACTTCGTCGACGAGGCGATCCCGCTGCTGCGCAGCCACGACTGCACCGCCACCCTCTTCGTCCTGCCGGGCCGCCTCGACGGCGACAACGCCTGGGACCCCAAGGGCCCGCGCAAGCCGCTCCTGGGCGCCACCGGCATCCGCCGCGCCGCCGAGTACGGCATGGAGATCGCCTCGCACGGCCTGACCCACGTCGACCTGACCCGGGCCGACGACCAGCTCCTGCACCGCGAGATCGGCGGAAGCCGCGCGGCCCTCGCCGACCTGACCGGCACCGAGGCGCAGGGCTTCTGCTACCCCTACGGCCACGTCGACGAGCGGGTGAGGGACGCCGTACGGGACGCCGGTTACCGCTACGCCTGCGCGATCGACCCGGGCCCCCTCTCCGGCCCCTTCGCGCTGCCCCGCGTACACATCGGCCAGAACGACACGGCCCCGCGCCTGCGGCTGAAGCTGTGGACGAACCGGCTCAGGCACCGCGCCCTGGACCGCTCGGCGGTCGCCGGATGAGGGTCCTGCACATCATCACCGGCCTCGGCGTGGGCGGCGCCGAGCTGCAACTGCGCCTGCTGCTGCGCCACTTGCCCGCCGACTGCGACGTGGTCACGCTGACCAACGCGGGCAGCGTGGCACGGGGCATCGTCGCCGACGGCACCCAGGTGACCGACCTCGGCATGTCCGGCAACCGCGATCTGCCGGCGCTGCCCCGGCTGACCCGGCTCATCAAGGCCGGGCGGTACGACGCCGTCCACACCCACCTCTACCGCGCCTGCCTGTACGGGCGCGTCGCGGCCCGCATGGCCGGGGTGCGCGCGGTGGTGGCCACGGAACACTCCCTGGGCGACACCCAGATGGAGGGCCGCCCGCTGAGCGCCGGTGTCCGCGCGCTGTACCTCGCCGGGGAGCGCCTCGGCCGGATGACGGTCGCCGTCTCCCCCGCCGTCGGGCAGCGCCTGCACCGCTGGGGAGTGCCCCGCCAACGCATCCGGGTGGTGCCGAACGGCATCGACGTGGAGCGCTTCCGGTACGACCCGGCGGCCCGGGTGCGCGTCCGGCGCCGCCTCGAACTGCCGGACGCGGCGTTCGTCGTCGGGGGCGTGGGGCGGCTGACCGGCGGCAAGCGTTTCGACGTACTCCTGCACGCGGCCGCCCAGCTCCCGGAGGACATCGTCGTCCTGCTGGTCGGCACCGGCCCCCAGGAGGAGGAGTTGCGGCGGCTTGCCGACCGGCTCGGTCTGGCGCGGCGGGTGCGGTTCGCCGGGGAGGCCGCCCACGAGGAGAGCGGCGGCGACGGCGGCGCGCCCGGTCTGCCCTCGCTGCTGTCCGCGATGGACGCCCTGGCCTCCCCCTCCCCCGAGGAGGCGTTCGGGCTCGCGCTCGTGGAGGGCCTGGCCTGCGGGCTTCCCGTGGTCTACGCGTCCTGCCCCGCCGTGGACGGCTTCCCGACCGGGGCGCGGGCGGACGCCACGTACTGCCCGAGCGACCCGGACTCCTTCGCGCAGGCCCTGTACGGCCTGCGGACCGCCCTCCTGCCGCGCCGCCCCGCACCGGCCGCGGTGCGGCACTACAGCATCACCCGCAGCGCCGAGCAGCTGATGCGCGTCTACGCGTCCGTTGTCCCCGGCACGACCCCGGAGGTGAACCCCCGATGAGCGACTCCGCGAAAGAGCGCCCGCGTACCGACGCCCTGCGCGCCCGCCTCGCGCGGCTGCCCCGCTGGTGGCCCCTGCCGGCCTGCGCGGCCCTCGGCGTGCTCGCCGGTGCCGGGTACGGCGTGCTCCAGACGCCGCAGTACACCGCCACCAGTTACGTCGTCGCCGTACCGCAGGCCAAGTCCGACCCGGCGTCGGCGCTCGGGTTCGCCCAGGCCTACGGGCGGGTGGCCACACAGCTCGCCGTGCTGGGCGACGCGCAGGTCGCGGCGGGCGTGTCGGCCACGGAGCTGCGGGACACCGTCCAGGTGGCCACCTCCCCCGACGCGCCGATGATCGCCATCTCCGCGGTCTCCGCCAAGCCCGCGGCCGCTGCCGTCACCGCCGACGCGGTGGCCCGCTCGCTCGCCAAGAGCGCCAACCACTCCAAGGACAGCACCCAGGTCCGGCTCCTGACGTTCTCCCGCGCGCTGGAGCCCGACGCGCCCTCCTCGCTCTCCACCGGCGTGACGACCCTGGTCGGCGGCTGCGCCGGCGGTCTGCTCGGTGGCCTCGCCCTTCTCGTACGCCCACGGGGGCGCGCGGAGGCGACCGCCGGGGCCGCCGTCCCCGGCCCCGCGTCCGCCCTCGCGAGGAGCGCCGCGCCGTGAGCACGGCGACGGAGGCGGGCCTGCTCGGGACGCGGCTGTGCGTGGACGAGGGCGAGTTCGAGGCGCTCGCGGAGCCGTGGGGGCGGCTGTACCGGTCCTGCGAGGCGGCAACGCCCTTCCAGAGCCACGCCTGGCTCTCCTCCTGGTGGCGGTCGTACGGGCGGCCCGGACGGCTGCGGGTGCTCCTGGTCCGGGAGGGGGACCGGCTGATCGCCGCGGCGCCGCTGATGCGGGTGCACCGTCCCCTCCCGGCGCTGAAGCCGCTCGGCGGGGCGATCTCCGACTTCGCGGACGTGCTGGTGGCCGGCTCCGCGCGCGAGCGCGCCACCGGGGCGCTGGTGACCGGGCTCCACAAGCTTGCCAGGACCGCGCTGATCGACTTCGGGGAGGCCCGCCCCGGCGCCTGCGTGGAGAGCGTCCACGCACGCTGGCCCGGGCCCAAGCTGGCGCTGCCCGACTCACCCTGCCTGGAGCTTCCCGCCCTGCCCATGGAGGAGCTGCTCCAGCGGCTGCCGACGCCCCGGGCCCAGCGCGCCCGGGCCAAGATGCGCAGGCTGACGAAGCTGGGCGTGGAGGCGCGTACCGTGCCCGCCGACGAGGTCGAGGCGTCCGTACGGACCCTGCTGCACCTGCACGAGTTGCAGTGGCGGGGCCGGAAGGTGACCTCGGAGCATCTGCGGCCGCGGTTCCGCGAGCACCTGCTGCGCTCGATGCGGCCGATGGTCGCGGCGGGCGAGGCGGTGCTGACCGAGTTCCGCCTCGACGGCGAGGTGATGGCCGCCGATCTGACGCTGCTCTCGGGCACGCTGGCGGGCGGCTATCTGTACGGCGCCCACCCCCGGCTGCGGGAGCGCAAGGTGGACGTCGCGACGATGCTCCTGGACGCGTGCACCCGCCACACCGGCGGCGAACAGCGGCGCGCCCTGAGCCTGCTGCGCGGCGACGAGCCGTACAAACACCACTGGCGCCCCGACCCGGTCACCAACCAGCGCTTCCTTCTCGCCCGCGGGCGTACGGCCCCCCTGCTGGCCGCGGCGGTCTGCGACGCGTCGGCCCGGCGGTGGGCGAAGGAGCGGCTGCGCGAGCGGGCGGCGCGCCGCGGCGGCGGGGCCTCCTCGTGAGAAGCCCCGCCCTCGCCGTGAGAAGCCCTGCCCTCGCCACACACAGCGGGCACAGGAGCGACGGCCTCAGGAGTGCCGCGGCCCCTTCCACCAGTCGAGCCGCATGCACAGCTTCCCGCCGAGCCACTGCTCGACCCAGTCACCGAGGTTCAGCGGCGAGCACTCGGTCGGCATCACCGGTCCGGGCGGCACGTCCGGCGTGCCGTCACGGCCGGAGAGCAGCTCGCGGTAGACCGCCGAGGCCGCCGGATTCTCCTTGCACTGCCACACGCCGTGCGGGCAGTAGTCCGTCACCGTGTTGTAGAGCGGCTTCTTCTCGTCCATCCATTTCAGCATCCGGCGCATGTACTCTTCGTTGTCGCCGTTGCGGAAAAGCCCCCATTCGGGATAAGAGATGGGTTTCTTGTGCGCCGCCGCGAAATCGACGTGCTCCTGGAGTCCGTACGGCTCCTCGATCTGCTCGTCGAACGACATTCCGCGCGGCTGGTCGTACGAGTCCATGCCGATGATGTCGACGACATCGTCACCCGGATAGCACTGCGTCCACGGAACGGCGTCACGCCCTCTGCTGGGCGTGAAGTCGAACTGAAACTTCTGTCCGGCCACCGAACGCATCGTGGTGACGATCCTGTTCCAGTACTTCTTCCAGGACTCCGGGTCCGGGCCGCAGCGATGGGTGTAGGTCGTGCCGTTCATCTCCCAGCCGAGGACGATCACCGTGTCGGGCACGCCGAGGCGGACCAGGCGTTCGGCGAGCGCCCGGAAGTGGTGGTCGAAGCCGCCGGCGGCACCCTGCCGCAGCAGCCCGGCGACCTCGTCGTCACCGACGCCTTCCTCGTTGCGTTCGAGCATCGGCACGTTGAGGACGAAGAGCCTGTCGTCCTTCTCCTTGCGCCACTTCGCCCAGTCCTCCAGGAAGCCGGGGGTGCCCTCGATGTTGGTCCACAGGTCGCCGGGGAGGTAGGTGTGCCCGACCCGCAGCTCGGCCCCGCCAAGCCACTTGCTCAGCTCGTCGATGCGCCGGACGCCGCGGGGCCCGTAGTCCAGATACGCGCCGAAGGCGGGCGTCTTCACCGAGGCGGCGGGCGCCGGAGCGGGCGAGGCCGCGGGGTCCACCGGCCCGACCGAGGTCACGGGGGGCCCGGGAGGCGCGGGGGCCGCGGGCGGGGCGCCCGGCGGGTCACCGTCGCGCTCGACGCCCGTCGTGTGTCCCGGCGCCGAGGCGAGAGCCACCGCCGAGACGACCCCGACAGCGAGAAAGGAAAGACGTTTGCCGTGTCGCCGACGCCCTGCACCCATAACCGCTCCTCTTTCTCGACCAGCCCGCACTGACACCTCGTCATATTTATTTCTATTACGCCAATCGAGTTTCTAATCCCGCGATCCGTCACATCGCCCGTATGGACGACCGAGCAGTGAGGGTGACTTTGTCTCCGCTGGACACACGAATCCCTGCGGTCCTCTTGAGGATCGACCGCAATCCCTTTCACCACGGGACACTGGGCGCCGTACGCTCGCTGGGGCGCGCGGGCGTGCAGGTGCACCTGGTGGCCGACGACCGCGAGAGCCCCGTGCGGCGCTCCCGGTATCTGCACCGCATGCATCAGCCGCCCGCCCCGGGCTCCCCGCCCGCCGAGGTGGCCGCCGCGCTGCGCCGCGTCACCCGCCACCTCACGGCCCCGGCCGTCCTGATCCCCCTGGACGACGCCGGCGCCCTCGCGGTCAGCGCCCTGTACGCGGAGCTGAGCGACCGCTTCCTGCTCCCCCGCCCCACCGGCGACACGGCCGAGCGCGTCGCCGACAAGGCGTCCCTGGCACGGGTGTGCGCGCGGGCGGGCGTGGCGCATCCGACGACGGTCGTGCCGGAGTCCGCCGCCGACGCCGTCGGCGCCGTGGCCAGGCTCGGCCTCCCCGCCGTCGCGAAGTGGAGCCGCCCCTGGCTGCTCCCGCACCACACGGGTCTGCGCAGCACCACCCTCATCGGCTCCCCGCACGAGGCGGCCGCCCTCTTCGAGCGCCGGGACGAGGCGGGCAGCCGCCTGCTGCTCCAGGCCTTCGTGCCCGGCGCCCGGGACGGCGACTGGTTCGTGCACGGGTGCGCGGGCCGCGACGGGGTCGTACGCGGTGGCGGTACGGGCCGCAAGCACCGCTCCTGGCCGCGCTCGGCGGGCCTGACGGTGAGCGGCACGTGGACGGAGAACCGCGAACTGTGGTCCGCCGCCACGCGGTTGATCACCTCGCTGGGCTACCGGGGCGTCTTCGACCTGGACTTCCGCAGGGACGCGGCGACCGGCGACTTCCACCTCATCGACTTCAACCCGCGCCCCGGCGCCCAGTTCCGCCTCTTCGCCGACGGCACGGGCACGGACGTGGTGCGCGCGCTGCACCTGGACCTCACGCACCGGCCCGTGCCCGCCCCGCACCCCCTTGAGGGCCGCGCCTACGTCGTGGAGAACTACGCCCCGCTGACCGCGCTGCGCGCCCTGGCCCTGCCGGGGCCGCGCGAGCCGTCACCGCCCGGCGAACTCGCCTGGCACGCGGGCGACGACCCCGGTCCCGGGGCGGCCATGCGCCGCCTGTGGCTCCGCCATGTCACGCGGCGGCTCTGCGACGCCGTGGTCCGCCGCTCGCGGAGGGTCCTCGCGCTCTTCTCCTTCAGGAGCGGGCCGCGGGAGCTGGCGCCCGCCGTCGTCCCCGGCCAGAAGAAGCGGGCCGACCGGCCGGAGAGCGTGCCGTCACCGACGCGCGAACCGCGCTGATCGGGTGGAACCGCCACCGGTCACAGGCGTGGCACGCCCCCGTGCGGCCCGCTGCCCCTACGCTCGCCTCAGGTGACGCGGAGACGGCACCCGGCCCGGCTTCCGTGTATGCGATGGTCCACCGAAGCCGGGCCACCAGGACCAGGCCCCCAGGGCCGGATCACCGAGGCCGGGCGGCCTGGACCAGGCCCTCTTATGAGTGACACAGCGGGCGAACGGGTGAACCTCGTCCGCCGCACGGCCCGTCAGATGGTGCACTGGACGCGCTTCATGGGACAGCCGGGTCGCCTCCCGCCAGCCGTCGGCAGCCATGCCGTGGGTGAGCGACATCCCCCAGCGGGCCGGCCGCCCTCCGTCCGCCGCCTCGGCTCCGCGATTCCTCGGGGCGTACGCGTCCGGCAGCACGCGTCAGAGCCTTGGCCGCCAAGGACCGGTCGAGCCCCGCTACCCGGCAGGTAGCGGGGCTCGACCGGTTCTGTCGTACGAGAATCAGCGGTGGGCCGGGGCGGTGCGGCCGCGCCGGTAGAGGATCGCGCCGCCGAGCAGCAGTCCGGTGCCCGCGGCCGCCGCCCCCAGCAGCGTCCCGTCCATGCCCGTCTCGGCGAGCCGGGTCCCCGGGCCCGTCGCGTGCACCGGGTGGTCGGCGGGGGTCGCCTGCGGGGCGTGCCGCGGCGTCGTGGGCGCGGGTCCGGCCTCGGCGCCGGGCTCGCGGCCGGGGTCGCGCGGACCGGGCACGTCGGGGCGCGCGCCGGGGGGATGCGGTACGAACGGCGGGCGCACCGCGTGCGGTTCGGATCGCGGGCCGCCGCAGCTGTTGCCCGTGGCGGGCGAGACGGCGGCGACACCGTTCACGGAGTTGCCGCAGACGTTCACCGGGACCTCGACCGGCGCCTTCACGTTGTTGCCGGACAGCACGCCGGGCGAGTTGGCGACCTCACCGCGGGCGGTGGCACCGGAGGCAGGTCCCGCGGAGCCTCTCCGTTCGGCGGCCGCCGGTGAACTCCCGGCGCCGCGGCGGTAATCGTGGCCCCGCCCGGCCGGAGTGGAGGTGTTCGCGCACTTGTTGGCGGCGGCCGGGTTGGCGGCGCCCACGCCGTTCACGGAGTTGCCGCAGATGTTCACCGGCACCTCCAGCGGCGCCTGCACACTGTTGCCCGACAGCACACCGGGAGAGCCCGAAGCCTGTCCGCTCGCCTCGGAGTCGGCGAACGCGGAGGTGCCGGACAGGGACAGGATGCTCGTGGCGGCCGCGGCGGAGAGCATTCCTTTGCTGAGGGCCTGTCGCAATCTAGTGGTCTTTCTCTGTGCGAGGGAGGACCGGCCCCGGAGCCCGAAGGCTGCCGGGGCCGGTCAAGACGCAGCTGGAGCAGCTGAGTCGAGACGTCAGTCGTTGACGCAGGTGTTGCCGAACGCCGGGTTCAGCAGAGCGATGATGTCGATGGTGTTGCCGCACAGGTTGATGGGCACGTGGATCGGCACCTGGACGACGTTGCCCGAGAGGACACCCGGGGAGTTGGCAGCCACACCCGAGGCGCCGGCGTCGGCGACAGCCGGAGCGGCCATGCCCAGGACCATGACCGCACCAGCGACGAGCGTTGCGCTCTTCTTGAGCTTCACAGCTTTTCCCTTCTTTCGGGTCACGCCTGAGCGGCGGCCGGGGCCGGGCGGGCAGTTCCTGTTCCCGCACCGTGACCAGAGCCCTGCTTAACGAGTGATAAGCGCAGAGGAAACCGAGGGGTTGACGTTCCTCGGAAATTCACTCGAATGCGAGGGAATAAAACAAGCTCGGGCCGCCCACCGTGAAGACGGGCGGCCCGAGCGGGTCCTACGGCGTGACGGATCAGCCGTTGCCGGCGCCGTTGGCCGAGAGGATCGGGATGTCCTCCAGGATGTGCGACAGCGGCTCGTCGCCCTTCGCCTGCGTCGAGTTCTCGGTGCACTGCTGGGTCTGCGGCGCGGACAGGATCGGGATGTCCTGGATGCCGACGTTGACCAGGGCGACGATGTTCTGAATGTTGGCCTTGACCGGGAGACCGATGCAGGGCTTGTTCAGAGTGCCCTGGACCAGGGAGAGCTGCGGGCTCATGTCGCCCTTGGTGGCAGAGTTACCGAACGACTGCTCGGCGCCATTACCGCTCTGCGACCGGGTGCCGGTGTCGTCACCGATCGCCATCGCAGGGGTGCCGACACCGGCCACGGACACGGCGACCGCGGCTGCTGCCGTTGCCATTGCCTTCTTAAGCATTTGTGGTTCCTTTTCTGGGCAGACGCTCACGTTACTGCGGCCTGCTCAACTCCCCACTCCGCGTTTAGTTCCGTGCATTCACTCCATCGGATCTTTTCAGCGACCCACTCTGACGGCGAGGCACTCCTGGAATCGGCACACAGAAATGAAGGTCCGATTATTCGCAGATCGGCGGATCGCGCCTCGCGAGAGGCCGCACATTGGGCCATCGGAGTGAATTTCAGCAACCCCTCACGTCCCGGGGCAGTTGCTCAGGGTGCTCCGAGGACGGGGCTAACTCAGAGAGGAATATCTGTGATCAAGAAGGTTATGACCGCAGCTGCGGTCACGGCTTCCGTCGTCGGCATGTCAGCGGCCGCAGCGCCCACGGCAGTCGCCATCGGCAACGACGGCGGCACCGAGACCATGAGCGGCAACCACGCCGTGCAGTCGTTCGGCAACTCCGCCACGCACGGCAACATGAGCCCGCAGATGGCGCTCATCCAGGGCTCGTTCAACAAGCCCTGTATCGCTCTGCCGGCCAAGCTCAACCTCCAGAACATCGTCGGCCTGGTCAACGTCGGCATCCAGGACATTCCGATCCTCTCCGCGCCGCAGACCCAGCAGTGCACCGAGAACTCGACGCAGGCGAAGGGCGACGAGCCCCTGTCGCACATCCTGCAGGACATCCCGATCCTCTCGGCCAACGGCGTCAGCAACGACTGACACCGGACACAAAAAAGCGGGCCGCCGGCTTCCTCCTCGGCGGCCCGCTTCTGTTGTTCTCCGGATAATTCCTCTGCTTCAGTTCCGGGGCCACGGGTCGCGTTCGACCAGCCTTCTCCACTCGGGGTCGGGATGGCCCGGAATGGTCCTTCCCTGCGCGTGCCAGCTCCTGAGCAAGGAATCGTAGATGGGGTCGGTGCGACACTCCGGGGACTGCCTGCTTGTCGGAATGACACCTAGCCGCTGCCATGGTCCTGTGCGGTCAGCCATAGTTCCTCGGTGAGAGTGGGGGCGTCCCCGTCTTCGTTCCTGGCGAAGTGCGGCACGAAACGGTGCCGTTGGAGCGAAAGCCGTCACCGTCACTTCGGCGACCGGCATTCAGCACACTTATCAACCGAATGGCTCAATCGCCGAAACCCGCGCCTTGTCGCCGAGTTGATGACCATGCGGCTCCGGAGTGGAGCCTCACTCGAAGGGAACCCCTCACCATGAAGAAGCTGCTCGCAACGGCCGCCATCGCCCTGACCACCGCCGGAATGTCCGCCGCCATGGTCCCGCAGGCCATGGCCACCGGAAATGACTCCAGCACCGAATCCCAGAGCGGTAACGGCGCCAAGCAGTCGTTCGGCAACTCCGCCACCAACGGCCGGATGAGCCCGCAGATGTCCCTGGCCCAGGGCTCGCTGAACAAGCTCTGCGTCGGCCTCCCGGTCAAGGCCAACATCCAGAACATCGTCGCCCTGGTCAACGTCGGCATCCAGGACATCCCGATCCTCTCCGCGCCGCAGATGCAGCAGTGTGTCGAGAACTCGACCCAGGCGAAGGGCGACGAGCCGCTGTCGCACATCCTGTCCGACATCCCGGTCCTCTCGGCCAACGGTGTCGCCAACAACTGAACCTGAGTTCCGACAGGGGCCGGCCGGAACACCGGCCGGCCCCTGCGGCTCGAACGGCTCCGGAAGGCCTCTGATGCAGCGAATCGTGAAAGCGGGACTCACGGCGGCGGTGGCCGCCGTCTCGGCCCTCGCTCCCATGGCGGCGACCGCCGCCGAACGCCCCGAGGTGACGCTGGACGGCACCGCCCGGCTCGGCGAGGACCCCTCGGTCGCGACCGTCTCCGGTACCTATACGTGCCGGGGCGTGCGGGGCGACGCACAGCTGATGGTCACGCTCCGGACCCGGCGCGACCGTACGCCGACCGCGTCCGAGACCCAGGCGATGAAGCAGCTCTTCACCGGCCTCGGCGTCTCCGCCGCGCCCGTTCCCAAAGAGCTCTCGACCGTCACCGCCCAGACCCGCACCGTCGCCCTGAAGTGCGACGGGAGCGCCACGGTCCGCCCCTGGAAGCGCACCTTCAGCGGGCAGTGGCCGAAGAACGGCAAGGCCGAGGCGGACGTGACACTGACGTCCGTGAGCCTGCCCGGCCTCAAGCTGACCCGGCACGCCACCGCCTCGCGCGCGGTGACGTTCGTCTAGCGGCGACGGCACGGGCGCGCTGTCACGCTGTCACCGTTTCCTCACAAAGCGGACGTAGCCTCTCGTACGTGACTCGCGTACTGCTCATCGAGGACGACCCGGCCGTGCAACAGGGGGTGACCCTGGCGCTGCGCCGGCGCGGGCACGAGATCGAGGCGGCCGCCAGCGGCGAGTCCGGGCTCTTCGCCCTGGAGCGCTTCCGGCCCGATCTCGTGCTGCTCGACCTGATGCTGCCCGGCATCAGCGGACTCGAGGTGTGCCGGCGCATCCGGGAGACCCGGCAGATCCCGATCATCATCCTCTCCGCGCGCGGCGACGACATTGACATGGTCGTGGGCCTGGAGGCGGGCGCCGACGACTACGTGGTCAAACCCGCGAGCGGTGAGGTGCTCGAAGCGCGGATCCGGGCGGTGCTGCGACGCGTCGTACCGAGGGAGAGCCCGGACGGGGACGCCGAGGCCGGTGGTCCAGAGGTCCACGGGGAGCTGAGCGTGGACCGGGTGGCGTTGCGTGTCTTCAAGGGCGGGCACGAAGTGGTCCTGGCTCCCAGCGAGTTGAAACTGCTGCTCTTCCTGTGCGGGGCGCCGGGGCAGGTCTTCAGCCGCCAGCAACTCCTCGAACAGGTCTGGGAGCACAGCTTCTACGGTGACGCGCGGCTGGTCGACGCGTGTGTGATGCGGCTGCGCGGCAAGGTCGAGGACGACCCCCGCCATCCCGTGTACGTCCAGACGGTGCGGGGGTTCGGCTACCGGTTCGGGCCACTGTGAGGCGTGGTCACGACAGGCCGGGTCGCGAGAGGCGTGGTCCCGAGAGGCGCGGGCTGGCCGCCCTGCGTCCGCGTGGTGGTCTGCGTACCCGGCTGCTCGTCGCCTTCCTGGTCGTCTCCGCGATCAGCGCCCTCATCACCGCGGCCCTCACCTTCCGCGAGGCCCGCGCCGCCATCCTGGACCGCACACAGGACTCCGCCGTGCACGACCTGCGCGCGCAGCTCGACTCCCTCGCGCCCGACGTGCCCTTCCCGCCCACCTCACGCAATCTGCGCGATCTGGCCCTCCAGCTCGACCGCGCGGGCGGCTCCCGCGGCTGGCGGGCGGGGGCCGCGTACGAGGACGGGCCGCTGGTGACCGCCAAGGAGGGCGAGACCTTGCGGGTGCCCGGGAGCCTGCGCCGGGCCGTCCGGGAGCGGAACACGGCCGCCCATCAGCGCCTGGAGCGCGGCGGCGAGCCCTGGCTTGCGATCGGTCTGCCGCTGGACTTCAGCGACGGGGCCAAGGCGGGCGACCGGAAGGCCGCCTCCGGGCTCGCCGTCTACGTCACCTTCTCCCTCAAGGACGAGAAGGCCGACATCGCCGCGCTCGTCACCGCGGCGCAGGCCGGTGCCGTGCCCGCCCTCGCCCTGGCCGTGGTGCCCGCGCTCTTCGCCGCCCGCCGCGTCCTGCGACCGGTGCGCAGACTGCGTACGGCCGCGGAACAGCTGTCCTCCGGAGCGCTCGACACCCGACTGGACGTCTCCGGGAACGATGAACTCGCCGATCTGAGCCGCACGTTCAACTCCATGGCGGGCGCCCTGGAGAAGGACGACGCCGAGCTGCGCCGCATGGAGGCGAACGCCCGCCGCTTCGCCGCCGACGTCTCGCACGAGCTGCGGACGCCGCTGGCCGCGATGACCGCCGTCACCGAGGTGCTCGACGAGGACGCGAACTCCGGGGAGCTGCCTCCGGAGACGGCCGACGCGGTGCGCCTCATCAGCGGCGAGACCCGCAAACTCGCGCGCATGGTCGAGGACTTGATGGAGATCTCCCGCTTCGACGCGGGCGCCGCTGCCCTCCATCTCGACGGCATCGACGTCGCCGAGGCGATCCGCAAGACCCTTCAGCTGCGCGGCTGGCAGGGGCGCGTCACCGCCGAACTCCCCGAGGGGCTACGGGCCTCGCTCGACCCGCGCCGCTTCGACGTGATCGTCGCCAACCTCGTCGGCAACGCGCTGCGGCACGGCGGGGAGCCCGTCGTGGTGCGCGCGTACGCCGAGGAAGGGCTGTACGGGGGCGAGGGCGGTCTCGTCGTCGAGGTCGCCGATCAGGGGCCCGGCATCCCCGCCGACGTCCTGCCCCATGTCTTCGACCGCTTCTACAAGGCCGACGCGGCCCGCGCCCGCTCCGACGGCAGCGGCCTCGGGCTTGCGATCACCCTGGAGAACGTACGCCTGCATCACGGCACGCTCGATGCCGCCAACTCGCCGGAGGGCGGCGCGGTGTTCACGCTGACCGTGCCGCTGCGCCAGGCCTCCCGGGCCGCCACGGAGGACGTGTGAAAAGGCCGCTTCACGTCGTCGCCGTCGCCGCCTTGCTGCTCACCCCGCTGTCCGCCGTCGCCGGGTGCGGGATCTCCACCACCGGGCCCGTCTCCGCGGGTGCGGCGGCGACCGGCGCGGTGCGGCCCGGCACGCGCGCGTACGACGCCCGGCTGGACTTCCTCGGCCCCTGGGGCATGCAGTTCGTGTCCCGCAGGTCGGACACCCCGGTCGGGCCGCAGCAGGCCGTCGACCTGCTCCTCGCGGGGCCCACCGCCGCCGAGCGCGAGCGCGGCCTCGCCACCCTCGTCCCTCAGGAGCTGCGCGGCCGGGTGACCGCGCTGCCCGGCCGGGGCGCCGTCGACCTTCATCTGCCGGTCGCCGTCGCGCAGTTGGAGCACACCGCGGTGAGCCAGCTGGCCTGTACCGTCGCCAACGCCGACGGGATCCCCGGCGGGAAGGCCCCGGCCGATGTCCTGGTACGCGTACACGAGCCGGAGATCGACGGCGCGGACAGGGCCGCCACGTGGGATCTGCGCTGCGACGGGACGGGCAACGCCTATCCGGCGCGCTGATCGCCGGCTCCGACACGCTGATCCCCGACGCACCGTTCCGCTGGGCGTTCGGTGCTGCCACCATGCGGAGTCCGGGAAGCGGGGGGAGTCGTCCTCTGAGGGGGGCGGGGCGGGAGGCGTGCATGGCAGAGGTGTTCTTGCGGCGGCTGAGCCGTTGGCAGGCGGAGCAGCAGCGGGAGTCCGTGGCCAACCTCTACGTAGAGGCCTATCGGGGTGTGGCGGGCGCCGAGTACAGCGACCGGCAGGGCTTCCTGCGGCGCTTCGAACGCGATGTGCAGCAGCCCGACTTCGACATGGTCGTCGCCGACTCGGGGGGCCTTGTCGGCGCCCTCTACGGGCATCGCGCCGCGCCCACCGGCGAGTGGTGGGAGGGGTTCCGGGGCATCCTGCCCGCCGATGTCGAGGAGCAGACCGCCTCGGGCCGGGTCTTCCTGCTGAGCGAGCTGATGGTGGCGCCCGCCCACCGCGGGAAGGGCGTCGCCACCCGGCTGCGGACGCTGCTCCTGGCCCGGCACACCACCGATGCCGTCGTCGCCGTCATCAAGCGGGACGACGATCAGGGGCGGGAGGTGCTGCGGGCCTGGGAGTGGGCGAAGCTGGGGGAGTTCGACCCCGGGCGCGAGGGGTGGCTGCGGGCGCCCGCGCCCTTGCCCTGAGCTTTGGGGGGCGTCAGGGCTTGCTCGCCTTCAGTGAGTACATGAGCGGGACGCGGGGACGGTCCTTGGGGAAGCGGTAGGCGCCGTCGCGGATCTCCAGCGCGCCGAAGCGCGGGAAGAGCGTCATGTCGTGCTCGTGCAGGAATTCGATGCGCAGGCCCGCCGCGGCGAGCGCGGAGACGACCTCCCCGATGGGGTGCTGCCACTCGACGGAGCGGTTGTGGACGGTCGGCGTCGTCGTGTCCACGTACCCGGCGGGGTCCTCCTCCACCCAGGCCTCGCGCGCGAAGTAGTCGTGCTCCAGGCGGGAGCCCGTGGCGTCGTCCAGGATGTCGGCGAGGGGGTGGAACTCGGCGAGGTAGAGGAAGCCGCCGGGGGCGACGAGGGAGGCGGCGGTCTCGGCCCACCGCTGGATGTCGGGGAGCCAGCAGAGCGCGCCCACTCCGGTGTAGACGATGTCGTACGCACTGTCGGGGACCGCCTGCGCCGCGTCGTACACGTCGGCGGCGACGAAGGTGGCGCGCTCCTGGCCGAGGCCCAGCTCGGCGGCGAACTCCCGGGCCGCGTCGACGGCGGGCTCGGAGAAGTCGAGGCCGACCACGCGGGAGGCGCCGTGCCGCGCCCAGGACAGGGTGTCGAGGCCGATGTGGCACTGGAGGTGCAGCAGCGACCTTCCGCGTACGTCACCCACTTCCGCGCGCTCGAAGCCGCGCAGGGCGTCCTCGCCGGCGCGGAAGGCGGCAACGTCGTAGAAGTCGCTGGCCAGGTGGATCGGTACGCGTTCGTCCCAGCGTTTCCGGTTGGTCTCGCGCCAGTCCGCGGGGGTCGGGGAGTACATGTGCGGAAAGTTATCCACAGGGTGGGGAACCTCGCCAGCGAATTGTCGGCGGGTGCGGGCACTATGGGGGGCATGAGCGAGACGGGTGCAGAGAAGGCCACGGGGTCGAAGTCCATGCCGGACTGGGAGAAGCGGTTCAGGGCACCACGGGTGTCGCTGCCGGACTGGGCGGAGGACGCGCCGCAGCGCTCCCTGTTCGTGTCGAACGCGACGGGGACGTACGAGCTGTACGCGTGGGACAGGACGACGGGCACCCAGCGCCAGGTCACCGACCGGCCGAACGGCACGACGGACGGCGTGCTCTCGCCCGACGGCGAGTGGATCTGGTGGTTCAACGACAAGGACGGCGACGAGTTCGGCGTGTGGCTGCGCCAGCCCTTCGCCGGGGGGCCCGACGAGCCCGCGGTGCCTGGCCTTGAGGGTTCCTATCCCGCGGGCCTCGCGCTCGGCAGGGACGGCCGGACGGTGGTCGTCGGACGCTCCACGGACGAGGACGGCTCGACGATCCACGTCGTACGCCCGGATGGTCCCGGCGGCCCGGACGCGGGGCCCGTCGAGGTGTACCGCCACCGCGAGTCGGCGGGCGTCGGCGACCTCTCCCACGACGGCACGCTGATCGCCGTGGAGCACACGGAGCACGGCGACGCGATGCACTCCGCGCTCCGCGTGATCAGGACGGACGGCTCCACGGTCGCCGAGCTGGACGACACCAAGGGCGGCACGGTCGAGCTGGGCCTGGAGGTCCTCGGCTTCGCGCCGGTCCACGGGGACACGCGCCTGCTCGTCGGGCACCAGCGCCGGGGCCGCTGGGAGCCGATGCTGTGGGACGTCGCGTCCGGCGAGGAGAGCGACCTCGCGCTCGGGCTGCCGGGTGATGTGAGCGCCGAGTGGTATCCGGACGGCTCCGCGCTGCTGATCGCGCACGGCTTCGAGGCGCGGGGCGAGCTGTTCCGCTACGACCTGGCCTCGCGGGAGCTGGTGCGCATCGAGACGCCCGCGGGCTCGGTCTCGGGTGCCACGGCGCGGCCCGACGGTTCCGTGGAGTACATGTGGTCCTCGGCGGCCGAGCCGCCGGTGGTGCGGTCCACCTCGGGTGGCGTGGTCCTGGATCCGCCCGGCATGAAGGCGCCGAGGTCCGTGCCGGTGGAGGACGTGTGGGTGGAGGGCCCCGGCGGCCGTATCCACGCCCTCGTGCAGAGGCCCGCGGGCGCCACCGGTCCGCTCCCCACGGTCTTCGAGGTGCACGGCGGGCCCACCTGGCACGACAGCGACTCCTTCGCGGCGGGCCCGGCGGCCTGGGTCGACCATGGGTACGCGGTGGTGCGGGTCAACTACCGCGGCTCCACGGGGTACGGCCGGGAGTGGACGGACGCGCTCAAGCACCGGGTGGGCCTCATCGAGCTGGAGGACATCGCGGCGGTCCGCGAGTGGGCGGTCACCTCGGGTCTCGCCGACCCCGACCGCCTGGTCCTCTCGGGCGGCTCCTGGGGCGGGTACCTGACTCTGCTCGGCCTCGGCACGCAGCCCGATGCGTGGGCGGTGGGGCTGGCGGCGGTGCCCGTCGCGGACTACGTGACGGCGTACCACGACGAGATGGAGGCTCTCAAGGCGATGGACCGCACGCTGCTGGGCGGCACGCCGGAGGAGGTCCCCGAGCGCTTCGCCGCGTCGTCCCCTCTGACGTACGTGGACCAGGTCAAGGCCCCCGTCTACATCTCGGCGGGCGTCAACGACCCGCGCTGCCCGATCCGCCAGATCGACAACTACGTGGACCGGCTGGTCGCGCGGGGCGCGGTACATGAGGTGTACCGGTACGACGCCGGGCACGGGTCGCTCGTCGTGGACGAGCGGATCAAACAGGTCGCCCTTGAGCTGGACTTCGCCTCCCGGCATCTGACGGGGGCGCCCCGGGTGGCGTGAGGTTCGCCTGCGGCGGGCGGGGCGGGGTTGTGCGCCGCGCCTGCGGCGGGCTGAGGTGGGGTGCGGTGCGCCGCGCCTGCGGTGGGCGGCGGACTAGGGCCTGGGGGCTGGGGCTTGCGCCTGCGCTGGGCGGGCTTGCGCGCCTCGCGCCTACGGCGCAGGCCATACCGCCGCTTCGCGGCGGGTCCTTCCCCACCCACCCGTTCACCCCGCACCGAGGGGCGGGGCAGGGGGCTGGATGCTGGGGTGCCGGGGAAAGGCTCGCGGCAGGCGGGGCTGGGTGTGGCCGGTCAGGGGCCGGGGGCGGTCGGTCACCGCTTGGTGCGGGGTAAACGGGTGGGTGGGTGGGAGAACTGGGTCGTGGCGGCCGGTTCGGTGCGGCCGGCCTGGGGGCGCCGGGGAAGGTGCGGCCACCGCCCGTCACCGCTTGGTGCCGGGTAAACGGGCGCGTGGCTGGGATGAGACGTGGGGACCAGCTGGGTGGACGAGACGGGGGCCAGCCACCGCTCCGAGCGGGGGTGACGTCGGTTCCGCGCGCTTGGCGGGAGGCGGGGCGAGGGATACCCCACGGCCCGGCACCCCGCAGGGGCCCCGTACCGTGGGAGGTGTGTACCGGTTTCTGCTGACGCCCCGCTGGTGGGGGATCAACGTCTTCGTCGTGCTGGCCATCCCCTTCTGCATTTTCATGGGGTCCTGGCAGCTCGGCCGCTTCGAGGACCGCGTGCAGGACCACGAGTCCGCCAAGGAGCAGGCCGCGGCGCAGCGCGGCGCGCACGGTCGTAAGGCCGAGGCCCGGCCCCTCGACGCGCTGCTGCCCGTCGACAAGGAGACCTCCGGCGAGCAGGCCACGGCCACCGGGCGGTACGGCGAGCAACTCCTCGTACCCGACCGGGAGTTGGACGGCAAGCGCGGCTTCTACGTGCTGACCCTGCTGCGCACCGACGGCGGCAAGTCGCTGCCCGTGGTGCGCGGCTGGCTCCCCGGCGAGGCGAGCGCCGCCAAGGCCCCAGCCGCCCCGAAGGGTGAGGTCACCGTCAAGGGCGCCCTCCAGGCCTCCGAGAGCCCCGGTTCCAACGGGGTGAGCGCCGCCGGCGGGCTCCCCCGGGGCCAGCTGGGCGCGATCAGCTCGGCCTCGCTGGTCAATCTCGTACGCGACGACGTGTACGACGCCTGGATCACCCTCGACAAGGGCGACTCCGGCATGAAGGCCGTCCCGGCGAGCGCGCCGAGCAACACCGGCCTGGATCTCAAGGCCTTCCAGAACCTCGGCTACACCGGCGAGTGGTTCGTCTTCGCGGGCTTCGTCGTCTTCATGTGGTTCCGGCTCTTCCGCCGCGAGGCGGAGGTCGCCCGCGACGCGCGGCTCGGCCTGCTGCCCGAGGCCCGGGGCCAGGAAGCGACGGAAGCCGCCTCCTGAGCCCGGCGGGCCCAAGCCGCTAGGTCGTGGGCAGGATCCCGGTGCGGTAGAGCGTCCCGGCGCAGGCGTTGGGGACCGTCGCGCCCGCCGAGGGCGAGCCCGCCTCCGCGGTCAGGGAGACCAGGACGCTGCCGTCGAGCACTCCGCCGTCCGCCCGCCCCAGCTGGGGCTCCAGGCCGTCGTTCGTGCCGGTCTCCGGGGTGCCGCCGCCGTCGGTGGGCGTCGGGTCGGGGGTGGGCTCGCCGCCGTTGGTCGGGCATGTCTCCGACGGCACCCAGGCGAAGCGCACCTCATAGGCCGCGCCGGGCTGAAGGACGAGCGGGCTCGCCTCCAGCGAGGGGTCGGGCAGGGCACCCGCGGCGTCGCCCGCCGTGTGGTCCACCACCGTGATCTTCGCGGGGTCGGCCGCGCCCTGCGCCGTGGCGCTGACCGCGCCCGCCGCCTCGACCGTGCAGCTGCTGCCGGAGACGTTGGTGACGCGGAAGCTGCCGTAGACCTTGCTGTCGGCCTCCGCCGGGCCCGCGCCGCCCGTGGCGCCGAGCTGGGCCGCGGAGCAGATGGGCGAGGTGGCGGCTTCGGAGGCGCCGGGGTCGGGCGAGCCCGTACCGCCGCCGCCCGTGCCGCCCTTGCCCTTGCCGTCCTTCTTGTTCTTCTTGTCCTTCTTGCCCTTCTCCTTGGACTTGCCGGGCTTCTTGCCGGTGTCCTTCTGGCCGGAGTGGGGACCCTTGCCCTGGCTGGAGCCGCCCTGCGACTCCTGGCTGTTGCCCGCGATCGAGGGCCGGTCGTCCGAGCCGCCCCCGGAGTTGGTCACGTGCACCAGCGCGGGGACCGCGGTGCCGATGAAGAGTGCCGCGGCGGCGAGGCCGACGACGGCCTGGCGCTTGCGGGCCCTGCGGGCCGGGACCGCGCGCCGCAGGTGTTCGAGGGAGCGCTCGCTCGGCTCGATCTCCTCCACGGCCTGCCGCATCATCCGCCGCAGCGCGAGCTCGTCGGAACCGAGCTCGCCTGGTTCGTCCTCGGGGCCGTGGTTCACGTTTCCGTTCCCGCCATGCTGCTCAAATCCGCCCTGCTCATCACGCTTGCGCTCACTCATGCCGGCGCCTCCATGGCGACCCTCAGGGCCGCGATGCCGCGCGAGCCGTACGCCTTCACCGAGCCCAGGGATATGCCCAGGGTCTCGGCGACCTGCGCCTCGGTCATATCGGCGAAGTAGCGCAGCACGAGGACCTCGCGCTGGCGCCGCTGGAGGCCGCGCATCGCCTTGATCAGCTCGTCGCGCTCCAGCAGGTCATAGGCCCCTTCCTCGGCGCTCGCCATGTCCGGCATCGGCTTGGAGAGCAGCTTCAGCCCGAGGATGCGCCGCCGGAGCGCGGACCGCGAGAGGTTCACCACGGTCTGGCGCAGATAGGCGAGCGTCTTCTCGGGGTCCCGCACCCGCTTGCGCGCGGAGTGGACCCGGATGAACGCCTCCTGCACCACGTCCTCGCAGGACGCCGTGTCGTCCAGGAGCAGCGCGGCGAGGCCGAGCAGCGACCTGTAGTGGGCGCGGTAGGTCTCGGTGAGATGGTCGACAGTGGTGCCCGCGGTCATCGTGTCGTCAGCGCCCTCGCGCTGCGCAGGAAGAGAGGCGGGCCGCGCCGCGGGCATGGGCGCGATCACCGGCATGCCGCCGGGCGCGCGGGTACGACGAGGGGGACGCAGCGCTGCCGCGCCTCTCGCCTGTACCGCTGTGAAGTCGAGTACCTCTGCCACGCCTGTTGGACACGCTTCCCCCCGTCAGGGTTGTACGCATCCGGCATCGCGTTTGCGGCGAGTCGCGCGGGCATCGCTCGTGACGATGCATCAAATGCCCCCATGCGTACCAGCTCTTCCCCTATGCCCCAATTTTGCGGCGCTCAGGCCACCCTGAGGGTGACCGCTAAAGACGCCCCCGCCCCGCTGCCGGTTGCAGTGATCGGACGGGAATCTTCGAACGCGGAGATGATCCAGTTCAACCGCACTGGCCCACCGAGTTGGACACAGAACTTACACAGATACCGCGAAGATCTTCGCTCTGGGGCCGCATACCGATCGGTTTGCGGGGCATACGGACTGGTTGGGCTCGTGGCGGAACGCCCCCGCTCAGCCCGCCGTGAACTCCTTGGCCACCAGCTCCGCGATCTGCGCGGTGTTCAGGGCCGCCCCCTTGCGCAGGTTGTCCCCGCACACGAACAGCTCCAGGGCGGTCGGGTCGTCCAGGGCGCGCCGCACCCGGCCCACCCAGGTCGGGTCGGTGCCGACCACGTCCGCGGGCGTCGGGAACTCCCCCGCGGCCGGATCGTCGAACAGCACGACCCCCGGCGCGGTGGCGAGGATCTCGCGCGCGCGGTCGACCGTGACCTCGTCCTCGAAGCGGGCGTGGACGGTCAGGGAGTGGGTGGTGATGACGGGCACGCGGACGCACGTGGCGGCGACGCGCAGCCCCGGAAGGCCGAGGATCTTGCGCGACTCGTCGCGGACCTTCATCTCCTCGGACGACCAGCCGTCGTCCCTCAGCGTCCCGGCCCACGGCACGACGTTCAGCGCCACGGGCTCCGGGAAGGGCCCCGTGTCGTCGCCGACGGCCCTGCGTACGTCTCCGGGGCTGGTGCCCAGCTCGGAGCCGGCCACGAGCTTCAGCTGGCGGCGCAGCGTCTCCACGCCGTCGCGGCCGGCCCCGCTCACCGCCTGGTACGAGGAGACGATCAGCTCGCGCAGCCCGAACTCGGCGTGCAGCGCGCCGACGGCCACGATCATCGAAAGGGTCGTGCAGTTGGGGTTGGCGACGATGCCGCGCGGGCGCACGCGCGCGGCGTGCGGGTTGACCTCGGGGACCACGAGCGGGACGTCCGGGTCCATCCGGAAGGCCGCGGAGTTGTCGACCACGACGACGCCCTTGGCCGCGGCGAGCGGCGCCCACCGCGCGGCCACCTCGTCGGGCACGTCGAACATGGCGACGTCGACCCCGTCGAAGACCTCCTCGGAGAGTGCGAGGACCTCGACCTGCTCACCGCGCACCGCCAGCTTGCGGCCGGCCGAGCGCGGTGAGGCGACGAGCCGGATCTCGCCCCAGATATCGGCGTGCTGCGACAGGATCTGGAGCATGACCGTGCCGACGGCCCCGGTCGCTCCGACGACCGCGAGCGTCGGCTTTCGGCTCATCGGCCGGTGCCTCCATAGACCACGGCCTCGTCCGTGTCGGAGTCCAGGCCGAAGGCGGTGTGCACGGCGCGCACGGCCTCGTTGACGTCATCGGCGCGCGTGACGACCGAGATGCGGATCTCGGAGGTCGAGATCAGCTCGATGTTGACGCCCGAGTCGCTGAGCGCCTCGAAGAAGGTCGCCGTGACACCGGGGTTGGTCTTCATGCCGGCGCCGACGAGGGAGATCTTGGCGATCTGGTCGTCGTAGCGCAGGGAGTCGAAGCCGATCGCCGAGCGCGTCTTCTCCAGGGCGTCGATGGCCTTGCGGCCCTCGTCCTTGGGGAGGGTGAAGGAGATGTCGGTCAGGCCCGTCGAGGCGGCCGACACGTTCTGCACGACCATGTCGATGTTGACCTCGGCGTCCGCGATCGCGCGGAAGATGGCGGCGGCCTCGCCCGGCTTGTCCGGCACGCCGACGACCGTGATCTTGGCCTCGGAGGTGTCGTGCGCGACACCGGAGATGATGGCCTGCTCCACCTTGCGGGCTCCTTGCTCGGAGGGTGATTCGTTGCTGACCCAGGTGCCCTGGAGTCCGCTGAAGGACGAGCGCACGTGGATCGGGATGTTGTAACGGCGGGCGTACTCCACACAGCGGTGGAGGAGCACCTTGGACCCGGAGCTGGCCAGCTCCAGCATGTCCGCGAACGAGATCCAGTCGATCTTCCGCGCCTTCTTGACCACACGCGGGTCGGCGGTGAAGACACCGTCCACGTCCGTGTAGATCTCGCAGACCTCGGCGTCGAGGGCGGCGGCGAGGGCGACGGCGGTCGTGTCCGACCCGCCGCGGCCCAGCGTGGTGATGTTCTTGCCCTCCTGGCTGACGCCCTGGAACCCGGCGACGATGGCGATGTTGCCCTCGTCGATCGAGGTCCTGATGCGCCCGGGGGTGACATCGATGATCCGCGCCTTGTTGTGGACGGAGTCGGTGATGACGCCGGCCTGGCTGCCGGTGAACGACTGGGCCTCGTGGCCCAGGTTTTTGATCGCCATGGCGAGCAGCGCCATGGAGATGCGCTCTCCGGCGGTCAGCAGCATGTCGAATTCACGCCCGGCAGGGATCGGGGATACCTGCCCGGCAAGATCGATCAACTCATCCGTCGTGTCGCCCATCGCCGAGACCACGACAACGACCTGATGGCCGTTCTTCTTGGCGTCGACGATTCTCTTGGCGACCCGCTTGATGCCCTCGGCATCGGCTACGGAGGAGCCTCCGTACTTCTGCACGACAAGGCCCACGTGCGCTCCTCGCTCAATCCGTTGTGCGGTCGGCTCAGTTTAACGAGCGGCCGAAATTCGCCTGGTGGATATCACATCGTGAGATGTTCTGCTCACCAGATGATCGTCTCAGGCGTACGTTCCCGCTGGTCGGGCGTACGTTCCGGTCGCTCGGCTTGGCACATGCCCGCTGTGGAGCGCTGCACTCCGGAAAGTGGGGCGGCTCACAGGGCGGGCCCTTACCGCACCGGCTTCACGGTGTGCAGGCCCAGCGGGCCCGCGATCTCCTCCGCCATCACCCTGCCCGCTTCCTCCGCGAGCGCCTCCTCGGCGAGGTCCTCGTCCGTGTCCAGGCCGTCCAGGTCCTCCAGGGGCTGGTTCAGGCGGACGTGGGCCACCAGGGACTGGAGGGCGCGCAGGGTGGCCGACGCGGTCGAGCCCCAGTTCGAGAAGTACGAGAACTGCCACCACCACAGGGCCTCGGTCGTGCGGCCCGCGCGGTAGTGGGCCAGACCGTGGGAGAGGTCCGCGACGACGTCCGCGAGGTCGTCCGAGATACGGGCGGCCACGGGCGCCTTGCGGGGCTCGTACGGATCGAAGACCTCGGAGTAGACGTCGATGGGGTCCAGGAGCAGCGCGAGGCGCTCCCGGAGGTCGTCGACGTCCTGCTCCGGGCCGAGGTCGGGCTCGTACCGCTCATCGGGGACGATGTCCTCGTGCGCGCCGAGGCGGCCGCCAGCCAGCAGGAGCTGGGAGACCTCCAGGAGGAGGAAGGGGACCGCCGAGTCCGGTTCGTCGCCCTTCGCGACCTCCCTGACCGAGACGATGAAGCTCTCGATCTGGTCGGAGATCTGCACCGCGAAGTCGTCCGGGTTGTCGGTCACGGTGTTCAGCGTGGCGTCAGACATCTAGGAGTCGTCTCCCCTCGAAAGCGCGGCCCAGGGTGACCTCGTCCGCGTACTCCAGATCTCCCCCGACAGGGAGTCCGCTGGCCAGGCGGGTGACCTTCAGGCCCATGGGCTTGATCATGCGTGCGAGGTACGTCGCCGTCGCCTCGCCCTCCAGGTTGGGATCGGTCGCCAGGATCAGCTCCGTGACGGTGCCGTCCGCGAGCCTCGCCAGGAGTTCTCGTATCCGCAGATCGTCCGGGCCCACGCCCTCGATCGGGCTGATCGCCCCGCCGAGGACGTGGTACTTCCCGCGGAACTCGCGGGTCCGCTCGATCGCCACGACATCCTTCGGCTCCTCGACCACACAGATGACCGAGAGGTCGCGGCGCGGGTCGCGGCAGATGTTGCACAGCTCTTCCTGGGCGACGTTCCCACAGGTCGCGCAGAAGCGGACCTTGTCCTTCACCTCAAGGAGGGCGTGCGCGAGCCGGCGAACGTCCGTGGGCTCCGTCTGGAGGATGTGGAAGGCGATCCGCTGCGCGCTCTTGGGACCGACGCCGGGCAGCCTGCCCAACTCGTCGATGAGGTCCTGAACCACGCCTTCGTACAACGGAACGCCTTTCCTTGAGATCCCGGGACCCGGTGGTCCTGAGGAGGTTGCCGACTCTCTACGTACGGTAGTTGGCCGGGGGGTTTCTTAGAAGGGAAGGCCCGGGATGCCTCCGCCGCCCAGGCCCTGGGCCAGCGGGCCGAGCTTCTGCTGCTGGAGCGTCTGCGCGTTCTCGTTGGCCGCCTGGACCGCCGCGACCACCAGGTCCGCCAGCGTCTCGGTGTCCTCCGGGTCCACGGCCTTGGGGTCGATCACCAGGCCGCGCAGCTCACCGGAGCCGGTGACCGTCGCCTTGACGAGCCCGCCGCCCGCCTGTCCTTCGACCTCCGTGCGCGCCAGCTCCTCCTGCGCGGTCGCGAGGTCCTGCTGCATCTTCTGGGCCTGCTGAAGCAGCTGCTGCATATTGGGCTGGCCACCACCGGGGATCACGATCAGCTCCCTTTCCTACGGGTCCACGAGGCGGGGTTTCCGCCTGAAACGAGCCTACGTGGTCAGGGGTGCCGTCGCCCCAGCACTCTTTCGAGTGAGATCAGCCGTCTTCCTATACCTGATCAAGCACCTCTTCCGGGCGGAAAAGCCGTGAAACGGCGCTCAGGGCCACCCATTGGGCGGTAGGACTTGTGCCACCGCATCGGCCGGAAAACGTTGCGCCACCGCAGGGAACAGCCCCGCAGGGAACAGTCAGGGATCTCGTAGAGGAGTGCCGGGTGAGCCAGCCGGAGATGCAGCCCGATGGGGTGCCCCCCGAGGGGCAGGGTGCGGGGGCGGGTGCCGGTGCGGGCGGGCAGCGTCTCGGGGACCTGACCGGGCGGACTTTTCCGCTCGGCGACTGGGGAGAGCCCGCCGCGCGCCTCGACGAGCTGTACCGCTGGGTGGAGCGGGGCGCCCTGGACACCGCCGAGTGGTACCTCACGGACCGCGGCTGGAAGCGGCGCGGGGCGCGGCTGCTGCGGGCGGGGACCGCGCTGGGGGCGGCGGGGGCCGGGGTGCTGCCGCTGCTCGATCTGGCCGGGGCGGCGGCGGGGGTGGCCACGTGGGGGTTCGTCTCGCTGCTTGCCGGGGTGGCGTGCGTGGGGTGCGACCGGTTCTTCGGGCTGACGTCCGGGTGGATGCGGGACGTGGCGACCGCGCAGGCCGTGCAGCGGCGGTTGCAGGCGTTGCAGTTCGACTGGGCCACGGAGAGCGTGCGGGAGGTGCTCGGGCCGACGGAGGGGACCGCGGGGGAGGCGGCGGAGCGGTGCCTCGGGGTGCTGCGGAGGTTCTCCGAGGACGTGACGGAGCTGGTGCGGGCCGAGACGTCGGACTGGATGGTGGAGTTCCGGGCGGGGCCCGTGCCGCTGGTCATGCAGGCGATGGTGCGCGGGGCCGCCCGGGAGGTGCCGTCTCCGCCCGGGCGGTTTCCGTTGCCGCCGGGGGCGCGGCCGAACATGCCTCGGCAGCGGCCGCCAGAACCCAGGTAGTCACCGGCTGCTTTTGGCGGGCCTGTCACCGGCTTCGCCGGGTTCGTCCTCAAACGCCGGACGGGCTTCCCCACCGTGCTCAGCTGTAGATGATCATTGAGCCTTGGGCGAGGCTTCTTGTCGTCGCCGCGTGCAGGCCCAGCCAGACGTGGCGTTCTCTGGCGAACGGGCTCGCGTCCGGAGGGGCCGGGGCCGCCGGTTCCTCCAGGGACGTGGGGTGCGCCGGCGGGGCCGGGGCCAGGGGCGGGTTCGCGGGGTCTATGCCGATCGACGGGGCGACGAACTCCAGCTCGCGCAGGAGCGCCTGGGAGGAGCCCAACGGGCCCCCGCCGGTGAGGAGTTCGTCGTTGGACAGCGGCGCGGGGAAGTCCACGGGGACGTACGCGCCCGCGTGGTCGTAGTGCCAGACCAGGTGCGACTGCTGGGCCGTGGCGTCGAACATCTCCAGCAACTGCTCGTAGTCGCCGCCCAGTTCGTCCACCGGCGTGACCTCAAGGCCGCAGATGCGCAGCAGGTAGGCGCGGCGCAGGAAGTGCAGCGCGTCGTAGTCGAACCCCGCGACCGGGGCGACGTCGCCGGAGAGGCCCGGCATGTAGGAGAAGACGGGTACGGGCGGGTAGCCGGCCTCGTGCAGCGCTTTGTCGTAGGCGGCGATCTCTTCCGCGAAGGGGTTGTCGGGGCTGTGGCACAACACGTCGACGAGCGGGACCAGCCACAGGTCGCAGGCCAAGAAGACTCCTCGGGTCGGGGTAGGGGGCGGGGTCGGGGACATGGGTCGGTACGTGCGTTGCGCTGTGCTGAGTAGCTGTGCGTTGCCTCGCGTGCAGGCAGCGTAGTCGCGCCCCGGGCCCGCTAGCTGCCCCCGTGCGCGACCCGGTCGTCGCCACGGCCTTCGTACAAGTCCCATACCCACACGCCGTCCACCCACCGCGCCCGCTGCCCCACAAGCGCGTCGACGGTCGTGCGCAGAGCCGCCTCGTTCGGCTGCGGGGGCAGGACGAGGAGGCCCGCCTTCCAGAACTCCAGGTCCTCGCGGGCCGCCTCACGCCAGGCCCGGGTGACCTTCGGGACCTGGCCCGAGTCGCTGACCTGGCGCAGGAGGGTGGAGGTGTTGCGGGGCGAGGGGCCGTAGATGCCGACGCGGTCCGGGCCCCAGGGGCCGTTGAAGTAGCCGCCCGGGAAGCGGAAACCGAGGTCGGCGACGGTCTGCCAGTGCAGGGCCTCCGCGTGGGCGGCGTCGGGCACGGGGATCGGTACGAGGGTCTCGTGCGGGCCCAGATACGCGCGCCAGGTGCCCCGCGCGATGAACGGCGGCACCTCGGCCCGGTCCACGGCGTCGAGCGGCACGGGCACGATCGGCAGCAGGGCGAGGGCGACCGCGGCGACGCCCGCGTAGCGGCCGGCGGGTGCCTTGTCCCGGGTCAGCAGGCGGGCGAGGGCCAGGGCGAGGAGCATGCCGAGCGCCGGGGCGCACACCATCGCCACGCGTCCCTCGATGACGGACTCGAAGAGCGGGCGGTGGCGGATCAGGGCCCAGGGTCCGGGGAGGACGATGTCCGTGAGGGGGACGCGGAATTTCGGGCCGAGCGAGAGCAGCGCCGCCCCGAGCACCGTGCAGGCGAGCGCCTTGACGACCGCGCGCTCCCACAGTCGTACGACGATCGCGAAGGCCAGGGCGGTGAGCGGCCAGCCGTAGAAGGCGTTCTGCTCGGTGCGGTTCAGGGCGAGGGGGTCGGAGGTCTCCGCGGCGCCCGCGAGGGAGCGTTCCGCGAAGGAGAGGAAGGCGAGCGGGCTGTTGCCCGCGTGGTCGCCGTGCAGCACGCTCTGGTAGCTCTGCGGGCCGAAGAACTGCCAGTGGAGGGGGTAGGCGACCAGCGGGAGCGCGACCGCGAGGGCGATGCCGATGCCGCGGGCCAGCGGGCGCCAGGCCTCCCTCGCCACGTCTCTTCGTACGGCCGCGTACGCGAGCGCGAAGAGCAGCATGCCGAGCGCCGCGAGCAGCAGGGGTTCCTCGCCGAGGAAGATCTGGTACGTCGCGAGGAGGCCGAGGACGACTCCGTCGCGTACGACACGGGTGCCCTCGCACAGCCGCAGCGCCCTGTCGATGATCAGCGGGATCATGAACAGGACGATGAAGTTCGGGTGGGCGTTGGCGTGGCTGACCATCGGGGGCGCGAAGGCGGCGAGGGCCGCGCCGACGGCGGCGGCGCCCCGGTGGGCGGTCAGGCGCCTGCGGATCAGCCAGTACCAGGCGACGGCGGTGGCGGCCAGGCCCCCGGTCATCGCCACGTTCAGGGCGACCGCGGGGCCGAGGAGCCAGGTCACGGGGGCGAGGGGGACGGAGAGGCCGAGCATGACCGTGTTGGCCATGAGGTTCACGCCGTCGGGGAAGTTCTGGAGGGTGGTGAAGAGCGGGTTGTCGAGGTGGCGGACGTTGTCGGCCGTCACCGCGAAGAACCACTCCCACTGGTTCTGGTCCTGCATGGAGTCGGGGAAGTAGCGGGACGCGGGGGATATCCAGCGCTGGGCGTAGAGGGTGACCGACAGGGCCAGGAAGAGGAGCGCGACGAGGACGTCGGCGCGGCGGATCGCGCGGGCCTTGAGGGCGGTCAGTTCGGCGAGGACCCTGACGTAGTCCAGCGGCCTGACCTTCGAGCCCTCCTGGTGCGACCAGCGCACGGGGACCTCGGCGACCGGCCAGCCCGCCCGGCGGAAGTACTGGAGTATCTCGACGTCTATCCCCCAGCCGCGCAGCCGGGACGCGGCGAAGGCCTCGCGGGCACGGTCGCCGTCGAAGAGCTTGAAGCCGCACTGGGTGTCGCGGATTCCGGGGACGGCGACCGAGCGTATGAGGAAGTTGCCGGTACGTCCGAGGAACTCGCGCAGGCGGTGCTGGTGGGCGCCGATGGTCGCGCCGGGGCGGGCGCGGGAGCCGATCGCCGCCGTGTGGCCGTCGGCGAGCGCCTTGTCGAGGTGGTCCAGCTCTTCTATGGGCGCGGCGAGGTCGGCGTCGGTGATCAGGACGCGGCGGCCGTAGGAGGCGAGGACGCCCTGGCGCAGGGCGTGGCCCTTGCCGCGGTTGCGGTCGCCGCGGATGAGGTGGACGCGGGGGTCGGCGGCGGACGCCTCCGCGGCGATCTCGGCGGTGCGGTCGGTGGAGCCGTCGTCCACGACGATCAGCTCCCACTCGCCCTGGTCCGGGCCGTCCAGGTGCGCCTTGATCGCGGCGAGGGTGGGGGCGAGGCGGCGCTCCTCGTTGTACGCGGGGACGACGACGGTCAGTTCCGGGGCCGAGGGCGGGGTTGGGGTTGGCGTCGGGGACGGGGTTGGCGTTTGGCCGGTGTTCGGTTCCGTGCTCATGCCGCGGCCAGCCGCTCGATGAGGGAGAGGGAGTGCGCGTTGTACTCCACGACGATCGCGTGGGCGCCCGCCGGGTCGCGGCGCACCAGGGCGTCCACCAGCTCGGTGTGGCGTGACCAGAGGGCGCCGCGCAGGTCACCGCCGCCGCCCTCGCTCCAGCGGCGCAGGTGGGTGACGGCGCAGACCCAGGACTTCACGCGCAGGCGGTGCAGGAAGTCGGAGAGGTAGGGGTTGCCGAAGAGGGTGCTCAGCTCGCGCCAGAAGCGGAGGTCGTAGCCGATGAGGACGTTCAGGTCGCCCGCACAGGCCGCGCGGGCCGCTTCCTCGCCCCTGCGGCGTACGGAGAGCAGGGCGTCGGCCTTGTCGTCGTGGGTCGCGGGGTTCTCCGCGAGGTCGCGGAACATGCCGTCGGCTATGAGGCTGCGGGCCTCCAGCATGCCGCGGTAGTCGGCCAGCGTGTGCTCGTGGACACGGAAGCCGCGGTGCTGGTCGGCGTCGAGGAGGCCCTGGGCGGTGAGGTTCACCAGGGCCTCGCGGACGGGGGTCGCCGAGACGCCGTACTGCTCGGCGATCTCCTTGACGGTGAACTCCTGACCCGGCTCCAGCCGGCCCGCGAGGACCTCGTCGCGGAGGGCGTCGGCGATCTGCTGGCGCAGAGTGCTGCGGATGACGGCGGGGCCGTCGGTGCCGGGCATCTGGGTTCCCCCACGGAGTCTGGCGTGGTCGCCTTGAGCGGTCGTTTTGCTGGGCCCTGCGGAGGGGCGCGGGCTTGTCAGAGTACGCGGTGGGGGGTTGGGGGGCCTGGTGTGGTGCCTTCGGCGGGGGGTGGGGGTGGTGAGCGGCGGGGGGTGGGGGTGGCTTGTGGCAGGGGCCCGGGGTGGTGTGTGGCGGGGGCCCGGGGTGGCGAGCGGCGGGGGCCGAGGGCGGCATGGGGCGAGGCCCGGGGGTGGCGAGCGGCGGGGGCCGAGGGCGGCATGGGGCGAGGCTCCGGGGTGGCGAGCGACGGGGGCCGAGGGCGGCGAACGGGTGACGGCTCGGCATGCCCGGGGAGGTGCCCGGGGCCCAGGCCGGGGAGGCGGGCGGGCCGTCACGGCCGGGGGTCGCGGCGCCGGGGGAGGTCGCACAGGCCGTCACAGCCGGGGGCCACACAGGCTGTCAGGCCGGGCAGGCCGCGCGGGCCGTCACGCCGGGGAGGCCACGCAGGCCCTCACACCAGGGAGGCCTCGCAGGCCTCGGAGGCCTCGCAGGCCGCACAGGCCGGGCAGGCCGCACAGGCCGGGCAGGCCGCACAGGCCGGGCAGGCCGGGGAGGCCGCACAGGCCGGGCAGGCCGCACAGGCCGCACAGGCCGTCACGGCCGGAGGCCACGCGGGCCGTCACACCCGGGGAGGCCTCGGAGGCCGGCGCGTGGAAAGGCCCCGCGCCGGCCGGGGGAGACGGTGCGGGGCCACCTGGGGGCGTGGGGTCAGGAGACGTGCGCGTCCGCCTCCGTGAGCGCTGCGTCCAGCACCGCGAGGCCCTCCTTCGCCTCCGCCTCCGTGATGGTGCACGGCGGCACCACATGAGTGCGGTTCATGTTGATGAACGGCCACAGGCCGTGCTTCTTCGCCGCGGCGCCGAACGCCGCCATGGGAGCGTTCGCCTCCCCGGAGGCGTTGTACGGCACCAGCGGCTCCCGCGTCCGCCTGTCCTTCACCAGCTCCAGCGCCCAGAACATGCCGAGCCCCCGCACCTCCCCCACACTCGGGTGCCGCTCGGCGAGGTCCGCGAGCCCCGGGCCGATCAGCTCCGTGCCCAGCCGGGCCGCGTTCTCGACGACCCCCTCCTCCTCCATGACCTGGATCGTGGCGACCGCGGCGGCGCAGGCCAGCGGATGCCCGGAGTACGTCAGACCGCCCGGGTAGGGCCGCCTCGCGAAGGTCTCGGCGATGGCACCGGAGATCGCGACGCCGCCCAGCGGGACGTAACCCGAGTTCACGCCCTTCGCGAACGTCATCAGGTCCGGCACGACGCCCTCGAAGTGGTCCACGGCGAACCACTTGCCGGTCCGCCCGAACCCGACCATGACCTCGTCGAGGATGAAGACGATGCCGTACCGGTCGCAGATCTCGCGGACGCCCGCGAGGTAGCCGGGCGGCGGGGTCATGATGCCCGCGGTGCCGGGGATCGTCTCCAGGATGAGCGCGGCGATGGTCTGCGGGCCCTCGAAGACGATGGTGTCCTCCAGGTGCTGGAGGGCCCGCTCGCACTCCTGCCGCTCGTTCTCCGCGTAGAAGCGGGAGCGGTACAGGAACGGCGCCCAGAAGCGGACCACGCCCGCCGCGCCGCTGTCGGAGGCCCAGCGGCGCGGGTCGCCGGTGAGGTTGATGGCCTGCTGGGTGCCGCCGTGGTACGAGCGGTACGCCGAGAGGACCTTCGTACGGCCCGTGTGCAGACGGGCCATGCGTACGGCGTGTTCGACGGCGTCGGCGCCGGCGTTGGTGAAGAAGATCTTGTCCAGGTCGCCCGGGGTCCGCTCGGCGATGAGGCGCGCGGCCTCCGAGCGGGCCTCGACGGCGAAGGCGGGCGCGAACGTCGTCATCGTCGCGGCCTGTTCCTGGATCGCGGCGACGACCTTCGGGTGCTGGTACCCGATGTTGGTGAAGACGAGGCCGCTGGTGAAGTCCAGGTAGCGGTTTCCTTCGTAGTCCCAGAAGTACGAGCCTTCGGCGCCGGCGATGGCCGGCGGGTCGATGAGTTCCTGTGCGGACCAGGAGTGGAAGACATGTGCGCGGTCCGCGGCCTTCACGGCGGCGCCGACCTGCGGATTCGGCTGAGGGGTCATGGGGCCGAGGGTAAATGTCCACGGTGTGGACAGGACATGGGCGTCCTGTCTGGCCTCGGAAGCGGAACCCGACACAGTGTCGGGCCGGGGGGCCTCAGTTGGGATCTGCCGGTCCGTCGTGGTTGCTCGCGCCGTTCCCCGCGCCCCTTCGGGGCGCTCGTACGTGCCCCGAAGGGGCGCGGGGAACTGCGCGCGCAATGGGGGACCGGCCGCAGGTGAGGAGCTGCCGGGGTTAGTCCTCGTCCCGGTCCGGGGTCACCCTCGCCCGTGGGCCTTGCGCCGTGCAGCGGATGTCGTAGGCGAGGTCTTCCCGCTCGTCGTCGTCGCCCGGCTCCGCCTCCAGGCGGGCGACCGCCGCCGGGCCCCGCTCCACGTCGTCGTCGATGTGGAAGCCGTCCGCCGGGCTCCAGGAGACGAGTCTGACGGTGCCGTCCGGGCGGCACTCCACCGTCGCCGCGCCGCCGGTGAAGCGGACCGTGGAGCGTTCGGGCGAGGGGGAGGGGGAGGACGAGGATGAGGGTGAGGGCGCGGGTTCCCTGGCCGGTGTCCGCGAGGCCTGCCGCCCCTCCGACGCCCTGGCCAGCGCCTCACGCACCGCCGCCTCGTCCAGCGGACGGCTGTGCGCCGCGCCGCCCCCGCTGTCCGAACCGGCCAACTGCCAGGCACCCAGCGCCCCCGCCGCCGTGCCGACGGCCACCCACGCCGCCGTGACGACCGCGCTCCGCCACTTCCTCATCCCGCCACTGTGCCGCATCGTTTCCTAACGCCCGGTTAAACCCCGGCCAATGCCCCTCACTACGGTGGTTGTATGGCGCACCTTCTCGTCGTCGAGGACGACCCCCAGCTCCGCGGCGCCCTGGTGCGTGCCCTGCGCGACAAGGGGCACGCGGTGGCGACCGCGCCCAGCGGCATGGCGGGGCTCGACGCCGCCGTCACCAGCCGTCCCGACCTGGTCGTCCTGGACCTGGGGCTGCCCGACGTCGACGGGGCGCAGGTGCTGCGGATGCTGCGCGCGATCAGCGACGTCCCCGTCATCGTGGCGACGGCCCGCGACGACGAGCCGGAGATGGTGACGGTCCTGGAGGCCGGGGCGGACGACTACATCGTGAAGCCGTTCGGCGCCGCCCAGTTGGACGCGCGCGTCAAGGCCGTCCTGCGGCGCCTCGGCGTGACGGAGACCGAGGAGCCGCTGCGCGTCGGCGGGCTCCGCGTCGACCCGGCCTCCCGCGAGGTCACCCTCGACGGCACGCCCATCGACCTGACGCCCCGCGAGTTCGACCTCCTCGCCCACCTCGCCCGCCGCCCCGGACAGGTCGTGTCCCGCCGCGAACTCCTCGCCGAGGTCTGGCAGCAGCCGCTGGGCGGCGCCGACAAGACGGTGGACGTCCACCTCTCCTGGCTCCGCCGCAAACTCGGCGAGACGGCCCAGCGCCCCCGCTACCTCCACACGGTCCGCACGGTGGGCGTCAAACTGACCGCCCCCGAGGACACCGACTGATGCGCCGCAGCCTCCTCCTGCTGACCGCGGCCACCACCGCCCTCGTCCTCGCCGCCCTCCTCGTCCCCCTCACCCTCCTCACCCGCACCCACGCCGCCGACCGCGCCACGGCCGAGGCCACCGCGCGTGCCCAGTGGGTCGCCCACGCCCTGGGCCCCGCCCTGGCCACCGCCGACGAGCGCGCGTCCGCCGAGCAGACGGTGGAGAGCGTCAACGGCACGAATCTGCCTGCCACTTCGCTCATCCTCGCGGACGACACCGTCATCGGCCCGCGCGTGCACCAGGAGACCGACCCGGTCCGCCTCGCCCGCACCGGCCGCGCCTTCACCTACGAACCCGAGTCCGGCGGCCGCCTGGTCCTCGTGCCCGTGCAGGGCGCGAAGAACGGCACCGCGGTCGTGCAAGTGACGCTCAGCGAGCGGCAGTTGTACGCCGGTACGCTCGCCTCCTGGCTCGTCCTGGCGGGCATCGGCGTGGGTCTCGTACTCCTGGGGCTCCTCCTGGCCGACCGGCTGGGCGCGCGGCTCGTCGGCGCGACCCGTCGCCTCGCCCGCACCGCGGACCGGCTGGCCGCCGGTGACCTGACGGCCCGCGCCACGCCGGAGGGCCCGCCCGAACTACGTCTCGTGGCAGGCGAGTTGAACCGCCTCGCCGCCCGCATCGACACCCTGCTCGCCGCCGAGCGGGAGAACGCCGCCGACCTGGCCCACCGACTGCGGACCCCGATGGCCGCCCTGCGCCTGGACGCCGAGACCCTGCGGGACCCGGACGAGGCGCACCGCATCGCCGCCGACGTCCTCGCCCTGGAGCACAGCGTCGACGACGTGATCCGCAAGGCGCGGCGCCCCCTGCGCGAGGCGCCGCGCGCCGACCTGGCGGCGGTGGCGCGCGAACGCGCCGCGTTCTGGGCGCCGTTGGCCGAGGACCAGAACCGCGCCACCAGCACCACGACCCCCGCCCACGCGGTTCAGGTCCCCGTGCCGGAGGACGAACTCGTCGCCGCGCTCGACGCGCTGATAGGCAACGTCCTGGACCACACGCCGCAGGGCACGGCGTTCGCCCTCACGGTCGTCGTCACCCCGGCCCACGAGGCGGAGCTGACCGTCACGGACGAGGGCCCCGGCTTCCCCGGCGCGACCGCCCCCGGCCGCGGGACGAGCGGCGCCGGGTCCACGGGCCTCGGCCTGGACATCGCCCGCCGCACCGCCGAGGAGGCGGGCGGCCGCTTCGAGACGGCGAGCACGTCCGAGGGTGCCCGCGTCACGCTCACGTTCCCGCCCGCGCCCCGCGAGGGAACCCCGTCCCGAGAGGGAGGGGCCCCGCCCCCCGGGGAAACGCCGACCGGGGAAACGCCGTCCGCACCGCCCGCGCCCACCGGTTGATCCCCAGCTCGGGCCGGACCGCCGCATACCCCCCGCAGTACTTGGTGAACTCCGCGGCCCGCACCCCGAACCGGTGCAGCACGCGGTCGGCCTCGGTCAGCTGCCCCTTGGTCTTCGTCTCGACGAGGACGAGCCCGCTGTCGGCGGCCGCCGTCCGCCCCGTCGCGGTGTCCCGCACGACCAGCCCCGCGTCGCACGTGACGCGCTGCCCGTCCGCCACGAAGGTCGCCCGCTGGTAGTCGGTCACGAGCGAGGCGGTGAGGCCCTCCGGGGCCTCGATGCCGTACGACCCGCGCAGCACCCCGGCGAGGAAGTCCTGCCGCGCCCCGTCCAGGGCGTGGTCGCCGCCTTCGAGACGCTGCCGGTGCTTGATGGTCTCGCCCCGCCCGCTCTTCAGCTTGATCTCGAACTGCCGCTCGCCGCTGTCCTGGTAGACCCGCTCACGTATGCGGTAGCGCAGCCGCCTGCCCTGCCGGTGGTCGTGGAAGGTCTCCAGGTCAGGGGTGTCGTAGTACGTCGAGTGGTACCGGAACCACCGCTTGCCGCCGATGCTGAGCGCCCGGAAGGGGCCATGGGCCCTGCGGGGGTCGGTCAGCAGCGCGGCGAGGTCCTCGAAGATCTCCACGGGCACGAGATAGCTGTTGTCGAAGCGGGCGAGCAGCTCCGCCCGGGCGTTCACCTCGTCCAGCGCGATGGGGTGCGCGGCGAGCGCGGCGCGGCCGATGGCGCGTACGGCGGGGTTCACACGGTCTCCTTCGGGTGGCTGGGGGCGATCGTGCGGGACCGGGTCGTGCGTCGTCGTATCGTCAACTCCCCACGCCGCCGCGAAGGTTCCGGCTGACGGAAGCGGACTTCCAGGACCATGAGGTCGCGTACGTAATCCACCTCCTGGACGGTCCATCCCAGCGGCTCCCCCAGGCGCCGCGCCAGCTCGGCCCGGAGCGCGCCCTCCTCGCGGTAGACGGCGTCGAGCGTGACGACCGCGCGCCGGTCGCGCGCGAAGAGCCGCGGGTGGTCGGCGCCGTACATCACGACGAGCAGTACGCCGGAGAGCAGCGCCGCCACCGGCAGGCTGAGCGCGGGAAGGCCGCAGAGCAGGCCGAGTACGAGGGTGATGAAGTAGTACGCGACCTCCTGGTGCTGGAGCGCGTCGGAGCGCAGCCGCACGATGGAGAGCACCCCGAAGAGCCCGAACCCGAGCGCGAGCCCGCCGTCGCCGCCGACGGTCCCGAGCCCGGCGACCACGGCGAACAGCGCGACGTTCAGGGCGAGGTACGCGGGGACCAGCTCGCGCCTGTGGTGCCGGGGATAGAAGACGCCGAAGGTCAGGAGCGCGACGGCGGCCAGGTCGAGGCCCAGGTGGGCGCCGAGGGCGCTGAGGTTCAGTGTGCTGTCCATGGCCGGGACGCTAGGGACCGGCGGGTTAAGGGCGCCTCTGCCGGGCGTTAAGGGCTGCGCGGGTGGGCGCCGGCCATGGAGCGGGCATGGAGATGGCCCCGCCGGGGCGGGGCCATCTCAGGGGAGA
Organism: Streptomyces sp. WAC 01529; assembly: GCF_003945545.1. Taxonomy (GTDB): domain Bacteria; phylum Actinomycetota; class Actinomycetes; order Streptomycetales; family Streptomycetaceae; genus Streptomyces; species Streptomyces anatolicus. Next base: position 4,341,543 of record NZ_CP029617.1, on the reverse strand, counting down.
GCCTGTCCCTAGGGCTGGGTCGGCAGGCCCCCGACGGGGAGCTGGGCGTTGGTGGGCGGGGTTTTGGGGAGCAGGTCGGTGAGGGGCGCGGTATGGGCAAGGGGCAGGCCGTTGGGGGGCTGGGCCACTCCGTTGGTGGCGCCGCCGGGGTCGGCCAGGCCATTGGCGGGCAGGCCGGTGGCGGGCAGGGTGCCGACGGAGGGCAAGCCGATGCCGTTCGCGGCGCCGTTGTCGGCGGCCGGGGGAGCCGGGTCCAGGGGTGCGTCGGCCTGCGCCGCACCGGCCGCGCCGAGAGCCGCGAGGACCAGGACGCCGGAGACGAACGCTGCTTTGAGTGTGGTGTTCATGCGCCCAACCTCCGCCCACCCCCGCCTCCACGAAAGCGGGGAGCGCCCAGTGGGGTGAGCCGGCGCGGCAAGGTTCGCTCCCACCTCTTGACAGCATGTTGTCGTTTTGACAGCATACTTACGTACGCAGAGCACGGCACGCAGTCGCACACAGCGCACGACACGCAGCCAACGGAGGCCCTGATGTCCCGCAAGCCCGTACACCTCGCCGTCTACGACACCTTCGCCGACTGGGAGACCGGCCACACCACGGCGTGGCTCGCCCGCGTCGGCCACGAGATCCGCACGGTCGGCCCCTCGGCCGCCCCGGTCACCTCCATCGGCGGCCTGTGCGTCCAGCCCGCCCTGTCGCTCGCCGAACTGCGGCCCGAGGACAGCTCGTTGCTGATCCTGCCGGGCGCCGACCTCTGGGACACGAGCGACGACCTCGCGCCCTTCGCCCGCACGGCCCGCACCTTCCTCGACGCGGGGGTGCCGGTCGCCGCGATCTGCGGGGCCACGGCGGGGCTCGCCCGCGAGGGGCTGCTCGACGAGCGGGCGCACACCAGCGGCGCGGCGATGTATCTGGCGGCCTCCGGCTACAGGGGCGGCGAGCGGTATGTCGAGGCGGACGCGGTCACCGACGGCGACCTGATCACGGCGGGCCCGACCGAGCCGGTCGCGTTCGCGCGGGAGGTCTTCGGGCGGCTCGGTGACGTCTTCGAGGGCGAGAAGCTCGACGCCTGGTACCGCCTCTTCCACGACTCGGACCCGGCGGCGTACGAGACGCTGAACTCGTGAGCGGGGCGGGACGATGACCGACTCCGCACGCCGTGACCCGGCTTCCGCCGCCGCCCGCCACGACCAGGCCGGGTCCGCACACCGGGACCCGCAGGAGCTGCTCAGTCGGGCGGCGCTGACCGTCTTCCGGCTGAACGGGCAGTTCCTCGCCCGCTCCGAGGAGCTGGCAAGGCCCGCCGGGCTCACCGCCGCCTGGTGGCAGGTGCTCGGCGCCGTGCTGCGCGAGCCGCTGCCGGTGGCGGGGATCGCCCGCGCGATGGGGATCACCCGGCAGAGCGTGCAGCGCGTGGCGGACCTCCTCGTGCGCGAGGGCCTCGCCGAGTACGTGCCGAACCCCGCGCACCGCCGCGCCAAGCTGCTGCGCCCCACGGCCGGCGGCAGGGCGGCGGTGGCGAAGATCGAACCGGGCCACGCGGAGCTGGCCGGATGGCTCTCGACGATGCTCGGCGAGGCCGAACTCGCCGCGACCGTACGCTCGTTGGAACGCCTGTCCGAGGTCCTGGACGCGCTCTCCGCCCCGGATCCGGAAGCGGTGGCGGAACCCGTTACGGAACCGTAGAGGGCGGGGCGGGCCACGCTGTCCCAGCTCCGCACTATCCTCACCCTGTTGCACACCAATGGGGGAGGTCGGTGCCGCGATGGAAAAGCTCGGGCCCGGAGATCCACAGCGGATCGGCGCGTATCGGCTGCTGGCGCGGCTCGGTGCGGGCGGCATGGGGCAGGTGTACCTCGCGCGGTCCGGCAGGGGGCGTACGGTCGCGGTCAAACTGGTCCGCCAGGAGCTGGCCGAACAGGACGAGTTCAGGAACCGCTTCCGGCAGGAGGTGCAGGCCGCGCGGCGGGTCGGCGGCGCGTGGACGGCGCCCGTCCTGGACGCGGACACCGAGGCGGCGATCCCGTGGGTCGCCACGGGGTACGTGGCCGGGCCCTCGCTCCAGACCGTCGTCTCGCGCGACCACGGCCCGCTGCCCGAGCGTTCGGTGAACATCCTCGGGGCCGGGCTCGCCAACGCCCTCAAGGACATCCACGCGGCGGGCATCGTCCACCGCGACCTCAAGCCGTCGAACGTGCTGGTCACGATCGACGGCCCGCGCGTCATCGACTTCGGCATCGCCCGCGCCCTGGAGACGGTCACCGACGGCGGCCTCACCCGCACCGGCGCGCTCGTCGGCTCGCCCGGCTTCATGGCGCCCGAACAGGTGCGCGGGGACCGCATCACCCCGGCGTGCGACGTGTTCTGCCTCGGCTCCGTCCTGGCGTACGCGGCGTCCGGCGCGCTGCCCTTCGGTACGGCCAACAGCGGGGTGCACGCCCTGATGTTCCGCATCGCGCAGGAGGAGCCGGACCTGACGGGGCTCCCGGAGAACCTGGCCGAGCTGATCGCGCTGTGCCTGCGCAAGGACCCCGCGTCACGGCCCTCCCTCGACGACGTCCTGGAGCGGACGGGCGCGCAGGACACCCTCAGCGCCGGGGGCACCACGCTCGACCCCTGGCTGCCGGGGGCGCTCGTCGCCCAGTTGGGGCGGCACGCGGTGCAGTTGCTGGACGCGGAGGATCCGGATGAGCCGGGCGCGGGTACGGCGGACGCGGCGGGTGCCGTAGGAGTCGCCGGTGCCGCCGGTGCCGTGGGAGCTGCGGGTGCGGGTGCCGAGGGCGGGGCCGGTGCGAGAGCCAACGGCCCCTCGGACGCGAGCCCCTCGGACGCGAGCCCCGCAGGTGGGCCCTCGGAGAGTCCCGCGGCCGCCTCCCCCGAAGCGGCGGCCGCGAGCGCGGGCGCGCCTGCCCCCGGAGCGGCCGCTCCGGTCGCCCCCGGAGGCGGGGAGACTCCCCCTCCCCCCGGCTCACCCGGCGCCGCCCCGCTCGACCACCTCCCCACCATGGTGTCCCGCCAGGCCCCGCCGCCCACGCCGCCGCCGGGCGCCCCCTCGTACGGCTATCCCCAGCACCCGCAGCAGCACCCCCAGCCCGCCGCGTACGGCTACCCCCACCAGCCCCCGCCCGGCTACGGCCCCACTCCCCCCTACGGCCCCGGCATGTACACCCCCATGCCCACCCCGTCGCCCGAACCGCCGCCCCGCAGCGGCCGTGCGACGGCGGCGCTGATCGTCGTCGCGTTGATAGTGGCCATCGGAGCGGGCGGCACCGTCTACGCCGTCATGAACGGCGACGGCGACGAGACGAAGCGGGGCGACGACGCCAAGAGCCCCACGAGCAGCGCCCCGCGCACCCCCGGCACCAGCTCGCCGCCCGTGGACCCGACGAGCCCGGACCCGACGCCCACCGAGGACGAGGGCACGGTGCCGGACAAGTACCTGGGCACGTGGTCCGGCGGCCTCGACAACCAGCACGGCCACCACACACGCCGCCTCACCCTCCAGCAGGGCGAGACCGGCGAGACGGCCCTGTCGCTGATAGCCGAGGGCCCGACGGAGGACGGCGGCACGTACCGCTGCGTCTTCGAGGGCAAGCTGGAGTCCGCGTCCGACGAGCGGCTGCACATCGGCCCGACCGACGTCACGGTCGGCGAGCCCATGTCGGCCTGCACACCCGGCAAGGCGAGCGTCGTGACGATCCTCGGCAACGGCAAGCTGCGCCGCGCGAACACGGACGGCACGGGCGAGCTGACGTACACCAGGTCGGGCTGACCCCGCGCCGGACGGCCCCGCCGGCCCGCCCCCGCGCCGGATCCGCGTACGTCGGTCTGAACCGCCGGCGAACAGCATCCGACAGGACGGCGAAGGCGGCCCGCGCCCCCCACGGGCCGCCTACCGTCACCGCCCATGGACTGGTTGAGCACCGAGAACACCATCGCCGTGCTCACGGCCGCCCTCGGCCTGCTCGCCACCGTCGGGGCGCTCTGGTACGAACGCCGGGTGCCGCGCCGCAAACGCGTCGGCTACCGCGTCCAGATGGACACGGCCATAGGGGACAACGTCCGTACGGGCGGCGCCAACGCGCGCCTCGGCCTCTTCGACGAGACCCCCGAGATGTCCGACGCCACGCTCGTCCTGCTCCGCGTCGAGAACGACGGCTCGCAGTCCATCACCGACGCCGACTACACCGGCCGCGCCCTGCACGGACTCACCGCCGTCTTCACCGGCCGCACCATCCGCGGCCTCGCGGTGACCGCGCCGACCGGTGCCGACCCCCTCATGGAGCACTTCACTGCGGGCGCGGGCCTGCGGTACGAGGGGAGCACGCTGCACATCCCGCGCGTCCCGCTCAACCGGGGTCAGCACTACAAGCTCCTCGTGCTGCTCACCGGCGGGCCCGTCGGCGGCGAGGTCACCATGTCCGGCGGCATCCAGGCGGGTGAGGTGCGGCCCAACCGCTCGACGACCCCCGACGACAAACCGCCGCTCTTCTCCCGGCCCGCACAGCTGTTGACCGTCCTGCTCACGCTCTCCGTCACCGCGCTGGCCTCGATCATCGTGCTGCGGGACGCGAGCCCGCCGCCCATCGAGTGTGCGACGGGCGAGCTGACGGTGCTCGGCTCGACGGCGTTCGCGCCGGTCGCCGAGGAGTTGGCGGACAAGTACGAGAAGGACTGCCCGGGCTCCGACATCACGGTCGCCGCGCACGGCAGCGCGGCGGGCATACGCGAACTGGACGACGAGGGGAAGAAGTCGGGCGGGAGCGGTGCGGGCGAGGGCCGTACGGGCGCGGGCCGTACGGGCGCGGGCCGTACGGGCGGGCAGGGCTCCCCGCCCCTCCTCACCTTCTCCGACGGGCCCAAGTCCGACGGCTTCCCGCGTCTGGCGGAGACGCGGGTGGCGGTCTCCGTCTTCGCGCTGGTCCTCAACGACCGCGTACGGATACGCAATCTGACCCGGCCCGAGGTACGCCGCCTCTACCGTGGCGACGTACGCAACTGGAAGCAGCTCGGCGGCCCCGACCTGCCGGTCGTCCTGGTCAGCCGCGGCTCAAGCTCGGGCACACGCGACACGCTCCAACGCCGGGTCCTCGGCGGCGCGTTCGAGATCAAGGCCTCGTCGAACGACTGCCTGAGCAGGGATGACCCGTCCGTGCCCGTCACGCGCTGCGAGCTGGACTCCACCGACCAGGTCCTGGACGCCGTCGGCCGCATCCCCGGCGCCATCGGCTACAGCGAACTGCGTTCCGCCGCGGGCCTAGAGGGCCTGCACCGCCTCAACCTCGACGGCCACGAGCCGTCCGTCGAGGGGCTGGACAAGAGCGGCTACCCCTACCGCGAGATCGAGTACGCCTACACCTACGGCCGGCCCCCCGCCGACTCCCTGGCCTCCAGCTTCCTCGCCTACGCCCGCGGCACCGGCCTGGACGTCATCCGCACCCACGGCCACCTCCCGTGCGCGACGCCGGAGGGGCTGCGGATCTGCGGGGACGACGCTTAGGGCCTGTCCGGCGGGGCGGTCAGCAGCGGTAGCGGGGGAACCCGTCGGTTTCGAGCGTCCACCGGCCCACCTCGACGGTGTCGCCGAACTTGTAGCGGCGCGGGGTGTCCGCGTAGGAGGGCTCTCCGGCGGAGGTGTCCGGGCCGGAGTGGACCGTGATCGTGCCGTCCCGGGGGTCCACGATCACGTAGACGGGGATGCCCATGCGGGGGTAGTCGCGGAGTTTGGTGACGTGGTCGTTGCTCGGGTTGGAGGGCGACACCACCTCGAAGGCGACCGAGGCATCGGGGGCGAACACCGCGAAGTCGTCGTCGGCTTCGCGCTCGTAAGCCTCCTGCTCCATGACGAGCAGGTCAGCGGTCCGGCACATGCCGAGGCCGGGGTGGTCGACCCGGCATTCGGCGGACGTGAAGGCCGTCTCGTCCTGATTCTCGATCTGCCGCGCGATCATGACGACGATGCGCCCGTGCTTCTTCGAGGGAGACATCATGTGGACGGTGATCTCCTGGTTCGTGATGTCTGCCCGTGCCACGTGGTCACGGTTCTCCGCTACGGCCTCGAACTCCTCGGCCAATTCCCTGAGCTGCTGATACGTGACCGTCGGCCTGCTCGACTCCACCGGCTGCGCACTCATCGGCCTACTCCTCGCTCGGGCATGACGGAGATGCCCTCCCACGGTAACGCCGGTCGCTGTCATGTCCGGCAGTCTTCCGGAGACGCCGAAGGGGTGGGTCGCACTCCAGCGCGACCCACCCCTTCGAGTGAGCTGAACCCCGGAGACCCCGGGGCGGGCGGATCAGACGAACGAGTTGATCTCGATCGTCTCCGTGCGCCCCGGGCCCACGCCGATCGCGGAGATCGGGGCGCCGGACATCTCCTCCAGGGCCTTCACGTAGCCCTGCGCGTTCTTCGGCAGGTCGGAGAAGGTCTGGGCCTTGGTGATGTCCTCGGACCAGCCCGGCAGCATTTCGTAGATCGGCTTCGCGTGGTGGAAGTCGGTCTGGCTGTAGGGGAGTTCCTCGACGCGCTTGCCGTCGATCTCGTACGCCACGCAGACCGGGATCTGCTCCCAGCCGGTGAGGACGTCGAGCTTGGTGAGGAAGAAGTCCGTCAGGCCGTTCACGCGGGTGGCGTAGCGGGCGATCGGGGCGTCGAACCAGCCGCAGCGGCGGTCACGGCCGGTGGTCACGCCGCGCTCGCCGCCGATGCGGCGCAGGTCCTCGCCGTCCTGGTCGAACAGCTCGGTCGGGAACGGGCCCGCGCCGACACGGGTCGTGTACGCCTTGAGGATGCCGATGACCCGGCTGATCTTCGTCGGGCCCACGCCCGTACCCGTGCAGGCGCCGCCCGCGGTCGGGTTCGAGGAGGTGACGAAGGGGTACGTGCCGTGGTCCACGTCCAGGAGCGTGCCCTGGCCGCCCTCGAAGAGGACGACCTTGTCCTCGTCGAGCGCGTCGTTGAGGATCAGGGTGGTGTCGGCGACGTACTGCTTGATGTTCTCGCCGTGCTCCAGGAGCTGCTCCACGATCTGCTCCGCCTCGATCGCGCGGCGGTTGTAGAGCTTGGTGAGGAGCTGGTTCTTGATCTCCAGCGCCGCTTCGACCTTCTGCTGGAGGATCGACTCGTCGTAGAGGTCCTGGACGCGGATGCCGGTGCGGTTGATCTTGTCGGCGTACGTCGGGCCGATGCCGCGCCCGGTCGTGCCGATCTTCCGCTTCCCGAGGAAGCGTTCCGTCACCTTGTCGACGGTCACGTTGTACGGCGTGATGATGTGCGCGTTACCGCTGATCAGCAGCTTCGACGTGTCGACGCCGCGCTCGTTCAGACCGCTCAGCTCGGAGAGCAGGACCGACGGGTCGACGACGACTCCGTTGCCGATGACCGGGACACAGTCCGGGGAGAGAATCCCGGAAGGGAGGAGATGCAGCGCGTACTTCTGGTCGCCTACGACGACCGTGTGGCCGGCGTTGTTGCCGCCCTGGTAGCGCACTACATAGTCCACGGAGCCACCGAGCAGGTCGGTGGCCTTTCCCTTGCCTTCGTCACCCCACTGAGCACCGAGCAGCACAAGTGCGGGCACAGGCGTACACCCCTTCCGGGCGGGGCATGTCCAAGGTCAGGGGCCGTCGCCCCCGTATGGGTGTGGCGTGTACGGCCTGGGTGTGCCTTGGATGCTGCCCCGGAATAGACGAAGCCCCTGGCGCAATAGCGCAAGGGGCTCTTGCACAAAGATGCTACCCGAGGTCTCAAAGAACGGCTAAAAGAAAGGGCGCATGGTGTCGGCTCGCGACCAGCTCCTTGTCGTCATCGACCCGGTGGCCCGGCTCACGGACGGCGAGTCGGTACGGATCGCGAGGGATGTGCTCGGCGCGGGCGCGGCGGTGCGGGTGTGCCTGCCGGACGGCCCCGAGGACTTCACGAAAGCCCTGGCCAGGAGGGGTGCGCGGCGGCTCGTGGTGATCGGCGACGATCGGGCGCTGCTGCGGGCGGTGGGTGCGTTGCACCGGGAGCGGGGGCTCGGCGGGACCGCGCTCTCCGTCGTCCCCGTGGGGGCCGCGCAGTCGCTGGCGCGGGCGCTCGGGGTGCCCGCGGGGGCGGTGGCGGCGTCGCGGGCGGTGCTCGAGGGGGTCGAGCGGCGGCTGGATCTGCTGGTCGATGACAGTGATGGGGTGGTTCTGGGGGACTTGCGGATTCCTTCTGTGGGGTTCGGGGGGTCTGGGGGGATTGGGGCCTCTGGCGGGGTGGGAGGGGCCGCGGGTTCGTTGGGGGCGGGGGTTCTGGGTGTGGTGGGGCGGGGGCTGGGGACGGAGGGGCCTTCTGAGGCGGCTGAGACGGGGGCCTCTGGGGCGGGTGCCGGTCGTTCCGGCTCTGCTTCCGGCTCCGGGTCCGGGGAGGGGCACGCGTGGTTGCGGACGTGCCAGTCCTTCGTACGTACGCTCGCCGCGGCGCGGCCCTCGCGGGTGGCGGCGGCGCCCGGGCCGGGGCCTTCGCGGCTGCGGGTGGAGGCGGACGGGGTCACGCTGATCGACCTGGACCAGCCGGTGGAGGGCGTCCGCGTGAGCGCGGGGAACGACGGGCTCGCCCAGGTGGAGATCCGGCCGTCCTCGGTGGGCGCGGAGGCGAGGCCGCTGCGGGTGCGGGCGCGGACCGTGACGGTCTCGGGGGCGGACTTCCGCTATCGCGCGGACGCGGTGGTGGCGGGGCCGGTCCGCACGAGGACCTGGACGGTCCGTCAGGGGGCGTGGGGGTTGACGCTGCCTAGGTGACGCGGTCAGCGGGGGCGGATGACCAAGGCGCCGCTGCGCGGCGATTCCTTCCCCACCCACCCACCCGTTTGCCCCGCGCTGTTGAGGCGCGGGGCGGAGGCAGCCGGCGCGGGGTCAGTCTGGGGGGAACAGGGTTTTTCTGTGGGCTCGCCAGCGGGACATCATGCCCGCCAGCTCCACCTGGATGAACTCGAAGAACGCCAGCGTTTCCGCCAGCCGCCGCCCCGCCGGCGTCTCCGCGCCGAGGCTCGCCACGCCCTCCCGCAGCGCGTGCTCCCAGCGGTCGAGGACCGCGTCACGGTTGCCCAGCGCCTCGTACCACTGGTTGTTGTGCACCCGGAACAGATCGCGCCGCGTCCCGGGCTCCCGCTCGCGGGAGACCATGTGCTGCTGGGTCAGATAGCGCACGGCACCCGATACCGCCGCGGGGCTGACCCGCAGCCGCTCCCCCAGCTCCGCCGAGGTCAGCGCCCCCGAGTCGGAGGCGAGCAGCGCGGCGAAGATCCGGGAGGGCATCCTCGGCAGGCCCGCCTCGACGAGCTGCGCGGCGAACTGCTCCACGAAACGGGAGACGACCTCCGCGTCCCGGGCACCAGAGGCCTCCGCCTCCGCGCCCCGCGCCCCCACATCCCCATCCACACCCACGCCCTCGCCCTCGCCTTCACTCCTCATGCGTCGATCATCTCCCCTGTTCATCCGTGCCCGTCCCCGCCGCCGAGTTTATACACTTCGTTAACTTCACAAGTTTGTGAAACTCGCGTACTTTCAGAATCATGACCAAGGCAATCACCGTCTCGGGACTCCACAAGTCGTTCGGCAGGACGCACGCCCTGGCCGGGCTCGATCTGGATGTCGAGGCCGGCGAGGTGCACGGGTTCCTCGGGCCGAACGGTTCCGGGAAGTCCACCACCATCCGCGTCCTCCTCGGCCTGCTCCGCGCCGACTCCGGCGCCGCGCAACTGCTCGGCAGGGACCCCTGGCACGACGCCGTCGCCCTGCACCGCCGCGTCGCCTACGTCCCCGGCGACGTCACCCTGTGGCGCAACCTCTCCGGCGGCGAGGTCATCGACCTGTACGGGAAGCTGCGGGGCGGCCTCGACCGGGCCCGGCGCGACGACCTCGTCGAGCGGTTCGAGCTGGACCCGACCAAGAAGGGGCGTACGTACTCCAAGGGCAACCGCCAGAAGGTCGCCCTCGTCGCCGCCTTCGCCTCCGACGTCGACCTGCTGATCCTCGACGAGCCCACCTCCGGGCTCGACCCGCTCATGGAGGAGGTCTTCCAGCGCTGCGTCACCGAGGAGCGCGAGCGCGGGCGGACCGTCCTGCTCTCCTCGCACCTCCTCAGCGAGGTCGAGACACTCTGCGACCGCGTCAGCATCATCAGGAAGGGAGTGACCGTCGAGAGCGGTTCCCTCGCCGAGCTGCGCCATCTGACGCGGACCAGCGTCACCGCCGAACTCGCGGGCCCGCCCAACGGGTTGGCCCACCTCCCCGGCGTACACGATCTCGCCGTGGAGGACCGCCGGGTCAGGCTCCAGGTCGACACCGACAAGCTCGACGGCGTCCTCAGGTCGCTCACCGAGGCGGGCATCCGGTCCCTGACCAGCACCCCGCCCACCCTGGAGGAACTGTTCCTGCGGCACTACCAGGACGCGGCGGAGAACGGCGACGAAACGGTGGTGGCCCGATGACCGCCCACGCCTCCCTCGCCACCACCGCCTTCGGAACGAGCGAGAGCGCGACCGCCCGCCAACTCGCCGGTACCGCAGCCCTGTTGCGGCTCGCCCTGCGCCGCGACCGGGTCATGATGCCCGTCTGGATCCTCCTCGTCGCCGGGCTTGTGCTCACCATGCCCGGCTCCCTGGAGAGCGTGTACGGGACGGCCGCCGAGCGCGCCGACGCCATGGAGTCGATGAACTCCAACTCCTCGATGCGGGCCATGTACGGCCCCGTCTTCGGCGACTCGATCGGCGCCCTGTCCGCCTGGCGCATCGGCGGCTACGCGGGCGTCCTCGCCGCCGTCATGAGCCTCGTCATCGTCGTACGCCACACCCGCGAGGAAGAGGAGTCGGGGCGTCAGGAAATGCTCTCGGCGTCGATGGTGGGGCGGCGGGCGCCGCTCACCGCCGCGCTGCTCGCCGCGTTCGTGGCCAACGCCGGGGCCGGGCTGCTGATCACCGCGGGCATGGCGGGGCAGGGCGCGTCCGGCGCGCTCGCGCTCGGCCTCGGGATCGCCGGTACCGGCATGCTCTTCGCCACCACGGCGGCGATCGCCGCGCAGCTCACGGAGAGCGCGCGGCTCGCCAAGGGGCTGACGGCGGCGGTCCTCGGAGCGGCGTTCGTGCTGCGGGCCGCGGGGGACGCGGGGAGCGCGGAAGGCTCCTCCGCGGCGACCTGGCTCTCCCCGCTCGGCTGGCAGGAGAACCTGCGGGCCTTCGCGGGCGAGCGGTGGTGGGTGCTCGCGCTCGTCGCCGCCGCGCTCGTGGCGCAGGGCGTGGTCGCGTACGGACTGGCGGGGCGGCGCGATGTCGGCATGAGCTTCCTGCCGACGCGGCCCGGGCCCGCGCGGGGCCGTATCGGCACGGCGGGCGCGCTGGCCTGGCGGCTCCAGCGGGGCGCGGTGTTCGGCTGGACGGCCGGGTTCCTGCTCGCCGGGATGGTGTTCGGGCAGATGGCCTCCGGCGCCGCCGACATCGTCGGCGACAACGAGAGCACCCGCGACATCATCGAGCGGATGGGCGGCGGCTCCGGCCTGACGAACGCCTTCCTCGCCACGATGACCGGACTGTTCGGCATGGTCGCCGGGTTGTACGTGGCCTCCTCCGTGCTGCGGCTGCACGGCGAGGAGACCTCGCAGCGCGCCGAGCCCGTCCTCGCGGGCGCGGTGGGGCGGCTGCGGTGGGCGGCCGGGCACCTGGTGATCGCCTTCGGGGGAACGGTGCTGCTGATGGCGGTCTGCGGGGCCGGCATGGCCATCGGGCACGGCGGGGAGGCGGGGGCGCTGCTGGGCGCGTGCCTGGCGCGGCTCCCCGCGATCTGGGTGCTCGGCGGGCTCGCGGTGCTGCTCGTCGGGGCGTATCCGAGGGGGGCGGTCGCGGTCTGGGCCGTGGTCGGGGTCTGCCTGGCGATCGGCTGGATCGGCCCGGCGCTCGACCTCCCCCAAGCGGTCATGAACCTCTCCCCCTTCAGCCACCTGCCGAAGCTGCCGGGCGCCGAGGTGTCCTGGCCGCCGCTGATCACGCTCACGCTGGTGGCGGTGGTCCTGGTGGCCGGGGGCCTCGCGGGGCTGCGGCGCAGGGATGTGATCGGCTGAGGGGCGGGGCGTCGGCGAGCGACCCGCGTCTCACACCTCGACGCGCAGTTCCGCAAGGCCCCGGATCACGAAGTTCGGCTTGCGCCGGGGCTCGGCCGCGAGCCGCATCCCCGGCGCCCGGCGCAGCAACGCCCCCATGGACGCGGCGAGTTCGATACGGGCCAGGGGCGCGCCGATGCAGTAGTGGATGCCCGCGCTGAAGGAGATGTGGGGGTTGTCGCGGCGGGCGATGTCCAGTTCGGCGGGGCGCGTGAAGACCGCCGGGTCGTGGTTGGCGGAGCCGAAGAGGAGCGCCAGCTCGGCGCCGCGCGGGATCGTCACTCCGTCGATCTCGATGTCGTCGAGGACCCAGCGTTCGAAGAGCTGGAGCGGGGTGTCGTAGCGCATCAGCTCCTCGACGGCCGTGGGGATCAGCCGGGCCGGGTCCGCGCGCAGGGCGGCGAGTTGGGCGGGGTTGCGGAACAGTGCGTACCAGCCGTTGACCGTGGCGTTGACGGTCGCCTCGTGCCCCGCGTTCAGGAGCAGTACGCAGGTCGAGATCATCTCCTGCTCGCTGAGCGACTGTCCGTCCTCGTACGCGGCGATCAGGCCCGAGATCAGGTCGTCGCCCGGCTTCTCGCGGCGGTGCGCGATCAAGTCCTTGAGATACGAGGTGAATTCGACGGACGCGCGCACCGCGCGGGCCGCCGTCTCCTCGGTCGGGTTCAGCTCGTACATTCCGCAGATCGCCGCCGACCAGGGGCGCAGCAGCGGGCGGTCGCTCTCCGGGATGCCGAGCATCTGGGCGATGACCGCGACGGGCAGGGGCTCGGCGACCCTCGCGGCGAGGTCGCCGCCGCCGTCCGCCACGAGGTCGCGTACGAGGGCGTCCGCCAGCTCGCTCACGTACGTCCGCAGTCCCTCGACCGTGCGCGGGGTGAAGGCCTTGGCGACCAGGCGGCGGATGCGGGTGTGTGTGGGGGGTTCCAGGTCGAGCATGCCTTTGTCGTTGAGGGTGTGGAACGGCTCCTGCTCGGGGGGCGGGGGTGTGCGGCCGAACTCCTCGTGGGTGAAGCGGTGCCGGTAGGCGCGGCCCACCCGGCGGTCTCTCAGCAGGGCGGAGACGTCCGCGTGGTGCGGGATCAGCCACTGGTCCGTCGGGGGGTTGTAGTGGGCTCGGCCGGTGGCTCGGAGGTGGGCGTAGGCGGGGTAGGGGTTCGCCACGAAGTCCGCTGCCGCGGGGGTGAAGGGGTGGGGTGCTTTGTTCATGGCGGGACGCTATGGGGCGCTGCGGGGTTTGCGGAATAGTCTGCGGGTTTGTGGGGGCTGGGCGCGCAGTTCCCCGCGCCCCTTCGGGGCGCTATTCCTCGGGGCGCAAAAGAGCGGGGCGCCCTACCGGCACTAACCCGGCGTCACCAATCTCGCCTCGTAGGCGAATACCGCAGCCTGCGTACGGTCGCGTAGGCCCAGTTTTACCAGGACCCTGCTGACGTGCGTCTTGATCGTGGACTCGGCCACCACCAGGCGCGAGGCGATCTCCGCGTTCGACAGGCCCTGCGCGATGAGGACCAAGACCTCCGTCTCGCGCTCGGTGAGTTCGCCGTACTGCTGGGCCCGGGCCGCCGCCGAGAGGCGCGGGGTCTCCGCCAGCTTGGAGAACTCCGTGATCAGGCGGCGCGTCACCGTGGGGGCCAGGAGTGCCTCGCCGGACGCCACCACCCTTACGCCTTCCGCGAGTTGGCGGGCCGAGGCGTCCTTGAGGAGGAAGCCGGAGGCGCCCGCCCGCAGCGCCTGGTACACGTACTCGTCGAGGTCGAACGTGGTCAGGACGAGCACCTTGGACGTGCCCTCGGACGCGATGATCTCGCGGGTCGCCTCGATGCCGTTCAGCTCGGGCATGCGGATGTCCATCAGGACGACGTCGGGGGCGAGGTCGCGGACGCGTTCGATCGCCTCGCGGCCGTTCACCGCCTCGCCGACGACCTCGATGTCCGGCATGGCGTTGAGGAGGACGGAGAACCCCTCGCGGACCATCATCTGGTCGTCCGCGATCAGGACGCGGATCGTCATGCCCGGTCCTCCCCCGTCGAGCCGGGAGCGGCCCGGTCGGCGAGCGGCACCGGGAGGAAGACCGTGACCTCGTAGCCGCCCTCGGGTGTCGGCTCCGCCGTCATCTCGCCGTTGAGCATCGTGACGCGCTCGCGCATGCCGGTGATGCCGTGGCCCGCGCCCGGGGAGGGCTTGACCAGGCCGGTCGCCGGGCCGTTCACGACGCGCAGGCCGAGGCCGCCGAGTACGTAGCCGACCTCCACGCGGGCCGGGGCGCCCGGCGCGTGGCGCAGGCTGTTGCTGAGCGCCTCCTGCACGATGCGGTACGCCGACAGCTCGACGCCCTGCGGCAGTTCGCGCACCGCCCCCGTGATCACCTTGTCGACGGTCAGGCCCGCGTCCCGGACGTTGTCCAGGAGGCGGTCGAGGTCGGCGAGGGTCGGCTGCGGGGCGTCCGGCGCCTCGTAGTCCTCCGCCCGTACGACGCCGAGGACGCGGCGCAGCTCGGTCAGCGCGGCCACCGCGTTCTCGCGGATCGTCACGAACGCCTGCTCCAGCTCGGGCGGCGGGTTCTGTACGCGGTAGGGCGCGGCCTCGGCCTGGATGGCGACCACCGACATGTGGTGGGCGACCACGTCGTGCAGCTCGCGGGCGATCGTGGTGCGCTCCTCCAGGAGCGTGCGCTTGTCGCGCTCGATGGCGGTGACGGTGCGCTGCACGGTGACCTCGCGCTGCGCCTCGCGGCGCACGTGCACCACCGTGGTGACGAGCAGCGCGAGCGCCGAGGCGAACAGCATCTGCGGGGTGTTCGGGCTGGAGGTCCGCATCAGGACCTCGGCGCCCAGCGAGTACACCGCCGTGCCGAGCCACATCCACACGGCGGCGCGCGGGCGGGTCCGCAACGCCACCACGACCATCACCACGATGTGCGCGAAGAACGCGGGCGGCGTCCACGGCAGCCCGTCCCAGCTGTTGCCGAACGCGCCCGTGAAGGGGGCGGAGCCCAGCGAGATCCACCAGGCACCCACCGGCCTGACCAGGGTCATCAGGACGGCGAACGCCGAGACGCCCCCCATCACGAGGTAGACGCCCTCGTCGCCGCCGAGGCCCACCTGGTAGGCGAGGATCACGGTGAACAGGGCCGCCGCCACCACGAGGGCGTGCCTGTTCCAGTCCGCGTACCCGCGTATCCGCCGCGGGAGGTGCCTGCTGAACCAGCCGTCCGCGGTCCTCGGCGCCAGCGGGCGGTAGGCGAAGGCGCCGTGGATCAGTTCCTCGCGCATGCCGCCGAGGACATCCTTCACGAGGTGGTACTCGGGGCTCCGCAGGCCACTGGCCTTGAACTGCTCGCTCGTCTCGGTCACGGCTACGACGGTACGGGGGCGGCGGGCGTGGGGCGTCCGCACCAGGACGGGTCCTCGCGGGTCCGTCGCAGGTACTACCCGGCGGGTCCGGAGGGCCGCACCACTCCCGACTCGTACGCGAACACGGCGGCCTGGGTGCGGTCACGCAGGTCCAGTTTGAGCAGGATGCGGCCCACGTGGGTCTTCACGGTCTGCTCGGCGACGACCAGGTCCTCGGCTATCTCCGCGTTCGACAGGCCCCGCGCGATCAGGGCGAGTACCTCCGTCTCGCGCCCGGTCAGCTCGCCGACGCGGGACTTGAGGGGGCCGCGCGGGCCGCCGTCCATGCGGGAGAACTCGGCGATCAGGCGCCGGGTGATCCCGGGGGCCAGCAGCGCGTCCCCCGCGGCGACCACGCGGACGGCCTCGGCGAGCTGGTCCGCGGAGGCGTCCTTCAGCAGGAAGCCGGAGGCGCCCGCGCGCAGCGCCTCGTACACGTACTCGTCGAGGTCGAACGTCGTCAGGACGAGGACCCGCACCTCGGGCAGCTCGGACGTGATGCGGCGGGACGCCTCGATGCCGCTCAGCTCGGGCATGCGGATGTCCATCAGGACCACGTCGGGCGTCAGCTCGGCCACCTTGGCCACCGCGTCCCGCCCGTCGACGGCCTGGCCGACCACCTCGATGTCCGGTTCCGCGTTCAGCAGGACCGTGAAGCCCTGTCTGACCATGATCTGGTCGTCGGCGATCAGCACCCGGATCGTCTTCTTCACTGGTTTTCCCCGTTCGTCGGCAGGAAGGCGCAGACCTCGTAGCCGCCGTCCGGGAGCGGGCCCGTGGCGAGGTCCCCGCCCAGCATGGCGGCCCGCTCGCGCATCCCGAGCAGCCCGTGCCCGGCGCCCGGCGACGGCGGGGCCTGGGCGCGGGCCGCGGTGTTGGTGACGTGGACGCGCAGCCCGGGCCCGCCGTGCGCGAGGGTGATGCGCACGGTGGAGCCCGGCGCGTGGCGGATGGCGTTGCTCAGCGCCTCCTGCACGATGCGGTAGGCCGACAGGTCCACGCCGGGCGGCAGCGTGCGCCGCTCCCCGGTGTCCTCGCGGTGGACGGTGAGCCCGGCCAGGCGGGCGTTGTCGACGAGGCCGTCGAGACGGTCCAGGCCGGGCAGCGGGGCCTGCGGCGCGGAGCCGGGGTCCTCGGGGTCCTCCGCGCGCAGGACACCGAGGATGCGGCGGAGTTCGGTGAGGGCCTCCAGGGCGTTTCCCCTGATGCCCGCGAGGTTCTCCCTCAGCTCCTCGGGCGGGTCCTCGACCAGGTGCGGGGCCACCTGCGCCTGGATGGAGATCACGGACATGTGGTGGGCGACCACGTCGTGCAGTTCGCGGGCGATACGGCTGCGCTCCTCCAGGAGCATGCGGCGGGCGCGCTCCTCGGCGGTGAGGGTCTCCTGCTCGACGAGCCGGCTGCGGACCTCGCGGCGGCCGCGCAGCAGCGTGCCGATGAGGGTGAGGGCTCCGAAGATGAATACCGAGAGCGGCACCGTCGTGTCGTACGGGCCCGGGCCGGTCGTCTGCTGCACCAGGATCGGCACGCCGACGCTGACGACGAACGCCCCCGCGGCGGCCCGGGCCGGCAGCCGCAGCGCGAGCAGCAGCGTCACACCTGCGTGCGTGATGAACGAGGGCGGCGTCCACGGCCAGGGCTCGGCGCCCCGGCCGACGGGGATCGTCGCCTCGGCGGCGATGAGCATGCTCACCGTGAGGGACAGCCACCACGCGGGGACCGGGCGCACCAGGGCGAGCAGGAGGGCCACGGCCTGCGCGGCGCTCGTGAACGTGACCAGGGTGGGGCCCAGGTGGTAGTTGTCCCGTGCCTGGTGGGCGTTGCCGATCGTCGTGCCGATGGCGACGCACAGGATCACGAAGTGCGGGGCCCAGCGCAGTCGGCGCGACCTGGCGAGCGGCGGCAGCGGCATGGGCGCCACGGTCCACAGCTCGGCGCCGAGCCCGCGGAGCCCGACCCCCAGGGTCCGGTCCACCCGCTCTGTGTCGCCGCGCCCGCGGCCCCCGCGCTCCACAAGATCAACTCTAACCACGCCGCGCCGCCTCCCCTTCCGTCCCGGTCGCCGTCTCCGACGCCCCGGGGGAGCGGTGCACGCGCACCACCCGGGAGGCTCCCCCGCGCCGCTTCGGGCGCCCTCGCTCGTACGTGAGGAACGCCGCCCGGCAGACCGCGAGCGCCACCGCGAACACCGGCAGCCACGCGAGGCGCGCCGCCACCCAGCCGAGCCCGTCCGGCACCGTGTGCAGGCCCGGCAGCGGGCCTCCGGTGAGCAGACCGAGTGCGGTGACCGCCATCAGTGCCGTCTGGTGCCAGAGGAACACCGTCATCGCGGAGAGGTTGACGAGGGCCACCGCCGCCCAGGCCGCGGGCCTGCGCGTCCACCGGGCCAGGGGCTCCCGCAGCAGCAGCGCGAGGCCGCACTGGGCGAGGCCGAAGGCGACGGCGGCCAGGGTGGGCGGGTCGAGGTTCGACACCGCATCGCCGGGGACGCCGACCATCGAGGCGGGATAGCCGCCCCACCGCACAAGACCGGCCGCGGCCGCAGCGCCGCCGACCAGCAGCACCCGCCCCGAGCGCCGCGTCAGCTCGCCCCGTGCCCAGGCCGTGCCCAGTGTCCAGGGCACGAGCCAGCCCGCCGCCACGTTGACCCAGCCGAGCCAGGCCGGGCCGCCGAAGCCGAACCGTACGAGGTCCACGTGGAGTACGACCGCCAGCGGCCACAGCGGGTTGAGCCGCGCCACCAGCGGGGTCGCCGCGGTGAGGGCGGCGAGGACGAGCAGGAACCACAGCGGGGAGAGCGCCAGTTTGAGCAGCGTGTGCGCCGTGTCCGGGCCCGCGCCCGACAGGAGCAGGCACACCCCTATGACGCTCCACACGGACAGGACCGCGGTGACCGGCCTGAAGAGGCGGCCGAGCCGGGCCGTGAGCCACGGCAGGTAGCCGCTTCCCCGCGCCCGCGCCGACGCGAGGCTCTTCGCCGCCACGTGCCCGCCCACCAGGAAGAACACGGCGAGCGTCTGGAAGATCCAGGAGACCGGCGCGAGCCACGGCAGGTACCGCAGCGGGCTCGCGGCGCGCAGCGCGCCGCCGTCCGCCACCAGGGCGGTGACCAGCCAGTGGCCGCCGACCACGCCGAGGACGGCCAGGGCCCGCAGGGCGTCGACGGCACGGTCCCGGTCGGCGGGCGTGGCGGCCTCGATGTGCCGGATGTTCCTGGCCAGTTGCCGCACGGTTCCGCGTACGAACTCACGCATCGGTGACCTCCGATCCGTCCCCGCGCACGATCCGCGCGAGGTTCTCCAGCGGGACGGATCCGGGTGCGAGGTAGTCGCTGTGGCCGCCGCCGCCCGCCTCGAAGACGCGCGCCCCGAAGCCGCCGGAGACCGGGTCGGTGCCGAAGCCGAACGTGGTGCCGAAGACGTCGGCGCTGGTGTGCGGCACCTCGGCGATCCAGTCGCCGCCTCCGCGACCCGCCCAGATCCGGGCCGGGGTGCGCAGGTCGGCCGCCTTGTCGGCGCCGGTGCCGGGGCTGGCGAAGAACGCGATGTCGGCGACGTCCAGGGTGCTCGGCCCGGAGGCCGCGCTCGCGCACACCACCGAGCCGTAGGAGTGGCAGAGCAGGGACACGCGCGCGTGGGCGTTGATGCCGTGCAGTTCGGCCACGAAGGAGCGCAGCGCGGGTGCCGCCGCGTCCGCGCGGCCCGTGGTCAGCACGGCGGGGCTGACCGTGCCCGGTGTCTCGTACCCGAGCCAGGCCACCACGGCCGTGCGCGGACCCAGCTCGCCGTGGAGGGCGCGGGCGCCGGAGCGCAGCCTGCCGTACGAGTCGAGGGACGTGTCCGAACCCGGCACCAGGACGGCGACGCGCTCGGCGTCCGCCAGGTCACCGAAGACCTCGGCGGTGCGGCCCGCGCCCCGCCCGTCGAAGACGAGGAAGCGCCGGTCGGGGGAGGCCATGGCGCGCAGTTCGGCGGCCCGCTCCCGTGCGCCGTACCGCTCGGCCATCTCGGCCGCCTCGGCGGCGTTCGCCCTGTTCTCCTCGTACGCGGCGGTCAGCTCCGGTGCCGTGACCCGGCCGAGGGAGGCGGGGGCGGGGGCCGGGATCTCGGGGCGCGCCGCGCCCGAAAGCGGGAACGCCACCGCCACGGTGACACCGGCCGCCAGCAGAGTGCGGCGCAGCCGCCCGGCCCTGATCCTCATCGCGCTTCCCTTCCACCGCGCGGGCCGGTCCTCCGACTCGCGTCCATGGAAGGGAAGTTATGGATCAGGTGCCGTCGACCACATCACACCGGGGTATACAGCCGCCGCGTAGCTCTCAGGTATTACGGGTATCCCCGGGGGCCACCCCAGGGCCGGGAGGCGGTCTCCCCCGGAGTCAGAACGCCAGCTGCGCGATCTCCTCCGCGACCACCGCGCACGCGTCTGCCGCCGGGTCGATCAGCGGGAAGTGCCCCACGTCCTCAAGGAGGGTGAGGCCCACGACCTCGCCCGCCCTGGCCGCCGCGTCGGCGTACGCCTCGGCGACGGCCTGCGGCACCACGATGTCCTCGCGGCCCTGCACGACGGTCGTGGCGATGCCCGTCGGGAGCAGCGCGGCCGGGTCGGCGTACGGCAGCCGCTCGTCGAACTTGCCCTTTCCGCCCAGAAGTTGGGCCGACGCCCCGCCGCAGACCTCCAGCGCCTCGGCGACCTTGAGGTCCGCGATCGGCGCGAGCGCGACGACGCCGCGCAGCGGGGCCGGGCGTTCGGTGCGCCAGGGCGCGTCGGCGGGCAGCAGGTGGCGCCCGGCCGCCCACAGCGCGAGGTGGCCGCCGGCCGAGTGCCCGGTGACGACCGTGCGGCGCGGGTCGGCCGCCGGCAGGGCGGTCCGTACGAGCGAGGGGAGCGCGTCGAGGGCGGCGGCCACGTCGTCGAAGGTCTCCGGCCAGCGCCCGGCCACCGGGGCCGTTCCGCCCTGGGCGGGGATGGGGCTGCCCCTGCGGTACTCCACGTTGGCGACCGCGAAGCCCCGGCGGGCGAGGAAGTCCACGAACGGCGTGAGGTGCCGACGGTCGTAGGGCGCGCGCCAGGCCCCGCCGTGCAGGGCGACGACCAGCGGGGCGGGCCGGGCCGTGTCGCCTCGGGGCGCGTAGAAGTCGATGACCTGGTCGGGGTGGTCGCCGTAGGCGGCGGTGGCGTCCGGCTCCACGTGGGGATGCGAGAAGGCGGCTTCGGCCTCGGCGGCATCGCGGGCCACGGCGGCGTCGTCCGGCATGCGGCAACCTCTCAACGGCAGTGCGGCTGCCTCAACGGCAGTGCGGCTGGCGGGTCCGTCCCGTCCCTCCGGCGCGCGGAGGAACGGGACCAAGATCCGCCGGACGCTATCAGTCCCGCGTACGCGCGGGCATCACGCGTCCAGGGTCTGCGCGAGGACGCGCGCGGCCCGCTCGGCGTCGGCGAAGGAGACGTACAACGGGGTGAACCCGAAGCGCAGTACGTCCGGCGCGCGGAAGTCGCCGACCACACCCCGCTCGATCAGGCGCTTCATGACGTCCCCCGCGCCCTCGCAGCGCAGCGCGACCTGGCTGCCGCGCTCGGCGTGCGCCTCCGGGGTGATCGACTCCACCCGCCCCTTCGGTACGTACGCCTCGACGCATCGCAGGAAGAAGTCGGTCAGGGCGAGCGACTTGGCCCGCACCGCCTCGACCGGGACGCCGTCCCAGACATCGAGGGCCGCTTCCAGGGCGAGCATCGAGAGGATGTCGGGCGTGCCGACGCGACCGCGCGTGACGCCGTGCGCCGCCTCGAATTCGGGGCGCATGCCGAAGGGCTCGACGTGCGAGGTCCAGCCGGGCAGCGGCGAGTCGAAGCGCGCCTGGTGCTCCTCGCGCACATAGAGGTACGCGGGCGAACCGGGGCCGCCGTTCAGGTACTTGTACGTGCAGCCGACCGCGAGGTCCACGCCGTGCGCGTCCAGGCCCACGGGCAGGGCGCCCGCCGTGTGGCACAGGTCCCAGACGGCGAGGGCGCCCGCCGCGCGCACGGCCGCCGTCAGGCCCGGCAGGTCGTGCAGGCGTCCCGTGCGGTAGTCGGCGTGGTTGAGCAGCACGGCCGCCGTGCGGGAGCTGACGGCGGCGGGCACCTCGGCCGGGGCGAGCGGGGTCAGGCGGCAGCCGGTGAGGCGGGCCGCGGACTGTGCGATGTACCCGTCCGTGGGGAAGGTCGTGGCGTCAACGATGATCTCGTCGCGCCCCTCACCCGGGTGACCGGCGCTCCCGGAAGCACCCGCGCCCGGGTGACCGCCGTCCTCGCCGCGCGCCAGGCGTACGGCACCCACCAGCGCCTTGAAGACGTTCACGCTCGTCGAGTCGCCGACCACGATCTGGCCCGGCGCGGCGCCGACCAGCGGGGCGATGCGGTCGCCGATCCGCTCGGGCGCGGCCCACCAGCCGCTCTCGTCCCAGGAGCGGATGCGCAGCTCGCCCCACTGGCGGGCGATGACGTCCGCGACGCGGCCCGGCACGTGCGCGGGCAGGGCGCCCAGGGAGTTGCCGTCCAGGTAGACGGTGTCGTCCAGGACGAACTCGGCGCGCTTGCCCCGCAGTTCGTCGGCGGCGTCCAGGGACCGCGCCTCGGCGCGCAGACCGGCCGCCGCGCCACGCTGCTCGGGCACGGCCCCCGCCTGTTCGAAGACGGCTCGGTCAGACATGGCTCCTCGCCGTCCACAGCTCGGGGAAGACGTTCTTCGTCGCGCGCTTCTCCAGCCAGGCCACGCCCGCCGAGCCGCCCGTGCCCGTCTTGGAGCCCATCGCGCGGCGCGTGGCGACCAGGTGGTCGTTGCGCCAGCGCCAGACCAGCTCGGCCACGTCCGTCAACGTCTCGCCGAGGCGGGCCAGTTCGCCGCTCTCGTCGCCCGAGTACAGCTCGGCCCAGACGGCCTCGACCTCGGGCGAGGGCTCGTACTTCTTCGACAGATCGCGCTCCATGACCTCGGCCGGGATCGCATACCCGCGGCGGGAGAGCAGCCTGAGCACCTCGTCGTACAGGCTCGGCTCGTGCAGCGCCTTCTCCAGCTCCGCGTGGACGCGCGGCGCGCCCCGGTGCGGGACCAGCATGGACGCCGACTTGTCGCCGAGCAGGAACTCCATGCGGCGGTACATCGCGGACTGGAATCCGGAGCCCTCGCCGAGCGCGCTGCGGTAGGAGTTGAACTGCCCCGGGGTCAGTCCGGCGAGCGGCGTCCAGGAGTGGTTCAGGGCCTCCAGCTCACGGATGCTGCGCTTGAGCGCGGCCACGGCGACCGGGATGTCGTCGCTGCGCAGGGCGCGCGCGGCGGTCTCCCACTCGTGGACGATGACGGTGAACCACAACTCCATGACCTGGGTGGTGACCAGGAAGACCATCTCGCCGGGGTCGTCCGAGCGCAGCTGCTGGAGGTGGGTGAGGACGTCCGCCTGGACGTAGTCCTCGTACGGGGTGGTGCCGGCGAAGTCGAGGTTGGGGGCCTCGTGCGCCTCGGGGGGCGTCTCGCGGGCCTCGGTGGGCATCTCGCGCGCCTCGGTGGGCGTCTCATGCGCCTGTGGGGACATCGCTGTCTCCTCGTACGTACTCCGGGTAGCGGTCCGCCCCTGCCGTTACCGGCACGGGGGCCCCGGTCCCCACCGGAATCTTCTGCAACTTTCCCCGAAACGGCAAGGCACACCCGTTCGGAAAACGCACCTAAAGCTGTACGCTGCTGTCGGCGGCGCCCTCTTGCACACGGCGCCGCTCCCGGCAGGCCCGCAGGTGGGCGGCGTTCCCGCAGCCCCGCACCGAGTGCCAGACGCCGCTGTTGTTCCGGGAGCGGTCGTAGAACGCGGTGGCGCAGGCGGGGTTGCGGCAGATCTTCAGGCGCCGCCAGACGCCCGAGGCCTGGGCGAGCAGCGCCTCGGCGAGCACGGCGGAGGCCAGCCAGCGCGCGCCCGCCCCCTCCGGCTCCACGGTCAGCGTGCCGTCGCCCGCGAGCCCGACGACGACGGGCGCGGAGGTGAAGCGCACCGCGGCCCCGCTCCGGTCCCCCGCGGCGAGCGCGCGCCGCACCTGGTCGCGCAGGCAGCGCAGCTTCGGCAGGTCCTCGTCGGTCAGGACGAGGTGCACGTCGGCCCTGCCCGTCTCGCGGGCCCAGCCGCGCACGGCCGCGTCGGCCCACTCCTGGGCGGCGCCCAGCGCGCCGTCGGCCAGCAGGTCGGGCAGGTCGGCGGGGCCGGGGCGGCAGGCGGGCGCGGTGTTCAGGAGCTCCTGGACGAGGGCGAGGCCGCCGGGCGCGGAGGTCAGGTGGTGGCGCTCGGTCGCTGGCCAGTTCATGTCCTTCAAGGTACCCGCCCGTACGAGGACACGGGCAATCGGCTTACAGTGCTGTCAGAACGTAGAACGTCATCCGCACCGAAAGCCCAGGAGGGCCGCATGGAAGCCACGGAAGCGACGCAGGAAGCCTCGGGAGCCAGGGGGGTCGCCGGGACCGCGGGCGCGGACGCGGGGACGGGCGCGGACGCCTCACGCGCCGCCCGCCTCCTCGGCCGCCCCTTCGACATCAACGGCCTCACCCTGCCCAACCGCATCGCCATGGCCCCCATGACCCGCGAGTTCTCGCCCGGGGGCGTGCCGGGCGCGGACGTCGCCGAGTACTACGCGCGCCGCGCGGCGGGCGGCGTCGGCCTGATCGTCACCGAGGGCACCTACGTCGACCACGCCTCGGCCGGCAGCAGCCACCGCGTCCCCCACTTCTACGGCGAGGCGGCCCTCGCGGGCTGGCAGAAGGTCGCCGACGCCGTGCACGCGGCGGGCGGGAAGATCGTCCCGCAGCTCTGGCACGTGGGCGCGACCCGCGACGAGGGCCAGGGCCCGATCCCCTCGGCGCCTCCGGCGGGCCCCTCCGGCCTCTCCCTCGACGGCGAGGCCAAGGGGCACGCGATGACCGGCGCCGACATCGACGCGGTGATCGCCGCCTTCGCCGACAGCGCGGCCGCCGCCGAGCGGATCGGCTTCGACGGGGTCGAACTGCACGGCGCGCACGGCTACTTGATCGACCAGTTCCTCTGGGGCACCACCAACCGGCGCACCGACGGCTACGGCGGTGACCTCGCCTCCCGCACCCGCTTCGCCCGCGAGATCGTCGAGGCGGTGCGGGGTGCGGTCTCGCCGTCCTTCCCCGTGATCTTCCGGCTCTCCCAGTGGAAGGCGAACGCGTTCGACGCGAAGCTGGCCGCCGACCCCGCCGAGCTGGAGTCCCTGCTGGCCCCGCTGGCCGCGGCGGGCGTCGACGCCTTCCACGCCTCCACGCGGCGCTACTGGCTCCCCGAGTTCGAGGGCAGCGACCTGAACCTCGCGGGCTGGGTCAAGAAGCTCACCGGCAGGGCCACGCTGTCCGTGGGCTCGGTCGGCCTCGACAAGGAGTTCGTGGGGCCGCAGGGGTGGGCCAAGGAGACGGTGTCCACGGGGATCGACCTGCTCCTCGACCGCATGGAGCGGGACGAGTTCGACGTGATCGCGGTGGGCCGCGCACTTATCGCGGACGCCGCGTGGGCCAACAAGGCGCTTACTGGCCGCTTGGCCCAGGCGGCACCCTATGACGCGCGCTCGCTGCGCGAGCTGCGCTAGCTCTCCGCCTGCGGGCCGGACGTGGCTGGTCGCGCAGTTCCCCGCGCCCCTTCGGGGCGCTCCAGCGAGAACAAGAGCCCGAGCCCGGAGGGCGATCGACGGGACGGCAGTGCGGGCCCGCCGTGGCTGGTCGCGCCCACGCGGCGGAGCCGCACATGTGACAGCCCCGCGCCCCTTCGGGGCGCGGGGGCCCGCCCAAGGTCAGCCCAGCGTGGTCGCCGCGGTCTCCGAGGAGTCACGCAAGAAGCCCGCGCAGCGCTCGTACTCCTCCTGCTCGCCGATCGACTGCGCCGCCCGCGCCAGCGCGTGCAGCGCCCGCAGGAAGCCGCGGTTCGGCTCGTGCTCCCACGGGACCGGGCCGTGGCCCTTCCAGCCGCTGCGGCGCAGGGCGTCGAGGCCGCGGTGGTAGCCCGTGCGGGCGTACGCGTACGACTCGACGACGCTGCCCCGCTCAAACGCCTCGTCGGCGAGCTGCGCCCAGGCGAGGGAGGACGTGGGGTACTTGGCGGCGACGTCGGCGGGCGCCGTGCCGTTCGCGAGCAGCTCGCGCGGCTCCGGGTCGTCGGGCAGGTGGGTCGGGGGCGGTCCCCCGAGCAGATCCTTGTGAATGGCCATGGGTCCCAGTCTGCTCCATGGCGGTACGGCGAAGGCCCCGGGTCACCCGACCCGGGGCCTTCGCGGCGTGAAGCGGGGGTACTACTTCAGCTTCGTGCCCGTGGAGCGCAGGTTCGCGCACGCCTCGGTGACGCGCTTGGCCATGCCCGCCTCGGCGAGCTTGCCCCAGGTGCGCGGGTCGTACGTCTTCTTCGAGCCGACCTCGCCGTCGACCTTCAGGACACCGTCGTAGTTCTTGAACATGTGGTCCGCGACGGGCCGCGTGAACGCGTACTGCGTGTCGGTGTCCAGGTTCATCTTCACGACGCCGTTCTCCAGCGCGGTGGCGATCTCCTCGGCGGTGGAGCCGGAGCCGCCGTGGAAGACGAAGTCGAACGGGGACTGCTTGCCGTACTTGGCGCCCACGCCCTCCTGGAGGTCCTTCAGCAGCTCGGGACGGAGGACCACGTTGCCCGGCTTGTAGACGCCGTGGACGTTGCCGAAGGACGCGGCGAGCAGGTAGCGGCCCTTGTCGCCGAGGCCCAGCGCCTCGGCGGTGCGCAGCGCGTCGTCGACGGTCGTGTACAGCTCGTCGTTGATCTCGTGGCTGACGCCGTCCTCCTCGCCGCCGGTCGGGGTGATCTCGACCTCAAGGATGATCTTCGCGGCGGCGGCCTTCGCGAGCAGCTCCTGGCCGATGGCCAGGTTGTCGGCGAGGGTCTCGGCGGAGCCGTCCCACATGTGCGACTGGAAGAGCGGGTTCCGGCCGGCCTTGACGCGCTCGGCGGAGACGTCGAGCAGCGGGCGGACATAGCCGTCCAGCTTGTCCTTGGGGCAGTGGTCGGTGTGGAGCGCGACCGTGATGTCGTACTTCGCGGCGACGATGTGCGCGAACTCGGCGAGCGCGACCGCGCCGGTCACCATGTCCTTGCTGTACTGGCCGCCCAGGAACTCCGCGCCACCGGTGGAGATCTGGATGATGCCGTCGCTCTCGGCCTCCGCGAAACCGCGCAGCGCGGCGTGCAGGGTCTGCGAGGAGGTCACGTTGATGGCCGGGTAGGCGAACTTGCCTGCCTTCGCCCGGTCGAGCATCTCGTTGTAGACCTCGGGAGTTGCGATGGGCATGTGTCCGCTCCTTGTGATGTGCGGGTAGGGGTGCTGTGCTGCTTGACCCTGACCTGGGGGCGACGACATCGTCGCCCCCATCTTTCCAGACTCGGCCGCCGGTCCGGGCGCTGCCGTCAGTCCAGTCCGAGGTCGTCCTTCGAGTACGCGAAGAGGTACGGCACGCCCGCGCCCTCGGTGATCTTCTCGCCCGCGCCGGTGGCGCGGTCCACGATGGTGGCGACGCCGACGACCTCGGCGCCCGCCTCACGGACGGCCTCGACGGCGGTGAGCGGCGAGCCGCCGGTGGTGGAGGTGTCCTCGACGACGAGCACGCGGCGGCCCTTGATGTCCGGGCCCTCGACGCGGCGCTGCATGCCGTGCGCCTTGGCGGCCTTGCGGACCACGAAGGCGTCCAGGCGCTTGCCGCGCGCGGCGGAGGCGTGCAGCATCGCGCCGGCGACCGGGTCGGCGCCCATGGTCAGGCCGCCCACCGCGTCGAAGTCGAGGTCGGCGGTGAGGTCGAGCAGCACCTGGCCGACCAGGGGGGCGGCCTCGCCGTCGAGGGTGATGCGGCGCAGGTCGATGTAGTAGTCGGCCTCGAGACCCGAGGAGAGGGTCACCTTGCCGTGCACCACGGCCTTGTCCTTGATCTGCTGGAGCAGAGCGCCACGTACGTCGTCAGTCATGCCTGTCAGCTTAAAGCCGCGTCCAGGTCCAGGTCGTCGCCGTCTCCAGCGGTTCGATCGGGGTGACGAGGCGCGGCGCGGTGTTGAGTCCGTTGGGCGGCCCGGTCTGCGGCTCCACGCACACCGCGGCCTCCTGCTCGTCGTAGACGACGACCCACTGCTCGCGGCTGGCGACGTTCACCGCGAGCCGCCCGGGCCAGGTCAGCGTCACGTCGACGCCGTCGGGCATGCCGAAGCAGTCGTCCCAGGGGCCGGGCCCGGGGTCGATACGGCGGCCGGTGGGGAGGTGGTCGTCGCCGCGCTCCTCCTGCCAGGCGGGGGTGAAGTCGATCCGTACGGGCTCGCCGCCGCCGTCCAGGGAGCGGTTGAACCACGGGTGCCAGCCCGCCTGCGCGGGGAAGGACTCGCCGTACGTCTCGATGCCGAGGCGCAGCGTCAGCGCCTCCTCGGTCAGCTCCACGATCTGGGTGACGCGGCCGGGGTAGGGCCAGGGGTCGGTGAGGTCGTACGTGAAGACGGCCTCGGTCTTCGAGGTGCGCGCCGTGCGCCATGCGGCGTCACGGGCGAAGCCGTGGATGGCGTGCGGCGGGGAGTTCAGGGGCATCTGGTGGACGGTCGCGCCGTCGCGGAACCGTCCGTTCTCGGTCCGGCCGCACCAGGGCACCATCGGGAAGCTGCCGTACCGCTCCCCCTGCCTCAGCAGCTCGACGCCGTCGATGCGCAGGCTGCCGATGCGGCAGCCGTTGCCCGGCTGCACGGTCACTTCCGCGTCGCCCGCGGTCAGGGTCACGTCTTCGGTACTCACGGGCCCGACCCTACGGTGTACGCGCTCAGCGGCGGCGGCGCAGGGCCCTGCCGACCACGATGGCAGAGGCGAGCGCGAGGGCGGCGGCGGGGGCGGCCCAGCGGAGCGTGGCGCGGGAGGCCAGCGCCTCGGGGGCGGGCGCGGGGGCGTACCTGCCGCGGGGCGGGGCGTGGTCGACCTCCTCGGCGCTGCGGCCGATCATCGTGCGGCGGGCGTGCGCGGCCTCGGCGGGCGGGACGTCGATGTCGCTCACGTCGTCCTCGATGCCGTCGATGTCCTCGATGCCGTCGAGACCACCGATGTCCTCGGCGTCGTCGATGTCGTCGGCGTCGTCGGCGTCGTCGACGTCATCCAGGTCCTCGACGTCGTCCACCTCGTCGAGATCTTCGGCGTCGTCCGCCTCATCGCTCAGCCGGTCGAGGGACGGCGGCGGCACCTCGGTCTCGAAGACGGTGGGAGGCGCGGGCCGCGGCTCGGCGGGCTCGGCCGGGCCGGAGTCCGCGGGCGCCGCTTCCGCAAGGCCCTCCGCGAACCGTTCGAGGAGCCTGCGCACAGCGGATTCCACAGCCTGTGGAGAACTCTCCGTGATCCGGCCGTCGGCGTCGGCCGTCCCGCCGAACACGACGGTCGTCCCCGCGGAGGCCGGCATGAGCCGCACGGTCAGCGAGAGCCGCACGGAACCGGAGCCGCGCACCTCCGCGCCCTCGCCCTCGATCGCGTACGCCCCGGCACCGCGGCCCACGACCCGCGCCACGCCCCGGTACGTGATGGTGTGCCCCCCGACGCGCACCTTGAGGCGGCCGGAGAGCGGGCCCGCCGTCTCCTCCGCGTCGCGCTGAAGCCCGGGCACCGCCCCCGCGACCCGCTCGGGGTCTGCCAGGACCTGCCGGAGCCGCTCTGCCGAAACCGGAACGAACACCTCATGCTCCATGGCAGTCGAGCCTACCCACGCACTCGTCTTTATGTACGCCTCTTCGCCTGACCGTGCGTCAGTTCGCGTAGCGCGGGTGCACCAGGGTCGATGCCGTCAGCCCCGGCACCCTGGTCGGCTCGGCCGACCGCGCCCCGGCGCGCACCACGTCGGACCCGGCCGCGTGCCGCAGCACGGGGCGCGCCCGCGAGGCCAGCACGAAGCCCCAGTCGCGGGGCGCCCGCGCCCCCTGTGACGTGCGGTCGGGCCCGGCGGCAAACCCGGACCTGCGCCCGCCCACGCGGTACGGCACGGTCTTCAGGCCCGCCGCGCGCAGCGTCGCCTCCACCGTCCAGAACGACCGCGGCCGGGTCGACACGGGGCCCGCGTGCACGGCGAGCCGCCCGCGCGGGGTGAGGACGCGGGTGGCGAGGCCGTAGAACTCCTGGGAGTACAGCTTCGCGCTCGCCGTGATGCCGGGGTCCGGCAGATCGGAGATCACCACGTCGTACCGCCCGCGCGCCGAGCGCAGCCAGCGGAACGCCTCGGCGTGCACCACCCGCACCCGGCGGTCGCGGTAGGCGTGGCCGTTCAGCTCGCTCAGGGCCGGGTCGTGCCGGGCCAGGTCGACGACGCCCGCGTCCAGTTCGACGATGTCGACGCGGCGCACCCCCCGGTGGCGCAGCACCTCGCGCGCCGCGAGGCCGTCGCCGCCGCCGAGGACGAGCACGCGCGCGTGGGGGCCCCGCAGCGCCGGGCGGACGAGCCCCCGGTGGTAGCGGTCCTCGTCGCGTCCGCTGATGCGCAGGCGTCCGTCGAGGAAGAGGTCGAGGGTGCGGCGGCGCCCTCCGGTGAGGACGACTTCCTGTACGTCGGTCTGGACGGCGACCCGCACGTCCTTGCCGTACACCGCCCGCCGCGCGGCCCGCTCGAACTCGTCGACGTGGACGGCGGCCGAGGCGAGCAGGGCGAGGACGGTGACGTTCGCCGCCAGCAGCGACCAGCGGCCGCGCGCGGTCAGGTCACGCCCGAAGAGGCCGAGGACGAGCGCGCCGCCCGCGAGCGCGTTGACCGCGCCGGTGAACAGGGCGCCCGTGAGCTGCCCGAACATCGGCAGGAGCAGGAAGGGGAAGGCGAGGCCGCCGACGAGCGCGCCCACGTAGTCGGCGGCGAACAGGTCGGCGACCGCGCCCCCGGCGTCCTGCCGACGGATGCGCTGGATGAGCACCATCAGGAGCGGCACCTCGGCGCCGATGAGGACGCCGATGGCGAGGGAGAAGGCGACGAGGAGGTACCGCGAGCCGCCCGCCCAGACCTCGCCCCGGTCGCCGGTCCACGCGAACGCCGCGTACAACGCCATGGCGCTGCACCCGCCGACCAGCGCGAGCGCCGCCTCGACGACGCCGAACCAGAAGGAGGCGCGGCGCCGCAGCCGCTTGGCGAGCAGCGAGCCGATGCCCATGGCGAAGACCATCACGGAGAGCACCACGGAGGCCTGGGTGACGGAGTCGCCGATCAAGTACGCCGCGAGGGCGACGAGTTCGAGTTCATAGACGAGTCCGCAGGCAGCGCAGACGAACACGCCCGCCAGGACGAGGAACCGTCCTGCCCGCGGCGAGACCGGCAACCGCACCGACGACTCGAGCACCCCAGCACGCTACGTCACCGCACGCTCACGCCGGGTCCCCCAAAAGGGTGCACATGGGGCCGCCCCGTCGCTCACGGCGCCGCAACCCTCACGACGCCGTACCGCTCATAGCGCCGCCGGAAGCGGCATCCGTACGCCCACCCGGGTCCGCGTGGCGACCAACTGGCCGTCCTGCGGATACGCGTGCCACGTACGCCACATCACCGAGCCCTCGTGCCGCTGCGCCAGCATGGCCGTGAAGGCGTGCGGGCTGCCGGGGAAGACCCCGGCGAGGCCATGCGGGTGCTCGGTCACCAGTGCGAGCAACTCCTGTGCGCGGCCCGCGAACTGGCCGCGCGAGAGCGTCTCGACGCGCGCGGCGAACTCGTACTCCCAGTCGCCCACCCGCTTGGAGACCCCCAGCGGGAGCGGCGTGCTGCTGCCGGGGATGCAGGCCACGGTCTCGGAACAGCTGCCCTGCTCCTCCTCCAGAAGCACCTGGTGGGAGGCGCCGAGGAGTCTCAACTGCATCTTCGCGTCGGCCAGTTCCACGTCGAGGGTGGCGAGCGCGGGCAGCGGCTCGCGCCCCAGGGCCCAGGCGAGGTCCGCGGCGCGCGTGTCGGTATAGACAGTCTTCAGGGTCGTGAGCATGGGTCGGCTCCGCTAACACGCAATGGAGGTGGGGCCGACGCACCCGGATACGGGCACCGGGCGGTCGGAATACCGGCTCGTGCCCACGAGCTCGTCACTTGCAGGTCTCCAGACTTCGGTCCGGCAAACCCGTGACGGACGTCCGAGGGCGGTACTGGCGGTTAAGAGGGAATCATGGTCGGCGACAGTGCCACAGCGTTTTTACCCAACTTCGTAGGGTTTCCATCCCCCTGGGGGCTCCACAGTTCAACTGTTCAATGCCGCAATCAACGTCGGAGCGCCCGGCGGGAGTTGTCTCCCCGCCGGGCGCTCACTGGAATCGGTGGACCAGCTGCCCCGTGTCAGCTGCCTCCGCCGCATCCGCCCCCGCCACCGCACGAGGAGCTGCTGCTGCTCCCGCACGACGAACTGCTGCCGCACGAGGAGCCGCCGCCCCCGCACGAGGAACCGCCGCCGCTGTCGCCGCCCCCGGCCCACCAACTGCCGCCGCCCGCCGTGCCGGCGGCGGTGCCCGAGCGCCGGCCCCCACGGCGGCGACTGCGGTTGTGCCCGACATTGGCCGCCGCGACGACGGCGAAGATGATCACCGCGGCGAAGATGAAGGCCACGAACATGACCACCACGCTCCTTCCGTTCCCCCGAAGCGCGGTCCCCCCGTGGGCCCCGCTGCTTGCGTGACAGGGGGATGCCCCCCTGCGGGACGGCCCAAAGCAGAGTTGAGGAAGTCCAGAGGTTCGGCGCAGGATGACCGCCATGACCTCCACTTCCGGGAGCGGGCGCCCGCTGCTCAACCGCCGCCTCACCGAGTTCGGTACGACGATCTTCGCCGAGATGTCCGCGCTCGCGGTCTCCACGGGCGCGATCAACCTGGGCCAGGGCTTCCCGGACACCGACGGACCCGACTCCGTCCGCGAGGCCGCGGTGCGCGCGCTGCGCGACGGCCGCGGCAACCAGTACCCGCCGGGCCCGGGCGTCCCCGAGCTGCGTGCGGCGATCGCCGGGCACCAGCTCGCCCGTTACGCCCTCTCCTACGACCCCGACCGCGAGGTCCTCGTCACGGCGGGCGCGACCGAGGCGATCGCGGCCTCGCTGCTCGCCCTCGTGGAACCGGGCGACGAGGTCATCGCGCTGGAGCCCTACTACGACTCGTACGCCGCCTCGATCGCGCTGGCGGGCGGCACCCGCGTCCCGGTCACCCTGCGCCCCGCGGACGGCCGCTTCCGCCTCGACCTGGACGAGCTGCGCGACGCGATCACGCCGCGCACCCGGCTGCTCCTCCTCAACACCCCGCACAACCCGACCGGCACGGTCCTCACCCGCGCCGAGCTGACCGAGATCGCGCGGCTCGCGGTCGAGCGCGACCTGCTCGTCGTCACCGACGAGGTCTACGAGCACCTGGTCTTCGACGGTGCCGAGCACATCCCGCTCGCCTCCTTCCCCGGCATGCGCGAGCGCACGGTCACCATCGGCTCCGCGGGCAAGACGTTCTCGTTCACGGGCTGGAAGGTCGGCTGGCTGACCGCCGCGCCGGAGCTGGTCGCCGCGGTCCGCTCGGCGAAGCAGTTCCTCACGTACGTCTCCTCGGGCCCCTTCCAGTACGCGATCGCGGAGGCGCTGGCCCTGCCCGGCTCCTTCTTCGCCGACTTCCGCGCGGACCTGCGGGCCAAGCGGGACCTGCTGTGCGAGGGCCTGACGGCGGCGGGCTTCGACGTCTACCGCCCGGCCGGCACGTACTTCGTCACGACCGACATCCGCCCGCTGGGGGAGAGCGACGGCTTCGCGTTCTGCCGCGCGCTGCCGGAGCGGGCCGGGGTCGTCGCCATCCCGAACGCGGTCTTCTACGACCACCGCGACGAGGGCGCGCCCTTTGTCCGGTTCGCCTTCTGCAAGCGGACGTCTGTCCTGGAGGAGGCGGTGGCTCGCCTCAAGGCGCTGGCGGGCTGAGGCGGCCGCCGGTACGCCGAGAGCCCGGCCGGGGTGTCACGCCCGGCCGGGCTCTCGCGTGCGTACGGGCCCTCAGGCCTCGTCGTCACCCGGCTTCTCGCCCTCGGCGGAGTCGACCTCGGACTCCAGGCCCAGCTGCTCGACGAGCCAGCGGTCGAACTCGATCGCGGCGCGCACCCAGCTGACGGTCGACGACACGAAGTGCTCCAGGGAGACTCCGGTGCCGATCAGCATCTGGGCCTCGCCGATGAGGCGGACCGTGCCGTCGTCGTGCGTGTGGCTGTAGACCTTGGGCCACAGCGTGCGGCGGTTCCAGTCGTCGATCGACTCCAGAAGCTGCTGCTTCTGCTCGATCTGGTGGGGCCGGTCGTAGAACGTCCGCACCGAGAAGACCTGCTGGTCGTCCTCGCCGCGGAACATGAAGTACGTACGGAACTCCTCCCACGGCGCCGCGAGGTCACCCTCGTCGTCGACGACGTGCTTCAGCTCCATCTGGTCCAGGAGCTGCTTGACGAGGTCCTGGTCGGGGACGACGGGGCCCGCCGGTCCTGCGCCCTGCTGCGGTTCGGGCTGTCCCCCGAAATTCGGAATCGAGGACGGGTCGATGCTCACGTGCTTTGTCCCTTCGTATGGATGGGCCCATCCTCTCCCAGGGTGGGCCCCCCGGGGCAAGCCCGGCTGCTCGTCTGCCGTGTTTCCGCCGTTCGCCGTCTGCGGACAGCGTGTGGCTGGTCGCGCAGTTCCCCGCGCCCCTGACGGGGCGCTCCGGACGGGGTCGTGCCCCGTAGGGGCGCGGGGAACTGCGCGAGCAACCAACAGACCCGCCGCACCCGGCGAACGACAGACCGGGGCAGACGCGAGGCCGCTACAGCGACTTGCCCGCAGGGCCTACCAGGAGGCCGTCCCCCGCGCGGTCCACGCGGACCGTGTCACCGTCCTTCACCTCACCCGCGAGGATCTCCTTCGCGAGCCTGTCACCGATGGCCGTCTGGATGAGCCGCCGCAGCGGCCTCGCCCCGTACGCCGGGTCGTTGCCCTCAAGGGCCAGCCAGTCCAGCGCCTCGGCGCTGACGTCCAGCGTGAGCCTGCGCTCGGCGAGCCGCTTGGCGAGCCGGTCGATCTGGAGCCGCGCGATGCGCGCCAGCTCGTCCTTGGTGAGCGCGGAGAAGACGACGAGGTCGTCGAGCCGGTTGAGGAACTCCGGCTTGAAGGAGGCCCGCACGACCTCCAGGACCTGCTGCTTCTTCTCCTCCTCGCTCGTCAGCGGCTCGACCAGGTACTGGCTGCCCAAGTTGGAGGTGAGGACCAGGATGGTGTTGCGGAAGTCCACCGTCCGCCCCTGCCCGTCGGTGAGGCGCCCGTCGTCGAGGACCTGGAGCAGGACGTCGAAGACCTCCGGGTGCGCCTTCTCGACCTCGTCGAGGAGGACGACCGAGTACGGGCGCCGCCGCACCGCCTCCGTCAGCTGGCCGCCCTCCTCGTAGCCGACGTAACCGGGCGGGGCGCCGACGAGGCGGGCGACGCTGTGCTTCTCGCCGTACTCGCTCATGTCGATGCGGACCATGGCCCGCTCGTCGTCGAAGAGGAAGTCCGCGAGGGCCTTGGCCAGCTCGGTCTTGCCGACGCCGGTGGGCCCGAGGAAGAGGAAGGAGCCGGTCGGCCGGTCGGGGTCGGCGATCCCGGCGCGGGTGCGGCGCACGGCGTCGGAGACGGCGCGCACGGCCTCGCCCTGCCCGATGAGCCGCTTGCCCAGCTCGTCCTCCATGCGCAGCAGCTTCTGCGTCTCGCCCTCCAGGAGGCGCCCGGCGGGGATGCCGGTCCACGCCCCCACCACATCGGCGATGTCGTCCGGGCCCACCTCGTCCTTGACCATCGTGTCCTGGGACTGGACGGCCTCCTCCTCGGCCTCGGAGGCGGCTTCGAGGTCGCGCTCCAGGGTCGGGATCTCGCCGTAGAGCAGCTTGGACGCGGTGTCGAAGTCGCCGTCGCGCTGCGCGCGCTCGGCCTGGCCGCGCAGGTCGTCGAGCTTTTCCTTCAGCTCACCGACGCGGTTGAGGGACTGCTTCTCCTTCTCCCAGCGGGCGGTGAGGCCGCGCAGCTCCTCCTCCTTGTCGGCGAGGTCGCGCCGCAGCTTCTCCAGGCGCTGCTTGCTGGCCGGATCCGTCTCCTTGCTGAGCGCCAGCTCCTCCATCTTGAGCCGGTCGACGGCGCGCTGGAGTTCGTCGATCTCGACCGGGGACGAGTCGATCTCCATGCGCAGCCGGGAGGCGGCCTCGT
Organism: Streptomyces sp. WAC 01529; assembly: GCF_003945545.1. Lineage (GTDB taxonomy): Bacteria > Actinomycetota > Actinomycetes > Streptomycetales > Streptomycetaceae > Streptomyces > Streptomyces anatolicus. Next base: position 4,305,817 of record NZ_CP029617.1, on the reverse strand, counting down.
CGACGAGGTCGATGGCCTTGTCGGGCAGGAAGCGGGAGGTGATGTACCGGTCGGAGAGCGCGGCGGCCGCCACGAGCGCGCTGTCGGCGATCTGGACCTTGTGGTGGGCCTCGTACCGCCCCTTGAGGCCGCGGAGGATCGCGATCGAGTCCTCGACGGAGGGCTCGGCGACGAGCACCTGCTGGAAGCGGCGCTCCAGGGCGGGGTCCTTCTCGATCCGCTCGCGGTACTCGTCGAGGGTGGTGGCGCCGACCATGCGCAGCTCGCCGCGGGCGAGCATGGGCTTGAGCATGTTGCCCGCGTCCATGGCCGAGTCGCCTCCGGCGCCCGCGCCCACGACGGTGTGCAGCTCGTCGATGAAGGTGATGATCTGGCCGTCGCTCTCCTTGATCTCGGAGAGGACGGTCTTGAGGCGCTCCTCGAACTCGCCGCGGTATTTGGCGCCCGCGACCATCGCGCCGAGGTCGAGGGAGACGAGCCGCTTGTTCTTCAGCGACTCGGGGACGTCCCCCTTCACGATCCGCTGCGCGAGGCCTTCCACGACGGCGGTCTTGCCGACGCCGGGCTCGCCGATGAGCACGGGATTGTTCTTCGTGCGCCGGGAGAGCACCTGGACGACCCGCCGGATCTCCTGGTCCCGCCCGATGACGGGGTCGAGCCGCCCTTCGCGGGCCGCGGCGGTGAAGTCGGTGCCGAATTTCTCCAGCGCCTTGTACTGACCCTCGGGGTCGGGTGTGGTCACCCGGCGCCCTCCCCTTGTCGTCTCGAATGCCTTCAGCAGCTTCTTGTCGGTGGCCCCGTGCCTGGCGAGGGCCTCCCCGGCCTGGCCGCCCTTGGCGGCGATGCCGATGAGCAGGTGCTCGGTGGAGAGGTACTCGTCGCCCAGCTCCTTCGCGCGCCGGTCGGCGTCGGCGATGACGGCGAGCAGCTCGCGGTTGGGCTGCGGCGGCGCGACGGTGGAGCCGGTCACGCTGGGCAGCGCGGCGAGGATCCGCTCGGCGTCCGCGCGCACGGCCGCCTGGTCGGCCTCGACGGCGGCGAGGAGGTCGGTGATGTTCGCGCTCTCCTGCCGGCCCTCCCCCTCAAGGAGTGCGAGCAGCAGATGCGCGGGCGTCAGATCGGGGTGCCCGTCATGTACGGCCCGGTCGCCTGCCGCGTTGATGGCGGCCCGGCTCCTGTTGGTCAGCTCTGCGTCCACGTGCGCGTGCCCTCCTTACGGCGTCAACGAGTGACTCTGAGTCAACGAGTGACTCTGACTAGATCAACGTACACAAAGTTGAGTCTATTCCACTCAAGGAAACTTTGGGGAGGCGGGGCGGCTATGTTCCGTACCCATGAGCGCAAACCCCGCTGCCGCCCCCCGGGTCCCCCGGATCGACCCGCGCGATCCACCGGAGCCCTACCTCAGCTTCTGGCGCGAACGGCACCTGTGCACCTTGACCACACTGCGCCCGGACGGCACCCCGCACGTGGTCCCGGTCGGCGTGACGTACGACCCGGAGACCGGCACCGCCCGCGTGCTCGCGCGCAAGACGAGCCGCAAGGTCGTCCACATCCTCCTGGCGACGGGCGTGACGGACGACCCCGGGGCGCGGGTGGCGGTCTGCCAGTTCGAGGGCCGGCGCTGGGCGACGCTGGAGGGGCACGCGACGATCCGCACGGAACCGGCGGAGATCGAGGCGGCGGAGCTGCGCTACGAGGCGCGCTACGGGCGGCGCCCCTCGCCCAACCCGGACCGGGTGCTCATCGAGATCGCGGTGACGCGGGCGCTGGGCAAGGCGTAGGCCTTCCGCCCGCACCCCTTGCACACACCACCCGCACACACCACAGCGGCGCCACCGTGTTCAGGTCCACGGTGGCGCCGCTGCTGGGGGAAGCGCCTGCGCGATTTACAACGACGGGGGAATCGCGTCAGGCACTGCGGGGGGTGGCTGTGATGCTGTCCGGGGCGTTCGACATCGCCCCGGGGTCCTGCTGCTCCTGCTCTCCGACGAGCTGGTGGTCGCGCCGGTCGAGATTGACGAAGACCATCCCGTACCGCACGGCACAGCGCACGGGCTGGGGCGCGCCTCGCGGTCGGCGGAGGCACCGGTAGGCCCGGATCTCCTCCTCGTCGTCCCGCGTGACGACGATCGGCTCACCGAGCAGGGTCACCATCAGCGAGTCGCCGCGATGGGGGATCGCGGTCACGAGATCGATGAAGTGCCAACCGGAGCGGTAGGCGGTGGCCATTTCTCGGCGGAAGGTGCGGTCGTCGGGGGGAGTACTCATGACCTGACCGCTCCCTTCGAGCCAGAATCCCAAATTATGTCGCCTGGAGTCGAGTTCCAGATGATGTCCAGTGGCCTCACATCGGGTGTCGAGACATCCACGGCCGTGGACTCGTAATCCGAGCTCACCCCAAGACCGCTGAACGCGGTGACGGCCAACCCAACAGAGAAGGCACCGACAAGCACCGAGCGAAGCATTCCCATGCACATAGCGGGCTTCGTCCTCACTTCCATCGCGACTCTCCCCCGGCCTTCCATGACGATGGCTCATTCAGCCATGCGAACACCACAGAAGCGATGCATCATGTTCCTGCACGTTCAGGACCCTGGGGGGTGGAGCAATGACAACGAACAGCCCAATTCGGGCACATCCACACTCCATGGCCGAACTATGCGACGAGGGCAAGAGGCTTTACGCCAGCGCGCTGCGCACCGGACGCATCGGCCGGGCCGAAGCGGAAGCCGCTCCCTGTCTGATGGAGTTCGCTCTCCTGGATCCCGATCCGGATGACGCGGACTGGCTTCGCCCAGTTCCACCCACCTCCGTCCTCGCGCAGCGCCTCAGGCCTCTGGAACGCGAGATTCAGGAGCGCAGGGCCCTCGCGGTCGAGTTGACCGATGTTTTCGAGCCATTCATGGCCATCAGCGCCCAGGACCGCCCCTCGGTCCACGCGATCACGGTTCTGGAGGGCGTCACCCGCATCAACGCGGCCATCGGCATCGCCACGGCCGAGTGCAAGTCGGAGATCCTGACGGTCCAGCCGGGCGGCGGACGCAGCGAGGCCATCCTCACCGAGGCGGTGAAACGGAGTCAGGGCATCATCGAGCGGGGCATCACCATGCGCACGCTCTACCAGCACACCGCCAGGCACAGCCAGGGCACCATCGCCTACGCGGAGTACATGAGGCAGGGCAAGGTCGAGGTGCGCACGCTCGAGGAACTCATCGAACGACTGATGATCTTCGACCGCACCGTCGCCTTCATCCCCGCCCGCGACGACCGTCAAATAGCCCTGGAACTGCGCCACCCGGGCCTGGTCGAGTACCTGGCCAAGGTCTTCGAGCAGTTGTGGCAGCGGGCCGCCCCCCTCCTGGAGGAGGCTCCCTACGACCCGCCCACGGACGGCATCACCGGCGTCCAGCGCTCCATAGCCAGGCTCCTGGTCGAGGGCCACGTCGACGAGGCCATCGCCCGCCGCCTCGGCATGAACGTCCGCACCTGCCGCGCCCACATCGCCAAGATCGCCGCGGCCCTCGGCAGCGGCAGCCGCGCCCAGCTCGGCTACCTCATCGCCCAGTCGGGGATCCTGGACCAGGACCGCTCCAAGTGACCACGCGGGCCCACCCGCACGGCCCGGACGAGCCGACGGACGCCGGGACCGGGCGGCCGGGAATTCTCCGCCGGGAGCCCTGAAGCGGCTGATCCGGGTCCGGGTGCGTCGATGGTGTGTGAAGTAGACACTTCACACACTGCACGCCCGCCGACCGGGCACCCGCCTGCATAGAATCGCGTCGCTTCAACCAAGCAGGAGGGAGCCCGCATGGCCGACCAGCACGCGCCCCACGCGGTGGAAGAGCTGTGCGAAGCCGGCCTCGCCGTGTACGCCCGCGCCCTCCACACCGGCAGGATCCCCAGCAAGGACGCCGCCCGCACCCCCTGCCTCATCGACTTCGGCCTCCTCCACCCCGACCTCGACGACATGCGCTGGCTGCGCCCCAGCACCCCCGCCACCGCCCTGCCCCGCCTGCTGCGCGCCATCGAGGACCACATCAGCGACGAGCGCGCCCGCGAGGCACGGCTGACCGCGGCGGTCGCGCCGCTCATCGCTCTCGACGCGCGGCTGTCCCCCGCCACCGAGCCCCCCGCGATCACCGTCCTCGACGGCGTCGAGCGCATCAACTCGGCCATCGACCGCGCCATGAACGACGTCACCGAGGAGTTCCTCGCCATCCAGCCCGGCGGCACCCGCCCGCCCGAGACGCTGGCCGAGGCCTTCCCCCGGGACCAGGGGATCCTCAGCCGGGGCTGCCGGATGCGGACCCTCTACCAGCACACGACGCGCCATTCCCTGCCCGTGCTCGCCTACTTCGAACAGCTCGACGGCGACGCCGAGGCCCGCACCCTGGACGAGGTGACCGACCGCCTCTTCGTGTTCGACCGGACCGTGGCGTTCATCCCGGCGAGCAAGGACCGCAGCATCGCCCTGGAGCTGCGCCACCCGGCCCTCGTCGCCTACTTCGCCACCACCTTCTGGCGCCTGTGGCGCCTGGCCACCCCCATGTGGCCCCAGGCCGCCCCGCAGATCTCCGAGGGCGGCGTCACCCCCCGCCAGCGCGCCATAGCCGGCCTCCTCGTCGAGGGCCACACCGACGCCGAGATAGCCGACCGCCTGGGCATGAACATCCGCACCGCCCGCGTCCACATAGCCAAACTCGCCGCCACCCTCGGCAGCGAGAGCCGCGCCCAACTCGGCTACCTCATCGGCCGCTCAGGCCTCCTCGACCGGGCTCAGTAGCGTCCGCCACCGCCAGCCACTCCCGCAGCAGCGCCTCCCGCGCGGCCGCCCGGGGCGAGCCGCCCTCGTGCCGCCGCCCCCACTCCGCCATCGCCGTCAGCGTCGTCAGGAGGGTGCCCGCGCCCTGGGTGAGACCGGCCAGAAGGGTTCGGGAGAGGTCGTACTCCGTGGCGGAGTAGCCGACCGCCGCCGCCGTGTAAGCCGTCAGTTCCGTCTCGGCGCCGTCGGGGCCGCCCACGCGGACGGTCATCGTGGGGGCCCCGTCCGTGCCGCCCAGGCCGACCGTCAGGACCATGTCGACGGCCGCGCCAAGCCGACGCTTGAGGGACTTCACCGGGACGTCGTCGATGGTCAGCGAGTGGACGTCCTCCCAGGGCCAGAACGCCGACTGCTTGTCGCCTAGGGCCACCACGCCTTCCGGCGTCAGGCGCACCCCGGGGGCGAGGCCGGACGGCTTCGCCCCCACGTACACGTCCCCCTCGGCGATCCAGAACAGTCCCACCATGGCCATGCCGAACTACCCACTTCCCCCAGCACCGACAATCACTTCAGGTCGTCAGACGCAACGCGCGTCGGGGCCGGGAGGTTCCCACCTCCCGGCCCCGACGGGCTTCGCGCACAGAGATCGCCGAGCTACTCCGTCGCCCTCTTGGGACGCCACACCACCAGCGCGCTCGCCTGCTGCACGTCCTGGTACGGGACCAGGTCGCGGCGGTACGAGGCGTGCACCGCCGCCTCGCGCTGCTGCATGGCGGCGGCCGCTCCCTCCACGGCCGCGGACAGCTCCGCGACGCGGGACTGGAGCGCGGCGACCTGGTTCTCCAGCTCGATGATGCGCTTGATGCCGGCGAGGTTGATCCCCTCCTCCTGCGACAACTGCTGCACGGTGCGCAGCAGTTCGATGTCGCGGGCGGAGTAGCGTCGGCCGCGGCCCGCGGTGCGGTCCGGGGAGACCAGGCCGAGGCGGTCGTACTGACGCAGGGTCTGCGGGTGGAGGCCGCTCAGCTGTGCGGCCACCGAGATGACGTACACCGGCGTCTCGTCGGTGAGTTGGTACGCCCTACTGAAACCGGACTGTCGACGACGGCCGTCCATCTCATGCTCCCTTCGCGGCCTGGAACAGTTCTGCCCGCGGGTCGTCGCCCGCGGTCGCCTCGCGGTAGGACTCCAGGGCTTCCTTCGCCCCGTCGCTCAGCGACGTCGGCACGGTCACCTCGACCGTCACCAGCAGGTCGCCCCGGGTGCCGTCCTTGCGGAGGGCGCCCTTTCCGCGGGCCCGCATCGTACGGCCGTTGGGCGTGCCCGCGGGCAGCTTCAGGGTGACGGCGGGTCCGCCCAGGGTCGGGACCTTGACCTCGCCGCCCAGCGCCGCCTCGGGGTACGTCACCGGAACCGTGACCGTGAGGTTGTCGCCCTTGCGGCCGAAGACCGGGTGGGCGTCGACGTGCACCACCACGTAGAGGTCACCGGCCGGGCCGCCCCGCTCGCCGGGTGCGCCCTTGCCGCGGAGCCTGATCCGCTGGCCGTCGCTCACCCCCGCCGGGATCCGCACCTGCATGGTGCGGGACGACTTCGCGCGCCCCGAACCGGCGCAGACCTCGCACGGGTCCTGGGCGATCAGGCCCCGGCCCTTGCAGTCCACGCACGGGTCGGTCAGCGAGAAACCGCCGCCACCGCCCCGCGAGACCTGGCCCGTGCCGACGCAGGTCGGGCACACGCGCGGCGTGCCGTTCTTGTCGCCGGTGCCGGAACAGGCCTTGCAGGCGGCCTGGGAGGACATGCGCAACGGCACCGTCGCGCCGTCCACCGCCTCCGTGAAGCTCAGCGTGACCTCGGACTCGATGTCCTGGCCGCGCCTCGGCTGCGTACGCGTGCCCGAACCGGCACCCGCGCCGCCGCGGTTGAACAGGCCCCCGAAGACGTCACCGAGACCGCCCCCGAAGCCGCCGCCGGCCGCTCCACCACCGCCCGGGGCGCCGCCTCCGAAGAGGTCGCCCAGGTCGAAGTTGAACGAACCGCCGCCGCCTCCGGGGCCCTGCCGGAATCCGCCGTTGCCGAAGAGAGCACGCGCTTCGTCGTACTCCTTGCGCTTCTTGGGGTCCCCGAGGATGTCGTTCGCCTCGGAGATCTCCTTGAAGCGCTCCTCCGCCTTGACGTTGCCCGTGTTGGCGTCCGGGTGGTTCTCGCGGGCGAGCTTCCGGTACGCCTTCTTGATCTCGGCTTCGGTGGCGTCCTTGGGGACGCCGAGGACCTTGTAGTAGTCCTTCTCGATGAAGTCCTTGGTGCTCATCCTCGACGTCCCTCCTCACTCATGTCGTAGCCGTCAGCCCTTGTCCGGGCCACCGGTCTCCTTCTCGTCCGAGCCTTCCGAGCCCTCCGCGGGAGCCGTGGCGGCCTCGGAGTCGTCGGAGGCCTCGTCGCCCTTGACGGTCTGCGCGCCGGGCTGCGGCTCGGCGACGGCCACCCGCGCGGGGCGGATGGTGCGCTCGCCGATGCGGTACCCCGGCTGCAGGATCGCGACGCACGTCGTCTCGGTGACGTCCGGTGCGTAGCTGTGCATCAGGGCCTCGTGGATCGTCGGGTCGAAGGGCTCGCCCTCCTTGCCGAACTGCTGGAGGCCCATCTTGGCGACGACCGTCTCCAGCGCCTCGGCGACCGACTTGAAGCCACCGACCAGCTCGCCGTGTTCACGGGCGCGGCCGATGTCGTCGAGGGTCGGCAGCAGCTCGGAGAGGAGGTTCGCCGAGGCGATCTCCTTCACCGCCACCTTGTCCCGCTCCACCCTGCGGCGGTAGTTCTGATACTCGGCCTGCAGCCGCTGGAGGTCCGCCGTGCGCTCGTTGAGCGCGGTGCGGGCCTGGTCCAGCTGGGCGGTCAGGCCGACCAGGCTCGAGTCCTGGGCGGACGTCTTGCTGTCTGCGTCCCCGGCCGGGGCCGCCGGGCCCTCCTCGGTGGAGGGCTCGGCGGCCTTCGGCGCCGCGTCATCAGGGGTGGCGCCGGAGGGGACGTCAGGCTTCTCGGCGTTCTCGCCGAAGCCCGGGGTCTCCTCGGTCATCAGGCGGCGCCACCCTTCGCGTCTCCGGGCTTCTCGTCGTCGACGATCTCGGCGTCGACGACTCCGTCGTCCTCCTTGGCCTGCTCGCCGCCGGGGGCCGCGCCCTCGGCACCGGCCGCCTGCGCGCCCTGGGCGTCGGCGTACATGGCCTGGCCCAGCTTCTGCGAGACGGCGGCGACCTTCTCGGTGGCGGTGCGGATCTCGGCCGTGTCCTCGCCCTTGAGCTTCTCCTTCAGCTCGGTGACGGCTTCCTCGACCTCGGTCTTCACGTCACCGGGGACCTTGTCCTCGTTGTCCTTGAGGAACTTCTCGGTCTGGTAGACGAGCTGCTCGCCCTGGTTGCGGGACTCGGCGGCCTCGCGGCGGGCGTGGTCCTCGTCCGCGTACTTCTCGGCCTCCTGGCGCATGCGGTCGACCTCGTCCTTCGGCAGCGAGGAGCCGCCGGTGACGGTCATCTTCTGCTCCTTGCCCGTGCCCAGGTCCTTCGCGGTCACGTGCATGATGCCGTTGGCGTCGATGTCGAAGGAGACCTCGATCTGCGGGACGCCGCGCGGGGCCGGGGGCAGGCCCGTCAGCTCGAACATGCCGAGCTTCTTGTTGTACGCCGCGATCTCGCGCTCGCCCTGGTAGACCTGGATCTGCACCGACGGCTGGTTGTCCTCGGCCGTCGTGAAGATCTCCGACCGCTTGGTCGGGATGGTCGTGTTGCGCTCGATGAGCTTGGTCATGATGCCGCCCTTGGTCTCGATGCCAAGCGACAGCGGGGTCACGTCGAGGAGCAGTACGTCCTTGACCTCACCCTTGAGGACACCGGCCTGGAGCGAGGCGCCGATGGCGACGACCTCGTCCGGGTTCACGCCCTTGTTCGCGTCCTTGCCGCCGGTCAGCTCCTTGACCAGCTCGGCGACGGCGGGCATGCGGGTGGAGCCACCGACGAGAACGACGTGGTCGATCTCGGAGAGCTGGATGCCCGCGTCCTTGATGACGTTGTGGAACGGCGTCTTGCAGCGCTCCAGGAGGTCGGACGTGAGCTGCTGGAACTGGGCGCGCGTGAGCTTCTCGTCCAGGTGCAGCGGGCCCTCGGCGGAGGCCGTGATGTACGGGAGGTTGATCGTGGTCTCCGTGGAGGAGGACAGCTCGATCTTGGCCTTCTCGGCCGCCTCGCGCAGGCGCTGGAGCGCCATCTTGTCCTTGGAGAGGTCCACGCCGTGGCCGTTGTTGAACTGCTTGACCAGGTAGTCGACGACGCGCTGGTCCCAGTCGTCACCACCGAGGTGGTTGTCGCCGTTGGTCGCCTTCACCTCGACGACGCCGTCGCCGATCTCGAGCAGCGAGACGTCGAAGGTGCCGCCGCCGAGGTCGAAGACGAGAATGGTCTGGTCGTCCTTGTCCAGGCCGTAGGCCAGGGCGGCGGCGGTGGGCTCGTTGACGATGCGCAGGACGTTCAGGCCCGCGATCTCGCCGGCCTCCTTGGTGGCCTGGCGCTCCGAGTCGTTGAAGTACGCCGGGACGGTGATGACCGCGTCGGCGACCTTCTCGCCCAGGTACGCCTCGGCGTCACGCTTCAGCTTCTGGAGGATGAACGCGGAGATCTGCTGGGGGTTGAACCCCTTGTCGTCGATGTCCACCTTCCAGTCGGTGCCCATGTGGCGCTTGACCGACCGGATGGTCCTGTCGACGTTCGTGACCGCCTGGCGCTTGGCGACCTCGCCGACGAGCACCTCGCCGTTCTTCGCGAAGGCGACGACGGACGGCGTGGTCCTGGCGCCTTCGGCGTTGGTGATGACGGTGGGCTCGCCGCCTTCGAGAACGCTGACGACGGAGTTAGTCGTGCCCAGGTCGATGCCGACCGCACGTGCCATTTCGGTTCCTCCAGAGGTACTTCTTGAGTGGATCTGGCTCAAGCATGCATGAGCGCTGCGCTGGCGTCAACAGATGTGAGTCTGGGGGGCTCAACTCTTATCGCGTGCTTACGCGCAAGGTGGGCCTCCCGGGGCTTCACGGTCGGCTGCGGGTCTCGTTGGGTTGCTCGCGCCGTTCCCCGCGCCCCTGACGGGGCGCTCATGTCACCCGGTGATCTAGCCGCGAAGGGTTGCCTGAGCGACGCAGATCACCGGGTTGCTGGCTACAGTGCGGCGGAGTAAGTGGGTAGTCTCAGACGGACTGCATAAGTTACCGCTTAGTAATAGTTCGCCTCGCAGGCCCGAGGAGCCCCCAAATGCAACTCGCCGCGATCATCGTGTCGCTGGTCCTAATCGTGGTCGGCGTAGCGCTGTTCGGCCGTGCCATCGTGCAGATCTACAAGTTCATGCGGCTCGGCCAGCCCGTGCCCGCCGGAACCCGGACCGACTACCCCGTCCAGCGCACGCTCACCGTGGTCAAGGAGTTCCTCGGCCATACGCGCATGAACCGGTGGGGCGTCGTCGGTGTCGCGCACTGGTTCGTGGCGGTGGGGTTCTTCTCGCTGCTGCTGACGATCGTCAACGCCATCGGCCAGCTCTTCAAGGCCGACTGGATGCTGCCGATCATCGGCGAGTGGGCGCCGTACAACGTCTTCGTCGAGTTCCTCGGCACGATGACCGTGCTCGGCATCGCGACGCTGATCGTCATCCGGCAGCTGAACCGTCCCGGCAAGCCCGGCCGCAAGTCCCGCTTCGCCGGATCGAACACCGGCCAGGCGTACTTCGTCGAGACCGTCATCCTCATCGTCGGCGTCTGCATCTTCATGCTGCACGCCCTTGAGGGCGCCCAGCACCACGTGGACGGCTACGAGGCCTCGTTCTTCATCTCGTACCCCCTGGTCTCGGCCCTTGAGGGCCTGGACGTCTCCACGCTCCAGAACCTCACGTACTTCTTCGCGGGCCTGAAGATCGCGACCTCGTTCATCTGGATGATCACGGTCTCCCTGAAGACCGACATGGGCGTGGCCTGGCACCGCTTCCTCGCCTTCCCGAACATCTGGTTCAAGCGGGACGCGGACGGCTCCACCACGCTGGGTGAGCTGCAGCCGATGACCAGCGGCGGCAAGGCCATCGACTGGGAGGACCCGGGCGAGGACGACACCTTCGGCGTCTCCCAGGTCGAGCAGTTCTCCTGGAAGGGCCTGCTGGACTTCTCCACGTGCACGGAGTGCGGCCGCTGCCAGTCGCAGTGCCCCGCCTGGAACACGGGCAAGCCGCTCTCCCCCAAGCTCCTCATCATGTCGCTGCGCGACCACGCGCACGCCAAGGCGCCCTACCTGCTCGCGGGCGGCGGCAAGACCATGGAGGGCGAGGAGAAGGCGTCGGCCGAGCAGCTCGCCGACGTCCCCGCCGCCGCTCTCGCGGAGGCCGAGCGGCCGCTCATCGGCACCCGCGAAGAGAACGGCGTCATCGACCCCGACGTCCTGTGGTCCTGCACCACCTGCGGCGCCTGCGTCGAGCAGTGCCCGGTCGACATCGAGCACATCGACCACATCGTCGACATGCGCCGCTACCAGGTGATGATCGAGAGCGCGTTCCCGTCCGAGGCGGGCACGATGCTCAAGAACCTGGAGAAGAAGGGCAACCCCTGGGGGCTCGCCAAGAAGCAGCGCGTGGAGTGGACCAAGGAGGTCGACTTCGAGGTCCCGATCGTCGGCAAGGACGTGGAGGACCTCACCGAGGTCGACTACCTCTACTGGGTCGGCTGCGCGGGCGCCCTGGAGGACCGGGCCAAGAAGACCACCAAGGCCTTCGCCGAGCTGCTGCACATCGCGGGCGTCAAGTTCGCGATCATGGGCGGCGACGAGAAGTGCACCGGTGACTCCGCCCGGCGCCTGGGCAACGAGCCGCTCTTCCAGCAGCTCGGCCAGGAGAACGTCGCGATGCTGAACATGGCGTACGGCGAGGACGATGAGGACGAGTCGACGCGTAAGCCGAAGTCGGCGAAGAAGATCGTCGCGACCTGTCCGCACTGCTTCAACACCATCGCGAACGAGTACCCCCAGCTGGGCGGCGAGTTCGAGGTCATCCACCACACGCAGCTGCTCCAGCACCTGATCGACGAGGGCAAGCTGATCCCGGTTACGCCGGTCGAGGGTCTGATCACGTACCACGACCCCTGCTACCTGGGCCGTCACAACAAGGTCTACACGCCCCCGCGCGAGATCATGTCCGCCGTCCCGGGCCTGCGCCAGCAGGAGATGCACCGCCACAAGGAGCGCGGCTTCTGCTGCGGCGCCGGTGGTGCCCGGATGTGGATGGAGGAGCGGATCGGCAAGCGGATCAACACGGAGCGGGTCGACGAGGCGCTCTCCCTCAATCCCGACATCGTCTCCACCGCGTGCCCGTTCTGCCTCGTCATGCTCACCGACTCGGTCAACGGCAAGAAGAACGACGGCCAGGCGAAGGAATCGCTCCAGGTCGTCGACGTGGCGCAGCTGCTGCTCGACTCCGTGAAGACGCCTGCCGATCCGGCGGGCGACGAGGAGTCGGTGGACACGCCGGAGCCGGAGCCGGTCAAGTAGGGGTCCCGGTACGGTAAAAGGCCGGTTCCGCCCTCTCTGGGCGGGGCCGGCCTTTTCGTATGCGGGGCCGGTATTTCGCATACGGGGCCGGGCATGCGGGCCAGCCTTCGCGTGCCTCAAGCGGCCCCGCGAGGACACCGCGCCTTTCCCTTCGCACAACCCTTCGTACACCTCACGAGTCACACACCCGGAAGCCCAGCTCCACCCAGAGTCCCCCAGTTCCGGGAGTACCACGTGCGTGCAAGAAACCTGGCCGTCACCGCCACCGTCGCGGCCCTCGCCGCCGCGGGGCTGACGTTGCCGCTGGCCGGTTCGGCGAGCGCCGCCTCCGTGCTCAAGGACGACTTCAACGGCGACGGCTACCGCGACCTCGCGATCGGCTCGCCGCGCACCAACTCCGTCACCGTGACCTTCGGTTCGGCGTCCGGGCTCGCCGCCAACCAGGCGACGACCCTCACCCAGAACTCCCTCCAGGTGCCCGGCGTGACCGAGCCCGAGGACGAGTTCGGCGAGAACGTCACCACGGGCGACGTGAACCGCGACGGCTACGCCGACCTCGTCGTCGGCGCCCCCGGCGAGAAGGTCGACGGCAGGCCGTCCGGCGCGGTCACCATCATCTGGGGCGGCAAGAACGGCTTCCACGACGGCGGCCGCGTCGTGAACTCCCCTGCCGACACCGCGGGCCGCTTCGGCGAGGCCACCGTCTGGACCGACTTCGACGGCGACGGAAGCCAGCAGCTCGCCGTGGTCAGCGGCGACAACTGGTGGTACTACAGCGACGGGAACGAATTCGAGCGCCCGCTCGGCCTGGAGGTCGACTTCATCCCCGAGGGCACCCGCCTCGACGGCATGGTCGCCGGCAACTTCAAGCAGGCGGACGGCATCAGCCTCGTCCTGTACGGCGAGCGCGCGGACGGCGGCGCCTGGACCGCCCACATGAACGGCGGCGCGGGCGACTACGGCTACCGGGCCGAGATCCTCGGCGAGGGCGACGACCCCACCGCCACCCGCGACGCGGCCACCGCCGGTGACGTCAACGGCGACGGCTACGCCGACCTGATCACCGGCAATTCCCGGAACGCCCATGGCGGCAAGGGCGGTTCGGTCACCGTGCGGCTCGGCGGCGACCAGAAGTTCGGCGCCCCGACGACGTACCACCAGGACAGCACGGGCGTGCCCGGCACCGACGAGAGCGGCGACGGCTTCGGCGCCTCCCTCTCCGCGGGCGACGTGACCGGCGACGGCCTGGCCGACCTCGCGGTGGGCGCGCCCGGCGAGACCGTCGGCACGGTCGCGGGCGCGGGCGCTGTGACGCTCCTGAAGTCCTCCGGAGGCGCTTTCACCTCCGGCAAGTCCTGGCACCAGGAGACCTCGGGCGTACCGGGCGTCGCGGAGCCGGGTGACCACTTCGGTACGTCCGTACGCCTCAAGGACATCAACAAGAACGGCAGGGCGGACCTGGCCACCGGCGCCACCGACGAGGACATCGACACGACCCGGGACGTCGGCGCCGTCTGGTCCCTGCGCGGCACGGCGACCGGCCTGACCTCGTCCTACGCGACCTCCTTCAACGGCAGGGACTTCGGCGTCGGGGGCGTGGACGCGCGCTTCGGACACACCCTGCGCTGACCTTCCCCGCCTGCGGGGCGACTTGCCTTCCCTTTAACCCAGTTGGAGACATCTCAGTGACTCAGCACGTGCGGAAGCCCGCACGGAACAGGCTCATCGCGGCGGGCGCCCTCTGCGCCGCCACGGCCCTCGCCCTCACGGGCCTGACGGCGGGCGGCGCCTCCGCCGTCGAGCCCTCCAAGCTCCGCGCCGACTACAACGGCGACGGCTACGCGGACCTCGCGGTCGGCGTGCCCGGCGCGACGGTCGGCGGCAAGGCCGGTGCCGGATACGTCAACGTCGTCTGGGGCGGCGCGTCCGGCCTCGGCAAGCACGGCTCGGCCACGGTCAGCCAGGCCACCACGGGTGTGCCCGGCACCGCCGAGGCGGGCGACAAGTTCGGCAGGGCCGTCGACTCGAACGACATGAACGGCGACGGTTACGCGGACCTGGTCGTCGGCGCCCCCGGCGAGGACATCGACGCCGCCCTGAACGCGGGCACCGTCACGATCGTGTGGGGCTCCGCGAGCGGCTTCAATGGCGGCTTCACCGCGGCCTCCGGAGGAGAGAACGAAGCCCGCGGGTACGGGGCGGCCCTCACCACCGGCGACTTCGACAAGGACGGCGACAAGGACATCGCCCTCAACACCCACTCCGACGAGACCAGCTCGCTCTCGATGCGGCCGGGCCCGTTCACCTCGGGCTCACCCGCCACGCTCTCCCGCATCCAGGGCTGGCACTTCGCCGGGCCGACCGTCGTGACCAGCGGTGACTTCGACGGCGACGGCGGCGACGACATCGCCCTGGCGTACGACGGCATGGAGATCAGCGGCACCGAGGTGCTGAGCCGGGCGTCCGGCGCGTGGAAGACGGCGTGGTCCAGCGGCGACACCACCTACTCCGCCCTGGCCGCCGGTGACTTCGACGGCGACGGCACCGACGACCTCGCCATCGGACACGTCCAGCCCAACCCCGAGTCCGAGAGCACCGCCTGCGAGGACCGCCTCGGCGGCGCCGTCCTCACCGTCTACGGCAAGAAGGGCGGCGCGTTCGGCGACGGCGGCTCCTCCTGCACCACGCAGGACAGCCCGCAGGTCGGCGGCACCGCGGAGGCCGACGACAACTTCGGCGCGCACCTGGCGACCGCCAACGTCGACAAGGACGGCATCGACGAGCTGATCGTAGGCGCCGACACCGAGGCCGTCGGCACCGCCAAGAACGCCGGTTCCTACTCGGTCCTCGCCTCGCTCGGCACCGGCAAGCACCTCGTCGGCCCCTCCTTCAGCCAGAACTCCACGGGCGTGGCGGGCAACGCGGAGGCCGACGACCGGCTCGGCGCGGCCGTCACCACCGGTGACTACAACGGCGACACCTACCCGGACATCGCGGTGGGCGCGCCGGGCGAGGACGGCAAGGGCGGCGTCTGGTACGCCGCGACCCCGAAGGACGGCCCGAACCCGCCGGTCACCTCGGTGACGCCGGGCAAGCTGGGGCTTTCGGGCAGCGTGGCCTACGGGGCGGTGCTTGGCCGGTAGGCCTTGGGCGGTGTCTTTGATCGGCGGGCGGTGCCTTTGGTTGGCCGGTGAATCACCGGCTTCGCCGAGTTCGTCCTCAAACGCCGGACGGGCTGGAGAGATCCAGCCCGTCCGGCGTTCCCGCTCTCCAACTCCCCATTCCCGTACAACCCTTGAGGCCCCCCGGCGGTCTCCCCTTCGCCGACCACGGCGTGACACCAAGGCCAACGCCCGGTGAACGCCCCATCCCCGCATGCCGCAGGAGAACCGCATGGCCCAGCACAAGCGCACCACCACCACCAGACCCGGACGCATACGCCTCGCCGCGGCGACGGCCGTCGCGGCCGCGCTCTCCGGTGGACTGCTCACCGCCACGGCGGCCACCGCCACCGCCGCGCCGGCCCCCGCCACCCAGCCGGACGAAGCCGACTTCAACGGCGACGGCGTCGCGGACCTCGCCACCGCCGCCACGGGCGCCACCGTCTCCGGCAAGGCCGAAGCGGGCCAGGTCGCCGTGACGTACGGCGGTGCCGAGCGGCGCCACCTCTCGTACAGCCAGAACAGCGCGGGCGTGCCCGGCGACGCCGAGAAGAACGACCACTTCGGCAGCGACATCGCGTTCGGCGACTTCAACCGCGACGGATACGACGACCTCGCGGTCTCCGCGATCGGCGAGGACGTCGGCTCGGACGCCGACGGCGGCACCGTACAGATCCTGTGGGGCTCGAAGAACGGCCTGTCCGGCGGCACCACGGTGAAGGACCCGCGCCCCACCAAGCACGACTTCTTCGGCGCGCCCATCGAGGCGGGCGACTTCGACGGCGACGGCAAGGACGACCTCGTCATCGGCTCCCGCTCGGGCTCCGCCACCCTCGACGTCTACGAAGGCGGCTTCACCCGCGCGGGCGGCACCGGCCGCCACTACACCGTGACGCCGCCCATCCACAGCGGCGAGGGCGCGGGCCCCCTCAACCTGCACTCCGGTGACGTCAACGGCGACGGCAAGGACGACCTGATCGTCGACGGCTTCTCCGTCGCAGGCGGCGACAACGCGAACCTGTGGCTGCCCGGCAGCGCGAACGGCGTCACCACGGCCGGCGTGCAGCGGCTCCCCGGCGGCACCATCACCGATGTCGGCGACACGGACGGCGACGGCTACGGCGACATCGTCATCGGCCTGACCTGGGACGACGGCATCGACGGCGCCCACAAGGGCGGCACCGTGTACGTCGTGAAGGGCAAGTCCACCGGCCCGTACGGCGGCAGCCAGGTCATCACCCAGGACACCGAGGGCGTGCCCGGCAGCGGCGAGACCGGCGACGCGTTCGGCGCCGAGCTGGAGCTCGGGGACATCAACGGCGACGGCCGCCTCGACCTGGTCGTGGGCACCCCCGGCGAGAACCTGGACGGCGTCGGCGACGCGGGCTCCGTCACGGTCCTCTACGGCGCCGCGGACGGTTCCGGCCTCTCCACCAAGAACGCGGTGCTGCTGAGCCAGAACACCCCGGGCGTCCCCAACTCCGACGAGAAGAACGACTTCTTCGGCTCGGACGTCCACGTCGACGACCTGAACGGCGACGGGCGCGGGGACCTCGCGGTCGGCGCGTCCGGCGAGAACAGCGAGAACGGCGCCTACTACCTCCTGGACTCCCAGGCGGACGGCACGCTCTCGGGCACGTCCGGCGTCTACCCCTCCACGGTGGGCGTCTCGAGCGCGGGCACGCCGCGCCTCGGCTCCAACTTCGCGGACTGACGCCTCCCGCCCCGCCGAAAGCCGGGCCCGCGCTCGCGAGCGCGGGCCCGCCCTCCCGTCCCCCGGGCCCGAGTGCGGGCCCGCCCTCCCACTCCCCGGAGTCCCCGTGCGCGTACGCACCCTTCTCCTCGCCGCGTCCCTGACCGCGACCGGCCTGCTCACCCTCCCCGCCACCACGGCGTCCGCCGCCCCCGGCGCCCCCGCCGAGCACGCCGAGGACTTCAACGGCGACGGCTACGCGGACCTCGCCGTCGGCGTGCCCTCCGGCACCGTCGACGGCAAGGCGAAGGCCGGTTACGTGAGCGTCGTCTTCGGCGGCGAGAACGGTCCGGGCGGCAACGGCGTGCGCCGCATCACGCAGGCCACCGCCGAGGTCCCCGGCACCCCCGAGGCGGGCGACCGCTTCGGCGCGGCGGTCACCACCGCGTACGTGGACGACGACAAGTACGCCGACCTCGTCATCGGCGCCCCGGGCGAGGACATCGACGCCAAGGCCGACGCGGGCTCGGTCACCGTCCTCTACGGCACCGGCGACGGCTTCGCCCAGGCCAACACGGCCGCCCGCGGCGAGAAGGCCTCCGACGCGTACGGCATGTCCCTGGCCGCCGCCGACTTCACCGGCGACACGGACGTCGATCTGGCGATCGGCGCCAAGGACAAGGTCGTCGCCAACCTCAACCCGTACGCGGCCCGGACCGAGCCCGTGATGACCTACCCCATGGGCGGCCGCGCCCCCGTCCTGACGACCGGCGACTTCAACTCCGACGGCCGCCCCGAAGTGGCCGTGGCCTACTACACGCAGAACCAGCCCCACACCCAGTCCCACGTCCAGCTCTACCGCTACAGCAAGGACGAGGCCCGCTTCGGCCTCGCCTGGAGCAGCGACAACAGCGCCGCCAACGCGCTGGCCGTGGGCGACTTCAACGGCGACGGCCTCGACGACCTGGCCCTCGGCAACTGCCGCGAGATCGCCGACGAGAACATCGACGACCCGTGCGGCCCCGAGGAGCGCGCCAAGGGCGGCGGCATCCACATCCACTACGGGGGCGGCGACGAGCCGATCTGGCAGGGCCAGACCCTCAACCAGGACACGCCGGGCGTCCCCGGGGTCGCCGAGACGGGTGACGACTTCGGCAACGCCCTCGCCGTCGCGGACATAGACGCCGACGGCAAGGACGACCTGATCGCGGGCGCCCCCGGCGAGGCGATCGGCAGCGCGTCACGCGCGGGCGCCCTCACGGTCCTCAAGGGCGGTACGAAGGGCATCCTCGACGCCTCGGGGGCGGCGAGGGCGGTCTCGTACCAGCAGAACTCCCCCGGTATCCGCGGCGTCGCCGAGCGGGGCGACACCTTCGGCGCGGCGCTCGCCACCGCCGACCACAACGGCGACGGCCGCCCGGACCTCGCGGCCGCGGCCCCCGGCGAGAACGCCTCGGCGGGCGGCGTCTGGAACCTGCCCTCCGTCACCGCGGGCGGCACGGTCGTCACCCCCAACTCCCTCGGCCTGCCCGCGTCTTCGCACCCGTACGCGTATGGAGCGGTCCTGAGCCGCTGAGGCGGTTGGGTCTACTGCGACGCTTGGGGCAGCTGAGGCGCTTGAGGGGTGGGCTCAGGGTTCCCCCTAGGGGTTGTCACAGGTCGGCCGCAAAGCCGCTCTCCTCCCGAGGGGGGACGACCCCACTCCGTAAGACCAGGTACGTTCGATTCGTGGCTGGATTCAGGATCGGACGCGGCCGGGACAACCGCGCCCCGCAAGCGCGACCGCAACAACAACCGCGGCAGCAGCCGTACGGTCAGCAGGCCCCCCAGGGGCAGCAGCCGTACGGCTACCCACCCGTGCCGCCCAACCCGCAGCAGTACGGCGGTGGCGGCCCCCAGTACGGGGGCGGCGGCCAGCAGTGGCCGCAGGCCGGTGGCGGCGGTCACGGCGAGCCGGAGTACTTCGGCGGGCCCGGCGACCAGGGCCACGGCCACGGTCACGGCCCCCAGGGCGGCTACGACCCGTACGCGGCCAACAACCCCGGGCACACCCAGGCCTTCTCCATCGGCGAGGACCCCTACACCCAGGGCGACACGTACCGCGCCGGCCAGGCCCCGGCGCCCATCGGCCCGCGTCTGCACTGGAAGGACCTGCTGCGGGGCATCGTGCTGCGCCCGGCCCCGACCTTCCTCCACATGCGGGACTACGCGATGTGGGTCCCGGCCGTCATCGTCACGTTCCTCTACGGCTCGCTGGCGATCTTCGGCTTCGACGACGCCCGCTCCGACGCGATCAACGCCACGCTCTCGGCGGCGGTCCCGTACGTCCTCACGACCGGCGTCGCGATCACCATCAGCGCGTTCATCCTGGGCGTGGTCACGCACACCCTCGCCCGCCAGCTCGGCGGCGACGGCGCCTGGCAGCCGACGGTCGGCCTCTCCATGCTGATCATGTCGCTGACGGACGCGCCGCGCGTGATCGTGGCGATGTTCTTCGGCGGCGGCCAGCCCTTCGTGCAGCTCCTCGGCTGGGCGACCTGGCTCGCGGCGGGCGCGCTGCTGACGACGATGGTGAGCAAGTCCCACGACCTGCCGTGGCCGAAGGCGCTGGGGGCGGCCTCGATCCAGCTCCTGGCGATCCTGTCGATCATCAAGCTGGGCACGTTCTAGACCGTACGTACGGAGAAGGGCCCCGGCGGCGTACTGAACCGCCGGGGCCCTTCTCCACGTGTCCACATGTCCTCGGGTCAGGCGTCGAGAACCTGCCCCGCCCGCTTCACGACGGGCGGCTCGACGCTCCACGGGAAGTTGATCCACTCGTCGGTGCGCTTCCACACGTACTCGCACTTCACGAGGGAGTGCGACTTCTCGTAGATGACGGCGGAGCGCACCTCGGCGACGTGGTCGAGGCAGAAGTCGTGCACGAGCTTCAGCGTCTTGCCGGTGTCGGCGACGTCATCGGCGATGAGCACCTTCTTATCGGTGAAGTCGATGGCGTTGGGGACCGGCGAGAGCATGACGGGCATTTCGAGGGTCGTGCCCACGCCCGTGTAGAACTCCACGTTCACGAGGTGGATGTTCTTGCAGTCGAGCGCGTAGGCGAGCCCACCGGCGACGAAGACACCGCCACGGGCGATGGAGATGATGACGTCGGGCTGGTACCCGTCATCGGCGATGGCCTGCGCCAGCTCGCGCACGGCGCCGCCGAACTTCTCGTACGTAAGGTTCTCGCGTACGTCACTCATACCGCTGCTCACACCTGTGTCCGATGGAAATTGAGGAAGGACCGGGAGGCGGTCGGCCCGCGCTGCCCCTGGTAACGCGACCCGTACCGCTCCGATCCGTAGGGCTCCTCGGCGGGCGAGGTCAGCCGGAACAGACAGAGCTGCCCGATCTTCATGCCCGGCCAGAGCTTGATCGGCAGGGTCGCGAGGTTCGACAGCTCAAGGGTCACGTGTCCGCTGAACCCCGGGTCGATGAACCCGGCGGTGGAGTGCGTGACGAGCCCGAGCCGCCCGAGGCTGGACTTGCCCTCCAGCCGGCTGGCGAGGTCGTCGGGGAGGCTGACGACCTCGTAGGTCGAGGCGAGGACGAACTCCCCGGGGTGCAGGATGAAGGGCTCGTCGCCCTCGGGCTCCACGAGCCGCGTCAGATCGGCCTGCTCCACGGAGGGGTCGATGTGTGGGTAGCGGTGATTCTCGAACACCCGGAAGTAGCGGTCCAGCCGCACGTCGATGCTCGAGGGCTGCACCATGGATTCGTCGTACGGGTCGATCCGCACCCGTCCGGAGTCGATCTCGGCCCGGATGTCCTTGTCTGAGAGAAGCACGCACCGAGGATACGCAGAGCGCGCGGGCCCACCACAATCTCGTCGACCGTGGGGACGTCGCGCGCTCTCTTCCCGCTCGCGGAGTTTCGGGCCTGGCCCTACCGCTTCTGCAGGGCGACCGGCACCGCGTGCCGGAGCCGGGCGCAGCGCGGACACCGGATGAGCCGGCCGGGACCGAGCCGGTCCGCCTGCTGCATCGGGAACGACGCGGTGCTGAAGACGTGCCCTTCGGCACATCGGACGACGGTGCGGTCCATCAAGTCCTCGAGTCCCTTCCCCAAAAGCCGTGTGCCACTGTCGCCTGAGCGCTCGGCACTGTTTCGTCCCCGAGCCCTCGACGAACCCCCACATTACGACACGAAAGGGACGCCACTCCAGGCGGCACGACCGCACCGAGCCACCCATCGACGGTGCGCCCACGGTACGCCCCAACTCCCTCCCCCCGCACGGCGCATCCCCCTCCCACACAGCACGCGGGCCCCGCGGCGAGAGCGCCCGGGGCCCGTGATGAGGTAGAGTGTGCGACGTTACGACACCGCTTCCGGCGGGACGTTTCGCGGGTGTAGTTTAGTGGTAGAACATCAGCTTCCCAAGCTGAGAGTGCGAGTTCGATTCTCGTCACCCGCTCTTCTTCGAACCCCTGGGCCATGGGCCCGGGGGTTCTCTGTTTCCCCCCACTCGACGGGCCGGCCGTCGAGAAGGTACCGGCGCCGACGGGGCGAGCACGCGCCGCACCGGCCGAACCCGCTCCGCCGACCTCCCGTCATGCTGGCGCCCCTATGCCGTTCAATCGGCCGGATCATGCAGGGACAACCGACTGGCTTCGATGAACTCGTGGACCGCGTCGTAGAAGATTCTGCGGTTCGTCTCACGCTCGGAAGGGCCGGCGGACGCATGAAGGCGCATCTGCCTCTCCAAGGCTTCGGCGATCGCTCCAGCCGCAGGATGCACTGCTTGAGGCGCCTCGATGAGGAGGGCAGCTAGGTGTTGCTCGACAGTGACCGTGTCAGGCAAAGGGTCTACGGTACCCGGCTCAGCTCGTTCGAACAGGTTGCTGATCGACATCGCTTCTGCCAGCAATTGCGCGTATGTGTCACGTCGCGTCTGCCGTAGCCACTGCTCGTGCGTTGATCGGCGCTGCTGGTCTGCTGTGTGCTGGGCAGCACGTAGCGCGATGAGCGCTGCGAGACATGCGCCGCCCGCGCCGATCGCGCCACCGACAACGGCTGCAACCCCTGCGTCCATGAGGCCCCCATATGATCAGCGGTCCGGCAGGGTACACGCGTCTGATCGGCTATGACAGGGCCGTTGGCTGGGCCGTCCGAGGCCGGTCTGGTCGTCGCGTTCTGGGTGGCGACCGATTTCATTCTGGTTCTGACGTACGCCGTCCACCGGTTCACCACGGCCCCGCGCCTAGAGCCGGGAGGGGCCGGGCGGCAGGGGGACGTGAGTCGGGCGGCAGTGGGACGTGAGCGGGGCGGGGCAGACTCGTGGTGTCAGCAGGTCAGGCCGGGTCGGGGGCGGGGCGGTTTCACGCCGGGTCCTGCTCGCGTCCTTGTCACCGTCCTTACCTTTTCGGGGGAACTCCCATGCGTACGTTCCGTAGTCGCACCACCGTTGTCGCCGCGACCGGCGCCGCCGTCTTCGCCCTGTCGCTCACCGCGTGCGGTGGGGATGGCACCGGGGTCAAGGCTGCGGGAGTGAGTCGGAGTGGTGGGGCTGGTGGGGATGGGGGGACCGTTTCCGTTTCCTCGGGTGGGGGGAGTGGGGCTGCCGCCGACGCCGCTGCCCACGGCGCCGCCCCCGCCTGCGCCGCCAAGGACCTCTCCCTCAGTGCCGCCCGCCACAACGGGCCGCCCTACACCCACATCGTCCTGACCGCGAAGAACACCTCGGGGCACAGCTGCACGATGACCGGCTACCCGGAGATCCAGTTCCTGGAGAGCCACCGGGAGAACGTGCCGCCGGTCGCCAAGAGCAAGCCCGCCACGGCCGTTGTCCTCAAAGCGGGGGCCCCGGCGTACGCGCTGGTGAGGCTCTCCGACGGTGGCGTCGACGAGGAGAACGAGGTCGTCACCGGGTTCTCCGTCACCCTCCAGGGCGGGGGCGGCATGACCGCCGTCAAGGCTCCGGGTGAGAGTGGTGTCGCCGTGGATCCGGCGAAGTGGGCGACCGGCTACTGGACGTACGAGCTGCGGAACGGCGCCGATGACTTCTGAGGCGTGAGTGGGTGATTCGTCAGTCGGCTGGGGTCGTCGTGTGGCTCCTCGTACGGCGCTCTGTGGTGCTCGCGAGCCGTCTCGTGAGGCGGGTCAGCGCCGCTGCCGCCTCCGTGCCTTCCGCCGCGCCGAACACGTGCACGACCAGCCCCGTCTCACCGGGCGCCGCCGGTACGTGCAGGCTCTCGAAGTCCAGCGTGAGCGTCCCCGTCTCCGGGTGGCGCAGCCGTTTGGTGCCCGCCGCGCACATCACCACCTCACCGGTCGCCCAGATGCGCCGGAACTCCGCGCTGTTGGAGTGCAGTTCGGCGATTAGTGACTTGAGCTGTGTGTCGTTCAGGTGGCGGCCGGCGGCTACTCGGAGCTGGCCCACGGCTTCGGCCGCGCGGTCGGGCCACTCCGGGTGTACGTCCCTGGAGGCGGGGTCCAGGAAGAGGTATCTGGCGTTGTTGCGGTCGCGGCGGGGCGGGTCGGCGAGGCCGCCGAGGAGTTCGGCGCCGAGGTCGTTCCAGGCGACGACGTCGAGGCGGTGGTCCGTCGCGAACGCCGGGAAGCCGTCGGCTACCGCGTCCAAAACGCGGCGCAGCAGCGGGCTCACCCTGGCCGTCGGCGCGGGGGCGTGCTCGGCCGTCGCCAGGGTCATGAGGTGCCCGCGTTCCGCCATGTCCAGACCGAGCGCCCTGGCGAGGGCGTCGAGCACTTCCGGGGACGGCTGGGTGGCGCGGCCCTGTTCGAGACGTACGTAATAGTCGACGCTGATGCCTGCCAGCTGGGCCAGCTCCTCGCGGCGCAGGCCGCGCACTCTGCGGCGGGGACCGGCCGGGAGCCCGACGGCCTCGGGGGTGACTCGGGCCCGGCGGGCGCGCAGGAAGGTGCCGAGTTCCGGGCCGGGAGTCTCCATGCGATCAAGTATGGGCCCCCGGGGGGCGCCGGTTTCGGTCCGTGGGGCGGGGTGCGCGTGGGTGGGCGTGGGTGGGCCTGGTGGTACCAGGAATGAGGTTCCGCCGCTGGGTGGGGGGATGGCTGGGGGCGCGTGGCCGGGAGAGCGTGGCCCCATGAACGTAGACGTGAAGAAGGTTCTTGTCGTCAGTGCCCATCCCGAACCCCGCTCCCTCAACGGGGCGTTGACCAATTTCGCGGTCGGTCACTTGCGTGCCGCCGGGCATGAGGTGCGGGTGTCCGATCTGTATGCGATGAAGTGGAAGGCGACGGTGGATGCCGGCGATTTTCCTTCGGGTGAGGCGTACGAGGGTGGGAGCGGGGGCGTTGCTGCCGGTGCCCGTCCGCGGCTGCGTGTCATGGCTGCCTCCGAGGAGGCGACGCTCGCGGGGCGGTTGACGCCGGATGTGGCGGCGGAGCAGGAGAAGGTGCGGTGGGCGGATGCGGTGGTACTGCAGTTTCCGCTGTGGTGGTTCTCGGCGCCCGCGATCCTCAAGGGGTGGATCGACCGTGTCTTCACGGCCGGGTTCGCGTACGGGCCCGCGGTGCCGCCGCCCTACAGCGAGGGCGTGCTCGCGGGGCGGCGGGCGTTGATCTCGGTGACGGTGGGCGCGCGGGAGACGTCGTTCTCGGATCGGGGGATCCACGGGCAGCTCGCGGACGTGCTGCATCCGCTTCAGCACGGGTTGTTCTGGTTCACCGGCATGGCGCCGCTGGCGCCTTTCGCGGTGTACGGCGCCAATGAGCTGCCGGAAGAGCGGTTCGCGGCGGCGCGGCGGGAGTACGGGGCGCGGCTCGACGGTCTGTTCACGGAGGACCCGGTGCCGTTCCGCTCGCTCGTCGGCGGGGATTACGACCATGACATGCGGCTGTTGGAGGGCGTTGAGGAGCCGGGGGTCAGTGGGTTGGGGTTGCACCGGGGGGTGGGGCGGGGGGTGCGGCGGGCGGGCCGTGGGGCCGCCCCTGTGTCGTAGGGGATCGTCGCGGGGGGGCGAGGCCCGCTCTCGCGGCAGCGGATCCGGTGACGTCGCGGGGCCGTTAAGGTCCGGCTTCCGTGCCGAAATCGGCGGTCCGGTGGGGCTGCGGGGAGGCGGGTGCATGCCGACTCGCGCGCCGGGGCGTCGGGTTGGGTGGGGCCGGGTCGAGTCGGGCCAGGCCGTCGGCTCGGGTCGGGTCGAGTCAGGCCGTCGGCTCGGGTCGGGTCGGGTCAGGTCGAGTCAGGCCGGGTCGTTGGCTCGGGTCGCGTCGGCTCGGGTCGGGTCCGGTCACACCGGCTCGCGTCGCGTCGGTTCGGGTCGGCTCGGGCCGGGTCCGGTCTCACCGGCTCGGGCCGCGTCGCGTCAGCTCGGGCCGCGTCGGATCGGGTCAGGTCGGGTCGCGTCGCGTCAGCTCGTGCCGCGTCGCGTCGCGTCGGTTCGCGTCCCGTCGGGTCGGCTCACGTCACATGACGGAGTCCGCGCCGTTGTTGTTGTCGCCGCGGCGGCTCTTCTTGGTGGCCGACGCGGCCAACTCCGCTGCGACAGTCGTCGCCTTGGCCACGCCGTGGACCCAGCGCGGGCCGCCCCGCGCGGCCCATACGACGGCCCCGAGGCCCGCCGCCGCGATCAGCACCCCCATGCTGAGCAGCAACACCATCATCGACATCCCCACCCCACCTGGTCGGACCCCCACGGGGCCCTACGTACGGGCCCCGATCATCTCAGACCTGTGGGCAGAGCTTCACTCCGCGGCGGTCGCCATGGCCGATTCAGCGCTGGCCTCCAGGGTCTCCGGCGGTACGACGAGCAGGTCCCAGCGTCCTCGGCCGGGGGTCAGGAGGCAGATGGTGGAGGGGGCGTGCGGGGTCTCGGGCCTGAGGTCGGTCCTGGGATCCGTCGTGGGGTCCGCCCTGGAGTCCGCCCTGGTGTCGGTCCTGCGCAGCCGTACGAGTTGGTTGGCGACGAGGAGGCGGCCGGGGGACGGGGACCAGGCGGGCGCGTTCACGGTGACGGCGGTGATGTTTCCCCAGGCGGCGGGCAACCCGGCCAACAGGAGCGGGAGTTCGACGAGCAGGTCGTGCGACCTGGGCCACCACGCTCCGTCGATCCGGCGCGGGGCGCCGCCGAGGCGGGCGGCCAGGGTCAGGCGGAGCAGGGGGTGGGAGGGCGGCGGCGGTTGCTGAAGGGCGGCGGTCATGGGGGTGTGCTCCTGAGAGGAAGAGGGACGGTCGGAGGTACTCGTGGCTCGCGGCGCGGCCGGGGTCCTGGGCTGCCCCTGTCCAACAGGTGGGGTGAGTGGAGCGGGTGGGGTGAGTGAGGTGGGGTGGGGTGAGTGGGGTGGGGTCGTGGGTTCGGCTCCCGGTGCGGGCGGGGGCCGGTGCGGTGGTGGCTTCGGTGCCGGGTTCCCCGTATGGCCGGGGGCCGGAATCGGGGGGCGCCGTGCGGTGGGACGCCGGCGCGGACTGGGGGTCCTGGTGGGTGGGCCCGCGCCGGGCGGAGCGCGAGATGCGGGCCGGCGCGCGAGAGCGAGGCCGGTCTGGGTACCGGCGTGCGACATGCCCTGCCTACGGTCAACCGTACTCCTGCGCGGCAGTGAACGGCGGCCGCGCTGAGGCCAGTTCGGCGCGAATGAGCCCTACGCCGCCGGGATCCGCCCAGGCTCTCCTCCGCCGTATGCGGTCCGCGCCCCGCCCGCCCTTCACGTTCCGGCAGCAACCCGCTTCGCGGGAAACCCGTGGGTCCGGGAGGCGAGAACCGTCAGGAGGACCGGGATGAGGAGGAGCAGGATGGTCCAGGGGAAAGACTCGGTGCCGGAGAGGTTCAGGAGGAGGCCGCCCGCTACTCCGCCCGCAGCCATGGCCACGTTCCACAGCGTGACCAGCATGGCCTGCGCGGTGTCCGCCGCCTCACCGCCCGCGTCGCCCGCCGCGGTCTGCAGGAGGGTCGGCGCGCCGCCCCAGCCCAGGCCCCACAGCGTCACCGCCGCGTACACGAGTACCGGGGCCCCGGAGAACACCGCCAACACCGCCGCCGCCACGCCCACGAGCAGTACCGCCGCCAGCATCAGCGCGCGCAGCCTGTGGTGGATCAGGGCGCCCACGAGCCAGATGCTGAGCAGGGACGCCGCGCCGAAGACCAGCAGCACCAGGTCGGTCGAGCCGCCCATGCCGAGTCCGTCGAGGTACGTCGCGATGTACGTATAGAGGACCGTGTGCGCGAGGACGAACACCAGCGTGACGAACAGGACCGGCGTCACGCCCGGCACGCGCAGCGTCCGCAGCATCGGGGGCGTCGCCCCGCGCGGCTGCCCGGGGTAGTCGGGTACGAGCGCCGCGATCCACGCGAGCAGGCCCGCCGTGAGGCCCGTCATGGCCAGGAACGCCACCTGCCAGCTGACCACCTTGCCCAGGAATGTGCCTGCCGGTACGCCGAGTGAGAGCGCCACGGGGATGCCCGCCATCGCGATCGCGATGGCCTTGCCCTGGAGGTGGACGGGTGCCATCCGACGGGCGTACCCGGCGAGCAGCGCCCAGGCCAGGCCCGCGGCCACGCCCGCGAGGAAACGGGCGGCCATCGTGAGGGTGTAGTTGCCCGAGACCGCCGTGACGGTGTTCGCTGCCGCGAAGCCTGCCATCGCCATGAGGAGCAGTCGCTTCCGGCGCCAGCCCGATGTGGCCGCCGTCAGCGGTATCGCGGTGAGCGCGGTGCCGATGGCGTAGACCGTGACGGTCTGGCCTGTCGCGGACTCGCTCACGCCCAGGTCGGCGCTCATGGCGGGCAGCAGGCCCGCGGGCAGCGTCTCGGTCAGGCTGGTGATGAACACGGCCGTGGCCAGTGCCAGTAGGGCGGGCAGGGGGAGTTTCTGGGGGTGCGGGGGGTTTGTCTGGGGGGTTGGCGGGTGCGGGGTCCTCGTGTGTGTCTCCGTGGGCATGGGGTCAGGTCCTTTCGGGCGTACGAGGGGCGGTACGTGTGTGAGGGGCGGTACGTGTGCGTGGGGCAGTCGGCGTAAGTGAGGTCGCCGCCGCCAGGCCGAGTGCCGTTCGGGCCGCGTCGTCGGCCGTGCCGTGGCAGCGGATCAAGGGGGCGAGGGAGTTGGTCGCCGGGTCCGCGGACGCGGCGGTGAGGATCACGGAGCCGCCCTCGCGGAGGAGTCGGAGCAGGGCGGGCGGGGGCGGTACGGGCAGTTCCGTCTCCGCGTGGACGAAGAGGAGGTCGATGCGGCCGAGCCGTGCCTCGGTGTTCCGGGTCAGCTGTGCGTCGGCCTCGCGGGTCAGTCGTACGTCGGTCTCGTGGGTCAGTCGTACGTCGGTCTCGTGGGTCAGTCGTACGTCGGTCTCGCGCGCCAGTGCGTCGGTCTCGCGGGCCAGCGGTGCGTCGGCCTTGGGGGGCAGATCCTCGGCCTGCCCCCGAGGCGGCGGGGGCCAGCGGATGATGTGGGCCCGGGGGCCCACCTCCTCGGCGGCTTCCGCCAGGTCCGCCGGCCGGTCGCCGGTCAGCAGGACCTCGGCG
Organism: Streptomyces sp. WAC 01529; assembly: GCF_003945545.1. Taxonomy (GTDB): domain Bacteria; phylum Actinomycetota; class Actinomycetes; order Streptomycetales; family Streptomycetaceae; genus Streptomyces; species Streptomyces anatolicus. The sequence continues at coordinate 4,277,162 of NZ_CP029617.1, read as the reverse complement.
CCGCCCTCGACCAGCCGTTTGGCGATGGCGAGGCCGAGGCCGGTCGTGCCACCGATGACCACGGCTTTCCGGTTCTCGTACTTGGGCATGCGGATGACTCTTCTTGAGGGGGCTTCGGAGGCGCTGGGGGTCCGCTGACGGCCCGCTGACGGTTCGCCGACGGTCGGCGCCAGGCCGTCGTTCGGGCGTGTGTACGGTGATCCACATGCGGTTCGGGGTGCTCGGTCCACTGGCTGTGTGGGACGGTGACGGAGAGCCGGTGAGGGTTCCCGAGGCGAAGGTCCGGGCGCTGCTCGCCGACCTTCTGGTGCACGAGGGGCGGCCGGTCTCCGCCGACCGGCTCATCGACGACCTCTGGGGCGACCGGCCGCCCGGCAGACCCGCCAACGCCCTTCAGTCCAAGGTCTCCCAGCTGCGGCGCGCGATCGGGCGCGACCGGGTGGTGTACGAGGCCGCCGGTTACCGGCTCCGGGTGGAGGCGGGGGCCGGGGCTGGGGCCGGGGACTTTGTGGATGCGTTCCGCTTCCGTGAGCTGGTGGGGGAAGCGCGGCTCCAGGGTGACCCTCGGGTGCGGGCCGAACTCCTCGGCGAGGCGCTTCAGTTGTGGCGCGGGCCCGCTTACGCCGATTTCGCCGACGAGGAGTTCGTACGAGCGTCAGCGCAGCGGTTGGCCGAGCAGCGGCTGGCGGTGCTTGAGGAGCAGGGGGAGGCGCGGCTGGCGGCGGAGGACCATGCGTTGCTCACCGGGGAGTTGACGGATCTTGTGACTCGGTATCCGCTGAGGGAGCGGCTGCGGGGCTTGCAGATGCGGGCCCTTTACCTCGCGGGGCGGCAGGGGGAGGCGTTGGCTTCCTATGAGGAGTTGCGGGGGCGGCTGGCTCGGGAGTTGGGGGTTGATCCGGGGCCGGAGCTGGCCGCGTTGCATGCGGGGATTCTTCGGCAGGATCCTGGGCTTGCCCCGGGTGTTAGGGCGGGCCGGGGTCCGGTGCCTCGCCCGGGTGGCGGCTCGACGCAGGATCCTCCGGCCCGCGTGGGGCAGGGCGCAGTCCCGGCCTCCTCCACCGGCGCACCGCAGGCCTCTCCTCGGCGGGAGGGACAGGATCCGGTGCCTGGGACTGGTGGCGGGGCGGCGCAGGTGTCGGCGACGGCCGTGGGGCGCGGCAGTAATCTCCCCGCCCCGCTCACTCCTCTCCTCGGACGGGAGTCGGCCGTTCGTGAAGTTCAGGGCCTCCTGGAGCGGGCCCGGGTGGTGACCCTCACCGGGGCCGGAGGGGTGGGGAAGACTCGGCTCGCTGTTGAAGTCGCGGGGCGGGTTGCCGGGGGAGGTGGCGGTGGCGGTGAGGGCGCTGTAGCCGATGGCGTGTGGCTCGTGGAGTTCGCCGGGCTGCGCGGGGGCCCGGACGGTAGTGGCGTCGATGGTCTCGCCGAGGCCGTCGCCGGTGTGCTGGGGCTTCGCGATGACGCGCCCTCCGGCGTGCCCGCGCCCGGCGCCGACGGCGGGCCCCTCGAACGTCTCGCCGCCGCCCTGCGCGACCGGCACATGCTCCTCGTCCTCGACAACTGCGAACAGGTCGTCGAGCAGGCCGCTCACCTCACCGACACGCTGCTGCGCACCGCGCCCGGGCTTCGTGTCCTCGCCACCAGTCAGGAGCCGCTCGGCCTCACCGGCGAGGGCGTGTTCCTCGTGGCGCCCCTGGACGAGGACGACGCCGTCAGCCTGTTCGCCGCCCGTGCCGCCGCCTCCGCCCCCGGCTTCTCCCTCGCCGATCCCGGCGACGCGGAGGCCGTCGCGGAGATCTGCCGGCGCCTCGACGGCATACCGCTCGCCCTCGAACTGGCCGCCACGCGTGTTCGCGGCCTCGGCGTACGGGAGTTGGCCGAGCGGCTCGGTGACCGGTTCCGGCTGCTCACCTCCGGGCAGCGCGGCGCCCCCGCCCGTCAGCAGACGCTCCGCGCGGTGATCGACTGGAGCTGGGAGCTGCTCAGCGCTCCCGAACGCATCGTGCTGCGCCGCCTCGCCGTCCACCGTGACGGTTGCACGCTTGAGGCCGCGGAGGCGGTGTGCGCGGGTGACGGGGTCGAGCGCGAGGAGGTACTTGACCTGTTGATGCGGCTCGTCGGCCGGTCGCTGGTGGTTGTGGTCCCGGGGCGGGCGGGAGTGGGGGTAGGGGTGGGGGCGGCTGCTGGAGGCGTCACGCGTTATCGGCTCCTGGAGTCCGTGGGGGCGTATGCCGTCGAGCGGTTGCGGGAGATGGAGGATCTTCGGGGCGTACGGGAACGTCACCTGCGCTACTACCTCGCCCTCGCCGAGCGGGCCGAGCCGTACCTTCGCGGGGGCGGTCAGCGGGAGTGGCTCGCTCGGCTCGATGCCGAGGCGGGCAATCTCCGGGCGGCGTTGGAGGAGGCGGTGCGCGGGGGGTCCGGGTCCGGATTCGGGTCCGGGTCCGGGTTCGGGTCCGGGGACGTGGCGGGGCGGTTGGGGGTGGCGCTGGCTTGGTGGTGGCTGCTTCGCGGCCGCCTTGCGGAGGCTCGCCGTTATCTCTCTGAGGTGGGGCGGCTCGGGGTGGGGGGTGCTGAACTCCGGGTGCTTTGGGGGGCGTTTGCGTTGCTCACCGGTTCTGGCGGGGGCGCCTGGGGCGGTGGCGGTATCTGTTCCTGTGCCGGGGGCTGTGGGGTGGGTGGGGTCTCTTCCGTGGATATCTGCGGGTTCGATGGGGCTGGTCGCGCAGTTCCTCGCGCCCCTGAGGGGGCTGGCCCGGTGGCCTTCTGCGGGTTCGATGGGGCTGAGCGCGCCGTTCCCCGCGCCCCTGACGGGGACCAACCCGCCGAATCCTGCGGGTTCGATGGGGCTGGTCGCGCAGTTCCTCGCGCCCCTGAGGGGGCTGGCCCGGTGGCCTTCTGCGGGTTCGATGGGGCTGAGCGCGCCGTTCCCCGCGCCCCTGACGGGGACCAACCCGCCGAATCCTGCGGGTATGACGTGGCTGAGCGCACCGTTCCCCGCGCGAGCGCGGACCCCGATGACGTCCGCCACGTGGGTGCCCGGCTCCTCTGGCTCTATGCCTACGCCCTCTTCAGCGCCGGAGAGCAGACCCGTAGTGAGGAAGTGAACTCGTGCGCGCTCCGGGGCGCCGAGGAGAGTGGGGACTTGTGGGGGGCCGCCGCCTCGCTCTCCCTGCGGGCCATGCACGCGTTGATCCGGGGGGACCTCGGCACGATCCCCCGCGATGGGCTCCGCGCCGCCGCGCTCTTCGCCGAACTCGGGGATCGGTGGGGCGAGTTGCAGACCGTAACCCCGCTCGCCGTACTCGCCGAGATCAAGGGCGATTACGAAGAAGCCGCCCGCCGCCAGGACGAGGGGCTCCGCATCGCCCGGGAGCTGGGGCTTGAGGCCGAGGTCGCCGCTCGGCTCTCCGGGCTCGGGCGACTCGCCCTCCTCACCAAGGAGTGGCAGCGCGCCCGCGAACTGCACGAGCAGGCGCGGGACCTCGCCGTCGCCCAGGGCTACCGGTACGGCGAGATCCACGCCGAGATGGGCCTCGCCCTCGGCGCCCGCCGCGCCGGAGACCTCGACGCCGCCGAGTCGTATCTCCTGCGCATCCGCGACCGCCACGCCGACGTCTCCTCCCCCGTCGGCGACCACCTGCTCCACGCGGAACTCGGTTTCGTCGCCGAACTCCGCGGCGACCGCGCCCGCGCCGAGGCCGAGCACCTCCTCGGTCTGGAGATCGCCCGCACCCTCGCCGAACCACGCGCCCTCGCCCTCTCCCTGGAAGGCCTCGCCGGTGCGGCCGCCCTCGCCGGAGCGCGGGAGACCGGCGGCGCCGAACACGCCGCCCTGCTCCTCGGCGCCGCCGACGCGGCCCGCCGCCGCGTGGGCGCCCCGCTGCCGCCCGCCGAACGCGGCGACGTCGACCGCGCCACGGCCGCCGCGAAGGCTGCCCTCGGCGAGGCCGCCTTCGCCGACGCCTTCGCGCGGGGCGCGGAACTCCCACCCGGCGAACTGCCCCACCCCCGTATCCCCGCCCCTCCCGGTTAGGGTGGTCCGATCCCGTGGCTCGGTCCGGGACACGGGGAATGGGGATCGATCACCACCCGAGGTGATCATCGAGTGGGGGGCCTTACATGGCACTTTTCGGAAACGCGCACACCGTCGACCCGGCGAAGGCGCAGGGCGACTACGCCCGTCTGCTCGGGCACGGCGAGCAGGTGCACGCCGCGTACACGCTGATACGCGACACCATGCTGTTCACCGACCGTCGGCTGATCATGGTCGACAAGCAGGGGATAACCGGCAAGAAGGTCGAGTACCACTCGGTGCCGTACCGCAGCATCACGCACTTCTCGGTGGAGACGGCCGGACACTTCGACCTCGACGCGGAGCTGAAGATCTGGATCTCCGGCAACCCGACGCCGCTGCAGAAGACCTTCACCAAGGGCGTCGACATCTACGAGGTACAGGCCATCCTCACGCAGTTCGTGGCCCGCTAGCCCCTCGTTGTGCCGTTGTTCCGTCGTCCTTCCGTGAACCTCCCTTCGGCCAGGGCCGGGTAGACCTTCGGCCGATGGCCCCGTCGTGTCGGATCGCCAGGCTGGTGGTCCGACACCACGGGAGGCGCAGTGCGTAACGAAGCGATCAGCAGAGCCCGGTTCATCGCAGGGGCAGGAGCGGGAGCGGTCGCGGTGGCCGTGGCGGGCGGTTCCGCGTCGGCCGCCACCCCCACCGGGGTCGCCGCCGCCACCGGGTCCGCCGAGGCCGCACGGACGGCGAGGGAAGCCCCTGCCGGCGCTCGCGGCCTCGCCCACCGAGGCGTCTGCTACGAAGTCGTGGACGGTGAGTCCCACGCCACCCGCTGGGCCCCCGCCCGCATGCGCGCCGACCTGCGCGCGATCAGGCAGGACCTGCACGCCACCACCGTCTCCGTCTTCGGCGACGGCGTCGAACGCCTCGCCGCCACCGCCTCCGAGGCCGCCGAGCGCGGGCTGCACGTCTGGCTCCAGCCGCGCCTGGGCGACGTACCGGAGAGCGACATCCTCGATCACCTCGCGGAGACCGGCCGGCACGCCGAGCGGATGCGCCGCCAGGGGGCGCGCGTGTGCCTCAGTGTGGGGTGCGAGTTCCTGCTGTACGTTCCCGGGATCGTGCCCGGCGCCAACGCCGTGGAGCGCGTCGAGAACATCCTCAAGGGGAATTACGACCCCCAGGCCATGGTCCGCAAGCTCCGCGCGTTCATCGCGCGGGCCGCGAAGACCGGCCGTTCCGTCTTCCGGGGGCCGCTCACCTACGGCGCCGCACACGAGGACGACGTCGACTGGTCCCTCTTCGACCTCGTCAGCGTCAACTACTACGCGTACCACCCGACCCGCGACGCCTACATCAAGGAGCTGACGCCGTACCGCCGTTGGGGCAAGCCGGTGGCGATCACCGAGTGCGGGACGTGTACGTACGAAGGGGCGCCCGAGCGCGGCGGCATGGGCTGGCACGACGTCGTGGACTACGACAAGCGGCCCCCGGAGATCATCGGCGACCTGAAGCGGAGCGAGGGCACGCAGGCCGCGTACCTCCTCGACGTCTTCGGCGCCTTCGAGGCCATGGGCCTGCACGCGGCCCTCGTCTACAACTTCGTCACCCCCGACGCCCCGCACCACCCCGAGCGGCGACACGACCTCGACATGGCGGGCTACAGCCTCACCAAGACGGTCAGGGACCGCCCCGACGACCCCGAATCGCCCTGGCACTGGGAGCCGAAGGAGTCCTTCCGCGCGCTGGCCCGCCACTTCGCGCGGGCCGCACACGGCTCCCGGGCCCGACGGTAGTTGGCGCGCCACCCACTTCCCCTGCCGTCGCGCATGTGTTTGCCTGGTGCCCATTTCGGCTGTCTGGGGCGGGAGTTGCCGCATGCGCAAGCGGTGGAGTGTGGGTACGGCCTCGGGGGCGGGGGCGCTGGCGGCCGTGTTGCTGCTGGGGGCGTGCGGTGATCCCGGGTCCGGGGGTGAGGCCCCGGCCGCCGCGCCCGTGCCGGGGGGCCAGGTGTCCAAAGACCCCGGTGGCGCGGGGCGTCCCGACTCGGCCGGCTCCGGCTCCCGCTCGCCCGCCCCGACCTCCACCACCCGGCAGCGGGTCGCGGAGAAGCCCCGGATGAAGGAGCCGAAGGTGCTCTACCTCGGGGACTCCCTCGCCATGGAGAACCAGGACGTCCTCGGCGCGCAGCTCAAGCGCGACCTCGGCGCCCGCTACCGCAGCGCGCCCTACTCGGGTACCACCCTCTGCGACTACCTCGACGGCACCGGCAAGCGCTCCCTCGTCCCCGACAAGGACAAGGCCGCCGCGCTCGTGCGTGCCGAGCGGCCGGATTACGTGGTGCTCCAGTTCTGGGGCAACGCGTGGGGCTATACGCCGTGCATGGACGGCATCACGTACGACAAGGCGCGCCAGAAGTACTTCGACCGGTACGCGGCGGACGCGCGTGCGCTGGCCGGGCAGATCAACGCGGCCGCCGGGGGCGCGGACCGGCCCCGCATCGTGTGGGTCCTCCAGGGTCCCGACCCGATCACTCCCGACCGGGTGCGCCGCGTCAACGGCATCTACGAGGCGCAGGCCCGCGCCTCGGGCGGCCTCGTCGCCGACGCGGGGCGCGCGGTCGCCCCCGCGTCGGCGCGGTACACGTGGGCGGAGACGCTGCCGTGTACGGCGTACGAGACGAAGAACCCGGCGTACTGCACCGAGGGGGCGCGGGGGCGGACGGCTCTGCACCGGAGCGATGACCCCCTGCATTTCTGTCTGGCGCCGACCACGCCCAAGTCCCGGCCCTGTCCGGTGCGTTCGCCGGGCATCCGCCGGATCGCGGCGGCGATCACGCGGGCGGTGGCCGATGCGTCGTAGCCCCGCCCGGTGGGGGCTTCGGGTCACCCGTTTGCAGTAACACCGGTCGCTGCCCCGGGCGGACCGTCACACGCTGTGAGTCCTGACAGCGAGAGATGGGGTGGCTGGCCATGAGCAGCGCGACCGAGCATCACGGCAGGCCGGAGCACGGGAAGCCGCACCATGGTGGCGGCGACGAGGACGTGTGGACCACCGGCGGCACCCTCTTCGCCGGTGTGCTGATGCTGGTGAACGGGCTCCTCGGCATCTTCGCGGGGATCGCGGGCATCGCGAAGGACGACGTCTACGCTCGTATCGGCGACTACGTCTACAAGTTCAGCCTCACCACGTGGGGCTGGATCCACCTGGTCCTGGGCATCGTCATCGCGGTGACGGGCTGGGGCATCCTCAAGGGCGCGAGCTGGGCGAAGGCGACGGGCGTGGCGCTGGCGGCGCTGGGGATCGTGGCGCAGTTCCTGTGGCTGCCGTATACGCCGGTCTGGGCGTTCATCTCCATCGCGATCGGCGTCTTCGTCATCTGGGCGCTGTGCACGGACCGGCCCGACAGTGCGGGGCCCTGACGTCGGGCGGTACGTGGGCGGATTTCGGGTGCGGGTGGGCTGTGGCGTGTCGCGCAGTTCCCCGCGCCCCTGAAGGGGCCGTCCTTCACGTGCGCGTTTGACCGTGGTTGCTCGCGCCGTTCCCCGCGCCCCTTCGGGGCGCTTCTCAGTGCCCCGACAGGGGCGCCCCGTAAGGGGCGCGGGGAACTGCGCGACCGGCCACGAACGGCCCGCACGGGCGAAAACCCTCAAGGCGCCCCGCCAGACAACGCGGGGAACTGCGCGGCCAGCCACGAACGACCCGCACCTGGGAGCCGTCAGAACCGGGCAGGGCCCCCGTTCGCGGCGACCGAGTCGGCAACCGCACGGATGAACGCCGCCACGCGAGCCGGCACCGCGCCCGCGCGATGAATCAGCGCCACCTCCGCCGCCGGAACATCCCGCAGGGGGACGAAGGTCACGTCAGGACGTGCGTAATACCGCTCCACGGAGGCGATTACCGGAGAGATTCCCTGGCCCGTGGCGATCAGCGTCATCAGTTCCTGGAACGTCGCCACCGCCTGGCCCCGCCGGATCTCGCGGCCGCTCGGCGTGCGCGGCGGTACATGGAAGTCCCACCAGTACGCGGGCGCGCTGTTGACGACGCCGAAGAACGTCTCGCCCGCCATCTCCTCCAGGGAGACCGACGCGCGGCCCGCGAGCGGGTGGCCCAGCGGCATCGCGAGGAGCCGGGGTTCCTCGATGACGACGGGGCCCACGGCCAGATCCGGCTCCTGGACCGGCAGGCAGGTGAAGAGCAGGTCGATCTCGCCGGCGCGCAGCGCCCCCAGCGGGTCCCGGAACTGCGTCTCCCGCATCGTCACCTCGCACCCGGGACAGCGCTCCCGGAACGTCGCCAGGATCGACGCCGTCAGCGACCCCGCGCCCGAGCCGAGGAAGCCCACGTGCAGCTCGCCCTCCACGCCCCGCGCCGCGTCCTTCGCGCGGGCCACCGCCGCCTCCATCTGGGCGTGGAGCGGCGCCACGTCCTCGTACAACTGCCGCCCCAGCGGTGACATCCGCACCACCCTGCTGGTGCGCTCGAAGAGCGGGGCGCCGATCTTGCGCTCCAGCTTCTTCAGCGTCTGGCTGACCCTCGCCTGGGAGAGCAGGAGGCGCTCGGCGGTGCGGCCGAAATGCAGTTCCTCGGCCAGCGTCAGGAAGGTCTCCAGCTCCTGCCGTTCCATGCGTACCCCCTGTGACCTGCGTCGATAAGCGTGGCGCGCAGATCGTTTCACGGATCGTCGTTGATGGACCATCGGGTTCGGCGGATCTTTGGGGTGTCGGTCCGGCGCGGACGCCGGACCGGTCCTCCACCCCAACTCCCGGGAGCCTTCGATGATTTCGCGTGCCCGTATCTCCGTCGTCACCGCGGCCACCGCCGCCGCACTCGCCCTCACCGCCGGGGTCACCCTGACCGGTGCCCAGGCCCAGGCTCAGAACGAGATTCACGCCCCCAAGGGCGGGTGGGCCGCCGCCTGGGCCGCCTCCCCGCAGCGGCCCAGCACCGGCTTCAAGCCCAACTGGTCCGAGGCCGGATTCGACCGCCAGACCCTGCGCCAGGTCGTCCGCGTCACCGAGGGCGGCACCAGAGCCCGCATCCGGCTCTCCAACGCGTACGGCGCCTCACCCCTGCGCATCGAGAGCGCCACCGTCGCCCGTACGAAGAAGGGCGCGGCCGTCGAGGAAGGCTCGGTGCGGCGGCTCACCTTCGGCGGGGGGAAACGGGCCGCCACCATCCCCGCCGGGGGGCGGCTCGCCAGTGACGCGGCGGGGTTGGAGCTCGACGCGTTCGAGTCCGTGACCGTCACGCTCCACCTCTCCGGCACGACCGGGCCCGCCACCTTCCACTCCCAGGCCTTCGCCACCAGCTACCGCGCCGACGGCGATCACACCGGCGACACCGGCGCCGGGGCCTTCGACGAGTCCACCGAGTCCTGGTACTACCTCACGGGCGTCGACGTCAGCGGCCCGCGGCCCGCCGCGCGGGACGGCGTCGTCCTCTTCGGCGACTCCATCACCGACGGCTTCGCCTCCTCCACCGACCGCGACCGCCGCTGGTCCGACGCCCTCGCCGAACGCCTCGCCGATGCGGGCGACCAGCGGCCCGTCCTCAACGCCGGGATCGGCGGCAACATGGTCCTCAACGACTCCGCCTGGTACGGCGAGAAGGGCGTGGGCCGCTTCGCGCGGGACGCCCTCGACCTGCCCGGCGTCGGCACGGTCGTCGTCCTCGAAGGCGTCAACGACATCGGCTTCGGCGAGACCGACAAGCCCACCTACAAGCCCGCCCCGACCGTCTCCGCCCGCCAGCTCATCAACGGCCACCGGAAACTGATCCGCGAGGCCCGCGCCAAGGGCCTGAGGGTCGTCGGCGCGACGCTGCTCCCGCTCGGCGGCTCCGACCACTACGGGCCGCACGCCGCCGCGGTGAGCGACGAGTTCAACACGTGGGTGCGCACCTCCGGCGAGTACGACGCGTACGTCGACTTCGACAAGGCCCTCGCCGACCCCGCCGACCCGGAGCGGATCGCCCCCGCGTACGACAGCGGCGACCACCTGCACCCGAACGACGCCGGTTACCGGGCCATGGCCCGCGCGGTCGAGCTGGAGGAGCTGTGAGCACCGGTCTGAAAGCGCCCGAGGGCGCCCGTGGCGGCGCCGCCCGGATGACTCGTCGGCAGCGGCTCGTCCTCGTGCTGCTGCTCGGGTCGCAGTTCATGGTCGCCGTCGACTTCTCGATCCTGAACGTCGCCCTCCCCGTCGTCGGGGAGGGGCTCGGCTTCTCCCTCTCCCACCTCCAGTGGATCGCGACCGCCTTCGCGCTCGCCGCGGCGGGCTTCACGCTGCTCCTCGGGCGCGTCGCCGACCTCTTCGGGCGCAAGCGGATCTTCATCGGCGGCATGGCGCTCCTCGGCCTCTCCTCGGCGCTGGGCGGCCTCGCGACCACGCCTGAAGTCCTTCTCACGGCACGGGTGTTGCAGGGGCTGGCGACCGCGGCCGTCACCCCGGCGGGGCTCTCGCTGCTCACCACGGCGTTCCCCGAGGGTCCGCGGCGGGACCGGGCGCTCGGGCTCAACGGGGCGCTCATGTCCGCCGGTTTCACCACCGGGGCACTCCTCGGTGGGCTCCTCACCGACCTGCTCTCCTGGCGCTGGGCCTTCCTCATCAACGTGCCGGTCGCGGCGGCCGTCGTCGCCCTCGCGCCCGCCCTGCTCACCGACTCGCGGATCGTGTGCAGGCACCGGCTCGACGTGCCGGGCGCGGTGACCGTGACGGGCGGTCTGCTGGCCGTGGTGTACGGGCTGACGCGGGCTGGCGAGAGCGGCTGGGGCGACCCGGTGGCGCTCACCTCGCTGGTCGCGGGCGGGGCGCTGCTCGTCGCGTTCTGGTTCGTGGAGCGGCGGTCGGCGGCGCCGCTGATTCCCGTACGCATCATGCGGCGCCCCACGGTGATCTGGGGCAACGCGGCGGGGCTCATCGCCTTCGCCACGGAGACCTCGCTGGTCTTCCTCCTGACGCTCTACCTCCAGGAGGTCCTCGGCTACTCGGCGCTCGCGACCGGTCTGGCCTTCGGTGTGCTCGGCCTCGGCACGGTGGCCGGGGGGATGCTGGGCGGGCGGGCGGTGAGCCGGTTCGGCGGGCGGGCCACGATCCTCGGCGGAGGCGTCGTCCAGGCCGCCGCCACGGCCTCCCTCCTCGCGCTCGGCACCTCGGGCGGGTGGATCTGGCTGGTCCTGGCCGCGTCCTTCGTCGGTGGCGTCGGCAACATGCTGATGATCGTCGCCTTCATGGTGACGGCCACGTCCGGTCTCCCGGACTCCGAGCAGGGCCTGGCGACCGGGCTCGCCACGATGACCCAGCAGGTCGGCATCACCCTCGGCATCCCGGTGATGAGCGCGATCGTGGCGGCCCGGACGGAAGCGGGCACGGCCGCCGCCCCGGAGGCGGTGCTCTCCGGGCTGAGCCTGGCGGTCGCCGTCAACTCGGCGCTGGTGCTAGCCGCCTCACTGCTCGCGGCGCACCGGCTGTGGCGCGGGGAGAGGCGTGCTCACTCGGTGGTGTAGTACCGGTAGAACGTCACCGCGAAGACGCCCGCGGCGACCGCCAGCGCCATGGCCGTGCAGCGCAGCACGCTCGCCCCGGCCAGGCTGTAGAGGAAGCCGAAGGTGACCCCCGCGAACGCCGCCCAGGACAGGGCGCGCAGCTCGCGGGGGAGCGTGGGCGCCACACGGTGCACGGCGATCATCAGGGCGGCGAAGACGAGGCCGCTGACGACGCCGAACAGGACGTTGCCGGTGGTGATCGGTCCGCCGTCGCGCCGGATGGCGCAGGCCCAGAGGCCGTAGACGACGCCCATGAGCAGGGCGAGTCCGGCCCAGCGGGCGGCGGGAGTCGCCGCCGCCCTGGAGCGGTGGCGCATCGGGTGGAGGGGAGCGGCGTGTGCCATGACGGGTCCCTTCTGTGCCCCCGGTGATCATGGGGGTTCGTCGGCGGGGGGCGTGTTCGTCAGTGGTCGCGGTACGCGCACGGGTCGTGGTGGCAGTCCCGGTCCCGCCACTGCGGGCACGGATCGGCGGAGGTGCAGCTCGGCACGGAGCGGCCGCCGGTGTCGACGTGGACGGCGCTCACCCAGCCGCGGACGCCGGTCAGCCAGTACCAGTGCGGGTCGCCGTGCACGGAGGTGCCGTGGGTGACGCACTCGACGCGGTCCTGACTGCCGTGCGGAAGCTTCGCGACGATCTCACCGCGGGTCGTCGGCTGGTCCCTGACCTTCAGGTCGGGGCCGGAGACGACGGTCCCCCAGACGACACCGCCGTCGTTGTTCGCGGGGCTGGACGCGGTGGCCGTGGCGGCGGTTCCCACGGTCAGTACGGCTGTCGCGCAGGCCGCCCCGAGGGTCAGAGCGATTCGCATGATCGGCCTCCTCGTTCCCTCATCCAGGAAACACCCGTTCGGCCGAGCGCTCCACTGGAGGCCTGGAGGCGCCGGGACTGATAGGGACCGACGAGGACCGATGAGTTTCGGCCGCGGCCGGGGTCTGTACTGCCGACGACACTCCTTGCGAGAAGGCGGACGGACATGAGCAGCATGGCCATCGAGACCGCGGGTCTGGTCAAGACCTTCGGCGAGAACCGCGCGGTCGACGGCATCGACCTCACCGTCCGGGCCGGGACGGTCTACGGCGTACTCGGGCCGAACGGCGCGGGCAAGACCACGGCGGTCAAGATGCTCGCCACGCTCCTGCGCCCCGACGGCGGCGAGGCGCACGTCTTCGGCCACGACGTGGTGCGCGAGGCCGACGCCGTACGCGGCAGGGTCAGCCTCACCGGGCAGTACGCGTCGGTCGACGAGGACCTGACCGGCCTGGAGAACCTGATCCTGCTCGGCCGCCTCACCGGCCACGCCAAGAAGGCGGCGCGCGCCCGCGCCGGGCAGCTCCTGGAGGCGTTCGGCCTGACCGAGGCGGCCGGGCGCCAGGTGAAGAACTACTCGGGCGGCATGCGACGGCGGATCGACATCGCCGCGTCCATCCTGAACACCCCGGACCTGCTCTTCCTCGACGAGCCGACGACCGGCCTCGACCCGCGCAGCCGGAACCAGGTCTGGGACATCGTGCGCGCGGTCGTCGCCCACGGCACGACGGTGCTCCTCACCACCCAGTACCTCGACGAGGCCGACCAGTTGGCGTCCCGTATCGCGGTCATCGACAAGGGCAAGGTCATCGCCGAGGGCACCAAGGGCGAGCTGAAGGCGTCGGTCGGCGCGGGCTCGGTGCATGTGCGGCTGCGGGAGGCCGCGCAGCGCGAGGACGCGGCGCGGCTGCTCGGCGCGGTGCTCGACGCGCAGATCCAGCTGGAGCCCGACCCGGTCGCGCTGACGGCCCGCGTCGGCACGGACGACGGCGCCCGCACCGGCCGCGGCGCCGCCGAGCAGGCCTCGCGGGCGCTGGCCGAGCTGGCCCACGCCGGCATCACCGTCGACAACTTCGCGCTGGGCCAGCCCAGCCTCGACGAGGTCTTCCTCGCCCTGACCGGCACGGACGCCGGTCACTCCGCCCCCGCGACCGACGCGCAGAAAGAGGCCACGGCATGAGCGCCACCGCCCCCACCGAGACCCAGGACCTGGCGCCCGTCAGGACCGAGTCCCTCGCCGAACTCCTCATCTCCACCGAGCGGCCGCCGCGGCCCAGCGCGCTCTCCGCCTGCCTCACCTTCGGCTGGCGCGCGATGCTGAAGATCAAGCATGTGCCGGAGCAGCTGTTCGACGTCACGGCCTTCCCGATCATGATGGTGCTGATGTACACGTACCTGTTCGGGGGCGCGCTGGCCGGGTCGCCGCAGGAGTACATCCAGTACCTGCTGCCGGGCATCCTGGTGATGTCCGTCGTCATGATCACGATGTATACGGGCGTCTCGGTCAACACCGACATCGAGAAGGGCGTCTTCGACCGCTTCCGTACGCTGCCGATCTGGCGCCCCTCGACGATGGTGGGCTACCTCCTCGGCGACGCCCTGCGCTACGCCATCGCGTCCGTGGTGATCCTGACCGTCGGCCTCATCATGGGCTTCCGCCCCGACGGCGGCTTCCTCGGCGTGGTCGCCGGGATCGCGGTGCTGCTCGTCTTCTCCTTCGCGTTCTCGTGGATCTGGACGATGTTCGGGCTGCTGCTGCGCACGGAGAAGTCGGTGATGGGCGTCAGCATGATGGTGATCTTCCCGCTGACGTTCCTCAGCGACATCTTCGTGAAGCCGGAGACGATGCCGGGCTGGCTCCAGGCCTTCGTCAACAACAACCCCATCACCCATGTGTCGTCGGCGGTACGCGCGCTGATGGACGGCACGTCGCCGACGACGGAACTGGCGTGGACGCTGGGGTGGGTGGTGTTGCTGGTGGGGGTGTTCGGGCCGGTGACGATGCGGTTGTACAACCGGAAATAGTCCGGTTGCGCTCTCGGTCGGCTCCGCGGGTCGCTCCCTCGTCCTTCGGCGCTTCTGCCCTGTCGGCTGATGTCGTTGCCCCATATGCAGTCGCCCCGCTCGCGTCCCCTGTGAGCGGGGCCTTGCCTGGGATGCGTGCCCCGCAGCGTCCGCAGCCCCCTGTCCAGCGCCCGCAGCCCCCTGTCCCGCGTCCGTGGTCCTCTCTCCGCCGTCCTCCTCGTCCTCGCCTGCCTCCTCGTGCCCCTGGGCGCGGTCTCCACCTGGTCGCGGTACGAGATCGGGGACGCGGACAACTACGTCGCCACGATGGCGCCGCTGGCCTCCGACCCCGCGGTGCGGTCGGCCGTCGCGGACGCGGTCACCGACGCGGTCATGGACGAGATCGACGTGGGGCCGCTCCAGGGCACGGTCAGGGCCTTCGTACGGGACGCGGTGGGGTCCTTCAGCGAGACGGCCGCCTACAAGACCGCCTGGAACGCGGCGAACCGTGCCGCCCACGACGCCGTGCAGCGGGCCTTGCGCGACTCCTCCGACGGGGAGGTCACCGTCGACCTCGCGCCGATCACCCAGCGGATCAAGCAGCAACTGTCCGACGACGGGGTGCCGTTCGCCTCCAAGATCCCGGTGAAGCATACGGAGGTCACGGTCATGCGGTCGGCGGATCCCGGGTGGCTGCGGGAGGTCTTCCGCCTGCTCCAGGCGGCGGGCCTGTGGCTTCCCGTGGCGGCGGTCGTGCTCGCCGTGGCCGGCGTCCTGCTCGCGGTACGCCGCCGGCGGGCGGGCATCGCGGTGGCGCTGGGCGCCGTGCTGGCGGGGGCGGTCCTTGCGGTGGCCGTGGCGGTGACGCGGGGGCTCACGCTGGACGACCTTCCGGCGGATGTCTCGCGGGGTGCGGTGGGGGCGGTGTACGACGCGTTGACGGCGTCCTTGCGGGTTGCGGCTTGGGCGGTGATGGGGGTGGGGGTGGTCGTGGCTCTGGGGGTGTGGGGGGTTCCGCGGGTGCGTCGGTCGGGGCGGGCCTAGGGGTTGGCGGGGTGCCTCCGTCGTATGTCTGCCGCACCTCTCGGGAGGCGGCACGAGACGCTCCCCAGGGCCTGTCTGACAAATGATCACCCGGCGGGCTCGCGGAGCCACAGGACCAGAGCTGCCACAACGATTCCAGCCCGATAGCGATCGGCGAGTTTGTCGAACCTCATCGCGATCGCACGGGACTGCTTGAGACGGGCGAAGCACCGTTCGACCACGTTGCGGTTGCGGTAGATGCCTTTGTCGAAGGCGGGTGGGCGACCGCCGTGAGTTCCGCGTCGCCGGCGGTTGGCCATCTGGTCGCGGCGCTCGGGGATCGTGGCAACGATGCCCCGGCGCCGCAGCAGGTGGCGTATCGCCCGGCTGGAATACGCTTTGTCGCCCAGCACCCGCGCCGGTGTCGTGCGAGGTCGGCCCGTAACAGTGCGCGGAATGCGGATGCTGTCGAGGACCTGGCCGAAGGCGGTGGCGTCGTTGACGTTGCCGGGTGTGAGCACGATGGGCAGAGGGAGGCCACGGCCGTCGACGGCGAGGTGGACCTTGGTGGTCAGCCCGCCCCGGGACCGGCCGAGGGCCTGGCGCTCCTGCGAGCGGCCCGGATCTTCCAGTTCGTCCCCGTCTGCGGCCCCCTTTTTTGCGGGCGCCGGCCGAGTACTGGTGCGCTCGGTTGATCGTGGAGTCGACGGAGACGGTCCACTCCACCCGGCCCACCGCGTCGTCGCGGACCTGGACGTGTTCCAGCAGCTTCGCCCAGGTCCCGTCCGCTTCCCAACGGGCGAACCGCTCGTAGACGGTCTGCCAGGGTCCGCACCGCTCGGGCGGATCGCGCCACGGAGCCCCGGTCCGCAGCCGCCACAGCGCCCCGTTGACCACCTGCCGGTGATCACGCCACGGACGACCACGCCCATCCACCCGCGGCAACAGGGGCTCTATTCGCTCCCGCCGCATCCGTCAGCTCACCTCGACCTGCCACAAGATCAATGATCAGACCGGCTATAGGGTCCTGCATGTGGCGAATCATCAGGACGAAACCAGGGCGGCCTACGACGGAGTCGTCGAGCTGTACGCATCGCTGTTCGCAGACCGGCTGGAGACACAACCGTTCGCCCGGGCCATGATCAGCACTTTCGCCGAACTGGTGCGCGCGACGGGTAACCCGAGGGCAGCTGACGTCGGGTGCGGGCCCGGGCATCTGACGGCCATGCTGCACGAGCTGGGCCTGGACGCCTTCGGGCTCGATCTCTCCCCCGGCATGGTCGACCACGCCCGACGGGCCCATCCGGCGCTGCACTTCCAGGAGGCGCGGATGGAGACTCTGCCGATCGAGGACGGTGTGCTCGGCGGTGTACTGGCCCACTACTCGATGATCCACACCGCTCCGGAGGAACTGCCGGGGCTGCTCGCCGAGCAGGTACGCGTTCTGGCTCCGGGTGGTCTGCTCCTGGTGTCCTTCTTCGGGACCGACGGACCGGAGCCGGTCTGGTTCGACCACAAGGTGGCGCCTGCCTACAGCTGGCCGGCGGACCGCCTCGCCGAACTGCTGGCCGATGCCGGGCTCGTTCCCTTCGCCCGGCTGCTCCACGATCCGGGCTCCGAACGGGGCTTCCTCGACGCCCACCTGCTGGCCCGCCGTTCGTGATCCGGCCCGGCGCTAGGGGCGCGGGGAACTGCGCGCCAAGCCACGACGAACCCGCAGCATCAGTGGGTTTACACGCGAGTACTGGCGGGGCGCCACCGCCGCAAGCCCACCGCAGGTGCGTCGTGGTTGCTCGCGCCGTTCCCCGCGCCCCTGACGGGGCGCCATCCCCGCCGCATGCCGAGTGCGCTAACGATCCGTAGACGTGGCATGAGGGAGGATCCCAGGAGCACCCGACTAGTGAGAGGCCGGTGCCTTGGACAGTGTGACCGCCGACCATGACGCCGAGACCGAGGCGGGGGCGCAGGGAGCAAGGGGCGCGCGGCGGCCGCGGCGAGGGGCCGCCTGGAGTGCGGGGGTGCTTCTGCTCGGCACCTGTGCCGTCATCGGCTTCCGCGTCGCCGACTCCGACGGGCCCACCCCCGTACCCCAAATCCTCGCCTTCCTGCCCTGGCTCCTCGTGCCCGCCGTCGCGGGGCTCCTCCTCGCCGCCCTCGCCCGTTGGCGCACCGGCATGGTCTGGGGCGTCGCCACCCTCGGTCTCCTCGCCTGGTACATGGAGCCGTACGGCGACACGAACGACCCGAGCGGCGAGGCCGTCGCCGAGCTGCGCGTCATGACGTCCAACGTCGAATTCGGCCGGGGCACAGCGGGGTTGGTCCGCGCCGTCCGCGAGGAGCGGCCCGACCTGCTCTTCGTCGAGGAGTGCGACCACGCCTGCGCCGCGACCCTCCGCAAGGAACTCCCCCGCGCCGACTACCCCTACCGCGAGGCCGTCGCCGCCTACGGCCCGGAGGGTTCCGTCATCCTCGCCAAGGTGCCCCTCAAGCGCGCCCCCCGCATAGCCGCCACCCTCGGCATGCCCGCCGCCGTGGCCGACGTGAAGGGGCACCCCGTGCGTGTCCAGCTCGCCCACCCCATGCCCCCGATGCCCCGCCAGGTCGGCCTGTGGCGCGAGGAGCTGGGCAAGCTCAAGGAGTACGCCGCCGCCGGCGAGGGACGGTCCACCATCATCGCCGGTGACTTCAACGCCACCCAGGACCACGCCGCCTTCCGCGCCATCCTCGACGCCGGCCGCCTGCGCGACGCCGCCCGGCTCGACGGCTCCTCCCGCTCCCCCAGCTGGCCCACCGCCGTGCCCTCACCGCTCGGCGCGCAGATCGACCACGTCCTCGCGACGCCGGACTTCTCGGCCCGCGACGCCCGTTTCCTGGAGATCGGCGACACCGACCACCGCACCCTCGTCGTCACCCTCACCCTCCACCGCCCGGAGCGTTGATCCCGCCGCCCCGGGGACCCCGGGCAGCCCAGGCCCCCCACGCAAAGCGGCGATAATGGGCACATGCCTCGTGAGACCCCCACCGCCCCTCCGGTCCCACGCGGCCCCCGGCACCCACTGACCCCACCCGACTGGCTGGTCAGGTCCCTCAAGCCGCAGTCCGCGCCCATCCCCTGGGCGGCCGTCGCCCGCGCCTCCCTCGCCATGGCGCTGCCGCTCGCCGTCGGCATCCTCGCGGGGCAGCCCACGTATGGCGCGCTCGCCTCGATGGGCGCGCTCTCCGGCGTCATCGGCGACACCGCCGACGCCTACCGCATGCGCGTCCTCAACATCGCCGTCCCGCAGCTCTTCGGCGCCATCGGCGTCACCCTCGGCTCGCTCGCCTTCGGGCACGGCTGGGTGACGGTCGGCGCGGTCACCTTCGTGGCGCTCGTCTCCGGGATGATGTCGACGATCGGCGCCGTGGCATCCGTCGGCGGGCTGCTCCTGCTCCTCAACTGCGTGGTCGGCGCCGGGCTTCCGATGCCCGGCCAGTGGTGGCTCGCCCCCGCCCTGATGACCGGCGGCGGCCTCCTCGTGCTCGCGCTCGGCCTGCTCGCCTGGCCGCTGCGGTCCGGCATCCCCGAGCGCACCGCCGTCGCCGCCTCCTACCGCGCGGTGGCCGCGCTCCTGGACGCCGCGGGCACGGACGCGTACGACGACGCCCGCGCCGCCGTGACCACCTCGCTCAACCAGAGCTACGACCTCGTCCTCGCCCGCCGCGCCCGCGACCACGGCCGCAACCCGGACCTGGTCCGGCTCGTCGCCCAGCTGAACGCCCTCACCCCCATCATCGAAGCGGCCCCCGCCACCCACCTCAGTGCCCGCCACGCCCGCGTACGCCTCCCCTCCGAGGTCCCTGCGGCGGTGCGGGCCCTGGCCCAGGCCGTGGAGCGGGGCGGGCAGGGCGCCGCGAGCGTCCCGGCGCCCGGGGACGAGCCCGGCGACCACGCGGCACGCGCCCTCGACCACGCCGTGCGGCACGCGACGGAGACCCTGAACGACGCCGACCCGCTCGGCGTCATCGAGACCGAGGACCGCCTCGGCCGGCCCGCCGCGCTGCGGGTCCGGGCCCGGCGCGCCGCCCGCAACGTCGTGCTCTCCGGGACGTCCTGGCGCTACGGCCTGCGGCTCGCGCTCTGCATCGGCATCGCACAGGCCCTGGTCTCGCTGATCGACGTGCCGAGGTCGTACTGGGTCGCCCTCACCGTCACCTTCGTGCTCAAGCCCGACTTCGGCTCGGTCTTCTCCCGCGCCGTCCTGCGCGCGCTCGGCACCGCCGCGGGCCTGGTCGTCGCGGCGGCCGTCCTCGCGGAGGTGCCGCACGGCTGGTGGGACGTGCCGGTGATGATGCTGCTCGCCCCGCTCATCCCCGCGCTGACCACGCGCGGCTACGGCTATCAGACCGCGGCGATCACCCCGGTCATCCTGCTGCTCTCCGACATCCTCAACCACCAGGGGCTCGGCCTGGTCGTGCCGCGCCTCGTCGACAGCCTCATCGGCTGCGCCATCGCGCTCGTCGCGGGGTATCTGCTCTGGCCCGAGAGCTGGGGGACGCGGATCGGCGACCGGCTCGCGGACGCGGTCGCGGACACCGCCGGGTACGTGGAGTGCGCGTTCGGCGCCACCGCGGGACCGGCCGCCCGGGCGCGCCTGCGCCGCCGCCTCTACCGCGATCTGTCGGTGATCCGCTCCGAGTTCCAGCGGGCCCTGACCGAGCCGCCGCCGACCGGTACGCGCGCCACGGCGTGGTGGCCGCTGGTCGTCGCGGTCGAACGCATTCTGGACGCGACGACCGCGGCGCGCGTCCGGATCCGGCACGGCGCCGAGCCCCCCGCGCCGGAGGAGGTGGCCGAAGTGGCCCGCGAGCTGAGGGAGTTGGCGGCGGGCCTGCGCACGTCCGCGACCCTCGAAGAGGTGCGCTCGGAATTCACGGTGGGCCCGAAGGAGAGCGTCCTGGAACCCCTGCGCCAGGAGGTGGGCGCAGCGAGAGCCATCGCGACCCCCCAGCCGTAAGGCCCCGGGGGCTGGCGCCCCGTCAGGGGCGCGGGGAACTGCGCGCCCAGCCACATAGGACCCGCAGCTCCCCGCCCACCACACCCAGCTACAGCTACCTCACCTTGTGCAACGCCTTCGCCAGCCCATTGGCCCAAAGCTGCTCGACCTTGGCCCGCTCGGCCGCATCCGGCTGCGCGTTGGTGCAGGAGGGCCCAGGCCCGCCCCCGGACATCAGCTGGCTGCACGGCCCGTCGTACGTGTCCGGCAGCCCCAGCACGTGCCCCGTCTCGTGCGTGGTGACGCGAGTCGAGTCGTACTCCTTGTTCTGGGCGTAGTCCAGGAAGATGTACCCCTTGCCGTGCCCGTCGGTGCTCGCGTACGAGCCGCGCGGGTCGTTGCCCTCGCGGTAGGAGAAGCTCGCGCCGGAAGTGCCCTGCTGGAGCTTCACGTTGGAGACCGCGGCGTTCCATATGGACGTGGAACCGGCTATCTGGCGGGCGAAGGTGGGGGCTCCGGACGCGTCGTAGACGACCGTCACCGACTTGGCACCGGGGTTGGCCGCGCGCTTCTCGGCGACGGCCTTCACGACGGCCTCGAAGAACGCCTTGTTGGCCTTGGCCTCCCGCGCCGAACCCTCGTACGCGGCGTACGAGGCATACGAGCCGGACGCGGCCGGGGCAGACGGCGTGGGCGCCAGCGGTGCGGCGGAGGCGGCCGTGGAGGTCACGCCGAGTCCGGCGACGGTGAGACCGAGGACCGCCGCGACGGACAGGTATCGCTTGCTCATGTGTGGGGGGCTCCCTACTCGTCCAACCGACCGTGGGGGGTCGATGAAAGGTGAACTTTTCGGTGGCTGTGAGTCTCGGGGAGCACGGGACGCGTGGGGATGATGGCAACTCGCGATAGCGCGGAGCTATCACCTGGGCGCCCGGTCTGCCCAGAACGGCTGGTTCTCATGGGGCTTGGGCGTCTGGTGCGACGGCCGTACCGCCTCTACGCTCATCGACCATGGAGCTCGAGGTCAGGCACCTCCGCGCGTTGTGCGCCATCGCCGACACCGGCAGCCTGCACAAGGCGGCGCGTCAACTCGGCATGAGCCAGCCGTCGTTGACGACCCAGCTGCGGCGCATCGAGAACGCGCTCGGCGGCCGCCTCTTCGACCGCGAGCGCACCGGCTGCCGCCCCACGCCGCTCGGCCGGGTCGTCCTCAGCCGGGCCCGCCCGCTGGTCACCGAGATGCGGGCCCTGGTGGCCGAGACCAAGGCGGCCGCCGCCCGCGCGAGCGACGGCCCGCGGCTGCGCATCGGCTCCACGGCGAGCCGCGCCATACCGGGCTGGCTGCGCAGACTGCGGGTGCGCCTGCCCGGCACCGAGATCTCGCTCCAGATGGACGTGTCCGCCAACGCGCTGCTGCGCATGGTGGCCGCGGCACAGCTCGACGTCGTGTTCGTGCACGAGGTCGAGGGCAGCCCGCTGCGGCTGCCGGAGTCGCTGCGAAGACGGGTCCTGCTCGACCGCGAACCGCAGTTCGTCTGCCTCGCCGCGGACCATCCGGCGGTGGCGCGTCCCGTCGTACGGCTCGGCGACCTCGCGGACGACCGCTGGATGGTCGACCCGACCGTGGACGGCGAGTGGGACGGCCTGCGCCGCATCCTGACCGCCGCCGGGCTCAACCCCCCTGTCCTGCACGGCGATTACCTCACCGGGGCGTCCCTCGTCGCGACCGGCGAGGTCGTCACGCTCTGCCAGCCGACGTCACGGGGCCGCGCCGACATGGCCGTACGCCCCCTCTTCGGCGACCCGCTCGGCGTACGGCTCCTGGTGGCGGCCCGTACGGAGGACGAGCTGAACGCGGTCTACGGCGAGCTGGAGGCCGCCTACTGGGAGGCGGCGCGGCAGTCCTCCGCCTACACGGAGTGGCTGCTGCGGGCCGGCGACCCGCGGGGCGCCTCCGGCGGGACCTTGGTCCCCGCCACCCGGTGACCTTCGGCCGCACCCCCTCTGACCTGCGCTTTCGACCGCTTTACGGTACTGCGTCACGGCATGAGGCCACTTGTTACATTCCCTACGGATGACGCACACATGGCGCCCGTAGCTTCATGGCTGTCGCCGCCGCAAAGGGGCACAAAGACGGACAGCTCGAACGACCAGTAACGAGGGGCCACCCATGCGCGCCACCCGCCGTACCTTCCGTACCGCCGCCATCGCCACCGGAGCCATCGCCGCTCTCGCCGTCCCGGCCACGGCCGCCTTCGCATCGGACGCCCCGTCACCCTCGCAGGGCCAGGTCACCACGGATGACCAGCGTCAGGACCACGGAACCAAGGACCAGACGAAGCCGGACGACACGAAGACGGACGAGAACACCAAGACGGACGACGGCACCAAGCCGGACGACAACAAGAAGAACGAAGAGAAGAAGGACGAGAAGGACGGGGAGAAGAAGGACGACGCGGACAAGGACACCGGGACCACGCCCAAGCCCGGCAGCTGGGAGTCGAAGGGCACCACGGCCCTCGGCAACGGCTGGTCCGCGAAGGTCCAGGTCAACGCGTCCGCCCGCACCGCCAAGGCCACGCTCACCCTGAACGGCGCGGTCAAGGGCTCGCTCACCGCGTACGAGAAGGCCGCGCGCACCACCGTCGACGGCAACACCTTCACCCTGACGCCCGACGGCACCATCAGCATGAAGGGCAAGCCGGTCCCGCCTAAGCCGGTGAACGACAAGCGCGTCCACAAGGCGACCGTCAAGCTGGCCGACGGCTCCCTCGCCAAGATCTACAAGCTCGGCCCGCACCACTACCAGGCCGACATCTTCGCCCACGGCAGCAGGCTCGACACCCTCGACGCCAACGGCAAGGCCGCCTACGGCCAGAACAACGGCCTGCACGTCGTCCTCAACCCCGACGGCACGATCAAGTCCTGGGTCGAGGGCAAGAACCACCACCACAACGGCACGAAGCCGCAGCCGCACGGGAAGCCGCAGCCGGTGAAGCCGCAGCCCAGGAACGGCTCCCACCAGGTCGTCCCGAAGGGCGGCGTCAAGGCGGGCGCCGAGGGCGTCACCGCGGGCTCCTCCGAGGACGCCCCGCTGATCGCCGCGGGCAGCGGCATGGCCGCCCTGGGCGCGGGCGGCCTCGGCTTCGCGCTCTACCGCCGCAAGCAGAACGGCTGAGCGGTCTCCCGCGGTACGAGGAGGGGGCACCCGGCGCCTGCCGGGTGCCCCCTTTTCGTACTCAGACGCCGATGTCGCGGCCGTCCGCGCGCCACACCGAGACGACCGACGGGCGGACGATCTTGCCGGGGCCGTCGGGCCAGGCGCTCGCGGGCTTCTCGGCGGAGGCGCCGTCGACCTCGCCCGGGTGCTGCACGGCGACGACCACGCGCCGGTCCTGGACGAGCGGCCCGCAGGTCTCCGCGCCCTTCGGCATGGTCAGGAACTGCTTCAGCTCACCGCGCCGTTCGCCGCGCGTGGCGACACCGAACAGGCCGTCGTGGGAGCCGAGCTGGTTGCCGTCGGTGGAGATCCACAGGTTGCCGTGCGGGTCGAAGGTCACGTTGTCGGGGCAGGAGATCGGGGAGACCCGGTCCTTGGGGAACCCCGCGAAGTACGTCGAGGGGTCGTTCGGGTCACCGGCGACGAGGAAGAGCGACCAGGCGAACGTCGTCGCCTCCGCGCGGTTGCGGCGCTCGGTCAGCTCCAGGATCTGCCCGTGCTTGTTGAGGTTGCGCGGGTTGGCCTCGTCCGCGCCGGCCTTGCCCGCCTTGCCGCGGTCGGAGTTGTTGGTGAGCGCCACGTACACCTTGCCGGTGTGCGGGGAGGGCTCGATGTCCTCGGGGCGGTCCATCTTGGTGGCGCCGACCTTGTCGCCCGCGAGGCGCGTGAAGACGTACACCTCCGCGGCGGTCATGCCCTCGACGTGGCTGACGGCCTTCCCGCCGGGACCGGCGGTGGCGAGCGGGATCCAGGTGCCGCTGCCGTCGAACTCGCCGTCCTCCGGGAGCGTCCCCTTGCCGTCGATCTCGCTCGCGGGGGAGTCACCGGTGAGCTTGGCGACGTAGAGGGTGCCCTCGTCGAGGAGGGTGAGGTTGTGCTCGTGCGCGGCGCGGGACTTGCCCTTGGCGACGCGCTTGCTGCTGACGAACTTGTAGAAGTAGTCGAACTTCTCGTCGTCACCCATGTAGACCACGGGCCGGCCGTCGTGGGTGAGGCGCGGCTGCGCGGCCTCGTGCTTGAAGCGGCCGAGCGCGGTGCGCTTGCGCGGGGTCGAGTCCGGGTCGTACGGGTCCAGCTCGACGACCCAGCCGAAACGATTGGCCTCGTTCGGCTCCTTGGCGAGGTCGAAACGGTCGTCGAACCGCTCCCACTTCCGCTCGGAGGCCTCACCGGAGACGCCGTACCGCTTCAGGCGGGCGGCGGCCGTCGGGTCGGTCACCTTCGCGGCGTTGGCGAAGTACTGGTTGAAGTTCTCCTCGCCGTGCAGCGTCGTGCCCCAAGGCGTGGTGCCGCCCGCGCAGTTGTTGAGCGTGCCGAGCACGGTGGTGCCGCGCGGATCGGCCTTCGTACGTACGAGGGGGCTGCCGGCGACAGGTCCCGTGAGGCGGAAGCGGCTGGTGGCGGTGAGGCGGCGGTTGAGGTGGTGGCGGCTGACGGCGCGCAGGGCGCCGCTCTTGCGCTCGCCCTCGACCACGACGACGGAGAGGCCGTGGGCCGCCCAGGCGATCTCGACCTGCTCGCGGGTCGGGTTCTGGGGGTCGTACCCCTTGAACATCAGGACTTCGTCCGTGTACTCGTGGTTGGCCACGAGGAGCTGCCGGCCGTGCTCGCCGTGCTCGCCGCGGAGGGGGAGCAGGGAGAGGAAGTCGTTGTTGTAACCGAACTGGCCGGCCTGTGCCTTGGCGGTCTGCTTGTCCGGGTCGAAGGCGGGGGCGCCGCGCAGGATCGGTGCGCCCCAGCGGATCACGACGTTCTGCTCGTAGCCGGTGGGGATGGTGACGGCGTCGGTGGTGTTCGGGGCGACGGGCGCGAACCTCAGTCCGCGCGCTCCCTTGCTCTTCCCACCCGTGTGCCCGGCCTGGGGGCGGTGGCCGGGCGTGGCCGCGGCTGCCTCGCTCGCGCCGGGGCCCGCTATGACCGCGCTGCCCGCGGCGGTGGCGACCGTCACGACGGCGGCGGCGCGCATCATCGAACGGCGGCTGAGGGCACCGGCGATGACATCGCCGACGTACTCGTTGTCGCTGGTGTTGGGCACCTCGTTGAAGCAGGCGTCACCGCAGCGGAAGCGGCAGGTCAGGGCGGAACGGCCGCCGCTCCCCTGATGCGAGGTGATGATCGGCAGCAGCTTGGGCACGGATCCTCCGTCGTCGTGGCGTGGCTTGATTCCGCCGTGAGGCTAGGTGTGGGTTCCGGCAAGGCGGCGGCCTGCGGGTGAACGGCGGGTGAATCCGTGGCGCATGGGAGGAAGTTGGCGTGCGGGGGGTGTGGCGGGCGGCGCGGCGGATGCCACGGGGGGTGCCATGGGAGGTGCCACGGGGGGCTCGGCGGTGGTTCGGGCGGGTGAGGGGTGGCGACCCTGCCCAAGATCGCCCATGGCGGCGGCTAACCTTACGTGTCCGCCCTGGCCAGGGATTTCGGGAATCAACTCACGCGAAGGGTTGCGCACATGGGCATTCTGGATCGCCTGCGGAACGCGTTCGGACGGTCACGCAAGGGGAGCGTTCCTGAGGCGCGGGAGCCTGAGCGTGCGGCTGCGCCTGAAGCGGAGGGGGAGTCCTCGGCGCCGGAGGCGGTCTCGCTCCCCTCCCCTTCACCGGAGCCGACCCCGCCCTCCAAGGCCTCGCTCCCTTCCCCGAGCCGGGAGCCTTCGCCTCCGCCTTCGTCTTCGTCTTCGTCTTCGTCTTCGGCGGTCGATGACCTGGTGGCGGCGGCGTTCGACAACGTCTCGGTACCGGTGCCTGCGGCGCGGGACCGGGAAAGTGAGCCGGAGCCTGCGGCTGAGGCTGAGGCTGAGCGGCCTGCCGAGTCGGCGCCTGAACCGGTGGCCGAGCCCGAGGTCGAGCCGAAGGCTGAGGCAGCTGAGCCCGCCGTCGCGGACACCCCGGGTGAGACCTCCGCCTCCCCCGAAGCGGACGACGTTGTGCCCACCCGTCCCGCCCTGCGGGACGCCTGCCCACAACAGGAGCACCCCCCGACCACCACCGAGCCGACCGACAACGAGGCCGACGAGGCCGAGGCCGCTTCCGCTGTGGGCAATCGTCCCGCTGGGCGGGACGGGTGGGCACAGCCCGAAGGCGCCGGGGACGTTGAAGCCACGGCAAGCACCACGCCCTCGGCGGAGCCGGAAAGCGCGGAGAAGCCCGAGGTCCCTGCGGCGGAGCCGGAAGCCCCGGCGAGGGAGGCCGAGAAGGCAGCCGCGCCTGAAGGGGCCGGGAAGAAGGCCGCCGTATCCGGGGCCAAGCTTCGCGCCAAGGCCCCCGCCCTGGCCACCCCCTACAAGGCCGCCGCCACCGCCCTCAAGAAGAACGACCTCACCGGAACCCGAGCCCAGGTCTACCTGGTCCTCGACCGCTCCGGCTCCATGCGCCCGTACTACAAGGACGGCTCCGCCCAGAGCCTCGCCGAGCAGGTACTCGCCCTGGCCGCCCACGTGGACCCCGAGGCCACCGTCCACGTCGTCTTCTTCTCCACGGACATCGACGCCACCGGCACCCTCACCCTCCCCGAACACGAGGGCCGCGTCGACGAGCTGCACGCCGCCGCGGGCCACATGGGCCGCACCAGCTACCACCGGGCGATCGAAGAGGTCGTGGCCCACTACGAGAAGTCGGGCCACGCCGGCGAACCCGCCCTCGTGGTCTTCCAGACGGACGGCGCCCCGGACACGAAGGGCCCGGCGACGCAGGCGCTGGAGGAGGCCGCCGCGCACCCCCTCTTCTTCCAGTTCGTGGCCTTCGGCGAGCACGACGCGAAGGCCTTCGACTACCTCCGCAAGCTGAAGGCGGAGAACGCGGGCTTCTTCCACGCGGGCCCCGCCCCGCGCGAGCTCACGGACAAGGAGCTGTACGAGGGCCTGCTGGCGTCCTGGCGCCCGTAGCCGAAGGACGAGCAAGGCAAGGTTCCAGAGGTGGACCGGGGAGGGCCGGAGCGCCCCGGTCCGCCCGCTGGAATCGAGGTGAGTGGATCTTCACGGGGCCGTTAGGATTTCGACCATGGCGGCCACTGGATCCGAGAAGCAGGGAGCGGACGAGAACGCGAAGGCGTTCTACGTCTCGACCCCCATCTACTACGTAAACGACGCTCCTCACCTGGGCCACGCCTACACGACCGTTGCAGGGGACGTGCTCACGCGCTGGCACCGTCAGCGCGGCGAGAAGGTGTGGTACCTCACCGGCACGGACGAGCACGGTCAGAAGATCATGCGCACGGCCGAGGCGAACGACGTCACCCCCCAGGAGTGGTGCGACAAGCTCGTCACCGAGGCCTGGAAGCCCCTCTGGGAGCACCTGAACATCGCGAACGACGACTTCATCCGTACGACGGAGAAGCGTCACACGGACCGCGTGCGGGAGTTCGTCCAGGATCTGTACGACAAGGGCGAGATCTACAAGGGCGGGTACGAGGGCCCGTACTGCGTGGGCTGCGAGGAGTACAAGCTCCCCGGCGACCTGATCGACGGCGCCGCCGACGGCGAGTTCGCGGGTCAGAAGCTCTGCCCCATCCACAAGAAGCCGGTGGAACTCCTCAAGGAGGAGAACTACTTCTTCAAGCTCAGCGAGTACGGCGACAAGCTCCTCGCCCTCTACGAGGCGAACCCCGGCTTCATCCAGCCCGAGTCGGCCCGCAACGAGGTCGTGAACTTCGTCAGGCAGGGCCTTCAGGACCTCTCCATCTCCCGCTCGACGTTCGACTGGGGCGTCAAGGTCCCGTGGGACGACAAGCACGTCATCTACGTCTGGATCGACGCGCTCCTGAACTACGCCACGGCGGTCGGGTACGGCGCGAACCAGGAGAAGTTCGACGCCACCTTCCCCGCCGACGTCCACCTGGTCGGCAAGGACATCCTCCGCTTCCACGCGGTGATCTGGCCCGCCATGCTGATGGCGCAGGGCCTCCCGCTGCCCGGCCGGATCGCGGCCAACGGCTGGCTGATGGTCGGCGGCGAGAAGATGTCGAAGTCGAACCTGACCGGCATCAAGCCGCAGGACCTCACGTCCCACTTCGGCGTGGACGCGTACCGCTGGTACTTCCTGCGGGCGATCGCCTTCGGGCAGGACGGCTCGTTCTCGTGGGAGGACTTCTCCGCCCGCTACACCAGCGAGCTGGCGAACGACTACGGCAACCTCGCCTCGCGCGTCGCGGCCATGGTCGGCAAGTACTTCGGCGGCGAGCTGCCCGCGGCGACGGCGTCCGGCGACGCCGAGAAGGCGGTCGAGGACGGGCTCGCCAAGGCCGTCGTGGACGCCGACCGCGCGATCGGCGATGAGCTGGACTTCCAGTCCGGCATCCTGTCGATCTTCGCCTTCGTCAAGCAGGTCAACGGCTACATCACGGAGCAGGAGCCGTGGAAGGTGGCCAAGGACGAGTCGGAGGAGGGCCGGGCCCGCCTCGCGACCATCCTCTATACGGCGGCCGACTCGCTGCGCGCGGTGGCGGTACTGCTCAACCCCGTCATGCCGGAGACGTCCCAGAAGCTGTGGGACTCACTCGGCGCGGAGGCCACGCTGGGCGCGCTGGCCGACCAGCGGGTGGCGGACGCGGGCGCGTGGGGCCGGCTTCCGGTGGGCTCGACGGTGACGAAGGGAGCGGTGCTGTTCCCGCGCCTGGAGGAAAAGCCCCAGTCCTAACGACGGCCCCCTCTCCCTCCCGCCCCCTGAAGTCCCGGCGCCCGCACTCCAACGCGACGGCGCCGGGACTTTCCCGTAGGGCCGGGGCCTGCCTCTGCCGCCCCGGCCCACCTCGCCCCGCGTGGTCCCTGCGCCCACACTTCAACGCGACCGCGCCGGGACTTTCCCATGAGGGCCGGAGCCTGCCCCTGCCGCCCCGACCCACCGAGCCGCGCGACCCAGCCCCGGCTCGCCCAGCCGCCCGGGATCACGTCACGCACGCCGAGCCGGCCCCGGCCGCCCCGGCCCGTGTGCCGCCCGCTGTCCTGCCCCCGGCGCCCGCCTCACGCCCTTCGCCGCTTCGCGGCGGGTGTCCCCCACCCACCCACCCGTTCGCCCCGCGCCACAAGCCCGGCCGGGGCCCGGCCCCGGTACCCCAGCCATGCGATGCCGGGCAAACGGATGGGTGGGTGGGTGGGAAAGCCCGCCAGGGCCCGGCCCCGGTACTCCAGCCATGCGATGCCGGGCAAACGGGTGGGTGGGTGGGAAAGCCGCCGCGAAGCGGCGAAGTGCGACGCCGCCAACGGACGGCGAGCCTCAACGCACCGAGAACCCGGAACCACGGGCCGAGGGCGCCAGGCCCCCAGCACCGGAGCCCACACCCGCAGAGCACACGCACCCCGTGCCGAAGGCACGAGGCCCCCGGCACCGGAGCCTCCCCGTCCCGAAAAGCCAGGCGCCCCCGCCCGAAGCCCGCTTACCCTCACCCGTGAGCCCCGGCGGCACCAGGGGAGAAGCCGGACACGTCAGGTACCGCCCGTTGAAGGAGAGGCCACTTGAGAAGAGGCACGCGGCTGCTCGCAGGCGCCATGACCGTGGCCTGCACCGCGCTCCTCGGCCCCAGCACCCCGACCGACGGCGCCCTCTTCGCCAGACCACTGCCCCCGCAGGCCGCCGAGGCCGTCGTACCGGGCCGGGTCATGACGTGGAACATCTGCAACCCCTGCGACGAGAGCAACGTCGGCCGAGCCGCGGAGATCGCCACCTACGCGCCCCAGATCATCGGCCTGCAAGAGGCCTGCGTGCGTGACGTGGAGAAGATCCGCGACTACCTGAAGCACCTCTACGGCCTCGACTACCACGTCGAGTACGGGACGGTCCTGCGCAACCGCGGCCGCTGCGGAGGCTGGCCCTGGCGCCCCGGCGCCTTCGGCCAGGCGATCCTCTCGGCGACCCCGATGACGGACCGTACGCACGTGGAGTACCCCGACGGCGGCTCCGAGGACCGCGGCTACCTGGCCGTGACCACCACCGTCGGCGGCCGGCCCACCCGGGTCTTCAACACCCACCTCGCCCAGCGGCGCCAGGAAGCGGTCCGCGCGGAGCAGACCCGCGTACTGGCCACAGCCGTCACCCCGTACGAACGCGCGATCGTGCTCGGCGACTTCAACGCCGTACCGGAGACCCCCGAACTCACCAGAATGTGGTCACTGGCCACGGACGCGGACCCCCACTGCCAGCCCCCGCCCCCCGAAGCCACCCCCGGCACCTGCGAGACGACCACCGACTGGCACGCCAAGTTCGACTACATCTTCCTGCGGGACCTCGCCCCGCTCCGGCACGCCGTGCATCCCACCCCGTACTCGGACCACCACCTGGTCCACACCGACCTGGCCCCTACACGTACGTCCCGACGAGCCGCGCCAACTGCCGCCCAGCCGCCCGCAGGGGCTCCTCGCTCCGGCTGACCTGCGCGGTCACCTCGGCGCCCTCCAACGTACTGATCACCGTCGTCGCCAGCTCCCGCGCGTCCCCGGGGGCGAGGCCCGCCGCTGCGAGCCGCTCCTCGACGATCCGCTCCCAGCCGCGCAGCGCCTCCGCGCAGACCCGCTGGATCTCGGAGTCCGTGCCGAGCGTCTCCAGGGCCGCGGCCGTGACGGGGCAGCCGTCGATCCACCCCGACTCCCGCAGCGCGACGGCGAGTTCACCCGCGCACCGCTCGATGGCAGCACCAGGACCACCGTCACCCGCGCCGGCACCGGCCCCCTCCAGCCCTTCCCGCAGCATCTCCGCGAACTCCTCCGCGCTGTACGCGAGGGCCGCCACGGCGACGGCTTCCTTGCCGCCGGGGAAGAAGTGGTAGACGGAGCCGAGCGTGGCGTCCGCCTCCTTGGCGATCTGCTTGATGCCGGTACCCACGTACCCCTGCCGCTGGATGAGCCGTGCGGCGACGACGACGATCCGGTCACGGGTACTGGGGTTCGCGCTCTTCGCGGCGCTGCTGTGGGTCATGGCCTCACCTTACCCGTCCATTAAGTAGAGCGTTCGTTCTAGACCTGTGCTACCTTCTGCCCGAGCCGCTAAATAGAGCGCTCGTTCTAGCCCACTTCCACGAACAGAGGAACCGCATGTCTCGCACGATCACCGTCATCGGTCTGGGCCCGATGGGCCAGGCCATGGCCGCCGCCTACCTGAACCGGGGCTACCGAGTCACGCTCTGGAACCGCACCCCGTCCCGCGCCGACGCCTTGGTGAAGCGCGGCGCGACCCTCGCCGCGAGCCCCGAAGAGGCCCTGGCCGCCTCCGACTTGACGATCCTCAGCCTCACGGATCTCGACGCGATGTACGCGATCCTCGAACCCGCCGAGGCGGCGCTCGCGGGCCGCACCCTGGTGAACCTCAGCTCGGACACCCCGGAGAAGGCCCGAGCGGGCGCCCGCTGGGTGACGGAACGCGGCGGCACGCACCTCACCGGGGGCGTCCTGTGCCCGCCGCCCCTGATCGGCACGGCCGACGCGTCGACGTTCTACAGCGGCCCGCGCGAGGCGTACGAAACCCACCGGGAGGCCCTGGAAGTACTGACCGGCAGGACGGACTACCGGGGCGAGGACCCGGGCCTCGCCGCGCTGATGTACCAGCTGAACATGGCCGTTTTCTGGCCATCGATGATCGCCTACTGGCAGGCCGTGGCCCTGGCCGACGCCCACGGCCTCACGGCCACCGACATCGCCCCCTACGTCACGGAGAACTTCGCGGGCATGGGCCACTTCGTCGACTTCTACGCCTCCCGCATCGACGCGGGCAACCACGAGGGCGACGTGGACCGCGCCGCGATGGGCCTGGCCAGCATGGACCACGTGGTCCACACCGCATCGGACGCGGGCGTGGACACGGCGTTCCCCGAGGCGATCCAGCACGTCTTCCACCGAGTGGTCGAAGCGGGCCACGGCGCGGACAGCTTCAGCTGGGCGGTGGAACTGATGAAGAAGCGGTGACCCCAGCGGCAGAACCGGACGACGGGAGCGGGCGCCACCGCCATACTGAGCACCGACCGGACGCGGGCCCGGGACACCCGGGCCTGAGCGGGCCCGGGGCGCGCTCCGCGAGGAGGCCTATCTCGAGGGCAGGGCCGAGGGTGCCGCCGAGGCCGTAGTCGAAGAGCGGGCCCGCACCATCGTCCGCCTCCTCGACCAACGCCGCATCCCCCTCCCCGACGACGCCCGCGACCGCATCACCACGCGCACCGACCTCTACGCCCTCGCCCGCTGGCACAGGTCCCGCCAACAGCGTACGCAGTATGCGTACACCGTGCGCTACAATAGCGGGACCAATCGTGGACGTACGAGGAGGCCCCCGTGCCCGCTGAGCAGAAGTCCGAGATCGCCTCGGTGTGGACCCGGCCCCGGCGCCAGCGCGAGCAGTTGAGCCGGGAGCAGATCGTGGCCGAGGCCGTGCGGCTGCTCGACGCCGACGGGATCGAGGCGCTCAGCATGCGCAAGCTCGGCACCCGCCTCGACGCGGGCGCCACCTCCCTCTACCGCCACGTCGCCAACAAGGACGAGCTGATCGAGCTGGTCGTCGACGAGGTCTACGGCGAGCTCGAGGTGCCCGCCGCGACCGGCCCCGCCGACTGGCGCGACGCCGCCGCCCGCAGCGCCTACAGCCTGCGCGCGATGATCCTGCGGCACCCCTGGGTCGCCTCCGTCCTCGGCCAGGTCGGCCTCATCCACCTCGGTCCGAACGTGACGAGGATGTCGGAGCGGATGGCCGCCGTGTACGGGGCGGCCGGCTTCCCCGCCGACGAGACCGAGCGGGCGCTGAGCACCGTCATCTCGTACGTCATCGGAATGGCCACCAGCGAGGCCGCCTATCTCTCCCTGATCGCCCGCAGCGGCAAGAACGAGCAGGAGTTCGCCGCCGACCTGCCGGTGCCGCAGCAGGGCCCCGGACAGCGGGACCCCCGCGCCGAGGACCCCGCCAAGACGCGCGAGGAGACCTTCGACTACGGCCTCCAGCGCGTACTCGACGGGCTCGGGGTACGGCTCACCGCCGGCTGAGGGCGGCGAAAGCGCCAACTCGGCCCCGTTCACGGCCAACTGGGACCCACTCACCGTGCGCCGCGCCCGGCTCACGGTGAGCTATGTCATGCGGGGTCATGGCTTAATTTGACGCCGCCTTCACACTCCCCTACGTAAGCTTCACTGCATGGCCACGACTCCCTCCCCCGACCGGCGACGTACCGCCGACGAGGTCAACGAGGAGATCCGTGCGCTGTGGCTGAGCGCCGGCGGACGCCTGAGGCCCGACGAGCGACGGGTGTACGAACAACTCGTCACCGAATGGGCCGAAGCGGAAGCCAACTCCACCCCCACACACGCCGCGTAGCCCGGCAGGAGCGCCCCGTCAGGGGCGCGGGGAACTGCGCGACCAGCCACGACGCACCGGCACTCGAAGACGAACCAGCAGAAGCAGACGCACACAAAAGGCCCCGGAACCCATCAGGTTCCGGGGCCTTAGAGCAGCCAGAACGACCGCTACTGCGCCGCAGGCTTCCGCAGGGAGATGTTCAGCTCCCGCAGCCGAGACTCATCAAGCTCCGTCGGCGCCCCCATCATCAGATCCTGCGCGTTGCCGTTGAGCGGGAACGCGATCGTCTCGCGGATGTTCGGCTCGTCGGCCAGGAGCATCACGATGCGGTCGACGCCCGGCGCGATGCCACCGTGCGGCGGCGCCCCGAGGCGGAACGCCCGCAGCATGCCCGCGAACTCGTGCTCGACGGTCTCCGCGTCGTAGCCCGCGATCTCGAAGGCCTTCAGCATGACCTCGGGCTCGTGGTTCCGGATGGCGCCGGAGGACAGCTCGATGCCGTTGCAGACGATGTCGTACTGCCAGGCGAGGATGGAGAGCGGGTCCTTCTCCTCCAGGTCCTTCATGCCGCCCTGCGGCATCGAGAAGGGGTTGTGGGAGAAGTCGATCTTGCCCGTCTCCTCGTCCTTCTCGTACATCGGGAAGTCGACGATCCAGCAGAACCGGAAGACGCCCTCCTCGAAGTGCCCGGCACGCTTCGCGGCCTCCACGCGCACCGCCGACATGATCTTCGAGACCTCATCGAACTCGCCCGCGCCGAAGAAGACGGCGTGCCCGGCCTCCAGGCCGAGCCGCTTGGTCAGCTCCGCCACGTTCGCCTCGGTCAGGAACTTGGCGATCGGGCCCGTCAGCGATCCGTCCTCGGCCACCCGCACCCAGGCCAGGCCCTTGGCGCCGTGCTCCACGGCGTAGTCACCGAGGCCGTCGAAGAACTTGCGGGACTGCGAGGCCGTGTCCGGCACCGGCAGCGCGCGCACGTGCTTGCCCGCGAAGGCCTTGAAGTCGGAGCCCTCGAAGATGTCGGTGATGTCGTGCAGTTCGAGCTTGGCGCGCAGGTCCGGCTTGTCGTTGCCGTACTTCAGCATCGACTCGCGGAACGGGATCCGCGGGAAGGGGGAGGTCACCTCGCGGCCGCCGCCGAACTCCGTGAACAGCTCGGTCATCAGCTTCTCGATGGGCTGGAAGACGTCTTCCTGCTCCACGAAGCTCATCTCGACGTCGAGCTGGTAGAACTCGCCCGGCGAGCGGTCCGCGCGCGCGTCCTCGTCGCGGAAGCAGGGCGCGATCTGGAAGTAGCGGTCGAAGCCCGAGATCATCAGCAGCTGCTTGAACTGCTGCGGCGCCTGCGGGAGCGCGTAGAACTTGCCCGGGTTCAGGCGGGAGGGGACGACGAAGTCGCGGGCGCCCTCGGGCGAGGTCGCGGTGAGGATCGGCGTCGCCATCTCGTTGAAGCCGAGGGCCACCATCTTGGAGCGGATGGAGGCGATCACGGCCGAGCGCAGCATGATGTTGCGGTGCATGCGCTCGCGGCGCAGGTCCAGGAAGCGGTACTCCAGGCGCCGCTCCTCGTTCACCCCGTCCTCGGCGTTGATCGTGAAGGGCAGCGGGCCCGCCGCGCCGAGCACCTCGACCTCGGCGGCCTCGATCTCGATCTCGCCGGTCGGCAGCTCCGGGTTCACGTTCTCCGCGCCGCGCGAGACGACCTTGCCGTCGACGCGCACGACCGTCTCCTTGGAGAGCTTGTCGAGCGTCTCGGCGGCGGGCGTGCCCGGGCGGGCCACCAGCTGCGTGATGCCGTAGTGATCGCGGAGATCGATGAAGAGAATGCCGCCCAGGTCTCGGCGATTGTGCAGCCAGCCGCTCAGCCGGACGTCGGTGCCGACGTCAGAGGCGCGGAGCTCGCCGCAGGTGTGGGACCTGTACCGATGCATCGTCGTTCATCCAGTCTTCGCGAATAGGGGAGAGAGCAGACCCTCCCAAGGCTACCGTCCGGGCGAAGATCGGTTTCCGGATATCCGCCGGGGCCACCCCCTGCGGCCACCCGGCGAGAGGCCCGCGCTGCCGGGGATCGGTGGCGGCGGGCCCGTACATCTTCCTAAAGTGGGTCAATGCGCACCGACGATCCCCCCTCTCAGGTGGGGAACGATCCCCTCTCGCAGGTGGGGGACGAGTCCCTGCCTCCCCTGCGGGACGTCCTGGCCGCCATCGCGACCGGGCTCTGGCGCTGGGACAACGCGTCCGGGACCGTCACGCTCGACGCCGAGGCGGCCCGGCTCCTCGGTCTGCCCGCGCGCGCCCAGACCCTGACCGAGGCGGCCGTGCGCTCCCGCTTCCACCCGGTCGACTGGAACGAGATCTACGGAACCGTCCAGCTCGCCGTCGCCGAGGGCACCCTCGCCGAGGCCCGGCTGCGGATCATGGACGACACCGGACGCCGGGTCCTGCGTACCGTACGCAGCCGCTCCAAGCCCGTCCTGCACGACGCCACGGAGGCGTACGAGCTGATCGGCACCCTGCAAGAGGTGACCGAGCCCGCGCCGGGCACCGCCGCCCGCACCCCCGTCACCGGCGACTGGCGGCGCTCCCGCGAGGCGTTCCTGCTCGACGCGGGCCGCGCGCTGGCCGAGGCGCGGTCGACGGAAGAGGTGCTGCGGGTCGCGGCGGGGCTCTCCATGCCGGGGTTCTCGCCGGACGGGCTCGCCGTCTTCGGGGTGGCGGGCGACCGGCTCTCGATCATCGGGCACCACGGCCACCAGCCGGGCGACGACGGGCCCTTCTCCGCGATGCCGCTGGACACGGACTATCCGGCCGCCGAGGTCGTACGCACCGGCCGCGCCGTCTATCTCTCCTCGCCGGAGGACTACCGCCGCCGCTATCCGGCGGCCTGGCCGCTCGCGCGGCGCTTCGAGCGGCAGTCGTGGGCGTTCCTGCCGCTGACGGTGGCGGGCCGCACGATGGGCGCGTGGATGGCCGCCTTCGCCTATCCCGTCTCGTTCACGCCCGACGAGCGTTCCGTCCTGACGACGGTCGCGCGGATGCTGGCGCAGGCCCTCTCGCGGGCCGGGGTCGCCGAGTCCGAGCGGGAGCTGACGGAGGGGCTCCAGCGCTCGATGCTGCCGATGCTCGGGCCGCAGATCCCGGGGATGAGCGTGGCGGCCCGCTATGTGCCGACCGGCGGGGGCCTCCAGGTCGGCGGCGACTGGTACGACATGATCCCGCTGCCCAACGGCCGTATCGCCTTCGTCATCGGCGACGTCCAGGGGCACGACGTGCGCGCGGCGGGGCTGATGGGCCAGCTGCGGATCGCCCTGCGCGCGTACGCGTCCGAGGGGCACCGCCCGGACGCGGTGCTGTCGCGGGCGACCCGTTTCCTGTCGGGGATCACGGAGTCGATCACCTACGGTTCGAGCGGCAGCGGCGCCGACGAGTCGGCGGTGTACGACCCGCGCTTCGCGACCTGCCTGTACGTCGAGGCCGACCCGGCGACCGGCGTCCTCGAACTGGCCCGCGCGGGCCATCCCGAACCCGCGATACGCATGACTGACGGAACGGTTCTGCTGCGGCCTACTGCGGGCGGGCTTCCGCTGGGCGTCGACCCGGACGCGGACTATCCGACCACCCGTCTCGTCCTGGAGCCCGGCGAGACCATGCTGATCTGCACGGACGGCCTGATCGAGACCGGCGGCCACGACCTGGACAGCGGCTGGGCGCGGATCAGGTCGACCCTGGAGGGGTACCTCGGCGAGGACGAGGAGGACGGCCTCGAACTCCTCGCCGACCGCCTGGTCCAGGCCGTGCACGGGCCCACCTCGCACTACACCACCGGCCCGCTCGCCGACCGCCGCGAGGACGACATAGCGGTGCTGCTGCTGAGCAGGACCAGCCGCCCCGAGCAGCGCACGGACGCCCGCCGTACCGTCCTGACGGTCGCGCAGGCCGAGCCGGAGCGGGTCGCGGGGGCCCGCCGCCATCTGCGGGACCTGCTGCACGACTGGGCGGACGACGACCAGGTCGACTCGGCGGTCCTGATGGTCTCGGAGATGCTCACCAACGTCCTCGTGCACACGGACGGGGACGCCCTGCTGGTCGCCGAGGTCACCGGCGAGCCGGGCGCGCGTCGGCTGCGGGCCGAGGTCGCGGACGGCAGCGACGATCTGCCCCACAAGCGGCGGCCTGGCGAGCTTGCCTCGTCCGGGCGCGGGCTGGTTCTGATGGAGCTGCTCGCGGGGGCGTGGGGGGTGGATCCTCGGGGGGACGGCAAGAGCATCTGGTTCGAGCTTTATGAGGACGCGGGGGTCTCGGGCGGTTCGGCTGAGGGTCTATAGCGCGCGCGTTGTCGTGGGCTGGGCGCGCAGTTCCCCGCGCCCCTTCGGGGCGCTCTCCTCGGGGCGCTATGGCGTGGCGGAGTAGCGGGAGCGCAGTTCCGACAGGACTCCGAAGGCCGCTGCCGTCAGGGGGACGGCCAGGAGCATTCCGAGGATTCCGGCGACGGACGCGCCCGCCGTGATCGTCAGCATCACCACGGCCGGGTGCATCTGGACCGTCCGGCTCTGGATCACCGGTTGCAGGATGTGTCCTTCGAGGACCTGCACGGCGAGGACCACGCCGAGCGCCCACAGCGCGATGACGAAGCCGCGGTCGGCGAGGGCGACGAGGACGGCGATCGCGCCGGACAGGAACGCCCCCAGATACGGGATGTACGCGCCGACGAACACGAGCGCGCCGAGGCCCACCGCTCCCGGCACCCGGAGGACCAGCAGCCCGACGGTGATGCACAGGGCGTCGATGAACGCGATGATCGTCGTGCCCCGCATGAACCCCTCGACCGCCACGAAGGCGCGGCGCGCCATGGCCTCCACGACATCGGCGGAGTCGCCGGGCGCGAGGGAGCGCAGCGAGGCCATCGCCTTGCCGGAGTCGCGCAGGAAGAAGAAGACCAGCAGGAGCGCGAGCACGGCCATGGCGATGATCTCGCCGACGACGCTGAGTCCGCTGAGCACGCCCGACGCGGCCGTTCCGCCGAACTTGCCGAGCAGGTCCTTGGCGTTCGACGCCATGTCGTCGAGCGAGGTCCCGGCCGCCCCGAAGTACTTGGCGAGGTCGGTCGCCGCGGTCCTCAGGGAGGCGATGATCTGGTCGCCCGTGTCGATCAGGGCCTTGGCCACGATGTAGGCGACCCCGCCGACCACGGCGACGACGGCCGCGCAGGTCAGCCCGGCGGCCAGCGAGCGCTGCACCCGCATCTTGAGCAGCCGCCGGTACAGCGGCCCGAGGAGCGCGGTGCCGAGCAGGGCGAGCAGGACCGGCGTCACGGCCGTCTGGAAGGTGACGCACAGCCAGACGCCGACGGCCGCCACGCCGACGACGAGCAGCACCACCACGCACCAGGAGGCGAGGCGCCGGGCGGGTTCGGGGAGAAGGGTCAGCACCCTCCCACCCGAGCACGCCGCCCGGCGCCGCGCACGTTATGTACGGCTGCCTGCCGTGTCCCTGCCGGGGCGCCCGCGGCTACATGCCGTGCACGGCCGGGACCGTACCGAGGAGCCCCTTCTGGAAGTCCTCGAAGGCCTGCCGCAGCTCGGCCTGACTGTTCATCACGAACGGGCCGTAGTGCGCCATCGGCTCGCGGATCGGCTGCCCGCCGAGGAGTACGACCTCCAGGTCGGGGGCGTGCGCGTCCTGCCGCTCGTCGGCGCGGACGGTCAGCGAGGACCCGGCGCCGAAGACCGCGGTCTGCCCCTGGTGGGCGGGGCGGCGCTCGGCGCCGACCGTGCCGCGTCCGGCGAGGACGTACGCGAGTCCGTTGAACTCCGCGCGCCAGGGCAGCGTCACCTCGGCGCCGGGCCGCACGGTCGCGTGGATCATCGTGATCGGGGTGTGCGTGATGCCGGGGCCCTCGTGGCCGTCCAGCTCACCGGCGATGACGCGGAGCAGGGCGCCGCCGTCGGGGGAGGCGAGCAGCTGGACCTGGCCGCCGCGGATGTCCTGGTAGCGGGGGTCCATCATCTTGTCCTTGGCGGGGAGGTTCACCCACAGCTGGAGGCCGTGGAAGAGGCCGCCGGACATGACCAGCTCCTCCGGCGGCGCCTCGATGTGGAGCAGGCCGCTGCCGGCCGTCATCCACTGGGTGTCGCCGTTGCGGATGGTGCCGCCACCGCCGTTGGAGTCCTGGTGGACGAAGGTGCCGTCGATCAAGTAGGTGACCGTCTCGAAGCCGCGGTGGGGGTGCCAGGGGGTGCCCTTCGGCTCGCCCGCCTCCCACTCCACCTCGCCCATCTGATCCATCATGATGAACGGGTCGAGGTACTTGTAGTTGATCCCCGCGAAGGCCCGGCGCACGGGGAACCCCTCGCCCTCGAAGCCGCGCGGCGCGGTGGTCACGGCGAGCACGGGGCGCGCCACGGCATCGGCCGGCGCCACCACTCGGGGCAGGGTCAGCGGGTTCTCGACGGTCACTGCAGGCATGGTCGGTACCTCCTCGTTCGCCCACTTTAGTTGAACGTAGAACTTTCTGCCACTGTGAACGAACGGGACCCGGAGGACATTCCCTCCGGGTCCCGGGCATGGCTTGATCACGGCGTCATGGACGGACGGCCCTACGGACGGCCCTACGGACGGCCCTACGGACGGTCATGGCCGGACGGGCTCCAGCTGGAGGTAGTCGAGGTTCCAGTTCTGGAACACGCCCGCGTCCAGGGAGACGCGCACGGTGTGGCGCCCGCGGGTCAGCTGCCGTGGGTCGCGGCTGTCCTGGAGGGCGAAGGCGTAGTGGGCGGTGGTGTTCGCGACCTGCACGGCCTTGCCGGGGCGGCCGCCGTCGTAGGCGATCCGGTAGGTCCCGGCGGGCGCGTACGGGGACGACACCCGGGCCTTGAGCGTGTAGTGGCCGTCCTGCGGTACGTCGACCCCGTAGGTGATCCACTCCGCTCCCCGCATCCAGCACACCACCACCGCTCCGTCGTGGTCGCAGACGTCGACGTGGTCGCCGCGCCGCCCCGGCCCGTCGCCCCGGTTCCCCGGATCGGTGTCGTGGTAGGCCACGCCCGCGCCGCCGGGGGCGTAGTTCTCCGCCTGGACGCGGACGGCGCCGGGCGGCACGGGGTCCGCGACGCCCTTGGTCAGATAGGACTTGAGCGTCTCCACGTTGTCCGTCTGGAGGATCGTCGCCCCGTACCCGGCGATGAGCGCGCCCCAGCCGCGTGCGGGGGCGATCAGCGAGGCCTCGTCGGTGAAGCGGGCGGCGTAGTCGTTCCGCATGGTGTTGAACCACACGCGGCCGGTCGCGCGCAGCCCCTGGAGGAAGGCGGGCTGGGCCACCCTGTCGCGGACGTCGTCGAAGACGACCTCGACCGCGGGCGGCCTCTCCTTCCCGAACTCCGCGACGGACTCGGCGTTGGCGTCGTCCACCAGGTGCATGTACAGCGCGCCCCGGTGGCGGTCGAGGAACTCCCGCACCTCGGGCACCGGCGCCTTGGACTTGAAGAGGCCGTTGCGTACGGTGCCGGTCTCCTCCAGCACCCGCCAGACGGCCTCGCGGTCCTTCCAGGCCTGGTCGAGGTTGACGAGCCCGAGCGTGCGGGAGGCCCGCATGGCCTCGGCGAGCGTGGGGATCCGCTCGCCGGTGACCGCCGCCTGGCGCCCGCCGAGACCCGCACGGAGGTGCAGGCCGCGGAGCTGGGCGTGGGTGAGGTCGGCGACGCGGCCGGTGCCGTTCGTGGTGCGGTCCACGGTGGCGTCGTGCATCAGCACGGGGACCTTGTCCTTGGTCAGCCGTACGTCCACCTCGACGATCTCGGCACCGTCCGCGAAGCCGGCCCGGATCGCGGCAAGGCTGTTCTCGGGCGCCTTGCGCCACTGCCCCCGGTGGGCGGCGGTCATGACCCCGACCTTGGGCCCGTGATCGAGAAAGTCCCGAAGAGCACGGTCGGCGGGGGTGTCGGCGGGGCGGGTGGTGGGGGTGGGTGGTGTGGTGTGGGCGGGGGGTGCGGGGAGGCCGGGGGGTGCGGGGGGCTTGGGGGGTGCAGGGGGGCCAGGTGAGCCTGGAGGGCCGGGGGGCCTAGGAGGACCGGGGTGCCCAGGGGGCCCGGGTCGCTCAGGAGGTCCAGGTGCTCCAG
Organism: Streptomyces sp. WAC 01529; assembly: GCF_003945545.1. GTDB lineage: Bacteria > Actinomycetota > Actinomycetes > Streptomycetales > Streptomycetaceae > Streptomyces > Streptomyces anatolicus. Next base: position 4,235,201 of record NZ_CP029617.1, on the reverse strand, counting down.
GTGCTCCAGGCGTTCCTGGCGGGCCGGGTGGCGCAGGAGGCGCGGGAGGAACGGCTGCCGCAGGGAGCCTGGGGGACCCAGGAGGCCCGGCATGCGCACGGGGCGCAGGCGCCGCAAGGGGCTCGGGCCGCACGGCGGGTCCAGGGTGCGCGCGGGGCGCTGGCGCCGCCGGATGCCCGGGGCGCGCGGGGTTCGCGGGGGACGCCGGGGGCACGGCATGTGCGCGAGGCGCTGGAGCGGCAGGGGACCCGGGATGCGCGGCAGGCCCACCGTGCGCGCGAGGCGCAGGCCCGGGCGGCGCGGGGTTCACGGAGGGCGCCGGAGGCCCCGCGTGCCCGCGAGGCGCAGGCCCCGCCGGAGGCCCAGCAGGCGCGCGCGGCGCAGACCCCGCCGGAGGCCCAGCGTGCGCGCGCGGCGCTGGACGCGCGGGAGGGCCGGGTGAGGCGGTGTCTGCGGAGGGGGCGGGAGGAGCGTTACCCGCCGGGCCCGGGGGGCCGGGGCGCGCCGCCTCCGTCGCCCTCGTGGCCGGCGCGGCACCGAGCATCGCCCCGCACACGGCGGCGGTCACGGCAGCGGTGACGAGTACGGCGCCGGCGCCGACCGCACGGCGCGAGATCATGGACGAGGGCATAGCCGAGAGCATCCGCGCCCGCCCCGCGTCCGTCCACGACCCGGAGGCGACCTGCCCGCCCTGTCACCCGTTCATCTGATAAACCGACCCCTGCGCTCCCCCATCCGGGGCGGCCGGACGGGACCCCGAGGGCCCCACCCCCTCACCCGTACATGCGCCGCATCGCGAAGTCGACCATCTGCTCCACGGCCTTCGCGTCGAAGACCATGCGGTGCTCGCCCTCCATGTCCAGGACGAAGCCGTACCCCGTGGGCAGGAGGTCGATGACCTCCGCGCCCGTGATCACGAAGTACTTGGAGTCCTTGCCCGCGTACCGCCGCAGCTCCTTGAGGGAGGTGAACATCGGGATGACGGGCTGCTGGGTGTTGTGCAGCGCGAGGAAGCCGGGGTTGTCGCCGCGCGGGCAGTAGACCTTCGAGGTCGCGAAGGCCTGCTGGAAGTCCTCGGCGGACATCGAACCGGTCGTGAAGGCCCGCACCGCGTCCGCGAGCGACGGGGGCGAGGGCTCGGGATACAGGGGAGGCTGCTGGCCGTACCCACCGCCCGGCATGCCCTGCATCTGCTGCGGCGGCGGCTGCGCGCCCGGCGGAGCGTACTGCTGCTGGGCGCCCGGGTTCTGGTCATAGCCATACATGGGTGGAAGCCTACTGAGTCACAGATGGGCGGTTAGGGGTTGCGCCTTATTACCGACGGGTAGCATCATCGTAGCTACTTGCTGGTATTCCATCCCTTTCCTGCTTACGGAGCCTTCGCCATGGGCCACTACAAGTCGAATCTCCGCGACATCGAGTTCAACCTCTTCGAGGTGCTCGGCCGCGACAAGCTGTACGGCACCGGCCCGTTCGCGGAGATGGACGTCGACACCGCCAAGAGCATCCTGGAGGAGCTGCGCCGCCTCGCCGAGAACGAGCTGGCGGAGTCCTTCGCGGACGCCGACCGCAACCCCCCGGTCTTCGACCCGGAGACCAACACCGCGCCCGTCCCGGCGTCCTTCAAGAAGAGCTACCAGGCCTTCATGGACTCCGAGTACTGGCGCCTCGGCCTGCCCGAGGAGATCGGCGGCACCACCGCGCCGCGCTCCCTGATCTGGGGCTACGCGGAGCTGCTGCTCGGCGCGAACCCGGCCGTGTGGATGTACTCGTCGGGCCCGGCCTTCGCCGGCATCCTCTTCGAGGAGGGCAACGAGGCGCAGAAGAAGATCGCCTCGATCGCCGTCGAGAAGCAGTGGGGCTCCACGATGGTCCTGACCGAGCCGGACGCCGGTTCGGACGTGGGCGCGGGCCGCACCAAGGCCGTGCAGCAGCCGGACGGCTCCTGGCACATCGAGGGCGTGAAGCGCTTCATCACCTCCGGTGAGCACGACATGTCGGAGAACATCCTCCACTACGTCCTCGCCCGCCCCGAGGGCCACGGTCCCGGCACCAAGGGCCTCTCCCTCTTCCTCGTACCGAAGTACGAGTTCGACTGGGAGACCGGCGAGCTGGGCGAGCGCAACGGCGTCTACGCCACGAACGTCGAGCACAAGATGGGCCTGAAGGCCTCCAACACCTGCGAGATGACCTTCGGCGACCAGCACCCCGCCAAGGGCTGGCTGATCGGCGACAAGCACGACGGCATCCGCCAGATGTTCCGCATCATCGAGTTCGCGCGGATGATGGTCGGCACGAAGGCCATCGCGACGCTCTCCACGGGCTACCTCAACGCCCTGGAGTACGCCAAGGAGCGCGTCCAGGGCCCCGACCTGGCCCAGTTCATGGACAAGACCGCGCCGAAGGTGACGATCACTCACCACCCGGACGTGCGGCGCTCCCTGATGACGCAGAAGGCGTACGCGGAGGGCATGCGCGCGCTCGTGCTGCACACCGCGGCCGTCCAGGACGAGATCCAGGTCAAGGAGGCGGCGGGCGAGGACGCGTCGGCGCTGAACGCCCTGAACGACCTCCTCCTGCCGATCGTCAAGGGCTACGGCTCGGAGAAGTCGTACGAGCAGCTGGCGCAGTCGCTCCAGACGTTCGGCGGCTCGGGGTACCTCCAGGAGTACCCGATCGAGCAGTACATCCGTGACGCCAAGATCGACACGCTCTACGAGGGCACGACCGCGATCCAGGGCCAGGACTACTTCTTCCGGAAGATCGTCCGCAACCAGGGCGCGGCGCTGAACGGCCTCGCAGAGGAGATCAAGAAGTTCCTGGCGGTCGGCACGGGCGGCGAGACGCTGGCCGGCGCCCGCGAGGAGCTGGCCAAGGCCGCGGTCGAGCTGGAGGCCATCGTCGGCGTCATGCTGACGGACCTCGCGGCGACCGAGCAGGACGTGAAGTCCATCTACAAGGTGGGCCTCAACACGACGCGTCTGCTGATGGTCTCGGGCGACGTCGTCGTCGGCTACCTGCTGCTCCGCGGTGCCGCGGTCGCCGCCGAGAAGCTGGAGACGGCCTCGGCCAAGGACAAGGCGTTCTACGAGGGCAAGATCGCGGCGGCCAAGTTCTTCGCGACGACGGTGCTGCCCGGGGTGGCGGCCGAGCGGAAGCTCGCCGAGGGCGTGGACCTGGACCTGATGACCCTGGACGAGGCGGCCTTCTAACCCCTCCCCCTCCCACACGGAAGCGGCCCGCCCCCACCCCGGGGTCGGGCCGCACCGCGTTCCCCCCGGCGGACGGAACCTCCTACGCTGCCGCGCGCCCTCCACCACGCGCCCGTCCACCACACGCCCGGGCAAATCCCAGACGCGCCCCACCCCACCCCCCACCCCACACACCCATGCCCCGAGCATCATCGAGGCCGAACCCCCAACCCCACCGCGGAGGCGAACGCCCCCAGCCCCACCGCCCAGGCACCGTCGCGCAGAGACAACGCCCCCTGCCCCGGCGCTCCACAGCGGATGCCTCCCACCCACCGGCCGCCACCCGGACACCGCCGTGGAGAGCGAACGCCCTCCGTCCCGCCGCTTCGCGGCGGATGCCCCCCACCCACCCACCCGTTTACCCGGCACCTCATGAGCGGGGAACGAGCAGGCTCTCGTCCGGCTCCTGGCCAGCGCGGGCCAAACGGGCGGGCGGGGAACACCCACCGCGAAGCGGCAAGCACGTCCGGCTCCCGGACAGCGCCGGGCAAACGGGCGGGCGGGGAACACCCGCCGCGAAGCGGCAGGCTCGTTCGGCTTCTGGGCAGCACGGGGTGCACGGGTGGGCGGGTGGGCGGGTGGGGAACACCCGCCGCGAAGCGGCAAGCTCGTTCGGCTCCTGGACAGCACGGGGTGAACGGGCGGGCGGGTGGGAAGCACCCACCGCGAAGCGGCAAGCACGCCCATCTCCTGGGCAGCACGGGGTGAACGGGCGGGCGGGTGGGAAGCACCCACCGCGAAGCGGCAAGCACGCCCATCTCCTGGGCAGCACGGGGTGAACGGGCGGGCGGGTGGGGAACACCCGCCGCGAAGCGGCAGGCACGTTCGGCTCCTGGACAGCGCGGGGTGCACGGGTGGGTGGGTGGGGAGCATCCACCGCGAAGCGGTGGCGCCGGAACCCACCCGCGGTGAGCAACCCATCCCCGCCCCCCAGCGGGGCCCCCGCACCCAAGCAAGGCAAGCCCCCAGCCAAGGCAGGCCCCCGGCCAGGTAACGCGAGGCCCCCCACCCCGCCCCGGGGACCAACACCACCCCGACACCGCTCTGGCTAGGCTGGCAGCCATGCGCACATCCTCCGGCCCCACCGGCCCCTTCGACCGCGGCCACACCGAAGACCTCATGTCCTTCCTGGCGGCGAGCCCCTCGCCGTACCACGCCGTGGCGAGCGCCGCCGAGCGGCTGGAGAAGGCCGGCTTCCGGCAGGTCGAGGAGACCGACGCCTGGGACGGCACGAGCGGCGGCAAGTACGTGCTGAGGGGCGGCGCCATCGTCGCCTGGTACGTCCCGGAGAGCGCCGCCCCGCACACCCCCTTCCGCATCGTCGGCGCCCACACCGACTCCCCGAACCTCCGCGTGAAGCCGCAGCCCGACGCCGGCGCCCACGGCTGGCGCCAGGTCGCGGTGGAGATCTACGGCGGGCCGCTGCTCAACTCCTGGCTCGACAGGGACCTCGGCCTCGCCGGCCGCCTCTCGCTGCGCGACGGCACCTCGCGGCTGGTGAACATCGACCGCCCCCTGCTGCGCGTGCCCCAACTCGCCATCCACATGGACCGTTCCATCGCCGCCGACGGGCTCAAGCTCGACAAGCAGAAGCACATGCAGCCCATCTGGGGCCTGGGCGACGACATCCACGAGGGCGACCTCATCCGCTTCCTGGAGGAGGAGAGCGGGCTCGGCGAGGGCGATGTCACCGGCTGGGACCTCATGACGTACTCCGTGGAGCCGCCGGCGTACCTGGGCCGTGACCGCGAACTCGTCGCGGGCCCCCGCATGGACAACCTCCTGTCCGTGCACGCCGCGACGGCCGCCCTCACCGCCGCCGCGGCCCGGGACGACCTCACCCACATCCCCGTACTCGCCGCCTTCGACCACGAGGAGAACGGCTCCCAGTCCGACACCGGCGCCGACGGCCCGCTGCTCGGCGGCGTCCTGGAGCGCTCCGTGTTCGCCCGCGGCGGCACGTACGAGGACAGGGCGCGCGCCTTCGCCGGCACCGTCTGCCTCTCCTCCGACACCGGCCACGCCGTGCACCCCAACTACGCGGAGCGGCACGACCCGACGCACCACCCCCGCGCCAACGGCGGCCCGATCCTCAAGGTGAACGTCAACAACCGCTACGCCACGGACGGCGCCGGACGCGCGGTCTTCGCCGCCGCGTGCGAGAAGGCGGGCGTGCCCTTCCAGACGTTCGTGTCGAACAACGCGATGCCGTGCGGCACGACGATCGGACCGATCACCGCCGCCCGGCACGGCATCAAGACGGTCGACATCGGCGTCGCGATCCTGTCGATGCACAGCGTGCGCGAGCTGTGCGGCGCGGACGACCCCCACCTGCTGGCCAACGCCCTCGTGGCCTTCCTGGAGGGCTGAGGCTCACTTTCCGTGTCCGCATTCCGTGTGGTGAGGGCGCGGCCGGGTACACGGTGCAGCGCAGCCACGACCACAGGGAGGCGGTCCATATGGGCCTGGGCGGATGCATCATTCTCATCGCCGTGGGCGCCATTCTCACGTTCGCGACCGACTGGGAGATGGAAGGCCTCAACGTCACCGTCGCCGGTCTCGTGATGATGGCGGTGGGGCTCATCGGCGTCGCCGCGTTCACCAGCATCGCGCGGCGCAGGCGGGCGGTGGTGCCACCGGCCGCGCAGACGACGGTCGTCGACCCCGACCAGGAGCGCAGGGGTTACTGACCCACCGACGGGTGACACGGCCGGGCCGCGCCCGGTCCGTGTCGGTTTCGGGGTAGTGATGGCGGCATGAAGCTTCTCGTACGCGATCGCTTGTTCGGCATCGGTGACGACTACTGGATCGAGGACGACCGGGGCCGCAAGGTCTTCCTCGTCGACGGCAAGGCGATGCGCCTGCGCGACACCTTCGAGCTGAAGGACGCGCAGGGCAGGCTCCTCGTCGACATCCACGCCAAGATGTTCGCCCTGCGCGACACCATGGTCATCGAGCGGGAGGGTCAGCCGCTCGCCACCATCAGGCGCAAGCGCCTGTCCCTGCTGCGCAACCACTACCGCGTGACGCTCGCCGAGGGCACCGAACTGGACGTCAGCGGCAAGATCCTCGACCGCGAGTTCGCCATCGAGTACGACGGTGAACTCCTCGCCGACATCTCGCGCCGCTGGTTCAGCGTGCGCGAGACGTACGGCCTGCACATCGTGCGCGAGGACGCCGACCCGGCGCTGCTGCTCGCCGTGGCGGTCTGCGTCATCCGCCTCGCCGAGAAGGAGCGCGGCGAGGACGACTGAGCGTCAGCGCCCCAGGAGCCGGTCCTTCAGCGCCGGGAACTGCTCCCGCGTCGCCGCGACCTTCGCCGGATCGAGGTCCACTGTCAGGACCTCCTCGCCGTCCCCGGCCTGCGCGAGCACCTCGCCCCACGGGTCGACGACCACGCTGTGCCCGGCCTGCGGCACGCCCCCGTGCGTACCGCCCGTGCCGCACGCCAGGACGTACGCCTGGTCCTCGATCGCCCGGGCGCGGGCCAGCACCAGCCAGTGCTCGCGCCGCCGCTCGGGCCACCCGGCGGGCACCACGAACATCTCGGCGCCCGCGTCGACGAGCCCCCGGAACAGCTCGGGGAAGCGCAGGTCGTAGCAGGTGGCGAGGCCGAGGGTGGCGGCGGGCGTCCGTACCGTGACGAGCTGCGAGCCCGCGCTCATCAGGACGGCCTCGCCCTTGTCGAAGCCGAAGCGGTGGATCTTCCGGTAGGAGGCGGCGAGTTCGCCCTCGGGAGAGAAGACGAGCGAGGTGTTGTAGAGGGCGCCGTCGGGGGCCTGCTCCGGGACCGAGCCCGCGTGCAGCCACACGCCCGCGTCGCTCGCGGCCTTCGCCATGGCCTCGTACGTCAGGCCCTTCAGCGGCTCGGCCTCGCTCGCGAAGGACTCGTACGCGAAGGCGCCCGTGGTCCACAGTTCGGGGAGGACGACGAGGTCCGAACCCTCGCGCCCGGCCACTTCGCGCACCAGCGAAGAGACGCGCGCCCTACGGGAATTGACCGGTTCGTCCTCGTCTACGACGATCTGGATGAGAGAAGCGCGCACACTACCACCGTCCTGGCATTCGGCCCGTCAACGCAGGCCTACGATCGTCACACGAAAGCACTGCCGGGGTGCCTGCGGGCAGCGTAACTTAACGTCTCAGACACCCACCGCCCGCGTACGACCGCCGAGGGGTCCCGTGAGTCTCCATCCCAGCCTGCAAACCTACGCCGATGCCTGGACCCATTCCGTGGAAGCGATATCGGAGCTGGTGACACCGCTCGCCGAGGGCGAGTGGAACTGGGCCACGCCCTGCCCCGGCTGGTCGGTGCGCGACATCGTCTCCCATGTCATCGGCCTCGACTGCGAGATGCTGGGTGATCCGCGCCCGATCCACACGCTGCCCCGCGATCTGTACCACGTGAAGAACGAGAAGCAGCGGTACATGGAGATGCAGGTCGACGTGCGGCGCCACCACACCGCGCCGGAGATGACCTCCGAACTGGAGTACACGATCATCCGCCGCTCCCGGCAGCTGCGGAACGAGTCGCGGGACCCGGGCCACAAGGTCCGCGGCCCGTTCGGCTCCGAGCAGACCCTCGAACTGGCCATGCGGATGCGGGCGTTCGACGTGTGGGTGCACGAGCAGGATCTGCGTACGACGCTGAAGAGGCCCGGCAACCTCGACTCCCCCGGTGCGTATGTCGCCCGTGACCTGCTTCTTCAGGGCCTCGCGAAGGTCGTCGCCAAGGAGGCGGGCGCGCCCGCGAACTCGGCGGTCGTCTTCGATGTGAGCGGCCCCGTGGAGTTCCTGCGCACGGTCCGCGTGGACGCCGAGGGCAAGGGCACGGTGGACAACGCGCCCTCGCTGGGCCCGCTCGCCACCATCGGCCTCGACTGGGAGACGTACTTCAGGCTGGCCTGCGGCCGGGTGAAGTACGCGGCGGTCGCCGACCGGATCAAGTCCGAGGGCGACCAGGAGCTCGCGGAGGCGATCCTGCGGAACTTCGCGGTCACGCCCTGAGGCCTGCCCTGAGATCTGCCCTGAGGGCTGCCCTGAGGTCTCAGGCGGGGACGTGCACGGCCTCGACACGGCTGGCGACAAGCTGCTCCCGCTCCCGCCGGACCACCCTGGACCTGAGCCGCAGGATCTGGCAGAGCCCCACCGCCTCCAGCACGAAGACCGCGGAGAACGCCACGCGGTAGTCGTCACCGGTCGCGTCGAGGAGCAGGCCGATCGCGAGCAGCGTCGTCATGGAGGCGACGAAGCCGCCCATGTTGGTGATGCCGGAGGCCGTTCCCTGGCGCTCCGGCGGGTTGGCGGGCCGCGCGAAGTCGAAGCCGATCATGGAGGCCGGCCCGCACGCGCCGAGCACGGCGCACAGGACGATCAGCAGCCACATCGGGGCGTGGCCCCCGGGGCAGGCGAGCGTGGCCGCCCAGGCCGTGGCCGTCGCCCCGATCGTGCCGAGCGCCAGCGGGAGGCGCGCGGCGTGGTGCCGGGCGACGATCTGGCCGTAGACCAGGCCGATCACCATGTTGGAGAGCACGACGAGGGTGAGCAGTTCACCGGCGGCCGCCCGGGACAGGCCCTGCGCCTCGACGAGGAACGGCAGGCCCCACAGCAGCAGGAAGACCATCGCGGGGAACTGTGTGGTGAAGTGCACCCACATCCCGAGCCGGGTGCCGGGTTCCCGCCAGGACAGGGTGATCTGCTCGCGCACGAAGGCCGCCCCGGTGTGCTCGGCGGGCGCGGGCTCGTGGCCCTCGGGGTGGTCCTTGAGGAAGAGCGTCATCAGGACGAAGACGACGACACCGCACAGCGCGCTGCCCGCGAAGGCCGCGGTCCAGCCGACGGAGTGCAGCAGCCGGGCGAGGACGAGGGTGGAGACGAGGTTGCCCGCCATGCCGACGAGCCCGGCGAGCTGGGCGACGAGCGGGCCGCGCCGCGCCGGGAACCAGCGGGTGCCGAGCCGCAGCACGCTGATGAAGGTCAGCGCGTCCCCGCAGCCGAGCAGGGCGCGGGAGGCGAGCGCCATCGCGTACGAGGGTGAGAGGGCGAAGCCGAGCTGTCCGACCGTGAAGAGCACGACGCCGATGGTCAGCACCTTCTTGGTGCCGAGCCGGTCGACCATCAGGCCGACGGGTATCTGCATCCCCGCGTACACGAGCAGTTGGAGGATGGAGAAGGTCGAGAGGGCGGACGCGTTGACGTGGAACCGGTCGGCCGCGTCGAGCCCGGCGACGCCGAGCGAGGTCCGGAAGATGACGGCGACGAAGTAGACGGCGACCCCGATCGACCAGACGACCACGGCCTTCCTGCCCCCGGGGGGATCCCCCGGGAGGGAGACGGGCGAGGAGGCCGAACTCACCGGACCTCCCCCCGCGCCAGGTTCTGGAACCACCCGACGTGCCGGGTGACCACGGCGACCGCCGCCTCCGCGTCGCCGCAGCGCAGCGCCGCGAGGATCTCCTCGTGCTCGGAGAGGGTCTTCGCGATCCGGTCGGGGTGCGAGTGCATCACCGCGACCCCCATCCGCAACTGCCGGTCCCTGAGCTGGTCGTAGAGGCGCGAGAGGATCTCGTTCCCCCCGCTGCGCACGATCTCGGCGTGGAAGCACCGGTCGGTGACCGCGGCCGCCGCGAAGTCCCCGGCGGCGGCCTGCTCCCGCTGCCGGGAGAGCAGCGCCGTCAGCCGCTCCACGAGCCCCACCGGCGCCGGCACGGCCTTGCGCACCGCGTGCGTCTCGACGAGCAGCCGGGTCTCGACGACATCGGCGATCTCCTGCGCGGAGACGGGCAGCACGAGGGCCCCCTTCTTCGGGTAGAGCCGGAGCAGCCCTTCCACCTCCAGTTTCAGCAGCGCCTCGCGCACCGGCGTGCGGGAGACCCCGACGGCCTCGGCCAGCTCGCCCTCGGTGAGGAGCGTGCCGCCCTCGTAGCGGCGCTCCAGGACGGCTTGCTTCACGTGCGCGTAGACCCGGTCGGCGGCGGGCGGCTGCTTGATGGCGGTGACTGGCATGCGCACAGCATAGATACAACACGTATACGCGGAAATCCTCGTCCACATGGCGGACCGCACAGAAAAACACGGGGCATCCGGCACATCCATTGCCCCCTCTCGCTCGTCTTACGAATGAGCGGCCCCTCCATGTGGCCGCAATCCAGGGGCATTTGGAGCAGAGATCTTGAATACCGGCATTAAGGGCGTACGTCGCGTATCAGCCGTTACCCTCACCGCGGGCGCGGTTCTGGCGGGCGGAGTCCTCACCTCCCCGGCGCACGCGGCCGCGCCACCGAAGCCGTCCATCGCCGCCAAGGGCGGCTATGTGATGAACAACGGCACGGGCAAGAGCCTCTTCACCAAGTCCGCCGACACCCGGCGCTCCACCGGCTCCACGACGAAGATCATGACGGCGCGCGTGGTCCTCGCCCAGCCGAACCTCAACCTGGATTCCAAGGTCACGGTCCAGAAGGCGTACAGCGACTACATCGTCGACAACGGCTACGCCTCCTCGGCCCGCCTGATCGTCGGCGACAAGGTCACCGTCCGCCAGCTGCTGTACGGGCTGATGCTCCCCTCCGGCTGCGACGCGGCGTACGCCCTCGCGGACAAGTTCGGCAAGGGCACGACCCGTTCGGCCCGCGTGAAGAACTTCATCGGCCAGATGAACTCCACGGCCAGGACGCTCGGCCTGACGAACACGCACTTCGACTCGTTCGACGGCATCGGCCACGGCCAGAACTACTCCACGCCGCGCGACCTCACCAAGCTCGCCAGCAACGCGATGAAGTACTCCACGTTCCGCACGGTGGTGAAGACGAAGGCGACCACCCAGAAGGTCACCACGAAGTCCGGCGGCTACCGCAACATGGCCTGGGAGAACACGAACAAGCTCCTCGGCTCCTACAGCGGCGCCCTCGGCGTGAAGACGGGCTCCGGCCCCGAGGCGAAGTACTGCCTCGTCTTCGCGGCCACCCGCAACGGCAAGACGGTCATCGGCACCGTCCTGACCTCGTCCTCGGCGGCCAACCGCCTCTCGGACGCCAAGAAGCTGATGGACTACGGCTTCAAGGTCGCCTGACGCGCATACGGGAAAGGGGGCCCGCCGCGGTGATCGCGGCGGGCCCCCTTCTCACTGCTCGGGCGGGGACTACGCCCAGGTCAGCAACCGCTTCGGCCGCTCCAGGATCGCCGCCACATCGGCGAGTACCTTGGAGCCCAACTCCCCGTCCACCAGGCGGTGGTCGAAGGAGAGCGCGAGCGTCGTCACCTGGCGCGGCTTGACCTTGCCCTTGTGGACCCACGGCTGGAGCTTGATCGCGCCGACCGCGAGGATCGCGGACTCGCCGGGGTTGAGGATCGGCGTGCCCGTGTCGACGCCGAAGACGCCGACGTTCGTGATCGTGACCGTGCCGCCCTGCATGGCGCCGGGCGACGTCTTGCCCGCCCGGGCCGTGGAGACCAACTCGCCCAGGGACTCGGCCAGTTCGGGCAGGGTCTTGGCGTGCGCGTCCTTGATGTTCGGCACGATCAGACCGCGCGGGGTGGCCGCGGCGATGCCGAGGTTCACATAGTGCTTCTGGACGATCTCCTGGTTGGCCTCGTCCCAGGCGGCGTTGACGTCGGGGTTCCGCCTGATCGCCACCAGCAGGGCCTTGGAGATGAGCAGCAGCGGATTGACCCGCAGCCCCTCGAAGGCCCTGTCCTGCTTCAACTCCTCGACCAGCTTCATCGTCCGCGTCACGTCGACCGTCACGAACTCGGTGACGTGCGGCGCGGTGAACGCCGAGCCGACCATCGCCTGCGCGGTCGCCTTCCGGACGCCCTTGACGGGGACGCGGGTCTCCCTGGCGTCCGCGCCGACCACCGGGGCGGGCGCGGCCACGGGGGCGGGTGCCTCCGGTGCCTGCGGCGCGGGCTCGGCGGCGGCCGGGGCCACCGCCGCGTGCACGTCCTCGCGCGTGATGATCCCGTCGGGCCCGGAGGGCGTGACCGTCGCGAGGTCCACGCCGAGGTCCTTGGCGAGCTTGCGGACGGGCGGCTTGGCGAGCGGCCGGACACCGTGGCCGTTGAGCCCGCCCTCCTGTTGTGGGCCATCGTTCCGCACGGCGGAACGGGGGGGCACAACCCCCGGCTCCGGCGCCACGACAGGGACGTCCACCGATTCGCCCCTGCGAGCCCGGCGCTTCGTCGAGGCCTCGGCGACCCCGTACCCCACGAGCACGGGCTGGCGCCCCTGGGGCTCGGCGGGCTCGGGCTCAGGCGCGGCTTCAGGCGCGGGCGCACTCACCGGCTCAGGCGCCACCGAGGCCCCCGCCCCCGCCCCGCCCGACTCGTCCACCGAGATGATCACCTGGCCGACATCGACCGTCGTCCCCTCGGGAAAGCGCAGCTCACGCACGACACCGTTGAACGGAATGGGCAGCTCGACGGCGGCCTTGGCCGTCTCGACCTCGCACACGACCTGCCCGTCGGTGACGGTGTCACCGGGCGCCACGTACCACTTGAGGATCTCGGCCTCGGTGAGCCCCTCGCCCACGTCGGGCATCTTGAACTCGCTCAGAGCAGCGTCTGTCATCGTCGTCACGACCTTCTCCCTCAGTACGCCAGCGAGCGGTCGACGGTGTCGAGCACCCGGTCGAGGCCCGGCAGATACTCCTCTTCGAGGCGCGCCGGCGGATACGGCGCGTGGTAGCCGCCGACCCGGAGCACCGGGGCCTCCAGGTGGTAGAAGCACCGCTCGGTGATGCGGGCGGCGATCTCCGCGCCGGTGCCCAGGAAGACCGGGGCCTCGTGCACGACGACGAGCCGCCGCGTCTTCTCGACCGAGGCCTGCACGGCGTCGAAGTCGATCGGCGACATGGAGCGCAGGTCCAGGACCTCCAGGGACTTGCCCTCCTCCTCGGCGGCCGCGGCCGCCTCCAGGCAGACCTTCACCATCGGGCCGTACGCCACGAGTGTGAGGTCGGTGCCCTCGCGGGCGACGACGGCCTTGTGCAGGGGGCCGGGGATGGCCTCCTTGTCGACCTCGCCCTTGTCCCAGTACCTCCGCTTGGGCTCGAAGAAGATCACCGGGTCGTCGCTCTGGATGGCCTGCTGCATCATCCAGTAGGCATCCGCCGAGTTCGAGGGGGAGACCACCTTCAACCCCGCCACGTGCGCGAAGAGCGCCTCGGGCGACTCGCTGTGGTGCTCGACCGCGCCGATGCCGCCGCCGTACGGAATGCGGATGACGACCGGCATCTTGATCTTGCCGAGCGCGCGGGCGTGCATCTTCGCGAGCTGCGTGACGATCTGGTCGTACGCCGGGAAGACGAAGCCGTCGAACTGGATCTCCACCACCGGGCGGTACCCGCGCAGGGCGAGGCCGATGGCCGTGCCGACGATGCCGGACTCGGCGAGCGGGGTGTCGATGACCCGCTCCTCGCCGAAGTCCTTCTGCAGCCCGTCCGTCACCCGGAAGACGCCGCCGAGCTTGCCGACGTCCTCGCCCATGATGAGGACCTTGGGGTCGTTCTCCAGCGCCGTGCGCAGCGATTCGTTGATCGCCTTGGCGATGGGCAGTTTCTGGACAGCCATGGTTACTTGACCTCCCCGGCCGCGGGGGTGTCCGCGAACGACGCCTGGTACGCGGCGAACTGGGCGCGCTCCTCGTCCACGAGCGCGTGCCCGTCCGCGTAGACATTCTCGAAGATCGCCATCAGATCCGGATCCGGCATCGCCCGCACCACCTCTCGCACTCGCTTGCCCAACGCTTCGCTCTCGTCGTCGAGTTCCGCGAAGAATCCCTCATCCGCGTGGCCTTCGGACTCCAGGAAGGCCCGCAGCCGCAGAATCGGGTCCTTGGCCTCCCAGGCCACCCGCTCGTCGTCGTTGCGGTACTTGCTCGGGTCGTCGGAGGTGGTGTGCGCGCCCATGCGGTACGTGAACGCCTCGATGAGCGCCGGGCCCTCGCCCGTACGCGCCCGCTCCAGGGCCCACTTGGTGACGGCGAGCACGGCGAGTACGTCGTTGCCGTCGACCCGCACACCGGGGAAGCCGTAACCCTGCGCGCGCTGGTAGAGCGGCACACGGGTCTGCTTCTCGGTCGGCTCGGAGATCGCCCACTGGTTGTTCTGGCAGAAGAACACGACGGGGGCGTTGTAGACCGCGGAGAAGGTGAACGATTCAGCGACGTCGCCCTGGCTGGAGGCGCCGTCCCCGAAGTACGCGATCACGGCCGAGTCGGCGCCGTCCTTGGCCACGCCCATCGCGTAGCCGGTGGCGTGCAGCGTCTGCGAGCCGATGACGATCGTGTACAGGTGGAAGTTGTTGCTGTTCGGGTCCCATCCGCCGTTGTTCACGCCGCGGAACATGCCGAGCAGGTTCGTCGGGTCGACCCCGCGGCACCAGGCGACACCGTGCTCGCGGTACGTGGGGAACACGTAGTCGTCGCCGCGGGTGGCCCGGCCGGAACCGATCTGGGCGGCCTCCTGGCCGAGCAGCGAGGCCCACAGGCCCAGCTCGCCCTGGCGCTGGAGGGAGGTGGCCTCGGCGTCGAAGCGACGAGTGAGGACCATGTCGCGGTACAGGCCGCGCAGCTCCTCGCTCGTGATGTCGGCGACGTAGGCGTCGTACACGGCGTTCTTCGCGCTCTTGACCCGCTTGCCCTCGGGCGTCAGCAGTTGTACGAGCTCGGGCTCCGTGCTCTGCTGCGGCGCGGCCTTCTTGGCGCTCGCGCGCTTGCCGCCGCCGGTACTGCTGCGGCGCGGTTTGCGCGCGGCGGTGCTCTCCACGGTCACGTGTGCTCCTCCGTCGGTCCGGCCCCCGGGATTACCGGGTAGGCCAGTGCGGCTCGCCTGATCCGTGCCCGCGCACGGGGTGGGTGCGTCTCGGCCGGGAACAGGCGTGACAGGTGCCCCGGCGAGCGCCCTGCACAATGCACGTTACCCAGTGCTTAGCAATTCTGTGAAACCCCACCTGACCTGCGAATTTGCTTGGATTTCCAAGTAAACGGCCGGGTGCCGACTGCTTGGATTTCCGAGTAAATCGAGAAAAGCGGGAACACTTCCTGGTCACAGCACTGATCACAGCCTGGCAGGGGGCCGGAACACCGGCACGTTATCCCGGCCACCCCGGACTCGGGAAGGGTCGCACGGGAAGGGTTCCGCCCGGGCGCCGAAAGAGATCGTGTGTGAGACTGGCTCCGTGCGCGAAGATGGAAAAATTACAGTATTTCTCCTCGACGACCATGAAGTGGTCCGGCGCGGAGTCCATGAGCTGCTCTCCGTGGAGTCCGACATCGAGGTCGTCGGCGAGGCCGGCACCGCGGCGGACGCCCTGGTCAGGATCCCCGCGACCCGGCCCGACGTGGCCGTTCTCGACGTGCGCCTGCCGGACGGCAGCGGGGTCGAGGTATGCCGTGAGATCCGTTCGCAGAACGAGGACATCAAATGCCTGATGCTCACCTCGTTCGCCGATGACGAGGCCCTCTTCGACGCGATCATGGCCGGCGCCTCCGGTTATGTCCTCAAGGCCATCCGCGGCAATGAGCTGCTGACCGCCGTACGCGACGTGGCCGCCGGAAAGTCCCTGCTCGACCCCGTCGCCACGGCCCGGGTCCTGGAGCGGCTGCGCGACGGCAACAACACCAAGGGCGACGACCGCCTGGCCAACCTCACCGACCAGGAGCGGAAGATCCTCGACCTGATCGGCGAGGGCCTCACCAACCGCGTCATCGGCGAGCGGCTCCACCTCGCCGAGAAGACGATCAAGAATTACGTCTCCAGCCTGCTCTCCAAGCTGGGCATGGAGCGCCGCTCGCAGGCCGCCGCGTATGTGGCGCGCATGCAGGCGGAGAAGCAGCACTGACGGGACTTACGTCCCGTTTACTGGGGGCGGGGTCCTCTTTCGGGACATCCCGCGCCTGACCGAAGGTGGGGGGCATGTCCACCGATGAACAGCTCGCCTTCGAACTGCTCCGCCGCACGGACTACGGACGGGTGGCGACCAGCATGCGCGCGCTGCCCTTTCTCGCGGCGGCCCGCCACATCGTCGTGGGCGGGAGGATCCTGCTGCGCATGCACCGGGGATACGGCTACCACCAGGCCTGCGTCGGCAGCGTCGTCGCGTACGGCGCGGACAATCTGAACGCGGCGTCCGCCCGCGACGGGCAGTGGACCGTGCAGTGCATCGGCGTCTGCGAGGCGGTCGAGCCGACCAACGCCGAGCTGGAACTCTTCGGCCCCACGCCGCACTTCGCGGACGGTGAACTCTTCGACCCGGTCTATCTGCGGATAGAGCCGCAGGTCGCCAAGGTCCACACCCTCACGGCGGGCCGCACCCGCAGCCTGCAGCACACGCACTGACGTACGCGGCCGGGGGCCGTCGCCCGATCAACGGGGGACGGCAGCGGAGGCGCGGGATCAGGTGCCCTCGCCGTCGCTCCCGGAGTCGCCCGGGTCCTCGCCCTCGGTCGGGTCCGTCGTGACCGGCGGGTCGGTCGGATCGGTCGTCGGGTCCGTCGTCGGGTCCGTGGTGGGATCCGTCGTCGGGTCGGTCGTCGGGTCCCCGGTCGGCTGGGTGGGGTTCCCGGTCGGCTGCGTGGGCCCGGTCGGCCGGTTCGTCTGCGGGGGGTAGTTCGTCTGGCCCCCCGTGTCACTGCCCGGCTCCGTCGCCTCGCCCGTCTCGTCCTTGTCCGGGCTCTTGCTGGGCTTCTTCTCCTGCGACTGCTTCGTCGAGGGAGTCGTCGGGGTCTTGTCCTTCTCCTTCGTGCCGTTGCTCGCGCTCAGCGCGAAGGCGACACCCACCACGATCGCGATGACGGCAAGCACGGCGAAGATCCACATCTTGCCGCGGCCGCCCTTGCCGCCGCGCTGCCCGCCCTCGAAGCCGCCGTCGTCGCCCGGCGGACGCAGCATCGGGCCCGGGATCTGCGCGGTCCCTGAGTCGGGGTGCCCCATCGCGGCCGTGCCGGCGAGACCCATCGCCGGGGTGTTGCCGCCCTCGTGCATCTCGACGGGCCCGGTGTTCCAGGTCCCCGTGTGGCCGCCCTGCTCGTGCAGCATCTGCAGCCCGTACTGGACGAGGCCGCGCATCTCCTCGGCGGTCTGGAACCGGTCGTCCGGGTCCTTGGCGAGGGAGCGCATGACGAGCCCGTCCAGCTCCGGCGGCGCCGCGTCCGAGACCTCGGAGGGCGGCAGAGCCGTGTCCTGGACGTGCTGGTAGACCACGGAGAGCGGCGTCTCGCCGGTGAACGGGGGCCGCAGCGCGAGCAGTTCGTAGAGCAGACAGCCGGTCGCGTACAGGTCGGAGCGGTGGTCGACGGCCTTGCCGAGCGCCTGCTCGGGCGACAGGTACTGGGGCGTGCCCATGACCATGCCGGTCTGCGTCATCGTCGACTGCGCGCCGTGCAGGGCGCGCGCGATGCCGAAGTCCATCACCTTCACCGCACCGGAGTGGGTGATGATCACGTTCGCGGGCTTGATGTCACGGTGCACGATGCCGTGCTGGTGGGAGTAGGCGAGCGCCTCGAGCACCCCGGAGACGATGATGAGCGCCTGCTCGGGACCGGGCGCCTCCGCGTTGAGCAGCAGATCGCGGATCGTGCGGCCCTCGACGATCTCCATGACGATGTACGGGACGACACTCGGCCCGACGGCGTCTTCACCGGAGTCGTACACGGCGACCACGGCGTGGTGGTTCAGCCCCGCGACGGACTGGGCCTCACGCGTGAAACGGGCCTTGGAGACGGGGTCCTCGGCGAGGTCGGAGCGGAGCAGCTTGACCGCGACCGTGCGCCCCAGACGTACGTCCTCGGCGGCGAAGACCTCGGCCATGCCGCCCCGGCCGAGTCTGTGGGTCAGCCGGTAACGGCCGTCTCCGACGAGCCCGCCATTGCCCCACAACTCGGGCGCGTCTGACATACCGCCGCCAGTCGCGTCGGGGTCGGACGGGCCCTGAGCGCGCTGCGTCTGTGCCATCAGTCCTCGCCGTCGTTTCTGGTCGTGGTACTTGGTACTGAGTACGCCGCTTTACCGGGTACTCCGACGGGCCACGCTACAGCCTTCACGCCACCCGCCGGTTCGAGGTGGACCGGACATCAAAGCCGCCCCGGGTCCTCACGCGCAAACTTGTAACGCTTCCGAGACGCTTCTTGCGCGTACGGTCACGGAACGGGCACCGAGCTTGACGCGTCATCGTCCTCGGGCAGACTTGGCCAGGAATAGCGGGTAATCGATCACCAGCCGCGGAGCCGTCCGGCCGCCGCGCCGATGGGGGACGCACGAGATGAGCAGCCAGGACGGCGCACAGGGGCGGTACGCGGGGCGTTCGCTGGCCGGTGGCCGCTACCAACTGCGCGATCTGCTCGGCGAGGGCGGCATGGCCTCGGTCCACCTGGCGTACGACGCCGTGCTCGACCGCCAGGTCGCGATCAAGACGCTCCACACCGAGCTGGGCCGCGAGCAGTCCTTCCGCGAGCGTTTCCGCCGCGAGGCCCAGTCGGTGGCGAAGCTCACGCACACGAACATCGTGTCGGTCTTCGACACCGGCGAGGACGAGCTGGACGGCACGACGATGCCGTACATCGTCATGGAGTACGTCGAGGGCAAGCCGCTCGGCTCCGTGCTCGACGCGTCCGTCACGCAGTTCGGCGCGATGCCGACCGACCAGGCGCTGAAGATCACCGCCGATGTGCTCGCGGCGCTGGAGATCAGCCACGAGATGGGCCTGGTCCACCGCGACATCAAGCCGGGCAACGTCATGATGACCAAGCGCAACGTCGTCAAGGTCATGGACTTCGGCATCGCCCGCGCCATGCAGTCCGGCGTCACCTCGATGACCCAGACCGGCATGGTCGTCGGCACCCCGCAGTACCTCTCGCCGGAGCAGGCGCTCGGCCGCGGCGTGGACGCGCGCTCCGACCTCTACTCCGTCGGCATCATGCTCTTCCAACTGGTCACCGGGCGGCTGCCGTTCGAGGCGGACTCGCCGCTGGCGATCGCGTACGCGCACGTCCAGGAGGAGCCGGTCGCTCCGTCCTCGATCAACCGTTCCCTGCCGCCCGCGGTCGACGCGATCGTCGCCCGCGCGCTGAAGAAGAACCCGAACGAGCGCTTCCCGACCGCCGACGCCATGCGCGAGGAGTGCCTGCGCGTGGCGCAGTCCTTCCAGGCGGCGGCCCCCAGCATCGTGCCGGGCGCGCCCACGGCGAGCGGCGCGGGCGTCGGCTCCGCGGTCTTCCCGCCGGTCGACTCCTCGCTCCCGCAGCAGTCGGGCGGCGTCCAGACCCCGTACCAGCCGGGTGCTTACGGCCCCTCGACCCCGGCCCCGACGCCGGGCTACGGCTACCCGCCCCAGCAGGGCGGCTACCAGACCCCGGCGCCCACGAACGCCTACGGCCCCCAGGGCGCGCACACCCCGCCCCCCTACAACCTCTCCCCGCAGCCGGCCACGACGGCCACCGGGAGCTCCGGGGGCGGCAAGCGGCGGAACATGCCGCTGATCGTCGGCTCGATCGTCGTCGCGCTCCTCGCGATCGGCGGCCTGATCACCGCGCTCACGCTGGGCGGCGGTGACGAGGGCGGCAAGGAATCGGCGGGCGACAAGACGAAGCAGCCGGTGGCGGGGCACAAGGGGCCGAACCGCAACATGACGGTCGAGCCGGAGGTGTGCAAGGACCCGGAGACCTCGTACAACGACGAGAACAAGATCAAGGTCCCTGACTTCACCTTCAAGGACTGGAAGTCGGTCCTGTCCTGCCTCCAGGCGGCCGGCTGGAGCTACGACAAGCGCTCCATCGACGAGAACGCCTACGGCGAGGACACCGTCATGCGGCAGACCCCGAAGGAGGGTTCGGACGTGGACCCGAAGAACGTGGACATCCAGTTCGACGTCTCCACGGGTAACCCGGCCTAGTCTTTCCCGGCCTTCGCGCTTCGCGACGGGGCCCGGTACGCGGTGTGCGTACCGGGCCCCTTCTGTCTTGGGTGTGCTGGGCGTCTGGGGTGTCCTGGGTCAGGCAGGTGTCCCTGATCGGCCTACAGGTAAGGGCCCCCCGTACGGCCCGCGATGCCGCCCTCGTCGTCGTCATCGCCGCCGCCCACGCCGGGCGGCAGCGCCCGCCGCATGGACTCCAGCTGCGCCCGCGCCGCCATCTGCTGCGCGAACAGCGTCGTCTGGATCCCGTGGAAGAGGCCTTCGAGCCAGCCGACCAGCTGGGCCTGCGCGATGCGCAGTTCGGCGTCGCTGGGCGTCGCCTCCTCCGTGAAGGGCAGGGAGAGCCGCTCCAGCTCCTCGACCAGCTCGGGGGCGAGGCCGTCCTCCAGCTCCTTGACCGAGCTGGCGTGGATCTCCTTGAGGCGGACCCGGCTCGCCTCGTCGAGAGGAGCCGCCCGCACCTCCTCCAGGAGCTGCTTGATCATGCTGCCGATGCGCATGACCTTGGCCGGCTGTTCGACCATCTCCGTCACCGGAACCTCGCGGGATTCGTCGTCTCCGCCACCACCGAGAGCCATTCCATCCTGGCCTACGACCAGGACTTGAGGGTTCTCCGGTGACCGTTCGTTCCTCGGCATCTCCATGCCGCCATTCTCTCGCACCCGTACGTCACACATCGGTGGTGCCCCCATACCGCGGTGATCCACCCTCAGCCGCCGCGCCGCAACCGCAGTCCGAGGAAGCCGAGCCCGAGGCCGATGAGGACCAGACCGCCGCCGAGCGGCAGAACGCGCAGGCCCGGCAGGACGGGTTCGGTCGGCGGCTCCCCGGCGTCGGACAGGGTGTCGCGGTGCGACACTGCGGCCGGTTCCGGCCGCGGCGGGGGTACGTACGGGGGCGGCGTGGGGGCCGGCGGCGGATCGGGGACCGGCGGATCCGCGCGCCCCGGCCGGGCCCGGCCCTCACCGGGGCGGCTGCCCGCCCGGGGTGTCTCGTCGACGGTGGTGAGGGGGCCGCGGGGGGCGGGTTCGGCCGCGTACGACGGCACGTCGGGGGTGATCGCCGTGAGCACGGTGAGCAGCGTCGTCGCCACGAGGGCCACGACGGTCACGCGAAAAGTCGCCCATGCCACAACCACCGCGCCGGCCACCTCCCGCCATCGGGTCGCCCAAGGTCAGGCGGACCATCACGCCAGTGCCCAGCGTCACATGACGGGACATTTCCGGCACTTTGACCGCACCCGAAGGAGGGGTGACCCCGTCAGCGCCCCGAGGTGAGCGCCCCGAAGGGGCGCGGGGAACTGCGCGACCAGCCACGACGGACCCGCACTCGGCACACGTACCGCTTACGGCATACGTACCGCTAACCGCTACCGCGTGAGCAGCACCTTCCCGATATGCCCACTCTCCTCAAGCACCCGATGCGCCGCGGCCGCATCCCGCATCGGCACGGTCCGGTCGACGATCGGCCGCACATGCCCCGCACCGATCAGCGGCCAGACATGCTCCCGTACCGCCGCGACGATCGACGCCTTCTCGGCACCGGGCCGGGCCCGCAGCGAGGTGGCGGTGACGGCGGCGCGCTTGTTGAGGAGCGTGGCGATGTTCAGCTCGCCCTTGACGCCGCCCTGCATGCCGATGATCGCGAGGCGGCCGTTGACCGCGAGGGAGCGCACGTTCCGGTCCAGGTACTTCGCGCCCATGTTGTCGAGGATGACGTCCGCGCCCGCCCCGTCGGTGGCCCGCTCGATCTCCTCGACGAAGTCCTGCTCGCGGTAGTTGATGAGGATGTCGGCGCCCAACTCCCCGCAGAACGCGAGCTTCTCCTTGCTGCCCGCCGTGACGGCGACCTTCGCGCCGACGGCCTTGGCCAGCTGGATCGCCATGGTGCCGATGCCGCTCGAACCGCCGTGCGCGAGCAGCGTCTCGCCGGGCCGCAGGTGGGCGATCATGAAGACGTTGGACCAGACGGTCGAGGTCACCTCGGGCAGCGCGGCCGCCGTCACGAGGTCGACGCCGTCGGGGACGGGGAAGAGCTGTCCGGCGGGGACGACGACCTGCTCGGCGTAGCCACCGCCGGAGAGCAGGGCGCAGACCTCGTCGCCGACCGTCCAGCCGGAGACGCCGGGGCCGAGCGCGGCGATGCGGCCCGCGCACTCCAGGCCGGGGTAGGGGGACGCGCCGGGCGGCGGGTTGTAGAAGCCCTGCCGCTGGAGCAGATCGGCGCGGTTCACGGCACTGGCCACCACCTCGACCAGCACCTCGCCCTCGCCGGGCACGGGATCGGGCACCTCGGCCCACACGAGCGCTTCAGGGCCGCCGGGTTCGGGGATCGTGATCGCATACATGATTTCGAGGCTACTCCCGCCCCTCTAACTGAGGCGCCCCGAAGGGGCGCGGGGAACTGCGCGCCCAGCCACAACAAACCCGCACGGCAGGAGAACCCCGAACGGCAGTGGAATCCTCACCCCGCCGGAGGCAACGGCCGAGCGTCAGGCGCCACCACCGACCCCGGCGAAACCCGAACAATCGTGATCAGCCGATCCGTCAACTGCAGCTTCCCGACGGCAGGATCGTCGTACCCCAGCACCCGATGCCCGCGTACGACACTCACCACCAGGTCCTCCGTCTCCCGGACCCCGCGCCCCACCTCGGCCTTTATCACCGGCCGCTCGACGAGATCGAGCCCCGAACCCTGCTGGATGAGGTCCTCCATGACCATGCCCGCGCTCGGGCTCAGCACGGAGAGCCCGAGCAGCCGCCCCGCCGCGCTGGCGCTGGTGATCACCGCGTCGGCGCCGGACTGCCGCAGCAGCGGCGCGTTCTCCTCCTCGCGCACCGCGGCGACGATCTTCGCCCCGCGGTTCAGCTGCCGCGCGGTGAGCGCGACGAGCACCGCCGTGTCGTCGCGCTGCGTCGCGATGATGATCTGCCGGGCCCGCTGCACCTCCGCGCGGAGCAGCACATCGCTGCGCGTCGCGTCGCCGACGACACCCGCGTAACCCTCGGCCGTGGCCGCGTCGACGACCTTCGCGCTGGGATCGACGACCACGATCTGCTCCGGCTTCAGGCCGGTCGCGCAGACGGTCTGGATCGCCGAGCGGCCTTTCGTTCCGAAACCGACGACGACAGTGTGTTCACGCAAGTTGGACCTCCAGCGGGACAGACGCCATTCCTCGCGCGTCCGTTCTGTGAGCACTTCGAGGGTCGTGCCGACCAGGATGATCAGGAAGAGCACGCGCAACGGCGTGATCAGGAGGATGTTGGTGAGCCGGGCGCTGTCGCTGTACGGGACGATGTCGCCGTAGCCGGTGGTGGAGAGCGTCACCGTGGCGTAGTACGCGGCGTCGAGGAAGTCGACCTGCTTGTCGGAGTTGTCGTTGTAGCCGCTGCGATCGATCCAGACTATGAACGTCGTCAGGGCGAGCACCAGCAGGGCCATCACCAGACGCCGGGTGACCTGGCGCAACGGCCGTTCGACCACCCGCTGGGGCAGCTTGATCCGGTGGGTCGTGTGGTGCTCTTCGGGGTGGCGGGCGATGGCGTCGTTACCGGGAAGTTTCACGTGAAACACTCCCCGCTCTCGCTCAGGGCCCAGGAATCACTCAGGGCCCAGGGGAGGTCGAGGATCTCCAGCTCCTGCCCCTTGCGCGCACCGCCGGTCGGCACGACCGCGAGCCCGTCGGCCGCCGCGATACCGCGCAGCATCGCGGGTCCGTTGAAGCGCAGCGGCACAGCGTGCTCACCTCGCAGGGTGACGGGGACGAGGCGGGTGTCGTACGGGTGCCCTTGCACGTCCTCGCGTACGGGGGCGGTGTACGCGGCGTGCGGCGAAGGTTCACCGGTAGCGGTGAACGCGGGCATGGTCGCGGACGCGGATGCGGATGCGGACGCGCGCCCGGTGAGCGTACGCAGCAGGGGCTCGGCCAGCGTGACCAGGCCGGACACGGCGGCGAGCGGGTTGCCCGGCAGCCCGACGAGGTGCTGTCCCGGCCGGAGGCGGGCCAGCAGCATCGGGTGCCCGGGACGCACGGCCACGCCGTCCACGAGCAGTTCGGCGCCGATGCGGCGCAGCGTGGGGTGGACGTGGTCGACGGGGCCCGCGGCCGTACCGCCCGTGGTCACGATCACGTCGGCGGTGGACGTCGTCAGGGCCTCGTGGAGCGCCTCCGCGTCGTCGCCCAGCCGCCGCACGCCGGTGACCTCGGCGCCGAGCGCGCGCAGCCAGGGCGGCAGCATCGGGCCGAGCGCGTCCCGGATGAGGCCCTCGCGGGGCAGCCCGTCTGCAAGCAACTCGTCGCCCAGTACGAGGACTTCGGCGCGCGGCCGGCGTACGGCGCTGAGCGTGTCGTAACCCGCGGCCGCGGCCAGGCCGAGCACGGCGGGCGTGACCAGGGCTCCGGGCGGCAGGAGACGGTCGCCGGAACGGCACTCCTGGCCGCGCGGGCGGATGTCCTGGCCCGTCACCACCTCGCGCCGGGCGTGCAGCCCGCCCTTGTCGTCGAGGCGGCCGTGCTCGCTGCGCAGGACCGCGGTGGCGTCCTGCGGGATGCGGGCGCCCGTCGCGATCCGGACCGCCTCGCCGTCCCCCAGCGGTTCCGGACGCTCGTGCCCGGCGAGGATCCCGTCGGCCCGTACGACCCAGGGGCCGGGCCCCGCGACGGCCCACCCGTCCATCGCGGAGGTGTCGAAGGACGGCAGGTCGGTGAGGGCGGTGAGCGGGGCGGCCAGGGTCAGGCCGAGTGCCTTGTCCAAGGGGACGGCGACGGTCTCGCCCCCGCCCCGGGGCACGGCCCGCGCGGCGAGGGCGCGGGCGGCGGGCCAGGGGGTGATGTCGCGGTGCGGGGTCTCGCCGGGGGCGGTGGGTCCGGACGCGGGGTTCCACCCGTGGGGGGCGGCTTGCCCGTGCGGGGCGGGCTGCCGGGCGGCGGGGCCTGGGGCCTGGGCCGCTGAGGGCGCTGAGGGCGCCGAACGGGGGATGGCTCCGCGCCCGTCCCGGCACTCGTTCACCAGGGCCAGAGCTTCCTCAAGCTCGGCATCCGGCACAGACTGCCCGGTCATCCGGCATCCGGGGAGGTGCCGGGGGACGGGGAAGTTCGGGGGGCGGGGGGCGCCTGCTGCGAGGCGGGGTCGGCCTGCTGGGCGCCGGAGGCGGTGCCCTGGGCGCCGGACGTGTCCTGCGCGGGGGGCGCGGCCTGCGCGGGGGGCGCGGCCTGCGCGGGGGGCGCGTCCTGGCGGTCCTCGTCCGCCCAGCGAGCCGCGAGCGCCGCCGCCTTGCGCGCCGCGTCGGCGACCGCTTCGGCGCCGCCCGTCGTCGCCCCGCCCCGCACGGCGGCCTTCGCGACGGCTTCCGCCGCCGCGTAGCCGACGAGGAACGTGGTCAGCGGTGCCGCTGGCCTGGCCACGCCGTGCGCGGCGTCGCGGGCGAGGTCGAGGAGGGTGCCGGTATCGACGTCGAGTTCGATGCCCAGCTCGTCCTTGACTGCGGAAATCCATTCGTCCAACACATGCCCATGCTCCCTGATCCGGGCCCGCGCGGCAGCGATGTCGTCCCAGGTGTCGCAGTCAAAGGCGGCGACGGGGTCAGCCACCCGGGTCAGGTCGAGCCGCGAAACGAGCCGTCGCAGCGGCAGCCCACCGAGGCCGCCCCCTCCGCCCGAGCCCGCAAGCGCCGCGATCCCCCGCCGCAGCGACGCGCTGCGATAGGCCGCGACGAGCGGCTGCTCACGCCCCTCGGGGTCGGTGAGCACCGCCCCGTCCGCCCCGCTCTCCCGCAGGGCGCCCACCAGCCGCCGCACGGTCCGCCCCTCCACGAACGGCAGGTCCGCGGAGAGCACCACCACCCGCTCCGCCGTCGTACGCCGCAGCCCTGCGTCGAGCGCGGCCAGCGGCCCGCCGCCCGGCGGCTCCTCGCGCGCCCACACCACGGGCCGCGCGGTCGCCCTCGGCGCGGCCACCACGACGGTGGTCCCGGCGCCGGAACAGGCGGCCAGGACCCGGTCGATCAGCGCCCGGCCGCCCACACGCACGCCGGGCTTGTCGGCGCCGCCGAGCCGGGCCGCGCCGCCACCGGCGAGCACCACGGCGTCGTAGGAGGCACCCTCGTTCGCGGTCACCCCCCGAGTATGGGCATACGGAGGATCATTGCCACCCCGCGAAGGACCCTTGGCCCAAGGGACTTACGTCACCGTCACGCCGCTCACACCGCTCACACCGCTCACACCGACCGCAGCAGTACCGCCGGCTGTTCGACGCAGTCGGCCACGTACCGCAGGAAGCCGCCCGCCGTGCCGCCGTCGCACACCCGGTGGTCGAAGGTGAGCGACAGCTGGACCACGTGCCGCACCGCCAACTCCCCCTGGTGCACCCACGGCTTGGGCACGATCCTGCCGATGCCGAGCATGGCCGCCTCGGGGTGGTTGATGATCGGCGTGGACCCGTCGACCCCGAACACCCCGTAGTTGTTCAGCGTGAACGTCCCCCCGGTCAGCTCGCCGGGGGTCAGCGTCCCGGCCCGTCCCGCCTCCGTGAGCCTGATCAGCTCGGCGTTGATCGACTCGGTCGTCCGCGACTGGGCGTGCCGGACGACCGGGACGACCAGGCCGCGGTCGGTCTGCGCGGCGAACCCGAGGTGGACGTCGGCGAACTGGCGTATCTCGCGCGCCTCCATGTCCACGCTGGAGTTGAGCATCGGGAAGCGGCCCAGCGCGGCCACGGTGATACGGGCGAAGAGTGCGAGCAGCGACACCTTCTGGCTCCCGTCGCGTTCCGTCATCGCCGCGTTCATGGCGGTGCGGGCGGCGAGCAGCTCGGTCGCGTCGGCGTCGACCCAGCAGGTGGCCTCCGGTATCTCGCGCCTGCTGCGGGCCATCTTGTCCGCGACGAGGCCCCGGATGCCGGTCAGCGCGTGCCGGGCCTCAAGACCCGCGCGCGTGGGCTCCTGGCCCGCCTCGACCTGGCGCCGCGCGCCGGAGGGCCCCGTTTCAGGCGCGGCGACCGGGCCCGCGCCGATGGCCGCCTCGACATCGGCGCGCGTGATGAGCCCGTCCGGGCCCGATCCCGCGAGCGCGCGCAGATCCATGCCGTGCTCCCGCGCCAGCTTGCGCACGAGCGGGGAGATCACCGGGACCGGGCCGTCCACGCGCGGGGGAGGCGTTTGGGGGCCAGGCCCCCCGGAGGCGGCCGTCAGGGCGGGCCCCGTGGGCCGCACCCTCCTGCGGCGGGCGGGCGCCGCCGCGGTGCCGTAACCGACCAGGACGTTGCCGGAAGACTCCTCGGCCGCCGTCTGGAGCGCCCGCTCGGCGGGCTCCTCCGGGGCGCGGGGCCCGGCAGGGGTCCCCACGGCGACCGTCAACAGCGGCGCCCCGACCGGCAGTTCCGTGCCCTCCTCGCCGAAGCGGGCGGTGACCACACCCCCGTAGGGACACGGCACCTCGACCATCGCCTTGGCGGTCTCGACCTCGACCACCGGCTGGTCCACGGCGACGACGTCCCCGACCTGGACGAGCCAGCGGACGATCTCGGCCTCCGTCAGCCCTTCGCCGAGGTCGGGCAGCTTGAACTCCAGGCTGTTCACATCAAACGCGGGCGCCATCAGCTCTCCGCCTCCCACTGCAACCGCGCGACCGCGTCCAGGATCCTGTCGACGCCCGGCAGATGGTGCTTCTCCAGCATCGGCGGCGGATAGGGAATGTCGAACCCCGCGACCCGCAGCACCGGCGCCTCCAGGTGGTGGAAGCACCGCTCGGTGACCCGCGCGGCGATCTCCCCGCCGGGGCCCCCGAAACCGCCCGACTCGTGCACGACGACAGCCCGGCCCGTGCGCCGCACGGACGCGGCGACCGTCTCGTCGTCGAACGGCACCAGCGAGCGCAGGTCGACCACTTCGAGGTCCCAGCCCTCGGCGCGCGCGGCCTCGGCCGCCTCCAGGCAGACGGGCACGGACGGGCCGTACGTGATGAGCGTGGCGCTGCGCCCGGGGCGGCGCACCACCGCGCGGCCTATCGGCTCCACGCGCTGCGGGGCTTCCGGGTTCCAGTCGGCCTTCGACCAGTACAGCCGCTTCGGCTCCAGGAAGACGACCGGGTCGTCGGAGGCGATGGAGGCCCGCAGCAGGCCGTAGGCGTCGGCGACCGTGGCGGGTGTGACGACGTGGAGGCCCGGGGTCGCCATGTAGTACGCCTCGGAGGAGTCGCTGTGGTGTTCGACGCCGCCGATCCCGCCGCCGTAGGGCACGCGCACGGTGATGGGCAGCGGCATCGCGCCCCTGGTGCGGTTGCGCATGCGCGCCACGTGCGAGATCAGCTGCTCGAAGGCGGGGTAGGCGAAGGCGTCGAACTGCATCTCGACGACGGGCCGCAGGCCGTACATCGCCATGCCGACCGCCGTACCGAGAATGCCCGCCTCGGCCAGCGGGGTGTCCGTACAGCGCTCCTCGCCGAACTCCTTGGTGAGCCCGTCGGTGACCCGGAAGACACCGCCGAGCGCCCCGACGTCCTCCCCCAGGACGTGCACCGAGGGATCCTCGGCCATGGAGTCGCGCAGCGCGCGTCCGAGCGCCTGCGCCATGGTGGCCGGTTTGGTGACCGGCTTCGCCGCGACCGTGGTCATCGCGTCTCCCCCTCCGGTACGTCCGCCTCTTCCGAGGCCACTTCCAGCTCGGCCCGCAACTGCGCCGCCTGCTCCCGCAGCTGGGAGGTCTGCTCGGCGTACACGTGCGTGAAGAGGTCCATGGGGTCCAGCGCGGGGTCCTCGTTCATGCGTGCGCGCAGGTCGGCCGCCATGGTCTCGGCGTCCTCGCTCGCCCGCCGCCTGGTGTCGTCGTCCAGGAGTCCGCGCTCGGTCAACTCCCGCTCCAGGAGCAGGATCGGGTCGTGGTCACGCCAGGCCGCGACCTCGGCGTCGAGGCGGTAGCGCGTGGCGTCGTCGGCGTTCGTGTGGGCTTCCATGCGGTACGTGACCGCTTCGACCAGGGTGGGTCCGCCGCCCTCCCGCGCGCGGGCGACCGCTTCGCCGAGGACCTCGTGCATCGCCACCGCGTCGTTGCCGTCCACCAGCCGTCCCGGCATGCCGTACCCGACAGCCTTGTGGGCCAGGGAGGGCGCCGCGGTCTGCTTGGCGAGCGGCACGGAGATCGCGAAGCCGTTGTTCTGCACGAGGAAGACCACGGGCGCCTGCCACACGGCGGCGAAGTTCAGCGCCTCGTGGAAGTCGCCCTCGCTGGTGCCGCCGTCGCCGACCATGGCGAGCGCGACCACGTCGTCGCCCTTGAGGCGGGCGGCGTGCGCGAGACCCACGGCGTGCGGCAGCTGGGTGGCGAGGGGGGTGCACAGGGGAGCTATGCGGTGCTCGCGCGGGTCGTATCCCGTGTGCCAGTCGCCGCGCAGCAGCGTCAGGGCGCTCACGGGGTCGAGGCCGCGGGCGACCACGGCGAGCGTGTCCCGGTAGCTGGGGAAGAGCCAGTCCTGGCCCTTCAGGGCGAGCGCGGCGGCGACCTCACAGGCCTCCTGGCCGGTGCTCGAGGGGTAGACCGCGAGCCTGCCCTGCTTCGTCAGTGCCGTCGCCTGCGTGTTGTAACGGCGGCCTCGCACCAGCTCCGCGTAGAGGCGGCGCAGCAGCCCCGGGTCGGCCTTCGCGGCGGCCTCGGTGCCAAGGACGCGGTACGGCTCCGCGTCGGGCAGCAGCGGCGCGGGGTCGGTCCTGGGCTGCCAAGCGGGTGGCGGGGACGGCCGGTAGGCGCCCCGCTGCTCCATGACCGTCATGACGGCACCTCCTGGTGGAAGCGGACTCCTCGTGGGAGCGGCAAAAGAGGCGCAGCGTTGTGATGCGCCTCACCTACCGATTGTTCGGTCGTCGGCACATTTTGGCTACAGGCACCTCCAGGCTGTGGACAAACGGTTCTGCACAGCCTGGGATGGATGCAGTACGTCCATGGTAGGGAGGCGGGGGGACATGGCATCTGAACGAATGGCCGACCAGCACGCCGGCGGCCACCCGGAGCCCCGAGTACCGGAACCCCGGCTGCCGGATCCCCGGCCGGTGGACGCCATCGACCGCGACATCCTCCAGATCCTGCACACGGACGGTCGCGCGTCGATACGTGCCGTGGCCGAACGCGTCCATGTGTCCCGCGCCAACGCGTACGCGCGCATCAACCGCCTCATCGACGACGGCGTCATCCGGGGCTTCGGGGCGCGCATCAACCACGAGCGCGCCGGGCAGGGCGCGTCCGCCTACATCACGCTCAAGATCGTCCAGAACACCTGGCGTACGGTGCGCGAGCATCTGCGCGCACTCCCCGGTGCGTCCCATATCGCGCTGGTCAGCGGCGACTTCGACGTA
Organism: Streptomyces sp. WAC 01529; assembly: GCF_003945545.1. GTDB lineage: Bacteria > Actinomycetota > Actinomycetes > Streptomycetales > Streptomycetaceae > Streptomyces > Streptomyces anatolicus. The sequence goes on along the minus strand of NZ_CP029617.1, from coordinate 4,204,705 downwards.
CTTCTCCTGGTGCACACGCCGGACAACCGCGCCCTGCGCGAGCTGGTCCTCACCCGGCTGCAGTCCATTCCCGAGGTCCTCAGCACGCGTACGTTGCTGGTCTTCGAGGAGGAGGACCTGAACAACGCCGACACCACCGGCGAGAGCGCCGGGAGCGCCGGGAGCGCCGAGCCGGAGAGCTGACGGGAGCCGCCCGGCGGGCTCAGCGGTCGGTGCGCAGCCCCGCGAAGGCCAGCTTCACCACGGCGTCGGCGATCTCCGCGCCGTTGGCCGCCCCCCGGCTCTCCGGCCGGTACCACTCCACGATGGAGTTGATCATTCCGAAGAGCAGCCGGGTGGCCAGGCGCAGCTCGACGTCGGAGCGCAGGTCACCGTCCGCGACGGCTTCCTTCAGCAGCTCGGCCACCTGCTGGTCGAACTCCCTGCGCCGCTCCAGGGCCCACCGCTCGGTGCCCGTGTTGCCGCGCACGCGCAGCAGCAGCGTCACATAGGGCAGCTCGGCGACGAGGACCTCCACGGTGCGCCGCGTGACGTACTCCAGGCGCTCGACGGCGCTGCCCACGCGCGCGTGGTCCTCGGCGAGAATCCCGAAGAGCCCGTCGATGGCCCGGCTCACCGCGCGGCGCAGCAGCTCCTCCTTGCCCGCCACATGGTGGTAGATCGAGGACTTGGAGATACCGGCCGCCTTGGAGAGGTGCTCCATGGACGTGCCGTCGTAGCCGCGCTCGTTGAAAACCCGGACGGCGACGCTGAGCAGCGTCTCCGGGGTGTACGTGTCCCGCCGGGCGGTGGTCATGAGTACTCCTCTCGCACGGCCTGGCGCCGCAGGGCCTGGGAGGGCGCGTAACGCCCGGTGGGGTACTCGCCGTTCAGCAGGTCCAGCGCCTCGACCACGCGGTACGTGGTGAGGCGGCGGCCCCATTCGATCGGTCCGAGCGGGTAGTTGACGCCCAGGCGCATGGCGGTGTCGATGTCCTCGGCGTCCGCCGCCTCGCGGCCTACGGCGTCCAGGGCGAAGTCGACGAGCATCCACACCGTGCGGGCCACGATCATCCCCGGAGCGGGTCCGATGACGCTGACCTTCTTGCCGAGCGCCTGGAAGAGGCCGATCGCCTCCTTCAGGGCCTGCTCGCCCACCCGGCTGGAGGGGGCGAGGGCGATGCGGGTGGCGGTGCGGTAGTCCAGGGCGAGGTCGAAGTGGATGGTGGGCTCCGCCGCGGCGTCGGGGGACATCCCGTCGGCCAGTTCGAGCCGCGCGCCACCGGGCAGTTCGAGGGAGCCGGGGTAGCTCGGCACGTCCGTGCCCTGCTCGACCCGGATTCCGGCGTCCCGCATGAGGCCGATCAGGGCGTCCGCGGCGAAGAGTTCACCGTGGAGGGTGACCGTTTCGGGCGCCGTCTCGGGCCCGGCGGTGTGCGGTTCCGGGCGGGGGGCGTCGTCGCCGTACGCGTACCACCCCTGGCCCGACTTCCGGCCGAGGCGCCGTGACTCGACGAGCCGGCGCTGGGCGAGCGAGGGGGTGAACTTGGGGTCCTGGAAGAACGACTCCCACACGGAGCGCGTGACGGCTTCGTTGACGTCCTGGCCGATGAGGTCGGTGAGCTCGAAGGGGCCCATCTTGAACCCGCCGCACTCACGCAGGACCGCGTCGATCGTGGCGGGGTCGGCGACCCGCTCCTCGTGGAGGCGCAGCGCCTCGGCGTAGAAGGGCCTGGCGACGCGGTTGACGATGAAGCCGGGGGTGTCCGCGCAGCGCACCGGCGTCTTGCCCCACGCCTCGGCGGTCTCGTACGCGCGCGTGGCCGCCATCTCGTCGGTCGCGGAGCCGCTGACGACCTCGACGAGGGGGAGCAGCGGCGCGGGGTTGAAGAAGTGCAGGCCCACGAAGCGGCCCGGGTTGCTCAGGGCGCCCGCGATGGCGGTGACGGAGAGGGAGGAGGTGTTGGTGGCCAGCAGGCAGTCTCCGCCGACGATGTCCTCCAGCTCCTGGAACAGGCTCTGCTTGACGTCCAGTTGTTCCAGCACCGCCTCGATGACGAGGCCGCAGCCCGCCAGCTCCGCGAGGCTCTCGGCGGGCGCGAGCCGTGCGGCCGCGGCGGTGCGGTCGTCGGGGGTGAGCCTGCCCTTCTCCACGAGCCGGTCGAGCCGGGCGCCGATCGCGTCGGCCGCCGCCTTCGCCCGGCCGGGGGCCGCGTCGTACAGCCGCACGGGGTGGCCGGCCATCAGGGCGACCTGTGCGATGCCCTGACCCATGGTTCCGGTGCCCACCACGGCAACGGCGCTGCTGAGCTCGAGTGCTGTCATGTTCGCGATCCTCCCGCACGGTCCGCCGGCCGGCGGTTTCGGGGTGGCCGCGGAGAAGTTGTCCACAGGTTTGGCGGACCCTCTTGTCCCGACCGATCGTTCGGTTACTCTAGCTCTGTCAGCCAGTCCCCGCCCACTGTTCCCGCCCACTCGCCAGCTCGATGGAGAGCTGACCGACGAGGAGTTGGTCCTGTCATGGCCGCCGAACTCACCGCGCACCAGCTGATCGCCAAGCACCGGCCCACCCTCGATCAGGCGCTGGAGACCATCCGCACGCGCGCGTACTGGTCGCCGCACCCCGAACACCCCAAGGCGTACGGGGCGGACGGCAGCCTGAGCCTGCCCGAGGGCAAGGCCGCTTTCGACGCCCTCCAGGGCACCCGCTTCGACCTCGACCAGCCCGGCACGGACGACTGGGTCGGCGGCGAGGTCTCTCCGTACGGCCCGGAGCTGGGGATCACGTATCCCCACCCGGACATCGACACGCTGCTGCCGGCCATGCGCGCCGGAATGCGCGCCTGGCGCGAGGCGGGCGCGGAGACGCGCGCGATGGTCTGCCTGGAGATCCTGGCCCGGGTCAGCGCCCGCACGCACGAGTTGGCGCACGCGGTCATGCACACCAGCGGCCAGGCCTTCATGATGGCCTTCCAGGCGGGCGGCCCGCACGCCCAGGACCGCGGCCTGGAAGCGATCGCGTATGCCTATGTGGAGCAGGCCCGCACCCCCGACACCGCCGAGTGGCACAAGCCCCAGGGCAAGCGCGACCCCCTCGCCATGAACAAGCGGTTCACGCCCGTGGCGCGCGGCCTCTCGCTCCTGATCGGCTGCAACACCTTCCCGACGTGGAACGGCTACCCCGGGCTCTTCGCCTCGCTCGCGACCGGCAACCCCGTCCTGGTCAAGCCCCACCCGCGCGCGGTGCTGCCGCTCGCGCTCACGGTGCGGATCGCCCGTGAGGTCCTCGCGGAGGCGGGCTTCGACCCGAACCTGGTCGCGCTGGCCGCCGAGCGGCCCGGCGAAGGCATCGCCAAGACCCTCGCCGTACGCCCCGAGATCAAGATCATCGACTACACGGGGTCGACGTCCTTCGGCGACTGGCTGGAGGCCAACGCCCGCCAGGCGCAGGTCTACACGGAGAAGGCCGGTGTCAACACGGTCGTCGTCGACTCGACGGACAACTACAAGGGAATGCTGGCCAACCTCGCCTTCTCCCTGTCCCTCTACAGCGGCCAGATGTGCACCACCCCGCAGAACCTCCTCATCCCGCGCGACGGCATCGAGACGGACGCCGGAGCGAAGTCGTACGACGACGTGGTGGCCGACCTGGCGGCCTCAGTGAACGGCCTCCTGGGCGACGACGCCCGGGCGAACGGCATCCTGGGCGCGCTGGTCAACCCGGACGTGAAGACCCGTCTGGAGTCGGCCGCCGGCCTCGGTGAAGTGGCCCTCCCCTCAAGGGAGATCACCAACCCCGACTTCCCGGACGCCGTCGTGCGCACCCCGGTGATCGTCAAGCTGGACGGCGCGAAGCCGGACGCCGAGGCGGCCTACCTGAGCGAGTGCTTCGGACCGGTCTCCTTCGCGGTCGCCGTCGACTCCGCGGCCGACGCGGTGGAGCTGCTGCGTCGCACGGTGCGCGACAAGGGAGCGATGACCGTAGGGGCGTACACCACGTCGGACGAGCTCTCCGCGGCCATCGAGGAGACCTGCCTGGAGGAGTGCGCGCAGCTGTCCCTGAACCTCACGGGCGGGGTCTATGTGAACCAGACGGCGGCGTTCTCGGACTTCCACGGCTCGGGCGGCAACCCCGCGGCGAACGCCGCGCTGTGCGACGGCGCGTTCGTCGCCAACCGCTTCCGTGTGGTGGAGATCCGCAAGGACGCGTGACCCGCGCCAAGAGCGTGCCCCGGCGGGTTCAGGTCTCCAGGGCCGGAGGCCTGCCCGCCGACCAGTGGAAGAGCGCCATGCCGACGCTCGTCGCCAGGTTGTAGCTGGAGACCTGGGGGCGCATCGGCAGGGACACCAGGTGGTCCGCCCGCTCCCGCAGCCCCGCCGACAGGCCGCTGCGCTCGGACCCGAAGGCGAGTACGGCGTCGTCCGGGAGCTTCAGCCCCCGGATGTCGTCGCCCTCCGCGTCGAGCGCGAACACCGGCCCGGGCGGCAGCTCGGCGACCTCCATCCGCTCCACGGCCGTCGCGAAGTGCAGACCCGCACCACCGCGTACGACCGTGGGGTGCCAGGGGTCGAGCGTCCCCGTCGTGACGACCCCGGTTGCCCCGAATCCGGCGGCGAGCCGGATCACCGCCCCCGCGTTGCCGAGATTGCGGGGGTCGTCGAGCACGACGACCGGCGCGGTCCTCGGCATACGGCCCAGCGCGTCGAGGTTGGCCGCGCGCGAGGGACGCAGGGCCAGGGCGGCCGTCGCGGTGGGATGCAGGCGCGGCACCAGCGCGCGCAGCCGCTCCTCGGGGATCTCCACCAGGAGCGCGTCCAGCGCGTCCCTCACATCCGGCGCGAGGTCGTCCGCGAGGGCCAGCACACCGGCCCGGTCGCCGGTCAGCGCGACCGGCACGCGCGCGCCGAAGCGCAGCGCGTGCTTGATCGCGTGGAAGCCGTCGAGCAGCACGGCTGTGTCGGCGAGCCCGCGCCAGGCGCGCACGGCGCCGTCGGGGTCCTCCGCGTCCGTCCTGTTCATGGAGTGAAGCCTACGCGCGCGTGCTCGGCGGGCTCCTCGTCCTGGCGCCGGTCAGCGGTCGCGGCCCGCCTCCGCCACACGCGGGAAACCAACGCTCCACGCGCGCGTGCCACCCCTCCACCAAGGCGCCGCAGGAACGACGTCGGCAGGAACACCGCGTCGGCCGTGATCATCGCGAGCGAGAAGAACGGCAGCCCCAGGACGACGGCGATGACGGCGTGCTCGAAGATCATCGCCGCGAGCAGGACGTTCTTCACCCGGCGGTTGAAGAGGGTGAAGGGGAAGGCCACCTGCACGGCGACCGTCCCGTAGGTCACGAGGAGCAGGATCAGGCCGTTGGACGAGAGCAGTTCGGAGAGGGTGTGCCACGGGGAGAAGTAGTCGAGGTTCAGCGGGTAGTAGACGGCCGTGCCGTCCTGCCAGCGACTGCCCTGGATCTTGTACCAGCCCGCGGTGGCGTAGATCAGGCAGGCCTCGACCATGATGACGAGCAGGCCGGCGTTGTGGGCGAGGTTGGCGACGACGTCGAGCAGCTTGCGCAGCTCGCTGTGCGGGGCGCGCCTCCCAACGGCCCACCACAGGCCGTGCACCAGCCACAGCCCCCAGAAGATCAGCAGCCATCCACGGCTGAGTTCCCCCATGAAGGTCACGACGGACAAGGCGATCCCGAGAACCGACCACAAGACGGGCCCCACCGGGTCGACACGGCCCGCCTTCCGGGCGGAGTCCGCCCTCTCGACCCTGCCCGCACTCTCGGCACTGCCCGCCCTCTCGGCACCGGCCGCCGAGTCGGCGAGGGCCTGCCCACGCGCGCGTGCCGCTCGCCGCGCGTCGAGCGACCAGACCTGGGCGCACCGGGTGAGCACCAGGTAGGTCGCCATCAGGTGGATGACGTTGTCGCCGCCGTCGCCGATGAAGATGCTGCGGTTCTGCAGCGACAGCACGCCGATCATGAAGAGCACGGACATCGCGCGCGTATGCCAGCCGAGCATCAGCAGGGCGCTGCTGAGGATCGCCAGCGCGTAGACCACCTCGAACCAGAGCCGCCCGTCCGACCACATCAGGGCGGTGAAGGCGCCGTTGCCCGAGATGAGCTGCCGTGCCATGCCCCAGTCCCAGGGGCCGTCGGGACCGTACATCTCATGGCGGTGGGGGAGTTCGCGCAGCAGGAAGAAGAGCCAGGTGCCGGCGAACCCGATACGGACCACGGCGGTCTGGTACGGGCCGAGGGCGAACCCGGTGACCTTGCTGAGCCCCTGTGCCAGCGGGAGTTCGTGACGGGTCACCTGGCGGTCCCTTCCGCGCCCGCGAGCGGCAGGTCGTCGGGGGTCACCGTCCACCACGCGAGCAGCCGGTACACCGGCTTCGGGGAGACCTTCTCCTCGCTCCACTTCGGTGGCCGTACATTCGTGGTCCTGGAGCGCAGCTGCACGCGCGCGATGGTGTCGCCCTTGCCGCCGGGCCGCTCCCGGTCGAGCCGCATGTACGCGATGCGGCGGATGTACTGCTCGGAGAGCTGCCCCCGCAGGCCGACGGGACGATTCTGCGCGTCGTGCGAGCCCACGTAGAAGTCCCAGGCGCGGCGCAGTTCGTTCTGCCGCGTGTGGCTGGGCAGCAGGCTGCCGTCGATGGCGGCGCCGTCCTGCGCGGAGAGGTCGTACCAATCGGTGGTGCGCACCCCTCCGCCCGCCGTACGAAGCTCCGCCCTGGCCTGCACCGCGATGTTCTGCTGGAGTGGGTTGGGGGCGAAGAGCTTCCAGTTCTGCTCGAACTCGGGGTAGACCCACGCGTCGACCACGTCGCCGTGCTGCTTGGTCAGGGTGTTCGAGGGAGCGACGTGGAAGAAGAGCATCGCCACGTGGACACACGCGGCCACAGCGATGAGCGCGAGGGCGCAGGCCGCGGCGATCTGGTAGCCGAGCTTGAGCCCGGCGATACCGACGCGGTCGGTCTCCGGCGCGGATTCCGGAGCGGATTCCGGCGCGGCTTCCGGAGCGGCGGCCTCAGGCACGGCTTGCACGCGGGCTCCCGGCACGGCTTGCGGGCCGACTTCCGGCACGGCTCGCGGGCCGGTTCCCGGACCAGTTTCCGGGCCGCCGACCGGCCTCTCAGGACCGGCGGGCCCCCTGTCGGAGCCCTCCTCGTACCCGTCCCCGTCCATTCCGCCCCGTTCCCGTTCCCCGCTCCCACGCCGAACCCTGCCGCCGGAACGGTACTCAGGCCGACCCCCCGCGCACAGCGTTCGCGAAGTTATCCACAGGGTTGACACCTTATGGCGGCGCGCCGCACCATTGAATTCCAACGAACCGAACGATCGGTCGGTTCGTCGCTCAGGTCGAGGGGGACCGAGATGGCGACAGCAGCCGCACACACGGCGGCGGGGACGGAGCCGGGCGAGGCCGCGCACCCGGCGGCCTCCTCCGCGCGCACGGCCGAGCAGCAGGCCGCCTTCGACGAGGCGGTCGCCGCCGACGAGCGGATCGAGCCGCGCGACTGGATGCCGGACGCCTATCGCGCGACCCTGGTCCGCCAGATCGCGCAGCACGCGCACTCCGAGATCATCGGCATGCAGCCCGAGGCGAACTGGATCACGCGCGCCCCCTCCCTGCGGCGCAAGGCGATCCTGATGGCCAAGGTCCAGGACGAGGCCGGCCACGGCCTGTATCTCTACAGCGCCGCCGAGACCCTGGGAACCAGCCGCGAGGAGCTGCTCGACAAGCTGCACTCGGGCCGCCAGAAGTACTCATCGATCTTCAACTACCCCACGCTGACCTGGGCGGACGTAGGCGCGATCGGCTGGCTCGTGGACGGCGCGGCGATCACCAACCAAGTCCCCCTGTGCCGCTGTTCGTATGGTCCCTACGCCCGCGCGATGGTCCGCGTCTGCAAGGAGGAGTCCTTCCACCAGCGCCAGGGGTATGAGTCCTTGCTCGCCCTCAGCCGCGGCACCAAGGCCCAGCACGAGATGGCGCAGGACGCGGTGAACCGCTGGTGGTGGCCCTCGCTGATGATGTTCGGCCCGCCCGACGACGAGTCCTCGCACTCGGAGCAGTCGATGACGTGGAAGATCAAGCGCCATTCGAACGACGAGTTGCGCCAGCGCTTCGTGGACATCTGCGTCCCCCAGGCCGAGTCGCTCGGCCTGACCCTCCCCGACCCGGACCTGGTGTGGAACGAGGCCCGGGGGCACTACGACTTCGGCCCGATCGACTGGACCGAGTTCTGGGCCGTCCTCAAGGGGAACGGCCCCTGCAACGACCAGCGCATCACCCAGCGCAGGCGCGCCCACGAGGAGGGCGTCTGGGTCCGGGAGGCCGCGGCCGCCTACGCCGCGAAGCACGGAAAGGCGACAGCATGAGCAGCTCGACCGACTGGCCGCTGTGGGAGGTCTTCGTCCGCTCCCGCCGCGGGCTCTCCCACACCCACGCCGGCAGCCTGCACGCCCCGGACGCGGAGATGGCCCTGCGCAACGCCCGCGATCTGTACACCCGCAGGAGCGAGGGCGTCTCCCTCTGGGTCGTGCCCTCCACGGCGATCACCGCCTCCTCGCCGGACGAGAAGGACTCCTTCTTCGAACCGGCCGGTGACAAGCCCTACCGCCACCCGACGTTCTACGAGATCCCGGACGGGGTGAAGCACCTGTGACCGCCACGCCCACGCCCGCCGCGGCCCCCACGCCCACCCCGGCACCCACTTCCGCGGCCGCGTCCGCCCAGGCCGCCGCCCCGGCCCGCGCGCTGCCCGCGAACGTGGCCGCGCTCGCCCTGGGCGACGACGCCCTGGTGCTCTCGCACCGCCTGGGGGAGTGGGCGGGACACGCCCCCGTCCTCGAAGAGGAGGTCGCCCTGGCGAACATCGCCCTCGACCTGCTCGGCCAGGCCCGCGTCCTGCTCTCCCTGGCCGGTGACGAGGACGAGCTGGCGTACCTCCGCGAGGAGCGCGCCTTCCGCAACCTCCAGCTGGTCGAGCAGCCGAACGGCGACTTCGCCCACACCATCGCCCGCCAGCTCTACTTCTCCACCTACCAAACCCTGCTGTACGGCCAGTTGGCGTCCGGCGAGAGCGAGTTGGCGCCCCTGGCCGCGAAGGCCGTCAAAGAAGTCACCTACCACCAGGACCACGCCGAGCAGTGGACGCTGCGGCTCGGCGACGGGACGGCCGAGAGCCACGAGCGGATGCGGCGCGGCCTGGACGCGCTCTGGCGGTTCACCGGCGAGATGTTCCAGCCGGTGGACGGCATCGACGTCGACTTCGAGGCGCTGCGGGAGAGCTGGACGGCCTCGGTGACGGCCGTCATCGAGCGGGCCACGCTGAGCGTGCCCGACGGACCGCAGAGCGGCGCGTGGACGGCGGGCGCCGGACGCCAGGGCCTGCACACCGAGCCGTTCGGCCGGATGCTCGCCGAGATGCAGCACCTGCACCGCAGCCACCCGGGGGCGTCATGGTGACCACCGCGCCCACCGCGCTGGAGGCGGAGCTGCTGGCCCTCGCGGGCTCGGTGCCGGACCCCGAGCTGCCCGTGCTGACCCTGGCCGACCTCGGCGTCGTGCGCGGCGTGCGGGTCCTCGCCCCCGGCAGGGTCGACGTCGAGCTGACCCCGACGTACACCGGCTGCCCGGCGATCGAGGCCATGACATCCGACATAGAGCAGGTGCTGCACGACCGCGGCATCCCCGAGGTATCTGTGCGCACGGTGCTCTCCCCCGCCTGGTCGACGGATGACATCAGCGCCGAGGGCCGCCGCAAGCTGGCCGAGTTCGGCATAGCGCCCCCGCGCTCCCACCCGGCGGACGGCCCCATCCCGTTGAGCCTCTCGATCCGCTGCCCGCACTGCGGATCGACCGACACGGAGCTGCTCAGCCGCTTCTCCTCCACCGCGTGCAAGGCGCTGCGCCGCTGCGCCGCCTGCCGTGAACCCTTCGACCACTTCAAGGAGTTGTGATGGCCCGCTTCCACCCGCTCCGGGTAGCGGCGGTCGACCGGCTCACCGACGACTCCGTGACGCTGACCTTCGACGTGCCGCCCGCGCTGCGCGAGGAGTACCGCTTCGCTCCCGGCCAGCACCTCGCGCTCCGCCGTTTCGTCGAGGGCACCGAGATCCGCCGGACGTACTCGATCTGCTCCCCCGCCCCGCGCCCCGACGCCCCCGGGGAGCCCCGGACGCTGCGGGTCGGGGTGCGCCTCGTGGAGGACGGCGCCTTCTCGACGTACGCCTTCAAGGAGCTGAACGTGGGCGACGAGCTGGAGGTGATGACCCCGGCCGGACGCTTCACCCTGGACCCGGCCCCGGGGCGCTATGCCGCAGTGGTCGGCGGCAGCGGGATCACCCCGGTGCTCTCCATCGTCACCACACTCCTGGAGCGCGAGCCGCGGGCCGACTTCTGCCTGATACGCAGCGATCGCACCGCCGCCTCGACGATGTTCCTGGAGGAGGTCGCCGACCTCAAGGATCGCTGGCCGGACCGCTTCCAGCTGGTGACCGTCCTCTCCCGGGAGGAGCAACAGGCAGGCCTCGACTCCGGGCGGCTCGACGAGGAGCGGCTCACCCGTCTTCTGCCGGCGCTGCTGCCCGTGGCGGAGATCGCGGGCTGGTTCCTGTGCGGCCCGTTCGGCCTGGTGCAGGGCGCGGAGCGGACCCTGCGCGCCCTCGGCGTGGACCGTCGGCGCATCCACGAGGAGATCTTCCACGTGGACGGCGGCCTGGCCACCGCGCCCGCGACCCCGGCGGCCACACCCGCGCACAGCACGGTGACGGTGACCCTGGACGGCCGCTCGGGCACCTGGCCGGTCCTCGACGGTGAGTCCCTCCTGGAGACAGTGCTGCGCAACCGCGCGGACGCGCCCTACGCCTGCAAGGGCGGGGTCTGCGGGACCTGTCGCGCCTTCCGGGTCTCGGGCGGGGTCCGCATGGACCGGAATTTCGCGCTGGAGCCGGAGGAGACAGAGGCCGGATATGTGCTGGCCTGCCAGTCGCACCCGACGACGGACACAGTGGAGCTGGACTTCGACCGCTGAGAGGCGAATCCGCCGGGAGGCGCCGAGAGACAAACCGCCGAGGAGGGCACGGCCAAGAATCAGCTGAGCTGTCAGAAGTCCCTGCCAAGGAGTAGCTGCTGAGAAGTCACTGCCAAGAGGCAGCTGCCGAGGAGTAGCCGCCGTGGCGTCAGGCTGAGGCGCCGCCCCTGTTCCCTTCCGCTAGAACCTGTTCTATCTTGACGCCCCGTCAGGTACGGAACCGGTGCACGGGAGGACAGCCAGTGGACTTCACCTTCACCGAGGAACAGCAGGCCGTGGTCGAGGCCGCGAAGGCACTCTTCGCCGATGTCGCGCCGGACCAGGTGCCGAGCCCCGCCCTCACGCCCGGTGCCGTCGCCGAGGACTTCGACCGCGCCCTGTGGTCCCGGCTCGCCGATGCCGACCTGCTCGGCCTGCTCATCGGCGCCGAGCACGGCGGTGTGGGCCTCGATCCGATCGCCCTGTGCCTGGTGCTCCGCGAGTCCGCGAAGGTCCTCGCGCGGGTGCCGCTCCTGGAGAGCAGCGCCGCCGCGTGGGTTGTACAGGCCCATGGCGGCGCCGAGTTGAGGGAGCGGGTCCTGCCGCGGGCCGCTCGGGGGGAGCTGGTCCTGACGGTCGCCGCCAACGGCCGCACGGGCCACGATCCGGCCGAACTCGCCGTCACCGCCCGGCGCGACGGCGACGGCTGGCTCCTGGACGGGCTCCAGACGGCCGTGCCCTGGGCGCACAACGCCGACCTCGTCGTCCTGCCCGCCCACACCCCCGAGGGCCGCCCCCTCCTCGCCCTCGTCCCCCGCGTCCACGAAGGCCTCACCCTGGCCGAGCAGTACTCCACAAGCGGCGAGCGCCTTGGCGAGCTGCACCTGGAGGCCGTGCGCGTCGCCGACGCCGATGTCATCGAGGCCGACGGCGCCTGGGACCGCCTGCGCGACCTGCTCGCCACCGGCACCTGCGCGCTGGCCCTGGGTCTCGGCGAGGGCGTCCTGCGGATGACCGGTGAATACACCAGCAAGCGCGAGCAGTTCGGCCACCCCGTCGCCACGTTCCAGGCCGTGGCGGTGCAGGCCGCCGACCGCTACATCGACCTGCGCGCGATGGAGGTCACCCTCTGGCAGGCCGCCTGGCGCATCAGCACTACGGCGGAGAGCGCGCTGCCGGTGGCGGGAGACGTGGCGGTCGCCAAGATCTGGGCGTCGGACGGCGTACGCAGGGTCGTGCAGACGGCCCAGCACCTGCACGGAGGCTTCGGCGCCGACACCGACTACCCCCTGCACCGCTACCACGCCTGGGCCAAGCAGCTGGAGCTGTCCCTCGGTCCGTCCGCAGCGCACGAGGAGGCACTGGGCGACCTACTGGCCGCCCACGCGCTCAGCTGAGAGCGGCGGAGCCGCGAGGATCCGAGGAACCGCAGGTGACTCCGCGGAACCGCAGACGACTCCGCGGACCCGCAGATGACTCCGAGGAACCTCAGATGACAGCGCCCGGCTGTCCCTTGTCGTCGACGACCGGGCGCCCGGAGGCCTCCCAGGCCTCCATGCCGCCGGCGACATTCACCGCGTCGATGCCCTGCTGCCCGAGGTACATGGCGACCTGGGCGGAGCGCCCGCCGGACCGGCAGATGACGTTGACCTTGCCGTCCTGCGGCGCGGCCTCAGTCAACTCGCCGTACCGGGCGACGAATTCACTCACCGGGATGTGCAGCGCGCCCGCGGCGTGGCCCGCCTGCCATTCGTCGTCCTCCCGGACGTCCAGCAGAAAGTCACCGCTCGTGAGGTCGTCGACGCCGACGGTGGGCACTTGAGATCCGAAAGCCATGCCCCGACGCTACCCGACGGACCACGTCCCACGGCCCACGGACAGGACCACGAGGCCGGGCCTGCACGGCCACGGCTACGCCGTCAGCCGCTCCAGCTCGGCCTCGCGCTCGGCGACCTGCGCGAGCAGTTGCTCGGCGATCTCGTCGAGGAGCGTGTCGGGGTCGTCCGGGGCGATGCGCAGCATGCCGCCGATCGCGCTCTCCTCCAGCTCCTTGGCGAGGACGGAGAGGAGTTCCTTGCGCTGGGCGAGCCATTCGAGCCGCGCGTACAGCTCCTCGCTGCGGGTGAGCCGCTGCTCCTCGGGCACGGGTCCCGCGGCCCACTCCTCGGACAGCTCCCGCAGCAGCGCCTCGTCGCCACGGGCGTACGCCGCGTTGACGCGCGTGATGAACTCCTCGCGCCGCTGCCGCTCGCCCTCCTCCTGCGCCAGGTCCGGATGCGCCTTGCGGACCAGGTCGCGGTAGAGCTTGCGGGCCTCCTCGCCGGGGCGCACACGCTGCGGCGGCCGCACCGACTGATCGGTCAGCATCGCGGCGGCCTCGGGGTAGAGCCCCTCGTCGTCCATCCAGCCGTGGAACAGCTCCTCGACGCCCGGCATCGGCATGACCCGCGCCCGCGCCTCGTCCGCCTTGCGCCGGTCCTCGGGGTCGCCTGTGCGGGCCGCGGTGGCCTCGGCGATCCGCGCGTCCAGTTCGTCCAGGCGCGCGTACATCGGGCCGAGCTTCTGGTGGTGCAGGCGGGAGAAGTTCTCGACCTCCACCCGGAAGGTCTCCAACGCGATCTCGTACTCGATCAGCGCCTGCTCGGCGGCGCGCACGGCCCTCTCCAGGCGCTCCTCGGGCCGCTCAGGCACCGCGCCCGCGCCCACGTCGCTCCGGCCCTCGTCCGGCTGCCCGCCGCGCTCGTCGTCACGCTCCTGGCGCCGCCCCTCGGACCGCGCCCTGAGCCGCTCCTTGAGCTGGTGCTTGAGCCGCCCTTCGGGGCCCGCCTGCCGCGACTCCTCGCCGGGAGTCTCAGGAGTCTCGGGCTGCGGTGGCTCGGCTTCCGGGATCGTCACCCGCCCAGCGTAGGCCACGGAGGCCCCCGCCCCAGAAGCCCGGCAGCTCCGCTCACCGACAGCCACCCAGGAGCCCGGCCGCTCCGCCCGCCCACAGCCGGCCGGAACCCCGGTCGCCCACGAACCTCACACCCCCACCTCCGCCGCCACCCGCCCCTCCTTGACCGCCCGCACCAGCAGCGCGTGATCCTCCTCCGTGCGGTCCGCGTACGCCGTCGCGAAGCGCGAGATCGCCGCGTCCAGCGCATCACCCTTGCCGCAGTACCCGGCTATGAGGCGCGGATCGGCGCTGTGTGCGTGGGCGCGGGCCAGCAGGGCGCCGGTCATGCGGCCGTAGTCGTCGAGCTGGTCGGCGGTCAGCCCGGCCGGGTCCACGCTGCCCTTGCGGTTCCTGAACTGGCGTACCTGGAAAGGCAGACCGTCCACCGTCGTCCACCCCAGCAGGAAGTCGCTGACGACCTGCATCCGCTTCTGGCCGAGCACCACCCGGTGCCCCTCGTGCCCGGTCTCGGGCACCTCGAAGCCCGCCTCGGGCAGATGCGGAAGCAGCGCGGAGGGCCGCGCCTCCTTGACCTGGAGGATCAGCGGCTCGCCCCGGTGGTCGAGCAGCAGCACCACATACGACCGCAGGCCGACGCTGCCCGTGCCCACGACGCGGAACGCCACGTCCTGGATCGCGTACCTCCCGATCAGCGGCAGCCGGTCCTCGGCGAGCGTCCCCAGATACTCCTCCAGGGAAGCGGCCACCTGGGCCGCCTCCGCGTCCGGTACGCGCCGCAGTACGGGAGGGGCGTCGACGAAGCGCCGCCCCACCGAACCGTCCTCCCCCTCGACCGGCTCCGTCGACTTCGCGGCGAACCGCGCGCTCGTGTTCTGCCGGGCCTTCTGGGAGACCTGCTCCAGCGTGCCGAGGAGGTCGCGCGCGTCCGTGTGCGAGACCAACTCCTCGTCCGCGATGGCGTTCCACGCGTCCAGGGCGGGCAGCTTCGCGAGCAGCCGCATGGTGCGGCGATAGGCCCCCACCGCGTCCAGCGCCGCCTCCGCGCACACATCCTCACCGGCGCCCGCCTCGCGCCCCGCGAGCACCAGCGAGGTGGCGAGGCGCTTGAGGTCCCACTCCCAGGGTCCGTACACCGTCTCGTCGAAGTCGTTGAGGTCGATGACGAGCCCACCCCGCGCGTCCGCGTAGAGCCCGAAGTTCGCCGCGTGCGCGTCACCGCATATCTGCGCGCCGATGCCGGTCAGCGGGGCGCGCGCGAGGTCGTACGCCATGAGTCCCGCGGAGCCCCGCAGGAACGCGAAGGGAGAGGCCGTCATCCTGCCGACCCGGATCGGCGTCAGCTCAGGGAGCCTGCTGCGGTTCGACGCCTCCACGGCCGTCACGGCGTCGGGGCGCCCCGCGTCCACCTCGAACCGCGCGTGCTCCGAGCGCGGGACCCGCTTCCGCAGCGCCTTGCCCTCACCCTTGGGCGACCCCTGCGCGGGCGCCGGCCACGCCGCGAACCCCGGCACCTCCGGCAGCCTCGCGTCCGCCCGCCCCTGCCGCCCACGCTGTCCGGGAATCGCCTTCCCCAGCTCCGCCATGCCCATCGCCCCCGCCGACCGTCACCGAACCTGGCATCGAAAGTACCCCCGCGCGCCAACTCCCGTCAGAGCCTGTGGATAACTTCGGTGACATACATCACCGCCCCGCCGAGGACGACGACAAAGCCGAGGACGACGACAAAAAGAAGCGGTCCTCCTCCGGACTTTCATCCGGAGGAGGACCGCTTCCTCATGGTGCGCGAGGGGGGAGTTGAACCCCCACGCCCTTTCGGGCACTGGAACCTGAATCCAGCGCGTCTGCCTATTCCGCCACCCGCGCATGGGTGTTGCCTTTGGGTCTCTCACTGTGTGGTGCGAGCGCCTGCCGACATCCAGAAGATTAGCACGCTGGCGAGGGTGGATTCACATCCGTATTCGGCGGGCACCTGCCAAGGGATCCGCCCCCCGAACGAGCCGGGCCGCGCCCGACGAGCCCGGCGAGCTCCGGGGCCAGGTGCGGGACACTGGCTTGGGGCCCCCTCTACGATCCCTGGTAAGAGGAGACTCGAGCAGCCGCCCCCAGCAGCTGCCCGGAAGGGTTTCCGGATCCGGAGATCAGGGCTTCCTCAGGGGTCCTGGGAGGATCCCTGGAGGCCGGGCGCGGGCATGCCTTGTGAGAGGCGACACTCGTCGACCGGGCAGACAGGGGGAACCAGCCGATTTCCCGGCGCGTGGATACGATCAGTAAGCAGTACCAGGATGACTACGACGGAGGAGGTGCCCCATGGGAGTCCTGAAGAAGTTCGAACAGCGACTTGAAGGTCTGGTCAACGGCACCTTCGCCAAGGTGTTCAAGTCCGAGGTCCAGCCCGTCGAGATCGCCGGCGCCCTCCAGCGGGAGTGCGACAACAACGCGACGATCTGGAACCGCGAGCGGACGGTCGTCCCCAATGACTTCATCGTGGAGCTCAGCGCGCCCGACTTCGAGCGCCTGAGTCCCTACTCCGGACAGCTCGGCGACGAGCTGTCCGGCATGGTGCGCGACTACGCCAAGCAGCAGCGCTACAGCTTCATGGGCCCCATCAAGGTCCACCTGGAGAAGGCCGAGGATCTCGACACCGGCCTGTATCGCGTACGCAGCCGCACCCTCGCCTCCAGCACCTCCCAGTCTCCTGAGCCGGGCCCCGCGGGCCCTGGCGCCGGTGGCCCCGGTGGCGGCCGCCCCAGCGGCCCCAGTGGTCCCGCGGCCCCCGGCCGCGGCGCGGGCGGCGGCTATGGCTATCCGCAGCCGCCCTCAGCGGCTCCCGGCGGGGCACCTCCCATGCCGGCGGCACCACCTCCCGGCGGGGCCCGCCCCGGCGGTCAGTCCCCGGCGGCCGCCAGACCCTCGGGTCCCGGCGCCGGATCGCTCCCGGGCGCCCAGGTGCGGCGCTGGATCGAGATCAACGGCAATCGCCATCAGATCTCCCGCCCGACGCTGGTGCTGGGACGCAGCACCGACGCCGATGTGCGGATCGACGACCCCGGCGTCTCGCGCCGGCACTGTGAGATCCGGACCGGAACGCCCTCGACGATCCAGGATCTCGGGTCTACCAACGGCATCGTGGTAGACGGGCAGCACACCACCCGCGCTACGCTCCGCGACGGCTCGCGGATCGTCGTGGGCCAAACCACCATCGTTTACCGGCAAGCCGAAGGGTGAAGCGGGGGCAATGTCAGAGCTGACCCTGACGGTCATGCGGCTAGGTTTCCTAGCCGTTCTGTGGCTGTTCGTGATCGTGGCCGTCCAGGTCATCCGCAGCGACCTGTTCGGAACGCGCGTCACACAGCGCGGTTCGCGCCGCGAGCGGCCCCAACAGGCCGCCCGACCGCAGCAGGCCGCAACACCACCGCCGCAGCGCCAGCAGCAGAGCGGCGGCGGCCGCCAGCGCCGCGGCGCTCCCAGCAAGCTGGTCGTCTCCGAGGGCATCCTCGCCGGGACGACGGTCGCGCTGCAGGGCCAGACCATCACGCTGGGCCGTGCGCACGATTCGACGATCGTGCTGGACGACGACTACGCCTCCAGCAGGCATGCCAGGATCTACCCGGACCGTGACGGCCAGTGGATCGTCGAGGATCTCGGGTCCACCAACGGCACGTATCTCGACCGGACCCGACTCACCACCCCGACGCCCATTCCGCTGGGCACGGCGATCCGCATCGGCAAGACCGTCATCGAGCTGCGGAAGTAGTGCTACGTCATGAAAGAGCGCGAGCGGAGCGAGCGAGCCGAAGCGGCTGTCCAGGCACTGGACGCCGGCGCGCTCCCGACCGGAGGGTGGGCACCGTGCGGATGTACCCGGAGCCGACGGGCGAGGTGCGCATGAGTCTCTCTCTGCGTTTCGCCGCCGGATCGCACAAAGGCATGATCCGGGAGGGGAACGAGGATTCCGGTTACGCCGGCCCCCGTCTCCTCGCCATCGCCGACGGCATGGGGGGCCAGGCCGCGGGTGAGGTGGCGAGTTCCGAGGTCATCTCGACCCTCGTCACGCTCGACGACGACGTCCCCGGCTCGGACATCCTGACGTCGCTCGGCACCGCCGTGCAGGGGGCCAACGACCAGCTGCGCCTGATGGTCGAGGAGGACCCCCAGCTCGAGGGCATGGGGACGACCCTGACCGCCCTCCTGTGGACGGGCCAGCGCCTCGGTCTCGTACACGTCGGCGACTCGCGCGCGTATCTCCTGCGGGACGGCGTCCTCACGCAGATCACGCAGGACCACACCTGGGTGCAGCGCCTCGTCGACGAGGGCCGCATCACCGAGGAAGAGGCCACCACCCACCCGCAGCGCTCCCTGCTGATGCGCGCGCTGGGCAGCGGTGACCACGTCGAGCCGGACCTCTCCATCCGCGAGGTCCGCGCCGGCGATCGCTACTTGATCTGCTCGGACGGCCTCTCCGGAGTCGTCTCGCACCAGACCATGGAGGACACCCTCGCCTCCTACCAGGGCCCGCAGGAGACCGTGCAGGAGCTGATCCAGCTCGCGCTGCGCGGCGGCGGCCCCGACAACATCACCGTGATCGTCGCCGACGTCCTGGACATCGACAGCGGCGACACCCTCGCCGGCCGGCTCTCCGACACCCCCGTGGTGGTCGGCGCGGTCGCCGAGAACCAGCTCCAGGCGCAGGACGACGGCGCCATGCAGACGCCCGCGGGCCGCGCCTCCGGCCTCGGCCGCCCGGTGCCGCCGCAGACGCCCCACGGCCAGGGCGGCGGCTTCGGCCCGCCCGGCAGCGGCGACACCACGGGGTACGTCCCCGAGGGCAGCTTCGGGGCGTACGACGACGAAGACTTCGTGAAGCCCGGCAGCAACCGCAAGTGGCTCAAGAGATCCCTCTACGCGGCGCTCGCGCTCGCGGTGATCGGCGGCGGCCTCTACGGCGGCTACCGCTGGACCCAGACCCAGTACTACGTGGGCACGAAGGACAAGCACATCGCGCTCTACCGCGGCATCGACCAGGACCTGGCCTGGGTCAGCCTGTCGAAGGTCGAGAAGGACCACCCCGAGATCGAACTCAAGTACCTGCCGCCGTACCAGCGCAAGCAGGTCGAGGCCACCATCGCCGAGGGCAACCTCGACGAGGCCCAGAGCAAGATCCAGGAGCTGGGCCTCCAGGCCTCGGCGTGCAAGAAGGACGCCGAGCGCCGCCAGGCCGAGCGGGAGAACAACGCACGGACCGGCGAGGGCGAGGCGGGCGGCGCGACCGGCGTGACCAAGGCCCCGGGCGACGACCCCACCACCAACCCGTCGTCGGACCCGACCGGCAAGAACGACAAGAACAGCACGACCGACAAGAACAAGTCCAAGACCGCACCGACTCCCACACCCGGCCCCAGCCTCTCCGAGGATGAGCAGAAGCTGGTCCCGCTGTGCGGTAAGCAGTAAGCAGCCGTTGGGGGCCTCTGCACGCCATGAGCAGTACTACACACACGTCGACGATCGGCGCGATCGGGGCGCCGAGCCGGCGCAACACCGAGCTCGCGCTGCTCGCGTTCGCGGTCGTCATCCCGCTGTTCGCCTATATGAACGTGGGCCTCGCGCTCACCGGCGAGCTGCCCACCGGCATGCTCGGGTACGGAATGGGGCTCGGCCTGCTCGCAGGCGTCGGCCACATCGTCGTACGCAAGTTCGCCGCGTATGCGGATCCATTGCTGTTGCCGCTGGCCACGCTGCTCAACGGCCTCGGCCTTGTGATCATCTGGCGGCTCGACCAGTCGGAGAAGCTCCAGCAGCGCAAGAACTTCGTCGAGGCCGCGCCGAACCAGCTGATGTACTCCGCGATCGGCGTCGCGCTCTTCGTCGGTGTGCTGCTCCTGCTCAAGGACCACCGCGTCCTGCAGCGCTACACGTACATCTCCATGGTCGGCGCCCTCGTCCTGCTGCTGCTGCCGCTCGTGCCGGGTCTCGGCATGAATGTCTTCGGCGCCAAGATCTGGATCCGGGTCGGCGGATTCTCCATCCAGCCCGGTGAGTTCGCGAAGATCGTCATCGCGATCTTCTTCGCCGGCTATCTGATGGTGAAGCGCGACGCCCTCGCCCTGGCCAGCCGCCGCTTCATGGGCCTGTACCTGCCGCGCGGCCGCGACCTCGGGCCGATCATCGTCGTCTGGGCGATGTCGATCCTGATCCTCGTCTTCGAGACCGACCTCGGTACGTCGCTGCTGTTCTTCGGCATGTTCGTCGTGATGCTCTACGTCGCCACCGAGCGCACCAGCTGGATCGTGTTCGGTCTGCTGATGTCCGCCGTCGGCGCGGTCAGCGTGGCCTCTTTCGAGCCCCACGTACAGCAGCGTGTGGACGCCTGGCTGAACCCGTTCTCCGATTCGGTCATCCAGAACAACAGTGACCAGATCGCCCAGTCGCTGATGGCGTTCGGTTCCGGCGGTGTCCTCGGCACCGGACTCGGCCAGGGCCACTCCGACCTCATCGGCTTCGCCGCCAACTCCGACTTCATCCTCGCCACCTTCGGCGAGGAGATGGGTCTGGCCGGCGTCATGGCGATCCTGTTGATCTACGGCCTGATCGTCGAGCGCGGTGTCCGCACGGCCCTCGCCGCCCGCGACCCGTTCGGCAAGCTCCTGGCGATCGGCCTCTCCGGAGCCTTCGCCATCCAGGTCTTCGTCGTCGCCGGCGGCGTCATGGGCCTGATCCCGCTGACCGGTATGACCATGCCCTTCCTGGCGTACGGCGGTTCGTCCGTCATCGCCAACTGGGCGCTGGTCGGCATCCTGCTCCGGATCAGCGACACCGCGCGCCGTCCCGCGCCGTCCCCCGCCCCGAACCCCGACGCCGAAATGACCCAGGTGGTCCGACCGTGAACAAGCCCCTGCGCCGGATCGCGATCTTCTGCGGGCTGCTCGTCCTCGCCCTGCTCGCCCGGGACAACTGGCTCCAGTACGTCCAGGCCGACACCCTGGCCAAGCACGAGAAGAACCGCCGCGTCACCATCGAGCGCTACTCCCAGCCGCGCGGCGACATCATCGTCGACGGCAAGCCCATCACCGGCTCGAAGGCCACCCCGGGCAGCGACCTGAAGTACAAGCGCACCTGGAAGAACGGGCCCATGTGGGCCCCCATCACCGGGTACTCCTCGCAGCGCATCGGCGCCACGCAGCTGGAGAGCATCGACGACGGCATCCTGACCGGCAACGACGACCGGCTCTTCTTCCGCCGCACCCTGGACATGCTGACCGGCGAGAAGAAGGAGGGCGGCAATGTCGTCACGACCCTCAACTCCGCCGCGCAGAAGGCCGCGTACGACGGCCTGAAGAGCAAGGGCAAGGGCGCCGTCGCCGCCATCGACCCGTCGACGGGCGCGATCCTGGCGCTGGCCTCCACCCCTTCGTACGACCCCGGCGACTTCGCGGGCAACACCAACGAAGAGGCCGAGAAGTTCCTCGAACTCGACAAGGACAAGGAGAACAGGCCGCTGGTCAACCGCGCCCTGCGCGAGACCTATCCGCCCGGCTCCACCTTCAAGGTGGTCACGGCGGCGGCCGCCCTTGAGCACGGCCTGTACGACGGCATCGACGAGAAGACCAAGTCGCCGCTGCCGTGGACCATGCCGAACACCACCACCCCGCTGAAGAACGAGGGGAACATCCCCTGCAAGAACGCCACGCTGCGTGAGGCGCTGCGGGTCTCCTGCAACACCGTTTTCGGCAAGATCGGCTCCGATCTCGGCAAGGACAAGATGCTGGAGACGGCGAAGGAGTTCGGGTTCAACGAACAGCAGTTCGTGCCGGTCCGCTCCAACGCCTCGCACTTCCCCGAGGAGATGGACAAGCCGCAGACCGCGCTCTCCTCCATCGGCCAGTTCGAGACCGCCGCGACCCCGCTCCAGATGGCCATGGTCGCCTCCGCGATCGCCAACGACGGCACGCTCATGGAGCCGTACATGGTCAGCGAGCTGCAGGCGCGGAACCTGGACGTCATCGAGAAGCACTCGCCCAAGGAGATGAGCGAGCCGCTGTCGAAGGAGAACGCCCAGAAGCTCCAGGAGATGATGGAGACGGTCGTCGAGGAAGGCACCGGAACCAACGCCCAGATCCCCGGCGTCACCGTCGGAGGCAAGACGGGCACGGCCCAGCACGGTGTGGCGAACAGCAAGAACCCCTACGCCTGGTTCATCTCGTACGCCAAGACGGACTCCGGGTCGCCGGTCGCCGTCGCCGTGGTCGTCGAGGACAGCGACGCCGACCGCGGTGACATCTCCGGTGGCGGGCTCGCCGCGCCCATCGCCAAGTCCGTGATGGAAGCGGTCATCAAGAGCAAGAAGTGACGCCCGTCACGGCCACTCGACATCGGTGCACGTTGCGGTACCGGTCCGGTATCGGCTGACGGTCACGTCCGGGTCACGCAAGTCGAGCCGGGTACCGTATGCCCGGACAGCACACCGCCGGACCACACAAAGGTGCGGTCGGGACCGACGGAGAGGGCTGGATTAGCTATGGAAGAGCCGCGTCGCCTCGGCGGCCGGTACGAGCTGGGCCAGGTGCTCGGCCGTGGTGGGATGGCGGAGGTCTACCTCGCGCACGACACCCGCCTCGGACGCACCGTGGCGGTGAAGACGCTGCGGGTCGACCTCGCCCGCGATCCGTCGTTCCAGGCCCGGTTCCGCCGTGAGGCCCAGTCTGCCGCCTCGCTCAACCACCCGGCGATCGTCGCGGTCTACGACACCGGCGAGGACTACGTCGACGGTGTCTCCATCCCGTACATCGTGATGGAGTACGTCGACGGCTCCACGCTGCGCGAGCTCCTCCACTCCGGCCGCAAGCTGCTGCCTGAGCGGGCCATGGAGATGACGATCGGCATCCTCCAGGCCCTGGAGTACTCCCACCGGAACGGCATCGTCCACCGCGACATCAAGCCCGCGAACGTCATGCTGACGCGCAACGGCCAGGTCAAGGTCATGGACTTCGGCATCGCCCGCGCCATGGGCGACTCCGGCATGACGATGACGCAGACCGCGGCGGTCATCGGCACGGCACAGTACCTCTCCCCGGAGCAGGCCAAGGGCGAGCAGGTCGACGCCCGCTCCGACCTGTACTCGACCGGCTGTCTGCTCTACGAGCTGCTCACCGTCCGGCCGCCGTTCGTCGGCGACTCCCCGGTCGCGGTCGCCTACCAGCACGTACGCGAGGAGCCGCAGGCCCCCAGCGTCTTCGACGGAGAGATCACTCCGGAGATGGACGCCATCGTCCTGAAGGCCCTCACCAAGGATCCGGACTACCGCTACCAGTCGGCCGACGAGATGCGCGCCGACATCGAGGCGTGCCTGGACGGCCAGCCCGTCGCGGCCACCGCCGCCATGGGCGCGGTGGGCTACGGCGGCCACCCGAACGACCAGCAGACGGCGATGCTGCGCCCGCAGAACGGCGGCGGCCAGACGTCCATGATGCCGCCGGTCGACGCCGACGGCGGGGGCTACGGCCACGACGAGGGCGGGCACGGGCGGCGCCAGAAGAAGAACAACACCTCGACGTGGCTGCTGATCCTGGCGGGCGTGCTGGTCCTGGTGGGGGCGATCCTCATCGGGAAGTACGCGTTCAGCGGGAACGGCACCGACGACTCGTTGAAGGCGCCGAACCTCATCGGCGAGACCGAGGCCGAGGCCAAGGAGTCGGCCACGAACGTCGGTCTCAAGTTCGCCGTCGGCGACCGCAAGGCGTGCGCGAAGTACCCCAAGGGCGAGGTCTGCGACCAGAGCCCCGGGGTGGACGCCGACGTCAAGAAGGGCGACACGGTCACGGTGACGGTGTCGACGGGCTCGCCGAAGATCCTCGTCCCGGACGTGCAGGGGCTGAGCTTCGAAGAGGCCAGGAGCCAGCTCAAGGCCAAGGGGTTCACCTCCATCGAGAGGGAGAACGAGGAGTCCGACCGGACTCCCGGCAAGGTCATCGACCAGGACCCGCCGGGCGACAGCAAGATCGAGAAGAGCGAGACCATCACGCTCACGGTCGCCAAGGAGAAGAAGCAGAGCGCGGTCCCCGACGTGACCGGCCAGTCCTACGAGGCGGCCGCGAAGCAGATCACGGACAGCGGCTTCACCCCCCAGCGGTCGGATGTCGCCAGTGACGAGGTCGACGAGGGCAAGGTCATCAAGACCACGCCGTCGGCCGGCACCCTCGCCGACCCCGGCTCCACCGTCACCGTCCAGGTCGCGAAGGCGCCCGAGGAGACCACCGTCCCGACGGTGGTCGGCCAGAAGCTGAAGGACGCCCGCAAGGCCATCGAGGACGCCGGCCTGTCGGTCGGCACCATCACGGGCCCGCAGGACGACGACGCCTTCGTGGTCCAGTCCTCGCCGGACGCGGGCCAGAAGGCGGAGCCCGGCACGGCGGTCAACCTGACCACCGCGGGCGGTGGCGGTGGCGGCGGCGACAACGGCGGAAACGGCAACGGCGGCGGCAACGGCAACGGCGGAATCGGCGGCGGAGACGACGGCGGCGGCTTCATCGGCGGCCTCTCGCAGCGCGACTCCCGCCAGGGCTGGGACCCCTACGAGGACTGACCCGTCAGCCGCCTGATCCGTCGGACTGATCCGTCAGCCGCGTATGACAGAGCCCCGGTACCCGAGCGGTACCGGGGCTCTGTCGTGCACCGACTGGTCAGACGCTCACTTCAGCTCCGCCGGGGGCGTCCTGTCGTGGTCGACCTTCTCGATCCGCTCCAGCTCGCCCCACACGACATAGCGGTAGTTGGAGGTGAAGACCGGCGTGCAGGTCGTCAGCGTGATGTAGCGGCCGGCCTTCTTCACGCCCGACTCCCTGGGGATCGGGTCGAGGACCTTCACGTTGTACTTCGAGGTCGACGGCAGGGTCGCGTACACCTTGTAGATGTACCACTTGTCCCGCGACTCGTAGACGATCGCGTCGCCCTTCTTGATCTTGTCGATCTTGTGGAACCTCGCGCCGTGCCCGTCGCGGTGCGCGGCCAGCGCGAAGTTGCCCTTCTCGTCCTCGGGCATGGCGGACCTGACCGGCTTCTTGTAGTAACCGGCGACGCCGTCGTTGAGGAGCTTGCTGTCGGTGCCCGGCTTGACCAGGATCTCACCGCCGCCCATCGCGGGGACGTGCAGGAAGCCGATGCCGCCCCTGGTGTCGACGCTGCCCGGGCCGCCCGCCCAGCGGTCGCGCATCCTGTCGCTCTGCTTGTGCGCCTCGCGGTCGGCGACGACGTTCGTCCACCACAGGGAGTAGACGACGAAGAGGCCGAGGACGAGGCCCGCGGTGATCAGGAGTTCGCCGAAGACGCTGACCGCCGTGGCGAGGGGGCCGCGGCCCCGGCGTCGTGGTGCGGGCGCCGGAGCGGGCGCCTCAGCCTGCTTCTCGTCGTCTTCGGTCGTGGCTGCCACTGGTTCTGCCCCGTTCTCACACTTCTAGTTGACGAGCGCGCTCGGCTTGCCCTTGCTGCGCGGCCGTTCCTCGGCCATCTTGCCCCAGACGATCATTCGGTACTTGCTCGTGAATTCCGGGGTACAGGTGGTCAGTGTGATGTAGCGCCCGGGTTTCGTGAAGCCGCTGCCCCGCGGGACCGGGTCGAGCACGCGGGTGTTGCCGGGGTCCGTCTGCGGCAGGATGCTCGCCATCTTGTAGACGAAGTACTTGTCCCGCGTCTCCACGACGATGGGGTCGCCCGGCTCCAGGCGGTTGATGTACCGGAAGGGTTCGCCGTGGGTGTTGCGGTGGCCCGCCACCGCGAAGTTGCCCTTCTCGGCGTCGGGCATCGCGGTCTTGGTGGCGCCTTCGTTGTAGTGGCCGGCCATCCCGCGGTCGAGGACCTGCTGCTTGTCGATGCCCTCGGCGACCGGCACGACGACGTCCAGCTTGGGGATGTGCAGCAGCGCGAAGCCCTGGCCCGGCTCGAA
The DNA here is from genome assembly GCF_003945545.1 of Streptomyces sp. WAC 01529. Classification (GTDB taxonomy): domain Bacteria; phylum Actinomycetota; class Actinomycetes; order Streptomycetales; family Streptomycetaceae; genus Streptomyces; species Streptomyces anatolicus. Next base: position 4,178,884 of record NZ_CP029617.1, on the reverse strand, counting down.
CGCGCCCGGCTTGCCCTTGCCGCTCGCCCAGTCCTCCTGGAGGTCGTGGGCGGCGCCGTCGGCCTGCTGCTGGGCCCGGATGTTCGTCCACCACAGCTGGTAGGTGACGAACAGCAGCATCAGCACGCCCACGGTGATGAAGACCTCGCCGAGCCCCCGGCTGATCACCGCGCCGGGCGAGGGCCTGCGGGCACGCTCCGCGCGGCGGGCCTCGACGCGGGAGAGGGGAGCGGCGCCCGGCCGGGGAGCGGCGACGGGTGTGCCGCCCTTCTTGGCCGCCTTGCGACGGGCGGCCCTGCCCCCGGTGGCGACCGCGCCCTCGGTGGCGGCCGTGCTCCCGGTGGCGGCCGTGCCTTCGGCGGGGCGGCCGGGCTCCGGCTCGATGGCGCGGCGGGTGTCCGCGGTGCGCAGGCCGACCGTCTCGTCGTCGGCTATCGGCTCGGGGGCGTAGGCGCCGTAGAGCTGCTCGTACGTGGGTTCAGGGGGGCCCTGCGCCGGTTCCGGGGCCGCGTACCAGTCGCCGGAGTACGGCTGTGGCTGCGGCTGCGGCTGCGGCTGCGGCTCTGGTTCCACCGACGCGCTGCGGAACCACGGGGAGGGATGCTGCCCCGGCAGCGGATCCGCACCCGCGCCCGGCTCCCCCGCGTCCGACGCGGCCGTCACGCCGTGGCCCTGCCCACCACCGGGGCGAGCCCACTCGATCGGCCGATGGCCCCGCTGTCGCCGCACTCCGCAAGCCAGTTGGCGAGCATGAGGTGGCCGTGCTCGGTCAGTACGGACTCCGGGTGGAACTGCACGCCCTCGACCGGCAGTTCGCGGTGGCGCAGCCCCATGATGATGCCGTCCTCCGTGCGCGCCGTGACCTCAAGATCCGCAGGGACCGTGGCCGGCTCGGCGGCCAGCGAGTGGTAGCGGGTCGCGGTGAACGGCGACGGCAGCCCCGCGAAGACGCCCTTGCCCTCGTGGCGTACGAGCGAGGTCTTGCCGTGCAGCAGCTCCGGGGCGCGGTCGACCACACCGCCGTACGCCACCGCCATCGACTGCATGCCGAGACAGACGCCGAAGACGGGCACGCCGGTCGCCGCGCAGTGCCGCACCATCTCGACGCAGACGCCCGCCTGCTCGGGGGTGCCGGGGCCCGGTGAGAGCAGGACGCCGTCGAAGCCGTCCTGCGCGTGCCGCAGCTCGACCTCGTCGTTGCGCAGCACCTCGCACTCGGCGCCCAGCTGGTACAGGTACTGGACGAGGTTGAAGACGAAGCTGTCGTAGTTGTCCACGACCAGGACGCGGGTGCGGCGGTCGCCGCCGGGGGTGCTCACTGGCCGTCCACGGTGACGTCGTTGAAGGGCAGCAGCGGCTCGGCCCAGGGGAAGACGTACTGGAACAGCAGATAGACCACCGCGAAGACGAGCACCAGGGAAATCAGTGCCCTCACCCATGCGTTTCCCGGCAGATGCCGCCAGATCCAGCCGTACATGCCGTCCCTTCCGTCGCGTACGGCAACAGGCCTCTCTCGCCGTACGGCAACAGACTAACGGCGCAGTGCCTCCGGTTTCCCGGCGTCCACGGGCTGGGTGGCATCCAGATGCGCCCAGACGACCAGCCGGTGGCTGCGGCCCCACTCCGGTTCGCAGGTCGTGAGGGTGAGGTATCGGCCAGGCCCGTCGAAGCCGGACCGGCGCGGGACGGGATCGATGACGCCGATATCGCCGGGAACGGTCTTGTGCGGTTTCCTGGCGACGCGGTACGTGAACCAGGTGGTGCCGTCGGTGAGCACGACGGGGTCGTTCGGCCGCAGTCTCGGGAAGTCCTTGAAGGGGTCGCCGTAGGTGCGGCGGTGCCCGGCCACGGCGAAGTTGCCCGGCTGTCCCAGCCGCGCGGTGGAGGCGTAGTGGCCGAGGCCCTTCTTCAGCACGTCGGTGCCGGTGCCCTGGAGCACGGGCTTGTTCCACGTGAAACCGAACCGCGGGATGTACATCACGGCGAAGGGCTCGCCGTCCTTGTAGGGGCCGGGCTTCTTCGGGGCGGCCTCGACGGCGTCCCCGCCGCCGTCCGCCCCCGTGGGTGCCGAGTCCTGTGCCCACCGGTCCTGGAGCCGGTCGATCTGGTCGTCCATGGCACTGTCGGCCTTCACACCGGTCCAGAACAGGACGTAGACCACGAAGAGGACGATCAGCGCGCCGACGGTGACGCACAGTTCGCTGAAGGTCCTGACGAGCGCACGCACGGACACAGGGCGGCCCCTCCCCGAGGCTGGCTCCGCCTCACTCCACGGGCTTCGCGTAGTGGAGATCCACTGTGCCCGAGTAGCCGGGAAGAGTCACCGCCCCGTCCTCGTCCACTTTCCAGCCGAGGCCGTACGCGTTGACGTACAGCATGTAGTTCTGGATCTCGGGGGACGCGGCGAGGGCGTTCTTGAGCTTGTCGGGGTCACCCACGGCGGTCACCTTGTAGGGCGGGGAGTAGACGCGGCCCTGGAGGATCAGGGTGTTGCCGACGCAGCGCACGGCGCTCGTGGAGATCAGCCGCTGGTCCATGACCTTGATGCCCTTGGCGCCGCCCTGCCACAGGGCGTTGACCACGGCCTGGAGGTCCTGCTGGTGGATGACCAGGTCGTTCGGCTGGGGCTCGGGGTAGCCGGGGAGCTTGGCGGTGGCGTCGGGCGGGGCGTCCGCGAGGGTGACCGTGACGGCCTCGCCGGTCAGCTCCTTGGTGCCGGCGTTCTCCTCCAGGGCCTTGAGCCGGGCGTCGTCGGCCTTGGTGCCGCCGTTGTCGCGCTGGGCGAGCGATTCGACGTCGTCGCGCAGGGAGCCGTTGGACTCGTCGAGCGCGCCGTTCTTGTGGCTGCGCTCCTGAATCAGGTCGGAGAGTTTCAGCAGTGATGCGTCCGTACGGATGTTGGTGCCCTTGGCCGTGTTGAAACTGGTGAAGAAAATCAGGCCGGCGAGCGCGAAAACGGCGCCCGTAAGCACCCGAACCGGACGCCATCGGATGCGACGACCGGCACCTTTGGGGGAGTCGGCAGAATTGCTCAACGTACCCTTATCTCCTTCAGCGCCGCGGAAGCACTACGCTAACGGACGCCCGGGGGAGGCCTCAGCTCCCCGTGGTGTCCCGCCCGGCGCCAGCCCACAGTTACCTGCGCGGCCACGCAGCGCATCGACAGGAGAGACCCTCGTGCCGAAGTCACGTATCCGCAAGAAGGCAGCAGACGATTACACGCCGCCGCCCTCCAAGAAGGCGACGGCCATCAAGCTGACCAACCGCAGCTGGGTGGCTCCCGTGATGCTGGCGCTGTTCCTCATCGGACTCGCCTGGATCGTCGTTTTCTACGTCACGGACGGCAATCTGCCGATCGACCCGCTCGGCAACTGGAACATCGTGGTCGGCTTCGGCTTCATCGCGGCGGGATTCGGCGTCTCCACGCAGTGGAAGTAGTCCGCTCCGCCCAGGGGAAGTAGTCACCTCCACAGAGCGCAGGTAGACCCCTCCGCGCAAGCCTTGCCCTGAGTTATCCACAGCGCTATCCACACGAGTGGAAAAGGTCTGAAGATCTGTGGATAACTCTCCGCCGGTTGACGCCGGTGTGACTGGACCACCGGTTCGCCGACGCCGCTCGCCCCTTGTCCTTCCTGGGGAAACCCAGGTCAGCGACGAGGGGCACGGTTGTTCCCCACCGCATGCACAGGGTCGAACACACGCTGTGGACAACGGGGGCTCAGGTCAGCTGGCCGGTCCTCACGAGCACCATCACCACGGCCGCGACGAGCACCAGCGCACAGCTCCCGTACTGGATGAGGCTCCGCCGCTCGCGGGGCGCGTGCACCATGGCGTACCCGACGATGACGCCGCCCACGAGACCGCCGACGTGCGCCTGCCACGCGATGCTGGGCCAGAACGCGGTGATGAGCAGGTTGATCGCCAGCAGGGCGAGCACCGGCCGCATGTCGTACTTCAGGCGCCGCATCAGGATCGCGGTCGCGCCGAACAGACCGAAGATGGCGCCGGAGGCTCCGAGCGAGGGCTGGTTCGGCTCGGCGAGCAGATACGTCAGCGCGCTGCCCGCGAGGCCCGATGCCATATAGAGGGCGAGGTAGCGGGCCCGGCCGAGCGCCGCTTCGAGCGGGCCGCCGATCCACCACAGGCTCAGCATGTTGAAGGCGATGTGCATGACGCCGCCGTGCAGGAACATCGCTGTGACCAGGCGGTACCACTGGCCCTCGGCGACCCCCTCGACCGAGCCGAATTCCGGGACGAAGGCCAGCCCGAGCATGTCGTACCGGTCGGTGAAGCGGTCCCCGACCGCCATCTGCACCAGGAACAGGGCGAGGTTCAGCCCCACAAGGACCTTGGTGATCAGACGCGGATCGGCGGTGACCGTGCCGCCCGCGACCGTGCGCGGCTGGTTGGCCGCCGGGTCGTGACCGGTCCCCGAGCCGCCACGCACACACTCCGGGCACTGGAAGCCGACCGAGGCGCTGATCATGCACTCGGGGCAGATGGGCCGTTCACAGCGCGTGCAGGTGATGCCGGTCTCACGGTCCGGGTGGCGGTAGCAGACGGGCAGGCCCGATGCCCCTCGCGGCTCCTGCGGGCTGCCTGGCACCTGCTCCATGGGGTCCCCTCAATCTCCGTACGAAGGCACTGTGACGGCACGACACGGCAACGCGCCGCCCCGCCCTTCCTTTACGGATGGGCGGGGCGGTTCGGTTCCCTCGCGCTACGCGCGGGTACGCGCTGATCAGGCGTCGCGGGTCTCGATGACCACGGACTCGATGACCACATCGCTCACCGGGCGGTCGGTGCGCGGGTTGGTCTGGGTCGTCGCGATGGCGTCCACGACCTTCTGGCTGGCCGGGTCGTCGACCTCACCGAAGATGGTGTGCTTGCCCGTCAGCCACGCGGTCGGCGACACAGTCACGAAGAACTGCGAGCCGTTCGTGCCCGGGCCGGCGTTGGCCATCGCCAGCAGGTAGGGCTTGTTGAAGGAGAGGTCCGGGTGGAACTCGTCCCCGAACTCGTAACCCGGGCCACCGGTGCCGTTGCCCAGCGGGTCGCCGCCCTGGATCATGAAGCCCTGGATCACGCGGTGGAAGACCGTGCCGTCGTACAGGCGGTCCGTGGTCTTCTGTCCGGTCGCGGGGTGGACCCACTCGCGCTCGCCCTGAGCGAGCTCGACAAAGTTCTTGACCGTCTTGGGCGCGTGGTTCGGCAGGAGCCGGACCACGATGTCGCCCTGGTTGGTCTTCAGGGTGGCGTAAAGCTGCTCAGCCACGATCTGCCTTCCGTTGTCTTCTGTGACACCCCGATCCTCGCACGGACCGGATTGCGACGAGTAGCCACCGAGTGGGCGCGCGCCGGGGGGATCCGTGGCATTGTCGGCGAAGAGCGCCTATCGCACCGTTCAGCCGGAGTCGGCGCCCTTGACCCGGATGCCCACCCTCTCGTGCCTGAGTGCCATTCAGAAGGCATGATCTTTCAAAGGGTGGAAAGGTGACATACGTATACGCCACCGAGGAGGAGGATCACGTGACCCGCATCGACAGCGTGCGCGCCGCGACCGGCTCGGCCAAGGACAGCGTGCGGCACGCCGCGGACGCGGTGGCGCCATACGCCGACACGGCCAAGGACCGAGCCGCGCATTACGCCCAGGAGGCGCGTGCACGGCTGGCACCCAAGGTGTCACAGGCGGCCGAACAGGCCCGTGTCCAGTACGGCGCCCATGTCGCCCCCCGCGTCGAGCAGGCGCGTACGCATGTGCCGCCGAAGGTCGACCACGCGGCGCACGAGGCGGCCATCCGCACCCGCAAGGCCGCCCGCCAGGCCGCCGACTACTCAAAGCCCCGCATCGAGTCCGCGGTGGCCGCCGCCCAGCCCGTCCGCGAGGAGGCCGCTGCCCGCAGCACCGCCGCCCTCGCCGCGCTCCGCGGCCAGGTCTCCGTGAAGGAGGTCCAGCGCCTGATCCGCAAGCACGAGCGCCGGGCCAGGAACGGCCGCATCGCCAAGAGGCTCGCCGTCGTCGGCATCCTCGCCGGTGGTGCCTTCGCCGCCTGGAAGTGGTGGGACAAGCAGGCCAACCCCGACTGGCTCGTCGAGCCGCCCGCGGCCACCGAGGTCCCGGACACCACGCCGCTGACCTCGGTCGACGGCAGTGACCAGGCGGCCCTCGACCCCGAGGTCCAGGCCAAGCAGGCCGAGGCGGAGGCGGCGGACCGGGACAAGCGGAGCTGACGCACGCCACGCAGCGTTGAGGGGCGGGAGGCCAGTGGCCTCCCGCCCCTCGATGTTTCACGTGAAACAGCGCCCGCGCTCTTCCTGTCTCGGCCCGCCGCCCCCTCAGAGCGTGCCCCTCTGCTGGGTCGTCCCGGGCCGGTGTCCGTCAGCCCCAGGCGCCGGCGATCTGGCGGGTCGTGGCGTTGAGCCGGTTGAACAGGTTGGTGACGCCGATCATCAGGACGAGCGCGGCCAGCTGCTTCTCGTCGAAGTAGGTGGCGGCCGTGTCCCAGACCTCGTCGTTCACCGGGTCGGGACGGTCGGCGAGCCGCGTCGCGGCCTCGGCAAGGGCGAGAGCCGCCCGCTCCTCCTCGGTGAAGTACGGGGCCTCGCGCCAGGCGACGACCGCGGCGAGCCGCTCGTCGCTCACTCCGGCCTTACGGGCGGTCTTGGCACCGCCGTCGACGCAGGAGCTGCAACCGTTGATCTGGCTGACCCGCAGGTGCACCAGCTCCAGCGTCTGACCGTCGACGCCCCCTGCCTGCGCGGCCTTGAGGAGCTGCTGGATGGGCTGCATCGCGTCGGAAAGGACGACGGCGGGGTTCTTCATACGGGACTGCATCTGGGGTTTCTCCTCGTTCTCTCGGGGTGTGACTCCATGACAGCCGCCCCCGCCGGGCAGGACCACGGCGCTGGGACACCGTGGGACAGCTGAACAGGCCTTGACCAGCGGCGACTTGGGTCGGGAGACTTCGGCCGGGGCGGGACGGGGACGCAGGGCACGGGGAGCCGACGAGGCGGGGGAACGATGGACGCGTACGAGCACACGGCGAAGGGCGACCCCCAGAGCGAGCTGGCCGCCCGGCTGCGCCTGCTCCAGGAGCTTTCCGGCCTCGGCGTACGGGCCCTCGCCAGGGACACCGGCCTCAGCTCCTCCTCACTGTCGCGCTACCTCAACGGGCAGACCGTCCCGCCCTGGCCCGCGGTGGTCGCCCTCTGCCGCCTCGTCAAACGCGACCCCCGCCCGCTGCGCCCCCTGTGGGAACGGACCTCGACCCCCTTGCCCGCGCCCCCGAAGAGCACCCGCCAGATGCGGCCGGTGCCCCGCAACGACCTGCCGCGTGACGTGCCGGACTTCACCGGGCGCGAGGAGCGGCTCGCCGCCGTGTTCGCCGCGCTCGACAGCCACCGGGCGGTCTCCGTCGACGGCATGGCGGGCGTCGGCAAGACCGCGCTGGCGGTGCACGCCGCGCACCGGCTCGCCGCCGACTTCCCGGACGCCCAGCTCTATGTGGACCTGCACGGCTTCACCGAAGGCCGGCCGCCGCTCGACCCCGACTCAGCGCTGCGGATGCTGCTCTCCGCGCTCGACGTCCCCTCCGAGCGGGTCCCGCAGGAGGGCATCGAACAGCTGGCGGCCTGCTGGCGGTCGGAGCTTGCCCGGCGCCGGGTCGTCGTGGTCCTCGACAACGCCGCCGACGCCGAACAGGTCCGCCCGCTGCTGCCCGGCGCGGGCCCCTCGGTCGCCCTGATCACCAGCCGCAACCGGCTCCTGGAGCTGGACGAGGTGCCCCCGGTCTCACTCGACGTGCTGAGTCCCCGGGAGAGCGCGGAGCTGCTGGCCCGCGCCAGCGGTGACACCGGCGGCGCCGACGGCAGGCTGGCCCGCGACCCGGAGTCCGCCGCCGAGGTGCTGCGCCTGTGCGGACACCTGCCGCTCGCCCTGCGGCTGGCGGCGGCACGGCTGCGGCACCGGCCGGGCTGGACCGTGGGCATCCTCGTCGAACGGCTGGCGGAGGGCGCGGACGAGTTCGACACGGCGTTCGCCATGTCGGTCCGGCAGCTGAACCGGACGCAGGCGCGCCTGTTCCGTCTCCTTGGCCTGCTGCCCGGGGCGACCTTCGACGAGTACGTGGTCGCGGCGCTGGCCGATGTGCCGCTGCGCAGCGCCCGCACGATGCTGGAGGACCTGCTCGACGCACACCTGGTCCAGCAGCCCGCGGTGGACCAGTACCGGCTGCACGACCTGGTGCACCAGCACGCGCGCCGGGCCGCGGCGGAGCAGGATCCGGCGGCGGAGCGGGAGCGGGCGCTGGGCCGGGTGCTCGACTACTACGTGCACGCGGCGGCCGCAGCCGACGCCGCGATGCCGTTCCTGTCGTCCGGCCGGCCACCCGCCGCGGGCCGCCCGCCGGCCGAGCTGCCGCGGTTCGCCGACCGGAACGCGGCCTTCGCCTGGCTGGTCGCGGAGTACGGAAACCTGCTGGCCGCCTTCGAGACGGCGGCCGCCATCGGGGCCGACGCGCACGTCTGCGAGCTGCCTCGCTTCCTGCGCGCGTACTTCGCCCGACGCTGCGGCACGACCCACCTCAACGTCCTCTTCGAGCGCTCCCTCGCCGCCGCCGAACGCCTGGGCGATCCGCTCCAACTGGCGGAGGCCCACAGCGACCTGGGCTTCGCGCGCTACAACGCGGGCCGGGTGGCGGAGGCCGCCGCCGCGTACGAGGCGGCCGGGCTCCAGTTGTCCCGGGCGGGCGACACACGGGCAGGCGATACACAGGCGGGCGACACCCGTGCCGAAGCCGAACTGGCCCTGCGCCGCGGCTATCTGAGCTGGGACGCGGGACACGTGGAGGAACCGCTCGCGCTCTTCCGGCTCGCGGGGGAGCTGTACGAGAAGTCCGGCAGCCCGACGGGCGCGGCCCACGCGGCCGCGTCGGAGGCCTGGGCGATGCTGCAACTGGGCCACGGCGAGGAGGCCGCGCGACGGGCCCGCGCGGTGCTCGACACCCCCCACACCGACCCGGCGTGGCCACCCGCCCTGACGGCGCGCCTCACCCTCGGCGTGGCCCTCGCCCCCGACGCCCCCGACGAGGCGGCGGAACACCTGTGCCGCGCCCTGGAGCTGGCCCGCGAGGACGGGCACCTGCACAACCAGGCCTGGTGCCTCAACTGCCGGGGCGTCGCGCTGCGTCGGATGGGCCGGTACGAGGAGGCACTGGCCAGCCACCGGGAGGCCTTCGCCCTGCTCGACGAGGTGTTCGAGGAACACTGGAAGATCCACTTCCTCTACGGCTACGCCGAGACCTGCCGCCTCGCGGGCCTGCCCGAAGAGGCCCTGCGCCTGCACCGCCAGACCCTGGAACTGGCCCCGCGCCTGGGCAACCAGTACGCCGAGGCGCTGGCCCACGAGGCCATCGCGACGATCCTCGCGGAGTGACCGGAACGTCCCGGACGGCACCGAGCGCCTCTTTTGTGTGACAACACCCCGATACGACCCTCCCGGGTGCGGGTACGGATATGGGTATGGGTGAGCGCATGACCACGCAGAACGCGCTGGACGTACTGCACGCCTGGCTGGTCGAGGACCTGCCCGATGGCCGCGTACTCAAAGGCCACCAGGCCTGGCTGGACGGCCTGGTCGAGGCAGCCTCCGGCGGACCGGAGCGGTATGGACGGTGATCTTCGAGGCTGGCGCCCGTGCCTGCTCGGCGGGGCGGTGTTCGCCGTATGCATGGCCGGCACGACGCTGCCGACTCCCCTCTACGGCCTCTACCAGGAGAAGTTCGGCTTCTCCGAACTCACGGTCACCGTCGTGTACGCCGTCTACGCGGTCGGCGTCATCGGAGTCCTGCTCCTTGCGGGCAACGCCTCGGACGCCGTGGGCAGGCGCCCGGTCCTGCTGTGGGGCCTGGGGGCCGCGACGGCGAGCGCCGTCTGCTTCCTCTTCGCCACCACGCTGGGCTGGCTGTACGTGGGCCGACTGCTGTCCGGGCTGTCCGCCGGCCTGTTCACCGGGGCCGCCACCGCGTACGTCATGGAACTGGCACCGCAGGGCGGGACCTCGCGGGCCACCTTCCTCGCGACCGCCGCCAACATGGGCGGGCTCGGGTGCGGGCCGCTGCTCGCCGGGGTGCTCGCGCAGTACGCCGACGGGCCGCTGTACCTGCCGTTCGCCGTCCATCTCGCCCTCGTGGCGTGCTCGGCCGCCGTTCTGCTGCGGCTCCCGGAGACCGTGCGGGAGCGGCGGCCGCTCAGTACCGTCCGGCCGCAGCGGCCCGGGCTGCCCCCGCGGGTGCGGACGGTCTTCGGCCCGGCGGCGGCCGCGACCTTCGTGGGGTTCGCCCTGTTCGGCGTCTTCACGTCGGTCAGCCCGTCCTTCCTCGCCCACTCCTTGGACGTGCGCAACCACGCGGTGAGCGGGCTGATCGTCGCGCTGGCCTTCTTCGCCTCGACCGCCGGCCAACTGGCCGTCGGGCGGTTCGGCTTGGGCCGTTCACTGCCGCTGGGCTGCGCCGCGCTCCTCGGCGGTCTCGCCCTGCTGGCGGGCGCGCTGTGGTGGGATCTGCTGCCGCTGGTGGTGCTGAGCGCGCTCGTCGGCGGCGTCGGGCACGGGCTGGCGTTCCGCGGCTCGCTCGCCGCGGTGGCCGCGGCGTCCGAGGCGAACCAGCGGGCGGCGGTGATCTCGGCACTGTTCGTGGTGGCCTACGCGGGCATCTCGGTGCCGGTGATCGGCGTCGGACTCCTGGCGGGGCCGATGGGCCTGGAGGGCGCCGGGCTTGTGTTCATCGCCTGCATGACGCTTCTGGTGTCGACCGCGGGCGTCTACCTGCTCCGGCGCCGACCGGGGCCGGTGCTGAAGCCATGAACGCCCGGTACTGAAGCCATGCACGCGCAGAGCCCCCCTGACCCGCGTTTCCGCAGGTCAGGGGGGCTCTTGGGCTGTGAAGCCGATGTGGAGCCTAGGGGAGTCGAACCCCTGACATCTGCCATGCAAAGACAGCGCTCTACCAACTGAGCTAAGGCCCCGAGAACGATGCGCCGGACCGGAGGAATCACCTCCCGGCGCGCGTCGCAGACCAGAGTACCGGGTCTCCCCCCGGATCCCGCAAAAGGATTGGGGGTCCCGGTCGACGACCACGCTCCGTAAGATGCACGACGTGGTTCGCGGCAGCGAACCACGGTCTTAGGGGAAGCGATGGGGAGACGCAATGGACGCCGCACAGCAGGACACCACCGCGAGAGCACGAGAGCTCCAGCGGAACTGGTACGGGGAGCCGCTGGGGGCGCTCTTCCGTCGCCTCATCGATGACCTGGGCCTGAACCAGGCGCGCCTCGCCGGAGTCCTCGGTCTCTCCGCGCCCATGCTGTCCCAGCTGATGAGCGGTCAGCGCGCCAAGATCGGCAACCCCGCGGTGGTCCAGCGCGTCCAGCTCCTCCAGGAACTGGCGGGCCAGGTCGCGGACGGCAGCGTCAGCGCCGCCGAGGCGACCGACCGCATGGACGAGATCAAGAAGTCCCAGGGCGGCTCCGTCCTCACCAACACCTCGCAGACGGCGACCACTTCGGGCGCGCCCACGGTCAAGCGCGTGGTGCGCGAGATCCAGTCGCTGCTGCGCTCCGTCGCGGCCGCCGGCGACATCATCGACGCCGCCGACTCCCTCGCCCCCACCCATCCGGAGCTGGCAGAGTTCCTCCGGGTGTACGGCGCCGGGCGCACCGCGGACGCGGTCGCCCACTACGAGGCGCACCAGAGCTGATCCCGGGCTGATCCGGGCTGGTCCGGGGGCTGATCCGGGCTGATCTGGAGCTGATCCGTCGACCGGGCCGCCACGCGGCCCGGAAGGGGAGCGGAGCGCGACCATGGGTGAGGTCTTCGCCGGTCGGTACGGACTGGTCGATCCGATCGGGCACGGGGGAGCCGGAGCGGTCTGGCGCGCCTGGGACCACCGGCGGCGCCGGTACGTGGCCGCCAAGGTCCTGCAACAGAGCGACGCGCACGCCCTGTTGAGGTTCGTGCGGGAACAGGCCCTGCGGATCGACCATCCCCATGTGCTCGCGCCCGCCAGCTGGGCCGCCGACGACGACAAGGTCCTGTTCACCATGGACCTGGTCGGCGGCGGTTCCCTGGCGCACGTCATCGGGGACTACGGCCCGCTGCCGCCCCGCTTCGTCTGTACGCTCCTCGACCAGCTCCTCTCCGGTCTCGCGGCCGTGCACGCCGAGGGCGTGGTCCACCGCGACATCAAGCCGGCCAACATCCTGCTCGAAGCCACCGGCGCCGGGCGCCCCCATCTGCGCCTGTCCGACTTCGGCATCTCGATGCGCAAGGGCGAGCCCCGGCTCACCGAGACCGACTACGTGGTGGGAACGCCCGGTTACTTCGCCCCGGAGCAGATGCTGGGAGCGGAGCCGGACTGCGCCGCCGATCTCTTCGCCGTCGGCCTGGTCGCCCTCTACCTTCTGGAGGGCGCCAAGCCGGACGCGAAGGCGCTGATCGAGCATTACGCCGAGCACGGCACTCCCGGCGCCCCCCGCGGTATGCCGGAGCCGCTCTGGCAGGTCATCGCGACCCTGCTCCAGCCGGACCCCCAGGCGCGCTTCCGCACCGCGACGGGTGCGCGCAAGGCGCTGGCGTGTGCCGCCGAGATGCTGCCCGAGCCCGGCCCGGACGACGAACTCATCGAGATCTTCGACCAACTCCCCCCACTACCCCCGGGCTTCACCCCCGAGGGCCCCCTGCCCTCCGCGCCCCAATCCCCCCTGACGGCATCCCCCAAGCCAACCCCTGAACCACCCCCCACCCCCACACCTCAGCCGAGCCTCACCCCAGCCCCCCACCCAGGCCCTGCCCTCGCACCTCAGCCGGGCCCCGCCCCTGCAACCCAGCCGGACGCCACTCCCGCGCCTCAGCCGGGCCCCGCCCCAACGCCCTGGTCGGGCCCGGCACCCGCACCTCAGCCCAACCCCGCCTCCGCACGTCAGCCGGGTCCCATCCCTGCACCCCAGAACGCCACGCCCACACCTCAGCAGGGCCTCACCTCAACACCGCAGCCAGGCCCAGCACCCGCGCCTCAACCGGTCCCCGCCTCAGCACCCCAGCCAAGCCCAGCCGCCGCACCTCACCCAGCCCCCACCCCCACCCACATACGCCACTCTCCGCAACCGAACCACCCCCGCACCCCCTCCGCCCCAGCACCCCCGCCCACCGCGCCGACACCTCCTCCACCCGGCCCTCCGGGGCCCGCGCCGACACCCGGCCCCCCGGGCCCCTCACCTGCCCCGCCGACCAGCCCGGCCTCGGCTTCGGCCTCGGCTTCGGCCTCGACTTCGGCGACCAACCTCCCCTCAGCGACCGGCAGCTTCCACCTCCCCCCGCCCCTGCGGCCCCCGCAGGCCCCCTCGCCCGAACCCACACACGTCAACTCCCCCTACCAGCCCGCGCCCCACGACCCCGCACACGCCGTGACGTCCGCAGTGCACCACCCCCACGCCCCTGCTCCCCCCAACAGCGCTCACACCACGCAGGTCCCACCCCTGAACCAGGCGATCTCCACGCCCTGCCCACCGGCCTCCCACGCCCCGCGAAGGCGCCCGGGCCCGCCCGCGAAGGTCGCGGTGCCGATGCTTCTCCTCGCGCTGGTCTGCCTCACGGTCGGCCTCTGGGCCCTGACGCAGCTCTGACGGCCGGGCGCACCCCGCCCGCCCCGCGCTGCCCGCCACCCGGCGCCGCCGTCTCGACCGCCGCCCTCCGCCGCGCGATCAGCGTCCACCCGGCGAGGACGCCCAACAGCACCACCCCGGCCCCGATCCCGCCGACGGCAAGAACCGCCATCGCCCGGTCGTCGCCCCCGACAGCCGTCTCCCCGCGCCGTGCGGCCTCCGCGTCCCGCTCCGTGACGTCGAACTCACCGGCCGGCACGGACGACCCCGCGTACGCCGGACCCGGCCGAGCCGCCCCGTCGACGTCCACCCGAAGCGTCAGATCCACCGGAGCCCCGCCGAACGTCTCCGCCACTTCCGCGCTGAGGTGGACCGACACGTAGTACCAACCGGCGAACCGCATCGCGGCCACCCCATCCTCCGGAGCGAAGCGGTTCTCGTACGCGACCGGCGGCAGCGGATCCAGTACCGCCGACTTCTGCTTCCCGTCGTAAGCCGTGTCCACGTCATCGACCTCCGCGCGCACCGGATTGGCCACCGCCATGACCAGCGCGGACGAGACATACCCCCTGCCACCCCGTCCACCGCCACCGCCACCGGCGCCCCTGGAGCTGCCCAGCTCCGCACCGACGGAGAGCCGCTGACCCCAGTCGACCGGCACCCGGTAGAAGAGCGTCTCACCGGGCCCGATGCTGTCCCCCCAGACACCTCTCCCCAGCGCCCGCGCACGGTTGAAGCTCGTACCGCCCTCGCGCACCTTCCGCTCGCCGACCGGCGCGACGGGGGACGCGGAGTTCCAGGACCGCGGCGGGGCCGTCGGTCCTTCCGTCCGCAGCGCGGGTTCCGACGCGACCCGAAGCTCCAGGTCCCAGCTCTCGCGGGAGGACTCCGGGGCGCCGACCCGCTCGACGAGTACGTAGTACGTGCCCGCCCCCACGCAGCTCTTCTCGTCAGGGCCGACCCTGCGCGCCGCCGTGGCCGTAAGGGGACGCGGACTCTCCGAAGCCCCGAACCTGGCCTCCTGCGACTCCAGGGGGCTGCAGTTGTTTCCGTCGGCGTCCTGAACGGAGACCTCGACCCCATCGGCGTACGACACCTTGCTGCCGACCGCGGGAACCGCGGTCACCGCGACGTACGCGCTCTCCTCGGCCCCCAGCTCCAGACGGTAAAAACGCTGCCCCGCGCGCGGGAGGGCACTCCTGTAGACCTTCCCTGGGCTGAGCCGACGCCCTTCTACGTTGCTCACCGCGCCGTCGATCGTCTCGGCGCCCTCAGCGAAGCCGTACGGAGCAGGCGTCCCCGCTCCCCAGGCCTGTCCCGGGAACACCCCCGCCGCCCCCACCACCGCGCAGACCGCCGCCGCGCCCCAGCCCCCGCCAAGCCGCCGCCCCATCACGCGCCACCCCTCGTCGCGAACTCAGCCGTCCCAGCCGTCCCGACCGTCCTGCCCGCCCGCCGCCACGCGGACACCACCACGCCCCCGCCACCGACGCAACCGCGCCACCCCCACCTTCGCTCGCGCAACCACCCTCTTCACGCAAGCGAACAAAGTCCCCTGAGCCCTCCCGTGCCCCTGCACAGCACAAGGCCCCGGCCGCAAAAGCGACCGGGGCCTGTGAAGAGACTGGTGTCGATGACTCACGAACCCGTGGGCACGGAGTCAGTCGCCTCCGTCCACAGATCCTGCTCGGCGCGATCCGCCTGGATCTGGCGGTACACGAGGAGCCCGCCGATGGCGGCCAGTGCGACCAGGAGAAGCTTCTTCACCGCGCGACCTCGTCTTTCCTTGACGTAGGGGACTTCTGGCGCCCGACTATACACACCGACCGATATCGATCGGTGACCTGGATCCGCCCCCAACTCCGGCCCCGCGCACAGCAGTCGAAACGGACCTCGGCACTCCACAAAACGCCCCCACGCTGTGATTTTCGCCGCCCTCACCGCTTTCTCGGGCCCCTTGGGGCCATCCGGGTGGTGTTCATCTGAACATCGGCGCCGCGCGAGCGTCGGTCCCTCACTCTCGGCCCCGCATACACATCATGAGGAAAGTACGCAAATCGCCCAACCCGAATTGAGGGGCCATGACCGGCAACAAGCCCATGAAACTGTGGACCACGATCGTCACCGCCTTCCTCGCGCTCTTCGCCGCGCTGGGACTCACCACGACGGCCACCGCGGCCACGGCGGTACAGGAGACCACGAACGCACGCAACGCCACGCGGTGCGCGCCCACCCCGGCCATGGCGGCCCTCTGGACAGCGGCCTACGAACGCTCCTTGCCGCCCACGATGAAGCAGCGCATCCGCGCCGAGGCCCACGGCTCGTCCCCCAGCTGCCGGCACCTGCCCCCCACGGACACGGAAGCCGAGGCTGACACGGCCAACGACGACCCGGGCCCCGCCCCAGAGCCGTAACCCGAGCCGCACACCCCCACAACTCCCGAAGGCCCCCAGCCACCCCGGCTGGGGGCCTTCACGCACCCCCAGCACCCAAGCCAGCACCCCGACCAGGCAGGCCCCGGCCACGCAGACCCCGACCGCGCAGGGCCCGACCGCGCAGGGCCCGACCCCGCGTACGCCCCCGCCACGTAGAACCCAGCCACACAGGCGCACCACTACGTAGGACCCCACCCACGCAGGCTCACCACTACGTAGAACCCCGACAACGCGGAAGGCCGGTAGATCCTGAGATCTACCGGCCTTCCGACGGGCACTGAGCCACTGTGGGGCTAACAGGATTTGAACCTGTGGCCTCATCCTTATCAGGGATGCGCTCTAACCAACTGAGCTATAGCCCCGCCGCGCTGCGGTGGTGTCCCGCGCGCTGACCCCTGAAGATTAGCGCACCTGCGGGCCAGTCCCAAAATCGATGGCCGCGCGGGGAACGGAGCAAGGCGAACCGGGGCCGTGGCCCCGGTGAAGACGCCGTTACTCGTCCTCCGCCAGCGTCAGCTCGACGCCGCCCACGAAGCCCGCGGAGAGGTTGTAGATGAACGCGCCGAGCGTCGCCAGCGCCGTGGCCAGGACGACGTCGATGACCGCGATGATCGCGGTGAACGTCAGGACGCGCGGCAGCGACAGGAAGGACTGCAGGTCGAAGCCGTTGGACTCGTTCGAGCCCGTCGCCTCGGAGATCGTGCCGCCCACCGTCGAGAAGACGCCCATCGCGTCCATGACCATCCACAGGACGGCCGCGGCGACGATCGTGCAGATGCCGAGTGCGATGGAGAGCAGGAAGCTGACCTTCATCACCGACCACGGATCGGCCCTGGCGACCCGCAGCCGCGCCTTGCGCGTACGCGGCACCGTGCGCGCCCCCGTCCGCGGCTTGCGCACCGCGCCCGCCTGGGCGCCCGAGCCGCCCCCGGCGCCCTGCTGATACGCCTGCGGCGGGTGATACGGCTGAGACGCCTGCTGCTGGGTCTTGCGCTCCCCGGGCAGCGCCCCGCCGGCCGTATCGGCGTCTCGGGTGTCCGTCACAGTCCCCCCCTGGGATCCATGAGACTCGGCGTCCTTCGCATCAGCGGCGGAGCCACGGGCACCGTCCTTACCGGTAGTGCCGGACCGCTTCGCCTCGGCACCCGTGGCTCCACTCACGATGACTCACTCCTCGCGCTACTCGGCCGAGGAGTCCATGCCCTCGTCCGTACCGACGGCCGGCTCGCCGCCGTCCGAGTCGTCGACGACGATGTCTCCGTCGACTTCCTCGGCCTCGCGCCCGGCCTCGGCGTTACGAGCGATGCCGACCACGGCATCGCGCTTGCCCAGGTTGATCAGTTGGACGCCCATGGTGTCACGGCCCGTCTCCCTGACCTCGTTGACTCGCGTACGAATCACACCACCGCCCAGCGTGATGGCGAGGATCTCGTCGGTTTCCTCGACCACCAGGGCGCCGACCAGTTCGCCGCGGTCCTCCACGATCTTGGCAGCCTTGATGCCGAGGCCACCGCGACCCTGGACGCGGTACTCGTCGACGTTGGTCCGCTTCGCGTACCCACCGTCGGTGGCGGTGAACACGAACGTACCTGGCCGGACCACATTCATCGAGAGCAGCTCGTCGCCGTCACGGAAACTCATTCCCTTGACGCCCGAGGTGGCGCGGCCCATCGGGCGCAGCGCGTCGTCCGTCGCGGTGAACCTGATCGACTGGGCCTTCTTGCTGATGAGCAGCAGGTCGTCCTCGGCCGAGACCAGTTCGGCGCCGATCAGCTCGTCGTCCGAACCGTCGTCCTTCTCACGGAGGTTGATGGCGATGACGCCACCGGAGCGAGGCGAGTCGTAGTCCTTGAGGGAGGTCTTCTTGACCAGGCCGCCCTTGGTGGCGAGGACCAGGTAGGGCACCGCCTCGTAGTCACGGATCGCGAGGATCTCGGCGATCTGCTCGTCCGGCTGGAAGGCGAGGAGGTTCGCCACGTGCTGGCCGCGGGCGTCGCGTCCGGCGTCGGGCAGTTCGTACGCCTTGGCGCGGTAGACGCGGCCCTTGTTGGTGAAGAAGAGCAGCCAGTGGTGCGTCGTCGACACGAAGAAGTGGTCGACGATGTCGTCTTCCTTGAGCTTCGTGCCGCGCACGCCCTTGCCGCCGCGCTTCTGCGAGCGGTAGTCGTCCGTCTTGGTGCGCTTGACGTAGCCGCCGCGGGTGATCGTGACGACGATGTCCTCTTCGGCGATCAGGTCCTCCATGGACATGTCGCCGTCGAAGGGCACGAGCGCCGAGCGGCGGTCCTCGCCGAACTTGTCGACGATCGCCGCCAGCTCTTCGCTGATGATCTGGCGCTGCCTCGCGGGCGAGGCCAGGATCGCGTTGTACTCGTTGATCTTCGCCTGCAGCTCGTCGTGCTCGGCGACGATCTTCTGGCGCTCCAGTGCGGCGAGCCGGCGCAGCTGCATCTCGAGGATGGCGTTGGCCTGGATCTCGTCGATCGACAGCAGGCCCATGAGGCCCTCGCGCGCGATGTCGACGGTCTGGCTGCCGCGGATGAGCGCGATGACCTCGTCGATGGCGTCCAGGGCCTTGAGCAGGCCGCGCAGGATGTGCGCCCGCTCCTCGGCCTTGCGCAGCCGGAACTTCGTACGCCGGACGATGACCTCGATCTGGTGCGTCACCCAGTGGCGGATGAACGCGTCCAGCGAGAGCGTGCGCGGCACGCCGTCGACCAGGGCCAGCATGTTGGCGCTGAAGTTCGACTGGAGGTCGGTGTGCTTGTAGAGGTTGTTCAGTACGACCTTGGCGACCGCGTCCCTCTTCAGGACGATCACCAGACGCTGGCCGGTGCGCGAGGACGACTCGTCGCGGACGTCGGCGATGCCGCCGACCTTGCCGTCCTTGACCAGGTCGGCGATCTTCTGCGCGAGGTTGTCCGGGTTGGTCTGGTACGGAAGCTCCGTGACCACCAGGCACTGGCGGTTCTGGATCTCCTCGACCGCGACGACCGCGCGCATCGTGATGGAGCCGCGGCCCGTGCGGTAGGCCTCCTCGATGCCCTTGCGGCCCACCACCAGGGCGCCGGTCGGGAAGTCGGGGCCCTTGATGCGCTCGATGAGGGCGTCGAGCAGCTCCTCGTGCGTGGCCTCGGGGTGCTCCAGGGCCCACTGCGCGCCCGCCGCGACCTCGCGGAGGTTGTGCGGCGGGATGTTGGTGGCCATGCCGACCGCGATGCCCGCCGAGCCGTTGATCAGCAGGTTCGGGAAGCGGGCCGGCAGGACGGTCGGCTCCTGGTTGCGGCCGTCGTAGTTGTCCGTGAAGTCGACGGTCTCCTCGTCGATGTCACGGACCATCTCCATGGCCAGCGGCGCCATCTTGCACTCGGTGTACCGCATGGCGGCCGCCGGGTCGTTGCCCGGGGAGCCGAAGTTGCCGTTGGAGTCCACCAGCGGCATGCGCATCGACCAGTGCTGGGCCAGGCGGACCAGGGCATCGTAGATGGAGGAGTCGCCGTGCGGGTGGTAGGTGCCCATGACGTCGCCGACGACGCGGGCGCACTTGTAGAAGCCCTTCTCGGGGCGGTAGCCGCCGTCGTACATCGCGTACAGGACGCGGCGGTGGACGGGCTTCAGGCCGTCCCGTACGTCCGGCAGCGCGCGGGAGACGATGACGGACATCGCGTAGTCGAGGTAGGAGCGCTGCATCTCCGTCTCGAGCCCGACGGGCTCGACACGCATGCCCACACCGGGAACGGCGGGTTCCTCTTCGGGCATCACAGGGGTGTTCTCGTCGGCCATTGCTGGTCAAAGTCCTTTCGAGGTGCGGCTTGTACGGGCCGACTCAGATGTCGAGGAAGCGGACGTCCTTGGCATTACGCTGGATGAACGAGCGCCGTGCCTCCACGTCCTCTCCCATCAGCACCGAGAAGAGGTCGTCGGCCTGTGCCGCGTCGTCCAGGGTGACCTGGCCGAGCACGCGGTGTTCCTGGTCCATCGTGGTGATGCGCAGCTCCTCGGCGTTCATCTCGCCGAGGCCCTTGAAGCGCTGGACCGAGTCGTCCCTGATGCGCTTGCCGGCCTGCCGGCCCAGCTCCACCAGGGCGTCGCGCTCGCGGTCGGAGTACGCGTACTGGAAGTCGTCCCGCGACCACTTGATCTTGTAGAGCGGCGGGCGCGACAGGTAGATGTGCCCGTGCTCGACCAGCGGCCGCATGAAGCGGAAGAGGAACGTCAGGAGCAGCGTGTTGATGTGCTGACCGTCGACGTCGGCGTCCGCCATCAGGATGATCTTGTGATAGCGGAGCTTCTCGATGTCGAAGTCCTCGTGCACACCGGTGCCGAAGGCCGAGATCAGGGCCTGGACTTCCTGGTTGTGCAGGATCTTGTCGATCCGCGCCTTCTCGACGTTCAGGATCTTGCCTCGGATGGGCAGGATGGCCTGGTACATCGGGTCGCGGCCGGACTTCGCCGAACCACCGGCGGAGTCACCCTCGACGATGAAGATCTCGCACTTCGTCGGGTCGTTCGACTGGCAGTCGGAGAGCTTGCCCGGCAGGGAAGCGGTCTCCAGGAGGCCCTTGCGGCGGGTCAGGTCGCGCGCCTTGCGGGCGGCGACGCGGGCCGTGGCGGCCTGGATGCCCTTGCGGATGATGTCCGCGGCCTCGTTCGGGTGCCGGTCGAACCAGTCCGTCAGGTGCTCGTGCACGACCTTCTGCACGAAGGTCTTCGCCTCCGTGTTGCCCAGCTTGGTCTTCGTCTGGCCCTCGAACTGGGGCTCGCCCAGCTTCACCGAGATGATCGCGGTCAGACCCTCGCGGACGTCCTCACCCGTGAGGTTGTCGTCCTTCTCGCGCAGCAGCTTCTTGTCGCGCGCGTATCGGTTCACCAGACCCGTCAGCGCGGCCCGGAAGCCCTCTTCGTGCGTACCGCCCTCGTGCGTGTGGATCGTGTTCGCGAAGGAGTACACACCCTCGGTGTACTGCGAGTTCCACTGCATCGCGATCTCGACCGAGAGGAGGCGCTCCTTGTCCTCGGCCTCCACGTCGATGACGGTCGGGTGGATGACCTCGCCCTTGCGGGAGTTGAGGTACTTCACGAAGTCGACGATGCCGCCTTCGTAGTGGTACGTGACCGTGCGGGCCTCGGGGGCCTCGTCGTCGGTCGCCTCCGGGGAGTCCGCACCCACCGTGGCCTTCGCCGAAGCGCGCTCATCAGTGAGTTTGATCGTCAAACCCTTGTTGAGGAACGCCATCTCCTGGAAACGCCGCGCCAGCGTCTCGAAGGAGTACTCGGTCGTCTCGAAGACATCCGGGTCGGCCCAGAAGGTGACCGTGGTGCCGGTCTCGCTGGTGGCCTCGTGCCGCTCGAGCGGGGCGGTGGGTACGCCGCTCTTGTACTCCTGCGTCCAGCGGTAGCCGTCTGTCTTGATCTCGACGGCGAGCTTGGTGGAGAGCGCGTTCACCACGGAGACACCGACGCCGTGCAGACCACCGGAGACGGCGTAGCCGCCGCCGCCGAACTTGCCGCCCGCGTGCAGCACGGTGAGCACGACCTCGACGGCCGGCTTCTTCTCGACGGGGTGGATGCCCACCGGGATGCCACGGCCGTTGTCGATGACGCGCACGCCGCCGTCGGCGAGGATCGTGACGTCGATCGCGTCCGCGTGGCCGGCGAGGGCCTCGTCCACGGAGTTGTCCACGACCTCCTGCACCAGGTGGTGCAGGCCGCGCTCACCGGTCGAACCGATGTACATGCCGGGTCGCTTGCGGACCGCGTCCAGACCCTCGAGGACGGTGATCGCGCTGGCGTCGTACGAGGGCGGGGCCTCGCCGTTCTCGCCGGCGGCGGTGGACGGGATGTTCTCGTTGGGGTTGCCGGAATCGGCCACGAAGCGCCCTTTCTGGCACAGCACAAGCCAAGCTCCCGGCGGTGGCCGGAGCGGCTGCGTCGTTCAGCGATAGTCAGCGTTGCTCGGTGCGTCCCACAAGTGGGGCGGGATTAGCTTCCAGTCTACCGGTAGCACTGACATTGATGGGGGCTTGCCGGTACCTGAGTCCTCATGTGCCGCCCTGAACCGGACTCGGCCGACTCCCCATATACGGAACGGGGCTCCAGAGGGCTCACAGCGGCACTCAGCGCTTCGGGACGTCAACCGCCAGCTACGGTCGGCGGCACCCTCAGCCGTAGGTGTCGCCGGGGCCGGTGCTGCCCGGGGCGCGCAAGGGCCCGAAGCGGTGTGCGGGGCCGTTGGGGCCGAGGACCTTGAGGAGGCGCACGGTGCCGTGGCCCAGGTCCTCGTTGAGGCGTGCCACCAGCTGGGGGGCCATGAGCCGCAGCTGGGTGGCCCAGGCCGTCGAGTCGCACTGCACGGTCAGGACGCGCTCGTCCTCGTCGTACTTCTGCGGGACGCAGTGCTTGGCCAGGTCGTCGCCGACGATCTGCGGCCAGCGGCCCATCACCCCGCCGACCGCGGCCGGGGTCTCCCAGCCGCGCTCGGTGATCAGCCGGTTGATCGCCGAGCCGAGCGGCAGCGGATCGCGCCCGTCCGCCCGCGCCCCGGAGCGCAGCCCGCCGCGGCGGGCCTGCTTCTTCTGCTGAGCCGCGTCCCCACGCGCGCGTGCCTGTTCCTTCGCGGCCCGCAGGGCGACCCGGGCCAGGTCGACGCCGGAGGGCTCGGGCGTCTTCTGCGCCGCTCCCTCGGGGTCCCCCTTGGCGGGCTTCTCGTCGCTCATACGCGGTCCACCGCGCCCTCCGCCACCGCGTACCGCGCACCGGCGAGCACGCCCGGCACATCGTCGTCGACCGCGGCCGTGACGAGCACCTGCTCGCCCGGGGCCACCAGCTCCGCCAGCCGCTCCCTGCGGCGCGCGTCCAGCTCCGCGAAGACGTCGTCGAGGACGAGCACCGGCTCGTTGCCCTCGGCCCTGAGCAGGTCGTACGAGGCGAGGCGCAGGGCCAGGGCGTACGACCAGGACTCGCCGTGGCTCGCGTACCCCTTCGCGGGGAGCTGGCCCAGCTTGAGCAGCAGGTCGTCGCGGTGCGGGCCGACCAGGGTGACGCCCCGCTCGATCTCCTGCTTGCGGGCCTCTTCGAGGGCGGCGGTCAGCTGCTCGTACAGCGCCTCGCGCGTGTGGCCGTCGCCGGGCGCGGACGGCTTGTACTCCAGGGCGACCGGTCCGCCGCCGGGCGCCAGCTGTTCGTACGCCTTGTCGGCCAGTGGCTGGAGCGCCGAGATCAGGTCGAGCCGCTGCGCGAGCAGCTCGGCGCCCGCGCGCGCGAGGTGCTGGTCCCAGACGTCGAGCGTGGACAGGTCCATGGAGCGCCCGCCGTGGCGCCGTGCGAGCGCGGCCGACTTCAGGAGGGTGTTGCGCTGCTTCAGGACGCGGTCGTAGTCGGACCGGACGCCCGCCATCCGCGGGGAGCGCGCGGTGATCAGCTCGTCGAGGAAGCGCCGCCGCTCCCCGGGGTCACCCTTGATCAGCGAGAGGTCCTCGGGTGCGAAGAGCACCGTGCGTACGATCCCCAGGACGTCCCGTGGTCTGACCTGCGAGGACCGGTTGATGCGGGCGCGGTTGGACTTGCCGGGGTTGAGTTCCAGCTCGATCAGCTGCTGGCGCTCGCCCTGGCGGACGTTGGCCCTGATGACGGCCCGCTCGGCGCCCATGCGCACCAGGGGGGCGTCCGAGGAGACCCGGTGGCTGCCGAGCGTGGCGAGATAGCCGACGGCCTCGACGAGGTTGGTCTTGCCCTGGCCGTTGGGCCCCACGAACGCGGTGACGCCCGGGTCGAGAGGGACCTCGACCCGGGCGTACGACCGGAAGTCGGCCAGCGACAGATGCGTGACGTGCATGGTGTGCGCCGACCTCCCCCGGCAAGCCCGTGCGCGACGCACAGGCTGTGGATTACTTCTTCTCTACCGCGTGGCCGCCGAACTGGTTGCGCAGCGCGGCGATCATCTTCATCTGCGGCGAGTCGTCCTGCCGCGAGGCGAAGCGGGCGAAGAGGGACGCGGTGATCGCCGGGAGCGGCACCGCGTTGTCGATGGCCGCCTCGACGGTCCAGCGGCCCTCGCCGGAGTCCTGGGCGAAGCCGCGCAGGCCCTCCAGGTGCTCGTCGTCGTCCAGGGCGTTGACCGCGAGGTCGAGCAGCCAGGAGCGGATGACCGTGCCCTGCTGCCAGGAGCGGAAGACCTCACGGACGTCCGTGACCGAGTCGACCTTCTCCAGCAGCTCCCAGCCCTCGGCGTAGGCCTGCATCATCGCGTACTC
Source organism: Streptomyces sp. WAC 01529 (assembly GCF_003945545.1). Lineage (GTDB taxonomy): Bacteria > Actinomycetota > Actinomycetes > Streptomycetales > Streptomycetaceae > Streptomyces > Streptomyces anatolicus. The sequence continues at coordinate 4,154,541 of NZ_CP029617.1, read as the reverse complement.
GATGCCGTTGTGGACCATCTTCGCGAAGTGCCCCGCGCCGACCTTGCCCGCGTGCACCGAGCCGAAGTCGCCCTCGGGCTTCAGCGCGTCGAAGACCGGCTGGACCTTGGCGACGTGCTCCTTGTCGCCGCCGTACATCAGCGCGTAGCCGTTCTCCAGGCCCCAGACGCCGCCGGAGACACCGCAGTCGACGAAGCCGATGCCCTTGGCCTTCAGCTCCTCGGCGTGCTTCTCGTCGTCCGTCCAGCGGGAGTTGCCGCCGTCCACGACGACGTCTCCGGGCTCGAGCAGCTCGGACAGCTCGTCGATGGTCGACTGGGTCGCGGCTCCGGCCGGGACCATCACCCACACCACCCGCGGACCCTTGAGCTTGCCCACAAGCTCTTCCAGGCTGTGGACATCGGCGAGGTCCGGGTTGCGGTCGTATCCGATGACGGTGTGACCTGCGCGGCGGATGCGCTCGCGCATGTTGCCGCCCATCTTGCCGAGGCCGACGAGACCGAGCTCCATCAGAGGTTCCTTCACTAGCGACGTGGCGTTACGGCACTTTCGTACCTGCGTCCGAGCCTACGCCCGGACGCACGCACACACCTGTGGGCTCAGCCGCTCAGACGTACCGGCATGATCAGGTACTTGTAGGCGTCGTCCGCCTCGGCGTCCACGGCCGGCCTGCCGCTCAGCAGCGCGGGCTTGGTGGAGGTCGTGAACGACAGCTGGGCGACCGGGGAGTCGATCGCGCTCAGACCGTCGAGCAGGAACGTCGGGTTGAACGCGATGGAGATGTCGTCGCCGTCGAGCTGGGCGTCGACCCTTTCCACAGCCTGTGCGTCGTCGCTGGAACCGGCCTCCAGGATGAGCACGCCCTGCTCGAAGCTGAGGCGCACCGGGGTGTTCCGCTCGGCGACCAGGGCCACACGCTTGACGGCCTCCACGAAGGGGGCGGTCTCGATCACGGCCACCGAGTTGAACTCGGTCGGGAACAGCGTGCGGTACTTCGGCAGGTCGCCTTCGAGCAGACGCGTCGTCGTACGGCGTCCGGCGCCCTCGAAACCGATCAGCCCCTCGCCCGCTCCCGAGCCGGACAGCGCCAGGGTGACCGTGTCGCCGCTCGTGAGGGCCTTGGCGGTGTCCAGGAGCGTCTTGGCGGGCACCAGGGCGACCGCGGACGCCTCGGGGTTCTCCGGCTTCCACAGGAACTCGCGGACCGCGAAGCGGTAGCGGTCGGTGGAGGCCAGGGTGACCGTGTCGCCCTCGATCTCGATGCGCACACCGGTCAGCACGGGCAGCGTGTCGTCACGGCCCGCGGCGATGGCGACCTGGGCGGCGGCGGAGGCGAAGACCTCACCGGGGACGGTGCCCGTGGCGGTCGGCATCTGCGGCAGCGCGGGGTACTCCTCCACAGGAAGCGTGTGGAGTGTGAATCGCGAGGAGCCGCAGACCACCGTCGCCCGTACACCGTCTGTGGAGATCTCCACCGGGCGGTTGGGGAGCGCGCGGCAGATGTCCGCGAGCAGCCGGCCGGAGACGAGGACCGTGCCTTCCTCGTCCACCTCGGCGTCGACCGAGACGCGTGCCGAGACCTCGTAGTCGAAGCTCGACAGGCTCAGCGCGCCTTCCTCGGCCTTCAGCAGGAGGCCTGCGAGGACGGGCGCAGGCGGCCGGGCCGGGAGGCTGCGCGCCGCCCAGGCCACCGCCTCCGCGAGTACGTCGCGTTCAACCCGGATCTTCACCGTAAGCCGCCCTCCTGCTGTTGCTGGCTGCTCTCGCCCGCTGGGCCTGTGGCCCTCGTCGTCTGACTCGGTGTCTCTCAGCCATGCCGTGGGAAGGACACCGGGGTCCAGTCTGACGCACGGCACTGACAGTCGGTGCCCGTCGGGGTCAAGTCGTGGCGAGCGGCGTCGGAGGCCCGGAGCGCGAGTTGTGCACAGGACCCACTTCCAAACGATTTCCCTGGACTCTCTAGTTGGGAGTAGTAGTAGGGCCTGTGGAAACCGTGGATAACCGTGAATGCGCTGGTCAGCACCGGTTTTTTATCCACTGACCCTGTGGGCGGAGCCGGTGGACAACCCGGCGTTTCTGTGGACGGCGAAAAGTTCTGCACAACCGGTGCACAGGCAAGGGCCACTTCTCCCCAGCGCTGTCCCCAGCTTTACCCAGCTTCCCCACAGGGCAACCGACCACCTTGGTGTGACGCCTTTCACTCGACCCGGTGAGAGGGCGCGTCACGTTGCCGAACAGTGGACAGCCGTGTGGAGAAGCTGGGGAAAGCTGGGGACAACAGGCCTGAGCCTGTGGGCCGCCGGTGGACAACGCCGCGCACACCCTGTGGACGAGATTTTCATCCACACCCTGTGGACAGTCTTCGTCCACGAATCCACAACCACCTGACCTGGCCTGATGATCTCTCAGCAGCGTCCCCTGTGGACAGCGTCTGGACAACTTTCCAGTCCCCAGGGTGTGGACGCGAAAAAGTTCGAACATCTGTGGAGAACCCCCGTCTGAACAGGGGAAATCGAACAGCGGGAGCCGGTCGTACGAGGCTCCTGTGCGGTCGGAACGGGCTCCACGCGTGCGTGGGCGACGGAAAAGGGCGCCCCGGGAGTGGTCCCGGGGCGCCCTCAGCGGCGTGTCGCGGCGGCTGTCAGCCGTTCTTGATGCGGTTGGTCAGCTCGGTGACCTGGTTGTAGATGGAGCGCCGCTCGGCCATCAGCGCGCGGATCTTGCGGTCCGCGTGCATGACGGTCGTGTGGTCGCGGCCGCCGAACTGCGCCCCGATCTTCGGCAGGGAGAGATCGGTCAGCTCGCGGCACAGATACATGGCGATCTGGCGCGCCGTCACCAGGACGCGGCTGCGCGAGGATCCGCACAGGTCGTCCACCGTCAGCCCGAAGTAGTCGGCTGTCGCGGCCATGATGGCCGTCGCCGTGATCTCCGGAGCCGCGTCCTCACCGCCCGGGATGAGGTCCTTGAGGACGATCTCGGTGAGCCCCAGGTCCACGGGCTGGCGATTCAGCGACGCGAACGCCGTGACCCGGATCAGCGCGCCCTCCAGCTCACGGATGTTCCGCGAGATCCGCGACGCGATGAACTCGAGCACCTCCGGAGGGGCGTTGAGCTGCTCCTGCACCGCCTTCTTACGGAGGATGGCGATACGCGTCTCCAGCTCGGGCGGCTGGACGTCGGTGATCAGCCCCCACTCGAAGCGGTTGCGCAGCCGGTCCTCCAGGGTGACCAGCTGCTTGGGCGGCCGGTCACTGGAGAGCACGATCTGCTTGTTCGCGTTGTGGAGCGTATTGAAGGTGTGGAAAAACTCCTCCTGCGTCGACTCCTTGTCCGCGAGGAACTGGATGTCGTCGACGAGCAGGATGTCCATCTCGCGGTAGCGCTTGCGGAAGCTGTCGCCCTTGCCGTCGCGGATGGAGTTGATGAACTCGTTGGTGAACTCCTCGGAGCTGACGTACCGCACGCGCGTGCCGGGGTACAGGCTGCGGGCGTAGTGCCCGATCGCGTGCAGCAGGTGCGTCTTGCCGAGGCCGGACTCCCCATAGATGAAGAGGGGGTTGTAGGCCTTCGCGGGCGCCTCGGCGACAGCGACCGCGGCCGCGTGCGCGAAGCGGTTGGACGCGCCGATGACGAAGGTGTCGAAGAGGTACTTGGGATTGAGCCGTGCGGTCGGCTCGCCGGGGCCCGTCGCGGGCGCCGGCTGCGCGGCCAGCGGGCCGGGGGCGCCGCTCGACGAGGTGGGGCCCACCGGGCCGCCCCGGTGCACGCCGTGGCCGCCGTGCCCGGCGTTGCCCCGGTGGTCGCGAGGATCGCGGTGGTCACGCGGGTCACGGTGATCGCGGTGGTCACGGTGATCACCGGACGAGTCGGGCATGTCGTGGCGCTCACGCCGGTCCTGCTGGTCGGAGCGCTGCTGCTCGTACGACGAGCGGTCCTGCGGCGGCTGCGAGCGGTAGTCGTGCTGCGGCTGCTGGACCGGGTTCGCGTACGGATCGCGGTCGGGGAAGCCGAGCCGCTGCTGCTGCCAGCCGTAGTCGTCCTGCGGCTGGGGCCACGCGCCGGGGCCGGGGCGCTGGTAGTCCGGGTAGGCGGGGCGCGCGCTGGGCATCTGGTCGGACCGGGAGCCCGACTGGTGCTCGTCCGAGGGGCGGCGCCCGTAGCCGTCGTACGAGTCGCGTCCCTGACCGGAGCCGGAGGGCAGCTCGGGCTCTTCGTAGCGCTGCTGGTGCGACTGCTGCTGGCCCTGCTGGTGCTGGACCGGCGGCGCGAGCAGGCCCGCGGGGTCGCCCACGGAGTCGTCCACCGTGATGGCGATGCGGATCGGGCGGCCGCACTCGCGGCTCAGGGTCTCGCTGACCACGGGCGCGAGGCGGCCCTCCAGTACGCCCTTGGCGAATTCGTTCGGGACGGCGAGCAGCGCGGTGTCGGCGACCAGCGCCAGGGGCTGGCAGCTCCTGAGCCACCGCTCGTCCTTCGCCTCGACGCCCTGACCTCGCCCCTCACCCAGCAGATGTTCCAGAACTCGTGGCCACACTGCGGCAAGATCGGCAGGTACATCAGCCACAGGGCACGCTCTCTCACGGGGTCCCACGAAGGTGTGGTTCTTGGGACGGAAATCGGGATGGGGAGGGGGAAGGGAACGAATCGGAGTTCAGCCAAGGTAGTCAGGGCGACGGCTGCGGTTCAAGTTGTTGTCCACAGGCTGTGCACAGTGTCTCGCTCCAGCGGTCGGTTTGACCGGATGGCGTAGCCCCGCGTACCGTGACCAGGTCGAGTTGTCGATGGCTGCTGCCGCCTGCCTCCGATGGGCAAAGATCACGATCTGTGATTGTGAAGCGGTGCACTCGGTGCGTATTCGCGAGCTTCTCGTGGGCGCACGGTGACAGCCAGGCGATGTCCCGCCACCACACGATCATTTCTGGAGCCCCCGAGTGAGCAAGCGCACCTTCCAGCCGAACAACCGCCGTCGTGCCAAGACCCACGGCTTCCGCCTGCGGATGCGCACCCGCGCCGGCCGCGCCATCCTCGCCAACCGTCGTGGCAAGGGTCGCGCCAGCCTGTCCGCCTGATCTCAGTCAGGTCATGACGTCGTGCTGCCTACCGAGCATCGGCTGAGGCGGCGCGAAGACTTCGCGACCGCGGTACGCCGGGGACGCCGGGCTGGACGCCCGCTTCTCGTCGTCCATCTACGTAGCGGTGCAACGGACCCGCACGTGCCTGGGGAGAGCCTTCCCCCGACACGTGCGGGTTTCGTTGTCAGCAAGGCCGTGGGTGGAGCAGTCGTACGCAACACGGTGAAGCGCAGGCTTCGCCACCTCATGCGCGACCGGCTGGCCGCGGTGCCCCCCGGTAGCCTGGTAGTCGTACGAGCGCTGCCCGGAGCGGGTGACGCCGACCATGCACAGCTGGCCCGAGACCTGGATGCCGCCTTGCAGCGGTTGCTGGGAGGGGGCGCGCGATGAAGTACCCGCTGTTGGCCCTGATCAAGCTGTACCAGTGGACGATCAGTCCGCTTCTGGGCCCGGTGTGCAAGTACTACCCATCGTGTTCCCGCTACGGCTACCTGGCCATCGACCGGCACGGTGCGATCAAGGGAACGGCGCTCACCGCCTGGCGCATCCTGCGGTGCAACCCGTGGTCGCTCGGTGGTGTCGACCATGTTCCGCCGCGCAAGCGTCCGCGGTGGCACGAGATGCTGCGCGCCGCCTGGCGCGAACGCAAGGGCGGGCCCTCCGCCGCAGGCGCGCCGACCGGGGCTCTTCCCCCGAGCACGGCTGCCGAGACCGAGACCCCGTCCCATGCTCAAGGAGCCTGATTAGTGGACACGATTGCCAGTCTCTTCAGCTTTATCACCACACCAGTTTCGTGGGTCATCGTCCAGTTCCACTCGGTGTACGGGAAGATCTTCGGCGCCGACACGGGCTGGGCCTGGGGCCTGTCCATCGTGTCCCTGGTGATCCTGATCCGTATCTGCCTGATCCCGCTCTTCGTGAAGCAGATCAAGGCCACTCGGGCCATGCAGACGCTGCAGCCCGAGATGAAGAAGATCCAGGAGCGCTACAAGAGCGACAAGCAGCGCCAGTCCGAAGAGATGATGAAGCTGTACAAGGAGTCGGGTACCAACCCGCTCTCCTCGTGCCTTCCCATCCTGGCGCAGTCGCCGTTCTTCTTCGCCCTGTACCACGTGCTGAACAGCATCGCGACGGGCAAGGAAATCGGGGTCATCGACGGCCCCCTCCTGGAGAGCGCGCGTAAGGCGCACATCTTCGGCGCCCCGCTGGCCGCGAAGTTCACGGACGGCGCGGACAAGGTCGCCTCGCTCGGCGCCTCCCTCACGGACGTCCGTGTCATCACGGCGGTCATGATCATCCTGATGTCGGCGTCGCAGTTCTTCACGCAGCGCCAGCTGATGACGAAGAACGTGGACACGACGGTCAAGACGCCGTTCATGCAGCAGCAGAAGATGCTGATGTACGTCTTCCCGATCATGTTCGCCGTGTTCGGCATCAACTTCCCCGTCGGTGTCCTCGTCTACTGGCTGACCACCAACGTGTGGACCATGGGCCAGCAGATGTTCGTGATCCGCAGGAACCCGACGCCGGGCTCCAAGGCGCAGGCCGCCTTCCTGGAGCGCCTGCAGAAGCAGGTCACGCACCACAAGAACGTGCGCGGGCGCGGCAACGTGAACGTCATCAAGGCGATCGTCGCCAAGGGCCGGGACCGCAACGAGTTCGAGCGCAAGTTCATCAACGGCCTCACCAAGGCGGGCCTCGCGGCCCAGGCCGACGGCACCGTGGTGGAGAGCGAGACCGTCGTCGCCACGGCGACCGAGGACGGGGCCACGGCCTCCGGTGCCCCGCGGCGCCAGCAGCCCAAGCGGCAGAGCAAGGCCAAGCGCCAGTCCGCCATCGCGCAGGCCGCCGCCAAGGCGGAGGGCGAAGAGGAACCCAAGACGTCGCTGGAGAAGGCTCAGGACCAGCCTGAGGACGCCACCCCCAAGGCCAAGCCGGCGGGCGGCAACACCACGGGCAACAAGCCCGGCTCCGGAACGCGCAGCAAAGCCAAGTCGGGACAGCAGCGCAAGGGCCAGCAGCGGCCCAAGCACCCGTCCTCCAAGAAGTAGAAGGAGTCCATCCCGTGACGGAAGGCACCACCTCCGCCGCAGTTGAGGCCGGCGACACTCTCACCCGCCTCGAGCAGGAGGGCGAGATCGCGGCGGACTACCTCGAGGGTCTGCTGGACATCGCCGACCTCGACGGCGACATCGACATGGACGTCGAGGCCGACCGGGCCGCTGTCTCGATCATCAGCGACACCGCCAGCCGGGACCTGCAGAAGCTGGTCGGCCGGGACGGCGAGGTCCTGGAGGCGCTCCAGGAGCTGACGCGTCTCGCCGTGCACCGCGAGACCGGTGACCGCAGCCGCCTGATGCTGGACATCGCGGGCTACCGCGCCAAGAAGCGCGAGGAGCTCTCGGAGATCGGCGCCAAGGCCGCGGCCGAGGTCAGGAGCTCCGGTGAGCCGGCCAAGCTCCAGCCGATGACGCCGTTCGAGCGCAAGGTCGTGCATGATGCGGTCAAGGCCGCCGGTCTGCGCAGTGAGTCCGAGGGCGAGGAGCCGCAGCGCTTCGTCGTCGTGCTCCCCGCCTGAGCGGTACCGCGTGTGTCCGGCCCCGTCTGTTCGCAGGCGGGGCCGGTCTTTGTCAGCCTGATAGTCAGCCACCCCAGTGCGGTACGGAAGGACGGTCCCCGTGACGGAGGATGCGGAGCTCCCCCCGGCGCCTGAAGAGGCCCGGACGGTATTCGGCGATCGCTTCACGGACGCGGTCCGGTACGCGGAGCTGCTCGCCGATGCGGGAGTGCGGCGAGGCCTGATCGGCCCCCGGGAGGTTCCCCGGCTCTGGGAGCGGCACCTGCTGAACTGCGCGGTGCTGTCCGAGGTCGTGCCCGAGGGCGTCACGGTGTGCGATGTCGGCTCCGGTGCCGGCCTGCCCGGTATCCCGCTGGCCCTGGTCCGCCCGGATCTGAAGATCACGCTCCTTGAGCCCCTGCTGCGGCGTACGAACTTCCTCACCGAGGTGGTCGAGCTGCTCGGCCTCGACCATGTGACGGTCGTGCGGGGCCGCGCCGAGGAAGTCCTCGGGAAGCTGCCCCCGGTCCATGTGGTGACCGCACGGGCCGTGGCGCCGCTGGACCGCCTTGCGGCCTGGGGCGTTCCGCTGCTGCGTCCTTACGGGGAGATGCTTCTCCTCAAGGGCGACACCGCCGAGGAAGAGGTCAAGGCCGCTGGCTCCGCGCTGAGCAAGCTCGGTGCGGTGGGCACCTCGGTCCTGCATGTCGGTGAGGGTGTGGTGGATCCGCTCTCCACCGTCGTGCGTGTCGAGGTCGGGGAGAGCCCGGGCGGTGTGCGCTTCGCCGCGAAGCGGGCCAAGGCCGCGCGCACGGGCCGTACGCGGCGCCGCCGCGGCTGACGGAAGTTCCGGCTGCCTGACTGCTTGCCCGACTGACTGACTGCCTGCCTGGCTGTCTGTCTGCTTTGGCGGCGTGCGGGCTGTACTCCGCAAAACCTGCCAAACGTACGCATACCGGGGTGTCGCGCCAGCGGCACCCCGGCTGCCGTGCATCGTGTTTCACGTGAAACGTCGCTCACTGCTGCATGGCATCATCAATCGCGGCCGCGCTGCGGAACCTCGCGACCGTCGGCCCCTCGGTTCCCTCGATAAGGGCACGGAGTTGTCCACAGAGGGGGATTCGTCCACAGAAGACCGGGCCTCGCTGGTTCATGCCCCTCAAAGCATGGGAGGCTCTGTTCATTGCGAGCCTGATGTCGAGGAGAGTGAATCCTTGCGGTCCGACGCCAACATCGCGGGACCGATGACCGATCCGGTCCCCGGTCCCCGTACCGAGTCGGCGGGGGAGGATGTTTCACGTGAAACACCGACCCCGATGGACGACACACCCATCGGTCGTGCTGCCCAACTGGCGGTGGAAGCACTTGGCCGCGCGGGCGAAGGCCTGCCACGCCCCGAGCAGACCCGAGTCATGGTGGTCGCCAACCAGAAGGGCGGGGTGGGCAAGACGACGACGACCGTCAATCTCGCCGCCTCGCTCGCTCTGCACGGCGCACGCGTCCTGGTGATCGACCTCGACCCGCAGGGCAACGCCTCCACCGCTCTCGGCATCGACCACCACGCCGAAGTGCCGTCGATCTATGACGTCCTGGTCGAGAGCAAGCCGCTCTCCGATGTCGTCCAGCCGGTGACGGATGTCGAGGGTCTCTTCTGTGCCCCGGCCACGATCGATCTCGCCGGTGCGGAGATCGAGCTGGTGTCGCTGGTGGCACGGGAGAGCAGGCTGCAGCGGGCCATCCAGGCCTACGAGCAGCCGCTGGACTACATCCTCATCGACTGCCCGCCGTCCCTGGGACTGCTGACGGTCAACGCCCTGGTGGCCGGTGCGGAGGTGCTGATCCCCATCCAGTGCGAGTACTACGCACTGGAAGGACTCGGCCAGCTTCTGCGCAACGTCGACCTCGTACGGGGCCACCTCAACCCGAACCTGCACGTCTCGACGATCCTGCTCACCATGTACGACGGCAGGACCCGCCTCGCCTCCCAGGTGGCGGACGAGGTGCGCAGCCACTTCGGGAGCGAGGTCCTGAGGACCAGCATCCCGCGCTCGGTCCGCATCTCGGAGGCACCGAGCTACGGCCAGACGGTGCTCACCTACGACCCGGGCTCAAGTGGCGCCCTCTCCTACTTCGAAGCGGCACGCGAGATCGCGCTGCGCGGAGTCGGAGTGCGCTACGACGTCCAACACGCCCACACGGGCGCTCAGAACGACCAGCACAGCATGACGGAGGGGATGCAGTGAGCGAGCGACGGAGAGGACTGGGGCGGGGCCTCGGCGCCTTGATCCCTGCGGCCCCGACAGAGAAGCAGGTGCCGCAGCGCGCGGCGGGAGCCTCGACCTCTCCCACGGCTGTGCCCGTACTCACCGCCGAGCGGGGGGTGGCCGCCGCGAAGGTGACGGCACTTCCGCAGAGCCCTGTTTCACATGAAACGGCGGAGCCGGTCCAGCAGTCGGTGGAGGCACCGGAGAACGCGCCGGTGGCCGGCGCGCACTTCGCCGAGCTGCCGCTCGACTTCATCTCGCCCAACCCGCGGCAGCCGCGTGAGGTCTTCGACGAGGACGCCCTCGCGGAGCTGGTCACCTCCATCAAGGAGGTCGGGCTTCTCCAGCCGGTCGTCGTACGGCAGATGGGTCCCGCGCGCTACGAACTCATCATGGGCGAGCGGCGCTGGCGGGCCTGCCGTGAGGCGGGCCTGGAGCGCATCCCGGCGATCGTGCGGGCCACGGACGACGACAAGCTCCTGCTGGACGCGCTGCTCGAGAACCTGCACCGCGCCCAGCTGAACCCGCTGGAAGAGGCCGCCGCCTACGACCAGTTGCTCAAGGACTTCAACTGCACGCACGACCAGCTGGCGGACCGCATCGGCCGGTCCCGCCCGCAGGTCTCGAACACGCTGCGCCTGCTGAAGCTCTCGCCGGCCGTGCAGCGCAGGGTGGCCGCCGGGGTTCTCTCCGCGGGTCACGCCCGGGCGTTGCTCTCCGTCGAGGACTCGGAGGAGCAGGACCGGCTGGCTCACCGGATCGTGGCCGAGGGTCTTTCGGTGCGTGCCGTCGAGGAGATCGTGACCCTCATGGGGTCGCGGCCCCAGAGCACTCCGAAGGCCAAGGGACCGCGTGCGGGCGCCCGGCTCTCTCCGGCGCTGAGCAGTCTCGCCACCCGGCTCTCCGACCGGTTCGAAACCCGGGTGCGGGTGGATTTGGGCCAGAAGAAGGGCAAGATCGTCGTCGACTTCGCCTCTCTGGAGGACCTGGAGCGCATCCTGAGCACGCTGGCTCCGGGCGAGGGTCCAGTCCTTCGGAACGGGCAGGCCGAGGACGACCTGGAAGACACCTCTGAGGACGACAAGGCCTGAACCACCAGGGCTGACCCCGCGAGAGCGGGCCGTGTCCGGTCTGTACCGGAACACGGCCCGCTCTTTGCTTTCCTACGGTATCGATGGAATCACTTCGTGGATACGATGCGTCTGGGTATGGCGCATCCACCTGACGGCACCTCATTGGGGAGGCGGGGGCCATGCGATCGATGAGCCGCACCGGACTGATGACCGCGGGCCTGGGGCTGGGAGCGGTCGGCGGGTTCGTCGGCAGCCTGCTCCGGGAACGCAGTGCTCTGACAGCCGCCCGCAGCGCGGCGGGCGAGGAAAGTGAGGAACCGCCTTCATGGGGCGTCGGCTCGTACCGCTCACGCTGGACAACCTCCCGGACCTCCCCGAACGCTGCCACTCGTGCGTCTTCTGGGAGCTGGACCCGGTCAGCGGCCAAGCCGCGGTAAAGGCGGGGACCCCGGAGCTGGAGAAGGAGGCGTGGATCTCCGCGGTCCTGCTGGAGTGGGGATCCTGCGGCCGGGTCGTGTACGTCGACGATGTGCCGGTGGGCTTCGTGCTCTACGCACCCCCCGCCTATGTTCCGCGCTCCACCGCGTTCCCCACGAGCCCGGTCTCCCCGGACGCCGTTCAGCTCATGACGGCGTGGATCATGCCCGACTACCAGGGCCAGGGGCTCGGCAGGGTGATCGTCCAGACGGTCGCCAAGGATCTGCTGCGCCGAGGATTCAAGGCGATCGAGGCCTTCGGGGACGCGCGATGGGAGAAGCCGGCGTGTCTCCTGCCCGCGGATCACCTTCTGGCGGTGGGCTTCAAGACGGTCCGCCCGCACCCCACCTACCCGCGGCTGAGGCTGGAGCTGCGGACGACGCTCTCCTGGAAGGAAGATGTCGAGTTGGCGCTCGACCGCCTGCTGGGAGCGGTGCAGAAGGAGCCCGTGCTCCGACCGCTCTGACGCCGGACAGAAGAATGGACCAGCCCCCAGGAGGGACTGGTCCATTCGTGTTTCACGTGAAACATCGTGCCTCGCGTGAAACGGCGTCGCTGACTACTCGGCGATGAAGTCCGCCAGGTCACGCTCGATCGCGGCCTTCGGCTTGGCACCGACGATCGTCTTGGCCACCTCGCCGCCCTGGTACACGTTCAGGGTGGGGATCGACATGACGCCGTACTTCGCGGCCGTGTTCGGGTTCTCGTCGATGTTGAGCTTGACGATCTCGATCTTGTCGCCGTGCTCGGCGGCGATCGCCTCGAGCGACGGGGCGATCTGGCGGCACGGACCGCACCAGGCGGCCCAGAAGTCCACCAGTACGGGCTTGTCGCTCTTGAGGACGTCCTCCTCGAAGGAGGCGTCGGTCACGTTCTTGAGGGTGCCGGCCACGGCAGTCTCCTTAACTTGGTGCGGTGGGGAAGATGGGGGGTCAGACGGTGGCAGCCGTCGCGGACTCGCTGTCGGCGAGGGCGGCGAGGAAACGCTCGGCGTCGAGGGCGGCGGAGCAGCCGGTGCCGGCCGCCGTGATCGCCTGGCGGTACGTGTGGTCGACGACGTCCCCGGCGCCGAAGACACCGGTCAGGTTCGTGCGGGTCGAGGGCGCCTCGACCTTCAGGTAGCCCTCGTCGTCCAGCTCGAGCTGACCCTTGAACAGCTCCGTGCGCGGGTCGTGACCGATCGCGATGAACAGGCCGGTCACCGGCAGCTCGGACGTCTCACCCGTCTTGAGGTTCCGCAGCGTCAGGCCGGAGAGCTTCTGCTCGCCCTTGATCTCGGCGACCTCGCTGTCCCAGACGAACTTGATCTTCGGGTCGGCGAAGGCGCGCTCCTGCATCGCCTTGGAGGCGCGCAGGCTGTCGCGGCGGTGCACGATCGTCACGGACTTGGCGAAGCGCGACAGGAAGGTGGCCTCCTCCATCGCGGTGTCGCCGCCGCCGATCACGGCGATGTCCTGGTCCTTGAAGAAGAAGCCGTCGCAGGTGGCGCACCAGGAGACGCCGCGTCCGGAGAGGGCGTCCTCGTTCGGCAGGCCGAGCTTGCGGTGCTGGGAGCCGGTCGTCACGATGACGGCCTTCGCGCGGTGCACGGTGCCCGCGGTGTCCGTCACGGTCTTGATCTCACCACTGAGGTCGACGGCGACCACGTCGTCGGGCACGAGCTCGGCGCCGAAGCGCTCGGCCTGGGCGCGCATGTTGTCCATGAGCTCGGGGCCCATGACGCCGTCCTGGAAGCCGGGGAAGTTCTCCACCTCGGTGGTGTTCATCAGCGCACCGCCTGCGGTGACGGCGCCCTCGAACACCAGCGGCTTCAGCGACGCGCGCGCGGTGTAGAGCGCCGCCGTGTAGCCGGCGGGCCCGGAGCCGATGATGATCACGTTACGGACGTCGGTCACGGCTTGATTCCTCGTCTCTGGGGACTGCTGCGTACTGCTGGTGGGTGCCTGTCTCAGGACTACTCACCCCACCCAACGGATCCTACGGGGCGTGCATTCCCCGACGGGCCCGCGCGTACGGAAGCGTGTCAGCCCTGAGGGTAGGAATGCGTCAGCAGAACCTTGCCCGCGCTCGGTGAGGACTTGCCCACACACGTCGCGTCGACGATGTAAGCGGAGACCTGACCGGCGTCGGAATCGTGCGGCACCACGACGAGGTAGGCGCGCTTGCCCTCGTACGAGCCCTGTTCGGCGGCGAGCGGAGTCCTGGAGCCGATGCCGCGCTGGATGCACTCGGGCACCTGGACCGCCTCCCCACGCAGCGGGGAGTTGCCCGTGGGGGACTCCGGGGTGGAGCGGGTGTCGAAGGACGGCTTGGACCCGTCCGACTCCTTGGCCCCTTCCGACTTTCCGCCGCGCGGTTCCTTGACGGGGCTCTTGGCGAGCAGATCGGCGACCCGTCCCTTGAGCTTTCCCTCGGAGAACGAGTCGGCGGTGTCCCGGTGGCCGACGGAGGCGCCGTCCGAGTCACCGCCCCAGGTCTGCATCAGCAGAGAGCCGAGGCCGATGGCGGCCGCGGTGAAGACGGCGCCGAGCACAGCCGTACGGCGGCGGGTGCGCCGCGGACGGGCACCGCGCCCCGGGCCGGTGGCCGCACGCGGGCGCCCGGCGGGGCGGTCGGCGGGGCGGTCGGCGGCTGTGCCGGAGACCGGGGCGGGCGATGTTTCACGTGAAACACGCGCCGAGACGGACGTCGTAGGAGCGGCCAGTGCAGGTTCGGACTCGGTCTCGGTCTCGGTCTGGGGCTCAGACTCGGGGGGCACGTCCGTCGAAGGCGGACCGTCCGGAGCGGTGGCGTTCAGCAGGGCCTCGGCCGCCAGGGCGGCGTCGATGCGGCCCGCGACATCGGCGGGCATGCGCGGCGGACCGGGCAGGGTGCCGAGCATGCCGCGGATCTCCTCCAGGGAGGCGTAGACGTCGGCACACAGCTCACAGCCGTCCAGATGTCGCCGCACCTCGCTGGTGCGTGACGGGGGGAGCAGCCCCTCGGTCAGGTCGGAGATCTCGGTGATCTCCGGGTGCCCGTCCGAGTCGGTCGTGGCTGTCACGCTCGCCCACCTCCGCCCTTCACCGCGGCTGAATCGCTTGGTCCCGCATCCCGTGGCCCTGTGTCCTGTGGCCCTGCTGCCGGTGGGACGGATGTCCCCTGCGTCCGGTTCCTTCCCGCGCCCGGCTTCGCGTCTTCGCCGTCCTCGCCGCTGTCACCGGTCCGCGGACGCGTCTCCGTGCGCAGGTGAGTGAGCAGCGGCAGCAGCTTGGCTCTTCCGCGGGCGCAGCGGCTCTTGACCGTGCCGGCGGGCACGTCCAGGACGCGGGCGGCCTCGGCGACCGGATAACCCTCCATGTCGACCAGGACGAGAGCGGCGCGCTGGTCCCGCGGGAGCGTGCCCAGGGCTTCCAGGAGCTCCCGGTGCAGATCGTCCCGCTCGACGGGGGCGGCCGCTGATTCCTCGGGCTCCAAGAGCTGTTCGAGGCGCTCGGCGTCGTCGATGGGCGAGGTCTTGCGGGATGCCGCCTTGCGGGCGCGGTCGAGGCAGGCGTTCACGGTGATCCGGTGCAGCCACGTCGTCACGGCGGACTGCCCACGGAAGGTGTGCGCCGCGCGGTAGGCGGAGACGAGGGCGTCCTGCACCGCGTCGGCGGCTTCCTCGCGGTCCCCCAGGGTGCGCAGCGCCACGGCCCACAGGCGGTCACGGTGGCGCCGGACAAGCTCACCGAAGGCGTCCTTGTCGCCGGCGACATGGCGGGCGAGGAGGTCCTGGTCGTTCATGTCGCCGTGCGCGGTGCCGTCCACCGTCGAACCCCCTCCCCCAGTGAGCTGCGCCGAGCCGAGTCTCAGCCCTTGAACTTCACGTCCGTGATGGCCTGCTTGTATCCCGCCCTGGAGTACCCCTCGGGGCCGGAGTACGGCAGCGCGGTCATCCACAGAAGCACGTACCGCGTCTTCACGGCCTTCTTGGCCTCGATCTTCGCGGTCTTGTCCGAGGTGGTGACGCCACCGATCTTCTTCATCGATCGGATCGGCGTCGAGGGCGTCAGCGAGTCCGTGCCGTACAGCGAGACCGTGGTGTGGGGTCCGCCGTATTGAAGGGCTATCGAGGCCACCGAGACGTCCTGCTCCGAGCCGAGGTCGTAGACGATACCGACACCGGGCTTGTACGGGGCGAGCTTCGGGCCGTCCTTGAATGTGGCGGTCCGCCAGAGCGAGGAGCTGTCCTTGTCGTAGGTGTTGCCGACGGCTCGCGGGTCCTGGGCGTCGCCTTGGAGGACGTACTCCTGACCCTGCTCGACGCTGATCGGCTTCTTGGGCTTCGGCCGGCCCTTGTCGTCGCCCCCGGTGGTCTGCGTCGTGTTGGTGTCGTCCGAGTTCTCGCGGTCCATGAGGGCGTCCGCGAGCTGCCAGCTGCCCAGGCCGAGCGCGGCGATGAGCAGTGCGGAGACGGCCCATTTGAGGGCCCTGCCGGTGCGGCTCTGCAGCGGGGGCGGCGGGGCGACCACGGGCTGGGTCGCGCCCATGTGGGGCGCGGGGCGGCCGTAGCTGCCCTGCTGGTACGTGGTGCGTTGGTACTCGGGCGGGGCGGTGAAGGCGGGCTCCGGCGGGCGGATGCGGGGCATCTCGCCGATGGCCTTGACCAGCTCCTCCGGAGTCGTGCACGGGGGGTCCTGGCGGGAGGCGGTCGCGCCGTCGTTGACGAGCGCCCGCATGGCCAGTTCGGAGAGGCCGCGGTGGACGCCCGCCCGCACCTGGTCGGGGGCGATGAGACCGATGTCCTTGGGCAGGCCGGAGAGGCCGTAGGCGTCGTCCTCGTACGGCCAGCGCTGGGTCAGCGAGGCGTACAGGAGGGCGCCGATCGCCTCGGTGTCCGTGCGCTGGGGGGTGTCGGAGCTGATGCCGCGCAGCGCCGCGTTCACGGCGAGGCCACGGATGCGGTACTGGCCGGAGGAGGTGCGCAGGACGGCGCTCGGGGTCAGCCGCAGATGGGCGAGCCCTTCGCGGTGTGCCGCCGCCATGGCCTGGGAGATCTGGCTGACGAGCTGGTAGGCGTCGTGCGCCTCCAGCGGGCCCGCGGCGAGGACAGTGGTCAGCTCTGTGGCGTCCGGCAGCCACTCGTGGACGACGTAGACGAGGTCGTTCTCCTCGACCGCGTCCAGGACCTGTACGAACCGCGGGTCGCCGAGGAGGGCTGAGGAACGGGCCGCCGCCAGCACCGAGCGGGCGCGCGGGTGGTCCGCGGGCAGCAGATGCACGCCCACGGCGCGGCGGAGCTTCTCGTCCACCGCGCGCCAACTGCTGAAACCGTCCAGACGGGTGACGCACTCCTCGAGGCGGTAGCGCCTCGCGAGCTTGTGGCCGCTGTGCAGTTCCGGGGGTGAGGAGGCCCCACGGCTCATGGGCTTATGGGCCTCCGCCGCGTCTTCGTCTGCTGCCGTGTCCCGCTCCCGGGTCTGGGCCACCCCGTCGGCCGTGGGCTGCTCCGCCTTGGCGGTCAGCGGCTTGTCACCGCTGTTGTCTGCCACGTCGACGGCAGCCGTGCTCCGTTCCGCCACCGTCGTTCCTGCCTCCCCATCCGTTGCGCTTCGTCAGACGCCAAAGCCAATTGTGCCCACAGTCCAGTGCTATGCACGACACGCGGTACCCGGTGATGGTTGTGCGGTACCCCTCATCTCAGCGGCCGAGGCGGCCGCGGACCATGCCGACCATGGAGTTGAGCTCCTCGATGCGCATGCGCTTGGCGGCGAGGAAGAAGACACCGATCAGCACGGCACCGCCCCCGGCGAGGGCCGCCAGCGATCCGAGGACACCCTGTCCGAGCGTCTTGGTGATGGCGTAGGCGGCACCACCGGCGAGCACCGCCGCGGGCCAGGCGGCGATGCCGAGCCGGGCGTACGTACGCAGTACGCGGGCGCCGTCCAGGTCGCCGCCGAGCCGCTTGCGCAGCCGCTGCCAGGCGACGCCCACGCCGATGGCGTACGCGAGGCCGTAGGCGGCGGCCATGCCGGTGACGGCCCAGCGGGTGGGGAGGGCGTAGTAGCAGGCCGCGGAGGCGGCGGCGTTCACGGCGGCCACGATGACCGTGTTGTAGAAGGGCGTCCGCGTGTCCTCGTAGGCGTAGAAGGCGCGGAGCACGACGTACTGCACGGAGTAGGGGATCAGGCCGAGGCCGAAGGCCATCAGCATGAAGCCCATGTTCGTCGACTGGGCGCTGCCCGAGGAGCCGAAGATCAGCGTGCACATGGGGATGCCGAGCGCGACGAACCCGAAGGAGATGGGAACGATCGCGACCGCTGTCGTGCGCAGACCCTGGGAGATGTCGTCGCGGACGGACCCGGCGTCCCCGTCCTGTGCCGAGCGGGACAGCCGGGGCAGCAGGGCCGCCATCAGGGACACCGTGATGATCGCCTGCGGAAGGCCCCAGATGAGCTGGGCGTTGGCGTAGGCGGCGAAGCCGATGCCGCTGACCGAGGGCAGGTCGGTGGTGGCGGCGGTGGCCAGCTGGGTGACGACGAGGGCGCCGGCCTGGTTGGCCAGCACGAACAGGATCGTCCACTTGGCGAGCTTGGCGGCCTTGCCCAGGCCGTGGCCCTTCCAGTCGAAGCGCGGACGCAGCCTGAAGCCGGTCTCGCGCAGATACGGGATCATCGCGAGGGCCTGGACGACGAGGCCGAGCAGGACGCCGATGCCGAGGAGGCGCTCGGCCTCCGGCGGGATGGTCGTGACCTCCATGTCGGACGTCGCGGCGGTCCCGTACACCCAGATGAACATGCCGAGCGTGGCGATGATGACGATGTTGTTGAGGACCGGGGTCCACATCATCGCGCCGAACTTTCCGCGGGCGTTGAGGATCTGTCCCATCACCACGTGGATGCCCATGAAGAAGATCGAGGGCAGGAAGTAGCGCAGCAGCGTGGTGCCGACCGCGGTGGCGTCGGGGTTGTTCGCGACCGGGACGGACATCACGCGCACCAGCTGCGGGGCCAGCAGGATGCCGAGGACGGTGAGTGCTCCGAGCGCCACCATGACGAGCGTCAGCAGGCGGTTGGCGTAGGCCTCGCCGCCGTCCTCGTCCTCCCGCATGGAGCGCACCAGCTGCGGCACGAAGACGGAGTTGAGGCCGCCGCCGACGGTGAGGATGTAGATCATCGTCGGGATCTGGTAGACGACCTGGAAGGTGTCGCCGAGCAGGCCGACGCCGAGCGCCGAGACGATCAGCGCGGAGCGGATGAAGCCGGTGAGGCGTGAGACGAGGGTGCCTGCCGCCATCACGGCGCTGGACTTCAGCAGGCTCGACGCGCGGCCGCCCGACTTGGGTGCGGGCGTCGGAGCGGCGGGCGGGGGCGCGGGAGCGGGTGTGGGCGCGGGGACGATCGGCTGGTCGGCGGGGGTGTAGCCGCCGCTGACGGGCTGCTGGTACCCGCCGTCCTGGGGGTAGCCGCTGCCCGGGGGGTGGCCGTCGCCCTGCGGATAGCCGTTGTTGTCCTGCGGATAGCCGTCCTGCTGGTAGCCGCCTTGCGGGTACGCGGCCTGCTGGTAGCCACCCTGCTGGTAGGCGGCCTGCTGGTCGCGGTAGCCGCCGGCCTGCTGGTCGCGGAAGAGGTGCGCGAAGGCGTCCGGCTCGTGGTACTCCTCGCCGGCCTGGGTGACCAGGTCGTCGACGCCCACGAACTGCGTCGTGCGGGCGTCGTCACCGTAGGGGAGGTGGCGGGTCGGACCTTCCGGCTCGGGGGCCGGGGTCTGGGCCCACACGCGCGGGTCCGGGGCGTGCTCGGGGCTGGGCGGCTGGCCGTAGAGCGGCTGATAGGTGCCGGGCGGCGGCGGGGGGTGTGCCGCGCGGTCGTAGAGCGCCTCGGTCACCGGGTCCTGGGCGGAGAGGTCCCGCGCCCGGTAGGGATCCTGGTCGTAGGCGTCCTGGAGGTACACATCGGGCTCGGGCTGCGGCGGAACCTGCTGCCCGTGGTCGGCGGACCCCGGCGGAAGGTCCTCGGGCGAGGCAGAGCCGCCCGAGCCCTCGCCACGGTCACCGTCGTACGGCGCGTTCATGGTTTACCCCACCTCATCGTCCCCGGGCCCACCGGCCACGACATCGCTCAACGGTCCACTCTCTCACCCGTGTCCGATGGGTCGGTGCTTTCCGGAGCGGTGTCCGGCGCAGGGTCACTCGGCTGCTCGGGGCCGCCCTCTCCGGGCGCGGTGCCGGACTCGCCGTCAGGCCCCTCGTCCGGGGCCTCCTGGGCGGCCTCCTTGCGCGCCGCCCGCTTGCGCTGCGTGTACATCCGGAACCCGGCGAGTACGAGCAGCAGGAGACCGCCGGCGATGACGAGCATCACGGTGGGGGTCACCTCGGTGGCGTTGACCTCGAAGCGGACGACCTCGCCGTAGGGCTCGTTGTCCTCCGTGTAGAGCCGGGCGTAGACCGGGACCGGGCCGTTGGCGTTGGCCGTGGTGGTGAACTTCACCGACTGGGAGTGGCCGCCCGCGATCTTCACGGGCTGCTCCTCGTACTGCCCGTCGCCGATCTTCAGACGGGTGGGGTTCTGCGAGTACAGGCGCAGGATCAGGTGGTCGACGCCCTGCACCAGGTTGTTCTGCACCGACACCGGGATGGTCGCGCTGCGCCCGGAGAGCTTCGCGTCGGATCTCTGGATCAGGGCCACCTGCTCGGTGAGCTCGCGCAGATAGCTGTGGACACCGTCCCGGTACCCGGCCGCCTCCGGCGCGCGGCCGCGCCAGGAGGTGGACATCTCACGGTCTATGGCCCTCCCGAAGGGCGTGACCACGCGGTCCTTCTCGGTGAGGATCACCTGGAAGCGCTCGAGCATGCTCTGGGTCTCGCGGATCGACTCGAAGGCCGACTGGGGCAGCTCCTGCTTGCGCAGCGCCGCCGGGTAGGCCCCGGTCGACGGGACCCGGGTGGTGGCCCGCGGGTCCGGCTTCTCCTTCGCCGCGTCGGTCAGCTCCTCGGACCGCGACCACTGCCCCTCCTGGAGGGCGGTGAGGGCCTTCGCCATGCTCTGGGCCTGGCTGGCGGAGGGCATGCGCTGCGGGGCGACCACGATGCTGCGCTGCTTGCCGGGCTCCTGAAGGCTGATCATCAGGCTCTGGGCGACGAACTCCTGGACGGCGAGGGTGGAGTTCTCGGCCTCCGTCATGTCGCCCTGGAAGGCCGTGGAGAGGCGTGCGTCGGCCACCACGGCGGTCGTGCCGCCGCCGATGGGCCGGGCGGCGGTCGGTGAGTACGTCAGACCGCTGCTCTCGCGCATGCTGTCGCTGCGGGCGATCACCGTGTGGGCGCCCGCGGAGGTGGAGACGTCGACGATGGACGGGTCGATCGCCCCCTCGGCGGGCCATGCGAAGTCCGTGTTCGGCTTGACGTGCAGGATCGTGTCCACCGCGCGGATCCCCGCTTCGGTGGCGTCCCTGAGGTGGCTGAGGGAGCCGGTGACCGCCCTGCCGTTGTGCGCGAGGGACGCGAGGTCGGGGTCGGCGAAGGGCAGCGCGACGATCTTCTTGCCCTTGACCGCGGCTTCCAGGTCGTTGAGCCACTTGGTGGCCACCGCCTGGTGCTTGCCCGCCCTGGAGGTCTTCCCGTCGGGGTTCTGGATCCGGTAGCCCTTCGTCATCGCCTCGACGGAGGCGAGCAGGTCCGGATCGATGACCCAGGTGACGTCGAGGTCGCTGCCGAGGGCCAGCAGCTGTTGCAGCCGTCCGCCCGGGGCCAGCTCGTCGGCCAGGTCGTCGTTCTTGAAGACCGCCGTCTGCTGTTCGTCGGACTCCGTCTTCGCCGTGAGGTGCGTGTCGGAGATGAGCGGCCACAGATAGGTCGTCTTGGTCTTCGTGCCCGCGGTCTCGGGGTGCCACGGCAGGAAGGTGCGCTCGATGCCGAGCACCTGCGGATAGGGCTGCGCGGCGCTCTGACCGGTCAGGGCGACGCCCAGCTGGTAGACGCCGTCCGCCCCGAGGTGCAGGGCCTTGACCGGCACGGAAATGCTGAAGTCCTGCCGGACGCCGGGCGCGAGCTTGGCGAACTTGTCGACGTACTTGCCGCCGACCTCGGTGCCGTCGGCCCCCGGCTGGAAGCCCGTGCGCTTCGAGGTGCGGTCGATCTCGCTGCGGCCGCTGACGGTCGGCCCCAGCCGCAGCCCGACCTGGGCCCCGGTCACCGTCTGCTTGCCGTTGTTGGTGACGGTGCCGGAGACGGTGAGGGTGTCGCCCTCACCGGGGGCGGTGGGGGTGAGCGCGTCCAGCGAGACGTCGACCGTTCTGGAACCGGTGGCGTCGGCCGTCGCGCTCGGCGCGGTGGCGTGCGCGGCGGGGGCCGCCGGAGCCTGTAGGAGGCCGGCCAGCAAAGGGGTACCCACCAGCAGTGCTGCGGTGCGCCGCAGCCACCGGCGGGCAGGTGAGGGGCTTGTCCCCGGGAAATCTGCCGCCTCGGCCACGCGTTCGCCCGTCCCTCGTCGTCAGTGGTCGTCGGTTGTGCGTCCACGCATGGTAACGAGGTGCGCTGTGGCGAAGTGCCGCGGACTGCTCCACGTGATCGGACGACCTCGCCGGGGCGGGAATCGGGTCGGCCCGGGGCGTCCGGGGCACGTACCCTTTTCTGTTGTGCCGAACGCCAACGAAGACAATCCCAGCGCCCTGAGCCAGGTGCAGCGCCGCGCGGTCAGCGAACTGCTGCGTGTGTCCCCTGTCGCGGACGATCTCGCCCGCCGTTTCCAGGAGGCCGGGTTCTCTCTCGCCCTGGTCGGTGGCTCGGTCAGGGACGCCCTCCTGGGCCGGCTCGGCAACGACCTGGACTTCACCACCGACGCCCGCCCCGAGGACGTACTGAAGATCGTCCGGCCGTGGGCCGACGCGGTGTGGGAGGTCGGGATCGCCTTTGGGACGGTCGGCTGCCAGAAAGAGGGCTACCAGATCGAGGTCACGACGTACCGGTCGGAGGCGTACGACAGGACCTCGCGCAAGCCCGAGGTGTCCTACGGCGACTCCATCGAGGAAGACCTCGTCCGCCGTGACTTCACCGTGAACGCGATGGCCGTGGAGCTCCCCCAGAAGGAGTTCGTCGACCCGCACGGCGGCCTGGAGGATCTCTCCGAGCGTGTCCTGCGCACCCCCGGCACTCCCGAGGAGTCCTTCTCGGACGACCCGCTGCGGATGATGCGGGCCGCGCGGTTCGCCGCGCAGCTGGACTTCGAGGTGGCGCCCGAGGTGGTCGCCGCTATGAAGGCGATGTCCGAGCGCATCGACATCGTCTCCGCGGAGCGCGTGCGCGACGAGCTGAACAAGCTGATCCTCTCCGCCCACCCGCGCAAGGGCCTCGCCCTCCTCGTCGACACGGGACTCGCCGCCCGGGTCCTGCCCGAGCTGCCGGCGCTCCGCCTGGAGCGGGACGAGCACCACCGGCACAAGGACGTCTACGACCACTCGCTGATCGTCCTCGAGCAGGCGATGGCGCTGGAGACGGACGGTCCCGACCTGACGCTGCGGCTCGCCGCGCTGCTGCACGACATCGGCAAGCCGAAGACGCGGCGCTTCGAGAGCGACGGCCGGGTCTCCTTCCACCACCACGAGGTGGTCGGCGCCAAGATGGTCAAGAAGCGCATGACGGCGCTCAAGTACTCCAACGAGCTGGTGAAGGACGTCTCGCGCCTCGTGGAGCTCCACCTGCGCTTCCACGGCTACGGCACGGGAGAGTGGACGGACTCGGCCGTACGTCGCTATGTACGGGACGCGGGCCCCCTCCTGGAGCGCCTGCACAAGCTGACCCGCTCGGACTGCACGACGCGCAACAAGCGCAAGGCGAACGCCCTGTCGCGCGCCTACGACGGCCTGGAGGAGCGCATCGCCCGCCTCCAGGAACAGGAGGAGCTGGACTCGATCCGCCCCGACCTGGACGGCAACGACATCATGGAAGTCCTGGACGTCGGCCCCGGGCCCGTCATCGGCAAGGCCTATAAGTTCCTGCTGGAGCTGCGGCTGGAGAACGGGCCCATGGAGCGGGACGCGGCGGTGGCGGCGCTCAAGGAGTGGTGGGCGGCGCAGAGCTGACGTTCATGGAGAGGGGGTGATGTTTCACGTGAAACATCACCCCCTCTCCACGGGCTGCGTGGACGCTGGAGGGAGCTTGCCGCGCGGCACCCAGGTAGGCGGCGGTGCTACCTCTCGAGCTACACGTTCTTGAGGGAGTGGTTGATGACCGTGCCGTAGACGTTGGCCCTCATCCACTGCTTCTTATCGATCTGGAAGGTGCTGCCCTTGAACGCGATGCTGCCTTCCCAGACGACCGAGGCGTCGACATTGTGGCCCCGGGAGCAGTGGCCGCCCTGACACCAACCCCACTTGCTCAGCGACTTCTTTGGGGTCCCCTTGGAAATGCTGATGGCGCCGGTGAGGTTCCTCTTTCCAGCATCTGCGTAGTTCGCCTTGGTGATATCTCTCCCATTGCTGTGAAAGTTCACCCACAGGCTGAGCTTGATGACCTTCACGCCCAGGAGCTTCAGGTGGGTGGTGTACTTCGCCTCGTGATTACCCCTGGGGAGCGGCCTCCTTGCCGCGGCAGATATGCCACTGACGGTGCGCTCCTGCTCAATGATGACGTCGCCGTTGTGCAGCGAGGATGTGCTGCTCGCGCTCCGGGAATAGGCGGAAATCCCGGATTCTTGGCCCTTGGTCTTGTCGAGGAACGACTTGAGTACTTCCGGGTCGTGGAGGTAGCCGATGAACTTTTGCTGCTCAGTCGACGTCAGGCTTTTGAAGCCCTGTAGGGCCTCGGCGGCACCCTCTTCATGAGAGTTCCGCAGATAACTGATGTATGCGGCAGGCGTGGCGGCGGGGTCGTTGAGCTCAGCCTTGACCTGAGTGGCGTCGGTGGCGGAAGCCTGCGATGCAGTACTCACGAGAATAGCGGCAGTACTGAAAACTGCCGCGACCGCATGCGTCGTACGAGTCTTCATGATGTTCCCCGAATCTTTGGAGTGCAGGACTCCTGGTCTTTGTGTCCGGGTGGTCATCGCCGGACACGAACAAGATCATGATAGTCGACACTCGCAAGGAGTAAGGGGGTTGGGGTACTTCAGAGGAGGAAGCTGAAAGCGAAGATATCGAGAGTGGTCCGGTGAGGGCGAGCTGGGCCGCCACCGGGCAATCGCCATTGCTCCTATGCGGCAGCGCGGCCGACAGCCCGGCAGACGAGCGGCTTTTCAAGTCTGCAGTGGGTCACGCAGACTTCGTGCAGAAGAGGAACTCCTTGCCCTTCCCAGTCTCCGCGTAGAAGCCTGTGGCGCCCTCCACCTTGCGGCACTCCGCCTCCGCAGTGAACTGGGTGTAGTGCCCGTCGATCTTCTTGATGACCTTGACCTCGGCCTCGGAGGAGGAGCAGTCCACGACCTCCATGCGGTCGGAGGAGGACGAAGCAGGCTTCAGGCAGTCGCCCACTGCCGCGGTCTCGGCGTCGTCCCGGCTGGCCAGCCAGCCAACGAGGGCCATGACGGCGACGATGACGCCGGCTGCGATCCGCAGGTACGTCTTGATGGGGCGGCGCCGAGGCTGAGGCGGAGGAACCGGCCCGCCCTGGTTGTACGCCGGGTAAGGCTGCTGCGGGACGCCCTGCTGACCCGGCTGAGGGGGATACGGGGCGCCGCCCTGGGGCTGGCCATAGGGGTTCTGGCCCTGGGGCGGGTACGGAGCTTGGCCCTGGGGCGGCGGAGTGGTCACTTTTGAGGGTCCCCTCGAACGAGAGCGCGATGGCGCGGATAAGACGCCCGTAAGTTATCGGGACGCAGTGAGATCTCTGAAGCCCAGAGAGGCTCTGTGGCACTGATGTGACACTTACTGCACGCCAAACCGGGCCATAGCCGCCGCAATTGCCGCGTAGAGCAGCGCCACGGTGACGACCAGCGGGACCGACCGGCCGTCAGAAGGCAGTATCAGCGCGGCCACCGCCGCCGCGGCGACAAAGGCGACGTTGAAAAGCACGTCGTACAGGGAGAAGATCCGGCCACGGAAGCCGTCGTCCACCGCGGACTGCACCACCGTGTCCGTGGCGATCTTCGCGCCCTGGGTGGTCAGGCCGAGCACGAAGGCGGCGACCAGCAGCGGGGCCGGTGCGAAGGAGAGGGCAAGGGCCGGTTCGAGGACCGCCGCCGCGGCCGCGCAGACGGCGATCCACCCGCCCGCCCCGAACCGCCCCACCGCTGACGGTGTCACCACGGCAGCGGCGAAGAACCCCGCTCCGGAGATCCCCACGGCGAGCCCGAGCAGCGCGAGCCCGTCGGACTCCGACGACGTCCAGGCGTACCGGCACAGCATCAGGACCATGACCGTCAGCGCGCCGTAGCAGAACCGGAGCACCGTCATCGCGGCCAGCGCGCGGGCCGCCGCGGGGCGCCGGGCCAGGTGCCGTACTCCCGCTACCAGGCCCCGTGCCGTGCCGGTCAGTGCCTCTCCGAGCCGGGGCCGGGACCCGATCAAGTCGGGGTCCGGGCCGAGCAGTTCGCGGGCCATGCGGAGCGAGGCGAGCGCCGCGCAGAGGTACAGGGCGGATCCGAGGAGGACCACCGCCGCGTCCGAGTCCGCCCCTGACAGGCGCACGACGAAGGCGAGACCGCCGCCCACGGTCGCGGCGAGCGTGCCCGCGGTGGGTGAGAGGGAGTTGGCGATGACCAGGCGGTCGGCGTCCACCACGCGGGGCAGCGCGGCGGAGAGACCGGCGAGGACGAAGCGGTTGACGGCCGTGACGCAGAGGGCGGAGACGTAGAAGAGCCAGTCGGGGACACCGCTCAGCATCAGCACGGCGGTCAGGGACGCCAGTACCGCCCGCAGGAGATTGCCGTGGAGGAAGACCTGCCGGCGTTGCCAGCGGTCCAGGAGGACGCCCGCGAAGGGGCCGATCAGCGAGTACGGAAGGAGCAGCACCGCCATCGCGGAGGCGATCGCGCCGGGCGAGGCCTGCTTCTCCGGTGAGAAGACGACGTACGTGGCCAGCGCGACCTGGTAGACGCCGTCCGCGCCCTGGGAGAGCAGCCGTACGGCGAGCAGGCGCCGGAAGTCCCGCAGCCGCAGGAGGACGCGCAGGTCACCGACGACAGCCATGGGGCACACCCTCACATACGAGGAGGGTCCCCGGGCTCAGTGCCCGGGGACCCTCGACGAGTGACAAGGAGAGAGCTGCTTAGCGCTCGACCTCGCCCTTGATGAACTTCTCGACGTTCTCGTAGGCCTCGTCGTCGAAGTACTGAACCGGCGGGGACTTCATGAAGTACGAGGACGCGGAGAGGATCGGGCCGCCGATGCCGCGGTCCTTGGCGATCTTCGCGGCGCGCAGGGCGTCGATGATGACACCCGCGGAGTTCGGGGAGTCCCAGACCTCGAGCTTGTACTCCAGGTTCAGCGGGACGTCACCGAAGGCGCGGCCCTCGAGGCGGACGTACGCCCACTTGCGGTCGTCGAGCCACGCGACGTAGTCCGACGGGCCGATGTGGACGTTCTTCTCGCCCATCTCGCGGTCGGGGATCTGCGAGGTGACGGCCTGCGTCTTCGAGATCTTCTTGGACTCGAGGCGGTCGCGCTCGAGCATGTTCTTGAAGTCCATGTTGCCGCCGACGTTGAGCTGCATCGTGCGCTCGAGACGGACTCCGCGGTCCTCGAACAGCTTCGCCATGACGCGGTGCGTGATCGTGGCGCCGACCTGCGACTTGATGTCGTCGCCGACGATCGGGACGCCGGCCTCGGTGAACTTGTCCGCCCACTCCTTGGTACCGGCGATGAAGACCGGCAGGGCGTTGACGAACGCGACCTTGGCGTCGATGGCGCACTGCGCGTAGAACTTCGCGGCGTCCTCGGACCCGACGGGCAGGTAGCAGATGAGGACGTCGACCTCGCGGTCCTTGAGGACCTGGACGATGTCGACCGGGGCCTCGGCGGACTCCTCGATGGTCTGGCGGTAGTACAGGCCAAGGCCGTCGAGGGTGTGGCCACGCTGGACCTGCACGCCGGTGTTCGGCACGTCGCAGATCTTGATGGTGTTGTTCTCGCTGGCGCCGATCGCGTCCGCGAGGTCGAGGCCGACCTTCTTCGCGTCGACGTCGAAGGCGGCGACGAACTCGATGTCACGGACGTGGTAGTCGCCGAACTGGACGTGCATCAGGCCCGGGACCTTGGCGTCCGGGTCGGCGTCCTTGTAGTACTCGACGCCCTGGACCAGCGAGGCGGCGCAGTTGCCCACGCCGACGATGGCTACGCGAACCGAACCCATTCCGGTTGCTCCCTGTGTGTTCTCGGTATTCCGGATGAGACCCGCGGAACGCTGGATCTCACTTGGTGGGGTCATCGGACGGATCCGGCGGCGGGTCGTTCTCCCGCCGCCGGGGCAGGCCCGCCGACTCCCCGGATGTGCTGTCCTGCTGAGCGGAGCTTCGGGGGGAGGGCCGTTGCTGGTCCCGCCCCGCTCGCTCGCTCTCGATGAGCTCGTTCAGCCAGCGCACTTCGCGCTCCACGGACTCCATGCCGTGCCGCTGCAGCTCAAGCGTGTAGTCGTCCAGGCGCTCCCGGGTACGGGCCAGGGAGGCGCGCATCTTCTCCAGGCGCTCTTCGAGGCGGCTGCGGCGGCCCTCGAGCACCCGCATGCGTACGTCCCGCGAGGTCTGCCCGAAGAAGGCGAAGCGGGCGGCGAAGTGCTCGTCCTCATACGCGTCGGGGCCGGTCTGCGAGAGCAGGTCCTCGAAGTGCTCCTTACCTTCCGCCGTCAACCGATAGACGATCTTGGCTCGGCGTCCGGTGAGCGGAGCCGCGAGGGCGTCCTCGGAGGTGCTGCCCTCCTCCTCGATCAACCAGCCGTTGGCGACCAGCGTCTTGAGGCAGGGGTAGAGGGTCCCGTAACTGAAGGCCCGGAACACTCCCAGCGATGTATTGAGACGTTTCCGCAGCTCATAGCCGTGCATCGGGGACTCGCGGAGGAGGCCGAGGACGGCGAATTCCAGGATGCCGGAGCGCCTGCTCATCTTCGCCTCCCGTCTGCCACGGTCCCTCAGTGCGGCCTTTATGCCGAGCTGATGTATCGACTCGATACATCGAGACGATAGAACGGCGATCCGGTTGATACAAGAGGGGGCACGGTGAACGGCGTCACATCACCGATTCGTAGGAAGTGAGTTGCCTGATTTGGGGTGAACTTCGGCTCTACGAGGGTTTTGACGGTGCGTAGTCTGTGCGCCATGCATGCCACCGGGAACCAAGTGACGCCGGGGCGCGTCGTCGTCCCCGGTGTAGTGCGGGTGAGCGCCGGGACGGGCGCATCCGTACGTCGGGGGGACCGGAACCCAGCCGCCGTTTCCAGGCGCGGACAGCTGCGCCTGCCCGAGGAGTAATCGTTCGATGAGCGAGCACCGTCGCAAACCGCCGCAGCCGCAGGGCGGCGGACGCGCCGCGGCCAGGCGTGGCGCCCCAGGGGCGCCGTCGGGCCGCCGTGCGGCGCCGCGAGATGCCACTGAACCGTCCTCTTCCTCTTATGGGCCCTCCCATGGGACCTCCTATGGGGCGCAGGGATCCGGTGCCCCGGACGAGGAGGGCCGGCCCTACGGCGGCCGGGCCGAGGCCCGTCGCGCCGCGCAGCGCAGCGGTTCGGTCGGCGCGGGCGCCGGTCGCCGCAGAGGTGCCGAGGCCGCCGGCGGCGGGCGCGCCGGTGGTGGTGGGCGTCGTGGCGGGGGCGGTTCCGGGGGCTCGGGCGGTGCCGGGCGCGGCAGGGGCCGTGGCCCCGAGCCGTCCGGAAAGAAGCGGTTCATCGACTACCCGCGCGCGGGCAGGCGTGGGGCGCGGCGCTGGATTCCGTCGTGGCGCCTGGTCAGCGGCCTCTTCCTCGGCTTCGTGGGCAGTCTGATGGCGGTCGCCGGCATCGCGTACGCGCTCGTGGAGGTGCCGGACGTCAACAAGGCGGCCGTTGCCCAGAACAACGTCTACTACTGGGCCGACGGCAAGCAGATGGTCGCCACCGGCGGTGAGCGCAACCGCCAGATCATCGACTACGACGACATCCCCAAGGAGATGCGCTTCGCCGTCATGTCGGCGGAGAACAAGACGTTCGAGGACGACAAGGGCGTCGACCCGATGGGCATCGCGCGTGCCGTGGTCAACATGGCCAAGGGCGGGCAGACCCAGGGTGGCTCCACGATCACCCAGCAGTACGTGAAGAACGCGCGCCTGGGCGACCAGTCCCAGACGTTCAGCCGGAAGTTCAAAGAGCTCTTCATCTCCATAAAGGTCGGCCGGACCGAACCCAAGGAAAAGGTCATGGCCGGCTACCTCAACACCGCTTACTACGGTCGCGGCGCCTACGGCATCCAGGCGGCCGCGCGCGCGTACTTCGACAAGGAAGCCAGGGAGCTGGACCCGAGCGAGTGCGCGCTCCTCGCGACGGTGCTCAAGGGCGCCACGTACTACGACCCGGCCGGTTACCCCGAGATCGACCCCGCGGCCAACGCCAAGGACAACACCGCGCGTGCCCAGAAGCGGTGGAAGTGGATCCTCGACGAGGAGGTCAAGGACGGCCGCCTCACCGCCGAGGACCGGAACAAGTACCGGGACTTCCCGAAGCTGGAGAACCCGCGATCCAACACCCAGCTGGCCGGTCAGACCGGTTACCTCGTGGACCTGGCGAAGGCGTACGTCATCCGCAACACGGACATCACCGCCGAGCAGCTTCAGCAGGGCGGCTACGAGATCCACACGACCTTCCAGAGGAAGAAGGTCGACGAGCTCGAGAAGGCCGTGAACAAGGTCCGCAAGGACAAGATCAACCCGAAGCTGCGCCCCGAGAAGGACACGCACGTCCAGTTCGGCGGGGCGTCGGTGGATCCCAAGGACGGCGCGATCAGGGCGATCTACGGCGGTGTCGACGCGACGAAGCACTTCACCAACAACGCCGACCAGACCGGCGCCCAGGTGGGTTCGACGTACAAGCCGTTCGTGCTGGCCGCCGCCTTCAAGTACGGCGTGCGCGATCCCGGCGGGCCGGAGATCCAGAGCGAGGCCCAGCGCACGGTCGTCAACCCGAAGAGCCTGTACAGCGGCAAGAACGAACTCAAGATCAAGAATTACAACGGGACGGTCTGGACCGACCGCGACGGCAAGCAGTGGAACCAGAAGAACGACGGGGACCAGTCCTACAACCCGCCGACCTACCAGATCGACCTTCGTGAGGCGATGAGGGAGTCGGTCAACTCGGCCTATGTGCAGCTCGGCATGGACGTCGGCCTGAGCAAGGTGAAGGAGGCGGCGATGCTCGCCGGTCTCAAGGACGACAACTCCATGGCCAGTTCCAACTACCCGTCCTTCTCGCTCGGCACCTCCTCGCCGAGCGCGATCCGGATGGCCGGGGCGTACTCCACGTTCGCCGCCAGCGGCAAGCAGAACGATCCGTACTCGGTCACCGAGGTCGTGCACGAGGGCGACTCGGTCTACACGCATCCGAAGAAGACCAAGCGGGCGTTCTCGTCGGCGGTCGCCGACAACGTCACCGACGTGCTGCGGACCGTCGTCGATAAGGGCACCGGCACCTCGGCCCAGCTGGGCAGCCGTCCGGTCGCGGGCAAGACGGGTACGACCGACGGCAACAAGTCCGCCTGGTTCGTCGGCTACACCCCGCAGCTGTCGACGGCCATCAGCATGTACCGGCTCGACGACAACGAGGCCAACAAGAAGCGCGAGTTCCTGGAGATGTTCGGCACGGGCGGCGAGGAGAAGATCCACGGCGCCTCGTTCCCGGCGAAGATCTGGCAGGACTACATGTCGAAGGCGCTCCGGGGCGAGCGCGTGATGGCCTTCCCCGTGCCGGACCCGATCGGCAGGGTCGTCGGTGAGACGCCGCCTCCGGCGCCGAGCCCGACGGTGACCGAGGAGCCGGAGGACGAGCCGTCGTCGCCGACACCCACGGAGACGGAGACGACGAAGCCTCCCACGACGCAGTCACCCGAGCCCGAGGAGTCCTGCTCCCAGTGGGACTGGGAGTGCAACAACGCCGACGGTGGCGCCAACGGCGGTTCCGAGGACGGGGGCGCCGACGGTGGTCCGGGCGGGGAATCACCGCCTCCCACGGCTGACCCGCCCGGCAACAGCAACGGGAACCAGAACGGCGGAGGGATCTTCGGCGGCCCGACGGGCTGAGCCGACCGGATGTTTCACGTGAAACGAGGGCCGCCACACCGACCGGTGTGGCGGCCCTCTCCGTGTTCTCAGTCGCGTACGGCAGGATGGCGGGCATGCCCAGTGCAGACCGCAGCGCCGCCCCCGGCGCAGAGACGCCGAGCACGCGCGTGCACGAGCCCGTGACCCCGCAGGAACCGCCCGCGGTGCGGCCGACGAAGGAGGACGAGGTCGCCCGGGCCGGCAGCGAACTGTTCGGCGGCCCGCTCGGCCGCAGAGCGATGGCCACTGCCACCTGGTGGTCCCCCGTACGCGTCATCGCGCTCGTCGCCCTCGGAATGTTCGCGCTCGGAATGGTCCAGAAGATGCCGTGCTACAACGGCGCCTGGTTCGTCGGCGCGAGTTCGCAGTACACGCACGCGTGCTACTCCGACATCCCGCACCTCTACGACGGACGCGGCTTCGCCGACGGCCTCGTGCCGTACTTCGACAAGCTGCCCGGCGACATGGAGTACCTCGAATACCCGGTCCTTACCGGGATGTTCATGGAGATGGCCTCCTGGGTGACACCGGGCAGCGGATCCATCCAGCACCAGGAGAAGATCTACTGGATGGTCAACGCGGGGATACTGATGGCCTGCACGGCGGTCGTCGCCGTCTGTGTCACCCGCACACACCGGCGCCGTCCCTGGGACGCGCTGCTCGTCGCCCTCGCCCCGGCCTTCGCGCTGACGGCCACCATCAACTGGGACCTGCTCGCCGTCGCCCTGACGGCCGCCGCGATGCTGATGTGGTCCCGTGCGCGTGTCCTCGCCTTCGGCGTCCTCCTGGGCCTCGCGACGGCCGCCAAGCTCTATCCCGTGCTCCTGCTGGGCCCGCTGCTGATCCTGTGCTGGCGGGCGGGCCGGGGGCGGGAGTTCGGGATCGGCCTGCTCGGCACGGCGGCCACCTGGCTCGCCGTCAACCTTCCGGTGATCCTGTTCGCCCGTGACGGCTGGTCGAAGTTCTACTCCTTCAGCAAGGAACGCGGCGTCGACTTCGGGTCCTTCTGGCTGATCCTCAACCAGCGCATGGACTCCCCCCTGAGCACCGACACCGTCAACACCCTCGCGATGGCGCTGCTCTTCCTCCTCTGCCTGGGCATAGGAGCGCTCGGGCTCATCGCGCCGCGCCGCCCGCGCTTCGCGCAGCTGGCCTTCCTGGTGGTCGCCGCCTTCATCCTCACCAACAAGGTCTACTCGCCGCAGTACGTCCTGTGGCTGATTCCCCTCGCCGCGCTCGCGAGGCCGCGCTGGCGGGACTTCCTGATCTGGCAGATGTGCGAGGTCGCGTACTTCCTCGGGATCTGGATGTACCTGGCGTACACGACGAGCGGCGACGCCCATAAGGGACTGCCCACCGAGGGCTATCAAGTGGCCATCGTCGTGCACCTGTTGGGGACGCTGTATCTGTGCGCCGTGGTCGTACGCGACATCCTGATGCCGGAGCGGGATGTCGTGCGACGGGGCGGGGACGACGATCCTTCGGGCGGTGTCCTGGACGGGGCGCAGGACGTCTTCGTCCTGGGGGCCGGGGCGCATTCAGGACGGGCCGTGGCGCACTCCGCCGAGGGGCCGGTCGTGAAGTGGGGGGCGGCCGCCGAGAGGGTTTCGCCCTGAGCGAACAGGGCCCCCGGCGGCTCCGCTCACGGCCGAAGGGCCTGAGGGGAGCCGCTCGGGCTGTGGCTAGCGGTCCACCATCCGGTCGAACTGCGTGGTGGTGTGCCGCAGGTGGGCGACCAGTTCCTCGCCGACCTTCGGCTCCGGTGCGTCGGAGGGCACGAAGAGGATGGAGACCTGCATGTGCGGCGGCTCCGCGAACCAGCGCTGCTTGCCCGCCCACACGAACGGCGAGAGGTTGCGGTTGACGGTCGCGAGGCCCGCGCGGGCGACGCCCTTGGCACGCGGCATCATGCCGTGCAGCGCCTTCGGGGCCTCCAGGCCGACGCCGTGTGAGGTGCCGCCCGCGACCACGACCAGCCAGCCGTCGGACGCGACCTTCTGCTGGCGGTAGCCGAAGCGGTCGCCCTTGGCGACGGCGGTGACGTCCAGGACGGCACCGCGGTACTCGGTGGCCTCGTGGTCGCCGAGCCAGAGGTTCGTTCCGATGCGCGCCCGGAAGCGGGTCTGCGGGAACTGCTGCTGGAGCCGGGCGAGTTCGTGGGCCTTGAGGTGGCTGACGAACATCGTGTGCAGCGGGAGGCGGGCCGCGCGCAGGCGGTCCATCCAGCCGATGACCTCCTCGACGGCGTCCGAGCCGTCGGTGCGGTCAAGCGGCAGGTGGAGCGCGAAGCCTTCGAGCCGTACGTCCTCGATGGCGGCGTGCAGCTGCGGAAGCTCCTGCTCGCTGATGCCGTGGCGCTTCATCGAGGACATGACCTCGATGACCACGCGGGCCCCCACGAGGCCGTGCACGCCGTCCAGGGACGACACGGAGCGGACGACGCGGTCCGGCAGCGGCACCGGCTCCTCGCCCCGCCGGAACGGCGTCAGGACCAGCAGATCGCCGCCGAACCAGTCCTTGATCCGGGCCGCCTCGTAGGTGGTGCCCACGGCGAGGATGTCGGAGCCGAAGCGCGTGGCTTCCTCGGCCAGGCGCTCGTGACCGAAGCCGTAGCCGTTGCCCTTGCAGACCGGGACGATGCCCGGGAACTGCTCCAGCACGTGCTTGTGATGTGCCCGCCAGCGCGCGGTGTCGACATAGAGCGTGAGCGCCATGGCTGGATCCCGGAACCTTTCTCGTGTCTGCGGTGTATCAGAGTGATGAAACGAATTGTGCGGGATCAGCGGCGCGACATGTAGATGTCGAGAGCCTTGTGCAGCAGCTTGTTGAGCGGGAAGTCCCACTCCCCGATGTACTCGGCGGCCTCGCCGCCTGTACCCACCTTGAACTGGATCAGACCGAACAGGTGGTCCGTCTCGTCCAGTGAGTCGGAGATGCCGCGCAGGTCGTAGACCGTGGCACCCATGGCGTACGCGTCGCGGAGCATGCGCCACTGCATCGCGTTCGAGGGCCGGACCTCACGCCCGATGTTGTCCGAGGCGCCGTAGGAGTACCAGACGTGCCCGCCGACGACGAGCATCGTGGCGGCCGACAGGTTCACGCCGTTGTGCCGCGCGAAGTACAGCCGCATGCGGTTGGGGTCCTCGGAGTTGAGGGCCTGCCACATCTGCTGGAAGTAGCCGAGCGGGCGCGGGCGGAACTTGTCGCGGATCGCCGTGATCTCGTAGAGGCGCTGCCACTCGGCGAGGTCCTGGTAACCGCCCTGGACGACCTCGACGCCCGCCTTCTCGGCCTTCTTGATGTTGCGTCGCCACAGCTGGTTGAAGCCCTTCTGGACCTCGTCCAGGGAGCGGTTGGCCAGCGGCACCTGGAAGACGAAGCGGGGCTGCACGTCGCCGAAGCCGGCGCCGCCGTCCTCGCCCTGCTGCCAGCCCATCCGGCGCAGCCGGTCGGAGACCTCGAAGGCGCGCGGCTCGATGTACGTGGCCTCCACGTCCCGCAGCCGCTTCACGTCCGGGTTCTGGATGCCGGCCTTGATCGCCGGAGCGTCCCAGCGGCGGATCACGACGGGCGGGCCCATCTTCACCGAGAAGGCGCCCTGCTGCTTGAGGTGGGCCAGCATCGGCTGGAGCCACTCGTCCAGGTTCGGGGCGTACCAGTTGATGACCGGGCCCTCGGGGAGGTACGCGAGATACCGCTTCAGCTTGGGCAGCTGCCGGTAGAGCACCAGGCCCGCGCCGACCAGCTGACCGGTCCTGTCGTCGAACCAGCCCAGGTTCTCCGAGCGCCATTCGCTTTTCACGTCAGCCCATGCCGGGACCTGGCAATGACTCGCCGACGGCAGTGTCTGGATATACGCCAGATGCTGCTCGCGACTGATGGTCCTCAGGGTCAGACTCATTCGGGGCGCTCCTCGGGCTGGTGTGTCCCCATGGGTTCAGGGGCTCCGGCTCACGCGCCGAAGCCTACTGCGCCCTGCGAGCGCCCCGTCTGGCCGTACGTCACCTACGCCCCCGGCCCCCTCCCGGGGCCGGGGTGCCGGGAGGCGGTCAGCCGACGATTCCGCCGAAGAGTCCGCCGTGCGCCATGCCCAGGAAGAACCCGATCGCCGAGGCGCCGAGCCCGAGGATCAGGCCGAAGCGCTCGCGCGTCGTCGCCGAGATGAACTGGCCGTACGCGCCGGTGGCGATCCCGACCAGGCCCGTCCACGAGCTGAGCAGATGCAGGTTGTGGAACATCGCCGTGACGAAGGCGATCGCCCCGAGCACCAGCGTCACGCCGACCAGGGTGTCCTGGAGCGGATGGGACTTGCCGTCGGTGGCGAGGAGGGAAGTAGCGCTGTTCGGTCGCATTGCCTGTGCCATGGAGGCACCTCCTGCGGAAGGCGGCGCATGGTAGCGCCGTACACACCCGATGTGTACAGATTCTGCCCGTCCGCCGCCGGATTTCAACCGGAAGCCTCGGTGCAGGTAGTCTGTACCGTCTGCACCGGTGTCTGCCCAGGCCACGGCAAGCGCCCCGCCCAGCGGGAGCCGATTGTCAGTGGCTGCCGATACCGTTGCGTACGCATCACGACCCTCCTGCCACGGAACGACCGTGGCCGCTGAGTCCAAAGGAGGTGGGTTCCACATGCGTCACTACGAAGTGATGGTCATCCTCGACCCCGATCTCGAGGAGCGCGCTGTCTCCCCGCTGATCGAGAACTTCCTCTCCGTCGTCCGTGAGGGCAACGGAAAGGTCGAGAAGGTCGACACCTGGGGCCGTCGTCGTCTGTCCTACGAGATCAAGAAGAAGCCCGAGGGCATCTACTCGGTCATCGACCTGCAGGCCGAGCCTGCGGTCGTCAAGGAGCTCGACCGACAGATGAACCTGAACGAGTCGGTCCTCCGGACCAAGGTCCTCCGTCCCGAGATGCACTGAGCTTTCTAGCTCAGCGGCACCCGGGAATCGAGTAGCAGCACCAAGCAGCCAGCAGCAAACCCGCCGAGAGGTTCCCCCATGGCAGGCGAGACCGTCATCACGGTCGTCGGCAATCTTGTCGACGACCCCGAGCTGCGCTTCACCCCCTCCGGTGCGGCGGTCGCGAAGTTCCGTGTCGCGTCCACCCCCCGCATCTTTGACAAGCAGACCAATGAGTGGAAGGACGGCGAAGGCCTGTTCCTGACCTGCTCGGTCTGGCGTCAGGCGGCGGAGAACGTCGCGGAGTCGCTCCAGCGAGGCATGCGCGTCATCGTGCAGGGCCGGCTGAAGCAGCGGTCCTACGAGGACCGTGAGGGCGTCAAGCGCACGGTCTACGAGCTGGACGTCGAGGAAGTCGGCGCCAGCCTGAAGAACGCCACGGCCAAGGTCACCAAGACCACCGGTCGGGGCGGCCAGGGCGGTTACGGCGGCGGCGGTGGCGGCGGCCAGCAGGGTGGCGGCGGCTGGGGCGGAAGCTCCGGCGGCGGTCAGCCGCAGGGTGGCGGCGGCGCTCCCGCCGACGACCCCTGGGCGACCGGTGCTCCGGCCGGCGGCGGTCAGCCGCAGGGCGGTGGCGGTGGCGGCTGGGGCGGAAGCTCCGGCGGCTCCGGTGGCGGCTACTCGGACGAGCCCCCCTTCTAGGCCTCCCAGGGCTCAGAGCCTCCGGGCTCTGAGGTCTACGGGCCGAGGGTGGGTCGTACCCCCACTTCTTGATCACACAGGAGAAACACCATGGCGAAGCCGCCTGTGCGCAAGCCTAAGAAGAAGGTCTGCGCTTTCTGCAAGGACAAGGTCACGTACGTGGACTACAAGGACACGAACATGCTGCGGAAGTTCATTTCCGACCGCGGCAAGATCCGTGCCCGCCGCGTGACCGGCAACTGCACGCAGCACCAGCGTGACGTCGCCACGGCCGTGAAGAACAGCCGTGAGATGGCGCTGCTGCCCTACACGTCCACCGCGCGATAAGGGAAGGGTGACCGACTAATGAAGATCATCCTCACCCACGAGGTCTCCGGCCTCGGTGCCGCCGGCGAGGTCGTAGACGTCAAGGACGGCTACGCCCGCAACTACCTGATCCCGCGGAACTTCGCGATCCGCTGGACCAAGGGCGGCGAGAAGGACGTCGAGCAGATCCGTCGTGCTCGCAAGATCCACGAGATCGCGACGATCGAGCAGGCCAACGAGATCAAGGCCCAGCTCGAGGGCGTCAAGGTCCGCCTGGCCGTCCGCTCCGGCGACGCCGGTCGTCTCTTCGGTTCCGTCACCCCGGCTGACGTCGCTTCGGCGATCGAGGCTGCCGGTGGCCCGAAGATCGACAAGCGCCGCGTCGAGCTGGGCTCGCCGATCAAGACCCTGGGCGCTCACACGACGTCCGTGCGTCTGCACCCCGAGGTTGCCGCGAAGGTCAACGTCGAGGTCGTCTCCGCCTAAGCGTTCCGCTTGGCTGGACTGAGTGAAGGGGCCGCACCCGATGGGTGCGGCCCCTTTGCCGTGGCCGCCGTTGTTTCACGTGAAACAGCGGTGACCCTGGACGACCCTAAATGGGAGGTCGCTGGGGCGACGTTCAGCGGGTGGCTCCGGTGACGATCCAGCGGCCGGAGCGGGAGCGCAGCCACAGGGTCAGCATCCGCACCAGCATCATCAACGTCATGGCACCCCACACGGCGGTCAGCCCGCCGCCCAGGGCCGGTACCAACAGGGCGACCGGGGCAAACACCGCCAGCGTGATCAGCATCGCCCAGGCGAGGTACGGCCCGTCGCCCGCGCCCATCAGGACGCCGTCGAGGACGAAGACGATGCCGCAGATCGGCTGGGCGAGCGCCACGACGACGAGGGCGGGCAGGGCCGCGTTCCGGACGGCGGGGTCGCCGGTGAAGAGCGGGATGAACAGGGGCCGCGCGAGGACGACCAGCAGGCCGAGCGCCACTCCCGACGCGATGCCCCACTGCACCATGCGGCGGCAGACGGCACGGGCGCCTTCCGCGTCGTCGGCGCCCAGGTAGCGGGCGATGATCGCCTGCCCGGCGATGGCGATGGCGTCCAGTGCGAAGGACAGCAAATTCCACAGGGAGAGCACGATCTGGTGGGCGGCCACCTCGGCGTCGCCGAGGCGTGCGGCCACGGCGGTCGCGATCATCAGGATGGCCCGCAGCGAGAGCGTACGGATCAGAAGCGGGGCTCCCGCCTGGGCGCAGGCCCGGATACCGGCGGCGTCGGGGCGCAGGGAGGCGCCGTGCCGCCTGGCGCCGCGTACGACGACGAAGAGGTAGACCGCCGCCATGCCGCACTGGGCGATGACGGTGCCCCAGGCGGAGCCCGCGATGCCGAAGCCGGCGCCGTAGACGAGAACGACATTGAGGACGCCGTTGGCGATGAAGCCGCCGAGTGCGACATAGAGCGGCGTCCGGGTGTCCTGGAGGCCGCGCAGTACGCCGGTGGCGGCGAGCACGACGAGCATGGCGGGGATGCCGAGCGAGGCGATCCGCAGATACGTGACCGCGTACCCGGCGGCGGCGTCCGAGGGGCCGAAGAGGCCCACGAGCGCGGGCGCGGCGGGCAGGACGACGGCGATGACGGCGGCCCCCAGGATCAGGGCGAGCCAGATGCCGTCCATGCCCTGGCGGATGGCGGCGGGGAGATCGTCGGCGCCCACCCTGCGGGCGACCGCGGCGGTGGTCGCGTAGGCGAGGAAGACGAAGACGCTCACCGCGGTCAGGAGGAGACCCGAGGCGACACCGAGACCGGCCAGTTGCGCGGTGCCGAGGTGGCCGACGATGGCGCTGTCGGCCATCACGAAGAGGGGCTCGGCGACCAGTGCGCCGAAGGCCGGGACGGCGAGCGCGATGATCTCTCGGTCGTGTCTGCGCCGGTCGGCCTTGGGCGCGGCGGAAGCCTGTGTCATGGGCACCAATCTAATCTTCCACAGGTAAGAGATGCAATGTTCTAGTGACCCTTACTTCGGGCGCCCTCGGGCGCTCTGTGGCGCGCCGTTTGTCGTGATCTTGGTCCGCTGGGGAAAGTTTTTCTTCTGCACAGCCGGTGGATGGGAAAGATGCAGGTCAGAGGCGATGGGGCGAGGTGTCTGAGGGCTTGTTCACAGGGCTGTCCACCGGCCCGTGCACAGGTTTGGCGGGGTTCTCCACAGCATCGGGCCCGTCATCCACACCGCCTGTGGATAACCAGATTGGCTGACGGTGCCCACAGGCCTACCGTGGTCCGGCGCCCGCCTCGTCGTACGACCTCGGAAACCCAGCAAAACCGACGCGTCAGAACCGGAGTTGGGCCCCCTTATTTGTCAGTGTCGTGCCGTAGGAAAGAGGGGCACGGCTAGGTCCGCGTGGCGGACGGGAGGAGGTGGCCCGGTGAGTATTTCCGAGCCTTTGGACGACCCCTGGGCCGACAGCGGTCCCAGTGACCGTCTGCCCGTCTCCCGTCAGCGCCGCGACGGAGGCCGGGGCCGTGACGAGCAGCACGAGCGCGGACGCGAGGGCGGCTGGGACGGCGGGGGCTCGTCCTTCGAGCGCGTCCCTCCGCAGGACCTCGACGCCGAGCAGTCCGTGCTCGGCGGCATGCTGCTCTCCAAGGACGCCATCGCCGATGTCGTCGAGGTGCTCAAGGGCCACGACTTCTACCGGCCCGCGCACGAGACGATCTACGCCTCGATCCTCGACCTGTACGCGAAGGGCGAGCCGGCCGACCCGATCACCGTCGCGGCCGAACTCACCAAGCGGGGTGAGATCACCAAGGTCGGCGGCGCATCGTATCTGCACACGCTGGTCCAGACGGTCCCGACCGCGGCGAACGCCGAGTACTACGCGGAGATCGTCCACGAGCGCGCGGTGCTGCGCCGCCTCGTGGAGGCCGGCACCCGCATCACCCAGATGGGATACGCGGCCGACGGCGACGTCGACGAGATCGTCAACAGCGCCCAGGCCGAGATCTACGCGGTCACCGAGCAGCGCACCACCGAGGACTATCTGCCGCTCGGCGACATCATGGAGGGCGCCCTCGACGAGATCGAGGCGATCGGCTCGCGGTCGGGGGAGATGACCGGTGTGCCGACCGGCTTCACCGACCTCGACCAGCTCACCAACGGCCTGCACCCGGGCCAGATGATCATCATCGCGGCCCGTCCCGCGATGGGTAAGTCGACGCTGGCGCTGGACTTCGCGCGGACCTGTTCGATCAAGCACAACCTGCCGAGCGTGATCTTCTCGCTCGAAATGGGGCGCAACGAGATCGCGATGCGTCTGCTCTCCGCCGAGGCGCGGGTGGCCCTGCACCACATGCGGTCCGGCACGATGACGGACGAGGACTGGACGCGGCTCGCCCGCCGCATGCCGGACGTCTCGGCCGCGCCGCTCTACATCGACGACTCCCCGAACCTGTCGATGATGGAGATCCGCGCCAAGTGCCGCCGTCTCAAGCAGCGCAACGACCTGAAGCTCGTCGTCATCGACTATCTGCAGCTGATGCAGTCGGGCGGTTCCAAGCGGGCCGAGAGCCGTCAGCAGGAAGTCTCGGACATGTCGCGAAACCTGAAGCTCCTGGCCAAGGAGCTGGAGCTGCCGGTGATCGCGCTCTCGCAGTTGAACCGTGGCCCCGAGCAGCGCACGGACAAGAAGCCGATGGTCTCCGACCTGCGTGAATCCGGCTCGATCGAGCAGGACGCGGACATGGTGATCCTGCTGCACCGCGAGGACGCGTACGAGAAGGAG
This sequence comes from Streptomyces sp. WAC 01529, assembly GCF_003945545.1. GTDB lineage: Bacteria > Actinomycetota > Actinomycetes > Streptomycetales > Streptomycetaceae > Streptomyces > Streptomyces anatolicus. The sequence goes on along the minus strand of NZ_CP029617.1, from coordinate 4,113,249 downwards.
TCGCCCCGCGCGGGCGAGGCGGACATCATCGTGGGCAAGCACCGTAACGGCCCGACGGCGACGATCACGGTCGCCTTCCAGGGCCACTACTCGCGCTTCGTGGACATGGCACAGACCTGAGCCGACCCGACCCGCGCGTCAGCCCGTGAAGCCCGGCACCACCAGGCCGGACTCGTACGCGATCACCACCGCGTGGGTGCGGTTCTGCGCGCCGAGCTTGGTCAGGCCCGTGGCCATCGAGCGCAGCACCTCTTCCTCCCGCCCCGTCAGCGCCGCCTTCGGCAGCGCCTCGGCGGAGCCCAGCGGGCGCGCCGCGACCATGCGGCGCAGCGCCGCGGGGAAGGGGATCGCCTCGCCCGCCGCCGCCACTCGCACCGCCTCCGCGATCTGCCCGAGCGGCAGCCGCTTGAGCACGAAGCCGCTGGCGCCCGCGCTGAAGCCCGGCAGCGAGCCCGCGACCACGGTGGACAACGGCGGCAGGAGAGGGGCACATCGTCAACGGCAGCAACTCCTGCGCGGACAGGGCCACCACGGTCTACCTGACCACGGGCAGGCTCCCGGCCAAGGACCAGATCTGCCCCACAGCGCACGGCCGCCGCTCGTGACCTTCAGCTGCCCAGGATCTACAGCGAGCCGGAGGCTCGGGTTAGGTCAGGGCGCGGTCGAGGAGGGGAAGCAGGCGGTCCCAGTGGCGCCGCATGCCCGAAGGGCTGAAGGCGTCGGTGTCGGACATGGTGAAACCGTGAGCGGTGCCGGGGTAGATCTCGGACGTGTGGTCGACACCCGCCGCGTCCAGGGCCTGGTTCAGCTCGCTCAGGGTTCCGGGCGTCAGATCGGTCTCGGCGTGGCCGAAGTGGACCTGGGCGGTGAGATTGGCGAAGGCCTCGGGCCCGGCGGCGCCCACGGGCCCGTGGAATCCGGCGAGGGCGGCCACCTGGTCGGGGTGGGCCGCGGCGGTGCGCGTCGCGAAGAGGGCGCCTATGCAGTAGCCGGTCACCGCGACCGGCCCGGGGCCGACCTCGGGCTGGGCGGTGAGGAAACCGAGGTAGGCGTCGGCGTCGCGCAGGACGCGTTCGGCGGTGTGCGCCTCGATCAAGGGCATCACCTGGGCCATGACGGCGGGCCGGGCCTCTTCTCCGATGTGCTCGGGAAGTTCGATCAAGGGTGCCGGGCCGTGCCGGTAGAAGAAGTTGGGGACGAGCACGTAGTACCCGTGTCCGGCCAGCTCGCGGGCCATCTCCCGCAGCACCGGGCGGATGCCGAAGCCGTCCGCGTACATCAGCACCCCCGGGTGCGCCTCACCGTCGCCCGGAAACGCGGCGAAGGCGTCGGCCTGGCCGTCAGGGGTGGGGATAAGCAAGGTCTTGGTGGGCAAGGGCTTCCTTCCACGATGTTCGGGCGTTCGGCGCGAGCGAACGTACATCGTTAGTCCCACTAACGCAACGGATAAGATGGGCGCCATGACCAGTGCCGAAGCCGCGGACATGCCCGATGACGGCGCGCTCAGGACGCCCGACAGACTGCGTCGGCGGGCGAGTCGGCTGTTGTCGCGGCTGACCATGCGGTCGGACCGGCTGGTCAACGAAGGGCTGGCCCGCGCCGACGCCCGCAAGTGGCACTACGCCGTGCTCGCCTCACTGGAGGAGTACGGGCCGGGCAGCCAGGCGGAGCTGAGCAGGCGCTCCGGCATCTACCGCAGCGACATGGTCGGCGTGCTCAACGAACTGGCCGAGCGCGACCTCGTCGAGCGGGCGCCGGACCCCGACGACCGGCGCCGCAACATCATCACGATCTCCGACCGCGGCCGCCGCCACCTGCGTCTCCTCGACCACGTCCTGGACGACCTCCACGAGGAACTGCTCGCGCCGCTGGATCCGGCCGAACGCGATGAGTTCGTGGGCCTGCTCACTCGCCTGCTGGACCATCACACCCGGGCTTCCTGACTCCGCCCTGATCGGGTTCCGGCGCGGCGGTGTCGTCCGACGTCGTTTCGGGTTTCGCGTAGAGGACTTCGCGGGCCTGCTCCGCGGCGCGGGCGATGCTCTCGCCGACGAAGTCGATGAAGCGGGCGATGTTCTCGAGACGGGCCGCGGCCGGGGAGTCGGGTCCGAGGACGCTGACGCCCTGCCGCGCGGTCTCGGCGAACTGGGCGTGGGACCGGGCGGCGGCGGCCATCGACTGGTACCAGACGTCGTTGTCGACGATGTAGCGCTCGCGGCGGCGCTCGTCGCGCTCCCGGCGGATGAGTCCCTGGCCTTCGAGGAACGTGGTCGCTTTGGAGACGGACGCCGGGCTGACCTGGAGGCGCTGGACGAGTTCGGACGCGGTGAGGCTGCCCTCGTCGGTGGTGTAGAGGCAGGTCAGCACCCGGGACATCATCTTGGGCAGGCCCTGCTGCATGAGGAGGGTCGTGAACATCTCCTCGTACGCGCGTACGGTCTCGGCGTCGCGGCCGTCGGCCTGCGGGGGCGTCTGCGGCCTCCGGGGCGTGGTCTGCCTGCGCCGGTGGGCGCGGTGCTCGGTGGCGCGGTGGGCCAGATCGGCGCGGTAGGCGGTGGGGCCGCCGTTGCGCATCACCTCGCGCGTGATCGTCGAGGTCGGCCTCTCGAGGCGTCGGGCGATCTCCGCGTAGGCGAGGCCGTCGGCCAGCCCCAGAGCGATCTGCTGGCGTTCCTGCTCGGTGAGTCTGCCTCCGGGCATCGCGATCTCCTTCGTTCTCCGTGCCGTGATGGCTCCAACGTAGCGTTCGCTCCTAGTCCAATGCAACGAACGGATGGGGCTTGTTGCGTTGAATTCCAAATCATTGCAACGATATCTCTGCTCTGACCTGCATAAATGTGCTGCTTGCGCAACGAGAGTGTTGCCGGATCCTTGAACGCAACGTAGCGTTTCTGAAGTCAGAAACAGCGCGACAAGGAGAGCATGATGCAGAAGTTCGACACCCCCGCCCCGATCACCGCCCTCATCGACATCCCCGCCGGACGCATCCAGTTCATCGCCGCCGACCGAGCCGACACCACGGTCGAGGTCCGGCCCGCGAACGCCTCCCACACTCGCGACGTGAAGGCCGCGGAGCAGACCTCGGTCGCATACAGCGACGGCGTCCTGCGGATCGAGGCCTCCGCGAAGAACCAGATCCTCGGCAGCTCCGGCTCCATCGAGGTGACCGTCCAGCTGCCCGCCGGTTCCCAGGTCGAGGCGAAGGCCGCCAGCGCTGAACTGAGGGGCGTCGGACGGCTCGGCGACGTCACCTTCGAGGGCTCGCACGGCTCGGTCAAGCTCGACGAGACCGCGAGCGCCCGCCTCGCCCTCCTCGCCGGTGACGTCTCGGTCGGCCGCCTGGGCGGGCCCGCGGAGATCAGCGTCCAGAAGGGCGACATCCGGGTCGCCGAGGCCACGCGCGGCACGGTCACCCTGCACACCGGCGCCGGCGAGGTGTCGGTCGGCGCGGCCCACGGCGTCTCCGCCTCCCTGGACGCCGGCACCACGTACGGCCGCATCCACAACTCGCTCAGGAACACCGACGGCGCCGCCGCCGCCCTGCACATCCACGCGACCACCGCCTACGGCGACATCGTCGCCCGCAGCCTCTGAGGAGCGCCCACCATGACCAAGCCGGCCATCGCGGCGAACGGGCTGCGCAAGTCCTACGGCGACAAGACCGTGCTCGACGGCATCGATCTGGCCGTCCCCGAAGGAACGGTCTTCTCCCTCCTCGGGCCGAACGGCGCCGGGAAGACCACCGCCGTCAAGATCCTCTCCACCCTCGTCACCGCCGACGCCGGCGAGCTGCGGGTCGCCGGGCACGACCTGGCCACCGACCCCCAGGCCGTGCGGGCCGCGATCGGCGTCACCGGCCAGTTCTCCGCCGTCGACGGTTTGATCACCGGCGAGGAGAACATGCTCCTCATGGCGGACCTGCACCACCTGCCCAAGCGGGAAGGCCGACGGGTCACCGCCGAACTCCTTGAGCGCTTCGACCTGGTGGAGGCCGCGAAGAGGCCCGCCTCCACCTACTCCGGCGGCATGAAGCGCCGCCTGGACATCGCCATGACGCTGGTCGGCGCTCCACGGATCATCTTCCTCGACGAGCCGACCACCGGCCTCGACCCTCGCTCCCGCCACAACATGTGGGGCATCATCCGCGGCCTGGTCTCCGACGGCGTCACCGTCTTCCTCACCACCCAGTACCTGGAAGAGGCCGACGAACTCGCCGACCGCATCGCCGTGCTCAACGGCGGCAAGATCGCCGCCGAGGGGAGCGCCGACGAGCTGAAGCGGCTCATCCCGGGCGGGCACGTGCGGCTCAGGTTCGCCGACCCGGTCGCGTACCAGGCCGCCGCCGTCGCCCTGCGCGAGGTCACCCGGGACGACGAGGCACTGTCCCTGCGGATTCCCGGCGACGGCAGCCAGCGCGAGCTGCGCTCCCTCCTCGACTGGCTGGACGCGGCCGGAGTCGAGGCGGACGAGCTGACCGTGCACACCCCCGACCTCGACGACGTGTTCTTCGCCCTGACCGGCGGCACCGACGTCCCCCACCAGGCCAAGGAGGCCGTCCGATGAGCGCCCTCGCCCTCGCCTTCCGCGACTCGTCCACGATGCTGCGCCGCAACCTCCTGCACGCGCGGCGCTATCCGTCCCTCACCCTGAACCTGCTGCTCACGCCGATCATGCTGCTGCTGCTCTTCGTCTACATCTTCGGCGACGCGATGAGCTCGGGCCTCGGCGGCGGCACCCCGGACCGCTCCGCGTACATCGCGTACGTCGTTCCCGGTCTGCTCCTGATGACCATCGGCAGCACCGTCGTCGGCACCGCGGTGTCCGTCTCCAACGACATGACCGAAGGCATCATCGCCCGCTTCCGTACGATGGCGATCCACCGCCCCTCGGTGTTCATCGGGCACGTCGTCGGCAGCGTGTTCCAGGCGGTCGTCAGCGTGGTCCTCGTGGGTGCCGTCGGTGTGGCCATCGGCTTCCGGTCGACGGACGCGACCGCCCTGGAGTGGCTGGCGGCGTTCGGGCTGCTCGTGCTCTTCGCGACGGCACTCACCTGGATCGCCGTCGGCATGGGCCTGATCAGCCCGAACGCCGAGGCTGCCAGCAACAACGCGATGCCGCTGATCCTGCTGCCGCTGCTCTCCAGCGCCTTCACCCCGGTCGACTCCATGCCCGGCTGGTTCCAGCCGGTCGCCGAGTACCAGCCGTTCACCCCGGCCATCGAGACCCTGCGGGGCCTGCTGCTCGGCGGCGAGATCGGCCACAACGGGTGGCTGGCGGTCGCCTGGTGCCTGGGCCTCGCGGTGCTCGGCTACTTCTGGTCGACCTCGAAGTTCAACCGCGACCCGAAGTAGCCGCCGTGACAGCGCAGGCAGGGGTGCAGGACGCCTACAGAGGTTCAGATGCCTACAGCGGTTCAGAAGGCACTGAGCCCGGTGAGTTCGCAGGAGAGGTCCCAGAGCCTGGCCGCCGCCTCAGGGTCCCTGACCCATGGCTTCACCCCGCCGACGAGCATGTCGTCGGTGGCGGCCGGTTCGGCGAGGTCGCAGTCCTGGCAGTACGCGCCCCCGTGGCCGTCCAGCAGGGGCGAGGTCGCCGCCCAGACGGCCGTCGCCGCGCCCTGCTCCGGCGTTTTGAAGCCGGCGGCCGGTGTGCCGTCCTCCGCCACCCAGCCCTGGGCATGCCACTGCTCACGGGGGATATGGCGTTGCAGGGGCGTGAGGATGCTGCCCGGATGCACGGCGAAGGCCCGCGGACCGCGATCGGCGCCCAGGCGGTCGAGGTGCAGGGCGAAGAGGGAATTGGCGGTCTTGGACTGGGCGTATGCCAGCCACCGGTCATAGCCGGTCCTGAAGTGGATGTCCTCCCATCGCATGCCGGAGAGGAAATGCCCGGAGGAGGCGACGGTCACCACTCGGGCGCCGCCGGGTACGAAGGCCGGGCGGAGGCGCTGGGTGAGGGCGAAGTGCCCGAGGTGGTTGATGGCGAAGTGCGCCTCCCAGCCGGGCCCGACGCGTGTCTCCGGGCAGGCCATGACGCCCGCGCCGTTGATGAGGATGTCCAGGGCGCGGCCCGTCTCCAGCAGGCGTTCCGAAAAGACGCGGACGCTGTCCAGATCCGCCAGGTCGAGGGCGTGCACCTCCGTCCGCGGAAGGTCGCGCAGGGCCTTCTCGGCGATGTCGGGGCGGCGGGCGGGGACGACGACGTGGGCTCCGGCGCGGACGAGAGCGCGGGTCGTCGCCAGGCCGAGCCCCGAGTAGCCGCCCGTCACCAGGGCGGTGGTGCCCGCCAGATCGATGCCCGTGAGGACGTCGTCGGCGGTGCTGTGGGCGCCGAACGCGGTGCCGAGCTTCTGCTGTTCCGTGATCATGCGGGTGACGCTAGGACCTAGAGCGCGGGCTAGATCAAGCGCTCGGTTGCGGTACGGCCTGTGGGTACGGTCGTGCCATGAGCGAGGATGCGGGCGGCTCGCCCGACGCGGATGTGGACGGCCTCTCCATCGGGAGGGTCGCCGAAGCGACCGGCCTGAGCGTGCACGCGCTGCGGTTCTTCGAGCGCGAGGGCCTCTTCCTGCGCGAGATCCCGCGCACCAGCGGCGGCCGGCGCGTCTACGCGCGCACGGATGTGGACTGGCTCATCCTCTGCGGGCGCCTGCGGCTCTCGGGCATGCCGATCGCCACGATCAGGGAGTTCGCCGCGCTCATCCGCTCCGGCCCGGGAAACGAACGGGAGCGCCTCGCCCTGCTCCAGGAGCACGAGCGTGACGTACGCGCGAAACTCGACGAGCTGAACGCCTGCCTGGAGGTCATCCACGGCAAGGTCGTCACCTACGAGCAGCACCTGAACGACGGGACGGCTGCCGGACTCTGGGCGCCGCAACCCACGCGCTGACCCGCACCCCAATTCGCTCGACGTGCGGACCCCTCCCAGGTGAACTGGTCCCATGACGACCCATGAAGAATTGCTCCCCGCCACCCGCCGAGCCCTGCTGCACCGCGTCGCCACCGCCCAGGCGGAGGGGCGGGCGCCCTCGCTGGTGGCCTCGGTGGCCCGGGACGGCGAAATGGTGTGGAGCGCCGGCCGCAGCATGGTGGACGGGCACGCGCCGGACGAGCACGTGCAGTACCGCATTGGCTCGCTCACCAAGACCTTCACCGCCGTCCTGGTGATGCGGCTGCGGGACGAGGGCCTGCTGGACCTGGGGGACCCGCTGGAGAAGCATCTGCCGGGGACCGGCGCCGGAGAGGCCACGATCGGCGAACTCCTGGCGCACACCGGCGGGTTGGCGGCCGAGACGCCGGGCGAGTGGTGGGAGCGCACCCCGGGGGCGAGCCGTCCGGAACTCGCCGACGTCCTCGGTGACGAACCTTTCAAGCACCCCGTCGGCCGCCGCTTCCACTACTCCAACCCCGGCTATACGTTGCTCGGTGCGCTGGTGGAGTCGCTGCGGGGCGCCCCGTGGGAGGAGGTGCTGCGCCGCGAGGTGCTGGAACCGCTCGGGTTGAGCCGCACGAGCGCCCAGCCCCGGGCCCCGTACGCGGGCGGGTGGGCCGTGCATCCCTGGGCGGACGTGATGATGCCGGAGCCCGCGGAGGACCTGGGGCTGATGGCCCCGGCGGGCCAGCTGTGGTCCACGGCGGCGGACCTGGCGCGCTTTGCCTGCTTCCTGATGAAGGGTGATGAGCGGGTCCTCGGGGCGGAGTCCGTACGGGAGATGCGGACGCCGTCGGCGCCCTCGCAGGCGGAGAGCTGGGACAGGACGTACGGCCTCGGAATGGATCTGCTGCGCTGGGAGGGGCTGAGCCTGGCCGGGCACACGGGCTCCCTCCCGGGCTTCCTGGCCGGTCTGTGGGTGAGCGAGCGCGAAGGGGTGGCCGCGGTCGCCCTCGCCAACTGCACCTCAGGGCCGCTGATCGCGGGCGTGGCCGCGGACCTGGTGAAGATCGTGACGGAGGCCGAGCCGCGTATCCCCGAGCCATGGCGTCCGCTCACTGAAGTCGACGAGAAGGTCCTGGAGTTGACCGGGCCCTGGTACTGGGGCACTCAGGTGCTCGAGCTCCGGCTCCAGGCCGACGGTGGCGTCACACTCGGCCCGCTGACCGGTGCGGGCCGATCGGCACGGTTCCGGGCCAACGGCGACGGCACGTGGACAGGGCTCGATGGTTACTACGCGGGAGAACTGCTGCGGGCGGTACGGCGTCCGGACGGCTCGGTGAGCCATCTCGACCTGGGATCGTTCGTCTTCACACGTCGGCCGTACGACGAGGGAGCGCCGGTCCCCGGCGGAGTGGATCCGCAGGGGTGGCGCGCCTTCTAGCAGCCGGTGAGGAGGGTGCTTGTTTCACGTGAAACAAGCACGAGAGGAGGCGAGAGGGGCTGTTTCACGTGAAACAACCCCTCTCGGCTGTTTCACGTGAAACAGCGCCTCTCGCTCGTCGTCGCCCCGGCCGACCGGCCCGTCAAGTGCGGCCTCAGAGCTGGAGCTTGAAGCCCAGATGCGAAGCGGTGAACCCAAGCCGTTCATAGAAACGGTGGGCGTCGGTACGGGTGGCGTCGGAGGTCAGCTGCACCAACTGGCAGCCCTGGCTGCGGGATTTCTCGACGGCCCACTCGATGAAGCGCGTCCCGAGCCCACTGCCGCGCTCGTCGGCATGCACCCGGACGCCCTCGATGATCGACCGCGTGGCGCCCTTGCGGGAGAGCCCCGGAACGATCGTGAGCTGGAGGGTACCGACCACGCGCCCTTCGCGTACGGCGACGACCAGGTGCTGGTTCGGGTCATCGGCCAGCCGCTGGAACGCGGTGACGTACGGGGTGAGGTCGTCCGGCGACTCGCGTGCGGCGCCCAGCGGGTCGTCGGCGAGCATGCCCACGATGGCGGGCAGGTCGTCGGCGACGGCCGGGCGTATCTCAAGATCTCCCATGGCCGCAGCGTAGGCGGGGAGAGGCAGGGTTTCCCAGCCTAGGCGGGAACACGCAGCGTTTCGACGGCCCTGACCAGCGGAGCGAGTTCGGGATCGCGCGCCGCTTCGTCGAGCGCCTCGCGCAGAGCCGCGTCGTTGGTGGGGCGCGCCTCGTCGAGAAGCGTGGCCCCGGCCTCGCTCACGTCCGTGTAGATGCCGCGACGGTCGGTGGGGCACAGATAGCGCGAGAGCAGCCCGCGGTCCTCCAGGCGGGTGACCAGCCGGGTGGTGGCGCTCTGGCTGAGCACCACGGCATCCGCGACCTGCCTCATCTGCAGATGGCCGCCCTCGCCGTCGTGCTGGCGGCTCAGGACGTCGAGCAGGGAGTACTCGCGCACGCTCAGGCCGTGCTTGGCCTGGAGGGCGCGCTCGATGTGGGTCTCGATGCGCCCGTGGAGCAGGGAGAGCGCGCACCAGCCCTGGGCAAGGGCGGTGAGTGCGGGATCCGTCGCTGTCATGGCTCTTGTTTCCTCCGTCCCGGAGTGACTACGACCCAGGATAGTCCACATATGCAATATCCGGCGTTTGCAATTAACCAGCGTCTGCAACTATTGTGGACGCACGTTAAGCGTGCCTGCAATCGTCTGGAAGGTAGATCCATGCCTCTCGCGCTACTGGCCCTCGCGATCGGGGCCTTCGGGATCGGAACCACCGAGTTCGTGATCATGGGGCTGCTCCCCGAGGTCGCGGGTGACTTCGGTGTCTCCATCCCCACGGCCGGCTTTCTCGTGACCGGCTACGCCCTGGGCGTCGTGCTCGGCGCCCCGCTGATGACCGTCCTCGGCACCAAGATCTCGCGCAAGCGGATGCTGATGCTGCTGATGGGCCTCTTTATCGCGGGCAATCTGCTCTCCGCCGTCGCCCCCGTCTTCGGCGTGATGCTGGCGGGCCGGGTCGTCGCGTCCCTCGCCCACGGCGCCTTCTTCGGCATCGGCTCGGTCGTCGCCGCCGAGCTGGTCGCCCCCGAGAAGAAGGCCGGCGCGATCGCCATGATGTTCACGGGCCTGACCGTGGCCAACGTGGTCGGTGTGCCGCTCGGCACCTTCGTCGGGCAGACCCTCGGCTGGCGGATGACCTTCACGATCGTGGCGGCGCTCGGCGTCGTCGGCCTCGCGGGCATCGCCAGGCTCGTCCCGGACCTGCCCAAGCCCGAGGGCGTGCGGCTCCGCCACGAACTGGCCGCCTTCCGCAACGTACAGGTGCTCCTGGCCATGGCGATGACGGTCCTCGGCTTCGGCGGGGTCTTCGCCGCCGTCACCTACCTGGCGCCGATGATGACGGACGTCGCCGGATACGCGGACTCCTCCGTGACCTGGCTGCTCGTCCTGTTCGGCCTCGGCATGGTCGCCGGCAACCTCATCGGCGGGAAGTTCGCGGACCGCGCGCTCATGCCGCTGCTCTACGTCTCACTGGGCGCCCTGGCCGTCGTGCTCGCCCTCTTCACGCTCACCGCGCACAACAAGATCGCGGCCGCCGTGACCATCGCGCTGATCGGCGCGCTGGGCTTCGCGACCGTACCGCCGCTGCAGAAGCGCGTCCTCGACCAGGCCTCCGGCGCCCCCACCCTCGCCTCGGCCGTCAACATCGGCGCCTTCAACCTCGGCAACGCCCTCGCGGCCTGGCTCGGCGGCATCGTCATCGCATCGGGCCTCGGCTACACCGCCCCGAACTGGGTCGGCGCCGCCCTCGCGACCTCCGCCCTCGTCCTGGCGATCCTCGCGGCCGCACTGGAGCGCCGCTCCGCCGCGGCCGCACCGAGCCTCGTCGTGACCGGCGCGGCACCTGTCGAGCAGGCCACGCCCGTCCACCACTGACCTCTCCCCCGACTCACCCGGCACCACCCCGCAAGGAGAACCCCCCTCATGAGCACCACCGCCGTCGCCCCGCTGACCATCGAGGACGCCGAAGCCCTCGTCACCGCGGCCCGCCGCGCCGCCGAGGCCGCCGACGTCACGGTCAGCGTCACCGTCCTCGACGCGGGCGGCCACCTCCTCGCCTTCCGGCGCGACGACCGGGCCGTGCTGATCTCCGGTGAGACCAGCACCCGCAAGGCCTACACCGCCCTTCAGCTGAACGCCCCGACCGCCGATCTGGTCGACGCCGTCCAGCCCGGCGGCCTCTTCCACACCCTGCCCACCGCCCTCGACCGGCCGCTGCTCTTCATCGCGGGCGGGGTGCCGGTCCACCGCGACGGCCGTCTGATCGGCGCGATCGGCGTCGGCGGCGGTGCGCCCGAGCAGGACCACGCCTTCGCGGCGGCCGCGGTGGAGACCCTCGCGTAACGCACGTCCCCAGGTGGACGGAGGCGTACACGAGCCGCGTGGCGGTGACAGTCGGCTGTCACCGCCACGCGGCTTTCACCGTCATCCGGCTGCCACCGTCAGCGGCGCGAAGCGTCGGGTCCAGTCGCCGGGCAGCTCGGGCGTGCCGTAGACCATCACCGCGTTGAAGGCGACGGATTCGAGGCCGCTCGCCTTCACCCAGGCCAGCAGCTCTTCGTGCCGTACGTCGATGTCGGTGCGCAGCGGACGGTCGGTGTGAGCGGCGAGCGAGGCGATGAGTGCCTTCGCGGTCTCCGTGTCGCGGGCGATGAGCGGGCCGACGACGTGGGTCTCCATATTCGGCCAGGCCCCCGCGTACCCGATGATCTCGCCGTCGGCCTCCGCGACGCGGAGCTGGTCGGTGAAGGCGGGGAGCCGGGTGATCACATGCGTCCGGTCGTGGCCGAAGACCGCGGTGTCGAGCCGGAGGATGGCGGTCAGGTCCTCGGCGGTGGCCGGGCGGGTGGCGATGCCGGGGAGCGGGCCCGCGGGGGTGAGGTGGCCGCGGACCATCTCGGCGCGGCCGACCGCCTTGAAGCCGAGCTGTTCGTAGAGGGGGCGGCCGCTGGGTGTCGCGTGGAGGGTCATCGGGATGGTGGCCGCTTGCTCGATGGCGTACTGCATCAGACGGCGGCCGATGCCCTGGCGGGCGTACCGCTCGGCGACGAGGACCATGCCGATCGCCGCGAGGCCGGGGCGCTCCTGCGGGCCGTACCGGGTCACTACGTAGACACCGATGAGGCCGTGGCCGTCGGGGTCGTCGATGCCGTAGCCCGTTCCGGCCGTCAGCAGGAGACCCCATTTGTGTTCTTCACGGGGCCAGCCCCGGTCCTCGGACAGATCGGCGCAGGACGTCAGATCGCGGGGGGTGAGTCGGCGGACGGGGAGTGCGGAGAGGGAAGGTGTCGACACTCGGCTCAGGCTGTCTGACGTACGTCCTCGGCGTCCACCCGTTTGTGGGCAGAAGCACGTCGCTTTTGATCGCGCTGCGTCTGGGCGCGCTGCCGCTGGCCGCGCCGGGTGAGCCCCCAGGGCTTGAGCACCGACAGGACCGTCATGAACAGGTAGGCGCCGAGTGAGACGAGAGGGCCGGCGATCAGGTCGGCCGTGTCGGTGATGGGGTGGCCTGCGGTCACCGTCGCGACCGTGTCGTCGATGCCGGGGCGCAGGGCGAAGGCCGACGCGGTCGTGGTGGCCAGGGTCAGCCAGAACTTCGTATAGACCCAGCGGTGCCTGGTGAGTCCCCACTGCGTGCCCAGGGACAGCAGGAGCCCGCTCGCCAGGGTGAGCAGGGCGAGGGGGATCACGAGCCAGTCCGCGAAGACCTTCATCGAGCGGACGGCGGCCTCTGTGGCGGTGGCGGAGTCGGTCGTGATCGCGGTGAGGGCGAGAGCGACGAGCCCGAGCGTGAGCCCGAGCCAGCAGGCTGCGCCGACTACATGGACGACCAGGGTGGCCCGACGGGCGCGGCGGTTTAGTTTCACGTGAAACACGGTGCCAACGGAGGAGGGCCGGGGCGTCTGACGGCGGGAGTAACCGTGGGTACTAGCCTCGGCGTACACCGCGGTCCCGGCCGTGCGCCTGTCCTCTGTCGGGCGGATCCGCGTAAGGCGTACGAATTGGTGCGGCACGCCCGCTAATTGAGGCAATTGGCAGGTGGGCGCGTTGAATTCCCAAGGATGGGAAGGGGACTTGTATGTCGGGCGACGGCCGGTATGGTCGACTCCGGTTCGTGCCGGGTGTGGTCCATCACACCCTGGGGGGCACACATGCGGGTCACGAAGCCTAACGGGGTGCGGAGATCAAGAGCCGGTTCTTCTTGTTATACGCCGACGCGGCGGCTGTGAATGGGATGCTGCGGTGAGATGACTGCGGCCAATGTCACATTCTCAACCTACTTGTCCGTAGTTCTGTAATCCAAGGTTCAATGTGGCCGGATCAGTCAACAAGACAGAGCGGGGAAAGCAGACGGCTTCCGGCAGGAAGCGCACAGACCGATCGAGATGTTCGAGGCGAGGCACAGCATGGACGCTCCGACCACCACGTCGGGGGATGACGGCACTTCCGGCGGTGGGGGCGGCTGGTTCACCCCGCGCAGGCCGCCCAAGCGGCCGGAGGAAGGGCAGCAGCAGCCCGGCGCCGACGTGCCGGAGGGGGTAGACGCGCGTCGGCCGGCCTCGATACGTCCCCTGGGCAGGGCGGAGTCGCCCGCGTCCGCTCCGGCGCCTGCCGCTGAGCCCGCGCCTGAGCCTGCCGTTGAGCGTGCTCCCGAGCCTGCCGTTGCGTCCGCGGAAACACCTGCGGCGCAGCCCGCGGATGTGGCTGTGGACGAGCGAATACCGGCGGCCCGTGCCGCCGCGACCGCCCATGCGGCTTCGGCCTCTCCCACCACAGCGGCCCCCCGCGCCGCAGAAACCCCCGGCGTCGCAGCAGCCCCCCACGCCGCCTCTACCGTCCCTCCGGCGTCTCCCGCGTCTCCCGCGTCTCCGGCGTCTCCCGCCTCTCCCGCCCCTGCGGTCGCAACTGCCCAGGCCCTCGCGACGGCCCCCTCCGAGCAGGAGCCCGCGCCAGCCGCCACGGCCACCGCGACCGTTACCGCTGACGCTGAGCCGCAGCCGCAGCCGCAGCCGCAGCCGGAAGCTCCCGCGCTGAGAGCCGAGGCCTTCGTGCAGTCGGCGCAGCCGGCCAAGCCGTCGAAGCCCCTCTCCCCGGACGCCGCGCTGGTGCAGCGCACGATGGCCGAGGTCGGCCCTGTCGCCGACCAGGTCACCTCGTACTTCTACGCACTGCTCTTCACCCGCCACCCGGACCTGCGCGCCCTGTTCCCCGCGGCGATGGACACCCAGCGGGACCGGCTCCTCAAGGCGCTGCTGACGGCGGCCGAGCACATCGACCACACCGACGTGCTCGTCTCGTACCTGAAGAACCTCGGCCGCGGACACCGCAAGTACGGCACCCGGCCCGAGCACTATCCGGCCGTCGGCGAGTGTCTGATCGCCTCACTGAGCCGGTACGCGAGCGCGATCTGGGACGAGGAGACCGAGGCCGCCTGGGTCCGCACGTACACGACGATCTCCCAGGTCATGATCGATGCCGCCGCGGAGGACGAGCTGCGCGCTCCCGCCTGGTGGTTCGCGGAGGTCGTCTCGCATGACCTCAGGACCCCGGACATAGCCGTGGTCACGGTCCGCCCGGACCAGCCCTACCCCTTCCTCGCCGGGCAGTACACCAGCCTGGAGACCCCTTGGTGGCCGCGGATCTGGCGGCACTACTCCTTCGCGTCGGCGCCGCGCTCCGACGGCCTGCTCTCCTTCCACGTGAAGGCGGTCCCGGCCGGCTGGGTCTCCAACGCCCTGGTGCACCGCGCCCGCCCCGGCGACATCCTGCGGCTCGGCCCGCCCGCGGGCTCGATGACCGTCGACCACACCACCGACAGCGGCCTGCTGTGTCTGGGCGGCGGCACGGGCATCGCGCCCATCAAGGCCCTGGTCGAGGATGTCGCAGAGCACGGCAGACGGCGCCCGGTCGAGGTGTTCTACGGCGCCCGCACCGATCACGACCTGTACGACATCGACACGATGCTGCGGCTCCAGCAGACCCACCCCTGGCTGGCCGTGCGCCCGATCGTCGACCAGCGGGTCCAACTGCCGGACGCCGTGCGCGAGTACGGCCCCTGGAACGAGTACGACGCGTACCTCTCCGGGCCGCCCGGCATGATCCGCAGCGGTGTGGACGTCCTGCGGGACGCCGGTATCCCCGAGGGCCGTATCCGCCACGACTCCGTCGAGGAACTGGTGGCCGCGGCGGCGGGGGACTAGGGCCTGTTCGGCATCATGCCGCGGGACAGGCCCTAGCCCAGGTCGGGGGCGTGCATCGCGCGTACGCCCTCGATGTTGCCGTCGAGGTAGTGCCGCAGCGACAGCGGTACGAGATGGACCGAGGCGATGCCGACCCGGGTGAAGGGCACGTGCACGATCTCGTACTCGCCGCACGGCTCCTCGACCTCGGGGCCGTGCCGCAGGCCGGTGTCCATGGACTCCAGACGGCAGACGAAGAAGTGCTGCACCTTCACCCCGGTCGCGCCGCCGTCCTCGCCGATGTGCTCCACGGTGTCGACGAAGCAGGGCACCACTTCGGTGATCTTGGCGCCCAGTTCCTCATGCACCTCGCGGTGGAGTGCGTCGATGACGGTGGCGTCCTCCGGCTCCACGCCACCGCCAGGGGTGACCCAGTACGGATCGACGCCGGGCTTGGTCCGCTTGATCAGGATCAGGTCGTCGCCGTCCAGCAGGACGGCGCGTGCGGTGCGCTTGACCACGGGTCGGACGGTCATGGGGGAAATGTGGCCCGGACTGTTCCACGTGAAACATCGCGCACCAGCCAGGACCGCCATCAAGCCCAGTCGACGGGCAGCCGGCAGAGATCACCCCGCCGCTTCGTCCAGCGCGCGGAGCACGTCCGCCACCAGGTCATCAGGGTCCTCGGCGCCCGCGGAGAAGCGGATGAAGCCCTCCGGGACATCGTCGCCGCCCCAGCGCCGACGCCGCTCGGCCGACGACCGCACACCCCCGAAACTCGTCGCGTCGTCGACGAGGCGCAGCGCCTGAAGGAAACGCTCGGCACGCGCACGCGTCGGCAACGTGAAGGAGACCACGCACCCGAAGCGCCGCATCTGCCGCGAGGCGATCGCGTACGAGGGGTCCTCGGGCAGCCCGGGATACCGAAGCCCCGTCACCTCGGGACGGTCGCGCAGGGCCTCGGCGAGGGCCAGGGCGTTCGCGTTCTGCCGGTCGGCACGGAGTTGGAGCGTGGCGAGGGAGCGGTGCGCGAGCCAGGCCTCCATCGGTCCCGGGATCGCCCCGACGATCTTGCGCCACCGCCGGACGGAAGCCGCCTGCTCCGCGTCCCGGCAGGCGACGTACCCCAGGAGGAGATCGCCGTGGCCGGTGAGCATCTTCGTGCCGCTGGCGACCGCGAAGTCGGCGCCGAGCTCCAGGGGGCGCTGGCCGAGCGGCGTGGCCAGGGTGTTGTCGACCGCCACCAGGGCGCCACGCGCGCGTGCCGCCTCAGCCAGGCGGCGCACGTCGCACACGTCGAGACCCGGGTTGGACGGGGTCTCGATCCACAGGAGCCTGGCGCCGTCCAGCACGTCGAGTTGGGCGTCGCCGCCTGTCGGGGCGGTGCGCACCTCGATGCCGTAGGCCGTGAGCTGCTCGCTGACCAGGGGAAGCACCTGGTAGCCGTCGTCCGGCAGGACGACCGCGTCCCCGGCGCGCAGCTGGGAGAAGAGCACCGCCGAGATCGCGGCCATGCCGGAGGCGAAGACGAGCGTCTCCACGTCGTCCCCGGCGTCCGGCGCCTCCAGCTCACCGATGGCGCGCTCCAGATGCGTCCAGGTGGGGTTCTCGTCGCGTGCGTAGGCGTAGCCGCCCGTGGGATCGCCCGGCAGGTGGAAGTGCGCGGCGAACACCGGGCCGGGGAGGGTGGGTTCGTGCTTCACCGGCTCGGGCAGCCCGGCCCGCACCGCCCGCGTGCCGTCGCCGACGCCTATGGCCGCAGAGTCCGTCATGCCGCTCAGTCCTTGTCGTCGGGGAGTACCACGTTCATGGCCCAGGAGACGATCGAGATGATCAGGCCGCCCAGGACGGCGGTCCAGAAGCCCTCCACGTGGAAGCTGACGTCGAACTTGTCGGCCAGCCACGAGGTGAGCAGCAGCATCAGGGCGTTGACCACGAGGGTGATCAGGCCGAGCGTCAGGATGAACAACGGGAAGGTGAGGACCTTCACCACCGGCTTGACCAGGAAGTTCACCAGGCCGAAGAGGAGGGCGACGACGAGGAGGGTGCCGACCTTCTTGCCGGTGCTCCCGCCGGTCAGCGTGATCTTGTCGAGCAGCCAGACGGCGACGGCGAGGGCCGCGGCGTTGGCGATCGTCTTGACTACGAAATTCTTCATGTGTCTGATCGTGGCAGACGTGGCCCGAGAGCGGTCGGGCCGCGCGCACCGGCGGGATTCCGCGGGGCGAGTATCAGCGAGGGGCGTACGAGGGCGATGAAGGCATTCCGACTGGACGAGCTGGAGGCGGAGCGCGCGGCGAACGACGGCGCGTATCTGCAGTTTCTGCGGGAGCGGAACATGTCGGTCGGGCTCTACGCGCTCGACGCCGGGGAGACCGATCCGCAGCAGCCGCACGGGCAGGACGAGGTGTACATGGTCGTGAGCGGCCGCGCCTCCATCACGGTCGGCATGGAGACCACGTCGGTCGGGCGCGGCAGTGTCGTCTATGTGCCGGCCGGTGTGGCCCACAAGTTCCACCACATCAGCGAGGACCTGCGTGTCCTGGTCGTCTTCTCCCCGCCGGAGGCCTGAACCCCTAGGGGGCGGATCAGGGGAGGACAAGGGCTGCGAGGCCCCCGCTGGGCCATTTGGCCACCTAACATCGAATCAAGAAGCCGGGAGCCTGCGGACATTCAGGAACCCGCCGATGAGATGTGTGCGCAGAGAGGTAAGGACGATGGCAGTGAAGGAGATCTTTGCGGGAATGCCGTGGTGGGTGAAGTGGGTGGCCGTGCCCGTCATCGCGTTGGTCGTGTTCGGAAGCGTGATAGCGACCGTGGTCGGTTTCGTCATCGGCCTGCTCTTCAAGGCGCTGCTTTTCGTCGCTTTGATCGGTGGACTCATTTATGTCGTACGGAAGTTCATATCCGGCTCCTCCTCGTCCCGCACCGATTGGTGACGCCTGTGGGTGTTCCGTGTGGGTGATCCCCGCGCGGGGTTACTGCTGAGAGGCCACTTTTCGAAACGATTCCCTCGGCCGGGGGAAGTTTCCCGGCAAACGGCCGCAGAGCGGTGGCCAAGGGTTAGAGTCCGAAAACCGACGCGGGGCCGTTCCCCGCGGACGGGCGCACTGCCCTCCCGTGTTTCTCCGGGCACGGGCGGCCCCCCACGCGCTTCGGGAGTGAACCTTGGCCGCGGTCGACGCCTCCACCTCACCGGTCGACACCTCCGCCTCGGCGGGTGACGCCACCGCCACGCCCACCCTCATCGGCTCCGTGCAGCGCGCGATGCGGTTACTGGAAGCCGCCGCCACCCACCAGTACGGGGCCCCCGCCAAGCAGTTGGCCCGCGAGGCCGGGCTGGCGCTCCCCACCGCCTACCACCTGCTGCGCACGCTGACCCACGAAGGCTATCTGCGGCGCGAGAAGGGAGTGTTCGTGCTCGGCGAGGCGGCCGAGCGGCTCAGCAGCAGCGGGGCCCAGCAGAATCGTCGCGGTCTGATCGGTGAGGCTCTGGCGCACTGCCGCGACGTCATCGGGGTGCCGGTGTACTTCGCGGTGTACCGCGAGGGTGAGATCGAGGTCGTGGCGGTCTCCGACACCCCGGGCAATCCCGCGGTCGAGGAGTGGGCAGACTTCCGCGAGACGGGCCACGCCCACGCCATCGGCCAGTGCCTGCTCTCCCAACTCGGCGGCGAGGCACGGCAGGACCACCTCGACCGCTATCCGGTTCAGTCGATCACGCGTTACTCCGTCCGTGACGACCGGTCGTTCCTGCGCCGCCTCGACGCGATGGAGCGGATGCGGCCTGTCGTGGAGCATCAGGAGTACGCGCTCGGGACGGTCTGCGCCGCGGTTCCGATCCTGGCGGGGGACACCGCGGCGACCCTGGCCATTTCCGTGCCCGCGGGTCAGGCCGAGCGGCTGCTGCCCGCGGCGGAGAGATTGCAGCGCGAGATCGGAAAGCTACTAGGGACACTCGCCTTCTCTATCAGCATCTGAAAACTCACTCCTTGTGATCTGGTGTGCACGTTAAGCAAGATGCCATGAGTGTCAGGGAGTTGGATCCTGGCCCTTTGATGGCTAAGTGACGGGGTAGGGCGGCGCGATGGACGAGTCGGTTCAGGCAGAGGTCATGATGAGCTTCCTTGTTTCCGAGGAGCTGTCGTTTCGTATTCCGGTGGAGTTGCGTTATGAGACCGAAGATCCCTATGCCGTGCGGCTGACGTTCCACCTGCCGGGGGACACCCTGGTGACCTGGACCTTTGGGAGAGAGCTGCTCATGGACGGCGTGGGCGGGCCCTGCGGGGTCGGGGATGTGCGCATCGAGCCCACCGATCCCGACCTGCTCGACGAGGCCCTGATCAGGCTTCAGGTCGGCGAGGACCAGGCGCTGTTCCGTGTGGGCATCCCGCCACTGCTCGCCTTCCTGGACCGTACGGACAAGTTGGTGCCGCTCGGGCAGGAGCGGACGCTCGCCGACTTCGACGCGCATCTGGACGAGGCACTCGACCGGATCCTGGCGGAGGAGCAGAACGCGGGCTGACCCTGGGCTCACTCGTTCGGATGGCAGATTGGTGCATTTGACGGCATCGACAGGTGCTCAGGCCCTCAGGCCTTGCGGCGGCGCCCCTTGCCGCCGCGGGAGGAGCGGGGGGCGGGAGTGCCGGAGGCCGTGACCGGGGTGCCGGGGCGGCCGGTGGAGCGGTCGGCGGAGACGACCAGGGCGGCCAGCGCGGTCGTCACCGGTACCGAGGCGACCAGACCGATCGAGCCGATCAGGGTGCGCACGATCTCCTCGGCGACCAACTCGCTGTTGGCGACCGTGCCCACGCTGGACTGCGCGATCGAGAAGAGGAGGAGGAGGGGCAGCGCGGCGCCCGCGTAGGCGAGGACGAGGGTGTTGACGACCGAGGCGATGTGGTCGCGGCCGATGCGGATGCCCGCGCGGTACAGGCCGCGCCAGCCCATGTTCGGGTTGGCCTGGTGGAGTTCCCACACGGCCGAGGTCTGGGTGACCGTCACGTCGTCGAGGACGCCGAGCGAGCCGATGATGACGCCCGCGAGCAGCAGGCCGCTCATGTCGATGGACGGGTACAGGCCGTGGATGAGGCCGGTGTTGTCGTCCGTGTTGCCGGTCAGCGCGGCCCAGCCGATGAAGAGCGAACCGAGCAGGCCGATCAGGAGGAGGGAGATGAG
Organism: Streptomyces sp. WAC 01529; assembly: GCF_003945545.1. Taxonomy (GTDB): domain Bacteria; phylum Actinomycetota; class Actinomycetes; order Streptomycetales; family Streptomycetaceae; genus Streptomyces; species Streptomyces anatolicus. The sequence continues at coordinate 4,092,993 of NZ_CP029617.1, read as the reverse complement.
CGTGCCGAGCACCGCGACCGATGTACGGGCCGTGAGGCCATGGCAGAGATAGAGCGCGACCAGCATGATGGCGCTCGCGCCGATCACCGCCACGACCAGCGGGTTCGAGCCCTGAAGGATGGCGGGCAGGATGAAGAAGGTGAGGATGAGGAAGCTGACGGCGAGGGCGACCAGGGCCATCACGCCGCGCAGGCGGCCCACCACGACGACGGCGAGCGCGAAGATGCCGGCGAGCAGCGCCATCGGCATCTTGCGGTTCACATCGGTGACCGAGTACTGCAACCCCTCGGGTGCCTTGGGCTCGTAGGCGACCACCACCTCTTGGCCCTTGCGGAGTTGCCGGGGGGAGTCCGGCTGGATGATCTCGGTGAAGGTGCGGCCCTCGTCCTCGCCGCTGGTCACCTCGATCAGCGCCTTCTTGCAGGTGCCGGTCGCCGAGGACTGGGCGGACTGGCCCTCGGGGGTGGAGGTGTCGCCGTTCGGCTGGGGCTGCGAGGGGCTGAGGTCCTTGCAGGGCAGCTCCTGCACCTTGGTGACCTTCGCCGACTGCGTCTGCCGGTCGAAGCCGACGCCGGTCCGCTCGTGCGAGGGCGTGCCACCGGGCCAGAGCACCACCAGACCCACGACGACCGCGGTGGCGAAGGGGATCAGCACCGCGGCGATGACCTTGCGCAGGTGCTGGGAGACGGGTGCGGCCGGACCGTGGCTGTGCGAGTGCCCGTGTCCGTGCCCCTCCGGAGGGGGGCCGGAGAGGGGCGGCTGCGGGGGCGGAGGCGGCGGCGGGGTTGTGGTGGTCACTGCCCGATCATCGCAAGAACGGAGGGGGCCCTCTGTTCAGCGCGCCCGACATGACGCTAGCGTGGAGCCACCTTTGCAATCGCGGGAGCTCGGAGCACCGGGCTGAGAGGGCGCTGACCTCCGTACGAAAGTGCACCAGGAGTGCACGGACCGTACGGGATCCGCTGCGTCGACCGCCGAACCTGTTACCGGGTAATGCCGGCGTAGGGAGTAGGTCTCATGACCACATCGGACGCACGCACGCCTGCCTCCACCCAGGGCGAGTCCCTGAACGAGGCCGGGAAGTCCATCGGCTGGCACAAGGCGTACATCGAGGGCTCGCGCCCCGATCTGCGCGTGCCGGTCCGCCAGGTGCACCTCACCAATGGCAAGGCCGTCACCCTGTACGACACATCGGGTCCGTACACCGACCCGACGGCCGAGACCGACGTCCGCCGCGGCCTGCTGCCGCTGCGGGAGAACTGGATCATCGCCCGCGGCGACACCGAGGAGTACGTGGGCCGTCCGCCCCGTCCCGAGGACGACGGCATCAAGCACACCTCGCCCCGCGGTGGGCTCAAGAACCTCGACGCGGTCTTCCCCGGCCGCCCCCGCCAGCCGCGCCGCGGCCGTCAGGGCCAGGCGGTCACGCAGCTCGCCTACGCCCGGCGCGGTGAGATCACGCCCGAGATGGAGTTCATCGGGATCCGCGAGAACATCGACCCCGAGGTCGTGCGGGCGGAGGTCGCCGCCGGCCGGGCCGTGATCCCCGCCAACGTCAACCACCCGGAGATCGAGCCGATGATCATCGGCAAGAAGTTCCTGGTGAAGGTGAACGCCAACATCGGCAACTCCGCGGTCACCTCCTCCATCGAGGAAGAGGTGGACAAGATGACCTGGGCGACCAAGTGGGGCGCCGACACGGTCATGGACCTGTCCACCGGACGCAACATCCACACCACCCGCGAGTGGGTCCTGCGCAACTCCCCCGTCCCCATCGGGACCGTCCCCCTCTACCAGGCCCTGGAGAAGGTCGACGGCCAGGCCGAGGCGCTGACCTGGGAGATCTACAAGGACACGGTCATCGAGCAGGCCGAGCAGGGCGTGGACTACATGACGGTGCACGCGGGTGTGCGCCTGCCGTACGTCCCGCTGACCGCCAACCGCAAGACCGGCATCGTCTCGCGCGGCGGTTCGATCATGGCGGCGTGGTGCCTGGCGCACCACAAGGAGAGCTTCCTCTACGAGCACTTCGAGGAGCTGTGCGAGATCCTCGCGGCGTACGACGTGACGTACTCACTCGGTGACGGCCTGCGGCCCGGTTCGATCGCGGACGCCAACGACGAGGCGCAGTTCGCGGAGTTGCGCACGCTCGGGGAACTCAACACGATCGCCAAGCGACACAACGTACAGACGATGATCGAGGGCCCGGGACACGTCCCGATGCACAAGATCAAGGAGAACATCGACCTTCAGCAGGAGATCTGCGAGGAGGCGCCGTTCTACACCCTCGGCCCGCTGACCACGGACATCGCGCCCGCCTACGACCACATCACCTCCGGCATCGGCGCCGCCATGATCGGCTGGTGGGGCACGGCCATGCTCTGCTACGTCACGCCCAAGGAGCACCTGGGCCTGCCCAACCGCGACGACGTGAAGACGGGCGTCATCACCTACAAGATCGCGGCGCACGCGGCGGACCTCGCCAAGGGCCACCCGGGCGCGCAGGACTGGGACGACGCGCTCTCGGACGCACGCTTCGAGTTCCGCTGGGAGGACCAGTTCAATCTCGCCCTGGACCCGGTCACCGCACGGGAGTTCCACGACGAGACGCTGCCCGCCGAGCCCGCGAAGACGGCGCACTTCTGCTCGATGTGCGGGCCGAAGTTCTGTTCGATGAAGATCTCCCAGGACATCCGCCGTCGGCACGGCGGTGACCTGGAGGAGAAGGAGATCGAGGCGGGCATGGAGCAGAAGTCCAGGGAGTTCGCCGCGGCGGGCAACCGGGTCTATCTGCCGCTCGCCGACTGAGCGGATACCTGTGGGCGGGGTGTCCGCAGAGCGCCGCGACGGCTCTGCGGACACCCCGGCCTACTCCGGCTTGTGATCGGGCCCGCCGAAGTCCGGGCTGGAGAAGTCCGGGCTCGAGTAGCTCGGCCGTGACCCCGCCTGGCCGCCGTCCGGGCTGCTGAAGCCCGGGCGGTTGTAGCCGAGTTGGGGCATGCGGCCGGGCGCCTGCGACGGCGTGCGGGTGGCCGGCGCCGCGCCCGGAGCCGTCAGCGCCTCCCGGAGGAAGGGCACGACGCCCCGCTCGAGGAGGGCGCGTCCCCAGGCCTCCCTGGCGCGGGAGACCTCCTCGTGCCGCTCGCCGTGGAGTCCCGCGGGGAGCGAGGTGGAGCCGTTGCGCAGGGCGGTCAGGAGCAGACCGATCCCGCCGACCAGGATGCCCGCGGCGGTGAGCGCGCCGAACAGCCAGCCCGCCGTGAGCATGGTGTCCGCGAAGGCGGGCTCGGGGTCGAGCATCTTCAGGATGTAGCCGACGAGCAGGAAGATCGCGGCGGCCGTGCCCGCGAGGACAGGTGCGAGGACCGCGACGACGGCGACCGCTCCGGCGCCCGCCGCGGCCGCCGGCTCGGCGACCTCGCCCATCGTCGTGGCGAGACCGACGCCACCGGAGCCGGACTCCGCGGCGCTCTGTCCGCTGCCTTCGCGAATCGAGGTGGAGGACGGTCGAGGTTCGCGCAACTCCTCGCGAACCTTCACGTAGTGCGCGTACTCGGCCGCTGCGGCGGCCGTGATCAGTGCTGTCGCGTTCAGGGCCATGGTGCGCAGTTGTTCGGTGTTGAGCCGCTGGCCCACTGCGGCGAGTTCAGGTCGGTCCGGTGCGGTGCGCAGCGCCTCGTCGAGGATCCGCTCGTACTCGGGGCGGTCCTCATTGAGCAGGTGTGGAGCGCTGTTCATGTGCATCCCCCGATGCTCCGTAGGGCTAAGGCTCGCATGGCTACGAGCCGTCGGGCAGAAACGGAGGGGAGCCTGCTACGGATAAGCCGATGGTAGAGCCGTGACGGCACGCGGTGACAGGGGGTTTCCAGAATTGGCCCCCCTGGCCGACGTGATCCTGTAAAGGGGCGCCTGCCCAGCTAACGCTCAGATACCCAGGGGGAGTTGGCAGACCAGCAGCTTTCCGGCCATGGTCACTCCGCCGTCCATCGCGATGGCCAGACCGTCGGCGTAGACGTGCGGGCCCTCGATGACCGGGCCGCCACCGTCCGATTCGTCCTCGGAGCCGACGTCACCCAGGAGGTAGGGGATGGGGCTGTGGCCGTGGACGATGCGTGTGCCGCCGTACATGTCCAGGAGTTCGCGTACGGCCGAGGGGCCGGACTCGTCGCGGAAGGCGAAGCGCTTGGTGAACTTGCGGAAGAGATCCCAGCATTCGTCGGCGTCGTTGCGCGTGAGGGTCTCGCGGATGGTGTCGTTCACTGCCTCGATCGAGTCGCCGTAATCCAGATAGGCGGTCGTGTCGGAGTGCACGAGGAGGTGGCCGTCGGCCTCCTCCATGGCGTCCAGGCGGGCCATCCACTGGAGGTGGTGGTCCTCGAGGCGCTCCATGTCGGTCTTCTGGCCGCCGTTGAGCAACCAGGCCGCCTGGAAGGTGGCGGTGCCCGCCCCGGAGTTGACGGGCGTGTCGCCGAAGCGCTTGGCGCCGAGCAGGAGCAGCTCGTGGTTGCCCATGAGGGCCTTGCAGTAGCCACCGGCGGCCGCGGCCTCGGCGGACAGGCGCATCACGAGGTCGATGACGCCGATCCCGTCGGGCCCGCGGTCGGTGAAGTCGCCGAGGAACCACAGGCGCGCGTTACCCGCGGCCCAGTTGCCCTCGGCGTCGATGAGGCCCTGCTCGTGGAGGGCCGCGACGAGCTCGTCCAGATAGCCGTGGACGTCGCCGACGACGAACAGCGGGCCGTGCTCGTCGCTCGGCCGCGGCTGCGGGGGCTCCGGCATGACCTGCACCTGCACGGTGTCCCCGCGGTTGATGACGGGGAGGTCGCGCTGGGTCGGGGTGTAGCCGTCGTCCGGCACCTCGCCCGGTGCCGGGACCGGGGGCCCGGGGCTCACCTCGGCGGGGCCGGCGGTCTCATGGACGTACGCGGGTACGCGGAAGTCGCGCAGCGTCGCCGTCCGCACATCGGGTCCCTGACCGGCCCCCTGAGTCATCGACCCCTCCACCACCATTGCGCCGCATCTGCACCGAGAACGGACTGCCTGGTCGCAGCGGCTCGCGGTGTCGTCCGCCCATCATAGGAATGCGGCTCCCGCTGTGTGGTGCACCAGGGGTGGTGAATCGGTCCCCGGCGCCGGTTCACCGAGGTTTTCTCCCGAATTGGGCAGAGGTTTCCCCGTTGATCGTGGCCTGTTGGCACACCTCTGCCCGGGATCGTCGGGGTCAGCCGGAGCCCGAGGAGCGCGGCGGGCTGACCGTCGTGCGCGGCGGACGTCGCTCGGACGAGGTGCGCACGATCAGTTCGGTCGGTATCACCTGCTCGACGGGGCGCCCCGAGTCGAGGCCCTCGATGGCGTCGATGAGGAGCTGTACGACGGCCGTGCCGATGCGGCGCGGCTTGAGGGAGAGCGTGGTGATGGGCGGTTCCGTGGTGGCGTACACCGTGGACTCGCTGCAGCAGACGAGCAGCAGGTCGTCGGGGACGCGCAGGCCGTACCGCCGGGCGGCGGCGAGCAGGTCGGTGCCGTTGGGGTCGAAGAGACCGTAGACGGCGTCGGGCCGGTCGGGCCGGGCGAGCAGCCGGTCGGCGGCGACGGCGCCCGCGCACGGGTCGTGCGCGGGATAGGACTCGTAGACGGGGTCCTGCCCCACCCGCTCGCACCAGCGCAGATACGCGGTCGTGGAGAGATGGGTGTAGGTGTCCGTGGTGGTGCCGGTGAGCAGGCCGATCCGGCGGGCGCCGGCGGCCGCGAGGTGGTCGAGGATCCCCAGGACCGCGGCCTCGTGGTCGTTGTCGACCCAGGCGGTGACGGGCAGCGAGCCCGCCGGGCGGCCGTCGGAGACCACCGGCAGACCCTGTCTGACCAGCTCGCTCACGACCGGGTCGTGGTCGGAGGGGTCGATGACGACGGTGCCGTCCAGAGCGACGTTCGACCACACGTCGACCGGGCTGCGGCGCGAGGTGGCGGGGAGGATGACCAGGGCGTAGCCCCGGGCGAGGGCGGCGGAGGTGGCGGCTCTGGCCATCTCCGCGAAATAGGCGAACTCGGTGAAGGTGAAAGGTTCATCCCCGTACGTCGTCACGGTCAGGCCGATCAGGCCCGACTTGCCGGTACGGAGGGTTCGGGCCGCTGCGGACGGGCGATAGCCCAGCCGCTCCGCGACCTCGCGGACATGGCGTCGGGTGGCATCGGGCAGCCGCCCCTTGCCGTTGAGGGCGTCGGAGACAGTCGTGATGGAGACACCGGCGGCGGCGGCGACGTCTCTGATCCCCGCTCTGTTCTGCCGGTTGCCCCGGCGGGCGGTCTCCGCTCGGCTCACCTGGTGCTTCCCTGCTGCTGTCATGGCGAGCCGATAGTAGGGCTCATGGGGGTGGGTAGCGCGGACGCATATTCACTCGTTGACAGGCACGTTTCTGCATGGCGTTGACTGGTCAATGACCATGGAATGTCAGGCAGTTGAGGGTGCGGGCAATGGCTGCCCCTGATCGTCCTGCGCGGGCGTGTCGAATGCGGTAGGTCTCGAAGAGGTCTCAACTCACCTTCACGGGGGACGCGCGCCACGGAGCGAGCCACCGGCGCACGGGGGAGCACGGGCGCTCCCCCGGCCCGGCGTGCCCTCGGATCTCGCGAGGCCGTTCGCACCGGCGGCGAATCCTCATAAGGTGAGCAGTATTCGAACTGTTCTGGCACTGGTACGAGGAGGACTGCGGTGAGCGAGAAGAGCCCGAGGCTGCGCGCCGAGCTGGAGGGTATTCCCACCTACAAGCCGGGCAAGCCCGCCGCGGCCGACGGTCCGGTGGCCTACAAGCTGTCCTCCAACGAGAACCCCTACCCGCCGCTCCCCGGCGTGATGGAGAGCGCGCTAGCCGCGGCCGGGTCCTTCAACCGCTACCCCGACATGGCGTGCACGGCCCTGATGAGTGAACTGGCGGACCGCTTCGGCGTGCCCGTCTCGCACATCGCCACCGGCACCGGCTCGGTGGGCGTCGCCCAGCAGCTGCTCCAGGCCACCTCGGGCCCGGGTGACGAGGTCATCTACGCGTGGCGCTCCTTCGAGGCGTACCCGATCATCACGCAGGTCAGCGGCGCGACGTCGGTGCGGGTGCCGCTGACGGAGGGCGAGGTCCACGACCTGGACGCGATGGCCGACGCCATTACCGACCGCACCCGCCTCATCTTTGTCTGCAACCCCAACAACCCCACCGGCACCGTGGTCCGCAGGGCCGAGCTGGAGCGCTTCCTCGACCGGGTGCCGAGCGATGTTCTGGTCGTGCTCGACGAGGCTTACCGCGAGTTCATCCGCGATCCCGAGGTCCCGGACGGCATCGAGATCTACCGCGAGCGTCCGAACGTCTGTGTCCTTCGGACGTTCTCCAAGGCGTACGGGCTCGCGGGGCTGCGCGTCGGCTTCGCGGTGGCCCATGAGCCGGTGGCCGCCGCGCTGCGCAAGACGGCGGTGCCCTTCGGCGTGAGCCAGCTCGCGCAGGACGCCGCGGTGGCCTCGCTGCGGGCCGAGGACGAACTGATGGGCCGCGTCGGCTCGCTGGTCGCCGAGCGCACGCGGGTGGTCGAGGCGCTGCGCGGCCAGGGCTGGACGGTGCCCGAGACGCAGGCGAACTTCGTGTGGCTGCGGCTCGGGGACCGTACGACCGACTTCGCGGCGGCGTGCGAGCGGGCCGGCGTGGTCGTGCGGCCGTTCGCGGGCGAGGGGATGCGGGCCACGATCGGGGAGACCGAGGCCAATGACGTCTTCCTGGCGGCGGCGGAGGCGTTCCGCAAGGAGCTTTAGCGGAGGCGCTTCGCGAGGGTGGGGGCCGCCCTCAGCTCTCAGCCCTCAGTCGGTGAGGAGTTCGACCCGGACCGGGTCGCCGTCGCGCACGGTCGACAGGAGGTCCGGGTCCTGGTCGATCCGGCCGAGGACGTTGCACGGGCTCGCGAGGCGGCACTCGTCGCCCCGCGAGATCGGCGTGGGGCCGTAGGGGAGGGCGAGGGCGTCGCCGTCGGGCCAGAAGGCGACCGTGCCCGGCTCGACGACCTCCCGGGCGCCGGCCTCGCGCGGCACGCTCACGCCTGTGTCGAAGTAGACCTCCTCGCCCCAGGTGTGGGCGGAGGCGGCGAGCGGCAGGACCTTCTCCAGGGCCCGGGCGGTTGGGGTGTCCTTGAGCGTCGCCGTGAGATGCCCGGCGGGCCAGGAGACGCGTATCCGTAGCTGGTGCTGCTCTGTCTGCATGCGGCGGATTCAACAATATGTTGAAGTTCTTGGGAAGGCCCCTCTCGGGAACCTCGCGTTCCCGCCGGTAAGGGGGGACCCCCGTTTGGGTGCCGACAGCCAGTACGACATAATGCTTGTGAATGTGAACGCGTTCACAAGCGCGTCCCGGTTCCTCCGGAGATCGGTGGGACATACAGGGGTAATTGCCGCGATGGCTACGGCGAGTAAGGAGAGACGCAGTGGACCTGGCTCTGGCGCCGGAGACTCTGGCGCGATGGCAGTTCGGCATCACGACCGTCTACCACTTCCTGTTCGTCCCCCTGACGATCTCGCTGGCCGCCCTGACGGCGATCCTCGAGACGGCGTGGGTGCGGACGGGCAAGGAGCACTACCTCAGGGCGACGAAGTTCTGGGGAAAGCTGTTCCTGATCAACATCGCGATGGGTGTCGTCACCGGCATCGTCCAGGAGTTCCAGTTCGGCATGAACTGGTCCGACTACTCGCGCTTCGTCGGTGACGTCTTCGGCGCGCCGCTCGCCTTCGAGGCCTTGATCGCCTTCTTCTTCGAGTCGACCTTCATCGGCCTGTGGATCTTCGGCTGGGACAAGCTGCCGAAGAAGCTGCACTGCGCCACGATCTGGATCGTCTCGATCGGCACCATCCTGTCGGCGTACTTCATCATCGCCGCGAACGCCTTTATGCAGCACCCGGTCGGCTACAGGATCGTGGAGCGGGACGGCACCAAGCGCGCGGAGCTGACGGACTTCGCGAAGGTGCTCTTCCAGGAGACGACGCTGGTCAACTTCTTCCACGTCATCTCGGCGGCCATCCTGGTCGGCGGCGCCTTCATGACCGGCATCGCCATCGTCCACCTGCGCAAGAAGCGGCACATCCGCACCATGCGCATGTCGATGCGGCTCGGCCTGGTCACCGCCTTCGTCGGCACCCTGCTCACCGTGGTCAGCGCCGACACCCTCGGCAAGGTCATGTACGAGCAGCAGCCGATGAAGATGTCGGCCGCCGAGGCGCTCTGGGAGTCGGAGAAGCCGGCGCCCTTCTCGATCTTCGCGTACGGCGATGTCGCCGAGGGCCACAACAAGGTCGCCATCGAGGTCCCCGGAGTCCTCTCCTTCCTCGCCAAGAACAACTTCAGCGCCGAGATCCCCGGCATCAACGACCTCAACAAGGAGGCGCAGGAGAAGTTCGGGCCCGGCGACTACCGGCCCAACATCCCCACCGCCTACTGGTCGTACCGCTGGATGATCGGCTTCGGCGGGGTCTCGATGGCCCTGTGCACGGCGGGCCTGTGGCTGACGCGCAGGAAGTTCTGGCTCGCCCCGGAGCACCGCACCGGCGCGGACGAGGTGCCGAAGCTCATGCTCACCAAGAACAAGGAGCTTTCGCCGAAGCTCGGTTCGTGGTGGTGGCGGCTCTCGCAGTGGACGCTGATCTTCCCCCTCATCGGCACCGCCTGGGGCTGGATCTTCACCGAGACGGGACGCCAGCCCTGGGTGGTCTACGGAGTGCTGCGCACCAGGGACGCGGTCTCCCCCGGCGTCTCGCAGGGTGAGGTGCTCACCTCGCTGATCGGGTTCACGCTCATCTACGCGATCCTCGCCGTGATCGAGGTGAAGCTGCTGCTCAAGTACGTCAGGCAGGGGCCGCCCGAGCTGACCGAGGCGGACCTCAACCCGCCCACCAAGATCGGCGGTCCGGGCCCCGGCTCCGGCAAGGGCTCGGACTCCGACGCCGACGACGACGCCGACCGGCCCATGGCCTTCTCGTACTGAAGGAAGGAGCGCTCAGGACATGGAACTCCACGACATCTGGTTCGTACTGATCGCCGTTCTGTGGATCGGCTACTTCTTCCTGGAGGGCTTCGACTTCGGGATCGGCGTGCTGACCAAGCTGCTCGCCCGCGACCGGGTCGAGAAGCGGGTCCTCATCAACACCATCGGCCCCGTCTGGGACGGCAACGAGGTGTGGCTGCTCACGGCGGGCGGCGCGACCTTCGCCGCCTTCCCCGAGTGGTACGCGACGCTCTTCTCCGGCTTCTATCTGCCGCTGCTCATCATCCTGCTCTGCCTGATCGTGCGCGGTGTCGCCTTCGAGTACCGCGCCAAGCGGCCCGAGGAGCGCTGGCAGACCAACTGGGAGCACGCGATCTTCTGGACCTCGCTGATCCCGGCGGTGATGTGGGGCGTGGCCTTCGCGAACATCACGCGCGGCGTCAAGATCGACGCCCACAAGGAGTACGTGGGCTCCTTCGGAGACCTGCTCAACCCGTACGCGATCCTGGGCGGCCTGGTCACCCTGACGCTGTTCACCTTCCACGGCGCGGTCTTCGCCTCGCTCAAGACGGTCGGCGACATCCGGGTGCGGGCGCGGAAGCTCGCCCTTGGCCTCGGGCTCGTCACCGCGGTACTCGCGCTCGGCTTCCTGCTCTGGACCCAGGCGGACAACGGGGACGGCAAGAGCCTCGTCGCGATGATCGTGGCGGTGGTCGCGCTGCTCGGCGCCATCGGGGCGATCAAGGCGGGGCGCGAGGGCTGGTCGTTCGCGTTGTCGGGGATCACGATCGCGGCGGCCGTCGCGATGCTCTTCCTGACGCTCTTCCCGAACGTCATGCCGTCGTCGCTGAACGAGGAGTGGAGCCTGACGGTCACCAACGCCTCGTCCAGCCCGTACACCCTGAAGATCATGACCTGGTGCGCGGTCATCGCGGCGCCTGTGGTGATGCTCTACCAGGGGTGGACGTACTGGGTGTTCCGCAAGCGGATCGGTACGCAGCACATCGCCGACGCCGCGCACTAGCTTCTGACGTTCCCGTGGTTGCCCGGAGGGTGTGTTTCACGTGAAACCAATCGATCCGCGTCTGCTCCGGTACGCCCGCGCCACCCGCTTCTTCCTCGTCGCGGTGGTGGCACTGGGGCTGGTCGGGGCGGCCCTGGTCATCGGGCAGGCGATGCTCATCGCCGAGATCGTGGTGGGCGCCTTCCAGCAGGACCTCTCCGTCGCCGACCTGGGCACGCCGCTGGTGCTGCTCGCCCTGGTCGCGGCGGGGCGGGGGCTCGTCTCCTGGCTGACCGAACTCGCCGCGCACCGGGCGAGCGCGGCGGTCAAGTCCGAGCTGCGGGGGCGGCTCCTCGACCGGGCGGGTGAGCTGGGGCCGGGGTGGTTGAGCGGGCAGCGGACCGGCTCGCTGGTCTCGCTCGCGACGCGTGGCGTGGACGCGCTCGACGACTACTTCTCCCGCTATCTGCCGCAGCTGGGGCTCGCGGTGGTGGTGCCGGTGGCGGTGCTCGCCCGCATCGTCACCGAGGACTGGGTCTCGGCGGCGATCATCGTCGTGACGCTTCCCCTGATCCCGGTCTTCATGATCCTGATCGGCTGGGCGACACAGAGCCGGATGGACCGTCAGTGGCGGCTGCTCTCGCGGCTCTCGGGCCACTTCCTCGACGTCGTGGCTGGCCTGCCCACCCTGAAGGTCTTCGGCCGCGCCAAGGCGCAGGCCGAGTCGATCCGGAAGATAACCGGCGAGTACCGCCGGGCGACGATGCGGACGCTGCGCATCGCCTTCCTCTCCTCCTTCGCCCTGGAACTCCTCGCCACGATCTCGGTCGCGCTGGTCGCGGTGACCATCGGCATGCGGCTCGTGCACGGCGAGATGGAGCTGTACGACGGTCTCGTCATCCTCATCCTGGCGCCGGAGGCCTATCTGCCGCTGCGCCAGGTCGGGGCGCAGTACCACGCGGCGGCGGAGGGGCTCGCCGCCGCCGAGGAGATCTTCGAGGTCCTCGAGACACCGGTGCCGGCCGCCGGGACGGGGACGGCGCCCTCGGGCGTACTCAGCGTGGAGGGCGTGACGGTCCGGTATCCGGGGCGGACGTCGGATGCGGTCTCCGGGGCCTCCTTCGAGGTGGCGCCCGGGGAGACCGTGGCGCTCGTCGGGCCGAGCGGGGTGGGCAAGTCGACCCTCCTGAACGTGGTGCTCGGGTTCGTGCGGCCCACCGAGGGGCGGGTGTGCGTGGGGGGCGTCGACCTCGCGGAGGTCTCCCCCGAGCTTTGGCGCGAGCGGATCGCGTGGGTGCCGCAGCGGCCGCACCTCTTCGCCGGGACCATCGCCGAGAACGTACGACTCGCGCGGCCCGAGGCGTCCGACGCGCAGCTGCGGCAGGCCCTTCGGGACGCGGGGGCGCTGGAGTTCGTGGACGCGCTGCCCGCCGGTGCCGGGACCGCGCTCGGGGAGGACGGGGCCGGGCTCTCCGCGGGGCAGCGGCAACGGCTCGCGCTGGCGCGGGCGTTCCTCGCCGACCGGCCCGTGGTGCTGCTCGACGAGCCGACGGCGGCGCTCGACGGGGGGACCGAGGCGGGGGTCGTGGAGGCGGTTCGGCGCCTGGCGGTGGGGCGGACCGTACTGCTGGTCGTGCACAGGCCGGCGCTGCTGGCCGTCGCGGACCGGGTGGTGCGGCTTGAGGCGGGCCGGTCTGGGGGATGCGGGGCGGAGGGTGGCTTTGGGGTTACTGGGGTCTCCGAGGCCTCCGGGACGGCTGGGGTAACCGGGACGGCTGGGATCACCGGGGTCGCTGGGACCACCGGCGCCTCCGCGGCCACCGGCGCCCCCGGTGACCCCTTGCCGCCGCGCGGCTCGGCAGCTTCGCGCTTCCAGGGCGGGGCCCTGGCCCGGGTGCGGGAAGCCGCGCGGGCCAGGTGGGGGCAGCTGGCGCTCGCCCTGCTGCTCGGCAGTCTCGCGCTGGGCAGTGCCGTAGGGCTCATGGCCACGTCCGGGTGGCTCATATCCCGGGCCTCGGAGCAGCCCCCGGTGATGTATCTGATGATCGCCGTGACGGCGACCCGCGCCTTCGGCATCGGCCGCGCCGTCTTCCGCTACGCCGAGCGGCTCGTCTCGCACGACGCCGTGCTGCGCATGCTCGCCGACACCCGCGTCGCCGTCTACCGACGCCTGGAGCGGCTCGCCCCGGCCGGGCTGCGCACCACCCGCCGGGGTGACCTCCTCTCCCGCCTGGTCGCCGATGTCGACGCCTTCCAGGACTACTGGCTGCGCTGGCTGCTGCCCGCGTCCGCCGCGGCCGTGGTGAGCGTGGGAGCCGTTGGCTTCACCGCCTGGCTGCTGCCCGAGGCGGGCGCGGTGCTCGCCGCCGGGCTGCTCGCGGCGGGCGTCGGGGTGCCGGTGCTGAGCGGTGCCGTGGCGCGCCGCACGGAGCGGAAGCTGGCTCCCGCGCGCGGGGTGCTCGCCACGCGCGTGGCGGACCTGCTCACCGGGACCGCGGAGTTGACCGTCGCGGGCGCGCTGAAGCGTCGTACGGCCAAGGCGAGGGAGGCCGACGCCGAGCTGACGCGGATCGCCTCCCGGGGCGCCACCGCCACCGCGCTCGGCGACGGTCTCGGCGCGCTCGTCACCGGCCTGACCGTGGCCGCGGCCGCGCTCGTCGGAGTGCGGGCTGTGCAGGACGGGCGGCTCGGCGGGATCGCCCTCGCCGTGGTCGTCCTCACGCCGCTCGCCGCGTTCGAGGCGGTCCTCGGGCTGCCGCTCGCCGTGCGGTACCGCCAGCGGGTCAGGAAGAGCGCCGAGCGGGTCCACGAGGTCCTGGACGCGCCCGAGCCCGTACCGGAGCCCGCCGCGCCCGCCGAGGCGCCGCCCACACCTTTCCCGCTGCGAGTCGAGGGACTGCGCGCACGGCACGGAGGCCAGGCGGGGGACGCGCTCGCGGGCGTCGGCCTGACGCTGGAGCGGGGGCGGCGGATCGCGGTGGTCGGCCCCTCCGGTTCCGGCAAGACGACGCTCGCGCAGGTGCTGCTGCGCTTCCTGGGCTCGTACGAAGGGACGTACACGCTCGGAGGCACGGACGCGGCCGCGCTGGACGGCGACACCGTGCGCGCCATGGTCGGGCTGTGTGCCCAGGACGCGCACCTCTTCGACAGCTCGGTGCGCGAGAACCTGCTGCTCGCCAAGAAGGACGCCACGGACGGGGAGCTGCGCGGCGCGCTGGAGCGGGCCCGGCTCGACGGCTGGGTCGATTCCCTGCCCGACGGGCTCGACACGCTGGTCGGCGAGCATGGAGCGCGGCTCTCCGGAGGGCAGCGTCAACGCCTCGCGCTCGCCCGCGCGCTGCTCGCGGACTTCCCCGTCCTGGTGCTCGACGAGCCCGCCGAGCATCTCGACCTGCCGACCGCGGACGCCCTCACGGCAGACCTGCTCGCCGCGACGGAGGGCCGTACGACGCTGCTCATCACGCACCGCCTCGCCGGGCTCGACGCGGTGGACGAGGTGCTCGTCCTCGACGCGGGGCGGGTGGCGCAGCGCGGCACGTACGAGGAACTGGCGGCGGTGGAGGGCCCGCTGCGGCGGATGCTGGAGGTGGAGCGGGCGGCGGATCTGCTGAGCGTGGGCTGAGCCTTACAGGAGCTGCCTCCGGAGCCTCGACTTTCCCCTGCAAATAGGACTAACTAGGCTCAAAGACATGTCAGTACCCTCGGCCTCCGCCGACTCCCCGCTCCCCGACCGCACACCGGACTCGGCGGGCTCGGCGGTGCGGGCGACCCGCGGCCTCCAGGGGCTCTCGCCCGAGCTGACCTCGCGGGTGCCGCAGCTGCTCGAAGCCATGCGGTCGGTCGGCACCGGGCTCGAACTCCACACCACCCTCGACCGCATCTGCGAGACCGCCGCCGAACTCGCCGACGCCCACTACGCCGCGATCGGCGTCGTCTCCGAAGACGGCAAGGGACTCTCCGAGTTCGTCTACCACGGCATCGACGAGCGGACCGCCGAACGGATCGGGCGGCTGCCCGACGGCCACAAGGGGCTCCTCGGCGCCCTCATCCACCAGCCGAGGACGCTGCGCCTCGCCGATCTCTCCGCCGACCCGCGCTCCTGCGGCTTCCCGGCCCACCACCCGCCCATGCGGAGCTTCCTCGGCGTCCCCATCCGCGTCCAGGGGGAGATCTTCGGCAACCTCTATCTGACCGAGAAGCGGGGCGGGGCCGAGTTCAACGACTACGACGTGCACATGGTGCGCGTACTCGCCACGGAGGCCGGCATCGCCATCGGCAACGCGCGCCTGTACGAAGCCGCCAAGCAGCGCGAACGCTGGATCGACGGTTCCGTGGCGGTCACCACGGCCCTGCTCTCCGGCAGCGACGCGGAGGAGGCCCTCGCCGTCGTCGCCGAGCAGGCGAGGCACCTCGCGGACTCGGCCGCCGGGATCGTGCTGCTGCCCGACGAGGAGGGCGGCATGGAGATCGTCGCCGTCTCCTCGGACGAGCCCACCGGGGCGCTGGGCATGGTCGTGCCTCCGGAGAGCCGCATCGTCGCCCAACTCCTCGAGGGCGAGGCGGTCTTCATCGACGACGCGGCCACCGACCCCCGCGCGATGACGGACCTCGCCCGCCGCTACGGGCCCGTCATGATGCTGCCGCTGCACAGCGACGGCCGGGTCCTGGGGACGCTGGTGACGCCCCGCGCGCGTGGGGCGCGTCCTTTCAGCGAGGCCGAGCGGACGCTCGCCGCCCAGTTCGCCTCGCAGGCCGCGCTCGCGCTGATGATGGCCGAGGCGCAGCGGGACCGGGAGCGGCTCGCGGTGTACGAGGACCGCGACCGGATCGCGAGGGACCTCCACGACCTCGTCATCCAGCGCCTCTTCGCCACCGGGATGATGCTGGAGAGCGCCCAGCGCAGGTCCGTCGTGCCGGAGGTGCAGGTCGGTGTCGGCAAGGCCGTCGACGAGCTGGACGTGACGATCCAGGAGATCCGTACGGCGATCTTCGCGCTCCAGCAGGGCCCGGCCGAGGCGCCGTCGGGGCTGCGCACGCGCGTGCTCCGTGAGATCAACATGGCCGCCGTACCGCTCGGCTTCAAGCCCACGCACCACTTCGTGGGGCCCGTGGACACCGTGGTCGGCGAGCTGACCGGGAAGAACCTCATCGCCGCCCTGCGCGAGGCCCTGTCCAACGCTTTCCGGCACGCGCAAGCCGCCCGTATCGACGTCGTCGTCGACTCGACGGTGTCGCTGCCCGATGGGCGCCAGGGCGTGCGCCTGACGGTCGCCGACGACGGCGTGGGCATCGCGGAGGGCGGTCGGCGCAGCGGCCTGAAGAACCTCAAGCGGCGGGCGGAGTCGTTGGGCGGCGACAGTTGGTACGGGCCCGGGATCGGCGAGGACGGCGGCGGTACGACGGTGGTGTGGGAGGCGCCTTACTGACGGCCGGGCGGGGCGGGGGCCCTGACATCCGGGCGGGGCCGCCCGGCAGCCCTGTTCGGCGGTACGGGCCTGGGCCGTACGGGGGCATCGCGCCCCCGAGTGCAGGAGCCCCGGAGGAACCGTGCCCCCGCGCGGGGCAACGATCCCTGACATGCCCCTGAGCCACCGTCGTCCGCGCCCGCGCCCGCTCCTGTCTGTGCCGGTGCTGTTGTGCGTGCTGCTCGGGCTCACGCCCGCCCTCGCGACGGGCCCGGCCGCGGCCGCCGAGGGGCCGAGCGCGAGCGCCGATGTGGCGCGGCTCTACGAAGAGGCCTCCCTCGCGACCGCCCGCTACGAAGAGGGGCGGCGGGCGGCGCGCCTCCAGAAGGCGAAGGTCCGGAAACTGGACCGACTCCTCTCCAAGAAGCGCCGCCACGTAAGGGTCCTCCACGATGACCTCGGTCGGCTGGCCAGCGCCCAGTACCGCACCGGCGGCGGGCTCCCCTACACCGCGCAGCTGCTCCTGGCCGACAGCCCCGACGCCCTGGTGCGCGGCAAGCAGGCCATGTGGCAGGCCGACCTGGCCGTCAACAGCGCCGTCGCCAAGACGCAGCGGGCCGCAGCCCGGCTCGCGGCCGCCCAACGTGACGCGGACCGGGCCAGACGCGCCCTTGACCGGCGCAACGTACGCCTGGCGAAGCTGAAGCGCGGCATCGAGCGGAAGCTGGAGTCGGCGCGGTGGGCCTTGCAGGGCGAGGCTGACCGGTCGGTCGCCGCGGGGAAGTGCCGGGGCGCCGTGCGCCTGGCCCAGCCGAAAACGTCCTCCACGCGCGCGTGGGTCGCGCCCGTGAAGAAGTACGAACTCTCCGCGGGCTTCGACAGCGCCGGTGAGCGCTGGGCGCGCCGGCACACCGGGCAGGACTTCGCGGTCGGCATCGGGGCGCCCGTGCGGTCGGTCGGCGCGGGCCGGGTGGTGAGCGTGTCGTGCGGCGGCGGCTTCGGCATCGAGGTCGTGGTGCGGCATCGCGGCGGCTACTTCACGCAGTACGCGCATCTCGCGGCCGTCACCGTCGACCAGGGGGACAAGGTGCGCGCCGGTCAGTGGGTCGGGCAGGCCGGTACGACGGGCAACTCGACCGGGCCGCATCTGCACTTCGAGACTCGGCTCACGCCGGACTTCGGTTCGGGGGTCGACCCCAGGAAGTGGCTGGCGGAGAGGGGCGTACGGCTCAAGGGGGCCGGGGGTTAGCCGGTCCTCACGCGTCCCGGTCGTCCAGGCGCTCCGCCAGAATCCGCTCGATCACGACCGCGACGCCGTCCTCGTTGTTGGCCACCGTGCGTCCGGAGGCGGCGGCGATGACGTCCGGGTGGGCGTTGCCCATCGCGTACGACGTACCCGCCCAGGTCAGCATCTCGATGTCGTTCGGCATGTCTCCGAAGGCGACGACTTCCTCGGGGGTGATGCCGCGCTCGGCGCAGCACAGCTCCAGGGTGCTGGCCTTGGAGACGCCGGGGCCGCTGATCTCCAGGAGCGCGCTGGGGCTGGAGCGGGTGACCGTGGCGCGGTCGCCGATGGCCGCGCGGGCCGTCACCAGGAAGTCGTCGGGGGCGACCTCGGGGTGGAAGGCGAGGATCTTCAGAATGGGCTGCTCGGCGACGGCGGGGTCGCCGGGGTTCTCGGCGAGGAGCTTCTCGGCGGGGGCGACGCTCTCGCCGGGCTCCATGTGGAGCGGCGGATACGTCTCCTCGTGGTGCAGTCCCCCGGTCCGCTCGACGGCGAAGGACGTGCCCGGCGAGGCCGCGCGCAGCCTGCGTACGACATCGAGCGCGCACGCCCGCTCCATCGGGCGGACCTTGACGAAGCTGTGGGTGCCGGGGCCGCCGTGCAGGTCGACGACTGCCGCGCCGTTGCCGCAGATGGCGAGGCCGTGACCGTGGACGTGGGCGCTGACGACGTCCATCCAGCGGGCCGGGCGGCCGGTGACGAAGAAGACCTCGATCCCGGCCTCCTCGGCGGCGGCGAGCGCGGCGATCGTGCGGTCGGAGACCGTCTTGTCGTCGCGCAGCAGCGTCCCGTCCAGGTCCGTCGCGATGAGCCGGGGCCGGGGGCGCGGGCGCGACCCGGGCCGGGCGGTGGCGGCCGGGGCGGCGGCGGCCGGAATCTGGGGCCCAGGGGTAGCAGAGGTCACGCCGTCGATTGTCCCGCATATGTCCGCACGACCGTGCGCTGGGGCGCACATCTGAGTGTGGGGTTGGGGACGGCTGCGAGACCTAGGGGAGTGCGGTCCCGGGACGCCTGGGGAGACGGTCCCGGGACGCCTGAGGGGACGGCCTCGGGGCACATACAGGGGTGGTCCCGGGATGCGTGCAGGGGATGTCCCAGGATGCACGCGGAGGCGGATCAGTCCGGCCCGGGGCCGTTCGCGCCGCCCGGGGGCGACACCTGAGGCTGTGGGTGATCGCCGTAAGCTCTGAGGTGTGAGTCTGCGCCTGAGCACCGTGATCCTTCCTGTCCGCCGCTGGCACGAAGGCGGCCGCGACCAGTGGCTGCGCGCCGAGGAGCTGGGCTTCCACACCGCTTACACCTACGACCACCTCGCCTGGCGCTCCTTCCGCGACGGCCCGTGGTTCGGCGCGGTGCCGACGCTGACGGCCGCCGCGGCCGCCACCGAGCGGGTGCGTCTGGGCACGCTCGTGACGTCGCCCAACTTCCGCCACCCGGTGACGCTCGCCAAGGAACTCCTCTCGCTGGACGACATCTCCGGCGGACGCCTCACACTCGGCATCGGCGCCGGCGGCAACGGCTTCGACGCCACGACGCTGCTCAAGGCGGACCAGGAGCCCTGGACCCCGCGCGAGCGCGCCGACCGGCTGGGCGAATTCGTCCCGCTGCTCGACCGGCTGCTGACCGAGGACTCGGTGACGTACGAGGGGACTTTCTACTCGGCGAGCGAGGCGCGCAACATCCCGGGGTGCGTACAGCGGCCGAGGCTCCCCTTCGCGGTCGCCGCGACCGGCCCGCGCGGTCTGCGGCTCGCGGCGCGGCACGGGCAGGCGTGGGTGACCACGGGCGACCCGAAGCTCTTCGAGAACGGCACACCCGAGGAGTCCCGCGAGGCGCTGCGGGGGCAGCTCGAGAAGCTCGGCAAGGCCTGCGCCGACCTCGGCCGGGACATGAGCGAGCTGGACAAGATCCTGCTCACCGGCTTCACCCCGGACCGCAACCGGCCCCTGGCCTCCCTCGACGCCTTCGTGGACTTCGCCGGCCGGCACGCCGAACTCGGCTTCACCGAGATCGTCGTCCACGCCCCGATCCCGGACTCGGTCTTCGCCACCGACCAGGGCGTCTTCGAGCAGATCGCGACCGAGGCGCTCTCCCAGCTGCGCTGACCGCTCTCAACGGGCCTCTCTCAGCGCGGCCCGGGAAAGCGCAGATAGCCCGGCGGGACCGCGGCCGTGAGCCAGACGCCGTTGGCGCTGACCTGGAAGACATGGCCGTCGCGGTGCATCGCGCCCGCGTCGACCGCCAGGACGACGGGCCGCCCCCGGCGGGCGCCGACGCGCGTCGCGGTCTCGCGGTCGGGCGAGAGATGCACGGCGTGCCGGTTCATGGGGCGCAGCCCCTCGGCGCGGATCGCGGCCAGATGAGCGGCCACGGTGCCGTGGTACAGGTGCGCGGGCGGGGACGCCGGGGGCAGGCCGAGGTCGACGTCCACGGAGTGGCCCTGGCTGGCGCGGATCCGGCCGCCCTCGACGGCGAAGCGCCGCTTGTCGTTTACGGCGACCACGTGGTCCAGCTCGGCCCGGGTGAAGGGAAAGCGGTGCGCGGCGGCCGCGGCGAGGAGCGCGTCGATCTCCACCCAGCCGTTCTCGTCGAGGGTGAGCCCGATCCGGTCGGGTTGATGCCGCAGGTGCTTCGAGAGGTACTTGGACACCTTCACGGTGCGCTGCTCATCGGGTCTTTCTCTCATCCTTTCAGCGTCCCGGCGATCCGTTCTCCGCGCACTTGATTTTCGTCCACCGACTTTTCATCCAGGAATTCCGGCTCGCAGGTTTGATCCACAGCCAAGTCGGGTTATCCACAGGCCAGTTCGCAATTCTGTGGACAACTCTCAGCGACCAAGCGGCCTTTGATCAACCATGCCCGCATTGCGGTGACTTGTCGCCAGGGCATCCAATGTCCGCGCCTGAACCTCCCGTTCAGCGGCCGCCGCGATGAACGCCGCGGACGCCGATTCGCCAACCAGCGCCTGCACAGCCCGCATTGTGGACGCGGGTATGGCGACACTCTGCGGCTCCTCCGCATGCTGTCGCGCCAGCTCGGGGTCGAGTTGCTGGCGCAGGTGCCGCGTCGCGAACAGCCGCATGGCCCGCGCCAGTTCCGCGTCGACCGACTGCTGTGCGAGCGGCCGGAGTCTGCGTACGAGAGCGGCGGCCTCGGCGGCGTCCGCCTCTGTCGGCGGATGATTCCCCAGATAGCGAGCGAAAACATGCTCTGTGGTGAACTCCAGGAAACGCGCGGCGATGTGCTCGACCTGTCCCCTCAACTCCCGCAAATGCCCCGCTATCGCGGACAGCGGGACTCCCGCCGCATGCAACTCCACTGCCACGGCCAGCTCTTGCGGGCTCGGCACCAGGAACTCGTCCTCACTCCCCGGCACCGGTTCCAGTACCCCGAGCGCGATCGCGTCCGCCACCGCCGCCTCGTCCTGCACGCCCCCGAACGCCGAGTCCAGCTCCGCCCGGGAGATCCGGTCGGCCTTCTCGTCCGTCCAGGGGCCGTCGACCTCCGCGGCGAGGCCGAGCACCCCGCCGAGGCCCCGCCCGGTGTCCCAGGCCTCCAGGAGTTCCTTGATGGAGGCCAGGGTGTACCCACGGTCGAGCAGGTCGGCGATCTGCCGCAGCCGCGCCAGATGCGCCTCCCCGTACACATTGGACCGGCCGCGCCGCTCCGGGCGGGGTAGCAGCCCGCGGTCCTGATAGGCGCGGATCGTGCGCACCGTCGCGCCGCTGTGGTGCGCCAGGTCCTCGATGCGGTACTCCACGCTGACCGTCCTCCGTGTTGCCTCGTGCCGGGCGGTGCTCGCCTGGGCCTCCTGAACCGCCTCGTACTAGCCGTACGCCTCGTACTGCCCGCACGCCCCGCACTACCTGTACGCCCCGCACTAGCCGAGCGCGGCCCGCCCCACCGCGCCCGCCGCGGCCCGCGCGCCGGGCGACCGCGCCAGGTACTCGACGGCCTTGCGCAGCGAGCCCTCCTGCGAGGGATGGTACGACCGCCGCAGATAGCGGGGTATCGCCGTGCCGATCTCGCGCCAGGTGGGCAGCAGGCCCTTGGCGACGGCCCTGTTGTGCTCGGCCAGGGAGTACCGCGAGCGGCCCGCCAGTCGGGGGTCGTGGCGGAACAGATAGGCCGTGCCCCACATCCACAGGTACAGCATCACGGGGGCCGTGACCGTCATACCGGCGATGCGGCGGGCGTACCGGGGCAGGCCCTTTCCGCCGCAGTGCTGGTACATGTCGAAGGCGACCGCGCGGTGCTCGACCTCCTCGGCGCCGTGCCAGCGCAGCAGATCGAGCATCACCTCGTCGGACCCGGCGCGGTCCAGCCCGTCCGCGTGCAGCACCCAGTTCCCGAGGACCGCCGTGAACTGCTCGATCGCGGCGACGATCGAAAGGCGGAAACGCAGCCACTCCTGGGTCGGCACGGGCGCACCCAACGGCGGCTTCTCACCGAGGAGTTTCTCGAAGAGGAAGTCGACGTACCTGGTGAACGCGGCGGTGTCGAGCCGCTGCGCCGCCAGGTGGTCGAGGACATACGCGTGCTGCACGCTGTGCGTGGCCTCCTGGCCCATGAACCCCTTGACGTCCGCGCGCAGCACCGGATCGGTGATGAGCGGCAGGCCCTCCTTGAAGACCTTCACGAACCACCGCTCGCCCGCGGGGAGCAGCAGATGCAGGACGTTGATGACATGGGTGGCGGTCGGTTCGTCCGGTATCCAGTGCAGCGGCGTCTCGTCCCAGTCGAACGAGACCCGGCGCGGGACGATCGCGTAATGCCCGTCGGCGGCAAGGGGCGCCTCGACTTCCGTGCCGGGGCTCTTCTGCTCGTTCACAGCGGCGGCTCCAATCGGGCTATCGCGCGCAGCGCCCTCGGCATGAAGCGGGACATGAGGTGGGCGCCGCGGGCCTCGGGGGTGACCGGGACGAGCGCCTCGTTCCTGACGACGGCGCGCAGGATGGCGTCGGCGACCTTCTCCGGCGGGTAGTTGCGCAGGCCGTAGAGGCGGGCGGTGCGCTTCTGGCGGCGCTGCTCCTCGGCGGTGTCGACCCCGACGAAACGGGAGGTCGACGTGATGTTCGTGTTCACGAAGCCCGGGCAGATCGCGGAGACCCCGATGCCCTGGCCCGCCAGCTCGGCGCGCAGGCACTCGCTGAGCATCAGGACCGCGGCCTTGGAGGTGCTGTAGGCCGGCAGCGCCTTGGAGGGCTGATACGCCGCCGCCGACGCGGTGTTGACGATGTGGCCGCCCTGTCCGCGCTCGGCCATCTGCCTGCCGAAGAGCCGGCAGCCGTGGATGACGCCCCACAGATTGACGTCGAGGACCTTCTTCCAGTCCTCGGCGCTGGTGTCGAGGAAGGAGCCGGAGAGGCCTATGCCCGCGTTGTTCACCAGGACGTCCACGACGCCGAACTCCCTGGCGACCTTCTCGGCGAGCTTCTCCATGGCCTGCTCGTCGGCGACGTCGACGGTCTCGCCCCAGGCCTCGGGGGCCCCGATCAGACGGGACAGCTCCGCCGTGCGCGCCGCGCTCTCCGCGTCCCGGTCGACGGCCACCACGCGCGCGCCCGCCTCGGCGAACGCGAAGGCGGTGGCCCGCCCGATGCCGCTGCCCGCGCCGGTGACCAGGACGAGCTGGCCGCCGAACCGGTCGGCGTACTTCCCCGTGGCCATGCTCTCCTTGGCGGGCATGCCGTGCTCGTTGGCCGTCACGAACTCGCCGATCCACGCGGCCAGCTGGTCGGGCCGGGTGCGCGGCACCCAGTGCTTGGCCGGCAGGGTGCGGCGGACCAGACCCGGCGCCCACTGCTCCAGGCCGTCATAGAGCCGCTCGGAAAGGAAGGCGTCCCCGGAGGGCGTGATGAGCTGCACGGGCGCGTGGGCGTACGCGTCGGCGCGGGGCCTGCGCAGCCTCGCCCGGACGTTGTCGCGGTAGAGCCAGGCTCCGTGCGCGGCGTCCTGGGGCAGCGACGGCGTCGGATAGTCACCCGCCGGGACCTTCTCCACGCGCTGGAGGATCCTCGGCCACCGTTTGCCGAGCGGGCCGCGCCAGGCAAGCTCGGGAAGGACGGGCGTATGCAGCAGGTACACGTACCAGGACTTGGCGCCCTGGCCGAGGAGTTGGCCGACCTTGCGGGGCGTGGGCCGGGAGACGCGCTTTTTGATCCAGTGCCCGAAGTGGTCGAGCGAGGGTCCCGACATCGAGGTGAAGGACGCGATCCGCCCCTCGGTCCGCTTGACCGTGACGAACTCCCAGGACTGCACCGAACCCCAGTCGTGCCCCACCACGTGCACCGGCTCATCCGGGCTCACCGCGTCGACGACGGCCATGAAGTCATCGGTCAGCTTCTCCAGGGTGAAGCCGCCCCGCAGCGGCTGGGGAGCCGTCGACCTGCCGTGGCCGCGCACGTCGTACAGCACGACGTGGAAGCGGTCCGCGAGGCGCTCGGCGACCTCGGTCCACACCTCCTTGGAGTCCGGGTAGCCGTGCACGAGCAGGACCGTGGGCCGCTCGGGGTCGCCCAGCTCGGCGACGCACAGCTCCACGCCGCCCGTGCGCACCCAGCGCTCGCGGGCGCCCTTCATCTTCCCCGCGCCCCCCTCGGTCCCGGTGACCTTCTCGGTGGCCTTCTCGGCGCCTGCTCCGGTCGTCATGCGGCGGCCCTCTCCTCAGCCCAGCGCCGCACGTGCGGCAGGTCGTCGTCCAGCCAGAACGCGCTCTGTTCGGGGTCCTTGGAGTCGGTGACGACCAGGATCTCCTCGAACTTGGCGCCCGTACCCCTGAATCCGAGGTGCGGCTCGACCGCCCAGAGCCCCTTCTGGGGCGGGTGGTCGGAGAACTTGTAGGGGGACCACAGCGGTGACCAGCCGTCCCGGTGGCCGTGGATCGCGTCGCTCGCCAGGCCCTTGAGCGACTGCGTGCCGAACCCGAACAGGTGCGGTGACAGGCGGCGCTCCTTGACCCGGCCGACCTTGTGCGCGATGACACCGAAGGGATAGGCGCGGTGGCGGTTGGCGTATCCCTGGCGGACCATGAGGCGGTCCACGTCCTCGTAGATCTCGCGCAGCGGGCGGCGCTCGCGCACCTCGCGCAGGATCAGCTCGCGGTGGGCCTCCAGGTCGGCCAGCAGCTTGTCGTGCACGGGATTGAGGCCCAGGCAGCCCGAGTAGCCGATGTCGGCCGTGAAGCCCTTGTGGACCGGGGCCATGTCGAGGATGAAGGGCATCCCCGGCTCCAGCTCGCGGCGGGTGGGGAAGAACTGCAGCGGTACGCGGAAGCCTGCGAACGCCGTGCGGTCGCCGAACCAGGCGAAGGGCAGATGGAACCAGTCCCGCACGCCCCGCTCCCGCAGCCACTCGCGCTGCATCCGAGCCGCCTCGCGCTCCGTCACCCCCGGCTTGAGCTGGGCCGCGACCGCCTCCGCGCACTCATACGCGAGGCTCTGCACTTCCCTGAACCCCCGCAGTTCCGCGGAGAGTTCACCTGCAACTGCTGAGGTCATGCCACCGTCCGTCCCGAGTCCGGTCCACCCCGTGTCCGGCTGATCGCCGTACGCGGTCGTAACTTGACACTGACGAATGTGACAATGCCTGGCGGCTGCGTCAATAGTTCTGCCCAACCCCGCGGGACAGGTCCGGGAGATCCCCCAGGGGACGACTCTCGGACGACCCCTACGGGCCCGTAATACTCCAGGGTGAGTCCAGGCCAAGCCCATGGTCTGACGACTCCTGTGGCCTGCGCCACTACCGTCGAAACGTGACTGTGATCGCGACCGAAAGCCTGAGCAAGCGGTTCCCGAGGGTGACCGCGCTTGACCGGCTCTCCATGGATATCGGGCCCGGTGTGACCGGACTCGTCGGGGCCAATGGAGCCGGCAAGTCCACACTGATCAAGATCCTGCTGGGTCTCTCCCCCGCCACGGAGGGCCGCGCCGCCGTGCTCGGCCTCGACGTCGCCACCAGCGGCGGCCAGATCCGCGAGCGTGTGGGGTACATGCCCGAGCACGACTGCCTGCCGCCGGACGTCTCGGCCACCGAGTTCGTCGTCCACATGGCGCGCATGTCCGGACTGCCGCCCACCGCGGCCCGCGAGCGCACCGCCGACACCCTGCGGCACGTCGGGCTCTACGAGGAGCGGTACCGCCCCATCGGCGGCTATTCGACGGGCATGAAGCAGCGCGTCAAGCTCGCCCAGGCCCTCGTCCACGACCCCCAGCTGGTCTTCCTGGACGAGCCGACGAACGGCCTCGACCCCGTCGGACGCGACGAGATGCTCGGCCTGATCCGCCGCGTCCACACCGACTTCGGCATCTCGGTCCTCGTCACCTCGCACCTCCTGGGCGAGCTGGAGCGCACCTGCGACCACGTGGTCGTCATCGACGGCGGCAAGCTGCTGCGGTCCAGCTCCACCACCGACTTCACACAGACCACCACGACCCTGGCCGTCGAGGTCACCGACACCGACGAACACCCCGACGGCACCCGCGTGCTGCGCGACGCGCTGAGCGGGCGCGGCATCGAGACGCGGACCGGCGGCGAACTGCCCGGCGCGGGCCACACGATCCTGCTCACCGCGGAGGGCGAGGAGACGTACGACCTCGTACGCGACCTCGTCGCCGACCTCGGCCTCGGCCTGGTCAGGATGGAGCAGCGCAGGCACCACATCGCGGAGGTCTTCACGGACGAGCCGCGGCAGGAGTCCGCCCCAGGGCGCGCGGCCGCCGCCCCCGGCCCGGCACCCCGGACCGCGGCCGCCACCGCACAGCAGACAGGAGGCGGACGCGATGAGCGCTGAGTCCACCCAGATCCACAACATCGGCTACCGGAACTACGACGGCCCGCGCCTCGGCCGCGCCTACGCCCGCCGCTCGCTCTTCTCCCAGAGCCTGCGCGGCGCGTACGGCCTCGGGCGCTCCGCCAAGTCCAAGGTCCTGCCGATGATCCTCTTCGCGGTGATGTGCCTGCCCGCCGCGATCATGGTGGCGGTCGCCGTGACCACGAAGGCCAAGGACCTCCCGGTCGACTACACGCGCTACGCGATCTTCCTGCAAGCCGTCATCAGCCTCTTCCTGGCCGCCCAGGCCCCCCAGACCGTCTCGCGCGACCTGCGCTTCAAGACCGTGCCGCTCTACTTCTCGCGGCCCATCGAGCGCGGTGACTACGTCCTGGCGAAGTTCGCCGCGATGTCCAGTGCCCTCTTCGTCCTGACGGCCGCGCCGCTCCTGGTCCTCTACGTAGGAGCCCTGCTCGCCAAGCTCGACTTCGCGGACCAGACGAAGGGCTTCGCCCAGGGCCTGGTCTCGGTGGCCCTGCTCTCCCTCCTCTTCTCCGGCATCGCCCTGGTGATCTCGGCGGTCACACCCCGCCGCGGCTTCGGCATCGCCGCCGTCATCGCCGTCATGACCATCACCTACGGGGCGGTCTCCACGGTCCAGGCGATCGCCTACGAACAGGGCAGCACCGGAGCCATCGCCTGGCTCGGCCTCTTCTCGCCGATCACGCTCATCGACGGTGTGCAGAGCGCGTTCCTCGGCGCGACCTCCGCCTTCCCCGGAGGGGAAGGCCCCTCGTCCGGCGTCGGTGTCGTCTACGTACTCGTCGTTCTCGGCCTCATCGCGGGCTGCTACGGCGCGATGATGCGCCGCTACCGGAAGGTCGGCCTCTGATGACCACGATCACCATCGACCACACGTCCCGCTGGTTCGGCAACGTGGTCGCCGTCAACGACATCACCATGACCATCGGCCCGGGAGTCACGGGGCTCCTCGGTCCGAACGGCGCGGGCAAGTCGACGCTCATCAACGTGATGGGCGGATTCCTCGCCCCCTCCACGGGCAGCGTCACGCTCGACGGCAAGCCGATCTGGCGCAACGAACAGATCTACAAGGACATCGGCATCGTCCCCGAGCGCGAGGCGATGTACGACTTCCTCACCGGCCGCGAATTCGTCGTCGCCAACGCCGAGTTGCACGGCCTCGACGAGCGGGCCGCCAAGAAGGCGCTCGCCACGGTCGAGATGGAGTACGCGCAGGACCGGAAGATCTCCACCTACAGCAAGGGCATGCGCCAGCGCGTGAAGATGGCCTCCGCCCTCGTCCACGACCCGTCCGTGCTGCTGCTCGACGAGCCGTTCAACGGCATGGACCCGCGCCAGCGCATGCAGCTGATGGAGCTCCTGAGGACCATGGGCGCCCAGGGCCGCACGGTCCTGTTCTCCTCCCACATCCTCGAAGAGGTCGAACAACTGGCCTCCCACATCGAGGTGGTCGTCGCCGGGCGGCACGCGGCGAGCGGCGACTTCCGCAAGATCCGCCGCCTGATGACCGACCGGCCCCACCGCTATCTGATCCGTTCCAGCGACGACCGCGCCCTGGCCGCCGCGCTGATCGCCGACCCGTCGACGGCCGGCATCGAAGTCGACCTCAAGGAGGGCGCGTTGCGCGTTCAGGCGGTCGACTTCGGCCGGTTCACCACGCTGCTGCCCCGCGTCGCGCGTGAGCACGGCATCCGGCTGCTGACGGTCTCGCCCTCGGACGAGTCCCTCGAGTCGGTCTTCTCCTACCTCGTCGCGGCCTGAAAGGGAGCCATCATGTACGACCCCACAGTCGCCCGGCTCACCTACCGGGCCCTGCTCGGCCGCCGCCGGGCCCTCATCCTCTTCGCCCTGCCCGTCCTGCTGATCGTCATGGCCGGTGCGGTACGCGGCTTCAACGGCGCCGACGACCAAGTGGCCGTCGACATCCTCGGCGGCTTCGCGCTCGCCACGATGGTGCCGATCATCGGCGTCATCGCGGGCACGGGCGCCATCGGCCCGGAGATCGACGACGGCTCGGTCGTCTATCTGCTCTCCAAACCGGTCAAGCGGCCCACGATCATCTTCACCAAGCTGATCGTCGCCATCGCCGTCACCATGGCCTTCTCCGCGATCCCCACCTTCATCGCGGGAATGATCCTCAACGGCAACGGCCAGCAGATCGCCGTCGCCTACACCATCGCGGCCCTGGTCGCCTCCATCACGTACGCCGCGATCTTCCTGCTCCTCGGCACGGTCACCCGGCACGCCGTGGTCTTCGGGCTCGTCTACGCCCTGGTGTGGGAGGCCCTCTTCGGGTCGCTCGTCGCGGGGGCGCGCACGCTCAGCGTCCAGCAGTGGTCCCTCGCGGTGGCCCAGCGGGTCGGCGACGGCGACCTGATCACCTCGGACGTCGGCCTGCCGACGGCGACGGTCCTGCTGGTCGCCGTCACGGTGATCACCACTTGGTACGCGGGTCAGAAGCTCCGCTCCCTGAAGCTGGCCGGGGAGGAGTAGGGGCCCCGGGGGCGGGGGGGGGGGGGAGAGCAGGGGGGGGCCGCTCAGCCCAGCAACCGCTCCAGGACCACCGCGATGCCGTCCGCCTCGTTCGACGTCGTCACCTCGTCCGCGACCGCCTTCAGTTCCTCGTGCGCGTTGGCCATGGCCACGCCGTGTGCCGCCCAGCCGAACATCGGGATGTCGTTCGGCATGTCGCCGAAGGCGATCGTGTCCACGGCCTTCGCGCCCAGGCGGCGGGCGGCCAGGGAGAGGCCGGTGGCCTTGGAGAGGCCGAGCGGAAGCAGCTCGACGACGCCTTCGCCCGCCATGGTCACGCCGACCAGATCGCCCGCCACCCGGCGCGCCACATCCGTCAGGGCGTCGTCCCCGAGGCCGGGGTGCTGGATGTACACCTTGTTCAGCGGGGCGGCCCACAGGTCGGACACGTCCGTGAACGGGACGGTCGGCAGCGGCCCGTCCTGGACCGCGTACCCGGGACCGACCAGGATCTCGCCGTCGAGCCCGTCCCGGCTGGCGGCCAGCGCGAGCGGGCCGATCTCCGCCTCGATCTTCGCCAGCGCGAGCCCCGCGAGCTGCCGGTCGAGCGTCACCGAGGTGAGCAGCCGGTGCTCCCCCGCGTGGTAGACCTGCGCGCCCTGTCCGCAGACCGCCAGGCCGTCGTAGCCGAGGTCGTCGAGGATGTGCCGGGTCCAGGGCACGGCGCGGCCGGTGACGATGATGTGCGCGGCGCCCGCCGCGGTGGCGGCGGTGAGCGCGTCGCGCGTACGCACCGAGACCGTGTCGTCGGGGCGCAGCAGCGTCCCGTCGAGGTCGGTCGCGACCAGCTTGTACGGGAAGGACGGCGTGACCGGAGCTGGGTGGCTCACTTGGCGACGGGCTCCAGGATCTCTCGGCCCCCGAGGTAGGGACGGAGCACCTCGGGCACCCACACGGAGCCGTCGGCCTGCTGGTGGTTCTCCAGAAGCGCCACGATCGTGCGCGGGATGGCGCACAGCGTGCCGTTCAGCGTCGCGAGCGGCTGCAGGACCTTCTTGCCGTCGCGGCTGTCGCGCATGCGGATCGACAGGCGGCGGGCCTGGAAGCCGTCGCAGTTCGAGGCGGAGGTCAGCTCGCGGTACTTGCCCTGGGTGGGGATCCACGCCTCGCAGTCGAACTTGCGGGAGGCCGAGGCGCCGAGGTCACCGGTGGCCACGTCGATCACCTGGAAGGGCAGGCCGAGGCCGGTCAGCCACTGCTTCTCCCACTCCAGGAGGCGCTTGTGCTCGTTCTCCGCGTCGGCCGGGTCGACGTACGAGAACATCTCGACCTTGTCGAACTGGTGGACGCGGAAGATGCCGCGGGTGTCCTTGCCGTACGTGCCGGCCTCGCGGCGGAAGCAGGGCGAGAAGCCCGCGTACCGCAGGGGCAGCTTGTCGGCGTCGATGATCTCGTCCATGTGGTAGCCGGCGAGCGCGACCTCGGAGGTGCCGACCAGGTAGTAGTCGTCCTTCTCCAGGTGGTACACGTTCTCCGCGGCCTGGCCGAGGAAGCCCGTGCCCTCCATGGCGCGCGGCCGGACCAGGGCGGGCGTCAGCATCGGGATGAACCCGGCCTCCGTCGCCTGCGCGATCGCCGCGTTCACCAGGGCCAGTTCGAGGAGCGCGCCGACACCGGTCAGGTAGTAGAAGCGCGAGCCGGAGACCTTCGCGCCGCGCTCGACGTCGATGGCGCCGAGCAGTTCGCCCAGCTCCAGGTGGTCCTTGGGCTCGAAGCCCTCGGCCGCGAAGTCGCGCGGGGTGCCGATGGTGTCGAGGACGACGAAGTCCTCCTCACCGCCGACCGGGACGTCCGGGTGGACGATGTTGCCCAGCTGCTGGAGGAGGCGCTTGGTCTCCTCGTCGGCCTCGTCCTGCGCGGCGTCGGCGGCCTTGACGGCGGCGGAGAGCTCGCCCGCCTTCTTCAGGAGGTCCTGCTTCTCCTCGGGCGAGGCCTTCGGGATCAGCTTGCCGAGCGCTTTCTGCTCGGAGCGCAGCTCGTCGAAGCGGACGCCGGACGACCTGCGCCGCTCGTCGGCGGAGAGCAGGGCGTCGACGAGCGCGACGTCCTCTCCACGGGCGCGCTGGGAGGCGCGAACACGGTCGGGGTCCTCACGGAGCAGGCGAAGGTCAATCACCCCTCAAGGCTACCGTCGAGCGGTTGCGCCCCACGACTCGTATTCCATTGTGTACGTTATGCCCGATTTGCCGGACTGAATTCAGGGCGGTCGGAACGGGGTCGGAACAGAGATCGAAAACGGCCCGCCCGGCCGGAAAAGCCCGTTCGCCTTCAGGGTGACGCCCGGTCAATAAAAGGGGCGCCTTCCCCGAAATGGGGCAGACCGTGCTCGCCGCCTTGACCCGAACTCCTTGCGGGGGCCGGGACTTGAGGCCCCTGCCCCCTCCGGTTGTCCACAGGAATGGGTATCTCCGAAAAGTTATCCACAGGGTGTGCGAAAGATCTGTGGACACCGGAAGTAGTCGTTCCGAAAGCCGCGGGACCGGCGAAGGATTCCCTTCCCAAACCGGACTGCCACCCACTTTCGAGTGGAAATGGTTCGCTCCAAAGAGTTGATCAATGGAAAAGAGTGGACGAGGGGTGACGTGCGGGACTGTGGACGGAGTTGCGGGCTGTGCGCCGATTTGTCGACCATGTCGCGCTTCGTTGTCGACTTGTCCCCAGGTCGAGATGCGACCCTGTGGATAACTTCTGTGGACAACGTAAATCTGCAGGTAGGAATGGCGCCCGGAGGGTTTCTCGGGGCGCCCGACAGCCAGCAGTGGCTAGAAACGGCCGTCCTGGCAGCGCGCGAGCCAATCCGACGCCGCCGCGAACTCCCCGTCGGACGTGCCGGGCCGCAGCGACCGCACATCCGCAAGCTCCACCCCGGCGCGCGGGTACGAACCGAGGAAGCGCACCTGCGGGCAGATCCGCTTGAGCCCCATCAGGGCCTCGCCGACACGCCGGTCCGTGATGTGGCCCTCGGCGTCGACCGAGAAGCAGTAGTTGCCGATGCCCTGGCCGGTCGGGCGCGACTCGATCCGCATGAGGTTGACGCCGCGCACGGCGAACTCCTGGAGCAGTTCGAGCAGGGCGCCGGGGTGGTCGTCGCCCAGCCAGATGACGACGGAGGTCTTGTCGGCGCCCGTCGGCGCGGCCGGGCGGGCCGGGCGGCCGACCAGGACGAAGCGGGTCGCGGCGTTCGCCGCGTCGTGGATCTCGCTGACCAGCGGTTCGAGGCCGTACGTCGACGCCGCGAACTCGCCCGCGAAGGCGGCGTCGAAGCGGCCCTCCTGGACCAGGCGGGCGCCGTCGGCGTTCGAGGCCGCGGACTCCCACAGGGCGTCCGGCAGATGGGCGGCCAGCCAGTTGCGCACCTGGGGCTGGGCCACGGGGTGACCGGTCACCGTCTTGATGTCCGTCAGCTGCGTGCCGGGACGGACGAGCAGCGCGAAGGTGATCGGCAGGACGACCTCGCGGTAGATCATCAGCGGCTCGCCCTTGGCGAGTTCGTCGACGGTGGTGGTCACACCGCCCTCGACCGAGTTCTCGATCGGCACGAGCGCCGCCGCCGCCTGGCCGCCGCGGACCGCGTCGAGCGCGGCCGGCACGGACACCATCGGGACCAGTTCCCGGGCGGCGGCCTCGGGCAGCGTGCGGAGGGCGGCCTCGGTGAAGGTGCCTTCGGGGCCGAGATAGGTGTAGCGCGTCGCCGACATACCGTCACCCTAATGGGGCCGAGGTGGCCTGGCGGCCGCGTCTCACAGAGCGGCACCCGCCTCTCACGCCCCCCGAGACCCGGGGCCCGGGGCCCGGGGGATTAAGCCTCCAGCAGCCGCTGCCCCACGTACTCGCCCTTCGCCGCCCCGCCCGGCACCGCGAAGAGCCCGCTCGCCTCGTGGCGGATGAACTCCGAGAGGGCGTCACCCCGGTCGAGCTTGCGCTGCACCGGCACGAAGCCGCGCATCGGGTCCGCCTGCCAGCAGACGAAGAGCAGCCCCGCGTCCGGCTCGCCGTGCGCGTCGAAGCCGTCGTGGTACGAGAACGGCCTGCGCAGCATCGCGGCGCCGCCGTTCTGGTCGGGCCGAGTGATGCGGGCGTGCGCGTTGAGCGGGATGACGACCTTGCCGTCGGCCCCCGTCTTCTCCAGCTCCGGTTCGGTCGTCTCCGTGCCGCCCGTCAGCGGCGAGCCGTCCGACTTGTGCCGCCCGATCACCGCTTCCTGCGCCTTCAGGCCGAGCTTCTCCCAGTCGTCGAGGAGCATCCGGATACGGCGTACGACGGCGTAGGAACCGCCCGCCATCCACGCCGGGTCACCGTCGGCGGGCACGAAGATCCGCTCGTCGAAGTCCTTGTCCGACGGCTTCGGGTTGTTCGTGCCGTCGACCTGGCCCATCAGATTGCGGGCCGTCATGGGGCGCGCG
Source organism: Streptomyces sp. WAC 01529 (assembly GCF_003945545.1). Lineage (GTDB taxonomy): Bacteria > Actinomycetota > Actinomycetes > Streptomycetales > Streptomycetaceae > Streptomyces > Streptomyces anatolicus. The sequence goes on along the minus strand of NZ_CP029617.1, from coordinate 4,059,551 downwards.
GTGGCACCCGGCGAACGGTTGAAGCCGTTCATCTGCCAGCGCACGCGCGCCGCCCCGGCCGCCTCCTTCTGGATCGCGCGCAGGGCGTGGAAGGCGACGAGCGGGTCGTTCGCGCCGATCTGCACCCACAGATCACCGTTGCTGCGCGCCTTGTCGAGGTGGTCGGAGGAGAAGTCCGGCAGTGGATCCAGCGCGGTCGGGCGCCGCTTCTCCAGGCCCGTGCGGGAGAAGAAGGAGGCGCCGAAGCCGAAGGTGACGGAGAGCGAGGAGGGGCCGGAGTCCCGGGCGACCGCCGTGTCGTCGCCGCCGGTCGGCTCGCCCGCCATCAGCCGCTCGGCCGTCGCCGACCAGCGGCGCAGCAGGGCCGCCGCTTCCTTGCGGCCCGCGCCCGCCGTCAGGTCGAAGGCGATCAGATGGCCGCGGGACTGCATGGGCGTGGTGATGCCCGGCTGATGTTTCCCGTGAAACATCACCTCGCCCGTGCCGAGGGACGCCAGGGCGTCCTTCCCCGAGCCGGTGCCCGACGCGCCGGACGGGTCGGACGCGCCGGACGAGGGCGCGGCGGCGTACCCGACCGCGCCGCCCGCCGCGCCCAGCGCCAGGCCGGTCGCACCGGCGGTGCCGAGCAGCCGCCGCCTGGAAATCCCGTGGTCCGTCATGCTCGTTCAGCCGATCTGCGCGTTCTTCTTCACGGTCACTTGGTCGATGTCGGAGGTCCGCACCGTCACCGCGATCTTCCAGTTTCCGGCCATCGGGACCTGCACCCCGCTCGCGGTCCAGTGTCCGGTGGCGATGTGGTCCGGGGCGACGGGCAGCGGGCCGACGCCCTTCGCCTTGAGGGTGAGGGAGACCTTCACCTCGGGCACGTCGAAGGCGCTGCCGTTGGGCCGCTTCACGTAGACGTGCAGGTCGTTGCTGCCGGTGCGCCCCGGGTCCAGTTCCAGGCGCACGGTGCCCTTCCCGTCCTGGCCGCCCGTGTCGAAGGGCACCTTGAGGGTGAGCGGGCCAGAGCGCTGCGCGGCCGCCGCCGCCGAGGTGGCCTTGGCGGCCTCCTCCTCGGTGCGGCCCGGCTCGGTGGTCGTCAGGGCCGTCGTGACGGCGAGCAGCACGACGGCGACGCCCGCCTCGGTCAGCACCGAGCGGCGCAGTCCCGAGCGGTCGGGGTCGGCGTCGCGGACGCGCTTCTCGCGCGCGGTGGCCATGGCGGCCCGCTGACGCGCGAGCTGGGCGGAGCGCTCGGGGTCGTCGCCGCCCCCGGCGGGCGCCGGCACGGTGACCGGCTTCTTCTCCGCGCGCTGTTCGACGAGTACGGCGGTGGCGGCCTCCGCCGCCCCCTCGCCCGTCCCGGAGGTGAGGCGTCCGGTCCAGCGCCGCGAGAGGTAGGCGACGCCCACCATGACCACGACCAGGCCGATCTTGACGAGGAGCAACTGCCCGTACGACGTCCCGGTCAGCGCCGACCACGAGCCGACCTGGCGCCACGACTGGTAGAGCCCCGTCGCGGCCAGTACGGCCACGCTCGCGAACGCCACCCGCGAGAATCGCCGTACGGCCACCGCTTCTACTGAAGAGGTGCGGTACAGCGCGACGACCAGTGCGGCGAGGCCGCCCAGCCAGGCGGCGACGGCCAGCAGGTGCAGCACGTCGACGGGCATCGCGATGCCCGCCTGGATGCCGGTCGAGGCGTGCTCGGCCATCGCCCAGGTCGCCGCGATGCCGAGGGCGACGACCGTGCCGCCGATGGCGAGCCCGAAGGTGAGGTCCTTCTTCTCCTTGGGGTCCTCCCGCTTGTCGTACGCGCCGAAGAGCACCGCGATGAACAGCGCGGCGGCGGCGAGCAGCAGCAGCCGGGAGACGAGGGCCGCGCCCGTCTTGGTGTTGAGCACGTCGCCGAGCTTGCCCATGTCGAAGGCGTCGGCGAGCTTCCCTGAGCCGGTGTAGGGGGCCCGCAGCAGGAGCAGGGCGAGCGTGGAGCCGGTGAGCGTGACCCAGCCGTACGTCACGAGCCGCTGCACGGGCCGCACGCCCGCGCCGCGCGGCCAGCAGCCGAGCACGAAGGCGCCGCCGCCGACGACCAGGATGAACCCGGCGTAGGAGAGGTAGCGGGCGATGTCGTAGAGCACGCCGACGAGACCGCCGCCCGCCTCCTGGTCGGGCAGCACGGCCTTGGTGTCGGAGGGCGCGCCGATGGAGAAGGTGAAGGCGCCGGCGATCGGGTGGCTGTCGGCGGAGACCACTTGGTAGGCGACGGTGAAGGTGCCGTCGGGCAGGTTCTTCCGGAGTTTCACGCCGTAGGTGTTGGCGCCCAGGTCGGTGGTCTTGTTGGTGTCGGCGCGCTTGCCGGACGGGTCGAGCACCCGCACCGAGCCGTCCGACATGGCGACCTTCTCCGAGAAGGTGAGCTTCACCTGGGCCGGGGCCTTGTCGACCACCGCTCCCTGCTTCGGGTCGCTGCCGGTCAGCGCGGCGTGCGCGGAGGCCGGCGCGGCGCCGGCGAGGAAGGCACCGGTCGCGGCGACGAGCACGAGGAGAAGCCGCCACAGGCCGGGCGCGAGCCCCGGGCGGGGGGCGGTCCCGGAACGGGGTGCGATGCCGGAGCGGGGAGCGATGGTCTGCATCAACGGTCCGTCCTCAGTGCGACGAGTGCGACGAGTGCGACATCTGCGGCGTGTGCGAGGCGTTCGAGCTGTCGTGGCCCTCCTTGGGGCGGTACGTCGCCTCCTTGACCGGCACCTCGATGGTGATCGGATCCGACGTGCGGAAGTGCAGCGTCAGGGCGACCTTCTCGCCCTGCTTCGGCTTGCGCTTGAGCTTCTCGAACATCAGGTGGTTGCCGCCGCTCGCGAGTTCGAGCTTGCCGCCCGCGGGCACGTCGAAGGACTTCTGCTCCTTCATCACGCCGCCCTTGGTGCTGTGCAGCGTGACGGCGCCCGCGATGTCACTGGTGGCGGAGGTGAGCTTGTCGGCGCCGCCCCTGTTGGTGAGCGTGAAGAAGCCGGCCGCCATGTCGTCCATGGTGGGTTCGGGGATGTAGGCCCCGCCGACCTTCAGCTCGGGCTTGCGCGGGGTCTCCTGGTCGCCGGGCCCCGAGCCGTCGCCGCAGCCCGCCAGGGTGAGGGCCGAGGCCAGCGCTATGGCCCCGCCGACGAGGGCGCGGCGGCGGGTGGCGGTGCGGGTCGTGGTGCGGTGGCTCACGGGTTCTCTCCCTTGATGAGCTTGGGGAGGTCCTTGGTGTAGTCGCCGGCGGTGGCGTCCTCGTCGTACAGGACGTATCCCGCGTCGTTCTTCGGCGAGAAAGCGATGACCTGGAGGCCGTGCATCGAGACGACCTTGCCGTTCTTGTCCTTCTTGGGCGGCTCGATGCTGATGCCGAGCTGGCGGGCCCCGGCCTGGATGGTCGAGAAGTCGCCGGTCAGGCCGACGAAGTCGGAGTCCACGCCCTTGAGCCACTTGCCGAGTTCGGCGGGGGTGTCGCGCTTGGGGTCGGTGGTGACCAGGACGACCTTGAGCTTGTCCTGGTCGGCCTTGGGCAGGGCCTTCTTGGCGACCGCGATGTTGTTCATCGTCAGCGGGCAGACGTCGGGGCAGTGCGTGTAGCCGAAGTAGATCAGCGTCGGCTTGCCCTTGGTCTCCTCGCGCAGGTCGTACTTCTTGCCGCGGGTGTCGGTCAGGACGAGATCCGGCTTCTTGAACGGCTTGTCGAGGACGGTCGCCGCCTTGCCCGAGTCCGTCTCCATGGAGACGTCGGCGACGGGCTTCTTCTTGTCGTCACCGCCGCCGCAGGCGGTCAGGGTGAGCGCGGCCACGGCCAGCAGGGCAGCGGCGGCGGCCCTCTTGCGCGTGCCCCGCAGGCTGTTCGGGCTCTTCGTGCTCGTCATACTTTTCGTGCTCTTCGTGCGCATACGAAAATGTCCCAGATGTGAGGGGGGCCGGGGTGCACCGGGGCGGCCGTTTCGCCGCCTCGGCACACCCCGAAGGATGGCTCTGCGGACGGCTCAGCCGGTGACGCGACGCCGCGTGGCGGCCACGCCGAACGCGACGCCCGCGGCGCCCACGACGATGCCGACGATGCCGAGGACGCGGGCGGTGGTGTCGCTGCTGTCCGAGGAGTCCGCGGAGGCGCTCTCGGACTTGGCGTCCGACTTGCCGTCCGACTTCGCGTCGCCGGAGGCGCCGCCACCGTGGTGGTCGTCGGAGGCGGCGGTCAGCTGGAGGGTGGGCGCCGGGTGCTCGGGCTCTTCCTGGCCCTTCTGCTGCGGCTCGATCCAGCGGACGACTTCCTTGTTGTCGTACGTCTGGATCGCCTTGAAGACGAGTTCGTCGGCGTCCTCGGGCAGCTGGCCCATGGAGACCGGGAACTTCTGGAAGCTGCCCGGCTGGATGCCCTTGCCGTCGGCGGTCCAGGTGACCTTGGTGACGGCCTCGTCGATCTTCTCGCCGTGGATCTCCAGCGGCTTGTCGAGCTTGGACTTGGTGACCTTCGCGGTCCAGCCGGGGACGGGCTGCGTCATCACGGAGGCGAGCGGGTGGTCACCGGGGAAGGAGACCTCGACCTTGTTGGTCGCGGCGTCGTCCATCTCGTTCGGCACCTTGAAGTTGACGGTCGCGTATCCGCCCTTGGCGGCCTCGCCCTCCGGGGAGACGCTGACGTGCGCGAACGCGGGTCCGGAGAGGACGAGGACGGCGGAGGCGGCGACGGTGCCGACGGCGGCGATACGGGACATCTTCATGAAAAAACACTCCACTTTCGGCAGGGGTGAGCAGTGAGCGGAGGCGCGGGTCGTCGCGTGCGGGTGCACGGAGCGATACGCGTGGCACGGTGCTCCGTACTCACCGCTCACTGCGCCCTGCTCACTTGCGCACTGCTCACTACTCAGTACGAGGGGGATGCGCGCGGCCTGGTTGGCGGGCACGCGCGCGTGCGTGCCGAGCGACCCCTCCGTACGGCTGGTGGAGTGCGTCGCGTCAGGCAGCGAGTTCGACGTGGCGGACGCCGGCCGGCGGGCCGCGCCGGATCACCGCGTCCTCAAGCGCGAGCGTGCGCGGCTTCGGAGGCGCGAGGCGCGCGGTGCGCGGCAGCCGCGGCCCCGTCGTCTCGGGCGCCCCGGGCAGACCGGCTCGCAGGGCGCGTACGAGGGTGAGGGCCGAGCGCAACGAACGTACGAGCGCCCCTTCGGCGACCCCCTGCGCCCCTTGCGCGAGCCGGATGAGCCGGAGCAGGGCGAGGTCGCCGCGGCGCAGCAGCCATCCCGCGGCGAGGGCCGCGAGGAGGTGGGCGACGAGCATGGGGAGGGACGGCACGAGCGCCATGGCACCCATGGAGCCGGCCGATCCCATCGGTCCCGCCGTTCCGGTGGCGCCCGCCGTGGACATGGAGTCCAGCGCGGAGTCCGCCGCGGCGGCGGCGGACTGACCGTGGTGGTGGGCGGCGGCGTGATCCGTACCCCCGCCCGTCCCGAGCCCGGCCGTGGTCAGGATGCGGTGGGCCTGGGCGGGAGTGATCGTCGAGGCGCCCGCCCCGCAGACCAGGCGCGCGGCCCGCTCCACCAGGGAGGCGTCGCCGTTCACCTGGGCGGCGGCCGTGACGCCGTGCTGACCGAGGCCGAACAGGGCGTGCAGTCCGAGCTGGCCCACCGCGAGGAGGGCGGCGATGCCGGGCAGGGACCGGGCCCGCCCGGCGAGCGGCAGCGCGACCGCGAGGACGGCGAGGAAACCGGCGCCGAGCGTCCACAGCGGGACGGCGACACAGGAAGCGAGCACATGGCCCCCGGCGGACAGCACGACGCAGACCGCGGCGAACACCGCGGCCCTGAGCAGCCGGAGATCGACTCCGTCACGCGGCTGGTGCTGGTGGGGGGCAGTCATGGCGGGGCCATCATCGCACTGGACTTACCCGACGCATACGGCAGGTCCGGAAGGTCCGGTTCCCGGCGGGATGGACCGGCTGCGCCCGCGTGAGGCGACCGACGGCACCCGGGCGATGGCCGGTGGCGCCCTCTCGGATGAGCTCGGGAAGCCACGGCTGGGCTTGCCTGGGGCGGCCGGGGGAGGCCCGGCGCGGGCGACGCGTCGCGCGTCCGCGAGGGGGGCGGTGTGGGGGCCTGGGCGGGGGGCGTCATCCGACTAGGTGGGCCCTGCCTCAGCCGAGCCGCAGCCGGACCGCTCCGGCACGAGGCGATCGGCGGAGGCGGCAACCCGGATGGCGCACCCCACCCTTGCGGCGCCCCACGCTCGGGCGCGTCGGCGCCGACCCTCGGACGGCACGGGGCACACGCGGCCGCGCCCGCCCAGGGCGCGGCTCAACGGGGGCAGCACCACAGGCCGCCGCAGGCCGACCCCCCGCTCGCCCCCGCGAGGCCCGCAGGCCCGCGCACCACCCCCCACACGGGGCAGCGCACGCCCCGTCACCCACACCACCCCCAGCCGCCCTACACGAGCCGCGCAGGCCGCGCGTCCGCCGTATGGGCGGCTTCACGCGGGCCGCGCGCTTATCCGTGCGCGCTTGCGGCAATACGTATCGGTATGTCGAGCCGCAGCCAGGAGGCTGGAGCATGAGCATCTGGTGGTCTCTCCATTTGCGGCGCGAAGCTGCGAGCGTTCCGCTTGCCCGCCGCCTGTTGATCGGCGCGATGGAGACCGCGGGCGTGGATCCCGACGTCTCCTTCGACCTGTCGCTCGCCCTCAGCGAAGCCTGTGCCAACGCCGTGGAGCACGGCGGCGCGCCCGCCCCCGGCGGGACGGCCGGCGCGTATCGGGTGACGGCCTATCTGGACGGCGAGAAGTGCCGCATCGAGGTGGCCGACTCGGGCCCCGGCTTCCCCGGCCCGGGAGCCGCACGCGGCTGTCCGACGCCCCGGCCGCCCGCCGCCGAGACGGACGAGCACGGCCGGGGCCTGTGCCTGATCAGGGAGCTGGCCGACCACGTCCACCTCGGCAACAACCCGGGCCGGGGCGGAGCGGTGATCAGCTTCGACAAGATGCTGAAGTGGCGTGAGGGCGCACCGCTGCTGACGGCGTGACACCCGCGCGGGTCAGCGCGATCACCGGGATCGGCCGTGGCGCCCGGGCCCGGAACTCCGCGAAGTTCGGGTCCTGTTCGATCTGCTGGCGCCACAGTCCGTCGTGCTCGGCCTCGTCGACGGGCGCGGCGTGGGCCTCGTACCGCTCGGTGCCGACCTCGACGACGACCCGGTCGCGAGCCGGAACCGACAGGTAGATCGCCGGTAGACCGCCGGAGTGGTCCGGAGCAGCCCGCCCTTCGTGCCGCGCGTGGGAAGCAGAAGCAGGCGCACGCCTTCGAAGTTCGTTCCGTCGTCGGCTCCCGTTTCCCGCCTTCAACGGTCAAGAGACTGCGCCTATTTCACCCGTCGGCACCCCCACCTGAATCACCCGGCGGCAACGCCCGCACCAGCGCCTCGATCGCCGCCCCATAGGCATGCTCCGACGGCGTGGAGTACCCGACGACGAGGCCGTCCGCGCCCCGCCCCCTAGCCCGCGGATGGCGGAACGCGGCGAGGCCGTCCGCGCCCCGCCCCCTAGCCCGCGGATGGCGGAACGCGGCGAGGCCGTCCAGCGCGACCCCCTGCCAGGCCGCCGCCTTGGTCGCGGACGCCTCCGTCCCCGGCGGCAGCCGCAGCACCGCGTGCAGCCCGGCCGCGACCCCGGTGGCCGCGATGTGCGGGGCGTGCTCGGCGAGCGCGGCGACCAGCCGGTCACGGCGGCGCCGGTACCGCTGGCGCATCCGGCGGACATGGCGGTCGTACTGCCCGGAGGCGATGAGATCGGCGAGCGTGAGCTGGTCGAGTACGCCCGCCCACGCCTCCCGCTCGCCCTTCGCCGCGAGCACGCCGTCGACGAGGTGCTCCGGCAGCACCATCCAGCCGAGGCGCACCGCGGGGGACAGGCTCTTGCTGACCGAGCCGAGGTAGACGACCCGCTCGGGATCCAGGCCCTGGAGGGCGCCGACGGGCTCGCGGTCGTAGCGGAACTCCCCGTCGTAGTCGTCCTCCAGGACCAGCCCGCCGCTCGTGCGGGCCCAGTCGACGACGGCGGCACGCCGGGCCGGGTGCAGCGGCCCGCCGGTCGGGAACTGGTGTGCGGGCGTGAGCAGTACACCCCGTACGTCCTGTACGCCGCGCACACCCCGTACACCCCGCACATCGCGTACGTCCTGACCCGCGGTCAGTTCCTCGATCCGGGCCCCTTGTTCGTCCAGCTCAAGCGGAACCGTCCGGACGCCCGCGTCCTCCAGGATCCCGCGGTGGAAGCCGAGTCCGTACGACTCCACGGCGAGCGGGCCGCGCAGCACCGGGCCACCCGCGCCGTGCGAGCCCCCGTACAGCAGCCGCAGCGCGTGCGCGAAGCCGGAGCAGACCACGATCCGCTCGGGCGCGACGCGCACCCCGCGGGCCCGCCGCAGATAGTCGGTGAGCGCCTGCCGCAACTCGACGCGGCCGCGCGGGTCGCCGGGCCCGAAGGCGTCGCCCGGCGCGGAGTTGACGGCACGCCGGGCCGCCGCGAGCCAGGCCGTGCGCGGGAAGGAGGCGGGGTCCGGCCGGCCCTGACGGAGGTCGTACGCGGGAGCGGCGGGCCGCGCGGGGGCGGGCTTCGGCGTGCGTACGGGCTTGGGCGGCGCCGCCCGCTCGGCGACCCGCGTCCCCGAGCCCTGCCGGGCCGTCAGCCACCCCTCGGCGACCAGCTCGGCATAGGCGTCGGCGACGGTGTTGCGGGCGAGGCCGAGGTCCGCGGCGAGCGAGCGGTAGGGCGGCAGCCGGGTGCCGGGGGCGAGCCTGCCGTCGCGCACGGCGTCCCGCAGCGCCCGGATGAGGACGGCACGGCGGCTGCCCGTACCGGACAGCTCCAGATACAGGTCACTGCCGATGCGCTCCGCGGAATTGACCCATGGTTCAGCCATGGGAATGCACCTTATCCGGGGTCTTTCACGTGCCTAGGTTCAAAGCCATGACGCAAGCCACGCACGCCACGCAGACGACCGCGACCACTCCGGCCCAGGCGGCCCCCGCCCAGACCCCCCGCCTCGACTTCGCCAAGGCCGCGCCCAAGGCCTTCAAGGCCCTGATCGGCCTGGACGCCGCCGCCCGCGACGGCCTGGACCCGGCCCTCGTCGAGCTGATCCAGATCCGCGCCTCGCTCCTCAACGGCTGCGCCTACTGCCTCCACATGCACACCTCCGACGCCCGCGCGGCAGGCGAGGACGAGGCCCGCCTGCACATGATCGGCGTATGGCGCGAGGCCAGGAACTTCTTCACCGACAAGGAGCAGGCGGCCCTCGCCCTGACCGAGGCGGTCACGCTGGTCGCCCAGGACGGCGTGCCCGACGGCGTCTACGCACGCGCCGCCGAGCACTTCGAGGAGGCGGAGCTGGCCCGCGTCCTCGCCCTGATCTCCACGATCAACACCTGGAACCGCATCGCCCTGAGCACGGCCAAGATCGCGGGCGAGGACGAGCGGAAGTCGGCTCACTGAAGCCGCTCAGCTCCCTGACGGAGCCGCTCAGCCCTTGAGCCGGGCCATCCACGCCTCGACCTCGTCCGAACGCCGCGGCAGTGAGTCCGAGAGGTTCCGGTTGCCGTCCTCCGTCACGAGGATGTCGTCCTCGATCCGGACGCCGATGCCGCGGTACTCCTCCGGCACGGTCAGGTCGTCCGCCTGGAAGTACAGGCCGGGCTCGACGGTCAGGCACATGCCGGGCTCCAGCGTGCCGTCGACGTAGGACTCGCGGCGCGCGGCGGCGCAGTCGTGGACGTCCATGCCGAGCATGTGACCGGTGCCGTGCAGCGTCCAGCGGCGCTGGAGACCCAGCTCCAGGACGCGCTCGACGGGACCCTCGACGAGACCCCACTCCACCAGCTTCTCGGCGAGCACGCGCTGGGAGGCGTCGTGGAAGTCGCGGTACTTGGCGCCCGGCTTCACGGCCGCGATGCCGGCCTCCTGGGCCTCGTACACGGCGTCGTAGATCTTCTTCTGCAGCTCGTTGAAGCGGCCGTTGATCGGCAGGGTGCGGGTGATGTCCGCGGTGTAGTACGTGTGCGTCTCCACGCCCGCGTCGAGCAGGAGCAGCTCTCCGGAGCGCACGGGGCCGTCGTTGCGCACCCAGTGCAGGGTGGTGGCGTGCGGGCCCGCGGCGCAGATGGAGCCGTAGCCGATGTCGTTGCCCTCGACGCGGGCGCGCAGGAAGAACGTGCCTTCGATGTAGCGCTCGCTCGTCGCCTCGGCCTTGTCGAGGATCTTGACGACGTCCTCGAAGCCGCGCGCGGTCGAGTCGCACGCCTTCTGCAGCTCACCGATCTCGAACTCGTCCTTGACCAGACGGGCCTCGGAGAGGAAGACGCGCAGCTCCTCGTCGCGCTCGGCGGTGACCTTGTCGGTCAGCGCGGCCTCGATACCGGCGTCGTACCCGCGTACGACACGCACGGGCCCGGTCGCCTCGCGCAGCGCCTCGGCCAGCTCGCGCACGTCGGAGGCGGGGATGCCGTACAGCTTCTCGGCCTCGGTGAGGGAGTGGCGGCGGCCGACCCACAGCTCGCCCTGGCCGTCGAGCCAGAACTCGCCGTTCTCACGGTTGGAGCGCGGAAGCAGATAGATCGTCGCGTCGTGGCCGCTCTTGGTGGGCTCCAGGACCAGGACGCCGTCCTCGGTCTGGTTTCCGGTGAGGTACGCGTACTCGACGGAGGCGCGGAAGGCGTACTCGGTGTCGTTCGAGCGGGTCTTGAGGTTGCCCGCGGGGATGACAAGACGCTCGCCCGGGAAGCGCGCGGAGAGCGCGGCGCGGCGGGCCGCGGTCTGCGCGGCCTGCGGGATCGGATCCAGCTCGTGCAGCTCCGTGTCGGCCCAACCGGACTTCATGCTCTCGGCCAGCTCATCGGAGACGCCCGGGTACAGGCCGTTCTTGCGCTGCTTGATCGGCTCTTCTTCGGTCTCTTCCGGGGTCTCCGGGAACTCCGGGGTGAGCGCGTCCGACACGGTCTGCCTCCTAGGTACGACACTGGGCCACCCTCCATCGTACGGGCGTACGGAAGGGGGCACAGGGCCGTTGGGCCACTTACAGCGAGTGCCCGACGCCTCACGCGAAAACGTCAGCCACGCGCGCGTGGAGAGGCATCAGCACCCTCACTCGAAGCGGCCCTCCAGGAGTACCTCCAGGAGTACCTCCAGAAGTACGACGCCCTCACTCGAAGCGGGCCGCCAGAAGCACCACGTCCTCCTCGCTGTCCACGGCGTCGAGCCCGTCCGGCAGAACGGTTCGCAAGACGTGGTCGGCGACGGCCCCGGGGTCGCCCCGGATGGCCTTGGGCACGCTCGCCGCCGCCGCGTGCAGGCGCGCGAACGCCCGGTCCATCGCCTCTCCGGTGCGGTGCAGCAGACCGTCCGTATACAGAAGCACCGTTTCTCCGGGCTCCGGGGAGAACTCCACGCTCGGCGCCTCCCAGCAGGCGAGCATCCCGAGCGGCGCGGACAGGGAGGTCTCGACGAACTCCGTGCGCCGCTCCCCGATGATCAGTGGCGGGCTGTGTCCGGCCCCGGCGAGCACGACCTTGCGCAGGGCGGGCTCGCAGTAGGCGAAGAGGGCCGTGGCGGACCGCGCGGGCTCGGTGAGCCGCAGCAGCAGCTCCAGGTCGGAGAGGACGGCGACGGGGTCCTCGCCCTCCATCACGGCGTACGCCCGCAAGGACGCCCGCAGCCGCCCCATCGCGGCCACGGCGCTGGGCCCCGACCCGGTGACCGAGCCGACCGCGAGGCCGAGCGCGGCGTCCGGCAGCGGCAGCGCGTCGTGCCAGTCGCCGCCGCCGCGCGGCCCGGTGCGGTGCCGTGCGGCGAGCTGCACTCCCGTGACCCGGGGCAGCCGCGAGGGCATCAGCTCCTCGCGCAGGGTCGCGGCGGTCGTGCGGGCGCGGTCAAGTTCGAGCAGCCGCGCCAGATGCTCCGCGGCGTAGCCCGCGTAGAGCCCGGCGAGGTGACGTCTGCGCTCGGTCGGCTCGGCGGGCTCGTCGTAGAGCCAGACCGCCGCGCCGACCCGGCCCGCCGCCTCGGTGGCCAGGGACAGGGCATAGCTCGCGGCGTAGCCGATGCGGACGGCGACCTCGCGGTGGCGCGGGTCGAGTCCGTCGTCGGCGAGCAGGTCGGGCTGGACGATCTCGGTGGCTGGGCCGGGGCCGGGGCCGGAGCTGGAGCCGGGGGCGTCGGTGGTCGGCGCGTCCAGGATGCGGCCGTACGACGTGGCGGCACGCGGCACCGTCTCGATGTGCCCCAGTTCGGCGCGGGTGAGGCCGAGGCCGGTCGTGGAGTCGGGGCCGAGCCCGTCGGAGGGCTCCAGGACGGCGAGGCCGCGCCGGGCGCCGACGAGGGCGGCACCGGCCCGCAGCAGCTCCCGCAGGGCCTCGTCGAGGGTCTGGGTGCGGGCGAGCCGCTCGGTGAGTTCGTGCAGCGTGGTGAGGTCGGAGACCCAGCCCGCGAGGCGGTCCTGGATCACGGCGCCGGGGGCGCCGGGGGTGGGGGAGCCCGCGGGTGCGGGTGTGGTGGGCGCGGTGGGCGCGACAGTGTGGGCTGGTGACGGAAGAGTGGAATCGATTCCGGCCACTTTCGGAAGGTGCGGGGCGTTCATGGCTGACGGCTTTCCGGCCGGTGCGTAATGCTCAATAGCATCGCAAACCCCCATGTCATTATGCGCCGCTAGCAATGTCTCCAGATGTACACGCCCTGGTGAGGGGATGTCCAGCATTGTCCTGCTGGGATTCCTGGTGTCCGTGGGAATTCTGAGCACTGTTTTCGATCTTGATAAGTTGGCCGAAAACAGTGCGGGGTTAGGGCATATTGCGGTCGACTGACGTTGTTCGGTAGAGCGTTGCAGCGGTCGTGCTGGGTACGTACTCAGTGATGACCAGGGGCAGTTGGGGCCCGCCCGGAACCTCGCGGAGGGCCCGGGCGTCTTAAGTCACGACGACCGTGCCCCATCCTCCCGTGGGGGAGGCGGCAAGCAATATCGCGGGACGGCAATCGCCAGGCGCCGCCACCCCACGCCACGTCAACGCTCGGTTCAGAGTGGTTCCCCATGCCGCAGGCTGGGGTCGGATGTGCCAGCTCGTACGTACAGCGAAGTGATCCACACATGGGTGAAGAGATCCACACATGGGTGTAGTGATCCACACATGGTGTGATGTGGCCCGCAGTCTCCCCGGCGTCAAACGCCGGCGTGCAACGGAAAGGAACGAGCGCTCATGCGCGAGATCCTCGGAAGGCGACGCAGGCTCCTGTCCTGGCGAATGGGAAGGAAGCCCGCCCGGAGTACCGGACAGATCGGCGCGGCCCTGACCTTCGCGACCGCTTGGCGGTGGCCCGTACTGCCAGGAGTCGGCCTCGACCGGCGCGACGGCAGCCGGTGCGCCTGCCCCGACCCCGAATGCGTGGTGCCGGGCGCGCACCCCCTCGACCCCGGCCTCCTCGCCGCGACCACCGACGAGCGGATGGTGCGCTGGTGGTGGAGCAACCGCCCGTGCGCCCCCGTCGTGCTCGCCACCGGCGGCCGCGCCCCGTGCGCCGTCAGCCTGCCCGTCGACGCGGGCGTGCGCGCGCTGGCCGCGCTCGACGGGACCGGCATCAGGCTCGGCCCGGTGGTCGCCACCGAGAGCCGCTTCTATCTGCTCGTCGCGCCGTACTCCCTTGCCCAGTTGGGCGAGCTGCTCTACGCCAAGGACCACGTCCCCGGCTCCCTCCGCTTCCACGGCGAGGGCGGCTATCTCGCGCTGCCCCCCTCGGGGACGGGCGAGGGACCGGTCCGCTGGGAGCGCGCCCCGCTGCCCGGCTCGGCGGCCCCCTGGGTGCCCGACGTCGAGGCGGTCGTGGACGCCGTCGTCGACGCCCTCACTCGTACGGGTGTGAGCGCACCCGAGTTGTAGGGGAAATGGGCGCGCGGCGAACGGGCCGCGCGCCAACTGTCGTTATGTTCGGCCCATGCAACCCCGCCTGATCGTGCTCCTGGGCGTCGTGGCCGCCACGGTTGTTCTGCCGCTCGCCGGCGCGTCCGCGGGGCCGGTCGGCGACGGTGACGCGAAGTCGCCCCCGCCCGCTCCCTCGGCCGCCCCTCCGAACACCTCTTCGGGCTCGGGCTCCGGCCCCGACTCGCGTGCGGACGCCGGCACGAACGCGGCGACGGACGCGGCCGCGGACACCTCCCGGTGCGGGCCCGAACTCTCCTCCCCCGAAGGCATCGAGGCCCAGACCTGCGTCCTCACGCAGGGCCGCGAGACGTGGGCCCGTACCTATTACCGCAATGCCACAGGCGAGGACCTGACGGGCGTACTGACCCAGATGGGGCCGGACGCGCGCACGGTACAGATGCACTGCGCGGTGGACGCGGGGGACGAGCCGGGAGTGTGCGAGACGCCGCGCGAGCGGTCGGCGGGCGAGGCGGCGGCGTACTCGGCGGTGGCGGAGTTCGCGGCGCGGGAGTCGGGCGGGCTGCTGCTGCGCTCGGGGAGCAACTCGGCGCCCGCTCAAGGCAGTTGAGCGCTGAACCGGGCCCGGACATGGAAGGGCCCGGTTGCTGGCGACGGGGGATGCACCAGCAACCGGGCTACCTGAACGGTAACAAGAGATCGGCTCCTGGCAAATTCGATCTCAGTTATCCGGACAGGGATTCGCCTGCGACCACGGGGAGTTGTGACCGGAGTCACGCGTTCCTACCGACTGACTGGTGCGTCAGTCGCGCGTGGTCCTGACGGCCGCGCCGCGCGCGACCCGATCGCCTGACCGCGCGCGACCCGATCGCCTGACCGCGCGCGACCCGTTCGCTTGACCGCGCGCGCCCGTTCGCCTCAGCTGAGGGTGACCTGGCGGTTGGTGAGGCCACCACGCGCCCGGCGCTCGTCGCCGGTGAGCGGGGCGTCCGAGGCGAGCGCCGCCGCGAGCCGCTCGGCGAACTCGGCCGCCGGCTTCTCGATGTCGTCGGCGCCGACGCCCGTCGGCAGGTCCCACACCGGCACGATCACGCCGTGCGCCCGGAAGGAGCCGACGAGCCGGGTGCCCTCGCCGAGGCTCGACGTGCCGGCCGCGTGCAGCCGGGCCAGCGCGTCGAGCAGCTGCTCCTCGGGGTGCGGCATGACCCAGCGCAGGTGGTTCTTCTCCGGGGTCTCGCACCAGTACGCGGCGTCCACGCCGGTGAGCTTCACGGTCGGGATGGCGGCGGCGTTGGCCCGCTCCAGGGAGGCGGAGACCTCCGGCGTGGCGTTCTCCGAGTCCGGCACCCAGAACTCGAACCCGGCGTGCACCACCGGCTCGAACGGCGCGTCGGGGGCGAGCAGATCCTGAAGGCGCGGCCCGTCCGCGGGGGCGCGGCGGCCCTGCACGGGCGTGCCCGGCTCGGCCTCAAGGGCGCGGTGCAGGGTGTCGGCCAGATCGCGGCTGATGTCGCCGGAGGAGGTGTCGTTCTGCAGGCCGAGCAGGACCGAGCCGTCGTCGCGGCGCAGCGCGGGCCATGCCATCGGCAGCACGGTGGCGAGCGTGACCGAGGGGACGCCTTCGGGGAGCCCGTCCTTGAGCGTCAGCTCGACGGTGGCGGCGGGCACCAGCTCGCGCAGCGCGACCCAGTCGCACTCGCCGGGCAGACCCTCGAAGGGGCGCTGCACCAGCTCGGCCACCGCGTGCGAGGCGGCCCGGCCGTGACAGGCCTTGTAGCGGCGGCCCGAGCCGCAGGGGCAGGGTTCGCGGGCGCCGACGGCCGGATAGTTCTCGTCGGCTCCGCCCTTGAGCTGCGGCTGCTGCTTGCCCTTGGTCTGGGGGCGCTTCTTGGCCATCTTGGGTGTCTCCCGGCTGCGGCTCTCGTGCTCACTTGCGTACGAGCGCGAGCCTAGCCGTTGGCGACAGGGCCGCCGGGATTCACCTCGGTCCGGGTCTCGTTCCGGGTCTCGTTCCGGGTCGGCCCGGGCTCACCCCGGGTCGCGGCCGGGCCTCAGTCAAGGTCGTCGAAGGGGTCCGCGTAGGCGAGATCGGCGAGCGCGGCGGCCGACGGGGCGGCGACGCGCGTAGCGAAATCGTCGTGGCGGTGCCCCGCTTGGACGACGACCCAGACCGTGACCTCGCCGTGCACGTCGTCGCGCACGCCCCATGTGTCGGCGAGCGCGGAGATGATGTTGAGCCCGCGGCCGCCGTGCGCCGTCACCGACGGCGTGGCCGGAACCGGGCGGGTCGGGCCGCCGCCGTCCGTCACCTCGACCGTCAGCCGACCTGTCTTGTCGACGTGCCATGCCGCTCGCACGTCCCCGTCGCCGACCATCCCGCGCCCCAGCGGCCTGCCGTGCCGGCAGGCATTGCTGAGCAACTCCGACAGGATCAGTACGGCATCGTCGATGACCGACTCGGACACTCCGCCGACACGCAACTGATCACGCATCCGGTGTCTTGCTTCCCCCACGCCCGCAGGGCCATGGGGTACGGCCATGCTCGACGACGTGGGCACCTCCCGTGCCACCACCAACGCCACCCCCGAGACCTCCTTCGCCCCACGCCACGGTGTGGATGCCCCAATGGACTGGACCGGAAACCGGCCAATCGCCCTCCGGTGACGCACTCGTCACGATCGAATACGTACCGAACGCGCCGGTGCACTCCCTGTAACGGGAGTTACCGGAGTCCCAGGCGATCCAGTTGGGTCAGAACTTGCTTGGGGCGATTGGTGATGATCGCGTCGACACCGAGTTCGGCGCAGAGCTCGACGTCCTCGGGCTCGTTCACGGTCCAGACGTGCACCTGGTGTCCCGCGCGCTTCAGCTTGGCCACGTAACCGGGGTGGTTGCGCACGATCCGCAGCGCCGGACCGGCGATGCGCACGCCCGCGGGAAGGCGCCCGTCACGGTGGCGGGGCGAGACGAACTGCATCAGATAGACGGTCGGCAGCGTCGGGGAGGCGGCGCGCACGCGGTGCAGCGAACGCGCCGAGAAGCTCATGACCCGTACCGGGGAGGGGCCTTCGGCGGGCGGCGCGTCCAGGCCGAAGCGTTTGAGGAGCATGAGCAGCCGCTCCTCCACCTGGCCCGCCCAGCGCGTGGGGTGCTTGGTCTCGATGGCCAGCCGCACCTGGCGGCCCGAGGCGTTGCGTTCGGTCACCAATTCGAGCAGGCGCTCCAGGGTCAGTACGGAGGTGTCCTCGCCGAGACCGGCCCCGAAGTCGGCGCCCGCGGAGCGCTCCCAGTCCGGGCCCTCGCCCTCCTCGGCCTCGTTGTGGTGCCGCTTCCAGGAGCCGAAGTCGAGGGCGGCCAGATCGGCCAGTTCGAGGGCCGACACGGCTCCGCGGCCGTTCGAGGTGCGGTTGACGCGGCGGTCGTGGACGCAGACGAGGTGGCCGTCCGCAGTGAGCCGCACATCGCATTCGAGGGCGTCGGCCCCGTCGTCGACCGCCTTCTTGTAGGCGGCCAGCGTGTGCTCGGGCGCGTCCTCGGAGGCTCCGCGGTGGGCGACGACCTGGATCTGGTGCTGTCGTGCGAGGGTCACCGCGTCATGGTGCCATCACGGGGTACCCGTCGGCTCGCCGGAGTGCCGCGTCCCGGGGCGCCGGACGCACAGGCTCGGCTTATGGTGCCCTGACAGCCGATGGGAAAAGCTGACTGCGGACAGATGCACAGTTGGCACAGACGTACGTTTGTACGTACGCACGCAGAGTACGTACGCGCAGTCGGCGCAGCCAGGCCGTGACCGAGAACGCCACCTACGACAGCATGGACCTAGGAGAAGAGCTGTGAGCACCGAGAACGAGGGCAACGCGGTACCTCAGGCCCCGTCCGCACCTCCCGTGCCGGTGGACGCTCCCGCTGTTTCCGCCGACTCCGCCCACTCCAATGCCTCTGTCACTCGTGAGCACGCCACGGTTCCCGGCGGGGATGCCGGAACGGGTGCCGGCGCGGGCCCGGGTGCCGCAGCGGGTGCGGGTGCGTGGCCGCCTCCGTCGCCGCCCGCTGTGCCGTCGTACGCCTCCGGTGGTGGCGGCGGCTCCGGCTGGGGCGCCTCGTACCAGCCGCAGGAGCCGAAGCCGGGCCGCCGTCGCGGTGGTCTGGTCGCCGGGGTGCTCGCGGCCGCCCTGATCGCGGGCGGTGTCGGCGGTGGCGTCGGCTACTGGGCGGCCGAGCAGAACGACAACGACACCGGTTCGACCACGGTCTCCGCGGCCGACACGCCCGCCGACCTGAAGCGCGAGCCGGGCTCGGTGGCCAAGATCGCGAACGACGCGCTGCCGAGCGTGGTCACCATCGAGGCGCAGAGCGGCAGCGGCGAGGGCGGCACGGGCACCGGCTTCGTCTACGACAAGCAGGGCCACATCCTCACCAACAACCACGTGGTGGCGTCGGCCGCCGAGGGCGGCAAGCTCCAGGCGACGTTCTCCAACGGCAAGAAGTACGCCGCGGAGGTCGTCGGCCGCGCCGAGGGTTACGACGTGGCCGTCCTGAAGCTCAAGAGCCCCCCGGCCGATCTGAAGCCGCTCGCCCTCGGCAACTCCGACCGCGTGGCCGTCGGCGACTCGACGATCGCGATCGGCGCCCCCTTCGGCCTCTCGAACACCGTCACCACGGGCATCATCAGCGCCAAGAACCGCCCGGTGACCTCCAGCGACGGCGGACAGAGCGGCAAGAGCTCGTACATGAGCGCGCTCCAGACCGACGCCTCCATCAACCCCGGTAACTCCGGCGGCCCCCTCCTCGACGGGCGCGGCGCGGTCATCGGCATCAACTCCGCGATCAAGCCCGCCGACAGCGGCGGCCTCGGCGGCTCCGGCCAGTCGGGCTCCATCGGCCTGGGCTTCGCGATCCCGGTGAACCAGGCGAAGAACGTGGCGCAGCAGCTGATCAAGACGGGCCAGCCGGTCTACCCCGTGATCGGCGCCTCGGTCGCGCTCCAGCAGGACTCCGGGGACGGCGCGACGATCTCCGAGGAGGGCGTGGGCGGTTCGAAGCCGGTCACCCCGAACGGCCCGGCGGACAAGGCGGGCCTCAAGCCCGGCGACGTCATCACGAAGCTGGACGACATGGTGATCGACAGCGGCCCCACCCTGATCGGCCAGATCTGGACCCACAAGCCGGGCGACACGGTCAAGATCACCTACGAGCGCGACGGCAAGGAGCGCACGGTCGACGTGACCCTGGGCCAGCGCAAGGGCGACAGCTGAGCCCCTGCTCGCCCGCCGACCCAACCCGCTAGTCTTGTCCCCGCGCCGTCCCGGACCTCCGGCACCCGGCGCGGGGTGGGTTGCCCGAGCGGCCTAAGGGAACGGTCTTGAAAACCGTCGTGGCAGCGATGTCACCGTGGGTTCAAATCCCACACCCACCGCAATAGATCAGCGCATGGGCTGGTCAAAAGGGGTGTCCCGATCAAGGGCGCCCCTTTTGCATGATCGCTATCTCACCTTGAACCGCCGTTGTTCCGCCGTGGGGCAGCGTGTGTGGACCAGGTCTCTGTGACCCTCATGGCGACTCGGTGAGGTGGTCGGCGCGAACCGGCGAAGCAAGGCGGCTCGCCGTCGAAGAACCTCCCCGGGAAACGATGACTTAAATGGTCATATCTCTGTTGACCGAATGCGAAGTGTAGTGATGTGATCACGCTCCGACCTTGACATCAGAGGTCGATCACATCGCGCCCCTGCCGACCACGGGGGCCTGCATAGAGGGGGAAATCTTGCGTAACAACGTCTCTCGCGCCGCCAAGGCTGCGCTGACTTCTGCTGTCGTCACCTCAGCGCTGCTCGTGCCAATTGCCGGTTCCGCGTTCGCCGAGGACGCTCCGAGGAGGGCGGCCGGGGTCTCTGCTGAGAGCATCAAGGACAAGTGCAGCCACGGCAGCCCGAAGCGCGTCGTCCGCAAGTACTACCGTGGCCCTTCCTACATAACGATGCGCTGCGGGAACCACAGGTGGGGGTGGAAGCACATCCAGAAGGGCCACGGCTGGAACAGCACTATGGACAGGAAGATCGAGGCTGCCATCTGGTCGGGAGACCCTAACGGCCGGGGCGGATACTCGACCTACAGCGCCACGTGCCCGCGTATAGAGAAGTTCCGTACCATTATCGGTACCCCTGCGGGCGCCAAGGATTTGCTTACTGCCTACAAGGTCGACCGTCCGGGCGTCGCCGGGCACGCTGCTGCCAGGTGCTAGCGCTGCCTAGGAAGCCCCCTGAATCGGCGAGAGGTGCATATGGCGGCCCGAACGCCTGCTGAACAGGCCCTGGCTCGCTCCTACACCACTGGTGACGGCGCCGTCAGGTTCAACGTGGATGACCTGGCTCTCGATCACAATCCGAACCGCAGCGTCACGTTGACGTACTGGCTGACTGTAGAGCGTCACGGCCGTGACACTGAGCGCTGGGTATTCACTCTGCTCTGGGACGACAAGTCCTTTGTCGACGTGCTCACCTCGCCCATTCCTGATCCTGAGCGGCTTGGGCAGCTTGTGCACTTGGTGCGTGCCGCATTGGAAGAGTGGTGGGACACCAAGGGGTACAACCGTCGGTTCGCGAAGATGGGTCGTCAGCTTCACTGAGGCGTGTACTCCTCTTGTAGCCGAAGTCCCGCATCCGAACATTCCAATTCCACACCCGCCGCAGCAGTTCAGACGATGAGTTGAACAGGAGGGGTGCCCCCCCGACCAGGGGCACCCCTTCGACGTGATGCGTGCTCGGTACCTCGAGGCGATCATCATGGTCGCCAACCGCGCAGCGCGGCGCCGATTGCGGCGCAACGGGCATGCGGCGGTCGAGCGACTGGACAGGTTGTGGCCTCGCGACGTCCTGGATCCGGCGCTCCCAGGCCGTGGCCTCGGGTATCGGGCAGGACGACGAGTACTGGGGCATGAGCTGGGGGCGTCCCATGGCATCGGAGCGCACCTCCATGGGGCCGATAGCGCCCACGATGCGGTCCTCGATGGCGGCGGCAAGGACCGGGCCGCACTGGCCGGCCTGCATCCGAGTGTGGAGGAAGTCCAGGCCCTGGTCCGCTATGGCCGTGGCGAACGGGGCGAAGGTTTCCTGCACAGCGGTCGGCCAGTCGGTGACGGGACGGACGGGCCCGTCGGGGGCGGGACAGGGGGCGGTGGTGAAGTCCTTCACGCATCGCTGCGGCCCCTCTCGATCGACCTCCAGCATCTCAGTGCAGGCGCGAACGTCGGCTAGGTTCATGCCAGTTCACGTCGAGGTGACGAATAGAGACCGGCGGCCCTTACACGCCTCTGCTCGCGGGTCCGGTGGGCCGCTGCTAGGCGTGTCCCGTGAGGCGGGCCGCTGAGGCGATTGTCGAGTGGGCCTCGCGGGGGGTGAGGCCCACGTGGAGTGCGGCGTTCGTGAGGTGGGGGGCCAGGGTCTCGCCCATGCCGTTCTCGTAGGCGCGGCAGGCGGCCCAGAAGAGGCGGGTGTTGCGTTGGCCCTCGTGGGCGGCGAGGACGAACTGGACCAGGCCGTGGCCCTGTTGGGCCGGCGCAGGGTCGGTCCGCGTGGGTGCCGTGGGGTGGGCGCGGGGTGGGGGTGTGAGCAGGCGCAGGAGTGCGGGTGGGCAGGGGGCGGGGGGTAGCTGGGCGGTGCCGGGGACGGTGCCGTAGACGCCGTGGTCGGTGCGGGAGCCGGGGCCGACGAGGTAGCCGCCCGCGCCGCGGATGTCGATTCCGGGGGCGAGACGGCCCGCCGAGTTGGGGACCACGGTGTCGGGCGGCCCCGCCAGCCAGAGGTGGCGGCCGCCGCTCGGCGTGGTCACGACGACGGTCTCGGGGATCGTGAAGAGGTGGCGCAGCGCCAGTTCGCGCAGGGCCGCGGGGGCGGCCGCCTCGCCCTTGGTGTCGAGGTCGATGCCGATCAGGTGGTGCGGGGGCAGCCCGCAGGCGATGCCGTAACCGGTGGCCCAGGGGGCGGCGGCGAAGAGTTCGCGGATGCGGCGCGGGTCGGTCGACGCGTCGTACACGCCGTGGCCGGGGCGGCCGCACGCGCCGTGGCAGGGCGTCGCCGGGCCGGGTTCGTCGTGGTGGGGGGAGCGCAGGGCGGGGAGTTTGGTGCGGGAGAGCGGGATCACCGCGAGGCCCCGCTCGGCGGCGGACAGGGCGTGGGCCAGCGCGAGAGTGGTGGCATGGCGATCGATGGTGGCCATGACTTCAGTTTCGTACGCATGTTCGAAGAAAGGAAGAGGGGGCGAACCCCGAGTGGGGTCCCAGGGGTGGGGCCTGAAGAGGGGAAGCGCCCCCTTCTTACGGATGCCGTCCGATATTGGCGGAACGCTTCTCCTTCTTTCGTGCCTGGGTGCGGATGGGACGGGTCCGGAGCGCGAGTGCTCCCTCGCGGAGGTGAGTCGGGTGTTCGGGGGGCGAGGAGGGTTTATCGACATGTCCTCACGCTTGCGAGGGAATCAGGGCTTCCGGGGTGGTTCGCCGGGGATTCGGTGGGCAACTCTGATCCCGCGACGTCGTACAAAGCTCCGAGGCAGTCGGCCAACTGCCTTGGTATCAGCCGTAGTTCGCGGTACCTCCGGCTCACCGCCGGTGCGTATCCCCTGTTCTGGAGGAATAGACATGGCAAGCACTCGTACGGCCCGCGTCCTCGCCGCCGCCGCGGCACTGCCTCTGGCCGCCGCGCTCTTCTCGGGTGTGGCGACGGCCGATAACGGCGCTTTCGCGAACAATGGGTCCAACGCCGGAGTGGCGACCGTGAACGGCAGCGGCGTCGGCGGCAGTAACCACGGCAACTCGACCACCACGCAGCAGCAGGCCGTCGGCAGCGGTGCCTCGAACCAGAACAACACCGCCCAGGTGAACGGTTCGGGCTTCACGGCGCTCGACCAGTCGAACGCGAACGTCTCGGTGGACTTCGCCGAACTCTGGTGAGCCGAGAACCCATGGAGCCGCTCGGGACGGCTCCGCTGGGTTCGAGGTGTGGGGTGTGACGGGGTCCTGTGCGGCGGCGCTTCGGCGTCGCCGCACAGTCGTGTGTGGGGGGCCTTCGGCGGCGCCGGGCGGCGTTCCCGGGGGCTTCGGTGGCGCCGGGCGACGCTCCTGGGGACTTCGTTGGCGCCGGGCGGCGTCCCCGGGGACTTCGGTGGCGAGCGGTGCGCCCGGAGGGCCTGGCGCGGGCGCGATCTCTTGACATAGGCACGCTATCTGACGGACAGTCAGAAACCCTAGTCGGTACGAGATGGAGGGGTCGCCACCGTGCACCTCGCCCCCACCGAACGCCAGCGCGGCCTGCGTGCCGAACTACGCGCCTACTTCCGGGACCTGCTGCCCGAGGGGCCGCCCGACAGCGCGGACGCGGCCGGGCAGCGCGCCGTGCTGCGGCGCATCGGCGCGGACGGCATGCTCGGGCTCGGCTGGCCCGTCGAGTACGGCGGCCAAGGGCGCGGCGCGGACGAGCAGTTCATCTTCTTCGACGAGGCGTACCGCGCGGGCGCCCCGGTCTCGATGGTGACCCTGAACACCGTCGGACCGACCCTCATGAAGTACGGCACCGAGGAACAGAAGGCCGCCTTCCTGCCGCGCATCCTCCGCGGCGAACTCGTCTTCGCCATCGGCTACAGCGAACCGTCCGCCGGCACCGACCTGGCATCACTGCGGACCAGGGCCGTACGCGACGGCGACAGCTGGCTGATCGACGGCCAGAAGGTCTTCACCTCGAACGCGCAGAACGCCGACTGGATCTGGCTGGCCTGCCGCACCGACCCCGGGGCGCCCAGGCATCAGGGCATCTCGATCATCCTCGTGCCGACCGACGCGCCCGGCTTCTCCTGGACGCCGATCGAGACCGTGGGCGGCCTGACGACGACGGCCACCTACTACGACGGGATCACGGTGCCGGCCGCGAATCTCGTCGGCGAGGAGAACGGCGGCTGGGGTCTCATCACCAACCAGCTCAACCACGAGCGGGTGGCGCTCGCCGCGATCGGCATGCAGGCCGAGGACTTCTACACCACGGCGTTTGAATGCGCCCTTACACCCGATCCGGTGAAAGGCGAACGTCGGATCGATGCGCCGTGGGTGCGTTCGAGACTGGCCGAGACGCATGCCCGCCTCGCGGCAACACGCCTGCTCAACTGGCGTTTGGTGGGTGACGTGGGGGCGGGCCGACTGGCCCCGGGCGACGCGAGCGGCGTGAAATTCATGGGAACTGAATCGGCCGTCGAGGCGTACCGAATGTGTCAGGAGATCACGGGCGAAGCCGGTCTTGTGCGGGCGGGCTCGCCGGGTGGGGTCGGGGACGGCGAGCTGGAGCGGATGAACAGGGCCGCGCAGATCAACACGTTCGGGGGCGGGGTGAGCGAGGTGCAGCGCGAGATCGTCGCGACGATGCGGCTCGGCATGCGGAGGGGGCGTCGGTGAACGCTGTGCGGGACATCGCGTACGAGGAGTTGAAGGCGTTCGAGGGCAGGGCCGCGGCGGAGGCGGGCCTCGGCAAGGACCCGGTCAACGCTCCCATGATCAGGCACTGGTGCGAGGCGATGGGCGACACCAACCCCGCGTACGCGGGTGCGGATCCCGTGGCGCCGCCCACGATGTTGCAGGCCTGGACGATGGGCGGCCTCTCCGGGCACCAGGGGCGTTCCGAGGCGTACGACGACCTGTTCGCGCTGCTCGACGGCGCGGGGTACACCGCGGTGGTCGCCACCGACTGCGAGCAGGAGTACGTGCGGGAGTTACGGCCCGGCGACGAGATCACCTTCGACGCGGTGATCGAGTCGGTGTCGGAGCGCAAGACCACCAAGCTCGGCGCGGGCCACTTCGTCACCACGCGGATGGACGTCAGGGCGGGTGGCGAGCCGGCGGGGACGCACCGCTTCCGCATCCTCAAGTACGCACCGGTGCGGCGAACGCCCAAGGGCGAGCGCCCGCGCCCGGTGATCAATCGGGACAACGCGGGGTTCTGGGAGGGCGTCGCCGCCCACCGGCTGCTGATCCAGCGCTGTGACGGCTGCGGCGGGTTGCGCTTCCCCTGGCTGCCGGGGTGCAACGCCTGTGGCTCGCCCGAGTGGGACACGGTCGAGGCGAGCGGTGAGGGCACGGTCTTCTCGTACGTGGTGATGCACCATCCGCCCTTCCCGGCCTTCGACCCTCCCTACGCGGTGGGCCTCGTCGAGTTGGCGGAGGGGGTGCGGATCGTCAGCAACATCATCGGGGTGCCGCACGACAAGGTGCGGATCGGGATGCCGGTGCGGCTGGTGTTCCAGCGCGTGGCCGAGGAGTGGGAGCTGCCGCTGTTCAGGGCGCTGGGTGATGGGGCGGGGGGCGAGGTCTGACATGGACTTCACGCCCACGGAGGAGCAGGCGGCCGCGCGGGATCTCGCCGGGCGGATCTTCGGCGACCTGGCCACACCGGAGAGGCTCGCGGCGGCGGGCAGCGGTTCGGACGCCGAGCTGTGGAAGGCGCTGTGCGCGGCGGGGCTGCCGGGCGCGGTGGAGGACATCGGGTTGCTGGGGCTGGTCCTGCTGCTGGAGGAGCAGGGCCGGAGGACGGCCCAGGTGCCGTTCGCTGCGAGCTGTGTCTACGGCATCCTCGCGGTGGCCGCGCACGGCACGGAGGAGCAGCGGGACCGGCTGCTGCCCCCGCTGCGGCGGGGCACGGCGGTGGCCACGGGCGCGTTTCCCGCTCGCGTCGGGGTGGAGGCGGTGGCGGCCACGGGGGGTGGCGGCATGCCCGGCGGGGTGGCGGGCGGAGGGGGCGGCGGGGTGCCCGGCGGGGTGCCCAGGGGCGTGCTCCGGGGGGTGGTGCCGTGGGTGCCGTGGCTCAGGGATGCCACGCATGTGCTGGTGGCGGCGGCGGACCGCGGCCTGTGGATGGTGCAGGTGGCGGACGCGCGCGTGGAGCCCGTCGAGCTGACCGCGCCCTGGTCGGCGGGGCGGCTGATCCTCGACGGGACGCCCGGGGAGCGGATCGGTGGGGTGGTGGGTGAGGGCGCTGGGGCTGAGGGTGTGGCTGGGGCGAGAGAGGGAGCGGTGGCTGGGGCGGTGGCGTGCGAGGACGTGCGGGACTCGGCGTACGAGGACGTGCGGGCGAGTGCGCGGACGGCGTTCGCCGGGTTGCAGGCGGGGGTGTGCGCGGGGTCGCTGGCCCGTGCGGTGGCCCATACGAACGAACGGGAGCAGTTCGGCCGCCCGCTCTCCGCCAAGCAGGGAGTCCAACTCCGGGCGGCGGACGCCTATATGGACACCGAGGCGATACGGGTCACGGCCTACGAGGCGGCCTGGCGCAGGGACGCGGGCCTGCCGTACGGCACGCACGCGCTGACGGCCGCCTGGTGGGCGTCGGAGGCGGGCACGCGCGTGGTGCACGCGGGCCAGCATCTGCACGGCGGCATGGGCGCCGACCTCGACCATCCCGTGCACCGGCACTTTCTGTGGGGGCGGCAACTGGACGCGTACCTGGGGTGCGGGAGCGAAGTCCTGGAGGAGCTGGGTGATCTGCTGGCCACGGAGGCGGAGCGAGCGGCGGGGGCCGCGGGCTCGGCGGGGGCGGCGAGGGGCACGGAGGGGGAGCGGGGATGAGGGCAGGTGAGGAGCTGCCGGTGCTTGAGGTCCCGGTCACCCGCACCCTGATCGTCGCCGGGGCCATCGCGTCCCGCGACTACCAGGACGTGCACCATGACGCGGAGCTGGCCAAGGCCAAGGGCTCCCCCGACATCTTCATGAACATCCTGACGACCAACGGCCTGGTCGGCCGGTACATCACGGACCACTTCGGCCCGACGGCCAACCTCCGCAAGGTGGCCATACGGCTCGGCGCGCCCAACTACCCCGGGGACACCATGGTGCTGAGCGGCACGGTCGAGAAGGTCGACACCGGCCCCGAGGGCGACACGGCCACGGTCAAGGTCATCGGGGCCAACGGCATCGGCAGGCACGTCACGGGCACGGTGACCGTGACCCTGCCCGCGGGGGGTGCCGCATGAGCGTTCGTATGCGTGACGACCTCGGAGGCAGGGCCGCGATCGTCGGGATCGGGGCGACGGAGTTCTCCAAGGACTCCGGGCGCAGTGAGCTGAAGCTGGCGGTGGAGGCGGTGCGGGCGGCGCTCGACGACGCCGGGCTCGCCCCCGCCGACGTCGACGGCATGGTCACCTTCACCATGGACACCAGCCCGGAGATCACGGTCGCCCAGGCGGTCGGCGTCGGGGAGCTGTCCTTCTTCTCCCGCGTCCACTACGGCGGCGGCGCGGCCTGCGCCACCGTCCAGCAGGCGGCGCTCGCGGTGGCGACCGGGGTGGCCGAAGTCGTCGTCTGCTACCGCGCGTTCAATGAACGCTCGGGCCGGAGATTCGGCTCGGGGGTGCAGCGGCGCGAACCGTCCGCCGAGGGCGCGGCGCTCGGCTGGGTCCTGCCGTTCGGCCTGCTGACCCCCGCGTCCTGGGTGGCGATGGCGGCCCAGCGCTACCTCCATACGTACGGCCTGACGCCGGACGCCTTCGGCCAGGTGGCCGTGGTGGACCGGAAGTACGCGGCCACCAACCCCGCGGCGTACTTCCACGGCAAGCCGATCACGCTCGCGGACCACGCGGCCTCGCGCTGGATCGTCGAGCCCCTGCGGCTCCTGGACTGCTGCCAGGAGACGGACGGCGGCCAGGCGATCGTCGTCACGAGCGTGGAGCGGGCCCGCGGCCTTCCGCATCCGCCTGCCGTGATCACCGCGGCGGCGCAGGGGGCGGGCCGGGCGCAGGAGCAGATGACCAGCTTCTACCGCGACGATCTGTGCGGGCTGCCGGAGATGAGCGTCGTGGCCCGGCAGCTGTGGCGCACCTCGGGGCTCGCACCGGCCGATATGGACGTCGGCATCCTCTATGACCACTTCACGCCGTTCGTGCTGATGCAGTTGGAGGAGTTCGGGTTCTGCGGGCCGGGCGAGGCCGCGGGGTTCGTCGCCGAGGAGCGGCTGCCGCTGAACACCCACGGCGGACAGCTCGGGGAGGCGTATCTGCACGGGATGAACGGCGTGGCGGAGGCCGTCCGGCAGATCCGTGGCACATCGGTGAACCAGATACCGGGTGCCGCGCGCACTCTGGTCACCGCGGGCACCGGTGTCCCCACTTCGGGGTTGATTCTGGGGTCGGACGGCTGAACGCACCGCGTGTCCCTGCCGGGTCCGCGCCGAGGGGCCGTTCACTCACCGTATGCGTCTCCAAAAGCTGATCATCGGACTTCTCCTCGCCCTGGCTGTCCTGACCGTCGACCTGACCGCGTCCCCACCGGGCGCCGCCGCCTCCACCGACCCCGCGACCGCCCCCGCCGACCTGGCGGCCAGGGCGCCCGCCTACCGCGGCCGCGCGTTCGACACCTGCATCGCGCCCTCGGTCGACACCATGCGCCGCTGGCGCAGCTCCCAGTACGGCGCCGTGGGCGTCTACTACGCCGGGCGCGGCCGCGCCTGCAAGAGACAGCCGCACCTGAACCGGAGCTGGACACGGGCGGTGAACCGGCTGGGGTGGCGGGTGCTGCCGGTGTACGTGGGCTCGCAGTCGCCCTGTGTCGTCGCGAAGAACAAGAAGGGAGTACGTATCGGAAGACACCCCTGGAGCCAGGGGAAGCGGGAGGCGCGTGACGCGGTGCGCAGCGCCAAGTCCGTCGGCTTCCGGACGCGCAGCCCGCTCTACCTGGACATGGAGGCGTACTCCTACCGCAAGCAGGCGTGTGCCCGCACCACGCTCTCCTTCGTACGGGGCTGGGACCGCGAAGTGCGCAGACTCGGCTACGTCCCCGGTTTCTACAGCAGCGCCGACTCCGGTGTGCGGCACATGGAGCAGGCACGGCGGGCGGGCGTGCGGGATCTGCCCGCGGTGATGTGGTTCGCGCGCTGGCGCACCCGGCCGCACCTGTACCGCGAGCCGTCGCTGAGCGCGAACGCCTGGAGCCCGGGGCGGCGCATCCACCAGTACGCGGGGAACGTCACGGAGCGGCACGGCGGACGCACACTGGTGATCGACCGCAATCTGATGCACGCCCCCGTGGCGCGCGTCGGCTAGGGAACCCGGGCCGCCGGAGGCCGTGTGCCGGGGCGGTTCTCAGGGGTGAACACTCAGGGGTGCGCCCCGCCTCCTCCACCTGTAGGAGGTGGGGCCAGCACCACTCGTACAACCTGAGGCGGACACCGCTTCGGGACTTGGGGCCGATCCGCGGAAGTAGGGGGCGCTTCTAGCGTGGAGCCATGACCGCATCCATGGTGTCCGTGTGCACGAGCGCATCGAAGGCCGCGACGCGGGGCACGGGTCCGGCGCGGGCCACCGGGCCCTTCGCCTATCCGTCGTTCGCGTCCTATGTACGGGCACGCCAGCCCGTACTGCTGCGCACCGCCCGCTCGCTGACCGCGAATCCGAGCGATGCCGAGGATCTGTTGCAGACCGCGCTGACCAAGACGTATGTCGCGTGGGACCGGATCGAGGACCATCGCGCGCTCGACGGTTATGTGCGCCGCGCCCTGCTGAACACGCGCACGTCGCAGTGGCGCAAGCGCAAGGTCGACGAGTTCGCGTGCGACGAGCTGCCGGAGCCGGAGGTGGCGCCCGCGGGGGACCCGGCCGAGCACCAGGTGCTCCACGACGCGATGTGGCGCGCGATCATGAAGCTGCCGGACCGGCAGCGGGCGATGGTCGTCCTCAGGTACTACGAGGATCTCAGCGAGGCCCAGACCGCCGAGGTGCTCGGGGTCTCGATCGGGACGGTGAAGAGCGCGGTGTCGCGCGCGCTCGGCAAGCTCCGCGAGGACCCGGAACTCACGCCGGTCCGCTGAGCGAGCGGGCAACTCACGCGTGCGGGCACTGAGTGAGCGGCACTGAACGGAGTGACGGCCCTCCCGGTGGGCGGCCGATGATCGATCATGTCCTGGAGTAGTGACATACCGAGCGGTATGCGCGCAGAATCAGCGCAACCCCTACTGCCGCGTAGGCGATGTCGCCCCAGGAGGACGCCGTGCTGAGCACGATGCAGGACGTACCGCTGACCGTCACCCGGATACTCCGGCACGGCACGACCGTGCACGGCACATCGCAGGTCATCACCTGGACCGGGGAGGGCGCCCCGCAGCGCCGCACCTTCCGCGAGATCGGTGAGCGCACCGCGCAGCTCGCCCACGCCCTGCGCGAGGACCTCGGCGTCACGGACGACGAGCGCGTCGCCACCTTCATGTGGAACAACGCCGAGCACGTCGAGGCCTATTACGCCGTGCCCTGTATGGGCGCCATCCTCCACACCCTCAATCTGCGGCTGCCCGCCGACCAGCTGACGTGGATCGTCAACCACGCCGCCGACCGCGTCATCATCGTCAACGGCTCTCTTCTCGGCCTGCTCGCGCCGCTGCTCCCCCAGATGGCGACCGTCGAGCACGTCGTGGTGTCGGGCCCCGGTGACCGCTCCCTTCTGGCGGACGCGCGGGTGCGGGTGCATGAGTACGAGGAACTGCTCGCCGGTAAGCCCACCTCCTATGAGTGGCCCGAGCTGGACGAGCGCGCCGCGGCCGCCATGTGCTACACCTCCGGCACCACCGGCGACCCCAAGGGTGTGGTCTACTCCCACCGCTCCATCTATCTGCACTCCATGCAGGTCAACATGGCCCAGTCGATGGGTCTGAGCGACGCGGACACCTCCCTGGTCGTGGTCCCGCAATTCCACGTGAACGCGTGGGGACTCCCGCACGCCACCCTCATGACCGGCGTGAACATGCTGATGCCGGACCGTTTCCTGCAGCCCGCCCCGCTCGCCGAGATGATCGAGGCGGAGCGGCCCACCCACGCGGCCGCCGTCCCCACCATCTGGCAGGGCCTGCTCGCCGAGCTGACCGCGAAGCCGCGTGACGTCAGCTCGCTTACGCAGGTCACCATCGGCGGCTCGGCCTGTCCGCCGTCCCTGATGGAGGCGTTCGACCGCCTCGGCATGCGGGTCTGCCACGCCTGGGGCATGACGGAGACGTCCCCGCTTGGCACGGTCGCCCGGCCGCCGGCCCACGCGATCGGCACCGACGAGGAGTTCGGCTACCGGCTCACGCAGGGCCGCTTCCCCGCCGCCGTCGAGGCCCGCCTGGTCGGCCCCGGGGGCGAACACCTGCCCTGGGACGGCGAGTCGGCCGGCGAGCTGGAGGTGCGCGGCCCCTGGATCGCGGGCGCCTACTACGGCGGCGCGGGCGGCGAGAGCCTCAGGCCCGAGGACAAGTTCAGCGAGGACGGCTGGCTGAAGACCGGCGACGTCGGTGTGATCAGCGCCGATGGCTTCCTCACCCTCACCGACCGGGCGAAGGACGTCATCAAGTCGGGCGGCGAGTGGATCTCGTCGGTCGAGCTGGAGAACGCCCTGATGTCCCACCCGGACGTCGCCGAGGCCGCGGTCGTCGCCGTGCCCGACGAGAAGTGGGGCGAACGCCCCCTCGCCACGGTCGTGTTGAAGGAGGGCGCGGCCGCCGACTACGCGTCCCTGCGCGACTTCCTCGCCGACAGCATCGCCAAGTGGCAGCTCCCCGAGCGCTGGGCGGTCATCCCCGCGGTTCCGAAGACCAGCGTCGGCAAGTTCGACAAGAAGGTCCTGCGCAGGCAGTACGCCGACGGGGAGCTGGACGTCACGCGGCTCTGACCTGCCCGTACCGGGCCGGTATCGCGGTCGTCGCCCATCCGAGCGCCAGCCACAGGGCGGCGACCGCGCACACGCCCGTCCACCCCCAGTGGGTGAACGCGCTGCCCGCGAGCGCGGAGGCCAGCGCCCCGCCCGCGAAACCGGCCACCACATAGGCGGTGTTGGCCACCGCCGGAGTGGGGGTGGTCGTCAGTGCCAGGGTCTGGTTGGCGATGTGGTTGGCGACCAGCGCCATGTGGATGGCGACCGCCGCCGCGCACAGGGCCCACAGCGCCCCGCCGCCCAGCCAGAACAGAGGCACCGACAGCGCCGCGAGGGCGTATCCGTACGCGACGACCTTCGCCGCGCCGAAGCGGTCCACCATGCCGCCCGCGAGCGGTGCGACGAGGCTCGCCGCGAGACCGAAGAGCCCGAACAGGCCCGCCGTCGCGGTCGTCATCCCATAGCCGTCGCCGCCCCGGCCGGTGAGGAGCAGCGCGAGCGAGGTCCACAGCGCGCTCCACGCGCCGTACATCCCCGCCTGGCGTATGCAGGCGCGGCGCAGCTCGGCGGAGCCGCGGACCACGCCGGGGAGTTTGGCGAGACCGGCGAAGAGCGGCCCCGACTTGCGGCGGTTCTCGGCGGGCAGTACGGCGGCCGAGGCGAGGCCCAGCAGTGCCGTCAGTGCGGCGGCGCCCAGGAAGACGTACCGCCATCCGAAGGCCTGACCGACGAGTCCGCCGAGGACGCGGGCCGCGACGATGCCCGTGAAGAGCCCGGCGATGAGGGCCGCGACATGGCTGGCCCGCCGGTGCGCGGGCGCGCGCTCGGCGACCAGCGGCACCAGCAGCTGCGGCACGACCGTCGCGGCGGACGCCACCAGGACGGCGGCGGCGAGCGCGGTGGCGCCCGAGGCGGCCGCGCCCAGAGCGAGCGCCCCCGCCGTGACTATGGAGAGCACCGCGACGAGCTTGCGGCGGTTCACGCTGTCCCCGAGCGGGGCAAAGAACAGCAGCCCTGCCGCGTACCCGAACTGGGCGACCGAGGCGATCCACGCGACGGCCGACGGCGTCGACCCGAAGTCGCGGGCTATCAGCGGGAGCAGGGGCGCGGCGATGTAGATGTTCGCGGCGGTCACGGCCGTGCAGATCGCGATGAGCACGAGGAAGAGGCCGTGCGGGACGGGGAGGGAGCGCGGGCCGGGGGCCGGGGACGCGGCCGGGGCCGAGGATGGGGATGGGGACGGGCCGGGCGTCCGGGCGCCGCCGCTGGGCGGCTTCGCGGCCGCCCGAGGGGCCGGGGGCGGAGTGGATGAGGACATGGCGAGTGGGTCTCCTTCGTGTCTGCGCGGCGAGCGACGCGACAACCAACTAGTTGGTTGGAAAAAGTCTGCGCCCATCCGAGCCGCACTGTCAAGCAACCAACCGGTTGGTTACCCGAACGGGTTCGCCTACCCTGTCCCCATGGCAGTCAGAGACCCCGAGGCCACCAAGGCGCGGATTTTCGAGGCGGCGGTCGCCGAGTTCGCCCGGTACGGCATCGCGGGCGCCCGCATCGATCGCATCGCGAGCCAGGCGAAGGCCAACAAGCAGCTCATCTATGCCTATTTCGGCAACAAGGCGGAGCTGTTCACCCAGGTCCTGGAGAAGCGGATGCTGGAGATGGCCGTCTCCAACCCCGTCGACGCGGACGACATGGACGGCTGGATGGACCGGCTCATGGACTACCACGCCGACCATCCCGAACTGCTGCGCCTGCTCTTCTGGGAGGGCATCGAGTACGGCACGGAGGAGCTGCCCGACGAGCGCGAGCGCCGCGACCACTACGACCGCAAGGTCGCCGTCCTCGCCGACGCGCAGGCCAGGGGCGTGATCAGCGACGAGATCCCCGCGGCCCACCTGCTCTTCATGGTGGTCGCGCTGGCCGGCTGGTCCACGGCCGTGCCGCAGATGCGGCGCATCCTCGTCGGCGACGAGGACGCCGACCGCGAACGGCTGCGCGCCTCCGTCAAGGCGGCGGTGCGGCGCATCACCGCCTAGTTGGTGCCGATCTTCGCCAGCAGGTCCACGATGCGGCTCTGCACCTCGGTGCTCGTGGAGCGCTCGGCGAGGAACAGCACCGTCTCGCCGGCCGCCAGGCGCGGCAGCTCCGTCTCGTCGACGGCGGCGGTGTAGACGACCAGCGGAGTGCGGTTCAACTGCCCGTTCGCGCGCAGCCAGTCGATGATCCCGGCCCGGCGGCGGCGCACCTGGAGCAGATCCATCACCACGAGGTTCGGCCGCATCTGCGCCGCGAGCGTCACCGCGTCCGCGTCGCTCTGGGCCCGCGCGACCTGCATGCCGCGCCGCTCCAGGGTCGCGGTCAGGGCGAGCGCGATCTCCTCGTGCTCCTCGATGAGCAGGACGCGCGGCGGATGCTGCTCGCTGTCGCGCGGGGCGAGTGCCTTCAGGAGTACGGCGGGGTCGGCGCCGTACGCCGCCTCGCGCGTCGCCTGGCCGAGTCCCGCCGTCACGAGCACCGGCACCTCGGCGGCCACGGCGGCCTGCCGCAGCGACTGGAGCGCCGTGCGCGTGATCGGTCCGGTCAACGGGTCCACGAAGAGAGCCGCGGGGAACGCCGCGATCTGCGCGTCGACCTCCTCGCGCGAATGCACGATCACGGGACGGTAGCCGCGGTCGCTGAGCGCCTGCTGCGTGGTGACGTCCGGCGCGGGCCACACCAGGAGGCGGCGCGGGTTGTCCAGCGGCTCGGGCGGCAGCTCGTCGTCCATCGGCTGGGGCTGGGGGCGGTTCGCGATCTCGACCGCGCCGCCGGGGCCGTCCAGCGGCTCCGGGCCCTCGTCCGCGTTCTCGTCCGGGGCGCCGATCGCGTACGAGCGTCCGGCTCCCTCGGTGGAGGCGGCGATACGGGACTGGGCGTGTGCCGGGTTCGGGGTCTGCGGGTGCGGGCGCGCCGAGGCCTCCGGGCGCTCGTCGCCCGCTGGGGCGGGGGGCGTGCCCAGCCTGCGCCGGCGTCCTGAGCCGCCGAGGGTCTGCGACTGCGGGGCGGCGGCCTGGCCCTGCGGGGGCGTGGCCGGGGAGGGCGCGGGCTCCGGCCGCGCGCCCTGGGGCGGCACCGGGGAGTGCGGGGTCCGGGCGTTGCCCGTCGGCCTGTTGCCCTGGTCGGGCGCGGCGGCCTGGTGGCCTTGCTGCTGCTCGGAGGGCTGCTGGCCGAACGGTACGCCCTGGCCGAGCGTACGCACGCTGAACGCGCGCCCCTGCGTCGAGTTGGGGTCACCGGGCGCGGACTCGGCGGGCAGCGGCTGGGCCGCCCGCGACGCCCGCGTGCCGCGCTCGGGCGGGAGGGCGGTGGCCGGAGCGGGCGTCGGCACGCCGTGCGCGGGGGTGCCGGCGGGGTGCGCGTTGCCCTGGGCGTGGGTCCCCGCGGGGTGCGCGTTGCCCTGCGCGGGCATGCCCTCGGCGGGGGTGGTGCCGTCGGGCCACGGCTGCGGCGCGGGCAGCGGTCCGGCGCCGGGGGCCTGACGGTTCTGGCCGGTGCGGGGGGCGGGCGTTCCCTGATGCGGGGTGGTCGGGGGCGCGGGGGTGGCGGGTGCGCCGGGTGCGCCCGGTGCGGCGGGGGTGGTTGGCACGCCTGGGGCCTGCGGGGCCTGCGGAGTCCCCGGGGTGCCTGGAATGCCTGAGGCCTGCGAGGCCGTCGGGACCGCCGGTGCGCCAGAGTTCTGCGCGGCCTGCGCGGCCTGCGTGGCCTGCCGCGCGGTCGGGACGCCCTGGGCCTGCGGGGCCTGCGGAGCCACCGGGGCGTCCGGGGAGGCCGTAGGGCCGCTCGGGGCGTTGCCCAGGGGAGCCGCGAGGCCCTCCGGAGTCGCGGGGTTCGCGGTGACCGGACGGCGGGAGCGGCGGCGGCCCGTCGGGGCCTGCGCGGGGTGCGGCTGCGGCGGGGTGTGGTCGTCACCCGGAGCGTGCGGGGCCGCGGCGTGCTGCCCGGTGTCGCCCAGGGCGCTCGGATACATCTGTCCGGGGGCGCCCACGTCGAAGCCCTGGCTCACCGCGGCCTGGTTCACGACGGCGTGGCCTACGGGGCCTCGCCCCGCGGGGCTCTGGTTCACGGGGTGCTGGCCTGCGGGGGCCCGGCGTACGGAGCCTTGGCCTGCGGGGTTCTGCCCCACCGAGCCCTGGGCCGCGGGGCCTTGACCGGCGGAGCCCTGGCCTACGGAGCCCTGATTCATGCCGACATGCGCAGCGGGACCCTGGCCTACGGAGCGCTGCCCCATGGAACCCCGGCCTACGGAGCCCTGATTCACGCCGGCCTGCCCAGCGGGACCCTGGCCCACCGCGCCCTGCCCCACGGAACCCTGCCCCACGGCACCGTGGCCCAAGGACCCCTGCTCCACGGCACCCGAGCCCACGGCACCCGAGCCCACGGCGCCCTGCCCCTCCGAGCCCGCGTCTCCGACGCCCGAGCCCTCCGACCCCGAACCCCCGGCACCCAGGCCTCCGGCGCCCAAGTCCCCGGCACCCCGGCCCAGCCCGCCAGGGCTGACCACACCCTGTCCCAAGGCCAGCTCGGCGGCACCCTGGCCCGCCGCGACCGCGCCCTGGTTCACCACGGCGTGGCCCACGGCGTACGCGGGCTGCTGAAGCGAGGTCTGCTGAGGCGAGGTCTGCTGGGGCGCGGTCTCCCCGCCCGGCGTGGAGCGGTCGGCCGTGGCCGGGGGAAGGGCGAAGACGCGGCCGCTGTTGGCCTCTTCCGCGGCGGCCCGCTCCTTGGCGGCCGCCAGCGCACGCCGTGCCCGGCGCCCCGTGGGCCGCGCGGCGTCGCCGTTGCCTGCCTCCACCGCGGCCAGTTCCATGCCGGAAGCGGCACCGGAAGTCTCCGACGGGCCCGAGGCCAGCGCGGGCAGCGCATGCTGCTCACCGGCCCGGCGCGCGCGGCGGCCCGTCCCGCTCGCCGGGACCGGCACGCCCTGCGGCGGCACCGTCTGGCCCAACGCGGCGGATCCGGCCGCGTGTTCGGCCGCCGTCACCACGGCGCCCTCGGCGGCACTCGGCCGCCCGCGCCGCCGCCCGGTACCGCCCGAAGCGCCACCAGAGGTGACCCCCGAAGCGCCACCGGCCGTCTCCGAAGACTGCGCCTCCGCCACGGAGCCGCCCATGGGCCCGCCCACCTGCCCGGTCGCCACCGAACCCGGCCCACCGCCAAGGGTGGCGTCCTGGCTCCCCGGCGCACCGGCGGCCTCCGCGGCGCGACGTCCCCTACGGCGTCCCGTGCCGGTCGGCGCGGCGGGCGCACCGGCCTCCGTACCGCCGGACGGGTCCGCCGGAACGCCGATCTCCAGGAAGGAGTCCGTCGAGGGACGCCGGGCACGCCGACGGCCGCCGCCCGTGGCGGGCGACGCCTGCTCCGGCACCGCGACCACACCACCCGGAGCGGCGGGCACAGCCGAACCGGCCCTCTCCGTAGAGCCCGCTCCGGAACCGCCCCTCTCCGTAGAGCCCGCCCCGCCCGCCCCGCTCGCCACGAGCGGCACTTCAAGTACGTACGCACTGCCGTTCATGCCCGGCACCTCGTGCGTCTGGAGCACGCCGCCGTGGGCCCGCACGATGCCCCGCACGATCGGCTCGTGCACCGGGTCCCCGCCCGCGTAGGGCCCCCGGACCTCGATGCGGACGACCTCGCCGCGCTGGGCCGCGGCCACCACGATGGTCGAGTCGACGTAACCCCCCGCCGCGGCACCCGCACCGGCGACGCCCGCGCGCGTGTTGCCCGTCGCGTCGATCCCCGCCACGTCCGCGACGAGATGGGCCAGCGCGGTGGCGAGCCGCCCCGCGTCGACGACGATCTCCACCGGCGGCGCGTGCACGGCGAACTGCGCCCGGCCGGGCCCGATCAGCTCGACCGCGCCCTCCACACCGGTGGCGATGACCGCGTCGAGCAGGGCAGGGGTGAGGGTCAGCTGTTCGTCGCCCGCGTCGAGCCGCTGGAAGCCGAGGACGTTGTCGACGAGCGTCGTCATCCGGGCGTACCCGGCGGATAGGTGGTGCAGGACCTGGTTGGCCTCGGGCCACAGCTGGCCCGCGTCGTCCGCGGCGAGCGCGGCCAGTTCGCGGCGCAGCTCGTCGAGGGGCCCGCGCAGGGACGAGCCGAGGACGGCGAGCAGCTGCTCGTGCCGGGCCGCCAGCGTCTCGTACCGCGCCGCCTCGCGCTCGGCCAGCTCTTCGAAGCGGTCCTTCTCGCGCTCGGCGAGCGCCGCGTACCGCTCCTGTTCGGCGGCGAGCGCCTCCGCCCGCTGCTCCTCGGCGGCCTTGATCTCCTCGGCGCGCCGCTCCTCCGCCGCCTTGATCTCCGCGGCGTGCCGCTCGGTGGCGGCGCGGATCTCCTCCGCGTGCCGGGCGAGGGCGGCCTCGTGCTTCTCGGCCAGCTCGTCGTAGGGCCTGCGGTCGGTGAACGTCATCACCGCGCCGACCAGTTGGTCCCCGTCGCGCACGGGGGAAGTCGTCAGGTCGACCGGCACCTTGGCGCCGCTCTTGGACCACAGGACCTGCCCGCGCACCCGGTGCTTGCGCCCGGAGCGGAGGGTGTCGGCGAGCGGGGACTCCTCGTAGGGGAAGGGTTCGCCGTCGGCGCGCGAGTGCAGGACCAGCGGGTGCAGTTCCTGTCCGCCGAGGTCGCTCGCGCGAAAGCCCAGTATCTGCGCGGCGGCCGGATTGACCAGGACGACCCGGCCGTCGGTGTCCGTACCGACCACGCCCTCGGCCGCGGCCCGCAGGATCATCTCGGTCTGCCGCTGCGAACGGGCCAGTTCGGCCTCGGTGTCCACGGTGCCCGAAAGGTCCCGCACGACGAGCATCAGCAACTCGTCGCCGGTGTAGCCGTGGTTGTCGTACGCGTGCCTGCCGTCTTCCAGCGGGGAGCTGGTGACCTCGACGGGGAACTCGGTGCCGTCCGTGCGCCGGGCGGTCATGCGCGTGGGCTTGGTGCGCCCGCGCTCGTCGATGGTGTCCGGGCGCCGCATGGAGCCGGGGATGAGCCGGGAGTCGAACTCCGGCAGCAGATCGAGCAGACCGCGTCCCACGAGTGCGGTGCCCGGTGTCTCGAACGCCTCGAGCGCGATCGCGTTCGCGTTCACGACGGTGCCGTTGGCGTTGACGAGCACCAGGGCGTCCGGGAGCGCGTCGAGTATGGCTGCGAGGCGAGCAGCGCCTCGGGATGGCCTGCTGCTCACGACGACGCTTCCTCCCTGGTTACCGCTGCTTGCCGACTCGCTCAGGCCATCTTGCCCCTCGGCCCGTGGCGTGTCACGGGAGGGAGTCTACGGGGAGTGGTTGCCCGCGCGGCGCCGGATGAGAGGGAGGTCGCACGCAGATGATGTGAGTTTTCGGTACCGCCTGGTCACGGGAGGGTGGCGGGCGCCGTCCGGAAAGCCATCCGGAAAGCCGTACGGAAAGCCGTCCGGAAACGGCGCCGGCACCGGATCAGGCCGAGGTGCGGGGCAGCACCGGGGCCAGGTTGTTCCAGCGCGAGATCTCGCAGCCGTTGTTGCGGCTGTAGCGCGCGTCGACGGGCCGTCCCTGCCAGGTGCCCGTGATGTGCGCGGTGGCGGGGCCGCCGTACTGCATCGTGCACGAGGCGTATGCCGGCACGGGGGCGAACGGGTCGGTCCCGTACCTCGTGACCTCGTCAAGCCGTGCGCACGCCGCCGCGGCGGCCGGGTGGGAGCCGCCCGTGGGGTGGCACTTCAGTTCGAACCTTCCCTCGCCGTCGCCTCCCGAGTCCGAGACGGTGATCATCAGCCGGTCGGTCGGGGTCTCGGCGGGGGTGACGGCGTGCGCGCTGAGGGGTGCGGTGGACAGCGCGGCGACGGAGGCGGCGGCGGTGAGGACGAGGCGGCGCAGCATGGGGGCTCCACGGGGTCGGGCACGGCGGTGGACCCATGGGTGGGTCCACACCCTTTAACGCCGTTCACCGCGTGACGTTGCGGGGCCGAGTACGGCTTTGCCCTGCGGGCCGCGCGACTAGTACCGTGGAGGACGCGATTGGTGACACGCCGCCTGGCTGTGTCATCATCTGCACGCACCCCCGCGCTCGCGCTGGTGTGCAAGCTGGAGGCGTCGCCTAGTCCGGTCTATGGCGCCGCACTGCTAATGCGGTTTGGGCCTTAAAGCCCATCGAGGGTTCAAATCCCTCCGCCTCCGCGCTGTGAGCCCGAAGCCCCGGTCGTCCTCGACCGGGGCTTCGGTCGTGTCCGGGGCTGTCCGGGGGCTCTTGGGAGGCTCTTCAGGGGCGTTTCCCCAGCTCAGAGCAGGTTTGGGAAACGGATTTCGCCTCACGGCGCAGGTCATGTAATGTTGTTCTCGCAACGCCGACGGGGCAGAAAAAACCCCGGAAGCACAAGCACTCGTAGCTTAACGGATAGAGCATCTGACTACGGATCAGAAGGTTGCAGGTTCGAATCCTGCCGAGTGCACAGCAGACCAGAGGCCCTGACGGGAAACCGTCAGGGCCTCTGGTCGTTTGTGCGGGTGGACGTTTGTGCGGGCGTCCTTCCGGGAGGGGTGCGGCGATGGAGTGGCGGTGTGCGGGGCTCGGGTGGCCTGGTGGGGAGCCTGTGCTGCGGTGGGAGGGCGGGAGGGGGAGCGTCCTCGCGTATGGGAGGGCGATCGGGTTCCGGGCCGTGGGTGAGCGGCGGTGCGTGGGGGCGCGCGGGAATCCGTGTCCGCTGCGGGCCGTGGTGCCGGCGCGGGCCACGCAGGCGCGGTGTCCCGAGTGCGCGCGGCTCGATCGGGCGTTCTCCGTGGCGGCGGACGGGGTGCCGGATGATCCGCGGACGTACCGGGTGTACCTCGCGTGGTTCGGGGCCGGGCTGGTCAAGGTCGGGATCACGGCGGAGGAGCGGGGGGCCGTGCGCCTCCTTGAGCAGGGGGCCGTGGCGTTCTGCTGGCTCGGTCGGGGGCCGTTGATGGCGGCACGGCGTACGGAGGAGCTGCTGCGGGCGGCGCTCGGGGTGCCGGACCGGGTGCCGTACGCGCGTAAGCGGGCGGTGCGGGGGGCTCTGCCCGGGTGGGCGGAGCGGGCGGCGGAGTTGGAAGGCCTGTACCGGCGGGCTGTCGTGCTCGAAGGGTGGGCCGAGGCGTTGGAACGGGTCGGCTTCGAGGCGGTCGACCACTTCGGGGCGTTCGGGCTTGCGGGGTTGGGGGCCTTGGGAGGGGCTGCCCAAGGGGTCGTGCGGGAGGTCGTCGACGGTGGGGTGGTCGCGGGGCGGGTCGTCGCGGCGGCCGGGCCCGATCTTTACCTGGAGGTCGCGGACGGGGGCCTGCTCGTCGTCGATACGCGGGTGCTCGTGGGGTGGGAGCTGGCGGCGGCCGACGCGGGGGCGGCGGTGACCGTGCCGGTGGAGGGGCTGGGGGCGGCGGGTGGTGAGGGGGAGCAGGGCGGGCTCTTCTGAGGGGGTGGGGGGGCGGTCCCGAGTAATCGGGTTCCCTCGGGGCGTTCGCTGACCGGAGGGTCAAGGATCGGTGTCCGGAGGGCAAGGAGTGGCCGGGGAGGGTGGACACGGGGTGCCGGGGCTCTGAGGGTGGGGGCATGAGTGATCTTCCGGGGCCGGTCGGGCCCTTTGAACCGCCTTACTACGCCGTCGTGTTCACCTCGGTTCTCGCCGAGAACAGCCAGGGGTACGACGAGACCGGCGAACGTATGGATGAATTGGTCGCCGCCGTGCCCGGCTTCCTCGGGGCCGAGTCCGCGCGGACGCCCGGCGGGGTCGGCATCACCGTCGGGTACTTCCGGGACGCGGACGCCATCAAGGCCTGGCAGAGCGATCCCGAGCACCGCGTGGCACAGCGTCGCGGGCGCGAGGAGTGGTACGAGTCGTACGTCCTGCACGTCGCCAAGGTCGAGCGGAGCCACGGATACGCGCGGGAAAGCCTCGGCCATGGGCCGGGAAGCCACGGCGGTGTGCGGGAAAGCCTCGGCCATGTGCGGGGATAGGGAGAGGGTGGGCGGCGCGGGTGGCGCCGGTGGCTCGGAGGGCGCCGAGGTGCGGGCGTTCTGGGGGCGGCTCGGGGTGCCCGGGCTCATCGACGTACACACGCACTTCATGCCGGACCGGGTGCTGCGCAAGGTCTGGGCGTACTTCGACGCCTACGCGGCCGGTGGCGGGGTGGAGTGGCCCATCAGCTACCGGCATGAGGAGGAGCGGCGGGTCGAGCTGCTCGGGGAGTTCGGGGTGCGGGCCTTCACCTCGATGATCTATCCGCACAAGGCGGGGATGGCGAAGTGGCTCAACGACTGGGCCGACGACTTCGCGCGCCGCACCCCCGGGTGTCTGCGGACCGCGACCTTCTTCCCGGAGCCGGGAGTCGAGGGGTATGTGCGGGACGCCGTCGAGTCGGGGGCCCGGGTCTTCAAGGCGCATGTGCAGGTGGGGGGTTACGACCCCAATGACGAGCTGCTCGACCCCGTGTGGGGGCTGCTCGCCGAGGCCGGGATCCCGGTGGTGACGCACTGCGGGTCCGGGCCCGAGCCCGGCGAGCACACCGGGCCCGCGGTGATGGCGCGGCTCCTCGCGCGGCATCCGCGGCTGCGGCTCGTCGTGGCGCACATGGGGATGCCCGAGTACGCCGACTTCCTCGCGCTCGCCGAGCGGTACGAGGAGGTGCGCCTGGACACGACCATGGCGTTCACCGACTTCAGCGAGGGGCTGATGCCGTTCCCGAAGGAGGAGTCGGGGAGGCTGGTGGAGCTGGGCGAGCGGATCTTGCTGGGCAGCGACTTCCCCAATATTCCGTACGCGTACGTTCATCAGCTGGAGGCGCTGGAGCGGCTCGGGTTGGGGGACGAGTGGCTGCGGGCGGTGCTCTACGGGAACGGGGCCCGGCTCTTCGGGGTGCGGTGAGCCGAGCGCCCTCCGCCGCGTGAGCCGAGCCCGTTTCTCAGGGAATTCACAGCTTCGCGCAAGAGTGCTCTCAGGGGCGCGGCCCAGCCTGTGGTTCATGACCACGACCACGCCCCAGGCGCGCACCGAACTGCTCAGGCCGGACGGCAGCCCCGTCCGCGTACTCGTGGTGGACGACGAGGCGTCGCTCACCGAGTTGATGTCCATGGCCCTGCGGTACGAGGGCTGGCAGATCCGCAGCGCGGGCGACGGCGCGGGCGCGGTGCGGGTCGCGCGCGCGTTCCGGCCCGACGCCGTGGTGCTGGACATGATGCTGCCCGACATGGACGGCCTCTCCGTCCTCGGCAGACTGCGCCGGGAGTTGCCCGAGGTGCCCGTGCTCTTCCTGACCGCGAAGGACGCGCTGGAGGACCGGATCGCCGGGCTCACCGCGGGCGGCGACGACTACGTCACCAAGCCGTTCAGCCTGGAGGAAGTGGTGGCGCGGCTGCGCGGGCTCATCCGGCGGGCCGGGGCCGCCGGCAAGCGCAGCGAATCCACGCTGGTGGTGGGGGACCTGACCCTGGACGAGGACAGCCACGAGGTGACG
This sequence comes from Streptomyces sp. WAC 01529, assembly GCF_003945545.1. Lineage (GTDB taxonomy): Bacteria > Actinomycetota > Actinomycetes > Streptomycetales > Streptomycetaceae > Streptomyces > Streptomyces anatolicus. The sequence goes on along the minus strand of NZ_CP029617.1, from coordinate 4,016,529 downwards.
CGCGGCGGGGAGTCGATCCATCTGACCGCCACCGAGTTCGAGCTGCTCCGGTACCTCATGCGCAATCCGCGGCGCGTGCTCAGCAAGGCGCAGATCCTCGACCGGGTGTGGAACTACGACTTCGGGGGCCAGGCCAACGTGGTCGAGCTGTACATCTCGTATCTGCGCAGGAAGATCGACGCCGGGCGTGAACCGATGATCCACACGCGGCGTGGGGCCGGGTATCTGATCAAGTCCGCCCTGCCCGCGCCCGCGTCTACGCCCACGCCCGCTTCCGCGCCCGTACCGGCGTCCTCCGCTTCGTGAGACGTGGGCTCCGGCGTCCGCGACCCCGCCCCCGCATGGCCCGCCCGCGCCCACGTATGCCCCGCCCCCGCACGCTCCGTACGCGGCTCGTGCTGTCCGCCGTCGCGCTGATCGCCGTCGTGTGCGCGGTGATCGGGACCGTCACGGCCCTCGCGCTGAAGTCCCATCTGTACGAGCAGCTGGACGGCGTGCTCGGCGGGGTCGCGAAGCGGGCGGCGGCGCCCTTGCCCGGGTCCGGTTCCGCGCCCGACTCCGGGCCCGACTCCGAGCCTGGTTCCGGGCCGGGGAGCGAGCGGCCCCCGGAGCGTGGCAGCGCGCGGCTGGAGGGTGACGATCCGCTGGAGTTCGTCTCGCGCGGCCCGCAGGAGATCGGCACCATCGGCGCCGAGGTGAAGGACGGTTCCGTCGGGAGGGCGCTGGTCAGTACCGAGGCGCGGGCCGGCAGTGGCAGCGCGCTGCCGGTCGCGACGCCCCTCGACAAGGCCCAGAAGGCCGCGCTCGACTCCGTGCCGAGGGACCGGCGGCCGCACACCGTCGACATCCCGCGCCTCGGCGAGTACCGCGTGGCGTACACGACCGGCGGCGACGGCGCCTTCCTCGTCGGCGTGCCGACCGCCAAGGTGCGCAACACCCTCGACACGCTCGTCGTCGTCGAGGTCAGCGTCACCGCCGCGGGCCTCGCTGCCGCCTCGCTCGCCGGTGCCGTGCTGGTCGGCGTGGCACTGCGCCCCCTGCGCAGGATCGCCGGCACCGCGACGCGCGTATCCGAACTCCCGCTGCACAGCGGCGAGGTGGCTCTCCACGAGCGCGCCCCCGACGCCGATCCGCGCACCGAGGTCGGACAGGTCGGCGCCGCGCTCAACCGCATGCTCGACCACGTCCACTCCGCGCTCGACGCACGCCAGCAGAGCGAGACGCGCGTACGCCGGTTCGTCGCGGACGCCAGCCACGAGCTGCGGACACCGCTCGCCTCCATCCGCGGATACGCCGAACTGACGCGCCGCGGGCGGGAGTCCACCGGGCCCGACACCCGGCACGCGCTCCGGCGGATCGAGTCCGAGGCCGAGCGGATGACCGGGCTCGTCGAGGACCTGCTGCTGCTCGCCCGGCTCGACGCGGAGCAGCAGGAGCGCGCGGGGCTCGCGGGAGGCGGGGGCGTACGCCCGCTGTCGTACCGGAGCTGTGATCTCGCGGCGCTCGTCCTCGACGCCGTCGGTGACGCCCGCGCCGCCGGGCCGGGCCACCGCTGGCGCCTCGAACTGCCCGGGCCCGACGAGCCCGCCCTGGTCCGCGCCGACGCCGACCGCCTCCAGCAGGTCGTCGTCAACCTCCTCGGCAACGCCCGCACCCACACCCCGCCGGGCACGACGGTCACCGCACGCGTGCGGAAGGACGGTCCGCTGGTGCGCCTGGAGATCCAGGACGACGGGCCGGGCATCGCGCCCGACCTGCTGCCCTCGGTATTCGAACGGTTCGCGCGCGGGGATGCCTCCCGCTCGCGCCACGCGGGTTCGACGGGCCTCGGGCTCGCCCTCGTACGGGCCCTCGTGACCGCGCACGGCGGCACGGTGACCGTCGAGAGCGTGCCGGGGCGGACCGTCTTCGCCGTCATGCTCCCGGCGGCGGGCGGGGAGTCCACGGTCTGCGGAGACGCCGTGGCGTACGGAAAAGAGGCCCCTCAGGCCCCGCAGGGCCCCCAAGCCCCCCAGATCTCGCAGGCCCCCCAGGCCTCACAGCCGGACCACAGCCTCACCACACAGCCCTGACAGGCCACTTGGCGAGTGTCGGTCGCATGCGAACCGACTCTCTCCCGGGCGCCCTGCCGTCGCGGGACCACCTCCCCGTCACCCGGCGCGACGCGCCCGTCCTGGACGTCGTCGTCCCCGTCCACAACGAGGAGAAGGACCTGGGGCCCTCCGTCCGCAGGCTCCACGACCACCTCGTGCGGACCTTCCCCTACCCCTTCCGCATCACGGTCGCCGACAACGCCTCCACGGACCGCACCTCGCGGATCGCCGCCGAACTGACCGCCTCCATAGGGGAGGTGCGGTACGTCCGGCTCGACCAGAAGGGGCGCGGGCGGGCGCTGCGCGCCGTCTGGTCCGCCTCCGACGCGCCGGTCCTCGCCTATATGGACGTCGACCTCTCCACCGGCCTCAACGCGCTGCTGCCGCTGGTCGCGCCGCTGATCTCGGGCCACTCGGACCTGGCGATCGGCTCGCGGCTCGCGTGCGGTTCGCGGGTGGTGCGCGGGCCCAAGCGGGAGTTCGTCTCGCGTACGTACAACCTCATCCTGCGCGGCTCCCTGCACGCCCGTTTCTCCGACGCCCAGTGCGGGTTCAAGGCGGTCCGGGGCGATGTGGCGCGGGTGCTGCTGCCGCTCGTGGAGGACACGGGGTGGTTCTTCGACACCGAGATGCTGGTGCTCGCCGAGCGCGCCGGGCTGCGCATCCACGAGGTGCCGGTCGACTGGGTCGACGACCCGGACTCCACCGTGCACCTGGTGAGGACGGCCGCCGACGACCTCAGGGGCGTGTGGCGGGTCGGCCGGGCGCTCGCGGTCGGCGCGCTGCCGCTCGACCGCCTCGCCCGCCCCTTCGGGGACGATCCGCGTGACCGGCAGCTGAGCGGCGTGCCCGGCGGCCTGGCCCGCCAGCTCGTCGGCTTCTGCGTCGTCGGCGCCCTGTCGACCCTCTTCTACCTGCTGCTCTACAGCGGTTTCCGTACGTTCACGGGGTCGCAGGAGGCCAACGCGCTCGCCCTGCTGGTGTCGGCGGTCGCCAACACCGCGGCGAACCGGAGGCTCACCTTCGGGGTGCGTGGCCGGGAGCGTGCGGTGCGCCACCAGGCGCAGGGGCTCGTGGTCTTCGGCATCGGTCTCGCGCTGACCAGCGGTTCGCTCGCGGCGCTCGGGGCGGCCTCGGGCGATCCGGCGCACTCCACGGAACTCGCGGTGCTGATCGCGGCGAACCTCGCGGCGACGGTACTGCGGTTCCTGCTGCTGCGGGCGTGGGTGTTCCCGGAGCGTCGGGGCGCCGGGGCGGAGGCGTCGGCTCCGGCGCCCCCTGCCTCGTACGACGTAACCCCCTCCCCCTCCCCCTCCCCCTCCCCCTCCGAGCCGAGGAACGCACGGTGACCACGACCTCTTCCGCCCTGCCCGCCGCGCTGTGGCGCGGTCGGCCCGACGACCCCCGCTGGGCGCGCCCCGCCCTGCTCGGGCTGCTGCTCGCCACCGCCGCTCTCTACCTCTGGAACCTCAGCGCGTCCGGATACGCCAACTCCTTCTACTCCGCCGCCGTCCAGGCGGGCAGCCAGAGCTGGCAGGCCCTCTTCTTCGGCTCGCTCGACGCGGGCAACGCAATCACCGTCGACAAGCCCCCGGCCGCGCTGTGGCCGATGGCGCTCTCCGTACGGCTCTTCGGGCTGAACTCGTGGGCGGTGCTCGTCCCCCAGGTGCTGATGGGGGTCGCCACGGTCGGCGTGCTGTACGCGGCCGTGCGGCGGCGGTTCAGCCCGGCGGCCGGGCTGATCGCGGGCGCGGTGCTCGCGCTCACGCCGGTGGCCGCGCTGATGTTCCGCTTCAACAACCCCGACGCGCTGCTCGCCCTCCTGATGACCGTCACGGTGTACTGCGTGCTGCGCGCACTGGAGCAGGGGCGCACCAAGTGGCTGGTGTGGGCCGGTGTCGCGGTGGGTCTCGCGTTCCTGACGAAGACGTTGCAGGCGTTCCTGATCCTGCCGCCGCTCGCCGTGCTGTACGCGGTGTGCGCGCCGGTGCGGTGGCGCGGGCGGCTCGGCCAACTCGCCCTGGCGGCGGGGGCGATGGTGGTCTCCGGCGGCTGGTGGGTGGCGGTCGTGGAGCTGTGGCCCGCGGCCTCGCGCCCGTACATCGGCGGCTCGCAGAACAACTCCTTCCTGGAGCTGACCTTCGGCTACAACGGCCTCGGCCGCATCAATGGGGAGGAGACCGGCAGCGTGGGCGGCGGCGGCCGCGGCGGCGGGGCCGGTGGCCAGTGGGGTGAGACCGGCATCGGACGGATGTTCAACTCCGAGGTCGGCGGCCAGATCGCGTGGCTGCTGCCCGCCGCGCTCGTCCTGCTGGTGGCGGGGCTCGTGCTGACCCGCGCGGGGCGGCGCACGGACACCGCGCGGGCGGCGTTCGTGGCGTGGGGCGGCGCGCTGCTCATGACGGCCGGGGTCTTCAGCTTCATGGCGGGGATCTTCCACCAGTACTACACGGTGGCCCTCGCGCCGTGCATCGCGGCGCTCGTCGGCATGGGCGCCACGGTCCTGTGGGAGGAGCGGGCCTCGCGGTGGGCGCGCGCGGCGCTCGGGGTGACGGTCGCGACCACGGCGGCCTGGGCGTACGTCCTGCTCGGCCGCACCCCGGACTACCTGCCGTGGCTGCGGTGGGCGGTAGTGGTGGCGGGGGCCGCGGGGGCGGTGGGTCTGTTGTTCGCGGGGCGGCTGCGCGCCGGGCGGTTGGGGCGGTGGTTCGCCCTCGCCGCGGTGGGGCTGGGCTGCGCGGCGTGCGTGGCGGGTCCGGTGGCGTACACGTGGTCCACGGTGGACAGCGCGCACACGGGGTCGATCGTGACGGCGGGGCCGTCTTCGGCGGGGCGGATGGGGCCGGGGCGGATGGGACCGGGGAGCGGAGGCCCTGGCGGTGGCGGTGGCGGTGACGGTGACGGTGGCGGGATGCGGAAGCCGGGGCAGGGGGTGGGGCAGCCTCCGCAGGGCGGCCGTACTGGCGCCGGGGGTGGCGTTCCCGGGAGGGGTGCTCCCGGGGGCGGCGGTGACGGTTCGCGCCGCGAGGGCGGCGGGATGGGCGGTCTGCTCGACGGCGCGCAGGTCTCCGCCCGGGCCAGGAAGCTCCTGGAGGCGGGCGCCGAGCACTACACCTGGGCCGCGGCGGCCATCGGCGCCCAGAACGCGGCGAGCTACCAACTGGCCACCGGCGACCCGGTGATGGCGATCGGCGGCTTCAACGGCAGCGACCCGTCGCCGACGCTCGCGCGGTTCAAGCGGTATGTGGCGGACGGCGAGATCCACTACTTCATCGTGGGCGGCACCGGTGGTACCGGTGGTACCGGTGGTACCGGCGGCACCGATGGCATGGGTATGGGCATGCGCGGCGCGGGCGGTGGCGGCACTTCGGCGGGGATCACGTCGTGGGTCGAGTCGCGCTTCGAGAGGGTGACGGTGGGCGAGGTGACGTTCTACGACCTGACGCGGCCGAAGGAGTAGCGGCGCTTCGGGGGGCCGGGCGAGGGCGGACCCGGTGCCGGAGGCGGGGGCCGACGGGGATATCGCCTTGTACGGCGTATGGGGCCTGCTCTACGGTGTACGTGACTTCATCCTCGTACACCGTAGAACCAGGCATCCCGGCGCCGCGCGAGACACCACCGCGGGCGTCCCGCCAGGCACCCCCCCCACGAAGGAGCCCGCATGACGGCGACGACCGCCGAGACATTGGCCGCCCCACCCCGGCACCCGCAGCGCTGGCTGATACTCGGCGTCATCTGTCTCGCCCAGCTCACCGTGCTGCTCGACAACACCGTCCTGAGCGTCGCGATCCCCTCCCTCACCCGGGAGCTGGACGCGTCCACGTCCGACATCCAGTGGATGATCAACGCGTATTCGCTCGTGCAGTCCGGGCTGCTGCTCACCGCGGGCAGCGCCGCCGACCGCTACGGCCGCAAGAAGATGCTCATCGCGGGCCTCGCGCTCTTCGGCATCGGCTCGTTCGTCGCGGCGTTCGCGCAGTCGTCCGCGCAGCTCATCGCCGCCCGCGCGGGGATGGGGATCGGCGGCGCGCTCCTGATGACCACGACCCTCGCGGTCGTCGTACAGATCTTCGACGACACCGAGCGCGTCAAGGCGATCGGCCTCTGGTCGACCATCAACTCCCTCGGGTTCGCGGCCGGACCGCTGCTCGGCGGGTTCATGCTGAACCACTTCTGGTGGGGCTCGATCTTCCTGATCAACATCCCCGTGGCGCTGATCGCCCTCGCCGCGGTCGCCAGGATGGTGCCCGAGTCCAAGAACCCGCGGGGCGACCGCCCCGACCTGCTCGGCGCGCTGCTCTCGACGATCGGCATGGCCTCCGTGGTCTACGCGATCATCTCCGGCCCCGAGCACGGCTGGACCTCCGCGCAGGTGCTGGTCGCCGCGGCCGCCGGTGCGCTGGTCCTCGGCGCGTTCGTGCTCTGGGAGCTGCGTATCCCGTACCCGATGCTGGACATGCACTTCTTCCGCAACCAGCGGTTCATCGGCGCGGTGGCGGGCGCGATCCTCGTCGCGTTCGGCCTCGCCGGTTCCCTCTTCCTCCTCACCCAGCACCTCCAGTTCGTCCTCGGGTACGAGCCCTTGGAGGCGGGCCTGCGCACGGCGCCGCTCGCGGTGACCATCGTGGCCCTGAACCTCACCGGCGTCGGCGCGAAGCTGCACGCCAAGCTGGGCACGCCCGCGACGATCCTGTCCGGCATGAGCGCCATCGCCGCGGGCCTCGCGGTGATCGCGCTGCTCGGCGGCGACAACTACAACGGCATGCTCGCCGGGCTCGTCATCATGGGCGCGGGCATCGCGTTCGCCATGCCGGCCATGGCCAACGCGATCATGAGCGCGATACCGGTGGAGAAGGCGGGCGTGGGCGCGGGCGTCAACGGCACGCTCGCGGAGTTCGGCAACGGCCTCGGTGTCGCGGTCCTCGGCGCGGTGCTCAACTCCCGTTTCGCCTCGCTGGTGGCGGTCTCCGCGGCGTCCTTCCCCGCGGCCATGGCGGCGGCGAAGTCGTCGGGCGAGCGGGAGCGGATCGCCGACGCGTTCGCCTCGGGCCTGGAGACGAGTCAGTTGGTGGGCGCGGTCGCGGTGTTCCTCGGCGGTGTCCTCGCGGCGGCGTTGCTGCGCAGGGCGGAGAGGGCGGACTCCGTGGGGAAGCCGGCGGCATAGCATCGGGGGGAGGCAGGGGTGGAGCACCTCATTCCGGATCTGCCGTTCGCCTCCCCACAGCGCTCCGGGCCGAGTCGGCCCGGACCTCAACCAGGAAGGTGCGCCATGGCCAAGGCAGCCGGCCGCACGAACAACCCGGCGCGGACGAGCGTCTGGCTGCAGGGCAAGGCACCTCGCGGCGGCGGCCGCAAGGGCGACCAGCCCAGCGGGCTCGACCGGGACCGCATCACCGAGGTCTCGGTCCGGCTCCTGGACGCGGAGGGCCTCGCCAAGTTCTCCATGCGCAGGCTCGCCGCGGAGCTGAACGTCACCGCGATGTCCGTCTATTGGTACGTGGACACCAAGGACGACCTCCTGGAACTCGCCCTGGACGCGGTGTGCGGCGAGATGCGGCTGCCCGGCAAGGAGGAGCCCGCCGAGGCCTGGCGCGACCAGCTCCGTTCCCTCGCCGACGAGTACCGCGCGCTGCTGATCCGCCACCCCTGGGTGTCGCCGCTCGTCGGCCGCTTCCTCAACATCGGCCCGCACTGGCTGGAGTTCGCGCTCGCGGTCCAGCGCGCGGTGGGGCACACGGGGCTTCCCGTGGAGAAGCGGAACGGGGCGATCTCGGCGGTCTTCCAGTTCGTGTACGGCTTCGGGACCATCGAGGGCCACTACGCGGCGCGGTGCGCCGAGGCGGGGATGACCCAGGACGAGTACTACCGGGAGGCCACCGGGAAAGTCCAGGTCGAGCTGGCGTCGCACGAGATCATGGAGAGTGCGGGGGAGTTGATGGCGGCGCGGGGTGGGGGCACGGTCGAGGAAATGTGGGAACGGGACTTCACGATCGCCCTCGATCTTATGATCGCGGGGATCGAGTCTCTCCTGGTGGGGGGTTAGGGGGGCGTCCCTTCCTCGCCGTCGTGGCTGCCCTGTCCCGCCGCTCCGCGGCGGATGCTTCCCCACCCTCCCACCCGTCTCGCGGCACCGGATGAGGTGCCGTAGGGGCGTCTCGCCGAGCCGGGGCGCAGACCCCGCTCAAGGCGCCCCCGCCAGCCCAAGGCGCCCCCGCCAGGCCCCGTCAGACCCCCGGCAACCCCTCCCCCTGCACAGCCTGCACGTCCAGCTCCACCCGAAGCGTCGTGCCGATCGCCGAGATCCCCGCCTGCACCACCTGGTTGTAGTTCATCGCGAAGTCCTCCCGCCGCAGCTCCGCCGTGGCGCGGAACGCCGCCCTGGTCCCGCCCCAGGGATCCGCCCCGGTCCCCAGATAGCTCAGCTCCAGATCGACGGGCCGTACGACACCGTGCATCCCCAACTCCCCGTGCACCGTCCACCGATCCGCCCCCGCGGGCGTGAGCCCCGTCGAGCGGTAGGTGATCTCGGGGTACTGGTCGACGTCCAGGAAGTCCGGCGACTTCAGGTGCCCGTCCCGCATGCCGTTGCCCGTGTCGATCGAGGCCGCCCGGATGACCGCCTCGACGCGCGACTTCTCGACGTCCTCGGCGATCTCCACCCGCCCCCCGAACTCCAGGAACCGCCCGTGCACGCTGGTGATCCCGAGGTGCTGCGCGACGGCGCCCACCGTGGAGTGCGCCGGGTCGATCGTCCACGGGCCGGGCGGCGGCAGCTCCGTACCGCCCTGCCGGGCGAGGACGACGTTGCCGACCTCGGCCCGCCCGCTGGCGGTGACGAGCGCGGTGGAGGCGACGGGCGCGTAGCCGACGGCGGTGACGATGACGGTGTACGGCCCGGCCGGCAGCACGGTGTCGTCCCGTACGACGCCCTCCCCGTCCGTGGCCGCCCGCAGCACCTGCGCCCCGGTCATGTCGGTCACCGTGACGACGGCGTGCGGCACGGCCCACCCGTCACGCGTGCGGATCCGAGCGTTGAGTCCCATCCCGTTTACTCCTAGCCGGGCCTCCCTCACGGAAGGCCTCAAGAAAAGTTCGAACTCCATCAGGAGGCAGCGCCCGAGCAGCGGCTCCGGCGCAAGCGGAAGGCCCCTGGCCGGCGGTGACCGGCCGTCCCTTGCCGTGAACGTCACCGCCGGCCCAGGGGCCCTTTCCGCGACCGGCCCGCGGCCGCGCCTCCGCTCGGGGCGCGGTCACGGGCCGGGGTCGTCACTCGCCCGGGTGGGCGAGTTCGATGTCGTGGCCGTCGATGCCGCTTCCGGTCACCGTCAGGCCGGTCGCCACCGGCGGGTAGCCGGTCGCGATGACCGTGTACTCCCCGCTGTCCAGGTCGGTGAAGGCGTACGCCCCGTCCGACCCGGTGGTCGCGGTGGCGACCACGTTGCCGGCGGCGTCCACCAGCGTGACCCGGGCGTCGTTCAGCGCCGAGCCGCCCGCACGCACGGTGCCGAGCACCCGCGCACCGGAGTTCAGCTCGACCTCGACCCGGGTGACCCCGGCCCCGCCGACCTCGACGGGGAGCGCGACGGGCCGGTGACCGGCCGCGTTCACCGCGATGGTGACACTGCCCGGGACCAGCTCGGCGAAGGTGAACTCGCCCTGCTCGCCGGAGAGCCCGGTGGCGAGGACGTCACCGCGCACGTCGGTCACGATGACCATGGCCCCGGAGACCGGCAGCTTGCTGTCCGCGTCCCGCACGAGCCCGCTCAGCCCACTGGTGCCGCTGAGCAGGATGTCGTACGCGAGGGCCTCCTCGCCCACGACGACGGTGGACGCCTGCGGCTGGAAGCCGTCGGCGGAGGCGATCAGCACGTACGAACCGGCGCCGGGGGCGTCGAGGGTGTAGGCGCCGTCGCCCTGGGCGACCGCGCGGCCGAGCTGCCGTCCCCCGAGGGAGATCAGCGTGACGGCGGCCTGCGGCACGGGCGCGCTCTCGGCGCCGCGGACGTGACCGCGTACCGGAATCCCGTTCGTGACCGGCGGAAGCCCCCCGGCCGAGGCCTCGGCGGCGGACACCACGGCGGCGAGCCGCTGCGTGCCCTCGGGCCCGCTCTCGGTGTGCGAGGCGACGGAGGCGAGCACGGGCTCACCGGCGGCCGGAGCGGTGGCGGCGGCCTGGGCCGGGGCACCGGACGTCTCTCCGGCGGCCTGGGCCAGCGCGCCCGACGTCCGCAGCGGAACCTCCTTGATGAACAGCGTGATCAGGAAGGCGATCAGCGCCATCGGCGCGGCGATCAGGAAGACATCGGCGATGCCGTGCCCGTACGCGCTCTCCATCACCGTGCGGAACGGCTCGGGGATCTTGTCCAGGTCGGGGATGCCACCGCCACCGGTACCGCCGTGGCCGAACTGCGCGGCGGCCTTCGGGCCGAGGTCGGTGATGCCGTCCTTGACGTAGTCGGTGATCCGCGTGGCCATGATCGCGCCCAGCGCCGAGACACCCATGGCACCGCCGAGCGAGCGGAAGAAGGTGACGACGGAGGAGGCGGCGCCGAGGTCCTGCGGCTCGACCTGGTTCTGCGTGCAGAGCACGAGGTTCTGCATCATCATGCCGATGCCGAGACCCATCAGGGCCATGTAGATCGCGATGTGCCAGTACTCGGTGTCGTACCGGATGGTGCCGAGCAGACCGAGGCCCGCCGTCACCAGCAGACCGCCGCTGACCAGCCACGCCTTCCACTTGCCCGTCTTGGTGATGACCTGGCCCGAGACGGTCGACGAGATGAACAGGCCGCCGATCATCGGGATCGTCATGACACCGGACATGGTCGGGGACTCGCCCCGCGCCAGCTGGAAGTACTGGCTGAAGAAGACCGTGCCCGCGAACATCGCGACACCCACGAAGAGCGAGGCGAGCGAGGCGAGCGTGATGGTGCGGTTGCGGAAGAGCCGCAGCGGGATGATCGGCTCGCTGGCCTTGGACTCGACGAGGACGAAGAGCAGCCCGAGGACGATCGAACCGCCGACCATGGCGCCGGTCTGCCAGGACATCCAGTCGTACTTGTCACCGGCGAAGGTGACCCAGACGAGCAGCAGGCAGACGGCGGCGCTGATGAAGAAGGCGCCGGCCCAGTCGACCTTCACGTCGCGCTTGACGACGGGAAGCTTCAGGGTCTTCTGCAGCACGATCAGCGCGATGATCGCGAAGGGCACGCCGACGTAGAAGCACCAGCGCCAGCCGAGCCACGAGGTGTCGGTGATGACGCCGCCGAGCAGCGGTCCGCCGACGGTGGCGACGGCGAAGGTCGCGCCGAGGTAACCGGAGTAACGCCCGCGCTCACGCGGGGAGATCATCGCGGCCATGACGATCTGCGCCAGGGCGGAGAGCCCGCCGACGCCGATGCCCTGCACGACGCGGCAGGCGATGAGCATGCCCGCGCTCTGCGAGAGACCGGCGACGACCGAACCGCCGACGTAGATGATCAGGGCTATCTGGACCAGGGCCTTCTTGCTGAAGAGGTCCGACAGCTTGCCCCACAGGGGTGTGGTCGCCGTCATCGCCAGCAGCGAGGCGGTGACGACCCAGGTGTAGGCGGACTGGCCGCCGCCGAGGTCTCCGATGATCTCGGGCAGGGCGTTGGAGACGATCGTCGACGACAGGATCGCCACGAACATGCCGAGCAGCAGTCCGGAGAGCGCTTCCATGATCTGCCGGTGCGTCATCGGAGCGTTCGCGTCGGCGTGACCGTGGTGGGCTCCGTGCTTGGCATGGCTGCCCCGCACACCGGCTGGTGTGGTTGTTGCCATGGGCTTCCTTTTCTTACGCGGGTGTACGGGTGGTCTCTGGGGTGGTCTGTACCTCGGGCAGCCGGGCCGAAGCCGCTCGGCAGTCCCCGAAGCTGTCGCGCAGGCGCGCGAGCAACGTGCTGAGCTGGACGACCTCGTCGTCGGTCCAGTCGTGCAAGTAGTGGGTGAGCGTCCGGATGGACAGCTCGGAAAGCTCGTCGACCTTGGCCTTGCCCTCGGCCGTGAGCCGCAGGATGCGGGAGCGCTTGTCCGCCGGGTCGGGGTCGCGGACGATCCACTCCTTCTCGGCGACGTGTGCGACATGGCGGCTGGTGACCGACATGTCGACGGCGAGCAGCTCCGCGAGCCTGCTCATCCGCATGGCGCCGTGGCGGTCCAGGAGGATGAGTACGGCAGCGGAGCCGCCGGGGCAGTCGTGGGGCAGACCCCGGCCGAGACCGCGCTTCACGGCACCGATGGCGCTGAGCTGTCGGGCCAGCTCCTCGTACTGACGCTGCGCGGCCACGGCACCTCCTGGGTATTTGTTGCTTAGGGCAACGATAGAAGCAGTTGGTTGCCGCAGGCAAACTAAAATCGGACCAACGCCCTAAAGAGTCGGCAAAGCTCTGCGGATACGGACGTAAAGTCCCAGGCAGGCGGGGGTTGGGCCGGGAGCCGGGGATTCGCTAGTGTCCTGACCCATGGCACACAACCCCCAGGGACCCCAGGGCAACCCCGACCCCGCCGGCAGCACGCAGATGTTCCGCGCCTTCGTCGACGAGGAGCCGCGGGGACGCCGACAGGCGGCGGCTTCCACCTCTTCCGGCCCCCGGGTCGGCCTGATCCTCGGCGTGATCGCCGCGATTGCCGTCGTGGCGGCGGTGGCGTGGCTGGCGCTCAAGTAGCGGCGGCGCGGGGGCTGGCGGGGCTGGAGCCCCGATAGGGGCGCGGGGAACTGCGCGGCCAGCCACGACGCGCCCGCAGAGGAACCCTGACCGCCCTGAGGGGGCGCCTTTTATGGCTGGCGCGGCTGGGGCCCCGTTAGGGGCGCGGGGAACTGCGCGAGCGACCACGACGCGCCCGCAGGGGGAGATCCGGCCCGCGCGCTTCCTTGACCTGCGGGCGCGTCTCCGCTGAGCGCGCAGTTCCCCGCGCCCCTGGCGGGGCGCTTTATGGCTGGCGGGACAGGCGTGGACGGCGGCTTCCCCTCCGTGCCGCCCTCTCCACCGCTCCCGGAACCCTCCGTACCGCCGCTCAGCCTGACGTCAGCAACGTCGGCCGCCACACCGGGAGTTGAGGGAGGAGAAGCTCAGTCCGAGATGAGGCCGTCCCGCAGCTGCGCCAGCGTCCGCGTGAGAAGGCGGGACACATGCATCTGGGAGATGCCGACCTCCTCGCCGATCTGCGACTGCGTCATGTTGGCGAAGAACCGCAGCATGATGATGCGGCGCTCGCGCGGCGGCAGCTTGGCGAGCAGCGGCTTGAGCGACTCGCGGTACTCGACGCCCTCAAGGGCCGTGTCCTCGTACCCGAGCCGGTCCGCGAGGGAGCCCTCGCCGCCGTCGTCCTCGGGGGCAGGGGAGTCGAGCGAGGAGGCGGTGTAGGCGTTGCCCACCGCGAGGCCGTCGACGACGTCCTCCTCCGAGACCCCGAGCGCCACGGCGAGTTCGGGCACGGTCGGCGAGCGGTCAAGGCGCTGGGCCAGCTCGTCGCTGGTCTTCGTCAGCGCGAGCCGCAGCTCCTGGAGGCGGCGCGGCACACGCACCGACCAACTGGTGTCGCGGAAGAAGCGCTTGATCTCACCCACGACCGTCGGCATCGCGAACGTCGGGAACTCCACGCCCCGTTCGCAGTCGAAACGGTCGATCGCCTTGATCAGGCCGATCGTGCCGACCTGGACGATGTCCTCCATCGGCTCGTTGCGGCTGCGGAAACGGGCCGCCGCGTACCGCACGAGGGGGAGGTTCAGCTCGATGAGCGTGTCGCGTACGTAGACACGCTCGGGGCTGTCCTGGTCGAGCGCGGCGAGCCGCAGGAACAGGGAGCGGGACAGGGTCCTGGTGTCGATGGCTTCCGGAGCCGACGCGCTCTGGAGAGCGTCGGGTGCGCCCTGAGGAGCGTCGGGTGCGCTCTGAAGCGCGTCGGGCGCGGATTCGCTCGGGCTCTTGGTGAGCGTGAGCGTGAGCACCTTCGAGCTGCCCTGGTCTGCGGACATGCCACCCCCTTGAGGTCGCGGACGGTCGCGGCGGGCGCTCCCGTCGGAGGAACGCAGCCTCCACCTGAATACCGGAGGTGGGGCTACGGCAAACGCGGTTCCAGCAGAATGTCACATGTCGGCAACGCGCTGTAGTTACTTGTCGACAAACAAGGGTGACATCCGTGCAGGAAAGAGGGGGTCTGGGCCGTTTCAGCAGGCGGTGCCGTCGGCAAGAGCCCCGACAGCACTCCACTCGATACGGTTACGCCTCGATCCGATTTGCGGACCGAAGCCGTGCGAAGCTCCTGGCGAGCAGTCTCGACACATGCATCTGGGAAACGCCCAATTCGGCGCTGATCTGTGATTGCGTCAGATTGCTGTAGTAGCGGAGCAGCAGGATCCGCTGTTCGCGCTCGGGCAGTTGGACGAGGAGATGGCGTACGAGATCGCGGTGCTCGACGCCGTCGAGCGCGGGGTCCTCGTAGCCGAGCCGGTCGAGGAGTCCGGGCAGCCCGTCGCCCTCCTGGGCGGCCTCAAGGGATGTCGCGTGGTACGAGCGTCCGGCCTCGATGCACGCGAGCACCTCCTCCTCGGTGATGCGCAGCCGCTCGGCGATCTCCGCGGTCGTCGGGGAGCGCCCGAAGGCGGTGGTGAGGTCCTCGGTCGCCCCGGTCACCTGCACCCACAGCTCGTGCAGCCGGCGCGGCACGTGGACCGTACGCACGTTGTCGCGGAAGTACCGCTTGATCTCGCCGACGACGGTCGGCATCGCGAAGGTGGGGAACTGCACCCCGCGGTCCGGGTCGAACCGGTCGATGGCGTTGATGAGCCCGATGGTGCCGACCTGGACGACGTCCTCCATCGGCTCGTTGCGGCTGCGGAAGCGGGCGGCCGCGTACCGCACGAGGGGGAGGTTGGCCTCGATGAGGGCGCCGCGCACCCGGCCGTGCTCGGGGCTGCCCGGCTCCAGCTCCTTGAGCTGGCCGAAGAGGACCTGGGTGAGGGCCCGGGTGTCGGCGCCGCGGGTGCTGCCGGTGCTCGGGGCGGGCTTGGCGGGCGGGGTCGTACCGGCGGGCGGGGTCACGTGCGCGGGCGTGGCCGTGTTCGTGGGCGGAGCCGTATTAGCGGGTGGAGCCTCAGGCGCAGTACTGGCCGGCACGGTCAACGCCACCCCTTCTCAGTCAAGCCCAGTCGAGCCCAGTCAAAGGACGTCAAGCTCGATCGACCTCAGCCATTTCACCGATCGACCTCGGTCAACTCATCCGTCAAAAGCGGTCATAGCATCACAAGACATGTGCACTGTGTGCAAGCACCTGATAACTACGTGTTGAGGGGCAAGTTGGGGGCCGGGACGCGGAACGGCCCCGCACCGTCGCGGTGCGGGGCCGTTCCGGGAGCTGCCGGGGCGGGCGGCTCAGAACTCGTAATCGGCGATCACCCACGTGGCGAACTCCCGCCACAGCGCGACGCCCGCCTGGTGGGCCGGGTGCTCGATGTACCGCTTCAGCGCATCGGTGTCCTCGACCGCCGAGTTGATGGCGAAGTCGTAGGCGATGGGGCGGTCGGTGATGTTCCAGTCGCACTCCCAGAAGGTCAGCTCCGGGATCTGCTCGCCGAGGGCGCGGAAGGCCTTGACGCCCTCGATCACGCGCGGCTCGTCGCGCCGTACACCGTCGTTGAGCTTGAAGAGGACCAGATGGCGGATCACGGACACTCCTTGGAGAGGGCTGAGGCCTGACGGCGTCGGCGGCCGCTCAGTCCTTGCCTCCGTTGGC
The DNA here is from genome assembly GCF_003945545.1 of Streptomyces sp. WAC 01529. Classification (GTDB taxonomy): domain Bacteria; phylum Actinomycetota; class Actinomycetes; order Streptomycetales; family Streptomycetaceae; genus Streptomyces; species Streptomyces anatolicus. The sequence goes on along the minus strand of NZ_CP029617.1, from coordinate 4,000,681 downwards.
GACCCACGTCATGAAGTCGCCGATGCTCTGAGCGGCGCTCGAAACACCTTCGAACCCTATCTGCACGTAGTCGGCGGCCTTGGCGGGGTCGGTGATGATCACGTAGAGCGCGAAGACGACCACGACGAAGAGGCCGAGCTTCTTCCACTGCACCGCCACGATCTGGCCTCCCCTTACCCGCGCCCCGTGTGACCCCTGCGACCGCCGTGAGTCTAACCCGGCCCCGTGCTCACCAGGCTTTTAAGGACCAACGGCCCGGAGGCAGAGGCCCTTTGCCCGCCCTGCCCGGCCGCCGCGGGGCGCAGCATGGAGAGTGAGCCCGGCGGATCTGGCAGGAATCCCCGGGCAAGGGACTGGCCCCACTGCGGGGTCCGCGCCGTCCGCTTCCCCCCGACGGCGGCGCCGACTTGAGGGCTGGTCCTCACCGGGGGAAGCGGCTTGTCCCCCCGATGCCGCTTCCCCCGTCCACTTCTCTCGCGGCAGCACGACGAAGGGCCCGTCCATTGGACGGGCCCTTCGTGCTGAGAAGCGGTAGCGGTGGGATTTGAACCCACGGAAGGGGGTTACCCTTCACTCGCTTTCGAGGCGAGCTCCTTCGGCCGCTCGGACACGCTACCGAGAGGAACTCTAGCCCAAGGTGGCCCGTGTTCTGAAATCCGTTGGGCGGATTCTCTGTATCACCGGTTCCGGAAGAAGTCCGTCAGCGGGGTGGCGCACTCCTCCGCGAGGACTCCGGGGATGACCTCGGGGCGGTGGTTGAGCCTCCGGTCGCGTACGACGTCCCAGAGCGAGCCCACCGCTCCGGCCTTGTCGTCCCGCGCGCCGTAGACGACCCGGTCGACGCGGGACTGCACGAGCGCGCCCGCGCACATCGTGCAGGGCTCCAGCGTCACGACGAGCGTGCAGCCGGTCAGCCGCCACTGCCCCAGCTCGGCCGCGGCCCTGCGCAGGGCGAGGACCTCGGCGTGCGCGGTGGGGTCGCCGGTCAGCTCGCGTTCGTTGTGCCCCGCGCCGAGCACCGTCGTGCCGTCCGGGGACAGCACGACGGCGCCGACGGGTACGTCACCGCCCCTGCCTGCCAGCCCGGCCTCGGCCAGAGCCAGCCGCATGGGCGCCCGCCAGCGGTCGCGTACGGGGTCGTATGGGGTGAGGTGATCCACACCTGGAACCTAGCGGACCGCTTCGAGCACCTCCGCCGCGCCGAGGATGTCGGCGATCGAGTTGAGGGCGTCGCCGGGTTCGAGCCCGAGCAGCTCCTTCTGCGGGACACCGAGGTCGACGAGGATCGCCGTGTCGCCGAGCGGGCCCGCGGGCACCGCGTCGCCGGGCTCGGCGGGCCCGTCCACCTCTTCGTCGACGGAGTCCTCCGGTTCTCCGTCCTCCGTACCGTCGAGATCGAGGGCGTCTAGGTCGGCGACCGTGTCGTCGGCCCCCGGGTCGCGGCCGAGCATCTCGTCGGTGAGCAGGATCTCCCCGTACGAGCTGCGGGCCGCCGCGGCGGCGTCCGAGACGTAGATACGAGGGTCTTCCTCGCCGTCCACGCGGACGACGCCGAACCACGCCTCTTCTTGTTCGATGAAGACGAGCACTGTGTCGTCGTCGTAGTCGACCGTGGCTTCACGGGCCAGATCGGCCAGATCCGCCAGGGTCTCCACATCGTCGAGCTCCGTGTCGCTCGCTTCCCACCCGTCTTCGGTGCGCGCGAGCAGTGCGGCGAAGTACACCGTGACTCTCCCACTGGTCATAGGCAGTGCCGGTTGGCGGTTTGGGGTCCCCCCGGCGAGGTCGGGGAGCGGGGAGTGCTGTGTCGAGCCCCGCCCATTCGGAATCGTGGCAGAAACCGCGCCGTCAGGAGAGGTCTTCGGCCCGCTGTGTCCGCGTCGCGTTCATCCGGGCCCCCCGCGGGGCCCGCCGGACGCCGGGGCGGTCACCAGCGGAACGTACGCATGCGCATCTGCTGACGCATCCGTGCCGCCCGGGCGCGGCGCGGCTTCACGCGGTCGCGCAGCTCGATGGCCTCGGCGCGCTCCCGCAGGAACTGGGCACGGCGCCTGCGGCGCTCGGCCTCGGTCTCGTCGTCCGGTTTGCGTTCCCCCATGGGCCACACCACCTCGCTTCGTACGTGCCCACCTTCCCCCGGTCGGACGTGTTGATGCCAGCGCGGGGCCGGGGCCGCGCCCGGTTACTGTTGATGCCATGCGGATCCACGTCGTCGACCACCCGCTGGTGGCGCACAAACTCACCACGCTGCGCGACAAGCGCACCGACTCCCCGACCTTCCGGCGCCTCGCCGACGAGCTGGTCACCCTGCTCGCGTACGAGGCCACCCGGGACGTGCGCACCGAGCAGGTCGACATCGACACCCCCGTGACGAGGACGACCGGCGTCAAGCTGTCGTACCCCCGTCCGCTGGTCGTGCCGATCCTGCGCGCCGGCCTCGGCATGCTCGACGGCATGGTGCGGCTGCTCCCGACCGCCGAGGTGGGCTTCCTCGGCATGATCCGCAACGAGGAGACCCTGGAGGCCTCCACGTACGCGACGCGCATGCCCGAGGACCTCTCCGGGCGCCAGGTGTACGTCCTCGACCCGATGCTCGCCACGGGCGGCACGCTCGTCGCGGCGATCCGGGAGCTGATCAAGCGCGGCGCCGACGACGTGACCGCCGTGGTGCTGCTCGCCGCCCCCGAGGGCGTCGAGGTCATGGAGCGCGAGCTGGCGGGCACGCCGGTGACGGTCGTGACGGCCTCGGTCGACGAGCGGCTCAACGAGCAGGGCTACATCGTGCCCGGGCTCGGCGACGCGGGGGACCGGATGTACGGGACGGCGGAGTAGCGGCGAAGTAGCGGCGGCGGCGGTCAGCAGGTCTTTCCGCCGTTGGACGGCGTGGGCGCCGGCTTGGGCTTGGTGAGTTCCGCCAAGGCCTTGTCGGCGTCCTCTTTTTTGGCCAGATCCTTGAACCGCGTGCCGAGGATCAGGTCGACCTCGCCGCCCTTGCGGGAGTCCGTCCTGTGCTCGGCGCCCGCGAGCTGCGTGCCGAGTACGGGCAGGGCGGTGTCGGCGGCCGCCTTGGCGCCCAGCAGTATCCCGGTGCCCTTGACCTTCTTGTCGAACCGCTCCGTGGCGTTGCCGACCTCGCCGATGGCGAAGCCGCGCTTCTTCAGCTCGTCGGCGGTGTCCTTGGCGAGGCCGCCGCGGGGCGTGGCGTTGAAGACGTTGACGGTGATCTGGCCGGGCTTGGGCAGCGGTCTGGGCTTCGCCTTGGGGTCGGGGCCCGGTTTGCGGGCCTTGTCCCGCTCGCGGTCGCACTCCGGGGCGGCCGGGGCCGCGGCCGAGGCCTTGTCGCCGCCGGAGAAGACGTGGATGAGCTGCAACGTGCCCCAGCCGATCAGGCCCACGGCCGCGGCGGAGGCGATGACCGCGAGCACGAGCCTGCGGCGGCCGCCGGTGCGGCGCATGCGTGGGTATTTGTCCCCCGTGATGCGGTACTTGCCGCCCATGCCGGGGGGAGTGAGCATGCTCATGGGCGCAGCGTAGTGGGGCGGGGCGGCGATGCCTACTAAATGATCATTGACCGGGGGGCAGTCCAACCCGAAAGGGCCAACGTGGACGCGGCCGAGGGGGGCAGGCTCAGGGCGCGGTCGGCGGGGTGGGGCCCAGCCGTCGGGGCGGAGCCCGGCCGTCAGTCCAGTTCGAGTACGCGCGCGTGGAGCACCTGGCGCTGCTGGAGCGCGGCGCGGACCGCGCGGTGCAGCCCGTCTTCCAGATAGAGGTCGCCCTGCCACTTCACGACGTGCGCGAAGAGGTCGCCGTAGAACGTCGAGTCCTCGGCGAGCAGCGTCTCGAGGTCGAGCTGGCCCTTGGTCGTCACGAGCTGATCGAGGCGGACCGGGCGCGGTGCGACGTCCGCCCACTGCCGGGTGCTTTCCCGGCCGTGGTCGGGGTACGGCCGGCCGTTTCCGATGCGCTTGAAGATCACACGGAAAGCCTACCGGTCAAGACTCTCCGGGCGCAGCCATGGCGACGGAGTGCGGCCCCCGGAAATGCCGCCGGAAACCGGTACAAAGCGGGAACGTGCCAGTCGGGAACGGGGGCCGAGGTGAGCGAGAACCTGTTGAGGGCGTCCACGGTGGGGGGTGGGAAACGCTCGAATGGGTGGGGGTGACGGGTTCTGGCGGGGGCGCCTTGGGCTGGCGGGGGCGCCTTGGGCTCGGTCTGCGCCTTGGCTTCGTGGGTGGGGCGGGGCCGTGGGGGTATGTGCGTGCTCGCCATCTCGGTGTGGGCGCCTGTTGTTTATTGGCTCGGCTATTGGGGGCCACTGTGCTGCGCTCGCACATACCCCCACGTCCCCTCCGGCCGGTTCGGCGGCCGCGGGCCGGTGGGGTGATCCGTTCCGGCGGGGCCGGGGCTAGGCGGGCTTCGGGGGCTTCGCGGCCTTGGCCGCGGCTTTCAGTTCTTGTTTGTGGGCGCGGACCTTCTGGAGGGAGTCCGGGCCCGTGATGTCCGCGACGGAGCGGTATGCCTTGGGGGCGCCGTAGTCGCCCGCGGCCTCGCGCCAGCCCTTGGGGCGTACGCCGAGCTGTTTGCCGAGGAGGGCCAGGAAGATCTGGGCCTTCTGTCTGCCGAAGCCGGGCAGGTCGTTGAGGCGCTTGAGGAGTTCCTCGCCGGTGGCGGCGTCCCGCCAGAGGGCGGTGGCGTCACCGTCGTAGTGGTCCACCAGGTACTGGCAGAGCTGCTGGATGCGCTTCGCCATGGAGCCGGGGTAGCGGTGGACCGCCGGCTTGGCGGAGAGGAGCGCGGCGAACTTTTCGGGGTCGTACGCGGCGATCTCGTGGGCGTCGAGGTCGGAGGCGTTCAGGCGCCGGGCGATGGTGTACGGGCCCGCGAACGCCCACTCCATAGGTACCTGCTGGTCGAGCAGCATCCCGACCAGCGCGGCCAGCGGACTGCGCCCGAGCAACTCGTCGGCCTCGGGCTGCTGGGCGAGGTGAAGGTGAAGGGTGACGTCTTCGTCGTCCATGGATCGATGGTCTCTCGGTCGGGGGTGGCGCGCAGTGTGGGGAGGGAGGGGAGGGGGCGGGGGAGGCGCCGCGTGGGTTTCTCTGGCTCGCTGGGTGGTTCGGGGTGAACGGGTGGGTTCCTTGGCTCGCCGTGGTTCGGGGTGAACGGGTGGGCTTCTTTGGCTCGCCGTCTGGTTCGGGGTGAACGGGTGGGTGGGTGGGAGACCGCCGCGGAGCGGCGGGGGCGGTGCTGAAAATGGGCCCCGGCGGTGAGGCTCCGCTCGCGCTGGCGCCGAGAAAAGCCCATGCGAGCCGCACCCCGCCCCGGTAGCCTCCGTGCCATGTCTACGCCCCGCATTTCCTAGCCAGGACACCGCTCTCACGCCACCCGTGTGTCCATTCGCTATTGCGGAGCGTTACCCCATGATCACCGTACGAGGCATCGACGTACGCGTCGGCGCCCGGCTTCTGCTGTCCGGCGTCGACTTCCACATCGCCCCCGGCGACCGCATCGGCCTGGTCGGCCGCAACGGCGCCGGCAAGACCACCCTGATGAAGATCCTCGCGGGCACCGCGGCCCCCGCCGACGGCACCGTCACCCGCGCCGGTTCCGTCGGCCACCTCGCCCAGGACCCCGGCGCCGCCGACCCCGCCCTCACCGTCATCGACCGCGTCCTCTCCGCCCGCGGCCTGGACGAGGCCCTCGCCGCGCTGCGTACCGCCGAGACCGCCATGGCGCAGGCCGCGAGTCCGGCCGCGCAGGAGCGGGCCATGGCCGCCTACGCCCGCGCGGACGACCTTTTCCAGGCGCGCGGCGGTTACGCCGCCGAGGCGGAGGCCGCCCGCGTCGCCGCCGGGCTCGGGCTGCCCGAGCGGGCGCTGCACCGCCCCGTCGGTGAGCTGTCGGGCGGCCAGCGGCGCCGCGTCGAGCTGGCCAGGATCCTGTTCTCGCGCCACGACACGCTGCTGCTCGACGAGCCGACCAACCACCTCGACGCCGACTCGGTCGGCTGGCTGCGCGGGTACCTGGCGTCGTATCCCGGCGGTCTCGTGCTCATCAGCCACGACACCGGACTCCTCGCCGACACCGTGAACCGCGTCTTCCACCTGGACCCGGGGCGCGCCGCCATCGACGTACACAACACCGGATGGCACACCTACCTCGCCCAGCGCGCCGCGGACGAGCGGCGGCGTGCCCGCGAGCGCGCCAACGCCGAGCGCAAGGCCGCCTCGCTGCGCGCCCAGGCCGACAAGATGCGGGCGCACGTCTCCACGGCCACCGCCGCGAAGAACATGGACCGGCGTGCCGAGCGCATGCTCGCGGGGACGGAGCCGGTGCGGCGCGGCGAGAAGGTCGCGCGGATCCGGCTGCCCGAGCCGGCGCCGTGCGGCCGCATGCCGCTCGGCGCGATCAGTCTCACCAAGGCGTACGGGTCCCATCGCGTCCTCGCGGGTGTCGACCTGGCCGTCGACCGGGGCAGCCGGCTGGTCGTCCTCGGGCTCAACGGCGCGGGCAAGACGACGTTGCTGCGGCTGCTCGCCGGGCGTGAGCGGCCGGACGAGGGGCGGGTCGTCGCCGGGCCCGGCCTGCGGCTCGGCTACTTCGCGCAGGAGCACGACACCCTCCAGGCCGCGAAGACCGTCCGCGAGAACCTCGCGGACGCGGCACCGCAGCTGACGGATGGCGAGGTGCGGCGGGTGCTTGGGTCGTTCCTGTTCGGCGGGGACGACGCGGACAAGCCCGCCGCCGTTCTCTCGGGCGGCGAGAAGACGCGGCTCGCGCTGGCCGGGCTCGTGCACTCGGGCGCGAACGTCCTGCTGCTGGACGAGCCCACGAACAACCTCGACCCGGCGTCCAGGGACGAGGTGCTCGCGGCGGTCGGCACGTATCCCGGGGCCATCGTGATGGTGACGCACGACGAGGGTGCGATCGACGCGCTCCGACCGGACCGCGTGCTTCTGCTCCCCGATGGGTCGGAGGATCTGTGGAGCCCCGACTACCGGGAGCTGGTGGGGCTGGCGTGAGGGGGCCGGGCGGGGGCGGGGTGGGCTTGCCCGGCCCCTGCGGTTCGGGCCTCGTGCCGTTTGGGCGTGCTGCCGTTCGGGCCTCCTGCCGTTTGGGCCTCCTCGGGAGCCCCGCTGTGCTTCCATGCTCCGATGAGACGAGACCGGGTCGCCGACGCGGCCGAGGGCCACCCCGTGCTGCGCGTGCGGGAGCGGGCCGGTGAGCGTGATCTGGAGGCGTGCGTCGGTGTGCTCGTCCAGGTCCACAAGGTCGACGGTTACCCCGTCAACTGGCCTGCGCTGCCCGCCGACTGGCTCTCCGGTGCCGCCACGCTCGGCGCCTGGGTGGCGGAGGTGGACGGGCGGATCGTCGGGCACGTCGGGCTCGCCCGGAGCGGGGCGGGGGACGTGGCGCCGGGGCTGTGGAGCGAGCGCGCGGGCGTGGGCGTCGAGGCGGCGGCCGTGGTCAGCCGGCTGTTCGTGGCGCCGGACGCGCGGGGCCACGGCATCGGGGCGCTCCTGATGGGCCGGGCGGTGCGGGAGGCGCGGGCGCGCGGTCTGCACCCGGTACTTGACGTGGTCTCGTCCGATGCGTCGGCCGCCGCGCTCTACGAACGCCTGGGCTGGCAACTGCTGGCCGTCGTCGAGCAGGAGTGGGGGCCCGGGCAGCGGGTGGAGTTGCGGAGTTATGCGGGGCCTGGCGGGGCGCCTTAGGCGGGGCCTGGCGGGGCCTGGCGGGGCGCGCCTTAGGCGGGGGGTGTGAGGCGGGCCTTCAGGGGTCAGGGCTGTGAGGTGTGCCTTCAGGAAGCGGGACCGTGAGGTGTGCCCTCAGGGGACGGGACTGTAAGCGTGCCTTCAGGGGACCGTGCGGCGGGCCTTCAGGTGTGGTGCCTGCCAGACGCTCGCGTCCCTCCCTAAGGCGCCCCGCCAGACCCCGCCGCCACTCGCAGCGCCTCCAGCAACCCCCGCAGCGCCGGGGGGACCGGCGAGCCGGACCGTACCGCCGCGTGGATCGCGCGTACCGGCTCCGGGCCCCTGACCTCTCGTACGACCACGTCGGGGCGGTGCCCGGCGGCCAGGCCCAGCTCCGGGATGAGGGTGATGCCGAGGCCGGCGGCGACGAAACCCTGGGCCGTGGCGTAGTCGCCGCTCTCCACCACGAAGTCCGGGGTGAAACCCGCCGCCGCGCACGCGTCGAGCACCGGGTCCAGGCACGGGCCCGGCGTCTCACCCGCCACCCACGCCTCCTCCGCGAGGTCCGTCATCTCCAGCACCGCCCGCTCCGCGAGCCGATGGCCTTGCGGGAGCACCGCCCGGTAGGGGTCGTCGAGCAGGTGCACGAACCGGATCCCGTCCACCTCCGCCCGGCCCCGCGGCCCCACCACCAGCGCCACGTCGGCCCGCCGCGCCTTCACCTCCGTAACCGGGTCGTCCGGTTCATAGAGCTTCAACTCCACCTGTACACCCGGCTGTTCGCGCCGCAGCGCCGCGAGCGCGGGGGCGACGAGAGGGGCCCCCGCCGAGGCGAAGTACCGCATCGAGACGCGGCCCTTGCGCCCCGCGCGCAGTTCGGCGAGCGCGGTCTCCGCCTCGGCGGCGTGGCGGCCGATGACCGTCGCGTACTCCGTGAGCACGCGGCCCGCGTCCGTGGGGCGCACTCCGCGGCCGTTACGTTCCAGGAGCGCGATGCCTGCCTCCTTCTCCAGGGCCGCCATCTGCTGGCTGACGGCCGAGGGCGTGTACCCGAGGTTCCGGGCAGCCGCCGTGACCGAGCCACTGGTGACCACCGCCCGCAGGATCTGCATGCGCCGCATATCAAGCATGCGGCCAGTGTGCCGTGTGCCGCCGTCGGAGCGTGCAGCACAGCTTAATTCTGGGTCCAGATCTTTTCGCTTGTCTTACAGGTGGGGGTCGGGAGACCGTACGAAGGCCTTGCCTTGCCCTTCCGCACCGCCCCGTCCCGTCCGTCCGTCCGTCGAAGTCAGGAGGCGAACCGTGCTCAGCGGACCCCGCGCCACCCTCGTACGCATGGCCGTCCTCGCCCTTCTCTGGGGCTCCGGCTTCCTCTGGATCAAGCTCGCCCTCAGCGGCGGCCTCGCGCCCCTGCACCTCACGATCACCCGGTGCGCGCTCGGCGCCGCCGTCCTGCTCGTCCTGGCCCGTGCCGCCGGGCAGCGGATGCCGCGCGGCAGGCGGGTCTGGGGGCGGCTTGCCGTGGCCGCCTTCTTCTGCAACGCCCTGCCGTTCTTCCTCTTCAGCGTCGGCGAGCAGACCGTCGACTCGGGCGTCGCCGGCGTACTGAACGCCACCACCCCTCTGTGGTCCCTCGCCATCGGCCTGATGCTGCGCACCGAACGCCGCCTCGGCCCGCTCCGCCTCACCGGCCTGCTGCTCGGCTTCGCGGGCACCCTGCTGATCTTCGCGCCCTGGCAGCGGACAGGGCTGGCCAGTTGGGGGGCGCTGGCGCTGCTCGCCGCGGCGGCCAGTTACGCGGTCGCCTTCGCCTACATGGCCCGCCACCTCATCGCCCGCGACTCGGCGCCGCTGGCCCTCTCCGCGGCCCAGCTGCTCACCGCGACCGGCCTGACCACGCTCGCCCTGCCCGCCGCCCCGGCCGGCACGTCGTCACCGACGCTCACGGGGATCGTCGCGGTCGTCATCCTGGGCACGCTCGGTACGGGCATCACCTTCCACCTCAACTCCCGTCTCATCGCGGACGAGGGCCCCACCGCCGCCGCCACCGTCGGCTATCTGCTGCCTGTGGTCTCGGTGGCCCTCGGCGCGCTCGTGCTCGGCGAGGAGATCGGGACGAGGGTGGTGTTGGGCATGGCGGTGGTGTTGGTGGGGGTAGGGCTGACCAGGAGTGAAAAGGGGTGGCGGGGGCGGGATGGGGCGGGGTCTGCTGGGGGGTCTTCTGCGGCTGCCGCGAAGCCTGCGGCTGCCGCGAAGTCTGTGGCTGTCGCGAAGCCTGTGACTCCTGCGACGGCTGGGAGTCTCACGATGGCTGTGGTGCCCAAGGCACCTGCGACTCCTACGACGGCTGTGACTCCTACGACGGCTGTGGCTTGCGCGATGCCTGTGGCTCCTGCGACCGCTGGGAACTGTGCGGATCGTGGGGACGGTGTGCCGCGCAAGAGCACAGGTTCGATCCCTGGATGAGAAGGACGAATGGAACCGAGCGCGCACTCCTCACCGCCACCACCCGCACGACCCTCCGCCCAACCCTCTTCGCCGTCCCCACCCGACTCACCGTGGCGCGTGCGCGACTTCCGTGTCCTGTTCAGTGCCACGGCGCTCAGCCAACTCGGCACCAACGTCGGATACGTGGCCGTCCCCCTGGTCGCCGTGACCGCTCTGGACGCGCGGCCGGGGCAGGTCGGCGCCCTGGCGACCCTGAGCATGGTCGCGTTCCTGCTCATCGGGCTGCCCGCCGGGGCCTGGGTCGACCGGATGCGGCACCGGCGCGTGCTGATCGCGGCCGACCTCGTGCGAGGGTCGCTGTACGCCACCGTGCCGCTGGCCTGGTGGCTGGAGTGTCTGACCCTCGGGCAGCTCTACGCGGTGGTCTTCCTGAACGGTTGCGCCACCGTCTTCTTCGACGTCGCCTCCCAGAGCGTGCTGCCCCAACTGGTGGGCCGCAACGGCCTGGTGCGGGCCAACGCCGCCATGGTCACGCTGATGGCCGCCGGCAATGTGGCGGGGCGCGGCGCGGGCGGCGGACTCATGGTGCTGCTCACGGCACCCGTCGCCGTGGTGTGCACGGCCGTCAGCTATATGGCGTCGGCACTGCGGCTCACTGCGGTGCGGGGCGCCGGTGGACACGGGTCCGTCGGACGGGGCGCCCCGAGCGGGCGTCCCCGTCTCGGCCCCCAGATAGCCGAAGGCCTGCGTCACGTCCTCGGCAACAAGGAACTGCGGGCCCTGGCTCTCACCGCCTCGCTCAGCAACCTCGGCTCCCAGATCGTCAACACCATGCTGCCCGTGCTCTTCGTCAGCGAACTCGGGCTGACGGCGGGGGCGTTGGGGTTGTTCTGGGCGGTGGGCGGCGTTGGGATGCTGCTCGGAGCGCGGTGCGCCCGGGTGATCGCGGCGCGCGTCGGCTTCGGCCGCGCTCTCGGCCTCGCGGGCCTGTGCCTGGCTCCCGCGGGGCTGCTCGTGCCGCTCGTGGACCGCGGGCCCTGGCTGTATGTGGCGGGCGCGGGGTGGTTGCTCGCCCTGTTCAAGACGGGAATGGACAACGTGCTCGGCGTGAGCCTGCGTCAGGGCATGACCTCCGACGCCCTCCTGGGCCGCATGAACGCCACCTTCCGCTTCCTGCTCAGCGGTGCCCTCGCGATCGGCGCCGCGGTGTCGGGCCTGGTCGGCGAGGTGGGTTCGGTACGGGGTGCGGTCTGGACGGGCGGCGTGATCATGGCGCTGGCGTTCCTGCCGGTGTTCCTCTCACCGGTACGGAAGCGACGCGAGCTCCCGGGGCCGGCCCGGCAGGCTGGAGCGGCCCCGGCGAAGTAGCTCCGGGGTGCCGGTGCCCTGCGGTTACGAATGCCTGACCCTGCCGACTGCCGGGCGGGGAGCCCTGCTTTGCGTGACTCCGGGAAACCGGCGCCCTCGGATCGAACGTCTGGCCCTGCTGTCCGGCGGGCGGGGAGACCTGATGCCCTGAGCCGAGATGCCGGGCTCCGGAACGGAAGAGGAAGGCGCTGGTGCCCGGCCCCGGCCCGGCGAGGCGGAGAGCCGCGTGGGCCCGCGCCCGGCAGGGCCCCGGCCCGGCGAAGCGCGGAGCGACGTGGGGATCACGCCCGGAAGGCCCCGACCCTGCGCGGCGCGGAGCGACGCGAGGCCCAGGCTGGCAAGGCCCGGCCCTGCGAGGCCCGGAGCCGCGTGAGGCCCACGCCCGGCGAGACCCCGGCCCCCCCGAGCTCCGCAAGCCCCAGCCACGGGAGGCCCTAAGCCACGCAAGCCCGCCAGCGCCCCGCCCGGGCACGACCCCCGCCCAACGACAACGTCCCTCAGTGCTCCGCCCCACCCAGGCAACGCCCCCACCCACCGCCAACACCCCTCAGTGCCTCGCCCCCACCTCCATACCGCCAACACCTCACAACTACGCCCCCGACCCCGCCCCCCGCCCCCGCAGCCACGCCACGACGTCCTCCGCACCCGCCGCGACGAAGTCCTCCGCGCCCGCCGCGACGGCGGCGTCCAGTGGGGTCATCTCCTCGTACCCGACCCGGTCGAGCGCGGCGCCCCGCTCCAGCAGATACCGCGCCGTGGCCAACTGCCCGCCCCGGCAGGCGCCCCAGAACGCGCTGTCGAGGTCATCGGGGCTCGGCGGGTCCGCCGCCACGCGGGCCCGTACGCGATCCAGCAGCCCGAGCGTCGCCTCGTCCTGCAAGGTCGTCCGCGCCCCGTGCTCCAACAGCCGCCGCGCCGCCCGCCACTGGCCGAACCCCCGCGCGTCGGCCAGCGGAGTGCCGTACGCGATAACCCCTCCGCCCGCCTCGATGTCCGCACCGGTGGCGACGAGGGCGTCCACCGCCGCCACGTCGTCATTGCTCGCCGCCCAGTGCAGCGGCGTCTCCGCGTGGGCGCCCACGAAACGGGCGTCGGGGTCGGCGCCCGCCGCGACCAGGACGCGGATGACCTCGGGCCCCGAAGGGAAGTGCCCCGGCCAGTCCGTGGCGACGTGCAGCAGGCTCCGCGTCCCCGCGGCCTCCCCGACCTGTCGGATGCCCGAGGAGGCCAGGCCAGGATGCGCGTCGAGCAGTGCTTGGAGCGCCGGGACATCACCGCCCCGGATCGCCCCGCTCACCGCCACGGCCAACGGCTCCCGCGCGTAGAGAACTGCCATGCCCGACCCCTCCCTGCTCACCTGCCACCGATTCTGGCAGCGGCCACTGACAACGGACGGCCCCGACCGACGGAGGACCCGCCTCCGGTACGACACGACGCCCCCGAGGACCACGGCGACGGCCACGGCGATCAGATGCTCACGCCCCGCGAGATCCGGCTCGGCGCACGAACCCACCACCGTAGGGACCACGGCGGCGACGAAGAGCACGGGAGCCCGCAGGCGCACCGCCGTGTAGGCGAAGAGTCCGACGATGGCGGCGGAGGTCCCGGTGTCCACGACGTGCGCGGCGCTTCCGGGGAGCCCGAGCCGTTCGGGACCGAGCGCGATCATCACGCGCGCCCCGAACGTCCCGGCGAGCGTGACCGCGTACGCCACCACCAGGGTGCGTACGCGGCCGAAGAGGAGTTCCGCGAGCGCGAAGGCCAGCACCAGCCGCGGCAGCCCACCCCACACGGGCAGATCCACCGCGGGTACGAACATCGATACGGGCGTACGCAGCAGAGTCAGCCAGACCGGCTGGTCGCCCCGCACCTCACTGACCACCCGCAGCACGTCGGCGCCGAGGCCGGTCTGCTGGAAGGCGTGCAGGCCGATGACCGCGATGGCGGCGAAGAGGGCCAGCGAGACCCCCAGGGGCCCGCGCTCACGAAGCCGGCGCCACGGCAGGGCGACGACACCGTGCCACTCATGAAGCAGCACACCCCGCCCCCACCCGACAACGAGCCGGCGCACCCGCACCACCCCAGAGACCCCTGCCGCCCCAGAGACCCCCGCCACCCCCGAGGCCCGCGAGACCCGCGCCCCTCCCGACACCCGTGACACGAACTGCCATCCTCTTCCTCGGCCGCCCGGACGGGCGACTGCGGAGAATACGTGACAACCTGCGCCCCCAGGCCATGCCCCTCAAGAGCCAGAGGGCACCGCCGAAGAAGCCCGAGGCCTCGGTGTTGCCCGGGCCAGGCCGCAACCCGAGCCGCGCCACCCACCAGCGGAGCCCAACTCCCCCCGCCCTCACTGGAGTACTCGCGCAAAACCGACGGATGAGCCGGCACACAACCGCTTAGGATCCGAACGACGCCCGTCCGTGCCCCCAGCATGGCGGGCGTCGCCCCGAGGAAGGGGAGCCCCAGCACGAGGAAGCGGCCCCTTCCCGCCCGGCGAGCGTGCAGGCGATGATCTGCCGGCGCCTCCGCCGCGCTTGGCTGCCCGACTCCCAGAACGACGAAGGTCCCGGCCGCTGAGCGGTCGGGACCTTCGTCTGCCCTTGCGGGCGAGTGCGGAGGATACGAGATTCGAACTCGTGAGGGGTTGCCCCCAACACGCTTTCCAAGCGTGCGCCCTAGGCCACTAGGCGAATCCTCCGCCGCAAACAATACAAGACGTTGGGCAGTGCTCGCGAACACGGTCCCGAGGTCGGCCTCGGGATCGGCGCCGTGATCGTCGGCGGGGTCGTCGCGGGGCGGTACCGGTCGCCACCGGCGTCGCTTCCGGGGCGGGGGATCCGCTACTGTGGGGGCCAGCCCCTCACGTGGCGCTATCTGACTGAACTCCCCCAGGGCCGGAAGGCAGCAAGGGTAGGTCGGCTCTGGCGGGTGCGTGAGGGGCGCTTTGCGTTGGGGCGGTCCGGGTTGTCGGTGGTCGCCTATAACCTCGTATGCGTGTCGTCTCTCGCGTTGTACCGCCGTTATCGCCCGGAGTCGTTCGCCGAGGTCATCGGGCAGGAGCATGTGACAGACCCGCTGCAGCAGGCGCTGCGGAACAACCGGGTCAATCACGCGTACCTGTTCAGTGGCCCGCGCGGCTGCGGCAAGACGACGAGCGCGCGCATCCTGGCCCGCTGTCTCAACTGTGAGCAGGGTCCCACTCCCACCCCCTGCGGCGAGTGCCAGTCCTGCCGCGACCTGGCGAGGAACGGCCCGGGCTCGATCGACGTCATCGAGATCGACGCCGCGTCGCACGGTGGCGTGGACGACGCCCGTGACCTGCGCGAGAAGGCCTTCTTCGGCCCCGCGTCCAGCCGGTACAAGATCTACATCATCGACGAGGCCCACATGGTCACCCCGGCGGGCTTCAACGCCCTGCTGAAGGTGGTCGAGGAGCCCCCGGAGCACCTCAAGTTCATCTTCGCGACGACGGAGCCCGAGAAGGTCATCGGCACGATCCGGTCGCGTACGCACCACTATCCGTTCCGGCTCGTGCCCCCCGGCACGCTGCGGAGTTACCTCGCGGAGGTCTGCGGCCGCGAGGGCATGGCCGTCGAGGAAGGCGTGCTGCCGCTCGTCGTGCGGGCCGGTGCCGGGTCGGTGCGTGACTCGATGTCCGTCATGGACCAGCTGCTCGCCAGCGCGGGCGAGGCGGGTGTGACGTATGCCATGGCGACCTCCCTGCTGGGGTACACGGACGGTTCGCTGCTCGACTCCGTGGTCGAGGCCTTCGCCTCGGGGGACGGGGCGGCGGCCTTCGAGGTCGTGGACCGCGTCATCGAGGGGGGCAACGACCCGCGGCGCTTCGTCGCCGACCTCCTGGAGCGGCTGCGCGACCTGGTGATCCTCGCGGCCGTGCCGGACGCCGCCGACAAGGGGCTCATCGATGCCCCCGCGGACGTCGTGGAGCGGATGCAGGCGCAGGCCGGTGTCTTCGGAGGCGCCGAGCTGAGCCGCGCGGCCGACATCGTGAACGACGGCCTGACGGAGATGCGGGGCGCCACCTCGCCCCGGCTCCAGCTCGAGCTGATCTGCGCGCGCGTGCTGCTCCCCGCCGCGTATGACGACGAGCGTTCCGTCATGGCCCGCCTCGACCGCCTTGAACGCGGCGGGAATTTCGTGCCGGGCGGGCAGGGTCCCGGCCCCGCGATGGCGTACGTGCCCGGGCCCGAGGCCCACGCGGGAGGCGCGCCGGTTCCTCCGGGGGGCGGTGCCGCTGCCGTGCGTGCGGCTGTACGAGGGTCCGGGGCGCCGCAGGCCGGCTCGGCCCCGGAAGCGGCTGTCCCGGCTGCCCCGGAGGCGGTCGCCGCCCCGGCGCCGCAGGCCGCGGCTCCTCCTGCCGCCCCCGCGGCTCCCCCCGTCGCCCCCGCGGCTCCCCCTGCCGCTCCCGCCGCCTCGGCGGAGCGGCGGCCCGGGGGCTGGCCGACGGCCTCGGCCCCGGGTGGCGGTCCCGCGCCG
The DNA here is from genome assembly GCF_003945545.1 of Streptomyces sp. WAC 01529. GTDB lineage: Bacteria > Actinomycetota > Actinomycetes > Streptomycetales > Streptomycetaceae > Streptomyces > Streptomyces anatolicus. Next base: position 3,984,671 of record NZ_CP029617.1, on the reverse strand, counting down.
ACGGCCTCGGCGCCCGCCCCTGCCCCTGCCTCCACCCCCGCTCCGGAGTCAGGGCCCAGGCCGGGCGGCTGGCCGACCGCGGCGCCCATGGGCAGCGGAGCGCAGGCTCCCGCGCCCGCGCCTGCTGCGAGCCCGGCCCCGGCCCCGCAGGGCCCCGCGCCCATGGCGCACCAGGCGGCGCCCGCGGGCGGACCCGACCCGCGCACCCTCTGGCCGAACATCCTGGAGGCGGTGAAGAACCGCCGCCGCTTCACCTGGATCCTGCTCAGCCAGAACGCCCAGGTGGCGGGGTTCGACGGCACGACCCTCCAGATCGGTTTCGTCAACGCCGGGGCGAGGGACAACTTCGCCAGCAGCGGCAGCGAGGACGTGCTGCGCCAGGCGCTGTCCGAGCAGTTCGGTGTGCAGTGGAAGGTCGAGGCGATCGTCGACCCCTCCGGCGGCTCCGCGCCGCCGCCGGCCGCGGGCAACTTCGGCGGCGGCGCCCCGGCGGCCCCGCGCCCCGCGGCCCCGCCCCAGCACCACCCGACACCGCCTCCGGCCCCGGCCCCTGCCCAGCAGGCCCCGCCACCGCCGACCCCGGACCCCACGCCGCCTCCCCGGTCGGCGCCCCCCGCCCCGGAGCATGTCTCCCCGGAGGACGACACCCCCGAGGACGACGACCCGGACCTCGTCGAATCGGCCCTCTCCGGCCACGACCTGATCGTCCGCGAACTGGGCGCGACGGTGGTCGACGAGTACCCGAACGAATAGGTACGGACGGACGGACGGGACGGGGTGGGTGCGGCAACGGGGTGCGGCAACGGGTGGGTGGGTGGAAGCATCCGGCCGCCTAGCGGCGGCGCCTGGGGGCCCGCCAGCCCCTCCAGAGCGCAGGCCCGCTGTAGAAACGTACAAAAGGCTCCGGAGCCAGCGCTAGGTGGCCCGCACAAAGGCGGACCGCGCCGCCAGCTAGGCTGACCCCGTGAAGGTCCTCGTCATCGGCAGTGGTGCCCGCGAACACGCCCTGTGCCGCTCTCTGTCCCTCGACCCCGCCGTCTCCGAACTGCACTGCGCCCCCGGCAACGCCGGCACCGCGGAAGTGGCCGAGACGCACCAGGTCGACGCCCTCGACGGTGCCGCCGTGGCGTCCCTCGCCCAGCGGCTCGGCGCGGGGCTCGTCGTCGTCGGACCGGAGGCCCCCCTCGTCGCGGGCGTCGCCGACGCCGTGCGCGCCGCGGGCATCCCCTGCTTCGGCCCGTCCAAGGAGGCCGCCCAGCTGGAGGGCTCCAAGGCGTTCGCGAAGGACGTCATGGCGGGCGCGAGCGTGCCGACCGCCCGGTCGTACGTATGCACGACCGCGGAGGAGATCGACGAGGCTCTCGACGCCTTCGGAGCGCCGTACGTCGTCAAGGACGACGGACTCGCCGCCGGCAAGGGCGTCGTGGTCACGGACGACATCGAGGCGGCCCGCGCCCACGCCCTGGCCTGCGACCGCGTGGTCATCGAGGAGTTCCTGGACGGCCCCGAGGTCTCCCTCTTCGCGGTCACCGACGGCGAGACCGTCGTCCCCCTCCAGCCCGCCCAGGACTTCAAGCGCGCGCTCGACGGGGACGAGGGACCGAACACCGGCGGCATGGGCGCGTACTCGCCCCTCCCGTGGGCCGACCCGAAGCTGGTCGACGACGTCATGCGGAGCGTGCTCCAGCCGACGGTCGACGAGCTGCGCCGCCGCGGCACCCCGTTCGCGGGGCTGCTCTACGCGGGCCTCGCGATCACCAGCCGCGGCGTACGCGTCATCGAGTTCAACGCCCGCTTCGGCGACCCCGAGACCCAGGTGGTCCTGGCCCGCCTCAAGACCCCGCTCGCCGGGCTCCTGATGGCCGCGGCGACCGGCAACCTCGCCGACCTGCCCCCGCTGCGCTGGAGCGACGAGGCCGCGGTGACCGTGGTCGTCGCCTCGCACAACTACCCCGGTACGCCTCGCACGGGCGACCCCATCGAGGGACTCGACGAGGTGGCGGCACAGGATGCCCCCCACGCGTACGTTCTGCACGCCGGGACCAAGCGGGACGGCGACGCCGTCGTCAGCGCGGGCGGCCGCGTGCTCTCCGTGACGGCGACCGGCGAGGGCCTCACCGAGGCCCGCGAACGCGCGTATGCCGCGCTGTCCCGCATCCGCCTCGACGGCTCCCAGTACCGTACGGACATCGCGGCGAAGGCGGCCGTGGACGACGCAGACGACGCGGACGCCGGGTAACGGCTCCTGCGGCAGAACACCCGCAAGGCCCCGGATCCGACCTGGATCCGGGGCCTTTTCGGCACCCACCTTTAGCCAAAGCCATTCCATCGAGTGACCGCTGGCCCATCCGGCTGACGACGCCCGGTACCCCAACTAGGGTGCGGCGCAAGTGTTCAGGGCGCCCAGAGCCAAACAGACCACCGGCATTGCGATGTCGGTGGCGGGTGCCACAGTGGGGGAGTGAGCAAGAGCAACGCCGTTGATGTGTGCCACCGGCCCTCGCCGGTGGCCGAGCAGTAGGCAAGCAGGGGGTGCCATCGGTCGTGTCAGGTACGGGTGTGGAGGTCGGCGCGCAGGCCGCGCGCTCCCGGGCCCTCGCCGTGCTGCGTCTGCGCAGCCGGGCGCTGGCCGTCGCCCTGCTGCCCGCGGCCGCCGCCGTCGTGCTGCTCGCGGGCGGGGCCACGGGCCATATCAGCGGCGGGAGTTGGGACGCCGTGCGCTGGGTCGTGTCGGTGCTCGCCGTGCTGGTGCTGCTCGTCGCGGCGGGCGTGGCGCTGGTCGTCGCGAGGGCCAGGCCCGCCCTGAGTCCGACGGTCGCGATCGCCGAGGAATCGGCCCCCGATCTGTACCGCCTGGTCCGCGATCTCGCCGACCGCCTGGACGTGCCCGCGCCCTCGGCGATAGCGCTCACCCCCGACTGCGACAGCTGGCTGGAGGACCGCGCCCACCGGGCGCACAGCTCGTCCGCGCGGGCCAAGGACACCGCCGGGACCGCGAAAGGGGCCTCCGACGCCGTGGGCGGCGCCCGCGCCCCGCACAGCGGGCCGCCGACCGCCCCGGTGCTCGTGATCGGCTCGCCCTTCCTGTGGTGGATGCGGGTCGGTGAGCTGCGCGCGGTCCTCGCCCCCGTCGTGGCGGGCACGGGCCCCTCCGCGCACCCCGACATAGCCGCCGCCCGGCGCTTCGTGCGGGGGCTCGACGCCGCCGTCGCGGTCGCCGCTGCCCCGGGCCGCGACCCCGTGAGCCGTACGGTGCTCGGTGGCGTCGGCCGGATCGCCCGGCTGCTCCTGCGCAACTGCCGGGTCCATGCCGCCGAGATGGAGCGCGGCGTCGCCTCGGCCGCGGCGGAGCGTGCCCAGACCGTCGACTATGGGGTGCGGATCGTCGCCCAGGAGCAGGTCGGCCTCGCGTACGCGGGCTGGGACCGGCTGCTCACCCGGGTCGCGCTGCCCGCCTGGCGCATGGGCCGCTGGCCCTCCCGGCTGGACGCGGGCGTGGTCTCCGCGCTGACGGAGCTGTCCCGCAGGGACCGGCTCGCGGAGGGTTTCGCCTCGCGCCTGGGCGAGCGTCCCGCGTGTGACCTCTTGGAGGAGCCCGGTTCGGTGGACGAGGCGGCCTCGCTGCTCGCGGCCCGCCTCTTCCATGGAGGCCCCGCGGAGACGGGGCCGGACTGGGCGCCGGTGGCCTGGCAGGAGTATCCGGACGAGGTCGTGGACCGCAAGTGGCGCATGGACGCGGCGCGGCTGCACCGGGTCCTCGACTCCCTGGGCGTCGGCCACCACCCCGCCGACCCCACGGCCCCGGACCCCGACGGCCCGACCCTCGCCCGGGTCCTGGACCATCTGACGTCTGCGCGGAGCGGGTCTGGGGGGCCGGAGGGTGCGTCTGCGGGTGCGGGTGCGGTTGCGTACGGGGATGCCACTGGCGCCCCCGGTGAAGGCGCCCCCGGTGAAGGCGCCCCCGACGAAGACGTCAGCGGCGCCGAGGACGAGGAGGGCGGCGACCTCCCCGAAGGGAGCCCCAGCGGCATCCTCGCCGCAGGACTCAGCGCCGAGCTGGCCCGGGAGGAGGCCGCGGCCCCGGCCCGGCCCGCGCCCGCGGGGCAGGGCCCTGACGAGGCGCTCTGGGACGACGGCGCGCTGCCACTGTTCCCGCTCCAGCCGCCGCGCACCGGCCGGGAGTTGCTGGCCGACCACGTCACGGCGATGGTGTGCTGCGCGGCGGTGGACACGGCGGGGGCGGTGCCCGGCCTGGACTGGCTCGACGGGCCCGCGCTCCTTGTCGACGGGGAGCGCGCGGCGGATCTCGCGCCGCGAGTCCTGCGTCTCGTCGAGCACGGGGATCCGTCCCCGCTGCGGGACTGGCTCACCCGCCTCGGCGTCCGCCAGGAGAAGCCGGTCCGCCTGGTCTGACCAGGGCCGTTCCCTGCGGGGCCGGAACCGGCTGGGCCCCCGCGGCCTGGTCTGGGCCCCCGTGGGCCTGGGCTCCGCCTCCGCGGGCCTGGGGCTCCGCCACTCGCCCCGCCCAGGCCCCACCCGCGCCGCCCGCTGGGCTACCGCCGCGCCGCCCGGCCCAGCGGTGGCCCACCCCGGCCCCCCGACAGAAAGCAGGCCTCACCCCACCCCAACCCCCGGACTCCCGCCCTCCGTTCCTGTCAATTCACGACGAACGGTGACGGAGCGCGTGCGTAATGTGATGTGCTGGGAGCGGCGCCGGACCGTACGCAGCAGCCGGCGCCGCAGGCTCGGGGGAGCGAGGGAGGGGAAGACATGGGGCAGGAGCCGATCCGCCGCTGGGAATCGGGCGCGCTGGCGCACGCCGTGTCGGACCCCTTCGGCCAGGGCCCCCTGCCCTGGCTGCGAGGATCCGAGCACTACTTCGACGACACCGGCAAAGTCGTGCCCTGGTACGTCGACCACGCCCCGGCCCCGGGAGCGAACATCCCGGCGCCCCGCACCGGCGGCCCCCTGACCGCCGACGACGTGCGCCGCCAGATCAAGGGCTTCACGTCCACCGGCGCCGCCGCCCCGGGCGAGGCGATCGACTTCCACGTCACGGTGGACCCGCCCCAGCAGTTCAGCGTCGACATCTACCGCATCGGGCACTACGGGGGCGACGGTGCCAGCAAGATCACCACGAGCCCGCGCCTGTCCGGCATCGTCCAGCCGCCCCCGCTCACCGCGGACCGCACGGTCTCCTGCCACCACTGGTGGCTCTCCTGGCGCCTCCAGATCCCGAGCTACTGGAGCATCGGGGCGTACGTGGCGGTGCTCACCACCGCCGACGGCTACCGCTCGCACGTGCCCTTCACGGTCCGCGACAGCCACCCCGCCGACCTCCTGCTCCTCCTGCCGGACGTGACCTGGCAGGCGTACAACCTCTACCCGGAGGACGGCCGCACGGGCGCCAGCCTCTACCACGCCTGGGACGAGCAGGGCCGTCTCCTCGGCGAGAGCGAGGCGGCCGTGACGGTCTCCTTCGACCGGCCGTACGCGGGCGCGGGCCTGCCCCTGCACGTGGGCCACGCCTACGACTTCATCCGCTGGGCCGAGCGGTACGGCTACGACCTCGCGTACGCCGACGCCCGCGACCTGCACGCCGGCCGCATCGACCCCTCCCGCTACCGGGGCCTGGTCTTCCCGGGCCACGACGAGTACTGGTCCCCGGCCATGCGCCGCACCGCCGAGCTGGCCCGCGACGGCGGCACCTCGCTGGTCTTCCTCTCGGCCAACACCATGTACTGGCAGGTGGAGTTGGGCCCCTCCCCGTCCGGCGTCGAGGACCGCCTGCTGACCTGCCGCAAGCGCCGCGGCCCCGGCAAGTCCGCCCTCTGGCGCGAGCGGGACGGCGACAACACGGCGGAACAGCAGCTGCTCGGCATCCAGTACGCGGGCCGCGTCCCCGAGCCCCACCCCCTCGTCGTGCGCAACGCCGACCACTGGCTGTGGGAGGCGACGGGAGCGCACGAGGGCGACGAGATCGAGGGCCTGGTCGCGGGCGAGGCCGACCGCTACTACCCCCGCACGGCGCTCCCCGAGCACCAGGGCCGCATCCTGCTCGCCCACTCGCCTTACACGGACACGGAGGGCGCAAGGCGCCACCAGGAGACCTCGCTGTACCGCGCCCCCTCGGGAGCCCTGGTCTTCGCGTCCGGCACCTTCGCCTGGTCCCCCGCGCTCGACCGACCGGGCCACGTCGACACCCGCGTCCAGCGCGCCACGGCCAACCTCCTGGACCGCATCTGCAAGCGGGACTGACCCGCCTCCCAAGCGGGGCCTGGCCCATTCGCAAGCGGGACCGGCCCCCCGCCGACCCCAAGATCGCGCCCGCTCCACCGAACCCCTGGCCAACACCACCCTCCCGATACGGGAGAATCGACCTCACTTGGCCAGAACCACTGGAGGGAACCGTGTCCGGATTCGTAGAAAAGCCCGAGCCGTTGCAGGTTCCGGGTCTGGTGCACCTCCACACCGGCAAGGTGCGCGAGCTGTACCGGAACGAGGCGGGCGAGCTCGTCATGGTCGCCAGCGACCGCCTCTCCGCCTATGACTGGGTGCTCCCCTCGGAGATCCCCGACAAGGGCCGCGTCCTCACCCAGCTCTCCCTGTGGTGGTTCGACCAGCTCGCGGACATCGTGCCGAACCACGTCATCTCCACGGACGTGCCCCAGGGCGCCCCCGCCGACTGGGCGGGCCGCACGCTCGTCTGCAAGTCCCTGGAGATGGTCCCGGTCGAGTGCGTCGCCCGCGGCTACCTCACGGGCTCGGGCCTCCTGGAGTACAACGAGACCCGTACGGTCTGCGGCCTCGCGCTGCCCGAGGGCCTGGTCGACGGCTCCGAGCTGCCCGCGCCGATCTTCACGCCCGCCGCGAAGGCCGCGGTCGGCGAGCACGACGAGAACGTGAGCTATGAGGAAGTGGCCCGCCAGGTCGGCGCGGAGACCGCCGCCCAGCTGCGCCAGACGACGCTCGCCGTCTACGGCAGGGCGCGGGACATCGCGCGCGAGCGCGGTCTGATCCTCGCGGACACGAAGTTCGAGTTCGGCTTCGACGGCGCGGACTTGCTCATCGGCGACGAGGTCCTGACGCCGGACTCGTCCCGCTTCTGGCCCGCGGACCAGTGGGAGCCGGGGCACGCCCAGCCCTCGTACGACAAGCAGTTCGTGCGGAACTGGCTGACCTCGCCCGCCTCGGGCTGGGACCGCAGGAGCGAGCAGCCGCCCCCGGCGCTCCCGCAGGACGTGGTGGACGCCACACGCGCCAAGTACATCGAGGCGTACGAGCGTCTGACCGGCACGGCCTGGTAGCGCGGCCGCCGGCAGGAACGCGAAAGGCCCCGCTCTTAGGAGCGGGGCCTTTCATCTGAGCGGACGACCAGGTTCGAACTGGCGACCTCAACCTTGGCAAGGTTGCGCTCTACCAACTGAGCTACGTCCGCGCTGCGCCGTAACGCGAGGACAACTATACCAACCTCGCCGGCGTGCGAGACACACCTCGTGCGGCCTCCACGAAGCGTGCGGCGCCCACGAAGAAGGCCCCGGTCGGATCGACCGGGGCCTTCTTGACTGGAGCGAACGACGAGGTTCGAACTCGCGACCTCAACCTTGGCAAGGTTGCGCTCTACCAACTGAGCTACGTTCGCATTGCCTCCGACCAGCTTCCACCGGTCGGCGCGAGCATCAGCTTACCGCAACCAGAAGACTGGTCCGTAAGCGATGCGGAGCGGGTGACAGGAATTGCACACTGCGCCTTCCCCCTGGAAGGGGGATGTTCTACTACTGAACTACACCCGCACGACTCCGTGAGGTCCGGCCTTTCGGCCTCGCCCCTCGGCGTGCTCCAGACTCTAGCTGACCAGCGGGGGTGCAGCGCAAGTCGGTTGCCGCGAGGGGCTCGGGACCGTGGTGGGCGCGGGGTCAGTTGGCGGCCTCGAAGGCCTCGTAGACCCGCTTGGGGATGCGGCCGCGCGGCGGGACGTCCATCTGGTGCGAGCGGGCCCAGGCTCGGACGGCCGACGGGTCGGGGGAGACGGCGGTGTGCCGGTAGACCTTCCCGGACTTCGAGTGCTTGCGGGCCGCCTCCAGGTAGGGGGCGAGTGCCGTGCGCAGTTTCTTGGCATTGGTTTGGTTGAGGTCGATCTCGTACGACTTGCCGTCAAGCCCGAACGCGACCGTTTCCGCCGCTTCCCCGCCGTCCATGTCGTCAAAGAGAGTGACTACGACACGTTGCGCCACGAATATCGATCCCTTCGTGCGGCTCCACCGCGCTGACGTGCGGTGATGCCGACTGTCCGGCTGTTTTGGGCAAAGTATCGACTATTGCCAATTCCTTTGTACAGTGCTTGGCATTGCATTGTGAAGCCCGGCCGAATATCTCCGCGTGTCAGTCCGCAATGTGGATCCGTGATCTTTTCCTGGATTCTTGGTGAACATACCCCGTTCGAAACCTGCTGGATCACGTGAAGTGACCGCCATCACGTAGGTTTCTACAAATCTACGCGAGTAGAAATTTTGTGCCGGTAGTCTGAAGGCACCTGCTCAGCACCTTGCAAGCAGCACACGCAAGCACCACACACCGGGAGTGCCAGTGGCACGCGTCGTAGTCGACGTCATGCTCAAGCCGGAGATCCTCGACCCCCAGGGCCAGGCGGTGCAGCGTGCACTGCCGCGCCTCGGTTTCCAGGGCATCTCCGACGTACGTCAGGGAAAGCGTTTCGAACTCGAGGTGGACGGGCCGGTCGACGACGCGGCCCTCGCCCGTATCCACGAGATGGCGGAAACCTTCCTCGCCAACACCGTGATCGAGGACTTCGTCGTAAAGGTGGAGGAAGAGAAGTGACCGCTCGAATTGGAGTCGTCACTTTCCCCGGAACCCTCGACGACCGCGACACCCAGCGCGCCGTCCGTGTGGCGGGCGCCGAGGCCGTGCCGCTCTGGCACAAGGACAAGGACCTGAAGCAGGTCGACGCCGTGGTGCTGCCCGGCGGTTTCTCCTACGGCGACTATCTGCGGGCCGGCGCCATCTCCCGTTTCTCCCCGGTGATGGAGTCCGTCATCGAGCAGGCGAAGGCCGGCATGCCGGTGCTCGGCATCTGCAACGGCTTCCAGGTGCTCACCGAGACGCACCTGCTGCCGGGCGCGATGCTGCGCAACAACCACCTGCACTTCATCTGCCGCGAGCAGAAGCTGCGCGTGGAGAGCGACCGGACCGCCTGGACCGCCGACTACACCGCCGGCCAGGAGATCTCGATCCCGCTCAAGAACATCGACGGCCAGTACACCGCCGACGAGCGGACCCTGGACATGCTGGAGGCCGAGGGCCGCGTCGCCTTCCGGTACCTGGACACGAACCCGAACGGTTCGCTCCGTGACATCGCCGGCATCACCAACGAGGCGGGCAACGTGGTCGGCCTCATGCCGCACCCCGAGCACGCCGTGGAGCCGCTGGTCGGGACCGGCCGCACCGACGGCCTCGGATTCTTCACCTCCGTCTTGAAGAAGCTGGTCAACGCATGACTCTGGACACCGTCAAGCACGCGGCCGAGACGCCCGACGTCAAGCTGCCCTGGGCCGAACTGGGCCTGAAGGAAGACGAGTACGAGCGCGTCCGCGAGATCCTCGGCCGCCGCCCCACCGGCGCCGAGCTGGCCATGTACTCCGTGATGTGGTCCGAGCACTGCTCGTACAAGAGCAGCAAGGTCCACCTGCGGCAGTTCGGCGAGAAGGTCCCGGAGAACGACGCCATGCTCGTCGGCATCGGCGAGAACGCGGGCGTCGTCGACGTCGGCCAGGGCTACGCGGTCACCTTCAAGGTCGAGTCGCACAACCACCCCTCGTACGTCGAGCCCTACCAGGGCGCGGCCACCGGCGTCGGCGGCATCGTCCGCGACATCATCGCGATGGGCGCACGCCCGGTCGCGGTCGTGGACCCGCTGCGGATGGGCGACGCCCACCACCCCGACACCAAGCGCGTACTGCCCGGCGTCGTCGCGGGCATCGGCGGCTACGGCAACTGCCTGGGCCTGCCCAACATCGGCGGCGAGCTGGTCTTCGACGCCTGCTACCAGGGCAACCCGCTGGTCAACGCCGGTGCCATCGGCGTCATGCGGCACGAGGACATCCACCTCGCGAAGGCGTCCGGACCCGGCAACAAGGTGATCCTGTACGGCGCCCGCACCGGCGGCGACGGCATCGGCGGCGCCTCGATCCTGGCGTCGGAGACCTTCGACGACACGAAGCCGAGCAAGCGCCCCGCGGTCCAGGTCGGCGACCCCTTCCAGGAGAAGCTCCTCATCGAGTGCACCCTGGAGGCCTTCGCCGAGAAGCTGGTCGTCGGCATCCAGGACCTGGGCGCGGCCGGTCTCTCCTGCGCCACCTCCGAGCTGGCGTCGAACGGCTCCGGCGGTATGCGGGTCGAGCTGGACGACGTACCGCTGCGCGACTCCACGCTCACTCCCGAGGAGATCCTCATGAGTGAGTCGCAGGAGCGGATGTGCGCGGTCGTCGAGCCGGGCAAGGTCGAGCGCTTCCTGGAGATCTGCGAGAAGTGGGACGTCATCGCCACCGTCGTCGGTGAGGTGACCGACGGCGACCGCCTGGAGATCTTCTGGCACGGCGAGAAGATCGTCGACGTCGACCCGCGCACGGTCGCCCACGACGGCCCGGTCTACGAGCGGCCCTACGCCCGTCCGTCCTGGCAGGACGCCCTCCAGGCCGACGACGCGAACAACCTGGCCCGCCCGGCGAACGCGGACGAGCTGCGCGCGCAGGTACTCAAGCTGGTCTCGGCCCCGAACCAGGCCGCGAAGTCCTGGGTCACCGACCAGTACGACCGTTTCGTGCAGGGCAACACCGTCCTCGCCCAGCCCGAGGACTCCGGCATGATCCGGATCAACGAGGAGACGGGCCTCGGCGTCGCCATCGCCACCGACGGCAACGGCCGGTACGCGAAGCTCGACCCGTACGCGGGCGCCCAGCTCGCGCTCGCCGAGTCGTACCGCAATGTCGCCGCCTCCGGCGCCAAGCCGCTCGCGATCTCGGACTGCCTGAACTTCGGTTCGCCCGAGGACCCGGACGTCATGTGGCAGTTCGCCGAGGCCATCCGCGGCCTCGCGGACGGCTGCCTGGAGCTGGGCACCCCGGTCACCGGCGGCAACGTCTCGCTCTACAACCAGACGGGCGAGGCGGCGATCCACCCGACGCCGGTCGTCGCCGTGCTCGGCGTGATCGACGACGTGGCGCGCCGCACACCGATCGCGTTCAAGGAAGAGGGCCAGCTCCTCTACCTGCTCGGCGAGACGCGCGAGGAGTTCGGCGGTTCGGCCTGGTCGCAGGTGATCCACGACCACCTCGGCGGGCTTCCGCCCAAGGTCGACCTGGGCCGCGAGAAGCTGCTCGGCGACATCCTCATCTCGGCCTCGCGCGACGGCATGATCGACGCCGCGCACGACCTGTCGGACGGCGGTCTCGTGCAGGCCGTGGCCGAGTCCTGTCTGCGTGGCGGGCGCGGCGCCCGGCTCGTCGTGCCGGACGGCCTGGACACGTTCACCTTCCTGTTCTCCGAGTCGGCGGGGCGCGCGGTCGTCGCCGTGCCGCGCAGCGAGGAGCTGCGCTTCACCGACATGTGCGGGGCGCGGGGTCTGCCCGCCACGCGGATCGGTGTCGTCGACGGTGACGCGATCGAGTTGCAGGGCGAGTTCACGCTGCCGCTGAGCGAGCTGCGCGAGGCGCACGAGGGGACGATTCCGGGGCTCTTCGCCTGACGGTCGCCTCCTGAAAGCCCCCGTCGAAGCCCCTGTCCGGACCTCAGTCCGGGCGGGGGCTTCGTCGTGCCCGGGGTCGGTTGCGGTGAAAGTTGCCCTTGATTGAAATTACGTAATTACGTAACCTCTTACTCATGGATCTGGAAGAGCGCGTCGCCGAGCTGGAACGGCGCATGGCCGAGCTGGAGAGTGCGGGCCCGGCCGCGCCCGCCGTGGAGGAGGGCGACTTCTGGGCCCTCGACGCGCTGAAGGCACGGCACCCGGTGGCGCAGGACGCGGACGGTGCCGTCCTGTTCACCGGAGCCGTGCGGGTCCCCACCGGGCACCGGTACGAGTGGCAGTACGGGCGGCTCACGGAGTCGCTGTTCGAGGACGACTGGTCCGAGGCGGCCGATTCGTTCGCCGCGCTCGGCAATCCCGTGCGGCTGCGGCTGCTGCGGGAGATCCTCGCGGGCACCGGCACCGCCGCCGAGCTGGCCGCGCTCGACGACATCGGCACGACCGGCCAGATCTACCACCACCTGCGCCAACTGACCGGCGCGGGCTGGCTGCACAGCGCGGGACGCGGCCGTTACGAGGTTCCGGCGGGGCGGGTCGTGCCGCTGCTCGTGATGCTCTCCGCCGCGCGTCCCTGACCGACCGCGCCAACGCGCGCACCGACTACACCGCGGCAGACCGCACGGACCGCGGCAGATCACACCAACCGCAGCAGGGGGAACGTCATGTCCATAGGTATGCGCAAATTCACCGCGGTGCTCGAACGCCTGCTGGTGCTGTACGTGTGCGTCCAGGTCGTCGCCGGCTTCTTCGTGGATCTGCCGTACCCGTACTGGGTGGGCTGGATCCCGATCGTGGGCGTCTTCGCGGTCGGCTTCGCCCGGCGCAGGGCCGTCAGCCAAGAGATCGTGGCGGACCCCCCGGCCCCCGTCGAGGTCGACCCGCCCGTCTCCGGCCGCTGGTCGGCGCTGAACAGCCCCGCCGACAAGGTGCCGAGCCACGGCACGCACGGCCTCGGCCAGACCTACGCCATCGACATCGTGGCCGTACCGGCGGAGGGGCCCGCCCGCCCGGCCTTCGCCTGGCTGTGGCCGGTCACGCGCCGCAACCGCGCCTTCCCCGCGTTCGGGGCGCCCCTGCTCGCGGTCGGTGACGCCACCGTCGTCCACGCCGAGGACGGCCAGCGCGTCCACCTCAGCCGCAACTCCCTCGCCGCGCTCCTGTACTTCTTCGTGATCGAGGGCATCGGCAGGACGCTCGGCGGGGCCCGCCGCGTCGTCGGCAACCACGTGGTGCTCGACCTCGGCGAGGGCACGTACGCCGTGTACGCGCACGTCAAGCAGGGCTCGCTGGCCGTGCGGGCGGGTGATGAGGTGGTGGCCGGACAGCGCCTCGGCAGCTGCGGGAACTCCGGCAACTCCACCGAACCGCATCTGCACTTCCAGCTGATGGACGGGCCCGACCTGAAGGTGGCGCGGGGTGTGCCGTTCAGCTGGCGCGGGGTCGGGGTGCCCGGCGGCGGCGAGACGTTCGCGGTGGGGGAGGACGTCACCCCGGTACCGTGACCCGCATGACTGAGGAGCTGGGGCTGCGCGCGCGCAAGAAGAGGCAGACCGCCGCGCGGATCTGGAGGGCCGCCGTGGACCTCTGCTCCGAGCGTGGCTTCGACCACGTCTCCGTGGCGGAGATTGCCGAGGCGGCCGAGGTGTCAAAGATGACCGTCTTCAACTACTTCGGCACCAAGGAAGGCGTGATCGTCGGCCCGATGGAGGAGCACGCCGGGGACCCGGCCCGCGCGGTGCGCGAGCGCCTGCCGGGCGAGTCCGCGGTGGCCGCCATGCGCCGCCAGTTCCTGGAGCAGGTCGGCGGGCTCGACCCGTCGATCGGCCTCAGCGGTGACCCGCGCAGCCTCAAGGTGCGCCAGCTCGTCAACGAGACGCCGACCCTCGCCCACCGCATGGTGATCTTCCACATGCGCAGCGTCCAGCTCCTCACGGACGCCCTCGCGGAGGAGACGGGCGACGAGCTCCTCGCACGGGTCGCCGCCGCCCAGCTGATCGGCGCCCGGAACGCGCTCATCATGGAGAACCACCGGCGCGCCCTCCTCGGCGACTCCCTGGACGACATCGCGAAGGACTGCGCCGACTCCGCGGAACGCGTCTTCGGACAGGTCGAAAAGGGCCTTCAGGGCTACCCGGGCAAGGCTTAGGCTCGGCACCATGCCACCGGCCAAGAAGCGCACGCGTTCGTACGACTCCGCCAAGATCCGCACCGCTGTGCTCGCCCAGTTCGGCAACGTACGAGAAGCCGTGCGCACCCTCACGCCCGAGCAACTCGCCCGCCCGACCCGCCTCGGCGACTGGACCGTCCACGAACTGGCGGCCCACATCGCGATGGTGCTCGGCACCGTCCACCGCTATCTGAGCGCTCCGGAGCCGGTCAAGCACGAAGTGCCGCTCATGGACTGGCCGTTCGCGACGGTCACGGCCGCGGCGCAGGTCGACGAGGACACCCGCGCCGTCGCGGAGAGCGCGGGCGCGGACCTGGACGAGCTGTTCACGCGCACCCTCACCGACATCGAGGCCTCGCTGGCCGCCGCCCCCGACCAGCGCCTCGTGCCCTCCCGCTTCGGCGCCATGACGCTCGGCGACTTCCTGGTCACCCGTACCGTCGAACTGACCGTCCACACCGACGACTTGAACGACGCGGTGCCGGAACTCGACGTCCCGTACGACCGCCAGGCCCTGGCCGCCTGCGCCCGCCTGCTCGCCGACGCGCTCGCGCTGAAGGCGCCGGGAGCATCGACGGAGGTGCGGATTCCGCCGTACGCGGTGGTGCAGTGCGTCGAGGGCCCGCGGCACACCCGCGGCACCCCGCCGAACGTCGTCGAGACCGACCCGCTGACCTGGATCCGCCTCGCCACGGGCCGCACGGACTGGGCGAGCGCCCTCGCCGGGGCGCGGGTCAGCGCGAGCGGGGAGCGGGCCGACCTGTCGGGACTGCTGCCGATCATGGGGTAGTCCGCGGGCGGGGAAGGAGGTGGCCCGCAGCCGGAGGACGGGATGGAACCAACACCCCCACTTGTTCCGTCCCATCGCCATGCACACGCAGCGTCTGACCCTGACCCTGACCGCGCTGGCCTCCGCCGGGCTGCTGCTCACCGCATGCGGCACCGAGTCGGGAGCCGGCTCCGAAGGCGGCTCCGGCGGCCGTTCCGTGGAGAGCGAGGTGCCCCTCACCGGCATCCGGTGGAACGTGGCCAGCGTCACCGTGGGCGGCGAGAAGTACGACGCCCCGGAAGACGCCCACCTCAAGATCGGCAAGGACGGGCGGGCCGGCGGCAGCTTCGGCTGCAACTCCGCCGGCGCCGACGTGAAGATCAAGGGCGACACCCTGGACTTCGGCGAGACCAGGCTGACGAAGCGGGCCTGCCCCGAGGGCCGGATGAAGTTCGAGGAGCACCTCACGCGTGCCCTCGCCGAGAAGAAGCTCACCGCGAAGGTCGACGGCGACCGGCTGACCCTCACCACCGCCAAGGGGGACCACGTGGACCTCACCTCACGCGCCGAAGAGCCCGACGCCCCGCTCACCGGCACCAAGTGGAAGGTGGACGCCGTCGGCGGCGGCCAGAGCGCCGCGCCGCTGCCCAAGGACGTCTCCGGCAAGGTCCAGCTGACCTTCGGCGAGGACGGCAAGGTCCGCGGCAACCTCGGCTGCAACGACGTCACCGCCAAGGCCGAGGCCAAGGACGGCCGCCTCACCTTCGGCACCCCGGCCACCACCCGCAAGATGTGCCCCGGCGACACGATGGCCACCGAGCGCAAGCTCCTGAAGCTCTTCGACGGCCCGGCGCGCTACGAGATCGAGCGGAACACCCTGAAACTCACCGCCGCCGACGGCACGGTGATCAACGCGACCGGCGACCCCTCGGGCGCCGACCCCGCGGGCGCCGGACGGAACAGCCCGGAGAAGTAGCGGCGGCGCCCGCGCTCAGCCCGTCGGATACGGCAGCAGCGTGGCGTCGGTCCTCTCCCAGGCCGCTCTGAGCGCGGCGAGCCGCTTCGGCTCGGCCCGCGCCCGGTCGGCCTGCTCCCGCAGGTCCTCCCCGAGATGGAAGAGCTGGTCGGCGCCGCCGGGGCCCCGGTAGTACTTCCAGTCACCGCGCCGCAGCGCCCGCTCCCCGCGCACCCGCCAGAACAGATCACGTTCCGTCGGCCGCGCGCCCCTGAGCAGGTAGGGCGCGAGGCTCGTCCCGTCCAGCGGATACGCCGGATCCGGCCGGGCACCGGCGACCTCCAGGAGTGTCGCCGTCCAGTCCGGCGTGTAGACGGGCTCGTGGCTGACCTGCCCGCCGTCGATCCGCGCCGGCCAGCGCACGATGGTCGGCACCCGGATGCCGCCCTCCTTCAGCGAGCCCTTGTTGCCGGACAGCGGCCAGTTGTACGAGAAGCGCTCACCGCCGTTGTCGGAGGCGAAGAACACCAGGGTGTCCCGCTCCTGTCCGGACTCCCGCAGCGCGCGCAGCACCTCTCCGACGGACCGGTCCAGGTCCTCGACCATCTCCGCGTACTTCTCGACCGAGCCGCCGTCCCGGTCGAAGAGCGCGCCCTTCTCGCCCGCCTTGATCCTCCGCACGATCTCGGCGCTCCGCTCCTCGTCGCCGTCCGCGATCCAAGGCCAGTGCGGGGTGGTGAAGTTGAGGTTGAGCAGCCAGGGCCGGCCCCCGTGGTCCCGGCGTACGTACTCACTCGCCCGCTCGGTGAGGACGCGCGTGTAGTACCGCAGGTCCTTGTACTCGGCGTCCCCCTCACGGACCCTGCCCTCATAGAGGTCGTACTCCCCGCCGAGCCCCAGCTTCGAGTAGTACTCAAGGGCCCCGCCGAAGTTCCCGAAGAACTCGTCCCAGCCGGAGCGGGTGGGGGAGTGGTCCGGCAGATATCCGCAGTGCCACTTGCCGATCAGGGCGGTCGCGTACCCGGCGCCGCGCAGCAGTGAGGCGAGCGTGGGATGCGTCGGTTCGAGCCCCACCGATCGGTCGGCTATCGGCTCCGCGAGCCCGCCCTTCGTACGCCCGGGGAAGCGGCCCGTGTACAGGCTGAAGCGGGTGGGTGAGCAGGTCGCGGAGCCGGAGTAGGCGTCGGTGAACCGCACCCCCTGACGGGCGAGACGGTCCAGGTGCGGTGTCTTGATGTGCGGGGAGCCGTACGAGGAGAGGTCGGCCCAGCCGAGGTCGTCGCCGAGGACGAACAGGATGTTGGGCCGCTTCGAGTGCCGCCCGCGCGCGGCGGCGAAGGGGCGCTCGGCGGTGTCCGGGGCGGCGGTGCCGGGCGCGCCGGCCCGGGCGTCGGCGGGCCCGGCACCCATGCCGACGGCGGCGGCCGTGCCCGCCACCCCGCCCGCGAAGGAACGCCGGGAGAGCCCAGAGAGCCCGGAGAGCCCGGAGAGCCCGGAAGGCCGTGACAGTCCATGAGATCGCATGGACCAGCAGCCTTCTGCCGCGCCGGACCGGGCGTCAACGCTCGCCAGCCGCTGTTCACAAGGCTGTCGTCCCAGTTCACAGAGGTGTCGTGAGCCCGCAGCACAGAGGCGGCGATCCGGCCGCGCTCACCCTCCGTACAGGGGCCGTATCCCCAATTCGGACCAGTGGTCGATCTCGCCTACACTCGATGATGTGCCACGTGGTGACGGTCGACTCAATCACGATCTGCTTCCCGGCGAGAAGGGCCCCCAGGACGCTTGCGGCGTCTTCGGTGTCTGGGCTCCGGGCGAAGAGGTCGCAAAGCTCACTTACTTCGGGCTCTACGCCCTCCAGCATCGGGGCCAGGAATCCGCGGGAATCGCGGTCAGCAACGGCTCCCAGATCCTCGTCTTCAAGGACATGGGCCTCGTTTCCCAGGTCTTCGACGAGACCTCTCTCAGCTCCCTCCAGGGTCACATCGCGGTCGGTCACGCCCGCTACTCGACGACTGGCGCCTCCGTCTGGGAGAACGCCCAGCCGACGTTCCGTGCCACCGCGCACGGCTCCATCGCGCTCGGGCACAACGGCAACCTCGTCAACACGGCCCAGCTCGCCGAGATGGTCGCCGACCTGCCCAAGCAGGAGGGCCGCACCACACGCGTGGCGGCCACCAACGACACCGACCTGCTCACGGCGCTCCTCGCCGCGCAGGTGGACGACGACGGCAAGCCGCTGACCATCGAGGAAGCCGCCGCCAAGATCCTTCCGCAGGTGCGGGGCGCCTTCTCCCTCGTCTTCATGGACGAGCACACGCTGTACGCCGCCCGTGACCCGCAGGGCATCCGCCCGCTGGTCCTCGGCCGCCTGGAGCGCGGCTGGGTCATCGCCTCGGAGTCCGCGGCGCTCGACATCTGCGGCGCCTCCTACGTGCGCGAGATCGAGCCCGGCGAGTTCGTCGCCATCGACGAGAACGGCCTGCGAACGTCCCGATTCGCGGAAGCGAAGCCCAAGGGCTGTGTCTTCGAGTACGTCTATCTGGCGCGCCCCGATACGGACATCGCCGGCCGGAACGTCTACCTCTCGCGCGTCGAGATGGGCCGCAGGCTCGCCAAGGAGGCCCCGGCCGACGCCGACCTGGTCATAGCGACCCCCGAATCCGGCACCCCCGCCGCGATCGGGTACGCGGAGGCCTCCGGCATCCCCTTCGGCGCGGGCCTGGTCAAGAACGCCTACGTCGGGCGTACGTTCATCCAGCCCTCGCAGACCATCCGCCAGCTCGGCATCCGCCTGAAGCTGAACCCCCTCAAGGAAGTCATCAAGGGCAAGAAGCTGGTGGTCGTCGACGACTCGATCGTCCGGGGCAACACCCAGCGCGCCCTGGTCAAGATGCTCCGCGAGGCCGGCGCCGCCGAGGTCCACATCCGGATCTCCTCCCCGCCCGTGAAGTGGCCGTGCTTCTTCGGCATCGACTTCGCGACCCGCGCCGAGCTGATCGCCAACGGCATGACCATCGAGGAGATCGGCACATCACTGGGTGCCGACTCCCTCTCGTACATCTCCATCGACGGCATGATCGAGGCCACGACCATCGACAAGCCGAACCTCTGCCGCGCCTGCTTCGACGGCGAGTACCCGATGGACCTGCCCGACCCCGAACTGCTCGGCAAGCAGCTTCTGGAGACGGAACTGGCCGCGGGCCCGGCGAGCACCGCCGCCGCCGACGCGATCCGTCGCCCGTAAGACCCCACGCAGTACGACACGAAAGTTCTCACCGTCATGTCTGAGACCACTGGTGCCAGCTACGCAAGCGCGGGCGTCGACATCGAGGCGGGCGACCGCGCCGTCGAGCTGATGAAGGAGTGGGTCAAGAAGACCCAGCGCCCGGAGGTCGCGGGCCTCGGCGGCCTCGGCGGCTTCGCCGGGCTCTTCGACGCCTCCGCGCTCAAGCGCTTCGAGCGCCCCCTGCTCGCCTCCGCGACCGACGGCGTCGGCACGAAGGTGGACATCGCCCGGCAGCTGGGCGTCTACGACACCATCGGCCACGACCTGGTCGCGATGGTCATGGACGACATCGTCGTCTGCGGCGCCGAGCCGCTGTTCATGACCGACTACATCTGCGTCGGCAAGGTCCACCCCGAGCGCGTCGCCGCCATCGTGAAGGGCATCGCCGAGGGCTGCGTCCTCGCCGGCTGCTCGCTGGTCGGCGGCGAGACGGCGGAGCACCCGGGCCTGCTCGGCCCGGACGACTTCGATGTCGCGGGCGCCGGCACGGGCGCGGTCGAGGCCGACCGCCTGCTCGGCCCCGACCGCATCCGTAAGGGTGACGCGGTCATCGCCATGGCGGCCTCCGGTCTTCACTCGAACGGGTACTCGCTCGTCCGGCATGTGGTCTTCGACCGCGCGGGCTGGGCGCTCGACCGCCACGTCGAGGAGTTCGGCCGCACGCTCGGTGAGGAGCTGCTGGAGCCCACCAAGATCTACTCCCTGGACTGCCTGGCGCTCACCCGCACCACGGACGTCCACGCCTTCAGCCACATCACCGGCGGCGGCCTCGCGGCGAACCTCGCCCGGGTCATCCCGGACGGTCTGCACGCGATCGTCGACCGCGGGACGTGGACCCCGGACGCGGTCTTCGACGTGGTCGGCAAGGCCGGCCAGGTGGAGCGGCTCGAACTGGAGAAGACGCTGAACATGGGCGTCGGCATGATCGCGATCGTCCCCGAGGAGTCGGCGGACGCGGCGGTCACCACCCTGGCCGACCGCGGTGTGGAGGCCTGGGTCGCCGGTGAGATCACCGAGCGCGGCGAGCACGCGACGGGCGCCGCACTGATCGGTGACTACGCCAAGTAGAACCGGCGGGACCCGCTCAAGGCAGCACAAAACCCGGTCCGGTGTGGAGACCACCCCGGACCGGGTGAAGTGCAGTCGCTACAACGAGGTCAAGCGCCGCGGCGCTGCGACGACGGACCGGACTCGTCGGAGTCCTCTTCGTCGTCGACGTTATACAGATCCGCGTACTGGGCGTACGGGTCGTCTTCCTCGTCGTCGTCCTCGAACGGCTCGCCATTCGGCGGCTGTTGCGAAGTCGAAGCGCCCAGCTCATTGGCCAGACGCGACAGGTCAGTCCCGCCGCTGCTGTACTTCAGCTGGCGGGCGACCTTCGTCTGCTTGGCCTTTGCCCGGCCGCGCCCCATGGCTCGACCCCCTCGGATACGGGGCTCGACGGCCCCAGAGTCTTGACACGCGTTCATGATCTAGGACGGACTCTCCTCGGAGAGACCGGTCCGTAGGGCTTCCACGGTACCTGTTCCTGCGGCCATACGGTACGTCGCCCGCAGGACGCGCCTCGGCGCAGAACCCGCGAGGAGCCCCGTCCTCGCTGGTCAACTGCGATTTTAACCTCTTCTTGGCGGGCGACCCGCCGACGGGGGTGAGTCTTGTCTCCCCGAGGCGCCGGCGGGCGTCCGAGCCATGCGGTCAGCGCGCGTCGGCCATCCGCTGTTCGGCGATCCTGTCGGCCGCCGCGGCCGGCGGAATGCCGTCTTCCTTTGCGCGAGCGAATATGGCCAGCGTGGTGTCGAAGATCTTCGCGGCCTTCTTCTTGCACCGGTCGAAGTCGAAGCCGTGCAGTTCGTCGGCGACCTGGATGACGCCGCCCGCGTTCACCACGTAGTCGGGCGCGTAGAGGATCGACCGGTCGGCCAGGTCCTTCTCGATGCCCGGGTGCGCGAGCTGGTTGTTGGCCGCCCCGCACACCACCTTCGCGGTCAGCACCGGGACGGAGTCGTCGTTCAGGGCGCCGCCCAGCGCGCAGGGCGCGTAGATGTCGAGCCCCTCGGTGCGGATCAGCGCGTCGGTGTCCGCCGCAGCGGTCACCGACGGATGCTTGTGCGTGATCCGGTTGACGGACTCCTCGCGCACGTCGGTGATCACGACCTCGGCACCGTCCTCCAGGAGGTGCTCGACCAGGTGGTGGCCGACCTTGCCGACACCCGCGACGCCGACTTTGCGGCCGCGCAGCGTCGGGTCGCCCCACAGGTGCTGGGCCGAGGCCCGCATGCCCTGGAAGACACCGAAGGCGGTGAGCACGGAGGAGTCGCCCGCGCCGCCGTTCTCGGGGGAGCGCCCGGTCGTCCAGCGGCACTCGCGCGCGACGACGTCCATGTCGCGTACGTACGTGCCGACATCGCACGCCGTCACGTACCGGCCGCCGAGCGAGGCGACGAAGCGGCCGTAGGCGAGGAGCAGGGCCTCGCTCTTGATCTGCTCGGGGTCACCGATGATCACGGCCTTGCCACCGCCGTGGTCGAGGCCGGCCAGGGCGTTCTTGTACGACATTCCGCGCGCGAGGTTCAGCGCGTCGGCGACGGCCTCCTCCTCGCTCGCGTACGGATAGAAGCGGGTGCCGCCGAGGGCGGGGCCCAGGGCGGTGGAGTGGAGGGCGATGACGGCCTTGAGGCCACTGGCGCGGTCCTGGCAGAGCACTACTTGCTCATGGCCGCCCTGTTCCGAGTGGAACAGGGTGTGCAGGACGCCGTTGTCTGCATCGGTCACTGTGGTGACTCCCGGTCGAGTAGCGGCGGTGGGCGGGCTCCCGTACGGGTGGCGGGGGCCCGATGGGCATGAGACTAGAGCCTGTCCACCGCGCTGTTCAGCCACGGCGCGATCAGCAGTGTTTTCGGGTCCGTACCCGGGGGAGAGAGCAGCCGTGCCCAAGGTGTCATCGGTGACGGTCCCATACGCGTCCTACTTGCGCGTCTATGAGCCGCTGGCCGCCTTCCCCGAGCCGGAGCGCGACCACTGGGCGCGCTACGCCCGCCGCCCGGACCGCCCCTCGTACCAGGACGAACTCCGTCGCTCGCTCGCCGACTTGGTCTCGACGCCGCCGGTGCCGGTGCCGGTGCACGAGAGCAGGGACGCGTTCCTCCTGGAGGTCGACGGCGTGCTGTGCGTCTGTCCGTGGCGGACCCGGCTGCGCGGCTGGCAGGCCATGGGGGAACTGGCCGGGCAGCTGCCCACGCCCGTCCTCGACGCGGTGCTCCCGCCGGTGCTGCGCAGCCAGACGGCGGCGGACTACGAGGAGTGGCTGGCCCGCAACCCCGACGCGCGGCCCTGGATCCGTACGTCGACGTGGCAGGTGCCGCTGCACTGGTTCGTCCTCGTCTCGGACAAGGAGCGCCGCTACGACAAGGGGGACGGCAAGGAGGGCAAGGACGACAAGGGGGCGCGCGGTGCCCCGCCGGTCCTGCGCTACCGCACGCCGATGGTCCAGGCCCGGCGCCGGGTCGCGCGCGGCCTCAAGGCGCTGCGGGACGCGCTGGACGAGACGCCGCTCATCGAGGGGCTCATGGACGTCGGGCGGTGGCTGGAGGAGTTCCACCCGCGTTCCCTGGTCGAGCTGGACTACGGCGGGCTCGTGCACGCCCTCTCCGCCGAGGAGCTGGACGGGGACCACTCGGCGGCGGATGTCGCGGAGGGGATCGAGGCGCTGCGCGCCGGTGACGGGGAGGGGGCCGGCGAGGCGTATGCGAGGCTCGTGGAGCGGTGGCGGGCGGTCCGGCATCTCCAGTTCGCGAACTGATCCGCGAACTGATCCGTGGGCTGATTCGTGAACTGCGAGGCCGAGGTCATCGTGTGACGGGACGTAGGTCCCGATCCGGGCCTTTGTGTCAAGCGTGACGGACCGCACTTTACTGCGCCCTTGCGCCCATCGCCCCCCCTCGTGCCAAAATAGGACAAGGAGCCCGGGGAGGGCTCCTTCCGCCCATGTACGGGCGGAATGCTCAGCATTGCACTCTATGGGGGGTCTGTTGACTCCTGATCGCTCTGTGACTGATCGTCACGGTGGCGTGACTGTCCGCTATGGCATGGTCCATCGGCTTCCGTCGGTGATGAACACCTGGGAGGGCAATTCCATCGGTTTGGCCGACGTGGCTGGACGGATGGTGTAGTTGTAGTGCCGAGGACAAGCCGTTCGTCCTATAACCGACTCGACTCGCGTCCGCCATTTCGGGCAACGCGGGTCAAGGTGCAGAATTTAGAGGAATGAACCGAGAAGGTTCGGTTCTCCCGAGGAGGCCGCTCATGACCGCTCGCACCCCTGATGCCGAGCCGCTGCTGACCCCGGCTGAGGTCGCCACGATGTTCCGCGTCGACCCGAAGACGGTGACGCGCTGGGCCAAGGCTGGCAAGCTCACGTCGATTCGCACGCTCGGCGGACACCGCCGTTACCGCGAGGCTGAGGTCCGCGCACTGCTCGCGGGTATCCCGCAGCAGCGCAGCGAGGCCTGACGTACGCCAGAAGTACCGCTCAACCAGCAGTAACCCGCACAACTCGGGCGAAGAGCACCACTACTGCCGGGTCCCCCAACCTGGTCGTACGTCCGACATATAGCTACACACGACGAGGGTCCCGCCCCAACGGGATCCACGCCCGCCTGAGCCGCATGGGTGCGTCGTCTTTGATCGCGCTGGACTCCGCCGGGTCCAGCGCGATCTTTTTTGTGCGCCGGGGTGGGCCGGCGGGCGGGGCCGCGAGCGGCCTTGTTGCACTCTGAGGGGGCCTTGGGGGCGCCTTCGGGGCGTGCCCCGAGGTGCGCGGAGGGTGGGCCGTGGGGCGCGTCCCGGGGGTGGTGCAATTGCACATATTAAATTGGCCCGTTGTAGGGAGGGTGTAAGTTCGGGTGTTCGTAAAACTTGTTCGGTGACACCCGTCACACGCCGTGCGGCTTGTTGTGTGCGATACCCCTGCGCTAGAGGGGTGTTGGGCCCACGCCTCTCAGCCTCCCACCCGGGGTGCGGGCCGCGCGTCGGCTTTGGTCATGCCTTGGCGGGACTTTCGTCCTCGCCCCGCTCGGCCCGTTTCTGCTCGGCCGACTCGCCTTCGAGCGCCTCGCGTACGGCGCTCTCCTGGACGAAGCCGGCCCCGGCCACCTCGCACTCGCCGGGGCGGTGCGGGGAGGGCTCCAGGGCGAGCCTCAGCAGCCGGTGGCAGATGGGGCAGTGCCGGGTGAGATGGCGGTAGCCGGAGGCCGCCGCGAGGTGCGCGCGCAGCAGAGCACGGGTCTCGTGCCGCGCGGACGCGGAAGAAGCAGACATGCGTCACCTCCCGTGGGGAGCCCGCCGTCGGCTCCCTGTTGTCTGGGGTACCGGCGGAATGTGACGCAGTCAAGACGCGAACACGAGAACGGGCCGGATCTGGTGGGGGGCGGGGGCGATGCCTCTGCGGCACCCTTGACGCCTTGTCGCGGGGCGGCGCGGGGGCCGGGGGCAAGCAGAAGGGCCCGCCGCTACGGGGCCCGGGGCAAGCGGAAGGACCCGCAACCGATCCCGGTTGCGGGCTCTTCCGTACTGCGGTCCAGACGGGATTTGCTGTGTCTGATTGCGGCTTCGCCGCGGGCGCGGCCTCCACCTTGGTGGGGTGGCGAGCGGCGGGCGCGGGGGCATGGGGGGAGGGGCCGCAATCACGGCAGCCGGGGGCATGCGAAAGGCCCGCGGCCAGTTTCGGTTGCGGGCTCTTCCGTACTGCGGTCCAGACGGGATTTGCTGTGTCTGATTGCGGCTTCGCCGCGGGCGCGGCCTCCACCTTGACAGGGCGGCGAGCGGCGGGCGCAGGGGTATGCGAAAGGGCCCGCGGCCAGTTTCGGCTGCGGGCCCTTTCATAACTGCGGTCCTGACGGGATTTGAACCCGCGGCCTCCACCTTGACAGGGTGGCGAGCACTCCAAACTGCTCCACAGGACCTTGCTTCGCGGCACCCGCTTGCGCGCTGTGCTGCGAGACAGGACTCTACAGCAGCGCAGGCCCGGCGGTCGAACTCACCCTGCGTGCGCCCGCGCTCACGGCGCCAGCGCGTCGATCGCCTTCACGATCCGCTTGTCCGAGACGGGGTACGCCGTGCCCAGCGCATGCGCGAAGTAGCTGACGCGCAGCTCCTCGAGCATCCAGCGGACGTCCAGGACCTCCTGGGGCACGGGCCGGCCCCGCGGCAGCTGCTCCAGGAGCCACAGGTACTCGTCCCGCATCTCCTGGACCTTCTCCATACGGCTGGTGTCCCGCTGGACGTTGGTCGGCATCTGCTGGAGCCGCCGGTCCGCCGCCACCATGTACCGCATCAGGTCGGGAAGGCGCCGCAGGCCCGTCTCCGTCACGAAGCCCGGCTTGATGAGGGAGTTCAGCTGCTCCCGCACGTCCGCGAGGTTCGCGAGCAGCACGGGGCTCTTCGTCGACTTCAGGCGCCGCTCACAGGCCTGCCAGGCGGCGAGCACCTGCTGCACCTGGCCGACGGCCCGCACGGTGGTGTCGACGATCTCCGCCCGCACCTTGTCGAAGAGCGCCCGGTAGGACGCCTCGTCCCAGACGGGCCCGCCGAAGTCCGCGATCAGCTTGTCCGCCGCCGCCATCGCGCAGTCGTCGAAGAGCGCCTGCATGGACCCGTGCGGATTCGCGGACAGGGCGAGCTTCTGCTGGTTCGTCAGCTTGTCGGAGGCGAACTTGCCGGGGTTGACCGGGATGTTGCGCAGGATGAGCCGGCGCGTGCCGCGCCACATCGCCTGCCGCTGCTCCGCCTCGGTGTCGAAGAGGCATACGGAGACGGTGTCGCCGTCGTCCACGAGGGCGGGGTACGCCTTCACGGGCTGCCCGGCCCGTCGCGTCTCGAAGACGCGGCTGAGCGCGCCGATGCTCCAGTCCGTCAGCCCCGTACGCTCCACGGCCGAGCCGCCCGTCCGCTCGGCGGTCGCGGCGGCGGCCTGCGAGAGCGCCTGCCGGGCCTTCGGCTTGAGCCGCAGCTTGAGCGCTTCGAGGTCCTTGTCCTCGGCGAGCTTGCGACGCCGCTCGTCGGTGATCCGGAACGTGATCTTCAAGTGGTCGGGTACGCGCGTCAGGTCGAAGTCGTCGGGGGAGACCGGGACCCCGACCATCCGCTGGAGTTCGCGCGCCAGCGTGACGTGCAGCGGCTCCTGGAGGGGGACCGCGCGGTCCAGGAACGCCTTCGCGTAGTTGGGCGCCGGGACGTAGTTCCGCCGGATCGGCTTGGGCAGGGAGCGGATCAGCTCGATGACCACGTCCTCGCGCAGACCCGGGATCTGCCAGTCGAAGCCCTCGTCGGAGACCTGGTTGAGGACCTGGAGCGGGATGTGGACGGTGACACCGTCCGCGTCCGCCCCCGGCTCGAACTGGTACGTCACCTTGAACTTCAGCGGGCCCTGCCGCCACGAGTCGGGATAGTCGTCCTTGGAGACGTCACCGGCCTTCTCGTTGATGAGCATCGACCGCTCGAAGTCGAGCAGTTCGGGCTCTTCCCGCTGCTTCTTCTTCCACCACGAGTCGAAGTGCGCGCCGGAGACGACGTCCGCGGGCACCCGCTGGTCGTAGAAGTCGAAGAGCGTCTCGTCGTCGACGAGGATGTCCCGGCGCCGGGCCCGGTGCTCAAGCTCCTCGACCTCGGTGAGCAGCTTGCGGTTGGCGGCGAAGAACTTGTGGTGCGTGCGCCAGTCGCCCTCGACGAGCGCGTTGCGGATGAAGAGGTCGCGGGAGACCTCGGGGTCGATGCGGCCGTAGTTCACCTTGCGGTCGGTGACGATCGGGACGCCGTACAGCGTGACCTTCTCTATCGCCATCACCGCCGCCTGGTCCTTCTCCCAGTGCGGCTCGCTGTACGTGCGCTTGAGGAGGTGCTCGGCCAGCGGCTCGACCCACTCGGGCTCGATCTTCGCGTTGACGCGGGCCCACAGCCGCGAGGTCTCCACCAGCTCCGCCGACATGATGAACCGCGGCGGCTTCTTGAAGAGCGCCGAGCCGGGGAAGACCGCGAACTTGGCGTTGCGGGCGCCGATGTATTCGTTGCGCCCGCCGCGCTGCTTGGGGTCCTTGCTGTCCTTGCCGCTGTCCTTGGACTCCTTCACGTCCTTCATCCCGATGTGGGAGAGGAGTCCGGCGAGGAGGGAGATGTGGACGCGGTCGTCGGGGGCGTCCTCGTCGTTGAGGTGTATGCCCAGCTGCTTGGCGACCGTACGCAGCTGCGTATAGATGTCCTGCCATTCGCGGATGCGCAGGAAGTTCAGGTACTCCGCCTTGCACATGCGGCGGAAGGACGACGAGCCGCGCTCCTTCTGCTGCTCACGGACGTACCGCCACAGGTTCAGGTACGCGAGGAAGTCGCTGGTCTCGTCCTTGAAGCGGGCGTGCTGCTGGTCGGCCTGCGCCTGCTTCTCGGCCGGGCGCTCGCGCGGGTCCTGGATGGAGAGGGCCGCCGCGATCACCATGACCTCGCGTACGCAGCCGTTCTTGTCGGCCTCCAGGATCATCCGGGCGAGCCGCGGGTCGACCGGCAGCTGGGCCAGCTTGCGGCCCTGCTGGGTGAGGCGCTTCTTCGGGTCCTTCTGGGTGGGGTCCAGCGCGCCCAGCTCCTGGAGGAGCTGCACGCCGTCGCGGATGTTGCGGTGGTCCGGCGGGTCGATGAAGGGGAACTTCTCGATGTCGCCGAGGCCGGCCGCGGTCATCTGGAGGATGACGGAGGCCAGGTTCGTACGGAGGATCTCCGCGTCCGTGAACTCGGGGCGGGAGAGGAAGTCCTCCTCGCTGTAGAGCCGGATGCAGATGCCGTCCGACGTACGGCCGCAGCGGCCCTTGCGCTGGTTGGCGCTGGCCTGGCTGATCGCCTCGATGGGCAGCCGCTGCACCTTCGTACGGTGGCTGTAGCGGGAGATGCGGGCCGTGCCCGGGTCGATCACGTACTTGATGCCCGGCACGGTCAGCGAGGTCTCGGCGACGTTCGTCGCGAGGACGATCCGTCTGCCCGTGTGCTGTTGGAAGACGCGGTGCTGCTCGGCGTGCGAGAGCCGTGCGTACAGGGGCAGGACCTCGGTGAACCTGTAGTTCTTCTTGTTCAGCGCGTCCGCCGTGTCGCGGATCTCGCGCTCGCCGGAGAGGAAGACGAGGATGTCGCCCTTGCCCTCGGCCTGAAGCTCCTCGACGGCGTCGGTGATCGCGGTGATCTGGTCGCGGTCGGAGTCGTCCGAGTCGTCTTCGAGGAGCGGGCGGTAGCGCACCTCCACCGGATACGTCCGGCCGCTGACCTCCACGATCGGGGCGTCCCCGAAGTGCCGGGAGAAGCGCTCGGGGTCGATGGTCGCCGAGGTGATGACGACCTTCAGGTCCGGGCGCCTTGGCAGCAGCTGGGCGAGGTAGCCAAGGAGGAAGTCGATGTTGAGCGAACGCTCGTGCGCCTCGTCGATGATGATCGTGTCGTACGCGCGCAGCTCGCGGTCCGTCTGGATCTCGGCCAGCAGGATGCCGTCCGTCATCAGCTTGATGAACGTGCCGTCCGGATTGACCTGGTCCGTGAAGCGGACCTTCCAGCCGACGGCCTCGCCGAGCGGCGTGTCCATCTCCTCGGCGACGCGCTCGGCGACCGTACGGGCCGCGATGCGGCGCGGCTGGGTGTGGCCGATCATGCCGCGCACGCCCCGGCCCAGCTCCAGACAGATCTTGGGGATCTGCGTGGTCTTGCCGGAACCAGTCTCGCCCGCGACGATCACGACCTGGTGGTCGCGGATCGCCTCGGCGATGTCGTCCTTCTTCTGGCTGACCGGCAGCTGCTCGGGATAGGTGATCGCGGGCACGCGGGAGCCGCGCTCGGCCATCCGCGCCTCGGCCTTCTCCACGTCCGCCGCGATCTCGGCGAGAACGGCGGCGCGGGCCTCGGGTTTGCGGATCCGGCGTGCACCCTCCAGCCGGCGCCCGATCCGGTGCTCGTCGCGCAGCGACAGCTCGGTCAGGCGGGGGGCGAGGGTGTCGAGGGTGAGGGCGGGCTGCGTAGACATACGCCGTCCAGGATCTCACCCGCCGCTCGGCGGTGGCGAACCGATTTCCCCTTCGCGGTGTCCCGGCACGTACGATTCCGGGCATGTTGACCCGTGCGCGTACGGCGTGGTGCCCCTTGGTGGTGGTGCTGCTCGTCGTGCTCGGGGGGTTCTGCGGGCCCTCGGTGGCGCACGCCGAGGCGCCGGTCCACGCCGAGGCGCCGGTCCCCGCGGTGGCGCACGCGGCGCAGAGCCATGACGGGCCCGGTTGCGGCAAGGGCGGGCAGGGGGACGCGGGGCAGCACCCCGTGTCGCCGCCGCGCTCCAGCTCCGCGCACGATCTGCTGCCCGCGCTGTACGAGGCCCACGGTGGCTCCGGTTCCTGGAGCGGCGACCAGGCCGTCCTCGATGTGACGCCGGTGCGGGGGCCGCCGCCGCTCGCGCCGCCCTCCCCCGTGGACCTCTCTGTCCTGCGTGTGTAGAGGCGCCCGCGTCCGGGCCCTTCCACCACGTACAGGAACAGAGAGAACCTCCTGATGCCGCAGAACGACAACAACAAAAAGAAGAACATCGCCATCGCCGCGGGCGTCGCCGTCGCCGCCGCGCTGCTCGGCGCCGCCTCCTACACCGCGACCAAGCCCTCCGACTCCTCGGGCGGCACCGTGAAGGAGGCCGCCGCCGGAGCCGCGCCCTCGGCCGAGGCGCAGGCCGGGGTCTACCCCGAGCTGGAGAAGCTCGCGCGGCGCGACGCCAAGGACCCGCTCGCCCAGGGCCGCGCCGACGCGCCCGTCGTGATGGTCGAGTACGCCGACTTCAAGTGCGGCTTCTGCGGGAAGTTCGCCCGCGACACCGAGCCGGGCCTCGTGAAGAAGTACGTGGACGAGGGCGTCCTGCGCATCGAGTGGCGCAACTTCCCGATCTTCGGCGCGGACTCCGAGCGGGCCGCGCGCGGCGCGTGGGCCGCGGGGAGGCAGGGGCGCTTCTGGCAGTTCCACGAAGCCGCGTACGCCGAGGGGGCCAAGGAGGAGGGCTTCGGCGAGGACCGGCTGCAGGAACTCGCCCAGGAAGCCGGGGTCAAGGATGTCGGCCGCTTCGTGCGCGACGCCGGGAGCGAGGCGGCCAAGGCGGCGGTGAAGAAGGACCAGGAGGAGGCGTACGGGCTCGGCGCCACGTCCACGCCGTCCTTCCTGGTCAACGGGCGGCCCATCTCGGGCGCGCAGCCCGACGAGGTCTTCGGCCAGGCGATCGAGGCGGCGGCCAAGGCCGCGGATTCCCGGGGCAAGGGGAGCGGCAAGGGCGGCTCCGAGTGACCGCGGATGTGGGGTACTTCGCGGCGTTCCTGGGCGGGCTGCTCGCGCTCGTCAGCCCGTGCAGCGCGCTGCTCCTGCCCGCCTTCTTCGCGTACTCGATCGACTCCACGTCCCGCCTGGTCGCGCGGACCGGCATCTTCTACGCCGGACTCGCCACGACCCTGGTGCCGCTGGGCGCGGCCGGTTCGTACGCGGGGCGGTTCTTCTTCGGCCACCGCGACCAGCTGGTGCTCGTCGCCGGGTGGCTGATCATCGGGCTCGGGGTGCTCCAGGTGGTGGGGATGGGCTTCGCCTCACGCAAGATGGCGGAGCTCTCGGGGCGGATCCGGCCGACGACCGCCGTCTCCGTGTACGCGCTGGGGGCCGTGTACGGGCTCGCCGGGTTCTGCGCCGGGCCGATCCTCGGCAGCGTCCTGACGGTCGCGGCGGTGAGCGGGAGTCCGGTGTACGGAGGGCTGCTGCTTGCGGTCTACGCGCTGGGCATGGCCGTGCCGCTCTTCGTCCTCGCGCTGCTCTGGGAGCGGTTCGAGCTGGGGCGGCGCAGCTGGCTGCGGGGGCGGGCCTTCCGGCTCGGCCGGTTCGAACTGCACACGACCTCGCTGCTGTCCGGGCTGTTCTTCATCGGCCTCGGGGCGCTCTTCCTCGCCTACGACGGGACGACCGCGCTGCCGGGGCTGCTTGACGTGGACGACTCGTTCGCGGTGGAGCGGTGGGCCTCCGGTGTCGGCAGGGCCGTGCCGGACTCGGTGCTGTTGGCGGCGGTCGTGGTGGTGACGGGGGTGGTGCTCGGGGTGCGGGCGTGGCGGCGGAGGGAAAGGTCCGTTTCGTCGGCTGCTGAGTGAGTGGGTAGGTATTCACGGCTTAGTGATTAGCTTGCGCGCGATTCCGCCCTTATGTGCCTTATATGTCTTATGTGTGGTTTAGCGTATTCGTATGCCTGATCATGAGCCGGGAGAGCAGAGTCAGCCTTCGCGGGAGAGTCCGCATCCACATGGCGCGCACGGGCGGGTCCCCACCCGTGCCGAGCGGTGGGACGCCTTCAAGGAGTCGCCCTTTCTGCCGGCGATCGTCCTGGTCTTCATCCTGGCGGCCGCGGCCGGGCTCTTCGCCGGTTCGTACACGTACTCCATGGCGAACCCGACGCCCCACCACATCCCCACGGCCGTCGTCGGCTCGCCGGACGCGGCGCACGGCAAGGCCTTCCTCGGCGGCATGGAGAAGGCGCTGAACGCCTCGCTGGAGGTGCGGCGGTACGACAGCGTGGCCGGGGCCCGGCGGGACGTGGAGGAGCAGAAGGTCTTCGCGATCCTCGACGTGGGCGAGGAGAAGGTGACCCTGGACGTGTCCGGGGCGTCCGGTGCCTCGGTCGCGCAGGTGCTCGCGGAGACCGCGCCGAAGGTGGGCGAGAAGGCCGGGGTCCCGGTGGCGGTCAAGGACATCAAACCGCTCCAGGAGGGCGACCCCCGGGGGCTCGCCATCTTCTACATCTCACTGGCCGCGGTGATCATCGGCTTCGTGGGGGCGATTCAGCTGAGCGTGCACGCGCGGGGGCTGAATCCGGCGGAACGGATCGGCTTCACTGCGCTGTACGCACTGCTCGGGGCGTTCGTCATCGCGGCGGTCGTGGACTGGTGGCTGGGGGCGGTGGATCTGCCGTTCGTGGAGTCGTGGCTGATTCTGGCGCTGACGATGTTCGCGTCCGGGATGGTCTTCACGATGTTCAACACGTTGTTCGGGCGGTGGGCGATGCTGCCGACGTGGGGGCTGATGGTGCTGCTCGGGAACCCGTCGTCCGGGGGCGCGGTGTCGTGGCCGCTGCTTCCGTCGGTGCTTGGTCACATCGGGCGGTGGCTGCCGCCCGGGGCGTCGGTCAACGCGCAGCACACGGCGGTGTACTTCGGCGGCCACCAGCATGCGGGCCCGTTCCTGGTGCTCGGGGGATGGGCGGTGCTTTCCAGCGCGGTGTTCTGGGTATGGCGGCATCGGCATCCGGGCGGGCGGGGAGGTGCGGCTGCCCATGCGGGGGCTGGCGGGGCGCCTTGAGCGGGGATCGCCTGGGCCTGCGCGGCCGCTCCGCGTGGGTGTGAGCTTGCCTGGGCCTGCGCGGCCGCTCCGCGTGGGTGTGAGCCTGCCTTGACCCACACCGCCGCTTCGCGCGGAGGGGGGCTTGCCTCGGCCTGCGCGATGCCCTGCCCCCTGCGGCTCCTCGGCGGATGGGCTTGCCTGGGCCTGCACGATGCCCTGTCCCGCCGCTCCGCGGCGGATTCCTCCCACCCACCCACCCGTTTACCCCGCGCTGGCGGGGCGGCTTGAGCGGGGCTTGCCTGGGCCTGCGCGATGCCCTGCCCCGCCGCTCCGCGGCGGATGTTCCCCACCCACCCACCCGTCTCGCCGCACCGACATGGCACCCCAGGGCCCCGACCCACCCGACCCTGGGGGAGCCCCCCAACCCCCACCCCTGCAGCGCGGGGTGAACGGGTGGGTGGGAGGGGAACATCCGGCGCGAAGCGGCGGGACAGGACTGCGTGCCGGGGCACCGAGGCGGTGAACGGCGAGGCCGGCTGGCAGGGCCGCGCCGGCGGGGCCGGGGTGGCGAAGCGGGGGCGCCAAGGCCGGGCCGACGAGACCGGAGCGGGGTGGCCGGGAAGGCGGGGCCGGGCCAGCGAGGCCGGGCTGACGGGGCCGAACCGCCGGGGCCGAGCCAGTGGGGCCGGAGAATGGCGAAGGCCCCGTCCAGTTGGGCGGGGCCTTCGGAAGAGGTGGCTGGGGCCGGGATCGAACCGGCGACCTATCGCTTTTCAGGCGATCGCTCGTACCAACTGAGCTACCCAGCCACGCGATCCGCGAGGAATCGCAAGCGGTCCTGACGGGATTTGAACCCGCGGCCTCCACCTTGACAGGGTGGCGAGCACTCCAAACTGCTCCACAGGACCAAGCGTTGTGCGAGCACAAGTCTCGCACAAGTGTTGCGTGCCCCCAACGGGATTCGAACCCGTGCTACCGCCTTGAAAGGGCGGCGTCCTGGGCCACTAGACGATGAGGGCTAATAGGCCCGCCTGGGCGCTTTGCAGCGCGTCGGGGACGTGAGAAGCATATGGGATGCGGGGAGGTATCGCCAAAACGGTTATCGGGGGGCAGGGGCCCGCTCCCCGGCGGACCGGGTGGGGGAAGGCGGGAGGGAAGCGGAGGGCGCCGTCGGGGAAGGCGTCGCCCCGGGCTGGTTCTCCTTGGGGAGGTGACGGCTGACCTCCGCCTTCGTGAGGCCGAGCCCGCCCAGCCTGATCTCGTCCCAGGCCTGCAGCCGCTTGGTCGTACGGTCCAGGTAGAGGACGGACGCCTCGACCGGGTCGGGGTACTTGCCCTCGACGGCCCGCAGCCCGCTGCCCCCCGTCGAGCCCTCGATCCGCAGCCGCGTGCCCCCGTCCATGACCTCCATCTCCTGCCGGTGCACGTGCCCCGCGAGGACGAGCGGCACCTCGCCGTCCGTCTCCCGCGCCGCCGTCGGGTTGTGCGCGATCGCCACGTCGACCGGCGTACCGGCCGCCCGTTCGGCGCGCAGGGCCGAGGCGAGGCGGATGCCGGCCATGTGCTGGACGGCGGAGCCCTCCTGTTTCGTGGAGCGGTCCGGGGTGTACTGCGGATCGCCGATCCCGGCGAAGCGCAGGCCGGCGACGGTCTCGGCCTTGCCGTCGTCGAGCACGTGGACGTTCTTGAAGCGCTCCAGATAGCGCTGGGTGGTGAACGAGTCGTGGTTGCCGCGCACCCACACATAGGGGGCGCCGAGGTCCTCGATGGGGTCGAGGAAGGCGTTCTCCGCGGCCGAGCCGTGGTCCATGGTGTCGCCGGAGTCGACGATGACATCGATCTCGTACTGCTCGACGAGGGAGGCGATGATCTTCCAGCTCGCCGGGTTGAGGTGGATGTCGGAGACGTGCAGGACCCGCATGGTGGTGGGGTCCGGCTGGTAGGCGGGGAGCGTGGACGTCACGTCGTAGAGCTTGGTGACGTTGGTGACCAGACGGGCCAACTCCTGCTGGTAGACGTCGAATTCGCTGACGATGCTGCGCGCGTTGCCGACGACCGAGGGCGCGCTGCTGAGGAGGCCGGAGAACTTGGGCTCGAGGACCGACTTCGGGTTCCAGGTGGCGTACGCGGCCGTGCCCGACGCCGCGAGCAGGGCGAGCGCGAGACCGCCCGCGGCGAGGGCGCGGCGCGGGCGGCGGTAGACGGCGAGGCCGAGCGCGGTGGCGCCCGAGACGACGGCGACACAGGAACGTATGGCCAGGTCGAGCGTGCCGTGGCCGACGTCGCGCGCCACCTCGTCCTGGAGGCCCGCCAGCCGCTCGGGGTGGTCGACCAGGGCCTGGGCGCGCACCGGGTCGAGGCGGTCGACGTCCACGTCGAGGCGGATGGGGGCGGTGTGGGAGCGCAGCTCAAGGGCGCCGAGCGGGGAGACGTCGATCTTCGTGCCGCCGGTCAGGGACGGCCGGAGCGTCATGCGGGTGTCCATGGGGCCCACGGGCGCGTGCACGCTGCCGACGATCAGCAGACCGAGCCAGGCGCCGAAGAGGACGACGGCTATCAGGCCGAGGGCGCGCGCGAAGGGGTGAGGTGGGCTGATCAGTTCGCCTGCGGTACGGGTGCGGCGAGTGCGAGCCATTGGTCCCGTATGCCCAGTTGCGGTGGTGGGTATGCCGGGACGGGGGCGGTGGCGTGGCCGACAATGGGGGAGTGCTGGAGATGACGCGCGAGGAGTTCGAGGAACTGGTCGGCGAGGCTCTTGACCGGATTCCGCCGGAATTAACGCGGTTGATGGACAACGTGGCCGTCTTTGTCGAGGACGAGCCGCCCTCCGACGATCCCGAGCTGCTCGGGCTGTACGAAGGGACGCCGTTGACGGATCGCGGTGAGTGGTACGCGGGTGTGCTGCCGGACCGCATCACCATCTACCGGGGGCCCACGCTCCGGATGTGCGATTCGCGGGAGGACGTCGTCGCCGAGACGGAGATCACCGTGGTGCACGAGGTGGCGCACCACTTCGGGATCGACGACGCCCGGCTGCACGCGCTCGGGTACGGGTGAGCGAGAGCGGTCGCGCGGGTCCGGGTACGGGGCCGGGTGGGGGCGGGCGAAAGCGGTTGCGCGGGGCCTGATGCGGGTGTGTGGGGGCGGTGCGGGCGTGGGTGTCGTCCGTGTCCTCTTGCGGGCCGCGGGAGTTGGGCAGGGCGTCCCGATTCTCAGCGCCTCAGGAGGTGCTCGGCCGTGCGCCAGTTGTACGTTCCCATCCGTTGGGCCGCGGTCGCGGTGGCCGTCGCTGCCACGGCGGGCTGCATGAGCATCAGTGACGACGGAAACGGGCCGCGGCCCGGACGCTCCGCGGGCGATCGCGGCGGGGCGGCCGCCTCGGACGGCAAGTCCGTGACCCGGGGCGACGACATCGCGTCCGGAGGCGAGCGCGGGCAGGGCCGGGACAAGGGGAAGGCCAAGGGCAAGCGGAAGGGCAAGGGCGGTGACTCCTCGGGCGGCGGCGACGCGGCCCCCCAGGGCGGGAAGCCGTCGGGCTCCGCCTCCGCCCAGGTCTCCGCGAGACCGACGAAACCGGGCGGCGGACCGGTCAAGCCCGTACCGACGCGGCCGAAGCCGACTCCGACGCGGCCGACCCAGGAGCCCGAGCCGCCGAAGCCCACGCCGACCCCGACGCCGGATCCGACCACTCCGGAGCCGTCCTCGTCGGCGCACGAGGGATCGGGGCAGGGCGCGCAGCTGCAGCGGCGCAGCGCGTGGATCGAGGAGCGGGAGCCGTCGCCGGAGGCGGGACCGCAGTAGCGCCACCGATGGTCGGCGGGCGGGGCTGAAATCTCGTATGCGCAGGTGGGAGGGGGTGAGGTGGGGGCGGTTTGCCATCTGGGGTGGGGGGTGCGTATGGTGGTAGATCGTTTGATACTCATTTGCCCGGCGCCGACACAGAAGAGCGCCGCGTGGCGCGTACTCTCCCTTGCCGTGGCTGACCGCATCGAGGCGGTCCATTGCGAAATCACGGAGTTGACGGGCGCGTGCCGAGACTCCGGAAGGTTTCGCATTTCGCATGTCCATTATCAGTTCTGACCACGCCGTCCTGCCCGAGAACGAGATCGTCGAGACCGTCGCGGTTGCCGACGCCGTCGACGCGGTCGAGGTCGCCGAGAGCGTAGAGGCCGTCACGGCCGCCGCTGAGGCCGCCGAGACCGCCGTCGAGGCCGTCGAAGCCGTCGAGGCCACCGACATCGTCGAGTCCGAGGACGTCGCCGAGGTCACCCCCGACGCCGACACCACCCCTGAGGCCGAGGCCGACGCCGACGCCGAGCCCGAGATGACCTTCTCGGACCTCGGTCTGCCCGAGGGCATCGTCCGCAAGCTCGCCCAGAACGGCGTGACCACGCCCTTCCCGATCCAGGCCGCGACCATCCCGGACGCCCTGGCCGGCAAGGACATCCTGGGCCGTGGCCGTACCGGCTCCGGCAAGACCCTCTCCTTCGGCCTGCCGATGCTGGCGACCCTCGCCGAGGGTGGCCGCACCGAGAAGAAGAAGCCCCGCGGCGTCATCCTCACCCCGACCCGCGAGCTCGCGATGCAGGTCGCGGACGCCCTCCAGCCCTACGGCGACGTGCTCGGCCTCAAGATGAAGGTCGTCTGCGGCGGTACGTCCATGGGCAACCAGATCTACGCCCTGGAGCGCGGCGTCGACATCCTCGTCGCCACCCCGGGCCGTCTGCGCGACATCATCAGCCGCGGCGCCTGCTCGCTGGAGAACACCCAGATCGCGGTGCTCGACGAGGCCGACCAGATGTCCGACCTGGGCTTCCTGCCCGAGGTCACCGAGCTGCTCGACCAGGTCCCGTCCGGCGGCCAGCGCATGCTGTTCTCGGCCACGATGGAGAACGAGATCTCCACGCTGGTCAAGCGCTACCTGACCAACCCGGTGACGCACGAGGTCGACAGCGCCCAGGGCAACGTCACGACCATGACGCACCACATCCTCATCGTGAAGCCCCGCGACAAGGCGCCCGTCACGGCCGCCATCGCCGCGCGCAAGGGCCGCACGATCATCTTCGTCCGCACCCAGCTGGGCGCCGACCGCATCGCCGAGCAGCTCTGCGACTCGGGCGTGAAGGCCGACGCGCTGCACGGCGGCATGACGCAGGGTGCCCGCACCCGCGTCCTGGAGGACTTCAAGAAGGGCTACGTCAACGCCCTCGTCGCCACCGACGTCGCCGCGCGCGGCATCCACGTCGACGGCATCGACCTGGTCCTGAACGTGGACCCGGCCGGCGACCACAAGGACTACCTGCACCGTTCGGGCCGTACGGCCCGCGCCGGTCGCAGCGGCACGGTCGTCTCCCTCTCCCTGCCGCACCAGCGCCGCCAGATCTTCCGCCTGATGGAGGACGCGGGCGTCGACGCCACGCGCCACATCATCAACGGCGGCGGCACCTTCGACCCGGAGGTCGCCGAGATCACCGGCGCCCGTTCCATGACCGAGGTCCAGGCCGACTCCGCGGGCAACGCCGCGACCCAGGCCGAGCGTGAGGTCAAGGAGCTGACCAAGGAGCTGGAGCGCGCCACCCGCCGCGCCGCCGAGCTGCGCGAGGAGGCCGATCGCCTCACCGCGCGTGCCGCCCGCGAGCGC
This sequence comes from Streptomyces sp. WAC 01529, assembly GCF_003945545.1. Taxonomy (GTDB): domain Bacteria; phylum Actinomycetota; class Actinomycetes; order Streptomycetales; family Streptomycetaceae; genus Streptomyces; species Streptomyces anatolicus. Next base: position 3,946,676 of record NZ_CP029617.1, on the reverse strand, counting down.
GGCGAGGACCCGGAGACCGCGATCGCCGAGGCCGCCGCCGCTGCCGAGGCCGTCATCGAGGCCGCCGTGTCGGTTCCGGAGCAGCCCGTCGCCGAGCGCACCGAGCGTCCGGCTCGCGAGCAGCGTTCCTCCTCGTACGAGAACCGCCGTCCGCAGCGTGACGAGCGCGGCAACTACGAGCGTGACCGTCGTGGAGACCGCGGCGACCGCGGCGACCGTGGTGGCTTCAACCGCGACGACAACCGCGGTGGCGGCCGTTCCTTCGAGCGCCGTGACGACCGCGGTGGCTCCGGTGCGGGCTTCCGTGGCGGCGACCGTCGCGAGGGTGGCGGCTTCAACCGCGACCGTGGCAACGACCGTGGCGGCCGTTCTTTCGAGCGTCGTGACGACCGTGGTGGCTCCGGTGCCGGCTTCCGTCGCGATGACCGTCCGTCGGGCGGCTTCAACCGTGACCGCCGTGACGACAACCGTGGCGGTGGCTCCGGTTCCGGCTTCCGCCGTGACGACCGTCCGTCGGGCGGCTTCAACCGTGACCGTCGCGACGACAACCGTGGCGGTGGCTCCGGCTTCCGTCGTGACGACCGCCCCTCGGGCGGCGACCGTGGCGGCCGTTCCTTCGAGCGCCGTGACGACCGCGGTGCCTCGGGCTCCGGTTCCGGCTTCCGCCGCGACGACCGCCCCTCCGGCGGCCACCGCGGCAGCGACCGCCCGTTCAACCGCGACCGCCGCGACGACCGCCCCTCGGGCGGCTTCCGCTCCGGCGGCCACGAGCGCCCGTCGTTCAACCGCCGCGACGACCGCTCCGGCACCGGCACGGGCACCTTCGGACGCCGTGACGACAAGCCGCGCTGGAAGCGCAACGGCTGACGGCACTGAGCCGCGCTGACACTGACAGTGGCCCCCATCCGCACTCGGATGGGGGCCACTGCCTTTCTTCCGGGCCCTTCTAGGCTCGTCTAGGGCGATACCCGATCGGATGGCGGGCCGTGTCCCGCTATGCTCGGGGGAGCACCACCGAGGACCGTTAGCTCAATTGGCAGAGCAGTGGACTTTTAATCCATTGGTTGTGGGTTCGAGTCCCACACGGTCTACAGAGAAAGCCCAGTTCGGGGAGGGTCCCGACTGGGCTTTCGTCGTGATTTCGGGGGCTTGGAGATCATCTGCTGGCCCCCTGCTGGCCCGAAGGCCTAGTGATCTTCGCCAGAAGGCCCCGACCGGGATGTCTCTCCGGTCGGGGCCTTCCGCCTGCGGGCGGCCGCCCCAGGAGGCCGTGGAGCCGCCGCCCTCTCGCCCGCCGCACGAGCCTCTCCAAGCTGACGGCGGGGAGCTTGATCGCTAAAAAGCCTAATGTATTGGGCAGACATTCCTTCATGATCACCTTTGGCTGGGGCAGGTGCGAGACCTGCCCGCGGATGACAGCTGGATCGCCGACCGCCGCCGGGCCGTCGGTGCTGCCATTCGCGCCGAGCGGCTCCGCCAGAAGCTGACCCAGGACGACATCTGGATTGCGTCTGGTCTGAGCCGGGGGACCGTGCAGCGCGTCGAGGCGGGCGAGGACGCCACCCTCTCGACCCTGCTCCGCATCGCCCACGCCCTTGCCGTCCCGCTCCGCGACCTCGTGTAGCGGTGGGCGGCCCGCCCCGGGGTCGGCGACGGGCGGGCCGCCCTCATCCCGGCGGCGCCCCTCCCCAGGGGCGCCGCCGGGGGTCTAGGTGGGGTAGCGGCGCACGAACGCGGGCAGCCGCGGGCATTCGTTGTGGGTCCAGATGAGGGCGCCGGCACCAGAGATGGAGTGCTTCAGGGTGGACGTACCGGGGTGGTCCTTGGTGATCGGCTCGTCGCAGTGCGAGCAGAACCGGGTGCCCTCACTCATTTCGGGCCGCCGTTCATGCGTGACGCGGCTGGTGGCTCGCAGTCGGCCTCTAGTTCCCGGCGCAGACTGCGGCCCTTGGGGCAGATGCGGCCCAGCATGTGGCATCGGTGGCAGCCGTAGGTGTGCGAGGCGATCATCTGGCGGATCTCCACCTGGTCCAGTTCCGGAGCCTTGGTCTGCGGCGTCATCGCTGCGCCTCCTGGCGAACGCCGAGCCCGCAGCTGATGAGCGCCTCGACGGTCTCCGGCTCGCATAGGTCGCCGCCGAACCGGGGGGTCACCACCCAGTGCGTGCCCGGCGGATGGGTGCGGTCGAGCCGTGGCACGACGAGGTAGTTACCCGCGCCGAGGCGCGGTGCGACAGCTTGGTGCGTCCACGCGCGGTCGGCGCGGGGCCGCATGAGGGCGTAGTACGTGCCACCCATGGCCCGGTTGTCGTAGATCACGGGACCGTTGAGGGCTCGGGGGAGGAGCGCGGTGATCTGCTGCGGGTTCGTCGTGCACATAGCCGCGAGCACGAGTTGCTCGGGGAGGCGGGCCGCCTCGAATCGCGAGCCGAGAGGGAGTAGGGCGACTCCGTTGTCCCTCCACTCCCGCTGGGCCTGCGCCGGCGCCTGCTGGGCGCACGCCATCCAGTCGACCGCAGCTTCACCTGAACTCGGACCATCCGGTCCTCGCAGGGCGAACGAAGTTCCCTCTACGGCATCCACCGTGACACCACTCCCACTACGCTGAGTTGCCGGTCATCACCCCTTGACAGTAGGTAGCGGTGATTGCCGCCAGAAGTGACCGTGAGTACGGGTAGGGCTCGCCGAGCAAGGCAAGGGGCCGATCATGGAGCACCACATGCGTTCAACCCTGACCGGCAGTCAGGGCAAGCACGAACGCAGCCGAGCCGGCATCATCTCCGGATACGTCTTCCGCGTGATTCGCGAGCAGTTGGGGCACACGCAGGACGCCTTCGCCGAGACTTTCGGCGTCTCCCCGGACACCATCGCTGGATGGGAATCAGGGCGGCGGCCATTGACGTCGGTGCCCGTCGGGCAGATGCTCGTCCACCGTCACCGCCTGATGCGCCTCGGGACCGGCCCTGAGCTTCTTGCCGCCCTCGAACGGGCCATGGAAGCGGACGTCCTGCTCGCCAGCGCCCTCGACGATGATGCGCCCACCGAAGCCAGCCCGCTCGGCGCCTGGGTCATGCAACGTGATCTCGTCGAGGTGCTGACATGGCCGCTGAACGGGGTAGCGCCGGCGCCGGTCCGGAAGTTGCCCCCGCCGAAGAGACCGCGCCGCGGCCCTGTTCCCACAGCCCCCGACCTTCCTGCCGAGGACCGCACGCGGTTCTTCACGCGGATGCGGGAGACAGCCGAACAGGCGCGCGGCGGTGAAAACTTCCTGCTCCGGCGACAGGCCCTGTACCTCAGTGGATTCGACCGGGACGCCGATACGCGGGAGTGGCTCGCGCATCAGCAGCGGACCGAGCGGCCGGACGACTGGCTCTCCCGTTGGCTCAACTCCCGCTCCGTCGCCGCCGTGGCCGCTCGCCAAGGCGACCGAGACCGGATGTCGCACTTCATCACGCGCACACTCGGAGACGACGACCGGGCCGAGGCGGCGAACCTGAACTACTGGGCGTACTGGGTCGGCGAGGCCGAGCAGGTAGAGCTATCGGACGACTTCATCGGCGAGGCCTCCCCCGGGCCCTGGCACGGCGAACGGCTGATGGCCCACATGGTCAAAGGCCTTACGCGGCGACACGGCTTCTTCGATCTGAACGTCCACACTCTGTGGGCACTCCTCGCAGCTCGCCCCCACCTGCTGCGCGCCAAGTCGGCCACAGGCAGGGCCCTGCGCGCACGCATTCCCGTGCTGTTGGATGATCCACAGCTTTCGCCGCAGGCTCAGCGAGAGTTGGAGAGCATCCGGTACGCAATCCGCCTCGCCGAGGCGTGAAAGGGGACACCGTGGCTGACGAGGACCTCGCGGACGTGGCGCACTTCCTGTGGGAGGCGGGCACGCTGAAAGCGGCTCGCCGAACAGGCTGGTGGATGGCGGGCGTCCGCGACCCTGAGAGCGTAGCCGAGCACTCGTGGCGCACATCCGTCATCGCGTCGGTGATCGCCACGCTGGAGGGGGCCGACGCGGCCCGTGCTGCCCACATGGCGGTCTGGCATGACTCGCAGGAGTCGCGAACGGGCGACGTCAACTACCTGGGCCGCAAGTACATCGGGCGCAAGGCGGACCCGCAGGAGGTCACCGCCGACCAGACGGCCGCCATGCCGGAGGTTCTACGCGTCGCGGTGCGGGCGGTCGTGGCCGAGTACGAGGCACAGGACTCGCTCGAAGCGCGTTGTGCACGGGACGCGGACAAGCTGGAGTGCATGCTGCAAGGGCTGGAATACAAGGCGCAGGGCTTCGAGTCTGCGCAGCGGTGGGTGAAGAACAGTCGGGCTCGGATCGTGACGGACTCTGGGCAGCGACTCGCCGACCAGCTCCTTGCCCAGGCTCCGCTCGACTGGCTGCGCGCGGCCATCGGCGAGAAGGACTGACCTGGCACATCACGAAAAGGCCCCCCTCCCGCCCGAAGGCGGAAGGGGGGCCTCATCAGGATCTCGTGTGCATGTGTTCGCGGACTTGGTCGTGGATGTCGCGGGGGTCTGGGGTGATGTCTGCGGCCCGCATGCGGTGGATGAGCCGGTCGACGGTCCAGGAGTAGGCGAGCACCAGGCCCGACAAGGCGTCGATGCGCTCGTTCTGCCTTTCGATCTTCGCCTTCATCTCGTCTCTGATCTCGCGGAACGAAGCCAGGTCGGCCTGCCGCTGCGCGGGTTCGGCGGCGGCCTGCGCCTGGGCGCGCGTCGCCTCCGCCGTGGTCCGCGCTGCCGCCCGCGTAGCCCGCGCGGCGAAGAGCCCGCTGCCGAGGAGCGCCGTGGCGCCGAGGATGGAGCCGAGGATGCCTGCGACGACGCCCCATGTGCCGGTCATCTACCACGCTCCCGCAGTTGGGGGTGGGGTACGGAATGTTCGGGGACCCCCGAGGCCCACAGGATCAGTCCCACGTGGCCGATGGCGTACCAGGCGGCGATGGCCAGGCCCCGCGGGTAGTCCCCCAGCACAGCGCCCCACAGGTACGCGCCACCCCACACGATCGGCGGGACCACCGCAGCCATGAAGCCGAGGCCATCGCGCCCGACGCGCAGCCACGCGAACCCGAAGGTGATCGCGCCGCAGACGATCCACACCGAGGACCAGCAGCGCAGGTCCGCCCACCGGGTGAGCAGTCCGAGGCCGACAGGGTTCGGGTCGGGCTGGAGAGCGAACCCCAGCCCGTAGCAGATCTTGGCGAGGCCGAGGAGGACGAGTGCGATGCCGCGGCGGCCCAGCCGCGCGCGGAGCCGCCGGGCCGCCGCTCGCATCAGAAGACCGTCGGCTCGGACGGGGGGGTCGGTACCACCGGGCTCGGCTTGTTGGGGACGGCGTAGGTGATGCCCCACGCGCCGAGGACGGCGAGGACGATCGTGACGATCTCGCCGGTGGCGAGGGTGCCGTCCTGGGTGGCGGCGACCGCGGCGGCCGAGCCCGCGGCGACACCGGCGACGATCGACTTGGCGATGCTGGAGATACGCATGGTTAGGGCTCCTTGGTGGTGTCGAGAGCGGCGCGGACGAAGCAGTCCTTGGCCTCCAGCAGCTTGCGGAGCCCTGCGGTCAGCTCGGGCCCGTCCGGCACCACGGCAATGACCTTGTCGGCAAGGTCCGCACAGGGGCGTGCGACCCGTGCGAGGTGCTCGGGGAGGTGGTCGCTGGTGAAGTACTGGAGCAGGTGCTCTGTTGCGGGATGACGCAGGGCGTCGTTCATCGGCGTTCCTTTCAGGTGTTGGGGACCTTGAGGCGGTCCCACGTCGCCTCGCCGGGCGGCCACTTCGCGTCCGCGCCGGTGAAGCCGCACTTCCTCTGCCAGGCCTCGTAGGAGTCGACGTCTGCCTGGCCGAGAACCGGACCGGGGCCGACCTTGTACCGGCCGCAGCCGACCGCCACGAGGCGTTTGCCCATCGCGGTGAAGATCCGGGACTTCCTGCCGAGGGCGGGCTTTGACCCGCTCATGAAGAAGCTGGCGCCCGGGAACGGTTCGTACTCAGGCACCGGCGTGCCGTCCCCGCCCGGCCGCGGTGCTCCCTTCTGCACCCAGGCGTACACCGCGGCCCCCGGGCAGGTGGTCGCGTAGCCGTCGCGGTGCCCGCCGAGCCACGTCCCGGCCGGTCCTTCCCTGCGGCAGTACTCGATGGCGTCGCGGGCGCCGTGCAGCTGCTCGGCAGTCGGTTCGGTGAGTCCGGAGGAGCCGACGAGCAGGCAGACCGCATAGTCCTGCTCGTTCAGGCTCGTGCCGCCGTTCGCCGAGTTGCGGCGGCGCAGGCCGCGGCCCTCGTACACGAAGCCGTGCGTGCAGACGATGAACGAATAGCCGATGTCGGACCAGCCGTTGCCGTCCATGTGCTGCGCCTGGAGTTGGCGGACGTAGTCGTCGCAGCGCTCGTGCGGGCGGTCGCTGTAGGCGGTGCCGAGGTAGTGCAGCTTCACGCCCCGGCGGGCTCGGCTGTAGGGCGTCGCGCCGTTCGGTGTGCGGTAGGGGCGGGCGCCCCACTGGGATCTGGTGACGAGCTTCAATGAGGCCTCCAGGCGTGACAAAGCCCCGCGGCCGAGGTGGCGGCGGGGCGAGGGCGAGGGTGGGTTAGCCGATGCGCTGGTAGACGATGCGGGTCTGGTTGCCGCCGCGCAGGATGGTCTGGTTGGCGTGGGAGACGGCCTGGGCGAACTGGAGGGTCACCGAGCTGTTCGTGCCGTCGGTGGTGAAGGTGCCTTGGTCGTAGGCGCTGTGGAAGTTGGCCGGGGGTGAGGTGGCGTCGGAGCCGCCCGCGAGGCGGCCGGTGGTGTTGGCCGGCCGCCTGAAGTTCACGGACTGGGCGGTGTTCGCGGTGCCGCTTGCGCCGGGGCTGGAGATGGACTGGGTGAAGGAGCAGAAGGTGGCGCCGTTGGCGAGCCACTGCCAGCGAAACCCGTTGGCGGTCGTGGCCGAGTAGCTGATCCACAGCCAGTACAAGTACGTGGCGTTCGGGTCAGGCGTGAACACGATCTCGGAGTTGACCGGGGTAACCGAGCTGGTGACGGTCTGGTCGTTCTCCTGCTGCACCAGCCTGGGATGGCGGGCGTTGAGGGCGTCGGCCACCATGACCTGCCCGGCGAACCACTGGGGGAAGGACAACGCGGCCTCCTAGAGAGCGACGATGGCGGGCTGGGCGAGCGCGATGGCGGTCCCGGCGGTCTGCGCCTTGGTCACGGTGTTGATGCTGCGGGTGACCGTGATGCGCTGCGGGGTGATGACCTCGAAGTTGTCGACGGACACCACGGGGTTGACGTTGGTGTTCCCCGCGAAGGCGGACACCGTGGTCCCCACCTGTCCGGCGGCGATCGGGTTCGTGGTGATGGTGACGTCGTGGTGCCACCGTGCGGGCTCGGGGATGCCGACCGGCCAGACCCGCATCAGGACGCGCTGCCCGATCAGCCGCACGCGCAGCTCGAACTCGGCGCCTGCGGTGTAGGTGTAGGGGATCTGAGGGGTTCCGCCGACCTGTGTCGTGTCCCGCGTGACGGAGGCGAACAGCTGGCCCGATGTGGTGTGGAAGTGCAGGCGCGCCCGGTAGAAGTTGGCGGTGTCGACGTAGCGGAGCAGGATGCCGGGCACGATGCTCGCCCCGGCGGCCAGCTGGTCGAGCGACAGGCGGGCCCGGATCTCGCAGTCGCCCACGGCCGTGGGCAGGACCTGGAAGCGCACGCTTGAGGGCGAGGACGGCATGGCGACCAGGCCGCGCGAGCCGTTGACCGACCGCTCGGAGGCGGTGCCGCCTGCCAGCGTCCACGCCTGCCCGCCGGTGCTGGTGCCCCAGCTGCCCGCGGCCACGGTGCGGGTGAAGGTGTCGTAGCCGAGCGGCTTGATGAGGACAGCGCGCACGACTTCCCCGCCGAGCCGCAGATCGAGGGGGAAGTGGGTCGGGTGGACCCCGGTCAGGCCCTCGGAGTTGATCCAGGGGGCATGGCCTTGCAGCGCGTCCTGCGGGGTGTGCACGAGCAGCTCGGTGGCGGTGCTCGTGACGTCCGCGAGCAGGTGGCTTCCGGAGGTGTCGAGCCGGTTGGGCCGGTCGGGGCCCGCGGTCGAGGCGTCCCCGGGCGGCAGCTGGGCAACCGTCCACGCTGAGCCTGGGGAGGCGGTGACCTCCATACTCCAGCGCTCCAGCGCGTAGGTCTCCGTCCCGCCCTCGGCGATGAGCTGGATGGGGTCCGGGGGCAGCCACGGGGGCGGGGTGGAGATGGTGGCCCGGTCGCCGAGGTAGAGGCTGGTGACGTCGTCGGCCAAGTCGGGGTTGGCGGCCAGGTCGACGTGGACGGTGGGGTAACGGGCCTGGGGGACGGTGCCCAGATGGACGCGCCAGGCGGCCTGGTCGGGCAGCTGGTCGTCGTTGGCGACCTCCAGGCTGATCGAGTCGTCGTAGAGGCCGGCACCGTGGGGCGGATCCTGCACGGAGCGGGCGCCCTCGGTGAGCGCGTAGGTGTATTCGCCGCCCCCCTCGCGCTTGGCGGTGACCTCGTTGCGCAGCCCCTGGTCGTCCTTGGTGGGCTCGAAAGGCGCGCTGATGTGCCCGGCGGCGTAGTTCAGGGCGAGCACGGGCGTGCCGACGTGCAGGTAGGCGGTGTGACTCATCAGGACAGAGCCGTCCTGGTAGCCGGTGCCGGTCAGGGCGATGGTGTGCCCGTTGTCGGTCACGCGCAGGGTGCCGTACTGGCGGCGGCCGGCGACCGATCCGATGTCGTACTCCGGGCCCGTGGACCAGGCGCCCGCGTCCAAGGAGGCGAACATGAACATCGGGAAGGAGCCGTGCGGGTTGTTCGGTCCGGAGCAGATCGAGGTGGCGTGCATGTCCGCCGTCATGAAGACCATGCGATCGAGCCAGCCCGTGTCCCCCAGGAACTGGATCATCTCGGCCCGCTCGTGCGGGAACGAGTTCCATGTGTCATCGCCACCCACCCAGCGGGACGGGCACTGCCACACCAGAGCCTTGGCGGACGTGGTGGTGAGAAGGGTCTCCATCCACGCCTTCTGGGCGGTGCCGAGCATCGTCTTGGACGGCGTCAGCGGGTCACTGTTGGGGTCGCGGAAGGACCGCACATCGCTGGCGATGTACAGGACGCGGCCCACCTGCCAGGACTGGTAGATGCCCGCCGGGTCGGGAAGCGGGTAGTGCGGCACCCACTCGCGGTAGACCTGCTGCGCGGCAGGCCTGGAGGCGCTGGTGCGGTCGGAGTTGTTGGGCCCGAAGTCGTGGTCGTCCCACACATAGGTGCTCGCCACGGAGCGGAAGAAGTCGCCCTGGCGGAAGGGGCCCACGACCGGGCCGTAGTTCATGTTCTCGAAGTAGGCGGTGCGGAAACTTGCCGGGCTGTTGGTGGCGATGTTGCGGTAGTGCAGGTCCCCGAGGTGGGAGAACCAGGACCACTGCTCGGCGGCGGCCTGAGCGCGCATGGTGTCGAAGACGGGGTTGTTGCTGACTGCGCTGGTGATGTAACTGTCGTCACCGTCGCCGGTCAGGCCCGCGTCCCCGGCCGCGCCGAAGATGTACGACAGCGGTTCGCCGACCGCGCCGGGGTGGGTGCGGAACGTGGCCTTGAACGAGACATTCAGCGCCCCGTCGTCGACGAGGACCCAGTACTGGGCGCCTGCCTCCAAGTCCGTCACGTCGAAGGTGAGGACGTTGTCCCCGCCGGAGGCAACCGGTCCGATGACGACGGGCCCGCTCATGGCCTCGTTGTCGGCGACCAGCAGCGTGCCCGAACCCGCAACCGTCAGCCGGGCCTTGACGCGGGCGGTGGTCGCGGTGGTCGCGCCGATCCATACCGAGCACACATTCAGCGCCATAGCGGCCCCCTCATATCCCCTGGTTGTACTTCGAGCGGCGGGTCCGGTAGGCCAGGGCGAACTGGTTCCGGGCTTCGTGAACGACCCCGCCGTCGACGGTGGCGGCCGCGTCCAGCGCATCGAGGAAACGGGCGGGTCGCTGCGGCCCCATGGGCGGGGTGTGGTCGAGGTTTCCGTGGACCTGCAAGGTCACGCCGTGCTCGGCACACAGCCGCTCGATACGCCGCCCGGCCAGCTCCCGCACATGGCCTTGCACGGCGCGCCAGGTGGCGGCCGCGGCGGGCGCGTTCTGGTCCCAGTAGGTGAGGTGCCCCAGTCCGACGGGGCTGGTCTTGACGCCGCCGCCCTCGACCGTGCCCCACCGGTAGGTGATCCTGCCCACCGGCTGAAAGCCCGTGGCGCGGGTGCCGCTGGCCACGGATACGCCGTCGATGTACAGCGTCCATGCCAGGCCGCTGCCGTTCGCCGCGACGGTGAGCCGCACATGGTGGGCGCCTCCGTCGTAGATGCCCGGGTTGCTGACGGTGGCCAGGAGCGCAGTGGAGGAGGAGTCTTCGAGGCGCTCGACGATGCGCAGCTGCACTTCGTTGAAACCGCCTGAGCCCCACTCCACTACGTCCCATTCCACCTGCGGCACTGTGGAGGAGCGGGCGCCGTTGTCGAAGACGTTCAGCTGGGTGACGTTGCCGGGCCCGGGGCTGGACAGGACATGGTCGACCGACCATGCGGTGACCGTCCGGGGCGGCACATAGGCGGTGATCAGGCCGATGGTTTCCTGCGGCAGTTCCACCACCGGCTCAAGCCACGGGGCGAGTGAGCCCTTCCCCCAGTTCGGCTGTCCCTGGTAGAAGGATCCGGCCTCGCCGATCGCGCGCATGGGCTGGCTGCCCTGGATGATCTCGGTGCCGTGCCGGGCGTCCTCGCCGTCGGTCAGCGGCCAGTAGGCCAGCGGCCGCCCGCGGTCGATGTGCCGGCGCAGGCTGTCGCGCAGTGGCTTCGCGCCTTGGCCCAGGCGGCGCAGGATGCCCGCGCACTCGATCGGCACGTACACGTCGCGGCCGGACAGGTCCCAGCGCTGCGGCCACTCGGGGACTTCCATGTGGAACCGGTAGACCTCGAGGCCGGCGGGCGTGGTGACCGTCTGCCGGATGGGGGTGTTCTGCCCGAGCAGCCCGTAGTAGGGGCTGTGCGGGTTGTCGTCGCTGTACCGCCCATCGCGGTTGTTGATCGCCAGCGGGCACTTGGAGTGGGAGACCTGTGAGGACCAGTCGGTCCGTCCCCAGCTGACCTGTACCGTCTGCCGGTTCAGGACGTGGGCGCTGATGTCCACCCAGGTGCCGCCGATCAGCAGCTCGGTGCGGATCCTCAACGGCGTCTTGGGCCACGCCATCAGGTGTCTCCTTCCCTGGTCACCCGAAGGCCTTCTGCACGCTGCCTCCGCCATCGAGCTGGACGATGCGTGAGATCAGACGCTTCATGTCCGCGGGCCCGGCCAGCTCGATCAGCACTTTGACGCTCTGCGAGGCGCCGCCGCTGGCGGGAGTACGCCGCATGGAGGTCAGGCCGGGCACGTCGACCAGGCCGCGCAGCGAGCGCTGCATGGCGGGCTGGGCGTCCTCGGCGCCCTCGACGATGCCGGGCGGCAGCCACCGCCCGACCTCGTTCGCCATGACCTTGGAGGGGCTGCCGATGTCCAGGGCGTCGGCGATCGGGCCGGGAATGATGTCCTTGGCCCAGCCGATGAGCGTGTCCTTCAGCCACGAGCCCATGGACTTGATGCCCCGCCACAGGCCGCGCACGACATCCTTGCCTTTGTCGATGAGGAGATCTTTCAGGGAGCCGATTGCCCGTGAGATGCGGTCAGGCATGCCGCGCGCCCAGGAGAGGAAGGCCGCGGCCCGGTTGACGGCGGCCGCCTTGAAGCCGTTGAACGAGTTGGTCGCGGACGTGCGCAAAACGCCGCCCAGGCCAGACAGGGCGGAGCGGGCACGGCCCGGGAATCCCCGCACCCAGACCAGCAGTTCCATGGCCTTGCCGATGGCCCGGTCCTTCATGTTGCCGAACCAGCCGCCGACCCAGCCCGGGGTCTGAGCCAGCCACCGCACCCCGGCGAGGACCTGGTTCACAGCCCCCCGCACGGCGCCCGAGACGGCGTTCCAGGCCGTGCTGGTCCCCTGCTTCACGGCGTCCCAGTTGGCGATCACCAAAGCGGCCAGGCCGATCACGGCTGCGATGGCCCAGCCGATCGGGCCCATCGCAATCAGCCACTGAGCGGCCATCACCGCCGCCCACGCGATCGCTCGCGCGGCCATCACCACGAACTGGGCGGCCGTGACCGCAGCGACGCGGATGATCTGCACGAGCCAGGTGGCGGCCATCCGGGCCGCGGCCATGGCCCAGGCCGCGGCCGCGCGCGCCGCGCTGACGACGGCGGTGGCCGCGATCCGCGCGGCGGCCTTCACGCTGGTCGCAGCGGTGGCCAGATAGCGGCGGGCGAGCTGGCCCAGCCGGGAGTTCATCAGGGCCGAGGCGGTATCGACCGCCGCCGAGGCGGCCTTGAACGCCTTGAACGCGACGACCGCGACCAGGATCGCGGTGGCCAGGGCCTGCACCACCGGCGGAGGCAGCGCGTTGATGATCCGTGCCAGGGTCAACGCGATGGCCGCCGCCACTCCGATCAGCGGGGCGAGCGCTACCGCGAGCTTCAGCGCGGCCCGGGCGAGGGTGCCCAACGTCTGTGCGCCCTGCCGGGACAGGGCGATGAACTGCGCGAACCCCTCGCTCTTCTCCAGCCCTTGGCCCCACTTGGCGAACGCGGCGGTGGACTCCTCGAACCCGCCGCTCATCTCGTCGGACAGCGGAAGGAACGCCTTGATGACCCCGCCGATACCGACCGCGATGTTCTTCAGGCCGAACAGGAACGACTTGAGGTTGCGGCCGGCGACCTTGGCCATCGACTGGGCGAACGTCTCCAGGCCCTTGCCCTTGGTGCCCCGGTCGATCTCGTCGATGAACTCCCCGAACGCCTTCGAGGCTGCCTTGACGAACGGGGTGAGCATCGGCAGCAGACGCCGGGCGAGCTGCAGGCCCTTGGTGTAGACCGGCATCGTCGAGGACGACAGCGAATCCGACCAGGCGGCGTGGTCCTTCTTGAGGCCGATGAACTCCTTGGCCATCGCCCGCGTGTGCGGGGGCATGGCCGCAAGGGAATCGGTGTAGGCCTTCTGCTTCTCGGCGGCGTCCTCGGCGCCGGCCGCGGCGGCCTTCTGTGCCTCTTCGGCGAGGGTGGCCGCCTCGGTGACGGCCTCCAGCTGCGGCCCGGCCGCGAGCTGGAAGGCCTTCGCCGCCACACCAGCCGAGGCGAACGCGGCGGCCATGCCGCCCACCCCGGCAGCGACCGCCGCGGCCACCGGCACCCCGACGCCGAGCCCAGCTACGGCCCGGCCCAGCCCGGCCAGGGTGGACTTGGCGCGTTCAGCACCGGCGCGCAGCTGGTCGGTGTCGATGCCCAGGCGCACCGTCATGCTCGCGAGGGTGGCCACAGGCCATCACCCCCTCGCGTATTCAGTTGTCCCGGACGTTCACCTCGCCGCCGAGCGCGGTGTGCGCGGCCATGGCCGCCTTGAAGAGTTCTTCGGGGGTCTTCCGCACGCGTGTGCGGTCCCAGCGCGGGATGAAGTCCGCCAGGGCGGGCATGCGCTGGCCTTTGCCGCGGTTGGCCGCAACGATCGCGGAGGCGATGACGGCGGCCTGGACATCGCCACGGGCCCCGCCGAGGGGGCCGGTGATCTGCTCATACGCGCGCCACTCGGCCAGCTCGGCCGCGCCCATGTCGGCGAGCAGGTGGCGCACGGAGCGGGCGCCAAGGTGCCCGGCCAAACGGAAGTAGAACTGCCGCTGTGGCCGGGCCCTCAGTTTCCCGCAAGCTCGGTGACGTCGTCCTCGCTCATCTTGGACAGGCGCATCGCCACGTCGCACACCCGCTGCAGGGCGTTGGCGTTCTTCTCACCCAGCCGCTTGGTCTCGGCCGCCGAGCGGAACATCTGCTTGCCGTGCTCGTCGACGATCGTCGCGGCGGCCAGGCGGGCCCGGAAGCCCTCCATGCCCTCGGCGCGGACGCCCACACCGTCCTTGCCGATGAACTGGGACTCGAATTTGTCCCGCTCGGTGCCGGGCATCTCGCGCACGCGCACGGTGCCACCCCACTCAGGTACCTCGACGTCCTCATAGGCGAGGTCGTCGGCGCCGAGGATCTGCTCTGCGGACAGGTACTGCGTCATCGGCCGGTCTCTTTCGTGTCGGCGTGCAGGTTGTTGCGGACCTCGACCTGCTCGGCGAACAGGTGCAGGGTGATCATGGGGATCTCTTCGGGGTGAACCGTGACGGTGATCGCTTCACGGGGGATCGGGAACGGCAGTTGCGTGCCATCGACCAGGACGCGCCCCACAGAGCCTTCGCGGATCACTTCGATGCGGTGCGGGATGCCCATCACGCGCCCACCGTCATGACGGGCTTGCCGGACACCTTGAAGGTGAGGGAGGCGGCGAGCTTGTCGTCGTGCGGGGCCTCGGGCTCGAAGCCCTTCAGGATCGCCTTGAAGCTCCATTCCCCGAGCGTCTTGGGCCACACAACCTTGTACGAGCGGGGTTCACTGTCGGCGAAGTCAGAGGCCAGCGCGTCGTGTTCGCGCGGGTCGTAGTTGACTTCGATCTCCACCTCACCGCCGTCCTTGAGTCCGCCGATGAACTCCCGCCAGGCCTCCTCACTGTCGTGGGCGGTGACGTCGTAGGTCTCCCGCTCGATGCCGGGCGGAGTGATGTCGGTGACGTTCGCGATGGGCGCGAACGCCTCGGTGGGGGTGGCGCCGTCGCCGCGCTGCAGCTGGGTGCCGAAAGCGTCCAGACCAGCCATCGGTCTGCCTCCTTACGCCTTGGTCAGCCACACGCGATAGCTGACGTTGATGTGCCTGATGTCGGGGTCGGGGTCGCGCAGCTCCTGGTGCTGCTCGTGGGCGATCGACACGTCCCGGAACCCGGAGACGGTGAGCGGCTGGCGGTCAAGGGCGGTGTCGAGGGCGTCGAGGATCGCCGCGGCCTGTTTGAAGCCGCGGTACTTCGACCACACGTGCAGCACGACTCGGGCCTCCAGGCCGCGCTGGTTGTGGGCGTCCGAAACCGTCTCGGTGATCGAGCCGAGCGAGACGTAGGGGTGTGCGACCTGCTCGGGAACCTCGTCGTACACCCCCGACACGAGCGCCATGAGCGGGGCGTGGCCGGTGGCCTTGGCGTAGACGGCCAGCTGCAGCGGCCACAGCGCGGCCGTCACGTTTCCCCTCGCTCCCGCTCGATGCCGAAGGCCTGCAGCTCGGGGCTGTCGTCCATCATCTGTGGGAAGGCGGCTTCCATCCGGCTGAGATCGGTGGTCGGCTCGCCGGTGTCCAGGTCCCAGCTGGTGTAGCCGACCAGCTGCTCCTTGCCGCGGGCGCCGAGCCGCATGTAGAGGGGCAGTGTCACTCTGGCGGGCATGATCATTCACCTCCGCCCATGTGCCGGCGGAACGCGGCCCGGTAGGTGCGCACCACCTGACGGCGGTGCTCGTTGAAGGCGGGCACGAGGTAGGGCTGATCGGCCATGGAACTGGTGCCCTTCTCCACGTACAGGGCGTATTCGAGCTGCCCGGGGTCCCACACGCCGACCTCGGCGCGCCCGTACTGCTCAGTGACGCGGTGGTCCAGGGACTGCCACAGGTCGCCTTCGTCGCGCGGCACCTTGTCCTCGGCCGTGGTCTGGACGTTCTCGGCCCACTCGTGCAGCGCCTCCGTGCGGGCGGTGTTCATCGCCTCGGGGATGCGCTCGACGGCACGCAGGGCGCGGCCCAGGCCCTCCAGGCGGGAGCGGCGGGCCATGGTCAGGGCAGCTGCACCACGGCCACGGTGACCGAGGTGACAGCCGAGTAGGTGATGCCCGCACGCCCGGTCACCGGATCGCGGAACATCATCTTCAGGGGGAACATCGCGGAGCCGGAGGCGGGGATGACCTGCTGGGCGTCGGCGACGGGGAGGTCCCCGATGCTGCTGGGCGTGGCGACGGTGACGGTCTTGGATGCGGCGTCACCGTTGCGGACGAGCAGGAACAGCTTCTCGCCGGTCGGTGCCTGGTCGCCGCCGCCGGCGGCCGCGGCGAAGGTGGGCTGCAGGCCGCCGAGCGGGAGGCGCTGCGCGGACAGGATGGCCATGGTGGGCTCCTCAGTTTCCGGTGACGGGCTGCTGGACGGTGCAGTCCGCCCGCAGGTAGGTGCCGTCCTCGGACGGCTCGAAGACGGCGAACACCGCCGCGGGCGCGCGGCCGGGCGGGCGCAGTTCGTCGCCGCGGCGCACGTCGGCGCCGGGGTCGAAGTACCAGGTCTCATCGAGGCGGGCCTGGGCTTGGTCGGCGGCCTGTCGCTCCCGCGCGGTCGGCTGGGAGCGGCGGGCGCGCAGGGTGTTCACCTGCTGCCAGGTCTCCTCTTGGCCGCCCCCGCCGTCATCGGCCATGCTCGCCCGCCACAACGCCACCCTGCGGTTGAGCAGGCGTCCGACGCGGCTCACCGCGACCTCAGCAGGGAGATGCCGCCGCCGAAGCGGGCGGCCAGCTGCTCGCGAAGGTACTCGGGCAGCTCCATCTCGGTGATGCGGCCGCCGTCGCCGAACTGCACGGAGTAGTCGCCGATGCGTTCCGAGCGCACGTCACGCGCGGCCAGGCCCTCGCCGCCGTCCGCCGAGCGGTAGGCGAGCAGGGTGGTGGCCGCGATCCGGCACACCAGGTCGACGATGTCGGCGGGCACGCTCGGCAGGCCGTGGGTGTAGGTGACGGTGACCTCGGCGGGGCCGTCGCCGCGCGCCCATCCGCCTGCCCGCCACAGCCGCCCTGAGCGCAGCCGCCAGTCGGTGACCGCCTGGTCCTCGAGGAAGACGGCGGCGACAGCGGTGACCGGCGGGCCGGGCAGGGACAGCCACTGACCCAGCTCGCCCTCGATGTCGAGGGTGGAGGTGGTCTGACTGATCGGGGCGCCGGCTGCTTCCCGGATGGCCGCCGAGGCGGTGTCCAGATAGGTGGTCAGCAGGGCCACTTCCGGACCCTCCACGGTCAGGCCCCGGGCCGTGCAGTCCGCGACCGTCGCCAGCGGGGGAAGTGCCATGAGCGCGCCCCCCTTCCGCTACTTGGCCAAGTCGATCAGGTCGTCCCGGGTCAGGTTCGCCGCGTCCTCGGCGGACAGCTGGCCCTGGGAGACGACATAGGCGATCCACTCGGACTTGTCGGCGTCCTCGTCGGGGCGTCCGTCCGTGCGCGCGGTGGCGGGCGGGTCGGGTGTCTGGGTGCTGGGGTGGTCTGCCACGACCGGCTGCTGGGGCAGCTCGGGGAGTTCCATCAGGTCGGCCTTGCTCATGGCGTCGGCGTCCTCGGGATCCATGCCGTGCACGCCGACCGCCCACCCGACCCACTCGGCCTTGCGGGCGTTCACGGCCGGCCGCGGCGTGCGGCCCTCCGTCAGCGCGCTGCCTCCCGTCTGGCCCTCCGTCTGCGCGGTCACCGTGGGGTGCGGGGCGCTGCCGGTGTAGGGGGAGCCGTCGGCGTTGACCCGCCGGATCAGGCCCTTGGTCAGCCGATCCTGGATGGCGTCGGGCAGCGGCAGGTCCATCTCGATGACCTGCCCGCCCTCGCCGCGCACGTGGATGCTCGTCACGGTCAGACCCCCCTGGGGATGCGCAGGGCGGTGATGGTGCCGGGCACCACGGCGGCGGCCACGTCCACGAGCATCGACCCGTCGTTCTGGATGAACCGGCCGGACTCGAAGGGGCCGATCCACTGGATGGTGTTCGCGGCGACGTTGACGACCAGGTCGCCCATCGAGGCGGCGATGGCGGGCGGGTTGGCGCCCGCCTTGATGGTGATGTTCCCGCCGGTCGCCCCGGCGGCCACGCGCAGCACGGTGCGCTCGGGCTCGGCGGAGGCGATGCGGTGGCCGTTGTTCGTGCCGGGGTTGAGGGTGACCGCGGTCAGTGCCGAGTCGGCAACGTTGGCGTTGGGGAGCAGGTTGGAGTAGGCGACAGCAGTGCGCGCCATGGCGAATCAGTCCCTTCCCAGGGTCAGGGGGTGGCGTCGATGTAGGCGATGGCGATGCCGTCGGGCCGGATCAGCTTCGCGCCGTACAGGGCCAGGCCCTTGACCGCGTCGGAGAAGCTCGACTCGGGTCGGTAGGCCTCGGTCTTGTTGATCTGCTCGGCGAAGCTGATGGCCCCGTTCACCCCGGCCTGCACGACGTGCACGCCCGCGGTCGGCTCCGGGGCGTTGTTCGACTCGTAGATCTCGAAGCCTGCCGCGCGCCCGACGGCGCCATTGCGCAGCGCCTCGGTCTGCCCGGACTTGCCGTAGTCGGTGAACCGCTCATCAAGCAGCAGCGAGGCGTAGCCCTCGGGCGGCACGATCGCGTACCGACCCGCGGTCGGCGCGTTCGCCCTCTTCAGCTTGGTGCGCAGCGGCACCAACACCTTGGAGTAGAAGTCCGTCGGCGCGGTGTGCACGTTGATCGGGGCGCCGGTGGTGCCGAGCGTGTTGGCCGGCACGGCACCGGTGTAAAAACCGGCGACGTAGCGGTCAGTCTCGTCGGCCAGGGCGTGCGCGGCCTCGCTCATCGCCTGCGGCATCACGCTGCCCTTGGCCTGGCGCTTGTCGACGTCGTCGACCTTGAACGCCCAGTACTTCGACTGGTCCACGACCAGGGTGCGCTGGGCGTCAGTCAACTCCTCGGGCACGATCACCGTGCTGTTGGGCACGTAGGTGCCGATCGTCGGCCGCGAGATGGAGGTGATGCGGACGGTGTCGCCTGCCTCGGAGATCTCGCCCTCGTAGTCGCGGTTCACGACGGTCGGACCGGCGTAGACCAGCTCCTTGCGCCAGGCCACGAGCAGGCGTGCCGACCAGACCTCGGGCACGAAACGGCGGATGGACATGGGTGTTCTCCTGTCAGCCAGCCCCGAGCAGGTCATCCAGGCGCCCGTCGTCCTGGGCCTTGACGATCTGCTGCGGGGTCATCTTCTTGAGGTCGCTCTGGGTGAGCTGCTTGGGCCGGGACGCCTTGCGCGCCGCTCCGCCGTCGCCAGTGCCCTGGAACCTCTTGGCCGTTGCGGCTGCCAGGTAGGGCTTGTTCTTGATGAGGTCCTCGATCGCGTCGACGATCTCGTCCTCGTCGATCTGGCCGTCTTCGTCCACCTCGAATGCCGAGAGGTCGAGGAAGGTCAGAGCGTCCTTGGGGTCGTTCAGGCGGCCCTTGGCCGCTGCGCGGACCTCGGCCCGCAGGATGCGCGCGTTGGCCGCGGCGGTTGCGGCCGCGGTCGCCTTCTGGATTGCGTCGTTGTCGCCGGTGCTGCCTTTGTCGGCGAGCTGCTGTTCCAGGGCGCGCCGCTTGTCGCGCTCGCTGCGCCACTTGCCCTTCATCGAGGCCAGTGCGCGCTTGCCGGGGTCGCCGAGCTTGTCGGCGCCCTCGGGGTCGCCATCGTCGTCGCTACCGTCGGCGTCGTCGTCCGGGCCCTCACCGTCATCGCCGTCTTCGTCGCCCGCGTCCGGCTCGTCGTCGTTCTTGGTGTCCTCGTCCTGGTCGTCGTCCTCGGCGCCGCCGAGGACGGGCCAGATCGGGTACAGCTCGCTCCCGTCCTCGCCGGGGCGGGCCTTGCGCCAGCCCAGCGCGCGGGCGCCGGTGAGCGGGTGAAGGGGCAGGGATGCAGGCATGGTGAACTCCCGTTGCGGGTGAGGGGTCGCGCGTTGCGCGCGGTCAGACGATGTAGCCGTTCTTCCTCAGCAGCCGGATCGCGTGCGCCCGGTCGCCGTCGGCCAGCCGGTAGATCTCTTCGGGCATCAGCCGCGGGGAGACCGCACGCGCGCGGCCGCCGGTGACCTCGCCGAAGCGGACCCCTGCGGCCTTGGCGAACTGCGCGCGCTGACGCCCGTACAGGCCGCGCCGCGTGGTGCCCTCGGAGGTGGTGCGCACGCGGCGCCCGTAGTACGTGCCGGTGCTCATGCCGCGCCGGGCGTTGACCACCTGCGCGATGTCCGCGCCGTCGGCGATGGCGGCTGCGGCGTCCTGGCCGAAGGCCTTCTGCAGCTGCACCTCGGTCATCTGCGCGGCCAGGTCCTCGGGCAGGTCAGGCACCCAGGTGTCGCCCGGCCGCCGGGCGGCCATCGTGCAGTCGCAGCGCGGATGCCGCAGGAACCCTTCGGCAAACGAGTACTCGCGCCCGGCCAGGACGATGCAGCGCGCGCAGGCGGGCGCCTCCACCACGCGCACGTAGGACACCACGCGCGGGCGGGCGATCATCCCCGCCATGTCGGCGATCCGCCCCGCGTCCGCGATCAGCGTGCGGGTCACCATCTCCAGCAGTGCGGCGCCGGACAGGATCGACAGGGTGCGGGCGAAGCCGCGCCGGATCCGGTTCAGCGAGACGAGCAGCGGCGCGAGCAGGACCGGCGCCAGGTCGCCCGTGGCGGCCGCGGCCGCCAGCGGCGCCACGGAGCCTTCGCCCTCGCCGAGTTCGGCCACCAGCCAGGGCTCGGCCGAGGCCGCGGCCGTCAGCTGGCCGCGCCCGATCAGTTCGGCGGCCAGCGGCGCCCGCGCGGCCCAGGACGTTTCCAGCTGCTCGGGGTCCACGCCCTGCCACACCGCGCGCACCGCCAGCGCGGTCGCCGCGGCCAGTTGCGCCCGCTCAGCCTGGTGGGCCTGCGCGGAGGCCGGCACCGTCACGGCCGCGCCCCCGCGAACGCTGCCACGTCCGCCTCGTCAGCCTCGGGCGGCTCCTCATCGTCCTCGCCGGGCGGGGCCTGCTGACCCAGCATCCGCGAGGCCGCCGCCACCGGGTCCATCTCCGCTTCGCGCTCGCGCATCGCCACCAGGTCGGCGACCTCGGTGGGGGTGAGCCCGTAGCGCAGCGCGAGCCACTGGAACGGGAAGCCGATGTCCTTGAGCTTGACGAGGGCGTCCGCGAGCTGGGCGTGCGAGCGCGATTCAGAGTCCGCCCACAGCACCGATCCGGCGCGCATCGCCTTGGCCTTGGCCTCCTCGCCGCGCGCCAGCGCGATCAGGCGGGCGACCTCCCGCAGCCCCTGGCCGGACCACAGCTTCTTCTCGTCGACCCGCTTCACGAGGCCGGTCTCCGCGGCGAGCAGCGCGCCCTCGGCCAGGTTGGCCATCTTGCCGATCAGGTAGTGCTGGGGGGTCCTCGTCTGGGCGGCGAGGTGGCCGACCGCGACCTCGATGATCCCGGTGTACATCGCCAGGTTGGCGGCCGCCCACTCAGCGATCCGCGCGTCCTTGCCGGTGATCCACGCGACCCGGTCCACCTGGAACTTGTCCAGGTCTACGGGCTGCTTGCCGATGATCTCCCCGGCCGCGTTCAGCTTGGGAATCATCGGCCGCTCGGCACCCATGATGACGCGCTGCGGGAAGGACGCGTAGTCGCTCGCCGTGAACAGTTGCGCCCACAGCAGGTTGATCGCGTCCTGCATTGCCACGACCCCGGCCACGTCGCTGATGGGCTCGTCCACCAGCATCGGCTTGTTGGGCAGCTCCACCATCGGCACCACGCCCATCGGGTTCGGCTGGGGATTCGGCTCGTCAGCCAGCTCACGCGGCTCCCAGAGGCTGCGGCGCCGCTCCTCGCCGGGCGGCACCCACAGCTTCATCGCCTCGTCCACGTCCGCCATCTGCGGGGACTTGTCCTGACGGGCCAGGGGCCGGGAGAACTTCCACACCTCATGCGGCAGGTAGAGGGTGGCGAAGTCGGCGTTGCCGTCCTGCCAGCGCTTCAGGGCTGCCCGGCGGTGACGCCGTGAGCCGGGCTCGTAGGCGACGATGCATTGCCCCGCGTCCTCGAACGTGACCACGGGCATGTCGGGGTCGTCGGGGTCACCCCACACCAGCACGAAGCAGCGGGCGGACAGCACGGAGCCGAGGAAACCCAGCTGGCTGTCGGCATCGAGGCCGTTGACCTGCCAGACCTCCCACAGGTCCTTGTCCGCCTCCAGTTCGCCGGCGGCCTTGAAGCCGGTGACCGCCATCCGCTCGATCGGCGAGTCCCCCACGATCTGCACCCAGTTGTCGCTGAAGTCGCGGTACCGCTCGCCGTGGAACTTGGCGAACTCCTGGCTGGCGAACTTCAGCGGGTGCTTGCCGCGGTAGTAGTCGTTGTGCCGGTCGATCTCCCCGCGGCGGCGGGTCAACTCGCTTTCCAGCAGAGCGACCAGCTCCACGGCTTCGGCCAGAGTGGCCATGGAGACCTCCTCATCCGCCGTAGTAGTAGGACACTTCCTGCTCTGCCAGGCCTGCCGCGATGACGTCGCCGAGCGCCTCGTGCGCGAGCACGGACGCCACGCAGGCGTCGATCTTCTGGGCGGGGCTGGCCTTGCGCAGCACGTACAGGCCGGACGGGCGCTCGGCCATGCGCGTGTTGGCCACGTGTGCCTCGGTCAGCTCGCAGCCGTCGTGGGTGAAGCTCGCCGCGCGCGCACCCTCGGCGGTGTTCCGCTTGACCACGTCGGTCTTCAGTCGCTCGGCGGCCGCGTGCATCTGCACCATGCGGCGCGTGTACCAGCGGATGACGCGCTCCTCGCCGTACAGGTCCACCCACTCATCGACCTCGGTGTCCCAGTACGGCGGGTCGGCGTACAGGCGAACCACGTCGTAGCGGTTCATCAGCTGGTCCATGGCCGCGCGCACCTCCGCGCGCGGGACCTGGCCGCCGTAGTCGGCGGGGTTCCAGATGGTCGGCTCGTCGTTCGCTCCGTACAGCGGGGTGAACTGGTAGCCGTCCATGGTCTCGGCGCGGATCGCGGTCCAGTCGTCCATGTCCGAGCCGTCGAACCCGAGCACGATCCGCGTGTACGCGCGCACGCGCCGGGGCTTGGCCTTGGCCGCCCACTTCTGTCCGTCCAGCCAGCCCGCGCTGCCCGCGACGCACCGGTTGCCGAAGAACCGCTCGGCCTGCGCCGGGTCCTTCTCCATGATCTCGGCGGCCTCGGCCTCGATGGCGTCGAGGTCAACGTGGTCCGATCCGGCGTAGACGATCGTGTGGATCTTCCGGCGGTCCCGCTTGTTGGCGTAGGACAACGTCCTGGGCGCCTCCGGGTGGTACTTGAAGATGTCCTTGACCTTGGCCTGGGACGTCGTCTGTGCCACGGACTCCTCGGACGGGTCCCACCCGTTGGTCGTCTCCATCGAGCGGCCACCCATGCCGGCCGCGCCGCGGCGCTGCGTCTCGGCCGCCTTCCGCAGCTTGTTCACCGCCGTGTACAGGCCGGACTCGTCCTGCATGGCGAAGATGATCGGGTTGCCGAGCCGGGACAGAGCGGACGACGTGACCGTCTCGATCTTCCCGTCCTCGCCGACCCGGGTGAACTCCTCACCCGCCCGCATCTGCTCCTTGAGCGGGCCCTTGCGCACCATCGACTGCAGCGGCCGGTAGATGTTGTCGACCTGGGACTCGGACGTCGCCATGAGCTGGATCAGCGGAGTCGGCCACGGCGTGCCCATGGGCTCGCCCGGCTCGTACTCGTACCACCAGCCGCACGAACAGCCGTGGTCCTGACACCGGTAGCGTTCGCCGCCGCGAGCCCAGCCGTTGAACACGACCGGGCCCGCGGCTTCGGCCAGGACGATGGTCGCCGACCACGGGCCCTTGCCGGTCTTCTGCGGCGCCACCACCTGCGAGCGCCGGTAGTGGAACGCGGGCGCCAGCTGGCCGAACCTGGCCGTCGGCTTCACGCGGTAGTGATTGACGGTGCACCACAGCTGCCACGGGTACAGCTCCATGTCCTCGCCCGCGCGGAATCCGTCGGGTACGGGACAGTGCCGTTCGATCCAGTCGGGCACGATCCACAGGGTGGGGAAGTCGACGACGAAGCCGGGGTCAGGCGCCTTCGTCACGGGGCACGACCTTGAGCCGGTCGCGCGCGCTACGGCGACGCGGCACCTCAGCGGCCGGGGCCGCCGTCTCCTCGACCTCGTCACCCGGGGCGATCCTCCACCGGTTGCGGAGCATGCCCTGAACGGACAGACCGAGGCTGTCGAGGTAGCCGCGCACCACGCGCTGCAAGTCCGTCTTGGCCTCGGGCTGCTCGACCAGGGCGAGCGTGCGCACGAACAGCGCCACCTCGTACTCCTGGGCCGCCTCCTCCCACGCCACGGCCTGCGGACGCGACCACAGTTCGGCCCACAGCTCGTCCTCGCGCGGCGTCATCAGCTGCAGCGGGAAGGCCGGCGCCTCACCCTGGCGCCCCTCGGCGGGCAGTGTCGTCCACCCCGCCTTGTCCGAGGGCCGGTTACGGCGCAGCGCGTTCGGGTCCGGCGGCGGACCGGAGACAACACGGGCTCCCCCACGGGGCATAACGATCACTCCTCGCCGCTGCGTTGCGCAGCACCGACCGCCGTCACCTTGCGTGACGGACACGACCCTTTGAACCTGACGGACCCCCGAGAGCCCTCCCCGGCGTTCGGGACCCCCTGGCCCAAAGGGGTCACCCCCCGGGGTCCTGATCACTCAAAGTGATCTCAAAATCTTGATCTTTTTGATCGATTTCAAATGATCCAAATTCTGAGATCATTTCGAACGTTTCCGCAGGTCAGAGAGCTAAAACTCTCTGTCGTTCCATCCGCCCGGCTGATGCTTCGCTGTCTCGCGTGAGTGATGAGCCTTGGTCATGGCCTGGAGGTTGTCCCAGTCGCGACCACGTGGGCCCAGAGGTCCGAGTCCGTCACGGTGGTTGACCTCGGTGGCCCTGGGCCTGAGCAGTACGGGCAGCTGCTCGCACTCCTCGCACTCGCAGTACGGATGTGTACGCAGGTAGGCGACAGCGAGCCCTCGCCAACGCCCGTCATAGCCCTTGCTGGTGGGGCTTGGGCGTGCGGCTCTGGCCTTGCCCTGGCACGCCTCGCAGCGCCCTCCAGGGGTGAGCGTGGGACATCCGGGCGTGGGGCAGACCTGGAGCGCCTTACGCGCCACTGAGGACGTGCAGCTTGGCCATGAGCGGAGCCACTCGGTTGAGCATCGGCCCCTCGGCGTGCCCGCAGCTGCACTCGAGGCGGGACTTGCCCGTCAGTGCCCAGCAGCGCCATCCGTCCTGCGGCGGGAGTTCCTGCTTCTCGGGGATCACGCTCACGTCGTGCACGGGGTAGGCCAGCATGGTCGTCTCCATCCGCGCTGGAACACGACGAAGCCCCGGCTGGGTGTCCTAGCCGGGGCTTCGCGTGCGTCTGTGGTGCCCGTTTGAGGACACAAGTGTTCACCGGGATCGTCACACAGGGCCTGACCTGCAGTCAAGCAACGGCGCGCTGTTGGCGTGCTTGGGCGAGGGCGGCGACGTCGGGGACGGCGTAGTACGGGTGCCGCTCGGTGCCGCCCGAGCGGGTCAGGCGGCCTCGGTAGACGAGGTTGCGGAGGGCGCCGGCACTGACGCCGAGGACCTGACGGGTCTGCTCGGCGGTGAGGTGGCCGGGCCGGATGAACTGTGGCTCCATGCGCCCCATAGTGCCGCCTAGACGGCCTGGCGGGGGTGATCCTGTACCCCCTCTACACCCACTACGTTGCAGGTGGGGGGCCACTACAGGGGGGTCTACGGCAGTAGAGACCCCCCTCTAGATCCACTCGCTGGGTAGCGGGGTTTCGGAGGGGGGCTTGTAGAGGGGTTCGTAGAGGGTCCCCCTCTACCGGGTGTTGAGGAGCTCGGCGGGCATGGCCGCCTCAAGGTCTTCCCGCCGGTATCCGGCGAGGTTCTTTCCGCCGATGTTGACCTGCTTGGTGGTGCGCTTCACCCCCGCGTCGTCGAGCTCCTTGGCGAGGCGCTCGGCGTCCCAGTCGCCGTAGTCCTCATCGAGGTTCTCCAGGCGGACGAGGATGTCGGCGGTGTGCATCTTGACGCTGTGGCGCATGACGGACAGGCAGTCGGACAGGACGGGGCTCACGGTGACGCCGGAGGCTTCGGCGATAGCGCTGGGGTCGTTGGCGGCATCTCCGGTGAGCGTTCCGGCCTGCTCGCGCAGGGCGCGGCCCTTGGCGCACATGGCGTTGAAGCCGGCGGTCTCCAGCATGTCGGCCTTGACGGTCACGAAGCTGGCCGGCCCGGTGACGAGGACGCCGACGCCCTTGTGCTCTTCGGACAGGACGGACGCGTCCGCGCCTTGGGCTGCCTTGCCCTTGCCAAGGACCATGTCGGAGGACGTCTGGTCGGTGACCTGTGTGCTGTAGCGGATGGTGATGATCTCGCGGAGCTTGGTGGGCACGGACTTGGCGTCGGGGCGCTGGGACGCGTAGTTGGAGATGAAGCCGGCTGCGGGGCCTCGGCGGGCGATGCGCGCCATGTCGTTGATGATCTCCTCGCGTTCCTGGTCGTCGACGGCGAGGAACGCTTCCTGCAGTTCGTCGACCGTGAACAGGATGAACGGCATGTTGTAACGCTTGACGATCTCGGGGGTCAGCTTGCCTTCGGGGCAGATGGATGTGGGCAGGCCGCGCAGCAGGGCGAAGCGGCGTTCCATCTCGGCGAGCAGTTCCTTAAGCAGGGCCTTGAACGCTTCGATGGCGTCCTCTTCGGCACCCAGAACGAGCCGGTGGGCGACCTGCCGCATCTGGATCCAGTCCTGTCCTCCCTTGAAGTCGGCCACGTAGTGCCGCACGTAAGGGTCAAGCAAGCCTGCCGCGGTGAGCAGGCGCTGGGAGAACGTCTTGCCGCGCCGGGGCAGGCCTCCGAAGAACATCGACTGCCACACAATGGGGATGGAGACGCGGTTGCCGCGGGCGTCCTGGCCGAACGGGATGGCGTCCCAGATCGAGAAGCTGTCGAGGGCTTCGAGCGGCGAGGTGGTGGGCGGGGCGAGGTAGGGGTCGTCGTCGGCGACCCACATGGAGACGCGTCCCGCGTTGCCGCCGTGGGCGGCCCGGACGCGGCTCATGATGACCTGGATCTCGTCGACGCCGAGTTCGGCGGCGAGGTCGACGCGCTTGGCGAGGACGTCGGGGGCCTTCTTCCCGCCGCCGCGGGGCAGGTCGAAGACGACCGCCCAGCCGTTGCCGTCCCGCAGCGGGCCCATGATGCAGTTGACCTTGGGGCCTTCGTCGTCACCCTTGCCCTGCTTGAGCAGGCCGGTGGCGCGCAGGGCGTCGTTGAGCTGCTGGGAGTCCATGGCGATGCGCAGGGGCGGCGTGCCGTGGTCGAGGATCTGCGCCTCGTCGGACCAGCCGATAGCGGTGAGGCCGCCGCACATCAGGCACCCAGCGGCGAACTGCAGGCCCAGAGACGCGTAGTTGAGGGCGACGGCCGCGGCGGTGGCGAGGGTGAGAGCGGTGCCCCAGCGCCAGCGGCGGGCCACGGTCCGCTCCCGGTGCGCGAGGACGGCTTGGGCGGCGAGGACGGTGTCCTCGGGCTTGGCCTTGGCCTGGGCGCGCAGGGCCTTGATGGCGCGCGTGTGGTCCTGCGTGGCGAGGACGGGCCACAGGCGGCGTCCGCCCCGGAAGGCGCCGCGCGCGGAGTAGCCGACGATCTTTACGGCGTACTTGGGGCTGCGCAGGGCGTGGTAGCGGCTGTGCCACCAGGTGACCTTGGCGAAGGCTCCGGTGTTGGCGCGCAGAGATGCCCAGTTGCGTGCCCAGACGGGAAGGATCGGCACGTCGGGGACGGTGAGCCAGTCGGCGAGCGGGTTGTCCGGACGGTCTACCGCCTCCACTTCGCCAGTGGCGTCCGGGGAGTCCTCGGGTGCGTCCTGGGCGTCCTCTAGCGGCTTGATCAGGATGTCGGTCATGCTGGCCTTCCGGTCGTTCTGTTGGGCGGTCCGGGGCCCGGGGACGGCTCTACTTCTTGGTCGTGGTGCGCCGTCCCCGGGGTGTAGCTACTTGCCGGCCTCGCGCTTCGCGGCGCGCTTTTCGAGCCTCTCCAGGGCGCGCTTCTGACGGTCGGTGAGATCGCCGCGGATGACGGCCATGACGTTGATGCCGCAGAGGCGGGCGTACTCGTAGGCGCTGGGCTTTTCTGCCACGGTCACTTCTCCTGGTCGGGGCCGGTGGGGGTGGCCTGGGCGATCGCGGCGTAGGTGCGGGCGATGTCGGCGTGCAGGGCGCCGACGGCGGCGATGTTGGCGACCTTGTGGTGCTCGGTGGGCTGCTGGGTCTTCTCCTTGGCCGACGTCGCCAGGTGGGCGGCCTCCCGGGCGTACTGCCGGGCAAGGTCGAGGTATTCAGCGCGGGTGGTCATAGGGGTCCTCTCCTGGTCCTGGGTGATCACTTGCGGTTGAAATCGGGGCAGCCGTTGTGCAGGTGGTCCAGGCACGGCAGGCAGTCCTCGCGCGGCTTCAGACGGCGGTGGATGCGCTTGTCGTAGGCGTGCTCCCAGCACTGCGGGCACTCACCCGAAGGGGTCTGCTTCGCCTTGCTCATCGGTTCTTCTTGCCGCGGCGAGACGGCTTCTCGGGGATCGGAGTGGTGCGGGGTTCGACGGTGATCGCGAGCATGAGACCGGTCGCCGCGTCGAAAGCGAGCGTCAGCTCCTGCTCGTCGTTCGGGTCGGTCTTCTTCTCGGCGCGTCGCTTGGCCATGGGGTGCTCCTCTCGGAGGCCGGGCTGTCCGGCCCCACCGCACCCCCGCAGGTGAGGAAGATCCCTCACCTGACGGAGGACGGAAGGGCGGGTCAGCGGCCCTTCTGGTGGTCGCGCCACATGCCGCGCAGTACGAGGACGCAGATCGTCAGGCAGACGACGACCAGGCCGAGGACGGCGGCGAGGATCGCGAAGCCGAACACGACGAACATCACCAGGACGACGATGACGATCAGCGCGAGCAGGCCGAAGCATCCGGCCGCCGCGTAGGCACCCCACGGGTGCGCCTTGAGGTCCGGCAAGGGCTGCGTGGTCTGCTGCACCACAGGGGCCGGGCCGTGCTGGGCGGGCGCCGCGTACATGGGGTTCCCGGCGAGGTCGTAGCCGATCTGCTGCTGACGGACGGGCTCGTTCACGACGTCCACCCCCTGATGCGGCGGTTGATGCGCGGCCACAGGAGGGCGCCGGCGGCGAAGGCGAGGACCGGGGGCTGGGAGCCGATGACGGCGAGGGCCGGGAGGAGCGAGGGGAAGGTGACGAGGAGCGAGAGGAGCGCCCCGAACAGGTAGCGCATCATGCGTATCCACCCTCCATCGGCTTGGCCGGGGCCTCGCCGGGCTGCTTCTTCGCGGCGCGGGAGAGGGCGGCGCGGATGTACGGTTCGTCGACCAGGAGGCGGCGGCTGCGCTCCAGATGCTCGGCGATCTGCTTGGCCTTCGCATCAGGCCCGAGGATGGCTGCCGCCTCTTCGACCGCGCCTTGCAGATTCACGGGCTCCAGGGCGCTGACCTGCTGATGCGCGGCTGCATCAGGTCGATGCACTTCGTACTCGGGGGGCTGCTGCCCGAGGGTCAGGGCGACCGCGACGGCGTCCACGGCCACCCCGTAGGTGCCGAGCAGGGTGGCCAGTTCGGCAGGGGGCGCATCAGGTAGTGCATCAGCGGCGAGCCGGATCGCGTCCTGCGGGTTCATCGTCGCGAAGCGCTCGCGCAGCACGTCGATCGCGCTGGCCTTGCGGGGCTTGGCCGGAGCCTCGGCTGCGCTGTACATCGCGGCGAGGGCCGTGTCCGCGCCGCTGGTGATGCGGCCACGCTGCACCTCCACGAGGGCGGCGCCCAGGACGTGGTCACCGACGCCGACGCGGCGCGCGAGCTTCCACGCCGTCCGTAGCGACGCCTGCTGCACGTCCGGGTCGGGGTGCCGCTCCGCGGCGGCCTGGTGGTACGCGAGCTGCTGCACGGCGTTCGCGGTGCGGCGCTGCGCCTCCGCGTCGACGCCGGTGGTGTAGATGACGACGCGGCGGGCGATCAGGCCGAGGCCTTCGGCGGCGCCGCTCATGCCGAGCGGGGTGGCGCCGTAGACGGCGGCCTCGGTGAGGGTGTCGGCGAGAGCGAGGCCGGTGCCGCAGGCGGCGAGCGGGGCGAGCCACAGGCCGACACGGACCCACGCGGGCGCCGACTGGCCGAGAAGGGTCAGCCCGAGCATGGACAACGCCAGGATGAGGGTGAGGCCCTCCCCGGCGGCGACAACACCGGCAGCGGTGGCTTCGCGGTGGAACTCCTCGAGGGCGTTGGAGTAGGTACCGACAGCGCCGACCACGCCCACGGCGACCATGACGGCCGCGGCGGCGCCGAGGACGACCTGCTGGCCCCTGGTCAGTTCACGGGTCGTGGCGGTCACTGATCGCCTCCCTCGTTCAGGAGGGGGTAACCGCGCTCCGCAAGGGCGGCGTTCAGGTAGTCGCGGGCCTCGGCCGCGTCCAGACGGATCGCGAACATCGCGAAGGATAGGGCGACCATGGTGGCGGGCTCGGGGCGCAGTGTGTTGCCGTGCAGCAGCTGCGTGTGGATGGTCCTGTTGGCGGCGGCGAGCAGCTGCGTGTGGCGCTGGCGGGCGGCGAGGCGGTCACGGAGTCCCATCACTGGCCCCCGTCCTGCAGCTGCTCGCCCTCGGCCGCGCGGCGGAGGATCAGCGCGTATTCGCCGCGGGTGATGTCCCGCTCCACGCGGGGCATGCGGGCGAGCAGCATGCGCTCCAGCTGGTCGGCGGGCTCGGAGAAGCCGCGGCGGCGGGTGGCGTACGTGCAGGCGAGCGCCAGCCGCGTGTCCTCGAGCATCCGGTCGTCAGGCCGGTGGCCGGCGAGCTTGTCGGCGATGGCGGCGAGCAGTTCGGTGGCGTCGGCGCGCAGAGCGGCGGCGAGGTCGTCCGGGTAGGGGTGTTCGCGCGCAGGTGGGCGCGTGGAATGATCGGTCATGCCGACTCCTGGTTAGGTCAGGATGTTCGGTGAGAGGGTCGGGCGGTGCGCGCGCCTGGGTGCTCCAACACCCAGAGCTGCTGTCCGGCCCTCGCTGTCTATTCGGTTGTGGTGGCGCCCTCGGCGGACGCTTGCTTGCGCTGATCTCTCCTGAGCGCCTGGTCGATGGCCTGCCAGCTCTTGCCGAGGTCGCGGGCGACTTCGGCGATCGAGCCGAGTTCTTCGACGCCGTCGCGCAGAGCTTGGGCTCGTCGTGCGGCAGATTCGGACGCGAGTCTGTTGAGCTGCTCCAACAGCTCGTCTTCGTCGGCGATCCGTTCCCGCCAGGGCTTCGGTTCCATCGCGTCGACCATATCCAACAGGGGTGTTGGATGCAAGGTCTTCACGCCGCCTCGTCGGGCTGGAAATGAGCGAAAGCGAGGAGGGCGGCCCCGCCCTCGTACACGCTGTCGCACCACCGGCACTTCAGCCGGGTCTCGCCCGGCAGGCGGCTGATCACCGCGCCACACACGCCGGCCTCCGTCATCGCCACGCACGTGCCCAGGCGTTGCCGCCGCGGGGCCGGGTCGCCGACGATCGACCGCGCGGTGCCCTCCAGGTCGCTGATCTCGCGGGCCAGGTCACCGGCGGCTGGGTAGTGGTCGACGATCCACTCCAGCTCCATGGCCAGCCACCGACAGTCCGCGCCCAACTCGGCCGCGGGCGGCGGCCCGTGGTGAGGCCACCGCTCCCGCTGCACATCCACACGCCACAGATGCACTACCTCGGCGGCGCGGCCCCAGGTGACGGTGTCCAGGACGTCCTCGTCGATCGGGGAGCGGGGGCCCGCCGCGCCCCGGGTGGCGACGATCTCGCCCCACCCGGACCGGCGAGGCACCAGGCACTCGCTGACCTCCGCGTACAGGGTGGGCAGCTCGGCCAGGCGCGCGGCCAGCTGCTCCCGGTGGCGGGCGCACAGGTAGCCGCTGGCCTCGTCGCCGCACAGCTCGCAGACGTTCACGGCGCGCTCTGCTCCTTGCGTTCGTCGAGGGCGGCGCGGAGTTCGGCGGCGGCGCTACCGTGCGTACGGAGAACGGCCCACCGCGTCGCGAGGGCCCGGGCCCGCTCGATGGCGGCTGCGTTCTGATCGCACTCCCGCTTGGCCGCGTGCCACTGCCTGTTGCGGAGGCGGATCTGCGCCCACAGGTTCTGAATATTGGTGGGGTCAGCGCCGTTCGCCCGGAGCCCAGAGCGGAGAGTGTGCAGCTCGCTCTCGGCAATCTCGGCGCGGCGGCGCTGCTTCTCGGTGGCCCTCTCGGCACGCTCAGATCGTTGACCCACGAGGGTGGTGAGCCGAGCGGCTGCGGCGACCGCAGCATCAGCCTCTTCCTCGGCACGAGCCACCCGCTGGTACAGCTCGTCTAGAGCGTTGTCGGTGATCGTGTCGGCGGTGTACCGCGTCCCCTTCATGCGGCCCGCTCCTTCCTCGCACAGGTGGGCTTGTCGTGGGCGGCGCCCCTGGTCTCCCAGGCGCGCAGACAGCAGGCGGTCGCCAGCTCGTCCCAGCCCAGGGCGGCCGCGTCTTGGCGGGCGCGGAGCCGGGCGGCGCGCTCGGCTCGTACGGCGGTCGCGCGGCGCTCGTCGGCGGCCGCGCACTCGCGGGCGTGGGCGACCAGGAGCAGGAGGCCGGTGATGAAGAGGCCGACGCCGTACCACCAGTGACCATCGCGGGTGGCGATGGCGGCGCAGTGGCCGACGAGAGCGGCGGCGACGAGGTAGTGCCAGCGGAGTATGCGGGCGGACGGGGTCACAGGTACCTCCCGGTCAGTGGAATGTCGGCGATGCACTTGCGGCGGGCGGCGAGGCCCTGGCCCCAGAGGTCGGCGCCGAGGACGTGCTTGCGGCGTAGACGTCGGCGGGGTGTGAGCGTGCAGCGGCAGACGCTCGTCTCGGCGGTGGCGGGGATGAAGTGCCCGCGCGTGCAGCGGCGGTTCACGCTCGGGGCCCCTCGTGCTCGAAGCTGATTACGATCTCGTCGTCTGTGACGTGGAAGCGCAGGGCGTCACCGTGGAGTGGCCGGTCGTCGGGGATCTCGTGGTGCTCCCGGTAGGCCCGTTCGGCGACCGCCCACGCCTTGCCAATCTCATCCGCTGCGGC
This sequence comes from Streptomyces sp. WAC 01529, assembly GCF_003945545.1. Lineage (GTDB taxonomy): Bacteria > Actinomycetota > Actinomycetes > Streptomycetales > Streptomycetaceae > Streptomyces > Streptomyces anatolicus. The sequence goes on along the minus strand of NZ_CP029617.1, from coordinate 3,913,843 downwards.
ACCCCACGGTTCGACGGCGGGGACGCGCCAGCGGCGGATCGTGCGGGTCACCGTCTCGGTCGTGAAGTCAGCCACGGGTGGCCTCCTTCTGGCCGTGCTGCTCCTGGCGGCCCTCAGCGGGGGCGGGTTGGTCGTTCATGGGTTCCTCCGTGGTGTGATGGGTGGAGGTCCGGGCCTGATAGCGACAGGCCCGGACCGCTACGCGGCGGGAAGGATGAGCTGGCCGAGGACCTGTCCGACGCGGTCCTGGTCGATGAGATCGGCGACGTCCCCCGCGGTACTCCCGCGCGGCACTGCGATACCGAGACGCCGACACAGCCGGACCTGCTTGTCCGTGGGGTGGCTGCGGCGCCACCGGGCCTCGCGGGCGACGAATGCCTGCGGGGCCAGGACCTTGGCCTGCTGCTCCAGCCAGGCCAGGGCCTCGGGCAGCGGCCGGGCCACGTCATCGCGGGGCGGGTGCACTCCGTCTGCCTGCGTCCAGCGACGCATCCGGTACAGACGCGTCCCGGGGTCCCGCAGCAGGAACAGGAACATCGCGCTCGTCAGGCGGATGAACCAGGTGCCGTTCTCGGTGCGCAGCCAGCGGATCGCCGACTCCCCGAACAGGCTGATCTCCTCGACCTCGACCCGTGCCGCCAGCGCCCGCCGCTTCTCCGCGGCCGCGTGCTGCTCGGCGACCTCCCGGAGGCTCTTGCCCTCCTCGGCCTCGCCGACCTCCCTCGCGGTCAGGTCGACCATGGAGGCGAGCTTGTGACGAGACGCCGCGCCCATGACGTCGAGCAGCAGGGCGTCCCGCTTCCCGGGCGCCGGCCGGAGGCCGCGGCCGACCATCTGCACGTACAGGCCGGGGCTCTTGGTGGGCCGGGCGACGACGACGCACGACGTGTGCGGCGCGTCGAATCCCTCGGTGAGCACCATGCAGTTGGTGAGCACCTGGACGTCGCCGGCCTCGTACCGGGCGAGGGTGGCGCGTCGCTCGTCGCGGCCCATGTCGCCCCACACCGGGGCGGCGGCGATGCCAACCCCGCGAAGGGAGGCGGCGGCGGCCTGTGCGGTGGCCACGGTCGGAGTGAAGACGACGCCGGGCCGGTCGCTCGCGTGGTCGGCGTACGCCTTGGCGACGGCGTCCAGGGCACCGGAGTCTTCCAACGCCTTGCCGAGTTGCCCGTCGACCAGGTCGCCGCCCCTCGTCTTGACCTTGTTCAGGTCGAGGGTGTCGACGGTGATGCTCTTGCCGCGGACGTCGCACAGGTAGCCGTCGCTGATCATGTCGAGGATGTCGAGGCGGAAGACGACGTCCTCCCAGACCTCGGCCAGGCCACCGTCAGTCCGCGTCATCGTCGCCGTGAAGCCTGCGGTGGGCACGCCGTCCCAGGCGCCGAAGTGCGCGAGCACCTCCATGTACGAGCGGGCGGCGGCGTGGTGGCACTCGTCCACGATGATCAGGCCGATGTCGCGGATGGCCTCGCGCCGTCGTTGCACGGCCAGGGTCTGGACGCTGGCGACGATCACGTCGGCGTCGTGGTGGTCGTCCCGCGACGCCTTGACGATGCCGACACGCAGCATCGGGTCGACCGCCAAGAGCTTGGAAGCGGCCTGCTCGATCAGCTCCTCTCGGTGCGCGATGACGAGCACTCGGCGGCCGCCGAGGCCGTCGAGCATCTGATGGGCCAGGTGCGAGAAGACGACAGTCTTCCCTGCGCCGGTTGGCAGCACGACGGCCAGGCGGGTCTGCCCGTTGTCCCATCCCGTGCGCAGAGCCTCGATGGCGTCGAGCTGGTAGGGGCGGGGCGTGAAGGACATGGAGCACCTCAATTCGGTGGAGAGAGGAGAGGAGCGGTACGCAGTGCGTACCGGCTGCGTACCGGCTGCGTACCGGCTGCGTACCGGGCAAAAAGCGGCCCTGACCTGCTCTTATGTCTCTCTCTAGAGACAGTGGTACGCAGGTACGCAGAAACAGACAGGGGTCGATGTGTGCGCACGCCCGCACGCAGGCGCGCACGCACGCCCACGCCTGAGGGGTGCCATTTCCGGGCGACTGCGTACCGCCCCCGCGGCGGCACTCGTGACCCGCCTGAACTGGGGTTTCGTCGGGCGCCGGGTGGTACGCACCTCGTGCGTACCACCCGGCTCACGGTGCTCATGCGGCGTCGTCCTGGTCGCCGTAGGGCATGCCCTCGGGAGTGAAGGCGAGGCACTTCGCGCGGGCGCCGTCGAACCGACGGGGCACCAGGTGCGGGGGCCGCTGGCTCTTCAGGACCTTCAGGTAGTTGGCATCGATCCAGCTGCCGACGACGGCGTCGAGCGAGTAGCCCGCCTCGGCGAGGATCTTGCGGGCCCGCTCCGGCAGCAGCGCGACCTCGGTGACGCCATCCTTGGACGACAGGACGCCGAGCCAGCCGGAGAAAGGCGGCCGTTCACCCATCGCGGCCCGGGTCGCGCTGTACAGCTCGTGAGCGTGCCCGGCCACGTACTCCCTGACGACGTCGAGCGCCATGTCGGGGCGGTTGTCGGTGGGGTTGTGGGCGGTAAACAGGCCGCGCCACACGTCGTGGCTGAGAGGCTCGTACGGCAGCAACCCACGGCCGCACGCCAGCGCCTCGGCCAGGGCGAGAACAGCGACCATCGGCGCGCGCCGGTTCGTCATGTCGCCGCCGCCGCGGAACTCGTCCACCAGGCGGCGGTGGTGCTCCTTCAGCTTGTCGCGGCCGTTGGGCTGGGCGAGGCCGCTGAGGATGTACTGGATGAACTCCGGCCCCGCGTGCCCGTGATGGGCAAGTACGCCCTCCCGGGCCGCAGCTGCGACCGGGCCGCCCCCGTCGCCGAACGGCGCGATCGTTGTCCCGAGGATGCGGGCCGCCGCGCCCTGGGAGGTCGTGAAGGAGAGCGCCGGCCGCTCCCCAGAGGACAGGAGGATGGTCTCCCAGGGCAGCATGTTCCCGAACGCGCCCCCGCTCCTCGCCTTTCCGTGGTTCATCGGGAGCTGGTACAGCACCTCATCGATGAGGCTGTCGTCCGTGACGGCCATCGTCTCGTCGAAGACCGTCACGATCCCGCGGACCAGGTTCAGCCGCTTCTCGATCGCGTACAGCGTGGTGCGCCAGTTGCTCATCGCGGAGGCGTGCTCGGACGGGTCTGCCCACGCACTGAGCGCGACCTGAAGCGCCGTGGTCTTGCCCTTGGTCGACCGGCTGGAGATGTCCAGCGTGAAGGAGTTGAGGCCAAGCGGCTTGAGCAACGGAGCGGCGAGCGCGGCCGCGATGGCGACGCGCGGCACCGGGAAGTCGGCCAGGCAGGCGATGGTGTCCTGCCAGCCCTCCAGCGTCCCTTTCCTGGCGTGTGCTCGGGCCGGGCCGCGCTGCTCCTCGAACGCGGTGTCGACCTTGATGCCGTCCTCAGGGGAGGAGACGAACGTGCCGTCGTCCTGCCAGCCGAGCCAGCGGGCGAGCTGCTCGGACGGGATGCGATGCACGTTGGAGGCCTCGAACTCGGCCAGCCATTTCTCGACGGCCCGCGCGTCGCCTTCAACGCACGGCAGTCCGGCGCTGCCCAGGGTCTCGATTAGCTTGCGGCCGCGCTTCGCGGTCTCGCGGGAGACGATGCGGGAGATTCGGCGGGGCCGCCCCAGGCTGCGGTCGATCCACGACAGCTCTACGTACTGGTCGCCTTCGGGGTCCTCGAACGTCGCCGTGATGACGAGCGGTGTGTAGGTGACGCGGTTCCAGTTCTCGCCGCTCGCGCTGAGCACCTCGACTCCGCGGCCGGTGACGCGGTAGTCGTAGGGCGTGCGCACGGCGGCGGGCAGGCCGAACGCGTCCGCGTAGTCGAACCCCTCGCGTCCGTCGTCGTCGCCCTGCGGCTCCTGCTGTTCGTGGTCAGCAGCGGCGGGCACCTCGTCGGCGTCCTGCTGCTCGCGGGCAGGCGCCGGTGCAGGGCTCGGGGCACCGACTGCAGTGAGGCGGCGAGTGCCGTAGCCCTGACGGGCAAGCTCTCGTGCGGCGGCCTTGTGGTCGCCGCCGTGGTTCAGCAGGGCGTAGGCGCCGAACTTGCTGTAGGGCACCTCGGCCTCGAACACGGTCGAGGTGCTGAACACGTACAGCCTGTCTCGATCATTCGCATGTCCAGTGGTGGCAGAGAAGCCGTTCGCCTTGCCCTCGCGCCGCCAATACGTGGTCTGGCCGCGTGCGACGACGGGGGTGAACTCGCCGTGGAGGATCTCCTCCCAGGAGGCTCGATCCTCGAAGTCGTCGCCGGGCCGCAGTGTGCCGTCCTGCCGGGGCTGTGCCGGGCGCGGTGCGGCTTGCGGGGCCTCCCGCTGCGGCAACTGGTCCAGCATCCGGCAGTGGTCACGGATCGCGGCCATAGTGTTCGCGTCCAGGGCGGGGATCGTGCCAGGGCCGCCCGCCAGCCGGACGTATGGGCGCCCGGTGGCGTGGACGGTGCCGCTGGACGGCTCGACCAGCCCGTACCCACCCTCGCCTCGGGTCTCAATGAGCACCCGGACGATGCGTGCGTTGGGTCGCTCGCGCAGCCGTTGACGGTCTGCCTCGGTGTACTCGTCCTCGCGAGCGAGTCGGCTCGCCAACTTCGTGTTCCCAGGGACGTCGCCGCCCTCGACGCGGACGCGGTAGTGCCGGCCGCCGGACGGGGACTCGGTCACCCAGCCGTTCAGGATCGAGTGCCACGCCTCGGCGATGTCGGGCCCGGCAGCGTCCATGATCTCGGTGGCCTCGTTCAGGAGGCCTTCGCGGATGGCGAGGCCCTCGAACTCGATCAACTCGACGTTGCTGGAGACCTTGCCGTAGACCACGGCGATGCCGCGGGGCCGGTCTCCGCCGAACCAGCCGTCGTGCTGCTCGGGCGTGGTGCGCTCAACCTTGTAGTCGAGCCAGGCCACGGCGGGCTTCTTCGTGCCGTCGGCCTTGATGGGCAGGACGCACAGGCCAGCGTCGTGCAGCTCGCGGGCGGCGGCCCGGAGGTCGGCTGTCTGCGTGTCGGTCAACGCTGCTCCCCGTGGTGCTGGGCCAGGTGCCGCTTCTTGACGTTGTCGATGAAGGCCTTCACGCCGGCCGCACCAACCCATCGCTTCGTTTGGCCAGGGACGGGGTCGCAGCTGTGGATCGGTCCCTCCAGGCGGTGCGGGCAGTTGGGCCTCAGGCACTCGTACTTGGCGCGCAGGTTTTCCATGTCGACGAACAGCACGCCGTCGAACGGCGGGGTGTCTCGGGCACGCGGAGCGGCGACGCGCCGGGTGCTCGGGCTGGTGCCGGTGGTGTCCGCCACGGTGGTGCCCTTTCTGTCGCGGAACGGGTGGAGAGGGTTGGTCCGCCCGCCGCCGCAGAGGACAGCGGCGGCGGGCGGCGGTGCGGGTTACTCGTGGCTGCGGAGCCGACGGCGTTGGCGGTGGGTGAGGCCGCCCCAGACACCGCCGAGCTGGGGGTGGGCGAGCGCGTAGTCGAGGCACTGGGTGCGGACTTCGCAGGCCAGGCAGACCTGCTTCGCCTCGCGGGTCGAGCCGCCCTTCTCGGGGAAGAACAGCTCGGGGTCGGTCTGGGCACACAGCGCGTCGTCCTGCCAGGTGCCGGGCTGGGCCTCGGCGGCCGGGACCGAAGTCCCGGCGTGCACGGTCGTCGTCATTCGTTGGCCTCCTCGTCAGGCAGCTGCTTCAGGCGCCGCTCGCGGGACGAGTCGCTCTTCGGGGCGAGCCAGGAGGCGACCTTGGCGCGGTCCTCCACGTCGAAGAACAGCGCGACCGGCATCCCGTCGCTCGCCGTGGCGCCCACGATGAGGACGGGCGGGTCCTCCGGGGCGGGCTCCATGGCGACGTCGAAACGGTCCACGATCAGCGGGTCGGTGAGTCGGTCCGCCGTGTCGATGGCCTGCGGGGTGAGGGCGTAGGCGATCGGGTCCTCATCGGCGGTGCGGGCGCTGGTGTGCTGGCCCTCCAACTCGGTGACGCGGGCCTGCAGCGTTTCCCGCTCGGACTGTCCGGTGCGGAGCGCGGCGAGGGTGTCCTGCAGCGCGGCCCGCAACTCGGCGATGTCGCAGCCCAGTTCGGTCGGCGCATCGCCCACCGGCATCGGCAGGGCGGCCACCGACCTGGCGATCCCGCGCGCGGCGAGTTCGGCCTGCGTCGCCATCACGTACTCAGGGCAGCTCACGGAGTCCGTGACCGCGTAGAGGCCGAGTCCGTCGCGGGTGATCGCGCGGCGCATCCACACCACGCCGTCCCGCGTGATCAAGACCAGCGGGTCATGTGTCATCGGGGCGTTCACGCGGCACCGCCCTCGGCGGGGCGCAGTGCGAGGCCGTGGGAGGCGGCCCATGTGCGGGCCTGCTCTTCCTGCCTGCGGGCGTAGTGGGCGTCGAAGTCGACGTAGCCGTAGGCGCGGTACGTGATGGGCCCGAACTGCAGGTCGGCGTTCGCGTTTCCGGCGTCGTCGTACTCGACGACCAAGCCGTGCGCAGCCGCGAACTCCTCGACGGCGGTGTTCGTGCTCATGGGGAGCAGGAACCGCTGGTCGATGGTGCACGGCACGCTCGGCGTGGCCTCGAGGAAGTCGGCGAACTGGAGGAGTCCGGCGATGAACTCGGAGCGCTGGTCTGGGATGATGTCGGTCACGGTGACCTCTGCTTTCTCTGGTGGGTGGAGGCGCCGTGTCGGGGGTCGCTCGGGCCTGCAAGCGGAGCGGCCCTCTGGCGCGTCCAGGGGTGGGTCAGGCGGCGGGGGCCGCCTCGTCCTCGCGGATGCCGAGGAAGTCGATGAGGTCGCTGCGGCGTACGCGGAACGCGTGGCCCAGGCGGAGGACCTCAAGGGGAAAGTCGCCGCTCCGGATGAGCGCGTAGCCCAGCTCCTGCGACACGTTCATCGCGGCGAACGCCTGCTTGGCCGACGGCATCGCGGGGAGCGCGAGCACCTCGTCGGGAGTGAATGCCTGCTTCCGCGTCGTCATACGGCCACCGCCAGTCGTCCGGCGCTGAGAGCGGCATGGCGCCCTGCTCGCTCGCAAGGAATCCAGAGGACCAGCAGGTCAACGCCGATCGCGGCGGATACGCGCTTGGCCTTGTCCTCGGGGAGGCTCTGCTGTTCGCCGGTGAGCAGCGAGCCGACGGTGCCGACGGAGACGTCGGCAGCGGCGGCTAGCTCGCGCACCGTGAGGCGGGAACCGGTGCCCGTGCGCTGCATGAGGGTGCGCAGCAGGGTGCCGTTCACCAGCCGGTACATAGGCGTAGTTGTGCTCACGTTCACCTCGCGAAATGTTTCATTCAGCGATCTGAATGCGAGAAGCATTGCACTGCCTGAACGTTCTGTCCAGCAGCCTGAACGGGTGGCGCGTAAAGGGATGGCGAAAAGCGCCCGTGCGACCTGGCGCGCACGGGGTGTGTACTGAACAATCCGTTCAGCTAGTTAAATAGTTAGGGTTGCCTGACCAGCACCCTCTTTCTCGCTGGTCGCTTCCAGTCCCTGAACGATCACCAGTCAACGCAGTCCCAGGAGTGGCAGCATGACCCCCATGGCCGCACAGGACCCGTCCCCTACTGACGACCAGCGAACTCAGTTCCGCGACCTGATCAGAGAGCTGCGTCAGCAGAGCGGGTTGTCCCTCGTCCGCTTTGCAGAGCGGGCGGTCGACCCTCTAACCAAGACCACGGTGAAGCCCGGATGGATCCACAGACTGGAGTCGGGGGAGCCCGTCACGCCGCCTCAACTGCCGGAATTGCGGGCGCTCGCCGAGGCCGGCGGGTGTGACCTTGAGATCTTGCAGGATGCTGCTAGCGCGCAGTTCCATGGAGTGGACCCCGTTTACAGCGCATCAGGCGAGGCGAGGGCGTTCGTGAGGAAGACCGAGCGGCTGACCCCGAAGCAGCGTGCCCAGCTGCAGGCCTTCCTCGACACGATCGTGCCTGCCGAAGGCGAATGACTATGCCGTCGGCAGATGTCACCCCAAAGGATTACACTCCGTAACAACTCTGTACCGGTAGTAGTGCTCCGTGGCTGATGATGTCAACATGGCTGCCTGCCTCGTAGATCCATGCGGGGCGGGTGTGCACATACTTGTTCGAACATCTGAGCGAGGAGTGGGGGAGATATGACGCGTCAGCCCGCGAAAGCCTGGTGGGAATTCAGCGACGCACTCCCGGACGGAGAGGTCCTCCTGCCGGTCCAAACCGACCAGGGCCTGATCATGGCCGTACGTCGCGGACACATGTCCGAAGAGCTTCTGGTGGAACTCAATAAGGTGCTGGAGCACCTCATCGGCACCGGCCGCTGGAATCCTGGTGAGGACGGAGGCCACGACGATGACGGAGGGGATGGCGACGACACCCCCTGAGGGCGGCGAGCTTGTCCTCTTCGTGAGGACCGGGCTCATGTCGCACGACGTATCCGATGCAGTGGGCCAGCTGCTTGCCACCAACGGCCCCGAGAACCAGGTCGAGGAGTAGCTCATGCCGTCGTCGCGCCGGGCCGGAGGCATCACGAAGCGCTGTGAGTGCCGCGGTGCGGACGGCAAGCTGCTGGGCACCAAGTGCCCGCAGTTGAAGAAGAAGAGCCATGGCGCGATCGCACTGCGCCAAGAACTCCCGCTCGACGCCAACGGCAAGCGCCGACCGTTCCGCAGGACCGGCTACGCCACTGTCACGGACGCCCAGACCGACCTCTCCCGGCTCCAGGCGATCCTCGACCTGCCAGGCGACGACCCTGAAGATCAGCGCCGCGTCGGCGATCTGCTTGCCGACGTCATGAAGAACCGGGCACCGATCCCCGCGGCCGCCGAGGTCTCTCGGCGCCTCGGGGTCGGTATCCCTCTCGACGGCAAGATGACCGTAGGAGCGTGGCTTGACAAGTGGATGGCCGGGAAGAAGACCAGGTCCACCACGAACAACAGCTACCGCTCGCACATCAAGGTTCACCTCCGGCCACGCATCGGGCACCTGCGTCTCGACCGGCTCAGCGTCGATCACTGCCAAGAGATGTTCGATGCGATCGCTGACGAGTCGGACGTGATTCGTGCCGAGAATGCGGCGCGCCGTGAGCAGGTGGCCCGCTGTAAGTGGGGACGGCCTGGCGCGCCCCCCGCTTCCGAGCGGGCGCGGCTGGCGGCTGAGCGCGAGAAGCTGGCGGCCATGCCGCCGTTCCGGAGGACGAACACCCCAGCCACGCGGCACGCGATCCGGCGCACACTGCGCGCCGCTCTGAACAAGGCGATCTCCTCCAGGTTGATCACTTTCAACCCGGCCTGTCACGTCGAACTGGGGTCGAGCGCGCGGCCCAAGGGCCTGCTGTGGACCGCTGAGCGCGTGGCCCGCTGGCGGGAGACGGGGGAGATCCCCAGCCGGGTCATGGTGTGGACGCCAGAGCAGGTCGGTGCATTCCTCGATGAGGCCGAGGGGCACCGGCTCTACATCGGGTACCACCTGATCGCGTACCACGGGCTTCGCCGCGGTGAAGGGGTCGGTTCGGCCTGGGAGGACGTACACCTTGACGTGCGCCAGCCGTACATCGATGTCCTCAAGGAGATCGTCGTAGACGGATGGACGCCGATTGAAACAGCCCCGAAAACGGATTCCTCCATGGACTCAGTGAAGATTGACCGTGGCACCGTGAGGGCCCTGCGGGAGCATCGCGTACGCCAGCAGGCCGAGCGTGGGGCGTGGAATGCCCAGGCGAGGAAACGGCGGGCCAAGGGTGAGGACGTGGCCGACTGGGTCGACACCGGCAAGATTCTTACGGGTGAAGACGGATCGTGGCTGCATCCAGACGTGTTGAGCAAGGAGTTCAGGCGGCTCCGCCAGCGCGCGGACCTACCGCCCATCAACCTTCGGGACCTCCGCCACAGCGCTGCCGGGCTCGTGAAGGCCGGCGGCGGCGACTTGCACGATGCGAAGGTGAAGCTGCGGCACTCCACGATCGTTCTCACCAGCGACACCTACATGGCGATGTTCCAGGAGTACGAGGACGAGCTGACGGAGAAGTCGGCCGCCGCCGTTCCTCGCGCACGACAGGGGGGTGCAGATGCCCCGGCGCCGGGCGCTGTTCCGCCGCCGGGGCCCGCAGCATCGCAGCCAGCGAGCGCGGATGGGATTGGCTTCACGGTAGAGGACAGCACTGACAACGGCCCCACTGCGGCGTAGACTTGACGTAGACGGAAAGGGCCTCTCACCTGCGGGTGAGGGGCCCTTCTTGCTGGCCCGCTGCTGGCCCGAAGGCCACGCAACGGCACCCTACGCGGCACAACAGAACACGACGAGCACCCTGTCTCAGGTGGAACCAAAATACCGGTGACCTGCACGTTAGACACCCTGAGGCTCCATTGGGCAACACGACACAACGGGGCGCGATGGAGTCGCCGCAGACTTTTAATCCATTGGTTGTGGGTTCGAGTCCCACACGGTCTACAGCTGAGAGCAGCGTCAGAATTGCTCTGACCTGCACGGATGGGGGCTCGACGGGGAACTCTCGGTCGGGCCCCCCGTTCCGTTCCGCCCCACGTGCGTGTCCGGTGCGTGCCCTTTGGCACCAGTCCGGTTCCGTGGGACGAGGCTCGCGGACTTGTCGGCGAGTTCCTGGCTCAGCTCGGTGAACAGGCCTGTGTACGTGGCTCCGGTGAGCTTGATCGTAGAGTGCCGAAGAGCCGACTTCACGTAGAAGATGTCGCGGCCGGCGTCGTAGGCCACGATCCGGCGCCCAGCAACAAGGTCGAGGTCGGCGGCGCGCAGCCGGTCGGCGTGTGCCTCGACTGCGGCCCGCCCGGTGCTCGTGCGCACGGCCATCTCGGCGTAGGTGGTCATGGACCACGTACAGCCGGCCTTGTCGGTGAACGAGCCGATGCCGCGGTCGGTGAACTGCTGCACGGAGCGCTGCGTCGCCTGCCTACGGGTGTCGATGCCGACCAGCGGCGTGCCGGAGACGATGGCGACCATACGCCGGTACACGTCCTTGACCGCCCGGAGAATCCCCCGGTGCGTGGCGGTGACGAGTGCACGGTCTCGGCCGTGAGCCCGTCAATGCTCCTCGTGTTCGGGGTGACGTCGACCGCCCGGCGCGCGTCGGTATCCGACAGGGCGCCGAGCTCGGCGAGCACGGCTGGTGATCCGACGTCGTACGCCTCGGTCACGGCGTCGAACATTTCCAACTGCGCAGCGGACGCGAGGGCGTCGACGACCGCCTGCGCCGCGCTGGCGACCACCCGGCCGGGGGCGTCGACCCCGTCGGCGAGCTGCAACGTCATGATCTCCAGCAGGCGCAGCTCGGCATCGGCGTGGGTGGATCGGCACCCCTCGCCCCTTGCGTGATGTACGCCACTCCTCCGGGTCATTGCGTTTTGCGAGTGGAAGGCGATGACGCTCTTCGGCTCTATTTCTCTTTAGCGGATGACGGAATTGAGGATGCATTTAAAGGTGTCCGGGGAGGACTTTACAACGATTCATTGTAAAGTCGCTCGTCTTGCCTTTGAAATGAAGGGTGCGTGTCTGTCAGTATGAGGGGCGCGCGCAGTTCGGAAAGCGAGAGCCCAACAACCCCTAGTAGGTGCCAAGTTGGAAAGTGACATGCCCAGCGGTGCGCGCGGGAGCAAATACCTCGTCTTGCCTGTGCGGCGGCCCTCGGTCAGGTGGAGTGCGATCTGTGGTGGTGGAATCGTGGCGGCCATTGCGACCGGGCAGGTGCAACAGCCCCACGCCGTGTGGGCGTTGGTGGCTCTAGGGGTCGCCGGGCAGTGCTGCGATGCCGTCCTTGCATGGTCGGAAGGCCGTACCGCACCCCGGGGTTGATCACCGCGAGAGCCCGGCCTGCATGGGGTCAGGGGCGGGGTGAAGAACTGCCGGTCGAGCCGGAGCAGTACGTGCAGCATGTCGGCGACCGCGGGCTGCCAGTACCGGCTTCTTGCCCCGGATGGTCATGCTGCGCCGCTCCTTGGCGTTGGCTTCGGTTGCGGTGACGGCGGCGGTGTCGCCGAGGCCAAACGACTGGACGCTGTATCCGGTGGAGCGCACGGCCTGCTGCGCGATGGTGTCGGCCGTGCGGGCGTGTTCCTCGACTCTGATCGCGAACCGCGACAGGGTGATACCTGCTCCCTGCTCGGTGGGCGGATGTTCAGCGCCTGCCAGATCTCCCGGTCAGCGTCGAAGCTCGCGGGCCCTGGTCGCGCAGCCAACTGGACCATGTCTCGTCGAGTGCGTCGTACAGATCGGCCATCAGCAGGTCGAGACCGGTCTCGATCACGTCGCCCTGCGTTGGCGCCGTCGGCGAACGTCAGGCCCAGCTCGCTCGCGATCTCAGAGACGGTGGCAGCGGCGCGCCCCAGCTCGCGGGCGGTGGCGTTGCGGGACTTGCCCGCAGTGTGCGGGGAACGCACGGCATCGCGGTCGGTGATCGGTGAGGGCATGGCATCACCGCCTCTCCGCAACTTTCGGAATCAGGGCGCCGGGTGATGCCGACGATGGACGGCGCAACTTGGCCACCGGGAAAACGGTCGAATCAAAGGCAGAATGCGACTTCTGTCATATTGCTTAACGCTGTCAACCATTACAAACAAAGCAATCGAAGGCATTTCGTGCCATGCTCGCCGCGGGGTGGCCGCTCCGGTTTCTGTCCGCGAATTGGCAAGGGGAAGTCATGGAAAACGCAGCAACGACGGTCGAGTGCGATCTGCGACCTGCACTCGTCACGGTCGTAATCCTGGTCGTCGTGGTCTTGGCGGCCAACATCAGTACGCAGGTGGCACCCCTGGTTGCCATGGCGATCACGGCCATTGCCGGTGGCGTCGGGCGCAGGATGAGCAACTAGCCGACACAGCAACGCCCCGCCGCAGGGGGGTTGCGGCGGGGCGTGCGTGCTAGGGGTTGCTTCCGGGCACGCCGGGGGCAGAGCCGAGCAGGTCGGCGCACTTCCATACGCGCCGCCCCTGCTCGTTCAGAGGAACGGGCGCGGCACACTCGGCACCGGTCGAGCAGGTCACGCTCGGCGCAGCACCTAGGGTGCTGCGCACGTCGAGGCCGAGCGTCCGCAGCAGCCTGCCTCGGCAATCCGCGCGGTACGCCGTGGCTCGTGCAGCAGGTGCGGCGGGAGCGGGGCGAAGGGGGGCGCAAGGGGGGCGAGAGATCTCGCCGTGTGCCGCCTCTTACGGCTCGCCCGTGCCCCCACGCAGACAGCCTGGGGGCACGAGGGCCGGGCACGACGGGGCACCTGACACCAGCACGGCAGCTTATTGATTGCGCACGTGCGAATGCGGAGGGAAGACCCCAGCGCCTCTCAGGAGTTGTAGGTGATTTTGAGTTCGCTGCTGTAGGAGGCGGCCTCGTCGAGAGGGCCGTCCTTTGCAGGTGCCGACTTGCTGATGCCGTCGAACAGGCTGTACCTGAAGCTGAAGCCTAGGTTGGCCCTGCCTGTCCTGCCGCTCACCTTCACGGGGAAGGTGCAGTTGCCGAACACTGTCGAGGGCGTGTCCGGAGCTACCGGGATGGTCGGCTGGTCCGTCACCGAGTCCGCGGGACCGGGCGGCGGCGGGTAGGGCCCGGTCACCTAGTCACCTGGTCACCTACTCGCCCGCTCGCTCACTCGCCCCCTCAGCCGGTGACAGGCCTGCGACCCCGCCGGAGGGCGGGGGCCGGGTCCCGCCGGAGGGTGGTTACGGGGTGCGCCGGGGAGCGGCCAGGGTGAGCGCGGTAGTTACCCTCCCGCAGAAGGACCTCACGGTGACCTCACCCTTAGAAACCGCTGTGGCCGTGCTGAGCGGCGACGCGAAGTCCTCGTTCGTAGGAGCACTGCTGCGACTCCACGAGATCGGCGGGACGGAAGCGGACGCGGCGGTCATGGGTTTCGTCCACCGCATGTCAGCGATGGGGCGCCATGACGACCTCTACTGCCCGGAGATCCACGGGGTGGCGATCCGGGTCGCGGCGGAGCTGGATCCGGATCGGGACGTGGGGCCCTTCCTCGCCTTCCTCGACGCTCCACCACCGCGTAGCCGCCTGCTGTTACGGGCCCTCAGCTGGGGAGTGCTGGGACATCCCGACACCTTTCCGAGGTCGGCGTGGGGCTACACCCGGCTCCGGCGCCTCGATCCACCGCCCGTGGCCCGCTACGCGGTCCGGCTGCGGGCGACGAGCACCGCGCTGCGCGCCTCCGCGGCCATGGCGCTGGGCGACACGGCGGACCTGGGCGCGCTGGATCCGTTGGGGGACGCCCTCGCCGACCGTTCGGTGAGCGTGCGCTTCAGTGCCGTCAATTCCGTGCGGCGCCTGCACCATGCCGGAGCCGCGGCCGTCCTCCCCGGCCACCCCGCGCAGGAGGGCCTGGTGGCGTTGTTGAGGGCGAGGGAGAGTCCCGTGCGGCGGGCCGCGGTGCAGGCGCTCGTCCTGTTGGGGCGCGTCGATCTGGTCGAGGAGGTGATCAGATCCCGGGCCACCGCCGGCGATCTGCCGGACGCCCTCGCGCGGGGCGTCACCCCGCTGGCCCGGACCTGGCCGGGGGACCAGACCATCTGCTGAGCCTCCGCGGGGAGTAACGGGGCGGCCGCGACACGTGGTCCACCCTTCGAATCGGGCCCCCTCAGGGGTGCCGCCCTGCGCCCTACGGCACGGTCCGCTGAGCGGACCCCCGCCGTTCGGCGGGGGTCCGGGGCGGCTGGTCAGGGGTTCCGCGTACGGGGGTCGTGGGACACAGTGGGCCAGTGCCGGTTCGTCGCGAAAGGCATACGTTCTTTTTCGTTAAGGGTTCAATTTAATGAGTGCGCCGAAAAACGCCACGCTGAGGGTGATCGTGGTGGACGACGAGGAACTGGTGCGGGCCAGCTTCGCGGCGATCCTGTCCTCCGCGCCGGACATCGAGGTGGTGGCGGCCTGCAACGGCACCGTCGCCGTGGCCGCGGTCTCCGCTCACCTGCCCGATGTCGTGCTGCTGGACGTCAGGATGCCGGGCGTCAGCGGCCTCGACATCCTGCGGCACATCCGGAAGCTGCCGGAGCCGCCCGAGGTCATGATGCTCACGTCCTTCAGCCCGGGCGGCGCGGTGCGCGATGCCCTGAGGGACGGCGCGGCCGGCTACCTCCTCAAGAACACCGCGCCGGAGCAGGTCATCCGAGGGGTCCGTGTCCTGGCGGCGGGCGGCTTCATGCTGAGCCGGTCCATCGCCGCCCGGGTCGTCGAGGGATACGTCTCCAGCGTGTCCCCCGAGGCGGAACTGGAGAAGCTCAAGGCGCTCACCCCGCGTGAGCGGCAGGCGCTCGTGCTGCTCGGCCACGGCAAGTCGAACGAGGAGATAGCCGAGGCCATGCAGATCGCTCTCGGTACGGCGAAGGACCATATCGTCGCGCTGATGGGAAAGCTGGGCGTGAATCGCGTCAGGGCGGCCGTTCTCGCGGAGCGGGCCGGGCTGTTGTGAACAACCGCCCGTCCTGTGCTGTTCTGCTTGCCTTTCGGCGGCTGAGTCATGACGCGCGGCGCCGTCTTCTCCTCGGGCTGTTCATCTGCGCGGTTCTCGCCTGCGCCTTGGAGGACACCGAGCCGTGGCGGAGGCCTCTCGCGTACGGCCCCTGGGAAACGGCGATCCTTCTCCTCACACCTCTGCTTCTGCTGCCGGTGTACCGGTTCCCGGTCACCGTTTTCCTGGCCACCCTGCCGTGCGCGTACGTGTGGTACCTCCAGCCGTCCCTCTTCGCGCTCTACGTGATGGCGGCGAAGGGCAGAGGACTGGTGGCGGTGGCCGGCTACGGGCTGCTGGGTGCCACCTTCTGGACATCGATCCATTACGAGGGGGAAGAGACCTGGCTCGGCACCACCACGCGCGTCTGGGAAGTCGGGTCGTTCGTCGCGATTCCGGTGGTCATAGGCCTGCTGAACCGGGCCTGGAAGAGGTCCGCCGCCCGCCTCGCCGCCCTGGAGGAGTCCCGCGAGCGGGAATCCCGTCTGCTCACCTTGCAGGTTCTCTCCGCCGAACGTGACCGCATAGCCCGCGAGATGCACGACATCGTCGCCCATCAAGTGAGCTTGACCTATGTCCAGGCGGGCGCGCTGGAAGTCACCACCGGGGACCCGGCGGCCCGGGAAGTCGCGTGCGCCATACGCGACCGGGCCTCCCGGACCCTGGACGAACTGCACCAGATGGTCCAGGTCCTCCGTGTCTCCGGAGGTACGGCGGACGCCCTCGCCCCGCAACCACAGCCGCAGCTCAGCGAAGTGCCCGCGCTCATCGCCGAGAGCGGCCTCGACGTCGACTGCCGGATCGATGTCGCGCTCGACGGGCCGCTCTCCCCCGTGCGGTCCTCAGCGGTGCAGGCCGCTGTGTACCGCACCGTCCAGGAGTCCCTGACCAACGTGCGCAAGCATGCCCCGGGCGCCGACGTACGCGTCGAGGTGTACGCGGCCGGCCGACGGCTCCACGTGGAGATCCGCAATGGGCCGCCCGCTCCCGGCAGGCCGCCCCTGGACGTGCCTTCGAGCGGTTACGGACACGTCGGCCTGCGCGAGCGCGCCCGGCTGCTCGGCGGTACGTTCGCCGCGTATCCCACCGCTGACGGCGGATACCTCGTACGTGTCACCTATCCGGTCCAGGCCGCTCTCTAGTAGGGGAGCAGGCCCGCCCGGTCGGCGAGGAGGGCGGCCCTGAGACGGCTGCTGACCTCCAGTTTCCTCAGGATCGAGCCGACGTGGTCCTTCACGGTCGCGGGGCTCAAGTGGGTGCGCAGCCCGATCTCGGCGTTCGACAGGCCCGCGCCGACCAGGACGAGGATCTGTCGTTCGCGCGCGGTGAGCCGGGAGAGGTGCCCGGCGGACACATCGCGCCCGAGCCCGGCGACGTAGCGGGTGGCGAGGTCGTCGCCGATGCCGGCCGACAGCATTGTCCAGCCGTCCGCGAGGGACCGCACGAGAGGGGCGAGGCGTTCGGACGGGGTGCTCTTGAGCACGTAGCCGGAAGCCCCCGCGGCCAGGGCGACGGCCACGTGCCGCCGGTCGCTCGACCGGGAGAACACGCACACGCTCGGTGGCCGGTCCAGCCGGCCGATCCCGTCGGACAGTGGCTCGGCGTCAGAGGTGCAGCTGTCGAGCAGGACGACCTGAGGGAGCTGTTCCTGGATGGTCTCCACGGCACCGGCCACCGGCACCGCCGCGGCGACGTCGAGGTCGTCGGCCTGCTCCAGCGCGTACCGGACCCCGGCACGCGTCAGGGGTTCGTCGTCGACGACCACCACCCGGATCGTGGGCACGGCGTCCTCCACAGCTCGGGCCCCCTTCGCACCCCCGCCGGAACGTCTCAAGCGTACGCCCCCGCCGATCGCGGGGGTATGCGGACGACCTCCGGCGGGTACCGTCTGACCTGCGCTTATTCGAGGATCGGGACGAAAGCGGGAACAGAACGGCAGAGGGAAACAAGTGAAGATCAAAATCGTGTCGGCTTTGGTCCTGGCGTCACTCACGTTCGGGGCCGCCCCCGTCGCGTACGCCGTGGATCCGATACAGGAACACAGGATCGCGAACTGCTACTTCGACAAGAGCAAGCGCGGCGCGGAGCGCCAGAAGTACTGCAAGGCGCTGGAGGGCAAGCCGATGACGAAGACCGCGAAGAACTGCCTGGTCCGGGCGGGGATCGGCGGCGCCGCGGCGCTGGTGGTGGGGAAGGTCAACAAGAAGGTGGCCCGGGAGATCGCGGTGAACGTAGCGGGTGCCGGGGCTTCCGCCTGTCTGTCGGCGTTCGTCAAGTGAGGGCGCGAATGAACGGCGTACTGGCGAAAGCCCTGGTTCTCCTCACCTGGGTGGTGGCCCTGGTCCTCATCGACAGGCACACCGAGCCCGAGTGGGCCATGCTCCTCCTCATCGCCGCCTCCGCGCTGGTGATGGCGTACGCGCTGGTCAAGGTCGACGAGAAGGTGAAGGGCTGACCTCGGTCGTCCGGATCCATGGTCGTATCCATGGTCGTGGAACAGCGTCCAGGGCGGCCCACCCCGGCAGCCCTGGGCGCGTGGCCGTCTAGCCCGCCGCCCCGCCGAGGTAGTGCGCGAGGGCCGGCCCGCCCCACCCCATCTCGATCAGTTCGAGGAGCAGCCCGTCGGTCGTGCGGTGGTAGAAGACGCCCGGTTCGGTGTCGCCGGACAGGACGACCGCCGACGCCTGGAGCGGGAACCCCGCGTCGGCCATGCGGGCGGACTCCGCGCGGGCGCCCGCGGCCCAGTAGCCGACGTGGTGCAGCCCCGGCGTGGACCAGATGGTGCCGGGGACCAGTTCCAGGAGTTCGAGGTAGGGCGGGCCCTGCGTGGAGAACGTCATCATCGGGCCGTCTCCGGTGGGCCCGTCACCGGTGACCTGCTCTCCGCTGCGGACGGTCGGCAGCCAGCGGACGCCGAGCAGTTCGGTCAGCTCGGCGCTGGCCCGGTCCAGGTCGGTGACGACCACGCCGAGGTGGTAAGCGGGGACTACGACAGGCATCGTTCGCTCCCTTCTCGTACCGGTCCCGTACCGGCGACCGGCGGGGTACGGGGCACCCCGCTCCCTCAACAATACGACCGACCGGTCGGACTTTCTTTGTTACGCTGTGCGGTGTGACGGTCACGAGACGGCAGGCCCCCGACAGGCAGCCCGACGGACGCCGACTGCGCGGCGAACGCACCAGGGCGGCGGTGCTCGACGCCGCCGTCGAGCTGGCCTCCACCGACGGTCTGGACGGACTGACGCTGGCCCGCCTCGCCGGTCGCCTGGGCGTGAGCAAGTCCGGCCTCTTCACCCACTGGCCCGACAAGGAGACCCTCCAGCTGGCGGTGGTCGAGCGGGCCCGCGAGCAGTGGGCCGAGCGTGTGGTGCGCCCCGCGCTGGAGGGCCGCGACGGGGTGCGTGCCCTGTGGGCGCTGCACGAGCGCCGGCTGGCCTTCTACGCCGACGAAGTCCTCCCGGGCGGCTGCTTCTTCGTCACCGCCCAGACGGAGTTCGACGACCGTCCGGGCCCGGTCCAGGACCGGCTCCGCGCCCAACTGCGGGAGTGGGAGGGCCTGATGGCCTCCCTCGTGCGGGACGCGATCCGGGCGGGCGAGCTGCGCCCCGGCGTCTCGCCCGGCCTGCTCGCGTACGAGCTGGACGCGCTGGGCCAAGGGGTGGTCACCCGCTCCCGGCTGCTCGAGCGGGACGCGGCCTTCGCTCACGCGCGCGGCGCCGTACTGCTGCGCCTGCGCGGGCTGTGCGTCGATCCCGGTCTGCTGCCCGGCAGTTGAAGTCGCCTTCGGGACTTTGTCCAGTGGTTCCGGGTTCTCGTCCGCCGGTGGTGCGGAGTTCGGCATGGTGGGATTCCGTACCGTCGCGAGGAGGCGTCCATGTGGACCGTGGAGCAGTTCGGGGCCGCGCACGAGGGGTATGTCGGGGCCGTTCTCGAGGATGGGGCCGAGCCGGAGCCCGCGTATCTGGATCCAGGGAGCGGGTCCGCCTTCCACAAGACCCGTGAGTGGTGGGCCTACAACGGCAGTCTGAACCGGCCGCGGGCCGCGCGGGCGCGCGCCGCCTGTTCGTGTGGGTGGCGCGGGGAGGGGGAGTACGTCATCGAGTGGGAGGACGTCGACATCTTCACCGACACGTTCCCCTCGGCCGAGCCCCTCGGCGACTGGCACCGGCACATCGCCGATGTGGAGGCCCGCACCGTCCCGCTGCCCGCCGCGGTGGCCGCGCTCCTGGAGCAGCTCGACGCGCAGCTGACGCGCCTTGCCGAAGACGCGCCGCTCGCCGCCCTCAAGGCCGTGGCCGCGCTGGAGAGCACGACCAAGCGGATCGCCGCCGGCGCCGCCGCCTACGCGGAGGCCGACGACCTCTCGGGCGAGGTGCTCGGGCGGGCGCTCGGGGTGTCCCCTTCGGACGCCGAGTCGCGCCTGCTGCGTTACCGCCTCACCCGGTAGGGGCCCAGGCGGGGGCGTCCGGTCAATTCGGTTCGCAGACGTTGTCCCGCGCGGGGTTCAGTACGCCGGCGACCGAGATGCTGTTGCCGCAGACGTTGACCTGGGCCTGCACCGGGACCTGGACGAGGTTGCCCGTGCCGATGCCCGGGGAGTCGACGGCCGTTCCCTTGGCGTGGGCGCCGGTGTCTGTGTCCGTACCTGTGCCCGTGTCCGTACCCGTGCCGGTGCCGGTGGTGCCCACACCGGCGTTGGGCGTGGGGTCGGCCGCGGCCGAGGTGGCGCCGCCGATGAGGGTGACCGCCGCGAGCGCCGCCGCGGCGAGGAACCGGCGTTTGCCGAAGGGCGCGGGTGCGGGCGTGGGGATGGGGATGGGTGTGGGCATGGGGTGCCTCCACGTGCGTAGGGCGTGCGTCGGTCCTCTGGAGCTTCACCCGTGCGGCCTCGCGCGGCCCGGCCGGTGGGCCAGCGGGGGGAAGGGAATCGCCCGTTCGTAGGGGAGGACGAGGGAGGGGAGGGGCGGCCGAGGGCTGGGGGCGGGGCGGAGGTCGGCCGCGGGGTTCGGCGCGGGGTGCCGCGGTGATGCGTATGGCGTTCGCTTCTTGCGTACGGTGTGCGCCATGCGTACAGTGTTCGCAACGAGAGCACGCCGTACGCAGCGAGTGTGCCGCCTATGTCTTGAGGGGTCCCACGATGGAAGAGCGCCGTCATCCGCGCCGCTGGCTCATCCTGATCGTGCTCTGCCTGAGCACGCTGGTCCTGGTCGTCGACAACATGGTCCTGACCGTCTCGGTCCCGCCGATCGCCGACGATCTGGGCGCGGACGCCCAGGACATCCAGTGGATCATCGAGTCGTACATCCTGGTCTTCGCGGGCCTGCTGCTCACCGCGGGAAGCCTCTCCGACCGGTTCGGGCGGCGGCGGGTGATGATCGTGGGGCTCGCCCTCTTCGGGGCCGCGTCCCTGCTGGCCACCGTCGCGCAGAACCCCGAACATCTCATCGCGGGGCGGGTGTTGATGGGGATCGGTGGCGCCCTGGTGATGCCGAGCACGCTCTCGATCCTGATCACCGTCTTCGACGACGAGGAGCGGCGCAAGGCGATCAGTGCCTGGAGCGCGGTGGCCGTGGTCGGCCTGGTCGGCGGGCCCGTGCTCGGCGGCGTGCTGATCGCCCACTTCTGGTGGGGTGCCGTCTTCCTGATGAACGTCCCGATCGCCCTGCTCGCCATCGTCGCCGCCCTCGTCCTGATGCCCGAGTCCAAGGGCCCCGCCCGCAAGGCCGATCCGCTCGGCATGGTCCTCTCGATGGTCGGCATGACCGCGCTGGTGTGGACGATCATCGAGTCCGCCAAGGCCGGGCTCGGCGACATGGGTACGCAGCTCTCCCTCGGCGTCGCCGTCATCGCCCTGGCCGCCTTCGGTATCTGGGAGGTCCGCTGCGACTCGCCGATGGTGCCGCTCGGCCTCTTCCGCGACCGTGTCTTCAGCGGCGCCAGCTTCTCCCTCGTCCTGCTGACCTTCGCCAACGGCGGGCTGATGCTGGTGCTGACCCAGTACCTCCAGTTCGTGCTCGGCTACTCGCCCGCCGAGACCGGCCTCGCCTTCGCCCCGATGGCCGTCGCCACGCTGCTCTTCAACGGCGTCGGCGCCACGCTCGGCAACAAGATCGGCAACCGGCCCATGACCGCCGTCGGCCTCGCCGTCATCGCCGCCGGGTTCGGGGCGCTCGCCTCGCTGCCCTCGGACGCCGAGTTCTGGATGCTCGCCGCGGCCATGGTCCTGATCGGCGTCGGCGGCGGGCTTGCGATGCCCGCGGCGACCTCCGCCCTGATGAGCGCGGTGCCCGCCGAGCACGCCGGGGTCGGCTCCGCCCTCAACGACACCGTCCAGCAGGCCGGGGCGGCCCTCGGCGTCGCCGTACTCGGCACGGTCCTCTCCCGCACCTACACCGGGTCGATGCCCGACTCCGCCCCCGCCGGAGCGGGCCACTCCGTCTCCGAGGCGCTCGCCCTTGCCGCATCCACCGGCGACAGCGCGCTCGCCGCGGCGGCCCGTGAGGCCTTCACCGAGGCGATGTCCGCCAGCTTCTGGGCCGGAGCCGCGGGCGTCCTCGCCGCCGCCGCCCTCGCCGTCCTCCTCATCAGGGACCGCGAGACGCCCGCCGCGCAGGAGGCCGAGGCGCCCGCCGGGCAGGAGGCCGAGGCCGGAGCGGCGCGCAGCGGTGAGCTGACCACGGCGGCTTAGGCGCCCGTCGGGCCCGGGTGGCCCCGCTGAGCGGGGCCCTCGGGCATTGGTTCGCACCACCCCTCCGGATGGCGTACAGTTGTGTTTACCGACGCGGGGTGGAGCAGCTCGGTAGCTCGCTGGGCTCATAACCCAGAGGTCGCAGGTTCAAATCCTGTCCCCGCTACTGATACCCAGGGCCGGAAGCGTTCACCGCTTCCGGCCCTGGGTGTTTTCACGCGCCCCGCGCTTCATCCGCTCGGCCCACACCAGGTCGCCCCCGCCCCCCGCTCCGGGAAGCCTGAGTGCAGCCCGGTGATGGGCGCGGACTCGGCGGGAGACAAGCGGTGGGGCAGCGTGGAGGAACCGGCGGTGGAGGAACCGGCGGTGGCGGCACCCGCGGGACCACCGCGCACGAGCGCGCCTTCGTCCGGGCCCTTCCCGTCCTGCTCCTGGTCGTCGGCATCGTGTACGACGCCTCGACCCCTGCCGAGTTCACCGCCGCCCCCCTCTTCACCGCGGCCCCGCTGATCGCCGCGCCCTTCTACTCGCTCCTGAACACCGCCCTCACCGGCGCCGCGTCCTCCCTCTGCGTCCTCGTCCTGCACTACGGCAATGCCACCACCAGCCATGTCGAGGCCGTCACCGAACTGGTGACCGTGGGGACCGTCGCCGCCCTCGCGGTCGTCATCAACCGCGTCGTCCGCCGCGGCAACGCCCGCCTCGCCACCGCCCGCTCCATCGCCGAGGCCACCCAGCGCGCCGTGCTGCCGCAGCCGGACCCCCGGATCGGCGGGCTCGACATCGCGGCGCGGTACGAGGCCGCGCAGGCCGACGCGTTCATCGGCGGCGATCTGTACGCCGTACAGGACACCCCGCACGGCGTACGCCTCATCCTCGGCGATGTGCGGGGGAAGGGCATGGGCGCGGTCGCGGCGGTCGCCGTCGTCATCGGCGCGTTCCGGGAGGCCGCCGAGCAGGAGACCACCCTGGAGGCCGTGGCGCAGCGCCTGGAGCGGGCGCTCGCGCGCGAGGGCACCCGGCGGGACGGGCTCGACGCCTTCGAGGGGTTCACCACCGCCGTCCTCGCGGAGATCCCGCACGGCGAAGGTCTCGTACGCCTGGTCAACCGGGGCCATCCGGCGCCCCTGCTGCTGCGCGGCGACGGGCGGTTGTGCGTGCTCTCCGCGAGCGAGGCCGCGCTGCCGCTCGGCATGGGGGAGCTGGGGTTCTGGCCGGACCGGGCGGACGAGTCGGAGTTCCCGCCGGGCGCGATGCTGCTCTTCTATACGGACGGGCTTTCGGAGGCGCGGGACGCGGCGGGGGAGTTCTACGACCCCGCGACCCGGCTCGGCGGGCGGATCTTCCCGGGGCGCGAGGGGCCGCACGCGCTGATCGCCGCGCTCGCGCAGGAGGTGCGGCGGCACACCGAAGGCGCGGCGACGGACGACATGGCGCTGCTCGCGGTGCGGCGGCCGGCCACCGGGGACACGGAGATCACCGTGCGTGACTGAAGTGCGCTCCTGCGCGGCCTAATTGACGTCCCGTCAAGGGAATGTGAAGTTCCGGTGGTGGGCGGGCAGGAGGTGAGAGTGGGGGCTGAGGGGGGACTCGTAAGGGTTGATGAGGGGTGAGCGGGGGCTGATGAGGGGTCAACTCGCCCCGTTTCAGGCTGCCATGTCCCGTTAAGTGCTGGCCGGGAGCGTTAACGATCAATCGGAACAGCTTGGAATACGGACCCGCTGTCTATTAACGTTCGATAACGCAGCGCGGTCGTCCCAGCCGTCACTAGAGGCGGCTCCGTGCGCACACGCCTAATCCCGCAAGGGAGCCGGGGAACCACTAACTTGGGGTGAATCGGGCATCCAGGCATCCGTGCCAGATGTTCGTAGGAGACCTTCCTGCTCCGAACCCGTCAGCTAACCCGGTAGGCGAGAAGGAAGGAAAGGAGCGCGCCCCAGTGGCGTCCAACCGGCCTGCCCCCCAAGGCTTGTACGTACCGAACGACGACGAGTTCGGTGGGTACGACGAACAGACCTGGGAGGAATGGAATCCCACCGAGGAGTCCGTTCGTCCCGTCCGCGGCAGGCACCGTGTGCACAAGAAGGGCGGCGGGCTCGCCCGCAGCTCCACCGTGCTGGGCGTCGGCGTCATCGCCGCCGTCGGCGCGGGCGGCATAGCCACAGCGCAGGACGGCAAGCCGCCGGTCTCCATATCCATGCCCGACCTGGGCGCCGTCTCGGACTCGCTGCCGGAGGCCTCGTCCCTTCCCGGCGTGGGCTCCCTGATGTCCGACGACGCGTCGGGCGCCGCGGGCTCCGACGCCGCCCCCGCCGCGGCCCCGCTCACCACCGCCGGCATGACCGCCGCCGACGCCGGCCAGGGCACCTCCGACGCGGGCGAGGCCCTGCGCGCCCGCATCATGCAGCAGGCCGAGAGCCAGCAGGACCAGGCGGACGACGCGGTGCGGACCGCGGCCGAGGAGGCCGCCGTCAAGAAGGCCGCCGAGGAGGCCGCCGCCCAGCAGAAGGAAGCCGAGCGCGACGCCGACGCCAAGGCCGCCGCCAAGAAGAAGAAGGCGGAGGAGGCCCGCAAGGCCAAGGCCCTTGCCGAGCGCCGTGCCAAGCTCGCGCGGAGCTACGCCATCCCCACCTCCTCGTACACCCTGACCTCGCACTTCGGTGACTCGGGCTCGATGTGGTCCTCCGGCCAGCACACCGGTCTCGACTTCGCCGCGCCGACGGGTACCCCGCTCAAGGCCGTGCACACCGGCACCGTCAAGGAGGCCGGCTGGGCGGGCGCGTACGGCTACCGCACGGTGCTCGAACTGCCGGACGGCACCGAGGTCTGGTACTGCCACCAGTCCTCGCTCAACGTCAGCGTCGGGCAGAAGGTCAGCACGGGCGATGTCATCGGCCGCGTGGGCGCGACCGGCAACGTCACCGGGCCGCACCTGCACCTGGAGGTCCGCACCTCGGGCGGCTCGGCCATCGACCCGCTGGCCTGGCTGCGGAGCAAGGGCCTCAATCCCTGAGCGGTCCCTGAGGCGGTCTCTGGGGTGGCCCCTGAGCAGTCCCGGACTTGACGCTTCCTTGGGGAAGCCTCCGGAATTCGGTTTCCGGAAAGGTCGTTGAGGAACGTATGACTCCTCTTCGTACCCTTGGCTCGTCCGACCTCGAAGTCTTCCCGCTCTCCCTCGGCGGCAACGTCTTCGGTTGGACCGCCGACCGGACCGCGTCCTTCGCCGTCCTCGACGCCTACACCGCGGCGGGCGGCAACTTCATCGACACCGCCGACGCCTACACGCACTGGGTGGACGGCAACAAGGGCGGCGAGTCCGAGACCCTCATCGGCGAGTGGCTGGCCGAGCGCGGCAACCGCTCCGATGTCGTCGTCGCCACCAAGGTCGGCGCCCTCCCCGAGTACAAGGGGCTCGCCGCCGACACCATCAAGAGCGGCGCCGACGCGTCCCTGCGCCGCCTGAACACCGACTACATCGACCTCTACTACACCCACTACGACGACCCGTCGGTGCCGGTGGAGGAGATCATCGGAGCCCTCGACGAGCTGGTCAGGGCGGGCAAGGTGCGCGCGATCGCCGCCTCGAACATCACGCCTGAGCGGCTTCAGGAGTCCCTCGACTTCTCCGACCGCGAGGGCCTCGCGCGCTATGTCGCGCTCCAGCCGCACTACAACCTCGTCTCCCGCGACACCTACGAGGGCCCGCTCCAGGAGGTCGCCTCCCGCTCCGGCCTCGCGGCCGTCCCCTACTTCGCGCTCGCGTCCGGCTTCCTCACCGGCAAGTACCGCCCCGGCGCCCAGGTCGAGAGCGCGCGCAGCGGACGGGTCCAGGAGTACGTGGGCAGCGAGCGCGGCGACCGCGTGCTGACCGCTCTCGACGAGATCGCGGCCGCGCGTGAAATCCAGGTCGCGACCGTGGCGCTCGCCTGGCTCGCGGCACAGCCCACCGTGGCGGCGCCGATCGCCTCCGCGCGCACGGTCGAACAGCTGCCGGCGCTGCTGGCGGTGGCGGACGTGGAGCTGACGGAGACGGAGCTGGCGTCGCTCACGGCGGCTTCCGCCTAGGAGCGGTAGGGGTTGTACGTCGGGTGGCCGTGCGCCGGGTAGGGCTGCGGCTGCCCGTAGGGGGCGGGGCCGTAGGGGGCCTGGGGGTAGGGGGCCTGGAGGTGCGCGGGGTGGCCGGGGTGCCCGGGGTGCCCGGGGTAGCCGTACCCGGCCCCGTACCCGGCGTAGGGCATGGGGAGCATGACCGGGGTGACCGGGGCCGTCGCGCGGGCCGCGTAGGCCAGGGCGGGGCGGGCCGGTTCGCGGCGCTCCCAGAGCCTTTCGAGCAGCTCCCGCTCGCGTACGACGAAGTCCGCGCCCGCCCGGCCGCTCCGCCCCCGGTGGCGCAGGAACGCGAGCGACGTCGCGTACCTCTCGTACTCCACGACCGTGCGGGCCGCGGCCTTCCCCCAGGTGTACGAGGCGTAGTCGCGGGCCAGCGCGCGGGCGCGCATCGAGCCGAGAGCGAAAGGCTCTGGCGGGGTGAGCCAGCCCGCCGCCGTGTACGCGGGCAGCTCGGCGCGGATCGTGCGCAGTTCGCGCTGCCGGGTCCAGATCGCCAGCCAGGTCAGCAGGCCGAAGGAGGGCAGCATGATCAGCGCGTACACGGTGAAGAAGCCGTACTGCCCGAAGACCGCGGAGCCGTTCCACAGCGCGTGCATGCCCATCGCGAGCAGCAGCCCGGTGAGCGGGAGCAGTACGCGGCGCAGGTGATGGCGCTCGGCGGCGAACGCGGCGAGGCCGAAGCCGATGCCGGTCAGGACCGTGAAGAGCGGGTGCGCGAACGGCGACATGACCACGCGTACGAAGAAGGTCGCGGCCGTCACGGAGGCGAGGCCGCTGTCGCGGCTGAGCTGGTCGGTGACGAAGGCGTTGCCGAGGTAGAGGATGTTCTCGGTGAACGCGAAGCCGGTCGCGGTGACCCCGGCGATCACCACCCCGTCGACGAGGCCGGTGAAGTCCCGTCTGCGGAAGAGGAAGACGAGCAGTATGGCCGCCGCTTTGGCCGATTCCTCGACGATCGGGGCGATGACCGTGGCGCCGAGGGTGTCGGCGCTCGACGGGTCGGCGGTGGCGGTGGCTATCCAGCGGATCGCGAAACTGTTAGCGACGATCGCGATGAGCGCGGCCGCGCAGGCGCCCCACGCGAAGGAGAAGAGGAGGTTCCGCCATGGGCCGGGAGCCACCCGGTCCAGCCAGCGGAACGCGGCGACGAGCAACGGCACCGGGACGGTCGCGAGGCCGAGCCCGACGAGGAAACCCTCCGTGCCGGTCTGCTCCCTGACCAGGGCGAGGATCACAAGCCCGGAGAGGGCGAGCAGCGTGACGAGCCCGGCCGCGCGTATCGCGCGGCGCTGCCACCAGTGGGCGCGGCGCAGCTCCCCCGGGGCGGGGGCCTCGGGGGGTATCGGATACGGAGGACTGGTGGCCACGTCGTTGACCCTAACGAGGGATACGGGTGGCCGCGACGGGGTGTCAGTTCCGGGGGCCGGTTCCGGCGGGGTTTTCGGGGTTCTCGGGGTTCTCGGGGTTCTGCGAGGTGGCCACGCGGCGGAAGAGCAGGTCGTGGACGATGTGGCCCTTGTCGAGGCCCTGGCCCTCGAAGCGGGTGAAGGGGCGGAAGGCGGGGCGCGGGGCGTAGCCGCCGTCGGGCCGGGTGTTCTCGAAGTCGGGGTGCGCGGTGAGCACCTCAAGCATCTGTTCGGCGTACGGCTCCCAGTCCGTCGCGCAGTGCAGGAGCGCGCCGGGCTTGAGCGAGGGCGCGGCCAGCGTCAGGAAGTCGGGCTGGATCAGGCGGCGCTTGTGGTGGCGGGCCTTGGGCCAGGGGTCCGGGAAGTAGACGCGGAGTCCGTCGAGGGACTCGGGCGGGAGCATCTCGCGGAGCAGGATGATCGCGTCGCCGTTGGCCACGCGGACGTTCGTCAGCCCCTGCCGCTCGGCGAGGCCGAGGAGATTGCCCTGGCCGGGGGTGTGTACGTCGACGGCGAGGATGCCGGTGTCCGGGTCGGCGGCGGCCATCTGCGCGGTGGCCTCGCCCATGCCGAAGCCGATCTCCAGGACGACGGGGAGGTCGGGGCGTGGCCCCTTCTCGTCCCCGAACAGCTCGGCGAGGTCCAGCGTGCGCAGCCCGTCGATGTCCAGCCCCCACTTGGGCCAGAGCCGCCGCAGGGCATCACCCTGGCTGGTGGTCACCCGGCTGCGCCGCGGCTGGAAGCTACGGATCCGCCGCTCGTGGTGCGACCCCGCGGGGTCGGGCGAGGGACCGCCGGGAAACCGAGGGGCAGCCTGCGGCCGCCCGAACCGCACCGGTACGTCTTCGGAGACGCCGGGTGCTTCGGGGGTATGGGAAGACTCAGACACAGTGCGCCAATTTTACGTCCAGGAAGCCAGTGCGGCCGGCGCCCCTTAGAGGGCATGGGGCTGGCGCCCCGTAAGGGGCGCGGGGAACGGCGCGCCCAGCCACATCGAGCCCGCGGCGAACCGCGCTCAGCCGACCCCGACCCGCAGCGCCTCCAGAGCCCGAAGAGCGACCTCCCTACCGATAGGGAGAGAAGCCGTCGCCGCGGGCGAGGGCGCGTTCAGCACGTGGACCGCCCGTGCCCCCTCCCGTATCAGGAAGTCATCGACGAGCGTGCCGTCCCGCAGGACGGCCTGCGCCCGCACCCCGGCAGGGGCGGGCACCAGATCCTCCGCCGTCACCCCGGGCAACAGCCTCCGCACCGCTTCGGTGAACGCCGCCTTGGAGGCGGAGCGGCGCAGCTCACCCGCCCCGTAACGCCAGTGGCGGCGGGCTATGCGCCACGACCCTGGCCAGCCCAGCGTGCCGGCCAGCTCGCGGGGCCGGACGACCGACCAGTCATACCCCTCGCGGGCCAGGGCCGGGACCGCGTTCGGCCCCACGTGGACGCCGCCGTCGATGCCCCGGGTGAGGTGGACGCCGAGGAAGGGGAAGGCCGGGTCCGGCACGGGATAGACGAGGCCGCGCACCAGCTCGGGGCGGGCCAGCTCGAAGTACTCCCCCCGGAAGGGGACGATCCGCATGCCCGGGTCGTCGCCCGTGAGCCGCGCGACCTCGTCGCAGTGCAGCCCCGCGCAGTTCACCAGGACCTTGCCGCGCACCACCGCGCCGTCGGCGGTCCGGACGGCGACACCGAGCAAGGGGCGGCGGTCCACGCGGACGACGTGCCCTCCCGCGCCGTAACGGATCTCGGCGCCCGAGGCCGCCGCCAGCTGCTCCGCCACCGCGCCGTAGTCGCAGACGCCGGTCGTCCCGACGTGGATGGCGGCAAGACCGCGGACCTCCGGTTCGTACTCGGCGATCTGGGCGGGGCCCAGCTCGCGCACCGGAATGCCGTTCTCCCTGCCGCGCTGGACCAGGGCGTGCAGGCGCGGCAGCTCGGCCCGCTCCGTGGCGACGATCAGCTTGCCGGTGACCTCGTGCGCGATGCCGTACTCCGCGCAGAACTTGATCATCTCGGCGGCGCCGCGGACCGCGAACCTCGCCTTCAGGGAGCCCGGTGGGTAGTAGATCCCGCTGTGGATCACGCCGCTGTTGCGGCCCGTCTGGTGGCGGGCGGGGCCGGACTCCTTCTCCAGGACCGTGACGCTGGTGCCGGGCGCGGCGCGCGTGAGGGCGTACGCCGTCGCGAGACCGACGATGCCGCCGCCGATCACCAGCACGTCGCAGTCGTACGCGACCTTCTTCACCGCGCCTCACCTCCCACCACAGATACTGCCCTGCGCCACTGACAACGCCTTCAAACTCAGGGTGGGTGTGTGATTGAGCGCTACGCGGGAGCCATCAGCAGCGGCCGGGCCCGCTCTCGCAGCTCCACCACCCGGGGCTCGTCCCCGTACGGCTCCAGGCGGTGCAGGAGATCCCGCACGTACTCCGTGGTCCTCGCGGACGAGATGCGCCCGGCGACCTCCAGCGCCCGCGTGCCCTGCTCGCACGCCGCGTCGAGGTTGCCGGACTCCAGCTCGGCGACGGCCGAGACGACCAGGCGCAGACCGTGCGAGCGCACGAACTCCTCGGTGGGGCGGGACAGCGCCTGTTCCGTGAAGCGCCGCACCTGGCGGGGCGCCTTGAGGTCGCGGTAGCACTCGGCGGCGTCCGCGGCGAAGCGGTCGTAGGAGTAGAAGCCGAGCCAGGAGGGGTCGTTGTCGCCGTCGCGGGCCCGCTCAAGCCAGCCCTCCGCGGCCCGCAGCGCCGCCCCCGCGGCCTGCGCGTCATGGGCACGCGCGTGTGCCCGCGCCTCGACGAGGCGGAAGAAGCTCATGGTGCGGGCCGTGGCGAGCCCGCGGTTGCGCTCCAGGGCGGCCTGCGCGAGGTCGACGCCCTCGTCCCCGAAGCCGCGGTAGGTCGCCTGGAGGGACATGGAGGCGAGGACGTACCCCCCTAAGGGCACGTCGGCGGCCGCGCGGGCGAGCCGCAGCGCCTGGATGTAGTAGCGCTGGGCGGCCTCCTGCTGGCCGGTGTCGAAGGCCATCCACCCGGCGAGCCGGGTCAGCTCGGCGGAGGCCCCGAACAGGGCGCGGCCCACCTCGTCGGAGTAGGAGCCGAGCAGCAGCGGCGCCGCCTCGACCCGCAGGCACTCCGGGACCATGGAGGAGCGCCAGTCGCCGCCGCCGTACTTGGAGTCCCAGCGCCGCGCGTCCTCCGCGGCCTCCCGCAGCTTCAGGACGTCGCTGTGGCCGACCTTCATCGGCGCGCCGCCGTCGTCGGGGTGCGCCACGTCGCGCGGCACGTCGTGCGAGGCGTCGCGGGCCACGGAGCTGTCGGCCGGGGTTATCAGCCAGCGCGAGGCGGGTGTCGCGTACGCGCTGACCGCGAAGGAGCCCGCGAGGGACTGCCAGATGCCGCCGCCCGCGCGCCGGCCCGCCAGATCGAGGCGGTACAGCTCGGTGGCGGACTTCACGGCCGCCCCCACGTCACGGGGGAAGGCGAGGCCGACCTCCGGCGCCGGGTCGGCGTCCGCGAGGCCGATCTCGTGCAGCGGCACCGGGCGGCCGAGCTTCTGGCCGATGGCCGCCGCGATCAGGTGGGGCGCGGCGCCCTGGGGCACCATGCCCTTGGAGACCCAGCGGGCCACCGATGTCTTGTCGTACCGAAGCGTCAACCCGCGTTGTGCGCCGAGGTCGTTGACCCGGCGTGCGAGTCCCGCGTTGCTGATTCCCGCGAGGGCGAGAACGGTGCCGAGTTTTTCGTTCGGCCCGCGTTGCTCCCTGGACATGCGCCACCCCTCGACACAGACGGCTGCCGGGCGGTCCTGGACCGCACGGCATTCGTGCTGCGTTCCCCCGGACGGCGTGGCCGGATTAGCGGCCGCAAGAGCGTTTGGCCGATCCTCCAGGTATATGCCTCCGCGAAAACATCAGCACACACAGCGTAGTTCGCCGCATCCCAAGCGTTAAGAGGCCTAGTTCCGTATGGCGAGATTGTTGTCCGTACGGAAGTACGGCGGACCCCCGAGCGTGCTCCCGGCGTGTGGCCGTGCGCCCGTGTGTGCGCTCTTCTGCGGCCATGGCGCGGCCGCTTCCCTTGAGGGTGCGTGGGTCGGCCCGCTGCGCTGGAGTCAGTGGGCTGGGGGACACCGCCGCCTCCATCCCCGCGGGCGGCGGACCGGTCCGGGAGGCGAACACCGCCTCCCGGGCTGTGTGTTGCCGTCGAACGGATACACCCTGGGCTCATCCCAGGCCGATTTGGCCGAAAACAACCCATGCGAAGGAACGGGCATTCCGCCCATTCGCGAGCCGGGCGCCACGCGCGTGCCCCGACTCGCTCGAAACGTGTGCAGGACGCGGTCGGCACGTGGGCAAGGAGACGCGGTCGGCGCGTGTGCAAGGGCCCGTTCGAAACGCGCACAAGGAGAGGGGCATCCTCCGCCCTTCAACTACCGCCCTCCTGGGGTGGATTCACCACCCCCGCGGGTGGACGTACCGCCGCACAAGCGGCCCCGCGGCCCCTCCCGTGCGCCTCCTTCGTGGCAGCATGGGACCCCAGTCCTTCGGTGCACTGGTCGGCCGTGCCTCTCGGCGCCTCGCCGACGGTCGTCCACAGCCTGTGGAGGCAGTGATGCGGTGGTTGGTGGGGTGGAGCAGTACCGCCGCGCGGCCCTCGGCGGTGGGCTCGGCCGGGGCCACCGGCGACGACGGCGAATCCGTGCACCCCGTGGGCTCCCAACTCCTGTGGGGCGACCCCGATCCGCTCTGGGCGGTCGGCGACTGGCGGCCCGACGAGGTGCGGACGGTGAAGGTCGACGAGCAGACGCGCATCGCGGTGCTCGGCACCTGCGGGGCCTCCGACGAGCAGCTGCGGGTGGGCCTGTTCGCCGCGCGCGGCGGCGCGCTGCGCCATCTCACCGCCTGGTCCGGCAGTTACACGGCGGTCGTCCAGGTCGGCCGCCGTGTCATGATCGCCGGTGACCTCGCGGGCGCGCGCCCCGTCTTCCACACTCCTTGGGCGGGCGGTACGGCCTACGCGACCGCCGCGCTGCCGCTGGCCGACCTCATCGAGGCCCACCTGGACATCGGCCACCTCGCGGCGCTGCTCGCCGCCCCCGACGTCCCCGAGGCGCTGCACGACTCCACGCCCTACCAGGGCGTGCGGCGCGTGCCCCCGGGGCATGCGCTGATCCTGCGCGCGGGCGCACGGGAGATCGCCGGGTACGAACCGGTCGCCTCGCTCGCCGTCGCCGCGCCCTCCGCCGACGCGGCGAGCGCGGTGGACGGCGTCCGTGACGCGCTCGTGGAGGCGGTACGCGCCCGCCTCACCGCCCCGCGCCATGTTCCCGGCGTCTCCGGCACCGACATCGACCCGGGCCCGGTGCCCGGCATGGGGCCCGCCGAGCGGCGCGCGGCACGCGGCATGCCGGTGCCCGGCATCGGAGCGGACCTCTCCGGAGGGCCCGCGTCGGGAACCCTCGCTCTGCTCGCGGCCGGTCTGCCCGGCATGCCCGGCACGGTCCTCGGCCACGGCACGGGCGCGGGGGAGCGCCTGCTCGCCGTCACCTTCAACGACCTCGCCGTCAACGGCCGCGAGGCGGAGCTGGAACGGGCCGGCGCCATCGCCGCCAACCCGCGCCTGCACCACGTGGTCGTCGCCGGGGGCGAGGACGCCCTGCCCTACGCCGACCTGGAAGGGCCCCTGACCGACGAGCCGAGCAGCACCCTGGTGACCGCCCAGCGCCACCGCGCCCGGCTCTCCTCGGGCAGCGCCGACCACTTCACGGGCCACGGGGCGCGGCAGGTGCTCGACGCCCACCCGGCCCGGCTCGCCGACCTCCTGATGGACCGCAAGCGCCGCCATCTGGTGCGTCCGGTGGCCGCGCTGGCGAAGGCCGACGGCTCGGTGATGGTCCCCGCGCGCGTGTACGGCGCCGCCCGCAAGCTGGCCCGCATGTCGCACCGCGCCGGAGTCGAATCGCTCGCCGAGCGGCTGCTGCACCGCCGCTTCGACGAACCGGGCGGAGCCGTGGGGGCGTCGCTCGCCGCCCTCGCGTGGGCCAGACCCGGCCCGGCCGCGCGCTGGCTGACCGGTGAGGCGCTCGCTGAAGTATCGGTTCGGCTGAACGACCTGACGACGCGCCCCGGCGGCCCCGGCCAGCGCCCCGGCGAGTTCCGCGCGCGGATGGCCCTCGCCCGGCACGCCGCGGACCTCCGCATCCTGGAGCAGGCCGCCGAGGTCCGCTTCCAGCGCCTGCACGCGCCCTTCCTGGACAACCAGGTCGTCCGCGCGTGCCGGGCGCTTCCCGAAGCGCTGCGCGTCCAGCCGGGGGCGCGGGCGGCGATCCTGCGCACCGTTCTGGAGGGCGCGGGGGTCGCCGATCTGCCGCCCGGCTGGGGCGCCCCCTCCCACGCGTCGGACGCGGCGGCCGCCCGCACCGGTCTGCGTGTGGCGGTGGAGCAGCTGGTCGCCCTCTTCGACACCCCGCTGCTCGCCCAGGCGGGCCTCGTCGAGGCGCGCGTGGTCCGCAAGGCGCTGCGCCAGGCCGCCGAGGGGGAGCCGCTCCCGCTGGACGGCCTGGCCGACCTGGTCTCCACGGAAGTGTGGCTGCGCAGACTGCTGTCGCGCAGAGGGACGTGCTGGACGGGCACCCCGGCACGGCAACGGGCCGTCCCTACGGGGAGCGTGGTTCCCGAGAGGGGCGCACTGGGAGCGGGGCGCTAGTCCCGAGCGGTTCCGACCAGGCGCGACCAGTCCTGGCCAGTCCCGGCTGTTCGGGCCTGACAGGGCCCTCGCCCGTAAAGGGCGCGCTTCGCGGGTTCGCGCCAGGGAGAATGACCCGGTGCGGTACGGAATCCTGGGCGCCACCGAGGCGTACGACGAACAAGGCGCCCCTCTGCCTGTAGGGGGCCAGCGGCTGCGCGCCCTGCTCGCCGCCCTGGCGCTGCACGCCAACCGCACGGTCACCGTCGGCGCCCTCATCGACGAGGTCTGGGCCGACGACCCGCCGACCGACGCCCCGGCCGCCCTCCAGGCCCTCGTCGGCCGACTGCGCCGCGTCCTCGGCAAGGAGGCCGTCGCCTCGGCCCCCGGGGGCTACCGCCTCGCCGTCGCCCCGGACGACGTCGACCTGCACCGCTTCGAACGCCTCGCGAGGGAGGGCAGGGCGGCACTGGACCACGGCGATCCGGCTCCCGCCGCCCGCGCCCTGCGCGACGCCCTCGCCCTGTGGCGCGGCCCCGCCCTCGCCGACCTGCCCGACCGGGCCGCCGCCGCGCGCCCCGAGGCCCAGCGCGCCGAGGTGCTCCGCGCGCGGATCGAGGCCGACCTGCTGCTGGGCCGCGCCCCCGATGTCGTACCGGAACTGCGGGAACTGATCGTCGGACAGCCGTACGACGAGACAGCGCGCGCCCTCCTGATCCGCGCCCTGCGCGACGCCGGACGCGGCGCCGACGCCCTCGCCGCCTACGAGGACGCGCGCCGCGCCCTCGCGGAGGGGCTCGGCGCCGATCCGGGGCCGGAACTGCGCGCCCTGCACGAGGAGTTGCTCGGGCCCGCCGAAGCGGCGCCACGCCCGGGCGGGGTCTCGTCGCGCCCGCTTCACTCCGAGCGGCGGCCTGAGCAGAAGCCCGAGCGGCGGCCTGAGCAGAAGCCCGAGCAGCAGCCTGACCGGCAGTCCACCGAACCGCAGGAGCGGCAGCCCGAGCGGAAGGGGAACATCCGTAACCGTTTGACCTCTTTCGTCGGGCGGGAACCCGAGCTGGCCGCCATCCGTTCGGATCTGCACAGGGCCCGCCTCGTCACCCTCACCGGACCGGGCGGCTCCGGAAAGACCCGCCTCGCCGAGGAAGCCGCCGCCGGGCATCCGCGGGCATGGCTGGCCGAGCTGGCCCCGCTCGACCACCCCGAGGCGGTGCCAGGCGCTGTCGTCAGCGCGCTCGGTCTGCGCGAGACCGTGCTGATGACCAGCGAACTGACCGCCCCGCAGGACGACCCGCTCGCCCTGCTCGTCGAGTACTGCGCCCCGCGCGAACTGCTCCTGATCCTTGATAATTGCGAACATGTGATCGATGCCGCCGCCGCGCTCGCCGAAACGCTCCTCACACACAGCCCCGGTCTCACGATCCTCGCCACCAGCCGCGAGCCCCTGGGCGTGCCGGGCGAGTCCGTGCGCCCCGTGGAGCCGCTGCCGCCCGACCCGGCGTACCGCCTGTTCGCCGAGCGGGCCACCGCGGTGCGGCCCGGCTTCGACCCGGAGGAGGACGCCGGGGCCGTCGCCGAGATCTGCCGCCGCCTGGACGGCCTGCCGCTCGCCATCGAACTGGCCGCCGCCCGCCTGCGGTTGCTCGCCCCGCGCCAGATCGCCGACCGGCTCGACGACCGCTTCCGCCTCCTGACCAGCGGCAGCCGCACGGCCCTGCCCCGCCAGCAGACCCTGCGCGCCGTCGTCGACTGGTCCTGGGACCTGCTCGGCGAGGCCGAGCGGACCGTGCTGCGCGAGGTCTCCGTCTTCGCGGGCACCTGGGACCTGCCCGCCGCCGAGGCGATCTGCACCGGCCCCGCCACGGAACTGATCGGCGCCCTGGTCGACAAGTCCCTGATCGTGGCCGTCCCGTGCGCCGGACCCGAGGACGGCGGCATGCGCTACCGCCTCCTGGAGACCATCCACGAGTACGCCGCCGAGCGCGCCGCCGAGACCCCCGGCCTGCTCGCCGCCGCGGCCCGGCGCCACAGCGCGTACTTCCGCGCGCTGGTCGAGCGGGCCGAGCCCCTGCTCCGCACCGCCGAGCAGCTGCCGTGGATCAGACGCCTGGAGACGGAGCTGGACAACATCCGGGCGGCCCTCCAGCACTCCATCGAGACCCGTGACACGCCGACGGCGATCGCCCTGGCCGTGCACACCGGCTGGTTCTGGTGGCTGCGCAACTTCCGCCGCGAGGGCTGCGAGTGGATGAGCCGCGTCCTTGGACTGGCCCCGGTCTCCGCCTCGCGAGGCCCCTGGGACCTGCCCGACGAGGACGACCCGCTCTACTGGCCGTGGATGGAGCTGCGGCTGCTGCACCTCTTCCTGGTGACGGAGACCCGGCCCGCGGACGCGACACCGGCCCAGGAGGGCTGGACCGAGAACCAGTACGTCGAGCGGGTGCGTGCCGTCTTCGCGCGGCCCGGCCCCGAAGCCGCCCGCTTCCCCGGGCTGATCTGGCCGTTCACGATCTTCTTCACCGGAGGCACGGTCGACCACACCCGCCCCGCCGTGGACCAGACGGTGGAGAACTGCCGTCGGTACGGCGGGGACTGGGAGCTGTGCATCATCCTCATGTTCCGCGCGCACATGGCCATCGACATGAACGGCAACCTCTCGGGCGTCGACGAGGACCTGGCCGAGCTGCGCGCACTGAGCGGACGCGTCGGCGACCGGTGGATGCGGGCCCAGGTGAGCAGCGCCGCGGGCGAGGCCGCGATGGCCCGCAGCCGCCACGAGGAGGCCCGCGCCGCCTACGAGGAAGGGCTCCGCCTCGCCTACGAGGTGGGGGCGTACGCGGAGACGCCGTTCCTCATGGCGCGGCTCGCCGAGATCTCCTACCGCGAGGGCGACCGGGAGGCGGCGGTGAAAACCCTCGACGAGGCGAGCACCGAGGCTGACCGTTACGGCGTCACCGACTCAAGGGCGTACGTACGGCTGCTGCGCGCGCTGATGGCGCTGGAGGACGGTGATCCGGCCACGGCCCGCAGGATGTGCACGGCCGCCCGCGGCGAGTCGACGTACGGCACACCGCCACCGCAGTTCAACGTGGCCGCGCGCATTACCGAGGCCCGGGTCACCGCCGCCGAGTCGGGCCCGGCGGCGGCCCTGCCCGAGCTGGTCGAGGCGCTGCGCGAGGCCGTGGACGAGCGGTGCTCCGAGGTGATCGTCGCGTCGGTGGTGGACACCGGCGCCGTGTTCCTGAGCGATCTCGGCGACCACGCGCGCGCGGTGCGCCTGCTGGCGGCGGGCACGCGGCTGCGGGGCGGCCATCCGCGCCCCCGCCCCGAGGTGACCGCCACCGACCGGGTCGCGGCCGCCGCCAGGAGCGCCCTCACCGCCACGCAGTACGAGACGGCGCACACCGCGGGCAGCACCCTCACGGCGGACGAACTGCTCACAGAGCTGACCGAGCCCCTGGCTGGCCCTCCGGCCGACCAGACCCCGCCGGAAACGCCCTAGGGCCCGTCCCGCCCCTAGAGGCAGCGCATCCGCGACTGCGCCCAGTCCGCGAGCGCCGCCGAGGAGAAGGGCGTATGCGGTTCGACCACGAGCCGGATCGTCTTGCGGCCCGTGAGGTTCACCTGCACCGGCAGCGCCGGGTCGCCGCCCTTCATCAGCGGTGACCGCCACAGCCGCGCCCCGTCCGCGTACACGGAGAAGCGCACCGTGCCGAGCCCCATCGTCATGTCGTCGACGCCGACGAGCGCGTCATACGTCGTGCAGCTGCGGTTCAGATCGATCGTCACGGAGGACTTGCCGTGCACGGTCACGCCGTGCGCGTACCGCCTGTCGGCGATCTTCAGGCCCTGGCGCTGCCACACCCAGCTGCTCTCGCCGAGCCGCATCTCGGGCTTGGTGCCGTCGCCGACCGTGCCGTACTGCAACTCGCTCCAGTGGTAGACCACCGGGGCCGGTGGCGGGGGCGGTGGCGGTGGGGGCGGGGGCGGTGGCTTCGGGGTCGGCTTGGGCGGGGTGGGCTCGGGTTCCGGGGCGGGCGGGGGTGGCTTCGGCTTGGGCTTCTCCTTGGCGGGAGGCTTCGGCGCGGGGGGCGAGGGCGGCTTGGGGCTCGGCTTCGCGACGGGCGGCGGAGGGGTGGGCTCGGGTTTCGGGGGCGGCGGCTTCCGCGGCACGATCGACTCGGAGACCGCGGGCTCCTTGGCCTTCGGCGGCCGGTCCTCCTTGGGCTTGCCGTCGCCACCGGTGAGGGCGATCGCCGCGGCGACCCCGGCCGCCACGACGACGCTCGCCGCGATGCCGGCCTTCGCGGGGGCGCCGAGCCCTTCGGAGGCGGCTGCCCCGCCCGCGGCCGACCCTCCGGAGGCCCCGCCCGTGGCCGCCGTGCCCGCGGCCCCCGCGGCGCCCGCGCTCACGGTGCCGCAACCGACGAGCGCGGCCACCTTCGCGTACCCGGCGGCGCCGAACCAGCCGATGACGGCGATCGGTACGACCGCGGGGATGCCGTTGGCGACTTCCTTGATCTGGCCCGCGGCGAGACGGCACTTGGCGCACTCCTCCAAGTGCTTGCGCAGGCCCCGCTCGGCGCGGGTGCGCAGGCCGCCGCGGGCGTAGGCGCCGAGGCGGTCGGCGTAGCGCGCGCACTCCTCGCTCTCGGTGAGCGTGGCGCTCACGTGCGCCTGGAGGTAGGCCTGTTTGAGGCCCTCGCGGGCGCGGCTCGCGAGCACGCGCGTGCCGTTCGCGTCGAGGCCGAAGAGCGTGGCCACTTCGCTCGGGGACTCGTCCTCGATCTCCGTGTGCCACAGCACGGCCTGCCAGCGCTCCGGCAGGCTCCGGAACGCCTGCATGGCCATCGACTGCTCGGCCTCGTGCATCGCGCGGACGTCCGCGCCCAGGTCTAGCGTGTCGTCGTCACAGACCTCGGAGCCGCGTGCGGCCTGCGCGGCGAACACCGCGAAGTCGTCGACCAGCTGCTCCCGCTTTGCCGACTTCGTCCACCCCGCGGCGACGCGCCTGATCGTGGTCAGCAGATAGGCGCGGACCGCGTACTCGGGGCCGCTGCCGCCGCGTACGGCCTGGAGCATGCGGGCGAAGACCTCGGCGGTGAGGTCGTCGGCGGTGTGGGCGTCGCGGCAGCAGGTCCCGGCGTAGCGACGGACGGCTTCGGCGTGCCTGCGGTACAGCTCTCCGTACGCCGAGTCGTCGCCCGCCCGCATCCGCGCGATCAGGTCGGCGTCGGACGGCACCGCCTCCCCGCCACCGGGCACCGCGGCGCCCGCACCGCCCTCGCGCTGCGGGGGCACACCGGGGCCGGCCGCACTGGCCGCACCGACTGCACCGGCCGCGCCGTCCGGAGCCGGGGCGTCGGGCCCACCCTGGGGCGGCACCTGTTCTCCGAAGCCGGTGGACGGCTCGTCCCGACCGTCAACACTCATCGCGGAACGCCCCCGGTTGCACACTCAGACCCCAACACCGGGAAAGAGTGACACACGGCTGCGCTCCGGCCACCAGGGATGACGGGCAACCACTCGTCCGAGGTGACTTCCCGCAATCGAGCACTACCGTTAACCCATTCGGGGAAGGCTCAACACCCGCCGATATAAACGGAGTTGAGCCTTCCGCCGTGGGCGGCGGGTGGCTGCGCGAAGACAACCGTGCCCGTGACGAGGGCCGTGCCCGTTACGAGGGTCGCGACCGCAGCCCCTCGAGCAGGATGTCGAGCAGCCGCGACGAGGCCGCCGCCTGCTGCGCCGCGTCCGGCAGCGAGGGCGCCGCCGTCGCTATCACCAGGAGCACGTCCGAGACGGTCACGTCCGGACGCAGCTCGCCCGCCGCCCGGGCACGCTCCACGAGCCGGCCGACGACATCGAGGAGCGTCGCCGTCCCCGCGTCCTCACCGACCGGCGCCGACTCCTCGGCCGGTGCCTGGCGCTGTTCCACGAGGCGCAGCTCGGGAGAGTCCGGGGCGGGCTGGCGCTGCTGCGGCACCCTCGCCTCGTCCTCCTGGGCCACGCCGTCCTCGACGCTCACCCGCAGCACCTGCGGCGGCAGCAGCCGCCCCGCGCCCGAGGCCACGGACGTCCGTAGGAAGCGCGAGAGCGCCGACCACGGCTCGTCCTCCTGCCCGAGCGCGGCACGCGCCTGGTCGGTCAGCCGGGAGGTCTCCTCCTCGGCTATGCGCCGGACCAGCACGTCCTTGCTCGGGAAGCGGCGGTAGACGGTGCCGACACCGACCCGCGCGCGGCGCGCCACGTCCTCCATCGGCGCGCCGTAACCCAGCTCGCCGAAGACCTCGCGTGCCGCGCGAAGTACATGTTCGAGATTGCGCTGTGCGTCGACACGCAGTGGTGTCGTGCGCGCTCCTTCCCCCATGTCACGTCCGTTCCCGCTGAGGCCGACGGCTGATGCCGACACGGCCGCGGAAGTCCAGTGGGTCTCCTGAATGCTCATACACGTTCCCCCGGTAATGACGTCTCCCCCCGGAGACACTCCCCGCCATTGGCAACCGGCGTGTAGGGAGCGTGCCCTTCCGCGAGCCCGGAAACTCGGCTCGACGAGCGCATCCCCCGACACCCCGACGTCCCACGAACATAGTTGAGCCTGAGTCAATTCAGAAGGGGTGGGTTCCGCACGGAGCGCCCCCCGATCGGAGTACGCACCGTTTCAGGCCTAATCGCACCCCGGCCGCATACCCCCCTCGCCCCCGCTGACCTGCGCGTCTACCGTGCTCCGGCGCAATCCGCCGGGCGCCCGCGGCGCACCACGACCGGTCATACAAATTGCCGGGCCTGTGGACAAACTCTGTGGCCGGGTGCGTCATGGGATGGTGAAGGAACCTGTGCGCATTCTCGTCGTCGGCGGCGGCTACGTCGGTATGTACACCGCGCTGCGGCTCCAGCGGAAGCTGAAGGCGGAGCTCAAGCGGGGTGAGACCGAGATCGTGGTGATCACTCCCGAGCCGTATATGACGTATCAGCCGTTCCTGCCCGAAGCGGCGGCCGGCAACATCTCGCCGCGCCACGTCGTCGTACCGCTGCGCCGCGTCCTCGACAAGTGCCGCATCGTCATCGGCGAGGTCGAGTCGGTCGAGCACGCCAAGCGGACCGCGACCTTCACCACGCTCGCCACCGAGGAGGAGGGCACCGGGCCCGTCGCCATCGCCTACGACGAACTGGTCCTCGCCCCCGGCTCCATCTCGCGCACGCTGCCCGTCCCCGGCCTCGCCGAGTACGCCATCGGCTTCAAGACCGTCGAAGAGGCCATCGGCCTGCGCAACCACGTCATCGAACAGATGGACATCGCCTCGTCCACCCGTGACCCCGCGATCCGCGACGCCGCCCTGACGTACGTCTTCGTAGGCGGCGGGTACGCGGGCGTGGAGGCGCTCGGCGAGCTGGAGGACATGGCGCGCTACGCCGCGCGGTACTACCACAACATCAAGGCCGAGGACATGAAGTGGATCCTCGTCGAGGCCACGGGGCGGATCCTGCCCGAGGTCGGCGAGGAGATGGGCAAGTACACCGTGCGCGAACTGCGGCGGCGCAATATCGACGTACGCCTGGAGACCCGCCTCGACTCCTGCGAGGACCGCGTCGCCGTCCTGAGCGACGGCGCCCGCTTCCCCACCCGCACCGTCGTATGGACGGCGGGCGTCAAACCGCACCCCGTCCTCGCCGCCTCCGACCTGCCGCTGAACGAACGCGGCCGCCTCAAGTGCACCCCGCAGCTGTCCGTCGAGGGCGCCACGCACGCGTGGGCGGCGGGAGACGCGGCCGCCGTCCCCGACGTCACCGCGGACGAGCCCGGCAAGGAGTGCGCGCCCAACGCCCAGCACGCGGTTCGCCAGGCCAAGGTCCTCGGCGACAACATCGTGGCGACCCTGCGCGAGCGTCCTCTCCAGGAGTACCGCCACAAATACGTCGGCTCCGTCGCGTCCCTGGGACTGCACAAAGGCGTCGCACACGTCTACGGACGCAAGCTGAAGGGCTACCCTGCCTGGTTCATGCACCGCGTCTACCACTTGAGCAGAGTGCCGACCGTCAACCGCAAGTCCCGTGTGCTCGCCGAATGGACCCTCTCCGGGCTCTTCAAACGCGAGATCGTCTCCCTCGGATCGCTTGAGCACCCCCGTGCGGAGTTCGAACTGGCGGCCGGTCGCGAGCGCCCGAAGGAGTCCTCCTGACCGGAGTCAGGAACTCCCCGCGCGGGACCCACGTCTGACGGATGTCCGTCCGGACCCACGGATGTCAGTCCGGTCGGCGAGACTGTCCGTGTGACCATGGTCCGGCCGCAAGGCCGACACCTGGGACGTCCGCCCTCGACATGCTGTGTTCCCGATCCAGAAGCGACACCACGAGGCCTACCGCAGTGAACTTCACGCGCTGGAGCGCCCGGCTCCCCGGAACGCAGCGCCGCGCAGCAGCGCGGACCGAACAGGCGATCGCCACGGCACCCCGAGGAGACGGCTCCGTCCCCGCGGCCCGCGCCGAGCGGCTCACCGACGGAGCCCTCCCCGCGCCCGCCGACACCATCGACCGACTGCCCGTCCGCGAGGTGCTCGACCGCATCCCGGCCCTCGTCGCCCTCGTGCACGGCGCCGACCACCGCATCGCCCACGTCAACGACGCGTACGTCGCCGCGTTCGGCCCCCGCCCCATCGGCGAGCCCGCGCGCGTGGCGCTGCCCGAGCTGGAAGAGCTGGGCCTGCTGCCGCTCCTGGACCAGGTCCTGCGGAGCGCGAAGCCCCGTACCGTCAAGTCCCGCAAGGCCCCCGGCGGCCGCTCGTACACCTTCACCTGCACGCCCGTGACGCTCCCCCTGGGCGGCTCCGCGGCGGGCCCCGAGGAAGGCGGCGGCGTCCTGGTCTTCGCCGCCGACGTCACCGACCACGCCGAGGCCGCCGAGCGGCTGCGCGCCAGCGAGCGCGCCCAGCGCGAGACGGCCGTCACCCTCCAGAAGTCCCTGCTCCCCCAGGAGCTGGAGCAGCCCGACGACCTGCGCATCGCCGCCACCTACCAGCCGGGCGGCACCGAGGCCGCGGTCGGCGGCGACTGGTACGACGTGATCACCCTCGGCGGCGGCCGCACCGCCCTCGTCATCGGCGACGTGATGGGCCGGGGCGTCCGCGCCGCGGCCGTCATGGGCCAGCTCCGCACGGCCGTGCGCGCCTACGCCCGCCTCGACCTGCCCCCGCACGAGGTGCTGCAGCTCCTGGACGGCCTCGCCTCCGAGATCGACGCCAGCCAGATCGCCACCTGCGTCTACGCCGTGCACGACCCGAGCGAGGGAAGCCTCGTCTACGCCTCCGCGGGGCACCTGCCCATCCTCGTACGCGACGAGAACGGCACCATCCACCGCGCCGAGGAACCCACCGGGCCACCGCTCGGCACCGGCGGCTGGCTGCACACCTCGGGCTCCATGCCGCTCGGCCCCGGATCGACCGCCGTCCTCTACACGGACGGCCTCGTCGAGCGGCGCAGCGAGGACATCGACGAAGGAGTCGCCTCCCTGGAGCGCGCCCTGGCCGGCGCCACCGGCACGCCCCAGGTGGTCTGCGACCGTCTGATCCGCGCCCTCGGCGTGACGGCCGACCACGACGACGACGTGGCGGTCCTCGTCCTCCAGCACCCGGCCCGCACCGGCTCGGACGCCGAGCTGTTCAGAAACGCCGCCCTGGAGCTGCTCGGCGGCATCGAGGCGGCGCCACGCGCGCGTGCCTTCGCCACCGGCGTCCTCGCCAGCTGGCGCTTCTCCCCGGACCTGCACGACCTGGGCGTCCTGGCCGCCAGCGAGCTGGTCGCCAACTCCCTCCAGCACGGCACCCCGCCGATGCGGCTGCGCCTGCGCCGCACCGACCGCCGCCTGATCATCGAGGTGACCGACGGCGACGACCACCTGCCGCGCCGCCGCCGCGCCGAACCGGCCGACGAGGCGGGACGCGGCATCGCCATCGTCGCCACGATCGCGTCGAACTGGGGCTCGCGCCGCACACCGGGCGGCGGCAAGGCCGTCTGGTGCGAGTTCGCGCTGCCCAAGTAGCGACCGCGCGCGGCGGCCGCACAGCGGTTACGCGTTCGCCGCGGCGGGTTCCGCGGTGGCCGGACCGCCCTGCGCCACCACCTGGCTCTTGGCCAGCGACGGCTGGTTCTGCACCGGAGTGAGCTGCCGCCCCATCCGCACCGCGAGCACCGTGATGCCCAGCGAGAACAGTACGAAGGTCACGATGTACGGGGCGTGCAGCGCGGCCCCCATCGGCCCGCCCACGGCGGGACCGACCGCGAGAGCCAACTGCTTCACCAGGGCGAAGGCCGAGTTGTACTGCCCGACCATGCCGCCCGGCGCCAGATCCGCGACCAGCGGTGCGACGGTCGGCGACAGCATCGCCTCACCGAGCCCGAACAGGGCGTAGGTGGAGACGAACGCGGCGGTGGCCATCGCCTGGCTGCC
Source organism: Streptomyces sp. WAC 01529 (assembly GCF_003945545.1). GTDB lineage: Bacteria > Actinomycetota > Actinomycetes > Streptomycetales > Streptomycetaceae > Streptomyces > Streptomyces anatolicus. The sequence goes on along the minus strand of NZ_CP029617.1, from coordinate 3,869,094 downwards.
GTGCCCGAGACCCGCGTACCCCGCGAGGATCCACGCGAAGGCCCAGATCAGACCGACGGAGGCGATCACGCGGGACCGCTTGCGCCGCTCGACGAACTTCAGGACCGCGAACTGGGCGAGCACGATCATCGCCGTGTTGGCGGCGAGCGCGATGCCGAGCGTCGACGGCGAGATGCCCGCGGCCTCCACGCCGTACGCCGACAGACCCGATTCGAACTGCCCGTAGCAGGCGAAGAAGAGCACGAAGCCGAGGACGCACAGCTGCACCATGGCCTTGTGCTTCAGGAGCGCGCGCATCCCGCCCCGCGGGGCGGAGGCGTCCTTGGGCATGGCGTCATGGATGGACGGCGCGTGCGGCAGCCGCACGGTCAGCGCGATCGCCGCGAGCACCAGGAACATCACGGACTCGATGGAGAACAGCAGGGTGAAGCTGCTCGGCCGGTGCTCGTCGACGATCTGGCCGCCGATGAGGCCACCGATGCCGAGGCCGAGGTTCTGCAGGAAGAACTGCATCGCGAAGGACCGCGTGCGGGTCGCCGGCGTCGACGACCAGACGATCATCGTCGCGAGCGCCGGCTGCATGACAGCGGTGCCCGCACCGAGCAGGGCGGCGGCGAGGATCGCCGTCGTCTCACTGGCGGCGACGCCGAGCGCGACCGCGCCCACGGAGGCGACGACCGCCGCGCCCACGAGTACGGGGAGGGGGCCGCGCCGGTCGATGACGCGGCCGGTGATGGGCAGGACGATCAGAGCGGCCATGGCGAAGGCGGCGAGCACGATGCCCGCCGTACTGGCACCAAGATCCCGCACCTGCGCCACGTAGACGTAGAGGAACGGAACCGTGAACCCGATGCCGAACGCGCTCAGCGCGCTGCCTGCCTGAATGCGACGCATCGCTGCGTCCATCGCCCTGGTCACTTTCACCTGCCTTAGGAGTTAGAAGTGAAGACTTCGAAGCTAAAGTTAGGATCTAAACAGTACACACCGAAGGACTTCGATGCCAAGTGGGGGCATGCCATACTGCGGGCCATGGGTGACACCCCCGGCCCAAGTGAGCCGACACTTGAAGAGCAGATCGCCGCGTACCAGCGCGAGTTCCAGGACCTCGACCCCCAGGTCGAGAAGATCGTCTCGGCCCTCGGCCGCCTGAACCGCCGCATGAACGTGGCGTACGGCCGCCAGACCGCGACCCTGGGCATCAGCAACGCCGAGTGGGAGGTCCTCAAGGCCCTCGTCCTCTCCGGCGCCCCGTACCAAATGGGCCCCGGTGACCTGGCCAAGCGTCTCGGGCTCACGCCCGCGGCCATGACCCACCGCATCGACCGCATGGTGGGGGAGGGCCTGGTCACCCGCGACCGCGACGAGACCAACCGCGTCCGCGTCATCGTGGAGCTGACCGCGGAGGGCCGCGAGAAGTGGCTGGAGGCGATGCGCCTCGCCACGGTCTTCGAGGAGGACCTCCTCCAGGACCTCTCCGACGACGAGCGGGGCGTCCTGGACGCGCTGCTGACCCGTCTGCTGCGCCGGGTGGAGCACGCCCAGCCGGACGCCGGCGGACGCCTCAACGACCTCGACTGAGAGTCGCAGGGTGGGGGGTTGACAGTCATCCGCCCGACCCGTAAGGTTCTTCGGGTTGCCACGGAGCCGTAACGGTTCTGCGGCAGCACTCCCGCCGCTGATCGAGCGGCAAACCAAACTCGGCACAACCTCCCAACGGAACGCATTCGGCATGCCCGAATTCATTCCAAGGCTCGATTATGAGTCGCCGGGAAAACCCGCTAGAGTTTGAGACGTCGGAACGGCCCAACAGCCGGGAAGACAACCCCCGCTGACCGGGAATCAGGCCCGAAAGGATCTGATAGAGTCGGAACCGCCGGAAAGGGAAACGCGAAAGCCGAAAGGCCGGAGCGGGAACCGGAAAGGCACCGAGGAAATCGGACACGAAAGAGTCTGATAGAGTCGGAAACGCAAGAACAAAAGAAACACCGAAGGGAAGCGCCCGGAGGAAAGCCCGAGAGGGTGAGTACAAAGGAAGCGTCCGTTCCTTGAGAACTCAACAGCGTGCCAAAAGTCAACGCCAGATATGTTGATACCCCGACTCGCTTCGGTGAGTTGAGGTTCCTTTGAAAAAGTCCTGTACGGCACTGTCCGTGCAGGCGACACAGCGAGGACGCTGTGAACGGACGGGATTATTCCTCCCGACCGTTCCGCTCTCGTGGTGTTCATCCCGATTACGGGAAAACATTCACGGAGAGTTTGATCCTGGCTCAGGACGAACGCTGGCGGCGTGCTTAACACATGCAAGTCGAACGATGAACCACTTCGGTGGGGATTAGTGGCGAACGGGTGAGTAACACGTGGGCAATCTGCCCTGCACTCTGGGACAAGCCCTGGAAACGGGGTCTAATACCGGATAACACACGCTCAGGCATCTGAGTGTGTTGAAAGCTCCGGCGGTGCAGGATGAGCCCGCGGCCTATCAGCTTGTTGGTGAGGTAGAAGCTCACCAAGGCGACGACGGGTAGCCGGCCTGAGAGGGCGACCGGCCACACTGGGACTGAGACACGGCCCAGACTCCTACGGGAGGCAGCAGTGGGGAATATTGCACAATGGGCGAAAGCCTGATGCAGCGACGCCGCGTGAGGGATGACGGCCTTCGGGTTGTAAACCTCTTTCAGCAGGGAAGAAGCGAAAGTGACGGTACCTGCAGAAGAAGCGCCGGCTAACTACGTGCCAGCAGCCGCGGTAATACGTAGGGCGCAAGCGTTGTCCGGAATTATTGGGCGTAAAGAGCTCGTAGGCGGCTTGTCACGTCGGTTGTGAAAGCCCGGGGCTTAACCCCGGGTCTGCAGTCGATACGGGCAGGCTAGAGTGTGGTAGGGGAGATCGGAATTCCTGGTGTAGCGGTGAAATGCGCAGATATCAGGAGGAACACCGGTGGCGAAGGCGGATCTCTGGGCCATTACTGACGCTGAGGAGCGAAAGCGTGGGGAGCGAACAGGATTAGATACCCTGGTAGTCCACGCCGTAAACGGTGGGAACTAGGTGTTGGCGACATTCCACGTCGTCGGTGCCGCAGCTAACGCATTAAGTTCCCCGCCTGGGGAGTACGGCCGCAAGGCTAAAACTCAAAGGAATTGACGGGGGCCCGCACAAGCAGCGGAGCATGTGGCTTAATTCGACGCAACGCGAAGAACCTTACCAAGGCTTGACATATACCGGAAAGCATCAGAGATGGTGCCCCCCTTGTGGTCGGTATACAGGTGGTGCATGGCTGTCGTCAGCTCGTGTCGTGAGATGTTGGGTTAAGTCCCGCAACGAGCGCAACCCTTGTTCTGTGTTGCCAGCATGCCCTTCGGGGTGATGGGGACTCACAGGAGACTGCCGGGGTCAACTCGGAGGAAGGTGGGGACGACGTCAAGTCATCATGCCCCTTATGTCTTGGGCTGCACACGTGCTACAATGGCAGGTACAATGAGCTGCGAAGCCGCGAGGCGGAGCGAATCTCAAAAAGCCTGTCTCAGTTCGGATTGGGGTCTGCAACTCGACCCCATGAAGTCGGAGTTGCTAGTAATCGCAGATCAGCATTGCTGCGGTGAATACGTTCCCGGGCCTTGTACACACCGCCCGTCACGTCACGAAAGTCGGTAACACCCGAAGCCGGTGGCCCAACCCCTTGTGGGAGGGAGCTGTCGAAGGTGGGACTGGCGATTGGGACGAAGTCGTAACAAGGTAGCCGTACCGGAAGGTGCGGCTGGATCACCTCCTTTCTAAGGAGCACTTCTAAGCCAGGCTTGCCTGGTTCAGAGGCCACTACGTCGGCAAACGATCGACGGTGGTAGCTCATGGGTGGAACGTTGACTACTCGGCCTGGTTCTCGGGCCGGAGGCTTGTAAGTACTGCTCTTTAGGGCGTGGAAAGCATGATCTTCGGGCGGGACTGGTCGGGCACGCTGTTGGGTATCTGAGGGTACGGACTTGTTCCTGACCTCAATGCCGACCCCAGTACACTCACTGGTTTTGCTGGTGGGGTGATGGGTGGTTGGTCGTTGTTTGAGAACTGCACAGTGGACGCGAGCATCTGTGGCCAAGTTTTTAAGGGCGCACGGTGGATGCCTTGGCACCAGGAACCGATGAAGGACGTGGGAGGCCACGATAGTCCCCGGGGAGTCGTCAACCAGGCTTTGATCCGGGGGTTTCCGAATGGGGAAACCCGGCAGTCGTCATGGGCTGTCACCCGCTGCTGAACACATAGGCAGTGTGGAGGGAACGCGGGGAAGTGAAACATCTCAGTACCCGCAGGAAGAGAAAACAACCGTGATTCCGGGAGTAGTGGCGAGCGAAACCGGATGAGGCCAAACCGTATACGTGTGAGACCCGGCAGGGGTTGCGTATGCGGGGTTGTGGGATCTCTCTTTCACAGTCTGCCGGCTGTGAGACGAGTCAGAAACCGTTGATGTAGGCGAAGGACATGCGAAAGGTCCGGCGTAGAGGGTAAGACCCCCGTAGTCGAAACATCAGCGGCTCGTTTGAGAGACACCCAAGTAGCACGGGGCCCGAGAAATCCCGTGTGAATCTGGCGGGACCACCCGTTAAGCCTAAATATTCCCTGGTGACCGATAGCGGATAGTACCGTGAGGGAATGGTGAAAAGTACCGCGGGAGCGGAGTGAAATAGTACCTGAAACCGTGTGCCTACAAGCCGTGGGAGCGTCGCGTGCAGCACTTGTGCTGTACGTCGTGACTGCGTGCCTTTTGAAGAATGAGCCTGCGAGTTTGCGGTGTGTTGCGAGGTTAACCCGTGTGGGGAAGCCGTAGCGAAAGCGAGTCCGAATAGGGCGGTTTAGTAGCGCGCTCAAGACCCGAAGCGGAGTGATCTAGCCATGGGCAGGTTGAAGCGGCTGTAAGAGGTCGTGGAGGACCGAACCCACCAGGGTTGAAAACCTGGGGGATGACCTGTGGTTAGGGGTGAAAGGCCAATCAAACTCCGTGATAGCTGGTTCTCCCCGAAATGCATTTAGGTGCAGCGTCGTGTGTTTCTTGCCGGAGGTAGAGCACTGGATAGGCGATGGGCCCTACCGGGTTACTGACCTTAGCCAAACTCCGAATGCCGGTAAGTGAGAGCACGGCAGTGAGACTGTGGGGGATAAGCTCCATGGTCGAGAGGGAAACAGCCCAGAGCATCGACTAAGGCCCCTAAGCGTACGCTAAGTGGGAAAGGATGTGGAGTCGCACAGACAACCAGGAGGTTGGCTTAGAAGCAGCCACCCTTGAAAGAGTGCGTAATAGCTCACTGGTCTAGTGATTCCGCGCCGACAATGTAGCGGGGCTCAAGCGTACCGCCGAAGTCGTGTCATTCACACATATAGGGCCAACGCCTGTGTGGATGGGTAGGGGAGCGTCGTGTGCCGGGTGAAGCTGCGCCGGAAGGCAGTGGTGGACGGTTCACGAGTGAGAATGCAGGCATGAGTAGCGATACATACGTGAGAAACGTGTGCGCCGATTGACTAAGGGTTCCTGGGTCAAGCTGATCTGCCCAGGGTAAGTCGGGACCTAAGGCGAGGCCGACAGGCGTAGTCGATGGATAACCGGTTGATATTCCGGTACCCGCTGTGAAGCGTCAAACATCGAGCCCATTAATGCTAAGGCCGTGAAGCCGCCCTGATCTCTTCGGAGTTGAGGGGAGTGGTGGAGCCGCTGACCCAAGGTGGTAGTAGGTGAGTGATGGGGTGACGCAGGAAGGTAGTCCAGCCCGGGCGGTGGTTGTCCCGGGGTAAGGGTGTAGGCCGTGTGATAGGTAAATCCGTCGCACATTAAGGCTGAGACCTGATGCCGAGCCGATTGTGGTGAAGTGGATGATCCTATGCTGTCGAGAAAAGCCTCTAGCGAGTTTCATGGCGGCCCGTACTCTAAACCGACTCAGGTGGTCAGGTAGAGAATACCGAGGCGTTCGGGTGAACTATGGTTAAGGAACTCGGCAAAATGCCCCCGTAACTTCGGGAGAAGGGGGGCCATCACCGGTGATGACATTTACTGTCTGAGCTGGGGGTGGCCGCAGAGACCAGCGAGAAGCGACTGTTTACTAAAAACACAGGTCCGTGCGAAGCCGTAAGGCGATGTATACGGACTGACGCCTGCCCGGTGCTGGAACGTTAAGGGGACCGGTTAGTGCACTTTCGGGTGTGCGAAGCTGAGAACTTAAGCGCCAGTAAACGGCGGTGGTAACTATAACCATCCTAAGGTAGCGAAATTCCTTGTCGGGTAAGTTCCGACCTGCACGAATGGCGTAACGACTTCTCGACTGTCTCAACCATAGGCCCGGTGAAATTGCACTACGAGTAAAGATGCTCGTTTCGCGCAGAAGGACGGAAAGACCCCGGGACCTTTACTATAGTTTGATATTGGTGTTCGGTTCGGCTTGTGTAGGATAGGTGGGAGACTTTGAAGCGGGCACGCCAGTGTTCGTGGAGTCGCCGTTGAAATACCACTCTGGTCGTGCTGGATGTCTAACCTCGGTCCGTGATCCGGATCAGGGACAGTGTCTGATGGGTAGTTTAACTGGGGCGGTTGCCTCCCAAAGAGTAACGGAGGCGCCCAAAGGTTCCCTCAGCCTGGTTGGTAATCAGGTGTTGAGTGTAAGTGCACAAGGGAGCTTGACTGTGAGACCGACGGGTCGAGCAGGGACGAAAGTCGGGACTAGTGACCCGGCGGTGGCTTGTGGAAGCGCCGTCGCTCAACGGATAAAAGGTACCCCGGGGATAACAGGCTGATCTTCCCCAAGAGTCCATATCGACGGGATGGTTTGGCACCTCGATGTCGGCTCGTCGCATCCTGGGGCTGGAGTCGGTCCCAAGGGTTGGGCTGTTCGCCCATTAAAGCGGTACGCGAGCTGGGTTTAGAACGTCGTGAGACAGTTCGGTCCCTATCCTCTGTGCGCGTAGGAATATTGAGAAGGGCTGTCCCTAGTACGAGAGGACCGGGACGGACGAACCTCTGGTGTGCCAGTTGTCCTGCCAAGGGCATGGCTGGTTGGCTACGTTCGGAAAGGATAACCGCTGAAAGCATCTAAGCGGGAAGCCTGCTTCGAGATGAGTATTCCCACCCCCTTTGAGGGGTTAAGGCTCCCAGTAGACGACTGGGTTGATAGGCCAGATCTGGAAGCCCGGTAACGGGTGGAGGTGACTGGTACTAATAGGCCGAGGGCTTGTCCTCAGTTGCTCGCGTCCACTGTGTTGGTTCTGAAACCACGAACAACCCCGTCATGCCACATGGCGGTGCGGTTGTCAGTTTCATAGTGTTTCGGTGGTCATAGCGTGAGGGAAACGCCCGGTTACATTCCGAACCCGGAAGCTAAGCCTCATAGCGCCGATGGTACTGCAGGGGGGACCCTGTGGGAGAGTAGGACGCCGCCGAACTAATTTTGAATGGGAAACCCCCGCACCTTTTGGTGCGGGGGTTTTCTGCGTTCCGGGGCGGGGTGGTTTATGCGGGCGTCACCAATTTCGTGTCGTACGCGAGTATCACCGCCTGCACCCTGTCCCGCGCCCCCGTCTTCGCGAGGATGCGGCCCACGTGCGTCTTCACCGTGGATTCCGCGAGGTGCAGGCGGGCCGAGATCTCCGCGTTCGTCCAGCCCTGGCCCATGACCGTGAGGATTTCGCGTTCCCGGTCGGTGAGGGAGGCGAGGCGTGGGTGGGTCGCTGGGGCGGCGGGGGCGGAGCCTGCGGCCGGGAGATGGTCGGCGTACGCGTCCAGGAGGCGGCGGGTCAGGCTGGGGGCGACCACCGCGTCGCCCGAGGCGACCGCGCGGATTCCGGAGAGGAGTTCCTCGGGGAGGGCGTCCTTGATGAGGAAGCCGGAGGCTCCCGCGCGCAGACCGTCGTACGCGTACTCGTCGAGGTCGAACGTCGTGAGGATGAGGACGCGCGTGCGGTCGCCCGAGGCGACGATGCGGCGGGTGGCCTCGATGCCGTCGAGGCCCGGCATGCGGATGTCCATCAGGACCACGTCCGGGTGGAGTTCGGCGGTCATGCGGACCGCCTCGCTGCCGTTGCCGGCCTCGCCCGCCACCGTCATGTCGTCCTGGCTCTCCAGGAGCATGCGGAAGCCGAAGCGCTGCATGGGCTGATCGTCGACGATGAGCACGGTCGTCACGGTGTCTCGCTGTCCTTCGGAAGATGGAGGTGGACCCGCCAGCCGCCCGGCGGACGGGGGAGCGGGCCGGCCTCAAGTGTGCCGCCGTACAAGGAAGTTCGCTCCCGCATACCGGTCAGACCGCGGCCGCCACCCGGCGCCGGGACGCCACCGTTGCCGGTGTCCGTGCCGGTGTCCGTGCCGGTGTCCGTGATGTCCACCGTGACGCCGTCGTCGGTGTACGCGATGTCGACGGTGGCGGTCGCGTGGGGGCCGCCGTGCTTGAGGGTGTTCGTGAGGGCTTCCTGTATGACGCGGTAGACGGTGAGCTGGCGGCCCGCCGGGATGGTGGCGGGGTCGCCGCGCACGGTGTGGCGCACCGGGAGGCCCGCGGACCGTACGCCGTCGAGGAGTTGGGCCAGGTCGGTCAGGGCGGGCTGCGGGGCGCGGGCGGCTGCGGCGGGGGTGTCGTCGCTCAGGACGTCCAGGAGGCGGCGGAGTTCGGCGAGGGCCTGGCGGCTGGTCGTGCCGATGGCTTCGAGGGCCTGCGCGGCGCGCTCGGGGGACTTGGCCGCGGCGTACGAACCGCCGTCCGCGAGGCCCGTGATGACGGAGAGGTTGTGGCCGATGATGTCGTGCATCTCGCGGGCGATACGGGTGCGTTCTGCGGCCGTGGCGAGCTGGGCCTGCTGGTCGCGCTCCACCTCCAGCTGCCGGGCGCGCTCCACGAGGGCCTGGGTGTGGTCCTGGCGGGAGCGGACCGCGATGCCGGCGAGGGCGACGAGGGCGAAGGACCAGATCTGGGGGACGATCAGCTCGTACCAGCTGTCCTTCGGGTAGGTGAAGACGCAGGCCGCCATGGGCAGTACGGTCATCGCGGCCGCCCGGCCGAGCGTCTTCAGGGGCAGCCGCAGGGCGATGTGGAAGACCACGATGAACTGGATCAGGGCGGCTTGGAGCCAGGCGCCCGTCCAGTTGCTGACCGCGGTCGCCACTGACATGACCGCGAGGGCGCCCAGCGGGTGGCGGCGGCGCCACAGGAGCGGCACCGAGAGGGCGAGGCTCATCAGGAAGACCTGGCCCTGGGCCACGCGCGGGTCGGCCGCCGTGTTGCGCCACCCGCCGTTGCCGTCGATGAGGGCGGCGGTGACGAAGAACGCCGTCACCAGTACGTCCCAGAGGAGCGGGCGGCGCCTGTCGAAGGCGCGGACGCGCTGGGTCAGGCGCTGGAGGTACCGGGTGAGGGGGTGCGGCGCGGTCACCGGCACCTCCTTGGGTACGGTCACCGTCACCTCCTTGAGTACGGCCCTGTCCTCGGTCACCGGCTCATCCTCGGTCACGGCCGCACTCCCGTACATGGGGTTTTCGTGGATGGGTGGACGGGCGGGCGGGTGTGCGTCATACGTCCCGTCGCCTGAGCAGTACGGACGCGGCGCCGATGATCACCGCCGCCCAGAGGGTGAGGGTGAGCAGGGCCGTGCCGGGGGCGATCGCGTTCTCCACGCGGGCCACCGAGCCGAGCGCGCTCGCCGACTGCGCGGGGAAGTAGCGGATGGCGGTCTCCACGGCGCCGAAGGGCAGCATCGACATGACCTCCGGCAGGATCAGCACCGCGCCGACGAACGCGCCGATGGCGCCGGGCACCGAGCGGAGCAGGGCGCCGAGGCCGAGCGCGATGAGGCTGAGCAGGGTGAGGGCGGCGGCGCTGGTCAGGAGGGCGGTGAGGACGCCGTCGTCGGTGAGGGCGAGGGCCTTGTCGGTGCCGGAGAGCCAGATCTGGGCGGTGAGGAACGTGGCGACGTTGGTGACCGCGCACGCCGTGAAGGCGACGGCCGTGAAGATCGCGGCCTTGGACCAAAGGACCGGCAGGCGGCGCGGGACGGCGGTGAGGGAGGCCCGGATCATGCCCGTGGAGTACTCGCCCGCGGTGACGAGGATGCCGAGGACGGCGAGGCAGATCTGGGAGAGCTGGGTGCCGAAGAGGGTGAAGACGACCGTGTCGATCTCGGCGTCGTCGCCGTCGTAGGTGGAGCCCATCATGATGCCGACGGCCATGACCAGGGCGGACGCGGTGATCAGGGTGATCCAGGTGGAACGGAGCGTCCACAGCTTGTGCCATTCCGAGCGCAGGATGCCTCGGGGGCTCAGGCGGTAGGCGGGGGTAGGGGTGGGCGCGGCGACGGGGGCGGTGGTGCTGGTGGGCGTGAGGGTGCTCATGCCGTGGCTCCTTCCGGCTGGGGGGCGGTCGTCGTGGTGGCGTACTCGACGGAGTCGCGGGTGAGGTCCATGAACGCCTGCTCCAACGACGCGGTGTGCGGGGTGAGTTCGCGGAGCGGGATGCCGTGGGCGGCGGCGGTGCGGCCGATGTGCTCGGCGTCCGTGCCGCGTACGTCGAGGACGCCGGGGGTGTCGGTGGTGATCTGTATGCCGGGGCCGGCGAGGAGTTCGCTCAGGAGTCCGGCTTCGGGGGTGGCGACCTTGACGGCACCGGAGCCGGAGTCGCGTACGAAGCGTTCGACGGTGGTGTCGGCGAGGAGCTTGCCGCGGCCGATGATGATCAGGTGGTCGGCGGTCAGCGCCATCTCGCTCATGAGGTGCGAGGAGATGAGGACCGTACGGCCTTCGGCGGCGAGGGACTTGAGGAGGTTGCGGATCCACAGGACGCCCTCGGGGTCGAGGCCGTTGACGGGCTCGTCGAGGATGACCGTGGCCGGGTCGCCGAGCAGGGCGGCGGCGATGCCGAGGCGCTGGCCCATGCCGAGGGAGAAGCCCTTGACGCGTCTGCGGGCGACCTCGTCGATGCCCGCGAGGCGCAGGACCGCCTCGACGCGGCTCCTGGGGATGGAGTGGGTGTGGGCGAGCGCCATCAGGTGGTGGTACGCGGAGCGGCCGGGGTGGACGGAGCGGGCTTCGAGGAGGGCGCCCACCTCGTGCAGGGGTGCGGGGTGGGCGGCGTAGGCGCGGTCGCCGATGGTGGCGCGGCCGCGGGTGGGGGCGTCGAGGCCGAGGAGCATCCGCATGGTGGTGGATTTGCCTGCGCCGTTGGGGCCGAGGAAGCCGGTGACGGTGCCGGGGAGGACCTCGAAGGTGAGGTCGTCGACGACGGTCTTGTCGCCGTAGCGTTTGGTCAGTCCGTGGGCTCTGATCGTCATGTCTTCGATGCTGGCCCGCGCGGGGGCGCGGATCGTCGGACCGGGGTCGGGACGTGGGGGCCCGGGGTAGTACCGGGGTACGACGGTGACCCTGAGGGGGTGTGGCGAGGGCCGGGGCGGGGTGGTCAGAGCGTGGGGTCCGCGCGGGCCAGCAGGTAGCCGAGCTGGGCGCGGGAGCGGGAGCCCAAGTCGTGGGAGATCGCGGCGACATGGGCCGCCACCGTGCGCCGCGAGACCCCGAGGCGCCGCGCGATCGCGTCGTCCGTGAGGCCGGAGACGAGCAGCCTCATCACCGCGCGGCGGACCTCGTCGACGATGTGCGGCTCGCGGGCGCGGGCGTGGGTGCGGGGGTGGTCGCCGGTGGGGGCGTGGGGGTGGTCGCCGGTGTGGGCGCGGGTGGGGGCGGCCGAGGCGTGGGCGGCGTCCGGTTCGGTCACCGGAGTGGCCCGCTCCCAGGCGTCGTCGAAGACCTCGGCGAGGTGCGCCACGACTTCGGGGTGGCGGATCTCCACGGCGCCCCGGCCGAGGAGGTAGGCGGTGGTCCGGTCGCACAGGAGCAGGCGGCCGGTCAGCTGGTGCAGCGTACGGACCTGGCCGCCCGCCCGTGCGATGTCCTGGAGGTGCCGCCACCGCGTGGCGTGCGTGCGGGCGGCGTGCGGGTACAGGGCGCGGTGCGTGACGCCGGCCGGGAGGAGGCGTGGGTCCATGGGGTCGTGAGGGCCGCCGCGCTCGCCCGTCGGGTGCATGGTCAGCAGCTCGGAGCGGCAGCCGCGCACGGCGCGCTCCAGGAGGGCGGGGACGGCGTCGGTGCCGTCGACTGCCGTCAGCCAGTCCTCGGACTCGCGCCGGGCGGCGCGGTAGATCGCGTGGACCGGTGAGAACCCGGAGCTGATGGACCGCAGCCGGTCCTGCTGGGCGCCGAGCAAGTCCCGTACGGGCTGGAGCAGTTCGGACTCCGCGATGTTGGGCGACACCGGCACGAGGACGTCCGGGTCGTCCGGCGGTGGCGTGAGCAGGCCCAGTCGTACGAGGCAGTGGGGCGCCGTCCCGCGCGGCAGGCAGCCCTTGACGACCGCGGCGCGGTAGCGGACCAGGCCCTCGGCGCAGGGGGCCGCGGTGGTGCCGGTGCACCGGCAGGCGGTCTCCGGGGCCTCTGCGTCATCGTGCATCGCACGATTATGCACCGGGATTTCGAAGGTTCAGGCGGGGTGCGGCTGTGAGGGTGGTGGTGAGCGGGCTTTCCCGCTTGTGAATCGAAGGATGAGTCGAAGGAATGGTGTACGTGAATCTCTCCGGCAGCACGGTCGTCATCACCGGCGCGGGCGGCGGCATCGGCCTCGCCACCGCCGAACTCGTCGCGCGGCGCGGGGCCCGCGTCGTGCTCACCGACCGCAGCGCGGATGTGGTGCGCGAGCATGCCGAGCGGATCAGCGAACTGACCGGGGCGCAGGCGGAGTTCCGGGCGCTCGACGTCACCGATGGGGAGGCCGTGGAGGAGGTCATGGGGTCGGTCGGCACCATCGATCACCTCTTCACCTGCGCGTCCGGCAGTGTGATCGCGCCCTTCGGGGAGCTGACCGAGGCGCAGGTGCGGCGGTTCTTCGAGGTCAAGTGGTGGGGGCAGTACCGGTGCGTGCGGGCGGCGCTGCCGTATATGCCGAGGTCGACGGGGTCGGTGACGCTCGTCTCGGGCTATCTGTACCGGAAGGCCGACCCCGGGTACTTCGCCTTCGCCGCCGTCAACGGCGCCGTCGAGGCCGCGGTGACCTCCCTCGCCATGGAGCTGGCCCCACTGCGCGTCAACGCGGTCGCGCCGGGCCCGACCGATACGCACGCGCACCTCATGAGCCCTGAGGAGCACCGCACCTACCGGGAGGAGATCGCGGGGCGGCTGCCGGTGGGGCGGCCCGGGACGGCGGAGGAGGTCGCGCACGCGGCGGCGTACCTGATGGAGAACACGTTCACTACGGGGACGACGTTGGATGTGGACGGGGGGAAGCGGTGAGCTTCCCTCTGTGCGGCAGTTGAGGTCCCGTACGACCTCCCCGTACGACCTCCCCGTACGACCTCCCCGTACAACCTTCCCGCACGGCCGGAGGTCACATGATCGGCCGGTGTGAACCAGCGGGTGTCTCGCAGTGAACAGCGGGGAACCACCGGTGGCTTCACGCCGCGGCCGCTCAACCGCACCCTGACCGAGGGAAGTCGTATGTCGCGCGCCCATCGCACCGCCCGCCTCACCGTGCCCGTGATCGCCGTCTCCCTGCTGGTGGGCGGCGGCCTCTCCGCCCTCACCCTCGGGCAGGGCACCGCCCGTGCCGCCGCTCCCGCCGCCGACGCCGGGCGCGCGGGGGCCGCGGCGAAGGTGACGGAGGACTTCAACGGCGACGGGTACGGCGACCTGGTCGTCGGCGCCCCGGGCGGCACCGTCTCCGGGAAGGCCAAGGCCGGGTACGTGGTGGTGACGTACGGGTCGAAGGACGGCCTCGACCCGGCCCGCAAGAAGGTCGTCAGCCGCTCCACGAGCGGGGTGCCCGGGGCGGCCACCGCCAAGCAGGCGTTCGGCAAGTCGTTCACCAAGGGCGACCTGGACCACGACGGGTACACCGACCTGGTCATCGGCGTCGAGAGCAGGAGTTCGGCGGGCGCGGTCGTCCTGTGGGGCTCCGCGTCCGGCCTGACCGGCGGCACCAAGATCGCCACCCACGGCTTCAACCCGCAGGCCGGTGACTTCGACGGCGACGGCACCACCGACCTCGCCCTGTTCTCCGGGCCGGGCTACTACGGAGACGACCCGATCGGCCAGCAGGCGCGCCTCTGGAAGGGCCCCGTCACGCGGACCGGCACCCCGGCCAAGACCCTCGACTTCCTGGACAAGTCGCAGTGGTGGGACTACGACAGCGACCAGCGCCCCGACCCGACCTGCGCCGACCGGGAGTGCATCGACGGCCCCAGGTCCGTGCAGGGCCCGGTCGTCCCCAAGGCCGTCGGCGACATCAACGGCGACGGCCGCGCCGACATCGCCATGAACGACTACTACGGCGACGGCGAGTGGGGCAACAGCGTCCTGTACGGCACCCCGACCGGCTTCAAGCGCGGCCAGGCGCCGGGCTCGGCCGGCGAGTTGGCCATCGGCGACGTCAACGGCGACCACTACGACGACCTGGCGCTCGGTGACGACGACTACGAGCCGGGGGTCAGGGTCGCCTTCGGCTCGGCCGACGGCCTCAAGGCGCAGACGCAGGGGTTCGACCAGAACCTGCCGGGCGTGCCCGGCGCCGAGGAGGACGGGGACCGGTTCGGCAGCTCGATCGCCGTCGGCGACGTGACGGGGGACGGGTACGCGGATATCGCGGTCGGTGTCATCGGCGAGGACGTCGGCGGCGTCACCGACGCGGGCGACGTCGTCCTGGTACGCGGCAGCGCCGCCGGCGTGACCGGGTCCGGGGCCCAGGCCTTCCACCAGGACACGGCGGGCGTACCCGGCGTCGCCGAGAAGGGCGACCTGTTCGGTGCGGCCACCGCGCTGCTCGACGTCACCGGTGACGGCCGCGCCGACCTCGCCGCCTCCTCCGTCCAGGAGAACGCGCAGGCGGGCGCGGTGTGGTCGCTGCGCGGTACGTCCACGGGCCTGACCGCCACACGCTCCGTCGCCTTCGGGCCGAAGGACGTCGCGGCTCCGAACACCGCGGCGCTCTTCGGCAGTGCGCTGCGCTGAGCCTCGGCTCGGCTCCCGGCGGAGTCGGCCACTCAGACCGGCAGGTCGCTGTGGGGCCAGCGGGTGCGGGCCTGTTCGCGGGAGCGGAGGAGGGCCAGCGTGGGCATGCCGCGGTCGGCGCCGGTGGTGAGCAGGTCCGGGAGCTGGGGGAGCGGGGCGACCGCGGCGGCGTCGTCCAGGACGAGGGTCATTGGTGGGTCGAGCCGACCGGAGGATGACCGTTCGGCCATGCGCCGGCCGTGCTCGACCACGCTGGAGGCGAGTGCCGTCAGCAACGGCATGGCACCCGGACCTTGGCGGGACTTGGGATCCTCGATCGCCTCACCCACCACAAAAAGCGTGCCCCCTTCATGGACAAAGGAATCCAGGGTGAGCGCATCAGTTCGGTTGGGGGTGCAGGACTCGCGGACGTGGACCGTGAAGAGCGCGGAGAGGGCCCGTGCGGTCAACTCCTGCGCCACGTCCCGGCGTTCCGGGTAGGCGGTCAGGGTCGCCTCCAGTTCGCCCGCGGCGCCGGGGGCTGCCTCGGGGTGCGTACGGAGGATGCGTACCGCCTCTTGGACCTGGGTGCCCTGGGACCAGCGGTGGACGTGCTTCATCGGCCTTTCGCCCACCGCGGCGGCGTGCAGGAAGCTGCGCAGCAGGGTCTCCGCCGTGTCGGCCACGGCGGCGTCGAGCTTGGCGCTCGGCCTTATCGGGGCGAGGAGGGCGGCGGCGCGCTGGGCGGCCATCGCCTTGTCCCGGCAGCCGGAGGTGGGGGACCAGTGCAGGCGGGCGGGGGTGTCGCACAGGTGCGAGGGGTCGTAGAGGAGTACGGGGCCCAGTTTGGCGCGGGCGTCCTTCGTCTCCTCCCACAGGGTGGGGTCGGAGGTCAGGACCAGGGCGGCGGACTCGGCGTCCTGGACCGCCTGGAGGGCGTGGGGTCTTCTGGTCTCAAGGGGGCCGAGGATCAGGGGGGTTCGGGGGGGTTGGGGGGCCTCTGGGGGTGCTGTCGGGGCTGCGGGCGTGGGCTCGGGGCGGGGGGTCGTGTCTTCGGTGGGCGGGCTCTGTGCGGGTCCGTTCGGCTTTGGTGCGCCTTCGGCGCGTGTTTCCCACGCACCCACCTGTTCCGGCCCGCTTTCCGGCCCGCTATTCCCTAGTGCGCCTTCGGCGCGTGATTCCCACCCACCCGCCTGTGCGGGTCCGCTATTCCCCGATGCGCCTTCGGCGCGGCCCGCCCGCCTCGCCCGCCGGACCGCCCGCCCCCGCACCACCACCCCCACCACGAACACCGCCAGCACGACCAGCACCATCAGCTGCCCGATGAACAGGCCCCAGAACAAGCCGTATCCGGACAGCTGGCCCGGCGGGGTCTCGGGCCAGGCGCCCGGCAGATCTTGCGGGCCGCCGATCAAGTGACGTACCGCCAGCGGCGTATGGCCGAACGTCACTCCGTCCGGCCACGCCCCCCGCGCGAACCACGCCGCGAGGCCCGTGGACGTCCAGACCAGGACCGTCGAGCCCAGCAGGAAGCCGAGGAAACTCAGCAGCAACCCGTCCGGCACGCCCCGCTCGGCGCCCGCGCCGCGCGCACTCCGTTCGGGGCCGCGCCCATACGCCGGGCCGCCCCGCTCCCAGTCATCCCGCATGCTGCTCCATGTACGCCGCCCGTGCCTCCGCCTCCAGCTCGGCCGCCCGGATCGCGTCGTCGACGTGCGCGTCGGATTCCGCCAGCTCGGCCGAGGTCTCCGTCATGGCGCGGTCCGTGAAGACCAGCGGGCGTTCCGTCTCCGTGATGAGGTGCTTGACCACCTGGACGTTGCCGTTCACGTCCCACACCGCGATGCCGGGGGTGAGGGTGGGGATGATCTCCACCGCCCACCTGGGCAGCCCGAGCACCCGTCCCGTCGCCCTCGCCTCATCGGCCTTCTGCGCGTAGATCGTCCTCGTCGACGCCATCTTCAGGATCGCGGCCGCCTCCTTCGCCGCCGCCCCGTCCACCACGTCACTCAGGTGGTGGACCACCGCCACGAACGACAGACCGAGCCGCCGCCCGAACTTCAGCAGCCGCTGGAAGAGCTGCGCCACGAACGGGGAGTTGATGATGTGCCACGCCTCCTCCACCAGGAAGATGCGCTTCTTGCGGTCGGGCCGGATCCACGTGTGCTCCAGCCAGACGCCGACGATCGCCATCAGGATCGGCATGGCGATGGAGTTGCGGTCGATGTGGGAGAGGTCGAAGACGATCAACGGGGCGTCCAGGTCGATGCCGACCGTCGTGGGGCCGTCGAACATGCCCCGCAGGTCGCCGTCGACCAGACGGTCCAGGACCAGTGCCACGTCCAGGCCCCACGCCCGTACGTCGTCTATGGCCACGTTCATCGCCTCGGCCGACTCCGGCTCGGGGTGGCGCAGCTGCTCGACGATGTCGGTCAGGACCGGCTGGCGCTCCACGATCGTCTCGTTCACGTACGCGTGCGCGACCTTCAGCGCGAAGCCCGAGCGCTCGTCCAGGCCGTGGCCCATCGCGACCTCGATGATGGTCCGGAGCAGCGCCAGCTGGCCCGTCGTCGTGATCGCCGGGTCCAGCGGGTTGAGGCGGATGCCCATGTCCAGGGCGGCCGTCGGGTCGAGCCGGATGGGAGTTATCCCCAGCTCCTGGGCGATGAGGTTCCACTCGCCCACCCCGTCCTCGCCCTGCGCGTCCAGGACGACGACCTGGCGGTCCTTGAAGCGCAGCTGACGCAGTACGTACGTCTTCTCCAGCGCCGACTTGCCGTTGCCGGACTCGCCGAGCACCAGCCAGTGCGGGGCGGGCAGCTGCTGCCCGTACAGCTGGAAGGGGTCGTAGATGTACCCCTTGCCGGAGTACACCTCGCGCCCGATGATCACGCCCGAGTCGCCGAGGCCCGGCGCGGCCGTCGGGAGGTAGACCGCCTGGGCCTGCCCCGTCGACGTACGCACCGGAAGCCTGGTCGTCTCGACCTTCCCGAAGAGGAAGGAGGTGAAGGCGTCCGTGAGGACGGTCAGCGGATCCCGCATCGCAACAGCCTGCCTCTACGTCGATACGTCTAGCGTCGGATGCCGGTCGCGAACGGCAGCGTGTTGACGAAGGCCCTGTGGTGCTCGCGGTCGCACCACTCCAGCTTCAGATACGACTTGCCGGCGGAGGCGCGGATGGTGCGCTTGTCGCGCGCCAGGGCCTCCGGGGAACGGGACGAGACCGTGATGTAGCCGACGAGGTTGACGCCCGCCGCGCCGCTCGCCAGGTCCTCGCCGCGCTGGTCGAGGCGGGAGTGCGAGGCGATGTCGCGGGGGTCGACCGTGCGGTTCATCTTGGCCTGGCGGCTCGCCTCCGCCTCGTCGTTCGTCTTCTCGGTGAGCATCCGCTCGATGGCGACCTCGGTGGGTTCGAGGTCCATCGTCACGGCGACCGTGCGGATCACGTCCGGGGTGTGGACGAGCAGCGGGGCGAGGAAGTTGACGCCGACGGGCGTCATCGGCCACTCCTTCACCCAGGCCGTGGCGTGGCACCAGGGGGCGCGGGTGGAGGACTCGCGGGTCTTGGCCTGGAGGTAGGTGGGCTCCATGGCGTCCAGCTCGGCGGGCCAGGCGTTGCGCTTGGTCATCGCCTGGATGTGGTCGATGGGGTGGTCCGGGTCGTACATGGAGTGGACCAGGGAGGCGAGGCGGCCCTGCCCGAGCGGCTGCCGTACGCGGATGTCGGCCTCCTGGAGCCGCGAGCAGATGTCGGTCAGCTCACGGGCCATGACGACGGCGAGACCGGAGTCCTTGTCGAGCTTGCGGCCGCCGTGCGGGCGGGCCGCGCGGGCCATGGCCTGCGCCTCGGCGGCCAGGTCGCGGGAGTAGTGCATGCAGGCGACGAGGTAGGCGCGGTGCTGCTCGCTGCTGGTCGACACCATCGACTGGAGCTGGTCGTACGACTCCTGGAGCCACGGCAGCGCGCGGTCGTCGCCGCGCTGGGCGACGTCCTTGGCGTGGGCGTCGGGGTCGGCGGGCAGGGTGCGGGCGAGCATCTGGAGGCGGGTGACGAAGCCGTCCCCGTTGGCCACGTGCTTCAGGAGCGTCCCGAAGCGGTCGACGAGCGCCTCCTGGTCCTCGCTGTCGCGCAGGCCGACGCCCGGGCCCTCGATCTCGATGGCGGCGGTGACGGTCCGCCGGTCCGCGTGGAGCAGTACGGCGATCTCGTCCGGGCCGAAGGGCGCGGCGAGCCAGCTGATGCGGCCGATGCCGGGGGGCGGCCCGACCTCGACCTCGCGGCCGTCGATCCGTACCCCGGCCTCGGGGGCGGCGGAGCGGTAGGCGGTGCCGCGCTTGAGGGAGCGCTTGTAACTGCGGTTGATCTCGAACCACTTGTAGAACGTCCGGCCCTTGTACGGGACGTACACCGCCGCGATGGCGAGCATCGGCAGGCCGGTGAGCAGCACGATGCGCAGGGAGAGGACGGGGACGAGGAGCCCGCACATCATGCCGAGGAACGCCCCCACGATGATGAGGGCGATCTCGCCGGTCTCGCGGTTCTTGCCGATGATCGCGTTCGGCCGCGCGCGGCCGATCAGATATGTACGGCGGGGCGCGACCGGTTGGGACACGTGGGACTGGGTCGTCAACGCCCTTCACCTCCCGTGCGGTTGGTACTGCTGTTGCGGGAGCCGGCGCGGTTGCCCGCGTGCGGCGTGTTCGTCGCGCTGCTGCGCGGCGGGGGTGCGGCGGAGGGGACAGATCCGCCGCCGTTCGAGGAGCCGCCGGGGGAGGTGCGGCCGCTGTGCGCGGCGACGCCGCCGCTGGCGGGGTTGGCGGGGCGCGGCTGGCTGCTCGCGCCGCCCGCGCCTCCGCCGTTGCCCCGGGCACTGTGGGTCTTGATGCCCTGGGAGACGAGGGAGGCGGGGGAGCTGATCACGGCGGCGGCCTTGTTCTCGGCGCCGCGCATGATGCGGTTGTTGCGGGAGCCGGCGATCTCGTCGCCGAAGCCGGGGACGAAGCGGTAGATCATGGCGCTCGCGAAGATGGCGAGCAGGATGATCGAGAGCCCGGAGACGACGGCGGAGAACGCGTCGGGCCCGTCGTCGGCGGAGAGCGCCCCGGCGAGGCCGAGCACGATGACGATGATCGGTTTGACGAGGATGACGGCGATCATGATGCCCGCCCAGCGGCGGACGTGCGACCAGAGGTTCTTGTCGACGAGACCGGCGTAGACGACGGTGCCGAGGAGCGCTCCTACGTACAGGAGCGCCGCCCTGATCACCAGTTCCAGCCAGAGGACGCCGGCGGCGAGGATCGACACGAGCGAGACGACGATCAGCATGATCGGGCCGCCGCCGATGTCCTCGCCCTTCTTCAGGGCGCCGGAGAACGTCCCGAAGAACTGGTCCGTCTGACCGCCCGTCGCCTTCGCGATGACGTCCGAGACGCCGTCGGTGGCCGAGACGACGGTGTAGAGGATCAGGGGCGTGAAGGCGGAGGCGAGCACGGTGAGCCACAGGAAGCCGATGGCCTCGGAGATGGCGGTGGTCAGCGGCACGCCGCGCACGGCCCGCTTCGCCACGGCGAGCAGCCACAGGAGGAGGGTGAGGATGGTGGACGCGGCGAAGACGACGGCGTACTGCTGGAGGAACTTGGGGTTGGTGAAGTCGACGCTCGCCGTCTCCTTGACGGCGTCGGACAGCTTGTCCACGGTCCAGGAGGCGGCTTCGGCGCAGCCCTTGGCCAGGGAGCCGAGGGGGTCGGCGGTGCCGTCGAGGGGGGCGTCGGTGGGGTAATCCCCGCCGCTTCCGCCGGAGCGGTCGGCTTCTTCGCCTTTTTCGCAGTATTTTTTGGCGGGGCCGCGGATCAGGTCGCAGGAGTCGTCGGAGGGCTGCGGGTCCGGGGCCGCGAAGGCGCGGGTGGCCAGCAGCACGGTCGCCGTCTGCACTGCGGTGAGGGCAGCGGCGAGCGTGAGGGTACGGCGACGGGTGCTACCGGGCATAGGTGAACCCTCCGAACTGCTCCACTGCCTTCGCCATGTCATCGGCCGTGGACGCCCTCTGGTCGCGCCCGACCGGAACAGGGCCGTCCTTCTGCCGGAAGTCGGCGACCTTCCAGTCGCCGTCGACCCATCGCAGCTCGTACGTGTTGGTGAACCAGCTCTCGGACACCGGGTTCTTCGTCTCCTCGCCCGCCAGCCCGAAGAGTGACGAGTACCAGATCTCGACGCTCGCGCTGTCGGCGCTGAACTTCTTGACCTGGGTGCCCACCGGGATGATCCGGGACACGAACTTGGTGTCCTTCGGCGCCGAACCGTCAGGGTTCAGGCCGATGCTGGTCAGGAACTTCTCCCCCGAGTACACCTTGTCCAGCTCCTCCTGACGCTTCGCCGCTTCGTCAGGGGTGTACACGGCGGTCACGATGCCGTGTCGCTGGTCCTTGTTGAACATCTCGGCGGAGCCGAGCGCGACCGCGTAGTTCGCCGCCGCGCTCTGCGCCCCCTGCTCGTCATGGGCGAACCCCGAAGGGATCCCCGCGGTCTTGCCGCTCACCGGCTTCTCCCCCGAAGGGGCCGTCGCCGCCGCGTCAGGCGTCTTGGCGTCGCCGCCCCCCGCCGGACTCCCGTCCTCCCCCCTGTTGGCGAAGGCGATCGCCGCGATCAGCAGGACCACGACGCCGACCACCGTCACCAGGCTGCGGGAGGACGTCCGCCCGGACCGGGCGGATCTGCGCGCGCCGCCGTAGACGTCGTCGCCCCCGCCCTCCCCCTCGGGAAGCCGCGTCCTGGTCTCTCCCGAGCCGCCGAAGAGGCCGTCGTTCCGCTCGTCGTCGGGACTCATGCCGCGACCGCCCCCTCAACATCTCGCCGAACCGTCACGCAGGACACGTATGACGGTAGCCGTGCTGGTTCCCGCGCGGGCGCGGTGTGGTGACTCGACATCAGGGAGTTGCAACCTCAGCCGGTGGGCACGACGGACGGGTGGGGAGAGGGAGGGGACAGGGAGGGGGACCTGGGGAGGGGACGTGGGGAGAGGGGGCATGGAGGGAGGGACGTGGTCGTGGCGGCCTGGGAGGGGCCGCTGGACCGCCATGCCGTGGACGCTAGACCGCCATGCCGTACACGATCGTGAAGAGTGTGCCGAGCGAACCGATGATGAAGACTCCGGTCAGGCCCGCGATGATCAGGCCCTTGCCCTGCTCCGCGCTGAAGGTGTCGCGCAGCGCCGTCGCGCCGATGCGCTGCTTCGCCGCGCCCCAGATCGCAATGCCCAGGCACAGCAGAATGGCGACCGCCATCACGACCTCGATCATGACGCGCGCCTCGTTGCCCAGGTTCCCGAAGGGTCCCCAGTCGGGGGCGATCCCGCCGATGATGGTGGTGATGTCGCCCTTTTCGGCTGCCATAAGCATGTGTAACTCACCGCCCCTAGTGGGTTGTTCCGCCGCCTCTGCCTGACTCGGTGCAGAGGACAGCTCATTCTCGCCGACAATCGGGCCCGCGGATGTCGCCTTGGCGCCATTCGTTGGCCGACTTCGTACGGTTCCTCGTACGTGAGGTCTGGTCACTCTGTGTATCACGCGGTAGGACGCCGGGCAATGACGGCCCGGCGTGCCTCTGACCTGGACTTCTGACCAGGACTCAAGTGAGTCCGGGGCCGGCGGTCGCGCGGGTGACGAAGGAGCAGTCGGTGTAACGGTAGGCGGGGCTCAGCCGCGCGCCGTCGGCTCGATCGCGTACGGTCGCCCGCTTGTAGAGGAAGTGGTACTCGCCGGCGGGCAGGCTGAGGGTGGTCCTCGGGTACTTCGAGACGCCGGCCCGGCAGGCCTTGTCGCCCTGGGACTTGGTGGCGAAGATCCGGCAGGACGCGCAGTCCTTGAGCTTGACGCTGCCGGTGGTGGGGCCGGTGTAGAGGACCTCCAGGTCGCCGGGGCCGAGGTTGGCGAGGACGAAGCCGACCTTGCCGCCGCCGGGGGTGCCGGACGGGGGCAGGCGGCGGCCCGCGCTCGGGCGCTCCTCGGCGATCTCGGCGGCGATGGCGACGTCCTTGGCGCGGTCGCGCTTCTTGCTGGCGGGGTAGGACTTGGCGAAGCCGTTCAGGGTCGCGGCGGCCTTGGCGAAGTGGGCGTCCTCGAACTCGTCCATGCCGCAGGCGTAGACGCCGCTCTCCATGGCCCGGTCGGTGTCGCCGCGCAGGGCCCGGGCATCGACCGTGTCGCCGGGCAGGGCCGCGGCGGTGGCGCCGAGCGTGCGCAGTTCGTCCAGGGCGGGGCAGGGGGCGGGGCCCTTGAAGGCGGAGGTGCGGGCGCCGATGGCGTCGCGCAGGGCGCCCTCGACCTTCTTGGCCTGGGCCGAGGCGGGGAAGGTGCGCAGGAGTTCCGTGAGCGGGGCGTCGGCGGTCGTGCGGCCGAGCCCTTCGACGCCGCATTCGTAGAGCGAGGTGGCGAGGCGGTCGTCGGGCCAGGTGGCGAGGGAGCCGAGGTGGTCCTTGCCGAGGGAGCCCGGGATGGTGCGCAGGTGGGTGAGCGGGGGGACGGCTTCGCAGTACCGCTTGGCGGTGTAGGGGGCGGCGACGGACTCGTAGTAGGCGGTGAGGCTGTCGGGCAGGCGGTCGGCGGCCCGGGAGCCGGGGTGGTCGTCGGCGAGGTCGCGGTAGATGCGGAGGGCCTTCTTGTACTTGGTCTCGGCGAGGCCTTCGAAGGGCTGGGCGTCGAGGGCGGCGACGATGCGGTCGGCCTTGTCGAGGCGGTCGAGGAGCATCTGCTGGACGGCCTCGTCCCGCGCGCCCTCGTACGCGAAGGCGCCTCCGGCGGGTACGGCGAGAAGGACGACGCCGAGCCCGATGGCGAGGGGCGTGCGCAGTGGTGGGCGGTAACCGGCGCGCAGGGCACGCCGGGCTCCGTCGACGGCCACGAGAACCAGGAAGACGGCGTACGCGATGACCACGCCCCCGGGGACGCCGTCCACGTCGGCGGGCAGCGCCAGGACCAGCAGCCCGGCGGTCGCGGCCCAGCAGAGCGCGGCCGGCGCCCATCGCTTCAGCAGGACGTAGCCGAGGCCGAGGCCGCTGAGGTTGAGAAGGGCGGCGGAGAGGGCGCGGAGGGGATCGGGGAGTGGGCTGAGGGTGGGCGGGCCTGCGGGACGTGGCGGGACGTTGGGCGGCGGCGGGACGTTGGGCGGCGGCCCGAACGGTCCTCCCGGAGGTGCTCCGCTCTGCCCCCCTTGCGGGGCTCCATTCCCTCCGCCCGCTCCGCCGCCAGGCACCGCGTCGTACTTGTCCCCAGGTCGCATCTTCGGCTCCCCCCAGCCGGGCACGCAGGGCGATGTATGGCGCCCAATTCCCCCACGATCGGGGAGGGTTGGGCACCCGTCAACCGCGCGGGGGCCGGCTGCGGGCGTCGGTTCCGGTGAGTGCCTGGAGTTCGAGGAGGGGGTCTTCGAAGCTGACGTTCTCGGCGATCTGCTGCAGCAGGCTCCGGTACTCCGCGCGCCGGTCCACGACGGTGGTGCCGAGCGTCAGCACCACCAGGTGTCTGCCGTCGGGATGCGGGAGGTGGGCGAAGATCTGGAGCACCGGGTCTTGGGGGAGGCCGGAGTCGGCATTCGGGGTACGTACGGTCTCGCTGAAGGATGCGGGGCCGCAGGGCAGTTCGAGGTACGCGATGTTCGCGTGACCCTCGGCGCCCGCGATGGCTCGGGCGGCGGTTACGGCGGGGGCGGCCGCGGAGATTTCGCGCCAGGAGACGGTGAAGAGGGAGAACAGGAGCCCGCCGGTGGGCTCGCCCTTGGCGCTTGGGGATACGTCGTCGCGGTGCAGGCCGATCGCGCAGTGCACGGTGGTGGCCTCGACCAGTACGGCCAGCAGTTGCTGGGCGAGTGCGAGTTGTCCCAGAAACCGCTGGCGGACGATGTCATTGGGGGCGGAATCCAGGAGCGGCTCGAGAGCTGTGCGCAATTCGTCGGCGCCGGTAGAGCCGGGCGGGGCCAGCAGCGCGTCGACAGGAAGTGGGGTGAACCCCGCAGGTTCGGCGAACCAGAAGTGGGCGC
Organism: Streptomyces sp. WAC 01529; assembly: GCF_003945545.1. Classification (GTDB taxonomy): domain Bacteria; phylum Actinomycetota; class Actinomycetes; order Streptomycetales; family Streptomycetaceae; genus Streptomyces; species Streptomyces anatolicus. The sequence continues at coordinate 3,844,084 of NZ_CP029617.1, read as the reverse complement.
CGGGCGCGTTGACGGAGTCGTCGAGGATGAACCCAGGGGTATTCATCGGGGTGTCTCCCTCTTGCGGAGCGGGTCTGCAGCCGGGACGAATCCGGCACGCCGAGCCTGTTCGAGGTCCGAGGGGGAGACGCCCCAATCCGAATAGGCGATGTCGTGGCCCTTCCCCAGGCGCTGGCTGAGGATCATCATGCGGCGGGGCGACGCGCCGCTTGGAGCGGGTGCGGCGATGAGGCCGATCATGCGAGGGTCCCCGGCGAACCAGACTGTCGCGATCTGAGCCTCCAGTTGAGGCTTGGCGCGGGGCGCCATCCGGCGGTGCCACCAGGTCACGCGGGGGTGTTTGGCGAAGACCAGCGGCAGTTGTTGTTCTGGTCGGGCGGGGTTGGGGAACTCGAACCATCCGAACTGATTGCCTTGGATCTCAGGTCTCTTTGTCAGGCCGTTCGGGACGTCTCGGAGTAGCTGCCACGGGTAGTTCTGCAGGATGCGCCGCATGCGCAGAGCCGTAGGGATGTAGCTCGACTGGACGAGCATGCGCCATGGACTGTAGATCCAGTACGGCATGAAGATCCATACGGCCCAGTCGGGTGTCTCGAGTGAGATTCCCAGGAGAGCGATCCAGACGCCGATCCAACCGATCAGTCCGGCCACGTCTTTGAATACGAGCAGGTTCCAGGCACGGCGCGTCGGCGGATGGTCCCACGCGGTGGGGAAGTCGGCAGGGTTCACAGAGTCGCTCTTTCTGCAGTGGAAAGTCAGGAGAAGAGGTAGCGCGCGGTAGCCGGGAACCCGGGGATGTCGATTCCGAGCCGTGTGCCATCGATTCCGGTCCCGACCTCGCCCCTGCGCTCGTCGTCGTCGAACAAGCCGTATCCGGCAGTCACAAGGCCGATGCCGCTGGAAGCCTTCGCCACGCTGTCGGTCCACACCGGCGGATTCCCCGACCAGCTGAACACGCGTTGGAGCAAGGGATTGCCGAGGTTGCTGACCTCGTCGGCCTTCTCCGAGACCGCTGTGCCGTACTTGGCCATTTTCTGCCCGAGCGTCAGGACTTCACTGCCACCGCGGATCGTCTGCGTGGCTTCGATGCCTCCCCTGGCGGCGGCTCCGAGCCCAGGCACCATGCCCAGGGTGTCGGCACCCACCGACACCAGGTTGCCGAAGAAGTCGGCGTCGAACTCACCCTTGGTGACCCCGTCCCACAGGGACGCCCGAACCGTAGGGTCCGACATACGGGTCGCCAGCGCCCCTGCGCTGAGAAGCCCTGCGCCCACCAGGAGAACGGGAAGCGCGATAGGCCCGGTGAAGATCAGGGCTGCCAACGCGAGCACCCCGGCCACCGCGCTGAGAATGTCCGGCAGGTTCTCCTTGACCCACTCACACGCCTTGTCGAACCAGCCGGGCTCGTGCGGTGCCAGCTTGTCCGTCGCGTCGCGGATCTTTTCCGCGCGGTACTTGGACCTCTCCTCGTGCTCGCGCCGCAGGCTCCGCGCCCTGCCCAGGATTCGGTCCAGCTCCGCCTGGGCGTCCTCGACCTTTCCGTCGGCCAGCTTCAGGGCCTTCTTCGCCTCGTCCTGCTTCTTGCCCTTCTTGTCCAGATCGGAGTCGCCGCCGACCGTATCGGCGTGCCCCTTCGCCGCCTTCAGCGCCTCTCGGGCGTCCTTGGCCTTCCCGTTCAGCTCCCGCGCCCGGCGCTGGAAGTCGTCCAGGTCGCGTTCCCAGCGCTCCAGCTGCTTGGCGGCCTTTTCGATGGAGCGTGCGGCGTTCTTGAGGTTCAAGGAGAGCGGGCCTTCTTCGACGGCCTCGCGGAAGGCCACGGCCGCGTCACCTTCCCAGTAGCTGCCGTCCATCAGCTTGGTGACCACCTTGCGGGTGTCGCGGAGGACGGTGACGCAGCTGTCCAACTTCTTGTGCAGGTCTTTTACGGTGTCGCAGTCTCCGGGAGCGGGATCGAAGCCGAGGTCCGGGTAGGTGGCGGCGCTCGTCACTTCGGGATCTCCACCACGTCGTCCTTGGTCTTTCCGGCCTTGTCCATGGCTTTCGTCAGCGCCGCTTCGACCTCCATGAAGGCGTTCTTGTTCTGCTCGATGATCTTGGACAGGTCCTCGGTCTGCTCACCGATCTGCTCCGCCCCGTACTTCCAGTCCTCCTGGAAGTCCTCGCAGGCCTTGTCGAGGTCGTCCGTCCCCAGGCCGCCGACGGTCGCGTCGGCCAGGGCGCCGCGCAGGCCCTTCAAGGACGTGACGGACCCGTCGAGCAGCTTCATGAACTGTTCCAGCTCGACCGCGTCGACTCTGAGCTTCTCGGCCATCGCTGCTCCGCCTTCGGTTGGTCGCCTGCCGTCCCGGACTCGATGTTCATCCTGGCCTCAGCGGCAGGCGGCGGGCGGGGCTTTGGCGGGATTCCCGCCATGTCCCGGGTCAGCCCGCCGGGGAGTCGCTGACCTTGCCGACGGGGCCGATGGCCGGCTTCGGGTTGTTGGCCGAGGTGTCCTCGCCGCTCACCGGGAGGGAACCGGCGGGCCAGGCGATCGTCACCGTCTTCGTCTCGTTCGGCGGGGTCACCAGGATGTGGGCGACGCGGACGCCGGAGCCGCCGGTGGTGTTGAGCGGGAAGGTGAGGTTGAAGGCGGCGGACTCGCCGTCCTTGAGGACGGCGGGGTGGGCCTGGTCGCCGTTGCGGTCGACGGAGAGGGTGTCGCCGGTGGCCGTCTTGAGGTCGACGCCCGCGTAGCCGTTGAGGGAGCAGTCGCGGCCGCCGCCGTTCTTGAACTGGACGGTGATGACGCCTTCCGTCTTGTCGGTGGTGTTGTCGGCGGCGGTCACCTCCAGCGCGTCGCTGCGGCACGTGTCGACTCCGCCGTCGTCCTCGCCGGTGCCGCTCTTCCCGGAGCCCTCGCCCGCCGAACCGGACCCGCCGCTCCCGCCCCCGCTGGCGCCGCCGCCCTGCCCGGCATCGGCGGACGCGGTCGGCTTCGCGCCGGACGGTGAGTCCCCCGCCTTCGCGGTGTCGTCGTTGTCGCAGGCGGTGAGCGAGAGCGTGCCGAGGAGCGCGACTCCGGCGAGCAGCGTCTTCGAGGCATGCGTGAGCTTCATGGTGGGGTTCCCCCGTGAGGTGCGAACTGGTGTCGGTACGAGGCCGGGCTCCCCGGCCTGACCACCAGCGAAGCCGTCCCCGGCGGGCGGGGGAAGAACCGCCGGACGATCAGGGATGCTGGAACGCTTCCAGGGGGTCTGAACTGCGTAGATGCCCTCTGTGTGGAATGCCGTGCTGGGACGGGGGCGGGCATCGGCACGCACGCGTGGCGGGCGCCGGCCGGTCTCAGACCCTGGGTTCCCCGTACCAGCGCCACTTGGTCAGCCGTGCGCGGCCCGGGAGTTCGCCGCGGCCCGTTGCCCACAGGAGGGTGGGCCAGGGAAGCGTGTCCGTGGGGGCGTCGGGGAAGAGGCGGTGCAGGACCCGGGCGCAGAGGTCGGCGGGCGGGGTCCAGGCGGCGCCGATGCCGAGGCCGTTCGCGATGTCGTACGTATGGACGAGGGTTTCCACGACTCCCATCGCGGCGAAGCCCTCGGGGTCCGAGGCGCCGAAGCCGTGGTGGGCGCGGACGGACGGCGGGGTGGTGGCGACCATGGCCGTCAGCAGGGCGCCGCACGCCTCCACGACCATGAGCAGCCCGGCCGGTCCTGCGGCGGGGTCGGCGAGGGTGACGTTGGCGGGGCCGCCGGGGGTACGGCTGACCCAGTGGAAGGGGACGACGCCGTCCAAAGGGGGGTGTTCCGGGCCGAGTTGGGCGGCGTACGCGAAGAGGTCGTCCGCGAGGTGCTCCCCCGTCTCCCAGCAGTCCCACTCCAGGCCGCCTGCCTTAGCGTTCCAGTCGGCGTCGGCGGGGGCTCCGCGGAGGGCGGCGACGGCGAGGCGGACCGCGCGGGTGACGTCGTCGGCGGTGACGGGGGCCGGGACGACGGGAGTGGTGGCGGGCGCGGGGGCCTCGGAGGGTGTGGTGGGCTCAGACATGGGGGGAACGTAGCAGCGGCTGCCCCAGGGGCGGCCCGGGATTTTCTCGCCGGTGGCCGGTGGCCGGTGGCCGGTGGCCGCTGCCCGCTGCCCAGTGCGCAAAGGGCGCGCGCCCCCGGGGGCCACCTCCGGGACCGCCTCCCTGTCGTACGGAGCCTCTACACTGAGCGCCGACGGACTCCCGGCAGGCGAGGGGTGGTTGACGGTGCGTAAGGCGTGGCTGCTCGCGGCCGTCGGGTCCACGGGTGCTCTCAGTTTCATCGCGCTGCTCGTCGTCGGGACGTACATGGCCGCGGGGAGCATCGCCAGTGGTGCGAGCGGGGGCTCCGTCGGGCTCGCCAAGGGCGCCGTGCCCGCGAGCTATCAGTCCCTCGTCCAGAAGTGGGGCAACCTCTGCAAGGCCATCAACCCCGCCCTGCTCGCCGCCCAGCTCTACCAGGAGAGCGGGTTCAACCCGCGCGCGACGAGCCCGGCGAAGGCGCAGGGGATAGCGCAGTTCATCCCCGGCACCTGGGCCACGCACGGGCTCGACGGTGACGGCGACGGCGACCGCGACGTCTGGGACCCCAAGGACGCCATCCCCTCCGCGGCCTCGTACGACTGCAAGCTCGCGGGCTATGTGAAGGACGCCCCGGGCGACCCCACGAAGAACATGCTCGCCGCGTACAACGCGGGCGCGTACGCCGTCCTCAAGTACGGGGGCGTGCCGCCGTACCGCGAGACGCAGAACTACGTGAAGACCATCACCACCCTCCAGAAGAGCTTCGCCCGGCCCGTCGGCCGTGTGCAGCCCTCGCAGCAGGCGGCCGGGGCGATCGCCTTCGCGCAGAAGAAGCTCGGCACCCCCTACCTGTGGGGCGGCAACGGCACGCCCGAGCAGAACGGCCGCTTCGACTGCTCCGGCCTCACCCTCGCCGCCTACCGCACCGTCGGCGTCACGCTGCCGCGCGTCGCCAACGACCAGTACAACGCGGGGCCGCACCCGAAGCGGAGCGAGCTGCTCCCCGGTGACCTGGTCTTCTTCTCCGACGACCTCACCAACTCGCGCGCCATCCGGCACGTCGGCATCTACGTCGGCGGGGGCTACATGATCAACGCCCCGCGCGCCGGAGCCGTGATCCGCTTCGACCCGATCGACACGCCGGACTATTTTGGCGCGACTCGTGTCACCGATGAGGGCGCCAAGGCGGCCCCGGTCAAGCCCACAGCGGTCTGAGGGGGGCGCGGGCAGGGGCGTGCGGAGGGCGCACGCAGGGTGTGACGTGGCTGGAACTCTCCGTTAAAACACTCCCCTGAGCTGCGGTGATGTGTCTCTCTTCGGTAACGTCTGAGTGATCTTTCGGTGGAGAGTGGAACGTAGGGGTGGGGACCAGGCGTTCCCTTGACTGGACCGACCGCGGGGGTTGATGGAGGGCGCACGGAAAGTGCGCCCATGGGCTAGGAGACAAGGGGCCGCAGCGCCATGGCTGGACTCGAGGAATCCGGGTCGAACCCCGACGTCGGCCTGCTCTACGACATCAACGGCCTGACGCGGGAGACCCCGCACTGGCTCGACCGCGCCATGGCGTTCGTCGGTGAGTACGGCCTGCTGCTCGCCCTCGTACTGCTCGTGGTGTGGTGCTGGTGGGGCCAGCGGAAGCGGGGCGCCCTCGATGACGCCGCCTCGTCGGTCGCCGCCGTCGTCTGGGCGCCGCTCGCCGCCGCGATCGCGGTCCTCGTCAACGTACCCATCAGAGGTTTCGTCGAGCGCCCCCGCCCCTTCCGTGACCACAGCGGCATCCACGTCCTGGTCGACGGCAAGGACGACTTCTCCTTCGTCAGCGACCACGCCACGCTCGCCATGGCCATCGGCGCCGGACTCTTCGTCGCCCACCGCAAGTTCGGGTTCGCAGGCCTCGCGCTCGCCGCCCTGGAGGGCTTCTGCCGCGTCTTCATGGGCGTGCACTACCCGACGGACGTCATCGGCGGCTTCGCGCTCGGCACGGCCGTCGCCCTGCTCCTCTCCCCGCTCGCCATGGCGCTGCTCACCCCGCTCGCCAAGGCGATCGGCCGCTCGCGGTACGGGGGTTGGCTGGTGTGGGACCGCGAGGTCGGGCCGGTCTCCGCCACCCCGCTGAGCGAGACGGCCGCACCCTCCGAAGCCGCCCAGGACCCCGACGAGCGGGACCTCGCGGCCTAGGAGGCGCGCGGAGGGCGGCAGGCTCAGAGCGCCTGCGGGAAGTCGAAGAAGCGGTTCGGGTCGTACTGCTTCTTGAGCTTCTTCAGGCGCGGCGCCGCCGCCCCGTAGTACGCCTCGCGCCAGTTCGTCAGCGTCGAGTCCGTGTAGTTCTGGTACGCCGCGCCCGACGCGTACCGTCCCATCGCCCCGTGCGCCGTTTTCAGCCACGCCCGCGCCGGTGAGCCCGAGGTCCCCGCCCGCCACGACGCGATGTACTGCGCCAGCATCCGCGAGCGGCGGTGCACGAACGCCGTCGCCGTCGGGTCGACGCGGTTGATCGCGCCGCCGAGCGCGGTGAGCGCGATGCTGCCCGCGCTCGCGCCCGTCACGTTCTCGATCTGCGACAGCAGCGCGCGGATGCCGGCGGCCGACAGCGAGCGGTCGAAGAAGTCGGAGGCCGCCGCGTACGTCTCGCGCTTCAGGGCGCCCTGCGGAGTGCGGCCCGGCGTCGAACCGGGCAGATGGCACTGGGCGTCCGTGGCGAACGACGAGCAGCCCGCGTACACCTCCATCGCCTCCTCGTACGTACGCCGCTTCAGGGAGACGCTGCGCGCGGGGGCGCCGATCTTGTCGGCGAGGCGGTCGACGGCGTTCTGCAGTTCGCCGTACGTGCCCAGCGAGAAACAGGCGACGGAGACGGTCGGGGTGCCGCCCGGGGTGTTCGCCAGGTGCGCGGACGACCAGATCTCGTCCGGCTGGTCCGGGCCCCACTCCTGCCACGCCTTGATGACGGCGGCCGCCTTCGACCAGGGCCAGGTCATGTACGCGGAGACCGCCCGGGGCGCGGTGTGCGTGCGGTACGTCAGCTCGGTGACGACGCCGAACTGGCCGTTGCCCGCGCCGCGCAGCGCCCAGAACAGCTCCTTGTTCTCGGACTTGGAGGCGGTGAGCTGCTTGCCGTCCGCCGTGATGAGGGTGGCGGAGGTGAGGCTGTCGCAGGTCAGGCCGTAGGCGCGGGAGACCACGCCGTGGCCGCCGCCGAGGGTGAGCCCCGATATGCCGACGGTCGGGCAGGAGCCCGCGGGGATCGTCACGCCCTTCGCGGCGAGCGCGCGGTAGACGTCGATCAGCTTGGCGCCGCCGCCGATCGTGGCCGTCGTCCCGCTCGCCCGTATCTTGCTCAACTTCGATACGTCGATGATCAGCCGGCCGGTGCCGGAGGACCAACCCGCGTACGAGTGGCCGCCGTTGCGGATCGCCACCGGGGTGCGGTGGGCGCGGGCGTACGCCAGGGCGGTGCGGATGTCCTCGGGGTGGGCGACGTAGGCGACGGCGGTGGGCTTCAGGTCGTCGAAGCGGGTGTTGTACAGCTGGCGGGCCGCCGCCCACTTGGCCTCGCCGGGCCGCACGAGGGTGCCGTCGAGGTCCTTGGCGAGGGCCTTGAGGGTCGCGGGCGCGCTGGCGGCGGCGCTGGAGGTCCTGAGGGGCGTACTGGTGCCGGTGCCGGTGCCGGCGGCGGTTCCGGTGGAGCGTGATGCCGTGCCCGCGCCCGTGCCCGCGTCCGCGCCGCCGCTCGTGCAGCCCGCGACGGTGGCCGCGGCCAGCGTGGCGGCCGTTGTACCGATGAACGTACGTCGTTCCATGACGCCTCCCCTTGCTTCCCGGAGAACGAGACGGTGCGTGGGGCGGACGGGTTCCCTCGGGGGCTCCTCGTGTTCGGCCCTAGGGGGACTGCTCGTGCTCGGCCGCGTCCGTGCGGGCCTTGCTGCGGGCCCTGCGGGCCGGGCCGCGCCAGCCGCAGGTGCAGTGGGCGGCGATGAACCGGCCCTTCTCGACCGTCGTCGTGCGGTGGGGTGCGGAGACTTCCTGATCGGCCACGCCGTCACCGTACCGACCCCGGGTGAACGGGCCTCGACCGGTCCGCCGCGGCGTGACGGGTCAACGTACCGGTCGTTAACCGGTACGACGGGGGGATCGACAAGCGGGGAAACGCTTGGGGGTACACAGGCGATGGGGCAGCAGCACAGGCGCACGGGCCGAGCGGTCACCGCGGTCGTGGCGGTGGGGCTGATGGCCGTCGCCACCGGCTGCTCGGGCGGCGCCGCCGCGGGCGGCGGCGGTGCCGGGGCCCCCGGCGAACCCCGCGAGGTGGTGCGGCGCTCCGCCGACTTCCTGGTGCGGGCGGGCAGCGCCAAGGCGCGTACGTCCATGGAGATGGCCAGCGGCGGGACGCGCGTGACCATCCGGGGTGAGGGTGTGTACGACTTCCGGCGCCAGCTCGGGGAGTTCGAGGTGGTGCTCCCGCAGGATCCCGCCGGGGGGCGTGCGCGGCGTCCGATCACCGAGCTGATGACGGGCGGCGCGCTCTACATGAAGAACCGGGGGGCCGGGGTGCCCGCCGACAAGTGGGTGCGGATCGAGACACGTTCGCTCTCCGACGGCAACCTCGTCACCGGCGGCGCCACGGATCCCCTCGCGGCGGCGGAACTGCTGCGCGGGGCGCGGAAAGTGACGTACGTGGGGGAGGAGCGGGTCGGTGGCGCCGAGGTGCGGCACTACCGCGGGGTCGCCGGTCTGCGGGCCGCGGCGAAGGCTTCCTCCGCAGGTCAGCGCGGGGCGCTGGGTGCTGCCGCGGCGAAAGGGTTCAGCAAGGGGCGGGTGCCCTTCGACGTCTATCTCGACGAGCGGGGGCGGGTGCGGAAGCTGCGCCAGCAGTTCACCGTGGCCAACGCGGAGGTGGCGTCGACCACGCTGCTCTACGGTTTCGGGGTCGCCGTCGGGGTGCGACTTCCGGCCGAGAAGGACATCTTCGCCGGGAAAATCGCGGGTCCGTAGTCGCCTACGGCTGGAGGAAATGGTCCGTCCGTGCCATGCGCGGTGTGTAGACCACTCCCTACTCTAGGAAGTCGGTACGAAAGTCGGTGCGGGGGGCCGGGTGGCGGTGCCGGTGCCGGGCGCGGGGTTCGGGTTCTCTTCCCCGGCTCGGGTCTCCGGCTCCGGTTTCCCGCTCTGGTTTCCGGTGCTGGTCAGGAAGAGGTGATGAACGTGGCTCCTATGCGTGGCGGTACGGCGGTTCAGGACCACGTCGCCCTCGCCGAGATCGAGCTCTGCGGCGAACTCATCATTGCGGCGAGTGCGGCGGCCGAGCGGCTCAGCTTTGACCGGATCGACGAGGTTCTGCGGGTGTCCGATGAGGCGGGGCCCTTGTCGGGCGACCTGAGCTAGGGCTGGCGGGGCGCCTTGAGCGGGGCCTGCCTCGGCCTGCGGCGCCGCTTGACCCCCGGGGCTCGGTCCGCCCCCTGGGCGGGCGTTGCCCCTTGCCCCCTGGCCCTGCGGGCTGCGTCAGCCGGCCCGGGCCTGCCCCTCCGACCTATCCGCCGCTCCGCGGCGATCCCTCCCACCCACCCACCCGTTCACCCCGCACCGAGCGGCGAACGTAGGGGCCCTGCGGCGCGGGGCGCGCCGCCCGCGCCGGGGGTTCGGGGTGCTTTTCCTCGCGGGAGTGTTACGTGCGGAGCATCCGCGCGATCGCCTTCGTCGCCTCTTCCACCTTCGCGTCGATCTCCGCGCCCCCCTTGACCGCCGCGTCGGCCACGCAGTGCCGCAGGTGTTCCTCCAGGAGCTGGAGCGCGAAGGACTGGAGTGCCTTCGTGCTCGCCGAGACCTGCGTGAGTATGTCGATGCAGTAGACGTCCTCCTCAACCATGCGCTGCAGGCCCCGGATCTGGCCCTCGATGCGGCGCAGGCGCTTGAGGTGTTCGTCCTTCTGCTTGTGGTACCCGTGCACGCCGTGAGCGTGGTCACCGTGCTCGGAGGGCGCTTCGGGCGTCTCCGGGGTCACCGCTGCCGCGTCGGTGGTCGTCATCGCGTCCTCCTCCTGAAAGGGGCATGGGGCATTTTCGCTGATCCATATACCCCTGGTGGGTATATCTTAGCCGATTTCTCGGGGGGTGTGCTGATCACTGTGCCTGATGGGCGACACTGGGGAGCGGCCGGTTAGCCGTGGCCGGATGATGCGCCTAGCATCAGCCTGACCGCATCCAGAGCACCCCGAGGACCCCACGTGCGCTTTCGTCTGACCCCCAGGGAGACGAGCTTCTACGACATGTTCGCCGCATCCGCGGACAACATCGTCACGGGCTCGAAGCTCCTCATGGAACTGCTCGGAGCGGACTCTTCCGCGCGGGCCGAGATCGCAGAGCGTATGCGGGCCGCGGAACACGCGGGAGACGACGCGACGCATGCGATCTTCCACCAGCTGAACTCCTCGTTCATCACGCCGTTCGACCGCGAGGACATCTACAACCTCGCGTCGTCCCTGGACGACATCATGGACTTCATGGAGGAGGCCGTCGACCTGGTCGTCCTCTACCAGGTCGAGGAACTCCCCAAGGGCGTCGAGCAGCAGATCGAGGTCCTCTCCCGGGCCGCCGAGCTGACGGCCGAGGCCATGCCGAACCTGCGGACCATGGAGAACCTCACCGAGTACTGGATCGAGGTCAACCGTCTGGAGAACCAGGCCGACCAGATCCACCGCAAGCTCCTGGCCCAGCTCTTCAACGGCAAGTACGACGCCATGGAGGTGCTGAAGCTCAAGCAGATCGTGGACGTCCTCGAAGAGGCCGCCGACGCCTTCGAGCATGTGGCGAACACCGTGGAGACCATCGCGGTCAAGGAGTCCTGACCCCTCCATGGACACCTTTGCTTTGGTCGTGACCATCGGCGTCGCGCTCGGCTTCACGTACACGAACGGCTTTCACGACTCCGCGAACGCCATCGCCACCTCCGTCTCCACGCGGGCGCTGACGCCCCGCGCGGCGCTCGCCATGGCCGCGGTGATGAACCTCGCCGGTGCCTTCATGGGCAGCGGTGTCGCCAAGACCGTCAGCGAGGGGATCATCGAGACCCCGCACGGCGACAAGGGGATGTGGATCCTCTTCGCGGCGCTCATCGGCGCGATCGTGTGGAACCTCATCACCTGGTACTTCGGACTTCCCTCGTCCTCCTCGCACGCGCTCTTCGGCGGCATGGTCGGAGCGGCGCTCGCCGGGGGGATCGGGGTCATCTGGTCCGGGGTCCTCGACAAGATCGTCATCCCCATGTTCGTCTCCCCGGTGGTCGGCCTCGTGGCCGGTTACCTGGTGATGTGCGCGATCATGTGGATGTTCCGCAGGTCCAACCCGCACAAGGCCAAGCGCGGCTTCCGTATCGCGCAGACGGTGTCCGCGGCCGGCATGGCGCTCGGGCACGGTCTCCAGGACGCCCAGAAGACGATGGGCATCGTGGTGATGGCCCTGGTCATCTCCGATGTGCAGAGCGCGGACGCGCCGATTCCGATCTGGGTGAAGGTCGCCTGTGCGCTGATGCTGTCGGCGGGTACGTACGCGGGCGGCTGGCGCATCATGCGGACGCTCGGGCGCAAGATCATCGAGCTGGATCCGCCGCAAGGGTTCGCCGCCGAGACGACGGGGGCGGGCATCATGTTCACCACCGCGTTCATGTTCCACGCGCCGATCTCGACGACTCACGTCATCACTTCCGCGATCATGGGTGTGGGCGCGACGAAGCGTGTGAACGCGGTGCGGTGGGGGGTGGCCAAGAACATCATTCTGGGCTGGTTCATCACGATGCCTGCGGCTGCCTTGGTGGCGGCTGTTAGCTTCTGGATCGTTAACCTCGCGTTCCTGTAGGTCTTCGGCTGCGGGCTCGCTGTGGCTGGTCGCGCAGTTCCCCGCGCCCCTTCGGGGCGCTCCTCCTGAGGGGCGCGCACCCCCCCGCACATCGGAAAGGCCCGCCCCCGGGAGCCAGGGGCGGGCCTTTCTTTGTTGTCCCTGCGGTGGCACCGCCATGCAGCACCGCGGGGAGTCGGGGGGTGGCCTAGCCGAAGCGGCCCGAGATGTAGTCCTCGGTGGCCTGCACGGACGGGTTGGAGAAGATCCGCTCCGTGTCGTCGATCTCGATGAGCTTGCCGGGCTGGCCGACCGCGGAGAGGTTGAAGAAGGCCGTGCGGTCCGAGACGCGGGCCGCCTGCTGCATGTTGTGCGTCACGATGACGATCGTGAAGCGCTCCTTCAGCTCGCCGATCAGGTCCTCGATGGCGAGGGTCGAGATCGGGTCCAGGGCCGAGCACGGCTCGTCCATCAGGAGGACCTGCGGCTCGACCGCGATCGCCCGCGCGATGCACAGCCGCTGCTGCTGACCGCCGGAGAGGCCCGAGCCGGGCTTGTTCAGGCGGTCCTTGACCTCGTTCCAGAGGTTCGCGCCCTTGAGGGACTTCTCCACGACGTCGTTCAGCTCGGACTTCTTGTACGAGCCGTTGAGCCGCAGGCCCGCCGCCACGTTGTCGAAGATCGACATGGTGGGGAAGGGGTTCGGGCGCTGGAAGACCATGCCGATCGTGCGGCGCACGGCCACCGGGTCCACGCCGCTGCCGTAGAGATCCTCGTCGTCCAGGAGCACCTTGCCCTCGACGCGGCCGCCCGGGGTGACCTCGTGCATACGGTTCAGGGTGCGCAGGAACGTGGACTTGCCGCAGCCGGACGGGCCGATGAAGGCGGTCACCGAGCGGGGCTCCACGGTCATCGAGATGTCGTCGATCGCCTTGTGGGAGCCGTAGTAGGCGGTCAGGCCCGATACGTCGATTCGCTTGGCCATGGGGATCACTGCTTCTTTCGAGGGGGAGTGCGAGAGGGTCGCTGATTGGCCGCTCAGCGGCCCGTCTTGGGGGCCTTCCAGCGCGCTACGCCGCGGGCCGCCAGGTTGAGGATCATGATGAAGCCGATGAGGGCGAGCGCCGCCGCCCAGGCACGGTCGTACGACGCGTCGGTGCCTGCCGCGTACTGCTGGTAGACGTACAGCGGCAGCGAGGCCTGCGAGCCCTCGAAGGGGTTCGTGTTGATCAGGGGGTTCACCCAGACCAGGAGCAGGACCGGCGCGGTCTCACCGGCGATGCGGGCCACCGAGAGCATGACGCCCGTGGTGATGCCGCCGATCGCGGTGGGCAGGACGACCTTCAGAATGGTCCGCCACTTCGGCACACCGAGGGCGAGCGAGGCCTCGCGCAGCTCGTTCGGGACGAGCTTGAGCATCTCCTCGGTGGAGCGGACGATCACCGGCATCATCAGGATCGCCAGCGCCATCGCACCGGCCCAGCCGGAGTAGCCGAAGCCGAGGATCAGGATCCAGAAGCTGAGGACGAACAGGCCCGCGACGATCGAGGGGATGCCGGTCATGACGTCCACGAAGAACGTGATGACCTTGGAGAGCTTCCCCCGCCCGTACTCGACGAGGTAGATCGCGGTGAGCAGGCCGATCGGCACGGCGATGGCCGACGCGAGGAGCACCTGCTGGAGGGTGCCGATGAGGGCGTGGTAGATGCCGCCGCCGGTCTCGTCGTCGGAGAGGACGCCCATGGAGTGGGTCAGGAAGTAGACGTCGAAGACCTTGATGCCGCGCTGGACGGTCTCGTAGATCAGCGAGGCCAGCGGGACGACGGCCATCAGGAACATCACCCACACCAGCGAGGTGGCGAGGCGGTCCCTGGCCTGGCGGGTGCCCTCGACGGTGACCGCGAGGGCGTACGAGCCGGCGATGAAGAGGATCGCGGCTATCAGGCCCCACTGGATGCGGCTGTGCAGTCCCGCGCCCGCGCCGATGCCGATGGCGACGGCGGCCGAGGCGGCGGCGACGGCGAGGGGGGACCAGCGCGGGAGGCTGGCCGCCTTGAGCGTCGAGGGGCGCTTGGTGAGCGGCCCGGTCGGGGTGGGTGTCGTGGTGCTCATGCGTTGGCCCCCGAGTACTCCTTGCGGCGCGCGATGATCAGGCGGGCCGCGCCGTTGACCAGCAGCGTGATGATGAACAGGATCAGGCCGGAGGCGATGAGCGCGTCCTGGCCGTACTCACTGGCCTCGTTGAACTTGCTGGCGATGTTCTGGGCGAAGGTGCCGCCGCCGTAGTCGAGCACGGACGCGTTGATCAGGAAGGACGGGGAGAGCACGGTGGCGACGGCGATCGTCTCGCCGAGCGCGCGGCCGAGGCCCAGCATCGAGGCGGAGATGATGCCGGAGCGGCCGAAGGGGAGCACCGACATGCGGATGACCTCCCAGCGCGTGGCGCCGAGGGCCAGCGCGGCCTCCTCGTGCATCTTCGGGACCTGGAGGAAGACCTCGCGGCTCACGTTCGTGATGATCGGCAGGATCATGATCGCGAGGAGGATGCCCACGGTCATCAGGGAGCGCGGGGCGCCGCCGTTGTACTCGAAGATCCCGGTCCAGCCGAAGTAGTCGTCGAGCCAGCTGTAGAGGCCGGTGAGGTTGGGCGCGACCACGAGGGCGCCCCACAGGCCGTACACGATCGAGGGCACGGCGGCCAGCAGGTCGATCACGTACGCGATGGGGGTGGCCAGCTTGCGCGGCGCGTAGTGCGAGATGAAGAGCGCGATGCCGATGGCGACGGGGACCGCGATCACCAGGGCGATCAGCGAGCTGACCACCGTGCCGAAGACCAGGACCGCGATGCCGAAGTACGGCTTGCCGCCGGTGGAGGCACCGGCCGGGTCCCACTCGAAGGTGGTGAGGAAGTTGCCCGTGTTGTCGGCGAGCGCGAGGGCCGTGCGGTAGGTGAGGAACACCGCGATGGCGGCCATGATCGCGAGGAGCGCGATGCCGGATCCCCGGGAGAACCCGAGGAAGATCTTGTCGCCGGGGCGGGTGGCGCCGCGGGCGGCGGCCTTGTCCACGGGGGCGGCGGGCTTCGCGTCGTCGACTGGTGGGGGTGAAGTCGTGTTGCTTGCTATGTCCATGGGGTTCTCCGGTCTGCGGAGCTGCCTCGCGTGTGCTGCGGGCGCTCCGTGGCGGCGGTGCACCGGACGGTGCGGCCGGCCCGGTTCTGCGGGGCCGGCCGCACTCGGTTCAGCTAGCTCAGGCCCGCGACGGTGGAGCGGACCTTGGTGATGATCTCGGCCGGGATCGGCGCGTAGTCGTTCTCCTTGAGGACGTTCTGGCCGTCCTCGCTGGCGATGTAGGTCAGGAAGGACTTGGTGGCGGCGAGCGTGTCGGCCTTGTTGCCCTTCTCGCAGACGACCTCGTACGTCACCAGGGTGATCGGGTAGGCGCCCTCGGCGGTGGGCTTGTAGTTCAGCTCCAGGGCGAGGTCCTTGCCCTTGCCGACGACCTTGGCCTCGGAGATCGCCTCGGAGGCGTTGTCGACGGTGGCCTTCACCGGCTCCTTGGCCTCCGTCTTCAGGTCGACGGTCTTGATGCCGTCGCCCGCGTAGGAGAGCTCGAAGTAGGAGATGGCGCCCGGGGTCTGCTTGACCTGGCCCGCGACACCGGCGGAGCCGTTCGCGGACTGGCCGCCCTTGGGCTCCCACGACTTGCCCGGCTCGTAGGGCCAGGCGCTGGGGGCGGCGCCCTTCAGGTACTTGGTGAAGTTGTCCGTGGTGCCGGACTCGTCGGAGCGGTGGAAGGCCTGGACCTTGGTCTTGGGCAGCTTGGCGTCGGGGTTGAGCTTCGCGATCGCCTTGTCGTCCCAGGTCTTGATCTTGTCGTTGAAGATGTCGGCCAGGGTCTTGGCGTCCAGGGTCAGCTTGTCGACGCCGGGGACGTTGTAACCGATGGCGATCGGGCCGCCGACCATCGGCAGGTCGATGGCCTGGCTGTCCTTGCAGACCTTCTTCGACTTCTCGATCTCGTCGGGCTTCAGCGCCGAGTCGGAACCGGCGAACGCCGTCTGGCCCTGGAGGAACGCGGTGATGCCGGCGCCCGAACCCGTCGGGTTGTAGTTCAGCTGCACGTCCTTGCAGTTGGTCGTGTAGACCTTCCGCCAGGCGTCGATCGCGTTCTTCTGCGCGGACGAGCCGGAGGCCGCGAGCTGGCCCTTGGCGTCGTCGCACTTGATGTTGGCGTTGGCGTTGGTCTCCTTGCCGCCGTCGCCCGAGCCGCTGGTGTCGTCGGAGCCGCACGCCGTGAGGGCCAGGGCGCCGGAGACGGCGAGGGCGCCGAGGGAGAGGGCGCGGAGCCGGTTCTTGCGCTGAAGCTTCACTTTCGGGTTTTCCTTCCGGGAGCCGCCGGCCCTTTGCTGGCGGCGTGCGATGTCTGTCTTGGTAAGGCCGAAATTAGGCAGGACAGGTGAAGCCACCGAGCGGCCGGAGTGAACGGCGGGTGAACCTCGGCGGTCGGCCTGGTTAGACATCACTCCACGGAAAGTAGTGGGTCGGCTACGCCCCGTTAAGTACCCTGAGTAGAGCGTCGACAAGCCCCCGGTCACGCGCCTGGGTGAGACGGTCGCGGGCCGCCGCCGGGGGGAGCCAGATGATGCGGTCGACCTCGCGATGGGGCGTGAAGTGACCGGTGCCGGCCCGTGCCGCCCAGTAGTCGACCCGCTTGGGGCGGCCCTGCACGGAGTAGTGGACGGTGGGCAGGCGGGCGCCGGGCGCGCAGCGGTGCCCGGTCTCCTCCTCGACCTCGCGCAGGGCGGCGGCCAGGGGGGTCTCGGAGGGCTTCAGCTTGCCTTTGGGGTGCGACCAGTCGTCGTACTTGGGCCGATGGACGAGGCAGATCTCCGGGGTGCCGCCGGCGGAGGAGGGGCGCCACAGGACGCAGCCGGCGGCCAGGATGGTGTCCTCGGTCATGTCCCTACCGTCTCGTGCTGCCAGGCCTGCTGGAAGGCGAACCTGGCCGCCTCCACCTCGTGGCGCTGGTCGGCGTGGAGCACGCCGAGGGCGTACGCCGTGGCGGGGGCGATGCGGGGGGTGCGGGCGGCCTGTGCGGCGGCTTGCGCGGCGGCGGCGGCCTCGCGGTGGACGTTCAGGGCGTGGCTCGCGTCCGCAAGGCGGGGCTCGGGGGGTACGTGGCCCAGGACCTCCTGGGCGTACCGGTGCAGGCGCAGCAGGGAGCGGACCTTCAGCCAGGGGGCGTCCTGGGCGTCCGGGGCCGTTTCGGCCGCGAGGCCGTGGAGCAGGGCCTCGGCGTTGTACGGGTGGCCGGCCTGGCCGAGGGGGAGCACGGTGACGGCTTCGGCCAGCTCCGCCTCGGCCTTGGCGGCCAGCGGCTTCAGGTCGTCCGCGCTGTCGCGCAGGGGGACCTCGCTGGCCAGTACGGCCACGTTGTCCGCCACCGCGTGGAAGCGGGAGGAGCCGAAGGCTTGCAGGGCTGTGGAGTGGGCCCTCGTCCTTGCCAGGGTCAGCTGGCGTTCCAGCAGGGCTGCGGCCTTGGCTGCGCCTACCGTCAGGCCGCGGGGGGTGCCGCCTCTTTCCTCGGCACCCTGCGCTTGGGGCTGTGCCCACCCGTTCCGCCCTGCGGAACGACTGCCCACAGCGGGAGCGTCCAGGGCGGGGCCCGCCCCTGCGGAACGACTGCCCACAGCAGGCGCCGGTACCGGGGGTGGGCCCGAGAGGCGGTGGAGGGCGTTCAGGAGGCGGTCGAGGCGGGTGGCGTACGCGTGTTCCTGGGCCAGCGTGCCCGAGAGCCACGCCAGTTCGGGGCGCAGGGACGCCGCCCACTCCGTGTCCAGGAGCGGGCGGTACGTGTGCAGCGTGGCGCCGATGCGGCGGGCCGCGCGGCGCAGGGCGCGGGCCGCCGCCAGGGACTCCTCCGCGCCCTGCGCGTCCGTCGTGGACTCGCGGTGCAGCCGCAGCGAGCGGAGGAACTCCGTGGCCTGGTGCTGGAGATGGGCCGCGAGGATCTCGCCCGCCGTGCCCGTCATACCCGTCATACCCGTCGTCTCATGGTGTTGCTGTGCCACGCCGGCGCCTCCGGGCGTCTATGAGCATCTCCTGGACGTTCCGCAGGGGCTGGCCTTCCGGGTCCACCGAGTGGCGGGTCCAGTTGCCGTCCGCGCCCAGGTGCCAGGAGGCGGTGGTGTCCGACATGCCGGTCTCCAGGAGCCGGCTGAGGGCCGACCGGTGCGCCGGGTCCTGGACCCTGACCAGCGCCTCGATACGGCGGTCGAGATTGCGGTGCATCATGTCGGCGCTGCCGATCCACACCTCCGGTTCGCCGCCGTTGCCGAAGGCGAAGACGCGGGAGTGCTCCAGGAAGCGGCCGAGGACGGAACGTACGCGGATGTTCTCCGAGAGCCCCGCGACGCCCGGCCGCACCGCGCAGATGCCGCGCACCCACACGTCCACCTCGACGCCCGCCTGCGACGCGCGGTACAGCGAGTCGACGATCGCCTCGTCGACCATCGAGTTGACCTTGATGCGGACGTAGGCGGGGCGGCCCGCGCGGTGGTGCTGTATCTCCTTGTTGATGCGGGAGACGAGGCCGTCGCGCAGGGACTTGGGGGCCACGAGCAGGCGGCGGAAGGTCTCCCTGCGGGAGTAGCCGGAGAGGCGGTTGAAGAGGTCGGAGAGGTCCGCGCCGACCTCCGCGTTCGAGGTGAGCAGGCCGAGGTCCTCGTAGAGGCGGGCGGTCTTGGGGTGGTAGTTGCCGGTGCCCACGTGCGAGTAGCGGACCAGGGCCTCGCCCTCCTGGCGTACGACGAGGGAGAGCTTGCAGTGCGTCTTCAGGCCGACGATGCCGTAGACGACATGGCAGCCCGCCTCCTCCAGCTTGCGCGCCCACTTGATGTTGGCCTGCTCGTCGAAGCGGGCCTTGATCTCGACGAGGACCAGGACCTGCTTGCCCGACTCGGCGGCGTCGATCAGGGCGTCGACTATGGGGGAGTCGCCCGAGGTGCGGTACAGCGTCTGCTTGATCGCGAGGACGTCCGGGTCGGCCGCCGCCTGCTCCAGGAACGCCTGTACGGAGGTGGAGAAGGAGTCGTACGGGTGGTGCAGGAGTACGTCGCGTTCGCGAAGGGCCGCGAAGATGTCGGGCGCCGACGCCGACTCCACCTCGGCCAGGTCGCGGTGGGTGCCCGCCACGAACTTGGGGTACTTCAGCTCGGGCCGGTCCAGCTTGGCGATGCTGAAGAGGCCGGTGAGGTCGAGCGGGCCGGGCAGCGGGTAGACCTCGGCCTCGCTGATCTTCAGCTCGCGCACCAGGAGGCTGAGCACGTTCGGGGCGATGGTCTCCTCGACCTCCAGCCGCACCGGGGGCCCGAAGCGGCGCCGCATCAGCTCCTTCTCCAGGGCCTGGAGGAGGTTCTCGGCGTCGTCCTCCTCGACCTCCAGGTCCTCGTTCCTGGTGAGCCGGAACATGTGGTGCTCCTGGATCTCCATGCCCGGGAACAGCTCCTGGAGGTGCGCGGGAGCGGCGATGACGTCCTCTATGGGGACGTACCGCTGGGGGGAGGCCTCCAGGAAGCGGGAGAGCAGCGGCGGGACCTTCACGCGTGCGAAGTGCTGGTGTCCTGAGACCGGGTTGCGTACGACCACGGCGAGGTTGAGGGAGAGTCCCGAGATGTACGGGAAGGGGTGCGCGGGGTCGACGGCCAGCGGGGTCAGGACGGGGAAGATCTGCTGCCGGAAGAGCGTGAAGAGCCGGGACTGCTCCTTCTCGGTCAGGTCGTGCCAGCGCACCAGCTGGATGCCCTCTTCGGCGAGGCCGGGGGCGACGTCGTCCTGGTAGCAGGCGGCGTGCCGCGCCATCAGCTCGCGGGAGCGGTTCCAGATGAGTTCGAGGACCTCGCGGGGCTGGAGGCCCGACGCCGAGCGGGTGGCGACGCCGGTCGCGATGCGGCGCTTGAGTCCGGCCACGCGGACCATGAAGAACTCGTCCAGGTTCGAGGCGAAGATCGCGAGGAAATTAGCCCGTTCGAGGAGGGGGGTCTGCGGATCCTCGGCCAGTTCGAGCACTCGTTCGTTGAACGCGAGCCAACTGCGCTCCCGGTCCAGGAACCGCCCCTGCGGCAGCTCGACGCCGTCGTGCCCCACCTGGGCGTCCTCGTCGTACGCGTCCAGGTCGGCGTCGATGTCGGGCGCGAGGTCGGAGATGGTCGCGGCGATGGTGTGCGGCCTGTGCGCGGCGATGGAACCGACGGAAGGCTGGGCGTGCTGTACCTGTCCATGCGTGTTCTGCTGGCTCATGGAGCCATTCTTCCGCGTGGTCACGCCGATGGGCGCGTCGGAGAGCGCGGGAGTGAGGCGGAGCTTCCCGTTCTCCGGGGGCGGGTCGGGCACGGCGGGCTGCATTGGCCGAGCGTCGCAAGGCAGTCTGAATCAGCGGTTACGGCGACATGACGTGCGGGACATCGACGGGAGACCCCCGGGGGTCCGTGGTGCCGGGGGTCTCGGCGAACGTGCGTTTCAGGGGGTACGGCGGCGGAGGAGGCGGAACGCGGCGTACGTCGCGGCGGCCGCGAGGGCGAGGACGATGCCGGTCTCGATCAACTGGGTGTACCAGAAGTGGGATCGGGGGTGGTAGTCCATGTACCAGGTGGTGATCTTGGTGTCGGTGGGGCAGGAGAAGCCGGACTGTGGCTTCGGGACGCACTGCCATGCGTAGAAGCGCTCCCCGGTGGCGTTGGTGACGCCCTGGTCCATGGAGAAGGAGTCGAGCCGGAAGGGAGGGAAGTGGTCCTTGTCGCTGGCGGGGCCGCCGACGGTCTTCACGGGTACCAGGTGCCAGCGGAGGTTGCCCATGCCCCACAGGACGACGCCGGTGACGAGGCCGGTGGCGGCCATCGCGACCAGTGTGCGGCGCACGGCGAATCCGATGAGCGTGCCGAGGGCCACGGCGAACAGGGCGTACGCGACGAGGGCGGGGCCGGTGGCCTCGTAGACGCCGCGGTCGGCCCAGTGGAGGTTCCAGCGGACGCCGATCACGTCGGAACCGCCGAGCCGGAGCACGGCCATGAGGAAGAGCGTGCCGCCCACGGCCAAGGCGGCGGCCGTCGTCAGCTTGGCGGCGAGCCAGCGCGCGGGAGAGACGGACTGGCTCCAGGAGAGCTTGTACACCCCGCTCTCCATCTCGCGGGCGACCATCGGGCCCGCGACGAAGACACCGATGAGCAGGGGCAGCAGGAGCAGGAGCACGGCGCCTCGCTCCAGGCTGAGGTAGAGCAGGCCGCGGGCGCTGCTGAAGCCGAGGAAGGTGTCGCAGGGTTCGGCC
The DNA here is from genome assembly GCF_003945545.1 of Streptomyces sp. WAC 01529. Classification (GTDB taxonomy): domain Bacteria; phylum Actinomycetota; class Actinomycetes; order Streptomycetales; family Streptomycetaceae; genus Streptomyces; species Streptomyces anatolicus. Next base: position 3,822,919 of record NZ_CP029617.1, on the reverse strand, counting down.
GCGGAGCAGTCGCCCTCGGATTCCGGGTAGGCGTGGGCCGCCCAGCGCAGCCAGCCGATGTAGGCCAGCGTGAGGGCGAGGACGGCGCCTCCCGTCCACAGTGCGGTGCGGTGCAGCCGGAGGTCTGCCCGGTGCGGTCCCCGCAGGGTCGGCATGGTCATGCCGCCACCCCCGACCGGCCCGATGCCGTCGTGCCCGGCGTCAGCAGCGGTGGCGCGTCCGGTGATCGGAGATGGGCCAGCAACAGTTCCTCCAGGGAAGGTTCCTCGACCTCCCAGCCGTCGCCGGGTGGGCCCTCGGGGCGGATCAGGGCGGTCACCCCGCGGCCGGTGGCGCGGGACTCGATGACCGTGTGCGGGGCGAGGTCGGCGGGCGGGCGCGCGCCGGTCACCAGGGCGTGCGCGGCGACGAGGTCGTCGATGCCGCCGCCGAGCCGGATCCGCCCGCCGGACACGAGGAGCAAGTGGTCGCAGGAGTCGGCGAGTTCGCCGACGATGTGGGAGGACATGACGACGGTGGTGCCGTGTTCGGCGGCCTCCGCCATGAGCGTGCCCATCAGCTGATGGCGGGCGAGCGGGTCGAGGTCGGCCATCGGCTCGTCCAGGAGCAGGAGTTCGGCCCGCTTGCCGAGCGCGAGGGCGAGGGCGACGCGGGTGCGCTGGCCGCCGGAGAGCGTGCGGACGCGGGCGCGCGGGTCGAGGCCGGAGCCGCCGACGACGCGCTCGGCGACGGCCATGTCCCATCGGCCCGGGTTGAGTTCGGCGCCCAGGCGCAGGGTCTCGGCGATGGTCAGCCGTGGGTGGAGGGGCTTGTCCTGGGCGACGTACGCCACGCGGGCGCGGGCCTGCGCGGGGCCGGTGCCGAGGACGGTCAGGGTGCCCTCGGTGGGGCGGTCGAGGCCGGCCGCGAGGGCGAGCAGGGTGGATTTGCCGGCGCCGTTGGGGCCGACGACCGCGCAGATCCGCCCGACGGGCAGGCGGAACGAGCAGTCGTGCAGGGCGCGGCGGCGGCCGTGGCGTTTGGTCAGGGCGCGCGCCTCGATGGCGGTGTCGGTCATGCGGAGTCCCCCCTGGTCGGTGCGGGCGAAGCGGCCGGTGTGCGGGTGGCCGGCGGCGCTTGCGGTGGTGCGAACTGTTCTTCGAGTACGGCGTTGAAGAGCGCCGCCACGTCGTCCTTCTCCAGGCCCGCCGCCCGGGCCCGCGCGGCCCACTCGGCAAGCTCCCCCCGGAGCGGTGAGTCGGCCGGGGCGCTGCCCAGTGACTTGCGTACGAAGGTGCCGAGGCCTCGGCGGGCCTCCACGAGGCCCTCGCGCTCCAGTTCGCGGTAGGCCTTGAGCACGGTGTTCGGGTTGATGGCGGTGGCCTCGACGACCTCGCGTGCCGTGGGCAGCTTGTCGCCGGGTGCCAGCAGGCCCAGGCGCAGGGCCTGTTGGGTCTGCTGGACGATCTGGAGGTAGGTGGCGACGCCGCTGCGCCGGTCGATGCGGTATTCGACCACTGCCTTGCACCACCCTTTCACTAATTGAGTAGTGAAAGGGTGGTGTAGGGCCCCGGGTGCTGTCAAGTAACGTCTGCGGCTCGCGGTCGTCGCGGGCGTGTGGATGTACACGAGCCGGGGCGACTCCAGCGGCTCCGACAGCGAGAGCGCGAAGCGGCCCGCGTCGGCCGAGGTCGGGGACTGCGTCCGGAACAAGGGGTCGGAGGGCAGCCCGGACATGGAGGTCATCGACTGCGGGAGCGCGAAGGCCGAGTACGAGGTCGCGGGTCTTGGCGAGACCGAGTGCGAGCCGGGGCAGTCCCGTTACGAGCAGACCCGGCGGGGCCGGGTGCAGTTCTCGATGTGTCTTACGGAGGTCGCGGCGAAGTAGGCGGCGGGCGCATGCGTGAGGGCGCGGTTCTCCCCGGGGAGAACCGCGCCCTCCGCGCTGTCGTCAGCCGCCGTGCTGTCGTGAGCCGCCGTGCTGTTGCGAGCCGCCGCGCTGTCGTGAGCTGCCGCGCTCAGGACTCCGTGCGGTACATCAGGTCCGTCTCGTGCGTCACGAAGCCGAGCCGCTCGTAGACGCTCACGGCCGCCTTGTTGTCCGCGTCCACGTAGAGCATCGCGGTCGGCAGGCCCGCCTGCGCGAGGTGGCGCAGGCCCGTCGTGGTCAGGGCCTTGCCGAGGCCGCCGCCCTGGGCACCGGGGCGGACCCCGACGACGTACACCTCGCCGAGGTTCTCCTGCGCGTGCACCTTCGTCCAGTGGAAGCCGACCAGTTCCCCGCCCTTCTCGGCGAGGAAGAAACCGGCCGGGTCGAACCACGGCTCCGCCTTGCGGTCGTCCAGGTCGCGCTGGGTGAGGGAGCCTTGCTCGGGGTGGTGGGCGAAGGCCTCGGCGTTCACCGCGAGCCAGGCCGCGTCGTCCTGTCCGGGCACGAAGGTACGTACGGATACGCCTTCGGGGAGGACCGGCTCGGGCAGCTGCAGGTCCGTCAACGGGCGCCGCATCTGGCGCAGTTCGCGGAAGAGGGCGAGGCCGAGCACCTGCGCCAGGTGCCGGGCGGCGGAGTGCCCGCCGTGCGCCCATACGCGAAGGCGCCGCCCGGACTCGCCGAGCAGCGCCGAGCCGAGCGCCCTGCCGTGGCCGCGTCCGCGGTGCGCGGGGTGCACGACCAGCTCGGCGGCGGGGGCCTCCACGGGGTCGGTGTCCTCCAGCTGCGCGTACCCCGCGAGCTGGTCGCCGACGCTGAGCAGCAGGTGCCGCACTCCCTCACGGGCCCCGCCGCGGAGCTGGAGCCGCCCCTGCTCGGAGACCGCCTGCTGCCCGTCGGCGCGGGCGGCCTCCGCGAGGAGCGCGAGCACGGCGTCGGCCTGCGCGGGGGAGAGGACGGCGAGGGTATCGATCTTCCGGAGGGGCGGCGCGGGAGCCTCGGCGGGCCGGTCGTCAGTCATGGCACGAGGGTACGGCGACGGCCCCCGCGCGTCCCCGGTCGGCCGGAGCGGCGGCGCGGCTCCCGGGCCGGTCGAGGTCGCCCCGCCTCAGCTGATGGGGCTCTGGAGTCGTTCGGTCACGGGGTGACGATGGCGAAGTTGGTGTCGGGCTTGGTCACGTAGCCGAACACGGTCGCGGGGGCCGTGGGGTCGTCGCCGGACACCGTGATCTCTCCGTCGTCCACGGCGGCTTGGAACGCGGCGCGCAGGGAGCCGCCGGGGGCCGCCGCTTTGATCAGCACCTTGTTGAGCGTGCTCCGGGTCAGGGTGAGGGTGGCCTGGGGCTTGGCGACCAGGAGGTCCTTGCCGGGTACGTGGATGAGGGCCCCGTTGCGCAGCGTGGTGGTGGCCCCCTGCTGCTGGGGCTCTGTGATCAGCCATTGCAGGGAGATCGGTTCGCGTTGTTCCCGGCCGGCCTTCGGGCCGTCGATGCTCTGGGCCAGGGTGTCGAAGATCTGGTCCAGGCTGAGGCTCTGGATCAGGTCGAGCCCCGCCTGGCTCGGGGTGCCGCCGGGGCCGTCGAGGACTTCCCTGGCGCCGGTGAGGAAGAAGTTGCGCCAGGTGCCGTTCTCGGCGCCGTAGCCGAGCTGGGTCAGGGCCTGGGCCTGGAGCTGTTTGGCCCTGTCGGCCTGCTCGTCGGGGATCGCGGGGGCGAAGATGGCGTGGTTGACCAGCTCTGCCGTCCAGCGGTAGTCGCCGTCGTCGTATGCCTGCTGTGCCTTGGCGAGGAGGTTGTCCACCCCGCCGAGGGCCTCGACGTAGCGCCGTCCGGCCTCGGTGGGCGGGTAGGTCCACAGGTGCGCGGGGTTGCCGTCGAACCAGCCGATGTAGCGCTGGTAGACGGCCTTGACATCGTGGTTGACCGAGCCGTAGTAACCGCGGTTGTACCAGTGGGCGGCGAGCGTGGCGGGCAGTTCGAAGTCCTCGGCGGCCTCGATGCCGGTGGAGCCGGTGTTGATCAGCCGCAGCGTCTGGTCGTTGAGGTAGGCGTACAGGTCCCGCTGGTTGCTGAGGAAGTCGGTGACCTTCTCGTTGCCCCAGGTGGGCCAGTGGTGGGAGGCGAAGGCCACGTCGGTGTGCTCGGCGAAGGCCTGGATCGCCTCGGTGAGGTACTTCGACCAGGCGTGCGGGTCGCGTACCTGGGCGCCGCGCAGGGTCAGCAGGTTGTGCAGGGTATGCGTGGCGTTCTCCGCCATGCACAGGGCCCGCTGCTCGGGGAGGTAGATGTTCATCTCCGCCGGGGCCTCGGTGCCGGGCGTGAGCTGGAAGATGAGCCGGACACCGTCCACGACGATACGGGTGAGGCCGGAACGCCAGGGGATGACGTCCTCTGCCTGCCACTGCTCGCGCGGGACGGCGGTCTCCTGGCTGATGGTCTGGTTCGGCGGGATGAGGGTGACCTCGCCGGTGGAGACGGTCAGGCCGAGGCCCGAACCGACCTGCGCGAAGGGGGACTTCTCCAGCGCGGCCGCGTACATGAAGGAAGCGCGGCGGGCCATCGCCGGGCCCGCGTAGATGTTCTCGCTGACCGCGTGTTCCAGGAATCCGTCGGGAGCGATGAACGGGATCTCCGGGACGCTGTCCCCTTCGAGGCCGAACAGGCCGCGCACGCCGCCGAAGTGGTCGACGTGGCTGTGCGTGTAGATCACCGCGCTGACCGGACTCTGGTCTTCCTGGGCGTCCCGGTACAGCTGGAGTGCGGCGTGGGCCGTCTCGCGGGAGGCGAGGGGGTCGATGATGACGAGCCCCGCCTGCCCCTTGATGATCGTCATGTTCGACAGGTCGTAGCCGCGAACCTGGTAGACACCTTCCGTGACCAGGAACAGACCGGCGATGCTGGTGAGCTGGCTCTGTCGTAACAGGCTCGGGTTGACCGTCGGGAACTCCATCCGCAGCGACGGGTCGAGGAACTCGTAGTCGGCGAAGCTCCACACCACGCGGTCGCGCTCGGTGCGCGAATAGATGGCGCCCTGGCGTGGCACCGCCACTTGGTGCCGGGATGCGTCCTCGAAGTCGGACGAGTCACTGAAGGGCAGCGCGTCCCCCACCGCGCGGTTCGCCTCGGTGATGAACGAGGACGGCTCGATGGGCTCGATGTTTTCAGGCATGGCAAGACCTCCGGATCGGACACGGAACGTCCGCACTTGAGTGCGTTCGGTGAGGCCGAAGGTATGCAACGACATCAAAGGGAACAAGGCGGCAGAACAAGCCAGACACCGCCCCTCATCGCCGCAGAACGCCGCGTATACGGAAACCGCTACCGGAGCGCGGCGGCCGACGGTCGTTACGGAACCCGCCCGCTACCGGAACAAGGCGGCCGCCGGCCGTACCCCCGTCCGCCCGGGCCGGAACCCCCGACCAGCCAGCGCCCCAACCCGACATGGGATGAAGTGCCCGTATCGCTCCCGATGGCAACCACCTCGTAACCCGCAACCCCCTGTCGCGCTACGCGCGTTGACTTTAGGCTGCGCTCGGCGGAATCGCCCTTTCAGTCGTCTCACACCACCCCCAGGGGGACACGTGTCAGCCACACCCCATCCACGCAGGCCCGGACGCCGCGCCACGCGCGTGCTCGCCGCTGCCGCCTCGCTCGCCACCCTCGGCGCGCTGGCCGCCGCGCTTCCCGCGAGCGCGGGGCAGGACCACGCGGCCGGGGGCAAGGGCGGCAAGAAGCGCACGGTGGACGTGCAGCTGCTGTCGTTCAATGACTTCCACGGGAACCTCCAGCCGCCCGCCGGCTCCTCCGGGCAGGTGACGGAGAAGCAGCACGACGGGACCGAGAAGAAGATCGACGCCGGTGGCGTCGAGTACCTCGCCACCTCGCTGCGCACCGCCCGCAAGGCCCACCCCTACAGCGTCACGGCCGCCGCCGGTGACCTGATAGGCGCCAGCCCGCTGCTCTCCGGCCTCTTCCACGACGAGCCCACGATCCAGGCGATGAACAAGCTGGACCTGGACGTCAGCAGCGTCGGCAACCACGAGTTCGACGAGGGCGCCAAGGAGCTGGCCCGCATACAGAACGGCGGCTGCCACCCCAAGGACGGCTGCTTCGAGAAGGACGCGAAGGGCAAGCCGAAGCAGTTCGAGGGCGCCGACTACCCCTACCTCGCCGCGAATGTCACGGACGAGAAGACCGGCAAGCCCATCCTCAAGCCCTACTGGGTGTGGAAGCACAAGGGCGTGAAGGTCGGCTTCATCGGCGTCACCCTCGAAGGCACCCCGGACATCGTCTCCGCCGAGGGCATCAAGGGCCTGAAGTTCCACGACGAGATCGAGACGGTCAACAAGTACGCCAAGATCCTCGACAAGCAGGGCGTGAAGTCCATCGTCACGCTCATCCACGAGGGCGGCGCCCCCGCCGGCCAGGCGTACAACTACGACTGCGACTCCCCGGGCGCGGGCGACGGCATATCCGGGCCCATCACCGAGATAGCCAAGGGCATCACGCCCAAGGTCGACGCGCTCGTCACCGGCCACACGCACGCCGCGTACGTCTGCACGATCCCCGACCCCGCGGGCAAGCCCCGCATGGTGACCTCGGCCTCCTCCTACGGGAAGCTCTACACCGACACCACGCTCACGTACGACCGCAAGACCAAGGACATCGTGCGTACGAGCGTGAAGTCCGCGAACCACGTGGTCAGCAGGGAGCAGGCCAAGGCCCCCGACATGACCTCGCTCATCAACCGCTGGGACAAGCTGGCCGCGCCCATCGCCAACAGGCCCGTCGGTTACATCTCCGGGGACATCCCCGGCCGCGGCGCCGGAGTGCCCGAGTCCCCGCTCGGCGACCTCATCGCGGACGCGCAGCTCGCGCACGCCAAGTCGCTCGACCCCGAGGCCGACCTGGCGCTGATGAACCCGGGCGGCATCCGCTCCGACCTCGTCCACAAGGCGAGCGGCAGCGAGGGCGACGGCGTTGTCACGTACGGCGAGGCGTTCACCGTGCAGCCCTTCAGCAACACCGTCAACCTCGTCGACCTGACCGGCGCCCAGCTCCTCACTGCCCTGAAGCAGCAGGTCAGCGGGGCCAACGAGGCCTCCCCGAAGATCCTTCAGGTGTCGGCGGGCCTGACGTACACGCTCGACATGACGAAGACCGGCGCGGACCGTGTCGTCACCGACTCCATCAAGCTGAACGGCAAGGCGCTCGACCCGGCGGTCACCTACCGCGTCGCCCTGAACTCCTTCCTCGCGGGCGGCGGCGACGGCCTGCCCGAGCTGGGCAAGGGCACGAAGCCGCTCGTCGGCGCCGACGACCTGAAGGCGTTCAACGACTATCTGACCGCCAACTCCTCGGCGGACAAGCCGATCGCGCCGCCGAAGGCGGACCGGATCACGATCGTGAAGTAGCGCTCACTTCAGCGCCTACTGGAGGTAAGGCTTGGGGTGGGGTGTGAACGTATGGTGAGATCATCTGATGCGTTCCCCCCACCGCATAACCACGGAACCGCCCCCGGACAAGCCCTACAACAACCCGTACGACGAGCTGGCGGCCCTCGCGCCGAACCCTCTGGAGGAGTTCCTCCACGAGGACAAGCCCGACGGACCCGGTCAGGCCGGTCAGGCCGACGTGTTCGATGACACCGAGGCCCCCTGGGAGCCGCCCAACCACCGCCGCGGCAGCCGCCGCCGCGGTCGGAGCCGGGGCCGCGGCAGGGGCCGTGCCCGCCGCCGTTTCGCCGGGCTGCCGCTCGCCGCGAAGGCCCTGGTCGCACTCCTGGTCGCCGCCGCCTTCCTCGCCCTCGGCGACCGCTGGGCTCTGCTCTACGCCGAGCACGAGGCCGCGGAGAAGCTCAAGGAGCAGATGAACCTGAGCGCGGCGCCCGAGGTCGAGATCGAGGGGTTCCCGTTCCTCACCCAGGTGCTCGACAAGCGCCTGGAGCAGGTGAAGGTGACCGTCCCGGACGTCGCGGCTGACCGCGTCTCGCTCGCCAAGGTCTCCGCGACCGCCACGGACATCACCATCCTCGGCGAGGGGCCCACGTCCATCAAGGGCGCCCGCATCGGCTCGATGACCGGCGAAGTACTGCTCTCCTTCGAGGACCTCAACCGCGAACTCGGCGCCTCCCAGGTCACGTTCACGGGTCGCGGGGGCGACCAGGTCCTCGCACGCGGCACGCTGCCCGTCGCCGGGCACGATCTGAAGGTACGGGCCGACGCCCGCATCCAGCGCAACGGCGAGCGCGGCATCTCCACCGACATCGGCGGCATGAGCCTGCAACTGGGCGACCTGGCCACGTACCGCCCGGGCACGCGCGAGAAGGAGGGCCTGCACCTGTCGCGCAGCTCGGCCGACCGGGTGGCCAAGGAGACGGCGAAGGCGAAGGCGCTGCTGTCCGTCCCGGCGATCGTGAAGCGGCTCGGTGTTCCGGAGTCGGTGGTGCGCGAGGCGCTGAAGAGCGACGCCAAACTCAACGACCTCACCGGTTCACCGCGTTTCGTCGACGACGTGATGGGCCTGAACCTCATCGACGTGGCGATGGGCCACCCCGCGCTGCTCAAGAAGCTCGGCCTCGATCCCGCCCTGCTCAAGGGCCTCGCCCGGCTCACCCGCCCCGCCCTGGCCGACCGCCTCACCCTCGCCTTCCAGCTGCCTGAGCTGCCGGGGAAGGCGACGGGGACGGTGGCGCTGCGGGACGTGACGGTGGAGAAGGAGGGCATCCGGGTGCGGCTGGCGGGGGCGGGGCTCGGCTTCGGCCAGTAGGCCCGCTGAGCCGCGACCGGCGGGCCCGGTCACTTGGCCGCTTCGAGGGCGGCGCGCCACGCCGGGCTGTCCACGTAGTGGTTGTCGTACTGCTCGGAGGAGTCCTTGATCTCCTGCGGGCTCGCCTCGCCCCGCATCACGCGGCCGAGCAGCCGGAGGTAGTCGAAGCGGGGCATGCCCGGCGTGAAGACGAACAGGACGTCGGCCTCGTGGCCGGGGGCGGCGGCGAAGGCGTGCGGGGTGTGCGGCGGCACGAGCAGGAAGTCGCCCTGCTCCAGGACCTCGACCTCGTCGTCGACGAGCACCTGGAGGGCTCCGCCGATGACGAAGAACAGCTCCGAGGCCCTGGTGTGGAAGTGGGCGGGGGCGCCGACGGCTCCCTCGGCGAAGGTGGACCGGTAGCTGGTGACCGAGCTGCCGTCGGTCCCGCAGTCGGCGAGCAGGGTCATGACGCTGCTGGGGTCACTGGTGGTCTCGGCGGTGGCGGCGCGGGTCAGGACGGGCTTGAGCATGTCGGCGTTCATGGTTGTTCTCCCTGCTCAGGTGCGGTGACCGGGGTTCCCCCGCGGCCTTGTGAGTACGACTCTATGCCGCCAATTGGCCCCGGGAAGGGTGCAGTTGCGAGCAGAAAAGCCCGGTCAATTGCCGGTCGATCGCCGGTCAGATGCAGGTCAGTCGCCGCTCGATCACCGGTCATCAGCTCGGCATGCCCGGCGGGGGAGTCGACGCGCCCGGCAACCGTACGGAGGCCACCGTGCCGCCGCCGTCCGCCGCGCTCAGGGAGACCTCGCCGCCGGACTGGCCCACCGTGCGGGCCACGATGGAGAGGCCGAGGCCCGAACCCGGCAGGCTCCGGGCCGAGGGGGAGCGCCAGAAGCGGTCGAAGACGTGCGGGAGTTCCTCCGCGGGGATGCCGGGGCCGTGGTCGCGCACGGTCAGCTCGCCCTCCTTCAGGGCGACCTCGATCGTGGAGCCGGGCGGGCCGAACTTCACGGCGTTGTCCAGGATGTTGACCACGGCACGCTCCAGCGGCGCGGGCTCCGCGCGGACGTACCAGGGGGCCAGGTCGGCGGTGAAGGTCAGCTCCGGGCCGCGCAGCCTGGCCCGTTCCAGCGCCGCCTCCACGATGTCGTGCAGGGCGATGACCTGCACCTTGGCGCCTCCGTGCGCCGCGTCGGGGCGGGACAGCTCCTGCAAGTCGCCGATGAGCGCGGCGAGTTCGGTCATCTGCGCCTTGACGGAGGCGAGCAGGGCCCTGCGGTCGTCGGGCGGGATGGCGCGGCCGGTGTCCTCGCTGCGGGCCAGCAGCTCGATGTTCGTACGCAGGGAGGTGAGCGGGGTGCGCAGTTCGTGACCGGCGTCGGCGATCAGTTGCTGCTGGAGGTCGCGGGAGGAGGCCAGGGAGGCGGTCATGGAGTTGAAGGACGCGGAGAGACGGGCGATCTCGTCGTCCCCGTCCACGGGGATGCGGAGGTCAAGGTCCTCGGTGCGGGCCACGTGCTCCACGGCCTCGGTGAGCCGGTCCACGGGCCGCAGCCCGGTGCGGGCCACCCAGAGCCCGGCGGCGCCGGCGCCGAGAATGCCGATGCCGCCTACGGCGGTGAGGAGCAGGGCGAGTCTGTTGAGGGGTTCGTCGATCTCCGAGAGCGGGCGGGCCAGGGAGACCGCGTACCCGGTGTCCCTGTCCACCTGCGTCAGTACGCGCACGGAGGCACCGCTCTCCGTCGTACCGTCGTGCAGGGTCTGGTCCCGCAGGCGCCGGGCCACTTCCACGTCGGAGTCCTGCACCACCACGGGTGTGGAGCCGCGGCCCACGCAGCGCGAGCCGTCCGGCTGGACGATCTGGACGAAGACGGTGGTGGTTCCGGGCGACGTCTCGGCGTTCGGGGTGGTGCGGCCGTCGCTGCAGTCGGCGGCCGTCAGGTCCAGGTAGCCGCGGCCCACATTGAGGCTGCGCAGTGATTCGTCCATCTGGTCCCGCAACTGCGTGCGCGTGAGCACCCAGCAGGACACCGCGACCGCCGCGACCGCCAGGGCTACCGCCACGGTGACGAGGAGCGCCAGGCGGGACCGCAAGGGAAGGCGGCGGAAACGGCGTACGGGGCCGCTCACTCGCCGCCCCTCAGCACGTACCCGACACCCCGCACCGTGTGCACGAGCCGCGGCTCGCCGCCCGCTTCCGTCTTGCGGCGCAGATACATCACGTACACGTCGAGGGAGTTGGAGGTCGGCTCGAAGTCGAAGCCCCAGACGGCCTTGAGGATCTGCTCGCGCGTCAGGACCTGGCGGGGGTGGGCGAGGAACATCTCCAGGAGGGTGAATTCCGTGCGGGTCAGCTCGACCGTGCGCCCGCCCCGCGTGACCTCGCGCGTCGACAGGTCCATCCGCAGGTCGGCGAAGGCGAGCGTGTCGCCCTCCTGCGCCTGGCCCGCCGCGGCCGCGTACGAGCTGCGCCTGAGCAGGGCCCGGATACGGGCGAACAGCTCGTCCAGCTCGAACGGCTTGACCAGGTAGTCGTCGGCGCCCGCGTCGAGCCCCGTGACGCGGTCGCCGACCGTGTCGCGCGCGGTCAGCATCAGGATCGGCGTGGTCGAACCGGTGGCGCGGAGCCTGCGGGCGGCGGTGAGGCCGTCCATGCGGGGCATCTGGATGTCGAGCACCACGAGGTCGGGGCGGTAGGCGGCGGCCTTCTCCAGCGCGTCGGCGCCGTCGACGGCGACCTCGGTGCCGTATCCCTCGAAGGCGAGGCTGCGGCGCAGCGCCTCCCGGACGGCGGGCTCGTCGTCCACGATCAGGATGCGCAGCTGCTCACGGTCACCGGCGCGGTCGCCTTCGGCGGGGCTCATGGGCTTCGGACTTCCTCGGTAAGGGGCGGAAACGGGGCCGGTATCAGCCTCGCACGCGGGCGCGGGCGGCGCGGGTCAGGTCTTCGAGCCGGACCGGAGCTTGCCGAGGTCGTCCTTGACGGTGTTGATGGGGATGGCGAAGCCGAGGCCGACGCTGCCGGATCCCGAATCGGCACCCGCCTGCGTCGAACTGGGGGAGTACATCGCGGAGTTGATCCCGATGATGTTGCCGTTCATGTCGATGAGGGCGCCGCCGGAGTTGCCCGGGTTGAGCGAGGCGTCGGTCTGGAGCGCCTTGTACGTGGTCTTCGACGAGCCGGTGTCGCCGTTGAACTCCTGCCCGCCGAACTCGAAGGGCCAGCCGCCCTGCGGGCTCTGCGGCTGCTCCTGGCCCTCGCCGGTGGAGACGGTGACGTCCCGTTCGAGCGCGGAGACGATGCCGCTGGTGACGGTGCCGGTCAGGCCCTCGGGGGAGCCGATGGCGACGACCTCGTCGCCGACCTTGACGTTGTCGGAGTCGCCGAGGGTGGCCGCCTTGAGCCCGGAGGCGTCCTTGAGCTGGATGAGCGCGAGGTCCTTCTTGCTGTCGGTGCCGACGACCTCGGCGTCGTACGTCTTGCCGTCGTGCGTGCGCACCTTGATCGAGGTGGCGCCGGCGATGACGTGGTTGTTCGTGACGATCTCGCCGTCGCTCTTGGTGATCACGCCGGAGCCGGTGGACTTGCCCTGGGGGGTGGTGGCGCTGATCTCGACGATGCTGGGGCTGACCGCCTCGGCGACACCGGAGACGGTGCCCTTCTTGCTGGTGGGCACGGCATCCGTGCTGGTGGCGGAGGTGGTGGCGCCCTGGTCGGTGAGGGTCTGGACCGCGTACGCGGTTCCGCCGCCGACCGCCGCGGCCGCGATGGCGACGGCGGCGAGGAGGGCGACGGGGCCCTTGGCCCGGCGGCGCCTCGGCGCGGGCCCGGTCCGGGATGCCTCCGGCGCGTAGGCGGGCGGGGGCGGCCAGGCGCCCTGCGTACCGCCGTGGTGCACAGGCGCGGACGACTGCTGCGGGGGGTACTCGCCGCTTGGGCGGAAGGTCTCGGTCATGTCACTGAGATTGACCGGCGTAAATGAGAGCGGGCTGAGTACGTCCTGAGAAGCCCGGCAGAAGTGCGTATGCCCCTTATAAGAGCGGGGGGGCTGTGCCCGCGCCCCCCGGGGCACCATGCCCTGCCCTGCCCTGCCCCGCCGCTCCGCGCCGGAAGCCCCCCCACCCACCCGCCCGTTCACCCGGCGCTATGCCCTGCCCCGCCGCTCCGCGCCGGAAGCCCCCCACCCACCCACCCGTTTGCCCGGCACCAAGCCCTGTCCCGCCGCTTCGCGGCAGATCTTGTTCGTCGCCCGCTCGGCTCGGGGCGAACGGGTGGGTGGGTGGGAGAACCCCGCGAAGCGGCGCCTCAACCCGCACCCGCAGACTCGCCCAGCCTGGGCAAACGGGTGGGCGGAGACCACGAAGCGGTCACTCAACCCGCACCCGCAGGCCCAGCCCGGGGTGAACGGGCGGGTGGGTGGGGAACTCCCTCGCGGAGCGACGATTCAACCCGCACCCGCAGACCCGCCCCGGCCAGAACCTGAAAAGCGCCGACCCCGCCCCAGGCGGGCCGCGCTCGAAGGCCCGCCCCGCAGGGGCCCCCGCTCAAGGCCAGAGGCCAGCTACTCGCAGCCGCAGGACCGCCGCACCACCAACCGCGAGGGAAACAGCTTCAGCCGCTCCCGGCGCGAGCCGGCGACGCGGAGGCCGTCGTCCAGGACCAGGTCCACCGCCGCGCGAGCCATCGCGGGGCGGTCCGAGGCCACCGTCGTCAGCGGGGGATCCGTCAGGCCCGCCTCCTTGACGTCGTCGAAGCCGGCCACGGCCAGCTCCCCCGGCACGTCGATGCGCAGTTCCCGCGCCGCCCGGAGCACACCGATCGCCTGGTCGTCCGTGGAGCAGAAGATGGCCGTGGGCCGGTGCGGCCCGGCGAGCAGTTCCAGGCCCACCTGGTAGGCGTCGTAGCGGTTGTACGGCGCCTCGAAGAGCCGCCCCTCCACCGAGCGCCCGGCCTCCCGCATCGCGCGCCGCCACCCCTCGACGTGGTCGGAGACGGGGTCACCGACGGTCGGGGTCTCGGCCATGCCGCCGAGGCAGGCCACGTACTCGTGACCGTGTTCGAGGAGATGCCGCGTGGCGAGCTGCGCGCCGCCGACGTCGTCCGTGACGACCGCGACGTCGTCGATGGCCTCGGGCCGCTCGTGCAGCAGCACCACGCGCGCGTCCCACGCGTCTATCTCGGCGGCGGCCTGGTCGGTCAGGCCGTGGCTGACGAGGATGAGGCCGGAGACCCGCATGCCGAGGAAGGCGCGGAGGTAGTGCGTCTCGCGCTCCTCCACGTAGTCGGAGTTGCCGACGAGGACCATCTTCCCGCGCTCGGACGCCGCCTGTTCGACGGCGTGCGTCATCTCCGCGAAGAACGGCTGACGCGCGTCCGGCACGATCATGCCTATGAGGTCCGTGCGCCGGGACGCCATGGCCTGCGCGACCCGGTCCGGGCGGTAGCCCAGCTCCTTGATCGCGGCGAGTACGCGCTCGCGCGTGGCCGGGGCGACCGGCCGGGGTCCGTTGTTGATGACATAACTGACGACTGCGGTCGAAGTACCCGCCAGTCGCGCCACATCGTCCCGCGTCACCTTGGCCACGCGCGCAGTCTACGCGGATGGACCTACTGCCCCGTAGGGCGTACGGCCGCTTCCTCCTTGGCGGGCTCGACGCGCTCCTCGACGGACGCGGCCCGCTCCTTGGCGGACCCGGCGCGCACCGCCGCCGCCTTCGCCTTCTCCTCGTCGGCCGCCCGCTCGACCTTCTCCGGGGTGACGAAGCGGTAACCGACATTGCGGACCGTGCCGATGAGCGACTCGTGCTCGACGCCGAGCTTCGCCCGCAGCCGCCGCACATGGACGTCGACCGTGCGCGTGCCGCCGAAGTAGTCGTAGCCCCAGACCTCCTGGAGCAGCTGGGCGCGCGTGAAGACCCGGCCCGGGTGCTGCGCCAGGTACTTGAGCAGTTCGAACTCCTTGAAGGTCAGGTCGAGGACCCGGCCCTTGAGCTTCGCGCTGTACGTCGCCTCGTCCACGGAGAGATCGCCGTTGCGGATCTCCATGGGGGAGTCGTCGGAGGTGATCTGCTGGCGGCCCATCGCGAGCCGCAGCCGCGCCTCGACCTCTGCCGGACCCGCCGTGTCGAGGAGTACGTCGTCGATGCCCCAGTCCGCGGTGACGGCCGCGAGGCCGCCCTCCGTCACGACGAGGACGAGTGGACAGCCGGGGCCCGTGGAGCGCAGCAGCTGGCAGAGGCTGCGCACCTGGGGCAGGTCGCGGCGCCCGTCGATGAGGATGACGTCGGCACCGGGGGTGTCGACGAGAGCGGGCCCCTCCGCCGGGGCGACGCGCACGTTGTGGAGGAGCAGGCCGAGGGCGGGGAGCACCTCCGTCGACGGCTGGAGGGCATTGGTCAGGAGCAGCAGAGAGCTCATCGCGCCCCACCTGCCCGGGTCGTCCTGTCGTGCACGTTTCGCTCGCCCATAACGTCGGTTCCTCCTCGGTCCCTGCGAGGACGTTTACGGCACTGCTTCGTACGGATGCTGCCTGTGTTCCCAAGGGCCCGCGCCCGCGACCCCGCGCGCCGTCGTACACGACGCGTCTGAAAGCACAAAAGGACCCGGGGGCTTCGCTGCCCGGATCCTCTGCCCAGCAGAATAGCCCACATGAGTTCCGGTCCGGCAGGTCAAGCGGCGCGATCTTCTGTGCGGCCGATCACTCGCGGTCCGTCCGGTGTTCAACGGCGCGCAACGCTCCGTACACAGGACGGGGTCGCGATCGAGGCCGCGTACGAGCCCGGTCCCGGGCCCGGCGGCGGTGTCGCGATCGTCGTCGCGCACGGCTTCACCGGCGGCCTCGGGCGCCCGCACGTGCGCCGTATCGCGGCCGTGTTCGCCCAGCGTGCGGCCGTGGTCACCTTCTCCTTCCGCGGGCACGGGGCCTCCGGCGGGCACTCCACGGTGGGCGACCGCGAGGTGCTCGATCTCGCGGCGGCGGTGGAGTGGGCGCGTTCGCTGGGCCACGCGCGCGTGGTGACCGTCGGTTTCTCGATGGGCGGTTCCGTCGTCCTCCGTCACGCCGCGTCGCACAGGGGGCGCACGGAAGCGCGCACCGACGCGGTGGTCGCGGTGAGCGCACCGGCCCGCTGGTACTACCGGGGGACCGCGCCGATGCGCAGGCTGCACTGGGTCGTCACGCGGCCCGCGGGGCGCGTCGTGGGCCGCTTCGGACTCCGTACGCGAATCCACCCGCACGAGTGGGACCCCGTCCCCCTTTCGCCGGTCGAGTCCGTCCCCCTCATGGGCGCGACGCCGCTGCTCGTCGTGCACGGCACCCGGGATCCGTACTTCCCCGTCGACCACCCCAAGGCGCTGGCCGCCGCCGCGCCGCAGGGGGCCGAACTGTGGCTGGAGGACGGCATGGGGCACGCCGAGCACGCGGCCTCGGACGGGCTGGCCGACCGGATCGCCGCGTGGGCCACGGCATCATGGACATCGGCAACCGCCGACCGAAAGGGGAGTCGCATGGTGAACGGCACCATTCGTTACTGGGCCGCTGCCAAGGCGGCCGCGGGCGTCGCCGAGGAGCCGTACGCGGCGGCGACGCTCGCCGAAGCGCTGGACGCCGCACGCGAGCGGCACCCGGGAGAGCTGGTCCGGGTCCTCCAGCGCTGCTCCTTCCTGATCGACGGCGACCCCGTCGGTACCCGCGGGCATGAGACCGTACGGCTGGCCGAGGGCGGCACGGTCGAGGTGCTCCCGCCGTTCGCAGGAGGATGAGCGCCATGTCCAATCAGCCGTACGAGGGGTACGAGGGGTACGAGGGGTACGAGGGGCACGACCCGTACTCCGGCCAGCAGCAGTACCCCGCGGACCCGTACCGGGACCAGCAGCAACAGCACCAGCAGCACCAGTACCAGCAGCAGTCCTACGAGGATCAGCAGCAGTACCAGCAGCAGTACGCCCAGCAGCCGTACGCGGACCAGCAGCCGTACGCCCAGCCGTATCCGGAACAGCAGCAGTACCCGGACCAGCAGTACGCGGATCAGCCGTACCCGGACCAGCAGCATTACCCGCAGGCCTACGCCCAGGACCAGTACACCCAGCAGTGGGAGGGGCAGACCTGGGAGACGCAGGCGCGGCCGCACGTCGCCGCGGTGGACGTGACGGAGACCGCGTACCTGCCCGCACAGGGCGACACGTACCACCCGCCCACGCCCCCGCGGGAGGAGCGCCCGGCCATGGCGGAACCGGCGGGAGCGGAGCCCGAGAGCGCCGGTGCCGGGCCCACCTACGGGCACGCCACCACCACCGGCAACGCCCGCGTCACGGACGCCCAGCGCGCCCGCGCCGAGGGACGCTCGCCCATCATCGAGCCGGGGATGCAGCCCGCGGCCCTGACCGCCGTCCTCGGACTGCTGCTCGCCGCGGGCGCCGCCGTCGGGCAGTACGCGCTGCTCGTACCGCTGGTGATCCTGCAGGCCGTGACCGCCGCCGGATGGTTCCGGCTCAACGGCATGTGGCCGGCCCGGCAGGGCATCGCGCTCGCCTTCCTCGGCGGTGTCGTCGCCGACGCCGTCCTGCTCGGCGTCGGCAAGGAGAACGCGCCCGCCGCCATCCTCGGCACGCTCGGCGTGTGGGTGCTGCTGGTGCTCGTCCTCCAGCTGCGCAGCCGCGCCGGTGCCGACGAGCGGATGTACGGGCTCATGGCCACCGTCGTCTCCGCCGCGCTCGCGATCATCGCCTCCGGGCACCTCGCGGCCGCCTCCGACGCCGTCACGGTGGGCTGTATCGCGGTCGCCGTCGCGATCCTCGCCCGCGCGCTGCCGCTGCCCACGCCCGTCTCCGTCGTCGTCGCGCTGCTCGCGGCCGCCGGGGCCGGGGTCGCCGTCGGCGGGATGACCGACCTGGGGAGCAAGGGCGCGCTGCTCGCCCTCGGCGCCGGGGTCTGCGCGCTGATCGGGCACCGCGTGGCGAGCTACGACTACCCGTCGCGCTTCGTGCACATGACGGCGGGCGTCGCGCTGCCGCTCGCGGCGGCCGCACCGGCCGTCTACGTCCTGGGGCGCGCCATCGGCTGACAGCCGTACGTCCCCACAGCCGACAGCCGTGCATCGTCACAGCTGATCGACAGGTCCCCGGCCGGTCCCACCGGCCGGGGACCTGTCCTTTAGGCTCGCGGAAACGACAGTCGAGGCGGGGGACAAGTGGGGGAACACCGGACATGAGCAAGCGCGCCATACGGATACTTCTGGTCGTCGTGGTGGTCCTCGCAGGTCTCTTCGTGGCGGCCGACCGGCTCGCCGTGAACTTCGCCGAGAGCGAGGCGGCGGAGAAGCTGCGCACCAACGAGGGGCTGAGCGAGACGCCCGACGTCTCCATCAAGGGGTTCCCCTTCCTGACCCAGGTCGCGGGCGGCGAGCTGGACGAGGTCGAGGTGGGCATCAAGGACTACGACGCCCGGTCCGGCTCCGACTCGATCCGCATCGCCGATCTGACGGCCCACATGAAGGGCGTGAAGTTCTCCGGCGACTACAGCTCGGCGACCGCCGCGACCGCCACGGGCACGGCCCGCGTCTCGTACGACGAACTCCTGAAGGCCGGCAAGTCCGAGCCGGTGGAGCTGCCGCTCGGCGCCACCGGCAAGGTCGTCGGCCTCTCCGACGGCGGCAACGGCAAGATCAAGGTCGAGGTCGAGGTCAGCAAGGGCGGCACGACGCTGCCCAAGCCCGTCCACGTGCTCAGCTCGGTGCGGGTCGAGGGCGACAGCATCGTGGTCCACGCCGACGAGATCCCGAAGAAGCTCGAGGTCCTCGGCGTCGCCATCCCGCTGCCCGAGGGCATGGTCCGCGACGTCACCGACTTCAAGCAGAAGGTCGACGACCTGCCGGCCGGGATAAAGCTCCAGAAGGTCGAGGCCGCGCCGGACGGCGTGGACATGTCCGTGACGGGCTCGGACGTGAGCCTGACCGGCTGATCCCCGCCGTGAGCCCCGCCGCGGGAAGGCTCTGTCCGCAGTGCGAGACAAGGCCGTCCGGCGGGCGGATGTGACCAGGACTACAGGGAGCCCGCGGCCCCGCCGGGGCGGCCGCGGGCTTCAATCATTCCCAGATAGTGGACGATCGCGTCTCAGTATGCGGAGTGCCGGTGACACAGCCGCCTCCGCATCCCTACGATCGGCACCATGAACCGACAGGCGGACCTCACGAAGCGGCGGGCAGTAGACCTGTGCCGCGTCGCCGCCATGCTCTGTCGCACCTTCTAGCGGGAGCCGTAACTCCCGCATTCCCCCGGCCCGTTGACGATTCCGGTCAGGGCCGCCCCCCCCGTGCCACGTACGCCGCGCCTCCCCGCGCTTGTCCGTCGTACCCGCACGTCCCCTCGCACAGCCGTACCGCCGTAACTGCCCCGGAGGAGAGAAGCATGAGCCGCAGCGACGTCCTGGTAGACGCCGACTGGGTCGAGGCCCACATCGACGACCCGAAGGTGGTCATCGTCGAGGTCGACGAGGACACCTCCGCGTACGACAAGAACCACATCAAGAACGCGATCCGCATCGACTGGACCAAGGACCTCCAGGACCCGGTCCGCCGTGACTTCATCGACCAGGAGGGCTTCGAGAAGCTCCTGTCGGCGAAGGGCATCGCGAACGACTCCACCGTCGTCCTCTACGGCGGCAACAACAACTGGTTCGCCTCGTACGCCTTCTGGTACTTCAAGCTCTACGGCCACCAGGACGTGAAGCTCCTCGACGGCGGCCGCAAGAAGTGGGAGTTGGACTCCCGCGACCTGGTCGACGGCGCCGAGGTCCCCCAGCGTCCCGCCACCGACTACAAGGCCAAGGCCCAGGACACCTCGATCCGCGCCTTCCGCGACGACGTCGTGGCGGCCATCGGCTCCAAGAACCTGGTCGACGTGCGCTCGCCCGACGAGTTCAGCGGCAAGCTGCTCGCCCCCGCCCACCTCCCGCAGGAGCAGTCGCAGCGCCCCGGCCACGTGCCGAGCGCCCGCAACATCCCGTGGTCGAAGAACGCCAACGACGACGGCACGTTCAAGTCCGACGACGAGCTGAAGGCGCTCTACGAGGCCGAGCAGGTGGACCTGGAGAAGGACACCATCGCCTACTGCCGCATCGGTGAGCGCTCGGCCCTGACCTGGTTCGTCCTGCACGAGCTGCTCGGCCAGACCAACGTCAAGAACTACGACGGCTCCTGGACCGAGTACGGCTCGCTCGTCGGCGTGCCGATCGAGCTCGGCGCCAACAAGTAATCCCTCCCCGACCTCCCTTCCCCCTCAGGAGTACCCATGTGTGGAGCAAAGGCCGGCGGCCCCGACGCTTCGACGATCAAGCCCGGTGAGACCACGATCCAGGGCCAGGTGACCCGCGACGGCGAGCCCGTCACCGGTTACGTGCGCCTGCTCGACTCGACCGGCGAGTTCACCGCCGAGGTCCCCACCTCGGCGACCGGACAGTTCCGCTTCTACGCCGCCGAGGGCACGTGGACCGTCCGGGCGCTGGTCCCCGGCGGCACGGCCGACCGCACGGTCGTCGCCCAGACGGGCGGCCTCGCGGAGGTGGCGATCGCGGTCTGACCCGCGCCGCACCATGAACGGCTGAAGGGCCGCACCCCAGGGGGTTGGACGCCACTGGAACGGGGTGCGGCCCTTCGGCTCGTACGGGCCTACGCTGGACGTATGTACGCACGACGACGTCATACGTACTTCGTCATGATGGGCAGCTGTATCGCCCTGTTCGTCCTGGCCTGGGGCGTCGTGCGGCTGTGGTCGGTCCCGGTCGCCGTCGGCATGTGCGTCGTGGCGATGGTGATCCCGCCCGTCGCCGCCATGGTCGCCAACCGGCGTGGTCCCGAGGACCGGTGGTGGGACGACCCCTCGGGCGATCCGGCCTCCGACGAGTGGTGGGACGAGCTGGACGGCAAGCGGCACCGCCAGTAGGCCACTCAGTACACGAGCGCCTGGACGCCGTCCGTCGTCGCCTCCTGGACGAAGACCTGCGCGCCCGCGATCCGCACCCCGGGGATGACGTCCTGCTCCGAGATGTCGCGGCGCGCCGCGCACTGCGTGCAGAGCGTGATCCGGCCCGCCGCCATGATCGAGTCGATCAGATCCGGCAGCGGCGCCGCGTGCGGAAGGTCGAATTCCGCCGCGCGCCCCGGGAGCGCGAACCACGACGACTCTCCGGTCAGCCAGAGCGACACCTCCACCCCGCTGGCCACGGCCACGGCCGCCACCGTGAAGGCCTGGGAGCAGCGCTCGGGGGCGTCGGCCCCGGCGGTCACCTTGATCACGAGCTTCTTCGCCATGGCCGCATCGTAAGGCCCCTCGCAGGCAGAGGCGGGCGCCGCCCGACTACAGTGGGACCGGCTCTGATATCTGCCCCCACAGCTCACCGAGGAGCACCCCGTGCTTGAGGCCTTCTTCTCCGCCCTGCTGGTCATCGTCTGCATCGGCGTGCTCGCCTTCGCCGGGCTGACCGTGAAGAAGCTGTACCAGGGCCAGCGCTGACCCCCGTCACTTCCCGACCTCCACAGATCGCCTGAGCTTCCCATGATCGAGATTCCGTCCGACCTGAACCCCGACCTCGTCCCCCTCGCCTTCCTCCTCGGCAACTGGGCGGGCGCGGGCGTCACCGACTTCCCCGGCGCCGAGAAGGCGAATTTCGGCCAGGAGGTCTCCTTCACGCACGACGGGCGCGACTTCATCGAGTACCGCTCGTACACCTGGGTGCTCGACGCCGAGGGCAACAAGGTCAAGCCGCTGGAGTCGGAGTCCGGCTTCTGGCGCATCGACAAGGACCGCAAGGTCGAGGTCGTGATGGTCCGCGACGACGGCGTCGTCGAGGTCTGGTACGGCGAGCTGGCCGACAAGAAGCCGCAGATCGACCTGGTCACGGACGCCGTCGCGCGCACCGCGGCCGCCGGGCCCTATACCGGCGGCAAGCGGCTCTACGGCTATGTGAAGGGCGACCTGATGTGGGTCGGCGAGAAGCAGACCCCCGAGGTGCCGCTGCGCCCGTACATGTCGGCGCAGCTGAAGAAGGTCGTCACGCCCGAGGAGGTCGCCGCCATGGCGCGCAACCTCGGAGATCTCCCCGACGACGGCATCGCTTTCTTCAAGTAGACCTAGACTCTCTGGTGTGGCGAGCACCGACTCCAGGAGCACCGGCTCCGACTGGAAGAGCGACCTGCGGCAGCGCGGCTACCGGCTGACGCCGCAGCGCCAGCTTGTCCTCGAAGCCGTCGACACCCTTGAGCACGCGACCCCCGACGACATCCTCTGCGAAGTGCGCAAGACGGCGTCGGGGGTCAACATCTCCACGGTCTACCGCACGCTGGAGCTCCTGGAGGAGCTGGGCCTCGTCTCGCACGCCCACCTCGGGCACGGCGCGCCCACCTACCACCTGGCGGACCGGCACCACCACATCCACCTGGTCTGCCGGGACTGCACGGGCGTCATCGAGGCCGATACGTCGGTGGCGGCGGAGTTCACCGCAAAGCTGCGGGACACCTTCGGCTTCGACACCGACCTGAAGCACTTCGCGATCTTCGGGCAGTGCGAGAAGTGCCGCCAGAAGTAGCGGGGCCCGCGAGAAGTGCCGGGCAGAAATAAAAGCCCGAGCCCGCTGGTCGTACTCTTTGTGAACATGAAGAGCCCCCTGTTGTCCCTGCCCGGCGCCGTCCCCGCCGAGGGCGTGGACGAAGGCGTCGCCGCCCACTACGGCGAACTGTTCCGTGAGCAGCGCGCCCTCGCCGACGGCACCGGTTTCGTCGACCTCTCGCACCGCGGGGTGGTCACCGTCACCGGCTCCGACCGGCTGAGCTGGCTGCATCTGCTGCTGACCCAGCACGTCAGCGAGCTGCCGGCCGGCCAGGCCACCGAAGCGCTGATCCTCTCCGCCCACGGCCACATCGAGCACGCGCTCTACCTCGTGGACGACGGCGAGACCATCTGGGCGCACGTCGAGCCCGGCACGCAGGGCGCGCTCATCGCGTACCTGGAGAGCATGAAGTTCTTCTACCGCGTGGAAGTCGCCGACCGGAGCGACGAGTTCGCCGTCGTCCATCTGCCCGCCGGTTCGATCACCCCGGTCCCCGAGGGCGTCGTCGTACGCGAGACGGCACACGGCCGCGATCTGTTCCTGCCGCGTACGGACCTGGAGGCGTACGCCGCCGAGCACGGCCCCGCGGCCGGGCTCCTCGCGTACGAGGCGCTGCGGGTGGAGGCCCACCGGCCGCGCCTGGGCTTCGAGACCGACCACCGCACGATCCCCCACGAGCTGGGCTGGCTCGCCACGGCCGTGCACCTCCAGAAGGGCTGCTACCGCGGTCAGGAGACGGTCGCCCGCGTCCAGAACCTGGGGAAGCCGCCGCGCCGCCTGGTCTTCCTCCACCTGGACGGGAGCGAGGTGCACCTGCCGGCGGCCGGTACGCCGCTTCAGCTCGCCTCGGAGGGGGCCGAGGGGCGGAAGCTGGGGTTCGTCACGACCGCCGTGCGCCATCACGAGCTGGGGCCCATCGCCCTCGGGCTCATCAAGCGGAATGTGCCGGTGGACGCGGAACTCATCGCCGGGGGCATCGCCGCGGCTCAGGAAGTGGTCGTCCAGCCCTAGGTCACATCTCCAGCAGCACCGTGAACGGGCCGTCGTTCGTCAGGCCCACCCGCATGCGCGCCCCGAACCGGCCCGTCGCCACCGTCGCGCCCAGTGCGCGCAGCTGGGCGACCACCTCGTCGACGAGGGGTTCGGCCACGGGGCCGGGGGCGGCCGCGTTCCAGGTGGGGCGGCGGCCCTTGCGGGCGTCTCCGTAGAGCGTGAACTGGCTGATGACGAGCAGCGGCGCGTCAATGTCGCTGCATGCCTTCTCGTCGGCCAGCATGCGCAGCGTCCAGAGCTTGCGGGCCAGCTGGGCCGCCTTCTCCTTGGTGTCGTCGTGCGTGACGCCCACCAGGACGCACAGGCCCTCGCCGCTGATCTCGCCCACCGTCTCGGGGCCGTCCTCGCCCTCGACGACCACGCTCGCGCCGTCGACTCTCTGCACCACTGCTCGCATGGGGCCATCATGCCGTGCCGATCGGAGGCTCCAGATCCCCCCATCCGGGGCTGATTCCGGGCACTCATTCACATAGCGGCCACCGGGAGTGGCACCATGCACACACGCGGTGCACCCGCGTCGGCCGGTCGAGGGGACGGTAGAGCCACATGAGCACACCAAGTACGGGGCAGCCGTCCGGCCGCGTCTCGCTTCGGCGTACGGCGGTCCCGCGGCCGCCCGCGCAGCGCACCGGCAGCCCGCTGCTGCCCGAGGTGCCCGAGCACGACCTGGCCGCGCGGCGGCTGCCCGAGCTGCGGGAGCTGCGCCGGGCGGCCCAGCAGGACGAGGCCGACCTCAGCTATGTGCGGCGGCTGCTGCAAGGGCGCATCGACATCCTGCGGGCCGAGATCGCGCGCCGCAGGGACCAGCCGGTGGCGCCCACGCCGGAGGCGGCCGTCGTCGACCGGCTCTCGGAGATCCTCGCGGACGCCCCGGCCCGGCACCGTTCATCGGCCCGGCACGTCACGCTCGGCACCCCGCACAGCGAGGAGTACCGCCTCCTGGCCACGGAGATGCTGGCCGAGGTCGAGCTCTCCGACCTGGCGGCCCGCACGGACGAGGAGCTGGACGCGGCCATGGGCCGCCTGGTCCGCTACGAACAGCAGGTCTCGCGGCGCAGGCAGCTGCTCCAGCGCACCGCGGACGACTGCAGCGGGGAGATCGCCCGGCGGTACCGGGAGGGCGAGGCGCAGGTGGACGACCTGCTGGTGTGAGCGCGTGAGTGAGCCCCGGCTCCCCCGTAGCCGGGAGCCGGGGCTCGGTTGTCGCCCGTCGGCCGGACTCCCGGCTCCCCTCCGGATGGGAGCCCGGCCAGCCGGGTCTGTTCAGCCGGACCGGTCAGCCCGACTGCGCGAGGAGCAGGACGAGAAGGGCTGCCCCGACCCCGCTGATCTTGGTGCTCTTGGCCTTGATCCCCACGGTGAGCAGGACGAAGGCGACGATGCCCAGTGGGCCGTACTTCCACTGGATGAGCTGTTCGAAACCGATGGCGAGGGCGGCGACGACGATGGCGATGAGCGGCATGACGTTCCCTCCTTCGGGATCGGGGTGGCGGACCCCGTTCGGCCGGTGACCAACTGGCCGGCCGGGTGGGAACTCCGCCTCGGCCCCGATGGGTGGTGGCCAACCCCGGAGGGGTCCGACCATGTCGCCCAAGTTGGCTACCAACTTCAACTGACTTATCTCCGCTGGGAGTCGACTCATAACCATCTTTCCCGCAACTCCCCTAAGATGGCGCGAAGTTGTACTGTTTGGTTGTGAGCACGGAACGCGCCCCCGTCAACGGAAGCCGACGACGGCGTTCCCACCGCGAGGTGGCCGACGTGCTGCGTGACCGGATCAGGTCCGGATCGCTGCGGCCGGGCCAGCGCATGCCCACGCAGGCAGAGCTGGCCGACGAGTTCGGCGTGGAGCGCGGGGCCGTGCGCGAGGCGCTGCGCGTCCTGCACCGTGAGCACCTTCTGTCCAACGTGTCCAAGGGCAGCCCCGCCACGGTCGCGGAAGTCCCCGAGCGCGCGCCCCTCGGGGCGGGGTCGGTGCGTCCGCAGCCCACGATGGTCGGTCTCGCGCCCCGTATCGCGTCGGCCTTCGAGGCCCCGCACGTGGAGATAGACGCGCTCTGCCTGACCTCCGTCTCCCTCACGATGGCGATCGGCGAACCGCTGCGGCAGATCCACGCCGGACAGCGCAAACCGGCCAAGGTCGACGTCCGGGTGCTGCTGCCGAGCCGGGACATCGATCTGGCGTTCCCCGCGCCGGTCGACGGCGGTGACGACGAGGGCGGCTGGGTGCACCGCCGCTGGCTGGACCAGCGCAACGCGCAGGGGCAGGTGCTGCGGCACAACCTCCTCGCGCTGCGGGCCTCGCACGGGATCGACGTGTCGGTGCAGTTCCGCGCGCTGCCGTTCACGCCACCGGTGAAGCTCTACCTGATCAACGGCTCGGAGGCGCTCTTCGCCTACTACACGCTCACCAAGCGGGACGAGGAGACCGGCGTCGGCCAGGAGTCCCTGAAGATGTACGACGCGCAGGGCGCGCAGTCGATGCTCTTCCCGTTCCACCAGGGGGAGGGGTTGCGGGACACGACCTTCGTGGAGCAGTCGCATCTGTGGTTCAACGCCCTGTGGAACACGATCAGTCAGGACCTGAGGCTGGCGGCGGGCTGAGCACTGCCTCCCGCCGCCCGCCGGGTCGGACGGCCTGTCCGTTCAGATCGCCGGGCCGGTCACCATCAGGGCGAGGACCGCGGCGCCGATGGAGCTGCACGTGTGGTTCTTCGCCTTGAGGCCGACGGTCAGCAGGAGAAGGCCGGCGATGCCCATGGGGCCGTACTTCCACTGGACGAGCTGTTCGACGGTGACGGCGACCACGGCTGCGAGGAGGGCTATGACGGGCATGACGGTGGTTCCCCCTTCTGCCATCTTGACCAAGTTGGCAACCAACTCTGCTTTAGTTGTCCCCGCTTGGCATGACTAAATAAACAACTTCCCGTCAACTGCCGCGAGATGGCGGCCAGTTGTATCGTTTGGTTGTGACCCAGGAGAACGTTGCAGTGAACGGCAGCAGAAAGCTCTCACCCCAGGACATCGCCGACGCCGTACGCGACCGCATCCGGGCCGGTGCGCTCAAGGCGGGCGACCGCCTGCCGACCCAGGCCGAACTCGCCGAGGAGTTCGGCGTGGAGCGCGGGGCCGTGCGCCAGGCGATGAAGAAGCTCCAGAGCGAAGGCCTCCTGTCCAACGTCAGCAAGGGCAGCCCGCCCCGCGTCGCCGAGTCGGGCCCGGCGGTCCCCGCGGCCCCGGGCCCGCAGCCGTCCATGGTCGCCCTCGCCCCC
Organism: Streptomyces sp. WAC 01529; assembly: GCF_003945545.1. Classification (GTDB taxonomy): domain Bacteria; phylum Actinomycetota; class Actinomycetes; order Streptomycetales; family Streptomycetaceae; genus Streptomyces; species Streptomyces anatolicus. Next base: position 3,796,335 of record NZ_CP029617.1, on the reverse strand, counting down.
CGCCTCGCGGAGGCGTTCGCGGCGAAGGAGGTGCGGATCGACGTGGTCTCGTACACCGCGGAGACGCTGATGATCGCCCTCGGTGAGCCGGTGCGCCTGATCCACGAGGGCCGCATCCGCCCCGAGTCGATCACGGTACGGATCCTGCTGCCGAGCAGCGACATCAAGCTGGCGTTCCCGGTCCCGATCGCGGGCGACGCGGAGAGCCGCGAACGCCTCCACCAGCGCTGGCTCACCCAGCGGAACGCGCAGGGGCAGGTGCTGCGGCACAATCTGCGGGCGCTGCGGGCCTCGCACGGGATCGACGTGTCGGTGCAGTTCCGCGCGCTGCCGTTCACGACGCCGGTCAAGCTGTATCTGCTGAACGGGGAGGAGGCGCTGCTCGCGTACTACACCCTGGGCCCGCAGCAGTTGGAGCTGAACGACGCCGGGGGCAGCGACAACGTCGACCTCTACGACGTCCTGGGCGTCAAGGCGCTCCTCTTCTCCTTCGGCAAGCCCGGCCAGAGCGTGCGCGACGCCCAGTTCGTCGACGAATCGCAGAAGTGGTTCGACGCGCTCTGGGCAACCATCACGACTGACCTGACACTCTCTTAGGTGACCTCTGACTCGACGCAATCTGATGCGATGTGGCCCGGGATGCTCGATGACAAGACCGAGAGGCTTCATGGTCTGATCGGGTCTGTTCGTTTCGTGCTCTTCGACTTCGACGGTCCCCTCTGTCGTCTCTTCGCCGGTCGCTCCGCCGAGGGCGTGGCGAAGGCTCAGGTGCGGTGGCTGGAGAGCCGGGGGCTGCGCGGTCTGCTCACCGCCGACCTGCGGGAGGACCCGGACCCCTTCGTCGTACTCCGCGCGGTCGACCGCCGCCTGCCCGGGAGCGATCTGTCGGCCGAACTGGAGGCGATGCTCACCCGGCACGAGGTGAGCGCCGTGGCATCGGCCTGGCCCACCCCGTACGCCGATCCGCTGATCCGCACCTGGACCGCCGTCGGGGCGCGACTGGCCATCACGAGCAACAACGCGCCCGAGGCCGTCAGCCGCTACCTCGCCTCGCGCGGCCTCATGGACTGCTTCGCCCCGCACATCTACGGCCGCTGCACCCGGAACCTCGCCCTGCTCAAGCCCGACCCGCACTGCGTACGGCGAGCCCTGACCGCCATGGGCGCCGACCCGAAGTCCACCTTGCTGATCGGCGACGCACCCTCGGACTTCCTGGCGGCCCGGCGGGCGGGGGTGGGCTTCCTGGGCTACGCACGCAACGACCGCAAGGCCGGCCTGCTGCACGACGCGGGCGCCGGGCATCTGGTCTCATCCCTGGAACCGGTACTGAGAGCGGTCGTCTCCGCCGCGCGAGCACGCAAGTCGGGCCCAACAGAGTTTAGTTGGGGCCCGTAAGCTGACTCGCCGCGCGCAGGAGGGGGAGCAGGGAGATGTCGGCCCAAATGGCGCCCTCCCTTCGCATTTGGTCTGCCACCGCCTCGCTCCTGGCGTAGCCGAGGAAGGGGGTTCCCGCGGTGCGGGCCGCTTCCAGGTCCGTGGGCTGGTCTCCCACGAGAAGGCAGTCCGCCGCCTTGAGGCCCAGGTGGTGCACGGCGGTCCTGACGCGATGGGGGTCGGGTTTCATGTGGCGCAGCTCGTACGGGTCGCGGCCGAGTACGGGCGTGAACATTCCGTCCAGGCCCACGCGTTCCAGGTAGGCCCGCACGGGGCCCTCGGCGTTGTTGCTGACGATCGCCAGGCGTTTTCCCAGCCGGGACAGCTCGGTCGCCAGGGCTCCGACGTGCTCGTCCGGGACGGCGCCGAGAGCGGCCTGGTACTCGTGGCGGGTCACGATTCCCTCGGCCAACTCCAGCGTCTTCTGTTCCTCGGGACCCGGATCGTCCGCCGTGAACACCTCGCTTCTGAGGAGGTGGAGAAGGCCGTGCGAGTCCTCCGAGGCCTGTACGTGGGCGGGCAGTGACACACCGCGCTCCAGGAGCAGGGCCTTGATCTCCCGGGCGATCGGTCTCGTGTCGTAGTGGTGGAAGAACCGGGTGACAGGTCCGTCGAAATCGAAGAGCAGCGCGGCGGCCGAAGTGAGGAGACGGGACAGGACGTCCCGGTCGGGAGAGCCGTCGGCCGAGGGCCTCTGGGAAGTCATCTCAGCAAGTGTGGACCACGGGTCGTTGTTCGGCCAGACGATGACCGGGGGGTGGCGGGGGAATGGCGGGGGTATGGCGGCGGCCCGTTCGTGAGAAGGCGTCCTCGTACGGACGAGCGCGAATTAGCTCATGGGTGGCGTGAATCCGTCGCTCGGGCGAGAACGGGCGTGAGCCCCTGCGGCACAGGGGTAACGTGCTCCACGCCGTCCGCCCAGGCCGAAAGAACAGCGATGCCATCCGAAGCGACTTCTGCGGCCCGGCAGCATGCCGCTCGGGTGAGTGGCAGTGAGCGGGTTCTCGTCGGCCCGCTCAAGGGGTACCACCACGAGACCTACGTATTTCCGTTGCCGGGGGAGTCGGAGGGCGGAGGCGGGGCCCGGTGGAAGTGCCGGGAGCCGCGCAAGGACCTGCTCTGGTTCGACCGGCGCTGTTTCCACTCGGAAGAGGAGCTGGTGCGGGCGCTGGCCGGGCACATCACCCGGATTCCGGACGTCATCGACGTGGGCGAGTTCGGCCTTCAGAGATTCATCGAGGGGCGGACGCTCGGCTCGCGCCACAAATTCACCGACCCCATTCCCGAGCCGCTGATCGCCCAGATCATCGAACTCTTCGGGCAGTTGGCCGGAGTCGACCCGGACAAGCTGGTGGTGGAACGCCGGTGTGTCTCGGAGGACCGGCCGCCCGACGGTGACACCACCGCATTCCTGGAGCGGCTGATCTGCTTCACCGAGGAGCAGGTCTATCTGCGGAACGAGCAGCGGTTCGGGGAGCTTTTCCACTCGCTCGGCATCGACCGCCGGTGTTTCGGGGAGCTGCGGGAGAACGTCCTGAGCATGACCCCGAGGCCGTTCGGGCTTCTCCACGGTGATCTGCACAGGGAGAACTTCATCGTCGACCCGGCCGGTCAGCTCTGGTGCATCGACTGGGAGTTGGCCATGGTGGGGGACCCTCTCTACGACTTGGCCACCCACCTCTATCTGATGCGGTACCGGCCGGATCAGGAGGAGCAGGTGAAGTCGCGGTGGCGTGAGGCGGTCGAGGACGCGAGGCCGGGCAGCTCCCTGGGATGGGAGCACGACCTTCCGCGCCTCCTCGACTACAAGAGGGCGCAGTCGGTGTTCACCGACGTCATCCGCACCGCGCTCACCCTCGACACGAGGCCGGCGTTCGCGTGGTGGCCGCTCCTGCGCGGGGGACGGAAGATCGAGGAGGTCCTCACCCGGGCCCGTACCGTCCTCGGGCTGAGCGCCGTGCCGACCCACCGGCGGATCGTGGAGGCGCTGAGGGACTGGACGCGCGCGGACCAGCGGCGGCGGCGCCTCGGCTGACCGGCCTCGCTCACCGGCTCGTACGCCTCGCGAAGAGGGCGCCCGAGAGGGTCGCCGAGAGGGTGAGGATCGCCGCGCACCAGGTCAGGGCCAGCCACGGGGTGTTCCCCACCGGCTGGCCGAGGAGGAGGCCGCGGAGGGATTCGATGACCGGGGTGATCGGCTGGTGGTCGGCGAAGGCGCGGAGCCAGGTAGGCATCGTGTCGGTGGGGACGAAGGAGCTGCTGGGATAGGGCAGGAAGCTCACGAAGAAGGTGAAGCCGCCCGCCGCCTCGGGGGAGTTGGCCAGCAGGCCCACCGTCGCCGAGAGCCAGGACAGCGCCAGGATGAAGGCGAGGAGCACGGCGAGCGCGGCCAGCCAGCCCGGCAGGGTCGCCGCCGGGCGGAAGCCGATGGCGAAGGCCACACCGAGGACGAGCGTCGTCGCGATGAGGTTGCGGGCCGTGGAGGCGAGGACGTGACCCGCCAGGATGGGCGCACCGCCGATGTCCATCGAGCGGAACCGGTCGATGATGCCGCCCTTGAGGTCCTCGGTCACGGCGGTGGCCGTGTTCGAGGAGCCGAAGCCGGCGCAGAGGATCAGTACTCCGGGGACGACGTACGTCACGTACCGCGTGCCCGTGTCGATCGCGCCGCCGAAGAAGTACACGAAGATCAGGAGCAGCATCACCGGCAGGACGAGAGCCGTGATCAGCGCGTCGGTGTTGCGGCGGCTCAGGCGCAGGGAGCGGTCCGCCATGGTGAGGGCGTCAGACATGTGCATGGGTGGGGTCCTGGGGTGAGTTCGCCGGCCGGGTCAGGGTCAGGAAGACGTCGTCGAGCGTCGCGCCGCGCAGGACGAAGCTTTCGATCTCCGTGTGGTGGGGGTCCAGTTCGTCGAGGAGGGTGCGTACGTGGTGGGCGGACCCGTCGGTGGGGATGCCGAGGGTGAGGGTTTCGGGGGAGCGGTGGGTGGCCGCTGTCGCTGTCGCTGTCGCCGTCGCCGGGAGTGAGGACGTGAGGCGCAGGTAGGCCTCTCGGGACGTGACCGTGAGGTCCAGGCGGTGCCCCGCCACACGGGACTTGAGCATCGCCGCCGTGCCCTCGGCGACCACGCGGCCCTCGTGCAGGACGGCGATGCGGTCGGCCAGTCGGTCGGCCTCCTCCAGGTACTGCGTGGTGAGGAAGACCGTCGTGCCGCGTGCCGTCAGTTCGCGGACCACGTCCCACATCTCCTTGCGGCTGCGCGGGTCCAGGCCCGTCGTCGGCTCGTCCAGGAAGATCACCTCTGGGTCGCGGACCAGGCCCGCGGCCAGGTCCACGCGGCGGCGCATGCCTCCCGAGTACGTGCCGACCTGGCGGTCGGCGGCGTCCGTGAGGTCGAAGCGGGCCAGCAGGGCGGCGGCCCGTGCGCGGGCCTCGCGGCGGGAGAGGCCCGCGAGCCGGCCCATCATGCGGAGGTTCTCTGCGCCGGTCTGTTTCTCGTCCACCGCCGCGTACTGGCCGGTCAGGCTGAGGCACCGGCGTGCTTCGCGGCGGTGCGTGCGGATGTCATGGCCGGCGATCAGCGCGGTCCCGGCGTCGGGTGCGGTGAGCGTGGCGAGGATGCGGACGGCCGTGGTCTTGCCCGCGCCGTTCGGGCCGAGCAGCGCGAAGACCGTGCCGGGTGGCACGTGCAGGTCGATTCCCCGGAGGACGGGGAGGGATCCGTAGGACTTGTAGAGGGCGGTGGCCTGGATGGCGGGAGGGCTGGGCATGGTCGCTCCTCGGTTACTGCGTAGGGCATACGCACTACCGTGTAAGGGTTACGCAGAACTACGATGTGCGTCAAGACCGGGTGAGCGGGTGAGCGGAGAGGGGTTGGCGCGTGGCTGCCGGCAAGGGCGAGGGCGCGGGCGGCGACGCGGGCACGGGGCTTTCCGCCGGTCTCGAAACTGCCTGGGGGTTGCGGGAGCGGCCGTCCAAGGGGCCGAGGCCCGGGCTCAGCCTGGACCGCATCGTCGATACGGGTATCCGGATCGCGGCCGCCGAGGGGATCGACGCGGTCTCCATGGGGCGGGTCGCCAAGGAACTCGGCGTCTCGACCATGTCCCTCTACCGGTACGTCTCCGCCAAGGACGATCTGTACGTCCTGATGCAGGACGCGGCGGCGGGCGCACCGCCGCCGCGGCCCGCCTCCGCGGCGGGGTGGCGGGCCGGGCTCGAGTGGTGGGCGCGGGAGCAGCGGGCCGTCTTCCGGCGGAACCTGTGGCTGCTGCGCATCCCCATCTCCTCGCCGCCCGCCTCGCCGGGTTCGCTGGAGTGGATGGAGCGGGGTCTTGAGGTCCTCGACGGCAGCGGGCTCGATGACGGCCGGAAGATCTCCGTGATGATGCTGGTCGGCGGTTACGTCCGCAACGAGGTCTCGCTCATGGCCGACCTCGACGCGGCGATGCGGGCGCAGGGGGTGGCGCCCGATGAGGTCATGCGGCGGTACGCGCGCACGGTCGACGCGTTGACCTCGGCTGACCCCGGGCGGTTTCCGGGGGTGCGGAGGCTGTTGGGGGCGGGGGTGCTTGATGTGCCGGACGCGGATGACGCGGAGTTCGAGTTCGGTCTGGGGCGGGTTCTGGACGGGGTGGCCGTGTTGGTGGAGGGGCGGGGCTGAGGTTCGCGGCCTGCCGGGTGGTGGGGGTGCAGTTCGCGCTGCCCGCCCTGCCTCGCTTGGTCGGTGCGGGGTAAACGGGTGGGTGGATGGGAAAGGTTCTTGCGTAGGTGCGGTGGGGGGGCGCCCTACGAGTACCGGGTGAGGCCCGAGCGGAGCTGCCCGTATGCCCTGTTCGCCGCGGCCACCGCGGAGGGCCAGACCTCCTCCGCACCCTCGCCGGAGGCGACCCGGCGCCAGTTCTCCTCCGCGAGGATCCGCTGGACGGCCACGATCTGGCCCGCGGCCAGCCTCGCTTCCAGGCGGTCGCCCTCGTGCGCCGCCGTCAACGCCTCGGCCAGCGCCTCCTCGGAGCGGTTCTGATAGCCGTGCAGGCGGGCCACGAGTGACGGGGTCGAGTAGAGGAGCTGGTGGAAGGCGAGGACCTCGGGGGCGTCGCAGAGGCCCGTCACCGGGTCGTGGCGTTCGAGGGCGTCCAGGAAGTGCCGTTGCAGCGCGTCCAGCGCGGCCCGCCTGGCCGGGCGGCCCGTGACCACGCGGGCCGCCTCGTCCTCGTGGTCGGCGAACCGGTGCAGGACCAGGTCCTCCTTGGTCGCGAAGTACCGGAAGAGGGTCGGCTTGGAGATCTCCGCCGCGGCGGCCACCTCCGCCACCGACACCTTCTCGAAGCCCCGCTCCAGGAAGAGCGCGATCGCCGTCTCGGAGATCGTCGTGTACCGCTGCCGCTTCTTGCGGCTCCGCAGGCCGCCGCCCGGCTCGGGGATCGTCTCGGAGGGCGTCATGGGCGTCGGCTCGTCTTCGGTCACGGGATGAGTGTAGGGGGTTCCGTTACCCGGTTAAGAACGTTACTCGGTATCAAATTTAACTCGGTTACATTATCGTGGGCGTATGGATACGGCAGAACCCCTCACCCTTGAACGCCGCTACCACGACGCCTGCCGCGCCGCCCTGACCGGCATGGTCGAAGGCGCCCAGGAGCAAGTCGTCGGAGGAGCAGACGTGTCCGCCTCCGGCGCCGACGCCGAGGTCCTCGGCTACCAGTTCCGCAGCCACGCCAAGGCCCTGCGCGAGCTGCCCGAAGCGCCCCTCTTCTTCGGCCGCCTCGACTTCGCCGCCGACGGGCCCCACGCGCGCGAGGCCGGCGACCACCGCGGGCAGCGCTATCACATAGGGCGCCTGCGCATCACCGAACACCCCTCCGCCCCGCCCCTCGTCGTCGACTGGCGCGCCCCCGTCTCCCGCGCCTTCTACCAGGCCGGCACCCGCGACCCGCAGGGCGTCGCCGTCCGCCGCCGGTTCGGCTGGGCCCCCGGCAGCAAGGGGGACTCCTCCGACCTCACCGGCATGGAGGACGAACACCTGATCGCGGGCGCGGACGCAGAGGCGCAGGCCCCCGGAGAAGGCCCCGGCAGCCTCATCGTCGCCGGGGAGATCGAGCGGCCCCGCGTCGGCCCCATGCGGGACATCGCCGCCACCATCCAGCCCGAGCAGGACGACCTCGTACGCGGTGAACTCACCGCGTCCGTCTGTGTGCAGGGCGCCCCCGGCACCGGCAAGACCGCAGTTGGCCTGCACCGCGCCGCGTACCTCCTCTACACCCACCCCCAGCGCGTACGCCGCTCCGGGCTGCTGATCCTCGGGCCCAACCGCACCTTCCTGCGCTACATCGCCGAGGTGCTGCCCTCCCTCGGCGAGACCGGCGTGCGCCAGTCCACCGTCCTCGACGAGGTCGGCCGGCATCCGGTGCGCGCCGAGGACGCCGAGGCCGCCGCGCTCGTCAAGCACGACGCCCGGATGGCCGAGGTGCTGCGCCGCGCGCTGTACTCCCGCGTCCGGGCGCCCGCCGACTCCCTCGCGGTGCCGGACGGGTCGTACCGGTGGCGGGTGTCGCGGGAGGAGCTGGAGCGGATCGTCGAGAGTGTGCGGGGCGAGGAGCCCTCGTACGCGGTGGGGCGCGAGCGGGTGCGGAGCCGGGTCGTGCGGGCCGTCCAGGTGCAGGCCGAGCGGCGGTCCGGGCCGCGGAACAACACCTGGGTGCAGAAGACCGGCCGGTCCCGCCCGCTGAGTGCCCTGGTCGACCAGGTGTGGCCCAGGGTCAGGGCCGACGAGGTGCTCGCGGGCCTGCTCGCCGACCCGGACGCGCTCGCCGCCGCGTCGGACGGCCTCCTCACGGCCGAGGAGCGGCGGGCGATCCTGTGGGCGAGGCCCCCGCGCTCGTACAAATCCGCGAAGTGGAGCCCCGCCGATCTGGTGCTGATGGACGAGATCGAGGGGCTTCTCGAACGGCCCGAGGGATACGGGCACATCGTCGTCGACGAGGCCCAGGACCTGTCGCCGATGGAGTGCCGGGCCATCGCGCGCCGCGCAGGCTTCGGTTCGCTGACCGTGCTCGGCGACCTCGCGCAGGCCACCACCCCTTGGGCGGCGCGAAGTTGGGGCGAACTGCTCGGCCACCTCGGCAAGCCGGACGCCACGGTGACCCCGCTGACGACCGGGTTCCGCGTGCCGAAGGCGATCGTCGGGCTCGCCAACCGGCTCCTCGCCCACCTCGACGTGGACGTACCGCCCGCCCGGTCGATGCGGGCGGACGGCGAGCTGCGCATCCGCCATGTGCGGACCGCACGAGATACGGGGGGTACGCGCGGCCTGCCCGAGGCGGTGCGCGCCGCCGTCGCCGAAACCGTGCGGGACGCGCTCGGGCGGGAGGGCTCGATCGGTGTCATCGCCGCCGACGCGCACACCGAGCCGCTGCGCGCGGCCCTCGACGCGGCCGGCATCGGGAGCGCGGGCCCCGACGAGCTGGGCGCGCGCGTGACCGTGCTGCCCGCCTCGCTCGCCAAGGGCCTGGAGTACGACCATGTCGTCGCCGTCGAACCGGCCGCGATCGCGGCGGCCGAGCGGCGCGGCCCGCACCGGCTGTACGTCGTGCTGACCCGGGCCGTCTCACGGCTCGACGTGGTGCACAGCGCGCCCCTGCCGTGGGAGGCACCGGCGGCACCTCAAGGGGAGGCACCGGCGGCCCCGTAGAAAGGCACCGCTCAGCGCTCCAGGACCGCCTCCATGACCGCCTTCGCGATCGGCGCTCCCAGCTTGCCGCCCGCGATCTCCGAGCGGGGGATGTCCATGTTGGAGGGGTCGACGAAGACGGCCACCGCGACCGGCGACTCGCCGTCGCCGTTCTTGGCGTACGACACGAACCAGGCGTACGGACGCTCGTCGTTGACGTCCGCGCCGTGCTGGGCCGTGCCGGTCTTGCCGCCGACCGTGACACCGTCGATCCGCGCCTTGTTCGCCGTGCCGTTCTCGACGGTGTTCTCCATCATGTCCTGCACCGCCTTCGCGGTGTCCTCGGAGACGGCCTGGTTCAGCTCGTGCGGCTCGGCCTTCTCGATCGTCGTCAGATCCGGGCCGCGCAACTCCTCGACGAGGTACGGCTTCATGACCCTGCCGTCGTTGGCGAGGCCGGCCGTGACCATCGCCATCTGGAGCGGGGTGCTGGTCAGGCTGCCCTGGCCCATGCCGGTCAGCGCGGTCTGCGGCTTGTCGAGCTTCTCGGGGTAGCTGCTGGCGACCGCGCGCACGGGAATGTACTGCTCCTCGTTGAAGCCGAACTGCTCGGCCGTCTGCCGCATCTTGTCCTTGCCGACCTTGAGCGCGATGTCGAGAAAGACGTTGTTGCAGGACCACTGCATGCCGGTCTTCATCGAGACGTCGTCGCAGTTGGCGTCGGGCACGTCGTTGCCGATGCGGGTGGAGCTGAGGGGGAGTTTGTACGGGGTCTTCGCGCCGGTCGGCTTGTCGACGTCCGTCACCACGCCGTGCTCCAGGGCGGCGGCCGCCGTGAGGATCTTGAAGGTGGAGCCGGGCGGGTAGATCTCGCGCAGGGCGCGGTTGCTCAGCGGCTTGTCCTTGCGCTCGCCGAGCCGTTCGAAGGCGCGTCCCTCCTCCGGCGAGATGCCCGCGAAGACCGACGGGTCGTACGAAGGGGTGCTGGCCAGGGCGAGCACCTTGCCGGTGCGCGGGTCGAGCGCGACCACCGCACCCTTGGCGTCGAGGTTCACCAGACCTTCGTAGGCGGCCTTCTGCGCCTTCGGGTCGATGGTCGTGATCACGTCGCCGCCCTGCTGCTTCTTGCCGGTCAGCATGTCCAGGGTGCGCTTGATGAAGAGGCGGTCGTCGTTGCCGCTGAGGATGCCGTTGTGGACGCCCTCCAGGAAGGTGGCGCCCTGCGCCTGCGAGAAGTAGCCCGTCACCGGCGCGTACATCGGGCCCTCCTTGAAGACCCGCTTGTACGCGAAGTCGGAGCCCGGCGTCTTCTTCGAGCCGGTGATGGACTTGCCGCCGACGATGATGTCGCCGCGGGGGTGGGAGAAGGCCTCGATCTGCACGCGGCGGTTCTTCTTGTGGTTCGACAGCTCGTCGTTCTCCGCGAACTGCACCCACGTCGCCCGCAGCAGCAGGGCGAGCGTGAGGATGCCGCAGAAGAGGGCTATGTGCCGCAGCGGACGGTTCATGGGTGGTGGCTCCCCCCGGTGCCGACGAATGAACCTTTCCCCTTCATCCTGTCGGCTTCCGCCGCGGCGCGGGGTGGATTCCGGGGGATCTACCGGCGCTCGGCGGCGCGCAGCGACTCGATCACGCTCGCGTAGCTGTCGGAGCCGTGGCCCGCGGCGGCGGCGCGCCCCATCGTCGCCTTGAGCACGTGGGGCAGGGAGTTGTCGATGCCGCGCGCGTGCGCGGCGTGGATGAGGTGGTCGATCGCGGCGATCTGTACGTCGATGGTGGCGTCGTCCCCCGGATAGCGCCCGGCGTCCACCTGGGGCGCGTACGCCGTGACGAAACCGGAGACGGCGCCGGTCAGCCAGCGCAGGGCGACCCGGGTGAAGTCGGTGGCCGTCGTCCCGTCGGAGGTCACCAGGGCGGTGCCGTGCAGCCAGCCCGTGAACGTGGCCCACATCAGGCCGAGCAGGGCGGCGTCGTACAGCGAGGCGAGACCCGGTTCCGCGCCGAGGTAGAGCGGGTCGCCGAGGACGGCGAGGGCCGGGCGGTGCGTCTCGAAGACGGCCTGCGAGCCGCTGTAGAGGAACATCATCGCGGGGTCGCCGACGCCCGGCGGGGTCGTCATGATGCCGCCGTCGAGGTAGCCCGCGCCGTGCGACGCGGCCCACGCCGCCATCTCCACGGCCTGCTCCGGGGAGCCGGAGGTGAGGTTGACCAGGGACTTCCCGGCGAGCCCGCCCGCCTCGGCCAGCGGATCGAGGACGGTGTGCAGCGCGTCGTAGTCGAGTACGCATACGAGTACGAGCCCGCCGGACCCGTCGGTTCCGCTCGCGGCGACGGCGTCCTCCGGGGTCGCCGCCACGTGCGCGCCGCGGTCGGCGAGGGGCTTCGCCTTCTGCGGGGAGCGGTTCCAGACGGTGGTGGGGTGGCCCTTGTCCAGGAGGGCGGCGGCGAGGGCGGAGCCCATGAGGCCGAGACCTACGACGGTGACGGGAGCGGGGGTCGGGGTCGGGGTCGGGGTAAGGGTGGCGGGGCTTGTTCCGGGGCGCTGTGTGTTCATGGGGATCACGCTCGCAGGGCGTGGCGGCCCTCGACAGTGACAGTGGTGACGGTGATCACCAAATTCCTGCCAGCCGTCGCGTCGCCGGGCGCCCCCGCCCTCGTACGCTCAAGGCATGAGCGCTGGTTCCGTCGCGGTGGTGGTGGCCGAGGAGATCGGGATCCCATCCTGGGATCTGTATGAACTGAGCATCCCCTTCACGGTCTTCGGGAAGCCGCAGCCCGATCTGTCCGACCACTGGTACGACCTGCGCCTGTGCGCGACGGGCGAACAGGGCGCGGGCGGCGCCGAGTTCGGGCTCGCGCTGCGCACCCCCTACGGGCTCGAAGGCCTCGCCGGGGCGGACACCGTCATCGTGACCTCCGTGCCGGACGCGTGCGTGGAGGAGGGCGCACCGCTGGCACCGGACCTCACCGAGGCGTTGCGCGCGGCCCATGCGGCGGGCGCCCGTATGGTCTCGCTGTGCACCGGCGCCTTCGCGCTCGCCGAAGCGGGCATCCTGGACGGCCGCAGGGCCACCGCGCACTGGATGCACACCGCCCAACTCGCCGCCCGTTACCCGAAGGTGACCGTCGACGACTCCGTCCTCTACGTGGACGACGGTTCCGTGCTGACCAGCGCGGGCCTGACCGCGGGCGTCGACCTCTGTCTGCACCTGGTGCGCCGCGACCTCGGCGCGCACGTCGCCAACCAGCTGGCGCGGCGCATGGTGGTGCCCGCCCACCGGCCAGGCGGCCAGGCCCAGTTCATCGACCTGTCCGTGCCCGAGGCGGACGACGCGGGGCTCGGTCCGGTACTGGAGTGGGCCCGCGCGCACCTGGACCGGCCGCTGACCGTCGACGACCTGGCGCGCCGGGCCGCGATGAGCCCGCGCACCTTCTACCGCCGCCTCCACGCGTCCACCGGCACGACCCCGCTCCGGTGGCTGCTCAACCAGCGTCTGGCGCGGGCGCAGAGCCTCCTTGAGTCCACCGACCTGCCCGTGGAGAGGGTGGGCGAGCTGAGCGGCCTCGGCACGGCCAACAACCTCCGCCACCACTTCCTCAAGCAGGTCGGGGTGGCGCCGGGGGAGTACCGCCGGTCCTTCTTCAGCCAGGCTTCGCTTAGGCGATGAGTGAGCGGCCGGTGGGTGCCAGCCGGAGCAGGTGAGCCGCCGCCGACTGCTCCCGCTCCAGGCCCGGCAGGATCTCGTCCCGTACGAGGGGGAGGGCCTCCAGGGCGGCGAGGTGCTGCCGGTGGGCGTGCTCGTCGGGGTACGGGGTGAGGAGTACGGCGACGTTCTCGCCGGTGCGGACCGGCAGCCTGGTGAACGTGTTGGGCGCGGGCTCGGTGATCAGGAGGGCGAGCGGCGCGGGCCCGGTCCGCCGGAGCGCGGGGAGCAGGCCGTCCCGGATCAGCGCGATGCCGTCCTGTCGGCCGGGCGGGAAGGACCAGATGGTGGCCGATACGAACCGGTCGGGTGCCGGGGCTCCGACCGGGGGCCGGGCGGGGAGGGCGCCGGGAAGACTCGGATCGGTCGCCGTGGCGCGCAGAAGGAGCACGTCGTCGGAGTCGGCCATGGTGTCGTTGGCCCGCGGGCCGTGCTCGGCCCAGACGGGTCCGCCGTAGAAGTCCGTGAGCGCGCGGTGGCGCGTCTCCATGTCCCGGAACCCGCGCAACCAGACGAAGCGGTCCGGATCGTCGAGATCCCGGAACTGGCCGAGCACACGCGCCCCGACGGCTTCCTGGGTCTCGACGAGCTCCCGGTCGAACAGCTCGATGAGTTCGTCGCGTCTGCCGGGGCGCAGGGTGTACTGCCGAAGCTCGAAAACGGGCATGAAGGGCTCCTGTGCGGTCGGGGCGGGGCGGGGCGGCGCGGACCGACGATAGGAGAGCCGTGTGACAGCCGCTGTCAGGGTTTCCGAAGGAGAATGCCCGCATGTCCGCCAGCCGCCTGCTCTCGGTGCTCCTGCTGCTGCAATCGCGGGGCCGCCTCTCCGCCCGGGCCATCGCCGACGAGCTGAACGTGTCCGTGCGCACCGCCTACCGTGACCTGGTGCGGCTCCAGTCCGCGGGGGTCCCGGTCTACGCGGAGCCCGGCCGCGGGGGCGGCTACCAACTGCTCGACGGCTACCGCACCCGCCTGACCGGGATGACCGAGGGCGAGGCGCGGGCACTGTTCTTCGCCGGGCTGCCCGGTCCGGCCGCCGACCTGGGGCTCGCGTCCGAGGTGACGGCCGCCCGGCTGAAGCTGCTCGCCGCGCTGCCGACCGGGTTGCGGGAGGAGGCGGCGCGGGTGGCGACCGTCTTCCACCTGGATGCCCCCGGCTGGTACCGGGAGCCCGAACAGACCCCGTACCTCCCCGTGTTCGTGGACGCGGTGCTCACCCGGCGCGCGGTGGACGTGCGCTACCGCCGCTGGCGCGCCCCGCAGGAGGTGAGCCGCCGCCTCCGCCCCTACGGCCTGGTCCTCAAGTCCGGCACCTGGTACCTCGTGGCCGCCACGGAGAAGGGACCCGCGACCTACCGCGTCACCCAGATCCTGGACGCGGCACCCGCCGACGAACGCTTCGACCGCCCGCCGGACTTCGACCTGGCCGCGTACTGGGCCTCGTACCTCGCCGACTTCCAGGCCCGCCGCTACACCGGCACGGCCACCATCCGCCTGTCCTCGCGAGGGCGCCGCCGCCTGCCGGACAACGTCCCCCCGGAGGTGGTGCGTTCGGTGGAGTCCACCGCGACCGCTCCCGACGGCGAGGGATGGGTCGAGGCGGTCATCCCCACCGAGGGCATCGAGCACGCGTGCGGCGAACTGCTGCGACTCGGCGCGGACGTCGAGGTCATCGCCCCGCCGGAGCTGCGCCGGGCCATGGCCGCCACGGTGACCACCCTTGCCAAGACCTACGGATTTCCCTGACGTCAGCGGACCTCGGGCCCGCTCAGCGGTGGCCGAGCCCGAGCAGCTCCACCATCCGGGTCGCGCCGTCGCCACCGTGGCCCCGTGCGATGACACGGCGGGCCAGGCCCTCGGCGGCGCGCATCACGCCCGCCTCGATGCCGTGGGCCTCGGAGGCGTGGATGACGTGGGCCATCGTCGAGGCCGCCGACGTGATCGGGTTCCCCTCGCCCGAGAAGGTGCCGTCGTCCACCTCCCCGGCGGCCTCCTCGAAGATCGGCGGCAGGATCGCGCCGATGCCCTTGGCGAACGGGGCCAGCTCCCGCGCCGAGACGCCCTCCGCCCTCGCCAGCGCCAGGGCGTGCATGTACCCGGTCATCGCGGTCCAGAAGATGTCGAGCAGCGCGATGTCGTACGCCGCCGCCCGCCCGATCTCCTCACCGAGGTGGGTGTGCGTGCCGCCCAGCGCGTCGAGGACGGGGCGATGACGCTCGTACAGCTCGGCGGGACCGCTGTGGAGGAAGACGCCGTCCGGTGTGCCGATGACGTCGGTCGGCGTCATGATCGCCCCGTCCAGGTACGGGATGCCGTGCTCGGCGGCCCAGCGCCCGGTGTCCCGCGCGCGGTCGGGTGTGTCGGCGCTGAGGTTCACCAGGGTGCGTCCCTTGAGCGCGGTGGTGACGGCGGCCGGTCGCAGCAGTGCGTCCGAGGCGTCGTAATTGACCACGCAGACGACGGTCAGCGGACTCGCCGTGACGGCCTCTTCGAGCGTACGAGCGCCGAGCGCGCCCCGCTCGATCAGCTCGGCGTCCCGCCCCGGCGTACGGTTCCAGACAGTGGTCCGCACCCCGGCCGCCAGGAAAGCGGTGGCGAGGGCCCGGCCCATCGGTCCCAGACCGAGAACGGTGACGGCAGACTGGGGGACGTACGAAGACATCGGTCAACTCCCTTGTGGGCATGGCGAATCGGCCGGCGACCGCCGGTCAGCGGCTTGCTGCCGGCGGCCTGCGGCGTGGAGGAATGG
This sequence comes from Streptomyces sp. WAC 01529, assembly GCF_003945545.1. Taxonomy (GTDB): domain Bacteria; phylum Actinomycetota; class Actinomycetes; order Streptomycetales; family Streptomycetaceae; genus Streptomyces; species Streptomyces anatolicus. Next base: position 3,780,784 of record NZ_CP029617.1, on the reverse strand, counting down.
CGCAGTGATGAGGATGGAGAGGGATCAGAGATGACGCGCAGCCGTGCCCAGGACCCGAACGTGTGCGGGGTGACCGCCGCGATCGCCGTGATCGACGGCAAGTGGAAGACCGCGCTGCTGTGGCCGCTCGAAAAGGGCCCGCACCGTCCCGGTGAGATGCTGCGGCTGCTGCCGGGGCTCACCGAGAAGGTGCTGACTCAGGCGCTGCGCGAGATGGAGGCCGACGGGCTCGTGCACCGGGAGGTGTACGACGTACGGCCGTTGAAGACGGTCTACTCCCTCACGGAGTTCGGCCGCGACCTCTGCGAGGCGCTGGCCCCTCTGGCGGACTGGGGCCACCGCCGCCTGGACAGGCTCGCCGGGCGGGAGCCGGTGTCCCAGCCCGAGTCCAGGGCGGATTCCGTCCTGTCACAAGCGTCCTGACGCTTCGTCATCGGGCTCCCCTTCCGTGCGTTGCGGCGTGGTCACCAGGTTGGCCCGAGAAGGGCGGCACGCCAAGTACCCACAAAAAAGTGGCTACCCACCCGTGACGACGTCGGCGACCACGCAGCTGACGTTGTCGGGGCCGCCGGAGCCGTTGGCCAGGGCGATGAGTTCGCGTACCGCCTGATCGGGATCGCCGGCCCTCGTGATCACCTGCCGGATCTCCTCGGTGGGCACCACGGCACTCAGCCCGTCGGAGCAGAGCAGATAGCGGTCGCCGGGCCGGGCCTCCTGAAGCCGCAGGTCGGCGGTGGTCTCACCGGTGCCGAGGGCGCGGATGAGCAGCGCCCGCTGGGGGTGCGACGCGGCCTCCTCGGGGCTGAGGCGGCCCTCGTCGACCATCGACTGCACCAGGGTGTGGTCGTGGGTGACCTGGAACAGTTCGCCGTCCCGCAGGAGGTAGGCGCGGGTGTCGCCGATGTGGACGAGGGCGAGTCGCGAGCCGGTCCAGAGCATCGCGGTGAGTGTGGTGCCGGCCTCACGCGGCGACGGCGACGGCGACAGCGATGACGTATCGGAGACGGGATCGGAGCCGGAGCGGGAAGCGGCGCCGTCGGCGGCGGCTTCGCGTACGGCCGAGGCGGCCTGTTCGACGGCGTCCTCAAGGGCGTTGAGGAGCTGGCCCGCCGGGATGCCCTCGGTTTCGAGGCGCTTGAGCGCGTCGATGGCGGCGGCCCCGGCGGGCGCCCCGCCGGGCCCGTAACCGTCGGCGACGGCGAGCAGGCGGGCGCCCGCGTAGGCGGTGTCCTGGTTGCTCTCGCGGACCAGGCCGGTGTCGGACAGCGCGGCGTAACGGATCTCCAGCGGTTCGGCGATCGGGGTCATGGCGGGGTCCTCCCTGGACAGGTGGTCGACGAGGAAGGCGGCCAGATCCCGCCGGGCGGCGGTGTCGGCCTCGACCCGGGCCCAGAACGCGCGGATCTCCTGGGCGGCGCCCGCCGCGTCCAGCGTCCCGACGTGCCGGATGCGGGCCAGCGGCATGCCGAGCCGCCGCAGCCAGGCCACGAGCCGGGCCCGCGCGAGCTGCTCGGGCACGTAGAGCCGGTAGCCGGTGACCGGGTCGACGCGGGCGGGGGTCAGCAGCCCCAGCTCGTCGTAGAGCCGCAGCGCCTTCGGTGACAGCCGGGACGCCTTCGCGAACGCCCCGATGGTCAGCAACCCCATTGCCCGCCCCTGCCCTCCTCGTGCCGGGCACGCTGCCCGGCGCCGGACTGTCCGCCCGGCCCCACCGATGCTGCGGCCTCACCCAAGGTGAAGGTCAACTGGGCTGGTTGAAGCGGATCATGTTCCCGGCCGGGTCGCGGAAGGCGCAGTCCCGTACGCCGTACGGCTGGTCCATCGGCTCCTGGAGGACGTCACCGCCCGCGGCGCGGATCCGCTCGAACAGGGCGTCGACGTCATCGGTCCGGAAGATGACGCCGCGCAGATGACCCTTGGCCATCAGCTCGGCCATCGCCTGCCGGTCGGACTCCGTGGCGTTCGGGTCCGCGAGCGGGGGTTCGAGGACGATCTCCACGCCGGGCTGCGTGGGCGAGCCGACGGTCACCCAGCGCATGCCCTCGAACCCGACGTCGTTGCGCACCTCCAGGCCGAGTACGTCGCGGTAGAAGGCGAGCGCCTTGTCGTGGTCGTCGACGGCGATGAAGCACTGTGCGAGGTTGATTTCCATGCCCACCACGCTAGGCAGGGCCAGGCGGTTTCGCTTCTCCGTTCCTGACCGGCCGGGTGTAGATCTTGGCGAGGCAGGCCGGGATCCCGGCGCCCGTTCCATGATCGCGGGCCCGGTACGCGCTCGGGCTCTCCCCGACGATCTCGGTGAACCGCGAGCTGAAGGACCCCAGTGACGTACAGCCCACCGCCATGCACACGTCGGTGACGCTCAGATCGCCCCGCCGGAGCAGCGCCTTGGCCCGCTCGATGCGGCGGGTCATGAGGTAGCTGTACGGAGTCTGGCCGTAGGCGGCACGGAAACTGCGCGAGAAGTGCCCCGGGGACATGAGGGCGTCGCGCGCGAGAGCGGGGACGTCCAGCGGCTGCGCGTAGTCACGGTCCATGCGGTCGCGGGCCTGCCGCAGCCGGACGAGATCGGGGAGGGACACCACACGTAAAACGCTACACACACGGTTGTACGCATGCCTGCGCACACGGCCGCACACATGACGAAGGCAAGGAGGTTTCCCGCTCCTTGCCACTCTCAACTTATAGCGCACAGGGGGGCTTGCGGCAAGGCCCCTGGCGTGCCGCAGAATGACCGGCCAAGGCCAGGACCTGCATAAATGGCGAACTCGTTGAATGGGCGTAGTGATGATTGACGTAATCGTGGTCGGCGGCGGACCGACCGGTTTGATGCTCGCCGGCGAGTTGCGGCTGCACGGTGTACAGGTGGTCGTGCTGGAGAAGCTGACCGAGCAGACCGGGCAGTCCCGCGGGCAGGGCCTGCACGCGCGCAGCGTCGAGCTGATGGACCAGCGCGGCCTGCTGGAGCACTTCCTCGCCGTCAGCGAGAAGTTCCAGGTCGGCGGCCTCTTCGGCGGTGTGGCCAAGCCGTGGCCGGAAGGGATGGACACGGCGCATCCGTACGGTGTCGCCGCCCCGCAGCCGGTCACCGAGCGGATCCTCGACGAGCACGCCGTCGCCGTCGGTACGGAGATCCGCCGCGGCACCGAAGTGGTCGGGCTGAGCCAGGACGAGGACGGGGTGAGCGTCGAGCTGGCGGACGGCACGCGGCTGCGCGCGCGCTACCTCGTCGGGTGCGACGGCGGCCGCAGCACGGTGCGCAAGCAGCTCGGCGTCGACTTCCCCGGGGAGCCCGCCAAGGTCGAGACGATGCTGGGCGAGATGGAGCTGACCGAGGCGCCGGAGGCGATCGCCGCCGCCGTCGCGGAGGTCAACAAGACCCAACTGCGGTTCGGCGCCCACCCCCTCGGGGACGGGTGGTACCGCGTCATCGTGCCCGCCGACGGGGTGTCCGAGGACCGCGCGGCGCCGACGCTCGACGAGTTCAAGGAGCGGCTGCGGGCCTGGGCGGGCACGGACTTCGGCGCGCGTTCGCCGCGCTGGCTCTCCCGGTTCGGCGACGCGACCCGGCAGGCCGAGCGGTACCGCGTGGGCCGGGTGCTGCTGGCGGGCGACGCGGCGCACATCCACCCGCCGACCGGCGGGCAGGGCCTCAACCTCGGTGTGCAGGACGCGTTCAACCTCGGCTGGAAGCTGGCCGCCGCGGTCAACGGCTGGGCTCCGGAAGGGCTCCTGGACACCTACCACGCCGAACGGCACCCGGTGGGGGCCGCCGTGCTCGCCAACACGCGCGCGCAGATCACGCTGCTCGGCACGGATCCGGGTGCGACCGCGCTGCGGGAGCTGTTCTCGAAGCTGATGGACTTCGAGGAGGTCAACCGGTACATGACCGGGATCATCACCGCGGTCGACGTCCGCTACGACTTCGGCGCGGGCCACGAACTCCTCGGCCGCCGGCTGCGGGACGTACAGCTGAAGCAGGGCCGCCTCTACGAACTGATGCGCACCGGCCGCGGCCTGCTGCTCGACCGGACCGGCACGCTGTCGGTCGCGGGCTGGGAGGACCGGGTCGAGCATGTCGTGGACGTCAGCGAGGAGTTGGGCGAGCCGGGCGAGCCGGGTGGGCGGAACGCGCTGGACGAGCTGGGCGTCCGCGCGGTGCTGCTGCGGCCGGACGGCCACGTGGCGTGGGTCGGCGAGGACCAGCGGGACCTGCTCGACCACCTGCCGACGTGGTTCGGCGCGGCGGCGGCCTGACATCAGCTCTTGACGGCCTCGGCGATCCGTTGGGCGGCCTGGGCGGGCGTGAGGTGCGTGGTGTCGACGACTTCGGCGGCACCGTGCAGCCACGTCCAAGCCGCCTCGGCGTAGGGCTCCAGGTAGGCGAGACGGAACGCGGAGGGCCCGAGGACGGTGTCCCCTTCAATGCGCCCGCGAAGGGTCTCCTGGTCGGCGTGGAGCACGAAGTGCCGTACGGGAATGCCGTGTTGGCCGAGCCCGGTACTGATCTCGCGCCAGTACTCCTCGACCAGGACGGTCATGGGCATCACCAGCGTGCCGCCGGTGTAGTCGAGCACGCGCCGAGCGGTCTCGACGACGAGCGGCCGCCACGGCGGCCAGTGCTGGAAGTTGCCCGTCCAGGGCAGCGGCGGCGTGATGTCCATGAGCGTCTCGCCGACCTTCTCGGCGTCGAACACCCGTGAATCGGGCAGCAGTTGCCGCACGAGCGCACTGGTCGTCGTCTTGCCCGCGCCGTGGGTGCCGTTGAGCCATACGATCATGGGCTGACGGTAGCGTCCGCGGCGCTGTTTCAGGCGGCGACCCGGAGTTCCTCGCGGGTTCGCCGGACGAACTCGCGGACGGCCGGTTCGCGGCACCATGGGGCGAGGGCGGTGTTGAATTCACGGACGTAGTCCGTGGCCCGGGTGGACTGCACGCGGGCGAGGATGTCGACGCTTCGGTTGCCGAGTTCGAGGCCGCGGTCGAGGTCGCGGGCCTGGAGGTGGGCGGTACCGACGATGGCGAGCCGCATGCCGACGGATCGGGTGAACACCCCGGTCGGCATCGTGGTGGCCTGCTGGTTCCAGGCCAGGGCGGCCTTGGGGTTTCTCGGATCGCGGAAGATCTCGGCGGCGTCCGCGGAGAGCCGGGAGTGCGTATAGAAGTCGATCCACGCGGGCTCCTCACGATTGTCGTTCCCGGCCTGTCCCAGTAGGTCCCTGGAGGCTTTCAGGGCCCGCGAGGCGGCATTCGGGTCGTTCTCACGGGCGTGCGCGCGGGCCCTCGCGGCACACTCGACGCCGACTCCTGGCGCGAAGCCGGCTGGACCTTCCGGGCCCTCGGGCGCCCTTGAACGGAACGGGCAGAGCTGTCATGTCCCGTCTCGGTAGAAGTGGGCCATCGCGAGGCGGTGACCTGAGCATCGGGCTGCTGCGGCTATGCGTCATCGCTGCGATGGTGGGCCTGCCAGAGGCGTCTGAGGGCTTCGAGTTCGGTTCGTGGGAAGTGTTCGCCCCACTTGCCCCGATAGCCGCTCTCGCCATAGGCCCGCGCGACCTCGTCGAAGCAACGGATCACAGAGCGGGCGAGCTGGTCGATGTCGAGCCGGCGGGACCAGATCTCGGTCCCCTTGTTGTCGTGATCGCTGCCGTGCCGCAGTTCCAGCACGCGGGTCCAACTGTCCACGCCTTCGCGGTAGAAGAGCCACCGGTAGGCCGTCGGCTCGGCCTCGAACTGGGCACGGGTCTCCGTCTCGCCCGCGACGAGCCGGGCCACCGCGGTCAGGAGTTCCTCGGGCGCACTGGTGATGTAGGACGCGGTGAGTTCGGCCTTTGCCTGGTGGTCTTCAAGGGTGCAGTCGGCCCACCCGGTTCCCGTCAGCGTCCAGGTGAGGCGCATGCCGGATGTCACTGATGCGCCTCGGTGAGGAAGGCGCGGACATCGGCCGCCAGGGAAGTCATCTGCTCGCCGGCCTCCAGCCAGGTGGTCACCGAGGCGCCCCACCCGCCTGCGTCCTGCGTCCAGGGCCGCAAGGCCCAGGTCAGCCCCACGTGGCCGCCGGACCGGAAGACCGCTGACACCGTCAGGTCGTGGTCGAGGGTCTGCCAGTTCCGCTCGCCGTCCCAACCCCGGTAGTCGGCGGCGAGTTCGTCCAGGAACACGGTGAGACCGCTGTCCCAGATCCAGGCGACGACCTCGTTGACGCGAGCGGTCAGACCAGGGGCCCGTAGTTCGACGGCATAGTGCACGGAGTCCGCGTCGAAGCTGAACCGGTCGCAGAACGTCACGCCGACGGACGCGTTGTCCTGGCAGCGGACGGTCACGCCGGTCTCGTCGTCAGTACCGACGTCTGGGGTGCTCATGGGCGGAACGCTAGGTCAGCAGGCCGTTCGACGTCACTTGGATTCGTTGTCGGTGGCGGGGAGAACGGCTTCGGCAGTGGCACGGACGCGCTCCATAGTGATGCCGGTCCGCTGTTCGGCTGCGCGAGGGTGGCCCCGGGAGAACATCGGGCACCGAGTGGCGTGGCGCACTTTTGCAAGCAGGTGCTTGCAAGAGTTAGCAAGGGTGGCGCACCATCGAGGCATGGCATCACTGAACGTCGGCAATCTCGGCGAGTACCTGCGCGAGCAGCGGCGCAACGCGCAGCTGTCGCTCAGGCAGCTCGCCGATGCCGCCGGGGTGTCCAATCCGTATCTGAGCCAGATCGAGCGCGGCCTGCGCAAGCCGAGCGCCGAGGTGTTGCAGCAGGTCGCCAAGGCGCTGCGGATCTCCGCCGAGACGCTGTACGTAAGGGCCGGGATCCTCGACGAGAAGGAGCGGGACGAGCTGGAGACGCGCGCCGTCATCCTCGCCGACCCCTCCATCAACGAGCGCCAGAAGCAGGTGCTGTTGCAGATCTACGAGTCGTTCCGCAAGGAGAACGGCTTCGAGAGTGCGTCGTACGCGGATGACGCGGCGTACGTGGACGCGGACAGGGACACCGAGAGCGCTGACGGCCCGCGCACGGCCGACGGCAGCGATGCCGGCCCGAAGCAGACACCCCCAAGCTGAACCAGCTGACGCGATTCCGGGAGGACCATCGTCATGGCCATCACCGATGACCTGCGCAAGACCCTCACCAACACCACCCCCGCATACTTCGTCGCCGGGTCCGCGGACCTCGCCTTCCAGCAGGCGAAGAAGGTGCCGGGCATCGTCGAGCAGCTGATCGCCGAGGCGCCGTCGCGCTTCGAGGCGGTGCGCAACACCGACCCCAAGGACGTCCAGGACAAGGCCGCCGCCCGCGCCAAGGAGGCGCAGGAGACGATCCAGGCCAAGGTCACAGAGGTGCTCGGCACCATCGACACCGACCTGAAGAAGCTCGGTGAGACCGCCCAGGACCTCGCGCTGCGCGGTGTCGGCGTCGCCGCCGAGCTGGCCGTCAAGGCGCGCGAGAAGTACGACGAGGTCGCCGAGCACGGCGAGCAGGCCGTGAAGGCCTGGCGCGGCGAGGCCGCCGAGGAGATCCTCGACCTGGCCGAGACGGTCGAGCCGGACGCGGACCCCAAGCCCACCGCTACCGCGGCGGAGCCCAAGGTCGTCGTGGCCTCCGAGCCGACCGGCGTGACCACCGCCCCGGCGAAGAAGCCCGTCGCCAAGAAGGCGCCGGCCCGCAAGACGGCGACGTCGACGTCGACATCGACGACGACCACGGCTGCCAAGAAGACGCCGCCCGCCAAGTAGCGGCCCGCCGAGCAGTAGTACCTGCTGGGACAAGTGGCTTCGGGGCGGGCACTCGTGGAGTGTCCGCCCCGTTGACGGGGTAGCGGGGTACCGTGGCCGCGTAATGAAGAGCCGAGACTGGTGGTGGACGTTGTGCTGATGCAGGGGTTCGCGAACTTCATGTGGCTGCTGTCGCTGGCCCTGATCGTGTTCAGCGGATTCGCGCTCATCGACGCCGCCGTCCGGCGCGAGGACGCCTATCGGGCCGCGGACAAGAAGACCAAGCCGTTCTGGCTGATCATCCTCGGGCTCGCCTTCGTGGTGAACCTGATCTTCAACATCCTGTCGTTCCTGCCGATCATCGGCCTCATCGCCACCATCGTCTACATGGTGGACGTGCGGCCCGCGCTCCGGCAGATCACCGGTGGCGGCGGTCGCCGGGGCGGCTCCAGCAGCGACGGGCCTTACGGGCCGTACAACGGCGGGCGGTAGACCCCCCCCGGGTGGGCGGGCCCTACGTCTGGCCGCGGCCGCCCGGTGTCCGGTCCAGGAGCAGGACCGCCACGTCGTCCGTCAGATCGCCGCCGTTGAGGTCCCGCACCTCGTTCACGGCGGCTTCGAGCAGTTCGTCGCCCTGGAGACCCGAGGCGATCTGGCGGCGGACCATCTCCACCATGCCCTCCTGGCCCAGGCGCTCCTTGCCCTGGCCGATCCGGCCCTCGATCAGGCCGTCCGTGTAGAGCATCAGGCTCCACTTCCCGCCCAGCTCCACCTGCCGACGCGGCCAGCGGGCGCGCGGCAGCAGGCCGAGGGCCGGGCCCCCGTCCTCGTAGGGCAGGAGTTCGGCGAGGCGGCCCTCGCGGGCGATCAGCGGCGACGGGTGTCCGGCCAGGCAGAGCCCGGCGCGGCGGCCGTCGGGGGCGATGTCGACCGTGCAGAGCGTCGCGAAGATCTCGTCGTCCGCGCGCTCGTGCTCCAGGACCTTCTGGAGGGTGGAGAGCAGTTCGTCGCCGCACAGGCCCGCGAAGGTCAGCGCGCGCCAGGCGATCCGCAGCTCCACGCCGAGCGCGGCCTCGTCGGGGCCGTGGCCGCAGACGTCGCCGATCATGACGTGCACGGAGCCGTCGGGCGTGCGCACGGTGTCGTAGAAGTCGCCGCCGAGCAGCGCGCGGGAGCGGCCGGGGCGATAGCGGGCGGCGAACCGCAGCGGCGAGCCGTCCAGGAGCGGCGTGGGCAGCAGGCCGCGCTCCAGGCGGGCGTTCTCCTGGGCGCGCAGCCGTGACTCGGTCAGCTGGCGCTGGGCGACATCGGCGCGCTTGCGCTCCACCGCGTACCGGATGGCGCGGCTCAGGAGCCGTTCGTCCAGCTCGTCCCGGAGGAGGTAGTCCTGGGCGCCGACACGCACGGCCTCGGCGCCCAGCTCGGAGTCGTCGTTGGCGGTGAGCGCGAGGACGGCGTGCCGGGGCGCGAGGCGCAGTACGTGCTTGAGGGCGGCCAGCTCGTCCACGTCCGCGTCCGCCTCGGGGGCGGCGAGGGCGGCGGGCCCGGGGGCGGCGGGGGTGGCGGGGACGGTCAGGGCGAGGTCGAGCAGGATGCAGTGCACGTCGTCCGTGAGCAGCCGCTCGGCCTCGGTGAGGTTGCGGGCGGTGCGGATACGGATGGGCTTGCCCGCCGGGTCGAGGAGCGCGGGGACGCTGAGCGCCCCTGAGGGGTCGTCCTCGATCACCAGCAGGCTGAGGGCGGGGCTGGAGCCGGTGCCGGGGCCGAGGGGCCTGGTACCGGTGGTGGCGCCAAAGTGCCCAGTCCTGGTGCCGGAGAGCCCGGTGCTGGTGCCGGAGCCGGAACGCCCCGCGCCGGAGCCAGCGCCCGCGCCGGAGCCGAGACGCCCCGCGCCGGAGCCGAGACGCCCCGCGCCGGAGCCGGAAAGCCCCGCGCCAGCTCCTGCGCCCGCGCCGGAGGCGCCGGAGACTCCGCTGCCGTCGGTGGTCGTGTGGTGCGCGGGCACCCCCGGATCGTGGCGGGGCGCCGCGTGAGCCTGACCGCCTTCCGCGGCCGGGATCTCTCTCTGCCGCGGTATGGGTACGGGCATCGCTTGGTTTCCTTCCCTCCCCCCGAGGGCATGGCACCACGCAGGTCGACGCGGCACCGACGGGGACCTTAGCGGTAGCCGAGCCTCCAGTGGAATGCCGCGCGGCGCACGGCCACCGTCATATGCCGCATCCAGGAACGCAATTGGGCACGGCACGGTCCCACCCGGATGACGAACATCACGCCCCGGGGGTTGAGCGGGGGCCCGGGGCGTGCACTGGGTCACACGCCCCGCCGCTGACGCCCGCCCCCGCGCCGTACCGCTACTTGTCGGGCCGTACGACCCCGAGGATCTTCATCGAGCCCGCCCCCGCGATCGTCACGTCCCGGCCCGGCCGCGGCGCGTGCACGATCGCGCCGTCGCCCAGATATATGCCGACGTGGCTCGCGTCCGCGTGGTAGATGATCAGGTCACCGGGGCGCATGTTCTCCACGGCGACGTGCGGCAGCCGCTTCCACTGCTCCTGCGAGGTCCGCGGGATGCCGCGCCCGGCCTTCGCCCAGGCCTTCGACGTGAGCCCCGAGCAGTCGTACGAACCCGGGCCCTCTGCGCCCCACACGTACGGCTTGCCGATCTGGGCCGTGGCGAACTCGATCGCCTTCTTGCCCTGTGGCGTGGCCTTGCCGCCGATGTCATCGAGGATGCCCGAACTCACCCACGCCGACTGCTTCTTGAGGGCCGCTTCCTCCTCCAGCTTCCGCAGCCGGTCCCGCTCCTTCTTCTCCAGTCTCGATTCGAGCTTCTCCGCGTCCGCGATCTTCTTCTTGATCTTCTTCTTCGACGCGGCCTTCGCCTTGCGGTTGGCTTCCAGCTTCTTCCAGCGGGCCGTGGCGTCCTTGGCGTAGATCCGCAGGTCGTCCTGGGTCCTGTCCAGCTCCGTCAGCATGCTCTTGGTGGCCTTCTCGCCCTGCCGGATGCGCCCCGCGCCGTCCAGGAACTGGCCCGGGTCGTCGCTGAGCATCAGCCGGGCCTCGTCCGGCAGCCCGCCGCCGCGGTACTGCGCGCGGGCCGCGGCGCCCGCCCGCGCCTTGAGCTTCTTCAGCTTCGCCTCGCCCTTGGCGATGTCCTTGGCCAGCTTCACGATCTGCTCGGACTGCTTGTCGGCCTTCTCCTCGGCCGCGTTGTACGCGTCCGTCGCCACGCCCGCGTCGTGGTACAGCTTCTCGATCTCCTTGCGGACCTTCTCAAGTGACGCATCCGACGGTGGCGTCGGCGCCGCGGGGCTGGAAGGGGGAGAAGGGCTCGCGTACGCCGCTCCCGGCGCGGTCATCACCACGGCCGCGCAGATCAGCGCCACGGTCGCCGCCGTCGAGTATCGCCTGCCGGTCACGCCCCGCCACCCCCATAGCTGATTTACCGTCAGTAACATCTGGTCGTCCACGGGATGGTGCCACGCCGACGCCCAATGCGACAGAGTCCGACAGCAAACTCCGATCCCCCGTCCGCCACATCTGACGAACGGCGTGCGGCGTCCGTTCCCCGCAGGTCAGAGCCTCAGGGTGCTCTCCGGGTGGGGCCTTCGGGTGGCGTAGGGGTTCACCCCGAGTGTCCTCCGAATGGACTCGGGGTTCACCCGAGCCGCGGCGCCAACGCCTCCCAGAGCACCGTCACTTCCCCCTGCCGCCACCGCGAACTCCCGTCGAGGACGGGCCAGTCGGCGCCCAGGTCCCGTACCGCCCTGATCCACCGCTGCCGCGCCCCGTACGACGCGTACGGCGCCGCGGCCGCCCAGGCCCGGTCGAAGTCGCGTAGGAACGCGTGTACGGGCTCGCCCGGCACGTTCCGGTGGATCAGCGCCTTCGGCAGCCGCTCGGCGAGGTCGGAGGGGCGTTCCAGGGAGCCGAGCCGCGCCGCGAACGTCACCGTGCGCGGCCCCTCGGGCCCGAGCGCGACCCACACGTGCCGCCGCCCGATCTCGTCGCACGTGCCCTCGACGAGCAGCCCGCCGGGGGCGAGCCGCGCGCACAGCCGCTCCCAGACGGCGGCGACCTGCTCCTCGTCGTACTGCCGCAGGACGTTCGCGGCGCGGATCAGGGCCGGACTGCCCGCCAGCGGCACCTCGAAGCCGCCGTGCCGGAAGGTCAGCCCCTCGCGCTCGTACGGCTTCGCCGCCGCGACCCGCGCCGGGTCGATCTCGACGCCGACCACGCGCGCGTGGGGAGCGACGGTACGCAGCCGGAGCAGCAGTTCTACGGCGGTCCAGGGCGAGGCGCCGTAGCCGAGGTCGACGGCCACCGGATCGGGGGAGCGGCGCAGGGCGGCGCCGTGCGTGGCGGCGATCCAGCGGTCCATGCGGCGCAGCCGGTTGGGGTTCGTGGTCCCGCGCGTCACCGTTCCCACGGGGCGGGAAGGGGTGCGTGGGGCCATAGGGAGAGGGTATGCGGGCGAGGCGGTTGAGAGACGCCGGGTAACACTTTGGCAAAAAGGGAGAGTGGGGGAGCGGGGCGGAAATGGAGCAACGGCTTCCGGTGTTCACCCACTGGAGGTACGTACGCCCTCCCCGTCGTCATGCCCGTACGCAAGGAGGACCGCCACGTGAGCCAGTACGTGTCCAGGCTCGGGCGTCGCTCCCCGGCGGCACCCTCCCGACTCCGCATCCCCGGCACCCACCGGCGCCCGCGCCGCGTGGCGATGCTGAGCGTGCACACCTCGCCGCTGCACCAGCCCGGCACGGGCGACGCGGGCGGCATGAACGTCTACATCGTCGAGCTGGCCAGGCGCCTCGCCGCGATCAACATCGAGGTCGAGATCTTCACGCGGGCCACCACGGGCGCCCTCCCGCCGAGCGTGCAGCTGGCGCCCGGCGTCCTCGTGCGCCACGTCGACGCGGGGCCCTACGAAGGCCTCGCCAAGGAAGAGCTGCCGGCCCAGCTCTGCGCCTTCACGCACGGCGTGATGCAGGCCTGGGCTGGCCACCGGCCCGGCTACTACGACCTGGTCCACTCCCACTACTGGCTCTCCGGCCACGTCGGCTGGCTCGCCGCCGAGCGCTGGGGCGTGCCCCTCGTCCACGCCATGCACACCATGGCCAAGGTCAAGAACGCCGCGCTCGCCGAGGGCGACACTCCGGAGCCCGCCGCCCGCGTCATCGGCGAGACGCAGATAGTCCGCGCCGCCGACCGCCTCATCGCCAACACCTCCGAAGAGGCCGACGAACTCATCCGCCACTACGAAGCCGACGCCGGCAAGGTCGCCGTCGTCCACCCCGGCGTCAACCTCGACCGCTTCCGCCCCGCCGACGGGCGCGCCGCGGCCCGCCACCGCCTGGGGCTCCCGCAGGACGCCCTGATCCCCCTCTTCGCGGGCCGCATCCAGCCCCTGAAGGCCCCTGACGTGCTGCTCCGCGCGGTCGCCGTGCTCCTGGACGAGCGGCCCGCCCTCCGTTCGAACATCGTCGTGCCCATCGTGGGCGGCCCGAGCGGCAGCGGCCTCGCGAAGCCGGAAGGCCTCCAGAAGCTCGCCGCCAAGCTGGGGATCGCGGATGTGGTGCGCTTCCAGCCGCCGGTGGGCCAGGAGCAGCTCGCGGACTGGTTCCGGGCGGCGTCCGTCCTCGTGATGCCCTCCTACAGCGAGTCCTTCGGTCTGGTCGCCATCGAGGCACAGGCGGCCGGTACGCCGGTCCTCGCGGCCTCGGTGGGCGGCCTGCCCGTCGCCGTACGCGACGAGACGACGGGCTTCTTGATCTCCGGCCACGAACCGGCCCACTACGCGCGCGTGCTGCGCGATTTCGCCGACCATCCACAGCTTGTGGACCGCATGGGGGCGGCGGCGGCCCGGCACGCGCAGTCCTTCGGCTGGGACACGGCGGCGTCCGCCACGGCGGACGTCTACACCGCGGCCATGCACGATTTCCGCAGTTCTCGCCGTCACGTACGCTCGCACCATGGCTGAGCAGGCAGACCCCGCGACGACGATCATCGAGCGGACCCTGGACGACGCCGAGCTGGAGTGGGAGGCGCCCGAGCCCGGCGCGTACGTGGTGAAGCTGCCGGGTACGCGCAAGCTCTCGACCACGCTCTCGCTCCGGGTCGGCAAGCACTCGCTCTCCCTCAACGCGTTCGTGATCCGCCACCCCGACGAGAACCACGAGGCGGTGCACCGCTGGCTCCTCGAACGCAACCTCCGCCTCTACGGCGTGAGTTACGCGATCGACTCGCTCGGCGACATCTACCTCGCGGGCAAACTGCCGCTCGCCGCGGTCACCGCCGCCGAGCTGGACCGGCTCCTCGGCTCGGTCCTCTCCGCCGCCGACGACTCCTTCAACACACTCCTCGAACTGGGCTTCGCGTCGGCGATCCGCAAGGAGTACGAGTGGCGGGTCTCGCGGGGGGAGTCGACGCGGAACCTCGACGCGTTCACCCACTTGACCCAGCCGAAGGACTGACCCGGCGTCAGCTGGTACGGGCGCGACGGGCTAGGCCTGAGGCTGGCGCACGGGCTCGGCGGCACTGACGTCCCCCACGGAAACGTCCGCCGCGGCCTCCTCCTTCTCCTCGGGGAGCCCCCGCATGAGCCCCCAGTACCCGACCGCGGCCCCCGTCCCGATCACCGCACACGCCCCCCACAGCCACTCCGCCCCGAACCGGTCGATCATGAAACCGGACATCAGCGGCGCGACCAGCGCGGCCACGGACCAGGACATCGTGTACATGCCCTGGTAGCGCCCGCGGCCATGGGTGGGGGAGAGGCGTACGACCAGGCTGGTCTGGGTCGGCGCGTTGACGATCTCGGCGAGCGTCCACACGCACACCGTCAGCGCGAAGACCCCGACGGACCCGGCGAAGGCGGTGAGCCCGAAGCCGTACCCCGCGACGACCGACGAGATCACCAACAGCCGCCGCGGGTCCCGGTGTTCGATGAAGCGCGTGACGGGGATCTGGAGGACGACGATCAGTACGCCGTTCACGGCGATCGCGAGCCCGTAGTCGGCGGGTGTGAACCCCGCCTCGCCCATCGCGACCGGCAGTCCCACGGACCCCTGCTGGAAGATCAGCGCCACGAGGAACGAAAGCCCCACGACTCCCATGAACCGCCCGTCCCGCAGGACGGTCCCGAGCCCGACCTCGGGCTCGGCGGCCTTCTCCAGCGCACTCCGCACGGGCCGCGACTCGGGAAGCTTCGCGAAGACGACGATCGCGCAGACCAGCGTCATGGCGGCCTCGATGAGGAAACCGGCGCGATAGCTGTACGAGGCGATGAACCCGGCGCCCGCCGAGGAGATGGCGAAGCCGAGGTTGATGGCCCAGTAGTTGAGCGAGAACGCCCTCACGCGGTCCTCCGGCCGCACGATGTCCGCCATCATCGCCTGCACGGCGGGCCGCGACGCGTTGCTCGCCATGCCCACCAGGAAGGCGACGCCCGCGATCGCGAGGGGCTGCTCCATGAAGCCGAGCAGCGCCACGGAACCGGCCGTCGACGCCTGCGCGATCAGCAGCGTGGGCCGCCGCCCGAGCCGGTCGGTCATCACCCCCGCCCCCAGCGAGGAGACGACGCCGCCGAGCCCGTGGAGGGCGGCGACCAGCCCCGCGTACGAGGCGGAATAGCCCCGGTCCAGGGTCAGGTAGAGCGCCATGAAGGTGGCGACGAAGGCCCCCAGCCGGTTCACCAGGGTGCTCGTCCACAGCCACCAGAAGGCGCGGGGGAGACCTGAGACGCTCTCGGTGACGGCACGTCTCATGGCGGTGAATGACATCGCGGTCCCCCCGAATGTAAGCGTCTCTAGCAGCCGTCACACATTACGACCCCGTGATCCGCCCCCGCCACTCGATTGACGCGACCCGTCAACCGTCACCCGCGCTCCCGCCTCTCACGCGCCCCTCGCGCTCCCCTCTCGGGGCCGCCACGCCCGCGCGCGAGGCCCGCCGGGGTTCGATTACGCTCAGAGGCATGGCCGACGCACCGTACAAGCTGATCCTCCTCCGCCACGGCGAGAGCGAATGGAACGCGAAGAACCTGTTCACCGGCTGGGTGGACGTCAACCTCAACGAGAAGGGCGAGAAGGAGGCGGTCCGCGGCGGTGAGCTGCTCAAGGACGCCGGCCTGCTCCCCGACGTGGTCCACACGTCGCTCCAGAAGCGCGCGATCCGCACCGCGCAGCTGGCCCTCGAGTCCGCCGACCGCCTCTGGATCCCGGTGCACCGCAGCTGGCGCCTGAACGAGCGCCACTACGGCGCCCTCCAGGGCAAGGACAAGGCCCAGACGCTCGCCGAGTTCGGCGAGGAGCAGTTCATGCTGTGGCGCCGCTCGTACGACACCCCGCCGCCCGCCCTGGACCGCGACGCCGAGTACTCCCAGTTCGCGGACCCGCGCTACGCCACGCTCCCCCCCGAGCTGCGCCCCCAGACGGAGTGCCTGAAGGACGTGGTCGTCCGGATGCTCCCGTACTGGTTCGACGGCATCGTCCCCGACCTCCTGACCGGCAAGACGGTCCTGGTGGCGGCCCACGGCAACAGCCTGCGCGCCCTGGTCAAGCACCTGGACGGCATCTCGGACGCGGACATCGCGGGCCTGAACATCCCGACGGGCATCCCGCTCTCGTACGAACTGGACGCCGACTTCAAGCCGCTGAACCCGGGCGGCACCTACCTCGACCCGGAGGCCGCGAAGGCGGCGATCGAGGCGGTCAAGAACCAGGGCAAGAAGAAGTAAGTTTTACGATCATGCCCCTGAGCTGCGCATACGGCGCGACTCAGGGGCATTTTCACGCCCTGGGCCCTCTGTGGGACCTCAGCGCAGCGGGTCCTGCGGCGGGCGGAGTGCCCGAGGTACTCGCTCACGGCCTTGATGCTCTAGCCCGCGAGATCGGCGACCTTGCCGCCCGGAGCGAAAACACGTGATTATCACCCCCGCAGAGCCGCACGACGTAGCCAAGTTGCTGGCCTTCCGTGAGGAGGCCGCAGCTTAGCTACGCGGCCTTGGCTCCGACCAGTGGAGCCGCCCGTACCCGGCAGACAAGCTACTGGCCACGATCGAGGTGGGCACGGTGTTCATGCTTCGCGACGGGCACACCACCGCTGGCACCATCACGCTCACCCCGGACGCCGAAGACGGTCTGTGGACTGACGAGGAACTGACCGAACCGGCGACGTTCGTCAACAAGCTCACCGTCGCCCGCGAGTCGCCGGGCAGAACCTTGGTGGTCGGCTGCTCGATTGGGGGGGTGACCGCGCGCACTGGGCGGGTGGTCGGTGGCTCCGACTGGACGCGTGGACGACAAACGAGTCGCCCGAGCGGTACTACCTCACTCAGGGCTTCACGTACGTCCGTACGGTCCGGGAAGGTACCGCTGTGAATGGCGGACCACGGGTCTCCGGGTGGCCTGCACAGCGACCCGCACGACCCGCAGATCATGGATTTACGGACCATACGCCAGCGCCCGCACGGCTTCCATTCGCAGCTTGGTCAGATCAAGGTTCGATTTCGTTTCTCGCGGCGACTCCATACGCAATTTCAGACGCTGATTGGGCGACATTGATCTCATTAACCTCGAAAAGAGCCGGCTGCCTTTGCTCTTCACTGTAGTGCCGGGTCACGTGGTCGAGGGACGAACGTTCTTCACTCGTCAATGAAGTGAGCAGGCTCAGTGCGACCGGAGCGAATGTTCCCAGCGGGAACTTTGCTGCGGTCCTTCCCTTTCCTGTTCGGCTAGGGAAGTCGCAAACCAAGGGGCGAGAGCCAAAAAGCGAAGCGACCGCTGTCTGTACGTATGCGGTGGAGCTGAAGGTTTTTGAGAGCTTTAGGAGTTCTTCGTCGTGAGAAACGTCGTCTCGATTGACTGTGGCATAAGAGACGGTGCGAGTGGGAGTTGCTAGTTCAAGTTCACTGATCGGAATCCTGCGTGCCTCTGATCGGCGCAGCAGTTCTTGAAGCGAGATCCCGTCCCCTTCTTGGGCTGCAACCCTCAGCTCATCGACCTTGCCTGCGAAATAGGTAGTTGACCGAGGGCCGCGAAGGCACAGCATCTCTCTTTCAAGTTTCCAACGGAAGTCTGTGTTCTCTTCTTCCCCCAGCTCTTGCTGATGCTCGATGATTCGGCAGGCGCGCGCATGCAGCACGTCAAGGTTACTGCCAACGAGAAATTGCAAGTTTTCCGAATCGTCTTCCAGGTGCAGCCGGGAGATGGATTCGAGCGTTAGAGGGCGGCCGATCCTGCGCCAAAACTCGAAGTCGTCAATTGGCGGTAGTTCCATGAGGAATTCGAGCGCGGTGCCATCGAGGTCTCCTGCCATGTCCTGCTCGCCAGGGAAATTGGAGGCCATTCCGCCTGAGCCCACCCACACAGCACCGAGGAAGCGAAGAAGTCTTGATGTCCGGCGCCTATCGAAGTGACCGGAAATCTGAGCAACTGCGGCGGCCGTCGCTCCTGAGTCCAACCTCTGTGCGCCGTTGAAACCAGCCGCGACGCTGGAAGCCATTGCCTCCGCTTCCCTCTCGGTTAGGAGACCTCGACCTCCTTGAAGAACCGCGCTCGAAGCGAGCCCCACGACCGGTTCGTTGTAGCGGCTTTGAATCAAGACTTCCATTCCACGCGAATCTGCGAGAAGCGTATCGTCGTCGCGTGACGAGTCTCCCCGTTCATCCATACCCAGTGGGTTATCATTCACAGGGTCCAGAGCGAATACGATCGGGTCGTGCTTGCGAATTGTCTCGACGTCATCGCGGAGCACCGCAGGGCGTGTGTCAGACTTCAGAAAAACGAAACGTTCACGTTCATTTGGCCATGAGAGTACGAGGTCTGGGGCGAAGCTATGGTTAAAGAAGTCAGTCTTCTTGACCGTTGCGCGAGTATCCGTCTGCGCGAGTTCATGGGCAACGACGTTTTTGATCCGGTTGACTGCTTCACGCGGATCCGGGGCCTCGAATGCCGCATGCAGTGCACTGGAAAAGTCAGTCACGGTCACCGGACCCCCTCCAGTACTTCATTCTTCTGAATAAGTGCGCGATGTTCGCGGGTTATGACGAGTTGCTCTTGCTTGTCAGACAGTACGATCATCCATAGGCGGTCGGCTACCCATCCCACAAGTTCGTTGTCAATGTGTGACTGGACTTCCTCTGGTGGAATGTCGCCGAAAACGTCGGAGCTGTGCTTGTGTAGTGCTTTTTCTATCCACTCCTTGGAAAGAAGTTTGTTCCAGTCTTGTACATTGAATGGACACCATGTGATCCACATGAAGTGGTCAACGAAACACTGCGGGTTGCTCGCGATTACATAGCATTTAGCAAGGTAACTGAGGTAGTGGGTTCCCTGATCTCCCGGCGACGAATATTTCTTGCATTCTGCCATGAAGATATCGTTGTCGAATTCACCGCCGCAGAGCAGCCCGCCGAGATCTAGAGAGAACTGGGTCTGCTTTCCTTTCGGCCATTGGAATGTCATGCGGCGGCTCCACTTGGCGTCCGTGTTGGTCCAAGAGGCCTTGACGCGCGTGGTGGCTTCCAGCCACTCCTTCGCGCGTCTGGCACCGTCGGCGCCGATCTCATGCAGATCTTCTCCCGGCATGTGGTGACCATACGTGTCAGCTGCCCCCCATGACAGGGGTTCGTCACGCTCCAAGAGCGGTCAACTACGCGGAGTATGGAGCCCGGTGGCGGCCAAACTGCGGCCAGCACGAAGGGGGTGTGCTCCCGCAGGAGGGTCAAAGGGCAGGCCAGAGGCGCTTCTTGGGGCTTGCAGTGCACGCCTTTGCAAACCGCCCGTGGTACCGGGTCTCTATTGAATCGCTGCCCCCGACAGGTGTGTCGGTCGCGGTGGTGGGGAGAGCAGGACCGACAGACACACAGCGGAGGGGACGATTCGTGTCGGAGTGGGAGAAGAAAGCTGCAGCGCAGGCCAAGCGTGCCGCGAACCGGACAGGCGACGGCCAGTTGACAGACGCAGTTGGAGAGGGTCTCGCGGCCGTGACATACGCAGTGCTCCAGGGCGCATTCATGGCCCAGAGGCCGCGCGTCTGGTTGGACACGCGATGCTCAGCAGCCAGCACGTGGGTGCGAGGAGAGGACATCGTGAGCGCCCGCGTGCGCGAAGCTGACGACAACGCAGGTGGACAGTTCGTCCTAGAGGTCTTCGTTCTCGGTCTGCCCACTGCTGATGGGTGGTTAACCGTCGCCACAGGTGCCAGCGAGTGGTTCGAGCTGAACGCGGCCGAGCAATTGCTGACTCTTCTGGAAGAGACGGCCCGGAGCGACGACGACGAGCCGCCGGCAGTCTTCGTGACGATCCACGGAGAGACGGACGACAAGCATGGCCTCGCCGTGGATCGCAACTATTGACGACAGAGGGGCCGGTGATGACGCGGAACTGCGGGCGAAGGGAGAGCTGCGCCCGCAAGCCGGGTGAAGGCTGCTCCTCTTCGTGAGTGATGCCCGAGGCGACATCGTCGGGTCCTCCCTGGGCTCTCTCTGGGCCCTCCGAGGCCGACCGACGACGACCACCAACGACCGACAACGACGGCTCGACGGCAGGTCAGGTGAGGTGCGCGGCCCGCTGACCAGGGGCGGGAAACGGGCCCGCCAGACCCAGGGCAAGAAGAAGTAAGCGGAAGCAGCCCCACCGCGAGCTGCAGAGGCCCCCTGCCCGTGGTTCACCACGGGCAGGGGGCCTACGCCGTCCTGGGCGTATCACTCGCACTCGGTCAGGTGGCCGGAAGTCGGTAGGACAGGACGTAGGCGTCGGCGGCCATGACGGTGTCGCAGACTTCGACGGCCCGCTTCTCGGTGTCGTACGCGGTCCGGATGAGGTGGATGACCGGCACGCCGGAGGCGAGCTGGAGCGTCTTGACCTCGGTGGGGGTGGGCATCCGGGCTCGGATCTCCTCGTCGAAGTGGTCAAGGCGGTGGCCGAGTTCCTCGAGGCGGGCGTAGATGCCGCCGGGGCCGGGGTTGGGTTCGGCGATCCGCGTACCGCGTGCGATGTCGAGCGGCAGGTAGGAGGTGGCGAACTCGACGGGCCGCCCGTCGAGCAGGTACCGGCGCCGACGGACGAGCACCCGCCGCACGGAGCCGCCGAGCCGGGTGGAAATGTCCCGCGTGGCCTTCTCCTCCTTGACCTCCAGGCTGTCCACCTGCGGATAACCGCCGGCGGCATCGGCCTCGACGAGGAACGCGGACTTGCCCTGCTCGCGGTGGCGACGGGCGAAGCGGTCGGAAGCGAGTCGCCGCACGGGCGGCCGTGTCCGCACGAAAACACCTTTGCCGTGCTCGGCGCGGACCAGGCCCTCGCCCTGGAGCATAGAGAAGGAGTTGCGCACGGTCATCCGGGAAACCCCGTAGTGCTCGACGAGTTCGGCCTCGGAAGGCAGCTTCTCGCCCTCCGCGAAGCGCCCGCGGTCGATGGCCTCGCGCAGCTGGTCGGCGATCTGCCGGAAGACCGCACGGTCGCTCGTGGGATCGACAGCACCGAGCGAGCTCGGGAGTGCGGTCACGCGTACTCCTTTAGATATCTAGACAAGTGGGCGAGTGCCGTTGCTACGGTGTGAGCCTAGTCATCCGAGAGGGTGTTGAGGGAGCCGAGGAACGTGAGCGCTGACCGTCCGCACTCCGTGAGCGTCGCCGGAGTCATCGTCGACGACCAGGACCGGGCCCTTCTGATCAAGCGCCGCGACAACGGCCATTGGGAACCCCCGGGCGGCATCCTCGAACGCGAGGAAACCATCCCCGAGGCTTTGCAGCGCGAAGTTCTCGAAGAAACCGGCATCAAGATCGCACTTCCCGCGACCCTCACCGGCATCTACAAGAACATGACGGGCCTGATCGTCTCCATGGTCTTCCGCTGCGAGGCCGCCGACGGCACGCCCACCACCGGCGACGAGACCCGAGCTCTGCGCTGGGCCACCCGCGAAGAAGTCACCGAACTCGCCGACGAGGCATACGCGATCCGCGTCCTGGACGCACTCGACGCCACGTCCCCGCCAGCCATCCGCGCCCACGACGGCGTCAAACTCGTCTAGCTCGAACCCGCTGCACAGGGCGGCCTACCAGCACGAAGGAACTTGTATGCACGAGTATACGAGCACTATCCGAGTCTGGGGCCTCACTTGCCCAGGTTTCCCTGAAGAGGTCAGCCGGGCCCGACGCTGGACGCGCGACATCCTTCGTGACTCGCCCCTGGCGGACGACGCCGAACTGATCGTGAGCGAGCTGAGCGCGAACGCAATCCTGCATACGGCCAGCGGTCGCCAGTCGGGCAGCTTCTCTCTGGCCGTCGAGGTATCACCGCAGATGGTCGCCCTCTCGGTCACGGACAACGGAGGCACCGGAACCGCCCCGAAGGTCGAGCACAAGGACGCGGATGCGGAACACGGCAGAGGGCTGGGCATGGTCAGCGCGATCGCACACCGGGTCGTCGTCCGCGACAGCGACAAGGGCCACACGGTGACCGCGGAGCTCTTCACCGATGCCGGCCGAGGGGCGCAACCATGCGGATGAGCGAGCCGCGGCGCGGCTACTGGTGCGAGTGCTGGACGGAACCGGTCACGGGCTACGAAGGCGGGCCCTATCTACGAGCGTCGTTCGACGCCTACTCGGCACCGCAGGCCGACAGGTGGGTAGCGATCGCACTCCGCACCATCTCACCGGCCCTGGACGCCGACGCTTCGGACGAAGCCTGGGGATGGCTGTACGCGAGCCGGGTCCAGACCCGCAGAGCGCTCTTGCGCATGGAGCCGTGCAGAGTCTCCGTGACGCACGCCGACACCCGAATCACCTGGACGATACGACCAGTCGTCTTCCTACCCCTCGCCCACCGCCAGGTAGCCGAACTTCCAGCCTGTGCACACGACTTCAAGCCCCACCAATCGGACTGAGTTACAACTTTCTCTACTGGTTCAAGGCGGCTCGCTCCGCTCCCCGCGCGCGGCCCGGCTCCCCGGGCCGCCGCTCCTGTCTCCGCCCCGCTCCGGCCCGGTCCACCAGGCCGCGCGGCAAGAGCTGGCGGCCAACTGACCTCCGGGACATCGTGGCTGGGGCGGTCGGCTCCACGGCTTTACGCAGCCACTTTGGGGCGAGCCTCTAAGATCTTGGCCCCAACGTCGTGCTTTAACGGGCAGGTCCACAGACTGCCCGACTCGCCGGAAGCTTACGGGGCCAAGATCACTCGCCCCAAAGCAGCTCCAGCCCAAAGCCGCTCCGCCGACCTAGGTCGCATCCGCTCACCATACGCGCTCCTGCCAAAGTTCACGCGAAAAAAGCTTGCCCCACCTTAAGATAGAGCCCTCACTATGAGTAGCCGCACCGGCATCTAAACGCCAAGTAGGACAGGCAGGGGCGAGTTTCAAATGACGGAAGATCGGGACTTTCTAACTTGGACCCCGAAGGAAGCAACGGAGGCCGCTTGTAGATTCTACGAGCAGCACGCGCGAGACATGCAGCATGCCGCGTCCGCAAGCCTGATCTTGCAAGAATACGAGCGCTTACTAAGAAGTTTAGGCGCGGCCTTCTCAGAGATCGCCCCTGACGGCCCCGAAGCTCTATTCCCGGAGTTCCACCAGCGCCGCGATCGCATGAGGGAAACCGTTGAAACCATCACGCCTGCCAGCGCCGAGCTAGGCCTGACTCGCTGCGTAGAGAACTTCTTGTGTTACGTGTCTGACGTCATCACGGACGCCCTAATTGCACGCCCTGAGCTACTTAGAACTCAAGAACAAGTGACTCTTGAGGATGTGTTGGAACACGAAAGCATTGAAGGGTTTATTTCTTGGGCAGCAGAGAGGCGCGTTGCGCAACTATCCTTCAAGGGGCTCGAAGATATCGCACAGTATATCAAGAAGAGACTCGGACTAGAGCTGCATCAAGAAGAGACTGATTGGCTCAAGTTGAAAAAGGGCGTGGCTCTCAGGAATCTAATCGTCCATCAACGGGGCGTAATCGATCAACGCTTCATCTATGTCACCGGGCAGACAGATCTAACCAAAGGGTCTGCATACAAGACGACGATGAAAGACTATGTGCGCACTGCGGAAAGCGCGATGAAGATCGTGGGGGAGTTCGACGTGAAAGTGGCGTCGAAGTTCTCGATTACCCAAAGGAGTACTGAGAACGAGAAATGGTACAGCCCCGGGCGGTGGGGGCCTCAAGGCGGGCAGAATCGACGGAAGCCGACGGAGGGGACTGCCTCTCATGAAACTGAGAAGGTCGAGAGGCAACAGAAATCCTAGGAGTTCACTTCGTTATGAACCGGCTGCACGACTCCCCCTGCAGTCGCGGCCAGCCCCCGACACCAGGATAGGCTCAATTCTTACGGATACGGGACCGCGCACGCTCAAGAACGTCATCGTAAGTAACAATTGAAAGGTTCGGAAGATCAGACTCAGCGTTGCGAAGGTCGATCGCTCTATAACCACTACGCTTCCCGATGAGGACCATCATCCTCGGTCTGAAGAATCGAAGCCCGTAACTATTCTCGACCGCAGCCCTCTTATCGCAATCTTCGAAGTATGCCTGATACTCACGCAGTTGCGCAGAGGCTTCCATGATTGCGGAACTCACTCGCACTCTATTCTTGCTCACACGAAGCAGCTTAGTTTTCGGGAGCTTTAGCTCCAGCAAGTCACATAGTGCGTTGGAATTATTCGGCTTCAGGGCGAAGTCGGGGATAAGTGGGCCATCATTGTCCCTCTTCAACACCACATGAGGGCGAGCTTCCTCATAAGTGTCCCCGCACAAAAATTCAGGGTTCCTCTCAAAAAAGCTCTGCAGATCACGCTCTTTCGTGTGCATTGAGTTTATCAAGTCCTCTAGCTCTTGAACGAGCGATCTCCACGCCGAAGACTCCATAGACGCAACGTGCAGGAAGCTATGTAGCTGCCCGGGCGTCCCAGAGATCCTGATACGGCCGTCTGGAAGGACGGAGACGAGCCTCAGTTTCCCATCAATCAATTCAAGCCCGAGCGCGTCAGCGTCATTATCAGGCATTCCCTCGCCTGGATCCTCATCGGGATGTTGCATAAGCTTTACGCGAGAGGCCTGAGGCCCTTTTTCGCCTTGCTCAATTCCGAACTCGACTCGTTGCCCCTCCTGGAGGTTTCGGTATCCCGTCATTTCGATGACGCTATAGTGCACAAATAGGTCTGCACCGCCATCAACCGCAACGAAACCATACCCTTTCTCCGAGTTAAACCACTTCACCGTGCCCTGCGCCATCACGCCCCCAATGCTCTCTACCCGACACTTGCAACACTCCGTCGCGGGAATCGTAGAGCGCGCCGCTGACAACGTCCGGGCTCGTGGACGTCAGCAGACCATTAGCGCAGGTGACATGCTTAGTTACCCAAGGGCAGGGAGCATCCCAAGTTGCTTCGGGACGAAGGGGGCCCCGCACAAGACGTGCGCACCACATGCGCACCAGATGAGGCGGGAACCACGGCGAACGCAACCGTGGCCCGCGAGGCCGATAGTTGGCCGTTCGCCCAGGTCAGCAACCGAACTGGCTTCAAGTGATCGCAGCTTCCCAAGCTGATGACCTCGGCGTAGTCCTCGCACTGATGTCTCTGCCCTCACTGGTGCGGGGGGATAGTTCAGCGTGATGTTGTTCTGGCCCGTCGCTGGGTGAGGCTTCCGGCGACCCGTTCAAGGCCAGTCGAGGAAATGGGCCCGTGAGAAGGCACGACGAAGCTCCGATTTCGAAGCGGACGACTGACTACGCCCAGAAGGTGCTGAGTCCTCAGCACCTTCTCGAAACCCCTCTACCTGAGCTTCTTGCCGAGCTGGACGTCACGTTGGATCAGTCTTCGATCACCGACCCACGCTTCACGGGTGCTGCTTTCGTCGCCCAAGACCGCTTGTTTCTTTCGATGAGACCGGGCCAACCGGACTCGGAGCGCGATGCCGTTGCACGAGCCCTGTTGGGCCGCGTGATCGGTGTTCCGTTGTCGCCGTTGCCTGAGCCATACCGGATGAGTGAGGTCTGAGTCGGCTAGCTACTTGGGCCGTCCCTGGGCCGTCCGAGGGAGCTCGACAGTGGCCAATGACGACCAACGACGACCACCAAGCGCGCGAGCCCACGACCCCTGACCAGCAAGAACCCAGGTCACCAAGATCCCCGACAACACCCAGGGCAAGAAGAAGTAACGCGCACCATTACGCCCCCGCCCCGCGAGTCATCGCGGGGCGGGGGTTTTTAGCGGCGGGGGGCGACCAGCTCGCGGGCCGGGGGCTTCCCGGCGTTCCGGCGGCCGGCACTCCGGCCGCCGGCTCACGGACTCCCCGAGTCCGAGATCCCCTGGGCCAGTTCACCGACCACGTCCAGGATCCACTGGCCGAAGCCCGTCGGGGCGATCAGTACGCCGAAGACGAGGACGATGACCACCGTCAGCTGCTCGTCGTTGCGGCTCCTGGCCTCGGTGCGTCTTCGGAGGCGAAGGATGATGACGACAGCCAGGAGAACCGCCACGTTGATCGTCAGCACCATCGGCCAGACCCCCTCGCGCGAGAACGTCCCGACCTCCCTGTGTAGCCCGAAGACCCCCGCGACGGCCGCCCAGTCCCCCTCACTTGGCAGTAAAGCGCGCATCCGCGACCGAATCAGCACGTGCGGGCCGCCTATGCCAAGAGACCTGTACGCCAGGAGGCCGCCGCCCCGCCAACAGCCGCGCTACCTCGTGAAGTTCAGGTACTTCCACGCCCCGTGCGTCGTCGAGTTCACGTTGTCCCCCGACGTGCCGTTCACGTACGACGAGCGGATCCGCGCGCGGATGCCCGACTCGCCGGGGGCCTCCAGGCGGACCGTGGACTTGCCGGAGGTGCCGAGCTTGAAGTACTCCGAGCCCGTGGTGTGCCACTTGCGGTCCGGGCCGTAGACCTGGAGTTCGAAGCGCTGCTTGCGGCCCTCGTAGTACGTCATCGTCGTGGCGAGCACCGGATCGGTGTTCTTGTGGAAGTAGTGGTACTTCGTCGAGCCGATCTTGCCCGTCTTGTAGTGCTGGGAGACGGAGCTGGAGATCTTGACCTTGGCGTACGCGGTCGACGTCGCCTTCGCGGAGGCCGAGCGCGCGTCCCCGGAGAAGACGGCCGTGACCTTCGTGTCGCGCTTCATGTCGACCGTGGCCCTCAGGTCGCCGTGCGAGTCGACGGCTCCCTTCTTGACCAGCTTGTTGGGCTTGTCGGCGCCGTAGGGGTCCGCCCAGATCTCGACCGTGCGGTTCTTGTACGTCGTACCGAGGTGCGCCGTGAAGGAGACGTCCGCGCCGTAGCCGTAGACCTTGCCGTTCTTGTCGAGGGTCAGGGTCGTCTTGGTGCGCGAGACCTCCACCGTGTCCGACGCGGAGGCCGCCGCGTGCGTGGCGTCACCCCCGTACGCGACCTCGTACGTCACCTTGCCGCCCGCCGGCGGGCTGTCGGTGAAGGAGTACGAGCCGTCCGCCTTGGTCTTGACCGGGGGCAGCGCCTTGCCGTCGCGGGACTCGACGTCCTTGCGGACCACGGTCAGCTCGGTGCCGGCCGGGAGGCCGGATCCGGTGAGCTTGCCCTTGACGGTGAGCGGCTTGGCCCGGGGCGCCTTCGCGGGCGCCTCGACCGTGAGCGTGGGCAGCGACTTGGCCGGGTCGGTCAGGACCCGCAGCGAGAAGACGCCCTCGCTGTTCGAGGAGACCGCGAAGAGCCGGCTGCCGTCCGGTGCCCAGGCAAGACCGCCCTCGGCGAGCGTGTCCGCGCCGCTGGTCTGCCCGGTGTTCGGGAAGTCGTACTCCCGCACCTTGGACCACTTGCCCTGCCGGTAGATGTGCACGTCCGGCCCGTACGAGGAGGAGGTGCCCGCCGCCACGGTGCCGTCGGGGGCGATGTCCACGGCCGCGCCGTAGGCCCCGGAGTCGTAGCGGCCCAGGGGGGACAGGTCCTTCGTGGAGTACACCGGGTGGTAGTACGGGGCGCCGCTCGCCGTGATGATCTGCGTGCCGTCGGGGGAGACCGCGATGTCGTCGAAGAAGCTGCCCTCCACCGACTTGTTGACCCGCAGCTCCGGCTTCGCGCCCGAGACGTCGTACACCGCGAGGGCGTCGCTGCTGGTCTCCTTCTCACCGGCGACGAGCACACCCGAATCGGGGTCGGAGCCCAGCTCGGGCGCGCCGTAGAAGTCCGCCTCGCCCTCCTGGCCGAGCGCCACGACCGGCTCGCTCCCGGAGAGGTCCAGCGAGCCGATGCCGCCCTCGCCGGAGCGCCCGTGGCCGAACCAGAGCTTGCCGCTCGCCCACGCCAGCGTGCGCGGCTTCTCGGCACCGCCGAGGGCGTGACTGGCGGTCTGGGAGTACGAGGCCGTCTCCACGGAGACGATCCGGTTCAGGCCCGCGACCGCCGCGTACACCTGGCCGGAGTCGGGCGAGAGCGCGAGGCCCTCGACGTCCGGCAGCCCGTCCAGGGTGGCCTTGGCGGTGCCCGCGTAGTCCGTGACGACGATCTTGCCGCCCTTGGGGTCGGACACGTAGACGCGCCGGTGTTCGCCGTCGACCAGGACGTCACCGGCCGACCGCACGTCCAGGAGCTTGTCGGAGTCGGCCGCGGCCGGACCGGACGCGACGGCGACAAGCGCCGCCGAGCTGAAGAGGACCGCGAGCGCCGTCGCGGTCGAGAGGGTGCGCGTACGCACGTTGATGTGACCCCCCACATGGAAGGCCCGGGCCGTGTGCCCGGGCCCGGAACCCCCGTTCACAGCGCAGGCTATGGCATGTCTGTGACAGGAGTGGAGGGAGCGGAGGGAGTTTTACGAGGTGGCTCTCCCCCGGGGCCGACCGGGGCCCGAAACGAGATAAGCGCGCGTGCGCCGTTGATGCGCCCTGCCCGGCGGGGTTGGAATGGGCGCAGGCAAGTGCGTTCCGTACGCCTTCGAGGAGGAGACCCATGGCCGAGTCCCCCACGCCCGTAGTCATAGAGATGAACTGCAGCTGCGGCCCCGGCTGCTCGTGCGGCTGTCAGTCCGGCGGCTCATGCCAGTGCGGCGGCGGCTGCGGCTGACGCCCGACAGAAACACACGTGCCCCGCACGGCAATCGATCCCGTGCGGGGCACGCGCGCGCGGCGAGGAAGACCTAGGCCCCTTCCACCGACGCGGAGCCCGCCCCCGGCCCCGACGCCTGGATCTCGTCCGCGTGCTCGCCCGTGACCAGGTACACGACCCGCTTCGCGACCGAGACCGCGTGGTCCGCGAAGCGCTCGTAGTAGCGGCCGAGCAGCGTCACGTCGACGGCCGTCTCGATGCCGTGCTTCCAGCGGTCGTCCATCAGGTGCTGGAAGAGCGTGCGGTGCAGCTGGTCCATCTCGTCGTCGTCCTGCTCCAGCTGGAGCGCGAGATCGACGTCCTTGGTGATGATGACCTCCGCCGCCTTCGCCATCAGGCGCTGCGCGAGCTGGCCCATCTCCAGGATCGTGGCCTGCAGGTCCCGCGGCACCGCCGAGTCCGGGAAGCGCAGCCGGGCCAGCTTGGCGACGTGCTGGGCGAGGTCGCCCGAGCGCTCCAGGTCGGCGCTCATCCGCAGCGAGGTCACGACGATGCGCAGATCCGTGGCGACCGGCTGCTGCCGCGCGAGCAGGGCTATCGCCCGCGCCTCCAGCTCGTGCTGGAGATCGTCGACCTTCTGGTCGGCGGCGATCACGCTCTCGGCCAGCTTCAGATCGGCGTCGAGCATGGCCGTCGTGGCGCGCCCGATCGCGGACCCGACCAGGCGGGCCATCTCGACCAGGCTCTCGCCGATCGAGTCAAGTTCCTCGTGGTACGCGTCCCGCATGTGGCTGTCCCTCTCTCGGTACGTCTCAGGGGGCTGGCCCCTACGCTCCCACGGTGCGGCCCTTAACCGTCCGTTTCCGGCACCCCGAATGAACCGCCACCGTCATCAAGGTGAACTGTGGGCGACGCGGTACGACACCTCCGAACGGGCCCGCCCCGCCCCGACCGGGGGAAATGAACCGGTGCCGTCCCCATGGTGAACTCTGAGCGACGAGTGTTCGAGGCGGCACCCGTTTGGCTGTGGCCGACACCGACCCGGCGCATAACCTGGACGCATGGACGTGAACGCGGCGGTCGCCGCAGCTGCAGCGATCGCCGGGGTGTGCACCGGCGTCATCGCCATGCTGGCGTTCCGCTGGAGCGAGCGCGAACAGAAACGCCCCACCCGGACCTCCCTGCACACGGACCCCGTCCTGCCACCCGGCGTGGACACGGTCCTCTCCGTGCTGCGCTCCTCCGCGGTCGTACTCGACGAGGCCGACAGCGTGGTCAAGGCCAGCTCGGCGGCGTACGCGCTCGGACTCGTCCGCGGCGGCAAGCTCGCCGTCGAGCCGATGCTCCAGATGGCCCGCGACACCCGCCGCGACGGGGAGATACGCCAGGTCGAACTGGACCTCCCCCGGCGCGGCACCGGCCGCGGCGAGGCCCTCGCGGTCTCGGCCCGGGTGGCCCCCCTCGGCTCCCGGCTCGTGCTGCTCCTGGTCGAGGACCTCACGGAGGCCCGCCGCATCGAGGCCGTACGCCGCGACTTCGTGGCGAACGTGTCCCACGAGCTGAAGACCCCCGTGGGCGCCCTCAGCCTCCTCTCCGAGGCCGTCATGGACGCCTCCGACGACCCCGAGGCGGTCGAACGCTTCGCGGGCCGCATGCAGATCGAGGCGACCCGCCTCACCAACCTCGTGCAGGAGCTGATCGACCTCTCCCGCGTCCAGAACGACGACCCCCTGGAGGACGCCGAGCCCGTCCGCGTCGACGAACTGGTGGCGGAGGCGATCGACCGCAGCCGCCACCAGGCCTCCCACAAGCAGATCACCCTGGCCGCCGGGGGGACCGCCGAGCTCCAGATCTGGGGCAACCGCGGCCAGCTCGCCGCGGCCCTCGGCAACCTCGTCGAGAACGCCGTGAACTACAGCCCCGCCCGCACCCGGGTGGGGATAGCCGCCCGCCGGGTCACCGCACCCGGCGGGGACCTCATCGAGGTCGCGGTCACCGACCAGGGCATCGGCATCTCCGACAAGGACAAGGAGCGCATCTTCGAGCGCTTCTACCGCGTCGACCCGGCCCGCTCCCGGGCCACCGGCGGCACCGGCCTCGGCCTCGCCATCGTCAAGCACGTCGCCGCCTCGCACGGCGGAGAGGTCACCGTGTGGAGCTCCGAGGGACAGGGCTCCACCTTCACCCTGCGGCTGCCGGAGGCGGCCGCGCACCGCGAACGCGGATCACGTCACGGCGGCGGACCCAGCGCGGAGCACGCCGTCCCCGATGGCGCCCCCGCGTCCGCCGCGACCACTACGTACGAACCCATTCCTGCCCCGGAGGTCCTTCCGTGACCCGAGTGCTCGTCGTCGAGGACGAGGAATCCTTCAGCGACGCTCTGTCCTACATGCTCCGCAAAGAGGGCTTCGAGGTCGCCATCGCGGCCACCGGCCCGGACGGACTCGACGAATTCGAGCGCAACGGCGCCGACCTCGTCCTGCTCGACCTGATGCTGCCCGGCCTGCCCGGCACCGAGGTCTGCCGCCAGCTGCGCAGCCGCTCCAACGTCCCGGTGATCATGGTCACCGCCAAGGACAGCGAGATCGACAAGGTGGTCGGCCTCGAAATAGGAGCCGACGACTACGTCACCAAGCCCTTCTCCTCGCGCGAACTGGTCGCCCGCATCCGCGCGGTCCTGCGCCGCCGGGGCGAGCCGGAGGAGGTCACCCCGCAGGCCCTGGAGGCGGGCCCCGTCCGCATGGACGTCGACCGCCACGTGGTCACGGTCTCCGGCTCCAAGGTCGACCTGCCGCTGAAGGAGTTCGACCTCCTGGAGATGCTCCTGCGCAACGCGGGCCGCGTCCTGACCCGGATGCAGCTCATCGACCGCGTCTGGGGCGCGGACTACGTGGGCGACACCAAGACCCTCGACGTCCACGTCAAGCGCCTGCGCGCCAAGATCGAGCCGGACCCGGGCGCCCCGCGCTACCTGGTGACGGTCCGCGGCCTCGGCTACAAGTTCGAGCCGTAAACCGCGAGCGGCCCCTGACGACGAAGAGGGCGGGACCCCGGCCGGGGTCCCGCCCTCTTCATACGTACGTCGATCAGTGCTCGGTACCCGTACCGGCGTCCGCGCTGTGCGAGGCGGAGCCCGACGGGTCCGTGCTCGCGGCACCGGACGCGTGGCCCGACGGGTCGGTGGAGGCACCCGTGGAAGGCTCGCCCGGCTCACCGGACTGACCGGGCTTACCGGACTGGCCCGGCTTACCGGACTGGCCCGGCTTGCCCGACTGCCCCGGCTTGGCGCCCGGCGCCTGCGGCACCTCGGTCGGGCCCCACTCCTTGAAGTAGCCCTCGGCGGGCACGACGAACGCCTTGAGCTTCACGTTCCCGGTCTCGCTGAAGGCGAAGGTGATCCGCTGCGCGTTGCCGTCCTTGACGGCGTCGCGGCTGCTGGGCAGGACGGCCGAGGCGTTGTCCTTGCCGCCGATGACGACGGAGCCGCCGGCCGGGATGGTCAGCTGGTTCGGCTTGGACGTCTTGTCGTCCTTCGCGGGCGTGATCTTGGCCTTCTTGCCGGTGCCGTCGACCGTGATCGACTCCAGGCTCTGGGCGGTCGTGCCGGCGTTGAAGACCGTCGCGGCGACCACGGCCGGGCCCTTGGACTTCAGGTCCGGCTGGGTGATGACCATGGCGTTCTGGATCTTGATGTCACCGACGGAGGTGGCCGCGTTGTCCGGCTTGACCTCCAGCGTCTGAGCGTTGTTCCCGGCGCCGCACGCGGCGAGCGAGGCAAGCGAGAACGCGATGGCGGTGGCGGCGATGGCGCCGCGTCGAAGGCTGCGGCTCACGGCGGCGGCTACTCCTTGAACGTGGGCGATACGGGAGGGGGCGGACGGCCGTGAAGCCGCCCTGAGGCGACCGTGGAGCCGCCCTAAGGGTGTGTCAGCGCGCTTAGGTTACCGAGCCGTTCCCACACCGCCGCACCCGACCCGCCCCTCGGGGCCGCGAGCCCGTCTCATTGCTCCCTCGTTCATCATTCACATAAGCGCCGTCAAGAGCGCCGCCCCGAACGTCTCGCGGATTTCCGGTAAGGAATGCGTGGGGAGCCGGGAAATTGATCATCCGGCGGCTTGATCAATTCTGGAATCCTGTCCGACGGAGTGCGGTACGCCTCTCCGGCCTCCGAACGGAGCAGCGAAAGTTCACCGCTTGGAACCGCGCAAACCGGGACGTTCGGCCCCTCCTGGGCCTCTTGAGGGGCGCATAACGCCCGCGTTTCCGCCTCCCCGGAGAGCCGCTCCGACCTGCGAATACCCCGTTCCGACAGCCCTCCGCAGCACGTTCCTGTTGCTGTTGTCAAGCCCCGAGATATGCCCTGACCTGCGAAAACGCCATTCAGAAGAGGCGGTTCTCGTGTTAGGATGGATAGCCACGGAAGGGGTACCTGTCACATGACGTTCAAGGTTGGCGACACCGTGGTCTATCCCCATCACGGGGCCGCGCTGATCGAGGCTATCGAAACTCGCCAGATCAAAGGCGTGGACAAGACCTACTTGGTGCTGAAGGTCGCCCAGGGCGATCTGACGGTGCGTGTGCCAGCGGACAATGCGGAGTTCGTCGGCGTGCGTGATGTGGTCGGTCAGGACGGGCTGGACCGGGTCTTCGAGGTACTGCGCGCGCCGTACGCCGAAGAGCCCACGAACTGGTCGCGTCGCTACAAGGCAAATCTCGAGAAGCTCGCCTCCGGCGATGTCATCAAGGTCGCGGAAGTCGTGCGTGACCTGTGGCGTCGGGAGCGTGAGCGTGGACTGTCCGCCGGTGAGAAGCGCATGCTCGCCAAGGCGCGGCAGATTCTGGTGAGCGAGCTGGCGCTCGCGGAGAACACGAACGAGGACAAGGCCGAGGCCCTGCTCGACGAGGTCCTCGCGTCCTGACGCCGTCGTCACTGGCGCAATGATGCCGCGGTGCCCGCTGACCCTCAAGGGGAGTCGCCGGGCGCTGCGGCATGTTCAGCCCTGTTTGGCGTGCCGGGCTCGGGCAGCTGGCTCGATCGGATTCACGGAAAGGGTCCGGTCGACATGTCGTGCCCGACACGGTGAGGCCATACCCACGTCGGCCGAGCACACAAACCTGAACGGAACCGATGTCTAGCGAATCCCGTACCGCGGTGGTCATTCCCGCGGCAGGACGGGGCGTGCGCCTCGGCCCTGGCGCCCCCAAAGCGCTCCGCGCGCTGAACGGCACCCCGATACTCATCCACGCCGTCCGCGCCATGGCGGCGTCCCGCGCCGTCTCCCTCGTCATCGTCGTGGCACCCCCCGACGGCGCCCCCGAGGTCAAGACGCTCCTCGACGACCACGCGCTGCCCGAGCGCACCGACTTCCTCGTCGTGCCCGGCGGTGACTCCCGCCAGGAGTCCGTGCGGGCCGGCCTGGACGCGCTGCCGCCCGGCATCGACATCGTGCTGGTGCACGACGCGGCCCGCCCGCTGGTGCCCGTCGACACGGTCGACGGCGTCATCGCGGCCGTGCGCGAAGGAGCGCCCGCCGTGGTGCCCGCGCTCCCGCTGACCGACACCGTCAAGCAGGTCGAGCCCGCGGCCGCGCCCGGCGAGGCCGAGCCCGTCGTGGCCACCCCCGAGCGGGCCAGGCTGCGCGCGGTGCAGACCCCGCAGGGCTTCGACCGCGCCACGCTCGTACGCGCCCACGAGAGCGTCACCGACAACGTCACGGACGACGCCAGCATGGTCGAGCAGCTGGGTCTGCCCGTCGTCGTCGTGCCCGGCCACGAGGAGGCCTTCAAGGTGACACGCCCCCTCGACCTCCTCCTCGCGGAGGCCGTCCTCGCGCGCCGGAGGGCCAACGATGGCTTCTGAGCCGGCCCCCGTACTGCCCCTCGTCGGCATCGGCACCGACATCCACGCCTTCGAAGAGGGCCGCGAGCTGTGGTGCGCGGGCCTGAAGTGGGAGGACGAGGGACCGGGGCTCGCCGGACACTCCGACGCCGACGTCGTCGCGCACGCCGCGTGCAACGCGCTCTTCTCCGCGGCCGGCCTCGGCGACCTCGGCGCGCACTTCGGCACCGGCCGCCCCGAGTGGTCCGGCGCCTCGGGCCTGACCCTCCTCACCGAGGCCGCCCGCATCGTGCGGGACGCCGGTTTCACCGTCGGCAACGTGGCCGTGCAGGTCATCGGCCCGCGCCCGAAGATCGGCAAGCGCCGCGACGAGGCGCAGAAGGTGCTCTCCGACGCCGTGGGCGCGCCGGTCTCGGTCTCCGGGGCCACCACCGACGGCCTCGGCTTCCCCGGCCGCGGGGACGGCCTCGCCGCGGTCGCCACCGCGTTGGTCGTACGTACGTCGCACTGACGGCGATATCGGGTAGGGGTATGGCTCGTACCGGCGAGGCTCTCGCAGCCGATCGTCCCCGAAGGAGTGAAGCCATGTCCGCCGCACTGTCCGACCAGCTCAAAGCCCTCCTCGACGCCCCGTCCTTCATCACCGTCGCCACCATCCAGCCCGACGGCAGCCCGCAGCTGTCGCCGGTCTGGGTGAAGCGGGACGGCGACGACGTGCTGTTCTCCACGACGATCGGCCGCCGCAAGGAGAAGAACCTGCGCCGCGATCCGCGCGTGACGGTGCTGCTCCAGCCCTTCGACGCGCCTTATACGTACGCGGAGATCCGCGGCACGGCACAGCTGACGACCGAGGGCGGCCAGGAACTCATCGACGAGCTGTCGCTGAAGTACACGGGCAAGAAGTACGCCGAGTTCAACCCCGCCTCGAAGGACGACGCCCCGCGCGTGGTGGTGCGGGTCTCCGCGCGGAAGGTCGTGGGGCGGGTCTGAGGGCGGGCCCGCGGGCAGGCCTGAGGGCGCCCCGCGTCACAGTTCCGTGCCCTGTGGGCCAAGGGGGCGTGGGGCACTGTCCCGCGCCCACTACCCTGGAGTGGTGACGATTCGCCTGTACGACACCAGCGCCCGGCAGATCCGTGACTTCAGCCCCCTGCACGAAGGCTGTGTCTCGATCTACCTCTGCGGTGCCACGGTGCAGGCGGCCCCGCACATCGGGCACATCAGGTCCGGCCTAAACTTCGACATCATGCGCCGCTGGTTCGCCTACCGCGGCTACGACGTGACGTTCGTGCGGAACGTGACCGACATCGACGACAAGATCATCAAGAAGTCGGCCGAGCAGGGCCGCCCCTGGTGGTCGATCGGGTACGAGAACGAGCGCGCCTTCAACAGCGGTTACGACGCGCTGGGCTGCCTGCCGCCCACCTACGAGCCCCGCGCCACCGGCCACATCACCGAGATGGTCGAGATGATGCGCGGCCTCATCGAGCGAGGCCACGCCTACGAGGCCGACGGCAGCGTCTACTTCGACGTGCGGTCCTGGCCCGGCTACCTGGAGCTGTCCAACCAGGACATCGACGACCTGCGCCAGCCCGACGAGGGCGTCGCGGGCAAGCGGGACCCCCGCGACTTCGCCATGTGGAAGGCGGTCAAGCCGGGCGAGCCCGCCTGGGAGACGCCCTTCGGCCGCGGCCGCCCCGGCTGGCACCTGGAGTGCTCGGCGATGGCCCACAAGTACCTCGGCCGCGAGTTCGACATCCACGGCGGCGGGATCGACCTGATCTTCCCGCACCACGAGAACGAGATCGCCCAGGCCAAGGCCTTCGGCGACGCGTTCGCGCGCTTCTGGGTGCACAACGGCTGGGTCACCATGAGCGGCGAGAAGATGTCGAAGTCGCTCGGCAACTCGGTCCTCGTCAGCGAGATGGTCAAGCAGTGGCGCCCGATCGTCCTGCGCTACTACCTGGGCACCCCGCACTACCGCTCGATGATCGAGTACAGCGAGGAGGCCCTGCGCGAGGCCGAGTCCGCGTTCGCCCGTATCGAGGGCTTCGTGCAGCGCGTGGTGGAGAAGGCGGGCGGGGCCGTCGAGCCCGCCGCCGAGGTGCCGCCCGCGTTCGCCGACGCCATGGACGACGACCTGGGCGTCCCGCAGGCGCTCGCCATCGTGCACACCACGGTCCGGCAGGGCAACTCCGCCCTGGCCGCCGACGACAAGGAAGCCGCCGTGCAGCGCCTCGCCGAGGTGCGGGCCATGCTCGGCGTCCTCGGCCTCGACCCGCTCGACCCGCACTGGGCCGGTGGCGAGAGCGACCGCGGCGAAGACCTCCACGGCGTCGTCGACACCCTCGTCCGCATGGTCCTCGACCAGCGCGAGGCCGCCCGGGGCCGCAAGGACTGGGGCACCGCCGACGCCATCCGCGACCAGCTGAACCAGTCGGGCCTCGTCATCGAGGACAGCCCGGCCGGGCCGCGCTGGACGCTCGGGCCGCGTTAGCACCCGCAGATGTGCCGCCCGGCGTTCTGGGCGGCACACTTCATAGACGTACACCTTCGCGCGTACGGACGTACGCGCACTCGCATCACAACAGACAGGTAGGTCATGGCCGCTAACAACCGCCGCATGTCCGGCAAGAAGGGCGCGCAGGTCGGCAGCGGCGGCAATCGGCGCCGCGGCCTTGAGGGCAAGGGTCCGACGCCGCCCGCCGAGGCGCGCAAGGGGCACGTGAAGAACCGCATCGCCGCCGCCAAGGCCAAGAAGGCCGCGGGCCGCCGCCCCGCGCAGAAGGGGCGCGGCGGCAAGCAGGCCTCCGAGATGGTCGTCGGCCGCAACCCCGTCTTCGAGGCGCTGCGCGACGGCGTGCCCGCCTCCACGCTCTACGTCCAGCAGTTCATCGACAACGACGAGCGGGTGCGCGAGGCGCTCCAGCTCGCGGCCGAGCGCGGCGGCATCCACCTCATGGAGGCGCCGCGGCCCGAGCTGGACCGGATGACGAACGGCCTCAACCACCAGGGCCTCGTCCTCCAGGTCCCGCCGTACAAGTACGCGCACCCCGAGGACCTCGCCGCCGCCGCGTACGACGCCGGTGAGGACCCGCTGATCGTCGCGCTCGACGGCGTGACCGACCCGCGCAACCTCGGCGCGGTCATCCGCTCCGTGGCGGCGTTCGGCGGCCACGGCGTCGTCGTGCCGGAGCGGCGGGCCGCCGGTATGACGGCCGGTGCCTGGAAGACCTCGGCGGGCGCGGCCGCGCGTACGCCGGTCGCCCGGTGCACGAACCTGACGCGGACGCTCGAGGCGTACAAGAAGGCGGGCGTCACCGTCGTCGGCCTCGCGGCCGACGGCGAGCAGGAGGTCGGCGACATGGAGGCGCTCGGCGGCCCGGTCGTCATCGTCGTGGGCAGCGAGGGCAAGGGCCTGTCCCGCCTCGTCGGCGAGACGTGCGACTTCCGGGTGCGGATCCCGATGCCGGGTGGCGCGGAGTCGCTGAACGCCGGTGTCGCCGCCGGTGTGGTGCTTTACGAGGCGTCGCGGCGCCGCGCGTGAGTGGTGCCGGCCGGCGCGTGTGAGCGTTGCCGGTCGGTGCGCGTAAGTGTTGCCGGGCGTACTGATGTCCGGGCCGTGTGGTCCCTTGACGGGGATCTCTTGACGCGGTCCGGACATTTCCGCGTGGTCAAGGCAGTGTCCTAAACACACATCACTCGGTTAGATGAGTGTGGACACCAGAACACCCCGCACACCCACAGGGGGAAGCTCGTCAGGCTTCGACGAAGCTCCCGCGCTGAGCATGGTGAAGGTGCCGAGCGACCCGGCGCAGGTCATCGTCGCGCACGCGAGCTTCCGCGTGCAGCTCCCCGCCGCTGGGCGCATTCAATCCCCGCGTATCTCACGGCACTTGGGCCTCCCCGAAGAGACGGTGCGGATCCCCGCCGTGGGCGCGGCCGCCAAGCGCCGCGCGCCCGTCGTCTGGAGCGGGAAGTCCGATCCGGACGACACCGGCGCGATCAGACTGCTGCAGGCCGTGCGCGGCAGCAGCGTGCGCCGTTCGGCCGAAGAGGCAGGGCCCTACGACGACGGCGGCGCCACGCAGGTCATCCCGCGCGTCGACCTCGACGACGGACCCGAGACCGCCGAGACGCCCGTCGTCGGCGCGGGCGGCCCTGACCCCCGGACCCAGCTGCTGCCGCAGATGCGGATGCCCAGCAGCGACTACGACGAGCGGCTCGCACAAGAGCGCGAGCGGTACGGCGACGACACGTACGACGGCTACGACGGCTACGACGAGTACGCCGACGGCGAGACCGAGACCGAGGCCGAGGAGCGCAAGCGGCGGCACGGTGCCGACCCGGTGCGCCACGCCTACTACCCCGGCCGCCGGATGAACCTCGGCGTGGTCCTCCTCCCGCTGCGCGTCTTCCTCGGCTTCATCTCCATCTACGCCGGCATGGGCAAGCTCTGCGACCCCGTCTACTTCGACGGCGGCGAGCGCGGCTCCATGGTCAAGTGGCTCAACTCGCTGCACCCGTGGGCGCTGGCCGAGCCGCTGCGCGACTTCGCCCTCCAGCACCCGGTGGGCGCCGGGCTCAGCATCGCCTTCCTCCAGGTCATCGTCGGCCTCCTGACGGTGCTCGGGCTCTGGCAGCGGGTCGCCGCCTCCATCGGCGTGCTGCTCTCCGCGGCGCTCATCGTCACCGTCAGCTGGAAGACCGTCCCCGCCTACGACGCGCCGGACATCATCTACCTCGCCGCCTGGTCGCCGCTGATCATCGCGGGCGCCCCCGTCTACTCCGTGGACGGCCGCCTCGCGGGAGAGGCCTGGCGCACGCTCGGGCCGCGCGCCGACATCTGGGAGCTGCGGCGGCGCGTGCTGCGGCGCGGCGCTCTGGTCGGCGCGGTCGCGATCGGCCTCACGCTGCTGCTCGGCTCGCTGCTCGGCGGCGCGGTGCGGGACGCGGACCGGGTCACCGTGCCCGGCCCCGGCGAGGCCCCGCGCAACAACCTGCCGGGCTCCCCGCTCCCCGGGGACCCCGCGAAGAAGCGGCAGGACCGCAAGGCGCAGAGCCCCTCGGCCTCGCCGGGCTCCCCGACGCAGGGCAGCTCCGCGCGGCCCTCGCAGGGGGCCACGGCCCCGGGCGCGGTCCGCGAGACGGGCACGGCGGGCTCAACGCAGCCGAGCCAGACGCAGGGCAGCAGCACGGCGGGCCAGGCCCCGCCGCAGCAGTCGGCGCCCCAGCGGCAGCAGCAACAGCAGCAGGCGCCGCCGGCCTCGACCGCGGGACCGGCGACCAGCGGTGGCAGCACCGGTGGGGGCACGGGCGGTACCGGTGGTTCGGGCGGCTCCGGCGGCGCCGGGGGCGAGGAGCCCGGTGGCCTCCTCGGCGGTGTCCTCGGCCGCTGATCCAGTGGTGGTACGCCGGAGGGGCCCCGCACACACGGTGTGCGGGGCCCCTCCGGCGTACGTATGAAGTGGGTGCGGGGGGGGGGGGGGGGGGGCTCAACGGGCCTGGGCGGCCAGTTCCTTGGCGGCCTCGGTGAGGTCCTTCGCGGTGTCGATCGCCCGCCAGTAGGCGCCCTGGGGCAGCGGGAAGCCCGCCAGGCGCTTGGCGCGGGCCAGGCGGGGGAACGTGGTGCGCTC
Organism: Streptomyces sp. WAC 01529; assembly: GCF_003945545.1. Classification (GTDB taxonomy): domain Bacteria; phylum Actinomycetota; class Actinomycetes; order Streptomycetales; family Streptomycetaceae; genus Streptomyces; species Streptomyces anatolicus. The sequence goes on along the minus strand of NZ_CP029617.1, from coordinate 3,740,601 downwards.
GTGGTCGCCGAGGTCGGGCAGGAGCGCGGTGAAGGACGAGGAGAAGACGTAGACGCCCGCGTTGATGAGGTACGGGGACGGCGGGGCCTCGATGAAGTCCGTGATGTGGCCGAACGCGTCCGTCTCGACGGCGCCCCACGGGATGCGGGGGCGGGCCAGGGCGAGGGTCGCGGTGGCGTCGCGCTCGGCGTGGAAGGCCGCCATGTCGCGCAGCGAGAAGCGGGTCCAGATGTCGCCGTTCGTCGCGTACCAGGGCTGGTCGGCGTGGGGGAGGTGGCGGGCGGCGTACTTGAGGCCGCCGCCGCGGCCGAGGGGCTCCTTCTCGACGACCGTGGTGACGTTCAGCGGGAGGTCGGCGGAGTCGAGCCACTCCTGGAGGACCTCGGCGAGGTGGCCGCAGGAGACGACGGCGTCCGTCACACCCTCCGCGGCCAGCCAGGCGAGCTGATGGCCGATGATCGGGGTCCCCGTGCCGGGGATCTCGACCATCGGCTTGGGCCGGTCGTCGGTGTACGGCCGGAGGCGGGAGCCTTGGCCTCCGGCCAGGACTACGGCCTGCGTGGGGTTCAGCGTGGTCATGCCGGAAACCCTACGCGGCGCGTCGGGCCGGTCGGCTCAGCCGTTCAGATGGGCCGCCACGCCCGACGCGTACGACGTGTCGCACACGGGCCGCGCGTACGACTGGGCGCGGGTCGGGCCGTACTTCTGCACGGCGGCCCGGCCGAGGGCGCGGGCGATGGCGACGCAGTGGCGGGCGAGCGACGGGTGGCGGTTCACCTCCTGCTGGAGGTGGGTGAGCGCGATGCCGGGGTTCTTCTCCTGGAGTTCCAGGAGGAGCCGGTCGCGCAGGATGTCCTGCGGGGCGCGGGACTTGGCCGGTACGGAGAGGTTGTCGGCGGATGCGGTGAGCATCGAATCCGACGAGTTCCCCGACCAGTTGACGCTGGTGACCGCGAGGGTCCCGGAAAGCACCAGCATCACGGGCAGGACGAGAGCGAGCGTGCGGCCGATGCGGCGGGCGGGGCCCCGGTGGGCTCGGCGCGGCTTCTGGGTGTAGTTGGCGGAGTGCGTCACGCGTGGCAGCGTAGCGCTCGGTGATGATTTGGCGACATTTTGTCACTCGGTCGAGCGACGGCGAAGAGGGTTTCCCTGGTGCGGTGTTGACGAGGCCCGGGCGAAATGACCGGTGTGCCGGGGTATTTGTCGACAACGCCGTCGTCGTGGGCGGGCCCCGCGGACGCGCCGAGGGGCCCCGCGCGCGCTCGGTGCGGGGCCCCTCGGGTGTGCTCGTGGCGGTGTCCGTCAGTCGGAGAGGCGCTCGCCCGTCGACGTGGAGAAGACGTGGGTCTCGCCCGGCCGCGGTACGACGTGCAGCTGGCTGCCCTTCTCCGGGACGCGGCGGCCGTTCACGCGGACGACGAGGTCCTTGTGCTCGCCGTCGACCTCGGCGGAGCCGTAGACGTATCCGTCGGCGCCCAGCTCCTCGACGACGTTGACGGAGACGGCGAGACCGGCCGGGGCGTCCTCGGTCGCCTTGGAGAGGGACTTCGCGGCGGCGCCGTCCTGCTCGACGATGTCGAAGTGCTCCGGGCGGACGCCGACGGTGACCGTGCGGTCGCCGCGGTCGGCGGCGGCGGACAGGGCCTCGCGGTTGACCGGCACCACGGAGTTGCCGAACTTCACGCCGCCGTCGGTGATCGGGACCTCGACGAGGTTCATGGCGGGGGAGCCGATGAAGCCCGCGACGAAGAGGTTCGCCGGGCGGTCGTACATGTTGCGGGGCGAGTCGATCTGCTGGAGGAGCCCGTCCTTGAGCACGGCCACGCGGTCGCCCATGGTCATGGCCTCGACCTGGTCGTGGGTGACGTACACGGTGGTGATGCCGAGGCGGCGCTGGAGCGAGGCGATCTGCGTACGCGTCGACACACGCAGCTTGGCGTCGAGGTTGGAGAGCGGCTCGTCCATGAGGAAGACCTGGGGCTCGCGCACGATGGCGCGGCCCATGGCCACGCGCTGGCGCTGACCGCCGGAGAGCGCCTTGGGCTTGCGGCCCAGGTACTCGGTGAGGTCCAGGATCTTCGCCGCGTCCTCGACCTTCTGGCGGATCTCGGCCTTGTTGACACCGGCGATCTTCAGGGCGAAGCCCATGTTGTCGGCGACGGTCATGTGCGGGTAGAGCGCGTAGTTCTGGAACACCATGGCGATGTCCCGGTCCTTGGGCGGCAGGTGCGTGACGTCGCGCTCCCCGATGCGGATCGCGCCGGCGTTCACGTCCTCGAGCCCCGCGAGCATCCGGAGCGAGGTGGACTTGCCGCAGCCGGACGGGCCGACGAGTACGAGGAACTCGCCGTCCTCGATCTCGATGTCGAGGCCGTCGACGGCGGGCTTGTCGGAACCCGGGTAGGTGCGGGTCGCCTTGTCGAACGTAACAGTGGCCATGGTGAGGGCCCCCTTCACCGGCAGGAACGTGCCGGACGATCCGAGTAGAGGGAGTGGTGTAGTCCACCTGAGTGAACTGCTCGTGACCGTACCCCGGAGGTCCGTGGTCTGTCAGTAGTCGGGGCGCGGCTGGGTCCGCGGAAATTTCCGCCGGGCGGACGGACGTCGTTGGTTACACTGCTCGGGCACGACCACATGCATGTGCGGGCCCGTGCATGCCTCCTTAGCTCAGATGGCCAGAGCAACGCACTTGTAATGCGTAGGTCGTCGGTTCGAATCCGACAGGGGGCTCCATATGAACCCCGGCCCAGCCGCCCGGGTCTGGTACGCGTCGTACGGCTCGAACACGCACCTGGACCGGCTCGCCGCCTATATCCGGGGTGGCCGGCCGTCGGGTGGGGCGAAGGAGTGTCCGGGGTGCCGTGACCCCGCCATGCCCGCCCGGTCCGTGCCCGTGGAGTTGCCCGGTGCGATGTACTTCGCGACCGAGTCGCTGATGTGGGGCGGCGGCAGGGCCTTCTACGACCCGCATGCGAGCGGGCGTGTCCTGGCCCGGGCCCACCTGGTGACCGCCGGGCAGTTCTCCGACATCGCGGCTCAGGAGATGTACCGGGAGCCGGGCGCCGACCTCGATCTGACGCAGGCGCTCACGCGGGGGCGGGATGTGCTCGGAGACGGCCGGTACGAGACGCTCGTGTGCGCGGGCCGGGTCGACGGCATGCCCGTGCTGACCTTCACGGCGCCCTGGGGCATGGACGACGTGCGCTGGGTCCCCCCGGCGCCCGCCTACGTACGCTTCCTGGCCTCGGGGCTCCTGTCCGCGGGCGGGTGGGACGTGGAAGAGGTCGCCGCCTACGTCGCCGCCTGCCCCGGCGCCTTGGGGCACTGGTCCGAGCGGGGGGTCACCGAGCTGCTGACCGGGGGGCCTTGACGCCGGGGGCGGGTCCGTCAGGGGGCGGCTTCAAGGGGGCGTCAGTGGCGGCCCGCCACTCGGTCCGCCAGGCGGGCCAGGCGGGAGGAGGCCGTGGTGGGGGTGGTGCGTTCGCGGTGGTCGGCGGCGTTGTAGGTGGCGTACATGCCGTGGACGCCCAGCCAGCGGAAGGGTTCCGGTTCCCACTTGCGGACCTTGTGGTTGACCCAGGGCAGGGTCGTGAGGTCCGTGGGGCCCGCCTGGCCCGAGTCCTGTTGGACCAGGTCCCGCAGGGTGCGCGCGGCGAGGTTGGCGGTGGCCACGCCCGAGCCGACGTAGCCGCCCGCCCAGCCCAGGCCCGTCGCGCGGTCCAGGGTGACCGTCGCGCACCAGTCGCGGGGGACGCCGAGCACGCCGGACCAGGCGTGGGCCACGCGGACCCCGGCCAGCTGGGGGAAGAAGCGGGTCAGGATGGTGTGGAGCGCCTCGATCGTGGCGGCCTGGGTGCGGCCGTCGTTGTCCGTTTTCGAGCCGTAGCGGTAGGGGACGCCGCGGCCGCCGAGTGCGATGCGGTCGTCGGCGGTGCGCAGGGCGTACATGTACGCGTGGGCCATGTCGCCGAGGGTTTCACGGCCCTCCCAGCCGATCGACTCCCACTGGGCCGGTGTCAGGGGTTCCGTCGCGATCATCGAGGAGTTCATGGGGAGCCAGGTGCGGCGCTGGCCCTTGAGGGAGGCCGTGAAGCCCTCCGTGCAGCGCAGGACGTAGGGGGCGCGGACCGTGCCGTACGGGGTGACCGCGTGTTTCGGCTTGATCTCCGTGACCGGCGTCGACTCGTGGATCGTGACGCCGAGCGCCTCGACGGCCCGCGCCAGGCCCTTGACCAGCTTCACCGGGTGCAGGCGCGCTCCGTGCGGCGTCCAGGTGGAGCCGACGGCGCCCGCGACGCGGATCCGCTCGGCGGTCTCGCGGGCGCCGAGCAGGGTGCGGTCCTTCTCGCCGTAGGAGAGTTCGGTCTCGTGGAAGGACTTCAGGCGCGCCAACTGGGCGGGTGTGTACGCCACTTCGAGTACGCCGCCCTGGTGGATGTCCGCCTCGATGGACTCCTCGGACGCGGTGCGGATCACTTCCCCGACCGTCGCGTTCATGGCCTGCTGGAGGCGGACCGCGGCCTCGTGCCCGTGCAGCTTGGCGTAGCGGTCGCGGCCCGCGATGCCGTTGTAGAGCCAGCCGCCGTTGCGGCCGGAGGCGCCGTAGCCGCAGAACTTCTGCTCCAGGACGGTGATGCGCAGGAAGGGTGCGGCCTTCTTGAGGTAGTACGCGGTCCACAGGCCGGTGTAGCCGCCGCCGACGACGCAGACGTCCGCCGTGGCGTCGGAGGTGAGGGGTTCGCGTGCCGCGGGCAGGCCGTCGTCCGCGTACCAGAACGATATGCCGCCGTTGACGGTGGCAGACGAAGAGGCGGACGAGGAGTCGGGGCGGGGCGCGTTGGTCGTGCTGCTGCTCATGCGCGGACGTTACTGCGCAGGTGGGGGCGGTGGGCAGGGGTGGGAGCTGGTCTTCGGGACTCAGGGTCCCCGGGGCGGGGCGTTCGGCGCACGGGCAGCGGGATGGATTCCGATACTTTGAGCGGAACGTGTCGAATACTGGGAGGGCTCAACTCATGGCCGTACACAAGGCCGGGCGCAAGGCCGCGCGCGTCGTCACCGCGGTGGCCGCCGCGGCGCTGATCGGGGTGGCCGCGTCCGCCTGCGGTCCCGACGACAGTGGCGACGGTGGTGGCGCCGAGAAGTCCTCGTCGTCCGCGCCCAAGTCCAAGGGGCCCGCCTCCGACGGCCCCGAGGCGAAGGCCCCGCCGGCGTCCAGCGCCCGACTCGCCAAGGCGGCAGCTTCGGTGAAGGGCGGCGTGATCACCGTCGGTGACCCGAAGGCCAAGCATACGGTCAAGGTCTACGAGGACTCGCGCTGCCCGTTCTGCAAGAAGTTCGAGGAGGGCGGGGCCCAGGCGCTGGTCGGACCGGTCGCCGACGGCAAGGTCAAGGTCGAGTACGTCATCGCCTCCTTCCTCGACAAGAACCTCGGCGGCAGCGGATCGGTGAACGCGGCGAACGCGCTGCGGGCGTCGGTGGAGGCGGGCAAGTTCCCGCAGTACCACGCCGCCGTCTTCGCCAACCAGCCCGAGGAGGAGTCGCAGGACGCCTACACCCCGGCCTTCCTGCTGAAGATCGCCGACAGGGTCGACGGGCTGCGGGGCGGCGCCTTCGACAAGGCGGTGACCAAGGGGACGTACAAGAAGTGGGTCGGTGAGGCGATGTCGGCCTTCAGCGACGACGGGGTCCAGGCCACGCCGACCGTCCTCATCGACGGCGAGAAGGCCGAGGGCGAGGCCCTTTACGACCAGGGCGCGTTCACCAAGGAGCTGAAGAAGGCCGGGATTTCCTGACGTCTCCGGCCGTGGTGCGCGGCCCCGGAAACCCGTGTGCGCGGCCCCGAAAACCCGTGGGCGGGGCCGCGCGCGCGTCGGTAGGGTCGCGGGCGTGATCGACATTCGTGTTCCGGACGGGCTGGTCGAGGCGCAGCACCTGTACGCGGGTGAGGCGGGGCGCGCCTTCATCGACGTACTGCCCGCGCGGGTAAGGGAGTTCGCCGAGCGGTGGGAGCTGACGCCCGACGGGGAGCCGATGCACGGGCAGGCCGCGCTCGTGCTGCCCGTGGTGCGCGCGGACGGCACGCCCGCCGCGGTCAAGTTCCAGGTCCTGGACGAGGAGACCGAGGGCGAGCCGGTCGCGCTGCGGGTGTGGGGCGGTGACGGGGCCGTCCGGCTCCTGGACCACGACGCGGCGACCGGCACGATGCTGCTCGAACGCCTCGACTCGGGGCGGATGCTGTCCACGATGGCCGACGCGGCCGGTACCCGGGAGGCCGTCCTCGTCATCGCGGGGCTCCTCGCCCGGCTGACCGCGGGGCCCGCGCCGGAGGGCATGCGCCGACTCGGCGACCTCGCGGCCGAGATGGTCGCGGAGCTGCCCGGGGCGCTGAAGGCGATCCCGGATCCGGTCGAGCGGGCGCTCGTGGAGCGGTGCGGGGGCGCGGTGCGCGAGGTCATGGGCGAGGCCGGTGACCGGATGCTCCACTGGGACCTGCACTTCGAGAACGTACTGGCGTCGGAGCGCGAGCCGTGGCTCGCCATCGACCCCAAACCCCTTGCCGGGGACCCCGGGTTCGATCTGTGGCCCGCCCTCGACAACCGCTTCGAGCCGGACGAGGTGCGGTGGCGGTTCGACGCGATGACCGAGGTCATGGGGCTCGACAGGGAGCGGGCGCGCGCCTGGACGCTCGGGCGGGTGCTGCAGAACTCGCTGTGGGAGATCGAGGACGGACGGCCGCTGGTGCCGGACCACCTGGAGGTCGCGCGGCGGCTGACTGGATGGTGAGACGGCGTTGACCTCCGCGGTCCGCCGCTGGCTAGCCTGCCCCCATGATTCGTACCGCCACGCCTGCCGACGTCCCCGTCATCCACGCCCTGGTCCATGACCTCGCCGCGTACGAGAAGGCCGCCCATGAGGTGAAGGCCACCGAGGAGCAGCTGCGCGAGGCGCTGTTCGGGGAGCGGCCCGCCGCGTTCGCGCACCTCGCGCAGGACGACGCGAGCGGTGAGGTGGTGGGCTTCTGTCTGTGGTTCCTCAACTTCTCGACGTGGCGGGGCGCGCACGGGATCTACCTGGAGGACCTGTACGTACGTCCTGAGGCGCGCGGCGCCGGGCACGGCAAGGCGCTCCTCGCCGAGCTGGCCCGCATCTGCGTGGAGCGCGGTTACGAGCGGCTGGAGTGGGCCGTCCTCAACTGGAACGAGCCGTCCATCAACTTCTACAAGTCGCTCGGCGCACGGCCCCAGGACGAGTGGACCGTGTACCGGCTGGCCGACGACGCGCTCACCGCGCTGGGCTCGCCGCGGCCCGCCGGGGCCTAGCCTCTGTTTCTTTTCGGGGTCCTTGGTCTCCGGGGTCTCTAGAACTCGTCCACGGTATGCGGCAGTCGGTCGGTGTGCAGCGCCGCGTCCAGGGCCGTGGCCGTGCCCGGCGTGTGTTCCTGGGCGAGGCCCGCGCGGACCAGGGCGTCGATCGCGGTGCCGCCGAGGTAGGCCGCCGCCAGGTCGCGTATGTCGAGGGTGAGGTCCGCGGGGCGGTCCGTCCGTTCGTACGTACATCCCTCGGGGGACGCCGTCAGGCGGTGGCGGCCCGCGTTGGCGGGGAGGCGGTCGTCGCGTACGTCGATGACCGCGTCGACCGGGGCCGCCCAGGAGCGGGCGGTCAGCGCGGCGCGTACGTCGATGAGGCGGACCCACAGGGCGGGGGACTGGCCCGTGACGCGCACCTGGTCGCGGTCGGCGGCGAAGAGCAGCAGCGGGTCGTCCAGGGGGCGGCCCCAGGCGCGGATCTGGCCCGTCAGGTCGATCGAGGCGAGGTAGCGCCAGAGGGCGGCGGCCGCGGCGGGGGTGTCCGCCTCCAGGTCGTCGAGGCGGACGAGGCCGGGGGCGTCGTCGCGGGTCTTGGTGCGGTAGATGGCGTAGCCCGCGATGTGGCCTGCCTCGGCGGGGGCGCCTGGGGCGTCCGGGGAGCCGAGCGTGACGATGCGGGGCGGGGAGAGTTCGTCGTCCTCCTCGTCCTCCGTCACCATCCACTCCTCGCGCCACCACGCCTCCGTGCGGACGAGGCGGCCGGGGCGTTCGGCGCGCGTGCGGTCGTAGTACGGACCGAGGACGTCCGGGGCGTCGGAGGGGTCGAGCAGACGCAGCGGACGCTCGTCCGGGGCGATGCGCAGGGCCAGCGGGCGGCGGGAGTCGATCTCCACGGTGTTGCCGTGGGTGGCCGGGCCGAAGCCGAACCTGCCGTAGATGGCGTCCTCCGACGCCCACAGGGCGGCGATCGGCGCGGCCTCGGCGGTCGCCTTCGCGAACAGCTCCGCGATCATCCCGGAGAGCACGCCGCGCCGCCGGTGCGTCGGCGCGACGGAGACGAACGTGACGCTGGGGCAGGGCAGTTCGCCGCCGGGGACGGAGATCGTGAAGGGGAACGCCGCGAGGAATCCGACGAGCTCGTCCCCGTCGTACGCGCCGATGCGGGTGCAGCCGAGCAGCAGGTCGTGGTGGTGCTTGCGCTTCTCCTCCTCCGGGCTCTCGTGGAAGGCGAGGTAGGCGAGGGAGAGGGCGCGGTCGATCCCCGCCTCGGGGACATCACGGAACTGGATGGAGGAGGCGGAGGAGGCGGAAGGGGTGGGGGGTTGGACGGGTTCCATATCCATATAACGGACGGTAGTTCCCGGATGCCGTGAGGGCAGGTGAATTTCGGCCCGGGGGACGGGGTCGGCAGGAGGCCCTCAGGGGGCTCTGGGCTCTCAGGGGCGCCTCAGGGGATCAGGACGACCTTGCCCATCGTGCCGCGGGTCTCCAGGGCGCGGTGGGCCGCCGCCGCCTCCGCCAGGGGGTAGCGCTGCACGGCCGGGGTGAAGTGGCCCGTGGCGGCCTCGGCGAGGGCGGCGGTCTCCAGGGTGCGTACGGGGTTGTCGCCGCCGGCCTTCGCCATCATCGCCGGGCCGAGGACGTTCACCTGCGTGATGCCGCGCGCGGCCAGCTCCTCCTCGCCGAAGGTCAGTGCCTCGCCGTCGTGCAGGCCCTGGCCGGACCAGCCGAAGACGACGTGGACGCCGCCGGGGCCGAGCAGGTCGACCGCGGCCAGGCCCGCGTCGCCGCCCACGCCGTCGAAGACGACGGTGGCGGCGCGGCCGTCGAGCCGCTCCTTCAGGTACGCGCGGACCTCGTCGGGCCAGGCGGGGTTCTTGTAGTCCACGGCGAGGTCGGCGCCGTTCGCGCGGACGCGGGCCGTCTTCTCCGGGCCGCCCGCGAGACCGATGACGGTGGCGCCCCTGTGCTTGGCGTACTGCGTGAGGAGCGTGCCGATGCCGCCCGCCGCGGCGGGGATGACGGCCACCGAATCGGGCGTCAGCTCGGCGAACTGGAGTATCCCCATCGTCGTACGCCCCGTCCCGATGAGGGCGACGGCCTCGGCGAAGTCCATGTCGTCGGGGAGTACGTGCAGCCGGGACGCCTCGGTGACGGTCTGCTCGGCGTAGCCGCCGGGGGCGAAGCCGATGTGGGCGACGACGCGCTTGCCGAGCAGCTCCGGGTCGACGCCCTCGCCCAGCTCGTCGACCGTCCCGGCGATCTCGCGGCCGGGGATGGTGGGCAGGGCGGGGAGTTCGGGCAGCGGACCCCGCATACCCTCGCGGATCGCGGTGTCCAGGAGGTGGACGCCGGCCGCGGCGACGGTGACGCGGACCTGGCCCGCGGCCGGGGCGGGGGCCGCGGTCTCCTCGTGGACGAGGTTCTCCGCGGGGCCGAAGGCGTGGAGGCGGATGGCGTGCATGGTGGGGCTCCTTGAGGGGTGGTCCGGGGCCGCCCGGGGCCGCGCGGTTGCCCGGTGCTGCCCGGGAGGGTCGGGCGGTGCTTCTGGGACCCCACCCTCCGACCTCAAGCGGACTTGAGGTCAAGCCTCGACCTCGTCAGCGCCAAAGTGACCGCCTCCACCGCGCTGTTGAACGACACCTCGGAGAGCAGGCCGGGCGCCGCGACCTGGTCGCCCGCCAGGTAGACGCCGTTCCCGCGGTCGATCGCGGGGCGGTCGCGCCAGGTGGTCCCGGGGAGGTCGACCGCGCCGGTACGGCCGTTCGCCACGGAGGCGCGGCGCCAGGTCAGGCGCTCGCGCCAGCCGCGGAAACCGAGGTCGAGCAGGTGCTCGGCGCGGGCCACGCCGTCGTGTTTCGTCTCGTCGGGGGAGAGGGGGATCTGCGCCTGGACGAGCTGTTCGCCCTCGGGGGCCAGCGTGCGGTCCTGGGCGGTGAAGCGCTCCACCCAGCCCGTCCGGTCCAGGTCGGAGACGGCGAAGGCGTCGCCCTTGCGGGAGCGGAACGCCAGGTCGATGAGGGCGGTGCGGCCGCTCTCCCAGCGCAGGGACTCGTCGCCGAGGAGGCGGCGGGCCGCGTCGAGGGAGGTCGCGACGATGATCGGGCCGTTCTGGGGTACGTCGGTGAGGCTGTCGACACGGGCCAGGGTCTCCACGCGTACGCCGAGGTTCCAGGCGAGCCCCGCCATGCGGTCGATGACCGAGGCCCAGCCGCCGCGCGGGTAGTGGGCCTCCGGGGGCAGCTTCGTCGCACGGCGCAGGCGCTCCTGAAGGAAGCGGGCGGAGAGGGAGCCGGGGTCGTGGTGGAAGGTCGCGACCGCCATGTAGTGCGCGGCGGCGCGCGCGCCCTCCTCGCCGACCTGGGCGGTGGCCCAGGTGGTGAAGTCCTGTTCCACCGGGGCCTGTTCGGCCTTGTGGCGCAGCAGCCTGAGCATGGCGAGGGGCGGTACGCGGTGCAGGGCGCCGCGGTGGTGGAGGCGGAGGCGGGCGGCTTCGAGGGGCGGCAGGGGGGCCAGCGGTCCGATGAGGTCGCGCTGCTTGAGCCAGGTCCAGTGCGGGCCGCCGTTGTAGAGGGCGTGCGGGCCCTCGTTCGTCTTGTACGGGCCGCCGGCGGTGCGGGCGCGGCCGCCGAGGGTGTGGTGGGACTCGTACAGGGTCACGCGGGCGCCGGCTTCGGCGGCGGTGATGGCTGCGGTGAGACCGGCGAAGCCGCCGCCGATGACGGTGACGGGGGTGGGGGTGGCGGGGGCGTTTGGCATTGCGGGGGCTCCTTTGGGGTGGGTTTCGGCTCGGTCTTCGTTACCTCGACGTGTGGGGGCGGGCCGGGTGTGACATCGGGTGCGGGGCGGGGTGGGCGGTGCTGTCGGCGGGGCGTTGTCAGTGGGGGTCGGCACCATGGGGGCATGGTGCAGAGGGCGAAGGCGACGAGGACGGCGAAGGGCGCGCGGGGCGCGAAGGCGGCGGGCGCGGTCAAGGAGGCTCGGCGGGCCGAGGTGCGGTTGCCGCCGCTGCGGCCGTTCGACGCGGGGGAGCTTGAGCCCGACGGGGACTATGACGGGCTGGAGTTCGGCGGCCTCGACCTCGGTGAGCAGGACGGCGGCGGGGCGCTCTTCATGGACTGCGCGCTGACCGGGTGCGGGGTCGGGGGGACCAGGCTGGCCCGGGCGCGGTTCGTCGACTCCGTCCTGACGGAGCTGCGGGGCGTGGGCACGGACCTCGCGGAGGCGTCGCTGCGGGACGTGGAGGTGATCGACGCGCGCCTGGGTGGCGTGCAGTTGCACGGGGGCGTGCTGGAGCGGGTCGTGGTGCGGGGCGGCAAGATCGACTATCTGAACCTGCGGAAGGCGCGGCTGCGGGACGTGATCTTCGAGGGGTGCGTGCTGGTGGAGCCGGACTTCGGGGAGGCGTCCATGGAGCGGGTGGAGTTCCGGGACTGCGTGGTGCGGGGGGCGGACTTCAGCGGGGTGCGGATGAAGGACGTGGATCTGCGGGCGGCGGGGGAGCTGGAGATCATGCGGGGGGTGGGGAGTCTGGCCGGGGCGGTGATCAGTCCTGGGCAGCTGATGGAGTTGGCGGGGGCGTTCGCGGGGGAGTTGGGCGTACGGGTGGCTGGCCCCGGGGCCTAGCAGGGTCCTGGTGGGCGGGGCTTGTGGGGTGCGCTGGGCTTTCCTTGCGGTGGCGCTTCGCGTTGTGGGGAGTTCTAGCCCGCCGCTTCGCGGCGGATGCTTTCCCACCCACCCGCCCGTCTCGCCGTGCTTAGGGGGTGCCGTGGGGCATCACGCCTAGCCGCTGATGGCCTGGTGTAAGTCCGCCCAAGGTGCCCCGCCAGGCCCTGGGCTCCATCCCGTCCACGGGTGCGGCGGTGCGGTCACCGCTGTGGCGCGGGGCAAACGGGTGGGTGGGTGGGGAGGCTTTTCCTGGGGTTACGGCTTGCGGGCCAGGAGGTGGGTTTCCTTGAACTGGCGGCGGTCCGTCGGTTGGGGCTCCCTGGTCGCTCGGGCCACCTCGGTCAGCCCCGTCGACCCCGTCGGCCCGGACTCGCGCAGTAGCGCCGCGAGGTGATCGGGACACCAGCGGTACGCCGGTGCCACGGCGTGATCGAAGGCCTGCGTCGGGTGGGACGCGTCCTCGCTCGCCCAGAAGCCGATCAGGAGGTGGCCGCCGGGGGCCAGCACGCGGTGGAACTCCGCCAGGATGGCGGGGAGTTCGCGCGGGGGAGTGTGGATGATGGACCAGCGGGAGAGTACGCCGTCCAGCTCGCCGTCAGCGAGGTTCAGCGCCGCCATCGAGCCCACCTCGAACCGCAGCTCCGGAGAGGCCTGTCGGGCCAGCCCGATCATCGCGGGAGACGCGTCGACGCCGAACGCCCTCAGCCCCAGCTCATGCAGGTGAGCGGTGACATGGCCGGGACCGCAGCCCAGGTCCGCGACCAGACCCGTACGTCCATCCGCATCCGCATCCGCGTCCGTACCTGCACCCGCACCCGCACCCGCCCTCACGGCCTCGGCGAAGACGTCCAGCATCGCGCGGTCCAGGGGGCTGTCACGCAACGAGTCGCGGAACAGCCGCGCGTACGTGTCCGCGGCACCGTCGTACGCCTCGCGCGTGGCATCGAGGCATCAAGGGCACCGAGAGCAGCGTGTTCGACCATGCTCACGACATTAGCGGGGCATGCGGGGAAAGCGGGACTGGAGGGACCAGAGCGTGGGGTTGTCCGCGAGGGAGTCGTGGAGGTCCGTGAGGTCCGCGATGAGGTCGTGGAGGAAGTCCCGCGCCTCGCGCCGCAACTCCGCGTGGGAGAAGCTCAGCGGCGGCTCCTCCGGGTCCATCCAGTCCGCCTCGATGTCCACCCAGCCGAAGCGCCGGGCGAACAGCATGCGGTCGGTCGACTCCGTGAAGTCCAGCTCCGCGTACTGGGGGCGGGAGGCCCGGCTGCCCATCGGGTCCTTGTCCAGGGTCTCCACGATGTCGCACAGCGCCCACGCGAAGTCCAGTACGGGAACCCATCCCCAGGCTGTGGACAGTTCCCGGTCCGCCTTGGTGTCCGCCAGATACACGTCCCCGCAGAACAGGTCGTGACGGAGCGTGTGGACGTCCGCCCTGCTGTAGTCCAGCTGAGGGGGGTCCGGGAAGCGGGCGGAGAGCGCGTAGCCGATGTCGAGCACGGGGTCGATGGTGTCATGGCCCAGGCAGCCGGGCGCCCCACGTCACGGCCCCGGGCACGGCCCTCCCCCTTACGGCAGCAACCGCTGCTCCTTCGCCACCGCCACCGCGCCCGCCCGCGTATCGACGCCCAGCTTGTCGTAGATCCGGCCCAGGTGTGTCTTGACCGTGGCCTCGCTGATGAACAGGGCGCGGGCGATCTCGCGGTTGCCGAGACCCTGGGAGAGCTGGCCGAGGATGTCGCGCTCACGGTCCGTGAGCGTGGGGCGCGGGGCCCGCATGCGGGCCATCACGCGGGAGGCGACCGGCGGGGAGAGCGCGGTGCGGCCCTGCGCGGCGGCCTGGATCGCGGAGAACAGCTCCTCGGGGCGCTCCGCCTTGAGGAGGTAGCCCGTGGCGCCCGCCTCGATCGCCCGCGTGATGTCCGCGTCCGTGTCGTAGGTGGTCAGGACCAGGACGTGGGGCGGGGACTCGGGGGATGGTGACGCGATGCGGTGCGTGGCCTCCACGCCGTCGATGCCCTCGCCCAGTTGGAGGTCCATCAGGACCACGTCCGGCGTCAGTTTGGCGGCAAGCGCGACCGCCTCCTCGCCCGTGCCCGCCTCACCGACCACCTCGATGTCCGGCGCGCTGCCGAGCAGGGCGAGCAGACCCGCGCGTACGACGACGTGGTCGTCGCAGACCAGCAGGCGGACGGGGCGCGGTGCGCTCATGACGGGGGCTCCAACGGGTTCGGGGGCGGGGGCGGGGGCGGAGTCGATGACGAGGACGGCATCGTGGGCGTGGTCGAGGACGGAGTCTCCAGGGGGAGCGACACCGAGAGCACCGTGCCCTCGCCCGGCACCGACTCGATGGTCAGCGTGCCGCCCAGCTGCGCCGTACGCGCGCGGATCGCGGGCAGGCCGTGGCCCCGTACGCCCGTAGGGGGCCCGGTGTCACGGGGCGGGGTGAAGCCGCGTCCGTCGTCGGCGATGTCCAGGACCACCTGGTCGTCCAGGTGGGTCAGGGTCAGCGCCGCCGTGGTGGCCCGGGCGTGCTCGCGTACGTTCGCCAGCGCGCCCTGGGCGATGCGCAGGAGCGCCGAACTGGCCCGGTCCGGCAGCGGCGCGGGCCCGCCCTCGGCGTGGAAGCGGACGGTCAGTTCCGCGTCCGACTCCCGTTCCGCGAGCGCCCGCAGGGCCTGCGCGAGGCCGCCGCCGTCCGCCAGGTCGGCCGGGGCCAGGTCGTGCACGAAACGGCGGGCCTCGGCGAGGCCGCGCTCGGTGATGGACTCGGCGGTACGGACATGGGCACGGGCCCGCGCCGGGTCCGTGTCCCAGAGCCGCTCGGCCGCCTGGAGCAGCATCTGCTGGCTGGACAGGCCCTGGGCGAGGGTGTCGTGGATCTCCATGGACAGGCGCTGGCGTTCGGCGAGGGTGCCCTCGCGGCGCTCGGTGGCGGCCAGTTCGCGGCGGGTGCGGATGAGGTCGTCGATGAGGTCGCGCTGGCGGGCCGCCTGGCGCTGCATGTAGAGGAAGACGGCGCTCGCCACCGCCGCCCACGCGGGCGGCGCGAAGAGGAGGTTGGGGTCGAAGTGGCCCGCGAGCTGCAACTGCGCGGTGACCACGAAGGCGGTCAGGACGGCCACCAGGAACAGGGCCGCGCGGGCCGGCAGCGTGCGGAGCCCGGTGTAGAAGAGCGGCACCGCGCACCGCGCACCACGCGAAGCTCGGGGCGAGGACGACGAGGACGCCCCAGGTCGTCACGGTGAGGATCAGCCAGGCGAGGCGGTGCGGCGTGGAACGGGTGCCGAGCGCGGGGCCGAGTACGTACAGCAGTGCGAGGCAGATCGAGAGCGCGATGATCCACGGCGTGCGGGGCTCGCCGGGGTGCCGCAGCAGGAAGCGGGCCAGCGAGGAGCCGAGGAGCAGGAAGAACGCCGTGTGCATGACGGCCGCGAGCCAGCGGGCGTCACGGTCGGGCACCCTCGGGTCCGGGGCGGGCGCGTGCTGTGCCACTCCGGGGCCTCCTCCCTCTCGTCCCTCTCGTGAACTGGGCAAACACCTTCATTGTGGCCCGGCGGGACCACGCGGGGATCAACCGATCGGTTGACCCTGGTGTCGGCCGAGTCGCGCGCGGCCCCGAGCCGGTACGCCGACGGGTACGGGCCGGAACCGGCCGGAGGATCGATGGCAGAGGCAGAAACGCCGAAACGCCCCCCGCCCCTCGAAGGAGCCCCCGATGAAGAAGATCTCCCGCCGCACCCGCGTCCTCACCGTCGCCGCCACCGCCGCCGTCCTCGGCGCCGGAACCTTCGGCGCCGTCTCCGCGAACGCCGGCACCCCGGACGCCGCCGCCAAGGCCGCAGTCACCGCCGACGCGGGCGACAAGAACCTCACCCGGTCCACGCACCTCACGGTCGCCGCCGCCACGAAGGCCGCGCAGGCCACCCTGGACGCCGCGAAGAAGGAGAACCAGCGCGTCTCCGTCGCCGTCGTCGACCGCAACGGCAACACCATCGTCACGCTGCGCGGCGACGGCGCGGGCCCGCAGTCGTACGAGTCCGCCGAGAAGAAGGCCTACACCGCCGTCTCCTGGAATGCCCCCACCTCCGAGCTGGCCAAGCGCCTGGAGCAGGCCCCGAACCTGAAGGACATCCCCGGCACGCTGTTCCTCGCGGGCGGCGCCCCGGTGACCGCCAAGGGCGCGCCCGTCGCGGGCATCGGCGTCGCGGGCGCCCCGAGCGGCGACCAGGACGAGAAGTTCGCGAAGGCGGGCGTCGCGGCGCTCAGCCGCTGAGACCGCCACCCGCCGGTGCGGGGCACACGGGTGGGTGGTGGGGAAGCCCGGGCGCAGCGCCGGGGGCCGAGCCGGGGCGCGGGGTGCGGGACGGAGGCCGCGAGGCCCGCCGGGGCCTCCACCACGGCCCCCGCCACGCCTCCGGCACCCCAAGCCCGAACAATTGCCGCATAAGATCACCCGCGTGGACCTGCGATCTCCGGCCGCCCGAGCCGCCACCGTCACCCGAGCCGCCACGCCCCCGGCCGCCACCGTCACCCGAGCCCCCCGTACCCTCGCCCTGCTCACCACCGCCGCCCTCACCCTCACCCTCAGCGGGTGCGGCGGCGACGGAGTCGACGGCACCCCCGGCGCGGACGGCGTGCGCGACCCGTACTTCCCCAAGCTGGGCAACGGCGGCTACGACGTCACGCACTACGGCCTGACCCTCGGCTACGACCCCGGCGAGGGCCACCTCACCGGCACCGCGGAGATCACCGCCCGCGCCGACAAGAACCTCAGCTCCTTCAACCTGGACCTCAAGGGCCTCGACGTCTCGGCGATCACCGTCGAGGGCAAGGCGGCCCGGTTCCAGCGCGCGGGCCACGAGCTGAGGGTCCGCCCGGCCGACGAACTCGACCGAGGCGAGACCTTCGTGGCGAGCGTCCGCTACTCCGGCTCCCCGGAGACCATCACCGACGCGGACGACTCCGAGGAGGGCTGGCTCAAGACGGCGGACGGCGCGCTCGCGCTCGGCCAGCCGACCGGCTCCATGGCGTGGTTCCCCGGCAACCACCACCCGAGCGACAAGGCCTCGTACGACATAGAGGTCACCGTCCCCAAGGGCCTGAAGGCCGTCTCCAACGGCGAGTTGACGCGCGAGTCGACCAAGAACGGCCGCACCACCTTCGCCTGGCACAGCGCCGAACCCATGGCGAGCTATCTGGCGACCGTCGCCATCGGGAAGTACGAGATGGAGACCTCGACGACGGAATCGGGGCTGCCGGTCATCACGGCCGTCGACCCCTCCCAGGCGAAGGCGGGCAAGAAGGTCCTCGGCAAGCTCCCCGACGTCCTGGAGTGGGCGGAGTACAACTTCGGCCCCTACCCCTTCTCCTCGGCCGGCGCGATCGTCGACCGCCCCGAGGACGCGGGGTACGCGCTGGAGACGCAGACCCGGCCCGTCTTCCCCGGCGCCCCCGAGACCTCGCTCCTCGTCCACGAACTGGCCCACCAGTGGTTCGGCGACTCCGTCACGCCCAAGTCCTGGCGGGACATGTGGCTCAACGAGGGCTTCGCCACGTACGCGGAGTGGCTGTACGCGGAGGACAACGGCGGCGACAGCGCGCAGGAGACGTTCGACGCGCTGTACGAGGGCGACCTCTACGCCGACAAGGAGGACAACGAGGCGATCTGGGCCTTCCCGCCCGCCAAGCCCACCGACGCCGCGCACATCTCCGAGGCGCCGGTCTACGAGCGCGGCGCGATGGTCGTCCACAAGATCCGCCGGGCCGTCGGCGACGACACCTTCTACGACATCGTGCAGGGCTGGGCGAAGAAGTACCGGCACAAGAACGCGGACACCAGGGACTTCACCGAGTACGTCGAGGAGCACGCGGGCGGCGACGAGGCGCGCGAGAAGGTGCGCCGGATCTGGGGGGACTGGCTCTACGGGGACGGCAAGCCGGACAGCCCCTGAGACACGGTCAGAGCGGCTTGCGCAGGACCGCGCACGGCCGGTGCCGGGCCCGGTCCTCGCGGTGGCCGATGACCAGATAGCCGAGCGCGGTCCAGAACCGCAGCGCCCTCGGATTGTTCTCCAGGACCGCGAGGCGCACCGCGTCCCGCCCCGCCTGCCGGAACCGCTCCTCGACCAGGGCCGTCACCTGCCGCCCCACACCCGTGCGGTGCAGCTCGGCGGCGACGATGAGCAGCCCGATCCACGGGTCGGGGTCGGTGGGGTCGGGATGGCGGGCCAGGGTGACGGCGACCGCGACGAGCCGCCCCTCGGAGCGGGCGAGCAGGACCTCCGCGTCCGGATGGGCCAGCTCGTCCGCGAGGGCCTTGGCGACCTGCTCGACGCGGATGTCGTCGGGGTCGGGGAAGTCCCCGCTGAGCGCGAAGAAGTCACGGTTCGCCGCGTACAGCGCGGTCACCTCGGTGAGCAGGTGACCGGGCAACGCGCCTTCGACGGCGACGAGCGGTTCGAGGATCATGCGGGGCAGGCTAACTGGCCCAGTCGGCTCCGTTGGGCCTCCGAACCTCGCGCTAAGCGGCCTTGTCGGCCCGGCCGGGCTCGCGGAGGTCGCGCCACTCGGCGATCAGGGTCCATGTCCAGGCGCCGGCCGCGGCCACGTAGCAGGCGACCCAGCCCGAGAAGTGGCCCGTTTCGAGGGTCTCGTCGACGGCGAGGACGGTGAACACCGCGGCGGCCGCCGCCGTGCGGTACAGCTTGTGGCGGGCGACCCGCTGCCGCTTGCGGGGTCCATCGGCGAGCCGCATGGCGTACACCTCGACGTCGCCGAAGGTGTCCTCGGCGCGCTCGTGGTCCGCTCCGGAGAGATGCTGCCGGGCCTCGCGCACATGGCCGCGCGCCTCGGCGGCCGGCATGGCGTGCCGCCCCCGCAGCAGCCCTTCGAGCCGGGCGAGCCACTGCTCGTCGTCGGCGTGCGGGCGCGGTGCGAACCAGCGGTCGAGGGTGGCGTCCGGGAACGCGTAGGCCGCGACGGTCCACGCGGCGCAGCCCGCCATCAGCACCGGCACGGGCACCTCGAACAACCGCTCCCCGGGGGCGGTGGTGGCGACGGCGATCCCGCCCGCGAACGCGCAGGCGGCCCCCGTGAGGAAGCCCCACATGCCCCGGATCCGTCCGGCGGCGCGGGCGACGAAGGCGAGGGTGCCGAGCGAGGCGACGGCCACGACCGTGGTGCATCCCGCGACCGAGGCCCAGCTGCCCCTCACCCACAGCCCGTCCTCGAACCAGTGCATGACGCACAGGCAGAACCCGATGAACCCGAGCGTCCCGAGGGAGGCGCAGACGCGCTCACCGGGTGTCAGGCCGCGCGAGTCGACCTTGGCCCGGTCCTTCTCGCTGATGCGCTCGGCGGCGACGGTACGCGCGTACGCCTCGGGCTCGCCGAGGACCTCCGGGGCGGGCAGCCCCGCCTCGCGCACGATCTGGTGGGCCTCGGCGAGCACCTCGTCGGCGAGGCCGGCGGGCGCGTCGTGGTCGAGCACGAGCCGTACGTGGACGGTGTCGGCCCACTCCTCGTCCTCCTCGCGGGCCCAGACGAGGTCAGCCGCCCGCGCCATGGGTGTCCCGGGTGTGTTGCCCACTGTCGTCCCCCTTGCCGAGGAGCGAGGCGACGGTCCGGGTGAAGTCACCCCACGCGGCCCGGTCACGCCGCAGCCTCGCCCGCCCCTCCTCGGTGATCCGGTAGTACTTCCGCCCGGGACCGCCCTCTCCCGCACCCCACTCGATCTCGACGGCGCTCTCCTCTTCGAGGCGCGTGAGGGCGGGGTAGAGCGTCGCGGCCTTGACCCCTTCGAGCCCCGCGTCGGCGAGGCGGCCGAGCAGGGCGTAGCCATAGCTCTTCTCCTCGCCGTCGAGGATGCCGAGGAGGCACAGGGGCAGCGTGGCGCGGGTCCACGCGGTGTGGGCGTCGGCCACGGGCGCCTCCTGGTTCGGGCCACTTTTCAGGTCCACAGACTATTACGGGATTCATAGTAGTGGGGGTGGGCGTCCGCATACGCCAGAGGGCCCCGGCAGCTGCCGGGGCCCTCTGGGAAATCAGCGTCAGCTGGCGACGTCGGATCAGACGTTCACGCCGAAGTCCTGGGCGATGCCGACCAGGCCCGAGGCGTAGCCCTGGCCGACCGCGCGGAACTTCCACTCCGCGCCGTTGCGGTACAGCTCGCCGAAGACCATGGCGGTCTCGGTGGCGGCGTCCTCGGAGAGGTCGTAGCGCGCGATCTCCGTGCCACCGGCCTGGTTGATGATGCGGATGAACGCGTTCCGCACCTGGCCGAAGTTCTGCGAGCGGTTCTCGGCGTCGTAGATCGAGACCGGGAAGACGATCTTCTCGATGTCGGCCGGCAGGCCTTCGAGGTTGACGTTGATCTGCTCGTCGTCGCCCTCGCCCTGGCCGGTGACGTTGTCACCGGTGTGGACGATGGTCTGGTCCGGCGTCGCCTTGTTGTTGAAGAAGACGAAGTGCTGGTCCGAGAAGACCTTGCCCTGGGTGTTCACCGCGATGGCGGAGGCGTCCAGGTCGAAGTCGGTGCCGGTGGTGGTGCGGACGTCCCAGCCGAGCCCCACGGTGACGGCGGTCAGGCCCGGAGCCTCCTTGGTAAGCGAGACGTTGCCACCCTTGGACAGGCTTACTGCCATTGTTGGGAGTCCCTTCCCTCGTTTACGACGCACCGCGTGTGAGCCAGTGCGTACGGGCTTCGTACTGGGGACGAAGCTACCTTCACTGGTACCAACGCCGACCGAGGTCCCGAAGGTTCCGCATGGCTTTACTTTCTTTACCGCGGGAAAACGGCGTGACGTGAGCCCGACAGGCACGGGACCATGGGGGCATGTCCGGTCCCTATGTCATCCGCGGTTCCGTCTCCCTGCCCGAGGCGGAGCTGATGTGGCGTTTCTCCAGGTCGTCCGGGCCGGGCGGGCAGCACGTCAACACCAGTGACTCCCAGGTCGAGCTGCGGTTCGACCTCGCGGCCACCGACGCGCTGCCCGAGGTGTGGAAGGGGCGGGCCCTGGAGCGGCTCGCCTCCCGGCTCGTCGACGGCGTCGTCAGCGTACGGGCCAGTGAGCACCGTTCGCAGTGGCGCAACCGGGAGATGGCGGCGACCCGGCTCGCCGCCCTGCTCGCGGAGGCGACCGCTCCGCCGCCGAAGCCGCGTCGTGCGACGAAGGTTCCTCGCGGGATCAATGAGCGGCGCCTGCGGAACAAGAAGCAGCGCAGCGAGACCAAGCGGGGGCGCTCCGGGCAGGGCTGGGGCTGAAGCGCCCCGTCAGGGGCGCGGGGAACTGCGCGAGCAACCACGACAAGGCCGCAGACGCCTCTGATCAGCAACGCGGCAGACGCGACCGCGGGTTTTCGTGGGCTGAGCGCGCAGTTCCCCGCGCCCCTTCGGGGCGCTCATCATCAGCCCAGCTGGCGGTAGCGGCCCCGGAAGTACAGCAGGGGCCCGCCTTCGGCGCTGGGGAGCGACGCGGTCAGGACGCGGCCGATCACCAGCGTGTGGTCGCCCGCCGAAACCGTCCGCTCCGTACGGCACTCCAGCGTGGACAGCGCCCCGCCGATCAGCGGGGCGCCGGACTCCGCGCCCCGCGTGTACGGGATGTCCTCGAAGAGCAGCCGGTCGCTGATCCGGCCCTTCATCGCGAAGCGGCCCGCGATGTGGCGCTGGCTCTCGGAGAGCACCGACACCGCCCACATCGGCTGCTCGGCGAGCAGGTCGTCCATCCGGGAGCCCTCGCGCAGGCTCACCATGACCAGGGGCGGATCCAGCGAGACGGAGAGGAAGGCCGTGGCCGTCATGCCCACGTCCTCGCCCGCCGGAGCGTTCGCGTCGTCCGGGTCCAGGCCCGGCTCGCGCGCCGTCACCAGGACCACGCCCGCCGCCAGGCGGGACATCGCCGCGCGGAACTCGTCGTTGCTCACCCCATCAGCATGCCCATCCGAGGAGGGCGGCCGGGGGGAAGGCGGGGCCGGGAGAGTCTTCAATACGTGAGCCACGGTGCCGACGCTAGCCCCCGCGGCCCCGCCGCCACATCGGGCCCTGGGCCGAGACCGGTCCTAGGACCGGCGCCCGAGGGAGCCAGGGGCAAGGAGTCCGGCCGAGCCCTTGGCAAAGAACTCCGCAAGGTGGCACGCGGTGCCCCGGAATGCGGTGGACTAGGCCAAGGGACTGGACCAACGACGGCGTCCCACCTGTGACTTGAGTCACAGGACCCATATTTTGTTGACCCTGTGTACCGAGTGAGCAGCTCGCTGTGATTCAGTGACGGTGGCAATAAGACACTGAGGGCACAAGGGCACAGAAGTACCGGTGCCGAAGGCGCTGAGAACAAGGCACTGAAACACTGCGGGCGCTGCGCATCCTGGAGTTGCTGTCGAGGTCTCGGGGAGAACGAAGCATGGAGACCGAGTCGGAGCCGTACGTCCGTCTTGCGACCCTGCGGCAGCTGCACCAGGTGGTGGCGGAGCTGAACACGGCCCGGAGCCTGGCGGACACGCTGCAGACCGTCGCCGACGGCGTCGTCAACGGCCTTGGCTATGAGCTGGCGTGTGTCAATCTCGTGCGCCCGGACGGCGACCTCGTCGTCGCCGCCTTCGCGGGCAACTCCTCGGCCGAGGCCCTCATCACCGGCCGCGTCGGCTCCCGCGACGCCTGGGAGCGCCGCCTGGCCATGGGTGAGGCGTGGGGCGCCCTGCGCTTCATCTCGTACACCGAGGGCTGGGTCCTCGACGACGACGACGTCCCGCAGTGGTACACCGAAGGGCCCGCCCCCCGCTTCGAGGACGAGTGGCACCCCGCCGACCGCCTCTTCGCCCCCATGTACGCGACCGGGGCCGCCGGCGGCGAACTGCTCGGCGTGATCTCCGTGGACCGGCCCCGCAACGGCCGCAGGCCCGGCGCCTGGGGCCGCGAGGCCCTCCAGATGTACGCCTTCCAGGCCGCCATCGCGATCAGCAACGCCCGGCTGCGCGCCAACATGCAGCGCGCCCTGGTCCGCCTGGAGCGCGAGCAGCAGGCGCTGCGGGCCAGCGAGGAGTCCTTCCGGCAGGCGTTCGAGTACGCGCCCTCCGGCATGGCCATCGCCGAGATGGGCGGCGACCAGCACGGGCGGATCCTGCGGACGAACGACGCGCTGTGCCGCCTGCTCGGCCGCCCCGCCTCCGCCATGCGGCGCTACTCCTTCTCCGACCTCGTCCACCCCGAGGACATCGGCACCCTCCTGCGCACCTCCGCCGAGGGCGGCCGGGCCGAGCTGCGGCTCGCGCGGCGCGACGGGACGTATGTCTGGGTCTCCCTGCGCAACTCCGTCGTCGCGGACGCCGCCGACGGGCCCCGCTTCCTGCTCACGCACGTCGAGGACATCGAGGAGCGCAAGCGCCGCGAGCTGCAGCTCGCCCACCGCGCCTCGCACGACTCCCTCACCGGACTGCCGAACTCCGCCGAGCTGCGGTCCCGCCTCAGCTCCCGCCTGTGCCGCAGACCGCACGCGGGCAGACCCAGCGCGGTGGACTCCCTCGACGCCGCCTACGAACACGGCTTCGACTTCGGGAACGCCTCGCTCCAGCAGGACGAGGGCTTCGACCACCACGTCCACACCGTCGCCCCCGAGGAGGGGGAGGTGGACGACGGGACCAAGGGCCTCGCGGTCCTCTTCTGCGACCTCGACGGCTTCAAGTCGATCAACGACAGGTTCGGGCACCACACCGGCGACGCCGTCCTCATCGAGGTCGCGAGGCGTCTGACCAGCGGCGTACGGGACGGGGACACGGTGGCGCGGCTCGGCGGCGACGAGTTCGTCGTCCTCGCCGACGGCCTCGGCCGCGCCGACGCCCAGGACCTCGCGGTCCGGCTGCGGAACGCGATCATCCCGCCGATCCGGGTGGACGGCAGGGCGGTCCGGGTGGGAGCCAGTTTCGGCATCGGCTGGGCGCACTGCGGGATGTCGGCGGACGAAGTGCTGCACTCCGCCGACCAGCGGATGTACGTGGAGAAACGCTCCCGTGCCAAGCAGCAGCGGCGGGCGGGCTGACGGTCTCGATGAGGTCAACGCCACCTCTTGGGCTCACTCGGACCGGGTAGGCTCCCCGCGTCAGCGATCAGAGGGAGTGACCTGGGAATGACGCCCGGCAATAACGGCGAGAACACGCCGAGCGCGCCGCAGGGCGACGACGATCCGTTCGGCTACCTGTACGAGGACGGGCAGGCGGCCGGAGCGACCCCGCCGGGCGGTGGCGGCGGCTACGGCTACCCGGGTCCCCGGTCCTACCACCAGGTGAGAGCGGTCGGCGACCGCCGCCCCGCGTACGGGCAGGCCCAGGCCACGCAGCAGTACGGCCAGCAGGTCCCGCAGCAGCAGGCCCAGCAGCCCTACGGCCGTCCGAACCCGCACTACACCGCGCCCGAGGCACAGCCCGGCGGCGCCCCCGTCACCTCGCCGCAGTACGCGCCGGCGGGCGGTGGCCGCGGCCGGGGCCCCAACACCAAGGGCCTGCTGATCGCCGCGATCGCGGTGGTGGCCGTCGTCGCCATCGGCATCGGCGCCGCCATGCTCTTCGGCCGCGACGACGACAAGGGCGGCGAGCCGGAAGCGGGCGGCAAGCCGACGCAGGCGGAGACGGTGAAGCCCAGCGAGAAGCCGTCGAAGAAGCCCGACGAGAAGGCCGAGCTGCCCAAGACGGACGCGAAGGCCCTGAAACTGGAGGGCGGCACGACGACGGCCTCCGAGGTGGCGGGCGCCAAGGCCGCGGGCGGGGTGTACGTGGCGGGCTTCGACAAGGTCGGCGCCCAGGTCACATGGACCGTCGACGGCATCCCGAAGGCCGGTTCGTACAGCCTGCGCGTGAACTACGGCGTGCCCGGCAAGGACTCCAACGCCACCATCCTCGTCAACGGCAAGAAGCAGACCCGGCCGCTGACCATGGACAACTTCGCCCATGCCAAGGAAGGCGACTGGGAGCACGGCTGGACCAACACCTGGGCGGTGGTCCAGCTCACCAAGGGCACCAACACCGTCACGCTCTCCTGCGAACAGAGCAATCTGTGCGGGACGACCGGGGCGAACATCGACCAGATGTGGCTCGTGGAGGGCGTCAAGGGCTAGCCCTCCAGCGCTCCCGGGACTACGTCAGCAGCCCCAGGAAGCCCGCCACCGTCCCGGCCATCGCCTCGCGAGCCGGGGCGAGGTATTTCCGGGGGTCGACGCCCTTCGCGTGCGCCGCGAGATGGGCGCGGACCTCACCGGTGAACGCCGTGTTGAGGGCCGTGCCCACGTTGATCTTCACCATGCCGGAGGCGATCGCGCGGCGGATCTCCTTGTCGGGGACGCCGCTTGAGCCGTGCAGGACCAGCGGGGCGGGGACGGCCGCCGCCAGGGACGCGATCAAGTCGTGGTCCAGGGTGGCCGTCCGTTCCGTCATCGCGTGCGAGGAGCCGACGGCCACCGCGAGGGCGTCCACGCCGGTGTCCCTGACGTACGCGGCGGCCTCCGCCGGGTCGGTGCGTACGCCCGGCGCGTGCGCGTCCAGCGGGGGCTCGCCCTCCTTGCCGCCGACCTCGCCCAGCTCGGCCTCGACCCATATGCCGCGCTCGTGGCCCCAGCGCACGGCCTCCGCCGTCGCCTTCACGTTCTCGCCGTAACTCAGCTTCGACGCGTCGAACATGACCGAGCTGAACCCCTCCGGGTGCGCGGCCCGCAGCAGTCCGGCGTCCGTGACGTGGTCCAGGTGGAGGGAGAGAGGGGCCGAGGAGGCGCGCGCCACGGCCGCCGTCGCCGCCGCCACCGGGCCCAGCCTGCCGCCGTGGAACCGCACCGCGTTCTCGGAGATCTGGAGGATCGCCGGGGACCCGGCACGCTCGGCGCCCAGCGCGATCGCCTCGGCGTGCTCCAGCGTGATGACGTTGAACGCGGCGACGCCATGGCCCGCCGCGCGCGCCCGCGTGACGAGTTCCCCGGTGCTGACGAGTGGCACGTGCTCCCCAATTCCCAGGGCGCTGCGCCCCGTTGTGCGGTGCGGATCCGGCTCGGTCGGGCGTTAGGTACTGGCGGGCACGGCCTCGGTCACCGCGACCCGCGCCAACAGGTCCTCGTACGTCGTCGGGTCGAACTCGCCCGCCACCGGCGCCGCCACGGTCGCCGCCGACAGGGCCACCGCGCGGGCCAGGCGCTCCGGCCACGGCAGGCCCTCGGCAAGCCCGGAGAGCAGCCCCGCGACCGCCGAGTCGCCCGCGCCGGTCGGATTGCCGCGTACGCGCTTCGGGGGCCGCGCCCGCCAGCCGCCGTCCGGGGTGAGGGCGAGGAGGCCGTCGGCGCCCAGCGAGGCGACCACGGCGTGCGCGCCCCTGCGCCGGGCGTCGCGGGTGGCCCGCGCGGGCTCGTGGGAGCCGGTCAGCTCGGCGAGTTCGTCGGCGTTGGGCTTGACGATGTCGGGGCGGGCGGCGACGCCCCGGCGCAGCGGCTCCCCGCTGGTGTCGAGCAGGACCGGGACGCGGGCGGCGCGCGCGGTCCGTATGAGGAGGGCGTACGCGCCCACGGGCACCCCGGGCGGCAGGCTGCCGCAGAGCGCGACCGCCGTCGTGCCCGCGCGGTGCGCCAACTCCTCGTAGGAGTCCAGGAAGGCGGCCCACTCGGCGGGCGTGACGGTGGGGCCCGGTTCGTTGAGCTGGGTGGTGTCGCCGCTCGCCGCGTCGACCACGGCGAGGGTGCGGCGGGTGGCGCCCGCGACGGGCGCGAACGCGTCCGTGACGCGGGGCTCGGCG
This sequence comes from Streptomyces sp. WAC 01529, assembly GCF_003945545.1. Classification (GTDB taxonomy): domain Bacteria; phylum Actinomycetota; class Actinomycetes; order Streptomycetales; family Streptomycetaceae; genus Streptomyces; species Streptomyces anatolicus. The sequence goes on along the minus strand of NZ_CP029617.1, from coordinate 3,713,868 downwards.
GCCAGCCGCTCGCGCAGGGCGCGGCCCGTGTCACCGCCCGCGAAGCCGGTGACGGTCACGTCGTGGCCGAGGGCCGCGAGGACGCGGGCGACGTTCACGCCCTTGCCGCCGGGGCGTTCGGTCACCTCGGTGACGCGGTGCGAGGTGTGCGGGGTGAGGGCGGGGACGCGGTAGGTGAGATCGAGGGCGGCGTTCAGCGTGACGGTGAGGATCACGCGTACCACCCCCGAAGTGCTCTCTCGCCGGTCCTGCCGGTTTCGCCCGTCTCGCCCGTCTCGCCGGTCCGTCCGTCTCCCCGGCGGTTCTGATCATGCCAAAGAGAAGGCGGTTGGCCCAGGGGTGAGGGCCGACCGGCTCAGGGCTCGACCACCCACGCGCCCTTGCGCATCACGCCCTTGACGGTGAAGTCCGCGTCCAGGACGACCAGGTCCGCGTCCTTGCCCGGCTCCAGGGAGCCGACCGTGTCGTACATCCCGAGGAGCTTGGCCGGGTTGGCGGACAGGGCGCGGACGGTGTCCTCGACACAGATCCCGTCGATGGTCACCGAGCGCTTGAAGGCGCGGTCCAGGGTGAGCGTGGAGCCCGCGATCGAGCCGCCCTCGACGAGCCGCGCCACGCTCTCCCGCACCTCGACCTCCAGCGGGCCGAGCATGTACCGGCCGTCGCCGAAGCCCGCCGCGTCCATCGCGTCGGTGATGAAGGCGACGCGGTCCGCGCCCGCGCGGTGGAAGGCCAGCTCCAGGGCGGCGGGGTGCAGATGCGTGCCGTCGTTGATCAGCTCGACGGTGACCCGCTCGTCCTCCAGGAGGGCGGCGATCGGGCCCGGCGCGCGGTGGCCGAGGCCGGGCATCGCGTTGAACAGGTGCGTGGCGACGGTGGCGCCCGCGTCGATGGCCTCCACCGTCTGCTCGTACGTCGCGTCCGTGTGGCCGATGGCGGCGATGACGCCGTGTTCGGCGAGGAGGCGCACGGAGTCGATGCCGCCGGGCAGTTCGGTGGCGAGGGTGAGCATCTTCGCGTGGCCGCGGGCCGCGTCGATCAGCTTGCGGACGTCCGACGGGTCGGGGTCGCGCAGGAGCGCCTCGCTGTGGGCGCCCTTGCGGCAGGGCGAGATGAAGGGGCCCTCGAAGTGGATGCCCGCGATGTCGCCCTGCTCGGCCAGCTCGCTCAGCAGCCCGGCGCGCTGGGCGAGGAAGTCCATCTCGCCGGTCACGGTGGAGGCGACGAGGGTGGTCGTGCCGTGCAGGCGGTGCGTGTGGACGCCCTTGAGTACGTCCTCCACGGTGCCGGAGGTGAAGGAGGCGCCGCCGCCGCCGTGGTTGTGGAGGTCGACGAAGCCGGGGACCAGCCAGTGGCCGGTGAGGTCGACCGTCTCCGCGCCGGCGGGCGCGACGCCGGCGATGCGGGTGCCGTCGACGATGACGCGGCCGTCGGGGACGGTTCCGGTGGGCAGTACCACCTGGGCACCGGCGAGAACCTTGCTAGTGGCCATCAGGTGGTTACCTCCGTGGGGTCGGTGGGAGCTGCTCGGTCGAGCAGGTCCCAGGCGAGCAGGCCCGCGCCCAGGCACCCGGCGGTGTCGCCGAGGGCCGCGGGCACGATCCGGGGCAGCGTCTGGAACTGGACGACGCGCGCCGCGACGGCGGCCCGCAGCGGCGTGAACAACGTTTCCCCCGCCTCGGCGAGACCGCCACCGATGATCAGCGTGTGCGGGTCCAGCAGAGTGAGGGCGGTGAGCAGGCCGTCGGCGAGGGCGTCGATCGCGTTCCGCCAGACCTCCTGGGCCCTCGGGTCGCCGGACTCCACGGCCTTGGCGCAGTCCGCGGCGTCCGCCTCCGGGTCGCCGCTCGCCTCGGCCCAGGCCCTGCTCACCGCGGAGGCGGAGGCCAGGCGCTCCAGGCAGCCGCGCTGGCCGCAGCCGCAGGGCGGGCCACCGGGGCGTACGACGATGTGGCCGATCTCGCCTGCCGAGCCGTGGGCGCCCGGTTCGATGGCGCCCCCGATGCCGATGGCGCCCGCGATCCCGGTGCCCAGGGGCACGAACAGGAACCGGTCCGCGCCCTTGCCCGCCCCTATGCGGCCCTCCGCGAGGCCGCCGGTGCGGACGTCGTGGCCGAGCGCCACGGGGACGCCTCCCAGGCGGGCGCTGAGGAGGTCCCTGAGGGGTACGTCGCTCCAGCCGAGGTTCGCCGCGTAGACGGCGGTGCCGCGGGCGGCGTCGATGATGCCGGGCACCGCCACGCCCGCCGCGGCGGCGGGCTCGCCGAGGTGGGCGGTGCCGTGGGCGCGGAGGTCCTCGGCGAAGCCGAGGATGGACTCCACCACGGCGTCCGGGCCGCGGTCGCGCCCGGTCGGGCGGCGCGCCTCGTGCAGCAGGGTGCCGTCCGCCCCTACCAGGGCGGCCTTCATTCCGGTGCCGCCCACATCGAGGGCGATGACGTGTCTCACGGGGACAGTCTCGCCCGTCACCCTGCGAAAGGTCTAGTCCACCTGAGAGGCGGGTCGGGCACCGGAAGGCCCGGGACGGCAGGGACGCTGTTGTCATATGACACCCGCAAGTATGCGGAATGGACGATTTGCCACAGATCCGCCATGCGAAAGAACGAAACCCTCCCGCGCCCGTGTGGAACGGGCCTGCCGGGCGTTTGACCATGCACTTCCGTCCCGGACTCCCCACAGCCGCAGAGGTGGATCCATGCTCAGGTTCTCCGCAGCCAGCCGCCGCTCCCGTGTCCGTCTGACGCTCGGGTGCGTGCTCGCCGTCATGGCCTGCACCTCCGCCGCGGCATCCGCCCCGCCGGCCGACGGGGACAGGGACAGGGACTTCCCGATGCGCATCGTCGCCTACGTGGCCAACAGCGGTTCCGGCAGCGCCTCCGCCTTCGACGTCCGGCTGGAGAGAGCCGTCGCCGCCCCGGCGGTGGGCAGCGGGCCGACCGGCGTGGGCGCGGCCCCCGACGGCTCCCACGTGTACGTGGCGAACGGCCTCTCCGACTCGGTCTCCTTCATCGAGACGGGCAGCCGCAGGGCCGTGGCGACCGTCCCGGTCGGCTCGTACCCCTTCTCGGCCTTCCCGAGCCGCGACGGCCGCTGGGTGTTCGCGGCGAACTGGGGCAGCGCCAACGTCTCCGTCATCGACACGGCCAGCCGCAGAGTCGTCGCGACGCCCACGGTCGGGGAACTCCCGCACAGCGTCGCCACCCTGCCCGATGGGACCGCCTACGTCACCAACAGCGGCAGCAACAACGTCACCGTGCTCTCCAGGGGTCACGAGCCCCTGGCCCAGATCCCCGTGGGCGACTTCCCGAGCGGGGTCGTCGCCACCACGAAGGGGGACAGGGTCTACGTCGCCAACACCGGCTCCGGGAGCATCTCCGCCATCGACACCGCCACCCGCAAGGTGACGGCCACCTGGCCCGTCGGCAAGGCACCGCTCGGCCTGGGGCTCAGCCCCGACGGGCGGCGGCTGTACGCGGCGGACTCCGCGGCCGACGTGCTCCTCGTCATCGACACCACGACCGGCGGCGTCCTCTCCCAGGTGCCCGTGGGCAAGACACCGCAGGGCGTGGCGGTCAGCCCGGGCGGCAGCCGGGTCTGGGTCACCAACGAGGACTCCGACACCGTCTCGGTGATCGACCCGGGGCTCACCAAGGTGCGGGCGACCCTGCGCACCGGCAACCACCCGGAGGGCATCGCCATCACCCCCAGGTGAGCCGCCCGACCCCGGCCCCTGACCAGGCGCCCGCTAGCTGAGGATCACGCTCCGCGTGAGGTTCCGCGGGCGGTCCGGGTCGTACCCCCGGGACTCCGCCAGCGCCACCGCGAGGCGCTGCGCGCGGATCAGGTCCGCCAGGGGGTCCGCGGACTGGTGCGCGACGAGTTCGCCGCCGACCCGGGCCACGTCACCCGCCAGGCCCTCCGGAAGCGTGCCGAACATCCACGTCACCCGGCCGGGGCCGGTGATGGAGATCGGCCCGTGGCGGTACTCCATCGCCGGGTACGACTCCGTCCACGCCCCCGCCGCCTCCCGCATCTTCAGCGCCGCCTCCAGCGCGAGCCCGTACGTCCAGCCGCGCCCCAGGAACGTCCACTGCTCCGCCCCGACCACCGCCTCCGGCAGCGGCTCCGTCACCGCCAGCTCCGCGTCGACCGCCGCCTCCGCCACCGGCTTCACCCCGGGGATCTCACCGAGCCCGGCCCGCAGGAAGGCGAGCGCCGTCGTGGCGAAGCGGGTCTGGACCACCGACTCCTCGTCCGCCCAGTCCAGGACCGCGATCGTGTCCGCCGCGTCCATGACGGGGGTCTTCGGGTCCGCGGTCAGGGCGAGCGTGGGGACCGAGCCCTTCAGCCTGCCGAGCAGTTCGAGGACCTCCGTCGTGGTGCCGGAGCGGGTGATCGCCACCACCCGGTCGTACCGCCGCCCGGCCGGGAACTCCGACGACGCGAACGCGTCCGTCTCGCCCTGCCCGGCGGCCTCGCGCAGAGCCGCGTACGCGAGGGCCATGAACCACGACGTCCCGCAGCCGGTGACGGCGACCCGCTCGCCCGGCTCCGGCAGCCCCTCGAACGCTGCGGCCGCCTGTGCCGCACGGCGCCAGCAGGCGGGCTGAGTGGCTATTTCTGCTGCGGTACGCGACATGCGCCGGGGCTCCTCGTCAGTACGGGACTGGTGCGGGACTCCCGCCATGGTCATCGGCGGGACCGTCGTTGCACAAGTGATACGGGGGTGGTGTAGACCTTGTGTCCGAAGTCGGGGGAAACTCGCGGTTCAATTGGATCGACACAAGCAAGCGGAAGTAATGAGGGTGGGGCAGCTGTGCAGCGGCGCGCGACAGGACTGACCGCGGCAGTGGCCGCACTGGGCATGGCGGGCGTTCTCGCCGGCTGCGGCGGTCCGGGCGACTCCGGCGACGTCACCATCAAGCTGGTGGCCGCCGACTACGGCGACTCCGCGGCGAACAGCTCCAAGAAGTACTGGGCCGAGGTCGTCAAGGGCTTCGAGAAGGAGAACCCCGACATCAACGTCGAGGTGACCGTCCACTCCTGGAACGACGTGGACCGCGAGGTCAAGGAGATGGTCAAGAAGGACGAGGCCCCTGACCTGGCGCAGATCGGCGCGTACGCCGACTACGCCGCGCAGGACAAGCTCTACGAGGCCGACGAGCTGCTCTCCATCGCCACCCAGGCCGACTTCATGGCCCCGCTCGCCCAGGCCGGCGAGGTCAACCGCATTCAGTACGGCATGCCGTTCGCCTCCTCCACGCGCCTGCTCTTCTACAACACCAAGCTCTTCAAGGACGCGAACCTCACCCCGCCGCGGAGCTGGGGCGAGCTGCAGTCCGCCGCCAAGGCCCTCAAGGCGCGCGGCGTGAAGATCCCGTACGCGCTGCCCCTCGGTCCCGAGGAGGCGCCCGCCGAGACGCTGATGTGGATGCTCAGCGGCGGCGGCGGTTACACCGACAACGTCGGCTCGTACGACATCGACTCCAAGCAGAACGCCAAGACGTTCGCCTGGCTCAGGGACGAACTGGTCGGCAAGGGTCTGACCGGCCCGAAGGCGCCCGGCAAGATGAACCGCGCCGAGGCGTTCGCGGCGTTCTCGCGCGGCGAGGTCGGCATGCTCAACGGCCACCCGACGCTGATGAAGATGGCCGCCAAGAAGGGCGTGAAGTTCGGCATGGTGCCGGCGCCCGGCATCAACGGCAAGGCGCAGGCCACGATGGGTGTCGCCGACTGGATGATGGCGTTCAAGCAGAACGGCCACCGCAAGGAGGCCGGCAAGTTCCTGGACTACGTCTACAGCAAGAAGAACGTGCTTGAGTTCTCGAACGAATACGACATCCTGCCCGTGACGACCTCCGCGTCCGAGGCGATGGCCAAGGACCGCGGCCACACCGAGCTGGGCAAGTTCCTCAAGGAGCTGCCGACCTCGCAGCTCTACCCGGTGGGCAAGACGTCGTGGGCGCAGGTCTCGGCGTCGATCAAGCGGAACATCGGCAGGACCGTCGACAAGGACGCCGACCCCTCCACGATCCTCGGCCAGATCCAGAACAAGGCGGCGACCGCGGAGAACGCGGAATAGCGTTGACCGCATGACCGACCAGGAACGCCCCGATCACGGGCTCTCCGCGCGGGACCGTGCCGTCCTCGCCCTTGAGCGCCGGGACTGGCCCGGCCCCGGCGCCAAGGAGCGGGCCGTCCGCGAGGAGCTCGGCATGGTGCCGGTGCGCTACTACCAGCTCCTGAACGCCCTCCTCGACGACCCCCGCGCCCTGGCCCACGACCCGATCACGGTCAATCGGCTCCGCCGGGTGCGGGAGTCACGACGCGAGGAGCGCTGACGCGGTTAGGGCCTGTCCGGCGGATCAGGCCGCGCTCGGGTGGCGGCCACCTTTCGGTGTGGGTGAGCGGGGTCTGGTGCGTCGAGATGCAAGGCGGAGGAGGGCGGCAACGCGGAGCGTTGGCAACTGACGACAACGCGGCAGATCGGCGTGCCAGGGCCCGCGTCCCGTGGCTTGATCCGCTGGACAGGCCCTAAGGTCGGGCGTATGGGTGACCCTACGTACGTGCAGCCGGACCAGTCTGGGCCCTCCGGGCTGCCCGAGCCCGTGACCGCCGCCGGACGCGATGGACTCGCCGCGTTTCTCGCGCGGCCCGAACGGGCCGTGGTGGCCCTCGACTTCGACGGCACGCTCGCCGCGATCGTGCCCGACCCCGAGCAGGCCCGCGCCCACCCGGACGCCGTGCCCGCGCTCGCCGCGCTCGCCCCGCGCCTGCGGTCCGTCGCCGTGGTCACGGGACGCCCGGCGGGCGTCGCCGTCCGCTACGGCGGCTTCGCGGGTGTGCCGGGGCTCGAACACCTGGTGGTCCTCGGGCATTACGGCGCCGAGCGCTGGGACGCGGTCACCGGCACCGTCCAGGCGGCCGACCCGCACCCCGGCGTCGCGGCCGTCCGCGCCGAACTCCCTGGCTTCCTCGACGCCATCGACGCCTGGCGCGGCACCTGGATAGAGGAGAAGGGCCGCGCGGTCGCCGTCCACACGCGCCGCGCCCGGGACCCGCAGGCCGCCTTCGACGCGCTGCGCGGACCGCTCGCCGAGCTGGCGCACCGGCACGGCCTCATCGTCGAGCCGGGCCGCATGGTCCTTGAGCTGCGCCCCCCGGGCATCGACAAGGGCGTGGCCCTCGCCGGCTACCTGCGCGAGGTGGGCGCGGAGTCCGTGCTCTACGCGGGCGACGACCTGGGCGACATCCCCGCCTTCGCCGCCGTGGAGAAACTGCGCGGAGACGGCATGGCGGGCCTCCTGGTGTGCAGCGGCAGCGCGGAGGTCACGGAACTGTCGGACCGAGCCGACCTGGTGGTGGACGGCCCCGGGGGAGTGGTGGCTCTCCTCAACACCCTCGCGGGCCACCTGGCCTGACAGCACGGGGCAAACGGGACCCGTGCCCTACCAGCACGGGGCAAACGGGTGGGTGGGTGGGAGAGCACCCGCCGCGAAGCGGCGGCCTAGGAACGAGCCCCGGTCAACGCATGCAACTGGTCCAGGAACCACCGAGCCGGCGGCAACGCCGTTGCCGCCGCAGCAAGCCGCTTCGTCCGCTCGGCCCGCTCCCCGACCGGCATGGAAAGCCCCGCGTGCAACGCCTCCGCCGTAGCCGTCACGTCATAAGGGTTGACCGGAATCGCGTCCTCGCCCAGCTCCTCGAACGCCCCCGCCTCCCGCGAGAGCACCAGCGCACACCCCTCGTCGGAGACGACCGGCACCTCCTTGGCGACGAGGTTCATGCCGTCCCGGATCGGGTTGACCAGCGCCACGTCCGCCAGCCGGTACGCCGCCAGCGAGCGCGCGAAGTCGTCGTCGACGTGCAGCAGCACAGGGGTCCACCCCTCCGTACCGAACTCCGCGTTGATCGACTCCGCGACCCGCGAGACCTCCGCGGTGTACTCCCGGTACACCGCGAGGTCCTGCCGCGAGGGGTAGGCGAAGGCGACGTGCACGACCCGCTCGCGCCACTCGGGGCGGGTCCGCAGCAGCTCGCGGTAGGCCTGCATGCCCCGCACGATGTTCTTGGACAGCTCCGTCCTGTCCACCCGCACGATCGTCCTGCGGCCCTCGCCCACCTGCTCCCGCAGCGTCGCCATCCGCTCCTCGACGTCGTCCCGCCGCGAACGCTCCCGCAGGAAGTCCGCGTCGGCGCCGAGGCCGTGCACCCCGATGCGCGTCCCGGACGTCCCGCCGAGCATCCGCACACAGCACTCCGTGAACGCGTCCGCCCACCGCCCCGTCAGGAACCCGAGCCGGTCGGCGCCGAGCATCCCCCGCAGCACCTGCTCGGCCACGTCGTCCGGCAGCATCCGGAAGTAGTCGGCAGGCGCCCACGGGGTGTGCGAGAAGTGGCCGATCCTCACGTCGTCGCGCAGCTCGCGCAGCATGCCCGGCACCAGCGTCAGGTGGTAGTCCTGCACGAGGACGGCGGCGCCCGGCGCCGCCTCCGCCGCCAGCGCCTCGGCGAACGCGCGGTTGTACGTCTCGTACGCCTCCCACTGCTCCCGGAACTCCGGGCCGAAAGCCGGTTCAAGGGGCGTCTGGTAGAGCATGTGGTGCACGAACCACAGGACCGAGTTGGCCACGCCGTTGTACGCCGCCGCGTGCACGCCCTCGCGCGAACCCGCGTCGATGTCCAGCATCCGCACGCCCGGCTCGCCGACCCCGCGCCGCACCGCCTCCCGGTCGCCCTCGCCGAGCGCCGCGCACACCCACAGGGCGTCCGCCTCGTCGCCGATGGCGCTCAGCCCGGAGACGAGACCGCCGCCGCCGCGCTTGGCGGTCAGCTCCCCGTCCTCCCCCACCGAGTACGAGACGGGGCCGCGGTTGGACGCGACGAGTACCTGTGCTGCTGCGTTTCGGGGCTCGGAGACCATGTGGCAAAACGTAGCCCGTCCCGGGCCCGGGCAAACGTGCGACCGGGGCCGGTCACGCCACGCGTCGGTGCGCGTACTCCGCGATGCCCGCCATCGGCGGCCGCTCCTCGGTGTCCACCGCGTACGTCCGCGGCACGAACCCCTGCCCGTCCCGCTCGCCCCGCTCGAACTGCGTCAGCTCCGGCCGTACGAGGTGTCCGCGCGCGAGCCGCACCTGCGCCGTCCGGTAGATGGCCGCCGCCATCCGCCCGAGCGCCTGCCCGTCCTGGTGGCGGTGCTTGCGTACGCCCACGTCCACCTGGGCCAGCGCGTCCAGGCCGACCGTGTGCAGCGCGTCGACGAGCAGGCCCAGCTCCACCCCGTAGCCCACGGGGAACGGCAGCCGCTCCAGGAGGGACCTGCGGGCCGCGTACTCCCCGCCGAGCGGCTGGACGAACCCGGCGAGCAGCGGCCAGTGCATGTTCAGAAGGGGCCGCGCCATCAGCTCGGTGACCCGGCCGCCCTGCCCGGAGGCCTCGCCGAGCGGCCGGTCGTACATCGCCTTCACGAAGGCCACGTCGGGGTCGGTCAGGAGCGGGCCCACGATCCCCGAGACGAAGTCCGCCGAGAACTCCTTCAGGTCGGCGTCGACGAACGCGACGATGTCGCCGCTCGTCACGAGGAGCGAGCGCCACAGCACCTCGCCCTTGCCGGGCAGCGGCGCGATCCGCGGCAGGATCTCGTCCCGGTGCACGACCTTGGCGCCCGCCTCCCGCGCCACCTCGGCCGTCCGGTCCGACGAACCGGAGTCGATCACCACTAGCTCGTCGATGAGCGGGGTCCTCTCGACCAGCTCGCGGCGTATCTCGGCGACGATCGCGCCGACCGTCTCCTGCTCGTCCAGCGCGGGCAGCACGACGCTCACCGACGCGCCGGACGCCCGCTTGGCGGCGGCGAGCCGGTCAAGCGGGCGGTCGGCGGCCGACCAGGAACGCCTGCTCAGCCAGTGCTCGACCTCTTCCAGCACGGTCGGGGACCTCCCGTTTGTGATCCATCTCGCGGTTCGGACGACTATCTCAAGGGTCCAGGGCTTCGGTTACAGTCTTGAACAACGCCGGTGACCATCGCATGTCGGGGTCGCCGCCGCGTGAGATCCACAACTGAAACCCACAATCGAATACCGCTCATCCAGAGGGGCAGAGGGATACGGCCCGTTGAAGCCCCGGCAACCCTCCCGCCGACCGCGAGGTCACGGTGGGGAAGGTGCCAATTCCGTCTCGCGGCGAGATGCGTCGCGAGGAAGATGAGGAGAAAGGGCCTCGCCTCCATGGCTGTGCAGACTGTCGCCACCGAAACCCCCGCCTCGACCGTTGACCTCGGTCCCGCCTCGGGTCTCTCCTGCCGGGAATGCGGCACCAAGTTCCCCCTCGGCCCGATCTTCGCCTGCGCCGAGTGTTTCGGCCCCCTCGAAGTCGCGTACGACCTGCCCCTCGGCGACCCGGAGGCCCTCCGCGAGCGGATCGAGGCCGGCCCCGCCAACATCTGGCGCTACGCCCCGCTGCTGCCCGTCCCCGCCGACGTGGCCGACAAGCCGAACCTCAACCCCGGCTGGACCAAGCTCGTCAAGGCCGACAACCTCGCGCGCGAACTCGGGATCCAACAAGGCAAGTTGTTCGTCAAGGACGACTCCGGCAACCCCACGCACTCCTTCAAGGACCGCGTCGTCGCGCAGGCGCTGGAGGCGGCACGGGCCTTTGGCTTCACCACCCTCTCCTGCTCCTCCACCGGCAACCTCGCGGGCGCCGTCGGCGCCGCTGCGGCCCGCGCCGGGTTCCGCTCCTGCGTGTTCATCCCGCACGACCTGGAGCAGGGCAAGGTCGTCATGGCCGCGGTCTACGGCGGTGAACTCGTCGGCATCGAGGGCAACTACGACGACGTGAACCGCTTCTGCTCCGAGCTGATCGGCGACCCGCTGGGCGAGGGCTGGGGCTTCGTCAACGTCAACCTCCGGCCGTACTACGGCGAGGGTTCCAAGACCCTCGCGTACGAGATCTGCGAGCAGCTCGGCTGGGAGCTGCCGGACCAGCTCGTCATCCCGATCGCCTCCGGATCGCAGCTCACGAAGATCGACAAGGGGCTGAAGGAGCTGATCGCGCTCGGTCTTGTCGCCGACAAGCCCTACAAGATCTTCGGCGCTCAGGCCGAGGGGTGCTCGCCGGTGTCGGCCGCGTTCAAGGCCGGGCACGACGTGGTGCGCCCGCAGAAGCCGAACACCATCGCCAAGTCGCTGGCCATCGGCAACCCCGCGGACGGGCCGTACGTGCTCGACATCGCCCGGCGTACCGGTGGGGCCGTGGAGGACGTGAACGACGAGCAGGTCGTCGAGGCGATCAAGCTGCTCGCTCGGAGTGAGGGGATCTTCGCGGAGACCGCCGGCGGGGTGACGGTGGGTGTCACCAAGAAGCTGGTCGAGGCGGGGCTCATCGATCCGGCGCTCACCACGGTCGTGTTGAACACGGGGGATGGCCTGAAGACGTTGGATGCGGTTGCCGAGACGTCTCAGGCGACCGCGACGATCAAGCCGAGCCTTGAGGCGTTCCGCTCCGCTGGGCTTGCGGGTTAATCGCCGTAGGGCCTGAGCTTTGCTTCCCCGCTGCGGACCGTCGTGGCTGGTCGCGCAGTTCCCCGCGCCCCTGACGGGGCGCCATCCATCCCCGTACTTCTGAGGTGAACCCCATGAGTGTCAACGTCCGGATTCCCACCATTTTGCGTACCTACACCGGCGGCAAGGCCGAGGTCGCCGCCGAGGGGAGCACCCTTGGTGAGGTCATCGCCGATCTGGAGAAGAACCACACCGGCATCGCCGCCCGCGTCCTGGACGACCAGGGCAAGCTGCGACGGTTCGTGAACGTGTACGTGAACGACGACGACGTCCGTTTTGAGCAGGGCCTGGAGACGGCCACTCCGGACGGTGCCGGTGTATCGATCATTCCCGCCGTCGCCGGTGGCTGATCTCCGCTGATCCAATTCCGCAACTTCCCTGCATAACTCGAATTGCCCTCTCCGGGATGCAAACGGAGGGGGCAATTCAACTTGGTTGAGCGCGGTACAGTTGGGAAACGCGCTTCACCGTTTGTGCCGAGTGCATATACGAAGTCGGCCCGGAGTCGACAAGAAGCAGCCAAAGCGAGTCACCCTTTTGGGCCCCATATGGCATTTGCCGGGCCCGACTTGCCCTGGATTCCGGCGAATTCTCCGCATATTACCGATCGCGCGTGCCCATAATTCTCGTCCGATTGACCTGTTGCAGAGGGCAGTTGGGCAGATACATTCAGCGGCGGTCGACGCGTTCCGGCGCACACCCCCAACCAGTGGGGGGTGAGGTCTGACCCGGGTCCGCGAAGTGCGGGTCTGTGCAAGGGCCAGTAATAGGGGAGTTAGGCATGGCTCAGGGCACCGTCAAGTGGTTCAACGCGGAGAAGGGGTACGGCTTCATCGCGGTCGACGGTGGTGCGGATGTTTTCGTCCACTACAGCGCGATCCAGATGGACGGCTACCGCACCCTTGAAGAAGGTCAGCGAGTCGAGTTCGAGATCTCGCAGGGCCAGAAGGGTCCGCAGGCGGACATGGTCAAGCTCGCCGTCTAGCTCGGCGCGATCGACCACCGAAGCAAGCATCGCGAGGGGCTCGTATCCCATGGGGGTACGGGCCCCTCGTGTGCGCCCGCGCTCCCTCCCGGCTCCCTCGCGCGGGGCGGATCTGACGGGGGCACCTTGCACTCGTGGGGGTCGAGTGCTAATCATTGGCGTTAGCACTCTACGAGTGAGAGTGACAGAACTTGGATCGGGTCGGTGAGGTCCGTAGCCGGGTGGGGCAAGGAACCACACGGCAGGCAGACCGTCCGTCGCGGGCACCAGCACGGTCCGTTTGCTTGCTTTTCCACCCCGTCCGGGAGGACCACTTCACATGGCCAAGATCATCGCGTTCGACGAGGAGGCACGGCGCGGCCTCGAGCGCGGCATGAACCAGCTCGCCGACGCCGTCAAGGTGACCCTGGGCCCCAAGGGTCGCAACGTCGTCCTCGAGAAGAAGTGGGGCGCCCCCACGATCACCAACGATGGTGTCTCCATCGCCAAGGAGATCGAGCTCGAGGACCCGTACGAGAAGATCGGCGCCGAGCTGGTCAAGGAAGTCGCCAAGAAGACGGACGACGTCGCCGGTGACGGTACGACCACCGCCACCGTTCTCGCCCAGGCGCTCGTCCGCGAGGGCCTGCGCAACGTGGCCGCCGGTGCCAACCCGATGGCCCTCAAGCGCGGCATCGAGAAGGCCGTCGAGGCCGTCTCCGGTGCCCTCCTCGAGCAGGCGAAGGATGTCGAGACCAAGGAGCAGATCGCTTCGACGGCCTCCATCTCCGCCGCCGACACCCAGATCGGCGAGCTGATCGCCGAGGCGATGGACAAGGTCGGCAAGGAAGGCGTCATCACCGTCGAGGAGTCCCAGACCTTCGGTCTGGAGCTGGAGCTCACCGAGGGTATGCGCTTCGACAAGGGCTACATCTCGGCGTACTTCGCCACCGACATGGAGCGTATGGAGGCGTCGCTCGACGACCCGTACATCCTGATCGTCAACTCCAAGATCTCCAACGTGAAGGACCTCCTTCCGCTGCTGGAGAAGGTCATGCAGTCGGGCAAGCCGCTGCTGATCATCGCGGAGGACGTCGAGGGCGAGGCGCTCTCCACGCTCGTCGTCAACAAGATCCGTGGCACCTTCAAGTCCGTCGCCGTCAAGGCCCCGGGCTTCGGTGACCGCCGCAAGGCCATGCTCGGCGACATCGCCATCCTCACCGGTGGCACCGTCATCTCCGAGGAGGTCGGCCTCAAGCTGGAGAACGCCGGTCTCGACCTGCTCGGCCGCGCCCGCAAGGTCGTCATCACCAAGGACGAGACGACGATCGTCGACGGTGCCGGTGACAGCGACCAGGTCCAGGGCCGCGTCAACCAGATCCGCGCCGAGATCGAGAACTCGGACAGCGACTACGACCGCGAGAAGCTGCAGGAGCGCCTGGCGAAGCTCGCCGGCGGTGTTGCGGTCATCAAGGCCGGTGCCGCGACCGAGGTCGAGCTGAAGGAGCGCAAGCACCGCATCGAGGACGCCGTTCGCAACGCGAAGGCGGCCGTCGAGGAGGGCATCGTCGCCGGTGGTGGCGTGGCGCTCATCCAGGCCTCCGCGGTCTTCGAGAAGCTTGAGCTCGAGGGTGACGAGGCCACCGGTGCCGCCGCTGTGAAGCTGGCCCTGGAGGCCCCGCTGAAGCAGATCGCGGTCAACGCCGGCCTTGAGGGTGGCGTCATCGTCGAGAAGGTGCGCAACCTGCCCATCGGTCACGGCCTGAACGCCGCGACGGGTGAGTACGTCGACATGATCGCCGAGGGCATCCTCGACCCGGCGAAGGTCACGCGCTCCGCTCTGCAGAACGCCGCGTCCATCGCCGCGCTCTTCCTCACCACCGAGGCCGTCATCGCCGACAAGCCGGAGAAGGCGGGCGCTGCCCCGGCCGGCGGCGGCATGCCGGGCGGTGACATGGACTTCTGATCGACCTCTGGTTGATCGACGTCCCGTACGTACCGAGGGCGGCACCCCTTCTCAGGGGTGCCGCCCTCGGGCGTTTCCCGGTTACGGAAGCCGGTCCATGATCCAGGCGCAGAGTTCCTCGGTGACCAGGGTGTGGCCCTCGTTCCGCGAGGCGCAGCGGAACTCGTCCAGTTCGCTGAGTTCGTCCTCGGACGCGCTGATCGGGTCGTACAGCTTCTCCTGGGTGTCGATGTCGCGCAGGGCGATCGCGCTGACCGTCGGCACGAAGCAGTGGGCGCGGAGGTCGGCCTCGGAGCCGAGCCCGATGAGCGCCGGGATCTTGTTCAGTTCGTCGGCGAGGATGCCGAAGCCCTCCAGCGTGCCGCCCGGGGCGCCGTCCATCTCGGGGATTCCCGAGGTGTGGATGCGGGGCTTGCGCAAGGTCACGACCCTGAGCTGGGCGACGAGTTGGTCCTCGCCCGCGGACTGGGTGTGCAGGTGGGTGCCGGTGATGGCGAGGCCCTTGCCGTGGAAGGCCTGCTCGCCGGGGCGCACGCCGTTGCTCTGCCCGATGCGTACGCCGTTGGCCACGCCGATCTTCTTGGGCCGCTGGGGCCAGCCGCCGACCCGTTCCAGCTCGGCGAGGAACGTGCCGCGCTCCTTGTCGGTCTCGGGGCTGTCGTCCCACTCGGAGATGTGCTGCCACAGCAGCTGGCGGGCGGCGGGGCTGTTCATCTGGTCGGAGAACGCCGCGTTGAGCCGCCGGATGTAGTGCGCGAACGACTGGAGGGCGAGGGGGATCCAGGCGCCGCGGTGCGGACTGTCGTAGGAGAAGTACAGGGCGGTCTGGTGGTCGTTGTCCGGGCCGCCGTCGTGCTCCATCTCGGCGAGCGCGTACCGGGTGACGAGGCCGCCCATGCTGAAGCCGCCGACGGTCAGCGGGTGGTCGCCGACGCGTCGCGCGATGGCCTCGCGGATGGCGGCGCGGGCGACCTTGGAGTTGTCGAGGATGGAGGCGCTGCGCTCGTCGTAGCCGATCAGGACGACGTCGTAGCCGCGCTGCCGCAGGGCGCTGAGGAACGGGTAGGGGCCGCGTTCCAGGATCTCCCAGGAGAAGTTCAGGTCGCTCGGGCCCGAGCTGAAGCCGTCGCCGAGGATGACGGGCCGGGTCAGGCCGCGCGTCCGGTCGGCGAGGTAGACCCAGGCGCGTCCTGCGGGCAGCGCCCACTCGTCGTCCGGGGCGGGCGCGGCGGCGGGCGCCTCCCTGGCTTGCCTCGGTCCCGGGGCGAGGGTGACGCGGGCGGCGGTCCCGAAGGCCTCGGAGATGCGGCGGGCGTCGGCCTCGGTGAGCGGTTCGGGTTGGTTGGGCTCGGTCATGCGGGTCCCCTCCGGTGGCGCTGATGTCGGTCGGCGTCGCCATCTTCGGTACGCCGGGTGGCGGCCGACAGTCGGCCTGGACCCTTTCGGACAGGGCGGGTTCGGCCGTTCCCGGCCCTTTACGGGTGGGGCGCGAGGGAGCCCGGCGCCCTGGCCAGGGAGCGGCGGCCCG
Organism: Streptomyces sp. WAC 01529; assembly: GCF_003945545.1. GTDB lineage: Bacteria > Actinomycetota > Actinomycetes > Streptomycetales > Streptomycetaceae > Streptomyces > Streptomyces anatolicus. The sequence continues at coordinate 3,697,846 of NZ_CP029617.1, read as the reverse complement.
GGGGCGGCCGGCAAGGGGGCGGGGTCCGACGGCGCGTCGGCCAACTCGGCGTACGGGGATGGCGTCGTCGGTGCGCCGAAGCGGGGCAAGTCTGTCGCGAAGGCGCCGGAAGGGGAGGCGGGGCGAGGCCCGCCTCCCCTTCCGTGGAGCCCCCCCGGTTCTCGCTATGCGCGCTTCGGGGCCTACGCCGGGGCGTCGGGCAGCACGTCGGGGAGGCGCCAGAGCTTGCCCTCCCGGGTGGTGGCGTAGATCAGGGCGTTGTCCCGGTCGAGGGCGATGCCGCAGACCGAGCCGATGCCCTCGGCGGCCACGCGCTGGCGGCCCTTGGCCTCGCCGTCGGCGATGACGACCTCGCGCAGCTTGTCACCGCCCGGGTTGGAGACGTACGCGTTGGCCGTGCCGTCCGGGGCCACGCGGACACTGCTCCCGAGGCTGGAGGCCACGGAGCGCGGGGTGGCAGCCTTCGCCGCCAGGTCGATCTCGTAAAGCCCGCCCAGCTCGTACTGGCCGACGTACGCCTTGCCCGCGTGCAGCGCCACTCCGGCGGCCCTGGGCACGGCCCAGGTGCGCTGCTGCTCCGCCGGCTGGCTGTGCAGGCCGTACTCGATCAGCTTGCCGCTCTCGACGTCGGTGACGTAGGCCTTGTTGTTCGGCAGGTCGAGCGCGACGCCGTACGCGTACATGCCCTCGGCGACCTTGACGGGCGGGGCGGAGGGGTCGGCGAGGTTCACCGTGATCAGGCGCTTGCCGCTGTAGTCGGTGACATAGGCCTTGTTGCCCGGCAGGTCCAGTGCCACGTCGTTGACCTGGCCCAGGCCGCCCGCGACCAACTCCGGTGTGCCGCCCGCGAGATCCACCTTGTGCAGCTTGCCGCCGTTGTACCGCTCGGTGACGTACGCCTTCTGGTTCGGGAGGTCCAGGGCGAGGCCGTCGGCCGTCCCCATGCCGGTGGCCAGCTCGACGGGAGCCTTCTTCGGGATCTCCCGCACTTCGCCCTTCTTGTGCAGAGGGTGGCGCTCCAGGTCGAATTCGAGCTTTTCCAGCTCGAAGATCTCGTGCACCCCGGCGAGCGTGGAGACGACCTCGGCCTCCCCCTTCTGGGAGAAGGGCTTTCCTTCGTCGGTAAGGTCGAAGGAATCCGACCCGCCGGTCTCACCGAGTTTCCAGGCGATCACCTTGGAGTATTTCGGTTCGGCGGCCTGCGGGCCTTTCGGCCGGGTCTCCTTCACCTCCACCGGCTCGGGGTAGTAGAGGGCGACCCAGCCGCCGAAGGAGATGGGGAATTCGTAGTCGAACCTCCGCACCTGGCGCCGCTGCGTGGCCAAGACGTCGACCCGGCTGCTGATTTTGCCACCCAGTGTGGACGAGGTCTTGAACCCGGTGGTCACCGAACCACTGACGGAGGCGGTGATCCCGAGCATCAATTGTGCGGACAGCTCGCCGGTCCCGGTGGCGGTACTCGTGCCCGTCGTCGTGCTCGTCGACTGGGACTGGGATTCGTTGTCGACGCCCTGATTGTCCTTGCTGTTCTTCAGGGTGGTCTTCTGGGATTGGTTCAGAGCCATGCTCTTCTGGAGCTGCTGCTGTAAAGACGCAGTGGTCTTCGCCCCGAAGGTGAGCTGTACCTGTCCCTGAAGAGACCAGCTGATCGTGTTCGAGACCGAGAATTCGACCGTGTGCGACCAGTTGGTCTCGACGGGGTCGGTCCGGTTGACGAACGTCTGCTTGGAGATCACGTCGGGAGGGGGCTGCGTGATGTCCCCCCGCTCGTCGATGAGGGGCACGCCCACCGTCATATAGGCCTGCCAGCCGCGCTGGTGTGCGGTGGCCTCCGTGGCGGGGAAATCGCCGAACCGCCCCTTGTTCAGGGAGAACCCGGTGGGGAAGATCTCCCGGTCGGTCCCGTCCGGCGCCTTCCGCTCGGCCTTCCTCTTCAGCTTGGCCCTGTCCCGCTCCAGGATGGCGGGGGCCTTCTCGGCGATCTCCAGTTCCTTCAGATTCCGCCCGGTCAGCGGGTGGCGAATGGAACGCTCGCCGAGGTAGGTGGTGCTTACGTTGTTCTTGGCGGGGCCGCCCATACTCCTCAGCCTTCCCTCGGGATGTCGTTGGCCGAGGTGCGGTTGTCTTTCCTCGACTGTTCCAGCTGTTTGTCGCTGATCTTCGGACGGTCCGCGTCGCTGATCTTCGGCTGGTCCTCCTCCTTGATCTCCACCTTCACCTTCTTGAATGCCTCGTCCTTGGCCGAGGACGCCATGGTGGTCGTCGACTCGGGACTTTCGCTGGCCGCCTGCTGCTTGGTGGCTGCCGTCTGGGTGTTCTTGAAGAGCGGGGCGATGAAATTGCCCATGATGTCGAGCGCTTCGGGCGAGGTCTCGCGTACGATCTTCGGGTCGCGCCGGACCTCGGGAATTCCGTCGTAAAGCTCCGGGTCGACTCCTTCCCTTTCAGGCCACGCGCCGGGAATGTTCTCCCGGGCCTTTCGGGCGGATTCCTCGGCGGACTTTGCTTCGCTTCCACCGCTGTCGAAGATGTTCTTGAAGGTCATGGGCGGCTGCCTACCCCTCCGCTCATCGGTCTATACGACTGATCTGGCATGATCTCCGGAGAGGGATCGATTCAGGACATCGAACTGTTGATTGAAGGGGGCACAAATGCGCGTGGCGTTTTCCGCTTATGGGTCGCGTGGAATTGTTGAGCCGATAGCCGTGCTGGCGGCTCGGTTGCGGGAGGCGGGCGCCGAGGTGCGGGTGTGCGCGCCGCCTGATGAGGAGTTCGTGGGGCGGCTGGCGGAGGCCGGGGTCCGGGCCGTGCCGGTCGGGCGGCCCGTGGCGCCGTTGGTGGGCTCCGTCGCGCCCGGGTCCGCCGTGGGCCTCACGCAGCGCGTGGCCGAGTTGATGGATGCCCAGTTCGAGACGGTCGCCGCCGTCGCCGAGGGGTGTGACGTGCTGGTGGCCACCGGCCCGTTGCCGGTCACCGCCCCCGCGCGGTCCGTCGCCGAGAAGCTGGGCGTCCGTTACGTGCACGCCAGCCACCAGCCGGTCATCCTGCCCACCCCGCACCGGCGGCCTCCCGGGCGGCGCGGCCAGCCGCTGCCGCCGGGCGTCACCGACAACCAGGCGCTGTGGGACCTGGACGCCGAGATCGCCGACACGATGTTCGGCGAGATGCTCAACTCCCGGCGGGATACGGCCGGGCTGCCTCCGGTGCGCAACGTCCGCGACTACGCCTTCAGCGACCAGCCCTGGCTCGCCACGGACCCGGTGCTCTCCCCCTGGCGGCCGACCGCGCTGGACGTCGTGCAGACCGGGGCCTGGCTCGGGGACGGCGAACGGCCGCTCCCCGACGATTTGTTGGGTTTCCTGGAGAGTGGCGCTCCGCCGGTCTACGTGGGCTTCGGCAGTACGCCCCTCAGCGATCCGGCGGCAGTCTCCCGCGTCGCCATCGAGGCGGTCCGCGCGCAGGGGCGGCGGGCCGTCGTCTTCCGGGGCTGGGCCGGGCTCGGCCTGATCGATGACCAGGACGACTGTTTCCTCGTCGGCGAGGTCGACCACCTGGCCCTGTTCCGCCGCGTCGCCGCCGTCGTGCACCACGGCAGCGCGGGCACGACGACGACGGCGGCGCTGGCGGGCGCGCCGCAGGTGGTGCTGGCCCAGGGCGCGGACCAGCCGTACTGGGCCGGCCGCGTCGCCGACCTCGGCATCGGCGCGGCGCACGAGGGGGCGGCGCCGACGTTCGACTCCCTGTCCGCCGCGCTCGGGGTGGCCCTGTCGGCCGGGACCCGGGCGCGGGCGGCCACCGCCTCCGGGACGGTTCGCGCCGATGGGGCGGCGGTGGCGGTGGGCCGGCTTTTGGGCGCGGGAGCGCGTTAGCTCGCGGGGGCGCGTTAGGGGGCCTTCACCTCATCGAGGAAGGCGGACCAGGCTGCCGCCTGGAAGATGAGGTGGGGGCCTTGGGGGTTCTTGGAGTCGCGGACCGGCACGATCTCGGGGTGCCCATCAGAAACTTCCAGGCAGTTGCCGCCTTCCCCGCCACTGTGGGTGGACTTGCGCCAAGTGTCGGCGACCTCCAGGCAGTTGCCGCCGTCGCCTCCGCTGTGCGTGGACTTGCGCCAGGTAGCGACCTCCAGGCAGTTGCCGCCACTTGCGTCGCTGTAACTGGACTTGTGCCAAGTGGCTGTGCTCAGGTCGTATTCAGGGCTGGTGCTCTTCATGTGCGTAATCCTCTGCCACTGATTCGATCAGGGCCAGGGATTCTCGGGGTGAAAGTGCGCTGGCCCCGAGCAAATCGTAAGCGAGTTCGTAGTCGGCGACGCTTACAGGATCGTCCTCAAGCCGCCCTGTCCTGAAGCCTTCCAGGTAGGCGAGGGGTGCGGCGTCGGCGAAGAACATGAGCTTGAGCGAGCCGCCCATGGCCATGTGCCCCCCTGCCGAGAACGGGAGCACCTGCACGATGACTCGGCGCTTGCGCCCCAGGGTGGCGATATGCCGCAGGGCCTCCGCCATCACAGCAGGCCCACCCACCTTCCGGCGTAGCAGCGCCTCGTCAAGGATCGTCCACAACACCGGGGTTGTTGGCTCGTCGAGCAGGCTGGCTCGTTCGAGCCGAGCCGCCACCAGCTCCTCGATCTCACTGTCCGTTGCGGTGGGTCGGCCATCGCAGAACACCGCGTGTGCGTACTCCGGAGTCTGCAACAGGCCCGGGATCAGTTGGGTCGCGTACTCGCGGATGGCCGTCGCTTCCGCCTCCGCCTCCGCCGCCTCGGCGAAGTGATCGGGGTACTTGGACTTGGCCACAGCCTTACAGTTGCGAGCGAAGAAGCCCCCCATGCCCAGGACTTCGTCGAAGTGCCGCGCGTACTCCAGGTGCATCCGCCTCGTCCCCGCCTCTAACTGGCCGATGAACGAACCGCTGACGAAGATCGGCGCCCCCAACGCCTCCTGGCTGAGGCCCACCCGCTCGCGCGCATGGCGCAGTTCGCAGCCGAGGAGCGCTCGGGGGTTCGAGGAGGGGTCGAGGTCTTTGGGTCGGGTCATGGGGCAACTCCTCCACTGGACACGGGGGGTTGTTGGGACGCCAATGCTTTCCAGGCTACGCACGTCCGGCCACTCTGTGTGAGGTAACGGCAACACTCGGTGGGAAAGGCAAAGCACATGGCACTTACGGCGGAGGAACGGATGCGGGCGGCCGAGGAGGCCGTACGACAGTTGAGGGCGGTCCTCGCAGAGGTCGGCGTCACGCTGCCGTCGCTGCGGATGGACCCCCTGAGCGCCGCCGACGAGGGCGCGCTGCCACTGGTGGAGCTGGGGCGCTGCAACCTCGACACCGCGCTGCGGCTCGTGGCGGTCCTGGAGGGGGCGCGATGAACGACGACCCGAGCGTGCCGGAGACGGGTACGTACGCCGTCGACCACCGGGACGGCAGCGTGGGGGAGGTCATGGGCTGCGAGGGAGGCCTCGTACAGCTCAGGCCGATCGGCGGCGGCCGCGAGTGGGACTGCCCGCCGGGGTCGGTGGGCGAGGCGCCGTCGGGGGAGGTGCTGCGGGCGAAGGTGCGGCAGGTCAACTGGGAGGGGCGCCTGCCGTGACCGGCGGGGAAGGGCTGCCGTGAACCGGCGAGAAGCGCGCCTGCCGTGAACCGGCGCACTCGCCTGGCATGTTTGCCGGGCACATGTCACCTTTTCGGGCGAAGAAGCGCTCGCCGACAGGTGAGGCACGGGGCGGCGGGCAAACCCTGGTGAGACCGGCCATCATTCGGCGCCGGTCCTCAACGCCGTCCCACGCCGTCGGCAAGGTGAGGTGTCAGACCTGTCGGCGGATGTGGCAGCGGCCCCCCACACCAGGAGGCGACACACATGCCCACTCAGCTCCTCGTTCCCGAGACCCTTCCGGCGGCGACAGCGGCCGAGACCACCACCATCACGGCGCTGATGGCGCAGACCGAGGCTCCCCTCAGCGGCGCACCGGTCCCCGCACCGGAGGCGGGCGCGGTGCTGATCCTGCTCGCCCTCCTGAGTCCGGGAGAGCCGAAGGAACCGCGCGAGAAGTAGACAGCCCTTCGATGCTCAGAGTCGTTCGGCCGCGCCACAGGGGAGGGTGATCGTGCCACACCAGGACACCGCGCTCATGGAGGACTACGCCCGCGCGGCCGATGACCTGGCCGGGCGCCTGCACCGCTGCCTGGAGACCCCGGGCAGCGGTGCGGCGCTCGCCGACTACGTGGAAGGGGCGACCGACAGACGGACGGCTCTGGCCGCCGTACGGGTACTGGGCCCGGATGTCCTGGCGCCCGCGCTGTTCGGTACGAGGCGCATCGACCCGGCCGATCGTGAGGTGCTCGCCACGGCGCTCGCCCACTACCCGCTCGATGCCGGTGGCACGGCCGAGACCATGTGTCTCGACCGCGTGACGACCGGCCTCCTGCACCGCGCGGAGGGCGCCGTCAGCGGTGACGGCGTGGCTGTCGATGACGCTGTGGACGTCGACACCTTCCTCCGGCCCGAGGAGCGCTGGCGCCCCTGGGCCCAGCAGATGGCAGGAGTGGCCTCCTGCGCGCTGCCCGGCGTGTGCGGGTCCCTCGTCGAGCAGGCCCGGACACGCGCCGCGGATCTGGGCCGGGGTGTCGCCCGCGCGATGCTCCGGCGCGACTACCGCACGGCTGCCCGCCTGGTCCGCTGGACGGCACTCGCCGACAACAACCGCGCTGCGGTGGACCAGTTGAACATCGAGGCGGTGCTGCGGCACCTGGAACTGTGCGGCTCCGTGAACGCCCGCCTGTCGCTCGACGTCAGGATCGCGCGTCTGCTGAGGACGCGGACGCGGCGGGAGGGGGCAGGATGACGGACGAACTCCCGGTGGGTACCGACACGGTCGGCCGGGTCACCGGACGGGCCCTGGACTGGCTGCACCGCAATCGCCTGTACGGAGCCTTCCCGTCCCCGGAATCGGCCGACCTGGCCGACCCGAACGGCTACTACAAGTCCCTCGGCGAGACCGCCCTGGCCGCCAGCCTCGTACTGCGTGAACGCAGTGTTCTCCCGGCCGGTCACGAGCAAGCGGCGCACGAGCTGCTGGACTTCGCCTGGGGGCAGCTGCGGCAGGGCGATCTGCTCTACGAGCGGCAACTGCGGCATCCGCTGATGACCGACCCGCTGGAGGTGTACACGCACTTCGGCCGGGGCGGCCACCGGCACGAACGGCTCGACACGCTGCTCGGACATCTGGCGGGCCTCAGGGCCCATCAGGGTGCCGAGCTGATGCCGAACCGGCGCCTCGCGGTCGCCAACGCCGCCCGCGTCGCGGGCTTCGCGGGCTCCGGAAGCTCCGAAGGCTCGGGAGGCGGCGCTGATTGGGCGGGTCTGCTGGCGGCGACATGGCTGGGCAGGCTCCCCGAGCCGTGGGCCATCGACTGGATGACCGCCTACTGCATGACCCACACCGTCTTCCACGTCACCGACTGGGGCGGACTGCCCCACGCCCTTCCCGGGGACGTCGTCGCCTACCTGGAGTGCTGGCTGCCGGTGTGGATCGACATCTGGACCGAGATCGAGGAGTGGGACCTCGTCGCGGAACTCCTCATCGTCGACGCCTGCCTGCCCCGCCCCGGCCACCACCGCGACGTGTGGGAGCGGCTGGCGGCCGTCCAGCACGCCGACGGGCTCGTGCCCCGGGACGGAAAGCCGGTCGGCGACGAACCGGAACAGGCGTTCCGGGACCAGCAGCACACCGCGGTCGTGACCGTCGTGGCCGGCACCCTCGCGCAGTCCCGCAGCGGCGATGCGTCCCCCCGCTGAGTCCGCGTCCGAGTCCGCGTCCGAGCCCGCGTCGCTGACCGAACGCCTTCGCCTGGTCGCCCGTGCGGCCGGCCGTGACGCGGGCGTCGCCATCGCCGTGCACACCGGCGGAGGCTCCCTCACGGTGTGCCGGGGCTTCACCGACAGGACGAGGACCCAGCCGATCGGTGAGACGACACGCTTCGAAACCGGCTCGGTGACCAAGACGTTCACCGCGCTGCTGCTCGCCGACATGGCAGTCCGTGGTGTCGTCCACCTCGGCGAGCCGCTCAGCCGCTGCGTGCCCGCGTGGGCCCTCCCGCGCGGCCCGTACGGCGCGGGCATCACGCTGGAGCACCTGGCCACCCACACCGCCGGACTGCCCAGGCTGCCACCGGGCCTGCTCCGCAACGGGGCACGGTCCTGGTTCAGCAACCCCTACGCGCACTACACCCCCGACCGGCTGCTCGACTCCCTGGCCCGCAGCCGCGTCCGCCACCGGCCGGGCACCCGTGTCGCGTACTCCAACTTCGGCATGGGCCTCCTCGGCCACCTCCTCGCCGAACGGGCGGCCGCCGACTACGCGAGCGCGCTCCAGACGCACGTACTGCGCCCCCTGCACCTGACCGACACGGGCTGCGACGGCCTCGCGCAAGCCACCGGCCACCTGCGCGGGCGGCCCCGCCCACCCTGGTCGATCCCCGCCCTGCCGGGCGCGGGCGCCCTGCGCTCCAGCGCCCGTGACCTGCTCACCTGCCTCCGGTACCTGGCCAAGCCCGCCCGCCTGCCCGAGGGTCCGCTGCAGAGCGCGATGACAGAGGTACTGCGACTACGCGCGCCGTCCCCCGACGGGCCCCGGCTCCCCCTCGCCTGGACCATGCGCGCCCTGCCGGACCGCGACCTCTACTTCCACACCGGCGGCACGAGAGGCTTCACCGCCTTCGCCGGATTCAGCCCCCGACCGGAGACGGCCGTAGTCGCCCTGGCGAACACGAGCCCCACCTTGCGCGGCACATTCATCCAACAGGCCTATCTGCTGCTCCGGGCGCTCAGCGCGCCGGACTAGAGCTGTCCGGGGCCGCATCTGTCCAGCGCCGCGCGCAGGTGGCCGTCCGAGGTGGTGAGGAGGTCCGCCGCCGTGGGGGCGTCGACGCCGCCGAGGAGGGTGAGGATCGCGTTCTTCACCTCGCCGTCCGTCGCCGCGAGCGCGGCCTCGATCTCCTCGTCGGACGCGCCGGTCGCCAGCGCGACGATGCGGCGGGAGCGGGCCCGCAGCTTCTCGTTCGACGCGCGCACGTCCACCATGAGGTTCCCGTACGTCTTGCCGAGGCGGATCATCGTGATCGTCGAGAGCATGTTGAGTACGAGCTTCTGGGCCGTGCCCGCCTTGAGGCGGGTGGAGCCGGTGAGCAGTTCGGGGCCCACGACGACCTCGATGCCGTGCTCGGCGGCGGCCGCCAGCGCGCTGTGCGCGTTGCAGGAGAGGCCGATGGTGAGCGCGCCGTACCGTTCCTTCGCGTGCTCCACCGCGCCGATCGCGTACGGCGTGCGGCCCGACGCGGAGATGCCCACCACGACGTCGTCCGCCGTCAGCTTCAGCCCGTCCAGGTCCTCCGCCGCGAGCTCCTTGCTGTCCTCCGCGCCCTCGACCGACTTGACCAGCGCGCTCGGGCCGCCCGCGATGAGGCCGACGACGTCGGCCGGGTCGGTGTTGAAGGTGGGCGGGCACTCGGAGGCGTCCAGCACGCCGAGGCGGCCCGCCGTGCCCGCGCCCGCGTAGACGAGGCGGCCGCCCCTGGCCATCCGCTCGGCGGTGCCGTCGATCGCGGCGGCGATCGCGGGCAGCTGCGCGGCCACGGCGGCGGGGACGGACGCGTCCTCGCCGTTCATGATCCGGGCGATCTCCAGGGTGTCCAGCCGGTCGATCTCGGACAGCTCGGGGCGGAACGCCTCGGTGGTGAGGGTGGCGAGCTGGGCGCGCAGCTCTCCGTAGTCCTCGGATTCGGCTTCGGCTCCGGATCCGGCTTCGGGGGAGGTCATGGTGGGTGCGGCTCTTTCGGATGCGGGGGTGGGGGGTTGGCCGGGTCAGCGGGCGCTGGGGGCGCCGCGCGGGCTGTGGCGGTGGGCGAGCGCTTCGTAGGAGGCGGCGAGCGCCGGGGCGGCCGTCTCGTACGTCCGCTGGGCCACGCCCACGAACAGGCAGTCGACGACGAGCAGTTGACTCGTACGGGACGACATCGCGGCCGGCCTCAGCTCGCTCTCGCGGGCCGTGGAGGTGGTCAGTACGTGATCGGCGTACTGCGAGACGGCCCCGTCGGGACGGCCGGTGATCGCGATCGTGGTGGCCCCGTGCTCGAAGGCCACCCGCAGCGGCTCGATCACGTCACCCGTCGAACCGGAGTGGGTGATCGCGATGGCCACGTCCTTCGCGCGCAGCGTCACCGCGTTGGTGACGGCCAGGTGCGGGTCGGAGTGCGCGTGCGCGATGTGGCCGATGCGCAGGAGCTTCTGCGCCAGGTCCTGGGCGACCAGGCCGGAGGCGGCCACGCCGTAGATCTCCGTGCGGCGGGCGGTCGCGAGGGCGGCGACGGCGGCGCCGAGCTGGACGGTGTCGAGCCCGGCGGCGGTGTCGGCGAGGGTCTGCTGTTCGTCGAAGGCGAGCTTGGCGACGACGTCCGCGATGGGGTCGTCGACGGCGATGTCCGCGGTGACGGCGGGCGCCCGGCCCGACTGCTGCTGGGCGGCGAGCCCGGCGAGCGCGAGGCGCAGGTCGCGGTAGCCGGGGTAGCCGAGGAGGCGGGCGGTGCGGACCACCGTCGCCTCGCTGGTGCCCGTCAGCTCGGCGAGGCCGGTGACCGTGAGGGCCGCGCAGCCGGCGGGGTCGCCCGCGACGGCCTCGGCGACGCGCTGCATGGAGCGGGTCATCGACGGGGCCAGCGTCCGCACCTTGGCCGCGAGGGCGGCGGGGGCCGGGGGTGCGGCGCCCGCGAAAATTTCCTTCACGTCTGGGGTCACGCTTGAAAGGTATTTTCAGCGGGGGCCGGGGTCAAGGGCCGTCGTCCGGCCCGGGGTATGGGGTGACAATGGACTGCATGGACGCGATCGACCCCCTGGAGCAGGCGTTGCACGCCGCGCGCGCACTTGTCCTCGCCGACCTCGTCGCCCGTGAGGTCGCCGAGGCCGAGGTCGTCTCGCTCGTCGAGGAGTCGGTGGTGCACCGCCGCTGGTGGGTCGAGCAGTGGCCCGAGGGCATCGACTATGTGGCGGGCCTCGTCGCCCAGGACGTACAGGACGCGCTCCTGGAGCGGTACGGGCGCTGGCCGCTGTGCCCCGTGTGCGGCTCGGGGGAACCGCACGCCCTCGACGTCGAGCCGGAGCTGGGCCCGGACCCGCACTGGGTGTGCGGCAAGGCGGGGGTCGTGGTGGCGCCGGTGGGCGGGCTGAAGTGACGGTCTACATCGACCCGCCGACCTGGCCGGGGCACGGCCGCGTGTGGTCGCACCTGATCAGTGACGTCTCGTTCGAGGAACTGCACGCCTTCGCCGCGTCGATCGGCGCCCCGGCGCGCGCCTTCGAGCGCGACCACTACGACATTCCCTCGCACCGGTACGAGGACGCGGTGCGGGCGGGGGCGGTGGAGATCGGCTCGAAGGAGCTGGTGCGGAGGCTTACGGGGGCGGGGTTGCGGAGGCCTAAGGGGCGGCCGGCTTAACAGGTCTCAGCGCTGAGGCGCCCCATCAGGGGCGCGGGGAACTGCGCGCTCAGCCACGACGGGCCCGCGGGTTCGGTCGGTTTCCGCGTGCGGCTCCGCTTGGGCTGGTCGCGCAGTTCCCCGCGCCCCTACGGGGCGCAGGCGCAGGGCGAGTGCCACCGTCGCCAGTGCCGTCGCCGTCATCGCCGCGCCCGCCCAGGCCGTGGCCGCGTAGCCGAAGTCGAGGTCGATGACCGTGCCGCCGAGCCAGGGGCCGCCCGTGTTGCCGAGGTTGAACGCGGCCGTCGTGGTCGCTCCCGCCAGGGTGGGGGCGGCGCCCGCGACGTTGAACATGCGGGCGTTGAGGGCCGGGCCCGTATAGAACGCGGAGACCCCGATGAGGAACGACAGCGCGATCGCCGCGGCCGGGGTGGCGGCGAACAGGGCCAGCGAGACGAGGAAGACGGTGGACGCGGCGATGCCGCTGAGCAGCACCCCGAAGAGGTGCGCGTCCGCGAACCGGCCGCCGATCGCCGTGCCGAGAAGGGCGCCGACGCCGAAGAGCGCGAGGACCGTCGGGACCCAGCCGTCGGCGAGGCCCGCCACGTCCGTCAGGAGCGGGGAGAGGTAGGAGAACGCGCAGAAGACGCCGCCCGCGGCGAGCGCGGTGACCACGATGGAGAGCTGGACCTGGCGGTCGGCGTAGATGGAGAGTTCCCGCTTGAGCCGCGGCTTCTCGGCGGGGAGCGGGATGCGGGGGATCAGCGTGAGGACGCCCGCAAGGGCGAGCGCGCTGGCCGCGGCGACCGCCCAGAACGCCGAGCGCCAGCCGAAGTGCTCGCCCAGGAAGGCGCCGGCCGGGACGCCGAGGACGTTCGCGACGGAGAGGCCGCCGAGCATCACCGCCATGGCGCGGGCGCGCTGACCGAAGTCGACCATCGCGATGGCGACGGCCGCGCCGACCGCCCAGAACCCGGCGCAGGCCAGGGCGCTGATCACGCGGGACGCGAAGAGCACCTCGTACGAAGGCGCCAGGGCGCCGGCGACCTGGCCGAGGCCGAAGACCGTGATCAGGGTGATCAGGGTCGTGCGCCGGGGCAGGCGCAGGGTCGCCGCGGCGAGGAGGGGGGCGCCGATGACCATGCCGATGGCGAAGGCGGAAATGAGGAGGCCTGCGCGGGGGATGGAGACGTTCATGTCCTCCGCGATGGGCGGCAGGAGCCCCGAGAGCATGAACTCACTCGTCCCGAGGGCGAAGACGGCGAGGCCGAGCATGTGTACGGCTATCGGCATGCGGGGCGCTGCGCGCTGGGCGGGGGACGGCATATCAGGGGCGAACGTCTGGGGGGTTCGGGGCATTCCCTTCGGTGGGCGGTGCGGGTGGCTCCCCTAGGGGCGCGGGGAACTGCGCGCCAAGCCACGACGTACCCGCGGGTTCGGTGGGACTGGTGTGCGCGGGTCCGCGTCGGTTGCTCGCGCAGTTCCCCGCGCCCCTTACGGGGCTTCCCTGCGGGTGGGTGGGGGTTGCTCGCGCCGTTCCTCGCGCCCCTTGCGGGGCTTTCCGTGGCGCCCGCTTAAATTTGGTGCAGGACGTAGATCTGCGTGTCGTCCCGGTCCGGGTGGCGGGTGAAGCCTGTTCGGGTCAGGACTGACTGGGATGGCTTGTTTTCCGGGTCCACCCGGGCCAGTAGGGACGTGGTATCGGGGTGGGACAGGGCCCACTGGGAGAGGGTCCGCAATGCCGTCGTGGCATAGCCACGACCCCTTGCTGGTTCCGCTAGGTCGTAGCCGATTTCTACGCGGCCCTCATCGTCCGGCGGGCCGTGGAAACCCATCGCGCCCACCGCCAGTTCGTCCTCCGTGCGGACCAGTACGTACATGCCCCACTCGGGGCGGTGCACCCCGTCCGCGTACGCCTTCGCCAGTTTTCCGGCGGCGCCGCGCGTGCCGTTGAAGGGGCCGCCCTCGATCCAGGTCAGGCCGCCCGTGCCGCCCAGCGCGAGGTCCGCGGCGACCGCGGGGGACACCTCGCGCAGCGCGAGCGGGCCGGCCGGCAGGGAGCGGGCGTTGTGCCAGCGCCAGGACGGGAGCGGGGCGCGCCCCGGCAGGGTGCCTCGGCCCGTGGCCCAGAGCAGGACCCGCCAGAGCGAGCCCCCCGAAAGCGGTACGTGCGGGAAGAGGTGGGCGAGCACCGCCCCGCAGAGTTCCGCCGGCGGCTCCGCGCCGGCGCCGAGCGCCTCGCAGATGTCGTACGTATGGAGCAGCACCTCGGCGACGCCCATCGCGGCGAAGCCCGCCGCGTCCGCGCTGCCGCAGGGGTAGGGGTGGAAGCCGCGGACCCCGCGCGGCGTCGTGCGGACCGTCGCCGCGAGCAGGCGGCCGGTCGCCTCGATCACGTGGATCGCGCCCTCGGGGCCCGTGCCCTCGTCGAGCGTGACCTCGAAGGGGACCCAGCCGTCGGTGGCCCGGCCCGTCAACTGCCCGGCGTAGGCGACGAAATCGCCCGCGATGTGTTCCGCCGTCTCCAGGCAGCTCCAGTCGAGCCCGCCCGCCTTGACGCTCCAGTCGCGGTCGGCCACCGCGCGCAGCGCCCGCGCCGCGTGCGCGACGGCCTCGTCGATCCTGTCCCCACCCATGAGCAGCATCCGGCGAGCGTACGGGAGGGGCCGTGCGGCCGCGCGGGGATTTAAGGGGCGGCTCAGGGGGCCAGCAGGGCCAGTTCCGTGGTGAGGTTCTCGCGCGCCGGGGCCTCCCAGTGGGCGGCGCCGTACGGGGTCCTGAACAGGCGGGGAAGCGCGAGGAGTTGGCGCAGGACGTCCGCCCGGCCCGCGCGGAACGCCTCGTCCGGCACGAAGCCGTACTCCTCGCGGACGGCCGCCGCGTAGGCCGCGTACGCGTCCGGGGCCGCCGCCAGGATCGCCAGGTCCGCGTCGCACAGCGTCTCGCCGTTGTGGTCGCCGTCGGCCGGGTCGTGGGTGACGGTCAGGCGGACCAGGCGAGCCACCTCGGACGTCTGCCTGTCCGACAGGCCCGCCTCGGGCAGGGCCCGTTCGGCCAGGCGGGCCGAGCGCTCCTCGTTCTGGGAGCGGTCGGGCGCGTACACCGCGTCGTGGAACCAGGCTGCCAGCCGGACCAGCTCGGGGTCGTCGGCGTGGTCCTCGAGCACGTCGATGTGGTCGAGGACCGCCGTGAGGTGCGCGGTCGTGTGGTAGCGGCGCTGGGGTTCGGCCCAGCGGGCGAGCAGGTTGTCGGCGAAGCGGTAGGGGTCGTAGACGCACTCGTCGGTGTCCCGTGCGCGCAAAAGCGTCCTGAGCCAGCGGTCGCGCAGGGCGGGGGCGGTCTCTGCGGCGGTCTCGTCGTGGGCCATGGGGGGAGGGTAACTCTTGTGTACCCCCGGGAGGTATGCAGGTCTTCTTGGGCCTCCTTGACGGGCGGGCTGGATATGTCCAGCGCGCCCGTTGCGTGTGCGGGTCCCGGGCGGTTGGCTTTCGCCATGACCACTGCTGCTGACGAGACTTACGAGCCCGAGCGCGCCGGACGGCTCCTGCGCACCGAACGCGACGCCCTGATCCCTCTGTTGAGGTCCGCGCCCGACGAGGCGTTCGCGGTCCGCACCTGCTGTCCCGGCTGGACCGTGCGGCACGTGCTCGCGCACTGCGGGTCCGCGCTGATGCGGGTCGTGGAGAGCCGCTACGGCGAGGGCGTCTTCAGCCCGGAGAGCAACGAACGCGACATCGCCGAGCGCGCCGACTGGCCCAACTCCCGCGTCGTGGACGAGCTGGAGCGCGGCATGTCCGAGGTCGGGCCCATCATGGCCGCCGCCAAGGGGCGCCTCGACGGCATCGCCCTCGGGGAGTGGGTGCACGCCGGTGACGTACGCGAGGCGTGGGGGAAGCCGGGGGCGTACGGCGGGGACGGGCTCGTGGACGCGCTGCCGCTGCTGGCGCAGCACAGCCGGTCCCCGTTCAGCGCGGCGACGCCGGGTCTCGCGGTCCACGCCGACGTGGACGGCCTGGACGAGCCGCTCGTCCTCGGCGCCACGGACGGCCGGCGGCCACCGGCCCGCTACATCGGCGACGCGCCGACCCTCATCCGGCTCTGCTCGGGGCGGCCGCTGACGGGGACGCGGTACGAGCTGGCGGGCGCGGCGGAAAAGGAGTTGGGGCTTTTCGACTGACGTGGATCATGAGGGGATGACCTCCGACTCCGGCGTTCCTTCCGTGCCGTCCGCGTCCTCCGTGCCGTCCGCGTCCTCCGTGCCCTCCGCGTCTTCCGCGTCCTCCGTGCCGTCATCGCCTTCCTCGCCCGGCGCGCCGTCCTCGCCCCTCGTGCCCGCCGATCCGGATGTTCTGCACCCCATGCCCGGGCAGGAGCGCGTGGTGCTGCTGAAGCCGCTCGTCACCTCGCCGCTGATCGAGGTCGGCGACTTCTCGTACTACGACGATCCCGACGACCCGACCGCCTTCGAGACCCGCAACGTCCTCTACCACTACGGCCCCGAGCGGCTGGTGATCGGGAAGTTCTGCGCGCTGGGCGAGGGCGTGCGGTTCATCATGAACGGTGCCAACCACCGGATGGACGGCGCGTCGACGTTCCCGTTCCCGATCATGGGCGGGTCGTGGAGCGAGCACTTCGACCTGATCACCGGGTTGCCGGGGCGCGGTGACACGGTCGTCGGCAACGACGTCTGGTTCGGTTACCGCGCCACGGTCATGCCGGGCGTCAAAATCGGGCACGGCGCGGTCATCGCGTCGGGGTCGGTGGTCGTCGACGACGTGCCGGACTACGGCATCGTCGGCGGCAACCCGGCCCGGCTCATCCGCCGCCGCTTCGGCGGCGAGGAGATCGCGCGGCTGCTCGAACTGGCCTGGTGGGACTGGCCGATCGAGCATCTGACCCGGCATGTGCGGGCCGTCATGGCCGGGAGCGTGGAGGAGCTGGCGGCGGTGGCGCCGGGCGCGTAGGGGCGGGAGGCGTGGGGGCGGGAGGCGGAGGGGCGGGGAGGCGGTGGCGGTCAGTGCTGGTGGCCGTCGCTCTTCTCGGCGTGCCCGCCCCCGCCCTTCTCGGCGTGTCCGCCCCCGTCCTTCTCCGCGTGCCCGCCGCCCCCCGCGTGGACCGTGAACGCCGCCGTGCGGACCTTCCCCTCGTGCTTGAAGTCCAGGAACAGGCGGTACGCGCCCGCGCTCGGCACCGTCGCCATGAAGGAGACGCCGGGGCCCGCCTTCGTCCTGCCGTCGCCGGGCTCGCCGTTCGGGTGGACGTGGAGATAGGCGAGATCGCCGGAGCGCAGGGCCACCAGGTGGCCGTACGCGCCCAGGTAGGGCTGGAGGTCGGTGACGGGCCTGCCGTTCTTCGCCACGTTCAGGGTGAGGTCGCCGCCCGTGCCCGTCTTCAGCCCGCCCTTCAGCGTCACGTCGTAACCGTCCACCTTCGCGGTCGTGCTGGGCGCGGGCAGCTCCCTCGGCTCCGACTCGCCCGCCACCGCGAGGTCCGCGCCGAGCGTCAGGCCCTCCTTCGCGCCCTCGGGGCGGAAGTCGGCGAAGACGCGGTAGCCGCCCGCCTCGGGGAGTTCGACCGGGGTGGACCAGGTGCCGTCCGCCGCGCGGGTCGGGTGCAGATGGCGGTAGGTGGTCAGGTCGCGTGAGGCGACGATGAGGTGCAGCTCCTTGTCGTGTTCCTTCTCGTACGCGGTGACGCCGCGGCCCGTGGAGTCCTCGACGACGGCGAAGCGCAGCGTGTCCCGGCGGGCCGCCTCGATCCGCGGGGTCCTGAGGTCCAGCGTGTAGCCCCGCTCGGAGATCTGGAGGCCGCCGGGGGCGGTTCCCTCGCCGTGCCCGGCGCCCTCCTCCTCGTCGTGCTGAGCCGCTTCCTCGTGGTGCTGAGCCGCGGGCGTCCGGTCGGTGACGGGGCCGACGCCCTTGCCCACTCCGTACGCGGTACCGAAGGTCGCGGCGACGGCGGCGGTGAATGCGGTGATCTTCAGGCCGGTGTTCATGACGACTCCCTGGCTCGATGCTCGATGGTGTCGACGATACCCCCTAGGGGTATCAAGTCAAGTCCGGGGTGCCGAGTGGTCGCTCTTGCGTTTTATACCCCCCAGGGGTATAACTGGTCCTCGTCAGATCGATACCCGCCCCGGGTATCGCGGAGCACCATGAGCGCGTCACGAGGAGCCCGCACCATGTCCACCACCACACCCGGCACCCCCGAGGCGGCCGCCACCGCTTCCACCGCAGAAGTGGAACTCGCCATCGGTGGCATGACCTGCGCCTCCTGCGCCGCCCGGATCGAGAAGAAGCTCAACCGCATGGACGGCGTCGAGGCGACCGTCAACTACGCCACCGAGAAGGCCAAGGTCAGCTACCGCGGCGAAAACGTCTCCGTACAGGACCTGATCTCGACCGTGGAGGCCACCGGGTACACGGCCCAGGCGCCCACGCCCGTACGAGACGACGGCGTGCCGTCGGACGAGGACGGCGAGGGGCGCCGGGGCGACGCGGGTGGCGCCGACGGCACCGGTGATGACGGGCTGCGGCCGCTGCGCGAGCGGCTGGTCACGGCGGTGCTGCTCTCCGTCCCCGTGATCGCGATGGCGATGGTGCCCGCCCTCCAGTTCGAGTACTGGCAGTGGCTCTCCCTCACCCTGGCCGCGCCCGTCGTGACGTACGCCGCCTGGCCCTTCCACAAGGCCGCCTTCACCAACGCGCGGCACGGCGCGGCCACCATGGACACGCTGATCTCGGTCGGCACGTCGGCGGCGTTCCTCTGGTCGCTGTGGGCCCTGTTCCTCGGCACCGCGGGCACGCCCGGCATGACGCACGCCTTCGAGCTGACCATCGCCCGCAGCGACGGCGCGGGCAACATCTACCTGGAGGCCGCGGCCGGAGTCACCGCCTTCATCCTCGCCGGGCGCTACTTCGAGGCCCGCTCCAAGAGGAAGGCCGGGGCCGCGCTCAAGGCGCTGCTCCAGCTCGGCGCCAAGGACGTGACCGTGCTGCGCGACGGAGGCCGCGAGGAGACCGTCCCGGTCGGCGCGCTGAGGACCGGCGACCGGTTCCTGGTCCGCCCCGGCGAGAAGATCGCCACGGACGGCAAGGTCGTCGAGGGCGCGTCGGCCGTGGACGCCTCCATGCTCACCGGCGAGTCCGTGCCCGTCGAGGTCGGCGAGGGCGACTCCGTCACCGGCGCCACCCTCAACGTCGGCGGACGCCTCGTCGTCGAGGCCACCCGCGTCGGCGCCGACACCCAGCTCGCCCGCATGGCCAAGCTCGTGGAGGACGCGCAGAACGGCAAGGCGGCTGCGCAGCGCCTCGCCGACAAGATCTCCGCGGTGTTCGTGCCGGTCGTCATCGGCCTGGCGCTCGCCACGCTCGGCTTCTGGCTCGGCAACGGCGCCGGTCTCACCGCCGCCTTCACCGCCGCCGTCGCCGTACTGATCATCGCCTGCCCCTGCGCCCTGGGTCTCGCCACGCCGACCGCCCTCATGGTCGGCACCGGCCGGGGCGCCCAGCTCGGCATCCTGATCAAGGGCCCGGAGGTCCTGGAGTCCACCCGCCAGGTCGACACGATCGTCCTGGACAAGACCGGAACGGTCACCACCGGCAAGATGACCCTGCTCGCCACGCACACCACTCCCGGCACCTCGGCCTCCGAGGTGCTGCGCCTGGCCGGCGCCCTGGAGCACTCCTCCGAGCACCCCATCGCCCGGGCCGTCGCGGCCGGTGCCGCCGAGCGGGTCGGCGCGCTGCCCACGCCCGAGGACTTCGCCAACGTGGCGGGGCGCGGCGTGCAGGGCATCGTCGAGGGCCACGCGGTCCTGGTGGGCCGGGAGGCGCTCCTCGCCGAGTGGGAGATACGTCTTCCGGTGGCGCTGGAGCGGGCCAAGGCGGAGGCGGAGGCCGCGGGGCGTACGGCCATCGCGGTCGCCTGGGACGGCGAGGCGCGGGCCGTCCTGGAGGTCGCCGACGCGGTGAAGGACACCAGCGCGGAGGCGATCGCGCGGCTGCGGGCGCTCGGCCTGACGCCCATCCTGCTGACCGGTGACAACAAGGCGGTCGCGGCGTCGGTGGCGGCGGAGGTCGGCATCGCGCCGGAGCACGTCATCGCCGAGGTGATGCCGCAGGACAAGGTCGACGTGGTCAAGCGGTTGCAGGCCGAGGGCCGCTCGGTCGCCATGGTCGGCGACGGCGTCAACGACGCGGCGGCCCTCGCCCAGGCCGACCTGGGCCTGGCGATGGGCACGGGGACGGACGCGGCGATCGAGGCGGGCGACCTGACGCTCGTACGGGGTGACCTGCGGGCGGCGGCGGACGCGATCAGGCTCTCGCGGCGGACCCTGGGCACGATCAGGTCGAACCTGTTCTGGGCCTTCGCCTACAACGTCGGGGCGCTGCCGCTGGCCGCGTCCGGGCTCCTCAACCCGATGATCGCGGGGGCCGCGATGGCCTTCTCCTCGGTCTTCGTGGTCGGCAACAGCCTGCGGCTGCGGGGCTTCAAGCCGCTGTCCTAGGCCGCCGGCCTGACGGGATCCGGGGTGAGGTGTTCTGCGCGTAGGCTGGATAATTGGACTAGACCTGTGTGACTGTATCGCGGTGCGTGTCCCGCTGGCCGGGATCTCGACTCGATGAGAAGGAAGAGACATCCATGAGCAAGCGTGCAGTCCTGGAGGTGATCGCCCTCGACGCCGAGGACGCCGTCGCCGCCCAGGCCGGAGGCGCGGACCGCCTCGAGCTGGTGACCGACATGGCCGCGGACGGCCTCACCCCCTCGCGGGAGACGTTCGCCGCGGTCCGCGCCCGCGTCGACATCCCGCTGCGCGTCATGCTGCGGCTGGCCGACGGCTTCTCCGCGGGAGACGTCGACGCGCTCGTGCGGCGCGCGGGTGAGCTGCGGAGCGAGGGTGCCGACGAGTTCGTCCTCGGCTTCCTCGACGAGGCGGGCGGTCCCGACCTCGGGGCGATCGAGACGGTGGTCGGCGCGCTGGACGGCTGCCGCTGGACCTTCCACCGGGCGATCGACCGCGCCGCCGACCGGGACGCCCTGCGCAAGGCACTCGCGGACCTGCCCGGCCTGGACACGTACCTCACGGCGGGGGCCGCGGGCGGGGTCGACGAGGGGCTCCCCACGTTGCTCGCCGAGGCGGCGAGGCGGGGCGAGCCGGGTTACGAGCCGCAGCTCCTGGTGGGCGGCGGCCTCCGCCTCGACCACTTGCCGCGGCTTCGGGGGGCGGGGGTGGAGGCGTTCCACATCGGCGGAGCGGCTAGGCCCGACGGGTGGTCGGGCCAGGTCTCCTCGGCTGCCGTCGCGCAGTGGCGGACGGCGCTCGGGGGATAACCCCTTCGGGGGGCGGTGCGGATAGCCCCCTTAGGGGCGCGAGGAACTGCGCGCCCAGCCACGACGGACCCGCGCATGCGGGAGGGTTTTCGCGTGCGGGCCCGCGTGGGTTGCTCGCGCAGTTCCCCGCGCCCCTGACGGGGCGCCTCGGCGAGGGTGATGGACCCGCGGCCCTGACGGGGCGCTTCTCCGGGGCCCGCGATAGAACTGGGCCCGAAAGGGAGGGGATCTTAATGACCGGACACCCAAGCCGCACGCAAGCCATCAGCACCGCCCTGCTCACCGGAACCGTCGCGCTCTACATCGCGCTCGTCGCGTTCGGGAACATCACGGACTTCGGCACCAACCAGCAATTCGTACGCCACGTCCTCGCGATGGACACCACCTTCAAGGACGACGACCTGATGTGGCGCGCGGTGGAGTCCACCGTGCTCCAGGACGCCGCGTACATAGCGATCATCGCGTGGGAGAGCGCCGCCGCACTCCTCCTCATCGCGGCGACGGCCCTCTGGGTCGACGCGATCCGCCGCCGCGCGGGCCACCGCAAGGCCCAACGCCTCGGCACAGCAGGCCTGTTGATGGTGCTACTGCTCTTCGGAGCCGGGTTCATCGGCATCGGCGGCGAGTGGTTCGCCATGTGGCAGTCCGAGAACTGGAACGGCCTGGACGCGGCGACCCGCGTCGTGACCCTCACGGGCATCGTGCTGATCGTCAACCTCCTGCCGTCCACCGCGATATCGGCGGACGGCAGCGTCGACAAGCAGCCCGAAAGACCCTAGGCGAGCTGCGCCGGCAGGTCCGCCGCGTGCACGACGATCAGGCCGGACACCGCACGGGTCAGCGCCACGTACAGCCGGCGCAGACCCGTCCGCTCGTCGGGCTCGCCGTCGACAATGGCGGCGGGCTCGTCCAGTACCACGTAGTCGTACTCGAGCCCCTTCGCGAGGGACGCCGGTACGAGCGTGAGCCGGGTGTCCGGCGTGGTCTCCTCGCCCGGCGCGAGGTACGTGATCCCGGCCTCCGCCAGCGCCCGCGCCAGCGCGGGCACGCGCGCGTCCGCGGCGATGAGCCCGATGGACCCCTCCCGCCGCAGCGACTCGGCGCACGCCGCCAGGCAGGCCGCGTCCGGGTCGTCGGCCCGCCGCACCGCGAGCGAACCGGGCGACTCCCGCACCGAGGCCACCTCCGTGAGCCCCGGCGCGATGTCGGGCAGCAGCCGGGACGCGTACGCGATGACCTCGCGCGGCACGCGGAAACCGGCCGTCAGCTCCTCCACGACCGCCTCCGGCTTGCCGAGGTGAGCGAGGGCCTCGGCCCAACTCCGCGTCGCCCAGGGCGTGGTGCCCTGCGCGAGGTCGCCGAGCACGGTCGCCGAACCGGTCGTGCAGCGCCGTCCCACCGCGCGGTACTGCATGGGGGACAGGTCCTGCGCCTCGTCGAGCACCACATGCCCGAGGGAGTGCGTGCGCGAGACCAGATCGCTCGCCTCGTCGATCAACACCGCGTCCGCGGCGGACCACTTGGCGGACTTCACGCTGCGCGGCGGCTTCGCCCACAGCACGGCCTTCTGCTCGTCCGCGCTCAGGACGCCCTCGGCGTGCGCGGCGAGGAAATCGGCGTCGGAGAGCAGCCGCAGCACCAGCTTCGCGGGGTCCACCGGCGGCCAGATGGCCTTGACGGCCGCCTTCACCGCGGGGTTGCGCGCGACCGCGTCCTGCACGCGGTCGTCCGGCGCCTCGCCCGACTGCTCCATGCGAACGAGGACGGCGTGGGCGATGCGCTGCGGCAGGGCGTCACGGGCGGCGCCGTAACGGATGTCGCGGGCCAGCAACTCCTGGACGATCTCCTCCAGTTCGTACGCGGGCACGCGCCAGCGCCGGGAGCCGCGTACGACCATCAAGGGCTCGGTCGGCAGCGTGACGTGCGAGCGTACGGCCGCGCGCAGCACCCGCGCCATACGGGCGTCGCCCTTGACGAGGGCGGCGGCGGAGTCGTCCGTGCCGCGCACCTCCACGTGGGCGACGAGGTCGTCGACGGTGGCCTGCTTGACCTCCAACTCACCGAGCGCGGGCAGCACTTGCTCGATGTAGTGGAGGAAGGAGGCGTTGGGTCCGATGACGAGCGTGCCGGTGCGGGCCAGCCGGTCCCGGTGGGCGTACAGGAGGTAGGCGACGCGGTGCAGGCCGACGGCGGTCTTGCCGGTCCCGGGGCCGCCCTGCACGCAGACGCTGCCGCTGAGCCCGCTGCGGACGATCTCGTCCTGCTCGGGCTGGATGGTGGCGACGATGTCCCGCATCGGGCCGACGCGGGGCCGTTCGATCTCCTGCTGGAGGAGCTTGCTGGCGCGCTCGTCCTCGGCGGGGTCGCTGAGGTGTTCGTCCTCGTACGCGGTGAGGTCGCCGCCGGTGTAGCCGAAGCGGCGGCGCAGCGCGATGTCCATCGGGTCCTTCTTGGACGCGCGGTAGAACGGCTGCGAGACGGGGGCGCGCCAGTCGATGACCATCGGGTCGCCGTCGGCGTCGTGCACGTGCCGCCGCCCGATGTAGAACTGCTCGCCGTCCGCTCCCTCGGCCTGGTCGGCGCCGGGGGCGTGGAGGTAGTCGAGGCGGCCGAAGAAGAGGGGGGTGTGGGCGAGGTCGGCGAGGGACTTGATGCGGTCGCCGATCTGCCGTTCGAGGACGGCGGCGTTCACCCAGTTCGCGGTGACATCGCGGATGTCCAGGGCCTCGGCGTCCGCGCGCATGGCGCGCAGCGCGGCGCGGGACGCGGCGAGGTGTCCTCGCTCTCGGGCGAGGGGGTCGGTCTTGTCGTGCGCCTGCACGGGGTGCCTCCGGCGGTTCGGCGGTGTCGTGGCGGCGGCCCGCGCGGGCGCACTGCGTGCGGGCGTGGGCGGCTCTCTGGCTGCAGCCCGGTTTCCGGCCGGGGGCGGCGGCTCTCCACTGCGGGAGGCCGGGGAAGGGGGCATTTTAGGCGCGGCCTGGCGGGGGCGCCCAACGGTTTTCCCGGTGCGGGGCCGGCGTGCCGAGCCGTGGCCCCGTAAGGGGCGCGGGGAACTGCGCGCCAAGCCACGACGCGCCCGCGGCCGGGGGACGGCCCCCAGGGGGCCAGGGCCCGGCAGGGCGAGTCCTTCGAGCGCGGCTCGGTGGGGGCTGGCCGCGCAGTTCCCCGCGCCCCTTACGGGGCGCTAGTCGTCGGCCAGTTCGGCTACGCCGGTTACGCGGTGGAGAGGGAAGGTGCGGACCTCGTCCGCCGTATGGTCGTAGGCCGTGACGAAGCCACCCTCGACCCGAACCGGGGCGATCATCCGCTGGCTCGCCGAGCCCTCGGCGTTGACGTAGCCGATCCATACCGTCTCGCCCGTCATCACCGCCGCCTGCATCGTGGCGAGGGTCTCCGCGGACGTCGTACGCGGCAGGCCGCCGCCCGGCGCCTCGGGGGCCTCCTTGCGGGGCGCGGTCGACGCCAGGTCGCCCGCGCGGATCGCCCGCACGGCCGCGCCGATGAGTGTGGCGTCGGGCAGCGGAGGGCCCTCCGGCACCGGCTCGGGGGCCGAGCGCGGCGGGGTGCGGCGGGCGTGGGCGCGGGTGATCAGGACGTCGCCCTCCGGGGACTCCGCGGCGGGCGCGAAGCCCATCGTGCGGAGCCCTTCGAGGAGCGTGCCGGGGTCGGCCTGGGCGGCGAGCACGGTCGGCGCGAGGCGGCGCAGCCGCAGGCCCTGGGAGCGCTTGTCGGCCAGGATCTCGTTGAGCATCGCCTCGTCGTCGCAGCGCACGTAGGCGGACGCGGCGCCGATACGCAGGTGGCCGTGTCTGCGGGCCACGTCGTCGATCAAGTACGCGAGGGGCTGCGGGACCGGCGTACGGGAGTGCGCGGCGAGGAAAGCGTGCAGGTCGGAGGCGGTCTGCCCGGCGTCGAGGGCGCGGCGTACGGAACCGGGCGTGAAGCGGTAGACGGTCGCGCCGCCCTTCGACTCCACGTCGGCGAGCACGGCCAGCGCCTCGGCGAGCGGCCGCTCCAGCGGGCCGGGCGCCACGGCGGTGAGGTCGGCCTGGAGCAGCACGTGGTCGAGCGGTTCGGGCAGCAGCGGGGAGAGGAGCCGCGAGGCCCGCGCACCGGCGGCGGCCCGCTCGGCGGGGGTGGCGGGGACGGTGTACGCGGGCTCCGCGGAGGGCTCAGGTGGCGTGGGGGTAGCGGGGCGCGCCGGAGGGCCGGTGAGCAGCGCTCGGCCGTGGGACGAGAGGGCGCCGCGGCCCGTGACACCCAGCAACTCCGCCTCGTTCAGCGTCCACTGGGCGATGCGGGCGCGGAGGTCCCGCGACGAGGGGGCCGGGCGTTCCCAGCGCAGGCGGGCCAGGAGCGATTCGGGGTCGGGCGTGGCGCCCTCGGGAAGTCCGGCGAGGAGCGCGAGGACCCGCCCGCGCACCTCCGGTGCAGCCGAGCGGTCCAGGTGCGGGCCGAGCGCGGACAGGGTGCGGTCCTTGCCGTCGCGGCCGCCGATCAGGCCCGCCGTACGGGTCGCCGCGAGCCAGGCCGTGGCGAGCGCGGCCCAGCGCTGGGGGGCGGGCAGCTCCTGCCATTCGTCGTACGCGGGAGTCGCCCCGTACCGCTCGTCGGCCTCGCCGTCGGAGGCCACCAGGCCCGCCGCGTAGGCCAGTTCGACCCAGAACGCGGCCATCGGCTCGGGCAGGTCGAGCGCCACCGCGGTCCGCTTCAGGTCGCGCACGCTCAGACCGCCCGCGCGCAGCACCGCGGGGCCGCCCTCGTCCCACTCCTTGAGCAGCTCCTCGATGGTGGCGAGCGCGGTGTGCGCCTGGCCCGCCGCCGCGGCGTCCACAACCTGTGGACGGTGCTCGCGCGCCACCGCCACGGGCGGCGGCGCCGGCTCGGGCGCGCGGTGGGCGCGGCCCGCGCGCAGATGCAGGGCGACCTCGCGGGGCAGCACGACCGTGCCCGGCGCGGTGGGCAGCAGGAGCCCGCGGTCCAGGAGCCAGCGCAGGTGGCGGGCGGGGTCCGCGGTGACCTGGCCGTAGGGAGGACCCCACACCAGGCGGGAGAGGACCTCCACCGACTCGGCGGGCGCCTCGTCCAGGAGCGTCGACATACGGGTGCGGTCGGTGAAGAGCGCCGTGAGCGCGCCGACCGCCGACACCGGGTCGTGGGTGGTGGGCAGGCCCGCCGCCGCGACGATCTCCTGGACGCGGGTCGGCGACATGCCCGCCGTGGCCTCGGCGACGGTCGGGCCAAGGCCGGTGGGGGACGGGTGCTGGGGGCCGGGGGCGAGCAGTTCGCGGGCCGTGCGGACCAGGCGCAGGCGGGCGTCGGGGCCCCAGACGAGGGCCTGCGCGTGGAGGGTGGCGAGGGCGTGGGGGAGGGCGCGCTCGACGGCGGCGTCCCCCTCGTCGCCGGCGAGGAGGCCGAGGACCTCCTCGTACGTCGTGGGCTCCTGGGCCACCGCCAGCGTCTCCGCCACCTGCTGCGTGAAACGGTCCAGCCGCTCCAGGGCGCGGACCACGGAGGCCCGGGTGCCGGCGCGGGTGGCGAGCTGGGTCAGATCGGTGGGGACGGGGCTGAGGAGGTCCGGGCGGGCGTGGAGCAGCTCCGCGAGGGCGGCGTCCTCGCGGGAGCGGAGCGCTTCCGCTAGGGAGCGGGGGGTGTCCGCGGGGCGGCGCGGGGGCGCGGGCGCGCTTTCCGTGGGCTGGGGCTGCTCGGTGCTCATCCGCCTCACGTTAGCTGGCCGGGGGCCTTGGTGGGGGTGCTGTCGCTCTGGGGGCTTTTGCCTGCGGGTCTTGTGGGGCGTGTTTCCCTGCGGGGGGCGTCGTGGCTTGTCGCGCAGTTCCTCGCGCCCCTGACGGGGCCCGTGGTGCGCCCCGATAGGGGCGCGGGGAACTGCGCGAGCGACCACAAGCCGACCCGCACTCGAAGAACTCCCCGGGCCGCCCCCGTGAGGCGCCCCGCACCCCCACGGGGGGCCGATGCGGCACACTGGACGTTTGGCCTAAGGAAAGGGCGCTCGCGTGAACGGTCCCCTCATCGTCCAGTCGGACAAGACTCTCCTGCTCGAGGTCGACCACGAGCAGGCGGACGCCTGCCGCCGCGCCATCGCCCCGTTCGCGGAGCTGGAGCGCGCGCCCGAGCACATCCACACCTACCGCGTCACCCCGCTCGGCCTCTGGAACGCCCGCGCGGCGGGACACGACGCCGAGCAGGTCGTGGACGCCCTCGTGGAGTTCTCCCGCTACCCCGTCCCGCACGCCCTGCTCGTCGACGTCGCCGAGACGATGGCCCGCTACGGCCGCCTCACCCTCTCCAAGCACCCCACCCACGGCCTCGTCCTCACCACCACCGACCGGCCCGTGCTCGAAGAGATCCTGCGCTCGAAGAAGGTGCAGCCGCTCGTCGGGGAGCGGATCGACGCGGACACCGTCGCCGTCCACCCCTCCGAGCGCGGACAGGTCAAGCAGACCCTGCTGAAGCTGGGCTGGCCCGCCGAGGACCTCGCCGGGTACGTCGACGGCGAGGCCCACAAGATCGACCTCGACGAGAGCGGCTGGGCGCTGCGGCCCTACCAGCAGCAGGCCGTCGAGGGCTTCTGGCACGGCGGCAGCGGTGTCGTCGTACTGCCGTGCGGGGCCGGGAAGACCCTCGTCGGCGCCGGGGCCATGGCGCAGGCCAAGGCGACCACGCTCATCCTCGTCACCAACACCGTCTCCGCCCGCCAGTGGAAGCACGAACTGGTGAAGCGCACCTCCCTGACGGAGGACGAGATCGGCGAGTACAGCGGTACGAGGAAAGAGATCCGGCCCGTCACCATCGCCACGTACCAGGTCCTCACGACGAAGCGGAAGGGCATCTACCCGCACCTGGAGCTGTTCGACTCCCGCGACTGGGGCCTGGTCATCTACGACGAGGTGCACCTGCTGCCCGCGCCCGTCTTCAAGTTCACCGCCGACCTCCAGGCACGCCGCCGCCTCGGGCTCACCGCCACCCTCGTACGCGAGGACGGGCGCGAGTCCGACGTCTTCTCGCTCATCGGGCCCAAGCGGTTCGACGCCCCGTGGAAGGAGATCGAGGCGCAGGGCTACATCGCGCCCGCCGACTGCGTCGAGGTCCGGGTCAACCTCACGGACAGCGAGCGGCTCGCGTACGCCACCGCCGAGGCCGAGGAGAAGTACCGCTTCTGCGCCACGACCGCGACCAAGCGGAAGGTGACCGAGGCGCTGGTCAAGAAGCACGCCGGTGAGCAGACCCTCGTCATCGGGCAGTACATCGACCAGCTCGACGAGCTGGGCGAGCACCTGAACGCCCCCGTCATCAAGGGCGAGACCACGAACGCGCAGCGCGAGAAGCTCTTCGGCGCCTTCCGGGAGGGCGAGATCTCGGTCCTCGTCGTGTCGAAGGTCGCCAACTTCTCCATCGACCTGCCGGAGGCCACCGTCGCCATCCAGGTGTCGGGCACGTTCGGCTCGCGGCAGGAGGAGGCCCAGCGGCTCGGGCGCGTGCTGCGGCCCAAGGCGGACGGGCACGAGGCCCGCTTCTACTCCGTCGTCGCGCGGGACACCATCGACCAGGACTTCGCCGCGCACCGGCAGCGGTTCCTCGCCGAGCAGGGGTACGCGTACCGGATCGTCGACGCGGATGAGCTGCTGGCGGGGAGTTGACGCTGTGAGGGCGGGGGCGGGGGGCTCAGGGCCTTTCCCAGCTCTCAGGCTCCCGCGAGCATCGCCGCCGGGATCACCGCGACCGACGTGCACGCGAACGCCGTACGCAGCCACGCCGCCCGCGAGACGCGCGGCGTGAGCCAGCCCGCCGTCAGGCAGCCGAGGCCCCCGAACGCCGCCAGGACGTAGCGGGCCACCAGCTCCTGGTGCTCCGGCGACGACGCGCTGCCGATGCTCGCGTCGAGCGCGACGATCAGCCAGCCGAGCGCCAGGAGCAGCGCCACGGTGGGGGTCGCCAGGGCCAGGGCCAGTACGCGGGAGGGCCGCGGGACGGGGTGGGCGGCGGCGTACGCGGCGTTACGGGCGGCCCAGGCGGCGCGGGACTCGGCTTCTTCCATGGGACGAGTCAACCTCGGCGCGCGGGGTCGGCACCTCTGTCCTCGTACTCATGTACGTACTCAACAGCGGCAGCAGCGCCAGTGCCAGGAGCGGGTACGGCGAGGCCAGCGGCTGCTGCCACCAGGGGAGCCGGAGGTCCAGGTCGCCCTGGTGCGGGAGCAGCCAGAAGGTGCGGGCCAGGAAGAGCGCGGCCACGGCGGCGGCCAGGCGGGGTCTGCCCCCGGCGATCAGGAGGGCCAGCAGCGGTACGCACCACACCCAGTGGTGGGACCAGCTGATGGGGCAGATCAGGAGGGTCGTGAGGGCGGCCAGGAGTACGCCGTCGGGGCGGTGGGCCGGGGCGCGGCGGGCGAGCCACAGGCCGGTGGCGGCCGTCAGGGCGGCGGGGAGTGCCCAGGCGGGGCCTGGTTCCGCCTCGTGCAGGGCGCGGGCGATCAGGCCCTGGAGCGACTGGTTGTCGACGATCCACGCCTTGCCGACGCGGCCCGTCTCGAAGACGCGGCGCGTCCAGAAGTCGACGGTGGCGGCGGGGAGCGCGAGCGCGCCGAGCAGCACGGTTCCCGCGAACGCCGCCAGGGCGGTCGTCGCCTCGCGTACGCGGCCGGCGAGGAAGAGGTACGCGATGAAGAACGCCGGGGTGAGCTTGATCCCGGCGGCGACGCCCAGCGCGAGGCCTTTGCCGACGGCGTTGGCCGGTCTGGTGAGGTCCCAGAGGATCAGGCAGACGAGGGCGAGGTTGATCTGCCCGAACACGATGGTCTGGAAGACGGGCTCCAGCCAGAGGGCCAGGGCGGTGGCGGCGCAGAGGTGGTGGGGGCGGATGCGGGCGCGGAGGCCCGTGAGGCGGGCGGAGAGGTGGAGGAGGAGGGGGACGAGGGCGGTGTTGCCGATGAGGAAGGCGAGCTTGAGGGCGGGGAGGGGGAGCCAGGTCGTCGGCACGAAGAGGAGCGCGGCGAACGGGGGGTAGGTGGCGGGGAGTTCCCACTGGGTGACGGTGAACCCATACAGATCCGTGCCCTGGACGACGGCTTCGCCTTCGGCTCGGTAGACGAGGGTGTCGGCCATGGGGATGTGCTGGAGGGCGCAGAGGGTGGCGAGGGCGGCGAGGGAGGTGACGAGTGCGGTGAGTGACAGGGGGGTTGCGGGGGGTGATTTCACGGGGGGACGGTAGCGGGTGCTGGCGGGGGCGCCTTGGGCGGGGTTTCGCCTTGGCTTCGTGGGTGGGGCGGGGCCGCGGGGGTATGTGCGTGCTCGCCATCTTGGTGCGGGGGCCTGCTGGTTGTTGCTCTGTTACTGGGGGCCACTGTGCTGCGCTCGCACATACCCCCACGTCCCCTCCGGCCGGTTCGGCGGCTGCGGGCCGGTGGGGGTGACCTCCCGGGCGTGCCCGTCCCTCTGCATTGCGGGGGAGTTCCCCACCCACCCGCCCGGCCTGCACCCCCGCCCCGCCCGCGTTCCCGCGAGGGAGTTCCCCACCCACCCGCCCCCGCCCCTACGGCACGTCGTCCGGTGCCGCGAGACGGGTGGGTGGGTGGGGAAGCATCCGCCGCGAAGCGGCGGGACAGGGACGCCCCAACGGCGAGGAGGAGCAGGGGCCCCGCGGACGGCGGGGAGGGTCAGAGGCGCTCCGCCCGCCGGGGCGCAGGGCGGTGTTGTGGGCGCCCCCGCCAGACGCGGTACCGTCGGAACCCGGGGAGTACCAACGCAGCCGCCCCGGAGGGGACTTCGTGGGGATCGAGAGCGATCAGCTGGTCTTTGACTATCTGAGCCGGGTCGGAGACCTGGCCCAGCAGCGGCAGTTGCCGTCCGCCACCCGCATGCGCCTCGTCGCCGATCTGCGTAACCAGATCGACCGGGGCCGGGCCGGCGCCGCCGCCGACAGTCCCGCCGCGGTCCGCCGCCTCCTGGCGGGGCTCGGCGCCCCGGAGGACGTCGTCGACGCGGCGGGCGGCACCCCCGGCGACGTATCCGGCGACGTATCCGGCGACGTATCCCCGCAGAAGCCGGGCGAGAGCAGGCCCAACGCGGCCGTACCCGCACCCCGCAAGGAAGCCGCCCCCCGGAAGGAAGCCGCCCCCCGGAGCGAAGGCGAGGACGTCGCCACTCGGCTGCGCCGCATCGTGCCCCGCCCCCGCCGCGCCGCCCCCAAGCCCCCGCCCCCGCAGGACCTGATGGGCCTGGACGGGCCCCGCCCCTCCCCGCCGCACCTCGCGGGCGCCGACGAGCTGGGGCCGAGCGGCTCCGAGCCGGACTGGTGGCGGCTGGACAGCAGCCCCTTCGGCGGCGCCGACACCGTCCCCGGCTTCGTCGGCGGCGTGGAGATCCCCGAGATACTGAAACCCCCGCCCGGACCGGACGACCCCCTCCGCCCCGGCAAAGAGGCCGAGGCCGAGGCCAAGGTCGTGGAGGAGCCGGAAGAGGGGACGGAAGCGGAGGAGCGGCCTCGGCTGTGGCGGCCCCGCCTTCCCCTCCGCACCGGCGAAGGCGCCGGCCTCAGCAACCCCCTGCTGCTCCTCGCCGCGGCCGCCCTGATCGCCGGCGCCGTCCTCGGCAACTGGCTTGCCCTCGGCGCCGGCTGGCTCATCGCCTACGCCTCCCGCAGGCTCTCCCGCGCGGAGGCGAAGTGGGCCGTCCTGGGCATGCCGGGGCTCGCGGTGGCCGCCGGGCTCACCTGGCTGTGGGGTCGTACGGACGGCAGATGGGGCGAGCCGATCCGCGAGGGCCAGATGAGTGGCGCCATCGCCGAGACCTGGCCGTGGGTGGTACGCGGCGCGGCCGTCGCCTCCGCGCTCTTCCTGGTGTGGAGATCGCAGCGACAACGGCCGTGAGAAAACGGGCCCGCGCCCGCTCGGAGGGAGGCGCGGGCCCGCCCAGGACCTACTTCTTCTTCGTCAGGTCCGCCTGCATCTCGTCCAGGATCTTGTCCGCCGCCGTGTAACCGATGCCCTGGAGCCACAGCTCGTCCTCGACCGTGTGGACGTTGCCGGACTTCACGGCCTTCATGTTCTTCCACAGGCCGCTGCCCGTGGTCTGCGTCTGCTTCGCCTTCTTCGGGTCGCCGTACGTGGACTGGAAGATGACGTCCGTGTCCGCGAGGTCGATCTTCTCGGGGGAGAGGTCGTAGGAGAAGCCGTCCTTCGCCTTCGCGGAGATCGGCGCGCGGCCGAGGCCGACGTCCTTGAGGAGGGTCGCGATGTAGCTCTGCTCGCCGTAGAGGCGGATGTCGGCGCCCTCGACGAAGCGGATGACGTTGACCTTCGTCTGCTTGGCCTTCGCGGGGCCGCCGATGGCCTCGGTGACCTTCTTGGTGTGGGCCTCGTACGCGGAGACGACCTTCTTCGCCTCGGCCCGCTTGCCCAGCGCGTCGGCGTGCACCTGGAAGTTCTCCTTCCAGGGGAAGCCCGTCGTCTCCGTCATCACGGTCGGCGCGATCTTCTTGAGCTGGTCGTACTTGGCGGCGTGCCGGATCTTCGAGGTGAGGATCAGGTCGGGCTTGAGCGCGGCGATGGCCTCCATGTTCGGGGTCATCATCTCGCCGACGTCCTTGATGCCGCTGACCTTCTCCTTGGGCAGGTACTCCGGGAAGCCCGACTCCGCCTCGACGTGCGTGGCGCCGACCGGCTTGACGCCCAGGGAGATCGCGGAGTCCAGCTCGGCGGTGTCGAGGACGACGACCCGCTCCGGCTTGACCGGGACATTCACGTCACCCATGGCCGTCTTGACGGTGTGGGTCTTGCCCGAGCCCGCGGAGTCCTCGTCGGAGTCCGAGGAGCCACAGGCGGTCAGCGCGAGCGCGCCGGTCAGGGCCAGGGAGCCGGTGAGGAGCGCGCGGCGGCGCAGCGGGGAGCGGAAGCGGTTCATGGGGACGGTCATGGGGACGCCTTTCAAGCGTTAAGCGGAGGTACTACGGGTGCCGGTGTGGCCGTTACTCCGGCCGTTACTCCGACTGGTGCTGGTGCCGGAGCTGCTGCCGGTGCTGGTGCTGCCGCTGTCGGCGGGCGGCGCGGTCGCGGACCACGGCGCCCCGGGGACGACCAGCGGGGAGCCGGTCACGGGGTCCGGCACGACCACACACTCCAGGCCGAAGACCTCGCGCACGAGTTCCTCGGTGACGACCTTCGAGGGCGCTCCCTCGGCGACGACCTCGCCCGACTTCATGGCGACGAGGTGATCGGCGTACCGCGCGGCCTGGTTGAGGTCGTGCAGGACGACGACGACCGTGCGGCCCCTGTCGTGGTTGAGCTGGCGCACCAGGTCGAGGACCTCGACCTGATGGGAGATGTCCAGGTACGTCGTCGGCTCGTCCAGGAGGAGCAGGTCGGTGTCCTGGGCGAGGGCCATCGCGATCCATACGCGCTGACGCTGGCCGCCCGACAGCTCGTCGACGGAGCGTT
This sequence comes from Streptomyces sp. WAC 01529, assembly GCF_003945545.1. Classification (GTDB taxonomy): domain Bacteria; phylum Actinomycetota; class Actinomycetes; order Streptomycetales; family Streptomycetaceae; genus Streptomyces; species Streptomyces anatolicus. The sequence continues at coordinate 3,664,603 of NZ_CP029617.1, read as the reverse complement.
CGGCGAGCGCGGCCACGTCGGTGCGTTCCATCGCCTCCGTCACCGCCGTCTCGTCCGCCTCCGACCACTGCTGCCACCAGTGCTGGTGCGGCTGACGGCCGCGCGCGACGAGGTCGGCGACGGTGATCGCCTCGGGGGCGACCGGCGTCTGCGGGAGCAGCCCGATCCGCTGGGCGATCTTCTTCGTCGGCAGCTTGGCGAGCGCCTCGCCGTCCAGGAGGACCGCGCCGCTCCGCGGCTTCAGGAGGCGGCCGAGCGCCCGCAGGGTCGTGGACTTGCCGCACGCGTTGGGGCCGACGATGACCGTGACCTTGCCGTCGGGGATCGCCAGGTCGAGGCGGTCGACGACCGTGCGGTCCTCGTAGGCGAGGGTCAGCTCGCGGGCCGAAAGGCGGGCGGCGGTCACGAGGTGCCTCCATTGCGGACGGAACGGCTGCGGACGATCAGCCAGATCAGGTACGGGGCACCGACGGCGGCCGTCAGCACGCCCACCGGAAGCTCCGTGGGCGAGAACAGGCGGCGGGCGAACAGGTCGGCGAGGACCACGATCAGCGCCCCCGTCAGCGCCGAGCAGAGCAGCGGGATCTGCGCGGTCCGGGTCATCCTGCGGGCGATCTGCGGGGCGAGCAGCGCCACGAAGTCGACGGGCCCCGCCGCGCTGGTCGCCACGGAGGCGAGGACGACCCCGAGCAGCACGAGCCCGAGGCGTACGTGGCCGAGGCGCACCCCGAGGGCGGTCGCCGTGTCGTCGTCGAGGGTGACCGAGCGCTGCGCGCGGGCCGCCCAGCACATGAACGGCAGCAGCACGAGCAGCGTCAGGGCGAGCGGGTCCGCCTCGGCCCAGCCGCGGCCGTTGAGGGAGCCCGTCATCCAGATCTGCGCCTGCTGGGCGACGAGGTAGTCGCCCTTGGTCATGAAGAGCGTCGTCACCGAACGCAGGGCGATCGCGAAGCCGATGCCGATCAGCACGAACCGGGTGGCGTGCAGCCCGCCGCGCCACGCGAAGACGTAGACGAGGGCGGCCGCCGCGATGCCGCCGACCACCGACAGATAGGGCAGTACGGCGTACGAGGTGACGCCGAAGGTCATCGCGCCGACGGTCAGGGCGCTCGCGCCATGGCTGATGCCGATGATGTCGGGGCTGGCGAGCGGGTTGCGGGCGACGGTCTGGATGAGCCCGCCCGCCACGCCGAACGCGGCGCCGACGAGGAGCCCCACGACCATGCGGGGCTCGCGCAGCGTGCCCACGACCAGCTCGTCGGCGGAGGGCTGCCCGAAGACGACCTTCAGCGCCTCGACGGGCTGGACGAAGGACTCACCGACACACAGGTACGCGAGACAGGTCGCCGCCAGCAGCAGGGCGAGGCCCACCGCGACGAGGGTGGAGCGCCGGTGCAGGAGGAAGGCGGCACGGCCGACGCGTACGACGGCGTATCCGGCGGGGCGGATACGGCGCGGGGCCAACGAAACGGAACTCACGCCGCGACCACCTTCCGGCGCACCAGCGCCACCAGGAACGGCACCCCGATGAGCGCGGTCATCACGCCCGCGGGCACCTCACTCGGCGGGAACACGATCCGGCCCACCGCGTCGGAGACGAGCAGCATCACGGGCCCGAGGAGAGCGGCCATCGGAAGCACCCAGCGGTGGTCGCTGCCCACGACCGCGCGGGCGATGTGCGGGACGGCGAGGCCGATGAAGGCGATGGGCCCCGCCGCGGCGACCCCCGCCCCGGTGAGGACCGTCGCCCCGAGCCCGCCCACGATCCGTACCGCCGCCACGTTCTGACCGAGCCCCTTCGCCACGTCCTCGCCGAGCGCCAGCGCGTCCAGGCCCCGCGCGACCGCGAGGACGAGCACCACGCCCACGAGCAGGAACGGCCAGATCTGGCCGACGACCTCGGAGTCGCGCCCGGCGATCGAGCCGACCTGCCAGAACCGGAACTCGTCGAGCGCGGACGCCTTGGTGGTGAGGATCGCCGTGGTCACCGAGACGAGCAGGGCGTTGATGGCGGCGCCGCCCAGCGCGAGTTTCACCGGGGTCGCCCCGCCCCGCCCGCTCGCCGCGATCGCGTACACGGCGACCGACGCGAGGGCGGCGCCCACGAACGCGTACCAGACGTATCCGGTCAGCGTGTGGACGCCGGCGAAGGCGATCGCGGTGACCACACCGACCGAGGCGCCCTGGCTGATGCCGAGGATGCCGGGGTCGGCGATGGGGTTGCGGGTGATGCCCTGGAGCACGGTCCCGGCCAGCGCGAGCGCCGCGCCGACCATCAGACCGATGACGGTGCGCGGCACCCGCATCTCGCGGACGACCTCGGCGGAGTCGCTGTGCCCGCCGTGCAGCAGCGCGTCGAGGACCGCGGAGGGTGCGATCGCGCGGGCGCCGACGGCGAGGCTGAGCAGGACCGCGAGCAGCAGGGCCACGACGGCCGCCGTCATCACGACGGCGCGTCGGACGGGCACACGCATCGGCTGGCTCGTTTCGGGGTGCGGAAATCGGAGGCGGGAAAGTGACGGAGGGCGGGGCAGAGTTGGTAAGGCTTGGCTAAGTCTAAGGGTGGGGCGTGGGGCGGCCTCGGCAGAATGGGGCCCATGACCTCACGCGCGCTGACCGTCGGCTTTGACCTCGACATGACCCTGATCGACTCGCGGCCCGGAATCAGGGCGACCTACCAGGCGCTTTCCGCGGAGACGGGAACGTACATAGACGCGGACCTGGCCATCACGCGCATCGGGCCGCCGCTCGAACAGGAGCTGCGGCACTGGTTCCCCGCCGAGGAGATCGAGGAGAGGGCCGACCGCTACCGTGAGATCTATCCCACATACGCCCTTGCGCCGACGCTCGCGATGCCCGGCGCCCGCGAGGCGGTGGCCGCGGTCCGCGCGCACGGCGGCCGCGCGATCGTGGTGACCGCCAAGCACGAGCCGAACGCGAAGCTGCACCTCTCGCACCTGGGCATCGAGGCCGACGCGGTCATCGGCTGGCTCTGGGCGGAGGCGAAGGCGGAGGCCCTGCGCGAGTACGAGGCGGCCGTGTACGTCGGTGACCACACCGGCGATGTACGCGGCGCGCGTACGGCGGGCGCGCTCTCCGTCGCGGTGGCGACCGGGCCGTGTGACGCAGCGGAACTGCGCGCGGCGGGCGCGGACGTGGTCCTCGGCGAGCTGACGGAGTTCGCGTCCTGGCTCGACGCGTACGTCGCGGGAGAGGGTCTTTAGCCGGCCGCGGACCTCGCCTGGCGCCGCTGGACCGCGATGCCGCGCAGCACCCCGGCGGCCGCGACGAGGAAGCCGACGCCCATCAGCATGCACACCGCGTACGCGGCGGGCGGGAAGGGGTCGGTGCCGAGGAAGAGCGGGGCCACCGTGACCAGTGTGGCCACGGCGCCGACGAAGAAGACGATCGCTCCGATCCGGACCATTCCGTCGCCGGGCCCGGCCGAATTCGCTTGGGTTTTGTCACGCACCCCACCAGGGTAGTTCCCAGCGCGAAGGAGGAACCCGAAGGAAGAGATCGGGGACGTCTTGTCACCGGCTCACGGACCAATAGTCTTGGTCCCGGCGGGTCGGGCGACCCGCTGTAGTGCTATCCAGAGCCGTTTTCGCCCTGTCATTTCCGGCTGGGGCGGACCGGCACAGACGAGTACGACGAGGACGAGGACTTCACGTGCCTACCGGCAAGGTCAAGTGGTTCAACAGTGAGAAGGGCTTCGGCTTTCTCTCCCGCGACGACGGCGGCGACGTCTTCGTGCACTCCTCCGTACTGCCCGCCGGCGTCGACACACTCAAGCCCGGCCAGCGCGTGGAATTCGGTGTGGTCGCGGGGCAGCGCGGCGATCAGGCCCTCTCCGTCACTCTTCTCGACCCGACGCCGTCGGTCGCGGCCGCACAGCGCCGCAAGCCGGACGAACTGGCGTCGATCGTCCAGGACCTGACGACCCTCCTCGAGAACATCACGCCGATGCTGGAGAAGGGCCGCTACCCCGACAAGGCGTCGGGCGCGAAGATCGCGGGCCTGCTGAGAGCGGTCGCGGACCAGTTGGACGTATAGCCGTACGTACGACTCCGAGCCGGTAGCCGTACGACTCAGCGCCGGGCGGGCTTCAAGGCCCGCCCGGCAGTACCGCCCGGCGTTCACGGAAACGCCAGCGCCCCCGGCGCCAACGCGGGCACGAGCCCTTCCGCCGCCGCCCGCGTCAGCAGCCCCCGTACGGCCGCGTAGCCGTCCTCGCCCAGGTCGGCCGTGAACTCGTTGACGTACAGCCCGATGTGCTGGTCGGCGACGGCCGGGTCCATCTCCTGGGCGTGTTCGAGTACGTAGGCACGGGACGCCTCGGGGTCGTCCCAGGCCATACGGACCGAGGCGCGGGCCGCCGCGGCCAGCTGTTCGAGCACCGCCGGACCGAGGCTCCGCTTGGCGATGATCGCGCCCAGCGGGATCGGCAGGCCCGTCGTGGACTCCCAGTGCTCGCCCATGTCGGCGAGGCGGTGCAGGCCGTAGTTCTGGTAGGTGAAGCGCGCCTCGTGGATGACCAGGCCCGCGTCGACCCTGCCGTCGCGCACCGCGGGCATGATCTGGTCGAACGGCAGCACGACGATCTCGCCGACGCCGTCGCCGCCCAGCGTGTCCGCGGCCCAGAGCCGGAAGAGCAGATACGCCGTCGACTTCTCGCTCGGCACGGCGACCGTGCGGCCCTTGAGGTCCACGCCGGGCTCACGGGTCAGCACCAGGGGCCCACAGCCCCGGCCGAGCGCGCCGCCGCAGGGCAGCAGGGCGTACTCGTCGAGGACGTAGGGGAGAACGGCGTACGACACCTTCAGCACGTCGAGATCGAGATCGGAGGCGAGCGCGGTCGAGGACGCGGCGCGCTCGGCGACGCCGTTGGTGATGTCGATGTCCGCGAACGTCACGTCCAGCGCGGGCGCGCCGGGCACCCGGCCGTGCGCCCACGCGTCGAAGACGAAGGTGTCGTTGGGGCAGGGCGAGTACGCGATGCGCAGTGGTGACTCAGTCGTTCCTGTCATACGTGTGCCAACCCTTCAGTACCGGCGTGAACTTCCCGAACGCGTCGCTCAGCGCGGCCAGCGCGTCACCGATCCGCCAGGCGGCGCGGTCGCGGGGGCCGACGGGGTTGGAGACCGCGCGGATCTCGAGGACGGGCAGGCCGTGCAGGGCGGCGGCCTCGGCGACCCCGAAACCCTCCATCGCCTCGGCCAGGGCACGCGGATGGCGCCGCCGCAGCTCGGCGGCGCGCTCGGCGCTGCCGGTGACGGTGGAGACGGTCAGGACGGTGCCGGTCGCGGCACCGCAGGCGTCGGCGATCTCCCGTACGAGGGAACGCGGCGGTCGGTGGGTGACGGCGCCGAAGCCGAGTTCGGTGACGGGCGCGAAGCCGTCCGGGGTCTCGGCGCCGAGGTCGGCGACGGTGATCTCGTCGGCGACGACGAGGGAGCCCACGGGGGCGTCGGGCAGGAAGCCACCGCCGATGCCCGCCGAGACGACCAGGCCGTAGGGCCGGCCGGTGGCGGCGGCGCGGGCGAGCGCGGTCGCCGTGCCCGCCGCGGCGGCCGCGGGGCCCACGCCGACGGGCAGCGCGTCCACGTCATGCGCCGGGCGCAGCGCGCGGGCCACCGCGTCCCGTTCGGCGGGGACGGCGGTGGCGACGAGGACGCGCGGGTGAGGCACGGGACCGGGGGGCAGGAGGCCTTGGGTCACGGGAGGCCCTGGGTCAGGAGTCCTTCTTGAACTTGAACGACCACAGGCCGGTGGCCTTCTGCGTGCCGCCCTTGCCGCCCTCGAGGAGGCTGACGGTGGTCTTGTCGCCGCCACCGCCGTACTGCTGGTTGAAGAAGACGCTGCCGGGGATGACCACGTACGTCTTCTTGCTGGCCTCGGTGAGCGGCTGGCCGTTCATGAGCAGCGTCCAGCCCTTCTCGGCGACCTCGGGGTCGACGCCGAAACGGACCTTCTCGTCGGGATCGATCTTGACGGTCTTCACGTCCTTGTCCTGGAGACAGGACTTGAGCTGGGACTGCTTCAGCTCCTTGCCGTCGTTGTAGCAGGAGGCTTCGGTGTGCACCGAGTCGCTGCCGACCGTCACGGTGGCCAGCGGCGTCGGCTTGTCACAGGCCGAGAGGACGAGGAGTCCGGCGGAGACGGCGCCAATGGCGGCCGCGGTGCGGCGGCGGCGCGCCGCGCTGTTCACATTCGCGGCTCCGCCGCGGAGCAGGGAGGTCATGGGCGAAGGCTATCGGGCGTGCCGGGGCCTGCTGTTACGCGGGGGTCGCGGGCGTGCCGCTTGGCGCCGCGCGGGGCGCGCATGGGCGGGTCCTCTCGGGTGGGGTCAGACCACCCGGGTGCGGCGGGGGCCGCCCTGGCGGGCCGCGGCGAGCAGGCCCCGTACGGTCGAGAGCCAGCCGAGGGCGAGGATGCCCGCGGCCACGGTCAGGCCGAGGGAGCCGTTCAGCGGCAGGGAGATGCCGACGGCGCCGCCGACCACCCAGGCGACCTGGAGCAGCGTCTCGGAGCGGGCGAAGGCGGAGGTGCGGACCTGTTCGGGGACGTCCCGCTGGATCAGCGCGTCCAGGGAGAGCTTCGAGAGGGCCTGCGCGAAGCCCGCGCACGCGCCGAGGCAGGCAACGCCCACCGCCCCGAAGAACACCGCGGACGCGATCGCCACGCAGAGCACCACCGCGACGACGGTCACGATGATCACCTCCGGCGCGCGGGACTTCAGCCAGGCGCCGACGGCCGTGCCGAGCGCGTTGCCGGTGCCCGCCGCGACGCCCACTATCCCGAGCGAGACGGCCGCGCTCTGCCCGCCGAGCGGGTGCTCGCGCAGCAGGAACGCCAGGAAGAAGATGAGGAACCCGGAGAGGCAGCGCAGCGTGGCGTTGGCGGCGAGGGCGTGGGTGACGGCGGGGCCGACCGTACGCAGGCCGGGGCGGCGTTTGGGGGCGGTGTCGGGGGCGTCTGGGGTGTTGGGGGCGTCTGCCGGGTCGGTGAGGCCCGGGGGGTCCGCGGGGTCGGGGGTGGTCGGGGAGGTGGTTCTGGAGGTGGACCCGGTGGTGGCGGGTTCGGCGGCGCGCGTGTGGCGATGGAGGTGCTGTAGATGCAGGTGGTCCTCGTCGGCGGCGAGCAGCGCCTTGCGCTCGCCCTTCGCCGAGTCGACCTTGCGCGGCAGCGAGAACGACAGGAACATCCCCGATACGAAGATCACGAACGCGCCGTAGAGCGGCCATCGGGGGCCGAGCGCCTGGAGCCCCGCGCCGATGGGCGCCGCCACGGCGGTCGCGAGCAGGCCGCCGAGCGTGACCCGGGAGTTGGCCTTGACCAGGGAGAACCCGGGTGGCAGAAGGCGTGGCACGACCGCGCTTCTGACCACTCCATACGCCTTCGACGCGACCAGCACCCCGAGCGCGGCGGGGTACAGCTCGACGCTGCCGGTGGCGACGGCGCCCGAGAGGACCAGCGCGAGCAGGGCACGGGCCAGCATCGCGCCGGCCATCGCGGCGCGGCGGCCGTGCGGGAGGCGGTCGAGGAGCGGGCCGATGACGGGGGCGAGGAGGGTGAAGGGGGCCATCGTGATGGCGAGGTAGAGCGCGACGCGGCCGCGGGCCTCGTCCGTCGGCACGGAGAAGAAGACGGTGGAGGCGAGGGCGACGGTGACCATGACATCGCCCGCGCCGTTCACGGCGTGCAGCTCGATCAGCTTGCCGAGGCCGGACTCGCCCGCGCCGTGGGCGTGGGTGGCCTTGCGGATGCCGCGGGCGGTGCCGGTGAACGGCAGGTGCAGGGCGCGGCCCAGGGCACGCGCGGTCCGCCTCGCCGGGCCCGGCGAGGCGGTTCCTACGGAGGACGACCTTGTGGGGGCCACGTCGTTCATAGTGCCCTGTTGGGGGGACCACTAGTACGGATACTGGCTGTGAGCCTGGCGGGGTGTCTGTGGGGGGTGTTGTTCTCCTCGCCGACTTGGCCGGCTGTTTGGCCCACCCCACCCACCGGTTCACCTCTCACCCCGTGCTGCAGGGGTGACCGCTCTTCGCCGCGGTTGCCCCACCCTCCCACCGGTTTACCCGCGCCGCAGAGGTGACCGCTCTTCGCCGCTTCGCGGCGTGTCTCCCACCCACCCACCCGTTTGCCCCGCGCCTCAGGGGTGGCCGTCTTTCCGCCGCTTCGCGGCGGCTGCCCCACCCACCCGCCCGTTTGCGCCGTGCTGAGGGGTGAAGGGTGGGTGGGTGGGGAGAACGGCGCGTAGCGGCGACGCTTTGGGGGGTGGTGCGGGGGAGATCGGGGGGCTCGGGGATGGGGTCGCGCGAGAGGTTTGGGGAGAGCGGGCGGGCCGGGCGCGTACGTCGGTGTAGGCCCAGGGGCCAGGAGAAGGTAGCGTGCGTAGCGCGCCTGCGGCGGTTGTTCTCGGCCGCGCGCCTCTCGGTCATCCCGCAGAATGGGTGACGTAGGTGCGCCTGAGAACGTCGGGCGCGGACGTTGACGCGGCCCCCTGGTCCGCTCCGTCCGCCCCCCGCGTAAGGGTGGCGCACTCGTGAGACGGCGTAGGAGAGAAGCGATACCTGTGAGCGCAGCGACAACGCGAAGCCGTACCCCGCGCACCCCGCGTACCCCCGACCGCCTGTGCGCCGAGGCGGTCGGCCTCGCGCGCGCCGCGGCCGAGGAGGCCGCCGCGCCGGGGGTGGTCGGTGAGCATGTCGAGGTCGTCGTCGAGGGCGACCGCGTCGTCACGCACATGTTCGAGTGCAAGGAGTTCGGCTACCGCGGCTGGCGCTGGGCGGTGACGGTGGCCCGTGCCTCGCGGGCGAAGGTCGTCACGCTCGACGAGACGGTTCTGTTGCCCGGCCCCGACGCCCTGCTGGCCCCCGAGTGGGTGCCCTGGAGCGAGCGGCTCCGGCCCGGCGACATGGGCCCCGGTGATCTGCTGCCGACGGACGCGGAGGATCTGCGTCTGGAGCCCGGTTTCACCGGTGAGGAGGAGCCGCCGCCGAACTCCATCGTCTCGCAGGAGATGGCGGAGCTTGCCGAGGCCGAGGACGCGGAGGTCACGGCGGGGTCGCCCGCCGAGCTGCTGGTGGCCCCGGCGCGGGGCTCGATCGCGGCGATCGCCGATGAGCTGGGCATGCGCAGGGCGCGGGTCCTCTCGCGGTACGGGCTGCATGTCGCCGCCGACCGCTGGGAGGAGTCGCACGGCGCGAAGACCCCGATGGCGCAGGCGGCGCCCGCGGCGTGCGTGAGCTGCGGGTTCCTGGTCGCGATCGGTGGCTCGCTCGGGCAGGCGTTCGGGGTGTGCGCCAATGAGTTCGGGCCTGCGGACGGGCATGTCGTGTCCCTTTCGTACGGGTGCGGGGGGCACTCCGAGGCGGCGGTCATGCCGAAGCCGCCGCGGCCGGCGCCGCCGGTGCTCGATGAGACGCGGGTGGATGTGTTGCCGCTTCGGCCTTCGGCGGATTCGGGGTCCGTCTCGGTGGAGGGCCCCGGCGAAGAGCTGGGCCACAGCTAGCGTCAACGCCCGGCGGGCCTTGGCGTGGTTCCGGGCCGGTGTGCCTGGCTTCCCGCGCCGCGTCCGGCGGGCCTCGCCGTGGCGCGCGGCTGGGGGCCGGTGCCGCCTATGGGTTTCCGGCGCCGAGCGCTCGGCGCTGCCCGGGAGCGAGCCTGGGCCGAGTCGGCCCGCGCAGCGGCTGGCCCGCTGGCTGCGCCCGCATCTCCGGTTCGGGAGCGGTCTCGTGCTGACGTGGCCCGTACTGCCCGCTCAGGTGCCTGCCGCGGCGCGGTCCTCCCGTCGCCTCCCCCCTCGGTGCTCTGCTCGGTGTAGCGGCGCCCCTTCGTCCTGCGCTTAGAACCGCGCCCCGTCGCCGCTTCGCGGCGCTGCGGCGCGGTCCGCCGTCGCCTCCCCCGGTGCTCTGCTCGGGGGAGCGGCGCCACCTCGTCCTGCGCTTCGAACCGCGCCCCGTCGCCGCTTCGCGGCGTTTTCCCCACCCACCCGCCCTTCCCCCACGCCCCGTGGCAAACGGGCGGGCGGGTAGGACAACCGCCGCGAAGCGGCAAAAAACGGCGACCCCTACAGCGCGGGGTAAACGGGTGGGTGGGTGGGGCAGCCGCCGCGAAGCGGCGAAGGGCCTTAGCCTCTGCGGCGCGGGGCAAACGGGTGGGTGGGTGGGAGGCATGCCGCGAAGCGGCGAATAGCGGTGACCCCGTCAGCGCGGGGCAAGCGGGCGAATAACCGGGCCCCCCAGGCCCCCCCAGCCCCCCACCAGGACGCGATAGCGTTCGCCCGCAAGACCACCCCGCCCCACAGTGGAGTGCAAACCCCCAGCCCAGCGGGGTCCCCTGGACAGCCCAGGCCCACCGCTCCAGCCAGCGCCGCGCCCCCGCGGAACCCATGAGGAGAGACCCGTGAGCAAGACCGTGCGGCCGGCGGCCGAAGGTACGGATCCCTTCGGCACCGCCCGCCTCCGCCGCGGAGTCCTCGACGCCTGGGCGGCCGCCCCCGCCCGCTTCCGCGAGGACGCCAACGCCGAGGAAGACCTCGCCCTCGGTGGCTACCGCGACCGCCTCGTCGTCGAGCTGGCCCAGAACGCCTCCGACGCCGCCGCCCGCGCCGGCGTCCCCGGCAGGCTCGCCCTGACGCTCCGCGACGGCGTCCTCGCCGCCGCCAACCGCGGCGCCCCCCTCGACGCCGCCGGCGTCGAGTCCCTGTCCACCCTGCGCGCCTCCGCCAAGCGGGAGGAGAGCGCGGAACAGCGCGGCCAGAGCGTCGGCCGCTTCGGCGTCGGGTTCGCCGCCGTCCTCGCCGTCAGCGACGAACCCGCCGTCGTCGGACGCACCGGCGGCGTCCGCTGGTCGCTCTCCGAGGCCCGGGAGCTGGCCGCCGAGACCGCCCGGTTCAGCCCGGGGCTCGGCGACGAGATCCGGCGGCGGGACGGCCACGTACCCCTCCTGCGCCTCCCCCTCGCCGCCGAGGGCACCGCCCCGGAGGGGTACGACACCGTCGTCATCCTGCCCCTGCGCGACGCCGCCGCCGAAGACCTCGTCGCCCGCCTCCTCGGCGAGGTCGACGACGCGCTCCTCCTCGCCCTGCCGGGGCTTGAGGAAGTCACCATCGAGACCCCGGACGGCGCCACCCGCGCCACCCGCACCCTGCGCCGCCGCGCCGAAGCCCCGTACACCGTCGTCGAGGACAGTCGCGAGGGCACCACCCGGTGGCGGACCGTCAGCCGGCAAGGGCCCCTCGACGCCGCCCTCCTGAAGGACCGGCCCGTCGAGGAGCGGCTGCGGCCGCACTGGGCGGTCACCTGGGCCGTCCCCGCCGACAGCGCCGGCGCCCCGGAGCGGCCCCGCACCACCCCCGTCGTGCACGCCCCGACGCCCAGCGACGAGCCGCTCGGCGTACCGGCGCTGCTCATCGCCTCGTTCCCGCTGGACACCGCCCGGCGGCACGCCGCGCCGGGGCCGCTCACCGACTTCCTCGTGCAGCGGGCGGCGGACGCGTACGTCGAACTGCTCGGCGACTGGCGGCCGGTGGGCGAGGAGATCATCGGCCTCGTCCCCGGGCCCCTCGGCCAGAGCGAGCTTGACGGCGCCCTGCGCCAGGCCGTCCTCGAACGGCTGCCCCGCACCTCCTTCCTGCCGCCCGCCCTGCCCCGCGTCGAGGACGACGAGGACGGGCTGCCCGAGACCTTGCGCCCCCGGGACGCGGAGGTCGTGGAAGCCGCCGGTGCCGACACCGTCCGGGTGCTCGCCGAGGTGCTGCCCAGCCTGCTGCCCGCCGGTCTCGAGCGCCGCGCCGAGCTGCGCACCCTCGGTGTCGCCCGCGTCCCGCTGACCGAGGCGATCGACCGCCTCGCCGGTCTGGAGCGGGAACCCGACTGGTGGCGCCGCCTTTACGACACCCTCGCCGGGGTCGACCCCGACCGGCTCTCGGGGCTGCCCGTGCCGCTCGCCGACGGGCGTACGACCATCGGGCCCCGCCAGGTCCTGCTGCCCGCTCCCGGCGACGAGCGCGACCCCGCGTCCCTGGCCCGCCTCGGCCTGAAGGTCGCCCACCCCGAAGCCGCCCACCCGCTGCTCGAAAAGCTCGGCGCGCTCCCCGCCACGCCCCGCGCCGTCCTGACCACCCCGCAGGTACGCGCGGCCGTCGCCGCCTCCCTCGACGACGACACCTGGGACGAGGACGCCCTGGACGCCGAGGAGTTGGCGGACGTCGTGCTCGCCCTGGTGCGGGACGCGAACCTCGCCCCCGGTGACGAGCCCTGGCTCGCCGCCCTCGCCCTGCCCGACGAGGACGGCGAACTGACGCCCGCCGGTGAACTCGTCCTGCCCGGCAGCGACTTCGCCCAGGTCATGCGCGAGGACGAACTGGCGCTCGTCGAGCAGGAGTTGGCCGACCGCTGGGGCGAGCAGCCGCTGGCCGCCTGCGGGGTGCTCGCCACCTTCGCGCTCGTACGCGCCACCGATGTCGTCCTCGACCCGGACGAACTGGAGCCCCGCGACGGCGACTTCGCCGAGCCCGACGACGCCGGTCTCCTGGACGCCGTCGACGTGTGGTGCGAGGACCTGCTCGACCGGCTGCCGGGCACCCCGGTGCCGCCGGTCGCCACGGAGGTCGTCGCCGTACGGGACCTGGACCTGGTCGACGACGAGTGCTGGCCGCGAGCGCTCGCGATGCTCTCGCGCCCGCCGCTGCGGGACGCGCTGACCCAGCCGCTGCGGGTGCTGCTGCCCGACGGCACGACGCAGACCGTCCGCTCGTACACGGCGTGGTGGCTGCGCGGCCACCCCGTGCTCGACGGCCGCCGCCCCGCCGGACTGCGCGCGGAGGGCAGCGATCCGCTTCTGGCGGGGCTGTACGACGCGGCGGACGCCTCCGGGTTCGGCGACGAGCAGGTCCTGCGGGCTCTCGGCGTACGTACGTCCGTCTCCGCCCTCCTTGAGGAGCCGGGCGGCGCCGCCGAACTCCTCGACCGACTCGCGGACCCGGAGCGGACCGTCTCCCCCGGCCAACTGCACGCCCTCTACGGCGCGCTGGCCGACCTCGACCCCGAACAGGTCACGCTTCCCGACGAGTTGCGCGCGGTGGTGGACGGCGAGGTCGTGGTGGTCGACGCGGCGGACGCCGTGGTCGCCGACGCCCCCGACCTGCTGCCGCTGGCCGGTGCCGTGGCGCTGCTGCCCGTCGACCCGCGCAAGGCCGGTGACCTGGCGGAGCTGTTCCAGGTGCGCAGGCTGAGCGAGACGGCGGCCGTCGACCCGGCGGGCCAGGGCGTCGAGCGCGCGGTGCCCGAACCGGTGCGGATCCTGCTGGGGGCGACGACCCCGCACACGTACGTGGAACACGACGAACTGATCGCGGGCGGTGTCGAGCTGGACTGGCGGCGCACCCCGGACGGCACCGTGCACGCGGCGACCCTGGAGGGTGTGGCGGCCGGTCTTGCCTGGGCGGCGGGACAGTGGCCGCGCCGCTTCGAGGTGGCGGCGCTGCTCGAAGACCCCTCGCGGACGGCGGAGTTGGCGCGGGACCGCTGGTTCGACTGACGGGCGGCCGGCGGCCGTTACCCGGAATGTCTGCTTCCGTCCCGTTGATTGTCTGCTTCCGTCCCGGCCAACGGGGCGGAAGCGGGCATTCCGTAAGTTGGTTGCATTTTCTTCAATCGTCGTACAACCGTTCGCCTTTGACGCGAGTCTGATCTTGCGAGTCAACAGACTCCTAGATCACTTGGTTCCCGCGTGAGGGCGTCACGCACCGTGGGAACCCCTTCTCCGACTGGGGAAACACATGCGCATCCGTGCCACCGTGGCCGCACTGTCCGGCACCCTGGCTCTGTCCGCACTCGCTCTCCCGGCCGCCCAGGCCGCCGACGGTCCGAACCTCCCGAAGCTCGACGCCCTGGTCGCCAAGGCGCCGGCCGACGAGGTCGAGGGCGACACCAAGATCACGAAGGTCACCGTCAACGGCGGCAAGGCCATCGTGCTCGGCACCACCGAGAAGAAGAAGTTCACCATCGATGTCACCGCGACCGACCCGGAGGGCATCTTCGGCGCCGACGCCTTCCTCTGGCACGGCACGGACCTCGACAGCGAGAACGGCATCGACGGCCTGATGATCTCGGACGGCGACGCCAAGTGCACGGTCGTGAACGCGACCACCTCGACCTGCTCGGTCGCGGTCACCGCCGACCCGAAGAGCGACTTCTACAGCAACATCGTGGCCGGCAAGTGGCACGTCGGCGCCTCGGCGATCGGCGACGACGGCGACTTCATCAGCAAGGACAAGGCGCCCTCGGACGCCCGTGTCCTGCGCGCCGCCAAGCTCACCACCAACGCCTCCCCGGAGCCGGTCAAGAAGGGCAAGACCATCACGGTCACCGGCGCCCTGACCCGCGCCAACTGGGAGACCTACAAGTACGCCGGCTACACCGACCAGTCCGTGAAGCTGGAGTTCAAGAAGAAGGGCTCCAGCACGTACTCCACCGTCAAGACGGTGAAGTCCGGCTCGAAGGGCGCCCTGAAGACCACCGTCACGGCCTCCGCCGACGGCAACTACCGCTACGTCTTCGCGGGCACGTCCACCACCGCGCCCGTCACGGCCACCAGCGACGCCATCGACGTCCAGTAGACACGGCTCACGCCGGCACGCGGCGGTCCACCCAGCGGTAGATGACCTCGATGGCCAGCGAGGCCACCGCCGCGATCGCGACCGCCGCCCACGGCATCGTCGTGCCCACCAGCTTCAGCTGGAAGAAGTCCTGGAGCCAGGGCACGGTCAGCACGAGCAGGAAGCCGAGACCCATCGCGCCGATGAGGCCGATCCGCCACCACGTGTAGGGGCGGGCGATGATGGCGAGCACCCACATGGCGATCAGGAACAGCGCCAGGGTGGCCGCGCTGGTCTCGGCTTCCCGCGCGCCCGCGCCCTCGTAGTGGTGCCGGGCCAGGAGATACGTCGCGAAGGTGGCGACGCCCGCGATGACGCCGCCCGGGATCGCGTACCGCATGACCCTGCGGACGAAGTGCGGCTGCGCGCGCTCCTTGTTGGGGGCGAGCGCCAGGAAGAACGCCGGGACACCGATCGTCAGCGTGGACAGCAGCGTCAGATGGCGCGGCAGGAACAGGTACTCGACCTGCGAGCAGACCACGAGCAGCGCGAGGATCACCGAGTAGACCGTCTTGACCAGGAACAGCGTGGCGACGCGCGTGATGTTGCCGATGACGCGGCGGCCCTCGGCGACGACCGAGGGCAGCGTCGCGAAGCTGTTGTTGAGGAGCACGATCTGGGCCACGGCCCGCGTCGCCTCCGAGCCCGAACCCATGCTCACGCCGATGTCGGCGTCCTTCAGGGCCAGTACGTCGTTCACGCCGTCGCCCGTCATCGCGACCGTGTGCCCGCGTGACTGGAGGGCGCCCACCATGTCGCGCTTCTGCTGCGGGGTGACCCGGCCGAAGACCGCGTTGTCGTCCAGGGCCCGCGCCATCTCGTCCTTCTCGGCGGGCAGCCGCCGCGCGTCCACCGTGTTCTGCGCGCCGGGCAGGCCGAGCTTGCCCGCGACCGCGCTCACCGAGACCGCGTTGTCGCCCGAGATGACCTTGGCGGCCACGTCCTGCTCCTCGAAGTAGCGCAGGGTGTCGGCGGCGTCGGGGCGCAGCCGCTGCTCCAGGACGACCAGCGCGGTGGCGTCGGCCCTGTCCGCCACGTCCGGGTCGTCCAGGTCGCCGGCCGCGCGGGCGAGCAGCAGGACGCGCAGGCCCTGCTGGTTCAGCTCCTCGATCTCGGCGAGGGCCGGGTCGTCGTCGGGCAGCAGCACGTCGGGCGCGCCGAGCAGCCAGGCGGACGCGGTGCCGTCGCCCTCGCTGAAGGAGGCGCCGCTGTACTTGCGGGCGGAGGAGAAGGGCAGGGACTCCGTGCAGCGCCACTCCTCGCTGTCGGGGTAGGCGTCGATGATGGCCTGGAGGGAGGCGTTCGGGCGCGGGTCGGATTCGCCGAGGGCGCCGAGGACCTTACGTACGTACTCCTCGTCGGAGCCGTTCAGCGGGCGCAGCTCGGTGACGTCCATGCCGCCCTCGGTGAGGGTGCCGGTCTTGTCCAGGCAGACCGTGTCGACGCGCGCCAGGCCCTCGATCGCGGGCAGTTCCTGGACGAGGCACTGCTTGCGGCCGAGCCGGATCACTCCGATCGCGAAGGCGACGGAGGTGAGCAGGACGAGCCCCTCGGGGATCATGGGGACGATCCCGCCAACGGTGTAGGCGATGGACTCCTTGAAGTTGTCGTCCTTGACGACGAGCTGGGAGATGACCAGGCCGATGGAGGTCGGCACCATCAGCCACGTCACGTACTTGAGGATCGTGGAGATGCCGGAGCGCAGCTCGGAGTGGACGAGCGTGAAGCGGCTGGCCTCCTCGGCGAGCTGCGCGGCGTACGCCTCGCGGCCGACCTTGGTGGCGGTGAACGAGCCGCCGCCCGCGACCACGAACGAGCCCGACATCATCTGGTCGCCGGGCTTCTTGACTACGGGGTCCGCCTCGCCGGTCAGCAGCGACTCGTCGATCTCCAGGCTCTCGGTCTCGACGGCCTCGCCGTCCACCGGGATCTTGTCGCCCGGCCCCAGCTCCACCAGGTCGCCGAGGACGATCTCGGAGGTGGAGATCTCGGCGGCCCTGCCGTCGCGCCGCACGGTCGGCTTGGCCTCGCCGATGACGGCCAGGGAGTCCAGGGTCTTCTTGGCGCGCCACTCCTGGATGATGCCGATGCCGGTGTTGGCGACGATCACGAAGCCGAAGAGGCTGTCCTGGATCGGCGCGACGAAGAGCATGATCACCCAGAGCACGCCGATGATCGCGTTGAAGCGGGTGAAGACGTTGGCCCGGATGATCTCGGCGAGGGAACGGGAGCTGCGGACCGGTACGTCGTTGACCTCGCCGCGGGCGACCCGCTCGGCGACCTCGGCGGCGCTCAGCCCCCGGGGCCGTCCCTCGGGCGGCGGGACGGGGTGGACCGGGTCGAGTTCGGCGCCCGCGTCGATATGCGTCATGCATTCGACGGTAAGGGCGGTGCTGAGGCTTCACCCCTTGAATGCCCCAAAGATCCGACCAGGGTAGGACGGGCCCGGTCCCGTGGTCGTACGGGCTATTCGGGCTGAGTGACCTTCGACCTCTTGATGGCGGCGTCGCGCACCCGTACGTACCAGATGCCGATGAGGCCGAGCCCGGCGCCGGCCAGGCAGGTCCACACCCACCAGGTCAGGTCCCGGTCGTCGAACCAGCCGTAGAAGGGGAGCTGGACGAGGAAGAGGACGAACCAGAGGATCGTGCCGCCGGTGATGGTGGCGACCACGGGGCCCTCCAGGGGCTCCGGCGCCTCGTGCTTGGGGGTCCACTTCGCCATGGCCCCAGCTTATGCCGGGCCCCTGGGCCCAGGTGACGGGCCGCCCCCCGGCCCCCTGGGCCCAGGCGACGGGCCGTCCCGCTCCTTGCGCGCCAAGGGTCTACGCGCGGAGATAGCGATTTCGGCTTCATGTATTCATACTGAAACGGCTTATGAATGGCCGGTTGCTTTCGTACGAAAACACAAATTCGGCTCAGCTCATCACAGGTCACGAGGTTTTCCATGTCCCCCTCGGCCAGCGCCCCGGTCGACGCCAGCAAAGAGCCCCCGAAGCCCCCGCAGGGCGGTCTCGACGGCTACTTCAAGATCAGTGAGCGGGGCTCGACCCTGGTCAGGGAAGTCCGCGGCGGCTTCGCCACCTTCTTCGCGATGGCCTACATCATCGTGCTGAACCCGATCATCCTGGGCAGCGCGAAGGACATGTACGGGCACCAGCTCGACAACAAGCAGCTGGTCACCGCGACCGTGCTCACCGCCGCCTTCACCACGCTCCTCATGGGTGTCATCGGCAACGTCCCGATCGCGCTCGCCGCGGGCCTCGGCGTGAACACCGTCGTCGCCCTCCAGCTCGCCCCGCGCATGTCGTGGCCCGACGCCATGGGCATGGTCGTCCTCGCGGGCTTCGTCGTGATGCTCCTCGTCGCGACCGGCCTGCGGGAGCGGGTGATGAGCGCCGTGCCGCTCGGGCTGCGCAAGGGCATCGCGATCGGCATCGGCCTGTTCATCATGCTGATCGGCCTCGTCGACTCCGGCTTCGTCTCGCGCATGCCGGACGCCGCGCACACCACGGTCCCGCTCCAGCTCGGCGGGGACGGCCACCTCAACGGCTGGCCGGTGCTCGTCTTCGCGCTCGGCGTGCTGCTCACGCTGGCGCTGATGGTGCGCAAGGTGCCGGGCGCCATCCTCATCAGCATCGTCGTCATGACGCTCGTCGCGATGATCATCAACTCCGTCGCCACGGTGCCGTCCTGGGGTCTGACCACGCCCGAGTGGCCCGGCAACCCCGTCTCGACGCCGGACTTCGGGCTCGTCGGCGAGATCAGCCTGTTCGGCGGCTTCGAGAAGGTCGGCATCCTGACCGGCGTCCTCTTCGTCTTCACCGTGCTGCTCTCGTGCTTCTTCGACGCGATGGGCACGATCATGGGCATCGGCGACGAGGCCGAGCTGACCGACGCCAACGGCAACATGCCCGGCATCAACAAGGTGCTCTTCGTCGACGGCATCGCGGTCGCCGCGGGCGGCGCCTCCTCCTCGTCGGCCACCACCTGCTTCGTGGAGTCCACGGCGGGCGTCGGCGAGGGGGCGCGCACGGGCCTCGCGAACGTCGTCACCGGCGGGCTCTTCGCCGTCGCGCTCTTCCTCACGCCGCTCGCCACGATGGTCCCGTCCCAGGCGGCCACTCCCGCGTTGCTCGCGGTGGGCTTCCTGATCCTGTCCGGGTCCATCCGGCAGATCGACTGGAGTGACTACACGATCGCGATTCCCGCGTTCGTGACGATGCTCATGATGCCGTTCACCTACTCGATCACCAATGGCATCGGCATGGGGTTCATCACGTTCACCGTGCTGCGGCTGGCGGCGGGGCGGGGGCGGGACGTTCCGGCTGCGATGTATGCGGTGTCGGCCGTGTTCGCCTTCTACTACCTGATGCCCGCGCTGGAACTGACGTAGGTCTGACGTGGGCACGTGCGGGTGTGTGGGGGCTGGTCGCGCAGTTCCCCGCGCCCCTTCGGGGCGCCTCCCTCGCGCTCCCTTCGGGGCGCGCCTGGCTCACGCCGCTCCGTAGAGCTTCTCCGTCTCCTCTACTGACCTCGCGAAACGTTCGTCGAAGTCGTCTCGAATGAGCGTCCGGACCACATAGTCCTGGACGCTCATTCCTCTTTTCGCGGCGTGCGCCCGGAGCCGGTCGTGCAGCTCACCGTCTATCCGCAGGCTGAGCACTGTCGATCCCATGCGGGACAGGTTCCCGGCCACTCACGGGGGACACCCGTCTTTCCGTCGCCCACTCACTCTTACGGGTGACGGATGGGTTTGGTGGTCGAGAGGCGGGGAAACCAGGTGGTCCTTAGCTAGGGTAATGAGTTACTCTAACGAACATGCCGGACCTCTCCCATGGTGACGACGCCGTCGCCGTGAACGCCCTGCGCTCCGCCGTGATGCGCCTGTCCCGTCGACTCAAGCACCAGCGTGTCGACGAGTCGCTGAGCCCCACTGAAATGTCGGTGCTCGGCACCCTCGCCCGCTGCGGCCACGCCACTCCGGGCGAGCTGGCCCGCAAGGAGCACGTGCAGCCGCCGTCGATGACCCGCATCGTCGCGCTGCTCGAAGCCAAGGGCCTGGTCCGGCTGGAGCCGCACCCGGAGGACCGCCGCCAGAAGGTGGTCACCCAGACCGAGACCGCCGAGGCCATGCTCGAAGAGAGCCGCCGCAAGCGGAACGCCTGGCTGGCCGGGCTGGTCGAGCACCTGGACGAGGACGAGTGGGCGCGCCTGCGCGCCGCCGCCCCCGTCCTGGAGAAGCTCGCCCACCTGTAGTCCGCCGCGCGGCCGCAAGTCCGTAGCCACAGCCCATAGCCGACAGCCGCCGGGCGTGGGCCCAGCCCCCGCCCGCCCTTCGTAAGCCAGAGGAAACGACCCACGTACGCCAGAGGAAATGACCCTTCGTACGCCAAAGGAGGCGAACCCACTTTGAGTACGGGATCCGGAGCAGACTCCGCCCCCGCACCAACCGCCCTCGACAAGCCCGACCGCCCTCGCAAGTCCTCGATGTTCAGCTCGCTGAGGATCCGCAACTACCGGCTCTTCGCGACCGGTGCCGTCGTCTCGAACACCGGCACCTGGATGGCCCGCATCACCCAGGACTGGCTGGTGCTCAGCCTCACCGGCTCCTCCGCGGCCGTCGGCATCACCACGGCCATGCAGTTCCTGCCGATGCTGCTTTTCGGCCTCTACGGCGGCGTGATCGCCGACCGCTTCGCCAAGCGGAACCTGCTCTTCTGCACCCAGGGCGCGATGAGCGTCAGCGGCCTCTTCCTCGCCGCGCTCACCCTCAGCGGACACGTCCAGGTCTGGCACGTCTACGTCGCGGCCTTCTTCACCGGCCTCGTCACCGTCGTCGACAACCCGACGCGGCAGTCCTTCGTCTCCGAGATGGTCGGCCCCGACCAGGTCCGCAACGCCGTCTCGCTGAACTCGGCGAACTTCCAGTCCGCCCGCCTGATCGGCCCCGCCGTGGCGAGCGGCCTGACCGCGGCCGTCGGACCCGGCTGGGCGTTCCTCGCCAACGGCCTGTCCTTCCTCGCGCCGCTCACCGGTCTGCTCCTGATGCGCACCGACGAGCTGCACGCCACCCCGCGCAAGCCGCGCGGCAAGGGACAGCTGCGGGAGGGTCTGAACTACGTCTCCAAGCACCCCGAGCTGATCTGGCCGATCGTCCTCGTCGGCTTCGTCGGCACGTTCGGCTTCAACTTCCCGATCTGGCTGAGCGCCTTCGCGGACGACGTCTTCCACGGCGGCGTCGGGATGTACGGACTCTTCAACACCCTGATGGCCCTCGGCTCGCTGGCCGGTGCGCTCCTCGCGGCCCGCCGCGGCACCTCGCGGCTGCGACTGCTCGCCGGGGCGGCGCTCGCCTTCAGCGTGCTCCAGATCGCGGCGGCCTTCGCGCCCGAGCTGTGGATGTTCGTCGCGCTGATCGTGCCCATCGGCATCCTCGGCCTGACGGTGAACGTCACCGCCAACTCCTCGGTGCAGATGGCCACCGACCCCGAGATGCGCGGCCGCGTCATGTCCCTGTTCATGATGGTCTTCACCGGCGGTACGCCGCTGGGCGGACCGCTCTTCGGCTGGCTCGCGGACGCCTATGGCGTACGGATCAGCATGGCCGTCGGCGGCCTGGTCTGCGCGCTCGCCGCGGTCGGCGTGGGTCTGATGCTGGCGCGCGCGGCGAACCTGCGGCTCAAGGTGGACCTGCGCCGCGGCCGGCAGCACGTGCGGTTCGTGCCGCGGGAACGGGAGCGGGAGCTGGCGACCGTGGCCTGACGCGCCCACGTGGGCTCCCGTCGGGGCTAGCGTCGCCCCATGAGACTCTTCGCGGCCGTGCTGCCGCCGGACGCCGTCGTCGCCGAACTCGCGGCGGCGGCGTCCGGGCTGCGGGCGCTCCCTGGCGCCGAGGCCCTGCGCTGGGCGCCCCGCGACAGCTGGCACTTCACGCTGGCGTTCATGGCCGAGGTGCCACAGGAGACCGTGCCGGACCTCACCACCCGCCTGGCGCGGGCCGCGCACCGCACCCCGCCCTTCGCACTCGCCCTGCGCGGCGGCGGGCGCTTCGGGGACCGAGTGCTGTGGGCCGGGGTCACGGGGGAGGTGGCCGCGCTGCGGCTCCTTGCCCAGCGGGCGGAGGCGGCGGCGCGCAAGGCGGGCCTCGCGAGGGAGGAGGACCGGCCCTACCGCCCCCATCTGACGCTGGCGCGCGGTTCCGGCGGAACGGACCTGCGGCCGTACGCCGATGCGCTCGCGTCCTTCGCGGGCACGTCCTGGACGGTGGACGAGCTGACGCTCGTACGCAGTGAGCTGCCGAGGAGCGGGGTGCCGGGGGAGCGGCCGCGGTACGAGACGGTCGGGCGCTGGCCACTGGGAGGCGGCGACCGGGAGCGGGAGGCGGGCGGTTAACCTCGACGGTGTGGACCCGAAGACCAGAAACCGGATCATGGCCGGTGTGCTCGTGATGATGTTCGTCGTGGTGGCGGTGGCGGCCGCGCTCGGCGGTTAGCCGACCGCGGACCGCCCCGCGTACCCAGAGGGGCTACCTCGGAGAGGGGTTGCCAAGGGGGTTACCAGGCGAAGGACTCCGGTGACGGGCCGGGCCCCGGGAAGATCTCGTCCAGGGAGTCGAGAAGCTCCGGGGAGAGTTCCAGCTCGACGGCGCGCAGCGCGGAGTCGAGCTGTTCGGCGGTGCGCGGTCCGACGATCGGCGCGGTGATGCCGGGGCGCGTCAGGAGCCAGGCCAGGGCGACCTCGCCGGGTTCGAGGCCGTGCTTGTCGAGCAGGTCCTCGTACGCCTGGACCTGCGCGCGCACCTCGGGCTTGGCCAGCTCCGCGGCGGCCCGGCCGCCACTGCGGCGCGCGCCCTCCTGCTTCTTCAGGGCGCCCCCGAGCAGGCCGCCGTGCAGCGGCGACCAGGGGATGACCCCGACGCCGTACTCCTGGGAGGCCGGGATGACCTCCGTCTCGGCGTCGCGCACGGCGAGGTTGTACAGGCACTGCTCGCTGACCAGGCCGTAGCTGCCGCGGCGGGCGGCGACCTCGTTGGCCTGGGCGATCTTGTAGCCGGGAAAGTTGGAGGAACCGGCGTAGAGGATCTTGCCCTGCTGGACCAGGACGTCGACGGCCTGCCAGATCTCCTCGATCGGTGTGTGCCGGTCGATGTGGTGGAACTGGTAGATGTCGATGTAGTCGGTCTGGAGGCGCTTGAGCGAGCCCTCGACGGCGCGGCGGATGTTGAGTGCGGAGAGCCGGTCGTGGTTGGGCCAGACGGGTTCGCCGTCGGCGGTCATGTTCCCGTACACCTTGGTGGCGAGCACGACCTTGTCGCGCCGCTCGCCGCCCTGGGCGAACCAGGTGCCGATGATCTCCTCGGTGCGGCCCTTGCCCGCGCTCTGGCCGTACACGTTGGCGGTGTCGAAGTAGTTGACGCCCGCGTCGAGCGCGGTGTCCATGAGCGAGTGGCTGTCGGGTTCGTTGGTGAACGGCCCGAAGTTCATGGTGCCGAGCGTGAGCCGGCTGACCTTGAGCCCTGTGCGTCCCAGCTGCGTGTACCTCATGAGGTCCTAGCCAAGGGGGTGGAGTGGGCTCTAGGCAAGGGGGTTCGGGTCAGTCGCGGCAGAAGTCGGAGGTGTCGAGGGTGAGGCCGAGGAAGGTGCGGGTCAGGTCGACCTTGTCGCCGAAGCCGACCTTCGTGTGGTCGTTGTAGTCGCCGTCGCCGGGCCGGGTGTAGACGTGACACTTGCCCTGGTAGGGATCGACGATGAGGTAGACGGCGACTCCGGCGGTGGCGTAACCGCTCTTCTTGGGGCCGTAGTCGTTCGAGTCCGTGCCCCGGGAGGTCACTTCGGCGACGAATGCGACGTCGCCGCAGAGGAACCCGCCCCGCTTCGTGCGTTCGGCGCCCTCGGCGACCAGGGCCACGTCACTGCAGAAGGCATTCAGCTCACCGGGATAGTCGATACGCACGTCGGACAGCAGGCGCTGACGCGGGTATTTGGTCCTCAACTGCTCCAGGATGCCCACGGTGATGTCCCAGTGGTTGGTCCGCTGCGGCGCCATGTAGACGACGCCCTCGATGATGTCGATCTTGTACCCCTCAACGAAGGGCCCCCGCTCAAGCGCCTCGAACATCTCGTCCAGACGCGCGGTGTTGCTGTCGGCCACCTTGATCCCGTCGTCCACAGGAGTCATCGTGGCGCTCCTCCCCGGCTGCCTCTTGGGACGGGCAACCGCGCAGTACAACGATACGCACGGCGGCAAGGTCACGTCCGCTCAAGAGCCGCCCAGCCACCCCGCCGCGTCGAGACGGAACGCCTCCGGCGGCACGACCGTGCGCAGGCCGGATTCGAGGTCGCGGAGGCGGTCGGCGCCGAGGGACGCCGCCCACTCCGCCCGCAGCTCGTCGAAGACGACCGCCGAGCGGCGCAGCGCGTCCACGCCGTGCGGGGTGACACGGACCAGCTTGCGGCGGGCGTCGGCGGGGTCGTCGGCGCGGGCCGCGTAGCCGAGGGCGACGAGCCGGTCGACCGTCTTGCCCGCGGCCTGCTTGGAGACGCCGAGGCGGCGGCCGATCTCGGTGGCGGTGGCGCCCCGGGCGCCGATGGCCTGGAGGGCGAAGCCGTGGGCGGGGCGGAGGTCGGGGTGGCCCTGGTGGGCGAGTTCGGCGTGCAGGCGGTCGATGAGGGAGCGGAAGCCGGCGAGGAGGAGGAAGGGGAGTTCGTATCCCCTGCCCTCGACTCCCTCCTCCCCGGTTCCGGGAATCCCCTTGCGCCTATCGTCAACCTGGTTTACCTTCTGTTCGTCAACCATGTTGTCGATAGTAGGGGGTACACCTTGTTCGCCGACCACACCGTGGAGACCGCACCGGCCGAGTCCCGCCCCGCCATGGAGCGGGTGACCCAGGCCTTCGGGCAGCTCCCGAACGCCGTCGCGCGGCTCGCCGAGTCTCCCGAACTCCTCAACAACTTCCTGGAGTTGAGCGCGGCCTTCGAGCGTACGACGCTGGAGCCCGTCGCCCGCGAGGTCGTCATCATGACGGTCGCCACCCGCAACGACTGCCACATCTGCGTCACCATGCACACCGGCAAGCTGCGCAAGCTGGGCGCGGGGACGGAGCCGATCGCGGCCCTGCGCGAGGAGCGGGAGCTGCCGGACGAACGGCTCGAAGCGGTACGGCAGTTCACGCTGACGGTGCTTGCCACGGCGGGCGGCGTCGGTGACGAGGACCTGAAGGCGTTCCTGTCCCACGGCTACACCGAGCGCAATGCCCTCGAAGTCGTCCTCGGCATCGGTACGTACACGATGTCGACGCTGGCGAACCGGCTGACGCGGGCGACCTGACCTAGCCGACCGGGCAGACCGGGTCTTGGTGCCGGTACCGTCAACGCCCTTACATCCAGGCGGGGTTGACCGACAATGGGGGCCTCGGCATGAGTCGGATGGCATGCCCATGACTCGGGGGTGGTGGCGTGGGGTCCGTGGACGTGGTCGCGGAAGCGGTGCGCGTGATGACGGGGTTCGCAGGGGGCGCGGCGGGCGCGGTGGGGGCGGAGGTGGGGCAGACCGTCTCCGATCTCGTACGGCAGCGCGTCGGCGGGGATCCCGCCGGGCGGGCGGCGCTGGACGTCGTGGAGGCGAGGCCGCAGGACCCGGAGGCGCTGGCCGCGCTGCGGGAAGCGGTGCGGGAGCGGGTCGCGGCGGACCCGGAGTTCGCCGCCCGGCTCGCGGAGGTGCTGGCGGGCCCGCCTCCGGCCGGCCCTCCACCGGCCGGGCCCCCTCGGGAGTACACGGGCAGCATCGTCATCGACGGCGGCGCGAAGGTGCGGGGCAGCACCCTTTCGCTGGGGCCGGTGACCTTCAACAACACCCCCGCGGGGCGCACGGCGCTGGTGGCGTGCCTGGCCGCCCTCGTCGCGCTCGCGGTCCTCGCGGTCTATGGCGGCACGCAGGCGTTCAGCGGTGACGACTCGCCGGGCGGCGGGGGCGGGGCGGCCGCGTCCGGGGTGGAGGCGGGTGACGCCGCGGTCGGCGGCGCGGGTACGGGTGCGGGGGGCGGGGAGTGGAAGCCGCAACCGCTCGCCGACGCCGACGCGGTCCTGCGGGTCCTGCCCGACACGACCAGTCTGGCGTCGGGCTGGACGATGAGCGGTCAGCCCACCGCGGACGTCTCCTCGCAGGACGACGGCTCGACGTACGAGGGCGAGGCCGCGTACCAGGGAAAGTACGGCATGGACACGGGGTTCCGTGTCCTCGCGTACCCGAGCACGGGCAAGGCCTCCGCCGCCTTCCGCGCGCAGAGCCGGAAGGCGGCCGAGGAGGGGGCGCGGCGGATGACGATGCCGGCGGTCGGCGACGAACTCGTCGCGTTCTCCCTGTCGGAGGGCGGCGGCGGGGGGTACGTCACCGAGACCACCCACTACACGGTGGTCCGCACCGGCACGGTGATCACCGTCGTCAGCGGCAAGGACAACGAGAGTCGCCGCTACGACAGCGACGACCTTCAGTCCGTCACCCAGCTGATGTCCGACCGCGCCCGCAGCGCACAATCGGGCTGAGCCCCAGGAAGGCGGTCCAGGCGCCGGGGGATACCGGCACGGGAGTCAGTACTGCTTCAGCTGCCCCGGCCGCTCAAAGTAGAAGCCCCTCGGCCCGCGTTGTTCTCCGTCCTCGACAGGCGGCCAAGATGCTGCCACGCCCTCAAGGAGCGAGCTCCCGTTGAGGACACGCTTGCCGTCGAACCAACGGCCCGTGAAGCCGAACATATGAGTTCCCCGGCCCAGCCCCAACAGCCCCGACGTGACGTGCGTCGCCGAGACGGGCACGCCGCCGGAGACCAACGGGAGAGACAGGAAGAGGTTCCTCTTCTCGCGTGCCGCGGGCCCGGTCCACAGGGCGACGGTGACTCTCGGCTCGTTCAGATCCGGGATACATCCGCGCACGTAGTACGGCTTGGCCACGGGAGTGGCCGTGTAGTGCCACAGCGCAGCCGCGAGGGCCCGCTGTGTGCGTCCGGCGGGCACCCGTCAGCCTCCCTGCGCCTTGATGTGTTCGATCACCTCGTTGAAGTCCTTGGTCGGCGAGAAGTCGACGTACTCGCAGTCCTCAAGGGCCACCGGGGCGTGGCCGGGCGGCCAGTAGAAGGCCTCGCCCGCCTCGTAGACCTCGTCGCCGTCCGGCGTCCGCATCTTCAGGCGCCCCTTGAAGAGATAGCCCCAGTGCGGGCACGGGCAGAGGTCACCGGCCAGCCCTTTGAGGGCCGGTCCCATGTCGGTGCCCTCGGGGAACCTCACGAAGGCGACCGACATGTCTCCGCCGATGTCCTGAAAGCGCAGCTCCACTCCGCCGTCCGCGATGGCGACCGGAGTGTCCTTCCGCGTGAGCGCTGTCATGGCTCCTCCCTGCTCAACCGCTGAGGGGTACGGAAAACCCTCTCCCTTCCAGCGTGGCCCCGGCTGCCGTGCCGTGCGCGCCGGGCGCCTTCCGGTACCGCCCCGGCGTGACGCCGAACGTCCGGGTGAACGCGTGCGAGAGGGCGTACGGCGAGCTGTAGCCGACCTGGCGGGCCACCGACTCCAGGGGGTGGGTCGTCTCGCGCAGGAGCGTGGCCGCCCGGGACATGCGCCACCAGGTGAGGTAGGTCATCGGGGCGCGGCCCACCAGGGCCGTGAAGCGGCGCGCGAGGGTGGCGCGGGAGACGCCCGTGCGGGAGGCCAGCAGGGCGTTGGTCCAGGGGGCTTCGGGGGCCGCGTGGAGGAGGCGCAGGGCCTCGGCGACCACCGGGTCGGCGAGCGCGGCGGGCCAGCCGGAGCCTGCCGCGTGGTCCGTGGCCCAGGCCCGCACCAGGTAGACGAGGAGCAGGTCCAGGAGGCCGGGGACGGCGACGTCCGCGCCGGGCAGGGCCGCGCCCGTCTCGCGGCCGAGCAGGCCGATCGCCGCCTGTAGCTCCGGGTGGTGCCCGGCGCGGCGGGGCAGGTGCACGGTCTCGGGGAGTTCGGCGAAGAGGGGGTGGGCGTGGGTGCGGTCGAAGCGGTACTTGCCGCAGAGCAATTCGGTGGCCCCGGCGCCCTGTTCGGGGTGCGTGGCGAGGGTCCGCGGGGCGCCGCCGTCCGTGTCGTGTCGCCAGCGCTCGAAGGGGACCGCCCGTGCGACGGTACGGGCGTCGGCGGGGGAGTCCGCGAGCACGTGCCCCGCGCCGCGCGGCAGCAGCACCGCGTCGCCCGCCGCGAGGGTGAGCGGGGCGCCGCCGCCGTCCGGCAGCAGCCAGCAGCCGCCCGCCAGGACCACGTGGAACCCCACGCCCTCGTACGCGGGCAGCCGGCAGCACCAGGAGCCGGAGACTCCGACGCGGTGGGCGTCGGGGCGCCCGATGCGCGCGGACGCGATGGCGTCGCTGACTACGTCCATGAAGGGCAGCGTAGGGCAGCGGCGGTGAGGCGTACGCGTATCCAGGTGAGCGGAGCAGGCATTGAGGCGCTCACCCGGCGCTCCCTACGGTCGTAGCCATGAACGTACCCATGAACGAACGCGCGAGCGGGAGCCTGGCCGGACCCGTCAACGGACCCATGATGCTCGGCGAGGTCGAGGTCCGCCGCGTCGTGGAGCTGGAGGCGCCCTTCCTCCCCGCCGCCGCGCTCGTGCCCGGCGTCCCCGAGCAGCGGTGGCGCGAGAACGCGGAGTGGCTCGCGCCCGACTTCTGGGACCCGGACAGCGGCAGGGTCATGGCCGCCGTGCAGACCTGGGTGCTCAGGAGCGAGGGGAAGACCGTCCTCGTCGACACCGGCGTCGGCAACGGCCGGGAGCGCCCGCACGCGCCGCACTTCGCGGACCTCGACACCGACTTCCTGGCCCGGCTCGCCGCCGCGGGGGTGCGCCCCGAGGACGTCGACGTCGTCGTCAACACCCACCTGCACGCGGACCACGTCGGCTGGAACACCCGGGACGAGGGCGGCAATTGGGTGCCCACCTTCCCCCACGCCACCTACCTCATGCCCGCCGCCGACCACGCCCACTTCGGGCCCCGGGGTGCCGACGAGGAGAGCCGCGACCCCGTCTTCGCGGACAGTGTCGCGCCGGTGGACAGGGCCGGGCAGACCCTGTTGTGGAGCGGTACGTACCGCATCGACAGTCATCTCACCCTGGAGGCCGCCCCCGGCCACACCCCGGGCTCGTCCGTCCTGCGCCTGGCCTCGGGCGCCGACCGGGCGGTCTTCGTCGGCGACCTCCTGCACACCCCGGTGCAGATCCTCGAACCCGGCCACAGCAGCTGCCTGTGCGTAGATCCGCAGGAGGCGGCCGCGACCCGGGTGCGGGTCCTCGGACGGGCCGCGGACGAGCGGGAGCTTGTCGTGCCCGCGCACTTCCGCGGGGCGGGCGCTGCCGAAGTGCGGCGCGAGGGCGCGAAGTTCGCGGTCAGCCGATGGGCTGCATGAGTTCCCGCGACCGCGTGCCCGGGGCGCCGATGCCCCACGCCTGCGCCATCGCCACCGCGAAGGCCCCGGCCAGCTTCTGCTCGCCGCTCGCGTTCGGGTGCGTGCCGTCGTAGGTGTCCGTGCCGATGTCGTACGACGGCGGGGGCGAGGCCAGGAGCAGCGGGGAGCCGCCCGTGTCCAGGTCGGCGACGGTCTTGGCGAGGAGTTCGTTGAAGCGGGCGACCTCGGCGGCGAACGGGGCGTCCGACGCCGCCCTGATGTTCGGGATGACGGGGAGCAGGACAAGCCGGATCCCCGGGTTCGCCGAGCGGGCCCCCGCGACGAACGCGCGCACGTTCGCGGCCGTCTGCTCCGCGTTCGTGTAGAAGCCGAGGTCTATCAGGCCCAGCGAGACCAGCAGGACGTCCGCGGGGTCGCGGGTCAGCGCGTCCGCGACGCGCGGCGCCATGTGCAGCCAGCCCTCGCCCCAGCCCGCGAGGTGGTGGCGGGGGAAGTCCGGGTCCGCGTCGGCGTAGTCGTGGGAGAGGGGTGCGCCCGCCGCCTGGTCGTAGAGGGTGCTGCGGGGCCCCACCACGGCGAAGCCCCCGTCGCCGAGGGTCTCGCGCAGGTGCTGCCACATCCGGTAGCGCCAGGTGTGTTCCCCGGCGCTCCCTATCGTCATCGAGTCGCCGACGAACATGAACCTCAGCATCCGCACATCATGGCCGATCACCCCCGCCACCTGCGATGTGAGGCTCAGCACGCCCCGCCCGCCGCGCGGATGGCACGCTTGGGCCCATGCGTTCGCCTCGGTCTTCTCCCCCCGTCCTCGCCGGTGCCGTGCTGCTCCTCGCCGCCGCGGGCTCCCTCACGACCGCCTCGGCCGACGGCCACGACGGATTCACCATCAAGGACCCGCGGATCGTCGAGTCCAGCGGCCTGGCCGCCTCCCGCGCCCACCCCGGCGTGTACTGGACGCACAACGACCAGGACAAGGGCGCCTATCTGTACGCCGTCGACTCCAGGACGGGCAAGACGGTCGCCACCGTCACCATGACCGGCGTCGGCGCGCCCCGCGACGTGGAGGCCATCTCGGTGGGCCCCGACGGCAACCTCTACGTCGGCGACATCGGCGACAACCTCGGCGGCACCTGGTCGAACGTATGGATCTACAAGCTGCCCGAGCCGAAGACGCTGAAGGACCAGACGGTCCGCGCCACGCAGTACGTCGTGAAGTACGCCGACGGGGCGCGGGACGCGGAGGCGCTGATGGTGCATCCGAAGACCGGGCGGATCTACATCGCCGACAAGAAGGAGGAGGGCGGCAGCCTCTACGAAGGGCCCGCCGAGATGTCCGCCTCCGGGACGAACGTCTTCAAGCGCGTCGCCGCCACCGACCTGTGGGTGACGGATGGCGCCTTCTCGCCCGACGGCCGGCAGCTCGCCCTGCGCGGATACTTCGGCGGGACCTCCTACGCCTGGAAGGGCGGAGGCAAGCCCGTGCGGGAGGGACGGCTGAGCGTGCCCATCCAGCGGCAGGGCGAGTCGGTGACGTACACCCCGGACGGCACGACCCTGATGTACGGCACCGAGGGCGCGCAGAGCGAGGTCACGCCCGTCGAGGTGCCCGGGAAGGGCGGCGGCGGGTCCGACTCGGCCTCGGGCGGCGGGAGTTCGGACAGCGGGGACGGAAAGCCCGGCGGGATCGACGACTTCAAGACAGCGGCGCTGGTGGGCGCCGCGGTGCTGCTTGCCTTCTTCGGGCTGAAGCGGTTGTTCCGCAAGCGTCGCTGAGTCCCGGCCCCCTTACGCTTCCTGCCCGCGCCGGGCGACCAGGACGTCAAGGCCGTCCAGGAGGCGCTGGAGACCGAACTCGAAGTGGTCGAAGTCCGGGCCGAACGCGTCCTCGGAGAGCGTGGCGAGCGACGGATAGCGGCCGCTCTTCATGACCTTCTCCAGGGTCGGCGTCTGCGCCTCCCAGAACGCCTGGTCGGAGAGGCCGGTCCGCTGCTCGGCCTCCATCTCGTGCACCTGGGTGCGGGCGGCCCCGGTGACGTACCCCTCCACCATCACGATGACGCCGATCAGTTCGGGGTCGGTGAGCCCCATCGGCTTGATGCGGGACAGGGTCCGGTCGAGGCCGCCGACCGCGCCGGGGCCGAGCACCGGACGGGCCTGGTTGACGTGGAGCAGCCAGGGGTGGCGGCGGTAGACGACCAGGGTCTCGCGGGCGTACGTCTCCACGGCCTCGCGCCAGCCGCCGGTCCAGGGGGCCTCGTCCTCCGGCGGTGTGTAGACGCGGTCGAGCATCAGGTCCACCAGATTGCCCTTGCCGGGGAGGTAGCGGTACAGGGACATCGTGCCCGTGCCCAGCTCCGTGGCGAGGCGGCGCATGGAGACCGCCGAGATGCCCTCGGCGTCGGCGAGGCGCAGCGCCTCGGTGACGATCCGGTCCAGGGTGAGGGCCGGCTTGGGCCCGCGCGCCGGGCGCCCGCCCCCTTCCCAGAGCAGCTCCAGGCTGCGGGTGATGTCGCTGCCGGTGCGCCGGTCGTCGCCGCCGTTCTTGCTCGTCATGGCCCTCACCCTAATCGCCCGCACGGAAACTGGGTACGGCGTACCCACGAAATTGGGTACGGTGTACCCGTAACTACTGGGTACGGTGTACTCTCAATTGAGTACGGCGTACCCAGAGGGCGCGCGACGAGGACCTGGAGGGGCGGGCATGAACGGGAACGGCTTCGCGGTACGGGCCGAAGGGCTCCAGAAGAGGTACGGCGAGAAGTACGCGCTGGACGGCTTCGACCTGCACGTGCGGCAGGGCACGGTGCACGGCCTGCTCGGACCCAACGGCGCGGGCAAGACCACCGCCGTACGGATCCTCTCCACG
The DNA here is from genome assembly GCF_003945545.1 of Streptomyces sp. WAC 01529. Classification (GTDB taxonomy): domain Bacteria; phylum Actinomycetota; class Actinomycetes; order Streptomycetales; family Streptomycetaceae; genus Streptomyces; species Streptomyces anatolicus. The sequence goes on along the minus strand of NZ_CP029617.1, from coordinate 3,632,653 downwards.
CTCATACGGCTCGACGGCGGCCGCGCGGAGGTGGCGGGCGCCGACGTGGTGCGCGAACCCGCCCTGGTGCGCGGCCGGATCGGCCTCACCGGGCAGTACGCGGCGGTCGACGAGATCCTCACCGGCCGGCAGAACCTGGAGATGTTCGGCCGCCTCTTCCACCTGGGCGCCAAGCGCGCCGCCCGGCGCGCCCAGGAACTCCTGGAGCAGTTCCACCTGGAGGACGCGGCGGAGAAGGGCGCCGGTCAGTACAGCGGCGGCATGCGGCGCCGCCTCGACCTCGCCGCCTCGATGATCCTCGCGCCCGCCGTGCTCTTCCTCGACGAGCCGACCACCGGCCTCGACCCGCGCAGCCGCCTCGAAGTGTGGGACGCCGTAAGGGAGTTGGTCGCGGGCGGTACGACCGTGCTGCTCACCACGCAGTATCTGGAGGAGGCCGACCGGCTCGCCTCCCGCATCACCGTCATCGACCGGGGCCGCGCCATCGCCGACGACACCCCCGACGGCCTGAAGAACACCGTGGGCGGCAGCCATCTCGACGTCGTGGTCCGCGACCCCGCCGACCTGCCCGCCGCCGTCAAGGCCGTCACCCGGGTCTGCGCCGGCGAACCGCTCGTCATCGACGTGGAGCGGCGCGTGCAGGCCTCCGTCACCGACCGGGTCGCCGCCCTCACGGACGTGGCGCGCACCCTCCAGGACGAGGGCGTCGCGGTCGAGGACATCGGACTGCGCAGGCCGAGCCTGGACGACGTGTTCCTGCGGCTGACCGGCCAGACCTCCGAGACCCCCGCCCCCCTCGCCGACCTGGAGAAGGAGATCGCGGCATGAGCGTCGCCCTCACCGCCGACACCTCGCACGGACGGCTCTTCTGGGCCTTCGCCGACTGCTGGAACGTCACCCGCCGCTACCTCACGCACTTCCTGCGCCAGCCCGTCACCATCGCCTGGCAGCTGGGCTTCCCCATCATCTCCGTACTCCTGTACGGCTTCGTCTTCGGCGAGGCGATGAAGGTGCCCGGGGGCGGGGACGACGGCGACTACAAGCAGTTCCTGATGCCCGGCATGTTCGTGATGACCATGGCCTTCGGCTTCATGAACACCGCCATGGCCGTGGTCACCGACGCCTCCAAGGGCGTCATCGACCGCTTCCGCTCGATGCCGATGGCCCCCTCGGCGGTGGCGTCGGGGCGGGGCGTCGCCGACCTCATCGTGGCCTGCGCGGAGCTGACCATCCTCGCGCTGACCGCCCTCGCCATCGGCTGGCGCTCCAGCGCGGGGCTCCTGGACACGGTCCTCGCCTTCGCGCTGCTGCTGTTCCTGCGGTTCAGCCTGATCTGGGTGGGCGTCTTCCTCGGCCTGGTCGTGCCGACGCCGGAGGCCGCGGGCGGGCTCTACGCGGTCGCGTTCCCGCTCACGATGATCTCCAGCGTCTTCGTGGCGCCGTCGCTGATGCCGGACTGGCTGGCGCCGATCGCGGCGTGGAACCCCGTCTCGTCGACGGGTACGGCCATCCGAGAACTCTTCGGCAACCCCGGCGCGGGCGGCTCCAGCTGGGTGGAGCAGCACGCGGTCCTGATGGCGGTGGTCTGGCCGATCGTGATCTCGCTGCTGTTCCTGCCCCTGGCGGTACGAAAGTTCAAGCAGCTGAGCCGATAGAGCCCCGGGGGGGGGGGGGGGGGGGGGGGGGGGCTGCGCCCCGTAAGGGGCGCGGGGAACTGCGCGACCAGCCACGACGCACCCGCAGGTGGCTGGTCGCGCAGCGAGGTACTAGAGCTTCTCGATGACGTAGTCGACGCAGCGGGTCAGCGCCTCGACGTCCGCCGGGTCGATCGCCGGGAACATCGCAACCCGCAGCTGATTACGCCCCAGCTTCCGATAAGGCTCCGTGTCCACAATGCCGTTGGCGCGCAGAGCCTTAGCAACGGCCGCCGCGTCAACCTCTTCGGAGAAGTCAATCGTGCCGATGACCTGAGACCGCTTGCCAGGATCCGTGACAAACGGCGTCGCGTACTTGGACTCGTCGGCCCAGCCGTACAGCGCCTTGGAGGACGCCGCCGTACGCCCGGTCGTGAACTCCAGGCCGCCCTGCGAGTTCATCCACTCCAGCTGCTCGCCGAGCAGGAAGAGCGTGGCGAGCGCCGGGGTGTTGTACGTCTGGTTCTTGCGGGAGTTGTCGATAGCCGTCGGCAGGCTGAAGAACTCCGGCACATGCCGGCCGGACGCGTGGATCCGCTCGGCGCGCTCGATCGCCGCCGGGGAGAACACGCCGATCCACAGGCCGCCGTCCGAGGCGAACGACTTCTGCGGGGCGAAGTAGTAGACGTCCGTCTCGGCGATGTCGACCGGCAGGCCGCCCGCGCCGGACGTGGCGTCCACCAGGACGAGGGCACCGTCGTCCGCGCCCGCGACGCGCTTGATGGGAGCGGCGACACCGGTCGAGGTCTCGTTGTGGGTGAAGGCGTAGACGTCGACGCCCGCCTCCGCCTCGGGGTCCGGGTGCGTGCCCGGGTCGCTCGTGATCACGGTGGGCTCGGCCAGCCACGGGGCGAGCTTGGCCGCCTTCGCGAACTTGGACGAGAACTCACCGAAGCTCAGGTGCTGCGACTTGTTCTCGATCAGGCCGTGCGTCGCCACGTCCCAGAACGCGGTCGAGCCGCCGTTGCCGAGGACGACCTCGTATCCCTCGGGGAGGGAGAAGAGGTCCTTCACGCCCTCGCGCACGCGGCCCACCAGGTTCTTGACCGGGGCCTGGCGGTGGGACGTACCGAGGAGGGAGGTGCCGGTGGCGGCCAGGGCCTCCAGCGCCTCCGTACGCACCTTGGAGGGGCCCGCGCCGAAACGGCCGTCGGCGGGCTTCATGTCAGCGGGAATCTGGATCTCAGCCACGGGGGGAGCCTAGCGGCTCAGGGCGCGGGGTTCCTCTGGTGTCCGGCCGCTGAGATCCACTGCCCCTTGGTGTCGACGCCGCGGGGCTCCGCCCCGGACCCCGCTCCTCAAACGCCGGAGGGGCTGAATTTTGGTCGCTCGCTCCTCGAATGCCGCAGAGGCTGGATTTGGCCGCTCGCTCCTCAAACGCCGGAAAAGCTGTAATTGAGCCGCACCGGCAGCTCGTAGAGGTCGTTCTGGGTGACCACCGGCTTGTGTCGGAGTTCCGAGCGGGGGACCGCCAGCGTCAGGTCCGGGAAGCGGTCGTACAGGGCCGGGAGCGCCACCCCCGCCTCCAGGCGGGAGAGCGCCGCGCCGGGGCAGACGTGCGGGCCGTGGCCGAAGGAGATGTGGCGCGTGGCGGACGTACGCGTGATGTCGAACGAGGCCGCCGTCGGGCCGTGCGCCGCCTCGTCGCGGCCTATCGCCCCGTACGACACGATCAGCGCGTCACCCTCGCGGATCACCTTCTCCCCGACCGGGACGTCCTCCGCCGCGAAGCGGATCAGGACGTGCGAGGTCGGCGTGGAGTAGCGCAGGGTCTCCTCGATCACCGCGTCCCAGCCGACCTGGCCGGAGAGGACCATCGCGCGCTGCTCGGGGTGGGCGCAGAGGTTCACGACGGCGTTGACGATGAGGGAGATCGTCGTCTCGTGGCCCGCCGCCACCATCAGCTGGAGGGTGGAGACGATCTCCTCGTCCGTGAGGTGATCGCCGTTCTCCGAGGCCTGGATCAGCGCGCTGGTGAGGTCGTCGCCGGGCTCCGCGCGGCGGGCCGCCACGATCTTGCCCATCATCGCGGCGAGTTCGCCGAGCGTCGCGACGACCTCCTCCGGCGGGGTCTGCGTGGAGAAGAACTTGTCGAACAGGACCTTCAGGCGCGGATGGTCCGCCGCGTCGATGCCCATCAGGTCGCTGATGACGTACATGGGCAGGGGGTACGCGAACTCCGCCTTCAGGTCCACCACTTCGGAGGCGGGCAGCTTGTCGAGCAGGCCGTGCGTCAGCTCCGTGATGCGGCCGCGCAGCCGCTCCACCCGGCGCGGGGTGAGGGCCTGCGCCACCAGCGACCGCATCCGGCGGTGCTCCTCGCCGTCGACCGTCAGCATGGAGCGGCCAGGGTTGGCGAGGCCGATCAGCGGCCAGTCGGCGGGTATCTCGCCGCGCCGCCACGCGCCCCAGACCTCGATGTCCTTCACCAGCCGCTTGTCCGTGAGGAGCCGGCGGGCCTCGGCGTGGTGCGTGACCGCCCACACCGGCACCCCGCCGGGCAGCTCCGCCTCGGCGAGGGGGCCCGCCGCGAGCAGCCGGGCGCTCTCCCCGTCCAGGTCGGTGACGAAGGGGTCCAGGGCGATACGCGTCATCTGACTTCTCCAAACGCTGAGGTCGGGGTCGGGGTGAAGCGCACCGGCAGGTCGGTCAGGCCGCGCAGCCAGGGCGACGGGCGGCGGGTGAGGTCCGCCGCCGGTACGGCGAGGTCGAGGTCGGGCAGCCGGTCGAGGAGCACCTCGATGCCGGTCCGCGCGATGACCTCGGCGACCTCCTGGGCGGGGAAGGGGCAGCGGTGCTCGCCGTGTCCGAACGCGAAGTGGGCGCTGTTGCCGCCGGTCAGGGCGGAGCCGTCGGTGCGGACCTGAGGGTCGGCGTTGGCGGCGCCGAGGCCGAGCAGCAGCAGGTCACCGGCGTTGATGTGGCGTCCGCCGAGGCGGGTGTCGCGCGAGGCCCAGCGGCCGGCGACGTTCTGGGTGGGGGTGTCCTCCCACAGGACCTCGTTCATGGCCTCGGCGACGCTGTGCCTGCCGCCGAAGAGGGAGGCGGCGAAGCGGTCGTCGGTGAGCATCAGCCGCAGCGAGTTGCCGATCCAGTCGGCGGTCGGCTGGTGGCCCGCGGCCATCATCACCATCAGGTCCTGGGCGATCTCCTCGTCGGAGAAGCCGTCCTCCGCCTCCGCCCGCTGCGTCTCCAGCATGGAGGAGACGACGTCGGGGCCCGGCGTCTCGTGCTTGCCGGTGATGAGCGCCATCATCGAGGTCGCCAGGTGCTGCTGGCCCGCAAGCGCCCGCTCGCGGCCGTCGATCATGTCGTTCATGGCGGTGACGAGGCCGGGGCCCTGCTCGTCGGAGAAGCCGTAGATACGGGCGAGGACCCGTACCGGGAGCAGCATCGCGTACTCGGCGATGATGTCCGTGGTGCCCACGCCGCAGAACCGGTCGATCAGCTCGTCCGCGAACTGCTCGGCGTGTGCCTTGAGTTCGAAGGGGTCGACCGCTTCGAGGGCGTGCGCGATCATCGCGGCGCGCCGGGTGTGCCGCTCGCCGACCGTGTAGAGGATCGACGGCTGCTTGTGGCCGATCATCGGGAGCAGCGGCCAGTCGGCGGGGATGTTCGGCCACTGGTTCCACAGCTCGGAGTCGCGGCTGAACAGCACGGGGTCGCCGGTGACCTGGTGCAGCTCGCGGTAGCCGAGCACCAGCCAGGCGGGTACGTCCCCGTCGAGCAGTACCGGCGCGACGGGACCGTGGTCGCGGCGCATCTCCCGGTAGAGCTGGGCGGGTTCGGTGGCGAAGCGGGGGCCGGAGAGCGGGACGGGACCGGGGGCGGCGCCGGTCACGGGGCAGGTCACTGGGCGTTCTCCTGAGGGGCGTTCAGCTGAGCGACGTACAACGTCTTCAGGTGTTCGACGAGCGTGATCAGTACGTCCTTGCTGGACTGGCGGGAGCGCGCGTCGCAGTCGACGAGGGGCACCCCGGGATCGAGGTCGAGCGCCTCGCGCAGCTGTTCGGTGGTGGGCGAGGGCCCGCCGAAGTCGTTGCGGGCCACGATGAACGGCGTGCCGTGGTGCTCCAGGCGGTCGATCGCGTACCAGGAGTCCTCTAGGCGGCGGGTGTCGACGAGGACGACCGCGCCGAGCGTGCCGGAGAAGAGGCGGTCCCACAGGAACCAGAAGCGTTCCTGGCCCGGCGCGCCGAAGAGGTAGAGCACGTTGCGCGCGTCCAGCGTGATGCGGCCGAAGTCGAAGGCGACCGTCGTGGACGTCTTGCCGCTGAGCCCTTCGAGGCCGCCGGTCTCGTCGATGCCCTTGCCCGCCTGCGTCATCGTCTCCTCGGTGTTGAGGGGACGTATCTCGCTGACGGAGCGGACCAGCGTGGTCTTGCCGACGCCGAAGCCGCCGACCACGACGATCTTCAGGCCGTTGTCGGCGGTCGCGGTCAGCTCTCTTCGGCCGGCGCCGGACGGCTCGCGTTCGCCGGCCGGCCTACGTTCAGAGATTGCGGAGTCCAACGAGCACCTGCTCCAGGAGTTCGGAATCGGGAAGGCTGTGGGTGGGGCCCGACCGGGGGTGGCGGGCGCTGATCCGGCCCGCGTCGAGCAGGTCGGAGAGCAGGATGCGGGTGATGCTCACCGGCAGGCCGAGGTCGGCGGCGATCTCCACGACGGCGGTCGGCAGCTCGCACATCCGCAGGATCGCGGCGTGCTCGGACTGCATGCCGGGCTGCGGGCCGGACTCGGCGACGATGAGGGTCACCAGGTCGAAGGGGGCGTCGGGCGCCGACCGGCTGCGTCCTCCGGTGAGGGTGTACAGCCGGTCGGGGGAGTCGTCCCGGCCGGGGCGGCTCACGCTCATGCGGTGGTCTGGGTGCCGGGGGCGCCGGGGGTTCCGTCCGCGCGGGGCGCGGCGCGCAGATGCTCGCCGAGCTGTTCGACCAGCTCGCTCATGGTGTGCCCGACCAGGCCCGCGTCGGCGTCCTCGGCGGCGATGACGGCGAGGTGCGCGCCCTCGCCGGCCTCGACGATGAAGAGGATGCCGCCGTAGAACTCGGCCATCGCCGAGCGCACCCCGCCGCTGCCGTCGCCGAACTCGGCGGACGCGCCGTGCGACAGGGACTGGATGCCCGCCGCGATCGCGGCGAGCTGGTCGGCCTGGTCGACGGAGAGCTCGGGCGTGCGGCACAGCTTCAGGCCGTCCCGGGAGAGCACGAGGGCGTGCCGGGCACCGGGGGTGCGTTCCAGGAGGCCCTGGAGGAGCCAGGTGAGCTTGGCGTCGGTGGTGGCGTGGGTGGTGCCGGTGGTCATCGGGGGGAGTCGCCTTCCGGGTGCTGAGGGGTCGACGGATCGGAGGAGGGATCCGGGGGAGTGGCGCGGACCGCCTGGCGGAAGCTGCTGAAGCGGGCCGCGGTGTCGGCGGCGTCCGCGGGGCGCGGCCGCGGGTTCTCCCCGGTGTCGCTGTCGGCTCGGGCCCGCTCGGCGGCGGCGAGCGTCCGGCCGCGCCGCCGCTTGGGCAGCGGCATCGTCACGCCCTCGGCCCCGGCCCCGGCTGCGGCCGGGCGGTCGGCCGGGGAGTGGTGGGTCGGCACCGGGTCGCGGTCGACGCGGTCGGTGAGGGGGTCGGGGAGGGTGTCGGGGGTGTGCGGGGCGGCGGCCGGGGCCGTCGGTGACGGGGCGTCCGCCGGGGGCAGGGACGGCTGGTGCGGCGAGGGCGCCAGGGGCTGCGCGGCCGTCAGGTGCTGGGCGCTCGTCGGGTCCTGGGCGGACGCGGAGGGCTGCGGGGCCACCGGCTCCTGGGAGGCCGCCGGGAGCTGGGCGCGGGCCGGGGTGCGGGGCAGGGGGGTCGCCGGAGGCGGGGTCGGGTCCGAGGGGCGGGAGAGCAGTTCCTGCGGGATCAGGAGGAGTACGCCCGTGCCGCCGCGCGCCGAGGGGCGGAACGACACCGTCAGGCCGTGCTTGCGGGCCAGGCGGCCCACCACCGCGAGGCCGAGCCGGGTGCCGCTCAGGCCGCCGAGGCCCGTCGTCTCGCCGGACACGGCACGCTCGGCGCGGCGCTGCTGCACCGGGCCCATCACCAGGCCGCTGTCCTCGACGGAGACGATGACCCCGGACGCGACCTCCTCGATGTAGACGTGCACTTCGGAGGTGGGCGGCGAGAAGTTCGCCGCGTTGTCGAGGAGTTCCGCCAGGGCGTGCATGACGCCCTCGGCGGCGTGGCCCGCGACCGCGACCTCGCTCGCCGAGTGGACGCGCACCCGCTGGTAGCCGCCGATGCGGCCCATCGCGCCGCGCAGGATCGACTCCATGACGATGGGGCGGGCCCAGCGGCGCCCGGAGCGGGCGCCGGTGAGGACCGCCACGGAGTCGGCGATGCGGCCGGCCTGCGCGGTCCTGTGGTCCAGGTGGAGGAGGTCGGTGAGGACGTCCTCGTCGGCGTGCCTGCCCTCCATCTCGCGCAGGTCGGCGAGCATGCCGGTGGCCAGCGCCTGCATACGTCCTGCCGCGTTGGCGCACGCGGCGAGCGCGGCGGCCCGCTCGGACTCGGCGGTGCGCACGCGCGCGGTCAGCTCGGTCCGGACGCGGGTGTGCTCGGCGGTGAGTTCCGTACGTATACGGGTGTTCTCGGCGGTGAGTTCCGCCTGTACGCGGGCGTTCTCCGCGGTGAGTTCCTCCCGGACGCGGGCGTGCTCGGAGACGAGTTCCTCCCGCACCCGGGTCTGCTCGGCGGTCAGCTCGGCCAGTTCACGCGCGTGCGCGGCGGTGAGGCGGGCGTGCTCCTGCCCGAACTCGGCGGCGCGCCGAGCCTGTTCCTGCTGGAGACGGGCGGTCTCCTGCTGTGCGGCGGCCAGCTGACGCCGTGACAGGGCGAGCGCCCGCAGGGCGTGGAAGGCGACGGTCACCGCGGCGCTGAGCGCGACGGCGGCGGCACCGGCGCCCCAGGCCAGGGGGGTGCGCGCGGACGCGGGCGCGACGGCGACGGCCCACCCGGCGAGCGCCGCGGTGACGAAGGCACAGGCCAGCAGGACGAGCGCGGCCGGGCGCAGCGGAGGGCGCTCCGTCCCGGGGCGCGCTATGGGGGTTGGCGCGGTCATCAATCGGGGTCCTCGATCGGAAGCGACACACTCTGCTCAAGTTCTGGTCACTATAGGAGAGTTGATGAGCGTGTTGGGAATGTTCCCTTCCGGATCGTGACATATCGGGTGGGGCGGGGTGGCACCGGGGGGTCGTAGCGGGGGCATTCTGGACGCATGAGCGACCTCGACGGCGACTTCGGCACCCCCGGCCGCTTCAAGGACTCCGGCGGCCCCGGCGCCCTCGGGGACCCCCGCGGCCTGGAGCGGGCCCTGCGCGCGGCCGTGCGCGGCGCGGTGGACCTCTCCGTCACCGCGCGGGCCCTGCACACCATGGACGCCTCCAACTACCGCCGCGTACCGGCCGCCGTCGTGACCCCGCGCGACGCCGACGACGTGCGGGCGGCACTCGAAGTCTGCCGGGAGCATTCCGTGCCGGTCGTGGCGCGCGGCGCGGGCACCTCGATCGCCGGGCAGGCGACGGGCACCGGCGTGGTCCTCGACTTCACCCGGCACATGAACCGCCTCCTCTCCCTCGACCCCGAGGCGCGGACGGCCGTGGTCCAGCCGGGCCTCGTCCTGGACGACCTGCGCTCCGCCGCCGCCCCGCACGGCCTGACCTTCGGCCCCGACCCCTCCACGCACAGCCGCTGCACGCTCGGCGGCATGATCGGCAACAACTCCTGCGGCGCGCACTCGGTGGCCTGGGGGACGACGGCCGACAACATCCGGCAGCTGTCGGTCCTCGGCTCGCGCGGCGACACCCTCCGCCTCGCCCAGGGCTGGGACGGCGCCCCCGACGGCCTGCGCGCCCTGGTCGAGGGCGACCTGGCCCTGCTGCGCACCGGCTTCCCCGACCTGCCGCGCCGCATCTCCGGCTACGCGCTTGACGCGCTGCTCCCCGAGCGCGGCGTCGACCTGGCCCGCGCGTTCTGCGGCTCGGAGGGCACGCTCGGCATCGTCACCGAGGCGGTCGTACGTCTCGTCGAGGCACCCCGCGCGCGGGCCCTCGCCGTCCTCGGGTACGCGGACGAGAACGCGGCGGCCGAGGCGGCGGCGGGCCTCCTGCCGCACGGCCCGCTGACCGTCGAGGGCATGGCCGCCGACCTCGTCCGCGGCACCCCGCAGGAGAGCGCCCTGCCCAGGGGCGGCGCCTGGCTCTTCGTGGAGACGGGCGGCGCGAGTCCGGCCGAGGCGCGCGCGCGTGCCGAGACCCTCGTGCGCGCCGCCGACGTCCTGGACGCCGTGGTCGTCGACGACCCGGCGCGGCAGCGGGCGCTGTGGCGGGTGCGGGAGGACGCCAGCGGCACGGCCACGCGGATGCCGGACGGCAGCGAGGCGTGGCCCGGCTGGGAGGACTGCGCGGTGCCGCCGGCCCGTCTCGGCGCGTATCTGCGGGACTTCAGGGCGCTGCTCGCCGCACACGGGCTGCGCGGCACGCCGTACGGGCACTTCGGGGACGGCTGCATCCATGTGCGCATCGACTTCGATCTGCTCGGTCCCGAGGGCGTGGCACGCTTCCGCCGCTTCTCCGAGGAGCTGGCGGACGTGGTCGTCGCGCACGGCGGCTCGCTCTCCGGCGAACACGGCGACGGACAGGCCCGCGCGGAGCTGCTGCCGAAGATGTATGGGCCCGACCTCGTCGCCCTCTTCGCGCGCGTGAAGGACGTCTGGGACCCGGCGGGCCTGCTCAACCCGGGCATGCTGGTGCGGCCCGCGCCCCTCGACGCCGGGCTGCGGTTCGCGCCCCTGCCGCGCGAGCCCGTCGACGTCACCTTCGGCTACCCGCACGACGGCGGGGACTTCTCGGCGGCGGTCAGGCGATGTGTGGGGGTAGCCAAGTGCCGTACGGCGACGGCGTCCTCGCCCACCGGTGTCATGTGCCCCTCATTCCGGGTGACCGGCGAGGAGGAGCACTCCACGCGCGGCCGGGCGCGGCTGCTGCACGAGATGCTCGCGGGCGAGGTGGTGACGGACGGCTGGCGCTCCACGGAGGTACGGGACGCGCTCGACCTCTGCCTGTCCTGCAAGGGATGCCGGTCGGACTGTCCGGTGGGCGTCGACATGGCCACGTACAAGGCGGAGTTCCTGCACCACCACTACGAAGGCCGCCGCAGGCCCGCCGCCCACTACGCGATGGGGTGGCTGCCGCGCTGGCTGCGGGCCGTGGCCCTCACCCGCACGGCTCCGGCCGTCAACGCCCTCGCGCGGGTCGGCCCGCTGGCCGCGCTCGGCAAACGGCTCGGCGGCATCGCACCGGAGCGGTCGATCCCGGCGGTGGCGCCGCGGACTCTGCGGCAGTGGTGGCGCGGGAGACCCAAGAGGCAGGGGGCACCACAGGTAGTGCTGTGGCCCGACACCTTCACCGACCACCTCTCGCCCTCCGTGGGCCGGGCGGCGGTACGGGTGCTTGAAGCGGCAGGGCTCACGGTCGCGCTGCCGCCGACGGGGGTCTGCTGCGGGCTCACGTACGTCTCCACGGGCCAGCTCGACCGTGCCCGCGCGGTGCTGCGCGCCACGCTGGAGCGGGTCGCCCCGCTCCTGGCGGCGGGCACGCCCGTCGTCGTCCTGGAGCCCAGCTGCGCGGCCGCCCTCAAGACCGACCTCGTCGAACTGCTCGGCGACGACCCGCGCGCCCACTGCCTCGCCGCGTCCGTGCGCACCTTCGCGCAGGCCCTCGAAGAACTGGCCCCCGACTGGCGGCCGCCGCACGTGGGCCGCCCGGTGGCGGGCCAGACGCACTGCCACCAGCACGCGGTCCTCGGCGACGCGGCGGAACGGCGGCTGCGCACGAAGGCGGGCCTGGAGGGCGAGCTGAGCGGCGGCTGTTGCGGACTCGCCGGGAACTTCGGTTTCGAGCGCGGCCATTACGAGGTGTCGGCGGCCTGCGCCGAGGAACAGCTGCTGCCCTCGGTGCGGCGGGCACCGGCCGGGGCGGTGGTCCTGGCGGACGGCTTCTCCTGCCGGACGCAGCTGGGGCAGCTGGCGGAGGTGCGGGGGCGGCACCTGGCGGAGGTCCTCGCGGAGGCGCTGGACGCGGTTTAGGCGGACCCGGTTTGCGTACAGGAGCAAAAGCGCTCCACAATCCTGTCCTGGTCCATTACCTTGGACGGCGGAGTCCAGAACACTGGACTGCCGGGAGTGGTGGCACACGGCACACGGCAGGAAGGCTCAGGCGTGAACGTCTCGCGCAGCGATCAGGCGGCACCGGCGGCGGCCCCCGTGGTGGCCCAGCAGCCGGAAGTCGCCGGTGCGGCGGCGACCGCCGAGGCCGTGCAGGGCGCTTCGGGCGCCGGGGCCACTCAGGCCGCGTCGGGCACTTCGGGTGCCGGGGCCGCCCCGAGTGGTGAAGCCGCCCCCAGTGGTGAAGCCGCCCCCAGTGGTGAAGCCGCGCGCAGCCTCCGCGCCCGGCTCGCCCCGGTCGGGCTGGTGCTCGCGGGCGGGATATCCGTGCAGTTCGGCGGGGCGGTCGCGGTGAGCGTGATGCCCAGGTCCGGGGCGCTCGGGATCGTGACGCTGCGGCTCGCCTTCGCCGCGCTCGTACTGCTCGCCGTCTGCCGTCCGAAGCTGCGCGGCCACTCCCGCGCCGACTGGGGCACGGTCGTCGCGTTCGGCGTGGCCATGGCCGGGATGAACGGCCTCTTCTACCAGTCGGTCGCCCGCATCCCCATGGGCCCCGCCGTCACCCTCGAAGTCCTCGGCCCGCTCGCGCTCTCCGTCATCGCCTCGCGCCGCGCCGTCAATCTGATCTGGGCCGGGCTCGCGCTCTGCGGGGTGTTCCTGCTCGGCGGCGGGGGCGGCTTCAGCGGCCTCGACCCGGTCGGCGTCGCCTACGCGCTGGGGGCGGGCGCGATGTGGGCGACGTACATCGTCTTCAGCGCGCGCACCGGGCGGCGCTTCCCGCAGGCCGACGGCCTCGCCCTCGCGATGGTGGTCGCGGCGGTGCTCTTCCTGCCGCTCGGGATCGTCGAGTCGGGCGCGAAGCTGGTCGAGCCGGGCACGCTGGCGCTGGGCGCGGTGGTGGCGGTCATGTCGTCCGTGCTGCCGTACACCCTCGAACTGCTCGCGCTGCGCCGCCTTCCCGCGCACACCTTCGCGATCCTGATGAGCCTGGAACCGGCCATCGCCTCCGTCGCCGGGTTCCTCGTCCTCAGCCAGGCCCTGACCGTGGCCGAGGCGCTGGCGATCTCCCTGGTCATCGCGGCGAGCATGGGCGCGGTGCGGACGCAGGTGGGGCGGGGCAAAGCACGTAAGGCGCGCGAGGCGCGTGAAGCATCCGAGGCGAGTGAGGCGCGCGAGGGCGCCTGAGAAGGCAGGGCGCGTCCCGCCCCCGCGTTCCAGGCGGCCTACGTTTCCGCTGGTCAGGCCCGCTCGCGGCGTTCCGGCGTCCCGGATTGCCGGAGTTTCATGGCTTCTGGGATGGATCACCCCGCATGGTCGAGCCGTGCCGCACCACGGCACCACGGCAACGACCTGAGGAGAGTCCGTACATGCTTCGCAAGCGTTCACGTCTGCCACGTCTGATCGCCGCCCCGATCGCGGCCGCCGCTCTGACGCTGACCGTCGCCGGTCACCAGGCCAGTGCGGCCGGGACCGGGCCGTCGGCCCCCGGCGGCGCGGGAGCGTCCGGCAAGGCCGCCGCGGCCCCCGCCCCCTGCCTGGCCGGAGCCACGACGCTGCTCGGCGATCTCGACGGTGACGGCCGCCCGGACAAGATCTCGAACCCCGGGCACACCGGCACCAAGATGACTGTCCAGTGGGGCGCCGCGGACGGCACTTTCGGCACCAAGCAGACCGTGAGCAAGCTGCTCGGCGCCAAGCCGGGTGAGGTCGCGACCGCCGCCGTCGCCGACTTCCAGAAGGACGGCAAGCTCGACATGGTCGTCAACATCGTCGAACCCTCCGGCGTCGACGACCCCGCGACGGCACGCGTCGCCGACTACCGCCCGGGCCCGCTCAAGCGCGCGAACCTGGCCTCCGCCCACGCCCGCCACCTCGACATCGGCGACAGCCGCGAGGTCAAGCAGCTCCGCATCGCCAACTACGGCGACGACAAGTACCCGGACCTCGCGATCCTCAACAACGCCGGTGACGGCGTGTGGGACCGGGAGGTACGCCTGACGAAGGCGCGCAGCGGCCCGGGGAGCTACGACTCCGAGCAGCAGTACAAGTACGGCGAGCACGGCACCCCCGCCGAGCCGCCGGCGATGCCGAGCGACGGCTGGAAGCACTTCTACAAGTCCTGCTCCTGACCCTTCCGTCAGCCTGCTCTCGACCGGGCGCCGCCGATCCTCGCGATGGGCGGCGCCCCTTTCCCCGGGATGGGCGGCGCCCGTCGTCGGCCGACCGCAGGAATTAATGCAAGCACGCTTGCTTGTTTCTCCGCACGCTGCCATGCTCCCTGGCGAACCGCCGTGCCCCGAGGGGAGCGTCCCGTGTCCGATGCCCTGCCCGTGCTCGAAGATCTGCGCAGCGAGAGCGAGGAACTCGACCGGCTCGTCGCGGAGTTGGATGAGGAGCGTTGGGCGCTCGCGACGCCCGCGCCCGGCTGGACGGTCGCCCACCAGATCGCGCACCTCGCCTGGACCGACCGGGCCGCGCTGCTCGCCGCGACCGACCCGGAGGCATTCGGCGCCGAGGTCGAGAAGGCGGCCGCGAACCCCGGCACCTTCGTGGACGAGGGCGCCCGAGAGGGGGCGGCGCTGCCGCCCGCCGAACTGCTCGCCGCGTGGCGCTCGGCCCGCGCACGCCTGTGGCAGGCCCTCCATGACGCTCCCGCCGGCACCCGCCTGCCCTGGTACGGGCCGCCGATGGCCGTGCCCTCCATGGCCGGTGCGCGGCTCATGGAGACGTGGGCGCACGGCCAGGACGTGGCGGACGCGCTCGGCGTGCGGCGTGCGCCGACGGACCGGCTGCGGCACGTGGCGCGGATCGGCGTACGGGCCCGGGACTTCGCCTTCGCCGTACGAGGACTCGGCGCGCCGGACGAGGAGTTCCGGGTCGAGCTGACGTCACCCGTGACGGGCGAGGTGTGGGCGTACGGCCCCGAGGACGCGGCCCAACGCGTCACGGGCCCCGCGCTCGACTTCTGCCTCCTGGTCACCCAGCGCGTCCACCGCACCGACCTGGCCCTGCGGGCAAAGGGCCCCGACGCCGACCGCTGGCTCTCCCTCGCCCAGGCCTTCGCGGGCCCGCCGGGCAGAGGGCGCGAGCCGGGCGGGGGAGCGGGGCGCGGGCCGGGTGCGGGAGCGGGGCTGTGACCCCGCCGCCCCCGCGCATGGACCCCCTGCGCATAGGCAACGCCTCCGGTTTCTACGGCGACCGGTTCAGTGCCATGCGGGAGATGCTGACCGGCGGGGAACTCGACGTGCTCACCGGGGACTATCTCGCCGAGCTGACCATGCTGATCCTCGGGCGGGACCGGATGAAGGACCCGTCCCGGGGATACGCCAGGACCTTTCTGCGGCAGCTGGAGGAGTGCCTCGGCACCGCCCACGAGCGGGGCGTGAAAGTCGTCGCCAATGCCGGGGGCCTCAACCCGGCCGGGCTCGCCGGGGCCGTGCGGGAGCTGGCCGGGCGGCTCGGTGTCCCCGTGCGGGTCGCGCACGTCGAGGGCGACGACCTCGGGGAGCGTTTCCCCGGCGCCCTCACCGCCCACGCCTACCTCGGCGGCGCCGGGATCGCCGCCTGCCTGGACGCCGGGGCCGACGTGGTCGTCACCGGGCGCGTGACCGACGCCGCCCTGGTCAGCGGGCCCGCCGCCGCCCACTTCGGGTGGGGGCCCGCCGAGTACGACCGGCTCGCGGGCGCCGTCGTCGCCGGGCACGTCCTGGAGTGCGGCACACAGGCCACCGGCGGCAACTACGCCTTCTTCGCCGAGCACGAGCCCGCCCGCCTGCGCCGCCCCGGCTTCCCGCTCGCCGAGATCCACCACGACGGTTCCGCCGTCATCACCAAGCACGACGGCACCGGCGGCTTCGTCGACGTCGGCACGGTCACCGCGCAGCTCCTCTACGAGACCCAGGGCGCCCGGTACGCGGGCCCGGACGTCACCGCCCGGCTCGACACGGTCACCCTCACCCAGGAAGGGCCCGACCGCGTACGCGTCGACGGCGTACGCGGCGAGGCCCCGCCGCCCACCCTCAAGGCCGGTCTGACCCGGCTCGGCGGCTTCCGCAACGAGGTCGTCTTCGTGCTGACGGGACTGGACGTCGAGGCGAAGGCCGCGCTCGTCCGCGCGCAGATCGAGGACGCGCTCGACGCCGCCAAGTCCCGGCCCGCCGAACTCCGTTGGGAGCTGGCCCGCACCGACCGCCCCGACGCCGCCACCGAGGAGAGCGCCTCCGCCCTGCTGCGGCTCATCGTGCGCGACCCCGACGCCGACACGGTGGGCCGCGCCCTCAGCGGCGCCGCCGTCGAACTCGCCCTCGGCAGCTACCCCGGCTTCCACGTGACCGCGCCCCCCGGCAAGGGCGCCCCCTACGGAGTCTTCGAGGCCGCGTACGTGGACCGCTCCGGCGTCCCCCACGTGGCCGTCCTGCCGGACGGGGAGCGGCGCCCGGTCCACTCCGGCGACGAGACCCGCGTACGGGAGGGCACCCGCGTACTGGAGGACGTGCCGCCGCCACCGCTGCCCGCGCCCCTGCCGTCCGGCCCCACCCGCCGCGTCCCCCTCGGCCGCCTCGCCGGGGCCCGCAGCGGTGACAAGGGCGGGGACGCCAACGTCGGCATCTGGGTGCGCACCGACGACGCCTGGCGCTGGCTCGCCCACGAGCTGACCGTGGACCGGTTCCGCGAACTGCTCCCGGAGTGCGCCGACTTGACCGTCGTACGCCATGACCTGCCCAATCTGCGCGCCCTGAACTTCGTCGTCGAGGGCCTGCTCGGCGAGGGCGTCGCCGCGCAGGCCCGCTTCGACCCGCAGGCCAAGGGCGTCGGCGAGTGGCTGCGCGCCCGCCACCTGGACATACCGGAGGTACTGCTGTGACCGTCCTCGCCTCCGCGCTCGACCCCGCGAGCGCCGAGTACGCCGAGCACCGCGCGGCCATGCTGGAGAAGCTGGCCGCGCTCGACGCCGAGCAGGCCAAGGCGCTGGAGGGCGGCGGCGAGAAGTACGTCCAACGGCACCGAGGGCGCGGCAAGTTGCTCGCCCGGGAGCGGATCGAGCTGCTGCTCGACCCGGACACACCCTTCCTGGAGCTGTCGCCACTGGCGGCCTGGGGCAGCGACTACCCGGTCGGCGCCTCCATGGTCACCGGCATCGGTGTCGTCGAGGGCGTCGAATGCCTGATCACCGCCAACGACCCGACCGTCAGGGGCGGTGCCTCCAACCCCTGGACGCTGAAGAAGGCGTTCCGGGCGCATGAGATCGGGCACGCGAACCGGCTGCCGTCGATCCACCTCGTGGAGTCCGGCGGCGCCGATCTGCCGTCCCAGAAGGAGATCTTCATCCCGGGAGGCGCTCTCTTCAAGCACCTCACGCAGTCCTCGGCGGCCGGGATCCCGACGATCGCCGTCGTCTTCGGGAACTCGACCGCGGGCGGCGCGTACGTCCCCGGCATGAGCGACCACGTGATCATGGTCAAGGAGCGCGCGAAGGTCTTCCTCGGCGGCCCGCCGCTGGTGAAGATGGCGACCGGCGAGGAGAGCGACGACGAGTCGCTCGGCGGCGCCGAGATGCACGCCCGCACCTCGGGCCTCGCCGACTACCTCGCCGAGGACGAGCGGGACGCGCTGCGGCAGGCCCGCCGGGTCGTCGCGCGCCTCAACTGGCGCAAGGCGTACGCGGATCCGGGCCCGGCGGCGCCACCCAAGTACGACCAGGACGAACTCCTCGGCATCGTCCCCGGCGACCTGAAGAAGCCCTTCGAGCCGCGCGAGGTCATCGCCCGTATCGTCGACGGCTCGGACTTCGACGAGTTCAAGCCGCTGTACGGGGCCTCGCTGGTCACCGGCTGGGCCGCCCTGCACGGCTATCCGGTCGGCGTCCTCGCCAACGCGCAGGGCGTCCTGTTCAGCGAGGAGTCCCAGAAGGCCGCCCAGTTCATCCAGCTCGCGAACCAGCGCGACATCCCGCTGCTCTTCCTGCACAACACCACCGGCTACATGGTCGGCAAGGAGTACGAGCAGGGCGGCATCATCAAGCACGGCGCCATGATGATCAACGCGGTCAGCAACTCGCGCGTACCGCACCTGTCCGTCCTGATGGGCGCCTCGTACGGCGCCGGGCACTACGGCATGTGCGGGCGCGCCTACGACCCCCGCTTCCTCTTCGCCTGGCCGAGCGCCAAGTCGGCCGTCATGGGCCCGCAACAGCTCGCCGGGGTCCTGTCGATCGTCGCCCGCGCGTCGGCCGCCGCGAAGGGCCGGCCTTACGACGATGAGGCCGACGCGGGCCTGCGCGCCATGGTGGAGCAGCAGATCGAGGCGGAGTCCCTGCCGATGTTCCTTTCGGGGCGGCTCTACGACGACGGGATCATCGACCCGCGCGACACCCGCACCGTCCTCGGCCTGTGCCTGTCCGCGATCCACACGGCCCCCTACGAAGGCGCGCGCGGCGGCTTCGGCGTCTTCCGGATGTGAGGCAGTGACCATGATCAAGTCAGTACTCGTGGCCAACCGGGGCGAGATCGCCTGCCGCGTCTTCCGCACCTGCCGTGAGCTGGGCATCGCCACGGTCGCGGTGTACTCCGACGCCGACGCGGACGCCCTGCACGTCCGTGAGGCCGACACGGCGGTACGGCTGCCGGGCGCGGCGCCCGCCGAGACGTATCTGCGCGGCGACCTCGTCGTGAAGACCGCGCAGGCCGCGCGCGCCGACGCCATCCACCCCGGCTACGGCTTCCTCTCCGAGAACGCGGACTTCGCGCGGGCCGTCCTGGACGCGGGCCTGGTCTGGATCGGCCCGCCGCCCGAGGCGATCGAGGCGATGGCGTCCAAGACGCGCTCCAAGGAGCTGATGGGGGTCACACCGCTGTCCGAGGTCACCGAGGCCGACCTGCCGGTCCTGGTGAAGGCGGCGGCCGGTGGCGGCGGGCGCGGCATGCGTGTCGTACGCGATCTGGCGGAGCTGCCGGGGGAGTTGGCGGCGGCGCGCGCGGAGGCGGCGGGCGCGTTCGGGGACGGTGAGGTGTTCGTCGAGCCGTTCATCGAAGGCGGGCGCCACGTCGAGGTGCAGGTCATGGCGGACGCGTACGGAACGGTGTGGACGCTGGGCACCCGCGACTGCACCCTCCAGCGCAGGCACCAGAAGGTCATCGAGGAGGCCCCGGCGCCGGGCCTCGCCCCGGAACTGGTCGCCGAGCTGCGCGCGCGGGCCGTGCGGGCCGCGCGGGTGACCGAGTACCGGGGCGCGGGCACGGTCGAGTTCCTGGTCGCGGACGGCCGGGCGCACTTCCTGGAGATGAACACCCGCCTCCAGGTCGAACACCCCGTCACCGAGGCGGTGTTCGGCCTGGACCTGGTGGCGCTCCAGATCCAGGTGGCCGAGGGCCACGCCCTGGAGCAGGAACCCCCGCCCGCGCGCGGGCACGCGGTAGAGGCCCGCCTGTACGCGGAGGACCCGGCCTCGGACTGGGCCCCACAGACGGGCAGGCTGCATCGCTTGGAGGTGCCGGGCGCGGGGCACGGCGTCCACCCCGGCCCGGGACACGGCATCCGCCTCGACACGGGCTACGCGGCCGGAGACTCGATCGGCGTCCACTACGACCCGATGCTCGCCAAGGTCATCGCGTACGCGCCGACCCGCGCGCAGGCGATCCGGAAGCTGGCGGGCGCGCTGGAGCGGGCCGTCGTGCACGGGCCGGTCACCAACCGCGCCCTGCTCGTACGCTCACTGCGGCACCCGGAGTTCGCGGAGGCCCGCATGGACACCGGCTTCTACGACCGGTACGCCGCACAACTGGCCGCCCCCGAGCCCGACCCGCACGCCCCGCTCGCCGCCGCCCTCGCCGACGCGCACGGCCGCTCCCGCTTCGGCGGCTGGCGCAACCTCCGCTCCCAGCCCCACACCAAGCGCTACCGCACCGAACCCGACGGCACCGAGCACGAGGTCCGCTACGACCACACCCGGACCGGCCCCACCGCCGAGGGAGTGCGGGTCCTCGCCGTGACGCCGACGCGCGTCGAACTCGAAGTCGACGGCGTACGGAGGAAGTTCACCGTCACGCGGTACGGCGAGCGCGTCCACGTCACCACGCCCCACGGCGACACCGCCCTCACCGCGCTGCCGGCCCTCCCCGAGCCCAACGCCCGCCGCGCACCCGGCTCGCTGCTCGCCCCGATGCCGGGCACCGTCGTCCGCGTCGCCGAAGGGCTCACCGAGGGCGCGGAGGTCACGGGCGGGCAGCCCCTCGTCTGGCTGGAGGCCATGAAGATGGAGCACCGCGTCTGCGCTCCCGCCTCCGGCACGCTCACCGCGCTGCACGCCGTGCCCGGCCGCCAGGTCGAGGTCGGCGCGCTGCTCGCCGTCGTACAGGCCGCCGTCCCGGAGGAGTCCGCATGAGCACCGCCCGCAGCACCGCAGGCAGTACCGCACGCAGCACTCGTGGCGCCGCCCTCGAAACCGAGGAGCACCAGGCCCTGCGCGCCGCTGTCGCCGCCCTCGGCAAGCGGTACGGCCGCGCCTACATGACCCGCGTCGTCGCGGACGGCGGCCACCCCGACGAGCTGTGGGCGGACGCCGCCAAGCTCGGCTACCTCGGGGTGAACCTGCCCGAGGAGTACGGCGGAGGAGGCGGTGGCATCTCGGAACTCTCCATCGTGCTGGAGGAGTTGGGCGCGGCGGGCTCACCGCTGCTCATGATGGTCGTCTCGCCCGCCATCTGCGGCACCGTCATCGCCCGCTTCGGCACCGAGGAGCAGAAGCGGGCCTGGCTGCCCGGACTCGCCGACGGCTCCCGCACCATGGCCTTCGGCATCACCGAGCCCGACGCGGGCTCCAACTCCCACCGCATCACCACCACGGCCCGCCGCGACCCCGACTCCGGCGACTGGCTCCTGACCGGCCGCAAGGTGTTCATCTCCGGCGTCGACATCGCCGACGCCACCCTCATCGTGGGCCGCACGTCGGACGCCCGCACCAGCAGCCTCAAGCCGTGCCTGTTCATCGTCCCGCGCGACACCCCGGGCTTTGAACGGCGGCAGATCGCCATGGAACTCCAGGCGGCCGAGAAGCAGTTCGAGCTGGTCCTGGACGATGTACGGCTGCCCGCCGACGCGCTCGTCGGCGACGAGGACGCGGGCCTCCTCCAGCTCTTCGCCGGACTCAACCCCGAGCGGATCATGACGGCGGCCTTCGCGCTCGGCATGGCCCGCTACGCCCTGGACCGCGCCACCGAGTACGCGAAAGAACGCACCGTCTGGAAGACGCCCATCGGCGCCCACCAGGCCATCGCCCACCCCCTCGCCCAGTCCCACATCGAGATCGAGCTGGCCCGCCTGATGACGCAGAAGGCCGCCAGGCTCTACGACGAAGGCGACGACACGGCCGCGGGCGAGGCCGCCAACATGGCGAAGCTCGCCGCCGCCGACGCCTGCGTGAAGGCCGTCGACCAAGCGGTGCACACCCTCGGCGGCAACGGCCTGACCAAGGAGTTCGGCCTCGCCTCGCTCATCGTCGCCTCCCGCGTGGCGCGGATCGCCCCGGTCAGCAGGGAGATGATCCTCAACTACGTCTCCCACCAGACACTCGGCCTGCCCAAGTCCTACTGAGGAGCCCCCGCCATGAGCCTCGTCGTCTCCTCCCCGGCGCGGGGGATCGTCACCGTCCGCCTGGACCTCCCCGAGCGCCGCAACGCGCTCTCGGCGGAGCTGGTGGGCGCCCTCGCCGAGGCGCTCCACGACCTCGGCGACGACCCCGACGTACGGGCGGTCGTGCTCGCCCACACGGGGACCACGTTCTGCGCCGGTGCCGACCTGCGCCAACCGCCGGACCCCCAGGACTTCGTACGGCTGCTGCGGCAGATCGTGGAGCTGCCGAAACCGGTGGTGGCGCGGGTGGACGGCCATGTGCGGGCGGGCGGCCTCGGGCTGCTCGGCGTGTGCGACCTTGCGGTGGCGGGGCCGGGCGCGTCCTTCGCGCTGACGGAGGTACGCATCGGGGTCGCGCCCGCGGTGATCTCCCTGCCGCTCCTGCCCCGTCTCGACCCGAGCGCGGCCGCCCGCTACTGCCTCACCGGCGAGCGTTTCGACGGGGCGGAGGCGGCGCGGATCGGCCTCGTCACGGCGTACGCGCCCGATGTGGACGCGGGCCTCGAACCGATGCTCGACGGGCTGCGGCGGGCGGCACCGGGCGCCCTGGCCGAGACGAAGAAGCTGCTCACGGCTAGGGTGCTCGACGCATTCGACGACCACTCGGACGCCTGTACCGCCCTGTCCGCGCGGCTCTTCGGTTCCACCGAGGCACGGGAGGGGACGGCGGCGTTCCTCGAAGGACGGGAGCCCCCATGGGTGCTGTGACCACCGCCGACCGGGCGCCCAAGCAGGACCGCAGTCGCGCGACACGGCTGCGGCTCCTGGAGGCCGCCGTCGCCTGCCTCGCCGAGCACGGCTGGGCGGGCTCGACGGTCTCGGTGGTCGCCGAACGGGCGGGCGTCTCCCGGGGCGCGGCGCAGCACCACTTCCCGACCCGGGAGGACCTGTTCACGGCCGCCGTCGAGTACGTGGCCGAACAGCGCTCCACGGCCCTGCGCGCCCTGCCCGCGCAGGACCGCGCCTCGGTGGTGGCGGCCCTCGTCGACCTCTACACGGGCCCGCTCTTCCGCGCGGCGCTCCACCTCTGGGTGGCCGCGTCCAACGAGCCGCAGCTCGGCGGGCGCGTCACGGAGCTGGAGGCCCGCGTCGGCCGCGAGACGCACCGCATCGCCGTGGAACTCCTGGACGCCGACGAGTCCCGCCCCGGCGTCCGCGAGACCATCCAGGGCCTGCTGGACATGGCCCGGGGCCTCGGCCTCGCGAACCTCCTCACGGACGACGGAGCACGCCGGGAGCGGGTGGTGGCGCAGTGGACGGTGCTGGTGGAGGGGGCGCTGAAATCGGGAAAATCCAGCCCCTCCGGCAGCTCGGGAAAATCCAGCCCCTCCGGCGTTTGAGGAGCGGGGTCCGGGGCGGAGCCCCGAGGCGGTGAGCCCCAGGGGCGTCAGCCCGAGATGTCCCCGAACCCCTCGATCTCCTGCGGGCTACGGGAGCCGGGCCCCACGTACCGGGCAGAGGGGCGGACCAGCCGCCCCGTCCGCTTCTGCTCAAGAATGTGCGCCGACCACCCGGCGGTCCTCGCACAGGTGAACATGGACGTGAACATGTGCGCCGGCACCTCGGCGAAGTCGAGGACGATCGCCGCCCAGAACTCCACGTTCGTGGCCAGCACCCGGTCGGGCCGGCGCGCGTGCAGCTCGTCCAGGGCCGCCTTCTCCAGCGCCTCGGCGACCTCGAAGCGCGGCGCCCCCAGCTCGCGGGCGGTGCGCCGCAGCACCCGCGCCCGGGGGTCCTCCGCGCGGTAGACGCGGTGCCCGAAGCCCATCAGCCGCTCGCCCTTGTCCAGGGCCTGCTTGACGTAGGCGACCGCGTCACCGGTCCGCTCGATCTCCTCGATCATGCCGAGGACCCGGGAGGGCGCCCCGCCGTGCAGCGGACCGGACATCGCGCCCACCGCGCCGCTCAGCGCCGCCGCCACGTCCGCGCCGGTGGAGGCGATGACGCGGGCGGTGAACGTGGAGGCGTTCATGCCGTGCTCGGCGGCCGAGGTCCAGTACGCGTCGACGGCCTGGACGTGCTTGGGGTCGGGCTCGCCGCGCCAGCGCTTCATGAACCGTTCGACGACCGTCTCGGCCTTGTCGATCTCCCGCTGCGGCACCATCGGCAGGCCCTGGCCGCGCGCCGACTGGGCGACGTAGGACAGGGCCATGACGGCGGCGCGGGCCAGGTCCTCGCGGGCCCGCTCCTCGCTGATGTCCAGGAGCGGACGCAGGCCCCACACGGGGGCGAGCATCGCGAGCGCGGACTGCACGTCGACGCGGATGTCCCCGGAGTGCACCGGGATCGGGAAGGGCTCGGCGGGCGGCAGACCGGGGTTGAACGCGCCGTCGACGAGCAGGCCCCAGACGTTCCCGAAGGAGACATGGCCGACCAGGTCCTCGATGTCGACGCCGCGGTAGCGAAGCGCGCCGCCTTCCTTGTCCGGTTCGGCGATCTCCGTCTCGAACGCGACGACTCCTTCAAGTCCGGGTACGAAGTCGGACATCAGGCGGCTCCTCGTGATGGGTTCGACATGATGATTTTCGAGAAAGGGGGTTGCGGTCAGCTCATGGGCCGGCTCATCCCCGGCTCATGACCATGCGTCAAAAATGGGCGACTACGATCCGGTTCCGCGGTCGTTTACGCCATTCTCTGGCGCGTTCGCCGACTCGCGGTCCGAAACGGTCACCCCGGTGATGCCCCGTGAGGCTGGTGGTCACCCAACCGATTCGGCAGCAGGACGATATCCCCTGGTGCCACCTTTGGCGATGGCATGCGGCACTCAGTGCCACACGTCACCTCTCCGTGGCGGAACGCACCCACCGCGCTCCCCACGTATACGGCAAGATGATCGGGTGACCGACTCCAGTGCCCCACTCCCCGACCCGCTGCCCGAGCCGGCCGGCATGCGCGAGCAGTACGTCACCGAGGGGCTCGCCGAGGCGGAGCTGCCCGCCGGCCCCATGGAGCAGTTCGCGCGCTGGTTCAAGGAGGCGGTGAGCGCCGGGGACGCCGTACACGAACCGAACGCCATGGTCGTCTCCACCGTCGACGCAGAGGGCAGGCCCAGCGCCCGCACGGTGCTCCTGAAGGGCTTCGACGAGCGGGGCTTCGTCTTCTTCACCAACTACGACTCCCGCAAGGCGCGCGAGCTGGCGGGCAACGCGGCCGTCTCGCTGCTCTTCCCCTGGCACGCCATGGCCCGCCAGGTCATCGTCTCCGGCACGGCGGAGCGCGTCGGGCGCGAGGAGACGGTCGCCTACTTCCGCACCCGCCCCCACGGCTCCCAGCTCGGCGCCTGGGCCAGCGCGCAGTCCTCCGTGCTCACCTCACGGGACGAACTGGACCGCGCGTACGCCGACTTGGCGGCCCGCTACCCCGAGGGCGAACAGGTCCCCGTCCCCCCGAACTGGGGCGGATTCCGCGTGACCCCCCAAGCGGTGGAATTCTGGCAGGGCCGCAGAAACCGCCTCCACGACCGCCTGCGGTACGTCCGAACACCGGACGGCAAGGGCTGGGACGTGGAACGCCTGAGCCCGTGAGGGTATAGCCCGTCCGGCGTTTGAGGACGAGTAGGCCGAAGGCCACGACAGACCCCGCGCACAGCCCCGGCCCACCGACCTACCCGGCGAGGACCCTGTCCAGAAACGGTTCGACGGCCGCCCGCCACGCACTCGGCTGGTCGTAGTGGACAAGGTGCCCCGCGTCGGCCACCTCCGCGTACTCCCCCCGGGGCAGCACGCGGACCATCTCCTGGGACTCGGCGCGGCCCAGCTCCCCGTCCAGGCCCCGCACGACGAGCGCGGGGCAGCGGACCTGCATCAGCTCCTCCCAGTGCGCGTCGTGCACCCACGTCTCGCGGGACTTGAGCATCTGGGCGCGGTCGAACACCGGCCGCCAGCCGTCCGGGCCCTCGGCCATCACCTCGGCGAAGAACTCGCCCCGCGCGGGATTGGGCCGCTCCACCCAGGGATCGTCCTCGCCGAACCACTTGCGCACGTCCGCGAGGGTCGCGAACGGCACCGGCCAGGACTTGAACCAGTGCTCCCACTCGCGCTGCGAGGCCGCGCCGAGCGCGGAGGCCCGCATGTCGCAGATGATCAGGCCCCGGACGAGGTCGGGGCGGCGCGCGGCCAGCTGCCAGGCGGTGAGCGCGCCCATGGAGTGCCCGATGAGGACGGCGGGCGCGAGGCCCAGCTGCTCCAGGGCGGCCTCGGCGTCCTCCACGTAGGCCTCACGGGTGTAGGGCCCCTCCGGGCGCTTCTCGCTCTGCCCGTGGCCGCGCTGGTCGAGGGCGACCGCGCGGTGCCGCTCGGAGAGCCAGCGGGCGGTGCCCGCCCAGTGGGAGGCGCGGCCCATCAGGCCGTGCAGTAAGAGCACGCCGCCGGGCGCCCCCTCGGCCTCCCTCAGCTTGGGAGGATCGGCGAACTCCCAGGCGGCGAGGCGTACGCCACCCGTGCCCGTCACGTCGATGCGCCGCACCATGATTCCTGGCACCCCCCTAGATTCCGCTCGGGATCCACGCCTGGTCCTGCCCCGCACCCCCGCACGTTATCGAACTCCCTTTCGAAAACGAGCGGATTGCCGGTAACACCCCTCGTTCGGGTGACCACGCTCAAGGATTGACCGGCGTGGCCGAGGGGAGATCTTCATCGGGAGGCGGGCCGCTCGGGGACATCGGCCCGTGGGGGACGACCCTGGGAGCTCGGGGCTCCGGGTCAGCACAGGGGAGGACAGGTCCCGGCGCCCTCGGGCGCCGGGACCCTCACGTCCAAGCTCACCAGACGGGCACATCCTCGCCCCCTCTCCGGCCGTGCGGCCAGACCTGGTGCCGACACGGTCAAGAGCCCTCAGGTCATATGCCTCTCGCGACAGCCTCGCATGCCAAACGCTCGCGCGCTGCGATTCCGCACACTGAATCTTGGATTCCGCAAGATCTCCCGGAGACCATGATGCGTTGTCAACTAACCCTCTAGTAACGGCAGTTGACGTCAGCGCTTGGCGACGAAGACATGCGAGGCGATCTCCGAGGACAGCTCGGCGGCCTCGCCGCTGCTGCCCACGAGCACGCCGCCCGCCGACTCCGTCACGCTCACCACGGAGCCCGGCTGCACACCGGCCCGCCGCAGCGTGTACATCAGCTGGGCGTCCGTCTGGATCGGCTCGCCGATGCGGCGCACGACGACCGTCTTGCCCTCGGTGCCCGGGTCCAGCTCGGTCAGGGAGACCATGCCCTCGTCCAGGAACGGGTCCGCGCCGTCCTTCTCGCCCAGCTCCTCCAGACCCGGGATCGGGTTGCCGTACGGAGACTCGGTGGGGTGGCGGAGCAGCTCGAGGACGCGGCGCTCCACGGCCTCGCTCATCACGTGCTCCCAGCGGCACGCCTCGGCGTGCACCTGCTCCCACTCGAGCCCGATCACGTCGACGAGCAGGCACTCCGCCAGGCGGTGCTTGCGCATCACGCGGGTGGCCAGACGGCGGCCCTCCTCGGTGAGCTCCAGGTGGCGGTCGCTGGCGACCGCCACCAGGCCGTCGCGCTCCATGCGCGCCACGGTCTGGCTCACCGTCGGTCCGCTCTGGTCGAGCCGCTCGGCGATCCGGGCGCGCATGGGGACCACACCTTCCTCCTCCAATTCGAGGATGGTGCGCAAATACATCTCAGTGGTGTCAATCAGCCCCGACATGGGTGCCCCTCAGAATTCGCTCGTGCGCTGGCCCTGCCCTCAATTCTGACGCATACCACTGACAACCGTGCCGCGCCGTGGGAAAACCCGCCCCGGGACGTCCGGAGACCGTGTTGACAGGGCGCTGGTCCAGACCTCAACGTGATGCGAATGAGCTCCAAGAGCGAGAGCAAGCTGGCCGGACAGTATTTCGATGCCGCCATCGACCTGCTCCAGCGGGTCCGCGACGAGGAGTCCGGGAACATCGCGGCGGCGGGCACCCTGCTCGCCGACGCGGTCGCGGCCGGCGGGCGCCTGTTCGCCTTCGGCGCCGGGCACTCCTCGCTCGCCGCGCAGGACGTCGTCTACCGCGCGGGCGGCCTCGCCCTGATGAACCTCCTCGCGGTGCCCGGCGTGGTCGGCGTCGACGTGATGCCCGCGACGCTCGGCTCCGCCCTGGAGCGCGTGGACGGCCTCGCGGGCGCCGTCCTGGACTCCTCGCCGGCCCGCCCCGGCGACGTACTCGTGATCATCTCGCTGTCGGGGCGGAACTCCCTGCCGGTGGAGATGGCGATGAACGCCCGCGCGCTGGGCCTGAAGGTCATCGGCGTGACCTCCGTGGCGTATGCGACGCAGACGCGGTCGCGGCACGTCTCCGGGAGCTTCCTGAAGGACCACTGCGATGTCGTGGTCGACTCCAAGATCGCGGTGGGGGACGCGGAGCTGTCCCTCGACGGGGTCGACGCGCCGTTCGGGCCCGCGTCCAGCGTCGTCACCAACGCGCTCATGCAGGCGATGGTCGCCACCGCCGTGGAGGAGCTGGCCGCGCGGGGCGTTCAGCCGCCGCTGCTCCGCTCCGGGAACGTGGACGGGGGCCACGACTGGAACGGGCGGGTCTTCCAGGAGTACGGCGACCGGATCTTCTACCGGCACTGAGCGCGCCCCTCCGGGACGCGTCCCGCAGGCTAGGCCCCCGCCAGGCCCCGCACCTGGGCCAGGTCAAGCGAGGCCGCGACCCTCGCCGAGACGCTCTCCGCGTACACCGCGTCCCCCCGCTCGAACTGGCCCCGCCCCGCCCCCCGGAGAAACGTCACGACGCCCAACGTCCGGCCCCGGCTCCGCAGCACCGCGCACAACGCGTGCACCGCGTCCTCCGGCCACTGCCGGGCGCGCGCCCACTCGCGGGTCCGCTCCGGCGTGGCCGCCCCCGCGCTGGCGCGGACCGATCCGGTCCGCTCCACGCACTGCGGTGCCGGATGCCCTTCGGGGTAGCGCACGGGGATGCCCGCCATGGTCACCGGACGGCACGGGCCCGGCGGCCCCGCGGGCGTCGCCGCGATCCGGACAAGCCGCACCGGCTCCTCGCCCGCCAGCAGGTCCACCAGCGCGTGGTCGGCGAACCCGGCGAGCGCGAAGTCGAGCTGGACGGTGGCCGCCTCCATGGGGTCCTCGCACTCGGCGGCGGCCCGCGCCGCACGGTGCAGCTGCTGGGAGCGGAAGCGCAGCTGCGAGGCCTCCTGCTCCGTCAGCTTCGCCTCCGTCACGTCCTGGAAGAGCCAGCCGACGCCCAGCGGCACCGGCTCCTCCGCGAGCGGCGAGGCGAGCCGCAGGAAGCCGCTGCGCCAGCAGCGCCGCTCGAAGCCGTCCTCCTCGCCGCCCCCGGCCCGCACCGACACCCACAGCTCGGCGGGGGCGGGCGGCGCCCCCTCGGCGAGCACATGGGCCAGCGCGCTCTCCAGCTCCTCGACGCCCTGCCCGAGCAGATCGGCGAGGGGCCGGCCAAGTACCGCCGTACGCCCCACGCCGAGGGCGCGGGCCGCGTGTTCGTTCACCACCGCGGGCCGCAGATCCGCGTCGACGAGCACCACACCCCAGGTGGCGTTCTCGAAGAGCGCCTCGCTCAGGGCGATGGACCGCTCCAGGTCCATCTGCGCGTGGACCTCGCTGAAGGCGCAGTACACCCCCGCGGGCTTGCCGTCCCCGCCGCGTACGGCCGCGGACTGCATCCGGACGAGCACCCGACCGCCGTCCTTGGTGACCAGCGCGAACTCGTGCACCTGCCGCCCCGGCGCGTCCATCGCGGAGAGCAGCCGCCCCTCGACGTCCCCGGCGTCGGCGGGCCGCACGGCCCACCCGGAGAAGCCCCGCCGCCCCACCGCCTCCGCCGCCGACCACCCGAGAACCCGCTCCGCCTCGCGGTTCCAGTGCGTCACCACGCCGTCGGCGTCGAACGCGCAGAGCGCCGCGTCCATCCCGTCCAGCAACGCCGCGAGCAGTTCCGCCCCGCCGGGCTCGGGCTCTTCAGGGCCCAGTTCGTCAGTAGTCCCGCTCCGCCGCGAAGCACTCACCCCGAACCCCCCTGCGACCGTCAGACCATGTCCTCGGATCATTCAACTCGAACGTGACGCACCCCACAGCGGATTCCCGGAACTCGGAGGGAAATCGTGGTGCCGCCGCCCGTGCCACCGGCGCCCGGAAAAATCGGTTGAGCGGCTCCGCGGCCCTTCCTAGGGTGTACATCACTCGAAGAAAGGAGGTGATCCGGCAGTGATTTCATTGCGGACGCGAGAGGTGGCTGCGGGCTAGCGGCCTGCCACCACACCCAGTGCGGTGCCGGACCGGCACGCGAGCTCAGCGTGCAGCCGGCCCAGATCCAAGCAGTCACCCGACCCGCGAGCCGCCGGTACGTCCGGCCGGCTTCCTCCGCCCGGCTCCGCCCGGCGCGGCAGGAACCACGGCTCGCGGGTCGCCTGCGTCCCGGGCGCAGGCGACCCAGGGACCCCGGGCCCCGGCCTCAGCGGACGACGTCGAAGACGTTCTTCTGCACGCCGTTGGCGTACGCCTCGTGCTCGACGAGCCTCAGCTTCTGCGTGTCCTTGTCCGCGTCGCTGAACAGCCGCTTGCCCGCGCCGAGCAGCAGCGGGAAGACCAGCAGGTGGTAACGGTCGATGAGACCGGCGTCCGACAGGGCGCGGTTGAGGGTGGCGCTGCCGTGCATGATGATCGGGCCGCCCTCGGTCTCCTTCAGCGCGGCCACCTCGTCCAGCGAGCGCAGGATCGTCGTCTCGCCCCAGCCGGGGACCAGGGCCTCCTCGCCGAGCGTGGTGGAGACGACGTACTTGGGCATCGGCTTGTACGCGGCGAACTCCTCCATGCCCGGCCAGACGGGGCTGAACGCCTCGTAGCTGACCCGGCCCAGCAGTATCGCGGTGGCCTCTTCCTGCTCCCGGCCCTTGATCTCGAAGGCCTCGGGGAGGAACTCCATGTCCTTGAAGGTCCACCCCGAGTTGCGGTAGCCCGGCTCGCCGCCGGGCGCCTCGACGACGCCGTCGAGCGAGACGAAGGCGGTGCTGATCAAGGTGCGCATCTGAGTTCTCCTGGCATCGAGGTGATCACTGGGATCTCGTTCATCAACTGACCACCATCAGACCGTGCGTCGGCTGAAAAGTCATCGGTCGTCGGGCCAGTGATCCATCCGGGTTCCGCTACCCCCTGCTGACCGCCGTCAGGATCTCCGGCAGGCGCCCGGCAAGGCGCGGCGCCGACAGGCGCAGGCCCGCCTCGGCGACCGCCAGGGCGTAGGCGGCGCCCAGGGGGAGCAGGAGCCAGGTCCAGGAGGCCGCGTCCGAGGCGTGCAGCCAGATCGTGAGGGCGAGGACCGGGGCGCACAGCAGGGCCGCCGCGACCATCCCGCCGAAGATGGAGAGCCAGGCGAGGCCCGCCTGGCCGGGGGCGACGTTCTTGTAGCCCTCCTGCGGGATCGAGTACGGGAAGCGGGTCGAGGACCAGCAGCCGGTCGCCAGCATCGCGCCGAGCAGCGCGAAGGAGAGCCCGAGGGCCTCCGGCAGGGTGGGCCAGTCACCGAGCATCGCCGCGGTGAGGGTGGTGACCAGCGTGGCGTACGGAAGGGTGATCAGCAGCAGCGCCAGGGCGCGGCCCCGTAGCTCCACGTACGCGTCGCGGGTCGAGGAGATCGTCATCGCCACCATCCAGAACGCCGAGGTGTCCTGGCCGAACTGGTTGTACATCAGGATCCCGAGCATTCCGGCCGCGAAGCACGCGATGTACACCGAGCCCGTGCCCTGGAGGGCGTTGAAGACCGGCACGATCAGGCCGATGGCGAGGGAGGTCACCCAGGCCGCCTTCGTCTTCGGGTCGCGCCAGACGTACCGCAGGCTGCGCTCCATGACGGTGCCGGTGCGCCCGGCGGGGAGCAGCCTGCCGAGGGTCCCTGAGGCGCGCGAGGTGCCTTTCTCCGGTTCCGCCGTCGCCAGGGTCGAGCCGTCCGGCGTCGTCATCAGCCGGGTCAGGCTGTGCTGCCAGAGAGCGAGCAGGGCCACCAAGGCAGCCGCGCAGAGGGCGAGTTGGGCGACGGCTTTCGCGTACGCACCCTCGCTCACGGAGTCCACCGCGCCGAGCGCCGCGGCCGGGGGGATCCAGCGCACGAGGGCCGCCGCCGGATCGAGCGTGCCGAGTCCGGACGAACCGAGCTTCTGCGCCCCGAAGTTGACGGCCTGCGCGCCGACCGCGATGACCAGGCCGCTCAGGACGGCGAGGTCGCGGCCCTTGCGGCTGGTGAGCAGGCGGATGTTGGCGGCGGCGACCGCGCGGGCCAGGGCGACGCAGATCAGGAGGGTGAGGGCGGTGGCGAGTACGCCGGTGGCGGCGGCCGCGGCGCCCCGGGCGAGCGCGATCGTCGCGCCGACGGCCAGGCAGAGCGTGAAGAGCGGGCCGATGCCGACGAGCGACGCCACGAGCAGCGCCCGCACCAGCGGCCGGGGCCGCAGCGGCAGCATCACCAGGCGGGTGGGGTCCAGCGTCTCGTCGCCGCTGGGGAAGAAGAGCGGCATGACCGCCCAGCCGAGCGCGAGGAGCCCGACGAGGAGCACGCAGACGGTGGCGGCGTGCGTGTTGCCGCGCAGCGCGATCAGGCCGAGGAGCTGGAGGGCGGCGAAGAGGAGGGCGAAGCCGACCGACGCGATGTAGGCGGCCCGCCGCCCGGCCGACTGCCGCAGGCCGTTGCGCAGCAGCGACAGCTTCAGGCGTACGAGGACGGGGGTGAGCGCCGACGCGCCCGGTACGGCCGTCATCGGGCCCCGCCGCCCAGCCAGTCGAGGTCGGAGCCCGCTTCGCGGCCGTGCGCGCCGACGAGTTCGAGGAACGCCCGCTGGAGCGAGGGCGCGTCGCCGCGGACCTCGGCGAGGGTGCCCTGGGCGCGGATGCGGCCCGCCGCCATGACGGCGACCCAGTCGCAGAGCGACTCGACCAGCTCCATGACGTGGGAGGAGAAGACGACGGTGGCGCCGGAGGCGGTGTAGCGCTCCAGGACGCCGCGGATGGTCTGGGCGGAGACGGGGTCGACACCTTCGAAGGGCTCGTCGAGGAAGAGCACTTCGGGGTTGTGCAGCAGCGCGGAGGCGAGCCCGATCTTCTTGCGCATGCCGGTGGAGTAGTCGACGACGAGCTTGTGCTGGGCGCCGGCGAGATCGAGCACGTCGAGCAGTTGGGTGGCGCGCTTGTCGACCTCCGAGCCGGGCAGTCCGCGCAGCCTTCCGGTGTACGCGAGCAGTTCGCGTCCCGAGAGCCGTTCGAAGAGGCGCAGTCCCTCGGGGAGCACGCCGATGCGGGCCTTGACCTCGACGGGGTCGCGCCACACGTCGTGGCCGACGACCTCGACCGTGCCCTGGTCCGGTCTGAGCAGACCGGTGACCATGGAGAGGGTGGTGGTCTTGCCCGCGCCGTTCGGCCCGACCAGGCCGATGAACTTGCCCGCGGGCAGGGTCAGATCGATCCCGGCGACGGCGATCTGCCCGCCGAACCGCTTCCAGAGCCCCTGAACCCGTACCGCCGAAGCCACCTCGGTCACCGCGCCGCCCTCCGTCACAGCCTGCCCGTGCCCGCACGATACGGGGGCTTCCGCGTTGTCGGGGACCTGCGGGTCGGGTGTGGCTGGTCGCGCAGTTCCCCGCGCCCCTATGGGGCGCTCAGCGCCTGGCCTCCCGGCCACACGCATACGCCAGGGGCGAGATGATCTCCTCCACATCCGGCAGCCAGCGGTTGGCGGCAGTGGGACGGCACGCCCACTGCACCGCGCCCGAGGCGCCGAAGCGGGTCGGCGGAGCGGCCACGTAGGTGCCCTCGCCGAGTGCGATCAGGTCGATGCCGGCCGGGGCCCAGCCCAGCTTGCGCACCAGGTCGGGGACCTTCGCCGCGGCACCGGGAAGCACGAAGAACTGCATGCGCCGGTCCGGCGTGCAGGTCACCGGGCCGAGCGTCAGCTCCATGCGCTCCATGCGGGCCAGCGCGAGGAACCCCGCGGTCTCGGGCACGTCGATCGCGTCGAACGTACGACCCGTGGGCAGCAGGATCGACGCCTTGGGCTGCTTCTGCCACAGCCGCCGGGCCACGGTCGCGCTGCCGGTCGCCTGGGTCGCCCAGTCCTCGCGCGCCGGATGTGCGCCGGGGGAGGCGCACGCCGGGTCGCCGCACGAGCACCGCTCGGCGCCCTCGGCCGACTCCAGCCAGGTGCCGGGGAAGATGTCCCAGTGACGCTCCTCCGCGTATCGCACGGCCGTGTCCAGCAAGGCCTCTCCGCGCTGCTTCGGGATCTGCGCGGCTGACGTGACTCCGATGGTCTCTTCCACGCAGTTCTCAACTCCCGCCACCACGGCGGGTTACGGGCGCACGCGAGGGCGGGAGAGGAGCATCGATCCTGCGAGCGGGGCGCATGGGTGCACGGGCGGGGGCGCGCAGGGGAAATGGCATCCATGTGCGGGTAGCCAGCACAAGGGCAATCAGAAGGCGCCTCGGAGGAAGCCTCTGGGGAACTCCGTACATTTTCGTACTTGTTGTACTTCATTGCTTCTTATGCCTCTTTCGTGGCGCATCTTCCCCTTGCCCCAAGGGCATTGATCGTCGTGAGGCGGCCTCGGCGGCCGTCCCGTTTTTTTCGATGGTCCACGGTGCACTCAGGGGGTACGCCATGGCCGCCAGGCCACTCGTCGCTCGGCAGCCCAACGAACGGCTGCAAGCGCTCATCCAGGAAGCCGGCTGCTCCAACGCCGGTCTCGCCCGCCGGGTCAACATGTGCGGCGCGGAGCACGGTCTCGATCTGCGCTACGACAAGACGTCGGTGGCCCGCTGGCTGCGCGGGCAGCAGCCGCGCGGCCGGGCACCCGGCATCATCGCGGAGGCGCTCGGCCGCAAGCTGGGCCGCACCGTCACCATCGACGAGATCGGCATGGCGAACGGCAAGAACCTCGCCTCCGGCGTGGGGCTGCAGTTCTCGCCGACCGTCCTCGGCGCCATCGAGCAGGTCTGCGAGCTGTGGCGCAGCGACGTGGGCCGCCGCGACTTCCTGTCCGGCTCGACCGTGGCCGCGTCCGCGCTCGTCGAGCCCAGCCGCGACTGGCTGATCTCCTCGCCGGACCCGCAGGTCGGCAGGACCGCCGGGCCGCGCGTCGGGATGGCGGACGTGGCGGCGGTCAAGGCGATGACGGAGGCGCTGACCCGCCTCGACCACCAGTACGGCAGCGGGCATGTGCGTCCCGTCGTCGTGCACTACCTCAACTCCGTGGTCTCCGGGCTGCTCGCGGGCTCCTACCGGGAGGCGGTCGGGCGCGAACTGTTCGCGGCGGTCGCGCGGTTGACGGAGCTGGCGGGCTATATGGCCGTGGACACGGGCCAGCCCGGCCTCGCCCAGCGGTACTACATCCAGGCGCTGCGGCTCGCCCAGGCCGCCGGTGACCGGGGTTACGGCGGGTATGTGCTGGCGGCCTCGATGAGCCACCTCGCCGCCCAGCTCGGGAACCCGCGCGAGATCGCGCAGTTGGCGCGGGCCGCGCAGGAGGGGACCCGCGGGCGGGTCACGCCGCGCGCGGAGGCGATGTTCTACGCGGCCGAGGCGCGCGGGCACGCGCTGCTCGGGGACGCGCGGGCCACGCAGGCGGTGGCGGGCCGCGCGATCGAGGCGATGGACCGGGCGGCGGGCGAGGGTGAGTCCGGCGACGACCCGGTGTGGATCCGGCACTTCGACCACGCGTATCTGGCCGATGAAATGGCGCATTGTCACCGGGACTTGGGCCAGGCGGACGCGGCGGCGCGCAGCGCCCAGGAGTCCCTGGACGGGCACCCGGAGACGCGGGCCAGGCGCCGCGCGATCGGCCTCGTCCTGCTGGCCACGGCCCAGGTCCAGCGGCGCGAGGTGGAACAGGCCTGCCACACGGGCATGCGGGCCGTGGAACTCCTCGGCACCCTGCGGTCCAACCGCGGCGCGGAGTACCTGGAGGACTTCCAGCAGCGCCTCGAACCCTTCCGGGAGGAGCCGGTGGTACGGGAGTTCGGCGCGCGGCTCGACGTCCAGGCGGCGTGAGGCGCGGCTTCTACCAGCGTCCGGGCCGGAGGTTTTGTTACTCCCGGCGCTGGGCAGGAGTCGTAACTTTGAGCTGCGTGGCAGAGGGTTGCGGGGACCCGGTAGCGTGAGCCGACGGTTCCGTAGGTCCCCCATATGTAGGAGTCCCGGTGACGCAGCACAGCGGTCAGGGCGCTGCTTCCTCCGATCCGCGGCAGCCCGCGGCCCGGCCAGCCCACGAGGGCGTCGTGCTGCCCGCGGACGGCAGCGAGCCGCTGCTTCCCGGCACCGCGGGGCGGCAGACCACCCCGGCGGGCGGCAGCCCCTGGGGCCAGCCCTGGGGACCCGAGACGGCGGGCCCGCCCCAGGGCGCCCCCGGCCAGACTTGGGAGACCTCGACGCCCCAGGCGATGCCGCTGCCTCCCGAGGACGCGGGCGCCTCGTACGGCTCGGGCGCCGCGTACGGCCAGGACGCCTCGTACGGCGCGCATGCCTCGTACGGCACAGACGCCTCGTACGGCGCGTACGAGGGTCAGGGGTACGGCGGCCAGGAGTACGGCGGTCAGCAGGGGTACGCCCCTCAGCAGGCCCAGCAGGGGTATGCCCCTCAGCCGTCCGAGCAGCCCGCCCAGGGCGACGCCTCCTACGGCGGGCAGCGGATGCCTCTGCCGCCGCTCGGGCAGGGCGGCGCCCCGCTGCCTCCCGTCGACGCGCCGGGCCACGGGTCCGACGCCGAAGCCACCCAGTACCTCGCGCCCGTCCCCGGCGGCGGCGCCGACGAGGGGGCCACGCAGTACCTCCCGCCCGTCCCCGGCGCCGGTGCCGACGAAGGGGCCACGCAGTACATACCCCCGGTGGGACCCGGCGCACTGCCGCCCGAGGCTCCCGCCGCCGAAGCCACGCGGTTCCTCGGCCGCGCCCAGGCCCCCGCGCCGGGCCCCGCGTCCGACAGCGAACCCACCCAGTTCCTCGCGCCCGTCCCCGGCGACAGCGGCCCCGCGGGCCAGGGCGCGCCGCCCGAGCCCGCCGCCGCGCCCTACGGCATCCGCCCCGGCGCCCCCGGCGACCGGCAGCCGCCCGCCGAGTTCGACAGCCTCTTCCGCACCGAGCCGGAGGCCGAGGGGCCCGCGTCCACCCAGCAGATGCCCCGCTTCGAGGCCCCGGGCACCCCGGCCCCGGCGCCGGCGCCCGCGCCGGCCCCCGCGGGGAACGGCCACGGCGGCGGACGCCGCAGCCGCTCCGGATCGAAGGTGCCGCTCATCGCCGCGGTCGGCGTCGGCATCGCCGTGCTCGGCGTCGGCGCGGGCGCGCTCCTCAGCTCCGGCGGCGGCGGTGACGACAAGGCGGACGACGGCAAGCCCGTCTCCGCGTCCGCCCCGGCCGACGAGC
This sequence comes from Streptomyces sp. WAC 01529, assembly GCF_003945545.1. GTDB lineage: Bacteria > Actinomycetota > Actinomycetes > Streptomycetales > Streptomycetaceae > Streptomyces > Streptomyces anatolicus. The sequence goes on along the minus strand of NZ_CP029617.1, from coordinate 3,595,758 downwards.
GGCCCTCGCCCGCCGCCGACCCCGCCAGGAAGCAGGCGGTCGCCCTGGACAAGCTCCTCGCCGACAGCAACGACAGCCGTGACATGGTCATCGCCGCCGTACGCAACGTCGGCAAGTGCCGCAACCTCAGCCAGTCGGCGACCGACCTGCGCGCCGCCGCCAAGCAGCGCAACGGCCTGGTCACGCGGCTCGCCGGGCTGAAGGTCGACAAGCTCCCGGCCAACGACCAGCTGACGTCCTCCCTCAACAGGGCCTGGAAGGCGTCCGCGTCCGCCGACAGCCACTACGCCGCGTGGGCGGACCAGATGGCCGGCAAGAAGGGGTGCAAGAAGGGCCACGCCCGCAGCACCCCGCAGCAGGGCGCGGGCAACCGCGCGAGCGGTGAGGCGACCACCGCCAAGGAGCAGGCGGCCAACCACTGGAACGCGATCGCCCGCAAGTACGGGCTGACCACGCGCGAGAAGTCCCAGCTGTAGGCCCCGGCCGGGGCGTGCCGCGCGGCGCCCCGGCTTACGCCGACTGCTCCAGCGTCTCCTCCACGTTCACGAAGCCCTTGCGCGCCGGGACGAACTTCCCGTCGCGCACGACCTGGAACGTGACGCCGGAGTTGATCAGGCGCGGGAACTCGCTGGCCGCGATCAGGTCCTCGAAGCGCCAGCTCAGCGGGGGCGTGAGGCCGCCCGTCTCGACGCGCAGACCGCCGTCGAGGGCGCGCCGCAGCGTGTGGGCGGAGACCTCGCCGCCGTTCAGCGACTCGACGGCCTGCTTCAGGACGGTGTACGCGATCCACGTCGTCTGGACGCCCGCGTCGGCGGGGTCGACGCGGTTGTCGCCGAACGCCTGCTCGCGGATGACCTTCCGCATCTGCGCCCACCGGGTGTCGCCCGCCGCGGGGTACCAGCCGGTGACGTACGCGCCTTCGTAGGGGCCGCTCGCCCCGCCGGTGCGGTCGACGAGCGACTGGTCGACGCTGCCGAGCACGGAGGAGATCCGCACCGGCGGATAGTCGTCCTTGGTGCGCCGGAACGAGTCGTAGAAGGTGTCGGTGCGCGCCCCGAGCGCCGCCGTCACACAGCCGTCCTTGGCGCCCGCGTGCTTGAGGGCCTGCTCGGCCTGCGGGGTGAGGTCGGTGCCGTCCTCGGGGGCGCGGATGTCGGCGACGGGCTTGTGGTGGCCGTCGCGGAGCCCGGAGTTGAGCAGCTTGGGCAGCTCGTCACCGGCGAGGGTGTCGGGGCGTACGAGGGCGACGCGGTCGCAGCGGGCGGCGAGCTGGCGGCCGTTGCCCGCGAGGAGCGCCGGTTCGCCGCCGTTGACGGGGTAGGACAGGGGGCTGCTGAACTCGTCGTCGGTGATGCCGTAGCCGCCGATGTAGGGGATGCCGGCGACTTCCAGCGGGGCGAGGAAGGAGCGGCCGTGCTGGCTGTACGCGCCGACGACGGCCGCCACGTCCTGGTCGACCGCCTCGCGCGCGCAGTCGGCGGCGCCGACCGCGTCGTTGTGGTCGTTGCAGGTGAGGACCTTCAGCTCGCGGCCGTCGATGCCGCCGTGCGCGTTGACCCAGCGGGCGTAGGCCTGCGCCATGGCGGGGACGCCGGGCTTGTTGGTGGCCTTGGTCTTCTCGGGGGCCCAGGTCATGACGGTGATGGGGTCGTCCCTGGAACCCCCCGTGGCGCCAGGGATGACCCCGCAACCGGCTATCAGGGACGTACACGCCGTCGCCGCGGCCGCGGCGAGCGCCGCGGCCTTGGAGGGGCGGGGGAAGAAGGTGCGTCGCCTGCCGGTCATGTCCCCGCACGATTCCGTGGGAGGGCCAACCGTGGAGTGACGCGTTCTCAACGGACCGTGACATGAAGGTGAACGGGCGGGGGCCGATTCGAGTGCACGGTGTGGGAACGTACGATCGATGACCGTGCAAGGTTCGGAGAACTCTTCCCGTCGCGGCCGTCGCTCCAGCACCATGGGCGGCATGCCGACCAATGACATGCCGTGGTGGCGCTGGCGCAGCAATGTGCGCTCGGCGCTGCACATGCTCTCCGACCCCGGCTTCCAGCGGGAGTGCTGGCTCGCGGGGCGCGAGGAGTACGGGGACGTGACCGACGCCGTGTACCGGCTCGTCGAGGACACCTGGCTGGACAACTGGTCCGCGGAGAAGTACGTAGGGACGATCTTCCGGGACCCGCAGGAGGCGGCGCTCGTCGACACGGCCGTGCTGAGGGTGCTGCGGATCATGCACGAGGTCGGGCCCGACGCGCTGGTCTCGGTCTATCTGGAGCACCCGGGCTGGCCGGACGCCGTGCGGGCGGCGCGGGACGCGCACGTACGCCTGGCGGCGGGCGACGGGGAGGACCCGGACGAGCCGCCGAAGACGCTCGAGGTGCTGCGGATCCTGACCCGGTCCGGCTGAGCCGGGGTGGGACGCCCGCCCACGGCGCCCGGCGTGTATGGGAACCTTGGCCGCATGAATGAGCAGTCCGCCGCCCCCGCCGCCCCCGCTGAGCAGTACGTCCTCACCCTCTCCTGCCCCGACAAGCAGGGCATCGTGCACGCCGTGTCGAGCTACCTCTTCATGACCGGATGCAACATCGAGGACAGCCAGCAGTTCGGTGACCACGACACCGGGCTGTTCTTCATGCGCGTCCACTTCTCCGCCGAGGCCCCGGTCACCGTCGAGAAGCTGCGCGCCAGCTTCGCCGCGATCGGCGACTCCTTCCACATGGAGTGGCAGATCCACCGCGTCGCGGACCGGATGCGGGTCGTCCTGCTGGTGTCAAAGTTCGGGCACTGCCTGAACGACCTGCTGTTCCGCTCGCGGATCGGCGCGCTGCCGGTGGAGATCGCCGCCGTCGTCTCCAACCACACGGACTTCGCCGAGCTGGTCGCCTCGTACGACATCCCCTTCCATCACATCCCGGTGACGCGGGAGAACAAGCCGCAGGCCGAGGCGCAGCTGCTGGAGATCGTGCGCTCCGAAGAGGTGGAGCTGGTCGTACTCGCCCGCTACATGCAGGTGCTCTCGGACGATCTGTGCAAGGCGCTGAGCGGGCAGATCATCAACATCCACCACTCGTTCCTGCCGAGCTTCAAGGGCGCGAAGCCGTACCACCAGGCGCATGCGCGCGGTGTGAAGCTGATCGGTGCCACCGCGCACTACGTGACGGCCGACCTCGACGAGGGGCCGATCATCGAGCAGGAGGTCGAGCGGGTCGGCCACGACGTGACCCCCGACCAGCTGGTGGCGATCGGCCGTGACGTGGAGTGCCAGGCGCTGGCGCGGGCCGTGAAGTGGCACGCGGAGCGCAGGATTCTGCTGAACGGACGGCGGACGGTCGTCTTCGCCTGACGTGTGCGGGGGCCCGGGCAGGGGGCCGGAGTCACATCCGGCTCAGCGAGGCGGCGGCGAACAGGACGTCTCTGATCGCCTCCCGGTCGCCGTCTTGGCCCGCGGCCGCTTCCACCGGCGAGACGTGGCCCGCGGCCAGCCGGCAGAACTCGACGCCGTCCAGGGCCACATGCGCCACCTCCCGCTCGGCCGAGCCGACCGCCGCCGGTGAGTCGAGCGGGATGAACCACTCGCCGCCGCCCAGGCCCTCGATCTCCAGACGCAGGCTGCGGCCCGGCGCGCCCGCCGCGACCAGGCCGCGCGACGGCGTGGCGAGCCCGGAGCGGCGGCGGTCGGCCAGCGTGCCCGGGAGCATCCGGACGGCGAGGTCGATCATGTGGTGGAGGTGCCGGGGCGCGGGCGGCTCGTAGGGGTAGTGGACCGCCTCGGCGATGTCGCCCGCGTGGATCCAGCACTCGAAGGCGCGGTCCACCATCGCGTCCCGCAGCGGCAGCTCGATCTTCTGTCCCGGGGCGGCGGTGTCGTCGTCGCCGTGCCCGGACGGTGGCGCGGTCCCGTACGGCACGGGGAGCCGGCCCGAGCCGTCGCCCGCGAAGGAGACCGTGCGGACGATCTCGTGCGCCTGCTCCCGCCAGGGGCCCCGCACCGCGCGCGTGGGCGGGAAGTGCGAGGCGTGCCAGTACGCCTCGGTGCGGTGGGCGGGGTGCTGCGGGCCCGGGGTATCGGGGCCGAGCGGGTCCTCGAGGCCGAGGGCGAGGCCGACCAGACCGTCGACGGCGAGGAGATGCGCGATGATCCCGGCCACCGTCGTCTTCCTGCTCACCTGGCCGTCCTGCTCGAACCAGCGCAGCCGCACCGGAGCGTGCCACTCCGAGTCGCCGATGTCCCGCAGCAGGGCGTCGAGGCGGGCGCTCTCCGCGTCGTAGGGCACGGCCCACTCGGGCACCGGGATGCGCGGCGGGCGGCGGCCGAGGCAGCTCTGGAGCACGCGGGTGCGAAGGCCGGGGTCGAGATCGAGGCTCTCCTCGGGGTGCAGCAGACCGACGGCGTCCCGCAGCCGCAGCGCCTCCTCCGCGCAGGGCCCGCAGCCGCCCAGGTGCTCCTCGACGGCGGTGGCCTCGGCCGCGGAGCACGCGGCGAGCGCCCAGGCACCGAGCAGGGACTTCAGGACGCGGTGCTCGAGGACGAGCGGCTCGGGCGGCGGCGCCTCCCAGATGATCGCTTCCGGGGGTGGGTCGGGGACGGGGTGGCCGGTGTCCTCTATGGAGGAGCGCGGCAGCGGTATGCGCGGCGCGGCGGGCCGCCGCTCGGCGGATTCGGATGCGGCTGCGGGGCCGGGGTCCGAGCCGGGGCCGGGGCCGTCGGGCTCTTCGATCGGCTCGGGGCGGTCGGAGCCGTTCACAGCGCCGTCCCGTGTCCGGGCGGGCCGGTGGCCGGGCTCGCGGAGGGGTCCGCGGTGTCGTTGGCGGTCGACAGGAGCTGGAGGCCGAGGCGGAGCCTGCGCCGGTCCTCGTCCTCGGTGACGCCGAGGTCGGCCGCCGTCTGGCGGTAGTCGCGCCGCTGGAAGTACGCCAGTTCGAGCGCGGCGCGCAGTGGGGTGGGCATGGCCGTGACGATGTAGTCGGCGCGGGCGGCGGCCGAGGCGCGGCGGACCTTGCGCTCCAGCTCCTCCGTGCTGCCCTCGCCGCTGAGCGCCAGGGCGGCCGACTCGGTCTGGCGGAGCCTGCGGACGGCCCGCTGGTGGGTGAGCGTGGCGATCCAGGAGCGCAGGGGGCCCTGCCGCGGGTCGTACGCGTCGGGGTTCTCCCAGACGTGGGCGAAGACCTCGCGGGTGATGCGGTCGGCGCCGCACTCGTCCCCGAGGACGCGGTGGGCGAGGCTGTGCACGAGCGAGGCGAAGCGGTCGTACAACTCGCCCAGCGCGGCGGCCTCGCCGTGCGCCAGCCGCTGCTGCATCCGGCGGTCCCAGCGCCGCGGCGCGTCCTTCGGCATGCGGCCCCCTCGTGCGCTTGCCCTGTCCTGCCCTGTCCTTCGACGGTACTTCCTGTTTCCGACTCCCCCTCGAATGTAGTCGGCGGCACTGACAGCGCACCCTTGTTTATGCCAAAGCGCGAGCCCGCCCGGACACCGGATGATATTGACGGTGACGTCCTGGTGTTTCATGGGAGGGCGGTTGGGGCAGCCGCAGCAGAACGAAGCGTAGGGACCGCTTCCGGATCACTCCGGGCGGCGGGACGGCATGGCGAGCGAGAGGCGTGGCGCGTGACGCTCAAGGTGGCGGTGGGCGAGGAGGCCGGCTGGGCCGTGCTGCGCGTGTCGGGCGAGATGGACCTGCTCACCTCGCCCGTGCTGCGCCAGCGTGTGCACGACGCGGTGGCGGACGGCCGCCGCAGCGTCGTCCTCGACCTCTCCGACGTGCTGTTCTGCGATTCCAGCGGTGTCGGCGTGCTGATCGCCACCCGCCGTCTGATCCGCTCCTGCCAGGGCCGGCTGCGGCTGATCCTGCCCGCGCAGGGCGCCGTCGACGGCTCGCACGTCAACCGCGTCCTCGCCGCCCTCGGCGTACGCAGGCTCTTCGAGGTCTACCCGGACGTCCTGGCGGCCCTCGACGAGGAGGCCACCCCGCTCTCCGCCTAGGCGGGCTCCCCGCCCCCGCCGCGCCGTTCGGCCGCTCACACGTGCCGTTTGGCCGTCGCCACGAAGGTGTTGATCGCGTCGCGGGAGATCCGGCGCCGCTCCGCGAGGTCGTCGCGGTCGTCGGTCCTGTGCACCTCGGAGACGTCGTCGAGGGTTTCCCAGGCCAGCCGCACCAGTTCGTCGTCGTCGGTCAGCAACTGCACCCGGAACAGCGCCTCCTGGGCCTCGGAGCGCGTCTCGTAGGAGCGGAAGCGCGCCTCTTCCCCGTCCTCGGTCCGGTTCTCGTGTCTGCTGAACCAGCGGTCGATCAGGGTCCGCCGGTAGTTGACCAGCGCGCCCGCGTAGGCGCAGTAGGCGTCGATCCGCTCCTGCCGCAGCTTCTCGCCGCGGGTGAACTCCTCCGTCCGCTCGATCGCCCTGCGCTGGAAGGAGTGGGTGACCCCCGCGCCCAGGAGGGTCCCCAACACCGCTATGACGCTCGCCGCTACCGCTTCCACGCGCACCAGTGCAGCACATCGCCCCGTGGCACACCCTTGTCCCGGAATTCCGGCGGTCTTGCCACAACCAGCGCTTTCCGGCCTCCGGGGCGCCCTGGACGACGTACGCTCGCTGCCGGGGTACCCACCCTCTGAAGTGCAACCAACCGCGGAAGTGAGGCAGCCCGAAGATCATGGACAGTGCCGAGTACGAGCGTAAGATCGCTGCCCGGTTCGCCACCTTCGACCAGGACGGCAACAAGTACATCTCCCGTGAGGACTTCAGCACGGCGGCCGCCGCCCTGTGCAAGGAGTTCGGCGTGACGGCGCGGTCCGAGAAGGGCCAGGCGCTCTACATCGGCGCCGAGGCGTTCTGGCAGGGCATGGCCGGGATCGCGGACCGGGACGGGGACCAGCGGATCACCCAGGGCGAGTTCGTGGGCGGCGCGGTGAAGCGGCTGCGGGACAACTCCCAGCGGTTCGCCGAGATCGCCCGGCCCTTCCTGCACGCGGCGATCGCCATCGCGGGATCCGACGGCGACGGCGCGGTCGCACCGGGCGAGGTCGAGCGGGCCCTCAAGGCGCTCGGCGTGCCCGAGGACGTGGCGGCGGTCTCGGCCACCGGCCTCGACGCGGACGGGGACGGGAAGATCACCGAGCAGGAGATCGTGACGGCCTTCGCGGAGTACTTCACCGTCCCCGAGTGAGGGTGACGGAGTGACCGTTCCCGAGACGGGCCTAGGTCCCTGAGAAGCGCTCCCTGAGCTTGTACTTGAGGACCTTGCGCAGTGTCTCGTTGCGGGGAAGCGCCTCGACGACCTCCAGCTGTTCCGGCAGCTTGTAGGTGGAGAGGCCTTCTCCGCGCAGATACGAGGCGACCGCTTCCAGGGTCAACGGCTCGGTTTCGCCGCTCTGTTCGACCACCGCGCAGACGCGCTCGCCGCGTTCGGCGTCGGGAAGCCCGACGACCGCCACGTCACCGACGGCCGGGTGCCGGTGGAGCAGGTCCTCGATCTCCCGGGCCGAGATGTTCTCGCCCTTGCGGATGATGATGTCCTTCGCCCGCCCGGTGAGGACCAGATGGCCGGTCCCGGTGAGGTGCCCGAGGTCCCCGGTGATCAGGAATCCGTCCGCGTCGAAGGCTGCCGCGCTCTGCTCCGGGTCGAGGTACCCCTGGCAGACCGCCTCGCCGCGCAGCCGGACCTCGCCGTCCGTCTCCGGAGGCAGCACCTCGCCGTCGGGGCCGGTGACGCGGATCTCCATGCCGGCCGGGGGCCGCCCCTCGGTCGTCGCGAGGTGCTCGGCCGTGTCGTCCGGATCGCCCATGGTGATCATCGGGACCTCGGTCATGCCGTACCCGTGGGTGAGCCGGCAGCCCAACTCGCGTACGACCGCGTGGTAGATCTCCGGCGGCTTGGGCGCCCCGCCGCCCGCGAGGAGCCGCAGCGTCGGGATGACCTTCTCGCCCGGCGGCAGCTTGCGCTGCTCGGCCAGGAACATCGAGTAGAACGCCGTCGAGCCGCCCGCCACGGTCACGCCGTGCCGCCGGTAGCCGTCGAGCGCGGCGGGCAGCGCGAAGTGCTCGAACATCACCGCGGGGAAGCCGTACAGGAGCAGCATGACCGTGTAGTCGGGGCCCGCGATGTGCGCGAAGGGGAACGCCATCGAGCCGACGTCCGAGACCTTCAGGCGCAGGGCGTGGGCCAGGCACGAGCCGCCCGCGATCAGTGAACGGTCCGTGTGCAGGACGCCCTTGGGGTCGGACGTGGTGCCCGAGGTCCAGTAGATCCAGCGCACCGAGGTGCCCTCGGAGGGCGGCGGGGGCAGCACGGCCGGGTCGGCGTCGGGCAGCGCGTCGTACGCCTCGAAGACGCCCCTGGCGCCGAGCCGCCGCGCCATCTCGCCGTGGTCGAAGCCGCGCCAGACGCCGGGCACCGCGAAGAACTCCGCCTTGGACTCCCGCAGCGCGAAGCCGGCCTCGCGGTCGCGGTGGAAGGGGATGACGGGCGACTGGACGGCTCCGATGCGGGCGAGGGCGAAGGAGAGCAGGGCGGTCTCCACGCGCGTGGGCAGCTGCCAGGCGACGACCGTGCCGGGGCGTACGCCCATGCCGTGGAGCCCGGCGGCGACCCGTTCGGCGCGCTCGCGCAGGCCGCCGAAGGTGAGCGTGCGGTCGTCGGCGGGGTCGGCGGCGGCCTGGATGAGGACGGGCCTGTCGGGGGTGAGGTCGGCGCGGCGCGCGAGCAGCTCCCAGAGAGTGCGGGACTCGCCCAGTTCGTACGCGGTCTCGTTCTCCGAGGCCTTCATGCGGCCTCCTCCCCGTCCATACGTGGCTGAACTGACGGCGCGTCAGATAGTGCCGAGAGCGTAAGCCCCGGCGCCTTGCCGGTCCAGGGGTGCGGGGCTAGCCTCAATTCTGACGGGACGTCAGATCCCCTTTCCGGACGCGTAGGAGCCGCATGGACCTCACGTACACCGAGGAGGAGGAAGCCTTCCGGGCGGGACTGCGGGAGTGGCTCGCGGCGGCTCTGCCGAAGCTCCCCGCCAAGCCCTCGCCCCAGGACTGGCCCGGGCGGCGCGCCTACGACACCGCGTGGCAGCGCACCCTCTACGACGCGGGCTACGGCCACGTGCACTGGGACGCGTCCCCCACCCAGCGGCTGATCTTCCTGGAGGAGACGGAGAAGGCGGGTGCCCCCTATGTGGGCGCCAACTTCGTGGGCCTGCTGCACGCCGGGCCGACCATCGCCTCCGAGGGCACGCCCGAACAGCGCGCGCGATGGCTGCCGCCCGTGCTGCGCGGCGACGAGGTGTGGTGCCAGGGGTTCAGCGAACCGGACGCGGGCTCCGACCTCGCGTCGCTGCGCACGCGCGCGTGGCGCGACGGCGACCACTACGTGGTGAGCGGGTCCAAGATCTGGACCTCCCACGCGGAGGTCGCCGACTGGTGCGAACTCCTCGTGCGGACGACACCGGTGAGCGAGGCCGTGCCCAAGCACCGGGGCATCACCTGGCTCGCCATGCCGATGGACGCCCCGGGGATCACCGTGCGGCCGCTGCGGACCCTCGCGGGCTCTACGGAGTTCGCCGAGGTGTTCCTCGACGAGGTGCGCGTCCCGGCGGTCAACCGCGTCGGCGACGAGAACGACGGCTGGCGCGTGACCATGGTGACCCTCTCCTACGAGCGGGGCACCGCCTTCGTGGGGGAGGTGGTCGCCTGCCGCCGGGTGCTCGGCGAGATCGCCCGGGAGGCCCGCGGGAACGGCCTCTGGGACGACCCGGCGCTGCGCCGCAGGCTCGGCCGCCTCGCCGCGGAGTTCTCGGCGCTGTGGCGGCTCACGCAGTGGAACGTGAGCGAGGCGCAGCGCTCGGGCGGCGTGCCGGGGGTGGGCGGCTCGGTCTTCAAGCTGCGGTACTCCCACGCGCGCCAGGAGCTGTACGAGGCCGCCGCGCAGGTGCTCGGGGCGGGCGCGCTCGACCTCGGGCACGAGTGGAGCCTGGACCGGCTCTCCTCGCTGTCGTACACGATCGCCGCGGGGACCTCGCAGATCCAGCGGAGCATCGTGGCCGAGCGGATCCTCGGCCTCCCGAAGGGGCGGTGAGGGTCCGTATGGATTTCCAACTGACGGATGACCAGCGGGCGTTGCGGGCGGGGGTGCGGGAGCTTCTGGAGCGGCGCCTGTCCGCGCCGGGCTCTTCGCGCGGCTCTGGACGGGCCGGGCCGCCGGGCTCTGCGCCGGGCGCCGAGGATGGGCTCGACCGGGGCCTGTGGCGGCAGCTCGGCGAGGCGGGCTTTTTCTCCCTGATGCTGCCCGAGGAGCGGGGCGGCGTCGGGCTCGGGCTGCCGGAGGCCGTGCTGGCCTTCGAGGAGGCGGGCCGGGTGCTGCTGCCCGGGCCCGCGGTGGCGTCCTTCCTCGCAGCGGGGGAGGTGGCGGGGGCCGCGGCCGGGGAGACCGTCGTGACGGCCGTCGACGGGACGCTGGTGCCGTGGCTCGCGGAGGCGGACGTGGTCCTGGGGGATGCGTCCGGGGCCGTTCCACTGCGGTCCGTCGACCCGCTGACGCCGCTGCACCGCGTACCGGGCACGCCGGGGGCCGGGCGGGGCGTGACGGAGGCCGGGCGGGGCGGGCCGGGCGGCCCCGGCCCGGGCGTGCTCCTGTACGCCGCCGAGCAGCTCGGCAGCGCCGCGAGGACCTGCGAGGCGGCCGTCCAATACGCCCGTGACCGCGAACAGTTCGGCCGGCCCATCGGCGCGTTCCAGGCCGTGCAGCACCTCTGCGCACAGATGCTGGTGCGCGCGGAGGTCGCCCGCGCCGCCGTGTACGCCGCCGCCGTGACCCGTGACCCCCTGGAGGTGGCCGGTGCCAAGCTGCTGGCCGATGACGCGGCCGTCCGCAACGCCCGTGACTGTCTGCAAGTGCACGGTGGCATGGGGTTCACCTGGGAGGCCCAGGTGCACCTGCACCTCAAGCGCGCCTGGGTGCGGGCCCAGCTCGGACAAGTGGCCGAGGAGGCCGAGGAAGCGCTCGCCTCCGCTCTGTGACCGGGCGACCGTGACGCTACGGAGCGTTGATACCGGGTTGTGTCCTACGCGTGACTAGTCACGGCATGGAGTCGGCGCCCGCCTCGGGTACCTTGTCTCAGATGCGAGTGGTTCTGAGGCTGAGCCATCCCGGTGCCGCCCCTGAGGCGGCTCCGGGCCCGGCAATGCGCGCCGCTCGCGACGCAGGACGGGGTCTCGTGCCCGCCTGTTCGACCCCCCGCGGTACGCGTCGCACAGTATGCAGCACGCGTACTCCTTCGCGCTGGAATATGCCCGAAGCGCTTGTTGGGGTGACTGAACGTCAATCATGCTGTCTCCTAAGGGGATCACGTTCCGTGACCCCGTGGAGTCGCGAGGCGATGTGTCCGCCGGTTCGGATGGTGTGAGCGGTGCAGGTGCTTCAAGTTCAGCTGGAGGTCGGGGCCGACCCCGCGGAGGTGGGGCGGGCCAGGCGATGGGCCCGTTCGCGTCTGGCGGGCTCGGGGATAGAGGTCGACGAGCCAGTTGCCGAGACACTGATCCTGCTGATCTCGGAACTCGTCACCAACGCCGTTGTGCACACGGGCTGTCCGGCGGTCCTGCGCATGCTCCTGCCCGGCGTCCCCGACGACGTGCCGGGCACGGTCCGGGTCGAGGTGTGCGACCGCAGCGCCCGCCCGCCCCGGCAGCGGCACGCCGAGGGTGACGACACCAACGGCCGCGGCCTCGAACTCGTCGACGGCCTCGCCGACCGCTGGGGCTGGCAGCCCGAGGGCGGCGGCAAGAGCATCTGGTGCGAGGTCGACCGGTGCGAGCCGGGCGTCCCCGCGGTGACCTTCGACGGGGCGTCCTACGGCGACAGCGACGCCGATGCCGACGTGGCGTACGAAGCCGTCTGACCCGAATCCGTCTGACCCCGCGTACGGGAAGTCTCTGCCCCTGAGCCCGTATGCGCCGTCGTGTGCCACGATGCGCGCACCCGTGCGCGGGCCGGATAAAACGGGCATAGACCATTAATCCCCGGCAGGGTGTTGACGTACCGTGTCCGATTGATCACGCTTGTGTGCAGCGATTCGCCGCGAGGGGACGTCGAGGGTGCTCGGTGACGGAGATCCTTGACGAGATGTGGGTCGCGATTCGGCGTCGGTCCCCTCGGGATCACGAGGGACGTGTCGAGCGCCGAGCCGGAGGGCGGCGCGCGGCATCGCGCTCGGGGCGGAAGCCGGCGCGCCGCCGTCCGAGGGGCAGCGGCCCGGGGTGCGCGGCGCCCCGGGGCTCACAGCACGGCGACCGGCGCCACGGGCGTCCCGGTCCCGCCGACGAACGGCTCCGGCATCGCGGAGAGCAGGAACGCGTAGCGGGAAACTTCTGCACAGGCTGTGGACAACTTTTCGAGATTCCAGTTCTGGCCTTGCAGCATCCCCATCTCGACCAGGTCGAGCGCGTGCACGGGCAGCCATAGATTCTCGATCTCAGGCGGGAAGATCTCGAAGGTCAGGGTGTCATTGGCGACCGCGGCCACGTCCCGCGCGTGGAACCACTCGGGCGTACGCAGCGAGAGGCCGGGCGACGGATGGCCGTACGCGTGTCTGTCACCCGCCAGATAGACCTGGATCTGCCCCGTGCGTACGAGGACGATGTCGCCCGCGCGGACCGTGACACCCCCGAACTCCTCGGCCTCGTCCAGGTCTTCGGGCGTCACCGCGTGATCGCCCGGCAGCCGGTCGAGACCCTTGGCGCGCGCGACATCCAGCAGCACCCCGCGCGAGAGGACGTGCGCCGCCTTGTCGATGCCGCTGAACCGCGCGCCCGTATGGGCCGTGATGGTGTCGGCGGGGCGGCCGTTGTAGATCTTCCCGGAGTGCGAGGCGTGGGTGAGGGCGTCCCAGTGGGTGGCGGTCTGAAGCCCCATCGTCACCGCGTCGTCGCTGGTGGCGACCGTGCCGGGGCCGAAGAGCTCCTGGTTTATCTGCACCATGGCGTGCAGGGGGTTCACCCGCCCGGGGATCAGTCCCGTCTGCACGCCGTCCTCCTTGAGGGGCAGCGCGAGCGGGACGCGGCGGCCCGAGCGGACCTCGGCGGCGGCCGCCCGCACGACGTCGCCGGTGATGAGGTTGAGCGTGCCGATCTCGTCGTCGGCGCCCCAACGCCCCCAGTTGTTCACGCGTTTGGCGATGTCGTGGAACTCGGCCGGCAGTGACATGGGTCCTCCGCGGGGCTTGTCCTGAGGTATCTGACGGGTCATAGAATCTAACGGTCCGTCAGAAAACGCGGGAAGGGGCCGGTGTGGGGAACTTCTTGGCAGGCAAGGCGGTGGCCGTCACCGGCGCCGGGCGGGGCATCGGCAGGGCCGTGGCGCTCGCCGCGGCGGCCGAGGGGGCGAAGGTCGTCGTCAACGACTACGGCGTCTCCATGGAGGGCGCCGAACCGGCGAGCGAGGTCGCCGAAGCCGTGGTCAAGGAGATCCGGGCCGCGGGCGGCGAGGCCGTCGCCGTCGCGGACGACATCTCCACGATGGCAGGCGGGCAGCGGGTCGTCGACACCGCGCTCGCCGAGTACGGACGCGTCGACGGGGTGGTGTGCGTCGCGGGGATCCTGCGTGAGCGGATGCTCTTCAACATGTCCGAGCAGGAGTGGGACCCGGTGATCGCCACCCATCTGAAGGGCACCTTCACCGTCTTCCGCGCCGCCTCGGCGCTGATGCGCAAGCAGGGCGCGGGCACCCTCATCGGCTTCACCAGCGGCAACCACCAGGGCTCCGTCGCGCAGGCCAACTACAGCGCGGCGAAGGGCGGGATCATCTCGCTGGTGCGCAGCGCCGCGCTCGGCCTGCACAAGTACGGGGTGACGGCCAACGCGGTGGCGCCCGTCGCCCGTACGCGCATGTCGGCGAACGTGCCGATGGAGCTGACGGAGATCGGGGAGCCGGAGGACGTCGCCGCCCTCGTCGTCTACCTGCTCAGCGACCGGGCCCGCGAGGAGAGGATCACCGGGCAGGTGTACACGGTCGCCGGGCCCAAGATCGCCGTATGGGCGCAGCCGCGCGAGCTGCGCGCCGGGTACACGGACGGGGCCTGGACCCCGGAGAAGATCGCCGACTTCCTGCCCGGGACGGTCGGCACCGACCCCATGCCGCTCCTCGCGCAGGTGGAGGCCATGGCCAGGGCGGCGGCCGACAAGGCGCGCCCGAACGCGTAGGCAGGGGGCCGGTGATGGATTTCGGCTTCGGGGCCGAGGACGAGGCGTTCCGCGCCGAGGCGCGCGGGTGGCTCGCCGAGCACCTCACCGACGGCCATGCCCGCGCGCGCGGGCGCGGCGGTCCCGGCAGTGAGCACGAGGGCGCGGCGGAACGGCGGGCGTGGGAGCGGGAGTTGGGGCGCGGGGGCTGGATCGGCCTCGGCTGGGACAGCGACGCGTACGGCAATCGGCGGGCCACGCTCAGCCAGCAGGTCGTCTGGGCCGAGGAGTACGCCCGCGCGCGGGCGCCCGGCCGCTGCGGGCACATCGGTGAGAACCTGCTCGCGCCGACGCTCCTGGCGTACGGCAGCCAGGAGCAGCGGGACGAGTTCCTGCCGCCGATCGCCCGGGGCGAGGCCCTGTGGTGCCAGGGGTACAGCGAGCCGGGGGCGGGGTCGGATCTGGCGGGGGTGCGGACGCGGGCGGTGCGGGAGGGCGCGGACTTCCTCGTCACGGGCCAGAAGGTCTGGACGTCGCTGGCGCGGGAGGCCGACTGGTGCTTCGTGCTGGCGCGGACGGAGGAGGGGTCCCGGGGGCATCGGGGTCTTTCGCTGCTGCTGGTGCCGATGGACCAGCCCGGGCGCGTCGAGGTGCGGCCCATCCGGCAGATGACCGGCACCAGTGAGTTCAACGAGGTCTTCTTCGACGGTGCACGCGCGCGTGGCGCGCATGTGGTGGGCGGCGTCGGCGAGGGGTGGCGGGTCGCCATGGGCCTGCTCGGTTTCGAGCGCGGGGTCTCCACGCTCGCCCAGCAGATCGGCTTCGCGCGGGAGTTGGCGGACGTGGTGCGGGAGGCGGTGGACTCCGGGGCGGTGCGGGACGCGGTGGTGCGGGAGCGTCTTGTGCGGCAGTGGGCGGAGCTGCGGGTCATGCGGTGGAACGCGCTGCGGACGCTGGGGGGTTCGGGGGCGGAGGTGCTGCCGGGGGCCCCGAGTGTGGCGAAGTTGCTGTGGGGGCGGTGGCATCAGCGGCTCGGGGAGCTGGCCCTTGAGGTGCGGGGGGCGGCGGGTGCCGTAGGGCCCTCGGAGTGGCGGGCGGAGGCGCCGTATGACCTCGATCCGGTGCAGCGGCTCGCCCTCTTCACCCGGGCCGACACGATCTACGGCGGCTCGGACGAGGTGCAGCGCAACATCATCGCCGAGCGGGTGCTCGGTCTGCCGAGAGAGGCCAGGGGGCCTCGGTGAGGGGTCTGTCGTGAGGGGTCTGTCCGTGAGGAGTGCATGGTGAGGGGTGCATGGTGAGGGGTGTCGTGTTCGACGGGCGGCGGGTCGAGGTCGTGGACGACCTGGAGATACGTGATCCGGGGCCCGGGGAGGTGCTGGTCGGGGTGGCCGCCGCCGGGCTGTGCCACAGCGATCTGTCCGTGATCGACGGGACCATTCCGTTTCCGGTGCCGGTGGTGCTGGGGCACGAGGGGGCGGGTGTGGTGGAGGCGGTGGGGCCCGGGGTGACGCATGTGGCGCCCGGGGACCACGTGGCGCTCTCCACCATCGCCAACTGCGGTGCCTGCGCCGAGTGCGGGCGGGGGCGGCCGACGATGTGCCGCGAGGCCATCGGGCGTCCGGACCGGCCGTTCTCGCGGGGCGGCGAGCCGGTGTACCAGTTCGCGGCCAACTCCGCCTTCGCCGAGCGGACCCTCGTCAAGGCGGTGCAGGCCGTGAGGATCCCGGACGACATCCCGCTGACGTCCGCCGCGCTGATCGGATGCGCGGTGGTGACGGGGGTGGGGGCGGTGCTGAACCGGGCCAAGGTCGGGCCCGGGGACTCCGTGGCCGTCATCGGGGCGGGGGGCATCGGGCTCAACGTGTTGCAGGGGGCGCGCATGGCCGGGGCCGGGACCGTCGTGGCCGTCGACGCGAACCCCGCGAAGGAGGCGGTGGCCCGGCAGTTCGGGGCCACGCACTTCTTCCCGTCCACGGAAGGGGTCAGGGAGGTGCTGCCCCGGGGAGTCGACCACGCGTTTGAGTGCGTGGGCCGGGTCGCGCTGGTCCGGGAGGCGGTGGACCTCCTGGACCGGCACGGTCAGGCGGTACTGCTCGGCATGCCGGGCGCGACGGCGGAGGCGTCTTTCGTGGTGGCGTCCCTCTTCCTGGACAAGGCGGTACTGGGGTGCCGCTACGGCAGCTCACAGCCGCAGAGGGACTTCGCGCTGTACGCGCAGATGTACCGGTCGGGCCACCTGCTCCTGGACGAACTGGTGACGGCCACGTACGCGATGGAGGACTTCACGAAGGCGATGGCGGAGGCGAAGGCGGGGAGGGTGGCACGGGCGGTGCTGACGTTTTGAGGGGCTTCTACGGGGCGGGGGCAGCGCGGGGTAAACGGGTGGGTGGGTGGGAAAGACCCTTGCGGGACGCAGGCTCCGGGCCACTTGTCAGTGGGCGGCACTAAATTCGGGACATGAGCTACCGCGAGGTCATGTCCGGAGAAGTAGTCCGCTGGGCAACCGTGGCGATCGCCGCGAGAATGCCCGTGGCCGCCGCCCCCCTCGCCCTGGTCTTCCTGACAAGAGAACGCCCCGGCGGCTACGCCCTGGGCGCGGTCCTCGCCGCCGTATACGTGATCGGCGAGATCGTCGGCGCCCCCCTGCTGGGCATGCGCATGCGCCCGGAGCGTGCCCGCCCGCAACTGGCCGCGGGCCTCGCCGTAGGCGCGCTGGCGTTCACGGCACTGGGCCTGCTGCCGGACGCACCCCCCGTGGCCCTCGGCGCCCTCGCCTTCCTCGCGGGAGCCGCCCCCGCCGCCGCCCCCGGCGGCCTCCGCGCGCTGCTGACCGGCGTCGTCCCGGAGAAGGCCGTCGCCCAGGCCCTGTCCGTGGAGTCGATACTGACCTTCGGCATATGGGCGGTCGCGCCCGCCGCCGTGACCGGCCTAGCGCTCGGCGTATCCCCGCCGCTGCCCCTGGTGTTGGCCGGCGTGCTGATGGCCGCCTCCGTGGCGGGGCTGTGGATGCTGCCCGAGGGATGGCGGTCGGACGCGGGCGACCGCGGCGGCGAGTCCATGGCGCGGATCCTGGCCCGCGCCTGGCCGATCTTCGTGACGGGCGCGGCCAGCCTCTCGATGCTCGCCCTCGCCGAACTGGTGCTGCCCGCGCTCCTGGAGCAGCGCGGCATCGGCGTGGGCTGGGCGGGCCCCCTGCTGGCCGGTCTCGCGGTGGGCTCCGCGATCGGGTCGTTCGTCTACGGGCTGCGCACCTGGCCGGGGCGGCTGCGCACGCAGAGCATGGTGCTGATGTTCGCCGTCTCCGGGTGCCTCGCCCTGGTCGCCGTGGTGCCGAGCGTGGCGTGGCTCCTCGCGGTCCTGGGCATGGCGGGCGTACTACAGGCCGGGGCGATGCTCACCCGGAACCTGTCGCTGCGCGAGGTGCTGCCCCCCAGCGCCCTCGCCGCGGGCTACTCGGTGATGTACGCGGCCGTGGGCGCCGGATACGCGGCGAGCGGTTCGCTGGCGGGCGGGCTGCTGAACGTCGTGTCGCCGTCCACGGCGATCCTGGCGGGCGTCGGCCTCGGCGTCCTGCTGACCGTGATCGGCGTCCTGGGCGAGGTGAAGCCACTGACACCGACGGACACGAAAGCGGCCACGGACACGAAAGCGGCCACGGACACCAAAGCGGAAGCGGAAGCGGAAGCGGGCGGTACGGAAGCGAGCGCCGGCTCAGCCGGTGGCGGCGACCGCGCGGAACGTACGCCGGTATGTGGTGGGGGTGACGCCGAGCGCGGCCTGTAGGTGCTGCCGCATCGACTGGGCCGTGCCGAACCCCGCCTCCCGCGCCACCTGGTCGACGGAGAGGTCGCTGGACTCCAGCAAGTGCCGTGCCCGGTCGACGCGTTGCTGCGTGAGCCACTGGCCGGCGCTGACGCCCACCTCCTCGCGGAAGCGGCGCGTGAACGTACGTACGGACATCGCCTCCTGCGCGGCCATGTCGCGCAGTTGCAGCGGCTGGTCGAGGCGGGCGAGCGCCCAGGCCCTCGCCACCCGCGTCGTCGCCAGCTGCGGCTCGGGCACGGGCCGCTGGATGTACTGGGCCTGCCCGCCGTCGCGGTGGGGCGGTACGACGGTGCGGCGGGCCACGTCGTTGGCGACCGCGGTGCCGTGGTCACGGCGTACGAGGTGGACGCAGAGGTCGACGCCCGCGGCCACGCCCGCCGAGGTGAGGACATCGCCGTCGTCGATGAAGAGCACGTCCGCGTCGACCCTGATCCGCGGGAACAGCTCCTGGAAGTGCGCGGCCGATGCCCAGTGCGTGGTCGCCGGGCGGCCGTCGAGCAGGCCCGCGGCGGCCAGGACGTACCCGCCCGTGCAGATCGAGACCATGCGGGTGCCCGGCCTGACGCGGGAGAGCGCGGCGGCCAGTTCGCCGGTGAGCCGCCCCTCCTCGTAGACCGGCCCCAGTTCGTACGACGCGGGGACCACGACCGTGTCCGCGGTGGCCAGCGCCTCGGGGCCGTGTTCGACGAGGATCGCGAAGTCGGCGTCCGAGCGGACCGGTCCCGGCGGCCGCACCGAGCAGGTCACGACCTCGTAGAGCGGGCGGGCCTCCGCGTCGCGGGCGAGGCCGAAGATGCGTTGCGGGATGCCCAGTTCGAAGGGGATCACGCCGTCCAGGGCGAGGACGACGACCCGGTGCCGGGGCGGACTGGGCGACCGGAGTGGCTGGTTCGACCCGGGCGAACGGGGCGGAAGGGCGTCGGGACCCTCGGGATCGGCCATGTCCCGATCCTAGCGAACCATGTCCCCCGGGCCACTCGTTCCGGATGATCCGGGTGCGGATTCTGGATGACGTGACCCAGACAACCGAGCCGCCCGCGCGGACCACCCCCGCACCTCCCCGCCGCACCTCCCGTATCCACCGCGCGTGGTTCGTCGCCGCCGTCACCTTCGTGACGATCATCGGTGCCGCCGCGTTCCGCTCCCTGCCGAGCCTGCTCATCGACCCGCTGCACGACGACTTCGGCTGGTCGCGCGGGACGATCGGGCTCGCGGTCTCCATCAACCTCGCGCTGTACGGGCTCACCGCGCCGTTCGCCGCCGCGCTGATGGACCGCTTCGGTATCCGCAGGGTCGTCGCGGTCGCCCTGATCGTGATCGCCGTCGGGTCCGGCCTCACCGTCTGGATGGACTCGGCCTGGCAGCTGCTGCTGTGCTGGGGGCTGCTCGTCGGGCTCGGCTCCGGTTCGATGGCGCTCGCCTTCGCCGCCACCGTCACCAACCGGTGGTTCACCGAGCGGCGCGGCCTGGTCACCGGCATCCTCACGGCCGCCTCCGCCTCCGGCCAGCTGATCTTCCTGCCGCTGCTCGCCTGGATCGTCGACAATTATCAGTGGCGTCCGGCGGCCGTGACGGTCGCGCTCGCCGCGCTGGTGGTCGTCCCCTTCGTATGGCTGCTGCTGCGCGACCACCCGGCGGACGTCGGCCTGAAGCCGTACGGGGCGAAGGAGTTCGTCGCGAAGCCGCCGCCCGTCAAGGGCGCCGCCCGGCGCACGATGACCGTGCTCTTCAAGGCCGCCCGCACCGGGCCGTTCTGGCTGCTGGCGGGGAGCTTCGCGATCTGCGGGGCCTCCACGAACGGCCTGATCCAGACCCACTTCGTGCCCGCCGCGCACGACCACGGCATGTCCGTCCCGACCGCCGCCTGGCTGCTCGCCGTCATCGGCGTCTTCGACATCGTCGGAACGATCGCCTCCGGCTGGCTCACGGACCGCTTCGAGGCGCGGCGCCTGCTCGCCGTGTACTACGCGCTGCGCGGCGTCTCGCTGCTCTTCCTGCCGATCCTGCTCGCCCCGAACGTCAACCCGCCGATGCTCTTCTTCATCGTCTTCTACGGCCTCGACTGGGTCGCGACCGTCCCGCCGACCCTCGCCCTGTGCCGCGAGCACTACGGCGACGACAGCGCGATCGTCTTCGGCTGGGTGCTGGCCTCGCACCAGGTGGGCGCCGCGATCGTGGCGTTCGCGGGGGGTGTCGTGCGGGACACCTTCGGGTCGTACGACGTGATCTGGTACGCCTCCGGGGCGCTGTGCGCGGCGGCGGCGCTGATGGCGCTGGTGATACGGCGTGGGGCGGCGGACAAGACCCTGGCCGTCAGTGGGTGAGGCGGCCGAACCCGCCCCGGTGGAAGAGGAGCGGCCCGGCGTCCGTGTCGGCGGTGCCGAGCGCGTCCACCCGGCCCACCACGATGAGGTGGTCGCCGCCGGTGTGCACGGCGTGGACCGTGCAGTCGATCCAGGCGGGGGCGCCCGCCAGGCGCGGCGACCCGGAGACCGGCGCCGCGTCGTAGGCCACCCCGGCGAACTTGTCGGCGCCGCTCACCGCGAAGCCCCGGCAGAGTCCGCCCTGGTCGGCGCCGAGGATGTTGACGCAGAAGACGCCCGCGCGTGCGATGCGCGGCCACGTCGTCGACGTACGCGCCACCATGAAGGAGACCAGGGGCGGGTCGAGGGAGAGCGAGGAGAAGGACTGGCAGGCGAAGCCGGCGGGTGCCTCGTCCGGTGTGCGGGGCGGGGCCGTGATGACGGTGACGCCCGTCGCGAAGTTCCCGAGGACGCGCCGGAACTCCGCCGGGTCGAGCGGCGCCCGCTCGTCGTCACCGACCGCCCGCAGCTCGGGGCGGGGCAGTGCTTCGACGGGGCCCGTGGTGGGCGCCCCGACCGACCTGAGGTATCGGACGGCGGTGGCCGCCATCCCTGCGTGTCCCATCACGACGACCATTGAAGCTGACGGCCCGTCAGATGGGAAGGGCGGGACGGAACCCCTCTCGCACCACACGTATCTTCGGGCCTATGAGCTGGGGGAATGCCAGGAAGGCTGGGGTCGGGGCCGGGGCCGGGGCCGGGGTCGGGGGCAGCGGTGGGGCCGCGGAGGGCGGCATACGGTGGCGGGCCGCCGGGGCGGCGAGCGCGGCGCAGCTGCCGGTGGCCGGGATGGTGGCCCTCCTGCTCACGCTCGACGACGACAACTACGGGGCGGGCGGCCCCGCCCTCGGCCTGGCCTGCGCCGTCCTCTTCGCGCCGCTCCTGCTGCCGGTCGTGGGCCTGCTGCACTCCGCCGCCGTCACCCTGCCCGCCGACCGGCTCGGCCGCCTGGCCGCCGCACGCCTCGGCCGCGGTCCGCAGTGGGCCTGGTCGCTCGCCTGCCTGCTGCCGGTCGGCGCCGCGTGGGCGGGCTGCTTCGCCGCGCTGGGCGTCCCCTTCTCGGGGCCCGCGCTGTGGATCGCGGCGAGCGGGGTGCTGCCCGCGCTGAACATCGCGTACTGCCGACGGCGCGCGGAACGCCTCGGCCGCCCCCTGCGCAAGGTGTGGATCCTGTCGGGCCTCGCCTCGCTCGGCGCGTGCGCGCTGCTCTTCGCCACCGCCCTCGTGGGCACGGCGACGGGCCTCATCAAGGAGTACGAGCCGCCGCGACTCTCCGTCGAACAGTTCACCGGCGTGTGGCGGGGGGACGGGGGCGCGTCGCTGCGGCTGTACGGGAGCGGGCGGGCGGTCTTCGACGGGCTTCCCTACGAGGGCGGGACGGGAAGCTCGTACGACACCGAGAGGTTGGCCCGCTGCGACGGCGGAGGCACGTGGACGGTGGGCAGCGCTCCCTACGGCGATCGCCCGGCCGTCGTCCTGGAGGCGGAGGCAGAGGCGGGCGGCTGCGGGGACGGCGACGCACAGGCGTGGACCGTCGGCGGCACGGAGGCGCGTCCGGAACTGTTCGTGCTGCTCGGGCACCCGGATTCGCCGGACATCGTGAGGCTGGCGCGGGACTAGAGGCTGGCGCGGGATTAGCGCGGCTGTTCAGCGGCCCCGGTAGGAGGGGGCGCGGCGCTCCACGAAGGAGGCGACGCCTTCGTTCGCGTCGGCCGTGGTCATGTTGATCTCCTGGGCGTTCGCCTCGGCCGCGAAGGCGGTGGCGCGGTCCGAGTCCAGGGAGGCGTTGACGAGCTGCTTGGTGAGGGCGAGGGCGCGGGTCGGCCCCGCGGCCAAGCGCTCGGCCCACTCCCGTGCCGTCTTCTCCAGCTCGTCGGCCGGTACGACGCGGTTGACGAGACCGAGCCGTTCGGCGTCGGCGGCCGAGACCGAGTCCCCGAAGAACATCAGCTCCTTGGCCCGCTGCGGCCCGACGAGACGCGCCAGCAGATACGCGCCGCCGCCGTCCGGTACGAGGCCGCGGCGCACGAACACCTCGATGAACCTGGCCGGTTCGGCGGCGATCACGAGATCGCAGGCGAACGCGAGGTGGGCCCCGATACCGGCCGCGGTGCCGTTCACGGCGGCGATCACCGGCTTCTCGCAGTCCAGGACGGCGGAGATCAGGCGCTGGGCGCCCTGTCTGATGGTGCGGGCCACGTCACCGGCCACGCGTTCGCCGGTGGCGGGGGCGGGAGCGGTGCGCAGGTCGGCGCCCGCGCAGAAGCCCTTGCCGGTGGCGGTGATCACGACGGCCCGTACGGCGGGGTCGCCGGAGGCCTCGCCGAGCAGTGAGATGAGGCGTTCGCGCTGGTCCCAGGTGACGGCGTTCATGGCGTCGGGGCGGTTGAGCGTGATCCACGAGACGCCGTTGTCAGTGGCGTGAAGTATCAATGAGTCGAGGGGATCGGAAGCTTCGTCGCGGGCCGAGGGGGAGGTCGTCATGGGGTGGCTCCGTTATGTGAGGCGCGGCGCGGGGGTGTGGACGGGAGTGCGGGCGGGGGTGTGGGCGGCACTGACGCGTCGCGTGGTCGCGGGTCCGTCGCGGGGCGGCGCCTCGCGCTCCCCTTCACCGGCAGACGGCGAACGCGTCGAGAGCCACCGCGCCTTGCCCCCGCGGCAGCACCATCAGCGGATTGATGTCCAGCTCCGCGAGCGAACCGCCCAGTTCGAGCGCGAGCCGCTCCACGCGCAGCACGACCTCGACGAGCGCGTCGACATCCGCGGGCGCCGCCCCCCGCACCCCGTCCAGCAGGGCGCGCCCCCGCAGCTCGCGGAGCATCGCCTTCGCCTGGTCCTCCCCGAAGGGCGGCACCCGTACGGCCACGTCCCGAAGGACCTCGACGAGCACGCCGCCGAGCCCGACCGTCACGGTCGGCCCGAAGAGGGGGTCCTGGGCGACGCCGACGACCATCTCGACGCCCCGCTCGACCATCTGGCAGACGAGGACACCGTCCAGCGGCACGTCCTCGTAGCGGGCGATGTCCGTCAGCTCCCGATAGGCGTCCCGCACCTGGCTCGCCGAGGTCAGGCCGATCTTCACCAGGCCCAGCTCGGTCTTGTGCGCGATCCGGGCCCCCGAGGCCTTCATGACCACCGGGTAGCCGACGAGCCCGGCCGCGCGGACGGCCGCCGCCGCGCTGGTCACCAACTGCTCACGCGGTACGCGAATCCCGTACGCGCGCAGCAGCTGTTTCGCCGCGTACTCGCTCAGCTGCTGGCCGGGCGTCATCAGGGCCTGCGCCTTGCGGAAGGAGGGGGAGGGGGTGCGCGGCGCCTCGTCGAAGGGGGATCGGTAGCCGGTGGTGAAGCGGTGGTGGTCCAGATAGGCGCGTACCGCCGTGATGCAGTTGGCGAAGGTGCGGAAGGTGGCGACGCGCGAGGAGCCGAGGAGCGTACGGCGGTAGGCGTCCTCGGTGCCGACGGGCGAGCCCCACACCACGCACACCAGCTTGTCCGTCTCCTCCGCCGCGTCCACGAGGTCCTGCGCGAGCTTGTCGCTCATCGGCGGGAAGGGCCCGGTGATGGGGCAGATGACCACGCCCACCTGCGGATCGTCGAGGATCGCGTCGATGATCCTGCGGCCGCGCCAGTCGCCCACGGGGTGGCCGCCGTTGTCGACGGGGTTGGCGACGTTCAGATACTCCGGTATCCACTGGTGCAGCTCCGCCTGCCTGGCGGCGGAGAGCGTGGGCAGGGTGAGGCCCGCCTCGGTCGCCAGGTCCGCGAAGTGCGCGCCCGTGCCACCCGAGATCGAATACACGGCGACGCCCTCGGCCGACGGCCTGCGGGCCCGGGCCAACAGGGCGGAGGTGGCCTGGAGTTCGTCGAGCCCGTCGACGCGGATCACGCCGAACTGCCGCATCGCCGCGTCCACCACGGCGTCGGCGCCGGTCAGTTTGCCCGTGTGTGAGGCGGCCGTGCGGGCGCCGGCCTCGGTGCGGCCGACCTTGACGGCGACGACGGGCACGCCCTGCCGGGCCGCGCGGTCGGCGGCGAGCAGGAAGGCGCGGCCGTCCTTGAGCCCCTCGACGTAGCAGGCGATGGCGCCGACCTCGGGGCGTTCGGCGAAGTAGGAGATGAAGTCGGAGGTCTCCAGGTCGGCCTCGTTGCCGGTGGGGGCCCAGTGGGAGAGGCGGATGCCGAGTTCCTGGAGGGTGAAGACGGGGCGGCCCTGGTGGCCGGATTGGGTGATCAGCGCGATGGCGGGACCTTCGAGATCGTCGC
Source organism: Streptomyces sp. WAC 01529 (assembly GCF_003945545.1). Taxonomy (GTDB): domain Bacteria; phylum Actinomycetota; class Actinomycetes; order Streptomycetales; family Streptomycetaceae; genus Streptomyces; species Streptomyces anatolicus. Next base: position 3,571,149 of record NZ_CP029617.1, on the reverse strand, counting down.
GGAACTCCTCGAAAGCGTTGAGATTGGTGTTGGGCCCGAGCAGCCTGAGGCCCGAGCCGTGTACGGCGGCGGCGAGGCGGGCCTGGGCGGCGGCGCCCTCCGCGCCGGTCTCGGCGAACCCGGAGGCGAAGGCGACGGCGAAGCGCACCTTCGCCTCGGCGAGCTGCTCGATCACCGGCAGCGGGTCGGCGACCAACAGCACGGCGAGGTCGACCTGTTCGGGCAGGTCGGCGACGGAGGGGGAGCAGGGGATGCCGTGGACGGAGCGACGGGTGGGGTGCACGGGGTGCAGCCGCGCGCCGACCCGCTCGGCCCAGGCGATGAGCTGCCGGGTGATGCCGGCGTTGGGGCGCCCCTCGGCGTCCGAGGCGCCGATCACGGCGACGGACTCGGGGCGGAAGAACCGGTCGAGGTCGGGTACGTCGGCGTGCAGCGGCCGGCCGCTGACGTCCAGGTCGTCCGCGGTGAGGGCGCTGCCGTGGACGGTGGAGGGAGGGAGTTCGCCGCAGGCCACGACATGTGCGCGGCGGGGGTCGGTGGTGAAGGTGCCGTGAGTCGATCCAAGCATCGGTCCGCCCGCTCCTGTGTGACAGCAACTACTGACGCGTAGTCAGTTTACTGAACTGACGGTGCGTCAGGAATGCCCGTGCAGGCAAAGGCTGAGCTCTCGCGGGGCGCGTTGGGCGGGCTGAGGTGTGCCCTCGACCAGGGAAGCGGCGGATCGTCTCGGTGCCAAGCCTCAAACCGGCCGGGGTGGCGGATTCTGCGGTCTTCTGGGTGCGGGGCTGTGGGGGCTGGTCGCGCAGTTCCCCGCGCCCCTGACGGGGCGCCCTCGCGGGGGACTTGGAGAGTCAGGGGGCTATTGCCTTGGCTATTTTCCGGGCGTCCTTGGCCAGTTCGCGGAGCATGCCGCTGATGGGGTTGGTGAAGCCGGTGAAGTACAGGTTCGGGGCCTGTTTCGGGGGGCGGGGGCCGTGTGCGGTGGGAAGGCCGCGCGCGTCGAGGATGCCGAGGTCGCCGACCAGGCCCTCCAGGGCGCGGCGGTAGCCGGTCGCGGCGATGACCGTGTCCGGGGCGATCCGGCTGCCGTCGGCGAGGACGACCTTGCCCTCCTCGAAGGAGTCGACGGCGGCGACCGGTTCGATCCGGCCCTTGCGCACGGCGTCGATCAGGCCCACGTCCTGGACCGGGATCGCACCCTGCCTGGCCCGCGAGTACAGGCCGGTGCGGGGGCGCGGCAGCCCCTTCGCCGAGAGGTCGGGGACGCTGAGCCTGGCGACCGGTACCGCGAGCAGGTCGATCAGGGCGACCGGCAGTCTGCGGCACAGGATGCCGGAGAGCTGCGCGGGCCAACCGGCCGTGGAGCGGCGCACGATGTGCGGGGCGGTGCGGACGGCGAGGCGCACCCGGGCGGCGCCGCCCTCGACCAGGTCGACGGCGATCTCCGCGCCGGTGTTGCCGACGCCGACGACGAGGACGTCCTTGCCCGCGAAGGGGCGGGCGTTGCGGTAGCTGCGGGCGTGGAGGAGTTCGCCGGTGTAGGTGCCGAGGCCGGGCCAGTCGGGGAGGTGGGGCGTGTGGTTGTACCCGGTGGCGATCACCACCGCGCTGCCGGTCAACTCCCTGCCCCCGGTGGCGCGCAGGAGCCAGCCGGTGCCGCCGGGCGCGCGTTCCAGGCTGGTGACCTCGACTCCGGTGACGATGTCGAGGCGGTGGTGTTCGGCGTACTTCTCCAGGTAGCGGATGACGTGGTCGCGTGAGACCCAGCGGCCGAACTTCCGCGGGATGGCGAGGCCCGCCAGGGCGGAGAGGCGGCGCGTGGTGTGCAGGTGGAGACGGTCGTAGTGGCCGCGCCAGGAGGCGCCGACGCGCGCGGACTTCTCCAGGACGACCACGCGGACGCCGCGTGCGCGCAGGGCCGCCGCGGTGGCGAGGCCGCCGGGGCCGGCGCCGACGACGTAGACGGGGTGGGCCTGCTGGGGCGACGGCGGGGCTGTCGAGTCGGCCATAACTGGAGAGTAACCGGCCGCTTACTTGATGGGTATCGGTCAAGTCCGGAACCGGTTGCGAATTGATCACGGGGGTGGGGGTTGCGTGCGGTCCCTTGCGCGGGGGCGGGCGGTGCGCTGAACTGACGTACCGTCAGGAGGGTGTGCTCAGTCGTCCGGTGTTCGGTCGTTCGGGCGCCGGACATGGAGGGGCTGTCTCAGATGAGTACGGACATGTCGGCCGCCGAGGCCCGCTTCGACCTTCCGGAACCCGACGCCTTCACGCGCCCCTACTGGGACGCGGCGGCGGAGGGACGGCTGCTGATCCGCCGCTGCGGGGCGTGCGGGGTGGCGCACCACTATCCGCGTGAGTTCTGCCCGCGGTGCTGGAGCGAGGACGTCACCTGGGAGCGGGCGAGCGGGCGGGCCACGCTCTATACGTGGTCGGTGGTGCACAGGAACGACCTGCCGCCGTTCGGCGGGCGCGTCCCGTACGTGGCCGCGGTCGTCGACCTCACGGAGGGCCCGAGGATGATGACGGAGGTCGTGGACAGCGGGGCCGGTGAACTTCGGATCGGGATGCCACTGGAGGTGGCGTTCAGGGTGGGCGGGGGGTTCGCGGTGCCGGTGTTCCGGCCGGCGTAGGCGCGGGGAACTGCGAGAGCAACCACGATGGACCTGCGGTGGGCGTGCGGCGGTGGGCCCCGTCAGGGGCGCGGGGAACTGCGCGAGCAACCACGACGGACCCGCGGTGGACACGCGGCGGTGGCGCCCCGTCAGGGGCGCGGGGAACTGCGCGACCAGCCCACGCGGGGCCGCACGTGTAATTCCTGCCGATCGCGCGGGTTCGTCGTGGCTTGGCGCGCAGTTCCTCGCGCCCCTGGCGGGGTGTCTCGTGCCGCCTCCTGAGAAGTGCGGGACGCCCGCCGCAGGGCCTGCCCGTCTGCGGGTTCGTCGTGGCTTGGCGCGCAGTTCCCCGCGCCCCTTACGGGGCGCTTCGTGCCCCGCCCCCGCCGGGGTGAAAGCCCCCTAATCGCGTTGAGGACCCCGCGAGGAGCGGGCGACCATGGGTTATGTCCAATGACTCTGAACCCCGCTGGCAGCTGACCCGTGACCTCGGCGCCTTTTTCGGTCGCGCCGACGCCTTCCTGCGTTCCGAACCCGCCCCGCATACCGCCCTCCTCACCGTCACCGACACCCTCCGCACCTCAGGGCTCCACGCGTACGGGGAAGAGGCGCCCCACTTTGGTACCTATGCGGAGGAGGGCGGGCGCGTCCGGGGGGTCTTCCTGCGTACCCCGCCCCACCGGGCGGTCCTCAGCCCGCTCACCCCCGAAGCCGCCGACGCCCTCGCCCGGCGACTCGCCGATGTCACACCGGAGCTGCCCGGCGTCGCCGCCGAGCAGGAGACGGCTGAGGCCTTCGCCCTGGCCTGGGAGAAGCACGCGGGCGCCACCGCCACCCCCGGCTACCGGCAACGGCTCTACCGGCTCGGCACCCTCACCCCGCCCGAGCCCGCCCCGCCGGGCCGCGCCCGCGTCGCCGACGAGGGTGACCGGGAGCTGCTGACGCGCTGGCACCGGGAGTTCGCCGAAGCCGTCGGGGAGCCGCCCGCCATGGACGCGGGCGAGTGGGTGCGCGCCCGGCTCGCCTACGGAGGCATCACCCTCTGGGAGACCCCCGACGGCACGCCCGCCGCCATGGCCGGGGCCACCCGCCGCATCGCCGGGCAGGTCCGCGTCGCCCCCGTCTACACCCCGGCCGGCCTCCGCGGCCGCGGCTACGGCGGTGCCGCCACCGTCGCCGTCACCCGCGCCGCACTGGACGCGGGCGCCGCCGAGGTCCTGCTCTTCACGGACCTCGCCAACCCCACCAGCAACGGCCTCTACCAGCGCATCGGCTACCGCCCCGTCCAGGATTTCACCCAGTACGACTTCACCCCGTACGACTTCAGCCGGAACGGTTTCATCCGCTGAACCAGCGGCCGGCTCAGGGCCAGAGCAGCTCCCGGGTCCAGGCCTCGTCCGTCCGCGCCCTCCGGTACCGCAGCCGCACATGCCGCCGTCGTGCGTCGCCCTGGAAGAACTCCGCCTCCAGCGGCTCCAGCACATAGAGCGTCCAGGTCGGCGCGTCCGCGTCCGGTTCGGCCTCGGCGCGCGCCCAGGCGGCGGTCGAGGCGTCCTCCAACTCCCCGTAAGAGGCCAGGACTTCGCTTTGGCGGCCCACCAGGGCGGCTGCGAGCGCGCCCGTCGACCGTACGTGCAGGTCGGCCAGGGCCTCGGCGTGCGGGGCCGTGGTGACCCTGCCCCGGACACGGATCTGGCGGCCCTGCGTGGGCCAGTAGAAGTGCAGGGCCGCCTCGGGGCGCGCGGCCAGCTGGCGGCCCTTCGTACTGCTCGCGTGCGAGGCGAAGTGCCAGCCCCGCTCGTCCGCGTCGTGCAGCATCACGGTCCGTACGTCGGGTCCGCCGCCCTCGGCGACCGTCGCGAGACCCATGGTGTGCGGTTCGGCCTGCCCGGCGGCCACCGCCTCCGCGAACCACGCGTGGAAGAGGGGCAGCGGGGCGGCGGGCGCCCCGGCCGGATCGAAGCCGGGCAACTCGACGTCCCAGACGCGCTGCGCCCTCAGCAGCTTCTGGAACTCGGACGCGGGGTGCGCGGAGTGACCCTGCGGGGCGGCGGGCCGCGCGGCGGGCCGTGGTGATCCGGAAGTCGTCATACGTCGATTGTGGCGCCGTACGGCACATCGGCGAACGTCAGCCTTCCCTCCCCGGGCCGCCCCGCCACACCGGACCCCCTCACCCCCGGGCCCCCTCACCCCCGCCCCAGCACCACCGTCCCCGACGAGCAGAACCAGCCGCCCGTCCCCGAGGCCACCGCCAGTTCCGGCAGGGTGCCGTCCGGGCGTCTCACCTGGCCCGCGCCCGCCCGGCCCCGCAGCTGGCGCACCGCCTCCACCAGCAGGAACAGGCCCCGCATCCCGGGGTGCTGGGCGGAGAGGCCGCCGCCGTCCGTGTTCGTCGGGAGGTCGCCCGTGCGCAGCAGGCGGCCCTTCTCCACGAACGCGCCGCCCTCGCCCTTTCCGCAGAAGCCCAGGTCCTCCAGCGTCACCAGCGTCATATAGGTGAACGCGTCGTAGATCTGGGCCACGTCCACGTCCTGCGGGCGCACCCCCGCCCGTGCGAAGGCGAGACGGCCGCTCACCGCCGCCGGTGAGACCGTGAAGTCGTCCCACTCCGACATCGTCGTGTGCGAGACGTGCTCGCCCGCGCCGAGCACCCACACCGGCTCCGACGCGCAGTCCGCCACGTACTCCTCCGCCGCGAGCAGTACGGCGCAGCCCCCGTCGGAGCGGATGCAGCAGTGCAGCTTCGTGAACGGGTCCGCGATCATCGGCCCCGCGAGGACCTCGTCCACGGTGATCGGCTCGCGGAACATCGCGTCCGGGTTGGTCGCCGCGTTGGCCCGCGCCTGCACGGCCACCGAGGCGAGCTGCTCCAGCGTCGTGCCGTACTCGTGCATGTGGCGGCGCGCGGCCATCGCGTACTTGGCGATCAGGGAGTGCCCGTAGGGGACCTCGAACTGGAGCGGGCCCCGCGCCCCGAAGGAGAGGTTGGAGGTGCGGCGCCCCGCCTTGATGTCGGCGCGGGCGGTCGAGCCGTAGACGAGGAGTACGGCGTTGGCCCGCCCCGCCGCTATCGCCTCCGCCGCGTGCGCCGCCATGACCTCCCAGGTGGCGCCGCCCACCGAGGTGGAGTCGACCCAGCGGGGCGTCAGGCCGAGGTACTCGGCGACCTCCACGGGCGCCAGCGTGCCGAGCCCCGCCGAGGCGACGCCGTCGATGACGTCCCGGGCGAGCCCGCAGTCGGCGAGCGCGCGGCGGGCCGCCTGGGCGTGCAGGGCGTAGGGCGTGGCCTCCTCGACCCGGCCGCAGTCCGAGAGGGCGACACCGACGACGGCGACCTTGCGGGAAGGGGAACGGGGGGCAGGAGACATGAATCTGACGGTACATCAGGTATTCGCCGGTGGAGTAGGCCGTCCGGGTGTGTGCTCGCTCGGGCGGGATGTCCAGAGGGGGTGTTCGGGCGCGGCGCTCGGGCGCGGTGTTCAGGCGGGACGCTCGGCGGATATCGGAGGCCCGTGACAGGAACCGCCGTGGCGCGTTGGCACTCATGCTCCATGAGGATCCGGGACAGCGCGCACTGGTCGCCCCTCCCCGGCCCCCACGGCACACCGCACGCGTGTGCCGGTTCCCGCTGAGCCGAGAACGAGGAAGTCACGTGCCCCAGTCGACACACAGACGCCTGGCCATGAGCGCCACCCTGATCGCCGCGCTCGCCGGCGTTCTCGCCCCCGCCACCGCCGCCTCCGCGGCACCGGCGGCCCCCACAGCTCCCACTGCTCCCACAGCTCCCACTGCTCCCACAGCCCCCACGGCCCCCTCCGCCCCCGCCCCCGACATGGACGGCGTGACCACCGCCCTGAACGCCGCCATGGCCAACGGCGCTCCCGGCGCCATGGCCCGCTTCACCGGCCCCGAGGGCGTCCGTACGCGCACCGCCGGTGTCCGCGACCGCGTCTCCGGCGAGGCCATGGACACCCGGGCCCGCTTCCGCATCGGCAGCGTCAGCAAGACCTTCTCCAGCGTCGTACTGCTCCAACTGGTCGACGAGGGAAAGCTTGAGCTGGACGCGCCGGTCAACCGCTACCTCCCCGGGCTGCTGCCCGACGACCGCATCACGGTCCGCCACCTGCTCACCCACCGCAGCGGCCTGGCCGACTACACGGAGGCCATGTTCGCCAAGACCGTGCCCGGCTTCGAGGCCGTGCGCAACCGCGTCTTCACCTACCAGGAGCTGGTCGGCCTCTCGCTCGCCGAGCCCCGCACCACCGAGCCCGGGGCGGCCTACAAGTACTCCAACACCAATTTCGTCGTGGTCGGCATGCTCATCGAGAAGGCCGCGGGGACCCCGGTCGCCGAGCAGTACGAGCGGCGCATCATCAAGCCGCTCAAGCTGCGCCACACCTCCTACGTCCACCCGGAGGCCCGGATCAAGGGAACGCACGTACGCGGCTACCTCCACCCCGACGAGGCGGGGGCGCCGCTCGTCGACTCCACGGAGCAGACCGCTTCCTGGGCCCAGACGGCCGGCGCGGTCATCTCCGACCCGGCCGACCTGAACACCTTCACGACCGCGCTGATGCGGGGCAAGCTCCTCTCGCCCCGGATGCTGGACGCCATGACCACGGTCACCCCGACGGACACCACCCAGACCCGCTTCTACGGGCTCGGACTGCGCCGTTACGACCTGTCCTGCGGCACGCAGGTGTACGGCCACACCGGCACCGTGCAGGGCTACTACACGTACGCCTTCGCCACCCGGGACGGCCGCCGCGCGCTCTCCGCCATGGCGAACACCTCGAACAAGGGCGCGGCGAACACGGCGCTCGGCGGCACGCTGGAGGCGGCCTTCTGCGGGAAGAAGCCCGCGCCCGCGACGCCGTCCGCCAAGACGTCGGCCAAGGCGTCGCGCGCGCTCCCCGCCCTGCCGGCGGAGGCCGACCTGCCCGAGCACCGCTGAGGCACCCCTCGGGCCGGGCCCGCTGAGGCGGGTCCCGGCCCGAGGTGGGGGAAGGGCGCGCGGGTGCCGCCGGTTCCGTCGCGCCCGGCCCCTGGGCATCTCCCTGCCGCCGCCCTAACATGACGGCCCGTCAGGTACGGGTCCGGCCGCCGGGCCGCCCCGGGGGAGGAGCCCGCCGATGGACGCCGCCTTCAGCGCGGAGCAGGACGAGATCCGCCGCACCCTTCGCGAACTCATCACCAAACGCTGCGGCCCCGACGAGGTCAAGGCCGCCGTGCGCACCCCCGCCGGCCATGACCCCGCCCTGTGGGCCGCCCTCGCCGAACAGCTCGGCCTGCCCGGCCTCGCCCTCCCCGAGGCCTATGGAGGCGTGGGGTGCACGACCACCGAACTCGCCCTTGGCTGCGAGGAGTTGGGGCGCGCTCTCGCCCCCTCCCCGCTCTTCGCCACCGCCGTCCTCGCCGCCCCGCTGATCCTCGCCCTCGGCACCGAGGAGCAGCGCGCCGCCACCCTGCCCCGGATCGCCGCCGGAGAGCTGACCGCCGCCCTCGCCATACCCGGCACCGGGCTCGCCACCGCCCTCGGTCTCATCGGCGACAACCTCGGGGAGTGGGCGGGCGGCGGGCGCGCGGGCGGCGTGCAGGCCAGGATCCGCGACGGGGTGTGGCGGCTGTACGGGCAGGCCGAGCAGGTGCTCGACGGGCACAGCGCGGGGCTGCTCATCGTCGCCGCGCACGCGGGAGGGTTCGCCCGCTCCCGTACGCTCCTCTTCCTCGTACGCGAGGGGGCGCCCGGCATGGCGCGGGCGCGGCAGACCGCCCTGGACGAGACCCGTGCCCAGGCGCGCGTCGAACTGCGCGAGGTGGAGGCGGAGTTGCTCGGCGCTGACGACGCCGATGTGCCGGGGGCGCTCGCCGCCGTCGGGGAGGTCGCCGCCACGGTCCTGGCCGCCGAGGCCGTCGGGGCCGCCGACCGGGCTCTCGAACGCACCCTCGACCATGTGCGGCAGCGCGAACAGTTCGGACGGCCGATCGGGTCGTTCCAGGCAGTCAAGCACCGGCTGGCCGAGGTCTATGTGCAGGTCCAGGCCGCGCGCTCGGCCGCCTACTACGCGGCGTGGGCCGCGGGGGCCGAGGGGGCGGGGGGCCTCGCGCTGGCGCAGGGCCTCGAAGCGCTGCGGGCGGCCGCGTCCGAGGCCGTGCAGCTGCACGGCGGCATCGGCTTCACCTGGGAACACGAGGCACACCTGTACTTCAAGCGCTCCTCATCCGACGACCTCCTCTTCGGCCCAGCACACCGACTGAGGTCCCGGGCAGCGGGCCAAGCGGGCCTGTTCACGGTGACCCCGTAAGAAGACGGCCGCAAGAGGCGCCCCGTAAGGGGCGCGGGGAACTGCGCGACCAGCCACAATCCCACCCGCGGGAAAGACGGACACCCTCCGCACCCCGGAGACCACAACGGCGGACCACCACAGTGATCCGCCGAAGGGCTGACAGGACTCGGGAAACGGGGGAGCGGTAGCCCGCAGGGCTACTTGGTCGGCTTCTTGCCGGTAACGCCCAAATGCACCAACATCGCCAGATTAGGCTTCAGTTCGGCCTGCTTGACGCCCCACGTCTGGAACCCCCGCTGGTGCGAGGCGACCGCGGCGAGCATCGCGACCAGGGAGCCCGCCATGGCCGCGGGACTGACGTCCTTGTCGACCTTGCCCTTGGACTGAAGCTCCTTGACGGTGTCCGTAAGGGAGTTGTTGACCGAGTTGAGGATCTTCATCCGGATCTTGTAGAAGCGCTTGTCGCCCTCGGCGGCACCGAGGTCGACGACCCGGAGGATCGCGTCGTTCTTGCGCCAGAAGTCCAGGAATCCCTCGACGAGATCCTGGGAGGTCTGCCAGCCCGCCTTGCCGACCCAGGTGCGCCCGTCGAGCACCTGGGTCAACTCCGCGCCCTCCGCGGCCATTTGCTCCGCGATCTCCAGGACGGCGCCCTCGACGTCCGGGAAGTACTGGTAGAAGGTCGCGGGTGAAGTCCCCGCCTTCCGGGCGACGTCGATGACTTTGACGTCCCGGTAGGGCGAGGAGCTGAGCATCTCGCTGAGGCAGTCGAGCAGCTTCTGACGCGTCGCCTGACCGCGTCGGCCGGCCACGCGGCCGTCGACGGTACGTACCTGTCCTGTCATGCCGTCAGCTTACCGAGGGGTGATCGGAGCGCGATTCGGCCGAGTGCAAATGGGGTTGGGGCGCGTGAGAGCGGCCCACGGCTCACTCCGTAACAATTGACCAAATGTTCGAATCCATGCGCTGCGGGCCCCGGGGCGGGCCGCTAGCTTGGCTGGCATGGACTACGCAGAACAGGACACAGCGGGCGGCTACGCGGAGGGCGTGCCCTGCTGGGCCGACGCGATGCTCCCGGACGTCGAGGGCGGCAAGCGGTTCTACGGCGAGCTGTTCGGGTGGACCTTCGGCGAGGACCCCGGCCCGGAGTACGGGCACTACGCCCAGGCCTACAGCGATGGCCTGGCCGTCGCCGCGCTCGCGCCCAAGGCCGACGGCCGTATGCCCACCGTGTGGACCGTCTACCTCGCCACCCCCGACGCGGCGGCGCTCGCCGGACGGGTGAGGCGGGCGGGCGGCTCCATGGTCAGGGAGGCCATGCCCGTCGGGCCCTTCGGCACCATGGGTCTCGCCGCCGACCCCGAGGGCGCCGTCTTCGGGCTCTGGCAGGGCGGCACCCACCCGGGCTTCGGCAAGATCCGGCGGCCGGGGTCGTACTGCTGGAGCGAGGTGTACTCGCGGGACAAGACCCTCGTCGACCCCTTCTACGAGAACCTCTTCGGCTACGGCACCCTCGACCTCGACCTCGGCGGCATCGACTTCCGCACCTGGTCGCCCCCCGGGGCCCCGGCCGGGCCCGACACGGCGGTCGGCGGGCGCAGCGTGATGTCCCCCGCCACCGACGGGTACAGCAGGCCCGAGACGCATCCGCACTTCCTCGTCTACTTCAATGTCACCGACGCGGACGCGACGGCCGCCGCGGTCGTCCGGCTCGGGGGGCGGGTGCAGCTGGCGCCCCATGACATCCCGTACGGACGCGTCGCCGTACTCAGGGACAACCAGGGGGCGACCTTCGCGGTCCTCCAGGACTGACGCGGTCCTCCAGGACTGAAGCGCGGTCCTCCAGGACGGAAAGCGTGGGTTTTTGTCCCGCCAAACCCCGAGAAACCCCGAGACACCCCGAGACACCCCGATCCCGCCCCGGGTTCGCCACGGCCGCCTCGGACAGGAAGAATCAGGGTGCGTGCCGCCGTAGCGGCTCGGGTGGTGAGACGCTGCACGGGGCTGTCTTCTTCGGCGGCCGCGTACGGGGAGGTGGCAGGGCAAGTGGTGGATCAGCTGACGCAGCACGATCCGAGGCGGATCGGCCCGTTCGAGGTCCTCGGCAGGCTGGGCGCCGGTGGCATGGGTCTGGTCTATCTCGCGCGCTCCGCGTCGGGGCGGCGCGTGGCGATCAAGACGGTGCGGACCGAGCTCGCCGAGGACCAGCTGTTCCGCGTCCGCTTCACGCGCGAGGTCGAGGCCGCGCGTGCCGTCTCCGGCTTCTACACGGCCGCCGTGGTGGACGCCGACCCGCGGGCCGCCGTGCCCTGGCTCGCCACCGCGTACGTCCCCGCCCCCTCGCTCGAAGAAATAGTGAATGAGCACGGGCCGCTGCCCACCCAGGCCGTGCGCTGGCTCGCGGCCGGGGTGGCCGAGGCCCTGGAGTCCATCCACGGCGCGGGCCTCGTCCACCGCGACCTCAAGCCGTCGAACGTCCTCGTCGTCGAGGACGGGCCCCGCGTCATCGACTTCGGCATCGCGTCCGGCGTCTCCAACACGCGGCTGACCATGACGAACGTCGCCGTCGGCACCCCCGCGTACATGTCACCCGAACAGGCCAAGGACTCCCGCAGCGTGACCGGCGCGAGCGATGTCTTCTCGCTGGGCTCCACGCTCGTCTTCGCCGCCACCGGCCACGCCCCCTTCCACGGCGCCAACCCCGTCGAGACCGTCTTCATGCTGCTCAGGGAGGGCCCCGACCTCGAAGGGCTGCCCGACGAGCTGCGGCCCCTCATCGAGTCCTGCATGCAGATGGAGGCCGCGCGGCGGCCCAGCCCCGCCGACCTCCAGGCGCAGCTCGCCCCGCACCTCTTCGCCTCCGAGAGCGCCGACAACGACGACAGCGGCACGGCGTCCGCCTGGCTGCCCGAGCGGGCCGTCGCGCTCATCGAGGCCCGCAGGGGCGGCCGGCCCCCGGCCCGGGTCCCGGCCACCGCCGGACGCAGCGGCGGCGGCCGGGGTGCCGCCCCCGCCCCTGCCCCAGCGCCTGTCCCCGTCACCGCGCCGCCGCCCCCGCAGCAGCCGCCGCCCGCGCCGCCGTCGAGGCCGCCCTTCGCGGCCACGCCCGACTCCGGGCCCGTGCGGCTGGCCGGGGCCAAGGTGCCGATCGGGCCGGGGCCCCGGGTGGCCGACTCCCGCGCCTCCGCCGCGCCCGTCGCCCCCGGGCTCGCCGCGTCCTGGTCGCGCTCCTCGTCCCCCAAGGCCAACGGCGTCGCCCCGGCCGCGCCCGCCGTGCCGCCGCCCGCGGTCGCGCCCGACGCGGGCGCCAAGAGCTGGCGGCCGTGGCGGTTCCGGATGTCCAACGACGTATGGGGCACGCCCGCCGTGGCCGGGAACCTCGTCTACGTCACCTCCTTCGAGGTCCACGCCCTGGACGTCGGCACGGGCCGCCGCAGCTTCAAGACGCGGGACGTCGCCTGGTCCATGGCGGTGGCCGACGGACGCATCCACGCCTCCGACGGCCCCACGCTCTACGCCCTCGACGGCGCCGACGGCTCCGACCTGTGGCGGCTGCCGACCGACGCCTGGGTGTACTCCCTCCAGGCCGCCCGTGGCACGGTCGTCACCGGCACGCGCGGCGGCGGCGTCCAGGCCTGGGAGGCCGCCAACGGCGAGAAGCTCTGGGAGATCACCGGCGCGCAGACCGACTTCGAGACGCCGGAGGCCGGTCCTGTCGTCTTCGACGGCACGGTCTACGTCTGGAAGGACGCGAGGCTGCGGGCCCTTGAGGCCCGCACGGGCGAGGAGCGCTGGTCCTACCCGGTGGGCGACGCGGCCTCCTGCGGGGGCGTGCCGGTCCGGCTCACCCAGGCGCAGGACGGCTATGTGTACGTCTCGGCCGGCAGCCGCGTCCTCGCCATCGACGTCGCCGCCGGGCACGTCCGCTGGCACTTCGAGGCGCCCGCCGCCTTCCTCTGCCCGCCCGCCTTCGCGCCGGGGCCCGCCGTGACGGGCGGCGGTGTGTACCTGGCCGACTACCTCGGCACGGTCTACGCGCTCGACGCCACGGACGGCCGCGACCGCTGGCGCATCGCCACGGAGTCCCGCTCCTCCATCGAGCCCGTCCTCGTCGCGGACGGCCACGTCCACGTGGGCAGCGGCAAGGGCCTCTACACCCTCGACGCCGTGACCGGCACCCCCAAGTGGCGCTTCCAGGCGGGCGGCGAGGTCGTGGGCGCGCCCGTCGTCGCCGACCGCCGCATCCACTTCGGCTCCACGGACCACCTGCTGTACACGCTGAAGGCGGACGACGGCAGGCTGCGCTGGAAGCTGGCCACCGGCGGCGAGATCACCGGGGCGCCCGTGGTGCGGGACGGCGTGGTGTACGCGTGCAGCAAGGACCGGTGTGTGTACGCGCTGGACGCCGAGCGGGGGACGGGGACGTCGCCCCGGCCCTAGCCCCGGCAGCCCCTAGTTCCCGGGGCCCCGGCCCCAGTGGGGCGGGCCCTGCGGAGGGCCCTGCTGGGGCGGGTCCTGCGGGGGCGGCGGCCCTTGCAGCGGCCCGGGGTGGGCCGAGGGGTCGCTCTGCCAGCTGTCGGGGGGCGGGTCCTGGTACCCGGGGTGGGGTGTGTCCTGGTACCCGGGATGCGTCGTGTCCTGGTACTCCGAGTCGGCGGTGGCCCGGCGCCGGCCGAACCGCCGACCACCGTTCTCGTGGCGGTCGGACCTCCGGCGAGCGCCCCCGCGGCGGCCCGCCATCAGCGCCGCCGCGAGCAGCAGCAGGATTCCGCCGCCGAGCGCGGCGAGCACGCCGAGGCCGAGGCCCGAACCGCCGCCGGACACGGTCAGGCTGCCCTCCGCCTGCCCCTGCCGCACCATCCACAGCACCGCGAAGCCGAGCACGACGACGCCCGCGAGCAGCACGAGCAGCCGGGACCGCAGCAGGAGGCCGACCAGCGTGAGCAGCGCCGCGAAGGCGAAGGGGAGGAAGAGCGAGCCGAAGAGTTCCGCGTCGGCGCCGGTCACCCCGCCCCCGGAGAAGAGTTCGTCGAGGCGGAAGCGGCGCCCGAGACGGCCGTCGTACCAGGCTCGGAAGGGGCTCCATACGGCGGCCGTCGCTCCGATGAGAGCGAGGACCGTCCCGAGGACGTTGCGGACCATGACGGGCCTCCTCGTACGTCACCACGCGCCGCGCCCCGCGTGACCACGTGAAGCGCCGCGCGCACCCGTACGCGTCTCTCAAGAGGGACGCTACGCCGGGTCGGGGCCCTCTGCCACGCGGGTGGTCACCGCACCCGGAAGCCGCCGCCGCGACGGGCCCCGAACAGCTCCGCCTGGCGCTCCGGAGGCAGGTTCCCCAGGGCGATCAGGTGCGGGGCGTGCGCCAGCGCCTGGGCGCGGGCCGCCTCCTTCGCCGACCAGAGCGAGCGGACCGTGCCCTGGACCGCCTCCGTGGGATACGAGGCGATGACCTCGGCGGCGCGCACGGCCGCCGCCCGCGCCCCGCCCGGCGGGGTCAGCTCGGAGACCAGGCCCGTCTCGTAGGCCCGGCGCGCGGAGACCCGTTCGGCCGTGCCCATCAGGGACATCCTGGCGACCTCGCCGAACGGCATGCGCTGCGCCATGTGGATCGACTCGTACGCGCTGACCATGCCGTACGTCGTGTGCGGATCGAAGAACGTGGCGTGCTCGTCGGCGACGACGAACTCCGCCTCGCCGAGCAGATAGAACGCGCCGCCGCACGCCATGCCGTTGACGGCGGCGATCACCGGCTTCCAGAGGTCGTTCGCCTTCGGGCCGATCGTCAGGAGCGGGTCGTCGATCGTGTAGGGGGAGCTGGGCTGCGGCACCTTCGCGGAGCGGTCGATGCCCGTGCAGAACGCCTTGTCGCCCGCGCCGGTCACGACGATCGCGCGTACGGAGTCGTCGTAACGCAACTCCCGCCAGGCGGCCGCCAGTTCGGAGGCGGTCTCCAGGTCGATGGCGTTGTGCCGCGCCGGGCGGTCGAGGGTGAGGACCGCCACGCCCGTGCCCTTGTCGGTGGCGGTGCGCAGGGCGCCCGCCGCCGCGTCCCGCGCGGTCACGGGCGCTCCAGGATCCAGCGCGGGACCGTGATGCCGTCCAGGTCCGCGAAGACGACCTGCACCCTCGCGCCGATCCGCAGGCGCGCCGGGTCGACGGAGTTCAGCGGGGCGTCGGGGGACGCGACGAGGTTGCCGACCAGGCGGATGCGGGGGGCGTCGGCGAGTTCGACGACGATCGCGTTGTACGGGGCGTGGGCGGCGTAGGCCGGGAGCAGGGGTGGGTGGGGGACGACGTACGACCAGATGCGGCCTCGGCCGCTCGTCTTCTGCCACCGGGTGGCGAAGGACTGGCAGTGGGGGCAGCAGGGTCTGGGCGGGAAGCGGGGCTCTCCGCAGGTGGGTTCGGCGCAGGTCTGTATGCGGAGTTCGCCTCGGGCGGCGTACGTCCAGAAAGGGGTGCCGTCCTCGTCCACGGTGGGCATGAGCAGGGGCTCGGCCGTTTTTTTCGCGTCTGCCATGTGGGGTTCCTTTGTGGGTGCGGGTTGGGTGTGGTTGCTCGCGCAGTTCCCCGCGCCCCTGACGGGGCACTTCAAGCCCTGAGCAGCAGCGCTGATGTCGGGACGCCCTCGCCCGCTGTCACCAGGCACGTCGACGCGTTCGGGACCTGGGCCGTGGAGGTTCCCCGCAGTTGCTTCACGCCCTCGTTGATGAGGTTGAAGCCGTGGACGTAGGCCTCGCTGAGGCCGCCGCCGCCCGTGTTGAGGGGCAGGCGGCCGCCGCTCTCCAGGGCGCCGCCCTCGGTGAACGCGCCGCCCTCGCCGCGGCCGCAGAAGCCGTAGCCCTCCAGGGAGAGCGGGATGAGCGGGGTGAACGCGTCGTAGATCTGGGCCACGTCCACGTCCTCGGGCCCGAAGTCGGCCTGCTTCCAGAGGTGGCGCGCCGCCGTCCAGGCCGGGCCGGAGAGCGGGTCGTCGTTCCAGTAGTTGACCATGCCGTGGTGCTGCGCGGGCAGGCCCTGCGCGGCGGAGTGGACGTACACCGGTTTCGTACGGCAGTCGCGGGCCCGCTCGGCCGACACCACCACGCACGCCAACGCCCCGTCCGTCTCCAGGCAGTTGTCGAAGAGGCAGAGCGGCTCGCTGATCCAGCGCGAGGTCATATACATGTCGCGGGTCAGCGGACGCTCGTACATCATCGCGGCCGGGTTCTGGTTGGCGCGGTTGCGGCAGGCGAGGGCGACGTTGAAGAGGTGGTCGCGGGTGGTGCCGTACTCGTGCATGTGGCGGCGGGCGAGCATCGCGATCTCGTCGACCGGGCGGAGCAGCCCGAAGGGGCGCGTCCACTGGGCGGGCGTGGGGAGTTGGACGGCGGTGTTCTTCCAGGGGCGGGGGCCGCTGCCGCGCTTGCGGGAGCGCCAGGCGACGCCGACGCTCGCCTGGCCGGTGGCGATCGCGGAGGCGAGGTGCGCGACGGTGGCGCAGGAACCGCCGCCGCCGTAGCCGACCTTGCTGAAGAAGGTGACGTCGCCCGCGCCGATGGCCTTGGCGACCTCGACCTCGTCGGTCTCCTCCATCGTGTACGAGGCGAAGGCGTCCACCTCGGAAGGCGCGATGCCCGCGTCGGCGAGCGCGGCGAGGATGGCGCGGCAGGCCAACGCCTTTTCACTGTCGCCGAGTTGCTTCGCGAAGGGGGTCTGTCCTATCCCCGCTATCGCTGTAGCGTCCTTGAGTGAGGGCATGGGCGGCGGCACCTCCGCGCGACGAGGACACGGCCGGCGACGCAGCCGCTGACAGGGCGTCAGGCTACCGCTAATCTGACGGTCAGTCAGCTACTGCGGTGGGAGGGGCTTGGGATGCGCGGCGACCTGGGGCTTGCGATACGTGGCGACCTGCGGTGGGGCACCATCCCGGGGCTGGTCCGGGCGGCCGCCGAGCGGTACGGCGACCGGGAGGCGGTCGTCGAGGGCCGCACCCGCGTCTCGTACGGCGAACTGGGCGGGCGCGTGGAGCGTTCCGCGGCCGCCTGCATGGCGAGCGGCGTGGAGCCGGGCGACCGCGTCGCCGTCTGGGCGCCGAACACCCTGGACTGGATCGTCTGCGCGCTCGGCGCGGTCTCGGCGGGCGCGGTACTCGTCCCCCTCAACACCCGCTTCAAGGGCGCCGAGGCCGCCGATGTGCTGGCCCGCAGCCGCGCGAGGCTCCTCTTCGTCACCGGCACCTTCCTCGGTACGTCGTACGTCGCCTCCCTGCGCCGCGCGGCGGCCGACGGCCCGGGGGAGGGGCCGCTGCCCGGCCTCCCGCACCTGGAGCAGGTGATCGTCCTCTCCGACGACGCGCCGGAGTCCTTCCGTACCTGGAAGGACTTCCTGGCGGGCGGAGAGGCCGTCGACGCGGCGGCCGTGCGCGTGCGCGCGGAGTCGGTGGACGGCTCGGCGCCCTCGGACATCATCTTCACGTCCGGTACGACGGGCCGGCCCAAGGGCGCCGTGATCACCCACGCCCAGACGCTGCGCTGCTACGACGTGTGGAGCGAGCTGGCGGGCCTGCGCGAGGGCGACCGCTATCTGATCGTGAACCCCTTCTTCCACACCTTCGGCTACAAGGCGGGGATCATCGCCTGCCTGACGCGGGGCGCCACGATGATCCCGCAGCCGGTCTTCAACGTCGACACGGTCCTCGCCAACGTCGCCGCCGAGCGCATCTCCGTCCTGCCGGGACCGCCCACCCTCCACCAGTCCCTCCTCGACCACCCCTGCCGCGACCAGCACGACCTCTCCGCGCTGCGGCTCGTGGTGACGGGCGCTGCGGTCGTGCCGCTCCGGCTGGTCGAGCGGCTCCGCGGCGAACTGCGGGTGGGCACGGTCCTCACCGCGTACGGCCTGTCGGAGGCGAGCGGCATCGTCACGATGTGCCGGCGCGGCGATCCGGCCGAGGTCATCGCGTCGACGTCGGGCCGGGCGATACCCGACACGGAGGTACGGGTGGTCTCCCCGGCGGGGAAGACGCTGCCACCGGGGCACCCCGGCGAGATCCTGGTCCGCGGCCACCACGTGATGCGGGGCTACTTCGAGGACCCCGCGGAGACGGCCCGCGTGATCTCGGCGGACGGCTGGCTGCGGACCGGCGATGTCGGCGTCCTGGACGAGCAGGGCTGCCTGCGCATCACGGACCGCATCAAGGACATGTTCATCGTCGGCGGCTTCAACGCGTACCCCGCCGAGATAGAGCAACTGCTCGGCCTCCACCCGGATGTGGCGGACGTGGCGGTGATCGGCGTACCCGATCCGAGGCTCGGTGAGGTCGGCAGGGCGTATGTGGTGCGGCGCCCGGGCTCGGTGGTGACATCGGACGACCTGATCGCGTGGTCGCGGCGGGAGATGGCGAACTACAAGGTGCCGCGGGGGGTCGAGTTCGTGGCGGAGCTGCCGAGGAACGCGAGCGGGAAGGTGGTGAAGGGGGAGTTGCGGAGGGCTGTGCGGTGAGGGGGCGCGGGGTGCGGGGGCTGGGGGCTTTGGTTACGTCGGGATCAGCCCGGGGCGCACGACCGTGCGGGCCCGCTCGTACAGGGCCTGGGCCTCGTGGTTGCGGAGGTGCGGTCGAATCAGCTGGAACATGTCCGTCATGCGCTTGTCGATACGGGCCGAGTTGACGAGGGGGTAATCGTCCAGCGCGAGCCCCCATGTCCGGCACGCGGCTTCGAGATGCCCCACGGACAGTTGCCGCTCGGCGAGGATCGCTCGTTCCTTGACGCGCGTGCGTCGGTAGACGCTGTACCGGAGCCGGTCCGACTCCTGCATGGCCGCGACGGCCCCGTGCACGTCGCCCAGCTCGAAGCGGACCTGGCTGGTGTGGTAGTTGAGCGAGGCGGGATCGTACGAGCCGAACACCTTGCCGCGCGACTCCGCCTTGTCCATGGCCGCTTCGGCCTCCCGCAAGTAGGTGAGAGCGGACCGCCGGTCCCCGAGCTGCGCGGCGGCATGCGCCTGCTGACCGGCGAGGAACGCCCGCATGCGAGGGCCGGCCTGCGGCGAGGCGGAGGCGGCGGCGTCAGCGAGCCGCATCGCCGCCTTCCCGTGCCGCAGGTCGACGGCCTGGACGCTCATTCCCCGCAGTGTGGTGCAGTAGGTGAGATGGTCCTCCGAGGCCCCCGCCAGTTCCAGCGCCTTCAAGTAATACTGCTGCGCCAGACCGTGAATGCCTTCGTCCACAGCCATGTATCCGGTGAGGTAGCAGAGGTCGGAGGCCGCCGACATCATCGCCTTGCGGACCTCCTCCGGGGCATCGGCTCGAAGGTAAGGGGCGACCGTATTGACGAGGAACGCCGCTGCCAGCGGCCGAGCGTGCCGACCGCCGAATTGGTCGTCCAGCTCGGACACGCGCTCCGTCATGGCGCTGACCATGTCCACTTCGGCCATTCCTATGCGCCGGGTCTTTCCGGACTGGACCGCTTCCATGCGGCCCACGACGTCCGGCCAGCCGGGGACGGTGAGCGCGACGGAGAACAGCCCGGCGCTCAGGACGCTTCGGCGTGACGGATCCATGTCCTGCCTCCCGAGGTCGATCAGCCCTTCCACGGTAGTCGGGTGACTGTTCGACTCTTCCGGGGGCGCTGGGAATCCTGCCTCGGTGTGCGTGATGGGTCGCAGCAGCCGCCGGGCGAGCGCTTCGAGGATCAGTGGCCGGACGGTCTCCTTCGGCAGATGGCCGCTCAACCACTGATGCACTGAGGGCTGTTGGTACTTCAGGGGAGTGCCGCGCTCGGTCCCGATGCGGTTGACCTCTTGGGCGAACTGCCGCAGGGTCCACCCGCTCTCGCGGTACAGCCGCTCAAGCCCGGAGTTCGGCTGTCGTGACGTCACTGGCCCCAACTCCCGCGCTCTGTCCGCTTAACGCTCTTAACTCCTGCCGTCTTCCCCACAGTACCGCTGAGAGTGATCGAGCGGTTGCCTAGAGCGAGCAGTCGGGAACGTAGGGAAAGGGGATGGGAGCGTGAGCGCAGAGCCGGTGGCGCCCTCCGTAGGCGCGCTGATGATGGACACGACCCGTGGCCGCGTCGGAGAGTTCCGCGGGGTCGCCGGTCCGTATTGGTCACTGCGCCCGCTCTCCGGTGGGACCGAGTGGGAGGCGGAGCCCCAACATGTGCGCCCTGCGGAACCCACAGAGCGGCTGAGCGCCCAGACCGCCCGAGCGAACGCCCGGAGCCGGGGAGATGTGCTGTGAACGCGCGGAGGCGCGCCCTGGTCCGCCTGGACGGGGAGCGCGCCCCATGACGCGGGGTCCGTATGTCGCCGTCGTGTTCGCGGGCGATGAGACGAGGGCCGTCTGCCTCGGCGGCTCGTTCGCCGTGACTCGTCGGCTCGCCCTTCGGTGGCTCCGCGCTCAGGCTCTCCGGTTCGCGGACGCCCTGGACCCGAGCCCGTGTGCCGAGTGGCTGCCGCCCGGAGCCTTGCAGCCGGTCACGCAGAGGGCGCCCGACGCTCCAGCGGATCTGCGCGGTTGGGCTCGGGACGCCGAGCGCCAGGGCGACGCGCTACGACAGCTCGCGGCGGGCTGCGCATACGAGTTCCGCACCCGTGACGACGACTGCTGGTACGTGCTCACCGCCCGCCCCGTGGCGGCCCCCAGCCCCCCTTTTCCCCGGGAGGAAGGCACACCACAAGCCCCCGTCCGGCTGCTCCGCCTGTCGAAAGAGCGGCAGCCGGACGGGACCACTTCACGGCATCCGCCGCGAAGCAACAGCACCGTCACCGGTTCCGATGAGCGGCGGGGCGGGGCCGACAGGGCCTCGCCCCGCCGTTCGACGTGAGGAGTTGGCAAGTGATCTCACTCTGTCTCCACCTGCGAGACCTCCGTGACCCGAAGTGGGTGCGTCTCGGCGGCACATGGTCCACCGGCGCCAGTTGGATCAAGCCAGTGAACGTGGCCGCCCTCAGCACTGTCTTCAACGATCGACCGCCCGCCGCGCACCTGCTCGTCCGAGAGGACAAGGAGGACGAGCCGGACTACGTCTCTCTCCACATGCGCCCCGGCGAGGTCCAGCTGTCCGCCGGACTGTACGGCACGGCCCCGGTCTACCTCGTCGCTGTCGAGGACGTGCTGTACGGATCATGGGACCTCGTGGATCTCCGCCCGTACTTGCGTACGGACCGACTCATTCCCCGGGTGGTCGCGCGAACTCTGACGCGGCAGCACAGGTACACAGCGGACACGCTGTTCGAAGGGGTCTACCGGCTCACCGAACGCGCCACCGCCGTTTTCGACGCCGCCGGGCTCTCCCTGCACTATCCAGAGCCCGCCGAGCATGTGTTGCGCCCCCGCACGTTGCGCTCCGGCGTGGATCCGGTGGACATGTTCGACAGGCTCCTGACTCAAGTGGTCGGTGGTGCGCCCGTTCCGACCGGTCGCGTCGGGGTGGAGCTGTCCGGCGGAGCCGACTCGGCCAACGTGGCGCTCTCAGTGCACGCGCACGGCTTCACCCGTGTGCACAGCTTTGGCCTTCTCGTCGGCGGACGCGTCGGGGCGGCACAGCGCGACAGACGCCTCGCCCTGGTGGAACGCTGCGGGTTTCGGGACACGGCGATTCCCGCACTGCGCCATCCACCGTTCGTGCCCGGCGGTGTCCGCGCGCTGTGTCAGCCGCACGACCCCGCCGGGGCGTTCTATCAAGAGGCGTTCGACGTACTGCGCGAGCAGGCGGCCGCACGGCGGTGTGAAGTGATCTTCACCGGGACCGGTGGGGACGAGATCAACGCGCATCACTCACGCACGGAGACCTGCTTGCCACAAGGCCCCTCGGTCCCGTGGCTCGGAAACCGTTCCGTGGAAGCGCTCGGGGATGTCGACGAAGCGCTGGCCCCCATGCCCCTACTGCCGCTTCCGAGCCTCATGGGCTTCGGGATGCACAACCCCGGATACTTGCGACGAGGCATCTGGCCCGTGTCCCCGCTCGTCCATCCCCGGATCACGCGGTTCATGGAACAGCTCCCGCACGAGCACAAGCGCCGCAAAGCCATGTTCCGTACACGTCTGCCGTGCCGGACTACCCGCCTCGGTCGTCTCGCCGGCCGAACCGGAGAACTTTCTGGCTGTCATGGAAGCGGGCCTGCGTTCCTTCGGGTTGCCCGCGCTGGACGACATGGTGCGGGAGTCGTTGCTGGTCGATCTCGGCTACGTTGACCCGAAGGCTCTCGCGCACGCCCGAGAACGCGCCGACGGTGCACCCGTTGTCCCCGACCTGTTGTGTGACGTGCTCGCCTTGGAGGTCGGCTTGCGGACACTGTCATGACGTGGTCTGACAAGGAAGTTGGGCGCATGGAAGGGACGAACGTCTTCTATCGGCGACCTGAGCTATATGACGCCGTACAGGCCGACACGGGCAGCGCGGAGACGTGCCGGGCGCTGATCGAACGACACCTCTCCGGTGCGAGCACCCTGGTGGATTTCGGGTGCGGGACGGGACGGGACGTCGAGATTCTGGCCCGGCATTACGACTGCATCGGAGTCGATCTACAACCCGGCATGGTGGAGTACGCCCGGCGGGTGCGTCCGGGGCTGGACCTCCGCGTGGGTGACATGCGCACGGTCCGGCTCCGCAAGCGGGTGGACGCCGTGACCTGTCTCGGGAACTCCCTCGCCTACGTGCACGACAACCCCGGCATCGGGCGAGTGTTCTCGACGTTCGCCGCACATGCGCGAGCCGGGGGAATCCTCGTCGTCTGCTCGCCGGTGTGGCCGATCACGCGGACCGGGCCGACGCGGTCCACGGTGGACACACCGGAGGGCCCGGCGTCCGTCACCATTCGCTACGAGTGGGACTTGCGCACGCAGATCAACACCATGCACCGCCAATGGGTGCTCGCATCCGGGGAGCAAGCGCGCGACGTGATCCGACGGCGCGTCCTGTTCCCCCGTGAGCTGGAGCATTACGCGACGGCGGCCGGGTTCGACATCGTGGAGATGGTGGACGGCCCTGGGGCGGGGTTCGCTGGTCCGGTGGCATACACCGTGGCGCGCTACACGCGATGAGTCCGCCGGGCGGGCGACGCATCGGGCCTACGCGGTCTCGGCGGCGATGAGGGCCGCCCGCTCCGCCTCGCCGCACTCCACGCAGAACTCGTTGCCCTCGGGGTCGGCCAGGACGGCCCAGCCGCGGCCGGTGGGCCTGCGCTGGTCGTCGACGAGCTTCGCGCCGAGCGCGAGGATGCGCTCGACCTCCTCGTCGCGGGTGCGGTCCTGGGGCTGGAGGTCGACGTGCAGCCGGTTCTTGACCGTCTTCGCGTCGGGCACGGTCACGAAGAGGAGGGTGATGCCCTCCGCCGTGACCAGGGCCTCGGGATCTCCGGGGAAGTCATCGTCGGCGATCGAGCCGCCGAGGACCTCGGCCCAGAAGGTGCCCTGCCGGTAGGCGTCGTGGGAATCGAACGTGAGGTGGCGCACACGGGAGGTCATGGGCGGCACTCTCCGCGCCGGGGGCCGTGTTGTCCACGGAGTTTCGGGGTGGAGCGGCCCGATCGGGGCGGGCCCGGGCGGGCTCAGTGGCCGGTGGGTGGCTCGATGCAACCGGTCTCCATGAAGCGGCCGTTGGCCCTGACCTCGTAGTTGGACTCCTGGACGAAGGCGGTCACGCAGGCGTCTTCCCCTACGTAGAGCCCGATCAGCGCGCCCTCGGGCGTGACGTCGTCGCCGCTCTCGTACCGCTCGTACATCTCCCGCACATCCAGCTCCCCGCCGAGCAACTCACCCTTGCCGCTCGTCTCGCGGACCTCGTACCCGAGCCTGTCGGTGAGCGCGGTGCGCACGCTGTCCGGATCCCACTTCTTCTGCCGCCAGAGCCGCTTCAGGACGGGCTCGATCCGGGCGGCCTCGGCCTGCGCGGCCTTCTTGTCGGCGGAGGTCAGCCCGCCGGGGCGGCGGTGGGCGTTGTTCTCACCGTGGTGAGGGGCGCCGTCGACGACTCCGGGCTCCACGTAGGGGGAGGCGGGGGCACTCGTCTGCGGGGCGGTGGTACTCGTCTCCGGGGTGGCGGTACTGGCGGGCGTACGCGCGCCCGTGCCGGTGGCCGTTCGCCCGTGCTGGTCGCCGCAGCCGGCGAGGGGCAGGACGCAGAGGCCCACGAGCAGGGCGGAGGAGGCGGTGCGGCTGCCGCGGTATGGGGAGTTGGCCATGTGCATGACTCTCCCATGGGGGCGAGGCGCTACGCCCCCACCGCCGCCGACCTGCTCCTGGCCGAAGAGACGCGGGAGACGTTCGTGACGGCGGTGAAGGGGGCCCTGGTGGCGCGGATGGCCGCCTGATCAGCCCTGCGGGGGAGCCGGGATGTGGCTGTCGCCGAGCGGGGTGACCACCGGGCGGTCCGCGCCCTGGGGAGCGGCCGGCATGTGGCCGTCGGCGGCCGCAGGGCCCGCCGCGGCGCCCGCGGCGGCGACCGCCAGGGCCAGGGTGACGAGC
The DNA here is from genome assembly GCF_003945545.1 of Streptomyces sp. WAC 01529. Classification (GTDB taxonomy): domain Bacteria; phylum Actinomycetota; class Actinomycetes; order Streptomycetales; family Streptomycetaceae; genus Streptomyces; species Streptomyces anatolicus. The sequence continues at coordinate 3,546,796 of NZ_CP029617.1, read as the reverse complement.
GCCTTCTTGGTGCGGTTCATTTCAACTCCTGTGGGAGACGCGAGAGCTACGGTGCGGTGTGACGCTCATACCCGGCGGAGACACATGTTCGGTGAATCGGGAAGATACGCGCCATCGATTGGCGTGAACTCGCTCTGGCCGGACATGCGTCGGCCGGACACGCGCCGACCGGACATGCGTCGGCCGCGACGGCTTCCCCTCCGCGCCGTCGCGGCCGACCCCCGTCGGGAATGAAGTCTTTATGCGTCCTTCGGCGGGGCGGGCATGTGGCTGTCGCCCTGCGTGGTGATCGTGCCGTCCTTGGGCGGAGCCGGCATGTGGCTGTCACCCTGGATGGTGAGCTGGCCGTCCTTGGGCGGGGCCGGCATGTGGCTGTCGCCCATGGTCGTGATGTCCGGGCGCTTCTTCGCGTCGCTCATGGTGGGCCTCCCGTTGGTTTTACGGTTCGCTGGGGCGAACGCCCGCTCGGCAACTCCCCCGAGGACCGCCGAACGGGCATTCCAGGGCCGCTCACCCTATTCCGTGAGGCCCAGTGCGACCCGTCTGCCCCCCGACGCGACGGATCGATGTATTGAGAATGGCAGTCGCTCATAAACGTTCGATGAACGCGTCGAATGCCCTCGTCAGGCGGCCACTGCCCTTGTTACGCGGCCGCTGCGCTCGTCACGCGGCCGCGACAGGGTGCAGCAGCCCGCGCACCTCGTCGGTCTCGGGAGCGCCGGTCCGCTCGTGGATGGCGAGGGCCTCACGCCAGCACGCCCGCGCCCGGTCGAGCTGGCCCAGGCTGTCGAGGGACTTGCCGAGGAGCGTGAGCACATTGGCCCGCATCCAGTCGCCCCCGATGAACCCCGTGGTGAGCGCCTGCTCCGCGTGCTGCGCCGCCAGGGTGGAGCGGCCGGACCGCAGGTGGACCTGTGCCATGCGGTAGTGCGTCGTGCCCTCCCACAGCCGCTGCCGGTTCTCCACGAACACGCCGAGCGCCTCGGTCAGCTGGTCCATGGCCTCGGTGTGGCGCCCCGAGTGGCTCAGGACGATGCCCAGGGCGTACCGGGCGTTGGCGAGGCGGAAGGTGAGGCCGAGGTCGTCGTAGATCGCGATGCCCCGGCGCACGAGGTCGATCGCCGTGGCGGTGCGCCCCAGGGTGACCAGGACACGGGAGAGGTTGCACAGGGCGCTGGCCTCGCCCGCCCGGTTGCCGTCCGCGCGGAAGGCGTCGATCGCCTGGAGCAGATAGCGCTCACTGGCCACGGGCCGGTTCAGGCAGTTCGCGGCGATACCCAGTTCGTTGGGCGCGTTGCTGCTGGTCCACGGGTCGTCGGCGGGCTCGCCGAGGGCCGTGGCGCGCTCGGCCTCAAGGCGTGCGGCCTCGAAGCGGCCCGCGTTGTTGTGCACCTGGGCCAGGGTGACCCGGGCCCGCCCCTCCGCGTGCGCGTCGCCCAGGGCGGCCGCCGCGTCCCGGGCGGCCGACGCCGCCAGTTCGTAACGGAGCGAGCTGGCGCCCGACTCCGCCAGGTCCTTGGAGGCCAGCAGCAGGTCCACGGCGCGGCGCAGGGTGTGCGGGCCGAGCGACTGCTGGACGCAGGCCAGGATGCAGGCCGCCTCCGAGTGGAGCCAGTCGAGGGCCTTCGTGTCGTCGCTGAAGTCCTGGCCCAGGTCCTCGGTGACCTCCAGGTGGTCCACCGTCCGGTCGCCGGGCCGCTCTATCGCGTACACCCGCGCCGCCGACGCCAGATAGAAGTCGAGCAGCCGCGACATCGCCGCCTCCCGCTCGCTCGGGGGCTGCTCGTCGCGGTCGGCGCAGGCGCGCGCGTAGAGGCGTACGAGGTCGTGGTAGCGGTAGCGGCCCGGGGCCGCCGACTCCACCAGGGAGGTGTCCACCAGGGATTCGAGGAGGTCCTCGGTCTCCTCCAGGGGGAGGTCGAGGATGGCCGCCGCCGCCGCGAGGGAGAGGTCGGGGCCGTCCGCGAGGCCCAGGAGGCGGAAGGCGCGGGCCTGCGGGGGCTCCAGCTGGCCGTAGCCCAGTTCGAAGGTGGCCTTGACGGCCAGGTCGCCCGCCTGGAGTTCGTCGAGGCGGCGCCGCTCGTCCGCCAGCTTCGCCGCGAGCGTGGAGACCGTCCAGGTGCGGCGGGCCGCGAGGCGGGAGGCCGCGATACGGATGGCGAGCGGCAGGAATCCGCAGGCCGCGACGACGTCCAGGGCCGCCTCCCGCTCCGAGGTGACCCGCTCGTCGCCGACGATGCGGGTGAAGAGGAGCAGGGCCTCCTCGGGGGACATCACGTCCAGGTCGACCAGGTGCGCGCCCGCCAGGTCGACCATGCGGACCCGGCTGGTGACCAGCGCGGCGCAGCCCTCCATGCCGGGGAGCAGGGGGCGGACCTGGGCGGCGTCGCGGGCGTTGTCCAGGAGGACGAGGACGCGGCGGCCGTCGAGGACCGAGCGGTAGAGGGCCGCCCGTTCCTCCAGGGAGTCCGGGATCGCGGAGTCGGGCGTGCCGAGCGCGCGCAGGAACGCGCCGAGGACCGTCTCCGGCTCGGCGGCGCGCGCGCCGGCGCCCTGGAGGTCGACGTAGAGCTGGCCGTCGGGGAAGTGGGTGCGGGCCACGTGCGCCACGTGGACGGCGAGGGTCGTCTTGCCGACGCCTCCGATGCCCGCCAGCGCCGAGACCGCCATCACCCGGCCCTCGGCCGAGGAGAGGATGTCGCTGAGCTCGCCCACGAAGGAGGCGCGGCCCGTGAAGTCGGGGACGGTCGCGGGGAGCTGGGCGGGGCGCACCACCGTCGCGGCCGGTTCCGGCTCCCCGGCGGCCGGTTCCGCGAGGGCCGGGTCCGCCTGGAGGATGCGCTGCTGGAGGTCCTTGAGGCCGGGGCGCGGGTCCACGCCCAGCTCGTCGGCGAGCAGGCGGCGCGTGTCCGCGTAGACCGCGAGGGCCTCCGCCTGGCGGCCGCTGCGGTAGAGGGCCAGCATCAGCAGTTCGCGCAGGCGCTCGCGCAGCGGGTGGGCGGCGGTCAGGGCCGTCAGCTCGGAGACCGCCTCGGCGTGGCAGCCGACCTCCAGGTCCATGTCGAGACGGGACTCGATCAGTTGCAGTCGCCACTCGTCGAGCCGGGTGCGCTGGGTGTCGGCGTACGGACCGGGGACGCCGGCCAGGGGCTCGCCGTCCCACAGGTCGAGGGACTTGTTCACGAGCGTGCGGGCCTGACGCAGGTCACCTATGCCGCGGGCCTTCTCGGCCGCCGCCCACAGATCTTCCGCGAGGGCCAGGTCGAGGGCGCCGTCCGCGACCTGGAGCGAGTAACCCCCGGATTCGCTGACGAGAACTCCGGGGGGCAGTACTTTGCGCAGTCGCGACGCGTACGTACGTACCGCCGCCAGTGCCTGCGAAGGTGGCTCCTCGCCCCACAGGGCGTCGATCAGCTCCGAGGCCGTGGCCGTGCGGCCGTCCCGCAGGAGGAGGGCCGCGAGGAGCGCCCGCTGCTGCGGTGAGCCGGTCGGGAGCTGTTCCGTGCCGTACCAAGCGCGCACCGGTCCGAGCACGCTGAACCGTGACGTCCGGACCTCGGGGTGCCCCTCGGTCCGTGCCCCGGGGGTGTTCCCCGAGGCCGGACGCCACTGCTCCGGTACTCGCGGTACATCGACCATCGCTCCCCCTGCCGCCCTGCCGTTCCCAAGTCCTGCCGGTCGCGGGCCTGCCCTGCCCGCGTCTTGCCTCATACGGTCATGCCTCGGCCGTGCCGCGCCCGCTTCGGGCGGCCCCGGCCGTGCCTCGGTTCGTGCACCCCGCCAGTTTGCCTTGTTCATGGCGGATGCGTCAGCCGTGGGAGACGGCTCTCACAGGGTCCTCGCACGCCGTTCCGCATACCGCCGTGCTTCGGTGCGCCCCGGTGCGCTCCGGGGCGCGCTCCACGGGGCGCCCCGGGGAGCACCCCACGGGCCGCACCCCGGAGGGGGTGCTTCACGGGCCGGCGTATGACTTGCTGACGGGCCGTCAGATCGGCGCTACCGTGGGCCGTATGGAGACCATGGAGAGCACGGAGACCGCCCCTGAGGCTGCCCCTGAGACCTTCCCGGAGTCCTTCCCGGAGATCATCTCGGTGGACGACCACACCGTCGAACCCCCGCACGTGTGGCGGGACCGGCTCCCGTCGAAGTACCAGGACCGGGGTCCCCGCATCGTCCGCGCCCCACTGAAGGAAATGTCCTTCCTGGGCGGAAAGTTCGCCCCCGTGATGGGGCGGAAAGGGGACGAGGGGCCCATCGGGGACTGGTGGGTGTACGAGGATCTGCACCGGCCGCTCACCCGGCTCGACACGGCCGTCGGCTATGACCGGGACGAGATCAGACTGGAGGTCATCACCTACGAGCAGATGCGCCCCGGCTCCTACAGCGTGCCCGCCCGCCTCGCCGACATGGACGTCAACCACGTCCAGTCCGCCCTCTGCTTCCCCACCTTCCCGCGCTTCTGCGGGCAGACGTTCACGGAGGCGGGCGACCGGGAGCTGGGGTTGCTGTGCGTCCGCGCGTACAACGACTGGATGGTGGAGGAGTGGTGCGGCCCGGAGGCCCACGGCCGCCTCATACCGCTCACCCTGATTCCGCTGTGGGACCCCGAACTGGCCGCCGCCGAGGTGCGGCGCAACGCGGCGCGCGGGGTGCGGGCGGTCGCCTTCTCCGAGATCCCGCCGCATCTCGGGCTGCCCTCCATCCACACCGACGCGTGGGACCCCTTCCTCGCCGCGTGCGACGAGACGGGCACGGTGGTCGCCATGCACATCGGCTCCTCCAGCAAGATGCCGTCGACCTCCGCGGACGCGCCGCCCGCGGTCGGCTCCACCATCACCTTCGCCAACTGCTGCTTCTCGATGGTGGACTGGCTGATGAGCGGCAAGTTCGAACGCTTCCCGAATCTGAAGGTCATGTACGCGGAGGGCCAGATCGGCTGGATCCCCTACATCCTGGAGCGGGCGGACGTGGTGTGGGAGGAGAACCGAGGCTGGGGCGGGGTCGCCGACAAGGTGCGCAGGCCGCCGTCCGAGCTGTTCGCCGAGCATGTGTACGGGTGTTTCTTCGACGACGCGTTCGGGCTGAGGAACCTGGAGTCGATCGGGGTGGGGAACGTGCTCTACGAGACGGACTATCCGCACTCGGACTCCACCTGGCCCAAGTCCCGGGAGGTCGGGGAGGCGCAGATGGGGCATTTGTCGGCGGGGGTGGTGGAGCGGATCGTGCGGGGCAATGCGATTGGCCTCCTCGGTCTTACGGGGGAGGGGCTTTGGGCGGGGGCGTGACCCTGGCGGGGCTGGGGTGGTCTCGCCTCCATCCCGCCGTCGTGGCTTCCCCTGTCCCGCCGCTCCGCGGCGGATGCTTCCCCACCCACCCACCCGTTTGCCCCGTGCTGTGGAGGTGGGGGTAGGGGCGGGGATCCCTGCGCCGCGGGGTGGGGGGCGCAGTCAATGTGGGTCAGGGAACGCGGGTGGGTGGGTGGGTGGGGAACTCCCCGCTGGTGTGGGGGCGAAGTTTCCTGCGCGTCGCAGGGCGGGGGGCGCAGACAACGCGGGTCAGGGAAACGGGTGGGTGGGTGGGGAGCTTGCCGTGCGATGTGGGCGGGCGGGGCTGGCCGGGAAGCCCCACCGGCCCGCAGCCGCGCACGCGCCGGAGGGGACGTGGGGGTATGTGCGAGCGCAGCACAGTGGATCCCAATAGCCGAGCCGATAACCAGCAGGCGCCCGCACCGAGATGGCGAGCACGCACATACCCCCGCGGCCCCGCCCCACCCACGAAGCCAAGGCGCAGACCGAGCCCAAGGCGCCCCCGCCAGACCCCTTGCCTGACGCCCCGTCAGTAACCACCATGTGTGACGCCCAGCCGGAAGGCCCAGCCCCCAAGAAGTGGGTGGATACCCGTGCCAGCTGAACCTCCCCCTGCCCCTCCCCCTACCCCTCCCCTCGCCTACGGCATACAACTCCCCATCCAGTCCCAAAGCCCCCTCTACACCGAACCCTGGGAAGCCACCGCGACCCCGCACGACCTGCGAGAGATCGCCCGCACCGCGGACGAAACCGGCTTCGCCTATATCGCCGGCTGCGACCACGTCGCCATCCCCCGCCGCCTCGCCGAAGGCATGGGCACCACCTGGTACGACCCCGTCGCCACCCTCGCCCACCTCGCCGCCGTCACCGAGAACGTCCGCCTGATGAGCCACGTCGCCATCGTCGGCCTGCGCCACCCCCTCGTCACCGCCAAGCAGTACGCGACCCTGGACCACCTCAGCGGCGGCCGGCTGATCCTCGGGGTCGGGGCGGGACACGTACCGGAGGAGTTCGCGGCGCTCGGCGTCGACTTCGCGCGTCGCGGGGCTCTGCTCGACGAGGCCATCGACGCCCTGAACGCGGCCCTCGGCCCGGACGAGTACCCCGAACACCACGGCCGCCACTACGACTTCAGCGGTCTGGGTCAGCGCCCCCGCCCCGCCCAGCGCCACGTACCCCTCTGGGTCGGCGGATCCTCGCCCGCCGCCGTCCGCCGCGCCGCCACCCGCGCCGACGGCTGGCTGCCGCAGGGCGACCCGCGCGAGAAGCTCCCCGCGCAGATCGCGAAGCTCAGGCGGCTGCGGGAAGAGGCGGGGATCGAGGCGCCGATCACGGTCGGCGCGATCACCGAGCCCCTGTACGTGGGCGAGCCGGGCCACCCCGTCGGCCGCCGCGCGCTGCACGGCAAGCCGGACGCCCTGGCCGAGTCGCTGCGCGCGTACGCGGCGATGGGTGTGGACCAGATACAGGTCCGCTTTCGCACGCGCAGTCGTACCGAACTTACCGATCAGATGCGGGCGTTCAGCGCCGACGTGGCACCCCACCTCACCTGACGACCTAGGAGCAACCCATGGGCATGGGCACCAGCACCGGCACCGGCTCTGGCACCGGCAAACTGAACGGCCGCGTCATCATCGTGACCGGCGCCGCGCGCGGCCAGGGCGAGCAGGAGGCGAGGCTGTTCGCCGCCGAGGGCGCCAAGGTCATCGTCGCGGACGTGCTCGACGCGCAGGGTGAGGCCCTCGCCAAGGAGATCGGCGAGGAAGAGGGGGAGGGGGCCGCGACCTACGTCCACCTGGACGTCGGCCGCGAGGCGGACTGGCGGGCCGCCGTGGCCCTCGCCAAGGAGGCCCACGGAAAGATCGACGGGCTCGTCAACAACGCCGGGATCCTCCGCTTCAACGAACTCGTCCACACGCCCCTCGAAGAGTTCCAACAGGTCATTCAGGTCAATCAAGTGGGCTGTTTTCTCGGCATCCGTACCGTCGCTCCCGAGATAGCGGCCGCGGGCGGCGGCACGATCGTCAACACCGCCTCCTACACGGCCCTCACGGGCATGGCGTACGTCGGCGCGTACGCCGCCACCAAGCACGCCATCCTCGGCCTCACCCGCGTCGCCGCGCTGGAGCTGGCGGCGAAGAACATCCGCGTCAACGCCGTCTGCCCGGGCGCGGTCGACACCCCCATGACCAACCCCGCCCAGCTCGACCCGGCCGCCGACCCCGAGGCGGCTAAGGAGGCGGTCGCCGGGCTGTACAAGAAGCTGGTGCCGCTGGGGCGGATCGGGACCGCCCGGGAGATCGCGGCCCTCGCCCTCTTCCTGACCGGCGACGACTCCACGTACATCACGGGCCAGCCCTTCGTCATCGACGGCGGCTGGCTCGCGGGGGTCAGTGTCATCTGAGCGCGGGCAAGCGCGGAGCTGACATGGCGTCAAGTATTGACGGCCCGGTGGGGCGGTGGAACAGTCGACGCATCTAGATCTGACGGGCCGTCAGAAAGCCGGTCGGACGATCCTCACGAGGACGGTGAACCTCCTTGGAATTCGGGCTCTTTGTACAGGGATACGTGCCCGCCGCGCGGGCCAAGGTCGACCCCGAGGCGGAGCACAAGGCGCTCATCGAGGAGACCGAGTACGTCATCGAGGCGGACAAGTCCGGCTTCAAGTACGCCTGGGCCTCCGAACACCACTTCCTGGAGGAGTACTCCCACCTCTCCGCCAACGACGTCTACCTCGGCTACCTCGCGCACGCCACCGACCGCATCCACCTGGGATCGGGCATCTTCAACCCGCTCGCGCCCGTCAACCACCCGGTCAAGGTGGCCGAGAAGGTCGCCATGCTCGACCACCTCTCCGAAGGGCGCTTCGAGTTCGGGACGGGGCGCGGCGCCGGTTCGCACGAGATCCTCGGCTTCATGCCGGGCATCACCGACATGAACCACACCAAGGAGATATGGGAAGAGACCATCGCCGAGTTCCCCAAGATGTGGCTCCAGGACGAGTACGCCGGCTTCCAGGGCAAGCACTGGTCCCTGCCGCCGCGCAAGATCCTGCCCAAGCCGTACGGGAAGTCCCACCCCGCCATGTGGTACGCCGCCGGGTCCCCGTCCTCGTACGCGATGGCGGGGAAGAAGGGGCTCGGGGTGCTCGGCTTCAGCGTGCAGAAGGTCTCCGACATGGAGTGGGTCGTCGAGTCGTACAAGTCGGCCGTGAAGGAGGCCCGGGCGATCGGCGACTTCGTCAACGACAACGTCATGGTGACCTCCACGGCGATCTGCGCGGAGACCCATGCCAAGGCCGTCGAGATCGCCGTCGGCGGCGGGCTCAACTACCTCCAGTCGCTGCTCTTCCGCTACCACGACACCTTCCCCCGGCCCGAGGGCATCCCCCAGTGGCCCGAACTCCTCCCCGCGTACAGCGAGGAGATCATCGAGCTGCTCATCGCCGAGGAGCTGATGATCTGCGGCGACCCGGACGAGGTCTTCCGGCAGTGCAAGCGGTGGGAGCAGGCCGGGGCGGATCAGCTCAGCTTCGGGCTGCCGATCGGGGTCTCGCCCGAGGACACGAAGAACACGATCCGGTTGATCGGTGAGCATGTGATTCCGAAGATTGATACGGACCCTGTGCATCGGACCTCCCGGTTCCGGGAGGCGGCCGCGTCCTGAGGACCCCTTCAGCTGCCCCGGCTTCCTCTCCCGGACGGAAGCCGGGGTGCCGCCCATCGCCCTTCGGGCTCGTCCTCAAACGCCGGACGGGCTGATGCTTGCCGGCCCCGGGCTCGTCCTCGAACGCCGGCCCGACTCGCTCGACGCGCCAGTTGCGCACAGACAATTCCGTTCTCCGAAAGGGGACGTCCCGTCATGCTCGACCACCTCATCCAGGGCGCGACCGTCGTCGACGGGACCGGCGCCCCCGCCTTCGCCGCCGACGTCGGCATACGAGGCGGCCGCATCGCCGTCATCGCCGAACCCGGTGCCGTCACCGAGCAGGCCGCGACGCGCGAGGACGCCCGGGGGCGGGTCCTCGCGCCGGGGTTCGTCGATCCGCACACGCATTACGACGCCCAGCTGTTCTGGGATCCGTACGCCACGCCCTCCCTCAACCACGGCGTGACCACCGTCGTGGGCGGCAACTGCGGGTTCACGCTCGCGCCGCTGCACCCCGGGCGGCCCGAGGACGCCGACTACACGCGGCGGATGATGTCGAAGGTCGAGGGCATGTCGCTGGTGGCGCTGGAGGAGGGCGCGCCCTGGACGTGGAGTTCGTTCGGGGAGTACCTGGACGCCCTGGAGGGCCGCGTCGCCGTCAACGCCGGGTTCATGGTGGGGCACTGCGCCCTGCGGCGGTACGTGATGGGCGCGGACGCCGTCGGCGGGCAGCCGACGCCCGCGCAGCTCGACGAGATGGTCCGGCTCCTGCACGACGCGATGGACGCGGGCGCGTGGGGGCTCTCCACCACGCAGTCCTCCACTCACTCCGACGGCGACGGGCAGCCCGTGGCGTCCCGGCACGCGAGGCCCGATGAGCTGCTCGCGCTCTGCCGTGCCGTCGCCGAGCACGAGGGGACGCAGCTCGAAGCGATCGTCGCGGGGTGTCTCGACCAGTTCGCCGACGAGGAGATCGACCTGCTGGTCGAGATGAGCGTGGCCGCCGGGCGGCCCCTCAACTGGAACGTCCTCACCATCGACGCCGCCGTCCCCGAACGCGTGCCCCGCCAGCTCGTGCCCAGTGAGCGCGCCCGCGAGGCGGGTGGCCGGATCGTCGCCCTCACCATGCCGATCCTCACCCCCATGAACATGTCGCTCGGCACCTTCTGCGCCCTCAACCTCATCCCCGGCTGGGGCGACATCCTCGGCCTGCCCGTGCCCGAGCGGATCGCCCGACTGAGCGACCCCGAGGTGCGCGCGGAGATGCTGCGGCACGCGGAGAGCAAGGAGGCGGGCGTCTTCAGGCGCCTCGCCCGCTTCGACCGGTACGTCATCGGCGACACGTACTCCGAGGCGAACGACGGGCTCACCGGGCGGGTCGTGGCCGACATCGCCGCCGAACGCGGCCAGGAGCCCTTCGAGTGCATCGTCGAGATATGTGCCCATGACCAACTGCGTACGGTCCTTTGGCCCATGCCCACCGACAACGACCCCGACTCCTGGGCCCTGCGCGCCGCGACCTGGCAGCACGAGGACGTCCTGCTGGGCGGCTCGGACGCGGGAGCGCACCTGGACCGCATGTGCGGCGCGCCCTACACGACCCGCTTCCTCGGGGACTGTCTGCGCGGGCGCAAGCTCGTCGGTCTGGAGCAGGCCGTCAAGATGCTCACCGACGACCCGGCGCAGCTCCTCGGGCTGCGCGAGCGCGGCCGGATCGTCGAGGGCCACCACGCCGACCTCGTCCTCTTCGACCCGGAGCGGATCGACGCGGGCAAGGCCACGCTCGTCCACGACCTGCCCGGCGACAGCCCGCGCCTGGACTCCAGGGCGATCGGCGTGGAGGCGGTCTGGGTGAACGGCGTCGAGGTGATCCGCGGGGACGAGGTCACGGGCGCGGTACCGGGGAGGATCCTGCGCTCCGGGCGCGACACCAGGACGGTGAGCACCAAGTGACGCGGGAGCGGCGGCTGTTCATCGGCGGCGAGTGGGTCGAGCCCGACTGCGGGCACTACGAGGTGATCGACCCGGCGACCGAGGAGGTCGTCGGCCTCGCGCCCGAGGCGAGCCGCGAGCAGGTCCACGCGGCGGCCTCGGCGGCCCGCGACGCCTTCGCGAGCTGGTCCCGCACGAGCCCCGAGGAGCGGGCCGCGGTCCTCTCCCGCGCGGCCTCGGTGATCCGGCGCGACTTCGCCTCGTACGCCGAACTGGCCGGGGCCGAGTCCGGCGCGACGACCGCCACCGCGCGCGGCATGCAGGTCGCGGTCGCCGTCTCCCGCTTCCAGCGGTACGCGAAGGGGGCGCTGGAACCGGTGGAGACGGCCCTGCCGCCGCAGATCAACGAGGCGGGGCCCATAGGGCGGGCGGGGGTGATGGGGGCGCTGGCCGTGCGCCGGCCCGTCGGCGTCGTCACCTGCGTCACCTCGTACAACAACCCGTGGGCCAACCCGGCGGGCAAGGTCGCGCCCGCGCTCGCCATGGGCAACACGGTCGTGGTCAAACCGGCCCCGCAGGACCCCCTCTCCGTGTACGGGATGGCGGCCGCGCTGGAGGAGGCGGGGGTGCCGCCCGGCGTCGTGAACGTCGTCTCCGGTACGGGCACCGAGGTGGGCGAGGCGGCCGTCGACTCACGCCACGTCGACATGGTGAGCTTCACCGGGTCGACGGCGGTCGGGCAGCGCATCGGCGAGGTCTGCGGGCGCGGCATGAAGCGGCAGCTGATGGAGCTGGGCGGCAAGGGCGCGGCGATCGTCTTCGACGACGCGGACCTGAACGCGGCCGTCGCCGGTATCGGCACCACCTTCTCCTTCTACAGCGGCCAGATCTGCACCGCGCCGACGCGCGTGCTCGCCCAACGCGGGGTCTACGAACGGCTGGTGGAGATGTTGTCCGGCTACATCGGGCGGCTGAAGGTCGGCGACCCGCGCGAGCCCGACACGGTCGTCGGGCCCGTCATCTCCGCCGCGCACCGCGACCGGATCGAGTCGTACGTGCACCTCGGCCGCAAGGAGGGCGCCCGCGTCGTCGCGGGCGGCGAGCGCCCCACCGGGCCCGGGTTCACCAAAGGTTTCTACGTCGCCCCGACCCTGCTCGCCGACTGCACCCCCGACATGCGGGTCGTCCGGGAGGAGATCTTCGGCCCGGTCGTCGTGGTCGTCCCCTTCGACGCCGCCACCCCCCAGGCCGCCGAGGAGACGGCGATCGCCCTCGCCGACGACAGCGACTACGGCCTCATCGACTACGTCTGGTCGGCCGACGTGTCCCGGGCCTTCCGCGTCGCGGGCCGCCTGCGGGCGGGCGGCGTCGGCGTCAACACGGTCGGCCGGAACATGGAGGCCCCCTTCGGCGGCTTCAAGAAGAGCGGCGTCGGCCGGGACGTCGGCTCCTACGCCCTGCACGCGTACAGCGAACTCCAGTCGATCGTCTGGCCCGGCTGAGGACCCGGCTGAGGATTCACCGCCCCAGGAAGACCGGGTTCGTGAAGGCCGCGGGCGGGCCCGGCAGGCCCGGGGTCGTCGAGGGGTGGCGGACCTCCGCCCGGACGTACGCCGCGTACGACGGTGTCGTGCGCCACTCCACCGTGCCCGCCCCGGACTCCGGCAGGGCCGCGCTTGTGTGCAGGAGGCCCTGGTCGGTGACGATGCGGACCGTGCAGCCGGGGGCGCCCTTGACGTCCAGGCGGACCGTGACCGGGGTGTCGCGGTCCACGGCGAGGCGCTCGCCGATGCCCGCGTGCTTGCCCCGGCCGCCCGCCGCCGAGAAGGTCAGCTCCACCGACTTGGACTCGGCGATGTAGGAGCGGCCCCTGCGCAGGCCCTCCTGGATGGCCTCGCGGGTCAGGTCGTCGGCGAGGACCACCGTCTGCGGGCCGCCGATCCGGTCGGGGTCGCGGTGGGCGTCGCTGTTGCCCATCGCCGGGATCCACGGCCTGCCCCCGCGTACGGAGGCCACGAGCATGCTGTCCCAGTCGGCGAGGGAGACCTCGTCGTCCGGGGTGTAGGCGCCGTTCCACACCTCGACCACGTCCGCCTCGCCGAAGCCGAACTTCCAGTTGCAGCCCACGCAGGTGGCGTGCGGATGGGCGGGCACGACGAGGCCGCCCGCGTCGCGGATCCGCCGCGCGTACCTGCCGAAGCGGTTGTCGCGGGCGCGGTAACGCCAGTCGACGAACGTGCCCGGGTCCGCGCCGAGGGAGAGCACGTGGCCGTTGCGGGTCGTCACCTCCTCGCCGAGCATGATCAGCAGGTCGTCGCCCGCGTGCTCGGCCCAGTGCGCGTGCGCCGAGTGCGTGTTGTGTTCCGAGCTGTTGATGAAGTCCAGGCCGGCGGCGCGGGCGAGCGCGGCGATCTCGGCGAGGGTGCGCCTGCCGTCGGAGTACACGGAGTGCAGGTGGCAGTCGCCGCGGTACCAGGCGCGGCCGCGGCCCTTCGCGCGCTCGGGCGGGTAGACCGGCTTCGGGGTCCTGCCGGGCGCCCCGTAGGTGAGGGTGATCGTCACCTCGTAGGGGAGGCCTTCGGGGGCGACCGTGTACGGGCCGAGCGCGATGTTCCAGGTGCCCGCGCGGATCCGGCCCGGGATGTAGCCGGGCGTCGCCTCGTCGGCGCGGATGAAGAACTCGGTGCGGGCGCCGCCGGACCAGCCGCGGAAGCCCTTGCCGCCCAGCTCGGTGCCGCGCTCGTCGAAGACGCCGATGTCCAGGGCGTTGCCCTGCGTACCGGCGGGGACGGGCGGCTTCTGGTAGGTGTACGCGACGCGCAGCTCGCTGACTCCCTCGGGGACCTCCACCGGCAGGTACACGAAGTCCGGCGCCCCGACGGGCAGTGTGCCGCGGACCGTTCTGGTCTCCTTGCTCCCCGGCTCGCGACCCGGGGCGCGCCGGTCGGCGCCGCTCGCGAAGCTCACGCTGTTCAACGTAAGCGCGGCGGCGGCTCCCGTCACGAACAGTCCGCGCCGATTCAGGCCCTCGTGTGCCGGGTGGACGGCGTCCTCGCACATGTGCGGCTCCCCAGGGTGTCGATGGTGACGTGGGTGGTGCGGGCAACCCTGGTATTGAGCCGTGAACTGTGCGGCAAGGGAAGACGATTGACGGATTTCCACCCGGTGGCCGTAGGACGGCCGGCCCTGGGGCGCTATTCGGTGGCGCCCGCCGCCACCAGCGCCGCCTCGGTCTCCGGATGCGGGCCGTTGCGCGCCCAGCGCAGCGGGGACCACCCCGTGCCGCCGTCCTCGCGGAGGTCCGGGTCGGCGCCGTGGGCGAGGAGTTCGCGGACCGCGTCGACGTGACCCCAGCAAGCCGCCCCGCACAGCGGTGTGCCCTCGGAGCCGTGGCCGCTCTCCGCGTCGGGGTCCGCGCCCGCCCGCAGCAGCAGCCGCACGGCCTCGGCCTCGCCGTTCACCGATGCCGAGTACAGGGGGAGCGTGCCCTCGGCGTTCGGCAGCCGCGGGTCGACCCCGGTGCGCAGGACGGCGGCCACCACGGGGGTGTCGCCGAGCAGCGCGGCGAAAACCAGGCGTTCGGTCAGCTTCTTCTGCCGTCTTCTGTTCACCGGCGCCACGGTAATGAGGCCGCGGCCATGGACCAACCGACTTTCCGGGGATAGGAATCACCGAGGAAGCACCAGGAAGCACCGAGGACCGAGGAAGCACCGACACCTCCGGAGGCACCCGTGCGCATCTCCGCGACCCTGTACCTGACCGACACCACGATCGCCCCGGCGCCGCTGGCCCGGGAGCTGGAGGGGCGTGGGTTCGACGGCCTCTACGTCCCCGAGCACACCCACATCCCCGTACCCCCCGAAACCCCCTACCCAGGCGGCGAGCTGCCGCCCGAGTGCGCCCGGATGCTCAGCCCCTTCGTCGCCCTCGCCCAGGCCGCCGCCGTCACGGAGCGGATCGCCCTCGGCACGAACATCGCCCTGGTCGCCCAGCACGACCCCATCGACCTCGCCAAACAGATCGCCACCCTCGACCACCTCTCGGGCGGCCGCGTCACCCTCGGCATCGGCTACGGCTGGAACCGCGAGGAGGCCGAGGACCACGGCGTCCCGTGGCCCCGGCGCCGGGACCTCGTCCGGGACCGGATGGCCCTCATGCGGGCGCTGTGGTCCGATCAACCCACTGAGTACGAGGGTGAGTTCGGATCGGTGCGGCCGAGCGAGGCCCATCCGAAGCCGCTGCGCGCACCCCGCAAACGGCTCGCGAAAGGGCCGCTGTACGGGCCGCGCACCCTCATCGGCGGGGCCGCCGGGCCCGGGCTCTTCGCGCACATCGCGGAGTACGCCGACGGCTGGATGCCCATCGGCGGCAGCGGCCTGCGCGCGGCGCTGCCCGC
Organism: Streptomyces sp. WAC 01529; assembly: GCF_003945545.1. GTDB lineage: Bacteria > Actinomycetota > Actinomycetes > Streptomycetales > Streptomycetaceae > Streptomyces > Streptomyces anatolicus. The sequence continues at coordinate 3,531,514 of NZ_CP029617.1, read as the reverse complement.
GCTGCGCACGGCGTGGGCGGACGCGGGGCGCGAGCCGGACGACCTGTACGTGGCCCTGACGGGCGTCGTGCCCGACGCGGGCAAGCTCGCGCACTACGCCGAGCTGGGCGTCGACGAGGTCATCGTGCAGCTGCCCGCGGCCGGGGACGCGGAGGTGCGCGCGGCGCTCGACGCGGCACAGCGGCACGTGAACCCGTGAACCCGTGAATCCGAGAACCCGTGAATCCGTAGCCCGGTCGCCCCCCGGCGGCCTGATCGGAAGTATCTGTACAGGTCAGGCGTTGTCGCTCGTATGCTCGGAGACATGACCAACAGCGCGCAGCCCGACGAGGCCGGACGACCCACCGCGAACGCCATGCGGCGCGCGCTCAGGCGGGCCAGGGACGGTGTCGCGCTCGATGTGACGGAGGCCGCCGTCCTGCTCCAGGCGCGCGGCGACGACCTCGACGACCTGACCGCGTCGGCTGCCCGGGTGCGTGACGCGGGCCTGGAGGCCGCGGGGCGCCCGGGAGTCATCACGTATTCCAAGAGCGTGTTCATCCCGCTCACCCGGCTCTGCCGTGACAAGTGCCACTACTGCACCTTCGCGACCGTGCCCGGGAAGCTGCGCCGCGACGGGCACGGCATGTTCATGTCCCCGGATGAGGTCCTGGACATCGCGCGGCGCGGCGCCGCGATGGGCTGCAAGGAAGCCCTGATCACCCTCGGCGACAAGCCGGAGGACCGCTGGCCCGAGGCCCGCGAGTGGCTGGAGGCCGAGGGGTACGACGACACCATCGCCTACGTCCGCGCCATCTCGATCCGCATCCTGGAGGAGACGGGCCTGCTCCCGCACCTCAACCCCGGCGTGATGTCGTGGACGGACTTCCAGCGGCTCAAGCCGGTCGCGCCCAGCATGGGCATGATGCTGGAGACGACATCGGAGCGGCTGTGGAGCGAGCCGGGCCAGCCGCACTACGGCTCGCCCGACAAGGAACCGGCCGTGCGACTGCGGGTGCTGGAGGACGCCGGGCGCTCGTCGGTGCCGTTCACCAGCGGGTTGCTCATCGGCATCGGCGAGACGTACGAGGAGCGCGCGGAGTCACTGTTCGCGCTGCGCCGCGTGGCCCGCTCCTACCACGGCATCCAGGAACTGATCATCCAGAACTTCCGCGCCAAGCCGGACACGGCGATGCGCGGCATGCCCGACGCCGAGATCGACGACCTGGTCGCCACCATCGCCGTCGCCCGCCACATCATGGGCCCGGCGGGCAACATCCAGGCCCCGCCGAACCTCATCGCGGGCGAGTACGAGCGGCTGATCGGTGCCGGCATCGACGACTGGGGCGGCGTGTCACCGGTGACGATCGACCACGTCAACCCCGAGAAGCCCTGGCCGCGGCTGGCCGAACTCGCCGAGCGGTCCGCCGCCGCTGGCTTCACGCTCGCCGAACGGCTCTGCGTCTACCCGGAGTTCGTCCAGCGCGGCGAACCCTGGCTCGACCCGCGCCTGCTCCCGCACCTGCGCGCGCTCGCCGACCCGGAGACCGGCCTCGCCCTCCCCGACGCGGTCGTCGAGGGCCACCCCTGGCAGGAGCCCGACGAGGGGTACGTCGCCTCGTCCGGCCGCACCGACCTGCACCGCACGATCGACACCACCGGCCGCACCGCCGACCGCCGCGACGACTTCGACGAGGTGTACGGCGACTGGGAGGCCCTGCGCGAGCAGGCCGCGCCCGGCCTGGTGCCCTCCCGCATCGACGGCGACGTCCGCGCGGCCCTCGCCACGGCCGCCGACGACCCGACCAGGCTGACCGACGACGAGGCGCTGGCGCTGCTGCACGCCGACGGGCCCGCGCTTGACGCGCTCTGCTCCATCGCGGACGACATCCGCAAGACGGTCAACGGCGACGACGTCACGTACATCGTCACCCGCAACATCAACTTCACCAACGTCTGTTACACCGGCTGCCGCTTCTGCGCCTTCGCCCAGCGCAGGACCGACGCGGACGCCTACACCCTCTCCCTCGACCAGGTCGCCGACCGGGCCGCGCAGGCCTGGGACGTCGGCGCCGTCGAGGTGTGCATGCAGGGCGGCATCCACCCCGACCTGCCGGGCACCGCCTACTTCGACATCGCGCGGGCGGTGAAGGAGCGCGTGCCGGGCATGCACGTGCACGCCTTCTCGCCGATGGAGGTCGTCAACGGCGCGACCAGGACCGGGCTCTCGATACGGGAATGGCTCACCGCCGCCAAGGAGGCGGGCCTGGACTCGATCCCGGGGACGGCCGCCGAGATCCTCGACGACGAGGTGCGCTGGATCCTCACCAAGGGCAAACTGCCGACGGCCACCTGGATCGAGGTCATCAAGACCGCGCACGAGCTGGGCATCCGCTCCTCGTCCACGATGATGTACGGCCATGTGGACCAGCCGCGCCACTGGCTCGGCCACCTGCGCACGCTGGCCGCGATCCAGCAGGAGACCGGCGGCTTCACGGAGTTCGTGACGCTGCCCTTCATCCATACGAACGCGCCCGTCTATCTCGCGGGCATCGCCCGGCCGGGGCCGACCACCCGCGACAACCGCGCGGTGACGGCGATGGCGCGGATCCTGCTGCACCCGCACATCCCCAACATCCAGACCAGTTGGGTGAAGCTCGGCCAGGAGGGCGCCGCCGAGATGCTCAGGTCCGGCGCGAACGACCTCGGCGGGACGCTGATGGAGGAAACCATCTCCCGCATGGCGGGCTCCAGTTACGGCTCGTACCGGTCCATCGAGGACCTGGTCGCCATCGCGGAGACGGCAGGGCGGCCCGCCAAGCCGCGTACGACGCTCTACGGCGAGGTGCCCGAGGAGCGGCAGCGGGCGGCGCGGGCCTCGGACGGGCAGCTGCCGGAGCTGCTGCCGCTGGTGGACTGACGTCCCTCAGCGGCAGCAGGGCGGGCGCTGACCGGACAGGCCCTAGCGGGTCAGCGCGCCGCCGAACTCCACGCGGTCCTCCGGAAGTCCGAGCGACCTCGGGCTGTAGGACGTGATGCCGGTGACGGTCAGGCCGCGCGCGGCGCCGCGCAGGTACCAGGCGGCACCGGAGTCGGCGTAGGTGCCGTCCTCCGTGGGCGCGGTCGCCGTCAGGTCGGCCTTGCCGTCCTTGTTGGTGTCGGAGAGCAGGACCTGGGCGCCGAACTTGTCGTTCTTCTCCGAGACGCCGGGCACCCCGGTCGTGGACTGCTGGAAGGCCTGCGCGCCCGTACCGGTCAGACCGGTGCGGGAGCCCTTCAGGAGCACGGTGCTGCCCGCGTCCGCGACGGCGTCGATGTCCTCGCCGGGGATGCCGACGGCCACGTCCGCATAGCCGTCGCCGTTGACGTCGCCCGCGCTGATCGAGGAGCCGAACTCGTCGCCCACCTCGCCGACGCCGGGGACGCCCGCCGTGTCCTGGGTGATCTTCGCGGTGCGGGTCGCGGAGGGCCCGGCCGGCGTTCCGTACCTGACGAGGATCGTGCCCTTCTGGTAGGGCATGTCCTCGTAGTTGCCGCCGATGTCGCGGACGATCAGGTCGCCGTAGCCGTCCTTGTCTACGTCCGCGATCGCCCCGCTGTACGTGGCGTCGAGCGGTTTCGACGTGGTGCTCACACCGCCCTTGCCGCCCTTCCAGAACTGGCTGCCGTACGCCCGCTCCTCGAAGCCGTGGCTGGAGACGATGTCGTCGGCGCCGTCACCCGTGACGTCGCCGACCACGAAGGCGGATTCGCCGAACTCCCGCTGGGTGGGCACCTGCTGCTTGCTCGCGGCCTTGCCGTCGCGGGTGAACGGTCCGTACGACACCGACATCCCGAAGAGGTCGTCGCCGGGGTCGGGCTCGCCCTCGATATCGCCCGTGACCAGGTCCCGCTTGCCGTCGCCGTTGAAGTCGCCGGCGGTGACGTCGCTGCCGCGCCAGGGCAGCTCGGAGCTCTTCTCGCCGTGCAGGCCCAACGCCGAACCCCACAGGACGACGGCGTTGCCGTCGCCGCTGATGACGAGGTCCGTGTACTGGTCGTCGTCGAGATCGGCGGCAGCCGTCTGCGAGCCGAAGCGTCCGCCGTCCTGCGGGTCGCCGGGGACGCCCGGGGTGGCGCGGCCGAAGGTCGCGTGGGCGGTGTCGGGGCCCGAGGCCGAGCCGTAGATGACCGTGACCGTGCCGGGCGTCGTGCCTTGCCAGCCGCCGACCGAGGAGATCGCGACGTCGGCGTACCCGTCGTGGTTGAAGTCGACGAGCGGGGTGCGCGGCGGCACCGGGGCGGCCGACGCGGAGCCCGCCGTGGCGACGAGGGCGAGCGGCGTGAGGAGCGTGGTGACCGCGAGGGCGGCCGTGAGGGAGCGTCGCAACTGGTTCTCCAGAGAGAGGGGGGAGGGGTCCGGGGAGGCGGTGGTCAGCCGACGAGCGTGTGGCCGAACTTGGCGTCCTTCTCCGGCGCGCCGAGCTTCACCGGGCTGAGCGTGGTGGCGCCCGTCGTGGTGAGGCCGCTCGTGGAGCCGAAGAGGTTCCACAGGGCGCCCGAGTCGGCGTACGTGCCGTCCTCGCCGGGAGCCGTGACGGTCAGATCGGCCTTGCCGTCCTTGTTCAGGTCGGTGAGGGAGACCTGGCGGCCGAAGTCGTCGCCCGCCTCGGAGACCCCGGGGACCCCGGCGGTCGTCTGGTTGTAGGCGACGGCGCCCTTGCCCGTCATGCCGCCGGCGGCCTTGGAGGCGCCCTTGAGCAGGATGACCGCGCCGGTGCCGGTGGCCGCGTCGAGGCTCTCGCCGGGGACGCCGACCGCGACCTCCGCCTTGCCGTCGCCGTTCACGTCGCCCGCGCTGAGGGAGGCGCCGAACGCGTCGTCCCTCTCACTGGCGCCCGGGACGCCCGCGGTGGCCTGCGTGATGACCTTCTTGCGCGTGTTGCTGGGGCCGGTGGAGGTGCCGTACTGGATCGTGATGCTGCCCGGGGCGGAGTCGATCTCCTCGGTGACACCGCCGATGTCGCGGGTGATCAGGTCGCCGTATCCGTCGCCGTCGACGTCGCCGACGGTGCCGCTGTAGGCCGTGCCGAGGTACTTCGAGGTGTGGCTGACGCCGGTCCTCGAACCCTTCCAGAAGTGGGCCTCGTGCTGCATCTCCTCGAAGCCGTGCGTGGTGACGATGTCGTCGACGTCGTCGCCCGTCATGTCGCCGGTGATGAAGGAGCGCAGGCCCGAGTTGCCGCTGTCGTCCGTGGTGATGCTGTCGCGGGTGCGCGTCTTGCCGTCCCGGGTGAAGGGCCCGTACTGGATCGTCATCCCGGAGTAGTTCGGGTCGTCGCTCGGGTCGGAGTTCACGACGAGGTCGCGCTTGCCGTCGCCGTTGAAGTCGCCCAGGGCGAACTCGGAGTACCGGTACGGCAGGACGGTGTCCTGGCCGGTCAGACCGTCCTTGGAGCCCCAGAGCACGGTGGCCTTGTTGCCGTCGTCGTCACCGCCGGAGACGAGCAGGTCGGTGTACGAGTCACCGTCCAGGTCGCCGGGGGACATCTGGTAACCGAAGGCGTGCGTACCCGCGGGCTCACCGGGGACGCCCGGCGTGGTGCGGTCGATGACCTGGTGGCGTGGCGTGCCGGGCCCGGACGCGGTGCCGTACACGACGGATATGTAGCCCGCCTTCTCGACGCCGTCGACGGTGCCGAAGGGCGCGGCGACCGCGAGGTCGGGGTACCCGTCGCGGTTGAAGTCGGTCATCGGCGTGCGGGGCGGCACGGGCGCGGCCGACGCCGTGCCCGCGGTGGCGGAGATGGCGAGCGGGGCGGCCAGGGCGGCGACGGCGATGGCGGTGATGAGTGTGCGGCGGGGCACTGAGCCTCCTGTGAGGAACGTCTGTGACGGAAGAGGAGACAGGTTGCCCGGAGTGAAGGTTGTACACCGCAGGAACTCCGTTACGTGATCCGTACGTTCGACGGACGACGGCCGCCGTTCACCTCGCGGCACGCACGTATGACGTACGTATGCCGTACGTAGGCGCGAGACTGGCCGGACGCCGAGAGGCGCGGGAGGCAGGGGAGGGGAGGGGCGGGATGGCGCGGGCGAGGGTGTCGATGCAGGAGCTGATCCGGCGCAGGCGGCGTGCCGGGTTCGTGGGACGCCGCGAGGAACTGCGGGTGTTCCGGGCGAACTTCGAGGTGCCGCCGGACGACGACCGCCACCGCTTCCTCTTCCATGTGCACGGTCCGGCGGGCGTCGGCAAGACCTCCCTCGTGCGGGAGCTGGCGCAGCTGGCGAGGGAGCGCGGCGCGCTGGTCGCCCACGTCGACGAGGGAGCGGCCGGCATCCCCGGGACCGTCACGGAACTGGCCGCCCACTTCGCCCAGCAGGGCCGCACCTTGAAACACCTGGAGCGGGCCCTCGCCACCTACCGCCAGCGCAGCCACGAGGCCGTCGCAGCCGCCGTGCGCGAGCCCGGGCCCGGACCCGACGCGCCGTCCATGGGCAGCGCCGTGGCGGCCCGCGCCGGGGTCGTCGGACTCGGCATGGTCCCGGTGGTGGGCGCCTTCGCCGGGGTCGTCGACGCGGACCGCCTCGCGCGGGGCGCCGACCGGCTGCGCTCCCGCTTCCGCACGCAGGACGACGCCCGCCTCGTCCTGGAGCCGGAGCGCGTGCTCACCCCCGTGCTCCTGGACGAGCTCGCCGAGGCCGCCGACACCGCGCCCTGGCTGGCCCTGTTCTTCGACACGTACGAGCGGACGGCGCCGTTCCTCGACCGCTGGCTGCACGACATGATGACGACCGACCGCTACGGCGAACTCCCCGCCAACGTCGTCGTGGTGACCGCGGGCCAGCGCCCCCTCGACCCCGCCCGCTGGGAGGGCGCCGCGGACTTCGCCGCCGAGCTGCCCCTGCGGCCCTTCACGGACGCCGAGGCGCGCGCCCTCCTCGCCGCCAAGGGCGTCACCGAGGAGCCCGTCGTCGCGGAGGTGCTGCGCCTGTCGGGCAGGCTGCCGGTGCTCGTCTCCACCCTCGCCGAGAGCGGCCCGGCCGACCCGGACGACGTGGGCGACCCGAGCGCCACGGCCGTCGAGCGCTTCCTCAAGGCGGAGCAGGACCCGGCGCGCCGCGCGGCCGCCCTCGCGTGCGCGCTGCCACGCCGCCTCGACGAGGAGGTCGTACGTACCTCCACCGATGAGGACGCCGAGGGCGCCGAGGGCGGCGAGAGCCCGGCGGAGCTGTACGGGTGGCTGCGGACCATGCCGTTCGTACGGACCGACCGCGCGGGCGCGGCCCGCTACCACGGCGTCGTACGCGCCCCGATGCTGCGCCTGCGCCGCAACTCCGCGCCGGAGCGGTGGAGTTCGGGGCACACCCGCCTCGCCGAGCTGTACCGGCGCCGGTGCGCCGCGCTGGAGGAGGAGGACCGGGGTGAGCCGGGGCGCCCGTGGACGCGGCCCGCGTGGCGTGCGGTGCGGGTCGAGGAGCTTTACCACCGGCTGTGCGCGAGGCCCCGGGCCGCGCTGCCCGGGGTGCTGCGCGAGGGGGTGGACGCGTGCCGCGCGGACACGGCCGTGGCGCGCGCGTGGGCGCAGGCGGTGGCGGACGCGGCCGACGACACCGACGCGGGGCACCTGCGGGCCTGGGCCGACGACTGCCGGGCGGCCCTCGCCGACGAGGCGACCGGGGCGCTGCGCGTCCTGGAACTCCTGCTGACCCGCGCCGCTCTCGACGACGCGGGCAGGGCCGCCGCGCACAACGCGCACGGCCTGCAACTCTTCCTCCTCGGCCGGCTGCGGGAGGCCCTCGACGACCACGCGCGCGCCATCGCCCTGGCCCCGGACGACCCCTGGGGCCACCACGACCTGGCGGTCACCCACCGGGCCCTCGGCGAGTACGAGAGCGCGCTGGTCGCCCTCGCGGAGGCCGCCGAGCTGGCACCCGGCGCGGCATGGGTGGCACGCCAGCGCGGCGAGACGTACCGGCGCATGGGCCGCCCCGAGGAGGCGCTGCCCTGGCTGGAGCGGGCGCACGAGCTGGACCCGGGGGAGCCGCTGACCCTGGGCAGCCTCGGCCAGTCCAAGTTCGCGCTCGGCCGCCCCCACGAGGCCCTGGCCGACCTGGACCGCGCGCTCGCCCTGTGGCCCGACTACGCCTGGGCCCTGACCCGCAGGGCCCGCGTCCGCCACCACCTCGGCGACGGCCCCGGCGCCCTCGCCGACCTCGACCGCGCCCAGCGCCTGGCCCCGGACGTGGCGGGCACGCGCGGCGAGCGGGGCGACGTGCTGCGCGCGGCGGGCCGCCACGAGGAGGCCGTCGCGGAGTACGAGTCGGCACTCGCCCTCGACCCGGCCTACGCGTGGGCGTGGGGCAGCAGGGCCCTGTCCCTGGAAGCGCTGGGCCGCCCGGCCGAGGCGCTGGCGTCCCTGGAGGAGGCGCTGCGGGTCGATCCGGGGTACGCGTGGGCGCGGGAGCAGAGGGAGCGGATCCGGGGCATTCCGGAACCAAATATTCCGTAGGATCCGCAGCAACTGCGAAGGTCCGGTGAACGTCGTCCAAAAGCGACCCCGAGGGCGACTCCTCGCATTCCCCTTGCCGTCTGAATCGATCGTTCCCGTTCGATTACAGTGCTGCGCAGCCGCACCTGGCGAGGCACGGAGGGAGGTCCCGTGGGCACTGCAGCAGCCACCGGTGTCTGGGGCCGCGCCGAGCAGCAGGACTTCCGCAGCCGGGTGCGCGGCACGCTCCTCGGAGCCGCCGTGGGCGATGCCTTCGGGGCGCCCGTCGACGACCTCTCCCTCGACGAGATACGGGAGGCCCACGGCGACGCGGGTCTCACCGAGCCCGTCCCCGCGTACGGCAGACGCGGCGCGGTGACCGCCGCCACCCAGCTCACCCTCTTCACCGTCGACGGGCTCATACGCGCCCAGGTGCGCCGCGACACCGGCGCCTGGCACCCGCCGACCGACCTGCACCGCGCCTACCGCCGCTGGGTCGCCACCCAGAGCGACTGGGGACCGGACGAGCGGCGCAAGGAGGACGGGTGGCTGGCCCGGGAGGAGTGGCTGTACACGCGCCGCAACCCGCCCCGCGCCTGCCTCCTCGGCCTCGGCAACATCGTCATGGGAACCCTCGACACCCCCAAGAACCCCGACGAGCGCGGCCCCGAGGCCGCCGTCCGATCCGCACCTTTCGGCCTCCTCGTCGGCTGGGAGCCGCAGCTCGTCCTGCAACTCGCCGTCGAGTGCGCCGTCCAGACCCACGGCCACCCCACCGCCTACCTCGCCGCCGGAGCGCACGCCGTCATCGTGCACGGCCTCGCCCGCGGGGAGTCCCTCGACGGAGCGATCCAGCGGACCCTCGCCCTGCTCGCCGCCCACCCCGGCCACCCGCCCGTCGCCGACGCGCTCCGGCACGCGCTGGGCGCCGTACGCCAGGGCATGCCCGCGCCCGCGCGCGTGGAGGAGCTGCTCGCGGACGGCACCGCCGAGGGGGCACTCGCCGCCGCCGTCTACTGCGCCCTGGTCGGCGAGGACATCCGCCACGGCGTGCGGCTCGCCGTCAACCACGGTGGGGCGTCGGCCGCCACGGGCGCGCTCTGCGGGGCGCTGCTCGGCGCGCTGCACGGGGAGACCGCGCTGCCGCCGGGCTGGCTCACCGAGCTGGAGGGCCGCCCCACGGTCCTGGAGCTGGCGGACGACTTCGCCATGGAGATGACCCAGGGCCCCGCCCTGCACGGGCCCGCCGTCTCCTCCCCGGGCTGGCTCGCCCGCTATCCGCGCGCCTGAGGCGACTCGGCGGGCACGGGCACGTCCGCGGCGGCCCCCTCGGCGCCCTCGGACCCATCGTCGTCCGTGTTGATCCGCTCGATGAGCGCGTCCCGTTCCGGGGTGTCCTCCGGCTTCACGTAACCGATGACGACGTAGAGGACGAGCGACACCGCCAGCGGGATCGACACCTGGTACTGAAGTGCCACACCGCCCGCGATCGCCCCGTCGATCGGGTAGTTGACGAGGTAGAAGGCGAAGAGACCGGCGCCCCAGCTGGTCAGCGCCGCGGTCGGCCCGGACCTGCGGAACGCGCGCAGCAGGCCCAGCATCATCGGGATCGCGATGGGGCCCATCAGACCGGCGACCCACTTGATGACGACGGTGATGATGTCCTTGAACGCGGGGGAGTCGACCTGCGTCGCGACCGCCATGGACAGCCCCAGGAAGACCACCGTGGTCAGCCGGGCGGCGAGCAGACCCGCGCGCTCCGACCAGCCCTTCGCCCTGGCCGAGAGCACGGGCGCCACATCCCGGGTGAAGACCGCGGCGATCGCGTTGGCGTCGGATGAGCACATCGCCATGGTGTGGGAGAAGAACCCTACGATGACGAGCCCCAACAGGCCGTGTGGCAGCAGCTCTTCGGTCATCAGGGCGTACGCGTCCGAACCGTCGGGCTTCTGCGCGTCGACGAGCAGCGGCGACATCCACATGGGGAAGAAGAGGACGACGGGCCAGACCAGCCACAGGATCGCGGAGAGCTTCGCGGACCGCGCGGCCTCCTTGGCGTTGGCGGTCGCCATATAGCGCTGCGCCTGGTTGAGCATGCCGCCGTTGTACTCGAAGAGCTTGATGAAGAGGAACGCGAGCAGGAAGACCGTGCCGTACGGCCCGACCAGCGGCTTCCCGTGCCCCGCAAGCTCCGGCTCGTCCCAGACGCCGAAGAACCCGCCGAACTCGCCCAGCTCGGCGACGACGGCCACGAACATCGCGATCCCGGCGAGCAGCTGGATGACGAACTGCCCCAGCTCGGTGAGCGCGTCCGCCCACAGGCCCCCGATGGTGCAGTAGACCGCCGTGACGACGCCGGTGATGAGGATGCCCTGGTTCAGGGAGACCCCGGTGAAGACCGCCAACAGGGTTGCTATCGCCGCCCACTTGGCGCCCACGTCCACGATCTTCAGGAGCATCCCGGACCAGGCGAGCGCCTGCTGGGTCTTCAGGTTGTAGCGGTTCTTCAGGTATTCGAGGGGCGAGGCGACGTGCAGCCGTGACCGCAGGCGGTTGATGCGGGGCGCGAAGAGCCGGGCGCCGATGGCGATGCCGAGCGCGATGGGGAAGGACCAGGTGACGAAGGACGTCACGCCGTAGGTGTACGCGATACCGGCGTACCCGGTGAACATCACCGCGCTGTACCCCGACATGTGGTGCGAGATGCCGGAGAGCCACCAGGGCATCTTCCCGCCGGCCGTGAAGAAGTCGCTGACGTTGTCGACGCGCTTGTGGGACCACACGCCGATCGCGACCATCACACCGAAGTAGCCGATGAGCACGGCCCAGTCGAGACTGTTCATATGGCCCTCCAGGGGTCCGCCTGGTGAACTGCGCACAACGCCTCGCACTCCGCCGGAACGGCTCGCGGGCGCGGCGAACGGCCCGGAAGTGCGTGCTCATCGTGGGTTCGGCCACACGCCGACGACAACGGGGGGTAAGGTCAAGAGCAGGCAAATTCGTTCGCTGAGGTGATTCGGATTCATATATCTGACCCTGAGAGGTGCCCTGTCAGGGGCGCGGGGAACTGCGCGCCCAGCAGCTCCCACGCACCCGCAGGGGACCGCCTACCGCATCAGCTCGCCCGCATTGACCAGCAGGGACTGCCCGGTGATGGCCCGAGCCCGCTCGGAGGCGAGAAAGACCACCGCGTCCGCCACATCGCCGTCCGTGGCCAGCTCCGGCAGCGCCATCCGCGCGACGAGCCGCCCCCGGACCTCCGGCTCCGGCACACCCTCGGCCCCCGCCGTGAACCGGACGAACGCCTCGACCGGCGGCCCCCACATCCACCCCGGCAACACCGTGTTGACCCGGATCCGATGCGGCCCCAGCTCCCGCGCGAGGGAGTACATCGCCGACGTCAGAGCGCCCTTGGACGCCGCGTACGCGGCCTGCCGCACCTCCGAGGGCGCCGCCACCGCCGACTGCGTACCGATGAAGACCACCGAACCGCCCCGCCGCTCCTTGAGCGCGGGCAGGCACGCCCGGGTCATCCGCAGGGTGCCGAGCAGATTGACGTCGAGCACCCCGTGCCAGCTGTCGAAGTCCGCGTCCTCAAGACCGCCGAAGTAGCTGTCCCAGGCGGCGACATGGACGACCGCGTCGATCCCACCGAAGCGGTCGCACGCCAGCGCGGCCAGCGCCCGGCACTGGGACTCGTCGGTGATGTCGGTCGCCCGGTACGCGGTGTGCGCGCCCCCGGGGTCGATCCCGGCGGCGGTCTTGGCGAGGTTCGCCTCGGTGCGCGCCCCGAGCACGGCGTTGCCACCGTCGCGCACGACGGCCGCCGCGACCTGGTGGCCGAGCCCGGCGCCGACGCCCGAGACGACGACGGTCTTCCCGGTGAGCAGCGATGACGGCATGGGTGCCTCCAGGCTCTGGCAGTTTTACTGACGGGGCGTCAGAGTAGGGGCGACCAATGGGCTAGGGAAGAGCCGCAGGAAGCGTCGAAGGAAGAGAAGGGCAGGGCGGACCCATGGCAGAGGACACCCGCAGCGACGCCTACGCCGAACTGGCCGCCGTCGGCCCCTACGGCGTACGCCCGGGGCACGCCCTGATCACCCTGGTCGAACCGCACCCGGGACACGAGTTCGCGTACAACCGCTGGTACGAGGACGACCACTACTACGCCGGCGCGATGGCCATGCCATGGATGTACGCCGGGCGCCGCTGGGTCGCCACGCGCGACCTCCAGCTCCTGCGCTATCCCGCCGAGTCCGCGGTCGCCGAGCCGGTCACCGCGGGGTGCTACCTCTCCACGTACTGGGTGACGGAGGGCCGCTACGACGAGCACATGAAGTGGACCGTGGGGATCAACAAGCGGCTCAACCGCGACGGCCGCGTCCACCAGGAGCGCACCCACGTCTTCACCGCTTTCCAGAACCACGAGGCGACCGTCTACCGGGACGGCGCGGCGGGCCCGCGCGACTTCCACGCGCTCGACCACCCCTACAAGGGGCTCGTCCTTGAGGTCGTGGACGCCGAGAGCCCGGAGCAGAGGCGGGAGTTGCTGGAGTGGCTGCGCGCCCGCCGGCTGCCGCGCGCGCTCGCCGGATCACCGGCCGCGATGGTGACGATCTTCCGGCCGACCCCGCTGCCGGGGGACCGCATGACGTACGTGAAGCAGGTCGAGGGAGTGGACACCCGGCTGACGCTGCTGTGGTTCCTCCAGGAGGATCCGCGGGAGTGCTGGGAGGCGCACTTCACCGGGCGGGAGGCGGCGGTGGCCGAATCGGGGCTCGGCCGGGTGGAGTTGGTCGCGCCCTTCATCCCGACCGTGCCGGGAACGGACCTGTACGTCGACCGGCTGCGCTGACCGCCGGGGCGGCCGCGGGGCCGGGTACGGGGACGGGCGCAGGGCCGAGCCCCCTCGGCCGGGACGGCGGGCCAGTCGAGAGGGCTCATTCGGTGTTGCTTATGCGGTTGTGGTGTCACGCGAGATCGGCAGCTCCCCGGCTCACCTCGGTGACGAACGCGTTCCAGGAGTCGGCGGGGAAGGCGAGGACCGGACCCGCGACGACCTTGGAGTCACGCACCGAAATGCCGGACGCCAGGGGGGACTTGACCTCGACGCACGCGCCGTTGCCGGTGGAGTACGAGGACTTGACCCACGTATGCGAAACGCCTTGCTGGATTGCCATTTTCACTCCGGTTTGCCCAGTTGGTGAGTTGCTTTCACCGCGAACCGCGGTGTGCGCCAACGCTCTTGCCCGTTGGCGTGAATGACGCTACTCGCCAACTTCGGCACGTGAAGGGGCCATTCACTCGACCGGATGGCATATTCCAGGGGGGTCTTCCGCCCCGACGCGGCAAGGGTGTACCGTGCGGCATTTTCCGTGAGGGGGCGGCTCCGCGGGCCCTGGGTCAGCGGGCGTAGCCCTTCGAGATCTCGGTGATGAGCTGGCGTGATTGCTCGACGTTCAGCGCCTGGGCGCGGAGGTGCTCGTACATCACGCTGTACTGCTGGACGTCGTTCGCCTTCTCCAGATACAGGTCGCTGGTGACGCCCTCGATGTAGACCACGCTGGAATCGGCGGCGTCGGGGAACTCCAGGATCGCGTACTGACCGTTGAGGCCGGGGTGGGCGCCCAGCTCGAAGGGGATCACCTGGACCGTCACGTGCGGCAGCTGGGACTGCTCCACCAGATGTTCCAGTTGCTCGCGCATCAGCTGCGGGGAGCCGACCACGCGGCGCAGCGCCGACTCGTCGAGGACGGTCCACAGGCGCAGCGGATTCTCCGGCGCCGCGATGCGCTCCTGGCGGCGCATGCGCACCTGGACGCGCTTCTCGATGTCGGTCGTCGTGGTCTCCGGGAGCGCGCCGGTGATCAGCGCCTCGGCGTAGGCGCGGGTCTGGAGCAGGCCGGGGACGACCTGCGGGTCGTACACGCGCAAGGACGCGGCGTCCGTCTCAAGGCCGATGTACACGCTGTACGGGATGTCGCCGAAGGAGTGCCACCAGCCTTGCTGGCGCGAATCCTTGGCCATTTGCATCAGGGAGTCGACGATGCGGTGGTCCTCGACCTCGTAGACACCGCACAGGTCGCGGACGTCGCGCTGGCTGATCGAGCGGCGGCCGTTCTCGAGTCTGCTGATCTTCGACTGCGAGACGAGCAGGCGCTCGGCGACCTCTTCGGCCGTCATGCCCTTCAGCTCGCGGAGCCGGCGCAGCTCCTGGCCCAGGCGACGTCGCCTGACGGTGGGATTGACATTGGACGCCACGGGACGTGCACCTCCGGCTTGCCTGCCACGATTTTGCGTATCTACTGCTCAGCAGAGTGCCACCAACGTGTGGGGCACCGCTGGGAAACAGCGGATGTGCGAACGTGCGGGCGGTTGTGTGGGGTGCGGGCCGTTCCCGCGGCGCCTGAGGGTGTGCGGCCGCGCGGGGTGGTGGTACCGGGGTGTCGTCGTCCGGACGGTCCGGTGCCACTCCCCGCGCGGCCCAGCGGCTCCCGGACCGGGTCTGGGGGACTGCGGTGCGGCGCTGGTGTGTTGGTGCGTGGGTGCTTCGTGCTGAGCGGTGATGTGCTGCTGATGGTGCTGAGCGGTCGAGCGGTGTCGAGCGGTGGTGTGCTGTGGGGGGTGGTGCCGTGCTCAGTGGGCCACGGCGCGTGCCATGGATCCGCGGCGCGGCTGCATCGGGATCCGGTCCGGATCCGCGACCGCCCTGGCCGGCTGCCTGCCGCCGGGACCCGTGGGGCCCGCCGGTGCGGCACTGCGGCGCGGCTGAGCGGCCACGCCGTTCTGGACGTCCATCACGGCGTGCGCCACGAGGCCGCCCATCGGGTCGTGCCTGATGAGGTCCCGGAGGCGGGAGCGCGATGAACGCCCCTCGTTCCCGGGGTACAGATGCTTGCCGAGGCCGACCGCGTGGGCCAGTGCGGCGAGCGCGGCGGTCCGCGGGTCCGGCGGTACGCCGGTGCGGATCGCCGAATCGAGCCGGGACCTGATTTCCCGGCTGATCGCCGTGTCCGTCGCTTGGTAGCGAGTCGTCGGCAGCACCCCGCACATCTGGCCCGCCACGGCATGGACCATGCCGCATCGCTCCAGGTGCGAGAGGTACGTCTGGCGCAGCCCCAGGCGGGGCCCGCCGATCCAGTGGACGGCCCGGACCGGGCTGCCGCGCCTGCGCAGCAGCTCCAGTGCGGAGTCCAGAGTCGGATCTCCGGTCGGCCGTGGCATCACCACGGCGATACGATCCCCGTCTGGGGCTATCCGTCCGGCCAGCGCCAGCTCCACTAGCTGTGCTCCGGCCAGACCGAGGTCGAGCGACTGCGGCTGCGCTGTGGTACCCGTGGCCGGGTCCAAAGCGAGCAGCAGAAGCTCCTCCGGAATTGTTCTGCGGCTCCTGCCCATCCATGCCTCCCCGCGTGGATGAATGACAGGGTGACCCCTCTCACATTGGTCTGTCGAGAGCGCGTGGGCGGGATGTACGGGAACCAGTAGGTATGTCGTTCTCGTCTACCACGGGGGTTAAGCCCTCACACAGGACACTGGTACACGGTTCGGACAGTGGGTCCGGCCCGGATTTGGCGCACGTACGAGGAGGCATCGGTGGCGGGCGAGACCCCCGACAGGTCGAAGCAGCGGAAGTCGTCGGGGAACCCGACTGCGGCGGACCCTTCTGCGTCGGCACCGGAGGAACGGGACCCGCGCCTCGCGGTGGCCCGCGAGATCCCTTCGGCGCGGGGCGCCGTGGCCGGCGGGGAGGACTCAGAGGCGTCGGACAGCGCGGACACCTCGGAGACCCCGGAGGCTTCGGAGGCCTCGGCGG
Source organism: Streptomyces sp. WAC 01529 (assembly GCF_003945545.1). GTDB lineage: Bacteria > Actinomycetota > Actinomycetes > Streptomycetales > Streptomycetaceae > Streptomyces > Streptomyces anatolicus. Next base: position 3,515,248 of record NZ_CP029617.1, on the reverse strand, counting down.
CTTCCGGTGGTGAGGGGAACGGTGACGCGCGGCTGCGGGACGCCGTGGCGGCGTGGGTCGCCACCTCGGACGACGAGGACGAGGCCGGGCCCGGGGCGAGCAGTGACGGTCCTGCGGCGGAGGACGACTCCTCGGTGAAGCCCGCGTCGGCCGGGGCGGACGCTCCGGCGGGGGGCGCGGTTTCTGGCGGGGGCGCCGGTTCGGTGGAGGGTGCTTCCGCTGGGGATCCCGCGTCCCGCGAGGGTGCCGGTTCCTCCGGTTCCGAGAAGGGCGCCGACTCCGCGGAGGGTGCTCCTGCCGAGGCGAAGGCTCCCGTCAAGGGCGCTGCCCCGGCCAAGACCGAGCCCACCGCCGCCGCCAAGCCGTCCGGCACGGACAAGCTCGGCACGGGCGCCAAGTCCACCGGCGCGGTAAAGGCTGGCGGCGAGGCCAAGCCTCACGGTGAGGCCAATCCTGCCGCCGACGCCAAGTCCGGCACCGGCGCGGACAAGCCCGGCACCGGCACCAAGCCGTCCGGCGCCGACAAGCCCGGCACCGGCACCAAGTCCACCGGCACGGACAAGCCCGCGCCGGACGACAAGCCCGCCGCCGACGACAAGTACGCCGGTGTTGATCAGGCCACCGCCGTCTTCAAGGCGCCTGTCGTGAAGCCTGCCGTGGATCAGCCGACCACCATGCTCAAGCTCGGCACCGACGTGCCCGGCAAGGGCGCCGACAAGAGCACCGGCAAGGACGCCGAGAAGGCATCCGCGAAGGCCTCCGAAAAGGCCTCCCCGAAGGACGCCGAGAAGGACTCCGCAAAGGGCGCTGCAAAGACCGAGCGGGACGCCGAGCGGACCAGCAAGTTCGTAGCCCTGAAGCCGCTCGACGAGCCGCCCGCCAAGGCGGCGCCCAAGGCCGCGCCCAAAGCCGAGCCGAAGGCCGCGCCCAAGGCCGAGTCCAAGGACGGCCCCCCTTCCCCCCAGGCGCCCCCGCCGGCAGAACGTACGACGCAGCAGCCCCTGCCCCCCAAGCCCCCCATCGATCTCCTCGCCGAGCTGACCAACACCCCGCCGCCGCCCGAGACCCCCGTCCGCACCGCCGTGCGCCGGGTCAAGATCTGGACGCCGCTGGTGCTGCTCCTGGTGGTCGTCTTTGCGGTCGTACAGGCCATGCGGCCGCTGCCCGAGCCCACCCTGAAGCTCACCGCCCAGGAGTCCGTCTCCTTCGAGGGCGCCAAGCCGTCCATGCCGTGGCCGTCCCAGGGGCAGGCCGCGATGGACGTCAACGGGCTCGGTTCGTTCGGGACCTCCGGTGAGCAGAAGCCCGTACCGATCGCGAGCATCGCCAAGGTCATGACGGTCTATGTGATCCTGCGCGACCACCCGCTGGAGAAGGGCAAGGAAGGCCCGAAGATCCCCGTCGACGCCGCCGCGCAGAAGCACTACGAGACGGGCAAGCCGGAGAACGAGTCGGTGGTCAAGGTCACCGAGGGGCAGAAGATCACCGAGTACGAGGCGCTGCAAGCGGTGATGCTGCCGTCCGCCAACAACATCGCCAAGCTGCTCGCCCGCTGGGACACCAAGAGCGGCTCCGAGGACGCGTTCGTCGCGAAGATGAACAAGACCGCCAAGGAGCTGGGGATGAAGAACACCCACTACACGGACCCCAGCGGCCTGGACAAGACGACCGTCTCCACCGCCGAGGACCTCGTGAAGCTCGGCCGCGCCGCGATGGAGAACCCGGTCTTCAACGAGATCTCCCGCCAGCCCAGCTACAAGGACCTCAACGGCGAGCAGCAGAACAACTACTTCGGCCTCGTCCCGACCGTCGCCATCGGCATCAAGACCGGCACCACCACGGCCGCGGGCGGCAACATCCTCTTCGCCGCGGAGCGCAAGGTCGGCGGCGAGACGCAGACGATCATCGGCGCCGCCCTCGGCCAGTACGGCAAGAACGGCGTCGCCAACATCGACGAGGTCACCGGCGTGACCCGCAAGCTCATCGAGGCGGGCAAGGAAGCGCTCACCGCCAAGACCATCGTGAAGAAGGGCGACGTGGTCGGCCAGGTCGACGACGGCCTGGGCGGCACGACCCCGGTCGTCGCCACCAAGGACGTCTCCGCGGTGGGCTGGTCCGGGCTGACCGTGAAGCTGATGCTGGACGAGCGCAAGGGCAAGCCCGTACCGCACACGGCGAAGGCCGGGACCAAGGTCGGCGTGCTGAGCGTCGGCGACGGCAAGGGTGACGCCGTGGAGGTGCCGGTGGCCCTGGAGAAGGACCTCGCGGAACCGGGCCTCGGCGCCAAACTGCAGCGCGTCGGCTGAGCCGCACCCCCGCGTGGGGAGGCCCCCGCCCCCGGGCCTCCCCACGCGTCTGCGTGCTAGCGTCACAAGCTCGGGGGGCAGTACGCCGGGGCCGAGGACGGGGTGTTCCGGGACGGACCCCCCTCGCCGGTCTCGCCCCGGGGACAGGACGACACGGGGAGAGCCTCCAGTGGCCACAACGGAGCCGACGCGCGCCGACGACAACGCCGACCAGCGGCAGCACGGCGGCGGCGCCGACCAGCAGCACAGCCGCGATCGCGGAACCCCGGGCAGGAGCGCGCGAATACCGCGGCCCTCCCCGGCCCCCGACAGCGCGGACTCCACCAAGACCGCGGACCTCACGGACAGCGCGGCCCCCACAGACACCGCGGCCCCCGCCGAACCCGAGGCCGTCGCGGACTCCGAGGCCTCCGCCCCCACCCGCCTCTCCCGCCTGCACCCCTTCCTGCGCCACCCCGTGACCGTCGCCACGGCGCTCGCCGCCGTGCTGCACATCATCTGGTTCTTCACGTTCGCCAACAGCGGCGGCGACCTCGCGGCGCAGGACGCCTGGGCCGAGTTCGTCGGGCGCCACCCCGACTCGGCGTACAACCTCGCCTGGTACGGCGGCATGCACCCGGTCTCGTACAGCATCGTCTCGCCGTATCTGATGTCGGTGCTCGGCGTGCGGACGACGATGATGATCGCCGGTACGCTCTCCGCCGCGCTCATCACGATGATCCTGGTCCGCAGCCGGGCGGTGAAGCAGCCGCTGTGGCCCGCCCTCGCCGGAGTCTTCGCGCTCTTCTGCAACGCAGTCTCGGGCCGGGTCACCTACGGCCTCGGCCAGATGTTCGCGCTGATGGCGGTCGCCGCCGTCTTCTGCTGGCCGTACCGCTGGCGCTACAAGCGGTGGGCGAAGGCCCTGGTCGCCGCGCCGTTCGCGGCGCTCGCCACGATGGGCAGCCCGGTGGCCGGGCTCTTCGTCGGGCTCGTCGCCGTCGCGCTCTTCCTCAGCAAGCGCTACCCGGGCGCGTACGCGCTGGGTGTCGCGCCCGCCGTCGTCGTGGGCCTGTCCGCGTGGCTCTTCCCGTTCTCCGGCACCCAGCCGATGTCGATCGGCTCGGCGTCCCCGCCGCTGATCTGCGCGGCCTGCGCCTACTTCTGCGTACCGAAGCAGTGGAAGACCGTGCGGATCACGACGGCCGTGTACGCGGCGTTCGTGCTCGGCGTGTGGATCATCAGCTCGCAGATCGGCTCCAACATCACCCGCCTCGCGATGTGCTTCACCGGCGTCGTGCTGCTCGCCGCGCTGCCGTACACCGTGAAGAAGTCCCGCAAGTGGTACGCGCTCGTGCTGGCCCTCGCCGGGTTCACCGGGTGGATCGGGTACAAGACCGGCGACGACATCGTGCACACGAGGCCCGTCGCGTCCTGGACGCGCGAGGTGTCGCCCCTGATCGACGAGTTGCGGGAGGTGGGCGCCGCCAAGGGCCGCGTCGAGATCGTGCCCGCCCGCAGCCACCGCGAGGCCTCCGCGTTCGCCCCGCACGTCCAGCTCGCCCGCGGCTGGAACAGGCAGGCGGACATGGAGCGCAACCCGCTCTTCTACGACGACACCCTCAACTCCGCGAACTACCGCGAATGGCTCCAGCGCTGGGCCGTGCACTACGTGGTGCTGCCCGAGGGCGAGCCCGACGGCGACGGCGGCAAGCGCGAGGCACAGCTCATCAAGGACGGCCTGCCGTATCTGAAGCAGGTGTGGGTCGACTCCGACTGGCGGCTGTACGAGGTCGTCGACCCGACGCCGCTCGCCGAGCCGCACGCCGTCGTGGAGCGTGCCGAGCAGGGCGAGATGAAGCTGCGGGTGGAGCGGCCCGGACGCGTCCTGATCCGCATCCCGTACTCCCCGTGGCTGAGCGTCGTCGACTCCGAGGGCAAGGGCGTGGCGCGGCCCCAGGAGACCGAGGACTCGAAGCAGCGCCGCGCGCTCAACGACCGGCGCCCCAAGGAGTACGCCAACGTCCACGGCTGCCTGGTGGAGGCCAAGGAGGACCACAACGGCGACGAGTGGGTCGAACTGATCGCCCCGAAGGCCGGCACCTACCGGCTCGGTTCCCCCTACCAGCTGCCGCGCGGCACGCCCTGCCCGGAGGAGCTGAGCCGCTGAGGGCCCGCGCCCGCCCGGCTCTCAGCCGCCGGGCGCCGCGCAGATCCCGGCAGCGGGCAGACGGCCAGGCCCCGTGTCCGGCGCCGCGTCCTCGCGTACCGCGTCCAGCTGACCGAGGAGTTCGTCGAGGCGGTCGCCGGTCGGGTTCCTGAAGTACTGCAGGACGGCGCGGTGGAACGCGTCGCGCAGTACCGGCGGCATCACGTCCGAGGCGTCGAAGCAGAGCGTGCGCGCCTTCTCGGTGAGGATGCCCGCGATGCGCCGCCCCGTCGGGTCGGTCGGCTGGGGGTCGGTGGCGTCCGGGAAGAACGGCCGCAGCTCCTCCTTCGCCTCGGAGCGCCACAGCGTGCGGGCCGTCTTGCCCGAAAGACGCTCGACGAGGGTGCGGGCGGCGGGGTTGTCGCTGAACACGGCGGCCATGTCGCCCGCCACCTCGTACGCCCCGTCGTAGGCGGACCGGCCGCGCAGGAAGCCCGCCGACGGGTCGGCGCGGACCCGGTCGTCGGCGTACACGTACCGGATGAAGGCGCTCTGGTGCTCGTGCGTGCAGCGCGGGGTCAGGGAGCCGAGCAGTCCGCGCGGGGCCGCCCCGCCCTTGGCCGCCGGGTCGGGGGTCCCCAGGTACGACGTGGTGAGGGACTGGTCGACGGATTCCTTGGAGCGGTCGCCGAGCAGGTCCGCCCACGTCGTCCAGGCCTCGCGGACGCGGGGGTCGCGCCAGCGGAGACGGCCGGTGGCCCACCGGGTGTAGACGTCGGGGCCCGCCCGGTGGAGCAGGATGTCCTCGATCCAGTCGGTGCCGGGCCAGCCCGACGTGGCCTGCGAGGCGAGGCCCACGCACCACTTCGGGGCCGCGGCCGACCGCCCCTGCCTGCTCCACACCAGGCTCTTCAGGTCGACCTTGAGCGGCACCCAGTAGGCGCGGCGCGTGCCGTCGACGACGAGCGGCGGCGCCCACGGCGGATAGGCGCGGGCGGCGGCCGCGGCGGGCAGCGGCTTGAGGCGGTTGGCGCGGGCGTACTCGGTGAGCTCGCCGACGCTGTTGAGGATCGCCACGTCCGGCGGGTCGTCCGCCTCCAGCTGCGCGACGAGCGTCTCGCGCAGGGAACGCGTCCCCTGGTAGGTGTACGTCTGCCCGGTGCCGTCGTCGAGCTTGTTCAGCATCGCTTCGAACGCCTCGCCCTCGTCGCCGGTCCAGGGGCCGAGGACGACGAGCGTCCGCTCCCGTTCGTCCGCGCAGGCTCCGGCGGTGACGGCGAGCAGACAGGCGGCGAGGAAGGTACGCAGGGCGGTTTGCGTCCGGCTCGTACGGCGGCTCACAGGGCGGCTCCGGAGCGGGAGATGAGGACGTACTCGCGGCGGTAGGCGTGCAGCGTGGCGTAGATCAGGCCCGCGGCGAGCAGGCCCGTGGGCGCCACCCAGGGCGCGGCCCCGTCGAGCGAGGAGAGGCGGCCCTCGGCCAGGTCGTGGTCGGCGCGGGCGTCCAGGGAGGCGATGAGGCGGGGGTGCGGGCGGCCGAAAGGACGCTCGTCGACGGTGGACTCGATCGCGGGCGAGGTCGCGTGGGACAGCTCGCCCGCCGTGTCCACGACCCGTTGCTGCGCGCGGTGGGCGAGTACCGCGTCCGCCGTCAGGAACGGCACGGCGAGCAGCGGCAGCGCGGCCACCAGCAGCGGGAGGCTGACGCGCAGGTGGAAGCGGTGGTGGAGGAAGACCTGGGTGCGCCACAGGCCGAGGGCGAGCAGGGCGAGCGCGGCCCCGGCGACGACGGCCGCGCCGGTCACACCGCCGCCGAGGGCGGCCCGGTCGGCGAGCCTGTCGCGCAGGCTCCTCTCCAGCGCGGAGATGCGGTCCACCACGGCGGTGGCGTCGGAGCCGGTGCCGGGTGCGCACGGCGGGTAGCCGCCGGGGCCCGTCTCGCGCGGGGGCACGGGCGGTGTGCAGAGCATGCTGCGGGCGTACGAGAGCCCGGCGGCCCGCAGCACCGGGTCGTCGACGTGGTTCTGCGCGAAGGCGATCCAGTTGCCGTAGTCGACGACGAGCCCGGAGACCACGTCGAGTTCCTGGCGCTGGGCGGTGGTCAGGGCGCCGCTGCGGGCCACCTGGTTGAGGCTCTGCGTGGCCCGTGTCGTACGCGTGAGGTAGCGCTTGCCGATGCCGGAGAGCCGCACCGACTCCCCGGCGCCCAGGCTCCGCTCGGCCTCGCGGTCGGCGATGCGCAGGGACATCTCCGCGTCGGCCAGATCGCCGAGGGCGGGCGTGTAACTGCCGCGCAGCGCCGCCGAGTCCGCCCGGATCTGCGCGTACGCCCAGCCGAAGGCGACGGACGCCACGACGGCGAGCAGCGGCAGGGCGATCATGCGCTCCCGCAAGTAGGCGTGGTTGCGGGGCCGCCCGGCGAGCGGGGCGGGCCACAGGGAGCGGCGCAGCCGGCGCAGGGCGTCGGCGGCGACGAGCCGGGCGGTGCGCCAGGAGGCCGTCACCGGGGGCCGCCGGGGGTGAGGGGGCGGGGCAGGACCGTCATGCTGGACTGGATGCGGGCCGCCTCGACGTCGAACTTGGCGATGTGGTCGAGGAGTTCCACCGCCCCGCGCTCGCTGTCGCGGACGCGGACGAGGCGGCTCAGGTGCTCCCGCATCGCCGTGTCGCCGGTCTCGCCCGCGAGCCGCCAGGCCGTGCCGAGCAGCGACTCGGCCTCCTCGCGCGCACCGCGCTTGAGCGCCGCGCAGGCCCGCTCGAAGGTGCGGTGCAGCTCCTCCTCGTGCTGGAAGTGGGCGACCTGGGGGTCGAGGCGGCTGTAGAGGTCGGCGTCGTCGGTCCAGCGCATCAGAACGGGCTGGGGGGCGGGCAGTTCCAGGTGTTCCGTGCCGTGCTCACCGGCGTCGATCTCCACCTCCGTCAGGAGGAGTTCCTTGCCGAGCTGCGCCGGGTCGTAGGGGGTGCCGACGCAGAGCAGGTAGGCGCGGGTCTCCTCGCCGCACGGGCCGAGGTCGTACTCCTCGACGGGGCCGCCCGCGCCGGTGGCGACGCCGGTCAGATCCGTGCGGGCGGGGGCGAGCGCGGTCCGGGTCGGGTGGACCTGCTCGAAGGAGTGGGGGCGGACCCCGGCCCGGTGGTAGAGGCGCAGCCGCAGGCCGGTCACGTCGCGTCCGGCGGCCCGGCCGGTGAGCGCGGCCAGCTCGCCGGGCAGCCGCGTCAGGTCGTCCACGGCCCGGGTGCGCCCGCTCAGCGCGCCCGCGATCAGCAGCAGTTCCTCCGTCTCCCAGGCGTCCCCGATGCCGACGACATCGCAGTCGAAGTCCCGCGCGCACCGCTGGACGCGTTCGTTCAGCTCCTCGCGCGTCTCGTAGCCGGGCTCGTTCCTGCCGTCGGTGAGCAGCAGGGCGTGGCGTACGTAGTCACCGGATCCGGCGGCGGGCAGGTCGCGGAAGAGGAGCCTGGCCCGCTCCAGCCAGGTGCCCATCGCGGTGCCGCCGCCCGGGGTGCAGTCGTACAGGGCGGCCTCGGCGGCGGCCCGCGACTCGGCGTGCGCGACGGCGAGGCCGGTCCGCCTCGGGTAGATCATGGCGGCCTTGTCACCCCCGGCGACCAGGGCGAACAGGGCGCCGTCGGGGATCTTGGCGAGCGCGCTGACGGCGGCGGCGCGGGCGGCGGCGAGACGGCTCGGCGGGATCACCATCGAGGAGGAGTGGTCGATGAGCAGCACTTCCGCGAGGCGGGGGCGGGGCTGAGGTGTGCCGCCCCCGGCCTCGGTCCCGGCCGCCCCGCCCGCCTCTTCTCGCCCGGCCGCCCCCGCCCTGCGGACCTTCACCGTGAGCACCGCGTACATCCGCGCCGGTTCCTCCGCCCCCGGCGGCCGGGGCCGGGGCAGCTCGACGACCTGGCTCACCTCCAGGCCGACGCGGGCCCGCGGGGCCCTCCCGCCGCGGCTCAACCACCCTGCTGCGTGGGCACGTTGTTCCTGATCCAGTTCCTGATCTTCTTGCCCGGCCATGGGGTGTCCCTGTGGTGTCGTAAGGCGAAGGGGCGTACCGCGTAGGCGCGGTCCAGGAGGAGTTCGGCGAGCGGCACCTCGGCCGCCCGCGGCGGCGCGTCGCGGGCGGCCTGGAGGGCCAGGCCCCGGTAGAAGCGGGACAGGTCCTTGCGCAACCCCCGCTCGTCCGGCGGGAATTCGAGCAGCGGGTCGGCCCCGGCGGCGACGGCCCGCAGTTCGGCGCCGGTCATCCGCGGGACGCCGTCGGGCGGGTCGAGCAGGCGGTGGGCCACGCCCCACACCTCCGCCTTCATCCGCATGCGGGCCTGCTCGTCGGTCAGGCCGTGCGCGGAGAAGAGCTGGGCGAGGCCCCGCACCGCCGTGCCGAGGCCTTCGGCGTCCCGCGCGTGGTCGGCGCGGATGCGGACGGCGGCGGTGCGGGCGGCGGTGCGGTGCCGGGAGTGCTGGGGCACGGCGTCCAGCGCGGCGATCGCGTCCGCGAGGGCGTCGGGGCCGCCGAGGGCGAGCCGGGCGCGGGCGGCGCCGAAGGCCGCGCTGCCCAGCGAGGGATTGCGCAGCCGTACGGCCTCGTAGAAGGTCAGGGCCTCGTGGGGCCGCCGCAGGTGCTCGGCGCAGTGGCCGAGGGCCAGCTTCGGCGCGTACTCCCCGGGGATCGCGCCGTACACCCGGTCGAAGTGGTCGCGGGCCTCGGCCACCCGGGAGCGGGCGAGCGCGAGCAGCCCCCGGTGCCAGTCCAGACGCCAGTCGTGCGGGGCCTTCGCGGGCCCTATGGCGTCCTCGGCGAGCGCGAGCGCGGTCTCGGCGGCGGACAGGGCGTCGGGGTCGGTGTCCGGCTCCACCCGCAGCCGCAGCCGGCAGCGCAGCAGATGCACCTCGGGGGAGTCCCGCCAGTCGCCGGTGTGCTGGAGCAGCGCCTCGGGGTCGTCGTCGCTGAGCCTGCTCAGCTCGCCGTGGTGGTCGTCGTCCGGGTCGGGGCGCGGCACGGGCAGGCGCCGGGCGACCTCGGGCGGGTCGGGAGGCGGGTAGCGGGGCGCGGCGGGCGGTGCGGCCCAGCGGGAGACCTCGGGGGCGGCGCCGAGCCCGCCGTCGAGGGCGTACGCGGACTGGAGGAAGAGCGGCGAGGGCTCGAAGGTCTCCACGCCGGTGCGCAGGGACCGCAACTCCCTGAACACGCCCCGCAGTTGCTCCGCCATCTCCTTCGCGGTGGCGAAGCGGTCGGCGCGCCGGGTGCGGGTGGCGCGGCGCAGGGCGCGGGCGAGGGAGACCAGGCCGAGTCCGCGGTGCCCGGCGCCCGCGTCGTCCAGCGGGGCGAGCGCGGCGAGGTCCGCGAGGTCGTGGCGGGTCGCGCCGAGCCCGCACAGGGTGCGCAGTGTCTCGCCGAGGCTGAACAGGTCGTCCTGCGGCAGCGATTCGCCGTGGGCGCCGACGCTGGGGGCGCGGTAGAGGGCGGTGGTGAGGCCGGGCGCGCCCGCGCGGCGCACGCTGCCGACGTCGATGAGCTTGGTGGTGGAGCCGTCGTGCATGACGTTGGGCGGCTTCAGGTCGCCGTAGACCTTGCCGCGCTCGGGCGCGTGCAGATACGCGAGCCCGGCCAGGATCCGTACGCCGTACGCGAGCGCGAACTCCCGGAAGCGCTCGTGGCCGAACTCCTCCGGGTGCTCGCGGGCGCGGGCCCGCACCTCTTCGAGGTTGAGCCCGTCGACGTACTGGAGGACGAGGAAGTCCCCGACCCCCGGGTGGTGCCCGTAGTTGAACACCCGGATGAAACCGTCGTGGTTCAGCTCGACCAGCTCTCTGCGCTCGCCCTTGAGGAGGCGGTACGAGTCCGCGGCCAGCTCCGCGTGGAGCATCTTGATGGCGACGGCACGGTCGTCGACGTTGGTGTCGTGGGCGAGGCACACCTCGCCCATACCGCCGTACCCGAGGGCCCGCACCAGGCGGTACTGGCCGCCGAGGAGTGTGCCGGGCGGCAGTGGGAGCCCGCTCTGTCCGGCGCGGGCGGGGTCGTCGCCGTGCTCGCTGTCCGCGCGGTCGCGCAGGGTGATCTCGGGCAGGACCGTGGGGTCGGGGTTCTCCGCCGGGAGCGTGACCAGGGCGGGGCGGGGCGGGGGAGCGGCGGCCGGACCCGGCCCGACGATCCAGTGCTGGGAGGACTCCTGGCCGTCGGAGGGGTACGAGGGTGAAGCCGGGGCCGGGGCCGGAAGCGGGTCGGGGGCCGGGAGGTGGCCGGGCGCCTGAGTGCGGGCGGGCTGCGTGGAGTGCCGCCCCGTGGCCGGGTCCACGCGCTCCCCGCTGGCCAGGCAGTACCCGGTGGGCGTCACGGTGCCCGCGCAGCCGGGGTGCGGGCAGGACTTCACCGGCGTCACGCGTCCCCCTCCGCGTCGGCCAGCCGCCGCACCACCCGCGCGAACGCCTCCACCGCCCGCTCCGCGTCGGCGAGCGGACACGGCCCGGCCATCAGGAGCCGCTGCGCCTCGCGGTAGGGGCCCACGGCGTCGGGGTGCTCGGCGAGGCCCCGCCGGGCGAGCCGCGCCAGGTGGTCGCGGAGCAGCCCGCGCAGCCGCAGATGCGCGTCGAGCACGTCCCGCAGCTCGCTCTCGGCGGCCTCGGCCCGCAACAGATAGGTGTCCACCGCCTGTTCGGCGTAGCTGAGCTTCTCCAGGAAGCGCGGCCCGCCCCGCCCGGGCAGCGGCCGCAGCTCGTCGCTGAGCTGCACGGTCCACAGCGCGGCCCGCGCCGCGTACGCGGTGGCGACCGGCGGGTCCACGACATGCGGCTCCACGCGGTGGAAGAGGCGCCGGGCCCGCCGCTCGGTGTCGGCGAGCACGTCGACGCGGGCCCCGATCCGCTGGAGCCACTGCGCGGCCCGCTCGGCGGGCAGCAGATGCTCGGCCACGGCGTACGCGAAGCCGTGCGCGCCGTCGCGGGCGACGAGCAGCAACCGCGCCCCGCCGTCGGCGAGTTCCCGCAGCATCCGCACCGCGGTGGCCGGCTCGGTGGGGGAGCGGTCCGCGTACAGCACGGCGACGGCGGGGCGGCGGGGAGGGCTCGTGTGCCGCGCGTGACGCAACTCGTGCCGCAGTACGGCAAGCGCCTCGCGCAGCTCGTCCGGCGACGCGGAGTCGTCGAGCGCGACGCCCTCCAGGTCGAGGACGAGCCCGATGCTCCCGACGCGCGGGGCGATCCCGGCCCGGGAGAGCAGGGGTGCCGGGTCCGGCGCCGCGAAGTCCATCGGGCTGACCGCCAGTTGGGGCGCCTGCTCCCGGTCGGCCATGTTCAGGACGACGTACAGCGCCTGCCGGGCCCGCTCGTCGGCGTCGGCGATGAAGAGGAGTTCGGTGTCCCAGGCCTCCGGGTCGGCGTTGAGCCAGCGCGTCACCGAGCGCTGGAGGCCGTGCGGGCGGGCAGCGCGGGCCGCGTCGGCCGGGACGACGCGGTGGCCGGGGACGGCGTGCGGGCCCGTCACGTACCGCTCGGCGAACCGGCGGAAGTACTTGGCGACCGTGGCCGCCGGGATCATGTACCCGTGCTCACCGCTCTCGTCGGCCTGCACGACGATGCCGAGCAGCCGGTCGCTGCCCTCCTCGCGCACCCCGGACCCGCTGAACCCGCCGCGCAGCCTGCCCGCCCCCGCGAGGTCGATCTGCACCCGCTCGTCGCCCTCGCCGCCGGGCCCCATGCAGGCGCCCGTGAGCCACTGGCCGCCCGACTGGTACTCGGGGAAGCCGTCGATGAGGACCGGGGCGCCCCGGTAGTCGAGCGTGCGGTGCAGCCTGACCCGCGACTCCACCGGCGCGGGCTCGTCGAGGACGAGCACCGCGAGGTCTCCCTGCGCCTTGCCGAAGGGAGGCACCCAGTGTCCTGCCGCCACGGTCGCGGTGCGGTACGGGGTCCGGGTCAGCCCCTGGAGCAGCGGGAACTCGACCTGTACGCGATCGGGGCGCAGGCCCGTCGCCGGGTCCCGGACCACATGGGCGCAGGTCAGCACGCGATCGCTGCCGAACAGCACCCCGGCGCCGAGCACGTCGCCGCTTCCCGACGCGGCCCAGCGCCGCAGTCGGACACGCCAACTCCCGTGATCCACCACGGGGTTGGCGCCCCCGGCCACCGCTCCCTGCTTTCCGTCCCCGTCCCCCATGCTTCCTCAGGATAGGCGCGGGGGAGGGCGATGACGCCTGGGTTGCGTGGGGAGGCGGGTGCTTCTTCCCCCTCCCCTCGGGCTCCCCTCGGGGCGACCGGGCTCGGGGCAGCCCGTGGACCTATCCGGCCGAGACCGGGAACGCCACGTCACACACCTCGTCCTCCGGGCCGCTGCGCTCCCAGTCCGCGAAGTACACCTCGCGGCACGGCCCCGTGAGGGTCAGCCCCCGCTCGGCGGCCCAGGCCTCCACGGCGTCGTAGGCCGCGATGATCTGCGGATAGGCGACCTGCGCCTTGGTGATCCGGGTGTAGGCGAGCCGCCGCGCGGGCTCCAGGCGGACCTTGGCGCCCGAGGAGCGCCCCTGCTCGGCCGCCCAGACGCGGGCCGCCTCGGCGTCCGCGACCGGCACACACGACTCCGCGGGCCCGTCGCTCTCCTCGGTCACCTCCGCGTGGTAGACGACGAAGTACGGGCCGGGCATGCCCCCGCACTGCTCCGCGGCCTTCTCCAGACGCTCGGCGGAGGAATCGATCCAGGCGGACAGCTCCCCGGTGACCACGTGCCGGGTCTCACTGAGGACATGCGTCTGAGGCACGTCCACGGTCTTCACTTCGAATGTCGCGTACAACTCGGCGTTCCTTCCCGAAAGTCGTCCACGGAGGTAGCGCGCGAGCGTCCGCTGTTCGGCGAAGCGCTCCTCGATCCCCGCCCAGTAGGCGTCGAGCGAGCGCGCCGCCCGCTCCCCGTCGAGCCGCACCATCTCGGCGATGCCCGCGAGCGGCATGTCGAGCCGGCGCAGCAGCGCCACCGTGCGGGCGCGCTCGATCTGGTCCTCGCGGTAGTAGCGGTAGCCGCTGACCTCGTCGACATGCGCGGGCTCAAGGAGCCCGAGCCGGTCGTAGAGCCGCAGCGCCTTCGCCGAGAGCCGGGCGCGGGCGGCGAACACACCGATGGAGAGCAGCTCGTCCTGGGGTCGCGCGATCACGGGTACATCCTCCGTCACCGGGCCGGTCGGCCCGACGCCGCAGACTCTTGGGTCTGCCCCAGGGGCAAGGTCAACGCCCCGTGCCCGCGTACGCGTTCCAGATGCGCGGCGGCAGCACGTTCCCCCGCCGCGACTTCTCCCCGCCGACGCCCGACAGCGGCAGCAGCCCCGGCTCGCCCGGGCGGACCCGGAAGAGGGTCACCGCCGTCGAGAGCTCCTTCGTGTACCCCGCGAACCACGCCGTCCGCAGCCGGTCCTGGTCGCCCGTGCGGCCCGCCGCCACCCCCGGGAGGCCGACGTCCTTGCCGCCCGCGCGCAGGGCGTCGGTGACCTCGCGGGCCACCCCCGCGTCCATCGCGCGCCCCGGGGCCGGCCGCTCCAGGCCGGGCAGGCTCGTGCCGTCCTTGACGACCTTGGTCACCGAGTACGGGGCGTGCCGCAGCCCACCGGCCGCGAAGGTGCCGTACGCGGTGGCCATCCGGATCGCGCTCGGCGTCGACGTGCCGACGGAGAAGGTCGGCTCCAGCGGGGCCATGCTCTGCGGCAGCAGCCCCGCGTCGACGGCCGTCCTGCGCACCCGCTCCCGGCCGACGTCCGTGCCGAGGCGTACGTAGGTGGCGTTGCCGCCGGAGTGCAGGGCCGTGCCGAGCGTGGGATGGTCGCGGTCGGGCTCGCCGTCGGCGCGGCTCAGGGTGCCGTCGGCGGCGTAGTGGCTGTCGGGCCGGACGCTCTGGCGCAGCTCGCTCGTGCCCTCCTTTTCGGACACACCGTGCTGGAGCGCGGCGGCGAGCACGAACGGCTTGAACGCCGAGCCGACCGGGACGCCGGAGGTGTCCGCGTTGTTGGTGAAGTGCTCCGTGGCGTCGGGCCCGCCGTACAGCGCCACCAGGGCCCCGTCGGACGGGCGTACGGACGCGGCGCCGACCTGTACGTGCCGGTCGGCGGCGCGGGTCTTCGGCGCGAGGTCACGCCGCAGGACGCCGCGCACGGCCCGCTCCAGGCGGCGCGTCCTGTCCTTGTCGAAGGTGGTGTGGATCCGGTGGCCGCCGCGGGCCAGCTCCTCGTCGGTGAGGCCGGTGTGCTGCTTGACGTACCGGTTGGCTATGTCGACGAGATAGCCGGTCTGGCCGCCGAGGCTGGTGCTGCGCGACTGCTTGCGCGGCTCGGGGAAGGAGCGGTACTTCGCCCGTTCCTTCTTCGTCATCAGGCCCACCTCGACCTGCCGGTCCAGGATCCACGCCCAGCGCTCGCGCGCCCTGCGGTGGTTGGCCGCGCCGCCCGCCGGGTCGTACAGCTCGGCGCCCTTGAGGAGCGCGGCGAGCATCGCGCCCTGGCTCGGGTTCAGCTTCTTGGCGGGGATGCCGTAATAGGCGTGGGCCGCCGCCTCGATGCCGTTCGCGCCGCGCCCGAACCAGCTGGTGTTGAGGTACCCCTTGAGGATCTCGGCCTTGCTCTTCTTGCGGTCCACCTTCAGCGCGATGACGAACTCCTTGACCTTCCGCGTGACGGTCTGGTCCTGCGAGAGGTAGGTGTTCTTCACGTACTGCTGGGTGATGGTGGAGCCGCCCTGGGTCTCGCCGCCGCCGACCATGCTGACGACCGCCCGGGCCAGGCCCGTGGGGGAGACGCCGGAGTCCTCGTAGAACGTCTCGTTCTCGGCGGCGATCACGGCGTGCACGGCGGACGGGGCGATCTGGTCCAGCTCCACGATCTGCCGGTTGACGTCGCCGGTGCTCACCATCTGGGTGCCGTCGGACCAGTAGTAGACGTTGGCCTCGCGGCGGGCCGTCTCGTTCTCGTCGGGGATGTCCACGCTGACGTACACGGCGACGAAGAGCACGGTGAGGGTGAGCACGAGGAGGCAGGTGGAGGCGAGCAGCTGCCGCCAGGAGGGCAGCCAGCGGCGTACGCCTGTGCGGCCGGAGCGCGGGTAGTCCACGAGACGGCGACGTCGGCCGCGGCGCGACTGCTTCTCCTGAGCATGAGTACCCATGTCATGGGAGAGTGCGCCACGCGCGGCCGGGTTGGGCCGGATTCCGCTTTTCTCGCGGTACGAGACGGCGGAACCGGGCAGGATCCGGCGGATCCGGCCCGGCCCCGGGGGTCCGGACGCCCTCAGCGGGTCCGGACCGGACTCAGCGGATCTTGGTCAGCTCACCCTCGTCCTTGAGGACGGCGACCCCGCGGGCCCAGATGCTGTCGACCCGCTGCCGCTCCTGGGCGTCGGGCCGCGCGTTGGTGCAGGACGGGCCGGGCCCGCCCCCGGACATCAGCTCGCTGCACGGGCCCGAGTAGTGGTCGGGCAGCCCGAGGACGTGTCCGGTCTCGTGGGCCGTCACGCGCAGGGAGTTGTACTGCTGGTTCTGCCGGTAGTCCAGGAAGATGTAACCGTGCCCGCGCCCGTCGGTGTAGGCGTAGGAGCCCCGCGAGTCATTGCCCTCGCGGTACTCGAAGTCGGTCCCCGAGCTGCCCTCCTGGAGCTTCACGTTGTTGACCGAGGAGTTCCATATCTGGGTGCTCTGCGCTATCTGGCTGCGGAAGCTGGGGGCCCGGCGCGTGCTGTAGGTGACGGTGACGGCCTGGATGCCGGGCTTCGCCGCCTGTTTCTTCAGCGCCGACTTCATGACGGCTTCGAAGAACTGCCGGTTGGCGGCCTGGTTCTCGCCGTTGTACGACGACGAGGTGTACGAGGATGTCCTGTACGCCGATGAGGCCTGCCCGGAGTTCTTGTCGACGCCGGGTGCGGGGGCCGCGAACGCCGTGGGGGCGGTCAGGGTGGCCACGAGCGCCGCGGAGCCAAGGGCCGCGAGGACGCCGGTTCGGGTTCTGTTCATGTGGGGTGTGTCCCTTCCGGGATGGAGGCCTGCGGGTGCGGCCCCCGGTCGGGACGAGTATCGGGAAGGGCGGGCGGAACTGCCCCGATGCCATTAGGTGATAGCTCAACGACATCAACTCCCGTACGGGCAGGGCCCATTGAAGACGACCGGCCCTGTCGATGTCACGTACGCGGAGTCGCGGCCCTCTGGTGGCCCTCTGGTGGTCCCCTGGCGGCTCGCGGGGCATATGCGCTCGGCACGAGCGCTCGGCACACGCGGTCCGCCCCGGCGGCTTCCTGCCCGCCGGCCGCTCGGGCCACCCGCGTCCCCGGGCCCGCATGCGGTACGGACGTGAAGGAATTGTGGTGCCCGCCGAATGCCCCGTGGCATTCTGGCGCTGGCCCCTATCCCCGCCCGGAGGCGAAGTGACGTCATCAGACGTGGATCCGGAACGACCACAACCGGACGAACCGGAAAAATTGACTCAGCAGGGCGAGAAGGTCGTCGAGCTGCAACGCAAGGTCGACCAGTTGGAGCGGGCCGTCGAATCCCACGCCACGATCGACCAGGCGATCGGCATCGTCGTCGCGATGGGCAGGCTGACCCCGGAGCAGGGCTGGACCGTGCTCCGGGAGACCTCCCAGCACACCAACATGAAACTGACCCGCGTCGCCGACCTCATAGTGACGTGGGGCTGCGCGGGCGACCTGCCGGAGGAGGTCCGCAGGCAGCTGGACGCGAGCCTGTCCCGCGCGCAGGAGACCTCCGAGTGCTCGGAGCCGAGCGCGTAACGGATCGGGGTCGACGGCAAGGGCGTACGTAAGGGGCAGTGGAAAGGTGGAGGTCGACGGGGGTCGGTGACGAGGTCGGCAAGGTTAGGGGCAGCTCTCCACGCTGCATTTCCAACGAGGAGAGCCTGTCGCAGGAAACTCCCGGGCGCCTCCTGCGCTTGGCACCCCGAGTACCCGGGCCCGCTCCGCCGAACCGCCCGTAACGGGTGCGATCCGGACGCCTTCCCTCAGCGGTTCCGCGCCGCCGCGCCCGCCTCGCGTCACCGGCTCCGCGACTCGGCGAGGGTGTGGGCGACGATCGCGTTGGCGTGCCCGTGGCCGAGACCGTGCTCGGCCTTGAGCCAGGCGACGAGCTCCATGTGCCGGCTCAGCGGTGACTCGCGCACCAGCTGCTTCCACTCCTCGACCGGCCGCCCGTACTTCTTCTCGATGGAGGGGAAGTAGCTGGCGGGACCCTTCACCGCGGCGTCGCTCATGACATGGCCTCTCTGTTCCTACGTTCGTACGCGTGTGCGTCGCTGTCCTGTCGGGAGTATGACGCCGGAAAGCGCCGAAACTCATCGCTGCCGCACGCACGAGGGTCCTGGCCGCCGGTGATGGCGGCCAGGACCCTCGCTCCGCTCAGGCCTGCGCCTTGTGGATCTTCCAGAGGCCCACGTCCGAGCTGCGGTTGAAGTACGCGTTGGTGCACAGGTCGTACTTGCCGCCGGAGGCGGTGGTCGTGTGGTTCGTCTCCAGGAAGCCGCCGTTGTCGCCGTAGAGGTTCCAGAGGTGGACGATGTCGCCCACCCTGACCTTCTGGTCGGCCGGACTGGAGGTCTGCGCGAAGATCCGCCAGCGGCCGGTGCCCGTCGCGCGGTCCCGCGCCTCGGAGGTGCTCACGTCGTACCTGGCACCCGCGGCCTTCTGGGGGTCGCTCGCATGGCCGTTGGTGTCGAGATACCCGCCGTCACCCCCGTACAGATTGCGCAGGTACACGACATCACCGCTGACCACCGGCTGTCCGGCTGCCTTGCCGGAGGCGGAGAGCACCTCCCATGTGCCGGTGCCCTTGGCGCGGGAGGGCGTGCCGGTGGTGGACACCTGGTACTTGCCGCCCGACGCGGTGCTGTGCCCATTGGTGTCGAGGTAACCGCCCTGCCAGCCGTTGTAGCCGTTCTGCAGATGGATCTGGTCGCCGTACTTGAGTTCGTTCGCCATCAGGCTTTCCTTCCGTGGACGACACAGAACGCGTCCCCGCCCGGCGGGCCCTGTCCGGCACCCGAGGGGGACAGCAGCCATCCTGGCAACTGAGCAGACATCCGCGACCCAATGCGCAAACCTGGCGAAAACTCGTGTGGCTCACTTCGGGCCATGAAGCGGACGCGGGGTGAGGTCCATGAGGATGTCGTCGGCCGCCCAGAGGACGAACCGTTCGACCGGCGTCACCTCGTGCCCCGGCGTAGGCCGGAACCGGAACCGCTTGAGCAGCACGGCCAGCGTCAGCTCGGCCTCCATCATCGCCAGGCCTGCCCCCTCGCAGCTGCGCGGCCCGAGCCCGAAGGGGACGTAGGCGAACCTCGGCCGTGCCGCGGCCTCTTCCGGGGTGAACCGCTCGGGCCTGAAGACCTCGGGTTCGGGCCAGTGGGCGGGGTTCATGTGGAGGGCCCAGAAGGGATAGAAGACCGTGGTACCGGCCGGAACCACGTACTGGACCCCTGTGGACGGGGGCTGGAGGACGAGGTCCTCGGTCGTCTCCCTGGCGCCGTAGGGGCCGGGCGGGTAGAGCCGCATGGACTCCTTGAGGACCATCTCCAGATACGTGAGCCGGCGCAGGTCGGCGTAGTCGGGCACCGCGCGGTCGCCGAGGACCCGCTCCAGCTCGTCGGCGACGCGTGCGGCCACGTCGGGGTGGCGCCCCAGAAGATGCAGGGTCCAGGACGGCGACACCGGTGGTGTGGTGGGCGGCGAGCATCGTCACCATGACCGTGTCGCGGATCCGGGCGGGCCGCTCACCGGCGTCGACGAGCGCCCCGCACGCCGGGCTCTGCCGGGAGGCGGTCAGGCGCGGGGCGCGGGATCACTCACCGGTCGTCTTCTCCACCAGCGCGCTGTACGTCAGCTGCAGCGCGTCCGCCCCGGCCAGCGCGGTGAGCGCCCCCATGGCGGTGCGGGTGCCGCGTGGCCAGAGCAGCTGCCCGGCGGTGAGGGTCGAGGCCACCCAGACGCTCACGCAGAACGGGCAGGTCAACAGCTCGCCGACCGTGTCCTTGGCGCCGTCGGACCGCGCCTCCTCGTGCAGCTCGGCGGGCCCCTCCGGGCCGTGATACGTGGTGAAGGGGGCCCGGAGCGGGCTGGTCACCGACGCCTTGGTCAGCAGTCGGCTCAGCCGGAAGGTCGCCACCGCCGTCAGCGCCACGTCCCAGGGCACTGGCTTGTCCGGCAGCGGGCGGCCACGCAGCTTGACCACCGTCGCCCACCCCGCCGTGTAGACGCCGAAGGCCGTCATGGCCGCCAGATAACCGCGCAGCGGGCGGGCCTCCCCTGTCGAGTACGTACGTTCGGTGCGTCGCAGCCGTCGCCTCAGGCGCTCCGCGAGACGGCTGTCAGTTGCCATGCCCAAGGCCTCAGTCCTCATCTGCCCGTCTTGCCCGTTCTGCCCGCTTCGGTGCCCGGTCCGCCTCACGGTCGGCCGACTTGTCCTCAGGCGGAGAGTCCCCCCACGGGCAGGGGACAAACAGCCGCCGCGAAGGGCACCGCTCTCGCGCCCTGGCCGGCCGAACACCTGCGCCCGGCCGGCCAGGCAGTCGCGCCGTCAATCCTTGCCCATGGCTTTGCGCACGGCGTCCTTGGTGCGGTCCATGAGGGCGGCCACGGGCCCGAGGGCCATGTTCTTCGCCCCGGACTCGACGCCCGGGTGGGGCCGGGTGGGGGCCATCGTCTCGGCGGCCTTGACCGCCTTGGCCATCACCGCGAGGCCGGCCACGTCGGCGCTGCGGCGGATGTGGATGAACTCGTAGCGTTCCTCGGCCCGCGCGTGCGCCTGGACGTCCCTGCGCAGCTTCAGCAGCTGGGGCATGAACTTCGGGTCGTCGGTGTCCAGTTCGTCGAGAGCGGCCAGCGTCTCCTTGGCCGCCTTCTCCTCGGCGAGGCGTTCCTTAACGACCTGCTTGCCACCGGGGAGCGCGCGCCGGGCGAAGGGGTGGACGACCTCTTCCTCGGCGGTCTCGTGCACGGCAAGCAACCGCACCAGTCGGCGGAAGGCGTCCCCGCGCTCCTCGCCCTTGGTGGCCTCGACCTCGTCGAAGAGGTTGCGGATGTCGCCGTGCTGGCGCATCAGCAGGGCGACGACGTCGTCGTCCTTGGCCATGTCGTCCCCGGCGTGCGGGGTCCTCGGCCCAGACATCTCAGGCATCTCAGACACCTTGGCCTCCCCTACTTCTCACGCTGCGCGGGGTCGGGGTGGTCGCCCTCACTCTGCACGCGGTACTCGCGGCCGAACATGGCGTCGTGCTCGGTCATCACCCGGTCGCTCGGGGGCGCCTCGCCGCCGTGGATCCGCTCCTGCATCCTCTCGAACCGCTCATGCGCCTCACGCACATAACCGGCGCCCAGCGTGGTCAGGTCGATCTGCGTGTCGAGCAGTTCCCGCAGATACCCCTTGTTGGGCTCGAAGGTGACCACATCGGGCAGCTCGGGCGCCAGGACCGAGGCGGGATCGCGGCCGTCGTGCCGCCGCATCAGGTCGCAGGCGGCGTGCAGGTGCTCCAGCTCCATGTTCAGGTGCAGCTCCCAGATGGCCTTCACCTTGGGGTCGCTCTCCTGCTCCATGAAGGAGTGGTACAGGTAGCACTCGTTGTACTCGTGGTTGACCAGCTGCTCCCACCACGTCTCACCCGGGTCGACCAGCGACTCGTAGTGAGTGACGTGCTCCTCCTCGATCAGCCCGATCTCCTGGTACAGCTGGCGGGCGATCGGCTCCATGTACGTGGGGCCGGTGTTCATGTAGAAGTTCATGGTCTGCTGCTCCGCCGACAGGATCGTCAGCGCGTGCAGCTTCGACAGCGGACTCGTCTCGTCCTTGGCGTACGCGTCGCGGACGTTGTCGACCGGGTCACGGTGGTGGAACCTGGTCGGCCGCCCCGGCATGACCTCGGTCAGGCCGTCGACGATCGACTCCGCCTTGCGGTGCTCGATCATCTCGTACAGGTTCGCGTACCGGTACAGATGGTCGAAGTCCTCCAGCACTCCGAACTGGTACGCCTGCTTCAGGTACGGGTCCGGCTCCATCCGCGCCACCCACGCCGTCAGGTCGACCGCGACCTGCTCGTAGGCGATGGTCGTCTCCAGGACCGACGACACCCCGGGAAGCAGCCAGTTCACGACCTTCTGCTGCTGCGCCTCGAGGTAACGGACCCGCGCCAGCTGCCGTTTCACCTCGGGGTCGACCGTGTTCCGGGCCAACTGGTGGCTGAAGAGGATCGCCTCGACCTCGATGCCGTTCATCGTGATGATCCGGCAGCGGGTGTACGGGTCGCAGTGGTCGGGGTCGATCGGGTCCACGTTCAGCTCACGCCAGCTGCGCAATTGGCGGTCCAGCGGGACGCCCCGCTGCTCCAACGGATTGAACGTCATGGGAGTTGCCTCCTGGGGGGCGGGACGAGCGGGGCTCGTGCGCCGCCCAGGTACCCCGTTTCAGGCGACGAGCACGGAACAGCTCCCCAGTCTGTTCACCATGCGTGCTATTGAGCCACCGCTCAGGTCCGGGGGCCGCAGGGTTCCCCCCGATGGGTCAAGGACCACCCGGACCGGCGGACGCGGCGCCCGCTGATCGCTGATCACTGGTCGCTGATCACAGCGCGCCCGTGTGGGTACATGGAGCCCATGCCGGAAGTGGTGCAAGCAGGTGGATGGGGATTGCTGGCGGGCTGCGCCCTGCTGCTGGGAGCGGCGTGCGGCTATGCGCTGCGCGTGCCGCAGAAGGTCATCGCCTGGGTGATGGCCTTCGGCGCGGGCGTGCTGCTGTCCGCCGTCTCGTTCGAGCTGGTCGGTGAGGCGTACGAGCAGGACGGCCTCGCTCCGGCGGCCCTGGGAACGCTGGCGGGGGCGGTGGCCTACACGGTGGGCAACATGTGGCTGGCCCGGCGCGGCGCCCGCCACCGCAAACGCTCGGGCCACCACGGGGATGAGTCGCAGCCTTCCGAGCAGGCACAGAGCGGTTCGGGCCTGGCGCTGGCCCTCGGGGCCCTGCTGGACGGCGTGCCCGAGTCGGCGGTGATCGGCGTCAGCATGCTCGAGGGCGGCGCCGTCAGCATGGTCACGGTGGCGGCGGTGTTCATCAGCAACATCCCGGAGGGACTGTCGAGCGCGGCCGGGATGAAGCGGGCAGGGCGCGGCAAGGGTTACGTCTTCGGAGTCTGGGGCGCGATCGCCGCGGCCGGCGCGGTCTCCGCGGTGCTCGGTTACACCGTGGTCGGCGGCCTGCCGGTGGCGGTGGTCGCCGCGGTCACGGCCGTGGCCGCGGGCGCGATCCTGGCGATGGTCGCGGACACGATGATCCCGGAGGCGTTCCGGGAGGCCCCCATGGCGATCGGCCTGGTCACGGTCAGCGGCTTCCTGGTGTCGTTCGCGCTGTCGCACGCGTGAGGGGAGGCGGCCCGGGCGGGGGCCGGGCGGGGGCCCGTATCCAACCTGTGCCGGCAGGCGTTGGCGGTACATGAACCGTATGCACGTCAGCAGCGCGCTCGCTCTGCTCACCGCAGCCGGCAGCGCCCTCGGCACCGCCGCACCCGCAAGCGCGACCTCGGTCATCGGCTTCGGCAACGCTGCCTTCGACAACGCCTGCGCCAACATCGGCGGCCCCAGCGCCGCCGGCGCCACACAGCGGCATCCTCACCGGCCTGGGCGCCGCGGTGCCCGCCGGCAGCCCGGGCAACCAGTGCGGCACGCTGGGACTGCCGACCACCTTCCATGAGATGGGCGGCGTGGACGTGATCGGCACGGTGACGGGCGGGGAGGTGTAGCGGCACGGTCGCGAGGGTTCACCTCACCCACTCTGCCGCCGCCCCGGCTACGGCGTCCCGGCAGCCCGGCGCGACGTAGGAACTTGATCACGTCCGCATCGCAGTGCGCGAGGCCGAGGATCTGCCCGCGCACCCACACCCGCAGGCCGCCCGTGGGCGACGCCGGATGGACGACTACCGGGGCGCAGGCCGTACTTTCAGGCTGCTGTGCGCAAGCCTTCAATAGCGGACGTGGTGCCCCAAGCGGGGCCATCGTCCGCGGAAGCCACATCGGCACTGGTGGCTCCAACCGCAGCGCAGACCGCGACAGCTACGACGATCCGACGAAGCATGGCGTCCTCCTGGTGTGGTGGGAGGTGAACGCCGTAAGGCTTTCCTGAAGAGCGTCAAGCAGCTTCCTGGCCCCACGAAGGAGGGGCCGCCGCACGGCCTAGTGGCTGCGTGTCAGCGGCCGCGCGATAGAGGGCTCCACCGACGGTGTGGCTACGGCCGCCACTCTTCGCGGTGGCCGGGCCGATCCGCGTACGAGACCTGTCCTTGCCCGACTCCGAATAGCCGACCTCGATGTCCTGCACCGTCCGTCAGTGACAGCGTTGCGCCCGCGCCTCTGGCCCGCTAGTACTTTACCGATCACCCGCGCCCGCCCGAATGCAACAGGCCCGCCGCGTGTGGGCCTGGCGCATTTTCAGCCTCTCTGAGTCACAGGGACATCACTGCGCATTCATGTCCCCTCCACGCGTCGCATGATGCTCCTTCAGCACATGCGCATCCCAAAGGGGGAACATGAACCATCGCACCACCACCGCCGGACTGCTTCTCGCGTCCGCTCTCACGCTCACCGCCTGCTCGTCGAGCGACGACAAGGCCGACACCGAGCCCAAGGCCAAGCCGAGCGCCACCGAGCTGACGCAGAAACAGAAGGACGAGGCCGCGCGCTCGGCAGGCCTGCCGCCGAAGCCCGCTGCAGTCGAGCGCGCCAAGCTCATTCGTGCCCTGCAGGCCGCCGCGCCGGACGTCGTGCGCTACGAGGACAAGGCCGTAGATGCCGCGCGCAACCAGTGCATGGCGATCAACGGCAAGGCGAAGCGCCTCGACTGGCTGGCATCTCAGCGCTTCACGTACAAGGACGTGACGACGACAGAGCAGCAGGGCGCGAAGGTCAATAACGCGCTGAGGGCGACGGGCTTCTGCAAGGTCTGATCCGCGCCAGGGTAAGCCCGGCTGCAAGACCCCTGCGGCGGCCGGGCTTCCGCATGCCGCACACGGCACCCTCGTCACCGGCCGGATTATGACGCTCGTCCTCGCCGTCCTCGGCGCGTGGCGCCTCACCTACGCCGTGCCCAACAAGCCGCACATTCCAGGCTCCTGATGTGGCCGGCGGCCGGCACCTCCCCGTGCGGCTGGGCTGCCGAGGCACCGCGCTTGTCCCCTGCTCGGCCTCACCAAGGTTACTTACGGCCTGGGCTCTGCCCGCCAGGCTGGCCCACACCCGGCCGGCCTCGGTGCCCTCACCCGATGGGCGGACCTGCGCTGCTGGTCCTCGGTATGGGTCATCTGGGTTTGGGTCATCTGTGGCCCATCACCTTCGGGGATGACCGGAACGTGGGGCGTCATCGCGGGCATCCTCGGTGCCACGGCGCTCGTCGGTAGCGGGCTCTTCGCCGGGCGGGCCACGCCGGCGGCGGCCCGGACCACGGCGGAGGCGATGCGCGCCTAGGCGCAGGACGCCGCCAAACCCGCCCAACGGCATGTGGACCTGACCGGTTCAAGGAGATCAGGGACGAACTGGAGTTCAAGATCGAAAGGCAGAGCGAGCGCATCGCCGCCTTGTCAGGTCTGGTTCTCGCCTACTCCTGGGCCGTCAACCGGCTCATACATCGCATGCGGAACGCAGGCATCACCCCGGACCCGCGCGACATCCGCGAACACATGCACACCAGATCCTGACCAGGCCCCCTTCCGTCTTCGGGCGGAAGGGGGCTCTCCGTCATGTCCAGGCTCAGGATCAGGCCGCCGCCTACACGATGGCAGCGAGCGCCTTCTCCGTGTCCGTCAGTCCTTCGAGTACTGCGTCGGCACCAGCGGCACGCAACTCCTCCGCAGAGGTGCGCCCAGTGGCGACGGCAATGATCCGGACACCAGCCTCCAGCCCTCCCGCCACGTCCGCTGGTGTATCCCCCAGGAACACTGCGTCCTCGCGTCGAGTGGAGGATCGGGCCATGGCCGCGCGCAGAAGCTCCGGGCGTTCCTCGCCGTCCTCTCCGTACGCCCCGTCGTCGAGCCGCAGGTGGTTGTCGAGTCCGAAGACCGCGAGCTTGACCTCGGCGGCGCCGCGGACGTTGCCCGTCACCACGGATTGGCGCACGCCCTGTTCTGCGAGACGAGCGAGGACGGCGGCGGCTCCGGGTAGCGCGTGCCCGCGCTCGCGCAACTCCGCAGCCCGCCTTACGTGTACGGCGCCAAGAGCTTCAGCAAAGGAGTCGAACAGCGCATCGTCGTAAGGGAGATCGTGCAGGCGCGCGGTCTCCCGCAGGATGACGCGCTCTGTCGACCCGGTGACGGACGCCTGCTCTCTCATCTCGACCCCGGTCACCTCCTCGAAGGCCTGAGCCCACAGTTCATGCCCCAGGCCGCCCGTGGCCATCAGCGTATGGTCGATGTCCCACAGCACCAGCTTCGTCACGGCGCCCCCTCTCTCGATGCATCCCTGTGTCCCCGCGTAGCGGGCACCTTACGCTCGGGCATAGCGAGCAAGGAGCGGGCGCATGGTGGCATCAGACCTCCCAATCGGGTGCCGAATCAGGCACTACCGCGGAGGGCGACGGCAAGATGCGGTCGCTGGCCTGGTGGGCATTTCTCCGGATTACCTTTCCCAGATCGAGCGCGGTCTCAAGGTGCCGTCATTGCCCATCCTGTATGCGCTCGCGCAGGAGTTAGGGGTACCCACTGCTGCGCTGCTTTCGGAGCAGCCAGCTGCGGAGGAGGAGCTGACGGACACGGTGGAGGCCGCGGTCGGTCGGGCGCTCCTTGGCTACGGTCCAGCCCCCAGCGGTGCGCCCGCCACAGCGGCTGAGCTGAGGGGCCGGGTGGAAGCCGCCTGGCAGTCCTGGCAGACCGCAGGGGACCGATTCACGCAGGCTGCCGAGACGCTGCCCAAGCTGGTTGCCGATGTCGAGTACGCCGCGCGTGCCGCTCGGGCCGGAACCGATTCGGTCGAGGGGCGTGGCACTCTGCGGGCGGCCGCAGACCTGTACTGCCTGCTCCGCTCCTACCTGCGTCGCACCGGCCGCATCGACCTTGCCACCATCGCGGCGGACCGGGCGATGCGTGCTGCCGAGGACGCCGATGACCCGCTCCGCCTCGCAGTCGCCCAGTGGAACCTGGGCCACGTCCTGCTCGCTGCTGGCCAACCCGCAGAGGCTGAAGAACTCGCGCTCCGGGCGGCTGAGGGCGTAACCACCGCGCAGATGCGAGAGGTCGAGCGAACAGCCATGCGAGGCGCTCTCCAGCTCGTGGCCGTGGTCGGTGCCTCTCGTCGGCGGCGTTGGTGGGAGGCGCGTGAGCGACTCGTTCAGCACGCTGCGCCCGCGGCGCGCGCGGTCCCCGACGACAGCAACATCGGCTGGACAGTCTTCGGGCCGACGAACATCGCACTCCACGCCCTGTCCATCGAGATGGAAGCGGGCGAGACCGGCGAAGCCCTGCACACCGCGGACGCGATCGATGTCGGCGGACTGCCGTCGCTGGAACGGGAGTTCACCTTTGGCCTGGAGGTGGCGGCCTGTCACAGCCAGCGGCGGGATGATGCCGCTGCGCTGCTTGCCCTCCTCGGTCTGGAGGCCATTGCCCCGGAGGATCTCGCTCGGACGCCACTCGCTCGGCAGTTGGTGTTGACGGTGATCCGCCGGGCGCGGACGATGCATGCTCGGCAGGCTGAGCAGCTGGCAGTACGGATCGGCCTTGTGTAGCTGACGAGCCCTTAGTCCACCCGAACTGACAGCTCGGCTGGACGTGGCAGAGGCTCCTACGGTCACTGGTCTGAGGCAGATCACCAGACTGTGAGGGCGCCGATGACCACACCGCAATTCAGTAGAAGCGTCTCCGAGTGGCTGGCGTGCGCCCAACAAGCGCCGCAACACGCCCACCGTGAGTGGACCGAGCGCGGCATCGCGCTGCTGCCACTCGGCCAGCGGTTCAACACCGTGCACCTGCCGGCGCCACTCGTGCACGCCGCGGTCGGGAGCACCGACATCGACCAGGTGCACGCGACGCTGGCTGAGCTGCTGTGCGGCCCCGTCATCCACAACACCCCGCACCACGCGTATTACCCGCTGGTCGAGCTATGCCTGCCAACACGATGGCCCTACGCCGACGAGATCCACATGCTCGGTGCGGGGCAGTACCTCAGCGTCCCTGCGTCCGACCTCACGGGGCCGTACGGCGTCTACTGGGCAGTCCGTCCGCGCATCCCTGGCACCCTGTGCCCCGTGCCCGCTGTGGCCCGTCTCGTGCACATCGCCCGAACCTCGGCGAGTCGTGTCCCCCACCACTCCGGATGAGCGGAGCGAGCCATCGTGACTACGAACGAAACCCCGCCCCACACAGTCGGCGGAGGCACGCACATGTCCGTCACCAATGCGAGCGAGACGGCACTACCCATCAAACTGCCGGTTCCAGACCAGCTGTCCGAGGAGCAGGTCTGTGGCCGTACCTGCGTCTGGTGTGAGAGTGCCCTCGACAACACCACCGCGGTCGACCTCGGCGTCGGCAAGCGGAACACCCATGGCAGCGCTGCCCGCTGGTACCCCCGCTGCTGCCGCCCCTGCGGCTTCCGGCGCATCTACCAAGCGTTCCTCGACCACATCCAGAGCTGCGAACAGTGCGCCGACGACCTCACCCGCTGCCCCGACGGCAAGGCGCTGCGCATGGCGATGCGGGAGGTGCGGTGAAGTACGAACGGCCGGCGCCGGACCCGGCTCTCGTACCGTGCGCCGGTGCCTTCGATGTCTCCCTCCCTGGCCACCGAGGATCGGGCCGCGAGGACTGCTGTTCCCGCGGAGCACCCTCGGGCCGCGAGCTCCGGCTCATCGACGACCGGAGCGGCCTGGGGTGAGGCGGACTTCTTCACCGCCGGTACTGAGGACCACTACCCGGACGTGTTCGGGCTGCCCTCGCGCTCGGCACCCAAGCTCACCGGCCCCGAGAAGGGCTGGTGAAGCGGGGCGGTCGCGACGACCTCCCCGTCTCGCACCACTCGACCCTTTCGAGAGGAGCACCACCGTGACCGTTCTCGCCGAGAACCCCACCACGAACCCCGCGACCAGCTCGCGGGACCCGAAGGAACTGCTCAACGCCGCCACCCCGCACCTCCGGCACCTGACCGTGAACGTCCTCGACAGCGGCCTGACCGTCTGGGACCGCGAAATCGCCCTCCTCCTGCGCGACGAGGTGATGGTCCGCGACCTCGCCGAACGCGTCCTCGGCAACGCCGTGATGTACATGGTCGCGTCGATGGAGCACCCCGATGTCCACCTCGGCGTCGGCAAGCTCGTCGACATCGGCGTCCACCAGGTCATCCTGGACACCCCGGTCTACTTCGCGTTCTGCGACCTGTACAACGGCGGCCGCTACAAGCACCACGCCCCTTTCATCCAACGCCGCAACGACGGCACCGTGACCGACACGGCCGCCTTCCTCCGGTCCATCGGCTTCGCCCCTGACGAGGAGCTGTGGGCGCGCGACGGAGCGGAGTGCTCCCCGTGCGACTCCAAGGTCCCCGACTCCCACTGACCGGGTGACCGGCGACCGGAAACCGCCGACACCCCTGCCGAACCGCCCTAGGGTGGGGCCCCGCTGTGCGCACACCGATGGCGGGGCCCGCCTCCCGTATCCCCCCTCGCGAGGAGACGACCATGACTACCGCCCCGCACAACTACGAGCACGAGCGCGCCCTTTGGGACACGTTCGCCGAGAGCGCGTGGAGTGACCCGTCCAACGGGGATCCGGTGTTCCGCTGGACCCAGTACACGGACCACCCCGCCGATCCCGGACCCGGCCTCCTCGGCGAGCCCGGCACGGTCCTGGAGATCGGCAGCGGTACGGGGCGAGCCCTGGCCTACCTCGCCTGCCAGGGCGTCAAGGCCACTGGTATCGATCTCTCCCCGGTCGCCGTCGCCCGTTCCACAGAGAAGTACGGCCACCTCGGCATCGAGTTCGTGTGCGCCGAGATCCTGGAACACCTGGCCCAGGACCCATGCACGTACGACGCCGTCTACTCGGTCTTCGGCGCCGCCTGGTTCACCGACCCAGCCCTGCTTTTCCCGCTCGTCGCCCGACGCCTGAACCCCGGCGGTGTGTTCGCCTTCTCCCAGCCGCCGGCGATCCCCGGCGCCTACGGCCCCCAGGGCATGTACAAGGGCGGCTTCGCCGGTCCCGCCATGTACACCTACCGCTACAGCCACACCCCCGAGACCTGGGCAGCACACCTGAGGGCCGCAGGACTCATCGAGGTTTCCGTGACCGTCCTTGACGCCCCGACCGAGGGCCACATCGGCACCCTCATCGGCCACGCCAAGAAGTCCTGAGCCGCCGGTGATGGTCTGGACGCGGAGCGCCCCTGTCGCTTCCGCGACCATTTCACGGATAACTGAGAGCCTCCCGGTCGGCACGGAGGGTCTGGCGCCCAACTCCTCAGCCGGTGTGGAGGATGCGGAAGCGACCGGGATCCGCCGGGTCCTGGTCAACGACTTGGATGGGTGTCCGAGCTGATTGCCAGACGCTGATGCCCGGCGTGCGGGAGAACCGGATCGGTCCGCGGGCGCCCTCGACCGCCACGCGTGGCCATGACTCGGCGATGGCCGCCCGGTCCGTTCCGTGGGAACGCAGCACGTCGGTGAGGACGGTGACGGCGTCCCAGCCCTCGAAGGCGACGAAGGAGGGCGCTTCGCCCAGCCGCTCGCGGAGTTCCTTCCCGACGCGTTCACCGAGCGGACCGAGGCGCTCGGGCAGGTAGCGCAGGAACGGAATCCCGGCGCCGTCCTCACCCAGCACCGCGGCCCATTCGGCGAACTCCGGTTGTCCGGCCGGAGCGCCGATCAGAACGCCCGCGAGCCGCCGGTCACCCCGAACAGCCCTGACGATCGGCACCGCAGGCTCGGGAGTAGCGACCAGCAGGAGGAGCGCCGTCGCGCCGTGATCGACGAGAGCGGCGCACAGGTCCTCGGGGGTGAGCGCGTTCGCGTCGAGTTCGATGACGGTGCCGCCGCGGGAAGCGAGGTGGTCCCGCAGGATGCGGGTCCCGGACGCCCAGTAGACGCTCGGCTGGGTCGCCACGGCTATGTGAGGGTGGCCCGCGCGGAGGAGGAAGTCCGCGTAGATCCGCCAGCCGTGGGACTGGGGCGGGGCCAGGCGCGCGACCCACTCCGTCGGCTCCTCGGTGAGCGCGTCGAGCACCGCGGACGAGCAGAGGAACGGCACACCGAGGGCGTCGGCCCGCGCGGCGGCGGCTCGGGCGACGACGCTGTGATACTCGCCCGCCACGGCGGCCACGCCCAGGGCGGCCAGTTCGTCCACGGCCGCCGCGGCCCTCTGCGGATCGGCTGCGGTGTCCCGGACCACCAGCTCCAGTGGTCTGCCACCGATCCCGCCGGCGTCATTGACCTCGCGAACGGACAGGTCGAGACCTGCGCGCAGGTGTCGGCCCGCCTCGACCCAGCCCGGCCGCGTCAGCGGGACGAGGGCGCCCAGACGGACGGGTGTTCCGTCTGTGTGCTCCGCAGCGGACGGTGCTGGTGGCGTGTTCATCGGTGACGTCTCCCCTGTCCCTCGGAGCGTGAAAAACCCCCTCGGAGCGATCTCCGAGGGGGTTTTCCTACCCTGGTTTGCCTGGTCAGGCATGGTGCCCCCGGCAGGATTCGAACCTGCGACACCCGCTTTAGGAGAGCGGTGCTCTATCCCCTGAGCTACGAAGGCGAGGTGGTGGCGTCAGTCCGTGGGGACTGGGTCACCGCCGTCAGTGTAGCGGGTGGTCGTTTCGGGGTTCGGGGGGTTGGGGGGTGTTCTTGGAGGGGGCGGGGGGTTACTCGATGACCAGTTCCACGGGGATGTTGCCCCGGGTCGCCTTGGAGTAGGGGCAGTACGCGTGGGTCTTCTTCAGGAGGTCCTCGCCCGCGGGGCCCTGGAGGTGGTCGGGGAGTTCCGCTCGCATGATCACGGAGAGGCCGAAGCCGCCGTCCGTGTCCTTGCCGATGCTGACCTCGGCGGTCACCGAGACGTCCGAGACGTCGATCTTCTCCTGGCGGGCGATGTTGCCCATCGCGCTGGCGAAGCAGGCCGCGTAGCCCGCGGCGAAGAGCTGCTCGGGGTTGGTGCCCTTGCCGTTGCCTCCGAGTGCGGCGGGGAAGCCGAGGGGGAGGTCGATCTGGCCGTCCGAGCTTACGGCGCGGCCCTCGCGGCCGTTCGCGGTGGCTACGGCGGTGTACAGCGCGTCCATGGTTCCTCTTCCTTCTCTCCTGCTGGCCTTCTTCTTCGCGGTTCTCGCTCCGTGGGCACTAGTAGAGCACGCTATTTAGTTGTGCGCAACTTAGTTGGGTGCGTTGTAGGGTGGGGGTATGGAGACACGCGTACCCAGTGACGAGGATTTTCTGCGGCTCGATCACCAGATCTGCTTCTCGTTGCACGCCGCCGCCCGCGCCTTCAACGGGGTCTACCGGGCCGCCCTCAAGGATCTCGGGCTCACCTACCCGCAGTACCTGGTGATGCTCGTGCTCTGGGAGCACGGCGAGCTGCCCGTCAAGAAGATCGGGGAGCGGCTGCGGCTGGACTCCGGGACCTTGTCGCCGCTGCTCAAGCGGCTGGAGGCGGCCGGGCACGTGGAGCGGCGGCGCAGTGCCGAGGACGAGCGGTCCGTCGTGGTGCGGCTCACCGGGCAGGGGGGCGCCCTGCGCGAGACCGCCCTTGCCGTGCCCCGCGCCATCGCCGAGTCCACCGGGCTCGCCCTCGATGAGGTGCGGGAGCTGCGGGACCGGCTCAACACCCTGACCGCCGCGCTCGACGCGGCTGAGTTGGGGGGAGGTGCCGCCGATGACTGTGTTCGGTGAGGGTGGGCACGGCGGGGCTCAGGAGCAGTGGGCCGTCGCCGCCGTCGCCGCCGAGAGTCGACGGTTCGTGGCCTTGGTGGAAGGGGCCGATCTCTCCGTTTCCGTTCCCGGGTGTCCGGGGTGGACGCTCCTCGATCTCGTCCGGCACACCGGGAGCTTGCAGCGCTGGTTCTCCGTATTGCTGCGGACCCACGTCCAGGAGCCGCCCGCGACCCGTGCGGTCGAGCTTGAGCTTCCGGAGCGTGACGACGCGTACGGCGCCTGGCTCGCCGCCAGTGCGGAACTCGCCGCCCGCGCCTTCGCCGAGGTCGACCTCGACGCGCCGATGTGGACCTGGGGCGCCGACCCGTACGCCCGGTTCTGGGTGCGGCGCATGCTCCACGAGACGCTCGTGCACCGCGTCGACGCGGAGAGCGCCCTCGGGTTGCCGTCCGTGATCGAATCGGCGTCGGCCGCCGACGGCGTGGACGAGTTCCTCGTCAATCTCCCCTTCGCCACGCCCTTCGCGCCCGGCGTCGCCCGGCTGCGCGGCCAGGGCGAAGTCATCCGCTTCCGGGCCGTCGACAGCGGGCGGGAGTGGCTCGTCCGGTTGCGTCCCGACGGGTTCGGGCTCGTCGGAGAAGCGCGAGACGGGCGGGCCGTGGAGGCTGCGGACGCCTCCGTGCACGGAAGCGCCGCCGATCTGCTTCTGCTCCTTTACGGGCGTCTCGGGCGGGACTCCGGCGGGTTCGAGGTCGCGGGGGACGGGGAGTTGCTGGAGCGGTGGTTCGCCAACTCCGCCTTCTGAGGAGAGCGGTTACCCCTCACGCGTCAGCAGCGGCACCCACTTCTCCAGCGCCGGCTCCTCCGCCAGGTCCGCGAACGACGCCGTCACGCCGTGGTCGCGGCGCCAGCGGCCCAGCAGGGTCATGAGGCGTACGGAGTCGAGGCCGTAGTCGACGAGGTTCTCGTCCGCCGGGATGTCGGCCGGGTCCTCGCCGAGTACGTCCGCCACGTCTGTGCGCAGCTGGTCGAGGGTCAGGGGGGAGGTCATGTCGTGGATCCTGCCTTCAGGCCTGGTCGGGGGCGGTCGTGCCGCCCAGGTCGGTCGTGCCGTGGCTGCCGTCGCCGCCGTCTTCCCCGAAGACCGCCTCCGTCGTCGTGACGACCGCGCACTTGCCCGCCGCCCAGCGCAGCGCCATCGCGTGGTCGTCGGCCGAGAAGTCGGCCACCGCGTCGGCGACCACGAACGCCTGGATGTCCTGCATCCACGCGTCGCAGGCCGTCATCAGGACGCCGATGTGGGCGTAGACGCCGGTGATGACCAGCTGGTCGCGGCCCTGTTCGCGCAGCCGTTCCAGGAGGTCGGTGCGGACGAAGCCGCTGTACTTCCACTTGGTGAGGATCGTCTCGGCGGGCGCCGGGCCGATCTCGGGGGCGATCGCCGCCGCCTGCTCGTCGGCCGGCAGTCCCGGGCCCCAGAAGTCCTGCTGGAGGCCGCGCTCCTCGGGCGTCTGGCCGCCGGGCTGCGCGGTGTGCAGCACCGGCACGCCGAGCCGGTCGGCCCTCCGCTTCAACTCGGCTACGTGCGCGAGGAGTTCCGGCACCGGTGAGGCGTCACGGTCGTATGCCGAGAGGAAGTAGTTCTGCAGGTCGTGCACGAGGAGCACCGCGCGGGACGGGTCGACCTTCCAGTCGACGCGATTGGCGGGCAACTCGTCGGCGGACGGCATGGGATAGGGGGTGATGGCGGGGAGGGCCATGGTGGTGGAAGGTCCGTTCAGGCTTGCGCGGGTGGGGTGGAGGGGGAGGGGTTGGAGGCAGACGGGGTGGAGGCAGGAGGAGCGGCAGCGACGGCATCCGGCTGAGCCGACGCGGAGCCGGACCAGCCCCCCGCGGAATCCGGACCGTTCGACGCCGCCGCTCGGAGGTCCTTCTTGGAGATCTTGCCTACTCCCGTCCGCGGGAAGGACTCCACGAACTCCACCCGGTCCGGCACCTTGTACGCCGCGAGCCCCCGCCCCCGTACGAACTTCTTCACCGCCACCGGCTTCAGCGGCTCGGCGCCCTTGCGCAGGATGACGTAGGCGCACGTGCGCTCGCCCAGGTACGGGTCCGGCTCGGCGACGACGTTCGCGTCGTGCACCGAAGGGTGGGCGAGCAGGTGGTTCTCGACCTCCTCGGCCGCGATCTTCTCGCCGCCCCGGTTGATCTGGTCCTTCGCCCGGCCCTCGACGACCAGATGGCCGGTCTCGGTGAGGCGGACCACGTCGCCGGTACGGTAGAAGCCGTCGGCCGTGAAGGAGCGGGCGTTGTGCTCGGGGGCCTTCCAGTAGCCGCGGATCGTGTACGGGCCGCGGGTCAGCAGGTGGCCGGTCGCGCCCACCGGCAGGTCCTCGTCCTCGTCGTCGACGACGCGGATCTCGTCGTCGGGGGAGATCGGGCGGCCCTGTGTGGTCACGATCGTCTCGGCCGGGTCGTCCAGGCGCGTGTAGTTGACCAGGCCCTCTGCCATGCCGAAGACCTGCTGGAGCGTGCAGCCCAGCGCGGGCCCCACGCGGCGCGCCGCCTCCTCGCTGAACTTCGCGCCGCCGACCAGGAGCACCTCCAGGCTCGACAGGTCGTACGCCGATGAAGGCGCCGCCTCCGTCCAGACCAGGGCGAGCGGCGGGACGAGGCCCGTGATCGTGACGCCCTCGGACTCGATGAGCGGGAAGGCGACCTCGGGGCCGGGCTGCGGGCAGAGCACGACGCGGGCGCCCGCGTACAGCGCGCCGAGCGAACCGGGCGAGGAGAGCGGGAAGTTGTGGGCCGCGGGGAGGGCGACCAGGTAGACGGAGTCCGCGTCGACCCCGCACAGCTCGTTCGAGCCGCGCAGCGAGTAGATGTAGTCGTCGTGCGTACGGGGGATCAGCTTCGGTACGCCCGTCGAGCCGCCGGAGAGCTGGAGGAACGCCAGGTCGCCGGGGGCGGGCGGGTCCGGGACGGCCAACGGGCCCGCCGGGTCGAGCGGCACGTCCGACAGGGCCTCGAAGGCGCCGGGGTCGCCCGCCGCCACGAACACATGGCGCAGGGCGGGGACCTCGGTGAGCACCTTCGCCGCGAGGTCGCGGTAGTCGAAGCCGCCGTGCTCGGCCGGGATGACGTACGCGGCGGCCTCGGTGAACTCGCAGAAGTAGCGGATCTCCGTCTCCCGGTGCGCGGGCAGCGCGAAGACCGGCAGCGCGCCGATCCGGAAGAGCGCGAAGATCGTCTCGAAGAACTCGGCGATGTTGGGGAGCTGGACCACCACCTTGTCGCCCTTGACGATGCCCCGGGCGAGCAGGCCCGCCGCCAGGCGGTCGGCCCGGCGGTCCAGCTGGCCGTACGTCCAGCGGCGGCCGCCCGTCGGGTCGACGATCGCGATCCGGTCGGGGTGCTCGGCCGCGCGGTCGCGCAGGAGCTGCCCGAAGGTCTCGCCGCGCCAGTGGCCCGCGGCGCGGTAGCGGGCGGCGAACTCCTCGGGCCACGTGGGTGCCTCGGCGCCGCTCACAGCTCCGCCCCCACCGCGTTGAGGAACGTACGGAACTTCGCGCCCGTCTCCGCGGTCTCCGCCGCCGGGTCCGACGCGGCGACGACACCCGCGCCCGCGTACAGCCGCAGGGAGCGTTCCTCGGCCTCGGCGCAGCGGATCGTGACGACCCACTCGCCGTCGCCGTTCGCGTCGCCCCAGCCGATCATGCCGGTGAAGAAGCCGCGGTCGAACGGCTCGGTCTCGCGGATGACCTCGCGGGCCGTGGCGGTCGGGGTGCCGCAGACGGCGGGGGTGGGGTGCAGGGCGCAGGCCAGTTCGAGCGCGGAGGCGCCGGTACCGCCGGTACTGCCGGTACCGGCGGGGGCCGCGAGGGTGCCGGTGACCGTGGTGGACAGGTGCCACATCGTCGCCGTGCGGATCAGGGTGGGGCGGGCCGGGACGGTCAGGTCCGTGCAGAAGGTGGCGAGCGCCTGGTGCACGGCGTCGACGACGACGGCGTGCTCGTGGAGGTCCTTGGCGGACTCCAGGAGCGCGGCGGCGCGGCGCACGTCCTCGGCGAGGTCGTCGCTGCGGGGCGTGGAGCCCGCGAGGGGGTTGGCGACGACCTGGTGGCCGCGGCGCGAGACGAGCAGTTCGGGGCTGGCGCCGATCAGGGTGCGGCCGGGGGCCGTGGGCAGCGCGAAGGTGTAGCCGGAGGGATCGCGGCGGGCCAGGCGCTGGAGCATCAGGGGGATGTTCAGCGGGGCGGGCGCGGTGAGTTCGAGGGTGCGGGCGAGGACGACCTTGCTGAAGTCGCCGCGCCACATGCGCTCCACGGCGGCGGCCACGCCGGCGCCGTACTCCTCGGGCGCCGGTACCGGCCGGATCCGGAAGTCGGTGGCGTCCGGCGTCTCGGCGGGCAGCGCGATCAGCGGGTCCGCGGTCAACGGCGGTGCGGTGCGCACCGCTTCCGGGACGGCGAGCGCGGCGGGCGCGGAGTGGTCGAAGGGGATGGCGCCGACGACGTACGGCTTGGTGAGCCCGGCGCGGCGGGCGTCGGCCAGGGTGGCGGCGACGCGGAGCGGCAAGGGTCTCTCGTCGTGCGGGACATGGGCGTGCACGCCGCCTTCGGTGAGCAGGGTGCGGGTCGGCGTCGCGAGGAAGCGCCGGCCGGGCCGGTAGGCGTCGAGGAGGGCGGTGGCCGCTCCTACGGCGGGGTGGGCCTGCTCGGCCGTGGTGACGTGCGTGGCGACTTCGGGTGCCGTCGACACGGGGACTCCGTTTCTTGGGGCCCCGGGTGGGGGCCGCGGTGGGGAGGCGCCCCTACGTGGGGGCGATGGTTCGGGGCAAACAGGTGGGTGGGTGGGGGAGCCATCCGCCGCGAAGCGGCGGTCCAGAACACCGCCCGAGCTCAGCGCAGCGAAGCGCCGCCATCGACGTAAAGCTCCTGCAAGGTCACATGCCGGGCCCGCTCCGAGGCGAGGAAGAGCACCGCGTCCGCGATGTCCTGGGGCGCGGCGATCCGGCCGAGGGGAATGCCGGTGCGGTACGTCGCCGGGTCGCCGTCGACGACACTGGGCGGCACCTCCGCCTGCCCCTCGGGCCACAGGGCCCGCTGCATCTCCGTATCCGTGGAGCCCGGCGCGACGACATTGCAGCGCACCCCGCTGCGGGCGACTTCAAGGCCGAGGCACTTGGTGAACATCGTGGCCGCCGCCTTCGACGCGGCGTACGCGGCCATACCGGTGCGCGGGATCCCGGCCGCGTTGGAGGCGACGGTGATGATGCAGCCGGAGCCGCGCGCCGTCATGTGGGAGGCGGCGGCGCGCGAGGTGTGGAAGACGCCGGTGGTGTTCACGGCGAAGGTGTCGGCCCAGTCGGCGTCGGTCAGTTCGGCGACGGGTGCGGTACGGAGGATCCCGGCGACGTTCACGAGGAGGTCGAGGGCGCCGTGGTCGCGTACGACGCCGTCGATGACGGAGGTGACGGCGGCGGGGTCGGTGACATCCATGACGCGAGGTGTGACCGTCCCGGCGAGCGCCTGCCCCGCCGAGGCCAGTTCCTCGACCCCCCGCGCCGAGCGATCCGTGGCGACGACATGCGCGCCCCGCGCCGCGAGCGCGGTGGCCACCGCGGCGCCGATCCCCTGGCCCGCGCCGGTCACCAGAGCCGTACGCCCGGCGAACTCGCCCTCGGCGTACGGCTCGTTCGGTATGTGGTCAGGCATGTGAGCGACCTCCCCCTACTTTTTAGGTAAGCCTAACCTAACGTATAACTACTGCCCAGAGGTCGCCATCCCGTCGACATAGTTAGGCTAGCCTCACCTTATGCGCATGCCGACCGCGGGCACCACACCCCCAGCACCCCAACTGCCCGAATCCGCTCGGGAGTTGACCGAAACGGAGGGGCGCGGCCCGGCACCCGAGCGCGCCGCCCGCCGCAAGGTCGGCCTCGCCGTCACCGGATTCACCCTCGCCCTGCTGCTGCTCGTGGCCCTTTCGCTCTCCGTCGGCGCGGGCGAGGTCGGCCCCGGCGGAGTACTGGACTACCTCCTGAACCGGCGCGGGGCGCGCGGCGATTCACGCCTCGCCCTCGTCGTCGGCGACCTGCGCGTCCCCCGCACCCTCACCGCGCTGCTCGTCGGCGGCGCCCTCGGTGTCGCCGGGTGCCTGCTCCAGGCGGTCACCCGCAACCCCCTCGCCGAGACCGGCCTGCTCGGCGTCAACGCCGGTGCCTCGCTGGGCGTCGTCGCGGGCATCGCGCTCCTCGGGTTCGATTCCGGTTACGCCTATCTGGGCTGCGCGTTCGTGGGCGCGGTGGTCGCGAGCGGGCTTGTGCTGCTCATCGCCGGACGCAAGGGCGGCGGCTCTCCCATGCGGCTCGTCCTCGCCGGATCGGCGCTCGGCGCCACCTTCGGCGGGCTCACCAGCGTCATCGTCGTCAACTCCGCGGAGACGTACGACAGGTTCCGCTTCTGGGTGCTCGGCTCGCTCGCCGGTGTCGAGGGGTACGGCGAACTCGGGCGGCTCGCCCCGGTGCTCGCCGCCGGCTTCCTGGTGGCGCTGCTGGTCGCCCGGCCGCTCTCCGCGCTCGCCCTCGGCGACGACCTCGCCCGCAGCCTCGGCCACCGGCCGCCCGTGATCCGTACGGTCGTCGCCGTCGGCGTCACCCTGCTCACGGCCGCCGCCGTCGCGCTCGCCGGGCCCATCTCCTTCCTCGGCCTCCTGGCTGGCTTCCTCGCCCGCGCCGTCGCGGGCACGCGACTGCCCGCCCGGCTGCTCCTCGCGGGCCTCGTCGGCGCCTGCGTCCTGACCGTCTCGGACGTCGCCGCCCGCGTGGTCGCGCGCCCCTACGAGGCGCCGGTCTCCGTCATCGTGGCACTGATCGGCGCCCCCGTACTGATCCTCATCGTCCGCTCCAAGTCCCTCGCCACGATGGGCATGACGGACCCGGCGACGGACGAAAGCGCCCCCAGCAAGCGCTCCCGCTCCAAGCGCGCCCCCGCCAAAAGCACCCCCGCCAAGCCCGCCCCCGCGGACACCTACGTCCTGCGCCCCGGCCCCTTCTCCTTCCTCCTCGCCCGCCGCGCGACCCTCGCCTCGCTGCTGCTCGCCGCGCTGCTCGTCGTCGCCGTCGTCCTCTCCGCGTACGCCGGACAGAGCGACATGGGCGTCAGCCGCACCTTCCGGGCCGTCTTCGGATACGGCGACCACTTCGACGTACTCCTCGTGCAGAAGTTCCGCCTCGGCCGCATCGTCGCCGGGCTCACCGCGGGCGCCGCGCTCGGCCTCGCCGGGTGCCTCACGCAGACCCTCGCCCGCAACCGCCTCGCCACCCCCGAACTCCTCGGCGTCAACGACGGCGCCACCGCCGCGGTCCTCGTCTCCGTCACCTTCAGCGCCTCGGGGTCCTTCGGCGCCTGGTGGGCGGGGCCGATCGGCGCGCTCGTCGCGGTGGTCGTCGTCACGGTCGTCTCCGGAGGGCTCGGGCAGCGCGGCTACCGCGTGCTCGTCGTCGGCCTCGCCATGTCCGCGCTCGCCTCCGCCGTCACCCAGGTCGTCCTCTCGCGCCGCTCCCTCAACTCGGCCAGCTCGCTGTACGTGTGGACCTCCGGCAGCCTCAACGGCCGCGGCTACTCCGTCGCCGTGCCCGTCCTCGTCGGCCTCGCCGTCCTCGTCCCGCTCGCCCTCGCCGTCGCCCGCCACCTCGGCGTACTCCGCTTCGACGACGACACCGCCGCCTCCCTCGGCTCCCACGCCGGGCGCACCCGCCTGATCTGCCTGCTCCTCGCGGTCGCCCTCGCCGGTCTGGCGGTCGGCGTCTGCGGGCCCGTCGGGTTCGTCGCCCTCGCCTCGCCCGTCATCGCCTCGCGCCTCGCGGGCCCGCTGCGGGTGCCGCTGGTCGGCTCGATGCTGACGGGCGCGGTGCTCGTGGTCGCCGCGGACACGCTCGGGCGCATCGTCTTCGACGGCTCGGAGCTGCCGGTCGGCGTCGTCACGACCGTGCTCGGCGGGCCGTTCCTGCTGTGGGTGCTGCTCGGCCGCTCGGCGGCGACGCGCGTATGACACCCCCGAACCCGAGAGAGGCCACCCCTGTGCGAAGCCCGCTGCTGCGGACGCTCCTTCACGCCGTACGAGCCCGGGTCCCCGGCGCCGAACGGGACTTCTGGAACCGCGTGGAGACGACGGGCACGCCCCTCGTCGAGCCCGACCCGTCCGGCGACCCTGCCCACCGCCTCGTCACGTTCCTCTGGCGGGACGACCCCGCACGCCCCGCCACGGACGTCCTCGCGCTGCTGCACACCGTCACCGACAGGGACCGCCACGCGGGCGACCTCACCCCGCACCTGATGGAACGCCTGCCCGGCACGGACGTCTGGGCGCTCGGCCACCGCCTGCGGGCCGACCACCGGGCCTCGTACCAGTTCTACGTCGCCCACGGCACCCGGCAGGACACCCTCCGCACCGACCGCGAGGCCTGGCTGCGCGTCCTCGCCGAGGCCGTCCCCGACCCGCTCAACGGCGACCCGCGGCTGCCCGCCCGCGACGGCCGCAACCCGGCCTCCGTGATGTCCCTGCCCGACGCGCCGCCCCAGCCTTACGTGGGCCGACGCGCGAGGGCGGCGGGGAAGTCCACCGAGGCGGAGGTAGACGGCAGGAACGTCACCGTCCACCTCCCGCCGGAGCGGCCCCGCGCTCTGGCCGTCCTCCTGGACGGCGAGATGTGGGGCCCGGTGCTCGGCATCGGCGCCACGCTCGACGCGCTGCACGCCGATGGGGGGCTGCCGCCGGCGGCCGCGCTCCTCGTCGACACGATGGGGCGCCGGATGGAGGACCTGAGTTGCAGCGGCGCCTTCGTGGACTGGCTGGCGGACGTGCTGCTGCCGTGGGCGGCGGACGCGTACGGCGTGGACGCGCCCCGGGAGCGGACCGTCATCGCGGGCCAGAGCGCGGGCGGTCTCACGGCGGCGTACGCGGTCCACCGCCGCCCGGACCGCTTCGGCGCGGCGCTCAGCCAGTCGGGTTCGTTCTGGTGGCCGGACGAGAACGCCCCCGACGGGCGGGGCCCGGAGTGGCTCACCCGCGAGTACGCCCGCACCCCGCACCGCCCGGTCCGCCTCCACCTGGAGGTGGGCGCCCAGGAGTGGATGCTCCTCGCCGAGAACCGCCGCCTGCGCAACGTGCTGCGGGCGCGGGGCTATGAGGTGACGTACGAGGAGTTCAACGGAGGCCACGACTACGCGTGCTGGCGCGGCGGCCTCGCGACGGGCCTGGCGTCCCTGCTGCCTGGCTGAGCCCCGTCAGGGGCGCGGGGAACTGCGCGACGGTGAGCCCGACTCCCGCACGATCCGGCGCCCCGCCCCCCGGCGCCGGGGGGATTTCCAGGGGCGCGGGGAACTGCGCAACCACCAGCTGCCGAGCCGTTAGACAGGCGCCCCCGCCAGACCCCTCGGCAGGCGCACCGCCAGCCCCGCGCCCGCGGCCACGAACCCCGCCGTGACAAGCACGGCAACCCGGTAGGGACCCGCGTCCGAGAAGCCCACCCCATGCCCTCCGATCAGCGCCGCACAGGCGGCGATGCCCACCGCCCCGCCCAGCGTGCGGACGATCTGGAAGAGGCCCATCGCCTGTCCCATGTCCGCGGGGGCGATGCCCTCGAACCCGGCGATCTGGATCGTCAGGACCGCCGTGCCGAGCACGAGCCCCACCGCGAACATCAGCCCCCGCACCGCCCAGGCGTTCTCCGCCACCCCGGGCGCGGCAAGAGCGGCGAAGACGCCCCCGGCGAGAAGCAGCGCCGGGACCGCGAGGCGGCGCGGGCCGAGGCGGGGCAGCAGGCGGTCCACCGCCTGGGACGCCAGCATCAGGCCCAGCGCCTCGGGGAAGACGCTCAGGCCCGCGTCGAGCGCGGAAGCGCCGAGCGCGGCCTGGTAGAGCAGCGGGAAGACGAAGAGGACGCCCATCAGGCCCGCCGCGCTGACCAGGGCGAGCGCCGAGGCCGCTCCGTACACGCGGTCGGCGAGCAGCCGCAGGCGCAAGAGGGGTTCCCGGACGCGGAGTTGGTGGACCACCGTGGCCACCAGCAGCGCCGCGCCCACCACCGCGCTGACCGCCACCGACGGCCGCGACCAGCCCTGCGAGGGGCCGAAGCCCAGCGCGTACGTGAGGAGACCGAGCGCCGGGGTGGCGAGGAGGAAGCCGACGCGGTCGAAGGGGCCCTTCGTCCCCTCGACGTGCTCGCGCAGCGCCACCGCGCC
Source organism: Streptomyces sp. WAC 01529 (assembly GCF_003945545.1). GTDB lineage: Bacteria > Actinomycetota > Actinomycetes > Streptomycetales > Streptomycetaceae > Streptomyces > Streptomyces anatolicus. Next base: position 3,472,737 of record NZ_CP029617.1, on the reverse strand, counting down.
GAGCAGCACGGCCGCCGCGCCGACCGGCACATTCACGAAGAACAGCCAGCGCCAGGAGAGGTGTTCGGTGAGGAAGCCGCCGAGCGGCGGGCCCAACGCGGGCATCAGCGCGGTCGGCACGATCAGCACCTTCGAGAGCCTTACGCGCTCCTCGGGCGGGAAAGCCCGGAAGAGGAGTGTCATGCCGACCGGCGTGAGCAGCCCGCCCGCCAGGCCCTGCACCGCCCTCGCCACCACCAGGGTGGTGAGGTCCGGCGCGAGGCCGCAGACGGCGGACGCCGCCGTGAAGAGGGCCAGCGCGCCGAGGAAGACCCGTTTCGTGCCGAGCCGGTCACCGAGCCAGCCCGCGACCGGCAGGGCGAGGGCCAGCGCCACGAGGAACGCCGTCTCGACCGTGTTCGCCGCCGACACCGGCCGCCCGAAGTCGCCCGCGATGGTGAAGAGGGCCGGGTTGACGATCGTGGAGTCCAGGCCGTTCATGCACATCGCGGCCGTGTAGACGAGGACGACGGCGACCCTGGGGCGTATCCGGGGTCTGACGAGCAGGCCGCCGCTCACCGGCCGGAGACCCAGGCGAGCGCGGACTGGCGCGGGCACGGCCCGTGAACGGCCGCCCAGCCGTCGGGCACCTCGGCGAACAGCGGCCACAGCGAGTGCTCGCCGCGGTCGTTGGCGAGGATCAGGAACTCCCCTTCCGCGTCGAAGGGGTTGGCGGGTGCGTCACTCATGATCGCGGGGTCTCCAGCTCGGTCGGCCGGTCCATCGGGCCCGGTCCATCGGTCAGTCGGGCGGCGACCACGCGGGCGATGTGCGCGATCGGCTCGGGCAGGGTCATGTCCTTGTGCGAGCAGGCGACGTCCGTGTTCGCGATGCGCCCGCCGACGTAGGGGGTCCAGGTCTCGGGCGTGAGCGTGTCGTCGATCGTGTCGACCGTCGCCCGGAAGAAGAGCACGTCGCCGTCGAAGCGGCGGTGGTCGTAGCCCCGTACGAGATGGTTCGTGTTGAGGTAGATGTCGCGCAGCGCCTCGAAGGTGGCGGGGGGAAGGGCCGCGAGGGGGCTGCCCTCGCGGCGCAGGACGCCGATGACGTTCTCGGTGGTCAGGTCAGCGCCCGCGAGACTGTCGGGGCCGTGACCGCCCATCGTGAGCAGTGATTCGAGCGCCTCTGCCTCATCGGACTCGGGCAGCTCGCGGAAGCCCTCCGCCGGGTAGGCGTCGAGGATGGCGAGGAGTTCCACCTCGTGGCCCAGCTCCTGGAGGTGGGTGGCCATGGCGTGCGCGATGATGCCGCCGGTCGACCAGCCGAGGAGGCGGTAGGGGCCGGTGGGCTGCACCTCGCGCAGGCGCGAGACGTAGTGGGCGGCCAGCTCCTCCAGGGTGCCCGGGAGCGGGTCGGCGGCGGTGGCCGCGCCCACGCCCTGCGCCTGGAGGCCGTAGATCGGCACGTCGGCCGGGAGGTGGCGGATCAGGCCCGCGTAGCACCAGCTCAGGCCGCCCGCCGGGTGGACGCAGTGGAGCGGCGCGCGGTCGCCTTCGCGGGCGGGGCGCAGGGGGAGCAGGACGTCCAGCGGGCCGGCCTGCCCGCCGCCGGAGTCGAGGAACGCGTCGAGCCCGGCGGGTGTCGGCGACTGGAAGACCGTACCGATGGACACCTCCGTCCCGAACGCGGCCTGCACACGGCCCGCGAGCCGCACGGCGAGCAGAGAGTGCCCGCCCAGCTCGAAGAAGTTCCCGTCGATCCCGACGGACCCGGCCGCCAGGCCAAGCACCTCCGCGAAGATCGCGCAAAGTTGCTCCTCGCGGGGGGTGCGCGGGGCGCGGCCCGCGGTGGCGGCGGTGGGGCGCTCGGGGGCGGGCAGGGCCTTGCGGTCCAGCTTGCCGTTGCTGGTGAGCGGCAGCCGGTCGAGGAGGACGACGGCGGAGGGGACCATGTGGGCGGGGAGTTCACCGGCCGCGTGCTCGCGCAGTTCGGCGGGGGTCGCGGTCGCGGTCGTGGGCGTGGCAGTGCCGGTGGCCGTCACCGCGTAGCCGACGAGCCGCTTGTCGCCGGGCACGTCCTCGCGTACGACGACGGCCGCGTCCGCGACGGCGGGGTGGGCGGCGAGGACGGCCTCGATCTCGCCGAGTTCGATGCGGAAGCCGCGGATCTTCACCTGGTGGTCGGCGCGCCCGAAGTACTCCAGGGAGCCGTCCGCGCGGCGGCGCGCGAGGTCGCCGGAGCGGTACATGCGGGCGCCGCGCTCGCCGAAGAGGTGCGCGTAGGGGTCGGCGACGAAACGGGTCGCGGTGAGGTCCGGGCGGCCCAGATAGCCGCGGGCCAGCCCCTCACCGGCCACGTACATCTCACCCGTCACACCGGGCGGGCACGGGTTGAGACGGTCGTCGAGGACGTAGACGCGCAGGTCGGGGATGTTCACGCCGATGGTGCTCGACGTGGAGGCGGCGGCGGTCGCGCGGTCCAGCGCGAAGTAGGAGACGTGCACGGTCGTCTCGGTGATGCCGTACATGTTGACGAGGGTGGGGCTGTCGTCGGCGTGCCGCTCGTACCACTCGTCGAGCCGGGCCAGCTCCAGCGCCTCGCCGCCGAACACGACGTACCGCAGGGCGAGTTCGCGGCCGTCGCGGGCCTCGCGGTCGGCGGCGGCGAGCTGGTAGAAGGCGGACGGGGTCTGGTTGAGGACGGTGACCCGCTCGTCGGCGAGGAGCGCGCGGAAGGCGGCCGGGTCGCGGCTGGTCAGATGCGGGACGACGACGAGCCTGCCGCCGAAACCGAGCGCGCCCCACAGCTCCCACACCGAGAAGTCGAACGCGTAGGAGTGGAAGAGCGTCCACACGTCGTGCTCGTCGAAGCGGAACCAGTGGTCGGTCGCGGTGAGCAGCCGCGTCACGTTGTGGTGCGTGACGACGACACCCTTGGGGCGGCCCGTCGAGCCCGAGGTGTAGATGACGTACGCGGGGTCGTCGGGGGTGAGCGGTCGGGTGCGGTCGGACTGGGCGAGGGGGCTCTCGTCGTACGCGGCCGGGGCGTCGCCGTCGACCGCGATCAGCGGCAGCGCGTGCGCCTCGGCGGGCAGCCGGGGCGCGGTCGCGGTGTCGGTGAGGAGGGCGGCGGGGCGGGCGTCGCCGAGCATGTAGGAGAGGCGGTCGGCGGGGTAGTCCGGGTCCAGGGGGAGGTAGGCGGCGCCGGAGAGGGCGACCGCGAGCAGGCCGGTGACCAGGTCGGCGGAGCGGGGCAGGGCGAGCGCGACGATGGCGCCGGGGCCGATGCCGCGGGCGGCGAGGAGACGGGCCAGGCGGTGGGCGCGGGCGGACAGTTCGGCGTAGGTGAGGGTGTGGCCGTCGTGGGAGACGGCGGTGCGGTGCGGGTGTTGGGCGGCGGCGGTCTCGTAGACGTCGGCGAGGGTGGCCGGGGTCGAACTGGTCCTCGGGCCCTGGTCATTGACGGTTACCAGGGCGTGGTGGTGCTCGTCGGCGCCGAGGAGGGGGAGGAGGCCGAGAGGGGTGTCCGGGGTGGCCGCCGCCGCCGTGAGCAGGCGGGTGAGGCGGTCGGCGAGGGCCTGGGCGGTGGTGCGGTCGAAGAGGTCCGTGCGGAATTCGAGGAAGCCGGATATGCCCTGCTCCCCGGCGAGTTCGCCGGCGTTCAGGGTGAGGTCGAACTTGGCGGTGCCCGACGGCACGGCGGTCAGCCGTGCCGTGGTGTCCGGGCCGAGCGCGAACGGCCCGTCCGGGATCGACTGCCAGGCCAGCATCACCTGGAAGAGGGGGTGCCGGGCGAGGGAGCGCGGCGGGTTCAGCTCCTCGACGAGCTGGTCGAAGGGGAGCGCGTCGTGCGCGTACGCGGCGAGCGTCGCGTCCCGCACACGGTCGAGGAGCGTACGGAAGCCGGGGTCGCCGGAGGTGTCCGTGCGCAGCACGACGGTGTTGGTGAAGAACCCGACGAGATCGGCGGTCGCGTCGTCGTCGCGCCCGGCGACGGGCGTGCCGAGCGGGATGTCGGTGCCGCAGCCGTGCCGGGTCAGGAGCGCGGCGAGCCCGGCCTGGACGGTCATGAAGACGGTGGTGCCGGTGGCGGCGGCGAGCTGCTTGAGGGCGCGGTGCGCGGCGGGGCCGAGGGAGAAGGGGACGGTGTCGCCCTCGGACGACGCGACGGGCGGGCGCGGCCGGTCGGTGGGCAGCTCCAACTGGTCGGGGAGACCGGCGAGGGCGTCCTTCCAGTACGCGAGATGGGTGTCGGCGAGCCCGTCCGCGAGGAGTTTCTGCTGGTGGGCGGCGTGGTCGGCGTACTGGAAGGGGAGCGGGGCGAACGCGGGCGCGTGTCCGGCGCCGCGGGCGGTGTAGGCGGTCGCGAGGTCGCGGGAGAGGGGGGTGGTGGAGGCGCCGTCGCCCGCGATGTGGTGGAGGAGCAGGAGGAGGGTGTGGCGGGTGGGGTCCTGCGGGTCGGTGAACAGGGTGGCGCGCAGCGGCGGTTCGGCGGCCAGGTCGAAGCAGTGGCGGACGGCCTCGGGCAGGGCGCCGGGGACGAGCGGCGCGTGGTGCAGGACCGGCTGGGCGAGGGGGTGGTCGGAGGCGAGGACGCGCTGGTGGGGGCGGTCGTCGGGGGCGTTGGCCGCGCCGCTCTCGGGGGCGTTGTCAGTGGTGGGATATACGGTTCTGAGTGTCTCGTGGCGCGCGCTCAGATCGTGCAGGGCGAGCGTCAGCGCGCGGTGGTCGACGGGGCCGTCCAGGGTGAGGACGAGCGGGATGTTGTAGGTGGGGCTCGGGCCTTCGAGGCGGTGCAGGAACCACAGGCGCTGCTGGGCGGGGGAGAGGGGGAGGGTGTCGGTGCGGGGGACGACGGGGACGGAGTCGGCGACGGGAGCGGTTCCTTCGGACGTGATGTCCGAGGTGCGCACAAGTGCGGCCAGGGCGGCGGGAGTCGGCGCCTTGAAGACATCGGCGATACCGACCGAGGCGCCGAACCGCTCACGGATACGGGCGGCGAGGCGCCCCGCGAGCAGCGAGTGACCGCCGAGATCGAAGAAGGTGGCGTCGGGTGACGGCCACCGGGACTCGAGACCGAGGACGTCGGCGAAGAGGCCGCAGAGGACCTCGGTGTGGGGGTCGGCAGGGCTGTCCGCGCCGGGGGTGAGGGCGGGCTCGGGGTCGGGCAGGGCCCGGTGGTCGAGCTTGTCGTTGGCGGTACGCGGCAGCGCGTCGAGGAGCGTGACGGTCGCCGGGACCATGTGCGCGGGCAGGGCCTCGGCGAGGTGGGCGCGGAGGTCGGCCGGGGTGACGGGGGCGCCGGTTGGGGTGCCGCGGCCGGGGGCGTCCTGGGCGCTGGCGGCCTCGCCCGGCGCGTTGGCGGCCCCGCGCGGGACCGCGTAGGCGAGGAGGCGCTTGCCGTGGGGCGTGTCGCGGGCGATCACCGCGGCCTGGGCCACGGCGGGGTGGGTCGCAAGGCGCGCCTGGATCTCGCCCAGTTCGACGCGGAAGCCGCGGATCTTCACCTGGTCGTCGCCGCGCCCCAGGAACTCCAGGGTGCCGTCGTCGCGGCGCCGCACGAGGTCCCCGGTGCGGTACATGCGGCCGCCGGGGTCGCCGTGCAGTGGCCCGAACGGGTCGGCGACGAAGCGCTCGGCGGTCAGGTCCGGGCGCCCGAGATAGCCGCGGGCCAGACACGCCCCGGCGACGTACAGCTCACCGGTGACGCCGGGGGGCGCCGGACGGAGGGAGGAGTCGAGGACGTAGACGCGCGAGGCGCGCACGGGGTGCCCGGTGGTGCTCCCGTCGGGGCCGGGCAGCCAGTAGTAGGCGTCGACCGTCGTCTCGGTCGGCCCGTACAGATTGATCGGTCGCGTCCCGGGCGTGGAAGCGAGCCGCTCCCACAGCGGGCCGGGGACGGCCTCGCCGCCCACGACCACGACGGCGGGCCGGTGCCGGCCCTCGTCGAGCAGGCCCTCGGCGACCAGCGCCTCGGCGTAGGACGGGGTGACGTCGAGGTAGTCGACGCGGTGCTCGTCGACGTACGCGGCGAGCACCGCCGGATCGCGGTACGCGGCGTCGTCGAGGAGATGGAGTTCGTGGCCGTGGACCATCCACAGCACCGGGTCCCAGGACGCGTCGAAGGCGAACGAGGCGCTGTGCGCGACCCGCAGCCGGTCCCGGCCCGTGCGCGCGAGCGCGGGCCCGACGTGGTCCTCGCCGTGCCCGGCGAGGAGGTTGGCGAGCGAGGCGTGGGTGACGAGGACGCCCTTGGGGCGCCCCGTGGAACCGGAGGTGTGGATGACGTAGGCGGGGTCGCCGGGCCGCGGTGAGGCGGCGGGGGCGGACGCGGTGAGGGGGGTCGCGGGGAGGTCGGCGAGCGCGGCCGCCGTGTCCGGGTCGTCGAGCGCCAGTACGGGCAGCTGGTGGTCCGGCAGGGCGGCGAGGGTCGCCCGGGTCCCGATGACGTACGCCGGGCGGGCGTCGGCCAGGACGTCCAGGGTCCGCGCGGCGGGATGGCCGAGGTCGAGCGGCTGGCAGACGCCGCGTGCCTTCAGTACGGCTAGCAGTGCCACGACCGTGCCGGTGCTGCGGGGCAGGGCGAGGGCGACGGGCGTGCCGGGGGCCAGATCGGTGGCGAGGCGGTGGGCGAGCCGGTTCGCCGCCTCGTCCAGCTCGCGGAAGGTCAGCGCGGCGCCACCGCTGCGGACGGCCACGGCGTCGGGGGTGCGGGCGGCCTGCGCGGCGAACGCCTCGGGCAGCGTGTGCTCGGCGGGCGGTTCGGCGCGCCCCGCGGTGGCGGCGCGGATCTCGTCGGGGGTGAGGAGGTCGAGGGTGCCGATGGGGCGGTGCGGGTCGGTCAGGAGGAGGTCGGTGAGGGCGTCCAGGTAGGTGAGCAACGTACGTTCGTGGCGGGCGAGTTCGGTCTCGCCGTACCGTCCGGCGTGGGCGTCCAGGGTGAGGCGGAGGGTGCCGTCGGCGCGGGGCGCGGCGCCGACCGCGAGGTCCTCGACGGGGCCCGCGGCGAGGTTGTGGACGGTGCCGGGCAGGTCCGCGAAGTCGAGGTCGGTCTCGAACGGCTTGATGTTGACCATGGGCCCGGTCAGCGGCTCGCCCGCGGTGCCGAGCGCGAGGTCGCGGCGGAGATCGGCCTGCGGATAGCGCTGGTGGCGGCGGACCGCGCGGATCTCCAGGACGACGCGGCGCAGGAGTTCGGCGCCGGTGTCCCGGGGGCGTACGGCGATGCGCAGCGGCATGACGTTGACGGTCATCGCCGGGGTGCGCAGGGCGGCGGGGCCGCGCCGGTTGGTCAGCGGCAGGCCGAGCACGATCTCCTCGGCGCCGGTGACGCGGTGCAGATGCCCGGCGGTGGCGGCGATGACCACCTCGGCCCAGGTGGCCTTCACGGCCTGCGCGGCCCGGCTGATCCGCTCGAAGGAGCCGTCGGGCAGGTCGGCGGCGCGGCGCCGCGGCAGATCCGGGGCGCCGGGGCGGGCGGCGCGGGTGGCGGGCGTGACGGGAGGGGTGTGCCCGGCGGTGCGCTCGGCCCAGAACGCGCGGTCGGTGGCGTACTGCTCGCCGTCGAGGTAGTGCCGCTCGTCGTCGGTGAGTTCGGCGAGCGGCGCGAACCGGCGCTCGGGGAGGGGCTGTTGGCCGGTGGCGAGTGCGGTGTACAGCTCGGCGACACGGCTGCCGATGAGCTGAAGGGCGTAGGCGTCGACGGCGAAGTGGTGGACGCGCTGGTACCACCAGTGGCGGTCGTCGGTGAGGCGGATCAGGGCCTGGGTGACGAGGCCGTTCGCGCCGTCGGCGGGGCGGGTGAGGTCCACCGGTCTCGCGAGGTCGGCCCGCATCCAGGCCTCGGCGGCCCGCTCAGGGTCGGCCTCGGTGCGCAGGTCCAGGCGGTGGAGGCGGACCGGCGCTGCGGCCGGGGCGACCTCCTGCCAGGGTGTGCCGTCCGCGTCCTCGCCGACTCGCAGCGCCAGGGTCTCGGCCTCGTCCATGGTCCGCCGGAGCGCGGTCTCGAACAGGGCGGTGTCCAGGGGGCCTTGGATCTCCACGCGGTCCGCCGTGTTGAGCGCGGTGCTCTCCGGGGCCAGCTGCTGCGCGTAGAGGATGCCGGCCTGCGCGGTGAGCAGGGGAAGGCGATCAGGGCGCTGATGCATGTGTGTGACGACTCCCGTGAACCTGAACCTGAACCTGAACCTGACGTGACCTGAACGGACCTGCTGGTCTGGGGAGGGGGCCCGCACGCAGGCCCACCAGTACTAACTTAGGTAAGCCTAAGCTATCTTGGCCGCCATGGAGAAGACGACCCCCATGGTGTTCAAGACAGCCCTCCGCAAGGAGATCGAGGCACACCGAGACGACCTGCTCGCCCTCAGCGCCCGCATCCACGCGCACCCCGAGACCGCGTTCGAGGAACACCGCGCCGCCGCCTGGTGCGCCGAACTCCTCGCCGCCCAGGGCTTCGACGTGACCATGCCCGCCTACGGCCTGGACACCGCGATGAGCGCCACCGTCGGCAGCGGACCCGTCACGGTCGCCCTCGTCTGCGAGTACGACGCCCTGCCGGGCCTCGGCCACGCCTGCGGCCACAACCTGATCGCCGCGGCCGGCATCGGAGCGGCCCTCGCCCTGGCCCCGTACGCCGATGAACTGGGGCTCACCGTGCGGGTGCTCGGCACCCCGGCCGAGGAACGCGGCGCGGGCAAGGCCCTGTTGATCGAGGCGGGAGCCTTCGACGGGGTGGACGCGGCGATGATGGTGCACCCCTGCCCGTTCGAGCTGGCCGACTTCCGCTCGTTCGCGCTCGGCACGCTCTCGGTGACGTACAAGGGAAAGTCCGCCCACCCCAGCCTCAACCCGTATGAGGGCCGCAACGCCGCCGACGCCCTGACCGTCGCCCAGGTCGCCCTCGGCCTGCTGCGCCAGCAACTCCCGCCCCAGTGGCGGGTGCACGGCATCACCACCGCCGCGGGCACGGCCCCGAACGCCATACCGGACCGCGCCACGGCCGAGTACGAGATCCGCGCGCTGGCCGCCGAGGACCTGCGCGAACTGCGCGAGCGCGTCGAGAACTGCTTCCGCGCGGGCGCGCTCGCCACCGGCTGCGACGTCACCCTGGAGCGCCCCGAACCGGACTACCTGGACTTTCGCGGCGACCCGGAGCTGATCGCCCTGTGGAAGGCGAACGCCCAGACGCTCGGCCGTGCCGAACCCGTCGAGCGCGAGCCGTTCGCCTGCACCGACATGGGCAACGTCTCGCATCTCGTGCCGTCCATCCACCCCGTCCTGGACATCAGCGGCGGCGCCTGCGGGCCGCACGAGGCCCAGTTCGCGGCGGCCGCCGTCTCGCCGGCCGCCGAGCAGGCGCTGCTCGACGGCGCGCTGGGCATGGCGTGGACGGCGGCGGACCTCGCGCTCGCCCGCCTGGCGGCGGCTACTTCTTCTTGAGCGCCTCGCTGATGTCGTCCATGACCTCGTCGGCGGCGAGCGGGCCGCCGCGGGTCGACCAGACCGAGCCGTCCACGGTCACGACGTGCTTCTTCTTGACCGCGCCGAGGTCCTTGTAGGCGGGCTTCTTCTGGACGTCCTTGAGGGCCTTCTCGCCGTCCGAGGTGAGGGTGGAGAGGAACAGCCAGTCGCCGTCGATCTCGTTGATCTTCTCCAGGCTGAGCGAGGGGGTGTGCGCGTTGCCGTCCTTGTTCTGGTTCTTGGGCCGCTTCAGGCCCATCTCCAGGGCGACGCCGCTGGCGAACTGCTTGCTCTCCATCCAGCTCGGGCCGTCCGGGTTCCAGCGGACGATGGAGACCTCGGCCCCCTTGTTCGCGCCGAGCTTCTCGCCCGCGGCCTTGGCGGCGCTCTCGTGGTCGGCGATGACCTTGTTGGCCTTGGGGAGTTCACCCACGGCGTTGCCGATGCCGCGCAGGGTCAGCTTCCAGTCGTCGGTGGGGGCCATCGTGACGACGGTCGCGGGCGTGATCTCGCGCAGCTGCTTGAGCACCTGCTCGTCCTGCATGTCACCGGCGAGGATCAGGTCGGGCTTTGCCGCGACGACCTTGTCCATGACGGGCTGGAGGAGGTTGCCGACCACGTCGATGCCCTTGACCTTGTCGGCGAGGTAGGCCGGGGGCTTGTCCAGGCCCTGGCCGTTGGTGATGCCGACCGGCTTCACGCCGAGCGCGAGGACGGCGTCCAGGTCCTCCTGGGTGAGCGTCACGATCCGCTTCGGGTGGGCCGGGACCTTCACGGCCGTGCCGGTGGCGTCCTTGATGGTGCGGGTCCCGGCGGAGTCCGAGCCGCCCTTGCCGGACGAGGCCTTGTCGGAGCCGTCGTCCGAGCCGCAGCCCGTCAGGAGCAGCGCCGCCGCGCCGAGAGCGGCGACCGCCTGGGTCGCGCGGCGGGTGGCGGGGGAGAGGGGGCGGCGGGGGACGGTCATCAACAGCTCCGGGATCAAGGGGACATGAAGAAGTGGTCGTCACCGACCGGGGTTTTGGCTAAGGTTAGCCTTACCTTAGGTCGAACTGGCAAGGGGTGAGCCCCTCGAACCCGGAAAGGCGCGTCCTGTGGAACTCCGCGTCGAGCAGCTCACCGCCGGATACGGCGGCGCGCACACCGCCGTCGACGGCGTCGACCTCACGGTCGGATCCGGCCAGGTCGTGGCCATCGTCGGTCCCAACGGCTGCGGCAAGTCCACGCTCCTGCGCTGCATGGCGCGGCTCCACCGGCCCGACGCCGGGCGGGTGTTCGCGGGCGACGCGGACATCTGGCGGCTCAAGCAGCGGGAGACGGCCCACCGCGTCGCCCTGCTCCCGCAGTCGCCGCAGGCCCCCGAGGCGGTGACGGTCGCGGGTCTCGTACGGTACGGGCGCCACCCCCATCAGGGGCTGTTCCGTCAGTGGTCCGCCGAGGACGAGCGGGCGGTGACGCGGGCCCTCGAAGCCACCGGCACGGCCGAACTCGCCGAACGGCGCCTCGACCAGCTCTCCGGCGGGCAGCGGCAGCGGTGCTGGCTCGCGATGGCGCTGGCTCAGGAGACGCCGGTCGTCCTGCTCGACGAGCCGACCAGCGCGCTCGACATCGGCCACGCGGTGGAGGTCCTCGACCTGGTCAGGGAGGTCGCGGCGGAGGGGCGGACCATCGTCATGGTCGTCCACGACCTCGCGGCGGCGGCGCGGTACGCGGATGTCGTCGTCGCCATGCTGGCGGGGCGGGTCGTGGGGGTGGGGGCGCCTCGGGACGTGATCGATGAGGGGCTCGTCATGACGCTTTACGGGATTGAGGCGGAGATCTTGCGGGCCGGGGCGGACGGGGCCCCCGTGGTGGTCCCGCTCGCTCGGGCCGCCGCGCGGGGCTGATTATTCGCCGCTTCGCGGCGGATCTCTCCCACCCACCCACCCGTCTCGCCGCACCGGGAGGTCGGCGTAGGTACCAGGCAGTCCTCCCGGAACCCCGCGCCCGCGCGAGGCCGTGTGCTACCGTGCCATCAGTACGTGTGTACGCCCGGTCATCTCAGGGCGCCCGTGCTGGTTCACTCTCTCCCTCTCGGGATCTGCCAGGCCGTTCCGGGCCTTCTTCTTTCGCCGCTCGCATGGAGCGGTTCTCTTCGCTCGTCGTACGGGGCGTGATCATCGCCGTCCCGCCGGGCCCCCTCATTCGCATGTCCGCGAAAGGACCACCCTCATGACTGCCACCCTGACCGAAGCCCCCACATCAACTCCCCTGACATGCAAGGGAGTTCTCGACATCGCCCGCGACGGGCGCGGATTCCTCCGGAGCGAAGGGTGCCTGCCCGCCTCCGCCGACGTGCAGGTGCCCGCGCCGCTCATCCGCCGACTCGGCCTCCGCGGCGGGGACTTCGTCGACGGGGAGTGCGCCGGGCGGGCCCGCACGCTCACCGGCGTCCACCGGGTCAACGGACGCGTCCCCGAAGGCCTGCACGGACGCCCCCGCTTCGGGGAGCTGACCCCGCTGCACCCCCGCGAGAGGCTCCGCCTGGAGTCCGCGGGCGGCGCCGTCACGGGGCGGCTCGTCGACCTCGTGGCGCCCGTCGGCAAGGGGCAGCGCGGCCTGATCGTCGCACCGCCGAAGACCGGCAAGACCGTACTGCTCCAGCAGATCGCCGCGGCGATCGCCGAGAACCACCCCGAGTGCCACCTCATGGTCGTCCTCCTGGACGAGCGGCCCGAGGAGGTCACCGACATGCTCCGCTCGGTCCGCGGCGAAGTGCTCTCCTCGACCTTCGACAGGCCCGCCAAGCAGCACATCGCGCTCGCCGAACTCGCCGTGGAGCGCGCCAAGCGCCTGGTCGAGGAGGGGCGCGACGTCGTCATGCTCTTCGACTCGCTGACCCGGCTGTGCCGCGCCTACAACAACGCGGCCGCCAGTGGCGGCAAGACCCTCAGCGGCGGCGTCGACGCGGCCGCCATTCAGGGCCCCAAGCGGCTCTTCGGCGCCGCGCGCCTCGCCGAGGAGGGCGGCTCCCTGACGATGCTCGCGACCGTCCTCGTGGAGACCGGATCGCGCGCCGACGACTACTACTTCGAGGAGCTGAAGGGCACGGGGAACATGGAGCTGCGCCTCGACCGCGTCATCGCCGACCGGCGCCTCTTCCCGGCCGTCGACATCACCCCCTCCGGCACGCGCAGGGAGGAACTGCTTCTGACGGGCGACGAGTTGACGGCCGTACGCGGACTGCGGCGCGCCCTGCTCGGCAGGGACAGCCACAGCTCCCTGGAGACGGTGATCGACCGCATCAAGAAGACCCCGAGCAACGCCGCGTTCCTGCGGCAGGTGCAGCAGACGGTCCCCGGGGCCGGGTCGGCCTCCGCGGCGGGGAACGGCGCTACGGCCGCGTGACGTGCACGCGGTAGTCGCCGTCGTCCGTCACTTCCGCCACCGTCACCCGCACGCCCGTCTCACGGTCGGTGAAGGTCTCGCCGGGGCCGTAGGGCGCGTCGGAGAGTTCGGCGTGGACGTTCGGTCTGCGGGTGCAGCCGCCGCTGTCGCCGGCCGAGTCGAAGACCGTGACCGGGCCGTGGCCCGTGTCGACGTCCGCGTCCACGCGGTAGACCAGCACGCCCGGCTTGCAGACCGCCTCGTCGTTGCCGCCGGGGGTACGGGCCTCGATCGCGTACCCCGTCTTCGCGTTCAGCGGGACGAAGGCGAGCTTCGTGCCGCCGGAGCGGGCCAGCGGGGAGAGCACGTGCTCACTGCCGCCGGGCTTCGCCGCGCAGCCGATCTGGTCGTCGTCGAGCCAGCCCAGCTTCCACTTGTGCCAGGCCAGCAGGTCGTTGTTGGCGCCCCAGTCCTCGCTCATGATGTCCCAGTGGCCGACCGCGCCGCCGCCGTCCTGCGTGTACAGGTCGGGCAGGCCGAAGACGTGGCCGTTCTCGTGGGGCAGGACGCGGTAGCCCGTCTCGTGGTAGCTGCCCGAGCCGTCGTCCTGACGGCTGTAGACGAAGGACGCGTTGGCGACGGGCACGCCGTCCGCGACCGGCGCCTCGTGGTTGCCCGCGAAGGTCACCGAGAGGACCGTGTCGAGCGCGGAGGGCCCCGCGTTCGGGGTGACCAGGACGTTCACGAGGTCGTAAGCGCGGAAGTCCACGTCCGGGTCGGCGGCCTCCACGATGTCCTCGACCAGCTCCCGGTAGCCCGGATCGAAGGGGGCGCCGCGCTCTATCCCGTACTCCGCGAAGGACTTGGGCATCCGCAGCCAGTCCGGGACGGGGGATTCGGGGCGGTAGTCCAGGCGCCCGTACGAGCTGGTCCTGAACCACTTCGAGGTCTGCGGGAAGAACTCCGCGAGCCGGTCCATCGCGCTGCCCTCGCCGGGCGCGTCCGAGAAGTCGACCATGAGGTTCAGGGCGCGGACGGTGCCGGTGGAGCGGGAGTAGCCGGGCGGGGTGGGCATGCCTTCCGACATCTGTACGCCCATCGTGCCGCTGATCATGCACGGCCCGAGTGTGCTGCCGCGGGCCATCGACACGGGGCCCGCCGCGCTGGGGGAGTCCTCCATCAGGCGTCCGGTGCTCGCCGAGGTGGTGACCGCGAGGGCGAGGACCGTGACCGAGGCGAGGGCGACACCGCGGCGGGCGGGGCGTATCCGCCGCCGGATCGGCTGCTGCATACGTGGCCCTTCCGCTCCGCGGCAGCCGCCTGACCTGGCTGCACCCTGTCCGATCACCCTGTGCCGGGGGGTACGCGGGCGCTCGCTGGGTGCGACCGATCGTGTGCTTCCCGCCGAAACAGGTGTGACTCAGGTCACATGGAATGAGGGCGGGGGCGGGAAATATCCGGGGAGTCCTTCCCCGTTTAGACCTGTGTTCGCGCGAAACGGGGACTGACTCCCCGCATCGCCGGACAACCGTCGTCGATCAGAGGAGAAGCCGTGGACACCGCCACCGCCCCGCAGCGCCGGGCCGCCCGCCCGCGGGCCGACGCCCTGCGCAACCGGGAGCGGATCGTCGCCGCCGCACGCGAGATGTTCGTGGAGTACGGACCCGACGTACCCCTCGACGAGGTCGCGCGCCGCGCGGGCGTCGGCAACGCCACGGTCTACCGCCACTTCGCCGACCGCGACGAGCTGGTGCGCCAGGTCGTCCGCTACGTCACCGGCCGCGTCGCGGACCTCGCCGAGCAGGGCATCGCCACGGCGGACGCCGACAAGGACGCCGCCTTCACGGCGCTGCGCACCTTCGTGCACGCCGCGGCCGACGAGCGGATCGGCGCCCTGTGCCCGATGCTGCAGTCCGGCTTCGACCCCGACCACCCCGACCTGATCGACGCCCGGGAGCGCATGGAGCGCTCCATCGAAGGCCTCGTGGAGCGGGCCCGCGCGGCCGGGCAGCTGCGCACCGACATCGCCCTCGGTGACCTGATGATCGCCCTCTCCCAGCTCGGGCGGCCCCTGCCGGGCACGCCCTGCCCGAACATGGACCGCTTCGTCCACCGCCATCTGCAGCTGTTCCTCGACGGCCTGATGGCGCCCGCACGCTCCGAACTTCCGGGGGAGGCGGCGACTCTGGAAGACCTCCGGCAGCGCTGACCCCACCCCTTACACACGTACGCATTCACTTGTTCACGTTTCGCATCTTCCGTACCGCTAGGTGGCCACTTCCATGTCAGAAGCAGATCCGAGGCGCTGGAAAGCCCTCGTCTTCATCGCCCTCGCCCAGCTGATGGTCGTCCTCGACGCGACCATCGTGAACATCGCGCTGCCCTCCGCCCAGGAGGACCTCGGCATATCCGACGGCAACCGCCAGTGGGTCATCACGGCCTACGCGCTCGCCTTCGGCGGCCTGCTGCTCTTCGGCGGCCGCATCGCCGACCTGTGGGGCCGCAAGCGCACCTTCGTGACCGGCCTCATCGGCTTCGCCGTGGCCTCCGCCCTCGGCGGCGCCGCGACCGGCGAGGCCATGATGCTCGGCGCCCGCGCACTCCAGGGCGTCTTCGGCGCACTGCTCGCGCCCGCCGCGCTCTCCCTGCTCGCGGTGATGTTCACCGACGCCAAGGAGCGCGCCAAGGCCTTCGGCATCTACGGCGCGATCGCCGGTGGCGGCGGCGCCGTCGGCCTGATCCTCGGCGGCTTCCTCACCGAGTACCTGAACTGGCGCTGGACGTTCTTCGTCAACATCCCCTTCGCGGTGATCGCCGCCCTGGGCGCCTACTTCGTCATCCGTGAGCCGGCCGGCACCCGCAACCGCTCGCCGCTCGACATCCCCGGCGTGGTCCTCTCCACTCTCGGCCTGGTCACGCTCGTCTACGGCTTCACCCGCGCCGAGTCCGAGGGCTGGTCGGACTCCGTGACCATCGGCGCCTTCGTCGCCTCGGTCGTGCTGCTCGCCGCGTTCGTCCTCACCGAGGCCAAGGTCAAGTCGCCGCTGCTCCCGCTGCGCGTCCTGACCGAGCGCAACCGCGGTGGCGTCTACCTCTCGCTGGGCCTCGCCATCATCGCGATGTTCGGCCTGTTCCTGTTCCTCACGTACTACCTGCAGATCGTCAAGGGCTACTCGCCGGTCAAGACCGGCTTCGCCTTCCTGCCGATGATCGTCGGCATGATCGTGGGCTCCACGCAGCTCGGCGCCCGCCTGATGACCCGCGTCCCGCCGCGGCTGCTGATGGCCCCGGGCTTCCTGCTCGCCGCGCTCGGCATGCTGCTCCTGACCCAGCTGGAGATCGGCACCTCGTACGCCGGTCTGATCCTGCCCGCGCAGCTGATGCTGGGCCTCGGCATGGGTACGGCGTTCATGCCCGCCATGTCGCTGTCCACGCACGGCGTCGAGGCCCGTGACGCCGGTGTCGCCTCCGCGATGGTCAACACCTCGCAGCAGGTCGGCGGCGCCATCGGCACGGCCCTCCTGAACACCATCGCCGCCTCCGCGACCTCCGCGTACCTCGTGGACCACGTGGCCGAGGGCGGCAACCTGAAGCTCGTCCAGGCGCAGGCCATGGTCGAGGGCTACACCAGCGCCATCTGGTGGGCGGTCGGCATCCTGGCGCTCGCCGCGCTGATCGCGGCGACGTTCATCAACACCGGCCACCAGGGCGGCCCCGGGGCCTCCGGCGACGCGGACTCGGAGGGCACCGAGGGCGAGGTCAAGATCCCGGTGATGGCCCACTGACCCCGTCCGGCACAGTTTCCTTCCCGTCCGGCACGGTTTCCTAGCGGAGCCAGGGGAGGTCGGCACCGGCCTCCTGCGGCTGAAGTCCCTCGGCGACGATCGTCATGATCTCGCCGAGGGACTTCTGCTGTTCGGGGGTGAGCCGGTCGAAGAGCGCCTGGCGTACGGCGGTGACGTGGCCGGGCGCGGTCCTGCGAAGCACCTCGAACCCCTCGTCGGTGAGGATCGCGAGCTGGCCGCGCTTGTCCGAGGGGCACTCCTCGCGGCGCACCCAGCCGCTCTTCTCCAGGCGCGCGATCGCGTGCGAGAGCCGGGAGCGGGTGATCTTCACGGTCTTGGCCAGCTCGGTCATCCGAAGGCGCCGCCGTGGGGCGTCGGAGAGCTGGACCAGGAGCCCGTAGTACATGTGCGGCATGCCCGCGTCGCGCTGGAGCTGGCGGTCGAGGTAGTCGTCGAGGAGCGTGGTCGCCTGGAGGTAGGCCCGCCAGACGCGCTGCTCGTCGCTGTCCAGCCAGCGAGGTTCGCCGTTCCGGGAGGGGGTGGGTGCCGTATCCATGTACCTACTGTACGAGCCGCTTCCTTGAACCTTTAACGAAGCGCACGGCCAGTGGAGGCGCCCCGAGGAGGCGCCCCGAAGGGGCGCGGGGAACTGCGCGACCAGCCACAACTAACCTGCGGATTCAGCGGAGCGGCTCGTTGAGTTCAACCGCACGCACGGCCGCAGCCAGAGCCCCCTCATCGCCCACATCCAAGGCCGTATCGGCCAGCTTGATCACATGCTCATCCCCGTGAGCGAGCGCCAGCTCAACAACCTCCCCCGCCGAGAAGGCCCCCCGCACCTCATACGCCACCGGCGAGGAAGCCGCGTACATGGCCGTCACCGCCGCCGACGCGGTCCACGCGGCGCGAAGGCTAGGCACCCACAACTCGCGAGGGCAGCACGGCCAGAGCCCGCAGCACCGCGTTCGGCGCCGTCGCCGCGTGCACGAGCATGATCTCGTCGCCATGGCCATGCGTGGCATACCGATGCGTGGCCGCCCGCACCAGCTCGGTCAGCCTGCGCCGCGCCTCCTCGGGGCCGTCCACGGACGCCGCCCACGCCGGCAGCGCCCGCACGCGCGCGAGCCGCGCGGGAAAGCCGCCCTCCGCCCGGTCCTCGATGGGCACCACCGCCTCCAGCGCGCTCGCCGCGCTCTCGGCGCCTGCCGCGCTCTCGGCGCCCGGCAGCGTGGCGAGGCCGGTGAGGGGGCGGTGCCGGGCGGCCCAGTAGCCGAGGCCGTGCGCGAGTTCGGCGAGGCGGGGCGCGCTGGCCTCGTCCTGCTCCAGGGCGCGCACGGCGTGGCCCACCCGGATCACCGGGTGCGTCGAACCCCCGTACATCCCGGGCAGCAGCACCGGCCACCACGCGGCGAGCACCTCCCGCCAGGGGCGTGCCTCGATTTCCCGGAGAAAGTACGCGATCCAGTCCCCGGCCCGGCGCGGATCGCCGAGCGCGGCCCGCCGCTCGGCATCGGCCTCGGTGCCCGCACCGGTGAGCGGGGCGGCGGAGGCGGGAAACTCCTCCAGCTTCGGGGCGTAGAGATCGAGCCATCGGTGCACCGCCCCCGACTGCCCGCGCGCGGCGAGCGCCTCGACGGCCATGGGCGCGTGATTGGTGAGGCGTCCCTGGCGCTCGGGCCCGTAGCCGTGCAGCCGCGTCAGTGCCTCGTCCAGAATGCCTGTGGTGTCGGTCATGCCGGGACCGTAGGCCCCTGATCGACTCGTCCGTAACGGTCGCGCGCCCTAGGCCGGGGGCCCCGCGCCCTAGGTCCGCGGGCCGAGGGCGCGCTCGTACCAGGCGACGTCCCAGTACCGCCCGAACTTCCTGCCCACTTCCTCGTACGTCCCCACGTGCCGGAAGCCGAAGCGCTCGTGGAGCCGGACCGAGGCCTCGTTCGGCTGGGCGATCCCGGCGTAGGCGCGGTGCAGGTCCTCGCCCTCCAGGGCGTCGAGGAGCGCCTTGTAGAGCAGCGTGCCGATGCCGCGCCCGGCGGCGTCCGGCGCGCAGTACACACTGACCTCCACCGAGGTGGAGTAGGCGGGCCGCGCGCGGAAAGGGCTACTGGTGGCGTACCCGAGCAGCCGGCCCGGGCAGGTGTCGGAATCCCGTTCCTGGGCAACCAAGAGGCGGTAGGGGCCGTCTTTGGGGTGGGAGAGCAGCCAAGGGCGTCGCTCTTCCGGCAGGAAGGTGAGGGTGTCGAAGGTGATGGCTGTCTCACGGACGTAGTGGTTGTAGAGGTCGGTGAGGGCTTCGAGATCCGTCTCGACCCCCGGCCTGACCTGCACCTCAGTACCGCCTGTCACTGGCTGGCCTCCCCACGTGGCGGCACAGGGTACTGCACCGTCAGGAAAAAAGATGCGCGGCTTGGGAATTCTGTCCGGATTCCAGTCGTTGTTTCCATCGGATGCAGGGCACTCGAGGGTGTGCCATCCGCCACAGAGGCCCCACAAAGGGCCGACCAGGAATCCACATCGCAAGGGAGCACGCATGGCAACCCGTGCCGTCGCCCGTCGTAAGTCCGCCTCCGGTGGGACCGACGCGGCACGCAGTGTTCGCGCCGTAGGCGGGGAGATCGCCGACCGCGACCTGGTCGGCATGTACCTCGACGAGATCGCGCGTACGCCGCTGCTCGACGCCGCCAAGGAAGTGGAGCTGTCCCAGATCATCGAAGCGGGTGTGTACGCCCGCAAGATCCTGGACGCCGAGGTCGAGGACAGCAAGGTCACCGCCGACCGCGAGGAGCTGGAAGCCCTCGTCGCCGACGGCGAGCGGGCCAAGGACGTCTTCATCCGCTCGAACCTCCGGCTCGTGGTCGCGGTCGCCCGCCGCTATCCGCGCAGCGGCCTGCCGCTGCTCGACCTGATCCAGGAGGGGAACGCGGGCCTGGTGCGCGCGGTCGAGAAGTTCGACTACGCCAAGGGTTTCAAGTTCTCCACGTACGCCACGTGGTGGATCCGCCAGGCCATCACGCGCTCGATAGCCGACCAGTCCCGCACCATCCGCCTCCCCGTCCACCTGGTGGAGGAGCTGGGCCGGATCCGCCGCGTGCAGCGCGAGTTCAACCGCGAGCACGGCCGCGATCCGGAGCCCGCGGAGGTCGCCGCTGAGCTGTCCTCGACGCCCGAGCGCGTCATCGACGTCCTGGACTGGGCCCGCGACCCCGTCTCGCTGAACATGGGCGTGGACGACCAGGGCGACACCCAGTTCGGTGACCTCCTGGAGGACACCTCCGCCGTCTCGCCCGAGCAGTCCGTCCTGTCGCTGCTGCGCAGCGAGGAGCTCGACGGCCTGCTGGGCCGCCTCGACCAGCGCACGGCGTCCATCATCAAGATGCGGTACGGCATCGACGACGGCCGCGAGCGGACGCTGACGGAGGTCGGCAAGGAGCATGGCCTCACCCGCGAGCGGATCCGGCAGATCGAGAAGCATGCGTTGCTGGAGCTGAAGAAGTTGGCTCGGGATACGGGGTTCGACGCGGTGGCCTAGGCGGCCGGCCTTGGGCGGGGTTTCCCGGGCTCGGGGGCTTTCTTCGCGCTCCGCGCGGTGTTTTCCCACCCACCCGCCCGTTACCCCGCGCTGTCTCGCGTTGCGGCGGGGTGGGCGCGGTGCGTCGCGCTGTTCCGCGTTGGGTGGGGGGGATGGGTGCCCCGCGCTGTCCTGCGTTGCCCCGGGGTGGGTGCGCCGCGTTGCCCCGTTACGCCGGGGGTCAGTACCGCGTGCTGCCCCGCGTAGCCCCGGGTGGGTGCCCTTCTGGCGTTGCCCCGGGGGCGGGCGGCGCCCCGTGTGCTCGTTAGTCGGCGTCTCCCGTCGATCGGGTCAGGCGTTGGGCCAGTTCTCTGAGGCAGGTCACCAGCTCCGGCGGGCCGTGGGCCGTGAAGTCGCAGTCCGTCAGGGCCAGGCGGACCGCCAGCCATTCGATGGAGTCCGTCGCCGTGCCGCGCAGGCGGCAGTGGTCGGCGTCCACCGGCTCGACGGTGCCGAGCGCCGAAGGCAGCCGCGCCACGACGAACTCGGCCGGCGCCGCGAACGTCACGTCGATCTCGTACGACTCCTGCCCCCGCCACACCGACTGCCGGATGAACTCGGCCGCGTCCCCCTTCGGCAGCTCCCGCGGCGCGAACCGCGCCCCGGTGGCGAACGGCTCGGCCACCCGGTCGACGCGGAAGGTCCGCCAGTCCTCGCGGTCGATGTCGTACGCCACGAGGTACCACCGCCGCCCCGTCGACACCAGGCGGTACGGCTCGGTCAGCCGCCGCGTCCGTGTGCCGTCCCCCGCGCGGTAGGAGAACCGCAGCCGCTCGTGCCCCGCCGCGGCCGACGCCATCACGGTCAGCGTCTCCGGCGCGATGCTCGCCCCGTCCCCGCTGGTCAGCGGCATCGTCGCGGTCTGCAACGCGGAGACCCGGTGGCGCAGCCTGGCCGGCAGGACCTGCTCCAATTTGGCGAGCGCCCGCACCGACGCCTCCTCCACGCCCTCCACCGCGTGCCCCGCACCGGCCCGCAGCCCGACCGCGATCGCCACGGCCTCCTCGTCGTCGAGGACGAGCGGCGGCATGGCCTTCCCGGCGACCAGGCGGTAGCCGCCGAGGGCGCCCTGCGACGCCTGCACCGGGTAGCCCAGGTCCCGCAGCCGGTCCACATCGCGCCGCACGGTCCGCCGGCTCACCCCGAGCCGCTCGGAGAGTTCGCTGCCGGGCCACTCGCGGGGCGTCTGGAGGAGCGAGAGCAGTTGCAGCAGCCGGATGGGGGTCTGGGCGCCCGTGGCCCCCGTCACGCGCGCGCCACCCTTGCCATCGTTTCCGTCGTCTTTCTCGTCGCCGCCGTCTCTGTCGTCTTCATGAGACTCAGCATGCGCGGTAAATAGGAACTCTTATGACCTATATGGCTCCTAACCTTCCGGCATGAGTTCTTCCACCACCACCCTCCGCAAAGCCAGGCCGGAAACGGACCGGCGACGATGGTTCGCCCTGGCCATCGTGATGACCGCCGCCTTCATGGATTTGGTCGACGTCACGATCGTCAACATCGCGATCCCGTCGATCCAGCAGGACTCCGGCGCCACGTACAGCCAGATCCAGTGGATCACCGCGGGTTACGCGCTCGCCTTCGCCGCCGGGCTCATCACGGGCGGGCGGCTCGGTGACATCCACGGCCGCAAGCGGCTCTTCCTGATAGGGATGACCGGCTTCACCGTCGCCTCCGCGCTCTGCGGGTTCGCCGCCAACCCGGAGATGCTGGTCGCCTCGCGCATCCTCCAGGGCGGCACCGCCGCGCTGATGGTCCCGCAGGTGCTCTCGATCGTGCACGCCACCTTCCCCGCCCACGAGCGCGGCAAGGTCTTCGGGCTCTTCGGCATGGTCGTCGGCCTCGGCGCGGTCTCCGGACCGCTGCTGGGCGCGCTGCTCACCGAGTGGAACCTCTTCGGCCTGGAGTGGCGGCCGATCTTCCTCATCAACCTGCCGGTCGGCGTCGCCGGGATCGTCCTCGGCCGGAAGTTCATCACCGAGTCCAAGGCCCCGAGGGCCCTCAAGCTCGACCTCGTCGGCGTCGCCCTGGTCACGGCCGGGATGCTGATGCTGGTCTACCCCCTCACCCGCGGCCGTGAGCTGGGCTGGCCCGTGTGGGGCCACGTCATGATGGCCGGTTCGCTCGTCGTCTTCGGCGCCTTCGTCGCGTACGAGAAGTGGAAGACCGCGAAGGACGGCTCGCCGCTCGTGGAGCTGTCGCTGTTCAAGGTGAAGAGCTTCGCCGCGGGCATCGCCGTGCAGACCGTCTTCGGCCTCGTGGTGGGTGTCTTCTTCCTCGTCTGGACCCTGTACATGCAGTACGGCCTCGGCTGGTCGCCGCTGCGTGCGGGCCTGACCGGGGTGCCGTTCTCGATCGCCGTCTCGGTGGCGGCCGGCATGTCGGTGCAGAAGCTGGTGCCCCGCTTCGGGCGCAAGGTGCTTCAGACGGGCGCCCTGACCATGGCCGCGGGCCTGCTGGTCTACATCTGGGAGGCGGACCGGTACGGCGCCGGCATCGAGCCCTGGCAGATGGCGCTTCCGCTGGTGGTGATGGGCGTGGGCATGGGCCTGATCGTGGCGCCGCTGACGGACGCGATCCTCTCGGACGTCCCGAGGGAACACGCCGGTTCGGCGTCCGGGCTCATCAACACCGTGCAGCAGATGGGCACCGCGCTCGGCCTCGGCCTGGTCTCGGTGGTCTTCTTCGGAGTGATCGACGAACACGTCGCGCCGAGCCGGCTCCCCGCGGAGTACGTGGCCGGTTTCCAGAACGCGCTGTGGTGGGTGGCGGGCGTACTCGTGGCCATCTTCCTGATCATGTTCGCCCTGCCGAAGAGGCCGAGGCAGCACGTGGAGGGTGGAGCGGGCGACGACGAGGCCCTCGCGCCGAAGGCGGAAGCCCCGGAGCGCGAGCCCGCATTGATCCCCTGAGCGACCCGGCGCGGGGGGCGCCCCGTCAGGGGCGCGGGGAACTGCGCGCCCAGCCGCAACGAGCCCGCAGATAAGCCCTCCCCCCCGGGCCGGGAAGCCCGTTCATGCCCACTCCATGCCCGAACCTGTTTACTTTCGCCAAATGCACCCGTACTCTCCCAGAGAAACAACAAGCTCGGGCACAAGGCGAAGGTAAACAGACATGTACGCACCGGAGCGCCAGCAAGAGGTCCTGAGACTCACCCGCGCCAGCGGCCGCGTAGACGTGCTGTCGCTGGCCGAGGAGTTCAAGGTCACCGCGGAGACCATCCGCCGCGACCTGAAGGCCCTGGACCGCGCCGGACTCGTACGCCGCGTGCACGGCGGGGCCATCCCCGCCGGACGCCTCGACTTCGAGCCGGACCTCGCCGAGCGCGAAGGCACCGCCGCCGACGAGAAGGACCGCATCGCCCGCGCCGCGCTCGCCGAGCTGCCCGCCGAGGGCAGCGTGGTCCTGGACGCCGGTTCGACCGTCGCGCGCCTCGCGGCGGCCCTCCCGCTGGAGTCGGCGCTCACCGTCGTCACGCACAGCCTGCCGACGGCCGCCCGCCTTGCGGACCACCCCGGCATCCAGCTCCACCTCATCGGCGGCCGCGTCCGGCGGCGTACGCGCGCGGCCGTCGACGCCTGGGCACTGCGCGCGTACGGAGAGATCCGCGCCGACGTCCTCTTCCTCGCCGCCAACGGCTTCTCGGCCGAGGCCGGGCTCACCACCCCCGACCTCGCCGAGGCCGCCGTGAAGCGCGCGGCCGTCGCCGCCGCCCGCCGGGTCGTGCTGCTCGCCGACTCCGCCAAGCACGGCCAGGAGCACTTCGCCCGCTTCGGTGACCTCACCGACGTGGACCTGCTGATCACGGACACCGGCCTGGCCCCCGAAGAAGCCGCCGCCATCGAGCGCGCGGGCACGGAAGTAGTACGCGCATGATCCTCACCGTCACGCCCAACCCCTCCCTCGACCGTACGTACGAGGTCCCCGCCCTCGACCGCGGCGAGGTCATCCGCGCCACCGGCGACCGCATGGACCCGGGCGGCAAGGGCGTCAACGTCTCGCGGGCCGTGGCGGCGGCGGGCGTACGGACGCTCGCCGTGCTGCCGCTCGGCGGCGCCCCCGGCGCGCTCGTCGCCCAGCTCCTGGATGAGCAGGGCATCGAGGTGGCGCGGGTGCCGGTGGCCGGGCAGACCCGTTCCAACATCGCGGTCGCGGAGCCGGACGGCACACTGACGAAAATCAACGCGCCGGGCCCCGAACTCTCCGGTGCCGAGCGGGAATCCCTGCTCTCGGCTGTCGGCGAGAGGTCCGCCGGCGCCGACTGGATCGCCTGCTGCGGCAGCCTCCCGCGCGGCCTCGCCCCTTCCTGGTACGCCGAGTTGGTGGCCCGCGCCCACGCCGCGGGCGCCCGTATCGCCCTGGACACCTCGGGCCCCGCCCTGCTCGCCGCCCTCGCCGAACGCCCCGACGTCGTCAAGCCCAACGCCGAGGAACTCGCCGGTGCCATCGGCCGCCCCCTCGCCACCGTCGGCGACGCGGTCAAGGCGGCGCGGGAGCTGCGGGAGCTGGGCGCGCACGCCGTGCTCGCCAGCCTCGGCGCGGACGGCCAGCTCCTGGTCGACGCCTCGGGCGAGCACTTCGCGAGCGCCCCTGTCGACGTCGTACGCAGCAACGTCGGCGCCGGCGACTCCTCCCTGGCCGGTTTCCTGATCGCGGGCGGCACGGGGGCGCGCGCCCTCGCCTCGGCCGTGGCACATGGCGCCGCGGCGGTCCAACTGCCGGGCAGCGTGATGCCGTCCCCCTCCGACCTGCGCCCGGACGCGGTCACCGTGACGGCCGACGTCCCGCTGGACCGCGTACTGACCGAACCCGCCTCATGAACCGCCCCAGGGCCCTCCGCACTCAAGCCCCCCACGCCCCCGGCCCCCACGCCCCCCGAACGAAGCCAAGGAGCCCGCGATGACCGACATGATCACCGCGGATCTGGTCGACCTCCATCTCGACCTGTCCGCAGAAACGAAGGAAGCCGCGGCCCGCTCCCTCGCCCAGCGCATGGTGGCCCTGGGGCGCGTGACCGACCTGGACGGGTTCCTCGCCGACGTCGCGGCCCGCGAGGCGCAGATGCCGACGGGCCTGGACGGCGGCATCGGCATCCCGCACTGCCGCAGCGCGCACGTCACCGAGCCGACCCTGGCCTTCGGCCGCTCGGCACGCGGCATCGACTTCGGCGCGCCGGACGGCCCGGCGGACCTGATCTTCCTGATCGCGGCCCCGGCGGGCGCGGACGACGCCCATCTGAGCATCCTGTCGTCGCTGGCACGGCAGTTGATGGACGCGGAGTTCACGGCCGCGTTGAGGGCGACGACGGACGCGGAATCGGCCACGGGCTTGATCCGGGGCGACGGCCCGGGGACGGGGGAGACGCCCGTGCGAAGCGCGGAAGAAGAGCCCACCGGCCCGCGGCCACAAGACGACGCACCCCCGGCGGAGCCGTTCCGCATAGTGGCGGTGACCTCCTGCCCCACAGGCATAGCCCACACCTACATGGCAGCGGAGTCCCTGGAAGCCGCCGCCCGCGAGGCAGGCGTCGAGATCGCCGTGGAGACGCAGGGTTCGGCCGGCTTCACCCGGCTCGACCCTGCGGTCATCGCCGCGGCGGACGGCGTCCTGTTCGCCCACGACGTCCCCGTGCGGGACAAGCCCCGCTTCGCGGGCAAGCCCACGGTCGACGTAGGCGTCAAGGCGGCCATCAACCGCCCCGCGGAACTCCTCGCGGAGGTCCGCGAAAAGGCTGCCCGCGGCGAGACCACCCCGGAGGCGGGGACTGCGGACAGATCAGACAAGGCGGCTCCCGTCGACAGCGCGGGGGACAGTGGCGACGGCTACGCCACCAAGCTCCGCAAGTGGCTGATGTCCGGCGTCAGTTACATGGTCCCCTTCGTCGCCGCGGGCGGCCTCCTCATCGCCCTCGGCTTCGCCATCGGCGGCTGGAAGATCGACAAGGCGCCGTCCGTCGCCGAGCACTTCATCTGGACGGACCACACCAGCTGGGCCGCGCTGCTCTTCCAGATCGGCGGGCTCGCCTTCGCCTTCCTGGTCCCCGTCCTCGCCGGCTACATCGCGTACGGCATGGCCGACAGGCCGGGTCTGGTGCCCGGCTTCGTCGGCGGTTCGGTCGCCGTCACCATCAACGCGGGCTTCCTCGGCGGTCTCGCCGCCGGACTGATCGCGGGCGCCGTCGTCCTCGGCGTCCAGCGGGTCCGCATCCCGGCCGTGCTGCGCGGCATCATGCCGGTGGTGGTGATCCCGCTGATCTCCTCGGCGGTGGTCGGCTTCCTGATGTTCCTCGTCGTCGGCAAACCCATCGCGTCCCTGCAGAGCGCGCTGACCGACTGGCTGGAGGGCCTCTCCGGCGCCAACGCCATCATCCTCGGCGTCATCCTCGGCCTGATGATGTGCTTCGACCTCGGCGGCCCGCTGAACAAGGTCGCGTACGCCTTCGCGGTCGGCGGTCTCGCCCACCCGACCGACGGCAGCCTGAAGGTCATGGCCGCGGTGATGGCGGCCGGTATGGTCCCGCCGCTCGCCATGGCCCTCGCCACGACCGTGCGCGGCACGCTCTTCACCAAGACCGAGCGGGAGAACGGCAAGGCGGCCTGGTTCCTGGGCGCCTCCTTCATCACCGAGGGCGCGATTCCCTTCGCCGCCGCCGACCCGCTGCGCGTGATCCCCGCGTCGATGGCGGGCGGCGCGGTCACCGGCGCCCTCTCCATGGCGTTCGGCTGCACCCTGCGCGCCCCGCACGGCGGCGTCTTCGTGGTCCCGCTGATCGGGCAGCCGCTGCTCTACCTCGTCGCGATCGCCGCGGGTGTCTGCGTCTCCACGGCCGCGGTGGTCGCACTCAAGAGCGCCCGCGGGACGGCACCTTCGGACACGCAGGCGGCACCCGCCGAGAGGGAGCGCGTTTCGGCGGCGGCCTGATCCAGGGCCGGATGAATGCCCAGTTCAGATGGGCTTCGGCGTGTTGGGGAAGTCGCTCATAGTCCCGCGCGTTGCGGCGGGCGTTCATGATCCAGCCGAGGGAGCGCTCGACTTTCCAGCGCCGGGGCAGGACGACGAAACCACGAGTGCCCTTGGGGCGCAGCACGGGCCGCAAGGTCATCCAGAGGTGGCCTGCGGTCCAGGAGGGCAGCAGGTCGCGGGCGTAGGCGGAGTCCGCCCAGACCTGGGTGATCTGCGGCTGGGGGAGCCGCAGGCGCCACAGGAGGTCTCGGGCAATGATCTCATCGCGGACACCGCCGTCACCGTGATCATCACGGGCAGGCCCAGGGTGTCGACCACGAGGTGTCTCTTGCGTCCATTGATCTTCTTGCCCGCGTCGTAGCCGCGGCTGTCCCGGCCGACGGTGGAAGCCGCCTTCACGGACTGCGAGTCGACGATCAGCGTCACCGGGAACGGCCAGCGGCCCTTGCCGGTGCGGATGTGGCGCCGCAGCTGGTCGCGGATGAAGGTCACCACCCCGGCCGGGTTCCATCGCGCGAAGAACCCGTAGACGGTCTGCCACGGAGGGAAATCCGCAGGCAGCGCCCTCCACTTCGCCACGTTGTGCCTGTCCGAGGACGTCGCGTCCGGGATCGTCATGAAGTGCCGCTGACGGAGCAGGCGCGCCGGGCCCGCTCCTGCGGTAGGGGCGGGCCCGGCTGCTTACGGTGAGGCCGTGACTTCGCCCTCCGACAACGCAGCCCGCCGACCAGCTGGCCTTGCAGTTACGGACGAGGCGGGTACGCCCTCTGAAATGGGGGGTTAGAGCAGGCCGAGCGTTACGCCGCCGAGCATGGCGAGGGCCAAGGCGCTGAGGATGGGGAGGATGACCATAGATCGGCCTTTCGATAGTGGTGAGTGAGGGGCTACGTGTGCGGCAGGTGTCGCGCCGCTGAATCTGCGGTGATGCCGATGAACGCCTGGGCGTTGACAGCCCGACTCCGGATCACCGTCGACCCAACGACCGCGCCTTTCGGCAGGTCACGGCATGCTCAGCAGGGAAAGTGGCGTGTACTGACAGGTGAGCGCTTGTGGGGGAACGGCCAGCCGCCTGACGCATCGGCATGCTCACGGGGGCCGGTGGTGACTTGTCCTGTTCCTTGCACTTCCCTGGCATGTCGGTTCATCGCTCGTGCGGCGCCGTGACCCAGCATTTTCTGGCTCGTTGGTCGGGCGACACACGTGCTGCAACCTGTGCGGAAATGGGTCGGCGGAGTCCAGGGGCTGGCCATTGGTAATCGTTGAGGTGCGGGCCCGTTGGGGGGCCGGCTCCCTTGACGGGTGGAGCGGTGCGGGAGCCGGGAGCCGGCCTCCATCCGGCATCTGGGAACGCAGCCGCACCGGCCCAGGACCCTCAGCGGCGCCCACTCCTCTTCCCGGGGTCCTGAGTCGGCGGCCAGCACCTCAACGGCAAGGAGCGAGCATGACGGAAGCATGGCGTTGGTCGATCGCGGCGACGTGCTGGGGTCTGTTCACACTGTGCTGGACCGTCGGCGCGGTGCACGCCACCCGGCGGGCACCGCGGAGACAGACCAGTTCACGGCCGCCCATCGGGAAACTGCCCCTCGTCGTGGTGGCGCTCACCTGGATGACCGTCACCGTCCTGTACCCGCTCGAGCGGTGGCCCGCACTGCCTGCCGGCCTCGAATGGCTCGCCACGGCAGCCGCCGGCTCCCTTCCGCTCTGCACTGCGTTCACCGTCTGGTCACGGATCAGCCTGGGCACGATGTGGACAGCCATGCCCGCAACACGCAACGACCACGTCCTGCGCACCGAAGGGCCCTACGCCGTGACACGGCACCCGATCTACACCGGAGCGCTCGCGATGATCCTGTGCACCGCGCTGATCTCCCAGCAGAGCTGGGCACTGGCCCTGTTTGCCCTGGCTGCGGTCACACTGAGCGTCAAGATCCGCGCTGAGGAACAACTCCTGCGCGACGTGTTCGGCCAGGAGTACACCAACTACTGCACTCGCGTACCCCGGCTCCTTCCCACGGGAACGCGCGCCTGAGGTGCAGCAACCTGGTCGGGCCCCGGCGCAGGCCGACCTCGGTGGACGCTCCGCAGACCACGAAAGCGCCGATCGGTCGACATGCGCACTCATTCGGGTGGTGACCGGCTTGGTCGTAGGACGGTACGGGGATGGGGGCAAAGCTGCAGATAGCAGCCAGGGGTCATATGGGAAGGAGTGATGTGAAGCGCACACACACAGTTGGTCGGCTAGGGCTGGTTTTCCTCAGCGTGCTCACGATGGCAGGGGTGGCCGCGCCGGCCGCGACCGCGGGCGTCACGTCACCGAGCGGAGTGCAGACGGCAACACCGACGGCGGGGCAGGCCAACGAGGTCGCGCCGTCGGCTTGCTTCCGCGCGACCGCCCACGTCAAGATCCGGAAAAGTCCCTCGAGTACCGCCATGGTTGTCGGAACGCTGCGGCCTGGGCAGACCGTGTATGCAACGCTCGAAACCACCAACGGGTACCGCGCCATCCTCTCCCTCAGGGGGTGGGTGTCGGCGAGTTACCTGGCACGAGTTTCGCCGCAATCCTGTTGATGCAGTGACGCGCGGTGTGATCACGCGCAGTGCACGGTGATCGGTGTGGCGGTGGGGGTCCGGATCACGACAACCGCGCGGATCTTCATCGTCATCGCCAGCGGGGCCACGGGGACCACCGGATGGTCTCGGGTATCGCGAGCCAGCCGCAGGCTGGGCGAGCTGTGACTGACGTCCGTGTGATCATGCCTGCCCTCCGCAGGCACGACCGGGCACCCCAGTACCCCCCATATGGATGATCAGAATGTGCTGATGAATGGGCAACCTCTTCTTGAAGGGTCAAAACGCCCAACAAGGAGGTTGTATGCCTTGTCTCATGAAGCGTGGAATGCGTGCTCGGCGGGCGAAAGCCGTCTTGGCTGTGAGCGCGGCGGCACTGCTCACGAGCGCCGTCCTGCCGTCTTCGGCGAGTGCCCGCGCTGCAGAACCACTCTGTCTCGGTGACGCAATCTGCTTCTACGACGTCAAGGACTACCAAGGACGCATGGCCTACGTCAGAGCCAAGGATTTGAAGCCAGGTCAGTGTGTCACTATCCCCGGCAACGTCGCCGGGACGCGGGTCTCACGCTCAGTCCTGAACTGGTCCGAGCACATGTTCTGGGTCAATGAAGGAACTTGCGACGCCCCGAAAATGTCGTGGCCCGTGTACGGCAAGGGTGAGGACACTGACAGGCGTCCGAACTTGCCGAACGGGCTCATCAGCGTCAAGCGCTCTATGTGGTGAGCTTGGCTCCGTCGGGGACCAACGCCACCTCGCCGACCTGGTGGCCCAAGCCTCGGATCACTCCGAACCCATCTTCGGCGTCATACCGATCCCGGCTCGCAGATGGCCCACACGCACTGGCCTCGGCTGGGGTTTCCCAGCCGAGCGTTTTGCGCTGAGCGCCCACGTCGCTCCGCCCGCCCGTTGAGTGCAGCCAGAGCAAGTCGTCGTCTCTCGGTGCCGCTCCATCTCCTTGCCGGGGCCCTACCCGGCAGGTACATCTCGTCAAACTGACGCGAGGTGAGCCGAACTTGCGTCCGCGCCTCTACCGGTCTGAGATCCTGGAGTCCGATCGAGAGGGGCGGCAGGTATGGAGTGGAAGACCCACGGGGAGCGGCAGGTCTACACCAACAAGTGGGTGAATCTCTGTCTGGTCGATGTCCAGCAGCCTGACGGGCGCAGGTGGGAGTACCACGTCGTTCGCCTCCGCCACCTGGCCGTGGCAGCTGTGGTGAATGACCGCCAAGAGGTTCTCATGATGTGGCGGCACCGCTTCATCACGGATTCCTGGGCCTGGGAGTTGCCCATGGGCCTGGTCGAAGAGGGCGAGACCCCCGAAGAAGCCGCAGCCCGCGAAGTCCTGGAAGAAACGGGCTGGCGCCCGGGCCCCATCAAGCCCCTGATCTACGCCGAGCCAGCCAACGGGATCACCGACTCACAGCACCACGTATTCCGTGTGGATGGAGCCGTCTACGACGGGCCGCCCACCGAGAAGAACGAGTCGGACCGCATCGAGTGGATCCCTCTCTCAGAGGTGCGGGGGATGATCGACCGCCGTGAGGTCCGAAGCAGTGGCTCGCTCGTCGGCCTGCTGTACCTGCTCATGGATGAGGGGGTCCGCTGACCGGTGGGAGAAGTTCCCGTAGCCGCGACTCGAAAGCGAGGGCTACGGGCTCCTTCCTGTGCGGGGCCAACTGGTCGTAGAACTCCCTGAGGTGGCTCGTCACTCGCTCTGAGGCAACCGCAGAGGCGGGCTCCAGCGCTTGCGTGGCGGTGTGACACGCCTGGTCGAGCTTGCCTTGGTCGAGCTGTGTACGAGCGAGCCAGAACGAGTGGAACGCCCGACCGCGTTGATTGGTGTGGGCCTCACGCCGCAGGGCGTCCTCGATAAGGGGTTCAGCGGTTGCGGCCTCGCCCAGTCGTCCGTGCGCGATGCCCGTGTCCACGATCAGCTTCGTCTCATCGAAGTACGTCACCCATGACGGGTCCGGGTCGCTCGCGCGGATCTCCTCGAAACGGTGGTGCGCCTCCCCGATTGCCCGGTGCGTGGAGTCTCGGTTGCCGAGGGTCGCGTGAGCGAAGGCTTCCCGCATCGACAGCATGGAGAGGACGCGCGGGGTGGTGTCGAGCGCTGAGCGGGCTTGGTCCTGGGCGGCTGCCACGAGGGCCAAGGAGTCGGCGGGCTTGTCCTGGTACGTGCCCTGCAAGCTCATGCACGCCAAGACGTTGGCCATGAACTGACGGTCATCGATTTTCTTGGCCAGTTGGAGGGCTTCCGCGAAGTACAGGCGGGCCTGGTCGTACTGGCGCGCGTCGAAGTGGGTCCATCCGGTGAGGCGAGCCAGCTCGGCTGCGATGCCGTACAAGCCGTTCTGGATCGACGGGCTGCGGGTCTCCTTCAGAAGGCCGACGACATAGCGGAGTTGTCCGACGATGGCCGGCCGCAGTGCCTCTCCGCCGTGCTGATCGTCCCGTCGCCAGTAGTCCTCGATGGAGGAGCGGAAGGCTGCGAGCGTCCCCGCATTGAGGCTCGTGCGGGTGGCCAAGGCCAAGATGCTGTCCACATCGGCACCCGGCAGCGACGTGGCATCTGACATCCCCTGCTCGGGTGTTTGGGGCAACGTTCTCTCAGTGGTCGCTAGAGCCTGAGGCGTTTCCCAGTCCCGGCGGGTGAGGCCGAGCATGTGCCCAGGGATACGCAAGCCGTCTGCGATGCGCTCGACGACGTCCATGTGCAACAACTGCCGTCGACCTGCGATGACTTCGCCGACGCGGCTAGGCGTGAGGTCGCACCGTCTGGCGATCATTGAAGGGTAGATGCCCGCTTTGGTCTTGATCAGCCGAAAGACTCGGGCGAAGTCACGCACCCGACACGCATCGATCATCTCGGGATCGGTAAGCAACCGTGCGGGCAGTTCCTGCGGCCGGTCGGCGTCGGGCATCGGGCAAGCTCCCACACTGCGAGGGCTACGCAACGTTACTCGTTCTCTACTAGCCGCGATGCTACCCAAGTTGGGTAATCAGCCTGGCCTTATAACCGCTGCCTCTTCCTCGCGATGCTTCCTTCCATGGCGAGCAACCAGCAGACCAGACCGGGGATCGGTGAACTAGCGAAGGACAACGCCAAAGGACGTGTCGGCGTCGTCATGGGGAAGGTCGGCGGCCGTGTGCAGATACGACCGATCGGCGGCGGCACGGAGTGGGATGCCATGCCGGACAACGTGGCAATGCTGAGCGCGCGCGAAGAGTTGAGCACGCGCCTGGCCGTCAGAACCGGCGTTGGCCGGGTAAAGCCGTGATCCGCGCCATCGGTCGGTACGCGGGAGTCCTGTTCATCGTCATGATCAGTGGCTCGTGCGGCCTGGCGATCGGCATGACTCTCAGCATGAGCCAGTAGACCGGCCGCCCCGAACGGGTGCAGCACCCGGGCTCCCCCCCCGCCCGTTCGGGGCGGCCATCCAAGCACGCCACACACGAGGAGATTCGCATGACAGCAACGGCGAACGAGCTGAGGTCCGGCCGCGCGGTGGCTGGCGAGGAGCTGTTCGAAAGCCTCGCCCACTTTGTGGCTGTTCACAACGGGCAGTCACCCGAGCGTGCCAGGAAGATCGCGGATCAGGCGGTGGCCTTCCTGGTCACTGCGGCCAACGCCACGATCCCTATGGTTCCGTCGGACGACGTGGACTTCGGCCTGCACGCGCTCATCCTGCACACGAAGGAGTACGCCGACCTGTGCCAGCGATACGCGGGCCGCTTCCTGCACCACAACCCCAAGCCGGGAGGCGGAGGCCGTGACGCGGAAAGGGTCGCTGCTTCGGCACGTGCCATGAAGGCCGACGGGTTCATGGTCTTCGATGACCTGTGGACCGTGGACGGCACAAACCTCGCTCAGTGCGACTCGGACTGCGGCCGACCGTACGGTCAGGCGTAGCTCACGGCAGCAGGGTCGCGGCTGGCCTCAACTCGTGGCCAGCCGCGCCTGCTTGGAAGGAGAAGAGACGTTGTCCGGGTCATCCCCTGAACTCCCGATCGTGGTGCTCGACGCACTCATGCCGACAACTCAACGCCTGGTGGCGGATCGCCGGGGCTCCATGGTCTGGGAGGTGGAGAGTCACCGGGGCCGTTACGCCGTGAAGGTCGGCCGCCCGATCGAGGCCACGGCCGACTGGCCCGCCCAGCCCTGGACCGCGCTCGCGCCCGCGCGGGAAGGGGCCGTGATGTATCGCCTGGGATACGAGAACTTCGCATACGGCGAGTGGGAGCACGGAACATGGAACTTCCAGCCGTGGCATGAAGGGCCCGATCTGTACCGGCTGTGGGAACCATGCCGTGGATCAGACTCCTCCTTGCAACCGCATCGCAGCGTGGCACTCGGTTGCGCGGAGGCGCTGGCCGGCCTCCATGCCAAGGGCTGGGCCCACGGTGATGTCCAGCCTGCTCACTTCATCATCGGACCGGAACAGACTCACCTCATCGACCTTGCACTGGCTCGGGGAAGGCAGTTGCCCGAGGGGTACGACTTCCCCTTCCGCGGCTGCTTGGTCCACTACGAAGCGCCCGAGATTTCACGCAGTGTGCTGGCGACAGGGGAAGCCGAGCCGACCCAAGAAGCCGATGTGTACGCGCTCGGTGCCTCGCTGCTCATCTCCGCCACGGGCTGGCGGGCGATGGAGTACCCGGATGATGCTCCTCGCTCGGTACAGAGAGAGGCCGTGGCGAACGGTCGGCGTCGGCCTGTGAGGGCGCCCGGTGAGCTGGGCGAGCTGATCGACGCGATGCTCAGTCAAGCGCCAGAGGACCGGCCCACCATCTACGAGGTGGGAAAGGCTCTGAGCTGACTCTGAAGCGCCGGTGCACACCAGGGCGTATGCGACTTGCGTCACTTCAGGACCTAAGCCCCATAACCCCCCTGTCGGAAGTCCCGGGACTTGTTGTCTACTGGGCCGCATGTTCCGGGATGTCTCGATCGTTCAGCAGATAGGCGTGGCCGCGCTGGCCGTGGCGACCGTGGTCTGGGCCGTCGGCCTGGTGCGGGTGATGCGCAGGGAGCGCCCGGGCGCGGAGGTGTGGCGCGCGTCCCAGGCGCTCTCCGTGCTGCCGGGCCAGCAGGGCCCGCC
Source organism: Streptomyces sp. WAC 01529 (assembly GCF_003945545.1). Classification (GTDB taxonomy): domain Bacteria; phylum Actinomycetota; class Actinomycetes; order Streptomycetales; family Streptomycetaceae; genus Streptomyces; species Streptomyces anatolicus. Next base: position 3,437,956 of record NZ_CP029617.1, on the reverse strand, counting down.
GCGCGCGGAGACCGTGGAACTCACCGCGGACGAGCGGGCGGCCTTCGCCGGTCTCGTACGTCAGTACGGAGACCGGCGCTCCTAGCCGACTGCCACGCTCCTAGCCCGCTGCCGCGTTCCTGGCCCTGCGCTCCATCGCGGCGCGGGCCGCCGCCTCGGTGGCGTACACCTCGCACATGTGGCGGCGGTCGGGGGTGAGCGTGTGCTCGACCTCCCACAGGCTGATCTCGCCGCCGTCGAAGAGCAGGAACGCGTGCTCGTAGAGCGAGAAGCTCACGCGCGCCTCGCCGCTCAGACCGGGACGGCCGAACGCCTGCGTTATCTGGTGCGCGAACGCCGCCCGCAGCAGCCGCGCGATGTCCTCCCCGGGCCGGTCCTCGACGTTCTCCGCGCGGCGCAGCAGGCGGCGCGCGTGGTCCGCGGAGTTGTCCGGCGCGTACACGTGCCGGGGCCCGGGGTCGGCGGGCAGCTGGAGCGCGACGGGCCGGCCGCACGGCGGCGGATCGGGCGGCAGCGGCAGCCGCGAGGTGGCGACGCCCGCCTCCTCCTCGTCGGCGTAGATCTCATACGTCGGGGTGCTGCCCTGCGCGGTGTTGTGGACCAGCTCCCAGAGGGTGAGCACGGAGGCGTCGGCGAGCAGCCAGGTGTGTCTGTACGTCTCGCGGTGCAGGCCCGCGCTGTGGTGCGCGGAGTGCAGGGAACTGTCGTGCGCGAGGGCCGATTCGAGGCGGCGTATGACCTCGTCCGGCAGGTCGAAGGAGTTCAGGGCACGGCCGAGGAGTCGCTCGAGATGCTCCTCCGGAGAGTGTGGCTCGGGCGACTCGGGTGGCTCGTACGCCGTTTCGTACGGAACGCTCAAGGCTTCTCCCGGCGTTGCTGCATGTCACCTGGTGAGTGCATACCGTAGCCCCTGGGTCGGACATCGTGCCCGGGAACGGGAAAACGCGCGAGCCACGAGGGAAGTTCCCACGTGGCTCGCTCAGTTGAGGGGCGCGCGAGGTGCGCGCCGGGAGGCGGGAGACGCACCCCGGAGGGGTGCGTCAGGTCGCGCTGCCCGCCGTCCACTCGCTCCAGGACATGTTCCAGCCGTTGAGGCCGTTGTCCGGGGCGATCGTCTTGTCGGGGGAGCCGGTGACCGTCACGACGTCACCGATCAGGGAGTTGTTGAAGAACCAGGCGCCCATGGTGTTCGGGTCGCCCGCGCCGCGCGCGTCCTGGAGGCCGACACAGCCGTGGCTGGTGTTGGCGCTGCCGAAGATGGACGGCGAGCCCCAGTAGTTGCCGTGGATGAAGGTGCCCGACGTGGACAGGCGCATGGCGTGCGGCACGTCCTTGATGTCGTACTCCCCGCCGAAGCCGACCGTGTCGCCGTTCATCCGGGTCTGGGTGAACTTCTCCGAGATCACCATCTTGCCGTTGTACGTCGGGTTCGACGGGCTGCCCGCGGAGATCGGGATGGTCTTGATGACCTTGCCGTCCCGCTCGACCGTCATCTTCTTGGTCTTGACGTCGACGGTGGAGACCTGCGCGCGGCCGACGGTGAAGGTGACCGTCTTGTGCTGCACGCCCGTGATGCCGTTGCCACCCTTCACGCCGTCCAGGTTGATCTTCATGGTGACCTTGGAGCCGGCCTTCCAGTACTCCTCGGGCCTGAAGTCCAGGCGCTGGTTGCCGAACCAGTGGCCGACGACCTTCTGGCCGCTGCTGGACGTCACCGTGATGTGCGACTGGACGTCCTTCTTCTCCGTGATCGCCTTGTCGAAGTTGAAGGAGACCGGCATGCCGACGCCGACCTTGGCGCCGCCGTCCGGGGTGTAGCTGCCGATGAAGCTGTTGGCGGAGGAGACGGTGGTGAACGTCGCGTTCTCCGTCGCCGCGTTGCCCTTGGCGTCCTTGGCGTTGGCGGTCACCTTGTACTTGGTGCCGCGCTCCAGCTGGGCCTTGGGCTTCCAGGTGGTGCCGTCGGCGGAGATGGTGCCCTCGACGGCGGCGCCGGACGTCACCGACGTCATCTTCACGCTGGTCAGCTTGCCGTGCTTGACCTTGACGCCGGTGGCGTTGATCGAGGCGTCGGTGGCGCCGTCCTTGGAGGAGATGGTGATGTCGGCGCCCTTGGCGGCGGCGCTCGCACCCTTCTTGTCGTTGTCGGCGTCCGCGTCTCCGCCGCAGGCCGTGAGGGTCAGCGCGCCCACGGCAGCGAGCGCGGTGGCTGCCAGCAGGGCACGGCGCCGGGGGTTGACTATGACTGACCTTGTCACGAGCTGCTCCAAGTACGTGTTCTGATCCAGTACGACTAAAGAGCGGCCCCACACGCGGAGTAGTTCCCTCCGCGGGGTGTGAGCGCGGGCACATTTACGGGCTCTGGTGGCGTCCCTTTCCGTAGAGGTCGAGGTACGCCGGGAACGTGCCGCCAGGCGTCCGGACGGACTCCGCGGCCAGCAGCGCCCGCACGATCGCGGCCGTCACCATGTCCGCGCCCGCGGCGAGGATCTCGTTGAGCGCGAGCGGGCTCCCGGCGTCCAGCGGGCGCTCCCCGGTGGCGAGGGCGAAGACCGTGTCGCCGTCGTTGAGAAGATGGACCGGGCGCACGGCACGCGCCATGCCGTCGTGCGAGGTCCCGGCGAGCTTCTGCGCCTGGGCCTTGGTCAGGTCGGCGTCGGTGGCGACGACGGCGAGGGTGGTGTTCAGGGGCGGCGGCCCACTCTCGGCCACGGCGTCGGCGAGGCGGCGCGTGGCCTCCTCGTGGACCTCCGGCGCGGGGTAGCCGACGCGCCGCCCCGCGAAGTACTCCCCGTACAGCGCGCCCGTCGCCGGGTCGAACCCCGAACCCGAGGCGTTCGCCACGACCAGCGCCGCGACCGTGATGCCCGAGTCGAGCCGGACGCTCGCGCTGCCGATGCCGCCCTTGAGCCTGCCGACCACCGCGCCGGTCCCCGCCCCGACGTTGCCCTCCTCCACCGGCGCGAACGGTTCGGTACGGGCGGCCGCCTCCACTGCGGCCCTGCCGGTCGCCGCGTCGGGGCGGGCCTTGAAGTCACCGCCGCGCCCCAGGTCGAAGACGCAGGCGGCCGGGACCACGGGCACGACGTGGGAGGGATCGGCGCCGACCCGCACCCCGCGGCCCCGCTCCTCCAGCCACGCGACCACCCCGGACGCGGCGTCCAGGCCGTACGCGCTGCCACCGGTGAGGACGACGGCCTCGACGCGCTGCACCAGATTGCGCGGGTCGAGGGCGTCGGTCTCCCGGGTACCGGGCCCGCCGCCGCGCACGTCCACGGCGGCGACAGCCCCGCCCTCGGGTGCCAACACGACCGTCGTTCCCGTCAGTTGTCCGTCGCCGCGCCGGGTGGCGTGCCCGACGCGCAGTCCCGCCACATCGGTCAGGGAGTCAGTAGTCATACGACGATGCGTACCACGCGCGGCGGCCGTGTGTACCGCGCGCGGCGGCCCTTCGCACCGTGCGCGGCGCCTTATGCGGACCGGGCGGCGCGGTTCATCCGGGCCGTGAGCGTCACCCCCGTCGCGACCGTCACCACCGCCACGATGCCCGCCACGAGCACCGCCCAGCGCCCCGCGAACGTACTCGCCAGCGTCGCCAACGCACTCACCGGCAGCACCATCTGCTGCGCGATGCCCACCTTGAAGTACCGGGAGTGCAGCGCCCAGACGGTGAGCAGATACAGGGCCGTCGGCACCGTCACCGCGGCCGACGCGGCCAGGGTCGAGATGTGCGCCTTGCCGACGGCCTCCTCGACCGCTACCTCGATCCCGGCACCGATCGCCGCGGCCGAGCCGAGGATCACGTAGTGGCCGTAACCCCACAGGAATGCCTGGCGGTTGCCGCGCAGCCGACCATGAGCGGGCACGACGAAGTAGATCCACCAGGCGGCGAAGACGATGAGCAGCCCGCCCGCGGCGATGGGCAGGAGTTCGTCGAGGGCGTCGTTCTCCTCGGTGCCCGACTTCACCGCGACCGTCGCCGCCGCGATCGTCTCGCCGAGCACGATGATCGTGAACAGGCCGTACCGCTCCGAGATGTGATGCGGGTGCCAGGCCGTCGTGTACGCCCGCTCCGCGATCAACGGCACGCACATCTCGGCGATCGCCATCACGAGGAAGAGCCAGGGCCGGGCGTCCTCCGGCAGGAACAGCAGTCCCGACCAGCCGATCTGACAGATCACCACACCGGCCGCGTACCGCAGGGCGGTGGTGCGCTCGGCGCCCCTCGCCGCTTTGGCCACCCGTAGCCACTGCGAGGAGAGCGCGATCCGCATGATCAGGTAGCCGAGCCAGAGCAGCAGGAAGTCGTGGTCCTGGAAGGCCTTGGAGACCCCGGCGGCGAAGACGAGGACACCGGCGATCTGGATCAGCGTGACCACGCGGTACAGCACGTCGTCGTTGTCGTACGCCGAAGCGAACCACGAGAAGTTGACCCAGGCCCAGAACAGCGCGAGGAAGACCATCGCGTAGTACAGGATGCCCTCGCCCGCGTGCGCCTCGGCGACGGAGTGCACCAGCTCGGCACCGGCCTGCGCCACCGCCACGACGAAACAGAGATCGAAGAAGAGTTCGAGCGGCGTCGCGGCGCGGTGCTCTTCGTCTCGCCCGCGGGCGAGGAGGGGGCGCAGGGGCTTGGCGAAGGCCGGTGAGCCGGAAGGGCCGGGAGCGCTGGAAGGGCCGGGAGCGCCGGAAGAACCGGCACCGGTCGAGTCGGAAGGGCCAGAAGTGGACGTCATGCCTCCACCACAGCAGAAGGCGTACGCCGAACCGGGCTGCGCCGCCCGGCGCGGCAGGAGGGCCACCCGGGCGGCGCACGGGGTCCGAAGTCCCCTTGATGTTCATGCCTTTGGGCCGGCCCTCGCATGCCCTACGACCCTGCCGCCGAAGCGCCCGGAAGACGACCTTGGAAGGGTCAGGCCCCGTGGCAAGGTCGGGACCCTGAGCGAACCGGGAACCAACATGAGATCGCCTGCCGCCCAAGAGACGCGGACCACGCCCGCGGGCACGTCCTACGCCCCCGCGCAGTACCGCCCCGGCCGGACCATCACCGACTGGGAACCGGAGAACGAACTCTTCTGGAAGTCCACCGGAAAGAAGGTCGCCGCCCGCAACCTGTGGATCGCCGTCCCCGCCCTCCTGGTCGCCTTCGTGGTCTGGCAGGTGTGGTCGGTCACCGCGACCAACCTCGCCGACGTCGGCTTCACCTTCTCCACCTCCCAGCTCTTCTGGCTGACGGCGGTCCCCGGCCTCACCGGCGGCACGGCCCGGATCCTCTACACCTTCCTCGGCCCGATGATCGGCCAGCGCCGCTTCACCGCGCTCTCCACGGTCGTCCTGGTCATCCCGCTGATCTGGCTCGGCATCGCGGTCCAGAACCCCGACACCTCGTACGGCGTGATGATCGCCATCGCGGCCCTGTGCGGCGTCGGCGGCGCCAACTTCGCCTCCTCGCTGGCCAACATCGGCTTCTTCTTCCCCAAGCGGGACAAGGGCAACGCGACCGGCATCAACGGCGGCCTCGGCAACCTCGGCGTCTCCGTCGTCCAGCTGGTCACCCCGATCGTCATCACCAGCTCGGTCATCGCGGTCGGCTCCGCCCAGCACAAGGCGGACGGCACACCGGTCTGGCTGCAGAACGCCGCGTTCCTGTGGGTGCCCGTCCTGGTGATCCTGGCCGCCGTCGCGTGGTTCGGCCAGAACGACCTCAAGGTCGCCTCCACCCCCTTCAGCCAGCAGAAGATCATCTTCAGGCGCAAGCACAACTGGCTGATGACCTGGCTCTACGTCGGCACCTTCGGCTCCTTCATCGGCTTCGCCGCGGCCCTGCCGATGCTCATCAAGACCACGTTCACCCCGATCGACGCGGCCTACTCCGCGGCCACGTACGCCTGGATGGGCCCGGCCGTCGGCGCGCTCGCGCGCTGGGCCGGCGGCTGGATCGCCGACAAGATCGGTGGGGCGAGGGTCACCATCATCTCCTTCGTCGGCATGGCGCTGTCGATCATCGGCGTCATCAACTTCCTGCCCTCCGGCGGCGGCAACGGCAACTTCTGGGGCTTCTTCGCCTGCTTCCTGTGCGCGTTCTTCTTCTCCGGCATCGGCAACGGCTCCACGTTCCGCCAGATCCCGGTGATCTTCCGCAACCAGCACCTGAAGGGCCTCACGGAGGGCACGCCCGAGTACGCGAAGGCGCTGAAGCAGTCGGAGATGGAGGCGGGCGCGGTCACCGGCTTCACCTCCGCCATCGCGGCGTACGGCTTCTTCTTCATCCCGGCGATGTTCGCCAACTTCGCGGTGACCAGTGCGATGTGGGGCTTCGTCGCCTTCTACGTCAGCTGCGTCGCGGTCGCCTGGTGGTTCTACGCCCGCAAGGGCGCCGAGTCGCCGAGCTGACGCCCCGGGCGGCGTGAGCAGTGATGTCGGGCCGGGCCGGGTGGGTGACCACCCGGCCCGGCCCTCTGCCGGGTCAGGACGTTCGGCCCCGAACTGAGGACCATTGCGGGGCCACTGATCGATCGGACAGGAGTGGAATGGGGACAGAGCGAAGAAGCGAGACGGAAGGTGCGGGTCATGACTGCCACTCCTGCGGAAGCAACCGTGAACGCCGAGGCCTGGGGCGGAAAGGCCTGGGACGGCAAGGCCTGGGACGGCTTCAAGGGCGGCCTGTGGCGGGACACCGTCGACGTCCGCGACTTCGTGCAGCAGAACTACACCCCCTACGAGGGGGACGCCTCCTTCCTGGCGGGCGCGACCGAACGCACCACCCAGGTCTGGCAGAAGCTCCTCTCCATGTTCCCCACGGAGATCGAGCGCGGCATCCACGACGTCGACGTGAAGACCCCCTCCCGCATCGACGCCTTCAAGCCCGGCTACATCGACGGCACCGCCGCCGACCACCGGGACCTGATCGTCGGCCTCCAGACCGACGCCCCGCTCAAGCGCGCCATCATGCCCAACGGCGGCTGGCGGATGGTCGAAGGCGCCCTCAACGCCTACGGGCACGAGGCCGACCCCGAGATCAGGGACATCTACACGCACCTGCGCAAGACCCACAACGAAGGGGTCTTCGACGCCTACACCCCCGAGATCCGCGCCTGCCGCTCCTCCGGCATCATCACGGGCCTGCCCGACGCCTACGGCCGCGGCCGCATCATCGGCGACTACCGCCGCGTCGCCCTCTACGGCGTCGACCGCCTGATCGCCGCGAAGGAGGCCGACAAGGCCGCCCTCGGCGAAGAGTGGGCCACCGAGGACGTCATCCGCGGACGCGAGGAGATCTCCGAGCAGATCAAGGCCCTCAAGGAACTGAAGGCCATGGCGATGTCCTACGGCTACGACATCTCCCTGCCCGCCACCACGGGCCGCGAGGCCATCCAGTGGCTGTACTTCGCCTACCTCGCCGCCGTGAAGGAGCAGAACGGCGCGGCCATGTCGATCGGCCGCATCGACAACTTCCTCGACATCTACCTCCAGCGCGACATCGAGGCCGGCCGCATCACCGAGACCGACGCCCAGGAGTTCATCGACGACTTCGTCATCAAGCTCCGCATCGTCCGCTTCCTGCGCACCCCCGAGTACAACGAGGGATTCTCCGGAGACCCGACATGGGTCACCTGGTCCATGGCCGGGATCGGGGAGGACGGCCGCCCGCTGGTCTCCCGCACCACGTTCCGCGCCCTCCAGACCCTCTACAACCTCGGCCCCGCCCCCGAGCCGAACCTCACGGTCTTCTGGTCGCGGGAACTGCCCGAGGGCTTCAAGGAGTTCGCCGCCCGGGTCGCCATCGACACTTCGGCCATCCAGTTCGAGTCGGACGAGCTGATGCGGCCCAAGTACGGCGACGACACCGCGATCGCCTGCTGCGTCTCGGCGATGGCCATGGGCAAGCAGATGCAGTTCTTCGGCGCCCGCGTGAACGTCGCCAAGGCACTCCTCTACGCCATCAACGGCGGACGCGACGAGAAGTCCGGCAAGACCGTCGTCCAGGGCTTCACGCCCATCGAGGACGAGTACCTGGACTACGAGACCGTCGCGCGGAGCTACGACGCGATGCTCGACTGGCTCGCCAAGACGTACGTACACGCGCTCAACGTCATCCACTACATGCACGACAAGTACGCCTACGAACGCCTCGAGATGGCGCTGCACGACCAGGAGATCCTGCGCACCATGGCGTGCGGGATCGCGGGTCTCTCGGTCGCCGCCGACTCCCTGTCGGCCATCAAGCACGCCAAGGTCAAGGTCATCCGCGACGAGAGCGGCCTCGCCGTCGACTACGAGATCGAGGGCGACTACCCCGCCTACGGCAACAACGACGACCGCGCCGACGAGATCGCCCGGCGCATCGTGCACGACTTCATGGAGAAGATCCGCAAGCACCCCACCTACCGGGACGCGGTCCACACCCAGTCGGTGCTGACCATCACCTCGAACGTCGTCTACGGCAAGAAGACCGGCAACACCCCCGATGGCCGCCGCGCGGGTACCCCCTTCGCGCCGGGCGCCAACCCGATGAACGGCCGCGACGAACACGGCTACATCGCCTCGGCGATGTCCGTCGCCAAGCTGCCCTACGACGACGCCGAGGACGGCATCTCGCTGACCAACACCATCACCCCGGACGCGCTCGGCCGCACCCCCGAGGAGCGGGTCGCGAACCTCGCCGGCGTCCTGGACGGCTACACGGCCAGTGGCGGCTTCCACATGAACGTCAACGTGCTGGACAAGGCGACCCTGGAAGACGCCATGGAGCACCCGGAGAACTATCCGCAGCTGACCATCCGGGTCTCCGGATACGCGGTCAACTTCATCCGGCTCACCCGCGACCAGCAGCTCGACGTGATCAACCGCACCTTCCACGGCTCCCTCTGAGCCCGCCTCCGGCAGTCCGGGAGTTACGCCATGGCAACCCTGCTCGGTACTGACATCCCCATACGCCCCCGGGTGGCCGACGAGGACGCGGCCACCCCCGCCGCGGCCGCGACCCATCGCCCCGTGACCGGCTCGGTCCACTCCTGGGACCTGTCCACTGGCCTCGACGGCCCCGGCAGCCGCTTCGTCACGTTCCTCTCCGGGTGCCCCCTGACCTGTCTGTACTGCCACAACCCCGACACCTGGCGGATGCGGGACGGCAAGCGGACCACGGCCGACGACGTGATCGCGGAGGCGGCCAAGTACACGACGTTCATCTCCGCGGCCGGGGGAGGAGCCACCGTCAGCGGCGGCGAACCCCTCCTGCAGCCCGTCTTCACCGGCGAACTGCTGCACCGGCTCAAGCACGAGCTGGGCCTGCACACCGCCCTCGACACCTCCGGCCACCTCGGCGCCCGCGCCACCGACGCCCTGCTCCGGGACGTCGACCTGGTCCTGCTCGACATCAAGTCCTGGCACCCCGAGACCTACGAGAAGGTCACGGGCCGCCCCCTGGAGCCCACCCTCGACTTCGCCCGCCGCCTGGCCGCCCTCGGTAAGGAGGTCTGGGTGCGCTTCGTCCTCGTCCCCGGCCTCACCGACGACCCGGCGAACATCGAGGGCGTCGCCCGCTTCGCCGCCTCGCTCGGCAACGTCCCGCGCGTGGACGTGCTGCCCTTCCACAAGCTGGGCGAGGCGAAGTGGGACGCGCTCGGCAAGGACTTCACGCTGCGCGCCACTCCCTCGCCGAGCCCGGCGCAGATAGCCGACGCCAAGGAGATCTTCGCTGCTCAGGGCCTCAAGGCCGTGTGACGGCGGGCGTCGGGCCGCAGCGACGTACCCTGGAAGCATGAGTACCGCCCCCGCCCCCGAATCGCGCGATCCGGAGGAGCCGAAGAAGCCGAAGCACGCGCTGATCTTCGACGATCCGCTGTCGCAGCAGTCTTCGGACGATACGGACCGAGGGTGGGGTGAGCGGGCCGAGTCCGGCGGCGACAGCGCCGCCGACCTCGCGCGGTTCCTCGACGAGAAGCCGCCCCACCACCTCTGAACCCGCGCTAGCGCTCGCTCCGCCCAGGGCCGCCCTGCCCCTGGCCTTCCGGGCCCGGACCTTCCTGTCCCGGCGCGCTCTGCCCGGAGCCGCGCTGCGCCACCAGGGCGTCGCGGATCTCCTTGAGGACCTCCAGCTCGGAGACCTCCATGACCTCCTTCGCCCCCTCCTTCGCGGCCCGCCGGGCGGTGACCTTCGCGAGGTACTTGGCCATCGGCAGCACCATCAGGAAGTACACGACGGCCGCCGTGATCACGAAGCTGAGGACCGCGCTGAGCACGGAACCCCACATGATCGGGATGCCCTTGACGACCTCGCCCGCCTTCACCTCGCAAGGGGACTTCAGGCACGAGCTGTAGTGGTCGAGATCCTTCGTGCCGAAGGCGCCGACCAGCGGGTTGATGACACCCTTCACGACCGAGTTCACGATGTTCGTGAACGCGGCGCCGATGACCACCGCGACCGCCAGGTCGACCACATTGCCGCGCATCAGGAAGGCCTTGAAGCCCTCCCAGACGCCCGGTTCCTTCTTCTCGCTCACCACGAGGCCTTTCGTTGCATGTGCGGGTTGCGGAACAAACGACTTCGCAACCTACGTCAGACCGTGACCGGCCTGTCCAATTCGCTCTCACGGACGAGCGACGTGACCGGGTGCCAGTGCGATCGTGAACGGTCGCGCTCATCGCAAGGTCACCGCCAGCCGGGCGCTCGCCCCGGCCCCGGCGAGCCGCGCCGCCGTGTCGCGCGGCACCGAGAGCACCACCAACGCCCCGCTTTCGGCAGGCCCTTCGGCCTGCTCGGGCACCTCGGACACGCGGGCCCCGGTCGCCACCACACGCGGCTTTGCACCACTGCCGGGTGATGCCTCGGCGGCGACCACGTCGACCCGGTCGCCGGGGCGCAGCAACCCCACGGCCGCCGCGTCCGCGATCCGCACCGGCGCGGTCACCGTCTCCGAGGCCTCCCGCTCCCGCGAGCGCTCGGCCGCCCCCGCGGGCCCCCGCGGCCGGTCCGCGTCCCCCGGGGCCGAGGCCGCGAGGGTGGCGGCGGTCATCGCGAGCCCCACGGCCAGGGCCCGCCGTCGGTGCCGCAGCAGCCGGCGCAGCCGTGGATGCCCGCCGCGCACCCGCACGGGGGAGAAGTGGGGGACAGGGCAGCCGTCCGACGGCCGGGCCTGGGAAGGGACTTGGGTCACGACAACCACCGCCTGCGATGCGAGGAGCTTGGCTTGCGCTCCCACGATGCAGGCCCGCGCCGATTCCCGCTGAGGCCCGTGGACTACCCGCCGGTTGTGGACAACTCCCTCACCCGAAGGGGAAGTTCCGTCACGGCAGCCGAATCCCCGGATCCATCCCACCCAGCGCCCCCGCGCACAGACACTCCCGCTCCCCGTCCGCCGCCACCGGCAGCCCGGCGATCGCGTCGAACAGCACGCCCCGCAGCCGGTCCACATTCGCGGCGAACACCTGGAGCACCTCCTCGTGTGAGACGCCCTCGCCGGTCTCCGCTCCCGCGTCCAAGTCGGTGACCAGCGTCAACGACGTGTAGCAGAGCTCCAGTTCCCGTGCGAGCGCCGCCTCGGGATGCCCGGTCATGCCCACCACCGACCAGCCCTGGGCGGCGTGCCAGAGCGACTCCGCCCGGGTCGAGAAGCGCGGCCCCTCGACCACGACGAGCGTCCCGCCGTCCACCGGCTCCCAGTCACGGTCGCGCGCGGCCTTCAGCACGGTGGCCCGCCCCGCCGGGCAGTACGGGTCGGCGAGCGACACGTGCACGACGTGGGGAACGCTGCCGTCCGGCAGCGGCACCCCGTCGAAGTACGTCTGCGTACGCGCCTTCGTGCGGTCCACCAGCTGATCGGGCACGAGCAGCGTCCCGGGCCCGTACTCGGCCCGCAGCCCGCCCACCGCGCACGGGCCGAGCACCTGCCGTACGCCGACCGAGCGCAAGGCCCACAGGTTGGCGCGGTAGTTGATGCGGTGCGGCGGCAGGTGGTGGCCTCGGCCGTGCCGTGGCAGGAAGGCGACCCGCCGCCCCGCGACCTCGCCGAGGAAGAGGGAGTCACTCGGGGCTCCATAGGGGGTGTCGACCTGGACCTCGGTCACGCGGTCGAGGAAGGAGTAGAGGCCGGAGCCGCCGATCACGCCGATCTCGGCCCGCGTCGCGTTCGCCGTGTTCACCATGGGCCGCACGGTATCCGCCCCCCGACACGCCGGGGACCCCGCCGTCGATGAACGGCGAGGTCCCGGAGAAAAAACCAGAAAGCCCTACGCGGCCGAGCTGGAAGCCAGCCCTACGCGAGCCGAGCTGCCTACGCGGCCGAGCTGGAAGACGCCGACGAAGAGCCGGAGGACGTCGAACCGGCCGACGAAGACGACGACGTGGCAGCCGCCGACGAAGAGGACTTCGCGTCGGACGCGGACGTGGACGTCGACTTGGACGGCGTCGAGGTCGACGGCGTGCTGCTCGACGACGAGCCGCGGCTGTCGTTGCGGTAGAAGCCGGAGCCCTTGAAGACGATGCCGACCGCCGAGAACACCTTCTTGAGGCGTCCGTCGCAGCTCGGGCACACGGTCAGGGCGTCGTCCGTGAACTTCTGCACCGCCTCGAGGCCCTCGCCGCACTCGGTGCACTGGTACTGGTACGTCGGCACTTGCTTCCTCCTGGCACTCTCACTCGATGAGTGCTAACGACGATCCATAGTGACGTATTCCGCGAGATCAGTCCACTGCGACCGGCACGCGGTGACCGACGCCACGTGCCACCGTGCGGCCCGAGGCCTTGGGGACGAGGCGCGAGCGCAGCGTCACGAGGACCACTAGGGCCAGTGCCGTACCGCCCAGCGGGACCAGGAATCCGGCCCCGTCCCAGAGGCGGTCCTCCAGCTGTCCGGCGACCGTGACGGCCGCCGCCTGGCCGAGCGCGACGGCGCCGGTGAGCCAGGTGAAGGCCTCGGTGCGGCCGGTCGGCGGGACCAGCTTGTCCACCAGCGTGTAGCCGGTGATCAGTGCGGGCGCGATGCAGACACCGACGAGCAGGCCGATCCCGGCGAGCAGCAGCGCGGAGTGCGCGGCCCACAGGCCGGAGGCCATCAGCGTGAGCGCCGCGTACGCGACGAGCAGGCGCCGCTGCGGGGAGACCTTCCAGGCGAGGGCGCCGCAGACGAGGCCGGAGAGCATGTTGCCCGCGGCGAACGTGCCGTACAGGACGCCGTTCAGGCCGGGCTCGCCGATCGACTCGGTGAAGGCGGCCAGCGAGACCTGCATGCCGCCGAAGACGGCGCCGATCCCGAGGAACGTCACGATCAGGACGCGCACTCCGGGGATCCGCAGCGCCGAGACGTGCTCCACGCGCGCGTGGCCCTCCTCGTGCTGCGAGGACGGCTTCGGCTGGGTGCTCTTCTGCGCGGCGAACAGCAGGCCGCCGACCAGGGTGAGCCCGGCCTCGGTGAGCAGGCCCGCGGAGGGGTCGATGCCGGTGCACAGCGCGGTCGCCAGGAGCGGGCCGAGGACGAACGTCAGCTCGTCGGTGACCGACTCGAAGGCGGCCGCGGTGGTGGCGAGCGGCGAGTCCTGGAGCTTGACGCCCCAGCGGGCCCGCACCATGGGGCCGATCTGCGGCGTCGAGGCGCCCGCGGGCACGGCCGCCACGAAGAGCGCCCACAGGGGGGCGTCGGAGAGCGCGAGGACGGTCAGGGCGATGACCGAGGCGGAGTGGACGAGCACGCCGGGCACCAGCACGGCACGCTGCCCGAACCGGTCGGCGAGCTTGCCGCTGAAGGGGGCGAACAGCGCCATGGAGACGCCGGTGGCGGCCGAGACGGCGCCCGCGGCACCGTACGAGCCGGTGGTGTGCTGCACCAGCAGGACGATGGAGATGGTCAGCATCGCGAACGGCTGTCGCGCCGCGAAGCCGGGGAGCAGGAACGTCCAGGCGCGAGGGGTGCGCAGGAGCTGTCCGTAACCCGGGCGGGATTCGGTGACCGTGGATGCCACGGCCCGTGCCTTTCTGCCGCCTGGTAGCGCGGCCGCCCTTGTAGGGCGACGGCGCCGAGAGCTGTCCTCTTGCGCGGAACTGCGGTAGATGCCGGGGCCCACTGCGAGGGCGCCACGGCCGCCATACGGTCGCGCCAGCTCTGCTTCAGGCAGAGTTGGTTCGATCTGGTCCCTTTATCGTACAGGCACAGGTCCCATTGGCCCCTGTGATTGCAGCGGATGAGACGTCCGCCACCTACGATTGGTGTTTTTCTCCGTCGGTTCCCAGCCAACTCGCGAGCTTTCCGCCGTGCCCGACCGCGCGCAGCCGCTTCTCGGCCGCGTCCCGCACCGGGTCGGTCGCCACCACCAGCAGCTCGTCGCCGCGCCGCAGCACCGTCGTCGGCAGCGGCACGAACGATTCGCCTCCCCGCACGATCAGCGTGACCGCCGACCCGGCGGGCAGCCGCAGTTCGGATACCTCCACGCCGTGCATCCGCGAGCCCTCGGGGATGCCCACCGACAGCAGGTGCCCCTGGAGCCGCTCCAGCGGCGCCGACTCGATGCCCAGGTCGGCGGCTTCCGGGGAGCCCCCGATCCGCAGTTTCCTGGCCAGCCAGGGCAGCGTGGGGCCCTGGATGAGGGTGTAGACGACGACGAGCACGAAGACGATGTTGAAGATCCGCTGGCTGTCCTCGACGCCGCTCACCATCGGGATGGTGGCCAGGATGATGGGCACGGCGCCGCGCAGGCCGGCCCAGGAGAGCAGCACCTTCTCCTGCCAGGGCATGCGGAACGGCAGCAGGCTCAGCACGACCTCCAGCGGGCGCGCCACCATCGTCAGGACCAGGCCGATGACGAGCGCGGGCCAGGCGTCGGCGAGCAGGTCGTGCGGGGTCACCAGCAGGCCGAGCAGGACGAACATGCCGATCTGGGCGAGCCAGCCGAGCCCTTCGGCGAAACCGCGGGTGGCGGGCCAGTGCGGCAGCCTGGCGTTGCCGAGGACCATCGAGGCGAGATAGACGGCGAGGAAGCCGCTGCCGTGCGCCATGGCGCCCGCCGCGTAGGCGGCGACGGCGATGGCCATGACGGCGATGGGGTAGAGGCCGGAGGCGGGCAGGGCCACGTGCCGCAGGCCGAAGGCGCCGAGCCAGCCCACCGTGATGCCGATCGCCGCGCCGATCGCCAGCTCCAGGGCGATCTTGCCGATCAGTACGTACCAGTCGTCCACGGGGCCCGCCGTGGAGAACGCCACGACGAGGATCACCACAGGGGCGTCGTTGAACCCCGACTCCGCTTCCAGGATGCCCGTGATGCGTGAGGGGAGCGGCACCTTCCGCAGCACCGAGAAGACCGCCGCCGCGTCCGTGGAGGAGACCACCGCGCCGATGATCAGGGCGGGCCGCCATTCGAGGCCCACCAGATAGTGCGCGGCCGCCGCCGTGACGCCCACGCTCACCGCGACGCCCACGGTCGACAGCACGGCGGCCGTCGGCAGGGCGGGCTTGATCTCTTTCCACTTCGTCCCGAGGCCGCCCTCGGCGAGGATCACGACCAGGGCGGCGTAGCCGATGACCTGCGTCAGCTCGGCGTTGTCGAAGTGGACGTCGCCGATGCCGTCCTGGCCCATGACGACACCGATGCCGAGGTACAGGAGCAGGCTGGGGAGCCCGCTGCGCGACGAGATGCGGACCGCCGCCACCGCGACGAGCAGAACGAGCGAGCAGACGAGCAGGAGCTGGTTGAGGTGGTGGACAGTCAGGGGCCGTTCCTTCCGCCGCGCGCACACAAGTACTTCTTGCGAGCCAAGTACTTCGTTACCTTACCTAATTGTTAACGCCTTCTTGATGTCTTCGAACGCGCATACGATCTTCGGGGGTCCGGTTCCTGACTCCGCGTCCGGAGCCGCAACGCCCTGCGCCTATGGTTGCTCCAGCGCTCCCAGAGCCGCCCACTCGACAGCACAGCCCGCCCTGCCGCTCGCGTAAGGACAGCAAGGACAGCGATGCCCTCCAACACCACCGCCTCTTCCGGTCATAAGTCCGGCAAGAAGAAGGGGCGCCGAGCCCGACTCGTCGTGATCGTCCTGGTCCTGGCCATCGTCGGAGGCATCGGCTTCGGCGCGTACTGGAGCATCAGCACCGTGCGCGCCTCCTTCCCGCAGACCAAGGGAACCATCAAGCTCGATGGTCTCTCGGGTCCCGTCGACGTGAAGCGCGACGGAAACGGAATCCCGCAGATCTACGCCGATTCCGACGCCGACCTCTTCATGGCGCAGGGCTACGTCCAGGCGCAGGACCGCTTCTGGGAGATGGACGTCCGCCGTCACATGACCTCCGGGCGGCTCTCCGAGATGTTCGGCAAGGGCCAGGTCAAGACCGATGAGTTCCTGCGCACGCTCGGCTGGCACCGGGTCGCGAAGAAGGAGTACGACTCCAAGCTCTCCCCGGAGACGAAGAAGTACCTCCAGGCGTACGCCAAGGGAGTCAATGCCTACCTCGCGGGCAAGGACGGCAAGGACATCTCCGTCGAGTACGCGGCGCTCGGCTTCACCAATGACTACAAGCCGCAGAAGTGGACGCCCGTCGACTCCGTGGCCTGGCTCAAGGCGATGGCCTGGGACCTGCGCGGCAACATGGAGGACGAGATCGACCGGTCCTTGATGACGAGCCGCCTCGGCCCCTCGCAGATCAAGGACCTGTACCCGGAGTACCCCTTCAAGCGGAACAAGCCCGTCGTGCGGGAGGGCGCCTTCGACAGCGTCACCAAGGAGTACGACGCCAAGGGCACCGCCACCGGCTCGCAGACCGGCACGGGCGGCACGCCCGGCACGGGGAGCGCGACAGGCACCGGCGGCGCGACAGGCACCGGCGGTACGGGCGGCGCAGCGGGCTCCGGCCTCGCCGGTGGCGCCCAGGCCCCGGGCGGCCTCCAGTCGCAGCTCTCAGGGGTATCCGACGCCCTTGACGAGGTCCCCGCGATCCTCGGCCCGAGCGGCAACGGCATCGGCTCGAACTCCTGGGTCGTCTCCGGCGAGCACACGATCACCGGCAAGCCCCTCCTCGCGAACGACCCGCACCTGGCACCGCGGCTGCCCTCCGTCTGGTACCAGATGGGCCTGCACTGCCGGTCGGTCTCCGACAAGTGCGGGTACGACGTCTCGGGCTACACCTTCTCCGGCATGCCGGGCGTGGTCATCGGCCACAACAAGGACATCGCCTGGGGCATGACGAACCTCGGCGCCGACGTCACGGACCTCTACCTGGAGAAGTTCACCGGGGACGGCTACCAGTACGACGGCAAGGTGCTGCCCTTCACCTCGCGCGTGGAGACCATCAAGGTCGCGGGCGGCAAGGAGAAGAAGATCACGGTCCGCGAGACCAACAACGGCCCGCTGATCTCCGACCGCAACGACGAACTGGTCAAGGTCGGCAAGAAGGCCCACGTCGACACCGCCGCCCCCGACCGGGGCGACGGCTACGGAGTGGCGCTGCGCTGGACCGCGCTGACCCCCGGCAAGTCCATGGACGCCGTCTTCGAGCTGAACAAGGCGGAGAACTTCACGCAGTTCCGCAAGGCGGCCGCTTCTTTTGAAGTGCCCTCGCAGAACCTGATCTACGCCGACACCAAGGGCCACATCGGCTACCAGGCGCCCGGCAGGATCCCGACCCGCGGCAAGGGCGACGGCTCGCTCCCGGCGCCCGGCTGGGACCCCGCGTACCGCTGGACGGGTTACATCCCGCAGGACGCGCTGCCCTACGAGTACGACCCCAAGCGCGGCTACATCGTCACCGCCAACCAGGCCGTGATCGACGACAGCGACAAGGCCAAGTACCCGTACAAGCTCACCTCGGACTGGGGCTACGGCGCGCGCAGCCAGCGGATCGACGACCTCATCCAGTCGAAGATCAAGAACGGCGGCAAGGTCTCCACCGAGGACATGCGCCTCATGCAGATGGACAACAGCAGTGAGATCGCCAAGCTGCTGGTGCCCAAGCTGCTGAAGATCGACGTCAAGGACAAGTACGTACGCGAGGCGCAGAAGCTCCTGGAGGGCTGGGACTACACCCAGGACGCCGACTCGGCGGCCGCCGCGTACTTCAACTCGGTCTGGCGCAACATCCTCAAGCTCGCCTTCGGCAACAAGCTCCCCAAGGAGCTGCGCGTCAAGGGCCAGTGCCTGAACGTCGAGCCGGCCGGCAACACCGGCCCCGCCGACGAGGGCAAGAAGGTGCGCGAGTGCGGTCAGCGCGACGCGGACTCGGCGCAGCCCGACGGCGGCGACCGCTACTACGAAGTGGTCCGCAAGATCCTCGACGACGAGACCAACGACTGGTGGAAGGCGCCCGCGACCCGTACGGACAAGGCGACCAAGAACCGCGACCAGCTGTTCAAGCGGGCTCTTGAGGACGCGCGCTGGGACCTGACGGCCAAGCTCGGCAAGGACGCCGACACCTGGAGCTGGGGCCGTCTGCACCGCCTCCAGCTGAAGAACCAGACGCTCGGCACCGAGGGCCCCGGCTGGCTGCAGTACGTGCTCAACCGCGGCCCCTGGAACCTCGGCGGCGGCGAGGCGGCGGTCAACGCCACCGGCTGGAACGCGGCGGGCGGTTACGGCGTGATCTGGGTGCCGTCGATGCGCATGGTGGTGAACCTCAAGGACTTCGACAAGTCCAAGTGGATCAACCTCACCGGTGCCTCGGGGCACGCGTACAACGCGCACTACACCGACCAGACGGACAAGTGGGCCAAGGGCGAACTCCTCCCGTGGGCCTACACGGACAAGGTGGTCGAGAAGGGCACGAGCGACAAGCTGGTCCTGCGTCCCTGACCGGGACCGGGACCGGCAGATCCCGAAAGGGCCCTCCACGCACGCGTGGAGGGCCCTTTCGGCGTTCCGGGGGGTCATCCGGGGTTCAGCGGAAGCGGCGCACCCCCGACGGCGTCACGACGGCGTGCACGGGGTGGTCGTGCGCCTCCGCGGGGATGTGCGCGACCACTTCACGGTCGTACAGAAGCACCACGAGCGCGGGATCGGCGCCCGAGCGCTCAAGGCGGGCGAGGACCCGGTCGTACGACCCGCCGCCACGCCCGAGCCGGGCCCCGCGCTCGTCCACCGCGAGCCCCGGCAGCAGCACGGCGTCCGCCTCCAGGACGGCCTGCGGGCCGAGCCGCGCTCCGGAGGGTTCGAGCAGCTCGATCTTCCCCTGGTGCCGCACGCGGACGAGGGAGCCCCGGCCTTCGTAGGCCGCCCAGTCCAGGTCGTTGTCGGGGAGCAGTACGGGCAGCAAAACGCGCGTCCCGCGCGCGTGGAGGGCATCGAGCAGTACGCGCGTGCCGGGCTCGCTCCCCACCGAGACGTACGCCGCGACCGTCCGCGCGCCGGCCAGTTCCGTGAGCTCCAGCGCGTGCTCGGCGAGGGCCGCCGACGCCTTCCGCGCGTCATCCGCAGTCAACCCGCTTCTCACCGCGAGGAGGCCTCGCCGCAACTCGCGCTTGGTTGGCTGGCCCTCGGCCTCGGTTCCGCTCATGGGGTATTCACAAATCCTTCCTGGTCGGCGCATATGCCAATGAATTATCCGGATACGCAGATTCCGCACATACGTACCGGATATGGTGGCCGCATGACTGAGTCTCACGCCCCCCACCCCCGGATCACCAAGGCGGTCATTCCGGCGGCAGGGCTCGGCACCCGCTTCCTGCCGGCCACCAAGGCGACCCCCAAGGAGATGCTGCCGGTCGTCGACAAGCCGGCGATCCAGTACGTGGTCGAGGAGGCCGCGTCCGCGGGTCTCGACGACGTCCTCATGATCACGGGCCGCAACAAGCGCCCGCTGGAGGACCACTTCGACCGCAACTACGAACTGGAGTCGGCCCTCCTGAAGAAGGGCGACGAGGCGCGCCTCGCCAAGGTCCAGGAGTCCAGCGACCTCGCGACGATGCACTACGTCCGCCAGGGCGACCCCAGGGGGCTCGGTCACGCCGTCCTGTGCGCGGCTCCGCACGTCGGCCACGAGCCGTTCGCCGTCCTCCTCGGCGACGACCTCATCGACCCGCGCGACCCCCTCCTCGCCCGCATGATCGAGGTCCAGGAGCGGCACGGCGGCAGCGTCATCGCCCTCATGGAGGTGGCCCCGGAGCAGATCCACCTCTATGGCTGCGCCGCCGTCGAGGCCACCGAGGACGGCGACGTCGTCAAGGTCACCGACCTGGTCGAGAAGCCCGACACCGCCGACGCCCCCAGCAACTACGCGATCATCGGCCGCTATGTCCTGGACCCCCACATCTTCGGCGTGCTGCGCACGACCGAGCCCGGGCGCGGCGGCGAGATCCAGCTCACCGACGCCCTCCAGCAGCTCGCCGCGGACGAGAAGGTGGGCGGCCCGGTGCACGGCGTCGTCTTCAAGGGCCGCCGCTATGACACCGGCGACCGGGGTGACTATCTGCGTGCCATTGTCAGACTCGCGTGCGAACGTGAAGATCTGGGGCCGGACTTCAAGGCCTGGCTTCGCCGTTACGTCACCGAGGAGATGTAGCACTTTGAGCAGCAGCACGACGACACCGACCGCCGGCCAGGACGCGCTCTGGTCGGTGGAAGAGCATCTGGACGACATCCTCACGACCGTCCGCCCGCTCGAACCCATCGAACTCCAACTCCTCGACGCCCAGGGCTGTGTCCTCGTCGAGGACGTCACGGTGCCCGTCTCGCTGCCGCCCTTCGACAACAGCTCCATGGACGGGTACGCGGTACGGGTCGCCGATGTCGCGGGCGCGAGCGAGGAGTTCCCCGCCGTCCTGCGCGTCATCGGGGACGTGGCCGCGGGCGCGGGCGAGCAGCCCACCGTCGGCCCGGGCCAGGCCGCCCGCATCATGACCGGCGCCCCGCTGCCGCCCGGCGCCGAGGCCGTCGTCCCCGTGGAGTGGACCGACGGGGGCCTCGGCGAGGGCCCCGTCTCCGGGATGCGCGCCCACAGCGCCGCCCCCGAGGGCGCCTGTGGCGAAGTCCGCGTGCACCGCCCGGCCGAGGCACGCGCGCACGTCCGCGCGCGGGGCAGCGACGTGCGGGCCGGTGACCGCGCCCTGAGCGCGGGCACGGTCCTCGGGCCGCCGCAGATCGCCCTGCTCGCCGCGATCGGCCGCGGCACGGTGAAGGTGCGCCCGCGCCCGCGCGTGGTCGTCATGTCCACCGGCAGCGAACTGGTCCAGCCCGGCGAGACCTTGGCGGACGGCCAGATCTACGACTCCAACAGCTTCGCCCTCACCTCCGCGGCCCGCGACGCCGGAGCCATCGCCTACCGCGTGGGCGCGGTCGCCGACGACGCCGAGACGCTGCGCTCCACGATCGAGGACCAGCTGATCCGCGCCGACCTCATCGTCACCACGGGCGGCGTCAGCGTGGGCGCGTACGACGTCGTGAAGGAGGCCCTGACCTCCATCGGCGACCCGGACGAGGAGACCGGCATCGGGGCGGGCAGCGGCGTGGAGTTCCGCAAGCTCGCCATGCAGCCGGGCAAGCCGCAGGGCTTTGGCTCCATCGGCCCCGACCACACCCCGCTGCTCGCGCTGCCGGGCAACCCCGTCTCCTCGTACGTCTCCTTCGAGCTCTTCGTACGTCCCGCGATCCGCACCCTGATGGGCCTCCCCGAGGTCCACCGGGCCACCACGCGCGTGGAGCTGGCCGCCGACGAGGCGCTGCGCTCGCCCGCGGGGCGCCGCCAGTTCCTCCGGGGGAGGTACGACGCCGAGGCGGGCAGCGTGGCTCCCGTCGGCGGTTCCGGCTCGCATCTGATCGCCGCGCTGGCCCAGGCGAACGCGCTGATCGTCGTCCCCGAGGACACCACATCGGTGGAGCCCGGCACGGCCGTCGAAGTGGTCCTGCTCGGCTGAGAACGCCACCCGCGCGGTACCGTGTCGCGCACAACAGGCCCGCGCGCGCCGCACCGCGCGGGGCCCGGACCGGGAGCGCCACAGCACATGACCGCGATTTCCCGGGGGGACACCCCCGGATCCCCTGAGCAGCAGCGACTGACGCACATCGACGAGGCGGGCGCGGCCCGCATGGTCGACGTCTCCGCGAAGGACGTGACCGCGCGCACCGCCCGCGCCAGCGGCCGTGTCCTGGTCTCGCCGCGGGTGATCGAGCTCCTGCGGGGCGAAGGCGTGCCCAAGGGCGACGCACTGGCCACCGCCCGGATCGCCGGGATCATGGGCGCCAAGCGCACCCCTGACCTGATCCCGCTCTGCCACCCGCTGGCCGTCTCCGGAGTGAAGCTCGACCTCTCCGTGGCGGACGACGCCGTGGAGATCCTCGCCACGGTGAAGACGACGGACCGTACGGGCGTCGAGATGGAGGCCCTCACCGCGGTGAGCGTCGCGGCCCTCACGGTGATCGACATGGTCAAGGCCGTCGACAAGGGCGCCGTCATCACCGACGTACGCGTCGAGGAGAAGACGGGCGGCAAATCCGGGGACTGGAGCCGCGAAGGAGCCGGGGCATGAGCGACCCCCGATCTTCGTACAGGGCGCTGGTCGTCACCGCGTCGAACCGCGCCGCCGCCGGGGTCTACGCCGACCGCGGCGGCCCCCTGCTCGTCGACGGCCTGACCGCGCTCGGCTTCGCCGTCGACGGACCCCAGGTCGTCCCCGACGGCGACCCCGTGGAACAGGCCCTGCACGCGGGCGTGGCGGCGGGCCACGACGTCATCCTCACCACCGGCGGCACCGGCATCTCGCCCACCGACCGCACCCCGGAGGCCACCCGCCGCGTCATCGACCACGAGGTGCCCGGCATCGCGGAGGCGATCCGCGCGTACGGCCGCGACAAGGTCCCCACGGCCGTGCTCTCCCGGGGCCTCGCCGGGGTCGCGGGCCGCACCCTCATCGTGAACCTGCCGGGTTCCACGGGAGGCGTACGCGACGGACTCGCCGTCCTGGAGCCCCTGCTGCGGCACGCCGTCGACCAGCTGCGCGGCGGCGACCATCCCGGACCAGCGGGGGGTACGAGCTGAACAGCCCTTCCTGGCCCGTCGAGCTGACGGACGGCGACGTCACCCTCCGCCCGATAAAGATGCGCGACCAGCGCGCGTGGCGTGAGGTCAACCGGCGCAACCGCGACTGGCTGCGCCCCTGGGAGGCCACGATCCCGCCGCCCACGGCCAGCGGCCCGATCGTGCACCGCCCCACCTACCGCCAGATGGTCCGCCATCTGCGCGCGGAGGCGGCGGCGGGCCGGATGCTGCCGTTCGTCATCGAGTACCAGGGCCGCCTCGTCGGGCAGTTGACGGTGGCGGGCATCACCTGGGGATCGATGTGCTCGGGCCACGTCGGCTACTGGGTCGACGAGTCCGTCGCGGGCCGCGGGGTCATGCCGACCGCCGTCGCGCTCGCCGTGGACCACTGCTTCCGCGCGGTCGGACTGCACCGTATCGAGGTCTGTATTCGCCCCGAGAACACGCCGAGCCGCCGGGTCGTGGAGAAACTCGGATTCCGCGAGGAGGGGCTGCGTCCACGGTATCTCCACATCGACGGGGCCTGGCGCGATCATCTCGTCTTCGCCCTCACCGCCGAAGAGGTGCCGGAGGGGTTGCTGCGCCGCTGGCACCGGGCGCGACCTCGGAACACGGCCTAATGAAATACATGTTCGAAATTGATCGGCTCGGGCATTAATTTTCCCGCTGCCAGCTGCCTGTTGATCGCATCAGTCACAAAAAAAGTTCGAGATATCAGCCAGATCGTGCGACACACCGACGCAATTGGCAGATGGCCTCAACGAAACCCCTCTACCGTGTGAGCGTGAGCAGCAGCGGCCTCATCTACGCAGTCATCGTCGGGGCCTGGGCCGCCTACTTGGTGCCGATGTGGCTCCGTAGGCAGGACGAGCTGAACGAAGCCCGTCCGACGGAACGCTTCAGCACCGCCATCCGGCTGCTGTCCGGACGGGCGGGGATGGAGCGCCGATACGCCAAGGACCTGCAAGCCCGCTCGCCCGAGGACGGCGAGACGCGCGGTGACCCGGACGACTTCACCGGCTCGGTGGACGTCCGGGCCTTCGTCGCGCCTCCGGTCGACGAGGCGGAGCCCGAGCAGGACCGGCCTCAGCCGCCCGCCGCGCGGGCCGAGCCTCCGGCACGTCAGGCCGAGCCTCCGGTCCGTCAGAAGGCGCGCCCCGAGCCCGAACCCGAACGTGAGCAGCCCGCCCGCGCCACGGCCTCGCCCGCGCGGCGCGCCGCATCGGCGGAGGCCGCCGCGCGCGCCCGGCGCGTGAAGGTCCTCGCGCGGCGCCGCCGTACGACGATGCTGCTCTTCCTCGCCTTCACGGCCGGCGCGGTCGTCGCCGGGGTCGGCGGTCTCGCGTTCCTGTGGGCGCCCGCGGGCCCCGCGGTGCTGCTGAGCGCGTACATCGTCTATCTGCGGGGCCAGGAGCGGCGCCGCTTCACCTACGTGATGGACCAGCGGCGGGCCGAGGTCGCGGCCCAGCGGCTGCGCGAGCGTCAGCCCCGGCGCGGGCCCGCGAGCGCGGAGCCCGTCGCCGACGAGACGCGGGACGCCGCCGGGCCCGAGACGGAGACCGGTCTGTCCGCGCTCGCCGCCGACCGCCGCGCCCTCGTCGAGCAGACCGACCACGCCGAGTGGGTCGACCAGCAGCGCGAGCGCCAGCGCGGGCCCGGCCGCGGCGACAGCTGGGACCCGGTCCCGGTGCCCCTGCCCACGTACGTCACCGCCCCGGTCGCCCCGCGCGCCACGGGCAGCGTCGACCTGGGCGCCCCGGACGCATGGAGCTCGGCGCGCTCCAGCACGGTGGAGCCCGCCGCCGACGAGCCGCGGCGGAGCGCCGAGGGCGCCGGTGACATCGACGCCGCCGAGGGCGCGGACCCCGTGGGCGGCCGCAGCGACAAGCGCCGGGCGGCGTCCGCGCGCCGGGCCCGCGAGCGCGGGCGCACGCCGCTGTTCGACCAGTACGAGGACGGGGGCCGCCCCCGTGCCGCCAACGAGTGAGGCGCCGTGGGTCCGCCCCGGCTGACCAGCCAGGGAGCGGATTTCCGAGCACCCGGATCGGGATGCTAGAGTTTCACTCGTTGCAAGGGCCTGTGGCGCAGTCTGGTAGCGCACCTCGTTCGCATCGAGGGGGTCTGGGGTTCAAATCCCCACAGGTCCACTGCACATGAGATCCCGCCCAGTTCATCGAACTGGGCGGGATCTTTGCGTTGCCCCGGCCCGGACCGGAGGCCGGGAGCGGAGACCGGGAGTGGCTACAGGGCCTTCACGTAGCAGCGGCTCAGGTCGGTGAAGCGGTAGTGGCCGAACTTGGTGGGGGCGGGGATGTAGCCGCTCGACGTGTAGAGCGCTATCGCCTCCGGCTGTTTCGTGCCCGTCTCCAGGACCATCCGGACGCGGCCCGCCGCCCTCGCGTCGTCCTCCAGGGCCGCCAGTATGCGGCGGGCCAGGCCGAGGCCGCGTGCCTGGGGTGTGACGTACATCCGCTTCAGCTCCGCGTCGCCGGCGTCGTAGCCCCTGTCGGGGTCGTCCATCGCGCGCCAGCCGCCGGTGGCCAGCGGGGTGCCGCTGTCGTCGTACGCGATGAGGTAGAGGCCCCTGGGCGGCTCGAACATGGTCGGGTCGAGGAAGGTGGCGTCGCCCTCGTCGCCGTAGCGCTCCGCGTATTCGCGTTGGACGCGGTCGTTGAGTTCGATCGCGTGCGGGTGCGCGAAAGTGACCGTGCGCAGGTGGACGGCGGGTGGGGCGGGGTGCTGGTTCTGGATAGTCATGCGTGGCATCGTACTTCTATGCGATTGCTGGTGAGGTGCGTGGGGAACGCGCGTTCCAGTGTGCCGGGGCGGCGGGCGTCGCGGGAGACCGGTCTCGGTCGCGGAAGATCCGGCCGTACGGGCGAAGTTCCCGTGCGTTCGAGTTGATCGGCGGGCTCCCGGCGGTATGCGGGAGGCGATCGGAGAACCCTTCTGGGCGTCGGGACAAACCTCATGAAGGAGAAATCCATGCGCATTCGTACCGTGTTCGCCGCCCTCGCCCTGGCCGCCGCGGCCACCCTGGCCGGAGCCACCGCGGCGTCCGCGAACGACGGCTGGGAGCAGGAGGTCGAGGCCCCGGTGGCCACGTTCGTCGCCTTCGGTGACCTGGAGATGGACTAACACCGGCACCACGCGGTGACGTCGGCGCTCCGAGGGTGGCGGCCCCTGGCCCCCGCCCTCGGGCGCCGGTCACGCCACCGCCGTATGGGAGCCTGGTCCCTGGCCCGAGGAGGAAGTGGCCAAGGACGAGTAAGGCGAGTGTTGTGCTGACAGTGACCTCTGTGAATGTGAACGGGCTGCGTGCCGCCGCCAAGAAGGGCTTCGTGGAGTGGCTCGGCGGGACCACGGCCGATGTGCTGTGCCTGCAAGAGGTGCGCGCCGAGCCCCAGCAGCTGCCGGACGAGGTCCGCGGCCCCGAGGGATGGCATGTCGTGCACGCGCCCGCCGCGACCAAGGGGCGCGCCGGTGTCTCCCTCTACACGCGGCGCGAGCCGGACCGGGTGCGGGTCGGCTTCGGGTCGACGGAGTTCGACGGCAGCGGGCGGTATGTGGAGGCCGATCTGCCGGGCGTCACCGTCGCCAGCCTGTATCTGCCCTCCGGGGAGGTCGGCACCGAGCGGCAGGACGAGAAGCTGCGGTTCATGGGGGAGTTCCTCGCCTACCTCAAGGAACTCAAGGAGCGGGCCGCCGCCGAGGGGCGCCACGTCGTCGTCTGCGGCGACTGGAACATCGCCCACCAGGAGGCCGACCTCAAGAACTGGAAGGGCAACAAGAAGAACTCCGGGTTCCTGCCGGAGGAGCGCGCCTGGATGAGCGAGGTCTTCGAGGAGTACGAGGACGTCGTGCGGGCGCAGCACCCCGGTGTGGAGGGGCCCTACTCGTGGTGGTCCTACCGCGGGCGCGCCTTCGACAACGACACGGGCTGGCGCATCGACTACCACGTGGCGACGCCGGGCCTCGCCGGGCGCGCGGTCAAGGCGTACGTGGAGCGGGCCGCGAGCCACGCGGAGCGGTGGAGCGACCACGCGCCCGTCACGGTGGTCTACGACCTGTAAGGCGCCTCAAGGCGGTCCACGGCAGGCAGGCTTCCGCCAGAGGGGTGGTCCCCGGCGGGACACGGCCACAAAGTCCGGCGGAAGGCTGTCCCCCGCCTCCCGGGCGTGGCAGATTGCGGTCGCGTACATGACCAACTGCCGTGGATCCGGGGGTACTCCGTGTCGGCCATGCCTTCCAGACGTGCCGTGGTGCTGGGCGCCGCGGGTGCCGGGATCGCGGCGGTGCTGCCCGCCGCCGAGGCGTACGGGGCGAGCGGGGGCGGCCGTCCCGCCCGGACGCCGCCCGTGCTCCTGACCGAGCAGGCGAGCAGGCGCCTCCTCGTCCTCGACCCCCGGCGCCGGGTCTGGGACCCGGCCGCCGACCCGTCGGTGGTGCGGTGGCAGTTCTCGCCGCTCGGCGACCCGCGCTACGAGGACCTCCGCCCGGACGAGAGCTGGGTCTACCCGTGCGAGGCGAAGGTGCGGCTGCACCGGGGGCGTACGTACGTCCTGACGACGGCGTCGTTCGGGTTCGTGGCCGTCGTCGAGCATCCGACGGGCAGGCGGTACTGGGGCACCGCGCTCGGGGGCGGGGACGATCTGTTCAATCCGCACAGCGCGGAGATCCTGCCCGACGGCAACGTGGCCGTGGCGTGCAGCACGGGCGCGCTCGTGCGGCTGTACGCGGCGTCGCAGGGCCCGCGCGCCAAGCGGTACGCGCAGGCGACCCTCAAGGGCGCGCACGGGCTGCACTGGGACAAGGCGCGCCGGGTGCTGTGGGCGATCGGCGACGACGAGCTGGTGACGTACCGGGTGGGCGGCACGGCCGCGCGGCCCACGCTGACGCGGGTGTCCGCGGTGGGGCTGCCGGTGGGGACGCCGGGCCGGACGCCCGGCGGGCACGACCTCTTCCCCGTGGCGGGGCGGCCGGGGCGGCTGTGGGTGACGACCAACGCGGCCGTCTTCCAGTACGAGCCGCGCGAGGGTGTCTTCCTGCGGGACTACGCCGGAGCCGATGCGATCTCCCGGAAGTCCGTGAAGGCCGTCGGTGACGATCCGCGTACCGGGCAGGTCGTGTCCACGGTGCCGGAGCGCGGGCTCGGGGAGACGTGGTGGACGACGCGGGTGAGCGTCCACCGGCCCGAGAGCAGCTACAAGCTGGTCAACGGGGGCATTTACAAAGCGCGTTGGTGGCTTCCGCGATGAGTGGGGTCGCCGTCACGGGTGGTTGAGGCTGCCGTCAGGGTGGGGCGGGTGGCCGTCAGGGCTGGTTGAGGCGGCGGTCCAGGGCCATGGACAGTTCCGCCTCCACCACGCTCTTGGCCACCGGGCGGAGTTGTTCGATGTCCACCCCGGTGGTGTCGGAGGCGTGCGTGCGCATGACCGTGACGAACAACTCCGCGAGCGCGTCGGCGTGTTCGCGCACCTGCCGGCCCGCCTCCAGGACCGCGGCGAGCGGAACTCCCTTGCTCACCAGGGTGGATGAGGCGTCCAGCAGGCGGCGGCTGATGTGGACCAGCTCGTCGCCGTCGGTGCCCAGGTAGCCGAGGTCCAGGGCGGCGACGAGGTTCTCCGGGGTGACCTCGCCCGCGAAGTGGTCGGCCAGCTCCTCCGGGGTGAGGCGGACCGGCTGTTCCTCGGTGGGCCGGCCGAGGCCGAGGAGTTCACCGACGTCGCGGCCCTTCTCGAAGGCGTCGGCGAGTTCGGCGATGCCGTTCAGGGTGTGGCCGCGCTCCAGGAGGGCGGCGATGGTGCGAAGGCGTGCCAGGTGGTGGTCGTCGTACCAGGCGATGCGGCCCTCGCGGCGCGGCGGGGGGATCAGTCCGCGCTCACGGTAGAAGCGCACGGTGCGTACGGTGATGCCGGCTGCCTCCGCCAGTTCCGCCATGCGGTATTCGCGTACGTCTCCGGGGCTGTTGTCGCGTTCGTCTGCCACGGGTTCAGCCTATGCCGTGCCTTGTCAGGGGGTGCGGGGGTCTGTGTGCTCGCCCCCCGCCGGGGCGCGGTCGCGTCTGCCGGGGTGGGTTTCGCTGCGCGTGCGGCTTGTCGTTGGTTGCTCGCGCCGTTCCCCGCGCCCCTTTCGGGGCCCCACCGCCGCATGCCCACCGCAGGTGCGTCGTGGTTGCTCGCGCAGTTCCTCGCGCCCCTGACGGGGCCCGAGTCGGCCGACCTCGCTCTACCCCCTACCCATGAGTACGGAACTGCCCTACCCTCCAATTGCGCCAGTGTTCACTGGCGCGGTTCGCGGACTTCCGGGAGGCGGCGGAATGGCAGAGCACGAGCACGTACGAGTGGCGGTGGTCGGTTCCGGGTTCGCGGGGCTCGGCGCGGCCGTGCGGCTGCGCCGCGAGGGCATCACCGACTTCGTCGTCCTGGAGCGGGCCGCCGCGGTGGGCGGCACCTGGCGGGACAACAGCTATCCGGGCTGCGCCTGTGACGTGCCCTCGCACCTGTACTCGTTCTCCTTCGCGCCCAACCCCGACTGGCCGCGCGCCTTCTCCGGGCAGGAGCACATACAGGAGTATCTGGAGCGCGTCGCCGACACCTTCCGGCTGCGCTCGCACATCCGCCTCAACACCGAGGTGAAGCTGATGCGGTGGGACGCCGCGCGGCTGCGCTGGGAGATGGAGACCGGCGACGGCACCCTCACCGCCGACGTCGTCGTCTCCGCCACCGGGCCGCTCTCCGACCCCAAGACCCCGGACATATCCGGCATCGACACCTTCCCCGGCAAGGTCTTCCACTCCGCCCGCTGGGACCACGGCTACGACCTGCGCGGCAAGCGCGTCGCGATGGTCGGCACCGGCGCCTCCGCGATCCAGATCGTGCCCGAGATCCAGAAGGAGGTCGGCCGGCTCACCCTCTTCCAGCGCACACCCCCGTGGGTGATGCCGCGCGCCGACCGCGCCATCAGCGGCGCCGAGCGCTGGCTGCACAGGCAGCTGCCGTTCACCACGCACGCCCGGCGCGGACTCCTGTGGGGCATACGGGAGTTGCAGGTCCAGGCGTTCACCAAGCGGCCGAACGAACTCGGTCTCGTCGAGCGGATCGCCAAGCGGAACATGTACCGGGCGATCAAGGACCCGGCCATGCGGGCCAAGCTGACACCCACGTACCGCATCGGCTGCAAGCGCATCCTGCTGTCCAACACCTACTATCCGGCGCTCGCCGAGCCCAACGTCGACCTCGTCGCGAGCGGCCTCGCCGAGGTGCGGGGCAGCACGGTGATCGCCGCGGACGGTACGGAGACCGAGGTCGACGCGATCATCTTCGGCACCGGGTTCCACGTCACGGACATGCCGATCGCCGAGCGCGTCGTGGGCGACGAGGGGCAGACCCTCATGGAGAGCTGGAAGGGCGGCATGAACGCGCTGCGCGGCGCGACCGCGGCCGGTTTCCCCAACTGGATGACGATCATCGGCCCGAACACCGGCCTCGGGAACTCCTCCATGATCCTGATGATCGAGTCCCAGTTGAACTACATGGCCGACTACCTGCGCCAGCTCGACGTCCTCGGCGGCCGCGCCGCGCTCGCCGCCCGGCCCGCCGCCGTGAGCGCCTGGAACAGCCGGGTCCAGGAGCGGATGAAGCGGACCGTGTGGAACACCGGCGGCTGCAACAGCTGGTACCTCGACGAGAACGGCGTCAACACGACGGTCTGGCCGGGCACGACCACCGAGTTCAGGGCGGCGACGCGGCGGGTGGACCTCTCCGAGTACGAGGTGCTGCGTCCCGCGAGCCCGTGGGAGGGGGCGACGCCGGTATCGCGTACGGAGAAGGAGTCCGGCGGCGCGAAGGTGGAGGCCGGGGCGTGAGCCGGCTGATCCACGCGGTGAGCGGGCCCTACGCGCCGCCCGCCGCCGCGCGCGAACTGACCGCCGTCTCCGCCGACGGGGCGCGTATCCATGTGGAGACGCACGGGCCTGCCGAGGGCACCGGGGTGCCCGCCGTGGTGCTCGCCCACGGGTGGACGTGTTCGACGGCGTTCTGGGCGGCGCAGATACGTGCGCTCAGCGCCGAGCACCGGGTGATCGCGTACGACCAGCGGGGGCACGGGCGCAGTGCCCCGCCCGCGGACGCCGACGGATACAGCACGCGAGCGCTCGCCGACGACCTCGAAGCGGTCCTCGCGGCGACGCTCGCGCCGGGTGAGAAGGCCGTGCTCGTGGGGCACTCCATGGGCGGCATGACGATCATGGCGGCGGGCGGCCGCGAGCGGGTGCGGGAGCACGCGGCGGCCGTACTGCTGTGCAGTACGGGCAGTTCGAGCCTGGTCGCCGAGTCGCTGGTCGTGCCGTTGCGGGCCGGGCGGGTGCGGACGCGGATCACGCGGTCGGTGCTCGGTTCGCGGGCGCCGCTCGGGCCGGTCACTCCGCTGGCCAAGCGGATCCTCAAGTACGGGACCATGGGCGCCGGTTCGGCCCCGGAGAAGGTCGACGCGTGCGCGCGGATCGTGCACGCCTGCCCCACGCTCGTGCGGCACGGATGGTCCCATGTGCTCGACACGCTCGAACTGGACGTCGAGGTGGGGGCGTTGAAGGTGCCTACCGCCGTCATCGCCGGTCTGGACGACCGGCTCACGCCCGTCGTGCACGCGCGGCGGATCGCGGCGGCGCTGCCCGAGTGCGTGGGCCTCACCGAGCTGGCCGGGGTCGGCCATATGACGCCCATCGAGGCGCCGGAGGCCGTCACCGCGCGCATCAAGGAACTCGTCGGAACGTACGTACAGGTGGAGGAGGGCGCATGAGCAGGGTCAGCCTGGAGGGTCAGGTCGCGGTGGTCACGGGCGCGGCGCGCGGAGTGGGCGAGCTGCTCGCGCGCAAGCTGTCGGCGCGGGGCGCGAAGGTGGCGCTCGTCGGGCTGGAGCCGGACGAGCTGAAGCGGGTCGGGGAGCGGCTGCACACCGAGTCCGGGCACTGGTACGCGGACGTCACCGACCATGCCGCGATGGCGCGGGTCGCGCAGGAGGTCAAGGAGCGCTTCGGGAAGGTCGACATCGTCGTCGCGAACGCGGGGGTGGCCGGGGGCGGGCCCTTCGTGGAGTCCGACCCCGAGGCGTGGCGCCGCGTCATCGAGGTGAACCTCATCGGCAGCGCGGTGACCGGCCGGGCCTTCCTGCCCGTGCTCATGGAGAGCCGGGGTTATCTGCTCCAGATCGCCTCGTTCGCGGCGATCGCGCCCGCGCCGATGATGACGGCGTACTGCGCGTCGAAGTCGGGCGTCGAGGCATACGCGCACGCGTTGCGGGCCGAGGTCGGCTACAAGGGGGTCAAGGTCGGCGTCGGCTATCTGTCCTGGACGGACACGGACATGGTGCGGGGTGCGGATCAGGACGACGTGATGCGGGAGTTGCGGCAGCGGCTGCCGTGGCCGTCCAACAAGACGTATCCGCTGGGCCCGGCGGTGGACCGGCTGGTGGCCGGCATCGAACGGCGTTCCGCCCATGTGTACGCGCAGTGGTGGCTGCGGGGGATGCAGGGGGTACGGGGGTATCTGCCGGGGCTCATCGGCGCGGTCGGCCAGCGGGAGATGCGGAGGTTCGGGGCGCGGCTCGGGGATGTGCCGACCGGGCTGGTCGGGGCGGGGGGTTCCGCCGACGAGAGGGCTCGCGCGGGGGCGTGACGGGGGGCGGTGCGTAGGGCTCGGGGGCGCCCTGGCTCCCCGTCGGCGGGGTGCTTTCCTGCTCTGGCGCTGGGGCTTCCCTGTCCCGCCGCTTCGCGGCGGATCTCTCCCACCCACCCACCCGAAACTCCGTGCCGAGGGGTTGGGGCAGGGGGCTTGGCGCCGGGGACGGGCAGCGGGTGGGGAACGCCGGGAGATCGGGGGCGGGGCGGCATGCGCTCGGCGTGTGGGAGAGGCCCCCTGGAAGCCAGGGGGCCTCTTCCGTTCGAGCGCAGCGCGGCGTCAGGCGTCGTAGTCCCGGTTGAACTTGTCCTGCTGCTCCTGCGCCGCCCGCTGCGCCTCGTCCGGCGTCCGCGCGGTGCGGTCGCGGGCCTCGTCCTGGCGCTGCGAGGCGCGGTCCCGCGTCTGGTCCTGCTTGTCGCGCGCGGCGTCCTTCGCCTTGTTGGCGAGGTTCTCGGCCTTGTCCTGGAACTGGTCCTTGATGCCCATGCGATTCACTCCCGTTGTGGGTGAGGGGGGTTGGGGCCTCGACCAGATTTACACGGGCGGACACTCCACGCATTTCGATCAGTCGCGGAGAGTTACGGGCGGCGCGGACCCGGAGTCACGAGCGCGGCGGCAGCGGCGGTCGGCGGCGGTCCGGGACGTCGGAGTAGCCCGGCGGGGCCGCCGCCGGGTTCCGCTCCAGGAGGTCGAGCGCCACCCGTACCGCGTCGTCGAGTTGGGCGTGCCGCCCCTCCGCCCAGTCCAGCGGCGTCCGCAGCACCTCCAGGTCCGGAGGCACGCCGTGGTTCTCCACGGACCAGCCGTACGCGTCGAACCAGCCCGCGTTCATCGGCACCGTGATCACCGTCCCGTCCCCGAGCCGGTGCCGCCCCGTCATGCCGACCACCCCGCCCCAGGTGCGCTGCCCCACGACCGGGCCGAGCCCGAGCAGCTTGAACGCCGCCGTGATCATGTCGCCGTCCGACGACGTCGCCTCGTCCGCGAGGGCCACCACGGGACCCCGGGGCGCGTTCGAGGCGTACGACACCGGCTGGGCGTTGCGCGTGAGGTCCCAGCCGAGGATCTTGCGGGTGAGCTTCTCCACCACCAGCTCGCTGATGTGCCCGCCCGCGTTGCCGCGCACGTCCACGATCAGGGCGGGCCGCGACACCTCAAGACGCAGGTCCCTGTTGAACTGCGCCCAGCCCGAGCCGCCCATGTCGGGGATGTGGAGGTAGCCGCACTTTCCGCCGCTCAACTCCCGTACGACCTCCCGGCGTTTGGCCACCCAGTCCTGGTAGCGCAGGGGGCGTTCGTTGATGAGGGGAACGATCGCGACCCGCCGCGCCCGCCCGTCGCCCTCCGAGTGGCGGAACGTCAGCTCGACGGTCGTGCCGCCCGCCGCCGCGAGGAGCGGATAGGGCCCCGTCACCGGATCGACCGGGCGGCCGTCGACGTGCGTGAGGACCGCGCCCTCGCGGATGCCCGCACCGGCCAGCGGGGAGCGCGCCTTGGAGTCGGAGGAGTCGCCGGGCAGGATCCGCTTGACCATCCAGCCGTCGTCCCTGCGCACGAGATTGGCGCCGAGCAGACCCATCGCGCGCTGGTAGTGGGGCGGGCCCTCGTTGCGGCGGGCCGGGGAGACGTACGCGTGGGAGGTGCCCAGTTCGCCGAGGACCTCCCGCAGCAGGTCCGCGAACTCGTCGGGGGAGGCGACGCGTTCGACCAGCGGCCGGTACTGCGCGAGCACCCCGTTCCAGTCGATGCCGCACATGTGCGGCTCCCAGAAGTAGGCGCGGATGATCCGGCCCGCCTCCTCGTACGCCTGGCGCCACTCGGCGGCCGGGTCGACCTCGTGCAGGATGCGGCGCAGGTCGATCCAGACCGTCGTATCGCCGTCGCCCTGTTCGGTGGCGGGCACGGCGGACAGGTCGCCCTCGTCGACGACGACGAGGCGCGAGCCGTCGCCGCTCAGCGCGAACCAGTCCAGGTGCTCGACGAGCTGCGACTTCTTCGCCTTGGCGATGTTGAAGTGCTCCAGGGTGGGGCGGCCCGAGGTGTCGGCGGGGTTGGCGAAGGTCTCGCCGAGCGCGCCGGAGATCGGCCAGCGCAGCCAGACGAGGCCGCCGCCGCTGACGGGTTGCAGGGCTGAGTACTTGGACGCGGCGACGGGGAAGGGCGTGACCCGCGCCTCCAGGCCCTCCGTCTCCACCGTCGTCGTCCCGTCGCCGCCGCTGTCGGCCGGGTCGAGGCCGCCCGCCGCGGGGCGCCCGTCGGGCAGCAGGGCGAAGGGGGAAGGGGTCGCGGAGGAGAGGGGTACGAGGTAGGGGCGGCAGCCGAGCGGGAAGGAGAGGTCGCCGGTGTGCACGTCGTAGACGGGGTCGAAGCCGCGCCAGGAGAGGAAGGCGAGGTAGCGGCCGTCGCGGGTGAAGACGGGGTTCTCGTCCTCGAAGCGGCCGTTGGTGACGTCGACGACCGTGCGGGGGCCCGGTCCGGCGATGCGGGCCAGTTTGATCTGCCGCAGGGAGCGGCCGATGCCCGGGTGCGACCAGGTCAGCCAGGCCCCGTCGGGGGAGAAGGCCAGATCGCGGACGGGCCCGTTGAGGGAACGGATCAGCTCGGTGACCTCCCCGCCCCCGTCGACCACGGCGCCCTCGGTACCCCCATCACCCTCCCTGTCCTCCGCGGCCTCGCGGACCTCCCCGATCTCGCGGATCTGCCGCACCGGCTCCGCCGCACCCGCCTCATCGGTCACCGTGAGCAGCAGCAGACGGCCGTCGTGGGAGGCGATCGCGAGCCGGTCGCCGTCGGGATCGGACACCATCTCCTGGACGCGGCCGAGCCCGCCGCTCGCCAGCCTGCGTGGCGGACGGTCGCCGGTGGCACGCGGCAGGTAGGCGATCTCGACGGCGTCCTCACCGTCGGCGTCGGTGACGTACGCGACCTGCCCGCCGGTACCGAGCATCTCGGGCAGCCGCACCCGCACGCCGGGGGTGTCGGTGATGGTGCGGGCCGGGCCGTCCCGGTGGGTGAGCCAGTAGAGGCTGCCGCGTACGACGACGGCGCTGGCCCGCCCTGTCGTGTCCACGGAGATCGCGTCGAGGTGCTGCGCGGCCGGGACCTGGTAGACCCGCCGCCCCGCGCGCGGCCCGCCGAGCCGGACGTCGAGGCGGCGCGGCTCGGAGTCGGCGGTGAGGGTGTCCACCAGCCAGATGTCGCCCGCGCACTGGTAGACCACGCGCGTGCCGTCGCTGGCGGCGTGCCGGGCGTAGAAGGCGTCGTGGTCGGTGTGGCGCCGCAGGTCGGAGCCGTCCGGCAGGCAGGAGTACAGATTGCCGACGCCTTCGTGGTCGGAGAGGAACGCGATGCGCCCCGAGACGAACATGGGCGAGTCGAGGTGCCCGTCGAGGTCGGCGAGGATCTGCTCGCCGTGCACCCACAGGCGGCCCGTCGCCCCGCCCCGGTACCGCTTCCAGGCGGCCGGTTCATGCGGCGGCTTGCCCGTCAGGAGCAGCGTCTTGCGCTCGCAGTCGCCGTCGGCGAGCGTGTCGGTGATCGCGATGTCGGCGACCGGGCCCCAGGGCAGCTTGCCGCCGGGCGAGCCGTCGACGGGCACGCTGTAGGCCCAGCAGAAGTGCGAGAAGGGCTGGCCGTGCGAGGAGACGGCGAGCACGCCGCCGTCGGGGGACCAGCCGCAGACCCGGGTGTCGGTGCTGCCCCAGTAGGTGAGGCGGCGCGAGGGCCCGCCGTCCACGGGCGCCAGATGGATCTCCGGGTCGAGGCTGCGCCAGGTCGTGTACGCGATGTGGCGGCCGTCGGGCGAGAAGCGGGGGTGGCCGACCTTGGTCCGGTCGACGGTGAGCCGCCAGGCCCGGTCGGCCGGGACGCCCTCGGGGGTGAGGGGGGCCACCCAGAGGTCGTCCTCGGCGGCGAAACAGAGCCGGTCGCCGCTGAGGTGGGGAAACCGCAGGTAGGCGTGGTCCGCCTGGGCGTTCTCGTCGCCGTTCTCGTTCTCGTGCTCGCGCTCGTCGGTCACCTCACCATGCTTTTCCGCTCGGAGGGCCCCGGCAACTCGTGACGGCGCCCGGGACGCGGCTCCCGCACGCGTGCGGGAGAGGGCCGCGTACGTGACCCAGGACACGTACGAAACGGTTTCGTTTCGTTAATCGGTACCGTACCGTCATGGAGTACGAAACCGTTTCGTTCGCAGCGGTCGGGAACAGGAGGCGCGGATCATGACGGAAGCAGCGGCGGCGACGCGGCGCAGCAGGATCACGCCCGAGCGCGAGGCCGAGCTGTACGAGGCCGTGCTCGACCTGCTCCGCGAGGTCGGCTACGACGCCCTCACCATGGACGCCGTGGCGGCCCGCACCCGCTCCAGCAAGGCCACCCTCTACCGCCAGTGGGGGAGCAAGCCGGAGCTGATCGCCAAGGCGCTGCGGCACAACAAGCCGGCGTCCCTCGCGGACATCGACACCGGCTCGCTGCGCGGCGACCTGAACGAGATGGTGGCCCGCTCGGACGACTGCCAGATGGAGAAGGACGCCGCGCTGATGCGGGGCCTGTTCCACGCCATCCACGACAACCCCGAACTCCACCAGGCGCTGCGGAACCTGCTCATCGAGCCGGAGCTGACGGGCCTGAACGATCTGCTGCGCAGAGCGGTGGAGCGCGGTGAGGTGGCCGCGGACAATCCGGCGCTGGAGTTCGCCATCCACATGCTGGTCGGCGCTTTCGTCGCCCGGGACCTCGTCGAGGACCGCCCGGTCGACCGCGCCTTCCTCGCCTCGTACGTGGACGCCGTGATCCTCCCCGCTCTCGGCGTCTGACCCACCCCTCACACCCGCACCCCGTACCTGACGCGAACCGCTCACGTCGTCGGGCTGAACCCCCCTGCCCGCAGTCATCTCCGCACCACGACCTGACCGGGAGTACGCCCTCGTGGCCACGTTCCTCTACAAACTCGGCAAACTAGCCTTCCGCAAGCGGCACTTCGTCGCCCTGATCTGGGTGGCGCTCCTCACGCTCGCCGGGGTCGGCGCGGCCTCGGCGCCCACCGCCGCCTCCAGCTCCTTCTCCATACCCGGCACGGAGGCCCAGAAGGCCTTCGACCTCCTGGAGAAGCGGGCCCCCGAGGCCAGCGCCGACGGGGCGAGCGCCCGTGTCGTCTTCAAGGCACCGGACGGCGAGAAGGTGACGGACCCGGCCAACAAGGCCGAGATCGTCAAGACCGTCGGCGCCCTGAAGTCCGGCTCGGAGCAAGTGGCGCGCGCCGACGACCCGTTCCGCGCCAAGACCGTCAGCAAGGACGGCTCCACGGCGTACGCCTCCGTCTCGTACAAGGTCACCTCCATGGAGCTGACCGACGACGACCGTGACGCGCTGGAGAAGACCACCGACAAGGCGCGCGAGTCCGGGCTCACCGTCGAGGTCGGCGGCGACGCGCTCCAGGCCATGCCGGAGACCGGCTCCTCCGAGATCATCGGCATCGCGGTCGCGGCGGTCGTCCTCGTCATCACCTTCGGCTCGCTGATCGCGGCCGGGCTTCCGCTGCTCACCGCGCTCATCGGCGTCGGCATCGGCGTCTCGTCCATCACCGCGCTCGCCGACGCCCTGGATCTGGGCACCACCACCTCGACGCTCGCCATGATGATCGGCCTCGCGGTCGGCATCGACTACGCGCTCTTCATCGTCTCGCGCTTCCGCGGCGAACTCGCCGACGGCCGCGACCGCGAGGAGGCGGCCGGCCGTGCCGTCGGCACCGCGGGCTCCGCGGTCGTCTTCGCCGGGCTCACCGTCGTCATCGCGCTGGTCGGCCTCGCCGTGGTGAACATCCCGATGCTCACCAAGATGGGCTTCGCCGCGGCCGGCACGGTCGTCATCGCGGTCCTGATCGCGCTGACCCTCATCCCGGCGCTGCTCGGGTACGCGGGCAAGCGGGTCATGCCCATGGGCGAGAAGAGCAGGCTCTTCGGCGGCGGCAAGGACGGCAAGGACGGCAAGGGCGGCAAGAAGGGCAGGGCCGCCGACGAGGACGCCAAGCCGAACATGGGCACCCGCTGGGCCCGGTTCGTCGTACGCCGTCCGATCGCGGTGCTGCTCGTCGGCATCGTGGGCCTCGGCGCCGCCGCCGTCCCGGTCTCGCAGCTGGAGCTGGGCCTGCCCGACGACGGCGCGCAGCCGACCTCCACGACGCAGCGCAAGGCGTACGACCTGGTCTCCGACGGCTTCGGTCCCGGCTTCAACGGCCCGCTGATGGTCGTCGGCGACCTCAAGGGCGCCGACGAGCCGAAGGCCGCCGCCGGTGAGATCCGCAGGACGATCGCCGGGCTCGACGACGTCCTGACCGTCGCCCCGCCCATGTTCAACAAGGCGGGTGACACCGCCATCATCAGCGTCGTGCCGTCCTCCAAGCCCAGCGGCATCGAGACCGAGGAACTGGTCCACTCGATCCGCGACACCGGCGCGAAGATCACCGACTCCACCGGCGCCGAGATCATGGTCACCGGCACCACGGCGATGAACATCGACGTCTCGCAGAAGCTCAACGACGCCCTGCTGCCCTATCTGGCCCTCGTCGTCGGCCTCGCCTTCCTGCTCCTGATCATCGTCTTCCGCTCGATCCTGGTCCCGCTCAAGGCGGCCCTCGGCTTCCTGCTCTCGGTCCTCGCGGCCCTCGGCGCGGTCGTCGCGGTCTTCCAGTGGGGCTGGCTCGGCTCGCTCTTCGGCGTGGAGCAGACCGGCCCGATCATGTCGATGATGCCGATCTTCATGGTCGGCGTGGTCTTCGGCCTCGCGATGGACTACGAGGTCTTCCTCGTGACGCGGATGCGGGAGGCGTACGTCCACGGGGAGCGCCCCGGGCAGGCGATCGTGACCGGATTCCGGCACGGGGCCCGGGTGGTCTCGGCGGCGGCCGTCATCATGATCGCGGTGTTCGCGGGCTTCATCGGGTCCAGCGAGCAGATGGTCAAGATGATCGGCTTTGGCCTCGCGATCGCGGTCTTCTTCGACGCGTTCGTGGTCCGTATGGCGCTGGTGCCGGCCGTTCTCGCGCTGCTCGGCGGCAAGGCGTGGTGGCTGCCCAAGTGGCTTGACCGCGCGCTGCCGAACGTCGACGTCGAGGGCGAGGGGCTGCGCACGGCCGCCGAGAAGGACGCGGGCCCGGACACCGATCCGGACGTTGACAGGGAGCTGGCCCGCGTCTGACCCCGCGCCGGGTCCCGCCGGGGCTCAGTGGGAGACGGGGGTGGCGGCCGCGTACGTACGACGCAGGAAGCGGATCAGCGCGGACGCGTCGAACTGGACGACCGTCACCCCGTCCCGCGCGTGGAACTCCACGATCGTCTGGACCCGGCCGCAGGGCCAGATGTGTACGTCACCGGCGGCGACCGGGGCCCGCAGGCCCTGTTCGAGCAGCTGCCGGGCGAAGACCCATTCGTGGCAGCCGGGGAGGCCGATCCGCACCGTGTGCGGGTCGGCCTCCGGGTCGTAGTGGAGGACGACGGGGACGGCGCGGTGGCCCTCGGAGGAGTCCGTGACGAGGTGGGCGCGTGCGTACTGCTCGACTGCGGACATCGCTGAACTCCTCATCCGTACGGGCACTTCCTCACCAATGTCCCATATGTACGGCTTTCCGCCCTGAGTGGTGGCGGAAGATCCACCGGGCGGGCGTAGCCGTATCGGGACCTGGGTGCTCTTGCAAACCGTTCGCAACAACGCCCTATCATTGAACGGTTCACGACACAGTGGACGGTTCACGAGCGGTCTGCCCTGCAAGGCCCCTGCCCAGGAGCGCGCCCATGCATGTCCCCGACGGATTCATCAATGCTCCCGTCTCCGCCGCGGCCGGGCTCGTCGCCGCGGGCGCGGTGGCGGTCAGCCTCAAGGGCGCCCGGCGTGAGCTGGACGAACGCACGGCCCCGCTCGCCGGGCTGGTCGCCGCCTTCATCTTTGCGGTGCAAATGCTGAACTTCCCGGTCGCGGCCGGGACCAGCGGGCATCTCCTCGGCGGGGCGCTCGCCGCGATACTCGTCGGCCCCTTCACCGGGGTGCTCTGCGTCTCCGTCGTCCTGCTCATGCAGGGCGTGCTCTTCGCGGACGGCGGTCTTACCGCGCTCGGCGTCAACATCGCCGACATGGCGATCGTCACCACCGTCGTCGCCTATCTGGTCTTCCGGGGCCTGGTGAAGGTGCTGCCGCGCGGGCGCCGCGCGATCACCGTCGCCTCCTTCGTGGCGGCGCTGCTGTCCGTGCCGGCCGCCGCGATCGCCTTCACCCTCCTCTACGCCGTGGGCGGCACGACCGACGTCTCCCTCGACAAGGTCGCCGTCGCCATGGTCGGCGTCCACGTCCTCATCGGCATCGGCGAGGCCGCGATCACCGCGCTCACCGTGGGCGCGGTGATCGCGGTGCGGCCGGACCTCGTGTACGGGGCGCGGGGTCTCGCGCGGCCGCTGAAGCTGCGGGTCGGCGGGGAGCTGGTGGACGCGCGGGGCGCCGCCGAACCGGCCGCCGCGGCCCGCTCCCACCGGAAGGTGTGGCTCGCGGGCCTCGCCACGTCCCTCGTCCTCGCGGGCGTCGTCAGCTTCTACGCCTCGTCGAACCCCGACGGCCTGGAGAAGGTGGCCCAGGACAAGGGCATCGACGAGAAGACCAAGGACCACGCCACCGCGGACTCACCGCTGGCGGACTACGGAGTAAAGGACATCACCGACGCCCGCGTCTCGGTCGGCCTGGCGGGCGTGATCGGCGTGGGCGCGACGGTGGTCGCCGGTTCGGCGGTGTTCTGGGCGGTACGGAGGCGTCGTACGACGGATGTCTCCCCGGTGACCTTGCCTGAGGCGGGCGCCGGACCAGAGGCGGGCGCCGGACCTGAGGCGGGCGTGGCGCCCAAGCCCGCCGCGCCCAAGACCCCCTGACATGGGTGCCGGCCACGCCCACCGGCTCTACCGGCACGGGCACTCGCCCGTGCACGGGCTGCCCGCGCACGCCAAGCTCGTCGCCGTCTTCTGCTTCGTGATCGTCGTCGTGTCCACGCCGCGCGAGGCGATGTGGGCCTTCGGGGTCTATGCCCTCCTGCTCGCGGCGGTCGCCCGCGCCGCCCTCGTCCCCGCCGGGTTCCTGCTGAAGCGGCTGCTGATCGAGGTCCCGTTCGTGGCCTTCGCCGTGCTGATGCCGTTCGTGGCGCAGGGCGAGCGCGTCGACGTACTCGGTGTCTCCCTGAGCGTCAACGGCCTCTGGGGTGCCTGGAACGTCCTGGCCAAGGGCACGCTCGGCGTCGCCGCCTCCGTGCTGCTCGCCTCCACGACCGAACTGCGCGAACTCCTCCTCGGCCTCCAGCGCCTCAAGCTGCCCCCGCTGCTCGTCCAGATCGCCTCCTTCATGATCCGGTACGGCGACGTCATCACGGACGAGATGCGCCGCATGAGGATCGCCCGCGATTCGCGCGGCTTCGAGGCGCGGGGCGTACGGCAATGGGGCGTCCTCGCCAAGTCCGCGGGCGCCCTCTTCATCCGCTCGTACGAGAGGGGCGAGCGGGTGCACCTCGCGATGGTCAGCCGGGGGTACGCCGGCGCGATGCCGGTCATCGACGAGGTGACCGCCTCGCGCACGCAGTGGACGTACGCGCTGGCCCTCCCGTCCGCCGCCCTCCTCGTCTGCCTGTTGGGATGGACCCTGTGACCGCGACACCCTCGCTGGAAGTGGCCGGACTGGCCTTCGCCTACCCCGACGGGCACCAGGCCCTCTTCGGCGTCGACTTCCGCGTCGCCCGCGGCGAACGTGTCGCGCTGCTCGGGCCGAACGGCGCGGGCAAGACGACCCTCGTACTGCATCTGAACGGCATCCTGACCGCCGGCGCGGGCACGGTGACGGTCGCCGGGCTGCCCGTCGGCAAGAAGCACATGGCGGAGATCAGGCGCAAGGTCGGCATCGTCTTCCAGGACCCGGACGACCAGCTGTTCATGCCGACGGTCCGCGAGGACGTGGCGTTCGGGCCCGCGGCCGCGGGGATGCGGGGCCCGGAGCTGGAGGCCCGCGTGGTGAAGGCCCTCTCCCTGGTCGGCATGGCGGAGTTCGCGGACCGCCCGCCGCACCACCTCTCCTTCGGGCAGCGCCGCCGGGTCGCGGTCGCGACGGTGCTCGCCATGGAGCCGGAGATCCTCGTCCTCGACGAGCCCTCCTCCAACCTCGACCCGGCCTCGCGCCGCGAACTCGCCGACATCCTGCGGTCGCTGGACGTCACCGTCCTGATGGTCACGCACGACCTGCCCTACGCCATGGAACTCTGCCCCCGCGCCCTGATCCTCAGCGACGGCACGATCGCGGCGGACGGCCCGACCGGTGAACTCCTCGCCGACGACGAACTGATGAGCGCACACCGCCTGGAACTCCCCTTCGGCTTCGATCCGAAGACCGCGAAGGCGAGAAGCCAGGGAATCAGCGGATAGCGGCAGCTGTTGGGCTGGGTATGGACGAGGTCATGGGTGGAGTGCAGGGCTCGGTCGCCGAGGGGTTCGAGGGCGTGAGGGAGGCCTTCGTGCGCAACTTCGCCGAGCGCGGGGAGCGCGGAGCCGCCGTCACGGTCTACCGGCACGGGCGCAAGGTCGTGGACCTGTGGGGCGGCACGAAGGACGTCGACGGCGACCTCGCCGCCGGGGACGCCCCGTGGGAGCGCGGGACCGCGCAGGTCGTGCGCTCGGCGACCAAGGGGGTGGCCGCCGCCGCCCTGCTCCTGCTCCATCAGCGCGGCGCGCTGGACCTGGACGCGCCGGTCGGCACCTACTGGCCGGAGTTCAAGGCGCGCGGCAAGGAAGGTGTCCTGGTGCGGCACGTACTGGCGCACCGCGCCGGGGTCCCCGCCCTTGACCGTCCGCTGACGCCCGCCGAGGCGCTCGACCCGGACCTCTCGGCGGCGGTGGTCGCGGCGCAGGCCCCGTTCTGGGAGCCGGGCGCCGACCACGGCTACCACGCGCAGACCTACAGCTGGCTCACCGGTGAGCTGGTGCGGCGCGTGACGGGCAAGGCGGTCGGGGAGTGGATCGCCGCCGAGATCGCCGGGCCGCTCGGCCTGGACCTCTGGCTCGGGCTGCCGGAAGCGGAGGCGGCACGGGTCAGCCGTATGGGGCGTATCGCACCGCCCGCCGGGCCGGGCGGCCTGCGGATACGGCCCAAGCGGAACGTCGCCGAGGCATACGCGGACCCGTCCTCGCTGACCAGCCGCGCCTTCGGGGCGATCGATCCGGCGCCGGACGAGAACGACCCCGCCTACCGGGCGGCGGCCCTGCCCGCCTCCAACGGCATCGCGACGGCCGACGGTCTGGCCCGCTTCTACGCGGCGCTGATCGGCGAAGTGGACGGCAGGGGGAGGCTGTTCACCCCCGAGACGGTGGCGGCGGCCCGGACGGAGGCGTCCGCGGGCCCGGACCGCGTCCTGGTCGTCCCCACCCGCTTCGGCCTCGGCTACATGCTGCACGGCGGCGCGTCCCCGCTCCTCGCCGCCGGTTCCTTCGGGCACCCCGGCCGCGGCGGCGCCCTCGGCTTCGCCGACCCGGAGTCGGGGACCGGGTTCGGGTATGTGACGAACGGGATGAACAAGGGCGTCACGGCCGACCCGCGCGCCCAGGCGCTGGTGCGGGCGCTGCGCGAGGCGTAGGGGCGGGCGCTGCGGGGCGCCGGGGCGGGAGGCGCGGGTCAGTTCGCGGGGGAGCGGGCCTCGATCCGCCGCAGGACCAGCAGGCCGCCGACGCCCGGGACGAGGGCGCGCCACCGGGTGCCGGGGGTCGCGGCCGCCGGGGTCATCCAGGTGGTGGCGATGACGACGAGGTACGCCGTGCCGTGCAGCGGGCCGAGGAGCGCGGAGAGCGCGGGCGCGTGGACGGTGAGCAGGTTGCCCAGGAGGAGGGCGAGCGAGGCGGCCTCGGCGGCGGCCGCGATACGCAGGGTGCGCATGGGGCTCACGCTCCCGTGGTGGAGCTGGGGCGGACGATCATCAGGACCACGACGACCGCCCACAGGACGTTGAAGATCCCGGTGAGCATGGCCAGGCGGGCGGCGACGGGACGGGCGGCGGCCTGAGCGTGCTCGGCGCGTTCGGCGGCGTCAGCTGCGGCATCGGCGTTTCCGGTGGATTCGCCAGAGGGAGCTTGGCCCT
The DNA here is from genome assembly GCF_003945545.1 of Streptomyces sp. WAC 01529. Classification (GTDB taxonomy): domain Bacteria; phylum Actinomycetota; class Actinomycetes; order Streptomycetales; family Streptomycetaceae; genus Streptomyces; species Streptomyces anatolicus. The sequence continues at coordinate 3,393,200 of NZ_CP029617.1, read as the reverse complement.
CCGCCAGAGCCAGCAGACTCCGCTGCCCCGGCAGGATCACAAGCCCCAGGAGCGCCGCCGCGATCCCCGTCAGGACGAGCGAGACGATCAGCCACGCGTCGCCGAGGACGCCGAGCTGGGCTCCGGTGGCGATCCCGAACACCGGTACGGCGATACCGGCGACCGCGTAACCGCGGCAGACCCGGTGCAGCAGCGCGGTGACCCCCGGCCCCTCGCCGCCGATCGCCCGCAGCGCCTGGCGCGGGAACATCGACGCGGCCACGGTGATCGACCCGACGGCGAGGATCGCCACGAGAACGTGGATGGACAGGAGCAGCTTGGTCACGGCGGAGCCTCCAGGGGCGTACGGCGAACGGCGAAGCTGAATGTGTTGGCTGCCAATACATACACTGCCTACGCAGACTTTGTGTAGGCTGCCTACCCATGAAGGCGGATGCGGTACGAGGACACCTCGACGGACTGCTGCTGGCCGTGCTGGAACAGGGCCCGCTGCACGGCTACGCGATCATCACGGCGGTGCAGCGCCGCAGCGGCGGCGCGCTGGAGCTGCGTACGGGCACGATCTACCCCGCGCTGAACCGCCTGGAGCGGCTCGGCCTGCTCAGCAGCAGCTGGCAGTCGGCGGGCGAACGGCGGCGCAGGTGCTACGAGTTGACGGACGCGGGCCGGGCGACCCTGGCCGGTGAGCGGGCGGCGTGGGACGAGTTCACCGCCGCCATCGGCTCGGTCCTCAACCCCGGCGCGCGCCCCGGACTCGCCACATGAGCCCCATCGACCGGCTCCTCCAGGAGTACGTGGCCGACCTGGGCGCCGCTCTGCACGGCCCCGCCAAGGCCAAGTCCCGGCTGATCGGCGAGGTACGGGACGGCCTCGCCGACACGGCCGCGGCCTACGCCGACGCGGGCCTCGGCGAGGAGGAGGCCGCCCGGCGGGCGGTGCGGGAGTTCGGGTCCGTCGGCGAACTCGTCCCCAGCTGCCAGCGGGAGCTGACGGTCGCCCAGGCCCGGCACACCGCGCGGGCGGTCACGCTCGCCGCGCCCTTCCTGATCGGCTGCTGGTACCTCGCGAGGAGCGCGGGGCACGACCTGGCGTGGGACGTGTCGCGCGCGCCCCAGCTCCTCGCCGTCCACCTGGCCTTCGTCGCGACGGCGGCCGCGCTGCTGGCCGCGGTGACCCTGGCCGCCACCGGCAGCCTCGCCCGCCGCCTGCCCGCGCCGAACCGGCTCCCCCTCCTGGTCGCCTGGGCAGGCACCACCGCGAGCGGGGCCATGGCGGCGGCGACCCTCGCGCTCACCACGGCCGCGGCCCTCGCCACCAACTGGCCGCTGCTCGCCTTCGCCGGAGCCCTGGCGGCCGCCTCCCACGCGGCCCTGGCCCCCTCGGCCCGAGCCTGCCGCCACTGCGCCCGCCTCCCGGCCCCGCCGCACCCCGTCGCGGGCTGAGCCCCGCGCTGGACGCTGAGTCGGCGGTCCTGGGCGGGCGCCGTGCTCTCTTGGGTGTCAGAGGCGGGTGTCATGATCTCGGGATGACCGTCGCGCCCGCCTCTCGGCAACCTCCCGTCCCGCAGCTCACTTTCCAGCAGCTCACCTCTCCGCACGACGCCACCCCGCAGCTGCGACGCGCTCTCACCGAGTGCTGGATCGAGGTCACCAACGCGGGCGGCGCGGCAGGTTTCCCCTTCCCTCCCGTGGACGCCGACACGGTAGCCCCGGTCCTCGACCGTGTCGTCGACCAGCTCTCTCCCGACACCGGGCGGCTGCTCACGGCGACGACCGTGGACGGGGAACTCGCGGGCTGGCTCAACATCCGCCGCGACCGGTCCGAGCTGATCGGGCACTGGGGCACGCTCCACCATGTCCAGACCCGCACCGCCCTGCGCGGGCGCGGGGTCGGCCGTGCCCTCATGGACGAGGTGCGCCGGGTCGCCAAGGAAGAGATGGGCCTGGAGCAGCTGCACCTCGCCGCACGTGGCGGCGTCGGCCTCGAGGACTTCTACGGGCGCCTCGGCTGGAAGGAAGTCGGCCGGTGGCCCGGCGCCCTGCGGTTCGGCGCGGGCGACGACCGGGACGAGATACTCATGCTCCTGGCTCCCCTCTGAATCCGCGCAGACCCTCCTCTGAACCGCGCCACGGCGTCCGAGCCCCAACTCCCCAGCGCACCCGGCTCCCTCACCCCGCGTGCAGCATCAAACCGATGCCCGCCACCATCAGGCCCGCCGCCACCAGCCTCGGTGTGCCGAAGCGTTCCTTGAAGAAGAGCGCGCCTATCGCCGCGCCGACGATGATCGACGACTCCCGCAGCGCGGAGACCGGGGCCAGTTCCGCCCTCGTCTGGGCCCACAGGACCAGGCCGTACGCGGCGACCGAGAGGGCCGCGCCCAGCAGGCCGACCGCCGCGAACGGGCGGAGCCTGGAGACCAGTTCGCCGCGCCAGCGGTACGCCGCGTACACCGGGACCGCGATGCCCTCCAGGATCATCAGCCACGCGATGTAGCCCATGGACGAGCCGGACGCGCGTACGCCCAGGCCGTCCACCACCGTGTACGCCGCGATGGAGACGCCCGTCGCGAGGGCCGCGCCGATCGCCGCCCAGTCCGGGCGGCGCCCCGACCCCCGTATGCCCCACAGCGCGAGGCCCGTCAGGCCCGCGCAGGACAGCGCGACGCCCGCCGCCTGCCAGCCGTCCGGGACCTCGCCCGCGAAGACCGCCGCGAGGACCGTGACCACCAGCGGGGCCGTGCCGCGCGCGATGGGGTACGCCTGGCCGAAGTCGCCGAGCTTGAACGACCGCATGAGCAGGGCGTAGTAGCCGACGTGCAGGAGCGCGGAGAGGATCAGATACGGCCACGCCCCCGCCGCCGGGAGCGCGACGAAGGGGGCGAGGAGCAGACCGATCAGCGTGCCGCCGCCGGAGATGAGCGTGAAGCCGACCAGCTTGTCGGTGATGTGGTGGGCGATCGCGTTCCAGCTGGCGTGCGTGACGGCGGCGAGCAGCACCGCCGACGCGACCAGCGGGGTCACTTCGCGTTCTCGCGCACGTCCACCAGCGCGGCGCCCGCGTGGGCGATCAGCGTCTTGGGGTCCATGGGGAAGACGGCGTACGGGGTGCCGGCCGCCGCCCACACCACGTCGTGGCCGAGGAGCGAGCGATCGGCGAGTACGCGGGTCCTGGTGGCGTGGCCGAAGGGCGGTACGCCGCCGATCGCGAAGCCGGTCGTCTCCCGGACGACGTCCGCCTTGGCGCGGGTGACCTTCTCCGCGCCCAACTCGGCGCGCACCAAGTCGACGTCGACCCTCGACGCGCCGTCCATCAGGACGAGCACCGGCACACCGTCCGCCGCGAAGATCAGGGACTTGCAGATCTGGCTCAGCTCGCAGCCGATCGCGGCCGCCGCCTCCTGCGCGGTCCGGGTCTGCTCAGGGAAGCGGCGGGCCCGTCCGATCACCTCGGCCAGACCCAGCTCGCGCAGGGCGGCGGCGAAACGGGGGTGGGCCGCGGAGTCGGTGGGTTCAGCGGACTCGGGGGGTTCAGCGGACTCGGCGGGCTCGGCGGACTCGACGGGTTCAGTAGTGCTCATGCCCGGCACGCTAGCGGTCCGTGTACGGGGCACGCGACCGCGTATCCGCATGGCGGACAGCCGAGTGCGGACCGCGCTCGCTCAGTCCCCCGCCAGCAGCATCGCCCGCACCAGCGGCCCCGCCGAATCCCCGCCGTGACCGCCCTGCCGCACGACCGCCGCCGACGCCAGGTCGCCCCGGTACGCGGTGAACCAGCCGTTCGGCTTCTTCTGGCCGTCGACCTCCGCCGAGCCGGTCTTCGCGCCCATGTCCGAGCCGAGGCCCCGCATCGGCTTCATCGCCGTGCCGGACACCGCCGTGTAGTGCATGAGTTCCCGCAGCGCCGTCGCCGTCGCCCCCGACATCCTGCGCGGCGCCGTGGCCAGCGTGCGGTCGTCCACGTCCGGCGAGACCAGGTAGGGCTGCTTGAACGTGCCGGACTTCACCGTCGCCGCCACCGACGCCATGTTCAGCGGGTTCATCCGCACCCCGCCCTGACCGATCAGCGAGGCCGCCATCTGGGCGTGGCTCTGCACGGGGACGGCGCCGTCGAAGGACGGCACCCCGATCGACCAGTTGTCGCGGCCGAGACCGAAGACCTCCTGCGCCTGCCTGGTCAGCGAGTCGTTCTCCAGCTTCTTGGCCTGGCTGATGAAGGCCGTGTTGCAGGAGCGCGCGAAGCTCGCCCGGAACGTGCCGTTCTTGATCTGGAACTTGTCGTCGTTCTGGAACTTCCAGCCGCCGTACGTCTCGTACTTGGGGCACGGGTGCTTCTTGTCCACCCCGGCGAGCTTCTTCTCCAGGAGCATCGACGCGCTGACGACCTTCATCGTGGAACCGGGCGCGAGGGAGCCCTGGAAGGCCGTGTTGAAGCCGGTCGGATTGGAGTTGGCGGCCGCCAGGATCTCGCCGGTGCTCGCCTTGACGACGACCACGGACGCCAGCTTCCGCTTCGCCGTCTCCCGTTCCGCCGCGGCTTGCAGCGAACCGCTGAACGTCGTCTTCAGCGTCCCCGGGGTCCCGGGCGAGAGGGCCAGCAGCGTCTTGTCGGGCCTCGACTTCGCGTCGTCCTTCTGCCCGGCCTTCTCCGCGGCGTCCTCGGCGTCCGCCCGCACCACCCGTAGCTCCACGCCCGCCCTGCCGCCGGCCTCCTTGCCGTACTTCTCGCGCAGCCCGTCGAGGGCCGTGCCCAGCGACGGGTACTTCGCCGCCGTCAGCTCGCCGCCGTCCCGGTCCACCGCCTTGATCGGCGGATCGCCCGCCTCGCCCGTGACCAGGCGGTCGCCGTCCCTCAACTCCGGGTGCAGGACCGAGGGGCGCCAGTCGACGAGCGTCCTGCCGTCGCTCTTCCTGCGGACGACCGTCACCTCGGACTCGTAGGCGAAGGGCTTGCTCTTCCCCTTGTACGACACCGTGGCCGCCGCCTTGAACGGCACCTCGGCGCTCGTCCGCCCGGCCGGCTTCCCGGGGGTGAGCCGGACCTTCGTCAGGTGGCCCTCCTCGCGGTAGGAGGTCAGGGCCTTCCGCGCCGCCGTACGGTCGTCCGTCAGCGAGGCGGCCCGCGCCACATCGCCGTCGGCCCACGCGGCGAGGAACGCCCGCGCGGTGTGGCGCACTTCGGCGGAGGTCGGCGGTCCCGAGGGCACCGGCTTCGCGTCGTCGCCCGTCCCGCCGGACCCCACGCCGCCGGAGAGCGCGAACGCGGTGGCCCCCACCCCGCACACGACGACGACCGCCGCCCCGCCGAGCACGCCCGGGTGCACCCGCGTGTTCCGAAATCCGACGCCCTTGCGCTCGGCGGCGCGCCTTCGCTTGCCCACAAACCCTCCGCAGCTCCCCGGAGCCCCCATGCTCCTCACCGGTTCCTCACCGGAAGGCCACCTTAGAGGCGTACGGAGAAGCCCTCGACCACTTTGCCGCCCGGCCGGACGACCGCCCGGCGGACCCTCTACCCTGCCCGCCCTCCGCCTCGCGGAGTCATCCCGCGCGCAGTACGTCCGCGACGATCGGCCCCGCCGCGTCACCGCCGTGCCCGCCCCGCTGTGTCATCGCGGCCGCCGCCACATCGCCCCGGTACCCGGTGAACCAGCTGTCGGACACCGCCTGGCCGTCCCTCTCCGCCGACCCGGTCTTCGCGCCGATGTCCCCGGTCAGGCTCGCCATGGCGCGCGCCCCCGTGCCGCTCACCGCCGTGCGGCGCATCATCTGGCGCAGCTGCGCGACGGTGGAGGCGGGCAGGCCGCGGGCGGTGGCCAGTGCGCGGTCGTCGAGGGACCTCGGCACGATCACCGGCTGCCGGAAGGTGCCCGTCATCGCGGTCGCCGTGACCGAGGCCATGTTCAGCGGGTTCATCCGGATCTTGCCCTGGCCGAGGGCGTTGGCCGCGCGGTCGGGGCCCGGGGAGGCCGGGACGTCGCCGTCGAAGGAGGGGACGCCCACCTTCCAGTCGCCCTGGCCGAGGCCGAAGCCGTTGCGGGCCTCCTCGGTGAGAGAGGCGTCGGTCAGGCCCCGTTCGTCGACGAGCTTCACGAACGCCGTGTTGCAGGAGCGCGCGAAGCTCTCCGAGAGCGTCGCCGACTCGTTCGGCACCATGCCCTTGAGGTTGTGGAAGGTCTGGCTCTGCCAGGTCGCGGTGGCCGGACAGGGCGCGGCCCCGCCCGCCTTGGTGACGCCCTTGTCGATGAGCATCGCCGCCGAGACGATCTTCATCGTCGAGCCGGGCGCCATCGTGCCGAGGAACGCCGCGTTCCAGGAGTCCTCGCGGTTGTTGGCGACGGCGAGCACCTCGCCGGTGCTCGGCTTGACCGCCACCACCGACGATTCGTCGTGCCGCAGGACCGCCCGCTCCGCCGCCTTCTGCACGGGCGCGCTGAGCGTCGTACGCAGCTTGCCCGGCCTGCCCTTCGAGAGGGTGAGCAGTGTGCGCGTCCCCGCCGTGGCCTCGGCGTTCGCGGGCCGGACATACAGCTCCACGCCCGGCGTGCCGCCCGCGCTCTCCCCGTACCGCTTGCGCAGCTGGTCCAGGATCGGGCCGAGCGAGGGGTACTCCTTGGCGCGCAGGACGGTGCCCGCGCGGTCCACCGCCCGCAGGGGCGGCGCCACGGCCTCGCCCGTCACCAGGGTGTCGCCCTCCTTCAGGGAGGGGTGCAGCACGGCCGCCGACCAGTCGACGAGCGCGCGGCCGGTGGTCTTGCCCCGCACGACCCTCAGCTCGGAGTCGTATGTCAGGGGCTTGCTCTTCCCCTTGTACTTCACCGTGGCCGACACGGAGAACGGCACGCGCGTGCCGGACGCCCGCTTCGGGGTGAGCTTCACCTTCGTCAGGTGGGCGTCCTCGCGCAGGCCGGTCAGGGCGGTCGACGCGGCCTGGAGGTTGTCCGTGTACTCCGCGGCCCGCCCGGCGTCGCCCTCGGCCCACGCCGCGAGGAAGTTCCGCGCGGTCTCGCGGACCTCCTCGCCGGTGGGCGGTCCCGTCTCCGCGGGGGCCGGGCCCGCTCCCGGCGAGCCGTCGTTGGACACGCCGTTCACCACGTTGTACGCGCCGTACCCGGCGCCCCCCACCATGACGACGAACACCCCGCCGACCAGAGCGGCCTTTGCTCCACTGCGCACGATGCGCTCCCCTCCCCAGGAGCCTCCCCGAAGGAGATGCCCGGGAAGGTCGTTCGTCCGGCACCTTAAGGGGGAGGGAGGGAAATTTGGGACGTCCGTTATCCGAAGGTGTCCAACGTGGCCAATACGTCGGCCATTACACCCACGTATCCAGCCACATCCGGGACCGCCAGGAATCGATGGGGATGGCGGTGCCGGTGTGGACCGGCCAGAAGTAGATGAAATTCCAGAGGATCAGCAGCACGATGACACCGGAGGCCGCCGCGCCCGCCACCCGGCGCCGCTCGTCGGATCCCGGCGGTCCCAGGATCGCGCCGATCAGCATCGCCACCGCCAGACACAGGAACGGCACGAAGACGACCGCGTAGAAGTAGAAGATCGTCCGCTCCTGGTAGAAGAACCAGGGCAGATAGCCGGCAAGCACCCCGCACAGGATCGCGCCCGCCCGCCAGTCGCGCCGGAACGCCCACCGCCACAGGACGTAGAGCAGCGCGCACGCCCCGACCCACCACAGCAGCGGGGTGCCGAGCGCGAGGACCTCGCGGGCGCACTTCTCGGTGGTGTCGGCGGGGCAGCCCTGCTTGCCGGGCAGCGGCGACTCGTAGAAGTACGAGACGGGGCGGCCGTCGACGATCCAGCTCCAGGGGTTGGACTGGTAGGTGTGCGGCGAGGAGAGGCCCACGTGGAACTCGTAGACCGCGTGCTCGTAGTGCCACAGGCTGCGCAGCCAGTCCGGCAGCCATGTCCAGCTGCCGCCGCGCCCGTCGGTCGCCGCCCAGTCGCGGTAGTAGCCGCCCGAGCCGTCCGTCGGGGAGAGGATCCAGCCGAGCCACGACACGACGTATGTGGCCAGTGCCACCGGGACCGTCGACACGAACGCCGGGAGCACGTCCCGCCGCAGGACCGCGCGGTAGGGCCGCACCGCCCCGGCGACGCGGCGCGCGCCGACGTCCCAGAAGACGGTCATCAGACAGAGGAAGACCATCACGTAGAGGCCGTTCCACTTCGTGCCGAAGGCGAGCCCCAGGCAGAGACCGGCCGCCCAGCGCCACGGCCGCCATCCCAGGCGCACCGTTTCGGCGACGCGCATGTCGGGGCGTACGACACCGTCACCGTCGACCGGCAGCGCGGCCGCGATCCTCTCCCGCGCCCGGTCCCGGTCGATGAGGAAGCAGCCGAACGCGGCGAGCACGAAGAACATCAGGACCTGGTCGAGCAGTGCGGTGCGGCTCATCACGAAGTGCAGGCCGTCCACGGCGAGCAGCGCGCCCGCCAGACACCCGAGGAACGTGGAGCGGAAAAGCCGCCGCCCGATCCGGCACAGCATCAGGACCGACAGCGTGCCGAGCACCGCCGTCATGAACCGCCAGCCGAACGGGGTGAAGCCGAACATCCACTCGCCGAGGCCGATCACGTACTTGCCGACCGGCGGATGCACCACGTACGCCGCGTCGTGCGGGATCGCGATGTCGCTGCCCTGCCGCAGCACGTCGTCGTTGATCTTCTCCGGCCAGTTGACCTCGAAGCCGCGGTGGATGAGCGCCCAGGCGTCCTTCGCGTAGTACGTCTCGTCGAATATCACGGCCTTCGGATTGCCGAGGTTCCAGAACCGGATCACCCCGGCGACCAGCGTGACCAGCAGCGGTCCGAGCCACGCCGAGCGGCGCACCACCCGGTCCGCGGCCGCCCTCGACAGACCGAGCGTCATCCACAGGCGGGGGCCGGGCCGCGTGTACGGGGGCACGAGCCGCGCCCTGACGTCCTCTCTGGGCCGCGCCACGTAGCCGAATCGGCGCAGCCGCCGCTGCCAGGAGGGCTGCTGCCCCTCGGCCGCCTGGCCCTCGCGGGTCTCCGGTGAAGACGCGGTACTGGTCACCGCGCCATCGTAGGGAACCAGACTGTGCGAGTCCCGCCCGTGCGCCCTGCGAGGATGGATCCGTGACAGGAAGCGCAGATTCCCCCGGAACCCTCGTGTTGGCAGGCACCCCCATCGGCGATGTCGCCGACGCGCCGCCGCGCCTCGCCACCGAGCTGGCCTCGGCCGACGTGGTCGCCGCCGAGGACACGCGGCGCCTGCGCAGGCTCACCCAGGCGCTCGGAGTGCAGGTCGGCGGCCGTGTCGTCTCCTACTTCGAGGGCAACGAGAGCGCACGCACGCCCGAGCTGGTCGAGGCGCTCGCGGGCGGCGCGCGCGTCCTGCTCGTGACGGACGCCGGGATGCCCTCGGTCTCCGACCCCGGCTACCGCCTGGTCGCGGCCGCCGTGGAGCGGGACATCAAGGTGACCGCCGTGCCGGGCCCGTCCGCCGTGCTCACCGCGCTCGCCCTCTCGGGGCTGCCGGTCGACCGGTTCTGCTTCGAGGGCTTCCTGCCGCGCAAGGCGGGCGAGCGGCTCTCGCGCCTGAAGGAGGTCGCCGACGACCGCAGGACGCTCGTCTACTTCGAGGCCCCGCACCGCATCGACGACACGCTCACCGCGATGGCCGAGGCGTTCGGCGAGGAGCGCAGGGCCGCGGTCTGCCGCGAGCTGACCAAGACGTACGAAGAGGTCAAGCGCGGTTCGCTGAAGGAGCTGGCCGAGTGGGCCGCCGACGGCGTGCGCGGTGAGATCACCGTCGTCGTCGAGGGCGCCCCCGAGAAGAGCGCGGGCGATCTCGGCCCCGACGAGCTGGTGCGCAGGGTGCGGGTGCGCGAGGAGGCGGGGGAGCGGCGCAAGGAGGCGATCGCCGCCGTCGCCGCCGAGGCGGGCCTTCCCAAGCGCGAGGTCTTCGATGCGGTCGTGGCGGCAAAGAACGCGGATCGAAGCGGCCCATCGGAGGGCAAAGGACTATCGTGAAAGGCAAAGCGCGGGCCGCGCGCCAGGCCTCTTTCCTAAGGGAAGGCCAAATCCGCTCCAACGCTCGACAGGTCTGATGCGCTCGCTCCCGTAAAGGCGTCCACTGGTCGCAGGGACGGCGGTACCTGTCCCTCGGACAAGAGGAGCAGCGGCATGAGTGAGATCGCGGACACCGGTCACCCCCGCACGGCACTGAATGTCGGTCATGAGTCCTACGCGTTCGCCTGCATGCGGTGCGGGCACGGCTGGGAACAGTCGTACGAGATCGAGCATCACGTGGACGCCGGGGGCCAGGAATTCGTGAGGTACCGGGCGGACGGCCTGCACGTCCCCTCGCCGCTCTCCCGCCCCACCTGTCTCAACTGCGGCGGCCATGTCGTGCGGATCATGCGCGCGGGCCAGGTGTCGTCGGTGCTCGACATGATGCGGCGGCAGTACGAGGGCGGGCGCGGCGCGGACGAGCCGACGGGCGCGACCGAGGCCGGTGCCCGGGGCGTGGGCCCGGTGGTGGGCGAGGGCCCCGGGCCCGTGCCGGTGGCGCCGGCGGGCGGCCGGGACCACCACTGGCACCTCTCCGATCTGCTCCACCCCTTCCAGCACCGCAAGGCGCGGTGAGGGAGCCCGGTCCGGGGCGGTGCGAGGCTCCGCGGGAGCGGTTCAGGTCCGGGCGTTCGTAGGATCGACGTATGCCTTCGAAGAACGCCGACGCGCCGCCGCCCCTGCCCGCACCGCTCCAGGTGGCGGTCGCCGACTCGCACACCCACCTCGACATGCAGTCGGGCACCGTGGCGGAAGCCCTCGCCAAGGCGGCCTCGGTGGGGGTCACCACGGTCGTCCAGGTCGGCTGCGACATCCGGGGCTCCCGGTGGGCGGCGGAGACCGCCGCCGCGCACAAAAGCGTCCACGCCACGGTCGCCCTTCACCCGAACGAGGCGCCCCGCATCGTGCTCGGCGACCCCGACGGCTGGTCCCGGCAGGGCGCGCGCGAGGCGGGCGGCGACGGCGCGCTCGACGAGGCGCTCGCGGAGATCGACAGGCTCGCCGCGCTGCCGCACGTCAAGGGGGTCGGCGAGACCGGCCTCGACTACTTCCGCACCGGACCCGAGGGCATGGCCGCCCAGGAGCGTTCCTTCCGCGCCCACATCGAGATCGCCAAGCGGCACGGCAAGACCCTCGTGATCCACGACCGCGAGGCCCACGAGGACGTCCTGCGCGTCCTGAAGGAGGAGGGCGCCCCCGAGCGCACCGTCTTCCACTGCTACTCCGGTGACGCCGCGATGGCCCAGGTCTGCGCGGAACACGGCTACTTCATGTCGTTCGCGGGCAACGTCACGTTCAAGAACGCGCAGGGCCTGCGGGACGCGCTGGCCGTCGCGCCGCTCGAACTCGTCCTCGTCGAGACGGACGCGCCGTTCCTCACGCCCGCGCCCTACCGGGGGCGGCCCAACGCGCCGTACCTCATCCCGGTCACCGTGCGCGCCATGGCCCAGGTCCGCGGCATCGACGAGGACGAGATGGCGGCGGCCGTCTCTGCGAACACCGCGCGTGCCTTCGATTACTGACCGATAACGCAACGACGCTCCGTAGCGAGCCGACTTTGGAGGGTGACGGCGGCTCCGCTAGGTTCTGTCCGCCCGGTCCGGACCTCTGGAGCGTCATCGTGAGCAACGCGCAGTACGAGACGTATGAAGCGCCGTACGAGCCCTACGCCCTGCCGTACGAGCCGACCGAGCCGCACGCCCAGCCATACGTGCCGGGCCAGGTCACGGGCCCCCCGCCGTCCGGTGCGCTGCCCGGCGCCGCCCCGACCGGCGGCGGCCGGGCCGAGGCGCGGCGGGCCGCCCGCCGCGCGAAGTCCGCCCGGGGCACCGGCGGCCCCCCGTCCTCCGAGCGGGCCGAGGTGCTGCGGCGCCTGGTGCCGCAGGCGCTCGTCGTGGCGTTCCTCGCGGGCGGCACCTCCGCGTTCGTCGCCGAGGACAAGGCGGTGCGGCTCAGCGTCGACGGCAAGCCGCGCACCCTGCACACCTTCGCCGACGACGTCGGGGAACTCCTCGCCGACGAGGGCCTCGCCGTCGGCGCCCACGACATCGTCGCGCCCGCGACGGGCACCGCCCTGGCCAGCGGCGACGAGGTCGCCGTCCGCTACGGCCGGCCCCTGCGGCTCACCCTCGACGGCGAGCGGCGCCAGGTGTGGACGACGGCACGCACCGTCGACGGCGCCCTGCGCCAGCTCGGGGTGCGCGCGGAGGGCGCCCACCTGTCGGCCTCGCGCAGCCGGCGCATCGGCCGCGACGGACTCGACCTCGCCGTCCGCACGGAACGCACCGTCACGATCATGGCGGACGGGCGGGAGCGGACCATCCGTACGAACGCGGCGACCGTGGGGGAGGCCGTCGCGGAGGCCGGGGTCACGCTGCGCGGGCAGGACACCACGTCGGTGGCGCCCGACAGCTTCCCGCGCGACGGGATGACGGTCACCGTCATGCGGATCAGGGGATCGAAGGAGGTCAGGGAGGAGGCGATCCCCTTCGAGGTGAGGAGAGCGCAGGACCCGACGCTGTTCCGGGGCACGGAGGTCGTGGTGCAGGCCGGACGGCAGGGCGCGCGGCGCGTGACGTACGCGCTGCGGACCGTCAACGGCGTCAAGCAGAAGCCGCGGCGGATCGGCTCCGAGGTGGTGCGGGAGCCGCAGGACCGGATCGTGAAGGTCGGCACGAAGCAGATGCCGTCGTCGGTGGCCGGGGCGGACGGCCTCGACTGGAGCTCGCTGGCGCGCTGCGAGTCGGGGGGCCGCCCGGGGGCGGTGGACCCCTCGGGCACGTACGGCGGCCTCTACCAGTTCGACACGAGGACCTGGCAGGGCCTCGGCGGCACGGGGCGCCCCCAGGACGCGTCGGCCTCGGAACAGACGTTCCGAGCGAAGAAGCTGTACGTCCAGCGGGGCGCCGCGCCCTGGCCCCACTGCGGGCGCCGCCTGCGCGGTTGACGCTTCACCGCGGGTGCGTCGTGGTTGCTCGCGCAGTTCCCCGCGCCCCTGACGGGGCGCGAGAAACCGTCGGCTGAGCGCCCCGTCAGGGGCGCGGGGAACTGCGCGACCAGCCCCCACCGGCGGTCAGCCGAAAACGAGACGTAGCTGCCGGAACAAGGCCCAGGGGCCAGCCCACGTAACCTGGTGCGGTGAGCACTGAGCACGGCGCCCTCCTCGGCCCCGCCGACATCCGCGAACTGGCCGCTGCCCTGGGCGTACGCCCCACCAAGCAGCGCGGCCAGAACTTCGTCATCGACGCCAACACCGTCCGGCGCATCGTCCGCACCGCGGAGGTAGGCCCGGACGACGTCGTCGTCGAGGTCGGCCCCGGCCTCGGGTCCCTGACCCTGGCCCTGCTGGAGACCGCCGCGCACGTCACCGCCGTAGAGATCGACGACGTACTCGCCGGGGCGCTCCCCGCGACCATCGAGGCCCGCCTCCCCCAGAAGACCGGCTCCTTCGCGCTGGTGCACAGCGACGCCATGCTCGTGCGCGAGCTGCCGGGCCCCGCCCCGACCGCGCTGGTCGCGAACCTCCCGTACAACGTCGCCGTCCCCGTCCTGCTGCACATGCTCGACACCTTCCCGAGCATCGAGCGCACCCTCGTGATGGTGCAGGCCGAGGTCGCCGACCGGCTCGCCGCCGACCCCGGCTCGAAGGTGTACGGAGTCCCGTCCGTGAAGGCCAACTGGTACGCGCGGGTCAAGCGCGCCGGATCCATCGGCCGCAACGTCTTCTGGCCCGCCCCGAACGTCGACTCCGGGCTCGTCTCCCTCGTGAAGCGCGCCGAGCCCGTCAAGACCAGCGCGTCCAAGCGCGAGGTCTTCGCCGTCGTCGACGCCGCCTTCGCGCAGCGCAGGAAGACCCTGCGGGCCGCCCTCGCGGGCTGGGCCGGTTCCGCGGCCGCCGCCGAGGCCGCCCTGGTCGCCGCCGGTGTCTCCCCGCAGGCGCGCGGCGAGGCCCTCACCGTCGAGGAGTTCGCGCGGATCGCCGAGCACAAGGAGGCGGCCGCGTGAGCGTGACCGTACGCGTCCCCGCGAAGGTCAACGTCCAGCTCGCCGTGGGCGCCGCCCGCCCCGACGGCTTCCACGACCTCGCCAACGTCTTCCTCGCCGTGGGCCTCTACGACGAGGTCACGGCCACCGCCGCGGACGAGCTGCGGGTGACCTGCGAGGGGCCCGGCTCCGACCAAGTACCCCTTGACCGCACCAATCTGGCGGCGCGGGCAGCGGAACTCCTCGCCGCGCGGTACGGCATCGCCCCCGACGTCCACCTCCACATCGCCAAGGACATCCCCGTCGCCGGGGGCATGGCGGGCGGCAGCGCGGACGGCGCCGCCGCGCTCGTGGCGTGCGACGCGCTGTGGGGGACCAAGGCTTCCCGCGGCGAACTGCTCGACATCTGCGCCGAGTTGGGCAGCGACGTGCCGTTCAGCCTGGTCGGCGGCGCCGCGCTCGGCACCGGGCGGGGCGAGAAGCTTCAGCCGCTGGAGGTCGGCGGCACCTTCCACTGGGTGTTCGCCGTCGCCGACGGAGGGCTCTCCACGCCCGCCGTGTACCGCGAGTTCGACCGGCTCACCCCGGACGCGCCCGCCCCCGAGGCTTCCCCCGCGCTCCTCGAAGCCCTGCGCACGGGCGACACCGAGGCGCTCGCCGCGACGGTCACCAACGACCTCCAGCCCGCCGCCCTCTCCCTCTTCCCCTCCCTCGCCGACACCCTCGCGGCCGGCACGGCGGCGGGCGCCCTCGCCGCGCTGGTCTCCGGCTCGGGCCCGACGACGGCGTTCCTCACCGCCGACGCCGCGTCCGCGCACAAGGTGGCCGACGCGCTGACGTCCTCCGGCACCTGCCGCACGGCACGGCTGGCGACGGCACCGGCGCAGGGCGCGCAGACGGTATAACTGGCGCCCCGAAGGGGCGCGGGGAACTGCGCGCCCAGGCACGACGAACCCGCGCCGACACCCCAGGCCCAGATACTCACCCCCGAATGAGTACGGGATGAGTACGGGCACGCTGACGCCGAAGGCACCCCGCACGCGACCGTACGGTCATGGGATCAAGCGTGCGCGAACTGGCCGAGAAGACGCCCACCGGGCGTGACCGGTACATCGACCTGCTGCGGGTCGCCTCGCTGGGCACGGTCGTCGCCGGGCACTGGCTGATGGCGGCCGTGACCACCGGCGACGACGGCCGCGCCGAGGTCGGCA
Source organism: Streptomyces sp. WAC 01529 (assembly GCF_003945545.1). Classification (GTDB taxonomy): domain Bacteria; phylum Actinomycetota; class Actinomycetes; order Streptomycetales; family Streptomycetaceae; genus Streptomyces; species Streptomyces anatolicus. Next base: position 3,377,962 of record NZ_CP029617.1, on the reverse strand, counting down.
ACCTCCTCGCCGTCGTACCGGAGCTGCAACCCCTCACCTGGGCGCTGCAGATCATGCCCGTCTTCTTCTTCGTCGGCGGCTTCTCCCACGCCCTGTCGTACCGCTCACTGAGCCGCGCGTCCAAGTCAGGGTCCGGGTCCGGGTCCGAGGGCGGCTCGGTCTACTCCGCCTTCCTGCGCGCCCGCCTCCAGCGCCTGCTGCGGCCCACGATGGTCTTCATAGGCGTATGGGGCGCGGCCGCGCTGGCCCTGCAACTCCTCGGCCAGGGCGGCGGCCTCCTCGACGTGGCCCTGCGCCTGGTCGCCCAGCCGCTCTGGTTCATCGGCATCTACCTGGCGATGGTCGCCTTCACCCCGCCGCTGCTGCGGCTGCACGACCGGTGGGGCTGGGGCGCGTTCGGCGCGCTCGTGGCGGCGGCGGGCGCGGTGGACGTGGCCCGCTTCGCGTTCGACGTGCCGTACGTCGCGTTCCTGAACTTCGCCTTCGTCTGGCTCGCGGTGCACCAGCTGGGCTTCTTGCGGGCGGACGGAAAGCTGCGCCTGCCGTACGTCCTCGCCGGGGCCGGTCTCGTGGGCGCCGCGCTCCTCGTCGCGCTCGGCCCCTATCCCCTCTCCATGGTCGGCATGCCCGGCGAACGCGTCTCCAACATGGCACCGCCCACCTTCGCCCTGCTCTGCCACGGCCTGTGGCTGGTCGGCGCGGTCGAACTCCTGCGCGCCCCGGCGACGCGGTGGCTGGCGAGGCCCCGGGTGTGGCGGGGCGTGGTCGCGGCCAACGGCATCTCCATGACGGCGTTCCTCTGGCACCTGACGGCGATGCTCGGGGTCTACGGGACGCTGCTCGCCCTCGACGTCCCGCTCCCGGCGCCCGCGAGCGCCGCGTGGTGGGCGCAGGTGCCGCTGCGGCTGGCGGCGGCCGCGGCGCTGACGGCGGCGCTGGTGGCGGCCTTCCGCCGCTTCGAACGCCCGGGGGCCGTACGCGGGCCCGGCGCACCGGCGGCGTCCGGGGGCCCGACGGCGGCCCTCGGCGTGACGCTCTGCCTCTTCGGGGTGCTCGGCCTGTCGATGGTCGGCTTCGGGGGCCTGCTGGAGGGGCGTACGGCAATGCTGATCGCCGTCCATGTGACGGCTCCGGCGGCGGTGGGGATGGCGCTGGTGGGGTGGCTGCTGGTGGAGCGGGCGGGGCGGGGCGCCCCTGGCCCTACAGCTCGTTGATGCCGTTGAGGTCGATGTCGATGTCGAAGGGCACGGAGATCTTGAGGCGGTCGTGATAGATGCCGGTCAGGGCGTACGTGCCGGACACCGTGCCGAGTTCGTAGACCTGGACGACAGGGTGATCGTCCTGGCCCGCCATCTCCACCAGCCAGAAGTGGCGGATACCGGCAGCGGCGTACTTGAGCGGCTTGGTATCCCGGTCGCGGGCCTGCGAGTCGGGAGAGACGACTTCCACGGCGAGAAGGACGTCGGCGGCGGAGAACGAGGTCTGATCGCGGCTCTTGACGGCTTCCTTGCGGACGACGGAGATGTCCGGCTCGGGGCCGTTGCGACGGTCGAGGACGACAGTCATCTCCCGGCTCACCCGCAGCTCCGTCGGCACGCTGCTGCGGAGCCCGTTCACCAGCAGATCGATGGCGAGGCTGTGGAACAGGCGTTGCGGACTCACGAAGATCAAGCTCCCGTCGAGCAACTCGGTGTGCGGCGGGAGGTCGGGCAGCGTGTGCAGGTCGTCCACGGTCCAGCCCTCCGGCGGCGGCACCGGCCATCGCGGCCCGGACACCGGCTCGGAGACCGGCTCGGGAATCGGCTCGGCGGTCATGGTTCCTCCCATGGACGGGATTCTTCGGCCTGCCCCCCAACCGTAGCCCCCGCGTTCCGGATCCGTCATCACAAGGAGTGAGCAACCCGGTACCCACAAGCGGCCGCCGACCCGCCCCCCGCGGGCGACTACGCTGGAGGATCGATCGTCCCCCCTGTCAGGAGAGAAATGGCCGTCAATCTGGTCAATGTCGAGGCAGTCAGCAAGGTGTACGGCACCCGTGCCCTGCTCGACGGCGTCTCACTCGGCGTGTCCGAGGGGGACCGGATCGGCGTCGTCGGGCGCAACGGCGACGGCAAGACCACCCTGATCCGGATGCTCGCCAAGCTGGAGGAGGCCGACACCGGGCGCGTCACGCACAACGGCGGGCTGCGGCTCGGCGTGCTGACCCAGCACGACTCCCTCGACCCCGAGGCCACCGTCCGGCACGAGGTCATCGGCGATCTCGCCGACCACGAGTGGGCGGGCAGCGCCAAGATCAGGGACGTGCTGACCGGCCTCTTCGGCGGGCTCGACCTGCCGGGCTTCCCGCAGGGGCTCGAGACCGTCATCGGCCCGCTCTCCGGCGGCGAGCGGCGCCGCATCGCGCTCGCCAAGCTGCTCATCGCCGAGCAGGACCTGATCGTGCTCGACGAGCCGACCAACCACCTCGACGTGGAGGGCATCGCCTGGCTCGCCGAGCACCTGCGCACGCGGCGCTCGGCGCTCGTATGCGTGACGCACGACCGGTGGTTCCTGGACCAGGTCTGCACGCGCATGTGGGACGTGCAGAAGGGTTCCGTCTTCGAGTACGAGGGCGGCTACTCGGACTACGTGTTCGCCCGCGCGGAGCGTGAGCGCATCGCCGCCACCGAGGAGAGCAAGCGGCAGAACCTGATGCGCAAGGAGCTGGCCTGGCTGCGGCGCGGCGCCCCGGCCCGCACCAGCAAGCCGAAGTTCCGCATCGAGGCCGCCAACGAACTGATCGCGGACGTGCCGCCGCCGCGGGACACCAGCGAGCTGATGAAGTTCGCGACGACGCGGCTCGGCAAGACCGTCTTCGACCTGGAGGACGTCTCCGTCCAGGCCGGTCCGAAGCTGCTGCTCAAGCATCTGACCTGGCAGCTCGGCCCCGGTGACCGCATCGGCCTGGTCGGGGTGAACGGCGCGGGCAAGACCTCGCTGCTGCGCGCCATGGCCGACGCGGCCCGCAGCGACGGCGACGTACAGCCCGCGGGCGGCAAGGTCGTCGTGGGCAGGACCGTGAAGCTGGCCTACCTCTCGCAGGAGGTCACCGAACTGAAGCCGACGCTGCGGGTGTTGGAGGCCGTGCAGCAGGTGCGCGAGCGCGTCGACCTCGGCAAGGGCCGGGAGATGACCGCGGGACAGCTCTGCGAGACGTTCGGGTTCAACAAGGAGAAGCAGTGGACGCCGGTCGGTGATCTGTCGGGTGGTGAGCGGCGCAGGCTCCAGTTGCTGCGGCTGCTCATGGACGAGCCGAACGTCCTCTTCCTCGACGAGCCGACCAACGACCTCGACATCGAGACGCTGACGCAGCTGGAGGACGTCCTCGACGGCTGGCCCGGCTCCATGGTCGTGATCTCCCACGACCGGTTCTTCGTCGAGCGGACGACGGACAAGGTCTTCGCGCTCCTGGGCGACGCCACCATGCGGATGCTGCCGCGCGGCATCGACGAATACCTGGAGCGGCGCCGCCGGATGGCCGAGACGGCCTCCGCTTCCACGCCCGCACCCGCTGCCGTGCGGACCGAGACGAAGACGGTCTCCGCCGCCGACGCCCGCGCCGCCAAGAAGGAACTGCAGAAGATCGAGCGGCAGCTGGACAAGGTCTCCGACAAGGAGGCCAAGCTGCACGCCCAAATCGCCGATAACTCCACGGACTTCGAAAAGGTCGCCAAATGGGACGCCGAACTCCGTGAACTGATCGGTGAGCGCGAGGCGTTGGAGATGCGCTGGCTGGAGCTGGCGGAGGACGCGTAGAGCTCCCGTGCAGCTCGCGTAACGGACGCATCACGGGCCGGTCCTCCCTTGGGAACAGGGGCAGGACCGGCCCCGTTCGGTACGGGCTCAGGGTGATAGAAAGGCTCACCTGAGCACCATTTGGCGTGCCGAAAATCAGTGAAGGGGGAAGCGCTGATGACTCAGCCGCCCAACCAGCCGCCGCACGGCGGTCACGGAGCTCCGCAGGATCCACCGCCGGGGCAGCCGCCGATACCGCCGCAGCCGGGGTACGGCTATCCGCAGACCCCGCCGCCCGCGGCGGACAATCCGTACGCGCAGCCGACCCAACCGCAGCAGCCGGGCCCGTACGCGCCCCCGCCGCAGCAGCCCGGCCCCTACGGAAACCAGCCTCCGCAGCCCGGCCCTTACGGAGCCCAGCCTCCGCAGCCCGGCCCCTATGGCCAGCCGGCCCAGCCGCAGCAGTCCGGCCCCTACGCCCAGCCGCAGCAGCCCGGCCCGTACGGGAGCCCGCAGCAGCCCGGGCCCTACGGAAGCCAGCCCCAGTACGGCTACCCGCAGCAGCCGCCCACGCAGCCGCAGTTCCCGGCGGGCCCCGGCGGCGGCAACGGCAACGGCAAGCGCAGCAAGCTCCTGGTGATCGGCGCCGCGGCCGTGGCCGCACTCCTCGTCGCGGCCGGTGTCACCTGGGCCGTCGTCGGCGGTGACGACGACGGCGAGAAGAAGTCCGAGGCGAAGGAGAAGGACCCCAAGCCCTCCGCCACCGCCCCGGCCAACCCGGGCACCGGCGACGGCGACGGCAACGAGGGCAAGGAAGACCTCAACGAAGGCCGCCGGCCCGGCGAGGCGAAGGTCCTCTGGTACAAGGAGGCGCCCAAGGTGCCCGGTGCCGGCGGCGACGCCCCGGGCATGTGGGTCGACGGCGACACCGTGGTCAAGGCGGCGTACAAGGAGCTGTACGCGTACGACGCCGAGACCGGCAAGACCAAGTGGCCCGCCATCAAGTTCCCGCAGAAGATCTGCGCCGCGACGGAGAAGGCCACCGAGGACGGCAGGATCGTCGTCGCGTTCAAGGACGGCACCAAGAGCAGCGCCAAGTGCAACCAGATCCAGGTCATCGACATGAGGACCGGGGACAAGGGCTGGCTCAAGACGGTCAAGGAGGAGGGCATGTTCGACTTCTCCATGCAGAGCGACCTCGTCCTCGTCGGCGATGTGCTCATGGTCGGCCGTGACCAGTCCGGGACCGCGCTGCGGATGCGCGACGGCAAGAAGCTCTACGTCGCGGACAAGAAGGAAGAGGGCACCTGCTTCCCCAAGGGGTTCGCCGGCGGTGACGGCAAGCTCCTGATGGCGCTCTCCTGCGGCGCTTCGGGACCCGAGGAGCACGACGAGCTGCAGCAGCTCGACCCCAAGACGGGCAAGGCCCTGTGGACGAAGAAGTTCCCCAAGGGCTGGCAGGTCCGCAAGATCTACGGGACGAGCCCGACGATCGTGTACTCCCGCAACGAGGACAAGAAGCGGTGGAACATCTCGGTGCTGAAGGGGAACACCGACACGACCACCTCCGAGGTCAGCAGCAAGGACAACTTCGCGCCCGACTGCGGCACCTCGATCATCGACGACAAGCTGGGCGGCTGCCAGGGCGTGGCCTCCGACGACAAGTACCTCTACCTGCCGACCGCCGACAAGGGCGCCAACGCGATCGTCGCGATCAGCCTGGCCACCGGCAAGGAGGCCTGGCGCACCAAGTCGCCGCTGGACGAGACGATTTTCCCGATGAAGGTCGAGGACGGTGAGCTGATCGCGTACGTCGAGCCGTCGTACGATGCCGGCGGCCGCGTCGTCTCCATCGCGACGTCCGGTTCGCACGAGCCCAAGACCCTTCTGCAGCACCCGAAGGGCACCTCGCAGATCGAGAGCGGCTTCTACTCGAAGGACGTCGACTACGTGGACGGGCGCTTCTACATCTCGACCACCAGCATCACGGGCAGCACCACCGGCCAGTCGAAGCTGATGCTCGCCTACGGCCAGTGACCTTCCCCGCCGTCCCGTTCACCCTCTCGTCCCTCAGCGTCCCCAAGGAATAGACGACGTCATGACCCAGCCGCCCCAGCCCCCGCAGCAGCCGCCGAACGAGCCCCCGCAGGGCGGCTTCGGCGCGCCCCAGGACCCCCCGCCCGGCGGTTTCGGCGCCCCGCAGAACCCTCCGCCCGGAGGCTTCGGCAAGGCCCCGGACCCGTCCTACGGCTACCCGCAGCAGCCGCCCGCCCCGCAGACGCCGCCGCCCGCGGCGCCCCCGGCACCTCCCGGCCGGCCGCCGCAGACCCCGCCGCCCGCGGGCCAGCCGAACTACGGCTATCCCCAGGCGCCCCAGGCCCCGCAGACGCCCCAGGCCCCGCAGAGCTACGGCTACCCGACCCAGCCCGCCCAGCCGCAGTACCAGCAGGGCGCGTACCAGCAGCCCGGGTACCAGCAGGGCTACCAGCAGCCGCCCACCATGCCGATGCAGCCGCAGCCCGGCGGTTCCGGCTCCGGTGGCGGCAAGAAGATCAGCGGCCAGATGGCGATCGTCATCGCGGCGGTCGTGGCGATCGCGCTGATCGTCGGCGGCGGTGTCTTCTACGCCTCGTCGAAGGACGACGACTCCAAGAAGACCGCGCAGGGCGACGGCAAGGGCGGCGGCAAGAAGGGCAAGGGCGGCACGGGCGGCGACGCCCCGGCGGGCCAGGGCCCGGCCAAGGAGAAGGCCCCGGCCGACCCCACGGCCAAGGTCGTCATGCAGCTGCCCCAGCCCGCGATTCCCGAGGACCAGATCTGGCAGGCCACCGGTTCGCTGCTGACCGACGACGTCTACGCCAAGTCGGGCATCAACGAACTGAACGGCTACGACCCGGACACCGGCAAGGAGAAGTGGTCGATCCCGCTCTCCGGTCAGACGTGCGCGATGTCGCGGGAGACGACCAAGGACGGCATCGCGGCGATCGTCACCGAAGAGGACAAGCGGAACAAGAAGGGCGACTACGAACAGTGCACCAACGTTTCCGCGGTTGACCTGAAGTCCGGCAAGAAGCTCTGGACCGAGACCGTCGAGACCAACGGCATGAAGGCGACCTTCAAGGAGGTCACCATCTCCGGCACCACGATCGCCGCCGGCGCGGGCACCAGCAGCGGCGGCGCCGCCTGGGACGTGTCCGGCAAGTCGCTGTGGAAGCCGAAGATCGGCAAGTGCGAGGACGTCGGCTACGCGGGCGGCGACCAGCTGGTCGCGGTCCGCAAGTGCGGCACGTACGGCGACGAGAAGCTGAAGGTCCAGCTCCTCGACCCGAAGACCGGCGCCGCCAAGTGGACGTACGCGCTCGCCGACGGCATCGACAACGCCAAGGTCATCTCCACCAACCCGGTCGTCTTCGGCCAGGACACCACCGAGATCACCGCGAGCGGTGTCACCGACGTCTTCTCCCTCGGCAACAACGGCAAGCTGCGCGCCAAGATCTCCCTGGAGGACGGCAAGTACGACCACGACTGCGGCGTCAACATGGTCAACGACTGCACGTCGATCACGGTCGGCAACGACCGGCTGTACGTGCCGACGCGCCAGCACGACGGCAGCGGCGAGAGCTACAACCGGACCAACGAGATCGTCTCCTTCTCGCTGGCCACCGGAAAGGCGACCAGCGACCGCGCCGTCGCGGGCGACAACGGCGAGATCTTCCCGCTCCGCATGGACGGCGGCAACGTCATCGCGTACAAGGCCCACGGCTACCAGAAGGGCGCCCAGATCGTCTCGCTCGACGGCAAGACGATGAAGGAGACCAAGCTCCTGGAGACCCCCTCGTCCGAGGCGGTGACCGACGCGATCAGCGGCATGGTCCCGAAGTCGAACGAACTCCTCTACGCCGAGGGGCGCATGTTCATGGGCAAGCAGCTGCTCAGCAAGCCCTACTCGAAGGACGAGAAGGAGTACGTCGCGCTCGGTTTCGTCGCGAAGTAGTCCCCGGCTCCGGGGCGAAGCAGCCTCCCGTCCGGTTTCAGCGGCCGTCCCCTCGGAGTGCGAGGGGGCGGCCGCTGCCGTTGCCGCGCCGTTCCGTACCCCCAGTCACCCCTGAAGGGCATGGCTTTCGGCATTCCGGGCCGCTTCTGGCGGGTAGGGGGCGCGCAACGTCGAACAAGCGTGTAGCTTCCGGGAGATGGAGGGCCGGGGGGCCTGCGGGAACTGGGGGGTTTCTATGGGTGTGCGGCTCATGGTGGTCGACGACCACCGGCTGCTCGCCGAGGCGCTCGCCTCGGCGCTGAAGCTGCGCGGGCACCGCGTGCTGGCCGCGGCGGCGCCCGCGGCGGGAGCGGCCGAGCTGGTGATCAGCCGGGCGCCGGAGGTGTGCCTGCTGGGCACGGCCACGCCCGCGGAGCCGGGCATGTTCGACCCGGTGGTGAAGATAAAGCGGGACCGCCCGCAGGTGGCGGTCCTGGTGCTCGGCCCGGTGCCGAGCCCGCGCGGGATAGCCGCCGCCTTCGCCGCGGGCGCCTCCGGTTACGTACGCCATGACGAGCGCATCGAAGGAGTGGAGCGCGCCATCATGAAGGCGCGCGCCGGGGAGGCCGCCGTCGCGCCCCAGTTGCTGCAAGGTGCCTTCAGCGAGCTGCTGAATCCGGCCGCGCAGCCCGACGACGAGGGGCAGCGCCTGTTGCAGATGCTCACGCCCCGCGAGGTCGAGGTCCTGGTGCGGGTGGCCGACGGCGAGGACACCCGGGTGATCGCGGCCGGGATGGGGATAGCCCCGAGCACGGCGCGCACGCATGTGCAGCGGGTCCTGATGAAGCTGGGCGTCGGCTCCCGCCTGGAAGCCGCCGCGCTCGCCGCCCGCACAGGCCTACTCGACCGCGCCGAGCGCCCCCCTTCGGCGTACGCGGACAGCGTCGGCGACATCGGCGGCACCAGTGACCTCAGCGGCCGTGACATGCGGGCGGGACCCGAGCCACCGCGGTGAACCCGGGCCCCGTTCAGCGGGCTCCTACGCGTCGTCCGCCGGTGCGTCGGCGGGTGGCACCGTGGGGCGCAGCCACAGCCAGCCGAGGAAGAAGAGCCCGAGGGCGAGCATGCCAAGGCCCGTCCAGAGGTTGATGTTGATGCCCTCGGCCTTCCTCAGGTCGGCGTCGGACGCGGTGATTCCGGCGATCGTCACGATGATTCCGTAGACGCCGAACAAACCGCCGATGATCCGCCGGATGTCGAAGAGGCGGGCGGCTGTCGCGGACTCGCGCTCGAGCTCGGAGACTTCGTTGTGCAGCTCTGACATGGTTTTCGGTCCTCCGATCGGGGCTAGAGCGAGTACGGCAGGTAGCAGGCGGCGGCGAGCACGACGGCGCCCCAGCCGAGCAGCGCCGGCTTGCGGTACCAGGCGTCGTCGCCCGCCTCGGCGCCCTCGTCCTCGAGCCCGGGCGAGGCCGTCCCGTAGACGAGGCCTGCCAGTTCGGCCTCCGGCTTGGGCGCGGTGAAGAGGGTGACGACGACCATCACGACGGCACCGGCGACGAAGCCGACGATCGCCGAGACGAAGTTGGCGCCCTGGTCGGTGGGGATGTCGACGACGCCCTGCTTGTAGATCCAGAAGTAGTTGACCATCGCGGCGGTCGTGCCCGCGACCAGGCCCCACACGCCGGACTTCACCGAGGCCCGCTTCCAGAACATGCCGATGACGAAGACCACGAACATCGGGACGTTGAAGAACGAGAAGAGGGTCTGGAGGTATCCCATGATGTTCGAGAACGACGAGGCGATGAACGCCGTACCGATCGAGGAGAGCACCCCGATCGCCGTGATGAGCCGCCCGAAGTTCAGGTAGTAACCGTCCTCGCGGCCCTTGACCACGTACTTCGCCCAGATGTCGTACGTGAACACGGTGTTGAAGGACGAGACGTTCGCCGCCATGCCCGCCATGAACGCGGCGAGCAGACCGGTGACCGCGATGCCGAGGACGCCGTTGGGCAGCAACTCCTGCATCAGGTAGGGGATCGCGTCGTTGTACGTCAGATCCGAGCCCGCCGTGCCGATCCTCGGAACCAGGACGGCGGCGACCAGGCCCGGGATCATCACCAGGAAGACGATGAAGATCTTCGGGAAGGCGGCGATCAGCGGGGTGCGCTGGGCCGCGCTGAGGTTCTTCGCGGACAAGGCGCGCTGCACCTCGGCGAAGTTGGTCGTCCAGTAGCCGAAGGAGAGCACGAAGCCGAGGCCGAGGACGATGGTCAGCCAGTTGGCGCCGAGCGGGTTGGCGTCGCCGATGCCGGTGCCGCCCCAGGCGGTGAGGAAGTCGCCGCCGTGCTGCTTCTCGATGGAGCCGCTCAGACCGTCCCAGCCGCCGACCTTCTTCAGCCCGATGACGCAGATCGGGATGAGGGCGGCGAGGATCACGAAGAACTGGAGCACTTCGTTGTAGATCGCCGAGGAGAGTCCGCCGATGGTGATGTACGCGAGCACGAACAGGCCGGCGACGACGATCGCCACCCACTGCGGCCAACCGAGCAGCGCCTCGACGACGATCGACAAGGCGTAGAGGTTCACGCCCGCGATGAGTATCGCCGCGAAGGCGAAGAGCGCCGAGCTGAGCAGGTGCGCCGACCTGTCGAAGCGCTGGAGCAGGAACTCCGGGACGGAGCGGACCTTGCTGCGGTAGTAGAACGGCATCATCACCAGGCCGAGGAAGACCATGGCCGGGATGGCGCCGATCCAGTACCAGTGGACGACCGCGACACCGTACTGGGCGCCGGTGGCGGCCATGCCGAGGATCTCGGTGGCGCCGAGGTTCGCGGCGACGAAGGCGAGGCCGGTCACCCAGGCGGGCAGGGAGCGCCCCGAGAGGAAGAAGTCGAGGCTGGTCCGCACGGACCGCCGGGCGGCGAAACCGATGCCGAGCACCACGATGAAGTAGATCGCGAGGATCGTGTAGTCGAGGCCGTTGGTGGGCAGCCGAAGTCCCTCGGCCAGGGTCTGAGTGGGGGACTGCATGGGTGAACTCGCTTCGTTGCGCGAACGGATCAGACCGGAACCTACGCCCCTCGCTTCGATAACTGAACACTTTTGTTGGTGTTCTTTGTTCGATCGTGATCGACCGCATGCGTTGACGAAGATGGTCGCTTGTGGTTTGTTGTGTTCGGTTCTGTTGGTGATAGGTGGTGGTGAGGAGCCCCCGACGTGAAGAAGACCTCGACCCGTCTCGCCGACGGTCGCGAGCTCATCTACTACGACGTACGCGACGGCGCGCCCCGCGAGGCCGTCGACCGCCGCCCGCTCGGGCCCGTCTCGACCACGTCGGAGATCCGCCGGGACCCCCTCCTCGGCGACTCCGTGGCCATCGCCTCGCACCGCCAGGGCCGCACCTACCACCCGCCCGCCGACGAGTGCCCCCTGTGCCCCTCCGCCGGGGGCCGGCTCAGCGAGGTCCCCGACTCCTCGTACGACGTCGTGGTCTTCGAGAACCGCTTCCCCTCGCTCGCGGGCGACGCGGGCCGCTGCGAGGTCGTCTGCTTCACCTCCGACCACGCCGCGTCCTTCGCGGACCTCACCCCGGAGCAGGCCCGGCTCGTCCTGGACGCCTGGACGGACCGCACCGCCGAGCTGTCCCGGCTGCCCTCCGTGACCCAGGTGTTCTGCTTCGAGAACCGCGGCGCCGAGATCGGCGTGACCCTCGGCCACCCGCACGGGCAGATCTACGCCTATCCCTTCGTCACGCCCCGCACCGAGCTGACGCTGCGCTCGCTCGCCGCGTTCAAGGAGGCCTCGGGCGGCCAGAACCTCTTCGACGACATCCTCGCCAGGGAGCGCGCGGGCGAGCGGGTCGTCCTGGAGGGCGAGCACTGGGTGGCCTTCGTGCCCCACGCCGCCCACTGGCCCTACGAGGTCCACCTCTACCCCAAGCGCCGGGTGCCCGACCTGCTCGGGCTCGACGAGGCGGCGCGCGCGGAGTTCCCAGAGGTCTATCTGGAACTCCTGCGGCGCTTCGACCGGATCTTCGGCGCCGGGCAGCCGCCCACCCCGTACATCTCCGCCTGGCACCAGGCGCCCTTCGGCGGCCTGGAGGAACATCACGGGATCAACCGTGACGATTTCGCCCTCCACCTCGAACTTTTCACGATCCGCCGCACTTCGGGCAAGCTGAAGTTCCTCGCGGGTTCCGAATCCGGCATGAGTGTGTTCATCAACGACGTGCCGCCGGAAGCCGCGGCCGAGCGACTGCGAGAGGTAGCGAGTTCATGAGCGGTAAGTACCTGGTCACCGGTGGCGCGGGCTATGTCGGAAGCGTGGTGGCGCAGCACCTGATCGAGGCCGGCCACGAGGTGAGCGTCCTCGACAACCTCTCGACCGGCTTCCGCGAGGGCGTCCCCGCGGGCGCCGCGTTCATCGAGGGCGACATCCGCGACGCCTCCAAATGGCTGGACTCCTCCTTCGACGCCGTGCTGCACTTCGCCGCCTTCTCGCAGGTCGGCGAGTCGGTCGCCAAGCCCGAGAAGTACTGGGACAACAACGTCGGCGGCACCATGGCACTGCTCGCAGCCATGCGCGACGCGGACGTGCGCAGGCTCGTCTTCTCCTCGACGGCCGCCACCTACGGCGAGCCGGTCAGCACCCCCATCACGGAGAGCGACCCGACCGCCCCCACCTCCCCGTACGGCGCGTCCAAGCTCGCCGTCGACCACATGATCACCGGCGAGGCCGCCGCCCACGGCCTGGCCGCCGTCTCCCTGCGCTACTTCAACGTCGCGGGCGCGTACGGCCAGTTCGGCGAGCGCCACGACCCCGAGTCGCACCTCATCCCGCTCGTCCTCCAGGTCGCCCAGGGCAGGCGCGAGGCGATCAGCGTCTACGGCGACGACTACCCCACGGACGACGGCACCTGCGTACGCGACTACATCCACGTCGCCGACCTCGCCGAGGCCCACCTCCTCGCCGTCGAGGCCGCCACCCCCGGCGAGCACCTCATCTGCAACCTGGGCAACGGCAACGGCTTCTCGGTGCGCCAGGTCATCGAGACCGTCCGCCAGGTCACCGGCCACCCGATCCCCGAGGTGATCGCCCCGCGCCGCGACGGTGACCCCGCGGTGCTCGTCGCCTCCGCCGCCGCCGCGCGCCAGAAGCTCGGCTGGCACCCGTCCCGCCCGGACCTCGCGGGCATCGTCGCCGACGCCTGGGCGTTCGCCCGGCGAAAGGGGTAGTACATGGCCAGGGCAGCCGAAGTCGCGGCGCGATTCGCGGAGTTGTACGGGTACGCGCCGGACGGCGTCTGGTCGGCGCCCGGCCGCGTCAACCTCATCGGCGAGTACACGGACTTCAACGAAGGCTTCGTGCTGCCGCTCGCCCTCCCGCACACCGCGGTCGCCGCCGTCGCCCGGCGCACCGACGGCGTCCTGCGGCTGCACTCCGCCGACATCGACGCCCCGCTCGCCGAAGTGCGCGTCGACGAGCTGACCCCGCTCTCCGACGGCGGCTGGGCCGCCTACCCCGCCGGGGTCGTCTGGGCGCTGCGGGACGCCGGGCACCCGGTCACCGGCGCCGATCTGCATCTGTCCTCGACGGTACCGACGGGCGCGGGCCTCTCCTCCTCGGCGGCCCTGGAGGTCGTCACCGCGCTCGCCCTCGACGAGCTCTTCGGCCTCGGGCTCACCCGGCCCGAACTGGCCGTCCTCGCCCAGCGCGCCGAGAACGCCTTCGTCGGCGTCCCCTGCGGAGTCATGGACCAGACGGCGTCGGCGTGCTGCGCCGACGGCCACGCCCTGCACCTGGACTGCCGCGACCTGACCCTGCGCCAGGTCCCCTTCGACCTGGCCGCCCAGGGCCTGCGGCTCCTGGTCGTCGACACCCGCGTCAAGCACGCGCTCGGCGACGGCGCCTACGCGGAGCGCCGCGCCGGGTGCGAGGCGGGCGCCCGGGCCCTCGGCGTCAGCCACCTGCGGGACATCGCGTACGAGGAACTGCCCGCCAGCCTCCCGAAGCTGACGGACGAGAAGGTCCGCCGCTACGTCCGGCACGTCGTCTCCGACAACCACCGCGTCGAACAGGTCATCGGCCTCCTGGACTCCGGTGACGTACGCGCGATCGGCCCTGTCCTCACCGAGGGCCACGCCTCGCTCCGCGACGACCTGCGCATCTCCTGCCCGGAGCTGGACCTGGTGGTGGGCACCGCGAACACGGCGGGCGCGCTCGGCGCGCGGATGACCGGCGGCGGCTTCGGCGGCTCGGCGATCGTCCTGGTGGAGAGCGCCGCTGCGGACGCGGTGACCAAGTCCGTCCTCGACGCCTTCGCGGCGGCGGGCTTCACGGCGCCGCGCGTGTTCCCGGCGGTGGCGTCGGCGGGGGCCCGCAGGGAGGCCTAGGCCCTGTCCGGAACAGGCGCCAGGGCCTGCCCGGAACAAGCCCTAGGCCAGCCGCTTGGTGAGCGTGAACTCCTTGACGCCCTCGGGGTAGTCGGGGATCACGCACACCAGGTCGTACCCCTGGTTGCGGTAGAAGCCCGGCGCCTGGAAGTCCCACGTCTCCACCCGGGAGTTGAGGCAGCCCCGCTCCTCGCGGGCCACCCGCTCCGCCTCGGCGAGCAGCCGGGAGCCGAGGCCCGCCCCGCGGTGCCGGTCGTCGACCCAGAGGAGGTCGACGTGGAGCCAGCGGGCCCAGGTGTGCGCGGCGAGCCCGGCCGCGAGACCGCCCGCCGCGTCCAACGCCCAGAGCGCCAGGGGGACTTCCTGGTCATCGACCGTGCCGCGCAGGGCGCGGATCGCCGGGGACGCCGCCGTGTTCGTCGCGGCGAGCCGCGAACGAAGCAGAGCAAGCCGCTCTTTGTCGACTCCTGTCTCCATGCGAAACATACGGCTCACCATAAACGCGCCGGACAATCAGTTCTGCAAATTACCTTCCGCTCCAGGCGTGCGGCCCTACTCTGAAGAACAGTGCCGGTGGGGGCCGGCGCCGATCAGGGGGCGAGACAGTCGGGTACGACGCCCGGCATGGGGGCAGCAGTGACCGCGCGGCGGCGGCCGTGCGGCTGTGTCGACCCCTGTTCCGGGCGCCGTACCCGCTCCGATCGTTCTCCGACGTATTCGACGGGGGTATCCCCTGCTCCTTGCGGGAGCGCGGGGAAGGGGGTTTCTGTGGTTCGTATCCGAGTTCTGGTCGTCGACGACCATCGCATCTTCGCCGAGTCGCTGGCGGCCGCGCTGGCCGCCGAGCCCGACGTGGAGGTCTCCGCGGCGGGCAGCGGGCCGGCCGCGCTGCGCTGCCTGGAGCGGTCGGTCGCCGAAGGCCGCAGATACGACGTACTGCTCGTCGACGCCGACCTCGGCGCCACCGCGAGCGCGCTCCAGGGCACCCGCCCCGCGGTCCCGGTCCAGGACGCCAACGCGGACGGTCTCGTCGACGGCATATCCCTGGTCGCCGGCGTCCGCACCGGCCAGCCCGCGGTGCGCACGGTCGTGCTCGCCGAGAAGGACGACCCGCGCCGCGCGGCCCTCGCGCTCCAGGCGGGTGCATCGGGCTGGGTCGCCAAGGACTGCTCGCTCTCCCGCCTCCTGACGGTCATACGAGGCGTGCTCAGGGACGAGACGCATCTGCCGCCCGCCCTGCTCACCGGCGTCCTGCGCGAGCTGACGGCGGCCCGCAAGCACCGCACCGAGTCCGAGCGCCTCGTGGAGTCCCTGACCCCGCGCGAGCGCGAGGTGCTGCGCTGCATGGTGGCGGGCCTGGGCAGGAAGGCCGTCGCCGAACGCCTCTTCCTCTCCCCGCACACGGTGCGTACGCACATGCAGAACGTCCTGGGCAAGCTCGGCGTCCACTCCACGCTCGCGGCGGTCGCGCTCGCCCGGCGCGCGGGCGTCGGCCCGGTCGACCTAGCCGGGGATGTTGTCGAACGGGGCGGTCAACTGGCGTAGCAGCCCGGCCAGTTCACCCCGCTGGGCGCGGGAGAGTTCCGCCAGGATGGCCCGCTCCTGTGCCAGGAGTCCGGCCAGGGCCTGGTCCGCGCGGTCCCGGCCCTCGGCGGTGAGCCGCACCAGCACGCCGCGCCGGTCGCTCGGGTCGGGCAGCCGCTCGACGAGGCCCTTCTTCGCGAGGCGGTCGATGCGGTTCGTCATCGTGCCGGACGTCACCAGGGTCTGCGTCAGGAGCTGGCCGGGGGAGAGCTGATAGGGCGCGCCCGCACGCCGCAGCGACGTCAGGACGTCGAACTCCCAGGGCTCCAGATTGTGCTCGGAGAACGCGAGTCTGCGGGCCCGGTCCAGGTGCCGCGCGAGCCTGCTCACGCGGCTGAGCACCTCAAGTGGCTCCACGTCGAGGTCCGGGCGCTCCCTGCGCCACGCCGCGACCAGCCGATCGACCTCGTCCTCCATGACGATCAGTGTAGGGGGTCTGTCGACGTGAAGTCTCTTGACGTCAAGATACTTAGCGGTGAGGATGGTGGGGGAAGAGCGTGAACGCGTAAGCCGCCGTCCTCTGGGAGGCCCCTCATGTCCGCCGCCGCAGCCGCCGCCACCTGGGATCCGCTCCAGTACCTGCGCCACTCCGACCACCGGACCCGGCCCTTCACCGACCTCCTGGGCCGCGTCCCCGACCTGCCCGCCGCCGAGGGACGCCCGCCCCGTATCGCCGACCTCGGCTGCGGGCCCGGCAACGTCACGCGGCTCCTGGCGCGGAGGTGGCCCGGCGCGCACATCACCGGGTTCGACAACTCCCCGCAGATGCTGGCCGAGGCCGAGCGGCTCGCCGGGCCCACGGACGGCGGCGGCCGCCTGGACTTCGCCGCCGCCGACGCGACGGAGTGGGCCCCGGCCCCGGGGACGTACGACCTGATCCTCTCCAACGCCACTCTCCAGTGGGTGCCGGACCACGCGGACTCCTTCCCCGCCTGGACCGCCGCGCTCACGCCCGGCGGCACGTTCGCCTTCCAGGTGCCCGGCAACTTCGGCGCCCCCAGCCACGTGCTCATGCGGGAGCTGAGCGAGTCCGCGCGGTGGCGGGACCGGCTCGGCGGGCGCCTGCGGCACGCGGACGCCGTGCTGACGCCCGAGGCCTATCTGGAGCGGCTCGCGGGGCTCGGCTGCGAGGTCGACGCCTGGGAGACGACGTATCTGCACGTCCTGGAGGGCGAGGACCCCGTCCTCGACTGGGTCAAGGGCACGGGCCTGCGCCCGGTCCTCACCGCGCTCGGGGACGACGCTCAGGCACGGGAGGCGTTCCTCGCGGAGTACGGGGCACTCCTGCGCGAGGCGTACCCCGCCAGGGAGCACGGCACGGTCTTCCCGTTCCGGCGGGTGTTCGCGGTGGCGCGCAGGGGGGACGCCTGATGCTCAGGGTCATCGACCACGTCCAGCTGGCAGCCCCGCCCGGCAGCGAAGTGCTCCTGCGCGCGTACTACGCCGACGTGCTCGGCATGACGGAGACACCCAAGCCGCCCGCCCTCGCGGCGCGCGGAGGCTGCTGGTTCGAGGCGGGCGGCGTACGGCTGCACCTGGGCGTCGAGGAGGAGTTCAGGCCCGCCGGGAAGGCGCACCCAGGGTTGCGGGTCCGGGACATCCAGGCATACGCGGCCCGGCTGGCGGCGCGGGGCGCCGAGGTCACCTGGGACGAGCACCTGCCGGGACACCGGCGGTTCTACTCCCAGGACCCGGTCGGGAACCGGCTCGAATTCCTCGAACCCTCGCCCCCGGAAGCCGTCAGCTCTTGCGGTGGCCTATCAGGCGGGGCTTCGGTTCCAGGCCGTCGAGGCCGTGCCACGCCAGATTGACGAGGTGCGCCGCCACCTCCGCCTTCTTCGGCTTGCGGACGTCCAGCCACCACTGGCCCGTCAGCGCCACCATGCCGACCAGCGCCTGCGCGTACAGCGGTGCCAGCTTCTGGTCGAAACCGCGGCCCTTGAACTCCTGGCCCAGGATGTCCTCGACCTGCGTGGCGATGTCGGAGATGAGGGAGGCGAAGGTGCCCGTGGACTGGGCGACGGGGGAGTCGCGGACCAGGATGCGGAAGCCGTCCGTGTACGTCTCGATGTAGTCGAGCAGGGCGAACGCGGCCTGTTCGAGCAGTTCCCGGGGGTGCCCGGCGGTGAGCGCGCTGGTCACCATGTCCAGGAGCTGGCGCATCTCACGGTCCACGACGACCGCGTACAGCCCCTCCTTGCCGCCGAAGTGCTCGTAGACCACCGGCTTGGAGACCCCGGCCTTCGCCGCGATCTCCTCCACCGACGTGCCCTCGAACCCCTTCGCGGCGAAGAGGGTGCGGCCGATGTCCAGCAACTGCTCCCGGCGCTCGGCACCCGTCATCCGGGTGCGGCGGGTGCGCCGGGGCTGCTTCTCTTTGCCGGCAGGGCTGGAATTGCTGGAGTCGGTCGCCACGTCGTCCATCATGCCGCGTCAGCGGCCTGCGGCCGTCGGCGGGCGTCGATGCGGTCCTTCGAGGGCCACCGCACGTCGTACGCCCAGCCGAGCCGCTCGCACCAGCGGATGATCCGCGCGGAGGAGTCGAGCTGCCCCTTCATCACGCCGTGCCGCGCCGACGTCGGGTCGGCGTGGTGGAGGTTGTGCCAGGACTCGCCGCAGGAGAGCACCGCGAGCCACCACACGTTGCCCGAGCGGTCACGCGACTTGAAGGGCCGCTTGCCGACCGCGTGGCAGATGGAGTTGATCGACCAGGTCACGTGGTGCAGCAGCGCCACACGGACCAGCGAGCCCCAGAAGAACGCCGTGAAAGCGCCCCACCACGACATCGTCACCAGGCCGCCGACCAGCGGCGGAATGGCCAGCGAGACGATCGTCCAGAACAGGAACTGCCGGGAGATGCGGCGGATCACCGGGTCCTTGACCAGGTCCGGCGCGTACTTGTCCTGCGGGGTGCGCTCCTCGTCGAACATCCAGCCGATGTGCGCCCACCACAGGCCCTTCATCAGGGCCGGGACCGTCTCACCGAAACGCCACGGCGAGTGCGGGTCGCCCTCGGCGTCGGAGAACTTGTGGTGCTTGCGGTGGTCGGCCACCCAGCGCACGACCGGGCCCTCCACGGCCATCGAACCGGCGACCGCGAGCGCGATCCGCAGCGGCCGCTTCGCCTTGAAGGCGCCGTGCGTGAAGTAGCGGTGGAAGCCGATCGTGATGCCGTGGCACCCCAGGTAGTACATGAAGACGAGCAGGCCGATATCGAGCCAGCTCACCCCCCAGCCCCAGGCCAGCGGGACCGCCCCGAGCAGGGCGACGAACGGGACGACGATGAACAGGAGCAGCGTCAGCTGTTCGAGGGACCGCTTCTGCTCACCGCCCAGGGTCGCGGGCGGAAGGGTGCTCGTGGAGTCCGCCCCCTGGGCGGGAGCGGCGTCGATCACATCGGTCTCGGTGGGCGCATCGGAAGCTGTCGTCATGGGCACGTCCCCTGTGGGGTCGAGGGTCAAGGTCGAGAGAGAGCGGTGCACAGGCACGGGTACCGCTTCCTACGGTTCCGTAACCTACGGCGACGTAAGTATGGCAGCGCCGAGCTTCCGGGCAAGTGGCGGAGCGTCTCGGCAAGTGGCCGAAACTTCCGTGGCACGAAGTGACACCTATCCTTGGAAACGGTCGGACAGCGCGGTCCGCTCTGAATCTCCCCGGATCCTTTCCGGGACCCCTCCCAGACGAGCTTCAAACACTGCAAGGAGCCGCACCTGTGAGCAGTGCCGACGACCAGGGCCGTCAGGCCACCAGCCCCGCCAGCGCCGAGCTGCGCGCCGACATCCGCCGCCTCGGCGACCTGCTGGGCGAGACCCTCGTACGCCAGGAGGGTCCCGAACTCCTCGAACTGGTCGAGAAGGTCCGCCACCTCACGCGCGAGGACGGCGAGGCCGCCGCCAAGCTGCTCGGCGGGACGGAACTGGAGACCGCGGCCAAGCTGGTCCGCGCCTTCTCCACCTACTTCCACCTGGCGAACGTCACCGAACAGGTCCACCGCGGCCGCGAGCTGCGCGCCCGGCGCGCCGCCGAGGGCGGACTGCTCGCCCGCACCGCGGACCGCCTCAAGGACGCCGACCCCGAGCACCTGCGCCAGACGGTCCAGCACCTCAACGTGCGGCCGGTTTTCACCGCGCACCCCACCGAGGCGGCCCGCCGCTCGGTCCTCAACAAGCTCCGGCGCGTCGCCGAGCTGCTGGAGACCCCGGTCATCGAGTCCGACCGGCGCCGCCACGACACCCGTCTGGCCGAGAACATCGACCTCGTCTGGCAGACCGACGAGCTGCGTGTCGTGCGCCCGGAGCCCGCCGACGAGGCCCGCAACGCCATCTACTACCTCGACGAGCTGCACGCCGGCGCCGTCGGGGACGTACTGGAGGACCTCACGTCGGAGCTGGAGCGCGTCGGCGTCGAGCTGCCCGAGGGCACCCGCCCGCTCAGCTTCGGCACCTGGATCGGCGGCGACCGCGACGGCAACCCGAACGTGACGCCCGCCGTCACCTGGGACGTCCTGATCCTCCAGCACGAGCACGGCATCAACGACGCGCTCGACATGATCGACGAACTGCGCGGCTTCCTCTCCAACTCCATCCGCTACACCGGAGCCACCGACGAGCTGAAGGCCTCCCTCCAGGGCGACCTGGAGCGGCTGCCCGAGATCAGCCCGCGCTACAAGCGGCTCAACGCCGAGGAGCCGTACCGCCTCAAGGCCACCTGCATCCGGCAGAAGCTGGAGAACACCAAGCAGCGCCTCGCCAAGGGCACCGCCCACGAGCCCGGCCGCGACTACCTCGGCACGAGCGAGCTGCTCGACGACCTCACGCTCATCCAGACCTCCCTGCGCGAGCACAAGGGCGCCCTCTTCGCCGACGGCCGGATGAACCGCACCATCCGCACCCTCGCCGCGTTCGGCCTCCAGCTCGCCACCATGGACGTACGCGAGCACGCCGACGCCCACCACCACGCGCTCGGCCAGCTCTTCGACCGCCTCGGCGAGGAGTCCTGGCGCTACACGGACATGCCCCGCGAGTACCGCCAGAAGCTGCTCGCCAAGGAGCTGCGTTCGCGGCGGCCGCTCGCGCCGTCCCCGGCCCCGCTCGACGCCGCAGGTGAGAAGACCCTCGGCGTCTTCCTCACCGTCAAGAAGGCCCTTGAGGTCTTCGGCCCCGAGGTCATCGAGTCGTACATCATCTCGATGTGCCAGGGCGCCGACGATGTCTTCGCCGCCGCCGTCCTCGCCCGCGAGGCAGGCCTCATCGACCTCCACGCGGGCTGGGCCAAGATCGGCATCGTGCCGCTCCTGGAGACCACCGACGAGCTGCGCGCCGCCGACGTCATCCTCGACGAGATGCTCGCCGACCCCTCGTACCGCCGCCTCGTGGCGCTACGGGGCGACGTCCAGGAGGTCATGCTCGGGTACTCGGACTCGTCCAAGTTCGGCGGGATCACCACCAGCCAGTGGGAGATCCACCGCGCCCAGCGCAGGCTGCGCGACGTCGCGCACCGGTACGGCGTGCGGCTGCGGCTCTTCCACGGCCGCGGCGGCACCGTCGGCCGTGGCGGCGGCCCCTCGCACGACGCCATCCTCGCCCAGCCCTGGGGCACCCTGGAGGGCGAGATCAAGGTGACCGAGCAGGGCGAGGTCATCTCCGACAAGTACCTGGTGCCCTCGCTGGCCAGGGAGAACCTGGAACTGACCGTCGCGGCCACGCTCCAGGCCTCCGCCCTGCACACCGCCCCGCGCCAGTCCGACGAGGCCCTCGCCCGCTGGGACGCGGCGATGGACGTCGTCTCGGATGCCGCGCACTCCGCGTACCGGCGCCTCGTCGAGGACCCGGACCTGCCGACGTACTTCCTCGCGTCGACGCCGGTCGACCAGCTCGCCGACCTGCACCTGGGCTCCCGGCCCTCCCGCCGCCCCGGCTCGGGCGTCTCGCTCGACGGCCTGCGGGCCATTCCGTGGGTGTTCGGCTGGACCCAGTCCCGGCAGATCGTGCCTGGGTGGTTCGGTGTGGGGTCAGGCCTCAAGGCGCTGCGGGAGTCCGGGCTCGACACCGTGCTCGACGAGATGCACGAGCACTGGCACTTCTTCCGGAACTTCCTCTCCAACGTGGAGATGACGCTGGCCAAGACGGATCTGCGGATCGCGCAGCACTACGTGGACACGCTCGTCCCGGACGAGTTGAAGCACGTCTTCGACACGATCAAGGAAGAGCATGAGCTGACCGTTCGTGAGGTGCTGAAAGTCACCGGGGAGGATGAGCTTCTCGGCTCCCACTCGGCGCTTCGGCAGACCTTCGCGATTCGGGACGCGTATCTCGACCCGATCTCGTATCTTCAGGTCGCGCTGCTCAAGCGGCAGCGGGATGCGCAGGCCGCCGGGCAGGAGGCTGATCCGTTGCTGGGGCGGGCCCTGCTTCTTACCGTTAACGGTGTTGCGGCTGGGTTGCGGAATACCGGCTGATTTTCTGCGGGTGCGTGGGGGCTGGGCGCGCAGTTCCCCGCGCCCCTTCGGGGCGCTCCTTGCGGGGCGCCCCTGATAGGCCCTGAAAGTGCTCAGGAGTTGTACGTGCTCTGGGCTCGCTCCAGGCCCTCGATGATCAGGGCTTCCACCGCGTCCGCCGCGCGGTCCACGAAGTAGTCCAGTTCCTTGCGTTCCGCGGACGAGAAGTCCTTCAGTACGAAGTCCGCGACCTGCATCCGGCCCGGCGGGCGGCCGATGCCGAAGCGCACCCGGTGGTAGTCGGGGCCCATCGCCTTCGTCATCGACTTCAGGCCGTTGTGGCCGTTGTCGCCGCCGCCCAGCTTCAGCCGCAGCATGCCGTAGTCGATGTCCAGCTCGTCGTGGACCGCGACGATGTGCTCCGTCGGCACCTTGTAGAAGTCGCGCAGCGCCGTCACGGGACCACCCGAGACGTTCATGTACGACATGGGCTTCACGAGGATCACCCGGCGGCTCGCGGGTCCCGGCGCCCCGATCCGGCCCTCGACCACCTGGGCCTGCGCCTTCGCGGCCCGCTTGAACTTGGCGCCGATGCGGTGCGCGAGCAGGTCGGCCACCATGAAACCCACGTTGTGCCGGTTCATGGCGTACTCGGGGCCGGGATTGCCGAGGCCCGCGATCAGCCAGGGGGCGTTGGCGTCGGTCGTCACGTGCATGTCTCCTTCATACGCGGCAGCCGCCGCCCCCCGAGGGAGCGGCGGCTGCCGTGCCGAATGTACGTCGCGAGGATCAGGCCTCGGCGGACGCGTCGCCCTCGGCGGAGTCGGCCGGGGCCTCCTCGGCCTGCGCGGCCAGGACCTGGAGGACGACCGCGTCCTCGTCGATCGCCAGCTTGGAGCCGGACGGCAGCGGGATGTCCTTCGCGAGGATGGACGCGCCGGCCTCCAGGCCCGCGATGGAGACGGTGACCTCAGTCGGGATGTGCGTGGCCTCGGCCTCGACCGGCAGCGTGCTCAGCACGTGCTCGAGGAGGTTGCTGCCCGGGGCCAGCTCGCCCTCGGTGTGGACCGGGATCTCGACCGTGACCTTCTCGCCGCTGCGCACGAGGAGCAGGTCGACGTGCTTGAGGATGCCCTGACGGAGGGCGTCGCGCTGCACGGCCTTCGGGATCGCCAGCTGGGTCTTCTGGCCGTCGACGTCCAGGGAGATCAGGACGTTCGGGGTACGCAGGGCGAGCAGCAGCTCGTGGCCCGGCAGGGTCAGGTGGACCGGGTCGGCGCCGTGGCCGTAGAGAACGCCGGGAACCTTGTTCTCGCGGCGGATGCGGCGCGAGGCGCCCTTGCCGAACTCGTTGCGGGTCTCGGCGGAGATCTTGACCTCGGACATGTGCACTCCTCGTACAACAGGTGTCGGATGGGGTTACCCGGCCATACGACTGGCCTGCTACGAAGAGCGCGTCGATAACGGACCGCCCCACCAAAAGGTGAGGCCTCCCTCGCCGAGCAACTTGAGCAGTCTACTCGGCCGGGAGGCCACACCCAAAAGGATCTCTACTGCTCCTCGAAGAGGCTCGTCACCGAGCCGTCCTCGAAGACCTCACGGACCGCGTTCGCGATCGTCGGCGCGATCGAGAGCACCGTGATCTTGTCCAGCTCCAGCTCGCCCGGGGTCGGCAGCGTGTCCGTGAAGACGAACTCGCTCACCTTGGAGTTCTTCAGGCGGTCCGCGGCCGGGCCGGAGAGCACGCCGTGCGTGGCCGTCACGATGACGTCCTCGGCGCCGTGCGCGAAGAGCGCGTCGGCGGCGGCGCAGATCGTGCCGCCCGTGTCGATCATGTCGTCGACCAGGACGCAGACGCGGCCCTTCACCTCACCGACCACCTCGTGCACGGTGACCTGGTTGGCGACGTCCTTGTCGCGGCGCTTGTGGACAATCGCCAACGGGGCGCCGAGCCGGTCGCACCAGCGGTCGGCCACGCGGACGCGGCCGGCGTCGGGGGAGACCACCGTCAGCTTCGAGCGGTCCACCTTCGCGCCCACGTAGTCCGCGAGGATCGGCAGCGCGAAGAGATGA
Organism: Streptomyces sp. WAC 01529; assembly: GCF_003945545.1. Classification (GTDB taxonomy): domain Bacteria; phylum Actinomycetota; class Actinomycetes; order Streptomycetales; family Streptomycetaceae; genus Streptomyces; species Streptomyces anatolicus. Next base: position 3,353,727 of record NZ_CP029617.1, on the reverse strand, counting down.
TCGACGGGCCCGTCGAAGAAGCCCTGGATCTGGTCGGTGTGCAGGTCGACCGTGAGGATGCGGTCGGCGCCCGCGGTCTTCATCAGGTCGGCGATCAGACGCGCCGAAATCGGTTCACGCCCGCGGTGCTTCTTGTCCTGGCGCGCGTAACCGTAGAACGGCACGATGACGGTGATGGAGCGGGCCGACGCGCGCTTCAGCGCGTCGATCATGATCAGCTGCTCCATGATCCACTTGTTGATCGGAGCGGTGTGGCTCTGGATCAAGAAGCAGTCGGCGCCACGCGCCGACTCCTGGTAGCGGACGTAGATCTCGCCGTTGGCGAAATCGAAGGCCTTCGTCGGCACGATGCCGACACCCAGCTTGTGTGCGACCTCCTCGGCCAACTCGGGGTGGGCGCGGCCGGAGAAGAGCATCAACTTCTTCTCGCCGGTCGTCTTGATCCCGGTCACAGCACTGTCTCCTCAGAGAGTTCTTCCCGCTGCCGTACTCACGCGTCCCGGTGCGTCGAGTCGGCCGAATGTGTGCACCTATCACGGTACGCCGTGTCAGACGCACCTGTTTCCGGTCAGCTTGCGCTGTCCGCCTCCCGGGACGCCGCCTCGGCCGCCTTCGCGGCCGCGCTCCCCGGACGCTTGCGGGCCACCCAGCCCTCGATATTCCGCTGCTGGCCCCGGGCCACGGCCAGCGAACCCGCCGGCACGTCCTTCGTGATCACAGACCCGGCAGCGGTGTACGCACCGTCCCCAACCGTGACAGGAGCCACAAACATGTTGTCCGAACCGGTACGGCAGTGGGAGCCCACCGTCGTGTGGTGCTTCGCCTCGCCGTCGTAGTTCACGAAGACGCTCGCCGCACCGATGTTGGAGTGCTCGCCGATCGTCGCGTCGCCCACGTACGACAGGTGCGGCACCTTCGAACCGTCGCCGACCGTCGCGTTCTTCATCTCCACATACGTACCCGCCTTGGCCTTCACTCCAAGCCGGGTGCCGGGCCGCAGATACGCGAACGGGCCGACGCTCGCCCCCTCCCCGATCTCGGCGCTGTCCGACACGCTGTTGTCCACCCGGGCGCCCGGACCGACCTTCGTGTCCTTCAGCCGCGAATGGGGGCCCACCTCGGCGCCCTTGCCCAGGTGCGTGGCGCCCTGGAGCTGCGTACCGGGGTGCACGACCGCGTCCTGCTCGAAGGTGACCGTCGCGTCGACCCACGTCGAGGCCGGATCCACCACCGTGACGCCCGCCAGCATCGCCTCGTTCAGCAGCCGGTCGTTCAACGTCCGCCGCGCCTGCGCCAGTTGGACGCGGTTGTTGATCCCCGCGATCTCCTCGTGGTCCCCGGCCACGGACGCGCCGACGCGGTGACCGGCCTCGCGCAGGATCCCCAGGACGTCCGTCAGGTACTCCTCGCCCTGGCTGTTGTCCGTGCGCACCTTGCCGAGGGCTTCCGCAAGGAGCCGTCCGTCGAAGGCGAAGACCCCGGAGTTGATCTCACGGATCGCGCGCTGCGCCTCGGTGGCGTCCTTGTGCTCGACGATCGCGGTGACCGCGCCGCTCTCGACGTCGCGCACGATGCGGCCGTACCCGGTCGCGTCCGGCACCTCGGCGGTCAGCACGGTCACGGCGTTCCCGTCGCCGCTGTGCGTGGCGGCGAGCTTTCGCAGCGTCGCGCCGGTGAGCAGCGGGGTGTCGCCGCATACGACGATGACGGTCCCGTCGACCGGGCCGCCGAGCTCCTCGAGGCCGATGCGGACGGCGTGACCGGTGCCGTTCTGCTCCGCCTGGTAGGCGGTGCGGACGTCCGGGGCGACGGCGCGCAGGTGCTCCTTGACCTGCTCGCTCTGGAAGCCGACGACGGTGACGAGCCGCTCGGGGGTGAGCGCGGAGGCGGCGTGGAGCACGTGCCCGATGAGGGACCGGCCACAGATCTCATGCAGGACCTTGGGGAGGTCCGACTTCATACGGGTGCCCTCACCCGCTGCGAGGACGACGACGGCCGGGCGGGTTGCGCTCACAGGGATGCCCTTCGGCTTCGGATGGCTTGTGCCTCTGTGGGGTGGACATCCGCAGGATACCGGGGCGTAGGGGGGTGGAAATGGGGGCGGGTCCCGACCAAGAGGCCGGGACCCGGACCGAAGAAGGCTCCCCCGCCAGGACTCGAACCCGGACAGATGGCACCAAAAGCCACAGTGCTGCCAATTACACCACGGGGGAATAATCCGACCGAACCGGACAGTTAGCCGGTCCGCCGAACAGGCACCCAACACTATGCCGTACCAACGGCCTTGCGTGCGACGGCAGGGGGAGCCGGAAACTCACCGGAAAACCGACATGGAACGCCCGTACGCTGGAAGGCATGACCACGACGGGGGACGACCACACCGCGGCCATGACCGGGCCGTGGTGGTGGGAGAGGCGGCGCGCGGCCGCGTTGGATGTGGGGCTCGCGGTGGTGTCCGCGGCGGAGTGCGGGGCCGAGGGGGTGGCCTTCGCGCGGGACGCGGGGCTGCCGACCGCGGTGGGGGTCGGCTTCGGGATCCTCGCGGGCGCGGCACTGCTGCTGCGGCGGCGCTGGCCCGTGGCCGTGGTGCTCATATCCATCGCGATCACACCCGCCCAGATGGGCTTTCTGCTGACGATAGTCGGCCTTTACACGCTGGCGGCCTCGGAGCTGCCGCGCCGCATCACCGGTGTGCTCGCGGGCATGTCGATGGCGGGGACGCTGATCGTCGCGCTGGTGCGGGCCAGCCAGGACCTGGCCAAGGAGGGCTCGCATCCGCCGATAGGCAGCGAGTTCGTGCCGTTCTTCGCCGTCGCGGCGGCGATCGGCGTCACGGCCCCGCCGGTGCTGCTCGGGCTGTACGTGGGCGCGCGGCGGCGGCTGATGGAGAGCCTGCGGGAGCGGGCGGACGACCTGGAGCGGGAGCTTCAGCTGCTCGCCGAGCGCGCGGAGGAGCGCGCGGAGTGGGCGCGCAACGAGGAGCGGACGCGGATCGCCCGCGAGATGCACGACGTGGTGGCGCACCGGGTGAGCCTGATGGTCGTACACGCGGCGGCGTTGCAGGCGGTGGCCAGGAAGGACCCGGAGAAGGCCGTGAAGAACGCGGCGCTCGTCGGTGACATGGGCCGCCAGGCGCTGACGGAGCTGCGGCAGATGCTCGGGGTGCTGCGCACGGGCGACGGCGACGGTGCGAAGAGCGCGAAGCCGGTGGATCCGGTGCCGCTGGCCGCCGTGGGGCACGCGGCGGCCGCGGCCGCGGCGGCGTCGCGGGCGGTGGACGAGGACGGGCCGTGCCTGGCGGACGTCGACGAGTTGGTGGGGCAGTCGAGGGACGCGGGGATGGCGGTCGACCTGTCGGTGGAGGGGGAGCCGCGTGGCTACGCCGCCGATGTGGAGCAGACGGCGTACCGCGTGGTGCAGGAGGCGCTGACCAACGTGCACAAGCACGCGGCGGGCGCGAAGACCTATGTGCGGCTCGCGCACCGCGTCTCGGAGATCGCGATGCAGGTGGAGAACGAGCCGCCGCCGGAGGCCGGTCCCTCGGACGCGAGGTTGCCGAGCGGGGGCAACGGCCTGGTGGGCATGAAGGAGCGGGTGCTGGCACTCGGCGGGGTGTTCGTGTCGGGTCCGACGGACGGCGGCGGTTTCCGCGTCTCGGCGGTGCTTCCGGCGGCAGTTCCGGCGGCGGGGTAGCGGTTCGGCGGCGGTCGTACGCCGGTCAGCTCGCCGTCAGGCGGGTGGGGCGGGCGCCCGTGACGAGGGTGGCGAGGGCCTGGTCGATGTGGGCGCCGAGGAACCAGTCACCGCTGTGGTCGAGGCTGTAGACGCGGCCCTCGGTGTCGATGGCGAGCAGCGCCTGGGTCTCCGTCTCCTCGCCGATGGGGCACACCTCGGTGCTCAGGGCGCGGCCGAGGTCGCCGAGGGTGCGGGCGAGGTGCAGGCCGTACATGGGGTCGAGGTGCACGGTGGCGGGCGCTATCTGGCGGCCGGGGCCCTGCGGGGTGATGTGCAGTCCGCCGAACTCGGCCCAGGCCTCGACGGCGGCGGGGAAGACGCGGTGGCGGTGCCCGGCGGGTGAGGTGTGGCGGCGCAGGACGTCGGCCCAGATCTCGGCCTGCTTGATGTCCCAGCGCCCCTGGCGCCAGCCGGCCGCGCGCAGGGCGGCGTCCACGGGTACGGGGAAGCGGGTGCTGTGGCCGGCGGGTGCGGCGGTCGTGGTGCGGTCGGCGTGCATGGGGTGGCCCTTGTTCGGTCGGAGACGGTCGGTCGGACGGGCGACGGTCAGCCTTCGGTGGCCGTCGGGTCCACGACACGTACGCCGAAGTGCGCCGTGAGGGCGGTGCAGGAGCGGCAGGGCTGGGCGAAGGAGCCGTGCAGGGGGTCGCCGTCCTCGCGGATGCGGCGGGTGGTCAGTTTGGCGTGCTTGAGGGCCTTGCGGGCCTCGCCGTTGGTCATCGGTTTGCGCGAGGCCCGCTTGGAGCGGCTCGCGTCGGCCGCCATGAGGTGGCGGGAGATGAGGATGGCCTCGGCGCAGCGTCCGGTGAAGCGTTCGCGCTGGCCGCTGGTGAGGGTGTCGAGGAAGTCCTGGACGAGCGGGTGGAGCGTGGGGGGTTCCTCGCCGCGGCCCGCGGTGCAGGTGAGCGTGGTCTGGCCGCGTACGGAGAGGGCGGCGGCGACGGTCGGCAGGATCCCGTCGCGGCGCTGGCGCAGGATGGGCGCGTGCGCGTCGGTGCTGCTCCAGCCGACGCGGGGGTCGCCGGACGCGGCGGCGCGGGGGTCTCCGGCGCCGGGCGCGGCGTCGCCCGCGGGGCCGGGGCCGGTGCCGGGTGCGGCGGCGGAGGCCGTGAGGGGCGCGCTGGGGTCGGCGGTGGGATGCCCGGTGCTGGTTGCCATGACGGTTCCTGAGGTGGTGGCCATGCCGGGCCGCGTGGCGGTTGCCATGACGGTTCCTGCGGTGGTGCTCATGCGGGGTCCTGCGGTGCCGGGACCTGCGGCGCCTGCCGACCCGCTCCCCGTGGTGAATGCCGTGAAGGACCCGGTGGTGGTGGCCGTGCCGGGCCGAGTGGTGGGTGCCGAGCCGGGTCGCGAGGCGGTCGCCATGCCGGACCCCGCCGCGGTCGGCAGCAAGGATCCCGTGGTCGCCGCGGTGGCGGACCTCGCCGTGGCCGCCGTCGTGGACAGCGTGTGGCCTGACGTGTTCTGTGCCATGTGCATCGTGCTGTTCCCCTCCCCCTGGGCTCGCGCCCCTGCGCTCGCGGTCGTCACCGCGTGTGTGCCACGCCCCCGCGTCGCGGGGGACAGCCTGCCAAATGGGGCGGGTGGTGCGGAAGCTGGGGCACTGCGACACGCCTGGCTTCCCGTCGGGATTCGTCGCACGGTGACCGTCCGGTGGCTGCTGGTCATGGAACCGGAGGCCCGGTGACCGGTGTCGTCGTTACGCATAGGCTGTGTCGACATCCGCAGTACCGGAACCCGCGGAAACCGAAAATCCGCGGAACGAAATCCGCAGAATCAGAACTTTTCACCGTGCCGCAGGGGGCAACCGCCATGACGACAGGTCGGCTGGGGCAGCAGTCCGCGCCGCCGAACGCGGCCTACGCCGGGCAGGTCGTGCACTTCCCGGACCCGGTCCGCGCCGCCCGCCATCCCAGAGGGGTGCGGGTGGATGAGCGGGGCTATCCGGACTTCTCGCCGTACGCGCGTGCCGCCGCCGAGATCGCGGAGCCCCCGGAGGGCTTCGGCGTCGACGAACTGCGCCTGACCGACTACGTGTCGGCGAACGCGGCGATGGCGGCGGACGGCCACGATCTGTGGGACACGATCCCCGCGGTGGCGACCCCGCACGGCTGGACCTGGCACCACGTGCCGGACAGCCGCCGCCTGGAACTGGTACCGGTCGAGGTGAAGGCGCTGCTTCGGCACCACGGCGGCATCGCGACGACCGCCGTGGACCAGGACAAGCGCGGCACGCGCCCGCTCCAGGAGACGCGCCCCGCGCACTTCGGTCTGCCGAAGGCCGCGGTCGCGGTGACGGAGCAGCAGGTCCAGGGCGTCGAGGAGGACCTCGGCTACCGGCTCCCCGGCGCCTACCGCTCCTTCCTGAAGGCGGCGGGCGGCTGCGCGCCGGTCGGCGCGGCGCTCGACGCCGAGTTGGGCCTCCTGGTGGACCAGCCGTTCTTCACGGTGCGGGACGAGGCCGCGGTCAACGACCTGGTGTACGTCAACAAGTGCCTGCGCGACCATCTCACCAAGGACTACCTGGGAGTCGGCTTCGTGCAGGGCGGGCTGCTCGCGGTGAAGGTCAAGGGCGACCGGGTCGGTTCCGTGTGGTTCTGCGCGTACGACGACGTGCGGGACGTCTCGGAGGCGGCCGCGTGGCCTCCCGCGGAGCGGGTGCGGCGGCTGCTGCTGCCGTGCGGCGACGACTTCGACGCGTTCCTGGCGCGGCTCGCGGGCAATCCGCCGGAGCTGGAGACCGTGGCGAACCTGATGGTGGACGGCGGCTTCGCGCACGCCGTCCCCGTGTCCTCGGCTGGGGAGTGACTAGGCGATGGTGACCTTCGCGCAGGCGCAGGAGCGCGCCGAAGAGTGGATCAACGGCGAGGTGCCGGGCTATCAGCACCGGGAGGTGCGGGTCCGGGAGTTCGACCTCGGGTTCGTCGTCTGGGCCGAGGACCGCCAGGACGGTCCGGTCTCCGACGGCGGCGCCCAGCGGCTCGTCATCGCGCGGGACAGCGGCGAGGCCACGCTGTGGCCCTCGCTTCCCGTCGGCGAGGTGATCCGCCGGTACGAGGAGGAGTACGGGCTGCCGGACGCGGCACCGCAGGACGCGGTGGTGCCGCCGCCGGAGCGGGTCGACCTCAATCAGACGTCGTTCCTGCTGACGCCTCCGGAGTGGCTCCAGGAGGCGGCGGACAAGATGGGCATCCCGGACCGCAGGGGCGGTGGCTCGTCCGAGGGGGCGTCACCCGAGGGCGAGCGGGAGCCGTCCGACGCGGCGGCTTCCGGCGAGGCGGTGGCCTCCAGCGGGGCGTCGGCCTCCAGTGGGGCGTCGGCCTCCAGCGGGGCGTCGGCCTCCAGCGGGGCGGTGGATGACGGGAGTTCGGCTCCCGCGGAACCCGTCACGCCGGAGGGCGGTACGCCGTGGCCCGCGGCCGCCGCGCAGGGCGGGGACGCCGGGCCCGACCGCGACGACAGCCTGCCCGCGACGTCGCCGGGCGTGCCCGTGGGGGCGACCCCGTGGGCCGGTACGGACACCAACGCCGACGAGGGCGAGGACCTTTCGGTGGCGGCGCCCGCGACGGTGTTCGCGCCGCCGCTGGTCTCCGAGGACGGGGACGGGCCCCCGTCGCGGGGCGTGGCGCCGGACGCCAAGACGGCCCTGATGCACGGAGGCAGCCACCTCCCGGCGACCGCCATCGCTCCGGCCCTGGACGGCCCGTCCCCGGCGCCGGGTGCGCCGGACGCTTCCGCGTACGGGTACCCACAAGGTCCCGTTGCCTCCGGTGGCGGCGCCGGCTCCCCTACGCCGCCGCCCGCCGGTCCGCCGACCCCGCCTCCGCCGGGGGCCGATGCTTCCGCGTACGGGTATCCGCAGGGGCCCGGTGCTCCGGGTGGCGCTGGGGCGAACGCGCCGCTGCCGCCTGCCGGTTCGCCGACTCCGCCTCCGTCGGGGGCCGATGCTTCCGCGTACGGGTATCCGCAGGGGCCCGGTGCTCCGGGTGGTGCAGGGGCGAACGCGCCGCTGCCGCCCGCCGGTTCGCCGCTGCCTCCTGAGGGGGCGCCGGTTCCGCTTCCGCCTCCGCCGGGGGCCAACGCGCCGCTGCCGCCCGCCGGTTCGCCGACTCCGCCGCCGCCTTCGCCGGGTGCGCCGGATGCTTCCGCGTACGGCTATCCGCAAGGCCCCGGCGCCGGATCCGCTACGCCGCCGCCCGCCGGTCCGCCGACCCCGCCTCCGCCGGGGGCCGACGCCTCCGCGTACGGGTATCCGCAAGGGCCGCCCCCGGGAAGCACGCCGCCGCCCTCCGGGCCCGGCGCTCCCGGTACGCCCGCCGGTGGGTACGTACCGACGCAGCTCGTCTCCTCGCTCGGGCCCGACGGACCCAAGCCGCCCGGCACGCCTGCCGCGCCCGCGCCTCCGGGGTCGCCCGGCGCCCCCGGTACGCCTCCGGGCGGTGTCCACCACGCCGCGACGATGTTCGCCGACCCGAGCCTCGGCGGTCCTGGCGGTCCCGGCGCGCCCAAGCCGCCCGGCCCTCCGGGTGCCCCCGGCACGCCTGCCGCGCCCGCGCCTCCGGGCCCGCCCGGTGCCCCCGGTACGCCTCCCGGCGGTGTGCATCACGCCGCGACGATGTTCGCCGACGCGAGCCTCGGCGGGGTGCCCGGCGCGCCCAAGCCCCCGGGTGCTCCCGGCGCGCCCGGCACCCCGCCGCCCCCCGGCGGCGGCGTCCACCACGCCGCGACGATGCTGGCCGGTCCCGCGGTCGGCGGCCCGGGTGGCCCCGGCATGCCGCCGCCGCCCGCGCCGGCGCCCGCGCCCATGCGGCCGGGCCCGGCCGGACAGCCGTACGGCTATCCGCAGCCGCCCACCGGTCAGCCCACCGTCGGCCCCGGCTACCAGGCCGTGCTGCGCTACCGCGCGGCCGACGGCTCCGAGCAGCAGGTCATCCGGCGCTCGGCGCCCGGCACCCCGCACCCGGAGTGGCAGATCCTGCACGAGCTGCGCGGCATGAACGTGCCCCCGCAGCAGGTTCTGGAACTCCACACCGAGCTGGAGTCCTGCGAGCTGCCGGGCGCGTACTGCGCCCGGATGATCCGTGAGACCTGGCCGCAGGCGCGGATCACGTCCATCGCCCCGTACGGCAGGGACCACGCGTCCCGTCAGGGCGGCATGCAGCAACTCCTCGCGCACCAGGGGGAGTTGCACCAGGTCGCGGACGGCCCGGCGCGCCCGGCGCCGGTGCGCGCGCCGTTGCAGCCGATGCCGCCCGCCCCGCCGGTCCCGCCCGAGGGCGTCGCGCAGGAGCTGGCCGGGGCCTTCGGGCCCGGCGTCTTCCGCTTCGACCAGCGCGCGGTCTCCCGGCAGGGCGTGCCGGACATCGTGGCGCACACCCTCGTGGTGGCGGGCCTGCCCGTCGATTTCGGGCCGTTCTTCTGGGCGCAGGCCCAGCCGGGCAGGCCGGTGCCGACGCTGGCGGAGCTGGCGCAGGAGCGGGGCGTGCAGCCCGCGTCGGACGCGGGCTCGTATCTGGTGATGGGCAGCGACTTCGGCCGTGCGCTCTGTGTCCAGTACGGCACGGCGAACATCGTGGCCGTGCCGGTCGAGGCGGGCCCCGGCGGCGCCCCCGTGCCGCCGCAGTTCGTGAACACGGGGCTGCCCGAGTTCGCGCGCTGCCTGGCGCTGCTCGGCCGGATGTGGCGGCTGCGGTTCGGGCTCAACCAGGAGCAGGCGGGCCGCTGGACCGTCGACTTCCAGAACCAGCTGGCCGCCCTCGACCCGGCGGCGCTCGCGTCACCGGAGAGCTGGTGGTCGGTGCTCCTTGAGCAGATGTGGGACGGGCTCCTCTAGCAAGGGCGCGAGTGGAGTACGTACGCGGAAGGCGCCTGGCCCGGAAGACGGACCGGGCGCCTTCTGTCGCCTTCTGCCACCCTGTGTCGCCGCGATTCCGGCTTCCGGCGGCAATTGCCGCATCCTTGACCGGGTGGAGTGGGCGGAGTGTCGCGTTATGAGCGCTTCCGCTTGATCCATCAAGATGTGCGCCAATCGCGCTGTACGCGCGAGGTACGTCGGAGAGGGGTTCCAGGATGAGCAGCAGTGGCGCGTGGTCCTCGCCGCACGGCTTCACCACCGTGCGAGGGCGCGGTTACCGCCCCCAGCAGGTGGAGGCGTACGCCGACGGGCTTTCCGAGGAACGGGACGTGGCGTGGGAGCGCGCCGCCCGGCTCACCGTCCTCGCCAAGGACATGGAGGTCCAGGCCGAACACCTGCGGGACGCGGTGTCGCGGCTCGCCCCTCAGACGTACGAGACGCTCAGCGGGCGGGCGCGGCAGATCCTGGCGCTCGCCGAGGCGGAGGCGGCCGAGGTGCGGCAGGCGGCGCGGGCGGCGGCGCAGGCCGTGACGGAGGAGGCGGAGGCGGGGGCGCGCGGGGTGCGGGAGGCGGCTCGGGCGTACGCCGATGAGGTGGCCGCGGATGCCGACGAATGGGTCAGGCGGCGGTTGCTGGACGACCGGGCCACGGCCGACGACGCCCGGATCTCCGCCCGGCGGGATGTGAAGGAGTGGCGCGGCGAGGCGCTGGCCGCGCTGCGGGAGATGCGGCAGCGGTGCGAGGGGCTGCTCGCCGAGCAGGAGAAGGAGCAGGCCGAGCGGTGGGAGGCGGCCGAGCGGGAGATCGCCGAGCGCGAGGCGGTCTCGGACGCGCGGGACGCGGAGCGGATCGCCGCGGCGGAGGCCCGCCTCTCCGAGGCCAAGCGGGCCTTCGCGGAGGTGGAGGAGTCCGCCCGGCACGGCCAGGAGGACGCGGCGGCGCGGGGCGCGGAGGTCATCGCGGAGGCGAGGGTGCGGGAGGACCGGGTCACCCGGGAGACGGAGCGACTCCTGCGGGAGCACGGGGAGCGGTGGGACGAGGTACGGGCCCATATGGACCACGTGCGCTCCAGCCTGGCCGCCTTGACCGGCCGCACCCCCGCCGAGGAGACCCCCTAGCCGGGGTGCCGGTCCTCCCGGGTGGGCGTGGCAGCGTGCGGGTCGTTTGGGCCGGTCGCGCAGTTCCCCGCGCCCCTTACGGGGCCTTGGCCAGGGTGTATGACGTGCCGGTTGTACGTGGCTTGGCGCGCAGTTCCCCGCGCCCCTGACGGGGCGCCAGGCAGAGCCCCGTCAGGGGCGCGGGGAACTGCGCGATCAGCCACACACAACCCGCAGTTGGCACCAGGTGTTACCCCCCCGGCCTACTCAGGCCGCCGCGCGGGGGACACCTGGTCAGAGGGGGTCCGCCGCTGCTCCGGAAGGAGCGGAAAGCGTCTCGGCGCCAGGGCGAGGAGAACAAGCAGGGCCAGGCACGCCGCAGCCCCCGCCCCGAGGAACACCGCGTCGACCGCCCCGTCCACCGCCCTCCGCAACCGCTCCGGATCGGACACGGACCCGGGGTCGTCCAGGACGCGGGCGACCGAGTCGAGGGAGCCGGAGCCGCCGAGCCGCGCGCTCAGTACCCCGTTGGCCACCGCGCCGAAGAGCGCGGCGCCCAGGGTCTGGCCGATCTGGCGGCAGAAGAGGACGGACGCCGTGGCCGTGCCGCGCTCGGCCCAGTCGACGGTGGACTGGACGCCGACGATCAGCGGGAGCTGGAAGATGCCGAGGGCCGCGCCGAGGAGCAGCATGAGCAGGGCCGGCTGCCAGGCCGAGCCGGGGTAGGGGAGCAGCGGGAAGGCGAACATGATCAGGGCCGCCGCCGAGGCACCGATGGCCGCCGTGTTCCGGAAGCCGATCCTGCGGTACACGTGCTGGCTGAACGCGGCCGACACCGGCCAGCTCAGCGTCATCGCGGAGAGCACGAACCCCGCCGCGATCGGCGCGAGCCCGAGCACGGACTGGGCGTAGGTGGGCACGAAGACCGTGGGAGCGACCATCAGCAGACCGAGCGCGCCGAGCGCGAGGTTCACCGCGGCGATGGTCCGCCGCCGCCACACCCAGCCGGGGATGATCGGCTCCGCGGCCCGCCGCTCGACGAGGACGACGACACCCACCAGCGCGAGCCCCGCCGCGAAGAGCGCGAGCGAGGGCGCCGAGAGCCAGGCCCAGGCGACGCCGCCCTGCACGAGCGCGGTCAGCAGCACACCGCCGCAGGCGAAGACGGCGAGCGCGCCGGGCCAGTCGACGCGGCGCCGCGCCACCGGCTCCCGGGCCGGTTCGTGCAGGTGCCGCACGATCAGCCAGAGCGCGAACGCCCCGATCGGCAGGTTGATGAGGAAGATCCAGCGCCAGTCGGCGCAGGCGGCGATGAGCCCGCCGAGCGCGGGGCCCGCGATGGACGCGACGGCCCAGACCGTCGACAACTTCGCCTGGATCTTGGGGCGTTCCTTGAGCGGGTAGAGGTCGGCGGCGAGCGTCTGCACGGTGCCCTGGATGGCGCCGCCGCCAAGTCCCTGAACGACGCGGAAGGCGATGAGCGACTCCATGTTCCAGGCGAGCGCGCACAGCGCGGAGCCGAGGAGGAACAGGACGCTGCCCGCGACGAGTACGGGCTTGCGGCCGAAGGTGTCGGAGAGCTTGCCGTAGACGGGCAGGGTGACCGTGGCCGCGAGCAGGTACCCGGAGAAGAGCCAGGAGAAGATCGGGAAGCCGCCGAGGGAGCCGACGATCTGGGGGACGGCGGTCGACACGATCGTGGCGTCGACGGCGACCAGCGCCATGGACAGCATCAGCGCGGCGACGACCGCGCCCCGGCCCCGTATCGCGTCCTGCGTCCCCGTCTCCGTGCGCGTGCCCACGACGATTCCTTCCCCCTGCACCAGTTGCTGCGGGCCACCTTCTCACCCGCCGGGGGGTGGAGGGCAGGGTGCGACCAACCCTGAGCCGGCCTCCACCAGGGGGTGGAGATCCCCTAGGGGAACATCCGTACTTCGGATCGGGGCGGGTTCGTACCGCCGGAGGATGAGCGGGTCCCGGCCGGTCCTTAGATTGGCTTTACAGCGCGCCGCACGGGTGGGGGTGGGGTTTACCCCCGTAGAAGACTGCGCTGAGCACCAGCGCGCCGGACCCCTTCACGACACCAGACTTGTTCGCACGGCGAGCACATCGGGCCACGAGCACATCAAGGCATCCGCCTTACCGCATGACGGACACCGCATGACCGACATAGGAGACGTACCGTGACAACGGCTGTAACCACACCCAGGCACGGGGGCACGGGAGGGCGTACGGCCGTGGCGGCACGGGCACGCCAGGTCGTCAAGGCGTACGGCTCCGGGGAGACCAGGGTCGTCGCACTCGACCGGATCGACGTGGACATCGCCCGCGGGCACTTCACCGCGATCATGGGCCCCTCCGGCTCCGGCAAGTCCACCCTGATGCACTGCCTCGCCGGCCTCGACACCGTCACCTCCGGGCAGATCTACCTGGACGAGACCGAGATCACCGGCCTGAAGGACAAGAAGCTCACACGACTGCGCCGGGACCGGATCGGCTTCATCTTCCAGGCGTTCAACCTGCTCCCGACGCTCAACGCCCTGGAGAACATCACGCTCCCCATGGACATAGCGGGCCGCAAGCCCGACCGCGCCTGGCTCGACCAGGTCGTGGAGACCGTGGGCCTCGCCGGGCGCCTCAAGCACCGCCCGACCGAGCTCTCCGGCGGCCAGCAGCAGCGCGTCGCCGTGGCCCGCGCGCTCGCCTCCCAGCCCGAGATCATCTTCGGCGACGAGCCGACCGGAAACCTCGACTCCCGTGCGGGAGCCGAGGTGTTGGGCTTCCTGCGCCGCTCGGTCACCGACCTGGGCCAGACCATCGTGATGGTCACGCACGACCCGGTCGCCGCCTCCTACGCGGACCGGGTGCTGTATCTGGCCGACGGCCGGATCGTCGACGAGATGCACCACCCGACCGCCGACCAGGTCCTGGACCGCATGAAGTCCTTCGACGCGCGGGGGCGCACGTCATGACCGTCCTCAAGACCTCCCTGCGCAACTTCCTCGCGCACAAGGGGCGGATGGCGCTCTCCGCGGTCGCCGTCATCCTGTCGGTGGCGTTCGTGTGCGGCACGCTCGTCTTCTCCGACACCGTCTCCACCACCTTCGACAAGCTCTTCGCGGCCACCTCCGCGGATGTCACGGTCACCCCCAAGTCCGCCGAGGACACGGACGAGGGGCCGCGCAGCGGCAGGCCCGAGTCGATGCCCGCCTCCGTCGTCCAGGAGGCGAAGAGGGCCGAGGGCGTCAAGAGCGCCGAGGGCGCGGTCATCAGCCAGAGCGTGACCGTCGTCGACGCCGGGAACGAGAACGTCGGCCCCACCAACGGCGGCCCGACGCTCGCGGGCAACTGGACGCGCAACGACCTGCGTTCGATGGAGATCACCTCCGGCCACTCCCCGCGCGGCCCCACCGAGGTGATGGTCGACGCCGACACCGCCGACAAGCACGACCTGAAGATCGGCGACAAGCTGCGCACCATCGCCGCGACCGGCGACCACACCGCGAGGATCACCGGCATCGCCACCTTCAAGGTGACCAACCCCGGCGCCGCGGTCGTCTACTTCGACACGCCCACCGCCCAGCGCGAACTCCTCGGCGCCACCGGCCGGTTCACACACGTCAACCTCACCGCCCGGGCGGGCGTCAGCGACACCGAGCTGAAGGCGAGCGTCGCGGGCGCCCTCGACAAGGCCACGTACGACATCAAGACGCAGAAGGAGAGCGCGGACGACAACCGCGAGTCCGTCAGCGGCTTCCTGAACGTCATGAAGTACGCGATGCTCGGCTTCGCCGGGATCGCCTTCCTCGTCGGCATCTTCCTGATCATCAACACCTTCTCGATGCTGGTCGCCCAGCGCACCCGCGAGATCGGCCTGATGCGGGCCATCGGCTCCAGCCGCAAGCAGGTCAACCGCTCGGTGCTCATCGAGGCGCTGCTGCTCGGCGTGACCGGGTCGGTCCTCGGCGTCGGCGCGGGCATCGGTCTCGCCGTCGGCCTGATGAAGCTCATGTCCGGCATGGGCATGGAGCTGTCCACCGGTGACCTCACCGTCAGCTGGACGACGCCCGTCATCGGCATGGTCCTCGGCATCGTCGTCACCGTCCTCGCCGCCTACCTCCCCGCACGCCGGGCGGGCAAGGTCTCCCCGATGGCCGCCCTGCGCGACGCGGGCACCCCGGCCGACGGCAGGGCGAGCGTGCTGCGCGCCGTCATCGGCCTGGCCCTCACCGGCGTGGGCGCCCTCGGCCTCTACGCCGCCGCGCAGGCCGACAAGGCCAAGGAGGGGTCGCTCTTCCTCGGCGGCGGGGTCGTGCTCACCCTCATCGGCTTCGTCGTCATCGGCCCGGTGCTGGCCTCCGGTGTGGTCCGCGTGATCAGCGTGGTCCTGCTGCGGGCGTTCGGCCCCGTCGGACGGATGGCCGAGCGCAACGCCCTGCGCAACCCGCGCCGCACCGGCGCCACCGGCGCCGCCCTGATGATCGGCCTCGCGCTGGTCGCCTGCCTCTCCGTGGTCGGCTCCTCGATGGTCGCCTCCGCCACGGCCGAGCTGGACAAGTCGGTCGGCGCGGACTTCATCGTGCAGGGCAAGGGCGGGCTCACGGCCGAGGCCGAGCGGGCCCTCACCAAGACCCCGGGCGTCGACCACTTCAGCCGCTACAAGGACGTCGGCGCCGACATCACCACCCCCGACGGCAAGGTCACCAAGGGCGCGGGCCTCAGCGCCACCGACCCGACCTACGTCAAGGACCTGCGCCGCGAGGCCGTCTCCGGCGACGTGTCGGCCGCGTACGGCAAGGACGCCATGTCCGTGGGCGAGGACTTCGCCGACAAGCACCACCTGAAGGTCGGCGACACGCTGAAGGTCGCCTTCGACGACGGCCGCACCGGTGAGCTGAGGCTGGCGGCGATCACCTCCGACGAAGGCTCCCTCGAAAAGGGCGCGATGTACACCGACATCGCCACCGCGGAGCGGTACGTGCCCGCCGACCGGATGCCGCTCACCGAGATGGTGCTCGCCGAGGCGGCCGCCGGGCAGCAGGACAAGGCGTACGAGGCGCTCAAGAAGTCGCTGGCCGCCTACCCGCAGTTCGAGGTCATGGACCAGACCGACTTCAAGCAGACCCTGAAGGACCAGGTCGGCCAGATGCTGAACATGGTCTACGGCCTGCTGGGCCTCGCGATCATCGTCGCGATCCTCGGCGTGGTGAACACCCTGGCCCTCTCGGTGGTCGAGCGCACCCGGGAGATCGGCCTGATGCGGGCCATCGGCCTCTCGCGCCGCCAGCTGCGCCGCATGATCCGCATGGAGTCGGTGGTCATCGCCCTCTTCGGCGCGCTGCTCGGCCTCGGACTGGGGATGGGCTGGGGGGCGACGGCCCAGAAGCTCCTCGCTCTCGAAGGCCTGAAGGTCCTGGAGATCCCGTGGCCGACGATCATCGCGGTCTTCATCGGGTCGGCGTTCGTGGGCCTGTTCGCCGCCCTGGTCCCGGCGTTCCGTGCGGGCCGGATGAACGTCCTGAACGCGATCGCCACCGAATAGCCACCGCGACGGGGGTGCGGGGGAAACAGGCCCCGGCGGACGCGCGGCGACGCGTGCCCGCCGGGGCCTGCTCGCACGCGCGGCCCCGCCTCAGACCTTGCGCAGCAGTACGTATCCGTAGGCGGTGTCCTCCGCCACGTAATCGGCACCGGGGTGCAGCTTCTCCGCGTACGCGACCGGGTCCTTGGTCCAGCCGGAGCGCACGTCGAGGGCGAAGTACCGGGGGACGACCGGGTGGGCGGCGCCCACCCAGAAGACGCGGGCGCGGGAGGTGAGCCTGCTGATGGGCCCTATGTTCGCCTCGACGGTGGCGCCGTCCGGCACCCGGTCGAGCATCCGCTCCACCGCGGTGACGCGCCCGCTCTTCTCGTACGTCCTCGCCTCGGTGAGGCCCGCCAGCGGCAGGGAGGTCGTCAGGGCCAGCGCGGCGGCGGCCGCGCAGGCCGGCAGCCGGTCGGCGTACTGCCGCAGCCACGGCCGCTCATTGCGGCGCAGGATGTCGACGGCGTCGACGAGGGCGAGCAGGATCACCGGCATCAGGACGGCGCTGTAATGCCAGTCGGTGCCCCAGTAGTGGTCGTCGGCGGAGAGGAAGCGCCAGCCGAGCGTGGGCAGCGCCACCAGCAGCAGCGGTGAGCGCAGGGCGAGGAGCCCGGTGGTGGGGACAAGCAGCCAGGCGAGCGTACGCAGCTTGGTGTCCAGCCCGCCGAGCGCCCCGGCGGCCGCGCCGCCCTCGCCGACCTTGTCCCAGTAGTCGTACGCGCCCCCCGAGTTGAACGCGGGAATGACCAGGGTGAGCGTCACTAGGGTGGCGACGGCGCCGAAGGCCGTGACGGCAAGGGCGTAGGGCACGGCCTTGGAGTGGCCGCGGCGGTGGGCGCGGATCGCGACGACGAGCCCGATGGCGGCGAGCGTCACCCCCAGGTCCTCCTTGACGAGGACCAGCGGCAGCGCCCACAGCAGCGCCGCCCGCCAGCGCTGGCGCAGCAGGGCTTCGAGGGAGAACGCGATCAGCGGTACGGCGAAGCAGATCTCGTGGAAGTCGAAGTCGGCGGCGCGCTGGATCCCCCAGGAGAGCCCGTAGGCGACCCCGATCGCCAGGCCCGAGCCGCGCCCGAGCAGCCGGGTCGCGGCGCGCGTGACGGGGATCGCGGAGACGGCGAGCAGCAGCGCCTGCGCGACGAGCAGCGTGAGGGGCGAGGGGAAGAGCCGGTAGGCGGGCGCGAGCAGCGCGGTGACGGGGCTGAAGTGGTCGCCGAGGATGTTGGCGCCGGGCCCCTTGAGGTCGGCGACCGGCACCTGGAGGTGGGCGTAGGCCCGCACGGCCTGCTCGAAGATGCCCAGATCCCAGGAACGGCTCTCCATGCGCCGGTAGCGCCCGATGGACACGGTGGCGTACGCGAGGAACAGCGCGGCGGCGAGAAGATGCGGGGCGCGGTCCCAGACGGAGCGGGTCCCCTTGCGGGGGCCGGGAGAGGTCTGGTCCCGCGACGGTATGAGCCCATCGCCGCGCACCGGGGCGGGGGCGTCGGGCTGTGCTCCGGGCATGGGCGTCGCTTCCTCGTAGGCGGGGGGCAACAGCAGCCCCGTATTCAGCCCCTCGGGGGTCCCCCCGGACGGAGTCCGGGGGAGATTGAGGAGCGGGGTCCGGGGCGGAGCCCCGTGGCAGGACGACAGCCCCGCCGTCGGAACATTGTGCGTCAGACAAGCCCCGCCCCCGCCAGGCGCCCCGAGCCGAGGCCCCGCACCGGGAGCCCCGGAAGTCGTAGGCTGGAGCTCCCCCCGGCCCGAGAGAAAGCCTTCCATGAGCCTGCACGGTCTGCTGGACGCTGTCGTCAAGGACTCGGCACTCGCCGAGGCGGTCAAGGCCGCCGCCGACGGCCACCGCTCGCACGTCGACCTGGTCGGCCCGCCCGCGGCCCGCCCCTTCGTGGTCGCCGCGCTGGCCCGCGACTCCGGCCGCCCCGTCCTCGCCGTGACGGCCACCGGCCGCGAGGCGGAGGACCTGGCCGCCGCGCTGCGCACGATCCTGCCGCCGGACGGCGTCGTGGACTACCCCTCGTGGGAGACGCTGCCGCACGAGCGCCTCTCGCCCCGCTCCGACACGGTCGGCCGCCGCCTCGCCGTCCTGCGCCGCCTCGCCCACCCCCGCCCGGACGACCCCGAGACCGGCCCGGTCTCCGTGATCGTCGCGCCGGTCCGCTCGGTGCTCCAGCCGCAGGTCAAGGGGTTGGGCGACCTGGAGCCGGTGGCCCTGCGCCAGGGTGAGACCACTGACCTGAACGAGATCGTGGCGGCGCTGGCGGCAGCGGCGTACTCCCGGGTCGAACTGGTCGAGAAGCGCGGCGAGTTCGCCGTCCGCGGCGGCATCCTCGATGTCTTCCCGCCGACCGAGGAACACCCGCTGCGCGTCGAGTTCTGGGGCGACGACGTCGAGGAGATCCGCTACTTCAAGGTCGCCGACCAGCGCTCCCTTGAGGTCGCCGAGCACGGCCTGTGGGCGCCGCCCTGCCGCGAGCTGCTGCTCACCGACGAGGTACGGCGGCGGGCCGCGGCCCTCGCCGAAGACCACCCCGAGCTGGGCGAACTGCTCAACAAGATCGCCGAGGGCATCGCGGTCGAGGGCATGGAGTCGCTGGCCCCGGTCCTCGTGGACGAGATGGAGCTGCTGCTCGACGTCATGCCGAAGAACAGCATGGCCGTGGTCTGCGACCCGGAGCGGGTGCGCACGCGCGCGGCCGACCTGGTGGCGACCTCGCAGGAGTTCCTGCACGCCAGCTGGGCGGCGACGGCCGGCGGCGGCGAGGCCCCGATCGACGTGGGCGCCGCTTCCCTGCGGGGCATCGCCGACGTCCGGGACCACGCCCGCGACCTCGGCATGATGTGGTGGTCGGTGAGCCCCTTCGCCGCCGACGAGGGCCTGGACGAGAACACCCTCAAGCTGGGCATGCACGCCCCGGAGACCTACCGCGGCGACACCGCGAAGGCCCTCGCCGACACCAAGGGCTGGCTCGCCGACGGCTGGCGCACGGTCTACGTCACCGAGGGCCACGGCCCCGCCGCCCGCACCGTCGAGGTCCTGGGCGCGGAGGGCATCGCGGCCCGTCTGGACGGCGACCTCACCGAGCTGACACCGTCGCTGGTGCACGTCTCCTGCGGCTCGATCGACTACGGCTTCGTCGACCCCGCCCTGAAGCTCGCCGTCCTCACCGAGACCGACCTGTCCGGGCAGAAGGCGGCCGGCAAGGACGGCCAGCGCATGCCCGCGCGCCGCCGCAAGACGATCGACCCGCTGACCCTGGAGGCCGGGGACTACATCGTCCACGAGCAGCACGGCGTCGGCCGCTACATCGAGATGGTGCAGCGCACGGTCCAGGGCGCCACCCGCGAGTACCTGGTCGTGGAGTACGCGCCCGCCAAGCGCGGCCAGCCCGGCGACCGGCTCTACATCCCCACCGACCAGCTGGAGCAGATCACCAAGTACGTGGGCGGCGAGGCGCCGACGCTCCACCGCCTCGGCGGCGCCGACTGGACGAAGACGAAGGCGCGCGCGAAGAAGGCGGTCAAGGAGATCGCCGCGGACCTGATCAAGCTGTACTCCGCCCGCATGGCCGCGCCCGGCCACGCCTTCGGCCCCGACACGCCCTGGCAGCGCGAGCTGGAGGACGCCTTCCCGTACGTGGAGACGCCCGACCAGCTCACCACGATCGCCGAGGTCAAGGAGGACATGGAGAAGACGGTCCCGATGGACCGCCTGATCTGCGGCGACGTCGGCTACGGCAAGACGGAGATCGCCGTCCGCGCGGCCTTCAAGGCGGTGCAGGACGGCAAGCAGGTCGCCGTCCTGGTCCCCACCACGCTCCTGGTCCAGCAGCACTTCGGCACGTTCTCCGAGCGCTACTCCCAGTTCCCGGTCAACGTACGGGCGCTGAGCCGCTTCCAGACCGAGACGGAGTCGAAGGCGACCCTGGAGGGCCTGCGCGACGGCTCGGTGGACATCGTCATCGGCACGCACCGCCTCTTCTCCGCCGAGACCAAGTTCAAGGACCTGGGCCTGGTCATCGTCGACGAGGAGCAGCGCTTCGGCGTCGAGCACAAGGAGCAGCTGAAGAAGTTGCGGGCCAACGTGGACGTGCTGACCATGTCGGCCACCCCCATCCCCCGTACGCTCGAAATGGCCGTGACCGGCATCCGCGAGATGTCCACGATCACCACCCCGCCCGAGGAGCGCCACCCGGTCCTGACCTTCGTCGGGCCGTACGAGGAGCGGCAGATCGGCGCCGCGATCCGCCGCGAGCTGCTGCGCGAGGGCCAGGTCTTCTACATCCACAACCGCGTCGAGTCCATCGACCGCGCGGCGGCGCGGCTCCGGGACATCGTGCCCGAGGCCCGCATCGCCACCGCCCACGGCCAGATGTCCGAACAGGCCCTGGAGCAGGTCGTCGTGGACTTCTGGGAGAAGAAGTTCGACGTGCTCGTCTCGACGACGATCGTCGAGTCCGGCATCGACATCTCCAACGCCAACACGCTGATCGTGGAGCGCGGCGACAACTTCGGCCTCTCCCAGCTGCACCAGCTGCGCGGCCGCGTCGGCCGGGGCCGCGACCGCGGTTACGCCTACTTCCTCTACCCCCCGGAGAAGCCCCTCACGGAGACCGCCCACGAGCGCCTCGCGACCATCGCCCAGCACACGGAGATGGGCGCGGGCATGTACGTGGCGATGAAGGACCTGGAGATCCGCGGCGCCGGAAACCTGCTCGGCGGCGAGCAGTCCGGGCACATCGCGGGCGTCGGCTTCGACCTGTACGTACGCATGGTCGGCGAGGCCGTGGCGGACTACCGCGCCTCGCTGGAGGGCGGGGTCGAGGAGGAGCCGCCGCTGGAGGTCAAGATCGAGCTGCCGGTGGACGCGCACGTCCCGCACGACTACGCGCCCGGCGAGCGGCTGCGCCTCCAGGCCTACCGCGCCATCGCCTCCGCCAACACGGAGGAGGACATCAGGGCGGTACGCGAGGAACTGACCGACCGCTACGGCAAGCTGCCGGAGCCGGTGGAGAACCTGCTGCTCGTGGCGGGCCTGCGGATGCTCGCCCGCGCCTGCGAGGTCGGCGAGATCGTCCTCCAGGGCAACAACATCCGCTTCGCGCCGGTGGAGCTGCGGGAGTCGCAGGAGCTGAGGCTCAAGCGGCTCTACCCCGGCACGGTCATCAGGGCCAACGCCCACCAGATCCTGGTGCCGCGCCCCAAGACCGCGAAGGTGGGCGGCAAGCCGCTGATCGGGCGCGAACTGCTCGGCTGGGTGGGGGAGTTCCTCACGTCGATCCTGGGGTCGTAGCGCTGGGCCGACGGGGGCGCTCCGGGGCCTGGGCGGTGCTGCGGGGCCTAGGCGGTGCACGCCTCGGCTATCGACAGGCTGTTCTCGTAGAGGTGGTGCCGGGTGATCCGGCCCTCCTCCACGGTGAGCCGCAGCGCGAAGGGGCCCTCGAAGGACTTGCCGGTGGCGCGTACGGTGCCCGAGACGTGGCCCATCAGGACGGCGTCGGCGCCGTCGACGAGGAAGGTGTCGACGCGGGCACGGGCGTCCTCGGGCACGGTGTGCTCCATCAACTCCGTGAACTGGGCGGCGCATTCGGCGGCCGTGGTCCTGGGCCTGATCCACGGCACGGCGGGGTTCTCGGCGAGCAGCCAGTCGACCTCGTCGGCGAAGAGGGCGGTGAGCCGTGCCGTGTCCCCGGCGACGCGGGCGGCGAGGAACTCCTGGACGGTGGCGCGGGTGTGCTCGGCGGTCATGGGGGTTCTCCTCGGCTCCGGACTCGGCTGATGGGCCCGATCCTGCCGGGGAGCGGGGGGAGGGTCGATTACCGCGGAGGTAATCCCCCGGGCCCCGGGACCCGCCCCCCGGAAGCCGCGTCAGTCCTTGTACAGCTGTTCGTCCTCGTCCCGGCAGAGGCCGTGCGCGGCGCCCATGATGCGGGAGGTCTGCTTCTTGGACGTGCCGAGCCGGCGCATGGACTTCGTGAACTGCTCGCCGAGGGCCGCGCCCCGGATGGTGCACAGCGCGTCGCCCTCCGCGACGAGCGCGTCGTCGCTGATGTGGTCGAGATCCGGGTAGTGCTTGCGCAGCGTCCGCAGGTAGAAGGCGGCCGCCGCGCCCTTCAGACCCCTGCCCCGGGCACTGGGGGAGGCACTCGGCGCCGTCGGCGTGCTCACTGCCGTCGGTGTGCTCGCGGACGGAGCGGAGGAGGCGTCGGAAGGGCCGCACGCCGTGGCGCCGACGGCGATGACGGCGAGCAGGACGGCGAGTCGGCGCAGGCGCTTGTGCATGGATCTCCTGAAGCGTGACGGATCAGCAGATGGTACGGCTTTTGCCCC
The DNA here is from genome assembly GCF_003945545.1 of Streptomyces sp. WAC 01529. Taxonomy (GTDB): domain Bacteria; phylum Actinomycetota; class Actinomycetes; order Streptomycetales; family Streptomycetaceae; genus Streptomyces; species Streptomyces anatolicus. The sequence goes on along the minus strand of NZ_CP029617.1, from coordinate 3,331,127 downwards.
GGCGTTCCGGGCCGAGGAGGCGGACCGCGGCCCGCGACGCGCGGCAGCTACCGTGGAGGTCGCCAAGTCCGCCCAGGGGAGGGGAGAGCGCAGTGACGCTCAAGGTCGTGGGGCTGCGCAGGTTCCCGGTGAAGTCGATGCTCGGTGAGGAGCACGACCGGCTGGAGTTCGACGCGGGGGGCGCCATCGGCGACCGGCGGTGGGCCCTGCGCTGCGCCGACGGCAAGCTGGGCAGCGGCAAGAACCACCCGCGCTTCCGCCGCATCCCCGGGCTCCTGGAGCACTACGCGGCGTACGACGACGACGGCCTGCCCGTCATCACCGCGCCGGACGGCGCGACGCTGCGCCCCGGGGACCCCCGCGTCCCCGAGCGCTTCGGCGACGGTGTCGAACTGGTCCGTGAGGCCGAGGACGGTTCGGAGAGCCTCAAGGACGTCTCCCCCGTCTCCCTCATCGGCACCGCCTCGCTCCGCGCGCTCGGCGGCCTGCTCGGTGACGCCGACCCCGTCGACGTACGGCGGCTGCGCAAGAACATCGTCGTGGAGACCGACGAGCCCTGGATCGAGGAGGACTGGATCGGCCGCGAGATCGTCCTCGGCGGCGGCCGGGACACGGCCCCGCTCCGGCTGCGCGGCATCAAGCGCGTCAAGCGCTGCGTCATGGTCACCCAGGCCCAGCCCGGCCTCCCCGAGGACAACCGCGTCCTCAAGACGCTGACCGCCGCCCGCGGCATGTGCATCGGCATCCACACGGACGTCGTGACGCCCGCGCCGCTCGCCCTCGGCGACACGGTGGTCGTACGGTGAACCGGCGCACCACCTCGGCCCTGCTCGCGCTGGTCGCCGTGCCCGCGCTGCTCACCGGCTGCGACGTGCGGACGGACGGCGGGAGCGGGGGCGGTGCCGGTGCCGGTGCCGGTGCCGGTGCCGAGGCGGGGTCCGCGCTGGCGGCCGTCGACACGCTCACGGTCAAGGGCCGTGCGCCCAAGACCGGTTACGACCGGGCCCGGTTCGGCAGCGCCTGGGCCGACACGGACTCCAATCGCTGTCCCACCCGGGACGACATACTCAAGCGGGACCTGAAGGACGTCAGATACCGGGGCGGGGACTGCCAGGTCGTCGCGGGCAGGCTCGCGCCCGACCCGTACTCCGGCAAGGACGTGACGTTCCGGCGCGGCCGCAGCCAGGTCGACATCGACCACCTCGTCGCGCTCTCGGACGCCTGGCAGAAGGGCGCGGCCCAGTGGGCACCGGCCAAGCGCATCGCCTTCGCCAACGACCCGCTGAACCTCCTCGCGGTCGACGCGGGCCCCAACCGCAGCAAGGGCGACGGCGACACGGCGACCTGGCTCCCCCCGAACAAGGCGTACCGCTGCGCGTACGTGGCCGGACAGGTCGGGGTGAAGAAGAAGTACGGGGTGTGGGTGACGGCGCCCGAGAAGCGGGCGATGAGGAAGGTCCTGTCGGCTTGCCCCGACAGGAAACTCCCGACCGGCCCCGCCCCGACGAGCGCACCGCCCCGCTTCCGCGCCGACTGAGGCGATATCTGCGGCCGAGTGGGGGCTGGCCGCGCAGTTCCCCGCGCCCCTTCAGGGCCCCTTCGGGGCCACTTCGGGGCCTCCGGCCAGGGTGGCGTCCCGCGAGGTATGCGCCCCGAAGGGGCGCGGGGAACTGCGCGACCAGCCACGACGTTGCCGCAGGTAATTCCATGCCGCCCACCCGGAGGGACGCGTACCCTACCCCCGCATGGAGCTGAAGATCACCACCTTGGCCGAGCGGCCAGAACTCGTCGGCCCCCTCTGGAAAATGGCCGAGGACTGGCCCGAGTTCATCCTCCACGACCCCGTCGGCTGGTCCCTGATCGGCAGGATCGTCGCGGACCTCCCCGAGTACGTCCTGGTCGCCACGGACGGGACCGGCAAGGTCGTGGCCCGCGCCTTCAGCGTCCCGCTCGCCCTGCGCGGCCGCGCGGGGGGCGAACTGCCCGACGGCGGCTGGGACCAGGTCCTGCTCTGGGCCTTCTCCGACCTGCGGCACGGCAAGGAGCCCGACACGGTCAGCGCCATCGAGATCACCGTGGACCTCACCGCGCAGGGCAGGGGCATATCGGGGCGGATGCTCGCGGCGATGCGGGAGAACGCCCGCGCCCGCGGCTTCACCGAGGTGGTCGCGCCCGTACGCCCCAACGCCAAGCACCTCGAACCGGCCGCGCCCATCGACGAGTACGCCCGCCGCACGCGCGAGGACGGGCTGCCGCACGACCCGTGGCTGCGGGTGCACGTCCGCGCGGGCGGCGTCATCGAGAAGGTCGCGCACGCCTCGATGACGGTCTCCGGCTCGACCGCGCAGTGGCGCGAGTGGACCGGGCTGCCCTTCGACGAGGAGGGCCCGGTCGAGGTGCCGGGCGCCCTGGTGCCGGTGCACTGCGAACCGGCGCGGGGCTACGGCGTATACGTGGAGCCGAACATATGGGTGCGGCACACGCTGTAGGCGCGCCGCGGCAGCCCTACAGCTTGTCGAAGTCGAGGACGTCGCCGGTCGGCGCCTTCGCCTTCACCGGCTTGTCGTAGTCGGTGAACTTCAGGGTGTCCACCTTCCCGCCCTTCTCCGTGTCGACCCGCAGCAGGTACGGCTTGCCCTCGGTGGCGACGTAGAGGGTGTACTTCTCCTTGCCGTCGGTCTCCATGAGCTTGATCGCGGGGGTGCCGTCGACCTTGGTCGTCCCACCCCTGCGGGCCACGGAGCTGACGCCCTTGAAGTCGGCGAGCACGGTGTCGAGGTCGCAGAACGCGGCGATCTCCTTCGCGTCGGCGCTCGTCGCCTTCGTCTTCGCCCAGCGGTCCGCGAGCATGTCCACCGTGGCCTGTACGTCGGCCGCGGGCTCGCCCTTGCTCTGCGCGCGCAGGAACTCCTCGTCGTACTTCATGTAGACGGTCTTGCCCGGGACGATCAACTCGATCGACCCCTCCTTGTTCATGCCCATGGTGCCCGCGCACTTGCCCTTGGTGTCCATGGCCATGTTCAGCGAGAGCATCCCGCCCTCGCCGTCCGGGACATCGCCCTTGATGCGCAGGGACTTGGCGCCCGAGGTCGCCTTGACGGCCTTCTCGGCGATCTTGCCGCCGGACATGCCGGCGAAGGGGCCCTTGTCGGCCTTCTTCGCGGATCCGCCCTCGCTGCCGCAGGCCGTGAGGCCCGCGGTGGCGGCGGTGGCGAGACAGACGGCGGCGATCGCGGTACGGCGCAGACGCGGGTGACGCAGGTGGTGACGCATGGGAACCCCCCAGAGAAGTCGTTCGGTGGAGTCATCACACCAGAATCCTGTGAACCGAGTCAACATGAGGTTCTGTGAATCGGGGGTTAACGCGCGTGAAGCCGCCCGTGCGGATGGTGCTCTGGGTATGCTCGACTCCGCGCGACTGACCCCGCGCGACGAGGGGAGCTGCTGCAATGAAGCCGCGGGACGACGCGACCGAGGTGACCGCCGCCGGAATCGCCAGGCTGGCCGGGGTGGGCCGGGCCGCCGTCAGCAACTGGCGCCGCAGGCACGGGGACTTCCCCAGACCCGTCGGCGGCACGGAGACCAGCCCCGCCTTCGCGCTCGCCGACGTCGAACGCTGGCTGCGCGCCCAGGGCAAGCTCATCGAGGTCCCCCTGCGCGAACGCGTCTGGCAGCAGCTCGCCGGACACCCCGCGGGACCCGTCACCGCCCTCCTGCACGCGGGCTGTGCCCTGCTCCTGGTCCGCGACAGGCCCTCCGCCTGGCTCGCGGTGAGCGCGGTGTCGGACGAGCGGATGGCCCAGCTCCTGCCGGGCGAGCTTGACGAGGTGGTCGCGATGCGGTTCGGGGTGCGGCGCAGGCGGGCCGTGCGCGTCCCCGAGCCCGTCGAACTCCAGCCGTCCGTACCGCTGTTGCGCGGCGTCGCGGAGCTGGCCGCCGAGCTGGGCGCCAAGCAGACGTACGAGTTCCTGCTCGGCCGGCACACCGACGCCAACCCCCGCCAGTACACGCTCACCCCGGCGGGCCCCGCCGCGCTCATGGCCGAGCTGGCCCAGATCGCCGCCCCCGCCCGCACGGTCCTCGACCCCGCCTGCGGCACCGGCGCCCTGCTGCGCGCCGTCCCGCCGCGCCCCGACCAGTACCTGTACGGCCAGGACAGCGCGCCCGAACTGGCCGCCCTCACCGCGCTGCGCCTCGCCCTGCACTCCGACGCGACCGTGCGCACCATGGCCGCCGACACCCTGCTCGCCGACGCCTACGACGACCGCAGGGCCGACGCCGTGCTCTGCCACCCGCCGTTCAACGAACGGAACTGGGGCCACGACGAACTGGCCTACGACACCCGCTGGGAGTACGGCTTCCCGGCCCGCGCCGAATCCGAACTCGCCTGGGTCCAGCACGCGTTGGCCCGCCTCGTCGACGGCGGCACCGCCGTCCTGCTGATGCCGCCCGCCGCCGCCTCCCGCCGCTCGGGCCGCCGCATCCGCGCCGACCTGCTCCGCCGCGGCGCCCTGCGCGCGGTCATCGCCCTGCCGGCCGGCGCCGCGCCCCCCTACAACCTCCCCCTGCACGTCTGGGTGTTGCGCAGGCCCGGCCCCGCCGCACCGCCCGCCCCCGAACTGCTCCTGGTCGAGGCGGCCGGGGTCCTCGCCGCCGACGGGCGCGACAAACAGCTCTGGCCCGCCGTCCATGACGCCGTGCTCGACGCCTGGCGCGCCTTCGACCGGCACGGCACCGCCGAGGAACGCCCCGGCCTCGCCCGCTCGGTGCCGGTGCTCGAACTCCTCGACGACGAGGTCGACCTGGCCCCCGCCCGCAGGCTGCCGCCCCCCGCCACCGGCGGCGGCAGCACGGAACTGGCGACCGTACGGGAGAGCCTCGGCGAGGCGCTGCGCCGGGCCGCGGACCTGACACCGGCCCTCGCGCCGGACGAGCCCGCCGGCGCCCCGCACCCGCCCTCGACCACCATCGGCGAACTGGCGAGGGCGGGCGCCCTGACCCTGCACACCGGCACCGGCGCCGGGGCCACCGGCGTCCCCGTCCTCACCGACCACGACGTGCTGACCGGCGGCGCCCCTTCCGGCACCGCCCACGAGGGCGCCCCGGACGAGACCGTCGTCCGCACCGAGCCCGGCGACGTCGTCGTCCCCGTCTCCGGCGGCGGCGCCGCGGCCCGCGTGATCGACGAGGCCACCGCGGGCGCCGCGCTCGGCCGCGGCCTCACCCTGCTGCGGCCCGACCCGGCCGCGCTCGACCCGTGGTTCGTCGCGGGCTTCCTGCGCGGCACCGCCAACCACCGCCGCGCCAGCAGCTACGCCTCCACCTCCGCCCGGCTCGACGTCCGCCGTCTGCGGCTGCCCCGGCTGCCGCTCGAAGGGCAGCGGGGCCACAGCGAGCGGTTCCGTGAACTCGCCGCCTTCGAGGACGCCCTGCGCCTCGCGGGCAGGCTCGGCGAGCAGCTGGTGCGCGGCATGCACGACGGACTGACGGAAGGCACGCTTCCGCCGGAGTGAGACGCTCCCACGGAGGCCGCGTGACCAGTACGACAACGGTTCGGTACAGGGTTCGGTACAACCCGGGACCGCTTCCCGTGGTCGGCCTATACGCTCGATCCGCATTCGTTCGTCCTTCAGGTACCAGGAGCAGCCATGCACGGCCACGGCCACGGCTACGCGCAGCGGCAACCGCCGCCCCCGCCAGGGGGTACACAGGTGACGCTGCGCGTGGTGTTCGTAGCGCTCGCCGTCATGACCTGCGGCCTGCTCGCGTGGGCCCCGCTGCTGCGGCTCGCCATAGTGACCCGCAAGGCGTACGACTGGGTCGTCCTCGCCGTCGTGACGGCCCTCGACATCACGGGGCTCGTGCTGATCGGGGTGGACCCGGGCGAGGACGAGTTCCAGGGGCCGGGCAACGCGGGCATGATCGTCCTGCTCTGCACGCTGATGGCCGCCGTCGCCTACTACCTCTTCGCGGAGATACGGCACTTCAGCCGGTACGCGGCCGGGGCGCAGTCCTTCCCCGGCTACGCGCAGCAGCAGACGCGGCCCGCCTACGGCTACCCGCCGCAGCAGCCCACCGCCCCCGAACCCCCCGCCCAGCAGGCCCCCGTGGCCCAGCAGGCTCCCGTGGTCCAGCAGGCCCCCGTGGTCCAGCAGGCTCCCATCGGCGGGCAGACCCCTGTTGGCGGCCAGACCCCCGTCGGCGGGCAGACCCCGCCCCCCGCCGCGCCGCCCGCGCCTGCCCGCATCCACCAGGTCCGCGCCGAGCTGGACGAGCTGAGCGACTATCTGCGCAAGCGGCAGGGCGGCGGCTGACCGTGGTACCGGGGACCGGAACCGGCGGCCGAGGCGGCCGGGTCGTCGCGGGGCGCTATGAACTGTCCACGCTCATCGGCCAGGGCGGCATGGGCCAGGTCTGGACGGCGTACGACCAGCGCCTGGACCGGCGCGTCGCCGTGAAGCTGCTCCGCCCCGACCGGGTCGCGGGCGCCGAGGCCGAGGAGCTGCGCCGCCGCTTCGTGCGCGAGTGCCGGGTGACCGCGCAGGTCGACCACCCCGGCCTCGTCACCGTGCACGACGCGGGCAGCGAGCCCTCCGAGGACGGGGCCCTCTTCCTCGTCATGCAGTACGTCGACGGCGCCGACCTCGGCGACCACCTCGCCGAGCACGACCCCTACCCCTGGCAGTGGGCCGTCGCCATCGCCGCCCAGCTGTGCGCCGTGCTCTCCGCGGTGCACGCCGTGCCGATCGTCCACCGCGACCTCAAGCCGCGGAACGTGATGGTCAAGCAGGACGGCACGATCAGCGTCCTCGACCTCGGCATCGCCTCCGTGATGGACACCGACACCACCCGCCTCACCCACACCGGCTCACCGATCGGCAGCCCCGCGTACATGGCGCCCGAGCAGGCGATGGGCGGCGCCGTCGGCCCGTACACCGACCTCTACGCCCTCGGCGTCCTCATGCACGAACTGCTCAGCGGCGACGTGCCGTTCTCCGGCTCCACCGCCCTCGGAGTCCTCCACCGCCACCTCTACGAGCCGCCGCTGCCGGTCCGCCGCCTGCGCCCCGAAGTGCCCGACGCCCTCGAATCCCTGGTCCTGCGCCTGCTCGCCAAGGACCCCCAGCACCGCCCCGGCAGCGCCCAGCACGTCTACGAGGAGCTGGCGCCGCTGCTGCCCGCCCGCGGCATCCCCTCGGGCCGCCCGCTCGACCCCACCCGGCCCTTCCTGCGCCCGCTCGCGCCCTGGCCGGACCGCGCCGCGACGCCCGCGCCCGCCCCCGACATGCCGCCGCAGCCGCCGAGTCCGCCGCCCCGCCAGGACGTCGTCCGCGCCGTCGAGGACGTCAAACGGCTCCTCGGCGAGGGCCGCATCACCCAGGCCGTGGACATCCTCGGCGCGATCCTCCCGGCCGCCGCCGCCGAGCACGGCGAGCACTCCCCGGTCGTCCGCACGCTCCGCAAGCAGTACGCGGCCACGCTCATGGACGACGGGCAGTACCGCCGCGCCCTGCCCGAGCTGCGGCGCCTCGCCGACGAGCGGGCCGCCGAGTCCGGCCACGCCGACCCGCACTCCCTCCAGTTCCGCTACGAGGCCGCGCAGTGCCTCGAACAGCTCGGCGAACCGGCGGCGGCGCTCGCCGAGTACCGCGCGCTGCTCCCTTACTACGAGAACCAGTACGCGACGGACGACCGCCGCCAGTCCCTGGAGATCCGCCGCCGCATGGGCCACCTGCTGCTGGCCCTCGGCGACCGGGGCGCCGCCCACGACACGCTGGCGCGGCTGCTGCACGACGCGGAGCTGGTGCACGGCCCCGGACACCCGTTCCCGGCGGAGATCCACCGGACGCTCCAGTGGCTGGGGCAGATGCGCGGTTAGGCCCGAACGGCGGGGCGGAGGGTGCCCCAACTCCCGGGAAATCGTTGGGCGAATAGCTGTCGAATAGCTGGCCGAGAAGACGGTCACTGCCTAACATCGATCACCGCAAGACTTTGTGCACCGCCGCACAATCTCCACCGGGAGGCCCACCTTGCACCGCCGCACCAGTCGTCGTACCGCGCTCCTCCTCTCCACCGCCGCGCTCGCCGCGGCCCCCCTCCTCACCGCCTGCGGCAACGAGGCGCACCCCGGCGCCGCGGCCGTCGTCGGCGGCGACCGCATCACGGTCGCGCAGCTGGAGGGCCGGGTGAACGAGGTGCGCGACGCGCAGCGGGCCGCCATCCCCGACGACGAGCGGTACGCGCAGGCCATCGCCAAGTCCGGCGGCCTCACCCGCGCCACGTTGCACACGATGGTCCTGGACGAGGTGCTGCACCGCGCGGCCGCCGACGCCGGGGTGAGCGTCACGCGCCGCGACATCCAGACGATGCGCGCGGGCCTGGAGAAGCAGGCGGGCGGCAGGAAGGCGCTGGAGGAGGGCTGGCTCCAGCAGTACAGCGTCGCCCCGGCCCGCCTGGACGACAGCCTCCGCACGGAGATCGAGGCCCAGAAACTCGCCAAGAAGCTGGGCGCGGACATGAACTCGCCGGAGGGCCAGGCGCTCTTCTGGAAGGCGCTGACGGCCGCGTCCAAGAAGCTCGACATCGACCTGAACCCGCGGTACGGCTCGTGGGACGTCGACAAGAACAAGCGCACGGACGCGAAGACCCCCTGGATCCGACAGGTCACCGCCTCGGGGGCGAGCGCGGCGGACCGGGAGGCTTAGGCGGAGACTCCGGTGGCCAGGGGCTGGGTTACGTTCGTCGGGTGAACGAGATCGTTACTCCGCCCCCGGCCCCGCCCACGCCCCCGGCCGACGGTTCGGCCTCCGCCGAGGCTTCCGCCGGGCGGGTCATCCTGCTGACCACCAGCCACCGCGTCGCGCCCGGCCTGCTGTCCTGGCCCGCCTGGCAGGCCCTGCACGGCGCCGACGAGGTGCTGTGCGGCGACGCCGACCACCCCCAGCTGCCGTATCTGCGCGAGGCCGGCGTCGCCGTGACGCACGCGTCGCCCACCGCCGAGGAGCTGGTGGACGCCTGCGCGGGCGGGCGCACGGTCCTCGTCGTCGCCGGGGCCGAGGGCGACCGCCCCCTCACCGACGGCCTGGCCCGCCTCGCCGGCTCGGGCCGCGTCGCGATGCCCGACCTCGAACTGCTCCCCGCCTCCTACGACCTGCCGGGCGCCCGCCTGCTCGACCTCGTCCAGGTGATGGACCAGATCCGCGACGAGTGCCCCTGGTCCTCGCGGCAGACGCACAAGGGCCTGGCGAAGTACGCGATCGAGGAGGCGTACGAACTGGTCGAGGCGATCGAGGACGGCGACCGGGACGAGCTGCGCGAGGAGCTGGGCGACGTACTGCTCCAGGTGATCTTCCACGCCCGTATCGCCGAGGAGGACACCGAGGACCCCTTCTCCGTCGACGACGTCGCGGGCTGCATCGTCGACAAGCTCATCCACCGCCACCCGCACGTCTTCGGCGACGACTCGGCGGACACCCCCGAGGACGTGAAGGCGCACTGGCTGCGCACCAAGGCGGTGGAGAAGCAGCGCACCTCGCTCACGGAGGGCATCCCGCTCGGCCAGCCCGCCCTGGCCCTCGCCGCGAAGCTCGCCTCACGTGTCCGCACGGCGGGCCTTCCCGTCCCGCTCCCGCAGGGCGAGGGCGTGGGGTACGAACTCCTCGCCCTGGCCCTGCGCGCGGAAGCGGAGGGCATCGACCCCGAGGCGGCTCTGCGGGCCGCGGCCCGCGCCTACCGCGACGCGGTACGGGCGGCGGAGGGCGCCGGGCAAGATGCCGGGGAGGATGCCGGACGCATGTGAGCCACCGGCGGGCACGGGCGAGGGGAGCGCCGGATACCGTCGGGGGATGCCTGACCAGCCGAGCGGACCAGTCGACAAGCCCCAGGGGCCCGAACTCTTCACCTGGGAGTTCGCCACCGACCCCTACCCCGCGTACGCCTGGCTGCGCGAGAACTCGCCGGTGCACAGGACCACGCTGCCCAGCGGCGTCGACGCCTGGCTGGTCACCCGGTACGCCGACGCCCGCCAGGCCCTCGCCGACCAGCGGCTCAGCAAGAACCCCGCGCACCACGACGAGCCCGCCCACGCCAAGGGCAAGACCGGCATCCCCGGCGAGCGCAAGGCGGAGCTGATGACGCATCTGCTCAACATCGACCCGCCGGACCACACCCGCCTGCGGCGCCTGGTGTCGAAGGCGTTCACCCCGCGCCGCGTCGCCGAGTTCGCGCCGCGTGTGCAGGAGCTGACGGACGGCCTGATCGACGCGATCCTCGACAAGCAGGGCGCCGAGGGCGGCGGCGCGGGGAAGGGCGGCGCCGGGAAAGGTGAGGCCGACCTCATCCACGAGTTCGCCTTCCCGCTCCCCATCTACGCCATCTGCGACCTGCTCGGCGTCCCCCGCGAGGACCAGGACGACTTCCGCGACTGGGCGGGCATGATGATCCGCCACCAGGGCGGGCCCCGCGGCGGTGTCGCGCGGTCCGTGAAGAAGATGCGGGGCTATCTCGTCCAGTTGATCCACCGCAAGCGCCTCGAACCGGGCGACGACCTCATCTCCGGCCTCATCCGCGCCTCCGACCACGGCGAGCACCTCACGGCGAACGAGGCCGCGGCGATGGCCTTCATCCTTCTCTTCGCCGGGTTCGAGACCACCGTCAACCTCATCGGGAACGGCATGTACGCCCTTCTCACCCACCCCGAGCAACGCGCGCGCCTGCAACAGGCGCTGGCGGAGGGCGACACCGGCCTCCTGGAGACGGGTGTGGAGGAACTGCTCCGCTTCGACGGGCCCGTGGAGCTGGCCACCTGGCGGTTCGCCACCCAGGCGCTGACCATCGGCGGTCAGGAGATCGGCGTGGGCGACCCCGTCCTCGTCGTGCTGGCCGCCGCCGACCGCGACCCCGAACGCTTCGAGCGGCCCGACACCCTGGACCTGAGCCGCACCGACAACACGCACCTCGGGTACGGGCACGGCATCCACTACTGCCTCGGCGCCCCGCTCGCCCGTCTGGAGGGCCAGACCGCCCTCGCGACCCTGCTGCGGCGCCTTCCCGACCTGCAACTGGCGGCCGACCCAGCTGATTTGCGGTGGCGTGGCGGGCTGATCATGCGAGGACTGCGCACCCTGCCGGTGGAGTTCACGACCGCACAGGAAAAGTCCTTCGGCTGACGCATAACTGACGGCCCATCACGACTGTGATGTGCACGTGATCTCCGCTGCATCGACTTGTGACAACTGTTCGACTGCGGCTACCTTCACGTCGACTCGGGCACCCGGTGCCCAAGTCGCCGCAATAGTCTCGTGAAAGGCAACCGCATGCTCTCCGGCAATGGTCGTCACCGACGCCCCCGCCAGGCCCCGGCCCTGATCGTCGCGGCAGGAGTCACCGGATCCGCCATCGCCATCCCGCTCCTCGGAGCCACCAGCGCGAGCGCCGCCGAGACGGTCACCTGGGACAGGCTCGCCCAGTGCGAGAGCGGTGGCGCGTGGAGCGCCAACCCCGGGAACGGGTACTACGGAGGCCTCCAGCTCTCCCAGGAGACATGGGAGCAGTACGGCGGCCTCGACTACGCGCCCAGTGCCGACCAGGCCTCCAAGTCCCAGCAGATCGCCGTGGCCGAGAAGATCCTCGACGCCCAGGGTCCCGAGGCCTGGCCGAGTTGCGCCCCGATCGCCAAACTCACCGACGGTGGCGCCGCGGCCGACGTGGACCCGGGCGGTCCGGTCCTCCCGGAGCCCTCCGACTCCACCGGCACGTCCGGGGGCGGGAAGTCCGCGGACAAGGGCGAGGCCAAGGACAAGGGTGAGGCCAAGGAGAAGGGGGAGGCGGGCGCCGGTAAGTCCTCCGGCTCCGCCGACGCGTCCGACGACACGTCAGGCACCCCGGGCTCCTCCTCCGGTGACGCCGCCGACGCGGGCGACACGCCCGGCTCCGGCGACGCGTCCCGAGAGAAGAATCACGACGAGTCGGGCAAGAAGGGTAAGAAGGGCGACACGGACGGCACGGACGGCGCGGGCAAGGCCGACGGCAAGGGCGACCCGGACGGTTCCGGCAAGTCCGGGCAGAAGGGCACCACTTCCCCCGGCTCCGACGACCCGGCCGCCTCTTCCGGCGACTCCGCCACCGGCCGCCACCGCGGCGGCAGCGCCGACGACGGACGCGCCACGGGCGGCGAGAGCGGCAGCGGCGGCGACCGTCCCGGACGGCACGCCTCGCGCGGCGACGCGCGGACGGAGAAGGTCGCCGACGGGACGTACACGGTCCGCTCCGGCGACAACCTCTCGGCCATCGCGGACGACCACGACGTCAAGGGCGGCTGGCACGGCCTCTACAAGGAGAACAAGAAGACCGTCGGAGCCGACCCGGACCTCATCCTCCCCGGTCAGAGCCTCGATTTGGGCGAAAAGCGGGGGTAGTTGACGAACCGTCCGTGGACCACTTCGCGTCGTATGTCCGCATTGGTGCGAGTGAGAGATGGGTCTCACAAGCCCTGATCGTCTTTGAAATTCCGGCGATCGCGTGACTACGGTCGTGACCGCTCGCCACTGGTGGGCCCCGCCGGTCGGTACGCCGAATCCTGCCAACGGCCGAACGGGAACAGTCGTCGCTTCGAGCGCCGTAGGCAGGAGCGGGGGACCCAAGGTAAGCGCCGGGTCCGGACGTTGAGCTTCCGAACGGGAGCGGGACGTACGGAACCGGCTAGGGGTGAAGTCGCACTCATGGAAGTGCGACCGGGCAACTTCACTGGCCCGAACCCGACAGCTCACCTCGCAGGCGTCGGTGAGGGGATCAACTCATGCTGTTTTCCAGCAAGGGCAAGCACCGCCGTCCGTCCAAGGCCACCCGTGTCGTCACGCTCGCCGGTGTCACCGGTGCCGCCGTGGCCGCCCCGCTGATGGCCGCGGGCTCCGCCTCCGCCGCCACCGCCTCCGAGTGGGACGCCGTCGCCCAGTGCGAGTCCGGCGGCAACTGGTCGATCAACACCGGCAACGGCTACCAGGGCGGCCTGCAGTTCTCGCCGTCCACCTGGGCCGCGTACGGCGGCACCAAGTACGCGCCCTCCGCCGACAAGGCCTCCAAGGCCCAGCAGATCGAGATCGCCGAGAAGGTCCTCGCCGGACAGGGCAAGGGTGCCTGGCCGAGCTGTGGCGTCGGCCTCTCGGGCGCCTCGCCCAGCAGCGGCGGCGGCTCGCAGCAGGCCCCGCAGCAGCAGGCCCCGCAGCAGCAGAGCAAGCCGCAGCCGCAGCAGACGCAGCAGCAGGCCGCCCCGCAGCAGACGCAGCAGGCCCCCAAGCCGCAGCCCGCGCCGCAGACCGAGTCGAAGAAGACCGTCGAGACCCCGACCGGCAAGAAGGTCGAGAAGGGCGACGGCGAGTACAAGGTCAAGACCGGCGACACGCTGTCCAAGATCGCCGAGGCGCAGGACGTCAAGGGCGGCTGGCAGAAGGTCTACAAGCTCAACGGCGACATCATCGACAACGCCGATGTCATCTACCCGGGCCAGCAGCTCCACCTGAGCTGACCCGTCCGCGGCCGTGCCTCGGCGGACGCACGGCCGCAGCCCCGTCCCCATGGGCACCCCGCCCCGGTGCGCGTATCCCCCGTACGCACCGGGGCGGGGCCATGTCCGCCCCCCCCGCCGGCCCCCTCCGCCCGGCCCTCCGCCCCGCCCCCTTGTTCGCTACCAGCGAGTAGAAAAGGTGGGCTTACGCCCTGTTTCCCGGGTGTTTGCGCACCCGACCGTCCCAGGGGCCGGGCGGTCGGCTGGCCGAAGGCTCCGGGCCGGTTAGGCTCAGGAGGCGCAGGGCCGAAGCGGCCCGGCGTAATCGTGTATACGCGTCACACTCCCAGAAGGAGATGCTCGTGCCGTCCATCGACGTCGTCGTAGCCCGGGAAATCCTGGACTCCCGAGGCAACCCCACGGTCGAGGTCGAGGTCGGCCTCGACGACGGCAGCACCGGTCGTGCCGCCGTTCCGTCCGGTGCCTCCACCGGTGCCTTCGAGGCCATCGAACTCCGTGACGGTGACCCCAACCGTTACCAGGGCAAGGGCGTGGAGAAGGCCGTCCTCGCCGTCATCGAGCAGATCGGCCCGGAGCTCGTCGGCTACGACGCCACCGAGCAGCGCCTGATCGACCAGGCCATGTTCGACCTGGACGCCACCGACAACAAGGGCTCGCTCGGCGCCAACGCCATCCTCGGCGTCTCCCTCGCCGTCGCGCACGCCGCCTCCGAGGCCAGCGACCTGCCGCTCTTCCGCTACCTCGGCGGCCCGAACGCGCACCTGCTGCCCGTCCCGATGATGAACATCCTCAACGGCGGGTCGCACGCCGACTCCAACGTCGACATCCAGGAGTTCATGATCGCGCCGATCGGCGCCGAGTCGTTCTCCGAGGCGCTGCGCTGGGGCACCGAGGTCTACCACACGCTGAAGAAGGTCCTGAAGAGCAAGGGCCTGGCCACCGGCCTCGGCGACGAGGGCGGCTTCGCCCCGAACCTCGACTCCAACCGCGCCGCCCTGGACCTCATCCTCGAGGCCATCAAGGAGGCCGGTTACGTCCCCGGCGAGCAGATCGCGCTCGCCCTCGACGTCGCCGCGTCCGAGTTCTACAAGGACGGCACCTACCAGTTCGAGGGCAAGTCCCGCTCCGCCGCCGAGATGACCGAGTACTACGAGGAGCTCGTCGCCTCGTACCCGCTCGTCTCCATCGAGGACCCGCTGTTCGAGGACGACTGGGCCGGCTGGAACGCCATCACCGAGAAGCTCGGCGACAAGGTGCAGCTCGTCGGCGACGACCTGTTCGTCACCAACCCCGAGCGCCTGGCCCGCGGCATTGAGGAGAACTCGGCCAACGCCCTGCTCGTCAAGGTCAACCAGATCGGCTCGCTGACCGAGACCCTGGACGCCGTCGAGATGGCCCAGCGCAACGGCTTCAAGTGCATGATGTCCCACCGCTCCGGCGAGACCGAGGACGTCACCATCGCCGACCTGGCCGTCGCCACCAACTGCGGCCAGATCAAGACCGGCGCCCCGGCCCGCTCCGAGCGCGTCGCCAAGTACAACCAGCTCCTGCGCATCGAGGAGATCCTCGACGACGCCGCGGTCTACGCCGGCCGCAGCGCCTTCCCGCGCTTCAAGGGCTGAGCGGCCGCACGGGCTGAGCACGCTCGCGCAGCCCTGTAGTTACCTACGTCCCCGCACCCGGTCCCGTACCGTGTGCGGGGACGTACGTACGTTTACGCGCCGCGCTGCTCTGGGGAGGCGGAACCATGGCCAAGGCCGGGACCAAGGACCGGTTCTCCACGGCTACCCGCCTGCGGCTGCTCGGCGAGCAGACCGCCGAGCGCGTCTACCGCTCCCAGACCAAGCGCCAGGCGCGCCGCTCCCGGCTCACCGGCCGCGCGGCCCTCCTCGCGCTCGTGATCTGCTCCCTGGTCGTCGCCCTCGCCTACCCCATGAGGCAGTACGTCTCCCAGCGCGCCGAGATCGACGACCTGCGCCGGCAGAAGGCCGAGCGCCGGGCGGACGTGGAGAAGCTGCGCGACGAGAAGGCCCGCTGGCAGGACGACGCGTACGCGGAGCAGCGCATCCGGGACCGGCTGCACTACGTGATGCCGGGCGAGACCGGGTTCACGGTGATCGACCCCGCGGCGGCGCAGAGCCGGCGCGCGGATCAGGGGGCGGCCTCGCGCCCCTGGTACTCGAACGTCTGGGACGGCGTCGACAAGGCCGACCGCCCGGACGACTGACCGGACCCGATCCGAGCTGACCGGACCCGATCCGACCTGACCCGAACCGATCCGAACTGACCGTCGATCACCCCGCCGATCGACCCCTGATGGAAAGACAGTCATGGAAACGCCCCCGCCGACCACCCCGCGCACCGAGCCCACCGACGCCGACGTCGAGGCCTTCAAGCAGCAGCTCGGCCGACCGCCGCGCGGGCTGCGGGCCATCGCGCACCGCTGCCCCTGCGGTCAGCCGGACGTCGTCGAGACGGCGCCGCGCCTGCCGGACGGGACGCCGTTCCCGACCACGTACTACCTGACGTGCCCGCGGGCCGCGTCCGCGATCGGCACCCTTGAGGCCAACGGCGTCATGAAGGAGATGTCGGAGCGGCTGACGACCGACCCCGAGCTGGCCGCCGCCTACCGCGCCGCGCACGAGGACTACCTCGCGCGCCGCGACGCCATCGAGGTCCTGGAGGGCTTCCCGAGCGCGGGCGGCATGCCGGACCGCGTGAAGTGCCTGCACGTCCTGGTCGGCCACTCCCTGGCCGCGGGCCCCGGGGTGAACCCGCTCGGTGACGAGGCGATCGCGATGCTGCCCGAGTGGTGGGCGAAGGGCCCCTGCGTCACCCCGTGCGCGCCCGAGGGCGACGCGTGACCCGCGTCGCCGCCGTCGACTGCGGCACGAACTCGATCCGCCTCCTGGTCGCGGACGCCGACCCGGTCACGGGTGAACTCGTCGACCTGGACCGGCGGATGACGATCGTCCGCCTGGGCCAGGGCGTGGACCGGACCGGCCGTCTCGCCCCCGAGGCCCTGGAGCGCACCTTCGCGGCCTGCCGCGAGTACGCCGAGGTGATCAAGGAGCACGGCGCCGAGCGCGTCCGCTTCGTCGCCACCTCCGCGTCGCGCGACGCGGAGAACCGCGACGAGTTCGTCCGGGGCGTCCTGGACATCCTGGGCGTCGAGCCGGAGGTCATCACCGGCGCGCAGGAGGCGGAGTTCTCCTTCACCGGCGCGACCAAGGAGCTGACCGGCCGCGACGACCTCGCCAAGCCGTACCTGGTCGTGGACATCGGCGGCGGTTCGACGGAGTTCGTGGTCGGCACCGACTCCGTCCGTGCGGCCCGCTCGGTGGACGTCGGCTGCGTCCGGATGACCGAGCGCCATCTCGTACGGGACGGGCTCGTCGCGGACCCTCCGACGCGGGAGCAGTTCGCCGCGGTCCGCGCGGACATCGAGGCGGCCCTCGACCTCGCCGGGGCGACGGTCCCCCTGAAGGAGGCGCGCACCCTGGTGGGCCTCGCGGGCTCGGTCACCACGCTCGCCGCGATCGCGCTCGGCCTGGAGACCTACGACAGCGCGGCGATCCACCACTCCCGCCTCTCGTACGACCAGGTCGCCACGATCACCGACCACCTGATGACCGCGACGCACGCCGAACGCGCCGCGATCCCGGCGATGCACCCGGGCCGCGTCGACGTGATCGCGTCGGGCGCCCTGGTACTGCTGGCGATCATGGACAGGATCGGCGCGCGAGAGGTGGTCGTGAGCGAGCACGACATCCTGGACGGCATTGCCTACAAGGTGGCGCAGGAGATCGACGACGAGCGGCTGCTGGACTGAGCCGGCGTCTACTGGACGTACTGACCCGCGTACTCGCCGGTCGCCGGTATGACCGTGATGACGTCGATCATCACGCCGTCCGGTGCCGCGACGATGAAGTGGCGCTGGCCGAACTCCTCCGTGCGCAGGGGGAGGAGTTCGGGCAGGCCCGCCTCGTCGACCAGTCTGCGGTGTTCCGCGTCGGCGTCGTCGACCTCGAAGTTGAGCAGGAGGCCGCCCCTGAGCGGGGTGCGGTGGCCCTCGGGGAGGGTCGGGTGGGCGTGGTCGAGCAGGGCCAGTTCGTACTGCGGGGCGTCCGGGCGGCGGAGGCTGACGTACCAGTCGGCCTCGAAGGTCACCTCGAAGCCGAAGTGGCGGGTGTAGAAGCGGCGTGCCGCGGCGACATCGCCGGTGGCGATCACCGGGTAGAAGCTTCCGAGCCTGGCCGTCATGGGTGTCTCCCTCTGCCTGTGGCGGGCGTTTCGCATACCCCGGGTATGTGAGGGGTGGACGGTAACATACCCCGGGTATGTGAAGAGAGGGGTGGAGCAGGGATGGGTGGTGCGCGGGCCGAGCAGCGGGCGGCGACCCGGCGGGCGCTGTTGGCCGAGGGGCGCCGGAGGTTCGCCGTCGACGGCTATCACGATGTCGTCCTCGCCGAGGTGGCGCAGGGGGCCGGGGTGACCAAGGGGGCCGCCTACCACCACTTCGAGAGCAAGGCGGGGCTCTTCCGGGCCGTCGTCGCCGAGGTGCAGCGCGAACTGGGCGAGCGGGTGGCGGAGGCCGCCGGGCGGCACGAGGATCCCTGGGAGCAGCTGCGGGCCGGGTGCCGGGCCTTCCTCGCCGCCGGGCGCGACCCGGTGGTGCGCCGCGTCGTGCTGATGGACGCCCCGGCCGTGCTCGGGTGGGACGAGTGGCGGGCCATGGACGAGGACTCCTCCGCCCGGCACCTGACCGAGGTGCTCGGCGCCCTCGTCGCGGCCCGCGTCATCGCCGACCGGCCCGTGGAGCCCCTCGCGCGCCTGCTGTCGGGGGCGATGAACGAGGCGGCGCTGTGGCTCGCGCGGTCGACGGATCCGCGCGCGCCGGAGCAGACGGAGCAGGCCCTGGACCGCCTGCTGAGCGGGTTGCGCGCCCCGAACGGCTGACGCCGGGGCCCTGCGGTGACGCCCTGTCGGGAAAGTTCGTGAAGTTCTTCACAAGGAATTCGGCCCTCGCGGGCGAGGTTCTTGCCCGTCGAGGCCCGGAATGGGTCATTCAGAGGCTTCCCGGCGTGTGGCCGCGGCGTTTCGGGAAAGGAGCCGAGGAGTGAAGCGGAGTGGTGGTCCACTCCGGGCGAGGAGCCGGAGCGGCAGCTCACAAGGGGTGGACAACGACTCGCGTTACACCGTGGTTCCCCTGGGGCGCCATGACCTCGGTCACGTGGGCGGCGAAGTGTAGCAGAGCCCCTCGGCATGCTTGTGAAGGGGCGCACGAGCGACCCCCGCCGGGCGGGTGGATACTCGATGGCATGAGCACCACGGAGCGTCCCAGGATCCTCGTAGTAGGCGGTGGGTACGTAGGCCTGTACGCAGCTCGGCGCATCCTCAAGAAGATGCGCTTCGGAGAGGCGACCGTCACGGTCGTCGACCCCCGGTCGTACATGACTTACCAGCCCTTCCTCCCCGAAGCCGCCGCCGGCAGCATCTCGCCGCGGCACGTCGTCGTCCCGCTGCGACGCGTGCTGCCCAAGGCGGAGGTTCTCACCGGCCGGGTCACCACCATCGACCAGGACCGGAAGGTGGCCACCATCGCCCCCCTCGTGGGCGAGGCGTACGAGCTGCCGTTCGACTACCTCGTCATCGCGATGGGCGCGGTCTCCCGCACCTTCCCGATCCCCGGCCTCGCCGAGCAGGGCATCGGCATGAAGGGCATCGAGGAGGCCATCGGCCTGCGCAACCACGTCCTCGAGCAGCTGGACAAGGCTGACTCCACGACCGACGAGGACGTCCGCCGCAAGGCGCTGACCTTCGTCTTCGTCGGCGGTGGCTTCGCGGGTGCGGAGACCATCGGCGAGGTCGAGGACATGGCCCGCGACGCGGCCAAGTACTACAACAACGTCAAGCGCGAGGACATGCGCTTCGTCCTCGTCGACGTCGCCGACAAGATCCTCCCCGAGGTCGGCCCCAAGCTCGGCCAGTACGGCAAGGAGCACCTCGAGGGCCGCGGCGTCGAGGTCTACCTGAAGACCGGCATGGACTCCTGCGTGGACGGCCACGTGGTCCTCAACAACGGCCTCGAGGTCGACTCCAACACCATCGTGTGGACCGCCGGCGTCAAGCCGAACCCGGCGCTCACCCGCTTCGGTCTGCCGCTCGGCCCCCGCGGCCACGTGGACACCCAGACCACCCTCCAGGTGCAGGGCACGGACTACATCTGGGCCGCGGGCGACAACGCCCAGGTGCCGGACATGGCCGCCCGCAAGGCGGGCAACGAGAACGCCTGGTGCCCGCCGAACGCCCAGCACGCGCTGCGTCAGGCCAAGGTCCTCGGCGACAACGTGATCTCCGGCATGCGGGGCTTCCCGCAGAAGGAGTACAGCCACGCCAACAAGGGTGCGGTCGCCGGTCTCGGCCTGCACAAGGGCGTCGCGATGATCGTCATGGGCAAGATGAAGATCAAGCTCAAGGGCCGTCTCGCCTGGTACATGCACCGCGCGTACCACGGCATGGCGATGCCGACGTTCAACCGCAAGATCCGCGTCTTCGCGGACTGGACGCTCGGCATGTTCCTCAAGCGCGAGGTCGTCTCCCTCGGTGCTCTGGAGGCCCCGCGCGAGGAGTTCTACGAGGCCGCCAAGCCGGCCCCGAAGCCGCAGGCCGCGGCCGAGCCCGCCCCGGCGGCCAAGGCCGAGGCCAAGGACAACGAGAAGGCCAAGGCCTCCTGACCTCGCGTCACTGATCCACCCCGAAGGGGGCCGCCCGCCATCCGTGGTGCGGGCGGCCCCCTTCGGCGTGCGGCGGGAGTGCGCGGGGGCCCTTCGGTGTTTACGTGGTGTCCGGACCGTCAAGCGGTCCTTCCTCACGGAGGTGTGCGCCATGCAGAACGCCGCACTGCGGCTGAAGGAACTCGCCGAGCGGCTCATCGGAGCCGAGCTGCCGGTACGCATCCGCGGCTGGGACGGTTCCGAGGCCGGGCCCCCCGGCGCCCCCACCCTCGTCGTACGCAACCGCCGCGCCCTGCGCCACCTCCTGTGGAAGCCCGGCGAACTGGGCCTGGCCCGCGCCTGGGTCGCCGGGGACCTGGACGTCGACGGGGACCTCTACGAGACGCTGGACCGGATGGCGGGGTTCATCTGGGAGCGCGGCGAGGACGCCAGGACCCTGCGGCAGGCCGTGCGCGACCCCGACGTCCGCGCCGCCGCCCGCGAGCTGCTCGCCCTCTCCGCGCCCTTCCTGCCACCCGCCCCGCCACCGGAGGAGCGGCGCAGACGCGGCCGCCTCCACCGGCACACCAAGCACAGCGACCGGCGGGCCATCAGCCACCACTACGACGTGGGCAACGACTTCTACGAGCTGGTGCTCGGCCCCTCGATGGTCTACTCCTGCGCCTACTGGGCCTCGCCCGACGCCACTCTGGAGGACGCCCAGCGCGACAAGCTCGAACTCGTCTCACGCAAGCTCGGCCTGCGGCCCGGCACGCGCCTGCTCGACGTCGGCTGCGGCTGGGGCTCCATGGCGATCCACGCGGCCCGCGAGCACGGCGTCAACGTCGTCGGCGTCACCCTCTCCCAGGAGCAGGCCGCGTATGCCAGGAAGCGCATCGCCGAGGAGGGCCTCACCGACCGGATCGAGATCCGCGTCCAGGACTACCGCGACGTGCGCGACGGCCCGTACGACGCGATCTCCTCCATCGGCATGGCCGAACACGTCGGCTCCGAGCGGTACTTGGAGTACGCGCACGATCTGCACGCCCTCCTGAAGCCGGGCGGGCGGCTGCTCAACCACCAGATCGCGCGCCGCCCGCAGACGGACGAATCGGCGTACTCGGTCGACGAGTTCATCGACGCGTACGTCTTCCCCGACGGGGAGCTGGCGCCAGTGGGGACCACGGTGAGCCTGCTGGAGCGGGCCGGGTTCGAGGTGCGCGACACGGAGGCCATCCGCGAGCACTACGCCCTCACCCTGCGCGGCTGGGTCGCCAACCTGGAGGCGGCGTGGCCCGAGGCCCAGCGCCTCACCTCGCCCGGCCGCGCCCGCGTCTGGCGGCTCTACATGGCCGCCTCCGCGCTCGCCTTCGAACACAACCGCATCGGCGTCAACCAGGTCCTGGCGGTGAAGACCCCCGAGGGCGGCGCCTCGGGGCTGCCGCTGCGGTCCCGGGAGTGGCGGGCGTAACCGCGTACGTGCGAGAAGCCACGGCCGCGTACGTACGTACGTGAAAGGGGCCCCCGGCGATTCACCGCCGGGGGCCCTTCCTCGTACCGCTGACCGTCTACTCGCTCTTGATGGCCATCAGCGGGTTCAGCTTCGCCGCGCTGCGGGCCGGCCACATCGCCGCGAGGACGCCGACCAGGGCCGCGATCCCGAGGAAGACCACGATCCGGCCGAGCGGGACCTCCATGGAGTACGTGGAGACGCTGTTCGAGATGGTGCCGCCCGCGACCCAGCCCATGAAGAGGCCGAGGCCGATGCCGAGCACCGCGCCGAACAGGGAGATGATGACCGCCTCAAGGCGCACCATCTGCTTGACCTTCGCGCGGTCCAGGCCGATCGCCCGCAGCATGCCGATCTCGTGCTTGCGCTCGAAGACCGACATGGCGAGGGTGTTGATGACGCCGAGCACCGCGATCAGGACGGCCATGGCGAGCAGGCCGTAGAGCATGTTCAGCATCATGTTGATGGCGCCGGCCACCGCGTTGCTGATCGCGTCCTTGTCCTGGACGGTGATGGCGGGGTTCTCGCCGAGGGCCTTGACGATGGCGTCCTCGGCCTTGTCGGAGGCGCCGCCCTTCATTTTCACGAGCACCTGCTTGTCGACGACCTTGGTCAGGTGCTTGTCGACGACGGAGGTGGGGGCGAAGACGCCGCTGAGCATCTCGTTGCCCTCGTAGACCCCGGAGACCCTCACCTTGACCGTCTTGCTGTCGTCGTCGAACTTCAGGGGGAAGGTGTCGCCCGCCTTGAGGCCCTGGTCCTTGGCCAGCTTGTCGTCGACGAGTACGTCACCGGCCTTCAGGCCCTCCGCCGAGCCGCCGGTGAAGTCCATGCCGACCAGGCTGCCGAAGGTCTTCGGGTCGACGCCGGAGATGGTGGTGAAGCCGCCGTCGGCCTCGCCGTACGCCTGGCGCAGCGGGCTGGTCGCCTCGACGTCCGGGATCTTGTCGAGCTTCTCGCGGACCTCGGGGGTCAGCGGCTGGAAGTTCGCCATGGAGACGCTGTAGTCGGCCTTCATGGAACCGGCGGCCATCTTGTTGATGGCGGTGCTCATGGAGGTGGCGACCACCGTCATCGCCGTGATGAGGGTGAGGCCGATCATCAGCGCCGAGGCGGTGGACGCCGTACGGCGCGGGTTGCGCACCGAGTTGAGGCGCGAGAGCTTGCCGGTGACGCCGAACGGCTTCAGGAGCGGGGCCGCGGCGGCGATGAACGGGCGGGAGAGCAGCGGCGTGAGGACGATGACGCCGACGAGCATGACGCCCGCGCCGCCCGACTTCACGTAGTTGTCGTCCATGAAGAGCATCAGCGCGCCCAGGGCGACGATGACGGACCCGATGGTGTTGCGGACCACGAGGCCGCGCGTGGTCGGCGTCGCGTGGACGCTGTTCATCGCGGCGACCGGCGGGATCCGCGCGGCGCGGCGGCCCGGCAGCCAGGCGGCCAGCATCGTCACGACGACACCGATGAGCAGGGCGACCAGGATCGTGGTCGGGGCGATGACGAGCGGGCCCGAGGGCAGCGAGGCACCGGCGGAGTTCATCAGGGACTCCAGGCCGACCGCCACGCCGATGCCGAGCGCGAAGCCGGTCACGGCGGCGATCACGCCGACGAGGAACGCCTCGATCAGCACGGAGCGCGTCACCTGGCGGCGCGAGGCGCCGACGGCCCGCATGAGCGCCAGCTCCTTGGTGCGCTGGGCGACCAGCATGGTGAAGGTGTTGGCGATGATGAAGATGCCGACGAAGAGCGCGATGCCCGCGAAGATCAGCAGGACCTGGCTCATGGAGCTGGTCTGCTCCTCGATCATGTCGTCCTGCTGGGACTTGAGCTCGCCGCCCGTCGTCGTCGACGAGTCCTTGGGCGCGACCTTCTCGATCGCGCCCTCCAGGGCCGACTCGGAGGTGCCGGCGGCCGCCTTCACGTCGATCTCGTCGTACTGGGTCTTGTTCAGCTCCTTGAAGGCGGTCCGGTTGTCGAACACCACCAGGCTGCCGCCCGCGACGACGCTGCCCTCGTCGGTGTCGAAGATGCCGCTGACCTTCGCGGTGCGGACCGGGCCGTCCGTCGAGTAGCGGACGGTGTCGCCCACCTTGTAGCCGGTGCGGTCGGCGGTACGGGAGTCCAGGGCGAGTTCGCCCGCGGACTTCGGGGCGGCGCCGCCGGTGAAGTCGTAGCGCGGGTCCTTGCCGTCCTTGCCCGGGTAGTAGTTGGCGCCGGTGGTGCCCCACTCGCCGCCGACGAGCTTGCCGTCCTTGTCGGCGAGCGCGGTGAACCCGGAGACGGAACCGAGCGCGGATTCGGCGCCGGGCAGCTCCCCGACCTTCTTCAGGAGGGAGTCGGTGAGCTGGGGCTTCTCCTTCTTCTCCTCCTCGCCGGAGCCACCGGAGAGGACGGCGACGGAGACGTGGTCGAAGCTCTTCGCCGACTTGTTCTTGTAGGCGTTGCCGAAGGTGTCGGTGAAGACGAGGGTGCCGGAGACGAAGGCGACACCGAGCATGACGGCGAGCACGGTCATCAACAACCGGGCTTTATGCGCGAGCACATTGCGCAGGGCGGTACGGAACATGGGTGTGAGTCCAGGTGAGGGGGGAAGGAGCGCCCCGTCAGGGGCAGGAGGGCTGGGGAAGCGCCCCGTCAGGGGCGCGGGGAACTGCGCGACCAGCCACATGCGGCCCGCAGTAAAAGATGAACCGGCGCCTACTAGCTGGTCCGCCCCTTGGCGTCGAAGTCCTTCATCCGGTCAAGCACGCCCTCGGCGCTCGGCCGGTGCATCTCGTCCACGATCCGCCCATCGGCAAGAAAGATCACGCGATCCGCGTAAGACGCGGCGACCGGGTCATGCGTGACCATCACAACGGTCTGCCCGAGGTCCCGCACGGAGTTCCGCAGGAAGCCGAGGACCTCCGCCCCCGACCGGGAGTCGAGGTTTCCGGTCGGCTCGTCACCGAAGATGATCTCCGGCTGGGAGGCGAGCGCGCGGGCCACCGCGACCCGCTGCTGCTGGCCGCCGGACAGCTCCGTGGGCCGGTGGCCGAGCCGCCCCGAGAGGCCGACCATCTCGATGACCTGCTCCAGCCACCGCTTGTCCGGCTTGCGGCCCGCGATGTCCATGGGGAGCGTGATGTTCTCCAGGGCGGTGAGGGTCGGCAGCAGGTTGAACGCCTGGAAGATGAAGCCGATCTTGTCCCGGCGGAGCTTGGTGAGCTGCTTGTCCTTGAGCGTGGACAGCTCGGTCTCGCCGAGGCGGACCGACCCGGAGCTGAAACTGTCCAGGCCCGCGACGCAGTGCATCAGCGTCGACTTGCCCGAGCCCGAGGGACCCATGATCGCGGTGAACTCGCCCTGTCCGAAGTCGACGGAGACGTGGTCCAGGGCGACCACCTGGGTCTCACCCTGTCCGTACACCTTGGAGAGATCCGTGGCGCGCGCGGCCACGGCTGTGGCGCGGGTGGCGAAGGGGGTGGTGGTCACGGGACGGTGCTCCTGTCGGGACGACGAGTGGGGACGTACTCCATCGTGCTGCCCGATCGGTGCCGTGTAGTCAGCCGCTGTTCCGGTTCCGGGGGCCCTCTCGAGTCGGACCCAGGTGCGCCGTGTCATACCTGGGGATGAGGGGCGGCCCTGAGAGGGGAGGAGGGGCCGGGCGGCTAAATTCCGTCATTCCGTGCAGAGGCCCACGAGACCGGCCGGAGCCGGGGAAAGGCCTCCGGCAAGTACCGATGGCGCGTTCCGGGGGCTGATGCTCCCTCAGACGTCAATAAAATAAGACAACATCGGGTCCCCCATCCGCTGTTCGGGGGACGCCTCCCGATAGGGTCGAATCCTTGCTGCGGGGCCCATGGCCTGCCCGGATGGTGGAATGCAGACACGGCGAGCTTAAACCTCGCTGCCCCTCGGGGGCGTGCCGGTTCGAGTCCGGCTCCGGGCACCTCCCATGCAGGTCAACCGCCCCGCCGGTCAGCTCATTCGTACTTCGTTGAAGCGGGCTGCCGTGTGCAGGTCCGTCTCGATCGCGGCCGCCGTGGCGCGCAGCGCGGGGAGCAGGGCGTCCCGGGTCCCGGAGAGCGGGGCGGTGCCCGCGTGCTGGGCGATGTTCAGGGCGGCGACCACCTGTCCCGCCGCGTCCCTGACCGGTACGGCCACCGAGCGCAGGCCGTCCTCCAGTTCCTGGTCGGCGGTGGCGTGGTCCTCGGCGGCGGCGCGGTCGAGGACGCGGGCCAGCTCGGCGGGGTCGGTCACGGTGTGCGGGGTGAGGGCGCGGGGCGGGGCGGCCTTCAGCAGGCGCTCGCGTTCCTCCGGCGGGAGCCCGGCGAGCAGGACGCGGCCCATCGCGGTGGCGTACGCGGGAAAGCGGGTGCCCACCGTGATGTGGACGCTCATGACGCGGACCGTGGCGGCCCGTGCGACGTACCGGATGTCCGTGCCGTCCAGGACCGTCACCGATGCCGACTGGTGCACGCGGTCGGCCAGTGCGCGCAGGTGCGGCTCGGCCAGCTCGGCGAAGGTGAGCCGGGACAGGGCCGCGTGGCCGAGTTCGAGGATGCGGGGGAGTGGGCGGAAGAGGCGCCCGTCGTGGGCCGCGTACCCCGTGAGCGCCAGGGTGTGCAGGCAGCGCCGGGCGGTGGCCCTCGGCAGCCCGGTGGCGGCGGCGAGCGCGGTGAGCGGCAGCCCGTCGCCCCGGGCCTCGCCCAGAGCGCGCAGGACGGCGAGGCCACGGGCGAGGGACTGGAGGAAGCCGGGACCCAGCTCCTCCTTGGCGGCCTGCGGGTCGAAGGCGGGGAGCGCCGGTTCCGGGTCCGCCAGGTCGACGGGGTGCTCCGCCTCCGAGGCGCCCAGCGCCACGGCGTGTTCCGCCCCTGAGGCGCCCGGCGTCCCCGCCCCCGCCATGCCCCCCAGCCGCTCCGCCTCCATCCGCAGGCGCGGCAGCACCGCCGCCGCCAGCGCCTCCGCCGTGTACCTGCTCGTGTGGCTCACCGCCGACAGGGCGTACCGGACCCGGCCGGCGCCGTCGCGTACCGGGACCGCCACCGCGATCAGGCCCGGCTCGATCAACTGGTCGTCCAGGGCCCAGCCGGTCTCCTTGGCGCGGGCCACGCGCGCGGCGAGATCGGGAACGGCCGAGGGCGCCGGGCCCGGCGGCAGCGCGGGGAAGGCCTCCTCCGCGGGGCCCGCCGCCACGCGCGCGTGCCAGGCCGCCCACTCCTCCTCGCCCCACGCGTCCGCGAAGAGCGCGCCGGGAGCGCAGCGCTCGGGCGGCAGCAGGTCCCCGATGCGGAAGGCCACCGACATCGCGCGGCGCCGCGCCGCCTGCGTCACGAAGCGCACCCCGTCGCCGTCGGGCACCGCGAGCGACACCGACTCGTCCAGCTCGTCCGCGAGCCGGGCCGTGCGCGCGGCGACCTCGCCGGTCAGGCCGCTCGCCGCGAGGTAGGCGTTGCCCAGCTCCATGAGGCGGGGGGTGAGGTGCAGCTGCTGCCCACGCGTGCGTACGTATCCGATCCTGGCCAGCGTCGCCACGACCCGGTCCACCGTGGAGCGGGCGAGGCCCGTGGCGCGTACGAGGTCACCCGCGCGCAACTGCCCCTGCTCCGCCACGGCGAGCGCCCGCAGGACTGCCAGGCCGCGCTCCAGGGGGCGTACGGACTCTTCCGGCATGGCGGCGCTCCTCATGTCCGACGGAATCGGGTGCCGCACACCCGTTGACACCGCACAGGCGCGGCCCGAGACTCCCGTGCAACGCATTATGAACGAAAGTTCACCAGACGAACAAGCCAAGCGGTCAAACGGCCGAGCGGACGGCGAACAAGGGGCGAGGGATGCGGACCACCGTCGGAATCATCGGGGCCGGACCGGCCGGACTGCTCCTCGCCCGCCTGCTGCACCGCGCAGGTGTCGCCTCCGTCGTCCTGGAGAGCCGCGACCGCGCCTACGTGGAGCGCCGCCAGCGGGCCGGGATCCTGGAACAGGGCACCGTCGACGTGCTGCGTGCGGCGGGC
Source organism: Streptomyces sp. WAC 01529 (assembly GCF_003945545.1). Classification (GTDB taxonomy): domain Bacteria; phylum Actinomycetota; class Actinomycetes; order Streptomycetales; family Streptomycetaceae; genus Streptomyces; species Streptomyces anatolicus. The sequence continues at coordinate 3,303,380 of NZ_CP029617.1, read as the reverse complement.
GCCGGGGCCCGCATGGACCGCGAGGGCCTCCCGCACCACGGCATCGAGCTGCGCTTCGACCGCCGCAGGCACCGCGTGGACTTCCCCGCGCTGACCGGCGGCAGGTCCGTCACCGTCTACGCCCAGACCGAGGTCTGCAAGGACCTCATCGCCCTCCAGCTCGCCGAGGGCGGCCCGCTGCTCTTCGGGGCCGAGGCGCTGGCCGTGGAGGGCGCCGATACCGAGAGCCCCCGCGTCCGCTTCCGCCGCGAAGGGCGCGAGGACGTTCTGGAGTGCGACTACGTGGTGGGGTGCGACGGCTTCTGGGGCGTGGCCCGCGAGGCGGTGCCCCGCGCGGTCTCCCGCGTCTTCGAGCGCACGTACCCCTACGCCTGGCTCGGCATCCTCGCCGACGTGCCGCCCTCCCACGACGAGCTGGTCTACGCCCGCCACGACCGCGGTTTCGCCCTCCTGTCGATGAGGTCGCCGAGTGTCACGCGCGCGTACCTCCAGGTCCCCGACGGCACCGACGCCGACGACTGGCCCGACGAGGAGATCTGGGACGAGCTGGACCGCCGCCTGGAGACCGATGACCCGGAGTGGACGCTGCGGCGCGGACCCGTCACCGCCAAGTCCGTCACCCCCATGCGCAGCTACGTCCACGAGCCCATGCGCCACGGACGGCTCCTCCTCGCCGGGGACGCCGCGCACATCGTCCCGCCCACCGGCGCGAAGGGCCTCAACCTCGCGGTCGGCGACGTCGTCACGCTCGCCCGCGCCCTGGTCCTGCTCCGCGACAAGGGCGATGCGGGCGGCCTGGACGCGTACTCCGAGACCTGCCTGCGCCGCGTCTGGCAGGCCGAGCGCTTCTCGTACGCGATGACGACCCTGCTGCACCGGGCCCCCGACGCCACCCCCTTCGACGACCGCATCCAGCTCGCCGGGCTCGACCGGCTCACCACCGCGCGCTCCGCCGAGACCGACCTGGCCGAGGCCTACACCGGATTCCCCCTGGACGAGCAGGACAGGCCCTAGCAGGACGGGCCCTAGAAGGAAGAGAGCCCCGTGACCCCTCCCGAGCGGACCTTCACATCCGTCGCCCCCGTCCTCGCCCTGTGCTGGCTCGTCGTCTTCTTCGACGGGATGGACGTCAACATCTACGGCGCCGTCATGCCGCACCTCCTCGACGACGAGGGCTTCGGCTTCAGCACCTCCACCGCCGGGACCATCGGCTCGTGGACCACCTTCGGCATGCTGATCGGCGCCCTCGGCTGCGGCACCCTCACCGACTGGGCGGGCCGCAAGCCGATGGTGACCGGCAGCGTCGTCCTCTTCTCGCTGGGCTCCGCGCTGTGCGCGCTCGCGCCGACCGCCGCGTTCTTCGGCGCCGGACGGTTCGTCTCCGGGCTCGGGCTCGGCGGGCTCATGCCGATCGGGCTCGCGATCGTCGCCGAGTTCGCGCCGCCGCGCAGGGCCGCGCTCGCCACCGGCCTGATGATGACCTCGTACCACGCGGGCGGCATGGCGGCGACGGGCCTCGGGCTCGTGCTCGGGCCCGACCACGGCTGGCGCGTCGTCTTCTGGACCGGCGTGATCCCCGCGATCGTCGCCGTGCCGCTCGTCGTCAAGTGGCTGCCCGAGTCGCCCGGTGTGCTGTTCGCCAAGGGCCGCACGCGCGAGGCCGAGGCGGTCGCCGCCCGCTACCGCCTGCCGTCCCCGACCGCCGCCGAAGCCCCCGAGGCCGGGGCGAAGGGCCGCTTCTCCGCCGTCGCCGCGCTCTTCGCACCGGGCCGCCGCCTGGCGACCCCGCTGCTGTGGCTCGCCTCCTTCGCCGGTCTGCTGCTCGTCTACGGCGTCTCCACCTGGCTCCCCGAGCTGATGCGCGCCTCCGGCTACTCCCTCTCCTCCTCCGTCACCTTCCTGATGGTGATCAACGCGGGCGGCATCGTCGGCATGCTCGTCGCCGGGCGCACCGCCGACCGTTTCGGGGCCTTCAGGGTCTCCGCGATCTGGTTCCTGCTCACCGCGTGCGGCGCCTTCCTGCTCAAGGCCCAGCTGCCGCTCTGCGTCGCCTACGCCGTCGTCTTCGTCACCGGCATCTGGCTCTTCTCCGCGCAGGTCATGGTCTACGCGGCAACACCCTCCGTCTATGGGCCCGCGGAGCGCGCCACGGGGCTCGGCTGGGTCACCGGCGTCGGCCGCACCGGCGCCGTCGTCGGGCCCTGGCTGGGCGGCGCGGTGGTCGCGGGCGGCAACGCCTCGCTCGGCTTCACGACCTTCGCGGTCGCCGGGATCCTCGGCGCCGTCGCGATCTCCCTGGTGCCACTCGTACGGGCGAACGGTTCCGATCCGGGAACAGTAGGGGCCATGCCGAGCGTTCTCGGTCACAGAGAGGGAAAGATCCTCCCCAAGCACTAGGACCATCCTTTTGCCTACGCATTACTCTTGAGGGCAAAGCCACGCACGGTGGCCATGGAGGAGTGAAATGAGGAGCAGCAACCCGGTCTTCTCGCGACGGGGGTTCAGCCGCGACAACGGCTACGCCGGCTTCGGCGCGCAGCCGCAGGCCGGGGGACCCGCAGCCGCGACCCAGACCCAGGGCAACCCGTACGCGCAAGGCGGTCCGTACGCAGGCGGCCAGCAGGCCCCCGCGGGCAACCCCTACGCCACCAATCCGTACGCCCAGCAGGACGTGCAGTACGGCGCCCCCCAGGCGCCCGTAAGCACCACGGGCCGTATGACGATGGACGACGTCGTCATGCGCACCGCCACCACGCTCGGCACGCTGCTGGTCACCGCGGCGCTCGCCTGGGCGCTGCTGCCGGTCGACGACGCCAACATCGGCAAGTCGTACGGCATCGCGATCGGCGCCGGTCTCGTCGCGATGGTGCTCGGCCTGGTGCAGTCCTTCAAGCGCAAGGCATCGCCCGCGCTGATCCTGACGTATGCCGCGCTGGAAGGCGTCTTCCTCGGAGTCGTCTCCAGCGTCGTCGACAACCGCATCGCGGACGGCGCGGCCATGCAGGCCGTGCTCGGCACGATGGCGGTCTTCGTCGGCGTCCTCGTGGCGTACAAGGCGGGCTGGATCCGCGTCAACCGTCGCTTCTACGGCTTCGTGATGGCCGCGGCGATGGGCTTCCTGCTGCTGACCGCCGTGAACCTCCTGTTCATGGTCTTCGGCGGCGGTGACGGTCTCGGCTTCCGCAGCGGTGGCCTCGGCATCGTCTTCGGCATCGTCGGCATCCTGCTCGGCGCCTGCTTCCTCGCCCTGGACTTCAAGCAGGTCGAGGACGGCATCGCCTACGGCGCGCCGAAGGAAGAGGCTTGGCTCGCCGCCTTCGGTCTGACGATGACGCTCGTCTGGATCTACCTCGAGTTCCTGCGCCTGATCGCGATCCTCCAGGGGAACGACTGACGCCTGCCGCTCAGCGGCTGAACCCGACAGCCGAAGGGCCCGCGGACCGATTCCGGTCCGCGGGCCCTTCGCGTGCGTGTCGGGAGGGGGGTAGGGGGTCAGAGGAACTTGCGGGCGGCCCGCCTCAGGTCGTACTCGTGGATGATCGCTTTCGCGTGGCCGTACGCGAGGTTGTGTTCGGCGCGGAGCCAGCTGACCTTCTCCTCGAAGCGGAAGAGAGAGGGGCCTTCGTCCACGGCACGCAGCCAGTCGGAGACTTCACGACCGGTGCACTGGGGGATGCGGGCGAGCAGATTGCGGTGGGTCTCCTCGGAGAAGACTTGGGACATCGGCGCCTCCGGACGCGTCGCGATGTGTTCCGTCCTTCACGCCACCGTGCCTGAGGCTGTGGGCGTTGGCAACAGTCCCGCAAAGGCGCATAAGGTCGCGGGGTGCTCGATACGACGCCTTTGACGGCCGCAGTGGACCATTTCGCCGACCGCCTGCGGGCCGCGCCGCAGAGCCGGCTGCAGCGCGGGGCCGCGACCGAAGCACTGGCTCTGGCCAGGGAGTTGGCGGCGCGCGCGCAGGCCATCGAGGAGCCGGGAACCCCACCGCGGGAGATGCCGGACGCGGGGATGTTCGCCGCCGCCGACCAGATCACCGTCGCGGGGCGCGATCTGGCCCTCGTACTGGAGGACCCCGAGGAGCTGGCGCGGGCCCTTGAGCTGGTGGCCCAAGCGCAGAAGCGGGCCGGGGTCTGAGAGGAGGGCCCCGGGTCTGAGGGGCCCGGGTCTGAGGGGCCCGGGGTCAGACCGAGGCGATGACGCGGTCCGCGAGGATGTAGACGTTCTCCGTGCCGCACTCGAAGGTCAGGGCGTAGGCGCCCGAGATGCCGGAGCCGCCGAGCAGGACCGGCGCGTGCCCCTCGCGCAGGGCGTTGGCGAGCAGCTCCGCCGTCTCGCGGTGGCCCGGGGTCATGCAGAGCGTGGTGCCGTCCGCGAAGACGTAGACGTCCAGGGTGCCCAGCGGGCCCGGGCGGACGTCGGCGAGGGCGGTGCGGGCGTCGGCCAGCTCCTCCAGGCAGGCCACCGTGCGCTCGTGGTCGCCGTACCCGTCCATCGCGGAAGTCCGCACCGGCACGAAGTCCGGGTGCGAGGGGTGGCGGCGGCGGGCCGCGGCCAGCTCGGGGGAGTCCCCGGCATACTCGTCGGCGGCCGGGTCGGCGAAGGGCTCGATCACCGGCTCCAGGCTGTCCGCCTCCAGGCCCGCGAAGTCCGCCTGGCGCGGCAGGAACAGCTCGTCGGCGATGCTGTCCGGAATGCCGGGCAGGGCGATGCCGTCGGGAATGCCGGGCAGGCCGTGCAGCAGGGAGGGCGCGTCAGAGCCCTCACGGGCCTCCTGGGCGGCCCAGAAGGCGCGGGCCTCGGCCAGCTCCCGCTCCCGCTCCTCGGCGAGCGCCTCGGCGACCGCCGCGCGTATCTCGTCGGTGTCCACGGCGGTGCGGGCGCCCGGCACCGTGGGGTGCGGGCGTTCGGCGGCGGCACGGCTGTCGGCCAGCTCGGTGCGCAGGGCCGTGATTTCGGCCAACTGCTTACGAAGGCCGTGCACCGCGTGCAGGGCGGCGGCACCCACGGCCGTGGCAGCGGCCGTGGAGAGCAGCAAGGCAAGAGGCAAGGCGCTCACTGACGTACTCCCGGTTTCAAGTCGACCCCCGACTTCCTACATCAGCTTGAAGCCTGCACGATCCACCTGTCAGTGCATAACGTCACGAAGTGGACAGGTCTTTGGGCCCGGAGTACCCCCACAGACCGCTCTGAGCTGGGCATATGCATCTCCCCCAGGAGATAGGTCACATCCTGGGGGAGATTGGGTCACGGAAAGGTGCAGAAACGGAGCGTCAACGCGCGCCGACCCTGCGTCAGCTCAGGCGCCCGATCGTCAGCTCAGACGCTCGATGACCATCGCCATGCCCTGGCCGCCGCCGACGCACATCGTCTCCAGGCCGAACTGCTTGTCGTGGAACTGGAGGGAGTTGATCAGCGTGCCGGTGATGCGGGCGCCCGTCATGCCGAAGGGGTGGCCGACGGCGATGGCGCCGCCGTTGACGTTCAGCTTCTCCAGCGGGATGTTCAGGTCGCGGTAGGAGGGGATCACCTGGGCGGCGAAGGCCTCGTTGATCTCGACGAGGTCGATGTCGTCGATGGTCAGCCCGGCCCGCCGCAGGGCCTGCTTGGACGCCTCGACCGGGCCGAGACCCATGATCTCGGGGGAGAGGCCGGTGACGCCGGTGGAGACGATGCGGGCGAGCGGGGTCAGGCCCAGCTCGCGGGCCTTGGTGTCGCTCATGATCACCAGGGCGGCGGCGCCGTCGTTCAGCGGGCAGCAGTTGCCGGCGGTGACCATGCCGTCGGGGCGGAAGACGGGCTTGAGGCCCTGCACGCCCTCGTACGTGACGCCGGCGCGGGGCCCGTCGTCCTTGCTGACGACGGTGCCGTCAGGGGTCGTCACGGGGGTGATCTCGCGCTCCCAGAAGCCGTTCTTGATGGCTTCCTCGGCGAGGTTCTGCGAGCGGACGCCGAACTCGTCCATGTCCTTGCGGGTGACGCCCTTGGCGCGGGCGAGGTTCTCCGCGGTCTGGCCCATCGCGATGTAGGCGTCCGGGACCAGGCCGTCCTCGCGCGGGTCGTGCCAGGTGGAGCCCTCGGTCTTGGCGACGGCCTCGGTGCGGGCCTCGGCGTCGGCGAAGAAGGGGTTGTGCGTGTCGGGCAGGCCGTCCGAGGTGCCCTTGGTGCTGCGCGAGACCATCTCCACGCCCGCGGAGATGAAGACGTCGCCCTCGCCCGCCTTGATGGCGTGCAGGGCCATGCGGCTCGTCTGGAGGGACGAGGAGCAGTAGCGGGTGATGGTGCAGCCGGGGAGGTGGTCCATGCCCAGCTGTACGGCGACGATGCGGCCGAGGTTGTGGCCCTGCTCGCCGCCGGGCAGACCGCAGCCGAGCATCAGGTCGTCGATGTCCTTCGGGTCCAGCTCGGGGACCTTGGCGAGGGCGGCCTCGATGATCGTGGCGGTCAGGTCGTCGGGGCGCAGATCCTTCAGGGAGCCCTTGAAGGCGCGGCCGATCGGGGTTCGGGCGGCGGAGACGATCACGGCTTCGGGCATCAGCACTCCTGCTGGCGGGGGCGCCCCGGGCCGGGGCGGGGTGGCGGACTCCTTGGAAGTTACCTGTACGTAGGGGTGGGCGTCAGGGGGCGGGGGCTGTGACGAGGGACGCATTTCTAAGCGGTTGCTCAGGCCGGCGGGGCCCTGGGCGGACTGGGGGTGCGTTTCCCTGTGGGCGTGGGGCTCCTGTGCGGGTGCGTCGTGGTTGCTCGCGCAGTTCCCCGCGCCCCTGACGGGGCGCCTTGGTCCCGGTCGCGGGTGGCGCCCCGTAGGGGCGCGGGGAACTGCGCGACCAGCCCCCACCGGGGCCGCACGTCATCGGGGGAGCGGGGAGGGGTCCGGGGTGTGGTGGATGCGGCGGCGGCGACGGCGTTTGAGGAGGGCCCACGGCCCCCGGGGGCCGGCCGGCATCGCGGGGGTGACCTCCGTGCCGCCCTCCGCCGCGGCCTGCGCCGCCGCCCGCGCCACCGGCAGGAAGCCCTCGCGCCGCGAGATGTCGGGCCGCTCCTCCTCGGGCCACAGGCCGAGCGCCGCGCACAGCGTGGGAAGTACCGCCATGGCAGCCGTCGCGTACCCCTCCGCCGAGGGGTGGTAGTTGTCGGGACCGAACAGCTCCCGGGGGTTCGCCGCGAACTCGGGGCCCAGCAGGTCGCCCAGCGACACCGTCCGCCCGCCCTGCTCGACCACGCCGATCGTCTGCGCCGCGGCCAGCTGCCGCGAGACCCGGCGGGCCAGCCACCGCAGCGGCTGGTAGACGTTCTCGACGGTGCCGAGATCGGGGCAGGTGCCGACGACCACCTCCGCCCCGGCCGTCCGCAGCCGCCGCACCGCCGCCGACAGGTGCCGCACCGACCGCGTCGGCGGCATCCGGTGCGTCACGTCGTTCGCGCCGATCATGATCACGCAGACGTCCGGCACCCACGCGGGGTCGGAGAGGACCAGCGTCACCTGGCGGTCCAGGTCGTCGGATTGCGCGCCCGGCAGCGCCACGTTCCGCAGGTCGACCGGCCGCTCCGCCACCGCCGCGAGCCCCGCGGCGAGCAGCGCCCCCGGGGTCTGCCCGGCCCGGTGCACGCCCTGCCCCGCCGCCGTGGAGTCGCCGAGCATCGCGAACCGCACCGGTTCGGAGCAGTCGGGGCGGCCGGGCTCCTCGCCGTACGCCCGTCCGTAGCGGCCGTCGGACCGCGGCGGATCCGCGTGGCCGCCGCCCACGGTCCGCTTCGCCAGCTGCACCTCGGCGAGCACCACGCCGACCGTCGCGGCCCCGATGAGCCCGATGCCTCCGCCGCCGTACGCCGCCCCCGCGGCGATCCGCCGTGCCACCCTCGCCCTCGACATGCCCCGCAGCCACCTCCTCGTAGCCGAACCGCCGTACAGCCGTACATCCACTCATTGCCCCGTAAGCACGGTCGGCCAATCGCGAGCGGAGGTGAACGGATGACATGGACCCTTAGGCTGACCGCACCAATTCGTCGCACTACATCGCAGCCCGGAGACAACGGTGCAATTCCACGACTCGATGATCAGTCTCGTCGGCAACACCCCGCTGGTGAAACTCAACAACGTGACCGCGGGCATCCAGGCGACCGTCCTGGCCAAGGTCGAGTACTTCAACCCCGGCGGTTCCGTGAAGGACCGCATCGCCCTGCGCATGATCGAGGCGGCCGAGCAGAGCGGGGAGCTGAAGCCCGGCGGGACCATCGTCGAGCCGACGTCCGGCAACACCGGGGTCGGGCTCGCCATCGTGGCCCAGCAGAAGGGCTACAAGTGCATCTTCGTCTGCCCCGACAAGGTGTCACTCGACAAGATCAACGTGCTGCGCGCGTACGGCGCCGACGTGGTCGTCTGCCCGACCGCCGTCGACCCCGAGCACCCGGATTCGTACTACAACGTCTCCGACCGCCTCGTACGCGAGACGCCCGGCGCCTGGAAGCCCGACCAGTACAGCAACCCGAACAACCCGCTCTCCCACTACCACTCCACCGGCCCCGAGCTGTGGGAGCAGACGGAGGGGAAGATCACCCACTTCGTGACGGGCATCGGGACCGGCGGCACGATCTCCGGGACGGGCAACTACCTGAAGGAGGTCTCCGACGGCCGGGTGAAGGTCGTCGGCGCCGACCCCGAGGGGTCCGTGTACTCCGGCGGCTCCGGGCGGCCCTACCTCGTCGAGGGCGTCGGTGAGGACTTCTGGCCGACGGCGTACGACCAGAACGTGACCGACGAGATCATCGCGGTGTCCGACAAGGACTCCTTCCAGATGACGCGGCGCCTGGCCAAGGAGGAGGGGCTGCTCGTCGGCGGCTCCTGCGGCATGGCGGTCGTCGCGGCGCTGCGGGTCGCGGAGCGGCTGGGCCCCGACGACGTCGTGGTCGTGCTCCTGCCCGACTCCGGGCGCGGCTACATGAGCAAGATCTTCAGCGATGAGTGGATGAACGACTACGGCTTCCTGGAGCAGGCCGGTGACGCGCCGCGCGTCGGCGACGTGCTGAGCCGCAAGGAGGGCGGCGCGCTGCCCTCGCTGGTGCACATGCACCCCGAGGAGACGGTGGGCGAGGCCATCGAGGTGCTGCGCGAGTACGGCGTCTCGCAGATGCCGATCGTCAAGCCGGGCGCGGGTCACCCCGACGTGATGGCCGCCGAGGTCATCGGCTCGGTCGTCGAGCGGGAGCTGCTCGACGCGCTCTTCACCCAGCGCGCCTCGCTCTCCGACCCGCTGGAGAAGCACATGTCGGACCCGCTGCCGCAGGTCGGCTCCGGCGAGCCGGTGGCGGACCTGATGTCGGTGCTCGGTGGCGCGGACGCGGCGATCGTCCTGGTCGAGGGCAAGCCGACCGGTGTCGTGAGCCGGCAGGACCTGCTCGCCTTCCTCGCGGAGCAGCAGGGCCAGTGAGCGCCGGGGGCGTGGGCCGGGGCCGTGGGCGGGACTTCGCGGAAGTGGTACGAGCGCGACATGTGCGCGCAGCACCCGCTTAACACTGCTCCGGCACATTGGTGGTTGTCGGCGTCAGGAACTCCGGAGCGGCTCCCGGACCTCCATGGACGCCGGGACGTGGCCCGGCCCTGACCTGGCCCGCGTCCCTCGCGGGGATCGCCGTCGTCCCGCCCCCTGGCTTGCCGGGGGTGCGGCGGTCCCCGCGATAGCGCTCCGCTGGGTGGGCGGTTCTTCTCCGCGGGTGCGTTGTGGTTGCTCGCGCCGTTCCCCGCGCCCCTTACGGGGCGCTCAGTCGTCCCATTCTGTGGTGGGGCGGGGCTTGCGGTCTCTGTTGGCGTGGACCGCGTTGACGCCGAAGATGCCGGCCCAGGTCACCAGGAGGCCGGTCAGGCCGCCGTTGACCGCGCCGATCGCGGAGAGCGGGACGGCGAGGATCAGCGAGAGCACGCCGAAGCCGTACCGCTCGCTCCACGAGTCCAGGGGGCTGCCGGGCGAGCGGGCGCCGCGGGCGACGACCATCTGCTGCTCTGCGAGGTGGCGGCGCATACGGCGGTCTATCGTGCCGTCCACGCGCTGCTCGATCTTCCCGAGGAACGAGTCGACCAAGGCGGCGTCGTACTCCTCGCCCAGCTCTCTGCGGGCGTGCAGAGTGGCGTCGAGTTCCTTCTTGAGGTCGGCCTTGAGTTCGGCGTCACGGGCGTCCATACCCGGCTACGTTACGGCGCCGGGGCCTCCTTCGCGCTGGGGGTAACCCCCCTTTCCGTCCGGGGCCCAGCCCCAGGCGTGAGGGCATCGCGCCTGGCCAGGGCCCAGTAGAGCACCGCGGGCACCACGAGGCCCACCATCCACGAGATGTCGGCGCCGCCCAGCGGGGCGACGAGCGGGCCCGTGTAGAAGTGCGTGACGAGGAAGGGCAGTTGGGCGAGCAGGCCCACGCCGTAGACCACGAGGGCGTCCCAGCGCCAGGCGCCGTAGCGGCCGTGGGGGTCGAAGAGGGCGGGGATGTCGTACCGCTCGCGGGAGATCAGGTAGTAGTCGATGAGGTTGATCGCCGACCAGGGCGTGAAGAAGGTCAGCAGGAACAGCAGGAAGTCCTTGAAGGACGTCAGGAAGCTGTCCTTGCCGAGCAGCGCGACCGCCGTGCCCGCCAGCATGATCACGGCGATGTACGCGGCCCGCCCGCGCGGCCCGAGCACCCGCTGGCCCCGGAAGCCGCTGACGGTGGTCACCATCGACATGAAGCCGCCGTAGGTGTTGAGCACGTTGATGGTCAGCTTGCCGAGCGCGATCACGAAGTACAGGAAGGAGGCGATGAGGCCGGTGCCGCCGAGGCCGACGACGTAGCCGACCTGGTGGGTGAGGAAGGCGTCGCCCGCGCTCGCCGCGACCAGCACCCCGAACGTCATCGACCACTGCGAGCCGAGCGCCGAGCCCGACAGGGTCCACCAGAACGTCGCCTTCGCCGAGGTCGTCCGCGGCAGATAGCGCGAGTAGTCCGCGACGTACGGGCCGAAGGCGAGCTGCCAGGACGCCGAGAGGGAGACGGCGAGCAGGAAGACCGGCAGGTCGAAGTGGGCGTCGGAGAGCAGGGCGCCCATGTCCACGCGCTCCACGAGCCGTATGCCGAGATAGACGAAGGCGAGCGCGCAGATCACGCTCGCCACCCGGCCGAGCGCGTGGATGACGCGGTAGCCGACCGCCGCCATCACCGCCGTGACGACGGCGAAGACGATGATGCCGGTGGTGTCGTCCGTGTGCGTCAGCCGGGCCGTGGCCTGTCCGGCGAGGACACTGCCGCTCGCGAAGAAGCCGACGTACATGAGGATGACGAGCAGGAGCGGTACGACCGCGCCCTTCACGCCGAACTGGGCGCGGGACTGGATCATCTGCGGCAGTCCGAGCCTCGGCCCCTGCGCCGAGTGCAGCGCCATCACCGCGCCGCCGAGCAGATTGCCGAGGACGAGGCCGACGAGCGACCACACCACGTCGCCGCCGAAGACGACGGCGAGGGCGCCCGTGACGACCGCGGTGATCTGGAGGTTGGCGCCGAGCCAGAGCGTGAACTGGCTGAACGCCGTGCCGTGCCGTTCGTCGTCCGGGACGACGTCGATGGAGCGCCGCTCCACCAGGTCCTCAGCTGCCATACCGGCCCACTCTCCCTGGGAGTCCCTTGCCCGGCTGTATATCGTCATGCAGAGTTCTTGCTGGCTGAATAGGTTGTCAATACCTGGCGTCTGATCGAGGAGGGGCCATGAGTACGACCGTGGGTACGGACATCCTGAGGGGGACGGCATGACGGACAGCCCTGCCGCGCGACTGCAAGCGCTCTTCGAGGGCCACCGGCTCACGCCCACGCAGCGGCGCATCGCGCACTGCATGGTGCGGCGGGCGGCGGACGTCCCCTTCCTCTCCAGCGTCGAACTGGCCGAGCTCGCCGGGGTGAGCCAGCCCTCGGTCACCCGCTTCGCGGTGGCGCTCGGCTTCGACGGCTATCCGGCCCTGCGCAGACACCTGCGGGACGTGGCGCCCGCCGAGACGGCGGTCGAGGACTCCCTCAACGAATACCAGCAGGCGGTCGAGGCGGAGATCGCGAACCTCCGCCACCTCGCGGACGCCCTCGCGGACCCGGCGCCGGTGGAGCGGGCGGGCCGCCTCCTCGCCGCCTCCCGCCCCCTCCCCGTCCTCGGCCTGCGGGCCGCCGCCTCCCAGGCGTACGGCTTCTCGTACTTCGCCGCGAAGGTCCACCCCGACGTGCGCCTCCTCCACGAGGGCGGCACGATGCTGACCGACCGCATCGACGCGGCGGTCCGCGCGGGCGCCACGGCGCTCCTGTGCTTCGCGCTCCCGCGCCACCCCCGTGAGGTCGTGGACGCGCTGGCCCACGCGAGGGAGGCGGGCCTGACGGTGGTCACGGTGGCGGACTCCCCGTTCGCCCCGGTGGCCGCGTACTCCCACCTCCTGCTCCCGGCGGCGGTCGGCACGGGCCTCGCCTTCGACACCGCGTGCGCCCCGATGCTGCTGGGCCGCGTCCTCCTGGAAACCATGTGCGACGGCCTCCCGGACGCGCAGGCCCGCCTGGAGGAGTTCGACGCGGGGGCGGCGGCGCGGGGGTTGTTCGTGGAGTGAGGGGCCGCGCCAGCCGCTTACATCGACTCCGCCTGGACCAGTTCGGCCAGCAGCGCCGCGAAGAGGTGTGGGCGGCTGAAGTATCCGACGTGTGACGTGGCCAGCGCACGGACGTCGAACGGGTTCTCCGGGGTCAGTTCGTCGGCCTTGCGGATCATGTAGTCCTGGACGGCCGGGGGGATGCTCAGGTCTTCGGTGAGACGTACGAAGGTGTGCGGCACCTTGCCCCATTGCCCGGCCCGGGCCACCGCGCCTTCCTCCAGTACCGCATAGTTTTCGTCCGGGTCCATGGAGTCGAGCAGCATCCGGAACTGGTGGTCGGTGGAGTCGGCCATGACGGCGGTCTTGAGCTGTGCGAACAGTACGGGGTCGGTGTGCGCGGCACGCCAGTTGAGCCGCGCCACTCCCGGATCCCCCGAGTGCGGCACGGTGATGTGTGCTGCCGCGGCGTCCAGCAAGTTGTCGTCGAGGACGTCCCACTTCTCGGTGACCATCGCCGAGTCACTGAGGCAGACCGCGGAGAGGTAAACGACGCGGTCGAGGAGTTCGGGCACGGCGTTGGCGACGGCGGTGACGGTCAGGCCGCCGAAGCTGTTGCCCGCCAGGACCAGGGGCCCGGACGGGGCGAGCCGGTGCAGGACGTCGACCACGTGGCGCACGTTGTCCCGCAGCGTGATGCCGCGCATCGGGGAGGGCGCGGTGGCCAGTGCCGCGAGGTCCTGCGGCTGGCGGTAGTAGGCGGCCGGGTGGTCGGCGTGGTCGCCGTGGCCGGGCAGGTCGACGGCGTACGAACGGTGACCGAGCAGGGCCAGCTCGTTCTGCAACGGCCCCCAGGCGCGGGCATTGCTGGACCCGCCGGGAACGAATACGAAGGTGGGGTGTGCGGTGATGCGCATGGTGAGGAGTCCTCGTCATCCTGAGGCGAACGGTGTACGTGCGCGGATGACCAGGTGCCGACGGAACGCTCGGGTCAGCACCGAGTCCGGGACGCCGAACGGATGCGCAGGGACTGCCAGTTGTGCAGGGTCGAGTACATGATCGACACGATAGGCCCCGTCCGGTACGCCCACCACCGAATTGCCGACCGCCCGGGCCGGGGGGCCCGCTATGCCTTCGGCACCGAGAAACGGAAGAGCTTGCCCGACCAGGTCGCGTACAGGTGGTCGCCGAGCGGGATCGTCGACCAGGAGCCGGAGCCGCCCGTGGCGCGGTAGTGCCAGACCTGTTTGCCGGTCTCGGCGTGGAAGCCGTACAGCCCCTTCTTGCCCGCCGCGAGGAAGAGTCCGCCCAGGGCGCCCGCGAGGGTCAGGCCGGCCAGGCCCGCGCCCGCCTTCCAGCGTCTCGCGCCGGTCCTGGCGTCGATTCCGTGCAGGACCTTCTTGTCCAGGTAGCAGACGGTCCCGTCGACCCGTGCGTAACCGCGTTCGCCGCGCGCGGCCGTCTGGACCGTCCACCGGGTCTTGCCCGACTCCGGGTCGAAGGCGGTGAGCAGGCCGCGGGTCGAGCCGCCGAAGTTGGTGCTCGGGTAGCAGAACAGGGTGTCGCCGAGCAGGCTCAGGGCCCCGGTGAAGCCGAGGATCTCACTGTTCGTCGGCGGGAGTCGGGTGGGTTCGCTCCAGCGGGTCTTGCCGTTGTCGGGGTCGATCGCCAGCAGCTTCATGTCGGCGTCGATGGCGTAGAGCACCTTGCTCCTAACCTTGCCCGTGGGCTTGGCCTTGGACTTGGGCTCGCCCCTGCTCCCGTCCGGCGCGTACAGGGTGACGAGGTCCTTCGCCCATATGCGGTCGCCCGTCTCCCGGTCGAGGGCGGAGAAGCCCGAGAGCATCGCGGCCGGATTCGTCTTCGACGCGCTGCCCCAGGCGAGCAGCGCGCCCGCCGGCGTCACGCCGAGGACCATGCTCCCTTCCTTCACGTCGCGCGAGGTCCACCGCACCTCGCCGCTCGACGCCTCCAGGGCCTGGAAACGTCCGCCACTCGCCGTCATGACCAGGTCGCCGTCCGAGAGGTCCAGCTTGGGCGCGCCGTCCCCGGCCGGGGAGGCGTCCCACACCTCCTTGCCGGAGCGGCCGTCGAAAGCGTGCACCTTGCCGTCCGTACGTACCGTGTATACGCGCTTGTCGTCGGTGAGGGCGTCGGTGTTCTGGCCGCTCAGGTCCTCCCACAGAAGCTTGCCGGACTCCCGGTCGAAGCAGGCGCCGGAGGCCTTCTGCGTGCACAGCAGCGTGGAGCGGGTCACCGCGCTCAGGGACATGGCGGGCTGCGACAGCTCCTTGGACCAGTCGAGTTCGGGGGTGGCGGCCGAGCCCCCGCCGCCCTCGCCGTTCCCGTCGCGCGAGCGCAGGTACCAGACGGTGCCCCCGGCCGCCGCCGTCGCGGCGAGCGCGGCGCCGCCGGTCAGCAGCCGGCGGCGGCTGAGCAGCGGGGCGCGCAGCGCTTCCTGAAGGGTGCGCTGGTCCTCGGTCACCTGAAGCTCGACCGCGCCGAGCCAGCCCGCGGTGGTCTCCGGGCGCAGCCAGGCCTGGAGGTGGTCGACGGTGGGGCGGCGGGCGGGGTCCTTGTCGAGGCACGCGGTGACGATGCCGAGCAGGCCGTGCGGGACGCCGTGCAGCTGCGGCTCCTCGTACGCGGCCCGGTAGAGCAGGGCGTGGGCCGCGCCGGTGCCGAAGGGCGGGACGCCGGTGGCGGCGAAGGCGAGTACGGCACCGAAGGCGAACACGTCGGACGCGGGCGTCAGTTCGACGCCCCTCGACTGCTCGGGCGACATGAAGCCGGGCGACCCCGCGACCTGGCCCTCGGCGGTGAGGACGGTCCCGTCGACGGCCCGGCTGATGCCGAAGTCGATGACCCGGGGGCCGTCGAGGGTGAGCAGGATGTTCGACGGCTTGAGGTCGCGGTGGATGAGCCCGGCGCGGTGGATCGCGCCCAGCGCCTCGGCAAGGCCGCCGCCGAGCACGCGCAGGGTGGGCTCGGGCATCGGCCCGTGCGCCTCCAGCGCCTCGGTGAGGGAGGGGCCGGGGATGTACGCGGTGGCCAGCCACGGCTGCGGGCCCTCGGGGTCGGCGTCCACGACCGGCGCGGTGAAGGCGCCGGAGACCGCGCGCGCGGCGTCGACCTCCGCCTTGAAGCGGCGGCGGAAGTCGGGGTCGGCGGCGAGTTCGGGACGTACGACCTTGACCGCCACCGCGCGGCCGCTGCGTGACGCGGCGAGATGGACGCGGCCCATGCCGCCCGCGCCGAGTTCCCGGATCACCCGGTAGGGGCCGATGTACGAGGCGGGGGGCGCGGCCTGCGATGTCGGCGTGGAAGGTGCCGGAGTGGCGGGGGTCGGCGCCGACGGCGGCATGGGCGGTGGAGGCGGTGTGGTCACGAGGCGTCGCTCCGGAAGGCGTGAAGGGTGGTGTCGGACGCGGCGAAGAGCGTGCTGCCGGAGATCTGGAGCAGCCACTCGCGCTTGCCCCCGGTCCTGCCGGACGGCTGGTGGGCCCAGAGCGGCTTGCCGTCCGAGGTGCGCAGGACGACGAAGCC
This sequence comes from Streptomyces sp. WAC 01529, assembly GCF_003945545.1. GTDB lineage: Bacteria > Actinomycetota > Actinomycetes > Streptomycetales > Streptomycetaceae > Streptomyces > Streptomyces anatolicus. The sequence continues at coordinate 3,287,259 of NZ_CP029617.1, read as the reverse complement.
CGGGACGTCACCGGTGGCGAACGTGGCGATGGCGACCATGGACGCGGAGACGGTCGGCCCCTGGCTGTCGGCGCCGCCGGTGGTCGTCAGGTGCACCGGGCTCGCCGTGTGCCACACCTGTTTGCCGTTCCGCATGTCCAGGGCGAACACGGTGCCGGGACCGTCGTAGACGTAGGCCCGCTTACCGCGGACCCTGGCCGGGCTGATGGTGGTCGTCTCGTTGATCGCCGTCCACAGCTTCTTGCCGTCGGTGGCGCGGAAGGCCTGCACTTTCGTGCTGGAGACGAGCAGGGTCTCGCCGTCGGTGGACAGGGCCGGATAGGCGCCGGGTTTGATGACGTCACGGACCTTCCATCGCTCGGCGCCCGAGCGCAGGCCGAGGCCGAGGAGCGTGCCGTTGTCCTGGAGGAAGCAGAGGCTCCCGTCGGCGTACGCCTGGAAGTCACTGCCGTTGACCTTGCGCGACCACAGCACCTTGCCCGAGCCGAGATCGACGGCGAGCACGCCGTACGCACTGCTGCCGCTGGTGCCGACGAGGGCGACCGAACCGGCGACGGAGAGGATGTCGTGGACGAAGGCGGCGGACTGGCCGTCGCCCTGCTCGGTGACCACGTGGGTGAACTTCCGCTTGCCCGCGGAGTCGACGCCGAACAGATAACCGCGCTCGCCGCTCCAGGCCGTGGCGAACAGCGTCGATCCCCGCACGCCCAGCCACTCCGGTTCCCCCGAGACGTCGGAGGGTGTGCGCAGCGAACCCGTCCAGCGTTCCTTGCCGGTCGCGGTGTCGTAGGCGATCGCGCGACGCTTCTCCCAGTGCACCAACGTGTCGCCCAGGAGGTGGAGTTGCGCGCTCTCCAGCTTCTTCAGCGGGGTCGACCAGCGCGGCTTCGGTCCTGCCGGGACCTTCGGTTCGGGCCGGCCGGTGGTGCCCGCGCTGCTGCCGCCGCTCCGGGCCGGGGGCGCGTCGGGATCCGAGCGCCATCCGGCGAGCGCCGCGGCCCCGCCGCCCGCCGCGACCGTGGTGCCGGCCGCGGCGATCCACAGGAACCTGCGGCGGCTCGGCCCCCTGGGGGCGGGAGTGGCGAACGGGTCGACGGGCGGGGCGAGGGACAGCATGGGCACGGGCGGCGCGGCCACCAGCACGGCGGCGTGCGCCTCCCGGCGCGCCAGGTCCTCGCGCAGGCCCTCGGTGAGCAGGGCGGCCGGGTCGGCGGCGCCGAGCGCGGCGAGCACGGACGCGGCGGGCGGCCTGCGGGCGGGGTCCTTGTCCAGACAGGCGCCGATGAGCGGCTGCAACGCCTCCGGGACACCGTCCAGCCGGGGCGGGTGGTGGACGGCCCGGTAGAGGATGTCGGCCGTTCCCCCGGTGCCGAAGGGGCCCTGCCGGGTGGCCGCGAAGACCAGCACGCAGCCCAGCGAGAAGAGGTCGGCCGCCGGTCCTGCCTCGCGGCTCGACATGATCTGCTCGGGCGCCATGAAACCGGGCGTGCCCACCACGGCGCCCGTCCGCGTCACCTGCGTGGCGTCCACCGCGCTGCTGATGCCGAAGTCGATGACGCGGGGCCCGTCCCCGGCGATGAGTACGTTGCCGGGCTTGAGGTCGCGGTGGACGATCCCGGCGCCGTGGATGGCGAGCAGCGCCTCCGCGAGGCCGGTGCCCAGGGCCCGCAGGCCCGCCTCGGGCAGCACCCCGTAGGCACGTACGACCTCGTGCAGCGAGGGCGCGGGGACGTAGGCCGTGGCCAGCCAGGGCTGGGGGGCGTCCGCGTCCGCGTCGAGCACCGGCGGGGTGAAGAAGCCGCTCACCCGGCGCGCGGAGGCGGCCTCGCGCCGGAAGCGCCCGCGGAAGTCGGGCGCCTCGGCGTACTCGGGCCGGATGACCTTCAGGGCGACCAGCCGCGACCCGGGCGACCTGGCAAGGAAGACCCGGCCCATGCCGCCCTCGCCGAGCAGCTGGAAGATCTCGTAGGGGCCGATGCGGGCGGGGCCGTGCGCGGGGTGTGCGGTCTGCGTGGGCTGCGCGGCCGTGAGGTCGCCGCTTCCGTGCGGGGTCATGGGCATCGTCATCGTGGCCGCGGCGGTCAGCTCAGAGAGGCGAGCACGTCGCGGGCCGCGGTGACGGCGTCGTCCTCGGTCTGCTTCGGGGTTCTGTCGGAACTGTCCTTGCTGTAGACGAAGCCCGCGCGGACCGAGGCGTTGCCCTCGCGGACGAGCACCGTCACCCAGGTCAGCGAGTCGTCGACGGCGTGGACGACGAAGGCCTCCTCGCCGATGCCCTTGACCGGCCGGGAGTCCGTCACCTCGTGAGTGGGGCCCATGTCCTTCATGGTGACCCTCTTGTCCATGTCGTACTTGCTCTTGGCCGTCGGGCTGACCAGGAGGCTCACGTTCAGGCTCTGGAAGTCGCCGCCGTAGCCGGGGTGCTCCCACCTCGGCATCCTGGTGATCATCGAGGCCAGGTCCTTGTCGTCCATCAGGCCGGGTGTGCACTTGGCGCCGGGCGCGATCTTCTCGATGGTGGACGGCTTGATCAGCTCGCATCCCTTGGGCACCTTGGTGAACGCCTTGCCCTTCGGCGGCGCCTCGGGGCCTTTCGGCTCGGTCACGGCTCCCGGCTTTTTCGCCGCGGTGCCACCCTTGTCGTCATCGCCCCCTGACGTGGCGATGACCACGCCGACGACCACGGCCACGGCGAGCGCCGCGGCGCCACCGATCAGCCACACGCGCGAACGGCCGCCGCCTGGGCCGCCGTTGCCGGGGCCGCCTGCCGGAACCGGCTGCGACCAGGCCGAAGGCGCGCTCGGGGCCTGCGGGGGTGCGGGGGGCGGCGCCTGCCCCGGCATCGGGGGCGGCGCTTGTCCCGGCATCGGAGGTGGCGCCTGTCCGAAGCCCTGCCGAGGGTCCATCTGCGGGTTCTCACTCACGGAACAGCTCGCTTTCCTGCGGTTTACGCCCTCGGGAGCGGACACATCGCGCCGTACCCTCTCGCGAGACACTGCAATGCCGATGAAATTCTGCTGAAGACGAGAACCGCATGGGGGAGTTGAGGATGGGCACGGACACGGGGGACACAGCCGGCTCGGGCGAGGCAGGTGTGGAGGGCGCGACAGGCTCGGCAGGTGCGACAGGCGCGCAGGACGCGGAAGGCGCGGCGGACCCGCTGCGCCTCGCCCTGCTCGGCCCGGTCGGTGCCCACCGCGGCGAGGTGCCGCTCGACCTGGGGCCCGTACGGCGTCAGGCGGTGCTCGCCGCGCTGGTCCTGCGCGCGGAGACACTCGTCACCCACCAGCAACTCCTGGACGCCGTATGGGGAGTTGAGCCACCCGGCACGGGCCGCCGGGTCCTGCCCAGCTATGTCTACCCCCTGCGCAAGGCACTGGACGCGCCCGGCACCGGCCCCGCCGCGTCCGTGATCCGCGGTGAGCGCGGCGGATACCGCTTCGTGCCCGGCCGAGCGCGTACGGACACAGGGGAGTTGGCCGCGCGGACCGCCGCGGTGCGCGACGCGAGGGCAGCGGGCGACCTGACCGCCGCCCTCGACGGCTGTACGCGGGCGCTCGGCCTGTTCCGCGGCGAGCCGCTGGCCGGCCTGCCCGGCCCGTTCGCCGACGCCGAGCGACAGCGCCTGGCCCGGCAGCGGCGCACCCTCCACCAGGAGCGAGTGGAGTGCCTGGTGCTCCTGGGCCGGTACGCGGAGGCGCTGGACGAGCTGATGGCCGTACCCCATGCGCAGCCGCACGACGAACCGCTCGCCGCCCTGCGGATGCGCGCCCTGTACGGCAGCGGGCGGCAGGCCGAGGCGCTCGCCGCCTACCAGGAGACCCGGGACCGGCTCCGCGGCGAGCTGGGCGTGGAGCCCGGCGAGGAGCTGCGCCGGGTCCACCAGGGCGTGCTGCGCCGGGACGATCCGATGCTGCTCGGCGGGGCACCGGCACCCCGGGCCACGAACCCCGCCACCGGGCACGCGCACGCCCACGCGCAGGCCCAGGCGCAAGCCCAGACGCACGCCGATGCGCAGCCCCCGGCCCCCGCAGCCGCACCCCAGCGCCCCTCCCCACCCCCGCCCCGCCCCCGCAACGAACTCCCCGGCGACACCCCCTGCCTGGTCGGCCGCGAACCGGAGCTGGCCCTGCTCACCGCGCCCGTGCCCCCGGACTCGGTCTCCGTGGCCGCCGTCGACGGCACCGCGGGCGTCGGCAAGACCGCGCTGCTCGTCCGCGCCGCCTGGGCGCTCCACGACCAGTACCCGGACGGCTGCCTCTTCGTGGACCTGCACACGCACGGCGCCCCCCACGAGAGCCCGCCCCCGCAGCGCGCCCTGCACCGGCTGCTCCGCGCGGTCAGCGGCGCCGACGGCGAACTCCCGGACGAGCTGGACGAGTTGGTCGCCGCCTGGCGCGCGGCCACCAGCTCCCTGCGGCTGCTGCTCGTCCTGGACGACGCCCGCAGCGCGGAACAGATACGCCCCCTGCTGCCCGCGGGGCCGGGCAGCAGGGTCCTCGTGGCGGGCCGCCAGCGCCTGCCCGGCCTCGACGCCGACCGTCGCCTCACCGTGGAGCCGCTGGCCACGGACGAGGCGGTCACCCTGCTCACACGGCTGCTCGGCGAGGCCCGCGCCGGACAGGAACCGGAGGCCGCGCGGGAACTTGCCCGCCGCTGCGGCGGCCTCCCGCTGGCGCTGCGGATCACCGGCGCCCGGCTGCAGAACCGCCCGTCCTGGACCCTGGCCCACCTGGTCGGCAGGCTGTCGGACGACGCACGCCGCCTCGGCGAGCTGCGGGCCGAGGACCGCAGCGTGGAAGCCGCCTTCCGGATCTCCTACGACCTGCTCACCCCCGAACTGCAGCGCGCCTTCCGCGCGTTGGGCCAGGCCCCGACCGCCGAGTTCGACGGGCTCGCCCCCGCCGCCATGCTGGGGCGCCCGCGCCAGGACACCGAGGACCTGCTGGAGCGCCTGGTCGACGCGAGCCTGCTGCAACAGCCCCGGGCAAGCCGCTACCGGCTGCACGATCTCGTACGCGACCACACGCGCCGCCTCGCCGCCGCCGTGCCCGAGGAGGCCGCCGCGGACCGCGCCGCCGTGCTGCACCTCTACATCGCCGCCGGGCGCATCGCCAGCGACTGGGGCCCCGAGGGCTTCCCCACCGGACCCGACCTCTCCCTCTCCTCCTCCGACCCTCGCTCCCCCCTCTCGCCTCTCTCGCCTCTCTCGCCTTTCTCGGACTGGCGGGAGGCCGACGCGTGGCTGGAGGCCGCGGGCGGCCAACTCCTCGACGTGGTCGCCTTCGCGGCGGCCGCCGGAGAGCACGACCACGCCTGCTGGACCGCCGAGTCCCTGGTCGACACGCTGGTCCGCCAGGGCCGCTACCACGAGTGCCGCTCCGCCCTGGAGTCGGCGCTGCCCAGCGCCGACCTGGCCGACGACCGGCGCATGCCCTCCTCCCTGCGCAACTGCATGGCCATCGCGGACCTCTACCAGGGACGCTTCCCCCAGGCGCTCGCCTGGTGCGCCGACGCGCTGCGCCTCGCCCGCCACCAGGGCGACCTGCGCGAACAGGCGCGGGCGATCGCCGGTTCGGGCGCAGCGGAGCGCGCGCTCGGCCGCGTCCCGGAGGCGGCCGCCCACCTGAGCGAGGCCATGGAGCTTGCCGCCCGGCTCGACGACGACTGGCTCGCCGGGATGTCGAGCTGCCAGCTCGGCGCCCTCCACGACCAGCAGGGACGGCACGAGAAGGCGCTCACGTACTACGCCACGTCCCTGGCCTTCGCCGAGAAGATCGGCCGCCCACGGATGATCAGCAAGACCCTGTGCTTCACCGCCGAGGCCCACCTGGCGCTCGGCAGGCACGCCGAGGTCAGGGAGTTGGCGAGGCGCGCGGCGGAGCTGGCCGGCGAGGTCGGCGACCTGCAACTGCGCGCGTCGAGCCTGTCCCTGCTCGGCGCCGCCGAACACGGACACGGGAACCTGCCGCTGGCCCTCACCCTCCAGCGGGAGGCCCTGGCCACGCTCACCGAGCACACCAGCAGGCCCCTGGAGAGGGAGGTCCGCCACCGCCTCGGCCTCACCCATGAGGCGGCGGGCCACCGGGCCGAGGCCGAGCGGCAGTTCCGCATCGCCCGGTCCCTGGTCACTCCGTGACGGGCAGGCACTCGGCGAGCAGGGCGACGACGTCGTCCCAGGCCCGGCGCGCGTGCAGGGGGTGGTGGCCGACGCCGGGGAGCACGTCCTGGTCGACGGGCGGATGGTGGAATGCGTGCAGTGCGCCGCCGTAGACCACGAGCCGCCAGTCGACGCCCGCGGCCTGCATCTCGGCGGTGAACGCGTCCCGGTACGCGGGCGACATGATCGGGTCCTCCGATCCGACCCCGGCCCAGACCGGGCAGCGGATGCGGGCCGCCTCGCCGGGGCGGCCCGTGATCAGCCCGTTGACCGTCGCGATCGCGCGCAGGTCGACGCCGTCGCGCCCGAGTTCCAGCGCGATCGCGCCCCCGGTGCCGTAGCCGATCGCGGCGATCCGGCCGGGGTCGGTCCGCGGCTCGGCGCGCAGCACGTCGAGCGCCGCATGGCCGATCTCCCGCATCCGGTCGGGGTCGGCGAGCAGGGGAGTGGTGTGCGCCAGCATCTCCTGGGGGTCGGTGAACCAGCGGCCGCCGTTGATGTCGAAGGCCAGCGCCACGTACCCCAGTTCGGCGAGGGCGTCGGCGTGGCCGCGCTGGAAGTCGTTGAGCCCCGGCCCCTCGGGCCCGATCAGGACCGCGGGCGCACGGCCCGTACCGGCCGGGAGCGCGAGGTGCCCGACCATCGTCAGACCGTCGGCCGGGTAGGTGACTGTGCGCGTGGTGATCGTCGTCATGGGGGTGACGGTAGTGATCACCGGGCCCCGGCCGGGCCGGTATTAGCCCTCAGCAGAGCGGTGCGGGGCGCCCGTGAAACGCGATGACGCGTACGTCAGATGCCGGTGCCCGAACCCGTGAGGCCGCCCAGGGGGTTGCCCTTCTGTGCACCTCCGCCGAGGCCGAGGAGATCGCCGAGGAGGTTGAGGACGGGGTTGAGGAGGGCGCCGAGCGGGCCGCCGAGTTCGCCGCCGGGCGCGGGCTCACCCGCGACGCCGCTGTCCGCCGCCGGGACGGCGTGGGTGCCCGCGACGGGGCTGCCGTCAGGCGCGGGAGCGGCGGCCGCGGGGACGGCCGCGGCCAGGACGACGGCGGCCGCCAGGCCGACGGCGGACAGAACGGTGGGCGCGCGCATGGTTGCTCCTCGGGGTTCCTCGCTGCACCGATGCAGCGGTTCCTGACCGAGCTTCGTACGCGCTCGGACCGCGCGCACCAGGAGTGCCCCCGAATGCGCGACACCCCCGCTCCCGCTCCCCCGGCCCCTACTCCTCGCCCCGCGCCTTCAGCACCGCCTTGTTGACCCCCCACAGCGCCACCCCGATGGCGATCAGGACGCCCGCGCGGATGTAGACCTCCGCCGGGCGGTCCGCCAGGGGGCTCGCGAGGACCAGGGCCGTGACCGCGCCGAGGACCGGCAGGACCGTCGGCGTACGGAAGTGCGCGTGGTCGACGGGGTCCCGGCGCAGGACCAGCACCGCCACGTTGACCACCGCGAACACGCACAGCAGCAGGAACGCCGTCGTGTCGCCGAGCCCCTCGATCTCGCCGGTCGAGACCAGGCCGATCGCGAGCAGCGAGACGAAGACGATGCCGACGACAGGGGTGCGGCGCTTGGAGAGGACGCGACCCATGGCGCGCGGCAGGATGCGTTCGTTGGCCATGCCGTAGCAGAGCCGCGAGGCCATCATGATGTTGATCAGCGCCGAGTTGGTGACCGCGAACAGGGCGATCAGCGCGAAGAGTTTGTGCGGGAAGTCGACGCCGCCCGCCTTCACGACCTCCAGGAGCGGGCCGCTGGAGCCCTCCAGGGTCTTGTAGTCGACGAGGAGGGACGAGACCAGCGCCACCAGGACGTAGATGGTGCCCGTCACCGCGACGCCGATGAAGATCGCGCGCGGGAAGGTGCGCACCGGGTCCTTGGTCTCCTCGGCCATGTTCACCGAGTCCTCGAAGCCGACGAAGGCGAAGAAGCCGAGCGCGGTGGCGCCCAGCACGCCGGTCATCAGGGCGTACGCGGTGCCTCCGCCGCCCGCCTCGAAGTCGGTGAGGCGGGAGGGCTCCCCGTCCCCGCTCAGCACGGCGTACGCGCCGATCCCCAGGATGATCGCGAGACCGGTCAGTTCGACGAGGGTCAGCACGACGTTGGTCTTCACGGACTCCGAGACGCCCCGCATGTTCAGCGCCGCGAGCAGGACGATGAACGTGATCGCGATCAGCGTCGGCGGCAGCGCGTCGCCCGTCAGCTCGGCGAGGTAGTCACCGCTGAAGGCGCGGGCGGCGGCGCTGGCCGACGAGAGCCCCGAGCACATCACCATGAAGGCGATGATGAAGGTGAGGAACGGCGTCTTGAACGCCTTCTGGGTGTAGAGCGCGGCCCCGGCCGCCTTCGGGTACTTCCCGACCAGTTCGACGTAGGACGCGGCCGTCAGGATCGCCACGACGAACCCGATCGCGAACGGCAGCCACAGCGCCCCGCCGACCTTCCCGGCGACTTTGCCGGTGGTGGCGTAGATGCCGGTGCCGAGGATGTCGCCGATCACGAAGAGGATCAGCAGCTTGGGACCGATGGCGCGGTGCAGCGCGCCTTCCTCGGCGGGCGGTGGTGCGGTGGTGGGTGTACCGGATGCCGTCATAGGAGCCTCCCCCGAGACCGGGAACACGTCTGCGAACACGTCTGGAGGAAGGGTCTGCCCGTGAGCTGCGTCACTATGCGCCGGTTGAGGAAGCTCAGAGCATGTCGGCGTTCGTCAGTCCCCGAGGGGGCGGGCGCGCGGCCCGCCGTCATGAGCTATGAGCGGAGACGGATTCCCATGGACAAGGTGTTCTCGAAGGACGGCACGGCCATCGCCTACGAACGGACCGGGCAGGGGCCCGCGCTGATCCTCGTCGGCGGCGCCTTCCAGCGCCGTGGCGACTTCGGGGAACTCCCCGGGCTGCTCGCCGGGGACTTCGACGTCATCACCTACGACCGTCGCGGGCGGGGCGACAGTGGCGACACCGCCCCCTACGACGTCCAGCGCGAGATCGAGGACCTGGACGCGGTGATCGGGCTCGCCGGTGGAAGCGCGTACGTCCACGGCATGTCCTCCGGTGCCGTCCTCGCGCTGGAGGCGGCGGGCCGCGGCAGCGCGATATCCCGTCTGTCGGTGTACGAGCCGCCGTTCGTGGTCGACGACAGCCGCCCGCCGCTTCCCCAGGACTACGTCGCCCACCTCACCGGCCTCGTGGAGAGCGGCGCGCGCGGCGACGCGGTCGCCTACTTCCTGACCCGCGCGGTCGGCGTCCCGCAGGACGTGGTGACCGGGATGCGCCAGGCGCCGTTCTGGGCCGGCATGGAAGCGGTGGCCCACACCCTTCCCTACGACGGAGCGGTCATGGGCGACACGATGTCCGGGCGCCCGCTGCCGGCCGGGCGCTGGGACGCCCTCGCCGACCGGCTCCTCGTGCTCGACGGCGGCGCGAGCGAGGCGTGGATCCGCCACGGGGCCAAGGCCCTGCCCGGCCTGCACCGCACGCTGGACAGCCAGGACCACGATGTCGACGCGAAGGTCCTCGCCCCTGTCCTGACGGAGTTCTTCACCACCGGCCCCACCCTCTGACGTACTGATACGGCCCGCACGGCGACCGGCGCTCAGAGGTACCGCAGCGCGTCCCGTTCCGCGCCGCCGCCCGCCTCCGCCACGATCTCGTCGAGCGTCTGAGGCTCGCGCGCGGCGGCGAACCGTACGTCGTCGCCGTAGGCCGAGAAGCCGTAGATCCCGGGCCTGGTGAGGCTGTTGTACGCGTAGTGGGCCGTGAAGTAGTACGCGCCCGTGTCGAGGACGGCCACATGGTCGCCCTGTTCGAGCAGCGGCAGCGGGCGGTTCTCGGCGAGCAGGTCGCCCGCGAAACAGGCCGGGCCCGCGATGTCCTGACCGACGGCGGGCCCGCCCTTGGGCCGCCCCTTCGCGTCGTACGCGGCGATCCGCAGCGGCCACGAGAGCGGCGCGTACACGGTCCGGGTCGCCACCTGCACGCCCGCGTGCGTCACCGCGATGGGCCTGCCGCCCGCCTTCTTCGCGTACTCGACGCGGGCGAGGACCGTGCCGTGCTTGGCGAGCAGCGAGCGGCCGAACTCGGTGACCAGGACGTACCGCCCGTCGAGCAGCCCCGGCACCCTCGCCTTGAGGCGGCGCGCGTACTGCGCGTGGGTCGGACTCTCCTCGTCCGAGCCGAAGTTGACGGGCAGTCCGCCGCCGATGTCGATCGTGTCGATCTGCCGCCGCCCGGCGCGTTCGTTGATCTCCTCGGCCAGTTCGTACGTGGCTCCGACGCCCCGCACCATCATCTCCAGCGGCATGCCCTGCGACCCGGAGTGCGCGTGCAGGCGGGTCAGCCACGGCCGGTCGAGGCAGGCCCGGATCACCCACTCCCTGGCGCCCTCGTCGCGCAGCGGGACGCCGAACTTGGAGGTGGGCGTCGCCGTCGACAGGGCGCCGATCGCGCCGCCGCCGATCTGCGGGTTCACGCGAAGCCCGACGGGGGAGGCGGTCGGCGCCGACTGGACCAGGGCGTCGACGCGGGCAAGCTCCTGCGGGTTGTCGGCGTTGACGGCGATGCCGAGCGCGAGGGCCTGGCGCAGCTCGGCGGGGGTCTTGGCGGGGGAGTCCAGGACGGTGTCGGCGGGCGCGATACCGGCGGCCCGCGCGAGCGCCAGCTCCCCGGGGCTCGCCACCTCGGCGCCGATCCCCGCCGCACGCAGCAGCCGCAGCACCGGCACGAGCGGGGTGGCCTTCACGGCGAAGGCGTGCAGGACGGGGGTGCCGGGCGGGGTGACGGCCTCGAAGGCGCCGCGCAGGGCGGCGGCGCTCGCGCGGACGCCGGCGATGTCGAGGAGGCAGACGAGGGGGCCGGCGGGGGCGGTGGGGGCGGTAGGGCCGACGAGACCCTGCTCCACGGCGGCGCGGATGGCCTGGTCGCGGCGGGCGGGGGCGTCGGGGCCCGCGGGGAGGGGCCGGGTCTGCTGGTCGTCGTCCGCGTCCGCGTGGTGGTCGTCGGGGGCCGCGTGATCCAGCCAGTCGTCGTGGGCCATGCGATCCAGCCAATCACCCGGGCCGGGCCCCCGCTGGCGTACTCGCGCATTCGTTCGCTATTGACTAGCCCTATTCAGCCCCTCAGGATGTGAATAACAAGGTCACACTCATACGCAGTCCGTCACGCGAGGAGGCACCGCCCCATGTCAGGACCCCGCCCCGTACGAGCAGCGCGCGGCACGGAACTGAACGCCCTGGGATGGCAGCAGGAAGCCGCCCTGCGGATGCTTCAGAACAACCTCGACCCCGAGGTCGCCGAGCACCCCGACAAGCTCGTCGTCTACGGCGGCACCGGCAAGGCGGCCCGCGACTGGCGCTCCTTCGACGCGATGGTCCGCACCCTGAAGACCCTGAAGCAGGACGAGACGATGCTCGTCCAGTCCGGCCGCCCCGTCGGCGTGATGCAGACCCACGAGTGGGCGCCGCGCGTCCTGATCGCCAACTCCAACCTCGTCGGCGACTGGGCGAACTGGGAGGAGTTCCGCCGTCTGGAGCAGCTGGGCCTGACCATGTACGGGCAGATGACCGCGGGCTCCTGGATCTACATCGGCACGCAGGGCATCCTCCAGGGCACGTACGAGACGTTCGCGGCGGTGGCGGCCAAGAAGTTCAACGGCACCCTCGCCGGGACCATCACCCTCACCGCCGGCCTCGGCGGCATGGGCGGCGCCCAGCCGCTCGCCGTGACCATGAACGACGGCGTCGCGATCTGTATCGACTGTGACCCGCGCGCCATCGAGCGCCGCATCGAGCACAAGTACCTCGACGTGAAGGCCGACTCCCTGGAGCACGCGCTCCAGCTCGCCGTCGAGGCACGGGACGCCCGCCGCCCCCTCTCCATCGGCCTGCTCGGCAACGCGGCGGACCTGGTGCCCCGCATGCTCGCCGAGTCCGCCCCCATCGACATCGTCACGGACCAGACCTCCGCCCACGACCCCCTGGCGTACCTGCCGACGGGCGTGGACTTCGACGAGATGCAGTCGTACGCGACGAAGGACCCGGCGGGCTTCACGACCCGCGCGCGCGAGTCGATGGCCAAGCACGTCGAGGCGATGGTCGGCTTCATGGACGCGGGCGCCGAGGTCTTCGACTACGGCAACTCGATCCGCGGCGAGGCCCAACTCGCTGGCTACGAGCGCGCGTTCGCCTTCCCCGGCTTCGTGCCCGCCTACATCCGCCCCCTCTTCTGCGAGGGCAAGGGCCCCTTCCGCTGGGCGGCCCTGTCGGGCGAGGCCTCCGACATCCACAAGACCGACAAGGCGATCCTCGACCTCTTCCCCGAGAACGAGTCGCTGCACCGCTGGATCAAGATGGCGGGTGAGCGCGTCCACTTCCAGGGCCTGCCCGCCCGCATCTGCTGGCTCGGCTACGGCGAGCGCGACAAGGCGGGCGAGCGCTTCAACGACATGGTCGCCTCCGGCGAACTCCAGGCCCCCCTCGCCATCGGCCGCGACCACCTGGACTGCGGCTCGGTCGCCTCCCCCTACCGCGAGACGGAGGCCATGCTCGACGGCTCCGACGCGATCGCCGACTGGCCGCTCCTGAACGCGATGGTGAACGTGGCATCGGGCGCCAGCTGGGTCTCCCTGCACCACGGCGGCGGCGTCGGCATGGGCCGCTCGATCCACGCGGGCCAGGTCTCGGTGGCCGACGGCACGAAGATCGCCGGAGAGAAGATCCGGCGCGTTCTCACCAATGACCCGGGGATGGGTGTCATCCGGCATGTGGACGCCGGGTACGACGTCGCGGAGTCCGTGGCGGACGAGAAGGGTGTGCGGGTTCCCATGCGGGAGGGTGACGGCGCGTGAGCGACTCACGATCCGTCGTGGCTGGTCGCGCAGTTCCTCGCGCCCCTGAGGGGGCGCGGCCCCCGTCCTTCCAGGAAATGTGGCGGGACCTCAGTTCCATCGGCCGCGACGCCGGCTCCGGCGGCTACCGCCGCTACGCCTGGACGGCCGCCGACACCGACTGCCGCGCCTGGTTCAAGGCCCAGACGGACACCCGCGGGCTCACCTACGAGCTGGACCGCAACGGCAACCAGTGGGCCTGGCTGGGCGACCCGGGCCAGGGGGACGCCGTCGTCACCGGCTCCCACCTGGACTCCGTCCCCGACGGCGGTGCCTTCGACGGCCCCCTCGGCGTCGTCTCCGCCTTCGCGGCCCTGGACGAACTGCGCGCACGCGGCGCCCGGTTCGCCAAGCCCCTGGCGATCGTCAACTTCGGCGACGAGGAAGGCGCCCGCTTCGGCCTGGCCTGCGTGGGTTCGAGGCTCACCGCGGGAAAGCTCACCGTCGAGGCGGCGCACAAGCTCCGGGACGGCGACGGCATCACGCTGCCCCAGGCGATGGAGGCGGCGGGCTACGACCCGTACGGAATCGGCCCCGACCCCGAACGCCTCGCCCGCATCGGCGCCTTCGTCGAGCTGCACGTCGAGCAGGGCCGCGCCCTCGACCTGACCGGCGACCCCGTCGGCATCGCGTCCGCCATCTGGCCGCACGGCCGCTGGCGCTTCGACTTCCGGGGCGAGGCCAACCACGCGGGCACGACCCGCCTCGCGGACCGCAGGGACCCCATGCTGACGTACGCGGAGACGGTGCTCGCCGCCCGCCGCGAGGCCGAACTGGCGGGCGCGGTCGCCACGTTCGGCAAGATCTCCGTCGAGCCGAACGGCGTCAACGCCATCCCCTCCCTCGTGCGCGGCTGGCTCGACTCCCGCGCCGCCGACCAGCCGACCCTGGACACGGTCGTCACCGGCATCGAGAAGGCGGCCCGCGAGTACGCGGAAAGGCACGGCATCGACCTCGACGTCGTACGCGAGTCCTTCACGCCGGTCGTGGAGTTCGAGGACGCCCTGCGCGACGAACTCGGCGCCATCCTGGGCGCGGAGAGCGACCGGCCGATCCCGGTCCTCGGCACGGGCGCGGGCCATGACGCGGGTATTCTGTCCGGCTCCATCCCCACCGCCATGCTGTTCGTACGCAACCCCACGGGCGTCTCGCACTCCCCGGCGGAGTCCGCCGCCGAGGACGACTGCGTGGCCGGGGTGACCGCACTCGCCGACGTACTGGAAGGGCTGGCCCGCAAGTGACGACGGACGCGAAGGCGCACACGTACTGGCTGGAACACGCCTGGCTCGGCACCCACGTCGAGCCGGGCGTGGCGGTGGAGGTGGCGGGCGAGCGGATCACGGCCGTCCGCGAGGGCGTCGAGGCGCCGCCGCCGGGCGCGACGGTCCTGCGCGGCCTGACCCTCCCCGGCCTCGCCAACGCCCACTCCCACGCCTTCCACCGCGCCCTGCGCGGCACCGTCCAGGTCGGCTCGGGCACCTTCTGGACGTGGCGCGAGGTCATGTACGCGGTGGCGGACCGGCTCACCCCCGAGACGTACCACGCGCTCGCCCGGGCGGTGTACGCGGAGATGGCGCTGGCGGGCATCACGACGGTGGGGGAGTTCCACTACCTCCACCACGGGCCGGGCGGCACCCCGTACGCCGATCCCAACGCGATGGGCGAGGCGCTGATCCAGGCGGCGTCGGACGCGGGCGTGCGCATCACGCTCCTGGACACGGCGTACGTGGCCTCGGGACTGCTCTCCGAGACGCGGGGCGAGCCCCCCAACCGCCACCAGCTCCGCTTCTCCGACGGCACGGCCGACGCGTGGGCCGAGCGGGCGTCGGCGCTCAAGGAACGCCCCCACGCCCGTATCGGGGCGGCGATCCACTCCGTACGGGCGGTCCCGGCCGGGCAGTTGGGCGTGGTCGCGCGGTGGGCCGCCGAGCGCGAGGCCCCCCTCCACGTCCACCTCTCCGAGCAGACGGCGGAGAACGACGCCTGCCAGGCCGTGCACGGCTGTACGCCCACGCAGCTGCTCTTCGACCGCGGAGTGCTCGGCACCCGCACGACCGGCGTCCACAACACGCACCTCACGGAGGAGGACATCGGGCTCCTCGGCCGCACCACGACGGGCACGTGCATGTGCCCGACGACCGAACGGGACCTGGCGGACGGCATCGGCCCCGCGGCCACCCTCCACCGGGAGGGCAGCCCCCTCTCCCTGGGCAGCGACAGCCACGCGGTGATCGACATCCTCGAAGAGGCGCGGGCGATGGAGCTGAACGAACGGCTGCGCTCGCACACGCGGGGCCACTGGACGGCGGCGGCGCTGCTGCGGGCGGCCACCGCCGACGGGCACGCGGCACTCGGCTGGCCCGACGCGGGCGCGATCGAGCGGGGCGCGCTCGCGGACCTCACGACGATCGCCCTGGACTCGGTCCGCACGGCGGGCCCCGTCCCGCGCCTCGCCGCCGAGACGGCGGTCTTCGCGGCGACCGCGGCGGACGTCCGGCATGTCGTGGCCGGGGGCCGAGTGGTCGTACGGGATGGTTCCCACGCGCTGATTCCCGACGTCCCGTCGGCTCTGGCGGAGGCGATCGCGGCGCTGAGGGACTGACGCTGCAGCCCGAGCCGGTCCTCTGCCCGGGGCTCCGCCCCGGACCCCGCTCCTCGAACGCCGGAGGGGCTGAATCCCCCCATCCCCGGAGACACCATGACCACCACCCTCATCACCAACATCGCAAGCCTCGTCACCAACGACCCCGCACAGGGCGACGGAACCCCCCTCGGCCTGCTGACGGACGCCGCCGTCGTCCTGGACGGCGAGAAGATCGCCTGGGTGGGCCCGGCCGACAAGGCCCCGGCGGCGGACGAGACGTACGACGCCGAGGGCCGCGCCGCCATCCCCGGCTTCGTCGACTCCCACTCCCACCTCGTCTTCGCGGGCGACCGCACCCAGGAGTTCAACGCCCGCATGTCGGGCCGCCCCTACTCCGCGGGAGGCATCCGCACCACGGTCGCCGCGACCCGCGCCGCCACCGACGAGGAGCTGGAGGCGAACGTCACCCACTACCTCGCCGAGGCCCTCCGCCAGGGCACCACCACCTTCGAGACGAAGTCGGGCTACGGCCTCACCACGCGGGACGAGGCACGCGCCCTGCGCATCGCGGCCCGGCACACGGACGAGGTCACGTTCCTCGGCGCGCACATCGTCCCGCCCGACCACGCCGACGACCCGGCGGCGTACGTGGAACTGGTCACCGGCGAGATGCTGGACGCCTGCGCCCCGCACGCCCGCTGGATCGACGTCTTCTGCGAGAAGGGCGCCTTCGACGGCGACCAGGCCCGCGCGATCCTCACGGCGGGCAAGGCGAAGGGCCTGCACCCCCGCATCCACGCCAACCAGCTCTCGTACGGCCCCGGCGTCCAGCTCGCCGTCGAACTGGACGCGGCGAGCGCCGACCACTGCACGCACCTGACGGACGCGGACGTCGACGCCCTCGCTCAGGGCGACACGGTGGCCACCCTCCTCCCCGGCGCGGAGTTCTCCACCCGCGCCGAATGGCCGGACGCCCGCCGCCTCCTGGACGCGGGCGCGACCGTGGCCCTCTCCACGGACTGCAACCCGGGCTCGTCCTTCACCTCCTCCATGCCGTTCTGCATCGCCCTGGCGGTACGGGACATGGGCATGACCCCGGACGAGGCGATCTGGTCGGCGACGGCGGGCGGCGCGAGGGCGCTGCGCCGCACGGACATCGGCGTCATCCGCGAGGGCGCCCGCGCCGACCTGGCCCTCCTGGACGCCCCGAGCCACGTCCACCTGGCGTACCGTCCGGGGGTCCCGCTGGTCGGCGAGGTCTGGCAGCGGGGCAGCCGCCGAGTTACCGCGGAGAGGTGATCTCCCCGCGGACCGCCCGGGTGGCCTCCCAGAAGGCGAGGTTGTGTTCCCGGTAGTAGTCGACGGGCCCGATCCGGTGCGGTGCCAGCGACTGCGTGTACGGCAGGTGCGGGGTGTAGGGCGGCCAGGCGGGCGCACCGGCGGCACTCGGCGTGCCGGTGCGGGCGAACGCGGCCCAGTACCCGCTCATCGTGGCCGACAGGCACCGCTGTGCGGGCGTGAACCGCGGCTCGGCCGTCTCGTCCTCGAACAGGTACGGGATGTCGCCCGCGTGGAAGGCGCCGAAGTCGAAGTCGCCGGGCAGCGGCAGGAACATCGGCGCGTCGCGGTCGGCGAACTCGTAGGCGTACACAGGGACATACCGGGCCAGCGAGTCGTGCTGCGCCTGCGTGCCGCGCGCCCACATGCGGTCGGTGATCACGGTGGCCCACGCCAGCGCGGGGGAGGGGAAAGCGTCCGTGGGGTACTCGGCCCGCACCCGCTTCGCGAACCGCCAGCCGAACGCGGTGCGCAGCGCCCGCCCGTAGTCGGCCTCCGTGAACTTCCTGCCCACCGCGTCGTACAGCATCCCGACGAACGTCCGGTGTTCGTCGAGCGTCGCGCCCGACAGGACGGGCACGCGGTGGAAGCGGCCGGCGCGCAGGGCCTTCGGGGGCAGCTCGGGCAGGGTGGCGTTGCCGTATCCGAACGCCTGGAAGGCGTTCATGATGTGCGGCACCTTGAGGATCGTCTTCACGGGCAGGGCGCGCAGGCAGGCGAGCGTGCGCTGCGGGCGGCGGTCCCGGCAGCCGAGGGTCGAGGTCATCTCGGTGGTGATGTCCTCCATCTCCCGGCCCGCCCGCCACACGTACCACGGATAGCCCGGCACGCCGGGGCCCATCGCACCGGCCGGCATGTCCATCACGGCCTCGCCGCTCGCCATGACGGCACGGTGGAACAGGCCCTTGGACGCGGGTGACGTCAGATGCCCGGCCACGGCGGACGCGCCGAACGACACACCGGCAACGGTGACGTTGCCCGGGTCGCCGCCGAAGGCCCGCGCGTTGTTCCGTACCCAGGTGAGGGCGGCCCGCTGGTCCTGGAGGCCGAAGGTGCCGGACCCCGGGAGACCCGGCAGGGCGAGACCGCCGAAGACGCCGAGCCGGTAGTTGACGGTGACGACCACCAGGCCGCGCTCGGCCGGCCGGCGCCCGTCGAAGAAGCCGCCCCCGCCCACGGAGCCGTCTCCGTGGATCCAGACGAGGACGGGCGCGGCCCGCCGAGGGTGCCGGTCCGCGGCCGGAGGCGTCGTGACGTTCAGGACCAGGCAGTCCTCCTCGGTGCTGGAGATCTGCGCGTACGCCGAGGGCACCTGCGGGCACAGCGGCCCGGGCTTCGTGGCGTCCCTGACCCCCTTCCACGGCTGTACGGGGCGGGGCGGCGCCCAGCGGTGACGCCCCTTGGGGGCGCCCGCGTAGGGGATGCCCCGGAAGACGCGGTGCGCGCCCGACCGGGCGCCGCGGACGAGCCCGGCGTCGGTGCGCACGGTGTCGCCGGTGCGCGGGGTCTCCTCGGCGCCGGGGCCGGGATTCGCCGCGGAGGCGAGCGGAGCCGACAGCAGCGCGGTGAACGTCAGGGCGGTGGCCGTCAGCGCGAAGGCCGCCCGGTGGGGAGTTCTGCGATGGATCACGACGGAAGCCTTCCTCGTGGGGGCCTGTCCCGGCGCGCGGACGCACCGAAGACGACCTGAACGAGGCGCGGGGCCCGGTCGAACGGGCCCGCGCCACTGCCACGGGGCAGGCGCGTGATCGCGTCTGGCGGCCGCGCGTTCCCCTCACGCGCCCTACGGGTACGACGTTCCTCCGCACCGGGCGGAGGACTGAGGCTGGAGGAGCCGGATATGGCACCCACCGCACCCGAATTCGGTCCTGGCATCGACCCGTACGCGCTCTACGAACCGCAGCGCGACTGTGACCCCGAGGCCAAACCCGGCCTGGTCGGCTTCCGCGACCTGGTGCTCGCCGCCTACCCCGGTACGACCAACATGGGGATCAGCAGGGCCTGCGGCAGCGGAGGCCAGAGCGAGCACAAGGAGGGGCGGGCCTGGGACTGGGGCGTGAACGTGCAGGGCCAGGAGCACCTGGCCGACGACCTCATCAACTGGCTGCACGCCACGGACCGGCACGGCAACCCGCACGCCCTCGCCCGCCGCTTCGGCATCATGTACATGATCTGGAACCGGCGCATCTGGATGGCCAACCGCGCGGACGCCGGCTGGCAGCCGTACCGGGGCGCCAACCCGCACACCAACCACATCCACTTCAGCTTCTCGTGGGCCGGCGCCCGCAAGGAGACGAGCTGGTGGAAGGGTCCTGTGGCACCGGACCGGCGGCAGCGGCTGGCGGTGGGGATGTCGGCGGACGGTCGTGTGGAGGTGTTCCATGCGGCGGTCGACCAGATCTACCACACGTATCAGCATGAGCCGGGTGGTGCGTGGTCGGGCTGGCGGGCGTTCGGCGGCCCCGCGTCGGCGGCCCTGGCGCTGGCGGCTTCGCCGGACGGGCGCCTGGAGCTGTTCGCCATGAACGGCGACACGTTCATGCACCGGTACCAGGCGAAGGTGTCGGGGGAATGGGCCGACTGGTATGCGTTCGGCGGCGGCGGAGACCACCTGGCCGTGTCCAAGAACCACGACGGCCGCCTGGAGGTGTTCGCCTCCAACGGCGACGGCGTCCACCACCGTTGGCACAACACGCCGGGTGGGACGTGGCATGACTGGCGGCCGTTGGGTGGTCCGGCGGGTGCGCGTCTCGCGGCGGCTCCGGCATCCGACGGCCGGATCGAGGTGTTCGCGATGAACGACGACATCTTCCGGCACACCTGCCAGACCGACCTGACGGGGACGTGGCGGGAGTGGGTCGATTTCGGTCTGGGGGGTGAGCATCTGGCGGTGGCGAAGAACCGTGACGGGCGGTTGGAGGTCTTCGCGACCAACGACTCGGGGGTACACCACCGTTGGCAGAACATCCCGGCCGGTGACTGGCATGACTGGCAGCCGCTGGGTGGTCCGGTGAGCGCACGGCTTGCGGTGGTGGAGTCGCATGACGAGCGGATCGAGGTGTTCGCCATGAACGACGACGTCTTGCAGCACAACTACCAGGTGGATGCGTCGGGGGCGTGGCGTACCTGGCAGGACTTCGGTGGCGGGGGCTACTTCATCCGGGCGCTGCGTAATCGGGACGGGCGGCTGGAGATCTTCGCCAACAACCCCGGGGGCGTACATCACCGTTGGCAGCACCAGCCCGGCAGCACCTGGCTCGACTGGCAACCGCTGTGACGCCCTCACCCGAGCCCCATCGGCCTCGCACAGAGCCTCGCACAGACAGGAACACTCCCATGGCACCCTGCCGCGTACCCCCGGACCGAGACCTGGACGTCACGAAGACGGTGTACACCGTCGGCCGCGACCTCGGCGTCTCCGACAAAGTGATGCTGGCCGGCTTCGAAGCCGGCTGGGTCGAGTCCCACATGAACAACCTCGACTGCGGCGACCGCGACTCCCTCGGCGTCTTCCAGCAGCGCCCGAGCCAAGGCTGGGGCACACCGCAACAGATCATGCACGTGCCGTACGCCGCCGAGCAGTTCTTCACGCGGGCTATCCGCGTCGAGCAGCAGCACCCGAACCTGACGGCCGGGCAGACCGCCCAGAGGGTGCAGCGTTCCGCGTTCCCCGACCGGTACGACCAGGCCGAGGGCAAGGCCCGCGCGCTGCTCGACGAAGCGAAGGAGGCGGTCGGCCCGGGAAAACCGGACCGGCGGCAGCGGCTCGCGGTGGGGATGTCGGCGGACGGTCGTGTGGAGGTGTTCCATGCGGCGGTCGACCAGATCTACCACACGTATCAGCATGAGCCGGGTGGCGCGTGGTCGGGCTGGCGGCCGTTCGGCGGCCCCGCGTCGGCGACGGTCGCGCTGGCGGCTTCGCCGGACGGGCGCCTGGAGCTGTTCGCCATGAACGGTGACACGTTCATGCACCGCTATCAGGCGAAGGTGTCGGCGGAGTGGGCCGACTGGTACGCGTTCGGCGGGGGAGGGGACCACCTGGCGGTCGGGAGCAACCACGACGGCCGGTTGGAAGTCTTCGCCTCCAACTCCGCTGGTGTGCATCACCGTTGGCACAACACGCCGGGCGGTACGTGGCATGACTGGCGGCCGTTGGGTGGTCCGGCGGGTGCGCGTCTCGCGGCGGCTCCGGCATCCGACGGGCGGATCGAGGTGTTCGCCATGAATGACGACATCTTCCGGCACACGTGTCAGACGGATCTGGCGGGGACGTGGCGGGAGTGGGTCGATTTCGGTCTGGGTGGTGAGCACCTGGCGGTGGCGAAGAACCGTGACGGGCGGTTGGAGGTCTTCGCGTCCAACGACTCAGGGGTACACCACCGTTGGCAGAACGTGCCGGCCGGTGACTGGCATGACTGGCAGCCGTTGGGTGGTCCGGTGAGCGCGCGGCTTGCGGTGGTGGAGTCGCATGACGAGCGGATCGAGGTGTTCGCCATGAACGATGACGTCCTGCAGCACAACTACCAGGTGGGTGCTTCGGGGGCGTGGCGTACCTGGCAGGACTTCGGTGGCGGGGGCTACTTCATCCGGGCGCTGCGTAATCGGGACGGGCGGCTGGAGATCTTCGCCAACAACCCCGGGGGCGTACATCACCGTTGGCAGCACCAGCCCGGCAGCACCTGGCTCGACTGGCAACCGCTGTGATCCTGCCTTCGCACAGCAGGCCGTCGCGGACACCGGTGTGGTGTCCGCGACGGCCGGTCACAGCTTCCAGCGGAGCTCCCGGTCGGGGGTGTAGCGGCACATCGTCCCGGTGGAGAGGGCGCGGCGCAGGTGGGCCGCGAGGTCGGGGTGCCGCTGGTCCAGCTTGCGCAAGGTGTCACGGATGCGGCCGGTGACGTTCTTCCGGGCGCGTTCGCGCGAGTCGCCCAGGCGGCGGGGGCGGCCTCCGAGACCCGCGTAGCGGCGCAGCTCCTCCAGCAGGTCCGCTCGCTCTTGGTCGTAGGCGGCCGCGCGTCGCTCGTCGCCCTGTTCGACCGCCCGGTCGATCTCCTCCTCCAGCCGCTCCAGATGACGTCGGTAGCGGGTGCGGGCCTCGTCGTCGAGCACGTCGTCGGCCCCCATTCCGTGCGCGGTGGCGACGGTGTCGTCGTCCGGGTTCAGCAGCCGGACCGCCGCGATGTCCTGGCCGGGCAGGCTCAGCAGGCAGTGGAGGTCGCGCAGGCCCTTCGCGTCGGGCATGTGTACGGTGCGGCCCTCGTACGTCAGCCGCCACACCTCGCCGTTGCGACGGAACTCGTACGCGGCGGGCGCGTCAACCCGGTCGGGACGACCGCCGCCCAAGTGCTCGACGCGGGCGAGCAGATGCGTCATTCCCAGCTCCCGCGCCTGCGGCTCCGCCTCGCCGAGCAGGCGGGCCACGTACCGCTCGTCGTGGGCGCCCTGCGCCGCGATCGCGGCCGTCAGTTCGAGGCGGGACCGCAGCGACCAGGGCAGCGCGTGCAGGCGGTCGGCCGACCGGCATGCCTCGGTGAGATGGCGTACGGCCGAGTCCCAGCGCTGTCGCGCCGCGTCGAGCACGCCGAGCCAGAGCGCGGCCGGGCCGCTGATGTCCCATCCGAAGAGGGAGACCAGCCACTGGCCGGTGTACGGGACGAGCGCGGCGTGGGCGTTGTCGCACCACGCCGGGTCGCCCGACGCGGCGGCCGCCTGCGCCTGGTAGCGCAGCCACAGGGGGGTGACGCTGCGGTGGAGCACCGTGTCACCGCCGGCGCCCGCGCCCGGGCGGGGGACGGGCACGCCCCGGCCCTCGCCGGCCTCCAGGTCGGCGAGGGCCTCGACGAGGTCGACGTACGGATGCTGCTGGGCCCGCAGTGTGTCGAGCAGCCGCCGCGCCTCGGTGAACCTGCCGCGCAGGACGAGCAGGCTCCAGCGGTGGTGGGAGACGAAGTACTGGTAGTAGTTGGCGCTCGACGCGCTCATCGACTCCGAGGCTTCGAGCAGCTCGGTCGCCTCGGTGAACCTGCCGGTCAGGGCGTCGATGATGCTGCGGTCGATCACGGAGTGCAGCCGCAGGCGGGCCGAGCCGTCGGCGGCGCCCAGGGCCACCATGGCGTGGAAGTCCTCCATGAAGCGCGGGTCGCCCGCCTCCAGTGCGGCGACCCAGCTCATGGACATCGCCACGTGCTCCGTCCACCGGTCGCCACGGCGCCGGGACACCGCGACGAGCTCTTCCGCGAGGGCCCGCCGGTCGCCCACCGTCCGCGGACCCCACTCCGACTGCAGTCGTGCCCAGAGCCCGATGTGCAACGTGTCGTCATCGCCCGCCGCACGGGCCCCGGCGATCACACCGGCCGCCACGTGCCGGGCCAGGGAGCACTGCGACAGGGTCGGTTCGCCGTCGTCCCCCGCCGTCGCCGGTTCCCCGGAAGCGGCGCGTTGCTGTTCGTGGGCCCACCGCAGGACGCGTGGCTTCAGCAGCGCGGTGTCGCCGCGCCCGTCGGAGCCGTACAGGGTCAGTGCGGTCCACCCCATCAGCAGCGGATCGTTCAGCCCCCGCGCCAGGGTGGCGGCGTCGGCGTACTCCCGCCAGGAACGCTCGTGTTCGCCGAGCATCTGGAGCGCCGTCCCGAAGTGGAGGATGAGCAGCACCCGGCGCGCGGGGGCCGCGTCGCCGAGGCGGTCGAGGGCGCGCTGATAGTGCCCGGCCGCTTCCTCGTGCGCCATGCGGTTCTCCGCGTGCCGCGCGGCGGACAGCAGGAGGTCCACCGCCTCGTCGCGGTCCAGCTCCTCGAAGGCGAGGTGGGCGTGGCGGGCCAGCTCCACCGGGAGGGTCACGTCCCGCGCGTCCGTGGTGCTGCGCAGCGCGCGTACGGCGGCGGCGTGCAGTCGGCGTACGCGCCGGGTGTCCAGGCTGCCGTAAAGGGTCTCGCGCACGAGGTCATGCTCGAAGACCACTTCCCGGGAGACCGCCTTCTGGGAGAGCGAGTCCCGGGAGAGCCAGTCCTGGGAGGCCTCCCCGTCGGGCTCGTACGCCACGAGCCGCGCGCCCGCGGCCTGGTCCAGCCACCGGCACACCTCCCCGGGCGGGGCGCCCATGACGCTCGCCAGGGTGTCGGCGCGGAACCGCCGCCCGAGGACGGACGCGGCCCCCAGACAGTCGGCGACGGCACCGTCCAGCAGGTGCAACCGCTGCCGGAGCGAGGCGTGCAGGCCCGGCGACATCCCGCTCACCTCGTGACCGCCGGCCCACAGGCGCGCGGTCTCCTGTACGAAGAAGGGGTTGCCGCCCGTCCGGTGCAGCACGTCGGCGACGAGCCTGCCGTCCGGGGCGGTTCCCGCCGTACGGTGCATCAGTTCGGCGACGTCGTCGGCGCCGAGTCCCGTGAGCGTGAGGGTCGTCGCCCGGGCCGTCAATGACCGGAGCCGGTCGCGCAGGGAGTGGTCGGGCCGCTCGACCTCGACGAGCCTGCACGTGGCCACGATCAACACCCGCTCCAGCGATACGTGCTGCGCCGCGAACTCCAGGAGGGCGACCGACGCCGAGTCGGCCCAGTGCACGTCTTCCAGCACCACCAGGACGGGCTGGTGCTGCGCCGCGGTGACCAGCATGGTCGTGACCGCGTCGAACAGCTCGAACCGCCCCGACTCCTCGGCCCGGCCCCCGCCGTCAAGCAGCACCTGCCACGCCGTACCGGCAGCCTCGGACGCGGCCTCCCACGCCTCTGCCCGCAGGGAGCCGCGCAGACCGCGTATGACCTGTGTCCAGGGCCAGTACCCCGGAGTGCCGTCGGCGCCCCAGCACGACCCGCGCAACACGGCCATGCCCGCACGCCGCGCCTCGTGCACCGCGCAACCGGTGAGGGCCGTCTTGCCGATGCCCGCCTCACCGCTGACCAGCAGCAGCCCGCCGCGACCGCCACGGGCCCGCTCCAACTGGGCGCGCATCGCCCGCAGGAACTCCCCCCGCCCGAGCAGGTCCTGCGCGCCACCGTCCTCCCCCGGCCCCACGATCACGACCGCCCCCGCCCGAGCACGTCCCATCCGGCGCCAGCCGCTGTCTCACCGAAAAGCGTAGGGCGTGTTCGAAAACCGGATCAACTCGACCAAAGGGGTGAACGGCGAACGCTCCGGCCCTGCCGGACGCCGTCCCGCCGGAACGGCTGTGGGGCCCGCCCCCGTCAAGAGGCGGGCCCCACAGGGCCGTTCGGGCGCGCAGCGGCGCCGCGCCGGGTCACTCTTCGACCGTCAGTCCCTTGCGGAGCTTGACGAGGGTCCGCGACAGCAGTCGCGACACGTGCATCTGCGAGATGCCCAGCTCCTCGCCGATCTCCGACTGCGTCATGTTGGCGACGAAGCGGAGGGAGAGGATCTTGCGGTCGCGCGGCGGCAGCTCGGCGATCAGCGGCTTCAGCGACTCGACGTACTCGATGCCCTCGAGACCGTGGTCCTCGTAGCCGATGCGGTCCGCGAGCGCGCCCTCGGAGTCGTCCTCCTCGGGCTGGGCGTCCAGCGAGCTGGCCGTGTAGGCGTTGGAGGCGGCCATGCCCTCGACGACCTCGTCGTTGGAGATGCCGAGGCGCTCGGCGAGTTCACCGACCGTCGGGGCGCGATCGAACTTCTGGGCGAGTTCGTCGCCCGCCTTGGCGAGGTCGAGCCGGAGTTCCTGGAGGCGGCGCGGGACCCGCACCGACCAGCTCGTGTCACGGAAGAAGCGCTTGATCTCACCGACGATCGTCGGCATCGCGAACGTGGGGAACTCCACACCGCGGCTGAGTTCGAAGCGGTCGATCGCCTTGATGAGGCCGATCGTGCCGACCTGGATGATGTCCTCCATCGGCTCGCTGCGGGAGCGGAACCGGGAGGCCGCGAACTTCACCAGGGCGAGGTTCAGCTCGACCAGGGTGTTGCGCACGTACGAGTATTCGTGGGTGCCTTCCTCGAGCGATTCGAGGCGCCCGAAGAGGGTCTTGGACAGGGCCCGCGCGTCCAGCGCCCCCACCTTGTCGTACGGCGGGATCTCGGGAAGGTCGTCGAGGCCTTCCGGGGTTTCCGGGGCTTCCAGGCCTTCCGGGGACGGCTGGGGCTCGTGGGAGGGGCCCGGGATGGTGGCGGAGCGGTGCGGCGGGAGTGTCGACGTCGCTTGGTCAGTATGCGATTCGTCGAGCCGGGGTGACATGGGTGTCCTCCATCGTTCTCGGCATATGGCTGCCGATGCCAATACGTGCACTGCGGTGTGCGGCGCCTCCAAAGCCGTCCGTGTCGATTCGTGTCTCTTCTACCCCTACCCGCTTCCGCGCGTCGCTCGCAAGTGCCTTGTGCGGGTAAATGTCCGATTTCGGGGGGATGTTCGGGTACCCCGAACCGTACGGAGGGCGTAATGTTCAGGGGCATCATCAACAGCCACGACGGTCGGAAGAGAGAGACGGCATGGACCGCGGCACGGTCGGCAGTGCGCACAGGGGCCGACTCCTGGTCGAAGTGCGGAAGGCGGGCACGAGCGCCGTCGTGACACCGGCGGGTGAGCTGGATCACCACACCGCCGATCTCCTGCGCGAGCCGCTGGAAAGCTGCCTCGCGGAGGGCTACGCACGGCTCGTCGTTGACTGCTCGCGTCTTGAGTTCTGTGACTCCACGGGGCTCAACGTGCTGCTCGGGGCCCGGCTCAAGGCCGAGGCCGCGGGGGGCGGAGTCCATCTGGCCGGGATGCTGCCGGTGGTGGCCCGGGTGTTCGAGATCACCGGTGCGGAGGCCGTCTTCACTCTCCACGAGACGCTCGACGCCGCCCTGGCGGACTGACCGTGACGGCTCCGCGCGAAAGTTACGCGTCAGTTGTCTCTGTGTGATCAAGGCGTTACCAGCGTCACACGGACCGGCCCGAACTAGTGGGTGTTCTCACGGTTCGGCCGGGCAGGAGAGACCTGGATCCGTCATCTGTCAGAACGGCAAGCAGCCGATGCCCCCTACTCGTCCACAGACCCCTACTTGTCCCAGAGTCCTCTGCGTGTCCAGAGTGCTCAGTCATCTTGTCGGTGAGGTGAAGCGCTGATGAGCACCACCCGGCCTTGCTCGCCGGGCGACCGCGGCCCGGAGTCCGAGGCCGCCGTCGCGGACGCGCCCGAGGACCGGGCTTCCGGGGCGCCCACGGCTCGCCAGGTCCGCCGGCTGAGCCTGAACGGCGCGAGCGGCATCGTCCCGCTCGCCCGGGACTACACGCGCGAGGCGCTGCACGCGTGGGGCTGGCTGCCCGCGGAGAGCGCCGACCGGCGTGCCGCCGCCGAGGACGTCCTGCTCGTCGTCTCCGAACTCGTCACCAACGCCTGCCTGCATGCCGAGGGCCCGGACGAGCTGTGGCTCTCCTGCGACGGCAAGGTGCTGCGCATCGAGGTATCCGACCGCGGCGCGGGGCAGCCCGCGCCCCGCACCCCGCACCGCGCCGGGCGCCCCGGCGGGCACGGCATGTTCATCGTCCAGCGGCTCTGCCTGGACTGGGGCGTGGTCCGCGGCTCCGATGGCACGGGCAAGACGGTCTGGGCGGAGCTGGGCGCGCCTGCCTAGGGTCTGTCCGCCGGAAAGGCCCTGGCGCTTCGGCCCAGGGCCAAGGCTGTTACCGACGGTTCGTACGCGCGCCGGATCATCGCGATCCGGCGCGTACTTTGTCTTCCCTCGGCGAGGTCCCGGGCGTACCTTGACGCCCAATCTGATGTGCCGTCAGTAATCCAGCGTTACCCCGCACCGCGGCACGCCACGACGACCGGCATGAGGGGATCACGAGGTGTCGTACACGAAATCGGCCGCGCTCGCGCTTGCCACCGCCCTGGCCGGCGGCTCAGCGGTGCTGATGGCCGCCCCTGCCGCGCAGGCCACCGTCCAGGACGTCGACTACAAGTGCAAGACGCCGATCGGCGACAAGAGCGCGGTCTCGCCGATCGACATCAAGAGCGTCAAGAGCGGCAGCGGCTACAAACTGACGATGTCCTTCCAGAAAGGCGTCTCGTCCAGCCCCGTGGAGCTTGGCAAGGGCGCGATGAAGCCAAGTGCGGTGATCAAGCTGGGCGGCGCCGAGAGCGGCACCGTGCCGGTCTCCGGTGCGGCGAACTCCGAGGCGATCCCCGCCAACACCCCCATCAAGATCAGTGACTTGTCGGGGACGTATACGCCCGAGAAGAGCGGCAAGGTCACCTTCACCGCCGGGGTCCTCACGATCAAGGCGCTCGGTACGACCACCACGTGCACGCCGTCCAACGACCCGAAGCCGTCGCTCGAACTGTCCGTCAAGGCGGCGGGCGGCGGGACGGGCGGCTCGGACTCATCGGGCGGATCGGACGGCTCGGGTGGGGCCGACTCCGGTACGAGCGGCTCCGGCTCCGGCTCCGGTACCAGTGGTACGTCCGGCGACGCCGAACTTCCGGAGACCGGCCCCACGGACTCCGCGATCGCCCTCGCCACCCTCGGCGGCACCGTGCTGCTCGCGGGCGCGGCGGGCACGCTCTGGCTGACCCGCAGGAACCAGGCGGCGCGCTCGCGGTAGCGGTTCCGGCGGCGCGGGGGAGGAAATGGTGAACGGCAAGGGGAGCGGGCCCGGCCTGTGGGCCGCCGTGGTGCTCGCGCTGCTCGGCGTGCTCCTGCTGCCGCCGGCCCCCGCTTCGGCGGCGGGCAAGCCGACCGTGACGCTCTCCAAGTCCCAGGCGGGCAAAGGGGGTTCGGTCACCGTCAAGGGTGCCGGGTGGCGGCCGAATGCCCTGCTCATGCTGCTGATCTGCGGCCAGTCCAAGCCCGGCAGGGGCGTGATCGGCGGCACCGGCTCCTGTGCCAACTCCGAGGGGCGCGCGGTCACCACGGACAAGGGCGGCGCCTTCAGCAAGAGGCTTCCGGTCGCCGAGCCGCCCAAGCCCTGCCCCTGCGTCGTCCACGTGGCGACGGTGACGGGGAAGAAGGCGCGGGCCGACGCAGCGTTCAAGGTCGCGGGCCACCCCGTGGAACCGCTGCCCGAGCATGCGGAGAGCGGCAGTCTCTCGACCCTCACCGGCACCGGCACCGGCCTCGACGGCTCCAGCGGCCTCCTGACCTGGTTCGGCGCCCCGCCGCGGCGCACGCTCGCCTTCACGGTCGACAACGTCGGCTCGGAGCCGGTCAAGGACCCCGTCTTCCAAGTCGGCACCTCCCACGGCGTGTTCGCGCCGCAGTGGGAGGAGCGGCCGTGGCGCGGGACCATCGCGCCGGGCAAGAAGGCGCGGATCGAGCTGCCGGTGGAGCTTTCGGCGGGGGCGCACGGCGACTATCTGGTCTCGCTGAAGTTCGGCGGGGAGATTCTCGCCGAGCAGCCGTGGGAGGTGGGCCGCCCCTGGGGTGCCACGGTCTTCTGGATCCTGCTCTGCCTCGTGGTGCCGGCCGCGGTCTTCCGCCTCGGCATGGCGGCGATCGACCACCTCCGCCACCCGCCCGGCCGCCATCGCGGCGGACGCCCACTCTCGTCGGGGACGTCACGTGGGGCCCCGCCAGGGGCGCGGGGAACTGCGCGCCCAGCCGGGGACGGCCCGCGGTCGCCGTAGAACCGTGGAGGGCAGACGCGTCTGCGGGTTGTCTTTTGGTTGCGCGCGCAGTTCCTCGCGCCCCTGGCGGGGCGCTTCCCTGAGGGGCGCGGGGAACTGCGCGCCCAGCCGGGGACGGTCCGCGGTCGCCGTAGAACCGTCGTGGGCAGACGCGTCTGCGGGTTGTCTTTTGGTTGCGCGCGCCGTTCCCCGCGCCCCTTCGGGGCGCTGCTAGGGCTGCGAGCCGAGCCAGTGGAGGACCGCCCCCGCGAGGCCGGGGGAGTGGAGGAGTGGGGCGCCATGGGCCGCGCCCGGGACCGTTCGGGTCGTCACCCGGGTCAGGCCCGCCCGGCGCTGCGCCGAGGCCAGCTCCGCGGAGTGGGCCGGGGGCACGTAGTCGCCAGCGGAGTGGACCAGGAACAGCGACGCGTCATCCGCGCCCGACGCATGGGTACGGGCGGCCAGGTCGTCCCACCGGGCCCAGCACCGCAGCCCCCCGAGATCCGGGGCGCACCCGGCGAGGCGCACGGCGGCCCGCCGCAGGGCCCGCCGCTCGGCGGAGGCACCCGCCTCCCCGCCGTCCGCCCACGCCCGGTACGGCGAGGCCACCGGGGAGAGAGCCACGACCCCCCGTACCCGCGAACGCCCCGCCCCATAGGAGCCCGCCTGCAAGGCCAGATGCCCGCCCGCCGACGAGCCGAGCACGAACGGCCGCTCCCCGCCCTCCCGCCGCCGCACCCACCGCAGCGCGGCCAGCACGTCATCGCGCTGCGCGGGCCACGCCGCGTCCGACGTCAGCCGGTAATCCGTGTCGTACACGGTGAAGCCGCGGGCCGCGAACCACCGCGCCCGCCCGCTCCAGTCCGTGTCCCTGGCCCACGAACCGCCGTGCAGGATCACCAGGGCGGGCCGGCGCGCGGACCGGGCCCCGTACACGGTGATGTTCTGGCGCTCATGCGAGCCGTACGAGAAGAGCCGCCCGGACGGCGGCGGCTCGGGGGCCGCCTGCGCGGCGGCACTGGACGACAGCAGCGCCCCGCAGAGGGCGAGGGAGACAAAGGTGCGGCGCATGGGCCCGATCGTCCTCCGGCGAGGCGCCCAACACCCGTACAAACGCGGAGGGCCACCGCACCGGGTGGTGCGGCGGCCCTCCGTTCGGTTCAGGCGGGGCCTGAACGGGGGAGCGTCAGTTGACGGAACCCATCAGCTGCTTGACCTTCTTGCGGGACGTCCAGATGCCGAAGCCCGCGATGACCGCGATGATCGCCTCGACGGCGACGGCACCCGAGTTGTTCAGGTCGATGCCGAGCTGCGGAGAGGTCAGCAGACCCGTCACGGAGTCGCCCGCGGTGACCGCGAGGAACCAGACACCCATCATCTGGGCGCTGTACTTCTCCGGCGCCATCTTCGTGGTGAGCGACAGGCCGACCGGGGAGAGGCACAGCTCACCGACGGTCTGGATGAAGTAGATCGCGACCAGCCACATCGGGCTGACCCGGCCGCCGTTGGCGGCGGTGTCGATCAGCGGGATGAGGAAGACGGCGAAGGAGATGCCGATCAGCGTCAGGCTGGAGGCGAACTTGACGGCCGTGCTCGGCTCCTTGCCCCGCTTGTTCAGCCACAGCCAGGCGGAGGCGACCACGGGGGCGAGCGCCATGATGAAGATCGGGTTCAGCGACTGGTACCAGGAGGTCGGGAAGTCGAACCCGAGGAGGTTGTTCGTCGTCGACGTCTTGCCGAAGATCGACAGCGTGGAGCCGTTCTGGTCGTAGATCATCCAGAAGACGGCGGCGACCACGAAGAACCAGATGTAACCCGACAGCTTGGACTGCTCCAGCTGCGACAGCTCCTTGTCGCGCTTCATGCGCGCCAGGACGACGATCGGGATGAGCAGACCCGCGATGATCAGCGGCATCAGCGCCCAGTCGGCGAAGTTCCCGGTGACGCCCATCAGCGTGTAGAGCGCGGCGGCGGCGATCAGCCAGAGCAGGCCGGTGCGCAGGGCGGAGGCGCGCTGCTCCGGCGTGGCGGGCTGCGAGACCACGCTGCTCTGGGCGCTCAGGTGGCGCGAGCCGAGCATGAACTGGGCGAGGCCGAGGGCCATGCCGGCCGCGGCGAGCGCGAAGCCGAGGTGCCAGTTGACGCTCTCGCCGACCGTGCCGATGGAGAGCGGGGCGAGGAAGGCACCGAGGTTGATGCCGATGTAGAAGAGCGTGAAGCCACCGTCGCGGCGCGGGTCCTTCGGGCCGTCGTAGAGGTGGCCGACCATCACGGAGATGTTCGCCTTCAGCAGGCCGGAACCGAGCGCGACGAGCGCGAGACCGGCGAAGAAGGACGCCGAGCTGGGCAGCGCGAGGGTGATGTGGCCGAGGATGACGACGCAGGCACCGATGATGACCGTCTTGCGCGGACCCCAGAAGCGGTCGGCCATCCAGCCGCCGGGCAGGGCGAGCAGGTAGACCATCGACATGTAGACGGAGTAGATCGCCGTCGCCGTCGTGGCACTCATGCTCATGCCGCCGGGGGCGATCAAGTACAGCGGGAGAAGTGCCTTCATGCCGTAGAAGCTGTAGCGCTCCCACATCTCGGTCATGAACAGTGTGGCCAGTCCGCGGGGGTGGCCGAAGAAGGTCTTCTCGGTGCCAGGAGTGCTGGCGGAGTCCTTCGTCAGGCTGGACGCCATGGGTCGATCCTCGTGGGTTCGGGACGCGCGACAGGAGCGTGAGCGCGCCCGGTGGGGGGCGGTCGGCACCGGTTTCGCACACCCCTGCCCCACGCCCGGGGGAGGTTCACCCCCCGGGGAGGGGGAGAGGGAAGGCGAACTCCGGGATCCACACCCTGGGCGCAACCTCGCGCGCAGGGCCCGACCACAGGTCATTCCTTTCAAGGCTGGCCGAAGCCGGCCCGCACATAAAAGAGACCTAAGGCGCGCACAGCGGGCCAAAGGTCCTTGAATAGTGCATCAGGCGTTGGGTCACCATACGACACGGCGGGGATGCATATGGAAGGACTTGAGAGATGGATCACAGGTTTCGGTGCAACCAACGGCACACAAACAAAGGTGTTTCTCAAGATCGCTTCCCATAGCCGAAGGCCGCGCCCGTGCCCTGTCCTCCGGGGGGCTCCACTGTGCGATCACCGCACGGCCCTTGTCCACCGCGGACTACCATCACTCCATGACCCGTGTACTGCTCGCCGAGGACGACGCGTCCATCTCGGAGCCGCTGGCCCGCGCCCTGCGCAGGGAGGGTTACGAGGTCGAAGTGCGTGAGGACGGCCCGACCGCTCTCGACGCCGGACTCCAGGGCGGTGTCGACCTGGTCGTACTCGACCTGGGGCTCCCCGGCATGGACGGCCTGGAGGTCGCCCGCCGCCTGCGCGCCGACGGGCTCACGGTGCCGATCCTCATCCTGACCGCGCGCGCCGACGAGGTGGACACCGTCGTCGGCCTCGACGCGGGCGCCGACGACTACGTGACCAAGCCGTTCCGGCTCGCCGAGCTGCTCGCCCGGGTCCGGGCGCTGCTGCGGCGCGGCGCCACCGAGCACAAGGAGGCGCCGTCCACGCACGGGGTGCGGATCGACGTCGAGTCGCACCGCGCCTGGATGGGCGACGACGAACTCCAGCTCACCGCGAAGGAGTTCGACCTGCTCCGGGTCCTGGTGCGCGACGCGGGCCGGGTCGTCACGCGCGACCAGCTGATGCGGGAGGTCTGGGACACGACGTGGTGGTCGTCCACGAAGACGCTGGACATGCACATCTCCTGGCTGCGCAAGAAACTGGGCGACGACGCGGCGAACCCTCGCTACATCGCCACGGTCCGTGGCGTCGGCTTCCGCTTCGAAAAGAGCTGAGCCTCGCCGGGGGCGTCAGGAGCAGCTCCCTAGGGGCGCGAGGAACTGCGCGAGCAACCAAAAACAGACTCGCACCCGCCGTTGAACCGCCGTAGGCAGACGCGTCTGCGGATGGTCCTTCGGTTGCGCGCGCCGTTCCCCGCGCCCCTGACGGGGCGCACCCAGCGCCCTCAGGACAGCGCCCCGAAGGGGCGCGGGGAACTGCGCGCGCAACCAGGAACAGACCCGCACCCGCCGGGGAACCGCGGCGGCACCAGATCCGCGACACTGAGTAAATGCGCCGCCGACTGATCAACAGCACCCTCGCCGTAGTCCTCGTGGTGATCGCCGTCTTCGGAGTGAGCCTCGTCATCGTAGAGACGAGGACCATCAGCAGCAGCGCCCAGGAACGCGTCGAATCCGAGGCGCTCCGCCTCGCCAGCATCGTCGACAGCCGGCTGATCAGCGAGGAGAAGATCACCGGAGCCATCCTGCGGGACCAGGTCGCCAGCGACCGGTACGCCCGCATCGAGATCCCGGGCCGCAAGCCCATCGAGATCGGCACCCGCCCCGGCGGAGACGTCATCAGCGCCACCCGCCCCGGCGAGCAGGGCGAACAGGTCACCGTCCAGGAGCCCCGCGCCGCCGTCACCCGGGAAGTCGGCCGGACCCTGCTGATCATCGCGGCCGTCGCCCTGCTCGCGATCGTCGCCGCGGTACTCCTCGCCGTACGCCAGGCCAACCGCCTCGCCTCCCCGCTCACCGACCTCGCCGAGACCGCGGAGCGCCTCGGCTCGGGTGACTCCCGGCCCCGCCACAAGCGGTACGGCGTGCCGGAGCTGGACCGCGTCGCCGACGTCCTCGACGCGTCGGCCGAGCGGATCGGCCGGATGCTGACCGCCGAGCGCCGCCTGGCCGCGGACGCCTCGCACCAGCTGCGTACGCCGCTGACCGCGCTGTCGATGCGCCTGGAGGAGATCACCGTCACCGACGAGCTGGACACGGTGAAGGAGGAGGCGACCATCGCGCTGGCCCAGGTGGAACGGCTGACGGACGTCGTGGAGCGGCTGCTCACCAACTCCCGCGACCCCCGCACCGGCTCCGCCGTCGCCTTCGACCTGGACGAGGTCATCAAGCAGCAGCTGGAGGAGTGGCGCCCCGCCTACCGCAGCGCGGGCCGCGCCATCGTCAGCTCCGGCAAGCGGCACCTGGAGGCGGTGGGCACGCCGGGCGCGGTGGCGCAGGTCCTCGCGGCGCTGATCGAGAACTCCCTGATGCACGGGGGCGGTACGGTCGCCCTGCGCACCCGCGTCACCGGCAACCAGGCGGTCATCGAGGTCACGGACGAGGGCCCCGGCGTGCCGCCCGACCTCGGGGCCCGCATCTTCGAGCGGACCATCAGCGGCCGCAACTCGACGGGGATCGGCCTGGCGGTGGCCAGGGACCTGGCCGAGGCGGACGGCGGCCGCCTGGAGATGCTCCAGACGAAGCCGCCGATCTTCGCGCTCTTCCTGTCGCGTACGCCCGTCTCCAGGACGGAGACGGTGGCGGAGACGGTCAGGTGACCGCGGGAAGGGCGGAGAGGAACAGGGTGGCGCCGGAGAGGCGGAGGCGTCAGCCCGCGCGCCGAGCCGCCGACCGCTCCTCGGACTCGGCCTCCCCGGGCTGCCCGGGCTCCCCGGACTTCTCCGGCTTCTCCAGGAACGATTCCGCATGGGCGACCACGGGCAGCGCCTTGAAGACCCAGGTGCGGTAGGACCAGAAGCGGAAGAGCGTGGCGATGCCCATGCCGAGGAACTTGAAGAAGTTGGACTGGAGCCTGCTGTCCCAGCCGAACCAGTACGTCGCCACGTAGAGCACGCCGTTCTCGATCACCAGGCCGACCACGCTGAACAGCAGGAACAGCGTGAGTTCCTTGGTGCGGCCGCTCTTGTCGCGGTCCCGGTAGGTGAAGTAGCGGAACCCCACGTAGTTGAAGGCGATGGCGACGACCGTGGCGATCACGCTCGCGCGCACCACGTGCAGATCCGTGAGGTGACGTACGAGGTTGAAGACGCCGAAGTTCACCAGCGTCCCGACCGCCCCTACGGCCCCGAACTTGGCGACCTCGCGCCCCAGCTGGTCCAGTCGCACCCGTAGTGCGCCCCGTTCCGTCATGGTGGTCGCCCCAGCCCCCGTCGATTTCGTCACCGGCCCGTTCGGCCGGTGTTCCTGACCGGGCCCGTTCGGCCGGTCGTGTACGTGCCGACGGATTGGTGTTTCGGTCGTTGTCGACCCAGCCATGCTAACCAGCGGTCCGCGCGGGCGCGCGCGGGCGTCCGGACACCGTGGCACCGCTGGGACGGGAGGGGGCGCGGGCGATGGGATCCGGCCGTTCCCGGGTGGCCGGGACCGGCCGATACCCTGTGGGTGTGACGTTCCCGGTAGTCGGCATGGTCGGCGGCGGTCAGCTCGCCCGCATGACCCACGAGGCGGGTATCCCCCTCGGCCTGAAATTCAAGCTCCTCAGTGACACCCCGCAGGATTCCGCGGCCCAGGTCGTCGGCGATGTCGTCATCGGCGACTATCGCGACCTGGACACGCTGCGTGACTTCGCGCGGGGCTGCGATGTGATCACCTTCGATCACGAACACGTACCCACCGAGCACCTCAGGGCCCTGGAGGCGGACGGCATTCCCGTGCGCCCGGGGCCCGACGCGTTGGTGCACGCCCAGGACAAGGGCGTGATGCGCGAGAAGCTCACGGCGATCGGCGTGCCGTGCCCGCGCCACCGGATCGTGAAGGACCCGGCCGACGTGGCCGCCTTCGCGGCCGAGGGCGCCACGGACGGCGGCGACGGCTTCCCCGTGATCCTGAAGACGGTGCGGGGCGGCTATGACGGGAAGGGGGTGTGGTTCGTACGTTCGATCGAGGACGCCGAGGACCCCTTCCGGGCCGGTGTCCCGGTGCTCGCCGAGGAGAAGGTCGACTTCGTGCGCGAACTGGCGGCGAACGTCGTCCGCTCGCCGCACGGCCAGGCCGTGGCCTACCCCGTCGTCGAGTCCCAGCAGGTCGACGGCGTGTGCGACACGGTGATCGCCCCGGCGCCCGGCCTCGACGAGGCCCTGGCGGGCGAGGCGCAGGAGCTCGCGCTGCGCGTCGCCAAGGAGCTGGGCGTGGTCGGCCACCTCGCGGTCGAGCTGTTCGAGACACCCGATGGACGCATTCTCGTCAATGAACTGGCGATGCGCCCGCACAACTCCGGCCACTGGACGCAGGACGGCGCGATCACCTCGCAGTTCGCCAACCACGTGCGGGCCGTCCTCGATCTGCCGCTCGGGGACCCGCGCCCGCGCGCCAAGTGGACCGTGATGGCCAATGTGCTCGGCGGTGACTACCCCGACATGTACGCCGCGTATCTGCACTGCATGGCCCGCGACCCGCAGCTCAAGATCCACATGTACGGCAAGGACGTGAAGCCCGGCCGCAAGGTCGGCCACGTGAACACCTACGGCGACGACCTGGACGAGGTCCTCGACCGCGCCCGCCACGCAGCCGGCTACCTCAGAGGAACGATCACCGAATGAGCTCCCCCGTTATTGGCATCGTCATGGGCTCCGACTCGGACTGGCCCGTCATGGAGGCCGCCGCCAAGGCCCTCGACGAGTTCGAGATCCCCTATGAGGTCGACGTCGTCTCCGCGCACCGCATGCCGCACGAGATGATCGCGTACGGCGAGCAGGCGGCGGACCGCGGCCTGAAGGCGATCATCGCGGGCGCGGGCGGCGCGGCCCACCTGCCCGGCATGCTGGCGTCGGTGACCCCGCTGCCGGTGATCGGCGTCCCCGTCCCGCTGAAGTACCTGGACGGCATGGACAGCCTGCTCTCCATCGTGCAGATGCCCGCGGGCGTACCGGTGGCGACCGTCTCGGTCGGCGGCGCGCGCAACGCGGGCCTCCTCGCGGCCCGCATGCTCGCCGCGCACGACGCGGAACTCCTCGGCCGTATGCGGGAGTTCCAGCAGGATCTGAACGACCAGGCGCGGGAGAAGGGCAAGCGGCTGCGGACGAAGGTCGAGGGGGCGGGTTCCGGATTCGGCTTCGGTTCGGGAAAGTGATCGCATGACTTCCGCCAGTGATCCCGCGATTCCCCTCGGCGCCGCTCCCGGCGCTCCTCTCGACGAGGCGCGCGCCCTGCTCGCCGACTTCCCGGTGGTCGACGGCCACAACGACCTGCCGTGGGCGCTGCGCGAGAAGGCGGGTTACGACCTCGGCCGCCTCGACATCGCGGCCGACCAGACGGGCAGCCTGCACACGGACATCGCCCGGCTGCGGGCGGGCGGTGTCGGCGCGCAGTTCTGGTCGGTGTACGTGCGTACGGACCTGGCCGGCGACGCGGCGGTCAGCGCCACGCTCGAACAGATCGACTGCGTCGAGCAGTTGCTGGCCCGCTACCCGGCGGACCTGGCCCGCGCGCTGACGGCGGCCGACATGGAGAAGGCCCGGAGCGAGGGCCGCATCGCCTCCCTGATGGGGGCCGAGGGCGGCCACTCCATCAACAACTCCCTCGCCACGCTGCGGGCGTTGCACACGCTCGGCGTGCGCTATATGACGCTCACGCACAACGACAACATCGCGTGGGCGGACTCGGCGACGGACGAGCCGGGCGTCGGGGGCCTCTCCGCCTTCGGCCACGAGGTCGTCCGCGAGATGAACCGCACCGGCATGCTGGTCGACCTCTCCCACGTGGCGGCGACGACGATGCGGGCGGCGCTGGACACCTCGGTGGCCCCGGTGATCTTCTCGCACTCGTCCGCGCGGGCGGTCTGCGACCACCCGCGCAACATCCCCGACGACGTCCTGGAGCGGCTGCCCGCGAACGGCGGCGTGGCGATGGTGACGTTCGTACCGAAGTTCGTGCTCCAGGCGGCGGTCGACTGGACGGTGGCGGCCGACGAGAACATGCGCGCGCACGGCTTCCACCCCCTCGACACGAAACCCGAGGCGATGAAGGTCCACGCGGCCTTCGAGGAGTCGACGCCCCGCCCGATCGCGACGGCGTCCACGGTCGCCGACCACCTCGACCACATGCGCGAGGTGGCGGGCATCGACCACATCGGCATCGGCGGCGACTACGACGGCACGGCGTTCACCCCCGACGGCCTGGACGACGTCGCGGGCTACCCGAACCTGATCGCGGAACTGCTCACCCGCGGCTGGTCCCGCCCCGACCTGGCCAAACTGACGTGGCGGAACGCGGTCCGGGTGCTCGGCGCGGCGGAGGACGTCGCCAGGGACGAGCAGTCCCGCAGGGGTCCGTCCCTCGCGACGCTGGAGCAGCTGGACGGCTGAGCGCACGAGGGGGTGCCGCCCGGCCGGGCGGCACCCCCTCGACGTATGCCAACTGCCCGCGTACTACGGCAGGTTGCGCGCCATCACGATGCGCTGGACCTGGTTCGTGCCCTCGTAGATCTGGGTGATCTTCGCGTCGCGCATCATGCGCTCCACCGGGTAGTCGCGGGTGTAGCCGTAGCCGCCGAGGAGCTGGACGGCGTCCGTCGTGACCTCCATCGCGACGTCCGAGGCGAAGCACTTGGCGGCCGCGCCCTGGAAGGTGAGGTCCTTGTCGCCACGCTCCGACTTGGCGGCAGCCGCGTACGTCAGCTGGCGCGCGGCCTCGATCTTCATCGCCATGTCGGCGAGCATGAACTGCACGCCCTGGAAGTCGGCGACCGGCTTGCCGAACTGCTTGCGCTCCTTGACGTAGCCCGCGGCGTAGTCGAGGGCGCCCTGTGCGATGCCGAGGGCCTGGGCCGCGATGGTGATGCGGGTGTGGTCCAGGGTCTTCATCGCCGTCGCGAAGCCCGTGCCCTCCTCGCCGATCATGCGGTCGGCGGGGATGCGGACGTTGTCGAGGTAGACCTCGCGGGTGGGGGAGCCCTTGATGCCGAGCTTCTTCTCCGGGGCGCCGAAGGAGACGCCCTCGTCCGACTTCTCGACGACGAAGGCGCTGATGCCCTTCGAGCGCTTGGTCGGGTCGGTGACGGCCATGACCGTGTAGTACTCGGAGACGCCCGCGTTGGTGATCCAGCGCTTGACGCCGTTGAGCACCCAGAAGTCGCCGTCGCGCACGGCCTTGGTCTTCATGCCCGCCGCGTCCGAACCGGCGTCCGGCTCGGAGAGGCAGTACGAGAACATGCCCTCACCGGCGGCGAGCGGGCCCATGTACTTCTTCTTCAGCTCCTCGGAGCCGGAGAGGATGACGGGCAGCGAGCCCAGCTTGTTCACGGCCGGGATGAGGGAGGACGAGGCGCAGACGCGCGCCACCTCCTCGATCACGATGACGGTCGCCAGGGCGTCGGCGCCCGCGCCGCCGTAGCTCTCCGGGACGTGCACGGCGTGCAGGTCGTTGGCGACGAGGGCGTCGAGGGCCTCCTGCGGGAAGCGGGCCTCCTCGTCCACCGCGGCGGCGAACGGCGCGATCTTCGCCTCGGCCAGCGAGCGGATCGCGTCCCGGAGCATGTCGTGCTCCTCGGACGGGCGGTACAGGTCGAAATCAGCCGATCCGGCCAAGGTCTCTCACGCTCCAAGGATGCTAATTACCGTTAAGTAACCCAATTTTAGTGCCGCCGCCCGCGCCACGGATACGTGAGCTTGGCGACAGCCCGCGAGCGCCCTCGCCGACCGGGGCGAACACGCCCCGTGAGCGGCCGGGACACGCCCGACTATGCTCGGTCAGCGCACGCGCAGCCGTAAGCCCCGCACACCCTCTGGAGCACCGCATGGCCCTCAAGATCACCGTGATCGGCACCGGCTATCTCGGCGCCACGCACGCCGCGGCCATGGCCGAACTCGGCTTCGAGGTCCTCGGTCTCGACGTCGTGCCCGAGAAGATCGACATGCTCCAGCGGGGCGAGGTCCCCATGTACGAGCCCGGCCTGGAGGAGCTGCTGCGCAAGCACGTCGCGGGCATCGAGGGCTCCAGCGGCCGGCTGCGCTTCACCATGGACTGGGCGGAGGCCGCCGACTTCGGCGACGTCCACTTCATCTGCGTGAACACCCCGCAGAAGCACGGTGAGTACGCGTGCGACATGTCGTACGTCGACGCCGCCGTGGAGTCGCTGGCCAAGCACCTGAACAAGGCCGCCCTCGTCGTCGGCAAGTCCACCGTGCCGGTCGGCAGCGCGGACCGGCTCGCCGCCCGCATCCTGGAGCTGGCCCCCGCGGGCGACGAGGTCGAACTGGCCTGGAACCCGGAGTTCCTGCGCGAGGGCTTCGCCGTGCGGGACACGCTGCGCCCCGACCGGATCGTGGTCGGCGTGCGCAGCGAGCGCGCCGAGAAGCTGCTGCGCGAGGTGTACGCGACCCCGGTCGCGGAGGGCTCGCCCTTCGTCGTCACCGACTTCCCGACCGCGGAACTGGTGAAGACCTCCGCGAACTCCTTCCTCGCCACGAAGATCTCCTTCATCAACGCCATGGCGGAGGTGTGCGAGGCCGCGGGCGGCGACGTGGTGAAGCTGGCGGAGGCGCTCGGGCACGACGACCGGATCGGCAAGAAGTTCCTGCGGGCCGGGATCGGCTTCGGCGGGGGCTGCCTGCCGAAGGACATCCGCGCCTTCATGGCGCGGGCCGGTGAACTCGGCGCGGACCAGGCGCTGACCTTCCTGCGCGAGATCGACTCCATCAACATGCGGCGGCGCGGCCAGATGGTCGAGATGGCCCGCGAGGCGCTGGGCGGCGGCTCCTTCCTCGGCAAGCGGGTCGCGGTGCTCGGCGCCACGTTCAAGCCGGACTCCGACGACGTCCGGGACTCTCCCGCGCTCAACGTCGCCGGGCAGATCCACCTCCAGGGCGGACAGGTCACGGTCTACGACCCCAAGGGCATGGCGAACGCGCGCCGCCTCTTCCCCACGCTCGGGTACGCGGACACGGCGGTGGACGCGGTGCGCGGCGCCGACGTGGTGCTGCACCTCACGGAGTGGCGCGAGTTCCGGGAGCTGGACGCGGCGGCGCTCGCCTCCGTGGCGGCGGCGCCGGTCATCCTGGACGGGCGGAACGCGCTCGACCCCGCGGTGTGGCGGGCGGCCGGGTGGACCTACCGGGCGATGGGCAGGCCGGCGGCCTAGCGGGGCCCTTCGCGCCGCCCCGCCGGGTCACCGGCCCCGCGCCCCGCGCGTGCCCTCACCGCAGGGACAGCGGCGTCTCCGCCCCGACGTGGGACAGCTTCTCCGGGTTGCGGACGTAGTAGAGGCCGGTGATCCGCTCGCTCGCCTCCTCGACGCGGACCGCCATCACGCCGTCCAGCTCGCCGTCCAGGCGTACGAGGAGCGCGGGGCTGCCGTTGACCACCGTGGGCTCGGTGGTGATCGTGACCCCGGCCTTGGCTGAGCCGCCGAGGTAGAAGCGCGCCACCTTGTCGGCGCCCGCGACCGGCCGCAGCGCGGCCTGCTTGACGCCGCCGCCGTCGCTCACGAGGACGACCTCGGGGGCGAGCACGTCGAGGAGGCCCTGCATGTCCCTGGTCTCCAGGGCGCGCTGGAACGCCTCTATGGCCGCCTGTGCCCTGCGCGGGGAGACCGTCTGGCGCGGGCGGCGCGCGTCGACGTGCCGACGGGCGCGGTGGGCGATCTGGCGTACGGCGGCGGGGCTCTTGCCGACGGCCGCCGCGATCTCCTCGTAACCGATGTCGAAGACCTCGCGCAGCACGAAGACGGCACGCTCGGTAGGCGAGAGCGTTTCGAGGACGAGCATCATCGCCATCGACACGCTCTCGGCCAGCACGACGTCGTCGGCGACGTCCGGCGCGGTGAGCAGCGGCTCGGGCAGCCACTGGCCGACGTACGCCTCCTTGCGGCGCTTCATGGTGCGCAGCCGGTTGAGGGCCTGGCGGGTCGTGATCCGCACCAGGTACGCGCGCCGGTCGTCCACCTGCTCCAGGTCGACCTTGACCCACCGCAGCCAGCTCTCCTGGAGCACGTCCTCCGCGTCGGCCGCCGAGCCGAGCATCTCGTAGGCGACGGTGAACAGGAGGTTGCGGTGGGCGAGGAACGACTCGGTCGCCGGGTCGGTGGGGTGGTCACTCATGTCTCGACGTCCTCTTTTCTCGGCGTCCTCATTCGTCCGGTGTCCGGTCAGGCCGTACGTTCGGCGGTCACCGGCGCACCGACGGGCCCGGCCTGGCGCAGCAGGCGGCGCCTTGCGTCTCCCGGGACGCGGTGCAAGCGGTAGGAGCCGGGCTTGCCCGCCTCGGCCGCCAGGTGCTTGAGGACGACCTTGTACACGGTCTCCTTGGCCTTCGCGGCGAGGTTGCCGTCGACGTGGAAGCCCATCGCCACGTCGGACCTGTTGGCGAGCTGGAAGATGCCGTCGCGCCGGCCCAGGCTGACGCACCAGGCGCTGAACGGCTGCTTCAGCTCCGCGGGCCGCTCACCCGCGATCCGGCTGAGCACGGTGTCGGCGGCCCGCGCGCCCAGCGGCAGCGCGGACTGGCACCCCATCCGCAGCGGCAGGCCCGACGGCGCCGCCGAGTCCCCGGCCGCCACGACGCGCCCGTCGTCCACGCTGGTCAGCGTCTCGTCCGTGAGCAGGCGCCCCAGCGCGTCGGTGCGCAGCCCGCTGCGGGCGGCCAGGTCGGGCACGCCGAAACCGGCGGTCCAGAGGGTGACCCGGCTCGGCAGCTCGCGGCCGTCGGCGAGCCGTACGGCGTCCCGGGTCACCGCCGTCACCTCCGTACCGGAGCCGTCGAGCACGGCCACCCCGAGCCGGGCCAGCCGCGCGGCCACCGACCGACGGCCCTTGGTGTGCAGGGCGGGGCCGAGGACACCGCCGCAGACCAGGGTCACGGCGCGGCCCGTCTCCGCCAGCTCGGCGGCGGCCTCGATCCCGGTCGGACCGGCCCCGACGACCGTCACCGGCGCCGTCGCGGGCGTGGCGTCCAGGAGCGGGCGCAGCCGCCGGGCGTCCTCCAGGGTGGCGATGGGGTGGGCGAACTCGGCCGCCCCGGGGACGGCCGGGTCGGCGCTGCCGCTGCCCACCGCGTAGACCAGGTAGTCGTAGCCGACCGTGCCGCCCGAGGCCAGCGCCACGCTCCGGCCCGCCGCGTCGATCCGCTCCACGGTGTCGACGACGAGCCGGACGCGCTCGCCGAGGACCTCGCGGTAGTCGACGACCGCGTCGCCGGTCCCGCCCACCACCTGGTGCAGGCGGATCCGGTGGACGAAGTCCGGACGCGGGTTGACCAGCGTCACGGTCACATCGCCGCGCAGGGTCAGACGATTGGCCGCCATCACGCCGGCGTAACCGCCGCCGATCACGACCACATCGGTGTTCTCAGCCATGGTGTCTCCTCCGCTACAACGGGCTCGGCCCCGGCTTCAAGGGGTTCGGCCTCGAATTCAAGGGGTTCGGCCTCAAGACACCGGACGCTCCATGGCTGTGACAGTCTGTGGCGCAGGTCACTCCGCGCGGGGTGCGGCTGGTCCATCTGGCTACCGCTTCTTCCGCGCCCGGTACGCCCGCATCTTGGCGCGGGCCCCGCACACCCCCATGTCGCACCACCGGCTCCGCCCGGCCGGGCTGCGGTCGTAGTAGGCCCAGCGGCAGGTCACCGCCTCGCACGCCTTGAGGCGCGACCACGTACCGGAGACGAGCGCCTCGGCGACCGCCGACGCCACCCGCGCGGTGAGCGACGCCGCGTCCGCCGGGGCGAGCGACGCCGCGCCGGACGCCGCGTCCACCCGCACCAACAGCGGGCCCGCCGCGAGGAGTTCGCTCAGCTCGCGCACCGGCGCGTGCGGCGGGTGCCCGGCGTGCGCGAGGCATGCCGCCCGCAGCGACTCGCGCAGTTCACGCGCCGCGGGCACGTCCCGCGGGGCGAGCCCGAAGGCGCTCCGGCCCTCCTCGGCGTCCAGGCGGTCCGCACCCGTCGCCAGATCCACGCTGTTCACCAGCTCCTGGATCAACGCGAGTCCGCCCGGCGCGGGCGCCCTGTCATTCATGGTTGCGACGTTACCGCTTCTGGGGGAGCATGAAGTAACGGTTACCGGTTATACGGGGTTATGCAGTAACCCCGCATCAGCAGACCTGGAGAAACCATGGCTTTCGCCAAGCTCGGTGTCGTCGTCCTGGACTGTCCCGACCCGCTCGCCCTCGCGGAGTTCTACGCCGCGGTCATCGGCGGCACCCCCACCCCCGCCGACGAGGGCTGGGTCGACCTCACGGGCCACGGCGGCACGGCCCTGGCCTTCCAGGAGGCCCCCGGGTACGTACCACCGAAGTGGCCCGCGCCCGACGGGTCGCAGCAGTTCCACCTGGACCTCACGGTGGAGGACATGGACGCCGCCGAGGAGCAGGCCCTCGCGCTCGGCGCCACGGTCCTCGACGCCGCCGACCGTGATCGCAACTGGCGTGTTTACGCCGACCCGGCGGGGCACCCGTTCTGCCTCTGTGCCTGCTGAGAAGGAGGAGCCCATGGTCGACCAGTACGACCCCCACAGCACCCACAGCACCGACAGCACCGACCC
This sequence comes from Streptomyces sp. WAC 01529, assembly GCF_003945545.1. Taxonomy (GTDB): domain Bacteria; phylum Actinomycetota; class Actinomycetes; order Streptomycetales; family Streptomycetaceae; genus Streptomyces; species Streptomyces anatolicus. The sequence goes on along the minus strand of NZ_CP029617.1, from coordinate 3,242,441 downwards.
CGCCCCCATCGCCCGCCTGCGCACCGTCGTCTTCGACTGCCCCCGCCCCCGCGAGCTGGCCGAGTTCTACGCCGCGATCATCGGCGGCACCATCGAGGGCGACGACGACTGGGTCGACCTCCTGGCCCCCGGACGCGTCAAGGTCTCGTTCCAGCGGGTGCCCGACCTGCGCCCGCCCGAGTGGCCGCGCGCCGACCGCAACGCCCAGCAGGTCCACCTGGACCTCGACGCGGGCAGCACCGAGGAGGAGATGGACGCCGCCCAGGAGAAGGTGCTCGCCCTGGGCGCGCGCCCCCTGGACGTGGACGACGACGGCGGCAAGCGCGGCTTCCGCGTGTACGCCGACCCCGTCGGGCACCCGTTCTGCCTCCTCAGGATCTCCTGACCGAAGCGGCCCCGGAGCCGACCCGAGCGGCCGCAGGGCGCCGGGTCAGCCGTCCAGGTGCTCTATCGTCGCCGTCGAAGCCGTCCTGCGCTCCCGCGTGGCCCGTGCCGTGAAGTCGGCGCCACGCAGGGCGCGTTGGACGTTGCCCCAGGTGAGCAGCGCCAAGTCGGCCTCGGACCAGCCGCGTTCGATCAGCTCGGCGATCAGTCGCGGGTAACCCGACGGATCGGCGAGGTCGTCCGGATGCTCGTCCGGGGTGTCGTACGTCCCCGAGAGGCCGACGCACTCCGGCCCCGCGACGCCGCGTACGTGATCGAGGTGGTCCGCCACGTCGCGCACCGAGGGACCGGTCCGCTCCGCGGCCAGCGGCACCAGGCACAGGCCCTTGGCGGCACCCACCTCGGTGAGCAGTTCGTCGGAGAGGTTGTCCGGGTGGTCGCGCACGGCACCGGCCCCGGACCGGGTGAAGATCACCGGCGCCTTGGAGATGGCGAGCACGCGCCGCACGGTCGCCTCGGAGGCGCCGGAGAGGTCGGCGAGGACGCCGAGCCGGTTCATCTCCCGTACGACCTCCTCGCCGAACGCGCTCAGCCCGGACGCGCCCGCCCAGGACGTGCCGCAGAGGGTCACCGCGCACACGCCCAGGCTGTGCAGCGCGCGCAGCGTGCCCAGCGAGTCGCCGAGCGCGGCGCCCCGGGCGGGGCCGATCAGCGTGGCGATGCGGCCGCAGTTGCGGGCATCGGTGGCCTCGGAGGCGTCGCGGGCAAGGCGCAGCCCCTCGGAGTGGGCGCCGACCACGTGCTTCACGAGGTCGATCTGTTCGAGCGTCGCCCGCACGACCCGGTCGGCGCCGAGCCAGTCGGGCACGTGTACGGACCAGAACTGCGCCCCGACCCGCCCGGCGCGCAGCCGCGGCAGGTCGCTCTCCAGGCCGCTGTCGCCGGTCTCGAAGTCGTACCAGGGAAGGTCGCGCAGCGCTCCCGGCAGACCGCTGTACCCGTCGGCTACGGGATGCGCGGTGAGCACGGCCCGGGCCCGCGCGAGCGGATCGTCGGCGTGCAGCGAGTCGGCATCGGGCTCGACATCGGACTCGACATCGGGCTCAGCATCGGACTCGGCGTCGGGACCGAGCCCGGGCTCCCCTTCGGGAAGCGGCTCGGCGTGAGGGTCGGGCCGTGCGGGGGACTGGTCGAGTTCCCCCGCCTCGGCGGTGGCGTTGATCTCGTCCTGTAGGTCTGCCATGGCAGGGCTCCGGACATCGGCGGCGGCAGCAGTTCGCACCACCGTGGCACGCCGGAGCCGCAGGTTCGCGCCGGGCGGGCCCGTTCGGGGTACGCCACTTCCGAGCGCGTCCCCGGCCCGCGACCCAAGCCGCCCCCGGCCCGCGGCCCAAGCCACCCCGGCCCGCGGCCTCAGCCCCCCTCGACCGTCACCTTCTCGTCGTTGTTGAGCTGATTGACGAGCTGCTTGACCTTGGCCTTGTCCCACAGGAGATTGCCGCCGGACGTGCCCGCGAGCGGCATGTTCATGGACTTGCCGTCGCCGCCCGTGACGCCCTTCATCGCCCAGAACATGGACGCCACGTCCATCAGGCCCATGTCCTTGTCGACGATCAGCGTGTCCAGGCCCGCGCCCATCGTGGGGTAGAGCTTGAACGGGTTCATGACGGTCCCCGGCGTCGCCGCCTGGTTGGCGAGGGCCGCGAGGAACTTCTGCTGGTTCTTCGTACGGTCCAGGTCGCTGCCCGGGAGCGCGTACCGCGTACGGACGAAGGCGAGCGCCTGCTCGCCGTCGAGCGTCTGCTTGCCCGCCTCGAAGTCGGCGCCGGACTTCTTGTCCTTGAAGCCCTTGGGGATGTCCATCTCCACGCCGCCGACCGCGTCCACGATCTTGGCGAAGCCGCCGAAGCCGATCTCGGCGTAGTGGTCGATGCGCAGTCCGGTGTTGTACTCGACGGTCCGCACGAGCAGCTCGGGGCCGTCCTCCGCGTACGCGGCGTTCAGCTTCACCTGGCGGCCCTGGTTCGGGTAGAGCTTGCCGGACTCGGCGCCCTTGAAGGACGGGATCGTCACGTTCGAGTCGCGCGGCAGCGAGATCATCGTGTTCCCGCCGTCGTCCGCGACGTGCAGGATCATCATCGAGTCCGTGCGCTTGCCCTCGGCGGAGCCCGTGTGGAGCTTCTTCTTCTCCTCGTCGGACATGCCCTCACGGCTGTCCGAGCCCACGATCAGGTAGTTCGTGCCCGCGCCGCCCTCGGGCCGCTCGATGACCTTGGAGAGGTCGACCTCGCGCTTGAGCTTGCCGTCGGCCCAGAAGTACGTGGCGACGGACGTCACGAGCAGCACGGACACGAGGGTGATCGAGCCGATCTTGATGCGGCGCCGCCAGTTCGGCGCGGGGCGCGCGGTGCGCGGCGGCTGGCCGTCGCCGCCCCGGCCGGCGCCGGCGGGCTGGCCGTAGACCTGGCCGGTGTTGTAGCCGCTGTCGTAGCTCTGCCCGTACGCGTCCCGGCGCGGGGTGCGCGGCTCGAAGACCTCGTCGCGGGCGTCGCCGTACGGCTGGCCGTTCCCGTACGCGTCGCCGTACTCGTCGTACGAGGGCTGCTGCGGGACACCGCCCGGCGGCGGTCCGGCGGGGCGGGTGGGCCCCCCGCGCTGGACGTGCCGCATCACGCGGGCGCCGTCGGGCTGGGAGTCCCCGCTGCCGCGGCCGTAGCCACGGCCGCCCGCCTGATCGTCTGGCCAATCGCTCATGTGGCCCAGTGTGCTATGCCGGAGCGCGCGGCATACAGGCGGTCGGGATTTCGGGCCAGGGCTGTTGCAGAGCTGATGCAAAGCGCCCGGGGAAGGTTCGCTCACACGTCCGGCATAGGCTGGAGGGCATGACAGATCAGGCCCCCCGTCTGGAATCGGAGATTCCGGGCAAGCCGACCTCGGCGTCCCGCACCACGCTCAGCCACATCATGACCCACGCCGACACCAACCTCCTCGGCACGGTGCACGGCGGTGTGATCATGAAACTGGTGGACGACGCGGCGGGAGCCGTCGCCGGGCGCCACTCGGGCGGGCCCGCGGTCACCGCGTCGATGGACGAGATGGTCTTCCTGGAGCCGGTCCGTGTAGGAGACCTCGTCCATGTGAAAGCCCAGGTGAACTGGACCGGACGCAGCTCCATGGAGGTCGGCGTCCGGGTCCTGGCCGAGCGCTGGAACGAGTCGACGCCCGCGCAGCAGGTGGGCTCCGCCTACCTCGTCTTCGCCGCGGTCGACGCCGACGGCAAGCCCCGTACGGTCCCGCCGGTCCTCCCGGAGACGGACCGCGACCGCCGCCGCTACCAGGAGGCCCAGATCCGCCGCACGCACCGCCTCGCCCGCCGCCGGGCGATCAAGGAGCTGCGCGAGGCACGGGCCGCGGAGGGCTTCGACGACTGAGGCCCCGGGGCCCGTCTCCAGGAGGCGGCCACGCCCCCGGGTCCCGGCACCAAGCGGCGGCCACGCCCTCGGGGCCCGGCACCAAGCGGCGGCTAAGGGCAGACCACCTGGTCGCCCGTGACCACCCCGAACTCCCCTTGCAGCTCGTCCTCCGCCCGCACCGGCCGCACCGCCTTGAAGTCCGTCCCCGCGGTCACCTTCAGCGTCGCCCCCAGCCCGTCCACCCTGCGCATCTCGCAGCCCGGCAGGGCCGTCGCGAGGGACTTCGCCGAGCGGTCCCAGCGCGGGTCGTAGGCGACGACGGTCCGCGGCGCCGGAGCCCTCGCCGCGTTCGGCACGTCCGCGGGCAGCCCCGTCGTACGGAACCCGGTCGCCCGCAGCTCCGCGTCGACCCGCTTGCCGAGCCCCGGCGTCCCCGTGCCGTTGTCCACCTGCACCCGGATCTGCTGCGGCGAGACGTCCACCAGCGCGTGCTTGGACCTGACGCGGTGCGGCGCGAGCGGCCGGTCCTCGCGCAGGGCCTTGAAGAGCTTCGCGGACTTCTCCGGGTGCCACTTCAGCGTCGAGCCGATGCCCGGCAGGACCTGCCCCCTGTCGCTCAGCGGCACGGTCGTGAACTCCGACGACGACGGCGAGAAGCCCCGCATCGCCCGCCCGAGGTCCAGCATGTCGCTCGTCCCGAAGCCCTTGTCCGCCCGCACCGAGCCGAGCAGCGTCAGCGTCACGTCACGGAACTTGACCGGATTCAGCAGCACGCCGCTGCTGGTCGCCTTCGCGATGAGCGCCGCGAGGAACCGCTGCTGGCGGTGCATCCGGCCGAGGTCGGAGGCCCCGTCGACATAGCGCGAACGTACGTACTGAAGCGCCTCGCCGCCGTTCATGGCGTGCGTGCCGACCGCCAGGTTGAGGCCCGTGTGCGAGTCCTTCAGCGGCTTGGCCGTGCAGATCTCCACGCCGCCGAGCACGTCGACGGTCTTGATGAAGCTGGTGAAGTCGACCTCCAGATAGTGGTCGATCTTGACCTTCGTCATGTGCTCGACGGTCCGCACCGTGAGGTTCGGCCCGCCCTCCGCGTACGCCGCGTTGATCTTGTTGGGGTGCGCGCGGTGCTGCTTGCCGCTGTTCTGGTCGGTGTGCGGGGGCAGATCGGCGTACGAGTCACGGGGCAGGCTCACGACGCTCGCGCGGTCCCTGTCCTCCGAGATGTGCACGATCATGATCGTGTCCGTGCAGTGGCAGGGCGCGCCGCCCAGGCGGTACTTCTGCTTGTCCTCCGGGGTGATCTTGTCGCGGCCGTCGGTGCCGACGAGCAGGACGTTCATGCCGTTGCCGGAGGCCGGCCGGTTCTTCATGTCCCTGAAGGCGTCCACCCGCTTGATGCCGGTGTCGAGGCTGGTGACCACCGTGTGCCCGATCCCGGCCGCCGCGAGCACCGCCACGGAGCACGTGGTCGCCACCCGCATCGCCCAGCGCGGCCGCCGCTTGCCCCGCCCCGCGGTCCTGCGCGCGGGCGGCCTGCGGCCCTGCGGATGCGGGCGGCGCGGCGGGGGAGCGGGGTAGCGGGGCGGTGGGGGCACGTGGGGGACACCTCCGCGGAGACGGGCTTGGCTGGGGGTGGGTGGCGGCCTGGGGGACCCGAGAAACGTAAGCCCATACGAAATGCGGCCCGGGGTAGCGACCCGGACGGCGCGCGTCCGTGTCCCCCATTCGCGGTAACGTGACGCGTGATGAACGCGAAGTCTGAGGCGCAGCCGCCCGCCGTATCCGTGATCATGCCCGTCCTCAACGAGGAGCGGCATCTGCGCGAGGCCGTCCACGCGATCCTGCGTCAGGAGTACGCGGGTGAGATGGAGGTCGTCGTCGCCCTCGGCCCCTCCACCGACCGCACGGACGAGATCGCCGCGGAGCTGGTCAGGGAAGACCCGAGGGTGCACACGGTCCCCAATCCGACGGGGCGCACGCCGGCGGCGCTGAACGCCGCGATCAAGGCCTCGCGTCACCCGATCGTGGTGCGCGTGGACGGCCACGCCGCGCTCTCGCCGGGCTACATCACGACCGCCGTCCGCCTCCTGGAGGAGACCGGCGCGATGAACGTCGGCGGCATCATGCACGCCGAGGGCCAGAACGACTGGGAGTACGCGGTCGCCGCCGCCATGACGTCGAAGATCGGCGTGGGCAACGCCGCCTTCCACACCGGCGGCGAGGCCCAGCAGGCCGAGACGGTCTATCTGGGCGTCTTCCGCCGCGAGGCCCTCGAACAGCAGGGCGGTTACAACGAGGAGTTCATCCGCGCCCAGGACTGGGAGCTGAACTTCCGCATCCGCGAGGCCGGCGGCCTGATCTGGTTCTCGCCCGACCTGCTCGTCTCCTACCGCCCGCGGCCGAGCGTGAAGGCGCTGGCCAAGCAGTACAAGGACTACGGCCGCTGGCGGCACGTCGTCGCCCGCTACCACGCGGGCTCCATCAACCTGCGCTACCTCGCGCCGCCGACCGCGCTCTGCGCCATCGCGGCGGGCCTGGTGGTCGGCGCGGCGCTCACGCCGTGGGGCTTCGTGATCCCCGGCGGCTACCTCGCGGCGATCACCGCGGGCTCCGTCCCCGCGGGCAAGGGCCTGCCGCTGAAGGCGCGCCTCCAGATCCCGGTGGCGCTGGCGACCATGCACATGTCGTGGGGCTGGGGCTTCCTCACCAGCCCGCGCTCGCTGGCCAGGAAGGTCATCGCCTCGCGCCGCCCGGCCGTCCTGGGGGAGACCCAGGAGGCCTGAACGGCCCCTCGCGTGCGCGGGGGGCCACCCTCGGGGGCCGGCGGGGCTACCAGGTGAAGTCCGGGTCCACCTTCATGCAGGCCTTCTTGTCGGAGCCGCTGAGCGCGTCCGCCGACTCCGGCGTCCTGTCGTCCTTCTTCGGCGCCTTGGGCGGCTTCTCGCCCTCGCGCCAGTCGGCGCCGACGACCAGCGTGACACCGGAGACGTCCGTCGACTTCTTCACCGAACTGAGCGGAAGGCCCAGCGACTTGGCGACCCGCTGGGCGTCGCCCTCCAGCTCGGCGCTGGGGTAGCGGATGACCGTCCTGTCCTCGGTCAGGACGGTCGTCGTGTCCGGGGTCGCCTTGGTGAAGCCCTTGCCGGTGAGGAGCTGCGCCACCGTGTTCGCCCGGCCGGACGCCGGGGGCTCGGTGGCGGTCCGCGTGCCGTTCTGGACCTGGATCCCGATCTGGGCGTCGTCGGCCGCCGGATCGTCCGAGAGCTTCTCCTTGGCCGGCTTCTTCCTGCCCTTTCCGTCCAGCGGGATGTCGTCGCGCACGAGCCGGAAGAGCTGCTCGGCATCGCCGGGCTTGGGGATGACGCGGGCGCCGACGTACTCGAAGGGCATGGTCGTCATCGTCGTACGTGACGGGGAGACCTTCTTCAGCTCGTTGCCGAGGTCGTAGAGCTTCTTGATCGTGCCGAGGCCGTCGTCGACCTTCAGCGCGTTCGTCGCCTCCTCGGCGAGCTTGCGCAGCTGGTTGGGGCTGGTCAGGCCGGTGTTCTCGCGGAGCTTGCGGACCAGCGCGTTCATGTACATGTGCTGGGCCTTGGCGCGGCTTATGTCGGTGCCGCCCTCGAAGCCGTAGCGGGTGCGCAGCCACTGCAGGGCCTGCTCGCCCTTGACCTCCGTGGTGCCCTTCTCCAGCTTCAGACCGGAGCCGTGGCCCTGGTTGTCGCGCGAGTGGATGTTCTTGTCCACGCAGACGGGTACGCCGCCGATGGCGTCCGCCATGGAGACCACACCCGCGAAGTCGACCATCATGAAGTGGTCGATGTGGATGTTGGTGAGCTTCTCCCAGGTGGCGACCGTGCAGCCGGGCCCGCCGCGGCCGAGGGACTGGTTCGTCATGGTCCGCGGGCCGGTCTGCGGATAGACCTTGCCGTCGTCCGGGTCGGTGCACTTGGGGATCTGCAGCAGGGTGTCGCGCGGCATGCTGATCACCGACATGTTGCTGCGGTCGGCCGAGAGGTGCAGCAGCATCTGGACGTCCGCGAGCGGCGGTGAGCCGAAGGTGTCCTTGGCGCCGCCGAGCTTCTGGTTCTCCTTGGAGTCCCGGGCGTCGGAGCCGATGAGCAGGATGTTGAGCGGCGTCTGGCCCGCGGCGTTGGGCGTGGGCTCGGGGGCCCGGTGCTCGCCGAGGTTCAGGTCGTCCGTCTCCAGGTTGCCGTTGAGGTGCTGGTAGTACAGGTATCCGGCGCCGGCCGTGCCGAGTATCAGTACCGAGAGGATCGTCGCCGACCAGCGCAGGACGCGGCGCTTGCGGCGCGGCGGGCGTGCGGTGCCGCCCGAGCCGCGGCGCCGGCGCCGGTGGCCGGGCGGGCGCGCCGCGGGGGGCGTGGCGGTGTCCGCCGACGGCTCCCCGGGGGGTGCGCCGTCCTGGTGCGGGCCGTCGTCCCAGCCGTGATCACTTGCGTGCGGGGCACGCTGTCGCGCCCCCTCCTTACGCACGCTGTTCTGCCTCATCCCCAGCCCCTCCCCGCCCCGTTCCCGAACTGCGGCCGCTCCGCGACGCCTTGGTGCTTCTGCCCTTGGCGCATTGTTAGACGCGAAACGACCGCTTCAGGTCACTTGGCACACACAGTCTTGTCGGCTTCGACCTTCTGAACCCCGTCCGGCGCCTTCGACGGCGGGGCGATGGGGACCCCCGCGCCCTCGAAGTCGCCGCCGAGCGTCAGCTTCATGGCCGGGAGGCCCTGTGCGTTCTTCTCGCTCTTGCCCGGCTTCAGGGCGGAGGCGGGCAGACCCATGATCTCGGCGAGCCGTCGGGCCTGGTCCGCCTGGGCCGGTCCGTACTCCAGCGTGGTCTTCTTGATGACCGAGGGCGCGTTCCCCTGCTGGCTGGACTTGAGCACGCCCTCAGTGTTCTGCAGCCAGGTGAGAGTTGTCTGAGCGGCGCCGGTCTTGCCACTGCCGTTGTAGATGTCGACCCGCACGTCGGAGGGGTCGGCCTTGGGGCCCTTCAACCGGGCGGCCACCGCGGCCTTCTCCTTCTTCTCCTTCTTCTTCACCGCGGTCAGCGACTGGTCGGCGCGGAGCATCGCGAAGAGCGGGTCGGCCTTGGGCGGGTCGGGCACGACCGTGATGGGGGTCTTCTCGGCGGGGTTGTCCTTGACCGGCAGCGTGGCGAAGGTCAGGTTCTTCATGTCGAGCTTGCCCAGCTCCATGCCGAGGTCACGGAGCTTCATGATGTCCGCGATCGTGGAGTCGACGGTGAGCGCTTTGGTGCCGGCCTCCGCCAGGGAGAACATCTTCTTCGGATTGGTCAGGGTGTCGCTCGACTTCAGCTTGCGCATCAGCGCGCTGAGGAACTGCTGCTGGAGCGCGATGCGGCTCAAGTCGCCGCCGTTGCCCACCGTGTGCCGGGTGCGCACGAACGCGAGCGCCTTCTCGCCCTCGATCGTGTGCTTGCCCTTGGACAGCTTCAGATGGGACTTGGGGTCGTCGATGTCCTTGGCGAGGCAGACCTCCACGCCGCCGACCGCGCTGGAGAGCGTCTTGACCGCGTTGAAGTCGGCCACCATGAAGTGGTCGAGCTTTATCCCGGTGATCTTCGTGACCGTGCGCATCGTGCAGCTCGGCGTGCGGTCGTTCTGGCCGAGGCTTTCGTTGAAGCGGACGTTCGTCGACCCCGGGATGGTCTTCTTGCTGCCGTCCTTCATGGTGGTGGGGCAGTCCGGGATGTCCGTGATCATGTCGCGCGGGATGCTCAACGCGGTCGCGTTCGTACGGTCCTTGGAGACGTGCAGCAGGATCGTGGTGTCCGCGTGGCCGAGGCTGCCCTCGTCGCCGTAGCCCTTGTTGCCGTCGCCGCTGCGCTTGTCGGTGCCGACCACCAGGATGTTGATGGCCCGGTCCTTGCTGAAGCCGCCGGTGCCCGCGCCGTCGTCGTTGATCGACGTGATGTTGTCGTTGAGGTGCTGGTAGTACAGATAGCCGCCGACACACCCCGTGACCAGCAAGAACGCCAGGGTGCCGCCGGTCCACACCAGGACCTTCTTGCCCTTGGACTTCCGCGGCCGCTGCTTGCGCCTGCCGCCGCCGGTCGTCTCCGGCTCCTTGACGCGGCGCCTGCGCTGCCCGGGCACCTCGCGGCGCTCGTCGCGCTCACCCTGGCGCGGGCGCTCGCGGTCGCGCCCCGGCGCGGGGCGGCCTCGCCCTCCCTGGCGGGGGGCGTCGGCCCTGCGGGGTCCAGGCACCGTCGACTGTCCTTGCCCTGCGGAGGGGCTCAGTCGCAGTTCGTAGTCACCGGTGTCCGGGTTGAGTACCCACTGGTCTGCGGGGTCGATGTTCTCAGCCCGCCCACGGCCTTGCGCGTCCACGGTTGTTTGCGTCCTCCGTCGGGGCCACGCGGCGCCTTACCCCCTCAAGAAGGCGCTCGGTCAGTCGTTCCAGCGGTGCGCGGCCGAGAGGGCCCGGCGCACCGGATCGCTCACACTATCCGCCCAGTTCAGCGCCCGACGACGCCGGTGACAAATTCCACTCCCCTACAACTGGGCAATCCGCCCTATTTCCAGGTCGAAGGCGGCCTTCCCTTGAGGATCGCTTTACTCGCAGGCGGCCTCCGCCGCGGTGTTGCCCCGGAATGTCGGGGCGGGCGACGGCGTATGGGAAGGGTCGTCCGGCTTCCCGTCGCTGTCCGCCTGTTGCTGGGCCGGCGCCGGTTTCTCGGGCTTCTCCGGGATCACCTGGACCGGGCTGTCGGTGCGCAGGCGGGTGAAGAGCTGCTCGGCGGCGGGTTCCACCAGCTCGTCGCGGTTCGGGTCGTAGGTGTACGACTTCCGGGGGACGGTGAGGAACTGCACCCGTTCCGTGGGGATGTTGCGCATGCCGCGCACCAGTTCGTACAGGCCGCGCAGGCTCGCCAGGGCGGGGTCGGTCGTCAGCGAGGAGGTCGCCGCGTCGAGGACGGGGTAGAGCTTCGCCGGATTCAGCAGGACGTCATTGCTCTGCACCTTGTTGACGAGTGCGCCGAGGAACTCCTGCTGGCGGTCCATCCGCTCGGTGTCGCTGCCGTTGCCGAGGCTCTTGCGGGCGCGTACGTAGCCGAGGGCCTGTTCGCCGTCGAGGGTCCGGGGCCCGGGGGCGAGCCGTACGTGGGCGTCGTCGTCGTCGATGGGCGCCTTCAGGCACACCTCCACCCCGTCCACCGCGTCGACCATGTCCTTGAACCCCGCGAAGTCCACGACCATGTGGTGGTCGACGCGGATCCTGGTGAGCTTCTCGACGGTACGGATCGTGCAGGCCGTCCCGCCGAACTCGAACGCCCAGTTGAACTGGGCGAACTGGGCCCGCGTCCGTGAACCGTCCGGCCTGCGGCAGCCGGGAATGTCCACCATCAGATCGCGGGGTATCGACACGGCGGTCGCGCTCTGCCGGTCGGCGGCCAGGTGCAGCAGGATCGTGGTGTCCGAGCGCTGGGTGCCGGGATCCCTGCCGTACTTGCGGTTGGCGGGGCCCGCGCGGGTGTCGGAGCCGATGAGCAGGATGTTCTGGGCGTCGTGCACGAGTGGCGTCGGCCGCTCCTTCTCGAAGCGGGCCAGCTCGGCGGCGGCGTCGGTGTCCTTGGTGATGTTGCCGCTGAGCTTGCGGTAGGCGACCCAGCCCGCGCCGCCCGCGGCGAGCACCAGCATGGCGACCCCGAGGGCGAGCCCCCGCAGCCAGCGCCGCCTGCGCCGCACCGCGCCGGCCCCACTGGGGCTGGCGCCCGCCCCGGGCCCGTACGTCACCTCGGGACCCGGAGTCTCCTCCGTCCCGGAACCCGAGCCCGCGGTGTCGGTCACGTGTACGTCCACCCCTCATGGCTGCGTAGGTCCGTCATACGTCCCTTACGACCATGGCCCGCCCCACCGCCGGGGGCCTCTGGACCACCCCCAGACATAGCCCAGTCGAGTGACACCCCACAGAGGAGACGCCCCGTAAGGGGCGCGGGGAACTGCGCGCTCAGCCCCAACGCACCCGCAGCGAAGAACCGAGCGGAGGCGCCCCGTCAGGGGCGCGGGGAACGGCGCGACCAGCCACAACGAACCCGCACCAGACCCCGCCGCACCTACAAGGCAGCCTCACCGGACCGTAAGAGACACCCGCTCATCCACAACCCGCTTCGCCAGCGCCTCCTCCCCCAACCCCTCCAGGTGACGGCACAACACCACCGCCCCGCCCGCGGCCAGCGCCCCGTACAGCCCGGAACTCAGCCCCTCCCAGGACCCGTACGAAAGCCCGGAAAGCACCCGGGACCCACTCCCGAGCCCCATCCGCCCGGCGTCCGCACGGGCCCGCTCCACGACCTCCGCACCCGTCAGCTCCTCCCCGCCGACCACGAGGGAGACCTCATCCGGATCCACGGGGGCATACGGAACAAACCGGTCCCCCTGCCCCGGCACCTCGACCGCGTAATCGGCGAAGCCCTCCGGAGGCTGGGGGAAACGCCCCCCGAGCGGCCGCAACGCGAGCGCGACCCGCTCCCCGGAACAGGCCCGGGCCGCATCCAGGTCATCCGGCCCGCTGACGACGAGGTCGGCCGACGCGGGGTCACCGCCCACGTCCGCCACCACCCCCACCGACGAGCAGGCGAGCAGCCACACGGCCGTCTGCCAGTGCGCGGGCAGCAGCAGCACGGCCCGGTCGCCGGGCCCGGCGGCGAGATCGCCCTGGAGCAGATTGGCGGTCTTGGCCACCCAATTGGCGAAGGTGGCGACGGACAATTCCACGCGCTCACCCGTGGCGTCGTCGTAGAAGGTCACCAGGGGACGGCCGGGATCCGCGGCGAGCGCGGATCGCAGCAGGTCGGCAGGGGTGCGGTCGTTGGCGTTCACGGGCGCAAGGGTACGCGCGCACCCGCGCGCCCCCGGCGTGGCGGGGGAGCGCGGGCCGCCGGATCGGCCGCGCCGGGCCGACGGTCCGTCAATTCCCCAATGGACAGATATGTTCCGCTATGCCGACTATCGGACGTATGCGTGGATTCCTTGCTTCTTCGATCGGCGTCACCTGCGCGGCCGCACTGGCCCTGCCCCTCACCCTGCCGTCGACCACCGCCCGGGCCGCGACCCCCGGCGCGAAGACGGCCCCCACCACAAAGACGGCCCCAAGCACAAAGACGGCCCCCAGCACAAAGACAGCCGCCCCAAGCACAAAGGCGGCCCCGAACGCAAAGACGGCCCCCAGCGCCGAGGGCATCCCCGGCAGCACCCAGTCGCTGCCCCTCGCCCCCCTCGCCGCCGACCGCTCGGCCGCCCCCGCGGAGCGCGAACAGGGCCTGACCCGCCGCGACGTCCGCCCCTTCTCGCTGGTGGGCGTCGTCTGGGACGACCCGGCCGACGAACTGCACGGCACCGTCCAGGTCCGCACCCGCGCGACCGGCACCACCACCTGGTCCGGCTGGCAGGGCGTCGAGACGCACAACCACGAACACGCGGCCGACCCGGACACGATGGAGCGCGGCTCCGGCAGGCTCCGCGGCTCCACGGCCCCCCTGTGGGTCGGCGACTCCGACGGCGTGGAGATCCGCGTACGCGCCGAGAGCGACCGGCGCGCGGGCCACGCCCCCGCCCTGCTCCCCGAGGGCCTGCGCCTGGAACTCGTGGACCCGGGCGACGAACCCCCGCCGCGCGGCGGCCCGGCCGAGGTGCCGCGCGCCACCGCCATGTCCGCCGAGGCCGCCGCCGCCTCGGCCGTCAACGCGGACCTCGCCCCGCTCGACGCCGCCGTGATCCCGGAGCTGACCAAGCGGCAGACGGAGGCGGACCTGATCGCCGCCCGCGGCGGCCGCGAGGTGGTCGGCAAGGTAAGGCCCTACATCGGCCCGCGCCCGCGCATCACCACGCGCAAGGGCTGGGGCGCCGACGAACGGATCCGCGAGCGGGACTTCGCGTACACCAGGACCGTGAAGGCCGCCTTCGTGCACCACAGCGCATCCGGCAACAACTACCGCTGCTCAGAGGCGGGATCCGTGCTGCGCAGCATCTACCGCTACCACGTCAGGAGCAGCGGCTGGCGCGACTTCGGCTACAACTTCGCGGTCGACAAGTGCGGAAACATCTACGAAGGACGTGCCGGAGGTGTGGCCAAGCCCGTCCTCGGGGCCCACACTCGCGGTTTCAACGCGAACAGCACAGGCATCGCCGTCCTCGGCACGTACAGCAGCGCCAACCCGCCGAAGGCGGCCGTGACCGCGATCGCCCGGCTGACCGCGTGGAAGCTCGGCCTGTACGGCGCCAACCCGCGCGGTACTACCTACCTGAAGTCCGGTGGTGGCAACCTGTTCAAGAAAGGCAGGAACGTCCGCCTCCGAGTGATCTCCGGACACCGTGACGGATTCGCCACCGACTGCCCCGGCAGCCGCCTGTACGACAAGCTCGGCAAAGCCCGGTCCTCCTCCGCCCGCATGCAGGGCCGCTGAGGCCCGGTCGCACTGTACGAACTGCACGATCTGCACATCCGTCTGCATACACTGGCCGGCCGAAACCCAAGTTCGGCCGGCCCCAGCAGGAAGCAGAGACGACAGGTGACAGAAGCGATCCTCCTGGTCGGCGGCAAGGGAACCCGGCTGCGACCGCTCACGGTCCACACCCCCAAGCCGATGGTTCCGGCGGCGGGCGTCCCGTTCCTCACCCACCAGCTGGCGCGGGCCCGCGCGGCGGGCGTGGAACACATCGTCCTCGCCACCTCCTACCTCGCCGAGGTCTTCGAGCCGCACTTCGGCGACGGCTCGGCGCTCGGCCTCCACATCGAGTACGTCACGGAGACCGAGCCCCTCGGCACGGGCGGCGCCATCCGCAATGTGGCCTCGCACCTGCGTTCGGGCCCCGACGAGCCCGTCCTGATCTTCAACGGCGACATCCTCACGGGCCTGGACATCCGTGCCCTGGTCGACACCCACCGGACGTCCGGCGCCGATGTCTCGCTGCATCTGACCCGGGTCGAGGACCCGAGGGCGTACGGCCTCGTCCCCACCGACGCGACCGGCCGGGTCACCGCCTTCCTGGAGAAGCCGCAGACTCCCGAGGAGATCCTCACCGACCAGATCAACGCGGGCGCGTACGTCTTCCGCCGCTCGGTCATCGACACGATCCCCGAGGGCCGCCCCGTCTCGGTCGAACGGGAGACCTTCCCCGACCTCCTCGCCCACGGCGCCCATCTCCAGGGCATGGTCGACTCCACGTACTGGCTCGACCTGGGCACGCCCCAGGCGTTCGTCCGCGGCTCGGCGGACCTCGTCCTCGGCCGCGCGCCCTCCCCGGCGGTCCCGGGGCGCCGCGGCGAGAGCCTGGTCCTGCCCACCGCCTCCGTCGCCCCGGACGCCAAGCTCACCGGCGGCACGGTCGTCGGCGAGAACGCCCGCGTCGGCGAGGGCGCGCGGATCTCCGGCAGCGCGATCCTGGCCGGCGCGGTCGTCGAACCGGGCGCGGTGATCACGGACTCCCTCGTCGGCGCGGGCGCCCGCGTCGGGGCCCGCGCGGCGCTCTCCGGCGCGGTGATCGGCGACGGGGCGCGGATCGGCGCCGACAACGAACTGCGCGACGGCGTACGCGTCTGGTGCGGGGCCGAGCTGCCGCCGGGCGCCGTCCGCTTCTCCTCGGACCAGTAGCGCCCCGGCACGGTCGGCCGTCGCCTACCCTCATAAAGATGTCGTCCCGTTTCGCCCCGCGCCCCACTCGCACCACTGTGCGCGGTGGCGAAACAGCCGTACCGGCGGGCGTACCCCGCCAGCCCACGGCCCCCCGGACCCGTACGTGGAAGCCGCCGTTCCCTCTGGACCTCGGCGTGACCATCGGCCCCCTGCGGCGCGGCCCCGCGGACCCCACCTTCCGTACGACCCCCGACGGCTCGATCTGGCGTGCGAGCCGCACACCGGAGGGCCCCGGAACCCTCCGCCTGGCGCTGCGCTCCGGCACGGTGGAGGCGGAGGCGTGGGGCCCCGGCGCCGCCTGGTTCCTCGACCGCCTCCCGACGCTCCTCGGCGCGTCGGACGACCCTTCGGCGTTCGCGCCCCGCCACCGCCTGGTCGCCGCGACGGCCCGGCGCCGCCCGGGGCTGCGGCTGACGCGCACGGGCCTGGTCCTGGAGTCCCTGATCCCGTCGATCCTGGAGCAGAAGGTGACGGTGGACGAGGCCTACCGCGCCTGGCGCCTCCTGGTCCGCGCCCACGGCGAGCCGGCCCCCGGCCCGGCCCTCCATCTGTACGTGATGCCGGACCCCCGCACCTGGTCCCTGATCCCCTCCTGGGAGTGGCACAAGGCGGGCGTGGACAACAAGCGCGCCTCGACGATCCTGCGCGCGGTGAAGGTCGCCGCCCGCCTGGAGGAGGCGGCGACGATGGAACCCCTGAAAGCCCAGGCCCGCCTCGAACTGATCCCCGGTATCGGCCCCTGGACCTCGGCGGAGACCGTCCAGCGCAGCAACGGCGCCCCCGACGCGGTCACGGTCGGCGACCTCCACCTCCCGGGTATCGTGGGCCACGCCCTGGCGGACAACCGCGAAGCGGACGACGAGGCGATGCTGTCCCTCCTGACCCCCTACGAGGGCCAACGCCACCGAGCCACCCGCCTGATCCTCCTGAGCGGCCACACCCCACCCCGAAGAGCCCCCCGAATGCGCAGAACAAACATCGCCCTACTCTGACCCCCGCGCCCCGTAAGGGGCGCGGGGAACGGCGCGAGCAACCACAACAAACCCGCACGGAGGATCCGGCCCGGGGGCCCCGTAAGGGGCGCGGGGAACGGCGCGAGCAACCACAACAAACCCGCACCGAGACCCCACCCCAAGGCCCCCCGGCCAGCGTCAGCGCACAGTGACCACGCCAGCTATATCCCGCTCACCCCGAGCCGGAGGCTCCCCCGCCGGATGCCCCACGGCAACCGCCCCCATGGGATCCCAGCCCCCCGGCAGCCCAAGAACGTCCCGCACGACATCCCGGCAGAACATCGTCGAAGAAATCCACGCGGAGCCCAGCCGCTCCCCGGCCAACGCCACAAGGAAGTTCTGCACACCGGCCCCCGCCGAGACGACAAACATCTCCCGCTCCGCCGCGTCCCGCCGCGCGTCCCCGTACGCATGGGCCCCGTCCATCACCAGACAAGGCACCACCAGATAAGGCGCGTTACGCAGCACGTCCCCCCGCCGCACCCGCTTGGCGATCGCGGCCTCGGACCGCCCGTCCCGCCGGAGATCCGCGACCCACGCGTCCCGCATCGCGTCCAGCAACTCGCCCCGCGCCGCCGCGGACTCCACCAGCACGAACCGCCACGGAGTCGTGTGATGCGGCGCGGGCGCCGTGACCGCCGCGGCGACGGCCCGCCGCACGGCCCCGGGGTCGACCTCCTCGTCCGTGAACTCCCGCACGGTCCGCCGCAGCGTCACGGCCTCCCGCACCGCCTCGGACGTCCCGAGCCGGAACATGTCGTCCCGCGCCCCCCGCACCAACGCCCGCGCCCCCGCGTCCGCAGAGTCCCCCGCCCCGGAGCCGTCGCCCACGACATGGGCGAGCCCCCGCACCACTGCGACCGGCAGCCCCGCCGCCTTGCCCTTCACGAGATCCCCGGCCGCGGCCAGCTCATCGGCGGTGGCGACGACGGTCGCGCTCAGCGGATTGCCGTACGCGTCGACACCGCCCCGCAGATCGTCGAGGACCCGCACGCCCGCCGCCCCGATGGCCACATCGGTGAGCCCGGCCCGCCAGGGCCGCCCGAAGGTGTCGGTGACGACGACGCCCACGTCGACCCCCAGCGCGTCCCGCACCCCCTCCCGCAGGGCGCGAGCCGAGGCGTCGGGGTCCGAGGGGAGCAGCAGCACCGTCCCGGACGGAGTGTTCGACGCGTCGACCCCGGCCGCGGCCATCACGAGCCCCTGCCGGTTCTCGACGATCCGCAGGGTCCCGCGCCGCGCCACGACCCGCACGGTCTCCGCGTCGATGGCCGCCTCGCGGTCGCCCGCCTCGACGACCCGCCCCTCGGCCTTGCTGACGATCTTGGACGTGACGAGCAGGACGTCCCCGTCGGCGAGCCCCGGCTCGGCGGCCGCGATCAGCTTGGCGAGGTCGTCGCCCTCCCGCACCTCGGGCAGCCCGGGCACGGCCCACACCCGGAAGGACGGGCCCGCCCCGTCCGGCGGGGTCACGCCCGTACCTCCGAGGCGAGGGCGAGAGCCGCACGCGCCATCTCCGCCGCCGCGTCGATGTCGGTCATCATCAGGGGTATGGCCCGGCACCGGATGCCGGCGCTCTCCACCCGCTCCACCACGCCCTCGTCGACGCTGTCGACCAGCCATCCGTCGAGCAGCCCGCTGCCGTAGTGCTCGGCGACGGCGGCGGCGCTGGTCTCCACGCCGACGGCGGCGAGCACCTTGTCGGCCATGCCCCGCACGGGCGCGTCGCCGACGATGGGGGAGAGGCCGACCACCGGCACGCCCGCGTCGGCGATCGCCTCGCGGATGCCGGGCACGGCGAGGATGGTGCCGACGCTCACCACGGGGTTGGACGGCGGGAAGAGCACGACGTCGGCCTCGGCGATGGCCTCGAGGACGCCGGGCGCGGGCTTGGCCTGCTCGGCGCCGACCGGCACGATCGCGTGAGCGTCCACGGAGGCGCGCAGCCGCACCCAGTACTCCTGGAAGTGCACGGCCTTCTGCTCGCCGTCGAGTGTGACGGCGACATGCGTCTCCACGCGGTCGTCCGACATGGGGATGAGCCGCACCCCGGGCTGCCACCGCTCGCAGAGCGCCTGGGTGACGGCGCTGAGCGGATATCCGGCACCCAGCATCTGCGTGCGCACGATGTGCGTCGCGAAGTCGCGGTCGCCGAGTCCGAACCACTCGGGCCCCACGCCGTAGGCCGCCAGCTCTTCCTTGACCCTGAACGTCTCGTCCGTACGCCCCCAGCCCTGTTCCTCGTTGATGCCGCCGCCGAGCGTGTACATCACGGTGTCCAGGTCGGGGCAGACCTTCAGCCCGAACAGGTGAATGTCGTCACCGGTGTTGCCGATGACCGTGATGTCCGCGTCGGGCGCGGCCTTCTTGAGCCCGCGGAGAAAACGGGCGCCGCCGATGCCACCGGCCAGAACCACAATGCGCATGGTCCCCAGCATGTCAGGCGGGTACGACAGCGCGTCAGGCGGTTACGACATCCTCCGCGACGCCGTCCGCGGCGGTGGCCGCGCACCGGGCGGCGTGCATCGGCATCTCGGTCAGGCCGGGGTAGTAGACGTGCAGGCTGACGGCCGGTTCGAGGGAGTCGTTGACGACCTCGTGGACGTACCCCGGCGCGAAGACGCGCTGCGCGCCCGCGGCGAGCGCCCGCGTGCCCCGCTCGGTGTGCTCGGTCAACTCACCTTCGAGAAGCGTGAGGACGCCGGAGGAGCGGCCGTGGTCGTGCAGTCCGCTGCCCTGCCCGGGCACCCAGGAGAGCAGCCAGACCTCGTAGCCGGGCCCCGTGCGCAGGCGGTGGTACCAGCGGCTGGTGGCGTCGTACTGGACGAGGTGCTCCCACTGGGAGCGGTCGGCGGCGATGGTGCGGGCGAGGCCGACGAACTCGGCCACGGTGGCGGGGTGCTCGCGGGCGGGCTGCAGCAGGTGGGGGACTTCGAGGATGTCGCCGGCGATCTGGAGGTCGCTGTCGCTGTTCATCGTGCGGTGGTTCCTCAACGTAAGAGTGCTGGGGTGTCGCGAAGGATGGGTGGAGCGCGGAAAGGCAGCAGTGACGGGTCAGGCGGAAATGCGTGATGCGGGGAGAGCGGCTCGACAGCTGGATGGACTCAACAGCTGGAGCAGGAACAGCGACAGCGCGCGTGGGCAGCACCGATGGACCCGCTGGTGCGGGTCATCGAAAGAGCCAGGTTCGCGAGCATGCCCACCAGGACACCTGGTTACACCTTGACTGTCAACTCTATGTCCGAAATGTGGGATAGCTTTCACCTCATCCGGTTGTTCGGACAGGCGAAAGGTTTGTGCACCGGGCGCACGGGACACATGGCGCAGCAACCGGCACTCAAACATCGACGTCCTTCCATATGAGACCTCCGCCGAGGCCTCCGGGAGGAGAGCGCCGGCGGGCCGCCGACGGGTGTCATGGTTTATGCCGATTTGAACACTTTCCGCATAGCCTTGGTTCCGCAGAGTGAATAAGGGGCCCAATAGCAGATCTCGGCTTGACTGGCCCGGATCGGCACACTTGTAATTTCACTCGTGTCGTTCAGCCGAAATCGGTAACGGCAGCACCACGGGGACGCACAGACAGACGAGGGGCGCAGATGACCGAGCTGGTTCAGGAACTGCTGGTCGAGGACGCGGACGAGGAACTCGGCTGGCAGGAGCGCGCGCTGTGCGCCCAGACCGACCCCGAGTCCTTCTTCCCCGAGAAGGGCGGCTCCACGCGCGAGGCCAAGAAGGTCTGTCTCGCCTGTGAGGTCCGCTCCGAATGCCTCGAATACGCACTCGCCAACGACGAACGCTTCGGTATCTGGGGCGGTCTGTCGGAGCGTGAGCGCCGACGACTGAAGAAGGCAGCGGTGTGAACGGAAGCGCATCCGCGCAGGTGCCGCCCCCGTTCGGCACACATCTCCCTCGAACAGTGCGCGACGAACGGCCCGTCGCCCGTGGGTCATCCACAGGCGGCGGGCCGTCCTGGTGCCGGCCGTCACCCGCACCCGGCGGCGACCGCCACCCCAACGCGACCTGAACCGCCGGACAGGCCCTAGTGTGGGGCCCCGTCCGAGACGCCCCGGCGCCCCCGCAGGGCGCAGGCGTCCACCGCAGTCCATCGAACCGGGGCCCGTACCTCGATGTCCGTGCACAACCACTCGGCAGCCCCTCACGACGCTGCCGCCCCTGAGTTCCCGCGGCACGTCGTGACCGCCGTCCTCGTCGCCCACGACGGCGCCCGCTGGCTGCCCGACGCCCTGGCGGGGCTGCTCGGCCAGGAGCGGCCCGTGCAGCAGGCCGTGGCCGCGGACACCGGCAGCGCGGACGACTCCGCCCGCCTGCTCACCGAGGCCCTCGGCCCCGACCGCGTGCTGCACCTCGCCCGCCGCTCCGGCTTCGGCACCGCCGTCGACGAGGCGGTCCGCGGCGCCGGGACGCCCACCCCCGAAGAGCTGCCGTACCTCAAGCGCCCGAGCGGCTGGGACCCGGTCAGCCGGTCCTGGCGCGACGAGGCGTACGACCTGCCGGACCTGCCGCACGGCGAGCCCGTGCAGTGGCTCTGGCTGCTCCACGACGACTGCGCGCCCGAGCCCGACGCCCTCGCCGAACTGCTGCGCGCCGTCGAGAACGAACACGATCTTGGCAAGGACGTCGCCGTCGTCGGCCCCAAGCTCCGCGGCTGGTACGACCGCAGACAGCTGCTCGAAGTCGGCGTCTCCATCGCCAACAGCGGCCGCCGCTGGACCGGCCTGGACCGCCGCGAGCAGGACCAGGGCCAGCACGACCACGTACGGCCCGTGCTCTCGGTCTCCACCGCGGGCATGCTCATCCGCCGCGATGTCTACGAACAGCTCGGCGGCTTCGACCGCTACCTGCCGCTGATGCGCGACGACGTCGACCTGTGCTGGCGCGCGCACGCCGCGGGACACCGCGTCCTCGTCGCCCCCGACGCCGTCGTCCGGCACGCGGAGGCGTCCTCGCGCGAGCGCCGCACCGTCGACTGCGTCGGCCGCACGGCGACCTCGCCGCACCGCGTGGACAAGGCGGGCGCCGCCTACACCCTGCTCGCCAACGCCCGTACGGCCGTGCTGCCCTGGGTGCTCTTCCGCCTCGTCTTCGGCACGCTCCTGCGCACCGTCACCTACCTCCTCGGCAAGGCGCCCGGCCAGGCCCTCGACGAGATCGCGGGCCTCTTGGCCACACTGCTGCGGCCGGGGCGGATCCTCGCCGCCCGCAAACAGCGCGGCAAGTCCGTGCTCGACGCGGGCGAGACGCGGGCCCTGTTCCCGCCGCCCGGCGCCACCGTGCGGGCCACCGTCGAACAGGCGGCGGGCAGCCTCGTCGGCCGCTCCGACCCCGAGGCCCCCGCGGGAGCGGGACGGCACGGCGCCGTCGAGTCCGGGCCCGGCGGCGACGACGCCGACTTCCTGGAGATCGAGCAGTTCGCCCGCCTCAAGCGCATCGCCCGCAAACCGGGACCGATGCTCTTCGTAGTGCTCCTGTTCGTCTCGCTCATCGCCTGCCGCGCCCTGCTCGGCGGCGGGGCGCTCGCGGGCGGCGCGCTGCTGCCCGCCCCCGCCGACTCCTCGGGCCTGTGGGCGCGCTACCTGGACGGCTGGCATCCCGTCGGCACGGGCGGCACCGAGACCGCGCCGCCGTATCTCGCGCTCGTCGCCGCCCTGTCCAGCCTGCTCCTCGGCTCCACCGGACTCGCCGTCACCGTGCTGCTCGTCGGCTCCGTGCCGCTGGCAGGCTTCGCCGCGTACTTCGCCTCCCGCCCGCTCGTCACCTCCCGCCTGCTGCGCGCCTGGGCCTCCGTCGCGTACGCCTTCCTGCCCGCCGCCACCGGCGCGCTCGCGGGCGGCCGCATCGGCACCGCCGTCCTCGCCGTCCTGCTGCCGCTCATCGCGCGCGCGGGCGCCGCGGCCGCCGGTCTGACGGCCTCCGGGAGCGCCCGCGGCACCTGGCGCGCCACATGGGCGTACGCGCTCCTGCTGACCCTCGCCACGGCCTTCACGCCGGTCGTCTGGCCGATCGCCCTGGTGCTCGGCCTCGCCCTGCTCGTACTGCGCCGCCGCGACATCACCGGCTACGGACCGCGCTTCCTCGCCGCGCTCGGCACCCCGCTGCTCATGCTCGCCCCGTGGTCGCTGACGCTGCTGCCCTTCGGCTTCTTCAAGGAAGCGGGCCTGGAGTTCGGCACCGGCTCCGCCAGCGCGCTCGACCTGCTCGGCACCAGCCCCGGCGGCCCCGGCACCGTGCACGGACTGCTGCTCACCGGCATCGTCCTCGCCGCCCTCGGCGCCCTGCTGCGCACCGAGCGGCAGCTCGCGGTCCGCACCGCCTGGACGGCCGCCCTGGTCTCCCTGGTCTTCGCCGTCTTGTCGAACGGCTCGGCGTGGGCGGGCCCCGCAACCCTCGCCTACGGCATCGCGCTCCTCGCCGCCGCCGCACTCGGCGCCGACGGGGCACGCGCGCGTGTCGCCGAGCAGAGCTTCGGCTGGCGCCAGCCGGTCGCCGCGCTCATCGCCTTCGCCGCCGCGGCCGGGCCGCTGCTCCTCGCCGCCGGATGGATGATCCGCGGCGCCGACGGCCCCCTGGAGCGGCGCGATCCGGTCCAGGTGCCCGCGTTCGTCGCGGAGGAGAGCGGCACCCAGGACCAGGCCCGCACCCTCGTCCTCGACAGCGAGTCGGCGGCCGACGTCGCCTACACGCTCGTACGCGGATCGGGCGCCCGGCTCGGTGACGCCGAACTGGCCGCCGCCGCGGGCCCCGACGACAGGCTCGACAAGATCGTCGCCCGGCTCGTCGCGGGCTCCGGAGCCGACCAGGCCGACCAGCTCGGCGGCTACGCCGTGCGCTACGTCCTCGTACGCGAGGGCGCGCCCCGCCAGATGAGCCGCACCCTGGACGCCACGCCCGGCCTGACCCGGCTCAGCCAGGAGGACGGCAGCGCCCTGTGGCGCGTGGACCGGCAGGTCTCCCGCGCCGCCATCGTCCCGAAGACCGGCGACCCGGAGCCGGTCGCCGCGGGCCCCGTCGAGCTGCACACGAAGATCCCCGCGGGTGACGCGGGCCGCGTGCTGCGGCTCGCCGACTCCGCCGCCCCGGGCTGGACCGCGACCCTCGACGGCCGCCCGCTGACCCGCACCACGCTGGACGGCTGGGCGCAGGGCTTCGAACTGCCCACCTCGGGCGGCCGGCTCGACGTCACCTACGAAGCCCCCGTGGGCCACACCGCCTGGCTGTGGGCGCAGGGCGCGCTCGCCCTCGTCCTCGTGGTCCTCGCGCTGCCCGGGCGCCGCCGCGACGTCGACGACGACCTCCCCGAGGAGCCCGTCGTCCCGGCCCAGGCGGTCGAGGGCGAGGGCCGCAGGGCGCGCAGGCTGCGGGCCCAGAGCGAGCAGGCCGCGCAGGACGCGGGCCAGGACGTGCCGCCGCCTCCTTCGGAGGAGCCCCTGGGGGCCGTTCCGCAGCAGCAGTCGTACGGCGCGTGGGAGGAACCCGCCCACGCGGGAGCCGAACAGCAGTACCAGGGCGAGTACCAGAACGCCCCGTACCAGGACGGCACCTACCCGCCCGGCTCCTACGAACAGGCGGCCTACCCGGCCGAGGCCCCCCAGGAGGGCCAGTACGACCCGTACGCCTCCTACGGAGGAGCGAGCGGTGTCTACGGAGGCGGGCAGCAGTACGACCAGTCCTACGGAGAGGGCCCGTACGGACAGCAGCAGCCGCCGACGCCCCCGCCGCCCCCGCGGCCGCCCCGCGCCACCGACAGCGAGCGCCCCGACGGGAGCCAGCAGTGAACCGCACCACCCAGTCCCTGATCGCCGTGGTCGTCGCGCTCGGCGCCGTCACCGGGTACGCCGCGTCCAGCGGGCCCGACGACAAGGGCGGCGCCCCCGCGAAGGCCGCCGCACGGCTGCCCGTCGAGCGCACCAGCCTGCTCTGCCCGGTGCCCAGCGCCTCCGACCTCGCGGAGACCTCGTACACGGCCTTCACCCCGAAGTCGCGCGGCGCCGCGAGCACGGGCAAGGCCGAACTGGTGCCCGTGCTCAAGCAGCTGACGGACGCTCCGCAAGAGGGCGCCAAGGGCAAGGAGACCAAGCCCTTCCTGACCCAGAAGAAGCCGGGCGAGACGGTCGGCGGCGAGGAGTCCGGCGCCGAGGCACCCGCGCTCATCGGCACCGCCGACGGCGCGCTCGCCCCCGGCTGGACCGTGCAGCAGACCACGACGTACTCCGCGGGCGCCGGCCGTGGCGCGCACGGCACCAACTGCACCGCGCCCGACACCGACTTCTGGTTCCCGGCCGCGAGCACCGCCAAGGGCCGCAGCGACTACATCCACCTGACCAACCCCGACGACTCCGCGGCCGTCGTCGACGTGGAGCTGTTCGGCCCGGACGGCGAGGTCACCTCCCAGGTGGGCGAGGCCATCCAGGTCCAGCCGCACTCCAGCGTGCCCGTGCTGCTCTCCACGCTCGCCGACAAGCAGTACACCAACCTCACGATGCATGTGACCGCGCGCAGCGGCCGGGTCGCGGCCGCCGTGCAGTCCTCCGACGAGAAGCTCGGCGGCGACTGGCTGCCCGCCACCGCCGACCCCGCGCCCGAGGCCGTGCTGCCCGGCATCCCGAAGGACGCCACCTCGGTGCGCCTGGTCGCCTTCGCACCCGGCTCCGACGACGCCGACCTGAAGCTCCAGCTCGCCTCGCCGACCGGCACGATCACCCCGGCCGGACACGAGAACCTCCACGTCAAGGCCGGTATGACCGCCGCCGTGGACCTCGGTGACGTCACCAAGGGCGAGGCCGCCTCGCTGCTGCTCTCGCCGACCGACAAGGCGGTGCCCGTGGTGGCCGCCCTGCACGTCACCCGCGGCAAGGGCAGCGCCCAGGAGACGGCGTTCATCCCGGCGACGGACGCGGCGGGCACGCGCGCGACAGTGGCCGACAACCGCGCCAAGGGCTCCACGCTCTCCCTGGTGGCCCCCGGCAAGTCGGCGAAGGTGAAGGTCACGGCCTCACCCGGCACCGAGGGCGGCACGCCCGCCACGAAGACGTACACGGTCAAGGGCGGCACGACCCTGGAGGTCACAAGGCCGCCGGTACCGGCCGGCCTGAAGGGCGCCTACGCCCTCACGGTGGAGCCGCTGTCCGGCGGCGAGGTCTACGGGTCGCGGATGCTGGCGCTGCCCGAGGACGGCGTCCCGATGTTCACCGTCCAGACGCTGCCGGACGACCGGGGGACGGTGGCGGTGCCGGAGGCGGAGCGGGATCTGACGGTGTTGCAGCGGTAGGCGCCGCCGTGCGTCAGTGCTGCAGCGGTAGGTGCCGCCGTCCGTCAGTCCTCGTCGCCGTAGCGCGGGTCGACCGAGTCCGGGGAGAGGCCGAGCAGATCGGCGACCTGCTCGACGACCACCTCGTGCACCAGGGCGGCGCGCTCGTCGCGCCCCTTGGTGCGGATCTCCACGGGGCGGCGGTAGATGACGACGCGGGCGGGCCGCCCCTCGGACGCCGAGAGGGAGCCGCCGAGCGGCACCGCCTCGTCCTGCCACTCCCCGTCGGGCCCGCCGGGACCCCCCAGGGGCGGCACCTCCAGGACCAGGAACTCGATCTCCGCGAGCTGCGGCCAGCGCCGCTCAAGACGCTCCACGGAGTCCTGCACGAGGTCCGTGAAGGCCTCCGCGCGGCTCGCGGAGAGCGGCACCTGGGGCGGCGCCACGGGGCCGCGCATGCCCCGGCCGTGGCGGTCGCGGCGGCGGGGCCTCGGGTCTGCGGAGGGGGGCTGCACGGGGTCGTCCATCGGCTGTACGGGGTCGTCCATCACTGACGAAGCGTAGTCCTCGGAATCACCCTTTCCGCGCGGTGCGCGCCATGTCGCTTCCTGACCGTTCCGGCCAGGCTTGGACTCGATTCCATATCGCTCCGGACCGTCGATCTCGCGCCAAATGACCTGATTCCCGCCATGTGGTGACCGGATTCAACACCACCCGCCCCTCTGGTCACTGGCGTCTGCGCAGGTCAACGCCGCGCCCTCGCGGCCCACCGGTTCGAGGATCACCGCACGACACGGGGGAGTGACCTCGTGGAGAGTCGTCGCGGCCCGCTCAAGAGTGCGGTACCGTCCAACGTCGTGAGCCCTGTACGTCGCTGTTCGCGCACCGCTTGCGGCCGTCCCGCCGTCGCGACGCTGACGTACGTCTACGCCGACTCGACCGCGGTCCTCGGCCCCCTCGCCACCTACGCCGAACCCCACTGCTACGACCTCTGTGCCGAGCACTCCGAGCGCCTGACCGCGCCCCGCGGCTGGGAGGTCGTCCGGCTCGCCGACGCCTCCGGTCCGGCCCGCCCCTCCGGCGACGACCTCGAAGCGCTCGCCAACGCCGTGCGCGAGGCCGCACGCCCCCAGGAGCGCGCGGCCGAGGCGGGCGGAAGCGGGCGGCGCTCGGCGGACCCGATGGAGGTCGCGCGGCGCGGTCACCTCCGGGTGCTGCGCTCCCCCGATTCCTGAGCGGGCCGCGCTCCTGGCGCCGAACGGGCCGCGCTCGTGCTGAGCGGGCCGTGCTCCTGAGCGGGCCGCGCTCCTGACGGCCCTTCACTGGATCTTCGCCATCCTCGCCCTCCGGCACGTTGACGTTCCTCCGTCGGGGCCGTGACGATTTCGCCACCCCACAGCCGGGAGGCGTTCCGTGTTCGTGCAGCAACTGGAGCCCGTGGCCGACTCGCTCGGCCTGTCCGCACTCGTCGCGACCCTGCCCCTCCTGACCGTCCTCGTCCTCCTCGGCGCCGTCCGCATGAAGGCGCACCGGGCGGGCCTCATCGGCCTCGCGGTCGCCGTCCTCGTCGCCTGGCTCGCGTACGGCATGCCGCTCGGCCAGACCGCCTCCAGCGCCGCGCAAGGGGCCCTCTTCGGGCTCTTCCCCATCATGTGGATCGTCGTCAACGCCCTGTGGGTGTACCGCATGACGGTCCGCACCCGGCACTTCGACATCCTGCGCCGCTCCTTCGGGCGGCTCTCCGACGACCCCCGCATCCAGGCGCTCGTCGTCGCCTTCTGCTTCGGGGCGCTCCTGGAGGCGCTCGCCGGCTTCGGGGCGCCCGTCGCGATCAGCGCGGTCATGCTCGTCGCCCTCGGCTTCGACCCCGTACGCGCCGCGGTCGTCGCCCTCGTCGCCAACACCGCGCCCGTCGCCTTCGGAGCCATGGGCACACCCGTGGTGACGCTGGCTCAGGTCACCGGCATCCCGCTGGACACCGTCGCCACGGTCGTCGGCCGCCAGACCCCGCTGCTCGCCCTCGTCGTACCGCTGCTCCTGGTCTTCCTCGTCGACGGGCGGCGCGGGCTGCGCGAGACCTGGGTGCCCGCGCTCGCGTGCGGGTCCGCCTTCGCCGCCGCCCAGTTCGCGGCCTCCAACTACGTCTCCGCGCAGCTCGCCGACATCGGGGCGGCCCTGGCGGGCGCGGGCGCCCTGGTGGCGGTGCCGCACGCCCGCAGGCCGGCGACCGAGCCCGTACGCGCCGCGGTCCTGACGGGCGTACGCAGTGAGGACCTCGACCACGACGACCCGCGCCCCGAGGTGCTGCGCGCCTACGCCCCCTACGCCCTGATCGTCGCCGTCTTCTCCCTCGCGCAGATACCGGCCGTCAAGGACCTCCTCACGAAGGCCACCCGCACCTTCGACTGGCCCTTCCTTGAGGTCACCGACCCCTCGGGCGATCCGGTCGGCGGCAACGTCTTCTCGCTGCCGCTGGTGTCGACGGGCGGCACGCTCGTGCTGCTCGCCGGGGCCCTCACGGCCGCGGTCATCGGGGTGCACGCGCGCGTGGCGGTACGGGAATGGGCCGCCACCGTGCACGAACTGCGCTTCGCGATCCTCACCGTCACCTCCGTGCTGGCGCTCGCGTACGTCATGAACCTCTCCGGTCAGGCGGCGACGATCGGGCACTACGTGGCCGCCGCGGGGGCGGGCCTGGCCTTCCTGTCACCGGTGCTCGGCTGGTTCGGCGTCGCGGTGACCGGCTCCGACACCTCCGCCAACGCCCTTTTCGGCGCGCTCCAGGTGACGGCCGCTCAGCAGTCCGGGCTCTCTCCGGAACTGCTCGCCGCCGCCAACAGCTCCGGCGGCGTCCTCGGCAAGATGATCTCTCCGCAGAACCTGACGATCGCGTGCGCCGCCGTCGGACTCGCGGGCAAGGAGGGCGACCTGCTGCGCAAGGTGCTGCCGTGGAGCCTCGGTCTGCTCCTCGTGATGTGCCTGATCGTGGTGGGGCAGAGCACGGCGGTGCTCGGCTGGATGCTGCCGTGAGCAGGGGCCGGATCGCGGCTTGATCGACGCACGAGTTCGTTGTCGGTGGTTGCGGGTAGTTTGGGACGACCGACGTGGGGTGACCGACGTACCGACGTCACTCGCAGAGCTTGCAGAGAGGGTTGGCCGTGACTGCTGATCTGTCCCAGATCGTGAAGGCGTACGACGTTCGCGGGGTGGTCCCGGACCAGTGGGACGAATCGCTCGCGGAGCTGTTCGGCGCTGCTTTCGCGCAGGTCACGGCGGCGGACGCGATCGTCGTGGGGCATGACATGCGCCCCTCGTCGCCCGGCCTCTCGCGGGCCTTCGCGCGCGGGGCGGCAGCACGCGGCGTGGACGTTACCGAGATCGGGCTCTGCTCCACGGACCAGCTGTACTACGCCTCGGGCGCGCTGGACCTGCCGGGCGCGATGTTCACGGCCTCGCACAACCCCGCCCAGTACAACGGCATCAAGATGTGCCGCGCGGGCGCCGCCCCGGTGGGTCAGGACACCGGCCTCGCGGAGATCCGCGCCCTCGTGGAGGGCTGGCTCGCCTCCGGCGGCCCCGAGGACGCGGCGGCCCCCGGCACCCTCACCCAGCGCGACACCCTCACCGACTACGCCGCCCACCTGCGCGGCCTCGTCGACCTGAGGGCCAACCGCGCGCTGAAGGTCGTCGTCGACGCGGGCAACGGCATGGGCGGGCACACGGTCCCCACCGTCTTCGAGGGCCTGCCCCTGGAGCTCGTACCGATGTACTTCGAGCTGGACGGCACCTTCCCCAACCACGAGGCGAACCCCCTGGACCCGGCCAACATCGTGGACCTCCAGGAGCGCGTGCGCGCGGAGGGCGCCGACCTCGGCATCGCCTTCGACGGCGACGCGGACCGCTGCTTCGTGGTCGACGAGAACGGCGACCCGGTCTCCCCCTCGGCCATCACCGCCCTGGTCGCCTCCCGCGAGCTGGCCAAGCACGGCGGCAAGGGCACGGTCATCCACAACCTGATCACCTCCTGGTCGGTCCCGGAGGTCGTCAAGGAGAACGGCGGCACGCCCGTGCGCACGCGCGTGGGCCACTCCTTCATCAAGGCGGAGATGGCGCGCACCGGCGCGATCTTCGGCGGCGAACACTCCGCGCACTACTACTTCAAGGACTTCTGGAACGCGGACACGGGCATGCTCGCCGCCCTCCACGTCCTGGCGGCCCTCGCCGAGCAGGACGGCCCGCTGTCCGGCCTCGTCGCGCAGTACGACCGCTACGCGGGCTCCGGAGAGATCAACTCCACGGTCGACGACCAGACCGCCCGCCTCGCCGCCATCAAGACGGCGTACGAGGGTCAGGACGGCATCACCCTGGACGAGCTGGACGGCCTGACGGTGACCGCCGCCGACTGGTGGTTCAACGTCCGGGCCTCCAACACCGAGCCCCTGCTGCGGCTCAACGTCGAGGCGCGGGACGAGGCCACGATGGCCAAGGCCCGCGACGAGGCCCTCGCGATCATCCGCGGCTGACGCCCCCACGGGCCGCCTCGCACGGAGGTACGCTGACCAGGCCGCATCCTGTGAGGCGGCACCGCGGCGTCCCGCACCCCGCGGGGACCGCGGCGCCCGCATCCACGGGGCCTGGGAGCCCCGCACCCGCAGGGCCCGCAGCGTCCCGCACCGCGAGGCCGCGCCACCGCCTCACAGAACCGCGAAACCTCACCACATCAGCTCGAAGGGACCCACCCCATGGCGCTCGAAGCCGGCCTCCTGGAGATCCTCGCCTGCCCGGCCTGCCACGCCCCCCTCAAGGAGACGGAGACCGAGCTGATCTGCACGGCGGACGCCAAGGAGTGCGGCCTGGCGTACCCGGTCCGCGACGGCATCCCCGTCCTCCTGGTCGACGAGGCCCGCCGCCCCGCCTGACGGCACCCCCGCGCAGGGGCGTCCCGCGCAGAGGCGTCCCGCTCGGCACACCCCGCGCAGGGGACCCGGGTAGCGCACCCGCGCAAGGGCACCCGCCCCGGCACGACCCAGCAGCGCGCGCGAAGCCGCGCACGGCGATCGGAGGCCTCACCCCCATGCTCGACGAGTCGCTGCTCGACGAACCCGAGGCGCTGGCCCGCGCCGACCGCCGCGGACTGCTGCGGGGCGCGGCGGAAGCGGGCGCCCGCGTCCGCACCGCGATCCGGCACGCCACGGAGGCGGGGCTGACGGACCTCAAGCCCGACGGCCGCCCCCGCGCCATCCTGATCGCGGGCCCGGGCACCGCGGCCGTCTGCGTGGCGGACCTCCTCGACGGCCTCGCCGGAGCGGGCTGCCCCGTCGTGCGGCTCGCCCCGACCGGCGTCGCCCCCGCCGCGGGCGCCCTGCGCTGGGCGCTGCCCGGCTGGGTCGGCCCCGTGGACCTGCTGCTCATCGCCACCCCGGACGGCACCGAACCGGGCCTCACCCTCCTCGCCGAACAGGCGTACCGCCGCGGCTGCACGGTCGTCGCCGTCGCCCCCGCCCGCACCCCCCTCGCGGAGGGCGTGGAGGGCAGCCACGGCCTCACCGTCCCCCTGGCCACCTCGCCGTACGGCGCGTACGAAGGCGTGCACGACGGAGCCGACCGGGACTCCGGCTCGTACGAGGCACGCCGCGTGGAGGACGAGGCCGCGTCCGGCGCTCCCTGCACCCTGTGGGCGCTCCTCGTCCCGCTCCTCGTGCTCCTGGACCGCACCGGTCTGATCGCCGCCCCCGTCGACGTCCTCCAGAAGGTCGCCGACCGCCTCGACCGGGTTGCGGAACGCTGCGGCCCGGCCATCTCCACGTACAGCAACCCCGCCAAGACGCTCGCCGCCGAGCTGGCCGACGCGCTCCCGCTCATCTGGACCGAGGGCCAGTCCGCGGGCGCCGCGGGCCGCCGCTTCGCCGCCACCCTCGCTGAGCTGGCCGGGCACGCCGCGCTCGCCTGCGAGCTGCCCGAGGCCCTGCCCGCCCACGGCGCGCTCCTCGCGGGCAACCCCGGGGGCGGCGACGACACCGACGACTTCTTCCGCGACCGCGTCGACGACCAGGCCGCCCTCCGCGCGCGCGTGGTGCTGCTCCGCGACCGCCCGGTCGACGCCGGAGGCCTCTCGGCAGCCCCGGCCGCCCGCGAGCTGGCGCACGGCCACGACGTGGCGCTCAGCGAGCTGGAGCCGGAGTCGGGCGACGAGCTGGAGGCGCTCGCGGAGCTGATCGCCGTCACGGATTTCGCCGCCGTTTACCTGGCGCTCGCCTCGGGGGGCCGATCATGACCGGGCACCGGACCGCTCCGGTCAGGGCCTGGCACCGGACCGCTCCGGACACGGCCCGGCACCGGATCGCTCCGGTCAGGGCCCGGCACCGGACCGCGCCCGCGCCGGTCAGGGCCGCAGCCCAGAATTCGCGTACGCAGCAGTAGCAAGGGAGACCCCCTCCGTGGACCGCCTCACCAACACCATCCGCCCCTACGCCTGGGGCTCCACGACCGCCCTCGCCCAGCTCCTCGGCGTCGAGCCGAGCGGCGATCCGCAGGCCGAGATGTGGATGGGCGCCCACCCGGGCGCGCCCTCGCGCACCGAGCGCGGCGCGCTGAACGAGGTCATCGAGGCGGACCCGGAGCGCGAGCTGGGCCCGGAGGCGGTCGCCAAGTTCGGCCCGCGCCTGCCCTTCCTCTTCAAGATCCTCGCCGCGGGCGCCCCGCTCTCCCTCCAGGTGCACCCCGACCTCGCGCAGGCGAAGGAGGGGTACGCCGACGAGGAGCGCCGCGGCGTCCCCGTGGACGCCCCGAACCGCAACTACAAGGACGCCAACCACAAACCCGAACTGATCTGCGCCCTCACGCCGTTCGACGGCCTCTGCGGCTTCCGCGCCCCCGGCGAGACCGCCGACCTCCTGGAGGCCCTCGGCGTCGACTCCCTCAAGCCGTACGTGGACCTGCTGCGTGCCCACCCCGAAGAAGCCGCCCTGCGCGAGGTCCTGACGGCCGTGCTGAGCGCCGACCCCGAACAGATGGCCGAGACGGTCACCGCGTTCACGGCCGCCGCCCAGCGCCTCGGCGGCGCCTACGCCCCGTACGCCGACCTCGCCCACCACTACCCCGGCGACCCGGGCGTCATCGCGGCGATGCTCCTCAACCACGTACGACTCCAGCCCGGCGAGGCCCTGTTCCTCGGCGCCGGCGTCCCGCACGCCTATCTCGACGGCCTCGGCGTCGAGATCATGGCCAACTCCGACAACGTCCTGCGCTGCGGCCTGACGCCCAAACACGTCGACGTGCCCGAACTCCTGCGCGTCGTCCGCTTCGAGGCGAGCGACCCCGGCGTCCTGCGCCCCGAGGCGTCACCCGCGGGCGAAGAGGTGTACGAGACCCCGATCGACGAGTTCCGCCTCTCCCGTCTCGTCCTGCCCGAGGGCGCGGCCCCGCAGGACCTCACCGCCACCACCCCGCAGATCCTGCTCTGCACCGCGGGCACGGTCCGCGCGGGCGAACTGACCCTGACACCCGGTCAGTCCGCATTCGTCCCCGCAGGGGAAAAGGCCGAAGTGTCCGGAGTGGGCACGGTTTTCCGGGCCACTGTGGTGGCCTGACGCGCCGGCACCCTCCCGTGCTGCAACAATGACCCACCGCAAAGGGCGGGCAAAGCACTTCTCACCAGCGATGGCCCGGCACACACGAAGGCGAAGGGACCCCCGGCACTCATGAGCGCGTCAGGCGGAACAAAGGCGATTGTCGCGGCACTCGCCGCGAACCTCGCGATCGCGGTGGCGAAGTTCGTCGCGTTCATCTTCAGCGGCTCGTCCTCGATGCTCGCCGAGAGCGTCCACTCGCTCGCGGACTCGGGCAACCAAGGACTGCTGCTCCTCGGCGGCAAGAAGGCCCAGCGCGAGGCGACCCCGCAACACCCCTTCGGCTACGGCCGCGAGCGCTACATCTACGCCTTCCTCGTCTCGATCGTCCTCTTCTCGGTCGGCGGCATGTTCGCGATCTACGAGGGCTACGAGAAGATCAAGGACCCGCACGAGATCGAGCACTGGTACTGGCCCGTCGGTGTCCTGGTGTTCGCGATCATCGCGGAGACCTTCTCCTTCCGCACCGCCATCAAGGAGTCCAACCTCCTGCGCGGCAACCTCTCCTGGACGCAGTTCGTCCGCCGCGCGAAGGCCCCCGAGCTGCCGGTCGTCCTCCTGGAGGACCTCGGCGCGCTGGTCGGCCTGGTCCTCGCCCTCGGCGGCGTCAGCATCGCCCTCGCCACCGGTGACGGCGTCTGGGACGGCATCGGCACGCTCTGCATCGGCGTCCTGCTCATCGCGATCGCCATCATCCTCGCCGCGGAGACCAAGTCGCTCCTGCTCGGCGAGGCCGCCGGCGTCGACCAGGTCGAGAAGATCGAGAAGGCCCTGGTCGACGGCGACACGGTCACCAAGGTCATCCACATGCGCACGCTCCACCTCGGCCCCGAGGAACTGCTCGTCGCCGCGAAGGTCGCCGTCCAGCACGACGACACCGCCGCGGAGGTCGCCGCCGCGATCAACGCCGCCGAGGACCGCATCCGCGCCGCGGTCCCGATCGCCCGCGTGATCTACCTCGAACCGGACATCTTCAGCGAGTCGGCGGCAGCCGAGGGCACCAACCCCGCGAAGTCGCCCGGCGCCCACTGACCTCGCTCTCGTACGTACGTCGATGGGGCCCCGCACCTTGCTGGTGCGGGGCCCCATCGACGTACATGAGGAGATGACCACGGGCCCTACTGGACCTCACGCAGCACGTCGAGGATCGCGGCGTCATCCGGCGCCGCCACCAGCCGCTCCCGGAACCCCGTGTCCATCAGCTTCCGCGAAAGCAGCGCGAGGATCCGCAGATGCTCGTCCCCGGCGGCCGCCTCCGGTACGGAGATCATGAAGATCAGCTTGGCCTTCGTACCGTCGAGCGACCCCCACTCGACACCCTCCGCGGACCGGGCGAACCCCACGACGGGCGCGTCCACGGCGTCGGTCTTGGCATGCGGAATGGCGATTTCCTCACCGAGCCCGGTGGTGCCCTGCTCCTCGCGCCGCAGCGCGGTCCGCACCAGCTCCTCCACGTCGTTGACCCTGCCCGTGGTGGCCAGAAGCGCGGCCATCTCCCGGATCGCCGCATCCTTGTCACGGGCGGCCAGCTGGACCTTCACGGTCCGCTCGGTGAGATAGCCGGAGAGGACTTCGGGTGCGTCGGCCGAAGTCGAAGCGGAAGCGGAATCCGGAGCCGAAGCGGAATCCGGAGCCGAAGCCGGAGCGGAATCCGAAGCCGCAGGCCGAGCCGACGGCTCCTTCCGCAGCGCCCCGCCCGCGACCGTCGCCCCGCCCGCGACCGCCGCGCCACCCGAGGCCACCCCGGCCCCTGCGAGCGCCGGCTCGGGCCCGCCGACCCGGTCGCCGACGGGCAAGGCCCCCCGCCCCTTGCGCTCGCTGAGGTCGACCAGCGTGACCGTGGCGAGCGCGGTGACGACCGTGCCGACGGCGACCGCCACGAAGAACATCGGTACGCCACCGATCGCACCCAGCACCGCCACGATCGGCCCGCCGTGCGGCACCGCGTCCTCGACGCCCGCCATACCGGCGACGGCACCCGCGACCGCGCCGCCGAGCATGTTGGCGGGGATGACCTGCGCGGGCCGCGCGGCAGCGAACGGAATCGCTCCCTCCGAGATCCCGAACAACCCCATGAACAGCGCGGCCATGCCCGTCTCGCGCTCCTGTTCCGAGTACAGCTTGCGCCGGATCAGCGTGGCGAGCCCCTGCCCGAGCGGCATCACGGGGATGGCCGCCGCGCACATGCCCATCACGGTCTGGTTGCCGGTCGCGATGAGCCCCGTACCGAAGAGGAACGCGGTCTTGTTGACCGGGCCGCCCATGTCGAACGCGATCATGAGTCCGAGAATCGCGCCGAGCAGGATCGCGCTGGTCCCGGTCATGCCGCTGAGCCAGTCGGTCAGATGCTCGAAGACCCACGAGATCGGCTTGCCGATGACGTAGATGAAGAACAGTCCGAGCGCCGTGGTCGCGAGGATCGGGATCACGATGATCGGCATGATCGGCTGGACGAACTTCGGGACCTTGGCCTTCTTGATCCACACCACCAGATAACCGGCCAGGAAACCGGTCACGATCGCCCCGATGAACCCCGCCCCCGCCTTGGAGTCGTACAGCTCACCGGTGTTGGCGATCCACCCGCCGATCATGCCCGGCACCAGCGCCGGCCGGTCCCCGATGGCGTACGCGATGTACCCCGACAGGATCGGCACCATCAGCGTGAACCCGATGACCCCGATGGCGTTGACGTGCGCCCAGAAGGTCCCCTCCGGGATCACGTACCCCTTCGACGTGGCATCCCCGCCGAGCGCCAGCGAGATCGCGATCAGCAGACCACCGACCACCACGAACGGAATCATGTACGAGACACCGTTCATCAGCGCCTTGTACGCGATGCTCCGCTCCCGGCCGCCCCCACCGCCACCGCCGGTCGACGCCTCGGGTCCGCCGCCCCCGTCACCGCCGTGCACGGGCGCGCTCCGCACCCGCTCGATCAGCTGCTCCGGACGGCTGATGCCCTCGGACACCCCGACGGACAGCACCCGCTTGCCCACGAAACGGCTGCGGTCCACATCCTTGTCCGCCGCGATGATGATGCCGTCGGCGTCTCTGACATCGTTGTCAGAGAGGACGTTCTCAGCCCCGATGGAACCTTGCGTCTCCACCTTCATCTCGACCCCGAGACGCTCCGCCGCCTGCGAGAGCTTCTCCGCCGCCATATACGTATGGGCGATGCCGGTCGGGCACGCGGTCACCGCGAGCAGTTTCGGCCTCTTCTGCCCACCGCTGTCGCCGCCCATGGGCGGGTCGGCCGGACTGGTCACTTGGATCTCCTCACGCCTTCGTCAAAACCGAGATCGCGCATATGTTCCCGATCCCTAGGCATCCTGCAACACGTCCGCGCAGGATCAAAAGCGCAAAGGTCCCATAACGTCCGGGTCTGACTGCCTATCCGCCGGAGTTCCATGACCAGAGGCGGGCTGGGGCTCGCTGGGCCGACCGGTGTAGCTTGGATGACTGAGCCAGACGTCGCTGCTGATGGCGGTCGGGCGGTCCGCGCACGGACCGGCCGAGGGAGAGAGGGCCTCCGACGGACTGCGCTGCGCGCGTCGGTGCACCCTTGTACCCGACGCCGCAGGTCAGCCATGTCCACCCTCGACCAACCCCACGAGGAGCAGCTCACTCATGACGACTGCCACCACCACCGGCCGGCCCAACGGCCAGGACTTCAAGGTCGCAGACCTCTCCCTCGCCGCCTTCGGCCGCAAGGAGATCACCCTCGCCGAGCACGAGATGCCCGGCCTGATGGCGATCCGCAAGGAGTACGCCGCCAGCCAGCCCCTCGCCGGCGCCCGCGTCACCGGCTCCCTGCACATGACCGTGCAGACCGCCGTGCTCATCGAGACCCTGGTCGCCCTCGGCGCCGAGGTCCGCTGGGCCTCCTGCAACATCTTCTCCACCCAGGATCACGCCGCCGCGGCCATCGCCGTCGGCCCGAACGGCACCCCCGAGGACCCCCGGGGCGTCCCGGTCTTCGCCTGGAAGGGCGAGACCCTGGAGGAGTACTGGTGGTGCACGGAGCAGGCGCTGACCTGGCCGAACACCCCCACCGGCGGCCCGAACATGATCCTGGACGACGGCGGCGACGCCACGCTCCTGGTCCACAAGGGCGTCGAGTACGAGAAGGACGGCAAGGTCCCCTCGCCCGACACCGCCGAGAACGACGAGCACCGCGTCATCCTGGAGCTCCTCAACCGCACCATCACCGAGGGCTCGCAGAAGTGGACCCAGCTCGCCTCGGAGATCCGCGGCGTGACCGAGGAGACCACGACCGGCGTCCACCGCCTGTACGAGATGCACCGCGACGGCACCCTGCTGTTCCCGGCGATCAACGTGAACGACGCCGTGACCAAGTCGAAGTTCGACAACAAGTACGGCTGCCGCCACTCCCTGATCGACGGCATCAACCGCGCCACGGACGTCCTCATCGGCGGCAAGACCGCCGTCGTCTGCGGCTACGGCGACGTGGGCAAGGGCTGCGCGGAGTCCCTGCGCGGCCAGGGCGCCCGCGTCATCGTCACCGAGATCGACCCGATCTGCGCCCTCCAGGCGGCCATGGACGGCTACCAGGTCACGACGCTCGACGAGGTCATCGACAAGGCCGACATCTTCGTCACGACCACGGGCAACAAGGACATCATCATGGCCTCGGACATGGCCAAGATGAAGCACCAGGCGATCGTGGGCAACATCGGCCACTTCGACAACGAGATCGACATGGCGGGCCTCGCCGCCATCCCCGGCATCGTCAAGGACGAGGTCAAGCCGCAGGTCCACACGTGGACGTTCCCCGACGGCAAGGTCCTCATCGTGCTCTCCGAGGGCCGCCTGCTCAACCTGGGCAACGCCACCGGCCACCCGTCCTTCGTGATGTCCAACTCGTTCGCGGACCAGACCCTGGCCCAGATCGAGCTGTTCACCAAGCAGGAGGAGTACCCGACCGACGTCTACGTGCTCCCCAAGCACCTGGACGAGAAGGTCGCCCGTCTGCACCTCGACGCGCTCGGCGTGAAGCTCACGACGCTCCGCCCCGAGCAGGCCTCGTACATCGGTGTCGAGGTCGAGGGCCCGTACAAGTCCGACCACTACCGCTACTGACCGCCGACCGGCCACCGGTCAGCCCCACCTCAGCAGGCCCTCGCCCCCCCCCGGCGGGGGCCTGCCCCTTTGGGAGCGGCACCGGCCGGTCCGGACCGACCCCACCGCTCACCGCAGGTACTGACCCGAGGACCCAAGCCCATGCCCCGCGGCCGCTATTCGCTCCATGATCCGCACGATCGCACCCCCCTCGGCGAAGAACACTTCCACTGCGCACCCGGCCCCTCCGGCTGGCGCTACGTCTCCCAACGAACCTCCCCCTCAGGCACCGCCGCGGGCTCCGTCGACCTCGCACTCGACGACCGCGGCCGCCCCATCCGTCTCGAACTGCACGTGGGGGACTGGCAGGTCCGCGCCGCCGCCCTCAACGGCGTGACCTGGGTCCGCACCGACCCCACCGGCGCCCATGCCACCGAAGACAACGCGCCCGCCCACGCTTTCACCGGCACATCCCCCGCCTTCCTCATCGCGACGGCCCGGCTGCTCCGCCTGACCCCCGACGCCCCCGCGACCCGAATCCGCCTGGTCGCCTTCACGGACCCGGTCCTCGCCCCCCGCACCCTCGACCAGTCCTGGGCCCTGCTGAAAAGAGAAGCACACGCCACTGACAACGGCCCCCTGATCGTGGAGGAATACCAGGTCACAGCCCTGGACACCGGCGAACAGCACGCGGTCCACCTCACCGGCGACGTCGTCCTCGCGGCCCCCGGCATCGAGCTTGAGCACCTGGAAACCCCACCGTCGACTTTCGCCTGACACCCCGGCCCATCCCGGACCGGTCAGGCAGGCGGTACGAACCCTGTCGCGGAAGGAGCGGACTCCTCACCCCCGCGCCCGCCCGACGGCGACACGGGGCCCGGAGCGGGAGAACCCGAAGCGGCGGAGCCCGAAACCGGTGAACCCGGAGGGGCAGAACCCGGAGCCTGAGAATCCGGAGCGCCAGAACCCGAAGCCGGAGAATCTGGAGCGGCCGAGCCCGGAGCAGCGAAGCCCGGAGCCGGTGTATCCGGAATGGCCCCCGCCGCCACATGTCCACCACCGACACCCGCCGCCACATGTCCACCGGCGCCCCCCGCCGTCGCATGCCCGGCAGCGCCCCCCGCCTCCCCGCCGAAGGCCCTCCGCACATCCCGCGCCTGCCGCTCATGCACGACGGCTGCCAGATACGCGGCCGGCGGCACACCCTGCGGCGCCGGAGCTCCCGTGCGCTCCGCCAGATCACCGGCCAGCCGCTCCGCCATCGCCCAGCCCACCTGCGGATCCAACTGCCCCATCCGCGTCAGGTACTGGCGGATCGCAAGCCACAGCCCCTCAGGGACCCCGGACAGATCGAGCCCGGAGAACCGCCCCATCAGCCAGGGAGGCGGCGGAGGCACAGAGGCGGTCCGCCCGGCAGGCACCCGCTCCCGTACGACCAAGGTGCCCGCGAACACATCCCCGAGCCGCCGTCCACGCGCCGACACCAACGACGCGATGCACGCCACCACCCCGAACGTCATCAGAATCTCGACGACCCCGACGGCCCCCCGCACGAGCGCGTGCCGGAAACGAATCGGCCCCCCGTCATCCCGCACCACCCGCAGCCCACACGCCAGCTTCCCCAACGACCGCCCATGACTGAGCGTCTCCACCGCGATCGGACCGCCGACCAGGATGAGTACGAAGCCGGCGACCGCGACGGCGGCGGCCGCGGCGTCGTCCAACGAAGAGGTCGAAGCGACGACCCCGACCGTCACCGCGAGATAGACCGCCCACGCCACGGCCATGTCGATCAGCAAGGCCAGCATCCGGCTCGGCAGCTTCGCGGGACGCAGCTCGAGCGCCACCGCCTCACCAGTCACCAGTTCACTCACGCCTGCCGCCCTTCCCCGCCCTGCCCTAGGACTGGCCAGTCTGCCAAGCTGAGCAGCCACGCGCCGCAGTACGAGGAGCAGCCACCCGATGGACCTCGACGTCTTCGTGTCCGCCCACCGAGCCGAGTGGGACCGCCTGGAAGCCCTGCTGCGCCGCCAACGCCGCCTCACCGGCGCCGAGGCCGACGAACTCGTCGCCCTCTACCAGCGCACCGCCACCCACCTCTCCCTGATCCAGTCCGGCGCACCGGACCCACAGCTCACCGGACGCCTGACACATCTGGTGGCACGCGCGCGTAGCGCCGTGACGGGCACCCGCCGCGCCTCTTGGAGAGACGTCACCCGCTTCCTCGCCCACGGCTTCCCGGCGGCGGTCTACCGCTCCCGCCACTGGTGGGTCCCCACCGCACTGCTCTCGACGGCCCTCGCGGCACTCATCGGCTGGTGGATCGCCACCCACCCCGAGGTCCAGTCCTCCATCGCCGCCCCCAGTGAACTGCGCGAGCTGACCCGCCCGGGCGGCGAATACGAGTCGTACTACTCCAGCCACCCCGCGGCATCCTTCGCGGCCCAGGTCTGGACGAACAACGCCCAGGCCGCCGCGATGTGCCTCGTCCTGGGCGCCTTCCTCTGCTTCCCCGTCCTGTGGATCCTCTTCCAGAACATGCTCAACCTCGGGGTCGGCATCGGCCTGATGTCTTCGGCGGGCCGCCTCGACACCTTCCTCGGTCTGGTCCTGCCGCACGGCCTCCTGGAGCTGACAGCCGTCTTCGTAGCGGCCGGCACAGGCCTGCGCCTCGGCTGGACCCTCATCGACCCCGGCCCCCGCACCCGCCGCACGGCCTTGGCGGAGGAGGGCCGAGCAGCCCTCGGCATGGCGATCGGCCTGGCACTGGTCCTGTTCGTATCGGGCGCCATCGAAGGCTTCGTCACCCCCTCGGGCCTGCCGACCTGGGCCCGCATCACCATCGGAATCGCCGCCGAGCTGGCGTTCCTCGCCTACGTCTTCGTCTTGGGCGGCAGGGCGGCCCGAGCGGGCGAAACGGGCGACCTGGACCGGACCGACCGCAGCGCCTCCGCCCCGACCGCAGCGTGATGTGCGTAGGGCCCTCAGGAGCTGCTAGTCTCCTCTTCGCCCCGGAAAAACCGTTGACACGGAAGGACTGGGGAGGTAGATTCGAACAGTTGCCTAGAACTGGACAAGTCCGGTGGCGGCGGTTTAAAGTCTGCTTGCTTCTCG
Organism: Streptomyces sp. WAC 01529; assembly: GCF_003945545.1. Classification (GTDB taxonomy): domain Bacteria; phylum Actinomycetota; class Actinomycetes; order Streptomycetales; family Streptomycetaceae; genus Streptomyces; species Streptomyces anatolicus. Next base: position 3,200,871 of record NZ_CP029617.1, on the reverse strand, counting down.
AATTACATCGAATTGAGAAGCCACCCCCGATCAATCGGAACTGAAGCCGGTAAGTCCGGCCGAAAGCTTCTGATAAAGTCGGATCAGCCGAAAGGCAAAGGCCCTCCAACGGCCACCGGAAATGAAATCCGAACCGGAAACGGAACGGAAAACGGATCTGGTAAGGTTGGAAACACGAAATACCGAAGGGAAGCGCCCGGAGGAAAGCCCGAGAGGGTGAGTACAAAGGAAGCGTCCGTTCCTTGAGAACTCAACAGCGTGCCAAAAGTCAACGCCAGATATGTTGATACCCCGACTCACTTCGGTGAGTTGAGGTTCCTTTGAAAAAGTCCTGTACGGCACTGTCCGTGCAGGCGACACAGCGAGGACGCTGTGAACGGACGGGATTATTCCTCCCGACCGTTCCGCTCTCGTGGTGTTCATCCCGATTACGGGAAAACATTCACGGAGAGTTTGATCCTGGCTCAGGACGAACGCTGGCGGCGTGCTTAACACATGCAAGTCGAACGATGAACCACTTCGGTGGGGATTAGTGGCGAACGGGTGAGTAACACGTGGGCAATCTGCCCTGCACTCTGGGACAAGCCCTGGAAACGGGGTCTAATACCGGATAACACACGCTCAGGCATCTGAGTGTGTTGAAAGCTCCGGCGGTGCAGGATGAGCCCGCGGCCTATCAGCTTGTTGGTGAGGTAGAAGCTCACCAAGGCGACGACGGGTAGCCGGCCTGAGAGGGCGACCGGCCACACTGGGACTGAGACACGGCCCAGACTCCTACGGGAGGCAGCAGTGGGGAATATTGCACAATGGGCGAAAGCCTGATGCAGCGACGCCGCGTGAGGGATGACGGCCTTCGGGTTGTAAACCTCTTTCAGCAGGGAAGAAGCGAAAGTGACGGTACCTGCAGAAGAAGCGCCGGCTAACTACGTGCCAGCAGCCGCGGTAATACGTAGGGCGCAAGCGTTGTCCGGAATTATTGGGCGTAAAGAGCTCGTAGGCGGCTTGTCACGTCGGTTGTGAAAGCCCGGGGCTTAACCCCGGGTCTGCAGTCGATACGGGCAGGCTAGAGTGTGGTAGGGGAGATCGGAATTCCTGGTGTAGCGGTGAAATGCGCAGATATCAGGAGGAACACCGGTGGCGAAGGCGGATCTCTGGGCCATTACTGACGCTGAGGAGCGAAAGCGTGGGGAGCGAACAGGATTAGATACCCTGGTAGTCCACGCCGTAAACGGTGGGAACTAGGTGTTGGCGACATTCCACGTCGTCGGTGCCGCAGCTAACGCATTAAGTTCCCCGCCTGGGGAGTACGGCCGCAAGGCTAAAACTCAAAGGAATTGACGGGGGCCCGCACAAGCAGCGGAGCATGTGGCTTAATTCGACGCAACGCGAAGAACCTTACCAAGGCTTGACATATACCGGAAAGCATCAGAGATGGTGCCCCCCTTGTGGTCGGTATACAGGTGGTGCATGGCTGTCGTCAGCTCGTGTCGTGAGATGTTGGGTTAAGTCCCGCAACGAGCGCAACCCTTGTTCTGTGTTGCCAGCATGCCCTTCGGGGTGATGGGGACTCACAGGAGACTGCCGGGGTCAACTCGGAGGAAGGTGGGGACGACGTCAAGTCATCATGCCCCTTATGTCTTGGGCTGCACACGTGCTACAATGGCAGGTACAATGAGCTGCGAAGCCGCGAGGCGGAGCGAATCTCAAAAAGCCTGTCTCAGTTCGGATTGGGGTCTGCAACTCGACCCCATGAAGTCGGAGTTGCTAGTAATCGCAGATCAGCATTGCTGCGGTGAATACGTTCCCGGGCCTTGTACACACCGCCCGTCACGTCACGAAAGTCGGTAACACCCGAAGCCGGTGGCCCAACCCCTTGTGGGAGGGAGCTGTCGAAGGTGGGACTGGCGATTGGGACGAAGTCGTAACAAGGTAGCCGTACCGGAAGGTGCGGCTGGATCACCTCCTTTCTAAGGAGCACTTCTAAGCCAGGCTTGCCTGGTTCAGAGGCCACTACGTCGGCAAACGATCGACGGTGGTAGCTCATGGGTGGAACGTTGACTACTCGGCACACTTGACTGTCTTCTCCTGCAAGTACTGCTCTTTAGAGCGTGGAAAGTGGAGGGAAGCGGTGAAGGGTGTCGGGCACGCTGTTGGGTATCTGAGGGTACGGACTTGTTCCCGACCTCAATGCCGACCCCAGTGAAGGTTCGCTTAGGCGGGCTGTGATGGGTGGTTGGTCGTTGTTTGAGAACTGCACAGTGGACGCGAGCATCTGTGGCCAAGTTTTTAAGGGCGCACGGTGGATGCCTTGGCACCAGGAACCGATGAAGGACGTGGGAGGCCACGATAGTCCCCGGGGAGTCGTCAACCAGGCTTTGATCCGGGGGTTTCCGAATGGGGAAACCCGGCAGTCGTCATGGGCTGTCACCCGCTGCTGAACACATAGGCAGTGTGGAGGGAACGCGGGGAAGTGAAACATCTCAGTACCCGCAGGAAGAGAAAACAACCGTGATTCCGGGAGTAGTGGCGAGCGAAACCGGATGAGGCCAAACCGTATACGTGTGAGACCCGGCAGGGGTTGCGTATGCGGGGTTGTGGGATCTCTCTTTCACAGTCTGCCGGCTGTGAGACGAGTCAGAAACCGTTGATGTAGGCGAAGGACATGCGAAAGGTCCGGCGTAGAGGGTAAGACCCCCGTAGTCGAAACATCAGCGGCTCGTTTGAGAGACACCCAAGTAGCACGGGGCCCGAGAAATCCCGTGTGAATCTGGCGGGACCACCCGTTAAGCCTAAATATTCCCTGGTGACCGATAGCGGATAGTACCGTGAGGGAATGGTGAAAAGTACCGCGGGAGCGGAGTGAAATAGTACCTGAAACCGTGTGCCTACAAGCCGTGGGAGCGTCGCGCATCAAGCTTGCTTGGTGCGTCGTGACTGCGTGCCTTTTGAAGAATGAGCCTGCGAGTTTGCGGTGTGTTGCGAGGTTAACCCGTGTGGGGAAGCCGTAGCGAAAGCGAGTCCGAATAGGGCGGTTTAGTAGCGCGCTCAAGACCCGAAGCGGAGTGATCTAGCCATGGGCAGGTTGAAGCGGCTGTAAGAGGTCGTGGAGGACCGAACCCACCAGGGTTGAAAACCTGGGGGATGACCTGTGGTTAGGGGTGAAAGGCCAATCAAACTCCGTGATAGCTGGTTCTCCCCGAAATGCATTTAGGTGCAGCGTCGTGTGTTTCTTGCCGGAGGTAGAGCACTGGATAGGCGATGGGCCCTACCGGGTTACTGACCTTAGCCAAACTCCGAATGCCGGTAAGTGAGAGCACGGCAGTGAGACTGTGGGGGATAAGCTCCATGGTCGAGAGGGAAACAGCCCAGAGCATCGACTAAGGCCCCTAAGCGTACGCTAAGTGGGAAAGGATGTGGAGTCGCACAGACAACCAGGAGGTTGGCTTAGAAGCAGCCACCCTTGAAAGAGTGCGTAATAGCTCACTGGTCTAGTGATTCCGCGCCGACAATGTAGCGGGGCTCAAGCGTACCGCCGAAGTCGTGTCATTCACACAATAGGGCCAACGCCTGTGTGGATGGGTAGGGGAGCGTCGTGTGCCGGGTGAAGCTGCGCCGGAAGGCAGTGGTGGACGGTTCACGAGTGAGAATGCAGGCATGAGTAGCGATACATACGTGAGAAACGTGTGCGCCGATTGACTAAGGGTTCCTGGGTCAAGCTGATCTGCCCAGGGTAAGTCGGGACCTAAGGCGAGGCCGACAGGCGTAGTCGATGGATAACCGGTTGATATTCCGGTACCCGCTGTGAAGCGTCAAACATCGAGCCCATTAATGCTAAGGCCGTGAAGCCGCCCTGATCTCTTCGGAGTTGAGGGGAGTGGTGGAGCCGCTGACCCAAGGTGGTAGTAGGTGAGTGATGGGGTGACGCAGGAAGGTAGTCCAGCCCGGGCGGTGGTTGTCCCGGGGTAAGGGTGTAGCCCGTCATCTAGGTAAATCCGGATGACATACAGGGTGAGACCTGATGCCGAGCCGATTGTGGTGAAGTGGATGATCCTATGCTGTCGAGAAAAGCCTCTAGCGAGTTTCATGGCGGCCCGTACCCTAAACCGACTCAGGTGGTCAGGTAGAGAATACCGAGGCGTTCGGGTGAACTATGGTTAAGGAACTCGGCAAAATGCCCCCGTAACTTCGGGAGAAGGGGGGCCATCACTGGTGATCCGTTTTACACGGTGAGCTGGGGGTGGCCGCAGAGACCAGCGAGAAGCGACTGTTTACTAAAAACACAGGTCCGTGCGAAGCCGTAAGGCGATGTATACGGACTGACGCCTGCCCGGTGCTGGAACGTTAAGGGGACCGGTTAGTGCACTTTCGGGTGTGCGAAGCTGAGAACTTAAGCGCCAGTAAACGGCGGTGGTAACTATAACCATCCTAAGGTAGCGAAATTCCTTGTCGGGTAAGTTCCGACCTGCACGAATGGCGTAACGACTTCTCGACTGTCTCAACCATAGGCCCGGTGAAATTGCACTACGAGTAAAGATGCTCGTTTCGCGCAGAAGGACGGAAAGACCCCGGGACCTTTACTATAGTTTGATATTGGTGTTCGGTTCGGCTTGTGTAGGATAGGTGGGAGACTTTGAAGCGGGCACGCCAGTGTTCGTGGAGTCGCCGTTGAAATACCACTCTGGTCGTGCTGGATGTCTAACCTCGGTCCGTGATCCGGATCAGGGACAGTGTCTGATGGGTAGTTTAACTGGGGCGGTTGCCTCCCAAAGAGTAACGGAGGCGCCCAAAGGTTCCCTCAGCCTGGTTGGTAATCAGGTGTTGAGTGTAAGTGCACAAGGGAGCTTGACTGTGAGACCGACGGGTCGAGCAGGGACGAAAGTCGGGACTAGTGACCCGGCGGTGGCTTGTGGAAGCGCCGTCGCTCAACGGATAAAAGGTACCCCGGGGATAACAGGCTGATCTTCCCCAAGAGTCCATATCGACGGGATGGTTTGGCACCTCGATGTCGGCTCGTCGCATCCTGGGGCTGGAGTCGGTCCCAAGGGTTGGGCTGTTCGCCCATTAAAGCGGTACGCGAGCTGGGTTTAGAACGTCGTGAGACAGTTCGGTCCCTATCCTCTGTGCGCGTAGGAATATTGAGAAGGGCTGTCCCTAGTACGAGAGGACCGGGACGGACGAACCTCTGGTGTGCCAGTTGTCCTGCCAAGGGCATGGCTGGTTGGCTACGTTCGGAAAGGATAACCGCTGAAAGCATCTAAGCGGGAAGCCTGCTTCGAGATGAGTATTCCCACCCCCTTTGAGGGGTTAAGGCTCCCAGTAGACGACTGGGTTGATAGGCCAGATCTGGAAGCCCGGTAACGGGTGGAGGTGACTGGTACTAATAGGCCGAGGGCTTGTCCTCAGTTGCTCGCGTCCACTGTGTTGGTTCTGAAACCACGAACAACCCCGTCATGCCACATGGCGGTGCGGTTGTCAGTTTCATAGTGTTTCGGTGGTCATAGCGTGAGGGAAACGCCCGGTTACATTCCGAACCCGGAAGCTAAGCCTCATAGCGCCGATGGTACTGCAGGGGGGACCCTGTGGGAGAGTAGGACGCCGCCGAACTAATTTTATAAAGCCTCAGTCCCCGGACAATGTCCGGGGACTGAGGCTTTTTTTGTTTTCACGCCCCTGCCCTTTCTCCTCAGAGACGGCCGGCCGCCTTCAGGGAAAGGTAAGCGTCGGCCAGCGCGGGGGCCAGATTGTTTGGGGTCGCGTCCACGACCGTGACGCCGCGGCGGGTGAGTTGTTCCGCCGTGCGGTGCCTTTCGGATTGCGCTTGGGCTGCCGCTGCCGCCTCGTATATCGCTTCTGCCATTCCACGGGCATTCGCCATTTCCTCGATCTTGGGATCGGCGACCGAAGCGAGCAGGACTTTGTGGCGTTTGGTGAGCCGAGAGAGTACGGGTAGCAGGCCCTCTTCGATGGGGGCCGCGTCGAGGCTCGTAAGCAGCACGATCAGGGAACCGCGGGGCGCTGTGCGTAGGGCCGTCGAGGTCAGGCCTCGGGCGTCCGTCTCGATGAGTTCGGGTTCCAGAGTCGCCAGGGCGTTGACCAGAGAGGGGAGGACATCACCTGCTGATCGGCCCTGGACCAGGGCACGTACGCGGCGATCGTATGCGAGAAGGTCCACGCGATCACCGGCACGGGAGGCGAGGGCGGCCAGGAGGAGTGCGGCGTCCATCGAGGCGTCGAGGCGTGGCGCGTCGCCGACCCGGCCGGCGGAGGTGCGGCCGGTGTCGAGGACCAGAAGGATGTGCCGGTCGCGTTCCGGGCGCCAGGTACGGATCGCGACGGTGGACTGGCGGGCCGTGGCGCGCCAGTCGATGGAGCGGGTGTCGTCGCCGGGGACGTAGTCGCGGAGACTGTCGAACTCGGTGCCCTCGCCGCGGGTCAGCACGCTGGTACGACCGTCGAGTTCGCGGAGCCGGGCCAGCTTGGAGGGCAGGTGCTTCCGGCTGGTGAAGGGCGGTAGGACGCGTACGGTCCACGGGACCCGGTGGCTGCCCTGGCGGGCGAAGAGGCGCAGCGGGCCGTACGAGCGGATGGTCACGCGGTCGGATCGGTGGTCGCCGCGGCGGGTGGGGCGCAGGTGAGTGGTGAGGCGGCGGCGTTCGCCGGCGGGGATCGCGAGGCTCTGGCGGGATCCGGCGACTTCGGTTCCGGGCTGCCAGCTGCTGGGGGGCCAGGCGTCTCGGAGGTCGGCGCGCAGGGGGCGGCCGGAGGGGTTGGTGACGGTGAGCTGGACGTCGGCGGTCTCCCCCAGGCGTACGGAAGTGTCGCCGGAGCGGGTCAGGCCGAGGCGGCGTACCGGGGCGGCCAGTGCGAAGTCGCAGGCGCACGCCAGGGCCAGGGGGGCGTTGACGGCGAGGATGCCGGTCCAGCTGGGGTCCCAGAGACCTACGGGGAGGCTGCCCAGGGCTGCCAGGAGGGCGGTGCGTCCGGTAACGGCCATCAGCGGGGGACCGGGACGTGGGCGAGGATCGCGTTGATGACCGAGTCCGCGGTGACGCCCTCCATTTCGGCCTCCGGGCGCAGCTGTATGCGGTGGCGGAGGGTGGGCAGCGCGAGGGCTTTGACGTCATCGGGGATGACGTAGTCGCGGCCGGTGAGCCAGGCCCAGGCGCGTGCCGTGGAGAGCAGGGCCGTGGCGCCTCGGGGGGAGACGCCGAGGGTGAGAGAGGGCGATTCGCGGGTGGCGCGGCACACGTCGACCACGTAAGCGGTGATCTCGGGGGAGATGGAGGTCTTGGCGACCGCGGCGCGGGCGGCTTCCAGGTCGGCGGGGCCCGCTACGGGGCGTACGCCGGCGGCTTGCAGGTCGCGTGGGTTGAAGCCCTCGGCGTGGCGGGTGAGGACGTCGATCTCGTCGTGACGGGAGGGGAGCGGGACCGTCAGTTTGAGGAGGAAGCGGTCCAGTTGGGCCTCGGGGAGGGGGTAGGTGCCCTCGTATTCGACGGGGTTCTGGGTGGCCGCGACCAGGAAGGGGTCGGGGAGCGGGCGGGGGGTGCCGTCGACCGTGACCTGGCGTTCCTCCATCGCTTCGAGGAGCGAGGACTGGGTCTTGGGCGGGGTGCGGTTGATCTCGTCGGCGAGGAGGAGGTTCGTGAAGACCGGGCCGGGCTGGAAGGAGAACTTCGTGGTGCGCGCGTCGTAGACGAGGGAGCCCGTGACGTCGCTCGGCATGAGGTCCGGGGTGAACTGGACGCGCTTGGTGTCGAGTTCGAGACTCGCCGCGAGGGCGCGGACAAGCAACGTTTTGGCTACCCCAGGGACTCCTTCTAGTAGGACATGGCCGCGGCAGAGGAGGGCGACGACGAGGCCGGTGACGGCGGAGTCCTGGCCGACCACGGCCTTGGAGATCTCTGCGCGCAGGGCTTCGAGGGAAGCGCGTGCGTCGCGGGAATCTCCGGTGGGCCCGGTGTCAGTGGTCGGGTCCATCATGAGTGGCGTACCTCTCTTTCGAGGGCGTCGAGTTGGTCGGCTAGGGCGATGAGCGCTGTGTCGTTGCCCGGGGGCGGCCCGAAGAGGAGGGGGTGCGGGTCTTGGCCGGGAGTGCGAAGTCGCGTGGACAGTGCGGGGATCAGGGTCTCGGGCGCGTGCGCCTGAGCGGGGGATACGCCGACGAGGGGGGCGAGGCGGGTGCGGGTGGCGGTGCGCAGGGCGGTGGCCGCGCGGTCACGGGCGTTCGCTCTGCGATAGAGGCGGGCACGGCCTTCGACGGTCTCTGAGGCGCGGATGACCACGGGGAGGCGTTCGGTGACGAGGGGGCCGAGGCGGCGGGCGCGCCAGAGGGCGGCGAGAGCCGCGGCGATGGCGAGTTGCAGGGTGCCCCAACGCCAGCCGGAGGGGATCAGATCGAAGAAGCCGCGCTGCTCCGAGTCGGCCGTCCGGTCGTCGGAGAGTGAGGGGAGGTACCAGGCCAACTCGGGTCGGGTACCGAGGAGTTGCAGGACGAGCGAGGCGTTGCCGCGCTTGTCGAGGTGGTCGTTGTAGAGGATGTCGGGGGCGCCGAGGACGACGGTGTCGCCCTTTCCGCGGGGGGCGGGGAGATGCAGAAGGCTGGGCAGGCCGTCGCTGAGGTAGCAGGCCTCGGCGTCGGGGGTGAGGGTGTCGTAGCGGATGCCGCCCATGTCGGCGGTGCCCGCTCGGCGGGCGGCCGGCAGGAAGCAGCCGGGGGAGAGCGTGGAGTCCGCGCTGGGGGTGTCGTGCGCGGTGACGCCCGGGGCGAGGTCTTTGACCGAGGGGGCGCCGGGAGTGACGAGGACGGTGCGGCCGCCGGAGTGTTTGGTGGCGGCGTGGAGGCGGGAGCGCTGGCCGTCGGTGAGCAGGTCGGGGTTGGTCACCAGAAGGGTCGTGTCCGGGCCGGCCGCGGTGCGGGCCTCTTCGGTGGTGGTGACCACGCGGGTGGATACGCCCTGGTCGGCGAGGAGTTCGGCGACGGCTCGGCTGCCGTGGGGGTCGGCGGAGCGCGGGTCGAGGCGGCCGTGCTGGGCGCCGGAGCGGACGGCGGCGATGGCGACGGCCGTGGCCAGCAGGATGACCAGGGCGAGGGCGATGCCTCGGGAGCGGGTCCAGAGCTGGCGGGGTGTCGGCGAGACCGAGGTGGTGGGGCGAGGGGCGTCCGGCTGCCGCGTGGTGGAGGGCGTGGCGGGCTGGGGTGGCTCGGCCGGGCGGGTGGAGCCGGTCATTCGGCGGCTCCCTGGGAGCTGCTGCTCGGGGTGGTGTGGGTGGTGCTGGTCAGGACCGGCTTGGTGCGTTCGAGGTCCCGGTCGAGCGCGGCCAGGCGGAGGTACGCGGGTTCGTCGGCGGTGCGGCCGCCGTATGTGACGTCGTCGAATTCGTGGGCCGAGGAGCGGAGTTGGGGGGCGTGGGCGGGGAGGGTTCGGCCTGCTTCCGCTGCGGCTTCGTCGGCGGTGCGGCCGGGGCGGGGGTCCAGGAGTGCGCGTTCCTCCAGGGCGCGGACGATGGCGCGCATGCGTTCCTGGACGGCTTGGTTCCAGTGGCCCTGGGCGGCGTGGGCCTCGGCGGCGGCGCGGTGTTCGGCGGCGCTGCGGGGGCGGTCGTCGAAGAGGGGCGGTGCGGAGGTGGGGGTGCGGTGCGGGGTGCCCAGGCGCCACCAGAGGGCGGCGCCCAGGGCCACTACCGCGAGGACGATGACGAGGAGGCCGAGCCCGCCGCCCGGGGTGGCCCCCGCGGCGGCGGAGAACAGGTCGTCGACCCAGTTCCAGAAGGCGTTCAGGGCGCGCTGGAGGAGGCTCGGGTCGTTCTCGTGGTACATCGGCTTGGACAGTTCGCGCTCGGCCGCTTCACGGGCGGGGTCGCGTGGGATCGTCACCGGTGGGTCCTCGCCGGTGCGCGGCAGGAGCGGTGCCGCTCCGAGCCCCATGAGCACTGCCCCCGCCGCTGTCACCGCATCAGCTCCCCGGGGTGCCGGGCGGGTTGGTGCCCTGGCCGGGGGTGCCGGCGGCGGCGCGGGTGAGTTCGAGGTCGAGGGCCTCGCGCCGGATCCGCTGGTCGATGTAGAGGAGCACGGTGACCCCGGCCGTGATCGGGAAGGTCAGCATGGAGCCGATGACGGAGCCGACGCCGCTGACGATCAGGAACGTCCAGCCCAGTTCGCTGGTGCCGTCGAGGAAGCCGCTGACGCCTTCGCCGCTGACCGCGCCGGCGAGGAAGGTGAACGGGATGACGATGATCGACGCCACGACGTTCGCGATGATGGCGGCGAGCAGCTGGATGCCGAAGACCCGCCACCACGAGCCGCGGACCAGCTTGGCGGAACGGGTCAGGGACTTCTTGACGCCCTGCTTCTCCAGCATGAGCGCGGGGGAGGCGAGCGAGAAGCGGACCACGATCCAGATGGCGGCGACGCCCGCGGCGAGGCCGCCGAGCACGGCGAGGCCCGCCCCCGCGTCGGAGGCACCCCCGAGCGCGATCAGGAGGCCGGGCAGGATGCCGATGGTGACGACCGCGACGGCGATGAGCGGGATGAGCAGGGTCAGGCCGAACAGCCTTGCGAGCTGAGGGCGGGAGTCCCGCCAGGCTTCGGCGGTGGTCACCGACTTACCGAGCACCGCGCGGCTTGTGACCATCGTGAGCAGGGCCGTGGCGACGATCGTGCCGAGCAGGGTGATCGCGAGGACCACCCCGGAGTTCAGCATGGTGTCGCCCATGGCGCGGGTCAGTTCGCCGACCGTCGCGCTCGGGTCGTTGAGGGCGTCGGTGTCGGCGGACTCGCTCAGGACCAGGCCCTGGAGGAGAACGACGACGATCTCCGTGAGCACGGCCACGCTCAGGGAGATGCCGAGGACCGTGCGCCAGTGGGCGCGCATCGTGGACACGGCGCCGTCGAGGATCTCGCCGACGCCGAGCGGGCGGAGCGGGATGACTCCGGGCTTGGCGGCGGGCGGGGGGCCCTGCCAGGCGCCCCAGCCGGGATAGCCGCCGGGGCCGGGTCCTGCTGGGCCGCCCTGGGCTCCGGGGCCACCCGGGCCGCTCGGGGGTCGGCCCCAGCCCCAGCCGCCGCCCTGGCCGGGCGGAGGGGGTGGCGGAGGCGGGGTCTGTCCCGGGCCCGGGTCGCTGGGCGGGGACCACTGGGCGGGCGGCGGCTGCTCCTTGGACCACTTGGACGGGCCGCTCTGCCGGCTGTCGTCCGCGGGCTCGGTGGCGTCCGGCTTGCCGGAGTCCTGGCCGTCGGAGGGGGCGGATCCGGGCGAAGCCCAGCCCGGAGTGTCGTTCATCGTCGCTCCTTCACGGTGCCCGTCCGCGGGTGCGGCGGCAGGTTGCCAGCCATCGTGCCACGGGGCACCGGCCGGGTGACCGGGTGCCGTAGGGGTGGGACACCTTCAATTGTCCGCCGGGTAGGGGGCAGACTGGGCGGATGGCTGATCAGTACGCGCAATCCAGCGAGGACATACGGCCGACCGAGACCCCGGCGATCCCCGCGATCCGCTGGGACGAGCCACCTGAAGGCCCCGTACTGGTCATCCTCGACCAGACCAGGCTGCCGGGCGAGGAGATCGAGCTGGTGTGCACCGACGCACCGGCACTGGTGGAGGCGATCCGCACGCTCGCGGTGCGCGGGGCACCGCTTCTGGGGATCGCGGGGGCGTACGGCGTCGCGCTCGCCGCTGCCCGAGGGTTCGATGTGGACGAGGCCGCGGACGCGCTGGCGGGAGCGCGGCCCACCGCGGTCAACCTCGCGTACGGCGCGCGGCGGGCCCAGGCGGCGTACCGCACCGCGGTGGTGGGCGGGGCCGCTCCCGAGCGGGCGGCGGGTGCCGCGCTGGAGGCGGCGCGGGCTCTGCACGCCGAGGATGCCAAGGCCAGCGCCAGGATGGCGGCGCACGGTCTGGAACTGCTCGACGAGCTGCTGCCGGGGGGTGGGCACCGGATCCTGACGCACTGCAACACCGGGGCGCTGGTCTCGGGTGGGGAGGGAACGGCGTTCGCGGTGGCTCTCAAGGCGCACCGGGCGGGGAGTCTGCGCAGGCTGTGGGTGGACGAGACGCGGCCGTTGTTGCAGGGGGCCAGGCTCACGGCGTACGAGGCGGCGCGGAACGGCATGGCGTACACGCTGCTGACGGACAACGCGGCGGGTTCGCTGTTCGCGGCGGGGGAGGTGGATGCCGTGCTGATCGGCGCCGACCGCATCGCAGCAGACGGGTCGGTGGCGAACAAGGTGGGGAGCTATCCGCTCGCGGTGCTCGCGCGCTATCACCATGTGCCGTTCATCGTGGTGGCGCCGGTGACGACCGTGGACCCGCTCACCCCGGACGGAGCGTCCATCGAGGTGGAGCAGCGGGCCGGACACGAGGTGACGGAGGTCACTGCGCCGCATGTGCCGGTGATCGGGATGGAGGCGGGAGGCGGTATTCCGGTGGCGCCGCTGGGGACGCAGGCGTACAACCCGGCGTTCGATGTGACGCCGCCGGAGCTGGTGACGGCGATCGTGACGGAGGAGGGGGTTCTGTCGCCGGTGACGGCGGAGGGGCTGGCCGAGCTTTGCGCGAGGTCGGGGCAGGTGACCATCGGCTGAGGGCGCAAGCGTAGGTGCAGGCGGAGGCGCAGGGGGCTGGGGTTGGGGGCCGTGCCGAGGGCGGGGCGCGGCTTCCGGCCCGGGCGCTGTGGCACGGCCCCGGGGCTCCTTCGGGGATGGCCCCGGGGCTTCCTCGGGGCTGGGCTGAGGGGTGCCGTGCTGTCCGGATTCTGGGGCTGGCGGGGATGCCGGCGGCCGTCTCGGACTGACGTGTCACGGGTGGTCCCTGCCCTGAGACGGGGGGTTCCGCGGGGGACGAGGTGTCATGGGTGGGGCCGTCCGGCGTCCGTTACCGACCTGGTCCGAATGTGTCCCCAGCGGCTGATCGGCGCAGAGTGATGGCCCGATACGACTATCGTCACAGGTCAGTGACCTCACTCACCAGCAGCCCAGTCACTGTTACGAGAATGGGATGATGTCAGGCATGAAGGGACGAGTCCTTGTCGTCGACGACGACACCGCACTGGCCGAGATGCTCGGGATTGTGCTGCGTGGTGAAGGTTTTGAGCCGTCGTTCGTAGCTGATGGCGACAAGGCGCTGGCCGCTTTTCGGGAGGCCAAGCCCGATCTTGTGCTGCTCGACCTGATGCTGCCGGGGCGCGATGGCATCGAGGTGTGCCGCCTGATCAGGGCGGAGTCCGGGGTGCCGATCGTCATGCTCACGGCCAAGAGCGACACCGTGGATGTGGTGGTCGGTCTGGAGTCGGGGGCGGATGACTACATCGTCAAGCCGTTCAAGCCGAAGGAGCTGGTGGCCCGGATCAGGGCGCGGCTGCGGAGGTCGGAGGAGCCCGCGCCGGAGCAGCTCGCCATAGGTGACCTGGTCATCGATGTGGCGGGGCACTCCGTGAAGCGGGAGGGGCAGTCGATCGCGCTGACGCCGCTGGAGTTCGATCTGCTGGTGGCGCTGGCGCGCAAGCCGTGGCAGGTGTTCACGCGTGAGGTGCTGCTCGAGCAGGTCTGGGGCTATCGGCACGCGGCGGACACCCGTCTGGTGAACGTGCACGTCCAGCGGCTGCGCTCCAAGGTGGAGCGGGACCCGGAGCGGCCGGAGATCGTGGTGACCGTCCGGGGCGTCGGTTACAAGGCCGGACCGAGCTGACATGTCGCGGGACAGTTCCTCCTCGGCGCCCGGCGGTCCGGGGGCTCGTTCGGGGCGGACTGGACCGGCGCGGCGCGCGTCGCGGTTCGGGCGGCTCGTCGACGGCGGGCTCTTGTTGCAGGGCGGGGTGCAGGGCAGCCCGGTGTTGCGGCTCTTCGTGCGCTGGGTGCGCCGCCCGCTGCTGCCGGCCGTGCGGCTGTGGCGGCGCAATATCCAGCTGAAGGTCGTGGTCACGACCCTGTTGATGTCGCTCGGCGTGGTTCTCATGCTGGGCTTCGCCGTCATGAGCTCGGTGAACAACGGCCTGCTCAAGGCGAAGGTGAAGGCGTCGCAGAGCCAGGCCGACGGAGGTTTCCGGGCGGCCCAGGACAGTGTGAACGCGGCGCGGCAGAGCACTGAGCAGGGGCAGGGCCAGGGGCCGGACGGCAGCACGGTCGACGGGCGGAACGCCGCCGTGTGGATGTCCGACCTCGTGGAGCAGCTGTCCAGCGGCGGGCAGAACGCGTTCGCGGTGGTGACGCTGACCTCCACGAGCGACGCGGGAAGCGTGCGCGGTTCGCGGGCCTCGGGTGGCGTGGAGCCGATCCTGAGCGTGCCGGAGGAGCTGCGCGGGCGGGTCGACAAGGGCACGGAGGTCTTCCAGGCCAATACGCGCATCGAGTACGACGACGGGCGTGAGGCCCAGCCGGGTCTGGTGATCGGCAAGCGGCTGAACGACCTCAACGGCGACCCGTACCAGCTCTACTACCTCTTCCCGCTGACGCAGGAGGAGGAGTCCCTCAACCTGGTCAGGACCACTCTGGCGACCGCCGGGCTCTTCGTCGTGGTGCTCCTGGGGGCCATCGCCTGGCTGGTGGTGCGCCAGGTGGTCACGCCTGTCCGCATGGCGGCGGGCATCGCCGAGCGGCTCTCCGCCGGGCGCCTTCAGGAACGTATGAAGGTGACCGGTGAGGACGACATCGCGCGGCTCGGTGAGGCCTTCAACAAGATGGCGCAGAACCTTCAGTTGAAGATCCAGCAGCTGGAGGAGTTGTCGCGGATGCAGCGGCGGTTCGTGTCGGACGTGTCGCATGAGCTGCGTACGCCGTTGACGACCGTGCGCATGGCCGCGGATGTGATTCATGAGGCGCGGGTGGACTTCGATCCGGTGACCGCGCGGTCGGCGGAGTTGCTCGCCGATCAGCTGGACCGGTTCGAGTTGCTGCTGGCGGATCTGCTGGAGATCAGCCGGTTCGACGCGGGGGCGGCGGCGCTGGAGGCGGAGGCGATAGATCTTCGCGAGGTCGTCCGCAGGGTGGTCGGTGGCGCGGAGATGCTCGCCGAGCGCAAGGGCACGCACATACGGGTCGTCGGGGATCAGCAGCCCGTGGTCGCCGAGGCGGATGCCCGGCGCGTGGAGCGGGTGCTGCGCAATCTCGTGGTCAACGCTGTGGAGCACGGCGAGGGCAAGGACGTCGTGGTGCGGCTCGCCGCCGCGGGCGGGGCGGTGGCGGTCGCGGTGCGGGATTACGGAGTGGGGCTCAAGCCCGGCGAGGCGACCCGGGTGTTCAGCCGCTTCTGGCGGGCGGATCCGGCACGCGCGCGTACCACCGGTGGTACGGGGCTCGGGCTCTCCATCGCGCTGGAGGACGCGCGGCTGCACGGCGGGTGGCTTCAGGCGTGGGGGGAGCCGGGGGGCGGTTCGCAGTTCAGGCTCACGTTGCCGAGGACGGCGGACGAGCCGTTGCGGGGCTCGCCGATTCCGCTGGAGCCCGATGACTCGCGGCGCCACCGCGGGCTGAACGACGCGGGGCTGCCGCTCGGCGGGGGGAACAAGTTGGCGACCGTGCCCGCGCAGGCGGCCGCGGTGTCCCAGAAGGCGTCGCCGCCTGTGCCGGCGAAGGGGCCGATAGCGCCCCGGCTCGCGCGGGCCGCCGCCGTGGATCTGACGGCGCTGCCCGGCAACGGGTCGCGGGTCGTGTCGCGCCGGTCGCCGGACGACGAGGTTTCTTCCGCGGTGCGGGAGGGCTCGGAGTCCCCCGCGCCGCAGCGGGGGACCACCACGTCACCCGACTCACAGCAGGCGCAGAAGTCACAGCAGGCGCAGCAGGCGCAGCAGGCGCAGGAGTCATGGGAGACGCAGGGGTCACAAGCGCCACCGCAGCCCCAGGAGTCACAGGCGCGGTCGCGGGAGCCGGAGCCGGAGCCGGAGGCGGAGGCGGCACGTGAGGCCGAGGCGGGTTCGGCGAGGGAAGGGGAGAGTGCTCGTGGGCGCTGAGCGGGAGAGGCGCGGCCGTCGGGCGCGCCGTGGGCGTCCGCTGCGTACGGGACTGCTGCTGGGCGGTTGCGGGGTGCTCCTGGCGGGCTGTGCCTCGATGCCCGACAGCGGGAATTTGAAGTCCGTCGACGCCTCGCAGCGGCCGGACTCGCAGTCGCAGGTCCGCGTCTACGCGATGCCGCCCCGCGAGGGCGCGCTGCCCGTGGAGATCGTGCAGGGCTTTCTCGAGGCGCTGACCAGTGATGATCCGCAGTTCGCGATGGCGCGCAAGTATCTGACCAAGGAGGCATCGAAGGAGTGGGATCCGGAAGGGTCCACGACGGTGCTCGCCGACGGCCCGAACACGGATGCGGGCAACGCGGGTAACGACGCCGACGGCAGCCGCCGCTTCTCCCTGACCGGCCAGCAGGTCGCGACGGTGGACAAGCAGCACGCGTACCGGCCCGAGGAGGCCTCCTACAGCCAGTTCGTGCATCTGAGTTTGGTGGGCGGGCCGGGCCGCAAGGAGTGGCGCATCGACAAGCCGCCGCCGGGTGTGGTGCTCGGTGAGTCGGACTTCCAGCGCATCTACCGCTCCGTCAACAAGTACTACTTCGCGGGGCCCTCGGGGACGGGTGCGAACGGGCAGACGGGTCTGGTCGCCGACCCCATCTACATACGTCAGCGGATCGACCCGCTGACGCAGACGGTGAAGGCGCTGCTTGAGGGGCCGACCAACTGGCTGGACCAGGTGGTGGATTCGAGGTTCCGCAGCGGTACGCGGCTCAAGGACCCCGGCGAATCGCTGACGCCGGACGACCAGAACCGGCTGACCGTGCGGCTGAACAGCCAGGCAGACGACGCCAGCCAGACGCGTTGCCGGGAGATGGCGGCGCAACTGCTCTTCACGTTGCAGGACTTGACGCCTTCGGGGGTCGAGCAGGTGACGTTGCAGCGTTCCAACGGTTCGATGCTCTGTGTCCTGAGCCAGAGCCACGCCGAGAGCGTCGCGGCGCATCGCAGCGCCGTCCGGCCGGACTACCAGTACTTCATCGACGAGGAGCACCGGCTGGTCCGGATGCCGGCCAACGCCGGGAGCACCGCCGACCCGGAGCCGGTGAACGGCATCCTCGGCACCGGTGACCAGCCGCTGCGCTCGGCGGCGGTCTCGCGCGACGAGAAGCGTGCGGCCGGGGTGTCGCTCGACGGGAAGGCGCTGTACACGGGGTCGTTGGTCCTCGAGGACACGCTCGGCAAGCCGCAGGTGCGCAGCAAGGCCAAGGCGGAGGAGGACCGTCTCTCCACGCCCAGTTGGGACGGCAGGGGCGACCTGTGGGTGGCGGACCGGGATCCGAAGCGGCCGCGGCTGCTCTGGCTCGGCCAGGGCGAGGGCGAACCGGTCGAGGTCGAGGTGCCCGGGCTCGACGGGCGTATCGAGTCGGTGCGGGTGTCGGCCGACGGCGTACGCATCGCGCTGCTGGTCGAGGGGAAGGACGGCAAGACGTCCCTGTGGATCGGCCGGGTCGAGCGGGGCGAGGGTGAGCGGCCCTCGATCTCGGTGCTCGATCCCACCCCGGCGGCGCCGCGGATGGAGGAGGTCACGGCCATGTCGTGGGCGGGCGGCAGCCGCCTCGTGGTGGTCGGGCGCGAGTCCGGTGGGGTGCAGCAGATGCGGTACGTGCAGTGCGACGGGTCGGTGCTCTCGGGCACCACGCTGCCGGGTCTCACGGGCGTCAAGGAGATCGCGGCGTCCGAGAGCGAGCAGCAGCCGCTGGTGGCGCACTCGGACGACGGGATCGTGCGGCTGCCGACGGGGTCGCAGTGGCAGACGGTGGTGAAGGAGGGCTCGGCTCCGGTCTATCCGGGGTGAGCCCGTCTCCCTTCTTGGTTCCCCTGTGGCCTCGCTGTTCAGCGGGGCCACACGGTTATCCACAGGGGGTTATCCACAGGGGTGGTCGCGTGGCTCCCGCCTTGGCACAGTGGAGGCCATGCGGGGGTGGTGGCAGGACCTGACCGACCTGGTGCTGCCGGCCGAGTGCGGGGGCTGCGGGAGGCCTCGGACGGCGCTCTGCGGCGGGTGCCGGGCGGCTCTGAGCGGTCGCGCGCCGCGCCGGGTGCGGCCGGCGCCGGAGCCGTTGGGGCTGCCGGTGGTGCTCGCCGCGGCGCCGTACGAGGACGAGGTGCGGGCCGTACTGCTGGCGCACAAGGAGCGTGGCGCCCTCGGGCTCGCCGGGCCGCTGGGGGCGGCGCTGGCCGGGGCCGTGCTTGCCGGAGCCGCGCTCGCCGCTCCGCGGGCCGAAACACGGGGATGGGGTGATACGGGTGCGCGATCGTGGGTAGTCGGCACACACGGCGGATCACAGGGGCGCACGGTGCCGTTGTCGCTCGTCCCGGTGCCGTCGGCGCGTGCCTCTGTGCGGGCGCGCGGTCATGACCCGGTGCGGCGGATCGCGCTCGCCGCGGCGGGTGAGCTACGGCGGACGGGGGTCCCGGCGCGAGTGCTCGCGGTACTGCGGCAACGGCGCGCGGTGGCCGACCAGTCGGGGCTCGGCTCCCGGCAGCGGCAGGCCAATCTGGCGGGTGCCCTGGAGGTGACCGCCGGGGGCGGCCGGTTGCTCGCGGAAGGTGGCCGGATCGTGGTCGTGGACGACCTGATGACCACGGGCGCCTCACTGACGGAGGCGGCGCGGGCGATACGTGACCTACACATGGAAAGCAGTGGGTGGGCGGAAGCCGCGCGGGGACCGGGAACGGGCGCCGTGCGAGAGCCGGTATTTGGCCGCGAGAACGCGATCAGTGCCGCCGTTGTCGCCGCGTCACCGGAGTCTTTCGAAATAAACCCGGAACTGATGGAGAACTTACGTCGTTGCAGGTGATGAGAGGGTGGATACACCTGAATGGAGGTACGCCGCAGTAGAGGGTGACGACATCCGCCCGGGCGAGATATGTTCGGTTGTGAGGAATGGCGAACGCCGCACCTCGCATATCGGAATGCCGGTTCATGGGTTCACGGGTTCCTGAGTTTCACGGGTTTCCGCAATCACCCGGGCCGGTGGGGTGGAGATCTCGCCCACGGGGGAGGAGGAGGTGGAAGTCACCGAGTCCGAGGCCCCGGCAGTCACCGGGGTCTGGTGCAAAAGGGAGATGCTCCGCCATCGAAGCGGAGCAATCCGGGAACGGAGTTCTGCGTGGACATCGTCGTCAAGGGCCGCAAGACCGAGGTGCCCGAGCGGTTCCGCAAGCACGTGGCCGAGAAGCTGAAGCTGGACAAGATCCAGAGGCTCGACGGCAAGGTGATCAGCCTCGACGTCGAGGTGTCCAAGGAAACCAACCCGCGTCAGGCCGACCGTTCCGACCGCGTGGAGATCACACTCCGCGGACGCGGACCCGTAATCCGCGCGGAAGCCTCGGCCGCTGATCCGTATGCGGCGCTGGACCTGGCCACGGCCAAGCTCGACGCCAGCCTGCGCAAGCAGCACGAGAAGCGCCACAACCGCCGCGGCACCGGCAGGCTCTCCGCCGCCGAGGTCGCCGAGCGCGTCCCGGACGCGGCGACGCTCAACGGAGACGGCACCCTCGCGCGCGACGAAGAGCCGGACGGTGTGCCGGTCAAGAGGATCGGCTCGCTGGAGATCCAGGGCGAAGGCCCCCTCGTGGTCCGCGAGAAGACGCACGTCGCGGCGCCCATGTCGCTCGACCAGGCCCTCTACGAGATGGAACTGGTCGGACACGACTTCTACTTGTTCGTCGACTCCGAATCCAAGGAACCGAGCGTCGTCTACCGACGGCACGCCTACGACTACGGCGTCATCCGCCTCAACACCGACCCGATGGTCGCCCAGGCCGAGACGGGTGGCGGAGGCGGGGCTCTCGGCGGCTGACGCCGTCCGCCGACCGCCGTGGTGGTGCCCCTGGAGCGCTTCGTGCGCCCCCAGGGGCACCATTGTGCGACCAGTGCGCGCACCGCACCGGCGCCGGGCATGAAATCATGGGCGGGCCGGTCAACCGGCGTGCTGCCGCGTCGGGTTGGCGTGGCAGAGGCACAACAGGCCACGGCCTTCATGGGGGAGGAACGATGGCGGACAGCTTCGGACCGATGCGTCACGAGGGTGCCGGGGACGGCATCGGCATCGGCACGGACGCGGGCGCCCCGCGCAAGGAGCCCATCAGGGTCCTTGTGGTGGATGACCACGCCCTCTTCCGCCGGGGCCTGGAGATCGTCCTCGCCGCCGAGGAGGACATCCAGGTCGTGGGCGAGGCGGGCGACGGCGCCGAGGCGGTGGACAAGGCCGCCGACCTGCTGCCCGACATCGTGCTCATGGACGTACGGATGCCGAAGCGCGGCGGGATCGAGGCGTGCACCTCCATCAAGGAGGTGGCGCCCAGCGCCAAGATCATCATGCTGACCATAAGCGATGAGGAAGCCGACCTCTACGACGCGATCAAGGCGGGCGCCACCGGTTATCTCCTCAAGGAGATCTCCACGGACGAGGTGGCCACCGCGATCCGGGCGGTGGCCGACGGGCAGTCGCAGATCAGCCCCTCGATGGCGTCGAAGCTGCTCACGGAGTTCAAGTCGATGATCCAGCGCACCGACGAGCGCAGACTCGTGCCCGCGCCCCGGCTGACGGAGCGCGAGCTGGAGGTGCTGAAACTGGTAGCCACGGGGAAGAACAACCGCGATATCGCCAAGGAGTTGTTCATCTCCGAGAACACCGTGAAGAACCACGTGCGCAACATCCTGGAGAAGTTGCAGCTGCATTCCAGGATGGAGGCCGTGGTCTACGCGATGCGGGAGAAGATCCTGGAGATCAGGTAAGGGCGCGCACCAGGTCGGCCGTCAGCTCCGGGCGGTTCACCCGCTCCACCCGTACGGAATCGCAGCCGACCCAGGACGCCGCCTCCAGGAGCGCCTGGGCCATCGGTGCGACCGCCTTCGGGGTGTCGAGCGAGACCTGCCTGGCCACCAGCGTGGAGCCCTCGCGCGCGGGGTCGACCCGGCCGAGCAGCTTGCCGCCCGCGAGCAGCGGCATCGCGAAATAGCCGTGTATCCGCTTGGGCTTGGGCACGTACGCCTCAAGGCGGTGGGTGAAGCCGAAGATCCGCTCCGTGCGCGCCCGCTCCCAGACCAGGGAGTCGAACGGCGAGAGCAGCGTCGTGCGGTGGCGGCCGCGGGGCGCCGTCTCCAGGGCCTTCGGGTCCGCCCAGGCAGGCTTGGACCAGCCCTGGACCGCCACGGGCACCAGGCCCGAGTCGGCGACCACCGCGTCGAACTGCTCGCCCTTGAGGCGGTGGTAGTCGGCGATGTCCGCGCGCGTGCCGACGCCCAGGGCCTCACCGGCGAGCCGTACCAGGCGGCGCAGGCACTCCGCGTCGCTCAGGTCGTCGTGCAGCAGGGCGTCGGGGATCGCGCGCTCCGCCAGGTCGTACACCCGCTTCCAGGAGCGGCGCTCCGTGCACACCACCTCGCCGTACATCAGCGCGCGCTCGACGGCGATCTTCGCGTCGGACCAGTCCCACCACTCGCCCTTGTTCTTCGCGCCGCCCAACTCCGTGGCGGTCAGCGGGCCTTCGGCGCGCAGCTGCTTGACCACCTGGTCATACGCGCCGTCGGGCAGGTCGTGGTGCCAGTGCGGGCGGGAGCGGTAGGCGCGGCGGCGGAAGGCGAAGTGCGGCCACTCCTCGACGGGCAGGATGCACGCGGCGTGCGACCAGTACTCGAAGGCGTGGGTCTGGGTCCAGTACGCCGCTTCGACCGTGTCGCGGCCGACGGCGCCCAGGCGCGCGTACGGAATGAGTTCGTGCGAGCGAGCCAGGACCGAGATCGTGTCGAGCTGGACCGCGCCGAGGTGCCGCAGGACGCCCCGCACACCGGACTTGCGGTCCGGCGCGCCCAGGAAACCCTGGGCGCGCAGCGCGATGCGGCGGGCCTCGTCGGCGGAGAGTTCGATGGCGGGGCGCGGCGGGGTCGTCATGGTCGAAACGATAGGCGCAGCCACTGACAGCAGGGTGGGATATCCCACCCTGCCAGGAGCCGTGGGCGCTTCGGCCGTGCAGGTGCCATGGGCAGTCCGGCCGCGCAAGAGCCGTGGGCAGTCCGGCCGCTCAGGGCTTCGCGGGCAGATACGGCAGCGGGGAGGCCATGGCGATGTCCGAGGGCAGCAGGGCGCCCACCCAGCTGTCCCGGAGCGTGCCCTTGTTCAGCAGACCCGCGCGGAGAACACCCTCGATGGTGAAACCGGCCTTCTCCACGACCGCCCGCGACCCGGCGTTGCCGACCTCCGCGCGCCATTCGAGCCGCGTGCAGCCCAGCTCCGTGAAGGCCCAGCGGGCGAGGCCCAGCACGATCTCCGTCATATAGCCGTGGCCCCGGTGCTCCTTGGCCGTCCAGAAGCCGACCTCCCAGCTGCCCGAGCGCGGGTGGTGCAGGCTGGTGGCCGCGATCAGCGGGCCGCCGCCCCGGGGACGTACGGCGAAGGTGTACTCCAGGTCGTTCCGCCAGCCGTCCGGGACCATGCGGCTGATGAAGTGCTCGGCGTCCACGCGCGCGTACGGCGAGGGGATCGTGGTCCAGCGCTGGATCTCGGGGTCCTGGCAGGCCTCGTACACCTCGTCGATGTCCTCGGAGGTGAAGGCGCGCAGGCTCAGGCGTTCGGTGGTGAGTGTGACGGGCTCCATCAAGCGATGATGCGGGGCCGCTGTCCTGGGAGCCAGTGTTTTTACCGGCCCTTCGTGATCATCACTCGGGCGCCACTTACGCGGCACTCGCGAGGCACTCGTGGGCGCAACCCGGCACCTTCGGCGCCCCTCGCCCGTTGACCTCATGGCAGACCTCCCGGCGCAGCCGGGTCCTCGCATACGATGACCGTTGCCCGACGAGTAAAACCGACCATGCCAGGCCCGACCGGCAAGGAGACCAACCCCCGTGTCCGTCCTCTCGAAGATCATGCGTGCAGGCGAAGGCAAGATCCTGCGCAAGCTGCACCGCATCGCGGACCAGGTCAACTCCATCGAAGAGGACTTCGTCAGCCTCTCCGACGCCGAGCTGCGCGCGCTGACCGAGGAGTACAAGGAGCGATACGCCGACGGCGAGACGCTCGACGACCTCCTGCCCGAGGCCTTCGCGACGGTCCGTGAGGCCGCCAAGCGCGTCCTGGGCCAGCGCCACTACGACGTCCAGATGATGGGCGGCGCCGCGCTGCACATGGGTTATGTGGCCGAGATGAAGACCGGTGAGGGCAAGACCCTCGTCGGCACCCTGCCCGCGTATCTGAACGCCCTGTCCGGCAAGGGCGTCCACCTGATCACGGTCAACGACTACCTGGCCGAGCGCGACTCCGAGATGATGGGCCGCGTCCACAAGTTCCTGGGTCTGAGCGTCGGCTGCATCCTGGCCAACATGACGCCGGCCCAGCGCCGCGAGCAGTACAACTGCGACATCACCTACGGCACGAACAACGAGTTCGGCTTCGACTACCTCCGCGACAACATGGCGTGGTCGCAGGACGAGCTGGTGCAGCGCGGCCACAACTTCGCGATCGTCGACGAGGTCGACTCGATCCTCGTCGACGAGGCCCGCACGCCGCTGATCATCTCCGGCCCCGCCGACCAGGCCACCAAGTGGTACGGCGACTTCGCCAAGCTCGTCACCCGCCTCACCAAGGGCGAGCCCGGCAACCCCCTCAAGGGCATCGAGGAGACCGGGGACTACGAGGTCGACGAGAAGAAGCGCACCGTCGCCATCCACGAGTCCGGCGTGAGCAAGGTCGAGGACTGGCTGGGCATCGACAACCTCTACGAGTCGGTGAACACGCCCCTGGTGGGCTACCTCAACAACGCCATCAAGGCCAAGGAACTCTTCAAGAAGGACAAGGACTACGTCGTCATCGACGGCGAAGTCATGATCGTCGACGAGCACACCGGCCGTATCCTCGCCGGCCGCCGCTACAACGAGGGCATGCACCAGGCGATCGAGGCGAAGGAAGGGGTGGACATCAAGGACGAGAACCAGACCTTGGCGACCATCACCCTCCAGAACTTCTTCCGCCTCTACAAGCGCGAGGGCTACGACAGCGGTCTCTCCGGCATGACCGGTACGGCCATGACCGAGGCCGCCGAGTTCCACCAGATCTACAAGCTGGGCGTCGTGCCGATCCCGACGAACCGGCCGATGGTCCGCGCCGACCAGTCCGACCTGATCTACCGCACCGAGGTCGCCAAGTTCGCCGCCGTCGTCGACGACATCGCGGAGAAGCACGAGAAGGGGCAGCCGATCCTGGTCGGCACCACCTCCGTGGAGAAGTCGGAGTACCTCTCGCAGCAGCTGTCCAAGCGGGGCATCCAGCACGAGGTGCTCAACGCCAAGCAGCACGACCGTGAGGCGACCATCGTCGCCCAGGCCGGCCGCAAGGGCGCCGTCACCGTCGCCACGAACATGGCCGGACGAGGCACCGACATCAAGCTCGGCGGCAACCCCGACGACCTCGCCGAGGCGGAGCTGCGCCAGCGCGGCCTCGACCCCGTCGAGCACGTCGAGGAGTGGGCCGCGGCGCTGCCCGCCGCCCTGGAGAAGGCCGAGCGGGCCGTCAAGCAGGAGTTCGAGGAGGTCAAGGCCCTCGGCGGGCTGTACGTCCTCGGTACCGAGCGGCACGAGTCGCGTCGTATCGACAACCAGCTGCGCGGTCGTTCCGGCCGCCAGGGCGACCCGGGCGAGTCCCGGTTCTACCTCTCGCTGGGCGACGACCTGATGCGGCTCTTCAAGGCGCAGATGGTCGAGCGCGTCATGTCGATGGCCAACGTCCCCGACGACGTGCCGATCGAGAACAAGATGGTCACGCGCGCGATCGCCTCCGCCCAGTCGCAGGTCGAGCAGCAGAACTTCGAGACGCGCAAGAACGTCCTGAAGTACGACGAGGTCCTCAACCGCCAGCGCGAGGTCATCTACGGAGAGCGTCGCCGCGTCCTGGAGGGCGAGGATCTGCACGAGCAGATCGCGCACTTCATGGACGACACCATCGACGCGTACATCGCCGCCGAGACCGCCGAGGGCTTCGCCGAGGAGTGGGACCTGGACCGGCTGTGGGGCGCCTTCAGGCAGCTCTACCCCGTCAAGGTCACCATCGAGGAGCTGGAGGACACGGCGGGCGACCGCGCGGGCCTCACCGCCGAGTTCATCTCCGAGTCCATCAAGGACGACATCCACGAGCAGTACGCGGCGCGCGAGGAGCAGCTCGGCTCCGAGATCATGCGTGAGCTGGAGCGGCGGGTCGTCCTGTCGGTGCTCGACCGCAAGTGGCGTGAGCACCTCTACGAGATGGACTACCTCCAGGAGGGCATCGGCCTCCGCGCCATGGCGCAGAAGGACCCGCTGGTCGAGTACCAGCGCGAGGGCTTCGACATGTTCAACGCCATGATGGACGGCATCAAGGAGGAGTCCGTCGGCTACCTGTTCAACCTGGAGGTCCAGGTCGAGCAGCAGGTCGAGGAGGTCCCGGTCGAGGACGCGGCGGCGGCCACCTCGCTCACCAAGGGCGGCGTGCAGGACGCGGTTCCGGCGGGTGCGGGTGGCGGGGCCCAGGCGCGGCCCGAGATCCGCGCCAAGGGCCTTGAGGCTCCGCAGCGGCCCGACCGGCTGCACTTCCAGGCGCCGAACGCCGAGGGCGGCGTGGATGAGGGCGACTTCACCACGGATGGTTCCGGAGTGCGTTCCGAGGCGGACGGTATGACCCGCGCGGAGCGGCGCAAGGCTCAGAAGGGCGGGCGGCGGCGCAAGAAGTGACGTTGTCGCTGTCGCTCTGAGGGGGCGGGGCTCGGCTTGGGCCGAGCTGCCTCGTCCGTGACCTGAGTGGGAGGGCGCCGGGATTTCCCGGCCCCTCCCACTCAGGTTTTTTCGGTTCAGGTCCTTTCCATTTCCACCGCTGTGCAGCGCCATTTCCGGTCCGGGCCGAGGGCCAGGCGGAACGCCAGTGCGCGCAGTCTCGGGCCCGTCGCGATGCGGGCGAAGACCTCGTAGGCCTCGGGGTGCGGCTGGTAGTGGCCGATCCGGTGGACCGTGGGGCGGTGGCCGTCCGCGCAGAGGGGGGTGCGCTCGGCCAGGCGGGCCAGGTCGTCAAAGGCGGTGTTGGCGATGTGGCGGGCCACCCAGTACAGGGGGCGCTGGCCGCTGAGGACCAGCAGGAGGCGTTCGGTGAAGACCTCCGTGGGGTGCGGGGGCGGTTTGGCCGGGATGGGCCTGGGGGCGCGGTCCGCGGGGCGGCGGGAGTCCTTGCGGGTGGGTGGGCGGCCTGCCGGGGGGCGGGCCGCTGACGGGCGGGGGCGGGGCCTTGTCATCACCTTGCGCACGGGGTGCCTCCTTCGTCGCCTTTACCGGTGGGTAACTTTTTGTCCCGGGGATCTTGTACGGGGGCGGCGGGAGAGGGTGCAAGGGCCTCGGGGTGCTTCGGGGAGGGCTTCGTGGTTCACCTATCCGAGGGATCGGAGGGGTCGAGGACGCGGTGGTTGCCGGGGCGTGCCGGGTGAATCGGTGGAGGCGGGTGGACGGCCGCGGGGGCGGTGGGGGCACCTCGATGGGGGACTCGCGGACGTATCCTGGAGGCCTTCCACGTACACGGCCCTCTACGGACACGGCCTTCTCCGTACACGAACGAAAGCGGTCAGCCATGCGCGTCTACGTTCCTCTGACCCTGCCCCGGCTCGCTGAGGCGTACAAGGCGGGGGAGTTGGGGCCCGGGCCGCTGGTCGCTTACGCCGTCACCCCCGCCCTGCGGGAGTGGTACGTCTCCGATGACATCGAGGAGCTGGAGTACGCGGCGCTGAACCGGGCGGCGACGGCGTCGCTGCGGCTGGTGGCGGTGGACCCCGGGGCGCCGCGGCGCCGGGTCGTGCTCGCGGCCGATGTGCCGGACGGGGCGGCCGTGGCGGACCCCGGCCGGGGGCTCGACCAGGGGGCGCTCGGAGAGGTGCGGCTCGCCGACGGGCTCCCCCTGGCGAAGGTGGCGGCCGTGCACGTGGACGCGGGGGACGCGGAGGCGGACGTCGCGGCGGCCGCGGCGGCGCTGGGCGCGGCGGACCAGGGCGACGATGACGCGCGGTTCGTGGTGGACGGGGCGGAGGACCATGAGCTGCTCTGGTTCGCCACGCAGGAGATTCCCGGGCTGATTGGGCTGGCGGGGGCGCCTTGAGGGGGCTGGGGGACTGGGGTTGCCGCGGGGCGGCGCGGGTTGTGAGGGGTTCCAGGCCGCCCGCTTCGCGGCGGATCTTTCCCACCGACCCGCCCGTCTCGCTGCGATGACATGGCGAGGTAGGAGCGGTTGGTCGGCTCGCCGTGGTGGTGTGTCGGTGTGGGGGCGGGGGCCGTCTCGCCGTGATGACACCGTGGTGTGGGGTGGGTCGTCGTCTCGCCGTGGTGGTGCGGTCGTGGGTGGGCGGATCGGCGCGTGGGTGCCGTGGCGTAGGGGCAGGTGCCCAGCCCCTCGGGGAGGGTAGATTTCAGGGATGGGGACGCGGCGCGGGGCGCATATCGTTTGGGATTGGAACGGGACCCTCCTGCATGACATCCATGCGGTGATCGAGGCGACCAACGCCTCCTTCGCGGAGATCGGGATCGAGCCGATCACGCTGGAGCGGTACCGGGAGCTGTACTGCGTGCCGATCCCGCTCTTCTACGAGCGGCTGATGGGGCGGCTGCCGAGCGAGAGCGAGTGGCGCGTCATGGACGCCGTCTTCCACCGGCACTACTGGGCCCGGGCCGAGGCGTGCGGGCTCACCGAAGGGGCCGCTCAGCTGCTCGCCGGGCGGCGGGCCGAGGGACGTACGCAGTCGTTGCTGTCGCTCGCCCCGCACGAGCACCTGGTGCCGATCGTGCGGCGGCACGGGATCCACGAGCACTTCGTGCGGATCGACGGGCGCACCGACGATTCGTACGCGGGCAAGGCCGAGCGCATGGTGCGCCACCTCGCCGCGCTGGAGGGCGTGGTCGCCGCCGCCGAGCGGGTCGTCGTGATCGGGGACGCCGTCGACGACGCGGTGGCCGCCGCGCACGTGGGGGCGCGGGCCGTGCTCTACACCGGGGGCTCGCACAGCCGGGGGAGCCTGGAGCTGGCCGGGGTGCCCGTCGTGGACACGCTGGAGGAGGCCGTGGTCGTGGCGGAGCGGCTTGCCGCCTGAGGGTGCCCGAGCGTCGCCCGAGGGGGCCGGTGCGGGTGGTTGGGGGATTCCGTTCACGCTCCGCGCTGTTCTGCGTACGCTGAGGTGGGATCCTCTGTACCGGACGACGTGACGGGGGCGGTAGCGCGATGGGTTTCGGCTTCGGGCAGCGGCGGGGTGGGCAACTGCCCGCCGAATTGACCTCGTTCGTCGGGCGGGCGGACGAACTGGCGCAGGTGCGGGCCGCGTTCGCGTACGCGCGTCTGGTCACGCTGGTCGGGCCGGGAGGTGTCGGGAAGAGCCGGACCGCGTTACGGGCCGCCGCGGGACTCGGGGAGAGGTTCCCCGACGGGGTCTGGCTGGCGGAGCTTTCGGCGCTGCGGGACCCCGAGTTGATCCCCGCCACGCTCGCCGCGGTCCTCGAACTGCCCGAGCAGCCGGGGATGGCGCCGCTCGACGCGGTCGTGGCGCACTTGCAGGGGCGGCGCCTGCTCATCGTGCTCGACACCTGTGAGCATCTGGTCGACGCGTGCGCGATGCTCTCCGACATCCTGCTGCGCGAGGCCGCCGACGTGTGCGTGCTCGCGACCAGCCGGCAGCCGCTGGACGTGCCGGGGGAGCACTGCTGTCCCGTCGCGCCGCTCGCGCCGGACGACGCCGTGGAACTGTTCGCGCAGCGGGCCGCCAGTGTCGTGCCCGGCTTCACCGCGCACGACGGCAATCGCGGGCAGTTGCTGACGCTGACCCATCGGCTCGACTGCATTCCGCTGGCCCTGGAGCTGGCCGCGGTGCGGTTGCGGGCGGTGTCGATGGAGGAGCTGGTGGCGCGGCTCGACGATCGGTTCCAGGTGCTCACCGGAGGGCGGCGCACCGCTCTGTCACGGCACCAGACGCTGCGTACGGCCATCGACTGGTCGTACGAGCTGTGCACTCCGGCGGAGCGGTTGCTGTGGGCCCGGCTGTCGGTCTTCGCGGGCTCCTTCGAGCTGGGCGCCGCCGAACAGGTCTGCGGGGGCGGGGAGTTGCCCGTCGGTGAGGTGCTCGGGCAGCTGATCGGGCTCGTCGACAAGTCCGTGGTGCAGCGGCTCGGTGAGTCCGGGAACCGCTACCGGCTGCTGGACACCCTCAGGGAGTACGGGGCCGAGCGGCTCGGCGTGGTCGAGGCGGACGGGGGCGCGGCGCTGCGGGCGCGGCACTTCGCGTACTACCGGGACCTCGGGCGCCGCTTCGAGGAGGGGTTCTTCGGCCCCGGGCAGCCGGAGCTGCACCGCACGGTCCGGGCGGAGAGCGCCGATCTGCGGGCCGCTCTGGAGTACGCGTACGAGCCCGAGGGGCGGGCGGCGGAGGGGCTGCACCTCGCCGCCCGGCTGTGGCCCCACTGGCGGGCCTTCGGGGCGCTCTCCGAGGGCGGGTACTGGGTCGAGAAGGGGCTCGGGCTCGTCCCCGACGACTGTTCGGCGCGGGCGTGGGGGCTGCTCGTGCGCGGCGCCTTCGCGGTGTGGACCGCGGATCTGACGACGGCCGTCGAGCAGATGGACCTGGCGCGGGAGTGCGCGGCGCGGGCCGGGGATGAGGACGTCGAGCAGTTCGCCGAGGCGTACGCCAGCGGGCTCGCCGGGCTGTGCGGGGACGAGACGGGGCTCGACCGGCTCGCGGAGGTGCGGCGGCGGATGGCCGAGCGCGACAGCCTCCTCGGCCTGGTGGTGATGGGCTCCGAAGCGGCTCTGCTGCGGGCCGTGCTCGGGGACACCGCGGGGGCGCTCGAACTGTGCGCGGAGGGTCTTGAGCTGCTGGAGGGCACCGGCGAGCGGCAGATCTACGGGTCCACGCTCACCACGCAGGGCCTGGTGCTGTGGCTCGTGGGGGAGCGGGAGGCGGGCGTCGCCTCGCTGTGCCGCGGTCTTGAGGCGGCGAGCGAGGTCGACGAGATCCTGGTGGCCGCGATGTGCTGCCACGGCCTCGCGTGGGCCTCGGCGCGGGCCGGGCGGCATACGCGGGCCGCGTGGCTCTTCGGGTACGCGGAGAACGCGCGACGGCTCAGCGGTGACCCCATCGGCATGCTCCCTTCGCTCCTGGAGCAGCAGGAGGCGGCGCGGAAGTCGGCGCGGGAGGCGCTGGGCGACAAGCAGTTCGACCGGTGGCACGCGGTGGGGGCGCGGCTCTCCGGCCGGCAGGTCCTGGAAGCGGTGCGGGCCGACGCGGACACGCCGGGCAGGCCGGCGGCCCAGCGGGGGCCGGGGCGGCGGGCGGCCGGAGACGTGCTGACCCGGCGGGAGCGTGAGGTGGCCGTCCTGGTCGCCCAGGGCCTGTCCAACCGGGAGATCGCGGAGCGCCTGGTCATCTCGAAGCGGACCGCGGACGCGCATGTCGAGCACATCCTCGCGAAGCTGGGCGTGGGCTCGCGCACGGAGATCGCCGGTGCGTCGGAGGTCGCCGCGGAGATCGCGGGGGCGGCGGTGGAGGAGCGGGGCTGCGGGGCCGCGGGGTAGGCGGGCGAGGGAGTGTGAGCGGGGCCCGGCGGGCGGCCGGGGGCGGATGGGTGCGCAGGCCTGCCCCTCCGGGGTAGGCCGAGGGGGGCGCTCGGGGCCTGCGGGCGGCCAGGATGGGTGGGCCTGCCCCTCTGGGCGAGGGAGTGTGCGCGGGGCCCGGCGGGCGGCCGGGATGGGTGGGCGCGCGGGCCTGCCCTCCGGGGTAGGCCGAGGGGGGCGCTCGGGGCCTGCGGGCGGCCAGGATGGGTGGGCCTGCCCCTCTGGGCGAGGGAGTGTGCGCTCGCGGCGGGGGCGGGTGGGCGGCGGGGACGGTGGGCGCGCGGCCTGCCTTCCGGGGTAGGGCGAGGGGAGTGTGCGTTCGGGGCCCGGCGGGCGGCCGGAGGCGTGGGCCTGCCCCTCTGGGCGAGGGAGTGTGCGCTCGCGGCGGGGGCGGGTGGGCGCGGGCCTGCCCTCGCCGACGAGGGCAGGCGCCGCTTCGGCCGCGTCGCCGGGGGCCGTGAGTCGGGTGCGGGGTGCCTCGCCATGACAGCCGTGGGGGAATGGACCAGGCGCTGTCGGCACCCCGCCGCCCGTTCCCGTGGCTCGGGCGAGGCGGCGCAGAACAGAGCCTGCCCGCCGCGGCCGCCTCCCGGCATCGGTATCCGCGAGGATCGGCATACCGATGTGGTGCGGGGGCGCGGAACTCCGTATACCTAGCGGACGCGCAGGCTCCACCGGCTGCCCGTACTGACGCCATCCGGCGTCCACGTCGGCCGCCCCGCGCCAGCAGGGGGCCACGTCACCCGGCGTCCATGTCACCAGGGGGCCACGTCACCCGCGCCCCGCGCCCCGCGTGCCCCGCACCCCCGTCACCCCCGCCTCACGTCACCGGCGCCTTCGCCCTCAGTACCGTCAGGAACTCCCTCATCCAGCCCGAGTGGTCCGGCCAGGCGCGGGCCGAGACCAGGGTGCCGTCGACGACCGCCTCCGCGTCCTGGAAGGTCGCGCCCGCCGTCTGCATGTCCAGCTCCAGCGCGGGGTACGCGGTGACCCTGCGGCCGCTCAGGCCGCCGATCGCCGCCGTCAGGAGAGGGCCATGGCAGATCTGCGCGACCGGCTTGTCCGCGTCGAAGAAGGACTTGAGGATCTTGCGCAGCTCCGGGTCGTTGCGCAGATACTCCGGCGCCCGGCCGCCCGGGATCACCAGGGCGGCGTACCGGCCGGGATCCACTTCGGAGAAGGCGAGGTCCGCGGGCCAGGTGTAGCCCGGCTTCTCCGTGTAGGTGTCGAAACCCGGTTCGAAGTCGTGCACCACGAACCGCAGGGTCTTGCGGGCCGGGGCGGCGATGTGGACGTCGTACCCCTCCTCGCGCAGCCGCTGGTAGGGGTAGAGGACTTCCAGCGACTCAGCCGCGTCGCCGGTCACAATGAGGATCTTGGCTGCCATCGGTGCTCGCTCCCCGAGTCCGTCGCGCATGTCCGTTCTCCGTCCCGCTCAACGTGCCCGCCCCCGTCCCGTTTGCCAAGAGGGCGGGCACGCGCGGCGGCCGGCAGGGGCGCGCACCCCGGGGGAGACGGACGTACGCGGCCGCACTGTGCAGACTGTCCAGGTTCTGCCCCTGCTTTTGTACACAAAAGGCTCGTGACGCCGACCCGGTCCGGAGCGATAGCCTTGACCCGTGATCGTCGCGATAGCCCGCGGAGGCATCGGTGCCTCCGCCCTGCGCCCGGGGAACACGGATGACATCCGTGCCCGGGCCCTCGCCGACGCTTCTTCGCGGTGCGGCCGATCGGGCCGGGCAGGCCATCCGTCAGCGGAACCGCTGAGAATGGCGGAAAGCCGACCGCTCTTCCCGCACCGCGGCATAACGTCGAACACGTCCGGAGACCCCGGGCCGGGGCGTTACGTCACTTCACTTCCTTCTACGCCGCGCAATGGCGCGCGGCAGGAGCCAGAGGACAATGCAGACCAAGCTGGACGAAGCCAAGACCGAGCTGCTCGCGCGGGCCGCCCGGGTAGCTGAGAACAGCCCGGCCGGGGGGCGCCTACCGAGCGGTGCACCGACCGGGAAGACGAGCGAGGCCACGCCGGACCAGGACATGGCTCTCGCGTTCCTCCGGCGTTACTACCTGCACACGGCCCCCGAGGACCTCGCCGACCGCGACCCGGTCGACGTCTTCGGCGCCGCCTTCTCCCACTACCGGCTCGCCGAGAACCGCCCCCAGGGGACGGCGAACGTACGGGTCCACACCCCGACGGTCGAGGAGAACGGCTGGACCTGCAGCCACTCCGTGGTCGAGGTCGTCACCGACGACATGCCCTTCCTCGTCGACTCCGTCACCAACGAACTCTCCCGCCAGGGCCGCGGCATCCACGTCGTCATCCACCCCCAGGTCGTCGTACGCCGTGATCTGACCGGCAAGCTCCTGGAGGTCCTGACCGGCGAGGCGGGCGCCGAGCTGCCGCACGACGCGCTCGTCGAGTCCTGGATCCACGTCGAGATGGACCGCGAGACCGACCGCGCGGACCTGAAGCAGATCGCCGCCGATCTCCTGCGGATCCTGTCCGACGTGCGCGAGACCGTCGAGGACTGGGAGAAGATGCGCGATGCCGCCCTGCGCATCGCCGACGAGCTGCCCGCCGAGCCCACCGCCGGCGACCTGCCCGACCAGGAGATCGAAGAGGCCCGCGAGCTGCTGCGCTGGCTCGCCGACAACCACTTCACCTTCCTGGGCTTCCGTGAGTACAACCTCACGGACGACGACTCGCTCGCCGCCGTCCCCGGCACCGGCCTCGGCATCCTGCGCGCCGACCCGCAGCACGGCGACGACCACCACCCGGTAAGCCCGTCCTTCAACCGGCTGCCCGCCGACGCGCGCGCCAAGGCCCGCGAGCACAAGCTGCTCGTGCTGACCAAGGCCAACAGCCGGGCCACCGTCCACCGGCCCAGCTACCTCGACTACGTCGGCGTGAAGAAGTTCGACGCCGAGGGCAACGTCATCGGTGAGCGCCGCTTCCTCGGGCTCTTCTCGTCCGCCGCGTACACCGAGTCCGTGCGCCGCGTGCCCGTCATCCGCCGCAAGGTCGCGGAGGTGCTCAAGGGCGCGGGCTTCTCGGCCAACAGCCACGACGGGCGCGACCTGCTCCAGATCCTGGAGACCTACCCGCGCGACGAGCTGTTCCAGACCCCGGCCGACGAGCTGCGCTCCATCGTGACGAGCGTGCTCTACCTCCAGGAGCGGCGCAGGCTCCGGCTCTACCTGCGCAAGGACGAGTACGGGCGCTACTACTCCGCCCTCGTCTACCTGCCGCGCGACCGCTACACCACCGGCGTCCGGCTGCGGATCATCGACATCCTCAAGGAGGAGCTGAACGGCGCGAGCGTCGACTTCACCGCCTGGAACACGGAGTCGATCCTCTCCCGCATCCACTTCGTGGTCAGGGTGCCGAAGGGCGCCGAGGTCCCCGACCTCTCCGACGCCGACGTCGAGCGCATCGAGGGACGGCTCGTCGACGCCGCCCGCTCGTGGGCCGACGGCTTCGCCGAGGCGCTGACCGCCGAGTGCGGCGAGGAGCGCGCCGCCGAACTCCTGCGCCGCTACGGGGGCGCCTTCCCCGAGGGCTACAAGGCCGACCACACGCCGCGCGCCGCCGTCGCCGACCTCCAGCACCTGGAGCAGCTCGGCAAGGGCGACAAGGACTTCGCGCTCTCCCTCTACGAGCCGGTGGGCGCCGCGCCCGGCGAGCGCCGCTTCAAGATCTACCGCTCCGGCGAGCAGGTCTCCCTCTCCGCGGTGCTTCCCGTCCTCCAGCGCCTCGGCGTCGAGGTCACCGACGAGCGCCCGTACGAGCTGCGCTGCGCCGACCGTACGCACGCGTGGATCTACGACTTCGGGCTGCGCATGCCCAAGTCCCCCAACGGCAGCAGCGACTACCTCGGCGACGACGGCCGCGAGCGCTTCCAGGAGGCCTTCGCCGCCGCCTGGACCGGCGCGGCCGAGGTCGACGGCTTCAACTCGCTGGTCCTTCGCGCGGGCCTCAACTGGCGGCAGGCGATGGTCCTCCGGGCCTACGCCAAGTACCTGCGCCAGGCGGGCTCCACGTTCAGCCAGGACTACATGGAGGACACCCTCCGCAACAACGTCCACACCACCCGGCTGCTCGTCTCGCTCTTCGAGGCGCGCATGTCGCCGGACCACCAGCGCGCCGGGACCGAGCTGACCGACGGGCTCCTCGAAGAGCTGGACGGGGCGCTCGACCAGGTCGCCTCGCTCGACGAGGACCGGATCCTGCGGTCCTTCCTCACCGTCATCAAGGCGACCCTGCGGACCAACTTCTTCCAGCGCACGGAGAGCGGCGAGCCGCACTCGTACGTCTCCATGAAGTTCGACCCGCAGGCCATCCCCGACCTGCCCGCGCCCCGGCCCGCGTACGAGATCTGGGTGTACTCGCCGCGCGTCGAGGGCGTGCACCTGCGCTTCGGCAAGGTCGCGCGCGGCGGTCTGCGCTGGTCCGACCGGAAGGAGGACTTCCGTACGGAGATCCTCGGTCTGGTCAAGGCGCAGATGGTGAAGAACACCGTCATCGTGCCCGTCGGCGCCAAGGGCGGCTTCGTCGCCAAGCAGCTGCCGGACCCGTCGGAGGACCGCGACGCGTGGCTGGCGGAAGGCGTCGCCTGCTACAAGACGTTCATCTCGGCACTGCTCGACATCACCGACAACCTCGTCGCCGGTGAGGTCGTGCCGCCCTCGGACGTGGTGCGCCACGACGAGGACGACACCTACCTCGTCGTCGCCGCCGACAAGGGCACCGCGACCTTCTCGGACATCGCGAACCAGGTCGCGGAGTCGTACGACTTCTGGCTCGGCGACGCCTTCGCCTCCGGCGGCTCCGCCGGCTACGACCACAAGGGCATGGGCATCACCGCCCGCGGCGCCTGGGAGTCCGTCAAGCGGCACTTCCGGGAGCTGGGCTGCGACACCCAGTCCGAGGACTTCACGGTCGTCGGCGTCGGCGACATGTCCGGTGACGTGTTCGGCAACGGCATGCTCCTCTCGGAGCACATCCGCCTGATCGCGGCCTTCGACCACCGGCACATCTTCATCGACCCGAAGCCGGACGCCGCGACCTCCTACGCCGAGCGCCGCCGCCTGTTCGAACTGCCGCGCTCCTCCTGGGCCGACTACGACAAGAAGCTGCTCTCCAACGGCGGCGGGATCTTCCCGCGCTCCGCCAAGGCGATCCAGCTCAACGCCCACATCCGCGAGGCCCTCGGCATCGAGTCCGGCGTCGCCAAGATGACCCCGGCCGACCTGATGCGGGCCATCCTCCAGGCCCCCGTCGACCTGCTGTGGAACGGCGGCATCGGTACGTACGTGAAGTCGTCGGCGGAGTCGCACGCCGACGTCGGCGACAAGGCGAACGACGCGATCCGCGTCGACGGCGCCGACCTGCGCGTCAAGGTCGTCGGCGAGGGCGGCAACCTCGGTCTGACCCAGCTGGGCCGCATCGAGTTCGCGCGCGCCGGTGGCCGCATCAACACCGACGCGATCGACAACAGCGCGGGCGTGGACACCTCCGACCACGAGGTGAACATCAAGATCCTGCTCAACGCGGTCGTCACGGACGGCGACATGACCGTCAAGCAGCGCAACAAGCTGCTCGCCGAGATGACCGACGAGGTCGGGCACCTGGTGCTGCGCAACAACTACGCGCAGAACACCGCGCTGGCCAACGCCGTCGCCCAGTCGCCGTCCCTGCTCCACGCCCACCAGCGCTTCATGCGCAGGCTCGGCAAGCAGGGCCACCTCGACCGGGGCCTGGAGTTCCTGCCGAACGACCGGCAGATCCGCGAACTGCTCAACTCCACGCGCGGCCTGACCCAGCCCGAGCTGGCCGTCCTCCTCGCCTACACGAAGATCACGGCCGCCGACGAGCTGATCCAGACGACGCTGCCCGACGACGCGTACCTGCGGCGCCTGCTGCACGCCTACTTCCCGCAGGCGCTGCGCGAGAGGTTCCCCGAGCAGGTCGACGCGCACGCGCTGCGCCGCGAGATCATCACGACCGTCCTGGTCAACGACACGGTGAACACCGGCGGTTCGACCTTCCTGCACCGGCTGCGGGAGGAGACCGGGGCCTCCCTGGAGGAGATCGTGCGGGCCCAGCTGGCCGCGCGGGAGATCTTCGGGCTCAGCGAGGTCTGGGACGCGGTCGAGGCGCTCGACAATGTCGTCGCCGCCGATGTGCAGACGCGGGTGCGGCTCCACTCGCGCCGCCTCGTGGAGCGCGGCTCGCGCTGGCTGCTCAACAACCGGCCGCAGCCGCTCCAGCTCGCCGAGACCATCGACTTCTTCGGCGAGGGCGTCGCCCAGGTCTGGGACGCGCTGCCGACCCTGCTGCGCGGCTCCGACCTGGAGTGGTACGAGGGCATCCGGGACGAGCTGACGGGCGCGGGCGTCCCCGACGCGCTCGCCCAGCGCGTCGCCGGGTTCTCCTCCGCCTTCCCGGCGCTCGACATCGTCGCGGTCGCCGACCGGGTGGGCACCGACGCGATGGCCGTCGCCGAGGTCTACTACGACCTCGCCGACCGGCTGCGGATCACCCAGCTCATGGACCGCATCATCGAGCTGCCGCGGGCCGACCGCTGGCAGTCCATGGCGCGCGCCTCCATCCGCGAGGACCTGTACGCGGCGCACGCCGCGCTGACGGCCGACGTACTGGCCGCGGGCAGCGGCGAGTCCACGCCGGAGCAGCGCTTCAAGGCGTGGGAGGAGAAGAACGCGCCGATCCTGAGCCGGGCGCGGACGACTCTGGAGGAGATCCAGAGTTCCGACGCGTTCGATCTGGCGAATCTGTCGGTGGCGATGCGGACGATGCGGACGTTGTTGCGTACGCATTCGTAGGCGTTGCCGGCGGTATCCGATATCCGGTATCCGGTACGTGAAAAGGGGGCGCCCCGAGCCTTGTGGCTCGGGGCGCCCCCTTTTTTCACATGTCGAGCGGGGTGCGCCGATCAGGCGTGGTGGCGGGCCCCGCGCCGGGCCCACAGGGGAGTGACCAGTGCGATCAGGGCGGCGGCGACGCCGATCTGGAAGATGTGCCTGATCCAGTCGATGCCACCGGTGTCACGTACGCCGAAGGCGCTGGCGAGCGCGTTGCCGATGACGGCGCCGAGGATACCCAGGATGACCGTCAGCCAAAGGGGAATGGGCTGACGTCCCGGCAGGACGAGTTTGGCGATCACGCCGATGATGAGACCCGCGATGATGGCCCACAGGAATGACACGTCAGCTCCTCCATCTGTTGTTGCCAAAAACTTTTTGGAATCTGCAACTCCAGGTGCCCGGGAAACCGCACCGTATGCATCTCTCATTCGTGCATGACAGGTGTGGGGGCGGGAAACTGGCACACATGATCGGCTTGGCGGATGTCAAAGATGGCGATGAACGGCTCACCCGTCGCGTGGCCCACTGGACCTCTCCCCTGACGCGGCACGTGCTGCCCGCGGTGGAGTCGGCGGCCGAGCACACCAAACTGTGGTGGGCCGCGGCGGTGCTCATGTCCGCCACCGGCGGCTACCGGGAACGGAAGGCCGCGCTCGCGGGCCTTGCCGCCATGGGGGTCGCGGAGCTGGCCTCCAACGCGGTGTGCAAGCAGCTCTACGAGCGGCGCAGGCCGCCCGAGGAGCTGATCCCCCACGACGGCGTCCACGACCGCCCGGACAGCTCCTCGTTCCCCTCCGGGCACACCGCCGCCGCCGTCGGCTTCGCCGCCGCCGTCGCCGGAACCTCCCTCGGCTGGGGCGCCGCCTGCGCGGTCCCGGCGGTGGCGGTCGCGGTCGAGCGGGTGCACTCCGGTGCGCACTATCCCAGCGATGTGGCCGTCGGTGCCGTGATCGGCGCGGCCAGCGGGTGGCTGGTGCACCGCGCTCCCGGGATGGTGCTGCGCCGCTGGCTGTGAGGGCGCACGGTTCGGGTCGCGGGGGTCTCGGGCAACGTGGGGCGGCCCGTCGGCGTCTTCGGTGGTGGATCTCGTGTTGCCGCTCGGTGGGTGCGGAGGTACGGCCACTTCGGGCGGAGCTTTCCTTGGCCTGATTGGTTGCCTGCGTGGCGCGGAATGGGTGATGAGATTCGCC
This sequence comes from Streptomyces sp. WAC 01529, assembly GCF_003945545.1. Classification (GTDB taxonomy): domain Bacteria; phylum Actinomycetota; class Actinomycetes; order Streptomycetales; family Streptomycetaceae; genus Streptomyces; species Streptomyces anatolicus. The sequence goes on along the minus strand of NZ_CP029617.1, from coordinate 3,162,203 downwards.
ATACCCCATCAATTCGGGCATTTGGTCTAAGGTGGGTGAGATTGTCTGACGGAGGTACGAGATCCACAGCGCCAGGGAACCGGACCACCCATCGACCGCGGACCACCGAAGGGCCCCAGCCGTGACTGTGAACACCCCCGAGAACCTCTCCGACGACCTCGCCGCGAGACTGCCCGAAGCCTGGGCCGCCACCCCGCTGACCGTCGTCATGCCCACGTACAACGAAGCGGGGAACCTGCCCGGCATGGCGGAGGCCCTGATGGCCCTCCCCCTGCCCGGCCTGCGCCTCCTCGTCGTCGACGACTCCAGCCCCGACGGCACCGGCGACATCGCCGAGCGCTTCGCGGAGCGGTACGGCAGCGCCCGGATGAGCGTCCTGCACCGCACCGAGAAGGACGGCCTCGGCCGGGCCTACGCGGCCGGTATGACCCGGGCCGTCGCCGAGGGCGCGGAGTACGTCCTCCAGATGGACGCCGACGGCAGCCACCCCGTGGCCAAGGCCGCCGAGCTGCTCGGCGTCGCACTCTCCACCGACGCGGGCGTCGTCATCGGCAGCCGGTATGTGCAGGGCGGCACGCTCTCCGACGCCTGGGGCGCCCACCGCAAGCTGCTCTCCCGCTGGGCCAACGCCTACGCGGGCACCATCCTCGGCACGCGCGTCCGCGACATCACCGGCGGCTTCAACATCTGGCGCGCGGACGCCCTGCGCGCCATCGACCTGGCCTCCGTGGACAGCGCGGGCTACAGCTTCCAGGTCGAGATGAAGTACCGGGCGCTGCGGCGCGGCTTCGGCGTCATGGAGGTGCCGATCCACTTCGAGGACCGCACGGTCGGCGAGTCGAAGATGAACCTGATGGTGCAGCTGGAGTCGATCGTCATGCCGTGGAAGCTGCGGCTCGGGACGGGCGGCTCCCGGCCGGGTACGGGTGCGGGTACGGGGGTGCGCGGATGACGGCGCCCGCTCTGAAGGAGGCCCCGCCCGCCACGACCGCGCCGCCCGCTCCGGAGGCGGGCCCGGCGTCCTCCGCCGCCGCAACGCTCCCGGCGCCCCGGTCGGTCCTCGCGAGGCTGCGCGCGCTCTGTCTGGAGCTGGTGAAGTTCGGCCTGGTCGGCGGCAGCGGTGTCGCCGTCAACCTCGTCGTCTTCAACCTCCTGCTGCTCGGCCTCGGCTCGCGCCCGATGACGGCGACGGTCCTTGCCAGCTGCGTGGCGATGGGCACCAACTACCTCGGCTTCCGCTTCTTCGCCTACCGGGACCGCGCCTCGCGCACCAAGCGGCAGATCGCCCTCTTCTTCGTCTTCAGCGGGATCGGCGTCGCGATGGAGAGCGTCCTGTTCTACGCGGCGTACCACGGCGCGGGGATGAGCGGGCCGCTCGGCTCGAACATCGCCAAGGCGCTGTCGATCGTCCTGGCGTCGGGGTTCCGCTTCCTGGTCTACCGGACGTGGGTCTTCCAGCACGATGCGCGACGCCAGTAGGGCCGGCATACGGGCTCCGCGCGCGGTCACCCCGCAGGCCCTGCGCCTCTCGCCCCTGCGCCTCTCGCCCCTGCGCCTCTCGGCCCTGCTCCTCCTGGCTCTGCTCCTCCTGGTGATCGTCCGCCTGCCGTGGGCGGGCGACCTCGGCATCCACGCGGCGACGATCGAACGCCTGCGGGCCGACCTGCTGAGTCCCGGCGATCCGCTGGTCGACGCGGACACCCCGAGCCCCTATTACTCCCCCTGGACGCTGCTCCTCGGCTGCCTTGCCAAGGTGACCGGACTCGGCACGTTCGTGGTGCTGAGGGTGGCCGCGCTGGTCGGCCTCGGCCTGCTGGTGACGGGGGTCCGCCACTTCGTACGTACGTTCAGTACGCGGCCCGGGGCGGTGCCGCTGGCGCTGCTTGCCCTGCTCTTGCTCTGGGGCCCGGGGCTCTTCAACTGGAGCGGGTTCCTCGGCCTCAACTCCCTCGCGCTGACGGTCTCGTACCCGAGTACGTTCGCGCTCGGCCTCTCCTTCCACTTCTGGGCGCTGGTGCGGAAGTCCCTGAGGGGCGGAGGGTGGCTCGTCTTCCTCGGCCTGGGGGCGCTGTGGTCCGTGATCCTCCTGTGCCACCAGTTCACGGGCGTCGTCGCGACGTTCGGGGCGCTCGCGATGGTCCTGGGGGCGCGGCCGTGGCCGAGCAGGCCGGTGCTGTTGCGCCTGACCGGGGGCGTGGCGTTCGGGCTCTCGGTGCTGGCGGCATGGCCGTATTACTCCTTCTTCGGCCTGCTCGGCGTGGGCGGCCTTGAGGAGATCCACCGCTCGCTGTACCGGGGGCTGCTGCCGCACTTCGGCCTTGCGCTGCTGGGGGTGGCGGCACTGGTCCTCCGATGGCGCAGGGACCACCGCGATCCCCTGGTCCTCTTCTTCGCGCTCGGCGCGGCGATGTTCGCGGCGGGCGGCCTGACCGGCCACTACTCATGGGGCAGGGTGCTGCCCGCCGCCCTCATCCCCGCCCAGCTGGCGGCGGTGCTCGAGGTCTTCGAGGCGGGCCGCGCGGGTGTGCGGCGGGTGGGCGCGGGGCTGCTCGGCGCGGCGTTGCTGCTGGGCGCGTGGACACAGGCGGGGACGCTGGGGTACGTGGTGCCGCGTGGGGTGTTGCCGGGGCCGGTGGCCGCCAAGTACAAGGCCCCCTGGTCCGGCTACGACTGGCTGGCCCCGCAGGTCCGCCACGGCGACGTGGTCATGGCGAAGACCTTCCCGTCCCGCCAGATTCCGGCGTACGGCCCCTACACGGTGGCCCCCGGCTACCCGGACTTCTTCCTGCCGGACCAGGAGGCACGGGCGGACGCGGTACGCGCCTACTTCGCCCCCGCGACCCCGCGCACGGAACGCCTCGGCATCCTGCGCCGGTACGGGGTGCGGTGGATCGTGCAGTACCCGGGGGACGGGGGCCTGCGCCCCGGGGACCCCGCGCTGCGGGTGGCGGGCGCGGGGCCGAAGGGGCAGGTGCTGTACGAGGTGGTGGGCTGACCCGCGCCCAGGGACGGGCGCGGCGCCCGTGTCACCTGCGCCAGAACAGATGGTGCGTGACGCCGCTCGGGCTGGGGACGACCTCGTGGTGGAACCGGTCGAGCAGCTCATCGGGCGACTTCCACAGCCGCACGCCGGAGCCCAGCTCCACCCGCGAGACGGCCACGTGCATCGTGTCGACGAGGCCCGCGTCGAGGAACTCCCTGATCGTGGTGGCCCCGCCACCGAGCCGGACGTCCTTGCCGCCCGCCGCCTCCCGCGCCTGTTCGAGGACGTCGGCCGGTTCGCCGTCGACGAAGTGGAACGTGGTGTCGGAGAGCGTGAACGAGGGCCGCTTGTGGTGGGTCATGACGAACACCGGTGTCCGGAACGGGGGTTCGTCGCCCCACCACCCGCGCCACTCATGGTCCTGCCAGGGCCCGCGCTGGGGCCCGAACTTGTTGCGGCCCATGATCTCGGCGCCGATGTTGTGCGTGAAGTCCCGGGTGAAGTAATCATCGAGCCCGCGGCTGCCCCCGGGATCGGTCCGCCCGGGCCAACTGGCGGTGGCCCCGGCCCAGGAGACCAGGTCCCCGGGGTCGGCGTGCCCGAAGGGCCTCTCCAGACTCTGGTGCTCACCGGCGCCGAATCCGTCCGTCGAGACGCAGAAGTTCTGTACTCGCAGCAGCTGTGGCATGGGTGGTGTCTCTCCTCTTGCTCGGGGTGCGACGAAGGGGAGACTGCCGGGGCGGCGGGAACTCATCGGTGGCGCCTTCAGCGTCCCCCGTCCGCGGTGGCCTTCCATTCATCCTCGAGGATCGAGTAGGTGAGGGAGTCCCGCCACGCGCCGTGCACGAGGACGTGCTGCCTGATCCGTCCCTCCTCCTGTAATCCGGCGCGGAGCAACGTCTTGTGGGAGGCGGTGTTCAGAGGTGCGCGGGCCGCCCATACGCGGTGCAGACCGAGGTCGCCGAAGGCCAGGCCCAGGAGGATGCCCACGGTCTCCGTGCCGTAGCCGAGCCTCCAGACGGAGGGGTGGAGGGCGCCGCCCATCGTTGCCGCTTTCGGCTGGTGCGGGTCGAGGGCGAGGCGGGCGTAGCCGATGAGCCGGCCGCTCTCGCGCTCGGTGATGGCGAGGCAGTACTCGTCCCGGGGCTCGGCGGTGGCGGAGACCATGGAGCGGGCGATGATCTGGCCTACCTGGTCGCGGGTGCGTGGTTCGAACGACAGGTGCTTTGTCGCTTCCGCGTCGCCGTAGATGGCGTGGACCGCATCCACGAGCTGACGCCGTCGGAGCGGGACTTCAAGCTGTCCTGGTGGGCCATGGCCGACGCGCTCGACGCCGCCGCCGACGGGCGGTTCCTCCTCCCCGCCGGGCCGCTCGCACTGCTCCTGGCCGACCGGGGTGGGCGGCCACTGGGGGTGTGACGGCTGTGTAGGGCGGGTGGGGGGTGGTGGGTGGGGAAGGGGCGGCGCCTTGCGGATGGCGGCTGTTGGGGATCCGAGTGGCGCCTTGCGGAGGCGCCTGCTGGGGGTCCGGGCGGCGCCTTGCGGATGGCGGCTGTTGGGGATCCGAGTGGCGCCTTGCGGAGGCGCCTGCTGGGGGTCCGGGCGGCGCCTTGCGGATGGCGGCTGTCGGGGAGCCGGGCGGCGCCCTGCGGATGGCGGCTGTCGAGGGTCCGGGCCCCCGGCCCTCACCGCACCACGCTAGCCACCAGCCTCGCCGCCCTGCGGACCCGCGCCCCCGCTCCCGTGCCCGCCCTTCGGGCCAGGGGGCGGATGAGGTTGGCCGTGACGCCCACCGGGGTCCAGCGGAGTTGGAGGCGGCCCGAGGCGCGGCCCTCCGGTTCCAGTGTCACCTCGTGCGGGAGTGCGCCGGCGCGGTAGTCGATGCGGGCCTTCAGGGGTGGGAAGGAGAGCGGGGCCAGGAGCAGGGAGGTGTTGCGCAGGGGGCCCGCGGTGAGTTGGAGGACCGGGTGGCGGGTGCCCTCGAAGCCGTTCAGGGGGAGGGGGGCCGCGGTCAGGTCCAGGTGCGCCTTGCCCTCGAAGACGCCGGGGCGGACCGGGTTCAGGCGGAACGGGGTCTTCATGCGGCGCCTGCCGGGGGCCAGGAGCACCGTCGCCACCTGCGGGCCGACCGGCAGGCGCAGGCCCGGGTCGTAGGTGCGGATGGTCAGGTCGACCGAGGCGCCGGGGCCGCGTTCGATGCGCGTGATCTCGTGGCGGAACTGCGCGCTCGGGAACGGGCGGGAGTCCAGGCCCTGGTTGGAGAGGTCCAGTTCGGCGCGGGCCCGGTCCGTCTCCGGGATCCGTCCGCCCCAGTAGACACGGCCCTCGGCGTCCATGGACGTCTCGCGCGGCGCCACCCCGTGGCCCAGGCCCCGCGCCGCAAGCCGGGCGTCCGCCAGGCGGTTGTCGCGGACCAGTTGGAGGACCACCCGCTCGGCTCGGGGGAGGCGGGCGTACGCGCCGGGGGACAGCTCCGCCAGGTAGGGGTTGACGATCCGCGCGAAGCCTGACAGCCATTCCTCGTCGCGGAAGGGGAGATCTCCCGCGTACATCCGGAAGTCGTGCTTCAGGAATTTGTAGTCCTTCGATTCCTTGATCCCCTCGTGGCCGCTCGTCCTCAAGAAGTCGTCTATCAGGCGCTGTACGTGGACCCGGTCCCGTACGTTCGACAGCTTGTGGCGCTGGTTCGAGATCGACGCCGACTCCGCCGCCTCGTAGGGGGCTATGTACCAGCGGTAGACCGGCTCGGGGATCACCGTGAAGGACTTCGCCAGGCAGTACGCCTGCGCCGAGAAGAGCTGGTCCTCGTAGTGGATGCCCTCCGGGAAGCGCAGGCCGTTGCGGTCCAGGAACTCCCGGCGGTACATCTTGCTCGTCGAGAGGTGTTCGAAGAGGAGCGCGGGTTCGGACTCGATGCCCTCCACCGTGCGGCGCTCCGCCACCAGGTGCGGCATCCAGGTCGAGGTGCGGCCCGTGTCCACCCGTACCCGCTCCACCGCGCCCATCGCGAAGTCCACCTCGCGCTCGCGGTGTGCGGCAAGCAGCAACTCGACTGCCCGCTCGGGGAGTTCGTCGTCGCTGTCCAGGAACATCAGATACGGGGCGTGCGCGATCTCCAGCGCGCGGTTGCGCGGCGCGCTGCAACCGCCGCTGTTCTCCGGCAGACGGAGATAGCTGACGCGGTCGTCCTCCGCCGCCAGCCGGCGGGCCACCTCGGGGGTGTGGTCCGTCGAGTGGTCGTCGCTGATGATGATCTCGATGTTCGCGTGCGTCTGGCGGCGCAGGGAGGCCACCGCGCGCGGCAGGCGGTCCGCGTCGTTGTAGACGATCACCGTCACGGTGACATCGGGGGTGCGGGTCATCGCTGCGTCGCCTCCTCGGGCGTCGGGGCCGGGGTGCGCTCGCCGACCGGGGTCACGGGCGGCAGGGACTCCTCGCTCTCGCCGAGGAAGACACGGCGTACGACCCGCTCGGCGGCGCGCCCGTCGTCGTACTCGCAGAAGCGCTCACGGAATGCCTTGCGCGCCTTCGTCGACGAGCCGTCGCGCCACGCGTCGGAGGTGAGGAGGTCCGTCAGCTCGTCCTGCGTGCGCGCCACTTGGCCCGGCGCCTCCGCCAGTAGGTCGAAGTAGACGCCGCGCGTGGTGGCGTACGTTTCCCAGTCGTCGGCGTAGATGACGATCGGCCGGTCCAGGTTGGCATAGTCGAACATGATCGACGAGTAGTCCGTGATCAGCGCGTCCGCCGCGAGGGAGAGGTCCTCCACCGGGTCGTAGGACGAGACGTCGATGATCCTGCCGCTCCTGCGCAGACCCGCGAGCGGCGAGGCCGTGCCGCCGTAGAAGTAGTGGCCGCGCACGAGCAGGACGGTGTCCTCGCCGAGGCGGTCGGCGAGCGTGGCCAGGTCCAGGCGCGGGGTCCAGGCCGCCTCGTAGTCGCGGTGGGTGGGCGCGTAGAGGATCGCCCGCTTGCCGGGCGCGATGCCGAGCCGCTCGCGGATCGCCCGGATGTCGGCGGCCGACGCGCGGTAGAAGACGTCGTTGCGCGGATAGCCGTGGTCGAGGGAGGTGTAGCGCGAGGGGTACGCGCGTTCCCACATCTGCGTGGAGTGACTGTTCGCGGAGACGCTGTACGTCCACTTGTCGACGCGGGCCAGCAGGCTGTGGAAGTTCAGTCCCTTGGCGGCGGCCGGGTAGTCGAGCTGGTCCAGGCCCATGCGCTTGAGCGGCGTGCCGTGGTGGGTCTGGAGGTGGATCGCGTCGGGGCGCTTGACGACCGCGTTGGGGAAGTTGACGTTGTTGACCAGGTACTTCGCGCGGGCCATCATCTCCCAGTAGCGGCGCGTGCCGGGCACGATGTGGTCGGTGCCGGGCGGCAGCAGCGGTACGTTCGCCGCCGTGACGACCCACACCGGGTGGATGTGCGGCGCGAGTTCGGCGAGCTTGGCCGCGATCGCGGCCGGGTTGCAGGCCACGCCCCGGTCCCAATAGGCAGTGAACACGGCGAGGTTGGGGTCGACGGGGCGCTCCAGCTCCCTGCGGTAGCGCAGGTCGCGGACCTTCAGGCCCACCTTGTGCTTGCGCGAGACGACCGCCGACCTGAGCTTGCGGCGCTGCTGGTTGGCGGTCTGGAACGTGCGGTACTTCGTGTACGCGTCCTCTTCGAGGATGCGGCGCCGCACGCCTTCGAGACCGCCCGGCCGCTGGTGGCCCTCGGGACGCCACGCGACGGCGGCCTTCGAGGCGCGGTGGAAGAACTCCCTGCGCACGGGGTCGGGCAGCTTCTCGCGGGCGACGACGCGCAGGCAGTCGCCGACCATGACGTCGTAGAGCACGGTGCGGGGCGCCGCCGGGAGGCCGAGGTCCGCGGCGAGGGCGAGCAGCGACTCATAGCGCGCGATGACGCCGAAGCGGGCCTCGGGCGGCCCCGAGGGCAGGCTCTCGGCCCGCAACTCCCTTACGTTCAGGGCGACTTGGTCGAGCGCGGCGATACGGCCCGCGAGGAGCAGGGCGGCGTACGCGGTGAACGTCTCATCCTCCCCGGCCAGCTGAGCGGCGTGCGCCCGCCAGAAGTCCGCCCGCAACACGCGGTTGCCCAGCAGGGGCGTGACCCGCAGCAGGTCCGGGCAGTCCGCGAGCGGCAGCGCCCTGCGGGCCTGCTTGGCGAGGTACTTGCCGTCGGGGCTCGGCATCCCCCGGTGCCGCCAGGTGGAGCGGACGTGGTCGACGACGAGCACGTCCGCGCCGCTCGTACCGCTCGTGCCGTTCGTGCCGCTCACGTCGTCCGCGCCACCGGCGAGGTCGGCCACGCGGTCCGCGAGCGTGCGGGGTGCGCCCGTCGGCACGGTGTCCTTGCTGTGGACGAAGTGCAGCCAGCGGCCCGCCGCCCGCTCGGCGCCCACGGCGCGCGCCGCGCCGTCGCCCGTCCCCTCGGGCAGCGGTACGACGGTGACGCCCGGCCGGTCCGCGGCCGCGGCCTGCGCGGAGGCGCCCACGGCGGCGACGATCACCTCGACGCCCGGCGAGGCCTGCGCGGCGAGGGCGTCCAGGCCGGCGGCCAGGTGGCCCTGGACGTTACGGCCGTGGACGACCACGCTCAGCACGGGTCCCGCGGTGTCGCTCTGCTCGGGCATGGCGGTGCCCCCCTCCTCGGTGTTCATGCGGTCGCCGTCCCTCGGTGGGCGAGCATCCGGTCCACCACGCGGCTCGCGGCCCGCCCGTCGTCCAGGTCGCAGAACTCGGCGCGGAACTCCTCGTACGCCTTCCCGTACTCCTTCTCGTACAGCTCGCTCTCCGCGTTCAGATCCCGCAGCGCGGCGATCAGCTCGTCGGAGGTCGGGACCAGCGGGCCCGGCGCGCGCTTCTCGAAGTCGAAGTAGAAGCCGCGCAGACGGTCGCGGTAGTGCTCCAGGTCGTACGTGAAGAAGAGCATCGGACGGCCCGTCACGGCGAAGTCGAACATCACCGAGGAGTAGTCGGTGACCAGGACGTCCGCGATCAGAAGCAGGTCCATGATGTCCGGATAGCCCGCGACATCCCATACGAAGCCGTCGCCCGCGCCCGGCACCGGCTCCACGATGTGGGCGTGCGGGCGGATCAGGAGGACATGGTCCTCGCCCAGCTCGTGGCGCGCCTTCTCCAGGTCGATACGCAGGTCGAGGAGGAAGCCGCCGCGGTGGCGCTGCTTGTCCTCGCGCCAGGTCGGGGCGTAGAGGATCACCTTCTTGCCGTCGGGCAGGCCGAGGGCACGGCGTACGCGGGCGGCGCGCTCGGCGCGGTCCGGGGCGAGCAGGACGTCGTTGCGGGGGTAGCCCGCTTCGAGCAGCTCGCCGTCCACGTCGCCGCCGAACCGGAAGGCGCTGCGCATGATCGGCGTGCTGAACCGGTTCGGGGAGAGCAGCATCGACCACTGGTGGCGCTCGCGGTCCAGGTCCATGAGGTACTGCGTGCCGGCGAAGTGGTCGTTGTCGAAGTCGAAGCCGATCCGCTTCAGCGGGGTGCCGTGCCAGGTCTGGATGATCTGCTGGCCCTCGCGCCGCTCCAGCCAGCGCGGGAAGTGCGTGTTGCCGACGAGGTAGCGGGAGCGGGCCATCGCCTCGTAGTACTCGGGGCTGTGCACGCGGACCGCCTTCGCGGTCGGCGGGACCTCGCACTGGCCGTCCTTGACGACCCAGAGGTGTTCGACCGGCAGGCCGCGGCGGACCATCTCCTCGTGGATGGCGCGCGGGGAGTCGCCGTACATGCGGCCGCCGAAGACGTCGTACAGAACGGCCTCGCGCAGCGGCTCGTGGCGGGCGGTGGGGTAGGCCTCGGTGCGGAGCCGGGTCTGGCGGTAGCGGCTGCGCTCGTCGGGGCGCAGCTCGGAGTGGGCCATCAGGGCCAGCTGGTCGTACTGGCGGGCCTGTAGCTCCACGCGCTTGCCGTGCGCCGTGACCTCCAGGGGGAGGTGGGCGTGGACGGGCGGGGCGAGCTGGACCGCGGTGCGGGTGCCGTCCGGCTTCTGGATGGACGGCCACCAGAAGCCGGCGCGGAGGGGGGTTCCGGTGGCGTAGGGGTGGGTGGGGGCGGGGACGAAGCTTGCCGTGAACCGGCCGTTCCTGGCGTGGGCGGGGAATGTGTACTCGTGGCCCGACCAGGTCTGGCGGAGGACCAGTTCCAAGCCGTGGGTTCCGGCGGCGGGGTAGCTGCCGGTGAGGGTGACCGTGCCGTCGGGCTGTACGGAGACGTGGTCCACCAGGGGCTGGGTTGGCTGGTCGCAGAGCTGGAGGTAGCCGCCGGGGCTGCGGCGGGCGTAGACCGTGCGGTTGGCGTGGGGGAACTGGGCGCCGGAGAAGCCCTCCCGGTCATCCAGGATCAGGGCTAGGCGGGTCGTCTTGGTGGGCGCCTCCTTTTCGGCACCCTGCGCTGTGGGCTGTGCCCACCCGTTCCGCCCTGCGGAACGATTGCCCACAGCGGCAGCAGCGGTAGCAGCAGCCGTCACCTCTACCGACATGTCCCAGCGGCCAATCGCGCGTTCCGCCTGCGTCGGGCGCAACCGCTCGTGGTCCTCGCGGACCTCCCTCAGGGACGCCGTCTCCACCAGAGCCGTGAAGGGGACGCGGCCCTCCCTCGGGGCGTCGAGGTCCAGCGGCACCGTGAGGATCGTGCCGGACTCGCGGTGGCGCATGCGCAGGCGGGGCTCGCCCTCGGGAGCCGTGCGCAGGACGCCGCGTACGAGAAGGCCGGAGCCCTCCGCGCGGACCTCCAGCGCACGCGCGTGCGCCGTCTCCACGCGGATCGCCAGCTCGCCGTCCTGGATCTGCGGGGCCACCCGGACATCCTCGGTCACCCAGTGCGCGGGCGGCGTCTGGCCGGAGCCCGTGCCCGCCCCGTACAGCGGCCCGCGCCGCGGGGTCGAGCCCGTGCCCGCCACGGCGATCCGCACCCGCCACAGCCCGTCGACCCACTTGCCGCGCCGCCGCAGCCGCGCGGGGTTCACCAGCGCCCCGAATCCCGCCCAGTCGGCGTGCCGGAACTCCGCTCCCGAGGCCACCGTGGCCTCCGGGTCGAGATGGCTGCGTGCGGGCACAAGGACCGTACGGCGGCTGCCCTTCTCCTTCAGGATCAGCGACTTCAGCGTCTTGCTCCGCGACTCGGCGCCGAGCTGGCGCGGGAACGCCCAGCCCGAGAGCCACAGCTTGCCGTCGTGCCAGGCGGCCTCGTCGAGGCGGCTGCGCAGCCGCAGCTCCGGGTCGAGGCGCAGGACCGCGTCCGGCACAGGGGCGGTCGGGTCGAGGAAGGGGTAGTCGGCCTTCGGGTGCAGCGTCCCGGAGACGGGGATCGAGCCGGGGTGCTCCTTCTCGAACTCCAGCTGGGCGATCAGCTCGTCCAGGCGCCGGTGCACGGTGAGATACAGCTTCAGCTTGTGCGGCACGTGCAGCGCCCGCACCGCGTCCTGCCCGATCTCGCGCACGAGCCGGCCCACGTGCTCCAGGAACGCCTCCTGGTAGGCGGCGTCCGAGCCCGGCAGGACCCGCCAGAACAGGGGGATCTCCTCGGCGAGCGCGTTGTTGTCGTAGACCCGCAGGTGCTCGGCGTACATCGGGTCCTCGCCGACCCGCGCGAGCAGGAAGTCACGGACCATGCGGATCGACTTCACGCGGTCGATCAGGCCCTGCGGATTGGTGCGGTTCTGCGTGATGGAACGCTCGCCGATCTCACGCTCGCGCCAGTTGTAGATCGGCTCGCTCAGCACGTCGACGGAGTCCGCGAGGTAGTGCGCGGGGACGCTGACGGGCGCGTCCTCGTAGAGCATGGCCTCCGGGTATGCGAGCTGGTGCCGCTCCCAGAAGGAGCGGCGGTAGACCTTGTTCCACGCGGTGCGGTCGGTCAGCAGCGGGCGGAACCTGGAGACGTGCGTACGCAGCCGGGTCGTCGCGAAGGGCACGCGGTGCACGGGCGACTGCACGTACCCGGCGGAGCGGAAGCGGGTCACGTTGCCCGCCGCGAAGTCCGACCCGGTCCCGTCAAGCGTCTCGATCATCAGCGCGTACGCCGTGGCGGGCAGCGTGTCGTCGCTGTCCACGAAGGCGAGGTACTCGCTGTGCGGGGACATCTCCCGTACGCCGGTGTTGCGCGCCGCGCCCAGGCCCTTGTTCTCCTGGGATATCAGCCGGAAGCGCGGGTCGGCCGCCGCGAAGCGCTCGGCGATGGCCGCGCTGCCGTCCGTCGACCCGTCGTCGACCATGACCACTTCGAAGTCCGTGAAGGTCTGGGCCGCCAGGGACTCCAGGCACTCGTCGAGGTAGAGCTCGACGTTGTAGACGGGGACGACAACACTCAGCCGTGGCTGCACGCGCACTCCTTCTGTTGCTAAACGCTCCCATAGTGTAAGGATGCGCGTATTGATGCGACAAAAGGGCTACCTGTCCGGGTTTGTGAAACGCTCGTACTCCTTCAGTACGTCCGCCGTGGGGCCGTCCATCCGCAGCTCGCCGCGCTCCAGCCACAGCACCCGGTCGCAGGTGTCCCGGATCGACTTGTTGTTGTGGCTGACCAGGAAGACCGTGCCCGCGCGCTCGCGCAGCTCGCGGATGCGGGCCTCGGAGCGCTTCTGGAAGGAGCGGTCCCCGGTGGCCAGGGCCTCGTCGATGAGCAGTACGTCGTGGTCCTTGGCCGAGCCGATGGAGAAGCGGAGCCGCGCCGCCATGCCCGAGGAGTACGTACGCATCGGCAGCGTGATGAAGTCGCCCTTCTCGTTGATCCCGGAGAAGTCGACGATCTCCTGGTAGCGCTCCTCGATCTGCTCGCGCGACATGCCCATGGCGAGGGCGCCGAGGCGGACGTTGCGCTCGCCGGTCAGGTCGTTCATCAGGGCCGCGTTGACGCCGAGGAGGGAGGGCTGGCCGTCGGAGAAGATCCGGCCGCGCTCGACGGGGAGCAGGCCCGCGACCGCCTTGAGCAGCGTGGACTTGCCGGAGCCGTTGGTGCCGATCAGGCCGATGGCCTCGCCCTTGCGGGCGGTGAAGGAGACGTTCCTGACGGCGTGCACCTTGCGGACGTCGGGGGAGCCGCCCCGCCTCAGGATGCGGCCGAGCGCGGCGGTCGCGGCGCCCCGGCCCGCCGTGGCGCCCGCGCCGTGGACGCGGTAGACGATGTCGACCTGGTCGACGATGACGGTGGGGGCGTTGTCCTCCCGCCCCTGTCCCTGTGGGGTCTCAGCCTCGGCCATACGTCTCTTCCGCCTTCCAGAAGTAGAGGAAGCCGCCGACCCCGGCGAGCAGGGCCCAGCCCAGCGCCCAGGCCCACACGTGGTGCGGCAGCTGGCCCCGCGTGAAGCTGTCGATCAGCGCGAACCGCATCAGGTCGATGTAGACGGCGGCGGGATTGCACTCCAGGAGGACCTGCACGGCGTGCGGCAGGTGCTGGTCCTTGAGTACCGCGTCGATGCTCCACATCACCCCGGACACGTACATCCAGGTCCGCAGCACGAACGGCATCAGCTGCGCGATGTCCGGCGTCTTGCTGCCGAGCCGGGCCATGACGAGCGCGAGGCCCGTGTTGAACGTGAACTGGAGCGCCAGGACCGGGACCACCAGGAGCCAGGACGCCGTGGGCGGCACGCCGAAGCAGAGCAGGATCACGACCAGCGCGCACATGGAGAAGAGCAGCTGCTGGAGCTGTTGCAGGCAGTACGAGATGGGCAGCGAGGCGCGCGGGAAGTGCAGGGCGCGGACCAGGCCGAGGCTGCCCGATATGGCGCGGGTGCCCGCCATGACGGACTGCTGGGTGAAGGTGAAGACGAAGACGCCGGTGACCAGGAACGGGACGTAGTCCTCCACGTCCCGCTTGGTGTTCATCAGGACGCCGAAGATGAAGTAGTAGACCGCCGCGTTCAGCAGCGGCGTCATCACCTGCCAGAGCTGGCCGAGCTTCGCCTGGCTGTACTGCGCCGTCAGCTTGGCTGTCGCGAAGGCGGTGATGAAGTGGCGGCGCTGCCACAGCTGGCGCACGTAAGCGGGGAGCGAGGGGCGGGCGCCGCTGACGGTCAGGCCGTGCAGGGCGGCGAGTTCGGCGGGGGAGAGGGGGGTGGCCGCCGTAGTGGGGGGTGCGTCGAGGACTTGGCTCACGTCCGTGGCTTTCGCTCGGGGAGGCTGGAGCGTACGTCGGGACGGGCCCGTATCGTCGCAACGCGAGCGTAGGGCGAGAGCACGTCGGAACGCAACCGTATCGTCGTGACGTTCCGCGCTGTTTATGCTGTCCGTATGACGACGAGCAGGCCACAGGGTGAACGGGCGAGCGGACCGCGCGGCGCATCGCCGCGCCGCAGGGCGCCCGCCGGGGCCGCCGTGCTCCGCGAGGACGTGACGGAGGCGATCCGCGCCGCGGTCTTCGAGGAGCTGGCCTCCGTCGGCTACGCGCGCATGTCCATCGAGGGCATCGCGCGGCGCGCGGGCGTGGGAAAGACGGCGGTCTACCGCCGCTGGCGGTCCAAGCTGCACCTCGTGCTCGACCTGGTCTCGGCCATAGCGGTGCAGGGCCTCCCGGCGCCGGACACGGGCTCCCTGGAGGGGGATCTGCGGCTGCTGTACGAGGTGACCTCGCGCGCCCTGCGGCACCCGGTCGCCTCGCAGATCATCCCGGACCTCCAGGCGGAGGCGGCCCGCAACCCCGAGATCGCCGAGGCGCTCCAGAAGGCGCTGCGGGAGGGCCAGCACGGGGTCGCGAGCGGCATCGTCCGGGCGGCCGTCGAGCGCGGCGAGCTACGCGAGGGCACCGACGAGGAGCTGGCCCTCGACCTGGTGTCGGGGCCGCTCTACTGGCGCTCGGTGGTGGTGCGGGCGGAGCTGGACAAGGGGTACCTGGCCCGGCTCGCGACGGCCACGGCGGCGGGGCTGCGGGCGCTCTGAGGCGACCCGCACGGCGTGCCCGGCCTGCCCGGGCTTACTTGGGCTCCGCCGTCGGGCGCGGCTGAGGCTCCGCCCCCGGATGCAGCCGCACCCACCCCGCCCACGCCGACGCGATCATGTCGCGGACGTCCCGCTTGGCCGACCAGCCCAGCTCCGCGGCGATGCGGTCCGCGGCGGCCACCACGCGGGCCGGGTCGCCGGGGCGGCGGGCAGTGACCTCGGCGGGGGTGTCGTGGCCCGTGACCTCGTTGATGAGGTCGGTCATCTCGCGGACCGAAACGCCCTCGCCCCGGCCGATGTTGAGGGTCAGGTCGGTGCCGGGCGCGGCCGACGCGAGCTTGCGGGCCGTCGCCACATGGGCCTCGGCCAGGTCCACGACGTGGATGTAGTCCCGTACGCACGTGCCGTCCGGGGTGGCGTAGTCCGCGCCGAAGATACGGGGGGCCTCGCCGTCCGTGAGCTTCTCGAAGACCATCGGGACGAGGTTGAAGACGCCGGTGTCGGCCAGCTCCGGCGTGGCCGCGCCCGCCACGTTGAAGTAGCGCAGGGACGCCGTCGCCAGGCCGTGCGCGCGCCCCACGGCCCGCACCAGCCACTCGCCCGCCAGCTTCGTCTCGCCGTACGGGCTCATCGGCAGGCACGGCGTCTCCTCGGTGACGAGGTCGACGTCCGGCATGCCGTACACCGCGGCGGACGAGGAGAAGACGAAGGAGGGGGCGCCGGCCGCCACCACCGCGTCGAGGAGCACCCGCAGGCCCTCCACGTTCTCCCGGTAGTAGTGCAGCGGGCGCTCCACCGACTCGCCGACCTGCTTCTTCGCCGCGAGATGGATGACGCCGGTGATCGCGTGGTCCTTCAGGGTGCGGGCCAGCAGCTCCGCGTCCAGGGTCGAACCGGTGACGAGGGGGACGCCCGCGGGGACGCGCTCGGCGATGCCGCTGGACAGGTCGTCGTAGACCACCGCCCGCTCGCCCGCCTCCGTCATGGCGCGGACGACATGCGCTCCGATGTATCCGGCGCCGCCGGTGATCAGCCAGGTCATGGTCGTCGATTCCCGTCTTGTCGCGCGTGCGTCGAGGTGGCCTGCAAGTCTCGCAGAGGGCGTGTACGGGGCGCGTCAGAGCCCCGAAGCACGCCGTGCGGCGTCGAGCGCGGACCGGACCAGCCGGGCCGCGCGCCGCTTCACCACCCCGGCCACGCCCCGCACCCCCGGCGCGAGCCGCACCGAGAGGTTCCCCGCCTGGGTGGCGTACGGCTGGACGAGCAGGATGCCGCGCCGCCCGCCCGGCACCACCGTGCGCCGCAGCAGCCCCGGCCCGGCGACGGCCCGCGCGGTCGTGTCCCGCGAGGTCCCGTCGTCGAAGTGGAGCCGCAGCCGTACGTCCCACACCGCCCCGTCCAGCGCGCCGAGGTCGAGCAGGACCGTGGCCGTCCAGGTCTCGCCGGGCCGCTCCGGGGCGAACGCCGCCGTCCTGCGCAGACCGGGCAGGCCGCTCAACCGGTGGACCAGCTCGACGTCGACGGTGGCGGGCCCCGCCTGTGCCACCCGCCCGTACAGCTCCCGCAGCCGCAGCACGAGCCGCGTGCCGCCCGCGCGCGGGCTCAGCTCGCCGTCGACCGCGAGGGGCAGCAGCCGCATGGGGCGTACGAGCAGGTGCTCCAACGTCACCTGGGGCAGGTCGGCCGCCCAGACCGGGGTGGCGTCGGCCGCCCTCGGGTACGGCGGGGCGAGCCGGGCCGGGCGCGCCGCCACCTGCCGCAGCCGCGCCAGGTCGCGCGGCTCCTCGGAGGCGAGGACGACGCGCGCGATGACGCGGCCGGGGGCGGGCGCCGCGTCGAGGTCGGCGGCGTCGAACGTCGTCAGGTACGCGCGCGTGAGCGACCACCACTCGCGCTGGTACTCCTTGCCGCGCGAGGGGAGTTCACGGGCGTACATGCGCAGCCCGTGGTCGAGGAACTTGGCGCGGGCCGCCCGCGCGAGCCGCTTGCCCCCGGTGCCGCGCGCGTCCCGCAGGATCTCCACGGACTGGCGGTGCGCCTCCATGCGGGCCTGCCAGTTGGCGATCCCGGCGCGGTCCAGGGAGATCGACAGCTTGGCGGCGGCCCGGCGCACATGCCACACGTACACCGTGTCCGGGACGAGCGCGATGCGCGGGCCCGCGGCGAGCACGCGCGCGGTGAAGACGAAGTCCTCGTAGATGAAGCGGCCTTCGGGGAAGCGGATGCCGTGCGCGCGCAGAAAGTCCGTGCGGTAGAGCTTGTTGACGCAGAGCGTGTCGTGGACGAGGCGGGTGCGCAGCTCGGGCCGGGCGACGAGCCGGGCCTTCGTGTACAGCTCGGGCTGCCAGGGCACCTCGCGCCCTGCGGGCAGTTCGCGGCGCACGCACAGGCCGGACGCGACCTCGCAGCCGTGCCGCTCGGCCGCGGCGAGCAGCGCGATGGCGGCGCCGGGCGGCAGCACGTCGTCGCTGTCGAGGAACATCACGTACGGCGCGGACGCGGCGTCGATGCCGTCGTTGCGGGGCGTGCCGCAGCCGCCGCTGTTGGTCGCGCGGCGGATCACCTTCACGCGGTGGTCCCGCTCGGCGAGGGCGGCGAGGATCTCCGCGCTGCCGTCCGTCGAGCAGTCGTCGACGGCGATCACCTCGCGGACGACGGGACCTTGGGCCAGCGCGGAGCGCACCGCGTCCGCGACGTGGGCCGCGTCGTCGTAGCCGATCACGACGACGGAGACCTGGGAGGCGGACGCGTTAGAGGGGGAGGGGTTCTGGGCAGTCGGCTGAGACAGAGTGCGGTCCACGGGGGAAATGTTAGTGGTTACTGGTAATTATCCGATTAGTGGGGCATTCATGGGTGCGGCCTTGCCTCCTTGTGGGGCTTTTGACCCGCCGACCCGCCGACCCGCGCCAGCACCTCGCCGGTCCGCCGGCTCCAGTCGACGACCACCGCCTCCGGAGGCACCTTCTGGTCGCGGCTGAGCAGCAGCCACCGCACCTCGTAGCGGCGCACGGTCGCCATGCGCCCCGCGCGCGTGGAGTCGGGGGAGAGATAGGCGCGTACGGCCGCCAGGCGGCGATTGCGCACGTCCTCGTCGAGCGAGGCGTCCGGCCAGGCGGGCGCGACGAGGTTGGCGCCGTGACCGGGCACCGACCGCGTGGGCCAGTAGCCGTTGGTCAGGACGACGTCGCCCCGGCGCATGTGCTCGACCGCCCAGCCGTAGCCGGGCCAGCGCGGCGGCTGGTCGAAGCCGATCGGGTCGAGCGCGCGCGGCACGACGGCGCCCGCCTGGATCTGGAAGAACCCCACGCAGGCCCCGAGCGCCGCCGCCCCCGCGAGCGCGCCCCGCCGCCACCCCCAGGTCCGCGGCGCCGCCAGCTCGATGGCGAGGGCGAACTGGAGCGGGACCAGGGTCAGGCCGAGGATGCGGCCGTAGGTGTAGTGGCCGCTGACCCAGCCGTACGCGACGACCGCGCACTCCAGGACGAACATCAGCACCAGCGGATCCCTGCGGTCCCTGCGCAGCCGCAGCCACAGGGCCGGGAGCCCGAGCAGCGCGAGCCAGAAGCGCTGCGGCATCTCGGTGTAGAGCTGGCGGTGGATCCAGTCGACGCTCTCATCGCCGACCAGGGAGAAGACGCTGAAGTACGGCCAGAGCGCCGCCACGACCGCCGCGGTCAGACCGGTCGCCGCCCACGCCCCGAGCCGTGCCCACGCCCACACCCTGCGGTCGGACGCCGCGAACGCGACCACGCCGAGCACCGCCGCCACCGACGAGATCGGGTGGATGAGCAGGATGAGCCCGCACAGGGCGCCCAGACCGACGTAAGGCCAAAGGCCCCGCCCCGACGCCCACGCCGAATCCCAGCGGGGGCCCCGGGCCAGCGAACCGGCCCACGCCCACGCCCAGAACGCGAGCCCGATCGCGAACGTCGAGGGGTAGCCGAGGTTCCCCGTCATCGACATCAGGCCCAGATAGCCGCTCCACCACGCCATGCGCGTGCCCCACAGCAGCACCATCGCGCACAGCGCGAGCACCGGCGCCCACGGCCGCGTGGTGAGGCCGCGCACGAAACGGCCGATGCCGGTGAGCAGGACCAGGAGGTTGAGCGGGCCCGCCAGCTTCACGACCTGCCAGCCCGCGAGCCCCGTCACCTTGGCGAACACGCCCTGGGCGACCGCGTACGGCGAGTAGTACGCGCTGCCCTCGCCCGGCAGGTCCGCCATCGGGTGCGCGGGGTGGAGCAGGTCGTCCTTGAGGCGCTCGACCACCGCCGCGTGCTGCCCGAAGTCGCAGCACATCGGCACCCGCCAGAACGCCAGCGACATCACCAGCCAGAACAGCCCGCCGAAGACCAGGTAGGGGGAGGGGCGCCACCGGCCGCCGCCGCGCAGCGCCGTCGCGCCGTGGGCGGTGCCGCGGGCGAGGAGCGTCGTGCCGGTCACCGCATCAGCCTCTCCACGACGCGGGCCGCCGCCCTGCCGTCGTCCAGGTCGCAGTAGGCCTCGCGGAACGCCGTGTACGCGTCCGTGTGCCGGGCCGCGATCGCGTCCAGGTCCCGCAGCGCCTCGACGACCTCGCCGGTGGAGGCGAGCAGCGGGCCGGGGGCGCTCGTCTCGAAGTCGAGGTAGAAGCCGCGCACGGTGTCGCGGTAGTGCTCCAGGTCGTACGCGTGGAAGAGCATCGGACGCCCGGTGTGCGCGAAGTCGAACATCAGCGAGGAGTAGTCGGTCACCAGCACGTCCGCGATCAGCAGGAGTTCGGCGGCGCGGGGATGGGCCGACACATCGCGTACGAAGGGGGCGCGGGCGCCCGGCAGCCTGCCCGAGGTCAGCGGGTGCTTGCGCACCAGCAGGACGTGGTCGTCGCCGAGCACCGACTCGGCGGCGCGGAAGTCGAGCGCGGGCTCGTACCGGAACCGGCCGGGGGAGTAGGCGAGATGGTCCCGGTACGTCGGCGCGTACAGCACGATCCGCTTGTCCGGGGTGAGGCCGAGTTCGCGGCGGACGCGCTCGGCGGTCTTGCGGCGGTCGTCGCCGAACAGCACGTCGTTGCGGGGCGAGCCCGCTTCCAGGACCTCACCGTCGTAGGCGAGGGCGCGGCCCAGGTGCGGGGTGGAGAAGCGGTTCGGCGAGACCAGCACGTCCCACTGGCGGGAGAGCCTGGGCAGGGCGTCGAGGTGGCCGTGGTCGGCGTAGAGGGTGCCGGTGAGGTCGGTGCCGATGCGCTTGAGCGGGGCGCCGTTCCAGGTCTGTACGACGGTCTGGCCCTCGCGGCGCTCGAAGAAGTCCGGCAGATGGCCCGCCGTGACGATGCGGCGGCAGCGGGCCAGCGCCTCGTACCAGGCGGCGCTGTGCTCCTCCACGCCCTTCGCGCCGGCCGGGACGCGGGTCTGCTGGTCGTGCGTGACCCACAGGTGCTCGACGTCGGCGCCGCGCCGCACCAGCTCCTCGTGGACGGCGCGGGGCGAGTCGCCGTCGAAGTACAGGACGGCGTCCCTCAGCGGCCGCTCGCGGTGGTTCGGATAGTGGGCGGTGCGCAGCCGGTGCCGGCGGTAGGCGCCGCGCTCGGAGCGGGCGAGGACGGACCCCGCCTCGACGAGCAGCCGGTCCCCGAACCGCCGGTCGACGGTGAACTCCCGCCCCTGGACGGCCTGGTGGACCGGCAGCCTCGCGGCAACGGAGGCGAGCAGCCGCACGGGCATGCCATCCTCACGCCGCCCGGCTCCCTCAGCCCTTTCGGCCTCCCGGCACTCCCCGCCCCCGGCCCTGGCCTCCGCCCCCGCCTCCCGCAGGAACGCGTACCACCGCCCCTCCCGCAGCGCCCCGCCCCCCGGCGCCACCACCGCCCGCAGCCGCTCGCCCTCGCGTACGGCCGGTACCGCCAGCTCCTCGTCGCGGCCGCTGTGCCGCAGGACGAACTCCGCCTCGGGCCAGCCGGACTGCGACGCCAGCAGATCGACGGTCAGCGTGCCGTCCGCGCCCCACGCGACACGGTCGGCGATCGGCTGCCGGGTCACTTCGACGACCAGCTGCCCCTGGTCGTTGGCGGTGGCGCACAGCTCGCGGCCCGTATCCGAGGCGTACCGCCCGGGGGCCAGGTCCAGCGTCGCCGCGAGGGACTTCAGCCTGCCGTCGGGCAGCACGAGGTTGGCCTGCCAGCGGTCACCGTGCGGCGGCTCGACCTCCTTGGGCGCGAGGTGCGGGGTAGGGGCCACCCCCGCGAGATCCGCGAGCCGCACCCGGACCTCGAAGCGGTCGTCCGCGAGGGCCACCGGATAGTCGAGGTCCGTGCCGGAGTGCTTGTGGGTGAGCCGCAGGGCCCTGGGCCGCACCCGCCCCGGCAGGCTCCCGCTGAGCACCACGTCGCCGCCGTCGCGCCGATGGGCGTCCACGCGCGCCGCGTACTCCTGGACCCGCAGCACGAGCCGCCCCTTGCTGAAGCCGAGGACCAGGCGGAGCCCGTCGCCGAGTTCGCGCACCAGGGACTGGGCGGACGCCCCGTCGGCGGACCGCACGGCCGCGCGCCGCACCGTGCCGTGCCCGGCGACGACCACGCCGAGCAGCCAGTTCCCCGGCTGCCACGTCCCGCCCGTCTTCAGCTGCTCGGGGTCGACGGTCATCTCGAAGCCGGACAGGTCGTAGCAGTGCAGCTGCTGGCGCGACTGCTCGGTGGCCTGCGGCGCGGCGACCGTCCTCGTCGGCACGTGCCGGAACCGCCCCCTGCTGTGCGCCGACTTGAGCAGCCCCGCCTTGACGGAGTGCCCGGGGCGGGTCGCCGCCAGATTGCGTACGTACGCGTATCCGCTGATCCGCAGCTTGCCCTCGGCGTCCCACCGCGCCTCACCGACCCGCGCCACCACGGGCAGGTCAGCACGCCCGATCCGCGCCAGCTTCTCGGGGACGCGGCCGAGGCCCGGGTAGCAGGCGCGGCGGCGCAGCGCCCCGCGGACGTGGAAGGCGGTGCCGTTGGCCCGCTCGAAGGCGAGCAGCTCGATGAGTTCGGCGGTGCGCGCCTCACGGACGAGCTGCCATTTGATGCGCAGGTCGACGGGGAGCCCGGCGATCACGGACGGGTCGGCGCGGCGCAGGAAGGCCGCCGTGTCCGTCATGAACGCGGCGCGGTACTCGGGGCCGCCCATCGGCAGCCCCTCCAGGAAGTACACGAAGTCGTCGCGCAGGCAGGAGGCGTCGTACGTCTTCTTCATCTCCGGCGCGTGCTCGGCGAGGAAGCCGCTGACGTGCGCGCACGCCGCGATGCGGTCCCGCACGCCCTTGACGTCGGTGCGCCGCCGGGTGATGGAGCCCTCGCGGACCCGCCAGTAGTAGACGTGGTCGCTGAGCACGTCCACGGACCCGGCGAGGAAGTGCGCCGGGATCATCACGGGCGTGTCCTCGTAGAGCTTGCCCTCGGGGAAGGTGAAGCGGTGCCGGTCCCAGAAGGCGCGGCGGAACACCTTGTTCCAGGCCACGCGGTCGGAGAGCAGGTCCAGGTCGCGGGAGATGTGCGTACGCGCCCGCGGCTCGGTCAGCCACTTGTACTGCCAGGCCTGCGAGCGGCCGCGCTCGGTGAGCCGCCAGACGTTGCCGCTCGCGAAGTCCGAGCCGGTCTCGTCCAGGCTCGCGATCATCCGCTCGTACGCGTCGTGCGGCACGACGTCGTCGCTGTCGACGAAGGTCAGGAACTCGGCGGTGGGCGAGGCCTTGCGCACGCCGGTGTTGCGGGCGGCGCTCAGCCCGGCGTTGCGCTGGCGGACGTAGACGAAACGGGGGTCCCTGGCGGCGAACTCACGCGCGATGAGCGGGCTGGCGTCGGTCGAGCCGTCGTCGACCATGACGCATTCGAGGCCGCCCGGCCCCTCGGGCCCGCCGGACCGTCCCGGGCCGGCCGCGGTGTGCAGGGTCTGCCGGGCGATCGACTCCAGGCACTCCTCCAGGAACTCCTCGACGTTGTAGATGGGCACGACGACGCTGAGACGGGGCTGCACGGCGACCGGCCTTTCATGGGAGTACGGCATATTTAGCCCCATTTGCCCGCTCGTCGCTCCCGACGGTCAGTACCGTCGGCGTCTGTCACCCCAATGAGTGACGGGAGGTCTTCGACAGGCCGTGCCCCGCTGACTACGGTCGGTTGTCATGCCGCGCTTCTCCGTTGTCGTCCCCGCCCACCGCGTCCAGGGCTACCTGCGCGAATGCCTGGACTCGGTGGTCACCCAGTCCTTCGGCGACCTCGAACTGATCGTCGTCGACGACGCCTCGCCCGACGCCTGCGCCGCGATCGCCGCGGAGTACGCCGAGCGCGACCCGCGCGTGCAACTGCTGCGCCTGACCGCGCAGGTGGGCACCGGCCCCGCCCGCAACACCGGCGCCGAGCACGCCACCGGCGGCCATCTCCTCTTCCTCGACGGCGACGACGTGCTGCTGCCGGGCGCCCTCGAAGCCGTCGACGCGGCCCTCACGGAACACGGCGACCCGGACGTCCTGCTCTTCGCGCACGACCGCATCGACTGGTGGGAGACCGTCCGCCCCGGCGGCGACCATCTCACCGGCGACCCGCTCTCCGTCACCCCGGCCGCCTGGAACCGCGTATTCCGCCGCGATTTCTGGCGCGAGAGCCAACTGGCCTTCTCCGAAGGGGCGTACGAGGACGTGGTGCCCGTCCACACCGCGACCCTGCGCGCGGGCGAGCGGCTCGCCGTCCTCGACCGGAGCTGCGTGCGCTGGCGCGAGCGGCGCGGCGGCAGCTTCGCCAAGACGCCGGGCAGGCACCACTTCGCGCTCGTCGGGCGGTACGAGGAACTCCTCGCCGCCGCCGGACCCGCCGACCGCGCCCGGCTCCTGCCGCACGCCGCCGCCCACCTCCTCGCCGTCCTCGACGACCCGGGCCGGATCCGCGCTGCCGACCGGCGCGACTTCTTCCGCGAGGCGGCCCGCCTCCACCGGGCCTGCGCGGCCCCCGGCACCGAGCCCCGCACCCCCGAGGAGAAGGCCCTCGCCGCCGCCTCCTTCACCGCCTACGAAGGCCTGCGCAAGGCCGAGACCCGGCGCCTGCGCCTCACCCGGCACCTCAAGCAGCAGAAGAAGAGGCTGCGCGCCCGCGCCATGCGCGCCGCCTACCGCACCGACCTGCACCGCTCCCTCGACCCGCACCTCGCGGTCTACGGCGCCTACTGGAACCGCGCGGTCTCCTGCAACCCCGCCGCCATCCACGCCAAGGCCCGCGAACTGGCCCCGCACATCCGGGGCGTGTGGGTGGTCTCCGGACGCCACAAGCACAAGGTGCCCGCAGGCGTCGACTACGTCGTCGAAGGCTCCCGGCGCTACTGGCAGGCGATGGCGACGGCCACGTACCTCGTCAACAACTCCAGCTTCCCCGGCGGCTTCACCAAGCGCCCCGGCCAGGTCTACCTCCAGACCCACCACGGCACCCCGCTGAAGAAGATGGGCCTGGACCAGCGCCGCTACCCGGCGGGCACGCACGGCATCAGCTTCCAGAAGGTCCTGGACCACACCGACCAGTGGGACTTCAGCCTCTCCGCCAACCCGCACTCCACGGAGATCTGGGAGCGCGTCTACCCTTCCACCGCCTACCAGCCGCTGGAGGCGGGCTATCCGCGCAACGACGTGTACTTCACGACGGGCGAGGAGGAGATCGCCCGCATCCGCACGCAGCTGGGCGTCGGCGACGGGCGGACCGTGCTGCTGTACGCGCCGACCCACCGCGACTACCAGAAGGGCTTCCTGCCCCGCCTGGACCTCAAGCGGTTCGCCGAACGGCTCGGCCCCCAATACGTCGTCCTCGTGCGCGCCCACTACTTCTACGGCGCCGACGCCGGGCTCGACGCGCACCCGCGGCTCATCGACGTCACCGGCCACGCGCGCGTGGAGGACCTCTGCCTCGCCGCCGACGCGCTCGTCACGGACTACTCGTCGCTGATGTTCGACTACGCCTGCCTGGACCGCCCGATCGTGACGTACGCCCCCGACTGGCAGGCCTACCGGCTGGCCCGCGGCACCTACTTCGACCTGCTCTCCGGGCGGCCGGGCGAGACGCCGGGGGCCGTGGCCACCACCGAGGACGAGCTGACCGAGCTGTTCCGCGGCGGCGGCTGGGACACGCCGGAGGCGGCGAAGCTGCGGTCCGCGTTCCGGGCGCGCTTCTGCCCCTACGACGACGGGAAGGCCGCCGAACGCGTCGTCCGGCGGCTCTTCCTGCCTTCCGGGGCCTCCTCGCCTCAGGATTCGTAGGGCGAGCGGACCGGGAAGTACGCCGTCAGGAACGACCTGATGGCGAGCGCCATCTCCTCGTCAGCCATGCCGCTGTCGGGGGACTCCCCGATGCAGAAGGCCGTGCGGTCGCGGTTCTGGAGCAGCCGCCCCAGGCGCGCGTGGTCGGCGCGGTCGCCGATGTCCACGAAGTCGTACGAGATGGAGCCCGGCACCGCCCGCCCGGTGAGGTAGGCGTAGTGCTGGTGCAGCGAGGAGACCAGGGCGAAGTCATCGGCGCAGCGGAAGCGGCTGCGGGCCGTGGCCGCCGTCTCCTCGGGGAAGCGCTCGGCGATCTCCGTGAGGATGCTGCGGCGCAGCGCGTACGGCACGTGGAAGAAGCTGTGCGTCGTCGTCCTGCCGAACGCGCGGCGCAGCAGCTCGCGGTTGTTCTTCGCCGCCGCCAGATAGCCCTCGTCGTCGGGGGAGAGGGGCAGGGCGGGCACGGACGCCGACGACCAGAAGAAGCGGGCCAGGCCGTTGCTGAGGAAGAAGGTGTCCGGGGTGGTGGGGCGGCCGAGGAACATGTCGTCGTTGAAGTACAGGAAGTGCTCCGACAGGCCCTCGATCCGGTGCAGCTGGGACTCGATGGAGTGCGAGTTGAAGGTCGGCAGGCACGCGTCGGGCTCGGCGAACAGCTCGCGGTGGTCGACGACGGTCAGGCCGGGGTGGTCGCGGTCGAGCCAGTCGGGGACCTGCCCCGCCGTGACGAGGTACACGTGCCGGATCCACGGCGCGTACATCGCCAGCGAGCGCAGGCTGAAGCGCAGCTCGTCGCGGTTGCGGTAGCGCACGGCGCCGTCGTCGGCCGACTCCCGCCCGGTGCCGCCGCGGGCCGCGTCGCGGCGGGCGCGCCACTCGGGGTCGGAGTCGTCGACCCAGGTGTAGACGGCGTCGATGGGGAAGTCCACGTCCTTGACGAGGAGTTCGGTGAAGACCTGGAGGGTGGGGTAGTCGCGGTCTCCCACCCGCAGGGTCGCCGTCGGGGTGAGCGAGGGCAGCTCCCCGCCGGCGAGCGTGGTCCCGAAGGGCGCGCGGAAGCCGTCGGCCGCCGCGGACGTGCTCCGCGCGGCCCGGGGCCAGAACGCCACGGTGCAGGCGAGGCCCGCGCCGTGCCGCAGCGACAGCGTCGTCGTGGTCACCGGCTTGAAGACCTTCACGCCGGACAGCTCGCCGATGGAGTCGAGGCGTTCGGCCAGGACGGCGCCGGGAGCCGCGTCGCGCGGGTTGACCAGCTCGGCGTAGACGGGCTGCCCGCGCAACGCCCCCGCCAGGGCCTTCAGGGCGCGGCTCTGGTCGTCGGCGGCCACGGCCAGCGTGTGCGCGGTGCCGTCGGAGGTGCGGACGAGCACGTAGGGCACCTCACCGGCCTCCAGGGCGGATGCGGTGAGCCGCAGGTTCCACTCCGCCATGCGCGGGGCGAGCACGTCGTCGCGGCGCTCGGCGAGGCGGCCCACCGAGCGGATCACGCGGCCCGTGGTGTCGGCGGCGATGATCTCGTCCTCGCGGGCCCGCTCGTCGGCGGCGGCCGCGGCGTCGAAGGTGTGCGGGGCGGTGGGCCGGAAGCCGCAGCCGCCGGACGCGACACCGAGGGCGACGCGGTCCGCGCGCCCGCGCAGCCGCCGGGGCCGGTCGCGGTCCGCCACGAGCCGGGTGTACAGCTCCTCCCAGCGGGCGGTGACGTCCGCCGAGGAGAAGCGGGCGTAGACGCCTTCGCGGGCGGCACGGGCGTAGGCGCGCCGGGTCGCGTCGTCGCCCATCAACTCGTCCATGGCGCGGGCGAGTTCACCGACCTCTCCGGGCGGCACGAGGAGGCCGTCGACGCGGTGCCGGACGATCTCGGCGGGCCCGGTCAGCACGTCGTAGGCGATGACGGGCACCCCGGCGGCGAGCGCTTCGAGGAGCACCAGCGGGAACGCCTCGTTGTGCCCGGCGGTCATCAGGCTCAGCCCCGCCTTGGCCCACTCGGCGGCCATGTCCTGGCAGGGGCCGAGCAGTTCGACCCGGTCGTGCAGGCCGAACCCGTCGACGAGTCGGCGCAGATGCCGCTCGCGGTGGCCGCTGCCGAAGATCCGCAGCGTCCAGCCCGGGTGGGCGTCGGCGACCTGGGCGAAGGCGCGGACGGCATGGTCGACGCGCTTCTCGCCGGTCAGCCGCGCCGCCATGACGATGACCTTGCTCTCGCCGTCGGCGCGCGGCCGGAAGCCGTCCGGCACCGCGTTCGGGATAACGGCCAGCTCGGGGGCGGTGGCCCCGAGGGACTCGGCGATCCAGTCGCGGGTGCGTTCGGTGAGCGTGACCAGGGCGTCCAGTCGGGGGGCGTGCAGGAGCAGGGGTTCGCCGGAGGGGCCGCGGCGCTGGGTGGGGCGGTGCTCCTGGTGGACGGTGACGACACGCGCGGGCACCAGCGCCACGGCGGCGGCGAGCAGCGCGGGCGTGGTGGTGACCAGGACGTCGGTGTCGAGCGCGGTGAGCGCGGCGGTCAGCTCGATGTCGGAGAGCCGGTCGAAGGTGTTTTCCCAGGCGGGCTTGATCAGCTCGCTGGGCAGCGCGGCGAGGGTGCGGCACGCGGCGTCGTCCAACTCACTCTCCCGCACCGGCCGTGCGGGGGTCGTGGTGCGGTCCACGAGGTAGCGGACGGACAGGTCGCGCGCCTCGGCGAAGAACGGCTCGGCGCGGGTGCGGAAGACGGAGACGACCTCGGCCTCGATGCCGGGGCGCTCGGCGAGGTGCTTGGCCTGGGTGTAGGTGGCCAGCTCGGTGCCGCCCATCTCGTCGCCCCAGCCGAGCAGATACGTGATCTTCATGAGGTCTCCTTCGCGGGCTCGGGGGTGAGGGCGGGTGGTGCGGACGCGGGGGCGGATGGTTCGGGGGTGAGGGCGGGCGATCGGGGGGCGGGGTCGGCCGGCTCGCGCGTGAGGCCGGTGATGTCCCAGCACGTCACCGCGAAGGCACCCGTCCGGGTGAAGTGGGCGTGCGCGCGGACCAGTGCGCCGTCCGGGAGCGCGAAGACGCGGAAGGGGGTCGGGTAGGCGGCCGACGGGTCCCGTACGTCGGACAGCCACCGCCCGAGCGGCAGCCCGTCCACCCGGAAGTCCCACACCCACTGCCCGGGCCCGGCCCCGGTCATCGCGCCGAGCGGCACCCGCAGGGTGAACGCGCCGCCCGGCCCCGCCGCGTCGCTGTCGCTGTCGACGTCGACATCGACAGGCACGACGACCTTGTCCCTGCGCCGCACGGCCTCCGCGCGCCGGGGCGGGGAGGCGGCCCCGACCAGCCGGCCGTGGACGGTGATCCCGTCCCCGCGCGGTGCGAACCGCACCAGCTCCGCGCGGGGCCGCGACCGCGTGGCCTGGAGCACGGCCCGCCCGCTGCGGGACCTGACGATCCGTACGAGGGTCCCGGTGAGCGGATCGGGGGCGTGCGGCACGGTCGGCGTACCCGGCACCGCGCTGTCCCCGAGTGCCGCGATCCCCCGTCGCCGTACGCGTCCGTCGGCGTCCCGCGTCTCGACGGTGAGCCGCCAGACGCCGTCCCGCATGTCCCGCAGGGTGACCGTGGCGGTGAGCAGCGGGGCGTCGGCGGAGTGCCGCTCGAAGGCCAGGGGGACGGCGACCCGGCGGTGGCCGCGGGTGATGAGCAGCCGGGCCCGGTCCGTGGCTCCCTCCGCGGCGAGGGCGACATTGAGCGTGCGGCTGTCGCGGAGCGAGAGGTGCACGGGCGTCAGCAGGGGCTCGCCCCGCCCCGCGGCCCGCCGCACCCGCCCCGCGGCGGCCCGCTCCAGCCGGAACCGCGTGCCGCGCGCACTGGCGCGCAACCGCCGTACGAACGGCGGCGGAGGCCCGGGGCGGCGCGGTGACGTGAACCCAAAGTGGCGCATTTGTCTACTTTGCCCACTTTTGCTCCGCGCCGCTCGCCTCACGGGCCGCTTCCCTCGCCCGCACAGCGGAATCGATCCGCTCGGAGCAGTGCCGGGGGCCCGCGGGCCGGGGGACACACGGAAGGAGGCGGCCCGAACGCGGGCCGCCTCGAATCACCGTACGAATATGACGCGCCTGCTGTGCCTGTCGTGCCTGCTGTGCCTGCCTCTCCTACTTCACCGCCCCCGCCATCACACCCGACACGAACTGCCGCTGGAACGCGAAGAAGACCGCCAGCGGGATCACCATCGAGATGAAGGCGCCGGGCGCCAGGATGTGGACGTTGTCGCCGAAGAACCGCACCTGCTGCTGGAGCGCCACCGTGATCGGCGGATTCTCCGAGTCGGCGAAGATCAGCGCGATCAGCATGTCGTTCCAGACCCACAGGAACTGGAAGATGCCGAGCGAGGCGATCGCGGGCGCCCCCAGCGGCATCACGACCCGCAGAAAGAGCCGCAGCTCACCCGCCCCGTCAAGGCGCGCCGCCTCCAGGAGTTCGCGCGGGATCTCCGCGAAGAAGTTCCGCAGCAGGAAGATGGCGAAGGGGAGGCCGAAGGCCACGTGGAAGAGGACCACGCCGACCGTCGTCTCGAAGATGCCGATCTCGCCGAAGAGTTCGGAGACCGGCAACAGCGCCACCTGCACCGGCACCACGAGCAGCCCGACCACCCCGATGAACCACCAGTCGCGGCCCGGGAAGTCCATCCACGCGAAGGCGTACCCGGCGAGCGAGCCGAGGACGACCACGAGCAACGTCGCCGGGACGGTGATCATGACGCTGGAGAGGATCGAGTCGGTGATCGTCTCGTCCTTGAGGAGGTTGGAGTAGTTGTCCAGCGTCATCTGCGAGGGCGCGCCGAACACCTTCCACCAGCCGCTCTCGCTCATGTCGGCGGAGGTACGCAGCGAGCCGATCAGCAGCCCGATGGTCGGCACCAGCCAGAACAGCCCCACGAGCACCAGGAACACGCGCAGCGCGGTGCCCCCCAGGGCGGACGCGATGCGCCCGCCCACGGACTGCTTGGCCCTGACGATCTCCGTCTGGGTCGTCATCGTCGCCCCTCCCGCCGCATGCGCCGGATGTTGAACAGCATCACCGGGATCACCAGGAGGAAGAGCAGCATCGCGATGGCGCTGGCCACACCCGCGTCACGGTCGCCGAACGCCGAGTTGTAGAGCTGGAGCGCGAGGACGTTCGCGTCGTCCTTCGAGGAGCCCGGCGGGATCACGAAGACCAGGTCGAAGATCTTCAGTACGTTGATCATGAGCGTGACCAGCACCACCGCGAGGACCGGCGCGAGCAGCGGCACCGTCACCCGCCGGAACACCTGCCACTCGTTGGCGCCGTCCACCCGCGCCGCCTCAAGGAGTTCACGCGGCACGCTCGCGAGCCCCGCCGCGATCAGGACCATCGCGAACCCGGCCCACATCCACAGATACGAGCCGATGACCGCGGGCGTGATCAGGGACGGGCCGAGCCAGTCGACGCCGTTGTACGGCTCGCGGAAGTTCGATGCGGGGAAGCGCAGTTGGGCCCCGTCCGCCTCCTTCGGCAGCGCGAAGGTGCCGTCGGCCCCGGCCTCGGTGGACGCCACCACCTCGCCGTCCTTGACGGCCTCGACCTTGATGCCCGCGTAGCCGAACTCGGCGGTGTCGGGGGCGTTGACCTCGCCCCGGCCCTTGCCGCGCGTGAAGTCCTGCCAGGCCGTGCCGGTGACCCGGTCCGGGTCGGGCCGCGCCGCCTTCGCCGCCTTCGCGTCGTCCGGCATCTCGTTCGGCGGCACACCAGTCAGTGGCAGCACCACGGGCGTGCCCGCCCGCACCGGGTCCTTGGTGATGAAGGCGCCGCCACCGGCCGACTTCAGGGGCGACTTCATGCTGGGGTGCGCCTGCGGGAACGCCGAGGATTCGGCGAACGTGTCGTGCACGCTCACCGCCACCGCGTTGGCGACGCCCCGGTCGGGATCGGATTCGTACACCAGCCGGAAGATGATGCCCGCGGCCAGCATCGAGATCGCCATCGGCATGAAGATGACGAGCTTGAACGCCGTGCCCCAACGCACCCGTTCGGTCAGCACGGCGAAGATCAGGCCGAGGGCGGTCGCCACCGTGGGCGCCACGACCAGCCAGATCGCGTTGTTCTTGATGGCGGTCAGAATGCTGTCGTCCGTGAACAGCGTCTTGTAGTTGTCGAACGCCGTGAAGTCGCCCGACGAGTCGAAGAAGCTGCGGAACAGCGAGTACCCGATGGGGTAGAGGACGAGCGCGCCGAGCAGCACCAGGGCGGGCAGCAGGAAGAGTACCGCCACCATCCTGCGGGTGCCGGTCACGCTCTTGCGCGGGGTCGGGGCCGGGGGCGCCACCTTGGCGGTGCCCCCGGCGTTCGCGGACGCCATCGCGTCAGTCCTTGTAGGCCTTGGCGGCGGCCGTCTCCAGCGTCTTCTGTGTCCCCTCGACGTCCTTCGGGTTCTTCAGGAAGTCCTGCAACGCCTTCCACTCGCCCTTGCCCGGCGTGCCGCCGAAGGCCTGCGGGGCCTGGTCGGACATGTCGAAGCGGATGTCGTCGCCCGCCGCGATGAGCGCCTTGGCGATGCTGCGCTGCACGTCGTTCGGGTAGGCCGCCAGGTCCAGGCTCTTGTTGGGCGAGATGAAACCGCCCGCCTCGGCCCAGATCTCGGCCGCGTCCGGCGAGGCCAGGAACGTCAGCAGCGCCTGCGCGCCCTTGCTGTCCTTCAGCGCGACCGCCGCGTCACCGCCGACCACGGCCGGCGACTCCTCGCCCACGGCCGGGAACGGGAACACCTTCGCGTCGGTGCCCACCTTCGCCTTCGTCTCCGAGATCGGCAGCGAGACCATGTCGCCCTCGAAGACCATGCCCGCCTTCGGCTGGTCGCCGCCCTTGAAGGTCTGCTTCACGGACGCGGGGAACTCCGTCTGGAGCGCGCCGTCCGCGCCGCCCGCGATGAAGCCCTTCTTCCCGAACAGCTCACCGAGCGTGGTCAGCGCCTCCTTCACGGACGGATCCGTCCACTTGATCTCGTGCTGGGCGAGCTGGTCGTACTTCTCCGGGCCCGCCTGCGACAGATAGATGTTCTCGAACCAGTCGGTCAGCGTCCACGCCTCGGCGCCCGCCACCGATACCGGCGGCACCCCGGAGTCGTAGATCGTCTGGGCCGTCTTCATGAAGTCGTCCCAGGTCTTGGGCTCGCTCACGCCCGCGTTCTCGAAGACGCGCGTGTTGTACCAGACCAGCGACTTGTTGGCCGCCTTGAAGTACACGCCGTACTGCTTGCCGTCGACCGCGCCGAGGTCCTGCCAGCCCTTGGCGTAGTTCTTGTCGAGCTGCTTCTGCGCCTCGGCACCGACCGGCTTGGCCCACTTGTTCTCCACGGCCTGCTCGATCGCGCCGACCTGCGGCAGCATCGCGACGTCCGGCGGCTCGCCGCCCGCCACCTTCGACTCCAGGAAGCTGATGATGGGGTCCTGCGCGGGCACGAAGGAGACCTTGGCGCCCGTCCTCTTCTCGAACTCCTCCAGAACCTTCAGGAAGACCTTGCGCTCCGAGCCGCCCCACACGGCGGAGACGGAGACGTTCTCCCCGTCCAGCTTGGGCAGTTGGACCGACGCGCCGTTGTCCTTGCCGCCGCCCTTGCCTCCCTTCTTCCCGTCGTCGTCGCCGTCGCCACCGCATGCGGTGGCGGTGAGCGCGAGCGTTCCCGCGACGACGGCCGCGGCGATTTTGGCGGTGGTGCGCCGATGGATTGGCGCCCTGCGTGTACTGCGAAGAGTGCTGCGCATCACTGCCCCGTTCTCTTCCCTGGCGAGTCCCGTGCGGCCTGTCTACGCCCGTGCGGGGAGGGGCGGCAAGATGGCCTGCGGTGTCAACTCGTTGATCGTGATGGCGTTGTGACGTGCCGTCATCGGCGCGTACCCGGTCTTGTCACACCACTGGGGGGAATAGGCACCACCGGGGCGCGGGTTGGCCCCGACATGACTGAAGCCACCGCCAGCTCCGCTCAGGCCTTCGACCCGCACGCGCTGCTCGCCGCCAGTCGCCTCGGCGTCCTCGCGACGATCAAGGCGGACGGCCGCCCCCAGCTCTCCCCGGTCCTGCCGTCGTACGACCGTGCCACCGGCCTCCTCCAGATCTCGACGACGGCGGGCACCGCGAAGACCACCAACCTGCGCCGCGACGCGCGGGCCGCACTGGAGGTCACCCACCCGGACGGCATGGCCTGGGCCACGGCGGAGGGCACGGTCACCCTCACGGGCCCGGGCACGGACCCCCGGGGCCCCGAGGTGGAGGCCCTGGTCGACTACTACCGCAAGGCGGCGGGCGAACACCCGGACTGGGCCGAGTACCGCGAGGTGATGGTCGCGGAGCGACGCGTACTGATCACGATGCGGGTGGAGAGGGTGTACGGGGCGACGATCCGCTGAGGGCAGCGCCTGCCAGCCCGTTGTGGGCAGGCGTGCGGGCCCACCCCGTCGCGGACGGAGCCCTGCCCGTTGTGGGCAGGCGTGCCGCAGGGCGGCACGGGTGGGCACAACGCCCCGGCTCAGGGAACCGATAGAACGGGCGTACGGGACACAGGCGCCCCCCGCGACAAAGGGGACGGAACAGACGCTCCCCCACCGCCTAAAGAAGCGACGGCACCTGATCCGCCGAGACGGACCGCGCCGCCCGCTCCAACGCACTGGCCAGCAAGGCCAGATCCGTAGGCCCGTTCCCCAGCTCCCGCACGGGCCGCCGAGCCGGCGGATCCCCCATCCGCTCCCACTCCAGCGGCACGACCGTGGGCCGCAGCGTCGCCGTACGAGGAATCCGCCCCGTCACCCGCCCCGCCTGGAAGGCCGTGGCCCGCCCGTCCGGCGACCGCAGCTCGCCCCGCCCGGGCGCGGGCTCCTCCGGCCCCGAGGCCACCGCGTCGAGAACCACCCGCAGCGAGGCCCGCTGCCCCAGCTCGGTCTCCGGCATCCGCTCACTGCGCCCCGTCGCCGCCACGAGGTGCACGCCGAGCCGCTCGCCGTCCCGCGCCACCGCCTCAAGGGCCCGCACGACCGACCCGGCCGCGGGCCGCCCCGGCGAGCCGAGGGCGGGCGAGAGCAGCGCGTCGAAGTCGTCGACGAGGACGACGAGCCGCGGCAGCGCGGGCCCCGGCTCGGCCCGCTGCCGCGCCGACGCGGGCCGCAGCCGCATCGTGGACCCGGTGGCCGGCGGATCGAGGTCACCGTCGGCCCCCTGCGCGGGCGCGGCGGGCCCAGCGGCCGCAGCCGACCCAGCCGACCCAGCGGACGCAGAGGCGGAACCATCCGCGCCGCCCGCTCCCGAGGCGGCGGCCCCGGAGGCACCACGGGCCTCGGAGGCCCCCCGCGCCCCGGAAGCCCCGCCCGTCCCGCCGCCCGACGAAGGCGACCTCTGCGCCACCATCCGCCCCGAGACCTCCCGCTGCGTATGCCACTCGGCGAACCCGAGCCTGCCCAGCAGCTCCGCCCGCCGCTTCAGCTCGGCGGCGAGGGACTGCGCGAACTCCCGCATCCGCACCGGGTCGTTGGCCACCAGATGCGTGGTGACATGTGGCAGGTCCGTGCAGACCCCGAGCCCCGCGCCCTGCGGCCCGGCGCCCCCGCCCGCACTCCCGCTGTCCCGCCCGTCGACGAGCACCATGCCGAGCCGGTCGGGCCGCTCGGCGGCGGCGAGGGAGGCGGCGATGGAACGCAACAACTCCGTACGCCCACTGCCCGCGGGCCCCTCGGCCAGCAGATGCGGCCCGTCGGCGGCGAGGTCCACGACGACGGGCCCGCGCGGCCCCGCGCCGAGCACCGCGGCGGCCCGCCCGCCCAGCGCCTCCGCGTCGTCGGCCGCGGCGGCCCAGCGCGCCATCAGCGAGGCGGGCGTGGCACGGGCGAGACCCAACTCGTCCAGGAGCCGGGCCGCTTGGGGCAGCGGCGCGGACACGCGCGCGTGCCCCTCACCGGCCGTGCCGTCCGTCCGCAGCGGCGCGAGCGCCCGGGCGAACCGCTCGGCCCACGCCGCCGACACCGCGTCCACGGCGGCGACGGTGCCGTGCCCCGCGGGCCGCCCGCCCGCCGTCCGCATCAGCCGCAGCGCGGTCGCCACATCGCCGCTGAGCAGCGCGACGGCACCGCACGCGCGGAAGGCGGGCGACACCGAACACGCGGCCTCGTACGTCTCCAGGACCGGCGACGCGGGCGAGGCGGCCACGGTCTCGGCGAGGCACACGACATGGATACCGGCCCGCGCGCCCTCACCGGCGAGCCGCACGGTCGCCTCGCGCAGCCCCGCCGACCCGGGGTCACCGTCGACGATCACGACAGTGCGCGACGCGGGCTCCCCGGAAGCGTGCCTTCCGGAGGGGCTGGGCCCCCCGAAGGGACCGGGTCCTCCGTAGGGAGAGGCCACCCCGAAACCGGCCGCCTCGGCGTCCGCGCCGCCCTCGTCGGCGATGTGGTCGTCAAGGCGCCGGATCAGCTCGTCCGTGCGCGCCGCCGCCTGGTCGCGGTCGTAGGCGAGGAGGAGCCGGCAGTCCTGGCCGTGCGTGGGCCGCAGATGGGGGAGCCAGCCGAGCCAGGCCCACTCGGCGGTGCGCTCCGCGGTGGTGCGCGCGCGGTCCGTGCTGATCAGCACGATCTCCAGGCAGGCGGGGGAGTGCAACGCGCCGAGCTGGGCGATGACCGCCCGCGCCAGCCCGGTCAGCCGCTCCCTGGGCCCGGCGATGCCGAGCGCGCCCGCCTCCCGCAGGCTCACCGTGACCGGCACGGCGGGCAGCGGCGTCCGGTCGTCGGGCGCCACCCGGTCGACCGTGCCGAGCCGCACCGCGAGCGCCTCCGGATGGCCCGGGCCGCGCTCCCAGAGGCGGGGGCCGGGGCCGAGCGCCGTCAAGAGGAGGGTGGCGGGATCCGGCCAGGATTCGGGCGTCCGCGCGGCGGCGGCGACGGCAAGCTCCTCCGGCGTGGGCTCCGGCGCCCCGAACTCGTCGTCGCCGTCCTCGTCGGCGTCGTACGCGTCATACCCGTCGTACGCCCCCTCGTCCTGCCCGCTGCCCCGGCCCCCGGTCAGCCGCCGCGCCCAGGCCGAGAGGCCGCCCCGCTTGCGCAGGCCGCGCGGGACCGTCGTGCCGCGCGGCGGGGTGCCGAGGCGGGTCCGCTCGGCGTCGGGCGCGCCGCCCTGCGACGGCACGACGCCCGGGTCGCCGCCGACCGCGTCGTACGCCCCGGCCCCGCTGCCGTAGCCCCCCGCCGTCCCGTACGCCTGTGCGGCGTGCGGCTCCTGTGTCTCGTACGCCCCCGAAGTGCCGTGAGTCCCGTGAGTCGCGTGTGTGCCATGCGTCCCGTGGGTCCCGTGGGCTCCGTGTGTCCCGTGGGCCCCGGCCGACCGGTGCGTGCCGTCGCCGCCCGCCGCTCCCCAGGCCGCCGAGCCGTACGCATGGTGGTTGGCCCCCTCCGGAGGGCGCCCCGGCGCGAGGAACGCGGGCTGGGGGGTCTCGGCGGGCCGCACGCGCACGTGCCCCTCGCCGTCAGGGGCGGTCGTCAGGGCGGCGCCCGCTCCGGAGGTCGCACCGGGGCCGCCGCCGGTCAGGCGGAGCGCGGACTCGCCGATCCGCAGCAGGGAGCCCGGGGGGAGCGGCACGGGACGGTCGGTGACCTCCCTGCCGTCCACCGAGGTGCCGTTCGTCGAGCCCAGGTCCGTGACGGTCACGCGGCCGTCCTGGGCGAGGGTGACCGCGCAGTGCAGCCGGGAGACGTCGGGGTCGTCCAGCGGGACGTCCGCGTCGGCGGAGCGGCCGACCCGGATCTGGCCGCCGTGCAGCAGATGGACGCCGCCCGCGTCGGGCCCCGCCACCACGTGCAGCTGGGCGGCCGCGCCGGTCGGCTCGGGACCCGGCTCGGCGGGCGCGCCCAGCGAGAGCACCGCGCCGTCGATCAAGGGGGGCTCGCCGAGCGTGCACCGCTGGGCGTCCAGGCGCTCCGGGCCCGCGTACAGCACGAGGGGGCTCTCGGTGCCCGCCACGGCCGTGGCGAGGCCGGAGGCCACCGCGGCGAGGGCGGTCCCGGCGGGCGCGGTGACCAGCACGTCACAGGCGCCGGGAACCCCGGTCGCCGCCGGGGGGCGGCCTTGCTGCTCGGTCTGGCCGCTGCGCGGCCCGAGGACGGTCAGCCGGATCTGCATCGCCGTCAGCGGTCCCTTCTGCGCTGGGCGCCCGGCACGGGGACTCGCGCTGTTTCCCCCCACCGCACACGGGCACGTCGGCCAGTACTGGGGGCATCCTCGCACCTGCCACCGACAACACGCCCGGCGGCCACCGGTAAGTGATCTTGATTGGTCGCCTCTGCTCGGAAAAGTGCCTGCTTGGACCGCCTGGGACAGGCGCGAGGGTCCGTGCGGGAAGGTCGAAATGGGGACTGCCCGGCAACCAATGGCCACGGGCGAGCGTCTTTCCCCCGGACAGTGACCCGACAGCGACCCGACGCGATCCGACAGCGACCCGACAGCGACCCGCCAGCGCCCCGGACAGTGATCCGCGGGAATCAGCCGGGCGGAATCGGATCGACCGGTGCCCCGTTCGGCAGCACTACAGTGGGTCGGAACACCTCAGACCCCCGGACGGGACCAGCGTCCGGACGGGACCAGCCAGATCAGCAGGGAGCGCATGACGTGCGGCCGGTAGGCAGCAAGTACCTGCTCGAGGAGCCGCTCGGGCGCGGCGCCACGGGCACCGTCTGGCGAGCCCGCCAGCGGGAGACCGCGGGCGCCGAGGCGGCCGTCGCGGGCCAGCCCGGCGAGACCGTCGCGATCAAGGTCCTCAAGGAAGAGCTGGCCAACGACGCGGACGTGGTGATGCGCTTCCTCAGGGAGCGGTCCGTCCTGCTCAGGCTGACCCACCAGAACATCGTCAGAACCCGCGACCTGGTCGTCGAGGGCGACCTCCTCGCCCTGGTCATGGACCTGGTCGACGGCCCCGACCTGCACCGCTACCTGCGCGAGAACGGCCCGTTCACGCCGGTCGCCGCGGCCCTGCTGACCGCCCAGATCGCCGACGCGCTCGCCGCGAGCCACGCCGACGGCGTCGTACACCGCGACCTGAAGCCCGCGAACGTCCTGGTCAAGCAGGACGCCGAGGGCATGCACCCGATGCTCACCGACTTCGGCATCGCGCGCCTCGCGGACTCCCCGGGCCTGACCCGCACCCAGGAGTTCGTCGGCACGCCCGCGTACGTCGCGCCGGAGTCCGCCGAGGGCCGCCCGCAGACCAGCGCCGTCGACATCTACGGCGCCGGCATCCTCCTGTACGAGCTGGTCACCGGCCGTCCGCCGTTCGCCGGTGGCTCGGCCCTCGAAGTCCTGCACCAGCACCTCAGCGCCGAGCCGCGCCGCCCCTCGACCGTCCCCGACCCGCTGTGGACGGTCATCGAGCGCTGCCTGGACAAGAACCCGGACCGCCGCCCCAGCGCCGTGAACCTCGCCCGTGGCCTGCGGGCCGTCGCCGACGGCGTGGGCGTGCACTCCACTCCGGCGCAGATCGCCGCCGCGGAGGGCGTGGGCGCCCTGCTCATGCCGGACCCGTCGCCCGCCCCCGTGCCGGACGCCCCGGGCGCGGCCGACCCCACGCAGGTCCTGCCGAGCAACGCGGGCGCGTACGACCCGAACGCGGCGACCAGCGTCATGCGCGGCACCGGCGCCCACGGCGACGCCGACCCCACCTCCGTACTGCCGCACAACCGCGGCGCCGCCGACCCGACCGCGGTCATGCCGCCGGTCCCGCCGAACGGCCCGGGGGCGGACCCGAACGAGCCGCACCCCTGGCAGAACCAGATGCGCGCGGCCCGTGACCGCAACGAACAGACCCAGGTCCAGTCCTATCTCGACCCCGACCAGGACCCGCTGCGCCGCCGCCCCCAGCGTCAGGTGGCCCGGCCCCAGCAGCAGCCGCCGCACCCGCAGCAGTACTCGCCGCAGCAGCGCGGGCAGCAGCAGCGCGGCCAGCAGCCGCGTCGGCAGCAGCCCCAGCCGTACGCTCCCGCGCCGCAGCAGCACCAGCCGCAGCACCAGCCCCAGCGGTACGCCGCGCCCCCGCAGCCGCCTGCGCCCCAGCAGCCCGCCCCGCGCCCCGCGCGCGAGCCGAGGCAGCCGCGTCAGCGCAGCGCCAACCCGATGAAGATCCCGGGGCTCGGCTGCCTCAAGGGCTGCCTGTTCACGATCCTCATCCTCTTCGTGGCGAGCTGGCTGGTCTGGGAGTTCAGCCCGTTGCAGGACTGGATCGGCACGACGAAGGGCTACTGGGAGCAGCTGACGGACTGGTACGACACGGTCAGCGGCTGGGTCGGAAAGCTCGGCGGCAACTAGGTCCTGTCCGGTTTTCCCTGGCGCCCGCCCGCGCGGGCGGGCAATCCCCGGACGACTCTGGGGATTTGTCGACATCTGCAGGGTGATTTCTGCTCCCGGAGTGAAGGTTGGCGGCAAGGACGCGTAGTTTTGTCGCCAACACGCATCCGTAGGAGCAGTCTTGACGCGCAAGATCGGCAGCCGGTACACCGCCCACCAGATCCTGGGCCGTGGCAGCGCCGGCACGGTGTGGCTCGGCGAGGGGCCCGAAGGTCCCGTCGCCATCAAGCTGTTGCGCGAGGACCTGGCCTCCGACCAGGAACTCGTCGGCCGCTTCGTCCAGGAGCGCACGGCTCTGCTCAGCCTCGACCACGCGCGCGTGGTGGGCGTGCACGACCTGGTCGTCGACGGCAACGACCTGGCCCTCGTCATGGATCTCGTCCGCGGCACGGACCTGCGCACCCGCCTCGACCGTGAGCGGCGCATGGCCCCCGAGGCCGCGGTCGCGATCGTCGCCGACGTCGCCGACGGGCTCGCCGCCGCGCACGCGGCGGGCATCGTGCACCGTGACGTCAAGCCCGAGAACGTCCTCCTCGACATGCAGGGCCCGCTCGGCCCCGGCGGGGCGCACCCCGCGCTCCTCACCGACTTCGGCGTCGCCAAGCTGATCGACTCCCCGCGGCGGACCCGCGCCACGAAGATCATCGGTACGCCGGACTACCTCGCCCCCGAGATCATCGAGGGCCTTCCGCCGCGCGCCGCCGTCGACATCTACGCCCTGGCGACGGTGTTGTACGAGCTTCTCGCGGGGTTCACCCCCTTCGGCGGGGGCCACCCCGGCGCGGTCCTGCGCCGCCACGTCACAGAAACGGTCGTGCCGCTTCCCGGGATCCCCGAGGAGCTGTGGCAGCTGCTCGTCCAGTGCCTCGCCAAGGCGCCCGCCTCGCGGCTGCGCGCCTCGGAGCTGGCGGCGCGGCTGCGGGAGCTGTTGCCGCTGGTCGCGGGGATGCCGCCGCTGGACGTCGACGAGCCCGACACGGAGCCTTCGCCGGCCGAGGAGGCGTACGAGGACTCCGCCCCCGAGCCGCGTGCGGCCGCCCCCCGGCGCGGGGCGGTCCCCCTGGTGCCGGGGTCGACGTCGGCCGACTCCAACAACCGGGACACGCACACCTCGATGCGGGTGCCGGGGCCCGACGAGCTGGCCGGCGGTGCCCGCGGCACGGCCCGCGCGCCGCGGGCGTCCGGCGCGGCCCGCCCCGGCTCCGCCAAGCACCGCGCCTCCACGCGGCGCCGTCGGGTCACGCTCGGCGTGGCCGGGGTGGTCCTCGCGGCGGCGGCGGGGATCGGCGTCTACGCCGCGAGCTCCTCGGACGCGCAGCCGACGGCCCCCGACACCTCTTCCCCCACGGCCCCCTGACCCCGCCCGCCCCCCGAAGAGCAGCGCCCCCCAGCACACCCGCCCCGCCTGCCGGACCGCACCCTCCCAGCTCCCCGGGCCGGTCGGGCGACAACCGCCGCTGCGCGACGCTCTGCCCCCCACCCGCGACCCGGCACGAAGAGACGACCGCACCCTCCCGGCGGCCGTCCCCCCACGGGGCGAACGATCACCGCCGCTGCGCGGCGCCCTGCCCCACCCGTGCACCCGGCACGGCCGAGTGGCCGCACCCCTCCCGACTTCGGCCGGTCGTTCACCACTGCCGGTTGGGTGGTCCCCGCCGCTGCGCGGCGTCCTGCCCCACCCACCCACCCGTTTGCCCCGCACAGTCGGGCGGGGGTAGCCCTCCCGGCTCCGGCCGGTCGTTCCCCCGCTACCGGGTGGGTGGTCCCCGCCGCTGCGCGGCGCTCTGCCCCACCCACCCGCCCGTTTACCCCGCACAGACGGGCGGGGGTAGCCCTCCCGACTTCGGCCGGTCGTTCCCCCACCACCGGGTGGGTGGTCCCCGCCGCTGCGCGGCGTCCTGTCCCACCCACCCGCCCGTTTACCCGGCACAGACGGGTGGCCGTAGCCCTCCCTGCTCCTGCCCGGAGACCTACCGGCGGGTGGCTGTCCCACCCGCCGTCCGTTGCTCGGCACGTTCCGCTGTGCTCCTACGGCCCCGTCCCGTGCGGGGCGAACGGGTGGGTGGGTGGGGAAGCATCCGCCGCGGAGCGGCGGGGTAGGGAGAATCGGCCCGGGGCATCCGCAGCTCGCCGCTCCTACGGTCCCGTCCTGCGCGGGGTGAACGGGTGGGTGGGTGGGACAGGCCCCCGCCGTGGGGTCAGGCTCCCCCGCCGTGCGGACAGGCCCCCGCCATGCGGACAGGCCCCCCGCCGAGGCGGGCCCCGCTGCCCCCGCCCCGGGGAAACCGCTCAAGCCCCGCAGGGACCCGTCGGGGCCAACCCCGCTTGCCGCAGCCGTTAGGCTGGAGTCGTGGCAGTCGTCGATGTATCCGAAGAGCTCAAGTCCCTCTCCTCGACCATGGAGTCGATCGAGGCCGTCCTGGACCTCGACAAGATGAGGGCCGATATCGCCGTGCTCGAGGAGCAGGCGGCCGCACCGTCCCTGTGGGACGACCCGGAAGCGGCACAGAAGATCACCAGCAAGCTGAGCCACCTCCAGGCGGAGGTCAGGAAGGCCGAGGCGCTGCGCGGGCGCATCGACGACCTCAGTGTGCTGTTCCAGATGGCCGAGGAGGAGGACGACTCGGACACCCGCGCCGAGGCCGAGTCCGAGCTGACCGCCGTCAGGAAGGCGCTGGACGAGCTGGAGGTCCGTACGCTCCTCTCCGGGGAGTACGACGCCCGTGAGGCCCTCGTCACCATCCGCGCGGAGGCCGGCGGCGTCGACGCCTCCGACTTCGCCGAGAAGCTCCAGCGCATGTACCTGCGCTGGGCCGAGCGCCACGGCTACAAGACGGAGCTGTACGAGACCTCGTACGCGGAAGAGGCCGGCATCAAGTCGACCACCTTCGCCGTCAACGTCC
The DNA here is from genome assembly GCF_003945545.1 of Streptomyces sp. WAC 01529. Lineage (GTDB taxonomy): Bacteria > Actinomycetota > Actinomycetes > Streptomycetales > Streptomycetaceae > Streptomyces > Streptomyces anatolicus. The sequence goes on along the minus strand of NZ_CP029617.1, from coordinate 3,119,842 downwards.
CGTACGCCTACGGCACGCTCTCCGTGGAGCAGGGCACCCACCGCCTCGTGCGCATCTCGCCCTTCGACAACCAGGGGCGCCGCCAGACCTCCTTCGCCGGGGTCGAGATCCTCCCCGTGGTCGAGCAGACCGACCACATCGAGATCGACGAGAGCGAGCTGCGCGTCGACGTGTACCGCTCCTCGGGCCCCGGCGGCCAGGGCGTCAACACCACCGACTCCGCGGTGCGCCTGACCCACCTCCCCACCGGCATCGTCGTCTCCTGTCAGAACGAGCGCTCGCAGATCCAGAACAAGGCGACCGCGATGAACGTCCTCCAGGCGAAGCTGCTCGAGCGCCGCCGCCAGGAGGAGCAGGCGAAGATGAACGCCCTCAAGGGTGACGGCGGCAACTCCTGGGGCAACCAGATGCGTTCGTACGTCCTGCACCCGTACCAAATGGTGAAGGACCTGCGTACGGAGTTCGAGGTCGGCAATCCCGAGTCCGTCTTCAACGGCGAGATCGACGGATTCCTGGAAGCCGGAATTCGCTGGCGCAAGCAGCAGGAGAAGTAAAAACCGCACAGAGCGGCTTTATCGACAAGGCAACTGCCGCCCCCGAGGCGGCAGTTGCCTTTTACGTCACAGTCACATCTCCCTACGCCGGTCAACTGCCCCGATATCGGACATCGCGCCCGCAACGACCTTGACGCTGCTGTGAAAAGTGGAAAGGCTAGCGAGCGGTATGCGTATTCCTGGGGTGCGTGGGATCTGTGGGGGCTGATCGTTCGCCTCCGGAACGCCGCCTCGGACGCTGCCTCTCCGACGTTTCAGCTACTGGGGGTAGCAACCAGATGACCAAGAAGACGCGGATTCGTGTCGCGCGGATAGCCGCCGGTGCGGTGATCGCCGCCGGTGCCTCGCTGACCGCCGCGGGTGCCGCCTCGGCCCTCGACGTCGACCTCGGCCCCGTGGGCGTGGGCGCCCACGCGGACGACAGCGGCGTCGGTGTGGACGTCGACGTCGACACCGAGCCGGACGAGGAGCCGTCCGACCCGGTCCCGACGGAGGAGCCGACGGACCCGCCGGAGCCGACCAACGAGCCGACCGAGCCGACCGACCCGCCGGAGCCCACCGAGAAGCCCACCTCGGACCCGACGGACCGGCCCACCTCGGACCCGGGTGACCCGGGCAACGAGGGCAACGGGAACGGCGGCAACGGGAACGGCAACGGCCAGGGCAACGGAAACGGCGGCGGGAACGGCGGGGGCAATGACACCGACCCCGCCGGCGGCTCCAACCCCGTCGAGCAGGGCCAGGGCAAGGACAGCCTCTCCGACACCGGCACCGGCACCGGCACTGGCACCGGCTCCAAGCCGGTCGAGCAGGGCGGCAACAAGGGCGACAAGGCCGAGCTGGCCGACACCGGTGCCGCCGAGATCACCTTCCTGGTGATCGGCGCCGCCACGATGATCGCCGGTGGCATCGGCTTCCGCATCCTGCCGCGCCTCGCCGGCAACCGCGCCGCCGCCTGACACAGACGCCGACACGGGTCACGCACGGAGACGTACGGCACGTACGCGATGTACGTTCCGGGTGCGTACGTCAAGACGTACGTACATACGTAGAGAAGGGCCCGGAGCTTTCTGAAGCTCCGGGCCCTTCCCTGTATGCCTACGCGACGTGCCTGCGCGACGCCTACGCGGAACGCGCCAGCAGCGCGACCGCCGCGATCAGCACCACGAGCAGCGCTATCAGTGCCGCGGGATTGAGGCCCGCGAAGGGCCCTTCCTGCTGTATGCGCTCGCGATTGGCCCGGCACACGGGGCAGCGGCCTTCACTCACGGGCGCTGCGCAGTTCGCGCATACCAACCGATCCAGGGTCATGCGCTTCTCCTCCCGCACAGTCTCAGCCTGCCCAACGCTACGGGGAATCCAATCGTTCCCCTTACCACTGTGCCAGCTTCCGCGGGTTTCGGCGCGGCCCGCCGTCCCCCGCCGGTTCCGGCACGTTCCGCACCCGGGCACTTCCGTGGACAAATCGCGCAACTCCGGACGCCGACTGCGCTCGCGCACCGGCTTCGCGTAGGGTCACGCACACCTACCCCCGGCAACCCGTGGTGCATCCGTGATCCGTTTCGACAACGTCTCCAAGGCCTACCCCAAGCAGACCCGCCCCGCCCTCAGGGATGTCTCCCTGGAGATCGAGAAGGGCGAGTTCGTCTTCCTTGTGGGGTCCTCCGGCTCCGGAAAGTCCACTTTCCTGCGGCTCGTGCTGCGCGAGGAGCGCACCAGCCACGGCCAGGTGCACGTCCTCGGCAAGGACCTCGCGCGCCTGTCCAACTTCAAGGTGCCGCACATGCGCCGCCAGTTGGGCACCGTCTTCCAGGACTTCCGCCTCCTGCCCAACAAGACCGTCGGTGAGAACGTGGCCTTCGCGCAGGAGGTCATCGGCAAGTCCCGCGGCGAGATCCGCAAGTCCGTGCCCCAGGTCCTCGATCTCGTGGGCCTCGGCGGCAAAGAGGACCGGATGCCGGGTGAACTCTCCGGTGGTGAGCAGCAACGAGTGGCGATCGCGCGCGCGTTCGTCAACCGCCCCAAGCTCCTCATCGCCGACGAGCCGACCGGCAACCTCGACCCGCAGACCTCCGTCGGCATCATGAAACTGCTCGACCGGATCAACCGCACCGGCACCACCGTCGTGATGGCCACCCACGACCAGCAGATCGTGGACCAGATGCGCAAGCGGGTCATCGAGCTGGAGAAGGGCCGTCTCGTGCGCGACCAGTCGCGCGGCGTCTACGGCTACCAGCACTGAGACGCCCCCCGTCTCGCTCGTACGTCTGATTCACCTGATCCACTGAAAGGCCGCCATGCGCGCCCAGTTCGTCCTGTCGGAGATCGGCGTCGGTCTCCGTCGCAATCTCACGATGACCTTCGCGGTCATCGTCTCCGTAGCGCTCTCGCTCGCCCTCTTCGGCGGCTCGCTGCTCATGCGTGACCAGGTGAGCACGATGAAGGGCTACTGGTACGACAAGGTCAACGTCTCGATCTTCCTGTGCAACAAGGCTGACGCCGAGCAGGACCCCAAGTGCGCCAAGGGCGCCGTCACGAACGAGCAGAAGGACCAGATCCTCGGCGATCTGAAGAAGATGCCGGTCGTGGACAAGGTCACGCACGAGACGGCGGACGAGGCGTACAAGCACTACAAGGAGCAGTTCGGCGACTCCCCGCTCTCCAGCTCCCTCACACCGGACCAGATGCAGGAGTCGTACCGCATCAAGCTGAAGGACCCGGAGAAGTACCAGGTCGTCGCGACCGCCTTCTCGGGCCGCGACGGCGTGCAGTCGGTGCAGGACCAGAAGGGCTATCTGGACAACCTCTTCGGGCTCCTCAACGGCATGAACTGGGCGGCGCTCGCGGTGATGGCGCTGATGCTCGTCGTCGCGCTGATGCTGATCGTCAACACCGTGCGCGTCTCGGCGTTCAGCCGCAGACGGGAAACCGGCATCATGCGGCTGGTCGGCGCCTCCAGCTTCTACATCCAGATGCCGTTCATCATGGAGGCCGCCGTCGCCGGACTCATCGGCGGCGCCGTCGCCTGCGCGATGCTGCTCGTCGGCCGCTACTTCATGATCGACCACGGTCTCGCGCTCGCCGAGAAGATCAACCTCATCAACTTCATCGGCTGGGACGCCGTCCTGGCGAAGCTCCCGCTGGTGCTCGCGATCGGCCTTCTGATGCCCGCGCTTGCCGCGTTCTTCGCGTTGCGCAAGTACCTCAAGGTGTGACAAGTACCCTCGTCGTTCCAGGGCGCCGTACGGTTCAACCCGCCGTACGGCGCCTTCCGTTGTCCTAGACTCACCGTCATGTCAGGTCTCGACCGGTTCGCCGATCGGTGCTCAGTGCCCCGCCGCATCCGCCGCGGGGCGACGCTGACATTGGTCTTCGCGAGCGTCCTCGCCACCGGGGCCGCCACCGGCTCCTGGAGCGAGGCGGCCGACGACGGCCGGAAAACACCTCCTCCTTCGGTACGTTCGGACGCCTCGGCCCCGCTGAGAGGCGGCGCCGACACCGCCGAGGAGGCCGCGGACGCCGCCGCCGACGCCATGGCCGACGGCAAGAACGCCAAGAAGGCCGCCGAGGAAGCCGTCAGCCGCAGCGGGGACCGCTGGGGGTCGGTGTACTCACGCGGGGAGTACGAGGAGTTCGAGCAGGCCCTCGACGGCGCCTATACGGGCGTCGGGCTGTGGGCCCGGCGCGGCGCCGACGGACGTATCGAGGTCTCCCGGGTCCAGAAGGACGGGCCCGCCGACCGCGCGGGGATCCGCGAGGGCGACCGGCTGCGCTCCATCGACGGCGAGCGCGTCACCGGCCGCCCCGTCACGGAGGTCGTCGCCCTGCTGCGCGGCGACCGCGCCGGCACCCCGGTGCGCCTCGGCCTCAAGCGCTCCACGCGCGCGTGGAGCGAGACGCTGCGCAGGGCCCGCCTCTCCACGGACTCCGTCACCGTCTCCCGGCTGCCCGGCGGCGCGACGCTGATCAAGGTCGCCGCGTTCACCAAGGGCTCCGGAGAGGCCGTGCGGACCGCGGTGCGCGAGGCCCCCGAGGGCGCCGGGATCCTGCTCGACCTGCGCGGGAACTCCGGAGGGCTGGTCTCGGAGGCGGTCACCGCCTCGTCCGCGCTGGTCGACGGCGGTCTCGTGGCGACGTATGACGTACGGGGCGTACAGAAGGCCCTGCACGCCCGGCGGGGCGGCGACACCGAAAGGCCGGTGGTCGCGCTCGTCGACGGCGGCACGATGAGCGCCGCCGAGCTGCTCACGGGGGCGCTCCAGGATCGCGGCCGCGCGGTGGTGGTGGGCTCGCGGACCTTCGGCAAGGGCGCGGTCCAGATGCCGAGCCGCCTTCCGGACGGCTCCGTCGCCGAGCTGACCGTCGGCCACTACCGCACCCCGTCGGGGCGGGCGGTGGACGGGCGGGGCATCACCCCGGACCTGGAGGTCGAGGACGGGGCCGAGGCGCGGGCCGAGACGGTATTGACTGGCCTCGGACCCCCCTCGTAGTGCGAAAATGGCCGCACTATGGCTAAGGAAAAGGTAAAGCGCAAGGCCGCGAAGGCCAACGAGAAGGCCCCCGCGCGCAAGATGATCGCGCAGAACAAGAAGGCGCGGCACGACTACCACATCCTGGACACCTACGAGTGCGGCCTGGTGCTGATGGGCACCGAGGTCAAGTCGCTCCGGCTCGGCAGGGCCTCCCTGGTGGACGGCTTCGTGCACATCGACGGTGGCGAGGCGTGGCTGCACAACATCCACGTGCCGGAGTACGTCCAGGGCACCTGGACCAACCACTCCGCCACGCGCAAGCGCAAGCTCCTGCTGCACCGCGCGGAGATCGACAAGCTGCTGTCCAAGTCGCAGGAGACGGGTCACACGATCGTGCCCCTGTCGCTGTACTTCAAGGACAGCCGGGTCAAGGTCGAGATCGCGCTGGCGAAGGGCAAGAAGGAGTACGACAAGCGGCAGACGCTACGGGAGAAGCAGGACACGCGCGAGACCAACCGCGCGATCTCGGCGGTGCGGCGGCGGCAGGGGATCGCCTAGCCTCCGGCCGGGCGCCCTGGAAGCCGGGTTGCCAGGAATAGGCTGGCACCGTCGGGCGTTGGTCACGTACGATGGGTCGTGCTCCTCACAGCAGGGGCACCGGGTCCCCGCCCAGCAGGGGCCCGCATTGAAAAAACAACATGGGGATGATCGGTTTCGACAGCGGATGTCGAAGCAGGGGAAGCGAGCCGAGGAAGCGACAATGATCTCGTAAACCATATGTCGCAACAAATAATCGCCAATTCCAAGAGCGATTCCCAGTCCTTCGCCCTCGCTGCCTAATAAGCAGTGACTGAAGGACCCTAAATGGGTGTCAGCCCGGGGGTGTTCCCGACCCGGACCCTGGCATAATCTAGGGAACTAAACCGCCGCACCCGGTCACGGGGTGCGACGGGAAATCAAACAGTGACTGGGCCCGTCGGAGACTTGTTCGCGAGATCTCCGGGGCCGAGAAAATCGCAGCGAACTGCGCTCGGAGAAGCCCTGATTCTGCACCGTTGGACGCGGGTTCGATTCCCGCCATCTCCACAATTCCCATGTGAGGTTGAAGCCCTCTGGCCCCCGGCCAGGGGGCTTCTTCTGTCTCTCCCCCGGGTTTATCCTCCGGGGTCATGAGTAGACCCGTGAGACGCGTCAACCACCGTATGCGCCACTGGATCTGGCCCGCCGTGCTCGCCGTAGCGGCGGCCACTCTCTCCGCCGGCTCCCCGGCCGGTGCGGACTCCGACCGGTCCGGCCTGCCGGAAGCCATCGACACCATCCTCGGCGACCCCCGTATGGAGGGCGGCGTGGCCAGTGTGGTCGTCGCCGACGCCGCGTCCGGTGACGTCCTCTACCAGCACCGGTCCAGCGGGCGCCTCATGCCCGCCTCCAACACCAAGATGCTCACCTCGGCCGCCGCCCTGGAGCTGCTGGGGCCCGACCACCGGTTCACCACCGACGTGCTCGCCGACGGTGCGCGGCGGGGCCGCGTCCTCCACGGCGACCTGTATCTGCGCGGCACCGGGGACCCGACGACGCTCGCCGAGGACTACGACCGGCTCGCCGCCGAGATCGCCGGCTCCGGAGTGCGCAGGGTCTCGGGACGGCTGATCGCCGACGACACCCGCTTCGACGACCGGCGCAACGGCGACACCTGGAGCGCCGACGACGAGTCCGCGTACTACGCGGCGCAGATCAGCGCCCTGAGTGTCGCGCCCGACAAGGACTACGACACCGGCACGGTCGTCGTCGAGGTCGCGCCCGGCGCCACGGCCGGGGACAAGCCGCGCGTCACCGTGACGCCGAAGACCGAGTACGTGGACATCGACCTGCGTGCCACCACCGTCGCCCCGGGCGGCGCCGACACCCTCGCCGTGGAGCGGCGGCACGGCGAGAACACCATCACCGTCAGCGGTACGGTCCCGGCGGGCGGGGCCGTCACCAAGGAGTGGGTCACCGTCTGGGAGCCGACCGGGTACGCGGCGGCCGTCTTCCGGGACGCGCTCGCCGCGCACGGCGTGAAGGTGAGCGGGCCCACCAGGACGGGGGTCGCCACCCCCAAGGACGCGCGGCGGCTCGCCTCGCACGACTCCATGCCGCTCAAGGACCTCCTTGTCCCGTTCATGAAGCTCTCCAACAACATGCACGCCGAGTCGCTGACCAAGGCCATGGGCCACAAGGCGACGGGCAGGCCGGGGAGTTGGGGTGACGGCATCGCCGCGATCCACGGCTATCTGAAGACCGCGGGCGTCGACCCGGGCAAGCTGCGCCAGGTCGACGGCTCCGGGCTCTCGCGCAAGGACAACGCGGCCGCGGACCAGTACGTCAAGCTGCTGCGGTCGGCGAAGGCGGAACCGTGGTTCGCCGACTGGTACGCGTCGCTGCCGGTGGCGTGCGCCCCGGGCAAGTTCGCGGGCGGCACGCTGCGTTCGCGGATGTGCGGGACCCCGGCGGCCCTCAACGTCCGGGCCAAGACGGGGACGTTGACGGGAGCGTCCGCGCTGTCCGGCTATGTGAAGGACAAGAGCGGGCGCGAGCTGGTGTTCAGCATCATCCTGAACAACCATCTGGCCCCCTCGGTGAAGGCGCTGGAGGACGCGATCGTGGTGACCCTCGCCTCGTCCACGCGGGAGCAGGCCGTGCCGGTCATGCCCCGCTCGACACGCGGGGCGAGCGAGCGGGACGGCGAAGTGGAGTGCTCGTGGCGCAAGCCTGCGCGCTGCTGAGCAGCAGGGCGAGGCAGGCGGCGGCGACCGGCACCCAGTAGCCCGCGGCGGGGCCCAGGCGCTCCACCGCCCAGCCGCCGCCCGCCGCGCCGCACGCGATGCCCCCGAGGAGGCCGGTCACGGCGAGGGTCATGCCCTCGTTCAGCCGCCCCTCGGGGGTGCGGTGCTGGACGAGCGTCATACCGGTGACCATCGTGGGCGCCGTCGCCATGCCCGCGATGAGCAGCGCCACGGAGAGGGCGATCAGCGAGCCCGTGACGGTCACCGCGAGCAGCGGCAGCGTCATCAGGGCGGCCATCGCCGCGCCGCACAGGAGGTGGCGGCGCACGAGCGGGCCGCGCGGCTTCGCGGCTCCGTAGACGAGGCCCGCCACACAGGACCCGGCGGCCTGAAGGGCGAGTATGGCGCCCGCCGCGGCCTTGTGCCCCCGCTCGTCGGCGTAGGCGAGCGTGACGACTTCCAGGGAGCCGAAGACGGCCCCGGTGGCGAGGAAGACGACGAGCAGAGCGGGCATCCCACGCGCGCGGAGGGGTGATCTGGCTTCTGTGGCGTCTCTTGTACGTCCCTGGGGCGGGGGTTCCGTCGCCCGCTGGGCGGCGAAGATCAGTACGCCGGTCAGCAGCAGGACCACGCCGACCAGGGTGCCCGCCTGGGGGAAGAGAGCGCCGCAGAGGAAGGCGGCGAGGACCGGGCCGAGCATGAAACAGAGCTCGTCGGCGGCCTGTTCGAAGGAGTTCGCCGTGTGCAGGGCCGGGGCGTCGCCCTTGAGGAGGTGGGCCCAGCGGGCACGGGACATGCCGCCGGTGTTCGGGGTCGTGGCTGTGGCGGCGTATGACGCGAAGAGGGTCCAGTCGGGTGCTCCGCAGCGCACGCAGAGCAGCAGGGAGAGCGAGCCGAGCGCGGCGATCGCGGTGGCGGGCACGGCGACGCGGGCCTGCCCGTGGCGGTCGATGAGCCGCGCGGTCCAGGGCGCCACGACGGCGGTCGCGGCGAGGCCGGTCGCGGTGACGGCCCCGGCCAGGGCGTACGACCCCCGGGCGCCGGAGATCATGATGACGGCGCTCACGCTGAACATGCCCATGGGGAGGCGGGCGATGAGGTTGCCGAGGGTGAAGGCGGTGGCGCCGGGGAGGGCGAAGAGGCGGGCGTAGGGGTTGCGGGGGCCTTCGGGGGACGTGGGCCGGGGTATGTCGCTGGGCATGCGGACAGGCTCGCCGCGCCGGGTGGATGGGGTCCAACACCTTCTCGGTGCCGATTCACGCATCCACGTTGTAGGTTCGCTCGGTGACCGCAGAGCCCGACATCGACCCGCGCCTGCTGCGCGCGTTCGTCGCCGTCTCCGAAGAGCTGCACTTCACCCGGGCGGCCGCCCGCCTGTACGTGGCACAGCAGGCGCTGAGCCGGGATGTGCGGCGCCTGGAGAGGGAGTTGGGCGCCGAGCTGTTCTCGCGTACGACACGGCAGGTCGCGCTCACCGCCGACGGCGAGCGGCTCCTTCCGTACGCGCGTCGGGTCCTCGCGGCGCAGGACGAGCTGGTCGCCGCGTTCGCGGGGGCCGCGCGGCCGCTGCTCGTCGACCTGAACAGCCCCGGGCTCGTCTTCGGGCGGATCCTCGAACGGGCCCGCGCACTCGCCCCGGAGTGCGAGCTGATGGCCCGCTTCGAGAGCGGCCTCACGGGCGCCGCCGCCGAGATGGTCGCCGGGCGGCTCGACATGTCCTTCGGGCGGTACGCCGGGCTCGACCCCGCCCTGCGGTCCGCGCTCGCCCAGCAGCCCGTGCGGTACGAGCCGATGGCGGTACTGCTGCCGTGCGACCACCCGCTGGCCGAGCTGGACGCCGTGCCGCTGGCCGCGCTCGCGGGGGAGACCGTGTACGCCGGGGCGGGCAACCCCAGGACGCTGGAGTGGACCGACCTCGCGCACCGGCTCTTCGAGGGGCGTGGCATCGGCGTCGCACCGCCCGCGCCGCTGGCCGTGGGGCCCGAGGAGTTCGGGCGGATCATGGCGAAGAAGCGCAACCCGGCCCTGGTCGTGGTGGACTTTCCGGCCATGCCGGGTGCCGTACTGCGGCCGCTGGTCGATCCCGTACCGCTCTCACCCGTCTCGCTCGTGTGGCGAAAAGGTCTGGTTCATCCGGGAGTGACGGCGGTACGGGCCGCTGCCGCGGAGCTTGCCACCGCCGAAGGATGGCTGGAGAAGCCCGTGGATGGGTGGGTTCCGGCCGCAGATGCACTCATCATGATGAGTCAGATCTGACTGATAACCGCTCCTGCCCCTTCGAGCGCTACATTCGTCGCCCGGGCGGGACGTGGTACGGGCGGCGCTCGGATCGGGTGGCGCTCGGATCGGGTGGCGTCCGGTCCGACGGCAAGGGGCCCGGGGTCGTACGCGCACCCGAATTCCACGAGGTGGGGGTCTGCGTACGCATGGAATCGTGGCGAGAAGACGCGTTGCCGGGACACACCCATGATCCGAACGAGGTCACCGTTCAGATCGATGGCCTGGGCCGGACGCTGGCGGATCTGCCGACCGGCCCCGACTTCGGCTCGGGCTTCGGCTCGGGCTTGGGAGCGGGCGGGGTGGGCGGCCCGGACGGTGGGGGCGGTGAGGCCGACGGGCCCGCCTTCGTCGACGAGACGGGATGGCGTGGTCGGAAGTACCGCCGGATAGGCATGATCGTCGGTATCGCCTGCGCGGTCTACGCGCTGGTCATCGTCGGCACGCTGTTCTCGGGCAGCACGCATGCGCCTTGGCTGCCGGTGCAGGGGCCTGCGGGCGGCGAGGACGGCAGCGAGGGTGGCGTCGAGGGCGGAAAGGGTGACGGGCAGGTGGCTCCCGTGGACGCGTCCGGCCGCCCGAACGAACTGGCCGAGCCTGCCGTCTCCGCTGACCCGTCCGCCTCCTCGTCCGCCGCGGCTCGGTCGCGGGAGGGCGGGGAGGACGCCGAGGAGGGGCCCGAGCCCGGTGAGAGGGGTGGGCTCGGTGCGTCAGGCCGGGAGGACGAGGACGGCTCACCTCGTGCGGCACCGCCTGGCGAGGGCGGCGAGCCCGGACCCGGTTCGGGCCCCGCGGACGGCGGCGGCCCGGGCCAGGCTCCGAAGGAGGGCGCGACGGCCCCGGCGTACGGCCCCGTGGTACCGGTCACCCCGCCGTCGGCCCCGCCCGAGCGGCAGGCGGGCCCCGGGGTCGGCGAGCCCCCCGTGGAGCCCCCCTCGCCGCCTCAACAGCCGCCCGCGGACTCCTCCGCCGGTGCCGCCCAGTGATCACTCCTGAAGTGAAGTGATCGTGAAGGATTTCGTGACCGGGTCAGGGCGTTGTGTGACCGGCACGCGCGAGTTGGTGACCGTAATCCGGTGAAATACGCGCGCAAAGGCGGGCGTTGCGGCGGGCGGTGGCGGCAAGTCACCAAGCGCCAAGGGGTTGCGCGAGCAACCAAGGGCCGGGTGGGAGGCCGCAATGATCTCGACCCTTCACGCGGCCAACTCCTAAGCTGGCGGCTCTTCCTGCTGCTCACGGGGGCCGACCCCGCGCTGAGCGGCAGGTCCCTCACAGCCAGGAGATCACTTTGCTCTGCAAGAAGACCGGGCTGCGCCTCGCCGCGCCCGTCGCCGTACTCGCCCTCGCGCTGACCGCCTGCGGCGGCGGGGACGACAAGAAGTCGGAGGAGAAGCCGAAGGCCGACGCCGCCAACTCCCAGGCCAAGCCGGAGGCGCCCTCCGCGCTGTCGGCCGGTGAGAGCACCACGGGGAAGGTCAAGGAGGGCGACGCCACCGTCACGTACGACGTCGCCGCGCAGAAGGTCGACCTGGGCACGGAGGCCGAGACGAAGAAGCTGGTCTCGGACGCGAAGCGGGCCAAGGGCCTGGTCGCCGCCGTCGCGCACGTGAAGTACACGCACAAGGCGGGCGCCCCGCTCGCGGACGTCCCGGACGTGGGCGACGGCGCGGAGATCTACGCCGACGGCGCCCGCGGCGGCCTCCTGATCGGCGCCTCCGAGGACGCGGCGGGCTGCGAGGACGAGCTGGAGCTGGAGGGCTGGAAGAAGGGCGAGAGCCACGTGATCTGCCAGACCTACCTGGTTCCGGTCGGCGCCAAGGAGCTTGAGGTGCGCTGGGCCCCCGAGGACAGCGAGGCCGAGCCGGCCGTGTGGAAGTTCCCCGCGAAGTAGCGGTACGTCCGTCGGGCGGGGCGTCCTGTGGACGTCCGCCGGGTGGTGCGCCCTCAGTACCCGGCCGTGAAGCGGGAGCGGGGGTGCTTCGGGTTCTCCGCTTCGTCCAGGAGGGCCACCGCCAAGTCCTCCATCGAGAGGGATGAGCCGCCCTCCGCGTCCACCAAAAGCTCGTCCCCGCCCAGGCGGAACGTGCCCGTGCGGGTGCCGGGTTCGAGGAGCGCGGAGGGGCTCAGGTAGGTCCAGTCCACGTCCGTGGTCGCCGTGCGGAGCGCGTCGTACTGGGCGTTGGAGGCCTCGGCTATGTGGCGCCAGGCCGGGGGGACGTAACGGGGGTCGTCGATCGCGAGGGTTCCCTCGGTGCCGGGGACCGTCAGGCTGCCCGCGCCGCCGATCACCAGGAGGCGTACGCCGGGGGTGCGGGCGAGGCCCGTCAGCATGGCTGCGGTGATGGCCGCGTGGTCGCTCTCGCGGCCCGGGGCCGGTCTCGTCGCGTTCACCACGGCGTCCTGTCCGGCGGCCAACTCGGCCACGTGGTCGGGGCGTCCCGCGTCGCCCGTGCGGTGCGTGGCGTCGGGGTGCAGCTCGGTGAAGCGGGCGGCGTCGCGGACCACCGCGGTGACCTCGTGGCCGCGGGACAGGGCCTCCGTGACGATGCGGCTTCCGGCGGTTCCGGCTGCTCCGAAGACGGTGATGCGCATGGTGGGCTCCTGGGTTCGGTGGGGTCGGTGCGGCGTCTGGGGGACTGTGGTTACGCGCGGCGGCTTTGGCCCAGGAGGACGCTGGTGAGGACCAGGGCCAGGCCGCCCAGTTGCCAGGGGGTCAGCGTCTGGCCCAGGAGCAGCAGGCCCGCCAGTGTGGCGACGACCGGGTTGGTCAGGCCGAGGAAGGAGACCGAGGAGGCGGGGAGGCGCTCGATGCCGCGGAACCACAGGGCGTACGCGATGGCCGTGCCGATGATGCCGAGGTAGGCGTAACCGGCGAGGTTGGCGCCCGTGAGGTGGTCCGGCAGGCCCTCGGCGGTGAGGGCGATGGGGGCCAGGACCAGGCCGCCCGCGGTCAGTTGCCAGCCGGTGAGCGTGAGCAGGGAGACTCCCTCGGGGCGGCCCCACCGCTTGCTGAGCACCACCGCGAGGGCCATCAGCGTCGTGGCCGCCAGCATCGCCGCGAGCCCGGTGGCGTCGACCGCCGCGCTGCCGCGCAGGACCAGCAGGCCCACGCCCACGACGCCGACGAGGCCCGCGATCAACGTACGCCGGGTGGGCCGCACCTTCAGTACGCCGATCCCGAAGCCCGCCACCAGCAGCGGCATGACCGCGCTGATCGTCGAGGCGACGCCGCCGGGCAGGCGGTAGGCGCCGAAGAAGAGGAGCGGGAAGAACGCCCCGAAGTTCAGCAGGCCGAGCACGGCCGCCTTCCACCACCAGTCACCGCGCGGCAGCCGCCGGGTGAGCGCGAGCAGGATCAGCCCGGCGGGCAGGGCGCGCAGGGCCGCGGCGAGCAACGGGCGGTCCGGGGGGAGCAGTTCGGTCGTGGTGACGTAGGTCGTGCCCCACGTCGCCGGGCCGATGGCGGCCAGCGCGGCGATGCCGGCCGCGGCCTTCGCGGACCTCCGGGGGGAGGGGGCGCTGGCGGGCAGGTCCTTGGTGGGCAGGTCCTTGGTGGGCAGGTCCTGCCCGGAACGCTGCTCTCCGGACGGGTGCTGCTCTGCGGTGCTCTTGCTGGCGGACATGGCGCTTCCCCTCGCTCTTCCCCTGAACGCTGTTATTCTCAACGTTGAGATAAATATGGAGCCTCGATCTGCGAACGTCAAGTATCTGAACGTTGAGAGATTTGGAGCGATGCCGAGTCATGGCCGAGCAAGAGACACCGGAAGAGCCCCGTGGGGGCAGCGCCGACGAGCCCCGCGCGGACGCCATCGACGCGCTGCGCGCCCAGTGGCGCCGTGAGCGCCCCGACCTGGACCTCGCGGGCCTGGACGCGATGGCCCTGGTGGGCCGCATCAAGCGCGCGGAGCAACTGCTGAGCAAGGGCATGAAGACGGTCTTCGCCGAGTACGGCCTGGAGTTCGCGGAGTTCGACGTCCTCGCCACGCTGCGACGGGTCGGCGCGCCGCACGAACTGACCGCGGGCGGCCTGCTCAAGACGGCGATGGTGACGTCGGGCGCCATCACCAACCGCCTGGACAAGTTGGAGCGCAAGGGCCTCATCGAACGCCGCCAGGACCCCGCCGACCGCCGGGCCATCCGCGTCCGCCTCACGGAGGCGGGCCTCGACCTGATCGACCGCGCGGTCGTCGCCCACATCGCCAACGAACAGCGCATGCTGGCCGCCCTCACCCCCGCCGACCGCGAGGCCCTCGACTGGGCGCTGCGCCGCCTGTTGGTGTCACTGGGGGACACGCACCTGGGCTGACCTCGACGTGACCTCGCCTCTCCCGCATGGATAGTTTTGGTTCACCCCAGCGAACTCTCGTCTCACCAGGAGCTGACCGTGAACCGCCGACCCGCCCTGCTCGCAGCGGCCGCCATGACCGCGGTCGCTGCCCTTTCGCTCTCCGCCTGTGGAGGCGGCGATGGAGGGACGAAGGACAACGACAAGATTGCGGGCGCCGATTCGGGAGACGGCGCGAAGAAGTCTCCGTCGGCCTCGGCCTCGTCCGATGGGGTCGAGCGGCCCAAGGTCACCCTGCCGGAGGGCGACGAACTCGTCTTCACACCCGAGACCACAGGCGACGCCAAGACGGACGCGGTGCTGCGTGACAACGCGGAGTACCTCCGTGCAATTGACGAGGCGATCGAGAAGCAGGACCCCAAGTCCGAGGCCATCGTCTTCTACAGCAAGGACTCGGCTCTGCTCGGAACGGTGGAGTGGGTCAGCGGATTCATCAAGGACGGCACGACGGTGACCGGCACGGTGCGCTACTTCAACCGCAAGGTCGTCTTCGGCAAGGACGGTTCGGCCGGGCTCACTTACTGCGCCGACGAGTCCAAGGGCTACACGAAGGACCGCAAGACGAAGAAGACGAACGTCACGAAGGCAACGAAGGACTCGTACGTCTTCTACAACGACCGGCTCCGGAAGAACTCCAAAGGGGTTTGGCAGGTGACCAAGAGCACGTCGGAGCGCGGGAGCGAGGTCTGCCAGCCGTGATGCGCAAAAGCGTGGCGTTGGCCGTATCACGGCCGTGCTCTTCACCGTGCAGGCGGCGCCGGCCTGGGCGGACCGAACGAACACCACAAGCCCCACCAAGGAAGCCAAGGGCGGCAGAAACGGCCGCACCATCACCGTCCAGACGAAGGTCCAGACGTCGGTCAACGGCGATACGAGCTCGGCCCGGACCGGGAACCTCTCGTCGGCGGACAGCAATTGGAATCCGCCCGCCTGCTGGTACGAACCCGCCTTCTCGCCGAAGGAGATCGAGAAGACGGTCAAGGCGTGGCGGGGTTTCGGCGACGGTGTACCGATCTTCGAGGGCGTCGGCGAGTTCGTCGGGGACTACCTCGACAACCGCTACAAGAAGGGCAAGCCGTACAAGGACTACAACCTCGACAAGCAGGGCAAGGGGATGTTCTGGGCCGCGGCGATCAATCCGAACCGCAAGGACGACCCCGAGGCCAGCGCGTGCGACAAGCAGCCCTTCTGGGTCGATGAGGGGAAGACTCCCGAGGAACCCCTCGCGGTGACCCCCGAGATCCTCGCCGAGTACGCCTACGACGAACTCCCCGTGCCCAGCACCGAGATCACGATGGCCCCGCAGGGGACGACGAAGGTCAATCTCCCGACCTGGGTCTGGCTGGACAAGGCGAAGTTCAAGAAGGTCTCCGTCACCGCGAGCATCCCGGGCTCGGGCCTCTCCGCGACCACGACCGCCGAACCCATGTCCCTCTCGATCGCTCCGGGAACGGAGGACGCCGAGACCTATCCCGCGTCCGGGGAGTGCCCGATCGAGGACCACCGGATCGGCGTGCCCCGGGCCAAGGGCACCCCCGCGGACACGGATCCGCCGTGCGGCGTGAAGTACCTGCGGTCCTCCGGCGACGGTTCGTACGACCTCCAGGCCACCGTCACCTGGAAGATCACCTGGACCAGCACCACCGGCGAGGACGGGGACCTCCCCGAGGGCCGGTTCGGCGCGGATCAGCAGGTCGAGGTCGAGGAGATCCAGTCCATCAACCGGTGACCGGCCGCCCCACCCTCACCACCCCACCCCACCCCCCGTGAGAGCAACGTTCCCCGGCGGTCACTCCGCGCCACAGGGGCGAAACGCGGTCTCCCTACCTTCGGGAGCGTCGGCACCTTCGGGAGCGTCGGACGAGGCCTGTGGACTAGCCGTGGAGGCGTGTGATGTGGATCGAGCGGTGGGACCCGGAGGACGAGAAGTTCTGGAAGGAGGAGGGAGGGGAGCGGGTCGCCCGGCGGAATCTGGCGTTCTCGGTGCTCTCCGAGCACATCGGGTTCTCCGTGTGGAGCCTGTGGTCCGTGATGGTTCTGTTCATGGGGCCGGAGTACGGGATCGATCCGGCGGGGAAGTTCTTCCTGGTGTCGATGGCGACCCTGGTGGGAGCCGTCGTCCGCGTCCCCTACACCTTCGCCGTCGCCCGCTTCGGAGGGCGTAACTGGACCGTCATCGCCGCCTCGCTGCTGCTCCTGCCGACCGTCGCCGCCTTCGCCGTCATGGAGCCGGGGACCTCGTACACCACCTTCATGGTGTGCGCGCTGCTCACCGGCGTGGGCGGCGGCAACTTCGCCTCCAGCATGACCAACATCAACTCCTTCTTCCCGCTGCGGAAGAAGGGCTGGGCGCTCGGGCTCAACGCGGGGGGCGGCAACATCGGCGTACCCGTCGTGCAGCTCGTCGGGCTCGCCGTCATCGGGGCGAGCGGCGGGCCGCGGGTGGTGCTCGGGATCTACATCCCGCTGGTTCTCGTCTCCGTGTTCTGCGCCGCGCGCTACATGGACAGCATCTCGTCCGTGCGCAATGACACCGGGGCCGTCAGGGCCGCCGTGCGGGACGCGCACACGTGGATCATGGCCTTCCTCTATGTGGGGACGTTCGGGTCCTTCATCGGGTACAGCTTCGCCTTCGGGCTCGTCCTCCAGACACAGTTCGGCCGTACGCCGCTGGAGGCCGCGCAGCTGACCTTCATCGGCCCGCTGCTCGGCTCGCTCATCCGGCCCGTGGGCGGGCGGCTCGCCGACCGGTTCGGCGGGGCGCGCATCACCCTGGGGAACTTCGTCGGGATGGGGGCCGCGACCGGCGTCGTCGTGCTGGCCTCCGTCAGGGAGTCGCTGCCGCTGTTCGTCGGCGCCTTCATCGCCCTGTTCGTGCTCACCGGGCTCGGCAACGGATCGACGTACAAGATGATCCCCGGGATCTTCCAGGCCAAGGCCGAGGGCAAGGGGCTCGTGGGGGAGGAGGCCGCGGCGTACGGGCGGCGGCTGTCCGGGGCCGCGATGGGGCTGATCGGGGCCGTCGGCGCGCTCGGCGGGCTCGGCATCAACCTCGCGCTGCGGCAGTCCTTCCAGACCGTGGGGTCGGGCACGGGGGCCTTCGTCGGATTCCTCGCCTTCTACGGGGTGTGCTCGGTGGTCACCTGGGCCGTATACCTTCGGGGGAAGGCGGCCGTCCGTACGGTCGCCGGGGCCGACACGGACGCGAAGCCGCAGCTCAGCTATGCCGAGGTGTGACGTAACACGGCGGACATCGCTGTGATCCGAGCCTGTCACGCGCCGTTGACAGGCTCGGTCGTCCGCCGCCCATGAGCCACGAGCGGGACGAGACGAGACAAACTATGCACGCCACTCCACCGCAGCCCAGCCGCCCCTCGGCCTCCACATCGGCCTCCACATCGGCCTCCGCATCGACATCGCAGCCGGCCCCCGCCTCGCGGCCCGGCGCGCCCGGCGGCCAGGACGCCGCCCACGGCCCCCTCGCCGGATTCACCGTCGGGGTGACCGCCGCCCGCCGCGCCGACGAGCTGGGCACGCTCCTCCAGCGGCGCGGCGCGACCGTCCTGCACGCTCCCGCGCTGCGCATCGTGCCGCTCGCCGACGACAGTGAACTGCTCGCCGCGACCAAGGAGTTGATCGACCACGCCCCGGACATCGTGGTCGCCACCACGGCGATCGGGTTCCGCGGCTGGATCGAGGCCGCCGACGGCTGGGGGTACGGGGAAGCCCTGCTCGGCTGTCTGCGCGGGGTCGAGCTGCTGGCCCGAGGGCCGAAGGTGAAGGGTGCCGTGCGGGCCGCCGGGCTCACCGAGGAGTGGTCGCCCTCCTCCGAGTCCATGGCGGAGGTCCTCGACCGACTGCTCGGCGAGGGCGTCGAGGGGCGTCGGATCGCGCTCCAGCTGCACGGCGAGCCCCTGCCCGGCTTCGTGGAGGCGCTGCGGGCCGGCGGCGCCGAGGTCGTCGGCGTGCCCGTCTACCGGTGGCTGCCGCCGGAGGACATCGCGCCCGTGGACCGGCTCCTTGACGCCACGGTCGCGCGGAGCGTCGACGCGCTGACCTTCACCAGCGCGCCCGCCGCCGCGTCGCTGCTGGCCCGCGCGGAGGAGCGGGGCATGGCCGACGAGTTCCTCGCCGCCCTCGGGCACGACGTGCTGACCGCCTGCGTGGGGCCCGTGACCGCGCTGCCGCTCCAGTCGCTCGGGGTCGACACCGTCCAGCCCGAACGCTTCCGGCTCGGCCCCCTCGTACAACTCCTCTGCCAGGAACTGCCCTCCCGCGCGCGGGCGTTGCCGATCGCGGGGCACCGCGTGGAGATCCGCGGGCACGCCGTGCTGGTCGACGACGAGCTGCGGGCGGTGCCGCCCGCGGGCATGGCCCTGCTACGCGCCCTCGCCCGGCGGCCCGGCTGGGTGGTGGCCCGCGCCGAGCTGCTGCGGGCGCTGCCGGGGGCGGGCAGCGACGAGCACGCGGTGGAGACGGCGATGGCCCGGCTGCGTACGGCGCTGGGCGCGCCGAAGCTGATCCAGACGGTGGTCAAGCGGGGGTACCGGCTCGCGATCGATCCGGTGGCCGAGTCCAAGTACGGGGGGTGAGGCGGTATCTGACGGTTCGTCGGCGCCGGGCCGGTGGCAGGGCTTCCGGACCCGCCGGGGGACGGGCACTGTAGGGGGTACACAACGGCATTCACTCACCGGTGACCCCCAAGGCGGTGACAGGCGCATGGCGTTGGGCATGGCCCCGGCTCCGTACGAGCTGCGATTCGACTCCGGGCGGAGCTGCCTGGACCTCGTGGCGACGAACCACCCCGTGGAGCGGCTCGACTCCATGGCGAGACTGGGCGACTGGCTCGTGGGCGCCGGTCTGGTCCCGGCGGATGCCCCGCTGCCGGGGGCGGGCCCTTCCTGGCTCGCCGGGTTCCTCGAACTACGGGGTCACGTCGCGGAGTTGGTCCTCGGCGAGATCGAGGGCAGGCCCGCCGACGCGGCCCTTGAGCGGGTCAACGCGCTGGCCGCTCCGGCGCCGCCCGTCCCCCACGCGGTCCGCGCCGCCGACGGCACCCTGGCCCGCGCCCTGCGCGAGGCCCCGGAGTGCGCGGCGCTCGTCGCCTGCGTCGCCAGGGACGCCGTCGACCTGCTCACCGACCCCGTGGCCCGCGCGCTGCTGCGCCAGTGCGAGGGGGACAACTGCCCCATCGTGTACCTGGACACGTCCCGCGGCCACCGGCGCCGCTGGTGCTCCAGCGAGGTCTGCGGCAACCGCGAACGGGTGGCGAGGCACCGCCGCAGGGCGGCCCTGGCCCGCGCCTGAGGCCGCCCGTACCCATGGCCGGGCCGGCCGGCCTGTGCCTTGGAGGCCTGCCCGCGCCCGCGAATCCCCTCCCGCCGAGCCGCGTTGAACGCCCCGCCGCCCACGTACGTACGTACCTCCGATGTGACACCCGCCAGACCCGCTCGAACCGCGGACACCAGACCCGCTCGAACCGCGGACACCGGAGGCAGCCGTGCGCAAGGATTCCGCCGTGGCCGATGAACGCCCGAAGCCGGCCCGGCATCGTCTCGGCCGGCCACCGGGGCCCGACGAGGAGTTGATGCGCGCGCTCTACCGCGAGCACGCGGGGCCCCTCCTCGCGTATGTGCTGCGGCTGGTGGCGGGCGACCGCCAACGCGCCGAGGATGTCGTACAGGAAACACTCATCCGTGCCTGGAAGAACGCCGGTCAGCTCAATCGGGCGACCGGTTCGGTACGCCCCTGGCTGGTGACGGTCGCCCGGCGCATCGTCATCGACGGCCACCGCAGCCGGCAGGCCCGGCCGCAGGAGGTCGATCCGTCGCCGCTGGAGGTCATCCCCGCGGAGGACGAGATCGATAAGGCGCTGTGGCTCATGACGCTCTCCGACGCGCTGGAGGACCTGACTCCCGCGCACCGCGAGGTACTTGTGGAGACCTACTTCAAAGGGCGTACCGTCAATGAGGCGGCTCAGACGCTGGGCATACCCAGCGGCACGGTCCGCTCGCGGGTCTTCTACGCGCTTCGTTCGATGAAGCTCGCGCTCGAGGAGCGGGGGGTGACGGCATGACCGGGTTCTACGGCCACCATGACGAGTGGCAGGACGACACCATCCACGAGACCGTCGGCGCCTACGCCCTCGGTGTCCTGGACGAGGCAGAGAACGCGCGCTTCGAGGCGCACCTCGCGGTGTGCGAGATCTGCGCGCGGCAGCTGGAGGAGTTC
Source organism: Streptomyces sp. WAC 01529 (assembly GCF_003945545.1). Classification (GTDB taxonomy): domain Bacteria; phylum Actinomycetota; class Actinomycetes; order Streptomycetales; family Streptomycetaceae; genus Streptomyces; species Streptomyces anatolicus. The sequence goes on along the minus strand of NZ_CP029617.1, from coordinate 3,099,198 downwards.
TCCGGCGTGGAGCCGATGCTGGCCGCGCTCGCGGACCTGCCCGGCGGCCACGGCGTACCGGCGATCGGCGAACAGCTCGCCGCGCGCCCCGGACCGCACCTCGCCCAGCGCCTGGCCGGCGAGGTCTCCCGCACGCGCGAGCGGCGGCGCAGGCGCGGCCTGTACCTGGTCGCGGCGGCGGTCGCGCTGATCGTCGGCGGCCCGCTCACGGTCCTCGCGGTGACCGGCGACGACGCCGGCTCGACGGACATCGCCGCCCACCCGCACCCCACGAGCCCCGCCGAGGACGCCTTCTTCCACCACATGGAGGAGAAGTCGGAGGCCACGGACCCGGCGACGAAGGTCAGCGCCACGGTCGGCACGGAGAAGAAGACCTGGGGCACCCACGCCGTCCTGGAGCTGAAGAACGTCAAGGGGCCGCTCAAGTGCTCCCTCGTCGCGGTCGGCAAGGACGGCCGGAAGGAGACGGTCACCACCTGGTCGGTGCCCAAGTGGGGGTACGGCATCAAGGACAGCCCGAACAAGTGGGCGCGCAGTCCGTTGTACGTGCACGGGGGCGCCGCCATGGACCGCAACGACATCGACCACTTCGAGGTGACCACCTTCGACGGCGACCGCCTGGTCGAGGTCGACGTCTAGGCGATGCTCCCGTCGGCGCCCAGGGGGGCGTACCGGCGCACGCAGGTGCACAAGGGGGGTCCCTTTCGCGTACGGTGGACGGCTGCTCATCACGGGCGAGCAGCACGTCTTGAAAGGGGCCTCGGTGGCCGACCTCAACGCAGTAATGCCGCCAGGCACACGGGACCGCGAGATCAGTGTCGAGCAGCACCATCTCGACCAGGTCTACCGGCGTCTCGAGGAGAAGATCCACGAGGCCGAGTTCCTGATGAACGACGCCGCCAAGCGCTCCCAGGTGGGCACGCCGGGCGCGCTCGCCGAGCGCGACGCGCAGGTCTTCCGCGCCGGGGTCCATCTCAACCGGCTCAACAACGATTTCGAGGACTTCCTCTTCGGCCGCATCGACCTGCTCCGGGGCAAGGACGGCAAGAAGGGCCCCGACGGCGCGTACACGGCCGTGGAGCCCGCCGAGGGCGCCGTCAACGAGGACAACACGGCCGAGATCGCCGAGACGCTGCACATCGGCCGCATCGGCGTCCTGGACGCGGACTACTCCCCGCTCGTCATCGACTGGCGGGCACCCGCCGCCGCCCCCTTCTACCGCTCCACCCCGGTCGACCCCGGCCGTGTCGTACGCCGCCGCGTCATCCGCTCCAAGGGCCGCAAGGTCCTCGGCGTCGAGGACGACCTGATGCGCCCGGAGATCACCGCCTACCTCGACGGCGAAGAGCTGCCGGTGATCGGCGACGGCGCGCTGATGGCCGCGCTCGGCCAGGCCCGCAGCCACTCGATGCGGGACATCGTGGCGTCGATCCAGGCCGAGCAGGACATGGTGATCCGCGCGCCCGCCGCGTCGGTGACGTACGTGGAGGGCGGCCCCGGCACCGGCAAGACGGCGGTGGCGCTGCACCGCGCCGCGTACCTCCTCTACCAGGACCGCCGCCGTTACGCGGGCGGCATCCTCATCGTCTCCCCGACCCCGCTCCTGGTCGCCTACACCGAGGGTGTGCTGCCCTCGCTCGGTGAGGAGGGGCAGGTCGCGATCCGCGCGGTCGGCTCCCTGGTCGACGGCGTCGAGGCCACGGTCTACGACTCCCCGGCGGTGGCCCGCGTCAAGGGTTCCTCACGGATGCTCGGCGTACTGCGCAAGGCGGCGCGGGGGGCCCTGGAGGGCGTGCAGGCCAGGCCCGCGGCCCCGCGCGACGAGCAGCTGACCTTCAGCGACGACCCGGCGGAACCTCAGGACGGCCCGGAACCCCAGGGCGGCCAGGGCGCCCCCACGCGCCTGCGCGTCGTCGCCTTCGGGCGGCGCCTCGAACTGGACGCCGACCAGCTGGGCCGCATTCGCCGCAACGCCCTCAGCGGAACCGCCCCGGTGAACCTGCTGCGCCCCCGCGCCCGCAAGCTCCTCCTGGACGCCCTGTGGTCGCAGTCCGGGGCCGCGGGCCGCCACTCGGACCCGGAGCTTGCCGCCGAACTGCGCTCCTCCTTCGACGACGACATCACCTCCGAGGACGACTTCATCCGCTTCCTCGACGCGTGGTGGCCCGAGCTGACCCCGCGCGCGGTCCTCGCGGCGATGGGCGACGAGCGCCGCCTCGGCCGCTGGGCCCGCCGCGTCCTGAACCCCGGGGAGGTCCGCAAGGTCGCCCGCTCCCTCAAGCGCGACGCCCTGTCCGTGCACGACGTGGCGCTCCTCGACGAACTCCAGGCGATCCTCGGTACGCCGCACAGGCCCCGCAAGAAGAAGGAGCTGGACCCCCTCGACCTGCTCACCGGCCTCGAAGAGCTGATGCCGCAGCGCGAGGAGTCCCAGCGCGAGCGCGCCGAGCGCCTGGCGGCGGAGCGCACCGAGTACGCGCACGTCATCGTCGACGAGGCGCAGGACCTGACCCCCATGCAGTGGCGCATGGTCGGCCGCCGCGGCCGGCACGCCACCTGGACGGTCGTCGGCGATCCGGCGCAGTCCTCGTGGTCCGACCCGGACGAGGCGGCCGAGGCCCGTGACGAGGCCCTGGGCAGCCGTCCGCGCCGCCGCTTCACCCTCACCGTCAACTACCGCAACCCCGCCGAGATCGCCGATCTGGCCGCCAAGGTGCTCGCCCTCGCGCTGCCGGGCGCCGAGTCGCCGTCGGCGGTCCGCTCGACCGGTGTGCGGCCCCGCTTCGCCGTCGTACGCGACAAGGATCTCGGCGCGTCCGTGCGCGAGGAGGCGGCCCGGCTCCTGGAGCAGGTGAGCGGCACGGTCGGCGTGGTCGTCGCGATGAACCGCCGCGACCAGGCCGCCCGCTGGCTGGCCGGGCTCGGCGACCGCGTGGTGGCGCTCGGCAGCCTGGAGGCCAAGGGCCTGGAGTACGACGCGACGGTCGTCGTGTCGCCCGCGGAGATCGCCGACGAGTCCCCGGCGGGCCTGCGGGTGCTGTACGTGGCGCTGACGCGCGCGACGCAGCAGCTCACGGTCCTGTCGGGCGAGCGGGACGAACCGGACGGGGACGGGGTGCCGGACCTGCTCCGGGATTGAGTTCCCGGCACTTCCCGGGACGGGAATTGCCTTACGGGGATCGTTTGTTACCTTGGATGTGGCACCGGCTCGATCCAAGCCCCCGGGCCCAACCTTCGTCGCTACGAGCGACCACTTGCCGCGAGGCGAGCATGGCGGGCCGGTGTCATGAACGTAGGAGAGAGGCCCACGTCACCCAGTGACGTGGGCCTCTTTCTGTTCGCTCTCGTTGCCCGGGGCCTCTTTCTGTTTTCCTCAACTTCTCGTATGGTGGAAACCAGTTTCCGAAAACAAGCCGCCCGCGCAGCGCGACGGTCGGTGAACAAAACGTTCTCAATCCGGGGCGACTACCACGTACTCGTTGGTAGGTGCGACCATCGGACGGCAACAGCTACAAGGTGAAAGCAGAGGAAGTCGGCCATGGCAACGGCGCCCAGCGTCTCCTACTCGATGACGGTCCGGCTGGAGGTGCCCGCGAGCGGAACCGCGGTCTCCCAGCTCACCACGGCCGTCGAGTCATCCGGGGGCTCGGTCACCGGCCTCGACGTCACGGCCTCCGGCCACGAGATGCTGCGGATCGACGTGACGATCGCGGCGTCCTCGACCACGCACGCCGACGAGATCGTCGAGCAGCTGCGCACCATCGAGGGCGTGACCCTCGGCAAGGTCTCCGACCGTACGTTCCTGATGCACCTCGGCGGCAAGATCGAGATGGCGTCCAAGCACCCCATCAGGAACCGTGACGACCTCTCCATGATCTACACCCCGGGCGTGGCCCGCGTGTGCATGGCGATCGCCGAGAACCCCGAGGACGCGCGCCGTCTGACCATCAAGCGCAATTCCGTTGCGGTCGTAACGGACGGATCGGCCGTACTCGGCCTCGGCAACATCGGCCCGAAGGCCGCGCTGCCGGTCATGGAGGGCAAGGCGGCCCTCTTCAAGCGCTTCGCGGGCATCGACGCCTGGCCGCTCTGCCTGGACACCCAGGACACCGACGCCATCGTCGAGATCGTCAAGGCGATCGCCCCCGGCTTCGCGGGCATCAACCTGGAGGACATCTCCGCCCCCCGCTGCTTCGAGATCGAGGCACGGCTGCGCGAGGCCCTGGACATCCCCGTCTTCCACGACGACCAGCACGGCACCGCGATCGTGGTCCTGGCCGCGCTCACCAACGCGCTGCGCGTGGTGGGCAAGGGCATCGGCGATGTCCGCGTGGTCATGTCGGGCGCCGGCGCGGCCGGTACGGCCATCCTGAAGCTGCTGCTCGCCGCGGGCGTCAAGAACGCTGTGGTGGCCGACATCCACGGCGTCGTGCACGCCGACCGCGAGGACCTGGTCTCCGCCGCCGTCGACTCGCCGCTGCGCTGGATCGCCGACAACACCAACCCCGAGGGCCTCACGGGCACCCTCAAGGAGGCCGTCGTCGGCGCCGACGTCTTCATCGGCGTCTCGGCCCCGAACGTGCTGAACGGCGACGACGTGGCGGCCATGGCCGACGGCGCCATCGTGTTCGCGCTCGCGAACCCGGACCCCGAGGTCGACCCGGCGATCGCCCGGCAGACGGCGGAGGTCGTGGCCACCGGCCGTTCGGACTTCCCGAACCAGATCAACAACGTCCTGGTCTTCCCGGGCGTCTTCCGCGGCCTGCTCGACGCCCAGTCGCGTACGGTCAATACGGAGATGATGCTGGCCGCCGCGGGCGCGCTCGCGGACGTCGTCGCCGAGGACGAGCTGAACCGGAACTACATCATCCCCAGCGTCTTCAACGACAAGGTCGCGGGTGCCGTGGCCGGGGCGGTGCGCACCGCGGCGAAGGCCGCGGGCGCCGCTGTGACGGGTCCCACGTCCGCCTGACGCTCGGCGCGTCGTGAGACGCCCGGTCGTAAACGCCCCTTTAGGGTGGCGGACCATGGCCCTGCGGCCCTTCGGAGGGTGCCGGATTGGCTTTCCCGCCGCAGGTGGGGGCAGGATGCGTAATCGGGCGCGAGGGTCTGACGTAAGACCCGGGTCCGGGGACTGTCCGAGGACCCTGGCAGCATCGGCTTCGATCACGCCTCAACGGCAAAAGAACACGGGAGTACAAACATGAACCGCAGTGAGCTGGTGGCCGCGCTGGCCGACCGCGCCGAGGTGACCCGCAAGGACGCCGACGCCGTGCTGGCCGCGTTCGCCGAGACGGTCGGCGAGATCGTTGCCAAGGGCGACGAGAAGGTCACCATCCCCGGCTTCCTGACCTTCGAGCGCACGCACCGTGCCGCTCGCACCGCCCGTAACCCGCAGACCGGCGAGCCGATCAACATCCCGGCCGGTTACAGCGTCAAGGTTTCGGCTGGTTCCAAGCTGAAGGAAGCGGCCAAGGGCAAGTAAGCCTTAAGCAGCGAAAAAAGGGGCGGCCACCCGGTTGGGTGGCCGCCCCTTTCGCGTGCCGTCAAAAGATGGCCTCAAACGCCGGCCGGGCTGGATTCGTGAGCGTTACAGCGTCGTCTTGCCGTTCGGCAGTTCGACCTTCGCGCCCAGTTCCTGGAGCTTCTCCATGAAGTTCTCGTAGCCGCGGTTGATCAGGTCGATGCCGTGGACACGGGACGTGCCCTGGGCCGCGAGAGCCGCGATGAGGTACGAGAAGCCGCCGCGCAGGTCGGGGATGACCAGATCGGCGCCCTGGAGCTTCGTGGGGCCGCTGACGACCGCCGAGTGCAGGAAGTTGCGCTGGCCGAAGCGGCAGTCGGAGCCGCCGAGGCACTCGCGGTAGAGCTGGATGTGCGCGCCCATCTGGTTGAGCGCGGAGGTGAAGCCCAGGCGGGACTCGTAGACCGTCTCGTGGACGATGGACAGGCCCGCGGCCTGCGTCAGGGCCACGACCAGCGGCTGCTGCCAGTCGGTCTGGAAGCCGGGGTGCACGTCCGTCTCCAGGGCGATCGCGTTGAGCGAGCCGCCCGGGTGCCAGAAGCGGATGCCCTCGTCGTCGATCTCGAAGGCGCCACCCACCTTCCGGTAGGTGTTGAGGAACGTCATCATCGAGCGCTGCTGGGCGCCGCGGACGTAGATGTTGCCCTCGGTCGCCAGCGCCGCGGAAGCCCAGGAGGCGGCCTCCAGGCGGTCCGAGAGGGCGTGGTGGTTGTAGCCGCCGAGGCTGTCGACACCGGTGACCCTTATGGTCCGGTCGGTGTCCATGGCGATGATCGCGCCCATTTTCTGCAGTACGCAGATCAGGTCCTCGATCTCCGGCTCGACCGCCGCGTTCGAGAGCTCGGTCACACCCTCCGCGAGCACGGCGGTGAGCAGGACCTGCTCGGTGGCGCCCACGGACGGGTACGGCAGCTTGATCTTCGTGCCGCGGAGCCGCTGGGGGGCCTCCAGGTACTGGCCGCCCTCGCGCTTCTCGATGGTCGCGCCGAACTGGCGGAGCACCTCGAAGTGGAAGTCGATCGGCCGGCCGCCGATGTCGCAGCCGCCGAGGCCGGGGATGAAGGCGTGCCCGAGGCGGTGCAGCAGCGGTCCGCAGAAGAGGATCGGAATGCGCGACGAGCCCGCGTGGGCGTCGATGTCGGCGACATTCGCGCTCTCCACGTGCGACGGGTCCATGATCAGCTCACCCGGCTGGTCACCGGGGCGGACCGTCACGCCGTGCAGCTGCAGCAGGCCGCGTACGACTCGGACGTCGCGAATGTCCGGGACATTGCGCAGCCGGCTCGGAGCGCTGCCGAGCAGCGCGGCGACCATGGCCTTGGGCACGAGGTTCTTCGCGCCGCGGACACGGATCTCGCCCTCCAGCGGGGTTCCGCCGTGGACAAGCAGTACATCGTCGGTGACGGTCATGAATCTCGCGTTCCGATTGGATGGACGGGGGGACCAAAGGGCAAGGGTAATGGCCGCGTACCCCCCTTCCGTAAGGCGCGGGGCGTGCGGAACAGGTCATGAGTTCGCCACAACACGAACCGTGCGGAACCGGGCACTCCGGGTCACCGGCCGCCGTGTGCGCTCCGGTCGCACTCATGCGCCCTGATCTGCGTCGGTTCCCGTGGGGCCGTTACCTCCCCGCTCGGGGCGAAGATGCGGGATCATGTCCTCCATGACCGAGGTGTCCTCGCTCACAGGGCGGCTGCTCGTGGCCACACCCGCCCTGGCGGACCCCAACTTCGACCGCGCGGTGGTGCTGCTCCTCGACCACGACGAGGAGGGCTCGCTCGGCGTGGTCCTGAACCGCCCGACGCCGGTGGACGTCGCCGACATCCTGGAGGGCTGGGGCGACCTGGCCGGGGCGCCGGGCGTCGTCTTCCAGGGCGGTCCGGTCTCGCTGGACTCGGCGCTCGGCGTCGCGGTGATCCCCGGCGAGGAGGGCACGCCGTCCGGCATCCGCTTCCGCACGGGCCGCGTCGACCCCGTCGGCTTCCGCCGCGTGCACGGCGCGATCGGCCTCGTCGACCTGGAGGCCCCGCCGGAGCTGCTCTCCCCGGCCCTCGGCAGCCTGCGGATCTTCGCGGGGTACTCGGGGTGGGGCCCCGGCCAGTTGGAGGCCGAGCTGGCCGACGGCGCCTGGTACGTGGTCGAGTCCGAGCCGGGCGACGTCTCGTCCCCGGATCCCGAGCGGCTGTGGCGCGCGGTGCTCAGGCGCCAGCGCAGCGAGCTGGCGATGGTGGCGACCTATCCGGACGACCCGTCCCTGAACTGACCGAGGAAGCGCTCGGCAAGCGGGTGCGCGTCCCTGGCCGGGACCGCGAGGCGCACGGCGACGGGCGGGGCGTTCTTCAGGCGTACGTAGCGCAGCGAGGGGTGGGAGTGCCTGCGGGCCACCGGTTCCGGGGCGACTCCCACGCCGTGGCCCGCGGCGACCGCCTCCAGCCACTCGTCGAAGTTGTCGGCGGTGCAGGCCAGGCGCGGGCGGCGGCCCTCGGGCCACAGCTCGGGGCCGGTCGTGCCGGTGACGGTGTTGACGACCAGGGGGAAATCCGCCAGCTCCGCCCAGTCCACGACGCGGCGGCCCGCCAGTTCGGGCGCGTCCCGGGCGAGGACCGCGATGCGCGGCTCGTGCAGCAGCAGGCGTGAGCGCACCGCGGCGCCGGGCGGGACGTCACCCCGTACGACCGCGATGTCGCACGCGCCCGAGGTCAGGCCCGCCAGCGGGGTGTCGCGCCGCACCAGGCGCACGCCCGCGCCGGTGGCCGCCTTGAAGGCGGGGACCTGTTCGGCGCAGGCCCCGGGCAGGAGCGAGGTGAAGCCGAGCCGCAGGACCGGGGGCTCGCTGCCCGCGGCGCGCAGCGTGGCGTCGAGCCGGGAGAGCAGCGGCGCCACCTCGTCGCGCAGCCGGCAGCCGGCCTCGGTGAGGGCGACGCGCCGCGTGGTCCGGTCCAGGAGACGCGCGCCGAGGGTCTCCTCCAGGGCCCGCACGGTCCGGGTGAGCGTGGGCTGGCCGACGCGGAGCCGGTCCGCGGCGTGCGTGAAGCTCAGCTCGTCGGCGACGGCGAGGAAGGCGCGCAGGTGGCGCAGCTCGACGCCCTCGGGGAAAACCCGGCCCTCTTCGGCCCCTGCCGCGGCCCGTACGTCATTCATGCCACCCGAGCATAAATGCGCGCGTCAGGCATTTCCCCCCGGATGCGGAGGCTGCCTACGTTTCCTCTCCCGACAGGAGCGACCAGGGAGTTGAGTGGCGTGCGCAAGGTATGGCTGTTGATGGTGGGGTCCTTCACCCTGGGGCTCGACGCCTATGTGATGGCGGGGCTGCTGCCCGTCGTCGCCGGGGATCTGGGGACGACCGTCTCGCTCGCGGGGCAGATGGTCACCGTCTTCACCCTCGCGTACGCGGTGAGCGCGCCGCTCGTCGCCGGGCTGCTCTCCGGCGTACGGCCGCGCGTGCTGATCGTCGCGGCGCTGGCCGTCTTCACGCTCGGCAACGGCCTCACCGCGCTGGCGCCCGGCCTCGGCATGCTGCTCCTCGCACGCGCGGTCGCGGGCATGGGCGCCGGGGTCTACTCGGCGCTGTCCACGGCGGCCGCCGCCTCGCTCGCGGGGGAGGAGCGGCGCGGGCGGGCGCTCGCGCTGGTGATGGGCGGGATGAGTTCGGGCACGGTGCTCGGCGTCCCGCTGGGCGTGCTGCTCGCCGACCACACCTCCTGGCGGGCCACGATGTGGCTGGTGACGGGGCTCGGCGCGGTCGCCCTCGTGGGCCTCGCGGTGGGGCTGCCCGAGGTGCCCGCCGGGCCGCCGGTGCCGGTGCGGGCGCGGCTCGGGGCGCTCACCGACCGCAAGGTGCTGCCGATCGTGGGCGTCTCCTTCCTGGGGGCCGTCGCCAGCCTCGGCCTCTACACCTACCTCGCCCCGGTGCTCGCCTCCTCGGGCGGCGTGGGCGAGGGGGAGCTGGCGCCGTACCTGTGGGCGTGGGGGATCGGCGGTGTGCTCGGCAGCGTGGTCGCCGGACCGCTGGTCGACCGGATGGGCCGGGTGGTGCTCCTCGTGACGGGGATCGTGTCGACGCTGGTCGTCGCGGTCGGCGTCCTGCCGCTGCTCGGCGCCGCGGCCTTTCCCGCGCTCGTCGTCTGGGGCGCGGCGGGCTGGGCCTTCCAGGTCCCGCAGCAGCACCGACTCCTCGCCCTGCGCGCCGAGCGCGGCACGATCGCCCTCGCCCTCAACAACTCCGCGCTGTATCTGGGCAGCGCGACCGGTTCCGCGTTGGCGGGCCTCGCTCTTTCGGTGGGTCTCGCTCCCCGCGCCTTGCCTTGGGCGGCGGCGGGGGTGGCCTTGGCGGGGCTCGTCCTGCACCTGTTCACTGCGCGGGGCCGGAGTGGCCCCTACGGGGTGCGGGCCGGTGGGGGCTTGGCGCGCAGTTCCTCGCGCCCCTGACGGGGCGCTGTGGTGCCCCCGTGCCCCTGACGCGAGGCCGCACGACGGGCCCCGTAAGGGGCGCGGGGAACTGCGCGAGCAACCCCCACCGGGCCGCGCGGTACGAAACCGGTCCCCCCTGGCGGGGCGCCGCGGTACGGGCGATGCCGGGACGCGGCCGGCGTGAGTACCCTTGGCCCCTATGAGCACTCTTGAGCCCGAGCCCGAGCGCGGGGCAGGTACGGGGACCCTCGTAGAGCCGACGCCGCAGGTGTCGCACGGTGACGGCGACCACGAGCGCTACGCGCACTACGTCCAGAAGGACAAGATCATGGCGAGCGCGCTCGACGGGACCCCCGTCGTCGCGCTCTGCGGCAAGGTGTGGGTCCCCGGCCGCGACCCGAAGAAGTACCCCGTCTGTCCCATGTGCAAGGAGATCTACGAGTCCATGGGCGCCGGCGGCGACAAGGACAAGGGCGGCAAGGACGGCAAGAAGTAACCCTCGCGGGGCCACTTCTCCGTGGCTTCCCGTCCCGTGGCCCGAGGGGCGTTGCGTGTACCGCAACGCCCCTTTTGCGATGTGCCCTCGCGTGACAGCCTTGCGCGGCATGACCCTTGACCAGCTCATCCCGGCGCCCGCACACGCCGAGGCCGTGCCCGGTTCCTCCTTCGCCGCCGGACCCTCCACCACCCTGTGGGCGGGCCCCGGCACCGAGTCCACCGAGCGCTGGCTGCGCACCACGCTCGGCGCCGCCCTCGGCCTGCCGCTGCCACCCGGCGCCGAGGGCGCGGCGGACTCCGTCGCCCTGCTCATCGACGCCTCCCTGGAGCCGGAGGCGTACCGGCTCACCATCGACGACACCGGCGTCGAGATCCGCGGCGGCGCCGCCGCGGGCGTCTTCTGGGGCGCCCAGACACTCCGCCAGCTCTTCGGTCCCGACGCCTTCCGGCGCGCGCCGCTGCGGCCGGGCGCGCGGCACTCCCTGCCCGGCGCCGCCATCGAGGACGCCCCCCGCTTCGGCTGGCGCGGCATGATGCTCGACGTCTCCCGGCACTTCATGCCGAAGGAAGGCGTCCTGCGCTACCTCGACCTGCTCGCCGCCCACAAGCTCAACGTCTTCCACTTCCACCTCACCGACGACCAGGGCTGGCGCGTGGAGATCAAGCGCCACCCGAAGCTCACGGAGACCGGCTCCTGGCGGGCCCGCACCAAGTGGGGCCACCGCAGGTCGCCACTGTGGGAGGAGCGCCCGCACGGCGGCTTCTACACCCAGGACGACATCCGCGAGATCGTCGCCTACGCGGACTCCCTGCACATCACCGTCGTCCCCGAGATCGACATCCCGGGCCACTCGCAGGCCGCGATCAGCGCCTACCCGCACCTCGGCAACACCGACGTCGTCGACACCGAGGCGCTGACCGTCTGGGACACCTGGGGCGTCAGCAAGAACGTGCTGGCCCCCACCGAGGACGTACTCCGTTTCTACGAAGGTGTCTTCGAGGAGATCCTCGACCTCTTCCCGTCCACCTTCGTCCACGTCGGCGGCGACGAGTGCCCCAAGGACCAGTGGAAGGCCTCGGCCGCCGCGCAGGCCCGCATCAAGGAGCTGGGCGTCGAGGGCGAGGACGGGCTCCAGAGCTGGTTCATCCGCCACTTCGACCAGTGGCTCACGGCCCGCGGGCGGCGGCTCATCGGCTGGGACGAGATCCTGGAGGGCGGGCTCGCCGAGGGCGCCACCGTCTCCTCCTGGCGCGGCTACCGGGGCGGTATCGCCGCCGCCAAGTCCGGCCACGACGTCATCATGTGCCCCGAGCAGCACGTGTACTTGGACCACCGGCAGGACGGCGGCCCCGACGAACCGATGCCCATCGGCTTCGTCCGCACCCTTCAGGACGTCTACCGCTTCGAGCCCGTCCCCGCCGAACTCACCGAGGAGGAGGCCGCGCGCGTCCTCGGCACCCAGGCCAACGTCTGGACCGAGGTGATGGAGCACCAGGGACGCGTGGACTACCAGGTGTTCCCGCGCCTCGCCGCGTTCTGCGAGGTCGCCTGGCGCCGCCTCCCGGCGCCCGACGAGCGCGACTTCGCGGACTTCGAACGGCGTATGACGGCCCATTACGCGCGACTTGACGCGCTCGGCGTCGACTACCGCCCGCCGACCGGCCCGTTGCCGCGACAGCAGAGGCCCGCCCCCGAAGGGCTGACCAGCAGTGACCTCGGCCGCCCGATCGAGGGGCCGCCCCCGAACGTGTGAGGTCCCCGTCCGAGTGCCTGGACCCGGCGGCCCGCGCCTTCCCGCGCGGGCCGCGACGAGCCCCGCGCACGGGCCGCCGGAAGCCGTGCGAAAACGGCATATCCCCCTGGTCTGGGGACGAATGCCTCCTAGCGGACCCCCGCGTCGGGGCCCTGCGAAGATGTGCCAGAGTTGCCACGTCCGGGTTGGGAGCACGTACCGTACGGCGGAACAGGCGTAACGGCGACACGTCGCGAACGGCGAGCGCTTCACGTACGCGACGTAGGTGAAGTACGCGGCCGGGCATCGGGAAGGGGCAGCCGGTTTTGACCACGCACGCACCGCAGGCGGCGCAGACACCGCAGTCGGTGAAGCTGCCCGCCACGCTCGACGAGGCCGTGGCGGCACTCGCCGCCATGCCCGCCGCCGTGCCCGTCGCCGGCGGCACGGACCTGATGGCCTCGGTCAACTCGGGACAGCTGCGCCCCGCCGCCCTCGTCGGCCTCGGCCGCATCAGCGAGATCCGCGGCTGGCAGTACCAGGACGGGCACGGCCTGCTCGGCGCCGGTCTCACCCACGCCCGCATGGGCCGCCCCGACTTCGCCGCGCTCTTCCCCGCCCTGGCCGCCGCCGCGCGCGCCGCGGGACCGCCCCAGATCCGCAACGCGGGCACCCTCGGCGGCAACATCGCCTCGGCCGCGCCGACCGGCGACGCGCTGCCCGTCCTCGCGGCCCTCGAAGCCGTGCTGATCATCGCGGGGCCCGGTGGCGCCCGCCGCGAGGTCCCCGTCGCGCATCTGCTCGCGGGCATGGAGATGCTCCGCCCCGGCGAGCTGATCGGCTTCGTGCGCGTGCCGTTGCTCCACGCCCCCCAGGTCTTCCTCAAGGCGACGGGACGCACCGGCCCCGGCCGCGCGATCGCGTCCGTCGCGCTGGTCCTCGACCCCGCGCGGCGCGCCGTGCGGTGCGCGGTCGGCGCCATCGCGCCGATGCCGCTGCGGCCCCTGGAGGCCGAGCAGTGGGTCGCCTCGCTGATCGACTGGGACGGCGAGCGCGGCAGCCTCGTCCCGGAGGCGGTCACCGCCTTCGGTGAGTACGTCGCCGCCGCCTGCGTCCCCGACCAGCCCCCGGCGGCCGACGGCACCGAACAGCCGCTGCCGCCCGGCGTACTGCACCTGCGGCGCACCGTCGCCGCGCTGGCCCGACGAGCACTGGGGAGGGCGCTGTCGTGAGCGACGAACAGAACACCCACAACGGCGGCGGCTGGCAGCCGCATCCGCAGGGCGAGTACGACTCGGACGCCACGGCGTTCGTGCAGCTCCCCGAGGGCATGCTGGACGCCCCGCTCGCCGCGCCCGGCCACGGCTATGTGCCGCCGCAGATAACGGTCAACCCGACCACCGCCGACGCCACCGACCCGGCGGCCACGGGCGCCTGGGTCATGCCGCCCGAGGTGACGGGCGCGGCCGGCGGCGGGCGGACGGTGCGGTGGCCCGAGGCGGGCACGGCGCAGGAGCCGCAGACCCAGACCCAGACCCAGCCCGAGCAGGCGGCGGAGAACCCCGGCTACGACCCCCGGGCGACCGGACAGTGGAGCTTCGCCGAGAGCGACGCGGCGGGGTACCAGGCGTACGAGCACCAGCAGGGGTACGAGCAGCAGGCGTACGAGCGCCAGGGGTACGAGCAGCAGCAGTACGGCCAGGGCTATGAGCAGCAGGGCTATGAGCAGCAGTACGGGCAGGGGGGCGCCGCGCCCTCGTCCGACATCACGGGGCAGTGGTCGATCCCGGTCGCCGGTGGTGATCTCCCGGACGAATCGGGCGAGTTCACGGCCTCCTCGCTGACCGGCGACGGCGGCTATCCCGTCCGTACGCAGCTGAACTCCTGGCCCGGGGGCGGTATGCCTCCCGCGACCCTGCCGGGCGGCGCGCCCGCGCCGTGGGCGACGGGTGCGGGGGCCGGTGCGCCGTGGGGTGCGCAGCCCCAGGAGGCGTTGGAGCAGACCGCGCCCGAGGAGACGCCGGGCGCGCTGGAAGCGCCGGGCGCGCCGCAGGAGAGCGGCTTCGAGCGGACGACGCTGCTGCGGGCGGTCAGCGTGCCGCCCGCCGGGCAGTCGGGCATCGAGGCGGCGAGAGCCGCGCAGGCGGCGCAGGCCGCGGTGGCCGCCGAAGAGGTCCAGGGCGCCGCCGAGGTCGCGCAGGAGGCCATGGTGGCCGCGGAGGCCCAGGCCGTCGCGGAGCCGGTGGCCGTCGCGGAGCCGGTGCACGCGGGGGCGGACGCGGTCGAGGTCGCCGAGCGGGCGCCCGCGCATGAGGCCGCCGACTCCGTGGATGGGGACAGCGGGCTCAGCGGGCTCGACGTGCCCGCCGGACACGCCGAGCCCGCTGAGCCCGCTGTCCCCGCCGACCCTGCCGAAGCCCTCGCGGAGCCCGGTGACGTACCGGAGGAAGCGGACGCGGCGGAAGTCGCGGACGTCACCGACGAACCGGGCGCCCTGGATGAACCGGGCGCCCTGGATGAACCGGGCGCCCTGGATGAACCGGGCACCCCGGACGAGCCCGGCGCCGCCGACGACGCGGCACCGGAGGCGGCCGACGCCCCCGTCATCGCCCCCAACCCCCTCCACGACGACCACCCCCTCGGCTCCTACGTCCTGCGCGTGAACGGCACCGACCGGCCCGTCACCGACGCCTGGATCGGCGAGTCCCTGCTCTACGTCCTGCGGGAGCGGCTCGGCCTCGCGGGCGCCAAGGACGGCTGTTCGCAGGGCGAGTGCGGGGCCTGCAACGTCCAGGTGGACGGCCGCCTCGTCGCCTCCTGCCTGGTGCCCGCCGCCACCACCGCGGGCAGCGAGATCCGTACCGTCGAGGGCCTCGCCGTCGACGGGCAGCCCTCCGACGTGCAGCGCGCGCTCGCCGCGTGCGGCGCGGTGCAGTGCGGGTTCTGTGTGCCGGGCATGGCCATGACCGTGCACGACCTCCTTGAGGGCAACCCCGCCCCCAGCGACCTGGAGACCCGTCGCGCGCTCTGCGGCAACCTCTGCCGCTGCTCGGGCTACCGCGGTGTGCTCGACGCCGTGCGCGAGGTGGTCGCCGAGCGCGAGGCGTCCACCCCGGCCCAGGACGAGCGCGCCGAAGAGGCCCGCATCCCGCATCAGGCGGGCCCGGGCGCGGGCGGCGTCCACCAGAACGCGTACGACGACGGTGCGTACGAAGAACCGCACGGCCCCTACGGCCAGGACGGAGGCCAGGCGTGAGCGACGAGACCACCACCGCGGCCACCACCACGGCCGCGCCCGCTGCCGCGCCGGGCCCCGAGCCGCTGCCGCACGGCATCGGCGCGTCCCTGCCGCCCGCGGAGTGCCGCGCCAAGACCGAGGGCACCTTCCCCTACGCCTCCGACCTGTGGGCCGAGGGCCTGCTGTGGGCGGCGGTCCTGCGCTCCCCGCACGCGCACGCCCGCATCGTCTCCATCGACACCAGCCACGCG
Organism: Streptomyces sp. WAC 01529; assembly: GCF_003945545.1. Lineage (GTDB taxonomy): Bacteria > Actinomycetota > Actinomycetes > Streptomycetales > Streptomycetaceae > Streptomyces > Streptomyces anatolicus. The sequence goes on along the minus strand of NZ_CP029617.1, from coordinate 3,083,544 downwards.
CGCGAGATGCCGGGTGTGCGTGCCGTCGTCACCCACGAGGACGTGCCAGGCGACGCGCTGCACGGGCGCAGGACGCCGGACCGGCCGGTCTTCGCCTCCGACGTCGTACGCCACCACGGCGAGCCCATCGCCGCCGTCGCCGCCGACCACCCCGACACCGCGCGGATGGCGGCGGCCGCCGTCATCGTCGAGTACGAGGTGCTTGAGCCGGTCACCGACCCGGAGAAGGCCTTCGAGGCCGAACCGCTGCACCCCGACGGCAACTTGATCCGCCACATCCCGCTGCGCCACGGCGACCCGGAGGCCGCGGGCGAGATCGTCGTCGAGGGCCTCTACCGCATCGGCCGCCAGGACCCCGCGCCGATCGGCGCGGAGGCGGGCCTCGCCGTGCCGCGCCCCGACGGGGGAGTGGAGCTGTACGTCGCCTCCACCGACCCGCACGCGGACCGCGACCGGGCCGCCGCCTGCTACGGCCTGCCGCCCGAACAGGTCAAGGTCGTCGTCACGGGCGTGCCGGGCGCGACCGCCGACCGCGAGGACGCGAGCTTCCAACTCCCCCTCGGACTCCTCGCGTTGCGGACCGGCTGCCCCGTCAAGCTCACCGCGACCCGCGAGGAGTCTTTCCTCGGCCACGCCCACCGCCACCCCACGCTCCTGCGCTACCGCCACCACGCGGACGCCGAAGGCCGCCTGGTCAAGGTCGAGGCGCAGATCCTGCTCGACGCGGGCGCGTACGCGGACACCTCCTCGGAGGCCCTGGCCGCGGCCGTCTCCTTCGCCTGCGGCCCCTACGTCGTGCCGAACGCCTTCATCGAGGGCTGGGCGGTCCGTACGAACAACCCGCCTTCCGGGCATGTCCGGGGCGAGGGCGCCATGCAGGTGTGCGCCGCGTACGAGGCCCAGATGGACAAGATCGCCAAGAAGCTGGGCGTCGACCCGGCCGAGTTGCGGCTGCGCAACGCCATGGCGACCGGCGACATCATGCCCACCGGCCAGACGGTGACGTGCCCGGCCCCGGTCGCCGAACTCCTCGCCGCCGTACGGGACTTCCCGCTGCCCGGTCTGCCCAAGGACACCCCCGAGGACGAGTGGCTGCTGCCCGGCGGCCCCGAGGGCGCGGGCGAACCCTCCGCCGTGCGGCGCGGGGTCGGCTACGGCCTCGGCATGGTCCAGCTCCTCGGCGCCGAGGGCACGGACGAGGTCTCCACGGCCACGGTCAAGGTCCACGACGGCGTCGCCACGGTGATCTGCGCGGCCGTCGAGACCGGTCAGGGCTTCACCACGCTGGCCCGCCAGATCGTCCAGGAGACCCTCGGCATCGACGATGTCCGGGTCGCCCCCGTCGACACCGACCAGCCCCCGGCGGGCCCGAGCTGCCGCGGCCGCCACACGTGGGTGTCGGGCGGCGCGGTGGAGCGCGCGGCGAAGATGGTCCGTACGCAGCTGCTCCAGCCGCTGGCCCACAAGTTCGGCATGTCCACCGAGCTGCTCCAGATCACGGACGGCAAGATCACCTCGTACGACGGCGTGCTCTCCACGACGGTCACCGAGGCGCTGGACGGCAAGGAGCTGTGGGCCACGGCCCAGTGCCGCCCGCATCCGACCGAGCCGCTGGACGAGGCCGGGCAGGGCGACGCGTTCGTGGGCATGGCGTTCTGCGCGATCCGCGCGGTCGTCGACGTCGACGTGGAGATCGGCTCGGTACGGGTCGTCGAGCTGGCCGTCGCCCAGGACGTGGGCCGCATCCTCAACCCCGCCCAGCTGCGGACCCGCATCGAGGCGGGCGTCACCCAGGGCGTGGGCGCGGCGCTGACGGAGAACCTCCGCACGCCACGGGGGATCGTCCGCCACCCCGACCTCACGGGGTACGCCCTTCCCACGGCCCTCGACACCCCGGACATCCGCATCGTGAAGCTGGTGGAGGAGCGGGACGTCGTCGCCCCCTTCGGCGCGAAGGCGGCGAGCGCGGTGCCGGTCGTGACGTCCCCCGCGGCGATCGCGGCGGCGGTCCGCGCGGCGACGGGCCGCCCGGTCAACCGCCTCCCCATCCGCCCGCAGGCGGCGGTGGCGGCCCCGCAGTAACCTCCGCGATAACCGGCGGCCGTCGGGCGGGGCCCGGTGGCACGATGGACGACATGACTACCTCCCCTCACCCCACCGGTGTCATCGTCATCACCGGCATCATGGCGTCCGGAAAGTCCACGGTGGCCCAGGCGTTGGCCGAGCGGCTGCCGAAGGCGGCGCATGTCCGCGGTGACGTCTACCGGCGGATGATCGTCTCGGGCGGCGCGGAGTTCGAGCCCGGCGCCGGGGAGGAGGCCGAGGCCCAACTCCGCCTGCGCTACGGCCTGTCGGCGTCCACGGCGGACGAGTACGCGAGCGCGGGCTTCACGGTGATCGTCCAGGACGTCATCCTGGGCCCGGAGTTGAAGACGTACGTGGACCTCGTGCGGACCCGCCCCCTGTACGTGATCGTCCTCGCCCCGCGCCCCGACGTGGTCGCCGCCCGCGAGTCCGGCCGCGGCAAGACGGGCTACGGCGCGTGGACGGTCCAGGACCTGGACACGGGCCTGCGCGAGACGACCCCACGGCTCGGCCTCTGGCTGGACAGCTCGGAGATGTCGGTGGAGGAGACGGTGGACGCGATTCTGGGGCGGTTGGAGGAGGCGCGGGTGGGCGAGGCGCGGGTGGACCCGGCCGGGTGACGTTCACCAGATGTCGTCGTGGAGGTGATCGCCGTCCTCGTGGCCGGGGACCGTCCGCGTCAGTACGGGCGTGGCGGCCAGCAGGCCGATGTCCTCGGGGTGGAGCAGGGTGGGGTAGCTGAATCCGGGGAGCGTGGGCAGGGCCGCCTCGATGCCGTCGAGAGGCGAGAACACGGCGCGCCGACGCGTCACCTCATCGAGGGCCCGGCGAGTGCTGGGCGTGGCTCCGAGCGGGAGCGGGGGCAGCGGCGGTGAGGGCGGCGGGGACGGCCGGGACGCCGAGGGCGGGGACGGTGGCGAGCCCATGCTTTCGAGGATCTGCTCCCACTCCGCGTGCGGGTAACCGAAGACGCGGCATTCCCATGTGCGGTCGCCGCTCGCCTCGTGGCAGGTGAGGTCGGCGCGGATCTCCAGCGGCCCGCGGTGTCCCGTGGGCGCCCGGAGCGTCAGCCGCTTCTCGGCGGTGGGGCCGGTGTGCGGCCACAGAAGGGTGCCGTCCTCGCCCGCGCCGACGACGTGGGCGGGTTCGTGGTTGAGGTGGACGGTGACGCGGGCCTCTCTCAGGAGGGCACCGGAGGTCTGCTTGATGAGGGCGATCACTTCGAGGCCGTGACCGTCGCCGGGGCGGGCTTCCGTCTCCTGCATGATGAACTGCGGGCAGTCCGCCTTGTCCCGCTCCTCCAGCACATGGGCCATCTGCTGCCGCAGCTGTGCCGTCTGGGCGTCGGTCGAGTGCTTCGCGACCCGGACCTGCCACCAGGCGACGGCGACGGCCCCACTGGACACGGCGGAACTCGCCACCGCGATGTAATCCCCAGCCTCCACCCGGCACCTCTCGCCCGTGGCTCCCCCTGCCTCGTCCTCCGCCATTGTGGCGTCGGAGGGGCGTGAGGATCTGAGTAACCGGGCAATGCGCGGGCACGGGAGGCAGAGGCCGTGGCGGGAATCGAACCCGCGTTACTGGATTTGCAGTCCAGCCCCTCAGCCACTCGGGCACACGGCCAAGTCGTCGACCTGACTCCTCGAACGTAGCCGGGGCGGCCGCGAAGTCTCAAGGGAACGGCTGGGCCCGCAATGTGACTGCCATGCCCCGTTTATATAGGCCGGGCCCTGGCCTATTCGCCTCCTAGCGTGGTGCTTGTTCCTGCGGAGCGGTACCCACGGAAGGCGGCCACCACCATGCCCGGAACCGACACCACGACCTTCAACCAGCCGGCGATCACCGGCGAGCGCGCTGACCTGCTGGAAGCGCTGGACCACCACCGGACCATGCTCCGCCGCACGGCACGCGACCTCACGGACGAGCAGGCCGGCCTGCGCAGCACCGCCAGCGAGCTGTGCGTCGGCGGCATCATCAAGCACGTCACCTCGGTCGAGCGGGTCTGGGTCGCCTTCATCCAGGAGGGTCTCCCGGCCCTGGGCGACGTGACCGACATGACCGAGGACGACTGGGCCCGGCGCAACGACGAGTTCCGGATGCTGCCCGGCGAGACGCTTGCCGGAGTGCTGGACGCGTATGCCGAAGTCGCCCGTACCACGGATGAGGTGGTGCGCGGTCTGGCCGACCTCGACGTCTCCCACCCGCTCCCCGAAGCCCCCTGGTTCGAGGCCGGAGCGCGGTGGACGGCCCGCCGGACACTGCTGCACATCATCGGCGAGACCGCGCAGCACGCGGGGCACGCGGACATCATCCGTGAGTCCCTCGACGGCGCCCTCAGCATGGCCTGAGCTATGTCGGCCGCGGCGCGTCCAGCTCCGCCCAGACCGTCTTGCACGGGCCGTACGAGGGCGGCCGCAGGTCCGTGCCCCAGCGGTCGGCCAGCGCCTCGACCAGGAGCAGGCCCCGGCCCGACTCCTCGCCGAGGGACGGTCGCCGGGGGTGCGGCGGCGGACTCCGGTCCACGCGTGCGTCCGTCACCTCGATACGGAGCGTGTCCGCGCCGGTGACCTTCAGGGCGAGCCGGAAGCTCCGGCCGGGCACGTGGCCGTGCAGCACGGCGTTGTTCGCCAGCTCGGCGACGATGTGCTCCGCGGTGTCGTACGGGCGATCCCATCTGCGCAGTTGCTCCCGTGCCAGGAGCCGGGCAAGGCGGGCGCCGCGTCGCGTGGCGGAGAACAGGGCCGTGAACTGGAGCGTGGGGGAAGGGGCTTCGGCCCCGGCGGTTTCTTGGTTCACGTCACTCAGCGTGGCCGTGCGGGTGCGCCGTGAACAGTGCTTCCGGCCGTGCGTACCGCGTTTGTCCCGTCCTTGTCCCGCGTTGTCTCGGCTGTCTTGGGTGACGTACGGGTACGGGTGCGCGTTGGACTTGGTCGGACGTCGGAGGTGGGCGCGGTGGAAGAACGCAACGACGGTGTGGATGAACCCGGTTGGGACGTCGACCCGGAGGACGAGATCAGCGCGGCGGTCGAGATGGTCGGCCAGCACCTGAAGCTGCGGAGGGAGGCGGCGGGGCTCCGCGTCGCGGAGTTCGCCGACGCGGTCGGCTACGGGGAGGACATGGTCCGCAAGATCGAGCGCGGGGCGCGGATTCCTCGGCCCGAGTATCTGGACATGGCCGATGAGGTGCTGGGGGCCAACGGGCTCGTCTCCGCCATGAAGGAGAAGATGCGGGAGGCCAGGTATCCGAAGAAGGTGCGGCAACTGGCGAAGCTGGAGGAGCGGGCGGTCGAGGTGTGCCTCTACAGCAACCACAACATCCATGGGTTGTTGCAGACGGAGGAGTATGCGCGGGCATTGCTCGGTACGTGGCGGCCCGTGCTGTCCAGCAGTGAGACGGAGCGGGCGCTGGCGGCGCGCATGGCCAGGCGGTCCATCTTCGAACGTGCGCCTTCCCCGGATCTCAGCTTTGTCCAGGAAGAGGTGACGCTTCGGCGCCCGATCGGAGGGAGGATGGTGCTGCGTCGGCAACTTGAACGGCTGTTGGAGCTGGGGCAGTTGCCAAACGTCGAGATCCAGGTGATGCCGACTGACCACGAGGGTCACCCGGGCACGGCGGGCTTGATCGAGGTGCTCAAATTCGGGGACGGGACCGCAATGGGGCGTTCTGACGGTGCGTTCAACAGCCGCCCGGTCTCGGACCCGAAGCAGCTCCGTATCCTCGAACTGCGGTATGGCATCATCCGGGCCCAGGCTCTCCCGCCGCGGGAGTCATTGGCCTTTATCGAGCGAGTGCTGGGAGAGACATGATCCGCGAAGCCGCTGCTGGACCCGGTTCCGAGCTGCACTGGTTCAAGAGCAGTTACAGCAGCAGCAGCGACCCCAACGACTGTGTCGAGGTCGCCCTCGACTGGCGCAAGAGCAGCTACAGCAGCAGCAACGAGTCAGGCGACTGCGTAGAGGTCGCCCAGGGCTGGCACAAAAGCAGCTACAGCAGCAGCGGCGACGGCAGCGACTGCGTCGAAGTCGCCGCCCCCACCCCCCGCACCATCCACGTCCGCGACTCCAAGACCCCCCAGGCCCCCCACCTCACCCTCACCCCCTCCACCTGGTCCCATTTCCTCACGTACGCCTCCCGTACGCGCGGGTAAGCCTCGCGGGGGAGAGGGGATGGACCCGGGGGTCGATGCGTGCGCGCGCCCCGTCGACGAGCCTGGCGGCATGCCGAAAATGCATGTGTTACCCGATGTGCCGCGCTGGGCCCGGCTCGCCGCGGTGGGCGCCGCGCTGACCAATGTGCCCTCCGCGATCTGGCGGGTGGCCATCGCCCTCGGCGTCCCCGTGGGGCTCGCGCAATCCGAGTACGAGCAGATGGGGGCGCCCGGCCTCGGGTCGCTGGCCCTGGTCGCCCTCAGCCTGATCTCCGAGGTCCTCGCGTTCCTCACGCTCGGTCTCGTGCAGAGCTGGGGGGAGACGTGGCCGCGCTGGATCCCCTGGCTGGGCGGGCGCGAGGTCCCGGTCATGGTGGGGACCACTCTGGCGGGCCTCGGCGCGCTCGCCACGACTGTCTTCGGCGCGCTCTTCGTCTACACCTCGCTCAATCCGGACATGGAAGCCAGCACCTGGGGCATCTGGCTGCTCAACATCGTCTACGCCCCGCTGCTCTTCTGGGGGCCGCTCCTTGGCGCGGTCACCGTGCACTACTACCGGCGCCGGACCGAGGCGTCGCGGGAGCCGGTCCCGGCCTCCGTGTGACCCGCCTCCCACATCGAGGCGCCGGGGGCCGTCGGAGAGTCCCCGGCGTCGGCCCACCGGTAAGGTGGCCCGGTTGTCGTACGTACCCGAGCTGCAAATCCCGGAGACCGTGACTACCACCAGCGCCGCCGCCAACTCCTCCCACCACCTCTCGCCCGCCTTTCCCGGCCGCGCCCCCTGGGGCACCGCCAACAAGCTGCGCGCCTGGCAGCAGGGCGCGATGGAGCGGTACCTCCAGGAGCAGCCGCGAGACTTCCTGGCCGTCGCCACCCCCGGCGCCGGCAAGACGACCTTCGCGCTCACGCTCGCGTCCTGGCTGCTGCACCACCACGTCGTGCAGCAGGTCACCGTGGTCGCGCCCACCGAGCACCTGAAGAAGCAGTGGGCGGAGGCGGCCGCTCGTATCGGCATCAAGCTGGACCCCGAGTACAGCGCCGGACCGCTCAGCAAGGAGTACCACGGCGTCGCCGTGACCTACGCGGGCGTCGGCGTGCGGCCGATGCTGCACCGCAACCGCTCCGAGCAGCGCAAGACGCTCGTCATCCTCGACGAGATCCACCACGCGGGCGACAGCAAGTCGTGGGGCGAGGCGTGCCTGGAGGCCTTCGAGCCCGCCACGCGGCGGCTCGCGCTGACCGGTACGCCCTTCCGGTCCGACACCAACCCCATCCCCTTCGTCACGTACGAGGAGGGCAACGACGGAATCCGGCGCTCCGCCGCCGACTACACCTACGGCTACGGCAGCGCGCTCGGCGACGGCGTCGTGCGGCCCGTCATCTTCCTCTCCTACTCCGGCAACATGCGGTGGCGTACGAAGGCGGGGGACGAGATCGCCGCCCGGCTCGGCGAGCCGATGACCAAGGACGCCGTCTCGCAGGCCTGGCGTACCGCCCTCGACCCGCGCGGCGAGTGGATGCCGAACGTGCTCAAGGCCGCCGACACGCGGCTCACCGAGGTCAGGAAGGCCATCCCGGACGCGGGCGGGCTCGTCATCGCCTCCGACCAGGACTCCGCCCGCGCCTACGCCAAGCTGATCCGCGAGATCACCGGCACCAAGGCGACCCTCGTCCTCTCCGACGACGCCGGGGCCTCCAAGCGCATCGACGACTTCAGCGAGGGCACCGACCGGTGGATGGTCGCCGTCCGCATGGTCTCCGAGGGCGTCGACGTGCCGCGCCTGGCGGTGGGCGTGTACGCGACGACGATCTCGACGCCGCTCTTCTTCGCGCAGGCCGTCGGTCGATTCGTACGTTCCCGGAGGCGCGGCGAGACCGCGTCCGTCTTCCTGCCGACCGTCCCCGACCTGCTCACCTTCGCCAACGAGATGGAGGTCGAGCGCGACCACGCCCTCGACAAGCCGAAGAAGGAGGGGGAGGAGGACCCCTACGCCGAGTCCGAGAAGGAGATGGACGAGGCGAACAAGCAGGAGGACGAGGACACCGGGGAGCAGGAGCAGTTCTCCTTCGAGGCGCTGGAGTCCGAGGCCGTCTTCGACCGCGTGCTCTTCGACGGCGCCGAGTTCGGCATGCAGGCCCACCCGGGGAGCGAGGAGGAGCAGGACTACCTGGGCATCCCCGGCCTCCTCGAACCCGACCAGGTGCAGATGCTGCTCCAGAAGCGGCAGGCCCGGCAGATCGCGCACAGCAGGAAGAAGCCGGACGAGGAGGCGGACCTCCTTGAGCTGCCCGCCGAGCGGCGGCCCGTGGTCTCCCACAAGGAGCTGCTGGGGCTGCGCAAGCAGCTGAACACGATGGTCGGCGCGTACGTCCACCAGAGCGGCAAGCCGCACGGCGTCATCCACACCGAGCTGCGCCGCACCTGCGGGGGACCGCCGAGCGCGGAGGCCACCGCGGGGCAGCTGCGGCAGCGCATCGAGAAGGTGCAGGAATGGGCCACCCGCATGAAGTGACACCCCCCGCGTAACGGGGCAATGGGGGGCGCCGGGGACGTCTGCATGCCCGGATTCTGGACGGAGTCTTCCGCTGAGCGGGACGGCCTCGCTACTGTCCCCGCAACGCACACGCCCCGTGGCAGCGCCGCCGCGGAGCGCAGCCGGTGTTCCGACCGGCGGCCTCTGACGCGCGTCGCCCACGGGACCGGCGGCGCAACCGCCGCGTAAGGAGGTCGCCGACCCTCACTTAAGGAGTGGGCGTCGTGACCGCGGAGACATCCCAGACGCTGGACCGAGGACTGCGCGTCCTCAAGCTGCTGGCCGACACCGACCATGGCCTCACGGTCACCGAGCTGTCCAACAAGCTCGGCGTGAACCGCACCGTGGTGTACCGCCTGCTCGCCACCCTCGAACAGCACGCGCTCGTACGACGGGACCTCGGCGGGCGCGCCCGCGTCGGCCTCGGCGTGCTGCGGCTCGGCCGCCAGGTGCATCCGCTGGTGCGGGAGGCCGCGCTGCCGGCGCTGCGCTCGCTCGCCGAGGACATCGGGGCCACGGCGCATCTGACGCTCGTCGACGGCACGGAGGCCCTCGCGGTCGCGGTGGTGGAGCCGACGTGGACGGACTACCACGTGGCGTACCGCACGGGTTTCCGCCACCCCCTGGACCGGGGTGCGGCGGGCCGCGCCATCCTGGCGGCCCGGCAGGGGCTGGTGACGGACCCCGGTTACGCGCTCACCCACGGCGAGCTGGAGGCCGGGGCGAGCGGGGCCGCGGCGCCCTTGGTCGGGGTGACGGGGATAGAGGGCAGCGTGGGCGTGGTGATGCTGGCGGACTCCGTGCCGGAGAGGGTGGGGCCGCGGGTGGTGGACGCGGCGCGCGAAGTCGCCGATGCGTTGCGCTGAGCTGGGGCTCGGTCTGTCGCCGGCTGCGCCTGGCTCGTCCTCAAGCGCCGGACGGGCTTGATCCCGCCGGCTGCGCCGAGCTTGTCCTCAATCGCCGGACGGGCTAGATATTGCTCGTCCCTGTCCGCCGGACCCGTCGCGTTTTCGTCACGTTAGATTGATCCCGTGGTTTTCTCCTTCGCTCGATTCAGCCGGGGCCAGGCCCTCGCCGTCTGCGCCCTGCCCGTCGTGGCCCTGCTCGCCGTCGCGGCGGTCGCGCCGTTGCCGTTCGCCGTGGCGCAGCCCGGCGGTACGGCGAACGTGCTCGGCAAGTACGAGGGCAAGCCCGTGCTCACCATCAGCGGCGTCCCCACCCGGGAGACCAAGGGTGCTCTGCGCATGACGACGATCGCGGCGACGGGGCCGCAGATGGACGTGCGGCTCGGTGACGTGGTCGACGGGTGGTTCCGGACCGACCGTGCCGTGATGCCGAAGGACTCGGTCTATCCGACCGGCGACGACGTGAAGGAAGTCCAGAAGCACAACCTCGGCGACATGAAGAAGTCGCAGGACGAGGCGGTCAAGGCGGCCATGGCCTATCTGAAGGCGAACGGCTACGACGACACCGGCAAGGCGGACGTCCGGGTCGACCTCGGCAAGGTCGGCGGCCCCAGCGCGGGCCTGTTCCTGTCGCTCGGCATCATCGACAAGCTGGACGGCGACGGCAGCGGCGGCGACCTCACGGGCGGCCGCGACATCGCGGGCACCGGCACGATCACCGCCTCCGGCGAGGTGGGCCCGGTCGGCGGCGTCGCCCTGAAGACGCAGGGCGCGCGGCGCGACGGCGCGTCGGTCTTCCTGGTGCCGCGGGCCGAGTGCGCGGACGCCAAGGCGGAACTCCCCAAGGGGCTGCGCCTCGTCCCGGTCACGACGCTGAAGGGGACGGTCGAGGCGCTGCGGGCGCTGGGCAAGGGCGGCGAACTCCCGAGCTGCTGACCAGCCGCAGCCCCAACTCCACGAGCGTCCAGCCGAGTTGCGTACGTATACGTGGGTGAGGGCGTGTGCGCCGCGGGGGTGCCGCGTGCCGTAACTTGGCGGCGCGGTCGTGGTGCAGCCTCAGGTGGATGTCAGGGTGCATGGTCGTCAGCCCTTCAGTCGGTGGGGCGCGTCGGGATGAGCTGTGTCTGGATGCGGACGAGGGCCGCTCGTGGGTCGTGCTCGTCGCTCGCCGACTCGCGGAAGCCCTCGATGACCTCGTGGATCCTGTCCTTCAGTTCGGCGGTCCGCTCGGGGGTCAGCCGCAGCATGGCGTCGCTCATGTCCGAGCTGGCGATCCACTCCTCCGGCCACTCGTGGCTCGTGCCGACCCACGTGGACAGCGCTTCGATGTAGAGGGACGCCACCTCGTGGAGGTAGAGCTGGGCGGCCCCGCGCACGGTCGGGTCCGCGTCGTGCAGCAGCGCGTCGTCGAAACTCGTCCCCTGGTGCGCCGCCCGCCACCACCGCTCCCGGCCCTTGCCCCGCTCCGGGGCGTCCTCGACGAATCCGTGCGCCGCCAGCTGCCGCAGGTGGTAGCTGGTCGACCCGCTCGACTCGCCGAGCCGCACGCCCAGTTGGGAGGCGGTGGCGGGGCCGTCGCGCCGCAGTGAACCGAGCAGGCGGATCCGCAGCGGATGAGCGAGCCCGCGCAGGGAGCGGGCGTCCAGCGTGACCGTCCGGCGGGACTTGGGTGCCGTCATGCCTGTCAGCGTAGGCATGCAAAGACTCCGTTGCAATGCTTTCTCTGCAACGGAGTCTTTGTAGCGGGCCTTCGTAGCGGGACTACTCCTTCACGAACCCCTCCTGGACCAGCCACTCCTTCGCCACCGCGTGCGGGTCCTGGCCGTCCACGTCCACCTTCGAGTTGAGGTCCCGCGCCACCGTGTTGTTCAGGGCCTTGGTGATGGGGGCCAGGATCTCCGCCATCTCCGGGTGCCGCTCCAGGGACTTGCTGTTGATCTCGGGGGCCGCGTTGTAGTTGGGGAAGAAGCGCTTGTCGTCCTCCATCGTCGTCAGGTCCATCGCCTTGATGCGGCCGTCCGTGGTGAAGACCTCGCCGTACGTGCACGACCCCTTGGACGCCTGCGTGTAGATGATGCCGGTGTCCATCTTGGTGATGTTGGCGGACGGGACGCTCATCCCGTACTCCTTCTGCATGCCCGGCAGGCCGTCCTCGCGGGAGGCGAACTCGCTCTCCACGCAGAGCGTGACCGCCTTCGGGTCGGACTTGGAGAGGGACGCCACGTCCGAGAGCGTCTTCGTCTTGTACTTCGCCGCGTTCCGGCCGTTCATCGCCAGCGCGTACGTGTTGTTGAGCGTGGCGGGCGCGAGCCAGGTGATGCCGTTCTTCAGGTCCGCGTCGCGCACCGCCTGCCACTGCTTGTGCGGGTCGTCGATGGGCTCGGTGTTGCCCTGGTACGTGATCCAGGCGGTGCCCGTGTACTCGTACATGGCGTCCGCGTCACCGCCCTTGACGGCCTCGCGCGCACCGATCGAGCCCTGGATGCCCGTGCGGTCGAGCACGTCCGCGCCCGCCGCCTCGAAGGCGATGCCCATGATCGCGCCGAGGATCAGCTGCTCGGTGAACTCCTTGGAGGTGACGGTGAGGTCCGCGCCCTTGAGGGGCAGGCCCTTGCCGATGGAGCCCGGCTTCACGTCGTCCACCATGGGGCTGCCGCTGGTGAGGCCGCAGCTCACCAGGAGGGCTCCCGCCAGCACGGCGAGGCCGCCCGTACGCCACGTAACCCTCATGACCGCACCTCCAACCCGCGCGGGCGCAGGACAAGTTCGGCCAGTGAGGCCAGCCAGTCCACCAGGAGCGCGAGCGCGATCGTCAGGATCGAGCCGAGCATCAGGACCGGCATGCGCTGGTTCGTCATCCCCGTCGTGATCAGGTCGCCGAGGCCGCCGCCTCCGCCGAAGGTGGCCAGCGTCGCCGTGCCGACGTTCAGGACGAGCGCCGTGCGCACGCCCGCCAGGATCAGCGGTACGGCCAGCGGGAGTTCGACCCTGCCGAGGACGCCGAGCGGCGACATGCCGATGCCCCGCGCCGCCTCCAGGAGCGTCGGGTCGTTCGCCTTCAGGCCCGCGATCGTGTTGGACAGGACCGGCAGGACGGCGTAGGTGATGATGCCGATCAGGGCCGCCTTCTCGCCGATGCCCAGCCAGATCACCAGGAGGGCGAGGAGGCCGATCGCCGGGGTCGCCTGGCCGATGTTGGCCAGGGCCATCACGGCGGGCGCCGCCCTGCGCAGCTTCCCGCGGGTCAGCAGGATGCCGAGCGGGATGGCGATGATGAGGACGAAGAAGGTGGAGATCGCGGTGAGTTCGATGTGCTGGCGGAGCCTGAGCCACACGTTGCCGTTCGCCAGCGCGTTCCTGGAGATCGAGTCCAGGTCGGCCTGCTGGAACCACCACCAGGTGAGCAGCAGGATCACCGCGAGCACGGCGGGCAGGAACGTCACCTTCTGCCAGGTGACCCGGCGCGGCTGCCGCCCGGCCGCGGGCGCGGGCGGCGCCTCCTGCTCGTCCTCGCCGACGTCACGGAACGCGAGGCCCTTGACCTCGTGCTCCCCTTGGGGGCGGCGCTCGTCGGGCCTCATGCCTTCGCCGCCCCTCCGGGATCGCCGTAGCCCGCGCCCTCCTGCTCCTGGTGGGTCAACTGGGCGCGCTGCTCCTCCAGTTCGTGCTGGTGCTCGACGGCGTCCAGACGGTCGGCCTCCAGCATCTCGTGGACGGAGTTCATCAGCGTCTCCATGTCGACGACGCCCGTGTACTCCCCGCGCCGACCGGTCACCGCGACCCGGCCCGCGTTGTCCGTGAGCACCGCTTCCAGCGCGTCGCGCAGCGTGGCGTCGCGGGTCACCGTGTCGTGGACGAGGGTGCCCGCGCGGGCCAGCGAGCCCTTGGCGCGCATCAGGTCCCCGCGCCGCAGCCACTTGTAGGGGCGGCCGCGCTTGTCGAGCAGGAGCAGTTCGTTGACGCCGCTGACGCGCAGCTTGTCGAAGATGGTCTGCAACGGGTCGTCGACGGTCACCGTCGGGATGTCCGCGATCTCCACGTCCCGTACGCGCGTGAGGTTGAGACGCTTGAGCGCGGCCCCCGCGCCCACGAAGCCCGACACGAAGTCGTCGGCGGGGTTGGTGAGGATCGCCTCGGGGGTGTCGAACTGCGCGATGTGCGAGCGCTCCCGCAGTACGGCGATGCGGTCGCCGAGCTTGATCGCCTCGTCGAAGTCGTGGGTGACGAAGACGATCGTCTTGTGCAGCTCGTGCTGGAGCCGGATCAGCTCGTCCTGGAGGTGGTCGCGGGTGATCGGGTCGACCGCGCCGAACGGCTCGTCCATCAGGAGCACGGGCGGGTCGGCCGCCAACGCCCGCGCCACGCCGACGCGTTGCTGCTGTCCGCCGGAGAGCTGGCGCGGATAGCGGCCGTGGAACTCGCCCGGGTCTAGGCCGACCAGGTCCAGCATCTCCTCCACCCGTGACTTGATCCGCGACTTGCCCCAGCCGATCATCTTCGGCACGAGGGCGATGTTCTGGGCGACCGTCATGTGGGGGAAGAGGCCGGATGACTGGATCGCGTACCCGACCTTGCGGCGCAGCTTCACCGGGTCGATGTCGGTGACGTCCTCGCCGTCGATGCGGATGCGGCCGCTGGTCGGCTCGATGAGGCGGTTGATCATCTTCAGGGTGGTCGACTTACCGCAGCCGGAGGGGCCGACGAAGATGACGGTCTCGCCCGCCTTGATCTCCATGCTGACGCTGTCCACGGCCGGCTCGTGGCTGCCCGGGTAGCGCTTGGTCAGGTTCTCCAGCTCGATCGTGGCCCCGGAGGTGGCCCCGGAGGTCCCGGCGGCCCCGGAGTCGGCTCCGGAGGCGGTGGACCCGGAGGTGGTGGCGGCGGTGGTCTCAGACACGGATACCCCTTGAGATCGTCAGCCGGCCGATCAGGACGTACGCGGCGTCGAAGAGCAGCGCCAGGACGATGATGCCCAGCGTGCCCGCGAGCACTTGGTTGAGCGCGTTCTTGCTGCCGAGCGAGCCGATGCCGCGGAAGATCTCGTTGCCGAGCCCGGGCCCGGAGGCGTACGCGGCGATGGCCGCGATGCCCATCAGCATCTGCGTGGAGACCCGGATGCCGGTCAGGATCGGCGGCCAGGCGATCGGCAGCTCCACCTTGAAGAGCCGGGCGGCCCGCGACATCCCGATGCCCTTCGCCGCGTCGACGAGCGAGGGGTCGACGCCGCGCAGGCCGACGATGGCGTTGCGCACGATCGGCAGCAGGCCGTAGAGGGTCAGCGCGATGACCGTCGGCGCGACACCGAGCCCGACGACGGGGATCAGCAGACCGATCATGGCGAGCGAGGGGATGGTGAGGATGGTGGAGGTGGCGGTGGTGGCCAGATTGCCCGCCCACTCGCTGCGGTAGGTGAGGACGCCGATCAGTACGCCGATGAGGGTCGCCACGACCATGCACTGGAAGACGGCGCTGGCGTGCTGGTAGGCGTCCGTCAGCAACTGTTGGTGCCGGTTGCCGAGGTAGTCCCAGAAGTTCACTGAAGTGCTCACCTCGCCTTTCCCGGAGCGCTCGCCTTCCGAAGCGCTCGGGGTCGTCGACTCAGGGGTCTTCGGACGCCTGCTCCACGAGCGGGATGATCCGCAGCGGAACGGGGTTTTCCATGACGATCGCCGTGGAAGCCCGGACGATGCCATCAAAACCCACGACGCGGTCGATCACACGTTGGAGATCGGCGTTCGACCGGGCCACGAGGCGGCAGAGCATATCGCCGTGGCCCGTGATGGTGTGCAGTTCGAGCACCTCGGCGACGGTCGCCAAATGGGCGCGTACGTCCGCGCCCTGGCCCTGTTTGATCTCCAGCGTCGCGAAGGCGGTGACGGGGTAGCCGAGCGCCGCCGGATCGACCTCGGGGCCGAAGCCGCGGATGACTCCATTGGACTGAAGCCGGTCCATCCGCGCCTGCACCGTGCCGCGCGCGACGCCGAGCCTGCGGGACGCCTCAAGAACCCCGATACGCGGCTCCCGCGCCAGGAGCACGATGAGCCTGCCGTCCAGATGATCGATCGCCATGCGCCCTCCAGGGTGGTCATCATGTACAGATAGCCCGCCCATCCTTGCCTTCCGCTGGTCATTTTGACCACTGAATACGCGAACTATTGCGCACCTTGTCAATCGGCGGGAGCCTCAGCACATGGCAGCTACTTCGACGAACCCCACCCACACAGCCCCCCACACCGCGCGCGAGGCAGACCCCTTCCCGGTCAAGGGAATGGACGCGGTCGTCTTCGCCGTGGGCAACGCCAAGCAGGCCGCGCACTACTACTCCACCGCCTTCGGCATGAAGCTCGTGGCCTACTCCGGACCGGAGAACGGCAGCCGCGAGACCGCCAGTTACGTGCTGACGAACGGCGCCGCCCGCTTCGTCTTCACCTCCGTCATCAAGGCCTCCACCGAGCGGGGCCACTTCCTCGCCTCCCACGTGGCCGAGCACGGCGACGGCGTCGTCGACCTCGCCATCCAGGTGCCGGACGCGCGCGCCGCGTACGCCTACGCCGTCGAGCACGGGGCGCGCGGGCTCACCGAGCCGTACGAGGAGAAGGACGAGCACGGCAAGGTCGTCCTCGCCGCCATCGCCACCTACGGCAAGACCCGCCACACGCTGGTGGAGCGCACCGACTACGACGGTCCCTACCTGCCCGGTTTCGTCGCCGCGAAGCCCATCGTCGAGCCGCCGGCCAAGCGGACCTTCCAGGCGATCGACCACTGCGTCGGCAACGTCGAACTCGGCAGGATGAACGAGTGGGTCGCCTTCTACAACAAGGTCATGGGCTTCACGAACATGAAGGAGTTCGTGGGCGACGACATCGCCACCGAGTACAGCGCGCTGATGTCGAAGGTCGTGGCCGACGGGACGCTGAAGGTCAAGTTCCCGATCAACGAGCCCGCCATCGCCAAGAAGAAGTCGCAGATCGACGAGTACCTGGAGTTCTACGGCGGCGCGGGCGTCCAGCACATCGCGCTCGCCACGAACGACATCGTGGAGACCGTACGCACGATGCGCGCGGCCGGCGTCCAGTTCCTGGACACCCCCGACTCGTACTACGACACGCTGGGGGAGTGGGCCGGGGAGACCCGGGTGCCCGTGGAGACCCTGCGCGAGCTGAAGATCCTCGTCGACCGCGACGAGGACGGCTATCTGCTCCAGATCTTCACCAAGCCGGTCCAGGACCGGCCGACCGTGTTCTTCGAGCTGATCGAGCGGCACGGGTCGATGGGCTTCGGCAAGGGCAACTTCAAGGCGCTGTTCGAGGCGATCGAGCGGGAGCAGGAGAAGCGGGGCAATCTTTAGGCGCCGTTGATCGCGGGCTGCGCCCAGCTCGTCCTCGATCGCCGGACGGGCTTGAATTCCCCGGCCCGGGTCTTCACGGCCTCGCGTGGTTTCGTACGAAGTCCAGTGAGCGCGTGAAGATCCGCTCGACCTCCGTCTCCGGCAGGCCGTGCCAGGCGTGGTCCGCGCCCGGGACCGTCCACAGTTCCGCCTCGGCACCGGCCTGCCGGAGCGCGGCCGCCAGGGACGCGCTGTGCGAGTGGTCCACCATGGTGTCCGCGTCGCCGTGGACCAGGAGGAACGGCGGGGCCCCCGGGGCGACTTGGGCCACGGGGCTGGCCGCCCGGGCCCGCTCCGGGACGGCCGCCGGGGCCGCGCCCAGCAGGCGCGCCTCCGGGGTGGCGGGGTCCTCCGGGGTGAAGTGGCCCCGCGCGGTGGTCAGGTCGCTCGGGCCGTACCAGATCACCGCGCCCGCGACGGACGGCTCGGCCAGCGCGAGGAGCGAGGCGAGGTGGCCGCCCGCGGAGTCGCCCCAGACCACGGTCCGCCCGGTGTCGACGCCGAGTTCCGCGCCGCGCAGGGTGAGCCAGCGCAGGGCGGCCCGCAGGTCGTCGAGCGGGGCGGGGAAGGCGGCCTCGCCGCTGAGCCGGTAGTCGACGCAGGCGACGGCGCATCCGGCGGCCGCGATGCGCGCGAACGGGCCCGGCGACCATTGGCGGGTGCGCAGGCCCATGTCGTCGCGGCGGCCGAGGAACCAGGCGCCGCCGTGCACGAACACCACCAGCGGCGCCGGAGCGGAGTCGGGGGCGGTGCCCGGGAGCCACAGGTCGAGTTCCAGGGGCCGGCTGCCCGCCGCCTGGAGATAGGGCACACCGCGCAACTCCCGCACACCAGGCTCGCGCGCGGCCGCGGGCGGCAGGGGTGCCACGTCCGGGTGGGGCGCGGCGATCCGGGCGCGCGCCGCGGGCCCGGTCACCGGGTGCGCCACTGGTGGTCGGGGAGGAAGTTCACGTCGTACTGCTCGGGGACGGTTGTCCACTTGTGGGGCTCGGGGACGAGCGGCCGGTGGGGCAGGCCGTGCTGCTGCGTGGGCGCGCCGAGGTTCTCGAAGAACCGCTCGAAGGTGCCGCCGGGGCCCGCGGCGACGCCGACGACCTGGCTGTGGTGGCGCTCCATGCGGTAGGCGTGCGTGCAGTTCTTCGGTACGAAGCCGAAGTCGCCCGGGGTGAGCAGCTTCTCCTGCTGTTCGCCCTCGGTGTCCTCGACGAAGAGGCGGACGGCGCCCTGGGTGACGTAGAAGACCTCGTGGGTGTCGGCGTGCATGTGGGCGGGGATGAGGTCGCCCTTGGGGCCCTCCACGGTGAAGAAGTTGAAGGTGTTCTCGGTCTGCTCGCCGCCCGCGTAGACGGTGACCAGGTCGCCGAAGAGATGGGCGCGGTCCCCCTCGCCCTTCTCGATGAAGTAGGGCTTGCCCGGGTCCGCGGGGATGCGGGAGGCGGGGCGGTAGCGCGTGGCGTACTCGATGGTCATGGGTGCTGCTCCTCGGCGAATCGGGAATGTCAGGTAGCCTGACATCAAAGAGTGCCGGTGAGCAAGCCGGTCCCGGGAACATCAGTGAGGAAACATGCCGTCCCAGCCGCGTGACCTGCCCCAGCTCCTCGGCGAGGCCCGCCGCTGGTTCGAGGAAGGGCTCTCCGCCGCCATGGCCGCCGCCGGGGCGGCCCCGGTCTCCCCGACGCAGGTGCAGCTCTGCTCCGTACTGGACGAGGGGGGCACCACGGTCTCCGAGCTGGCGCGGCGCATGGGCGTCACCCGGCAGACCGCGCACCAGGCCGTGCACGGCCTGGTCGCCGCCGGGATCCTCGAACAGGTCCCCGACCCCGCCTCCGCCCGGCAGCGCCTCATCCGGCGCACCGGCGAGGGTGAGCGGGCGCACCGCCAGGCCCAGGCCGCCATCGCCCGCCTGGAACGGCACCTCACCGAACGCATCGGCGAGGAGCTGGCCGCCGCCCTGCGCAAGGCCCTGGAGACCCCATGGGGCCCGGCCCCCGCCCCGGACTCGGCCCCCGCCCCGGACTCGACCCCGGCCCCGGACTCGACCCCCGCCCCCGGCTCAGCTCCCCGATGACGCTGTGCGCGACGGGCGCGGTGAGGCCTGACGGTAGGAGTAGCCGCGCGGGGACACCTGGCGCGGACCCGTCTGCCGCGTGACCGGCGGGGCCGGGGCGGGCTCCACCGGCGCGTAGACCTGCGCGGGCCCGCCCTCCGGCGGCTCGCCCAGCGCCTCCAGCGCCTCCTTCGCCGCGGGCACGGCGAGCGGCGAGAAGTACGGGTTGATCCGCAGGGCCTCCCCGATGTGCCGCCGCGCCGCCCCGTACCAGCCGAGCTGCCGCTCGATCTCCCCGCGGTGATAGGCGAACAGCGCGCTGCGCGGGCCGTCCTTCATCGCCTTCGTCACGAGCTTCAGGCCCGCCTCGCCGTCCCCGGACAGATGCAGCGCCCAGCCCAGCGCGTCCGCCGTCTGCGGATTGCCGTGCCGCTTGTACTCCGCCTCAAGGCGCTCCACCGCCGCCTCCGGATCGCCGTGGTCCGCCTCGAAGAGGCCGAGGACACGTTCGTTGTTGACCCCGCCCCCGCCCTCCTGCCGCACCCGGGCCCGCAGCACGTCGTACTGGGCGCGCGCGGCCGGCCGCAGATTCAGCGACTCGTACAGCTCGCCCAGTTCGAGGGCGTACTCGGGAAGCGGCTGTCGGGTGAGCGCCGTGCGGTAGTTGTGCAGCGCCTCCGAGGTGCGGCCGAGGGCGGCGAGCGCGCGGCCCTTGCCCGCGAGCGAGGCGTGGTGGTCGGGGTCGGCGGCGAGCGCCGCCTCGTAGTAGCGCAGCGCCAGGGCCGGTTCGCCGCGCTCCCACGCCAGCTCCCCGACGCGGTGCAGATACGCGGCCTTCTCCGCGGGGGCCTCCGCGAGCGCCGCCGCGTCGGTGAGCGCGGCGTTGGCGTCCTCGCGCCAGCCGCGGTCGCGGTACACCTGCCCCGTACGCGCCTTGACCGCCGGGCCCGAGCCGAGCTTCTGCAAGGACTCCAGGGCCCTGCCGACACCCTTGGCGTCCCCCAGCCCGGTATAGGCGTCGATCAGCGCGGGATACGCCGTCCACCGCTTCGGCGCCTGCCGGACCGCCTGCTCGCCCCACGTGCGGGCCGCCCGGAAGTCGTGCCGGGCGTTCGCCAGGGTGGCGAGCCCCGTCAGGGCCTCCGGGTTGCCCTGGGGCCTGGCCCTGAGCGACGTGCGCAGCGCCTGCTCGGCCTTCGGGTAGTACGCGAAGTCGGCGGTGCGGGTGCCCCGCGCCACATACGCCGAGCCGAGCACCGCCCAGGAGTGGTCGTCGCCGGGGTGTGCCCGCAGATGCGCCTCACGCTCCCCGATCAGCGCCGCCAGATCCGGCAGCGCCGCGGGCGCCCCCGCCCCCACGGCCACCCTCGCGCGCCCCGCGGGCCCGAGCGCGGGCGGCCTTCCGTCCCCGCGGTCCATCGGCACCAGCACATACGCGGCACCGGCCACCGCGGCCCCCACCACGGAGGCGATCAGCGCCCGCCTCACCGAACCCCTCATGGGGGACTTGTAAGGCCCCATCGGGGACCCGTAGGACCCCATGAGGGGCCCGTAGGACTTCGCGTAGGACCTGTAACGCTTCATGCCGATCACTGTGCGTCAATACGAAGAGCACATCCCGGCACGGCCCCGGCGTCGCACACGGGTTCACACCGATGGCCCCCGGGTGCGAGGCTGTGATCATGAGCCGCACCCTCATCGCACTCCTCCGGGAGGGTCTCCCCGCCGAGGCGGTCCTCACGGATCCGGACGTCACGTCCGCGTACTCCCACGACATGGCGAGCTTCTGCGAGGCGGGGACCCCCGCCGTCGTGGTGCTGCCCCGCACCGTCGAGCAGGTCCAGCACGTCATGCGCACCGCCACCGAGCTGCGCGTCCCCGTCGTGCCGCAGGGTGCCCGCACGGGCCTGTCCGGCGCCGCCAACGCCGGCGAGGGCTGGGTCGTGCTCTCCCTCGTCAAGATGGACCGCATCCTGGAGATCAGCCCCGTCGACCGGATCGCGGTCGTCGAGCCGGGCGTGGTCAACGCCGTGCTCTCCCGTGCGGTGGGCGAACACGGCCTGTACTACCCGCCGGATCCCTCCAGTTGGGAGATGTGCACCATCGGCGGGAACATCGGCACCGCCTCCGGCGGGCTGTGCTGCGTGAAGTACGGGGTCACCGCGGAGTACGTGCTCGGGCTCGACGTCGTCCTCGCCGACGGGCGGCTCATGAGCACCGGCCGGCGCACGGCCAAGGGCGTCGCGGGGTATGACCTCACGCGCCTGTTCGTCGGCTCCGAGGGCAGCCTCGGCATCGTCGTGCGCGCCGTCCTCGCGCTGCGGCCCAAGCCGCCCCAACAGCTCGTGCTGGCAGCCGAGTTCGCCTCCACCAAGGCCGCCTGCGACGCCGTATGCAAGATCATGGAGGGCGGTCACGTCCCGTCGCTGCTCGAACTGATGGACCGTACGACCGTGAAGGCCGTGAACGCGCTCGCGCACATGGGTCTGCCCGAGACCACCGAGGCCCTGCTGCTCGCCGCCTTCGACACCCCCGACCCGGTCTCCGACCTCGCCGCCGTCGGCGCGCTCTGCGAGGCCGCGGGCGCCACCCAGGTGGTCCCGGCCGAGGACGCCGCCGAGTCCGAACTCCTGCTCCAGGCGAGGCGGTTGTCCCTCACCGCGCTCGAAGCGGTCAAGGGCACCACGATGATCGACGACGTGTGCGTGCCGCGCTCGAAGCTCGCGGAGATGCTCGACGGGGTCGAGCGCGTCGCCGAGAAGTACGGGCTGACCATCGGGGTCTGCGCGCACGCGGGCGACGGCAACACGCATCCGACCGTCTGCTTCGACGCGGCCGACCCCGACGAGGCCCGGCGCGCCCGCGACTCCTTCGACGAGATCATGGCCCTCGGCCTCGAACTCGGCGGCACCATCACCGGCGAGCACGGCGTCGGGGTCCTGAAGAAGGAGTGGCTGGCACGCGAGATCGGCCCGGTGGGGGTGGAGATGCAGCGGGCCGTGAAGGCGGCCTTCGACCCGCACTCGCTCCTCAACCCGGGCAAGCTGTTCTGACGTCTCCCGTGCTGTCCCGTCCCCGCTGACGCCCCCGTGGCGGCGGAGCTCACTCACCGTCCTTGGACTCGTCCGAGGGCCACGGGTCGCGCAGCCACAGCTCGTCGGCGCCGAAACGGCCCGCGGCGGGTGCGAGCAGCTCGGCGAGGCCGTCGTCGATGCCGAGCTGCTCGGACTCAGAACCCGGAGGGACCACCCGCAGCGTCCGCTCCAGCCAGGCGGAGACCGCGGCCGCCGGTGCTTCGAGGAGTGCGTCGCCGTCCGGCGAGGTGAGCGCCATCAGCACGACGCTGCGGTCGTCCACCTTCGTCGGCCAGACCCGCACATCGCCGTGACCGCACGGCCTGAACACCCCCTCGACCAGCAGCTCGCGGGCGAACGTCCAGTGCACGGGGTGCTCGGAGCCGATGTGGAAGGCGATGTGGACGGCGTAGGGATCGTCGGTGCGGTAGGTGAGGCGGGCCGGCACGGGGATGACCCGTTCCGGCGAGAGGACCAGCCTGAGTTCAAGCTCGCGTTCCACGACGGAGTGCATGTCGGTGTGCTTCCTTCCTCGTCGGGGTCCCGGGAGAGGACCCATACGAGTGGAGAGCGCGTGATCCCCGGAGCATTACGCGGGTTCGGGGATTTTTCTCCGTACGACTCCGGAAAGGTGACCGGCGGGGGCGTGGGGGTCGCGGGGAGAGTGTGGGGAGCGTGCCCGGAAAGTGGTCCGAAGGGCGGGAGCCGCCCGGTGGCACACGGAGGTCTGATAGATGTGGAGCCCTCAAAAGACCCCCGAGCAGATACGGGACGACGGACATGAGCGCCCCAACTCCGGCCCCAGGCGACGACAGGCCCCGCGAAGGCTATTACCCCGATCCGTCCATTCCCGGATATGTCCGGTACTGGAACGGTGCGGCCTGGGTGCCCGGTACGAGCCGTCCCGCCCCGTCCGACGGCGAACCCCTCCCGGCGCCGCCCGGCGCGGGTGCGGGTGCGGGTGCCTCGGTGGCGCCTCCCGTCGAGGAGACCGGCCCGCACTTCTTCGACGAGGAACCGGCCGCGGGCGCCGCCCCGGACCAGCATGGCGCGAGGCCCGAGCCCGCCTCCGCCTGGCAGGCCGACGCGGGCAGGCAGGCGGGCCTCGGCGCCGAGCAGGAGCGCCGGATCTCGTGGGGCGCCCCGGGCCAGGCGGACCCGCGCGTGCCGAGCGAGGGCGCGGGGGCCTCGGAGCGGGCGGCCGCGCCTGAGTCGCCGAAGGACGAGAGCGGTCCCGGCACGCCCGGCGGGCCGGTGCCGTCGGCGGGCGAGGGCACGGTGACGTTCCGTCGGCCGAAGGGCCCGGTGAGCCCGGCCGGGGCCCCGGGCGCGTCCACTCCCACGCCCTCGCCCGGCGCCGACGGCACCATGGCGTTCCGCGCGGTCCGCCCGGCGTCCGGCCGGACGGCAGCCCCGCAGCCTTCGGTACCGCCACAGGGGTCGGCGCCCGGACAGTCGGCGCATGGGCAGGCGTCCACGCACGGGCAGGCGTCCGGATCCGGACAGGCGGTGCCCGCGTCCGGTCGGGGTTCCGTGCCCGGCCAGGCGTCGGCCTCAGGTCAGGCGTCCGCGCCCGCACAGGCGTCCGCACCGCCCGCGCAGACCTCCGTACCGCCCCAGGCGACCGCCCCCGCACAGGCACCCGCCCCTGCACAAACCCCTGCGCCCCAGCAGGCCCACCAGGCCCAGCACCCGCAACAGGCCCACCAGACCAGCCAGCCCCACCAGCCCCAGCCCAGCGCCGCGCCCCTCACCTCCGGGCCCGGTGGCGGCTCGCCCTCCTGGGCGCAGCAGGTGCATCAGCTCGCCGGGGCCGCCCCGGGCCAGGGCGAGGGGCAGCCCGTCGTGCCGTGGAAGCCCGTGACAGAGGACCCGTTCCTCGCGGCCGCGCGGGCCCAGGCCTCGGCCCGCCCCGCCGGGCTCGGCAGGCGCTTCGTGGCGCGGCTGATCGACACGGTCAGCCTCGTCGCCGTCACCGGAGCCGCGGCCCTGCCGCTCGGCGCCGAGGCCGCCGACCACGTCGACAGCAAGATCGACGCGGCGAAACTCTCGGGCGAGAAGACCACGGTCTGGCTGCTCGACGCCACCACCGCGGGCTACCTCGGCATCGTCCTCGCCGTCCTGCTCCTCTTCGGCGTCGTGTACGAGGCGCTGCCCACCGCCAAGTGGGGCCGCA
The DNA here is from genome assembly GCF_003945545.1 of Streptomyces sp. WAC 01529. Lineage (GTDB taxonomy): Bacteria > Actinomycetota > Actinomycetes > Streptomycetales > Streptomycetaceae > Streptomyces > Streptomyces anatolicus. The sequence continues at coordinate 3,059,188 of NZ_CP029617.1, read as the reverse complement.
CCCTGGGCAAGAAGGTGTGCGGCATCGAGGTACGGGACATCGAGGAGCACGAGACGCCCACGTTCGGCGCGGCCCTGCGCCGCTGGCTCGTCTACAGCGTGCCGGGGCTCCTGGTGGTCGGCGTCGTCGGCGTGCTGTGGTGCCTCTTCGACAGGCCGTGGCGGCAGTGCTGGCACGACAAGGCGGCGGGCACGTTCGTCGCGGGATGAGAGTGCGTACGTACGTCGTTCACGGGGCGGGACGAGGGCGCCTACGTACGCCGTGGTGTGAGGCGTAGGCGCGGCCGCGCGTAACCCGGTCAGCCGCTCGCCGGATGCGGAGGCGGGGCCGTCGCGGTCGACTCGGGCCATGAGCACCGAACCGCCGCGATACCCGCCTCCGGACGACGACCCGTTCAAGAAGCAGCCCCCGCAGGAGCCCCCGCCGGGCGGCGGCTCCCCCTACGACACCCCGCCCCCGGGCGGCGGCGCCCCGTACGGGAACACGCCCCCGGGCGCGGGCGGCGGACCCTCTGGGGGAGGCGGCGACCCCTACGGCGGTGGGCCCTACGGCGGCGGACCCGGCGGCTACGGCGGGCAGGACCCCCTCGCCGGCATGCCCCCGCTCGCCGACAGCGGCAAGCGCGTCCTCGCCAGGATCATCGACATGATCCTCGTCGGCATCGTCGTCTGGCTGCTGTCCTGGCTGTTCAACACGTCCGAGTACGACGTGGACCCGGACGAGGTGAACACGGGCAAGTCCTTCGGACAGTCCCTGCTGGCCGCCCTGCTCTACATCGCGTACGACACGTTCATGATCTCCAAGACGGGTCAGACGCTCGGCAAGAAGTGGCTGGGCCTGCGCGTCGCGAACCTCAACGACGGTGCCACGCCCGGCATGCAGACCGCGCTCGCCCGCGCGGCGGTCCTCTGGCTGCCGTTCGCCTTCTGCTGCGCCTGCATCTGGACGGCGATCTGCGGCGGCTGGAGCTTCTTCGACAAGCCCTACAAACAGGGCCTGCACGACAAGGCCGCCAAGACGGTGGTGGTCAGCGTCTAGCGCGCAGGGAGGACTGGTGTGGCGGCACCAGGACCGGCGGGCCCGTGATTCACGGGCCCGCCGGTTCGCGTACGGGCTCGGGGAGCACCGCGCGCTGGGCGGGGACCCGCTCGGGGGCGGCGGGCATGGGGGGCGCCGACGGTCGGGGCGCGGGGACCGTCATCGCGACCAGTAAGCCGAGGCCGAGCGCGGCCACGGCTATCACCGCGACACCGACGACTCCCGAACCGGTCCGGGAGAGCAGCAGCATGGCGAGGGTGGAGAAGACGACGGTCACCGAACCGTAGGCGATCTGTGCGGTGGTCGGACGTGGCATGGGACGAGGCATGACGTGATCCGTCCTCGGCAGTGATCCCCCCGCGCTCTTGGCCCGGGGGCGGATGCGGATGTGTGGGCGGCTGTATACGAATCAAAGGGGGCCCGACGGCGGCGACTTGGGATGTGTCGCCGAGCGCGGTGGCGCACCGTCGATTGACTCTATGACGCTGCATGCCCGACGGGAACGGGCGGTAAGCGTGACCTAACCCACGGTGCCGCAGCACAGGGGGCGCACGGATTCATGACGTCCACCAAGTGGACGGTCCGGAGCGCCTGTTGGACTTCTCGCCGAAGGTGTGCCCCGCGTCCGGATAACGGAACCCGGGGTCGCATAGTGCACTTGGTATGTCCAAGTCAAGGTCTGTCTTTTCTCCCGCACTTCCGGTCGAATGTCGTCACTTGTGACGCGTACATCGCGCGCGGACCTCCTCCGACCGGGATCTCGGTCCGCCATTCGCGCGGGCGCGTGGGGAGGACATTCATCAAGTGACAGCCAGAACACGCACGTTCAGAGCCACGGCCGTGGCCGTGGCGGTGGCCGCTGCCGCCGCCACGTACTCGGCGGCGACGGCCACTGCCGCCCCCGGCGACGGGGCTCCGGCCGCGGCACCGGCCATCGACAGGCAGGACCCGTCGCGGCCCAAGGCGCATGTCGACCACGACCTCGAAGGACCGTTCAGCAAGCAGCAGGCGCAGCAGCGCAAAGCGGCCCTGCAGCAGGTCGTCGAGGGTGACGCCAAGGTCCAGAAGCGGGGCGCGTCGAAGGTCGTCAAGCTCGACGACAAGAAGTACGTCGAGCTGGGCCGCGAGAAGACCGACAAGATCTTCACGATCCTCGTGGAGTTCGGGGACAAGGTCGACGACACGACCATGTACGACCCGGACGGCCCCGAGGGCCCGCAGCCGCCGGTCAAGAAGTACGGAGGCAAGCCCGGCCCGCTGCACAACAAGATAGCCAAGCCGGACCGTGCGAAGGACAACAGCACGGCCTGGCAGAAGGACTACAACCGCAAGCACTTCCAGGACCTCTACTTCGGTAAGGGCAAGGACAGCAAGGGCAAGACCAAGCACTCGCTGAAGACCTACTACGAGAAGACCTCCTCCGGCCGCTACTCGGTCGACGGCGCGGTCTCCGACTGGGTCAAGGTCGACTACAACGAGGCGCGTTACGGCTCGAACTACTGCGGCGACACCAACTGCGCCAACGTCTGGGACGCGGTCAAGGACGGCGTGACCGCCTGGACCAAGGCGCAGAAGGCCGAGGGCCGCACGGACGAGCAGATCAAGGCGGACCTGGCCAAGTACGACCTCTGGGACCGCTACGACTTCGACAACGACGGCGACTTCAACGAGTCCGACGGCTACATCGACCACTTCCAGATCGTCCACGCGGGCGAGGACGAGTCGGCCGGCGGCGGCGCCGAGGGCGAGAACGCCCTGTGGGCGCACCGCTGGTACGCGTACGGCAACGACGCGGGCCGCACGGGCCCCGGCAACAACAAGGCCGGCGGCACCCAGATCGGCGACTCGGGCATCTGGGTCGGCGACTACACGATGCAGCCGGAGAACGGCGGCCTCGGCGTCTTCGCCCACGAGTACGGCCACGACCTCGGTCTGCCGGACCTCTACGACACCACCGGCAAGGGCGAGAACTCGGTCGGCTTCTGGTCGCTGATGTCGGCCGGTTCCTGGCTCGGCACCGGCAAGGACTCGATCGGTGACCTGCCGGGCGACATGACCGCCTGGGACAAGTTCCAGCTGGGCTGGCTCGACTACGCCAAGGCCAAGGCGGCCACCACCTCCGAGCACAAGCTGGGCGTCGCGGAGTACAACACCCGCCACCGCCAGGCGCTCCTGGTCGACCTGCCGAAGAAGCCCGTCACCACCAAGATCGTGAAGCCCGCCGAGGGCTCCAAGCAGTGGTGGAGCAACCAGGGCGACGACCTGAAGAACACCCTCACGCGCTCCGTCGACCTCACCGGCAAGACCAAGGCCGAGCTGTCGCTCCAGGGCTGGTGGGACATCGAGGCCAACTACGACTACCTCTACACCGAGGTCTCCACGGACGGCGGCGCCAACTACACGCCGGTGGACGGCACCGCGGACGGCAGGCCGATCACCCGCGACGCCGGTGACAAGCCCGCGTTGACCGGTGTCTCGGGCGCGTACAAGAAGCTGGTCTTCCCGCTCGACGCCTACGCCGGCAAGAAGATCGACATCCGCTTCCGCTACGCCACGGACGGCGGCGCGGGCGGCAAGGGCTTCGCGGCCGACGCCCTCGCGATCACCGCGGACGGCGCCAAGGTCTTCGAGGACGGCGCCGAGGGCGACGACAACGGCTGGACGTCGAAGGGCTTCTCCCGCATCGCCGAGTCCTTCACCAAGAAGTACGACCAGTACTACCTGGCCGAGAACCGCCAGTACGTCTCGTACGACAAGACCCTGAAGGTCGGCCCGTACAACTTCGGCTTCTCGCGCACCCGCCCCGACTGGGTCGAGCACTACCCGTACCAGACCGGCCTGATGGTCTGGCAGTGGGACACCTCCCAGAAGGACAACAACACCAGCCAGCACCCCGGCGAGGGTCTGATCCTCCCGGTCGACGCGCACGCCAAGCCGCTGAAGTGGAAGGACGGCTCGCTCATGCGCAACAAGATCCAGCCGTTCGACGCGCCCTTCAGCAAGTACGCGACGGACAAGTTCACGCTCCACAACGCGGACGTCGCGACGAAGATCAAGTCCCAGAAGGGCGTCTCGGTCTTCGACGACCGCAAGGGCACCTACTGGTACGCGTCCAACCCGACCGGCAGCGTGAAGGTCACTGACACCAACACCAAGATCAAGATCCTGAAGCAGCCGAAGGACGGCTCCTCGATCACGGTCCAGGTGGGCCCCTCCACGAAGTAGTCAGCGTTTCCGCAGGTCAAACCATGATCGGCCGTCGTCCCCTAGCGGGCGGCGGCCGATCGTGTTTAGGTGCGTGGTGAGTACTTCTTATTGACGGGGGAGTGATCCGGCATGTCCGCAGGAGGTTTCTGCAAGCTGCCGAACGGCAGCGTGGTGGTGGCACTGACCGTGCCGAGCCCGTCGCCGGGCGACGGCGCGGTAAGGATGATCGTGCACGCCGTGAACCGCGCGAGGGCGCTGACGCGACTGCGGAACCTGGGGCTGCGGGCGGTCTATCTGCGGGGCAACGCGGAACCGCCCACGCCGGACGAGGTCACGGCGGTCCTGCACCATCCGGACGGATTGATATGGCGGGCGGCGCCCAACGCCGTGCAGGAGCTGTGGCATCCGGTCAGAGCCCTGAAGAGACAGAGCGCAAGGCCCAGCCCCTCCGGCGTCTGAGGAGCAAAAATCAGCCCCTCCGGCGTTTGAGGAGCGGGGTCCGGGGCGGAGCCCCGTGGCGGCGCCGTGCTTTCAGACGACAGGCTTACCGGTCAGCTCGACGCCAGCCGCGCGCATCTCCGCCATCGCCCGCTCGGTGGTCGCCGAGGCGACCCCCGCCGTAAGCTCCAGCAGAACAGTCGTCCCGAACCCCTCCCGAACCGCGTCCACCGCCGTGGCCCGCACGCAGTGGTCCGTGGCGAGGCCCACCACGTCGACCTCCGTGATCCCGCGCTCCCGCAGCCACTCCGCCATGGAGAGGCCGTTCTCGTCGACGCCCTCGAAGCCGCTGTACGCGGCCGAGTGGGCCCCCTTGTCGAAGACCGCGTCGATCGCGCCGGAGGCGACGGCCGGGGCGAAGTTCGGGTGGAAGCCGACACCCTCCGTGCCCGCCACGCAGTGCGGCGGCCAGGAGTCCACGTAGTCGGGGTTCTCCGAGAAGTGGGTGCCGGGGTCGATGTGGTGATCCCGGGTGGCGACCACGTGGCGGTAGCAGGCCGGGGTCTGGCCGATCAGCTCCGTGATGGCGGCGGCCACGTCCGCGCCGCCGGCGACCGCGAGGCTGCCGCCTTCGCAGAAGTCGTTCTGCACGTCTACGACGATCAGTGCGCGGCGCATGGGCGGTGTCCTTCTGCCGGGGGTGACTACGAGCCTAGAGACTTCACACGTGTTGCGGGAGGGGGCACCTTCCCGGGCCCGTCGGAGTTATCCGGGCCCGTCGGAGGTATCCGGCCCGTCAGAGATATTCCGTGGGGATGACCGCCTCGCCCCGCGACAGCTGCGTCGCCGAGAGGGGCAGTCCGGCGCGCGCGGCGGCGTGCCGGTCGCGGACCGCGTCGAGCGGCTCCCGGGCGACGACCTGGCCGCCCTTGACCAGCTCGACGAGGAGCTGCCGGTCGACGAGGTCGGCGGGGACGGCCCCGGTGCCGACGACCTCGGCCTCGGCGACGCCGTACTCGTCCGTGCGCCGGGCGGCCCACTTGCGTCCGCCCACCGAGCTCTTCGCGCCCAGCGACTTCTTCGCCACCGGCTCCAGGGGTGCCTTGGGGTCCGCCGAGTGGGCGCGGGCCACCAGCTTGTAGACCATGGAGCAGGTGGGGTGCCCGGAGCCGGTGACGAGCTGCGTGCCCACGCCGTACGCGTCCACGGGCGCCGCCCGCAGCGAGGCGATGGCGTACTCGTCGAGGTCGGACGTGACCACGATCTTCGTCTCCGTCGCGCCCAGCTCGTCCAGCTGCTGGCGCACCCGGTGGGCGACGAGGAGCAGGTCGCCGGAGTCGATGCGCACGGCGCCCAACTCGGGCCCGGCGATCTCGACGGCCATGCGGACGGCCTCGGTCACGTCATAGGTGTCCACGAGCAGGGTCGTGCCGCGGCCGAGCGAGTCGACCTGGGCGCGGAAGGCGTCGCGTTCGCTGTCGTGCAGCAGGGTGAAGGCGTGGGCGCTGGTGCCGACGGTCGGGATGCCGTAGCGGAAGCCGGCGGCCAGGTCCGAGGTGGTCGCGAAGCCGCCCACGTACGCGGCGCGGGAGGCGGCGACGGCGGCCAGCTCGTGGGTGCGGCGGGCGCCCATCTCGATCAGCGGGCGGTCACCGGCGGCCGAGGACATCCGGGAGGCGGCGGCCGCGATGGCCGAGTCGTGGTTGAGGATGGAGAGGATCACGGTCTCCAGGAGCACGCACTCCGCGAAGGACCCCTCGACCCGCAGGATGGGCGAGCCGGGGAAGTAGACCTCGCCCTCGGGGTAGCCCCAGATGTCGCCGCTGAAGCGGTAGCCGGAGAGCCACTGGAGGGTGGCCTCGTCGACGATGTTCCGCTCGCGCAGGAAGCCGAGGACGCCCGCGTCGAAGCGGAAGTTCTCCACCGCGTCCAGAACGCGGCCGGTGCCCGCCACGACGCCGTAGCGCCGCCCCTCGGGCAGTCTGCGGGTGAAGACCTCGAAGACGGACCTGCGTCCTCCGGTGCCGGCCTTCAGCGCGGCCTGGAGCATCGTCAGCTCGTACTGGTCCGTGAAGAGCGCCGTCGACGGAACATCCACCGGCAGGCCAAGGTCCGCTGTGTTCATACGAAGGATGCTACCCCGCATCTCGTCACTCTGACGATTTCGTGGGCCCGTTTGTGCGGGGACCCCTTGGGGGTGGCAGCATGGGGCACGTGAGTACGGCTCCCGCAGAGATCACCCGCCCGGATTCGGACGAAGAGGCGCTCGTCGTCCCCGAGCCGGACGTCCCCTGGATCACGCTCGTGCACAACGACCCGGTCAACCTCATGAGCTACGTGACGTACGTGTTCCAGTCGTACTTCGGGTACTCGAAGGAGAAGGCCACCAAGCTGATGATGGACGTGCACCAGAAGGGCCGCGCGGTCGTCTCCACCGGCTCCCGCGAGGAGATGGAGCGCGACGTGCAGGCCATGCACGGGTACGGGCTGTGGGCCACCCTTCAGCAGGACCGGAAGTAGCGACGCATCTGATGCCAGGACAATTCGAACCGATCCCCGGGGGCGGCGCCGCCGTCGCCCTCGACGAGGTCGAGATCTCGATCATCCGCTCCCTCGCCGTGCAGCTCCTGGAGCTGATCGGCCCCGGCCCCGGCGGTGAGCCCTCCGACGACCCCCTCGCGGAACTCTTCGCCGAGGGCCCCAGCGAGCCGCCCACCGACCCGGTGATGCAGCGCCTGCTCCCGGACGCGTACGGCGGTCCCGGCAGTGAGACCGGGGACATCGCGCAGGACGACGAACTGCGGGCGTATTCGGCCGAGTTCCGCCGTTTCACGGAGAACGACCTGCGGGCCAAGAAGCGGGACGACGCGCTGGTCGTGATCCGGTCCCTCGACTCGATGGCGTCATCGGGCGAGGGCGGAGCTGTCCTGAAACTGTCGGTCGAGGAGTCCCGGCACTGGCTCGGGGCGCTCAATGACCTCCGCCTCGCGATCGGCACCCGCCTCGAGGTCACCGACGAGGACGACGCCGATCTGCTCTACCGGCTCCCCGACTCCGACCCCCGCAAGCCGATGGTGATGGCCTACCTCTGGCTGGGCGGTCTGCAAGAGACGCTGGTCGGGACCTTGCTGGACTGAGCGGGGCCGGAAACCGGTGCATATGACAGCGAGATTTGCTGTACTGGACACCTTCCGTTCACGTGGCGGTCCGTTCGCTCAGCGGATGCTCAAATCCGGATAACGATCCCGTCACTTCATTGCCCACGTTTGCTGCGGGAAGAGACCTTTGTCCGCTTCTCCCTGTGGGCTGCGTCACAGATGGCTGATTCTCTCACTGTTGCGACCGTGATAAATCTTCACGACCGCTCGGTGACGCCACCCATGTCACCGAGAGCGCTCGGGCCGGCAGACCGCCGGTAGCACTCCATAGGTATCCGGGGGGATCAGGACCTGATCCGCAGCCATCAACGCGAAACGCGGGCGCGGATCAGCATGGAGAAAGGCGTCACCATGACCTCAGTGCAGGTCGAAGAGCAGCACGACGGGCACGACGGCAATGGTGCCGTGCAGGCCGCGGGCGGCCCGTCCGGCGAGGGCGAGGGCTACCAGCGCGGTCTGGGGGCCCGGCAGATCCAGATGATCGCGATCGGCGGTGCCATCGGCACCGGCCTGTTCCTCGGCGCGGGCAAGGCCATTCACAAGGCCGGCCCCAGCCTCATCCTGGCGTACGCCATCGCGGGCCTCGTCATCTTCTTCATCATGCGGGCGCTCGGCGAGCTCCTCATGTACCGCGCCGTGTCGGGCTCCTTCTCGGAGTACGCGCGCGAATTCATGGGCCCGTTCTTCGGGTTCGTGACCGGCTGGACGTACTGGCTCTTCTGGGTCGTCACCGGCATCACGGAAGTGACAGCCGCCGCCCAGTACATGCAGTACTGGACACACAACTCATTCCCACAATGGGCGTACGCGCTGGTCTTCACGGTCATCCTGTACGGCGCGAACCTCATCTCCGTGAAGCTCTTCGGTGAGCTGGAGTTCTGGTTCTCGATGGTCAAGGTCACCGCCATCATCGGCATGATCCTGATCTGCGTCGGCATCCTCACCATCGGCTTCTCCGACGCCGGTGACACCGCGACCGTGGCCCACCTGTGGAACCAGGGCGGCTTCTTCCCCAACGGCATCGGCTCCACGCTGATGACGCTCCAGATCGTGATGTTCGCCTTCCTCGCCGTCGAGCTGGTCGGCGTCACCGCGGGCGAGTCCAAGGACCCGAAGACGGTCCTGCCCAAGGCCATCAACACCGTGCCGTGGCGCATCGCCGTCTTCTACGTCGGCGCGCTGATCATGATCCTGTCGGTCGTGCCGTGGACGCACTTCAAGCCCGGAGTCTCGCCGTTCGTCGCGGCCTTCGAGGAGATGGGCCTCGGCGTCGGCGCCGCGATCGTGAACTTCGTGGTCCTCACCGCCGCGCTCTCCTCCTGCAACTCCGGCATGTACTCCACCGGCCGCATGCTGCGCGACCTGGCCCTCAACGGCCAGGGCCCGAAGCTCTTCACCAAGCTCACGAAGAACGGCCTGCCGCTGCTCGGCACCACGTTCTCCGCCGCGTGCATGCTGGTCGGCGTCTGGATCAACTACCAGTGGCCCGGCAAGGCGTTCACCTACGTCGTCTCCTTCGCGACCATCTCCGGCATGTGGGCCTGGATCATGATCCTGGCCTGCCAGATCCGCTACCGCCGCAAGGCCGACCGGGGCGAGCTGCCGCAGTCCACCTTCCGGGCGCCGGGTGCTCCGTACACGAGCTGGTTCGCGCTGCTGTTCATCGGCATGGTGATCGTGCTGATGGGCATCGACGAGGACAACCGGATCTCGCTGTACGCCGCTCCGGTGTGGATCGCGATCCTCGCGGGTGCCTACCTGATCCTCAAGAAGCGCAACCCGCAGGCCGCCGCGTTCAACAAGCGCAAGGTCGGTGCCGCCGCCTCCGAGACCGAGCCGGTCGCCAAGGACTGACACCCGCCCCTCGGGGCACCTGTCCAGCATTCGGGCCCGCCCGTACCACACTTCGGTACGGTGCGGGCCCTCTGCTTATCCTGACTGCCATGCTGACCATCACCCAGGCCCTCCACGACCAGATCGTCGCGCACGCGCGCCAGGACCACCCCGACGAGGCGTGCGGCGTGATCGCGGGCCCGGCGGGCACCGGCCGCCCCGAGCGGTTCATCCCGATGCTGAACGCCGCGCGCTCGCCCACGTTCTACGAGTTCGACTCGGGTGACCTCCTCAAGCTCTACCGCGAGATGGACGACCGCGACGAGGAGCCGGTGGTCATCTACCACTCGCACACCGCGACCGAGGCCTACCCCTCGCGCACCGACATCAGCTACGCCAACGAGCCCGGCGCCCACTACCTCCTGGTCTCCACCGCGGACACCGACGGCGCGGGCCCCTTCCAGTTCCGCTCGTTCCGGATCGTCGAGGGCGAGGTCACCGAGGAAGAGGTGCGGGTCGTACAGGCATACTGACCCCGACATCTTCGAGGCGGCAGGAGCCAGGAAGCCGGTGCGAACCCGGCACGGTCCCGCCACTGTGACCCCACCTCCTCACGGAGGCGGGGGAGTCAGGAACTGACCTGCCGCCTTCTCCACACATCGCAGGGGACGCGGAAATCCCCTGAAGGAGGCAGTTCAGCCATGTCCCGCGCCCTACGCGTACTCACCGCCGCGGCCCTGCTCGCCCCGCTCGCCGCATGCGGCTCGTCCGGTTCCACCGACTCCGGCAAGCCCGCCGCCAAGTCCGCCGGATTCCCGTACACCGTCACCAACTGCGGTGTGCGCACGACGTACGACGCACCCCCCAAGCGGGCCGTCACCATGAACCAGCACGTCACCGAGGTGATGCTGGAACTCGGCCTCAAGGACCGCCTCGCCGGGACCGCCTACCTCGACGACAAGGTCCTGCCGAAGTACGAGAAGGCGTACAAGTCCGTCCCCGTCCTCGCCAAGGAGTACCCCTCCTACGAGAAGCTGCTCGCCGCCAACCCCGACTTCGTGTACGGCGGCTACGCCAGCGCCTTCCTGGCGGGCGACGGCCGCAGCCGCTCCGCGCTCGCCAAGTCCGGCATCAAGAGCCGCCTCAACATCGAGGGGTGCGCGAAGCGGGCCGTCTCCATGGACGACGTCTACCGCGAGGTGCGCGAGGTCGGCTCGACCTTCGGGGTGCGCGAGCGCGCGGACAAGTGGGTGAGCGGCGCGAAGCGGGAGCTGGCCGCCACCGAGAAGAAGGCGAAGGGCGGGAAGCCTGCCTCCGTCTTCGTCTACGACAGCGGCGACAAGACGGCGTTCACGCTGGGCGGCAGGGGCATCGGTAACGACATCGTCGAGCGGGCGGGCGGCCGCAACGTCTTCGCCGACGTGGACAAGTCCTTCGGCGACGCGTCCTGGGAGAAGGTCGTCGAACGCAAGCCGGAGGTCATCGTGATCCTCGACTACGGCGCCACGACCGTCGCCCAGAAGAAGCGCCGCCTCCTCGACGACCCGGTCCTGGCGGACGTCCCCGCGATCAAGAACAAGCGGTTCGCGGTGCTCCCCCTGTCGGACGTGGTGACAGGAGTACGAGCCCCGGAGGCGGTGAAGAAGCTGGCGGCACAGCTGTGAGCACCCCCCAGCCCGTCCGGCGCCTGATCCAGCCCGGGGGAGGCAAAATTCAGCCCGTCCGGCGTTTGAGGACGAGCCCGAAGGGCGATCGACCGAGCCACAGGGGGCGCCGCCTCCTGATACTGACGGGACTGACCGCGGCCCTCGCGGCAGCGATACTCGCCGGGCTGGCCCTGGGCTCGGTCAGGATCCCCCCGAGCCAGGTCCTGGACATCCTCACAGGCCGCGCGGAACCCTCCCCGTTCCGCACCATCGTCCTGGACGTCAGACTCCCCAGAGTCATCCTGGGCGCCACCGTAGGAGCCGGCCTGGCAGTCATCGGCACCGTCCTCCAGGCCCTCGTCCGCAACCCCCTCGCCGACCCGTTCCTCCTGGGCGTCTCCTCGGGCGCCTCCGTGGGCGCGGTCTCGGCGATCGTCCTCGGCGGCGTCTTCGGCCTGGGCGCCGCCCTCAGCACCGCCGTCACCATCCCCGCCGCCTCATTCGTGGGCGCGCTGGTCTCCCTGGCCCTCGTCTACGCCCTGGCCAGAAGCGGCGGCGGGGGCTTCGCCACCGGCCGCCTGATCCTCGCCGGGGTCGCCGTCTCGTACATCCTGACCGCCCTGACCAGCCTCATCCTGGTCACCGCCGACAGCGCCGACCATCTCAAGGAAGTCCTCTACTGGACGCTCGGCGGCCTCGGCAGCGCGCGCTGGGACATGCTCGCTCTGCCCTGCGTAGTCCTTGCCGTCGGCACGGCCCTGCTGATCGCGCTGGCCCGCCCGCTCGACCTGCTGCTCGTCGGCGAGGAGGGCGCCACCGTCCTCGGCCTGGACACAGCCCGCTTCCGCGCCGCCGTCTTCGTCCTCGCCTCGCTCCTGACCGGCGTACTCGTCGCGTACAGCGGCGCCATCGGCTTCGTCGGCCTGATGGTGCCGCACGCCGCCCGGCTGCTGGTGGGCGCCGCGCACCGCCCGCTGCTCCCGGTGGTGGCGCTGATGGGCGCGGTGTTCCTGGTCGTCGCCGACCTCGCCGCCCGCACGGTCGCCGCCCCGCAGGACATCCCGGTCGGCGTGCTCACCGCGCTGACCGGCGGACCGTTCTTCCTCTGGCTGCTGCGCAGGGGCCAGAGCCACGAAGGGATGGCCACGTGACGCTGCGCGTGGAGAACCTCGGCTACCGGGCCCCGGGCGGAGAGCGCCTCCTCGACGGTGTCTCACTGACCGTCGCCGAGGGCGAGACGGTCGGCGTCGTCGGCCCCAACGGCAGCGGCAAGACGACCCTGCTGCGCTGCGTGTACGGGGCGCTCACCCCGGCCGAGGGCCGCGTCCTGCTGAACGGGACCGATCTGGCGGGGCTCGGCGCCAAGGCGCGCTCCCGGCACATCGCCACCGTCCCGCAGGACGGCCAGGCGGGCTTCGACCTCACCGTGCGGCAGATCGTCGCGATGGGCCGCTCCCCGCACAAACGCTTCTGGGAGGGGGACACCGAGCGGGACGACGAGCTGGTGCGCGGCGCCCTCGGCCGCGTCGGCGCGGAGCGCCTGGCCGACCGCTCCTTCGCCGCGCTCTCCGGCGGCGAACGCCAACGCGCCCTGGTGGCGCGGGCGTTGGTGCAGCAGTCCACGGTCCTGATCCTCGACGAGCCGACCAACCACCTCGACATCCGCTACCAGCTGGAGATCCTCTCCCTGGTCAGCGGCCTCGGCACCACCAATCTCCTCGCCCTGCACGACCTGAATCTCGCGGCGTACTACTGCGACCGCCTCTACGTCCTGCGCGAGGGCCGCCCCGCCGCGTCCGGCACCCCCAAGGAGGTCCTGACCAGCGAGATGCTGGCCGAGGTGTACGGCGTCACGGCGGAGGTCGCGGTGCACCCGGCGACGGGCGCGCCGACCGTCACCTACCTCCCCGCATCCAGGTGATGGACCGAAACCATCCACCATGTGAGATCACATTCCGGGACCCGGACCGGGAATCGATACGATGAGCCCATGGTTTCCCACGACGTGAGCGACAAGATGCCGGGCATGCTGCTCGTGGCGCGTCTGCACGTCGACCTGTGCAGGCTCAGCAGCGCCATCTGTTCGCGCTGACCCCTGCCGCCGTACGGCCGAGAAAAGGGCCGCGGCGCCTCATCCACGTACGACCGCGCACACCGCACGACGCGCACACCGCACGACCGGGCCGCCGCGCGCCCACTCACCTGAACTCTCCCGACAGGAGCCCTCAGCCATGGCCATCGAGGTCCGCATCCCGACCATCCTCCGCACCTACACCGACGGCGAGAAGGCCGTCCAGGGCAGCGGTGACACCATCGCCGAACTCTTCACCGACCTCGACTCGCGGCACGCGGGCATCGCCGAGCGGCTCGTCGACCCGGCCAACGACGGCAAGCTGCGCCGCTTCGTGAACGTGTACCTCAACGACGAGGACGTCCGCTTCCTCGACGGCATCTCCACCAAGCTCGCCGACGGCGACAGCGTCACGATCCTGCCGGCCGTCGCCGGCGGCATGGTCTAGGCCCGATCCCGGATGCCTCGCTACGACTCCCCGCTCGCCGCGGTCGGCAACACGCCGCTCGTCCGCCTGCCGCGCCTGTCCCCCTCGGCCGACGTCCGCATCTGGGCCAAGCTGGAGGACCGCAACCCGACCGGTTCCATCAAGGACCGGCCCGCGCTGCACATGGTCGAACAGGCCGAGAAGGACGGCCGGTTGACGCCCGGCTGCACGATCCTGGAGCCGACCTCCGGCAACACCGGCATCTCGCTCGCCATGGCGGCCAAGCTCAAGGGCTACCGCATCGTGTGCGTCATGCCGGAGAACACCTCCCAGGAGCGGCGCGACCTGCTCGCCATGTGGGGCGCCGAGATCATCTCCTCCCCGGCGGCCGGGGGGTCCAACACCGCGGTCCGCGTCGCCAAGGAGCTGGCGGCCGAGCACCCGGACTGGGTGATGCTCTACCAGTACGGCAACCCCGACAACGCGGGCGCCCACTACGCGACCACGGGCCCCGAGGTCTACGCCGACCTGCCCTCCATCACCCATTTCGTGGCGGGCCTCGGCACGACGGGTACGCTCATGGGCGTCGGCCGCTACCTGCGCGAACAGAAGCCGGACATCAAGATCGTCGCCGCCGAGCCGCGCTATGACGACCTCGTCTACGGCCTGCGCAACCTCGACGAGGGCTTCGTCCCCGAGCTGTACGACGCCTCCGTCCTCACCACCCGCTTCTCCGTCGGCTCGGCCGACGCGGTGACCCGCACCCGGGAACTCCTCCAGCAGGAGGGCATCTTCGCGGGCGTCTCCACGGGGGCCGCGCTGCACGCGGCGATCGGCGTCGGCAAGAAGGCGGTGGCGGCGGGCGAGGCCGCCGACATCGTCTTCGTCGTCGCCGACGGCGGCTGGAAGTACCTGTCGACCGGGGTCTACACCGCGGCGACGACCGAGGCGGCCATCGAAACGCTCCAGGGCCAGCTCTGGGCCTAGCCGGCCGGGGGCGCCGTCTATCACCGGCTCCGCCGAGTTCGTCCTCAAACGCCGGACAGGCTGGAAATCTCCTGCCCGTCCGGCGTTTTCGGGTGACCGGGTGACCGGCTAACCGGCCAGGTACTTCACCTGGTCCCACAACACCGGATCCACCACCCCGGCCCTGCGCCGGAACTCCCACAGCGGTACGTCCCGCAGTTCGTCCGTCTCCAGGAAGCTCGGCCGGCCCTCCGCGTCGCCCACCGAGCCCGGCGGCAGCGGGATCACGCCCGCCCGCTCCTCGTGGTACCTGCTGGTGATCTTCGCGACCCGAGCCCGCTCCCCGCGCACCGACAGGACCAGGCACGGCCTGTCCTTCCCGCCGGGCCCGTCCTCGTAGGGCACCCGCGCCCACCAGATCTCCGCGGGGCGCGGCGCGGGAAGCCGCCGCCGGGGGCCTCGCGGCGGCCGCGCCCGGCCCGGCGGGCGGGTGGTCCGC
Organism: Streptomyces sp. WAC 01529; assembly: GCF_003945545.1. Taxonomy (GTDB): domain Bacteria; phylum Actinomycetota; class Actinomycetes; order Streptomycetales; family Streptomycetaceae; genus Streptomyces; species Streptomyces anatolicus. The sequence continues at coordinate 3,043,905 of NZ_CP029617.1, read as the reverse complement.
TGCCGGGGCCCGCGGCCCCAGCCGTCCACCAGCGCGACGACCAGTGCGAGCACCACGAGGGCGGCGAGCGCGAGCCACCAGGACGTGTCCATAACCACGACGGTACCGGCGCACGCGCCGTCACGCCCGCCACTCCACCACCCGCCCCACGCGCCCCCCGAACCGGTGACACCGCAGGTGAGTTCCCCCACAACGGCCCGCGACGGAGGAGCGACCCGCCGTTTCGCGCCTTACGCTCGACGGACCGCACACCCACCCCCCAGCTCTTTCGCCAGCGCGGAGGTTCCAGCTTCATGAAGCTCACCGTCGTCGGCTGCTCGGGGTCGTTTCCGTCCGCGGAGTCGGCCTGCTCGAGCTACCTCGTAGAGGCCGACGGCTTCCGGTTGCTGCTCGACATGGGCAACGGCGCCCTCGGCGAGCTCCAGCGCCACATCGGTCTGTACGACCTCGACGCGATCTTCCTCAGCCATCTGCACGCGGACCACTGCATCGACATGTGCGCGTACTTCGTCGCGCGCTACTACCGGCACGACGGCGGCCGCTGCGCCCCCATCCCGGTCTACGGCCCCGAGGGCACCGAGCAGCGCCTGACGACCGCGTACGCGGACACGCCCTCGGCCTCCTCGATGAGCGAGGTCTTCGACTTCCACACGGTCAAGCCGGCCGCCTTCGACATCGGCCCGTTCTCGGTGCGCACCGAGCGGGTGAGCCACCCCGTCGAGGCGTACGCCATCCGCGTCGAGCACGGGGGCAGGTCCCTCACGTACTCCGGCGACACCGGCAGCTGCGAGAGCCTGGACGGACTCGCCTTCGGCACCGATCTGTTCCTGTGCGAGGCGGCGTTCACGCACGGCAAGGAGAACATCCCCGACCTGCACCTGAACGGCCGCGAGGCGGGCGAGTGCGCCCGGCGCGCCGGTGCAGGAAGGTTGCTGCTCACCCACATCCCGCCGTGGACCGACCCCCAGGTGAACCTCGCGGACGCCCGCGCCGTGTACGACGGCCCGGCCGAGCTGGCGGCGCCCGGCGCGACGTACGAGATCTGAGGCCGCCGGAGCAACGGAAAGGCCCGGGCGTTGGTGACCAACGCCCGGGCCCTTCTCCGTTCGGCTGAGCCGGAGGCTACTTCGCCTCGGCCTTCTGCAGTTCGGCCAGCTCCTCGTCGGACTCACGGCCCGGCGTCGGCAGGTTGAACTTGGTGATCGCGAAGCGGAAGACCACGTAGTAGACCGCCGCGAAGCAGAGGCCGACGAGGGCCAGGCCCCACGGGTTCTTCGCGATGCCGAGGTTCAGGAAGAAGTCGACCGCGCCGGCCGAGAAGCCGAAGCCGTCCTTCATGCCGAGCGCCCAGGTCAGCGCCATGGAGACACCGGTGAGCACCGCGTGGATCGCGTACAGGACCGGCGCGATGAACATGAAGGTGAACTCGATCGGCTCGGTCACACCGGTGACGAACGCGGTGGCCGCGAGCGAGAACATCATGCCGCCGACGACCTTGCGGCGCTCGGGACGGGCGCAGTGCACGATCGCGAGGCAGGCCGCCGGGAGGGCGAACATCATGATCGGGAAGAAGCCGGTCATGAACTGGCCCGCGCTGGGGTCGCCGTGCAGGAAGCGGGCGATGTCGCCGTGGTAGTCCGTGCCGCCGTCGTTGTACGTGCCCGCCTGGAACCACGGGAAGGAGTTCAGCAGGTGGTGCATGCCGATCGGGATCAGCGCGCGGTTGGCGACACCGAAGACACCGGCGCCGACGGCGCCCGAACCGACGAGCCACTCACTGAAGTTGTGCAGACCGGTGCCGAGGACCGGCCAGATCAGACCGAAGACGATGCCCGCGACCAGGCCCGCGAAGGCCGACAGGATCGGCACCAGGCGGCGGCCGCCGAAGAAGCCCGCCCAGTCGGGGAGCTTGGTCCGGTAGAACTTCTGGTAGAGCAGGGCGACGATGATGCCCATCACGACGCCGCCGAGCACACCGGCGTTGACCGGCGCCTCGTTCATCACGATCTTGCCGTCGACGACGGAGGCGACCTTGGGCAGGTTCTTGTCCGTGAAGGTGGCGAGCACCTTCTGGAAGACCAGGTAGCCGGTGACGGCCGCGAGGGCCGTCGAACCGTCCGACTTCTTGGCGAAGCCGATCGCGATGCCGACGCAGAACAGCAGCGCCATGTTGTCGAGCAGCGCGCCACCGCCCGCCGCCATGTAGCTCGCGAGCTTGTTGACGAAGGTCGGGAAGGACTCCCGGCCCAGCATGTCGTCCTGGCCGAAACGGACCAGGAGGGCTGCGGCGGGCAGCACGGCGACCGGCAGCATGAGGCTGCGGCCGATGCGCTGCATGACAGCCATCGCGCCGGAGCCCTTCTTCTTTGCCGCGGGGGCGGCACTGGCCGTGGACACAACTTCCTCCAGTGGGCAAGGCGCCGCCTGGGGACAGTTAAGTGGGGGACGGCGGCGTCTCCGGGGGACGCGGCGAGAAGGCCGCGTGGTCTACACCATTAAGTGGTGTAGACCTGTTGTAGCACGGTGAAGGTGACGTAAGGAACCCGCGATTCCTGTGGGCTCGGCCATATACGGATATGGCAGTCCAAAGGCCCCCGGACCAGAGGTCCGAGGGCCTTGCGGAGCGCCGGGAAGCCGCTCGGCCGGAGCGCGTCAGGCCTTGGTCTGCTCCCGGTCCAGGGCCTCCGCCTCCTCCTCTGGTTCACGTCCCGGAGTCGCCAGATCGAACTTCGTGATGACGAAGCGGAATACGAAGTAGTACACGACGCCGAAGCCGAGACCGATCAGGATGATCAGCCACGGCTTGGTCGCCAGACTCCAGTTGATGACGTAGTCGATCAGCCCCGCGGAGAAGCTGAAGCCGTCCTTCACGCCCAGCGCCCACGTCACCGCCATCGAGACACCGGTGAGCACCGCGTGCAGCGCGTAGAGCAGTGGCGCGATGAAGAGGAACGAGTACTCGATCGGCTCGGTGATGCCCGTGACGAACGACGTCAGGCCGACCGACAGCATCATGCCGCCGACCACCTTGCGCCGCTCCGGCCGCGCGCAGTGCGTGATCGCGAGGGCCGCCGCGGGCAGCGCGAACATCATGATCGGGAAGAAGCCCGAGGTGAACTGGCCCGCCGACGGGTCGCCCGCGAGGAACCGGTTGATGTCGCCGTGCACCATCGTGCCGTCCGGCTTGGTGTAGTCGCCGAACTGGAACCACACGAACGTATTGAGGAACTGGTGCAGCCCCACCGTGAGCAGCGCGCGGTTGGCGACGCCGAAGATGCCCGAGCCCAGCCAGCCCAGATCCACCAGCCACTTCGAGAAGCTGGTCAGCGCGTCACCGACCGGCGGCCAGATCCACACGCACAGACCCGCGAAGATCAGCCCCACGAAGGCCATGATGATCGGTACCAGACGGCGGCCGTTGAAGAAGCCCAGCCAGTCGACCAGCTTCACGCGGTGGTAGCGCTGCCAGAACCACGCGGCGAGCAGACCCATCACGATGCCGCCGAACACCCCCGGATTCTGGTACGCGGCCTGCGCGACCGTCCCGTCCTCCGCGACGCAGACCCCGCTCCACATCCCGGCCGCGCCGAACGTCGTATCGGCCGGGCAGTCCTCGGGGAAGGCGCGGAGCACCGCGTAGTAGACGAGGAAACCGGCGACCGCCGCGAGCGCCGTCGAGCCGTCCGCCTTCTTCGCCATGCCGATCGCGACACCGACGCAGAACAGCAGCGGCAGGCCGAGCGAGGAGTCGAGCAGGGAGCCGCCCGCCGCCGCGAAGACCTTGGCCACGCTCGTCCAGCCGAGCCCGTCGGCGCCGAAGACGTCCGGCTGGCCGAGGCGGTTGAGGATGCCGGCGGCGGGCAGCACCGCGATGGGCAGCTGGAGGCTGCGGCCCATCTTCTGGAGGCCCTGGAACAGGCCGTTCCACCACTTCTTCCGCGGCACCGCGGCGGCGTCGGAACTCATCGGCGTCCTCCCGGAACAAGCCAGGTTTGGCGGTCGTTGAAAACTGGTGTAGACCAGTTGAGAGCGGCTGGACGCGCCGCCTCGGCGTGACTCGGCGCGGGGCGACACCTTGATCGTCATCATTGGGTACGTGTGCGGACACCGCCCGCGAAGATGGTCCAACCGTGCGTTAACGTGACACAGCGGACCTACGGCGTGCTGAGGCCGCGTCCTTTGGAACCAGGGAGAAACACATGGCCAGCAAGGCTGAGAAGATCGTCGCCGGGCTCGGCGGCATCGACAACATCGAAGAGGTCGAGGGCTGCATCACCCGCCTCCGCACCGAGGTCCGCGACCCCGGCCTCGTCGACGACGCCGCGCTGAAGGCCGCCGGCGCCCACGGTGTCGTCAAGATGGGCACCGCGATCCAGGTCGTCATCGGCACGGACGCCGACCCGATCGCCGCGGACATCGAAGACATGATGTGAGTTCCTGAACTCACGGCTCGCGGGGCGCGCGGGCTGGGCGCGCGGGCTCACGGGCTCACGGGCTCACGGGTGAGGGTCCTTCCTCGATCGGGGGAGGACCCTCACCCATGTGCCGATAGGCTCGGCCCATGTCTACGCCCTCGCCCCGTATCGACGGCCGCACGCCCGAACAGCTCCGCCCCATCACCATCGAGCGCGGCTGGAGCAAGCACGCCGAGGGCTCCGTCCTCATCTCCTTCGGCGACACCAAGGTCTTCTGCACCGCCTCCGTCACCGAAGGCGTCCCGCGCTGGCGCAAGGGCAGCGGTGAGGGCTGGGTCACCGCCGAGTACTCGATGCTGCCCCGCTCCACCAACACCCGCGGCGACCGCGAGGCCGTACGCGGCAAGATCGGTGGCCGCACCCACGAGATCAGCCGCCTCATCGGCCGCTCGCTGCGCGCCGTCATCGACTACAAGTCGCTCGGCGAGAACACCATCGTCCTGGACTGCGACGTCCTCCAGGCCGACGGCGGCACCCGCACCGCCGCGATCACCGGCGCGTATGTGGCGCTGGCCGACGCCGTCGCCTGGGCGCAGGGCAAGAAGCTCATCAAGGCCGGCCGCAAGCCCCTCACCGACACCGTCTCCGCGGTCTCCGTCGGCATCGTCGGCGGCGTACCCCTCCTCGACCTCTGCTACGAGGAGGACGTGAAGGCCGACACCGACATGAACGTCGTCTGCACCGGCGACGGCCGCTTCGTCGAGGTCCAGGGCACCGCCGAGGCCGAGCCCTTCGACCGCAAGGAGCTGAACGCGCTCCTCGACCTCGCCCTCGGCGGCTGCGAGGACCTCGCCAACTTCCAGCGCGAGGCGCTGGCGGCGACGCGCCAGTGACGTACGGCGCGGCGACGTAGCGGCGCAGGTCAAGCACACCAGGTACGTCGGCTACATCACGTACATCACGTAAGGCAACCAACAACCCCCTGCCGGGCGTTGTTAGGAGTACGGGCGCGCGGGCAATGCCGGGCGCCCGTACGCACCCGGGGAGGGACCGAACCATGGCCGCGCGCCACCGTCGTATCGCCACCGCTGTCGTCACAGCCCTGATCGTCGTACCGGCAGGCGTCGGCCTCGTCGGCTGTGACGCCGTCTCGAAGGCCCTGGACTGCGTCCAGACCGCGGACACGATCGCCGACAGCGTCACCGACCTGCAGCAGGCCGCCGAGAAGGCCGGTGACAACCCCGCCGAGGCCGACCGGGCACTCGACGACATCAACAAGAACCTCGACAAGATCAGCGACAAGACCGACGACACCGACGTGAACAAGGCCGTCGACGACCTCGGCAAGGCCGTCGAGAACGTCCGCGAGGCCATCAAGAGCGGCGACAGCACGCCCGACGTCAGTCCGGTCACCGACGCGGCGGGCGAACTGACCAAGGTCTGCACACCGTAGGGACCCGTCGTGCCCCCTGGACATCTCCTTGGACACTGGGTCCTTGGATACTGGGGGCATGACCCGCCTCATCCTCGCCACCCGTAACGCCGGCAAGATCACGGAACTGAGGGCGATCCTCGCCGACGCAGGCCTCACCCACGACCTCGTCGGCGCGGACGCCTACCCCGAGATCCCCGACGTCAAGGAAACCGGCGTCACCTTCGCCGAGAACGCCCTGCTCAAGGCACACGCCCTCGCCCGGGCCACCGGCCTGCCCGCCGTCGCCGACGACTCGGGCCTGTGCGTCGACGTCCTCGGCGGCGCCCCCGGCATCTTCTCCGCCCGCTGGTCGGGCCGCCACGGCGACGACGCCGCGAACCTCGCGCTGCTCCTGGCCCAGCTGTCCGACATCGCCCCGGAACACCGCTCGGCCCACTTCGCCTGCGCGGCGGCCCTTGCCCTGCCCGACGGCACGGAACGAGTGGTCGAGGGCCGCTTGCGAGGCACCCTGCGAACGACCCCTTCCGGCTCCGGAGGCTTCGGCTACGACCCGATCCTCCAGCCGGAGGGCGAGACGCGTACGTGCGCGGAACTGACGGCGGAAGAGAAGAACGCGATCAGCCATCGCGGGGAGGCGTTCCGGGGGTTGGTGCCGGTGGTGCGGGAGTTGTTGGGCTGAGGCATGGTGAAGGGGTGTCCCGCTGGTGAGCGGGACGCCCCTTCGGTTGCGTGCGGCCGGTGGGACTCGAACCCACATGGGATTTCTCCCACGACATCCTAAGTGTCGCGCTTATACCAATTCAGCAACGACCGCCAGCTGCCAGCCATGATATCCGGCCGGTGGCTGAGGTGAAATGCGCCTGGTGCTACGAGCCGCTGCTTTGTCCGGATTTTCGGCCGCCTCGGCACCAGGTGGCCGTTACTGCGTGGCAGTTAGGGCATAGGAGCCGCAGATTCTCGCGTCGGTCATCGCTCCAATCACCGTTGACGTGGTCGACCTCCAACGTCATGGGCCGCCCGTTCCATTCGGGCGGGGTTCCGCACTCGTCACATGACTCGGGTACGCCGGTCTCGCGCAGGGCTCTGCGCAGCAGGGCAGTTCTGGTGCGGTGTGACCCGCTGTGCCTGACAAGTACATCCGCCGCTGTCTTCACGGGCGTCGGGCCCGGCCTCCCTCGCTGGTGGGCCTGGCCAAGGAAGTGGGACGTGTCGAGGCCATCCTCCTCAACCCACTGAGACAGCAGGGCGCGCAGTTGGCTGGTGTCCGGTTTTCCTAGAGCGCGCAGGGTCTGTGCAATTGACGAGCTCTGGGCAACCGCCCGCCGGAGTTCATCGGCTGCGGGTTTGGGATATGGCCCGCCCCGCAGTCGACGGGGCATATGGGAGACATCGATCCCGTAGTCGTCGAACCGTTTGAACAAGTGGCGGCGCAGGCTCCGGTATGGACGTACCCCTACGAACGCCATGACCTCCTCCACACTTGAGCAGTTCTTCGCAGCCGGGGTCAGCAGCTCCCGCGTGTACCGGACGGGCTCGCTCATGAGTGGCGCCTCTTGCCGCGACCACGGTAGTTGTCCGTGGCCGAATGGCAGTTGGGGCACAGGAGTCGTAGGTTCTGGATTCTGTTGTTGCGCCAGTTGCCGTCGATGTGGTCGACCTCCAGTGGCAGGGGGCGCCCTCGCCACAGCGGTTCCGTTCCGCACATCGCGCACCGCTCGGCAACGCCGAGTTCGGCCATGGCCCGTCTGAGTCGGTCGCTCTGGATGCGCCGCGCGCCTGTCGGGCCTTGTTCGACCAGGAGCTGGTCAGGTGTGCGGCATTCCTTTGCAATGCCGAGCCGAGACGGCCGCTGAAAGTGCGATGTATCGATTCCGTAGGCCTTGATGCGTCGGCTGATGTGTGTGTGATGACCGCCCACGACCTCAATTCCCAGGTACCGCAGCACACCGTTCACGCTGCTCGACGCGGCCACCGCTGGTATCAGAAGCTCCTTGGTCCACCGAGTTCCCTCCCGCTGGAAGTGCGACGTGTCCACCTCCAGCCTCCGCATCCGCTCACGGATGTAGCGCCGCGTCGGGCTTTTCGGGTCCACTCCCAATTTCCCCAGCGCCTCGGACAGCGTCTGTGACGAGCGAGCGGCCTCCTCCAGACGTTCTCTGGTGTGCGGACTGACCGACATCTCATCCCCTCCGTCCCGGCCACGCCTTCGTAGCCCGTACGGAGTAACGAACCGCTAATCGGACAGTCACGCCCGATATGCGGAACGGCCCGCCCCACTTGCACAAGCGGGTCGGGCCGTGGTGCGGGGGAGGGTCAGAAGCGGGGGGTCGGGGACTGGGCCTCCACCAGTTCCGCCGCCTCCTCCTTCGTCTCCACCGACGGCGGCGAGCCCGACAGCGGCTGCTGGGCCGTCTCCTTCATGCAGGCCACCGCGATGATGCCGACCAGCGCCGCCGCCATCGAGTAGTACGCCGGGACCATGTCCGTGCCCGTGACGCTGATCAGGGACGTGATCACCAGGGGGGCCGTGCCGCCGAAGAGGGAGGCGGAGAGGTTGTAGCCGACGGAGAGGGAGCCGTAGCGGACCGAGGTGGGGAAGAGGGCCGGGAGCGTCGCCGACATCGTGCCGAGGAGGCAGACCAGGGAGAGGCCGAGCAGGAGCATCCCCGCGGAGACCGCGAAGAGGCTGCCCTGCTTGATCAGGAGGAAGGCCGGGAGGGAGAGGAAGAGGAAGCCCAGCATTCCCGCCATCAGCAGCGGCTTGCGCCCGAAGCGGTCGGAGAGCCTGCCCACCCGGTTCATGATCAGCATCAGCACGATCATCGTGCCGATGAGGATCAGCAGACCGTGCGAGTCGTCGTAGCCGAGTTCGTCGGAGAGGTACGTCGGCATGTACGACAGCAGCATGTAGTCGGTGATGTTGTACGCGCCGACCAGGGCGACGCAGAGGATCAGCGTGGGCCAGTGCCGGCGGAAGATCTTCGCCAGGTCGCCCTTGGCCGTGGTCTCCACGGTGGACGCGCCCTCGGACGCCGAGTGGAAGGAGGCGTCCTCCATCTTCTGGAAGGCGGGGGTCTCGTCGAGCTTGAGCCGGAGGTAGAGGCCCACGAGGCCGAGCGGGCCCGCGACGAGGAACGGGATCCGCCAGCCCCAGGACTCCATGGCGTCCGAGCCGAGGGCGGTGTTCAGGATGAGGACCAGGCCCGCCGCGCCCGTGTAACCGGCGAGCGTGCCGATCTCCAGGAAGCTGCCGAAGTAGCCGCGCCGCTTGTCGGGGGCGTACTCGGCGATGAAGGTGGACGCGCCGCCGTACTCACCGCCCGTCGAGAAGCCCTGCACCAGACGGAAGAAGATCAGCAGGACCGGGGCCCAGAAGCCGATCGTGGCGTAGGACGGGATCAGGCCGATGGCGAGCGTGCCGATCGCCATCATGATCATCGTCAGCGCGAGGACCTTCTTGCGGCCGATCTTGTCGCCCATGGGCCCGAAGACCATGCCGCCGACGGGGCGGACCAGGAAGGAGACCGCGAAGGTGGCGAAGGAGGAGATCAGCTGGGCCGTCTCGTTCCCGGACGGGAAGAAGACATGGCCGATGGTGACGGCCAGATAGCTGTAGATGCCGAAGTCGAACCACTCCATGGCGTTGCCGAGCGACGCCGCTTTGACCGCCCGCTTGACCGCGGCCTCGTCCGTGACCGTGATGTCGGTGCGGCGCAGCGGCGGGTTCTTGCGCCGGTTGGCGGCCCGGTACAGCGTGCGGTGGCGTTTGACCGCGTCGGCATCGGCCTCTATCTCTTCGTGGGCCGCCATGGAGTGGTTCCTTTCGTTCTTCGGACGTGCTCCCCCGCTTTCCCCCCTGGGGTCACTTGCTCGAACATCGCCGACGCAAACGAAAGCCCCCTGGGAGGGGGGCTTTGTCACAGTGAGGAAGGGGGTAAGCCCCCGGGGAGCCGTCCGTCAGACGCCCAGGTCCCTGATGATCTTCGCGACGTGGCCGGTCGCCTTCACGTTGTAGAAGGCGTGCTCGACCTTGCCCTCCTCGTCGACGACGACGGTCGAGCGGATGACGCCGGTCACCGTCTTGCCGTACAGCTTCTTCTCGCCGAAGGCGCCGTACGCCGCCAGGGTCTCCTTGGCGGGGTCGCCGACCAGCGTGACCTTCAGGCTCTCCTGCTCGCGGAACTTCGCCAGCTTCTCCGGCTTGTCCGGCGACACGCCGATGACGTCGTAATCGGCCGCCGCGAGCACGTCGAGGTTGTCGGTGAAGTCGCAGGCCTGCTTGGTGCAGCCGGGGGTCAGGGCGGCCGGGTAGAAGTAGACGATGACCTTGCGGCCCTTGTGGTCGGCCAGCGAGACGTCGTTGCCGTCGGCGTCGGGCAGGGTGAAGGCGGGGGCGGTGTCGCCCGGCTGCAGTCGCTCGCTCATTCTCGGTCTCCTCGCGGGGGTGCGTTCAAAACGGGGTGTTTCGCGAAAGGTGTGGTGACGGGGTCGAGCGTAATGGGGGGCGTAATAGGGGTGCCGTGGGGTGCGGCGGGCGTGAAGCTGACAGACTGTGGTCACAGTTCATGTACAGACAGTCGATACGACCACGGAGGCAGCGCGGTGTCGGATGCCAGGACCCCTGCGCAGATCGAGGCGGACATCAAGCGCCGGCGCGACCAGCTGGCCGAGACGCTCGACGAGATCGGGGTGCGTGTCCACCCGAAGACGATCGTCGGTGACGCGAAGGCGAAGGTCGTCTCCAGCGTGGACCACACGGTGGGGCGGGCGTACGTCGGGGCGAACCGATTCGTCTCGGACGTGCGGAGCCGTTTCGTCGGTGAGGACGGTTCGCCCCGCATCGAGCGGATCGTCCCGGTGGCCCTGGTGGCCGTCGGCGTCGTCGGCCTGCTCGTGATGGGCGCGCGGCGCCGCGACAGCTGACCCGGGGGGCCGCGGAGGGCGCCGGGGCAGGTAGGTTCGGTGGCGTGAGCGAGAAGACCACCCACGACGACAAGCTGCCCATCCGGATGCTGCACGACCGTGTGCTCGTGCGGCAGGACACCAGCGAGGGCGAGCGCCGCTCCGGCGGCGGCATCCTGATCCCCGCGACCGCGGCCGTGGGCCGTCGGCTCGCCTGGGCCGAGGTGGTCGCGGTCGGGCAGAACGTACGTACGGTCGAGCCGGGTGACCGTGTCCTGTACGACCCGGAGGACCGCGCCGAGGTCGAGGTCAGGGGCGTGGCGTACGTCCTGATGCGCGAGCGCGATCTGCACGCCGTGGCCGCGGACCGGTTCGAGGGCTCCGAGGACTCGACGGGCCTGTACCTGTAGGAAGACGGGCCTGTACCTGTAGGAAGCGGCCTCGCCGGCCTGTTTGCTACCGTGGAACGACCCCGACGAGACGCGCCGTACCGGGTTTCCGCAAAGACGACGCACCCCATCAGGTAACGCGCTGAGCGTTCCACTCGTCGGAGGTGCCGTCATGGCCTGGGTTCTGCTGATAGTCGCCGGTCTGCTCGAAGTGGGCTGGTCGATCGGGATGAAGTACACCGAGGGGTTCACGCGGCTGTGGCCCAGCGTGTTCACGGGCGCGGGCATCGTCGCGAGCATGGTGCTTCTGTCGTACGCCGCCAAGTCGCTGCCCATCGGTACGGCCTACGGCGTGTGGGTCGGCATCGGCGCCGCCGGCGCGGCGGTGCTCGGCATGGTGGTGCTGGGGGAGCCGGTCACCGCCGCGCGGATCTTCTTCGTCTGCCTGCTGCTGGTCGCCGTCGTCGGGCTCAAGGCGACCTCCGGGCACTGAGTGCCCCTTCGGGGCGCTAGCCGTCCGTCAGGCCGCCGAGGTCGCCGCCGTCCGACGCGCCGCCGTCATCCGTCCCCCCGATGTCGGTCGCGCCGCCGTCCGGGCCGCCCTGGGCGGCGCCCCCGTCGGCCGTTCCGCCGTCCGTGGCGCCGCCGTCCGCGGTGGCCCCGCCGTCGCTCTGGTCACCCGTCTGGCCGCCGGTCTGCCCGCCGGGGTCCTGGCCGCCGTCGGTCGTGGCGCCGCCGTCCGTCGGGCCGCCCGTGGTGGCGCCCCCGTCGGTGGGGCCGCCGTCCGTCGTGCCGCCGTCCGTGGGGCCGCCGGTGGTGGCGCCGCCGTCGGTCGCCGGGTCCGGGGTGCCGCCCGTCGTCGGGTCCGGCACGACCGGCAGGTCCGCGCCCTGCTCCAGCTCCAGGTCGAACTCCTTGACCGGCTCGCCCTCCAGGGCGTCCTTGGTGAACTGCGCCCAGACGCGGGCCGGGTAGGCGCCGCCGTTGATGCGGGCCTCGCCGAGCGCCCCGTACAGCGGGGTGTGTGCGCCGGTCTCGGGGTTCTGGCCCATGACGGCGACCACCGTCGCGAGGTCGGGGGTGTAGCCGGCGAACCAGGCCGCCGTGTCGTTCTCCGCGGTGCCGGTCTTGCCCGCGGCGGGGCGGCCCGCGCCCTGGGCCGCCGTGCCGGTGCCGCCCTGGACGACGCTCTGCAGGATGGAGGTGGTGGTGTCGGCGGCCTCGCGGGTCACCGCCTGCTCGGTCTCCTGCTCCGGCAGCGCGATCTCCTCGCCGTCCTTGGTGATCTTCTCGACGATGGTGTACGTGCCGTGCTTGCCGTGGTTGGCCAGCGTCGCGTACGCCTCGGTCATGTCGAGGACGCTCGCGGTGGAGGGGCCGAGCGCGATGGAGGGGGAGGCGGTGAGGTCGGGCGTGGACTTCGGGACGCCGAGGGCGATCGCGGTCTCCTTCACCTTGTCGGAGCCGACGTCGACGGCCATCTGGGCGTAGACCGAGTTCACGGACTTGTCGGTGGCCTCGCGGACCGTGGTGTCGCCGTAGGAGACCTGGTCCTCGTTCTCGGGGGCGTACGTCCCGCCGCTCCAGCCCTGCACGGGCCGCTTGTTGGTGCCGTCGTAGACGGTGTTCGGGGTGATGGGCTGCCCGCTCTGGGTGACCGACCCGTTCTCCACGGCCGAGGTGAAGACGAACGGCTTGAAGGTGGAGCCGACCTGGTAGTCGCGGCGCGTGGCGTTGTTGACGTACTGCTTGGTGTAGTCGATGCCGCCGTACATCGCGACGACCTTGCCGGTGGCCGGGTCGATGGAGGCGCCGCCCGCGCGGACGTTGCGGTCGACCTTGCGGGCCTTCTTGTCGACCTTCGACATCACCTGGTCGTCGACGGCCTTCTTGAAGGCGTCCTGGCGGTCCTTCTGGAGGGTCGTGGTGATGCGGTAGCCGCCCTTGGCGAGGGTCTCCTCATCGATGATCTTGTTGGCGGTGAGGTAGTCCTCGACGGCCTTGACGACATAGCCGCGCTGGCCGGAGAGGCCCGCCGCGCCCTTGGCCTCGTCGGGCGCCGGGAACTTCACCTTCGCCCGGTCCGCCTTGCCGAGCCAGCCCTCCTTGACCATGCCGTCCAGGACGTAGGACCAGCGGCCCGCCGCGCGCTGCTTGTTCTCGGGGTGCGTGGCGACGTCGTAGGCGTTGGGGGAGTTGAGGAGCGTCGCGAGGTAGGCGCCCTCGCCGGTGGAGAGGTCTTTCACGTTCTTGCCGTAGTACGCCTGGGCGGCGGCCTGCACGCCGTACGCGTTGCGGCCGAAGTAGCTGGTGTTCAGATAGCCGGAGAGGATCTCGTCCTTGCTCACCTCCCGGTCCAGCTTGATGGAGATGAAGAACTCCTTCACCTTGCGCGAGACGGTCTGCTCCTGGCCCAGGTAGTAGTTCTTCACGTACTGCTGGGTGATCGTGGAGCCGGACTGCTTGCCCTTGCCGGTGACGGTGTTCCAGGCCGCGCGGATCATCGCCTTCGGGTCGACCGCGGACTCGCCGTAGAAGTCGCGGTCCTCGGCGGCGAGCACGGCGCGCTGGACGTGCAGCGGGATCTGCTTGAGCGGCACCTTCTCGCGGTTCACCTCGCCGTCACGGGCGATCTCGGAGCCGTCGTCGTACAGATAGACGTTGCTCTGTTTGGTCGCCGCGGCGTTCGCCGGCGGGATCTCGACCAGCATGTAGCCCGCCATGAAGGCACCCACGCCCAGCAGGACGAGCAGGATGAAGCCGCCGAGGACCATGCGCCAGGTCGGGAAGATCCGCCGCCAGCCCTTGCGCTTGGGGCGCTTGGGCTTCTTGGCCTTGCCGGTCCCGGCGGGCTCGCCACCCTGCCCGCCTGGGTCCTGCTGCTGCGGCTCGTCGCTCATGTCTCGCGGAACTCCCGGTTAGCGTCGTACGTCCAGTACGCCTCGTACACCCCATTGCACACTGCCGCCGCGGGCGCGGCGCACCAGGGCACGCGCCCCGCCCCGAAAATGCCTGGCGCGAGCGGCCCGCATCACACTACGATCCTGCGCTTTGGCCGATGAGGGGCGAGGCCCACTGTGAAAGGGATGCGCGTGCGTGCAGGACGGTTCCGTTTGTACGCGGCCGTCGCCGAGGGCGGCTTTCGCAGATACGCCACCTACCGGATCGCGACCGCGGCGGGGGTCTTCACCAACACCGCCTTCGGGCTGATCCTCGCCTACACCTACATCGCGCTCTGGGACGAGCGGCCCGGCCTCGGCGGATACGACCAGGCGCAGGCGGTCACCTTCGTCTGGCTCGGGCAGGGGCTGCTCACGGTGATGGCGCTGATGGGCGGCGGCTTCGAGGGGGAGCTGATCGAGCGGATCCGCACCGGGGACATCGCCGTGGACCTGTACCGGCCCGCGGACCTCCAGGCGTGGTGGCTGGCGAGCGACCTGGGCCGGGCCCTGTTCCAGCTGCTCGGGCGCGGCATCGTGCCGATGGCGGTCGGCGCGCTCGTCTTCGACCTCGCGCTGCCCGCCGACCCGCTGCGCTGGCTGGCGTTCCTCCTCGCCGTGGCGCTGGGCGCGCTGGTCAGCTTCGGGCTGCGCTTCCTGGTGGCGCTCTGCGCGTTCTGGCTGCTCGACGGGGCGGGGATCACGCAGGTGGTGATGCTCGCGGGCACGTTCTTCTCGGGGATGCTGCTGCCGCTGAACGTCTTCCCCGGCGCGCTCGGCGACCTCGCCCGCGCGCTGCCGTGGTCGGCGCTGCTCCAGGTGCCCGCCGATGTCTTCCTGGGCACGCACACGGGCCTCGGCCTGCTGCGGACGTACGCCTTCCAGCTCGGCTGGGCCGCGGCGCTGCTGACGGCCGGGCGGCTGCTCCAGGCGGCGGCGACGCGGCGGGTGGTGGTGCAGGGTGGCTGACCTGACGAAGACGCGAGCGGGGCAGGCGGGGCAGCCGGGGCGGGCGGGACCGCCGGGGCAGGAGGGCACCGGGCGGCTGGCGCAGGTGCGCTCCGGGCTGCGTGCCTACCGGCTGATCTCCGCGATGTGGATCCGCTCCCTGATGGCCTACCGGCTCTCCTTCGTGATGAGCGCGCTCGGCAACTTCGCGGTGACCGCCTTCGACTTCGCGGCGATCCTGCTGATGTTCTCCCAGGTGGACCGGCTCGGCGGCTACGCGCTGGCGGAGGTCGCCTTCCTGTACGGCGCCTCGTGCACCGCGTTCGGCCTCGCCGACCTGGCCCTCGGCTCCATGGACCGGCTCGGCAGGCGGGTGCGCGACGGCACGCTCGACACGCTCCTCGTGCGGCCCGCCCCGGTGCTCGCGCAGGTCGCCGCCGACCGGTTCGGGCTGCACAGGCTGGGGCGGCTGACGCAGGGCGCGCTGGTCCTGACGTACGCGCTGGTGGTCCTGGACATCGACTGGGCGCCGCTGAAGGTGTTGATGGTGCCTTTGATGCTGGTCAGCGGGGCGGGCATCTTCGCGGCGGTGTTCATGGCGGGCGCGGCCTTCCAGTTCGTGGCGCAGGACGCGGCCGAGGTGCAGAACGCGTTCACGTACGGGGGGACCACGCTGCTCCAGTACCCGCCGACCGTCTTCGCCAAGGACCTGGTGCGCGGGGTCACCTTCGTCCTGCCGCTCGCCTTCGTGAACTGGCTGCCCGCCCTGTACGTCCTGGGGCGGCCCTATCCGCTCGACCTGCCGGTGTGGACGGCCTTCGCGCCGCCGCCGGTGGCCGTGGCATGCCTCGCCCTCGCGGGCCTCGCCTGGCGCGCGGGCCTCCGCTCGTATCGCAGCACAGGGAGCTGAACCGCCGTGGAGACAGTGGGAACAACCGACCTCATCGAGCTGGAAGGCGTCGAGAAGGTCTTCGACGTACGCAAGAAGACGGGTTTCCTGCGGCGCGAGCGGCACCAGGTGCGGGCCGTCGACGGGATCTCCTTCACCGTGCCGCGCGGCGAGATGGTCGGCTACATCGGGCCGAACGGCGCGGGCAAGTCGACGACGATCAAGATGCTGACGGGGATCCTCACGCCGAGCGGGGGGCGGCTGCGGGTCGCGGGCATCGTCCCGTCCCGCGAGCGGACGCGCCTCGCGCAGCGCATCGGCGTCGTCTTCGGGCAGCGCACCACGCTCTGGTGGGACCTGCCGCTGATCGACTCCTACCGCCTGGTGCACCGGATGTACCGCATCCCGGACGCCCGCTTCCGCGAGAACCTGGACCGGTGCGTCGAACTCCTCGAACTGGGCGCCCTGTTGGACGTCCCCGTGCGCCAGCTCTCGCTCGGGCAGCGGATGCGCGGCGACATCGCGGCGGCGCTCCTGCACGACCCCGAGGTGCTGTATCTGGACGAGCCGACGATCGGCCTCGACGTCATCAGCAAGGCGAAGGTGCGGGGCTTCCTGCGGGACTTGAACACCCAGTCCGGTACGACGGTCCTGCTCACCACGCACGACCTCACCGACATCGAGCAGCTGTGTGAGCGCGTGATGGTCATCGACCACGGGCGGCTGATGTACGACGGTCCGCTCGCCGGGCTGCACGAGGTGGGCGAGAGCGAGCGCACCCTCGTCGTGGACCTGGAGCGTGAACTTCCGCCCATGGAGATCGAGTCGGCGCGGGTGGTGAAGGTGGAGGGCCCGCGCCAGTGGCTCGCCTTCCCGGCCGCTCAGTCAGCGGCTCCGCTCGTCGCGCGGATCGCGGCGCGCTATCCGATGGCCGATCTGTCGGTCAGGGAGCCGGACATCGAGGCGGTCATCGCCAAGATGTACGCGGAGAAGGCGACCTCGTAGGCTTCCTCCCATGAGTGAGAGACTCCCCGAGCTGCGGGCATCCGACGCCGACCGAGAGCGGGTCGCGGAGGTGCTGCGGGACGCGATGGCCGAGGGCCGCCTCGACATGACGGAGTTCGAGGAGCGCCTCGACGCCGCCTACAAGGCACGTACGTACGGCGAGTTGGAGCCGCTCACCCGCGATCTGCCGGTGCACGGCGCCAAGGTCTCCATGGTGAAGGGGCCCGCGAGCGACGACCCCGCGGCCGTCGACTGGGCGGCGCGGATGGTGGACCACGAGCCGACGTCGGCAGGTGGCTTCGCCTTCTGGAGCGGTTTCAGCCGCAAGGGCGGCTGGACGATCGGACAGAAGTTCACGGCGTTCGCGATGTGGGGCGGCGGCGAGATCGACCTGCGCGAGGCGTACTTCGCCGAGCGTGACGTGGAGATCCGCTGCTACACCATCATGGGCGGGCTCCAGGTCACCGTGCCGCCCGAGATGAACGTCGTGGTCAAGGGCTTCGGCATCATGGGCGGCTTCGACGACAGGGCGACCGGCGTGGGCACGCCCGGCTCGCCCCGCGTGGTCGTCAAGGGCTTCGCGCTGATGGGCGGCGTCGGCGTCGATCGCAAGCTGCGCAAGGCGGAGAAGTTGCGACTGAGGGAGGAGAAGCAGCGGCTCAAGGAGGAGCGACGCCGCGAGAAGCTGGAGCGCGGGCAGGGTGACTGAATCGTCCCTTGTTACACACCTGTGTCGATTCGCTCTGCAACGAACCGGGGACCCGCCCTGTCTAGCAGGTGGGATCCGACCCGTGGACGACTGATGGACGAGGGGCAGGCAGCAGTGGGGGACATACGCACACTTCGCAGGCGTGGAGCCGTGGCGCTGGGGATCACCGTGATGGTGGCCCCGCTCACGGTGGCACTCGGCACCGGCAGCGCGCAGGCCGCGTCGTGCTCGACGCAGACCGGGCCGTACCAGAAGCAGGTCGAGAAGTTCCTCGGCCGCCCGGTGGACGGCAAGCAGTCGGCGGCCGACTGCAAGGCCATCAAGGCCTTCCAGACCAAGCACAAGATCAGCCCGAACGCCGGGTACGCGGGCAGCATCACCTGGGGCGTCATGGACCTGATGAACAAGCAGAAGGCGGTGGGCGACAACCCCAACAAGGCGGGCAAGTGCCCGACCGACAAGGGGCGCATCGCCTGCGTCGACCTGACGCTCCAGCTCAGCTGGATCCAGGACGGCAAGGACCTCAAGTACGGCCCGGTCCCGGTCCGCACCGGCCGCAACGGCCACGAGACCCGCACGGGCCTGAAGAAGGTCTACTGGCGGGACATCGACCACGTGTCGAGCATCTACGACGTGCCGATGCCGTACAGCCAGTTCTTCGACGGCGGCCAGGCCTTCCACTCGGTGGGCATCAGCGTCTGGTCCCCGCCGGGCTCCCACGGCTGCGTCAACATGACGACGAAGGACGCCGTGAAGTACTGGAACACGCTGCGCAAGGGCGACGACGTCTTCGTCTACGGCCGCAAGCCGGGCACCTGATCCCCGGCAGCAGCCGCCCGCACTCGCACGGAGCGGTCGGGCGGCTGAGGCCCCGTCAGAGTTCGGCCGCCGCCGAGCCCTTCAGGTGCGCGAGGTTGAACGTCTCCGCCATCTTGCGGAACCCCGCGTCCGAGGGGTGCAGGTGGTCCCCGGAGTCGTACCGCTCCCGCAGCTTGCGCGGGTCGTAGGGGTCGCGCAGCGCGCGGTCGAAGTCGACGACCTCGTCGAAGACCTTCCCCGAGCGGATCTGCTCGTTCACCGCCTGCCGCACCGATTCGAGCCCGGGGCCGTAGCCGCGGTGCCCGCCGAACGGCATCAGCGTGGCGCCGACGACGCGCAGGCCGCGCGTGTGCGCCTGGCGGGTCAGCTCGCGCAGGCCCTCGACGATGCGGTCCGGGTCGTTCTGGTGCGGGTTGCGCAGGATGTCGTTGACGCCGAGGGCGATGACGACGGCCTTGATGCCCGTGCGGTTCAGGACGTCACGGTCGAAGCGGGAGAGGCCGCTCGGGTTCGCCGCGGGCTGCCCGCGGCCGTCGGAGAGGATGCGGTTGCCGCTGATGCCCTGGTTCGCCACGCCGTAGCGCGGCGCGCCCGACTCGGTGCGCAGCCGGTCGGCGAGGACGTCGGTCCAGCGGCGGTTGGCGCCCATCGTGGAGGAGATGCCGTCGGTGATGGAGTCGCCGAAGACGACGACCGTGCCGTCGGTCTCGTTGCTCAGCACGTCCACCGCGGACAGGTAGCGCCAGAACGGGCTCTGCTCGGTGTAGGCGTCGCCGGCCGGGTCCTCGGTGCGGTCGCCCTCGGCGACGTAACTGATCTGGCGCGCGTGCGGGTGGTAGGTGACCGGCCCCGACGGGGTCGGTGAGTACGTCGTGACCAGCAGGTCGGCGTCGTGCGGGACGCGCAGGCGGGCGGCGTCGCTCATCACCTGGGCGCCCGGCGGGATCACCACCGAGGTGTTGCCGTCGAACGTGAGGCGGCGCAGCGTGCCGGGTGCGGCGGCCGGGGCGTTCGACGCGGAGGCCAGCGCGATGGAGGCGTGCGTGATGCTCAGCGGCGTGGTTCCGTAGAGGTTCGACAGGGTGATGCGGGCGCTCTCGCCGCCGACGCTGGTGTGCACCACGTTGCGCAGGGAGCGGCCGGCGAAACCCTTGCGCTCGGTGCCCGGTTCGAACCCCGCGGGGGAGGCGGACCAGGAGCCGACCCAGGTGCCGGAGGAGGCGGGGTCGGCGGAGTTGCGGGGGCCGCGCGGTCCCGCGCTGATGGTGTCCTGCGAGCCGTTGTCGGTGCCGGCGACTCCGACGTATATGGCGGCGGAAATCACCACTATGACCGCGATGACCGCGGCGAGAAGGGCATAACCGTGACGCTTGGTCATGCGGGCTCTTTCTCCTCGGGCAGGGGGAGCCCCGAGGCTCCGATGTGATCACCCCATGATGCGGCATGGGCCGTGAGGCGGCCGACACTGCCCCCCTCTGCTCTTATCGACGCCGGGAACTTGTCGTTCGTTCCAGGAGTAGGGAGGAAGGGACGGAGAACACAGGACGCGGGGACAATGCGGATGAGGACGAGGCGAACGGGCCAGGTGGAGTGAGTGCAGAGCACAAACGCGGAGAAAACCCCCGAACCCGGCAAGGGGCGTGAACCGGGTGAGGGTACGCCGTTCGGGGCGGCCCCGGTGACGGCGGTGGCCCCCGGCGGCTTCACGTACAGCCCCGCCGACGAGGAGAAGCGGCGCGGCGTGCGCCGGATGAAGATCACGGCGACGGGACTGCTCGTCTTCGTCGCGGTCGTCTACGTACTCGCGAAGTGGGCGCAGCACTCGGGCGCCGGTGCCTGGACGGGCTATGTCGCGGCCGCCGCGGAGGCCGGCATGGTCGGCGCGCTCGCCGACTGGTTCGCGGTGACGGCCCTCTTCCGGCACCCGCTCGGCCTGCCCATCCCGCACACGGCGATCATCCCGAACAAGAAGGACCAGCTCGGCGCCTCCCTCGGCGACTTCGTGGGGGAGAACTTCCTCTCCGCCGACGTCGTACGGGGCCGGCTGCACGCCGTCGGCATCGGCGGCCGCCTCGGCACCTGGCTGGCCCAGCCCGCGCACGCCGACCGCGTCACCGCCGAGCTGGCCACGGCGCTGCGCGGCGCCCTGACCGTGCTGCGCGACTCCGACGTGCAGGCCGTCGTCGGCGAGGCCATCACGCGCCGCGCCGACGCCCAGGAGATCGCGCCCGGCATCGGGAAGACGCTGGAGAAGATCGTCGCCGACGGCGGCCACCGCAGGGTCGTCGACCTGGTCTGCGTACGCGCGCACGACTGGCTCGTCGAGCACGGCGACTCGGTGATGGACGCGGTGCAGGGCGGTGCGCCCGGCTGGACCCCGCGGTTCGTCGACAAGCGGGTCGGCGAGCGTGTCTACAAGGAACTGCTGCGGTTCGTCACCGAGATGCGGGACATGCCCGAGCACCCCGCGCGCGGGGCCGTCGACCGCTTCCTCGCCGACTTCGCCTCCGACCTCCAGTCCGACTCGGACACGCGGGAGCGCGTGGAGCGCCTGAAGCGGGAGGTGCTCGGGCGCGGCGAGGTGCAGGACCTCATCGCCTCCGCCTGGTCGGCCGTACGTTCCATGATCGTGGCCGCCGCCGAGGACGAGCGCAGCGAGCTGCGGCTGCGCGTGCGGGCCTCGCTGCTCTCGCTCGGCGCCCGGATGGCGCAGGACGGCCGGCTCCAGCAGAAGGTGGACGGCTGGGTCGAGGGCGCGGCGGTGTACGTGGTGACGACCTACCGCGACGAGATCACCTCGCTGATCACGGACACGGTGGCGGGCTGGGACGCGGAGGACACCTCGAAGAAGATCGAGGCGCACATCGGGCGGGACCTGCAGTTCATCCGGATCAATGGCACGGTGGTCGGCTCCTTGGCGGGGCTCGCGATCTATGCGGTGTCGCGGGTGTTCGTGGGGTAGGGGTTCGCGGGGGTGAGGCGTCCGGGGTGCGCTGTGATCTTCCGGAGTGTCCTGTGATCGTCCGGCGAGTCCAGCGCGCGTGAGGCGGCGTTTGCTGGGCACTCTGGAGGAGTTCTCTCAGCGTTGAGAGAGCCGTCGCCAGCGCAGCGGGAGCCGCGGGCCGGCGACGTGGGAACAGCGGAAGGAGCCGCCCGCCATGACCGCGTCGCCCACGTCCTCCGAGCCGCCCCCGGACCCCGGCTCCGGCCCAGGCTCCGGCACCGCCCCGGAAGCCACCGTCACCACGGCCGTCCCCGCCCGTCTCGACCGCCTCCCCTGGTCCCACTGGCACTGGATGATCGTGGTGGGCCTCGGCACGGTCTGGATCCTGGACGGCCTGGAAGTCACCACCGTCGGCAACATCGCGAGCCGCCTCTCCGAGGAGGGCAGCGGCCTCGCCATCTCCTCGGCGCAGGTCACCGGGATCGCGGCGGCCCTCTACGTGGCGGGGGCCTGCGCCGGGGCGCTCTTCTTCGGCCGGCTCACCGACAAGTACGGCCGCAAGAAGCTCTTCATGGTCACCCTCGCGGTGTACCTCGGCGCGACCGCGCTCACGGCGCTCTCCTTCGACGCCTGGTGGTTCTTCCTCTTCCGCTTCCTGACCGGCTTCGGCATCGGCGGCGAGTACGCGGCCATCAACTCGGCCATCGACGAGCTGATCCCGTCCAAGTACCGCGGCCGGGTCGACCTGATCATCAACGGCAGCTACTGGCTCGGCGCGATCGGCGGCTCGCTGCTCTCCGTCGTCATGCTCAACACCGACATCTTCCCCAAGGACCTCGGCTGGCGGCTGACCTTCGCCCTCGGCGTCGTACTCGGCCTGGTGATCCTCCTCGTACGCCGCCACGTCCCGGAGAGCCCGCGCTGGCAGCTCATCCACGGGCACGGGGAGAAGGCGGAGGAACTCGTCTCGTCGGTGGAGCGCGAGATCGAGGCGGAGAAGGGTGAACGGCTGCCGCCGCCCGACCGTGAGATCACCATCCACCAGCGCAAGAGCATCGGCTTCGGCCTGATCGCGAAGACGGTCTTCCGCGACTACCCGAAGCGGGCGGTCCTCGGCCTCTCCCTCTTCGTCGGCCAGGCGTTCCTCTACAACGCGATCACCTTCGGCTTCGGCGCGATCCTGACCAAGTTCTACGACGTCCCCTCGGGCAGCACGGGTTACTACTTCGCCGTCATCGCCGCGGGCAACTTCCTCGGCCCGCTCTTCCTCGGCAAGCTCTTCGACACGGTCGGCCGCAGGATCATGATCTCGTCGACGTACATCGTCTCCGGCGTCCTGCTCTTCGGCACGGCGTGGCTCTTCGACCGGGGCTCGCTGAGCGCGGCGACGCTGACGGCGTGCTGGTGCGTGGTCCTGTTCTTCGCGTCGGCGGGCGCGAGCAGCGCGTATCTGACGGTCTCCGAGATCTTCCCGATGGAGACCCGCGCCATGGCCATCGCCTTCTTCTACGCGATCGGCACGGCGGCCGGCGGCATCAGCGGCCCCCTGATCTTCGCCAAGCTCACCGAGTCGGGCGTCGTCGGCGACACGGTCCTCGCCTTCCAGATCGGCGCGGGCCTGATGTGCGCGGCGGGCCTGGTGGCGGCGGTGTTCGCGGTGAAGGCGGAGAGGCGGTCGCTGGAGGACATCGCGGAGCCGTTGTCGACGGTGAAGACGGGGTGAGCGGGGCGGGGGCGCCTGCGGCCACGGCGAGGGTGGTGGCGATCCTGGTCAGGGACGGCGTACTGCCCATGGAACTGGGCCTGGTCCACCAACTCCTCGGCACGGCACGCTCGCCGTCGGGCGACCCCCTCTACGACGTACGCACGTGCGCGCCACGCCCCGGCAGGATCCGCACGGACGCGGACTTCCCGATCTACGCGGACCACGGCCTTGACGTGGTCGCGGCGGCGGACACGGTGATGGTCCCGGCGTCGCACGAGAGCGACGAGGAACTGGAACCGGGCGGCCTGTCACCGGAGTTGGTGTCGGCGCTGGCCCTCCGGGAGGGCCGCAGGGTGGCATCCATCTGCACCGGCGCCTTCGTCCTGGCGGCGGCGGGCCTGCTGAACGGCCGCAGGGCGACGACACACTGGCTCTCGGCGGAGCGGTTCGCGCGGAGGTTCCCGGAGGTGAGGGTGGACGCGGACGTCCTGTACGTGGACGAGGGCGAGGTCCTCACCTCGGCGGGCGAGGCCGCGGGCATCGACCTGTGCCTGCACCTGATCCGCTCCGACCACGGGGCGGCGGTCGCGGCGGAGGTGGCCCGCCGCACGGTCGTACCGCCCCACAGGGAGGGCGGCCAGTCCCAGTACGTCCAACGCCCGCTGGCAGAGCCGCAGCTGACGTCGACGAGCGCGGCCCGCGCGTGGGCGCTGCCCCGCCTGGCGGAGCCGCTGACCCTGGCCGACCTGGCGGCGGTCGAATCGATGAGCGTACGCACGTTCAGCCGCCGCTTCCGGGAGGAGACGGGCCTGACCCCGATGCGGTGGCTGACGCAGCGCAGGGTGGACCGGGCGCGCGAACTCCTGGAGACCACGGACCACACGATCGACCGCGTCGCGACGGAGGCGGGCTTCGGCACGGGCGCGTCGCTGAGGCAGCACTTCGCGGCGGGGGTGGGGGTGTCGCCGGGGGCGTACCGGGCGACGTTCCGGGGTTCTGCCGCGGGCTAGTGGCGTCGCCGGACTGTGGTTGGCCCCGCTGGCCAGTCGGCGCCCATGAGGGCCCGTGCCGGTCAGCCGGTGCCCGTGAGGTAGCCGTGCCGGTCAGTCGGCGCCCATGAGGCGGCCACGCCGGGCTGTCTCAGCGCCGCCGGTCAGCCAGCGCCCACGAGGCGGCAGCGACCGCACCGGCAGCCCCGAGGACGGAGGGCCAGGCGCCGACCTTCTTGGCCAACGGATGCGACCCGGCGAACCCGGCGACGTACGCGGCGCTGAGCGCGGCGGCGGCCTTGGCCCCGGCATCCTCCCGCCACCGCCGAGCGGCGACGCCCCCGGCAGCGGCGAGCACGATCCCACCGAGGGGCCGCTTCTTGGTGAAGCGGGCGACGCCGTACCCACCGATGAGCCCACTGGCCGCCACGACGCCCCCCGGAATCCTCGCCATGCCTTGCCCGCCTTTCGCTGATACGTCCCTGATGTCTCTCGCCCCGAGGCTAACGCGCGGGGCCGGCCCCTGAGCCGACCGGGGGTATCAGAGCTTTGGCTCCACGGGCTGGGGCTGCGCGGCCGCCCAGGCGGCGAGAACGTCCACCGCTGCCGACCGGGGCGCTCCGTCGACGGGCACCTCGTCCACCAGCCGCCGCTCGGCGTTGGGCAACGCGACATCGCGATAGAACTGCAGATCCTCGTGCCCGTTGACAGCGGCGTCGCGACTGGTGGCGCCGTAGACGACCCGAGGAACCCCGGCCCAGTAACAGGCGACGAGACACATGGGGCAGGGCTCGCTGCTCGCGTAAAGCACTGCGTTCCCAAAGGAATACCGCCCGAGCCGCCGCCCCGCGTCCCGCAGAGCCATGACCTCGGCGTGCGCGGTGGGGTCGTTCAGCTCGACGACGGCGTTGGTGCCGTCCCCCACGACTTCCCCGCCCACAACGAGAACGGCCCCGAAGGGCTTCTTGCCGGGGTCTTCGAGGGCGCGTCGAGAGTTGGCGACGGCCATCTCCAGATACCTGCGGTCTTGCTCGTCCTCGGGGGCGTAGGGCAAGGGTTCTTCCTCTCCTCGCGGGGCTTGGTCGGCCGGCGTTGTCGTTATGCCGGACATCGACCTTATGCCTGCCGCGGAGCTGCCGCTTGCCCGAGGGGGCACGGTGCGGAGGAAGAGCTACTGCGGATCCGGGGGTACGAGGTGAGTGCCCCCTGTGCCTTCCACGGGCGCAGCACGGCCACCACTTGTGCAGCCACGTACTCCGGCGCCTCGTGTTCCCAGAAGCGCAGGACGGTCCAGCCGAGGGCTTCGAGGTGGGCGGTCGTCCTGGTGTCCCGCAGCGCGTTCTTGTCGATCTTCTCGCGCCAGAACGCCGAATTCGCCTTCGGGAAGGTGGCGTGCTCGGGACAGCCGTGCCAGAAGCAACCGTCGATGAAGACGGCGACGTGTGGTCCGGGGAAGGCGATGTCGATCGTGCTGCGGTTCATTCCGGGGATGTGCCGATGCAGCCGGAAGCGGAGACCGGCGGAGTGGAGCAGCCGGCGGACGGCCACCTCCGGCTTGGTGTCCCGGGAGCGCTGCTTGCGCATGCGCATGGACACGGAATGCGACGAGGGGATCGGTCGTGGGGCGGACACGTTCTCAGTGTGCGGGTTCTGCCTCGGCTGCGTCATGGGCCTTCGGACACCAGTCGGCCAGCGCGTCCCACTCGTCCTTGCCCGGGAGCGCCAGTCCGAGGGCGGCGCTGAGGACGTGGATGCCGAGTCGGGGTGGGACGGCATTGCCGATCTGTTGGGCGATGTCACCGCCGGACCAGGGAAACAGTTTCGGAAAGGTCTGGAGGCGGCCCGCCTCGCTGTGACTGAGCCGGGGGAGATCGCGCTCCATGGGGTCGTCCGTGACGATGCGATTGCGGGAGACCTTGCCGGTCACCGTGGCGGAGGGTTCGCAGGAGCGTCGACGGCCGCGGAGCTTGGGATCACCACCCGTCCCGTAGTTGGAGACGACCTGGAAGGGACTGTCACGCTCCGTGAGGACATCCTCCATGGCGACCCAGCTCTCGAGCACGAGGTCTCGCTCGGGCCGTGGTGCGCCCTTGCGGTAACGGTGATGCGTGGGCGCGGGAAGCGCGGCCTGTCGTCCGTCACGACGGGCGACGAGGATCGCGCGGCGGCGGGTCTGCGGGACCCCGTAGGCCTCGGTGTGCAGTATGTCGTAGTCCACCGAGTAGCCCTCATTGACCAGGGCTTTCGCGTACTCCTCCCAGACCGGGAGGACGGCGGGGACCTGTTCGAGCACGATGGCGTCGTACGGGCGGAGTGCGGGGTCGTCGAGGGCGCTCAGCACCCAGCGCAGGGGTTCGAGGACGAGCCCGGTGCGCTCGTCGTCCATCTTGGCCAGGTCGGCGTCGATGCCGGGGCGTGCGTCGCGGTCGACGAGCCGCTGCACGAACTTCAGGACGTCGTCCAGGGCGCGGCGGCCGGCTCCGGCACCGGCGACGGTGAAGCTCTGGCAGGGCGGGCCTCCGGCGAGCACGTTCGCCTCGGGGAAGTCCTTCGGGCCGTAATCGCGCACATCGCCGTGGACGGTGTGCAGACCCGCCGCGTCACGGGTCGTGACGGCGTTCGCGTCCCACTCGATCCCCACGGAGGGCAGATCAAGGATCGTCGCGGCCATGTCCAGCCCGCCCGGTCCGGCGAATAGGTCCACGATGCGGAAATCCACAGGTGGACGCTGGTGAGGCAGAGCGGCGGTCATGGTGAGCGAGTTTATAGGTGATGGAGAAGGCGAAACGTCATACCGCCGCCAGTGCGGCACTGATCGCCCGCCCGAGAGCCTCGCCCACCGGAGGCGGCGAGGCATGGCCCACCTGACGGTAGCGGGCGGTCTTGCGTCCGGCGAATTCCCAGTCCTTGGGGAAGCCTTGAAGTATGGCGGCCTGTTCGACGGTGAGGGCCATCATGCCGTCACGACCGATGGCCGGGTTCCATGCGAAGTCGGGCCCCGGCACCTCGTTCGCGACCGTGCCGCCGTCAACGCCGATACGGGCCCAGGCCCGCTTGGAGCCGGTCGGTCCCAGGTCGGCACCGCCGCGTTCCCAGGAGCCGCCGACGAGAGTGGGAGCGACATCCTTGGCCTGTGCCGCCCACTCGGCGGCGCGGGGCCAGCCACGGGCGGCCATGGAAGGGCCGAGCGCCTGACCGACGGAGACCGGGGGGCCGGGGTGAGGCGGGGGGATCCTGAAGGCCTCGGCGGCCTCGGGGCTCGCGAAGGCGACAAGGACGCCCTGCTTCCGGTCCTGCGGCACACCGTGGTGAGCGGCATTGAGGACGAACCAGGAGGTGGAGTAGCCGATGGCGGCCATCTCCTGCCGCACGTGCTCTCGGAGAGGTGCGTACGTCTTGTTCGTGGCCAGATCCGGCACGTTCTCGATCAGAAGGGCGCGGGGACGGAGGGCCCGGGTGAGGTCGAGGGTCGCATGGAACACCGCCAACTCGTGATCATTGCCGCGTTCCCGGGCGACGGCCGCCGACGCCTTCAGGCGCGGCAGACCACCGGAGATCAGGTCGAGTTCGCGCAGGGCCGGGTCCTGGGCCAGTGAACTCGGTTCGAGGACGCACAGATCCTCCCCACTGAGGCGCCAGTCGGGCCGGTTGAGGCGAAGGGTGTCCAGCGCGACTGGGCGGTTGTCGATCAACAGGGCGGGAGCGAAGCCGGCGTACTCGAGGCCGAGCGCGAGGCCCCCGGCCCCCGCGCACAGTTCCAGCGAGGAGAGGCGAGGCGTGGGCGACAGGGATGCGGAGACGGCAGTCCGCCCCGCCATGGAGATCGACCCCGGCTTTGAGGGCTGGGTCGCCGGCTTGACCGCGGGCACGGGCTCCGCACTCTTCGGTCGCGTGTCGTCGGGCCGCAGGGCGGCCACGGACTCCTCGGCGGCGGCGCGCAGTTCTGCCTGCAGTTCGACATCCTCCAAGGCCTCGAAGATGACGAAGGGGGCCAGTCGGAGGAGCCGCTTGAGGAAGTCGCGCAGGACGTCCCGCTCGGGCAGGCCGTGCAGGTCGACGGCCGACCAGGCGTGCAGAATGTTGCGCACCAGATGAGGGCTGCCGCCAAGGGACTTGCGGCGTGCGTAGATCCCGTCGAACGCGGCCTCCCCGAGAATGGCGAGTGCCGCATACGGCTCAGTGGCAGCCGGGTCGCGGACCAGGTGAGCGCGCCACCACAGACGTCCGAAGACGTGCCGGGTGAGGTCACTGGCCACGACTCGGTCGCCGGGTGGGCGCGGGTAGCGCCAGTGGGCGACGTCCGGGAGCAACACCAGTGCGAGGAAGGCCCAGATGTCACCGGACGCCGCCTCGGCCGGCATCAGGTCCATCTCCGCGTGCAGAAGTGCGGCCAGGTCGAGGTCGAAGCGTGCCCGAGCCGTACGGGATGACACGTGCGGAAAGCCCGCGTTCTCGGCGGTCCGCAGGACACGGGCTCGAAGAGCACGTAGCTGTGACTCCGAGACCCGGTCGCCTCCGGTGGCGACGTAGACCGCCGACTCGTGGCGATACGCGACTTGTGCGGCCAGGTCGCGGGGCGACATTTCCCGGTACTGCCGGTGGAGCGGCTTGGCCTGGCCGGCGAGGAGACGTGGATACAGGAGAGCCATGGATCACGCCTCCTTGAGGATGCGGGTCGCGGCCTGGAGCTCGGTGGCGAACAGGCTCGGTGAGTTCTGTCGGAGCCGGCGCAGGTCCTGGACGGTGCGGCCCGGAAACAGGCGGTGGAAGAGGTTGACCAGGGTGGCGCCCAGAGACTCCTCGGCGAAGTCCGCGTCGTCGACGAACTCCTCCTTCAGCAAGGCATGTTCCACCATGATCCGTGCGCAGTCCGAGTAGACCATCGAGAGGACGACGCGATCCACCGGACCGGGCCTGGCGGCGTGCGCGAAGGCGGTGGCCACCTCCTCGGCCTTCTCGTTGACGATGAGGAGCATGGAGCCCATGGCCGCACCGTTCAGGTCCGAACCGAGCTGCAGATGCCAGGCGGCATCGTCCCTGTACGAGGTATGAGCGAAGTCGATCACCGTCATCGGGAAGAGCGGTGCGTCACCCTGCAGGCGTAGTGACGCGGTGTCGTCCCAGAGCAGTGACCCGGCCCGGCGCGGGGCGAAGGGGGCGGCAGGACCGACCGCACGGGAAAGGACGAGCACTGTCTCCAGGGAGAGCACCCCGCCGAGTTGGGCACCCGACAGGACGGCGCGAAGATTCACCGTGCGCACGCCGTCACCACTGAGCGGGACACGCTGCACGGGACCGCGGAGGTTGGAGCCGGAAGCCGTCCAGATCGCCGCGAGGGAGAGCACCGCGTCATCGCCGAGGCCGGCTCCTTCACGGGCCGTCCGCAGATCGACGTGCACAGTGCGGCTCAGCTCGATGTCCATGCGGTAATCCCAGAAGGCGAGCGACTCGGGGAGATCCGTCGTGGCGCCGTCGAGGACGAGTTGCCACGGCTCAGGGCGGACACAAGAGGCCACGGGCGAGCGGTAGGGGAGGGCGAGCCTGCTCACGAGGTGGTCACCGCCCGGGTTTTCACGGTGATTTCCGTGATGGTGTCCGGCGCCGGGCGGACGACGGCACGCCAGACGGCGTCGTCGCCGCCTTCGATGACGAACGTGGGCGAGGCATGAAAAGTGCCCGTCGGATCCTCCCAGCCGACGAACCCGGGCATGGCGGCCCCGGCAGGCGGGTCGGTCTCGCGGTTTCCGGCACCCGGCAGGGCCACTGCCAAGTCGACCCGAACGCGCTGCAGCACCGGCGCGGGAAGGGTGAACGCCTGCACGAGGACGGAGTGGCCGTTGCGTTCCTCATACGTTGTCGCGCCCGCGTACTTCACGCGGGGGCGAGGCGCTCGGGGAGTGGCGTCCGTCATCGACGGGGGGTCGACGGTGCTCGAGATCCGTCCCTTGCGGCGGCTGCCGTGGTGCGGTCCGGGCAGTTCCTCGTCCTCGTCCGGTGCCGCAGAGGCCCGGCCCAAGGAGGAACGACCGTAGTCCGTGGCTCCCCCGGTACCCCAGGCACCGCCGACCAGCGGTGAGAAACGGGCGCTCGCGGCCCCCAGGGCCACGTTCGCCGACCCCTCTCGGGCGGCGCCGCCCAGTTGGAGGAGTTCGTCGACCGCTTCCTTGAGGCGGGTGAACGTGGTGCGCACGAATGTCCGGTCGTGCCCTTCGAGACGATGGTGGTTCCATGCGTCGTGCGTGGGCGGTTCGGCCTCGGCGTAGGTGGCGTCCATCTCCTCGGTGGCACGGAACACTCCCGCGTAGGACAGGAGTTCGGCACCCGTCTCTCGTCCGGGCCAGTAGGTGACGACCAGTTCCGCGGGACGCATCAGCGCCACGTGGTGCACGGTCCGCTCGATCTGCACCATCTCCATGGCCCGGCGCGCTGCGGGGGAGGGTTCGAGAGGGATGACCGGGCGCTGGACGAGCCCCATGCGGCCCAACTCTTTGACGGGCTTCTGGCACGACAGCGTCCGGCCCTCGTCGGTGGAGAGCTGCCGATAGGCGTCGACGAAGAGGTTGAGGGGTGACGTGGTCCTCGGGTCCGGGACGGGAAAATCACGTCCTTCGCAGGTGACCGAGAACTGCATGGGCAACGTCCCGTCGGCACGCTCCAGCATCTTGGGCCACAGATGCCAGGACACCGTCTCCGCGAGGTAGGCGGCTGCTTCTCTTGGCTCCATACCGTCGAGGTGGGGGTCGATGACGACGATGCTGGTGCCGGTCTCCTCCACACCGAATGGCGCGAGGCCCAGAAGGCGCGCCATCTCCTCGGCGTTGGAGCCGATCAGCGGATCGATCACCTCGCCGGACGCATCCCCCCACCAGTGCCGCCCCGTGTAGCGCCGCTCGTTGCCTGCAGCGTCAACGGCTCGGTAGCTGTGCCACAGGGCACAGCCCATCAGGCGGGTCTCCAGCTCACCCCTGTCGTTGCGGCAGCGAGTGTGCACGAGCACCGTGCCGATGCCGGAGAGCAGATAGAAGATGGCCTTGCCGAAGCCGTAGGTGCCGCCGCCGAGCTTGGTGTCCCGGGGCTCCCCCACGTTCCGCACGAAGGCGATGAAGTCCTGACGTCCCTCGGAGATCTGGTGGGCACGGGTGGGGCCGCCGAGGCCATTCGTGCCCCGGTCGGAGACTGTCATGATCCGGACCCCCGAACGAAGTAACTTGCGCAGGGCGAGGTGTTCGTTCGACGGCGCCCCGCTGGAGAGCAGCCGACGCCAGGCATCCGCGTGCGCCGGGCCCACGTAGCCCAGGTCGACGCCGAACCGAACCGGCCCGTCGTGCCGCGGGTCCCTGGCGTCCCAACTGTTTTGGGCTGCTTCCCGTACGAGGATGGTGAGCAGGTCCAATTCCGGACGGCCGAGCTGGTTGCGGATGCCCTCGGCCGCGCCGGCTCCTTCCGGCGGGTAGGGCTGGGAGTACCACCGAGGGTCGGTGCGCAGGTCTGTCACTTCTTCTCCCTGAGCATGGCCGCCAGATGTCGCTCCACCTCGGTCATCGGCAGTGGATCGGGGGTGGGCACGGTGAGGTCCACCGTGTATTCGACATCGGTCACGTTGCCGGGCACCTCGGCGACGGCGAGGTCCGCCGTCGTGATGCGCGGGAACCCCGCGCCCACCGCGTACCAGCGCTCGTCCCGCACGAGGAATCGGATCGTGCGATAGCGCTCGGCGTCCACGGTGTGATAGCCGACCTCGGCGAGGAGGCCGAGCAGAGCGCTCTCGTCATCGCTCAGCCGCAGCGCCTGTTCCACCAGATCCACGACGCTCGCTCCGTTCCCGCCCTCAGGGACACGTTCGACGCGCAGGCAGGCGAGTTGCAGGGAGCCACCCTCCGGCGGTTCCAATTGGCGCAGGCCGTGGACGCGTATGCGTAACGCGTCGCCGGTGGCCGTCTTGACCTCGACGGCTTCGGTCCCCGAGGTGAAGTCGTGCGGTCGGCCGGTCGGTCCCGTCCACATCCTGTGGGCGCTGGGGTTCTCGGCGAGCAGCCGGAGGAGCAGGTGCAGTTCGCCGTAAAGACCCGCGAGTTGCTCGGGGCCGAGCGGTCTCCCGGACGTACGGAACAGCGACCGCCAGCGGTCGAGCACCCGGTGCAGGACCTTGAGCGGCCGGGGTGTGGCGGGAGACTGCTCGTCTTCGCCCAGCTGGGCCATCTCCCGGAGGACGTCCTCGCAGAGCCGGGTGAAGACGTCGTCGAGGTCACGGCGCAGGCAGCGGAGATCGGCGTAGTGCTGGTAGACGTCCTTGTCCTCCAAAGGCCGCTTGCGCAGATGCAGGACCTGGCCGTCGCGGATCTCACGGACGTGCTGGTTCCCGGCGATGGGCACCATGAGGTGCCGATGACCTTCGCGGTCGACGGCAGCGAGGACCGGGCCGCGCGAGGTGGTCACGGGTAGCCGAGCGGTCCGGAGCCGATGGTCCGCGGAGACTGGGGCGGCCAGGAGATCACGCCAACTCTCCTCCAGGGTGCGCCGAAAGATGTCGCTCACGCGGCGTCCTCGCCTTCGAGGGTGCGCAGGTCCTCGTCGTCTGTGTCCTCCAACCGGATGCCCGAGAGATCGGCCGCGATGTAGCTGCCGTCCCAGCTGACCTCGCTGTCGTTCCCGGTCTCCGGGAAGACCAGACCGACGCCGATCACGTGGTCCTCGGCTCCGAGTGGCTCGCGGGACTGCTCGCGGTGCTCAGAGGGCGGCGAGTCCTTGTCGATGGGGTACAGCACGATGAGACCGGTGTTCGGGAGCTGCTTACGGCGTTGCCCCGTGATCTCCTTTTCCGTCCATCCTCGCAGAGCGCCCGCCAGGTCCACGGCGGCGTCGGCCCGGCTCATCAGGGTCTTGATGTCCGCGAAGTCGGGTTCACCGGTGAGATTGCGGAGACGAGCACGGGTGATGCGGCCG
Source organism: Streptomyces sp. WAC 01529 (assembly GCF_003945545.1). Lineage (GTDB taxonomy): Bacteria > Actinomycetota > Actinomycetes > Streptomycetales > Streptomycetaceae > Streptomyces > Streptomyces anatolicus. The sequence continues at coordinate 3,010,874 of NZ_CP029617.1, read as the reverse complement.
ACGGTGACATCGGGTGCGAAAGCGAAGTCGGCTTCCTCACCTGCTGCACGATTGCCGACGATCGCGACGTTCCAGCGCAGGAGGGAGCCCTGCTGTACGCGGCGTCGGACATAGGAGGAGATCAACTCCGCGTCGCACTCCTGGGAGTTCTCGTGGAATCGGTACCGCCTCAGGAAGTCGAGCACACCGGTGTGAGGGATCCCGTGCAGGACGTGTCGGCCCGTCTCGGGGCGCGAGTCGTGCGCAGTGGTCTCCTCCACGGCGAGACGCACCAGGTCTCGGGCGGCTTCCTGGTTGTTGCGGAGCCAATCGGCACGGGTGTGGAAGTAGCGGGTCTGGATCCGGCGGCCGCCGTACGCGGCGCTGGCCTTGATCGCGGACTGCATCTTGGCAGCGGCGGTGACCCGCAGCACCGGATGCGTGCGCAGACGGACGGCGAACGTCTGCGGTGTCTCGTTCTCGTGGAGATACACGTCGATGTCGCGACGCATGTCCGCCTCGACGGTGGCCAGATGCCGGAAGGAGGCGTGGAGGTCGGGTGTCATCCACACGCGGGGGAGATCGGCATATCCGTGGCGGAAGCCGAACCAACGGCCCATCTGCAGCAGGGTGTCGTATGCCGAAGCAGCGCGTACGAAGTAGGTCACGGCCAGACCCTCCAGGGTGAGGCCGCGCGAGAATTTGTTGCCGCCGACCGCGATGGCGACCACGGGTCCATTGTCGTAGTCGAGGGTGTCCTCGCTCTCGGAGTTGTCCATGATGATTCGGCAGTCTCGAATCACGCCCGGCAACTCTTCCAACAAACTCTCGAAGGGGACCTTTGTCAGTTTGAAGTCCTCCGCGGGTACCCGGGCGGTCTCCTCGTCCCAGAGGTCGCGCAGGCGCCGCAGCGTCTCGGGGGAGTCGAGATTCTCCAGAGTGCGCGCACGGATGCGTCTGAGCGGGGCGCGGAAGCTGTTGTGGACCTGAATGCGCATGCTGGTATGGATCAGCATGGTGGCGTGTTTGTTGCCGGTGCCACGCACGCGGCGGGCGGCGGTGGTGAGCCAGAAGTACTGGATCGCCTCGGCGAGGGTTTCGGTGATCTCGGGGGTGAAGCCGTCGGCATCTGCTTTTGTCGCCGGTGTGACGAGGGGCACATCCTCGGCGGGGATGCTGCGGATCATGTCGTACCCGTCGTCGACGTCTTCCGGGTCCTCGCCGTCGAGGGCATACCGGCCGAAGAGGACCTCCGTGCCGAAGTGGTCTTTGGGCTGAGGCAAGTTGACGATGAAATCGCTGGGGTACAGGTCCTTTGCCGCCGGGTCGATGAGGATGTTGGCGAAGGGGGTCGCCGTGTAGCCGACGTACGCCGCCTTCGGCAGGGTGTCGAGGATGCGCAGGATGAGCGGGTTGATCGAGGTCGTGGCAACGCTGGCCTGGTCGGCCTCGTCATCGATCACCAACGCCGGGGCTTGCTGGAGGTAGTCGGAGGCCGACTCCAGCCAACGGGCGAACTTACGGAGCACTCGGGCATTCTTCTTCACCACACACAGCACATGCGTGGTGTTGCTGCCCCCGAAGAAGGAGGCGGCATTCTCCGTCGGTACGAAGTCTCGGTCCAGCCCCGTGAGTTGCGTCCAAGCTGTTGGATTCGACTCCACCAGCTGCTGGGCGAGACGAGCTTGTGTCTGGCGGCGCAAGCCGTTGTGGATACCGGCGAGCACGATGAAGAGCTTGTATCCGCGGTCGGCCGCTTTGGCCATCACCGAGGTGAAGTTGGTCGTCTTGCCGGACTGCACATAGCCGACGACCAGGCCGCGCGCGGCGAATTCCGGTTCTTTGGGATGGTTCAGCAGCGAGACGACACGCGTGGACGACGCGTCAAGGTCTTTGACGGCATCCGGGGTCCAGCCTGATTTCTCCAACGCGCGCTGGATCGCGGGCCACGCGCGGTCGTTCTCACGCGGCCCGGTGTACCAGGTCTCCCGGTTGCCGTAGACGGCCACCCGAGGCTCTTCCATCTCCTTGATCGCGAGCAGCTGCTGCTCGTGGAACTCGCGGATGCGCTGGATGCGCCCCGGATCGACACCCAGGATCTCCAGCTGCTTCACCGCTTCCGTCGGCGTGCTGGTCTCGAGGAGGCTGCGGAAGACGTCGTACATCTGGTCGAGGTCGCTGCTCACTTTTGTTCCCTTACCGGACCACCCGCGGCTCCAGTACCTCGAGTACTTGCCTGGGTCAACGAATTTGCTGTATTTGCGCAGATTCAGTACGTGTGGAATGCATCAATGGTGCATGTGGTGCCGACTGATGGGGTGCAGCGGTGAAGTCGCACGGCTCGACAGTGGCCCCTGGCGACAAGGGCGTGGGGGGTGCGTCAGACGATATCGCACGCACGTGCCATTCATTTTGGCGTGGGGAAAAGGGCCGGTGCGCCTGCCGAAACGTGCAGAGCCGTGGCATCGGGACGCCGCACCGCTATTGCTGCCCGTGGCAGCCCCCATAAGTCACCCCGGACCCGCACCAGCACGGTTCCGAAGGCTCCGGGGGCCAAGCCGTTGCTCGGCCCCGGGCTGCCAGGGTTGTTGCGTACTGGGGGAGCAGTTCCGGTTCGGCGGGGGACGAGCCTTCTGAGGCGGCGAAGGCCTCGTAGGACGGGACTGTGCCCGTCACGATGCCCAAGTTGGGGGTTCCGGACGCGGAGAGTTCGCGGAGTGAGGACTCTATCGTCGCCAAGTGCTCCTCGTGCGAGGGGTATTCGGCGGTCAGGGACGGGTACGCCGTCAGGAGTTCGGACAGTTCCGGTTCCGGCCAGTGCAGGATCGCCACCGGGAAGGGGCGCGACAGCGCCTCCCTGTACGAGCCCAACTCCGCCTGGATGCGGGCGATCTCCGCGCGGAGTTCCGCCGGGTTCTCCGAGCCCAGGGACCAGGTCCGCTTCGGGTCGTGCAGTTCGTCCAGGGGGACGGGGGACGTGGAGACGCGGTCCGCCAGGGTGTCCCACGCGTCGTGGTCCGCGCCGAGCAGGCGGCGTACGCGGTGGCGGCCGAAGAGGAGGGGGTGCGTCGCGTACGCGGGGTCCGCCGTCTCCGGGGGGAGCAGGAGGGTCGCCGCCTCGGTGAAGGTGGCGTGGGCCTGTTCCAGTTCGTCGTGGGACTCCAGGGACTCCGCCACGATCACCCACGGCGCCGGGTCCCGGGGGGCCGCCGCGCGGACTCCCTCGATGATCGCCCTTGCCTCCGCCTCGTGGCCGTACTCCCAGAGGTTCGAGGCCTTCAGGGCGCGGATGAGGAGCGGGGACGCGGGGGGCCGCTCGGCGTCCGCGGAGAGCAGGCGGTCGTAGAGCGCCGTCGCGCGCTCGCGGGCGCCGGCCAGTTCGAGGTGGGCGGCGGCTTGGAGGAGCAGCGGCTCGGCGTCCTCCGGATACAGGCCGGCCGTGCGCTCCAGGCGTGCGGCTTCGGCGATGTGGTCGGCGTCGGCGTGGTCGGCGTCGGCAGGCTTGTCGGGGCGCATACGGGACACCGTACTGCCGAGCGGGTCTCTTGCAGGAGGGCCCGGTTTGTTACGGGTCCACCCCAGGTCGGTCAGGTTCGGGATCAGGTTTGGGTTGGGGCGTGGGCGTGGGTTCGGGTTTGGGTTCGGTCACGTCGGGTGGTGCCCGGGTGGGGCTGGCTCCGCCGGTGGTGCTCCGCCTCGCCATCCGCGTCCCCTCGCCGGGGGCGTCAGCCGGAGTGAAGTGTCTCGGGCAGGAGTTCGTCTTCCCTCCGGGCAGTACGCCGTCCCCCGCCGATCCTGTATAACCGAATCCGTACAGTCGTACAGCCGAACTCGTACTACTGACTACTGACCGGCGTGAGCGATCGCGGAGAGGGGGCCCACCGTGCGCGGACTGATTCGTGACGGGAAAGCCGCCGCGCGCCCCGCCCTGCTCCTCCTCTTCCTGCTCGTCGAGGTCGTCCTCGTCGACAGCGGCAGCCTCACCGCCGCCGTCGCGCTCGCCGCGACCGCCGCCGCCGGGGCCGCGCTCGTCGTCTGTTCCGTGATCGCCGCGCGCTGCGCGCCCGCCGTGCCCCGCACCCGCGTGCGCACGGCCATCCGCGACCGTGAACGGCGCACCGCCTTCCTGCCCCAGCGCGACCCCGACGCTCGGGGCCGCAGGCGACCCCGAGCACCCGGCCGTCCCCTCCTGACGGCCGCGTAGGGGACCCCGCACCAACACCCGCTCCCGCACACGCGCCCCTCGTGGGCCGTCACGCCGAGTCGACTCCGCACCGCCGAGTCGACCTCTTCTCCCGGCACGACGGAACCCTCGGAGGGCTTCTCCATGTCCGATCTCTTCTCCGCGCTCATGTCCCTCTTCGCGGACCTGGTCGCGCTCCTCGCCGACCTGCTCGACCCGGTCTTCCACGGCTCGGCGACCGCCGCCGCGATCGTCGTCTTCACCGCCTGCGTACGACTCCTCGTGCTTCCCCTCTCGCGCGCCTCGGCCCGTGGCCAGAAGGCGCGCGCCAAGCTCTCGCCGCGGATCGTCGAGCTGCGCAAGAAGCACGCCAAGAACCCCGAGCGGCTGCAGAAGGCCGTCCTCGAACTGCACCGCGCGGAGAAGGTGTCGCCGCTCTCCGGATGTCTGCCGAGCCTCTTCCAGTTGCCCGCCTTCTTCCTGCTCTACCACCTCTTCTCCGGTGGCGGCGCCGGTGTGCTGCTCGACCACACGCTCGGCTCGGCGCCGCTGGGCGGCCGGTGGACGGGCGCGCTGGCCGACGGCGGGCTCTTCGGGGCGCAGGGTCTCGTCTATCTGGCGCTGTTCGTGATCGTCGCCGCGGTCGCCACGTTCAATTACGGGCGGACCAAGCGGCAGATGGCGGCCACTCCGCTGGTCCAGGGCGGCGACCAGCAGGTGCCGGGCATGGAGGCGATCACCAAGGCCATGCCGTTGATGTCGTTCATGACTCTGGTCACCGTGGCCGTGGTGCCGCTCGCCGCCGCTCTCTATGTCGTGACCAGCATGACCTGGAGCGCCGTCGAGCGGGCGGTGCTGTACCGGGACATGCCGAACGGGGCGCCCCTCACGGCCGCCGCCGGGTGACCCGTCGCCCCTCCTGGCTACCGCCCAGTAAGGGTCCAGTACGTGAACGGGGTATTGCGGAGCGGACAGTGAGCTTGGACGATCGACCAAACCTCCGATGGCCGCAACCCATCGGCCGGGCTACCGAAGGAATGGAGTTCGACCATGAAGCTGCTGCGAGTCGGTACGGCCGGGGCGGAGCGTCCGGCGCTGCTCGACGCCGAGGGGGCCCTGCGGGATCTGTCGGGGATCGTCACGGACATCGACGGGGAGCTGCTCGCCGACGCGGACGCCCTCGGCCGGATACGGGCCGCCGCCGACTCCGGGGAGCTGCCCGTCCTCGCCGCCGCGGGGCTGCGCGTCGGGCCGCCGGTCGCGCGGATCGGCAAGGTCGTCTGCATCGGGCTCAACTACCACGACCACGCCCGCGAGACGGGCGCCGAGCCGCCCGCCGAGCCCGTCGTCTTCTTCAAGGCGGCGGACACGGTGATCGGCCCGGACGACACCGTGCTGGTGCCGCGCCGCTCGGTGAAGACCGACTGGGAGGTCGAGCTGGCCGTGGTCATCGGACGTACGGCCCGTTATCTCGGGTCGCACGAGGAGGCGCTCGCGCATGTCGCGGGGTACGCGGTGGCGCACGACGTGTCCGAGCGCGAGTTCCAGATCGAGCGGGGCGGCACCTGGGACAAGGGCAAGAACTGCGAGACGTTCAACCCGCTGGGCCCCTGGCTGGTCACCGCCGACGAGGTGCCGGACCCGCAGGCGCTGTCCCTGAGGCTCTGGGTCAACGGCGAGCTGAAGCAGGACGGCACGACCGCCGACCAGATCTTCCCGGTGGCCGAAGTGGTGCGGTACGTGAGCCAGTTCATGACGCTGTACCCCGGTGACGTCATCAACACCGGTACGCCGGCGGGCGTGGCCATGGGGCAGCCCGAGCCGAAGCCGTATCTGCGGGCCGGGGACGTCGTGGAGCTGGAGATCGACGGGCTCGGGCGGCAGCGGCAGCAGCTGAAGGACGCGTAAGCGCCCCCTCGCGCAAGCTGCCCCGCGGGTAAGCGCGTCTAAGCCGCCCCGCGGGGAAGCGGCCCCTCGCGCAAGCCGCCCCCGCGGACAATCGGCCCTGCGCGCAAGCCGCCCCCTCCGCTCCCCCCCACCAGCCCTGATAGGCCCCCGCAGGGGCGGAACAAGCCCCTCCGTGATCCTTTGTGGCTCGTTCGGGGCTCACGCCCCCACCCCCTGTGGCCGCTACATTCACCCCGACCCACACACACAGGACCAGGCGACCAGGGGGAAACAGGCAATGCTGCGCTCCATAGGGCCCGTAAGCCGCTTCGGCAGATCATTCACGGCGGTGACCGCTACGGCGGCCACCCTGGCGGTCACCGCCATGAGCCTCGCCGCCTCACCGGCCGCCGCGGCACCCACCGCCTCACCGGCTGCCGCCTCGACGACGGCCAAGCCCGGCGACACCTGTACGGCGGCCGACCTCGGCACCCGCAAGCCGTACATCAAGTCCACCGAAGTCTCCCCGACGATCACCCACTTCAAGGGCTGGTTCGTCACCGAGGGCACCACCGGCAACCATGTCGTCACCACCAGCACCCAGACGGTCATCTCGGTCTCCGTCGGCGCCACCGGCGGTTTCGAGGGCAGCTTCCCCGTCCAGACCCTCACCGCCGCCGGTGCGAGCCTGGGTCTGAGCGTGAAGGTCGACGCCTCCTCCACGAGCACCGAGTCGAACGCGGTCACGTGGAACTTCAACCAGCCCGGCTACTACGGCGTCTACAAGGGCACCAAGAAGGTCACCGGTACGTACGCGAGCCTGAACTGCAACCGCGTCCAACAGAGCGGCGGCGGCTGGGCGTTGAAGTGGATCGAGGGCCCCGGCGGCGGCAGCTTCACCACCTTCACCACCTTGGAGGAGGGCGCGGTGCGCTGCCAGGACAGCGTGCCCGCGAACAGCATCATGGCCAAGGCGCAGGGCCTCCTCGACTGCGGCTCGCCCGCCGCGAAGGCCGAGCGCCCGGCGGGTGCGGTGCCGCCTACGGCGAAGCAGAAGCGGGACCGCCTCGCGCAGAGCAAGGCCGCCGGCCAGGACAAGGTCGCCGGCCAGCCCAAGGCCGACGGGCCCGGCGCGAAGGCCGGTGCGAAGGCCGGCGCGCCCATCGCGAAGGCCGATCTCAGCTGCGGGTCCGAGCTCTACAGGATCACCGTGCCCGGCAAGTCCCTCTCCTGGGGCGCGCCGCACCTCAGGGCCGACAGTGTCCGCCTGCGGCCCTCGACGATCTTCAGCGGCAACCTGGACCAGTGGCGCCTGTGCAACGTGACGGAGAGCGACGGGGTCATGGAGGCGACCCTGTGGAACTTGGGCAACCAGGCATGCGCCAACATCTTCCCGCAGAACGCGGGCACCGACCAGACGCCCCTGATGATGGAGTCCCCCTGCAGGGAGGATGACCTCCAGCGGTTCTACATCTACCGTGATGTGCCCGGCAGCTCGAAGATCGGTGTGCAGAACAAGTACACCGGCTCCATGATGGGCCACGACCGGTACGCGGACGGGGAGTCCGTACGCCAGTACTCCAGCGGCAGGCAGGACGGTTCGGGTACGTACACCCTGAACCGAGTCTGACGGCGCACGCGCTGTGAGCGGCCCCGCACGCGAATCCGGCGACTTGCCGGTTCCGTGCGGGGCCTGCTTTTTGCTGGGCCGAGGGTGGCTCAGGCGGCGATGAACCGTTCCAGTGCCGCCACCACCAGCGCGTGGTCCTCCACCTGCGGCAGCCCCGACACGACCACCGCGCCGATGACCCCCGCTCCCTCCACCGCGAGCGGGAACGCGCCGCCGTGGGCCGCGTAGGCGTCGGGGTCCAGGCGGGAAGAGGCCTCGAAGGTCGTGCCCTTGGCGCGGAAGCGGGCGCCGACCAGGTAGGACGAGCAGCCGTAGCGTTCGACGACGCGGCGCTTGCGGGCGATCCAGGCGTCGTTGTCCGGGGTGGAGCCGGGCAGCGCCGCGTGGAAGAGCTGCTGGCCGCCGCGGGTGATGTCGATCGCCACCGGGGCGCGGCGCTCGCGGGCCAGCTCCACCAGGAGGTTGCCGAGTGCCCACGCGTCGTCGTACGTGAAGCGGGGCAGGACCAGGCGGCGCTCCTGGGACTCCAGTTCTTCGATGGAGGGTGCTTCGGAGACAGGGGCAGCGGCGGTGGCGGTCACAGCGTCACCGCCACACCGTCACGGGCCGAGCGGCGCGCCGCCTCCAGGACGTCCAGGGCCGCGGCGGCCTGGAGCGCGGTGACGGGGTTCTCGCCGGTGCCCCGCAGGGCGTCGGCGATCGCGGCGTAGTACGCGGGGTAGTCGCCCGGCAGGCTGGGGTGCGGGCGGCCGCCGCCGGACAGCGGGGACTCACCGGAGCCGACCCGGCCCCACATCGACTCGGGCTCCACGCCCCACGGGCTCAGCGTCGCGGGACGCCCGCCGTCGCGCAGGGCCGCCTCCTGGGGATCGAGGCCGTACTTCACGTAACCCGCCTGGGAGCCGAGGACGCGGAAGCGGGGGCCGAGCTGGGCGGTCGTGGCGCTCACGTACAGGTGCGAGCGGACGCCGTTCGCGTGCGTGAGCGCGATGAACGTGTCGTCGTCGGCCTCCGCGCCCGGACGGCGGACGTCCGACTCCGCGTACACGCTCGCGGCGGGGCCGAAGAGGACCAGGGCCTGGTCGACGACGTGGCTGCCCAGGTCGTAGAGGAGACCGCCGATCTCCTCCGGGTCGCCGGACTCGCGCCAGCCGCCCTTAGGCCGCGGCCGCCACCGCTCGAAGCGGGATTCAAAGCGCCATACGTCACCCAGCTCGCCGTCCGCGAGCAGCTGCCGCAGGGTGCGGAAGTCGTTGTCCCAGCGGCGGTTCTGGAAGACGGACAGGAGCAGGCCGCGCTCGTCGGCGAGGGCGGCCAGTTCGCGTGCCTCGGCGGCCGTGCCCGCGACCGGCTTGTCGACGACGACCGGCAGGCCCGCCTTGAGGGCGGCCGTCGCGAGCGATACGTGGGTCTTGTTCGGGGAGGCGACGACGATCAGGTCCAGCTCGTCCGCCCGCGCCCACAGCTCGTCGGCCGACTCCGCGCAGCGCAGGCCGTCGCCGAACTCGGCGCGGGCCTGTGTCTGCCGCTCGGGGTTCGACGTCACGACCGTGTCGAGGACGAGGCCCTCGGTGGCGGCGATCAGCGGGGCGTGGAAGACGGAGCCCGCGAGGCCGTACCCGACGAGGCCGACGCGGAGGGGGGAGCCTGAGGAGCCTGTGCCAGTCATGTCCTCCACTTAAGCAACGGTGTTGCCAAAGTGCAAGCGAGCAGGACAATGGCCCCGTGAAGTCGTACGTGAACAGGGCGAACCCCGGAGTGAACCTGCCGGCGCTGCGCGGCCACAACGCCGCGCTCGTACTCGATCTGCTGCGCGGGGCGGGCGAGGCGGGTATCAGCCGCCTGGAGCTGGCCGAGCGCACCGGGCTCACCCCGCAGGCGGTCAGCAAGATCACCGCACGGCTGCGGGCCGAGGGCCTGGCGGCGGAGGCGGGCCGCCGCGCCTCGACGGGCGGCAAGCCGCGTACGGTCCTGCGGCTGGTCCCCGATGCGGGCCACGCGGTCGGCCTCCACCTGGACCGCGACGAACTGACGGCGGTCCTGGTGGACCTGACCGGCACGGTGGTCGCCGAGCGCCGCGCTCCCCTCGCCTTCGCCGCGGGCGCGGAGGCCGTCGTGGAGGCGGCGGCGGGGGAGGCGCGGGGGCTTTTGGCGGGGCTGGGGGAGGGCGCGAGTGGAGCGGGCTCGTTTCGGGATGAGGTACTGGGTGCCCAGGAGGCGGCGCCCGGCGTCGGCCCCCGCGCGGGTGGCGGCGTCTCCGGGGTCGGGGTCGCTCTGCCCGGGCCGCTCGATCATGTGGGCGGGGTGCTGCGGCGGGTGACCGGGTTTCCTGGGTGGGACGGGTTTCCGCTGCGGGACGCGTTGGCGGCTCGGCTCGGGCTGCCTGTGGTCGTGGACAAGGACACCAACGCCGCCGCCCTCGGCCTGGCCCTCGCGGGCGCCGACGCCGCCGGTTCCTTCGCCTATCTGCATCTCGGCACCGGTCTCGGCGCCGGGCTGGTGCTCGGCGGCGCCCTGCATCGCGGCGCCCGTACCGGCGCGGGCGAATTCGGCCACCAAGTGCTCCAGCTGGACGGGCCGCGCTGTGAGTGCGGGGACCGCGGCTGCGTCGAGGCGCTGTGCCTCGCCGCCGTCGCCCGGGGCGACCTGGAGGAGGCCGCGCGGGTGCTCGGGACGGCCGCGGCGAACCTGGTCGGGCTGCTCGACGTCGACCGCGTGCTGCTCGGCGGGCGGACCGTGTTCGCCGCGGATGAGTTGTTCGTACGGGGTGTGGGCGCCGTCGTCGCCGAGCGCGTCCGGCGCGGTGGCGGGGAGGCGGAGGTGCCGGTCGCCCTCGCCCCGGGAGGGGAACGCGCCGTCGCGGAGGGCGCGGCCCAGCTTGTCCTCGCACCGCTGTTCGGCCGGGCGAGCGTGGGCTTTATCGCGGGGTGAGGGGGGCTTTCATTGGGGGGGGGGTGTGTGGGCTGCCTTGTGGGGTGAGAGTGGCTTGCCTCTCCGGTTGGCGGGGGCCCGCCTCGTCCCTCGCATTGAGTGCGGGACTCGCGCCAATCGCAATGGGCCGGATCTCGACTGATCGTGCGGTTCTTCGGCGGCCGATCGGGCCTACCGGGGGGTGGCACCCCGGCGCGGCGGGGCCCGCGTGGCAGGGTCGCTGGCCACGACCGTCGTCTTCCGGGCGCCGCCCGCCACGGCCCGCGGCGGCGCCAACTCCGCGCCGGAGCCCCGTACTCGGGTCGGCAGCCTCAGCCCAGCCTCAGCCCCGCGTCAGCCAGCAAAGGTGTTCCATGCGATTCCGTAGTCCCGCCCTCTTCGGCGTCGCCACCTCAGTCGCCACCACGCTCGCCGCATGCCTCGGCACGGCCCTCCCCGCCGTGGCCGGGGTGCCCGCCGTGGCCCCGCCCACCTGCGCCACCGCCGACAGCGCCGCCTTCCCCCTCGACACCCGCATCCACGAGGGGCCCGCCGCCTACCGGCCCGGCGCCGGACCGCAGGACTGGGCGATCGACCTCACCAACGCCACCGGCGAGCCCTGCGCCGGCATCCATCCGATCCTGGTCCTCGTCGACCAGCGGCAGCCGCTGCGGCCGGAACAGATCCGGCTGGAGTTCCACGACGGGGCGCGCTGGCGGCCCGTGCCGTTCGAGAGGACCGAGCAGGACGAGCACGTGGGCGTCTTCGACGACGGTTTCGCGGGGTTCACGGTCGGCCCCGGCCGCACCCTCACCGTCAAGGTCCGGCTCGCCTTCGCCGCCGACACCGTGCCCACGCGTGTCGTCGCCTCCGCCGCGGTCGTCCAGCGCAGGGGCGATGACGGGGAGTGGGTCGGCGCTTCCAATGACTATGCCTTCGCCGTCGCGCGGGACGAGTCGTCTGCCGGGGAGCGGGAGGAGCGGGGGGAGCCGATTGAGGAGTTGGCGCAGACCGGGGTGGCGATGTTGCTCGGGCTCGGGGTCCTGGGCGCGGGCTTTCTCGTGGGGGGTGCGGTGCTGCTCGGGAGGTATCGGCGGTTGCGTGCGGGCCGCTGAATCGGGCGCGGGGGCCTGGTGCGGGGGCCTGGTGCGGGTTTGTCGTGGCTGGGCGCGCAGCTCCCCGCGCCCCTTTGGGGCGCGTCCAGCACCCGGCGCCCCTCGGGGGGCTCGGTCCCGTTCACATCCGTCTGCGAACATCCCCAGGTGGACAACCCGAACCCCGTTCAGCCCCCCGCCCACCTGCTCGGCCAGGTGCCCGGCGCTCCCGTCCGTTCCGGGATTCCCGAGCACGGGCGCATCCCCAAGTACTACGCCGTGAAGGCCAGGATCGCCGTCCTCATGGAGGAGTTGGGGCACGGGCAGGCGCTGCCCACCGAGCGGGACCTCGCCGAGCGGTACGAGGTGGCGCGGGAGACCGTGCGGCAGGCGCTGCGCGAACTCCTCCTGGAGGGGCGGCTGCGCAGGCAGGGCCGCGGGACCGTCGTCGCGGGGCCCAAGCTGGAGCAGCCGCTCTCCCTCGCCAGTTACACCGAGGGCGTACGCCGCCAGGGGCGCACACCCGGCCGGCACCTCATCTCCCTCGACCGCTTCCCCTGCCCCGCCGCGCTCGCCGCCGAGACGGGCGCCGAGGAGGGCGAGCCCGTCTGGCACATGGAGCGCGTACTGCTCGCCGACGACGAGCGGGTCGGCCTGGAGAGCACATACGTCTCCGTGGCGAGGGTGCCGCGTCTCGACCGCGACTTCGCGCCGGACTCTTCCTTCTACGCGTACCTGCGCGACCGGCTCGGCATCTCCTTCGGGGACGCCGACGAACGGATCGAGACGGTCCTCGCCACCCCGCGCGAGGCCCTGCTCATCGGCACGCCCCCCGCGCTGCCCATGCTGCTGATCCACCGGCTCTCCCGGGACACCGAGGGGCGCCCCTTGGAGCGGGTGCGGACCCTGTACCGCGGTGACCGGTTCTCGTTCACCACCCACCTCGGCTGAGCGCCCGCTCGCCGACGATCAGCCCGGTGAGATAACGAGAAGGTAACGGGTCTAGGCCAAGCTTCCGTGCTCGTTCACCGTCCCGTCGCCGCCCGGCCCCGCGCGGGCCACCCGTCGGCAGGAGCGTTGCCGCCGTGAGAGTCATCGTCGTAGGAGCCGGCGTGGTGGGCACCATGCACGCCTGGCACGCAGTGGAACGCGGCCACGAGGTCGTACAGATCGAGCGCGAGAGCGAGGCCCGCGGGGCGTCCCTGCGCAACTTCGGGCAGATATGGGTGAGCGGCCGCGCGGGCGGCGAGGAGCTGGCGACCGCGCTGCGCGCCCGCGAGCTGTGGGAGGGCATCGGCGCGCGCGTGCCGGGCCTCGGCTTCAGGGCCAACGGCTCCCTGACCCTCGTACGCAACGAACGCGAGCGCGCGGTCGCCGAGGCCGCGCTGACCCGCCCGGACGCGGCCGTCCGTGGCTACAAGCTCCTCACCGCCGACGAGGCGCGCGCCCTCAACCCGGCGCTGCGCGGCGACTTCCTCGCCGGTCTGTGGTGCGAGCGGGACGCCGCCGTCGAACCCCGCGCCGCCCAACTCCGGCTGCGCGAAGCCCTCCTGGCCTCGCCCCGCTACACCTTCCTGCCCGGCCGCGAGGTCCGCGAGGTCGTCGGCGAGAGCGCGGTCCGCGACGACCACGGCGACGTACACACCGGCGACGCCGTCGTGCTCGCCACCGGTGCCTGGCTCGGCGGGCTCGTGCGCGAACTGGCCGGGCCCGAGCTGCCCGTGCGCCGCGTCCGCCTCCAGATGATGCAGACCGCGCCGCTCGGCGAGCCGCTCCCCACATCCGTCGCCGACGCCGACAGCTTCCGCTACTACCCGGCTTACGCGTCGGACGCACTCGACGCGCTCAACGCCGGGCAGGCGCAGACCCCGACCGCCGCCGCGCACAAGATGCAGCTGCTCATGGTGCAGCGCGCGGACGGCGGGCTGACCATCGGCGACACCCACGAGTACGAGCACCCCTTCGCCTTCGACACCCTCGAAGACCCCTACGACCACCTCACCGAGGTCGTCGAGGGCTTCCTCGGCCGCCCGCTGCCGAGGATCCGGCGCCGCTGGGCCGGGGTGTACGCGCAGTGCGTCGACACGGGCCGGGTCGTCCACCGCCAGCAGGTGCGCGAGGGCGTGTGGCTGGTCACCGGGCCCGGCGGCCGCGGCATGACCTGCTCGCCCGCCATCGCCGAGACGACCGCCGACGAACTGGGATGGTGAGGGAGTTGGCAGCATCCCCGAAGCGGGAGCACCGCATCGGTCTCGTCGTCCTCGACATGGCCGGCACCACCGTCGCCGACGGCGGCCTCGTCGAGCAGGCGTTCTCCGCCGCCGCGCGCGAACTGGGCGTCGAGCCCGGCACCCCGGACCACGCCGCCAAGCTGGAGTACGTGCGCGCCACGATGGGCGAGTCCAAGATCTCCGTCTTCCGCCACCTCTTCGGCGACGAGAAGCGCGCCCAGCGGGCCAACACCGCCTTCGAGGAGGCGTACGGGAACCTCGTCCACGGCGGCCGCATCGCACCGATTCCCGGAGCGTGCGAGGCCATCGAGCAGCTCAAGTCAGCCGGGAAGACAGTGGTGTTGACCACTGGGTTCGCCCGTGTCACCCAGGACGCCATCCTCGACGCGCTCGGCTGGCGCGGACTCGTCGAGCTGACCCTGTGCCCCGCCGACGCGGGCGGCCGCGGGCGGCCCTACCCGGACATGGTGCTCAGCGCCTTCCTGCGGACCGGCGCCGCGGCGGGCGTCCAGGAGATCGCTGTCGTGGGCGACACCGCGTACGACATGAGGAGCGGGGTACGGGCCGGGGCCGGAGTCGTCGCGGGCGTCCTGACCGGGGCCCACGGCGAGGCGGAGCTGACGCGGCACGGCGCCACGCACGTCCTCGCCTCCGTCGCCGAACTGCCCGCACTGCTCGACCGGGTGGGGACATGAGCAGCGGCATCCGCTTCGACCGGGTCTCCGTCGCCTACGGCCGGCACACCGTCCTCGACGCGCTCGACCTGACCGTCGAACCCGGCGAGGTCATGGCGCTGCTCGGGCCCTCCGGGTCCGGCAAGACCACCGCGCTGCGGGCCGTCGCGGGGTTCGTGCGGCCCGCGTCGGGGCGGGTGTTCATCGGGGAGCGCGACGTCACCGGGCTGCCGCCGCACCGGCGGGGCGTAGGGATGGTCGTCCAGCAGTACGCCCTCTTCCCGCACATGCGCGTCGAGGACAACGTCGCCTTCGGAATGAAGGCGCAGAAGGTGGCGAAGGCCGAGATCCCCGGGCGGGTCGCCGAGGCCCTGGAGATGACCGGGATGGCCTCGTACGCCAAGAGGTTCCCGCGCGAGCTGTCCGGCGGGCAGCAGCAGCGGGTCGCCATCGCGCGGGCGCTCGCCATCAGGCCGGGCGTGCTCCTCCTCGACGAACCGCTGTCCGCGCTCGACGCGCAGCTCCGCTCCGGCATGCTCGCCGAACTCGCCCGGCTGCACCGGGAGTTGCCGGACGTCTCCATCCTCTACGTCACCCACGACCAGGTGGAGGCGCTGACCCTGGCCGACCAAATCGCCGTCATGGACCGGGCGCGCCTCCAGGACTGCGGGACCCCGCAGGAGCTGTACCGCACACCGCGCACGGAGTTCACGGCCTCCTTCGTGGGCAACGCCAACCTCCTCGCGGTCACGGTGAGGGGCACGGGCGCGGTCTCCTTCGCGGACGCCGAGCTGAAGGCCGACACGGGGGACGCCGTATCCGGCGCCACGGCCACACTCTGCGTGCGGCCGCATCTGGTCGGGCTCGGCGACGGGCCCAACGCGCTCACCGGACGGGTGGCCGAGGTCCAGTGGCGGGGGGCCACGCACCGGCTGTACGTCGAGGTGGGCGGGGAGCGGGTGAAGGCGGACGTCCGGGAGCTGCGGAAGCCGCCGGCGCTGGGGGACGAGATCACGCTGCACTTCGCGCCCGAGGACGCGGTGCTCCTTGCCGGAGGGGTGACCGATGGGTAGTCCTGCCGAGCGCCTCCGTTCAAGTGACCCGGCACCGGGGACTGTGCCCACCCTCCCCCAAGCTCTCGACTCCGCTCGAGCAGGGGGGACCCCCATCGCCCCAGCGGAACGATTGCCCACAGCGGCGAAGGCCAGACGCGGCGTGCCCGCCCTCGTGTGGGTGCTGCCGCCCGTTGTCCTTCTCGGGGTGTTCTTCCTCTACCCCCTCTTCCTCGTCGTGCGGCAGTCCGTGCAGCCCGACACCGGCGGGACCTCCCTCCAGCCGTACGCGGACGTCTTCGCCTCCGAGGCCTTCCGGGAGGCGCTGGGCACCACCGTGTGGCTGGCGCTCGGGGCGACCATCGGATGCCTCGTGCTCGGGTTCGCGCTCGCGCTGGTCATCGCCTTCGTGCCGTTCCCCGGCGGGAAGGCCGTAGCGAAGTTCATCGACGTCTTCCTCTCCTTCCCGTCCTTCCTCATCACCCTCGCCCTGCTCTTCATCTACGGGACGAAAGGCATGGCCAACGGGGTGTGGACGGACGCGACAGGCGCCGCCGACGGACCCTTCCAGTTCCTGACCACCCCATGGGGCGTGCTCCTCGCGGAGATCACGTACTTCACGCCCTTCGTCATGCGGCCGCTGCTCGCCGCGTTCTCGCAGATCGACACGGCACAACTTGAGGTGGCCGCCAGCCTCGGCGCCGGGCCGGGGCGGATCGTGCGCCGGGTCATCCTGCCCGAGGCGCTGCCTGCGCTCGCCGCGGGCGGCAGCCTCGTCCTCGTCATGTGCCTGAACGAGTTCGGGATCGTCCTCTTCACCGGCGCCAAGGGCGTCACGACCCTGCCGATGCTCGTCTACAGCGAGGCCATGCTCGAATCCGACTACCCGGCGGCCTGCGTCGTCGCCGTCGTCAACATCGCGATCTCCGTGGGCCTCTACGGCCTCTACCGGGTGGTGAGCCGCCGTGCTGGTGCATAGCCGCAAGGGAAAGTGGGCCGTCTGGAGCCTCTTCCTCGTCCTCTTCCTGCCCCTCTTCGCGCTGCCGCTCCTCGTGATCCTCGCGGCGTCCTTCTCCTCGCACTGGTCGGGAGCCTTCCCCTCCGGCTTCACCACCGGGCACTACACGGCCGCCACCCGCGGCGAATCGCTCCAGGCCCTCACCACCAGCCTGGTCACCGCCCTCGCGGCCAGCCTGCTCGCGCTCGCCGCGGGGACCTGGGCGGCGCTCGCCGCCGCTTCGCTGAAGAAGGGCGGCAAGAGGGCCGTCGACGCGCTGTTCCTGCTGCCCGTCGCCGTGCCCTCGGTCGTCGTCGGACTCGCGGTCCTCGTCGCGTTCAGCAAGCCGCCGATGATCCTCAACGGCACGCGCTGGATCGTGGTCCTCGCGCACGCCGTCCTCGTCACCGCCTTCGCCCACCAGTCGGTCTCCGCCGCCATCCAGCGGCTCGACCCGGCGTACGAACAGGCCGCCGCCTCCCTCGGCGCCCGGCCCTCGTACGTCCTGTGGAAGGTGAAGCTGCCGCTCCTGCTGCCCTCCCTCAACGCGGCCGCCGGGCTCTGCTTCGCGCTCTCCATGGGCGAGTTGAGCGCCACGATGATGCTCTACCCGCCGGACTGGACGCCGCTGCCCGTGCGGATCTACGCGGCCACCGACCGCGGCTCCACCTTCACCGGCGCCGCCCTCGCGGTGGTCCTCATGGCGGCGACGCTGCTGGTGCTCCTCGCCGTCTCCCGCGTCCGTACGCGTGCCTCGTATCGCTGACCCCTCAAGGAGTACGAACGTCATGTCCCGCCGCACCCGAGTCCGCCCCGCCCACGTCCGCCTCACCCGGGGCCGCCACCTCCGCACGGCTGCCGCCCTCACCGGCGGCCTCGTCCTCGCCGGATCCCTCACCGCGTGCGGCGGCACCGCCGCGTCCGACGAGAAGGTCATCACCGTCTACAGCGCCGACGGCCTCAAGGGCGAGAACGGCGACGGCTGGTACGACCGCGTCTTCAAGGACTTCGAGAAGAAGACCGGCATCAAGGTGAACTACGTCGAGGGCGGCTCCGGCGAGATGGTGCAGCGCGCCGTCCGCGAGAAGTCCAACACGCAGGCCGACGTCATCATCACGCTGCCGCCCTTCATCCAACAGGCAGACGAGAAAGGGCTGTTGCAGGCGTACAAGCCCAAGGGATCCGAAGAGGTCGACGGCGCCGACAAGGACGCCGACGGCAAGTGGACCTCCGTCGTGAACAACTACTTCGGCTTCATCTACAACAAGAAGGAGCTGACCGGCGCCAAGGCGCCACGGACGTGGGAGGACCTCACGGCGAGCACGTACAAGGGCAAGGTGCAGTACTCCACGCCCGGCGTCGCGGGCGACGGCACCGCCGTGCTCATCAAGGCCATGCACGACTTCGGCGGCAGGAAGCCGGCGATGGCGTACCTGAAGAAGCTCCAGACGAACAACGTCGGCCCGTCCGCCTCCACCGGCAAGCTCGCGCCCAAGGTCGACAAGGGCGAGCTGCTCGCCGCCAACGGCGACGTCCAGATGAACTACGCGCAGTCCAAGGACATGCCGAACCTCGGCATCTGGTTCCCCGCGAAGAAGGGCGGGGAGCGGACCACCTTCGCGCTCCCGTACGCGGCCGGGCTCGTCAGCAAGGCGCCGCACAGCGCCAACGCGAAGAAGTTCCTGGACCATCTGCTCAGCCCGCGGGCACAGCGGCAGGTCAGCGAGATCGGCGGCGGCTTCGCGGCCCGCAAGGACGTCAAGGCCACGGACGCCAACGCGGTCGCCCTCGACAGGCTCATCGAGGGCGTCGAGATCTTCGAGCCGGACTGGGCGGACGTCTCCGAGAACCTCCGGACATACGTCGAGGAGTGGAAGTCGGCGACGGGCAGCTGAGCCGGCGGACGCCTGACGGTGATCGGCGGGGTCAAGATCACGGCTTCCTGTTTAGGGTGGGGGCGTCGGCACAGCGCTGTCCCGGCGCCCCAGCCAACCCGTACACCGCAGGAGTGCACCCCATGGCAGAGCGCAAGCCCATCGAATCGTGGCTCACCGACATGGACGGTGTGCTCATTCACGAGGGCGTCCCGATCCCGGGTGCCGACGCGTTCATCAAGAAGCTGCGCGAGTCCGGCAAGCCCTTCCTCGTCCTCACGAACAACTCCATCTACACCGCGCGCGACCTCCAGGCCAGGCTGACCCGCATGGGCCTCGAAGTGCCGGTCGAGAACATCTGGACGTCCGCGCTCGCCACCGCCAAGTTCCTCGACGACCAGCGGCCCGGCGGCACGGCCTACGTCATCGGCGAGGCCGGTCTGACCACGGCCCTGCACGACATCGGGTACGTACTCACCGACCACGACCCGGACTACGTGGTCCTCGGCGAGACCCGCACGTACTCCTTCGAGGCGATGACCAAGGCCGTACGCCTCATCAACGCCGGGGCCCGTTTCATCTGCACCAACCCCGACGAGACCGGCCCCTCCACGGAGGGACCGCTGCCCGCCACGGGGGCGGTCGCCGCGCTCATCACCAAGGCGACCGGCAAGAATCCCTACTTCGCGGGGAAGCCGAATCCTCTGATGATGCGGACGGGGCTCAACGCGATCGGGGCGCATTCGGAGACGAGCGCGATGATCGGTGACCGCATGGACACGGATGTCCTTGCCGGGCTGGAGGCGGGGATGGAGACGTTCCTCGTGCTCACCGGCCTCACGACCCGGCGGGACATCGACAAGTACCCGTTCCGCCCCTCCACGGTCGTGGACTCGATCGCGGACCTGGTGGCCCGGGTCTGAACGCCGCTTCACGGCGACGCCCCACCCGCCCGTTTGCCCGCGCTCCCCGGGGCGGAGCCCCGCCGGCCCCGCCCCCGGGATGCGCCGCGCGGACGGATGCGTGAACCTCGAGGTACAGGAGGTTCACGATGCGTATACGTACCCTCGCTCTTCGTGCGGGCCCCATAGCCCTCGCGCTGGCCCTCGCGGGGCCCGCGACCGGCGCCCAGGGCCATGAGGACGGGGCCGTACGGGCCACCGTCACCCCCGCGGAGGCCCCCGCCGGAGCCGGCGTCGAGGTGAGCGTCTCGGGGTGCGAAGGCACCACTGGGTCCGCCGGGTCCGGGGCCTTCGAGGGGGACGCCGAGCTGACCGGGCGGGACGGCGGCAAGGACTCGCTGAACGGCAAGACCAAGATCAGGAGCGGGCTCTCCGGGTCGTACGAGGTCACCGTCATCTGTGACGGACACCCCCACCAGCGCACCGGCACGGTCCGCGTGATCCAGCGCAACCCGGAGCCGGTCTCCCCGGTACGGGCCGGAGGCGGCGGCACCGCGCGGTTCCCCTCGGTCGCCTCCGCCGGCGCCGACGAGGCGGGACCCGGCACCCGGCACGCCGTGGTCGGCCTGGTCCTCGCCGGAGCCGCGGCGGTCGCCGTGGCATTCCGCGGCATCCGCCGCCGCAGCCGCTCCGAGTGACGGAAGGGCCGGGACAGTGTCCGGCGGTGAGGAACACCCGCCCGGGACCGGACGCCTCCGTACGGGCATCGCCTGGGCTGCCCTCCTGGCGGGCCTCGGCCTGTGGGGCGCCCAGATCGCGGACCTGCGCGCCGGTCTGTCCGCGCCCGCGAACGGCGACGCCGCGGCAGTCGGCCGCCCCCTCGAAGGCGTCGAACTCCCGGCCGCCCACGAGCCGTTGGCCCCCGCGCGACCCCGGCACGTCGAGGTGCCGTCCCTGGAGGTGCAGGCCCCGGTGACCGCCCGCGGCCTGGACACCGAGGGCGCGATCGACCCGCCGCCGTACGCCGAGGCGGACACCGTCGGCTGGTACGGCGGCGGCACCCGCCCCGGAGCCCCGGGCGCGGCCCTCTTCGTCGGCCACGTCGACACCGAGACCCGGCCCGCGGTCTTCTACGACCTCAGCGCGATGCGCCCCGGCGAGAAGATCGGCGTGAGCCGCGACGACGGCACGGTCGCGGAGTTCACGGTCGACGACGTCCAGGTCGTCCCCCGCGACCGCTTCGACGCGAGGAAGGCGTACGGCCCCCACGAGGAGGGCCGCGCCGAACTGCGCCTCATCACCTGCGGCGGCGTCTTCGACAGAGCCACCCGCACCTACACGGCCAACGTGATCGTCTCGGCCTACCTCACGGGTGTACGGGGGTAGCGCGGCCCGCCGCGGCCGGGGTTCTGAGCGCGGCCCGCAGACCGAGCCCGCCGAAGACCGCCGCGAACACCGCCCACAGCAGCGCGTGCGAGCCGAGCGACAGCATGCGGAAGTCCCACAGCAGCGTCGCGTCCACCGGGACCGGGTCCGGGTTGTCCGGGAGCAGGAACAGCGCCGCGAGGACGACGACCGCGGTGAGCGCCACCGCGAGGTGCCGCACCGGTTCCGGGCGCGTCGACAGACGTACGTACACCTGTCGTACGAGGAACATGCCGAGGACGCCGATGGCGACCGCGGCCAGCCACAGCGCCTGGCGGTCGCCGACGGTCCCCGCGTCGCCGACGCCCGGCGGGTTCGCCGGATAGCGCAGCCCGGGCAGGAGGGAGACGGCGAGGAAGGCCGCCGCGGAGAAGGCCAGCGCGCGCGGCCACGGAGTGGCGGCCGGATCACGGCGGTGCACCGCCGCGTACGCGACGGCGAAGAGGACGCCGAGGGCGAGCCCCGCGACGACCGCGGCGACCACGAGGCCGCCGTGCTGCGTGGAGCGGCTGAACAGCTCCTCGTGGTGCTGGACGGCCTGCGCCGCGCCGTGCGCGTGCTCCTCGGCCGCCGAGCGCTTCTCCTCGGCGCGGATCGCGCGGTCCATCAGGGGTTCGGCGAGCAGCAGCGAGAAGAGGCCGGCGGCGAGGCCCGCCGCCCCTCCCGCCACCAGACCGCGCCCGAGCAGGGGGAGTACGGGGGAAGAGTGCATGGTGCTCGTGCCCGTCCGCCCGGTCAGTGGCACGGGGCACCGAAGAGGTGCCGGCCGTCGTGCGCGAACTCGTGCAGGTAGTCGCCGGTCGCCGAGATCAGCGTGCCGTTGTCGAGGAACACGGCGTACAGCGCGATCAGCGCGAGGATCGCGGCGGCCGAGGCGATCAGCCAGTCGCGGGTCCGGGTCACGGCGGCCTGGCTCGCCGTGGTGTCGGTGTGTGGCGCTGCGGAGTGCAGGGACATACCGGTGGGCCTCCTTCTGGGGTTTCCACGCCCCATGGCAGGAGGACGACGGTTCAGTTCCTGACTTCCGCGCACGCGCGTCGCGTGCGGGTCACAGTGGCGGGACCGTCCCGGATTCGCACCGGGTTCCTGGCAACCGTCGCCTCGATGTATGGACTTGTCGTCCCGGAGAGTCCCAGCACGTCAGGGGGGCTGTCAACACCCCTCGGGGCCCCCGCGGCACGGGGCGGACCGGCGCACCTGGCCCGGTCGGTGGCCCGCTCCCCCCTGAGCCGCCGACCGGGCTGGTCCTCGACCGCGTGCGCACGAGCTGCGGGAGGAACCCGGCGCCGACGCGGGAGGTTCACGGCCATTCCAGAATGGGGGGAATGGCCGAGAAGGCCGGGGGCTTGGGCCGTGCGACAGACTCTAGGACGAATGAGCGCGTCGGCCTAGAGGGATCCGGAGTCCGGATATCGCCAATTCCCCCTCCCATTCGCGCTGGGCATCCCGCCTTCGGTACCGGGCCCGCCCGCCGCGGGCGCCGATTTCTCAGGGCGCCGACCGGTCCTTCCGGAGCAGTTCACCGGTGAGCGTTCTCTTGATCACCTGAACGGCGACCAGGTCGATGACCTGGCGTTCCCTGCGCGCATAGCGCCGCAGCGCCTCGAATGCCTCGTCCATGCCGGTGTTCCAGCGCTCGGCGAGCATGCCTTTGGCCTGTTCGATGCGAATACGACTGTCCAGCGCCCCCTGGAGCTGTTGGGTGAGCGTCAGGGCCCGGGCGTGGGTGCGGTGATTGACCAACCCCACCGCGGCGGCGTCGGCGAGCACCTGGGCGATGCGCAACTCCCGTTCCGAAGGCGCCTTTTGATGTGCGTGCGAGACGAAGACATTCAGTACGCCGAGCGTCGTACCGCCGTGCCGCAGCGGCACCGCGAAGGTCTGCGCGACGCCGTGCTCACCGGCCCGCTCGGCAAACGCCGGCCAGCGGGCCCCCACGACATTGGAGTCGACACGGATTGGCGGCACGGGCTTGCCGGTCCCGAAGCTGTCGAGGCACGGCCCGCCCCGAAGCTGGACCGCCAACAGGGCGCGTACCACCTCCTGTTGGCGGCTGCCGGGGATGAAACGGACGCCGTCGCCCCCGCCGGCGTACAGCACACCGGCGCCCTGCGCGTCGAGCAGCTCCACGGAGCGGTCCGACACCCGGCGCAGATAGCGCTCGGGGTCGAAGTCATCGGTCAGTGTGTCCGCGGCCTCCACCAGTACTTCGGCGAGCCGCAGTGCGCATGGGTGGTCCCCCATGACTTTTTCTCCTCCACTCCCCGCGGACTGCGCCTACCCGGCCGCGACGCGACGGTAACGCGTCCCTCGTGGACAGAGTCTCCTTCTGTCAGGATTGAGATACGGACAGTGCACCCAAGGGGGACTGAATGTACCGAAAAGGCACAGGTCGCGGACGTGGTTTCGCGGCCCGGGGGGTGAGGACGGGAGTGGCGCTCGCGGGGGCCGCGCTGCTCCTCTCCGGGTGTTCCTCCTCCGGCGGTGACCCGGAGGAGGAGAGGTCGGGTCCGCCGCTGAAGCAGCAGCCCAAGGAGGAGGACCCGTACTGGGTCAACCCGGAGGGGAACGCGGCCAAGCAGGTCGCCGCCTATGAGAAGGACGGCGAGAAGGACGACGCCGAGCTGATCCGGAAGATCGCCGAGCAGCCCGTCGCCGAGTGGCTCGTCCCGGAGGACGCTCAGGACCAGGCGCGCGGCTTCACCGAGGCCGCCGAGAAGGCCGACCGGGACGCCCTGCTGGTGCTCTACAACATCCCGCACCGCGACTGCGGCCAGTACTCCGGCGGCGGCGCGGCCGACGGCGACGCCTACCGCGCCTTCGTGGACGAGGTCGCCAAGGGCATCGGCGACCGCCGCGCCACGGTCATCCTGGAGCCGGACGCGGTGCTCCACATGGTCGACAACTGCACGCCCGAACAGTTCCACGAGGAGCGGTACGACCTGCTCAGGGGTGCCATCGACAGGCTCAACTCCCTGAAGAACACCAAGGTGTACCTGGACGCGGGCAACGCGGGCTGGCAGAACCCCGACTCGCTCTGGGAGCCCCTGAAGCGGTCCGGCGTCGAGCAGGCCGACGGTTTCTCGGTGAACGTATCCAACTTCCAGACCACCGAGGCCAGTACGGAGTTCGGCAAGAAGCTCTCGGCGAAGATAGGCGACAAGCCGTTCGTCATCGACACGGGGCGCAACGGCAACGGCCCTTACGACAAGGGCAAGGACCCCTGGTGCAACCCGCCGGGCCGGGCGCTCGGCGAAACCCCGACGACGAAGACCGGCGATCCGCTCGTCGACGCGTATCTCTGGGTCAAACGCCCGGGCGAATCCGACGGAACATGCCGGGGCGGCCCGAAGGCGGGCGAATGGTGGCCGGAGTACGCACTAGGCCTCGCAAGGAGCGCTGGCTGAAGGGAGCGCCCCGCAAGGGGCGCGGGGAACTGCGCGCTCAGCCCAGAAAAAGCCGCAGTTCCCCACCCACCAAAGGGAGTTCGTCCCTACGGCACACGAACCCACCGAGCCCGGCTCGGAGTCCCCTGATCATCCGTGACGAAAAGCATGTACCACCCGGACTCCACCAGACTCCGATTCCTCGGAACCGTCACGGAAATGGCCCCCTTGGACTTCTCCAAGTCCAGCGCGATCGACGTCTGGTCGATATCCGTGACATGCGTAGACGCACTCGGCCGAATCAAGCGGGCCGTCTTGATGGAGGACGCGTGCCGCGTCGGAAACGTACCGGACTCCCCCCGCTTGATCGTCTCAGGCCCCCGGCCAAGGCCCGGCCGGGCACCGCGGTAGAGATACGGTGGCGTGTAGATCTCGATGCGCTGCTCGAAGACGCCCGGCTTACTGTTGGCCTTGTCGGCGAAGAGCGAGTCGGAGCCGAAGAACATCACGCGGCCGTCCGGCAGCAGAATCGACCCGGAATGGTAATTGCGGCCGACCAGCGGGTCGGCGACCCTCCGCATCTTCCCGGTCCTCGCGTCGTAGATCCGCGCCTGGTGGATATTGGAGTCGCCGCGCCCGCGGTAGTCCTCGGAGCCGCCGGAGATCAGCACGCTGTCGTCGGGCAGCGTCGAGATCTGCGGATAGCGCGTGCCCTTCTCCAGCGGGGGACCGTCGACGAACCTCGGCTCGTCCGCCGTCAGGTCGACGACGCGGGTCTTCTCGCTGGACTCCTTGGACTCACCGACCCCGCCGCCACCGACCACCATGTACTTCTGGTCCTGCGCGGGCGGCAGTTCGACCGTGCCGGACGTCTCCAGGAGCTTGGGGTCGCTCAGGCCCGGGACGCCCCGCCACTTGTTGGTCCGCAGGTCCCAGATGCCGGGCTTGCGGCCGACGTCGTCGGGGCCGTACCCCGCGTTCGAACCGGAGTAGAAGAGCTTGCCGTCGGTCATCTGGAAGATCGCCGGGTAGGTCGGGAACTGCCGGATGCCCTTGGTGTACGTCCACTTCTTGGTCTTCGGGTCGTACACCTCGTTCTTGCCCGGCACCAGCTGGCCGATCTCGTCCAGGCCCGAGGTGGAGAGGATCGTGCCGTCGGTGAGCGTGGTCAGCGTGGGGTACCAGCGCGCCTCGTTCATCGGGTCGACCTTGATGTACCGCTCGGCGACCGGGTCGAACTCGAAGGCGTCCTTGATCCCCTGGAAGTCCTTTTTGTCCAGGGCGAGCTTCTGCGCCATGCCGTAGACGTTGCGGGTGTCGGAGCCCTTCAGGCCCTGGATGCGGTAGTTGTCCTGCGTACCCGTCTCGTACTTGGCGCCGCTCTTGGCCGCCTCGACGTAGATCCGGCCGAGACCGGGCTCCGTACGCAGGAACCGGCCGGTCCGCTTGTCGAAGACCTTCTTCGCCTTCTCCACCAGGACGCTGTCCTGGGAGACGAACGTCTTGCCGTTCTTCTTGCCGGTGAACTCGGTGCCCGCCGGGATCGTCTTCGGCTCGTCCGGGTCCTCGTTGTGGACGATCATCAGGCCGCCGGCCTTGGTGATGTCGCCCTTCAGCTTCTCGTAGCGCTTGGTGCCGCCCGCGATCAGCAGATTGCCGTCGCTCAGCTGGGTGTGGCCCGTGCAGAACAGGTCGGTGGGCGTCGGGATCTTCTTGATGGTCTTCTTGACCGGGTCCCACAGGCGGGTGTCGAACTTCTTCTTGTCGAAGTTCTTCTGGTTGTTGCCCGACCCGGCGATCAGCAGCACCTTGCCCGTGTGCAGGAGCGCCGCGTGGATGGTGTTCTGCCGGTACTCCTCGGGGAAGTCCACGATCTCCCAGTGGCCGTTGTCCGCCTTGTACTCCGGTCGGTTGATCTTGTACTCGTGGTACTTCTCGGAGCCCACGCGCCACAGCCAGGGGCCGTTCATCCCCGCGAGCGCGAGGACGACCGCCGTCCCTATCGCGATGCGGCGGGCGCGGCGGCGGCCGGGACGCTCCGTCATTTCTCACGCCCCCCGAGGGAGATCCGCATGGTCTGCTCGGGCGCCGCCGCCCAGCTGGGCTTCTGCCGCGGAACCACCGCGTCGAGCACGGGCGGCCCCGGCCTCTTCCGGGCCTGCCGCATGCCCCAGCGCCACGCGAAGATCGGCGCCGACGTGATCAGCAGGGCGAACGTCGCCCAGACGATCATCGCGGGGTGGGAGTGGCCGTACACGAAGGAGGCGGCGACCGAGCCGCCGAAGACCAGGATGAAGAAGAGATGGATCCGGAACGTCCCGAAGAGCGTGTCCGGGCTCGCCGAGTCGCCCTTGGGGGTCACCACGAACCTGCTCTTGCGGCGCAGGGCGGCGTCGAGGAGCGAGCGCGCGTAAATGGGAGCGGAGAGTGCCGACATCACCATGCCGGCCACACCGCCGGAGCCCTCGGGCTCGTGCGGGGAGACGTTGTGCCTGCGGTTCCAGATGTAGAGGCCGATCTGGAGCGCGGAGGCGTTGCCGTACAGCATCAGCCAGATGGTCGGGTCGATGTTCACGCCGGACGCGCCGAGGCCCAGGAAGAGCGCGCAACTCAGCGCTGCCAGGATCCAGTTCAGGGCGGACATCGGGTAGAAGATGACCATCATCGTGTAGTTGAAGAGGCGGCCCGGCGGCAGTGAGAAGGGCCCCTTCCAGAACTGCTTGAGAATCGTCTCGTACGTCCCGCGCGACCAGCGCAGCTGCTGCGTGAAGAAGTCCGTCCAGGCGTTGGGGCCCTCGCCGACCGCGAGCACGTCCGGGGTGTAGACCGACTTCCACTTCCTGCCGGTCGCCGGGTTCGTGGCGCGGTGGATCTCGAAACCGGTCGCCATGTCCTCGGTGATCGAGTCGTACAGGCCGCCGATCTGCTTCAGGGCCTTGATGCGCACGGCGTTGCTCGTCCCGACGAACATCGGCGCGCCGTAGGCGTTCCCCGCCCGCTGGACCAGCGCGTGGAAGAGGAACTGCTGCGACTCGGCGGCCTTGGTGACGAAGTTGTCGTAGTTGCCGTAGACCTGCGGGCCGATCACGAAGCCCACGTTCTCGTCCCGGAAGAAGCCGAGCATCCGCTCCAGGTAGTTCGGCATCGGGACGTGGTCGGTGTCCACGGAGGCGAAGAAGTCGTAGCCGTCGCCGTGCGCGTCCAGCCAGGCGTTGTAGTTGCCGTGCTTGGTCCTGGCGCGGTGCGGGCCCTTGGGCGTGTTCCACCTCGCCACGCCCTTGCGGGAGAAGTGGTGGACGCCGAGCCGCAGGCAGACCTCCTTGACCTCCGGGTCGTCGCCCTCGTCGAGGAGCCAGACGTGCAGCAGGCCGCGGTGACGGATCCTGACCGCGGCCTCCAGCGTCCTCGTCACCATCTCGATCGGCTCCTTGCCGGGCACGAACGAGGTGAGGAAGGCGACTCTGGTGCCGGTCTCGGGCACCACGGGTATCGGGTCACGGGCGACCAGCGTCGCGTGCGCGTTGGAGAGCACGTTCATACAGCGGAAGAACTCGATCAGCCCGATCGAGACGAGCATGACGACGTCGAGCGCCGGCAGCCAGTCGTTCGCCACGTGCTCCCGCTCCGTCCAGTGCTCGGGCTGGAGCAGCCAGCCGAGCAGGACGAGGGAGAGCAGCGGGGCCGCGCCGAGCATCAGCGCGGCCCGGATCCGGTGCGGCTCCTGTGAGAGCAGCGAGCGGTACCCGACCTTGTACGGCTTGTCCGGGTCGGGCTGGGTGAGCGGCCCGGCGAGGCGGCTGTAGTGCTCGTAGTCGTACCGCGGCAGGGTCTTCTTGATTCTGCGGAAACCACCTGTCGCGTGTGACGGCACCCATAGCCGGCTCGTCGGCGATGGACCGTCCTGCCGCGCGCCCGCCGGCGTCGACGTCATGAGTCATCCCCCCGCACGCGGTCGCCCGCGTGTTCCTTTTTCTCTCCGCCCGCTGAGGTCCCCCTCGACCTTCACGGACGCGTCAGTGGCAGGCGACCGTCCCTTTTGTCACAGAACGGCGAGTTTCCGGTCGCATGACGCCCCCCTCGGCGTCACTTCGCGAACGGGCCCCCCGGCCCTGTCCCCGGTCCTGCCTGGCGCGGTCGTCCCGGGCCCCCAACTGCCCCGTACCGTCCGCCTCATGAGAGCCAATGGCTCCAGGCCAGGGTTCTACGCTCCGTGTCTTGATCGCAAGAGCCAAACAGGTGGTTTACCGGTCATAAGTGCGATTTGGGGCACCTGTTGAGGCGGGTGAGCGCAAACGCGTACGGATGTTGCCGAAGTGTTCCCGTATGGCCTGCTCGGCGCGGACGGCGTCCCCCGAGCGCACCGCCTCCAGGATCTCGCGGTGCTGGCGGCAGGTGACCTTGGGATCCTGCGGCACGTCCACCAGGTCGGTGCGGACCTTGTGGAAGGCGTCCCAGAACGCCTCCAGGACCTCGCCGAGGAGGAGGTTGCCGAGGCCGCGGTAGAGCGCGGCGTGGAAGGCGCGGTCGGTCTCGGCGTGCACGGCGCCGTCCGCGGAGGCGGCCTCGGCCTCCATCCGGTCCACCAAGGCGTCCAGTTCGGCGAGGTCGGCCTCCGGGACCCGGCCCGCGAGGCGCGCGATCAGCCCGGTCTCGACGGCCTCGCGCAGTTCCAGGAGCTGGAGCAGGCTGTCCTCGCCGCGGTAGTGGCCCGCGACCGTGCGGAAGGCGAGGCCCTCGATCATCGGCGCGACCGACATCGGGCCGACATACGTACCGAAACCGTGCCGGATCTCCACGATCCCCATGGCCTGGAGCGCCTTGAGCGCCTCCCGGACGGAGTTCCTGCTGACGCCCAGGCGCTCCATCAGCTCGGGCTCGGTGGGGAGCGAGGCCCCGGAGGGCAGCCGGGAATCGATGATGAGCTTCTTGATCCGCTCCTGGATGTCGCGCGCCATGGCGCAACGGTAGCGGTACGGATACGGGGGGTCGGCCCCGCGCGCACGGGCAAGGTCTTCCGGGAGACACGAGGTGGGCCTCGCCCGGGACGCGATGAAGGCCCCGCCCGGGACGCGACGCGGACCCCGCCCGGACACGACGAAGGCCCTCCGCGTGAACGGAGGGCCTTCGCTGTCTGTGCGCCGCCAGGGACTCGAACCCCGGACCCGCTGATTAAGAGTCAGCTGCTCTAACCAACTGAGCTAGCGGCGCCTGCTGACCTGGATAACTCTACCGGATGTCCGGGGGTGCCTCGGACCACCCGGTGCCCGGGCGCGGCCTTCCGGTGCTTCCGGAGAGGCAGGGGAGAGGCGCCGGAGCGGGTCCGGGGGAGGGGCGATACATCATTCGGACCGTCAACATGCGGTATCCCGCGACAGTTGAGAAACTGACGGATGTGCAGATGCGCGGACTTTCTTTTCTGGGGTGTGAGGGGAATCGCATGGAGGACGCTCCGGTATTCGAGGAATTCGACCCCGAGAGCGACTGCGACTGTCCCGGCTGTATTCACTGGCGGCGCTCGATGGCGCATGCGCTGCCGCTGCGTCTCGGGGGCCACCCGGGTGCGCACGGCACGCGGCGCGCCCTCGTCCTCGCGGCGGCGGCGGGGACGGTGCTGGGCGGTCAGAGCTTGCCGGCGGTGGCTGTGGGGGGAGGGGCGGTTCCTGCGGGGGCGTCCGCCGGGGCATCCGTCGCGGCCGCGCCCGCCGGGGCATCCGTCAGGGCTTCCACCGAGGTGGGGGGCGAGTCGGGGGTGCGGCGGGCCGATTCCCGCCCGGCGAACGACGGCCCCGACACACCCCAGGGCAGCGCGAGCCCGCTGCACGGCGGCGCGGGCGTCCCGGCGGAGTCGACGTACGGCCCCACCACCCGTGCGGCGATCATCGAGCGGGCCATGACGTGGGTCACCGCGAAGGTCCCGTACAGCATGGCGAAGTACTGGACCGACGGTTACCGGCAGGACTGCTCGGGCTTTGTCTCCATGGCCTGGAAGCTGAGCGGCAACGAATGGACGGGCACCCTCGACAAGTACGGGGTGCCGATTACCAAGGACCAGCTCCAGCCCGGCGACATTCTCCTCTTCCATAACCCGGCGGACCCCACGAAGGGCTCGCACGTCACGATTTTCGGCGGCTGGACGGACACCACGCACGTGCAATACGTCGCCTACGAACAGGTCCGCCCGCACGCCCGCAAACAGGCGACTCCCTATGCCTACTGGGAGAATGCGGACCGCTATGTGGCCTATCGCTTCAAGGGCGTGGAGGAGGCTCCCGCCCCCGGCTCGGGTTCGGCGGTGACGCGGTACCCGGGGGCGGGCGCCTTCGGCCCCGGGGCGAACAACAAGTACGTGACGCAGCTCGGCAAGGCGCTGGTGGCCCGGGGCGGCAAGCGCTTCTACCGCTCGGGCCCGGGGCCGCTCTGGACGGACGCGGACCGCAGGGCGACGCAGGCGTTCCAGCTGGCGCAGGGCTGGCGGGGCGCGGCGGCGGACGGCCTGCCGGGGCCGACGACGTGGGCGTACCTGATGAAGGGCTCGGGCCGGAACATCCCTCGGACGACGGGGCCGGGTCCGGGCGCGGGGACCGCTTCACAGGGTGCGCCCGCCTACCCCGGCAGGGGCGTCTTCCGCCCCGGCCAGTCCCACGCGGCGATCGAACAGCTCGGCAGGCAACTGATCCGAAGGGGCTTCGGCAAGCATTACGCGCGGGGCCCCGGCCCTCGCTGGACCGAGAGCGACCGGCGCAACGTGGAGGCGTTCCAGCGCTCCCAGGGTTGGCGGGGCACGGCGGCGGACGGCTACCCGGGGCCGGAGACGTGGCGGCGGTTGTTCCGGTGAGGGGGGTGGGGCGGGGGGTGCGCAGGGGGTGCCGGGGGCGGTGCTGGTGCCGGGCCCGGTGCCGGGGCTGTGGGGTGGGGGAGAGACCGGGTTACGAATGTGCCCCGGTCAGACATGTGACCCGGGTACGGAAGGCGCGCCGGGAGGCCCCGGTGAGACCCGGTGACGAATGTGCCGGGGTTAAAAGTGTGACCCGGGCACGGGCGTGGCGCGGGGCAGAGCCGAGCCCCGGGCACAGGTGTGACTCAGGCACGAATGAGATCGAGGCACGAATGAGGCGGAGGCACGGATGAGCGCGACGGCAGCTTCACAGCCACAGTCCCCGCAGCACCAACAGTCCCCGCAGCACCCCGAGCATCCTCAGCACCTCCAGTCCCCGCAGCACCCCGAGCGCCCCCAGCCCCCGCAGCACCCCGAGCGCCCCCAGCACCTCCAGTCCCCGCAGCACCCACAGCCCGGCGCGGCGCCCGAGCCCGCCGCCGCGCGGTCGCCGCGGGTGATCCAGAGCGAGGCCACCACCGAGATCCCCATCCACCTCCTCTTCCGCGACGACCCGGAGGACGCGACAGGCGTCCCCCTCCCGCCCGCCGTGGTGCGGCGCAGGCAGGGAACAGGGGAGCAGCCCCGAACGACGCGACGTCCCGCGACCACCCCTGCCACCCTCACCGCCTCGGCCGCCCCAACCACTCCAGCCACCTTCGCCACCTCCGCCACTCCCGCGACCTCCCTCACCGGCGCCGGCACTACCACCCCCTCCGCGCCCCACCCCCACCACCACCCCCACCCCGTGCCCGACATCGACCCGACGCTGGTCGAGCGGCGGGCCCGGGTCCTGCCCGGCCTCGCCGGGGTGCTCGGCGGATGCGCGGGCGCCTCCGGTTGCGCGCTCTCGCTCTGGTGGGCGGGGGTGCTGCCCGAACCGCTGCTGCGGATGACCGCACCGACCGGGTACGGGTACGGGCACGCCGACGGGCTCGGGTACGTATATGGATACGGCGGCGCCGGGCTCGGGGTCGCGCAGTGGGCCTCGCTCGCCGGTTCGAGCGCGCTCGCCCTGTTCGGGTTCGGCGGCCTCGCGCGGGGCCGGGTCGGCAGGGCGTGGGTGCTCAGCCTCTTCGGCCGCTACCGCGGCACCGTCCGCCGCACCGGCCTGATGTGGGTGAACCCCCTCCTGCTGCGCCGCCGCGTCGACGTACGCCTGCGGCACTGGCGGAGCGAGCCGATGCCCGCCGTGGACCGCGGCGGGGTCGCGCTGCGCGTCGTCGTCCTCGTCGTATGGCGGGTCAAGGACACCGCGCGGGCGACGCTCGCGGTGGAGGACCACCAGGAGTACCTGCGCGAGTGCGTGGAGGCGACGACGGCCCGGGTGCTTTCGCGGCTGCCGGCCGACGCGTTCCACGACGACGCCCCCGCGCTGCCCGCCGCCCCCACCCTGCGCGATGCCGACGCCGTCGCCGCGGCGCTGACCCGGGCGCTCGCGGCCGACGCGGAGGCGGTCGGCATCGAAATCTTCTCGGCCCAGCCGACCCGTATCGAGTACGCCCCCGAAGTGGCGGCGGCGATGCAGCGCCGCCGGGTCGCCGCGCTCGACGCACGGCACCGCGACACCGTCCTGACCTCGGTGGTCGACTCGGTCGAGGACACCGTGACGCGGCTGACCACACGGGGCTTGGTGGAGCTGGACGACTACGAGCGCAAGGCGTTGGTGAAGGACCTGACGGTCGCGTTCTACACGGGCCACGGAGAGCACCGGTAGGTCGGCAAAACACCGGAGGGAAGAGCACCGGTAGGTCAAAAGCGCCTCGGCGAACAGGTCACGCCCCTCGGTGAACACCCGTGGAACCGCGCTCGACGGCGCGGACGGATGCTCTCCGCGGTTGGTATGGACATGTTCAACTAACGGCAATAGCCTGAGACTTGGTCTAGACCGCAGTGCGCGCACGTCCCACGGAACCCCCACGTTCGGTCAGGAGCGGCACATGCGAAACAAGAGCAAGAAGATGTACAAGAGCAAGAAGATGTACGCGGCCATGGTCGGCCTCACCACGGTCGGCGCGTTCGCGCTCTCCGCCGGTGGCGCCAGCAGCCACGGCTACACGGATCTGCCGGCCAGCAGGCAGATCAACTGCGCCAAGGGTGTGGTGACCAACTGCGGTTCCATACAGTACGAACCGCAGAGCGTCGAGGGCCCCAAGGGCTTCCCCGCGGGCGGTCCGGCGGACGGCAAGATCTGCTCGGCGGGCATAGCGGGCTTCAACCAGCTCAACTCGCCGAGGACCCCATCGGGCGGAGCCTGGCCCACGACATCGGTGAGCGGCGGTCAGAACTACACGTTCCGCTGGCAGTTCACCGCGCGCCACCGCACCACGGACTTCAAGTACTACATCACCAAGCAGGGCTGGGACGACAGCAAGCCGGTGACCAGGGCCGCCCTGGACACCACGCCGTTCCTCAGCGTGCCGTACAACAGTCAGCAGCCGCCCGCGACCCTCTCGCACAGCGGCACCATCCCCGGCGGCCGCAGCGGGCACCACGTGATCGTCGCGGTCTGGACGATCGCGGACACGGCGAACGCGTTCTACGCCTGCTCGGACGTCAAGTTCTGAGCGGTGCGCGACGAGCTTCCCCCCACCCCACAGGCAGGTTCCGCGTACGCCGTGCACGACCTCGCGCCCGCACGGCGTACGCGGAGCCGTCCCCGCACCCGTCTTCATAACTGACGAGCCATCACATATGGTGCGCGGCCATGGAGAGCGTCGGGAGCGTCGGGAGTACGGTCGCGGAACTGGTCCAGGCGCGGTGGGGCGATCACCGCACCGGCCTGCGCTTCGAGGGCGGGTCGCTGAGCCACCACCAGATGGCGGCGGGCGCGGCGGCCAGGGCCGCGCTCCTCGCCGACCTCCTGCCGAGCCACGGTGAACCCCACATCGGCGTACTGCTCGACAACACTCCTGAGTACCCGCAGTGGTTGAGCGCGGCGGCGCTCGCCGGTGCGGCGGTGGCGGGCATCAACCCCACCCGGCGCGGCGCCGAACTGGCCCGCGACATCCTGCACACCGACTGCCGGATCCTCGTGACGGAGCGGGCGCACCTCCCGCTGCTCGACGGCCTGGACCTTCCGGGCGTACGGATCCTGGTGACCGACACCCGCGCGTACGAGGATCTGCTCGCGCCCTACGCCGACGCCGAACCGGAGATGGCCCGGACCGTCGGCCCGGCGAGCCGCATGCTGCTCTACTTCACCTCCGGATCCACGGGCGCCCCCAAGGCGGCGATCTGCAGCCAGGGCAGGCTGGCGGCGGCGGGCCGTTCCCTGGTCACCCACTTCGGGATCCGGGCGGACGACACGCACTACATCTGCATGCCGATGTTCCACGGCAACGCGGTGATCGCGGACTGGGCTCCGGCGCTGGCGGCGGGCGCGGGGGTGGCGCTGCGGCGCCGCTTCTCGGCGTCCGGATTCCTCGCCGACGTAAGGGAGTTCGGGGCGACGTACTTCACGTACGTGGGCAGGGCCGTGCAGTACATCCTGGCCACGCCCGCGCGGCCCGACGACCGGGAGAACCCGTTGCGGGTCGGGTTCGGGACGGAGGCGGGGACCGTGGTCGCGGCGCGGTTCGAGGAGCGGTTCGGGGTGCGGCTCGTGGAGGGGTACGGATCCTCCGAGGGCGGCGCGGCGATCCAGCGCACCCCGGGCACGCCCACCGGGGCGATCGGGCGGGCGGCGCCCGGGGACGACCTCGCGGTGGTCGACCCCGTGACGCTGCGCGAGTGCGAGGCGGCGCGGTTCGCGGCCGACGGGCGGTTGATCAATGGGACGGAGGCGATAGGGGAGTTGGTCAACCGCGGCCCGAACCCCTTCGAGGGCTACTGGCGCAACGAGGAGGCGCAGGCCGAGCGGGTGCGGGGCGGCTGGTACTGGACGGGGGACCTCTTCTACCGGGACGGCTCCGGTTACCTCTACTTCGCGGGGCGTACGGATGACCGCCTGCGGGTCGACAGCGAGAACCTGGCGGCCGCGGTGATCGAGAACATCCTCGCCCGATACCCCCGGGCGGCGGCCGTGGCGGTCTACGCCGTCCCGGACCCGGTGGCGGGGGACCAGGTCATGGCGGCGGTGGCGCCGGTGCCGGGGGCGGGCTTCGACCCGCACGACTTCGCGGAGTTCCTGCGGGCGCAGGGGGACTTGGGCACGAAGATGGCTCCGCGCTTTGTGCGGGTGGTCGGACGGATGCCGGTGACCGCGACCAGCAAGGTCGCGCGCGGGGAGCTTCGGCGGGACGCCTTCCGCTGCGGTGACCCTGTCTGGTGGCGTCCTCCGGGTGCCTTGGCGTACCGCCGGCTGACTTCAGCGGACATATCAACCCTGCTGGCCGAGTACCGCGCCCATGCCCGAGCCCACCTCCTGCCCCTCTGACCCCGCCCCGCCGCTCCGCGGCGGATACTTCCCCACCCACCCACCCGTTTGCCCCGCGCCGCGGAGGCGGACGTAGGGACGAAGTCCCCTGCACCGCAGGGTGGGCCCCCCGCGCCACACGGGCGGCCGGGGGCGGGCGTGATCGGCCCCCGGAGTGGCCGGCCCCGGCAGGGGGGGAACCCCCACCGGCCCGCGGCCGCCGAACCGGCCGGAGGGGACGTGGGGGTATGTGCGAGCGCAGCACAGTGGATCCCAGTAGCCGAGCAACAACCAACAGGCACCCGCACCGAGATGGCGAGCACGCACATACCCCCGCGGCCCCGCCCCACCCACGAAGCCAAGGCGCAGACCGAGCCCAAGGCGCCCCGCCAGCCCAAGGCGCCCCGCCAGAACCCGCCTACCGTAACCCCATGCCCCCCCAACCCATCTGGACCGAGCTACAACAACGCCGGTACCTGAAAAGCTCCGCGCCCTGGCGCGGCTGCACATACCTGCTGGGCGGCGCCCTCCTAGGTGCCGCCACCCTGGTGGTGGGCCTCGCTCTGACCGCCGTAGGCGCCGCGCTCACCCTCGTGCTCATCGGCATCCCCCTTCTCACCGCCCTCCCCCTCACCGGCATCCCCCTCGCCGCCCTCGAACGCCGCCGCATGCTGCTCGTCGACCCCACCCCCGCCCCCACTCCCCACCGCACCCCGGAAGCCCCCGGCATCCCCGCCTGGTGCCGGCTCCGCCTGAGAGAGCAGGCCACCTGGCGCGAACTCGCCTACGCCGTCCTGTTCGCCCTCGTCCTGTGGCCCCTGGACCTCCTCGTCCTGGCCTGCACCGTCGCCTTCCCCGTGCTCCTCGTCGCCGCCCCCGCGCACCTCGCCGCCGCCGGCGGCCCGGGCAACGACATCCGCCCCGCCAAGCTGTGGCTCGTCGACGCCTACCCGGCGGCCTGCGCCACCGCCCTCCTGGGCCTGGTCCTGCTCCTCCTGCTGGCCCACCCGCTCGGCGCCTACAGCGCCGCCCGCGCCGCGTTCGCCCGTCTCCTGCTCGCCCCGCGCGACGCCGAACTCGCCGCCGGTCTCGCCGAGGTCACGCGCTCCAGGGCCCGCCTCGTCGACGCCTTCGAGGCCGAACGGCGGCGTATCGAGCGGGACTTGCACGACGGCGCGCAACAGCGGCTCGTCGCGCTCACGATGAGCCTGGGCCTCGCCCGCCTCGACGCCGACCCCGACAGCCCCCTCGCGCGCCAACTGGCCGCCGCCCACGACGAGGCGGGCCGCGTCCTCACCGAGCTGCGCGAGCTGATCCGCGGCATCCACCCCCAGGTGCTCGCCGACTACGGCCTGTCCGCCGCCATCGAGGACGTGGCGGACCGCTGCGCCCTACCCGTCGAGACGGCAGGCGTCCGGCTGCCCCGCCTGCCCGAAACCGTCGAGTCCGCCGGGTACTTCGCCGTCCGCGAGGCCCTCGCCAACGTCGGCAAGCACAGCGGTGCGACCCGCGTCCACCTCACCGCCGCCCACACGGAGGGACGCCTCCGCATCGTGGTGCGCGACGACGGCCGCGGCGGCGCCGACCCGGCCCGCGGCACGGGGCTCACCGGCCTCGCCGACCGCCTCGCCGTCCTCGATGGCACACTGGCGGTCACCAGCCCTCCGGGCGGCCCGACCATCCTGTCCGTGGAGATACCGTGCGAAGCGGAGACCGAAGCAGAAGCCGAAATGGAAGCCGGGGCCTGAGAGTTGTCCTCGCCGAGGACAGCGTGCTGCTGCGCGAAGGCCTGATCGGCGTCCTCGGCCGCTTCGGGCACGAGACGGTCGCCGCGGTCGGCGACGCGGACGCGCTGCGGGACGCCGTTTCGGCGTACGAGCCGGACATCGTCGTCACCGACGTGCGGATGCCGCCCGGATTCCAGGACGAGGGGCTGCGCGCGGCGGTCGCGCTCAGGGCGGAGCGGCCGAGACTGCCGGTGCTCGTCCTGAGCCAGTACGTACAACGCTCGTACGCCGCCGAACTCCTGGACACCGGCGACGGCACCGGCGTCGGCTATCTGCTCAAGGACCGCGTGGGACAGGTCGAGCAGTTCGTCGAGGGGCTGGTCTCGGTCGCGGAGGGCGGGACGGTCGTCGATCCGGAAGTCGTACGGCAGTTGCTGCGGCGGCGGCGCGACCCGCTGGAGAAGCTGACTCCGCGCGAGCGCGAGGTGCTGGCACTGGTCGCCGAGGGGAAGTCGAACGCGGCCGTCGCCGGTGAACTCGTCGTCTCCGAAGCGGCCGTGGGCAAGCACATCGGCAACATCCTCGGGAAACTGGACCTCCCCCCGGCGGACGGCACCCACCGCAGGGTGCTGGCGGTCCTCGCGTATCTGCGGGGGTGAGATCAGCGGGGGTGAGGGATCCGTGGTGAACGAACACAAGTCCCCGGCCCCGCGCGCGTGAACGATTACGATCCACAACCATGAGCACGCCCGACGCGGACCAGTCCCACGCGCCCGACCAGTCCCACGAACCCGCCGAGTCCGACGCCCCGCCCCCCGGCCCGCCCTCCGGCCCCACCCCCGCGGCCCGCGCCCGCCGTGCCCGCATCGCCGCGGCCTCCTTGCTGATGGGCGCCGCGGCGGTCGTTCTCGCGCTGCGGCTGGCGAGCCGGTCGTCCGTACTGGTCGTAGGGGTCTACGGACTGCTGCTCATCCTCTGCGGCGGAGTGATCGAGCTGAGCCGCCGGGGCCGGACCAGGCTCGGCACCTGGCTCCTGGCCGCGGGGCTCGCTGCGGCGCTGGTGATGGACGGGGTCGTCCTCTCGTAGCCGCGCCGCGCGCCCCGGACACGAGGGACCTCAGGACTCCAGGTACCGCAGGACCGCCAGCACCCGTCGGCTGTACCCCTCGGTCCGCGAGAGCCCCAGCTTGTCGAAGATCGCGTTGAGGTTCTTCTCCACCGCGCTCAGCGAGATGTGCAGCTTCTGCCCGATCGCCGCGTTGGTGTGGCCCTCCGCGAGCGCCTCAAGGACCGTCCGCTCCCGGGGCGTGAGCCGGGTCAGCGGGTCGCTGTGCGTCGTGCGGATCAGCAACTGCCGTACGACCTCCGGGTCGATGGCGGCGCCGCCCGCGTGCACCCGCTCCAGCGCGTCCAGAAACTCCTCGACCTGCGCGACCCGGTCCTTGAGGAGGTAGCCGACCCGCTCGGCGCTCGAAGTGAGCAGCTGCGTCGCGTAGTTGCGCTCCACGTACTGGGAGAGGACGAGCACGCCGATCTCGGGGCGCCGCTCGCGGATCCGCACCGCCGCGCGCAGGCCCTCGTCGGTGTGGTCCGGCGGCATGCGGATGTCGGTGACGACGACGTCCGGCGCCCGCGCCTCGACCTCCGCGAGCAGCGCCTCCGCGTCGCCCACGGCGGCGAGGACCTCGTGGCCCTCCTCGGCGAGCAGCCGGACCAGGCCCTCCCGCAACAGGGTCGAGTCTTCGGCGAGGATCACGCGCACGGCAGCTCCGCTGTGATGGTGGTGGGCCCCCCGAGGGGACTGTCGACGTGCAGAGTGCCATCGAGCGCGGCGACCCGGCTGCGCAGCCCGGTCAGTCCGCTGCCCCCGGGATCGGCGCCGCCGACCCCGCTGTCCCTGACGAGCACGGTGAGGCGCGCCCCGCTCGCCCGTACGCGCACGGAGATCTCCTCGGCCGCCGAGTGCTTGGCGGCGTTGGTCACGGCCTCCGACACGACGAAGTAGGCGGCGGTCTCCACGGTGGACGGCAGCGGATCCGGCACGTCGTACTCCATGCGTACGGGAAGCGCGCACCGCTCCGAGACCCCGCCGAGCGCCTCACGCAGGCCGAGGTTGTCCAGGGCGCTCGGGTAGACCCGCCAGGCGACCTCGCGCAGTTCGGTGAGGACTTCCTGGGCCTCCTTGTGGGCCTGCTCCAGGAGCGCGTCGGCCCGCTCCGGGGTGCGGCCGCGCCGGGCCCGGCCGAGCAGCATGGCGAGTGCGACGAGCCGCTGCTGGACGCCGTCGTGCAGATCGCGCTCGACGCGCCGCCGCTCGACGTCGACCGCCTGGACCACGGCGGCACGGCTGGTGGCCAGTTCGTCGATGCGCCGCTGCATCAGCTCCCGCTCGGAGGGGCCGAAGCACTCGCGGGCGAGCCGGGCGTCCTGGTCGGTCAGCGCGCGCAGCCCCTGCACGGCGAGGAAGAGCAGGGTGCCGCCGAGCACGACCTGACTGAGGACGTCCACCCAGGTCATCGCGGTGTGGGTGGCGAGCGACACCGCGAAGACGCCCGCGAGGACCGCGCCGAAGTCGACGAGGCCGACCACGACGGCGCAGAGCAGTCCGGAGTACGT
The DNA here is from genome assembly GCF_003945545.1 of Streptomyces sp. WAC 01529. Classification (GTDB taxonomy): domain Bacteria; phylum Actinomycetota; class Actinomycetes; order Streptomycetales; family Streptomycetaceae; genus Streptomyces; species Streptomyces anatolicus. Next base: position 2,971,076 of record NZ_CP029617.1, on the reverse strand, counting down.
GCGTATCGCGAGGTAGCGCAGGATCTGCCGGTCGGAGGCGCGGTGGTCGGGGAACGTGTCGTGGAAGAAGACGGACCGGCGCCGTCGCTCCAGGGCGGTGAGTCTGCGCGCGCCCGAGGCGAGCAGCGCGTGGGCGCGGGCGCGGGTGGGCGGCGAGAGCAGGAAGGGGCCGAGGGCGGTCCCGGCGACGGTGAAGTAGACCAGGCCGAGCAGGGCGGTGAGGCAGCCGATGAGCACGCCGAGGACCCTGAGCAAGAACGGGGCGGCCACGGGCTCCTTCACGCCGTCCGACATTAGCCGACCCCTATCCGGCGCGGCGGTGGCGGGCCTCGGCCCCCGCTCGGGGCCGGTTCCGTGACCTCACCCGGACCACCACGTACACCGTGATCGCCGCGACGACGAGCGCCAGGACGGCCTTGGAGAGGAGTCCCACGTACGTCTCGACCACGTCCCACTGGTCGCCCAGCCAGTAGCCGGCCATGACGAGCACGGAGTTCCAGATCAGGCTGCCGAGCGTGGTCAGGGCGAGGAAGACCGGCAGCCGCATCCGCTCCACACCGGCGGGCACGGAGATCAGGCTCCGGAAGATCGGCACCATCCGGCCGAGGAAGACGGCCTTGGTGCCGTGCTTGGCGAACCACGCCTCGGTCCGCTCCAGGTCGGACGCCTTGACCAGCGGCAGCTTCCCCCACAGGGCGTGCATGCGCTCGCGCCCGAAGAGGACGCCGATTCCGTAGAGGGCGGCCGCGCCGACCACCGAGCCGAGCGTGGTCCAGAACAGCGCGGAGAAGAGGCTGATCACGCCCTGCCCGGCGGCGAAACCGGTCAGCGGCAGGATCACCTCACTGGGCAGCGGCGGGAAGAGGTTCTCCAGCGCGATGGCGAGCCCGGCTCCGGGGCCGCCCATCATGTCGACGAGGTCGGCGGCCCAGCCGGCGATGCCGCCGGCGGGTTCCTGGGGGAGCGCGAGTGTCATGGGGTCCATAGGGTGCAACGCTAGAAAGCGCAGGTCAGGGGCGGTATGGGGGTTGCCGCCCAGCTGGGGTGCGGGAAACCGCACCCTGGCAGCGGGGTCGTACGGGAAAGGGCGCCCACGGGGCATACGCGAAAGGGCGTCCCCGGAAGACCGGGAACGCCCTTTCGGCATTCGCAAGTGCGCCGCCAGGGACTCGAACCCCGGACCCGCTGATTAAGAGTCAGCTGCTCTAACCAACTGAGCTAGCGGCGCCTGCTGACACGTAAATAATACCTGGCCCGAAGGGGTGCTCTTAACCAGGGCGAGAGGCGCCCCGAAGGGGCGCGGGGGACTGCGCGACCGGCCACGACGGACCCGCGGGAGAGATCAGATGGCGAGGGACAGCAGAACAGGCGCCGCCCGCCGATTCAACGTATCCGCGGCCTCCCGCAGGCGATGCGCATGCTCCACCGGCAGGGACAGCGCGAGGCACCCCACCGAGGACCCCGCGGTGATCGGCACGGCCGCGCACACCGTGCCGACCGCGTACTCCTGGAGGTCGAGGACCGGGACAGTGGCGGGCTGGGCCGCGAGGCGGTTCAGCAGGACCCGCTCGTTCGTGATCGTCCGCGAGGTGAGGCGGGCCATCTTGTGGCGGGAGAGATGGTCACGGCGGCCGTTCACGTCGAGCTGGGTGAGCAGGCTCTTGCCGATCGCGCTGGCGTGGGCGGAGGAGCGGAAGTCCACCCATTCGTTGACCGCGGGGGTGCGGGGCCCGGCGGCGAAGTCGGTGAGGCGGACCTCGCCGTCCACATAGCGGCTGATGTAGACCGCGGCGCCGATGGAGTCGCGCAGGCCGTCCAGCGTGCGCTGGAGCTTCTCGCGCAGCGCCTCGTCGTGGCGGTGGGCCGAGCCGAGGCGGCTCAGGGACTCCCCGGTGACGTACGTCCCCTCGGCTGTCTGTTCCACATACCCCTCGCGGCGCAGCATGCGGAGCAGGGGTGCGAGGCGGGTGGCGGGCAGGCGGGTCTCGCGGGCGAGCCCGGCGGTGGTGACGCCCGAGCCGTGCCGACTGACGATTTCGAGCACCCGCAGGGCGCTCTGGACGGAGTCGTGTGGCGCGGTCGCCTTGTGCTTCAACGCCACGGCTTCCCCCTGCGTGGAATGGTTCCGGACAGTCGGGCTCGTCCCACGATAGCCGCCAAGTGGTGCATAGGGAGCGGATGTTGAGCAGATTGGTGGCGCGCTCCGGCCGTGTCAGCAGGAACGCGCCACCCTGGCATATGCCAGTGTCACAGCACCGCGCTCAGGAACTCACGGGTCCGCTCGTGCTCGGGTTCGGTGAAGATCTTCTCCGGCGTCCCGGATTCGATGACCCGACCCGAATCGAACATGAGCACCTGGTCCGAGATGTCCCGGGCGAAGCTCATCTCGTGGGTCACACAGAGCATCGTGATGTCCGTGGTGTGCGCGATGTCGCGGAGCACGTCGAGGACGCCCGCCACCAGCTCCGGGTCGAGCGCGGACGTCACCTCGTCCAGGAGCAGCACCTGCGGGCGCATCGCCAGGGCGCGCGCGATGGCGACCCGCTGCTGCTGGCCGCCCGAGAGCTGCGACGGGTAGGCGTCGCAGCGGTCGCCGAGGCCGACCAGGTCGAGCAGTTCGCGGGCGCGCTGCTCGGCCTCGTCCTTGGAGAGGCCGAGGACGGTGACGGGTGCCTCGGTGATGTTCCTGAGCACCTTCATGTTCGGGAAGAGGTTGAACTGCTGGAAGACCATCCCGATGTTCTTGCGGACCTCGCGGACGTGCTTCTCGCCCGCCGGGACGAGCTTGCCGTTCCGCTCCTCGTGCGTGAGGTAGTTGTCGCCGACCTTGATGGTGCCTTCGTCGGGCTTCACCAGCGTCATCAGGAGCCGCAGGATCGTGGTCTTCCCGGAACCGGAAGGGCCGATCAGCGTCACGTGCTTGCCGGAGGCGACGGAGAAGTCCAGCTCGTCCAGGACGGTGTTCGAGCCGTAGCGCTTGACGACCTTGTCGAAGCGGATCAGCTCGCTGCCGTCGACGGCCGGGTTGGGGATTTCCTGGGAAGTGCTGCTGTCAGCGGACAAGGCGTCGCTCCAAAACTCGCAGAAGGACAGAGGCCGGGTAGGCGATGACGATGAAGGCGACACCGACCACGCTGATCGCCTCGTAGGTGAAGGTCGCCTGGCTGTAACCCTGGGCCTGGCCCAGCATGTCGAGCGCGCCGATGGCGGCCATCTGCGGCGACTCCTTGAGCATGATGATCACGTAGTTGCCGAGCGCGGGGATCACCCGGCGCACGGCCTGCGGCAGGATCACGGCCGTCCAGGTGCGGCGCTTGGAGAGGCTGAGCGCGGTCGCCGCCTCCCACTGGCCGTCGGGCACGCCCTCGATGCCGGCCCGGTAGACCTCCGAGGTGTACGTCGAGTAGTGCAGCCCGAGCCCGACGATGCCCGTGGTGAGCGGCGACATCGAGGGGCCCCACTCCGGGACCACGTAGAACAGGAAGAACAGCTGCACGAGCAGCGGGGTATTCCGGATGAACTCGGTGAAGACCGTGACCGGCCAGCGGATCCACTTCTTCTCCGAGCGCTGGGCGATCGCCCAGACCAGACCCAGCGAGAAGGCGATCAGGGTGCCGAAGAACAGCGCCTTGAGGGTCAGCTCCACGCCGTCCCAGAAGAGCGGCATGAAGTCGTCGACGTGCGACCAGTTCCAGTTCACTTGGCACCCCCCGTGCCGGTGACGGCATCGATCGACGACTTGGCGCGCATCCCGCTGAACAGGCCCGTCTTCTCGGGCGCCTGCCCGATCCGCTTCTTGGCGTGCCGCTCAAGGAGCCGCATGCCGCGGGTGAGGACGAACGCGAAGACGAAGTACAGGGCGAGCAGCAGCGTGTAGATGGGCGCGCTCTCGTTCTTGACGAGCCGCAGCAGGTCACCGGCGAACGTCATGTCGGCCACCGCGATGAGGGAGACCAGGGAGGTGCCCTTGAGCAGCTCGATCAGCAGGTTGTTGAACGGCGGGATCATCTCCGGCCAGGCCTGCGGCAGTTCGATGCGGCGCAGCCGCTGTGCCGGGGTGAAGTTCAGGGCGATGCCCGCCTCGCGCTGTGCGGGCGGCACCGCGGCGAGCGCCCCGCGCACGATCTCGGAGGCGTACGCCCCGTAGGTGATGCCGAGCGCCAGCACGCCCGCGAACATCGGCTGGAAACTGATGTTGAAGACCGGCGGCACGGTGAACGCGATCCAGAACATGAAGACCAGCGAGGACGTGCTGCGGAAGATCTCGAAGTAGGCCCCGGCGAGGAACCGCACGATCCACAGCCGGTTCGTGCGCAGCACACCGATCGGGAAGGCGATCACGAAGGCGAGGGCCGCGCTGAGGAGGGTGACCTGGACGGTGATCCAGATGCCGGGCAGGAACCAGTTGCCGAAGAACTCCGACGACATCATGAGGAGGCGCCCTTCACCGGGGGACACAGCTTGCGCAGGGTCAGATCGGTCATCTCCGCCTCGGTGAAGCCGAACGGCTTGACGATCCGCAGCAGCTCGCCGCTCTCCTTGAGCTTGTGCAGCTCCTTGTTGAAGGCGTCCCGCAGGTTCTTCTCGGAGAGCCGGAAGGCGAAGCCGCCCGCGCCGTACGCCGGTTTGCCCTCGACCATGGGCTGGAACGGGTCCGTCGCCTCGACCCGCGGGTTCTTCTTCACCACCGTGCGTACGGTGACGTTCGTGCCGGCGAAGGCGTCGACCCGGCCCTGGGCCACTGCGTCGAGCCCCGCCACCTGGTCGGGCAGGACGAGCACGTCCTTCACCCCCGCGGCCTTGGCGTAGTCGATCTCCGCGTAGGCGGTGCCGCTCGCCAGCTTCAGGCCCTTCTCGGCGATGTCGTCGTAGTCCTTGATGCCGTGCGGATTGCCCTTCTTCACGATGAAGGAGTCGAGCATGAGGTAGTCGGGATCGGAGAAGAGCACCTGCTCGCACCGCGTCGGGTTGATGTACATGCCCGCCGACACCACGTCGAACTGCCGTGCCTGGGTGAGGCCGGGGATAAGGGCCCCGAACTTGGTGGGCACCGCCTTGACCTCGGGCACGCCGAGGCGGGGAAAGATGACCTTGGCGATGGCCGGCGCCTCGCCCGTGACCTCGCCGTCCTCGTCGATGTATCCGAACGGGACCTCGCCCGCGACACCGATCCTGACCGTGCCGGCGTCGCGGAGCCGCTCCAGCAGATCGCCCCCCTCGACCTTCCCCTCCTCCGGGACCCGGCTGCATGCCGAGACCCCGAACGCGCCCAGCGCCGCCCCGCCCGCTCCGGTGAGCAGGGCACGGCGGCGAACGGATCTGCCGGTGAATCCCTCGTTGTTGCCAAGTGGTGGAGCCATGGGCGCGCGGCTACCCGACTCGACGCGAGATATGCCGGTGAATTCCGGCCCCTGATGCGATCGTTGTGGTCTTGACCCCGGGAGGAGCATGGGAGACATGGCAGACCGATTCATCGAAGTCTCCCTCGCCAAGCGGGGAGTTCAGTGCACGGCGAAGCTGCTCGACGACCGGGCCCCGGTGACCTGCGCGGCCGTGTGGGAGGCGCTTCCGCTCGGCTCGGACGTCTATCACGCGAAATACGCCCGCAATGAGATCTACGCCCTTTTCCCGGCCTTCGCGGACCGCGAGCCACCCCTGGAGAATCCGACAGTCACCCCCATTCCGGGGGATCTCTGCTATTTCTCCTTCTCCGGTACGGAATTGGGGACGCGGGCGTACGGCTATGAACCGCAGGCCGACGTCAGGGCGGGCACCACCGTCGTCGACCTCGCCCTCTTCTACGAACGCAACAACCTGCTCCTGAACGGCGACGTCGGCTGGGTCCCCGGCACCGTCTGGGGCCAGATCGTCGAAGGCCTCGACCGGATGGCCGAGGCCTGCAACGACCTGTGGCGCGCGGGCGCCCAGGGCGAGACGCTGAGCTTCACACGCGCCTAGGTTCTTCCGGCGGGCAGGCCTTCTGCCGGGCAGGCCTACCGCCGGACGGGCCTCCCGCTGGACAGGCCTAGGCGAGGCGGGGCGGCGCGATGCGGCCCACCCCGGCCTCGTACAACGTATGCGCCGCGCGGAGCACCACCGCGTCCGCGTGGCGCGCGCCGACGATCTGCACCCCGATCGGCAGCCCCTCCTCGTCCACCCCGCAGGGCACCGTCGCCGCGGGCTGCTGCGTCAGGTTGAAGGGGTACGTGAACGGTGTCCACCCCGTCCACCGCCGGTGCCCCGAACCCTTCGGCACCTCCGCCCCCGCCTCGAACGCGGTGATCGGCAGCGTTGGTGTGACCAGCAGGTCGTGCGTCGTGTGGAAGTGGCCCATGCGGCGCCCCAGGTCCGCGCGTACGTCGACCGCCGCGAGGTAGTCGAGCGCGCTGTACCGCGCGCCCTGCGCGCAGACCTCCCGCAGCCCCGGGTCGAGCAGCTCCCGCTGGGCGGGCGACATGTGCTGCACGACGCGTGCCGCCCCGCTGAACCACAGGGTGTGGAAGGCCTCCACCGGCTCCGAGAAGTCCGGGTCGGTCTCGTCGACGTACGCCCCCTGCGCGGCCAGGCACTCCACCGCGCGCCGCACGGCCGCGGCGACGGCGGGCCGCACCGCGACCTGGCCGCCCAGCGAGGGGGAGTAGGCGATCCGCAGCCCCCGCACGCCGCCGTCGAGGCCCTCGCGGAAACTGTCCGCCACCGCCCCCAGCTGCGACCAGTCCCGGGCGTCGGGGCCCGAGACGACCTCCATCATCAGCGCCGCGTCCGCCGCGTCCCGCGTCATCGGCCCCACATGGGAGAGCGTCCCGAACGGACTCGCGGGGTACAGCGGCACCCGGCCGTACGTCGGCTTCAGCGCGAAGATCCCGCAGAACGCCGCCGGGATCCGCACCGAGCCGCCGCCGTCCGTGCCGAGCGACAGCGGGCCCGCGCCGACCGCCACGGCCACCGCGCTGCCCCCGCTGGAGCCGCCCGAGGTGCGCGAGGTGTCGTACGGATTGCGGGTGACCCCGCTCCGCGGGCTGTCCGTGACGCCCTTCCAGCCGAACTCCGGGGTCGTCGTGCGCCCGATGAACACCGCCCCGTGCTCCCGCAGCCGCGCCACCGAAGGGGCGTCCTCGTCCCACGCCCCCTGCGCCCGGATGGTCCTTGATCCGCGCAGGGTCGGGCCGCCGCGCATCAGCAGCAGGTCCTTCACCGAGACCGGCACGCCGTCCACGAGCCCCTGCGGCTCGCCGCGCCGCCACCGCCCCGCGCTCGCCTCGGCCTGTTCGAGCGCGGCCTCGGGCTCCATCCGTACGAAGGCGTTGACCGCGGGCTGCACCTCCTCGGCCCGCCGCAGCGCGGCACGGACCGCGTCGACCGGGCTGAATTCGCCCTTGCGGTAGCCGTCGACGAGTTGAACGGCGGTGAGATCCGTGAGCTCGGACATCCAGCCTCCTAGTGGTGATCAGTGCCCGTCGTGATCAGTGCCGTCGTGATCAGTGCCCGCGCCGTCAGGGCCCCGGGACGTAGCCGCGTTCCTTGTCGACCACGTTGCGCAGCGGCCGGCCCGCCTCCCACGCCTCGTACAACTCGACGAACTGGGCGCCCAGTTCATCGCGCCAGCCGACCGTGTCGCCGCTCATGTGCGGGGATACGAGCAGACCTGGCGCCGTCCACAGAGGGCTTCCGGCGGGCAGCGGCTCGTGTGCGAAGACGTCGAGGGCCGCACCCGCGATCCACCGCTTCGACAGGGCGGCCACCAGGTCGTCCTCGACGACGAGGGGCCCGCGCCCGATGTTGATGAAGTGCGCGGAGGGCTGCATCACGCCGAAGCGCCGCGCGTCGAACATGCCGCGCGTGGCGTCGGTGAGCGGCGCCGCGCACACCACCCAGTCGGCGCGGGCCAGCAGCCGGTCCAGGTCGTCGGCGCCGTGCACGCCGGGCCGGCGCGCGCGTCCCACCAGGGCGGTGGTGATCCCGAGCGCCTTCAGCGTGCTCGCGACCGCCCGGCCGATCGGACCCGAACCCACCACGCACGCGCGCGTGCCCGCGATCCGCCGGGTCTCGCGGTGGCGCCAGGAGCGCTCGCGCTGGAGCTCCAGGGTGCGCGGCAGATCCTTGGCCAGGGCCAGTACGAGCGCGGCGACGTACTCCGCGATCGGCTGGTCGAAGACGCCGCGCGCGTTCGTCACCACCGTGTCGGAGGCGACGAGTTCGGGACACATCAGATGGTCCACGCCCGCGCTCGCGGTGTGCACCCAGCGCGGCCGCGGCCCCTCGCCCGGCCAGGCGCGCCGCACCGCGTCCGAGGTGAAGTCCCACACCAACAGCGCGTCGGCGAGGGGCAGTCGGCCGGCCAGCGAGGCCTCGTCGGCGTGCAGGATCCGGGCGCGGCCGGTCAGGCCCCCGAGCCGCGGCGGGGGTGCCGGGGGAGGGGCGTCCAGGACGAGAACGGTTGTTCCGGGGGGTGGTCCGGGCGTCGATTCGGACATCGAGGGGAAACCGTTTCGCAATGAGGTTCCGCTTCTCTGAAGAGGTACGGCTCGGCTGTCTGCGATGGGTCTGGATGCGTCTGGGATGCGTCTGGGATGCGTCTGCGCTGGGTGCGACCGCGATGCGTCTGAGATGTGCGGATTGACCACGCTCGCACCCGAACCTACCTTCGTCAACAGAGGCACTGCCGCATCGGCGTACCGACAGCCGCGTACTCTCCGTGCGCTCGCCCGCACGAAGCGTCCGCACGTTCCGCCCGCTCTACACGCCTGTTCGATCCGCTCGCACGTTCCGTTCGCTCGACCCGCTCGCACGTTCCGCCCGCGTGGTCCGCTCGCGCGGCGTCCCCGTCCCGACGTCCCGGCGCGTCGCCGGTATCGCTCGTCCCCGGCCCCCGGCCGGTCCCTGATCACCACGCATGAACTTGGGGCCTGCTCATGGACGTCTCCTTCCTCGGCGGACCGCACCCACAACGAGGTGTCGGTGTCGTTGCCCCTTTCGACTTCGCCCTCGACCGCGAACTGTGGCGCTGGGTCCCGGACGAGGTCTCCCTCCATCTGACCCGCACCCCATACGTGCCGGTCGAGGTCAGCCTGGACCTGGCGCGTCTGGTCAGCGAGCACGAGACGCTCGCCGACGCGGTCCGCGCGCTGACCGTCGCCGAGCCCGAAGTCCTCGCATACGCCTGCACGTCGGGCAGCTTCGTCGGCGGCGCCGCGGGGGAGCGGGCGATGTGCGAGGCCATGACCCGCGAGGGCGCGGTCGCCGCGGTGACCACCTCCGGCGCGCTCCTGGAGGCCCTGGACGAGCTGGGCGCCCGGCACATCGCGCTCGTCACGCCCTACACCTGGTCGGTGACGAAGGCCCTTGAGGAGTATCTGGCCGAGGCGGGCGTCTCGGTCGACGCCCGCGCCTACCTCGGCCTGACCCGGCACATCTGGAAGGTCTCCTACCGGGACGTGGCCGACATGGCGCGCCGCGCGGTGCGGGGCAGCGCGGACGCCCTCTTCATCAGCTGCACGAACCTCCCCACGTACGACGTGATCCCGCAACTGGAAGCGGAACTGCGCATACCGGTGATCTCGGCGAACCAGGTGACGATGTGGTCGGCCCTGCGTCGGCTGGGTACGCGTGCGGTAGGGCCATATCAGGCACTGATCGACCCGGGGGCGCGGCCGGGCGCGAGCGCGCTGGACCCGCCGCCCCCACAGGGCCTGCCCGAGGGACCACCCGCGGGACCACCCGCAGAAGGAGGAGGCTGGACGTGACGGCACTCGGATTTCTCTACCCGGGGCACTCGGCCGAGGACGACTATCCCCGCATGGAGCAGATGCTCGGCAGCGATGTCCGGCTCCAGGTCGTCCACACGGACATCGGCGAGGACGCGCACCGGGTCGACGCGCTCCTGGAGATGGGCTCGCCCCCGCGGCTCGCCGCCGGCGTCGAGGAGCTGCGGCTCTCCGGCGCGGAGGCGGTGGTCTGGGCGTGCACCAGCGGCGGTTTCGTCCGCGGCTGGGAGGGCGCGCACGACCAGGTCCGCGAGCTGGCCCGGGCGGCGGGGATGCCCGCCTCCTCGACCTCGTTCGCCTTCGCCCACGCCGTGCGTGAGGTGGGCGCGGCCCGCGTCGCGGTCGCGGCGACATATCCGGACGACGTGGCCGGGCACTTCGCGGCGTTCCTGAAGGCGGCGGGCGTGGAGGTCGTCGCGGTGCGGGGCAGCGGCGTCATCACGGCGGCGGAGGTCGGGACGTGGGGCCGCGACGAGGTCCTCGCGCTGGCCCGCGACGGCGACCACCCGGACGCGCGGGCGCTGCTCCTGCCGGACACCGCCCTGCACACGGCGGCGTACGTGCGCGACCTGGAGGCGGCGCTGGGCAAGCCGGTCCTGACCGCCAACCAGGTCACGGTCTGGGAGGCGCTGCGGCTCGCCGAGCGCCGGGTGAACGCGCCGGAGCTGGGCTCCCTGTTCACGAAGGAGCCGCTGGTCCAGGTCAAGGGCTGAGGATCAGCCTCACCACCGTTAACGTCTGGACCGATCCGGACACGTAGTACAGGACGATGGCGCCGTCGACCGTGGCCTCCCTGCGGTCGGGGTCGTCCCGTACGGGTGTCGAGCCGTGGCCGTAGGGGTCCCGGCCGATGGTCCTCGCGAGGACCGCGCGGAAGGCGTCGGCGTCACCCATCTTGGCGAGGGTATCGTCGGCGGGCGGCGCGTAGGTGACGCGGTGGCTCCTGCGGTGGCGAGGGCTCACGACGTGCCCCGCCTCTCCGCCTCGTCGGACGCCAGCCGGGCGAGCCGCTCCTCGGCGTCGGGATCGGGCACGGCCTCCAGCATCCAGTGCCGCATCACGGCGTGGATCTCGTCGACCCCGGCGGCGTTGATGGCCCGGTCGAAATCCGCGCGCCGTTCCTCGGGCAGGGCGGCGCGGATGTCCGGGAGGGTGTTGGGCACCTCGACCTCGACTCCGTCGACGAGGGTCTTCAGGGGATCAGCCATGGCGGCACGGTAGCTGGCCCCGGGGCCCGTAGGGGGCCGGTTGGGGGTGCTGACGCGGCTTCGGGGAATAAAACGGAGCCTGCCTCCTGTTGGCTCTCCCGTACCCACGTGACGTACGTACGCAGTGCAGGAGGCACCCCAGTGACAGTGGACCCGACCGGCGACGGCATCCGCGACGACGGCATCCGCGACGACGGCATTCGCGGGGTGCGGGCCGACGACGACGGCATCCGGGGTGAGCGGCACGGCTCCGCGCCCGTGCCGCTCTCCGTGCTCGACCTCGTCACCGTCGGCGCCGGGCGCACCGCCACCGACGCGCTGCGCACCAGCGTCGAGATCGCCAAGCTCGCCGAGGCGCGCGGCTTCCACCGGTACTGGGTGGCCGAGCACCACTCCATGCCCGGCGTCGCGTCCTCCTCCCCGGCCGTGATCCTCGCCCACCTCGCCGCCCACACCGGACGCATCCGGCTCGGCTCCGGCGGCGTCATGCTGCCCAACCACGCCCCGCTCGTCATCGCCGAGCAGTTCGGCACGCTGGAGGCGATGGCTCCCGGCCGCGTCGACCTCGGCCTCGGGCGGGCGCCCGGCACGGACGGCGCGACCGCGGCGGCCCTGCGCCGCACGGACCGCCTGAACGAGGGCGCCGACGACTTCCCGCAGCAGCTCGCCGAGCTGACCCGCTTCCTGGACGACGACTTCCCCGACGGCCACCCCTACGCGCGCATCCACGCGGTCCCCGGCCCCATCCAGGCGACCTCGCCCGGCGGCGTCCAGTCCCCGCACCGCCCGCCGGTGTGGCTGCTCGGCTCCTCCGGTTTCAGCGCCCGCCTCGCCGGGGTGCTGGGCCTGCCGTTCGCCTTCGCGCACCACTTCTCGGCGCAGAACACGATCCCGGCGCTCGACCTCTACCGCGAGTCGTTCAAGCCCTCCGCGCTCCTCGACGCCCCCTACGCCCTCATCGGCGTCTCGGCACTGGCGACCGACGACGAGAACGAGGCGCGCCGCCAGGTGAGGGCGGCGGCCCTGAACATGGTCCGCCTGCGCACGGGCCGCCCCGGCCTCGTCCCCACTCCCGAGGAGGCGGAGGCGTACCAATTCAACGAGATGGAGCGGGAGTTCGTGAACAGCTGGAACTCCAACGTCATCCATGGCACCGCCGACCAGGTCCGCACGGGCCTGGACGACCTGGCGAAGCGGACGGGCGCGGACGAACTCATGATCACGGGCAACGCGCACGGGGGTGAGGTCCGCCTGCGGTCGTACGGGCTTATCGCCGATGCGTATAGCTTGCCGGGGGCATAGAGCCCCGCAAGGGGCGCGGGGAACTGCGCGAGCAACCAAAATCTGACCCGCAGGGGCGCGAGGCTGCTGCGGGCAGGCGCGTCCGTGCGGGCCGTGTGTGGCTGGGCGCGCCGTTCCCCGCGCCCCTTTGGGGCGCGTTTCCGTGCCGGGTGCATGAGGGCCCGTAAGGGGCGCGGGGAACTGCGCGAGCGACCGAAATCCGACCCGCACGGGCGCGAGGCAGACGCGTTCGTGCGGGCCGCGTCCGGCTGGCCGCGCCCCTTGAGGGACCCCCTTGTGCGGCAAGGGAGAATGGAAGACGGCCAAGGCCGCCCCGCGGCACCGCAGCGAACGAGGAGGAACCATGGCGGAGCCCGAGCGGCCCCGGACCGAACAGCGCATGCGCCCCGCGCCGCTGCTCTTCGAGCCGGCGGAGGCATCGGCCGACCCCGAGCACTTCTTCGACCTGGAGTCGATCGAGGACCCCCGCGAACTGCTCGACCGCGCGACGGAACTGACGCACGCGTTCCGGGCCGCGGCGGACCGGTCCGTTGAGTTCCAGGCCATCGCGGCCGCCCAGCTCGCCGATCCCCGCCGCTTCGACCGGCTGACGCCCGCGCTGATCGCGGAGCGCGCGGAGTGGACCGAGGACTACGCGAAGAAGATGGTCGAATTCGGCCGGGACCTGCTGCGCGGCGGTGCCGAAAAGCGCGGCTGAGAGCGGCGCGCGGGCGGCCGGTGGCGGCGTACGAGATCATCCGGCATATGCCGGTAGGGCAGGGCAAGGTACTCCACCCCGCCCCCCGCCGTCCCGGCTTCCGGCAACTCCCCGAGACGGAGCGCTCACCGCCGGTAGACGTACTGTCATGAGCAACAGCCGCCTCGTCACCTCCGAGGGAGCCGCCTGGCTCGCCTCCGCCGAAACGTACCCCCGAAGCGCCCTCGCCCACTGGCGCACCCGGCCCACCGCTCCCGCGGTGCTCCCCTGCGGTTCCGCCTTCGACGTGGTGAGCGTCCCCGCCGTCTTCGGGCGGCGCATGCTCGACCGGTTATGGGACGAAGGGCCGGGCTCGGGCCCCGTCGCCGCCCACCGCGGCCGCATGCTGCTCTTCGCCGCCCCCGGCACCGCCCAGCGCCTGCCCTCGCTCCTGGAGTGGGAGGAGTGGGGTTCCGCGGTCCCTTCCGTGCTCTGCCACGGCACGGGGGACGCGGTCACCGTGCCGCCCCTCGGCGCCACCGCCGACGCCCCGGCCGCCGGGCCCGCCGCCCGCCTGCAATCACGCTGGCTGGTGGCCCCCGGCGCCCGCCACCCCTGGCTGCCCGGCCCCGAGGTGATGCTCTGGGCCTGCGTCCGCGCGGCCCGCTCCATGGCCTCCTCCGCGGTCCGCATATCGATTTTTCCTCGCGGCGATCAGGATGCTAAGGTCTACGACGTCAGCAGGCGCCGCTAGCTCAGTTGGTTAGAGCAGCTGACTCTTAATCAGCGGGTCCGGGGTTCGAGTCCCTGGCGGCGCACAGACAGTGAGAAGCCCCTCGTGAGAGCGAGGGGCTTCTTGCATGTACGCATCCATGCGCACGGAGCCGCCGGCGTACGCGTCTCAGCCCGCCGCGACCGTCACCGCCCACGCCCCCGACGCCGTCCGCGCCTCCACCTCCACGCGTACGTCCTCGCCAGGCACCGTGAACGTCTCCCCCACCCGCACCGGGGCGTCCGCCAGCTGCGGGTAGACCGAGTCGCCCCAGCACGACTCCGACTCCGGGTGGGCGTCGACGACCTCGATGGGGCCGCCGCCCGACGCCGTCCCGTTGCGCACCTCGTAGACGAGGACGCCCTCCGTGCAGGTCGCGTGGTCGTTGCCCGTCGCGCCCCGCGCCTCCAGGGCGATCGCCGTGTCCCGGCCCGTACGGATCACCGCGAGCCTGGTGCCGCCGCCGAGGGGCCCGCGCGCGGTGGGCGCGGCGGGCGCCGCCAGGGGCTCCAGGGTCAGCCGCTCGGGGCCCGCCGCCACACAGCGCACCTGGTGCGGCTCCAGCCAGCCCAGCTTCCACTTGTGCCAGCCGAAGAGGTCGGGGGCGAGGCCGAACTGGCTGCCCATGAGGTCCCAGTCCCCCACATGGGTGTCCCAGTCGCCCTTGCCGTCGGTCGGCCGGTGGTAGAGGTCGGGCAGGTCGAAGACGTGGCCCGTCTCATGGGCCAGGACGTTGCGGTCCGGCGGGTGCCGTTCGAAGACCGTGACAACGCGCCGGATGTCCGTGCCGTCGGCCCGCATCGGCCGGTCGAAGTTCACCACCTTCGTGGCGTCCGAGTCGACGCCGGGCGCGTTCGGGTCCGCGACGAAGTAGACGATGTCGTGGCGGGAGAAGTCCACGTGCGGATCGGCCGCGGCCAGGGCGTCGCGCAGATAGGCGGCGCGGCGCTGGGCGTTCCAGTCGCGCTTTATGTCGTACGAGGTGGAATCGCGAGGCATCTGGACCCACTCGCGCCCCGGGTGCGGGCGCAGCTCGAACTTTCCGTAGGAGGCCCGCTCGAAGAACTGGCTGGTCGCGGGGAAGTGGTCGGCGGCCAGTTCATCGGGCGTGGTCGTCGGCGGGGAGTCCGGGAAGGACAGGAAGACCATGACGGCGTTCAGGGTCCTGGCCGGGCGGGGGTAGGCGGTGTTCCAGGTGTCGAGCCCTTCCGAGTGGTGCGCGTTCGTGCGGCGCAGGGCGCAGGGCCCCGCGGCGGACTCGGCGACGGCGGGGCCGGCGACGAGCGAGGTGGCGGCGAGGGCGGTCAGCGAGGTGAGCAGCGCGGCGGTGCTGCGCAACCGGGGGTCCCTCCATGGCCTGGGGTTCCTCCCTCCACGGGTGAGTCCCCAAGGGGGGAGCTGACGCGGCACGTCGACCTCCGGGTGCGGAATGCGGGACACCCCACCCACCTTGTGATGTTTTGTTGAACTTCGCCCTGTTTGTCTGGCCCTTCCGGGTGAGGGGCGGGCAGAGGGGCGACACCCCGACCGCTCACGGAACGTCACAAGCGATCGAGCCATGACGGAACCAGTTCACTGGCGAGCAGAAACGATCTGTCATACCCCGTGGGCCACCCCGGGTGTGGCGCCATGGCTGGATAGGGCATCTGGCGGGCCTCTATGATCGGCACACTTTCCTGCGCGGGCCCGGCCCCACACCGCCGCCCGCCACCTGCCCGCCGCCCGACGAGACCTGTTCGAGAACAACTGCACTGCGGGAGCAAGCGGTGAACGGAACGTCCCAAGGGCCCACCCCCACGGCGGCCACCACACCCGGCCGAGCCCGTCCTGCCGTCACGGAACGTCGCGAATCGGAGCGGGTCGATCATCACGTGTCCGAGCTTCGCGGCCCGGAGCGCCCGGTGCCGGAGCTTCGCGGCCCGGAGCGCGCCGTGAGGGACCGCCCCGGCCCGGAGCCGGTCGATTACCACGGTGCGTTCGCCCACGCCCCCCTCCCTCTGGCCGTCGTCGACAGCGAGGGCCTGGTCGTCAGCGCCAACCACGCCCTGGACGCGCTCCTGGGCGCCGCCCCGGGGACGCTTGGCGGGCGCGTCGCCGCCGACCTGGTCGACCTGGCCTCCGACGCCCGCACCTGGCACGCGTACCGCGAAGTGCTCCGCGGCCGGCAGGCCAAGCTGCGCTGCACGCGGCGTCTGAAGCACCCCGACGGGCACTCCCTGTGGGTGCAGATCACGGTCTCGCCGATGCCGGAGTCCGCCGAGCGGGGCGAGGGCAGGACCGTGCTGCTCGCCGCCGCCGACATCAGCGCCCGCCGCGAGTTGCAGGCCCGGCTGCGGCACGTACAGATGCACGACCCGGTGACCCGGCTGCCCAACCGCAACCTCTTCTTCGAACGCCTGGCCTCCGCGCTCGAAGCGGGTGCCTACGACGACACGAGCACCGGCCGGGTCGGCCTCTGCTATCTGGACCTCGACGGGTTCAAGGCGGTCAACGACACCCTCGGCCACCGGATCGGCGACCGGCTGCTCGCCGCCGTCGCGGAGCGGCTCACGCGCTGCGCCGACCAGGCCGGGTACGGCACGGTGACCGCGCCGCTGGTGGCGCGCCTCGGCGGCGACGAGTTCGCGCTGCTCGTCGAGGACTCCACGGGGACGGAACAGCTGACGGATCTCGCCGAGGCGGCGCTGCGGGCGCTACAGGAGCCCTTCGACCTGGCAGGCCAGCGGCTCTCCGTCTCCGCCTCCATCGGCGTGGTGGAGCGGCGCGCCGCGGGCACCACCACGACGGGGCTGATGCAGGCCGCCGACACCACGCTGTACTGGGCGAAGACGGACGGCAAGGCCCGCTGGACGCTCTTCGACCCCGAGCGCAACGCCCACCGCATGACCCGTCAGACGCTCTCCAGCTCGCTGCGGCCCGCCGTGGAGCGGGACGAATTCGTCCTGGACTACCAGCCGTTGGTGGGTCTCGACGACGAGGGGGTGCGGGGCGTCGAGGCGCTGGTGCGCTGGCGGCACCCGCAGTTCGGGCTTCTGACGCCGAATCGGTTCATCGGGCTGGCCGAGGAGGACGGGTCGATCGTGCAGCTCGGCCGCTGGGTGCTGCGCACCGCGTGCCGGCAGGCGCGGCGGTGGCAGCTGGCGCATCCGGAGCGGGAGCCGGTGTTCGTGAGCGTGAACGTGGCGGTGCGGCAGGTGTGGGACTCCGACCTGGTCGCCGACGTGGCGGAGATCCTCGCCGAGACCGGCCTCCCGGCCCGGCTGCTCCAGCTGGAGCTGACCGAGTCCGCCGTGATGGGCTCGGCGGGGCGGCCGCTCCAGGCCCTCCAGGCGCTCAGCGACATGGGGGTGCGGATCGCCATCGACGACTTCGGTACGGGGTACTCGAACCTGGCGTACCTGAGCCGGCTCCCGGTCTCCGTCCTCAAACTGGACGGGTCCTTCGTACGGGGCTTCCAGTACGAGGAGGGGGAGGCGCACAGCAACCCCGCCGACGAACTCATCGTCGAGGCGCTGGTGCGGCTCGCCCATCGGCTGGGGATCACGGTGACGGCGGAGTGCGTGGAGACGGCGGCGCAGGCGGCCCGGCTCCGCCGCATCGGCTGCGACACGGGCCAGGGCTGGCTCTACTCCCGCCCGGTTCCGGCGGACCGGATCTCCGCGCTGCTGCGCGCGGCGTAGGGCCCCGGGGCCTCATGCGCCCCGGCCCAGGAACGCGCCCCGTAAGGGGCGCGGGGAACTGCGCGCCCAGCCGGGCGCGACCCGCACGGACGCGTCTGCCCGCGGCGGCTTCCACGCGGGTGCGGGTCGGATTGGGTTGCTCGCGCAGTTCCTCGCGCCCCTTACGGGGCTCTCATGCGCCCCGACACGGGAACCGCTCCGCAGGGGCGCGATTCTTATGGGGCTTGCCACGGGACCCGGTGCTCGGACAGCTGTGCCAGGACCGCGTGGTTGGCCTCCCAGCCGTCCGGGAACTTCACCGTGACGCCCAGCTGGACCGGTTCCGTCGAGGGGTGGTCGTCGAGCAGGAGGTCGACGCCCGCGCGGCAGACCACGATGCAGGCGTGCCGGTGCCGGGAGGTCAGGACGCAGAGGCGGCCCGTCTCCAGGTGGAAGGCCGTGGCGTCCGGGCGGCCGGACAGTGGGTGCAGGACGACCGTCACGTCGTACTCACGGCCCTGGAGGCGGTTCGCGGTGTCCACCGTGACGTCCGTGACACCGAGGTCGGCGAGGGCCGCGCGGACCGCCGCCGCCTGGTCGCGGTGGGCCGTGCCGACGGCGATGCGGTCGGCCGTGAGCGGCGCCGGGTCGGGGGCGCGCTCCGAGGTGGCCGCGCCGCCCCGGTCCAGGAGGCGCCGGACCACCTGGGCCAGCGCCCGCACGGCCTCGGGGTCCGTACGCGGCGTGTTCCGCGCGGGCAGCTCCAGCAGGCCCCAGCCCGCCCGCGCCGCCTCGTCGATCACCTGGTCCGGCGCCGAACCGTCCGACGGCACCGCGAAGTTCAGCGCGCGGTCCCCGTGGTCCGTACCGCTGCGGAAGGGCGTGTACGGATAGAAGGCCCCGGAGACGAGCGGCGCCGCCGACGCGGGCAGCCGCCAGGACACCGGCAGGCGGTGCTGCGGCAGTTCGGGGTTGTGGGCGAGCAGCGTCGTGACGGCGGAGGCCGACGGGTCGTACGAGAGACCCGCCCACTGCTCCGCGCCGACGATCGAGAACGGGTCCAACTGCCCCGGGTCCCCCACGAACAGCGCCCGCTCGAAGAGCCCCGCGACGGCGAGCAGCGCGTCCGACCGCATCTGGTACGCCTCGTCGACGATCGCGTGCCCCCACGGCGCGTCCAGCTGGTCCACCTTGACGTGCGCCCACTTCGCGGCCGTCGAGACGACGACGTCCAGACCGGCGAGGTCGCCCGCCTTGGTCGACTTGCGTACGTTCGGCAGGTCGTCGAGCGCCTTGTC
This sequence comes from Streptomyces sp. WAC 01529, assembly GCF_003945545.1. GTDB lineage: Bacteria > Actinomycetota > Actinomycetes > Streptomycetales > Streptomycetaceae > Streptomyces > Streptomyces anatolicus. Next base: position 2,952,397 of record NZ_CP029617.1, on the reverse strand, counting down.
GTACGGATCCGGGTCGCTGCTGTGCAGACGGCCCACCGGCAGCTCGGGATCCTTCTCGGCGAGGCGCAGGATCAAGTCGTCCACCTGCGCGTTCGTCTGCGCGATCACCATCAGCGGGCGTCCGGCCGCGGCCAGTTCACGCGCGGCGCGCACCACCAGCGTCGACTTTCCCGCGCCGGGCGGGGAGTCGACGACGACGCCGCGGTGCGTGCCGTGCAGCGTGTCGTGGAGGATCGCGTCCGTGGCGCGCGCGGCCTCGGCGCCGGGGTCGAAGGCGTGGCCCGCGGGCGGGGCGAGCTGCATCACAGGGTGTCCTCCGCGGTCACGGGATCAGGGCTCTCCGGGGTCTGTGACGGCGGGCCGCCGTGGGTCCACGGGGTGGCCTCCGGGTCCGGCAGCTTGGGGCCGCCGCGCTGGTCGTGCTCGAAGAGCGTCCAGCAGATCCGGTCGCCCTTCTCGGGGACCGAACCGGCGTCGGGTTCCTTGCCGCGGCCCATCTTGTCGATGAGGCGCAGTACGACCGTCTCCTCGCCGCCCACGCTCTCGTACGCCACGAACTCGGCCGTCTGCGGCTTGCCCTGGAGCGAGCGGTACACCTTCGTGCGCTCGCCGAGGTGGGGGCGGTCCTCCGTGCGGACGGTGATCAGGGGGCGCGGTCTCGGGGTCTTGGCCTCGCTGTACGCCATCACGACCTCGGTCACCTCGCCCGCGAAGGCCTCGCCCGCGAGGCGGCGGCCCGCCATCACCAAGGGGTCGTCCAGGGCCTCCTGGGCGTCGAGGCGGGCCTGTTCGCGCTCGCGGGTGGCCAGCTTGTTCGCCGCGGTGATCGCGTCGTCGACGCGGGGCTGCGGGGGTTCGCCCGCCGCCACGCGGTCGCGGTGCCCGGTGAACGACCAGCGGTCGCGGGTCCACCGGTCGGCGTCGTGCGCGGCCGCGGGCAGGGTGCACAGGGCGTCCAGACCGCGCCATACGGCGTCCCAGGTGGGGCGGGTCCTGCTCTCGACCAGGGCGCGGATCTCCCGCTCGGCGGCCGTCAGCGCGGCCAGCCGCGCGTCCGCCTCGATGCCGTCCTCGGCGGCGGCCAGGGCCGTACGCGCGCGGTCGTAGCGCTCGATGGCCGGGGCGAGCAGGTCGTTGTCGAACGCCGGGTCCGTGGCCGGGCCCGCGGGCGGGCACAGCAGCTGCCCGTCCTTGTCGCGCGCCAGCTCGGCGCGGAGCGCGGCCTCGGCGCCCGAGGTGCCCTCCAGGGCCTCGATCCAGGCCAGCAGGGCACCCAGGTGCTGGTCCTCCAGGGTGGACTGGCCGGTGGCCCAGTGCCGGGACAGCAGGTCGGTCATCGCCACGAGCAGGGACGAGCCGGGGACGCGGGCGCGCTCCCCGAAGTGCGTCAGCCAGCGGCCGAGGAGGGGGACGCGGGGCGGCGCGGGGTAGGGCGCGTCGGGGTCCTGCTCGGCGGTGCGGCGAAAGCGCATGGAGCGGCCGAGGAGGCGTACGAACTCGATGCCGGCGCGGCTCGGCACGATCAGCTGGGGGGCGTCCGCGCACAGCTCGACCTCGACCTTGACGCGCTTGCCGGTCTCCGGGTCGGTCTCACTGCGCTCGGCCGCCTCGACGTCGTCCCCGTAGGCCTCGATGTAGGGCAGGACGGTCTCGGCGAGCTGCGCGAGGAACGCGAAGCGGAGGTCGCGGTCGCGGGGCTGGGGCACTACGAGGAGACGGGGCGAGGTGCGCTCCGTCCCCACGAGGGCGCCGAGGGGCGCGCCCGCCTCGCCCGCGGTGGTGAGCGGCACGAGGACGAGGGGCCGGTCGGAAACATGCCGGTGCCGGACGGTTGCCCTGGGCCGGGCGCGGTCGGCGGTGACCGCTTCCAGCCGGGCGAGACTGTCGATCAGCGACACGGGCGCTCTCCTTCCAGTGGGCCGCGGGGCCCCGGGGCGTCCCCTGCGCGTGGGGCGCCATCTCCTACCCCGCCGCTGCGCGGCGGATCTTCCCCACCCACCCACCCGTTTGCCCGGCACCGGCTGGTGGTCGAAGGGCGGGGGGCCGGGTGCCCTGCCCCTGCGTCCCGGGGCGCCCGGACGCCGCTGCGCGGCGGATCTTCCCCACCCACCCACCCGTTCACCCGGCACCGGCTGGTGGTCGAAGGGCAGGGGGCCGGGCGCCGTGCCCCTGCTTCCCGGGGCGCCCGGACGCCGCTGCGCGGTGGGGCTTCCCCACGCGCCCGCCCGTTTGCCCGGCATCGGGTGGTGGTCGAAGGGCAGGGGGCCGGGCGCCGTGCCCCTGCTTCCCGGGGCGCCCGGACGCCGCTGCGCGGTGGGGCTTTCCGGCAAGGGGTGGTCGCCGATGGGCAGAAGGGCGGGTGGGTGGGGAAGTGACGTGCGCCTGTCGACAGGGGCCTCAGCAAGACGCACCCCCCAAGGCGCCCCCGCCAGCCAACGCCTCGGCCCGCAACCCCGCCGCCCTCCGCAGCGCCGCCACCGCCGGGTCCGCCGGGTCCCCCGCCTCCTCGGAACCCACCCCGGCCGCCGCCAAGACGGCGCTGACCGTGGTCAGGCCACCCAGCTCGCCCCGGATCGCCCGCCCCAGGGACGTCACCTCGCCCTCCTCGCGGGCGCGCGTGCGGCAGTGGAAGGCCAGCTCGCAGGCGGAGAGGCACTCGGGGGCGTACGTCGCGGGGACCGCCTCGACGGCCGCCGTCAGCTCGGCGGCGGGGCGGCGTACGTCGAAGGTCACGCCCTCGGGAAGCTCCGCCGCGATGTCCTCGACTCGGGTGAGGCGGGCCAATTGGCGCCGGGTCACCGACAGTTGCCTGCGGACGTCGATCGCCGAGGCCGTTGGGAGGTTCGAGAAGTCCTTGGGGCAGACCAGCAGGACGTGGTGCCGGACCGGCGGGACCGGGTCGAGGCGCTCCGCCACCCGCTCCAGCGCCAGGGCGTACACCGCGGCCTGCCGCGCCGCCGCGCCCACCTTCGCCGCGTCCGCCGAACCGTCGATCATCGGGAAGGACTTGATCTCGACGACCGTCCAGCTCCCGTCCGGATGGACGACCACCGCGTCCGGCTCCAGGAAGGCGAGCGTCCCCGCGACGTCGAGCGCCAGCATGGGGTGGTCGAGCAGCGTCCAGCCACCGGACTCCGTGGCCTCGCGCAGCGCGAGCGCGGTGCGGGCCGCCCGCCCCTCGGGGCCCGCCGCCGAGAGGTCGGGGAGCGCGGACTCGCCCGGCACCGGCTCGGGTCCGCCGCCGAGCCGCCCGTGCGTCAGCCGCAGCAGCTCCGCGCCGCCGTCGGCCTTGACCCGGGCCTCGAACGCGTTCCCCCGCATGAAGGCGAACTGCGACTGCCCGAAGCCGGAGGGCGAGCCGAGCGACAGGGCGAGCGCCGTCTTGTCCACGCCCGCGCCGTCGAGCAGCGCCCGCCGTCTGCACCCGGGGTTGGCCGCGAGCGCGGCGAGCGCCCGGGCGTCCAGCGGCTGTGCGGGAACGTCGGCGCCGCGCAGCTCAGCGAGCCGGTGCCGCAGCGCCGTCCTCCGCCTCTGCGGGTCCGGCGCTCGGCTCGGCGCCTGGGCCGGCACTGTGCTTGCGCTGTCGGGGAAGTCGCTCACCCGTCGAAGTCTGGCACTCGCCACTGACAATTGAGGACTCTGGGGCGAACGAGCCCACGGAAGTGCCCACCGGCGAGCCTGCGGACGAGCCGGCCGACGAGTCCACGGAAGAGCCCACCGCCGTGCCCGCGGACGAGCCGGCCGACGAGCCCGCCGACGAGCCCGCAGAAGAGCCCGCCGACGAGGCCACCGGCGAGCCCGCCGACGACGCCAACACCCCGCCACCCCCGACGAACCGCGCCCGCAGCCGCGCCATCACCGGCTCCGTGAGCTTCCGCACAGGCCGTACGAGCAGCAGTCCGACGCCCATCACCACGGCCCCCGCGACCGCGTCGAAGAAGTAGTGGTTGGCGGTGCCCATCACGACGAGCGTGGTGATGAGCGGGTAGCCGACCGCGGCGACCCGCATCAGCGGCGAGCGCCCGTGCTGCCACAGCATCACACCGCACCACAGCGCCCACCCGACGTGCAGGCTGGGCATCGCCGCGTACTGGTTGGTCATGCCGCCGAGCCCGCGCGGCGCGCTCGCCTCGGCGCCCCACCAGCCGTAGTCGCTGTACTGCGCCATGGTGTCGATGAACCCGTGGCCCGCGCTGAGCAGCCGCGGCGGGCAGGTCGGCAGCAGCGTGAAGCCGACCAGGCCGATCATGGTGGAGATCATCAGCCACGCGCGTGCGGCGCGATAGTGCACCGCGCGGCTACGGAAGAGCCAGATCAGGATGGCGGGCGTGACGAGATAGTGCAGCGAGGCGTACCAGAAGTCGGCGGGGACACCGATCCAGGCGTGGGCGGTGAAGAGACGGTTCAGCGGGGTCTCCGCGTCGAGCCGCAGGAACTGCTCGGCCCGGAGGATCCCGATGCCGTGGTCGACGGCGCTCGCGACATCACCCCTGGCGAGCAGCCGCCCCGCCGAGTACGCCGCGTACACCAGCACGATCAGCGGCAGCTCCGTCCACCAGCGGAGCCGGTCCTCGCTCATGCGCCCGGTGCCTGGTACGTCGGTCTTCGGCATCCGGTTCGTTCCCCCATCATCTCTGTTCACTCGGCCCACTCGGCGTCGGCCGCCGGATCACTTTACGGCGTACGCGAAGCCGCGGAGGCGCCCCCGCTGGTAGGGGACGCACAGATCGCCCGCGGGGTTGCCAGGCCGGGTGAGCGTTCGATCAAGGGTGGGTGATGATGGAGTGACGGACACTTCGTATCCGTACAAAGCAGTGAAAAACCCGTAAAAAAGCTGCAAGAAAGCTGCAAGAAGAGCAGTGGAAAAGCAGCGAAAAGCAACGTGGAGAGGTCCCAACCCATGGCACCCCGCATCCTGCTGGCCCGGCACGGACAGACGGAATGGTCACTGTCCGGGAAGCACACCGGCAGGACGGACATCCCGCTCCTCGACGAGGGCCGCCGCGGCGCGAAGCTCCTGGGCGAGCGGCTGCACCGCGCTCCCTACGACGGCCTGCCCGACGCCGAGGTGCGCACAAGCCCGCTCTCCCGCGCGCGGGACACCTGCGAGATCGCCGGCTTCGGGGACCGCGCCGAGCCGTGGGACGCGCTCATGGAGTTCGACTACGGCGACTACGACGGCATGACCCCGGCCGACATCCACGCGGTCCGCCCCGGCTGGCTGATCTGGCGCGACGGCGTCCCCGGGGGCGAGACGCTCGCGCAGGTCTCCGCGCGCGCGGACGAGGTGGTGGAGTGGGCCAGAAGCGCGGACCGCGATGTGCTGGTCTTCGCGCACGGCCACATCCTGCGGGTCATCGGCGCCCGCTGGCTCGGCCACGACATCGGCTTCGCGGCCCGCATCCGCCTCAACCCGACATCCCTCTCGGTCCTCGGCTGGGCCTACGGAGAGCCCGCCATCGAGTCCTGGAACGAGACGGGCCACCTGTCCTAGCCGGATGTACGTCTACACCGCGCGCGGCAGCGAAGCGTGCCGCTCCAGGAAGCCGCCCACCCCGGCGGCGCGGCGGTGCGGCAGGAGCACCCGTGCCGTCGTGGCGAGCATCGACTGGATGCGGGACGACTGCACCTCGTCGAGGAGCGCGAGGACCCGCAGGCCCGCCGTCGCCGCCTCGTCGGGGCGCCCCGCGCGGGCCAGGTCGTCGGCAAGCTCGGCGGTGTAGAGCGCGATGTTCCGGGTGAAGTGCGGGGTCTGCGAGGACGCCGTGGCCGCCGCGCGCCGCGCGTGCCCGACCGCCCGCCCCCAGTCGCCGAGCGCCGACCAGCACTGCGCCTCCAGGCCCTCGAGCTCGGCCCGGCCGTAGAAGCTCATCCACTCCGGGTCGGTGTCCGAGGCCCCGCGCTCGAACAGGGCGTGCGCGCGGATCAGCGACTGCTCGCAGCCCGCGCGGTCGCCGAGCCCCGCCCAGCCCCCGGCCTCGCGCAGCGCGATCAGCGAGAGCAGCCGGTGCGAGCCGTGGTGCCGGGCCGCGCGGGAGGCCGCCTGCGCCGCACGCACCGCCTCCCGGGGCCGCCCGGCGTCGCGCGCGAGGAAGGCGGTGTTGCAGAAGGCGTGCGCCTCCAGGGCCGGGTCCCCGGCCAGCCGGGCCGTGGCGAGGGCCTCGGCGTAGTGCGAGCGGGCGTCGTCGAAGCGGCCCGAGTCATGCGCGAGCCAGCCGACCGAGATGGCCAGCTCCCCGGCGCCCGCGTGCAGCCGGCCGGCGGTGGACTGCCGGGTCGTGCCCGCGTCGAGCAGGGCGTAGGCGGTGCGCAGCGGGGCGGCCGCGCGCCGGTAGAGGCCGTCGGCGCCGTGCCGGTCGTCGAGCAGCCTGATCTTGCGCACGGCCTCCTCGACCGCGCCCACCTCGGCCTCGCCGATGCCGCGGCCCTGCCGGGCGGCGGCCTCGGCGGCGCCGCCTAGCGCGAGCCCGATGGGGGCCAGGGAGACGGCGGCCACGGCGACGGTCGAGCCGGTCATGAATGCGCGACGTTGCACGTCGCTCTCCTCGTGAGTCTGGATCGCGTACGGATCGCAGGCGCGGGGGTCGGACCCGGACGGATGGGACTCGTACAACTGGATCGTGGTGTGCGGCTTGTTCGTGTTGTTCGGGGTGCTCGTGCTGTTCGAGGTGCTCGCGTTGCTCGGGGTGCTCGGGGCGCCTGGCTGATGCGTTCCGCGGGGGCGGATCACGGTGGGGGAGGGCGGCGTCTCGCACTCCGCGCGCCCCGACTTCCCGCGCACCTGTGCGCGGGGCGAGAACCCCAGGTCGGCCAGGGTCCGGCCGGGGAACATGTGCAGGAACACCCGCTCGTAGGCGTAGTTGGGGCAGCGGATCTCCCCCGCCTCCACGCGTCCGACGTACCGCGCGTCGCAGCTGACCCGCTCGCCGATCTCGCGAGCGGCCCGCCGGACCGCGGCGGCGAACTCGCCGGGCGAGCGCTGTCCGCGCAGCTGCCGGAAGGCGAGGTTCGGTCGCGGGGACTGGGTTGACGATGCCATCGGTGAGGACGGTGAGGACGCCATGGGCCGGACCCTCTCGTGCGGAGCGTGCCGGAGCGCGCACACGCTGGCGCACTGGACGCCGCGCCCGCGCACGGGATCTCGCGGGGCTGCCCCCTGTTCCGGCGGAGCACGAACGTACCTGCTGTGACGGGGCCGACACGCGGGGTTTGGCTACAAACCGGATATCTCACCCACGATCTGCCATGAACTGCCATCCTTTGCGGCGGCGTGCCGCAGTGCCTGTTGACGCCGACTCGCGTTGAACCATGCGGAGTGGGAGACCAGAACAGCTCCCGCACTCGCGAGGAGGGGTCCCCTTGTTGGAGATCGGCATGCAGAACAGCGACTCCCGTACGAACGGCGACGCGCCCCCGGCCTCACTGACCACGGCACGGCACCGGCCCACCCAGGACGCGAGCACCGCGCCACCCGTCCCGGCACCCTGCGACGACGAGTGCTGCGACCTGGTCACCGTCCCCGCCAGGCAAGGCCTCGAAGCGGTCGACATCCTGCGCCGGGGCGCGGGCGACACCATCGGCCCCGTCCTGCACGACGGGAGCTGCGACACCCTCGGCTTCCTGGTGCCGCCCGGCACCGCCGACGGCTGGGACCTGCCGGGCAGCGCCTGTACGCAGACCTTCGGGCGCGGCCTGCGCGTGTCGGCGCAGGAGCGGGACCCCGGCCCCGCCATCCCCGAGCCGCCGGTCGCGGGCACCGGCTGGCTGCTGCCGCCGAGCGGTGAGACCGACCCCGTCACGGACCCCGCCGTCCTGCGGGCCGCGCTCGGCCAGGCCGCGCGCACCATCGAGGCCGCCGACAACTGCCGCTGAGCGGTCCCCGCCGCCTCCGCGCAAGCCCGCCCCCGCACACCCGCCCCCGCGCGCCCGCCGCACCGCCGCCGGGCCGCTTCGTCCGCGTGCGCCGATAATGGTCCGATGGCAAGGAACAGGCGAGCCCGGGAAGCGGCGTCCGAGGCCGTCGTCGAGAAGGTGGACGGCGGGCTCGCCGAGCTGATGCCGGACCGGGACAGGCCACGCGCGTGGACACTGCTCGTCGACGGCGCCCCGCAGTCCCATGTGGACCTCGACGACCCCACGTACCTCGACTTCGAGTACCAGCGCAGGCTGGGCCACATCGCCGACCTCGTCGCGCCCGCCGGAAAGCCGATACGCGCCGTGCACCTGGGCGGCGGCGCCTTCACCCTCGCCCGCTACATAGCGGCGACCCGCCCCCGCTCCACCCAGCAGATAGTCGAGCGCGACACCGCGCTCATCCAACTCGTCCGCCGCGAACTGCCCCTGGACCCGCAGGCCAGGGTGCGGGTGCGCGGCACCGACGCCCGCGAAGGCCTCGCGAAGATCGCCGACGGCTGGGCCGACCTCGTCATCGCCGACGTCTTCAGCGGCGCCCGCACCCCCGCGCACCTCACGAGCACCGAATTCCTCACCGACGTACGCAGGGTCCTCGCGCCCGGCGGCTACTACGCCGCCAACCTCGCCGACGGCCCGCCGCTCGCACACCTGCGCGGGCAGCTCGCCACCGCCGCCGCGCTCTTCCCCGAACTCGCGCTCGTCGCCGACCCCACCGTGCTGCGCGGCAAGCGGTTCGGCAACGCCGTGCTGCTCGCCGGTGACCAGGTACTGCCCGTCGCCGAGCTGACCCGGCGCAGCGCGAGCGACCCGCACCCGGGCCGGGTCGAACACGGGCGCGGGCTGCGGGACTTCAGCGGGGGAGCCGCCGCCGTCACGGACGCCGGCGCGGTCGCCTCACCGGCGCCGCCGCCCTCGGTCTTCCGGTGACCGCGCGCGTCAGTAGGTGTTGATCTCGACCCGGGGTGCGGTGTCGTGCCAGGTGCAGAAGACCGAGAGCTTCTCCGTGCCCGCCGTGAACTCGACGCGGATCCACTTGTCCTGCTTCCACGTCTGCACCGACCAGCCCGCCGCCGGGGTCGCCGAGACCAGCGTCGCGGAGTCCTCGCCGAGATCGAAGACGACCCGGCCGCCCTTGGTGCTGTAGCCCTTCACCGTGCCCCTGCCGGTGGCCGCGTTACCGGAACCGGCAGGCGGCGAGGCGTCGGGGGCCTGGGTGCGGGACTTGGACGGTTCGGGGGCCTTCGGAGACTTCGGCGCCTTCGCCGACTTCTCGGGCTTCGGCGACTTCTTGGCCGACGGTGACTCGGAGCGGTGCGTCGAGGAGGACAGTGGCTCCGCGCGGTCCTTGCCGCCGTCGTCGGCCGCCAGCGGCAGGGCGCGCGGCGGGTCGTAGGCGGTGCCCGCCATCACCGTGTGGACGCCCCACCACGACAGCGTGACCGCCGCGCCCGTGGCGAGCGACCAGGCGATGGTGTGTACGAGTCCTCTGCGCATCGCGGGCCATACTGCACCACGCGGCGCCAACGTGTCCCCTGCGGTATTCGCTCTGGTGTTCGCAGGGGGATGGGTGATCCAGAGAGGACCGCGTTCCTCCGTATGGCGTACGGTGCCGCCCATGGCAAGTGTGCTCGTCGTCGAGGACGACCAGTTCGTACGCTCCGCCCTCATCCGGCACCTGACCGAGGCGTCGCACACCGTGCGCAGCGTCGGCACGGCCCTGGAGGCGCTGCGGGAGGTCGCCCATTTCCGCTTTGACGTGGTGATCCTGGATCTCGGCCTGCCCGACCTCGACGGGTCGGAGGCGCTGAAGATGCTGCGCGGGATCACGGACGTCCCCGTGATCATCGCCACCGCGCGGGACGACGAGGCGGAGATCGTACGGCTCCTCAACGACGGCGCCGACGACTACCTCACCAAGCCGTTCTCCGTCGAACACCTCTCGGCGCGGATGGCCGCCGTGCTGCGCCGCGCGCGCGGCACCGCCGGTGAGGCGCCGCCGAGCGACGTCCTGCGGGTCGGCGGCCTCTCCATCGACCCGCTGCGCCGCCAGGCCGACCTCGACGGGGCGCGGCTCGACCTGACCCGCCGCGAGTTCGACCTGCTCGCCTTCCTCGCCGGGCGGCCCGGCGTCGTCGTGCCCCGCAAGGAGCTGCTCGCCGAGGTGTGGCAGCAGAGTTACGGGGACGACCAGACCATCGACGTACACCTGTCGTGGCTGCGGCGGAAGCTGGGCGAGACGGCCGCGCGGCCGCGTTACCTGCACACCCTGCGCGGGGTCGGCGTGAAGCTGGAGCCGCCACCGGTGGAGTCACCGCTGTGAGATGGGCCCTCGTCAAGGTGTGCCTGGCCGTCACGGTGATGGTCGTGGTGGCCTTCGCGGTACCGCTCGGCCTCGTCGTCAAGGAGATGGCCAGGGACCGCGCCCTTTCGAACGCGGAGCGGCACGGCGCGGGCATGGGCCCCACGCTCTCCATCACCACCGACCGCGAGGAGCTGACCCGGGCCGTCGCCACGTCCGAGGCGGGCGGCGACGGGCGGATGGCCGTGTACGTACCGGCCATCGACGACGCTCCCGCCTTCGAGGTCGGCCACCCGCGCGCGGGTGCGCGGGCCGTGGAGGCCACCCGCGAGGAGGGCCGCGCCAGGACCGCCGAGGTGCCCGGCGGCTTCGTGGTGCTCCAGCCGACCGCGCTCAGCTCCGGGACGGCGGTCGTGGAGATCTACGTTCCCGAGGCCGAGGTCAGCAATGGCGTGACCACGGCGTGGCTGGTGCTCGCGGGCGTCGGCATCGCGCTCGTCATCGGGTCGGTGGCGGTCGCGGACCGGCTCGGCGTACGCATGGTCCAGCCGGCCAAGCGGCTGGTGGGCGCGGCGCGTGACCTGGGGGAGGGGAAGCTGGGGGCGCGGGTGCCGGAGGAGGGGCCGACGGAGCTGCGGCTCGCGGCGGTCGCGTTCAACTCCATGGCCGACCAGGTCGTCCAGCTCCTCGCCAACGAACGGGAGCTGGCGGCCGACCTCTCCCACCGGCTGCGTACGCCGCTGACCGTGCTGCGGCTGAACGCGGCCTCGCTCGGGGACGGGCCCGCGGCCGAGCAGACCCGCGTCGCCGTGGAGCGCCTGGAGCGCGAGGTCGACACGATCATCCGCACCGCACGGGACGCCAAGCCCCGGACGGCCGCGGCCGGGCCCGGCGCGGGCTGTGACGCGGCCGAGGTGATCCGCGAGCGGATGGCGTTCTGGTCGGCGCTCGCCGAGGACGAGGGCCGCGAGGTGCGCGTGGCGGGGGTGGAGCGGCCGGTGCGGGTGCCGGTGGCCCGGGCGGAACTGGTCGCCGCGGTGGACGCGTTGCTGGGTAACGTCTTCCGGCACACCGGGGAGGGGACGGCCTTCTCGGTGGACGTGCACAGCGGCGAGGACGCGGTGATCGTCCTCGTCTCCGACGCGGGGCCCGGGATCGCCGACCCCGAGGCCGCGTTGGCGCGGGGCGCGGGGTCCGGGGCGGACGGGTCCACGGGGCTCGGCCTGGACATCGTGCGCCGCCTCGCCGAGTCGACGGGCGGCGACGTCCGTGTCGGCCGCTCGGTCCTCGGCGGCACGGAGGTCCGCCTCTGGATTCAGAGGGGGGCTCGCCGGGGGGCGCCCGGGCGCCGGGGGCACCGGGGCGGGAGACGTGCCGTCGGCCAGGGGTAAGTCCGTGCGGGTGCGTCGTGGTTGCTCGCGCAGTTCCCCGCGCCCCTTACGGGGCCTGGCTTAGCGCCCCTCAGGGGCGCGGGGAACTGCGCGACCAGCCCCCACCGGGCCGCGGTGTCACTCGTCAGCGGCCAGCGACCCCGTCCTGGCGACCGCCGCATACCACTCCGCGCTGGACTTCGGAGTCCGGGCCTGCGTCTCGTAGTCCACGTACACCGCCCCGAACCGCTTGCTGTAGCCGTACGCCCACTCGAAGTTGTCCAGGAGCGACCACAGGTAGTACCCGCGCACATCGGCGCCATCGGTGAGGGCACGGCGGACCGCGGCCAGATGGCCATGGAGGTAGGCGATCCGGTCCGGGTCATGGACGCGGCCGTCGGCGTCGGGCTTGTCGTCGCAGGCCGCCCCGTTCTCCGTCACGTACAGCGGCAGCCCCGGCACCTCCCGGGTGTACCGCATGATCAGCTCGTGCAGCCCCGTCGGATCGATGGTCCAGCCCATCTCCGTGCGCTCGCCCGGCGTCTGGTGGAAGGTGACGTCCTCGGCCCCGGGCCAGGGGGAGTGATCGCTCGCGCCGTGCCCGTCGGCGCGCGAACTTCCGCCCTCGGGGGCCGCCGACACCAGCGCGGGCGTGTAGTAGTTGAGCCCCAGCGCGTCCAGCGGCTGATGGATCGCGGCCAGGTCGCCCTCGCGGACGCAGGACCAGTCGGTGAGGTGCGCGGTGTCCGCCAGCAGGTCGGTCGGGTAGGCCCCGTGCAGCATCGGGCCGTGGAAGACGCCGTTGGCGAGGTTGTCGATGCGCCGCCGCGCGTCCACGTCCCCCGGCGCCTGGGAGACCGCCCTGACCACCGCGGAGTTGAGGCTCACCGCGACCCGCGCGCGGGCCGGCAGGGCGGCCCGCAGCGCCTGGGTGCCGAGGCCGTGCGCGAGGTTGAGGTGGTGCGCGGCCCGGAGGGCGGCCGCGGGGTCGGTCCTGCCGGGGGCGTGCACCCCGGAGCCGTAGCCCAGGAAGGCGCTGCACCACGGTTCGTTGAGCGTGATCCAGGACTCCACGCGGTCGCCGAGCGCCTCGGCGACGAGACCGGCGTACTCGGCGAAGCGGTACGCGGTCTCCCGCGCGGGCCAGCCGCCCGCGTCCTCCAGCTCCTGGGGCAGGTCCCAGTGGTAGAGGGTGAGGGCGGGCTCGATGCCCCGGGTGAGCAGTTCGTCGACCAGGCGGCGGTAGAAGTCCAGGCCGCGCTGGACGGCGGGGCCGCGGCCGGTGGGCTGCACCCGCGGCCAGGAGACGGAGAACCGGTAGGCGCCAAGGCCGAGCTGCGCCATGAGCGCCACGTCGTCGCGGTAGCGGTGGTAGTGCTCGACGGCGACATCACCGGTGTCGCCGCCGACCGTGCGGCCCGGCGTATGACTGAAGGTGTCCCAGATCGACGGGGTGCGGCCGTCCTCACGCACGGCACCCTCGATCTGGTACGCGGAGGTGGCCGCACCCCAGAGGAAACCGGCCGGAAAGGTAAGCGGTTCAAGCATGGAAGCGCTCCCATGAGAAGGAGGAAGGGGGAGAAGAAGTACCGGAGAAAGAAGGGGGAGCGCCGGGGCACCCGGAGCCACGCCGCTCCCGGAGGCTCAGCCCTTGACCGCCCCCTGCATGATCCCGCTCACGATCTGCTTGCCGAACAGGACGAACGCCAGGAGCAGCGGCAACGTACCGAGCAGCGCGCCCGCCATGATCACCGCCCGGTCGGGGATGTACCCCGTGCCGAGGGAGTTGAGCGCCACCTGCACGGTGGGGTTCGACTGGTTCAGGGCGATGATCGGCCACAGGAAGTCGTTCCAGGCCATGACGAACGTCAGCAGCCCGAGCACGGCCATCGCGGGCCGCGCCGCCGGGAACACCACGTGCCAGATGATGCGCAGACTGCTCGCCCCGTCCATCCGCGCCGCCTCGATCAGCTCGCTGGGCAGGGCCTGGACCAAGTACTGCCGCATGAAGAAGACCCCGAAGGCGCTCACGAACGTCGGCAGGATCACGGCCTGGAGCTGGTTGGTCCACTGGAGGTCGGCGACCCACAGATACAGCGGTACGACGCTCAGCTGGGGCGGCACCATCATCGTGCCGATGGTCAGTATCAGCAGCGCCCCGCTGAACCTGAACTTCAGCTTGGCGAAGGCGAATCCGGCGATCGTGGAGAACAGGACGGTGCCGATGGTGATGCTGCCCGCCACGATCGTGGTGTTCAGCATCGCGTCGCCGAGGCTCGCCTCCCGCCACGCCCGTTCGAGGTTCTTGAAGAGGTTCCCGCCGAACCACAGGGGCGGCGGCGTCTGGGCGAGCCGCCCGCTCGTGCGCGAGGCCGCGACGGCCGTCCAGATCAGCGGCGCCAGCGAGATGGCCGTGAACAGCGCGAGGACGGCGTACGTGAGCGGCCCCGCGTGCATCGTGCGGCCGGCCTTGAGGCCCATGGTGCGGGCGCGGGACTTCATCGGTCCTTCCTCAGGCGTCGGGCGATCAGCAGATTGACCGCGGCGATGAGCAGCAGGATCAGGAGCATCAGCCAGGCGACGGCCGAGGCCCGGCCCAGATGGCCGTTGATCCAGCCCTGGTCGTACAGATAGAGGCCGAGCGTCTGGAACTGGTGGTCGGCGCCGCCCTTGGACCCGGCCGTGCCGCCGAACAGCAGCGGCTCGCCGAAGAGCTGGGTCGCGCCGATAGTGGAGACGACCACCGTGAACAGGATCGTCGGCCGCAGCATCGGAATCGTCACGTGCCGGAACTGCTGCCAGCGCGAGGCGCCGTCCAGTGCGGCCGACTCGTACAGGTCGTGCGGCACGGCCTGCATCGCCGCCAGGTAGATGAGCGCGTTGTAGCCGGTCCACCGCCAGATGACGATCGACGACACGGCGAACTGCGAACCCCAGGAGGACTCACGCCAGTTGACCGGGTCGAGGCCGACCGACCCGATCAGCCAGTTGACCATGCCGCCGTCCCAGGCGAAGAGCAACGTGAAGACCAGTGAGGCGCTCGCCACCGATGTCGCGTACGGAGCGAGCATCGCGACCCGCCACAGCGTGGACCCGCGCAGCTTGTAGTTGAGCAGATGCGCGATTCCGAGCGCGATCGCGAGCTGGGGGACGGTGGAGATGACACCGATGGTGAAGGTGTTGCCGAGCGCGTTCCAGAAGTAGTCGCTGCCCAGCAGGTTGGTGTAGTTCTCCAGGCCGAGCCAGGTGCGGTCGTCGAGGTTGGTCAGCTCCAGGCGGTGCAGCGACGCCCAGCCGGTGTAGAGCAGCGGGAAGAGGCCGAAGGCGCCGAAGAAGAGGAAGAAGGGCGCGACGAAGACGTAGGGCGACGCCTTGATGTCCCAGCGGTACAGGCGGCTGCGCCACGAGGACGTCGTGGGGGAGGGCGCGCGGCCCTCCGGCGCGGCCGGGGCCGCGTCCCCCTTCACGGGGGGCGCGGTCTCGGCGTACTCAGTCGTCTCGGACATGGGCGTCACTGTCCCAGAACATCCTTGATCTCCTTCTGGGCCGCTTCCCAGCCCTCCTCGGGAGACTTGCCCTGCTGCTCCACCTGGAGCACACCGATGTCCGTGATGGACTGGCCGATCTGGGCGTCCTTGACGCCGTAGACGGCCGAGGGGGTGTTCTCGGCGATGCCCGCGTAGATCCGGGTGATGGGCGCGTCGCTGAAGTACGCCTTGGTGGCCGGCGACGGCTTCAGCTTGTCGTAGACCGCCGGGGTGGACGGGAAGCTGGCCTGCTTGGCGAAGACCTTCGCGAGCTGCTCGGGCCGCGTCAGCCAGACGGCCAGCTCGGTCGCCTCCTTCTTGTGCTTGCCCGCGCTCGGCACGCCGAGGAAGGTCCCGCCCCAGTTGCCGTCCGTGGGCGCCTTGGCCATGTCCCACTTGCCCTTGCCGCCCGGACCCGTCTTCTCCTGGATGTAACCGGCCATCCAGGCGGGGCAGGCCACCGTGGCGAACTTGCCGTTGGCGAAGCCCTGGTCCCACGTCGGGTCGAACTGCTTGAGCTTGGCGGACATGTCACCCCGCGCGACCTTCATCGCCGCGTCCCAGGCGTCCTTGCGGCCCTGGCTCTGCTCGTAGATCTCCTCGCCGTCCTTGTCGTAGTAGCGCTCGGTGGCGCCCGCGAAGACGGCGTTGTAGACGCTGGAGGCGGAGTCGACGAACTTGGTGCCCTTCGGCGCCTTCTCCATGTACTTCTCGCCCATCGCGACGTACTTGTCCCAGTCGCCGGCCCACTCCTTGGCCAGCTCTTCGCGGTCGGTGGGCAGGCCCGCCTTCGCGAAGAGGTCCTTGCGGTAGCAGAGCGCGGTCGGACCGATGTCGACCCCGAGACCGATCGTCTTGCCGTCCTCGGTCGTGGCCTGCTTCCACTTCCAGTCGAGGTACGCCGACTTCTGCACGCCCTCGGCCTTGCCCAGGTCCTCGAACTTGGCGCCCTGGGTCTGTACGACCTCCGTGATGTTGCTGACCTCGACGGCCGCCACGTCGTTGACCCCGGCGCCGGACTGGAGCTGGGTGAGCAGCTTCGGGTAATAGGCGTCGTTCCGCTCGATGACGTTCTCTTTGATCCTGATGTTCGGGTGGGCCTTCTCGTACTCCTCGTACAGGCCCGCCTGCTTGAGGCCCAGCACACCGAACGTGCCCACATTGAGCGTGATCTTGCCGTCGCCGCCCGCCGACCCTTCGTCGTCGCTGGAACAAGCGGCCAGCAGACTCGCGGCCAGGGCGGTCACGGCCGTGTAGGCCACCAGTCGGCGGGACCGGCCGGAACTCGTGTGCATGACGTCCTCCTCTTGCCTGACGTGCCGACCCCCCGGCCAACTGCTCTGCTGGGCCCGTTGGTTCACTCTGCGGCTCGGGCGGGGAACGTGCGGGATGTGTACGGGTCAGGTACTGTGGGAGCGCTCCCACGTGTGATGAGTTGAAGACTCGTGGCTGGGGGCGGGGGTGTCAAGGGACCGGACAGGGAGTTACGTCTTCGGTTATCGGGCCGTTACGGGCCGCCCGTGCTTTCGCTCCTCCGCCCGGTGAAGATCCGGCTGTTACATTCCTCGCCGGGGGAAGTGACGGGAGGCGGACAATGGCAGCTCACGCAGCGCGCGGCCGCAGTGGCGGACGGCCCACCCTGGAGGAGGTCGCCGCGCGGGCGGGAGTGGGCCGGGGGACGGTCTCCCGCGTGATCAACGGCTCGCCCCGGGTGAGCGCGGCGACCCGCACGGCCGTCGAGGCCGCCGTCGCCGAGCTGGGATACGTCCCCAACACGGCGGCCCGCGCCCTGGCCGCCAACCGCACGGACGCGATCGCCCTGGTCGTGCCGGAGCCGGAGACCCGCTTCTTCGCCGAGCCCTACTTCTCCGACGTGCTGCGCGGGGTGGGCGCCCAGCTCAGCGAGACCGAGATGCAGCTGCTGCTGATCTTCGCCGGCAACGACCAGCGGCGTCAGCGCCTCGCCCAGTACCTCGCGGCCCACCGCGTCGACGGCGTCCTGCTGGTCTCGGTCCACGCCGACGATCCGCTGCCGGATCTGCTGACCCAGCTGGAGATCCCCGCGGTGATCAGCGGCCGCCGCTCCGCCGAGGAGGCGCTGCCCTCGGTCGACTCCGACAACTACGCCGGGGCGTGCTCGGCCGTCGACCACCTCATGGCCCGCGGCCGCACGTCCATAGCCACCATCACCGGCCGCCTCGACGTGTACGGGGCCCAGCGCCGCCTGGACGGCTACCGCACCGCCCTGGAAGGCGCCGGCCGCACGGTGGACGAGCGGCTGATCGCGCAGGGCGACTTCACGGAGGAGGGCGGGCGGCGCGCGATGCGGGAGCTGCTCGCGGCCTGCCCCGGGGTGGACGCGGTCTTCGCGGGCTCGGACGTGATGGCGGCGGGCGCCCGGCAGGCGCTGCGGGAGGCCGGGCGCCGGATACCCGACGACGTGGCGCTCGTCGGCTTCGACGACTCGGCGATCGCGCGCCACATGGACCCGCCGCTCACCAGCGTGCGCCAGCCGATCGAGGAGATGGGCCGGGCGATGATCGACCTGCTGCTCGCGGAGATCGCGGACGGCCGCCCGGCCGCCGCCCGGCGCCTGGAGCGGCGCCAGCTGGTGCTCCCGACGGAACTGGTCGAGCGGGACTCTTCCTGAGCACGATGAGCGGGACTCTTCCCGAGCGCGATTCCCGTGCGTCGCGGAAGCGAAAACGGAAAGGGCCCCGGTTCTCTCGAACCGGGGCCCTTTCCTCAGGGTGAGTGACGGGACTTGAACCCGCGGCCACCTGGACCACAACCAGGTGCTCTACCAACTGAGCTACACCCACCATGTCCGGTCGTTCTGCGTTCTTCCGACCGGCCGAGAAAAAGTGTACAGGGTCCGAAGGGGTGCTCGCGCACACGTTTTCCGGACCCCGTACAGGAGGGGTGCGCGGAGGCTACCGCGCGGGCAGCACGTGCTTGGCGGCGATCGACTTGGCGGTGTCGGAGTCCGGTCCGGGCTGCGGGACGAAGACCGCCTCGCGGTAGTAGCGCAGCTCGGCGATGGACTCGCGGATGTCGGCGAGTGCGCGGTGGTTGCCGCTCTTGGCCGGGCTGTTGAAGTACGCCCGTGGGTACCAGCGGCGCGCCAGCTCCTTGATGGAGGAGACGTCGACGATCCGGTAGTGGAGGTACTCCTCCAGGGTCGCCATGTCGCGCAGCAGGAAGCCGCGGTCGGTGCCGACCGAGTTTCCGCACAGCGGAGCCTTCCGCGGCTCCTTGACGTGCTCACGTACGTACGCCAGGACCTGCTCCTCGGCGTCGGCCAGCGTGGTGCCGTCGGCCAGTTCGTCGAGGAGACCCGAGGCGGTGTGCATCGTGCGCACCACCTCGGGCATGGTCTCCAGCGCCGCGTCCGGCGGGCGGATCACGATGTCCACACCTTCGCCGAGCACGTTCAGTTCCGAGTCGGTGACCAGTGCGGCCACCTCGATAAGTGCGTCGTCCGTCAACGAGAGCCCGGTCATCTCGCAGTCGATCCACACCATGCGATCGTTCATGCGTCTTACCCTACGGCGCGCTCCTCTGGCCGGGCAGGGGCGGACGGCCCGCGTGCCCCGCGTACGCGTCCGAGTGCGGCTTGCCCGGCTCGGTGGGCACGGAGGCCGAGGGGCCGAGCGCGCTGGCCGCCGCCGTGCGCCGGGTCTGGGTCGGCACCGGACCCGCCTCCACCAGCGCGGGCATGGAGTGCGAGGAGGCCGGGGCGGACTCCAGCGCGCGCTCGCCCTGGGGCCTGCGCGCGCGGTAGGCGGCCCGGTACGCGGCGGGGGACGAGCCCAGCTGGCGCCGGAAGTGTCCCCGCAGCGCGACCGGCGAGCGGAAGCCGCAGCGGCCCGCCACCTCGTCCACGGAGTAGTCGGACGTCTCGAGGAGGCGTTGCGCCTGGAGCACCCGCTGGGTGATCAGCCACTGCAGGGGAGCGCTCCCGGTGAGCGAGCGGAACCTGCGGTCGAAGGTCCGCCTGCTCATGTACGCGCGCGCGGCCAGGGTCTCCACGTCGAACTGCTCGTGGAGGTGTTCCAGCGCCCAGGCGACGACCTCGGCGAGCGGGTCGGCGCCGATCTCCTCGGGTAAAGACCTGTCGAGATAGCGCTCCTGACCGCCGGCCCGGCGCGGCGGCACCACGAGCCTGCGGGCGAGCGCGCCCGCCGCCTCGTTGCCGTGGTCCGTGCGCACGATGTGCAGACAGAGGTCGATTCCGGCCGCGGTGCCGGCGCTCGTCAGGACGTCCCCGTCGTCGACGAACAGCTCGCGCGGGTCCACGTGCACGGACGGATAGCGCTTCGCGAGCGTCGGCGCGTACATCCAGTGGGTGGTCGCGGGCCTGCCGTCGAGCAGGCCGGCGGCGGCGAGTACGAACGCGCCGGTGCAGAGCCCGACGATGCGGGCGCCCTCCTCGTGCGCGCGGCGCAGCGCGTCGAGTGCTTCCGGCGGCGGCGGAGACGTGATCGACCGCCAGGCCGGTACGACGACCGTGCCCGCCCGGCCGATGGCCTCCAGGCCGTGCGGTGCGGTGAGTTCGAGCCCGCCGGTGGTCCGCAGCGGGCCGTCCTCTCCGGCGCACACGAGCAGCCGGTAACGGGGGACACCCGCGTCCTGCCGGTCGATGCCGAAGACGGAGAGCGGTATGGAACTCTCGAAGATGGGGCCACCGCTGAAGAGCAGCACCGCTACGATCTCCCGGCGGCGGCGGCCGGAAAGCTTCCGGGCCGTGGTCTCCGGCGCGGCAGTGGAGTCGTGGCTCATGGTGCTAAACCCCCCTCGGTCGTAGCGGCTCCCCGTTCCTGATGTGCTTGACGTGCCTGACGTGCTTGCTGGGCCTGTCGCTCCTGCACGTTTCCCCTCGGTCCTCCACCAGTCCCCCGCCGTAATACAGTCAAGATCGAATCTACTGTGTCCCGTGCTGCCGGGGTGACCAGTTCAGCACCCGGCAGATTGTCGACATGGCAACTTGGCGTGAAGCATTCGATCACGAAGCGTTGCACTCGTGGGCCGTGCAGGGAAGTGCGCCTCGGCTCCATGGCCGGTCCCCGTAGGGTGCGCACGCCTTCGGAGCACCTTTCAGCCCTGTTCGGACGGGGGTTGGGGGCCCGTTCGGCCAAGGAATGCCCGACTCCCGGAAGTTGGCTGAAAAGCTACGGGAGCGTGTGTGCGAATCGGTCAGTCGACCGGCGCGCTCTCGGCGCTGTGCCGCAGGCCCCGGTGCGCCCCCGTGCCCGTTCTGCCGTGCCGTCCGCGGTGCCCGTTGTTCTCCTCCGCGCGCAGTCGCGCGGCGCCCCGCTCGGACTGCCGGAGCAGCACCCGGCAGACCCCGGTGACGGCCGCGAGACCGAGCGCCGCGCCGCCCGCGCCCGCCAACGAGATCCCGTACCCCACAAGGACGACCGGAACCAGCACGCAGCTGAAGACCGCCCAGCGGACCACGTCGCTCACCGAGTCCTGCGGGGGTGTCCGCCGGGCCTCCCGGGCGCGTGGGCCGGGGACCGGGCGGTGCTTGCGGGTGGGTGGGGACGCGGTCGGGGTTCCAGGCACGGCGTGCTCCCTGTGGCGGTGGCGTACGGGGGTTCAACGCGCGGTCGGGCGGCCGGTCACTGGCGTGCCGCCGGGTGGGCGCCGGACGGGTCCCGGACGGGTGCGCAAACCACCTGTAGGAGGCAGCAACCATTGCCATACGGGCGAGGCTCATGCATGCTCCGGTGAACGCCGGGGGCCCTGTGCGCGGCCCGGCGCGGGCCCGTGCGGGCTCTTCGCAGGCTCTGGGCAGGAGAGGAGTGTCGCCGTACCCTTGGGGGTATGGGGTTGGGAAGATGATTCCCGGACGACCTTCCGGGTCCGAACCGACGACCTCCCAGGTCCCGAGCTTTCGCAGCGTCTGAACAAGCAGACCCTCCCACAGAGGACTCCTTCGCCGAGACACCCATGGCCGGTCACGAATACTCCGAACCAGCGGACCGCAAGCGGCAGGTCGCCGATCCGTCGGCGACCCCCCGAGCGGCGGAAGAACCACGTCATTCTTGCGATCCCGCCTTCCGGCACGGTGTCGTCGTCGGCTTCGACGGCTCGACCTCCAGTGAGCGGGCCCTCGCATATGCCATCGGCATGGCCCACCGGTCGGGTTCCGGCCTGATCATCGTGCATGTCGCCAACCGGCTGCCCACCACCGTCTGGGCGGGCTGCGAGCCGCCGGTCTTCGTCGACGTGCCGGACCACCGCACCGAGGTGCTCGGGCTCGAGCTGGCCTGTGCGGACTATCTGGCCGAGGTGCCCTGGATCCTCGTCGAGCGCGGCGGCGACATCTGCCACGAGCTGGAGGAGGTCGGCCGCGAGTACAGCGCGGACGCGATCGTCGTCGGCTCCACCCACGGCATCGTCGGCCGCATCTTCGGCTCCGTGGCGGGGCGGCTCGCGCGGCGGGCGCAGCGGCCCGTCGTCGTCATTCCGTGAAGCCGGTCATTCCGTGAAGCCGGTCGTCCCGTAACGCCGGCAGATAAATCTACTCGTGTGTAGAGGTGCTCCCCGGCGCCGCGAAGGGTACATAAAGGCCACCGGCCGCAGCGGGCGCGGGTCGGGGTAATGGGCGACCCCGGCCCTTGAGGGAACGGCTCCCCGCGCGTTGGTGGCACGCGCGGGGAGCCGTTCACATGTTCTGGCCCGGTGACCCGGTGATCCCGTGGACTACTCGACGGTGACGGACTTCGCCAGGTTGCGCGGCTTGTCGATGTCCCGGCCGAGCGCCAACGCCGTGTGGTAGGCGAGGAGTTGGAGCGGGATGCCCATCAGGATCGGGTCCAGCTCGTTCTCGTTCTTCGGGACGAGGATCGTCTGGTCGGCCTTCTCCTGCTCCTGGTGCGCGACCGCGAGGATCTTGCCGCTGCGGGCCTTGATCTCCTCCAGGGCGGCGCGGTTCTTCTCCAGGAGGTCGTCGTCCGGGACGATCGCGACGGTCGGCAGGGCGGGCTCGATGAGGGCGAGCGGGCCGTGCTTCAGCTCGGAGGCGGGGTAGGCCTCGGCGTGGATGTACGAGACCTCCTTGAGCTTGAGGGAGGCCTCGCGGGCGACGGGGTAGCCGCGTACGCGCCCGATGAAGAGCATCGAACGGGCGTCCGCGTAGCTCTTGGCGATCTTCTTGATCTCGTCCTCCTGCTTGAGGATCTCCGAGATCTGGCCGGGCAGCTTCCGCAGGCCCTCGATGATCCGCTTGCCGTCGGAGACCGACAGGTCGCGGATGCGGCCGAGGTGCAGGGCGAGCAGGGCGAAGGCGACGGTGGTGTTCGTGAAGCACTTGGTGGAGACGACGCAGACCTCCGGGCCCGCGTGGACGTACACGCCCGCGTCCGCCTCACGGGCGATCGCGGAACCGACCACGTTCACGACGCCGAGCACGCGGGCGCCCTTGCGCTTCAGCTCCTGGACGGCGGCGAGCACGTCGTACGTCTCGCCGGACTGGGAGACCGCGATGTAGAGGGTGTCGGGGTCCACGACCGCGTTGCGGTAGCGGAACTCGCTCGCGGGCTCCGCGTCGGCGGGGATGCGGGCCAGCTCCTCGATCATCTGGGCGCCGATCATGCCCGCGTGGTACGAGGTGCCGCAGCCGAGGATCTTGACTCGGCGCACCTTGCGGGCGTCGTGCGCGTCCAGGTTCAGGCCGCCGAGGTGCACGGTGGAGAAGCGGTCGTCGATGCGGCCGCGCAGGACGCGGTCGACCGCGTCGGGCTGCTCGAAGATCTCCTTGTGCATGTACGTGTCGTGGCCGCCCATGTCGTACGACTCGGCCTCCCACTCCACGGTGGTCGGCGAGGCGGTCGTGCGGGAGCCCTCGGTGGTGTACGTGCGGTAGTCGTCGGCCTTGATGGTGGCCATCTCGCCGTCGTCGAGGGTGACGACCTGGCGGGTGTGCGAGACGAGCGCGGCGACGTCCGAGGCGACGAACATCTCCTTCTCGCCGATGCCGAGGACGACCGGGGAGCCGTTGCGGGCGACGACGATGCGGTCGTGGAAGTCGGCGTGCAGGACGGCGATGCCGTACGTGCCCTCGATGTGGCGCAGCGCCTCGCGGACCTTCTCCTCCAGGGTGTCCGCCTGGCAGCGGGCGATGAGGTGGGTGAGGACCTCGGTGTCCGTCTCGGAGAGGAACTCGACGCCGTCGGCGGTGAGCTTGGCGCGCAGCTCGGAGGCGTTGTCGATGATGCCGTTGTGGACGACGGCGACCTTCTCGTCCTGCGAGAGGTGCGGGTGGGCGTTCTCGTCGGAGGGGGCGCCGTGGGTGGCCCAGCGGGTGTGGGCGATGCCGGTGGTGCCCTTGAAGCGGGCGGGGACCCTGGCCTCCAGGTCGCGGACGCGGCCCTTGGCCTTGACCGTCCTCAGCCCCGAGGCCTTGGGGCTGGTGATGGCGATGCCCGCCGAGTCGTAGCCGCGGTACTCCAGGCGCTGGAGGCCTTCGAGGAGCAGCGGGGCGACGTCACGCTTGCCGATGTAACCGACGATTCCACACATAGAGGGTGTCCTAGCCGTAGATGATGCGGCGCAGCTGCCGGAGGGTGAGCTCCGGCGGTGCCACCGCGCGGTATGCGAGCTCCGCCGAGATCTGTTCGAAGATCGCCGCGTTCAGCAGGCCCTGACCCTGCAGTTCGCGGTGGCGGCGACGGACGAACGCTTCGGTCGTCTCGTCGAAGTAGGCGAGCACGTCCTGGATGACCCGCAGCGCTTCGCCCCGCCGGAGCGGGGTGCTGCGGGTGAGGTGGTCCACCAGGTCGTCGTGCATGTCTGCTGATCCTGAGGGATCTTGCCCGCTTTCGCAAGAATCCTGCCCGGAATCGGGCAAGCGCGCGCCGGAAAGTGGGGTCGGGTGGCCTACATGCGGCGCAGGACCGCCTGCTTGGCCGTGGTGAACTCCTCGTCCGTGAGGATGCCGGCCTTGTGCAGTTCCCCCAGCTCGCGCAGGCGGCGCAGCAGGGCGTCGTGGTCGTCGGCGGGGGCCGGTGCCGGGGCGTGGCCCTTGGCGTCGGCGGGCGGCGCGTCGGCCGGGGTGGGCGGGGGCGCGGGGGCCGAGGGGTGGGGGAGGCGGGCCTGGACCGCGGCGGCGACCAGGGCCATCAGCGGGTCCTTCTTGAAGCCCCACAGCTCCACCGCGTTCGGGTCGTACTTCGGCGGCGCCTTGGTCGGGGCGTTCCGTACCGTGAAGCGGAGGTGGCCGTTCTCCAGGCCGGCCGCGGGCTGCCACTCCACCGCCGTGAGGTCGGCGAGCGCCAGTGTCCTGGTGCCGGACGCCGACTTCGCCTCCTCCGCCTTCCAGTTCCACTCCAGGCGTACGCACTCCCCGTCGAAGCTCGCCGTGCCGTCCCCGGCGGAGACGGACAGGGGCAGGGGCGGGCCGGGGAGGAGGTAGGACGTACAGGGCGTGGTGGGCACCTGTTCAATCAGATGGGCGTTGCGGACCTCGTCGACGAGGTACTCCGCCACGCCGTACCGGTCCGGCTCCACAAGGAGCCGATACGGGTCGGACGCGTCCGCCAGCTTGCCGCCGGTCGCCTGGAGCAGCGGGTCGGCGCCGTCGCGCAGCCGCAGCCGCAACCGGCCCGACTTCTTGCCCTGCTCGAAGGCTATGCCGGCCAACGCGCCGAGTGGCACGGCCAGTTCGCCCAGCGTCTTGCGCAGCAGGGAGACGCTCTTGTCGTGGCCCGGCACGAGCCGCAGCGTCTCCCCGTCGAAGGTCCAGGTCCCGTCCCGCTGGATGATTTCCGCCATGCGGGGATTCTCGCACCGACTCCTCACGCCGACTCCTCGCACTGATGGCCTATGGCCCTTGACCCCTTGTAGGGGCCGAGTTACCAATGGGAATCGTTCGGTTGCGCTGCGTCGGCCCGTCGAAGGGACCGCTTGTGAGAACGCACCACAGAACGTCACGTCTGCTCGGCTCGCTGCTGCTCGTCGCGGCCGCCGGAGTCTCCTCCTTAGCCGCCGCCCCCGCTCCCGCCTCCGCGGGCACGGCGGCCAAGCCCTCCGTCACCCCGCTCGGCCAGATCGTCCCCGCGCCCATGAAGGCCGAGGCGGGCGGCGCCGGTTACGAGATCACCGCGCGGACCCGGATCCGCGTCGGCAACGCGCAGGAGCGGCGCGTCGGCGAGTACCTCGCGAAGGTGCTGCGCCCCTCCACCGGCTACCGGCTCCCGGTCACCACGACCGAGGGCGGTGACGGCATCCGGCTGCGGATCGGCGCCGAGCCGGAGAACAAGGCTCTTGGCGGCGAGGGGTACCGGGTCATCTCGACGCGCGCCTCCCTCACCATCACGTCCTGGTCGGACGCCGGGCTCTTCCACGGTGTGCAGACGGTCCGCCAGCAACTGCCCGCCGCCGTCGAGGAGAAGACCGAGCAGCGCGGCCCATGGCGGATCGCGGGCGGCACCATCAAGGACATGCCGCGATACGGCTACCGCTCCACGATGCTCGACGTGTCGCGGCACTTCTTCACCGTCGACCAGGTCAAGCGCTACATCGACCAGGCGGCGCTCTACAAGATGAACAAGCTGCACCTGCACCTCAGCGACGACCAGGGCTGGCGCATCGCCATCGACTCCTGGCCGCGCCTGGCCACGTACGGCGGCTCCACACAGGTCGGCGGCGGCAAGGGCGGCTACTACACGAAGGAGCAGTACAAGGAGATCGTCGCCTACGCCGCCTCGCGGCATCTGGAGGTCGTCCCCGAGATCGACATGCCGGGGCACACCAACGCGGCCCTCGCCTCGTACGCCGAACTGAACTGCGACGGCGTGGCCCCGCCCCTCTACACCGGCACCGCGGTCGGCTTCAGCTCGCTGTGCGTCAAGAAGGACGTGACGTACGACTTCGTGGACGACGTGATCCGTGAGCTGGCCGCGCTGACGCCCGGCGAGTACCTCCACATCGGCGGCGACGAGGCGCACTCCACCAGCCACGAGGACTTCGTCGCCTTCATGGACAAGGTGCAGCCGGTGGTCGCCAAGTACGGCAAGAAGGTGATGGGCTGGCACCAGCTGGCCGGCGCCAGGCCCGCCGAGGGGGCCGTCGCCCAGTACTGGGGATACGACAGGACGGGCGCCGCCGAGCGCGAGCAGGTGGTGAACGCCGCGAGGAACGGCACCAAGCTGGTCCTCTCGCCGGCCGACCGCTCCTACCTCGACATGAAGTACACCAAGGACACCCCGCTCGGCCTGACTTGGGCGGGCCTCGTCGAGGTGCGGCGCTCGTACGACTGGGACCCGGCGACCTACCTGAAGGGGGCGCCCGCCGACGCGGTCATGGGTGTCGAGGCGCCGCTGTGGACGGAGACCCTGTCCACCTCCGCGCACCTGGATTACATGGCGTTCCCGCGCCTGCCGGGGATCGCCGAACTCGGCTGGTCGCCCGCGGCCACGCACGACTGGGAGCGGTACAAGGGGCGGCTCGCCGCGCAGGCCCCGCGGTGGGACGCGCTGGGCATCGGCTACTACAAGTCGCCGCAGGTGCCCTGGCCCGCCCGGTAGGCATGGGGGCAGGCATCAAGGCGGGGCTCCCGGGGACCGTCCCGGGAGCCCCGCCCGGCTCATGCGATCGGGTTCTTCAGCGTCCCGATCAGTTGCAGCGCACCCGAGGGGTCCGCCAGGTCCACCATCTGCTCGTTGTTGCGCAGCTGGAGGCGGTTGAGGCAGGAGAGCGAGAACTCCGGGGCGAACATGTCGTACTGCTTGAACTTCTCCGCCAGGTGCGGGGTCGCCTCCTGGTAGGCGGTGACGCACTCGGCGACGGAGCCCCAGAAGGCGTCCTCGTCGATCAGGCCCTCCGTGACGAGGTTCGCGGCAAGGAAGCGGAAGAAGCAGTCGAAGACGTCCGTGAAGATGGACAGGAGCTTCTTGTCCTCCGGGACCTCCACGCGGATGCGCTCGACGACCGGCGGAAGGACCGCGTCCGGGTCCATGACCGCGATCTCCTCGGCGATGTCCTTGAAGATCGCGCGCTGGACGACACCGTCCTTCAGGACGAGGATCACGTTCTCGCCGTGCGGCATGAAGACCAGGTCGTACGCGTAGAAGCTGTGCAGCAGCGGCGTCAGATACGCGTGCAGATAGCGGCGCAGCCACTCGGTCGGGGCGAGGCCCGAGCGTTCGACGAGCGCCCCGGCGAAGCTGCCGCCGTCGCGGTCGACGTGCAGCAGCGAGGCCATCGTGGCCAGCTGCTCGCCCTCGCCGAGGGATGCCACCGGGCTCTCGCGCCACAGCGCGGCGAGCATCTTGCGGTAGGGGGAGTAGCGGTCGGTGGCGGCCTCGTACTCCAGGTGGCGATAGCCGACGGCCGCGCGCTCGCGGATGATCGTCAGGCCGGTCCCGCGCAGTGTCTCGTCGGTCTCGATGAGGTGCGCGAGCCAGTCGTTGATCGCCGGGGTCGCCTCCATGTACGCCGCCGAGAGGCCGCGCATGAAGCCCATGTTGATGACGGAGAGGGCCGTCTTCACATAGTGTTTCTCGGGCGAGGTCCGGTTGAAGAAGGTGCGGATCGACTGCTGCGCGAGGTACTCGTCGTCGCCCTCGCCGAGGCAGACGAGGTGCTGCTGTGCGACCTCGGCCGCGAACGTCACCGAGAGCTTGTTCCACCACTGCCAGGGGTGGGCGGGGATGAGCAGGTACTCCGCCGGGTCCAGGCCCTTGTCGCGCAGGACGCGGTCGAAGCGGGCCAGGGTCTCCTCGCCCAGCTCGGCGCGGAGGAACGACTCGTAGTCGAGGCCAGCGCCCGCCGTGAAGGCGGCCCGGTCCTTGCGCGCCGCCAGCCAGATCAGGCGTACGGGGCTCGCGGTCTCAGGAGCGTACGAAAGGTACTCGTGCACACCGAAGCCCAGCCGTCCGTTGTTCGCGACGAAGCAGGGGTGGCCCTCGGTCATGCCCGTCTCGATCTCCTGGAAGCCGGAGCGAGAGAGTTCGGCGGCGGGGAGCGCGGGCTTGGTGAGCTTGTAGCAGATGCCGGAGAGCGTGGAGGAGATCTCCTCCAGGTAGACCGGCAGGATCGCGTCGCTCAGGCCGAGCGCGCCGCGCAGTTCGGTGAAGAACTCCAGGGAGTTCAGCGCCAGTTCGGTGCCGTCGCGGTGGCGGGTGATCGAGTCGGCGTCGATCTGCCAGTGGTCCAGGCGCAGGACCCGGGCGGCGAAGCGGTAGCGGGTGAGGCCGTCGTCGCTGCGGATCACGTACGCGCCCTCGCCCAGCGGCTCGGGGGTGAGCAGCCGCTCGTGGGCGAACTCGGCGAGCGCCTTGCGGATGAGCAGGCGGTTGGCTGTGGCCCAGCGCTCCGGGGTCAGGTGCGCCACGGCGTCGGACAGGGTCATATCGCCAGTTCCCTTTCGCGTACTGCTGCTTCGAACTGAGCGCGGGTGCAGAAGCTCAGCAGGGCTTCCTTCTCCGGCTTCTGGATGACGGTCTCGGGGCGGAACCCGACGGTTTCGTTGAGGGCGTGCACCGCCGTGTTGCGCACGTCGGGCTCGACGACGACGCGCTCGGTCGCCGGGTCGGCGAAGAGCTCCCGCATCACCGCGGTGATCACACCGCGCGTGAAGCCGGGGATGCGGACGTCGGAGGGCGCGGTGAGGAAGTGCATGCCGACGTCGCCGGGGAGCGGCTCGTAGAGGCCGACGAGTTCCACGTACCGGGGGTCGTACCGCTCCATCAGGAACGACGGCACGCCCTTGTGCAGGCCGATGAACGCGTCGTGGTGCTCGGCGGCGGCGATCGCCATGTACTCGCGCTCGACGTCGGGCAGGGAGGCGTCCTGCATCATCCAGAAGGAGGCCTTGGGGTGCGTGACCCAGCCGTGCAGCAGCTCGGCGTCGGACAGCGGGTCGAGCGGGCGGAACGTGAAGTCGCCGCCGGTGGTGCGGTCGCCGGTCATATGAGAACTCCCTCCGGTGCGGCGAACTCCTGGAACGCGATGGACTTCTCGACCGGGTAGACCTCGCGGCCGAGCAGCTCGCCGACGATGTACGCGTTGCGGTACGCGCCCATGCCGAGGTCGGGGCTGGTGATCGAGTGGGTGTGCACCGAGGCGTTCTGGAGGTAGATGCCGTTCCCGGTGGTGTCGATGCTGTAGTTGCGCGCCACGTCGTAGCGGCCCCGTCCGTCCCAGCGGATGCGGTCGTGGACCGGCGCGAGGAAGTCGGGGACCTGGTACTTGTAGCCGGTGGCGAGGATCAGGCCCTGGGTGCGCAGCCGGAACTCCTTCTCCTGCTCCTCCTGGCGCAGCCCCAGCGTGTACGTGCGGTTCTCGCTGTCGTACGTCGCCTCGGTCAGCGCGGTGTTGGTGAGCAGCCGGGTCTGGACGGGCCCGGTGAGGTTCTTCTGGTAGAGCAGGTCGAAGATGGCGTTGATCAGCTCGCCGTCGATGCCCTTGAAGAGGCCCTTCTGCTGGGTCTCCAGGCGGTAGCGGGTCGCCTCGGGCAGCGCGTGGAAGTAGTCGATGTACTCCGGAGAGGTCATCTCCAGCGTCAGCTTGGTGTATTCGAGGGGGAAGAAGCGGGGGGAGCGGGTGACCCAGTTCAGCCGGTAGCCGTGGACGTCGATCTCGCTCAGGAGGTCGTAGTAGATCTCGGCGGCGGACTGGCCGCTGCCGACGAGCGTGATCGACTCCTTCTTCTGCAGCTCCGCCTTGCTCTGGAGGTAGCGCGAGTTGTGGATCGCGTCTCCGCCGAGGCCGTCGCAGGCCTCGGGCAGGTGTGGCGGCGTGCCGGTGCCGAGGACGAGGCGGCGGGTGCGGAAGAGGTCGCCGGCGGTGGTCCGTACGACGTACAGCTCGGTGTCGTCCTCGTAGGTGACCTCCTCGACCGTCGTGCTGAAGCGGATCGAGGTCAGGCGCGCGGCGGCCCAGCGGCAGTAGTCGTTGTACTCGGTCCGCAAGGGGTAGAAGTTCTCGCGGATGTAGAAGGAGTACAGCCGTCCCGATTCCTTCAGGTAGTTCAGGAAGGAGTACGGGGATGTCGGGTCGGCCAGCGTGACCAGGTCCGACATGAACGGCGTCTGGAGGTGGGCGCCCTCCAGGAACATCCCGGAGTGCCACTCGAAGTCGGGCTTGGACTCCAGGAAGAGGCCGCTCAGCTCGTCCAGCGGCTCCGTCAGGCAGGCGAGGCCGAGGTTGAACGGGCCCAGGCCGATGCCGATGAAGTCGTACGGCGCGGGCGGCTGGTGGGGGTCAGCAGGCGCGGTCAAGGTTCTCTCCCAGGTACTGCTCGGCGTGGCCGGCGATCAGATCGAGGACAGCCGTGATGTCGGCGGTGGTGGTCTCGGGGTTGAGCAGGGTGAACTTCAGGAACTGGCGGTCGCCCACCTTGGTGCCCGCGACGACCGCGTCACCGGAGGCGAACAGGGCCTTGCGGGCGTAGAGGTTGGCGCGGTCGATCGCGGACGGGTCGCAGATCGCGGCGGGGATGTAGCGGAAGACGAGGGTGGAGAGCTGCGGCTCGACCACGACGTCGAAGCGGGGGTCGGCGGCGAGCAGTTTCCAGCCCTCCGAGGCCAGGTCGCACACCTCGTCGAAGAGGCCGCCGATGCCGTCGGCGCCCATCACGCGCAGGGTCATCCACAGCTTGAGGGCGTCGAAGCGCCGGGTCGTCTGGAGGGACTTGTCGACCTGGTTGGGGATGCGCTCCTGCACCATGCGGCGCGGGTTGAGGTACTCGGCGTGGTAGGTGACGTGGGACAGCGTCGCCCCGTCGCGCACGAGCACGGCCGAGGAACTGACCGGCTGGAAGAAGGACTTGTGGTAGTCCACGGTGACGGAGTCGGCGCGCTCGATGCCGTCGAGGAGGTGCCGGTTCTTGCGGGAGGCGAGCAGCCCGCAGCCGTACGCGGCGTCCACGTGCATCCAGGTGCCGTACCGCGCGCACAGCTCGGCGATCTCGGGCAGCGGGTCGATGGAGCCGAAGTCGGTGGTGCCCGCGGTGGCGACGACAGCCATGGGGGAGAGGTCGTCGCGCCGGCAGCGCTCCAGCTCGTGGGCGAGGGCCACGGTCTGCATGCGCTTGTTGTGGTCGGTGGGGATCACCACGACGGCTTCCTCGCCGAGGCCGAGCAGCCGGGCCGCCTTCTGGACGCTGAAGTGGCCGACCTCGGAGGCGAAGATGCGCATCCGGGTGGGGTCCTGCTCCTTGGCCTCCTCGCGGGCGAGCAGCAGCGCCTGGAGGTTGGACTGGGTGCCGCCGCTGGTGAAGACCCCGTCGGCGGCCGGGCCGAGCCCGATGCGCTCGCAGGTCCAGTCGATGATGCGGCGCTCGATGAGCGTGCCGCCCGCGGACTGGTCCCAGGTGTCGAGCGAGGAGTTGATGGCGGAGAGCACCGCTTCGCCCAGGACGGCGGGGATGACGACCGGGCAGTTGAGGTGGGCGAGGTAGCGGGGGTGGTGGAAGTACACCGCGTCGCGCAGATACAGCTCTTCGAGCTCGTCGAGCGCGGCGATGGTGTCGTGCAGGGGCTTCTCCAGGTCGACGGCGTCGATGCGGGGCGCGAGCTCGTCGACGGAGATGCCGGTGAACGGACGTGAGGTGGTGGCGAGTTGGGCCGCCACCCGCTCGACTCCTTCGATCACGGAGCTGCGGTACCGCTCCGCGGTGGTGTCATTGAGCAGGTGCGAGCGCATGAACTGTCCTCCAGGTGAGGGGACTTGACCGCGCACTCGGGGACAGGAGTGTGGGGAGGCGCGCGGGGTGTGAAGCTAAGGTTAGCCTAACCTAAGCTCCTGCCCCACTGAACCCGGGGGTACCCCTGTGTGACAAAAACGGAACCGCCCCCTCCGTAAATGGAAGGGGCGGCCGTCGGTGCGAGGGGAGGTCGACGCGCGTGGCGGCCGTCAACGCGAGGGTCAGGCGCCCTTCTTGAGCTTCTTCGCCTTCTCGATCGCGTCCGCCAGGTCCTCCAGGATCGGCGCGCACTTGTCGTACGAGAAGATGGGCTCGGTGACGCGCGGGATGACCTGGCCGGCCTTGACCGCGGGCAGCTTCTTCCACGTCGGCTTGGACTTGTCCAGGTCGGCCGGCTGGATGGCGGAGGTGCGGTTGTCCATCATGATGATGTCCGCGTCGTACTTGTCCACGTTCTCCCAGCTGAGGTTCTCGAACCAGCCGCCGGACTCCTTCTTGGCCTTCTCCGGCGGCTCGATGAAGTTCACGCCGAGCGCCTTGAAGTACTCCAGGTCGGCCGAGAGGTTCGTGCCGGAGACGTAGAACAGCTCCTGGCTCGCGGAGCCGACCAGGACCTTGATGTCCTTGTGCGCCTTGGCGACCTTGCGCAGCCGCTCGGACGCGTCCTCGAAGCGCTTCTTCGCCTTGACGACCTTGTCCGCCTTCACGTCCGCGCCCAGCGACTCGGCGAGCGCGAGGATGCGCTGGAGCGGGTGGGTCATCTGGCGGTCGTAGACGCTGACGCCGACGCTCGGGGCGAGCTTGAGGATCTTGTCCTTGCTCTCCTCCGGCACGTACCAGAGGGTGCCCTGGTCGTCGAACATCGTGGAGATCAGCACGTCCGGGGCGAGGGCCGCGTACTTCTCGATCTTGAACTGACCCCATTCGTTGCCGATGATGGTCAGCTTGCTGATGTCCATGTCGCCGGCCTGGACATCGGCCTTGCCGTCCTTGGTCTTCGTCGGGCCGAAAACACCCTTGCACTCGATGCCGTAGTCGAACAGGGCGGCGGCGACACCGGTGAACGCGACGATGTTCTTCGGCGTGGCGTCCCGCTTGGCCGTCTGGCCGCGGTCGTCCTTGAAGCTCCAGGGGCCGGACTTGGCCGCGCCGCCCTTGCCCTTGCTGTCCCCGTCCTTTTTGTCGTTGCCGCAGGCTGCCAGGACGGCGGTGAGGCCGAGGGCGCCACCGGCGGCGAGTATGCCGCGGCGGGAGGGCTTGTTGGGACGGGGCTGGGACATGTGGGTTCTCTGCTTTCGTGACGGTGCGGTGGCGGGGCCACTGGCCGGAAGTAGAGCTTAGGCTAGCCTAAGCTCACCTGAAGTCCAGGGGGCCCTACGTCACACCGTCACGAGGCGGCACCGGCGGCATTGGCGGCACAGGCGGCACCGGCGGCTTGGAGTCCTGGCGTTCGTCTTGCCGGGAGTCAGCCCGCGAAACCCAGCTCCCTGGCGATGAGCATCCGCTGGACCTCGCTGGTGCCCTCGCCGATCTCCAGGATCTTGGAGTCCCGCCACATCCGGGCCACGGGGTACTCGTTCATGAAGCCGTAGCCACCGTGGATCTGGGTGGCCTCGCGGGCGTTGTCCACGGCCACCGTCGAGGAGTAGAGCTTGGCGATCGCCGCCTCCTTCTTGAACGGCTCACCGGCGACCAGCCGCGACGCCGCGTCCCGCCAGCCGACCCGCGCCATGTGCGCCCGCGTCTCCATGTCGGCGAGCTTGAACTGGATGGCCTGGTTCGCCCCGATCGGCTTGCCGAAGGCGTGCCGCTCCTTGGCGTACTTCACCGACTCGTCCACACAGCCCTGCGCGAGGCCGGTGGCGAGCGCGGAGATGGCGACGCGGCCCTCGTCCAGGATCCGCAGGAACTGGGCGTAGCCACGGCCCTCCTCGCCCAGGAGGTTCGCCGCGGGGACGCGTACGTCGGAGAAGGACAACTCGCGGGTGTCCGAGGCGTTCCAGCCCACCTTCGAGTACGGCGCGGCGACCGTGAAGCCCGGTGTCCCCGACGGCACGATGATGGAGGAGATCAGCGGGCGGCCGTCCGGCTTGCGGCCGGTGACCGCGGTGACCGTGACCAGGCCGGTGATGTCCGTACCGGAGTTGGTGATGAAGCACTTCGAGCCGTTGATGACCCACTCGTCGCCGTCCCGCACCGCCGTGGTCCGGGTGCCGCCCGCGTCCGAGCCGCCGTCCGGCTCGGTCAGGCCGAAGGCGCCGAGCACCTCGCCGGAGCACAGCTTCGGCAGCCACCGCCGCTTCTGCTCCTCGGTGCCGAACAGGTGCAGCGGCATCGCGCCGAGCGAGACGCCCGCCTCCAGGGTGATCGCCACGGAGGAGTCGACGCGGGCCAGCTCTTCGAGGGCGATGCCGAGCGCGAAGTAGTCACCGCCCATCCCGCCGTACTCCTCCGGGAAGGGCAGGCCGAACAGGCCCATGCGGCCCATCTCGCGGACGATCTCGTAGGGGAACTCGTGGCGCTCGTAGAAGTCGCCGATCTTCGGGGCGACGACGTCGTGGGCGAACGCCTCCACCGTGCGGCGGAGTTCCTCGTGCTCGGGGCTCAGGCGGTGGTCCATCGTTTACTCACTGTTCCTGGTGGGTCAGGGCGCGGACGGTGCGGGACGGGCTGGGCCGGCCCAGGTGACCGGCCATCCAGGCGCTTGTGGCGCTGAGGCGGCCGAGGTCGACCCCGGTGTCGATGCCGAGGCCGTGCAGCATCCATACGAGGTCTTCGGTGGCGAGGTTCCCGGTGGCGCTCTTCGCGTAGGGGCAGCCACCGAGGCCGCCCGCGGAGGCGTCGACCGTGGTCACGCCGTGCTGGAGGGCGGCCAGGGTGTTGGCGAGCGCCTGGCCGTACGTGTCGTGGAAGTGGACGCCGACGCGGTCGGTCGGCACGTCCGCCTCGTTCAACGCGGTGAGCAGGGCGCGCACATGGCCCGGCGTGGCCACGCCGATGGTGTCGCCGAGGCTCAGCTCGTCGCATCCCATGTCGAGCAGCGCGCGGCAGACGCGGACGACCTGGGCGACGGGGACCGGGCCCTCCCAGGGGTCGCCGAAGCACATGGAGAGATAGCCCCGGACGTGCATCTTCTGCTCCCGCGCGCGGGATACGACCGGGTCGAACATCGTCAGGGCCTCGTCGACCGTGCGGTTGAGGTTGGCCTTGGCGAAGGACTCGGTGGCGCTGGCGAAGACGGCGACGCGGTGGGCGCCGAGGGCAAGGGCACGCTCCAGGCCGCGTTCGTTCGGCACGAGGACCGGCAGGTGCACGCCCTGGAGGTCGCCGAGGAGCGGGAAGAGCCGCTCGGCGTCGGCCAGTTGGGGCACCCACTTGGGGTGCACGAAGCTGGTCGCCTCGATGGTGGTCAGCCCCGCGTCGGCGAGGCGGTGGACGAACTCCGCCTTGACCTCCGTGGGCACGACCGACTGCTCGTTCTGCAGGCCGTCCCGCGCGCCGACCTCGTGGATGCGGACGCGGGGCGGCAGGTCGGGGGAGACGACCTTCATGGGGAGGCCGATTGCACCTGACGTGGTCATCCGTGGGCCTCCTTGGCCGGCTCGGCCGCTTTGGGGGTCGCGGCACTCCCGGCAGTCCCGGCGGTCGGCGCGTCCGGCGTGTCCGCCATCTCCGCCGGGAGGACCACCGCGAGTACCTGGTCCATGGCGACCGTCGACCCCGGCGTCACGTCCAGCTCGGTGACGGTGCCCGCGTGCGGCGCGGAGATGACGTGCTCCATCTTCATCGCCTCGACCACCAGCAGGCTCTGACCGGCGCTCACCCGGTCGCCGGGGGAGACCTTCACGACCGTGACGGTGCCCGGCATGGGGGCGGTGAGGGCGTCCGCCCCGGCGTGCGCGGCGCCCGTGAGGCTCGCCTCGACGGCGTCGTGGTCCCGCACGTGCCACGCGTCGCCGTCGCGGCCCAGCCAGTCACCCGCGCGATGGAAGGTGTGCCGGGTGCCGTCCACGGTGACCGAGACGCGGTCGGAGGTGACCGTGTGGCCGCCTCCCCGGAGCCGGTGGGCGACGGGTTCGAGTCCCGGCACGTGCAGCCAGTGGGTCAGGGGCGCCGGTGTCCCCCCGAGCCGCCAGCCGCTCGGCACCGAGAAGGGGTCCGTCCAGCCGCCCTCGGCGGGCGCGAGCGCGGCCTCCCGCACCGCTGCCGCCGCCTCGTACACCTCGTCCGGCACGCCGTCGGGGACGAGGCCGTCCGCCTCGCGCTCCACGAGGCCGGTGTCCAACTCGCCCGCCACCACCGCCGGGTGGGCGAGCAGCCTGCGCAGGAAGCCCGCGTTCGTCGGCACGCCCAGTGTGACCGTCCCGGCGAGTGCCGCGCGCAGCTTGCGCAGGGCCGTGGCGCGGTCGGGGCCGTACGCGATGACCTTGGAGAGCATCGGGTCGTAGAGGCTGCCGACCTCCGTGCCCTCGCTCAGACCGGAGTCGGTGCGCACGCCGTCGCCCTGCGGCTCGCGCAGGGAGAGGACCGTGCCGCCCGAGGGCAGGAAGCCGCGCGAGGGGTCCTCGGCGCAGATCCGCGCCTCCACCGCGTGCCCGGTCAGGGTGATGTCCTCCTGGGTGAACGGCAGGCGCTCGCCCGCCGCGACCCGCAGCTGCCACTCCACCAGGTCGAGCCCCGTGATCAGCTCGGTGACCGGGTGCTCCACCTGGAGGCGGGTGTTCATCTCCATGAAGTAGTACGAGGAGGGGTCCTTGCCCGGGACGATGAACTCCACCGTGCCCGCGCCCGCGTACCCGCAGGAGCGGGCCGCCTGGACGGCCGCCTCGCCCATCGCCGCGCGCGTGGCCTCGTCCAGGAGGACGCTCGGCGCCTCCTCGATGATCTTCTGGTGGCGGCGCTGGAGGGAGCACTCGCGCTCGCCGAGGTGGATCACGTTCCCCTGGCCGTCGGCGAGGACCTGGATCTCGATGTGCCGGGGGCGGTCGATCCACCGCTCGACGAGGAGCGTGTCGTCACCGAAGGAGGCGCGGGCCTCACGGCGGGCCGCCGCGATCTCCTCGTCGAGCAGCGAGGCGTCCCGCACCAGGCGCATGCCCTTGCCGCCGCCGCCCGCGCTCGGCTTGAGCAGCACCGGGGTACCGATCTTCCGCGCGGCGGCGGCCAGTTCGGCGTCGGTCAGGCCGCTTCCCGAGGAGCCGGGGACGACCGGCACCCCGGCCGCCTCCACCGTCTCCTTGGCGCGGATCTTGTCGCCCATGAGGGAGATGGCCCCGGCGGGCGGGCCGATGAAGGTGATCCCGGCGTCGGCGCAGGCCTGCGCGAAGCCCGCGTTCTCCGCGAGGAACCCATAACCGGGGTGGACGGCCTGGGCGCCGGAGGCGGCGGCCGCCCGGAGGATGCTCTCCACGGACAGATAGCTCTCGGCGGCCGGCGCCGGACCGATCCGTACGGCCGTGTCCGCCTCGCGCACGTGGCGGGCGTCCGCGTCCGCGTCGCTGAACACCGCCACCGAGCGGATGCCGAGCGTCCGCAGGGTGCGGATGACGCGGACCGCGATCTCGCCGCGGTTGGCGACCAGAACAGTGCTGAACATCAGTGGGTTCCTCACGTCACATCCGGAAGACGCCGAAGCCGGGCGCACCTGGCTCCCTCTGGGGAAGCGGAGCGCCCGCGCAGGCGGTCAGGGCCAGACCCAGCACCTGCCGGGTCTCCAGGGGGTCGATCACACCGTCGTCCCAGAGCCGGGCCGTGGCGTAATAGGCGTTGCCCTGCTCCTCGTACTGCGCGCGGATCGGGTCCTTGAAAGCCTCTTCGTCCTCGGCCGACCACTGCTCGCCGCGCCCCTCCAACTGGTCGCGCTTGACGGTGGCGAGGACGGAGGCGGCCTGCTCGCCGCCCATCACGGAGATCTTGGCGTTCGGCCACATCCACAGGAAGCGGGGGCTGTAGGCCCGGCCGCACATCGAGTAGTTGCCCGCGCCGTACGAACCGCCGACGACGACCGTCAGCTTCGGCACGCGCGTGCACGCCACGGCCGTGACCATCTTCGCGCCGTGCTTGGCGATGCCGCCCGCCTCATAGTCCCGCCCGACCATGAAGCCCGAGATGTTCTGCAGGAAGACCAGGGGGATGCCGCGCTGGTCGCACAGCTCGATGAAGTGGGCGCCCTTCTGGGCGGACTCGGAGAACAGGATGCCGTTGTTCGCGACGATCCCGACCGGGTGGCCGTGGATGTGGGCGAAGCCGGTCACCAGCGTCGTGCCGTACTCCGCCTTGAACTCGGCGAAGCGGGAGCCGTCGACCACGCGCGCGATGACTTCCCGGACGTCATAGGGGGTGCGGGAGTCCGTCGGCACCGCGCCGTACAACCCCAGGGGGTCGACCTTCGGCTCCTCCACCGGCTGGACCGGCCAGGGCAGTTCGCCGCGCGCGGGGAGTGTGGAGACGATGGTGCGCATGATCCGCAGGGCGTGCGCGTCGTCCTCCGCCAGGTGGTCGGTGACGCCGGAGGTGCGGGAGTGGACCTCGCCGCCGCCCAGCTCCTCGGCCGTCACCACCTCGCCGGTCGCCGCCTTCACCAGGGGCGGGCCGCCGAGGAAGATCGTGCCCTGGTTCCGCACGATCACCGCCTCGTCGCTCATCGCCGGGACATAGGCCCCGCCCGCCGTGCAGGAGCCGAGGACCGCCGCGATCTGCGGGATGCCCGCGCCCGACATCCGCGCCTGGTTGTAGAAGATCCGCCCGAAGTGCTCGCGGTCGGGGAAGACGTCGTCCTGCATCGGCAGGAAGGCGCCGCCCGAGTCGACGAGGTAGAGGCACGGGAGGCGGTTCTCCAGGGCCACCTCCTGGGCACGCAGGTGCTTCTTCACCGTCATGGGGTAATACGTGCCGCCCTTGACGGTGGCGTCATTGGCGACGATCACGCACTCGCGGCCCGAGACCCGGCCGATCCCCGCGATGACACCGGCCGCCGGGGCGTCCCCGCCATACAGCCCGTCGGCCGCGAGGGGGGCCAGCTCCAGGAAGGGCGAGCCGGGGTCGAGGAGCGTGTCCACGCGGTCCCGGGGCAGCAGCTTGCCGCGCGCCACATGGCGGGCCCGCGCCCGCTCGCCGCCGCCGAGCGCTGCCGCCGCGAGCTTGGCCCGCAGCTCTTCCACGAGCGCGGTGTGCGCCGTCTCGTTCGCCCGCCATGCCTCGGACGCGGGATCTGCCGCGCTCGTCAGCACTGGTGCCTGCCGCATCAGTCGAGCCCCCTTGCTCGGTCCACCCGGTCACGCTCGGATCGGTTAATGAGCGTTAACGCGTTTCCCTCAGGTTAACGACCGCTAACCGACCTGTCTAGAATCAATTTCATGGCCACCAGAACCGACGCCCCCACCCGCCGCGAGCAGATCCTCAGGGAGGCTGCCCGGCTCTTCGCCGAGCGCGGCTTCCACGGGGTCGGCGTGGACGAGATAGGTGCCGCGGTCGGCATCAGCGGCCCGGGCCTCTACCGGCACTTCGCGGGCAAGGACGCGATGCTCGCCGAGCTGCTCGTCGGCATCAGCGGGCAGCTCCTGACGGGCGGCAAGCGCTGTGTGGCCGACACGGACGGGTCGCCGTCGCGGGTCCTCGACGCGCTCATCGAGGGGCACATCGACTTCGCCCTGGACGACCGCTCCCTGATCACCCTGCACGACCGCGAGCTGGACCGCCTGCGGGACAGCGACCGCAAGCTGGTCCGCCAGCTCCAGCGGCAGTACGTGGAGATCTGGGTCGAGGTGGTGCGCAAGGTCTATCCGGACCTCGCCGAGAATGCCGCCAGGGTCTGCGTGCACGCGGTCTTCGGGCTGCTGAACTCCACGCCGCACCTCAGCCGCCGCGACGCGCTGCCCAGCCGCGCGGGCATGGCGGACCTGCTGCACAGCCTCGCGCGCGGGGCGTTCGCGGCGGCGGCCGCCCAGTGACCCCCTCCCGCGCCGCCCGCACGGCCGCCACCCCCGAGTGACCTGCGTCTCTGGACGCCTCTGGTGACCGCCGGGTAACCTGAGTCTGAGCAAGCGCTTAGTCGACGTAGGCAGTGGCAGAGGGAGTTCTCCGTGCGCCGTACCGTTTTCAATGAGGACCACGAGGCGTTCCGGGAGACCCTGCGCGCCTTCATCGAGGCCGAGGTCGTCCCCGTCCACGACGAGTGGTTCGCCGCCGGTCAGGTGCCGCGCGAGTTCTACTACAAGCTCGCCGAGCTGGGCCTCTTCGGGATCAACGTCCCCGAAGAGTTCGGCGGCGCAGGCCTGGACACGCACAAGTTCGAGGCCGTCCAGTACGAGGAGACGGCCCGCGCGGGCGTCAGCTTCGGCGGCTCCGGCGTGCACGTGCTGCTCGCCCTGCCCTACATCAAGATGCTCGCCACCGACGAGCAGAAGAAGCGCTACCTGGAGAAGTTCGTCTCCGCCGAGGAGATGTGGGCCCTCGCGATGACCGAGCCGGGCACCGGCTCCGACCTCGCGGGCATGAAGACCACCGCCAAGCTCTCCGAGGACGGCACGCACTACGTCCTCAACGGCTCCAAGACCTTCATCACCGGCGGCGTGCACGCCGACCGCGTGATCGTCTGCGCCCGCACCGCCGCGCCGACCGCCGAGGACCGCCGCTTCGGCATCTCCCTCTTCGCCGTCGACACCAAGTCCGAGGGCTACTCCATCGGCCGCAAGCTCGACAAGCTCGGCCTGAGGACCTCCGACACCGCCGAGCTGGCGTTCGTCGACGTCAAGGTCCCCGTGGAAGACCTCCTCGGCGAGGAGAACAAGGGCTTCTACTACCTCGGCAGCAACCTCCCCTCCGAGCGCTGGGGCATCGCCTACGGCGCGTACGCGCAGGCCAAGGCCGCCGTGCGGTTCGCCAAGGAGTACGTCCAGGACCGCACGGTCTTCGGCAAGACGGTCGCCTCCTTCCAG
Organism: Streptomyces sp. WAC 01529; assembly: GCF_003945545.1. Lineage (GTDB taxonomy): Bacteria > Actinomycetota > Actinomycetes > Streptomycetales > Streptomycetaceae > Streptomyces > Streptomyces anatolicus. The sequence continues at coordinate 2,911,694 of NZ_CP029617.1, read as the reverse complement.
AACACCAAGTTCGAACTGGCCGCCTGCCAGGCCGAGGTGGACGCCGCCGAGGCCGTGGTTGACCGCGCCCTGGAGGCCCTGGACGCGGGCGAGCTGACCGCCGCCGAGGCCGCCTCCGCGAAGCTGTTCACCACCGAGGTCGCGCACCGCGTGATCGACAAGTGCCTCCAGCTGCACGGCGGGTACGGCTTCATGAACGAGTACCCCATCGCCCGCCTGTACGCGGACAACCGCGTCAACCGCATCTACGGCGGCACCAGCGAGGTCATGAAGATGATCATCGCGAAGGACATGGGCCTCTGAGGGCCACTGCGCAAGCCGCCCGGCAGAACCACCCTCATGAACCAGGCACTTGAGGACCTCCTCGATCTGCTCGACCTGGAGCAGATCGAGGAGGACATCTTCCGGGGCATGAGCCGCTCGGCGCTCGTGCCCCGCGTCTTCGGCGGACAGGTCGCCGCGCAGGCCCTGGTGGCCGCCGGCCGCACCGTCCCCGGCGACCGCCACGCCCACTCCCTGCACGCCTACTTCCTGCGCGCCGGTGACGCGGGCGCGCCGATCGTCTACACCGTCGACCGGATACGCGACGGGCGCTCCTTCACCACGCGCAGGGTCGTCGCCGTCCAGCACGGGCAGCCGATCTTCCACCTCTCCGCGTCCTTCCAGACGTACGAGGAAGGCCTGGAGCACCAGGCCGCGATGCCGGACGCGCCCGACCCCGAGACGCTCCCCACCGCCGCCGAGATGCTGCCCCGCCATCTGCCGGGGCCCGTCGCCCAGCGGCTGATCGAGGCGCGCGCCGCCGTCGACCTGCGCTACGCCGACGTGCCGCCCTGGGGCACCGTCGGGCAGCCGCGCGAACCGCGCTCCCAGGTGTGGTTCCGCACCCACGGCAAGCTCGCCGACGACCCGCTGCTGCACGTCTGCCTCGCCACGTACGTCTCCGACATGACGCTCCTCGACTCCGTGCTGCTCGCGCACGGCAGGGGCGGCTGGGCGGTCGGTGACGTCGTCGGTGCCTCGCTCGACCACGCCATGTGGTTCCACCGGCCCTTCCGGGCGGACGAGTGGCTGCTCTACGACCAGGAGTCGCCGTCGGCCTCCGGCGGGCGCGGCCTCGGCCAGGCGCGGATCTGGACGCAGGACGGGCGGCTCGCGGTGACAGTCATTCAAGAGGGCGTGGTGCGCGTTCCGCGCTGACGGGCAGGGTTCGCGTTCCGTGCTGATCGGACATACCGTCCGAATACATGAGTGACATGAGTGGTACGGGTGACACGAGTGGCATGAGTGAGCAACCGTCAGAGAAGCCGGAAGGCGGCGGCGAGAGCGCCTTCACCGTCATCGTCGCCGCCGTCGCCAACCTCGGGATCGCCCTCGCCAAGGCCGTCGCCGGTGTCATCAGCGGATCCAGCGCGATGCTCTCCGAAGCGGCGCACTCCGTGGCCGACACCGTCACCGAGCTGATGCTGCTCGCCTCCCTCAAGGCGGGCGAGCGGCCCGCCGACGAGGAGCATCCGCTCGGCTACGGAGGGGCCCGCTACATCTGGGCGCTGCTCGCCTCCGTCGCCACCTTCGTCGGCGGTGGCGTCTTCGCCGTGTACGACGGCATCCACACCCTCACCCACGGCCATGAGCCGGGCGACCCGCTCATCTCGTACCTCGTGCTCGGTGTCGCCTTCCTCCTGGAGGGCTACTCGCTGCGGACCGGCCTCAAGCAGGCGCGCGGTGAGGCCGATCGCTACGGAGTGCGCCTCAAGCGCTATCTGCGCCACACCCCCGACACGGCGGTCAAGGCCGTCGTCATGGAGGACTCGGCGGCGCTCGCGGGCCTCCTGCTCGCCGCCGCCGGACTGCTCGGCGGGCAGCTCACCGGATCCGGGGTGTGGGACGGCGTCGCCTCGCTCTGCATCGGCGTGCTGCTCGTGTACGTCGCCTGGGTCCTCGGGCACGCCAACTCCGAGCTGCTGATCGGCCGTCCGCTGCCCGCCGAGATGCGGGCCGTGGTGCGGGCCGAACTCCTCGCCGACCCGCACGTCGTGGACGTACTGGAGCTGACCACGCTGCTCCAGGGCCCCAAGGAGGCCCTGGTCGCGGCGAAGGTGGACTTCCGGGACGTGTCGAGCGCGGCGGACATCGAGCGGGCCTGCGACCGCATGGCGCGGCGCCTGCGGGAGCGCTTCCCCGCGATCAGGCGGGTGTACCTGGACCCGACGCCGGGGACGGGTCAGGACTCCGGGGTCAGCCCCGCCGCGTTCAGCAAGTAGGCCGTCATCGGGTCGTAGTGGCGAGGGCTCGTGACGTGGTCGTCCAGGGGGACCGTCACCTGGACCGTGCCCTCGGCCTCGCCGATGAACAGCGCCGGGTCGTTGCAGTCCGCGTAGCCGACCGAGTCGAGGCCGCGCTGGCCCGCCCGGCCCGCCCAGCCGTGGTCGGCGACCACCAGGTCGGGCTGCGGGCGGCCCGCGTGCTCCAGGCCGTCCAGGATCGCGTTCATCGGCTCGGGGGAGTGCGTGTGCCACAGCGTCGCGCCGCGCTCCAGGACCGCCACGTCGGCGAATTGGAAGACCATGCCCTCGTCGGCCATCAGCCCCTCGGGGATCACCACGATCTCGCAGCCCGCCGCGCGCAGGGCGGCGGCCGTCGCGCGGTGCACGTCGAGCAGCCCTCCGGGGTGGCCGGTGGCGAAAAGGACGCTCTCCTTGCCGGCGGCCGCCTTGCGCAGGCGGGCCGCCATGCGCTCCAGGGCGTCGACCGTCAGCTCCGGGTCGATGGTGTCCTGGCCCTGCCGGTGTCCTGGGTCGTCGATGACGCCGCAGCGCTCGGCCATCACCGCGAGGACGTCCTGCTCGTCGGTCCAGCGGTCGCCCAGCTCCAGGCCGAGCCAGTAGTGACGGTCGCCGTTCGCGAGCTTCCTGTAGTGGCTGAGGTTGTTCTCACGGGGGGTGGCGACATCGCCGGCGATGCGGGTGCGGACGAGATGGTCGACTAGCGCGGGACGGCTGGGTATCGGCATGCTCCCCATTCTGCCGTCGGTCGGGGCGCGGGGACGGGCCGTATCAAAGCCTGGAGCTGTGACCTGCGCCCCTCCGGGCCGCCGCCGGACGTCACGGTCGGCTCTCCCGGCTCAGCTCTCCCGGCTCAGTGCGAACCACAGCTCCATCCGTACGTCCGGGTCGTCCAGGTCCGCCCCCAGCAGCGCGGCACACCGCGCGATGCGCTGGCGGACCGTGTTGCGGTGGACGGAGAGCGCGACCGCCGTGCGGTCCCAACTGCCGTGCAGGGAGAGCCAGGCCCGCAAGGTCTCCACGAGCGCCTCGTTCCCGGCGAGCGGGGCGAGCAGCACGCGCGCGTGGGTATCGGCCTCCTCGGGGGCGACTAGCGCGGCGATGCCGTTGGCGTGGTGCCTTACGAGGGGGCGGCGGGTGGCCTCCGCGCGGCGCAGGGCGCGGGCGGCCTGGGCGTCGGCCGCCGCGAGGGCGTCCGGGGCGGCGGGGGCGGAGACGCCGAGGGTCCAGCCGTCCGCCGGGGCGACCTCGCGGTCGGCGGGGACGAGCAGGCGTACGACGTCCTCGCGCGGGTCGACAAGACCGCTGCCGAGCGCCGCGGCGAGCGCCGAAGCGGCCAGCGGGGTGCGCTCCCCGCGCGCGTGCACCACGGTCCAGGCGGCGCTGCCCAGGAGAGGCCCGGTCTCCTCGGGGGCGGCACCGAGGAGCAGCCGTACGAGGGCCGCCGAGCGGGCCGCTTCGGAGTCGCCCTGGTGTTCCCCGGTGAGCAGGGAGAGAAGCACGACCGCGGCGCCCGCGATGGTGTGGTCGCCCGGTTCGCGGCGCTCCGTGGCGATCCCGAGGGCGAAGCCGCGCCCGCCGCCGAGCGCGTAGGCGGCCAGATGGCTTCCGCCGGCCGTGGCGGCGGCCGAGGCGGGGGCGGCGGGCACGGCGCGCCGCACGACCCCGGTGAGGTCCCGCAGCGCCTCCCGCACCGCGTCCGGCGCCTGCCCGGCCGCCTGTAGCCGTGCCCCGTCCGGGCCGTACAGCGCCGCGAGCCCGCCGAGCCGGGCCGCGAGCTGGCGCAGGACCGCCGGGACCGGGTCGGGCCGTGCCGCGGCCGTCGCGAGGCTCTGCTGCGCCTCCGTCACCCGCCGCAGCTCCGCGTGCCTGGCCTCGGCCATCAGCCGCCATACCGCGCGCGCGACGCCGCTGAACGTGGTGCGGGGCGGGACTTCGAGGAGCGGCAGGCCGTGGCGGTCGCAGGCCGCGACCAGGGCGCGCGGGACCGTGTCGTGCACGGGGGCGACGCCGAAGCCGAGGGCGGCCCCGCCGGCCGCGAGGATGCGGGTCACGTACGCGTCGAGGCCGCCGTCCGCGCCCGTCGGGTCGGTGATGTGCACGCCCGCGGTCAGGAGCAGCTCGCCCCCGAGGAGGTACGGGTAGGGGTCCCTCATCTCGGAGGTGTGCACCCACTGCACGGCCGTGTCCGCCGTGTCGGGGCCCGCGATCTGGCGCAGGCCCAGGTCCTCGCGGGCGAGCAGTGCGGCGAGCGGGACCGGTGGGGTGGGGGGTGCTGCCGGGCCCAGGGGGCCGTGGGGGTCGGCCATGGTGGACGTTCCATCCGTATCGGTCGGTCGGAGTGGAAGAAACGTACACTTCAGCGTTGCTTTCCGGCCACCTAAGGTCGTGCCGACCGCAGGTCGCGGGTACGGGCGGATGTCCCCGCGGCCGGTCATCACTCCCCATCTGCACGACACGCCACCGAGGTGCGCGAAGGAGGCCCCCCCTTATGGCCGTCGACTACACAGTGATCGTCGTCTATCTCGCCGGGATGCTGGCCATGGGCTGGTGGGGCATGCGCCGCGCCAAGTCCAAGAGCGAATTCCTGGTCGCCGGGCGCCGCCTCGGGCCGTGGATGTACTCCGGCACCATGGCCGCGATCGTCCTCGGCGGGGCCTCCACCATCGGCGGCGTCGGCCTCGGCTACCAGTACGGCCTCTCCGGCGCCTGGATGGTCCTCACCATCGGCCTCGGGCTGCTCGCGCTGAGCGTCTTCTTCTCGGCCCGCATCGCGCGCCTGAAGGTCTACACCGTCTCCGAGATGCTCGACCTGCGCTACGGAGGGCGCGCGGGCGTCATCTCCGGAGTGGTCATGTGGGCGTACACGCTGATGCTCGCGGTCACCTCGACCATCGCGTACGCCACCATCTTCGACGTCCTGTTCGACATGAACCGCACGGTGGCGATCATCCTCGGCGGCTCGATCGTCGTCGCCTACTCCACGCTCGGCGGCATGTGGTCCATCACGCTCACCGACATGGTGCAGTTCGTGGTGAAGACCATCGGTGTGCTGTTGCTCCTGCTGCCGATCGCCGTCGTCAAGGCGGGCGGCTTCGGCGAGATGAGGGCGAAGCTGCCCACCGAGTACTTCGACCCGCTGGGCATCGGCGGCGAGACGATCTTCACGTACGTGCTGATCTACACGTTCGGCATGCTCATCGGGCAGGACATCTGGCAGCGCGTCTTCACCGCGCGCAGCGACAAGGTCGCCCGCTACGGCGGCACGGTCGCCGGTACTTACTGCCTTCTCTACGCGATCGCGGGTGCCGTCATCGGCACCGCCGCCAAGGTCATGTACCCGAAGCTGCCGAGCGCCGATGCCGCCTTCGCGACCATCGTCAAGGACGAACTGCCCATGGGCGTACGAGGTCTCGTCCTCGCCGCCGCGCTCGCCGCCGTCATGTCGACGTCCTCCGGAGCGCTCATCGCCTGCGCGACCGTCGCCAACAACGACATCTGGTCGCGCCTTCGCGGGGCCGTGCGGAGCGGCGGCGACGACGGGCCGCACGACGAGGTGAAGGGCAACCGCGTCTTCATCCTCGTCATGGGCGTCGGCGTGATCCTCATCGCCATCGCGCTCAACGACGTCGTCGAGGCGCTGACCGTCGCCTACAACCTGCTCGTCGCCGGGCTGCTCGTGCCGATCCTCGGCGGGCTGCTGTGGCGCCGCGGCACCGCGCAGGGCGCGCTCGCCGCCGTCGCCGCCGGCGGCCTGTCCGTCATCGGGCTCATGTGGGGGTACGGCATCCTCGCCAACCAGCCCGTCTACTACGGCCTCCTGACCTCCCTCGCCGTGTACGTCGCCGTCTCCCTGGCCACCAGGCCCACCGACGCGGCCGTCCTCGCCGCCTGGCGCGAACGCCTCGCCGGGCGGGACGCCACGGAACCTCAGGCTCCGGCGGCCGTCTAGATCCCCGCGCGGCCCGCTGTCAGTGGGGCGCGCGACACTTGAATCGCAGTACTCGCACCAGCAGAAGGAAACCGACCATGAGCAGCGCCGAGACCCCGACGACCCCCCGCGGCCCCGTCGACTCCTCCCGCATCCCCCGGTACGCGGGCCCGGCGACATACGCGCGACTGCCCCGCCTCGACGAGGTCGGCGGCAAGACCGACGTCGCGGTGGTCGGCGTGCCCTTCGACTCCGGCGTCTCCTACCGCCCCGGCGCCCGCTTCGGCGGCAACGCCATCCGTGAGGCCTCCCGCCTCCTGCGCCCCTACAACCCGGCGCAGGACGCCTCGCCCTTCGCGCTCGCGCAGGTCGCGGACGCCGGTGACATAGCCGCGAACCCGTTCAACATCAACGAGGCGGTGGAGACCATCGAGGCCGCCGCCGACGACCTGCTCGGCTCCGGCGCCCGCATGATGACCCTCGGCGGCGACCACACCATCGCGCTGCCGCTGCTGCGCTCGGTCGCCAAGAAGCACGGCCCGGTCGCGCTGCTCCACTTCGACGCCCACCTGGACACCTGGGACACGTACTTCGGCGCGGAGTACACGCACGGCACGCCGTTCCGCCGGGCCGTCGAGGAGGGCATCCTCGACACCGAGGCGCTCTCCCACGTCGGCACGCGCGGCCCGCTGTACGGCAAGAAGGACCTCACCGACGACGAGAAGATGGGCTTCGGCATCGTCACCTCGGCGGACATCTACCGCCGCGGCGCCGACGAGGTCGCCGACCAGCTGCGCCAGCGCATCGGCGACCGCCCGCTGTACATCTCCATCGACATCGACTGCCTCGACCCGGCCCACGCGCCCGGCACCGGCACCCCCGAGGCGGGCGGCATGACCTCCCGCGAGCTGCTCGAGATCCTGCGCGGCCTGTCCTCCTGCAACCTCGTCTCGGCGGACGTCGTCGAGGTCGCCCCGGCCTACGACCACGCGGAGATCACCGCGGTCGCCGCCTCCCACACGGCGTACGAGCTGACGACGATCATGAGCAGGCAGATCGCCGCCGCCCGTGCCTCCGGCGGGGAGCAGCACGCGAAGTGACCACGGCCGCGAGGCCGCCGGAGACCGTGGCACGCCGGGCCGTGCGCGGCCCGGCGGCCCGTGCGCCCGGCCGGACCCCCGGCCGGACGCCTGCCGGAACGCCCGCCGGGCCGTAGCCCGGGCGAGGACCGGAACGCCCGCCGGGCCGTGGCCCGGGCGAGAAGGAGAAGACGCCGCATGACCCACGACCACGACCTGGTGCTGCGCCCCACCCCGCGCCAGACGGAGGCCGCCCTGAACCCGCCCCCCGGGCGCAACGGCGGCGATCTCGTCGTCGAGACCCTGTCCGGCCTCGGCGCGACCACCGTCTTCGGCCTGCCGGGCCAGCACGCGCTCGGCATGTTCGACGCCCTGCGCCGCTCCTCGCTGACGTACGTGGGTCTGCGCGTCGAGAACAACACCGGGTTCGCGGCGGACGCGTACGGCCGTATCACCGGCGAGGTGGCCCCGCTGCTGCTGTCCACCGGACCCGGCGCGCTCACCTCGCTCGCCGCGCTCCAGGAGGCGGCGGCCGGCTCGTCGCCGGTCCTCGCGATCGGCAGCCAGGTGCCGGTGGCGGGCCTCGGGGGCGGGCGCCACGGCTATCTGCACGAGCTGCGCGACCAGCAGGCGTCCTTCCGCGACATCGTGAAGTCGGTCCACACGGTCCGCACGGCCTCCCAGATCCCCTCGGCGATCGCCGCGGCCTGGGAGTCCGCGCTGACCGCGCCGCACGGCCCGGTCTGGGTGGAGATCCCGCAGGACGTGCTCCTGGCGGAGACGACGCTGCCGGTCGTCACGGCGATGGACGCGACGCCGGACGAGGTCGTCCCGCGCCCGGAGCTGACCGCGGTCGCCGCCGACCTGCTCTCCCGCGCCGAGCGCCCCGCGATCATCGCGGGCGGCGGTGTGGTCCGCTCGGACGCCTCCGGGAAGCTCCTGGCCCTCGCCGAGCTGGTGAGCGCCCCGGTCGTCACGACCTTCGGCGGCAAGGGCGCCTTCCCCTGGGAGCACCCGCTCTCCCTCCAGTCGTGGCTGGAGGACCGCCACACCACCGACTTCCTGGAGGACGCGGACGTCCTCCTCGTGGTCGGCTCGGGGCTCGGCGAGCTGTCGTCGAACTACCACACGTTCAAGCCGCGCGGCCGGGTCATCCAGATCGAGGCCGACGCCGGGAAGCTGGAGTCCAACCACCCCGGACTCGGCATCCACGCGGACGCGCGCCTCGCGCTCTCGGCGCTCCTGGAGACGATCGACGCGCCCCGCGAGGACCCCTCGGCCCCCGAGCGGGTGGCGGCCCTCCTGGAGAAGGTCCGCGCGCGGATCGCGTCCCAGGACCTCACGCTGGAGCAGCGGATCCTCGCCTCCGTGCGCGCGGCGCTGCCGGACGCGGCGCCGTCCTTCTGGGACATGACGATCCTCGCGTACTGGGCATGGTCGGCGTTCGACGCGCGGCGGCCCAACACCATGCACTCGGCGCAGGGCGCGGGCGGCCTCGGCTACGGCTTCCCCGCCGCGCTCGGCGCGGCGGTCGCCGACCCGTCCCAGCCGGTCCTCGCGGTCTCCGGGGACGGCGGCGCGATGTACTCGATCGCCGAGCTGGCCACGGCCCGCCAGTACGACCTGCCGGTGACCTGGCTGATCGTCGACGACGGTGGCTACGGCATCCTGCGCGAGTACATGTCCGACGCCTTCGGCGAGGCGACCGCGACGGAGCTGTCCCGCCCGGACTTCGTGGCCCTCGCGGAGTCCTTCGGGGTGCCGGGGATCCGTACGACCCCCGAGACGCTCCGGGACGACCTCGCGAAGGCGCTGGCCGAGCCGGGGCCGTCCGTGGTGGTGCTTCCGGCGGTGCTGAAGATGTTCGCTCCGACACACCTCGACTGATCAGCTTCTTTTCGTACAACCATCGCCGGTGTCGGTGAGTCATCTGGTGCAAGCGCGCAGGGGGCGCGCTGGTACGGACCCCGAGGGTCTTGTACTGCCCAAGGGGATGGGAAGAATCCATGACTCACCCGGTATCCGGGATATCCCGGCGTGCCCGTCTGCTCTCCGCGGGGCTCGCCGCCGGTGTTCTCGTGCCGCTCGGCGCGGTCGCGACCGCCGCGCCGGCCGTCGCCGCGCCCGCACCGACGGTCACCTGCACCTCGGCCCAGGCCGGCCTGGCCGCCAAGCTCACCAAGGACATCACGGCGGCGCTGAAGAACCGCAAGGGGACGATCGCGATCGGCCTTCGCGACCGCACCACGGGCACCACCTGCACCCTGCGCTCCACCACCTCGTTCGACTCGGCCAGCATCGTCAAGGCGACCGTCCTCGCCACGCTCCTGTGGGACGCGAAGAAGACCGAGCGGAAGCTGACGGAGCGCGAGTCCGACCTCGCGTACGCCATGATCACCCAGTCCGACAACGCGGCGACCAGCACGCTCTGGCGCCAGCTCGGCACGGGTAAGATCAACGCTTTCCTCAAGGCCGCCAAGATGACGAAGACCGTGCCGGGGTCCGGCGGCTACTGGGGCCTGACCCGGATCAACGCGGCCGACGAGCAGAAGCTCCTCGCGCTGATCACCGCCGAGAACTCCGTCCTGAGCGACAACGCCCGCGCCTACATGCTGAAGCTGATGGGCAAGGTCGTCTCCTCGCAGCGCTGGGGCACCCCGGCGGGGGCGCCGGCCGGAGTCTCGATACACGTCAAGAACGGCTGGTTGCAGCGGTCGACGCACGGCTGGCGGGTGCACAGCATCGGCGCGTTCAAGGGCGGCGGGCATGACTACACGATCTCCGTGCTCACGCACGGCAACAGCACCATGAATTACGGGGTCGCCACGATTCAGGGCGTGGCCAAGGCTATTCATAAGGATCTTGCTCCTCGGGCTTCGGCGGCCGGGCGTTATGTGCCCACGGACACGCCGCGGGAGGCCTTTGTGGCGGTTCCCGGCAGCTGAGTCCCCCGGGGACCGCGGGCCCATCGACCAGCCGCGGGAGCGCTGTGGCTGGTCGCGCAGTTCCCCGCGCCCCTTCGGGGCGCTTCCTCGGCGCCTCCTTCCAGCGCGGCGGGATGAAATTCGGCTCCCGCCGCGTTGGGCCTCTCGGCAGGTCAGGTCTACGGGAGGCAGCACGTGACAGAGCAACGGGGATGGGCGCGGCGGCTCAGCGGATACGCGTGGCGGTATCCGAAGGACGTCGTGCTCGCGCTCGGGGCCTCGCTCGCCGGCATGGCCGTCATGGCCCTTGTCCCCCTGATCACCAAGGTGATCATCGATGACGTCATCGGGGCGGACGGGCAGGGCGGCGGACGTTCCATGGGCCCCTGGGCGGGCGCGCTGATCGGCGCCGCCGCCCTCGTCTACGTCTTCACCTACATCCGCCGCTACTACGGCGGCCGCCTCGCCCTCGACGTCCAGCACGACCTGCGCACCGAGATGTACGGGACGATCACCCGGCTCGACGGGCGGCGCCAGGACGAGCTGTCCACCGGGCAGGTCGTCGGGCGCGCCACCAGCGACCTCCAGCTCATCCAGGGCCTGCTCTTCATGCTGCCGATGACCATCGGCAACATCCTGCTCTTCGTGATCTCGCTGGGCATCATGGCCTGGCTCTCGCTGCCGCTCACCCTCGTCGCCCTCGCCGTCGCCCCCGCCCTGTGGTTCATCGCCCGCCGCTCCCGCACCCGGCTGCACCCGGCCACCTGGTACGCGCAGGCCCAGGCGGCCGCCGTCGCCGGAGTGGTCGACGGCGCCGTCAGCGGCGTACGCGTGGTGAAGGGGTTCGGGCAGGAGGACCAGGAGACCGGCAAGCTCCGCGAGGTCGGGCGCAAGCTGTTCGCGGGGCGGCTGCGGACCATCAGGCTCAACTCCCGCTACACCCCCGCCCTCCAGGCCGTCCCGATGCTCGGCCAGGTCGCCATGCTCGCCCTCGGCGGCTGGCTCGCCGTGCGCGGGGAGATCACACTCGGTACGTTCGTCGCCTTCTCCACCTATCTCGCGCAGCTCGTCGGTCCTGTGCGCATGCTCGCCATGGTCCTCACCGTCGGGCAGCAGGCCCGCGCGGGCGTCGAGCGCGTCCTCGAACTGATCGACACCGAGCCGAGCATGAGCGACGGGACCAAGGAGCTGCCCGCCGACGCCCCGGCCACCGTCGAGTTCGACGACGTCGGGTTCGCGTACGAGGACGACCGCCCCGTCCTCGACGGGCTGACCTTCCAGATAGCCCCCGGCGAGACCCTCGCCGTCGTCGGCTCCTCCGGCAGCGGCAAGTCGACCGTCTCGCTGCTGCTGCCCCGCTTCTACGACGTGACGCACGGCGCCGTCCTCATCGGCGGCCACGACGTGCGCGAACTGACCCTCGACTCGCTGCGCTCCGCCATCGGGCTCGTCCCCGAGGACTCCTTCCTCTTCTCCGACACGGTCCGCGCGAACATCGCGTACGGCCACCCCGACGCCACCCAGGAGCAGATCGAGACCGCCGCGCGCGCCGCCCAGGCCGACCGGTTCATCGCCGAACTGCCCGACGGGTACGACACCACGGTCGGCGAGCACGGCCTCACCCTCTCCGGCGGCCAGCGCCAGCGCATCGCGCTCGCCCGCGCCATCCTCACCGACCCCCGCCTCCTCGTCCTCGACGACGCGACATCGGCGGTGGACGCGCGCGTGGAGCACGAGATCCACGAGGCACTGCGGGGCGTCATGGCGGGGCGGACCACCCTCCTCATCGCCCACCGCCGCTCCACCCTGGGCCTCGCCGACCGCATCGCCGTCCTCGACGACGGGCGCCTCGCCGACCTCGGCACCCACGAGGAGCTCCAGGAGCGCTCCGCCCTCTACCGGCGCCTGCTCACCGACCCCGACGAGCTGGGCGGCGTATCGCCCGGCCACGCGTACCCCGCCGACCTGCCCGAGGACACCTCGATACGCGACGAGCTGGACGCCGAGTTCGACGCCGAGCGCGGCATCACGCCCGCCCTGTGGACCGGTGACCGCGAGCCGGACTCCGCCAAGGATCCGGCGCTCTCCGGGATGCCGTCCACGCCGGAGCTGCTCGCCCAGGTCGACGCGCTGCCCCCGGCCGACGACAAGCCCGGCATCGACGAGGCACGCGCCGTCACACCCGAGGATTCGTACAACCTGCGCAGGCTGCTCGGCGGGTTCGGGCTTCCGCTGCTCCTGAGCCTGCTGCTCGTCGCGGTCGACGCGGGCATGGGACTGCTGCTCCCCGTCCTGATCCGGCACGGCATCGACGAGGGCGTCAACCAGCTCGCGCTCGGCGCGGTCTGGGTCGCCTCCGGGCTCGCGCTGGCCGCCGTCGCCGTGCAGTGGGTGGCGCAGACAGGTGAGATGCGGATGACGGGACGCACCGGCGAAAGGGTTCTGTACGCGCTGCGGCTGAAGATCTTCGCGCAGTTGCAGCGGCTCGGGCTCGACTACTACGAGCGTGAGCTGACCGGTCGCATCATGACCCGGATGACCACGGACGTGGACGCGCTGTCGACGTTCCTCCAAACGGGTCTCGTGACCGCCTTCGTCTCCGTCGTGACCTTCTTCGGGATCATGGTCGCGCTGCTCGTCATCGACGTGGAGCTGGCGCTCGTCGTCTTCGCGACACTGCCGGTGCTCATCGTCGGCACGTACTTCTTCCGCAAGTCCAGCGTGCAGGCGTACGAGCTGGCGCGCGAGCGCGTCTCCGTCGTCAACGCCGACCTCCAGGAGTCCGTCGCCGGGCTGCGCATCGTGCAGGCCTTCCGGCGCGAGCGCTCGGGCGCCGAGCGGTTCGCGCGCAACAGCGACAGCTACCGCCAGGCCCGCATCCGCGGCCAGTGGCTGATCTCCGTGTACTTCCCGTTCGTGCAGTTCCTGTCGTCCCTCGCGGTGGTCGCCGTGCTGATCGTGGGCGCGGGGCGGGTCGAGGCGGGCACGCTGACGACGGGCGCGCTCGTCGCCTATCTGCTCTACATCGACCTGTTCTTCGCGCCCGTGCAGCAGCTCTCGCAGGTCTTCGACGGCTACCAGCAGGCCACCGTCTCGCTCGGCCGCATCCAGGAACTGCTCCAGGAGCCGACGTCCACCAAGGCCGCCGACGAGCCGCGGGACGTCCTCTCGCTGCGCGGCGAGATCGCCTTCGAGGACGTGCGGTTCGCGTACAACGGCGAGGAGGCGGCCCTCACCGACGTCAGCCTGCGGATCCCCGCCGGGCAGACCGTCGCCTTCGTCGGCGAGACCGGCGCGGGCAAGTCGACGCTCGTCAAGCTCGTCGCCCGCTTCTACGACCCCACGAGCGGGCGCGTGACCGTCGACGGCACCGATCTGCGCTCCCTGGACCTCACCGCGTACCGCCACCGCCTCGGTGTCGTGCCGCAGGAGGCCTACCTCTTCGCGGGCACGGTCCGCGACGCCATCGCCTACGGCCGGCCCGACGCCACCGACGCCCAGGTCGAGGCCGCCGCCCGCGCGGTCGGCGCGCACGAGATGATCGCCACCCTCGACGGCGGCTACCTCCACGAGGTCAGCGAGCGCGGCCGCAACCTCTCGGCGGGCCAGCGGCAGCTGATCGCGCTCGCCCGCGCCGAGCTGGTCGACCCCGACATCCTGCTCCTCGACGAGGCGACCGCCGCGCTCGACCTCGCCACAGAGGCGCAGGTCAACCACGCCACCGACCGCATCGCGGGCAAGCGCACCACCCTGGTCGTCGCCCACCGCCTCACCACGGCCGCCCGCGCCGACCGCGTCGTCGTGATGGACGACGGGCGCGTCGCCGAGGACGGCACGCACGAGGAACTGCTCGCGCGTGAGGGGCGGTACGCGCGCCTGTGGCGGACCTTCGTGGGGGAGCCGGTGGAGACGGCCTGAACCGCGACAGCAGAAAAGGCGGGGTTTCCCGCAACCGTCCGGGCGGTGGGCTGCGTCCGTACACCAGTACGCTGATGCCGCTGGGGCGGGAGGGGAAACTGTGAGCAGTGGTCGCGGCCGTGACCGCATACGACGGCGGCTGACGTTCGGCACCGCCGGACTCGCCGCCGCCCTTCTGCTCGCCCTGGCGGGCCCCGGCGCGGGCACGGCACACGCGGCCGGCCAGGCCAAGGCCACCGCCCTCGCGGGACCGTGTGCCGGGCACAAGGTGCGCACGATTCCGTTCAGCACGGGCCGCATCGAGGTCTTCAAGACCCGCGGCTTCGTCTGCGCCGTCACGATCGCCAAGCGCGGCGGCGCCCGCAAGGCCATGTCGGTCAGCGTCCAGGCGCGCGGCAGCCGCCCCGCCCGCGACCAGGGGCGTTACACCCGCCGGGCGGGCCCGGTCGTGGTGCACGCGGGAAACCGCTGCGTGCGGGTGACGGGGAAGGTCAGCGGGCGCGGGGCCAGTTCGGGCTGGATCCTCTGCTGACGTCCGCGGGCCGCCGGTAACTCCCCCTGGTGTGGACCCAGTTGCTCCGTTAGGTTCCGGGGCATCGCTGTGTCGACAGGGGAGGGTGCATGCGCAAGGTGCTCAGATGGGTGTTGTCGCTCGTGGTGCTGATAGGCACGGTGAGCGCGGCCGGAGCGACGGCCACCGCCGGGGAGCGGGCCCCGACCGGAGAACGGGCCCCGACCGGAGAGCGGGCCACCACCGCGGAACCGGACATCAAGGACAAGCTGCTCGCCATACCCGGCATGAGCCTCATCGAGGAGAAGCCGTACCCCGGCTACCGCTTCTTCGTCCTCAACTACACCCAGCCGGTGGACCACCGGCGCCCCTCCAAGGGCACGTTCAAGCAGCGCCTGACGGTCCTGCACAAGGACACGAGCCGCCCCACGGTCTACTACACCAGTGGCTACGGCCTCTCCACGAACCCCAGCCGCCGCGAGCCGACGCAGATCGTCGACGGCAACCAGGTCTCCATGGAGTACCGCTTCTTCACCCCCTCGCGCCCCGAACCGGCCGACTGGTCCAAGCTCGACATCTGGCAGGCCGCCACCGACCAGCACCGCATCCACCAGGCGCTGAAGCCGGTCTACGGCAAGAAGTGGCTGGCCACCGGCGTCTCGAAGGGCGGCATGACCGCCACGTACTACGAGCGCTTCTACCCGCGTGACATGGCGGGCATCGTCTCCTACGTCGCGCCGAACGACGCGGTCGACAAGGAGGACTCGGCCTACGACAGGTTCCTCGCGCACGTGGGCACCAAGG
The DNA here is from genome assembly GCF_003945545.1 of Streptomyces sp. WAC 01529. Classification (GTDB taxonomy): domain Bacteria; phylum Actinomycetota; class Actinomycetes; order Streptomycetales; family Streptomycetaceae; genus Streptomyces; species Streptomyces anatolicus. The sequence continues at coordinate 2,896,242 of NZ_CP029617.1, read as the reverse complement.
AGTGCCGCGCCCGGATCCAGGCCGTGCAGCGCGAGGCCATGGTGCGCAGGGAGCCGCTGTCGGAGAAGCTCGCCGCCCATGCCGAGGCGGAGGGCTACACCTTCAAGACCATCGGCACGCTGGACAAGGCGTTCGAGGCCGTCGTGATGGACCTCGTGTGGGGCTTCTGGCAGTACCAGCCCGCCGCCACCGCCTGCGGCACGATCCCCGACGCGGCCACCGTGAGCGACCAGGAACTCTTCGACTACGTCGACTCGGTGGGCGGCTGGTCCTCCTACACCGACCAGGGCCTCGCCCCGTACACGCCGTACTACTACCAGGCGGGCACGGAACTCGGCGCGCCCACCATCAAGCAGCCCTGGCTCGGCGGCCTGAGCCGCTACGGCTACCAGCCGCCGCGGAACTTCGTGCCGCGCGAGATCCCGATGACGTTCGACCCGCGCGCGATGCGGGACATCGACACATGGGTGCGCCACCACGCGCACCGAATGATGTACGTGTACGGCGAGTACGACCCGTACGGCGCCGAGAAGTTCCGCCCCGCGCGGGGCGCCCGGCACGACAACCACGTCCTCACGGCACCCGGCGCCCACCACGGGGCGACCGTCTCGCAGCTCACCCCGGCCGAGAAGGCGAGGGCCACAGAGCGGATCCAGGAGTGGGCGGGCGTGCCGTCCACCTCGGGCAAGCCGCTGGCGGCGTACGACGCGAAGCTGGACCGGCGCGACGTGAAGAAGGAGCAGACGCTGAGGCCGTAAGGCGGCAGATCCAGCCCCTCCGGCGTTCGAGGAGCGGGGTCCGGGGAGGAGGAGCCCCGTGCGCGTCACACCCGCACGGCGCACCCCACGGGCCGGGCACCGCCCAAGGTCACGTACAGGGCGGTGGAAGCGCCGCACGCGTCCCGGCTCCGCACCGCCGACTCCACGCGGAACTCCGGCTCGCGCCGACCGGAACCGTCGCAGGCCGTCTCCCGCACCTCGCCCCGCCCCGCGCCGTAGACGCAGTCGCCGACGAGAGTGCGGGGCCCGCCGCCGCCCCCGGGGTCCCCGGGGTGCGGCGGTTCCAGGTTCCGCATGCAGGCATAGCCCCTCGGGACCGCCCCGTCGCCGTCCTCGTCGACGGCGGGCCTGCTCTCGCTGAGGTGCAGCACGAAGTCCGTGCGCGCCGGGCACGTCGGGCCCCGCCCGGCCTTGCCGCCGTGGCGGGCGACGACGCGGGCCGCCGCCCGCTCGCTGGTGCACGGCACCTCCGTGAACGTGCCGCGCCCGCGCGCACTGCACTCACCCTCGGCGAGGAACACCGCGCCGAAACCGGTGGGGCGCGAGGCCACGGGCGTCTGGTCGTCGATGCGCCCGGAGGACGCCCCGCCGGGACCGCCGCCCTTCTGGCACCCCGTCAACAGCGCGGCCGCGACGGCGAGCAGCAGCGCGGCCACCACCCCCACGACGGCACGCGGCCGCACTGCAATGCAGGCACGACCGCAGGAAAGACTGCAGGCAAGCATCCACTGTCCCCCCGACCTGTGCACTCAGCGTGGCCCGCCGCGCCGGGACCGCGCCAGCCGCGCGGGGCGCTTCGGGGCAAGTCGGCGGTGGTGCGCCGGGGGCGCTTCGTATGCCTCAGTACGTCAGGCCGTGCCCGATCGGGTACAGCACCTGCGCCGGATCGTCCGCCCGCCGCACCGGCACCGGCAGCCGCCCCTGGGGTGCGACGCGGCCCGCGATCACCCGTGCCGCGGCGCGCAGTTCGACGTCCGTCCAGGAGTAGGAGGCGAGGGCGGCGTCGACGGGGGGCAGGTGGGCCACGTCGTAGGGGTTGCGGATCGCGAGGGCGACGACAGGGATGCCGGTGGCCTTGAGGGCGGCCACCAGGGCGGTCTGCCCGTCCTCTTCCGCCCGAGCGGGGCCGGTGGCGGCCCTGTCCAGGGTGGCGTTGGCGGCCTGGGTGTTGTCCCTCGCCGTGGCGGTGTGCGTCGAGACGTTGTACGTCGCCACGAGTACCGCGTCCTTGCCCTGGGCGGCCGCCACCGCCTTCTCGACGGCCGTGCCGTCGGGGGCCGTTCCGGTCGACAGCGCCGTGGCGTGGAAGCCGAGGGCGGTCAGGGTGTCGGCGAGGACCGAGGTCGGCGGGCCCGTCGTGCCGGACGGGGAGCGGGGGTCGGCGCCGACGACGAGGACGTCGCGGTGGGTGTGGGGGGAGAGCGGCAGGAGGGCGTTGTCGTTGTGCAGCAGGGTGGTGGTCGCCTCGGCGATGCGGTCGGCGGCGGCGAGGTGGGCGGGGGAGCCGACGGTTACGTCAACGGCTTCCGGTGCGGCGCCTTGAGGGGCGGATCCACTCCTGGCCCGACCGGCGGTCTCGATCCCGATCCCGTCCAGGAGACCCACCTTCGCCTTCATGCGCAGCACCCGCAGGACCGACTCGTCGACGCGCTCCTCCGTCAGCTCGCCGTCCCTGACGGCCTGGAGCACCGCCTCCCACGCGACCCGCGGCTGCGGCGGGTTGAGCAGCTGGTCCACGCCCGCTCGCAGCGCGAGCACGGCCACGCGGTCGTCGCCGTACTTCGTACGGACCCCGCGCATCGCCAGCGAGTCCGTGGCGATCACGCCGTCGAAGCCGAGTTCCTCGCGCAGGACGCCCGTCACGATCGGGCGGGAGAGCGTCGCCGGGTCGCCCGAGGGGTCGAGCGCGGGCACCACGATGTGCGCGGTCATCACGGAGTCGACGCCCGCGGCGATCGCCGCGCGGAACGGCGGGGCGTCGATGCGGTCCCACTCCTCGCGGGTGTGGTGGATGTGCGGCAGCTCGGTATGGCTGTCGTCCGTCGTGTCGCCGTGCCCGGGGAAGTGCTTGGCCGCGCTCGCGATGCCCGCGCTCCGGTAGCCCTCGATCTGCGCGGTCACGAAACCGGCGACCGCTTCGGGGTCGGCGCCGAAGGAGCGTACGCCGATGACGGGGTTGGCGGGGTTTACGTTCACGTCGGCGTCCGGGGCGTGGTCCTGGTGGATGCCGAGGGCGCGCAGCTCGGTGCCTGCGATGCGGGCGGCCTCGCGGGCGTGCGCGAGCGAACCGGAGGCGCCGAGCGCCATCGCGCCGGGCAGGAGGGTCGCGGGGGCGCCGACGCGGGCGACGACGCCGTGCTCCTGGTCGACGGAGATGAGTACGGGGACGCGTTGTGTGGCGGCCGCCGCCTCCTGGATGCCGCGGGAGAGGGCGGCGATCTGGTGCGGGTCGCGGGTGTTGTGGGCCCAGCCGAAGTAGATGACGCCGCCGAGGTGGTAGCGGGCGATCAGTTCGGCGGCGTCGCGGACGCCGGATTCCCGGAGGTTGGTGTCGACGTCGGAGGGGTCGGGGTCGGTGGCGGTGTGCCCGTAGACGTGCATCACGAAGAGCTGGCCGACCTTCTCCTCCAGGGACATGGTGGAGATGAGGCGGCGGAGCCTGTGGTCGTCGTGGGGCACGGGTGTTCTCCTGCGGGGCGGAGGAAACTTTCGGGGTTCACGGATATCCCGAAGCCTTCCGCCGGTCAAGGAGGGCGGAGGCGGGGGCCGTCACCGGTGCTGTGTAAAGGGGGGCGGGCACCGGTGACGGCGGGCTGCCGGGCCGCAGGCGGCGGAGAGGGAGGTCAGCGCTCGCAGCCAGCAGCGATGCCGACACCGCCATACGGAGACTCAACGGCAGCGTGCCGGTTGGACGGGGCGGCGGGCGGGAGGGTTCCCGGATTCGGGGAAGTGGTGCGTGGGGGGCGGGGGTTGATTCTTGCGACGCGGAAGTGGACCGAGCGGTCAGGCTGAAGTGGACCGAGCGGCGGGGCTGAAGTGGACCGACGGTCAGACTGAAGTGCCCGAGCCGTCAGGCTGAAGTGGATCGAGCGGTGAGGCCGAAGCAGCCTGAGCCATCAGGCTGGTGACGCCTGAGTCGTCAGGCTGATGACGCCCGAGCCGTCAGGCCGAAGCAGGCCGAGCCGTCAGGCTGATGACCCCCGAGCCGTCAGGCTCATGCGCGCCGAGCCCTCACGTCCATGCTGACCCAGCCGTCAGACGGGCCACCGCTCCACCAGCGCCCGCACCGTCTCCGTGATCGCGGGCCGCCGGGACGCCCCCGTCCGCCACAGCGCGTACAGCCGCCGGACCGGCACCGGATCGAGCCGCACCGTGACCGCCCCGCCGGGAATCTCGCCCCGCCCCAGGCGAGGAATGAGCGCCACCCCAAGACCCGCCGCGACCAGCGCGACCAACGTGGGGTTCTCCTCGGCCTGATGGGCGATGTCCGGCTCGCAGCCGGCCTCCCGCAGGGTCCGCACCAGCCACTCGTGGCAGACGAGCCCCGCCGGCTGGGTGATCCAGCGCTCGTCCTTCAGCTCCTCGCGCCGTACGGACGTACGCCCCGCGAGCCGGTGCCCCGCGGGCACGACGAGGTCGCAGAGGTCGTCGCCGATGACGGCCTGCTCGACGCCGGGAGGCGTGGGCAGCGGCGCGATGTCCCAGTCGTGGACGACGGCCACGTCGACCGCGCCCTTGGCGACGAGATCGATGGAGAGGTGCGGATCGATCTCGGTCATACGGGCGTCGAGCGCCGGGTGCCGGACGGCGAGGTCCGCGAGCACCCCCGGCAGCAGCCCCCGCGCCGCCGAGGCGAACGCGGCGATGGTGAGCCGCCCCGCGGGCACCCCGCGCCGCTCCTCCAGCTCGGTCTCGGCGCGTTCCACGATCGTCATCAACTGCTGCGCGGTGTCCGCGAGATGGAGCGCGGCCTCGGTGAGCGCGACGCCCCGGCCCCGGCGTTCGAGGAGGGTCGTGCGGGTCTCCCGCTCCAGCTTGGCGATCTGCTGGGAGACGGCGGAGGGGGTGTAGCCGAGCGCGGTGGCGGCGGCGCCCACGGTGCCGTGCACGGAGACGGCGTGCAGCGCGCGGAGCCGGGCGAGATCGAGCACGGGGGCCTCCCCATCAATTCAGCGTTGCTTCATCCAATCATGCAGAGATCCGTGCTGGTCCTACATGGTGGCGCCGGGTGATCCTCGACGCATGCGACCCGCACATGTCTGTCTCGCCGTCCTCGTCGCCGCCGTCTGGGGCGTCAACTTCGTGGTGATCGAGGTGGGGTTGGACCACTTCCCGCCGCTGCTCTTCTCCGCCCTGCGCTTCCTGGTGGCGGCGCTGCCCGCCGTCTTCTTCGTGGGGCGGCCGAAGGTGGCGTGGAAGTGGGTGGTGGGGGTCGGACTTGTCCTCGGGGTCGCCAAGTTCGGACTGCTGTTCATCGGGATGGACGCGGGGATGCCCGCGGGTCTGTCGTCACTGGTGCTCCAGATACAGGCCGTCTTCACCGCCCTCTTCGCCTTCGTGGCGCTGGGTGAACGGCCCGGCCGCGTACGGGCGCTCGGCATGCTGATCGCCCTCGCCGGGATCGCGGTCGCCGCCGTCGACGAGGGGGAGACCGGCCCGCTCGCCGCGTTCGCGCTGCTGATCGGCGCGGCGGCCTGCTGGGGCGTCTCCAACGTCCTCACCCGCAAGGCGTCCCCGCCCGACGCCCTGAACTTCATGGTGTGGGTGAGCACGGTCCCGGTGCTGCCGCTGCTCGGGCTCTCGCTCCTGTGGGAAGGGCCGTCCAGGGACCTCGCGGCGCTGCGCTCCCTGGACTGGACGGGCGCGGGCATCATCGTCTACGTCGCCTGGATCACGACGGTCTTCGGCTTCGGCGCCTGGGGCTATCTGCTGCGCCGCCACCCCGCCTCCACGGTCGCCCCGTTCTCGCTGCTCGTACCGGTCTTCGGGATGTCCGGCGCGGCGCTCGTCCTCGGCGAGTCGGTGAGCGGCCTGAGGTGGTGCGCGGCCGCCCTGCTGGTGGGCGGCGTCGCGCTGACCTCGTTCTCGAAGGCGGGCGGCGGTGTCAGCCGGAGCGGGACAGCAGCCGCGACAGGTACTCCCGACCCGGCCCAAGGAGCCCCGGCAGCGGCGCCGCGTCCTCGTACCACCGCTTCTCGTACTCCCAGCACAGCCAGCCGTCCCAGCTCTCCGCGCTGAGCACCGCAAGGCACTCGGCGAGCGGCAGGGCGCCGGTCCCGAGCGCCAGGGGCGTCTTGTCGTCCGCGGAGGCGATGTCCTTGACCTGGACGTAGCCGAGGTAGGGGGAGAGGGCGGCGAAGGTGTCGGTGGGGGACTCGTCCCCGAGCCACGTGTGCATCACGTCCCACAGGGCGCCGATCTGGCGGTGCCCGACGGTGCCGAGCACGCGCGTGACGTCGGCGCCGGTGCGGTGCGAGTCGTGGGTCTCCACGAGGACACGTACGCCGGCGTCGGCGGCGCTCCGCGCCAAGGTGCCGAGCCGCCGTGCGGCCGTGGCGTCGGCCTCGTCCGCGCTCTGCTCCGTACCGCCGCCGGGGAAGACGCGGACGAAGGGGGCGCCGAGATCGCGGGCGAGCGACACGAGGGAGTTCACCTCGTCGATGACCGGCCCGTCCTCCCCGGGCTCCGCCACGCGCGCGTACCCCGCGACCCCGAGGATCTCGACCCCGGCTGCCTTGAAAGCGGCGGCCACATCGGCCCGCTCGACGAGCCCGAGCCCGGCATGCACCGGCTCTTCGGGATGCGCCCGGAGCTCGACCCCGTGATACCCGTGCTCGACGGCGAGCCGCAGGACATCGGGAACGGACAAACCCGGCACACCAAGAGTGGAAAATGCGAATTTCATGGTCCGACACTAGGTGCCATGGGCACGGGGTCAACCCCGCCCCCCGCCCGCGGCTCAGCCGAGGTCGCCCGCCTTCGGGAAACCGTCCGTCCTGACGGTGATCTCCCGCCCGGCCAGCGGCAGGACGAGGTCCGTGCCGAAGGGGACCTCCGTCTCCTCCTCGTACGTACCCGTCCGGGTGGGAAGGCGGTGGAGGGCGCAGACCCCGGCCTCGGGGTCGATGACCACGTACACGGGGATGCCGCACTCCGCGTACAGCCGGAACTTCTTGGCGAAGTCGTTGTCCCGGCTGCTCTTCGAGACGACCTCGAGCACCGCCTCCAGGCTGTGCCACTCGAAGCGGCCACGGCTGTTGCGCTCGGCTCCCGGGGCGATGATCGCGAGGTCGGGTGCGTAGCCGTACTGGCTGGACGGGAAGTCGATCATGACGTCCGAGAGGATGTCGCCGTGGGCGGCGAGTTGCTGCTTGATCTGAGGGGCGGCCTCAAGGATGACCTTCCACTGGTACTCGCCTTGCGGCGTCATGATGATCTTCCCCTCGGTGATCTCGACGCGGTAGCCGCGGGGAAGGTTGACGCCGTCCAGTACGTCCCAGGCGCTGGGTGCATCCATGACCATGACTGCCATATGAGCCTCCTTTTCCCGGTGATGTCAACGACATCGGGACCTCGCGGACACGGCGATGCTGATCGGGCGCGGCCCGCCTCTCAGAGGAAGGCCAGCCGCGCTCCCAGCGCCGCGAACGCCGCCGCGAACGTGCGGCGCATCCAGCTCACCACGTGGGGGCGGGAGATGACGTGGCTGCGCATCGCCGCGGCGAAGCGGCCGTACGCCGCGAAGACCAGGAACGTGATCAGCATGAAGTACGCGCTCAGCTCCGTCATGCGCAGGAAGGCGTACGGCTCGTCGGTGCTGACGAACTGCGGCAGGAACGCGAGGAAGAACAGGGTCAGCTTCGGGTTGAGGATGTTGATCAGTACGCCCGTCAGGATCGTGCGGCCCGCCGAGCGCGGCTCGGTCTCCTCCTCGGCGGCGAGGTCGCTCTTGTCCCGCAGCGTGCTACACGCCATGTACAGCAGATAGGCCACGCCCAGGTACTTGATGGTCTGGAAGGCGACCGCGCTGGCGTTCAGGAGCGCCGCGAGACCGGTGATCGCGGCCACCATGTGCGGGACCACGCCCAGCGTGCAGCCCACGGCCGCGATCAGCGCGGCCCGTGTGCCGCGGGAGAGGCCCGCGGCGATCGTGAACAGGACGCCGGTGCCGGGCGTCACGCAGACGACGAGGGAGGTGAGCAGAAATTCCATGCCTTGACCCTGTCGCCACAATGGTTCCATGAACAGGTCCAATGGATCCCCTTCCGACCGGTCCATAACGCCGGATGACGCGCATCCGCACACGCATCCGCACACGCACACGCACGCGCGCCGCCCCGGCGCCACCTCCGACTTCCTCCAGCTGGACCCCCGCCGGGCCCCTCGCGGCGGGCTCGGCGGCTGGCTGGCGGGGGAGATCAGGGCGGCCATCGCGGACGGGCGGCTCACCACCGGCAGCAGGCTCCCCGCCACCCGCGCCCTCGCCGACGAACTCGGCGTCTCCCGTGGCGTCGTCACCGAGGCCTACCGTCGGCTCACGGAGGACGGCCACGTCGCCGGGCGGGGCCGCGGTGGCACCGTAGTCGTCGCCGTCCCACCGCCGTCCCCGCCGCCGTCCCGGCCCACCGGGCGGCCATACACCCCGCCGACGGGCCCCGCGCCCCGCGCCGACCTCTTCACCGCCCCTCCCGACCTCGGCGTCTTCGACGCCATCCGCACCACGCCCGCCCGCATCGACCTCTCCCCGGGCCTGCCCGACCTCTCCGCGTTCCCGCGCGCGGCCTGGCTGCGCGCCGAGCGCTCCGTCCTCGCCGCGCTCACCCCCTCGGACTTCGGATACGGGGACCCCCGCGGCACCCCCGCCCTGCGCGCCGCCGTCGCACGCTGGCTCTCCCAGAACCGAGGGATCATGGCCGACCCGGACGACGTGATGATCGTCAACGGCACGGCCCAGGCGCTGCGGCTGCTCGTCGACGTACTGCGCGCCGAAGGGATCACCGAGTGCGCGGTCGAGGAGCCGGGCTCACTCGGCGTGCGCCAGCATCTGCGGCCGCTCGCCACCCCGCCCGTCCCGGTCGACGCCCACGGCATACGCGTCGACGCCCTGCGCGCCACCGGCGCCCCCGCCGTACTGCTCACGCCCGCCCACCAGTTCCCCACCGGAGTGGTCCTCGGCGGTGAGCGGCGCCGCGAGCTGATGGACTGGGCCCGCGAGGGCGGCCTCGTCATCGAGGACGACTACGACGCCGAACACCGTTACGACCGGCCCGCCGTCCCCGCCCTGCGCGCCCTCCTCCCCGACCAGGTCTGCTACGCGGGCAGCGTCTCCAAGCTCCTCGCGCCCGCCCTGCGCCTGGGCTGGCTGCTCGCACCTGCCACGTACCGGGCGGCACTGGTCGACGCCAAGCGCCTGATCGACCTCGGCAACGCGGCGCTGCCCCAGCTCGTCCTCGCCCACCTGATGGAATCCGGTGACCTGGAACGCCATCTGCGGCTCATCCGCAAGCACCACCGCAGGCGCAGGGACGCGATGATCGAGGCGATCCGCACGCACCTGCCGGGGGCCGTCGTGCACGGCGCCGCGGCCGGGCTGCACCTGATGATCACCCTCGACGAAAGCGCGTACGACGGCCCGGACACCGCCCTCGCCACCGCCGCCCTCGCCCACGGCGTCAAGACGCACCCCCTGTCATGGCACACCCAACTCCCGCACCCCCCGGGCCTCGTACTCGGCTACGCGGCCAGCAGCCCCACGCGGATCACCGAAGGGGTGGCGGTACTGGGCCGACTGGCTCGGTGAGGCGAAAGCCCGGAGGCTCGGAGGCTCGGTCAACCGGCCCGGTGCAGCGGAATCCCTCAGGCGCGGTCCGCCGACCCGGTGAACCTGAGCGCCCCGAACCCGCCTACCGCGGCCCTCCCGTGGACCCCCGCACCATCAACTCCCCGTGCACCGTAGCCACACCCCCCGGCGGCGGCTCCTCCTTGCCCATCGCGATGCGGCCCGCCCTCGCCCCCGCCTCCTGAAGCGGAAGCCGCACCGTCGTGAGCGCGGGGGAGGCGTCGATGCTGAACGGCAGGTCGTCGAAGCCCGCCACCGAGACGTCCGCCGGGATCCGCAGGCCCTTGTCCCGCAGCGCGGCCCCGGCGCCCAGCGCGACCGTGTCGTTGGCGGCCAGCACGGCAGTCAAGTCGGGGGCGCGGCGCAGGAGTTCGTCCGTGGCGTCGTACCCCGAACGCCGGTCGTACGGGCTGTGCACGGTGAGCGCCGGATCGTCCTCGACCCCGTGCGCGGCCAGCGCCTCCCGGTGGCCCTCCAGGCGGTGCCGCGTGGTCGTCCGGCCCTCGGGCCCCGCGAGGTAGCCGATGCGCCGGTGACCGAGGCGCAGCAGATGCTCGGTGAGCCGCCGGCCGCCGCCACGGTTGTCGAAGGTGAGCGCCACCGCCCCGGTGTCCGGCACCGGCGGCCGCCCGCAGAGCACCACCCGCGTGCCCGCCTCCGTCAGCCGCCGCAGCTTCCGGGCGATCGCGTCGGCGTGCTCGGGGTCCTCGCTCGCACCCCCGGTGAGGACCACTGCCGCGGCGCGCTGGCGCTGAAGGAGCGTGAGATAGGTCAGCTCGCGCTCCGGGGAGCCGCCGGTGTTGCAGACCACGGCCATCCGCTCCCCGCCCGCACGCCCCCCTGGCCCCCCGATCTCGGACTGCACCGCACTCGCCATGATCCCGAAGAAGGGGTCGGCGATGTCGTTGACGAGGATGCCGACCAGGTCGGAGGTGGCCGCGGCGAGCGCGCTCGCGGGGCCGTTCAGGACGTAGTCGAGGTCGTCGACGGCCCGCAGGACACGCTCACGGGTGGCGACCGCCACGGGGTAGTTGCCGTTGAGCACGCGGGAGACGGTGGCGGGGGAGACCTGCGCGCGTGCCGCCACGTCCGCCAGGGTCACGGTCATCTCGTCGTCCTCCCGGTCACTGCTCTGTTCGGCCCTGCTCCGGAGCCCTTGTCCGAACCTTGTGCGGCAGGCTAGCTTCTCTGCGGATGGTAAGCGCTTGCTATGCGCCTACGGAGGCGTGTGCGAGCCCTACGGAGGCGCTTGCCACGCACTTACGGAGGCACTCTCGTGACACGCAAGACGGTGCGCATCGCCATGAACGGCGTCACCGGACGCATGGGCCACCGCCAGCACCTCGTCCGCTCGGTCCTGGCCCTGCGCGCCCAGGGCGGCCTCGACCTCGGCGACGGCACCGTGCTGTGGCCCGAGCCGGTCCTGGTGGGCCGCAGGGAGCACGCGCTGCGCGCCCTCGCCGAGGAGCACGGCCTGGAGCACTTCTCGACCGACCTCGACGCGGTCCTCGCCGACCCGGCCGTCGACATCTACTTCGACGCGCAGGTCACCTCGGCCCGCGAGGACGCCCTCAAGAAGGCCATCGCCGCGGGCAAGCACGTCTACACCGAGAAGCCGACCGCCACCGGCCTGGACGCCGCCCTCGGCCTCGCCCGGCTGGCCAGGGACGCGGGCGTCAAGCACGGCGTCGTACAGGACAAGCTCTTCCTGCCGGGCCTGCTCAAGCTGAAGCGGCTCATCGACGACGGCTTCTTCGGGCGGATCCTGTCGGTCCGCGGCGAGTTCGGCTACTGGGTCTTCGAGGGCGACGGGCAGCCCGCACAGCGCCCCTCCTGGAACTACCGCGCCGAGGACGGCGGCGGCATCGTCGTCGACATGTTCCCGCACTGGGAGTACGTCCTCCACGAGCTGTTCGGCCGCGTACGCACCGTCCAGGCCCTGACCGCCACCCACATCCCGCGGCGCTGGGACGAGCACGGCAAGCCCTACGAGGCCACCGCCGACGACGCCGCGTACGGCGTGTTCGAGCTGGATGGCGGAGTGATCGCGCAGATCAACTCCTCCTGGGCGGTACGCGTCCACCGCGACGAGCTGGTGGAGTTCCAGGTCGACGGGACGGAGGGCTCGGCCGTGGCGGGCCTGCGCGACTGCCGCGTACAGCACCGCGGCACCACCCCGAAACCGGTGTGGAACCCCGACCTGCCCGCCACCGACTCCTTCCGCGACCAGTGGCAGGAGGTGCCCGACAACCAGGGCCCCGAAGGGTTCGACAACGGCTTCAAGACCCAGTGGGAGCTGTTCCTCAAGCACGTGTACGCCGACGCGCCCTACCGCTGGGACCTCCTCGCGGGCGCGCGCGGAGTGCAACTCGCCGAACTGGGCCTGAGGTCCTCCGCCGAGGGCCGCCGCCTCGACGTACCGGAGATCGCGCTGTGAGCGCCGCAGCCATGGACACCGGCACCGTCACGCTCCCCGCCGAGGGAGGCGCCACGCGCGCGTACACCCCGCGAACCGAGCCCGCGCGTACGTGCGTCGGCGGCCCCCCGCCCACCTCCCGCACCGTCCTCTCGGCCGCCCACGTCGTCGCCGACCCGCGCGCGGACGTCTCCCCGGACGGCCCCGCCGCCGTCGACTGGGACGCCACGCTCGCCTTCCGCCGCCACCTGTGGGCGCACGGCCTGGGCGTCGCCGAGGCCATGGACACCGCCCAGCGCGGCATGGGCCTGGACTGGGCGGGCGCCGCCGAACTCATCCGCCGCTCGGCCGCCGAGGCGAAGGCGGTCGGCGGCCGGATCGCCTGCGGCGCCGGCACCGACCAACTGACCCTGCCCGCAAGCCTCCCGCAGGTCAGGAAGGCGTACGAGGAACAGCTCGCCCTCGTCGAATCGGCCGGCGCCCAGGCGATCCTGATGGCGTCGCGCGCCCTCGCCGCCACCGCCGCCTCGCCGGACGACTACCTGGAGACGTACGGCCACCTCCTGCGCCAGGCGAGCGAGCCGGTCATCCTGCACTGGCTCGGCCCCATGTTCGACCCCGCCCTGGCGGGCTACTGGGGCTCGGCCGACCTGGACGCGGCGACCGACACCTTTCTGGAGGTCATCGCCGCCCACCCCGACAAGGTCGACGGCATCAAGGTCTCCCTCCTGGACGCGGACCGCGAGATCGCCCTGCGCCGCCGCCTCCCGGACGGCGTGCGCTGCTATACGGGCGACGACTTCCACTACCCCGAGCTGATCGCGGGCGACGACCACGGCTTCAGCCACGCGCTGCTCGGCGTCTTCGACCCCCTGGGCCCGCTGGCCGCCGAGGCCATGCGCGTCCTGGACACCGGCGACGTGGAGGCCTTCCGCGCCCTCCTCGACCCGACCGTCGAACTCTCCCGCCACCTCTTCCAGCACCCCACGCGCTACTACAAGACCGGCGTGGTCCTCCTCGCCTGGCTGGCCGGACACCAGACGCACTTCACGATGGTGGGCGGCCTCCAGTCGGCCCGCTCCCTCCCGCACCTGGCCCGCGCCTACGAACTGGCCGACGGGCTCGGCCTGTTCCCCGACCCGCACCTGGCGGCGTCCCGGATGCGCGCGCTGCTGACCGTCCACGGAGTACCGCAATGAACACCCCGCCGCCCCTGGCCCTGTCGCGCCTGAGCATCAACCAGGAGACCGTCAAACAGCTCTCCCTCCCCGAACTCGCCGAAGGGTGCGCGAAGGAGGGCATCACCGCGGTCGGCCTGTGGCGTGCCCCCGTCCAGGAGTACGGGGTCGAGCGCACCGCCCGCCTCATGCGCGACTCCGGCCTCGCCGTTACCAGCCTGTGCCGCGGCGGCTTCTTCACCGACCCCGAAGGGGCGCCACGCGCGCGTGCCCTCGACGACAACCGCGCGGCCATCGACGAGGCGGCGGCCCTCGGCACCCGCACGCTGGTGCTCGTCTCCGGCGGCCTGCCGCCCGGCAGCCGTGACCTCGCCGGGGCGCGGGAACGCGTCGCGGACGCCCTCGCCGCCCTCGGGCCCTACGCCGAGGAGCGGGGCGTACGCCTGGCGATCGAGCCGCTGCACCCCATGTTCGCCGCGGACCGCTGCGTGGTCTCCACCCTGGGCCAGGCCCTCGACCTCGCGGGACGCTTCCCGGCCGAACAGGTGGGCGTCGTCGTGGACACGTACCACGTGTGGTGGGACGACCAGGCGCCCGCGCAGATCGCGCGGGCGGGCGCGGGCGGCCGGCTGCACGCCTTCCAGCTGGCCGACTGGATCACACCGCTGCCCGCGGGCGTACTGCTCGGACGAGGGCAACTGGGCGACGGGAGCATCGACTTCAAGGCGCTGCGCGCCAGGGTCGAGGCGGCGGGGTACGACGGCCCGATCGAGGTCGAGATCTTCAACGAGGCGCTGTGGGCGAGGGACGGCGCGCAGGTGCTGAAGGAGACGGCCCAGCGCTTCCGCACGCACGCGTGACGCCCGCCCCTGGGCCTACTTCGTCTTCCCGCGGGCCGCCCGTTTCTTGGAGACCATCGCCACCACGACCGGCAGACCCACCTCGATGACGCGGGTGACGGTCGTCACGGGGATGCCGGTCTTCTTGGAGATCGCCTTGGCCACCGGCCCGGCCAGCTTCGCGACGCCGAACATCATTCCCCTTCCCGCTCGGAGGGCCGGGGAGAGCCCGACCGGAGAACAGCACTCATGGGTCAAACGGTACGTCCGCCCGGTGGCGTCGGCACCCGGAAGAAGTCCGCGAAAAATTAGTGGGCAACGCCGTGCAACCCTTTGTGCACCAGGCGTGTCGTACTTGGAGTCAGGGACTTCCCGTGAGGGGGGAACTGGTTCCCGAGGGGATCTGGGGGGATCTCGGGGGGAATCGCGGGGTTTCTGACATAGGGGAGGGATCGAAGGGACCTGGTCGACGGACCAGGTCCCTTCGCCGTTGCTCACAGCCCGGAAGTTGTCCACAGGCTGTCCACGTTGTCGGTGGCGGGCGGTAGCGTCGGATCATGTCGAGTCCAGCTGTGGCGATGGCGACGGTCGAGGGGGTCCTCGAGCGCATCACGTACGCCAATGAGGAGACCGGGTACACGGTCGCGCGCGTCGACACCGGCCGCGGCGCCGGTGACCTGCTGACCGTCGTCGGCTCGCTGCTCGGCGCCCAGGTCGGCGAGAGCCTGCGCATGCAGGGCCGCTGGGGCTCCCACCCGCAGTACGGCAAGCAGTTCACCTGCGAGAACTACACGACGGTGCTGCCCGCCACCATCCAGGGCATCCGCCGCTATCTCGGCTCCGGACTCATCAAGGGCATCGGCCCCGTGATGGCCGACCGGATCACCACCCACTTCGGCGTCGACACCCTCGACATCATCGAGAACGAGCCGAAGCGGCTCGTGGAAGTGCCCGGCCTCGGCCCCAAGCGGACCAAGATGATCGCCGCCGCCTGGGAGGAGCAGAAGGCCATCAAGGAGGTCATGGTCTTCCTCCAGGGAGTCGGCGTCTCCACCTCCATCGCCGTGCGCATCTACAAGAAGTACGCCGACGCGTCGATCTCCGTGGTGAAGAACGAGCCCTATCGCCTCGCCGCCGACGTCTGGGGCATCGGCTTCCTCACCGCCGACCGCATCGCCCAGGCCGTCGGCATCCCGCACGACAGCCCCGAACGCGTCAAGGCCGGTCTCCAGTACGCCCTTTCGAACGCCACCGACCAGGGCAATTGCTACCTCCCGGAGGAGCGCCTCATCTCCGACGCGGTGAAGCTGCTCCAGGTCGACACGGGCCTGGTCATCGACTGCCTCGCCGAGCTGGCGGGGGAGGAGGAGGGGGTCGTCCGCGAATCCCTCCCCGACCCGGAGGGCGGCGACGACATCACCGCCGTCTATCTGGTCCCCTTCCACCGCGCCGAACTCTCCCTCGCCGCCCAGCTGTCGCGCCTCCTGCGGACCCCCGAGGACCGGATGCCCGCCTTCAGGGACGTCGCCTGGGACAAGGCGCTCGCCTGGCTCGCGGACCGCACGGGGGCGACGCTCGCGCCCGAGCAGGAAGCGGCCGTGCGGCTCGCCCTTACCCAGAAGGTCGCCGTCCTGACCGGCGGCCCCGGCTGCGGCAAGTCCTTCACGGTCCGCTCCATCGTCGAGCTGGCCCGCGCCAAGAAGGCCAAGGTCGTCCTCGCCGCCCCCACCGGCCGCGCCGCCAAGCGCCTCGCCGAACTCACCGGCGCGGAGGCCTCCACCGTCCACCGCCTGCTCGAACTGCGGCCCGGGGGCGACGCGGCGTACGACAAGGAGAGGCCGCTCGACGCCGATCTGGTCGTGGTCGACGAGGCCTCCATGCTCGACCTGCTCCTCGCCAACAAGCTGGTGAAGGCCGTCCCGCCCGGCGCCCACCTGCTCTTCGTGGGAGACGTCGACCAGCTGCCCAGCGTCGGCGCGGGCGAGGTGCTGCGGGACATGCTCGGCGCGGAGAGCCCGATCCCCGCCGTCCGCCTCACCCGCATCTTCCGCCAGGCGCAGGAGTCGGGCGTGGTCACCAACGCCCACCGCATCAACTCCGGCGTGCCACCCCTCACGCAGGGCATGAAGGACTTCTTCCTCTTCGTCGAGGAGGAGACCGAGGACGCGGGCCGCGTCACGGTCGACGTCGCGGCCCACCGCATCCCCCGCAAGTTCGGCCTCGACCCGCGCCGCGACGTCCAGGTCCTCGCCCCCATGCACCGCGGCCCCGCGGGCGCCGGGAACCTCAACGGCCTCCTCCAGCAGGCCATCACCCCCGCCCGCCCCGACCTGCCCGAGAAGCGGTTCGGCGGCCGCGTCTTCCGCGTCGGCGACAAGGTCACCCAGATCCGCAACAACTACGAGAAGGGGCGGAACGGCGTCTTCAACGGCACGGTCGGCGTCGTCACCGCCCTCAACCTCGACGAGCAACGGCTCACCGTCCTGACCGACGAGGACGAGGAAGTCCCCTACGACTTCGACGAACTGGACGAGCTGGCGCACGCGTACGCGGTGACGATCCACCGCTCCCAGGGCAGTGAATACCCGGCCGTGGTGATCCCGGTCACCACGGGCGCGTGGATGATGCTCCAGCGCAATCTGCTCTACACCGCCGTGACACGCGCCAAGAAGCTGGTCGTCCTGGTCGGTTCGCGCAAAGCTCTGGGTCAGGCTGTCCGCACGGTCTCCGCGGGCAGGCGCTGTACGGCCCTGGATTTCAGGCTCGCGGGAGGCCGCGGAGCGGGCCCGGGGCGTTTTGATCGATCAAACGAGTCGGAAACGTCACACAGCACTTCCGGAACCGGGGCGAAGGGGGCAGGATGAGCAGGTTGGCGGCACTCAGTGCCGCCAATAGGCCCAATGGTCGACCCCGAGTGCACTCTCCAGGGCCAAATGGGGGATGGTAGAGACAGTCAGGGCACCTCGAAGAAGAGGCACAACGTCGGTGAGGGATGACGTGAGCGACAACTCTGTAGTACTGCGGTACGGCGATGGCGAGTACACCTACCCGGTGATCGATTCGACCGTCGGCGACAAGGGCTTCGACATCGGGAAGCTCCGCACCCAGACCGGTCTTGTGACCCTGGACAGCGGCTATGGCAACACCGCCGCCTATAAATCCGCCATCACCTATCTCGACGGCGAGCAGGGCATCCTGCGGTACCGCGGCTACCCGATCGAGCAGCTGGCCGAGCGCTCCACCTTCACCGAGGTGGCGTACCTGCTGATCAACGGCGAGCTGCCGAAGGTCGACGAGCTGGCGAGCTTCAAGAACGAGATCACGCAGCACACCCTGCTGCACGAGGACGTCAAGCGGTTCTACGACGGCTTCCCGCGTGACGCCCACCCGATGGCGATGCTGTCGTCCGTGGTGAGCGCGCTGTCGACGTTCTACCAGGACAGCCACAACCCCTTCGACGAGAAGCAGCGTCACCTCTCGACGATCCGCCTTCTCGCCAAGCTTCCGACGATCGCCGCCTACGCGTACAAGAAGTCGCAGGGCCACCCGGTCGTCTACCCGCGCAACGACCTCGGCTACGTCGAGAACTTCCTGCGCATGACGTTCTCCGTGCCCGCCGCCGAGTACGAGCTGGACCCGGTCGTCGTCGCCGCGCTCGACAAGCTCCTGATCCTGCACGCGGACCACGAGCAGAACTGCTCGACCTCCACCGTGCGTCTGGTCGGCTCCTCGCAGGCGAACATGTTCGCCTCGATCTCGGCCGGCATCTCGGCCCTGTGGGGCCCGCTGCACGGCGGCGCCAACCAGTCGGTCCTGGAGATGCTGGAAGGCATCCAGGCCTCCGGCGGCGACGTCGACTCCTTCATCCGCAAGGTGAAGAACAAGGAAGACGGCGTGAAGCTCATGGGCTTCGGGCACCGCGTCTACAAGAACTTCGACCCCCGGGCGAAGATCATCAAGGCGGCGGCGCACGATGTCCTCTCGGCGCTCGGCAAGTCCGACGAGCTGCTGGACATCGCGCTGAAGCTGGAGGAGCACGCGCTGGCCGACGACTACTTCGTCGAGCGCAAGCTCTACCCGAACGTGGACTTCTACACGGGTCTGATCTACCGGGCCATGGGCTTCCCGACCGAGATGTTCACGGTGCTGTTCGCGCTGGGGCGTCTTCCGGGGTGGATCGCCCAGTGGCACGAGATGATCAAGGAGCCGGGTTCGCGTATCGGTCGGCCTCGGCAGATTTACACCGGTGAGGTTCTTCGGGACTTCGTCCCGGTTGAGGGTCGCTGATCTTTTCTTCGGGAACTGCGGGCCGCATGTGGCTGGTCGCGCAGTTCCCCGCGCCCCTTCGGGGCGCTCCTAAAGCGAGAAGCGCCCCGCCGTCGATCCCCCCACGGGTCGACGGTCGGGGCGCTTCCCTTTTTCCCGGTGCGGATTCCCCCCACGGGATCCGGCCGGGCGTCTGTGGTTGCCCTGCGCTCTGCCGGGACGCGTACGTACGGGAGGGCCGCTCAAAGCTCCCCGGTGCACGTGCCCCGGCAACGCAATTCCAGGGAGCATCCCCCAAGATGTCCCCTGATGTCAGATGACGTCCCCCAAGACATCTACTGGCATCGTCCCATTAGACTCGCGACCCCCCTAGATGGTTACGTTCGGATCACTGTGATCTGCGTCTCTTGCATATGTCTCGTACATGCGCAAGAGCCCCCATATGGGGATCTCGCGAGGCGCGTGAGGATGCTGGGACGGACATGTGAAGGGCTTATGTGAACGTCCGCAGCCGCAGGCTGTTCGTGACCACGAACACCGACGAGAACGCCATCGCGGCTCCCGCGATCATCGGGTTCAGGAGGCCGGCCGCGGCGAGCGGCAGCGCGGCGACGTTGTAGCCGAAGGCCCAGAAGAGGTTGCCCTTGATGGTGGCGAGGGTCTTCCGGGAGAGCCTGATGGCGTCGGCCGCCACCCGCAAGTCCCCGCGCACCAGCGTCAGATCGCTCGCCTCGATCGCCGCGTCCGTGCCCGTGCCCATCGCGAGGCCCAGATCGGCGGTGGCGAGGGCCGCCGCGTCGTTCACGCCGTCCCCGACCATCGCCACGACCCGGCCCTCCTCCCGCAACCGCCGTACGACGTCGGCCTTCTCCTGTGGAAGGACCTCCGCGTACACGGCGTCCGGGGCGATCCCCACCGCCCGCGCGACCGCGTCGGCCACGGCCTTGTTGTCGCCGGTGAGCAGCATCGGCGTCAGGCCGAGCGCACGCAGCTCCTGCACCGCCTGCGGGCTGGTCTCCTTGACGGCGTCGGCGACCGTCAGCACGCCGCGCGCGGCGCCGTCCCAGGCGACAAGGACGGCGGTACGCCCCCCGGCCTCCGCCTCGCTCCGGGGCGCGGTCAGCGCGTCCAGGCCCGTGACGCCCGCGTCCGCGAGGAGCCGCTCGCGTCCCACGAGCACCTCGTGCCCCTCCACTGTGCCGCGCACCCCGGACCCGGCGACGTTCTCGAACCGCTCCGGGGTCGCCAACTCCCCGACGGAGACGCCCAGACGGTCGGCGGCGCCCGCCGCGAGGGCCCGGGCCACGGGGTGCTCGGAGGCGTGCTCCAGGGCGCCCACGAGACGCAGCAACTGCTTCTCGTCCGTGTGCCCGACGGCGTACACGTCCGCCATCTCCATACGGCCCGTCGTCACCGTCCCCGTCTTGTCCAGGACGACCGTGTCGACGCGGCGCGTGGACTCCAGGACCTCGGGGCCCTTGATGAGGATGCCGAGCTGGGCGCCACGTCCCGTGCCGACCATCAGGGCGGTGGGCGTGGCGAGGCCGAGCGCGCACGGGCAGGCGATGATCAGGACGGCGACGGCGGCGGTGAACGCGGCGGTCGCGTCGCCCGTGGCGCCGAGCCAGCCGCCGAGCGTGCCTGCCGCGATGAGCAGGACCACCGGCACGAAGACCCCGGCGATCCGGTCGGCCAGGCGCTGCACCTGGGCCTTGCCGGTCTGCGCGTCCTCCACGAGGCGGGCCATGCGGGCCAGTTGGGTGTCGGCGCCGACGCGGGTCGCCCGTACGACGAGGCGTCCCGAGTCGTTCACGGTCGCCCCGGTGACGGCGTCGCCCACGCCCACGTCGACCGGCACGGACTCACCGGTCAGCATCGAGGCGTCGACCGCGGACGCCCCCTCGACGACGGTGCCGTCGGTCGCGACGGTCTCTCCGGGGCGAACGAGGAAACGGTCGCCGACGGCGAGCCGCCCGACCGGGATCCGCTCCTCCCTGCCCTCGCGCAGGACGGTGACGTCCTTGGCGCCGAGTTCGAGCAGGGCGCGCAGGGCGGCACCGGCCCGCCGCTTGGAGCGGGCCTCCAGCCAGCGGCCGAGCAGGATGAACGTGATGACACCGGAGGCGACTTCGAGGTAGATCGTCGAGGCACCGGAGCCGGGGGAGGCGGTGAAGTCGAAGCCGTGCCGCATGCCGGGCATTCCGGCGTCCCCGAAGAAGAGCGCCCACAGCGACCAGCCGAACGCGGCGAGCGTGCCGACCGAGACGAGCGTGTCCATGGTCGCGGCGCCGTGCCGGAGATTGGTGGACGCCGCCCGGTGGAAGGGCAGGCCGCCCCAGACGACGACGGGCGCGGCGAGGGTCAGCGAGAGCCACTGCCAGTTGTCGAACTGGAGGGCGGGGACCATCGCGAGCAGCACGACGGGCAGGGACAGGACGGCGGAGACGGTCAGGCGCCGGCGCAGGATGTCGGGCTCGGTGATGTCCGCGGTGGTCGGGGCCGGGGCGTCGCCCGCCTCGGGCTCCGGTGGGGGCGGGACGATCTCCTCGGCCGTGTAGCCCAGCTTCTCGACGAGGGCGATCAGCTGGGCGACCTCGACCCCGTCGGCGTAGGTGACCTTCGCCTTCTCCGTGGCGAGGTTGACCGAGGCGGCGGTCACGCCCGCCACGCGGTTCAGCTTCCTCTCGATGCGGGAGGAGCAGGAGGCGCAGGTCATCCCGCCGACGGCGAGTTCGACCTGGGAGCCCCCGGAGCCCCCGGAGGCATCGGAGACAGCGGAGGCGCCAGGGGCCGCGGAGACTTCGGAGACTTCCGTCATGACTCTTTCGTACACCTCTGGGCTGCTGATACGACGGCGGGCCCCGTGGTGTCGGCGCCGACACCACGGGGCCCGGGGTACCGGCGGGGTGCCGGTCAGGCCTTGGCGCCGACGAGTTCGTAGCCCGCCTCGTCGACCGCGGCGCGCACCGCGGCCTCGTCCAGCGGGGCCTCGGAGACGACGGTGACCTGGCCGGTGGAGGCGACGGCCTTGACGGAGGTGACGCCCGCGATCTCCGAGATCTCGGCGGAGACGGCGCCCTCGCAGTGACCGCAGGTCATCCCCGTCACCTCGTACACCGTGGTGACGGCGCCCTGCGGGGTCTCGGCGGAGCCGGAGTGGCAGGAACCGCTGGGGGAGCAGCAGGAGCCGGTCGTCTCGGACGCGGCCTGGGGCAGCTCGGTCTGGGCGCTCATGTCGTTCTCCTCGGGAGGGCGTGTGTACGTGTGCGACGTAACGTGCGGGAGGGGGTCCCGGAGTCCCCTGGACCCCCTGACACTCACAACACTATACCCCTAGGGGGTATTTCACAACGCGACCCGGTGGCGGCCCGGGCGCGCTCGCGCGGCGTCAGCCTCTGCGTCCGCGGTTGCCGGGACGGGCCGCCACCCAGGCGCGGATCGTGTCCGCGTACCAGTAGGGCTTGCCGCTCTCCACGTGGTCGGGGTCGGGCAGGAGTCCGTGCTTGCGGTAGGAGCGCACGGTGTCGGGCTGCACCCGGATGTGCGCGGCGATCTCTTTGTACGACCAGAGCCTGCGGTCGGTCATCGTGGCACCTCCCTGCGTGTGCCCAGGGCGGCCGGAGAGGCCGACGGGGGAACTGGGCACGACGCGCGGCGATCACTCAGCCTGTGCCCGGTGAACGACGCAGAGTGACCACTGGGGCCCGGCTGTGGACCGGCTGTGACGTAAGGGCCGCGTACGTGAGACATGTGTGACAGGAAAAGAGTGTTTGTGACGAAAGTGACATACGCGGGCGGCGCTTTCGCTCTGGTCGGGGGTGAGCTAGGCCCCGCAGGAGCGGAGGTAGGTGCGGGTGCGGTGGGCGATCGGGAGGGGCTTGTCCGGGGGGCAGGGGTACATGTCCTGCTCGACGATCGCGAAGAGGTCGACGCCCAGGTTCTGGGCCGCGGCGAGGACGGGCTCCAGGGCGGGCACCCCGGCGGGCGGCTCGCACATCACGCCGCGCGCCACGGCGGGCCCGAACGGCACCTCCTCCGCGCGCACCGCGGCGAGGATCTCCGGGTCGACCTGCTTGAGGTGGAGATAGCCGATGCGTTCGCCGTACGTCTCGATGAGCTTGACGCTGTCCCCGCCGCAGTAGGCGTAGTGGCCGGTGTCCAGGCAGAGCGAGACGAGGCCGGGGTCGGTGGCGTCGAGGAAGCGGGTGACGTTCTCCTCGGTGTCGATGTGCGTGTCCGCGTGCGGGTGGACGACGACCTGGAGCCCGTACCGCTCCCGGACCTCATGGGCCAGACGCTCGGTCTGGGTGGTCAGTTCACGCCATTGCGCGGGCGTCAGGACGCGGTCCTCCAGGACCTCGCCCGTCTTGTCGTCGCGCCAGAAGGAGGGGATGACGACGAGGTGCCCGGCCCCCATCGCCTGGGCGAGCGCGGCGTTGTCGGCGACGTGCGCCCAGGTCTTCTCCCAGACGGCGGGGCCGTGGTGCAGCCCCGTGAAGACCGTGCCCGCGGAGACCTTGAGCCCGCGGCGGGCCGTCTCGGCCGCCAGTACCGCGGGGTCGGTGGGCAGATAGCCGTAGGGACCCAGCTCGATCCACTCGTAACCGGACTCGGCGACCTCGTCGAGGAAGCGGCGCCAGGGGACCTGCTGGGGGTCCTCGGGAAACCACACGCCCCATGAGTCGGGCGCCGAACCGATCCGGATGCGAGACAGCGTCGTCATGCCGGTCAGCCTCCAGGCCGCCTCGGAGAGGTGTCAAGGAGTGGTCCGAATGTAAGGACAAAATGTTGACAGGGTTCCGGGGACGGGATTAGACCTGGGGGCACACGATCGACGGCCGAAGGGGCGTGCAGGGTGACCGATGCGTACGACGTCATCACCATGGGCCGGATCGGGGTCGACCTCTATCCGCTGCAGAGCGGGGTGCCTCTCGACGAGGTCACTTCGTTCGGGAAGTTCCTCGGCGGCTCCGCCAGCAACGTCGCGGTCGCCGCGGCGCGCCTCGGGCGCCGCGTCGCGCTTGTCACCCGCACCGGCGAGGACCCCTTCGGGAGGTATCTGCACCGGGCGCTGCGGGAGTTCGGCGTCGACGACCGCTGGGTGAGCGCCGTCGCGGGGCTGCCGACGCCGGTGACGTTCTGCGAGGTCTTCCCGCCGGACGACTTCCCGCTGTACTTCTACCGGCTGCCCAAGGCCCCCGATCTGGAGATCCACGAGGAGGAGCTGGACCTGGGCGCCATCGCGGCGGCGCGGATCTTCTGGATGACGGGGACGGGGCTGTGCGCGGAGCCGAGCCGGTCGGCGACGCTGGCGGCGTTGGCCTCGCGGCCGACGGGGGCGGGATACACGGTGTTCGACCTGGACTGGCGGCCGATGTTCTGGGCGGACCCGGATGAGGCGCGGCCCCACTACGCCGCCGCACTGGCCCATGCCACGGTCGCCGTCGGCAATCTCGACGAGGTCGAGATCGCCACGGGGGAGCGTGAACCCCTCGCGGCGGCGCGGGCGTTGCTCGACGCCGGGGTCGAACTCGCCGTCGTCAAGCAGGGGCCCGAAGGGGTGCTCGCCATGAACCGGGCGGGGGAGGTGGTGCGGGTGCCGCCGCTGCCGGTGACCGTTCTCAACGGGCTCGGTGCGGGGGACGCGTTCGGCGGGGCCCTGTGCCATGGGCTGCTCGCGGGCTGGGAGTTGGAGAGGGTGCTGCGGTACGCCAATGCGGCGGGGGCGATCGTCGCTTCGCGACTGGAGTGCAGTTCCGCTATGCCGTTTGCTGGCGAGGTCGCCTCAGCTGTTGAAGCGGGGGCTGTGTTGTGAGCCCGGGCTCTGCGCGCCGTTCACGGGGCTCCGCCCCGGACCCCGCTCCTCAAACGCCGGAGGGGCTGGAATTTTCCGCGCGTCCGCCGGAGGGACTGGAGTTTCCGCCGGAGGGGCTGGAATTCGCTGACCTCACCCGTATCCGGGCCCACCGACCCGAAGCCATCCTCGAAGCCGCCTCCCGGCGGCCCCGGCGACGGCTCCTCGCCGACGGTCGGCGGTTGTTGATCGTTGCCGCCGATCACCCCGCCCGGGGGGCCCTCGGCGTCGGGGGCGATCCGTTCGCCATGGCCAACCGGCGTGACCTCCTCGAACGGCTCTGCCTCGCGCTGTCGCGGCCCGGCGTCGACGGCGTCCTCGCCAGTGCCGACGTCCTCGACGACCTGCTGCTCCTCGGCGCCCTCGACGGCAAGGTCGTCATGGGGTCGATGAACCGCGGCGGCCTCGCGGGCGCCGCGTTCGAACTGGACGACCGGTTCACCGGGTACCGGCCCGAGGACCTCGAACGGCTCGGCTTCGACGCGGGCAAGCTGCTGCTGCGCGTCGACTACGCCGACCCCGGGTCGCTGACCACGCTGCACTCCGCCGCCCGCGTCGTCGACGCCATGGCCGAGCGCGGGCTGCCGGTCTTCATCGAGCCGTTCCTCACCCGCCGCACACACCGCGACGGCACGGGGCCGCCCCGCAACGACCTGAGCGCCGAGGCCGTCACCCGGTCCATCGCCATCGCCTCCGGTCTCGCCGGAACCTCCGCCTACACCTGGCTGAAGGTCCCCGTCACCGAGAACCCCGACGACATGGCCCGCGTCATGGAGACCTCGACGCTGCCCGCCGTGCTGCTCGGCGGCGACATCGGGGACGATCAGGACGCCGCGTACGAGAAGTGGCGCGGCGCCCTGCGGCTGCCCACCGTGCAGGGTCTCGTCGTCGGCAGGGCGCTGCTCTATCCGCCCGACGGGGATGTGGCGGGGGCGGTCGACACCGCCGTAGGACTGCTGTAGCGGGGGCGGACAGGCTGAGGAGGCCCACATGACGTACGTACCGAAAGGCAGTGCGGCCCATGGACCGTACGCCGTCGACATCGATCCGAAACGGGCAGGCTGGGTCCACTCCGCGCTGCGCGTCGTCGAGCTGGGACCCGGTGAGAACCACTCCTTCGCCACCGGGGAGAGTGAATGGATCGTGCTCCCGCTGACCGGCGGCTGTACGGTGCACACGGAAGACGGGACCATCGAACTCCTGGGCAGGGAGGGCGTGTTCAGCGGAGTCTCCGATTTCGCTTACGTGCCCCGTGACGCCCGAATCCAGATCGCCTCCGGCGCGGGAGGCCGCTTCGCCCTGGCAGGAGCGAAGTGCGAGCGTCGACTCCCCGCCCGCTACGGCCCCGCGCCGGAGGTACCCGTCGAGAGCCGCGGCAGCGGCAGCTGCGCCCGCGAGGTGCGCAACTTCGCCTCCGCGGACGCCTTCGACTGCGACCGCCTCATCGCCGTCGAGGTGATCACGCCCGGCGGCAACTGGTCGTCGTATCCGCCGCACAAGCACGACGAGCACCGCCCGGGCGTCGAGGCCGAGCTGGAGGAGATCTACTACTTCGAGATCGAGGCGCCCGGCGGGCGTGAAGGCTTCGGCTACCAGCGGGTCTTCCCCTCCCGCGCGGGTGGTACCGATCTCCTCGCCGAGGTCCGCACCGGTGACGCCGTGCTCGTGCCCGACGGCTGGCACGGCCCGTCCGTCGCCCAGCCGGGGCACGCGATGTACTACCTGAACGTCATGGCGGGACCCGGCGAGGAGCGGGAGTGGCGGATCTGCTTCCACCCCGACCACACGGAGGGATATCGATGACGCGGACCCAGTCGGGCGCCGTGCGGCTCACCACCGCGCAGGCGCTCGTACGCTTCCTGAGCCGGCAGTTCACCGAGCGGGACGGCGAGCGGCGGCGGCTGATCGGCGCGACCTGGGGGATCTTCGGGCACGGCAACGTGGCCGGGATCGGGCAGGCGCTCGTCGAGTACGCCGACGACATGCCCTTCCACCAGGGGCGCAACGAACAGGCCATGGTGCACGCCGCCGTCGGGTACGCCCGGCAGTCCGGGCGCCTGTCCACCCACGCCGTCACCACCTCCATCGGCCCCGGCGCCACCAACCTCGTCACCGGCGCCGCCCTCGCCACCGTCAACCGCCTGCCCGTCCTGCTCCTGCCCGGCGACACCTTCGCGGCCCGCCCCGCCGACCCCGTGCTCCAGCAGCTCGAAGTGGCGTACGCGGGCGATGTCTCCGTCAACGACTGCCTGCGGCCCGTCTCGAAGTACTTCGACCGCGTGACCCGGCCGGAAGCGCTCATTCCGGCCGCTCTCGCCGCGATGCGGGTGCTCACCGACCCCGCGGAGACCGGTGCCGTCACCCTCGCCCTGCCGCAGGACGTGCAGGCCGAGGCGTACGACTGGCCCGAGGAGTTCTTCGCCGAGCGGGTGTGGGCCGTGCGCAGGCCGGCACCGGACCCGCGGGAGCTCGCCGCCGCGGCGGACGCGGTGCGCGCGGCCCGGCGGCCCCTGGTCATCGCGGGCGGCGGCGTGCACCACAGCGCGGCCGAGGACGCCCTGCGGGAGTTCGCCGACGCCACCGGCATCCCCGTCGCCTCCACCCAGGCCGGCAAGGGCTCCCTGCGCTTCGACCACCCGGCGGACGTCGGCGGCATCGGCCACACGGGCACGGCGACGGCGAACGAACTGGCCCGCGCCGCCGACCTGGTGATCGGCGTCGGCACCCGCTACAGCGACTTCACCACGGCCTCCGGCACCCTCTTCGAGCGGCCGGGGGTGCGCTTCCTCAACCTCAACGTGGCCCCGTTCGACGGCCACAAGATGGCGGGCGCCACCCTGATCGCCGACGCGCGCGCCGGACTCGACGCCCTCGCGGGGGAGTTGCGCGGCCACCGCGTCGCGGCCGACTACACCGCCGAGTACACGGGCGACAAGGCCCGCTGGGAGCAGCGCGTCGACGCCGCGTACCACGCGGACGAGCCGGACGTGCGGCCCACCCAGGCCCAAGTGGTCGGCGCCCTGGACGAGTTGGTGGACGACGACGACATCGTCATCAACGCCGCCGGGTCGCTCCCCGGCGACCTGCACAAGCTGTGGCGGGCCCGCTCGCCGCGGCAGTACCACGTCGAGTACGGCTACTCCTGCATGGGATACGAGATCCCGGCGGCCATCGGTGTCGCGCTCGCCGCGCCCGAGCGGCCGGTGTGGGCGCTGGTCGGCGACGGGACGTATCTGATGAATCCCACCGAGATCGTCACGGCGGTCCAGGAGAACGTGCCGATCAAGCTCGTCATCCTCCAGAACCACGGGTACGCCTCCATCGGCGGGCTCTCCCAGGCCGTGGGCGGCGAGCGGTTCGGCACGGACTACCGCTTCCGCGCGCCGGACGGGACGTACAGCGCGGGCCCGCTGCCCGTGGATCTCGCGGCCAACGCGGCCTCGCTCGGGATGCGGGTGCTGCGCGCCAAAACCGTGCGTGACCTGCGCGGGGCGCTGACGGAGGCGCGTGCCGCGGACCGCCCCACATGTGTCTATGTGGAGACGGAAACGGCAGACACAGTGTCGGGGCCGCCCCCGGCGCAGGCGTGGTGGGATGTGCCCGTGGCCGAGACGGCGAACCGGGTGTCCGCGGTCAAGGCCAGGGAAGAGTACGACCGGCACGTCGCTGCCCGACGCCGCCACCTGTGAGAGTAGGGATGCTTGTCATGACGAAGACGGTCAATCACTGGATCGGCGGGAAGGCCGTCGAGGGCGCGTCCGGCAACTACGGCCCGGTCACCGACCCGGCGACCGGCGTCGTCACGACGCGGGTCGCGTTCGCGTCCGTCGACGAGGTGGACGCCGCCGTCGCCGCCGCCCGCGAGGCCTTCGCGACCTGGGGCACCTCCTCGCTCGCCAAGCGCACGGCGATCCTCTTCAAGTTCCGCGCGCTGCTCGACGCCAACCGCGACGCGATCGCCGAGCTGATCGTCGCCGAGCACGGCAAGGTGCACTCCGACGCGCTCGGCGAGGTCGCCCGCGGCCTGGAGATCGTCGACCTGGCCTGCGGCATCACCGTGCAGCTCAAGGGCGAGCTGTCGACGGAGGTGGCGAGCCGCGTGGACGTGTCGTCCATCCGCCAGCCGCTCGGCGTCGTCGCGGGCATCACCCCGTTCAACTTCCCGGCGATGGTGCCGATGTGGATGTTCCCGCTGGCCATCGCCTGCGGCAACACCTTCGTCCTGAAGCCCTCGGAGAAGGACCCGTCCGCGTCGATGAAGATCGCGGAGCTGCTCGCCGAGGCCGGTCTGCCCGACGGCGTCTTCAACGTCCTGCACGGCGACAAGGTGGCCGTGGACCGCCTCCTCGAACACCCGGACGTGGCGGCCGTCTCCTTCGTGGGCTCCACGCCCATCGCCCGCCACATCCACACCACCGCCTCCGCCCACGGCAAGCGCGTGCAGGCGCTCGGCGGCGCCAAGAACCACATGCTGGTCCTGCCGGACGCCGATCTGGACGCGGCCGCCGACGCCGCCGTCTCCGCGGCCTACGGCTCCGCCGGCGAGCGCTGCATGGCCATCTCGGCCGTCGTCGCGGTCGGCTCCATCGCCGACGAGCTGGTGGGCAAGATCAAGGAGCGCGCCGAGAAGATCAAGATCGGCCCGGGCAACGACCCGGCGTCCGAGATGGGCCCGCTCATCACCGCCGCCCACCGCGACAAGGTCGCCTCGTACGTCACGGGCGCCGCGGCCGAGGGCTGCGAGGTCGTCCTCGACGGCACCGGCTACACGGTCGAGGGCCACGAGAACGGCCACTGGATCGGCCTTTCGCTGCTCGACCGCGTCCCGACGACCGCCAAGGCCTACCGGGACGAGATCTTCGGCCCGGTCCTGTGCGTGCTGCGCGTGGACACCTACGAGGAGGGCGTGGCGCTCATGAACGCCTCGCCGTTCGGCAACGGCACCGCGATCTTCACCCGCGACGGCGGCGCGGCCCGCCGCTTCCAGCTGGAGATCGAGGCGGGCATGGTCGGTGTGAACGTGCCGATCCCGGTGCCGGTGGGCTATCACTCCTTCGGTGGCTGGAAGGACTCGCTCTTCGGCGACCACCACATCTACGGCAACGACGGCACGCACTTCTACACGCGCGGCAAGGTCGTCACCACGCGCTGGCCCGACCCGTCGGACGCGCCGGCCGGGGTCGACCTGGGGTTCCCGCGCAACCACTGAGTCACCACGCGTGACAGCGCGTGCATCAGGGCCGTCCGGAATTCGGACGGTCCTGATTCTTTTTTGACGCCGCTCTTGCGGTTCCCGTGCACAGGGTGCAATTCGGGCAGTGAAAGCGACCGTGTTCATACGCCTGCAATACGAAGGTCATCTCTGGCGTCGGCATGTTCATTGCGCCCCGAGGAGGCAAACTCTTGTGAAAGCGAGGCGACTTGGGAGGTGGGGGCGCTGCGGATTCCGTAGGTAAATGACCGTTGACGTTCCGGTTAGCGCCGGGGTGAGATGACGCGCCGGGAGCCACTGAAAGACAGCTCGACAGCCTTCGGAGGCGATAGGGCTCCCCAGCAGACCCCCCGCAGAACCTGCCGCACGAGTCGATCGGAACCGCGCTGTATGACCGATACGCTTCGCCCGCTCACGTCCGCCCCCGCCGAGACCTCCGAGGCGCCCCTCGCGCCCCTGGCCGTGCCGGGCGACACCCAGAAGCTCAAGCGCTCCATCGGCGTCGTGGGAGGCACCCTCCTCACGCTCTCCTGCGTGACGCCCGCCTCCACGCTCTTCGTGGTCGTCCCCGACCTCTTCTCCTCGCTCGGCACCGCCACCGCGCTCACCATCGCGATCGGCTCGCTGCTCTGCGTGGGCGTCGCGTTCTGCTACTCGGAGCTGGGCACCCTCATCCCCAGCGCGGGCGGTGAGTACGCGATGGTCTCCACCATGGCGGGGCGCCTGGCGGGCTGGCTGGTCTTCGTGCTCTCGCTGCTCGTCGTGATGATCGTGCCGCCCGTCATCGCCATGGGCACGGCGGACTACCTGGCACCGGTCATCCATCTCGACCCGTCCTACGCGGGCGCCGGCGTCATGATCTGCGCCACCCTCGCGGGCCTGCTCGACCTGCGCGCCAACGCGTGGATCACCGGCATCTTCCTGGTACTCGAGGTCGTCGCGGCGGGCGTCGTCGCCGTCCTCGGCTTCGCCCACGCCGAGCGCGGCCCGGGCAGTCTCGTGGACCTCTCGGTGGCCGGTTCCGGCCCCGGTGGCGTCGACACCGTCACCGCCATGCTGATCGTCTCCGGCCTCGCGATCGCCCTCTTCGTCACGCAGGGCTTCTCCACGGCCGTCTACCTCTCCGAGGAGCTGGAGAACCCGCGCCGCAACGTCGCGCGGACCGTCCTCGCCACCCTCGGCATCTCCGCCGTGATCATCCTGGTGCCGGTCATCGCGATCACCATGGGCGCGGAGAGCCTCACCGCCCTGACCCAGGGCGACATCAGCGCCATGGTGACGGCCTGGTCGAACTCGGCGGTCGGCACGTTCGTCAGCCTCTGCGTGGCCCTCGCCATCATCAACGCGGGCATCGTCATGGTCATCCAGAACTCCCGCGTCCTGTTCGCCTCCGCGCGGGACAAGGCGTGGCCCACGCCGGTCAACAAGGCCCTCTCCAAGCTCGGCGCGTCCGGCGCCCCCTGGATCGCCACGCTCCTCGTCGGCGTCCCCGGCGCGCTCCTGTGCTTCGTCAACCTGGACACGCTGTACGGGGTGACCGGCGTCTCCGTGACCGGCATGTACCTCCTGGTCGCGGTCGCCGCGCTGCTCGCCCGGCGGGGCTCGCACGGGCACAGCGCGGCCTGGCGGATGCCGCTGTGGCCGGCCGTGCCCGTGGTGCTGATCGCCGTACTCGCGTACGTGCTGAGCCAGCAGGAGGCGGAGTACCTCGTGTGGACCGGCGGGATCGTGGTCGTGGCGACGCTGTACTGGGCGCTGTACCTGCGGCCGCGACGCGACACGCGGTGGCTGGTGAGCGTCCCGGAGGACGGGGAGGAATCCCTCAGGCCCTCCGGCGTCTGAGCCTTCCTAGGTCCCCGGGAGGCGGCGGGAAAGGAGCCCCTCAGGCCCTGATCCGCCGCTCCACCTCCGCCCAGTCCTCCGGATCCAGCTCCGCCGAGCCCTCGGCGGAGAGCAGGTCGCGGTCCTTGAACCCGCTGGACGTGGACACGCACACCACGGGCCCGTCCAGCGCCGCGTCCCCGCGCCGGCGGAACCCCGCGAGGCCCGCGGCGGCCGACAGCTCCGCCCAGAGCCCCGCCCGCGCCAGCTCCGCCCTCGCCGCCTCCATCTCCGCGTCGGAGACGAGCAGCGCCCCGCCCCCGCTCTCCCGCACGGCGACGACCCCGCGGTAGCCGCCGACCGCCGAGCTGATCGCGTACGCCGCGGTCGCACCGACCGGGACCCGCGTCGCCGGGACCCCGTCCCGCAGCGCCGCGGCCAGCGGGCCCCCCGTCGAGGGCTCGCAGGAGAACATGCGGGGCACCCGGTCGGCGAGGCCGAGGGCGACCAGTTCCGCGAAGCCCTTCCAGACGCCGAAGAGCAGTTCGCCGTAGCCGGTGGGCAGGAACACCGCCCCGGGGACGCCGAGTTCGGTGTAGATCTCGTAGGCGAGGGTCTTGTAGCCCTCGGGCCCGAACGCGTGCCCGGTGTGCGTGGGCGTCACATTGCTGACGGGGTGGTAGCCGAACCGCTCCACGATCCGCCGCAGCAGCGGCCACCGCGCGCTCTCGGGCACCGGCAGCACCACGGCCCCGTACGCCCGCAGGAACGCGTCGACCGCGGGCGGCGTCCCCGCCGAGCCGATCACCACGCAGCGCAGGCCCGCCCGCGCCGCGTACGCCGCCGCGGAGGCGCCGTGGTTACCGGACGAGGCGACCACGATGCCCTCCGCGCCCGCGCCGACCGCCGCGCTGACCGTGACGCGGTTGATGCGGTCCTTGTGGCTCCACGTGGGGTTGCGGGACTCGTCCTTGATCCACAGCCCCTCGCCGAGCGGCACCAGCGGCGTGCCGCCCTCGCCGAGGCCGGGGGCGTGCAGTGGCGGCAGGAGCGGGGCCCAGCGTTCGTGGCCGCGCGGCTGCCCGGGTGCCGCGGTGAAGAGACCGGTGGGGACCTTGTCGTACGCGTAGTCGACCTCGACGGGGTACGACACGCTCTCGGTGCTGGTCACCGGGCAGCCCGCGGTGAGCGGCGGCCACAGGGGGAAACGGACGGACGGGTCCCCGAGCGAGCGCTGGCCGGTGGCGAGAGAGGCCCCGGAGATGGGGGGTGTGGCCTGAGATGTCATAGGTGCAGCCTAGGTTCACCCCTGACGCGGTGTGCCTCGGCTAGCCGAACTCCCACCCGACCGACGCGAACCGCCCCTCGTCCTTGCCGCCCGCGCCCCGGTACGTCGCGAGCGCCGCCTCGTTGTCCGTGTCCACGCCGACCCACATGCCGTGACAGCCCCGCTCCCGCGCGAGCGCGGCCAGCGCCTGGACCAGCGCGCGGCCCGCCCCGCGGCGGCGGAAGCGCTCGTCCACGCCGAGTTCGTAGAGGAACATCTCCGCGCCCTTGTCGGGGTGGACCGTCTCGACGCCGCTGATGAAGCCGATGGGGGCGCCGCCGTCCTGCCCGTACGCGAGCAGGAGGTGGTGGCCGGGGGTGTCCAGGAAGCGGCGGGCCGCCTCGGGGCGGACGGGGCCGTCGAAGAGGTGCCCGGCGGCGGCCACCTCGGCGACGGTCGTCGCGGGCCGGATCTCCGCCGGGGGCCTGCTCTCAGCCGGGGGCCTGTTCTCTGACGCGGGCCTGTTCTCCATGCGTACCACGATCGCGGTACGCGGGGCGCGGAGTCTACTCCCCGGGGATGCGGGACAGTTCAGACCGGCGGCTGCCACGGTTGTCGGTGGCCGCCCGTACGGTGGACGCATGGATCTACGACTGCCCAGGCCCAGGCTTCCCGGACCGCGCGGGCCACGACGGCTGCTCGCCGCGGCGGCCGCCGTCGTGGTGCTCGCGGGTGCGGGCACCTGGACGGCGGTCGCCGCCGACGACAGCCCCTCCGTGCACCGCGCCGACGGCACGCTCGACGCCGACGGCGCGAAGATCGACACCTCGTACTTCACCGCGGGGGACCCCGCCGCCAAGCGCCCCGCCGTCCTCATCGGCCACGGCTTCGGCGGCAGCAAGGCGGACGTGCGCGAGCAGGCCGAGGAGCTGGCGGCGGACGGCTATGCCGTGCTGACCTGGTCCGCGCGCGGCTTCGGGAAGTCCACCGGCAAGATCGGTCTCAACGACCCCAAGGCAGAGGTCGCCGACGTCTCCAAGCTGATCGACTGGCTGGCCGAGCGGCCCGAGGTGCGGCTCGACAAGGACGGCGACCCGCGCGTGGGCGTCACCGGGGCGTCGTACGGCGGGGCGGTGTCGCTGCTCGCCGCGGGGTACGACCGGCGGGTCGACGCGATCGCCCCGCAGATCACCTACTGGAACCTCGCGGACGCGCTCTTCCCCGACGGCGTCTTCAAGAAGCTGTGGACCGGCTCGTTCATCAACACCGGCGGCGGCTGCGAGAAGTTCGAGAAGCAGCTGTGCGCCATGTACAACCGGGTCGCGGTCGCCGGAGAGCCCGATGCGAAGGCGCGCGAGCTGCTCGCGGCGCGCAGCCCCGCGGCCGTCGGCGACCGCATCGACGTGCCGACGTACCTCGCGCAGGGCCAGACCGACTCGCTCTTCCCGCTCGGCCAGGGCGACGCCATCGCCCGCGCGGTCCGTGCCAACGGCGCGCCCGTCACCGTCGACTGGATCGCGGGCGGCCACGACGGCGGCGAGCGTGAGGCCGAGCGCGGGCGTGTCGAGAAGCGCGTCGGCGCCTGGTTCGACCGCTATCTGAAGGGCGACAAGAGCGCCGACACCGGCCCCGCGTTCCGCGTCACCCGCACCGGAGGCATCGACTCCACCGACGGCGCCGCCCAACTGCGGGGCGCGAGCGGCGACACCTACCCCGGCCTGGAGAGCGGCCGGCGCGCGGTCCCGCTCACCGGCCGCGAGCAGACCTTCGACAACCCCGCGGGCGCCAGCCCGCCCGCCGTCTCCACCCTCCCCGGCCTCGGCGGCAGGGGCCTCTCCCGGCTCTCCTCCCTCGGCGTCGGCGTCTCCCTTGACATCCCCGGGCAGCACGCCAAGTTCGATTCGAAGCCGCTCGGCGAGGACCTGCGGATCACCGGGGCGCCGACGGTCCTGGCCCATGTGAAGTCCTCCCGCGACGACGCGGTGCTCTTCACGAAGGTGTACGACGTCAGTCCCGACGGGAAGCAGCAGGTCCTGCCCTCCCAACTGGTCGCGCCGGTAAGGGTCGAGGGCGCCAAGGAGGGCAAGGACGTCGAGCTGCGCCTGCCCGCCGTCGACCACGAGGTGCAGAAGGGCCACCGCCTGCGCCTCGTGATCGCCTCCACCGACCTCGGGTACGCCTCACCGGTAGAGCCCGCCGAGTACACCGTCTCGCTCAAGAGCGACCTGAAGGTGCCGACCGCCCCCGGCGTGCGGACCGCCGCCGCGCCCCTGCCCTCCTGGGTGTGGTGGCTGCCGGTCGCCGGTGCCGTCGTCGCGCTCGGCCTGCTCCTCACCGGCCGCCGCCGCACGTCGGCGCCCGCACCCGACCCCGCCCTCGCCGAAGTGCCGCTCCAGATCACGGACTTGAGCAAGCGGTACGCCAAGTCCAGCGACCGGTACGCGGTCCGTGACGTCTCCTTCCGCGTCGAGAAGGGCCAGGTGCTCGGCCTCCTGGGGCCGAACGGCGCGGGCAAGACGACGACCCTGCGCATGCTGATGGGCCTGATCCGGCCCGACGCGGGCGAGATCCGCGTCTTCGGCCAGGCGATCGTGCCGGGCGCGCCCGTCCTCTCCCGGGTCGGCGCGTTCGTCGAGGGCGCCGGTTTCCTGCCGCACCTCAGCGGCCGGGAGAACCTGGAGCTGTACTGGAAGGCGACCGGCCGCCCCGCCGACGACGCCCACATGGACGAGGCACTGGAGATCGCCGGGCTCGGCGACGCCCTGGCCCGGTCCGTGCGGACGTACTCGCAGGGCATGCGCCAGCGCCTGGCCATCGCCCAGGCCATGCTCGGCCTGCCGGACCTGCTGATCCTCGACGAGCCGACGAACGGCCTCGACCCGCCGCAGATCCGCGAGATGCGAGAGGTCATGATCCGCTACGCGCGCGGCGGGCGCACGGTCATCGTCTCCAGCCACCTCCTCGCCGAGGTCGAGCAGTCCTGCACGCACCTGGTCGTCATGGACCGCGGCCGCCTCGTCCAGGCCGGGCCGGTCGCCGAGATCATCGGCTCCGGGGACACGCTCCTCGTCGGGCTCGCGGCGGCCGTCTCGGACCCGCTGCTCGACAAGATCGCCGCGCTGCCCGGCGTCGCCTCCGCGGTCCGCGTCGACGACGGCCTCCTGATCCGCCTGGACGGCACGGAGAGCGCGAGCGGCGCCCGGCTCCTGCCCGAACTGGTGCGCCTGGACGTGCCCGTGGAGTCGATGGGCCCGCACCGCCGCCTCGAAGACGCGTTCCTCACCCTGATCGGAGGCACCGCATGAGCGCCCCCACCCTGGAGCGCCCCACGGCGCCCGGCTACCGCGCCGGACACACGCTGCCGCTGCGGGTCGAGGCGGTCCGCCAGCTGAAGCGGCGCCGCACGCTCGTGATGGGCGGCATCATGGCGCTGCTGCCCCTCGTCCTCGTCACCGCGTTCGCCGTCGCCGGTTCGCCGGGCGGGCGCAGCGCCGAGGTGACCCTGATGGATACGGCCACGGCGTCCGCGGCGAACTTCGCGGCGACCTGCCTGTTCGTGTCGGCGGGCTTCCTCCTCGTCATCCCCGTCGCGCTCTTCTGCGGGGACACGGTCGCCTCCGAGGCGAGCTGGTCGTCACTGCGCTATCTGCTTGCGGCTCCCGTGCCGCGGGCCCGCCTGCTCTGGTCCAAGCTCGCCGTGGCGCTCGGCCTCAGCGCCGCCGCCATGGTGCTGCTCCCGCTGGTCGCGCTCGCGGTCGGCACGGTGGCGTACGGCTGGGGGCCGCTGGAGATCCCCACCGGCGGCGTGCTGCCCGCGGGCACGGCGGCGCGCCGCCTGCTGATCGCCGTCGCGTACGTCTTCGTCTCCCAGCTGGTCACCGCGGGCCTCGCGTTCTGGCTGTCGACGAAGACCGACGCGCCGCTCGGCGCGGTCGGCGGCGCGGTCGGCCTCACCATCGTCGGCAACGTCCTGGACGCGGTCACCGCGCTCGGTCACTGGCGCGACTTCCTCCCCGCGCACTGGCAGTTCGCCTGGGCGGACCTCATCCAGCCGCGCCCCGAGTGGGGCGGCATGATCCAGGGGGCGGCGGTCTCGCTGACGTACGCGCTGGTGCTTTTCGCGCTGGCGTTCCGGGGCTTCGCGCGCAAGGACGTGGTGAGCTGAGGGGCTGGGGCTGAGGGGCGCCTTCAGCCCGGCGAGGGCCTCAGCCGTGGCGCGGCCTTCAGCCATGGCGCGGGCCTCAGCCGTGGCGCGGGCCGAGCACGCAGAACTCGTTGCCCTCCGGGTCGAGCAGTACGACCCACGGTTCGTCGCCGCTCTGGCCGACGTCGGCGTGCCGGGCCCCGTGGGCCAGGAGGCGGGCGACCTCGGCGTCCCGGTCGTCCGGGCGGAAGTCCAGGTGGACGCGGTTCTTCACCTCGGTCTTCTTCTCCGGCGACCGCCCGAAGAGCAGGCTCGGAAGGCGGCCCGGCTCCGGCCTGATCTCATACTCGTCGTCGGAGCTCTCGACCACCGTCCAGCCGAGGGCCTCGGCCCACCAGCGCCCCAGCGCCTCGGGGTCCGTCGCGTCGATGACAACCTGCTCCCATTCCAAGGTCATTCCGCGAGCGTAGCGCTCGGTGACCGCGCTCCGCCGTCACCGGCGCCGCCGGCCCCCGCTATCCGCACAACTCCCGCTCCGCCCGCACCGGATCATTGGGGAACCGGAACGCGGTCAGCTCCACGGCCCCCGTCAGATTCCGCCAGAACCGCCCGGCCGTCATCGGCGCCCGCGTGGCCGCCCGCAGCTCGGCGAACGGCTCGCAGCGCAGGGCGCGGCGGGCGGCGTCGACGCGGGCGGGGTCGAGCCCCCGGGGCAGGCCGTCGGCGACACCGCGCTCGGCGACGATCCACTCGTCCGGGAGCCGTTTGTCGTGGCCCACCCGACCGTTGAAGCCCTCCGAGTGCGCCGCCAGCGGATAGGCGAGCCCGATCGGGTCCAGGGCCGCCCCGGAGAGCGGGATGACGGAACCGCTGAAGCCCAGCGTGTTGTAGATCCCCGTCACGCCGGGCCGGGCCGCGGGCACCGGGGTGTGGGCGAGGAGCAGCGTGGGCGCGCCCGCGCGCACCCGCTTCCGTACGAGAGCGGCGTAGGCCCTGTTGCCCGGCTGCCCCGCGAAGTCGTGGTGCAGGGGGTGGGGGGCGGCGTTCTGCTGTACGTAGACCCCCCGTTCGTCGGCGACACCGGCCGGCCCGATCCGCCCCTCGTACGGCACCCGCAGCACCGCCGCGCACGCCACCGCCCACACCGCGACCCCGGCGGCGACGATCGTCCACGCGCGCGTGACGGGCACCAGGAAGACGGGCAGCAGCATCAGCAGCAGCCCCGGCAGGAACATCCGCCCGTGCATGAAGTCGCCGCCCACCTTGATGACGTAGAGCCAGCACAGGGCGCCCGCGAGCACGGGGGCCGCCACGGGAGCGATCGCGGACGCGGCCCCGGTGCCGCGCCCTCGCCCCCACCCCCGCACGGGGCCGGAGGCGAGGACCGCCGCGACGGTCATCAGGAGCGGGAGCCACAGCACGTACGGCCCCGCGAAGTCCCAGAGGTAGTCGGCCCCCCGCCCCCACAGGCTCCGCGAGGCCTCCTTGGTGACGCCGGGCAGCGGCATCAGATGCCCGTAGTAGCCCATGCGGAAGATCTCGTACGAGAGGGGGAGCGCCCCGGCGGCACCGGCGCCCGCGAGGGCCCCGCGCCACGAGGGGCGCGCCACGATCCACTGGGCGGCCAGGAAGACCGCCGACACCAGCGCCAGGTCCGGCCGCACGAGGGGGCCGAGGCCGAGCACCGCGCAGGTCACCAGGGTGCGGGGCCGGGCGACGAGCGCAAGCCAGGCGCCCGCGATCCAGCAGGTGGCGAGCCCGGTCTCCAGGCCGGACGTGGCGAAGTCCCAGACGGGCGGCAGCGCGAGCAG
Source organism: Streptomyces sp. WAC 01529 (assembly GCF_003945545.1). Taxonomy (GTDB): domain Bacteria; phylum Actinomycetota; class Actinomycetes; order Streptomycetales; family Streptomycetaceae; genus Streptomyces; species Streptomyces anatolicus. The sequence goes on along the minus strand of NZ_CP029617.1, from coordinate 2,857,816 downwards.
CACCAGGGCACCGCAGGGCAGCAGGAAGGCACCCTCGCCGTGCGCTCGGCCGCTCCCGCCGTGCAGGCGGAGCGCCGCGAGCCCGGCGAGCGCGAAACCGGCCGCGGTCAGGAGCAGCCCGCCGTACATCGCCGCCGTGGCGATGTCCGCGCCCGGCGCACCGGCCGCCACGAGCAGCCACTGCCACAGGGTCCCGGTGGACGACTCGGCGCGCTCCCCGGGGTTGAAGACGGGCCCGTTGCCCGCGAGGACCTGGCGGACCGTCCGCACGTAGATGTGCCCGTCGTCGGACATCCACCGCCGCTGGAAACCGGCGACGGCGATGACCAGGGCGGGCAGGAGGGCGAGCCCCAGGCGGGCGCGGGTCCGCCAGGGCCCTGGGGGTGCGTCGACCGTGGGGCGGGGTTCCGCCTTTCGGACACCAGGGGAGTACGTAGATGTCATGGGCCCTACATCGGTCCGGCCCGCGCTCGCCTTGAGCCGCCCAGGCGTCGCCCCCGCGAGAACCGGGGGGATTGTCTTTTCCTTACGCGCGAGTAAGTTGCCCCGAAACCGAAGCCGGGGAGCCGTCATGGGCGTACGCAAGGATCTGAGAAGGGCCCAGCGCCGCAGTGACCTCGCGGGGCGCGCCGAGGTCGAGTTGGTCAGGGACGCGCACGGGACCGTGCGCGAGGCCCGCACCGCCCCGCTCGTGGGGAGGGCCACCGCGGGCAGCACCGCCGACATCCCGTTCACCAACGCGGCCGAGGCCCCCGACGCGGTGGTCCTGCGCCGCAAGGAGGGCGGCCGCTGGCATCCGGTGACCGCGGCCGCCTTCGCGCGCGAAGTCACCGACATCGCGAAGGGGTTGCTCGCGGCGGGCCTCGAACCGGGCGGCCGGGTCGCGCTGATGTCACGTACGCGCTACGAGTGGGCGGTCCTGGACTTCGCGATCTGGGCGGCGGGCGGCCAGAGCGTCCCCATCTACGCGACGTCCTCGGCGGAGCAGATCGAGTGGATCGTCCGGGACTCCGGGGCCCGCCTCCTGATCGCGGAGACGGCGGAGAACGCGGCGACGGCCGAGGAGGCCCTCCGCACCCACTCCGCCCCGTCCCCCGACGGCGGCCCCCGCATCCGGCACATCGACGGCGGCGCGATGGCGGAACTGACCGCTCTGGGCCGGGACGTGTCCGACGAGGAGGTGACCAAGCGGCGCTCCGCGCTCACCCCGGACTCCATCGCGACCCTCTGCTACACCTCCGGCACCACGGGCCGCCCCAAGGGCTGTGTCCTCACCCACGGCAACCTCCACGCCGAGGCCGCCAACACGGTCGACCTCCTGCACCCCGTCTTCAAGGAGATCACCGGGCAGGTCGCCTCCACGCTCCTCTTCCTGCCGCTCGCCCACATCCTGGGCCGCTCCTTGCAGATCGCCTGCATGCTGGCCCGCATCGAACTGGGCCACTGCCCGAGCGTCAAACCCGACGAACTCCGCCCCGAACTGCGCGCGTTCAGGCCGACGTTCCTCGTCGGCGTCCCGTACCTCTTCGAGAAGATCCACGACACCGGCCGGGCCACCGCGGAGAAGATGGGCCGCGCCGCGTCCTTCGACCGTGCCGAGCGGGTCGCGGTGCGGTTCGGCGAGGCGTACCTGGACAAGTTCCTCGACCCGAGCCGGCCGGGCCCCTCACTCGGCCTGCGCCTCGGCTGGGCGCTGTACGAACTCCTCGTCTACCGCCGCATCCGCAAGGAGGTCGGCGGCAACCTGCGCTACGCGATCAGCGGCGGCTCCCCCCTCGACCGCGACCTCAACCTCTTCTTCTACGCCGCCGGGATCATCGTCTACGAGGGTTACGGCCTCACCGAGACCACGGCCGCCGCCACCATCACCCCGCCGCTGCGCCCGCGCCCCGGCACGGTCGGCCTCCCCGTGCCCGGCACGGCCGTGCGCATCGCCGACGACGGGGAGGTGCTGCTCAAGGGCGGCATCGTCTTCGAGGGCTACTGGAACAACCCGGCGGCCACGGACGCCGTGCTCACCGACGGATGGCTGGCCACCGGTGACCTGGGGGCGCTGGACGAGGCCGGATACCTCACCATCACCGGCCGCAAGAAGGACATCATCGTCACCTCCGGCGGCAAGAACGTCTCGCCCGCCGTCCTGGAGGACCGGCTCCGCGGCCGCGCGGTCGTGGGGCAGTGCCTCGTCGTAGGGGACAACCGTTCCTACGTCGCCGCGCTGGTCGCCCTGGACCCCGAGGCGGTCGAGCACTGGCTGGCCGTGCGCAAACGCCCCCTGGAGACGCCGCTCGCCGAACTGGCCCGCGACCCGGAGATGATCGCGGAGGTCCAACGGGCCGTGGACCACGCCAACGCGGCGGTCTCCAGAGCGGAGTCCATCCGCAGGTTCGCGATCATCGACGGCGAGTTCTCCGAGGCTAATGGACTCCTCACCCCGTCCTTGAAGATCAAGCGCCATGCGGTGACGGCTGCGTACGCGCGCGAGATCGAGGCGCTCTACGGCGCGGGCGGGGAGAAGGACGGGGAGTAGGAGCGGGCATAGGGAGGCGCTTGCGCCGCGATCCGGCCGAGCTGCTTGTCGACGACGGCGTCCAGGGACAGCCGGGGGTCGCCCTGCGCGCCCCGGTCGCCGACGTCCAGGGTGAGGGAGCCGACGCGTACGAGGAGGTGGTGATCGGTGATCGTGGCCTCCTCCCGGCCACCCGCGCCGCGCGAGCCGCCCGGCTTGTCCATGCTCAGATCGAAGGCGACGGCTTCGTCGCCGAGGGCCGGGGCCTTCCGCACGGTGATCCGGGAGTTGAGCTGCCCCTCGGGCGTCCGCGCCACCAGGGCCGGGCAGGTCTTGAGCCCCGCCGACAACTCCCGGAACCGCCTCTCGGCCTCGCTTCCCGCGTACGAGGAGAGCCAGGACCTGCCGACCCAGCGCTGGTCCGTCCCCCAGAAGTCCTGGAGCACGGAGGCGGAAGCGTGGCTGGCGACGAGCGTGTCGAACACGTCCTGGCAGCCCGGGCCCTTCACGAGGACACGCGGCTTGTACTGGGGAGCGGGCCCCTGCTCCGTCACGCCCTCCACGCCGGGCACGTCCTCGGCCCGGAGCAGCAGCCCCTTGAGCTGCCGGACGGTCAGCGCCCGCTCGGGCGACGGCGACGAGGGTGAGGGCGATCGGGGTGGCGAGGCTGACCGTGGCGGTGACGCGGAGGCCGAGACGGACGCGCCACCCTGCGCCTCCCCCCGCCCCTCCTGCGCGGCACACCCCGCACCCCCGAGCACCCCGAGAACCCCGACGGCCCCCACGACCACACGCCACCTGACCGTCACCAAGACAGCCCCTCCAGATTCACTTCATTCCACTCCACCCGAGACGGCCAGACATTACGGCACCCCTTCCCGCACCCTCGGGCACGCCCAGGCGGCCTGTTCCCGTGAACCGGCACATCGCTCAGGCCGTGCGGAGCCGTTCGCGCAGTTCCTCGGCGCGGGGGCTGCCCATCTCCTCGTGGATGGCCAGGGCCCTGGCCAGGTCCTCCCGCAGGCGGGAGCGGTCGGCGCCGGGGCGTTCGGCGAGGGAGGCCAGGTCAAGGAGTGCCTCGGCCTCGTACGCGTACGCCTCGCGCTCCCGCAGCGCCCCCGCGGCCTCCCGCAGCGCGGGGACGGCTTCCTCGGTGCGGCCCAGGTGGGCAAGGGCCCGGCCGAGCGCGGCGTGGGCCCGGGCCGCCATGCGGTGATCGGGGTCGCGCAGGGCAAGCAGGTCCGCGCGGGCCCGCCGGAGCGTGGCGAGCGCCTGGGCGGGCTCGCCGTTCGCGTCCTGGGCGCGCCCGAGGAAGAAGGCGGCGATCGCGGCCCCGCGCACCTCGCCGGCCCGCGCGTTCAGCTCCATGGAACGTTCGTACGCCGCGATCGCGCGTGCCGGGTCGAACCGGTCCCAGTAGCGCCCGGAGAACTCCAGCGCGGACGCGAGCAGCACCGTGTCGCCGGACACCTCGGCGCAGGCCAGGGCCGCCGTCAACTCCCGCTCGGCCGCCGCGTGTTCACCGAGGTCCATGAGCGGGCGCGAAAGCAGGCTGCGCAGCCGTGCCTCGGCCGCCGGGGCGACCGAGGCCTGCGCGTACCGGGCACCCAGCTCCAGCGACTCCCGCCAGTCGCCCAGATGCCGGTGGTGCAGGAACAGCACGGTGAAGCACTCCGCCAGCTGCCACCCCTGGGTGTACAGCCGGTGCGCCCCGGCGGCGCGGAGCACCGCCATGATGTTGGCCCGCTCGGCCTCCAGCCACTCCAGCGGCCCGGGACCGCCACGCGCCGCGAACGGGTCCGCCCGCCCCTCCAGGAGAGGACGGAGATCGGCGACACGCGTCCGGTCGGCACGCACCGCGCGGTCGGCGAACGCGGTGAGCGCCAGATAGTGCGTCAGGACACGCCGTACGACGTCGGATGCGGCGCTCTCAGGCTCCTCGGCCGACGCGCGGGCGCGGGCATGGGCACGTACGAGTCCGTGGAACCGATAGCGGCGGTCCTCCGCCGTCTCAAGGAGGCTCATGTCCTCCAGGACGTCGAGAAGCAGCTGGGCGGCGCCCACGTCGGAGCCGAGCGCGGCGGCGGCCGTCGCCGCGTCGAAGCAGTGGCCGGGAAGGAGGCCGAGAAGCCGGTAGCCGCGCGCCAGCTCCGGCGTCAGCTGCCGATAGGAGGCGTCCAGGACGGCGGAGACCGGTGACTCGCCTCCCACGCTGAGCGCCGGCAACCGGCGCTTCTCGTCGTCCAGTTCGGCGGCGAGCGCCCCCAGGGTGAGGTGGCGGTCGTTCACCAGGCGTGCCGCCGCCACGTGGAGGGCGACCGGGAGCCCGGAACACAGGTCGGCCACGCGGCGGGCCGCGTCCGGATCGGCGGCGACGCGCTCCTCGCCGCACCGGTCGGCCAGCAGGAGCAGCGCGGCGTCCTGGGTGAGGGGCTCCAGGGACAGCGGCCGGGCGCCGTCGAGGGCGAGTTCGCCGAGCCGCGCGGTGCTCGTGGCGAGCACGGCACTGCCGGGCCCCTGCGGAATCAGGGCCCGCACCTGCGCGGGCGCGGTCACGTCATCCAGCACGAGCAGCATCCGCAACGCGGACGTACGACTACGGAAGAGCGCGGTCCGCTCGGCGAGGGACGGCGGCAGGAGTGTCTCGTCGACGCCGAGGGACCGCAGGCAGTGGCCGACGGCGTCCGTCACGTCCGCACCCCCGCTCCCGCCCGTGCCCCCGCTCCTGCCCGCGTCCGCGTCCCCGCCCGCACGGGCGCGCAGCGCCGCGAAGTCGACGTAGAGGCGCCCGTCGGGAAACCGCTCCCGCATCGTGTGTGCCCAGTGCCGGGCCAGGGCGGACTTGCCGACCCCCGGCGGCCCGGCGAGCACGCGCACGTCGACGTGCGAGACGGCGGCGGTGTCGCCCGCCGCGCCGCTCGCCCCGGCGCCGGACAGGTCGGCGATCTCCACGGTCCGGTTGATGAAACGGGTTTGGAGCGACGGGACTTGGGAGGGTGGCCCGTCGGGGCGCGGCGCGGGCGGTACGTCATAGGAGATGCCGGTCAGCGCCTGCGCGGGAGGCGTGGCGCGGGCCGCCGCGGAGGCGGACCCCTGCTCGCCCTCCTCATGCAACTCGCGCAGCAGTACGACGAGTTCCCGCGCCGTCTCGGACTCCTCCCGCAGCGCGTGCCGCAGCCTGCGCCGCAGCCGGTCCGTGGCGTCCCCCAGACGGTGCTGGTCCTCCGACCGCAGCGCCGCCGCCACCTGCTCCACGGCGGTCCGGAGCTGCTCGTCCTCGGTGTCGGAGTCCTCCGTGCCCGCGCCCTCCTGCCGTCGGCTGAACAGCCGGGTGAGCAGGGTCCGCGTACGCGTCCACGCGTCGGTGACCGCGAGACCGACCAGCGTGGTCGTCGCCCCCGACGCGGCGATCGCCGCCACCTCGACTGCCACCGGGCCGCCCCCTTCACGTACCGGCCGGGCTGCCGTATCAGCGTCGGCCTGCGTGTCGACGACCACCGTAGTGTGATCAAGGAGGGGTGTGTAGTGGGGCACTTGGGCGCAGCAGCTCGATGTCGCTCCGCGTGTCGCCGACGCGCAGTGTCACCGGGCCGTCGGCCGTCGGGCGGCCTGCCCGGAGCAAGGTGTAGACGACCGCGGCGACCAGCCCGGCGTCCATGGAACCCGAGGCGGCCCGCGCCAGGACGGTCCGGCCGTCGCGGAGGGCCACCAGGCACTCCCCGGAGGAGAGCGCGGTCGCGGCCAGCAGACTTCCGGGCCGGTCGGCCAGCGCGTCACGCACCCAGCGCAGGGCCGCGACCTGTGTGGGCGCGGGGGCGGAGGCCACCAGGACGGAGGCGCTCTCGGTCAGCCGCCGGTCGCGTTCCTCGTCAGGCCGGACGCAGAGGTGCGAGTACTGGGCGCGGAGATGCGAGTACTGGGCGCGGAGATGCGAGTCGAGGTCCCCCTCCTCCTCGCCCCGTACGTCGGCGACCGCGGCGGGAACACGGCTGACGCGCACAGTGACCCGGCCACCGGCGTCGGCCTCCATGTGGGAGCCGACCACCCAGGAGGCGACAGCCGCCCCGGACTTGGCGGGTGCCGTGAGCGCGAGCGGGGCGGGCGGGGTGGCGGCCGCGGGCGGCTCCAGCCGGAGCAGGTCGTACAGAGCGGTACGCAGCCGGGCGAGCGCGGTGCCGGGCGCGTCGAAGGCGCGGGCGGCCACCGGGGCGTACCGCTCGGGCTCGTCCGCGTGGTCTCGTACGAGGGCCTCGATCTGCCGCAGCGGGCTGCCCTCGGGGTCGAAGCGGGGGGCGAGCCCCGCCAGGTCGGCGCCCGCGGTGCCGGGCACGGCGTCCGTCCCGTATGCGGCGAGGGCCAGGGGCTTGCCCAGCGCGGCGCCGTACAGCGTGACCGAGCCGTGGTCGCCGATGACGGTGTCGGCGGCCACGAGCGCGGGGCGCCAGTCGTGCACCGGCGGAATCAGCAGGAGACCGGCGTCGAGCGCCTCGGCTTGAAGGGCGCGGAGGTACCAGGCGCCATGGGCCGCCCATACGTTCGGATGCAGTACCAGCGCGACGCGGTACTCGTCCCAGGGCAGACCGGCGAGGAGACGCGCGGGCAGCCCGGGGTCGCGGCCGATGAGAGAGGTCGGCCCCCACGTCGAGCTGACCAGCACCAGGCGCTGGCCGTCGGCGACCCCGAGCGCGCGCCGGTAGTCGTCACGCCGGTCCGCGCTGACGAGCAGTTCGTCGAGGCAGGGATCGCCGATGAGCAGGGTGCGTCCGGCGCTCTTCGGGTGCGCGGCGAGCAACTGCCGCTCCTGTTCCGGATGCGATACGGCCGTCCAGGCCCGGCCCGCTTCGAGGAGCGCGTCGGGTGCCACGCCGGACAGACGGCTGCGGGGGGCGCGGGAGTCGGGCACGTACTTCTGGAAACCGATGCCGTGCGGGAGCACGAGGACCGGGCAGTTACCTTCCGGCACCTCGATGTTCTCGCTCGCGCTGAGGATCAGGTCGGGGTCGATGTGGGCCAACTGGTCCCACGGCATGACACGGCACCCCGAGTCGTACAGCAGATCGAGCGAGCCGTCGCCGAAGGCGGACGTCGGGTCGTGCGCGAAGACGACCGTCACCCGGGGGTCCGCGCGCAGCACCGAGGGCAGCGTCTCCAGGACGCGGATCGTCGACGTGAGGGTGCGCGTGGCGACGACGAGCCTGCGTTCACCGGGGAACGTGCTCCAGCGGTGGGCGTCGTGCCCGACGGGGGCGCGCAGGAACGGAATGTCAGCGGACCGCGCGGCCACCCCGAGCCCCCTCGCGCTCAGCGCGGGTTACGCGGTTCGCGGTTCGCGGTTCGCGGTTCGCGGTTCGCGGTTCGCGGTTCGCGGTTCGCGGTTCGCGGTTCGCGGTTCGCGGTCAGTGTGGGTAGCGGATCTCAAGCTCGCTCGCAACCTCTCCGGTCCCTGCCAGGCCACGCGCGGAAACCCCAGGTCGGCGGCGTGGGGCCTCATTGTAGAACTGCCGTCGGCAAGCGGGCGCGGGGCACCGCGGAGAGGCGCGGCGCTGCCGGTCGTGCGGGAGAGGCTGTTGGCGCCCCCGGCAGGACTCGAACCTGCGGCCAAGCGCTTAGAAGGTGTCAGGGCTTGTGCGATGTGCTCACCTGCGTCTTTGCCGGTCGCGCGTGAACGAAATTTGCCGAAGCGCTTGGTGTCATTTCGCCGCCATCTTGGCCGGATACTGACGGCGCATCACGGGCCCAGACGACGACCGCCCCGGGCCCACTGTAGGGGCTCGGGGCGGCGTCACGACGCGACTCCGTCATCGGAACGGAACGGCACACCTCGCGCGAAGCTGCCTGCCGCGTCGGCTCAGGTCGGGGGGTGGTTGCCTTCGTTCACTACATTGGATGTAGTAGACACGATTCCGCAATGGCATATCCCCGGGGAATGCAACGGGGCGCCCGGCAGGATCGGGGGATCAACCGCCGAGCGCCCCTGTCTCAGTGCCGACCGGTGGCGTCGGCTTGACCGTCGTCGACCGATCGGTGACCGGCGGCCAGCATCGGACCGCCGCCCCTGCGGCAACACGACGATCTGTCGGTTCCGGGGCAGCCTCCGCACACCTCTGCCTGAACCGGGGCAGTACAGCGCTCGGCGTTCTGAGTGACCATCGGTGAGATTCCTTCGGGGTGACGTGGACGGGCTTCGTATCTCCCCGCGAAGGGGAGGCGGTGCGAGGCGGACCGTCAGAGCGCGTCATGACGGACCGCCCCTGTCTCAGTGCCGACCGTCGAGCTCTGCCCGAAGGTCGACGATCGTGCAGCCGTTCAGCCCGCGCACGAGCTGCCCGGCGAGGACCCACGGCGCCATCCGGCCGCCGTAGGCGACGACGTCAAGATGCAGAGGCATCGGGCGCAGCCCGGCCGGCGAATAGACCATGCCGTAGACCGCGCAGACGTCGCTCGCAGCGACTCGCACGGCGACGGAACCCTTCAGTAGATGCGGGCAGTCGACAACCGCTTGACGGGCGCAAGGGAGGCACACGGGAGGGTGAGCCGTGAGTAGATTCTCCGGCCAGTCTTTCCAGTCGGTTCGGTTGTCCTCGAGCAGCCACAGCATGCCGCGGTCGTCACGATCCGCGGGCCCGCCGCATACCTGGCAGAGGAGCCGGTGCATCACTTCGCGCTGCCGCGGGCCGTGCACCTTGCCGTACTGTGCCTTGCCCTCGCCCTGCGCGTCTCCTTGCCGACGCCAGAGCACGCCGCGATCGTCGCGGTCCTCGGGGGTCTCGTCGGGGTATGCGATGCCGCCCACGCCGGCGAAGGCGATGACCGGCTCGGGAAGATTCTTGGGCAGATTCTCAGCGGACCACGACGCGATGTGCGGTACGACGCCGGGCCGGCTCGGTGCCGTGCTCACAGGCACCGCCTCAAAGCGGCAGCAACGCAATCGTGGACAGCGTTCGGCGGGGCGATCTGTGTTCGGGCAACGTACAGATCGCGGTTCGTAGCTAGGTGCACTCTGTACTCGTCTACCTCGGCCCGGGTCGCCCCCGGCGACAATTCCGCGAGCCCGACGACGAGCAGCACTTCGTCGAGACGTGCGGCCGCGGACGCCCATCGGGGATGTTTGAGCCGCAGACCGAAGTCGCAGCCCTTGAACCACAGTGCCGCGTCTGCGCCCTGCATGTGGATACGCGCGCCGACGGTAGGCACGGGCCCGCCATAGGGAGCGGCGCCAAGGGATGCTGCGACGCCTCGCATCTTGAGCTCGACGTCGTCTTGATCGACCTCGCCGAACTGCGGTGCCGGATAGGTGAGCATCACGACGCCGAACATCTTCCCCTCGGCAGTGTGCTCGAGCGACGTACGGACCGTGAGCGAGAGGATCAGCCCTGTCGACGGTGCTGGCGGGGCAATCTCTGCGTGTGCCACTCTGCCCGCGTTCATCGGGTGCCGCCCATGGACATGTTCGCGCCCGCGGCGGCGTACGCCTCGTACAGGGCGGCGCCGTCCGTGAACACCGCGCCTTTCGGAGCGACGATCCACGACCGCGCGTTCTGTGTGTGGGGAGCGATGACGGCAGGGTGCGGCACGAGCAACGCTTCTCCCGGGCCGAGTACGGTCGCGCCGTCCTGGTCCCAGTCGGCGGCCGAGCCCAAGGGCACGAGTACCTCGATGTGTGACTCGCTGTGCAACACGGGGCCGATGGTCGCGCCGGCGGTCCGCAGCGCCGTCACGGTTCGCCAACCGCGGCGACGCTCCATCTGTACGACATCCCACTGCACCCCCGCGGGGATCTCAGCGAGCTTCCCCTGACTCCACGCGATGAGTGTTTCGCTCACGGGGGCGCCGCTCATCTTGAGCCATTCGAGGGGCACGAACCCGTCGAACCCTCCTGCGGCGTCCGCTAGGTTCGCGCGTCGGATTCTGTCTTGTGTGCTGTGTGCCGGCGTGCGCTGTGGCAGCGCCTCGTTCGTGGTCACGTCTCGCTCCGCTCATCCGGAGTAGTCGGGGGGATCGACTCGGCGAGCATGCGCCCGAGCTCGGCGTGCAGCTCGGCGGCAGTATCGAATGTCAAGATCAGCCGACCGACCCCGAGCTCGGTGCCGTTCTGCGTGACCGACAGCGGCAGCGCGAAGCGGCCGGCGTTGGTCGTCTCTAACGATCCGTCCCGCACGATGCGTACGCCCTGCGAAGGGTTGGCGGTCAACGTCACCCCTCGGCAAGTTCGCTGAGTCGTCGTCATGTCACGGACCGTAGAGCGAACATGCAGAGGCGACCCGGAATCTGGTTCCGGGTCGCCTCTGGTTCCGGGTGGCCAACTACGCGAGCACACCTACGTGTTCAGCGATTTCGTGCAGTTCCTTGTGCATGTGCGGCCGCGGTCGCTTCAAGAGCGACTGCACTGCCTCGCGGACGAGGGGGAAGTATTTGATCTCTTCGGGTGACGCTTCCATGATCTGTCGCAGCATGTGCAGCGTGGCGTACTGATCGCCGTTCACGCGGTTCGCGTGCATCACCTCGACGAGATACCGCGTCGTGCGCTCGAGCGGCAGCACGCCGCCCGGATCGGGAACGGTCACGTCGTCGGCGAGGCGCAGCGCCTCGACGACGTCGCCCTCTTCGGCCGCGAGGTGCACGCCGTGCATGCTCACGTTCGTCGGCCCAAACGAGGTGTGGAAGTCGTTCCGGTCCGATCCGAGCCGCCCAGCGACCGTGTCCGCCTCGCGAAGTAGGTCCCATGCCGTCGGAGCTTTGCTGTCGCGGACGGCGGCGATCACCGCGGCGAGGTGCAGCGCGCCGTACGCCGAGAGGTGCTCGGGTGTTGCGTCCTCGCCGGGTCGGCAGTGCGCGATCGTGCTGCGGGCGAGGTCGAGCGAGTCGCCGACCTCGCCGCTCGAGGTGAGGATGCCGCACACGTTCCACGCCGCCGCGGCGATCAGCGCCGGGTCGCCTGTCTCGTCCGCGATCTGCATCGCGCGGTCGGCTGCGCGTAGCGACAGCTTGCGCTCACCGACCCGGCGCAAGAACACCTGGTGCAGGTGCAGCAGTGAGACGAGCGCCCGGGTCGCCTCGAGCTCGTCCTCGCCGGTCGTCCTGCGCAGGGTCGCGTATGTCTCGGCGAGCAGTCCCGGCAGCATGGCGCCGACGGGTCCGTAGCGCTCCGTCTCCTTCTCGTAGATGCCCCATGCCTCGACGACTCGTTCGGCGAGCTGCGCCGCGGTGAGATCCTCGCCGGGCAGCCCGATACCGAGCAGCGACGGCGGTGTGTTGAGGGTGCGTCGGATCATCGGCACCGAAGGGTGTTCGGCGCTCCCGGCGAGGCTCAAGTCGATCGCCGGGCCGACTAGGTCGGCGACGTTGTCGAGCCCGAGTTCCCGGCCGATTGCGATCAACATGCTCAGTGAGTCGATGCTGTGTACGTTGCGCTCGACCTTGCTGAGCCAGTCCTCGGAACGGGCGACGAGCCCGGCGACTGCTGCTTGCGTCTTACCGGCGCGCGTTCGGTAGAACTTGATCCGCTCCCCGGTGGTCAATCCATTCAGATTCATGCGTGGGTTCCCCTTGTCGGGTGAGAGCACTCAACACCCAGCGTACGACTGCGCATTGTCGGGCGCGTGGGTCATACTGGGATGCAGCCCCTTCGGGGAGCACTCAACGACCCTCGTCGACTCATCTCGACGGGGGTCGCTCCGTTCCGGACCAGGAACGACGAAAAGCGCCCCCATCCGGCCGTGAGGCCAGACAGGGGCGCGATATGAGGCTCAGTTCACGAGCGACGGCGTTCCGTCGGCAGCCCGAGAGCGCTCGGACTCGGGGTCGGTGAGGGGTCCTCGGGTGGTGGCGCTCCGTCCCGTCGGCACACGAGAGCGTCGGGGTCGTAGTCGGGTGCCTGTAGCGAGTAGCCGTCGGGGCATGTCTGCCCGCTCTTCCCGTCGGCGCCGTCTGCGCCGTCGCGTCCGTTCGTGCCGTCTTTACCATCGGCGCCCGGCGGTCCGGCCGGCCCCGGGGGGCCGGTCACGGTGGCGCCCGGTTCGCCCTGGTCGCCCTTCGCGCCGCTCGGCCCGGGGACCGTATCCGGTGTTGCGCCGGGCTTACCGGGCTCGCCCTGGTCGCCTTGCTCGCCGCGGGCGCCCCGCGGTCCGGCCGGTCCCGGGATCGGTACCGGCACCTTCGCCCGGTCGGGCAGATCCTCGACCGCGCGGGCAGGGTCCGGCGCGGCCGGTGTCCCGCCCTTGGCTTTGATCTGCGCCCGCAGCACGCGCACGTCGCCGGCGAGAGTCGTCACTGCGTCGCCGCGGGCGTTTGCTTCCGTCGCGAGCCCGGCGGCGCGTTGGTCGGCGTCGTCGATCCGTAGCCACACGAGCACGATCGCGCCTGCGAGGACGAGCAACACCGCGGCGACGGCGAACGATCGCCACCGGTGCGCGAGGGCAGCCTGAGCGCGTGTCACGTGGGTTGCCCCCCTAGCTCGACGATGCGCTCGCGCAGCCGGCTGTTCTCGGTTGTGAGCGACGTGATCTCGGTTTGTAGCCGTGCCTTATCGGCTCGCTCGCCGGCGAGCTCGGCGTACGCCGCGGCGAGCAGCCGCTCGTTCTCAGCGATCTTCGCCGCGAGCTTGTCCCGCTCTTCTTGCAGGTTGTCGACGAGCGTCGAGTAGCCGCCGAGTACGGCGCCGGATTGCGAGGCGCTGTTCGCGCCCCGCGCCCCAACGATGGCGGCCGCGGCCGCTGCGAGCCCGACGACGATCGTGCCGACGGCGCCGAGCGTCGCAGCGTCCACGCGCGTACCTCCGATGATCCGGGGTGAGTGAACTCCCCTTACTGAGCGAGGGGACCGTCGGGCGATCCCGCGCCGGGGCCGAGCCCGACCGTGCGCATCGGCGTCGCCGGGTCCCTCGATTCGGGCAGGGTCGAGCCGGTCCCGATGCGGCCGAGCCGACCGGCGATCCACCCCTTCGCCGAAGCGAGGACGAGCCCGACGGGCGCCGCCCACCACACGGACACGTTCGCGAGATCGGTGATCAGGATCGCGAGCGCCGCCTCTGCACCGGTCCAGCCGGCCCGCTCGAGAACGTCGTACCTGAGATTGTTGAGCATGGTCTGCACTTCCTGTCTGATCAGGCGACGACGGTGAACCCGTGCGCCTTGCCGAGAGTGGTGAGCGTGCTCTTACCGGGCGTGCCGTCGGCGTCGCCGCCGGGCTGTGTGCCGCGGTAGCCGAGCCGCTGCTGATAGAGCGAGTAGGCGCTGCGCGTCGCGGTGCCGGCGTGCCCGTCGGCGTACCGGGACGAGAGCAGCCCTTCGGATACGAGGGCGTCCTCGACGTACTCGACCGGGGCGTACGACACGGGCGTGCCCGACTTCGGAGCGTCGGCCTTGAACGCCTTGATCAATTTCGCGAGGCTCACGACCTTCGCCGTCGAGGCGCCCGCGGGCAACTTGAGCTTCCGCCCTGCGCCGAGCTTGTTCGGGTCCTTGATCCCGTTCAAGTCGGCGAGGATCTCCACGGTCGTGCCGTGCGCGGCCGCGATCTCGCCGAGGGTGTCGCCCGCCTCGACGGTGTACGTCGCGCCGGACGATGAACCGCCGCTCGCTGCCTTGTACTTCGGGCGGCCGAATCCGGCGATCTCCCTAACGCCGCGAACGCGACGGGCGCACACGTTCAGCGTGTTGCCCTCGATCGTGTAGACGTAGCCGCCCGACACCGACGTGACGATGCCGACGTGATCGATCTTGCCGATCTCGCTCGAGCCGGCCCAGTCGAAGAACACGATGTCGCCGCGGCGTATACCGCTCTTCGCGATGCCGTTCGTCATGGCGGTCCACTGACCGGCGTTTTTGAACCGCTGCGCGTGCGACACGGTGTACGCGTAGTCGGTGCCGAAGAGCACCGCGTCGCGTTCGCCTGCCTGCGTTGCCCAGTAGGACACCGCGGCGTCGCACCATGCGAAGTTGCCGTTGTAGTCGCTGCCGTTGCGCTCCCGGTACCACTGCTGAATATGGTTCGGCTCGCGCAGCCCGATCGACTTCTCAGCGGCCGCGATCATCCCCTCGCGGCTCATGCGGAATCACCCCCGTCCGCGGTGTCCGCGGCCGCGGCGGCGTCGTCCTGGTCGACGGGGTCGCTCTCGGCCGGCTCGTCGACGGCGAGCTCGGGGCCGGTGTAGTAGCCAGCCATGTCGGGGTTGCCGTGCACCGCGGCGAGTAGCTCGGCCTCGTTGCTGACGGTCGGGCCGTTGCTGGTCCTCTTGAGGTGCTGCGCCTGTTCGTGCTGATCCTCGAGGCGCTCGGGGATCGGGCGTTCCGTGTCGCCCATGGGTGAGCCTCCTATGACTCGTGAGTGGTCGACGTCGCGCCCCCGTCGGTCGAGCTGCCGGGCTCGGCCGCCGGGGGCGCTGTGGCGTCGGGGTAGGTGATGGCCATCACGGGCACGACGAACGCCGGGCCGTAGCCACTGCTCGTCGTACCGATGGCGCGATTGATCTCGTCGGCGGCGTCGAGCGCTGCCGTCAGATCGCCGGTGAGTTGTCCAGGCTCGACGCCGGCGCCGGTCACGTAGTACGCGGCGCGAACGTTGGCGGGGTCGGCAGTCATACGCCGCCCCCGATCAAGCTGCGTACGCGTACGCGAGGATCGCCGCCGCCGAGAACGCCGCGGCGGTGAACGCGCCGGCTGTGACCGTCGGCGGGGTCGTCATGCCGCTGTTCGTCGCACCCATCCCGGGCGCCGTCGAGGCGCCCACGGACAGTCGGCCCTCGCCGAGCAGCGATGGCGGGGTCGTCGCGGCGACCATGACACCGAGGTAGTGCAGACCGGCGTACGTCGTGGTGTACGACGTCGCCGTGCCCGCGGTCGTCTGCGCAATGTTCAGCGTCTTCGCCGTTGCGGCCGCCCATGCCGCCGTTGTCGCGTCGGCGGTTCGGGCGAGCGCGACCCGTGCCGAGTCGAAGAGCGCGAACCACTGGTTCGTGAGCCCTGCCCCGGCTGTGCCGCCTGATACGAACGTGAGGGTCGAGACGACGGCGCCCTTCGGCAGCCACACGGGGACGAGGTACAGCCACCCCGACGTGAGCCCGGAATCGCTGCCGCTGCGCAGCCGCGAACGGCTCTCGTACCTGCCGGGGACGGCGAGCGCATCCTCGAGGGCGCCCTGCGCCGAGTCGTAGGGGCTCGTCTCCGTCGGCGTCGTGCTCGCATCGGCGACGGTTCCGACGTTGCCGTACCGGCGGACGTTCGTCACGGTCGACGTGATGTTGATGCCGACGAGTGTCGTCGCCCGAGTGCGCACGTTGCGGATGACCGGCCGTGCCGTGCCCGTGCTGATCTGCACGCCGTAGCCGGTGAGGGCGTATGCGTCGCAGTCGTCGATCATGACGTCGGTGCCGTCGTAGATGTGGAACCCGTTCGCGCCGCACGCAGTGACCGAGCACTGCGCGACCGTGACGTCGGTCGCCGCCGCGGCCGCCGTCGAGCGGCTGTCGAGCGTCATACCGGCATTCGTCGCGCCGTTCACGTGGCAACCGACCCACCGGCCGCGCCGCGTGCCCAGGGTGCTCCATCCGGTCCCGCCCGAGCCGACGACGGTTACGCCGCGAACCGAGTAGTCCTCGACGCTGATGAGCCGCAGCCCGTTGCCCGCGCACGACTTGATCGTGATGGAGTCGAGTGAGAGCAGCCCGACGAAGCCCGTGTCTTCGCCTTCGACGTGCACCGCGGCGCCGTACGAGCCGCCGCCTACGAACGTCATGTCGCTGATCTCGACCCCGACGAGCGGCTGCGAGCCGGTAATCGTCGGCGAGCTCCCGCCGGCGGGCGTGCGGTGCGATGCCGTCGACGAGTCCAGCGTGCGCACGCGGACACCGCCGCCGCAGTCGCGCATCTGCACGCCTTCGATGACGACGCCTTCCCACGTGTAGGCGCCGATCGCGAACTGCGAGCAGCCCTCGAAGCGGCAGTTCTTCACGCGCACGTCGCGATGCGGCTTGCCCGGCGATGCCGAGTGCGAGCCGATGCCGCGCGGCCAT
Source organism: Streptomyces sp. WAC 01529 (assembly GCF_003945545.1). Lineage (GTDB taxonomy): Bacteria > Actinomycetota > Actinomycetes > Streptomycetales > Streptomycetaceae > Streptomyces > Streptomyces anatolicus. The sequence goes on along the minus strand of NZ_CP029617.1, from coordinate 2,841,299 downwards.
GACGTCGTTCCGGGCGTGCCGGATGGTCCGACCGTGCAGCCATCGATCAGGACGTCGACGCATGGTGTGTCGTCGGCCGGCCCGAAGGCCCCGAAATAGGCGCTGCCCTTGGCGAGGTCGAGCTGAATCGCTTCGCTGAAATCACGCGATCCCGGGTCGATGTATCCGAGGAACGAGCAGCCGGTGATCTTCGCGGTCTTGATCGCGTTGATCTCGATCGCGTGGTAGCCCGGAAGATCCTTAACTGTGACGTCGCGGATCGTGATGTTCTGCGCGTGCCCGAGACTGATGCACATACGGCTCGCCGTGAGCCCGGCAGTCGTCCCCTGCATCTCCCATGTGCCGCCCTCGATGATGATGTCGCCGTGCCCGGTGTAGCCGCCGTACGTCTGGTCGGCGGCACCATTCGTGAGCACGGTCGAGTCGGCTGCGCGGATGAAACGCGCGCCCGGCATGAGGGTGATGCGGGTCTTTCGCCACGTGCGCAGCGGCAGCGTTGCGAGTCGGTAGTCGCCGGGAGGAACGATCACCCAACCCCCGCCGAATGAACAGGCGTCGAGCGCAGCCTGTACGGCCGGCGCATCGTCCGCGACGCCGTCGCCCTTCGCGCCGAACATGGCACGGGGGTTGAAGAGCTTCATGCCGTTGAGGCTGATCTGCCCGGGTACAAAAGTGCCCGGGGTCTCGAGGACTCCCGGGCCGCTGCGGTAGAGCTGCGTATCTCGTTGTGCTGTGCCAGCACCCCAGGACATGCCGCCGTCGGCTGTCTGTCGCCACCGGTCGTACGCGTCGCCTGCCTTGAACGAGGCGAACACAACGTCGTCGGCGTTGACCGCGGACGACTGCACCTTGCCCGTCAACGTGCCGCCGCTCTTGTCGAGCTTCGCCTCGATCTGATCGAGAGCGCCGGTCGACGCTTCGCGCGCCGCGGCGTACCAGCGAACCGGGTTCCCGCCGGCGTCGAGGTACTCGAATTCGATCGCCGTCACGTCGGCGACCTTGAACGTCCGGATCGCGCCCGGCGCGCTGCTGCTCGCCGAGTTGGTCCGAAGCTCGCCGATTGGGGTCGTGCCGTCGGCCTCGTATAGGGCGGTTACAGCCTGCCCGGTACCGGCGACCCGGACGATCACCGGGTAGTCGGGGACGACGTCGCCGGTTTGAGTGGTCAGTACGTCGGCGGGAGTGCCGCCGAAGGTGTAGAGCGCCATAGGGAGCCGCCCCCTTTCAGTCGATCCAGTACGAGCCCGAGACGTTCACCCATGGCGTGCCGGCGGCGGTCGCCCCGTCCTGCGACCACCAAAGGACCGTGCCGGGGTTGCCGAGTGAGCTCGCCGTGCCGACGTCGAGGATCTCGACCTTGCCCGTTCCGATTACGACGTCGCCGGCGAGTGAGGATGTGCCGGCGTACGCGCCGATCTCTTCCTGCGGGATGCAGTCGGCGGGGACCTTTGCGATACCGATGCCGCCGTTCGGGATCACGGTCCCGTCGGTGCGCGCGATGCGGCCGCGCAGCCACACTTGTTTACCGATTCGGCGTACCTGCGGGGTGTAGGTGTCCTCTTGATAGCCGCCCAGGAGCTCGAGCGGCCGCCATGCCGGTAGCGGCTCGTAGATCGTCGCCCACGTGTTCGCGGTCGCCGACGTCTTGACCCATAGAGAGCCGTCCTCGGCCGACACGAACGTGTGCAGCGGGGCGTCGGCGAACGTCGCGTCGCGCTCCGCCTGATCGGCCACATGCTGAATCAGGTGAGGGTCGACGTCCTCGCCGAGCTCGTACAGCGCGCCGGGCCCGACCGGCGCATCGGCGCCGCTCGGGATGCGTAGCTTCGCTCTACCTACTGTCGCCACGGGGGCGCCTCCTTACGAGAACGTGATCGTGATCGTGCCGCCGCTGAACGAGGCGTAGTCGCGGCCGCCGCGGGCGTAGATCGCGAGCCCCTTGCGGGTGCCGCTCGCGAGCTTCGAGCGCCAATCGGCGGGCAGCGTCGCCGTTCCTTTCGCCCCGACGCTGAGCGAGAGCAGCTCGTCGGGCCCCTCGTCGAGGTCGAGGGAGGAAGGGGGCGAGGTGTGGTCGTGCAGGTACAAGTGCATCGGGCGCTTCGCGTTGGCGCCGGCGCCGCGGCGGCGGGTGAACGACACCTTCATTGAGGCGACGGTCTTGCCCGCGCATGCGGCGGCGATCTTGTTGCCGTAGAACCATGCGCCGCGCAGATTCCCGCCCCCGGTGTAGTCCCCTTGGAACGGGTAATCGCGGTAGTCGTCTCGCCGGCCGTTGCGCCACGACCCGGACGAGTTGGCGGTGACCGTCGCAGCCTTCGGCGGCCGCCCGGTCGGGGATGGCGGCGACGGGTCTGTCTCGCTCGCGAGCTGAAAGTACAGCTCGACTTTCCCCTCGCTCGTCTTGCGCACGAACGGCACGGTCGCCTGTTGCCAACCGCCCCCGCTCGGTGCCGCCGTGCCCCACGTTGCGGCGCGTACGACTTGCTCGTCGAGGGCGACCTCGGTTGCGAGCTGCCTGATCGTGTTCTCGTCGTTCGCGCCGGGGTCGTCGCCGAGCCGCCACATCACGACGGGCACGGCGCCCGGCCGGACCGCGACCCAGTCGCCCGCCTTCCTGTTGCGGTAACTGTCGGGGCACGCGACGTCAGTTACGAGCGCGCCGCCGAGACTCAGGTTCACGGTTCCGGCGTCGGTGACGTCGACGACCTCGGCCGACACGGTGCCCGAGCTGCCGCTCGAGGTGCCCGCGCGTGCGAGATCCTCGCCGAGCCGACGCGCTGCGTCCGTCATGAGAGCCTCCGCGCGGTCGTCCTGGTCGTGCACGACATAGAGGCGGCGCCGAGCTCGTACGGGCACGAGTCGACGATGTGGCGCTGCCACGCGCCGGGCCTGATCTCGACCTCGACGACGTCGCCCGGCTCGAGCCCGGGGTGACAGACAGCCGAGAACGAGAGGCTGCTCTGCACGCCGAGTGAGTCGGCGAGCTTCGCCCGGCCGACCGCGTATGCCTGTGCGGTCGAGGTGATGAGCGCCGACGAGTAGCGGTCGACGCGCAGCCGTACCCCGGTGAGCCCGAGACGCTGCGGGGCGAGAGGGTCCTCGATCGGGTCCGGGCCCGCGTAGGTGAGGCTGTTCGGGTCGTCGTCCCAGACGTACACCGGGCCGACTGCGGGCGACCCGTCGCCGCCGTCACCCGAGATCGCCCAGACGTTCACGAGCCCTTCGGAGTTCTGCTCTTCGGCCGGCTCGACGACGGCGAGCCCGTACGGGATGCGCCACGCGACCGGGTCGGCGAGGGTCGGCACCGGGGCGAAGGTGATGACCCCGCGGGCGTCCGCGAACACTTCGCCGCCGAGCGCCGCGGCGATCCCGGTCGCCGTGCCCGAGCTGTCGCTGCCGCTGCTGAGCGCCTGCCAACGGTCCTCGTCGACGACGAACGCCGGCACGGGCGTGCCCTTGTCGATCCCGCTGCGCCACGAAATCGGAGCGTCGGGCAGCGCCTCGCCGACGAGCGCCGGCACGACGCCGGCCGCGGTGTCCGGGCCGATCGTGCGGGTCGTGGGAAACGACGCCGATCTGAGCGCGTCCTCGAGGCCGAGCAGATCGACCGATGCACCGAACCGCGTCCGCCTCGCGCGGTCGACGACATACGAGCCGGCCGGAATCCATTCCGGTTCCATGCGCGGGCCCGCGATCCCCTGCCACAGCCGTACGCGTGTGGCGACGGAGTTGATCCCGTCGCGGCCGAACGGCACGTCGAGTAGATCAGCGCTGCCGCTGTACCGGCATTCGGCGTTGCGGTCCGGCGTCACCTTTGCGTCGCCGACACGAGACTCGACCCATGTGCGGCCGCCATCGTTGGACCACATCGCCCGCTTCGGCCGCCGAGCCGAGCGCAGCAGCGCCTCGTACGCCGCCGACGAAACGGGCAACATCAGGTGACCCCGTTCGTCGACAGCGACGCCCACGAGCTGTAGCTCGCGGCGACCGCGTCCCAACTCGCGAATTGCGCGGCGACCTTGTCCCACGACCACGACGGCAGCCGCATCGACTGCCCGGCAGTCGCCGGACGCTCGAGCGGCTCGATCGTGAACCCGAACCGGTACCCCTCGGACGAGCCGAGCTTCCCGGTCGGTGTCGGGCCGCTGATATCTGCGGGCACACAGAACGCGTCACGGGTGAGGTAGCCGGGGCGCACCTGCGCGAGCAGCACCCCGGAACGCAGCAGTGCGCGTACCTGGTCGACCCGCTCGGGCGGTACGTCGATCGTGACCTGCGCGACCTCGGCGCCGTGCTCGTCGTACGCGAGTGTCCGCCATGGCGAGCCGCTCACCTCGACCGCATCCTGCCGCCCCGCCGACGAGGGACCGGGCCAGTCGACGAGCATGCAACGCAGCGACAGCGACGGCTCGTCGAGGCTCTTGAGCCACAGATCGTTGTCGTCGCCCGGCTCGGGCGCCGGCACCGTGACCGACAGACTCGACGAAGGCCCGGTGCTGCCGTCCTCGTAGACCGCGGTCGCGGTGTAGATGACCGGCACGCCGAGCGGCGCTTCGTGATCGTAGGCAGTCCCGACGCCCTCGATCGCGTACGCCGCATCGGCGCTGCGCACCGGTACCGGCGCGGCCGCGCCCGGGTCCTGCCGGACGATGCGCACGCGCCGGACGTCGACGGCGTCGTCGAGCGCCGTGCCCGCGGTGTAGTTCACCGAGAGCACGACGCCCGCCCACGTCTCGTCGACGAGCGCCGCGAACCATCCGTCGGGCGAGGTCACCCGATCCGGCGGCGTCACGTGCGGCGCACTCGGGTCGACGATCATCGGCATCGGGTTACCTCCGTTTCACGCCGGCTCGGCTGCGGCTGCGCACGTCACTCATGCCGGCGTCGACGCGTGTGTCGACATAGGCGTCGAGCTGCGTGCCGTCCGCGAGGATGAGCGCGAGCTGTTGCCCTTGCTGCAACCCGGCCGCGGGTGCTGTCTGCGAGGCGACCGGCACGGGGACCGCTGCGGCCGCCATACGGACCGACGCGCGGTCGATCTGCGGCAGGGTGTCGACCATGCCGCCGACGAGCCCGGCGCCGACCTGCGAGCCGACTGCATGGGTCACCCTCGACGGCGACTTGATCTTGAGCTCGCGTTTGATCGACTTGACCATGCCCGAGCCGAGTTTGTTCATCTGCTTTTGCAGCTCGGCCTCTTGAGCCTGTAGGCCCGTGAGGAACCCCTTACCGGCCTTCGAGCCGGCGTCGTACATGGCGTCAGCCATGGTCTTTCCGTACGACGTCGACAGCGACGAGCCGCTCTTCGCGAGGCTGTTGAGCTGTTTGATCTGCCCGGCGCTTGCGCCTGAGACGAGCCGGGCGAGGTCGCTGTCGGGGCCCGCGGCGACGAGCTGCGAGATCAGCGACTGCGAGACTCCCTTCTTCGACGCCGTCTTGATCTGCCCTTGGAACGACTTGAGGGACTGCTGCCGGGTCTGCATGCCGGCGATCAGGTCCCCGACCGACGTCGGGTTGCTGATCTGCGAGAGCCCGATGTAGTCGCTCGCGTTCTTCTTCTGGTCGGTGTACGACTGCTTCGCCGCGGCGTACTTGCTGCCGACCGCGTCCCGTTCCTTGGCGAGCTGTTGCAGCCGCGTCGACGTCTTGGACGCCTGCGACGCGAGCCCCTTGCCGGCGCCGCCTGCCGCCTTGAGATCGACCGCGAGGTTCTTCGCAGCCGTCTTGATCTGTGCGGCGCTGCCCGTGAGTGACTTCGTGAACGACTTGAGGTCGCCCGGGATTTCCTTCCTGGCTCGCGTCCTGGTCGTGCCCTTCGCGAACCCTCGGGCTGTGAGCCCGGCCGCCATCCGAACCGACGTCGGGCTGTCGTAGACCGTCTCGCCGCCCTTGAAGCGGATGAGTTCGGGCCCTTCCTCACCGACCCATGCGAGTTCGCCCGCCTTCGGCTTGCCGCCGCTCGCGTAGCCGCCGGCCCGGTTGTACGCCTTCGAGAGCGAGCCATACGCGGAGAGTGCGTACCGCATGCTCGCGTAGATGTTGGCGAGCGGGTCGTAGATCCCGCGGCCGCGCAACTTCCCGGCGTACGCGTTGAACGTCGAGCCGATCGTCTGCATCAACCCGCGCGATGGGTCGCCCGCCTTCGCGTTCGAGTCCCAATTGTTGATGGCGCGCGGGTTGCCGCCGCTCTCTTGATTCATGCGGCGCAACACGGTGTTGAGCAGCGATGCCGGCTGACCGACCATCTTGAGTGCTTGCAGCACGACGGACGTCCAGCGCTTCACGCCCGAGCCCCCGACCGGACCGGACCCGCCGCCCCCGAAGTCGAGGAACTTCGATACGAGCGACTTGATCCCGTCGACCGCGATCTTCGGCACGGCGCCGATCGCCTTACCGAAGGGCCCTCCCGTGATCCCGCCGAGCTTGTTGAGGATCGGCCGGAAGATCAGGCCCATAGCCTTGCTCGGGTCGGTCATGAAATCGGCCGCCGTCTTGATGGCGCCGCCGACCGACTTCGCCTTGTCGACCGTCCAGTCGACGGCGTCGGAACCCCATCCCTTGACGGTCCCGATCACGCCGCCGTCGGCCATCAGTTGAGAGCCGGCGGCCGCGTGCAGTGCAAGCGCCCGCTTGCGGTACCGCGGGTCGGTCGGAATCACGAACTCGGGATGAGCCGGGTTGCCCTCGCCGACGATCGCGGTCGGCGAGTTGTAAACGCCTGGCTCGGGCCCGAGTGTGCCGCCCTGAGCGAGCAGCTTCACTTTCTTGAGCTTGTGCTTATCGAGCCCGACCCATCCCGCAATGGCGTTCCAGGCTTTTAGCAGACCGCCGTTCCACACCGTGCCCAAAACGAAATTCACGGGCGCTTTCGCGGCGTTCTCTATTCCCTTCCAGGCTTTCGCGACGGCGTCCTTCGCCGTGCGGAAGCTGCCGCCGATGGTGCCGACCGTTGACTTCAGGGCGGAAAAAACGGGCTTGATCCCGTTCCGCCAGACCGAAGAGATCAGCGACGACGCCCCGGACATGGCCGGACGGATGGCGTTGTTGTACAGCCACGAGAACGCCGGGCCGAGGGTGCCTCGCAGGAACGAGGCGATCGGCCGCAGTACGGCCATGACGCCGCGGCTCACGCCCGAAACGACACTGCTGATCCCGGACATGGCGGGGCGTACGGCGTGGTTGTACAGCCACGAAAACGCGATACCGAGCGTCTTGCGGACGACTGCGGCGCCGACCTCGAGAATCGGTCGGATGATCGACATGGCGACCGAGATCGCCGTGCGGATACCCGACATGGCAGGCGAGATCGCGTTCGTCCAGAGCCACATGAAGGCGCCGCCGACTGCCGTCGCCACGGTGGCGACACCGCTGCCGAAGGCGACCACTGCGCCGACGACCGACGACAGGACGCTGATCGCTGTACCGAGCACGGCGAACACCGCGGAGAACACGGGCCCGATCAAGTTGATCAGGACCGGAACCACGACCCCGATGATCTTCGCCGCCATCTGGCCGAGCCACGACGTCACGGTCGTCACGACGGCGATCACCGGCTGCGCCCGAGTGACGAGCTCGCCGAGCTTCGCGCCGATCATCTGAACGGCCGGAACGGCGCGCTGCTGGATGAACGCCGAGACGCTGCTGAGGATCGGGCCGACGGCGGTCGCGAGCGCCGCGTAGACCTTCATCGCGGCCGGCCACACGGTCCCGATCAGGACTGCGCCGACCTTCGAGAGCAGCCCGTAGACGAATTGCAGCGACGTCCCGAGAGCCGAGCCGAGCGCGGGCACGAGCTGCCCGGAGATCACAGAGCCGACGCCCGCGAACGCCGGCAGCACAGTCCCGCGCAGGGTGCTCGCGACGTTGCTGAATGCCGGGCCGAGGGTGTCGCGGACTGTCGTGCCGGCGTTCGTGATCGCCGACGTGAAAGGGGCGAGCTTGTCGCCCCCGGCGAGCGTCGAGAACAGACCGCCGACGACGTCCTTCGCCTTGCCGAGCGCGGGACTGACGACGCGCGAGACGACCGAGCCGAGCTTTTCCAGGGGCGGCAGCACGTAGCCGCCGATGAACGTCACGAGCCCTTGCTGAGCGGTGCGCTTGAACGACTCGATACGGCTCGAGGCGTTGTCGTGCAGGGTGTCGCCCATGCGCTTCGCAGCGCCGCCCACCTTGCCGAGGGCGCCCTCGGCCTTGCTCGGGTCGAGGGAATAGAGGCTCTGCTGTAGATCCTCGGCCTTCGTGCCGAAGAGCTGCACCGCGACTTGCGACCGCTTAACCGGGTCGGGAATCTTCCGCAGCCGGTCGAGGACCGTGTCGAGTGCCTTGCCTGCCTGCGGTCCGCCCTTCGCGAAGGTCGTCGCCATCTGGTCGGCCGAAAGGCCGATCGCGTCGAACCCTTGCTTCGTGCTGTCCGAGCCGTCCTTCGCCCGGATCGCGAATTCCTTGAGCGCGTCGGCGACCGTGTCGCTATCGCGCGCGCCTGCCTTAAGTCCCTGTGTCAGCAGCCCGATTGACTGCTGCCCCGTCAATCCGAGGTCGCGGAACTGAGTGGAATACTCATTCAGGGTGTCGAGCAGATCCTCGCTTTTGTCGGCCCCTGTCTGGAACCCGCGAGTGATCAGGTCGAATGCCTGCTTACCGTCCTTCGCAAGCCCGTTCCTGATGAGCTGCCCGGCAGCCTTCGCCGACTCGCCTACGTCGGCGTCGAAGGTCTCGGCGAGATTGAGCGCCGACTTTGAGAGCGCAGCGAGATCCTTCTTAGGGGCGTTGACCGCGGCGACGCCGTTCTGCGCGAGTGCCTTAAGCGATGCGTTGACCTCGTCGACGCTCTCGCCGTAGCCCTTCGCGTAGACGCTGCCGGCGACCTTGCCGAGCCGGCCGCTTTCCTTCTCGGAGAGGCCGAGCTGCGCGGCTAGCTTGTCGTTGCTCTTCTCCTGCGCGAGGGCGTCCGAGAACCCCTTCGCGAAGAGTGCGGCGCCGGCGACGGCGACCGCAGCCATGCCGCCTTTGAGCGCCCCGCCGATCCCGCCGAGGATGCCTTTACCGGCGCCGCCGCCCGCGTCGCCGCCGGCGTTGGTCATGGGCTGTGTGACCGCGGTACGCAGCCGTCCCTCTTGCCGGCTCATCTGCCGGTCGAGCTCGGGACCGAACCGGCTCATCTCCGGAACGATTGAGACGTAGCCGACGCCGACCTCGACCGGCATGCGGGATCACCCCTTTCCGGGGATGAGCTGAGAGTTCAGCCGCTCGTACGCGTCTCGGGCCTTCGCCCGGCGCTCTTCCTCGGCGGCCGCTGTGTCCTCGGGCGGCGGGTCGCCCGGCCGCCATCCCGGCTCGGGGAGGGGCATCGGATTGGGGTACTTCTTCGGGTCGCGGTGCGCGTTGGCGAACTGCGTGACCAGCAAGGCGAGTAGGTCGACCGTGTCCTGCGTCGCGTAGTCCGCGTGCTGCCAGTCGTGGCCGTTCTCCGCGCGTGCGGTCGCCGAGTTGGGCGGAAGCTGCTCGACCATGACGCGCAGCAGCCGCAGCGTGATCTCGCCCTTCCAGAACGCCGCGAGGGGACCGCCCCGGCCGTATCCCGGGTAGTGGTGGATGAGGTCCGCCTCGACGGCCTCGGGGTTGTCCCCGAGGACGTCGAGCACGGTGTAGACGAGGGGCTCGTCGAGCTCGGTGTCGAGCTGGCTGCCGTCCTCGCCTACTTCCGTGTAGGGCGGTGCCGGCCGAGGGTGTCCTGCATCTCAGACCGGGCCGCGACGTAGACGAGCATGAGTGAGTTCGCGTCGCCGCCGCTCTTCATGAAGTCGTCGTATGCCTCGCCGAGCAGAACGTGCGCCTTGCCGACGTCGCCCTCGGCGGCGTCGATCTGCCGGGCGAGGTCGTCCTCGGTGAAGAGCGGGTGCGGGAAGGTGAACACCTTCCCGTCGTCGGTCTCGACCTCGACGAGCTCGCCGCCGACCGCTTCGGCATACGAGCGCTTGACGGCGGACAGCTTGAACCGGGCGCGGTTGGGCTTCGACATGATCGTGCTCTCTTCCTTGGGTGAGCTGCGGGTGAGCATGCGAAGGGCGAGGGACGGAGGGGCTCACCCAGAACCGCCGTCCCTCGCCCGATCGGGGGGAAAGGTCAGCCGCCCGCGGGCGGCTCCGGCGGCGCAAACGCTCGCCATCCCGGACCGTCGACCCAGTTCGAGCACGGCGTTTTGAGCACCGGATCGCGGTACGCGGTGAACGTCACCGGCCGCTGCGTCTCCGTCGAGCGCGCCCACTGCTCGTCGTCTCGCGAAGTCAGCCGGGCGCGCGGGAAGAACTTCACGACGTAGATCTCTGCGCCGCTGTCGTTGTAGTCGAGCCCGATGCACAGCAGCCGCCGATACGGGTTCTTCGGCGTCGCCGGCCGGGCCCACGACCACGCCTCGCCGATCGCCGGCAGCGCGTCCGTGCCCGACAGGGGCAGCCCCTCGAAGAGCGCGACGGTCGCCTGATTGGTTTCCTGCGGCGCGTACTGCACCGTGAGAACGTCCGATTCGACGTCGGACCGCGTCGGCTCGACCGACTGCGAGCTCGTCACATCGGTCATGGACAGATCGCCCGTGAACGTCAACCCGTCGTCGGTGGTGTAGCCGACCGGCACATAGCCGGCCGGCAGCGCCGCGAGAGCGCCGTCGGCCGCGGCGAACGGCGCCGTCACGGCGGCCGCTGTGTAGTCCGCGGCGTAAACGGCCTGCATGAGCTGCTTGCGGATGTAGTCGTTCCTGAGCCCGTCCTCGAGGACCGGCGGGGTCGGTGTGGACATGCGTCCCTCCATGGAGAAACCCCCGGCCGCGGTGCGGTCCGGGGGTGGCTGTCGGGGGCGGGTGAGCCCGTATTCAGGGGGTGAGGCGCTTGCCCCGCAGCGATACCTCGACGGCGAGGGCGTACCGCGGCGACGACGACTCGGGGTCGGGCAACTCATTGGGCCCGCCGACCTCGTCGACGTCGTACGCGGTCGCGCCGCGCCATCCGGGGAGGGCGAGCAGCAGCGCCCGCGTGATCTGCATGAGGTCGTGCGCCGCCTCGTCGGTGGCGCCCCAGCAATGGACGTCGAGCCGCGGCCGGTCCGTGACGACGTCCACCTGCGCGCCGCCGATGCGCGTCAAGCGCACGAAGCGAGCGGGGCGGGGGTTCGGCACGCGGGTGCCGACGTGCACCGGCTGCCCGTGAGCGGCGAGCGCTCCCCGTAGGTAGTCGGCGACGATCGCCGCGGCGTCCGGGAAGACGATCGCCGCGGGCATCAGTCGGCGCCCCGCGCCCCGTCGAGTCCGCGCAGCAGCGCCGCCCGGGACACCTCGGGGTCACTCGTCGAGTAGTCGCCGATGACCGCCCCGCGTACGCGCTTGTCGTCGGTCTCGACGTCGACCCTGAACTGCCCGTCGGCCGTGCTCGCCGCCGATGCGGCGCTCTCGGCTGCCCGGGTCTTGCGCTCGATCAGGGCGCGCGTCTGCGGCGTCTTGAGGAACGTCGCGATGTTGCGGCGGTTGGGCCGAAACGAAGCTCGAGCCATGGTCACCCCTCGACTGTCTTGAGCCGGATTTCGTAGTGATGCAGCTCGGCCGGTTCGTACGCCGGGCCCGGTGGCCCGATCACCTCGAAGTCGAGCTCGCCCCAGTGCACGCGCGCCTCGCCGCGCACCGTGAGCGGGTCGCCCGCGGTGTCGTACGGGTTGCAGAGCATGAGCCATTCGCCGATCTGAGCGTTCCGCCCGTCGGTGTCCTCGGCCCCGGTGTTCTGCTGCAACCACGCGGCGACGGCGGTGTGCGTCGAGCTCGTCCAGTCGTCGACTTCGTTGCCGTAGCGGTCCGTTGTCCGGGCCGGCTGCTCGACGTCGACGAGGTGCGGCAGCAGATCGTCACCGATCACAGCGGCCGCCCCCAACACGGCACATCAGGGCGCCATCCGGGCAGCCCCTCGTCGCGCAGCTCGATCGAGTACGCGGCGTCGGCGTCCGGGTCGTCGAGCGTCTCGGGCTGCAACAGGGCGATCTCGTCCTCGGTGAGATACAGACCGCCGTTCTCGCCGAGCGTCTCGGCGTACTGCCCGATGCTGCGCTGCCGGTACCCGCCCGGGTTCGCCATGACCCGGCGCGCGACGGCGACCGCGATCGCCTTGAGCGTCGCCGGGTCCGGCTCGTACCCGCTCGGGATGTGCCGGCGCATGAGCGCCGACGCGTCGTCGAGGTACGCCTCGACCTGCGCCCGCTTCGCCCCGGCGAGGGTGACGCCGGCGCGCGCCTCGTAGTCCTCGACCGTCGCGAACGGGGGCACTGCGCTACTCCTCTCGCTCGACGACGCCGGCGGCCTCGCACGCCGCGATGACGTCCTTCGCGCTCGCGCCCTGGTCGACGTCGACGCCCTTGCGCTCAGCGAACGCGCGCCATGCCTCGACGCCCGAGCCCTTGCCCGACCGCGGCGGCGCCTCGACGTCGCCCGCGCCCGCGGGCGAGGGCAATTCGGCATGCGAAGAGTCGGCCGGCTCGGCGGCGCCCCATGCCTTCGGGTTGGCGATCTGCTTACGGGCCCACGTTGGTACGTCGTCGCCGGGCCCGAACACGACCGTGCGGCCGGCGAGGTCGCGCACATGGACGTACTCGGCGAGCTGCTTCCCGCTCATGCGATCACCCCTCTCACGCGACGTCGGCGCAGAACGACAGGTCGGGGTTCGCGAGGACCGGCAGACCGATCGCGGCCGCCTTCGTCCACAGCGCCGGCGGGTCCTTCTCCGCGTAGATGCCCGAGACGATGCCCGGCTCTTCGCCTTCCTCGATTCCGTAATCGCCGTCGAGCGACTCGGCAGTCGTGCCCCACAGCGTCGCGCCGAGGTCGGTCGACTCGGGGTCGCCCGCCTCGCCCGCGGCCGGCAGCAGCAGCACGCGGTCGTCGGGGATGACCCGGGTCGCGACGCCGCCGACGCGCACCTGCGCCTCGTACGTCGAGATCGCCGGCAGGCTGTACGCCCGCAGTACCTCATTGATCGAGGCGACACTGATCACGGACGGCTGCGAGACGCCGCCGGCGTAGACCAGGGCGCGCAGCTCGTCGTTCCGCATCATGAGCGCGACGACCCGGTCGCTCGTGAGGATCGCCCCGGGCGCCTCGCCGTTGGTGACGATGTACGTCGCCTTCCACGCCATGAGGTCGGCGAGGATCGCGGCGGCCGGGTCGGTCCACGCGACCGACGGCACGACGGTGTGCGAGGCGCTGCGGCCGAAGTCCACGGTCGCGATAACGCCGTTCTCGGCGAGCTCGAGCTTGCCCTTGTAGAGCGCCTCGCCGCGCGCGAGCTCCATACGCGCGGACACCGCCCGCGTCATGCGCAGCGAGTCGCGCATGAGTGCGTTGCGCACCTGCCCGTCGAGCCGACGCTGCCGCAGCCGGTCGTACTCGCCGAGCCTGATCTTGCGGGAGATCGGGGGCAGTTCACCCGTGACACGGGCGATCCCGGGCCGAGCCGCGATCGGCGACTCGGCGTCGTACGACCGGAACGTCGCCGCCTCGACGAGCCCCTCGCCGCCCCGCGTGAAGCGGTACTCGAGATCGTCGATCTCAGAGTTCGGCAGCCACCGGGCGAGCGTGAACTGATTCGCCGCGAGGTCGGCCGCGCCCGCTCGCACGTAGCCGGTGAGCTCGGCGGGGGTGATGTAGTCGTTGTTGATCAGCATGGGTTACCTCACCCCTCTCAGAAGAACCGGATGTAGCCGGCGACGTCGCCCTTACCGGCGGCGTCGACAGCGACGGGCAGCTTCGACTCGACGACGGCGCCGTGCCACAAGAGCGCGCCCTGCGGGTCGATCGTGTTGACGCTCGGCGCGCTCACTGCGGTGAACAGAAACCCGACGAGCGCCTCGCGCCCGTCGGATGCCGCGCCGTCGTAGGGGCCGTACTTGCCCGTCGCGGTGATCTTGCCGATCGGCAGACCGCTCGGGAAATAGCCCTTCGGGTAGTGGGTCGCCGGCGTGAACGCCGACGTGTCGAGGGTGATCGTCTGCGCGCTCTCGGTGCCGTGCGCGCTCTTGAGCCACGACTGATCGTCTTGACCGAAGGTCTCGGTCGTAGTGGTGAGGTTCATCGGGGAGACTCCCGGTTAGGTGTTGGTCTTCTTGTGCCGCTCGGCGTACAGATCGCGGCCCGCGGCGACGCTCGAGCGCTGCCGGTCCTTCGAGCGGCCGCCCCGCGCGCCCTGGTCGAACCCGCGCCGATCGCCGCGGCCGCCGCGGCGCGTGTCGCGCCCGCCGTCGCCGTCGCCCTCGTCGTCGTCCTCGTCGTCCGTGTCGGACGCCTTCGGGGCGAGGCGCTTCACGAGCTCGGCGAGCCCGTCCTCGTCGACCTCGCCGTCGTCGTTGACGTACCGCGAGAGGTTGACGTCGTCGGCGACGTCGCTGGCGTTGGGGATGAGCCCCTTCGCCGCGGCGAGGAACCCCTGTCGCGCGAGCTTCCCGCCGTTCTTCGCCCGCTCTTCGGCGAGCGCCTTCCCGACGGCTTCCTCGATCTTCCGCTCTTGCTCGGGCAGCCCGTCGCGCCGCAGTTGATCGCGTTCCTTCGCGGCGCTCGAGTTCTCCTTCGCGCGGGTCTCGTGCTTACGCGCCTGCGCCTTCCACTTTTCGGCTTCGGCTTTCCAGTCCTTGCCGTCGTCGTCGCCCTTGCCCTTGTCGGGCTTGTCGTCGCCGCCGGCGTCGTCGTCCTGGTCGTCGTTGTCGTCGCCGTCCCCGTTGTCTCCGTCGCCGCCGTCCGCGTAGAGGAACGGCGAGAGGGGGTTCGTCGGGTAGGGGTGGAGCCAGCCGGGGGCCGACTCGATCCCGGGCAGCTTGGGCAGAGTGCGCGTGCGCATGGTGGTGTCTCCCGTGTCGGGTAAGGGTGAGCAGTGAGGCGCCGTGTCGGCGCGTCAGTCCGTGTCGACGACGTCGGTCGGCCCGACGTCCTTCGGCCCGGTGAACTCGTGTCGGCGTACGGCCAACATGGGGCCGATCTCGCCGTGCTCGCGGGTGATGATCACCTCGCGGTAATCGGGCCTACGCCCGCCGCGGTCTGACTCGCCGAGATCGCGGGCGATCGCCGCGTGTGCTTCCTCGAGCAGCCCCTCGTCGATGATCTGCCCCGGGTCGCGGTCGCCCGGCAGGGGCTCGGGTTTGCAGTGGCAGCCCGGATGAATCGGCATGAGCTTGTCGACCCGGTACCGCTGCGAGCTCGCGATGACGCACAGCGCGCAGTTCTTCGAGCCCGACAGCCGACGCCGGTAGAACTTCGCCCGGCTGCGCCGCATCGACTGCCTTGCGGCGTGCGTGCGGGCGAGCTGCAAGTCGGTGTCGGTGATGGACCGTAGCCGGTTGGTGCCGGCGTCGACGGCGTCCGTCATGTCTCGGCCTTCGCCGAGCGCCGTCCACACGGACGCGAACGGCCGGGCGTACACCTCGGCCGGCGGCGTGCCGCGCAGCGCCTCGTCGAGCAGTACGCCCGCAGGTGCGGCGGCGCCACCCATCATGTCGGCGACCATGGTCGCGAGGTAGGCGTCGGTGAGCGCGCCCATCTGTTGCTGAGCGCCGAGGACAACGGGCAGCACGTGCTCGACGAACTCGGCCGCGTCGGCGTCGCGGTAGCTGCCGAGCGAGCCGAAAGCGTCGAGGACGAAGGCGAGCAGCCGCTCGCGCAGCCGTCCCGAGATTGCGTCGTACTGCTGCGACAGTGCCGCTTGCGTCGCCTCGCTCATGCCGCGTCACCGGTTCCTGCGGCCGCGGCCGGGGGCGTGCCCGTCGGCTGCGGTGCGGGCGGCAGCAGCGACGCGCCGAGCAGCGCGTCGGCCGCGGCGCCGGAAGCGATCCGGCGTACGCGCTGCGGCGACTCGCCCATGTCTTCCGCGAGGATCGTGAGCGGGTAGCCGATGCCCTTCTTCTTCACCGCGGCGTCGGCGAGCACGGCGGGGTTGAGCTGCCGCGCGTCGGCCCAACGCACTTCGGCCTCAGTGAAGTCGCGCTCGACGCCCGCCTGTCGGGCGCACAGCGTGAACACGTCCTCGAGCGCCTCACCGAAGAACGCTTGATGCTCGCCGACCTTCGCGAGGTGCAGCACGTCGAGCGCCTGCACGGTGTCGGCACTGATGTTGACGAGGTCCGTCGCGAAGTAGTAACTCGGGGTGTTGCTGATCAGCAAGAGGTTCCGAATATCGGCCTCATGCTCTTTCAGGAACCCGCTCAAGTCGGTCGCGTCGAGCTGCCCGAACTTGACGTTCTCGCCCTCGCTCGCCCACACCGCGGACGGGCTCGGTACGAAGGGCTGCTCGACGACCTCGAGCCCCGTCATCGGGTCGACCCGCTTTCGGAACTTGTGGCCCGTGACGTACTTCTGCCGGAACGCCGCATAGCGCCCGGCGGTCATCCGGTTGAGCACGCCGAGATTGAGCCGGTCCTGAATGTCGATCACGCCGGCGAACTCGGGCATAGGGTCCTCGCCGAGATCGGGCCGGCACGGGAAGTCGACCATGGGCAGTGCGCCGAGGTCGTGCGGCTGCTCGTCGCCGTCGTGCTCCCACGCCTGCCGCCCCCAGGGCAGCCGGCCGGGCCCGCGCTGCTTCGTCTTGTACCGCACGAGCCTGTCGGGCAGGTACACCGTTGCGCGGCCGACCCGGGCGACGTCGTCGTACCAGGCTTTGAGCCCGGCGCGTCGCTCGCCCGTCGCGGGGTCGCCCTCGGTGATGCACTCGCTCGGCGTCTCCGCGGTGATGAGCGGCGAGGGGGCGCCGTTCTCTTCCGTCCTGGTCGGGTGCGGCCCGACGATCATGTAGCCGACCGACTGCGACAGGGCGACGCGGTAGACCTGTTTCTGCCGACTGTCGAGCCTGTTGAGCTGCCACCATCGGGCCGCGTCGTCGTCCGGGTTCCCGTCGGCGTCAGTGATCCCGAGGGCACGCAGCCGGTGCACGGGCGCGTTCGCCACGGTGCCCATGAAGTTGGTCCGCGACTTCCGCTGAAACTCGCGGAACGCCTCGCGGGCGTTGGCAGGCAGCTCGGGCAAACGGTGCTGCCCGCGGTACATGTCCCACCAGAAATCGAGGTGTTGCTGCCGGTCCCGCATCCGTCGCCCGAGACGCAGCAGCCACCAGTCGGGAGAGTCGGCCTCGTCGCTCAGCATGTCGCCCCCTCTCGGGCTGTCAGAACGTGAACCCGCCCATCGGCTCGGCCGCTTCGGCGAGCCCCTGCGCGATGGCTTGCGACCGGGCCTCGAACGCCAGGATCGAAGCGACCGCGGCGTCGATCTTGCGAGGTGAGTCGGGGTTCTCTTTCATGATCTGGATTCCCGTACGCCCCTCGCGGCGGCGGGCGTTCAGGAAATGCCGCGTCAGTGCGTACGACCCGTCGTAGGTCATCTCACGCTCGAGGATCGCGTCGAGTAGCCGCTGCGTCGCCCGCACGATCTGAATCGCGCGGCCGCCGGTCATCCACCACTCGACCGGGTGCTGCCGGCTCGCCTTGACCGCGAGCTTCGTGCCGTAGCGCGCTTCCCAACCGGTCACGTGTTCCTGCCACTTCGCCGGGTCCGCGAAGAACCCGACGACGTTGAACCGGCCGAAGGCGCCCTCGACTGCGGTGAGTACCTCCGCCTTCGGCACCTCCCAGTTCTCACCTGCGGCGCCCGCCGGCTGCTCCCACACCCCGAGCTCGAAGAGGTGCCCGTCGCTCACGCGGCAGCCGATCAGAGCCGTCGCGTCCGTCACCTTGCGCGAACGCTTCCGCGACCCGTCGAACCCGAGCGTGATCATCTCGCCGTCGGCGACGAGCTTGTCGAGGTCGCTCACCCCGATCAGCTCGGGCTCGGCGAGCCACGCGTCGGCGGCCGCTTCGGCGAGATTGAAGAAATAGCGCCGGCTGTCCGACGGCGAGTTGCGCGGGTCGAAGATCTCGTTCACGAGCCGGTCGAGGTCCATCACCGCGGCGAAGTCCCCGTACGACTCGACGAGCGCCGAGCGCACCGCCGCCTCGTCCGTGAGGTCGACGCCCTCGGGGCCCGACCGGTGATCGAAGAGCAGCCGCGACGTGCGGGTCTTCCCCTCGCGAATGAGCTTCGCGAACGTGTGCGTCTCCTCGGCGACGCTGCCCTCGCCCGGCGCGTACATCGTCGACGTCTCGAGCGACCAGGGCGACGCGTCCTTACGCTTGCCCAAGTTGCGGCGCACGGTGCTGTACATGCGGCGCAACTCGGGCAGCACGTACAGGTGCGTCTCGTCGAACACGACGAAGCTCTCTTTACCGCCGTCCTTCGCAGCGTTGGACGCCGTCGACGGGACGATCTCGCCGCCGTCCGGAAGGATGATCCGGGTCACGCCCGCGGCATCGCCCGGCAGATCCTCGCCGAGCGGCCCGTCGGTGAGATTGAAGAGCACGTTGTCGTACGTGTTGCCTGCCTGCGACTCCTCGGTCGCAAGGCAGCGAATGAACGGGTAGACGACCGGGCGCCCCATCGGTTCGCCCGGCTCGTAGACGTACTCGAAGTCGCGCCACCGGTAGACCTCGCCGCCCTCGGCCCACCCCGCGAACCGGCACGGGCCGAACGCCTCGAAGAGCACGAAGCGCCCGGCAGTCCCCGACTTATCGCGGCCCTTCGCCCGGCTGAAGAACGCCGAGTCGTACAGCCGACGTCCGGACCCGTCGAGGGCGTAGGCGTCGACCGTGAGGGCGGCGAGCTCGTCGTCGAGCGGGATGCCGTCAGGGTGTTCGGGATCGAGCGGCCGGCCCTGAATGTCGCCGGGCCCGTGCACGCAGAAATGCTCTTTCCACGCGAGGGAAAGCCACCCTAGCGAGCGGGTCCGGTCATGCTCCCGGGCGCGAACGAGGTCACGGGGCATCGGCGGTCAGCCGAGCCCGGCGGTCCGACAGCCGGGTTACCTTGCGCACCGGATCGGTACGGCCGGCTGTGGTCACCTCGTCCTCGTCGGCCGACTCGTCCTCGAGCGGCACGTACCGGATACGGAGATCTCGCCGCGCGTCGAGGGTCGTGCCGAGCACGCGCTCGCGCATGCGCAGCTCGCCCGCGAGGCGAACGTCGCCGGCGAACACCGCGTCGGCGACCATGGCGGTCGTGATCGCGAACTGCCAATCGGCGTCGGACCACAGCACGCAGTGCGGCATCGCGGCGACCCTGTCCCACCACACACGGGTGAGCCGCTGCAACGGCTGCATCTCGGAGCACCGGCCGAGCTCGCGCTCGGTCCACTCGACCCGACGAGCTTCGGGCAGCTCGGGCCGCGACCCGTCGTACGGCTCGTCGACGACGCTCGTCCAGTCGTGCACCGCGGCGACGCGGTTGCGCTTCGGCCCGTCCTTCGGCTTGCGCCCCGTGACTGCCATCGGTCCTACCTCCCGTGTCGGGTGCGCCGAGCGCGCCCGTGTCGGGAGCGCTACAGCAGTTCGTGAATGACCTCGGTGAGGTCACCGAGCCGGCGAGGCGTGCCGCCCCATGTGTCGCCCGTAACTGCGATGTACCGGCCCGTGCCGTAGAGCTCGACCGTCCCGGTCCCGACCGTGATGCGCCGTCCCTGCGGCAGCTCGCCGAGCCCCCACACATGCAGCCCGTCGCCGGACACCGAGCGCTCGACCCACGTCGGGCCGACCTCGTCGAGGATGCGCTGAGCCCACGGGGCAACCCGGTCGCCGTACAGGCAGTGATCGAGGTCGAGGCACACGAGCCCGTCGCCGTCGAGGACGAACCCGAGCCCGGCGCCGACGGGCGACTTCACCGCGTCGCGGTAGCGCGACCACGTCTCGGGGTCGGTGCTGCTCGCCGGCTCGCCGCCGACCGTGATCGGGACCTTCGCCGAGGTGCGCCGCACCCATCGGGGCCGGCTCGTGAGCTCGTCGGGCAGGGTGCGGCGGGCGCGATGCGCCGCGACTCGGCACGTAGCGCCGCAGTACCGGGCGTGCCGCCGCGCGGTGATGCGCAGCGGCTCGTCGCAGTGCTCGCAGCGGCCCGGGTTCATGCTCACCATTCTACCGCAGATGTAACGCTTTTAGCGCTCTGACCTGCGCATTCATCAAATGTCAATGGAGGTCGAGGGGGTGAGAGGCGCTGTGCGGCGCCCTACCGCCGCGCCATCGAATCACCCTCCCCGACCCCTGCCCGTCCGCCCACGGGCAGCCCAGGGGGCACCGTGCCCCGAAATCTCGGCGTTTCATACGCACGGAGCGCCGCAGCACCTCCCGGGGCTCAGAGAGCCGGGGGGAGGGGAGTCACCCCCCAGGGGGGGTCGGGGGGGCTCGATCGGCTGCGGCGCTCGCTTCACAGCAGTCCGGGGTGTCGCTCGACCGGGCGCCAACGGGTGACCCGCGGGGCCTCGTTGCCCTCGCGCGAGCTCTTGATCGCGTGGTGTTCGCTGCACAGCGCTTGCAGGTTCTCGTACCGGTGGTCGTTGCCGGGCCTGATGTGGTCGACGTCGGTCGCTGCCTGCCCGCACACGGTGCTGTGCTCGTGCCATCGGCAACGGTGTTCGTCGCGTGCGAGGACGTATGCGCGTCGTTGTGGCCAGTCGTCGGGCAGCTCGTGCCTTCGTGTGCTGCCTTCCCACTTACCGCTCATGCTCGGCTCGTTCGCGTGCTTCGGGGTCGAGGTAGTCGGCTGCTGCTCGGAGGAATCGGGCGAGCGCCGGCCGTACGTCGGGACCGTCGAGGTCGACCTCGCCGATCTCAAGCTCGGGCCCGTTG
This sequence comes from Streptomyces sp. WAC 01529, assembly GCF_003945545.1. Lineage (GTDB taxonomy): Bacteria > Actinomycetota > Actinomycetes > Streptomycetales > Streptomycetaceae > Streptomyces > Streptomyces anatolicus. The sequence continues at coordinate 2,820,584 of NZ_CP029617.1, read as the reverse complement.
CCGACTCGGATGCGGACGGGCATGGTCACGATCGTCTGCGTCATGTCTCGTCGTCCTCGTCGTCGAGGTCGTCCTCGTCCTGGTCGCTGCGCTCGAGGGTGGAGTCGAGGGCAACGCGGTCGAGGTCGAGCTGCCTGCCGAACCCGAAGGGGGTAGGGCTCGTGGTGTGGGGTGGTGCGGGCATGGCGTCGAGCAGCCGGCGGGCGGTGCGTTCGATCTGCCGCAGCAGTGCGGGGTCGTCGGTGCTGCCGTCGGTCCTGATCTCTACCTCGCGTGTCCCGTCCGTGAGGCGTACGCGCATGGGTGCGAGGGTCCTCTCGGAAGGGTGGGCGTTGGTACCGCGCAGGGCGGGGGCGCAGCCAGCGACCCGCACTTGATCGTGTGTTGTCCCGCGCTGCGCGGTGCTCGGGGGTGGACATGCGAACGCCCCCCGGGGTGATCCGTCGGGGGGCGTTGCGGGGGTCTGCCAGTGTCCGGGCATACCGGGCCTGTTCGAACAGGGTGCGACACGTGATCAGTTACGTCAAGTCATGGGGGTTGCAGAGAGTGCGTGTCGCGCTCGTGCGCGTGGCACTGCCGGTACGTGTGCTCTCTACGTCCGCCACCTGTAGGGAGTGGAGTGGAGGGGAGCACGCGCGCGCGAGGTCCCGAGGGAGTCCCCCGGGGACAGAATGGCGTGACCTGCGCACTCGTCCGGGGATCGCAGATTTTTCGCGGGCGAATCGTCTCGGATTCCGGCACGATTCGCCACGCAAAGCGCCCTGATTCCGCGGGCGTTCGCCCCTACTTCTCGACGTGCGGCCGGTCCTCGGGCTGCACCGGAACGTTCACGCGCGCCGAGCGCAACCGTTGCCGCAGGGTGACAGCAGCGTGCACGATCTCGTCGCCCTTCGCCCCACTCGCGAAGGCGTCGGCGACGAACGCTGACACCTCGTCGAGGGTCATGCCGTTGTCGGCTGCCTCGTGCTCGATCTTCTTCGCCATGGTCCCTATCCTCTCGCGGCCGCGCCCCGCCCGGCAGTAGCGGACGGAGCGCCAACCGCCGCGGTGTACCTACTTCTTCGTCGCTCGCCATGCGAGGTGACCTACGGCGACGAGTGCGACGAGCAGCACCGAACCGCAGCCCGTCGACGGCTCGTTGTCGAAGCTCGCGCGATCTCGCAGCTCGCGCATGGACCGGCCGCGCCCGTGCGAGGGCGGTCGGGTCCATTCTCCGCCGAACGTGCCCGGATCGATCTTGTCCTTTGCCATGATGGGTCGTCCTGTCTCTTCGTGGGATAGGTGACCCGGGGCGGCCGCGATGCCGCCAAGCTGTCGGCTGCCCCGGGGGTCAGTGAGGTAGATCGACCCCGGTAGACCGGGGTAGATAGAGGTAGATCGGCGGTAGAACCGCAGGTAGAGCGGCAGGTAGACCGCTACGCGGCTGCCTCGTCGTCCTCGACCGGGGAAGGGGTGTTGAGCGCCGGTACGTCGTCCCGGTGGACACCCCACGCGACCGCCCATTTCCCGGCCGCATCGCGCACCTTCACGGACCGCCGACAGGGGATGTTGAGGGCGCCCAACTGCGCGCGCACTTCGGGCACTCCCCAGCCGGGCAGATAGCCGGGTCGGTCGAGCCCCTCGGCGAGGGTCGAGAGGTGCACGCCCTTCGCCTCTCCGATCGAGGCGACGACGTAGTCGACGAAGGCTTGCTCGGCGGCCGCGCGACGCTCTTCGGGGGACTGCTCGGCGGGGGTGTTCTCGGTGTCCTCGACGACGTCCTCGGCGGGGCGCTTGTGGGTCGCCTTCCATGCGGCACCGAGGGCGGCGGCGAGCAGCAGCCACAGCAGCCACGGCCAACGCCTCACGAGTGACCACACGATGTACCCGAGCCCGCCGAGCACCGCGAGTCGGAAGAGCGGCCCGAGGGCGGCTTTCCACCCGTCGAGGTCGTCTCGGCGGCCGGCTCGCACCCATGCGGTGATGCCGCCGGCGAAGCGCTGCCATGTGGCCTCGAGACCTTCGCCGAGCCACCCGTCGACTTGGCGCTCGGCGAGGCGGCCGGCGGCGCGTGCGATCTGCTGCTTCACAGTGCCTCGCCGCCCTTGCTCGCGACCTCGAGCACCTTCGCCCCTGCCCAGTTCACGGCGTCGGGCCACCACGCGAGCAGCGCCGCAACGCCGGGCAGGAACCCGAGGATCGCGAACGTGATCACCCCGCCGACGATCCTGCGCTTCTCGAGCTTCCCCGACGTCTTGTACAGGGCGATCACGCCGACGAGGACTAGGCACGTGATCACTGCCCCCTCGGGGGTGAGTGTGCCCATGCGACCCGTCGGCAGGGTCGCCGCGCCGCTCGTGCCGGTCGTCGTCTGTACGCCCTTGCTGCCGGCGCTCGAGAACAGACCCGCGATGCCGGAAGCTCCCCAACCGAGCGCCCCACCAACGCAGATCGTCGAGAGCGAGCCGAGCGCCGAGCCGGCCCCGTAGGGCACGAGCTCTTTCGGGTCGCGGTTGCCCTTCCACCACTTGCGGAAGTTGAGCCACAAGATCGCGAGGGCGATCGCGATGCCCCCCAGATTCACCGCGACGTTCATCGGTGAACCCCCGTGATCGCGGCGACGGCGTCGTACCAATCGGTCGCGCCGAAGAGTCCGATGCCGGTCACGGCGACCGCCCACAGCGCCACGACGCCGCGGTGCGCGGTGAAGCGCCGCACAGCGATCGCGAACACGCCGAACGCGAGGGTGTAGCCGAGCCCGACGTGCATCTCGCGTGCCTCATGCATCGTGTACGCCCACGTCGTCGCGGCGCTGTAGCCGGTCCACGGGATCGGGAGCACCGCGGCGCCGAGCGCGACGAGCGCCTGCCACGGCTTCACGTGGTCCGTGAACGCTGCCCACAGCCGGGCCCAACGGCCGAGCTCGGGCTCGGGTTCGGGCTGCTCGGGGTAGACGAGCTCGACGGTCACGCGGTGCTCGATCGGGCCCGGGTCGGGGGCCGGCACGGGGTGCTGCGGTGCAGGGGGCGGCGGGGGCGGGGGCGGTGCGGCGGCGGTGCGCCACGGAGGCAGGTTGGTCGAGCCGGCGGGCGCCGCCGGCAGGGGCGGGGCGGTCGGGATCGGCGTCCCGGCGGGGTACACCGCGCTCGGGGTGATCTCGTTCTTCGACATGGTGACCTCAGCGGTACAAGCTCGCGCCGAGCGCGAGAAACGTGAGAATGACGGCGGTCGTCCCGGCGACCGGCCCGGCGTAGAGCCCGGGGTCGCGGCGGGGAGCGATGCGGACGAGGCCAACGAAGGCGGCGGCCGCAGACAGCGCGAAGTACGCGACGGCGAGAGCGACGAGCACGACGTGCCCCTTCCTGGCTTAGAGGTAGGGACCGTTCGGCTCGGGTCGCTTCTTGGGCTGTGGCTTCTGAGCGTCGCGCGAGTTGACCGTGCGCACGTAGCCGTCGGTCGTCTCCCACCCGCGGCGCGTGAGGTGCTCGGCGATCTGCACTGAGCTCAGCGTCGGCAGCGCATCACGGACGCGCCGCACTGCATCGGCCTTCGACAGCCCGGACACGGCGAGGGCAGCGTCGATCGTCGCGTTCATGGCGTCGAGAGCGGTTGGCTTCTCTTCGCGGGGGCGCTGCGTCTCTTCGTCGGCGGGGTGCGTCGGTGGGATGACGGGCGGCGGTGTGTGCGGCGCCTCACTGTGCGGCGGTGCGGCGGGCGGGGGCGGCGGGGGCGCATCGTGCGTCAACTCCGGTACGGGTTGCGCCTCGACGAGCTGCTGCGCGGTTGCGGCGGTCGGTCCGTACACCGCGGAGTGGTACGCCCGCGCACCGTCGAGGCGCTGCACTTCGGCACTGATCGCGCGCTCGGCGGCGATCTCCTGTCGGCGCTGTTGCAGCCATGCCCGCGGGCCCTCGCCGAGCGGCACGGCGAAGTGCCGCATCACGACGACCCACAGCCCTTTAGCGATCACCGAGACGGCGCCGCCGACGTAGCCGGCGACGCGGTCGCCGCGAATGTAGCCGTGCGCGACGATTGCGACGACGGCGAGGGCAAGGCACACCCAACTCGCCGTGCGGGCAACCTTCGCGCGGTCCTGGTCGTACCGCTCGAGCCACTCGATCGCCATGCACGCGAGCCACGCGGAGTCGAATACGGCGGCCGCGCCATAGGCGATCACGGAGATCACGACGGCGCCGAGCAGATCACCGATACTCGCCGTCGACCACGTGATCGACAGCGCAGTGACGGCGACGGCGACCGTCCCGACACCGACGAGCAGCACGCGGTCGAAGTCGCGCGGCGGCACGGGCACGTAGACGTGATACGTCTCGGGCGTCTCACGGGGCTCGCCGTTGATGTCGGTCGTCACGGTGCGCGTGCGCTCTTCGAGCCGGTACCGGATGCCCGGGATCAACGGCGGCGTTTCAGCCGCCGGGGGATGGCTACGATTCTTCACGGGTCTCTGTCCTTGTCACTCTTCGCGGGGTGGTGGGTTGGGGGTCCTGCGCCCGGCCGGTGCTGCAATCACCGGCCGGGCTGCTTTGTGTCAGGTGGCGTCGGGCGTTTCCGCCACATACGCAGCCTTCGTTCTCCACGCGCCGCCGCAGTCGCCACAGCGCAGCAGCGAGTACGGGGACGGCGTGCGGCGTCCGCCGTTGAACGCCGAGTAGTTCGCCCGGCGCACCACGACCCGCCAAGACGGGCGGTGCGACCGGGTACGGCATGTCGGGGTAGTGCGTGCGGGGCGCGGTGGCCATAGGGCCTTGATCGCGGCGGCCGCCTCGTCGACGGTGGCGAAGAACCCGACCACGCCGTCGCGCCGCTCCGCGCGAGGCGACCATGCGGCGTACCGGCCTCGCGTCATGTTCGCGCCCTCGTCGTTGATCACGCCCGCGTGCTCGCGGTCGCGCCACACGATCACGCGCCCGGTCGTGTCGGCGTCGGGCAGCACGACGAAGTCGCCGGGGGCGGCGTTCTGTACGGCCTGGGGAAGGGGCTCGTCCTCGCCGGCCGGAGTGCTCGTCTCGGCGACCTCGGCGACCTCGGCGACCTCGGCGAGCTTGGCGACGCAGCGCTCGCACCGGCCCCCGTGCGTCCCGTCGGCGAACTCCGCGGTCGACCACTCCTCGTACATCGTCGTGAACGAGCGAGGGCGGACGTTCTTCCGGCAGAGGGCGACAGGCTTGCCGTCCTCGGTGCGTCGGAACGCGTGGAACACGAAACCGCTGTGAGTGCTGGACCAGATTCGGCCGTCGGTGTTCACGAGCTCGATCGTCATTGCGGGCCCCTCCCGGGTCGGTGTGCGTCTTAATGTACATCGCGTCTTGTTGTACATCAAGGCGGATTGTTAAAGTAGACGTCATGGACGAGAACCGCACCGATCACCCGATCGCCGCAGCGCGCGCGAACCTGAGTGAGCTACTCGCGACGGTCCGGATCGCGAAGGTCGTGCGATACCTCACGAGTCGCAGCCGCCGGCAGGCTGCCCTCGTCCCGGCCGAGCTCGGCGAGCTCGTCGAGTCAGTCGGGGGACCGGAGAAAGCGGCCGAGATCCTTCGCGCCAACGCGCCGAAGTAGCTGGCCGCTCTCGCCGATCGAGCGCCGCTGTCGCCCCACTGTGGGGACGACGGCGGCTTTTGTGTGCCTATGCGGCAGTGCTGCGCCCCTGCGCGGCGGCGCGCTGCCGGCGGCGAGCCGCGGCACGCTTCTCGCGATGCGCGGCCGCCTCGAGCGCCGTCTCGAGCGAGGCGAGCTCGTGCGGCGCCGCCCATGTGCGGCGCCCCTCGACGACGAGCACGGGAGCGCCGCAGTCGGCCCCGTTCGCGCAGGTCACGGCGGACGCATCACTGCCGCCGCGGTGCATCGTCAGTGCGGCGCCGCACCATGGGCACGGCCGGCTCATGGGGAACTCGCGGCGCTGCTCGATCCCGATCGTCCGCTCGACGCGCCGCGCCGCTTCACGAGCGATACGGGTGATGCGCTCACGCTGCGCACCATTCAGCGGGCGGCACGGGCCCGCCTCGTCGTCGAGGCGGGCGAGCAGCCACTCGGCCGCCCGAACCGCGCTGCGCGTCCCGAGGTTGTAGTGCCACCGGGCGGGGTCCGCCTCATCCCGGGCAGCGAGCAGCGCAAGGTCGCGGCCGACCGGGTCGGTCGGGTTCGCCCGGTGCGGCGGGGCGACCTTCGAGCGCTGCACCTCGGCGGCGATCTCGTCGGCGAGCGCGCACAGCACAGCCTCGACCGCGCGGCAGGCGTCGACGACGTGCAGGCGCAACGGCGCGGACTGCTCGGCGAGTACGAGGTGATCCCGGGCCCCGGGCGTCGCGTCCTGGTCGCCGGTCTCGCCGGGGCGGGCGAGGAAGTCGGCCGGGCTCGTGCCCTCGAGGGCGACCTCGGCGGCGTGGTGCTCGTCGAGGGTGCGCAGGTAGTCGGCGTGCGTCCTCGGGGGAGTCCAGACCTCGGGCGTCGAGGTGTCGATCAGGGCACGCATGTGCGTCCAGTGGTCGACGACGACGCGCAGGTCGTCGGCTGCGGTACGGGCGGGGCGTGCGGTGTCCGTCATGGCGGGCGCTCCTGTTGTGCGTGGGGCGTAGGGTGATCAACACCGCGAGGGGCGCCCCGGATTGCTTGCCGGCAGGGGGCGCCCCGGCGTCGTGTTACAGGGCGTCGTCGAGCTGTACGACGCCGCGGTCGTGTCGGCTGCGACGCGACAACTCCGTGCGCTGGTGCTCGCACCACTGGTCGGGGTCGAACCCCCATTGCGCGGCGTCCCATTCGGTCGCCCGGTCGCGGTAGTCGAGCCACCTGTCGAGCAGCGCGTCGCGACCTTCGACGGTGCTCGCCGCGACGAGCCGCTCGGCGAGAGCGGCGAACGCCTTCGGTGATGCGGGCATGGTCACCTCTTTCGGGGAGAGCGGCGGGCGGGCGGTCCGTACGGCGACTGCCACCCGGGCCGATCCCGAGCTCGCCGCGGCCGCGGCCGGCCCGGGGGTGGCAGCTCGCGAGGGGGCACCAACTCGAAGGCGTCGCCCGGCTGCTGCGCCGCGGCCGCCGCCCGGCGGAACGTCGCGAGCAGCGCCGGCAGCACCGAGTCGGCCCAGTGCTGCGCCGCGCGGCGAAGCGCCGCGATCAGCACCTCGACGTTCTGCTGTTGCAGATCGGCGAGCACCTCGAGCGCCGCACGATGCGCCGCGAAGTGATGCGGCGCCTCGCGATCGCCAACCCGGTACGCCGCGACCGCGTCCCGGGCGGCCGCCTCGTCGAGCCCGTAACCGTGCATGAGGCGCTGCACGTGCAGCTCGATCGCTGCCTCGGCCGAGGTCGTCATCGCTGCGCCCCCGTCGAGCCGGTGCTCGGCATGAAGCGGGAGATCTGCCGGATCGCGCCCGCTTCCGCGGCGTCCCACACGCGGCGGGCGTCGGCGAGGGAGTTGCGCCGCGCCCGCATGATGCGGTGATGCGCCTCGACCGCTTCGGGCAGCGACGTCGGGGCGTCCTCGTCGAGCTGCCGCGTGATCTGCCCGAGCGCCGCCCGGTCGAGGATCGCGTCGAGCTCGAAGTACCGGGTCGTGTGGCTGTGCAGTTGGTCGTGCCGCCATGCGCGCACCTCGTCGAGGGTGGCGCGCAGTGCCTCGAGCTCGATCGAGGGGTACAGCGGGGCGAGCAAGCATCGGCCGGCGCAGGTGTGCATCTCGGAGCACTCGGGGCCGCAGGTACGGGCGTCAGTGGTCGTGTCAGTCATCGGGGCCTCGCAGTCGTGCAGTTGGGCGGAAGTGGTCGGTCAGATCGGCGGTAGGTCGGTGATCGAGCGGCGCCCCGCGGGCGGCCGGCGAGCCGCCGACCGGGCGTAGCCGGCGAGGGGGTCCTCGTCGTCCGCCGATCCCTCGAGCAGCTCGGCGAGCTCGGCGTCGGTGAGCTCGGCGAGGTCCTCCTCGCTCAGTTCGGCGAGCACCTCGAGCGCGTCCTCGTCGAGGTCGTCGGGGTCGAAGGCGAAGGCGCTCATCACGCGGCGCCGTCCGTGCGGGCGAGGTAGGCGAGCACGCCCTCGAGCACGACGTCGACCCGGGCGTCGTGCCGGTTCGCGATGCAGCGGCAGGCGCCGGGGCGGCCGCACTGCGGGCAGCGCACGGGCTTCCCGAGCGCGATGTCGATCACGCGACGCAGGGCGACCGGAGCGTCGAGCACGGGCGCGTCGGCCGGTTCGTCCTCGAGGTACTCGACTTCGGTCGCACCGCTGTGGCCATGGACGAAGTGCAGGGTCGTCACGCCGCGGTCGGCGAAATCGATCTTCGGATGTTCGCCGCGCCACCGGAGCGACGCGGTCCCGTCGGGCCACTCGGCGCCGTCGGCGATCACGCCGGTACCGCTCACCCCGGACACGTCCACGTGTCGGCGCAGCACGAACAACCGGGGCCGGACGGGGTCGTTCGGCTGCACGATCCTCGCGCCGACGAACTGCTGCCCGGTGGCGATCTGCTCGAGATCGTTCTCGTCGGTCATGTGATCTTTCCCTTCGTGGCGGTGCTACGCGGACCGCAGGGCGGCCGCGGGGGTGATCTCGGGGGGCGCGGTCTGCTCACAGGCGTGGTCGCTCGGCAGGCGGGCGCACAGCGGTTCGGGCGTGATGTGCCACCCCTGCGCCGTGAGCGCGCGGACCGCTCGGCGTGCCTGCGCTTCCGGGTCGGCGTCGGGGAATTCGGCGACGACGTCCTCGATCGCGGCCGCGATAACGGCCGTGCACGCGTCGGCGATCCGGCGCTGCTCGGTGCGGTTCATGCGGTGGCCTCGCTCTCTGTCCGCTCGGAGCGCGCCCGGCGCATCTGCTCGCGGGCCCGCAGGTACTCGTCGGTTGGGCGGCCGGCTGGAACCGGGTCGGATGCGGCGAGCAGTGCGCGGAACTCGACCGGCTCGCAGCCGCCGCGGCGCACGCCGTCGCGCTCGGCGCGAAGTGCGGCTCGGTAGCCGGGAATGTCGTCCGGGTCGAGCCCGGGGTGCGCGCAGGGCTCGAAGGTGCCGACGTGCCGGTCGAGCCGGCGCCGCGCCTCGAGGCGCCACCGGGCCGCGATGTCCTTCGGCATGACGGGCCACGCCGACTCGGCGTAGTGGTCGCCGAGCGCCTGCCCGGCGAAGGCGAGAGGGACGTCGCGCAGCACTGCCGCCCACAAGGTGAGCTGCGCGGCTTGCTCGGTCTCGGTCGTCTTGATCACGCGGTCGTCGATCAAGGCGATCTGCTCGAAAAGATCAAGGGTCTCGGCGACGTTCATGCGGTGCCCCCTTCGAGGCGATTGCGCAGGTTGGCGAGCCCGGCTCGCTGCTGCTCGCTCTTCGTCTGGCGCCCGCGCCCGTGGGCGAGGGCACCGGGGCCGAAAGGCACGACGTTGCCGTTCTCGGGGCGCTCCCGCTCGGCCCACTCCTGCCACCGGGCGCCCCACGACGCCGCGGTGCGTCCGTCGGCGGCCATCCGGCGGACGAACTTCCGCGTGACGTCGACGAGCTGCTGCTGCGAGAGCTGCTCGCGGCCGCCATCCGTGCGGGCGAGCTGCGCGGCCGCGACGTCGTTCTCGCTCGGCTGCCAATCGGCGGCGATCGCAGAGAGAGCCGGCTCGCTCGAGTGCCTACTACCGGCAGACGACTCTCTCTCATCAACCCCCCTTGTAGGGAGTGGATTGGAGTGGAGTGGATCGCGCGCGCGTGAGTCCCCGGGGGACATACCCCCTTGACCTGCGGAGTCGTCGAAATCGCGGGCATCTTTCGCGGGCCATTCGCCGTCGAATTCCTCGTCGTTCGCGTCCGGTTCGCCGTCGAAGAGTGAGGGATGCCGCGGCGGCGCCCCGTCGGGCCCGCCCTGCGAGGCGCCACGCTGCCGGCGCTTCTTCTCCGCGGCACGTTTGCGGCGCTGCTCGACCTCGGCGCGTAGTGGGTTGCCCGACGCGGGGTCGTGATAGTCGTGCATGTAGTAGTCGCCGACGGGCGGTTGCGGGCAGCCGGGGCAGCCATGCCCGGCCGGGTGCCACAACCCGACCTTCGTGAGCTTCCTGATCTGTGGCTCGGTCCCGTACATCTCGGCGAGCAGCCCGGGTACGACGCCGTCGGTCAAGTGCTGCGCGACGTAACTGCCGCAGCGCAGCCACAGCCCGACAGCCGCATTACCCGCCTTGATCATTTTCGGGTGGCTGTGTGCTTTGTCGTCGACGTTGAACCATGGCATCGGTTCGGCCTCTCAGAGGGTGAGCTGTCCGGCGGGAACGGAAGGGGTGCGGGTCCTGCGGCCCGCGGTTGTCCGCGAAGGTGCCGCCGGGGCGGTGCAGACGTGATCCACAACGTGTGGATAAGTGCAGTCAGTTGGGTGCGTGGAACCTGGCCACCGGAGATCGGGCCCGCCGCCGACCGTGTGCACACACCAGTCGAGGCGATTCGGTTCACGCAGCGCAGCGGCGGCGGCCGCGGGTATCTCCTCGGCGTCCGCGACGACGTCGAGCGCCGCGCGGCGGCCGACGAGCTGTCGCAGTACCGGGGCGCCGCAGCGGGGGCAGCGCGCGCGCCGCGCCCCGTTGCTTCCCGCAGCCGGCCGGGTCATCCGTGCTGCTCGACTCGACTGCCGCGCCGCCGGCGGGCGTTGTGCTCGTCGAGCTCGGCCTCGCTCGGGTGATGCGCGAGCGCTTCGGCGACTGCTGACTCGACGTCGCGCCCGCCGGGCCCGAGCTCGTCGAGCGTCCCGTTCATGCGGCGGCGGCGCATCATGGCGCGCATCACCTCGGCGACGAGACGGGCCTGTTCGTTGTCCTGCGCCGCTTCGGCGACCGTGATGCGCACCTTCACGACCGGGTCTTTGTCCTCGCCGTCGGCGTGACCCGTGAACGACTTCGAGGTGAACTCGACGACGGCGAACACGGACGTACCGGGGTGCTCCCACAGTCCGCGGCGCTGCGCCGCGGTGAGCGCCGCCTGTAGCCACGTGGCGTTGCCGTCGACTTTCACCTCGGGCAGCTTGTCGGGGTCGATCTCGTGAGGCATGGCTGTCACTTCCTTCGCTTCCGTGCGTGTTGCTTGCGGCGCTCGCTGCGCATGGCGGCCGCCGCTCGTACGTGTTCGTTGGGGCACTCGTCGCGCATGTGCCGCTCGGCCCGAATCACGAGCTGCTCGACCTCGTCGTAGCCGACGGCGTGTTCAGCCGGACGAAGGCAGGGGCACGACCAGTCGGCCGACGCGAGGCTCTTCGCCTTCGCGTGATCGAGTCGGACCCGCAACCCGAACCCCGGGTTCGGGTTGCAGATCGTCGGGCCGATGCCGGTCACGGATCGTCGCCCCCCAAGGCAGCGCGTTGCGCGTCGCTGAGCAGCCCGCAGTCGAGCCAGTGCTCGACGAGGTCGATCTGCCCCTCGACCGCCGGCACCGGGCGCGCGGTGAGGACGTCCTCGGCAGCGCGCCGCGGCGGGGCAACGGCCGTACCCGGGATCGTGGGGGCGTCGGGCGCAGCGCGGCGGCGGCTCATGCCGGCACCCCCGTAACGGTGCGCTCAGCGACGATGTGCTCGGCGAGCTGTCGACCGATCCACTCCGTGTACGCCGGGGGGATCGCCTGATTCAGCCCGTCTTTCGTCATCCAGCCGGCCGGGATACCCATAGCGTCCTCGGCCGCCGCCTTAGACGAGTTGCCGCCACCGGTCACCGTGACGAACGCCGACCACTCGTCGAGCTGCCCGTAATGCGCTTTCCGCTTGTCGTGCGTGAAGTGCAACGGGTGCCGCTTCGGGCACGGCCGGGGAGCGGTGAGCAAGACATTCGACTCGAAGAGCCGATGACGAGAGACGCGCAGCCCCTCGAACATCGTTCCGCACAGCGTGAGCGGGGTACGGAGCGGAGCACCCTCTACGTTCTCCATCACGTACGGCAGCCCGGACGCCTCGAAGAGTTCGCGGGTCTCCGGAATGAAGTCCTCATACTCTCGGCCGGTCCGGTGCGCGAGGTCGGAGTGCGCCCAGCACGGCGGAGACCCCGCAGCGCCGTCGAAGTTCTGCCGCAGCCACTCGGGGTCGATTTCGCGCAAGTCGGTCTGTACGAACGGGAACGGGTACCGCGGCTGCGGCTCGCGGTCGAACCCGACGACGTCGAACCCGGCGAGGTAGTAGCCGAAGCTCGCGCCGCCTTCCTTGCAGCAGAAATCGGCGATCGTCCTGCCGTTCGGAACACGGGGCGGGAGAACGAAGCTCACTACGACACCCCCATGACGTAGCGCTGCCGGTATGCGTCCGGCCACTTCGCCTTTGTGAGCCGATCGCGCTGCGCCGCCGGCAGGCTGAACAACGGCAGGCCGCACCAGTCATGACCGGCGGCGCGCAGCCACCATGCGTCGCACTGGTCGCCGCCCTTGTCGTCGGCGAAGGTCACGCCGGCGGCGAGGTGAGCGGCGGCCGCCATCCGGGCTTTGTCGGCGCTTCCGTGATCGCACGCGTACGACTTGAGGGTCGCCGGCACGACGAGCCCGTACGGCACGTCGGCGTCGACGAGCTCGGCCTTGACGACGCCGTGCACGTGACCGGTGATGCCGGCCGACATGGCGTGCGTCGGCAGATCCTCGACGACGGCGAGGTGCGGCCGGTGCTCGGCGAGCACCTCTCGGACGCGATCACGGATGATGCACAGCCGACGGTCGCCGTCGCGCTGCCGTGTCTTGATACGGAACGTCGTCCCGTCCGGCAGGCATAGGCCCGTGCTCTGAAGAGACAGGTCGAGCCCGAGCACGCGCAGCGCCGCGCCGACGAGCGGCGGCTCGGCGACCCTCACCGACCCGGGCGCGGGCAGCCCCGGTACGCCCGTCATTCGGCGACCTTCGCGACCGGGATGAGCGGCCCGTACACCGCGCGCACGACGTCGAGCGGCTCGGTCGTCGTGCCATCCACGGTCCGCAGCAGCGGCGCCCCGAACGAGTCGAGGCTGCCGTGCCAACGCCACAGCCGATCGGCGACGTCGCCCCACACGAGCGACAGATCCCACAAGTGACCGCGTCCGTCCGTCCACAGCGACCGCTCGCGATCGAGGCGGCCGCGACGCGAGTCGATCGGCTCGGCCGGGCGCCCCTTCGGCCCGTCCGGCTCGGCGCTCGGGTTGCACGGGTACGGGGGGTGCACGGCCTCGAGCTGCACCGCGAGCTCGAAGAGAAACTCGGCGGCGCGCGACGTGCACGTGCTGCCGGTGTGCAGCTCGTACGAGCCGTCGGTGTTGACCAGGAGCGCAATGCGCTGATCGTCGAAGTCAACGAATCGGTAGTCGCTCACGCGGGTACTCCCTTGCTCTCGGTGTCCGCGGCCCACGGGCGGAACGGCCACGAACGGTCGACCGCGGCGGTCGGGTCGGTCTTGCGGAAGTGCCGCTCGAGCCCTGCGGCTTGCTCGGCGGCGAGCCGGATTTGCAGCGCGTGCAGCTCGGCGCGATCGAGGTCGCGCAGCTCGTGAAACCGCGGCCGCCGGAACGTCTTGATGTGGTTGGGCCAGTAGCGGCGCGGCATGTGCGCGAGCTGCCCGATCCGGTAGGCGATCCGGGCCGACATGAGCGCGTCGTACGTGCTGCCGTGCGCCTCGTCCTCGTCCCACGGCAGCCCGTAGACCTGCGCGAGGGTGATGAGCTGCCGCGCGCCCTGCGTCTCCGACGGGCGCTTGCGGTACGGCAGCGCGTGCGTGTCGAGCACGCGCGTGTCGATGACGTGCAGCGGGGCGTCGCCGAGCCGGTCGAGCAGCGGAACGAGCGCGTAGCGGCGGCACTCACGGTCGAGCAACGTGAGGTCGAAGGGCACGTTGTGCCCGACCACGACGGCGCCGGCGCGCACCAACTCGGCGAGGCAGCCGACGATCTGCTCGGTAGCGAGGTGCCGCGGGCCACCTTCCGCGCGGGCCCGCTCGGTCGTGATCCCGTGCACGGCGGACGCCTCGACGGGAATCTCGACCCCGGGGTCGACGAGCCATTCGTGCCCCTCGGGCTCGGCCGCCCCGTCGAGGTTCATCACCGCTGCGGACACGATCCGGTCGGCCTCGACGTCGACGCCCGTCGTCTCGAGGTCAAAGGCAGCCATCGGGCCGCGGTGCCAGTACGTCACTGCGCACCCCCGCCCGGCTGCGTGACCTCGGGCCACGCCGCGGCCGGGTACGCCGTCGGCGGCTCGTCGCCGCCTTCGCCGTCCTCGACAACTTCGCCTTCGTAGACCCCTTCGGAATCCGGTCCGGTGTCGTCCTGGTCGTCGTCGACAACGCCCGTGCGCGGGTCGATCCCCGCCTCGACGTCCCGCGAGATCTGCATGAGGTCGCGCGAGAGATCGTCGGTCCCGTCGCGCCGCACGTGCCCCGCGCGGTTCGCCTTGTGCCATACCTCCCGCACCGCTTCGGCGGACCGACAGCCGCGCGCTTCCGCGAGGTAGTCGGGCATCTCGGCGGGCGCCGCCTCAAGCGCCGGGCGCGCGACGAGCGAGCTCGGGTCGAGGGCGGCCGCGGTCGACAGCGGGCCTGACAACGCGTGCTTCAACTGCGGCACAGCCGGGACGATCTTGACGACCGGGAAGTTCTTCGTCTCGCCGTCGGCGACCCGGGTCGTCTGCTCGATCCACATGCGAACCGGCATCATCGAAGCGCCGCCGGTCGCTTGCAGCACCGTGTCGACGCTGCCCGCCATGCCGTCGGCCGCGTAGTACGAGTGGCTGTCGAGCCGCCACACACCGAGGTCGGGCAGCTCGGGCAGCATCACCGAGATACGGCTCGTCGGCCGGCACACCTCGCGCGCCGACCGGCGGTGCCACTCGGGCCCGTACTGCGCGAGGCAGAGACACGGCTGCCCGCTCTTCTGCTCGCGCTCGCCGTCGCAGCGCCGCGCGCAGCCGCCCCCGGTCCACATCTCGTACGCCTGCGACAGCGGGTCGCCCGAGGGCATGATCGCCCGGATCTCCCGGGCCTTCGTGATCACGCGGAACTGCTCGATCTTGGAGTTCTGCGGGGTCCAGCCTTCGACCTTGCCGCCCCACTGCTCGGCGGCCGCGGCGACGTAGTCGCGGCTGTGCGAGGTGAAGATGAACGTCTCGGACCGGACCGGGATCGGCCGCCCCTTGGGCTTCGGGTTCGGCCGGCTGTAACCGGTGCGGATACGCCCGAGCTCGACAGCCTGTTTCTTCATGGTCATGATGCGCGAGCCCATGTCACGCCGCCTTTCCGGTCGTCGACCCCGGCGCCCAGGGCGGCAGGATCGTCGGGTACGCGCTCGGCGCGTTGTGCAGATGCCGAGCGCTGCGCAGCGCACCGAGAAAGGCCCGGTACACAGCGCGGTCGCTCGGAAGCTCGATCAGCCGGTAGCCGCGGGGCCGAAGGTTGAGCACGGCCGTACGGCGCGGCCGCGGCGCCGGCACCTCGGAGTCGTCCGCGAGCAGCGCGACGGGGGCGTACTTGTACGCGGCGAGTTGGTAAGGCTGCTCGGCGTAGACCGTCGTCGTCGGCTTCTTCGCGCTCGTCTTGTAGTCGATCAGCCACAGCTCACGGCGCCCGCCCGGACCGGTCGGCAGCCACAGCCACAGATCGCCCGTGCCCGCGTAGCCGTGCTCGCGGTCGAGCACAGTCGTTTCGACCGCCTCGACGTCACTGTCGAAGTCGATACGCCACAGCCGGAAGAACCGGGCCAACTGCCGGGCGTACGGCTCGACCTCGGGGTCGGCTGCGTACGGTCCGCCGATCACGATCGAGTGCGCCCGCTTGTGTACGCGCGTGCCTAGATTCGACGCCCGCTCGCGGTTGGCGTTCGGTAGCGCGACGAGCTCGCGCCGCAGCCGAGTCGGCTCGGTACGGGCCCGTCGGGCGACCGCGATCGGGTCGGCGATCACCGCGTCGGCGACGAGCCCGGCGCCCCAGGGAACGAGCGCCGGCTTGTGCACCGACGACCCGGTGACGTTCGTAACCGAGATCAGATCAGGACCCCCGGCGGGGTCGCTGTAGTAGCGACCCCGCTCGGTTGCTTGCGCGTGCTTCGGGTCCGTCACGATGCGCTCGCCCCTGCCTCGCGAGCGACCCGGGCCCAACGGGCGCCCGCCGAGAACGCGCCGATGCGGGCCCGTCGCAGCGCGCGATCAGTGTCGACGTCGGGCAGAGCGCGCGGGCGGGCCGGGTTGGACGCAGTGGACTCGCCCCCGTGCGACTGGACGTCGCCGCGGGTGTCCTTCTCGTCCTGGTCCTGGTCGACGTCGTCGAGGAGACGGCGCAGCCGAGCGTCGATCTCGACGCCCGTGTCGACGTGCCACAGCGGCCCGACCACAGCGTCGGCGACATCGATCGCTTCGCGGATAGCGGCTGCACGAACGGAGCGACGGAAGCGCTCGATCTGCGAGCCGACGAGTACGGGCACGGGCACGAGCCGGCGGGCGGGGGCGTTCACTCGACGCTCCGCTCGCCGTCGGCGTTGAGCAGCGCGACGAGGTAGTCGGCGAGCTCGACCGACTCGACCTCGATCGCCAACTCGGGACAGCACGTGTACAGATCGCCGTCGCCCGGCTCGTGGTCGGGGTCCGGGCAGACCGGGCCGATCCCGGTCGGTCCCTCGGTGCCATCGGTTGTGTACACCCCGCGCCACTCGAGGCGGGCGTCGCCGCCGACGAGGCGCAGCAGCGCCTCGAGCGCCGGTTCGCGAACCTCGTCGAGGTTCTTCGTGTCGAAGGTCATTGGGCGTCACGCCCTTCGGCGACCGCGAGCTGCTCGATCGCGAACGTCCCGCCGGACCGGTACCCGGTGAAGATCGTCCCCTGCATCAACTCGAGATCGACGTGCACCTCGACGCCGCCGGATGCGAGATACGGACGGACGTCCTTCGCGATGTGTCCGGCGAGTCCGTCAGAACCGATCGCCCACACTGTGAGCGGCGCCGGTGCCGGCTGCCCGCTGCGGCCGCCGTGTCGGCCGACCTTGTCGTAGGTGACGCGGTACTGCGCCTGTGTGGCCCCGGGCGCGGCCGCCATCTCGTCGAGCGAGGGCGTCACGAGCGCCTCGTCGGGGTCGCGCGGCTCGTGTCGACCCGCCTGCCAGTCGGGGCCGACGACGAGGGAGATCTCGCGCAGGGAGTCGTCGGTGATGTGTCCGTTCATGCCGCACCGCCCCTCTGTCCCGGCAG
The DNA here is from genome assembly GCF_003945545.1 of Streptomyces sp. WAC 01529. Lineage (GTDB taxonomy): Bacteria > Actinomycetota > Actinomycetes > Streptomycetales > Streptomycetaceae > Streptomyces > Streptomyces anatolicus. The sequence goes on along the minus strand of NZ_CP029617.1, from coordinate 2,803,480 downwards.
GAACACGAGCCGGTGAGCACGCCGGTACATCGGGTGCCGAAGCTCGGCCGACTGCTGCGTGCACTGCGGGCACGACTTCGGGTTGTGTCGCTCGGGCATAGCCGAGGTGTCCTTTCCGCTACGGGAGTTGCGGCGGCGGGCGGTGTCGACGGCGCCGGCGAGGATGAGCAGCAGCCCGGCGACGACGCCGTAGCCAAGGGCGCCGAGCAGCTCGTGCCAGTCGGCGGCGGTCATCGGGTCACCCCCGGCCGCACCTCGTCGAGGACGTCCTCGCCGTCAACTACGGCGGCGTGCACGCGAATCGGGACCGCCGAGCCGCCGCGACGCTCGGGCGTCTGTGTGTGCAGCGTCCACAGCACGACGCCGTCGGCGCCCGCGGTGCGGACGTGCCGGCCGCCGAGCGCGTACATCCACTGCGACAGCTCGCGAGCGCTCGTCACGGTGATGTGCACCGCGTCGGGGCGCGGCGTCATGGTCGCGGCGGGAAGCGGCAGGTAGTCGAGCATCGCGGCGACGGCGAGCTCGTTGTCGGCCTTGCGGTCGAAGTCGGTGAGCGGGGGGCGTTCGATAGGCTGAGCGCTCAAGGCGATCGCCTCACTTTCTAGCTGTGGTGGGGTGCGAGCCGATAAGGGGTCGATCCGGATGCCGGTCCGGGCCGGCCCCGACTCGCGTCGGGGTGCTACGCCGCGGCGGGGTCGCGGTCGGCCTCGTACTGCGCGAGCTCGGCGCGGTTGCGGGCGGTGCGCTGCGAGCGCTTCGCCTGCCCGTTGAGGCGGCGGGACGCAGCCGAACGCAGGGCGAGCTCGGTGAAATGCGCCTTCCGCAGCGACTCGGCGATCTGCTCGATCTGCTGCTCGGTGGCGTCGGGGTGCTGCTCGCGCGCCATGTCGAGGAACCGCGTCCAGTGCGACGCCTTACGGGCGGCGGCGGTACGGGCCGATCGGTCGGTCGTGTTCGCCCAGCTCGTGTGTGCCGCGATCCGCATCTTCAGCGACCGCTCGTTCGTGTTGATCTCGTCCATTGCGTGAACCTCCGGTGAGCCTGCCCGCGCCCATGGGCGTGGGCAATGGCTGAAAAAAGAGAGCGCCCCGGTGGACACCGAGAACTGCGCATATGCTGTCGGCCATTTCGAGCGGAACGGTCGGCCGTTCGCCGGAAATGAGCATTCCGACTTTCGACTTCGAGAGCCCGACTCGCTCGCCGAGCTCTTCCATAGTCAGTGACCTGCCGCCCGGTGCCCGTTGCATCAGTGTCCGCAGCGTCTCGCCGTCGTACAGATGCCATCGGGCATGGATCATGAGCGCCTCCGTCGAGCTGCCCACGTTCGTGGGCAGCTCCACTAAAGCACATCGCATATGCGGTGTCCACGAACGTGGGCAGGTATGGAAACAGGCAATTTTCGATCTGAGTCGGACTCATATCCCCGGCGCTGCCCTCGATCGTGGACAATGATGCGCAAGTGCAGGACGGTTGTACGTGCTGACCTGCTATTTTTCGCCCCTGTACCGCATGGGCGGTGTGGACGCGAGTGACCGGAGAGGCGGAACCATGCCAGAGCAGCGCGACGCACTCACCGAGCTCGTGAAGGCGCACGTCGGTAGCGATAGGCGATTCAGCACGCGAGAGTTCGCCGCGGTCGCCATCGACCCGGACACGGAATGGGCCCCGGGGAAGAGCTTGATCGCGAAGATCATCGGCGGGCAGGGGTACAAGGTCACGCCGAAGCTCGTCTCTGCGCTCGCGGAAGGGCTCGGTCTGCCCCGCGAGATCGTCGGTGCGGCTGCGCACCTACAGACGATCGGCTACACCGAGGAAGAGCTGAAGGGCGGAGCGCCGGCGACGATGATCCGGACGCTCGACGCTGCGGGGGACACCCCCAAGGCTCGTGAGGTCGCCGAGCGTTGGGAGCGCGACGCCCGCGACGCGTAGGCGTCGACTCCGTTTGCGGGGTCACTCGATCGTGTGTTGTTCATACGAAACGGTTTATCTCTGAACTGTCACAATGCGAAGGTGACGCGCCGTTACGTGTGTGAACCCTGCGCAAGGTGGTTCATAACCCGTATGGTGATCTGACCTCGCGCGTTTCGAACGCCTGTGCGAACCGGCATGCCCGGAGAGCCCAAGCGGGTTAGGGGGTCAGGTGACAGATGTACGCGTTGAACCGGTCGACCTCGACGAAGGTACGCCGATGCTGTTCAGAGACTTCGGCACGTATGTGCGAGTCGCTCACGATCCCGCCCAGATGGACGAAGCGACCGCCCTCGCGCTCGTCTGTCTGCGCATTCCACGGCTCGTCGGCTGCCTGAACGTCGAACGGGTCGAGCCATAGGCCCGACCCGCCCCTGTTGCCCTGGCACGGGCCGGCTCACGCGAGCCGGCCGCCGGGGCTTTCTTGTGCCCGCTACCTGAGCGAGTCGACCGGGCTGAGTCGGGCGTGCGCCGCGCGCGCTCGCTCGCTGCCGGCCGACGCGCCGTACCGGTTGATCATCTCGCGCGAGCTCCATCCAGTGATCCGCATGAGGTCGTCGTCGCTGCCGCCGCTGAGCTTCCATTTGTGCGCGAACGTGTGCCGGAATTGGTGCGGATGGAGCGCGGTGATCTGCGCCTGCGCGCACCGGTTCTTGAGCATCTGCCCGACGCCCCAGATCGTGAACCGGTGCATGACATGGCGGCCGCCGGCGCCCCACCACAGCCACATGTCGGCGTCGAGCGGCTTCCCTTTGTGCTTCGCAGCCGCGCGCATGTACCGGTCGAGCGCGAGCGCTGTCGTCTTGCCGAACGGCACCGTGCGCCATTTGCTCTTCTTCCCGAGCACGCGCAGTACGCAGAGATCGAGGTCGAGATCGCCGACCCTGCGGTCGGCCAACTCCGCGAGGCGCACCCCCGTGTCGAGGAAGAGCAGCAGTATCGCCGCGTCGCGCCGCTCGGCGTACGACTTGCCGCGGCATGTCTGGAAGAGCCTCGAGAGCTCCGTGTCGGAGATCACGGGCACCTCGACCTCGGCAAGGGTCGGCGGCTTCATCGTCCGCATGGGGTGCTTGTCGATCTCTTCCTCGTCTACGAGCCAGTTGAACATCGTCTTCAGCGACCGGTAGTGCACGTGGGCATTGCTCGCGCTCGTGCGCGCAATGGTCGTCGTGACGTAAGCCTCGACGTGTTCGCGGTGAATCTCGCCGAGCTCTGTGGGCGGCTCCTTCGAGCCCTCGGCGGCCGGCTCGTACTCCTCGAGCAGGAACTTGCCGAACGCCTTCGCGGCGCCTGAGTAGATCCGGATCGTGTTGTCTGACGCGTTGCGGGAGCGGAGGGAGCGAACCCAACTTGCCGCCATCGGGGCAAGGTCGTAGCGCTCGATCGGCTCCGGTTCGATCTCTTCGGATGCCATGGAATCAGCATGTGCCCACGAACGTGGGCAGGTCAAGGCGCTTGCTGTCAGAGCGATGTGCATCCGGACATGAAAGAGCCTCACCGACGTTTCCGCAGGTGAGGCTATGTATGCGCCCCCGGCAGGACTCGAACCTGCGGCCAAGCGCTTAGAAGGCGCCTGCTCTATCCACTGAGCTACGGGGGCCAGGTGTGGCCGGGTGGCACGGGGGCGGATGTGGGGGAGATCCGTGACCTTGCCGGGGACAAGGATAGGGCTCCCGGGACCCTGTCCCCGGTGCTTCGCCTCCGCGCCACGATGTGGAGGTTCGGTGAAGCGGTCCTGATAATCGCAGGCAGGTGCGAATCCCGCATCGCTTTTGACGCCTCACGCCCCGGGTGTTGTGCACTCGTTATGCCTGCGCCCGCGCTCGCCCCTTCCATCCCCTGTGTCCGATCGGCGCGCAGAGGCGCCCATATGCTTCAGAAAGCCGCCAAAATTGGGCATTCTTCGCATGTGGTGACCTTGGACGTACGGCCTCAATTGCTTGACGCACTCTCCGCCCTGCGCGAGCGTGTCGCCGCCGCACGCTTTCCGCTCCCCCTTCCGGGGGCGCCACGCGCGCGTGCCAACCGCGACGAGCTGCTCGCACAGCTCGACGACTATCTGGTGCCCCGGCTCAAGGCACCCGAAGCGCCCCTGCTCGCCGTCATCGGAGGTTCCACCGGTGCCGGCAAGTCCACGCTGGTGAACTCCCTCGTGGGGAGACAGGTCAGCGAGGCGGGTGTGCTGCGGCCCACGACGCGTACGCCGGTGCTCGTCTGCCATCCGGACGACCATCACTGGTTCGCCGGGATGCGCGTACTGCCCGACCTCACGCGCGTGTGGATGCCCCCGCAGGAGAGCACGGAGGACGGAGAGGGGGATGAAGACGGCGTACCCGAGGACGATCCGCCGGGCTTCGGCGGTGACGAGCAGGAGCGCGCCCTGCGGATCGAGACCGCCCACAGCGTGCCGCGCGGCCTCGCCCTCCTCGACGCCCCCGACGTCGACTCACTCATCGCCGACAACCGCGTCCTGGCCGCCGAACTGATCTGCGCGGCCGACGTATGGGTCATGGTCACCACCGCCTCGCGGTACGCCGACGCCGTGCCCTGGCATCTGCTGCGTACCGCCAAGGAGCACGACGCCACCCTCGTCACCGTCCTCGACCGCGTGCCCCACCAGGTCGTGAGCGAGGTCTCGCGGCAGTACGGCGCCCTCCTCGCCAAGGCCGGCCTCGGTGACGTGCCGCGCTTCACCGTCCCCGAGCTGCCCGAGTCCGCGGGCGGCGGCGGGCTGCTCCCCGCCAACGCCGTCGCACCCCTGCGCGCCTGGCTCGCCGGCCGCGTCCAGGAGCCCGCCGCCCGCGACCACGCCATCGCCCGCACGGCCCGCGGCGTCCTGCGCTCGCTCGACTCCCGGCTGCCCGAGCTGGCGAGCGCCGTCGCCGCCCAGCACGCCGCCGCGGTGCGGCTCACCGCCGCCGTCGACGAGGCCTACGACAACGAGCACGCGCGCGTGACGGGTCGTCTGCAGGCGGGCGGCGTCCTCGCGGGCAACGCCCTGAAGCGGTGGCGCAGCTACCCGCTCGACTGCGGCCCCGGCGAACTGCTCGACGCCATCGCCGAGAGCCTGGAGGCGCTGCTGCTGTGCGCCGTCACCGCGGCCGACGAACGCATCGACGAGGCCTGGCGGCGCGAACCCGCCGCCGACGTCCCCGGACTCGCCGGCCGCGACCCGCAGGCGGAGAACGCCGAGCACCGCATCGGGATGGCCGTACGCAGATGGCGGCGCGTCCTCGAGGAGTACGCGGAGGAGGAGGTGCGCGGTCTGGAGAAGGTCGACAAGACCCCGCTGCCCGACCCCGAGGTCGTCGCCGCGCTGCTCGCCACCGCCCTCCTCGGCGGGCACCGCGCCCGCGCCGCCGGGGAGATCCTCGCCGAACGGATCGGCGCCCAGGGCGCGGTCCGGCTGCGCGACCGCGGCGGGCGCCTGCTGACCGACTACCTGGAGAAGGTCCTCGCCACCGAGCGCGAACGGCGGCTCGCTCCCCTGGACGCCCTAGAGGTGCATCCCGAACCCCAGGCCGAGCTGATCGCCGCCCTGTCCGTACTGCAGAAGGAGAGGTGATCCGGTGACTGCCGTCACTGACCACACCGAACGCGACGAGCGGGAGGAGCGGGAGGAGCGCAAGGAGCGTTCCGGGGGCCCCGGCCGGTCGCCCGACTGCTCCGAAGAGGCCTGGGACGACGGCCTCATCGCCCGCCGCGTCGCCGAAGGGCAACAGCCCGCCAACACCGAGGTCCGCGCCTACGTCCCCTCAAGGGCCCCCACCTCGTACGAGGGGGCCACGTCGTACGAAGGCTCCGGGGCGCCCACTTCTTACGAAGGACCCCTGCGCGAGCGGCTCGACGCGCTGCGCGAACTCGTCGGACTCTCCCGCACCCGCCTGGACAGCGGCACGCTCGCCGAGGCGGGCCGGGTGCTCGACGAGGCCGCCGCCCGGCGCAGGCTCTCCGAACGGCACACCGTCGTCGCCATCGCGGGCGCCACGGGCAGCGGCAAGTCCACGCTCTTCAACGCCCTGGCAGGCGTGATGATCTCGGAGACGGGCGTACGCAGGCCGACCACCGCCGCGCCCATCGGGTGCAGCTGGACGGACGGCGCCGCGGGCCTGCTCGACCGGCTCGGCATCCCCGGACGGCTGCGCCGCCGCCCCCTCCAGGGGCCCGGCGCCGACGAACTCCAGGGGCTCGTACTGATCGACCTGCCCGACCACGACTCGGCCGTCGGCGAGCACCGGGAGCACGTCGACCGGATCCTGGCGCTCGTCGACGCCGTCATCTGGGTCGTCGACCCGGAGAAGTACGCCGACGCGATGCTCCACGAGCGCTATCTGCGGCCCATGGCGGGCCACGCCGAGGTCACCTTCGTCGTCCTCAACCAGATCGACCGGCTGCCCGGCGACGCCGCCGACCAGGTCCTCGACGACCTGCGGCGGCTCCTCGACGAGGACGGCATCGCCCTCGGCGAACACGGCGAACCGGGCGCCACGGTGCTCGCGCTCTCCGCGCTCACCGGTGACGGACTCGGCGAACTGCGCGAGGCGCTCGGCCAGTTCACCCAGGAGCGGGGCGCCGCGGCCCGCCGGATCGCCGCCGATCTGGACGCCGCCGCGGAACGGCTGCGTCCGGTCTACGTGGCCGGGTCGCCCGGCGGCCGCAACCGCGGGCGCGTCGGGCTCAGCGAGGAGGCCCGCGAGGAGTTCGCCGACCGCCTCGCCGACGCGGTGGGCGCGGCGGCCGCGGGGGACGCGGCGGAGCGGGCCTGGCGCAGGCACGCGGGCAAGGCGTGCGGCGACCCGTGGCTGAAGCTCTGGCGGTGGTACGAGGGTCAGCGCTCCCCGCACGGCGACACGCTGTCCCTCAGACCGGCCCCGGTGGACGAGGAGGCGACGGCGCGCCAGCGCGTGGAGCACGCCGTGCGCACGGTGGCCGACGAGGCGGCGGCGGGGCTGCCCGTGCCCTGGGGGCAGGCCGTGCGGGAGGCCGCGGTGCGCGGCGCCGAAGGGCTGCCCGAGGCGCTCGACGAGCTGACGGTGACGGCGGGCGTGCCGAGCGGGCGGCCGCCGCGGCCCGGGTGGTGGCCGGTGGCGGTGCTCGCGCAGGCGGCGATGACGATGCTTCAGGTCGTGGGCGGGCTCTGGCTGGTGGGGCAGATCATCGGGATCTCCGAGCCGAACCTCGGGGTGCCGGTGCTGCTGATGCTGGTGGGCATCGTGGGCGGCCCGTGCGTGGAGTGGGCGAGCCGGATCGCGGCGCGGGGCCCCGCGCGCCGGTACGGGCACGAGGCGGAACGCCGGCTCCGGGAGGCGGCGGCCGGGTGCGGGCGGGCCAGGGTCCTCGATCCGGTGGCGGCCGAGCTGCTGCGGTACCGGGAGGTCAGGGAGCAGTACGTGCGGGTGACGGGGGCGCGGGCCGCGGTGGGGTGAGAGCCTCCCTCTGAGCCCGGGGGGAGCCCCTTTGGGGTGACGGAGTTTTCCACAACCGGTGGGTAGCGCACAGGGCCCAGCGGGCTCGGCCCGGCCGGTGCAGTCTGGGAGCGCGGCCGCGGCAGGAGCGGCGGCGCGAACGGACGCACGGGAGGGGCAGGGCATGAACGAGACGATGGTGACGGTGGTGGGGAACGTCGCGACGACGCCGGTGTACCGGGAGTTGCCGTCGGGGCCGGTGGCGCGGTTCCGGCTCGCGGTGACCTCGCGGTACTTCGACGCGGGGAAGAACACCTGGAACGACGGGCACACCAACTTCTTCACGGTGTGGGCGAGCCGGACGCTCGGCAAGAACGTGCAGGGGTCGCTCTCGGTGGGCGAACCGGTCATCGTGCAGGGCCGGTTGAAGGTGCGCGACGAGGAGCGCGGCGGGCAGCACTGGACGTCGGCGGATATCGAGGCGCAGGCCATCGGCCACGATCTGTCGCGCGGCACCTCGGCGTTCCGGCGGGTGCTCAAGGGCGACTCCTCGCTGACGGATCCGGTGGCAGTGAGGGAGACGGAGCCGGTCGGATGACGTGCCGTCAGTCCCTGAATGCCGTTGATTTATCGATAAGCCCAGCTCGGGAGGGGTGTTGGGGATAACGATTCCGAGTCGGATCGGTGATACGACCGTATGACTGAGGGTCGCGGGGTGCCGCTTCCTTAGGATGCCGGACGTAGCTCACGGGGCAGTTGGCAGGAGATGCCACGCAGGTGGCAGGTGATCCTGCTGCTTTCAATCTGCTGGCGGGACCACCCCCCACCGTTGTGAACGGGTCCCGCCCGGAGGGGAATTCAGTGTTTTCTGCGTTGTCCATACGTAGTCGAGGCGTCGCCCGCCTCGCCGCCGTGACCGCGGCGACGGGGCTCGTCGCCGCGGGAGCGGTGGCCGCCGCGGGCGCGGCCGCGGCGGAAGAGGCCCCGCAGCACCGGGGCGGAGCGACCGCGACGCTGGGCGGCTTGCAGACGTACGGCCAGGCAGTCGTCCATGAGGGCGGCAGCGCGCAGCAGGTCCCCGCCGGGCTCTTCGAGATGTCCGTGGAGGACGGCGGCACCCTCCAGACGTACTGCGTCGACATCCACAACCCCACGCAGAAGGACGCCAAGTACCAGGAGACCCCCTGGAGCGGCACCTCGCTGAACGGCAACCGCGACGCGGGCCGGATCCGCTGGATCCTCCAGCACTCCTACCCGCAGGTGAACGACCTCGCGGCGCTCGCCGAGAAGGCGGGCGCGACGTCCTTGACCGAGCAGTCCGCGGCGGCAGGCACCCAGGTGGCGATCTGGCGGTACTCGGACGGTGCGCGGGTCGACGCCCTCGACCCGCAGGCCGAGAAGCTCGCCGACTATCTGCACAAGAGCGCGCGCGACAGCGCGGAGCCCAAGGCCTCGCTGACGCTGGAGCCGCCCGCCGTCTCCGGGCAGGCCGGGGAGCGGCTCGGCCCGGTCACCGTGCGGACCGACGCGGAAGCGGTGACGGTGACGCCGCCCGCGGACTCCGAGGCGAGCGGGGTGAAGGTCGTCGGCAAGGACGGCAAGCCCGTGAAGTCGGCGGGTGACGGCAGCAGGCTCTACTTCGAGGTGCCGGAGGAGGCGCCGGACGGCTCGGCCGCGCTGTCCGTGCAGGCGTCGACCACCGTGCCGGTGGGCCGGGCCTTCACCTCCGAGACCAGGAGCCAGACGCAGATCCTCGCGGGCTCCAGCGAGTCCACGGTCTCCGCGAAGGCGACGGCCGACTGGGCTGCCGAGGGCGCGGTGCCGGCGTTGTCCGCGGAGAAGAACTGCGCCAAGGGCGGCGTGGACATCACGGCGACCAACAAGGGGGACGCGCCCTTCACCTTCCGCCTGATGGGCTCCAAGTACACGATCAAGGCGGGCACGTCGCGGACGGTGACGATCCCGTTGCAGGAGGACCAGCCCTACGACTTCACGCTCAGGGGGCCGAACGGCGTCGAGAAGCGCTTCAAGGGCGTACTGGACTGCCGGACCGAAGGCACCGCGACGGAGAACAAGGCGCAGCCCGCCAACGAGCCGAGCCCCGCGTCGGCCGGGGGCACCTCGGGCGGCGGCGACCTGGCCGAGACCGGCAGCTCCGGCAACACGCCGCTGATGGTGGCTGTCGCCGTGGGGTTCGTCCTGCTGGGCGGCGCGGCGGTCTTCTTCCTGCGCGCCAAGAAGGACCTGGCCGCGGAGCCGGAGGAGGCGTCCACCGAGAAGTGAACGCGAGATCAACCCTCTCCCGAGAGGTAAGCCCTCGCGGTCAGCCCTCGCGAGCTCAGCCCTTCTGAAGTGCGGCGAGACCCTTCTGGAGGTCGTCGCTGTTCATGACCGGCTGGATCTCGATCTCCGCGCCGAGTTCCAGCAGCAGCGGCTCCGCGATGGTGGGCAGCCGGGAACTGTCCTGCATGTCGAAGACGAAGGTGCAGGCCCGCCCGCCGTCGCAGGGCCCGAAGTAGGCCGCCTCGGGCTTGAGCTCTTCCGTCATCCTCCGCATGACATCCGGCAGCGCGCCGCTCTTGATCGCCTCGTTCGAGAGCTGGGTGTCCAAGCGTGCCCGCAGCATGACCCTCATCACACACGCTCCTTCGGCCACCACGACCGGCACGGTTCCGTCCCGCGCTCACTGAGACCCGGTGACGTCCCTCTCAGCGTCTCTCCACGCACCGGCCACAGCAACATCTCGCTTCCCGCCCACACCGGGTGACCGCCCCCTGACCCCACGGGTTTCCTCCGAGGGGTGGCCGTCAGGCAAGATGGGGTGTATCTGCCCACACACTGATTGCCGGACGGTTTCTCTTGGCTGAGTACATCTACACCATGCGCAAGACGCGCAAGGCGCACGGCGACAAGGTGATCCTCGACGACGTCACCTTGAGCTTCCTTCCTGGCGCGAAGATCGGTGTCGTGGGCCCCAACGGCGCCGGTAAGTCCACGGTGCTCAAGATCATGGCGGGCCTTGAGCAGCCCTCCAACGGCGATGCCTTCCTCTCGCCCGGTTACACCGTCGGCATGCTCCTCCAGGAGCCGCCCCTCGACGAGTCCAAGACCGTCCTGGAGAACGTGCAGGACGGGGCGAAGGAGGTCATGGGCAAGCTCCGGCGCTTCAACGAGGTCGCCGAGCTGATGGCCACCGACTACTCCGACGCGCTGATGGAGGAGATGGGCAAGCTCCAGGAGGACCTGGACCACGCCAACGCGTGGGACCTGGACGCCCAGCTCGAGCAGGCCATGGACGCCCTCGGCTGCCCGCCCGGCGACTGGCCCGTCACCAACCTCTCCGGTGGCGAGAAGCGCCGCGTCGCGCTCTGCAAGCTGCTCCTCGAAGCCCCCGACCTGCTCCTCCTCGACGAGCCCACCAACCACCTGGACGCCGAGTCCGTGCAGTGGCTGGAGCAGCACCTCGCCAAGTACCCCGGCACCGTCGTCGCCGTCACCCACGACCGGTACTTCCTCGACAACGTGGCGGGCTGGATCCTGGAGCTCGACCGCGGCCGCGCGATCGGCTACGAGGGCAACTACTCCACGTACCTGGAGACCAAGCAGACCCGTCTGAAGGTCGAGGGGCAGAAGGACGCCAAGCGGGCGAAGCGCCTCAAGGAAGAGCTTGAGTGGGTCCGCTCCAACGCCAAGGGGCGCCAGGCCAAGTCCAAGGCGCGCCTCGCCCGTTACGAGGAGATGGCCGCCGAGGCGGACAAGATGCGGAAGCTGGACTTCGAGGAGATCCAGATCCCGCCGGGCCCGCGCCTCGGCAGCATCGTCGTCGAGGTCAACAACCTCTCCAAGGCCTTCGGCGAGAAGGTCCTCATCGACGACCTGTCCTTCACCCTGCCGCGCAACGGCATCGTCGGCGTCATCGGCCCGAACGGCGCCGGCAAGACCACGCTGTTCAAGATGATCCAGGGCCTGGAGGAGCCGGACTCCGGTTCCATCAAGGTCGGCGACACGGTCAAGATCTCGTACGTCGACCAGAGCCGCGCCAACATCGACCCGAAGAAGACCCTGTGGGCGGTCGTCTCGGACGAGCTGGACTACATCAACGTCGGCCAGGTCGAGATGCCGAGCCGCGCGTACGTGTCCGCCTTCGGCTTCAAGGGCCCGGACCAGCAGAAGCCCGCCGGCGTCCTCTCCGGCGGTGAGCGCAACCGCCTGAACCTGGCGCTCACCCTCAAGCAGGGCGGCAACCTGCTCCTCCTCGACGAGCCGACGAACGACCTGGACGTCGAGACCCTGTCCTCGCTGGAGAACGCGCTCCTGGAGTTCCCGGGCGCGGCCGTGGTCGTCTCCCACGACCGCTGGTTCCTCGACCGCGTCGCCACGCACATCCTGGCGTACGAGGGCGACTCCAAGTGGTTCTGGTTCGAGGGCAACTTCGAGGCGTACGAGAAGAACAAGATCGAGCGCCTCGGCCCGGACGCGGCCCGTCCGCACCGCGCCACCTACAAGAAGCTGACGCGAGGCTGAGGCGGCTGTGGCTCGACACATATACCGGTGCCCGCTGCGCTGGTCGGACATGGACGCCTTCGGGCACGTCAACAACGTCGTCTTCCTGCGGTACCTGGAAGAGGCGCGCATCGACTTCATGTTCCGGCTCGCGCCCGGTGACGGGTCCCCCTCGTTCTCCGGCGGCTCCGTCGTGGCCCGCCACGAGATCGACTACGTACGGCCGTTGGTGCACCGGCACGAGCCGGTCACCATCGAGTCGTGGGTGACGAAGATCGGTGCGGCGTCGCTGACCATCGCGTACGAGATCAAGGACGCGGACCAGGTGTATGTGCGGGCCTCGACCGTGGTCGTCCCCTTCGACCTGGAGGCGCAGCGGCCCCGGCGGATCTCCGCCGAGGAGCGCTCGTTCCTGGAGGAGTACGTCGACGACGGCGCCGACAGCGGCTCGGGGGCACTTCTCGCATGACCGCGAGCGCGCGGCTGCACTTCGCCGACGCCCGGGAGGCGGCGGACCTCGCCGCCTTCCTGGCCCGGCTGATCCACTACGACAAGGCCGCCGCGGTGCGGCTCCAGGCCGCCGGGGACACGCTCGCCGTGTTCGGGCGGCCGCCGTCGTTCGAGGTGCTCGCCATCCGTACGGCACGGCTCGCCACGCCGTACGGACACGGGCTCGACACCACGCTTGATGCCACCGTCTCCGCCGGTGAGTTCCTGGAGTACGTGGGGGACGCGGCGGGGTCGGATGGCGTCGCCGCCGTGCCGGAGGCCGTCACCGGGCCGCCCTGGGCGGGCGTGCTGCCGCCGCGCGGCGGCTGGCGGCCGGAGCCCGCGCTTCCGGTGCCGGACGCGGTGCGGGGCCTGGTCGCGGCCGCCGTCACCGAATTCAAGGCGCGCGTCGAGGAGTTGCCCGCCGAGCGGCGGGTGCGGGCCGAGCTGGATCGCGTGGGCCGGGAGATCTGGTCCCGGACCATCGGCGAGACGGAGCTTCCGGTGCGGGCCGCGCATGCCGCGCAGTCACTCGGCTTCCTGCGGGGCGACACGCTGACCCTGCTCTCCTCGGGGGCGTGGCTCCGGCTGCGTACGGCCTACGGATCCGTCGCGGTGCGGCGGGCCGGGGCCGGCGGGCTCTCGGTCACGCCCGCGTAGCCGAACGGACGGCACGCGGGCGGGCGGTACGTGGGGCGGTGCATCGGGGAGTAGTCAGCCCTCGGAGTTCACCATCGAGGCCGCCGCGTACGTCAGGTAGTTCCACAGCGTCCGCTCGTGCTCCTCGGAGAGGCCGAGCTGGTCGACCGCCGCGCGCATGTGCTTCAGCCAGGCATCGTGCGCCGCCCTGTCCACCGTGAACGGCGCGTGCCGCATGCGCAGGCGCGGGTGGCCGCGGTTGTCGCTGTAGGTGCGGGGGCCGCCCCAGTACTGCATGAGGAAGAGCGCGAGGCGCTCCTCGGCCGGGCCCAGGTCCTCCTCCGGGTACATCGGCCGCAGCAGCGGGTCCTCCGCGACCCCCTGGTAGAAGAGGTGCACCAGGCGCCGGAAGGTCTCCTCGCCGCCGACCTGTTCGTAGTAGGTCTGCTCCTGAAGCGTGCCGCGCGGGATCTCTTTCACACCGTCCATGGTCTCAGACGGCGCGACCGAGGTCGGAAGGCTTAGGACCACCCCCCTCGAACCCCCTCGCCACTCGCATCGGCGGCTCGCGCGCAGCACAGTGGACACATGGAACCCGATCCCGCACTCGCCACGGAGGTACGGGCCGCCCTCGTGCGCGAGATCGAGGCGAGCGGGGCCTGGCAGGACGACCCCGCCTGGCGCGCGGCGTTCGAGGCCGTGCCGCGGCACCTGTTCGTGCCGTATTACTACGTCGGCGCCGGCGCCGGCGGCGGCTACGAGCGGCTCTGGGGCGAGGACCCCGACCCCGGGCGCCGCGCCCGCTGGCTGCGCGGGGCCTACGCGGACGCGCCGCTCGCCACGCGCGTACGCGACGGGGAGCTGATCTCCTCCAGCAGCCAGCCGTCCCTGATGGCGAAGATGCTGGTCGAACTGGACGTACGCGACGCGGACCGCGTCCTGGAGATCGGCGCGGGCACCGGCTACAACGCGGCGCTGCTCGCCCACCGGCTCGGCGACGACCACGTCACGACCGTCGACCTCGACCCGGAGATCACCGAGTCCGCGCGGCGGCATCTGGCGGCCGCCGGATACCGGCCGGCCGTGGTGACCAGTGACGGGGCCGCGGGCTGCCCCGAGCGTGCGCCCTACGACCGGATCATCGTCACCTGCACCCTCACCTCGGTGCCCCGGCTCTGGCTCGCCCAGTGCACCCCAGGGGCCCGCGTCCTCGCGCCGCTGGCCACCGGTTTGATCGCGCTGACCGTGCGGGACGCCGAGCACGCCGAGGGGCGCTTCCTGCACACGCCCGCCTACTTCGTGCCGCTGCGCGGCGGCGGCGGAAGGGCCCCGCACGAGCAGCACACCGGGGGGCTGCCGCGCAGGGCCCTGCAGAACGAGCTGTTCCGTTTCCTTCTGGAGCTGACGGCGGGCAGCCTCGACCCGCATGAGGCGCTCGCGCTGTGGGAGCGCGAGGACCGGCCGGTGCGCGAGCGCTTCGGCGTCACCGTGCGCGGGCGGTACGAGTGGGCCTGGCTCGACGACCCCGAGGGGCCGTACGTCTGGCCACTGTGACCGCCCGCGCCGGGCGGGCCTCGGCCGCGCGCTCGGTCGCGGCTCGGAGGCGGCTCAGTCGCGGCGGAGCGTGATCGTCGTCCAGGCGCCCACGTGCACCTTGTCGCCGTCCTGGAGCGGGACGGGGACGAACGGCTGGATGGGCTCCTCGCCGCCGTTGACCGTGGTGCCGTTGGTGGAGTTCTGGTCGACGACCGCCCAGCTGCCGTCCGGCTGCTGGACCAGGACCGCGTGCTGGTGCGAGACGCCCGGGTCCTCCGGGGGCACCGAGAGGTCGATGTCCGGGGTGTCGCCCGTGGAGTGGCGGCGGCGGCCGATGGAGATCTGGTCACCGGCCAGCGGACGCTGCTGCTCCGGCGAGTACGCGGGCAGGTTCAGGCTCGACGCCTCGGGGCCGCTGCGCTGCATCATCGCCATGAAGTACTCACGGTCGGGACCGATCGTCGCCGTCCACGTGCCGGGGCCCTGCGGGGCCTGCGGCTGCGGGGGGTGCTGCTGCGGCTGCTCCTGCTGTGGCGGCTGCGGTGCCTGGTGCTGCTGCGGTGCCTGCTGCTGCTGGGGCTGCTGCGGCGCCTGGTGCTGTGGAGCCTGCGGCTGCGGAGGAACCGGCTGGAAAACGTCCTGCCGCTGGAACGGCTGCTGCGACTGCTGCGCCGGGGACGACGGCGGCGAGATCACCCAGTCGTCGTCCCCGCCGAAGGACGGGCCGCCGGAGCCGGGCTGCGGCGGGGGCGGCGGACCCTGCCGGGCCCCCGTCTCCTGCGGGAACGCGGGCGGCGCGGGCGGACCGGGCTGCTGGAACGCCTGCGGGGCGCCGGGGGGCGGGGCCTGACCGGGGCCGGGGCGCCCGCCGTTGCCTCCGCCGTTGCCGAACGGCGGGATCGGCTCGGCGGGGCGGTTCATCTGCGAGGGGCGCGAGCCCTGGTACTCGTACGGGCCGCCCTGCCCGGGGTGCTGCGGAGGCCTGCCGGGGCCGCCCTGGGTGCCGGGCAGCGGCGGGTTCGGCGCGGCCGGGGTGTACGACGTCGCCGTGTTCGTCAGGAAGTTCCAGCGGCACTCCTCGCAGAAGGGCGCGTTCGCCTCGCGGGGCGTGCGGCACTGCGGGCAGAGCTGCGGCTCGGGCGCCGGTTCCGGCACGGCGGCCAGATGCGGGCGCCCGGGGCCGGGCTGCGGGAAGTTCGGGTCCTGGCCGGGAGGCGGCGGCGGATAGCCGTACCCGGCCGGGGGCGGCGGGGGAGGGGGCGGCGGTACGGCACCGGCCATGCGGTGACCGCAGACCTCGCACCAGTCGTCGGAACCCGACTGGTGTCCGTTCGGGCAGGTCGGCATGTCGGCGCTTCCCCCTCTCCTTCTCCGGCCCGAAGGCCGTACGTACGCGAATGGTCCGTTACTGCTACTGCTTCTTCACGCGAACGGTCTTCGTCGACCGCGTCTCGAGTGTCATCTCGTCGGCCTCGGCGACCTTCGCCTTCAATCGAACAGTACCTTCCGCGGCATCCACCACGTCCACCACCTTCGAAAGCAGTTTCGCCGTATCCGCGTTGCCCGAGGCGGCCGCCAGCTGGACGGCGCGGCCGAGTTTGGCGGTCGCCCCATCGAGATCCCCCGATTTACGGGCGTCCAGTCCCTGCTGGATGACCTGTGCCAGTTCCGCCTGGCCCGTGTAGTGCGCGACCTGCGGATTGATCGAGGTGGACGCCGCCATGTCGTCCGTCCACACCGCCCGCACCAGGCCCTGCGCCAGCGTCTGCGTGCCGCCGTCGCCCTGCGGCACGATCAGGGAGACCCGGGCGGCGAGCATCTCCTGGCCGATGGCGGCGCTCGGTACCCGTACGCAGATGTGGTAGTCCCGGGACTCGTCGCCCCAGGACCCCGTGGGATAGTCCCCGGCGCGCGGTCCCGCCTCCGTGCGACGCCCCGTCAGCTCCTCGACCGTGGGCGCCACTTGCTTGACGAACTTGATCTCCACGCCCACCGGGGTCCAGAGCCGCAGACCGACGTCGGCGACCTCCTTGCCCATCGCCGTCTCCATCATGTGGGTGAAGTCGGCGGCGAGCCCGGCCGGGTCGGCGACGATGTCGGCGGTGCCGAGGAGCGCGGAGGCTATCGCCGTGACCTCCTTCACCTCCCAGTCCGTGCCGACCCCGCGGGCGTCGCAGGTGAAGCGGCCCGCGCAGGAGTCGAGGGCGGTCCGCAGGTCCTCGGGCGACTCGTGTTCGTTGCGGCCGTCGGTGAGCAGGATGCCGTGCCGCACCGCCGAGGGGGCGATGTCGGCGGAGGCGAGCAGGCGGTCGGCGAGCCGCAGCCAGGTGCCGATCGCCGTGCCGCCGCCCGCGCTGAGCCTGCGCAGCGCCTGCTTGGCCTGCTCGCGGGTCTCCGGGCCCGCCACCGCGAGGCGGCCGTTGCCCGGATAGACCTCCTTGGCGATGTGCGTGCCGCCGATCACCGCGAAGCGCACGCCGTCGCGCACGGCGTCGATGGCGGCGGCCGTGGCGTCCCTGGCGCCCCGCATCTTCGTCGGCGGGTACTCCATGGAGCCGGAACAGTCCACCATGATCGCCACGGCGGCGTCCGGGCTCTGCCCCGCGGAGTAGAGATGCGGGGCGCTCACCGCGGAGCCGACCGTCCCGCCCCCGGTGGAGGTCACCGTGGCGATGGCGTTGACCTCGCGGCCGCCCTCGGGCAGGAACTCGTTCTGGTAGACGTCGACCGAGAACTGCGGCACGTTCGACTTCGAGAAATTGGCCATGGATGCTGCTCCCCCTCAGATCCTCAGGTCCCCAGGTCCCCAGTACTGCTCGGAACCTCCGGGCGCCGGACAACCCCCGTCCGGCGTCCGGCACTAGGCCGATCCTGCCCCTTGCGGCGCGTAGGGGAACGGGACGACCGCCACTGTTACGTTGTCGTGGCCCCCGCCGTCCAGCGCGTGGCCGACCAGGACCTGCGCGCTGTGCAGCGGGCGCTCCGCGGCGTCGGCGGGCACGGCCCGGGCCATGTCCTCGACGGCTTCCGCGTAGTTCCACAGCCCGTCCGTGCAGACCACCACCACACCCGCGCGGTCCGGCTTGAAGGAAGCGGTGTGCGGCTCCAGTTCGTACGCGTCCGCGCCGAGCCAGCCCGTGATGGCGTGCGCGCGGTCGTCGGCGTACGCCTCGGCCTCGTTCATCAGGCCCGCGGCGACCATCTGCGCGGCCCACGAGTCGTCCTCGGTGAGGCGGGCGGCAGGGCCGCTGCGGTCGTCGGGGATCCAGTAGGCGCGGCTGTCGCCGACCCAGCCGACGACGAGCAGGCCGCCCGCGACGATGGTGCCGACCAGGGTGCAGGCGGGCGCGTTCTGGTGCGGGCTGTGCTCGCGGGCGGACGCGGGCTCGGTGGCCAGGGAGTTGACGGCCTCGGCGGCCGACAGGATGGCCTCGTGCATGGCCTGCTGCGGGTGCGTGCCGCGCGGCAGTGAGCCCTGCAAGGACTCGTTGGCGGCGCGGGAGGCGGCGAGCGAGGCCTCGTCGGGGCGGGTCGCCGAGGAGACGCCGTCGCAGACGATCGCGACGACGGCGGGCGAGCCGTCGGGCAGGGCCGCCGCGGAGATCGCGAACGCGTCCTCGTTGCGGTGGTGGCGCAGGCCCCGGTCGCTGACGGCGGCGACCGCGTCCAGCTCCTCCTCCATGTGGTCGCGCTCGCGCGGCTGGGCGTGCCCGCAGTTCTCGCAGTACCCGTCCGGGTCGACGCGGCCGGAGCGGCAGGCCACGCAGAGCTTGGTGCCCGCGGGCGGGGCGGGGTCGGGGGCGTGGGTACGGGGGTCGGCGGGCTCGGCGCCATCGGTCGGCACGGCGGTGGCGCCGTCCGGCACCGGGGCGGCCTCCGGCACAGCGCCGCCCTCCGGCATCGCGCCGGGCGCGGGCAGCGCGTACTCGTCAGGCTCCCCCGACCGCGGACCTGGCTGCGGAGGCTGCGGACCCGGCTCACTCGATCTCGGCCCCGCCCCCAACTGCGTCCCCCTGGAGTCCGTGCCCGGCAGGTCGGTGGGCAGATGGGTGGGCGCCGGGGTGTCGGAGCTGTCCACCTCGGGCGCGACCGGCCACTCGGAGGGCTGACCGGACGCCGCCGCCGAGCCGTTGGGGGCCGGAACGGCGGACCCGTTGGGGGAGGTCGCCGGACGCGCCGGCACCGCCGACAGGTCGTACCCGCACGCACCACAGAACAGGTCACCCGACTCCAGCGGCTCCTCGCAGCTGGGACAGGCAGACAGTTGGGGCATCTGCGACATCACTCACACCCACGTCCGGGGGCGGAAACGGTTGGCCCGCTCCACCAGTTCGATCCTCTCCTCGCCACCCTGTGCGAGCCGGGCCAGTGTCCGGTACGAACGCTCCAGACCGAACCGGAGACCGCGCTCGTCCAGGTCGCTGCCGAGCAGCACGGTCCGCGTCCCGGCGGTGGCCGGCGGCGCGGAGACGTGGCGAGAGTGCCTACCGGAGAGTACCCAGTCGAGCGCCGTCCCCAGTACCTCGGTCGCCAGCCGCTCCCTGCGCACCGCGTCGAGGCCGAAGCCCGCGAGCGCCTCCAACTGCCCCGCGGAGGCCATCAGGTCGTCCAGGAACGCCGCCCCGGCCGAGGCCCCCGGCGCCGCCTCCGGCGCCTCAAGACGGCGGCGAAGGCGCGCCCGCACCGCCGCGACCCGGGCCGCGGTGTAGTGGATGGAGGACTCCGGCACCGACTCCAGGGTGCGCACCGCGCCCGCCCTGTCGTCGGCGGCGAGCCGCACCCTGGCCAGGCCGAACGCGGCGCTCACATAGCTCGGATCGGTGGTCCACACCAGGCGGTAGTACTCGGCGGCGTTGTCCAGCTGGCCGAGGACCTCCGCGCACACCCCGAGCGCCAGCTTTGGCGCGGCCTCGCCGGGAAACGCGTCGTAGACCGCGTCGAAGGAGAGCGCGGCGCTCTCGAAGTCCCCGGTCACCAGGGCCGCCACGCCCCGGTACCAGACGACCCGCCAGTCATCCGGATGGCGGTGCTCCAAGTCGGCGAGCGTGTCGGCCGCGGCGGTCAGTTCCCCCATGGCGAGCCGGGCGCGCAGGCCGCGCAGCCGGAGTTCGACGGAGTCGGCGGGCGCCGCCCCGAGCGCGGCGATCAGCTCGGCGGGCGCGGACGTCATGAGCCCGGCGAGGAAGCCCGCGTTCGGGTCGTCCGGGTCGACGCGCGGCACCGGCAGCGCGAGCGCGGTCGCCGCGGAGTCCAGCGGCCGGACGATGGCGGCGGGCGGCGCGGGCAGCGACTCCCGGTGGCCGCCCGAGCCCTTGGGGGCGAGCGGGCGCACCCCGAGCCGCGACACGTCGTCGGTCAGCTCCGCGAACAACTCGGTGTCGGTGACCTTCACCTCGGGCCCGAAGAGCGTGGAGAGCGAGGGCCGCGGCTTGCCCGTCTGGAGGGCGACGACCTCCCGCAGGACGCCCGTGAGCTGCTCGGCCATCTCCTGCGCGGACGCGAAGCGGCGGGCCGGGTCGGGGTCGGTGGCGCGCACGAGCAGCCGGTAGAACGACTCGTACTGACGGAAGACCTCGATGTTGTCGGGGTCGGGCAGGGAGTCCACGAATACGTTCGTATAGCCCTGGAAGTCGAAGGTCAGCACGGCGAGGGTGCGCGCGACCGTGTAGAGGTCGGAGGCGACCGAGGGGCCCACCTCGGCGACTTCGGGGGCCTGGTAGCCGACCGTGCCGTAGATCGCGGACTCGTCGTCGTCCATCCTGCGGACCGCGCCCATGTCGATGACCTTGAGCTGGCCCTCGGTCTGGATGGCGTTGTCGACCTTGAAGTCGCAGTACAGGAGGTTGCGGCTGTGCAGATGGCCGAGTGCCTCCAGCGCCTCGATGCCGTACGCGCACGCCTGCTCGACCGGCAGCGGGTCGCGCCTGCCGTCGGCCGTACGCCGGCCGTTGGCGATCTCCTTGAGCGACTTGCCCCCGACGTACTCCATGACGATGTACCCGTCCATGGAGCCGGTGCGCTGGTCCAGGTGCTCGACGAAGTTGTAGATCCGCACGATGTTCGCGTGCTCGATCTCGGCGAGGAAGCGGCGCTCGGAGATCGCGGCGGCCATCGCGTCCTGGTCGCCCGTGTCGAGCAGGCCCTTGAGGACCACCCAGCGGTCGGAGACCGCGCGGTCGATGGCGAGGTAGACCCAGCCGAGGCCGCCGTGCGCCAGACAGCCCACCACCTCGTACTGACCGTGGACGATGTCGCCGGGGTTCAGCTTCGGCACGAACGAGTACGGGTGGCCGCACTTGGTGCAGAACCCCTCCGTGCGCCCCGGGCGGTCGCCGCGCGCGCGGCCCACCGGCGCCCCGCAGTCCGAGCGCGAGCAGAACCGCTTCCGCTCGGGCACCTCCGGGTTCTCCTGCACCGCCCCGCGCGGATCGGGTCGCGGCACGTCCGGCACGGTGACCAGGCCGACGCCGAGCCGCCCGCGCCCCGACGACGAGGCCGACGAGCCCGAGCTGCGCACCGACACCGAACGGGACGTCGAACCGCCCGACAGGGAACGGGAGAGCCGCCCCGACACCGACCTCCGCGAGGACTGCGAGCGCGACGACCGGGACGACCGGGATGAACGGGACGACCCCGCTGACGAGCGGGCGCTGGAACTGCTCGAACCCCGCGCCCCCTTGCCGCCGCCCGTGACACCCGTCGGAGGCGATCCCACAAGCCCGTTCGGCGCCACGACGGGGGCGAGGCCGCACGTGTCGCAGTACAGCTCACCGCCGCCCACGTCCTCGTACGACCCCGTGCATCCGGGCCGCTGACACTGCCGCTCGCTCACGCGTCCCCCCTCCGGTCGGCGGTCCCGCCCTGCTGCGGGACCCTCGGTGCCAGCACCTCGGTGACCGCCTGCTGATAGCGCAGCACCGCCTGCTCGGCCACGCGCAGATCGCAGGGCGCGCTCCACAGCATGCGGCGCGCCGCGTCGTACCGCTCGATCAGGAGCGGGTCCTCGGCGTGGCCGAGCCGGGCGACCTTCGCCTTGTACGCGTCCAGGCGGCCGCGCAGCTCCGCGCGGACCGCCAGCGGAGCCGTGACGGCGGTCAACGACTCGCGGGCGCGCAGCAGTTCGTCCTCGGCCTTCTCCTCAAGGGACTCCAGGAGCGGCGAGAGGCGGTGCCACTGGGCGTGCCTGCGGTAGTCGGAGGCCATCGCCAGCTGCTCCTGGAGGGCGGTCGAGGGGCCGCTGACCGCGGGCACCTCGGATGCGGCGATCTTCGCGAGGACCTCGCCGCGGGCGCTGCGGGCCTCCGCGAGGGTGCGGTCCGCTCGGGAGAGCACGTCACGGAGCCTGCCGAGGCGGGCCTCCGCGTCCTGGCGGACGGTGAGCACCGCCTCGATCTCGCGGCGCACCTCCTCCAGGGCGCGCGCCTCACGGTCGTACCGGTCGGTGTGCGCGCGGCCGCCGCCCGGCGCCGAACTGCCCTCCGCGCGCTGCCAGAAGGCGAGCGGGTCGCTGATCACCTGCTCGCGCAGGGCGGTCAGGGCGCTCGTGATGCGCTCCAGGTCGTCGCCCGCGGGGTGCTCACCGGGGCGTACGCCCACGGAGTGCGCGAGGTGGCGGGTGCGGGCCAGCTCGGCGGCGAGCAGGTCGATGCGGGCGGGCAGCGCCGACCAGACGGCGTCGGCGGCGACGACCATGTCCAGGGAGCGCGCGTACAGGTCGTTCATGCGGCTCACCAGCTCCTGGAGCGTGAAGCGCTCGCTGAGTCTGGCGGGGCCGGTGCTCGACGGGTCGGGGCCGGCCCCGGAGCCGCCCGCGACGGTCACGGACTCGCCGCGCAGCAGCTCCGTCAGCTCGACCAGGTCCTCGCGGCTGGGCCAGCGCCTGCGGGCGCGCACCTCGCGGGCGGCGTTCAGGGCACCGGCGTACGCGTCGAAGTAGGCCCAGAGCAGGGTGATCCGCTGCTCGGTGGCCGCCCAGCGCTCCTCGGTGACGCCGGTGAGCGCGGCGCCTTCCAGGAGGCGGCGTCCCGCGTGGTCCTGGAGAGCGAGGAGCGAGGTCTCGATCGCCTCGTGCTCGGCGTCGAGCCGCGCCAGCGCACGGTCCACCTCATCCCGGTCCATCACCGGACCGGGGGGTCCCGTGCCGCTCATCGATCACCTCTCCGCTCTGCGTTGCCGCAACACTTCAGTGGTATTAGGCCGGTCAGTCGCGGTACTCCGGCTCCGGCGGGCCAGGGACCTCGCCGAGGCCGCTCTTGAGCCACTTGTCGTACGACTTCCGCCAGCCGTCCTTCTTGTCCTCGCGGTAGTCGTCGAGGACCTTGTTGACCCGGCGGACCAGGTCGTCCGAGCCCTTCTTCATCGCCACGCCGTAGTGCTCCGTGGTGAACGG
The DNA here is from genome assembly GCF_003945545.1 of Streptomyces sp. WAC 01529. Lineage (GTDB taxonomy): Bacteria > Actinomycetota > Actinomycetes > Streptomycetales > Streptomycetaceae > Streptomyces > Streptomyces anatolicus. Next base: position 2,780,551 of record NZ_CP029617.1, on the reverse strand, counting down.
CTCCTCGCCCTTCAGCTCGACCGTCGGGTCCTGCGCGGCCTGGCTCGCGGCGAGCGCGCTGTCGGTCACCACGGCGTCCACCTCGCCGAGCTGGAGCCGCACGAGGCAGTCGAGCTGGTTGGGCACGGTGGTGGAGATGTCGGCGCCGAAGCTCTTCTTCTCCAGCTCCTCCAGGGCGATGGAGCCCGCCGCCGAGCAGACCTTCTTGCCCTTGAGTGAACCGTCGTAGCCCGTGATGTCGGACTTCTTCGGGGCGAGCACCTGCTGGCCCGTCTCGAAGTACCCGGTCGAGAAGTCGACGTCCTTCAGCCGCTCGCAGTTGACCGTCATGGTGCGTACGACCATGTCGACCTGGCCGCTCTTGATCGCCGGGATGCGCTGGTTGGTCGGTATGGCGCGGAAGACGATGGCGTCGCGGTCGCCGAAGATCTCCTCGGCGATCTCCCGCGCGAGGTCGATGTCGAAGCCTTCCAGTTCGCCGCCCGGCTTGTTCGGGTCGCGGTAGCCCCAGCGGTAGCTGTTCTGGTCGACGCCGACGATCAACTTCTTGACCTCGCGGTTCTTGATGGCGTCGATGGCCGGGCCGTCCTTGGCGGACGGGCGCGGGCTCCGGTCGTTGCAGTCGTCGGCGTCCGCCCGCGAGGGCGCGGCGACCGTGACGCCGGAGCCGTGGTCCTTCGCCCCGCCGGCGCCCTTGTGGGGCAGCGCCAGGACGAGCGTCCCCGCCAGGGCGCAGGCGAGCCCCATCGCGCCGACCCCGCCCCAGCCGCGCAGCCTGACCGTGCCACGTCGTGTACGCATCGTCTGCGCGCCCCCTTCCACCTCTGACCCCATCACCGGTACTCCGAAAGCCTGCGGCCGATGCCGAGCACGGCGCCCGCCGCGGCGAGGACCGCGAGCACGGCGGCGCCGACCGGCAGCCCGCTCATGGCGCCCCTGCCGTCCTCGGCGGCCCGCTGGAACTCGCGCTGTTCGTGCGCCAGGGCCCGGTCCAGGGCGGCGTCCACATTGTCGAAGCACTCGACGGTCGGCTTGACGCTCTTGTCGTCCTTGTCGCCGATGACCCTGTCGAGTGCCCCCTGATAGTCGCCCGAGTCGTCGCTGGAGCGGGCCGCCTTGTGGCGCTCCTGCCAGACGCCCACGTTCGCCACCGCCTGCTTGACCGGCCGCTCGCCGTCGGTGTCGTCGGCCAGGTCGACCGCCTTGCCGAGCAGCCCGCTGTCCGCGTCGCCGAGCCGCTTCATCAGCGCGCGGTAGGAGACGTCGAACTTGTCCTCGGCCTCGCCCTTCACCTCGGTGGTCTCCGCGCCGCGGCTGACCAGCGTCAGGTTCTCGTTGCCCCGGGCCTTCAGGGAGCTGATGCGGGCGTCGTTGAGGACGTTCAGGGAACGGACCCCGTCGTCGTACGACTCGTTGAGCCCCGAGCGGGCGAAGGTGTGGCCCGCGACGAGCCACAGCAGGACGACGGTCGTGGCGGCGGTCGCGGCGAGCAGGCCGGGGTTGAACACCCGGTTGGTGCGGCGGTAGTTGCGGCGCTGGGCCCAGGCGAGGGCGGCGAGCGCGAGGACGCCGAGGGCGATGGCGGCCCAGGGGTAGGGCTTGGCGTTGCCGTAGTCGGAGCCGAGCCGTTCGTTCTCCGCCTTGTAGAGCTTCTCGGCGGCCGGGAGCATCTGCGTCTGCATCTTGTCGTTGGCGTAGCGCAGATAGGCGCCGCCGAGCGGCAGGCCCTGGCGGTTGTTCGCACGGGCGCGCTCGATCAGCCCGGTGTACTGGGGCAGCAGCTTGTTCAGCTTGCCGACGGCGGCGGCCGACGAGGAGTCCGAGCCCGCGTTCGACGCCGCCGTGGCGAGCTTCTGCGAGGCCCGCTCGATGTCGCGTTCGTAGCGGTGGCGGACGGCCGCGGGCTCCTGGCCGCCCGCCAGGAAGCCGCTGGACGCCGCGGTGTTGGCGTCCGCGAGCGAGCGGTAGATGGCCGCGGCGTCGGCGCTCAGCGGCTGGCTGCGGTGGAGCACGTCGTCCGCGGCGGCCGAACGGGCCGTCATCTGCCAGGTGGTGACCGCGCCGAACGCGACGACGAGCAGGGCGAGGACGGCGCCGATGATCCGCAGCCTGCCCGGCTCGGTGGTCGCGGCGGCGCGCAGCCGGTCGGTGCCCTCGGCCCAGGCGGTGCGGCGCGGGGCGGCGGGCGTCCCGGGGGGCTGCCGCACGGCGGGCGGGGCGCCCGGGGCCTGCGGTGGGACGGTGGGCATCGTCGGCGCGGCCTGCCCCGGGGCGTGCCCGGGCGGGCCGGGTGGGCCCGGTGGGCCCGGCGGCGCGGCGCTGCCGTTCGGCGGATATGTCACCTGGGCCTCGACCTCCCCCTCGGTCATCGGACGGTCACCTGGTCGTCGGACGGTCACCTCCGCCCGACGCGCGTCGCGGCGCGGGACGAAGTACACACGGCCGCAAGTATTGCGCCAGGGACTGACATCCGCACAGGTCTTGTCTCGATCTTGCGCGGATCCCTCTTCTTGAACACGAGATTGACGGCCCTTCGGTTCCCGCCCGCTCGCCCGCGCGCACAGCGCGTGCGCGGCACGGGCGGGGCGACACCGGCGGGGGCCGCACGAGCGGGGGCGCGTCAGCGCGGGTGCGCGCCGCCCTCGTAATGCGCCCGCACGCGCGCGTGCACCGCGGCGGGGGCGCCCACCTGGTCGAGGCCGAGCAGTGCCGCGCCGAGGACGGGGCGGGCGGTGACCACCAGGGGTTCCGCCTTGGGGGCCCGCTCGGCGAGCAACAGGCGGATACGGTCGTCCAGTTGGGGGTGCCGGGCGGCGAGGACGCTGCCGCCGAGCACGACCGGGACCTCCTCGCCGAGCAGGCCGAGACGGTCCAGGGCCACGGTCGACATGGCGACGACCTCGTCCGCCATCCGGTCCACCAGGGCGCGCGCCACCGCGTCCCCCGCGGCGGCGGTGGCGAAGAGCACCGGCGTCAACTCGTGCCGCCGGGCCAGGGTGACGCGCCCCAGGTGCAGGGCCTCGATCAGCGCGTACATGGACGCCAGGCCGAAGTGCGCCGGAAGCGTCTCGCGCAGCGCGGTCGGCTCGCCCCGGCCGTCCTCGGCCCGCGCCGCGTGCCACAGCGCCTCCTCGGCGAGGCCGCCGCCCCCGCCCCAGTCGCCGGAGATCCGGCCGATCGCCGGGAAGCGGGCGGTACGGCCGTCCGGCACCATGCCCACGCAGTTGATGCCCGCCCCGCACACCACGGCCACGCCCCGCGGCTCCGCGTCCTCCAGGAGCCCGGCGCGCAGCACGGCGAAGGTGTCGTTGCGCACCTCGACGGAAGCGCCCCAGCCGCGCCGCCGCAGCGCTTGCGCCAACTGCCGTTCCTCCACCGGCAGATCGGCGTTGGCCAGGCACGCCGACACATGGCCCACGGAGTCGGCGCCCGCCTCGGCGAGCGCCCGCGTCACCGCGTCCGCGAGCACGTCCACCGCCGGTTCGACGCCGACCCTGGGCGGCTGGAATCCGCCGCCGCGGGCCGCGCCGACGATCCGCCCGCCGTCGGCGACCACCGCGACGTCGGTCTTGCTGTTGCCCGCGTCGATCGCGAGCACGCTCGTGCCTACGCCCACGCCAGGTGCTCCCGGTTGTGCGCGATGAGGCGCTCGGTGAGCGCTTCGGCGTGCGCGTACTGGCCGACCAGGGGGTGGGCGAGCAGCGCCTTGAAGACGCGGTCGCGGCCGCCGTGCAGGGCCGCCTCCAGCGCCAGGTCCTCGTAGGCGGTGACGTGCGCGATCAGCCCGGAGAACAGCGGGTCGAGGGCGGGCACGGACAGCGGCTTGGCGCCCGAGCCGTCCACGGTGGCCTGCACCTCGATGACCGCGTCGTCGGGGAGGAACGGCAGCGTGCCGTTGTTGACGGTGTTGACCACCTGGTAGGGGCTCCCGCCGTTGCCGAGCAGGGAGGCGGCCAGGTCCACGGCCGCCTCCGAGTAGAAGGCGCCGCCGCGCCTGGCGAGCAGCTCCGGCTTCTCGTCGAGCGCCGGGTCGCCGTACATCTCCAGCAACTCCCGCTCCATCGCGGCCACTTCGGCGGCGCGTGAGGGCTTGGTCCGCAGCTCGTCGACGACCGCGTCGTGCTGGTAGTAGTAGCGCAGGTAGTACGAGGGGACGACGCCGAGCCGGTCGACGATCTCGCGGGGCATGTGCAGGTCCTCGGCGACGGCGTCCCCGTGCCGCTCCAGAAGCCGGGGCAGCACGTCGGCGCCGCCCGGGCCCCCGAGGCGTACGCCCGTCTCCCACGTCAGGTGGTTGAGCCCCACGTGGTCGAGGTGCACCTCGCCGGGCGCGACGTCGAGCAGCTTCGCGAACTTGCGCTGGAAGCCGATCGCCACGTTGCACAGCCCGACGGCCTTGTGCCCGGCCTGGAGCAGCGCCCGCGTGACGATGCCGACCGGGTTGGTGAAGTCGATGATCCAGGCGTCCGGGTTGGTGCGCCGTACGCGCTCGGCGATGTCCAGGACGACCGGGACCGTGCGCAGCGCCTTCGCGAGGCCGCCCGCGCCGGTCGTCTCCTGGCCGACGCAACCGCACTCCAGCGGCCATGTCTCGTCCTGCTGCCGGGCCGCCTGCCCGCCGACGCGCAGTTGCAGCAGGACCGCGTCGGCGTCCGCGACGCCCGCGTCCACGTCGGAGGTGGTGACGACGCGGCCCGGGTGGCCCTGCTTGGCGAAGATGCGCCGCGCGAGGCCGCCCACCAGCTCCAGGCGGTCGGCGGCCGGGTCGACGAGGACCAGCTCCTCGATCGGCAGGGCGTCCCTCAACCGGGCGAACCCGTCGATGAGTTCGGGTGTGTAGGTCGACCCTCCGCCGACCACTGCGAGCTTCATTGCGTGTCTCAGCCCTTTACTCCGGTGAGGGTGACGCCTTCGACGAAGGCCTTCTGTGCGAAGAAGAAGACGAGGATGACCGGCGCCATCACGAGCAGCGTCGCGGCCATCGTCAGGTTCCAGTTGACGCTGTGGGCGCTCTTGAACGATTCGAGCCCATAGCTCAGTGTCCAGGCTCCGGGGTTCTGGGCGGCGTAGATCTGCGGCCCGAAGTAGTCGTTCCAGCAGTAGAAGAACTGGAAGAGCGCGATGGCGGCGATGCCCGGCTTCGCCATCGGCACGACGATCTTGACGAGCGTACGGAACTCGCCGCAGCCGTCGACCTTCGCCGACTCGATGTACTCCTTCGGGATGGTCAGCAGGAACTGCCGCAGGAGGAAGATCGAGTACGCGTCGCCGAACGCCATCGGGATGATCAGCGGCCACAGTGTGCCCGAAAGATGCAGCTGCTGGGCCCAGACCAGGTACATCGGGACCACGATGACCTGCGGCGGCAGCATCATCGTCGAGATGACGAGGAGCATCGCGGTGCGCCGCCCGCGGAAGCGGAACTTGGCGAGCGCGTACGCCACAGGGACCGCCGAGCAGACCGTGAGGAGCGTGCCGAGGCCGGCGTAGAGCAGGGAGTTGCGCCACCACTCCAGGAAGCCCGGCGTGTCGAACACCGTCTTGTAGTTCGACCAGTTCCAGGAGTCGGGCCACAGCTCGCCGCTCATCGCCTGCTCGTCGCTCATCACCGACGTCAGGAAGACGAAGACGAACGGCAGGATGAACAGGAGTGCGATCGCGAGAGCCACGCTGTGTACGGCGATCCAGTGCAGGATCCGCTTGCGGCGGGCGCGGGCGGCGGCGGGGCCCCGGAGCGGGGCGGTGCGTTCGGGTGCCGTCGGCACGCCGAGAGTCGTGGTCGTCATGAGTCCTCAGTCCTCCGCCGAGAGCAGCCCGGAGCGCTTGCGCATCAGGAGCGTCGTCACGGCCATGGCGATGGCGAAGAGCACGAGCGAGAGCACGCACGCGGCGCCGGTGTTGAAGTTCTGGAAGCCCATCGAGTAGACGAGCTGGGGGACCGTGAGGGTCGAGTGCTCCGGATAGCCGGGCTGAATCACCGAACCCGGGCCGATGCTGACCCCGGAGGCGACCTTCCCCGCGACCAGGGCCTGCGTGTAGTACTGCATGGTCTGTACGACGCCCGTGACCACCGCGAACATCACGATCGGCGTGATCGAGGGCCAGGTGACGTAGCGGAACTTGGCCCACGCCCCGGCGCCGTCCAGCTCCGCGGCCTCGTACTGCTCCTTCGGCACGTCGAGCAGCGCGGCCATGAAGATCACCATCAGGTCGCCGATGCCCCACACGGAGAGCAGCACCAGCGAGGGCTTGGCGGTGTCCGGGTCGTTGAACCAGTTGGGCCCGGAGATCCCGATCGCGCCGAGGAGTTCGTTGACCGGGCCCGTGCCCGGGTTGAGCAGGAAGACGAAGGCGACGGTGGCGGCGACCGGCGGGGCGAGGTAGGGCAGGTAGAAGGCGGTGCGGAAGAACCCGGCGCCCGTCTTGATCTTCGTGATGAGCAGCCCGAGCGAGAGCCCGAAGACCACCCGCACCGCCACCATGATCACGACCAGCCACAGGGTGTTCCACAGGGCGGGCCCGAAGAGCGGCATCTGGTCGAACACGTACGTCCAGTTCCTGAGCCCCACGAACGTGGGCGCCTTGATCTGGTTGTAGTGCATGAACGAGAAGTAGACGGTCGCTATCAGCGGGTACGCGAAGAAGACGCTGAAGCCGACGAGCCAGGGGGAGAGGAATCCGAGCGTGCGGAGCCTGCGGCGCGCGGGACTGGAGAGGGAGAGTGCCATGGCTCGGGTCCTCAGCTCTTCGACTGGAGGGTGTCGGAGTCGATCTGCTCGTCGAGCCTCTTCAGGCCCTCGCGCAGATCGCGGACGCGCCCGGCCTCGACGGAGTACGCGAAGTCGGCCAGCGAGACGACGTAGGCGCCGCCGTTCGTGGAGGGCGGCAGGGCCTTGCTGTGCTTGCTCTCCAGGATCTTGAAGAAGGTGCGGAACCTCGGATCGGCGTCCAGGCGCGGGGAGTCGAGGGCCGCGTAGGTGGAGGGCACGTTGTGGATGTCGTTGGCGAAGTCCACGACCTGGTTGGTGTGGGTGGTCAGGAACTTCACCAGCTCCCAGGCGGCGTTCTGGTGCCTGCTGCTGTGCGCGATCCCGGCGACCGTGCCGGTGATGAAGCCGCGTCCGTAGGTGTCCGCCTGGTCGTCGGGGACGGGCAGCGGCGCGACCCCCCAGTCGAACTTGACCTTGGCGTCCTTGAGCATGAGCCCGCGCCACTCGCCGTCCAGGTGCATGGCGAGCTTGCCCGTGAGGAAGGCGTTCTGGTTGGACATCTCGTCACCGAAGGTGAGCCGGAACCGCTCCAGGTCGTCGAAACCGCCCTGGACGTCGGCGAGTTGGCGTGAGGTCTTCAGGAAGTCATACGTCGCCGGCTCCTCGGCGAGCCGCGACGTGCCGTCGGCGCTGAAGTACCGGGGACCCCACTGCGCGAAGAGCCGGTCCGGACTTCCCTGGTAGAGGCGGAAGTTGGGCATGTAGCCGACCCGCTCGTACGAGTCCTTGCCGCTGCGCACGGTCAGCTTCTGGGCCGCCCGCTTGAACTCGGACATCGTGCGCGGCGGGCGCTTGATGCCCGCTTCCTTGAAGGCGTCCTTGTTGTAGTACATGCCGAAGGCGTCGGCGAGGAGGGGGAGGGCGCACTGGTTGCCCTTGTAGCTGGTGTAGTCCAGGAGGGTCTTCGGGAAGACCTTCTTCTTGTCCACGCCCGTCTTCTTCATGAACGGGTCGAGGTCCACCCACATCCCCGAGTCGCAGTACTGCCCCACGTTGTTGGTGGTGAAGGACGACACCACGTCCGGGGCCTTGTCGCCGCCCGCGCGCAGGGCCTGGTTGATGGTGGCGTCCGTGACGTTCCCGGTCGACTCCACCTCGATGTTCGGGTGGAGTTCCTCGAAGCGCTCGATGCTGGCGTTGACGGCCGCGACCTCGCCGGGCGCCGCCCAGCCGTGCCAGAACTTCAGCGTGACCGGCTCGGTCGGGTCGTCGTTCGCGCTGCCGACGCTCGGGTTGGCGCAGCCGGAGAGCAACAGACCGGCTGCGGCGAGCGCCGCGGACGCGCAGGTGGGCATGCGCCATCGCGGCATGGCGGACTTCCTTTACGGGGAGGGGAGTTGGGGTGGCTGCGGGCGGGGGGCGCCGGGCTCAGGCCGTGTCGAAGACCTGGTCGCGGGCCTGGGTGAGGGCCGAGCGGAGGGCGCCGGTGAGGATCGGGTCGCCGTCGAGTTCGCTGATGCGGATCTGGGGGCGGGGCAGCGCGAGCCCGGTCAGCTCCTCCTCGACGTGGACGCGCAGCTTGTCGCCGCCCGCCTGGGCCACCGCGCCGGAGAGCACCACGAGTTCGGGGTCCACCACGGCGACGACCGCGGCGATGCCGGTGGCGATGCGGCGGGCGACCTCTTCGAGGACGGCGTCGTCGGCGAGGGCGTCGGCCAGTGTCGCGCCGGGGCCCGCGAGGCCGCGGACGACCGCGGCGGCGACCAGGCTCTCGAACCCGCCGTCGCCCTCGGCCCCGTGCGGGTCCGCCGCCCCGCTCCTGGCCAGCGGGGCGCCCGGCAGCGGCATGTAGCCGATCTCGCCCGCGCCTCCCGTGGCGCCGCGCAGCAGCGTGCCGCCGAGCACGATGGCGGCGCCCACTCCCTCGTCGAGCCAGGTCAGGACGTAGTTGTCGTGGTCCTGGGCGGCGCCTTCGTACTGCTCGGCGACGGCGGCCAGATTGACGTCGTTCTCGATGGCGACCGGTGTGCCGAGCACCGCCGCGAGGTCGTCGCGCAGGGTGCGGGAGTGCCAGCCCGGCAGGTGCGGGGCGTACCGCAGCTGGCCGGTCTGCGGGTCGATGGCGCCGGGGGTGCCGATCACCGCGGCCCGCAGGTCGTCGTGGCCGAGGCCCGCCTGGCGCAGGGCCCCGTCGACGGCCTCCGCGACCAGCTGGGCGGTGCGGTGGCGGACGTCCTCGGCGACGGCTTCGGCCTCCACGCGCTGTCTGCCGAGGACGGTGCCGGTGATGTCGGCGACGAGCGCGGTGATGCCGGTGGGGTCGGCGGAGAGCGCGGCGACGTGTCCGGCGCCCGGGTCGATCTCGTACAGCAGGGCGTTCGGTCCCGGCCGCCCGCTGAGGCTGCCGGTGGTGTGGACGAGCCCGGCGGCTTCGAGACGCCCGAGGAGCTGGGAGGTGGTGGGCTTGGACAGGCCGGTCAGCTCGCCGATCCGGGTACGGGTCAGCGGCCCGTGGACGACCAGGAGGTCAAGCACGGCGCGGTCGTTCATGGCCCGCAGGACGCGTGGCGTACCCGGGGTCCCGGGGGTGCTCCCTGCTGCTGCCATGCCGGCACCTGCCCTTCAGCGGCCGCCGACTGCCTGCGGCGCGTAACTGTTAGGAAACTTTCCAATTCGTGAGGACCGTAAGGCTGGCGTGAATGGGCCGTCAATAGCGGACGCCCCCGCGGCAACCAAGTCGTTACCTGCGGGGGCGGTGCGTTGCGCGGGGTGCGTCCCGGGGCGCCTCGGGTCGGGGGACGGCCGGGTCGGGGGACGGCCGGGTCAGGAGGCGCCCGGGTCAGGAGGCGGCTGCCCCCTCGGCCGGGGCCTGCTCCCGCACCGGCGGCTCACCCGGCCGCCCGGCGGGCCTCCCGGTCGAACGCAGGGCGAACACCAGCACGGCCGCTCCGAGGAGTGCGACGCACATCATCCAGACCGCGCCGACGTGCATGGCGTGGAGGAAGGAGTCGTCGGCCGCGTGCGCGAGGGCGGGCCGGTGGGTCGCGGCGGCGACGTGCCGGGCCTGTTCGGCGGAGACCCGCGCCTGCTCCCGTACGGGTCCCGGCGCGCCGCTCAGCGAGGGCTCGATCGCGCGCTGGTAGACGATCGACATGATCGTGCCGCCGACCGCGATGCCGATCACGCTGCCGGTCTGCCGCACGGTGTTGGTGACGGCCGACCCGGCACCGGCCCGGTCCAGCGGCAGGGAGCTGATCAGCGCCGCGCTCACCGGGCCGATCACCATGCCGATGGCGAGGCCCTGGACGAACACCAGGATCTCGATCCAGGTCAGCGGGGTGTGCGGGCCGAGGAGGCCGTACGCGCCCATGGTCAGCGCCGCGACGGTGAGCGCGGGCGCGGTGACGAGGAGCAGGGACCAGCGCCGTACGAGCCGCGCGCCGACGGTCGCTCCCAGGGTGGCGCCGACCGCGGTCGGGATACTGGCAAGGCCCGCCTCCATCGGCGAGTAGCCGCGCGCGCCCTGCATGTAGAAGGCGTGGTAGAAGGTGACGGCGGTCATGGCGAAGAGGAGCAGGCCGAGCGCCGCGTTGCCGCCGCCGAAGGCGCGCTGCGCGAGCAGCCGGGGGTCGAAGCTGGGGGCCTTGACGCGCAGTTCGACGAGGACGAAGGCGGTCAGCAGGACCACGCCGAGGGCGATCGGCGCCCAGACGTCCGTGCGCCCCCAGGCGGCGACCTGGCCCGCCCGGATGAGGCCGTAGGCCAGTGCGGCGAGCCCGCTGATCGACAGCAGCATTCCGGCCGGGTCGAGCGGGCGCCGGGTGGGGCTGCGGAAATTCGGGACGAGCAGCGCGATGCCGGCCAGTGCCAGCACCACGACGGGGACATTGATCAGAAAGACCGAGCCCCACCAGAAATGGTCGAGAAGCAGCCCCGCGAGTACGGGGCCCGCGGCCATTCCGACACCGGCGGATGTCGAGGAAATGGCGATCGCGGTGGTCCGCGCGGGCCCGCTGAAGGTCCACATGAGAATGGCGAGATTGGCGGGCATGATCAGTGCGCTGCCGACGCCCATCGCGGCCCGGGCGGCGACGAGCTGGCCCGCGTCGCCCGCGTAGGCGGCCCACATCGAGGACGCGCCGAAGACGACAAGACCCGTGACGAGCACGGTCCGGTGCCCGAAGCGGTCACCGAGCGCGCCCGCGGTGAACATCAGGGTGGCGAAGGCCAGGGTGTAGGAGCCGGTGGCCCATTGCAGCTCGGCCGGGCCGGCGTTCAGCCCGCGGACCGGATCGGCGAGGGTCTCCAGGGTCGTGCTCAGGACGGTGTTGTCCAGCCAGATCAGCAGCGAGCAGATCATGAGAACGGTGAGAATCAACTGCTGCCTGAACTTCGGCGCAGTGGGGTCGGGGGAAGCGGCCATGAATGCCCTCGGAATCGCTCGGCGAAAACCTGACGCGACGGGACCGTAAGCATTTATCAAACCCCTGTCAATTCCCCTTGGGAGGACAGAAAAAGGCCCCTTTCGCAAGGGGCCCGGGGCATGGATTTACCCCTCTGTCAATTTCCCTTTCAGTGAGTTTCCGGGGCACACATTTCGCGGGGGGACTACTTTCGCGGGGGGGGGACTACTTCTGACTACTTCGAGAGGTGCGGCGGCTGCGCGGGCGGTGTGATCGGGGCCGTCGCCAGGGACTGGGGGGACGTCGTCGAGGCGTAGGCGGAAGGGGCCGCGACGCCCGCCGCGGGGTCGGCCGACGCGTCCTCCGCGGGCTGCGGCGCCAGGCCGCCCACGATGCGGATGCCCGCCTCGTCGAACGCCCGCTTGATGCGCCACCGCAGCTCCCGCTCGACGCCCAGCGACTTGCCCGGCATCGTCTTCGCCGAGACGCGGACCACCATGGAGTCGAGCAGCACGCTGTCCAGGCCCAGGATCTCCACCGGGCCCCACAGCCGCTCGTTCCACGGCTCGTCCTTGGCCATGGCCTCGCCGACCTCCGCCAGCGTCGCCCTGACCTTCTCCAGGTCCTCGTCCGGGCGGACCGTCACGTCGACGCCCGCCGTGGACCAGCCCTGCGAGAGGTTGCCGATCCGCTTGACCTCGCCGTTGCGGACGTACCAGATCTCGCCGTTCTCCCCGCGCAGCTTGGTGACGCGCAGGCCGACCTCGATCACCTCGCCGGACGCGACCCCCGCGTCGATCGTGTCCCCCACGCCGTACTGGTCCTCCAGGATCATGAAGACGCCGGAGAGGAAGTCCGTGACGAGGTTGCGGGCGCCGAAACCGATCGCCACGCCCGCCACACCGGCCGAGGCCAGCAGCGGGGCCAGGTTGATCTCGAAGGCACCGAGGATCATCAGGGCCGCGGTGCCCAGGATCAGGAAGGACGCCACCGAGCGGAGCACGGAACCTATCGCCTGCGAGCGCTGGCGGCGGCGCTCCACGTTCACCAGGAGCCCGCCGAGCGCCGTGCCGTCCACGGCGTTCGCCGTGCGGTTCATGCGGTCTATGAGCTTGGTGATGGCACGCCGGACCAGGATGCGCAGCACGATCGCGATCGCGACGATCAGCACGATGCGCAGACCGATGCCGAGCCACGTGGACCAGTTCTGCTCGACCCAGCTCGCCGCGTTCGTGGCGCTCTCCTGGGCGTCCTCGAACGTGGGCGGCTTCGGCGTCGGCGTCGGCGTGGGGTCCGGGTCCGTTCCGGCTTCCGACAGGACGGACAAGAGCACGGCAGGTACCTCCAGGTATCGCGGCCCGCCCGGCGGACGAGATGTCGTGAGAGGTCATCGACGGGGGTACGGGGGGCCGGGCAGACACACCACACTAACGGGGCATTGTGTGTGGATCGTTGTCATGTTCGAGGGAGAGACGGTGCTCACCTGGGCAAGAAGGAAATGACGTGCCGGTGCGTCGCCGCTGTGGTCGAAAACACTTCGAGCCCGTTACCGGCACATGGTGGCGCTACGACCAGGCATGAGGGGAGACTGACAGCCAGATCGTCCCGGCGCGAGCCACGCGCCGCCGGCGTACAAGGAGGCATCCGTGCCGCATGTCCTGGTCCTCAACGCGTCGTACGAGCCGCTCGGCGTCGTACCGCTCCGACGCGCGCTCGTCCTCGTACTGGAGAACAAGGCTCTCTGCCTCGAGGAATCCGGCGCCTTCATGCACAGCGAGAAGCGCACCGTCCCCGCACCCAGCGTGGTCCGCCTGAAGCGGTTCGTCCGGGTCCCTTACCGGGGGCCCGTTCCGCTCACCAGACGGGCGCTGTTCGCCCGTGACGGCGGCCGGTGCATGTACTGCGGTGGCGTCGCAACCAGCGTCGACCACGTCATTCCCAAGAGCCGGGGCGGCCGGCACGCCTGGGACAACGTGGTGGCGTCCTGCCGCCGCTGCAACCACGTCAAGGCCGACCGGCACCTCATGGAGCTGGGCTGGAGGCTGCGGCACAAGCCCGCGCCGCCCTCCGGCCTCGCGTGGCGCATCATCGGGACCGGACATAGGGATCCGCGCTGGCTGCCCTACCTGCAGCCGTTCGGCGCGGACGACGCGATGGCCCGGATCGATGGCATTTCCGCCTAGCAATCGATCCGGGCCTCTGTTGTACGTGGGTGTACGTGCGTACGAACGTCTCGTACGCGCGGTCGTACGCGGTCGCCGCTACTCCTCGGCGACCGCGTAGGCCTGGACCGACCAGAGCGAGTAGCCGAACCGCGTCGCCCGCTCGTCGCCCTGGACGCGGAGGTAACGCGTCCCACGCGCGTCCATCCGGATGGCCTCGCGGCCGCCCCTGCCGTCCTTGACGGTCGCCGCCGTGCGCCAGGTCCTGCCGTCGGCGGACGTCTGCACGCGGTACCCGGCGGCGTACGCGTCCTGCCAGCGCAGCACGACCTGACCCAGCCTGACCGGCTCGGCCAGCTCCACCTGCCACCACGCGCCGTCCTCCGCGGGCGAGGACCAGCGGGTCGACGGATCGCCGTCGATGGCGGCCGACGCCGGGAAGTCCTTGGTCTCGTCGCCCGACGACGAGGCCTTCGCGCCGCGCGCCAGATCCGGGCCCGCCGTGCGCGGGAAGGCGCGGACCGACACCGTGCGGGTCTCGCCGCCGAAGGTGACCGGGATCTCGTACGTTCCCGACCGGGTGCCCGCCGGAACGGTGATGTCGACCGGCACCTCGACCTCCGTGCCGCGCGGCAGCGTGCTCGCATCGGGCACCCGCACCTCGATGCCCTCGGGAGCCTTGGCCTCAAGGCTGCCGCGGACACTGCCCGGGCGCAGGGAGCGCAGCTTCGCCGTGACCCGCCGGGGGCCGCCGCCGATCTCCGCGTCGGTCTCGGTGCGGGCCAGCGAGAGGCGGGCGGCGGGGGAGTCGGCGTACCAGGGCACGAGGTGGCGGAGCGTGCCGCCGGTGAGGGCGACGCGGACGGCGTCGGCGCGGATGCCCTTGGCGGTGCCGCTGCCTTTGCCGGTGCCGCTGCCCTTGCCGGTGCCCTCGCGCTCCGTGTCCGTGAGGTCGGCCTTCGTCAGGTCGATCTCCGTGAAGCCGCTCTCCGAGAGCGCGCCGACGCGCTGCCAGCCCTTGCCCGGCACACGCACCTCGACGCTGCCCTTGCCGCCGGGGTCGGTCAGCGCCGTCACCGCGCTCAGCGTGCGGTCGCGGCCGAAGCGGGCCGTCGTGCGGTCCGACGCCCGCTCGGTGTCGGTCCCCGCCCAGGTCGCGTACGCCTTCTGCGCCCGGGTGAGGAACGGGTCGAGGACGCCTTCGCCGACGGTGACGGCGCTCGCCCTCAGCTCCTCGCGGAGCCTCGTCAGCGCGCGCGAGGCCCGCCAGGCGGCGGCACCGTCACCCAGCGACTGGGCGCGCAGCATGTCGACGGCCGTCTCCCCGGCCTCGCCGTACAGCGCCAGCTTCTCGATCCAGGGCCGCACCTCGCCGTCGAGCGCGCTGCCGGAGAGCCGCCGCGGCGCCTCGCGCATCACGCCGAAGGCCGCGCGCAGCCGCTCCGCCGCGCCGTCGATCCGCGCCCGGTCCGTCGTCGTGCGCGCCCGCCAGAAGTCGCGCATCCGAGGCCGCAGATACGCCGACTCCTCGGCCCCGAGCACGGACGACGCGTCGTTGCCCGCCAGCGCCCGCAGCGCGCCCCGCGCCTGCGTGTCGCCGCCCGCGAGATCGTCGATCGCGGCGAGCCAGGACTCGTGGGGGCGGTAGGCGCGGGGGTTCCAGGCGTAGTCCGCGGCCGTGAAGAGCGGGATGCGGGAGGCGGCGGGCTGCTCCATGGCGTTGCCGAGGAGGGCGGCGGAGCCGGTGGCGACGGCGGGCTGGCGGCCGGTGTAGGGGCCGAGGAAGATGCGGTCCTGCGCGAAGTCGTTGACGGGGTAGTTGTCCATCGTGACCAGCGGGTGCGGACCGAACGCCTCGCGGACGCCCGCCAGTTCGCGCCCGGTGATGGTCTTGGGGACCACGCCCACGCCCGTCCAGGCCACCTCGATGCGGGGGTCCAGGTCGGCGGAGAGGGCCGCGCGGTACGCGGTCGTGCCGTCCTGGAAGTACTCGGTCGGCATCAGCGAGAGCGGCTTCGCGTCCCGGTGGCGCGCGGCGAGGTGCGCGGCCACGGCGTTCGCCACCTTGGCCTGCGCCTTCGCGGCGGCCTTCGGGCCCCTGCCGAACGCCTCGGCGTCCCGCTCGCAGTGCCACTCGCTGTAACTGACGTCCTGGAACTGCAACTGGAAGGCGCGCACGCCCAGCGCCCACATCGCGTCGATCTTGCGGTTGAGGTCCCTGATGTCCTTGTCGGAGGACATGCACATGGCCTGACCGGGGGAGACGGCCCAGGCGAGCGTGATGTGGTTGGCCTTCGCGCGGGCGGCCAGGGCGCGGAAGTCGGCGCGCTGGTCCGCCGGGTAGGGCTCGCGCCAGCGGGCCTGGCGGTAGAGGTCGTCGCCGGGGGCGTAGAGGTACCGGTTCTGCTTGGTGCGGCCCATGAAGTCCAGCTGCGCCAGGCGCTGTTCGCGGGTCCAGGGGGTGCCGTAGAAGCCCTCGGTCAGGCCGCGGACGGCGGTGCCGGGCCAGTCGCGGACGAGTACGCCGGGGAGGGTGCGGGGCGCTTTTGTGTGGCCCGGCGCACGGGCCTCGCCTGTCTCCCGGGCGCCGCTCGTCCCGCCTGCCTCACCCGTCCGAGTGAGCTGCCGCAGGGTCTGGACGCCGTGGAAGAGGCCGTCCGGCCCGGCTCCCGCGAGGGCGACGCTGTCCCGCCCGTCGACGCGGCCGACGGCCAGCCGGTAGCCGCCCGAGGGGAGGTCGCCGTGGTCGCGGGCGCCGAGCGCGCGCAGGGCCCGGTCCGCGCCGGGGCCGCCGGCCCGGACGACCAGGGCGCTCCCGGTGGGCCCGGCGGGCAGCGGGTCGCCGTCGCGCACCTCGATGACGCGGCGGGCACCGGCGTCACGCAGCACGGCGCGGAGGGCGTCCAGGGCGTACGTATCGAAGTCGCCGTCCCCGGCGCTCGCGCCGCCGCCTTCACGTGCGGTCACCAGGACGACGTCGTCTCCTACGGTGACGGGGTTCCCGGCGGCCTCCATCAGCTGGGGGCGCGGCCAGACGGACGGCAGCGCGGAGCCGGTCCTGCGCGCCGTGTCGCCGTCGGCGTCCGCGCCCACATCCGGGGACGTGGCCGGAACGCCGGGCCTGCCGGGCGCACCCGGGGCCGCGAGAGCGCCGGGCGCACCGCCGAGCGTGCCCGCGATGACGGCGACGGCGATGGCGACCGCGCCCTTCCTGCGCCGCAACTGCACGCCGCCCTCTCCTTGTTCTCCGGGGTCCCGGGGCCTCCGGGGTCCCTGGCGTCACCCTGATGTCACCTATGGCAGTGAGCCCACCACTGAGGTGGCGGGGGTGTCAACGGGAGTGAGGGGTTTCCGCTCGGCTGCGGGTCGGTCGTGGCTGGGCGCGCAGTTCCCCGCGCTTCTTGCGGGGCGCTCAGCTGCGGGTCGGGTGTGGTTGCTCGCGCAGTTCCCCGCGCCCCTTCGGGGCGCTGGGGTGGCCCGGGGTGGCGGACATCTTCCCGGCGGGACGGGGGGCGGAGCCGGATCTTCCGGGCGGGTGGGGGACCCAGGAGAACAACTCCGGCCCGGGCGAAACAATTGTGACCAGGGTCACCTTGGGGCAGCCTGGAGGTCTGCGGCCCCGCGCAGTGGGTAGGGCTGCCGTGACCTGCCCCCTGAAAAGGAGCCCCCACGTGGCCGCTTCCGCGAACCTTCTGCTCTCCGCCCTCTCCAAACAGGTCCCCGCCCTCGCCGAGGAGGCGCCCGTGCTCTCCGCGCGGGTCCCCGCCCCCGGATACCTCTCGGAGCAGGTCTCGAGCCCCGATTCCGGCCTCGACGGCTCCTGCTCCTGCGGCTGCCTGGAGCCGCCCCTGACCAGCGAGCCCCCGCTCTCCGACGCCGCGCCGCTCACCAGCGAGCCGCCCCTCGCCGACGCCGCCCCGCTCACCAGCGAGCCCACCTCCGCCGGTATGGCATCGGGCCTGGACTCCATGGGGGTCTGATGGCCCTTTCCCGGCTGGCCGCCTCGTACGGCGTCGCCACCTCTTACTCCCCGTCGCCGGGGCGCACCCTCCCGGCCTCCGGCACCGCGGTCGTCGCGGCCCTCGCCGCGCTGGGCGTCGACGCGAGCACCCCCGAGGCGATCAGCGCCGCCCTCGCCGCGCGCGAGGCCCACCTCGCCGAGCGTCTGCTCCCCCCGACCGTGGTCGCCTGGACGGACACCCCCCTCCCCGCCGCGCCACCTCTCGCGGGCCTGCCGCGGGGGACGTGGGTGCGGGTGGAGCTGGAGGGGGGCGGGCTGATCGAGTGGAGAACGCACTCGTCCGGCAAGGAAATGCCGACCGCCTCAGAACCCCCTACCGAGCCGCTCCTGTCGCAGGCCACCCCCCAGCCCCCTACAGAGCCGCCCCTATCGCGGGGTGAACGGGTGGGTGGGTGGGAGACCCCGCCGCGGAGCGGCGGAACGACCGAGCGGCAAGCGGCCCCGCCGCCGGACGCAGGGCCAGGGGAGACCGAGCCGCAACCCCGGGCGGAGCCCCCCGCCGGCGTCCACAAGGTCCTCGTCCGCAGCCCCGAGGGCAAAACCGCAGAGGCCCACCTCATCGCCGCCCCCCGCCGGATCAAGACCCCGGCGCGCCGCGCTCACGGGTTCCTGGTCCAGCTCTACTCCCTCCTCTCCCGCCGCTCCTGGGGCATGGGCGACCTCGGCGACCTCGCCGAGCTGGCCGCCTGGTCCGGGCACGTCCTGGACGCCGGGTTCGTCCAGGTCAACCCCTTGCACGCCGCCGTGCCCAGCCCGCCTGACGGCCCCGGCGGCGACCCGTCCCCGTACCGCCCCTCCTCACGCCGCTTCCCCGACCCCGTACATCTGCGCATCGAGGCCGTCCCGGAGTTCGCCCATCTGACGGGCGCGGCCCGCGACCGGGTCGACGCCCTGCGCCGCGAGGCCGACCGGCTGCGCGAAGGGGTGCTCGGCGGGGGCGAGTTGATCGACCGCGACGCCGTCTGGGCCCTGAAGCGCGAGGCCCTCGAACTGCTCCACGAGGTCCCCCTCGGCCCCGGCCGCACCGCCGCCTACAGCGCCTTCCTCGCCGAACAGGGCCGCGCCCTGGAGGACCACGCCACCTGGTACGCCCTCGCCGAGACCTACGGCCCCGACTGGCACTCCTGGCCCGCCCCCCTGCGCGACCCCGCCTCACCCGCGACCGCCCGCGCCCGGCGCGAGCTGATGGACCGCGTCGACTTCCACTGCCGCCTCGCCTGGCTCACCGACACCCAACTGGCCACCGCCCAGCGCACCGCACGCGAGGCGGGCATGGAGATCGGCCTGGTCCACGACCTCGCGGTCGGCGTGCACCCCGGCGGCGCCGACGCATGGGCCCAGCGGGACCACTTCGCGCCGCGCATGACCGTCGGCGCCCCGCCGGACGCGTTCAACGCGCGCGGCCAGGACTGGGGCCTGCCGCCCTGGCGCCCGGACCGCCTCGCCGAGTCCGGCTACGCCCCCTACCGCGCCCTCGTCCGCGGCCTGCTCCGGCACGCGGGCGCCCTGCGCATCGACCACGTCATGGGGCTGTTCCGCCTCTGGTGGGTCCCGGAGGGCAGCGACCCCACCGACGGGACGTACGTCCACTACGACGCCGAGGCCATGCTCGCCGTCCTCGCCCTCGAAGCGGACCGCGCGGACGCCCTCGTCATCGGCGAGGACCTCGGCACCGTGGAGCCCGGCGTGCGCGAGTCGCTGCGCGAGCACGGCGTGCTCGGCACCTCGGTGCTCTGGTTCGAGCGGGACTGGGCGGGCACCGGCCGCCCGCTGCCCGCCGAGGCCTGGCGCGCGGACTGCGTGGCCACCGCCACCACGCACGACCTGCCCTCGACCGCCGCCCGCCTCACCGGCGAGCACGTCCAGCTCCGCCACGACCTCGGCCTGTTGACCCGCCCCCTGGCCGAGGAGCAGTCCGAGGCCGCCGCCGACGTGCGCGAGTGGCTCGGCCTGCTCTCGCGGCTCGGCATGCTGCCCGGCGGCATGGGCTGCGAGGAGGACGAGATCCGCGCCCTGCACCGCTTCCTGCTCGCCACGCCCGCCCGCATGCTCGGCATCTGGCTGCCGGACGCGGTCGGCGACCGCCGCCCGCAGAACCTGCCAGGCACCTGGGACCAGTACCCGAACTGGCGCCTGCCCGTCGCCGACGCCACCGGACGCCCCGTCACCCTGGAGGACCTCGCCGCCTCCCCGCGCCTGCACGCGCTCATGGCGGTCTTCCGGCAATCCGCGCTCAAGGACGACACGGCCCGTACGGCACCCCCGGACGCGCACCCCGTTTAGGAGTTCGCTACGTTTGCACCGTGGACAAGAAGAACGCTCTGCGCGCCGGCGCCCTGGCCTCCGGCACGACGCTGATGATGCTGCTCATGTCGTCCCCCGCCCTCGCGCTCACCCGCGACGACGGCGACGACCCGGGTCCGGGCCTGAGTGTCATCGACACGCTCGGCCTCTATGTCGCCGCGCCCATCGTGCTGTTCCTGGTGATCGCGGGCCTCGTGATGGTCGGCGACAAGTCCCGCAAGCAGCAGAAGCAGGGCTGACGCCACCGTCCGTCGACTCCTTCCGAGGGCTCGGTCCGGTCACGTAGGTACGTGCGTATGCGTGCGTACACCTGTGTGACTGAACCGGGCCCTCGGCATGCGCTCGGCAGGCTTTACGGCCGCTCGGCCGTCAGATAGCGCTGGAGGGTCGGCGCCAGCCAGGCCGTGATCTCCTCCCTCGTCAGCGCGGCGGACGGCGGGAACCGCAGCACGTACCGCGTCAGCGCGAGGCCGAGCAGCTGCGCGGCGCAGAGCGCGGCCCGCGCGGGCGCCGCGTCCGGATCGGGGCAGACCTCCCGCGCGACCGGCAGCAACTGCTCGGCGAAGATCTTCCGCATGCGCTCGGCGCCCGCCTGGTTGGTGATGCCCACGCGGAGCAGCGCGGTGAGCACGCCCGCGTCCTCCCACAGGTCCAGGAAGTGCCCCACGAGGACCTGCCCCACCTCCTCGCGCGGCACCCGAGTGAAGTCCGGCATCCGCAGATCCGCCGAGGTGGCGGCCGCGAAAAGGCCTTCCTTGCTGCCGTAGTAGCGCATGACCATCGACGGGTCGATCTCCGCGTCCTTGGCGATGGCGCGGATCGTGGCGCGCTCGTACCCGTCGGCGGCGAACCGCTCGCGGGCCGCCGCGAGGATCCCGGCGCGGGTGGCGTCGGAGCGGCGGGGCGGTGCCTCGGGCTCGGCAGGTGTGGGGGCTCTCTCGGTCATGCCAACAAACGTAGGCCAACAAGTGTTGACAGTCCATAGCGGCGGCTCTACGTTGGCCAACAAGCGTTGACCAACAGGTGTTGGCATCAGGAGGCGGCCATGAACGGTACGACCACCGAGTACGACGGCATCAACGAGCACGAGCAGGAGCACGGGAGCGGAGGCGCGCGCGGCGTCGTGGTCGTGGGCGCCGGGCCGACCGGGCTGCTGCTCGCCGGGGACCTCGCCGCCGCGGGCGTCCCCGTCACCCTCGTCGAGAAGCGGGCGCACGGCATCAGCAACCTCTCCCGCGCGATGGTCGTGCACGCCCGCACCCTGGAGCAGCTCGACGCCCGGGGCCTCGCGGACGAGCTGGAGGCCAAGGGGGAGCCGCTGGACAGGCTCCGCCTCTTCGACCGCCTCTCGCTGGACCTCGCGCACCTCCCCTCCCGCTTCCGTCATGTGCTCGTCCTGCCGCAGTACGAGGTCGAGCGGTCCCTGGCGCGGCGCGCGACCGAGGCGGGGGTGCGTTTCGCGTACGAGACCGAGGTCGCGGGGCTCACCCAGGACGCGGAGGGCGTGACACTCGAAGTGCGGGGCCCCGGTGGCGAGCCGGGCACGCTGCGCGCCGCGTACGTCGTCGGCGCGGACGGCCTGCGCAGCGGTGTGCGCGAGGCGGTCGGGCTGCCCTTCCCCGGCAGGTCCGTCATCCGCTCGCTCGTCCTCGCCGACGTCAGGCTCGCCGAGAAGCCCCCGGGCCTGCTCACCGTCAACGCGGCCGGTGACGCCTTCGCCTTCATCGCGCCCTTCGCCGACGGCTACTACCGCGTCATCGGCTGGAACCGCACGCGCGACGTCCCCGACAGCGACCCGCTCGCCCTCGACGAGGTCAAGGACATCGTCCGGCAGGCGCTCGGCCGCGACTTCGGGATGCACGACGCCCGCTGGATGTCCCGCTTCCACAGCGACGAACGGCAGGTGCCCGCGTACCGCGTGGGCCGTGTCTTCCTCGCCGGGGACGCCGCGCACGTCCACTCCCCGGCGGGCGGCCAGGGCATGAACACGGGCCTCCAGGACGCCGCGAATCTGAGCTGGAAGCTGGTCGCCGCGGTCAACGGCCGTGCCCCGGAAGGCCTGTTGGACACCTATCACGCCGAGCGGCACCCGGTCGGCAAGGCGGTCCTGCGCAGCAGCGGCGGGCTCGTCAGGCTCGCGATGGCCAAGCGGCCGTGGACGCGCGGGGCGCGGGCCGCGTTCGCCGCGGTCGTCAGGGAGGTCCCGGCCGTGCGCGCCAAGGCGGTCGGCCAGATCACCGGCATCGGCTTCGCCTACCGGGCCCCGCGGGGCGCCCACCGGCTCGTCGGGCGGCGGGTGCCCGACCTCGCACTGGCGGAGGGCCGCCTCTACGAGGTGCTGCGGGCGGGCGGGTTCGTCCTCGTCGTGCCGCGTGGCGTGCGGCCCGCGGCGGGGCGGGCGGTGGTCGCGCACTGGTCGAGCGACCGGCGTACGACGGTGCTGGTCAGGCCCGACGGGTACGTGGCGTGGGCCGCGGAGGAGGCGGACGCGGACGAGGTGCGGGCCACCCTGGAGCGTTCAGCTCAGCTTTAAATTAAAGCCGAAAAGATTCGATGGACGTGATGAGTGAGGGGGTGCGACGGTTGTCCCGCACACGACAGGACAGCGATCCCCCGCGGAGCCGGGGTGAGACCCCCCCCGCGGAGCCGGGGGAGAGAGAAAAGGGATACCCCGTGGCACTCCTCGACCGGACCCCCGCCCGTACCGCACCGGCCGCGCACCCGGCAGCCCGCCCCCTCGGCGCCGGGCTCGCCCTCGCGGTCCTCGCCACGGTCGTCTGGTCGGGCAGCTTCGTCACCTCCCGCGCCCTGCACGACACCGTGCCGCCCGTCCAGCACGCCTTCTGGCGGTGGGTCATCGCGATCGCCGCGGTGGCGCCGTTCGCCGCCCGTGAGACCTGGCGGCAGCGGAGACTGCTCCGCGCGCACCCGCGCTTCCTGCTCCTCGCCGCCCTGTTGGGCGTCACCGTCTACAACACCCTGGTCAACCAGGCCGGCCTGACGACCACCGCGGGCAACATGGGCATGATCATGGCCGCCTCGCCCGTCCTCATGGCCCTCTACGAACGGGCCGGCGGCGCCCGGCTCGGCGCGCGCCGCGTGACCGGCATGCTCGTCGCCTGCGCCGGGGTGCTGCTCCTCGTCAGCAAGGGCTCCCTCGCCATGGACTTCGCCGTGGGCGACCTGTGGGTGATCGCGGCCGCGCTCTCCTTCGGCTCCTACAGCGCGCTCCTCAGGCGCAAGCCCGCGGAGATCGGCGGACTGCCGTTCCTCTTCTCGACGTTCGTGCTCGGCGCGCTGATGCTGCTGCCGGTCTTCGCGGTCAGCTACGCGGTGCAGGGCGGCTTCGAGCCGACACCCGGCACGGTCTCCCCGCTCCTGTACGTGGGCGTGGTCTCGTCGGCGGTCGCCTTCTTCGCCTGGAACAAGGCCGTCTCGATCATCGGCGCCGCCCGCGCCGGGATCGTCTACTACCTCCAGCCGGTCTGCGTGGCCCTGCTCTCCTTCGCGCTGCTCGGCGAGGCGATGGGGTGGCTCCAGGTGCTGTGCATGGGCCTGATCCTCGGCGGGGTCGTGCTGGGCGGCGCGGGCCGCGCGAGGTAGGGGTGCGGACCGGTCGGTACGTTGGCTCCATGAGCGAGTGGGACATCAAGAAGCTGACGATCCTGCGTACGTTGAGTGAGCGGGGGACCGTCACGGCGACGGCGCAGGCGCTGCGGATGACCCCGTCGGCGGTGTCGCAGCAGCTGTCCAACCTCGCCAAGCAGCTGGGCGTACCGCTCCTGGAGGCCCACGGGCGCCGGGTCAGGCTGACCGACGCGGCCCACCTCGTGCTGCGGCACGCCGAGGCGGTCTTCGCCCAACTGGAGCGGGCGGACGCGGAGTTGGCGGCGTATGCGCAGGGCGAGGCGGGGGAGGTGCGGGTCGGGGCGTTCTCCACGGCCGTGCCCGCGCTCGTCGTACCCGCGGTGCTTGCGCTGCGGGAGGCGGCGCCGGGGATCTTGGTGCGGGTTCGGGAGGCCGAGGCGGCGGAGGCGTACGAACTCCTCGCCGCCGGGGAGGTGGACGTCGCCCTCTCCCTTGCGGTCCAGGCGCCCGCCTCACCCGACGCGGACACCCGCTTCACCCGGGAGTCACTCGTCGCCGACCCCCTGGACGTGGCGCTGCCCGTCGACCACCCCCTGGCGGCGGCCGAGGGACTGCGCCTCGCCGACCTGGCGGGGGAGCCGTGGATCTTCGGCGGCAGCGGACCCTGGTCGGAGATCACGCGGGCGGCGTGCGAGGGTGCCGGATTCACCCCGGAACAGGCGCACTCGGCGTCCGGCTGGACGGCGATCCTCGCGATGGTGGGGGCGGGGATGGGGGTGGCGCTCGTTCCCCGGATGGCGGCGGTACGCCGTGACGGCGTGGTCATGCGAGAACTCGCGGCGGACCGCCCTCGTCGCCACGTGGTGGCGGCGGTCAGGCGGGGCGCCGCGGACGGGGCAGCGGTCTCCCGCGTCCTCGTGGCGCTCCGCGACGCGATTCCTGGCGGGGCCTAGCGGGGGTCCGGGGCCGGGCCCTCCACTCGCCCGTTGCTCAGCGCTTTCGGGTGGCTGTGTGGTCGTCTGCGGGTGGTCCCTGCCCTGTCCCGCGCTGCGCGCGGATGCCGCCCACCCACCCGCCCGTTTGCCCGGTGCTTTTGGGTGGTCGTGTGGTCGTCTGCGGGTCGTCCGCGTCCTGTCCCGCCCTGCGCGCGGATGCCTCCCACCCACCCACCCGTTTGCCCGGTGCTTCTGGGTGGCTGTGTGGTCGTCTGCGGGTCGTCCGCGTCCTGTCCCGCGCTGCGCGCGGATGCCTCCCACCCACCCGCCCGTTTGCCCGGCGCTTCTGGGGGGTCGTGTCGTCCTCTGCGGGTCGTCCCTGCCCCGTGCCGCGCTGCGCGCGGATGTCTCCCACCCACCCGCCCGTTGCTCGGCGCTTTTGGGTGGCTGTGTGGTCGTCTGCGTCGCGCCCCGCCCGTGCCTCGCCCGCGCTCCGCGCGTATTGGCCGGTTGTTGGGAGGCGCGGGGTGAACGGGTGGGTGGGTGGGGGGCATCCGCCGCGAAGCGGCGGGACAGGGCAGGGACCACCCGCAGGCGACAACGGCGAGAGCCCGCAGCCGGGGCGGGCTCGGACCAGCCGGGGCAGACCTCAGCCGACCAGGCCCCGCCCCGCCGGGCAGGCGGGCCCCCGCCAAAAGCACGGCCCGCCCCGCCGGGCAGACGGCCCCCCCCGCCAAAGGCAAGGCCCGCCCCGCGGCACGGGCCCACCCCCCCCGGCCCCCCGCCAGGCAAGGCAAGGCCCGCCCCGCCCGGCAGAGGGCCAGATGACCGTTCCCCCGCCCGGCCCGAGGGCTACGCGTCGGAAGCCCGAGCCCGAAGCGCCCTCTCCACCCCCGCCCGCGACTCCGTGATCAGGCGGCGCAGTGCCGCCGACGGGTTCGCCGAGGCGAGCCACGCGTCCGTGGCGTCCAGCGTGGCCTGCGAGACCTGGAGGCTCGGGTAGAGGCCGATGGCGATCTGCTGGGCCATCTCGTGGGAGCGGGAGTCCCACGCCCCCTTGACCGCCGCGAAGAACTTCTCCGTGTAGGGGGCGAGGAGTTCACGCTGGTCGGTCTGGACGAAGCCGCCGATCACCGCCTCCTGGATCGCGTTGGGGAGCGTGTCGGCCTCGACGACCGAGGCCCACGCCGCCGCCTTCGCCTCCGCGGTCGGCCGCGCCGCCCGCGCCGACGCCGCGTGCCGCTCGCCCGCCGCCGTCTTGTCCCGCTCCAGCTCCGCCGCGATGCCCGCCTCGTCGAGACGGCCCGTCGCCGCGAGGCGGCCCACGAACGCCCAGCGCAGTTCCGTGTCGACGGCCAGGCCCTCGATCGACTCCGTGCCGTCGAGCAACCGCTCCAGGAGCGAGAGTTCCGCCTCCGTGCGGGCCGTCGCCGCGAACGCGCGCGCCCACGCCAGCTGGTGGTCGCTGCCCGGCTCGGCCGAGCGGAGGTGGGACAGGGCCGCCTCCGTCCAGCGGGCCAGCGCCTCCTCGCGGCGGGCCGGGGCCGCGTACAGGTCGAGCGCCAGCTTCACCTGGCGGTGCAGCGACTGCACGACGCCGATGTCGGACTCCTTGCCGATGCCGGAGAGGACCAGGGAGAGGTAGTCCCGGGTCGGCAGCTCCGCGTCGCGCGTCATGTCCCAGGCGGAGGCCCAGCACAGGGCGCGCGGCAGCGACGCCTCGAAGTCGCCGATGTGGTCCGTGACGAACGCCAGCGACTCGGCGTCCAGGCGGACCTTCGCGTACGACAGGTCGTCGTCGTTCAGCAGGATCACGGCCGGGCGGGCCTTGCCCACCAGCGCGTCCACCGCCGTCAGCTCACCGTCGACGTCCAGCTCCACGCGCTCGGTGCGCACCAGCTTGCCCGACGCCTCGTCCAGGTCGTAGAGGCCGATCGCGATCCGGTGCGGACGCAGGGTCGGCTCGCCCTTCGCGCCGGCCGGCAGCGCCGGGGCCTCCTGCTTGACCGCGAACGACGTGATGACGCCCCGCGTGTCGACGTCCACGACCGGGCGCAGCACGTTGATGCCCGCCGTCTCCAGCCACTTCTTCGACCACGTCTTCAGATCGCGCCCGCTGGTCTCCTCAAGCGCGCCGAGCAGGTCCGAAAGGCGCGTGTTGCCGAACGCGTGCGCCTTGAAGTACGCCTGCACGCCCCGGAAGAACTCGTCCATCCCGACATACGCCACCAGCTGCTTGAGCACCGAGGCGCCCTTGGCGTACGTGATGCCGTCGAAGTTGACCAGCACGTCGTCCAGGTCGCGGATGTCCGCCATGATCGGGTGCGTCGACGGCAGCTGGTCCTGGCGGTACGCCCACGTCTTCATGGAGTTGGCGAACGTCGTCCACGAGTGCGGCCAGCGCGAGCCCTCCGCGTACGCCTGGCAGGCGATCGACGTGTACGTCGCGAACGACTCGTTCAGCCAGAGGTCGTTCCACCACTCCATCGTCACCAGGTCGCCGAACCACATGTGGGCCAGCTCGTGGAGGATGGTCTCCGCGCGCGTCTCGTACGCCGCGTCCGTCACCTTCGAACGGAACACGTACTGGTCGCGGATGGTCACCGCGCCCGCGTTCTCCATCGCGCCCGCGTTGAACTCCGGCACGAAGAGCTGGTCGTACTTCGCGAACGGGTACGCGTAGTCGAACTTCTCCTGAAACCAGTCGAACCCCTGCCGCGTCACCTCGAAGATCGCGTCCGAGTCGAGGAACTCGGCGAGCGAGGGCCGGCAGTAGATGCCGAGCGGCACCGACTGGCCGTCCGGGCCCTCATACGAGGAGTGCACCGAGTGGTACGGGCCGACGATCAGGGCGGTGATGTACGAGGAGATGCGCGGCGTCGGCTCGAAGAACCAGACGTCGTCCTTGGGCTCGGGCGTCGGCGAGTTGGAGATGACCGTCCAGCCGCTCGGCGCCTTCACCGTGAACTGGAACGTCGCCTTGAGGTCCGGCTGCTCGAAGCTCGCGAAGACGCGGCGCGCGTCGGGCACCTCGAACTGCGTGTAGAGGTACGCCTGCTGGTCGACCGGGTCGACGAAGCGGTGCAGGCCCTCGCCGGTGTTGGTGTAGTCGCAGTCGGCGACGACCTTCAGCTCGTTGGGGCCCGCCTCCAGGTGCTTCAGCCTGATGCGCGAGTCGCGGAAGACCGCGGCCACGTCCAGCGAGTGGCCGTTCAGGACGACCTCGTGGACCGCGGGGGCCACCAGGTCGATGAAGGTCTCCGCGCCCGCCTCCGCGGAGTCGAAGCGCACCGTGGTCACGGACCGGAAGGTGCCGCCCTCCTGCGCTCCGGAGAGATCGAGATCGATCTCGTACGAGTCAACGGTGAGCAGCTTCGCCCGCTGCTGCGCCTCTTCGCGGGTCAGATTGGTGCCGGGCACGCGGTCATCTCCTCGGGTACGACGAGTGGGTCATGTGTGGTGTTTCCCCGTGGTTCTTCGGGGCGTGACTTGCGGTGTTTCCGGCCATCCTTCCATGCGGGTTCGCCCGCCCGCCCGGGCCATTGTTCTCCCGCTGCCGTGCCGCTACGCTCCGCGCCACCGCCCCGGCCGGGCAGGCCGCCGACCACGGCCTGCGGTCACCCGCCGGGCGCGCGGCCACCGGGCGACCGACCGACAACGCCGGGGCCGCCGGGACCACAGGGGGACGTGGGAGATGCTGGGGATCGAGGGGCCGGGCCGCGCCGGCCCGGCCGCGCGGCGGCCATGACCGACGTACTGGTGGCGGGCGCCGGCATCGGAGGGCTCACCGCCGCGCTCGGCCTGCACGCCGCGGGCATCGACGTACGCGTGGTGGACGCCGTCGACGAGCTGCGCCCTTCCGGCGTCGGCATCAACCTGCTCCCGCACGCCGTACGGGAGTTGACCGCACTGGGGCTCGGCGGCGCGCTGGCCGCGACCGCGGTGGCGCCGGACTCCATCGTCCACTTCGACCGGCACGGCAATCGCATCTGGGGCGAGCCGCGCGGCCTCGCCGTCGGCCACCACTGGCCGCAGTACTCCCTCCACCGCGGCGCCCTCCAGCTGCTCCTCCTCGACGCGGTGCGCGACCGGATCGGCGACCACGCCGTGCGCACCGGCACCGCCTTCGTCCGCCTCGCCGAGCGCGAGGGCACCGCGCTGCGGGTGATCCTGCGGGACATGGCGCGCGGCAGGGAGTACGCGGTACTGGCCCGGGCCCTGGTCGGCGCGGACGGGCTGCACTCGGCGGTACGGGCCATGCTCCACCCCGGCGAGGGGCCGCCGCTGTGGAACGGCATCCGGATGTGGCGCGGCGTCGTCGAGTGGCACCCCGTGCTCGGCGGGCGGACGGTCGCGATCGCGGGCAGCAACGCCGCCGCCAAGCTCGTCGTCTACCCGATCTCGCGGCCGGCCCAGGAGCGGGGCAGGGCGGTGCTCAACTGGGTGGCGGAGGTGCGGTTCCCGCGGGTGCACCAGCACGCGATGGCGGGGCCCGCCGACTGGAACCGCTCCGGGCGGCTCTCCGACGTCCTGCCGTACTACGCGGGGTGGCGCATCGGCGACCTCGACGTGCCCGCGCTGTTCGCCGCCACGCGGCACATCCTGGAGTACCCGATGGTGGACAGGGATCCGCTGGCGTGGTGGGGCCGCGGCCCGGTGACCCTGCTCGGCGACGCGGCGCACCCCATGTATCCGGTGGGCTCCAACGGCGGCTCCCAGGCGATCCTCGACGCGTGTGTCCTCGCCCGGTGCCTCGCGTACGCCTCGCCGGACCGGGAGGCGGGGCTGCGGGCCTACGAGGAGGCGCGCCGGGAGCCGGCCAACGCGATCGTCCTCGCCAACCGGGACATGCCGGCCGACCGGGTCCTCCAGGCGGTCGCGGAGCGGGCGCCGGAGGGGTTCGAGCGGGTGGAGGATGTTCTGACGGGGGAGGAGCGGGCTCTGCTGGGGGCGGCCTACCGTCGGACCGGAGCGGAGTCTGGCCTCTGGCCTTGAGCGGGGCTGGCATCTCACCCTGGGCGGGGGCTCGGTCGATCACCGGCTTCGCCGAGTTCGTCCTCAAGCGCCGGACGGGCTGGATAGTCCCCGAGGCTCGGTTGATCACCGGCTTCGCCGAGTTCGTCCTCAAGCGCCGGACGGGCTGGATAGTCCCCGAGGCTCGGTCGATTACCGGCTTCGCCGAGTTCGTCCTCAAGCGCCGGACGGGCTGATATTTGCCGGGCGGGGCTTGATACCTCCCCGTCCCAACGCGACGTCGCGAAACCGCCAGCGCCACCCCCGCCCCCGCGCCACGCTCGACCCATGACCTCCATCGCCACCACCACCTACACCCCCCGCCCCATCACCCCCGATGCCCTCGCCCAGCTTCGCGAGGTGGATGACGCGGGGCGGGGCTGCGTTCCGTACGTTGATCCCGAGGGCGGTGACCCGTTGCGGTGCTGTCTGCGGGCCGTCGCGCCCGGGGAGCGTGTCGCCCTCGTGTCGTACGCGCCCCTGCGGCGCTGGGCCGCCGAGAGCGGGGCCGAGCCGGGGGCCTACGACGAGCTGGGGCCCGTCTTCATCCACGCCGACCCCTGCGAGGGCCCCGCCCCGGAGCGCGACGGCTACCCCTACTCCCGGGCCGGGGCCCTGCGGACGATCCGGCGCTACAACGCCCAGGGACGGATCATCGGCGGGCGGCTGCTTGAGATACCGGAGGACGAGACGCGGGGGTTCGACGCCGCGTTCGAGGAGGCCTTCGCCGACCCGGAGGTCGCCCTCGTGCACGTCCGCGCCGTCGAGTACGGCTGCTTCCACTTCGAGGTGCGCAGGGACGCCGACGCCGACGCCTGATCAGGCCTCGGCGGACCCGTCGGCCAGCGCCCGCGCGAACTCCCGTACCCGCGCGGTCTCCCCGTCCCGGTGCCACACCATCCCGAGCACCGAGTCCGGCAGCCCCTCGACCGGCACGAAGACGACGTCCTTGCGGCCGTGGTACTCCGCCGTCGGGCGGCACAGCAGCATCGCGCCCCGGTCCGCCGCCACCAGCGTCAGCCCTTCCTGGAGCGTGCGGACCGAGGGAGCGGGGGTGTCGGAGGGGGCGTGAGCCGTGCGCCAGTACGCGGGCGCCGGGGCGGTCGCCGAGATCAGCGGGGTCCCCTCAAGGTCCGCCGCTGTGAGCGAGGCCCGCCCCGCGAAGGCGTGCCGCACCGAGACGGCGACGGTCTGCCGCTCGCTGGAGAAGACCGGGCCGAGCACCAGGTCCGGCTCGGCGACCGGCAGCAGCACGATCGCCGCGTCCACGTCACCGCCGCGCACCGCCCCGAACGGGTCGGCGAAGGGGATCTCCACGATCTCCGTCACACAGGCGGGGTGCCGGGTCTGGAAGGCCGCGATCGCCCCCATCAGGCGGGCGTCCGCGGTCCCCTGGAAGCCGATCCGCAGCGTGCCCTCCACGCCCCGCGCCGCCGCCCTCGCCCGCTCGACGGTCGACGCCAAACCCTCGTACGCGGGGCGCAGTTCGGCCAGGAAGCGTGCGCCGAGCGGGGTCAGCTTGACCCTGCGGCTCGTACGCTCGACGAGGCGGGCGCCGATCCTGCGCTCCAGGGCGGCGAGCAGCTGGCTGACGCGGCTCTGTGAGACGTACAGCCGTTCGCCCGCCCGTCCGAAGTGCAGCTCCTCGGCGAGCGCGAGGAAGCATTCCAGCTCCCGCATCTCAAGCCCGCTCATCCCCGCGCCCCTCCCACAACCCTGAACACCCGCATCCCCGCGCCACTCCCATCGATGAGCCTCGCTCATACAAGGGTGAGATCTTCGGCGTTGTTCCCCGCCCGGCCGCGGCACAGGCTGGATGACATGGCTCAGCACACCCAACTCCCCACACCCCCGGCGGCACCGCCGCGACAGCGGGGCGGCCTCGCCGTCGTCGCCGTGGCGAGCGCCACCTTCTCCGTCGTCACCACCGAGATGCTCCCCGTCGGCCTCCTCACCTCCATCGGCTCGGGCCTGCACGTCTCGGACGGCACCGCCGGTCTCGCCGTCACCCTGCCCGGCCTCGTCGCGGCGCTCGCCGCGCTGCTGCTGCCCGTCGCGGTGCGCCGCGCGGACCGGCGCACGGTCCTCTGCGCGCTGATGGCGCTCCTCGCCGCCGCCAACCTCGCCTCCGCGCTCGCCCCCGCCTTCGGCGTCCTGCTCGCCGCGCGCGTCCTGGTCGGCGTCTGCATCGGTGGCGTGTGGGCCATCGCGGCCGGGCTCGGGGTACGGCTGGTCCGGGAGGAGGCCGCGGGGCGCGCCACCGCGGTGATCTTCAGCGGGATCGCGGTGGCGTCCGTACTCGGCGTCCCCGCGGGCACGCTCCTGGGCGAACTGGCCGGCTGGCGCTGGGGTTTCGCGGCCCTCGCCGTGCTCGCCCTGGCCGTCGCGGGGCTGCTCGCCACGGTGCTGCCCGCCCTGCCCGCCGGCGAGGGAGTCGGACTCGGTGCCTTCGCCGGTCTGCTGCGGATCGGGCGGCTGCGGGCCGGGCTGCTCGCCGTCACCCTCCTGGTCACCGGCCACTTCGCCGCGTACACCTACGTGCGCCCCGTCCTCGAACGCGTCCCCGGCATCGGCGCGGGGCTGATCAGCGGGCTGCTCCTCGCCTACGGGACGGCCGGCATCGTCGGCAACTTCGCGGGCGGTGCCGTCGCGGCCCGCGATCCCCGCAAGGCGCTGCTCGCCCTCTCCGCCGGGCTCGGCGCGGTCGTGCTGCTGCTTGTGCCCGCGGGCGGCTCTCTCGCCGCGTCGGCCGCGCTGCTCGTCGCCTGGGGCCTGGCCTACGGCGGGGTCTCGGTCTCCGCCCAGAACTGGGTGATGGCCGCCGCGCCGCACGCCCGCGAGGCCGCCTCGGCGCTCTTCGCCGGGGTGTTCAACGTGGCGATCGCGCTCGGCGCGTTCGCGGGCGGCCGGGTCGCGGACAGCCGGGGGGCCGGTGACGCGCTCTGGCTGGGCGGCGCCCTCGCCGGGCTCGCGCTGGTGGCCGTGGCGTGCGCGAAAGGGGCGGCCACCCGCGAAGGGTGACCGCCCCCGTCGGGACGTGGCCCGCTTTCAGGGCGTGGCCGGGGTCAGCCCTTCAGCTCGGCCGCCACCAGCTCCGCGATCTGCACGGCGTTCAGCGCCGCGCCCTTGCGGAGGTTGTCGTCGGAGATGAAGAACGCGAGGCCGTTCTCGACCGTCTCGTCGTTGCGGATGCGGCCCACGAAGGAGTCGTCCTTGCCCGCGGCGACCAGCGGCGTGGGCACGTCCGTGACGACGACGCCCTCGGCCTCCGAGAGCAGCTCGGTGGCGCGCTCGGGGCTGAGCGGACGCGCGAAACGGGCGTTGACCTGGAGGGAGTGGCCGGTGAAGACGGGCACACGCACGCACGTGCCGGAGACCTTCAGCTCCGGGATCTCCAGGATCTTGCGCGATTCGTTGCGCAGCTTCTGCTCCTCGTCGGTCTCGTTCAGACCGTCGCCGACGATGGAGCCCGCCATCGGCAGGACGTTGTACGCGATCGGCGCCACGTACTTGTCGGGCTCGGGGAAGTCGACCGCGGAGCCGTCGTGCGTGAGCTTCGGGGCGTCCTCGCCGACCTTCTTGATCTGCTCGAACAGCTCGTCGACACCGGCGAGGCCCGAACCGGACACCGCCTGGTAGGTGGCGACGACCAGCGCTTCGAGGCCCGCCTCGGCGTGCAGCGGCTTGAGGACGGGCATCGCGGCCATCGTCGTGCAGTTCGGGTTGGCGATGATGCCCTTGGGGCGGTCCGCCACCGCGTGCGGGTTGACCTCGGAGACGACGAGGGGGACCTCGGGGTCCATGCGCCAGGCGGAGGAGTTGTCGATCACGACGGCGCCCTGGGAGGCGACCCGCTCGGCGAGCGCCTTGGAGGTGGCGCCGCCGGCCGAGAAGAGCACGATGTCCAGGCCGGAGTAGTCGGCCTCGGAGGCGTCCTCGACGGTCACGCCGTCCACCACCGTGCCGGCGCTGCGGGCCGAGGCGAACAGGCGCAGCTCGTCGACGGGGAACTTCCGCTCGACGAGGATCTTGCGCATGACCTTGCCGACCTGACCGGTGGCTCCGACGATTCCGACCTTCACAGGGACTTCCTCCGTATGTGCGTGCGGCCTCGTGACCTCGGCCGGTCTGTAGGGGGTGGCTCCATCATGCGTCTGTCCGGGCCCGGCTTGTCCAATCCATTGTCCGAGGTGCGGGACGCCACATCCGCCCGTCCCGGCGGTGAACGTTTCGGGCCGTCCCCGCGTCGTAGGGGAAACGCGGGCTTGGGGGAGGCACATTGCTGCGCAGGAGAGCGCGCCGCGCGCCGCGGTGGCAGGGCGCGGACCCGCTGGACGCGGCTCAGGAGGACCGGGTGCGGGCGGTGCTCGCGCTCGGCGGGGTGCCGCACGCCGATCTGCCGGACGGGGTGCAGCAGGTGAGGCTGAAGCTCCTGGAGCGGGCCGCGGACGGGCGCGAGGCGCCGCGTGACGTGTCCGCGTGGGCGGCGGTCGTCGCCTCGAACCTGGCCATGGACTGGCACCGGGCCCGGCGCAGGCAGGAGCGGCTCGGCGAGCGGCTCTCCGTGCTGTGGCGGGAGGCGGTCGACGAGGACGAGGCGGAGTCTCGGGCGCTGTCGATGGCGGTGGCGCAGGGGCTCGGCGAGCTGCCGGACGCCCAGCGCCAGGTGGTGGTGCTGCGCTTCTACGCCGATCTGCCGGTACGGGCGATAGCGGACGAGCTGGGCATCCCGGAGGGCACGGTCAAGAGCAGGCTGCACACGGCGGTACGGCTCCTGCGGGCGCGGCTGCACGAAGGGGAGGTGGTGTGAGGGTGCCCGGCGAGGACGACCTGGACGGTTTCGACGCGCTGATGACGGCGCTCACGGACGACCCCGTGCCGGGGGAGGCGCTGCGCGACCCCGCCTTCGCCGCCGAGCACGCGGCGGCCGTGGCGGACGTGGCCCTGTTGCGGGAGCGGCTGGGGATCATCGGCGAGGCGCTTGCGGCCCCCGCCGAACCCGCAGAACCAGTCGTTCCGCTCCGGTCCGCCCGCGGCCGCCTGGTCACCGCGCTCGGCGCGGCCGCGGTGACAGCCGCCGCCGCGCTGGTCGGAGGGCTCGGCTGGCTGGTGGTGAACGGGCCGGGCGCGAGCGACGACAAGGACTCGGGCGGCGGGGCGAGGGACGCCAAGCTCTCCCCGGAGGGCTTCGTCGCCTGCTCGCGGCTGATCGTGGAGGGCGAGGTCACCGCGGTCGAGCCGGTACCGGGCGCCGGGCGGGACCGGATCACGCTCGATGTGAGCCGCTACTACAAACCGAGGTCCGGAAACGGCACGCTCACCTTCCCCATGGACCACGACACGGACCCCCGCCTCAAGCAGGGCGACCGCGTCCTGATCACCATCCCCCGGGGCGAGGCCCACCCCGACAACTGGCCCACCGGCAAGGACCGCGACAGCCTGCGCCGCATGGTCCTCAAGGCCCTGCCGGACGCGGCGAAGGTCTCGTGCGAGGGCCTATAAGAAAGCGCCGGGTGGGCTCGACCGAGCCCACCCGGCGCCACAGGACACCGCTACACCTACGGCGTGACCTTCTCGATCTTCACGCTGCCGTTGCCCGCGACCGTGCCGCCCGCGTTCAGCAGGGACACCTCGCCGAACAGCTCACGGCCCTCGGCGGCCGGGGCCTTCGCCTCGACCTTGGCCTCGACCTGCGCCGAGTCGCCGCTGCCCAGCTTGATCTGCTTCGACTCGTCGACCGTGACCTTGCCGAGCGCGCCCGAGAAGAACACGTCCCGGTAGTCGTACGCGGTCGAACCGGTCGGCACCGAGTAGCCCACGACCTCGATCGTGTACGTACCGGCGGCCGGCTTCGACAGGCTCACCGTCTCCTCCGAGTCGCCCTCCGCCGACGAACCGACGACCTTGCCGTCCTTCTTGACGGCCAGGTCCAGGTCGGCGGCGACGTCCGCGGGCGAGCCGATGACGACGTCAAGACGCTCGGCGCCCTCGGGCACGACCACCGTGCTGGTCTGCGTGGCGCCCTGGGCGATGGTGGGCCGCGCCGACTTGGCGGAACCGAGCGAGCCGCCCTTCAGCTTGCCGTCGACCGCCGCGAAGTTGTTCACGGCCTTCCAGGTGACGGGCGCGGGCGTGCCGACCTTCGCCTCGGGGAGCGTCCGCACGGCCGGGTCGAAGTCGACGCCGAGCGCGGAGACCTTCAGCTTGTAGGGATTGTCGAGCAGCGGCGAGGTGCGACGCGACTCGACCTCGATCTCCCAGACACCGGCCAGCGGCTCCGCGTACGCGCGCAGGTCCGGGCGGCAGGTGTTGGCCGGGTTCTCGTAGTTCGGGTAGCAGACGAGGGATGACGTGGAGTCGACCGGGACGCCGTAGGGGTGCACCGCGATGAACCGCGTCTGGCTCTTGTCCTTCAGACCGCCGAGGGCGACCTCCAGGGACTTGGCGCCCTTGGGCACGGTCACGAAGTACGACTTGGTGCTGTTGCGCTGCACCGAGCCCTCGGCCTCGTACGCGAAGGAGGGCTTGGCGAGCGGCGCCGCGACGACGACCGTCGACATGATCTGCTGGTCGATGCCCTCGGAGCGCTCGTCGTCGACGGTCAGGATCGCGCTGTGCAGACCGGCCGACTTGGCCTTCGCCTGGACCTTCACGGTGACCGGCTTGTTCAGCGGCAGCGTGACGTCGCCGTCGCCGAGGAGGCGGAAGGTGTCCTCGTGGTTCTTGACCAGGTCCAGCTCGTGGCGGATGCCGCGGTCCGGGCCCGAGGTGCGGGTGATCGTGACGTCGTACGTCCGCTTCTGGCCGGTCCTCAGGCCGCCCTCGCGGTCGTAGATGCCGGTGCCGGGCTTCTTCAGCTCCTGGTCCAGGGCGGTGTCGACGGGGGCCTTCACCGTGTACGTGTGGGCCTTCGCGCCGTCCTCGATGGCGTTCCAGGCGCCGACGACGTCGATCAGGCCGGTGCCCTGCGCGTACGCCTGCTCACCGCGGATGTGGTTGGCGGTGGAGGTCAGCGCGGTGCGCAGCTTCGCCGGGGTGAGGTCGACCTTCTCGCGCTTGGCGGCGGAGAGCAGTAGCGCCGAGGCGCCCGCGGCCTGCGGGGAGGCCATCGACGTACCCTGCAACATCGAGTAACCGGCGGGCAGTTGGTAGCCCGCCTCGGCGACCGGGGAGCCCGGCAGCCAGGTCTGCGTGGTGTTGATGGCCGAGCCCGGCGCCGAGATGACCGGCGTGAAGCCGCCGTCCTCGCGCGGGCCGCGCGAGGAGAAGTTCATCATCGCGTACTTCTTCTCCACGGCGGAGCCGTAGTTGGCGGCCCAGGTCTCCTTGGAGATGGCGGCGCCGACCGAGATGACCTTGTCGGCGAGGCTGGGGTCGCCGATGGTGTTCGCGCCGGGGCCGGAGTTGCCCGCGGAGACCACCAGCTGCACGCCGTACTCGTCGATGAGGCGCGTGTAGAGCGCGGCGCGCGCGTTATTGCCGTCGTTGAGCGCGGGCAGGCCGCCGATCGACATGTTGACGATGTCGACGCCGCGCTTGGTGACGAGGTCGATCATGCCCTCGGTGAGCGCGACGTTGGTGCAGCCGCCGGTCCAGGTGCAGGCGCGCGAGGAGACCAGCTTGGCGCCGGGGGCGGCGCCGTTCATCTTCCCGCCGAACAGGCCGTTGGCCGCGGTGATGCCCGCGACATGCGTGCCGTGCTCCGACTCGATGACGCCGATGTTGACGAAGTCGGCCTTCTTGCCGACCCAGTCGCCGCCGTACGGGTCGGTGGGCACGTCCTTGCGGATCTCGACGACGAAGGGGACGCGCTCGACGACGTCGGTCGCCGGGTCGTCCTTGCCGAAGTAGCCGACCTGGTGGCCGTCCTTGTACGGCTTCATCGTCTCGTCGTCGGTGAAGTCGTTGTTGTCGTTCAGGTCGACGCGCACGGTACCGGCGGCCGGGTCGTAGAGCATGCCCCAGCTGTCGGTGGTGTCGCCGTCGCGGTTGATGTCGCCCTTGGCGTCGCCGCCGGTGGTGGCCGACTCACGGAAGCGGTTGACCTGGAAGGAGCCCGCGGGGGCCTGCCACGTCTCGCTGTCCCAGGTGAAGGTGGGGCCGGTGACCGGGTTGGTCATACGGCGCCAGGTGCCGTCCGCGTCCACGATCGGGTCGGTCGCCGTCACCCAGTCGGTGATCTTGCGCTCGCCGGTGGTGGTCTTCTCCAGCGCCGGGTGGCCGAGGTCGATCCCGGAGTCGAGGATGCCGATGGTCACGCCGCGGCCGTCGGCCTTCGGGTTCTTCTTCACGAAGTCGACGGCGCCGGTCTCGGCGGACGGGTTGTACGGGTTCTTCGCCGGGGTGCTCTTGTCCGGCCCCGGGTACGTGCCCTGCGCACCGGTCCTGGCGCCCTTGGCGCGGTCCGCGGCGGGGGTCGGGTCGTCCAGTTCGATCTCGTGCCGCAGGTCGATGGCGTGCACGGACGACAGCTTCGCGGCCGCCTTGATCGCGGCGTCCGCCTTGCCGGTCGGCACGGTCGCGCGGACATAGCCGAGCTTGTCGTAGGTGCGGCCCACCGAGCCGCCCTTGACGCCGTCGAGCTGGTCGGCGACCTGCTCGGTGGCGCCGGGGGCGGTCGCGACCATCATCGTGACGGTCTTCTCGCCGTCCGCCTCGGCCTCGGCGAGCAGCGCGGCGTCGGCCGGGCCGAGCTTGCCGCCCGCGGACTTGGGGGCGGGCGCGGGGTCGTCACCGGTGGCCGCGAGGGCCACGGGTATCCCGGTGGCGCAGAGCGCGGCGGTCAGGCCGGCGGCTATCGCGAGGCGGGCCGCGCGTCCCCGGGCCGGGGGTCTCGCGCTGGAACTGGATCTGGGCATCGGCATCCCTGTGCGTGCGTAAAGGGCGGGAAGGAGGGTGAAACCGGCCCGAGTTCCGGGAAGGTCCGGAATCCGGGACCGGATGACCGCTCAGCCTTACGCAAGTGACAGCTGTTTGGGGAGAGTTGTCCGAGCTGTGATCGGGGCGTGACGCAATTCCGCCATACGTCATCGAGGACAAGGTGGCGTAAGCGCCCCAAAGGGGCGCGGGGAACTGCGCGCTCAGCCAAGAACCACCCGCACCGGGGAACAACGCGCCAAGCCACAACACACCCGAGGGAACCCTCACCGACGCACCCCGAGCCGACGCCCCCCTGCCAATGCGCCCCAAGGGCACTAGCGTCAACATGTGCACAAGGAGCTAAGGGTGGCGGCCTACGCCGTATGCGTAAGAGAGGGACGGCTGCTGCTGGCCCGCTGGGTCGCGGGCGACGGCAGCAAACGCTGGACGCTGCCCGGCGGCGGCATGGACCACGGTGAGGACCCCTACGACACCGTGATCCGCGAGGCCGACGAGGAGACCGGGTACGTCGTCGAACCGGTGGCCCTCCTCGGCATCGACTCGCTGCGCCGCCGCTACCCCCGCAGGCTCGGCGCCGTCGCCGACTTCCACGGGCTGCGGATCCTCTACGAGGGCCGGGTCACCGGAGGCGAACTGCGCCACGAGACCGAGGGCTCCACGGACCTCGCGGCCTGGCACGCGCTGGAGTCCGTGCCCGACCTCGACCGCGTCGGACTCGTCGACATCGGCCTCGAACTCTGGCGCGCTCGCCCCGCCGACGGCCACCTCCGCGACGGCGCCGATCCGGACCGCTGAAGGTCCGCACCGCATCCCCTTCCCCGCAAGGTGAACGTGGAGTGACCGCTTCCTCTCCGCCGGGGGAGAGGTGGGTGACCGCGCAGGGTGCCCGGAGATCGACGTACGGTGATCGGCGCTGCCCGTTGCGGTCTCGTTCACACGCAGGTCACCCCCGATGCCAACGATCCAGTACGAGCGGGAAGTTCGCGGGCCGCAGCCAGGTCCCGGGCCCCCGCGACCACTGCCGACGCGTTCGCACTCGGGGAGACCGCGCATGCCGCGCATACGCTCTGTCGCCACCGCACCCGCCACGGCCACCGCACCCGCCACGGCCACCGCACCCGCCACGGCCACCGCCTCAGCCACGGCCACCGCCTCCGCCGAGGCCTCCGCCCCCGCCACGACCGGGGCCGTCGCGGGCCTCCTCGACCGCCGCGCCCTCCTCGCCGCCACCGGCGCGGTCACCCTCTCCGTCGGCATCGGCTACGCCCTGGGCCCCGGCGCGGGCTCCGGCAACGCCTCCCCGGCGGGCCACGCCACCGTCCCGCGCTCCCGGCCCGCGCCCGCCGCGCCCCTCATGCCGTACAAGAGCGGCACCACCCTGCTCACCGTCGCCGCCGCGCGCGGCACCTCCGGCTACCGGCGGCTCGGCGACGGGCCCGCCTGGCCGCGCGTGGTGCGCGGCGACCTCGCGGCGGCGAAACCGGGGCGCGAGAAGCGGCGGACCGCGCTCGCCGCGTTCGTGCAATTCACCGACCTGCACCTCGTCGACGTACAACACCCCTTGCGGTACGAGTATCTGCGCGCCCAGACCGCGAGCGCCTGGCGCCCGCACGAGTCCCTGTCGGTGGCGGGCGCGGTCTCCCTGGTCGAGCGCGTCAACGCGCTGCGCGGCGCGCCCGCGACCGGCGCCCCGCTGCACTGCGTCGTGACGACCGGCGACAACACCGACAACAACTCCCGCGCCGAACTCGACTGGTTCCTCAAGGTGATGAGCGGCGGCCGCATCACCCCCAACACCGGCGACCCGCGCCGCTACGAAGGCGTGCAGGACAGCGGCCTCAAGCTGTACTGGCACCCGGACGACGCCCTGCGCGACGCCGACAAGTCACTCGGCTTCCCGCGCCTGCACGGCTTCCTCGACGCCGCCGTCCGCGAGGTCAACAGCCCCGGCCTCGGCCTGCCCTGGTACTCCACGGTCGGCAACCACGACGCGCTGCCCGGCGGCTGCTGGGCGCCCAAGGACTCGTACTTCACCGAGTTCGCCGTCGGCGGCAAGAAGCTGATGTCCCTCGACGAGACGCGGGGGGCCGCGCTGTGGAAGGCGGTGAAGAAGGGGCGCGACCCCAAGGGCACGCACTTCAGGGAGCTGCTGAAGAGCGAGGCGCAGCGCATGCGGTCCGTGACCCCCGACGAGTCCCGGGCGCCGTTCACACCCGCCGAGTACGTCCAGGCGCACCTGGACCCCGCGTACGCGGGCCACGGCCCCCTCGGCCACGGCTACACCCAGGAGAACCTCGCCTCCGCCACCCAGTACTACGCCTTCCGCGTCAGCGACGACGTCCTCGGCATCAGCCTGGACACCACCGACCCCGGCGGCCACTACGAGGGCTCGCTCGGCACGGCCCAGCTGCGCTGGCTGGAGCGTGAGCTGGCCGCCAACGAGCGCCGCGCGGGAGGCCCTTCGTACGTGGTCGTCTTCAGCCACCACACCAGCAGGACCATGCGCAACCTCCGCCACGACCCCTCCCGGCCCGGCGAGGCCCGGCACGGTGGCGAGGAGGTCGTCGCGCTGCTCGGCCGCCACCGCTCGGTCCTCGCCTGGGTCAACGGCCACAGCCACAAGAACGCCATCACCCCGCACCGCACCCCGCACGGCTCCTTCTGGGAGGTCTCCACGGCCTCGCACATCGACTTCCCGCAGCTGGCGCGGGTGGTGGAGGTCTCCGACAACCACGACGGCACGGTCTCCGTCTTCACCACGCTCATCGAGTCCGCCGCCCCGCCCCGCACGGACTTCGCCGACCTCTCCCAGACGGGCCTCGCCGCGCTGTACCGGGAGCTGTCCTTCAACGCCCCCGGCGCGAAGCCCGCGTTGGGCGGCGAGGCGGGGGACCGGAACACGGAGCTGGTGCTGAAGAAGGGCTGAGCCGGGCCTGGCCGCCCGCCCCCGCTCAACCTCCGAGCCGGTCCACGGGTCCCCTTGACCGACAGCAGTGTGGCCGGAAGGGGCGGGAAATGGCAGTGCCGAAGGGGCGGGCAGGTGTGGCGGCGGTGATCGCCGTGACGGTGGTGGCAGGAGCGTTCGCGGCACCCGCGTACGCCGCGTCTGGGCAGGCGACATCCGCGTACGCCGGGCCTGGGAGCGCGGCGCTCGGGGACGGCGACCGGCACCGCGCGACGCGGCGTGCGATGGAGGCCGCCCTGAACGAGGACGCCCCCGGCGTGACTGCCCAGGCGCGGGACCGGCACGGCGCCTGGAACGCCGCCGCGGGCCTCGGCGACCTCAGGAACCAGAGCCCGCGCGGCGCCCACGACCGCTACCGCATCGGCAGCGTCACCAAGACCTTCGTCGCCACCGTCCTCCTCCAGCTGGAGGCCGAGGGCGGGCTGGACCTCGACGACAAGGTCGGCAAGTGGCTGCCGGGCGTGGTCGAGGGGAACGGCCACGACGGCGACCGGATCACCGTGCGCCAACTCCTCAACCACACCAGCGGGATCTACAACGTCACGGCCGACCCGGGCTTCAGGCGGAAGGTGTTCACCGAGAACTTCCTCGCCCACCGCTACGACACCTGGACGCCCAGGCAGCAGGTCGCGATCGCCATGCGCCACAAGCCGGACTTCGCGCCCGGCACCGGCTGGCAGTACTCCAACACCAATTACGAACTCGCCGGAATGATCATCGAGAAGGTCACGGGCGTGCCGTACGGGACGGCGATCAGGCAGCGCGTCATCGAACCGCTCGGCCTGCGCGCCACCAGCGCGCCCGGCACGAAGTCGGCCATGCCGCGGCCCAGTTCGCGCGCCTACACCAAGCTCTCCGGCGCCCCCGACGCCAAGAACCACGACGTGACCTCGCTCAACCCGTCCGTGGCGGGCCCGGCGGGGGAGATGATCTCGAACTCGGCGGACCTGAACCGCTTCTACACCGCCCTGCTGCGCGGCAAGCTCCTGCCGAAACGGCAGCTCGCCGCGATGAAGAGTGCCGTACCGAAGGGCGAGGACCGACCGGGCCGGCGCTACGGCCTCGGCATCGAGCCCTACAGGACCTCCTGCGGCACGGTCGTCTGGGGCCACAGCGGCGACATCCACGGTTCGGCGTCCCTGGCCGGGGTGACGGCGGACGGCCGCCACGCGCTGGCGCTCAACTTCAACGGGCCTGGCGGGGACCGGGAGGCGGTCCTGGAGGCGGAGTTCTGCGCGAAGAGCTAGCGGCGGGGGGCGGCCGTCAACGGGGGAGCACCACGACATACGCCGCCGGGTCGCGGTCGTCCGACGCCATCAGCGCCGTCCGCACGACGGCCGCCTGCTGCTCCGCCGAGTCCCGCAGCTTCCTCGGGGTGATGTGTACGACGGTGATGCCGAGCCGCTCCAAGTGCTCGCGCTTGCGGGCGTACTCGGACCACAGGCCGTCGTCGTCCTGCCGGGAGCCCTGCCGGGGGCCCTGGCGGGGCGCGCGGGTGTCCAGCTCGACGGCGACGGCGTGGTCGGGCCAGTAGGCGTCGACGCCGCCGAGGTGGGGGCCGCCGGGCAGGCGCAGGTCTACGTTCCACAGCGGGGCGGGCAGGCCGTGCTCGGCGACCAGTCGGTAGAGCCTGTCCTCCGCGATGGCCCGCCCCTCGGCGAGCAGGGAGTCCACGGCGTCCACGACGTGCGGCAGGTTCAGCAGCCGGGCATGGGTCAACTCCCGCACGATGGCGGCCGGTTCGCAGTGCCCGCCGCGCACCGCCTCGGTGAGCAGGCGCCGTACGGCACCGGCCTCGGTGAGCTGCGCCACCGCGTCGGCGAGCGCGCGGGCCACCGGGGCCACGGGGACGCCCGTGATGAGCTGGGGAGTGGGCATCGCGGCGCCGCGCACCAGCCGTACGAAGCCGACGGAGCGCAGGCGGCGGGTGCGGGGCACCAGGACGTCGATGCGGTCGAGGGTGAGCAGCGGGGGAGCGGACGAGAAGCGGTGCAGGGTGAGGGCGGCGAGGCCCGTGATCATCGCGTCGGCGTACGGGGCGTGTGGTTCGCCCGCGCCGGGCTGGGCGGGCATGGCGCGGGCCTCGCGGACGGGCGGGCGCCCCGCGTACAGCAGGGCGCCGTGCAGCCGCTCCTCGCTGGTGGGCGGGCCGGGGTGCAACAGGCATACCCCTGGCAGGAGTTGCTGCCAGGGCCCGCCCGGCCGGCAGTGGGCGCCGAGGTCGGCCGGGGAGACGCCGTGCGTGCGGAGCTGGGCGGTGCTCAGGACGCGGGGCCGGATGTGGGAGAGGTGGTGGAGGGGGAGCGGGGAGAGCGGGGCGTTGTGGTTCATGCCGGGGTCGTTCCCTGGCGGGCTCGGCGTTCTAACCGCTGTTACACAGCCGTCGACAAACCTGGACAACCTCGCCCTAAAGCGCAAGCGTTCGACTGCCGATGATCTCCCCCCACCCGGCGCCCTCGCCCCAGGCCCCCTACCCCCCGTCGCAAGCCTGCGCCCGCAGCGCGCGGGCGAGGTCGTCGCGGGCTTCCAGGACCAGGCGGCGCAGGGCCGGGGGAGCC
This sequence comes from Streptomyces sp. WAC 01529, assembly GCF_003945545.1. Classification (GTDB taxonomy): domain Bacteria; phylum Actinomycetota; class Actinomycetes; order Streptomycetales; family Streptomycetaceae; genus Streptomyces; species Streptomyces anatolicus. Next base: position 2,737,012 of record NZ_CP029617.1, on the reverse strand, counting down.
GAGGCGTGGGACGTCAGCCACGCGTCCGTCGCCGTCAGTGTCCCCTCGTCGTCCCGCAGGTGCGGGAACAGGCCCCGCACCACATCCATGCCGATCTGGATGGACCGCTCCGACCAGACGCGCTCGATCGCGTCGAAGTACTTCGAGACGTAGGGAGCGACAAGCTCCCGCTGCGACGGCTGCGCGAAGCCGGAGATCGTCGCCTCGACCAGCGCGTTCGACAGCGCGTCCGACTCCACCACGGAGGCCCACGCCTGCGCCTTGACCGCCGCCGAGGGCCGCGCGGCCAGACACCGCACCTGGTGCCGCTTGCCGGAAGCCGTGTCGTCCCGGGCCAGCTCGGCCGCGAGGACCTCCTCGTCGGCGGCGCCGTGCGCGGCGAGCGGGCCGAGCAGGGCCCAGCGCAGCTCCTGGTCGATCTCCAGGCCGTCGATCTTGGCCGTACCGGCGAGCAGGCCCTGGAGGAGTTGCAGGTCCGCAGGCGACGAGGCCACCGCCGCGAAGAAGCGCGCCCACGTCAGCTGGTGCTGGCTCCCCGGCTCCGCGAGCCGCAGCTCCCGCAGGGCCCCCTCGGCGAGCGCCCGGCCGCCCTCCTCGCGCCAGCCGGGCGCGGCGTAGTGCGTCAGGGCGGAGTTGGTCCACGCGTGCAGCATCTGAAGCACGCCGATGTCGCTCTCCTGCCCGGCGAAGCGCAGCACGAGCCCGATGAAGTCACGGGCGGGCATGAGGCCGTCCCGCGTGAGGTTCCACAGCGCCGACCAGCACAGCGCGCGGGCCAGCGGGTCGGTGATGTCGCCCAGGTGTTCCCGCAGCGTCGCGAGGGAGTTCTCGTCGAAGCGGAGCTTGCAGTACGTCAGGTCGTCGTCGTTGGCCAGGATCAGCTCGGGCGCCGCCTCACCGGCCAGCTCGGCCACCACCGTGCGCGGCCCGTCGACATCGACCTCCGCGCGGGCGTACCGCTCCAGGGCGCCACCGGCCTCCCTGCGGTACAGGCCCACCGCCACCCGGTGCGGGCGCAGCTCGGGGTGGGACTCGGCGGCCTCCTGGAGCACGGAAAGCTCGGTGATCCGGCCCTCCGCGTTCAGGATGACCTGGGGGGTGAGGGAGTTGACGCCCGCCGTCTGGAGCCAGGACCGCGACCAGGAGGTCATGTCGCGCCCGGAGGTCTCCTCCAGGACCGAGAGCAGGTCGCCGAGGACCGTGTTGCCGTACGCGTGGCGCTTGAAGTAGCGCCGGGCGCCCTCAAGGAACGCCTCGCGCCCCACGTAGGCGACGAGCTGTTTGAGGACCGAGGCGCCCTTGGCGTACGTGATCCCGTCGAAGTTGAGCTTGGCGTCCTCCAGGTCGCGGATGTCGGCCGTGACCGGGTGCGTGGAGGGCAGCTGGTCGGCGCGGTAGGCCCACGCCTTGCGGTTGTTGGCGAAGGTGATCCAGCCGTTGGTGAAGCGGGTCGCCTCGACCATCGAGAAGGAGCCCATGAAGTCGGCGAAGGACTCCTTGAGCCACAGGTCGTCCCACCACCGCATGGTGACCAGGTCGCCGAACCACATGTGGGCCATCTCGTGGAGGATCACGTTGGCCCGGCGCTCGTACGACGCCTGGGTCACCTTGCCGCGGAAGATGAACTCCTCGCGGAACGTGACCAGGCCGGGGTTCTCCATCGCGCCCAGGTTGTACTCCGGCACGAACGCCTGGTCGTACTTCCCGAAGGGGTAGGGGTAGTCGAAGTTGTCGTGGAAGAAGTCCAGGCCCTGCTTGGTCACCAGGAAGACGTCGTCGGCGTCGAAGTGCGGGGCGAGGCCCTTGCGGCACATCGCGCCGAGGGGGATCTCCAGGCGCGTGCCGTCGTCGAGGACGCGCTCGTAGGAGTCCGTCACATAGTGGTACGGGCCGGCCACGATCGCCGTGATGTACGTGGAGATCGGCTTGGTCTCGGCGAACTTCCAGACGCCGTCGGTCAGTTCGCCGACGCCGTTCGACCACACCGTCCAGCCCTCGGGCGCCTTCACGGAGAAGCGGTAGGGCGCTTTCAGGTCCGGCTGCTCGAAGTTGGCGAAGACGCGGCGGGCGTCCGCCGGCTCGTACTGCGTGTAGAGGTAGACCTCGCCGTCCTCGGGGTCGACGAAGCGGTGCATGCCCTCACCGGTGCGGCTGTAGGCGCACTGGGCGTCCACCACCAGTTCGTTCTCCTCGGCCAGCTCCTCCAGCGTGATCCTGGTGCCGTCGAAGGCCTCGGCGGGGTCCAGGTCCTTGCCGTTGAGGGACAGGGCCGTGACGCTCGGCGCGACCAGGTCCGCGAAGCTCGCGGCGCCCGGCTCGGCGCGGAAGCGGATCGTGGTCACCGAGCGGAACGTGCGCGGCTCCTGACCGCTCTCGCCGAGCGCCGAGCGCAGGTCGAGAAAGACCTCATAGCCATCGACGGACAGCAGCGCGGCCCTCTCGCGGGCCTCGTCGCGGGACAGATTCTCACCGGGCACGGGCGGCACTCCCTTGTGACTCGCATCATGACTCGTACGAATGTCTACGATCCTCGCATGTGCCCTTGTCGGCCGACATCCGGGAATGCCCTGGCGGACCCCTGACGTTCCCCTCCCCAGGCGCCGAACACATTCCCTAGGGAGAGACATGTCCGAGAACAACGGCAAGACCCCGGTCGACTTCTGGTTCGACCCGCTGTGCCCCTGGGCGTGGATGACGTCGCGCTGGATGCTGGAGGTCGAGAAGGTCCGCGACGTCGAGGTCCGCTGGCACGTGATGAGCCTCGCCGTCCTGAACGAGAACCGGCTCGACGAGCTTCCCGAGGAGTACCGCGAGATGCTCGCGACCCAGGCCTGGGGCCCGGTGCGCGTGGTGATCGCCGCCCAGCAGAAGCACGGCGAGGAGATCACCGGCAAGCTCTACACCGCGCTCGGCACCCGCTTCCACAACCGCGGCGAGGGCGCCACCCGCGAGGCCGTCGTCGCGGCCCTGGAGGAGGTCGGCCTCCCCGCGGAGCTGGCCGACCACATGGACTCCGACGCGTACGACGCCGAGCTGCGCGCCTCCCACAAGGAGGGCATCGACAAGGTCGGCCAGGACGTCGGTACGCCCGTCATCGCCGTCCCCGGCGCCGACGGCGAGCAGGTCGCCTTCTTCGGCCCGGTCGTCACCCCGGCCCCCAAGGGCGAGGCCGCGGCACGCCTGTGGGACGGCACGCTGCTCGTCGCCTCGACGCCGGGCTTCTACGAGATCAAGCGCACGCGCACGCAGGGCCCCATCTTCGACTGACCCACCCCCAGAGCCACTCCCCGGCCCCCCCCGGAGCCGGCCCCAGAGCCACCGAAAGGCCCCCGTGAGTCACGTCCTCACGGGGGCCTTTCGTCTATCCGCCTGCCTCGGCGAAAGTTGAGAAGACGATCACGAGGCAGGGCGTTCTCACGGGGCGGGACGCCTCCAGGGCTTCCAGAGCCTCAGGGAGCCAGCAGCAGGCTGTTCACGCGCTGCTTGGCGGCCTCGTAACGCTTGGCGACGTCCTGCCAGTTGACGACCTGCCACATGGCCTCGATGAAGTCGACCTTCTGGTTCTTGTACTGGAGGTAGAAGGCGTGCTCCCAGGCGTCGAAGACCAGGATCGGCGTGGAGCCCTGGCCGACGTTGCCCTGGTGGTCGTAGACCTGCTCGACGATGAGGCGGCCGCTGAGCGGCTCGTAGGCGAGCACGCCCCAGCCGGAACCCTGCGTGGTCGCCGAGGCCTTGGTCAGCTGGGCCTTGAACTTGGCGAAGGAGCCGAAGGACTCGGCGATCGCGTCCGCAAGCTCGCCGACACCGTCGGCGGCCAGCGGCTCGCCGCCGCCACCGTCCTTGGGGCTGTTCATGTTGTGCCAGTAGATGCTGTGCAGGATGTGGCCGGAGAGGTGGAAGGCCAGGTTCTTCTCCAGGCCGTTGATGGCGCCCCACGTCTCCTTGTCGCGCGCCTCCTCCAGCTGCTCAAGGGTGTCGTTCGCGCCCTTGACGTACGCCGCGTGGTGCTTGTCGTGGTGCAGCTCGATGATCTGCGGGTTGATGACCGGCTCGAGCGCCGCGTAGTCGTACGGAAGTTCAGGAAGCGTGTAAATGGCCATGGTCCGAGCCCTCCGACTGCTGCTCTGCTTGTTCCAAGCGCTTATTGCAACCTCTATGCAAGTGCAGGCTAGCAGCAGGAGTCCCCGGAAGTTGATCAGCCCTTCGTCCTAGGACCGCCGGATACACCCGATACGCCGGGTGCGCAGATACGCCGAAGGGGCCCGGGGTCGTCGTCGACCCCGGGCCCCTTCACGTGCGTACCGATGCCCTACTCGGCGACCGCCGCCACCGAGCGCTCCGCCATCTTCTGGCGTACGAAGCCGACGACGGCCAGCGCCAGCGTCAGGGCGCCCGTCGCCAGAAGCTGCTTCCGCGTGTCCGGCTGCTCCGTCATCAAGTAGAAGATGTACGCCATTCCGCCGAGCGCCACCCAGGTGAGGAAGGGGTACGCCCACATCTTGACGACCAGCTTCTGCGGCTCGTCCCGCTCCGTCCTGCGGCGCAGGATCAGCTGCGAGACGGCGATGAAGATCCAGACGACCAGGATCATCGCGCCGATCATGTTGAGCAGCCAGGGGAAGACCTTGTCGGGGCTCCAGTAGCTGAGCAGCACGCAGACGAAGCCGAAGACCGAGGAGGCGAGGACGGCCAGGCGCGGCACGCCGTTGAAGACGCGGCCGAGGGCCTTGGGGCCCTGGCCCCGCTCGATCAGGGAGTACGACATGCGGGAGGCGCCGTAGATGTTGGCGTTCATCGCGGAGAGCAGGGCGATCAGGACGATGACGTTCATGATCTGGCCGGCGCCGGGGATGCCGAGGTGGTCGAGCGTGGCGACGTAGGGGCCCTTGGCGACGACTTCCTTGTTGTCCCACGGCAGCAGCGTGACGACGACGAGCATGGAGCCGACGTAGAAGAGGGCGATGCGCCACATCGCCGTACGTACGGCCTTGGCGACGCTCTGGACCGGGTTCTTGGACTCCGCGGCCGCGATGGTGACGGTCTCCAGGCCGCCGTACGCGAAGACGGAGGCGAGGAGGCCGATGATCAGGCCGTCCGTGCCGTTCGGCATGAAGCCGCCCTCGCCGGTGAGGTTCCCGAGGCCGGGGGCCGGGGTGTCCGAGCCGGGCAGGATGCCGAGGATCGCGAGGACGCCGATGCCGAGGAAGAGCGCGATGGCGCCGACCTTCAGGGCGGCGAACCAGAACTCGAACTCGCCGAAGTTCTTCACGGCCGTCAGGTTCGCCCCGCTGAAGACCAGCATGAACAGGGCGACCCAGGCCCACTGGGGGGTGTCGGGGAACCAGCCCACCATGATGTTCGCGGCGCCGATGCCCTCAAGCCCGACGGCGACGCAGAGCAGGAACCAGAAGCCCCAGCCCGCGGTGAACCCCGCCCAGGGGCCGATGGCCCGCTCGGCGTGGACGGAGAAGGAGCCCGAGGCCGGGTTCGCGGCCGACATCTCGCCCAGCATGCGCATCACCAGCATGACGAGCGCGCCGGATATCGCGTAGGCGAGGACGATCGAGGGCCCCGCCGCGGCGATGCCCGCCCCGGAGCCCACGAAGAGCCCGGCGCCGATCACGCCACCGAGGGCGATCATGGAGAGGTGCCGCTGCTTGAGGCCGTGGACGAGCGGGGAGTCGGCCTTGGGTGCCGCATCAGGTGCTGGTGCTGCGTCCTTGGAGGTGGACGTCCGAGACATGGGCGGGCCCTGTTCACTAGCCGAGACGGGGGACGAGTGGGGGGTCGAGCGGGCCCACAGTCTGAAGTCCGGTACCGCTGACAGGGAATGGCTGACCGCTATACGGACACGACGCCTACACGTCGTGAAGAAACGAACACGCCACGTTCACAGAAACTTCACGCCCGTCGCTCACGCCACTCCCGCAGCCCCGCCACCGCGAGCACGAGCCCCGTCGCCCCCGCCGACCACAGCAGCTGCGGCCGCGCCCCGTCGTCGTTGAGCATCAGACCGAGTACGGCGGCCATCGCGACCAGCGCCGCCCAGGTCAGATACGGGAACGCCCACATCCGCAGCACCAGCCGCTCCGGGGCCTCGCGCTCGATGCGCCGCCGCAGCCGCAGCTGGGAGACCGCGATCAGCGCCCATACGAACAACAGCACGGCGCCGACCGAGTTGAGCATGTAGAGGAAGACCGAGTCGGGCCACTTCAGATTGAGTACGACCGATACGAAGCCGAAAGCGACCGAAGCGAGGACCGCGCGGCGCGGGACCCCGCCGCCGGAGACCTTCAGGAGGGCCTTGGGGGCCTCGCCGCGCTCGGCGAGGGAGAAGACCATCCGGGAGGACCCGTAGAGGTTGGCGTTCAGCGCCGAGAGCAGGGCGACGAACACCACGATGTTCATGATGGTCCCGGCGGACGGCACGCCGATCGAGTCCAGGACCGTCACGTAGGGGCTTGCCCCGGCCTGCTGCGCGGTCCACGGCAGGACCGTCACGATGACCAGCATCGAACCGACATAGAAGAAGAGGATGCGGTAGACCGCGCTGCGCACCGCGCGGGCGACCGAGCGGACCGGGTCGTCGGACTCGGCGGCCGCGATCGTGACGACCTCCAGGCCGCCGAAGGCGAAGACGACGGCGAGTACGCCGGAGGTCACACCCTCCCAGCCGTTGGGCAGGAAGCCGCCGTCGCCGCTGAGATGGGTGAGGCCCACGGGATCGGTCTCCGGGAGGACCCCGAAGATCGCGAGCAGTCCGAGCACCAGGAACGCCACGATCGCGAAGACCTTCAGCGCCGCGAACCAGAACTCGAACTCGCCGAAGTTCTTCACCGCCGCGAGGTTGGCGCCGGTGAAGACCAGCATGAAGATCAGCACCCAGGCCCACTGCGGGACGGCGGGCGCCCAGCCGTTCGCGATCTGCGCGGCGCCGGTCGCCTCCACGGCGAGCACGACCACCAGCAGGAACCAGTAGAGCCAGCCGACGCTGAACCCGGCCCAGCGGCCCAGCGCGCGCTCCGCGTGCACGGAGAAGGAGCCCGACGCGGGCATCGCCGCCGACATCTCGCCCAGCATCCGCATCACGCACATCGCGAGCGCGCCCGCGATCAGATACGAGACGACGATCCCGGGCCCCGCGACCGCGATCCCCGCCCCCGACCCCACGAAGAGCCCGGCCCCAATAACCCCACCCAGCCCAAGCATGGTGAGGTGCCGCTGCTTAAGCCCACCACCCAGCGGTTCCGGGGTCCCCGTTGTGGGCAATCGTCCCGCAGGGCGGGACGGGTGGGCACAACCCCCGGTGCCGGGCGCCGATTTATCGGGGGAGGAGTCGTGCATGGTGCTCAGCGCTGCTCTCAGGTTCACAAAACATTTGGCGGGACCCCACAGTCTCCCCGGGCGGCAGCCCTCCGTGCAAAACGGGGCACCCACCCGCCCACCTCCGTGACGAGCATCACGCCGTACGGCCTATACGCGGCGCCCTTTGTCCGGAGCCCACCAAGGCCCCGCCCCCGGGTTGTCGCCCGGAGCCCCTGTGGGGGCGCCCCCGCCTGGGATAGCGTCAACGCGTCCCAACCCGCCCAAGCCCCCCGCGGAGTCCCGATGAGCATCGCCGCTGCCACCACCCGCCCCGGCCAGGTCCTCGCCGACCTGCTGCCCGCGTCCCGCGTGAAGGACGCGGCGCTCGTGCTCGGCGGCGCCGCGCTCACCGGGATCGCCGCCCAGATCGCGGTGCCCGTACCGGGCTCGCCCGTTCCGGTGACCGGGCAGACCTTCGCCGCGCTGCTCGTCGGCACCGCGCTCGGCGCCCGCCGCGGCTTCCTCTCCCTCGCGCTGTACGCCCTCGTCGGCATGGCCGGCATGCCGTGGTTCGCGCAGGCGAAGTCGGGCGCCGCGCTCCCCACCCTCGGCTACATCCTCGGCATGCTGCTCGCCGCCACCGTCGTGGGCGCCCTCGCCCGCCGCGGCGCCGACCGCTCGGTCCTGCGCATGGCGGGCACGATGGCGCTCGGCTCCGCGATCATCTACGCGGTCGGCGTCCCCTACCTCGCCGCCGCCACCGGCATGTCGCTGACCCAGGCCGTCGCCGTCGGGCTCACGCCCTTCCTGATCGGCGACGCCCTGAAGGCCGCCCTCGCGATGGGCGCGCTGCCCACGGCCTGGAAGCTGCTCGACCGCTAAAGGACTTGCCGCACGCTGTAGTTCCGCCTGAAGAGGTTCGCCGGGTCGTACGTGGCCTTCAACTCGGCGAGCCTCTTTCGCGTATCGGCGTCGTACAGCCCCTCGGGCCGGTCGCCGCCGCCGAACGCGAAGTTCAGGGAGCGCCCCAGCCGCTGCCCCGCCACACACCCGAACGCCCGCGCGTGCACCTCCCGTGCCACAGCGACGCTGGTGCCATCCAACGGGGAGAGGATCCGCACCAGCCACCCCGCCTCCCGATAGGGCACCGCGTTCGGCGCGGGCCGCCCGAGCGCCCCGCCCAGGTGGTTGAGCTGGACGACGTGCATCGCGTCGGCGTCCGGCCCGGTCAGCGCGAGCAGCTCACCGGCCGTGGTGACATCGAGGCCGCTCAGCAGCGCGCTGTCCCCGTAGTACGCGTGCGGGAAGTCCGGGTCGCTGTGGATGGTGGGGCTCTCGGTGTACGGCATCTCCCGCAGCGTGTCCGACACGGCGGGCCCGAGCGCGCGCAACGGCGCCACCAGACGCTCGCCCTCGGCGGCCGCTCCGGTGAACGCGACGCGCACCGAGACGAGGTAGCGGCCCCGCAGCGGGGGCGGGAGTTGGGGCAGGTCCGGGTAGACCACCGCGGCGAGCGACGAGGTCAGCTCGTCGGGCAGGGTCCGCGTCCACTCCTCGTAGCCGCGCAGCAGGGCGGCCGGTTCCGTCGTACGCCCGTCGAAGGTGATCGCCCCGCCGTAGAGCCTCGCCACCGGCACCAGGCCGATCTCCAGCTCCGTGACCACGCCGAGGTTCGCGCCGCCGCCGAGCAGGCCCCAGAACAGCTCGGGGGCGCTCTCGGCGGTGACATGGCGCAGGGTGCCGTCGGCCGTGACGACGTCCAGGGAGCGGACGTGGTCGGCCGCGTATCCGAACTCCCGGGCCAGGATGCCGAGACCGCCGCCCAGCGTGTACGAGACGACGCCCACGCCCGGCGCCGAGCCGTTCAGCGGGGCCAGCCCGTGGGGCGCCGCCGCCTCGACGACCTGCCCCCAGCGGGCACCGGCGCCGACGGTGACGGTACGGGCGTCGGCGTCGACCCGTACGGAGTCCATGTGCCGCGTACTGATCAGTACGCCGCCCTCCGAGGCGCCGGGAAGCCCGTGCCCGGTGGCCTGCACCCCTACGGGCAGGCCCTGCCCGGCGGCGTACGACACGGCGGCGACGACGTCCTCGGCGCTCGTGGCGCCGACGACGAGGTCGGGCCGGGTCACGAAACCGGTCTGGAATCCGGCGAGTCCGTCCTCGTACCCGGGGTCGCCGGGCCGGAACACGAATTGCTGGGCGGTGAAATCCACGGGGTCCTCCGTTGAGCCGCGTACGCCTGAGCCGCGTACATCTGCCTGATCAACGGAGAGGGTCCCGCGAAAAGCTGACAACTGCCGTCAACTAATCACGGGACCCCGAGAAGAAGCCGAGAAGGATCAGGCGTCGACCCTGGGCCGGACCTTCTCCCGCACCAGCGAGAACACGACCACGAACGCGGCCGCCAGGAGCGAGAGCAGCACCTGCTTGCGCCCGGTCTCGTCGGTCAGCATGTAGACGAGGACGAACGAGATCATCGCGATGGTGACCCACGTCAGATACGGGAAGAGCCACATCTTCACGACGAGCTTCTCCGGCTCCTCGCGCAGGATGATCCCGCGCATCCGCAGCTGCGTGAAGCAGATCATCAGCCATACGAAGAGGGCCACCGCGCCCGACGAGTTCAGCAGGAAGTCGAAGACGGTGTCCTTCCACTGGTAGTTGAACCAGACGGCGATGAAACCGAAGACGACGGAACCGAGGATCGCGGCCACCGGCACGCCCCGCTTGTTCGTCTGCGCGAAGGACTTCGGCGCGTCGCCGCGCTGGCCGAGCGAGAAGGCCATGCGGGAGGCGGTGTAGAGGCCGGAGTTGAGGCAGGAGAGCACGGCCGTGAGGACGATGACGTTCATGACCTGACCGGCGTGCGGGATGCCGATCGAGTTCAGCGCGGCGACATAGCTGCCGTCCTTGGTGATCGACTTGTCGTCCCACGGAAGGAGGGTGACGACGACGAAGATCGAGCCCAGGTAGAAGACGCCGATGCGCCAGATGACGCTGTTCGTCGCCTTGGTGACCGCGCGCTGCGGGTCCTCGGACTCACCGGCGGCCAGCGTGACGATCTCGCTGCCCATGAAGGAGAAGACGACCATCAGCACACCGGTGAGGATGGCGCCCGCGCCCTTGGGCATGAAGCCGCCCGCGTCCGTGAGGTGCGCGAATCCGGCGCCCGGGTTGTCGGAGCCGGGCAGCAGGCCGAAGACGGCGAGCAGACCGATGACGACGAAGCCGCCGATCGCGACGACCTTGATCCCGGCGAACCAGAACTCGAACTCGCCGTACGAGCCGACCGAGACGAGGTTCGTGGCGGTGAGCACCACCATCACGATGAGCGCCCAGCCCCACTGGGGGACGGCGGGTATCCAGCCGTTGAGGATCACGGCACCGGCGGTGGCCTCCACCGCGAGCACCACGACCCAGAAGAACCAGTAGAGCCAGCCGATGGAGAAGCCGGCCCAGCGGCCGAGCGCCTGGTCGGCGTAGGTGGAGAAGGAGCCGGAGGTGGGCCGTGCGGCGGCCATCTCACCGAGCATCCGCATCACGAGGACGACCATCGTGCCGACGAGGGCGTACGAGATGAGGATCGCGGGCCCGGCGGCGGCGATGCCGGAGCTTGAGCCGACGAAGAGACCGGCGCCGATCACGCCGCCGATCGCGATCATGGAGAGGTGGCGGTTCTTGAGACCCGCTTTCAGGCCGTCGCCGGTGTCGCCGGTGTCACCACTGCCGCCAGACCGCTGATCCCCAGGGGTTGGGGGCGTGCTGTCTGCCTTCGCAAGGGAGGGTTGCGAGGTCATGGACGAATCCTTAAGTTCTCGGGTCACGAGCCCCCGCATTCAAACTCAGGAGCGATCGGGACGGAAGTCCTGAATCCGGATCGTTGCATTCCAGCCGTTTGGCCTGGACCTTGGTCCCGGAGGCCCGGCCCCGGTCGCGGATACCCGGCGCGCGGCGTGCCACACTCGGACGCATGCGCGTGTACCTCGGCTCGGATCATGCCGGCTACGAACTCAAGAACCACCTGGTCGAATGGCTCAAGAGCCACGGCCACGAGCCCGTCGACTGCGGGCCCCACATCTATGACGCCCAGGACGACTACCCGCCGTTCTGCCTGCGCGCCGCGGAGAGGACCGCCGCGGACCCCGACTCCCTCGGCATCGTCATCGGCGGCTCCGGCAACGGCGAGCAGATCGCCGCGAACAAGGTCAAGGGCGTCCGCGCGGCGCTGGCCTGGAGCGAGGAGACGGCGGCGCTCGGGCGCCAGCACAATGACGCGAACGTCATCTCTATCGGCGGCCGGATGCACACGCAGGAGGACGCGACCAAGTTCGTCGAGATCTTCTTGAGCACGCCGTACTCGGGTGAGGAGCGTCACACTCGCCGCATCGACATGCTGTCGGCTTACGAGTCAACGGGCGTCCTGCCCCCCATCCCGCCCGGCCACCCCGAGCAGTAAGTCCACCCCCCCCACGGGGCTCCGCCCCGGACCCCGCTCCTCAAACGCCGGAGGGGCTGTTTTTTCGTCCCCCGGCTCGGATGTTTCTTCTGCTGGCCGCGCTGGAGATTCCCAGCCCGTCCGGCGTTTGAGGACGAGCCCTTAAGGCGAGTTTTGACCGCAGCCCCAGCCGGAGGGGCTGATTTCTTCCGCTCAACCCCCGGAGGGACCCCGTGCCGGAGGGCCACACCATCCACCGCCTGGCGCACGAGCATCGGAACCGGTTCCAGGACCGTCCAGTCCGGGCGACCAGCCCCCAAGGCAAGTTCAGCGACAGCACCGCCCTCCTCACCGGCCAAGTGATGGAAACCGCCGAGGCCCACGGCAAGCACCTCTTCCTGGGGTTCGGGCGAGCCGACTGGGTCCACGTCCACCTCGGCCTCTTCGGCAAGTACGCCCTCGGCGAGCACCCCGCCCCGCCCCCCACGGACACCGTCCGCCTCCGCCTCCAGAACGAGACGTACTACTCCGACCTGCGCGGCCCGACCACCTGCGCCCTCATCACGCCCGAGGAGAAGCAGGCGATACACGAGCGCCTCGGCCCGGACCCCCTCAGGGAAGGGGACGACCCCGGCAAGGCGTACCGCCGGATCTCCCGCAGCCGTACCACCATCGCCGCGCTCCTCATGGACCAGAAGGTCATCTCCGGCGTCGGCAACGTCTACCGCGCCGAGGTCCTCTTCCGGCACGGCATCGACCCGTACACCCAGGGCAAGGACCTCACCGAGGCCCGGTGGGACGCGATCTGGGCGGACCTCGTGGAGCTGATGCGCGAAGGCGTCCGGCTCAACCGGATCGACACCGTCCGGCCCGAGCACACGCCCGAGGCGATGGGCCGCCCGCCGCGCGTCGACGACCACGGCGGCGAGGTGTACGTCTACCGCAGGGCGAACCAGCCCTGCCACATTTGCGGCGGCGACATCCGCACCGCCGACCTCGCCGCACGCAACCTCTTCTGGTGCCCCACCTGCCAGCGGCCCGGCCGGGCGGACCGGCGGCGCGGCTAAGATCGGCTCACCAGTTCGATCGCCTGACCAGCGATGACTCACCACCTCACTTCAATTCGGCGGGGGAACCTCCATGTTCAAGTTCGACATGCCCGGATTCGACATCGATCTCGGTTTCAATCTCGGCTCCATCGGCGGCCTCGCCCTCGCGACCCTCACCATCGTGCTCTACCTGGCGCCGTCCCTCATCGCCTTCAACCGAGGCGTCGAACTCCGCTGGGCGATCCTCATACTCAACGTCGCCGTCCACGAGTCGGCCATAGCCTGGCTGGTCGCCCTCTACCTCGCCACCCGCAAGGCCAAGACCCCCCTGGACCAACCCGCCTGAGCCCCCGCGCAGGCTCCTCAGAACCCGTGCGGCAGCCAAGGCGCCACGTCCGACCCGAAGGCCACCGACGCCTCCGCCAGCGCCCCCCGCCGTAGCTCCCGCACCCGCCCCGCGCCCGCGAGCGACGACAGGGACACGCCGCCGAGGTACGCCGCGCCCAGCTCCCGCACCGACAGGGCGAGGTCGGCCGCGTCCTCCGTACGCGCGCACGACGCGCCCTTCGCGTCGCCGGTGAGCCGCCAGCGCCCCGCGTTCCAGGGGCAGAAGGCGTCGTCGACCTCGAACACCACGTCGAGCGGCGCCTGATACGTACGCGCTTCCAGCGCCGCGCCCACCTCCACGAGGCGTACGTGCAACGAGTCCCGCACCGCGAGGTCGCACCGCCGGACGTCCGAGACGAGCTGGAGCAGCGGATCGTCCACCGGGCGGTTGCGCGCGAGGACCGACGACGTCAGGTCGATGTCGAAGAGGAACCGCCACAGCGCCGCGTACGCCGCCGGGTCCAGGGCCTCCAGATCGCGTACGTGGACCGCGCCCTTGGGGCCCTGCCACTCCCAGTCCGGCTTGACCGCGAACCGCGCGTATCCGACCGGCTCGCCCGCGCGCTCGGCGACCACGCCCTGGAGCGGTGACGCGCCGCCCCGCTCACCCGGCGGGTCGAGGAGGCCGAGCCGCTCCCAGCCCGGCTGCCGCGCGAGCATGCCCGGACGCCCCGCCACCCGGCGCGCGTAGAGCGCCTCGCAGGCCTCGTGGACGCGGACGTCGGCGGGATCCACATAGCGCAGGCGTACGTCGTCCGTGCCGGGCGGCACGGACAGGCTCACCCGGCTCGTGTCGATGTCCGCCTTCATCTGCGAGGTGGCCGCGCCGTACCCGAACCGGCCGTAGATGACCGGCTCGGACGCCGTCAGCACCGCCAGCGGCTCGCCGCCCGCGCGGATGTCGTCCAGCTGCCTGCGCATCATCGAGGTCAGGATCCCGCGCCGCCGGTGCGTCGCCGCCACGCCCACCATCGTCACGCCCGCCGCGTCCACGAGCGCGCCGCCCGGCACCGAGAGGCGGAAGGAGAAGGCCCCCGCCGTCCCCACGCACGCGTCGCCCTCCCACACGCCGATCGACCTGTCGTGCTCGGTGAGCGCGTGCCACAGCTCCCGCTCCTCGGCCGACTCGGCGACACCACCGAACGCGGTCTCCAGCGTCCCGTACCACGTGTCCCACTCGGCCTCGGCGAGCACACGTATCTCCGTGAGCGCGCGTGAGTCGGCCGGCGCCCGCAAGTCTGTCGTCATATGCCATGCCTACCAGGGCGATACCGCCCGATGCGAGGGGATTTCCGGGGGTGGAACCGGCCGTCGACCCCCGTCCACGGCGTGCCTCCGACGGGGGACAAGAGGGACCTCCCGTGCGAAGTGCGCGGCCCGCTGGATAAGGTCCACGAGCAATGGCGGTACGACGAGCACGGCGCGCACGTCGCGAGCGGCGGGCGGAAGCCGAGACGTTCACGGCCCGGATGAACAAGCGGCTGCACCGGGTCCGCATAGTGCTGCGCAAATCAGGCGTCGACTACTTCCGGGGCGACGGCCCCGACTGGGTCGCCCTCGCCGGTCTGCTCGTCACCGTCCCGATGATCGCCTGCGGCACGCTCATCAACAACGTGTGGTGCGCGCCCGCCGCCCTCGTCCTGCCCATCGTCGCGGGCGGCCTGCTCCTGCGCCCCGCCAGCCTCCTCGCCCTGTACGCGGCGGCAGCGGCGGCCCTGATCGTGGAGTCCGTCCAGCTCGGCCCGTACACCGACGGCTCCTCGCGCGTCACACCCGGCGTCGTCCTCGTCGTCGCGGCCTGCGGCTTCTTCGGGCTTGTCATCGCCCAGTTCCGCAGCCGGGTCGGCGTGCCCTGGCGCGGCGGCGGCACGATGCTCTTCGACCTGCGCGAGCGCATCCGCGTCCAGAGCAAACTGCCCAAGCTGCCGCGCGGCTGGCACCGCGAGATGGCGCTGCGCCCGGCCGGCGGGCAGTCCTTCTCCGGCGACTTCGTCGTCGCCGCCCGCACGAACGGCGGCCGCACCCTGGAGGTCGTCCTCACCGACGTCTCCGGCAAGGGCATGGACGCCGGTTCGCGGGCGCTGCTCCTGTCCGGCGCCTTCGGCGGCCTGCTCGGCTCGCTGCCCCCGCACTCCTTCCTGCCCGCCGCCAACGGCTATCTGCTCCGCCAGGACTGGGACGAGGGCTTCGCGACCTCCATCCACCTCGTCCTCGACCTGGAGACCGGCGACTACGAACTCTTCTCGGCGGGCCACCCGCCGGGCCTCCAGCTCAGCGCGGGCAGCGGCCGCTGGGAGGAGAAGACGGGCCAGGGCCCGCTCCTCGGCGTCTACGACGGCGCCCAGTTCGACCCGGTCAAGGGCCTGCTGCGCCCCGGCGACGTCCTGATGCTCTTCACGGACGGCCTGGTGGAGACCTCGGACCGCGACATCGCCGAGGGCATCGACCGCCTCACGGGCGAGGCCGACCGCTATGTGGCGGGCGGCTTCCACGGCGCGGCCTGGCACCTCATCGAGGCCGTCGCCAAGGACGTGAACGACGACAGGGCGTTGCTGCTGATCTGCCGGGAGGCGTGAGCCGTACTCATTGGCCGTCTGGCCAACGAAAAGGCCCGTACACGCTGAGCGTGTACGGGCCTTGATAGAGCGCCGGGCAGGCCTTGCACCTGCATTTCCCCGCAGGAAGCGGGGCGTCTTTCCTTGGACCACCGACGCATCTCCGGTTACCGCTTGAAGCGGCGACCGGCTCAAGATCCACTGTACCCCAAGGAAAAACGGCTTGTCACACCCGGCTCAGACGCTGCCCTTTGCCGCCGCCGAGACGAACGCCGCGAAGGCGCCGGGCGCGACGGCGAAGGCCGGGCCCTCGGGGTTCTTGGAGTCCCGTATGGCGACATGGGCGTTGAGGTCGGCGACCTCGACGCACTGGCCGCCGGTGTCACCGCTGTGCGACGACTTGCGCCAGGCGGCAGTGCCGAGCGGTGCGCACTCGATGCACTGGCCGCCCGTGTCGCTGCTGTAGCTCGACTTACGCCATGTCGCGCCCGCCAGCCGCTGGTTGGTCTCCATACCGTTCCTCCATCACGCGCGCGATCAGTGCCGCCGAATCCTCCATGGACAAGGCGGATGCCTGCAAGTGAGCGTAACGAAGAGAACTCTCTTTGACCTTCTCAGGATGAGCCGTCATGTGGCCCTGCACGAAGTCCTCGGTGTAGATGAGGTCGGGGTCCTCCTCGAAGCGGAGGGTGGTGAACGTGCCAGGCAGGCCCGCGTGTTGGCCCGCAGTGAATGGCAGGATCTGGAGGTTCACCCACTGGCTGCTTCGGAACTTCAACAGATGGGCCAGTTGTTCCCGCATGACCTCGGGACCGCCAACCTCCTGATGCAGCACCGCCTCGCTCAGCACCGCCCACGACAGCGGCGGGTTCTTCCGCTTCAGGATGCGCTGGCGATCCATGCGCGCTTCGACTCGCGCGTCGAGGTTGTCCTCCGTCATGACGCCCAGCACCGCTCGCGCGTACGCCTGTGTCTGAAGCAGTCCGTCCACCAACTGCGACTGGTATGAGGAGATGTACGCGGCCCGAGCCTCCATCTCCGCGTACTCCTGGAACCAACTAGGCAACTGGCTGCGCAGCACGAGACCCACCAGACGGGACAGCTGACCATCCGTCCCCAGCGCCGCGTCCACCCGTTCGGAGAACTCCCGCGTCGGCACCCTCTTCGTCGTCTCGATCTGGCCCACCAGGGATCCCGTACAGAAGATGCAGTCGCCCAGCTGCGCCTGGCTCAGTCCGGCGGTCTCTCTCAGGCGGCGTAATTCCGCGCCGTAGTAGTCGAGTGGTGAGGCGCTCGCGTCGAGCGCGCGGGGTTGAGTCACGCCTGCCTCCAACGTCCCGGAGGGTTGATTTCGGATCGTGTTCAAGCGTAAGCGCACGGTAGCGGGACGGTCAGGCGAATGTCCCAACTGGTTGAACGGTTGCGGGTGTTGGCATGCCACGGGCGCGGGGCGGGGCGCCCCGCCTGGGGTTAACCCCACCCCCGGTCCGCCAGCCGCCCTCATGGTCCACACCAGCCCCTGATCCGTAGGTTCGAGACATCGACCAGCGGTGTACGAACGTACGAACGGAAGGCGGCACAGCCATGGGGCTGCGACGGAAGAACCGGACCGAAGAGCGCGCGGGAGCGGTCGTGACGTCTCCGATGCCGAGCGCCCGGCCCGGTGACTGGGCCGTCGAACTGCGCGGTGTCCGCCGTCAGTACGGGCGCGGGGCCGGTGCCGTGCACGCGCTCGCCGGTATCGACCTCGCCCTGCCGCGCGGCAGCTTCACCGCCGTCATGGGGCCGTCGGGATCGGGCAAGTCCACGTTCCTGCAATGCGCGGCGGGCCTCGACCGGCCCAGCTCCGGCAGCGTGCACCTGGGCGGCACCGAGATCACCGGCATGAGCGAGAACAAGCTGACCGCCCTGCGCCGCACCCGCCTCGGCTTCGTCTTCCAGGCGTTCAACCTGCTGCCGTCGCTGACCGTCGAACAGAACGTCGTCCTGCCGATGCGCCTCGCGGGCCGCCGCCCCGACCGCCGCAAGGCCGCCGCGATGCTGTCCCGCGTCGGCCTCGGCGACAAGGGGAGCCGCCGCCCCGGCCAGCTCTCCGGCGGCCAGCAGCAGCGCGTCGCCATCGCCCGCGCCCTGGTCACCGAGCCCGACGTGATCTTCGCCGACGAGCCGACCGGCGCCCTGGACACCACCACCGCCACCGAGATCCTCGGCTTGCTGCGCTCGGCGGTCGACGCCATGGGCGCCACCGTCGTCATGGTCACCCACGACCCGGCCGCCGCGGCCTGGGCCGACCGCGTCCTCTTCCTCGCCGACGGCTCCCTCGTCGACCGCCTCGAACACGCGTCCGCCGCGCAGATCGCGGCCCGCATGACCTCGCTGACGGCCCCCGCCTACGCGACGGCGGCCGCGTGATGGCGTACGTACCCAACGGCCTGGCCCGCGCGGCGATCCGCTTCAAGCCCGCCGCGTTCGCCGGGACCTTCGTCGCGCTGATGATGGCCTCGTTGATCGTGACCGCGTGCGGAATCCTCCTGGAGACCGGCCTGCGCGCCTCCGCGCCCCCCGTCCGCTACGCGGGCGCCCCCGTGGTGGCCGCCGCCGACCAGGCGGTCGACTTCGTCACCGGCAGCGGCGAGTCCCGCTCCGAGACCTCCACCCCGCTGCCCGACCGGGCCCGGCTCGACGCGTCCCTGGTCGCCAAGGCCGCCTCGGCACCCGGCGCCCGCACCGCCGTCGCCGACGTCACCTTCCCCGTCCGCTCCGGCGGCAAGGAGGTCACCGCGCACGGCTGGGGCTCCACCGCCTTCACCGGCGAGAAGCTGACCGCGGGCCGCGCCCCGCACCCCGGCGAGGTCGCCCTCGCCACCCCCGGCGCCGCCGTCGGCGACCGCGTCAGGCTCACCACCGCCGACGGCCCGCGCGACTTCCGCGTCTCCGGCACGGTCAGGACCGCCCAGGGCGGCGCACCCACCGCCTGGCTCGCCGACTCCGACGCCATACGCCTCTCCGGGCACCCCGGGCGGATCGACGCCGTCGTCGCACTGCCCGAGCCCGGCGTCTCCGCCGCCGCCCTCAAGTCCCAGGTCGCGCACGCCCTCGGCGGCAAGGCCGAGGTCCACACCGGCGACGACCGCACCGCCGCCGAGGGCTCCGAACTCGCCTACGCCAAGGAGATGCTGACCGCGCTCGGCGGCTCCTTCGGCGGCATCGCGGCCCTGACCGCCGTCTTCACCGCCGCCGGAACCGTCGCCCTCTCCGTCGGCCAGCGCGCCCGCGAGTACGCGCTGCTGCGTGCCATCGGCACCACCCCGCGCCAGATCCGCCGCACCATCGCCACCGAGACCCTGCTCGTCGCGCCCCTCGCGGGAGCGGTCGGCGCGCTCCCCGGCATCGCCCTGGCCAACTGGTGGTTCGGGCAGCTCAAGGAGAAGGGCGCGATCCCGGAGGCGGTCGACCTGTCCCTCTCCGTCCTCCCGCTCGCCGCCGCCGTCGGCATCGCCGTCCTGACCGCGCTCGGCGCCGGATTCATGGCGGCCCGCCGCCCCTCCCGCATCAAGCCCGGCCAGGCGCTCAGCGAGGCGTCCGTGGAACGCGCGGGGCTCGGCTGGATCCGTACGCCGCTCGGCGTCGCCGCCGCGGTGGGCGGCGTGACCCTCTCCGGAGTCGCCGCGAGCACCAGCGGCGACGACGCGGCCAACGCGGCACTCGGCGTCGTCATGCTCTTCATGCTCGCCGTGGCCCTGCTCGGCCCGCTCGTGGCCCGCGGCTGCGCGGCCCTCTTCGGCCTCCCGCTGCGCGGCGCGGGCGCCTCCGCCTCGCTGGCCGCCGCGAACTCCCGTACGAACGCACGCCGTCTGGCCTCCGCGATCACCCCGATCGTCCTCGCCATGGCGTTCTCCTCCGTCCTCGTCTTCATGCACACCAGCGAGGACCGGGTCGCCGCGGACCAGCAGCGCGAGGGCATCACCGCCGACCACATCCTCACCTCGGACACCGGACTCGCCCCGGACACGCTCACCAAGGCCCGAGGCGCCGACGGGGTCACCGCGGCCGTCGGAGTGCTCAAGACCTCCGTACTCGTCCCGGTCGGCTCGGGCGGCGACCGCTGGCTGGAGTCGGCGTCGACGCAGGGCATCACCGGCACCGCCGCCGGCCTCGGCAAGGTCCAGGACCTCAAGGTCGAGAAGGGCACGCTCACGCTCGGCAAGGGCGAGATCGCCGTGGACACCCGGCTCGCCCGCTCCGCCCACGTGGAGGTCGGCGACCGCCTCGCCCTCCACATGCCCGACGGCACCAAGGCCACCCCGAAGATCGTGGCGACGTACGGCAGGGGCCTCGGCCTCTCCCAGGTGACGCTGCCCGCCGCCGACCTGAAGCGGCACGTGACCTCGGCCTTCCCCACCGAGATCTGGACCAAGGGCGGCTCGGCGGCGGCCCTCTCCGCCCTCGGCACCCTCCAGGACCGCGACGACTACACCAGCGCCCAGTCCCTGGACCGCGAGCTGAACGCCTGGGCCAACACCACGATGGCGGCCGTACTCGGCGGCTTCGCGGCCGTCGCCGCGGTCAACACCCTGGTGATGACGGTCCTCGACCGCCGCCGCGAACTGGGCACGCTGCGACTGATCGGCTCCACCCGCCGCCAGGTGATGCGGATGATCCGCTGGGAGACGCTGCTCGTGGCGGTCGCGGGCACGGTCATCGGCTCGGCGATCGCCCTGGCCACGCTCTTCCCGATGGTCAAGGGCCTGACCGGCGAACCCCCGTACATCCCCCCGCTGGTCTACGGCTCCTTCGTGGCCGCCACCCTGCTCCTCGGCCTGGCCGCGACGACGATCCCGGCACGGCAGGCCCTGAAGTCCGCGGCATGACGAACGCCCGACGGTGAAGCACACCGTCGGGCGTTCATCGAACCTGGTTCCTCAGGTGAACCTGGTCCGTTCCCGGGCCAGCTCCGCCGCGTCCCGCTTGAAGGCCCACTCCATCCTGGGCTCCATCGCGAAGCGGAACATCCGCTGCACGGGAGGCGTGCACAGCAGCGTCACGACCGTTCCGGCCACCACCGTCACGAAGATCTCGCCGAGCGGCTTGTGCAGCCACTCGTAATTCTCGAACCAGCCCCAGAAGCGGGACCCCTTGGCGAGGAAGCCGTGCAGCAGATAGCCGTAGAGCGTGCCCGCGCCGAGGACCGTGAACCACATCTTGCGGCGCGGCACCCACGCGAAGAAGCACGCGGTGAGCACCACGGAACAGCCGAAGAGCGCCAGCGTCATCACGATGCCGACCCACCACGGCACGCCCAACTCCTGCGCGCTGTCCCGGCGGTAGAACCACACGGACGTCATGCGGGGCGCGGCCCAGTAGGCGAGCAGCACCGCGGCGGCGAAGAGCGGCACGGACAGGATCCGCACCTCGCGGCGGCGCACCAGCTGGAAGTGCTCGGGCTTCATGAGGAGGCCGAGCACGAAGAACGGCAGGAACTGCAGGACGCGCTGGAGGTCCAGGTCGTCACCGATGTCCGGGGAGATCACGGCGAGCATGGCGATGGCCAGGGCGAGCGGCAGCGGCCACCGCACGATCTTCCAGAGCGGCACGGTGAGCCGCCACACGAAGAGCGCGACCAGGAACCAGGTGAGGTACCAGGGGTCGAGCAGACTGATCGGCTGGGCCGGATCGTCGTCCGCCCAGCGCTTGAAGAGGGTGTACGCGACCTCGAAGATCACATACGGCACGGCGACACCCGTCACGAGGCGCCGCAGGCGGTCGGGCCGCATGTCGAAGCTGCGCGAGAAGTAGCCGGAGATCAGGATGAACGCCGGCATGTGGAAGGTGTAGACGGTCATGTACAGCGCCTCGGCGGCGCGGCTGTGATCCGTCAGGGGTTCCCATGCGTGGGCCATCGCCACCAGGACGATCGCCAGGTACTTGGCGTTGTCGAAGAACGCGTCGCGCTGCTTGGCGGGCTTCGCCGAACGGGCGGCCGCGCGGTGGCCGACCGGAGTGGGGGGAGCGGGGGCGGCCTGCGGGGTCGGATGGTGGGGGCGGGCGTGGGAGCGTGGGGGCGGGGGTCCGGCCGCCGGCACCTGGGCCGGGGGGAGCGGCGCCCGGTGGCGTCCGTGCGGGTGCACCGAGTTGGTCACAGGCCCTCCCACCAAGAGCTGGGTGAGACGACCCGGGACCGCACTGCGCCTACGGGGGTGGTGGCAGCGTGGAACATCTGACGCACCCTAGCGTCGCCGCGCGGTCTTCGTAAAACCCTCGTCACTTTCGTCAACGCAATCCCTGTCAATCGCTGATCCGATTACCGCTTATCGGGCCCACGTACCCGCGAATCGCATCGGTAGACAAGGAGATGAGGCTGTTTTCTGTCCCATACGTCACTATTCATCCATCTTAAATGGTGCATAACGCCCGCAGGCGACTCCGGTGATATGTCCGATTGGTCGGCGGGCCGGAAACTCAGGATGTGCCCACCACAACAATTCGAATTTCTTGCGAACGCCGTGTGTGGTGATGGCAACGACCGGAGGGAATTCCCGATGCCCGCGGGGTGCCGAATTGGCGCCCCCGTCAAGCTTTGGCCGACGATCTGTCACCGGCCGCATACAGGGGGCGTGTTGGTGGCACGATGGACGGTGGCGGGGGTGTGCGGGGTCGTACCCCCCGGGCCGGGAGAGCGACCGACCTAGGGTGTGATCAGTGTGGCCATTTCGCTGTCAGTGGTGCTGCTGTTGGCGATCATCCTCGTAGTGCTGATCCGTGGGGGATCGCTCAAGACGGGGCCCGCGATCGTCGCGGTGCTCTTCGGATTCTTCCTCGCGTCGACAGGCATGGCGCCCTCGATAAACCGCTTCCTGAACGAACTGGCGGAGACCATCAACTCGATCAGTTTCTGAGCGGGTCGCTTCCGAGGAGGCCGCGCGGCGGGAAACGCCGCCGGCCCGGCCGCTGGATTCAGCGGGCCGGGCCGGAGGTCTCACGAGAGCGGGCGACGGGAATCGAACCCGCGTAGCTAGTTTGGAAGACTAGGGCTCTACCATTGAGCTACGCCCGCACGGCGCACCAGGGCCCTCGGGCCGCGGTACGACAGGCATCGTAGCGGGTCCCCGGCCTCCGCCGCACACCCCCTGGGCCGCACACCCCTTCACGACCCCGCTCGACCGGGGGCCGCACGGCCTGCGGGCATGTACCCTACGTGTCGCACCGACGGGGTGTGGCGCAGCTTGGTAGCGCGTCCGCTTTGGGAGCGGAAGGCCGTGGGTTCAAATCCCGCCACCCCGACCAGCAGGTCTCTCCCCACAAGATCGCATTGTGGGTCGGCTCCCGCTTGCCGTTACTATGCAAGCTGTGTGCCCGTGTGTCTCTGAGCCGGGCAGAATCCCAAGCAGTCAGCCCCAAGGAGACCGAACCGTGAAGAGCGCCGTGGAGACCCTGAACCCGACTCGGGTTCGGCTCACTGTTGAGGTGCCCTTCGAGGAGCTCAAGGACAGCCTCGACGCGGCCTACAAGAAGATCAACCAGCAGGTCACGGTGAAGGGCTTCCGCAAGGGCAAGATCCCGGCCCGCGTCATCGACCAGCGGTTCGGCCGTGGCGCCGTCCTCGAAGAGGCCGTCAACGACGCGCTCCCGAAGTTCTACACCGAGGCGGTCAACGAGGCCGAGCTCAACGTCCTTGGCCAGCCCGAGGTGGACATCACCGAGCTGAAGGACAACGAGACCCTCAACTTCACCGCCGAGGTCGACGTCCGCCCGACCATCGAGATCCCGGACTACTCCGGCATCGAGGTCGAGGTCGACGCGATCGAGGTCAGCGACGAGGACGTCGACAAGGCCGTCGAGGAGCTGCGCGAGCGCTTCGCCTCCACGTCCCCGGTCGAGCGTGCCGCCGAGGACGGCGACGTCGTGACGATCGACCTCCAGGCGAAGGTCGACGGCGAGGTCCTGGAGGACGGCGTCGCGAACGGCGTCTCCTACACCATCGGCTCCGGCGAGCTGCTCGAAGGCATCGACGACGCCGTCAAGGGCCTGGAGGCCGGTGGCGAGGCCACCTTCACCTCCGAGCTGAAGGGCGGCTCCGCCGCGGGCAAGGAGTCCGAGGTCACCGTCAAGGTCACGCAGGTCGCCAAGCGCGAACTGCCCGAGCTCGACGACGACTTCGCGCAGCTGGCCTCCGAGTTCGACACCCTCGACGAGCTGAAGGCCGACAGCCGCAAGCGCCTCGAGAACATGAAGCAGTACGACCAGGCGACGCAGGCCCAGGAGCGCGTCCTGGAGAAGCTCCTTGAGCTGGTCGAGGTCCCCGTCCCCGAGAAGCTCCTCGCGGACGAGATCCAGACCCGCAAGCACAACCTGGTCAACCACCAGCTCGGCCAGATGGGCCTCGACCTCGCGAAGTACCTGGAGATCCAGGGCAAGACCGAGGAAGAGTTCGACGCCGAGACCAAGGAGCAGGCCGAGAAGGGCATCAAGACCCAGTTCGTCCTCGACGAGCTGGTCAACAAGGAGAAGCTGAACGTGAACCAGGAGGAGCTCACCGAGCACCTCATGCGTCGCGCGCAGTCCTCCGGCATGTCCCCCGACCA
Source organism: Streptomyces sp. WAC 01529 (assembly GCF_003945545.1). GTDB lineage: Bacteria > Actinomycetota > Actinomycetes > Streptomycetales > Streptomycetaceae > Streptomyces > Streptomyces anatolicus. The sequence continues at coordinate 2,712,696 of NZ_CP029617.1, read as the reverse complement.
GTTCGCCCAGGCCGTCGTCGAGGGCGGCCAGGTCCCGATGCTGGTCGGCGAGGTCGCCCGCGGCAAGGCCCTCGCGGTCGTCGTGGAGGCGGCCACGGTCAAGGACACGAAGGGTGAGGTCATCGACCTCGCTGACGACGAGGAGGACGAGTCGGCCGAGGCCACCGCCGAGTCCGCCTCCGCCGAGGAGAAGACCGAGGCCTGAGCGCCCTAGCGCTGTGCCTTCTGCGGGCCCCCGGGACTTGATCCCGGGGGCCCGCGGCATGTGCCCCGTCAGGGGCGCGGGGAACTGCGCGAGTACCCCGTACAAGCCGCACTCGCCGTGGAGCCGCAGCGGGCAGACGCGACCGCGGCTCGCACGTGGCTGGCCGCGCAGTTCCCCGCGCCCCTGACGGGGCTCGACCTGCGCTCACAGCGAACAGTTACGTCTCCGGGATTCCCGGAGGGACCCCGCGCGTTAGGGTCCATGGATATGAGGGCAGGGGAGTCCCCGGAGCCGCCCCGGAGCGGCTGGCACGCGGGGTCCCAGCCCCAGCTGAAGACGTGAGACGGCCCGGCGCCGTCGTAAGACGAGCAGGTGGATACGTGACGAATCTGATGCCCTCCGCCGCCGGCGACCCCTCCATCGGTGGTGGCCTCGGCGACCAGGTCTACAACCGACTGCTCGGCGAGCGGATCATCTTCCTCGGCCAGGCCGTGGACGACGACATTGCCAACAAGATCACCGCGCAGCTGCTGCTTCTCGCCGCAGAGCCGGACAAGGACATCTTCCTCTACATCAACAGCCCCGGCGGCTCGATCACGGCAGGCATGGCCGTCTACGACACCATGCAGTACATCAAGAACGACGTGGTGACGATCGCGATGGGCATGGCGGCCTCCATGGGCCAGTTCCTGCTCAGCGCCGGTACCCCCGGCAAGCGCTTCGCCCTGCCGAACGCCGAGATCCTGATCCACCAGCCCTCCGCGGGCCTCGCCGGCTCCGCGTCGGACATCAAGATCCACGCCGAGCGTCTGCTGCACACCAAGAAGCGGATGGCGGAGCTGACCGCTCACCACACCGGCCAGACCGTGGAGCAGATCACCCGCGACTCGGACCGCGACCGCTGGTTCGACCCGCAGGAGGCCAAGGAGTACGGCCTCATCGACGACATCATGCCCACCGCCGCCGGCATGCCGGGCGGGGGCGGCACGGGAGCCTGAGGCACCCCTCAGCGTCCCGTAAGCCGAAACCTCAGCCCACGCTCCTCAGGAGACCAAGACAGATGAACAACCACCCCGGCAGTGGCCTCTACGAGCGCACCATGGCCGAGTACGGCCAGGGCGCGCAGGCCGAGTTCACCGGCGCCCGCGCCGAGTCCCGCTACGTCATCCCGCGCTTCGTCGAGCGCACCTCGCAGGGCGTGCGCGAGTACGACCCGTACGCGAAGCTCTTCGAGGAGCGCGTGATCTTCCTCGGCGTGCAGATCGACGACGCCTCCGCCAACGACGTCATGGCGCAGCTCCTGTGCCTGGAGTCGATGGACCCGGACCGCGACATCTCCATCTACATCAACAGCCCCGGCGGCTCGTTCACGGCCCTCACGGCCATCTACGACACGATGCAGTTCGTGAAGCCGGATGTGCAGACCGTCTGCATGGGCCAGGCCGCCTCGGCCGCCGCGGTCCTCCTCGCGGCCGGTACGCCGGGCAAGCGCATGGCCCTGCCGAACGCGCGCGTCCTGATCCACCAGCCCTACAGCGAGACGGGCCGCGGTCAGGTCTCCGACCTGGAGATCGCCGCCAACGAGATCCTCCGGATGCGCGCGCAGCTGGAGGACATGCTGGCCAAGCACTCGACGACGCCGATCGAGAAGATCCGCGACGACATCGAGCGCGACAAGATCCTCACGGCCGAGGACGCGCTCGCGTACGGCCTCGTGGACCAGATCATCTCCACCCGGAAGATGAACAATTCCGCGGTTGCCTGACGCGGCGCTGTAGCATCTGCCGCTCCTTGGCATGGTTCGCGCGCGACTCGCGTCGAAGTGAACCGTGCCAAGGGGGGCCCGAACGGGGGTCCCGGCAAGGTACCGTCGGATATGAGGCACCAGGAGCCGCTGAACGTGGCGTCTCCCAGGCGAAGGGGAAGCACCTCGTGGCACGCATCGGTGACGGCGGCGATCTGCTCAAGTGCTCGTTCTGCGGAAAGAGTCAGAAGCAGGTCAAGAAGCTCATCGCAGGCCCCGGTGTGTACATCTGCGACGAGTGCATCGACCTCTGTAACGAGATCATCGAGGAAGAGCTCGCGGAGACGAGCGAGGTCCGCTGGGAGGAACTGCCCAAGCCTCGCGAGATCTACGAATTCCTTGAGGGCTATGTCGTGGGCCAGGAGCCCGCGAAGAAGGCCCTCTCGGTAGCGGTGTACAACCACTACAAGCGGGTCCAGGCAGGAGAGAACGGCGGCGCGGCGGGCCGTGACGACGCGATCGAACTCGCCAAGTCCAACATCCTGCTGCTCGGTCCGACCGGCTCCGGCAAGACGCTCCTGGCGCAGACGCTCGCCCGCATGCTGAACGTGCCGTTCGCCATCGCGGACGCGACGGCGCTGACGGAGGCGGGCTATGTCGGCGAGGACGTCGAGAACATCCTGCTCAAGCTGATCCAGGCGGCCGACTACGACGTCAAGAAGGCCGAGACCGGGATCATCTACATCGACGAGATCGACAAGGTCGCCCGCAAGAGCGAGAACCCCTCGATCACGCGCGACGTCTCGGGCGAGGGTGTCCAGCAGGCTCTGCTCAAGATCCTTGAGGGCACCACGGCCTCGGTCCCGCCGCAGGGCGGCCGCAAGCACCCGCACCAGGAATTCATCCAGATCGACACGACGAACGTGCTCTTCATCGTGGGCGGGGCCTTCTCCGGCCTGGAGAAGATCATCGAGTCGCGTGCGGGCGCCAAGGGCATCGGCTTCGGCGCCACCATCCGCTCCAAGCGCGAGCTGGAGGAGAAGGACCAGTTCGAGGACATCATGCCGGAGGACCTGGTGAAGTTCGGGATGATCCCCGAGTTCATCGGCCGCCTCCCCGTGATCACCTCGGTCCACAACCTCGACCGCGAGGCCCTGCTCCAGATCCTGGTGGAGCCGCGCAACGCGCTCGTCAAGCAGTACCAGCGCCTCTTCGAACTGGACGGCGTGGAGCTGGAGTTCGAGCGCGAGGCCCTGGAGGCCATCGCGGACCAGGCGATCCTCCGCCAGACCGGCGCGCGCGGCCTGCGCGCCATCATGGAGGAAGTCCTCCAGTCGGTGATGTACGAGGTGCCGTCCCGCAAGGACGTGGCCCGCGTGGTCATCACGGCGGACGTCGTCCGCTCGAACGTGAACCCGACGCTGGTGCCGCGCGATGTGCGGGGTCCGGGCGCCGGGGAGCAGAAGTCCGCGTAGTTCTCCTACGCGCAAAGGGGCGCCCGGCGATTCGATCGCCGGGCGCCCCTTCGTGTGTGGTGAGGGCTACTTGACCTCGACGCGGACGTCGTCGCGGAGGTTGGCTACCTGGGTGGCGACGTTCTCCAGCGCGATCTTCTTGCCGCTGCCGGTCGCGGCGGCGTCGGAGTACACGGCGTACGCGACGGTGCTGTGGTCACCCCAGACGCACATCGGCGTCTGGAAGCTGTTGGGGATGCCCTCGCCGCCCGGGTCGACCTCGCCCATCTTGTACTCGGCCTTCTGGCACTTCATGATGCCGTTCTCGAAGCCGTCCGGCGTGAACTCCTCCGGCTCGCCGAGGAGTTTCATGGATCCGTCGGCGCCGTTCATCGAGTTCTTCTCCATCTCGGCGAACATCGCGTCGACGACCTTCTCCGGGTCGTCGACCTCGCCGTACACACCCGAGTAGTTGAAGGTCTGCATGCTCGCGCCCTCGCCGTACTGGTAGGCGGCGTGGACGTCCTTGGGGTCGGTGACGCCCTGCTCCTCCAGGTCCTTGAGGTCGCTCGACGACATGCGGCCGCCGCCGGAGCCCTCAAGCTTCTTGAAGCTGCCGAGGACGGTCGCGGGGGCCGTCAGCTTGTACGTCTTGCCGTCGTCGGCGACGGAGGAGCTGTCGCCCTTGGCGAAGAGGAAGTACCCGCCGACGGCAGCGGCGGCCACGACCACCACGGCACCGATGATGAGCCCGGCCTTCTTGCCTCCGCCGCCCTGCGGGGGCGCCTGGTACTGCCCGTACGGGGCCTGGGGCGGCTGCCCGTAGGGGGCGGGCTGCCCGTAAGGCTGCTGCGGCGGCTGCCCGTAGGGGGCGGGCTGCTGGGGCGGCTGGGGCGGGCCGTACGGGCCGGGCTGGTTGTAGCTCACTGCTTCGGGGTTCCCCTCGTTGGTGATGCGGCGGTGCTGCGTACCGGCGTCAGAGCTTGACGCGGACTTCCTTGCGGACCTTGAGCGCGGTCTCCGAGGCGTCGTCGAGCGAGACCTTGCCCGCCATGGCGTTGGCGATCTCGATGGGGACGACGACGGCGACGGTGCTGTGGTCGCCCCAGATGCAGACCGGCATGCGGAACTCCTTGGGGCCGGACGAGCCGGAGCCGCTCGGGCTGTCGTTCTTGATCACGGACTCCTGGCACTTGAGCACGGCGTCGTCCGTGCTGAAGTCCTTGGGGCTGCCGACCAGCTTGCCCGTCTGCGCGCCGGGCTCCTTGGAGTCCTTCTTGAGCTTGGCGAACATGCCGTCGACGACCTTGCCCGGGTCGCCGACCTTTCCGTAGACACCCATGAACTGGATGCCCTTGCGCGACAGGGGATTGCTGTCGTCCCCCGACTTGTATCCGGCGCTGACGTCCTTGGGGTCCTTCACGCCGGCCTTCTCGGCGGCCGCGAGGTCGCTGGAGTTGAAGCCCCCGCTCTGGCCGCTGTCCTTCTTGTAGTCGCTGAGCAGCGTCTCGGGCGTGACCAGCTTGTGCGGCCCGTCGTCCGCCACGGAGGAGGACCCGCCACCGCTGTCCCCGCCGCTGAGGACGAAGTACGCACCGACGCCGAGGGCCGCGACCACCGCGATGCCGCCGATGATGAGCCCGGTCTTCTTCTTGCCGCCGCCGGGGGGCGGGGGCGGGACCTGCCCGTAGGGGGCCTGCGGGGGAACCTGCCCGTAGGGGCCGGGCTGCTGGGGCTGGCTGTAGCCGCCCTGCTGCGGGGCCTGCTGGGGGTAGCCGTAACCGGGCTGCGGCGGGGGCGCCTGCTGGGGGTAGCCGTAGCCGGGCTGGGGGGCCTGCGGGGGCTGCCCGTAGGGGCCGGGCTGCTGCGGCTGGCCGCCGTAGGGACCCGGCTGCTGGGGCTGACCACTGCCGCCGTACGGCCCGGGCTGCTGGGGCTGCTGGCCGCCGTACGGGCCCGGCTGGTTGTAACTCATGGGGTTCCCCCTCTGAAACGCTTATGTGTTCTTGACATCCTGACGCAAGAGAACCCGGCCGGGTGACCGGACCCTGCCCCAGGGGCGACGGGCCGCGCGCGGCCCGTCGGACGTCAGAGCTTGACGCGGACTTCCCCGCGGAACTTGGCCGTTGTCGTCGCGGCCTCGTCGAGGTCCGCGGCCTGGCCGGACAGTGCGCTCGCCATGTCCGTGACGACGACGTAGCCGCTGGTGCTGTGGTCGCCCCAGATGCAGGTCGCGGCGGACATCTCGCTCGGCCCCGAAGGCCCGGAGGACCCGGCGGTGGAGCCGGTGGTGGAGCCAGCCGTGGAGCCCGCCGCGCCGCCCAGACTGACCTTCATCTCCTGGCACTTGAGGACCGCGCCGTCCAGCTCGCTCGGCGTGAACTTCTTCGGGCTGCCGACCAGCGTGACCTTCTGGCCGCTGCCGTTCGCGCCGGTGGTGCCGTCCTCGGCCTCCTTCTCGGCGTTCGTGAACATGTGGTCCACGACGCCCTCCGGGTCCTCGATGTCGCCGTAGACGCCGCCGAAGGTCACGACCTTCATCGCCAGCGGGTTGTCCTTGGAGCCCGACTGGTACTGCGCCCGCACGTCCTTGGGGTTCTTCACCCCGGCCGCCTCGACCTCGTCGAGGTCGGTGCTGTTCATGCCGCCCGAGCGGCCCGGGTCCTTCTTGTAGTCGGTCAGCACCGTCTCCGGCGTCGTCAGTTTGTGCGGGCCGTCGTCCTTGAGGCCGGACTCGTCGCCCCCGCCGCCCGCCGCGTTCGAGGAACCGCTGTTCTTGCCGCCGCCCTTGTCGTCATCGCCGCCCGCGAAGACGAAGTAACCGCCGACCGCGGCCGCGGCGACCACGGCGACCGCCGCGATGACGAGCCCGGTCCTGTTCTTGCCACCGCCGGGGGGCGGGGGCGGGACCTGCCCGTAAGGGGCCTGCCCGGGGGCCTGCCCGTAGGGGGCCTGCCCGTACGGGGCCTGCGGGGGGACCTGCCCGTAGGGGCCCGGCTGCTGGGGCTGGCTGTAGCCACCCGGCTGCTGCGGGGCCTGCTGGGGGTACCCGTAGCCGGGCTGGGGCGCCTGCGGCGGCTGGCCGTACGGCCCGGGCTGCTGGGGCTGCTGCCCGCCGTACGGGCCCGGCTGCTGGTAACTCATTACTGGGGTTCCCTCCCGATGCTTACGCGTTCCGAACATCCTGTCGGACGGGTGGCGGGAGCGGGACCGTCGTAGCGGATCGATGCGCAGTTGTTGAAGGGCTGTGCCAGAGCACGGACGTGGCCGGAAGTCGGCGGCGGCGCCGCACGGTGCCCGGGGCGGTCGAACATTCCGGTTTCGGGACCGGCCCCGGGCCCCCCTAAACTGACCGGGTGACCGAGAACGCTCAGCAGCAGCCCCCAGCGACCACTCCCGAACTGCCGACCCAGTACGCGCCGGCCGAGGTAGAGGGGCCGCTGTACGAGCGCTGGGTAGAACGGGGCTACTTCTCCGCCGACGAGAAGAGCGAGAAGCCGCCGTACACCGTCGTCATCCCCCCGCCGAACGTGACGGGCGCGCTCCACCTGGGCCATGCCTTCGAGCACACGCTCATCGACACCCTGACGCGCCGCAAGCGCATGCAGGGCTTCGAGACGCTGTGGCAGCCCGGCATGGACCACGCGGGCATCGCCACGCAGAACGTGGTCGAGCGCGAGCTGGGCAAGGAGGGCAAGTCCCGCCACGACCTGGGCCGTGAGGCGTTCATCGAGCGCGTCTGGAAGTGGAAGGGCGAGTCCGGCGGCCAGATCTCCGGCCAGATGCGCCGCCTCGGCGACGGCGTCGACTGGGAGCGCGAGCGCTTCACCATGGACGAGGGCCTCTCGCAGGCCGTCCAGACCATCTTCAAGAAGCTCTACGACGACGAGCTGATCTACCGCGCCGAGCGCATCATCAACTGGTGCCCGCGCTGTCTGACGGCGATCTCGGACATCGAGGTCGAGTACCAGGACGACGACGGCGAGCTGGTCTCGATCAAGTACGGCGAGGGGGACCAGACGCTCGTCGTCGCCACCACCCGCGCCGAGACGATGCTCGGCGACACCGCCGTCGCCGTCCACCCCGAGGACGAGCGCTACAAGCACCTCGTGGGCAAGCAGATCAAGCTGCCGCTGACGGACCGCACGATCCCGGTCGTCGCCGACGAGCACGTCGACCCCGAGTTCGGCACCGGCGCCGTCAAGGTGACCCCCGCGCACGACCCGAACGACTTCGAGATCGGCCAGCGCCACAGCCTGCCGAACATCGCCGTCATGGACGAGCACGCGGTCATCACCGTCCCCGGCCCCTTCCAGGGCCTGGACCGCCTGGAGGCCCGCTCCGCCATCGTCGGCGCGCTGCGCGCCGAGGGCCGCATCGTCGCCGAGAAGCGCCCGTACACGCACTCGGTCGGCCACTGCTCGCGCTGCAAGACCACCATCGAGCCGCGCCTTTCGATGCAGTGGTGGGTCAAGGTCGGCCCGCTCGCGAAGGCCGCCGGTGACGCGGTCCGCGACGGCAAGGTCAAGATCCACCCGCAGGAGATGGAGAAGCGCTACTTCGACTGGGTCGACAACCTCCACGACTGGTGCATCTCGCGCCAGCTGTGGTGGGGCCACCGCATCCCCGTCTGGTACGGCCCGAATGGTGAAGTCGTCTGCGTCGGCCCGAACGAGGAGCCCCCGACCGGCGAGGGCTGGCGCCAGGACAACGACGTGCTCGACACGTGGTTCTCCTCCGGCCTGTGGCCGTTCTCCACGATGGGCTGGCCCGAACAGACCGAGAGCCTCGCGAAGTTCTACCCGAACTCGGTCCTCGTCACCGGCTACGACATCCTCTTCTTCTGGGTCGCCCGGATGATGATGTTCGGCCTGTACGCGATGGACGGCACGCCGCCGTTCCAGACGGTCGTGCTGCACGGCATGGTCCGCGACCAGTTCGGCAAGAAGATGTCGAAGTCCTTCGGCAACACGGTCAATCCGCTCGACTGGATGGACAAGTACGGCTCGGATGCTTTGCGCTTCACGCTCGCCCGCGGCGCCAACCCCGGCACGGACGTGCCGATCGGCGAGGACTGGGTCCAGGGCTCGCGCAACTTCGCCAACAAGATCTGGAACGCCACGCGCTTCGCGATGATGAACGGCGCCACGATCGAGGGCGACCTGCCGCCGGTCGAGCAGCTGTCCGCCACCGACCGCTGGGTGCTCTCCCGCCTGAACGCGACGGTCGCCGAAGTCGACGCGCTCTACGACGACTTCCAGTTCGCCAAGCTCTCCGACGCCCTCTTCCACTTCGCGTGGGACGAGGTCTTCGACTGGTACGTCGAGCTGTCCAAGACGACGTTCATGGCGGGCGGCGAGGGCGCGAAGGTCTCGGCCCGCGTGCTCGGCGAGGTCCTGGACGTCACCCTGCGCCTGCTCCACCCGATCGTCCCGTTCGTGACGGAGACGCTGTGGACGGCGCTGACCGGCGGCGAGTCGCTCGTCATCGCCGACTGGCCGGCCGACAGCGGCTTCCGCGACGCGGGCGCCGAGCGGGAGATCGAGACGCTCCAGCAGGTCATCACGGAGGTCCGCCGGTTCCGCGCCGACCAGGGCCTCCAGCCGGGCCAGAAGGTCCCGGCGCGCCTCACCCTGGACGGCACGGCGCTCGCCCCGCACGAGGCCGCCATCCGCCAGCTCCTCCGTCTCCTGCCGGAGGGCGACGCCTTCACGGCGACGGCGACGCTGCCGGTCTCGGGCGCCACGGTCGCGCTCGACCTGTCCGGCACGATCGACGTGGCCGCCGAGCGCAAGCGCCTGGCCAAGGACCTCGCCGCCGCCGAGAAGGAGAAGGCGCAGGCCGAGGCGAAGCTCGGGAACGAGGCGTTCCTGGCGAAGGCGCCCGACCAGGTCGTGGACAAGATCCGCGGCCGCCTCACCAAGGCGGAGGCGGACATCGCCCGCCTGACGGCGCAGCTCGAGGCGCTGCCGGCCGCCTGACCGGACGGAGCCGAAGGCCCCCGGGACCGTACACGCGGCTTCTGGGGGCCTTTGCCGTACGAAGGTCAGGCGAGGGGGTGGGTGTCGCGGGTCCGCTCGTCGGCGGGGCCCGCGGGCGCGATGAGGTCGACCGGCTCGAAGGCCATCCCGGGCGGGCCCTCGCGCGGGGCCGGTGGTTCGAGGCCGAGCCGGTCCAGCTCCGCGCCCGCCAGGGCGTCCAGGATCTCCGGATCGCCGTGCCGCCAGCCCCAGGCGAGGCTGCCCGGGGTCGCGTCGGGGATCTCCGAGGCGGTGGCGGCCACCTCGTCGAGGGGGCGCAGCAGCGAGCGCAGGGCCAGCAGGTCTCGGCCGTCGTCGGAGGCGGCGAGGTCCCGCGCCGCGCCCGCCTGGCGGATCCAGCGGAGCCGGCGCGGCAGCCAGACCATGAGGACGAGCCCCACGGGTACGACGAACAGGGCGAGGGCGCCCACGGCGACCGCGGTGCGCACGGCCACGGGGTCCATGGCGTCGACGGCGTCCGCCACGCGCCGCAGCGCCGTGTCGAAGCGCCCGCCGACCAGCGGCAGCGGCGCCCTGCGCTCCTGGAGGGCGCGGGGGAGGGCGAGCAGACAGGCCAGCCGGTACGCGGTGAGGGCGGCGGCGGCCCACAGCGCGGTCCACAGCAGGACCCCGGCGTCACCGGCGAGCTGATGGGTCCGCCGGGCGGAATTCTGGGCATACCACATGGTCAGATCTGACCCCCGGCACGAGCCGGGGCCCGTCAGCCGCGCCGCACGGCCGTGCGAGCCCGTGCCGCAAATCACCAAATCAGGGCCATAAGTCCGATGAATCGGGCCGAAAGACCTTGGATGATGGAGGGCATGCACGTCCGCCCCGCCGCCCAGGCGATACGCCGGGCGGCGGCCCTCGGCCGTCGCCTCGCCGAGCGCTGGGGCAAGGCCGCGCGGACCCTGGACCTGCTCACCGCGCTGAGCGCGCTGGCGCTGATGAGCCTGGACGTGCCGGGCCTCGCAGCGGCGGACAACTCCCTCACGGGCCCGATGGCCGCGCTCGTCCTGACGGCGGGCGCGGCGTCCCTGCTGCTGCGGCGCCGGGCGCCCTGGCTGACGTACGGCGTCGCGCTCTTCCTGCTGGGCTGGCTGCACGAGCTGACGCTGACGCAGTTCGCGCTGTACTCGCTGGGGCGCTACCGGGGGCGGCGGGCCGGGATGCTCGGGGTCGTGGGGTACGTGGCGTTCGCGTACGCGATGTTCCTGCTGCCCGGCTGGCCGCCGCACCGGGGCGAGACGGTCAGCGAGTTCCTGAGCCTGGTCGTGCCGATCGGGGTGCTCGCGGCCGGGGTCGGCGTCGCCGCGAACCGGCAGGACCTCGTCCGCGAGCTGGAGGCGCAGCGCGCGGAGACGGACACGCTGCACGCCGTCCAGCAGGAGCGGGCCCGCATCGCGCGGGACGTGCACGACTTCGTGGGGCGCGAGCTGACGCTGCTGAGCGTGCGATCCCAGGTGCTCGCGCGCCGGGCCTCCGGCGGGCCCTTCGAAGAGGGGTTCGAGGAGCTGTCGGAGACGGCGCGCAGTGCGCACCGGATGCTGAACGAGATCATCGTGCAGCGTGGTCTGGACGGGGCGCCCACTCCTGGCCTCGACGCCCTTCCTGAACTCGCCGAGCGCAGCGGGCGTGCGGGGAGCCCCGTGGAGCTGCTGGTGGCCCCCGCGGCCCATCGGCTCTCGCCGCTGCGGCAGGCGGCGGTGCACCGGGTGGTCCAGGAGTGTCTGACGAACGCGGCCAAGCACGCTCCGGGGGAGCGGGTCACTGTCCGGGTGGACGTGGTCGACGGGCGCCTCGGGATCGCCGTGCGCAACGCGCTGCCCGCGTCGGCGCCCGCGTCGGCGCCGGTCTCCTCGGGGAGCGGTACGACGGGGATGGCGGAGCGGGTGCTCGCCGTGGGCGGGGAGTTTTCGGCGGGAGTGGTGGGCGGGGCGTATGAGGTCGTCGCCTGCTTGCCCGCGGGGGAGCTGGCCTGACCGCAAGGACCTTTCCCACCCACCCGTCACCCCGAACCCACCGGTCCCGAAGAGACCCCTACGCCGCCGACATCACCCTCTCCAAGCCGTCGAAGTCCTCCACGCACTTGCCGCAGCCCAGCGCCACGCTGTCCAGGGGGTCGTCGGCGACGAAGACCGGGATGCCGGTGGCGGAGGCGATGCGGAGGTCGAGGCCGGGGAGGAGCGCGCCGCCGCCCGTCAGGACGATGCCGTGTTCCATGATGTCGCCGGACAGCTCCGGCGGGCACTCCTCCAGCGTCGTCTTGACCGCCGCGATGATGTGCTCGACGGGCTCGTCGAGAGCGCCCCGCACCTCCGGCACCGTCAGGTCCACCGTCTTCGGCAGCCCGCCCACCTTCTCGCGGCCCCGCACGGTGAACGTCCGCTCCTCGAACTCCTCCTGCCCCGGCACCGGCCACGCGGAGCCGATCGCGACCTTGATGTCCTCGGCGGTGCGCTCGCCCACCAGGAGCGAGTGGCGCTTGCGGACGAAGTCGGTGATCGCCGTGTCCAGGCGGTCGCCGCCCACCCGCAGCGACTGCGCCGTGACGATCCCGCCCAGCGAGATGACGGCGACCTCGGACGTGCCGCCGCCGATGTCGACGACCATCGAGCCGCGCGGCTCGCCGACCGGCAGGCCCGCGCCGATCGCGGCGGCCATCGGCTCCTCGATGAGGTGGACGGCCCGCGCCCCGGCCTGCTGCGAGGCGTGCACGATGGCCCGCCGCTCGACGGGGGTGACCCCGCTCGGCACGCAGACGACCATGCGGATCCGCGGCCGCCGCCCCGGCACGGCCTTGCGCACGAAGTGCCGGATCATCTCCTCGGCCGCCTCGTAGTCGCTGATCACGCCGTCCCGCAACGGACGGATCGCGGTGATGGACCCGGGCGTACGCCCGATCGTCTCCTTGGCCTCCGTGCCCACGGCGAGCACCTTCCCCCTGCCACCCCTGTCCGCCCGCACGGCGACCACGGACGGCTCGTTGAGCACGATCCCCTTGCCGCGCACGTAGAGGAGGGTGTTCGCAGTGCCGAGGTCGATACCTATGTCCATGATCGCCAAGTTTGCCGGGCGGCCCCGGAAAGCGGAGGGACCTTGGTCCCGAATCGGACGGGCCGAAAGTCCCGAGGGGGTGGTACGCGGGAGGCGCGCGGGCCCCGCCGGACCCGAGCGACAGGTCCGGACGCCGAGTGTCGGTGCCGCTCCGTAGACTGACGTACGTGAGTGACCTCCCCCCGCACGACGAGCACGCCGACCGCCCCGCCGACGACGACGCCTTCGACGAGATCGTCGGCGCCGAGACCGACCGCGACCCCGACCTCGCCGTGATCGAGGCGGGCAGCCGCACCCTGCGCGCCCAGGCGGGCCCGCCGCAGGGCGACATCCCCTCCCGGCCCACCGACCCGGAGGTGGACAAGGCGCTGCGCGAGGTCGAGACGGAGCTGGCGGGCCGCTGGGGCGAGACGAAGCTGGAGCCCTCCGTCAGCCGCATCGCCGCGCTGATGGACGTCCTGGGCGAGCCCCAGCGCGCGTACCCCTCGATCCACATCACGGGGACGAACGGCAAGACGTCCACGGCCCGCATGATCGAGGCCCTGCTCTCCGCCTTCGAGCTGCGCACCGGGCGGTACACCTCGCCCCACGTCCAGTCGATCACCGAGCGGATCAGCATGGACGGCGCCCCCATCGAGGCCGAGCGCTTCGTGGAGACCTACAACGACATCAAGCCGTACGTGGAGATGGTCGACGCCCGGCAGGAGTACAGGCTCTCCTTCTTCGAGGTCCTCACCGGCATGGCGTACGCGGCCTTCGCGGACGCCCCCGTGGACGTGGCCGTCGTCGAGGTCGGCATGGGCGGCAGCTGGGACGCGACGAACGTGATCGACGGCTCGGTCGCCGTCATCACCCCCATCGACCTGGACCACACGGACCGCCTGGGCTCCACGCCCGGCGAGATCGCCACGGAGAAGTCCGGCATCATCAAGCCGGACGCGACGGTGATCATGGCCCAGCAGCCGGTCGACGCCGCGCAGGTGCTCCTGAAGAAGGCCGTCGAGGTCGACGCGACGGTCGCCCGCGAGGGCCTGGAGTTCGGCGTCGTCGCCCGCCAGGTCGCGGTCGGCGGCCAGCTGCTGACGCTGCGCGGACTCGGCGGGGAGTACGAGGAGGTCTTCCTGCCCCTGCACGGCGAGCACCAGGCGCACAACGCCTCGGTGGCGCTCGCCGCGGTCGAGGCGTTCTTCGGCATCGGCTCGCAGCACGCGCGCCCGCTGGACATCGACACGATCCGCAAGGCCTTCGCCTCGGTCGCCTCGCCGGGCCGCCTCGAAGTCGTGCGCCGCTCGCCCACCGTCGTCCTGGACGCCGCGCACAACCCCGCGGGCGCCCGCGCCGCGGCCGCCGCGATCAGCGAGGCCTTCGACTTCAGCAACCTCATCGGGGTGGTCGGCGCGAGTGACGGCAAGGACATGCGGGGGCTGCTCGAAGCCTTCGAACCGATCTTCGCCGAGGTCGTCATCACGCAGAACACCAGCCACCGCGCGATGAGCGCGGACGATCTCGCCGCGATCGCCGTCGAGGTCTTCGGCGACGACCGCGTCCAGGTCGAGCCGCGCCTGCCGGACGCGCTGGAGGCCGCGATCACCCTCGCCGAGGAAGAGGGCGAGTTCGCCGGTGGCGGCGTCCTGGTCACCGGTTCCGTCATCACGGTCGGCGAGGCCCGGCTGCTCCTGGGGAGGGGCTGACTCCTATGCGTACGCTCTGCGCTTCGACGCTGATCGGCGAGTTCTTCGTCATCGGCTTCGCCGGTCTGGTCGCCATGAAGGACCCCGACCTGTCGATGGGCACGGTCTGGACGGTCAGCGGCGTCGCGATGCTGCTGTGCGTGCTGCTGTGCGGGGTGATCACGCGGCCCGGCGGGGTGCAGCTGGGCTGGGCTCTTCAGATCGCGCTGATCGCGAGCGGTTTCGTGGTGCCGGCCATGTTCTTCATGGGCGCGGTTTTTGCCGCCCTGTGGTGGGCGTCGGTCCACTTCGGGCGCAAGGTCGACGAGGCGAAGGCTAGGTTCGCCGCGCAGGCTGGCCCCGAGGCCGACGCCGCTTGACGCCTCTGTTCCGGTGGGCCGGAGCTGGTGCGCTGTGCCCACCCTTCCCCAAGCTCTCGGCTTCGCTCGAGCAGGGGAGGCCCCACCTGCCCTGCGGAACGACTGCCCACAGCGAGTAGGTATCGTGCGGCGCATCCCACCTTGATCTCAGAGATCACGAACCCTTGGAGCCGTACATGAGCCAGCGCACCCTTGTCCTGTTGAAGCCCGACGCCGTCCGTCGTGGTCTGATCGGGGAGATCATCGGGCGGATCGAGCGCAAGGCGGGCTGGACGATCTCCGCGCTGGAGCTGCGTTCGCTGGACCAGGAGACCCTGGAGCAGCACTACGGCGAGCACAAGGGCAAGCCGTTCTACGAGCCCCTGATGGGCTTCATGGCCTCCGGCCCCGTCGTCGCCCTCGTCGTCGAGGGTGAGCGCGTCATCGAGGGCGTGCGCGCGCTCGCGGGCCCGACCGACCCGATCGCCGCCGCGCCCGGCTCCATCCGCGGCGACTTCGGCGTGATCGTCCGGGAGAACCTGATCCACGCCTCCGACTCCGAGGAGTCCGCCGAGCGCGAGCTGAAGATCTTCTTCCCGGGTCTGGCGTAACGCCGCTCGCGCGACGCGCTGACGACACGTCAGTGGAATGCCGCCCCGCTCCGGACGGCCGGTGGAATCCGGCCGTCGATTGGTATGTGCGCCCCAATCGGGGGAACGCGTGCCCCCGATGGCACGTCTCCAAGAGCGGGGCGGCACATCATCTGCTGACAATGGCGAAGACCCTCGCGCCGTCTTCGCGCGGCCGAGACTACGATGGAAGCCTCCACTGCCACTCAGCACCCACCTCGCCTACCTAAAAAGCCATCACAAGCTCCAATAGGGAAGGCCAGACGCATCCTCATGGGGAACAACATGTCGTTCATCGGCCGTGACATGGCTGTCGACCTCGGGACCGCCAACACGCTGGTGTACGTCAGGGGTCGGGGGATCGTACTCAACGAGCCGTCCGTCGTCGCGATCAACACCAACACCGGTGGCATCCTCGCGGTCGGCGCCGAGGCGAAGAAGATGATCGGGCGCACGCCCGGCAACATCGTCGCGGTGCGCCCGCTGAAGGACGGAGTCATCGCCGACTTCGAGATCACCGAGCGCATGCTCCGCTACTTCATCCTGAAGATCCACAAGCGGCGCTATCTCGCCCGCCCGCGCGTGGTCGTCTGTGTGCCCTCCGGCATCACCGGAGTGGAGCGCCGCGCCGTCATCGAGGCCTCCTCGCAGGCCGGCGCGCGCCAGGTGCACATCATCGAGGAGCCCATGGCCGCCGCCATCGGCTCCGGCCTGCCCGTCCACGAGGCCACCGGCAACATGGTCGTGGACATCGGCGGCGGCACCACCGAGGTCGCCGTGATCTCGCTCGGCGGAATCGTCACGGCACAGTCGATCCGCGTCGCCGGCGACGAGCTGGACAACGCGATCATCCAGCACATCAAGAAGGAGTACTCCCTCCTCCTCGGCGAGCGCACGGCCGAGCAGATCAAGATCACCATCGGTTCGGCGTACGACATGGACGCCGACGAGCACACCGAGATCCGCGGCCGCGACCTGGTCTCCGGCCTGCCCAAGACCGTGGTCATCTCCGCCGCCGAGGTCCGCAAGGCCATCGAGGAGCCGGTCAACGCGATCGTGGACGCGGTCAAGACCACCCTCGACAAGTGCCCGCCGGAGCTCTCCGGCGACGTGATGGACCGCGGCATCGTCCTGACCGGCGGCGGCGCCCTGCTGCGCGGCCTCGACGAGCGGCTGCGCCGCGAGACCGGCATGCCGATCCACATCGCCGAGGACCCGCTGGACAGCGTGGCGCTCGGCTCCGGAAAGTGCGTCGAGGAGTTCGAGGCGTTGCAGCAGGTGCTCGACGCCCAGCCACGCAGATGATCTGAACGCGAAACATCCGCCGTACGAGTGCCTGTCACTTCGTGCGGCGGATCGTTGATATAGAGGCAAGAGAAGAATTCGGGCAACGCAGAAGAATTCCCCATAACCTCGTGGAACGCGCAGATTCCACGGAATCCGATTGAGGAAGGCACGCCGCCGCACGTGAGGGACACACGAGAGAGCCGGCTGCTCCTGGTGCTGCTGATCGCCATCGCGTTCGCTTTGATCACGGTGGACATCCGCGGCGGTGAGGACTCGCCGGTCGACGGTGCCCGCCAGGCCGCCGCCACCGTCTTCGGTCCGGTCGAGGAGGGGATGTCCTCCGCCGTCGACCCGATCGGGAACGCCATCGGCGCGGTCCGTGACTCCGGCGAGCGACACGACCGCATCGCCGAACTGGAGCGGCAGAACGCCGCGTTGAAGGCGAAGCTCGGCAGCGACGACCGCAACCGCAGCCGCGTACGCCAGCTCGACGGCATGCTGAAGACGGCGGGCGCGGGACAGTACGGCATCAAGGGCGCCGAGGTCATCGGCATAGGAGCGGCCCAGGGCTTCTCCTGGACCGTCACCATCGACGCCGGCGCCAAGGACGGCATCAAGCGCGACATGACCGTCCTCAACAGCGACGGCCTCGTCGGCCGCGTCACCACGGTCGGACCGGGCACCGCCACCGTCCTGCTCGCCAACGACCCCGACTTCACCGTCGGCACCCGCCTGGAGAAGACCGACGAACTGGGCTTCGCCACCGGCCAGGGCGACCGCCCGCTCTCCGTCCAGCTGCTCAACGGCAAGGCCAAGGTCAAGAAGGGCGACCGCCTGGTCACCTTCGGCTCGCAGAAGGACCGGCCGTTCGTGCCCGGCGTCCCGGTCGGCGAGGTCGTCCGCGTCGACCCCTCCGGCGGCGACCTCACCCGCAACGTCTACGTGAAGCCGTACGTCGGGTTCACCAAGCTCGACATCGTCGGCGTCGTCGTCGAAGCGCCCCGCGAGGACCCGCGCGACACGGTCCTGCCGAAGAAGCCCGAGAAGCCCAAGCCGACCCCGACGGTGACCGTCACGGCGACCCCGTCGGGAGAGCCGCCGGTCGACGGCGCTGCCAACGGCGACGAGCAGTAGGAGACCGGACCCATGCGCTTCAACCGAATCCTGCTCTCCTCCACCCTCGTCGTCGTCGCCCTGGTCATCCAGGTCAGCGTCCTGGCCCGGCTCCAGCTGCCGGGCGCGGTGCCGGACCTGGTGCTGCTCACCGTCCTCGGCCTCGCCCTGGTCTACGGCCACGTCGGCGGAGCCCTCATCGGCTTCGGCGCGGGCCTCCTCTCCGACCTGGCCCCGCCCGCCGACCACGCCGCGGGGCGGTACGCGCTCGTGCTCTGCGTCGTCGGCTACCTCGCGGGCCTCGCCAAGCCCGACGGCGGCCGGCTGCGCTCCGCCACCGGGCCGCTCGCCGTGGTCGTCAGCGCCGCCCTCGGCTCCACGCTGCTGTACGCGGGCGTGGGCGCCCTCGTCGGGGACACCGCCGCACGCCATGTGGGCCTGGTCGGGCTGCTCTTCACCGCCGCGCTCTACGACCTGCTGCTCGCGCCCTTCACGGTGCCGCTGATCATCGCGCTCGCCAGACGCGCCGAGAACGACCCGCTGGGGGAGGGCTCCCCGGCCAACAAGGCCGCCGACGTCTCCTCCGGCTGGCTCGCCTCCGGCACCGGACTGAGCATCGGCAGCCAGCGCGGCGGCCTGCGCGCCAAGGCGGCCAAGGCCCGCGTGGCACGCGCCGGACGCATCAAGGGGGTCAAGCGCCTGTGACCAACATCCCGGAGACCGGACGGACCCCCCGCGTCCAGATCCGGCTCATCATCATCCAGATCCTCGTCGTCTCCCTCCTGCTCACCCTCGGCGGCCGCCTCTGGTACCTCCAGGTCCGCAACGGCGAGGAGTACGCCAAGGAAGCCTCCGGCAACCACGTCCAGCAGGTCGTCCAGCCCGCCGTACGCGGCTCGATCCTCGACGCCCGGGGCGTACCGATCGCCGACAACCACACCCGCCTGGTCGTCTCCGCGTCCCGCACGGACCTGATGAAGATGAAGGACGACGGCAAGGCGGTACTCGCCAAGCTCGCCGACGTCCTCGCCATGGACCCCAAGGACGTCGCCGACAAGGTTCGCCTCTGCGACTCCAAGACCCCCCAGCCCTGCTGGAACGGCTCGCCCTACCAGCCCATCCCGATCACGGACGAGGCCACGCCCAAGCAGGCCCTCCAGATCCGCGAGCGCTCCGAGGACTTCCCCGGCATCACCGCCGAGCCCACCGCCGTGCGCCGCTACCCCGCGCCCGGCAAGTCCAACACCGCGCAGGTCCTCGGCTACCTCTCGCCCGTCACCGACGACGAGATCAACAAGGCCAAGGACACCGACTCCCCGTTCCTCCGCTCCGACCAGGTGGGCCGCTCCGGGCTTGAACGGACGTACGACAAACAGCTGCGCGGCAAGGCGGGCGTCACCCGTTACGAGGTCGACAACCTCGGCCGCGTCATCGGCACGGCCAAGTCCGACGAGGCCGAGCCCGGGGCGAACGTCGTCACCAGCATCGACGCGCGCGTCCAGGCCGTCTCCGAGTACTGGCTGAACGACGCGATGGAGAAGGCCCGCGGCGAGTTCGACAAGAACACCGGGGAGAACTACAAGGCCGACGCGGGTGCCGTCGTCGTCATGGAGAACAAGACCGGCCGCGTCGTCTCCATGGCCTCCAACCCGTCGTACGACCCGAACGCCTGGGTCGGCGGCATCTCCGGCAAGGACTACGCCAAGCTCACCGGCAAGAAGTCCAACTACCCGCTGCTGAACCGCGCCATCCAGGGCCAGGCGGCCCCCGGCTCGATCTTCAAGGTCATCCCGACGGCCGCCGCCGTCAACGCGGGCTACGACTTCAACGGCCGCTACCCCTGCCCCAGTTCGTACTCCATCGGCGGCCAGACCTTCAAGAACTTCGAGTCCAAGGGGCACGGCTCCATCACCCTCGGCCAGGCCCTCGAAGTCTCCTGCGACACCGTCTTCTACAAGCTCTCGCACGACCAGTGGGCCAAGGACGGCGGCAACAAGCCGAAGCCCGACGCCAAGGACTGGTTCTACAAGACCGCCCACCAGTTCGGCCTCGGCAAGGAGACCGGCATCGACCTGCCCAACGAGGTCACCGGCCGCGTCCCCGACCGCCAGTGGAAGAAGGACTACTGGAAGGCGAACAAGGACGCGTGGTGCAAGCAGGGCAAGAAGGGCGGGGAGTACTCCGAGCGCATCGCGTACGAGAACTGCCTCGAAGGCATGAAGATGCGCGCCGGTGACTCCGTCAACTACTCCATCGGCCAGGGCGACACCCTCGTCACGCCCATCCAGATGGCCACGATCTACTCCGCCATCGCCAACGGCGGCACCATGTACGACCCCACCGTCGGCAAGGCGATCATCAGCGCCGACGGCAAGCGGATCCAGGAGATCAAGCCCAAGGCACACGGCAAGCTGCCGATGGACGCGGAGCTGCGCAAGGACATAGACGGTGCCCTCGCGGACGTCGCGACGCGCGGTACGGCCGCGTGGCGGTTCGGCGGCTGGCCGCAGGACAAGATCCCGATGCACGCCAAGACGGGTACCGCCGAGGTCTACGGCAAGCAGACCACCTCGTGGTTCGCGACCTACACCAAGGACTACACGATCGTCATGACGATCTCCCAGGGCGGTACGGGCTCCGGTGCCTCCGGACCCGCCGTCCGCAAGATCTACGACGCGATCTACGGCCTCGACGACAGCGGCAACCAGGACCTGAAGAAGGCGCTGCTGCCCGAGCCGCAGAAGACCCTGCCGAAGATCGAGGCCGACGGATCCATCGACGCCCCGAAGATCAAGCCGTACAAGCCCGAGGCGGCCGAGCCGAAGGACGGTCAGCCGCAGGGGCAGCCGGACGGGCAACAGCCGGACGGGCAGCAGCCGGACGGCGGTCAGCAGGACGGGCAGCAGCAGGACGATCAGCAGGAGCTGGCCGGGGCCGTGGCCAACTGGAGGCGTGACTGATGACCGGCAGTGGCTTCTCCGTCTCCGGGTACGGCCCCGAGCGCTCCAACCTGGCGCGCCTGCTCGCCCGCGACTCGATAGTGCGCCGCCTCGACTGGCCGATGCTGCTCGCGGCGATCGCGCTCTCCGGCATCGGCACCGCGCTCGTCTACTCCGCGACCCGCAACCGCACCGAGCTGGTCGGCGACGACCCGTACTCCTTCGCGCTCAAGCACGTCCTGAACACCGGCATCGGCTTCGCTCTGATGATCGGCACCGTCTGGCTCGGCCACCGCACGCTGCGCACCGCCGTGCCGATCCTCTACGGCATCTCCGTCTTCCTGGTCCTGCTCGTGCTCACCCCGCTCGGCGCGACCATCAACGGCGCGCACGCGTGGATCGTGCTCGGCGGCGGCTTCTCGCTCCAGCCCTCCGAGTTCGTGAAGATCACGATCATCCTCGGCATGGCGATGCTGCTCGCCGCCCGCGTCGACGCGGGCGACAAGGACCACCCCGACCACCGGACCGTCCTCCAGTCCCTCGGCCTCGCCGCCGTGCCGATAATGATCGTCCTGCTCATGCCCGACCTCGGCTCGGTCATGGTCATGGCGATGATCGTGCTCGGTGTGCTGCTCGCGTCGGGCGCCTCCAACCGCTGGGTCTTCGGGCTCCTCGGCGCGGGCGTCGCCGGTGGCGTCGCCATATGGCAGCTCGGCGTCCTCGACGACTACCAGATCGCCCGCTTCGCGGCCTTCGCCAACCCCGCGCTCGACCCGGCGGGCGTCGGCTACAACACCAACCAGGCCCGCATCGCCATCGGCTCCGGCGGTCTGACCGGCACCGGCCTGACCAAGGGCTCCCAGACCACCGGGCAGTTCGTCCCCGAACAGCAGACCGACTTCGTCTTCACCGTCGCGGGCGAGGAACTCGGCTTCGTCGGCGCGGGCGCGATCCTGCTCCTGCTCGGCGTCGTCCTGTGGCGCGCCTGCGCCATCGCGCGGGAGACCACGGAGCTGTACGGCACGATCGTCGCCGCCGGGATCATCGCCTGGTTCGCCTTCCAGGCCTTCGAGAACATCGGGATGACCCTCGGCATCATGCCGGTCGCGGGCCTTCCGCTGCCCTTCGTGTCCTACGGAGGTTCATCGATGTTCGCGGTCTGGGTGGCCGTTGGGCTGCTCCAGTCGATCAAGGTGCAGCGGCCGATGTCGGCGTAGCTCCGTGCGCCGGAAAGTCCTGAGGTTGCCGCGGTCCTGTTTGGGTTCGCGTTTCGCGTCTAGATTCAATTCATGGCGGACACGAAGCACGAGGCGGAGACGAAGCGCGAGATCGAGCGGAAGTACGAGGCCGGGGCGGACACGGAGCCGCCCGACCTGACCGGGGTGCCCGGGGTCGGCAAAGTCGTCGACAAGGGCGTCGTCGAGCTGGACGCCGTCTACTGGGACACCCACGACCAGCGCCTGGCCGCCGCCTCGATCACCCTGCGGCGCCGCACCGGCGGCGCCGACGAGGGCTGGCACCTGAAGCTGCCGGTGTCGCTCGCCGACGGCGTGCGGGACGAGATCCACGCGCCGCTCGCCGACACCGTGCCGTCCGCCCTGCTCGGCCTCGTGCGCTCCCGCGTCCGCGAGGCCGAACTCGTACCCGTGGTGCGCCTGCTGTCCACGCGGAACCTGCGCCACCTGCTCGACGCGCGGGGCGCACTGCTCGCCGAGGTCAGCGTCGACGGGGTGATCGCCGAGCGGCTCACCCCGGGCGGCGGCACGGCCGCGTGGTCCGAGATCGAGGTGGAGCTGGCCGACGGCGGCGACCCCGCCTTCCTCGACAAGGTCGAGAAGAAGCTGAAGAAGGCGGGCGTACGCCGCTCCACCACCGCCTCCAAGCTGGCCAGGGCGCTGAAGGAGACCGCACCCAAGGAGACCGCACCCAAGGAGACCGCGCCGAAGGAGACCGCGCCGAAGGGCCGCAAGGGCAAGAAGGCCGCGGCCGGCGAGGCCGGGACGGCGGAGGGCGCGGTCAGCGCGGGCAAGCGGGCGGGGAAGAGCGAGGCCGTGGCCGAGGCGGTACGGGAGGCCGTCGGGGACGGATCCGGCACCGCGGGGGACCACGTCGTCGCCTACCTCCGCGCCCAGCGCGACGCGATCGTCTCCCTCGACCCCGCCGTCCGCCGCGAACTGCCCGACTCCGTCCACCAGATGCGGGTCGCCACCCGGCGGATGCGCAGCGCCTTCAAGTCGTACCGCAAGATCCTCGACCGCAGGGTCACCGATCCCGTGGGCGAGGAGCTGAAGTGGCTCGCGGGGGAGCTGGGCGTCGACCGCGACCAGGAGGTCCTCGCCGAGCGGCTCGTCACCCGCGTCGAGGCGCTGCCGGGGACCCTGCTCCTCGGCCCCGTCCGCGGGCGGCTGCGCATGTGGTCCGTCGCCCGCCGCGCCGACTCGCGGTCCAGGACGGCCGCCGTACTCGAGAGCGAGCGCTACCTCGCGCTCCTGGACTCCCTCGACGCCCTGCTCGCCGAACCCCCGCTGCACCCCGCCGCCTCCGCGCCGCCCGCCAAGGCGCTGCCCAAGGCGCTCCTGAAGGACTACGCCCGCCTCGCGACCCGCGTCGAACACGCTCTCGCACTGGAATCCGGCGGGGAGCGCGACCGGGCGATGCACGAGGCGCGCAAGGCCGCCAAGCGCGCCCGGTACGCGGGCGAGGCCGCGGTCCCCGCGCTCGGCAAGCCCGCCAAGAGGTTCGCGAAGCGGATGAAGTCCGTACAGAGCGTGCTCGGCGACCACCAGGACAGCGTGGTCGCCCGTGAGGCCCTGCGCGCCCTGGCCGTCCAGGCCCACATGGCGGGCGAGAACGCCTTCGCCTGGGGCCTGCTGTACGGCCAGGAGGAAGCGAGCGCGGCGGACGGCGAGCGGGCGCTGCCGGGGGTGTGGGCCGGTGCGTCCCGGCGGAAAGTGCGGGCGGCGCTCGGCGGGTGAACCCCGGGGTACGCTTGATGGTCACCCCTGCCGGCTCATGAAGGTTCGCGATGTCTGCCGAATCGGTCTTCCCACAGCTCGAAGCTCTGCTCCCGCATGTGCAGAAGCCCATCCAGTACGTCGGCGGTGAGCTGAACTCCACCGTCAAGCCGTGGGACAGCTGCGACGTCCGCTGGGCGCTCATGTACCCCGACGCCTACGAGGTCGGGCTGCCCAACCAGGGCGTCATGATCCTCTACGAGGTCCTGAACGAGCGCCCCGGCGTCCTCGCCGAGCGCACGTACAGCGTGTGGCCGGACCTGGAGGCGCTGATGCGCGAGCACCAGGTCCCGCAGTTCACGGTGGACGCCCACCGCCCGGTGAAGGCCTTCGACGTCTTCGGGCTCAGCTTCTCCACCGAGCTGGGCTACACCAACATGCTGACCGCCCTCGACCTCGCGGGCATCCCGCTGGAGTCCAAGGACCGCACCGTCGAGGACCCGATCGTCCTCGCCGGCGGCCACGCCGCCTTCAACCCCGAGCCGATCGCCGACTTCATCGACGCGGCGATCATCGGCGACGGCGAGCAGGCCGTGCTCGACATGACGGAGATCATCCGCGCCTGGAAGGCGGAGGGCCGTCCCGGCGGCCGCGAGGAGGTCCTGCTGCGCCTCGCGAAGACCGGTTCCGTCTACATCCCGGCCTTCTACGACGTCGAGTACCTCCCGGACGGGCGGATCGCCCGCGTCGTGCCCAACAGGTCGGGCGTGCCGTGGCGGGTCTCCAAGCACACCGTCATGG
Organism: Streptomyces sp. WAC 01529; assembly: GCF_003945545.1. Lineage (GTDB taxonomy): Bacteria > Actinomycetota > Actinomycetes > Streptomycetales > Streptomycetaceae > Streptomyces > Streptomyces anatolicus. The sequence continues at coordinate 2,688,464 of NZ_CP029617.1, read as the reverse complement.
ACCTCGACGAGTGGCCCTACCCCAAGCAGCCCCTCGTCCCGCTCGCGGAGACCGTCCACGAGCGGATGTCCGTCGAGATCTTCCGCGGCTGCACCCGCGGCTGCCGTTTCTGCCAGGCCGGCATGATCACGCGCCCCGTGCGGGAGCGAAGCATCACCGGCATCGGCGACATGGTCGAGAAGGGTCTCAAGGCGACCGGCTTCGAAGAGGTCGGCCTGCTCTCGCTCTCCTCCGCGGACCACACCGAGATCGCCGAGGTCGCCAAGGGCCTCGCCGACCGGTACGAGGAGGACAAGATCGGGCTGTCCCTCCCCTCGACCCGCGTCGACGCCTTCAACGTGGACCTCGCCAACGAGCTGACCAGGAACGGCCGCAGGTCGGGCCTGACCTTCGCCCCCGAGGGCGGCTCCGAGCGCATGCGCAAGGTCATCAACAAGATGGTGTCCGAGGAAGACCTCATCCGCACCGTCTCCACCGCGTACGGCAACGGCTGGCGCCAGGTGAAGCTGTACTTCATGTGCGGCCTGCCCACCGAGACCGACGAGGACGTCCTCCAGATCGCCGACATGGCGACGAAGGTCATCCAGAAGGGCCGCGAGGTCTCCGGTTCGAACGACATCCGCTGCACGGTGTCGATCGGCGGCTTCGTGCCCAAGCCGCACACGCCGTTCCAGTGGGCCCCGCAGCTCTCCGCCGAGGAGACCGACGCCCGCCTGGAGAAGCTCCGCGACAAGATCCGCGGCGACAAGAAGTACGGCCGCTCGATCGGCTTCCGCTACCACGACGGCAAGCCCGGCATCGTCGAGGGCCTGCTCTCGCGCGGCGACCGCCGCATCGGCGCCGTGATCCGCGCGGTCTACGAGGAGGGCGGCCGCTTCGACGGCTGGCGCGAGTACTTCAGCTACGAGCGCTGGATGCGCTGTGCCGAGAAGACGCTGCCCGAGATGGGCGTCGACGTCGACTGGTACACCACGCGCGAGCGCACGTACGAAGAGGTGCTGCCCTGGGACCACCTGGACTCCGGTCTCGACAAGGACTGGCTCTGGGAGGACTGGCAGGACTCGCTCGACGAGACCGAGGTCGAGGACTGCCGCTGGACGCCGTGCTTCGACTGCGGTGTGTGCCCCCAGATGGACACGCACATCCAGATCGGCCCCACCGGCAAGAAGCTCCTGCCGCTCACGGTCGTCAAGTAGCCCCACGTGCCGCGACTCGCCCCGCCCACCGCCCTGGTCCACCGCTCCTACATCGCCGCGATGGAGGAGTTCCGGGCCGAGGGGCGGGGCGGGGCGGACGACGACACCACGCTCGGCCGCACCCTGCGGGACTACGGCGAGAAGTGGCACGACCCCGTCGTCTTCGCGCGGTACGTCGCCGAGGTCGACGCCGCCGCCTACCCCGCCGCGCCGCACTCCGTCCCGGTCACGACCCTCTGGTACGTGGACGGCGCCGACTACTTCGGCCGCGTCGCCATCCGCCACACCATCGCCACCCGCTTCCTGCGCGAGTACGGCGGCCACATCGGCTACGACGTCCGCCCCACCGCCCGCCGCCGCGGCCACGCCACCGGGATGCTGCGCGCCTGCCTGCCGTACGCGGCCCAACTGGGCCTGGAATCCGTCCTGGTGACCTGCGACACCGACAACATCGGCTCGCGCAAGGTCATCGAGGCGTCGGGCGGCGCCTTCGAGGACGAGCGGGGCGGAAAACTGCGGTACTGGATCCGAACCGGACTCCCACGCGTCTAGGACGACATGGACCTGGAAAAACGACCTCCCCACGAGGCTGCCCAGCAGCCCCCGCCGGGGCAGGCCGACCGTCACCCCCCGCAGGCCGAGGGCTGTCTCGCCGTCGCGATCCGGCTGCCCGTACGGATCGTGGTGCTGGTGCTCGTGGTGCCGGTGCGCCTGGTGTGGGACGCGCTCGCCGTCTGTGGACGCTTCCTGTACTTCAGGGGCCTGCGGCCGGTCGGGCGCGGCATCGGCGCGGTCCTGACGTGGCTGTTCAAGGCGGTCTTCGTCTGGCCGTGGGTGGGTCTTTGGCGGTACGTGGTCGTGCCGGTCGGCGCCGGTCTCGCCTGGCTGGGCCGCGTGTTGATCGTGGTGCCGTCCGTGTGGTTGTACCGGGCGGTCCTGACCCCGATCGGGCACGGGATCGCGTGGCTGGCGCGGGGTATTGGCCGGGGCATCTCGGCGCTGGCGCTCGGTATCGGCGCGGGCTGCGCGTGGCTGTGGCGCCACCTCGTCGCGATCCCGGCGGCGTGGCTGTACGCGTCCGTGCTGACCCCGATCGGACACGGTATCGCCTGGCTGGCGCGGGCGCTCGGCGCCGGGGCCGCGGCGGCCGGACGGGGCATCGGCGCGGTCCTGGTCTGGCTGCTGAAGGCGGTCTTCGTCTGGCCGTGGGTGGGTCTTTGGCGGTACGTGGTCGTGCCGGTCGGCGCCGGTCTCGCCTGGCTGGGCCGCGTGTTGATCGTGGTGCCGTCCGTGTGGCTGTACCGGGCGGTCCTGACCCCCATCGGGCACGGGATCGCGTGGCTGGCGCGGGGGATCGGGGCGGGCATCTCCTGGCTGGCGCGCGGCACTTGGACCGTCGTATCGACCCTGTTCCGCTGGATCCTCGTCGCGCCCGCCGTCGCCGTCTGGCGCTGGCTGCTCGCGCCCATCGGGCGGGCCGTCGCCGTCGTCGCCCGCGAGATCGGTGACGCGCTCGGGCACGCCTGGCGCGTCGCCGGGCACCTCTCCCTCGTCATCGGCCGCTTCCTCGCCAAACTCCTTCGGTGGATCTTCGTGGAGCCGGTGCGGTGGGTCTACAGGACCGTTCTCACACCCGTCGGACACCTGGTCCGCGACGCCGTGTGGCGCCCCGCCGCCAGGGCCGTCAAGGAGGTCCGCCGCACCACCCGACAGGCCCTCACCGCCGCCCGCGAGAGCGTGCGACAGGCGCGGGCCGACGTACGGCGCATGCTCTTCGGGGCACCCGGGCAGCCGGCGCCGGTGGCGGCGACAGCGGGGGAGCCCGTGCCCGTACCGGTGGCCCGGCGGGAACCTGACGCGCGCGGGGCACGTACTCTAGGTAGCAGTACGACCGCTCTCACGAAGGACTGAACGACACTGGGCAAGCGACAGCCCGAAGGCCCGCCGCCCGCACCCGCGGTGCAGCGCATCCGCCTGCGCTACACCAAGCGCGGCCGCCTCCGGTTCACCAGCCACCGTGACTTCCAGCGCGCCTTCGAGCGTGCGCTGCGCCGCGCCGAGGTGCCCATGGCGTACTCGGCGGGGTTCACCCCGCACCCGAAGGTGTCGTACGCCAATGCCGCACCCACCGGCACGGGCAGTGAGGCCGAGTACCTGGAGATCGCGCTCACCGCGCCGCGCGACCCCGACCAGCTGCGCGAGCTGCTGAACGAGTCGCTGCCGGACGGTCTGGACATCACCGACGCCGTCGAGTCCCGTACCTCGGGCCTCGCCGACCGGCTGACCGCCTCCGTCTGGGAGCTGCGCCTCGACGGCGTGGAGCCCGCGCGGGCACAGCAGGCGGCGGAGGTGTTCCGCGCCGCCGAGAAGGTCGAGGTCCAGCGCCGCACGAAGAGCGGCATGCGCACCTTCGACGCGCGCGAGGCCGTCGTGAGCCTGGAAGCGGTCACCGATGGTGAGGCGGCCGCGCGCGGCACTGATAGGCCGAGCGACAAGCCCTGTGCGATACTGCGGCTGGTTGTTCGGCACGTGACACCTGCCGTACGACCTGACGACGTCCTGTCCGGTCTCCGAGCTGTGGCCGACCTGGCGCCGCCGGTCCCCGCAGCGGTGACCAGGCTGGCGCAGGGGCTTTTCGATGAAGAGACCGGCACGGTGACCGACCCGCTCGCGCCCGACCGCGAGGCAGTCACGGCCGCCCCACCCACGGCCGCCGTATCTGCCGCCGCGAAGGCGCCGGCGCCGGAAGGCCCCCGCTGAGGGACGTACGTCGAAGCGCAGCCCTTGTACTCGGGAGCCACCTGGGTCGGGCAGCGCACTGACCGAGACTTTCGCCAGGCCGTCCGCATTTGGGCGTACGGAACCGGCGAGACAAGACATAGAGAGCTCCCGTGCGGCGCCCACGCCCCCGGATGGCGGCCCCGCGCATCTAGCGCGAGCCGCGGACATCACGGACAAGGCGCGGCGCCCGGGAGCGTGACGGGAGAACCGCCCGCATGCTTGAGCCGACCGAACCCACTGAGGGCTCGCAGAACAACACCCCCAGCGACACTCTGCCGCCGCGCCGCAGGCGCCGCGCCGCGTCGCGTCCCGCGGGACCGCCCGCGGGCACCACGGAGGCCGCGGCCCCGGCCATACCGGCCACCCCCGCCGCCGAAGACATCACCGGGGACGTCTCCGCGGACGTCTCAGAGGTCGAGGAGACCGACGAGGTGGCCGCCGCCGAGGAGGCGGCTCCCGCGCCGCGTGCACGCCGCCGTGCGAGCCGTCGCGCTTCCGCGCCCGCCGGTGCGCCGCAGGCCGCCGAGGTGACGGAGCCCGCTGAGGCTCCCGCGCCTGTTGCCGAGGAGGCCGGGGAGGCCGAGGAGGCTGCTCCGGCGCCGCGTGCGCGTCGTCGTGCCAGCCGCCGCGCCTCCGCGCCTGCCGGTGCGCCGCAGGGTGCCGAGGTGGCTGAGGCCGTTTCGGCTGCCGCTGAGGTCGCCGTGCCCGCCGAGGCTCCCGCCGTTGAGGAGGCCGAGGAGGCAGCTCCCGCGCCCCGTGCGCGTCGCCGTGCGAGCCGTCGCGCTTCCGCGCCCGCCGGTGCGCCGCAGGCCGCTGAGGTGACGGAGCCTGCCGAGGCTCCCGCCCCCGTTGCGGAAGAGGCCGAGGAGGTCGAGGAGGCTGCTCCGGCGCCGCGTGCGCGTCGTCGTGCGAGCCGTCGGGCCTCCGCGCCCGCCGGTGCGCCGCAGGGTGCCGAGGTGGCTGAGGCCGTTTCGGCTGCCGCTGAGGTCGCCGTGCCCGCCGAGGCTCCCGCCGTTGAGGAGGCCGAGGAGGCAGCTCCCGCGCCGCGTGCGCGTCGCCGTGCCAGCCGTCGGGCCTCCGCGCCCGCCGGTGCGCCGCAGGCCGCCGAGCAGGCCGACAAGCCCGGCAAGGCTGACGAGAAGGCCGAGGCGGAGGCGCCCGCGCAGTCCGCGCAGCCCGCGCCGGTCGAGGAAGCCGAGCCCGCGGAGGACGACGCCCCCCGTGGCCGTCGCCGCCGCGCCACCCGTAAGACCGCGGCCGTCGGATTCTCCGCGCCCGCCGGTCACAAGGCCCGCAAGGCACAGAGCGCCGACGCCTCCGGTGAGGGCAACGGCCGCAAGCCCGCACGTCCCGCCGTCGCCGTCTTCCAGGCGCCGGTGTTCGCCGCGCCGATGTTCCAGACCCCGGAGAGCGCCGCGGCCGCGGCCGCCGCCGAGGCCGCGGAGGAGTCCGTCGTCGAGGAGCCCGCCGCCCCCGTGGCGGAGGAGGAGACGTCCCCGCGCCGTCGCCGCCGCCGTCGGGCCGCGGAGGAGCAGCCCGCCGCCGAGGAGCGGGAGCCCGCCAAGGCCGCCGAGCAGCAGCCCGCCGAAGAGGCCGAGGAGACCGCGGCCGAGCAGGCCGACTCCGATGACGACGCGGAGGAGGCCGGCGAGCGCCAGGGCCGTCGGCGCCGTCGCGGTGGCCGCCGCCGTCGCCGCGGTGACCTGGCCGACCAGGACGGCGAGCAGCACGACGCCGGAGCCGAGTCCGACGACGACACCGCCGCCGAGCAGGCGGAGCAGGACGCCGAGGACACCGCGGAGCAGACCGCCGAGGACGCCGAGGACGCCGACGACAGCGCGGACACCGAGGATTCGGCCTCGGACAACGGCGGCTCCGGTTCGAGCAGCAGCCGTCGGCGCCGTCGCCGCCGCCGTCGCGCCGGTGACTCCCCCGAGGGCGAGCCGGGCGACAGCGACCCCGAGCGCACGGTCGTCAAGGTCCGCGAGCCGCGCGAGCGGCGTGCGAAGGACCCGGAGCGCGAGCTGGGCACCGGCGCCGACGAGGTCCAGTCCATCAAGGGCTCGACCCGCCTGGAGGCCAAGAAGCAGCGCCGCCGCGAGGGCCGCGAGCAGGGCCGCCGCCGCGTCCCGATCATCACCGAGGCCGAGTTCCTGGCGCGCCGCGAGGCCGTCGAGCGCGTGATGGTCGTACGCCAGAACGGCGAGCGCACCCAGATCGGCGTCCTGGAAGACAACGTGCTCGTCGAGCACTACGTCAACAAGGAGCAGGCCACCAGCTACGTCGGCAACGTCTACCTGGGCAAGGTCCAGAACGTGCTGCCGTCCATGGAGGCCGCGTTCATCGACATCGGCAAGGGCCGCAACGCGGTCCTGTACGCCGGTGAGGTCAACTTCGAGGCGCTCGGCATGGCCAACGGCCCGCGCCGCATCGAGTCCGCCCTCAAGTCCGGCCAGTCGGTCCTCGTACAGGTCACGAAGGACCCGATCGGCCACAAGGGCGCCCGCCTGACCAGCCAGGTCTCGCTGCCCGGCCGCTATCTGGTCTACGTCCCCGAGGGGTCGATGACCGGCATCAGCCGCAAGCTGCCCGACACCGAGCGCGCGCGTCTGAAGACCATCCTCAAGAAGATCGTCCCCGAGGACGCGGGCGTCATCGTGCGCACCGCCGCCGAGGGCGCGAGCGAGGACGAGCTGCGCCGTGACGTCGAGCGTCTGCAGGGTCAGTGGGAGGAGATCCAGAAGAAGTCGAAGGCGGCCTCCACGAGCGCGCCGGGCCTGCTCTACGGCGAGCCGGACATGACCGTCCGCGTGGTCCGCGACATCTTCAACGAGGACTTCTCCAAGGTCATCGTCAGCGGTGACGACGCCTGGCAGACCATCCACGGATACGTCTCGCACGTCGCGCCCGACCTGGCCGACCGCCTCTCGCGGTGGACGTCCGAGGTCGACGTCTTCGCGACGTACCGGATCGACGAGCAGCTCGCGAAGGCCCTGGACCGCAAGGTCTGGCTGCCGAGCGGCGGCTCGCTGGTGATCGACAAGACCGAGGCGATGATCGTCGTCGACGTCAACACCGGCAAGTTCACCGGTCAGGGCGGCAACCTCGAAGAGACCGTGACGAGGAACAACCTCGAAGCGGCCGAGGAGATCGTGCGCCAGCTGCGCCTGCGCGACCTGGGCGGCATCGTCGTCATCGACTTCATCGACATGGTCCTGGAGTCCAACCGCGACCTGGTCCTGCGCCGCCTGCTCGAATGCCTCGGACGCGACCGTACGAAGCACCAGGTCGCCGAGGTCACCTCGCTGGGCCTGGTCCAGATGACCCGCAAGCGTGTCGGCCAGGGGCTCCTGGAGTCCTTCTCCGAGACCTGCGTGCACTGCAACGGCCGCGGCGTCATCGTGCACATGGAACAGCCGACCTCCGCAGGTGGTGGCGGCAAGCGCAAGAAGCGCGGCCGGGCCGGCGCGGACCACCAGGACCACGAGCACGGCCACGAGCACGAGGCCGACGTCGTCGATGCCGATGTGATCGAGACCGAGGAAGAGGTCGCGGCGGAGGCCGCCGCTCCGGTGGCGCTGCCCGAGCCCGAGTTCGTGCCCGACGAGGAGCTGTACAGCAGCGCGGCCGAGGCCGAGGCCGCCGCTTCGCGCGGTGGCCGCTCCCGGCGCAGGGCGACGCGGCGGGCCTCGGCCCCCGCGGGTGCCCCGCGCGCGGAGACCGTGCCTGATGAGGCGCAGGAGGCGCCGGAGGCTCCGAAGGCGGAGCCCTCCAAGCGGTCGGGCAAGCGGGCGAAGGCGGCCGAGAGGGCCGCGGAGAAGGCCGCGAAGGCCGAGGCGGAGGCCGCCGAGGCCGAGGTCCCGGTCGTCGAGTCCGACGTCGCCCGCACCGCGGCCCCGGCCGCCGAGGACCCGATGGTCGGCACCCCGGAGGCCGTCGAGGCGGCGCACGAGGCGCATGAGGCCCACGAGGCGCAGGCCGAGGCTCCCGCCGCGAACGCCACGGTCGCCACGGACACCGCGGACGCCGCGCCGAAGGGACGTACGCGCCGTCGTGCCGTCCGCAAGGCGACGTCGCCCGCCGGTTCGCCGAAGACCGCGCAGAGCGCCGAGCCCGAGGCCGCCGAGGTCGTCGTGGCCCCGGCGCCCAAGGCCGAGCCCGCCGCCGAGCCGGTGGCCGAGCCCGTGGCCGAGGCGCCCGTCGCCGACGCCGCTCCGGCCCGTCCGCGCCGCCGCGCGGTGCGCAAGGCCACCGCGCCGACCGCGTCCGAGGAGGCGGCCGTCGTGGTCGTCCCTTCGGCGGAGAAGGCCGCGCCCGTGAAGGCGGAGCCCGCGAAGGCAGAGCCGGAGCAGCCCGCTGCCGAGGCCGAGGCCCCGGCCGGGGAAGCGGCTCCGGCCAAGAAGACGGCGCGTAAGGCCGCCAAGAAGGCGCCCGCCAAGAAGACGGCGGCTAAGAAGACCGTGGCCAAGAAGACGGCCGCGAAGAAGACGACGGCCAAGAAGGCGTCGAAGACGACGGCGAAGAAGGCCGCGGCGGCGGAGCAGACGCCGTCCGGCGTCTCGGCCGACGCCTCGAGCGAGGGCTGACCCCTTCGCGACCGGTGCCCCCCTGTTCGGCCGTGCGGCCTGAGCAGGGGGGCACCGCCGTGTCCGGGAAACGGCCCCGCACTGCTCGAAAGCGTGAAGCGGCCACCCTCGCCTTTGAGCACAAGAGCAACACCTGTAAAACTCATGCGGTCTGACGGTTGAACAGCGACGTGAGTGCGCGTGTGGGGAGACGGCGCGCCCGCGTCAGGGAGGGATGACAGATGGCGCACACGCGCCTGCGAGGCACGGGACGGCACCGTGCGGTGAAGCCGGTCAAGGGCGGACGCCAGGCCGTGGCGCTGGCCACGGTCCTGTCGGCGGCGGGGATCCAGGCCGCGGGGTCGGTGGGTACCGCCTCCGCGGACACGACGCCGACGCCCACCTGGACCGAGGGCCCGATCTTCAACGACCCGAAGGGCGGCGTCGACCAGCAGCACGCGATCCGCACCCGGCTGATCGAACTGACGAACGCCGCGGTGCCGGGGTCGACGATCAAGGTCGCGGTCTACCACGTGTGGGAGGCCCCGATCGTCGACGCGCTCGTCGCCGCCAAGCGGCGCGGCGTGCACGTCCAGGTCCTGCTCGACGAGACCAGCAAGAGCGACCGGCCCACCAACGCCTCGTACGCACGCCTCATGCAGGCGCTCGGCACGAGCAAGACCAGGCCGTCCTTCGTGACGCTCTGCCCGACCGGGAAGTCCTGCCTGGGCGACCCGCGGTACGGCAAGTCGATCATGCACAACAAGTTCTGGCTGTTCTCGCAGGTCGAGGGCGCCAGGGACGTCGTCGTGCAGACCACGTCGAACTCGACGCCGTCCGCGCACACCAAGTTCTTCAACGACGCGCTGCTGCTCCCGAACAACCCCGCCATGTACGACGCGTACGCCGACTACTTCACGGACATGCTCGGCAAGCAGTGGCAGGGCTGGGACTACCGCACGGTCAGCAGCGGCCGCTACAAGGCGTACTTCTTCCCGCGCAACGGCACGGTCAACGAGACCGACACCATGTACTCGGTGATGAACAACATCCGGTGCACCTACCGGGACTCGGCGGGCGTGACGCAGCGCACCAAGGTCCGCGCCGCCATCTTCAAGATCACGCGCAAGCAGATCGCCGACAAGCTGGTCTCCCTGAAGAAGGCCGGCTGCGACGTCAGCATCCTGTACGCCGAGACGGACAGCGCCAAGAGCCAGGGCGGCACCCCCGGCACCTGGGAGCAGCTCCACACGCCCGGCGGCCCCTCCGTACGCTGCTACAACGACGACAGGGACCCGCTGAACCCCGGCGCCAAGCTGATCACGCCCTACATCATCCACTCGAAGTACCTGCTCATCGACGGCATGTACGACGGCAAGCGGAACAAGGTCTCCTTCACCGGCTCGCAGAACTACACGGCGCCCGCGCTGCGCGAGAACGACGAGGCGATCGTCAAGGTCGACGACGACTCGGTGCACGACACCTACCGCTCGCACTTCCTCCGCACGGGGGCCGTGGCCTGGCCGGGCACGGCCGACAAGACGGACCTGTGCAAGGGCGTCAAGCCGCTGCCGCCGGACGGTGAGAAGCCGACCACGTGAGCGGGGGTGCGGGGCCCGGTTTGACCCTTCAGGGCGGGCCCCGTAACCTTGACCGTCGGCGTGTTCCTATGCACGCCCGCCCCCTGTAAACCCTTTTCCTCCTGAACCGCGGGCACTGCTTCCGGGTCGGGAGAGGCCGCCTGCTTTCGCGGGTGGCTGGACTGCGGGGGTCCCGTTCCGAGCGAGAGAGAGATCCGCGTGTACGCCATCGTGCGCAGCGGTGGTCGCCAGCACAAGGTTGCTGTCGACGACATCGTTGAGGTTGACAAGATTCCCACGGCCAAGGTTGGCGACACGGTCGAGCTCTCGACCCTGCTCGTCGTCGACGGCGACTCCGTGACCAGCGACCCGTGGGTGCTGGCCGGTATCAAGGTCACCGCCGAGGTCGTGGACCACCACAAGGGTGCCAAGATCGACATCCTTCGGTACAAGAACAAGACCGGCTACCGCCGTCGCCAGGGTCACCGCCAGCAGTACACGGCGATCAAGGTCACCGGTATCCCCACGGCTGCGAAGTAAGGGACTGAGACAAGATGGCACACAAGAAGGGCGCATCGTCCACTCGGAACGGTCGCGACTCCAATGCTCAGCGGCTCGGCGTGAAGCGCTTCGGCGGTCAGGTCGTCAACGCCGGTGAGATCCTGGTCCGCCAGCGCGGCACCCACTTCCACCCGGGCTCCGGCGTCGGCCGTGGCAAGGACGACACGCTGTTCGCGCTCGACGCCGGTGCGGTGGAGTTCGGTACCCACCGTGGCCGCAAGGTCGTGAACATCGTTCCGGTCGCCTGATCGGTTCTTTTCGCGAGGCGGACCTCACTTCCCCGGCGGGGAAGCGGGTCCGCCTTTCGCGTGTTACGCAAGAGACATCCCTGCACGTTCGTTTCTGGAGGCACTGAACCATGACCACCTTCGTGGACCGCGTCGAGCTGCATGTCGCCGCGGGTAGCGGGGGCCACGGCTGTGCCTCCGTTCACCGTGAGAAGTTCAAGCCGCTCGGCGGCCCGGACGGCGGCAACGGCGGCCGTGGCGGTGACGTGATCCTGGTCGTCGACCAGGACGTCACCACCCTGCTCGACTACCACCACAGCCCGCACCGCAAGGCCACCAACGGCCAGCCCGGCGCCGGTGACAACCGCTCCGGCAAGGACGGCCAGGACCTCGTCCTGCCGGTCCCCGACGGCACTGTCGTCATGGACCGCGAGGGCAACGTCCTCGCCGACATGGTCGGCCAGGGCACCACCTTCATCGCGGGCCAGGGCGGCCGCGGCGGCCTCGGCAACGCGGCGCTGGCCTCCGCCCGGCGCAAGGCCCCCGGCTTCGCGCTGCTCGGTGTGCCCGGTGAGGCGCGGGACCTCGTCCTCGAGCTGAAGACCGTCGCCGACGTCGCCCTCGTGGGCTACCCGAGCGCGGGCAAGTCCTCGCTGATCTCCGTGCTGAGCGCCGCGAAGCCGAAGATCGCGGACTACCCGTTCACGACCCTCGTCCCGAACCTCGGCGTGGTCACGGCGGGCTCGACCGTCTACACCGTCGCCGATGTGCCCGGCCTCATCCCGGGCGCCAGCGAGGGCCGCGGCCTCGGCCTGGAGTTCCTGCGGCACGTCGAGCGGTGCAGCGTGCTCGTGCACGTGCTCGACACGGCGACCCTGGAGTCCGACCGCGACCCCGTCTCCGACCTCGACGTCATCGAGAAGGAGCTGCGGCTGTACGGCGCGGGCCTGGAGAACCGTCCCCGCATCGTCGTCCTCAACAAGATCGACGTGCCCGACGGCCAGGACCTCGCCGAGATGGTCCGGCCCGACCTGGAGGCGCGCGGCTACCGCGTCTTCGAGGTGTCGGCCGTCGCGCACAAGGGCCTCAAGGAGCTGTCCTTCGGCCTCGCCGAGCTGGTCGCCGCCGCGCGTGCCGCGAAGCCGAAGGAGGAGGCGACCCGTATCGTCATCCGCCCCAAGGCCGTGGACGACAGCGGCTTCACCGTCACCCGCGAGGACGACGGCATCTACCGCGTGCGCGGCGAGAAGCCGGAGCGCTGGATCCGTCAGACCGACTTCAACAACGACGAGGCCGTCGGCTATCTCGCGGACCGCCTCAGCCGCCTCGGCGTCGAGGACCAGCTGATGAAGGCCGGTGCCCGCGCGGGCGACGGCGTCGCCATCGGTCCCGAGGAGAACGCGGTCGTCTTCGACTGGGAGCCGACGATGATGGCCGGCGCGGAGATGCTGGGCCGCCGTGGCGAGGACCACCGCCTCGAGGCGCCCCGGCCGGCCGCGCAGCGCCGCAAGGACCGCGAGGCGGAGCGGGACGACGCGCAGCGGGCTTACGACGACTTCGAGCCGTTCTAGGCGGGGGCGCCCTGGGCGGGTTCCGGGGTGCTGCCTTCTAGGGTGGCGCCCGGCGCTTGGGGCTGTGCCCACCCGTTCCGCCCTGCGGAACGATTGCCCACAGCAGTAACAGAAGGGGCCCCGGAGCTTTTGCTCCGGGGCCCCTTCCGCATGCTTCAGGTGTTTACGCGGTGACCGAGTCCTCCGCGCCGTTCGACTCCGAAGGATCCTGTGCCGTCTCCTCCGCCGCCTCTTCCGCGACGCGCTGGCCGGGGATCTCCGCGTCGATGCGGGAGGCCATGCGGGCGCGGCGGGCGTCGGCCTTGGCGCACAGGGCGAGCGCCGCGGCGTTGAAGCGGGCCAGGGAAGGCGGGTCAGAGGGGCCCAGGAGGTGCTCCTTCAGCTCGGCGCGGGCCTCCGCGTGGGAGTCCAGCTCCGGGGCGCGTACGGCCTTCAGAAGGGCCGCCATGCCGTCCGCCTCGGGGGTCAGGATCGTCGCCGCCGAGACCGTGGGGAAGCTCGCGCGGAACTCCGCCTCGGACATCCCGGCCGTGTTGGCGACGGCGTACGGCTTCTCGCTGCTCAGCCAGTCGGAGACGACCGAGGAGACATCGCTGATCAGCAGGTCCGCCTGGTTGAAGCAGGAGAAGATCGCCGGGCGCGGGCCCGTGACGATCTGGTGCTCCCACTCCGGGAACGAGGCCCAGAACGCGGCCTCCCACGCGGCCATCGCCTCGGCCACGGCGGCCTGCTGACCGCCGTCGGGGGAGCCCTGGAGCATCATCCGCTCCTGCTCGTCCGCGCTCTTGCGGAACTTCCGCGCGGTCAGCTCGTCCAGGGCCGCGGTGCGGCGCTCCAGTTCGGCCGCCGCCTCGGGGCCGGGGCGCGCGCCGGAGCGCTTGGCGTTGGCGGCGAGGATCATCGCCTTGATGCGTTCGTTGGCGGCGCCCGCGCGCGGGTCCTGCGAGCCGGTCATCGGGTGCGGCTTGTAGAGCAGGCGCACGCCCGGGTCGGCGAGCAGCTCGCGGACGATGTTCTCACCGGCCAGGACCACCGAGGTGTTGCCGGGGTTGCCGTCCCAGCCCTCCCAGGTGGGGGCGTACAGGACGGTCGTGTACGGGCCGGTGGGCGCGCCCGTGAACGGCAGGATGGGGGAGAGCTGGGGGCGGCCCACCTCCACGACGTCCTTGTCGTCGACGCCGATGTCGGCGAGCTGGTAGCGGTCGCGGGCCGCGGGGCCGGCCACCCACACCTCGTCGTAGGCCTTCGCGTACGGGTTGCAGGAGGACAGCTTGTCGCTCTCGCCGTGGTTGATGAAGGCGTGCTTGATCGTCGGGATGCGCAGGACCTGCGAGGTCTTCGCGGCGTTCGCCGGGTGCAGCAGCATCTTCAGCGTCGACGTCTCCAGGGAGAACATCGTCGCCACCTTCGGGAAGCAGATGATCGGGACGTCCGTGGCGTCGATCTTCTGCACCATGAACCGCTCGCGCAGCACGATCAGCGGCCTGCCGTCGAGCTGGGAGAGCGTGGAGAGCCACATGTTCGCCTGGTACGCGGACGTGGTGCCGCCCGAGAAGTACATGCCGACGGTCGGCTTGTAGTCGGCCAGCCACTGGTCGAGCCACTCCAGGACCCGCTCGTCGTTCTTCGCCCGCTTCTTGGGCAGCAGCCAGGTGGCGAGGTAGAGGGTGCCGCCGGCGATCAGCGCCAGGGAGATGCCGAGGCCGATGCCGCCCCAGTACGCGTCGGTGGTGGCCGCGGTGAGCAGCAGGCCGACCGTCGTGGGCACCGAGAACGTGAGCAGGCGGTGGGCCTGGCGGCGCGAGAGGATCCGCGGCGGGGCGGCCGTCAGGTGCAGCGCGGAGGCGTCGATGTTGCGCGTGACGATCGGCAGCGCGCGGGTACGGCGTACGAGTATGGCGACGGCCTGGCAGCCGAAGTGCAGGGCGTAGAAGGCGAGCAGGGCGGTCGTCAGCGGCGACTGCTCGGCCAGCGGCTCTATGCCGTCGATGCGCAGCAGACCCACCAGCATCAGCATGTCGCGCAGGAGCTGGCGGACCGTGACGTCGAAGCGGATCTTGCCAAGGAGCGAGAGGAGGCCCGGCTGCTTGTACTGCAGATAGATGTCGAGCGCGAGGTTCGCGGCGGCCGCGGCGACGAAGACCGGGACGTAGGGAAGCAGCGCGCTCACGAGCTGGGTCGTGAAGAGCGCGAGCATCGCGAACAGCGCTGACAGCTGCACGATGCGTCGGGATGCGAGTCCGGCAGAGGGCACGGGCGTGGGCTCCTGGCGGGGAAGATTGAGGGAATGGGGGGAAGTCGACCACTGACCGTATGACGCGCGGTGGCTCCGTAGCAATCTTCCGTGACCTCAATCACCGGAAAAAGGGGCAAAGGAGACTGAACCCCGGGTGCGTTTTTCCCCTCGCGGACCGGGGGCGGGCGCCCCGGGCCGCCGGGTCCCGCTCCGCGGAACAAGTGCGCGCGCGATCCGCATCCTCACGTAGATTGCAGATCCGGGACTTCGGGACTCCGGGACTCCGGAACTCCGGTACGTCGGGACAATGTGGGGAAGCGCGTGACAGCGGCAAGGCAGTCGGTGGCAGAGGCCCAGCGGGTCGTCGTCAAGGTCGGGTCCTCGTCCCTGACCACAGCGTCGGGGGGCCTGGACGCCGACCGCGTCGACGCCCTCGTGGACGCCCTGGCCAAGAGCCGCAGCGGCGGCGAGCGCGAGATCGTGCTCGTCTCCTCCGGCGCCATCGCCGCGGGCCTGGCCCCGCTGGGGCTCGTCCGGCGCCCCAAGGACCTGGCCCGCCAGCAGGCCGCCGCCAGCGTCGGCCAGGGCCTGCTCGTGGCCCGCTACACCGCTTCCTTCGCGCGCTACGGCGTACGCGTCGGCCAGGTGCTCCTGACCTCCGACGACATGGCCCGCCGCGCCCACCACCGCAACGCCTCCCGCACCCTGGACCAGCTCCTCGCGATGGGCGCGCTGCCCGTGGTCAACGAGAACGACACCGTGGCCACCGACGAGATCCGCTTCGGCGACAACGACCGGCTCGCCGCCCTCGTCGCCCACCTCGTCCACGCCGACCTGCTCGTCCTGCTCTCCGACGTCGACGGTCTCTACGACGGCGACCCCGCCAAGCCCGGCACCTCCAGGGTCTCCGAGGTGACGGGCCCCGCCGACATAGCGCACGTCCAGATCGGCAGCGCGGGCAAGGCGGGCGTCGGCACCGGCGGCATGGTCACCAAGGTCGAGGCCGCGCGGATCGCCGCCGCCGCCGGGATCCCGGTCGTCCTGACCTCCGCGAGCCAGGCCGCCGACGCCCTCGCGGGCCGCGCCACGGGCACGTACTTCCACCGCACGGGCCGCCGCTCCGCCGACCGGCTCCTGTGGCTCCAGCACGCCTCCGAGCCGCGGGGCGCGCTCACCCTCGACGACGGGGCGGTGCGCGCGGTCGTCGAGGGGCGCAAATCGCTGCTGCCCGCGGGGATCGCCGCGGTCGAGGGCGACTTCACCGCGGGCGACCCGGTCGAGCTGCGGGATGCCCGGGGGCGGGCCGTCGCGCGCGGCCTGGTCAACTTCGACGCCAAGGAGCTGCCGCAGCTCCTCGGCCGCTCCACCCGGGATCTCGCGCGCGAACTCGGACCTGCGTACGAGCGTGAGGTCGTGCACCGCGACGACCTCGTCCCGCTGCACGGATAGGCGCTCCGAAAGCCCAGGTCGCCTCGGACCACGCGCCCCACGAGTCCCACGCGCCCCGGCCGAAAACCGTCGCGGGCGGCCCCGGCCGGGCGGTCCGCGCGAGGTGAAACTCCCCAAAAGCGCCCCGCGGACCCCCTTGGCCTGCTCAACTTTGTTGAAGACAGTTCCGCACGACCGTTGCGTATCCGCACCGACATTGCGTAAAGGAGGCCGTCGTGAGACGAGTACGCCCGGGGGCGGCGTCCCGCGGCTCGGCCGAGCGGGCGCTGACGAGCGTCGCCGCGGGCGAGGCCTACGAGAGCGAGGCGCACGCCGGGCACGAGGGACAGGCGCGCGAGAGCGGTGAGGGCGACGCGGTGGAGGCGCCCCGGCTGTGGCACGTCACGCTGAGCGTCTCGGGCGCCGAGGCCCCCTTGAACGAGGTCAGGCGCGGCCTCGAACAGCTCGCCCACGACCACCCCTTTCTCCTCACCAGCCGGTACGCGCCGGACCACGCCGAGATCCGCTACTGGGAAGAGGCCCGCGATCTGCACGACGCCGCCGCGGTCGCGCTGCGGCTCTGGGGCGAGCACCGGCAGAGCGCGCGGCTGCCGCCGTGGGAGATCGTGGGGCTTGAGGTGATCGACCGCGACACGTATCACCAGCGGATCGCGGAGGGGTACGGGCCGCTTCCGGCCACGCCGGTCGGTGTGCATCCGTTCTGAGCCGGGGCCCGGGGACCGGCACCTGTTTTGAGCCGTCGTCCCACGGGCGCCTTCCCGCGGTCGCGGGTGCCGGGTCCCGGCTCTTCGGTATCGGGTCTCGGGTCTTGAGTTCCGGGTCTCGGGGACTGGAACGGCGGGTGGCCGCCCCGCGCGCGGGGATTACCCTGCGGGCATGACGTCGCTCTCTCCCGTCTCGCCCTACGACAACCTCTCGCCCGTCGCCCAGGCCGCCTACCGCGCCCGCGGTGCCGCCGCCACGCTCGCGCCGCTGCCACGCGCCGCCAAGGACGACGCGCTCCTCGCGATCGCCGACGCCCTGGAGGTGCGGACCGCCGAGATCGTCGAGGCCAACGCCAAGGACACCGCGCGCGCCCGCGAGGCCGGGACCAGCGAGTCGATCGTGGACCGGCTCACCCTCACCCCCGAGCGGGTCCGCGCCATCGCCGCCGACGTGCGCGACGTGGCCGCCCTGCCCGACCCGGTCGGCGAGGTCGTCCGCGGCTCCACGCTCCCCAACGGCATCGACCTGCGCCAGGTCCGCGTCCCCCTCGGCGTGGTCGGCATCATCTACGAGGCCCGCCCGAACGTCACCGTGGACGCGGCCGCCCTCTGCCTGAAGTCCGGCAACGCCGTCCTCCTGCGGGGCTCGTCATCGGCGTACGAATCGAACACCGCGCTCGTGCGCGTCCTGCGCGACGCGGTGCACGGCGCCGGTCTCCCCGCGGACGCCGTCCAGCTCGTCCCGGGCGAGAGCCGCGACTCCGTACGCGAGCTGATGCGCGCCCGCGGCCTCGTGGACGTGCTCATCCCGCGCGGCGGCGCCTCGCTGATCAAGACCGTCGTCGAGGAGTCCATCGTCCCGGTCATCGAGACCGGCACCGGCAACTGCCACGTCTACGTGGACGCCGCGGCCGACCTCGACATGGCCGTCGAGATCCTGATCAACTCCAAGGCGCAGCGCCCCAGCGTCTGCAACGCCGCCGAGACGCTGCTCGTCCACAAGGACATCGCCGACGCCTTCCTGCCGCGCGCGCTCGACGCCCTCACCGAGGCAGGCGTCACCGTGCACGCCGACGAGCGCGTGCTCACGTACGCCGACGGCTCGAAGGCCACCGTCGTGCCCGCGACCACCGAGGACTGGGAGACCGAGTACCTCTCGTACGACATCGCGGCCGGCGTCGTCGACACCCTGGAGCAGGCCGTCGAGCACATCCGGCTGTGGACCTCCGGGCACACCGAGGCCATCGTCACCACCTCGCAGCAGGCCGCGCGCCGCTTCACCCAGCTCGTCGACTCCACGACGGTCGCCGTCAACGCCTCGACGCGCTTCACCGACGGCGGGCAGTTCGGCTTCGGCGCCGAGATCGGCATCTCCACGCAGAAGCTCCACGCGCGGGGCCCGATGGGGCTGCCCGAGCTGACCTCGACCAAGTACATCGTCACGGGCGACGGCCATGTCCGTTGAGTCCGCGGTGAGTTGTGTGCGTCCCGGCTGATATCCCGGCCGAATTCCCCTTCCGTCTGCCCAAATCGCCCCTCCCAGGTCTAGGCTGGGAGGGTGCCGGAGGACGTGGGGGGCACGCCGTCGTTCCCTGACGGCTGGGAGCCCGACGACGACCGCGACCGCGGGGGTGCGGACGAAGAGTTCGCCTCCGTGGTCTTCGACGAGGACTTCGTACGGGCCGCCGAGATACATGAACCGAGCGCGGTGGAGCGGCTGTTGGCCGCCGCCCAGGCGCGCGCGGAGGCCTCCGAGGCCGAAGCCCGCCGGGCCCGCACCCACGGCTCGGGCCACGACGCCGGGGACGACGACTTCTACGACGACGGCTTCCCCGACGACGGCGATTTCGGCCACGACGACTTCGACGAGGCGTACGAACACGACGACACCCGCGGGGGTTACGGCCGCCCCGGCCGCCACCCCGGCTCCGCCCGCTGGCACCGCCCCGTCGCCTGGCTCCTCGCCCTCGTGATGGGCATCGGCATGGTCGCCCTCTCCTTCACCGCCGTCTACCGGGGCGCCTCGTCGAGCCGCCAGGACCGCGTGCCCGCGCCCGCCTCCACCGAAGTGGGGCAGAGCGCCGACAAGACCGACAAGGCCGACAAGACCGGCAAGGCCGACAGAGGGGTCTCCTCAAGCCCCTCGGCATCCGCCGAATTCGGCCAATCACCCGTCCCCGCGGCGCCGCGCACACCGTGAGGCGCCGTCAGAACTTGTCGCGTACACCAGCGTTTACCCGACCTCCCCGAGACCTACCCTGAAAGTATGGGCGGGCCAGGAGACCCACCCGCGGGGACACCCGAGGGCGCTCCCAGCGGTGGCGACGACGAGTACCGATCCGTTGTCTTCGACGAGTCGTTCGTGCGTGCTGCGCGCCTCCAGGAGTTCTCCGCGCAGGAGCGCATGGGCGGCCACGCGCGCGCCGTGCGCCGCCGCCCCGCCCTCCACCGCGGCCTGTCCCGGCAGGCGCTGCTCCTGGTCGTACTGATCGCCCTGGCCTTCGGCACGGCGATCTACATGGGCATACGACACCCCTACCAGAACCCCGCGGCCAAGCGCCCCGAGCCGCTGCGGATGACGGTGATACCCCTCGCCCCGCAGGGCCGCGTGCCCGGCGCCGCGCGGGTCGCCGACCTCTACGCGCACAGCCCCGCCGCGCAGTTCCGGGTGGGTGCCGCCGGCATCAACCTCCCCGCCGCGCGCCGCACCCCGCACTTCTCGGACAGCCAGGTGACGTCCGCCCTGACCACCGCCAAGGACTACCTGGTCGAGTCCTCGCTCGACCCGGACACGCTCACCGGCGGCTCGCCGCGCTCCGTGCGGCTGCTGCTCGATCCGGAGCAACTCGCCCAGTTCGACCGGAGCTTCACGCGTCCCGCCGCCGACGGGCGGCACGCGCCCACCGGCTGGCTGGTGCGGTTCGACCCGACGACGACCGCGCTCGCCGACCGGCGGGTTCGGGTCGAGGGCACGCTGCGGGTGGTCGAGGCGGACAAGAACACGCTGGAGGTGACCTCGGACCATACGTTCGCGTACGCGCTCAGGCGCGCCGGCAAGGGGGAGGCGGCGGCGTCGCTGTTCACCGTCCGCCGCGAGCTGCACTTCCGCTTCGACCGCGACGACCTGCGGATGCACCGGGCCGAGCTGCTCGCCTCCGGCACGAAGGCGGGGCCGCTCACCTGCGCGGCCGACTCCGCGAACCACCTGCGGCCGCTGCTCGCGGGGCAGCGGGCGAAGGCGGGCGGCCCGCCCGGCACCGATCCGTACGCCACGGGGGGCGCGACGGCGCTGTGCGGGTCGCTGGCGGCTGCGGCCCAGCCTTCGCTCTGACGGCTGGGCCCGGGACGGTGTGGGTCACTTTTCGTCCGAAGGGCGGCCACTGTCCTGCCCGCCCTGCCCCGTGAACTTTCCGCGCAGCTTGCCGCCCAGGTCGCCCGCGCCGCCCGCGATGTCGCTGACCAGCTTCATCAGCGGGTCCTTGCTGTTGCGTACGTCGTCGGCGTACGCGGAGGCCGACTGCCGGAAGGAGTCGGAGACCGAGGCGTCCTTGTCCTCCTCGCGGCGCGGATAGTGGCCGTCCATGATCCGCTGGAAGTCGCGGGACTCGGCCCACTTCTTCAGCTCGGCGGCGCGCACGGTGGCGAAGGGGTGCGTGCGCGGCAGCATGTTCAGGATCTTCAGGACCGAGTCGCGCAGGTCGCCCCCGGCCTCGTACTCCTCGGCCTGTTCCAGGAACGCGTCCACGTTCATCTCGTGCAGGTGGTTGCCGCCCGCGAGCTTCATCAGGCCCCGCATGGAGGCCTTGATGTCCTGGCCGACCAGGAGGCCCGCGCGGTCCGCGGACAGCTCGGACTTGCGGAACCACTCCCGCAGCGCCGTCACGATCGCCATGATCGCGACATTGCCCAGCGGGATCCACGCGACCTTCAGCGCGAGGTTGGTGAGGAAGAGCAGGATCGTGCGGTAGACGGAGTGGCCGGAGAGGGCGTGGCCCACCTCGTGGCCGATGACCGCCCGCATCTCCTCCTCGTCGAGCAGTTCGACCAGGGCCGTGGTCACGACGATGATCGGCTCGTCGAGCCCGATGCACATCGCGTTCGGATTCGGGTCCTGGTTGACGTACATCGGCGGGACCTTCTCCAGGTCCAGGATGTAACAGGCGTCCCGCAGCATGGTGTTGAGGTGCGCGAACTGGGCGTCCGAGACCCGCACGGAGTCGGACAGGAACAGCAGCCGCAGGCTCCGCTCGGGCAGCAGACCGCTGAGCGCCTTGAAGACCGTGTCGAATCCGCTGAGCCTGCGCAGGGCCACCAGGGCCGAGCGGTCCGCCGGATGCTCGTAGGCACGTGACGAGATGCCGGGGAAGCGCCTGCGCTGCCGGCTGGGCACGTGCTCGTGGCCCTCGCCGTCGCCGCCGCTGTGGTGATTGCCGTCGGTCATGCGGATTCCCCCATATGTCGTCCCCTTGTGCCCCCGAGGTGGGGTCCAGCCTAGGCGGAGATACCGTGACAGGGCAGCACACAGAAGGAGTCTTCCGTCATGGAACACAACCCCGGGGCCGTCTGGCTCACGGAGGCGGCCAAGGCCGCGCAGCAGCAGGGACCGGGCAATCTGCTGCGGATCGTGCTGATCGTCATGGTCGTCGGGTGCGTCCTGGTGGGGTGGTTCCTGCTGCGCGGGTACCGCCGCGGCGAGGACGCGGGTCGGCAGGGCGGCGGCGAGGCCGGGCAGGGTCCTGATGAGGCCGGGCGAGGTGGCGACGAGGGCCACCGGGGCGGCGATGAGGGCCGTAAGGGCTGAGTCGACGTGAGCCGGAGCCGGGCCCCCGCATACGATGGCCCGGAAGTCCTTATGTCCATCCCACCCCCGGATAGGTCCTGCCTGAGATGAGCCTCCACAGCACCGCCGCCCAGCTGGTCACTCTCGCCTCCGAGGGCGGCGAGCACGGCGGCGACCACGAAAGCCTCAGCCCTCTCTTCACCGGGGGTGGCGCCTTCGTCGCCCTCATGCTGCTCCTGTGGATCACCACCCGCTTCAACCGGGACCGCTAGGACCGGAGCAGGGCCCCTCGCCCGGGCCGGTAGGGTCTGCACGCATGGGAGAGCAGGACATGCCTACCGGTCCGGAGACCGGTCCGCATACCGGTACGGACATCGGTCCGGTGAGCAACGGCAAGCGCCGCCTGGGCGTCATGGGCGGAACGTTTGACCCGATCCACCACGGACACCTCGTGGCGGCCAGTGAGGTCGCCGCGCAATTCCACCTCGACGAAGTGGTGTTCGTACCGACCGGACAGCCGTGGCAGAAGAGCGACAAGCAGGTGTCCCCGGCCGAGGACCGCTATCTGATGACGGTCATCGCGACCGCCGAGAACCCGCAGTTCTCGGTGAGCCGCATCGACATCGACCGCGGCGGAGCGACCTACACCACGGACACGCTGCGGGATCTGCGTGCCCTCAACCCCGACACGGACCTCTTCTTCATCACGGGCGCCGACGCGCTCGGCCAGATCCTCACCTGGCGGGACACGGAAGAGCTGTTCTCCCTCGCGCACTTCATCGGGGTCACCCGGCCCGGCCACACCCTGGCCGACCCCGGACTCCCCAAGGGCGGCGTCTCCTTGGTGGAGGTCCCGGCCCTCGCCATCTCGTCCACGGACTGCCGCGCGCGGGTCGCCAAGGGCGATCCTGTCTGGTACCTGGTGCCGGACGGCGTGGTGCGTTATATCGACAAGCGCGAGCTGTACCGCGGCGAATGAGCCGAGAGGGGCACCGGTGAACGACCGACAGTACGACCCTTATGCGGGCGGCGATCCGTATGCGGGCGAGTACGTAGGTGAGTACGCGGCCGACCAGTACCAGGTCGTCGGGTACGACGAGTACGGGCAGCCGGTGTATCAGCAGGTGTCCCAGCAGCCGCAGGTGCCGCAGCAGGCTCAAATGCCTCAGGCGCAGGTGCCTCATCAGTCTCAGGGGTACGGGTACGACCCGTATGCGGGTGGGCAGCAGCAGGGCTATGGCGCGGGCGGCTATGACCCGTACGGCGGTGCGCAGGCCGCCCCCGCCGCGCCCTCCTACGAGCAGGCCTGGGTCCCTCAGCAGCAAGCAGCCCCGCAGCAGTCGCCGCCGCAGCAGCCGCAGCCGCCGCAGGCACAGCCGCCGCAGGCACAGCCGCCGCAGGCCGTGCGGGCCGAGCCGGAGCCCGAGCCGTACGCCGGGCCCGAAGCGGGGACGCGCGCCCCGCAGCCCGACTACAGGACCGAGCAGTTCTCCTTCATCGAGGAGCCGGACGAGGACTCCGAGGACGTCATCGACTGGCTGAAGTTCACCGAGAGCCGCACCGAGCGGCGCGAGGAGGCCAAGCGGCGCGGGCGCTCCCGCGTCGTCGCGCTCGTCGTGGTGCTCGCCCTGGCGATCGCGGGTGGCGTCGGCTACCTCTGGTCCGCGGGCAAGCTGCCCGGCCAGTCGGACGGCGAGGGCGCCGCCGCCGGCTCGGCGGGACCGCAGAAGCGGGACGTCATCGTCGTCCATCTGCACAACACCAAGGGCGGCGGCACCTCCACCGCGCTCCTGGTCGACAACACCACCACCGAGCAGGGCGCCACCGTCCTGCTGCCCAACTCCCTCGCCGTCTCCGATGACAACGGCAGCCCGACGACGCTCGGCAAGTCCGTCGACGACGACGGCTCGACGGGCACCCGGGAGTCGATCGACACGGTCCTCGGCACCGAGGTCGAGGGCACGTGGCGGCTGGACACCCCGTACCTGAACAACCTCGTCGAACTCGTCGGCAACATCGACATCGACACCGACGCCGACGTGCCCGACCCGAAGGCGAAGAAGGGCGAAGCGCCCCTGGTGCGCAAGGGCGAGCAGCAGACCCTGAGCGGCCAGATGGCCGTCGCCTACGCCACCTACCGCGCCCCCGGCGAGAGCGCGAGCGCGCAGCTGGACCGCTTCGGCCAGGTCATGCAGGGCGTACTGCGCAAGCTCTCGTCGGACCCGCAGGCGGCCACGACCACCGTGGAGTCACTCGCCCAGATCCTCGACCCCTCGCTGAAGGAGAAGGATCTCGGCGCCTTCCTCGCCAGGCTCGCCGAGCGCGCGAAGGGCGGCGACTACCGGACGACGCTGCTGCCGGTGCGGGCGGACGGCACGCTGACCGAGAAGGCCGGCGACAGCGTGGTCAAGGACGTCCTCGGCGGCACGGTGAAGAGCCCGGAGGAGGGCGCGGCCGTGCGGGTCGGCGTCGAGAACGCCTCCGGGGTCAAGGGCGCGGCCCAGAAGGCCCGGGTCTCCCTGGTCAACGGCGGCTACACCTTCGTCGACAGCGGCGCGGGCTCCACCGCCCGCCCCACCTCACAGGTCACCTACGCCGACGCGGCCAAGAAGACGCAGGCCACAGAGGTCGCCAAGACCCTCGGCCTGCCGACGAGCGCGGTCCGCAAGGGCAAGACCGCGCCCAACGCCGACGTCTCCGTGGTCCTCGGCCAGGACTACGAGGCCGGGTGAGACAGAAGGTGGGACAGAGGGCGAGACAGCGGGTCGGCGGGGGCCCGCGGAGGCGGTGACGTAATCGTCTGGGGTGCGGGCGGCGGTCCGTGAGACCCTTGGTCTGTCTTGACCATCTGAAGGAAAGCTCACCAGTGACCGCCACGGACCGCTCCATCGAGCTCATCAACGTCGCCGCCCAGGCGGCTGCCGACAAGCTCGCGCACGACATCATCGCGTACGACGTCAGCGACGTGCTGTCGATCACCGACGCCTTCCTGCTCGCCTCCGCGCCCAACGACCGCCAGGTCAAGTCGATCGTCGACGAGATCGAGGAGCAGCTGAACAAGCAGCTCGGCGCCAAGCCGGTCCGCCGTGAGGGCGACCGCGACGCGCGCTGGATCCTCCTCGACTACGTCGACATCGTGGTGCACGTCCAGCACAGCGAGGAGCGCGTCTTCTACGCCCTCGAGCGCCTGTGGAAGGACTGCCCCGAGATCGGGCTGCCCGAGGACGCCAAGGCGACCCGCGGCAAGGGCGCCGAGCACGCCGAGCAGCGGGCCGCGGAGGAGGCTGACCTGGACGGTGAGCTTCGGTGAACAACCGCGGCTGCCGGATCATCCTGTGGCGGCACGGCCAGACGGCCTGGAACCTGGAGCGCCGCTTCCAGGGCTCCACGGACATCGAGCTGACCGAGACGGGCATCGCCCAGGCCAGGCGCGCCGCCCGGCTGCTCGCCTCCCTGAAGCCGGACGCGATCGTCGCCTCCGACCTCAAGCGGGCGGCGGCCACGGCGGGCGAGCTGGCCGCCATCACCGGCCTCCCCGTCACGTACGAGGAGGGTCTCCAGGAGACGTACGCCGGTAAGTGGCAGGGCCTGACGCACGAGGAGATCATCGCGCGCTTCGGCGACCAGTACGCCGCGTGGAAGCGCGGTGAGCCGGTGCGCCGCGGCGGCGGCGAGCTGGAGACCGAGGTCGCCGACCGGGCCGCGCCCCTCGTCCTGCGCCACGCCGAGAAGCTGCCCGACAACGGCACGCTGGTGGTGGTCAGCCACGGCGGAACCATCCGCACCACGATCGGTCGCCTCCTCGGTCTCGACTCCCACCACTGGGAGGGGCTTGGCGGTCTCTCCAACTGTTGCTGGTCGGTCCTCGGCCAGGGCGCGCGCGGCTGGCGCCTGCTCGAGCACAACGCCGGCACGCTGCCGGAGCCGGTGCTCGGCGACGACGACTGAGCCTCCCGAGGGCCGCCTTGGGATCACCTCTCTGGGCGGCCGGACCCGGATTTCACATTCGGGCTGGTCGCAGGCTAAAGTTCTTCTTGTTCGCCCCGCCGAGCGGGGCGAAACGCCGGAGCGGTTCCACCGCGTGGCACGAGGGGCTATAGCTCAGTTGGTAGAGCGCCTGCATGGCATGCAGGAGGTCAGGAGTTCAATTCTCCTTAGCTCCACAGTCCGGAAATCCCGTCCCCATCAGGGGGCGGGATTTTCCGTTCCCGCCCTCCCTGGCCGGCCTTCCTGGTCACCGCTCCTCAGCCGTCGCTCGCGCAGCGCGGCCGTGTGCCGTCTGCTCTCGTCGTCGTCCGGGGTGTAGACGACGATCCGGGACTCGGGCATGCCGTTGATGCTCAGGGAGACCGACGTCATGCGCAGCTCGCCGATCGCCTTGTGCCGGAACGTCTTCACCCGGGGCCCGGGCGGCAGCACGTCACCGCTCTCCCAGAGCTTCGCGAAGTGCGGGCTCGTGGCGGACAGGGCGTGTATGAAGCCCTCCCACTCGGGCTCGCCCACATGCCGGCCGTACGCACTGCGCAAAGTCGCCACCATCACCGGCAGCTCCGAGTCGCGGAAGACCAGCGGGCAGTCCCGCGCGGGCACGGTGAACAGCGACCACAGCACGTTCGCGACGCCGCTCGTGGGGATCTGCTCGATGAGGAACAGGTCGCGGTAGGCGGCGTTGGTGGCGAGGATGTCGTAGCGCGTGTTGTAGACCACCGCGGGGCGCGGGTCCATGGCGTCGATGATGCCCTGGATCTCCGGGCCCACCGCTCCCGCCGCGGCCTCGCGGTCCGGGGCGTACGGCACCTCGGCCAGGTGGTACAGATGCTCGCGCTCGGGCTGGTCGAGGCGCAGGGTGCGCGCCACGGCGTCCAGGACCTGGGGCGAGGCGTTGATCGGGCGCCCCTGTTCGAGCCAGGTGTACCAGGTGACGCCGACGCCGGAGAGCTGGGCGACCTCCTCGCGGCGCAGCCCCGGTGTGCGGCGGCGCAGTCCCGGTGCCATGCCCACGTCGGCCGGCGTCACCCGGGCCCTGCGGCCCCGCAGAAAGGCGGCGAGCTCGGGCCGCCGCCGCTGGGTGGTCGCGGGCTGCCCCGTCTGCTCCCGCGTCCGTCCTCGGATCCCCGTCATCGTCGTCACGTCCCCCATCGTCCGCGCCCGCCCCCACCGCTGCCAGGTGCTGTCAGTACCAGCATCAGCGGGCTCTCGTTACCCGTACCCGGCCGTCGGCACGCTCGATGGCATGACGACGACCACCTCACCCGCCCCCGCGGGTTCAACTCCCGCATTCAGTAAAGCCCCCGGCACTGACAATCGCCGCGGACGGCTCCTCGCGGTCGTGCTCGCCGCCCAGTTCATGGCGCTGCTCGACGTCTTCATCGTCAATGTCGCGGCGCCCACCATCCGCGCCGAACTGCACGCGTCCGGCGCCGGATTGCAGCTGGTCATCGCCGGCTACACCATCACGTACGCCGTCCTCCTGATCACCGGCGCACGCCTGGGCGACCGTCTCGGACACCGCCGGGTCTACCTCGCCGGGCTCGCGGTCTTCACCGTGGCCTCGCTCGCCTGCGGACTCGCCCAGGGGACCGGGGAGCTGATCGCCTTCCGGCTGCTCCAGGGCGCGGGCTCGGCCGTCCTCATCCCGCAGGTGCTCAGCCTGATCCAGCGGAACTTCGCGGGCGAGGCGCGGGTGAGGGCGCTCGGCGCGTACTCGGCGGTCCTCGCGACCGGCGCCGCCGCCGGGCAGGTGCTCGGCGGGGTCCTGGTCAGCGCCGACCTGTTCGGCACCGGCTGGCGGCCGGTGTTCCTGGTGAACGTGCCGGTCGGCGTCGTCCTGCTCCTCCTCGCGGTGCGCGTGCTGCCGCGCGACGACGACGCGGAGCGCGCGGCGGGGCGGGCGCGCGGCCTCGATCTGCCGGGGCTCGTGCTGCTCGCGGGCGCCGTGTCGCTGTTCACCGTGCCGCTGGTGCTCGGGGAGCAGGAGGACTGGCCGCTGTGGTCCTGGCTCTCGCTGGGC
Organism: Streptomyces sp. WAC 01529; assembly: GCF_003945545.1. Classification (GTDB taxonomy): domain Bacteria; phylum Actinomycetota; class Actinomycetes; order Streptomycetales; family Streptomycetaceae; genus Streptomyces; species Streptomyces anatolicus. Next base: position 2,660,804 of record NZ_CP029617.1, on the reverse strand, counting down.
GCCGCCGCGCTGCTCTTCGCGCTGTTCTGCGCGTACGAGACACGGCTCGCCCGGCGGGGCGGGGCGCCCCTGATCGCGCCCCGGGTGCTGCGGACGCCGGGCATGGGCCTCGCGGTCGTCCGGGTCACCGCCGTGATGGCCGTCAACGCGGGCTTCCTCTTCGCGCTCACCCTGCACGTCCAGGGCGGCCTCGGCCACAGCGCGCTGCGCGCCGGTCTCACCTTCGCGCCGACCGCCGCGGTCTTCGGCCTCGTCGGCCTGACCTGGCGCCGCTGGCCGCAGGCGGTGCAACGGGCGCTGATCCCCGGCGGTTTCGCGCTGACCGCCGTGTCGACGGCCGCCGTGGGCCTCCTGCTGCGGGACGGTGGCGACGGCGGGCTCTGGTTGTACGCGGCCTTCGTCGGCGTCGGCGCCGGGCTCTCGCTCGGCTTCGGGCCGACGCTCACGCGGGCGCTCGCCACGGTGCGCGCCGAGGACGCGGCGGACGCCAGCGGCCTCCTCGCGACGGTCACCCAGCTCGGCCAGCTGACCGGAGTCGCCTGCTTCGGAGCGCTCTTCTTGAACAGGCTTGAGTCGCAAGGGGGCTCCGGGGCGTATTCATCCGGGGACGCGCTCCTCGTGTGCTGCTACGCGCTCTCCGCGGTGGCCGCGCTCGGCGCCGTGTCCGGACTGGTACGAATGCGTCGCTGACCGGGCCGCTCAGAGCGTGGCAGAATCGGACGGCCGGAAGGGGACGCAGCCCGACGGGAGGGAGAGCGCGATGCCTGCGAGCATCTTCGAAGAGGTCGACCGCCTCTTCGACGAGGCGGCGACACGAGAACGCGCCGCGCTCCGCGCCCTCCTCAACTGCCCTTCCTGCGGCTCTGCCCACGTCGCCCAGGTACTCGGTGACAACGGCGGGGTCAGTTACGTCTGCACCGCCTGCGGCCACAGCTGGAGCTGATCGATGGGTGCACACAGGCGGAAATGCGACTGGTGCGGCAGTGGCACACCAATCGTCCGCGACATGGAGCCGGTGAACAACGAATACCAGTACTGGTGTGAGGAGTGCGCGCGGGCGCTGATCATAAAAGGCGACCCCATCGAGACCTACCGGGAACTCGAAGGGGAGCCGATCTACGGCAGGCTGCTCGACGAGCACTGCACCCTCAAACGGTTCTACTCGTTCGCCACCGCCTGACACCGGCCAGCAGAAACCCCGAAGCGGTCACTACGTAGAGGGCGGACAGCGTCATCTGGCCATAATTCTGGCCGAGTTCGAGCCGCCCCTCCCCGTGGGGCACCCACCACAGGGCGTACGAGCAGAAGACCAGGCAGGCGGCCCCGGTCGCCGCCCACCGGGCCCGGCCGCCCCGGCGGACCGCCTCGGCACCCAGGAGCAGCACCATCGGCACGCACCACACCCAGTGGTGCGACCACGACACCGGGCTCACCAGGAGCGCCGTCGCCGCGCAGCAGAGCGCGGCCCGGGCCCGCTCCCCGCGCAGCGCGGCGCCCACCGCGACCGCGAGGCCGAGCGCGCAGACCACCGCCGCGGCCACCGCCCACCACAGGCCGGGCTCCGGGGTGCGCAGGAGCCGGGCGAGGACGCCGCGCAGCGACTGGTTCGCGGTGTCCTCCGCGAGCCCGACCCGGCCCGCCTGGAAGACCATCCGGGTCCAGAACCGCCACGAGTCGTGGGGCAGCACGGCGGCCGCGAGGAGCGTCGCGCCCGCGAACGAGGCTGCCGCCACGCACGCGTGCCGCACCGCGGGCCGCCACGCACCGCGCCGCAGGGCCTCGGCGGCCCCGGTCAGCAGCAGGAGGACCACGAAGAGCGCGGGCGTGAGCTTGATCGCCGCGGCGACACCGATGCCGAGCCCCGCCCAGCGGTGGCCGGGGCGCCGGGACAGGTCCCACAGGACGAGGACGGCGAGCAGCAGGTTGACCTGGCCGTAGCGCAGCGTCGTCCAGACCGGCTCGCACCAGACGGCGAGCGCGGACACCCACAGGGCGCTCTCCACGCGCGCGTGCCGCGCTTCGCCGACGAAGCGCAGGGAGAGCGAGACGAAGACGACGAGCAGGAGCAGGTTCCCGAGCGTGGCGAGGGCCCGCATGTCCGGGATGTCCAGGAGCGTCAGCGGGGTGAACAGGAGCGCGGCGAACGGCGGGTAGGTCGTCGGCAGATGGGCTTCGGTGGTGCGCAGGGCGTACAGGTCGCCGCCCGCCCGCACGGTCTCGCCCTCGGCCCGGTAGACCATCAGGTCGATCATCGAGACGTCGGCGGCGCGCTGGGCCAGCCAGAAGGCCGTGAACGAGAGCAGGCAGCCCCCGGCGGCGAGGGGCACACGGCGGCGGCGGGCGGTGGCGAACGCGAGCACGGTCACGGAGGCTGACAGTACCGGCCTTATCGGGTGGTATCGGTCCAGACCGGAAACGATTTGGTGGAGCACGGGGATGACCGTGTAATGTTGGCGGAGCCGCCGGGGAAACCGGGCGGACACAGCAAGGGGCTATAGCTCAGTTGGTAGAGCGCCTGCATGGCATGCAGGAGGTCAGGAGTTCAATTCTCCTTAGCTCCACAGCAGATGAGAGCGGGCCACCCGGATCGGGTGGCCCGCTCTCATCTTTCTGTTTTTACTGCCTTCCGCTGCCGAGTGCCCTGCGGCCCCGGCCGGGCGGGAGCGCGGGCAGCGCCGGGCGGGCCGGGGACGCCGCCTTCGGGTCCTCCTCGATGCGCAGGGCGAGCGCCGGGCAGCGGCGCACGGCGCGGGAAGCGCGCGCTTCGGAGTAGCGCGGTACGGACGCCTCCGCTACGGCGGGGAAGCCGTCCGGGCCCAGCTGGATCAGCTCGGGGACGATGTCCGCGCACAGGCCGTGCCCCCGGCAGAGCGTCCAGTCGACGGCCAGCTTGCGGCCAGTGGGCGCCTGCGCGGGGGGAGCCTCCGCCTGGAGGGGCAGGACGCCCGCGACGGGCCGGCCGCAGCCGTCGCCGAGGACATGCGCCGCGAGGTCGTCCGTGAACGCCGCGATCGAGGACTCCAGGAAGGCCGCCGAGCCGTCCGGATGCTTGCAGGCGCCGCGCCGCTTCACGGCCCGGGTCACCTCGCGCAGCGCCTCGAGAGCGGTCGGCCCGCCCCCGTCCAGGACGTCCGCGAGGCCTCGGGCCGCCGCGGGGAGGCCGAGGTAGCAGGGGCCGCACTGCCCGGCGCTCTCCGCGGCGAGCCAGCGCGCGACGCGCAGCGACTCCCCGAGGGGGCAGGTGCCCTCACCGATCGGCAGGATCGCGCCCGCGCCGAGCGCGCCCCCGCAGGCCTCCAGGGCGGCGCGGGAGACGACCGCGTCGTGCGCCGTGACGCTGTCGAGCCACTTGCCGTGGTACCCGCCCGTCAGCACGCCCTGGGGGAGCGGTGGGGCGCCGGCGAGCTGAAGGACGTACCGCAAGGGCACCCCCGTGGGGACCTCGACGACCATCGGGTGGGCGACCGCTCCGGAGAGGGTCAGCAGGACCGTGCCGGGCTCGTCGCGCAGACCGGTGCGGCAGTAGCGGTCGGCTCCGGTCCGCGCGGCGACGGCGAGCTGGGCGAAGGTCTCCGCGTTCGAGAGCAGCGTGGGCGCGCCGCCCACTCCGGAGTCGGACGTACGTACCTTGCGCCCCGGCGGCAGTGGAGGGCCGCCGTCGGCCGAGCGGACCAGGGCGGAGGACTCCCCGGTGACCATCCGTACCGGATTGCGCTGCACGCGCGCGCGAAGGGCCGAGCCGCGGCGGTTGCCGAGGCCGCGCTCGGCGAGGGCGGTGCGCATCGAGGCCTCGGTGGAGTCGCGCGTCACACCGATGACGAGGGTGCGGGCGCCGAGGGCCTCCGCGGCGAGCAGGGCGCCGTCCAGGATCAGGTGCGGGGCGCGGTTGATCAGGACGGTGTCCTTGCGGCAGGCCGGTTCGTCCTCGCTGCCGTTGACGACGACCACGGGGCGCACCCCGCGACGGATCGCCGCGTCGGCGACGGCCCGCAGTTTCCGGGCGAAGGGGAAGCCGGCGCCGCCCCGGCCGCGCAGCCCGATGTCCTCGGCGAGGCGGGCGAGCGGCTCACCCGCCAGGGGTTCCAAGGGGCCGTGCACTTTCAGGTGCATGGTCAGATCCAGGCGCTCGACCAGGTCGAAGCCCGAGGTGAGCACGGGGAGGCCGACGACGCGGACTTCGGGGACGTCGGGCAGTGACGCGTTCACGGGTGGCCTCCGGTGGCGGCGTTCCAGGGCTCGCCCGAGCTGGGGGCCTGGAAGGGCCGGGGCAGCGGTTCGGTGGCGGGGCCGCTGTCGTACGCGGGTTCGTAGTCGTAGGTGCCGTTAGTGCTGTAGGTGTCGTGGGTCTCGCGGGAGAGGTCGTAGACGGGCTGCGGGGTGGTGTCGTACGTGGGCTGGGGCGGCACGTAGGGGGCCTCGGCGGGCGGGGGCGGGCAAGGGGCGGGCCAGCGTTCCGCGGGTTCGGCGCGGGGCGGGGGGTACGGGGGCTCGGTCAGCGCGCGGTAGGCCGCCGAGATGCCGACGGCGGGGTCGGGGGCGGCGGTGACATCGGGGGCCGTGCCGGGGAGCGGGGCGGAGGCGGTGTCCCGCGCGGGCGGGCGGCCGCGGGACGGGGCGCCGGGTTCCGGTTCGAGCAGGGCGAGGATCCGGGAGGCGACCATCCGCTTGATCGGCGGCGGCGCCGCGCGCAGCGCGATGGCCCCGGCGACGGCGATCAGACACAGGCCGTACAGGGCGGTCACCCAGAACTTCGGCGGGCGGCCCGCGTACAGGCCGTGGATCAGCGCCGCGCACCAGGCGGGGTAGGCCAGCATGTGCAGCGAGCGCCAGCGCGAGGCGACCCGCGCGGGGGAGGCGAAGGCGCTGCGCAGGGCTCCGGTGACGCTCGTGGCCACCATGAGCAGGCCCGCGAGCGAGCCGAGGCCGATGAGTCCGGCGCTGCCGGTGACGCCGAGCCCGAAGGGCACGAGGGCGCCGAGGAGCGACACGTGGTCGAGGGTGATCTTGACGGTGCCGTGCAGCAGCAGGAAGCCGACGGAGGCGACCGCCGTGGTCCGGTGCACGGCCTGGGCGAGCAGCCGCTCGCGCGAGCGCAGGAAGAGGCGGTCGGTGGCGACCAGGCCCCAGACCACGGCGGCGGTGAGGGAGACCAGGCACAGGACGCCGGTGGTGAAGTCCAGGGCGGCCCGGAAGCCGTCGCTGCCCACCAGCACGAGCAGGGGTATCAGGAGCAGGGCTCCGGTGCCGAGCAGACGGCTCTGGCGTTGGGGGTGCAGAGGGTTCATGGGGCGGCTCCGAAAGGTTCGGTCCCGCCGCATGCTAAGTCGCGCCATACCAGTGGGTACGGGGTTTGAGTTATTGCGTTGTTATCAAAGCGCGATGTGGTCTTGGTGTTGCCCCGATAGTGGTCGGTACGCGGAGTAACCATTGGCCAAAGGCCCGGCGGCAGGGCCTCCGGTTACCGCCCGCACACGCTCGTCGCGGGTCGCGCGAGGGCTGCGGTACCCTGACGCCATGCGTGCCGTACGCCTTCTGCTTAGCGGGCCGCGCTGATCAGTCCCGACCGCCGGTGAATCGCGGGTCGGAATCGGCGCGGCGTCCCCTCCTGTGCGAGGGGCTTTTTCATTTGACCGGCACGGTCAATTCCGTAGGCAGAGACGATCGATGGAGCTTTGAGGATCATGAGCGAGACGAATTCTGCTGCCGCCTCCGAGGTGGCCGCGCCGCACCGCTATACGGCCGCTCTGGCCGCTGAGATCGAGGCACGCTGGCAGGACTTCTGGGACGCCGAGGGCACCTACGAGGCGCCGAACCCGAGCGGTGACATGGCCGCGCGCGACGAGGCACAGGCCGCGCTGGTCGCCAAGCCCAAGAAGTTCATCATGGACATGTTCCCCTACCCCTCCGGAGCGGGCCTGCACGTCGGCCACCCCCTGGGGTACATCGCCACGGACGTCTTCGCGCGCTTCCAGCGCATGACCGGCCACAACGTCCTGCACACCCTGGGCTTCGACGCCTTCGGCCTGCCCGCCGAGCAGTACGCCGTCCAGACCGGCACCCACCCGCGGGTCTCCACCGAGGCCAACATCGAGAACATGAAGGCCCAGCTGCGCGCCCTGGGTCTGGGCCACGACAAGCGGCGTTCCTTCGCGACGATCGACCCGGACTACTACAAGTGGACCCAGTGGATCTTCGTCCAGATCTTCAACTCCTGGTACGACGCCGACGCCAAGAAGGCCCGCCCGATCGCCGACCTGGTCGCACAGTTCGACAGCGGTGAGCGTGCGGTACCGGGCTCCACGCGCGTGTGGAGCGAGCTGAACGCCGCCGAGCGCGCGGAGGTGCTGAGCCAGTACCGCCTGGCCTACGCCTCCGACGCGCCCGTCAACTGGTGCCCCGGCCTGGGCACCGTCCTGGCCAACGAGGAGGTCACCGCCGACGGCCGCTCCGAGCGCGGCAACTTCCCCGTCTTCAAGGCCAAGCTGCGCCAGTGGAACATGCGTATCACCGCCTACGCCGACCGCCTGCTGGACGACCTGGACGCACTGGACTGGCCCGAGGCCATCAAGCTGCAGCAGCGCAACTGGATCGGCCGCTCAGAAGGCGCCCGCGTGAACTTCCCCGTGGGCACCGAAGGCGACGCGATCACCGTCTTCACCACCCGCCAGGACACCCTGTTCGGCGCGACCTACATGGTCCTGGCGCCCGAGCACGAACTGGTCGACAAGGTCGTCCCCGCGGCCTGGCCCGAGGGAACCCACGAGGTGTGGACCGGCGGCCACGCCACGCCCGCAGAGGCCGTCGCCAAGTACCGCGCGTTCGCCGCCTCGAAGTCCGACGTCGAGCGCCAGGCCGACGCCAAGGAGAAGACCGGCGTCTTCACCGGCGTCTACGCCACCAACCCGGTCAGCGGCGAGCAGGTCCCCGTCTTCATCGCCGACTACGTACTGATGGGCTACGGCACCGGCGCGATCATGGCCGTCCCGGCGCACGACAGCCGTGACTTCGCCTTCGCGCGCGCCTTCCACCTGCCGATGCGCTGTGTGGTCGAGCCGTCGGACGGCCGCGGTACGGACACGTCGACGTGGGACGACGCCTTCTCCTCGTACGAGGCGAAGCTGATCAACTCCTCGAACGCCGAGGTCTCCCTGGACGGCCTGGGCGTCGTCGACGCCAAGGCGCGCATCACCGGCTGGCTGGCCACGCGCGGCATCGGTGAGGGCACCGTCAACTTCCGCCTGCGCGACTGGCTGTTCAGCCGCCAGCGCTACTGGGGCGAGCCCTTCCCGATCGTCTACGACGAGGACGGCGTCGCCCACTCGCTGCCCGAGTCGATGCTGCCCCTGGAGCTGCCGGAGGTCGACGACTACTCTCCGCGCACCTTCGACCCGGACGACGCGGACACCTCTCCGGAGACCCCGCTGTCCCGCAACGAGGACTGGGTCAACGTCACCCTGGACCTGGGCGACGGCCCGAAGAAGTACCGCCGCGAGACCAACACGATGCCCAACTGGGCCGGTTCGTGCTGGTACGAGCTGCGCTACCTGGACCCGCGCAACGACCAGCAGCTGGTCGACCCCGCCGTCGAGCAGTACTGGATGGGCCCGCGCGAGGGGCAGCCCACCGGCGGCGTCGACCTGTACGTGGGCGGCGCCGAGCACGCGGTGCTGCACCTGCTGTACGCGCGCTTCTGGTCGAAGGTCCTGTTCGACCTGGGCCACGTCTCGTCCGCCGAGCCGTTCCACAAGCTGTACAACCAGGGCATGATCCAGGCCTACGTCTACCGTGACAGCCGCGGCTTCCCGGTGCCGGCGACCGAGGTCGAGGAGCGGGACGGGAAGTTCTTCTTCGAGGGCGAGCCGGTCAAGCGCGAGCTGGGCAAGATGGGCAAGTCCCTGAAGAACGCCGTCACGCCGGACGAGATCTGCGACGAGTACGGCGCGGACACCCTGCGCCTGTACGAGATGGCGATGGGCCCCCTGGACGTGTCGCGCCCCTGGGACACCCGCGCGGTCGTCGGCCAGTACCGGCTGCTGCAGCGGCTGTGGCGCCTGATCGTCGACGAGTCGACCGGTGAGGTCACCGTCGAGGACGTCGCCGAGGCCGACATCGACGAGGCCACCCTGCGCGCCCTGCACAAGGCGATCGACGGCGTCCGCCAGGACCTGGACGGCATGCGGTTCAACACCGCCATCGCCAAGATCACCGAGCTGAACAACCACCTGACGAAGGTGGGCGGCGTGGTGCCGAGGTCCGTCGCGGAGCGCCTGGTGCTGCTGATCGCGCCGCTGGCCCCGCACGTCGCCGAGGAGCTGTGGCGCAAGCTGGGCCACACCGACTCGGTCGTCCACCAGGACTTCCCGGTGGCCGACCCGGCGTACGTCGTGGACGAGTCCGTGACCTGTGTCGTGCAGATCAAGGGCAAGGTCAAGGCGCGCCTGGAGGTCCCGCCGTCGATCTCCGACGCGGAGCTGGAGAAGGTGGCGCTGGCCGACGAGAAGGTCGTGGCCGCGCTGGACGGCGCGGGCATCCGCAAGGTGATCGTGCGGGCGCCGAAGCTGGTGAACATCGTTCCGGCGTAGGTGAAGATCGTTCCGGTGTAACGGACGGCGCATTTCCGGTCAGCCGGGTGGCATAGGGGTCTTCCCTTAAGGGCAGGTTGGGGGTTCCGATGGAACCTCCGGCCTGCCTTCTCCGTTTACGGTGGAGGGACCATCGCTGGGGTGGACCGGACCGGACTCGAGAGGGGCGTCATGGAAGCCGTGGGCGTGATCGTGGCGCTGCTCGTCGTGCTCTTCCTGGTGCTGGGGGTGTATGCCACGGTGAAGGTCGTGAAGGCGGCCAAGCGGGGCGTGGACCGCACCATCTCGGAGGCTCGCCGCACGGTGGAGGACACCACCCTCCGCGCGAAGAGCTTCACCCAGATCGGCGCCGCGGGCGAACTGGCCCAGCTGCGGCTGTCGTTGCGCTCGTCGATGCGGGCCACGCAAGAGGTGCTGAAGGCGGGCGCCGTCGAGGACGCCTCTCTGAAGGAGTCCCTCGGCCTGTTCGACCGGCTCAGCGCCCATGGGCACGAGCTGGACGACGAGCTGCGGCGCCTGGAGCGCGACCCGGACAAGGCGGCCCTCGCCCAGCGGCTCCCCGAGCTGAAGGAGCGTACGGAGCAGATCACCAAGGCGGCCGACTCCCTGCGGTGGTCGGCGCGCGACCGTGCCCGCCGGTTCGCGGGCGACGACCTGGACTCGCTGAGCACGCAGATCGGCATGGAGGCGGGCGCCCTGCGGCACTGGACGACGGAGCCGGCGCCCGCACAGACACCCGCCGCCTGGCCCGAGCCCGCCGCGCAGCCCGGCAAGGAAGCGGAGCAGACCTGGTCCGAGCCCTCGCCGCAGGCCTCCCGGGAGTCCGCACGGCCCGCGATCACGCCACCCTCGCAGGCGCCCACGTATCCGTGGGAGAAGAAGGCCAAGCCGGAGAGCACGACCTGAGCCGCCCGTGAGGCGGGGCGCCTCCCCGGGAGGGGGCGAGCAGGGGCCGGGCTGCCGCCCGGCGGCCCAGCCGGGTAGTGTCCAGCCCATGTCCCGCCATGTCGCGATCGTCACGGATTCAACGGCCTATCTGCCGCAGCGGGCGATGGAGCGGCACGGCATCACCGCGGTCCCCCTGACCGTGGTCCTGGGCGACCAGGCGCTGGAGGAAGGCACCGAGATCTCGGCGCGCTCCGTCGCCCTGGCGCTGCAGAAGCGGAAGTCGGTGACCACGTCCCGGCCCGGCCCCGAGGTCTTCGCCGAGGCGTACCGGAAGGTCGCCCAGGCGGGCGCCACGGCCATCGTCTCGCTGCATCTGTCCGCCGAGTTCTCCGGTACGTACGACGCCGCGGTCCTCGCCGCGAAGGACGCGCCGGTTCCGGTGCGGGTGGTGGACACCGGCATGGTCGCGATGGCCCTCGGCTTCTGCGCCCTCGCGGCGGCGGAGGCCGCGGAGGCGGGTGACTCGGTCGACGAGGTGGTGGCGGCCGCCGAGAAGCGTGCCGCGGGCACGTCCGCGTACTTCTACGTCGACACCCTCGACTATCTGCGCAGGGGCGGCCGTATCGGTGCCGCGCAGGCGCTGCTGGGCTCCGCGCTCGCCGTCAAGCCCATCCTGAAGCTGGACGGCGGCCGTATCGACATGCTGGAGAAGGTGCGGACGGCGTCGAAGGCGATCGCCCGGCTGGAGGAGATCGTCGTCGAACGCGCCGGGACGGGCCGGGTCGACATCGCGGTGCACCATCTCGCGGCGCCGGAGCGGGCGTCGGCCCTCGCGGACCGCCTCCGCGAGCGGCTGCCGGGCCTCGGGGAGCTGCATGTCAGCGAGGTGGGCGCGGTGATCGGCGCGCATACGGGGCCGGGGCTGCTGGGGGCCGTGGTCTCGCCTCGGTGAGTTCTGGGCGTGGATGATGTGCCACGTGTGGGTGACGGAGTTATCCACAACTGCTGGGTAATCCACGGGAATTGACCAAGATCAACATAATGTCGTGGCGGTGCCTAACGTCGTCGGCATGACCTCACTTCGATCACCTTCTCGGACGGTTTCGCGGGCGTCTTCGCGGCCGTCTTCCCGGGCGTCTTCTGGGACGTCTTCTGCTGTGGCTTCCGCGACGAGCGGCCCCGGCCGTGCCCCTGGTTCCGACGGCCGCGCGCGGCGCCGTCACGCCCGCCGGGTCCGGCGCGGCCATGTCTCGGCGGAGGCGGTGCGGCTGCGGGCGGAGAGCCTCTTCGCCGAGCCACAACCCCCGCCTGCCTCACCACGGCCGGAGGTGTCGGCTGCCTCACCGCGCTTGGACGTGGCGGCTGCTGATGCGCCGCTGCTTCCCGGGCGCGAGGGCGGGGGCGCGGAGCGTCCGGCTCCACCCGCACCGGGGTGGGCGCGGCAGGAGGATGCGGCGGCGGAGACCTGGGCGGAGGCGGACGGAGCCGCGAAGGGGGCGGCGCTGGACGGACCCTCGCGGCGGGAGCGGATGGGTCTGGCCGTGCGGGAGCGGCTGCCGGTGTGGCTCCAGTCGCGGTGCGGGGTCGACCGGCGGGGCGTGGTCGCGCTCGTCGTGGTCCTCGCCGTCGCCGCGGTCTTCGCCGCGCAGCACTTCTGGACGGGGCGCACGCAGCCCGTCCAGGCGCCGGACGTCGTGCGTGCGGCGGGCGCGGCCGCCGAGCGCGGGGCGCGACCCGCGCCGTCGCCGGGGCCCTCCGTGGAGGCGGGCCGCGCGGCGGCGGGTGGGAGTGGCGCGGCCGGGGCGGCGGGCTCGGGTGGTGGCGCGATCGTCGTGGACGTGAGCGGGAAGGTCCGTCGGCCCGGTGTCCATCGGCTGCCCGCGGGCTCCCGGGTGGCCGACGCGCTGCGGGCCGCGGGCGGGGCCCGGCCCGGCGCGGACATGGGCGGCCTCAACCGCGCGCGGTTCCTGACGGACGGCGAGCAGGTGGTGGTCGGAGAGCCGGCCGCGGCCCCCGCGCCGGGCGGATCCGGTGCGGCGACGGGTGCGGGTTCGGCGGGTGCCGGGGCGGCGGGAGCCACGGGCCCGGTCGGGCTGAACACGGCGACCGCGGAGCAGCTGGACGAACTGCCGGGAGTCGGCCCCGTGTTGGCCCAGCACATCATCGACTACCGCACCGAGCACGGCGGTTTCCGCTCCGTCGAAGAGCTCCGCGAGGTCAACGGCATCGGTGACCGGCGCTACGCCGATCTCCAGGGTCTCGTACGGCCATGACGCCGGGATCGCGAACCGGCGCGGCGCGTGCGGCCGTTCACGTCTCGTCGGGTCACCGCCTCGGTGCCTCGCACCCCCGGCAGGAGGGGCCGGTCGACCTGCGCCTGGTGCCGCCCGCGCTGGCGGCATGGGTGGCGGCCGCGCTCATGCTGGACGCCCCGCCGCGGTGGGCGGTCGCCACGGTGGTGGTCTGCGTGGCGGCGGCGGGGGTGCTGCTGGTGGCGTGGACGACTGGGGGCGGGGCGGGGCCCACGCTCCCAGCCGGGGTTCCGGGTGGGGCTCCGGGTGGGGCTCCGGGCGGGCGGCGAGGGCGGATGTCGCGCGGACGGGGCACCGGTCGGCGATATGCCTGGGGGCGTTTCTCGGTGGCCGCGACCCTGCTCTGTGCCGCCGCCTCCGCGGGCTCCGCGGCGTTGCACGGGCCGGACCTGCACCGGGGGCCCATCCCTGCGCTGGCAAGTGAATTCGCGGAAGTGGAAGCGGAGTTGCGGGTCACGTCCGATCCCAGGCGCACCAGACCCCGCGTCGCGAGTGCGCACGCGCTGCCGCCCACTGTCGTCCTGGACGCCGATGTCGTCCGCGTCAAGCAGGCGGACGGCACGGCGACCGTGACGCGGACCCCGGTGCTTGTCGTGGTGCGGGGAGAGCATTCGGACTCCGCGAAGCCCCCGCACCCGCCGGGTGGCCGGAGCGCGGGGGAGCCGGGGGCGCGGTCGGCCGACGCCGGCCGTCCCGGTGACACCTGGCTCGGGCTGCTGCCCTCCACGCGGCTGCGGGTTCAGGGGAGGCTGGCGCCGCCGCTGCCGGAGGGGGACCGGGTCGCGGCGGTGCTCCGGGTCTCGGGGGAGCGGGCGCCGCGTGTGGTCGGGGCGCCGACCGGGGCCCAGCGGCTCGCCGGGGAGTTGCGGGGCGGACTGCGCGAGGTCACGGAAGGGCTGCCGGCCGACGCACGCGCGCTGCTGCCGGGGCTGGTGGTCGGGGACACCTCGCGAGTCCCCGCCGAACTGGAGCAGGCGTTCAGGGACACCGACCTGACGCACTTGCTCGCCGTCAGCGGGGCGAATCTCACGATCGTCCTCGTCCTGCTCATCGGGCCACCCGGCACCGCCCAGCGGGCCGAACGGCGGGGGCTCGCCCCGAAGCTGGGCATCCCGCTGCGTACGACCGCGCTGCTGGGCGGGCTGCTCACCCTCGGCTTCGTCATCGTCTGCCGACCGGACCCGAGCGTGCTGCGCGCCGCGGCCTGCGGGCTGATCGCACTCCTCGCCCTCGCCACCGGGCGGCGCAGATCGCTGATCCCGGCGCTGGCCGCCGCCGTACTGCTGCTCGTCCTGTACGACCCGTGGCTGTCCCGCAGCTATGGCTTCCTGCTCTCCGTCCTCGCCACCGGAGCGCTGCTCACCCTCGCGCCACGCTGGAGTGCGGCGCTGCGTCGGCGCGGGATGCCGCCCAGGTGCGCCGACGCGCTGGCCGCCGCGGCCGCGGCGCAGGCGGTGTGCGCGCCCGTCGTCGCCGTTCTCGCCGCCCGGGTGAGTCTGGTGGCGGTGCCGTGCAATCTCCTCGCGGAGTTCGCCGTCGCGCCCGCCACCGTGCTCGGCTTCGCCGCGCTGGCCTCGGCGCCCGTGGCGATGCCGGTCGCCGAGGCACTGGCGTGGGGCGCGAGTTGGCCCACCGAGTGGATCGCGGAGATTGCCCGCACGGGGGCGGCGCTGCCCGGCAGCGGCATCGACTGGCCCGGCGGTTGGCGCGGCGGGCTGCTGCTCGCGCTCGCCACGGTCGTGCTGATCCTGGTGGGCCGCAGACTCGCCCGGCACCCGTGGCTCGCCGGGGCCTGCGCCCTGCTGCTCCTGCTGGCGGTCGTCCAGCCGCCGCCCCTCACCAGGGTGATCGCGGGCTGGCCGCCGCCGGGGTGGCGCATGGTGATGTGCGACGTGGGCCAGGGTGATGCCACGGTGCTCGCGGCGGGCGAGGGCGCGGGGGTGGTCGTCGACGCGGGGCCCGACCCGGTGGCGGCCGATCGATGCCTGCGCTCGCTGGGGATCACCCGGGTGCCCCTGGTGCTGCTCACGCACTTTCACGCCGATCACGTGGCGGGGCTGCCCGGGGTGTTGCGGGGGCGCGAGGTGGGCGTGATCCAGACGACGGGGTTCCAGGAGCCGCCGGAGCAGGCGGAGTTCGTGCGGGATCAGGCGGCCGCCGAGCGTGTTCCGGTGACCCGGGCCGTGGCGGGGGAGCGGCGGCGCGCGGGGGCGCTGGACTGGCAGGTGCTGTGGCCCCCGGCAGGCCCGGCCCCGCCGCCCGAGGGGCCGAACGACGCGAGCGTGACGCTGCTCGTGCGGACCGCGGGGCTGAGCCTGCTGCTCCTCGGGGATCTCGAGCCGCCCGGCCAGCGTGCTCTGCTGCGCAGCCCGGCCGCCGCGGCGCTCGCCTCCGTGGACGTGCTCAAGGTGGCTCATCACGGCTCGGCCCACCAGGATCCGGAGCTTCTGCGCCGGGCGGCGCCGAGGCTGGCGCTGATCTCCTGCGGCGCGGACAACTCGTACGGGCACCCCGCGCCGGTCACGATCGCGGCGCTGCGGGCGGGAGGGGCGCGGGTGCTGCGTACTGACGTGGACGGCTCGGTGGCGGTCCTGGCCTCCGGCCCGAGGGCGTCGCCTCAGCTGGAAGCGGCGACGCGGCCGCCCTAGGGGGAGCTGAGGGCCCGCGACGGTCAGCCAGGCGATCAATTCGGGCTACTCGCGACACTTCCAGCGCATCGTCAGCATTCCCGCGATGTGCGGCCGTGTTGCATCGAATGCCGCAACGGTGATCGAATGCGTCTTCGTCGCAGTATGCAGTGTTGTCAAGGAACGCGGGGGTGTGTCGCGCGTGATCGGCCGTTGGCTGGGAAACCGTACGAATCGGGTGGGACGGACGGGACCCATGTCGGCGTTCAGGGTTCCGCCGAACGCGGGGGTGCTCAGCTGCCGGGTGCTGGACCCCGTCAACGAACCCGTGCGGAACGCGGAGTTCGCCGTCAGTGACGCGACGGGCCGCAAGGTGGTCGGCGGGGGGACGGATCCCTATGGGTCGTTCGTCACCACCGTTCCGGCGGGGGACTACCGGCTCATGGTCTCGGCGGAAGGGTTCACCCCGTACCGGGCGAGCGCCACGGTCGGTCAGGAGGCGCATGCCTCGCTCGGCGATGTGACGCTCCAGATCGCCCAGCCCCCGGCGCTTCCCGAGGCCGGTGACTGGGAGATCGACCCCCTGCACTCGTCGGTCGGTTTCACCGCGCGGCACATCGGGCTGGCCAGGATCCACGGCCGGTTCAACAGCTTCGCGGGAGCCATCCGGATGGGGGAGCGGATGCGGGATTCCGCGATGCATGTCGTCATCGACGCGGCCTCCATCGACACGGGGGTGCAGATGCGCGACGACCACCTGCGCTCCGGTGACTTCCTCGACGTGGGGCGGTTCCCGACGATGGAGTTCTACAGCGACCGTTTCGTGCACAAGGGCGGCAGTCGCTGGGCGATATCCGGTGGGCTGACGCTGCACGGGGTGACGCGCACGGTCACGTTGGACACGGAGTACCTCGGGGTGGGGCAGGGGCTGGAGGGCGAGACCCGCGTGGCCTGCCGCGCCACCACCGAGCTGCATCGCGACGACTTCACGATCAGCTGGCAGACGATGCTGGCGCGCGGTATCGCGGCCGTCGGGCACAGCATCACGATCGACCTCGACATCCAGGTCGTCCCCAAGAGCTGAGGCGCGGGGCGGCGGCCCCTGGCGCCCCGACCTGGCCCCGGGGGCCGACGCCGGGTCCGGGGCCGGGCTGACGCCGGGGGCGCCTCAGGGGACCTCCAGCCAGCCCTCGTACGCGGCGGCCAGTTCGTCGAGCGCGGCGGGGTCCAGGCGGGACTCGGGGTCCTCGACCACGACCAGCCACTGGGCGTCCTCGGCGTCGTCCTCACCGGCCAGCGCGTCACGGACGAGCTGGGGTTCCTCGGCGACGCCGAAACGGTCGGGGAGTTCTTCGGCGACCTCCTCCGCGGCATCGCGGTCGGGCAGCACCAGGACATGTCGTACGTCGGTCACGTGCCCATTCTCCGATATGGGTTCTGTCAGTGGCGCGTGGGATGCTTGACCGCGATGGCCAGGAAGACAGCTCACGACGACCCGCTCGCTCCCCTCACGCTCGCCGTGGGGCAGGAGGATCTGCTCCTCGACCGTGCCGTGCAGGAGGTGGTGGCGGCCGCCCGCGCCGCCGACGCGGACACGGACGTGCGTGACCTCGCCCCCGAGCAGTTGCAGCCCGGCACGCTCGCCGAGCTGACCAGCCCCTCGCTCTTCGCCGAGCGCAAGGTCGTCGTCGTGCGGAACGCGCAGGATCTGTCGGCCGACACGATCAAGGACGTGAAGGGGTATCTCGGGTCGCCCGCCGAGGAGATCACCCTCGTCCTGCTGCACGCGGGCGGCGCCAAGGGCAAGGGCCTGCTCGACGCCGCGCGCAAGGCGGGTGCGCGTGAGGTCGCCTGCCCCAAGATGACGAAGCCCGCGGACCGGCTGTCGTTCGTGCGCGGTGAGTTCCGGGTCCTGGGGCGTTCGGCGACCTCCGAGGCGTGTCAGGCCCTGGTCGACTCGATCGGCAGCGATCTGCGTGAGCTGGCCTCCGCGGTGTCGCAGCTGGCGGCGGACGTCGAGGGCACGATCGACGAGGCGGTCGTCGGGCGGTACTACACGGGGCGGGCGGAGGCCTCCAGCTTCACGGTCGCCGACCGGGCGGTGGAGGGGCGGGCCGCGGAGGCGCTCGAGGCGTTGCGCTGGTCGCTTTCGACCGGGGTCGCCCCTGTCATGATCACCAGCGCTCTCGCGCAGGGTGTGCGGGCCATCGGCAAGCTCTCCTCCGCGCGGGGCGGGCGTCCGGCCGACCTCGCTCGGGAGCTGGGTATGCCGCCCTGGAAGATCGATCGGGTGCGGCAGCAGATGCGGGGGTGGACCCCGGATGGGGTGGCGGCGGCGATTGCCGCTGTCGCGGCGGCCGACGCGGGGGTCAAGGGGGGCGGCGACGATCCCGAGTACGCGTTGGAGAAGGCGGTCGTGGCGGTTGCGCGGGCTGCGCGGGCCCGACGGTAGCGCTCCGCTGGGGTGGGCGGATTCTTTTTGTGCGGGCTCTGGCGGGGCGCCTGTGTCTCGGTCTCGGCACCGGTTCCCTGCGGGGCGGGCGTGGCTGTCGGGCCGTTCCCCGCGCCCCTTACGGGCCTCCCGCGCCGTTCCGCGCCCCTTGCGGGGCCCAGCTGCCCCGGTTCCCTGCGGGTTGGTTGTGGCTGGTCGCGCCGTTCCCCGCGCCCCTTACGGGGCCCTTCCGAGCCGCCCCGCGCCCTTGGCGGGGCCCAGCTGCCCCGGTCTCCTGCGGGTCGGACGTGGTTGCTCGCGCCGTTCCCCGCGCCCCTGACGGGGCGCTTTCGCGCCCGCCACCAGCCCCGACGGGGCGCCCCCTGCGCCCCCACCACCCCGGCACCCGGGACACAGCAACGCCCCCGGAGTGGGCCGGGGGCGTTGGCGCAGCGTGGCGTACTGCGGGGTCTGTCCGCGATTCGAGGTAGAGGGCTCGAATTACCCTCGCGGGAGGATTGATCAGCTCCCCGGCGTACTGGGCGTACGAGACGCACTAGCCGGGGCAGAGGCTTCAGCCCTTGAGGGACGCGGCCTTCGTCGCAAGCGCCGACTTCTTGTTGGCGGCCTGGTTCTTGTGGATGACGCCCTTGGAGACGGCCTTGTCGAGCTGGCGCGTGGCCTCACGCGTGAGCTCGGCGGCCTTCTGGGTGTCACCGGCGGCAACGGCCTCGCGGGCCTTGCGGATCGCGGTCTTCAGCGAAGACTTGACCGCCTTGTTGCGCTGACGCGCCTTCTCGTTGGTCTTGATCCGCTTGATCTGGGACTTGATGTTCGCCACGAAAGAGCCTTTTCAGGTTCAGGTACTGCAGAGGTACTGCAGATGAGTGTTATGACACGCGCCTCGACGCTTGAGAGGGCTACGAGACACAGCTGCCCACGGTACCAGCCGCTGTCGGACCGGCCCAAACCGAGCGCAGTGCGCCACCCATGGGACGATGGAAGCTACGTATAGATCCGACCCGAGGCTACAGGCGCCTCAAGAGACAGGACCCTGCGTGCCCGCGACCCCTAACAATGTGCCCGAGCCGAGCCGTACCGCCCCGGCTCTGATCCGCAATTTCTGCATCATCGCGCACATCGACCACGGCAAGTCCACGCTCGCCGACCGCATGCTCCAGCTCACCGGGGTGGTCGAGCAGCGCCAGATGCGCGCTCAGTACCTCGACCGGATGGACATCGAGCGCGAGCGCGGCATCACGATCAAGTCCCAGGCGGTGCGTCTGCCCTGGGCCCCGAACGAGGGCCCGGACCAGGGCAGTACGCACATCCTCAACATGATCGACACCCCGGGCCACGTGGACTTCACGTACGAAGTCTCGCGTTCGCTCGCGGCCTGTGAGGGCACGATCCTCCTGGTCGACGCGGCCCAGGGCATCGAGGCGCAGACTCTCGCCAACCTCTATCTGGCGATGGAGAACGACCTCAAGATCATCCCGGTCCTCAACAAGATCGACCTGCCGGCCGCCCAGCCGGAGAAGTTCTCCGAGGAGCTGGCCAACCTCATCGGCTGTGACCCCGCCGACGTCCTGAAGGTCTCCGCGAAGACCGGCATGGGCGTCGAGGCGCTGCTCGACAAGGTCGTCGCCGAGATCCCGCCGCCGGTCGGCGTCGCCGACGCGCCCGCGCGCGCGATGATCTTCGACTCGGTCTACGACTCCTACCGCGGCGTCGTGACGTACGTACGAGTGGTCGACGGCCAGCTCAACAAGCGCGAGCGGATCCGGATGATGTCCACCGGCGCCACGCACGAGCTGCTCGAGATCGGTGTGTCCTCCCCCGAGATGACCCCGGCCGACGGCATCGGCGTCGGCGAGGTGGGCTACATCATCACCGGCGTGAAGGACGTCCGTCAGTCCAAGGTCGGTGACACGATCACCTCCCTGCACAAGGGCGCCACCCAGGCCCTCGGCGGCTACAAGGACCCCAAGCCGATGGTGTTCTCGGGTCTGTATCCGCTGGACGGCTCGGAGTACCCGGACCTGCGCGAGGCCCTCGACAAGCTCCAGCTCAACGACGCCGCGCTGGTGTACGAGCCGGAGACCTCGGCCGCGCTCGGCTTCGGCTTCCGCGTCGGTTTCCTCGGGCTGCTGCACCTCGACGTCATCCGCGAGCGTCTCGAACGGGAATTCGGGCTCGACCTGATCGCCACCGCCCCCAACGTGGTCTACCGCGTGATCATGGAGGACGGCACCGAGCACACGGTCACCAACCCGAGTGAATTCCCCGAGGGCAAGATCGACGAGGTCTACGAGCCCGTCGTGCGCGCCACGATCCTCGCGCCGAGCGAGTTCATCGGCTCGATCATGGAGCTGTGCCAGAACCGGCGCGGCGTCATGCTCGGCATGGACTACCTCTCCGAGGACCGCGTCGAGATCCGCTACACCCTGCCGCTCGCCGAGATCGTCTTCGACTTCTTCGACCAGCTGAAGTCCAAGACGCGCGGATACGCCTCGCTGGACTACGAGCCCACCGGCGAGCAGTCGGCCCAGCTCGTCAAGGTCGACATCCTGCTCCACGGCGACAAGGTCGACGCCTTCTCCGCCGTCACGCACAAGGACCAGGCGTACGCGTACGGCGTGCGGCTCGTCGCCAAGCTGCGCGAGCTGATCCCGCGGCAGGCCTTCGAGGTGCCCGTGCAGGCGGCCATCGGCTCCCGGGTCATCGCCCGCGAGACCATCCGCGCCATCCGCAAGGACGTCCTCGCCAAGTGTTACGGCGGTGACATCTCCCGTAAGCGCAAGCTCCTGGAGAAGCAGAAGGAGGGCAAGAAGCGGATGAAGATGGTCGGCTCCGTCGAGGTGCCGCAGGAAGCCTTCATCGCGGTGCTCTCCAGTGACGACAGCGGTCCGGGCAAGGCGAAGAAGTAACTCTCCGTGAAGGAGTAGCCTCCCCGGCCGCGGTTCCGCCGCTGCCACGCGGGCCCGGTGTGTACGACGCGCCGGGCCCGTTCGTATGAGCGTCCGGGGGATTTCGGGGTCCGGAGGAAGTGAGAGGCAGCTGCCCCTTACGCGTCGGGCGTCGGCGCTCTACTCTGATCTCCACTCGCAGGTTACTCGCAAGTTAAACAAGTGGCCGACAGGGCAGCAGCAGAGATAAGAAGCAGAGCCGCCGCCAGCCAGATCGCCGCACCGTCGTGGGCCCGGAGGATGTCGTGAGCGACACACAGACCTTGATCGAGAACCGTCCGCCCTCGGTGGCGCATCTCTTCCTGGAGCGCGTGGCGGCCACGCCGGACGCCGAGGCCTACCGCTACCCGGTCCCGGCCCCGTCCGGCGCGGGCCCCGACGACTGGAAGGCGCTCAGCTGGTCGCAGGCGGCCGACCGCGTCTACGCCATCGCCGCCGGCCTCATCGAGCTGGGTCTCAGCCCGGAGGACCGGGTCGCCCTCGCCTCCTCCACACGGGTCGAGTGGATCCTGGCCGACCTCGGCATCATGTGCGCGGGCGCGGCCACCACGACCGTCTACCCGTCGACCAACGCCGAGGAGTCCGCGTACATCCTCGCCGACTCCGACAGCCGGGTGCTGATCGCCGAGGACGCGGCCCAGCTCGCCAAGGCGCGCGCGAAGCGGACCGAGCTGCCCGAGCTGCGGCACGTCGTGGTGATCGACGCCGAGGGCGTGAGCGCCGCCGAGGGCGACCCCGAAGGCTGGGTGCTCACCCTCGCCGACCTGGAGGCCCTGGGCACCGCCCACCTGGAGAAGAGCCCCGAGGCCGTCAAGGACCGGATCGCGGCGATCACCAAGGACCAGCTCGCCACGATCATCTACACCTCCGGCACCACGGGCCGCCCCAAGGGCGTGCGCCTGCCACAGGACAACTGGTCGTACATGGCGAAGGCCATCGCGGCGACCGGCCTGCTCGGCCCCGACGACGTGCAGTACCTGTGGCTGCCGCTCGCACACGTCTTCGGCAAGGTGCTGACCTCCGGGCAGATCGAGCTGGGGCACGTCACCGCCGTCGACGGCCGCGTGGACAAGATCATCGAGAATCTGCCGGTGGTGCAGCCGACGTACATGGCCTCCGTGCCCCGCATCTTCGAGAAGGTCTACAACGGCGTCGCCGCCAAGGCCCGGGCCGGCGGCGGGGCCAAGTACAAGATCTTCCTGTGGGCCGCCGAGGTCGCCCGCGAGTACGCGAAGGTCAGCCAGGACAACTTCCGCAGGACCGGCAACGCCTCGGTGCCCTTCGGGCTGCGCGCCAAGCACAAGGTCGCCGACTCGCTCGTCTACTCCAAGCTGCGCGAGGCCTTCGGCGGGCGGCTGCGCGCCGCCGTCTCCGGATCGGCCGCCCTCGCCCCCGACATCGGGTACTTCTTCGCGGGCGCCGGCATCCACATCCTGGAGGGCTACGGCCTCACCGAGTCCTCCGCCGCCTCCTTCGTCAACCCCGGCGAGGCCTACCGCACCGGCACCGTCGGCAAGCCGCTGCCCGGCACCGAGGTCCGCATCGCCGACGACGGCGAGATCCTGCTGCGCGGCCCCGGCATCATGGAGGGCTACCACGGCCTGCCGGAGAAGACGGCCGAGGTCCTGGAGTCCGACGGGTGGTTCCACACCGGGGACATCGGCGAGCTGTCCGTCGACGGCTATCTGCGGATCACCGACCGCAAGAAGGACCTCATCAAGACGTCCGGCGGCAAGTACATCGCGCCCGCCGAGGTAGAGGGCCAGTTCAAGGCCGTGTGCCCGTACGTCTCCAACATCCTGGTGCACGGCGCCGACAAGAACTTCTGCACCGCGCTGATCTCGCTGGACGAGCCCGCGATCCTGGCCTGGGCACAGGAGCACGACCTGGGCGGCAAGTCGTACGCCGAGGTCGTCGCCGCGCCCGCCACGGTGGAGCTGATCGAGGGCTATGTGAAGCAGCTCAACGAAGGCCTCCAGCGCTGGCAGACCATCAAGAAGTTCCGCCTCCTGCCGCGCGACCTGGACGTCGAGCACGGCGAGCTGACGCCGAGCCTGAAGCTGAAGCGCCCGGTCGTCGAACGGGAGTACAAGCACCTGATCGACGAGATGTACGCGGGTTCGCGCGAGGCCTGAGGACGTACGCGGGTTCGCGCGAGGCCTGAGGACGTACGCGGGTTCGCGCGAGGCCTGAGGCCGCGCCACAGCGGCAGCGGCGCATCCTGAGGACGCGCCCTAGCGGCAGCGGCGCATCTCCCGCACCAGTTCCTCCATGTGCGTGACGTGGTGGCGCAGCTCCACCACGTCGTCGAGGCTGCTCGCCGCCATCTGGGTCTCGATCGCGGACAGGCGCGCGGCCAGCTCGTCGAAGTGGAGCTGCTCGCGGGCCAGTACCCGCTCCAGCTGCCGGTTCTTGCGGTGCAGTTCCAGGAAGACCATGACCTTGGCGCGCAGCACCCAGGGGTCGAACGGCTTGGTGAGGAAGTCCGCGGCGCCCGTCGCGTAGCCGCGGAAGGCGTAGCCGGCGTCGTGGTCGGTGCCCGTCAGGAAGATGATGGGCACGTCCTTGGTCTGGTCGAGGCGTTTGATGTTCGCGGCGGTCTCGAAGCCGTCCATGCCCGGCATCCGCACGTCCAGGAGGATGAGGGCGAAGCGCTGGCGCAGGAGCGCCTTCATCGCCTCCTCCCCTGAACGGGCCCGCACCAGCGGCTCGTTCAGGGAGGCGAGGACGGCTTCGAGGGCCAGCAGGTTGTCCTCCATGTCGTCGACAAGGAGGATGCTCGCTCGGTGATCGGTCAGGGGCTCTGCGCTCATGTCAGGGGCTCTGCGCTCATGTCGGGAGTTCGCTCATGTCGGGAGTTCCTCAGTCGCTCGCCGGTTCGTCGGCGCCGGCGCCCTCGGGGTCCAGCAGGGCGCAGACGACACCGAGGAGCTGATCCACGTCCACGGGCTTGGGCACGTAGTCGGTGGCGCCCTGGGAGATGGCCTTCTCGCGGTCCCCGGGCATGGCCTTCGCGGTGAGGGCGACGATGGGCAGGCCCCGCCAGCGGGGGCTGTCGCGGATGGCGGCCATGGTCTCATAACCGTCCATCTCCGGCATCATGATGTCCATCAGGACGATGTCGACGTCCGGATTGCGCTCCAGGGTCTCGATGCCCTCGCGGCCGTTCTCCGCGTAGAGGACGGGCATGCCCACCCGGCCGAGTACGTGGGTGAGCGCGAAGACGTTGCGGATGTCGTCGTCGACGATCAGCACCCGGCGCCCCGGGAGCAGGCGGCCCGCGCGGCCCCGCTTCCACTCCTCCAGCTTGGTGGGGGTGGGCCAGCTGTCGTCGGGTTCGAGACTGGTGTGCGGACGCAGCACGGCCGGCTCCCGCGGCTCCGGCAGCTGCCGGGGGTGGGCCGCGGCGAACGCGACGGCGGCCGCGCTGTGGCCCGGGTGCACCACGGGCACGTACAGCGAGAAGGTGGAGCCCTGGCCGGGGTTGCTCTCGGCGGTGATGCGGCCGCCGAGCAGGCCGGCGATCTCGCGGCTGATGGAGAGGCCGAGGCCGGTGCCGCCGTACTTGCGGTTGGTGGTGCCGTCGGCCTGCTGGAACGCCTCGAAGATCACCGGCAGTTGCTCGGTGGGGATGCCGATGCCGGTGTCGCGGACGGCGAAGCAGAGCAGGTCCTCGCTGTCGTGGCCGAGCCGGTCGGCCGCGCCGTCCGTGACGCGGCTGACCCGCAGCTCGACGCTGCCCGCCGAGGTGAATTTGACCGCGTTCGACAGGAGGTTGCGCAGGATCTGCTGGAGGCGCTGCTCGTCCGAGAACATCTCGCGCGGCACGTCCTCGCCGACCGACACGTCGAAGGCCAGGCCCCGGTCGAGGGTGAGCGGGCGGAACGTGGCGTGGACGTAGTCCAGGACCTTGATCAGCGGAAGTTTCTTGGGGCGTACGTCCATCCGGCCGGCCTCGATCTTCGACAGGTCCAGGATGTCGTTGATGAGCTGGAGCAGGTCCGAGCCCGAGCGGTGGATCGTCGTCGCGAACTGCACCTCCTGGTCGGAGAGGTTGCCGTCGGGGTTGTCGGAGAGCAGCCTGGCCAGGATCAGCAGGGAGTTGAGCGGTGTGCGCAGCTCGTGCGACATGTTCGCGAGGAACTCCGACTTGTACTGGGAGCTGGTGGCGAGCAGCGCGGCCTTCTCCTCCAGCTCCGCGTTCGAGCGGCGCAACTCCGCCTGCTGGCGCTGGAGTTCGTCCGAGCGCTCCTGGAGCTGGGTGGCCAGGCGCTGGGACTCGCCGAGGAGCGATTCCGTACGGGAGTTGGCGATGATGGTGTTGATCGCCACGCCGATGGTGTTCACGAACTGGTCGAAGAAGGCCAGGTGGACGTCGGAGAAGCGGGAGAACGTGGCCAGTTCGATCACGCCGAGCAGCTTGTCCTCGAAGAGGATCGGGATGATCACGACCGTGGCGGGGGCCGCGTCGCCGAGCCCTGAGTGGATCTTGATGTACTCCGGCGGGACGTTCTCGACGAGGATGCGCTTCTTCTCCAGGGCCGCCTGGCGCACCAGGCCCTGCGCGGGCATCCCGCCGGTGTCGACGACCGAGTCCTGCGCCGCGCCGTACCCCGCGATGAAGGCGAGGCCCTTCGCGGTGACCTGCGTGGGCCCCGGGCCCTCCGCGGTGTCCGGGTCGGCCAGGAAGAAGGCGCCGTACTGGGCGTTCACCAGCGGGGTCAGCTCGCGCAGGATCAGGTCGGCGACCTCCATCAGATCGCGGTGGCCCTGCATCAGGCCCGCGAGGCGGGCGAGGTTGGACTCCAGCCAGTCCTTGGCGCGGGTGGTCTCGCGGAGGTTGGAGACCATGAGGTTGATGTTGTCCTTCAGCTCGGACACCTCGCCGCGCGTCTCCACCGTGATGGCGCGGGTCATGTCGCCCTGGGCCACGGCGGAGGCGACCTCGGCGATCGCGCGGACCTGGGTGGTGAGGTTCAGCGCCAGCTCGTTCACGTTCGTCGTCAGGCGCTTCCACGTGCCGTACACGCCCTCGACCCGTGCCTGGCCGCCCAGTTGGCCCTCGGAGCCGACCTCGCGGGCCACGCGCGTGACCTCGGAGGAGAACGAGGAGAGCGTGTCCACCATGGTGTTGATGGTGGTCTTCAGCTCCAGGATCTCGCCGCGCGCGTCCACGTCGATCTTCTTGGAGAGGTCGCCCTGGGCGACGGCGGTCGCCACCTGCGCGATGTTGCGGACCTGGCCGGTGAGGTTGTCCGCCATGTAGTTGACGTTGTCGGTGAGGTCCTTCCACACCCCCGACACCCCGAGGACCTGCGCGCGGCCCCCGAGCCGCCCGTCCGTGCCGACCTCGCGGGCCACGCGCGTCACCTCGTCGGCGAAGGCGCGCAGCTGCTCGACCATCGTGTTGACGGTGTCCTTCAGCTCCAGGATCTCGCCGCGCGCGGTGACCGTGATCATCTTGGAGAGGTCGCCGTTGGCGACGGCGGTGGTGACCTGGGCGATGTTGCGGACCTGGGAGGTGAGGTTCGAGGCCATGAAGTTGACGTTGTCGGTGAGGTCCTTCCATACGCCGGAGACGCCCCGCACCTGGGCCTGCCCGCCGAGGTTGCCCTCCGTGCCGACCTCGCGGGCGACGCGGGTGACCTCGTCGGCGAAGGCGGAGAGCTGGTCGACCATGGTGTTGATCGTCGACTTCAGCTCCAGGATCTCGCCCTTCGCCTCCACCGTGATCTTCTTGCCGAGATCGCCCTGGGCGACGGCCGTCGAGACGAGTGCGATGTTGCGGACCTGCGAAGTGAGGTTGTCCGCCATGAAGTTGACGTTGTCGGTCAGGTCCTTCCATACACCGGAGACGCCCCGCACCTGGGCCCGCCCGCCGAGGTTGCCCTCCGTGCCGACCTCGCGGGCGACGCGGGTGACCTCGTCGGCGAAGGCGGAGAGCTGGTCCACCATCGTGTTGACCGTCGACTTCAGCTCCAGGATCTCGCCCCGGGCGTCCACGGTGATCTTCTGGCTCAGGTCGCCGTTGGCGACGGCGGTGGTGACCTGGGCGATGTTGCGGACCTGGGAGGTGAGGTTCGAGGCCATGAAGTTGACGTTGTCGGTGAGGTCCTTCCATACGCCGGAGACGCCTCGCACCTGGGCCTGTCCGCCCAGCTGGCCCTCCGTGCCGACCTCGCGTGCCACGCGCGTCACCTCGGCGGCGAACGCGGAGAGCTGCTCCACCATGGTGTTGACGGTCAGCTTCAGTTCGAGCAGCTCGCCGGTGGCCTCGACCTTCACCGTGCGCGTCAGGTCGCCCTGCGCCACCGCCGTCGTCACCAGGGCGATGTCGCGCACCTGCGCGGTGAGCCGTGAGGCCATCGTGTTGACGGCCTCCGTCACATCACGCCAACTGCCGGAGAGGCCCCGCACCTTGGCGCGCCCGCCGAGCCGCCCCTCCGTGCCCACCTCACGGGCGACGCGGGTGACCTCGCCGGTGAAGAGGGACAGCTGGTCGACCATCGTATTGACGGCGCGGCCCAGGCGGCGCAGGTCGCCCCGAAGCTCACGGCTGCCGTCGTGCAGGTCGACGCGCTGGGTGAGGTCGCCGCCCGCCACCGCGTTCAGCACCCGGGTGGCGTTGGCGGCCGGGGCCACCAGCGAGTCGAGCAGGGAGTTGACCTCCTGGATACGGGCGGCCCACCTGCCCTGCCCCGGGCTCGGGGTGAACCGCTCGTCCAGGCGGCCGTGCCGGATGATCTCCCTGCGCACCCGGACCAGTTCGCCGTCGAAGTGCATCGAGCGGTCGAGCAGTTCGTTGTAGAGCGTGAACAGCTCGGCGGTGACACCGTCGCCGACCGGCGCGATCTTCGTGAACTCCCCGTCGCGCGCGGCGCGCATGGCGGCCAGCAGCGTACGGAGACCGAGATCGTTGGCCGGGGCGGACTCGGCCGCTCCGGGAAGGGGCTCCGAAGCTGCCGCTCCGGGAAGGGGCTCCGAAGCTGCCGCTCCGGGAAGGGGCTCCGAAGCTGCCGCTCCGGAAGGGGGCTCCGAGGCTCCGGAGGGGGACGGGGGAGGGGCCTGGGCCGGGATCCGGGGGGATCCGAGCGCGGGCTTACCACTGTTCTCACTCATAGCGGCCCACTTCGGTGACTCGGTGCTTATGGGCGCCGCCAGTCTGTCACCCTGTCGGTGTCGCCTGAGGCGTATTCGCCCGAACTGCTCAGGAGCCGCACAGTGGGGTCCAGTCCGATGCAACGGGAGACCGAGTTCCGTGCCTGTGCCAAGGACCCGGACCGGCCCCGCCCACCGGCGGTGGTGCGCACATCCCTGCCCGGCACCTCCCTGTCGCCCGCGGACGCCCGCCAATTCGTGCGCGCCGCCCTCGCCGACTGGTGCGAGCTGGACGTGCCCGCGGCGGCCGGCCTCACCGACCGTGTCGCCGACGACGCGGTGCTGCTGGTCAGCGAGTTGGTCACCAACGCGGTCGTGCACGCGGGCACCGCCGTCGAACTGCTGTGCAGACTCGACGAGGCCGGGCCGGGCGAGGAGACCGACACCCTCGTCATCGAGGTCTCCGACCACCACCCCTCCCGCGCCGTGCGCGGCGAGCAGCACCCGCCGCCCAGCGGCACCCCCGAGTACGGCCGCGGCCTGCAACTCGTGGCGACCCTCTCCGAGTCCTGGGGCATCACCTACCGCACGGGCACCAAGACCGTCTGGGCCCGGCTGCCCGTCGAGGGCGCCCGGAGCGGCCACGACAGCGAGCCGTCCGTGAGCGAGCAGGCGCCCCAGCGCGGGCCGCGCACCGCCGACCTTCTCGCGCCCCTGCCCAAGCGGGTCACCCACGACACCGAGTGGGTCAACCGCGGCGCGCTCAGCTTCCTCGCGGAGGCCTCCGACCTGCTGGCCGGGCAGTTCGACGAGGACCTGGTGGCCGCGCTCGCCGGACAGCTGCTCGTGCCGCGGCTCGCCGACTGGTGCGCGGTCTGGCTCGACGACGCCTCGGAGGGCCAGGCCCGCGCGGCCCCCGGCGCACCGGGCGCGCGGCTCGCCCGCGTCTGGCACACCTGCGAGCACCGCGTGGAGGAGCTGCGCCGCGTCCTGGAGAAGGACCCGCCCTGGCTGCCCGAAGCGGCGGGCTCGGGCGCCTGTCCCGTCCCCTGGCCGGGCGAGGGGCCGGCGAGCGAGTCGTCCGGCACGGCCCTCGCGTACCGCCTGACCGCGGGCGGCCGCGCCCTCGGCACGCTGGTGATCGGCCGGACCGGGCTGCTCCGCTTCCCCGACGAGGTCACCGGCCTCATCGAGGACTTCAGCCGCCGCGTCGCCCTCGCCGTCAGCACGGCCCGCCGCTACCAGCGCCAGGCCAACATCAGCCAGGTCCTCCAGCGCGGGCTGCTGCCCAGCAAGGTCGCCCAGATCCCCGGCGTGCAGAGCGGCCTCGTCTACGAGCCGCGGGACAAGGGCGGGCCCGGCGGCGACTTCTACGACGTGTTCCAGGCGGGCGCCGGGCGCTGGTGCTTCGCGCTCGGTGACGTGCAGGGCAAGGGGCCCGAGGCCGCCGTCGTCATCGGCCTGGCCCGCCCCTGGCTGCGGCTGCTCGCCCGCGAGGGCTACCAGGTCGCGGAGGTCCTGGACCGCCTCAACCAACTGCTCCTCGACGACGCGACCGAGGCGGCGGACGCGGCGGCCGCGGTCGTCGCCGTCGCGGGCGGCCAGGGCGTGCCCACCGACGGGGCCACCGCGCGCTTCCTCTCCCTCCTCTACGGCGAGCTGGTTCCGTACGAAGGGGGCGTGCGCTGCACGATCGCGTGCGCCGGGCATCCGCTGCCGCTGCTTCTCTCGCCCGAGGGGGAGGTGCGGGCCGCGGCGACGCCGCAGATGCTGCTCGGGGTCGTCGACGACGAGACGTATACGAGCGAGAGCTTCGACCTGCGCACCGGCGACACGCTCCTGTGCGTCACCGACGGGGTGACCGAGCGGCGCTCGGGCCGACTGCAGTTCGACGACGGCGACGGCCTCGCGCGGGCCCTCGCCGAGTGTGCGGGGCTCGGCGCGGGGGTGGTGGCGGAGCGGATCCGGCGGCTGGTGCACGAGTTCTCGGAGCGGCCGCCGGATGACGACATGGCGTTGCTGGTGTTGCGGGCGGAGTAGGGGGGCGGGGGTGCGGGGGTGCTGAGGCTTCCGGGGCTGCGGGGTGGCGGCCGCTGGGGCGTCCGGGGCTCTTGGGGTTGCCGGGGTTGTTCGGACTTGCGGGGCTCTTGGGGTTCCCGGGGCGGGGCGGTGGCCCGGATTTCTGTGGCGGTGCGGTCTCTGTCGGCGGTGCGGTCTCTTCGGCGGTCCGGCCTCCGCCGGCGGTGCGGTCTCTTCGGCGGTCCGGATTCTGCCGACGGTCCGGCTTCCGCCGGCGGTGCGGGACAATTCACGTATGCCTTCCGCACTGCCCGATGGTGAGCCCATGCCCGAGGACGGCGCGCTGCCCGCGTCCGCCCTGGAGGGCGCGGCCTCCCGCCCCCTCGGCTTCTACCTGCACGTCCCGTACTGCGCCACGCGCTGCGGCTACTGCGACTTCAACACCTACACCGCGACCGAGCTGCGCGGCTCCGGCGGTGTGCTCGCCTCGCGCGACAACTACGCGGACACCCTCGCCGACGAGGTGCGCCTCGCCCGCAAGGTCATGGGCGACGACCCGCGGCCGGTGCGGACCGTGTTCGTCGGAGGCGGTACGCCGACGCTGCTCGCCGCCGCCGACCTGGTGCGCATGCTGGCGGCCGTCCGGGACGAGTTCGGGCTCGCGGACGACGCGGAGATCACGACCGAGGCGAACCCGGAGTCGGTCGACACGGCGTATCTGAGCGAGCTGCGCGAGGGAGGCTTCAACCGGGTCTCCTTCGGCATGCAGAGCGCGCGCCAGCACGTGCTGCGCGTCCTGGACCGTACGCATACGCCGGGGCGGCCCGAGGCGTGCGTCGCCGAGGCGCGGGCGGCGGGCTTCGACCATGTGAACCTCGACCTGATCTACGGCACGCCCGGCGAGAGCGACGACGACTGGCGGGCCTCGCTGGACGCGGCGATCGGGGCCGGACCGGACCACGTCAGCGCCTATGCCCTGATCGTGGAGGAGGGTACGCAGCTGGCGCGGCGGATCCGGCGCGGCGAGGTCCCCATGACGGACGACGACGTCCACGCGGACCGGTATCTGATCGCGGACGAGGTGCTGGGGGCGGCGGGCTTCGACTGGTACGAGGTCTCCAACTGGGCCACCTCCGAGGCGGGGCGGTGCCTGCACAACGAGCTGTACTGGCGGGGCGCCGACTGGTGGGGGGCCGGGCCGGGGGCGCACAGCCATGTCGGGGGCGTGCGGTGGTGGAACGTGAAGCATCCGGGGGCGTACGCGTCGGCCCTCGCCTCGGGGGGCTCGCCCGGGGCGGGCCGGGAGGTGCTTTCCGGCGAGGACCGCCGGGTCGAGCGGATCCTCCTTGAGCTGAGGCTGAGGGAGGGCTGCCCGCTGTCCCTCCTCAGGGAGGCGGGGCTCTCGGCCTCGCGCCGGGCGCTGGAGAGGGGCCTCCTGGAGCCTGGTCCCTACGAGGCCGGGCGGGCGGTGCTTACGTTGCGGGGGCGCTTGTTGGCGGACGGGGTTGTGCGGGAGCTGGTCGACTGAGGCTGCATGGCGGGGGCGCCTCAAGCCGGGCCAACAACCCAGCGCTGCCCCGCTTCTGCCCCTGGGGGTGGCCCCGGGCTCGCTTTCCCGCCGGGTGCTGCCGCGCTTCTGCCCCTGGGGGTGGCCCTGCGCTCGCTTTCCCGCCGGATGCTGCCGCGCGCTTCTGCTCCCGGGGGTGGTCCCGTGCTCGCTTTCCCACCGGGCGCTGCCGCGCTTCTGTCCCTGGGGGTGGCCCCGCGCTCGCTCTCCCACCCGCCCACCCGCTCGGCCCGCTGGTAGGTCGAGGCTTCTGGTGGGTGGGTCTCGCCGTCGGCGGCTTGCGGGGTGAACGGGGAGGGTGGGGGCCTGCGGTCTGCGCGGGGCAAACGGGTGGGTGGGTGGGAGAGGCCGCGAAGCGGCTGGTGCGGTGGCGGAGGCTGACGGTGGTGTTGTGGGGTGGGATGGCACCCGGTGGCGTCTGTGGGTGGTCTGCGCCGGGTAAACGGGTGGGTGGGAAACGCCGCGAAGCGGCTGGTGGCGGGGGTGGAGGCTGGCGGGGACGTGGTGGTGCGGGGTGGTCCCGGGTGTCTGCGTGGGGTAAACAGGCGGCCCGGTTGGTCGTGCGGGCCAGCGCTCAGGGGCGTCCGTGGCTGGTCTGCGCGGGGTGAACGGGTGGGTGGGTGGGAGAGGCCGCCGCGGTAGCGGCGGCTGCGGTGGTGAAGGCCGGCGGCACGCCAACAACGCGGGCGGCAGACGCCACGCGAGGCCCAGGGCAACCCGCACAGAGGGCCCCACCCCCGACGTCACGCGACGCTCAGGCCCAGCCGCACAGAAGGCCCCACCCCCGACGTCAGGCGAGGCCCAGGCCCAGCCGCACAGAAGGCCCCACCCCCGACGTCACGCGAGGCCCAGACCCAGCCCCACAGAAGCCCCCGCCCCAGACGCCACCCAAGGCCCAGGGCAAGCCGCACAGAAGCCCCCGCCCCCGACCCCGCTAGGCCCCGGGGCCAGCCACCGTGACGAAGTCGATCAGCTCCTCCACCCGCCCCAGCAGCGCCGGCTCAAGATCCCGGTAGCTGCGCACCGAGCCCAGGATCCGCTGCCACGCCGCCCCCGTGTTCGAGGGCCAGCCCAGCGCCCCGCACACGCCCGTCTTCCAGTCCTGCCCCCTCGGCACCCGCGGCCAGGCCTCGATGCCGACCGAGGACGGCTTCACCGCCTCCCACACGTCGATGTAGGGGTGGCCCACCACCAGGACGTGCTCGCCGGTGACCCGCGCCGCGATGCGGGACTCCTTGGAGCCCGGGACCAGGTGGTCCACCAGGACGCCGAGGCGCGCGTCGGGGCCGGGGGAGAACTCCGCGACGATCGCGGGCAGGTCGTCGATGCCCTCCAGGTACTCCACGACCACGCCCTCGATCCGCAGGTCGTCGCCCCACACCCGTTCGACCAGCTCCGCGTCGTGGCGCCCCTCCACATAGATGCGCCCCGCCCGGGCGACCCTGGCCCGCGCCCCGGGGACGGCCACCGAACCGGACGCGGTACGGGACGGACGTACGGGAGAGGCTCCCGCGACCGCGGCGGGGCGTACGAGAGTGACGGCCTTGCCCTCCAGGAGGAAACCCCCCGGCTCCATCGGAAAGACGCGGTGCTTGCCGAAGCGGTCCTCCAGCGTCACCGTCGGCCCCTGCGCCGTCTTCTCGCAGCGGATCACCGCCCCGCAGAAACCGGTGCTCAGCTCCTCCACCACGAGGCCGGCCTCCGCCGCCACCTCCGGCACGGGCTTCGGCTTCTTCCAGGGGGGCGTGAGATCGGCGGAGTACTGGCGCATTTTGCCGACGATAGGAAGAAGCCGCGGGGCGCCCGTTACGACACGCCGAAACGGGCCGCCAGTGTGGCCCGCTGCGCACGGACAAAAGCCGCATCCACTACCGCACCGTGCCCCGGCACATACCGCGCGTCCTCACCGCCCAGGTCCAGGAGCCGGTCCAGCGCCGCCGGCCACCGCGAGGGCACCGCGTCCGGGCCCGCCTGCGGTTCACCCGACTCCTCGACCAGGTCCCCGCAGAAGACGATCTCCCGCCCGTCCTCGCCGCCCGGCACCAGGACCACCAGGTCGTGGCCCGAGTGGCCGGGCCCCACGTTCGCGAGGAGCACCTGCACGCCGCCGCCGAGGTCGAGCGTCCACTCCCCGGACACCAAGTGGCGGGGGTGGACGAGAAGGTCCGCCGCCTCCGCCGCGGCCGCCGGATCCGCGCCGTGCCGCACCGCGTCCACCCGCAGCTCCTCCGCGCCCCTGGCGAACACCGTGTCGATGCCCACCGCGCCGTACACCTCCACGCCCGCGAAGGCCGCCGCCCCGAGCACATGGTCGAAGTGCGGGTGCGTCAACGCGAGATGCGTCACGCGGCGGGCCCCGCCGAGGAGCTGCCCGGCCCGCGTCCGCAGCGCCGCGCCCTCCGCCAGACCCGACCCCGCGTCGATCATCAGCGCCGCCCCGTCACCGACCACGAGCCCCGCCGTGCAGTCCCACACCGGCAGACGGCACCGCCCCACCCGTGGCGACAGCCGCTCCCAGCCCGCCGCTTCCCATGCCGGCTCCACATCCATACGGTGACGCTAGCCCCTGCGGCACCTCCCGACCTCTCGGCAGACCGAGCGGGATCCGGCCTTGCCGCGCCCGTACCCGACGGCCGTACACTGGCCCTTTGACAGGCTGGCACTCACCCGCGTTGAGTGCCAGGCAGGGGATCACCGCGACGGATGACGGCTGGAGGTGTGCGCGATGCTCAGTGAACGCAGGCTCGAAGTACTGCGCGCCATCGTCCACGACTATGTCGGGACGGAGGAGCCGGTCGGCTCCAAGGCGCTCACCGAGCGGCACAGTCTCGGCGTCTCCCCGGCGACCGTGCGCAACGACATGGCGGCGCTGGAGGAGGAAGGGTTCATCGCCCAGCCCCACACCAGCGCGGGACGCATCCCGACCGACAAGGGGTACCGCCTCTTCGTCGACAAGCTCGCGGGCGTCAAGCCGATGACCACGCCTGAGCGGCGCGCCATCCAGAACTTCCTCGACGGCGCCGTCGACCTCGACGACGTCGTGGGGCGGACGGTGCGGCTGCTCGCGCAGCTGACGCGGCAGGTCGCCGTGGTGCAGTACCCGTCGCTCACGCGCTCGACGGTGCGCCACGTGGAGCTGCTCTCGCTGGCTCCGGCGCGCCTGATGCTCGTACTGATCACCGATACGGGCCGGGTCGAGCAGCGCATGATCGACTGTCCGGCCCCCTTCGGCGAGACCTCTCTCGCCGATCTGCGGGCGCGCCTCAACAGCAGGGTCGCGGGCCACCGCTTCGCGGATGTGCCGCAGCTGGTGCAGGACCTGCCCGAGGCCTTCGAGACCGAGGACCGCGGCACGGTCGCGACGGTCCTCTCCACCCTCCTCGAAACCCTTGTCGAGGAGACCGAGGAGCGGCTGATGATCGGCGGAACCGCCAATCTCACCCGCTTCGGACATGACTTTCCCCTCACCATCCGTCCCGTGCTCGAAGCGCTGGAGGAGCAGGTCGTGCTCCTCAAGTTGCTGGGCGAGGCGACGGATTCGGGCATGACCGTACGGATCGGTCATGAGAACGCCCATGAGGGCCTCAGCTCCACCTCCGTGGTCTCGGTCGGCTACGGTTCGGGCAGCGAGGCAGTCGCGAAACTAGGCGTGGTCGGACCGACCCGCATGGACTATCCGGGAACGATGGGAGCAGTACGCGCAGTGGCACGTTACGTCGGACAGATCCTGGCGGAGTCGTAAGTGGCCACGGACTACTACGCCGTACTCGGCGTGCGCCGCGACGCTTCCCAGGACGAGATCAAGAAGGCCTTCCGGAGGCTGGCGCGTGAGCTTCACCCGGATGTGAATCCGGACCCGAAGACTCAGGAGCGCTTCAAGGAGATCAACGCCGCGTACGAGGTGTTGTCGGACCCGCAGAAGAAGCAGGTCTACGACCTCGGCGGCGACCCCCTGTCCCAGGCGGGCGGCGGCGGAGGCGCGGGCGGCTTCGGCGCCGGTGGCTTCGGCAACTTCTCCGACATCATGGACGCGTTCTTCGGGACGGCGTCGCAGCGCGGGCCGCGCTCGCGTACGCGCCGCGGCCAGGACGCCATGATCCGGCTGGAGATCGACCTCGACGAGGCCGCCTTCGGGACCACCAAGGACATCCAGGTCGACACGGCGGTCGTCTGTACGACCTGTAGCGGTGAGGGCGCCGCGCCGGGGACGTCCGCCCAGACGTGTGACATGTGCCGCGGTCGCGGTGAGGTGTCGCAGGTCACGCGGTCCTTCCTCGGTCAGGTCATGACCTCGCGGCCCTGCCCGCAGTGCCAGGGGTTCGGCACGGTCGTGCCGACGCCCTGTCCGGAGTGCGCCGGTGACGGACGCATCCGGTCGCGGCGCACGCTGACCGTGAAGATCCCGGCCGGTGTCGACAACGGCACGCGGATCCAGCTCGCGGGCGAGGGCGAGGTCGGGCCCGGTGGCGGGCCCGCCGGTGACCTCTACGTCGAGATCCACGAGCTGCCGCACGACGTCTTCCAGCGCCGCGGGGACGACCTGCACTGCACGGTCACCATTCCGATGACGGCGGCGGCGCTCGGCACGAAGGTGCCGTTGAAGACGCTCGACGGCATGGAGGAGGTCGACATCCGTCCCGGCACGCAGTCCGGGCAGTCGATCCCGCTGCACGGGCGCGGCGTCACGCATCTGCGGGGCGGCGGGCGCGGTGACCTCATCGTGCACGTCGAGGTCCTCACCCCCTCGAAGCTCGATCCCGAGCAGGAGCGGGTGTTGCGGGAGCTTGCGCAGCTGCGGGGCGAGGAGCGGCCCACGGGGCAGTTTCAGCCGGGGCAGCAGGGGCTTTTCTCTCGCCTGAAGGATGCGTTTAACGGGCGGTAGCGCCTAGGGCGGTTCCTCGGTGCCCCGGGCGGTTGTTCCGTGCCGGGGCGCCTTGCTTTCCTGTGCGGGTTGGCCTTTGGTTGCTCGCGCAGTTCCCCGCGCCCCTTACGGGGCTTTCTCTGCGGGTTGGGTTTTGGTTGCTCGCGCCCCGCGGCGGAGCCGCATATGTCACAGCCCCGCGCCCCTTCGGGGCGCTTGCCTGACGGGGCGCTAGGGTCCTAAGGGCGCGATTCGGTTGGTTGAGTGGGGCGTGGGACTATGCGGGTATGTCCTCCGCACTGACCGAGCTCTGCCGTTATCCGATCGTGCAGGCCCCCATGGCGGGCGGTGCCTCCTGTCCGCAGTTGGCCGCGGCCGTTTCCGAGGCCGGTGGGATGGGGTTCCTCGCCGCCGGGTACAAGACCGCCGACGGGATGTACCAGGAGATCAAGCAGCTGCGAAGCCTGACCTCGCGGCCCTTCGGCGTCAATCTCTTCATGCCGCAGCCCGACACGGCGGACGCCGCCGCCGTCGACGTCTACCGCAGCCAGCTCGCCGGTGAGGCCACCTGGTACGAGACCCAGCTCGGCGACCCGGACAGCGGGCGCGACGACGGGTACGACGCCAAGCTGGCGATCCTGCTCGACGACCCGGTGCCGCTCGTCTCCTTCACCTTCGGCTGCCCGACCCGCGACGTCTTCGACTCCTTCGCGCGCGTCGGCACCCTCACCGTCGTCACCGTCACCACGCCCGAAGAGGCGCAGGCCGCCCAGTGGGCCGGCGCCGACGCCGTCTGCGTGCAGGGCGTCGAGGCGGGCGGCCACCAGGGCACCCACCGCGACAACCCCGAGGCCGACGGCGCCGGGATCGGACTGCTCTCCCTCCTCACGCAGATCCGCGAGACCGTGCAGGTCCCCCTCGTCGCGACCGGCGGCCTGATGCGCGGCGCGCAGATCGCCGCGGTGCTGGCGGCGGGCGCGGACGCCGCGCAGCTCGGCACGGCGTTCCTGGTCACCCCCGAGTCGGGCGCCAACGCCCTGCACAAGCAGGCCATGACCAATCCGATGTTCCTGCGCACCGAGCTGACCCGGGCGTTCTCCGGGCGTCCCGCACGCGGTCTCGTCAACCGCTTCATGCGCGAGCACGGGCCGTACGCGCCCGCCGCCTACCCCGAGGTGCACCACCTCACCAGCGGCCTGCGCAAGGCCGCCGCGAAGGCGGGTGACGCGCAGGGCATGGCGCTCTGGGCGGGGCAGGGCCACCGGCTCGCCAGGGAGCTGCCCGCCGGGCAGCTCGTGGAGGTCCTCGCGGCCGAACTCGCCGAGGCGAAGGGCGTGTTGGCCTCCGAGGGACAGGGCGGCGAGGCGTGACCGCCCCCGTCTTCGTCGTCGAGCACTTCGACGCGGGCGGCGCCGGACGTTACGTACTGGACGGCCCCGAAGGGCGTCACGCGGTCTCCGTGAAGCGGCTGCGCGCCGGCGAGGACGTCGTCCTGACCGACGGCGCCGGACGGTGGGCGGAGTGCGTGGTCGTCGACACCGAGGGCAAGGACCGGCTCGTGGTGCGCGTGGACTCCGTGGGCGAGGAGCCCGGGCAGGAGCCCCGGATCACCGTCGTCCAGGCGCTGCCCAAGGGCGACCGGGGTGAACTGGCCGTCGAGACCATGACGGAGACCGGCGTCGACGCCGTCGTGCCGTGGACCGCCTCGCGCTGCATCACGCAGTGGAAGGGCGAGCGCGGCCTCAAGGCGCTCGCCAAGTGGCGGGCCACCGCGCGCGAGGCGGGCAAGCAGTCGCGCCGGGTGCGCTTCCCCGAGGTGGCCGACGCGGCCTCGACCAAGCAGGTCGCCGCCCTGCTCGCGGGCGCCGACTTCGCCGCCGTCCTGCACGAGGAGGGCAGCGAGCCGCTGGCCACGGCCCCCCTCCCGTCGGCCGGACACATCGTGCTGGTGGTCGGGCCCGAAGGGGGCGTCTCCCCGGACGAGTTGGCGGCGTTCGCCGAGGCCGGGGCGAAGCCCTACCGCCTCGGCCGCAGCGTGCTGCGCACCTCGACCGCGGGCACGGCCGCCACCGCGCTCCTCCTCGGCCGCACCGGCCGCTGGTCCTGACGCCCGCCGGGCGGCCGGGCACCACCCGACAGATGGCCGCATGCGGTCTACCGCGCGGGCGCACGGAGTGGCACTCTGCCGCCTATGGGGGCATTGAGACGGTTACAGCAGCGGAACGTGTGGAAGCGGCGTACGCCGATCCTGTACGCCGTCGGGCTCGCCGGCGCCGCCACGCTGGGCGTCGGCGCGTGCGAGCCCGGAGGCGGTGATCTGAACACCTCCGCGGTCGCGCTCACCGTGGACGAGATGGGCACCAAGGCGCTGGAGCGGCAGCGTCTCGACGTGGCGTGGATCAGCTGCACGGCCCGCTACGCGGACCGGGTGACGCCCAAGAGCGGCTCTCCCACGCGCGCGGCCGTCGTCGAGGTGGACTGCCAGGGCGAGTCCGACGGCGGCCAGGACATCACCATCAAGGGCAAGGTGCACGCGGTCGTCGACGGCAGATGCGTACGCGGCAACCTCACCGCGAAGGTCGACGGCAAGGAGTGGTTCCAGGTCGACGTCCTCGGCAACTGCGGCGCGGACGACGGCAACGGCGACGGCAAGCCTTCCCCGCCGCCCGCCTCCCAGCCGCCGCCCTCCCACGACGAGCCGGAACCCGGCCCCACCACGACCGTCACGGTGACCGTCACCCCGCCCCCGCCCTCGACCTGCGACTGCGCCCCGGGGAAGTGACCGCCCGGCACGGACGGGCGGTCCCGGACGAAGTGATCCAAACCGCTTCCGGGCCGCCCGGCGGCTGCCTAGGCTGGGTGGTGTGACTCAGACTGCGTACCTCCGGTATCCGCACATCCACGGCGAGTTGGCCGCCTTCACGGCCGAGGACGACGTCTGGGTCGCCCCCCTCGACGGGGGCCGCGCCTGGCGGGTGAGCGCCGACAACATGCCCGTGAACCATCCCCGCGTCTCCCCGGACGGCACCACCGTCGCCTGGACCTCCACCCGCGACGGGGCGCCCGAGGTGCACATCGCGCCCCTCGACGGCGGCCCAGCCAAGCGGCTGACGTACTGGGGCACTTGGAAGACGGGCGTACGCGGCTGGACCCCCGACGGGCACGTCCTCGCCGTCAGCGCGGCGGGCCAGGCCTCGCTGCGCCGCAGCTGGGCGCGGGCCGTGCCGCTGGACGGCGGCCCCGCGGCCACCCTGCCCTACGGCCTGGTCGGCGATGTCGCGTACGGCCCCGACGGGCGGGTCCTGTTGCTCTCCGCGCCCATGGGCCGCGAGGCCGCCTGGTGGAAGCGGTACCGCGGCGGCACCGCGGGCAAGCTGTGGATCCGCGAGGGCACGGAGACCGAGTTCGTACGCCTGCACGAAGACCTCGACGGGAACATCGAGTACCCGCTGTGGGTGGGGGAGCGGGTCGCCTTCCTCAGCGACCACGAAGGCGTCGGCGCCCTCTACTCCTCGCTGCCCGACGGCTCCGACCTGCGCCGCCACACCCCCCTCGACGGCTTCTACGCCCGGCACGCCGCCACCGACGGCAGCCGCGTGATCTATATGAGCGCCGGTGAGCTGTGGCTCCTGGACGCTCTGACCGACGCCGAGCCGCGCCGCCTCGACATCCGCCTCGGCGGTCAGCGCGCCGACCTCCAGCCGCACCCCGTGGCCGCCGCCCGCTGGTTCGGGGCCGCCGCGCCCGACCACACCGGCCGCGGCAGCGCGGTCTCCGTCCGCGGCTCCGTGCACTGGATCACCCACCGCGAGGGCCCCGCCCGCGCGCTCGCCGCCACGCCGGGAGTGCGCGCCCGGCTGCCCCGCACCTTCCGCGTCGCCGGAGAGGAGCACGTCGTCTGGGTGACCGACGCGGAGGGCGACGAGGCGCTGGAGTTCGCCCCCGCCACCGGCCCCGCGCCCGGCGCGACGCCCCGCAGGCTCGCCGCCGGACAGCTCGGCCGGGTCCTCTCGCTCGCCATGTCGCCGGACGGCAGCCGCGCCGCCGTCGCCTCGCACGACGGGCGTGTCCTGCTCGTCGAGCGGGAGAGCGGCGAGGTCCGCGAGGTCGACCGCGCCGAGGACGGCGAGGCCACCGGGCTCGTCTTCTCACCCGACTCCGCCTGGCTCGCCTGGTCGCACCCGGGCCCGCGCCCGCTGCGCCAGCTCAGGCTCGCCAACACCGCCGACCTGTCGGTGTCCGAGGCGACCCCGCTGCGCTTCCGCGACTACGCGCCCGCGTTCACCCTCGACGGCAAGCACCTCGCCTTCCTCTCCGCGCGCGCCTTCGACCCGGTCTACGACGAGCACGTCTTCGACCTCGCCTTCGTCGGCGGCTCCCGGCCCTACCTGCTCACGCTCGCCGCGACCACGCCCTCGCCGTTCGGCCCGCAGCGGCACGGCAGGCCCTTCGAGGGGCAGGACAGCCCCGGCGCCGAGACCCCCGACAGCGAGGGCGCGCCCGTCACCCGCATCGACTTCGACGGGCTCGCCGACCGCATCGTGCCGTTCCCCGTCGAGGCCGCCCGCTACACCACGCTGCGCGCCGCCAAGGACGGCCTGCTCTGGCTGCGCCACCCGGTGCGCGGCGTGCTCGGCGCCTCCCGGGCCACCCCGTCCGACCCGGAGCCCCACACGGAACTGGAGCGGTACGACTTCGTCCAGCGCCGCGTGGAGGAACTGGCCGCCGACGCCGACCACTTCGCGGTCACCGGCGACGGCAAGCGGGTCCTGCTGTGGACCGACGGCAAGCTGAAGGTGGTGCCGAGCGACCGGCGCGCCTCCGGCGACGAGGACAGCGACTCGAACATCACGGTCGACCTCTCCCGCATCCGCCACACCGTCGACCCGGCCGCCGAGTGGCGCCAGATGTACGACGAGACGGGCCGCCTCATGCGGGACAACTTCTGGCGGCCCGACATGGGCGGCGTCGACTGGGACGGCGTACTGGACCGCTACCGCCCCGTCCTCGACCGCGTTGCCACCCACGACGACCTCGTCGACCTGCTCTGGGAGGTCCAGGGCGAACTGGGCACCTCGCACGCCTACGTCACCCCCGGCGGCGGGGGCGGCACCGCCCTCCGCCAGGGCCTCCTCGGCGCCGACCTCTCGCGCGGCGACGACGGCCAGTGGCGCATCGACCGCATCCTCCCCTCGGAGAGCTCCGACCCCGCCGCGCAGTCCCCGCTCGCGGCCCCCGGCGTCGCGGTGCGCCCTGGCGACGCGGTGGTCGAGGTCAACGGCCGGCCCGTCGACCCCGTCACGGGACCCGGCCCGCTGCTCGTCGGCACCGCGGACAAACCCGTCGAGCTGACCGTCTCGCCCTCGGGCGGCGGCGATCCGCGGCATGCCGTGGTGGTCCCCGTCGCCGACGAGGGGCCGCTGCGCTACCACGCCTGGGTCGCTGACCGGCGGGCCTACGTCCACGAGTGCTCGGGCGGCCGCCTCGGCTACCTCCACGTCCCCGACATGCAGGCGCCCGGCTGGGCGCAGATCCACCGGGACCTGCGCGTCGAGGTCGCCCGCGAGGGCCTGGTCGTCGACGTCCGCGAGAACGGCGGCGGGCACACCTCCCAGCTCGTCGTGGAGAAGCTCGCGCGCCGCGTCGTCGGCTGGGACCTGCCCCGCGGCGCCCGGCCCCTCAGCTACCCCCTGGACGCGCCCCGCGGCCCGGTCGTCGCCGTCGCCAACGAGTTCTCCGGCTCCGACGGCGACATCGTCAACGCCGCGATCCGGGCGCTCGGCATCGGCCCCGTCGTCGGCACCCGTACCTGGGGCGGCGTCGTCGGCATCGACAGCCGCTACCACCTGGTCGACGGGACGCTGGTGACCCAGCCGAAGTACGCGTTCTGGATGGAGGGCCCCGGCTGGGGCGTCGAGAACTACGGCGTCGCCCCCGACGTCGAGGTCGTCACCACCCCCGACGACTACGCGGCGGGCCGCGACCCGCAGTTGGACGAGGCCGTGCGGCTCGCGCTCGCCGCGCTGGAGGAGAACCCCGCGAAGACGGCGCCGGACCTCCCCGGGGCGCCATAGGCCCGGCGCGGCACCGAGGGATAGCATTCCAGCGTACTGATCACTGCTCACGAGGAGGCCGGACCCATGGCGGGCGAAGCGCGAAGCGACTGCTTGTTCTGCAAGATCGTCGCGGGTGAGGTGCCGGCGGACGTCGTGCGGGAGAGCGAGACGACCCTCGCCTTCCGTGACATAAACCCCCAGGCTCCCTCGCACGTCCTGGTGATCCCCAAGGTCCACCACCCCGACGCCGCGGCACTGGCCGCCGCCGCGCCGGAGATCGCCGCCGACGTGCTGCGCGAGGCGGGCGAGGTCGCCGCCCAGGAGGGGTCCGAGAGCTACCGCCTCGTCTTCAACACCGGGACCGGCGCCGGCCAGACCGTCTTCCACGCGCACGTGCACGTCCTGGGCGGCCGCGGCCTCCAGTGGCCCCCCGGATAGCGGGGCCAACACCTCTTGTCCGTACGTGAATTGGTGGTGCTCGGCACCGCCAGCCAGGTCCCGACCCGGCACCGCAACCACAACGGCTACGTCCTGCTCTGGGACGGCCAGGGCATCCTCTTCGACCCCGGCGAGGGCACGCAGCGGCAGATGCTGCGCGCCGGGGTCGCCGCGCACGACCTGCACCGGATCTGCGTCACCCACTTCCACGGCGACCACTCCCTCGGCCTCGCCGGGGTGATCCAGCGCATCAACCTCGACCGGGTCCCGCACCCCGTCACCGCCCACTACCCGGCCTCCGGACAGCGCTTCTTCGACCGGCTGCGGTACGCCACGGCCTACCGCGAGACCGTCCGGCTCACCGAGGCCCCGGTCGCCGCCGACGGCCCGCTCGCCACCGGCCCCTCGTACACCCTCGACGCGGTGAAGCTCTCCCACCCCGTCGAGTCGTACGGCTACCGCCTCACCGAACCGGACGGGCGCCGCATGCTGCCCCGGCTGCTCGCCGAGCGCGGCATCAAGGGACCCGACGTCGGGCGGCTCCAGAAGGAGGGCAGCCTCGGCGGCGTCGCGCTGGACGAGGTCAGCGAGGTGCGGCGCGGCCAGCGCTTCGCCTTCGTGATGGACACCCGGCTCTGCGACGGCGTGTACGCGCTCGCCGAGGGCTGCGACATGCTCGTCATCGAGTCGACGTTCCTCGACGAGGACGAGCAACTGGCCACCGACCACGGCCACCTGACCGCCGGTCAGGCCGCGCGGGTCGCGATCGACGCGGGCGTACGCCATCTCGTGCTGACGCATTTCAGCCAGCGCTACCCCGACCCGGACGTCTACGAACAGCAGGCGCGCGCCGCCGGGTTCGACGGCGAACTCACCATCGCCCGCGACCTGTTGCGCGTCCCCCTGCCCAAACGCACCTGAACACCCCCCACACAGCACAGAACCAGCGAGACCGCACCATGCCGATCCCCAAGGCCGAACTCCACCTCCACATCGAAGGCACCCTCGAACCCGAGCTGGCCTTCGCGCTCGCCGCGCGCAACGGCGTCGACCTGCCCTATGCCGACACCGGGGAACTGCGCAAGGCCTACCTCTTCGACGACCTCCAGTCCTTCCTCGACCTCTACTACGGCCTGATGGCCGTGCTGCGCACCGAGGCCGACTTCGAGGACCTCGCCGACGCCTACCTCGCGCGCGCCGCCGCCCAGGGCGTACGGCACGCGGAGATCTTCTTCGACCCGCAGGCGCACATCGCCCGAGGCGTCCCCATCGCCACCGTCATCGACGGCCTCTCCCGCGCCCTTGACCGCTCCGAGGAGCGGCACGGCGTCTCCACCCGGCTCATCATGTGTTTCCTGCGCGACCAGTCCGCCGAGTCCGCGATGGAGACCCTGCGCGCCGCCGAGCCCCACCTCGACCGGATCATCGGGGTCGGCCTCGACTCGGCCGAGGTCGGCCACCCGCCGGCGAAGTTCAAGGAGGTGTACGAGGCCGCCGCCGCGCTGGGCCTGCGGCTCGTCGCCCACGCGGGCGAGGAGGGCCCGCCCGCCTACATCACCGAGGCCCTCGACGTGCTGCGCGTCGAGCGCGTCGACCACGGCCTGCGCTGCATGGAGGACCCGGACCTCGTCGAGCGCCTGGTCCGCGAGCGGGTGCCGCTCACCCTGTGCCCGCTCTCGAACGTGCGGCTGCGCGCCATCGACGTACTCGAGGAGCACCCGCTGGCCCGGATGATGGACGCCGGGCTGATGTGCACGGTCAACTCCGACGACCCCGCCTACTTCGGCGGGTACGTCGACGACACCTTCCACGCCGTCCGCGAGGCGCTCGGCATCGACCAGGAGCGGCTGCGCACGCTGGCGCGGAACTCCTTCGAGGCGGCCTTCCTCGACAGGGACGCGGCGGACGAGGCGCTGCGGGCGCGGTACCTCGCCGAGGTCGACGCCTACTCGTTCGACTGAGCGCGGGCGCCGGGGCGCTTCCCCACGCCCCATTGACGCTCTGTCATGCGCATACCTAGTCTCCGTTCCCATGTATGGACAGAGCCTGGTCATCACGGACGTCCGCCTCACCCCGGTCCTCGTCGCCGATCCACCGCTGCTCAACACCCAGGGCGTCCATCAGCCCTACACGCCCCGGCTCATCATCGAGCTGGTCACGGCGGGTGGAGTGACCGGGATCGGGGAGACGTACGGCGACGGGAAGTATCTGGAGATCGCGCGGCCGCTCGCCGAGCGGCTGATCGGCACGGCTGTCTCCGATGTGAACCGGCTGTTCACACTCGCGGACGAGACGCCCGTGGACGCCGCGCGGGTCGACGAGGCGGTGGACGTCGGCGGCCTGCGCGGCGTGCAGAGCGCCGACAAGCTGCGGCTCTCCGTCGTCTCCGGGTTCGAGGTGGCGTGCCTGG
Organism: Streptomyces sp. WAC 01529; assembly: GCF_003945545.1. GTDB lineage: Bacteria > Actinomycetota > Actinomycetes > Streptomycetales > Streptomycetaceae > Streptomyces > Streptomyces anatolicus. The sequence goes on along the minus strand of NZ_CP029617.1, from coordinate 2,616,546 downwards.
ACGCGCTCGGCAAGGCGCTCGGCCTGCCCGTGCACGCGCTGCTCGGCGGCAAGGTGCGGGACGCCGTGGAGTACAGCGCCTACCTGTTCTACAAGTGGGCCGAGCATCCGGCGGGGCGGGCCTGCGAGCCGGACGCGGGCTGGGGCGCCGCGCTCGACCCGGCCGGGATAGTCGCCCAGGCCCGCCTCTTCGCCGAGCGCCACGGCTTCGGCTCCTTCAAGCTCAAGGGCGGCGTCTTCCCGCCAAACGAGGAGATAGCCGCGATCCGCGCCCTCGCGCGGGCGTTCCCGGGCAGCCCGCTGCGGCTGGACCCCAACGGCGCCTGGTCCGTGGCGACTTCGCTGAGGGTCGCGGCCGAGCTGGGTGACGTACTCGAATACCTGGAGGACCCCGCGCTCGGCACGCCCGCCATGGCGCGGGTCGCGGCGGGCACCTCGGTGCCGCTCGCCACCAACATGTGCGTGACGACCTTCGACGAGATACCGGAGGCCTTCGCGAAGGGCGCCGTGCGGGTGGTGCTCTGCGACCACCACTACTGGGGCGGGCTGCGGCGCACCCGCGAACTGGCGGCGGTCTGCCGGACGTTCGGCGTGAGCGTGTCGATGCACTCCAACACGCACCTGGGGATCAGCCTCGCCGCGATGACCCACGTGGCGGCGACCGTGCCCGGGCTCGGCCACGCCTGCGACTCCCACTACCCCTGGCAGGCCGAGGACGTGCTGACCTCCCGGCCGCGCTTCGTGGACGGCAGGGTCACCGTCACCGACACCCCCGGGCTCGGCGTCGACATCGACCGGGACAGGCTCGCCGCCCTGCACGCGCGCTGGCTGGACGACGACTTCCGCGCCCTGCGGGAGCGGGACGACGCGGCGGCGATGCGGGCGGCGGACCCGGAGTGGGCGACTCCGGCGGTACCGCGCTGGTAGCGCCGGGCTGGTGGCACCGCGCTGGTGACACCGCGCTGGTGGCACCGGGCTGGTGGCACCGGGCTGGGAGCACCGCGCGACGTGCCGAACCGGGAACCCCGGGCCCCCGCGCGCGTCGTCCGTTACGTTGCCTGCATGGTCGTACCCCTACAGCCCACCGTCGACCCGCTGAAGGCGGCCCGCAGAGCCGGCGATCCGGCCTGCGACGTCTACCTCACCGGCACGGTCTTCCTCGACATCATCTTCACCGGCCTCGACTCCGCGCCGGTGCGCGGGACCGAGTCCTGGGCGCGCGGCATGGGGTCGAGCCCCGGCGGCGTCGCCAACATGGCGACCGCGCTCGCCCGGCTCGGCCTGCACACCTCGCTGGCCGCCGCCTTCGGCGACGACCACTACGGGGAGTACTGCTGGGACACCCTCGAAGGAGGCGAGGGCATCGACCTCACCTCGTCGCGGACCGTGCCCGGCTGGCACACCCCGGTGACCGTCTCCATGGCCTACGAGGGCGAGCGGACCATGGTCAGCCACGGCCACGAGCCGCCGCCGGACGCCGACGCCCCCGACGGCGGCGCCCCCTCCTGCCCGCCACGCGCGCGTGCCGCCATCGCCTCGCTGACGCCCGGCAGCCGCGCCCCCTGGATCGCGCAGGCCGCCCGCAGCGGCACCCGGATCTTCGCCGACGTCGGCTGGGACGACACCGGCCGCTGGGATCTCGCGGCCCTCCCCGACCTGGCGCACTGCGAGGCCTTCCTGCCGAACGCGGAGGAGGCGATGCGGTACACGCGCACGTCGTGCCCCCGGGCGGCCGCACGGGCGCTGACGGAGCATGTGCCGCTGGCCGTGGTGACCCTGGGGCCGGAGGGCGCGTACGCGGTGGACCGGCGGACGGGGGAGACCGCGGACGTCCCCGCGATCGAGGTGGAGGCGCTGGACCCCACCGGCGCGGGCGACGTCTTCGTGGCGGGCTTCGTCACCGGGACGCTCGCGGAGTGGCCGCTGGCGGACCGGCTGGCCTTCGCCGGGCTCACGGCGGCCCTCTCCGTGCAGGAGTTCGGCGGGTCCCTGTCCGCACCCGGCTGGGCGGAGGTCGGGGCGTGGTGGCAGCGCGTACGGGAGTTCGACGAACAGGACCCGGCGGCGCTGCGGCGCTACAGCTTCCTGGAAACCCTGCTCCCGGCCCAGAGCCGCCCCTGGCCCCTGCGCAGAGCGGTCCCGACGATCGGCTTCAGGTCGGCGTGAGGGGAAAGGTCTTCGGCGAGGAGGAGGCGCGGGGTGCCGGGCGGGTGGGTGGGAAAGCACCCGCCGCGAAGCGGCGGTACAAAAAGCCCTACGGCACAGCGCCGGCGCCGTCGTACCCTGGAAGCGCAAGGCCACGCGGCCCAAGCCCCGCACAAGGAGGATGAGCAGGCCTTCAGAGCCGGCCCATGACTCAGACACCCACCACGCACACCGCAGGCCAGGACGACGCCCGAGCCCACTTCACGGTTCCGGCGAAGCACCCCATGGTGACCGTCCTCGGTTCGGGCGACGCCCTGCTGCGCGTGATCGAGAAGGCCTTCCCGGCGGCCGACATCCACGTCCGGGGCAATGAGATCAGCGCCGTGGGCGCGGCCCGCGAAGTCGCCCTCATCCAGCGCCTGTTCGACCAGATGATGCTGGTGCTCCGCACCGGTCAGCCGATGACGGAGGACGCAGTGGAACGCTCGATCGCCATGCTGAGGGCGGACGAGAGCGGCAGCGGCGCGGAGGAGACCCCCGCCGAGGTCCTCACGCAGAACATCCTCTCGTCCCGGGGCCGCACCATCCGCCCCAAGACGCTGAACCAGAAGCGGTACGTCGACGCGATCGACAAGCACACCATCGTCTTCGGGATCGGCCCGGCCGGCACGGGCAAGACCTACCTCGCCATGGCGAAGGCGGTCCAGGCCCTCCAATCCAAGCAGGTCAACCGCATCATCCTGACCCGCCCCGCGGTCGAGGCGGGCGAGCGCCTCGGCTTCCTGCCCGGCACGCTGTACGAGAAGATCGACCCCTACCTGCGCCCGCTCTACGACGCCCTGCACGACATGCTCGACCCCGACTCGATCCCGCGACTGATGGCCGCGGGCACGATCGAGGTCGCACCGCTGGCGTACATGCGCGGCCGCACCCTGAACGACGCGTTCATCATCCTCGACGAGGCGCAGAACACCAGCGCCGAGCAGATGAAGATGTTCCTCACCCGCCTCGGCTTCGACTCGAAGATCGTCATCACCGGTGACGTCACCCAGGTCGACCTGCCCGGCGGCACCAAGAGCGGTCTGCGCGAGGTCCAGCAGATCCTGGAGGGCGTGGAGGACATCCACTTCTCCCGGCTCACCTCCCACGATGTCGTACGGCACAAGCTGGTCGGCCGTATCGTCGACGCGTACGAGCAGCACGACAGCCGCGACGGGAAGTAGACCAGCACCACCATGTCGATCGACGTCAACAACGAATCCGGAACCGAGGTCGACGAGCAGGCGATCCTCGACATCGCCCGCTACGCCCTCGCGCGGATGCGCATCCACCCGCTCTCCGAACTGTCGGTGATCGTCGTGGACGCCGACGCCATGGAGCAGCTGCACATCCAGTGGATGGACCTGCCCGGGCCCACGGACGTCATGTCCTTCCCCATGGACGAGCTGCGGCCGCCCATGAAGGACGACGACGAGCCCCCGCAGGGCCTCCTCGGCGACATCGTGCTCTGCCCCGAGGTCGCCACCCAGCAGGGCAAGGACGCCCCGACGCAGCACTCCATGGACGAGGAGCTCCAGCTCCTGACCGTCCACGGGGTGCTGCACCTGCTCGGGTACGACCACGAGGAGCCCGACGAGAAGGCCGAGATGTTCGGCCTCCAGGCGGCGATCGTCGACGGCTGGCGTGCCGAGAAGGGCCTGACCGGCCCCTCTCCCGCGCCCACCGTCTCGTAGCGCCGTGAGTCTCCAACTGATCGCGGGCGCGGTCGCCCTGGTCGTCGTGGCCTGGCTCGCCGCCTGCGCCGAGGCGGGCATCGCCCGCGTCTCCAGCTTCCGCGCCGACGAGGCGGTCCGCTCGGGGCGCCGCGGCAGCGCGAAGCTCGCGCAGGTCGCCGCCGACCCGACCCGCTATCTCAACGTGGCGCTGCTCGTGCGGGTGGCGTGCGAGATGGCCGCGTCGGCCCTCGTCACGTACGCCTGCCTGAACGAGTTCGACAAGACCTGGGAAGCCCTCGCGATCGCCATCGGCGTGATGGTCCTGGTCAGCTATGTCGCCGTCGGGGTCTCGCCGCGCACCATCGGCCGCCAGCACCCGCTGAACACCGCGACCGCCGCCGCGTACGTCCTGCTGCCGCTGGCCCGGATCATGGGCCCGATCCCGCCCCTGCTGATCCTCATCGGCAACGCCCTCACCCCGGGCAAGGGCTTCAGGCGTGGCCCGTTCGCCTCCGAGGCCGAGCTGCGCGCGATGGTCGACCTCGCCGAGAAGGAGTCCCTGATCGAGGACGAGGAGCGCCGCATGGTGCACTCCGTCTTCGAACTGGGCGACACCCTGGTGCGCGAGGTGATGGTGCCCCGCACCGACCTCGTCGCCATCGAACGCTTCAAGACGATCCGGCAGGCCCTCACCCTCGCCCTGCGCTCCGGCTTCTCGCGGATACCGGTCACGGGCGAGAGCGAGGACGACGTCGTCGGCATGGTCTATCTGAAGGACCTGGCCCGCAAGACGCACATCAACCGCGAGGCCGAGTCCGAGCTGGTGTCGACGGCGATGCGCCCGGCGACCTTCGTGCCCGACACGAAGAACGCGGGCGACCTGCTGCGCGAGATGCAGCAGGAGCGCAACCACGTGGCCGTGGTCATCGACGAGTACGGCGGCACGGCCGGCATCGTCACCATCGAGGACATCCTGGAAGAGATCGTCGGCGAGATCACCGACGAGTACGACCGTGAGCTGCCGCCCGTGGAGGAGCTGGCCGACGGCTGCTACCGCGTCACGGCACGGCTCGACATCGGCGACCTCGGGGAGCTGTTCGGCCTCGACGAGTTCGACGACGAGGACGTGGAGACGGTCGGCGGCCTGCTCGCCAAGCAGCTGGGCCGCGTCCCGATCGCCGGGGCCTCGGCGATCGTGCCGCTGCCGGACGGCCGCGAGCTGGCGCTCACCGCGGAGTCCGCCGCGGGCCGCCGGAACAAGATCGTGACGGTGCTCGTGGAGCCGGTCACGCCCAAGGGCGCGCATGAGGCGGGGGACGCGGAGTGACCCCCGAGGAGCTGCGGACGTTCTGCCTGTCCTTCAACGACGCGGTGGAGGAGTTCCCGTTCACGCCGGAGACCTCGGTCTTCAAGGTGGCGGGGAAGATGTTCGCGCTCTCGGCGCTCGGCGGGCGGCCGCTGACCGTCAACCTCAAGTGCGACCCGGACCTGGCGGTGCAGCTGCGCGCCGCGCACCCGGAGATCGCGCCGGGCTATCACATGAACAAGCGGCACTGGAACACCGTCACGGCCGACGGCGAGCTCCCCGACGATCAGCTCAGGGAGCTGATCGAGGACTCGTACGACCTGGTGGTCGCGGGACTGCCGCGAGCGCGACGGCTGCGGCTCGACCGGCCCTGAGGGGCACAGGGGGGCGACGGTTCACTCGGCAGAGTGTCCCAACAGCCCCTCGCCATCGGCGTGAAGGGGCGGCAGAATGGGATGACGGGCGGATCCGAAACGCTCCCACTCCGGGCCGCCGGCCAAGGAAACTCGGAGTGGAAACGTCTGTGCGATGGCGTCCGCCGCACCTGGCCCCGGCCCCTAGGCCGGGGCCAGATCCGTTCACACGTGGGGCAGCACCCACTTGTCGACAATCTCCTGGATCACGACGAGAAGGCTGAGCCACGGAGCCGACAGAGCGGCCCAGTCGGTCCACGTGCGGGTGGTGCGACGCCCGTCCGGCTTCTCGGCCATCGGGCCCCGGAGTCCTCGGCGTCCATCGTGCGCCACTACGGCGCGCTCCTGATGCCGGGTCCGCTTCAGACCGAGGAGTACGCACGCGCGATCATGCTGTCGTACGACAAGCACATCCCCGAGGAGAGCCTGGAACGCAGCGTGGAAGTCCGGCTCGCGCGTCAGGAGTTGCTGACCTCGGGCGGGCGCGAGCTGTTCTACATCCTCGACGAGGCGGTCGTGCGCCGTCACGTCGGCGGCCGCGGCGTGATGCGCGCGCAACTGGAGCGGCTGGCCGAGCTGTCCGCCAAGCCGGGGGTCAACATCCAGATCCTCCCGTTCAGCATCGGCGCCCACGCCGGAATCCAAGGCCCCTTCAGCCACTTCGAGTTCGAGGCGGACGAGATGCCGGACTCGCTCTACCTGGAGAATCCGCGCGGCGACGCCTACACCACCAACGCGCCGGAGGAGACCGGGCGTTATCTGGAGAGGTTCTGGGAGCTGGAGGACCTGGCCATCAAGGAGAACGTCGGAGATCTGCTGCGGTCGCTCGCGGTCCGGATCGAGGACGGCCGGGACGACCTGGAGACGCTCCTGGAGCCCGCCGCGGTCGCGGAGTAGTACGCCAACTGCCTTGGGCGCGGGGCACGTTGGCCAGAAACGGCTCGTTCGTATTCGTATGACGTGCCGTTATTCTGAAAGAGGTGCTGCGTGTCCTTGCACCAGCCGCGCGGGGAGGCCGGTCGAGCAGGTTCTCGCCTCCCCGCCCGCAGGAGTGACGGCTGGCCTTCCGCACCCGGGGTGGAGGAGAAGCGTGGGCAGCTCATGGACGTGGCGCAAGAGCAGTGCGAGCGACGGCGGCGCGCAGCAGTGCGTGGAGATCGCCTGGACCGGTGACGTGGTTCTCGTGCGCGACTCCACACGCTCCAGCGGGGCGGTCCTCGCCTTCCGGCCCGCGGCCTGGTCGGACTTCCTCGCCCTGGCCGCGGGGCCGGCTCAGGCCGCCGTGCCCCGCCGGACGGGGGGCGGCGCGACGGCCCGTCGCTGAGCGGGCCGGGCCGTCGTCGGGTCCGTCAGGCGCGGGTGGCGGTGCGGCGCAGACGAACTCCGCGCTCAAGGCCCGACCGGAGGGAGTGCGGGGTGACTCCGAAGGCAGGTGCCGGGCTCCTTATGCTCGTGCCATGACGCAGAGCACCGACCTCGGTCCCGAGGACCGCAAGATCGTCACCTTGGCCCGTTCGGCCCGGGCCCGCAACGGCGTGCCCGAGGGCGCGGCCGTGCGGGACGAGACGGGACGTACGTACGTGGCGGGGACCGTCGCGCTCGACTCGCTCCGGCTCTCCGCGCTGAGGACCGCCGTGGCGATGGCGGTCGCCTCGGGGGCCGAGTCCCTGGAGGCCGCGGCGGTCGTCTCCGGCGCGCAGGAGCTTCCCGCGGAGGACCTCGCCGCGGTGTCGGACCTCGGCGGGGCCGGTACGCCGGTCTTCCTGGCGGGCCCCGACGGCGAGGTCAGGGCGCGGGTCGGCGCGGGCGAGTAGAGCCCGTCCGGCGGTCGCGGACGAACCCGGCGAAGCCGGTGATTTCCTGGCCGGGGCCCGCGGCGGAGGCCGCACGGTACGGCGGGGCTCCCGCGATCAGGGACAATGGGCGCCATGAGCGTTCGTACCCCGTCATCAGCCGAGCCGTCCGAGGCCGCCCACCGGGCCGGCTTCGCCTGCTTCGTCGGCCGCCCCAACGCCGGCAAGTCCACCCTTACGAACGCTCTGGTCGGCAAGAAGGTCGCGATCACCGCGAACCAGCCGCAGACCACGCGCCACACGGTCCGGGGCATCGTGCACCGGCCGGACGCCCAGATGATCCTGGTGGACACCCCCGGCCTCCACAAGCCGCGCACGCTCCTCGGCGAGCGGCTGAACGACGTCGTGCGGACCACCTGGGCCGAGGTCGACGTCATCGGCTTCTGCCTGCCGGCGAACGAGAAGCTCGGCCCCGGTGACCGGTTCATCGCCAAGGAACTCGCGTCCATCAAGAAGACGCCGAAGATCGCGATCGTCACCAAGACCGACCTGGTCGACAGCAAGACGCTCGCCGAGCAGCTCATCGCCATCGACCAGCTCGGCACGGAGCTGGGCTTCGAGTGGGCCGAGATCGTGCCGGTGTCGGCCGTCGGCGACCAGCAGGTCGGCCTGCTCGCCGATCTGATCGTGCCGCTGCTGCCGGAGGGCCCCCCGCTCTACCCCGAGGGCGACCTCACGGACGAGCCCGAGCAGGTCATGGTCGCCGAGCTGATCCGCGAGGCGGCGCTCGAAGGCGTACGGGACGAGCTGCCGCACTCCATCGCCGTGGTGGTCGAGGAGATGCTGCCGCGCGAGGACCGGCCCGCGGACAAGCCGCTGCTCGACATCCACGCGTTCGTCTACATCGAGCGGCCCAGCCAGAAGGGGATCATCATCGGCCCCAAGGGCAAGCGGCTGAAGGACGTCGGCATCAAGTCCCGCAAGCAGATCGAGGCGCTTCTCGGTACGCCCGTCTTCCTCGACCTGCACGTCAAGGTCGCCAAGGACTGGCAGCGGGATCCTCGGCAGTTGCGGAAGCTCGGGTTCTGACCACCCTTTTCCGCTCGGGTCCGTTGTGGCTGGGCGCGCAGTTCCCCGCGCCCCTTCGGGGCGCCTACTCCACCCCTCTGATCCGCGTCACCAGCACCGCCCCCGCCAGGCCGATCACCGCCGCCGTCAGGTAGAGCGCGCGGTAGCCGCCCAGGTGCGTCACGATCGGGGCCGCCAGGGCCGGGGCCGCCACCTGGGGGAGGGAGTTGGCGATGTTGATGACGCCGAGGTCCTTGCCGCGGTCCAGGGAGCTGGGCAGGACGTCCGTCATCAGGGCGAAGTCCACCGACGTGAAGACGCCGAAGCCGACGCCGAGCAGCGCCGCCGCGACGATCGCGCCCGGCCAGGTCTGCCAGAGGGCGAGCAGCCCCGTCGCCGCCGCCATCAGCGAGCCCGCCCAGATCACGAAGGGCTTGCGGCGGCCCACCCGGTCCGACCAGACGCCGCCCACCACGACGGTCGCGAGCATCGTCGCGCCGTTCACCGCGGTCAGGATCAGCACGCCCTGCTCCGGGTCCGCGCGGTGCAGGCGGTCGCGGAGGAAGTACAGGAGATAGAGCAGCACCACGGAGTTGCTGACGTTGATCAGGAAGCGGGTCAGCCAGGCCCAGGCCAGGTCGGGATGGCGCCGGGGGCTGAGCCAGAAGCCGGCCAGGAAGCGCCGCCGGTTCCAGGGCGGGCGGTCGGCGGCGTCCAGGCGCGGGTCCTGGTGGCGTACGACGTAGGGCAGCACGCCCGCCACCGTGAAGACCGCGCACGCCGCGTACCCCGCGACCGTGGAGCCCGCCAGCGTCGCGAGGCCCGTCCCGACGACCACCCCGAGCAGCTGCGCCGCCCCGAGCCAGCCGCCGACCGCGCCCCGCTGGCCGCGCGGCACCTGGTCCGGCACGGCGGCGGTGACCGCGGCGAACGCGGCGTTCAGGGTGAGCTGCACCAGGCACCAGCCCGCCGCCATCGCCCACACGGATTCCGCCGCCGACAGCAGCAGGAGCGAGGCGGCGCCGCCCGCCGTGCCCGCCACGATCCACGGGGTGCGCCGGCCCCAGCGGGACGTGGTGCGGTCCGACACCGCGCCGAAGAGCGGGTTCGCGGCGAGCGAGACGACCGCGCCCACGCCGGTGACCCAGGCGAGGACCGTCTCCTTCGAGGTGCCCGCGGGGGCCAGCTCCTCGGCTTGCGCGGCGAGCAGGATCTGCAACGGCCCGTACCACCCCACCCAGATCGCGCCGTTGGCCAGCGACAGGGCGCCCGTCCACCCGCCGCCGACCCGCTCGGTGGGCTCCCGCAGCGCGGTCGCGGTCATGCGCGCCGCGCCCGCAGGACCTCGCGCAGCCAGTGGTAGGACGCCTTCGGGGTGCGCTCCTGCGTGGTGTGGTCGACGTGGACGAGGCCGAAGCGCCGCCGGTATCCCTCCGCCCACTCGAAGTTGTCCATGAGCGACCAGACGAAGTAGCCGCGTACGTCCACCCCCGCCTCCAGCGCCCGGTGCAGGGCCCGCAGATGGCCGTCCAGGTAGGCGATCCGCTCCTGGTCGTCCAGGCCCTCGTACGAGCAGCCGTTCTCGGTGATGACGAGCGGCGGGAGGCGGTCGCCGTAGCGGTCGCGGAAGGCGGTGAGGAGTTCGGTGAGGGCGCCGGGGACCACCGGCCAGCCGAAGTCCGTCTTCGGATATCCCTCGATCTCCCGTGGGGAGAAGGGGAGTTCGGGCGGGAGCGTGAGGCCGGAGAACTCGGTGGTGTGCGGGAGCGGGGCGCCCACCTTCGTCGGCTGGTAGAAGTTGATCCCGTACCAGTCCAGGGGCTCGGAGATGACCTTCAGGTCCGCTTCCAAGTCGGGGGAGGGCATCAACTCCCCGCAGCCCTCGGGGTAGTGGCCGACGAGCAGCGGGTCGGCGAAGAGGCGGTTGAGGAGTACGTCGTAGAAGTCGGCGGCGGCCGTGTCCTCGTCGCCGTCCGACGCGGGCCAGGTCGGGCCGTGTGAGTTGGCGATGCCGATGTCCCGGGCGCCCGCCGCGCGCAGCGCCCGTACCGCGAGACCGTGCGCGAGGAGCTGGTGGTGGGCGACCGGCAGCGCGTCGAAGAGGAGCCGCCGGCCGGGCGCGTGCTCGCCGAGGGCGTGGCCGAGCAGGGTGTGTTCGGCCGGCTCGTTGAGGGTGATCCACTTGGGGACGCGGTCGCCGATGCGGGCCGCGACCACGGCCGCGTACTCCGCGAAGCGCTCGGCGGTGTCGCGGCTCAGCCAGCCGCCCGCCTCCTGCACGGCCAGCGGGGTGTCCCAGTGGAAGAGGGTGGGGACGGGGCGCACGCCCGCCGCGCACAGCTCGTCGACGAGGCGGTCGTAGAAGTCCAGGCCCGCCGCGTGCACCGGGCCCGAGCCGGTGGGCAGCACGCGGGGCCAGGAGACCGAGAAGCGGTAGGCGTCCACGCCGAGGTCACGGACGAGCGCCACGTCCTCGCGGTAGCGGTGGTAGTGGTCGCAGGCGACGGCGGCCGTCGTGCCGTCCTTCACGTTCCCCGGCACGGCCGTGAACGCGTCCCACACCGAGGCGCCGCGCTGGTCGGCGGCGCCCTCGATCTGGTGGGCCGAGGTGGAAACGCCCCACAGGAAGTCGCGGGGAAAGCGGGGGAGCGGGGGTATCGGGCCTGCCGGGGTCGCTGCCATGGGCGGGATCTTCCGTACCGCCGAGTACGGAAGTCAATGGGCGCGCGAGGAAAAGGTGAACAAGGCTCACGTTCTCCTCGCGTCCCTCACGGCCTCCTGGCGTGCGTGTGGCCTACGAGCCCTCCTTCAGCACCCGCGAGATCAGCTTCCGCTGTGGCTCGGTCAGCCGCGGGTCGGAGCAGTACACCGTGCACCCGTCCACCGTCAGCTGGTAGTTGAAGCCGTCCGGCACCCCGATGGGTGGGGTGCCGCGGCCGTCGGCCAAGGCCTGTTCGGCCAGCGCGTGCCATTCGGGGGCATCGGCCAGCGTCGAGGTGTCCACCTCGGCGTGCCGGTCGATGCCCGCGAACCCGCCCGTGCGCTTCACCTGGATACGCATGGCTCCTGTCTACTCCACCGCGCGGGCGGCCGGTAGCGCGCCGTCAGCCGTTGGCGGCGGCCTTGGGTACCGGCACCTTGACCGTGGCCCACGCGTCGGTGACGGCCTTCAGCTCCTCCCCGTCGCCGTACTTCTGGCGGGCCGCGGCCACCGTCAGCTTCGCGAAGTCCTCGAAGGAGGCGTCCTGCGCCAGCTCGCCGCCGGTCAGGACGGCGTACCAGATCTGGCCGGCCCGCTCCCACGAGTGGCCGCCGAGCGCGTCGGCGACCAGGTAGAACGCGCGGTTGGGGATGCCGGAGTTGATGTGCACGCCGCCGTTGTCCCGGCCCGTGCGCACGTAGTGGTCCATGTCGGCGGGCTGCGGGTCCTTGCCGAGCACGTCGTCGTCGTACGCCGTACCGGGCTCCTTCATGGAGCGCAGGGCCTTGCCGGAGACGCGCGGGGCGAGCAGGCCCGCGCCGATCAGCCAGTCGGCCTCGTGGGCGCTCTGGCCGAGCGTGTACTGCTTGATGATCGAGCCGAAGACGTCCGCCATCGACTCGTTCAGGGCGCCGGGCTGGCCGAAGTAGGTGAGGTTCGCCGTGTACTGCACGACGCCGTGGGTCAGCTCGTGGCCGATGACGTCCACGGGGATGGTGAAGTCGAGGAAGATCTCGCCGTCGCCGTCGCCGAAGACCATCTGCTCGCCGTTCCAGAAGGCGTTTCCGTAGTCCTCGCCGTAGTGGACGGTCGCGTCGAGCGGCAGGCCGTTGCCGTCGATGGAGTTGCGCTCGTACGCCTTCTGGAACAGCTCGAAGGTGGCGCCGAGGCCCGCGTACGCGCGGTTGACGGTGGCGTCCTTGCCGGGCTCGTCGCCCTCGCCGCGCACTTTGCGGCCCGGCAGCTGCGTGCGCTGCTTGGCGTCGTAGATCGTGCGGTGCGGCTTGTCCGCCGCGGCGCCCTTGGGCAGGGCCACGCCGGGCGCGCCGATGACGGTGGTCAGACGGCGGTGGGTGCGCTCGATGGAGTCCCGCTCCAGGGTGCGGCGGGCCGGGGCGGCGAGCGTCGGGTCCTGGCTCTGCGCGAGGGTGTCCAGGACGTGGGGCGGCACGATGGTGCAGAAGACAGGCTCGAAGCCGGTCAGGTTGGCGGTCATGGCGGCAATGTGGCACTGGGTCATGCCGCTGTCACTACCTGCCACCATGATTGCTGAAATAGAGGGATTGATCACCTCTACGCGTTTATCTCGCCACGGTCCCGCATACTGATACGGGCCCGCGCACAGAGCGCGGCTCGGCTAGGCTGCGGCACATCATGCGATTCGGGCTGCTTCTCCTTAGCTGCCGCGGCGAGGGCCTGTAGTCGAGGCCGACCCCCTCCCCGCGGAGTTCGGCGTTGCGCTAAGACCGTCGGCCGTCCTTCAGGACACTTCCGAGGAGCCCCGCACATGCCGAACTTCCAGCGCCCCACGTCCATGCCGATCCACAAGTACGGCCAGTACGAGCAGGTCGGCATCCCGGACCGCACCTGGCCCGACAACCGGATCACCGTCGCCCCCCGCTGGCTCTCCACGGACCTGCGCGACGGCAACCAAGCGCTGATCGACCCCATGTCACCGGCGCGCAAGCGCGCCATGTTCGACCTGCTGGTACGCATGGGCTACAAGGAGATCGAGGTCGGCTTCCCCTCCTCCGGCCAGACCGACTTCGACTTCGTGCGCTCGATCGTCGAGGACGAGGACGCGATCCCCGAGGACGTGACGATCTCCGTCCTGACCCAGGCCCGCGAAGAGCTGATCGAGCGCACCGTGGAGTCCCTGAAGGGCGCCCGCCGCGCGACCGTCCACCTGTACAACGCGACCGCGCCCGTCTGGCGCGACGTGGTCTTCCGCGGCTCGCGCGAGGCGGTCAAGCAGATCGCCGTCGACGGCACCCGGCTGGTCATGGAGTACGCCGACAAGCTGCTGGACGACCGTACGACGTTCGGATACCAGTACAGCCCCGAGATCTTCACCGACACCGAGCTGGACTTCGCCCTGGAGGTCTGCGAAGGCGTCATGGACGTCTGGCAGCCCGACGCCGAGCGCGAGATCATCCTGAACCTGCCCGCCACGGTCGAGCGCTCCACGCCCTCCACCCACGCGGACCGCTTCGAGTGGATGTCGCGCAACCTCTCGCGGCGCGAATACGTCTGCCTGTCCATCCACCCGCACAACGACCGCGGCACCGCCGTCGCCGCCGCCGAGCTGGCCGTCATGGCCGGCGGCGACCGCGTCGAGGGCTGCCTGTTCGGCCAGGGCGAGCGCACCGGCAACGTCGACCTGGTCACGCTGGGCATGAACCTCTTCTCCCAGGGCGTCGACCCGCAGATCGACTTCTCGGACATCGACGAGGTCCGCCGCGTGTACGAGTACTGCACGCAGATGGAGGTCCACCCCCGCCACCCCTACGCGGGCGACCTGGTCTACACCGCCTTCTCCGGCTCCCACCAGGACGCCATCAAGAAGGGCTTCGACGCGCTGGAGACCCGCGCCGCGGCGGCGGGCAAGACGGTCGACGACATCGAGTGGGCCGTGCCGTACCTGCCCATCGACCCCAAGGACGTCGGCCGTTCCTACGAGGCCGTCATCCGCGTCAACTCCCAGTCCGGCAAGGGCGGTGTCGCCTATGTCCTGAAGAACGACCACAAGCTGGACCTGCCCCGCCGCATGCAGATCGAGTTCTCCCGGATCATCCAGGCGAAGACCGACGCCGAGGGCGGCGAGGTCACCCCGGGTGCGATCTGGAGCGTCTTCCAGGACGAGTACCTGCCCAACCCCGGTAACCCGTGGGGTCGGATTCAGGTCAAGAACGGCCAGACGACGACCGACATGGACGGCGTCGACACCCTCACCGTCGAGGCCACGCTGGACGGCACGGACACCGTCCTGACCGGTTCCGGCAACGGCCCGATCTCCGCGTTCTTCGACGCGCTGCAGGGCATCGGCATCGACGTACGCCTGCTGGACTACCAGGAGCACACGATGAGCGAGGGCGCGTCCGCGCAGGCCGCCTCGTACATCGAGTGCGCGATCGGCGACAAGGTGCTGTGGGGCATCGGCATCGACGCGAACACCACGCGTGCCTCGCTGAAGGCCGTCGTGTCGGCCGTCAACCGCGCGGCGCGCTGACCCCCACCCCTGCCTTCTCCGGCCCCGTCCGCCTCTCCGGCGGGCGGGGCCGCGTCATCTCCCGGCCACCTCCGGCTCGCTCTCCTGTGCGAGGTGCTGACGCCGCATCACCGATGTGGCTAACATCACGCCAACACGGCAATGCAGCCGGGGAGTTACGGAGGTGCGTGGTGCTGCCAGATCATGGACGAAACGGCCGACAAGCCCGCATTTCCGCCAGACCCGTCTCGCGCGGACGGGCCCTGTGCAAGCGGATGATCGGCGTGCACACCGCCTGGGACGCCGTCGGTGACGGCGAGTTCTTCTGCCCGGCCTGCGGCGGCGACCGCAACTACCAGCGGCTCACCGGCCGGCGCCGCTTCGTCCTGCTCGGCCTGCCCGTCGTGCCGCGCGGCGCCGCGGGGCCCGTCGTCCAGTGCGCCGCCTGCCAGGACCTCTTCGATCCCGACGTCCTCGACCACCCCACCACCACCCGGCTCTCCGCGATGCTGCGCGACGCCGTCCACACCGTGGTCCTCGCCGTCCTCTCCACTGGCGGCGCCTGCTCGCGCGCCACCCTCGACACGGCCGTCGGCACGTTGCGGGGAGCGGGCCACGACGACTGCACCGAGGAGCGGCTCGTCGCCCTCGTCGACGCGCTCGCCGCCGACACCGGCCGCGTCACCGAGCCCGACTGCGGGCCCGGCCTCGCCATCGAACTCCACGAGGCGCTCGGCCCCCTGGCCCCCCACCTCGCCCCCGCGGGCCGCGAGGCGCTGCTCCTCCAGGGCGCGCGGATCGCCCTGGCCGACGGGCCCTACACCCCCGCCGAGCGCGACGTCCTCGCCACGGCGGGCTGCGCGCTCACCATCTGCTCGGAGGATGTGACACGGCTGCTGGCGGCGGCGCGGACGCCTTCCTGAGGGGCGCGGGCTCCCGGACGCGCCCCAAGGGGCCCGGCTCGTACTCCGTGGGGAGTAATCCCCGCCCCCGGCCTCCCCGGGCCGTACCGCCCAACTCGGTCTCCTGCTCGACGGCTCCAGGCCCGCTCCCCGGAAGGGTTGACCCCGTAGATGTCACCCCTGCCGAAGGAGGCCCGTCATGGGGGCCGCACCGACCACCGCCGCGTCACGACGGCGACGACGCGCCGTTCCCTGGGTCTTCCTGGGGCTCTGGATCGCCGTGCTCGCGCTCGCCTCGCCGTTCGCGTCCCGCCTCGCCGACGTCCAGAAGGACCGGCCCGTCGACTACCTCCCCGCGAGCGCCGACTCGACCGAGGTCGCCCGCATCCAGGACCAGCTGCCGGGCGGTGAAGCCACCGAACTGGTGCTCGTCTACCACCGGGACGGCGGACTCAGCGCCGCCGACCGGAAGACCGCCGCCGAGCAGATCGCCGAGGTCGCCGACGCGCACCGGCTCGTCGCGGAGCCCAAGGGCGTGCCCTCCGAGGACGGCACCACCCTGATGTACCCGATCGCCAGCACCGAACCCGGGCAGGACGAGGAGAAGCGGGACGCCCTCGTCGGGGACGTGCGCGACATCGCCCGGGGCGAGGGCGGACTGAGCGTCGACGTCGGGGGAGGCGGGGCGTTCGACACCGACGCGAGCGAGGTCTACAACTCGCTCGGCGGCCCCCTGCTCTACACCACCGCCGCCGTCGTCGCGCTGCTGCTCATCCTCATCTACCGCAGCCCGTTCCTGTGGCTCGTGCCGCTCGCCGTCGCGGGCATCGCCGACTACTTCGCGATGGCCGTCGCCTACGGACTCCACCAGGCCTTCGGGACGGCCATCACCGGGCAGAGCTCCGGCATCATGACCATCCTCGTCTTCGGCGCCGGTACCGACTACGCCCTCCTGCTCGTCGCCCGCTACCGCGAGGAGCTGCGCAGGATCGAACAGCCCTACGACGCCATGGTCGCCGCCCTGCGCGGCTGCGGGCCCGCCGTCCTCGCCTCCTCCGGAACCGTCGCCGCCGGACTGCTCTGCCTGCTCGCCGCCGACCTCAACAGCAGCCGGGGCATGGGCCCGCTCGGCACCGTCGGCGTGCTCTGCGCGCTCGCGGCGATGCTGACCCTGCTCCCCGCGATCCTCGTGCTCCTCGGGCGGCGGGTGTTCTGGCCGCTCGTCCCCGCCTACGGCAGCACGCCTAAGCAGCGGCGCTCCCTCTTCGCCGCGATGGGCGGCTCCGCCGGGCGCAGGCCGCTCGCCGTCCTCGCCGGTGGCGGCGTGCTCCTCGGGGCGCTCGCCCTCGGCGCCTTCAGCCTCCCCGGCTCGCTCAAGCAGGAGGACTCCTTCACCAAGACCCCCGATTCCGTGGCCGCCATGGAGACCCTCGCCGCCGCCTACCCCGAGGGCAGCGCCCAGCCGATCACCGTCATGACCCGGGCCGACGACGCCACCGCCGCCCTCGCCGAGATCCGCGGCACCAAGGGCGTCGACCGCGCGCAGAAGGGACGTACCGCCAAGGGCTGGACCGAGATCTCCGTGAACGCGTCGGCCCCGCCCGAGTCCCCGGGGGAGACCGCCACGATCAAGGCGCTGCGGGACGGGCTCGACGGGGCGTACGTCGGCGGGGCGAGCGCCCAGCAGCTCGACCTGAAGGAGAGCAACTCCCGGGACCGGGCCGTCGTCGTGCCACTCGTCCTCGCGGCCGTACTGCTGGTCCTCGTCGCCCTGCTGCGCAGCCTCGTCGCGCCGCTGCTGCTGCTCGGCGCGGTCGTCGCCGTATGGGGCGCCTCGCTGGGCATCGCCGGGCTCGTCTTCGAACCGCTCTTCGGGTTCGAGGGCACCGATCCGGGGCTCGGCCTGCTCTCCTTCGTCTTCCTCGTCGCCCTCGGCGTCGACTACGGCATCTTCCTGATGCACCGGATGCGGGAGGAGTGCCTGAACGGCTCCGAGCCGGGCCCGGCCGCGCTCACCGCGCTGCGCACCACCGGCGGCGTCATCGCCTCCGCGGGCCTCGTGCTCGCCGCGACGTTCGCCGTGCTGACCAACATGCCGCTCGTCCAACTCGTCGAGCTGGGCTTCGTCATCGCCGTCGGCGTGCTCCTCGACACCTTCCTGGTGCGTACGTACCTGGTGACGAGCGCGAGCGTGGCGCTCGGCCGCAAGGTGTGGTGGCCCGGCCCGCTGTCCAGGCCCCGGGCGACGGCGCCCCCGGCGCCGGAGGCCGAACGCGTCCGGGTGCCCTCGCCTTGAGCCCGTCCTTCCGGGCGCCCCTCCGGCAGCGGAGGGGCGCCCGCCTACCCGAACCCTCCCCGAAGGGCGGCCTCCTGGCCGAAGATGGGCTGGTGGAATCACCCGCCAGCGGTCCGGGCCCGGCGCCGGGCACCGCACCCCGCAACCTCATCGAACGCGTCCTGGGCCCCGCCACCCCCGGCGAACGGCTGCGCACCGACGTGCTGTTCGCGCTGACCATGGCGGTGAGCGCGGTCGTCGTCGTGCGGGTCGTGCGGGACAACGGCGATCCGCCGGGCGTGCTCGGATGGGCGCTGCTGCTCGCCGCGCACATCACCATCGTGTGGCGGCGCCGCGCCCCGATGCGCGTCATGGTCGTCCTGATGGCGATCCTGCTGACCTACCACTCCCTCGACGCCAACCACACCGCGCCCATGGCCGTCTCGATGGCCGCCCTGTTCACCGTGGCCTCCCGGACCCGGCCACGGAACACCGTGCTCATCGGCGCCGGGGTCATCGGCATCATGCTGAGCGTCAAGTTCTCCGAGGGCCTGGCCGAGGGCGCCGAGTCCCTGCGCATCACCGGCTGGATCATCTCCTTCCTGCTGCTCGGCGTGTACGTCCGCATCCACCGCCAGTACGTCGCCTCCGTCGTCGAACGCGCCGAGCGGGCCGAGCGCACGCGGGAGGAGGAGGCGCGGCGCCGGGTCGCCGAGGAGCGGCTGCGGGTCGCCCGCGATCTGCACGACCTGCTCGCGCACAGCATCACCCTGGTCGGCGTCCAGACGTCCGTCGCCGCGCACGTCCTGGCCGCCGACCCGGACCGCCTGGACCGCGCGGCCGTCGCCAAGGCGCTGGACGACGTCGCCGAGACCTGCCGCACCGCCCGCGGTGAACTGCGCGCCACGCTGGAGGTGCTCAGATCCGGTACGGAGGACGAGGGCGGTGACGAGGCCAGGGGACCGCTGCCCGGCCTCGGCTCGCTGCCCGACCTGGTCGAGGCGGCCCGCACCTCGGGGGCCCGCGTCGAGCTGAACGTGGAGAGCTGCCAGGCGCCGCCGGCCGTGGGCGCGGCCGCCTACCGCATCGTGCAGGAGGCGCTCACCAACGCGGTGCGGCACGCGGGCCCCGGCCCCACCGTGCGAGTGGACATACGCGCCGAGGACGCCGCGCTGAACGTCACGGTGGCCGACGACGGCGCGGGCGTGGCGGAACCCGGCGGCACCCCGGGTTACGGACTTGTCGGGATGCGGGAGCGGGCCCGTACCGTCGGGGGCACCCTGGAGGCGGGGCCGCGGCCCGGGGGCGGTTTCATGGTCTCCGCGGTGCTGCCCCTCGCGCCCGCGTCCCTGGGAGGCCTGACATGACGAGCCCTGTGCCGCCGATCCGCGTGCTGCTCGCCGACGATCAGACGCTGGTGCGCGCGGCGTTCGCGATGCTCGTCGACTCGGCGCCCGACATGGAGGTCGTGGGCCAGGCGGGCACGGGCCGCTCGGCGGTCGAACTCGCCCGCTCCGAGCGGGCCGACCTCGTCGTCATGGACATCCGCATGCCCGACCTCGACGGCATCGAGGCGACGCGGCTCCTCGCGGCGGACGAGGATCTGGCGGGCGTGAAGGTGCTGATGCTGACGACGTACGACACGGACGAGCACGTCGTGGACGCGTTGCGGGCGGGCGCGTCCGGCTTCCTGGTCAAGGACACCAGGCCCGCCGAACTCCTTGAGGCCATCCGCACGGTCGCCGCCGGGGAGTCCCTGCTCTCGCCGGGGCCCACCTCGCGGCTCATCGCCCGGGTGCTGCGCGCGCCGGACACCCCCGGGCTGACGGCGGTCGGCGGCCCCGAGGGCCTCTCGGACCGCGAACGGCAGGTCCTCGCGCTGGTGGCGCGGGGCCTGAACAACACGGAGATCGCCGAGACCCTGGGCCTGAGCCCGCTCACCGCGAAGACGCATGTGAGCCGCATCATGGGCAAGCTGGGCGCGCGGGACCGCGCCCAACTGGTCATCGTGGCGTACGAGTCGGGACTGGTGGCGCCGGGGGCGTGAGGGGCCCAGGGCCTGGGCCTGTCCGATGGATACTTTGGGTGGCTCCTGAAGCAGGCTTCAGGGCAGATGGCAGACGGCCTCGACGTTGTTCCCGTCGGGATCGCGAACAAATGCCCCGTAGTAGGACTCGTGATACTCCGGCCAGAGTCGGGGCGCGTGCAGGCCCTCGGCACCTGCCGCGAGAGCGGCTGCGTAGAAGGCGTCCACGGAGGCTCGGTCGTCCGCGACGAAGGCGATGTGCAGTTCCCGCGAAGGTGTGGCGTCGGTCGCGGGGACCAGCCAGAGCGGGTGGCCCGTGACGCCGAAGCTGATGTTTTCGCCGAACTGCTTCTTCCGTGCACCGCCGAGCGGACCGAGCGCGGCGTCGTAGAAAGCAGCACTGGCCGCGATGTCGCTCACCTGAATGGCTATGTGATCCAACATGCGCCAACTCTGCACCAGGGCAAAGGACTTGTCGCGCCATTTGCCGACCGTCCCGCGGCATGATCCGTCGGACAGGCCCTGGGCCACTCAGAGCAACCCCGCCGCCGCCAGATGCTTGCCCACCGTCTCCGTCTCCCTCGTGGACAGCGGAATCTGTGGTTCCGCCGTTGCCGGGCAGGCGATCACGCCGCGCAGGTGCAGCGCCGCCTTGAAGGCGCCCAGCGCCGACGAGCTGCCGCCCATCCGGGCCGGGTCGCCCGCCGTCACCATCCCGAACAGGCCGCACAGCCGCTCCTGCTCGGCCCGCGCACGCTCCCAGTCGCCCTCCCGGCAGGCGGCGTAGAGGCGTACGTACCCGGCGGGGTCGACGTTGCCGAGGCCCGGCACGACTCCGTCCGCGCCCATCGCGAGCGCCGCGTCGACCGTCACCTCCGAACCGGTCAGCACGCTGAAGGGCGCCGGTACCGGTACCGACCGCCTGCCGAGGAGCACGCTCCGGAAGGCTCCCTCGGCGCCGCTGGAGTCCTTCAGGCCCGCGAGCACGCCCTCCGCGGCCAGTTCGAGCACCAGCTCCGCGCTCAGTTTCGAGTGCACCGACACCGGCATGTCGTACGCGAGGACCGGCAGCGCCGTTCCGCTCGCGACCAGCCGGAAGTGGCGGGCGATCTCGGCCGGGTGGGTGCGCGTGTAGAAGGGCGCGGTGACGACGATCGCGTCCGCGCCCGCGTCGGTGAGCGCCCGCACATGGCACAGGACGCGGGGCGTGGTCATGTCGATCGCCCCCGCGAGCACGGGCAGCCGGCCGCCCACGTGACGTACGACCGTATCGACGACGAGCGCCCGCTGCCGGTCCGTCAGATACGCCACCTCCGAGGTGGAGCCGAGCACGAAGAGGCCGTCCACGCCACCGTCGATCAAGTGGTCGACGAGCCGGACGAGGGAGGCGGTGTCCACCTCGCGGTCCGGTGTCAGGGGGGTGCAGACGGGCGGTACGACACCGGTCAGCGGGGTGGGCAGGGTCATGGGCGCTCCCTCGGGTGTGCGGCCGTGGCGGCGGCCGGGGTTCGGGCCGTGTCGGCAGCCTGGGTGGCGGCCTGGACGGCGGCCTGCGTGGCCAGCTCGTGGGTCGACTCTCCTTCGTTCACGGGATGGTGGCAACGGAACAGATGTCCGGTGCCCGACGGCTCGACGTCCGGCATCGCCTCGGCGCACACGTCGTCCGCCTTCCAGCAGCGCGTGCGGAACGGACAGCCGCTCGGCGGCCGGGTCGCCGACGGCACCGGCCCGGCCAGCGGGATCGGGTCGATGGGGTCGAGCAGGCCCGGCGTGGCGGAGAACAGGGCGCGCGTGTACGGGTGCCGGGCGCGGTCCAGGATCTCGGCGGCCGGTGCCTCCTCCACGATCCGCCCCAGGTACATGGTGAGGACGCGGTCGCTCATCCTGCGGACGGTCTGGATGTCGTGCGAGACGAAGACCAGGGCGAGGCCGAGGCGTTCCTTGAGGTCCAGGAGGAGGTTGAGGATCTGGGCACGCACGGACACGTCGAGCGCGCTGGTCGGCTCGTCGGCGACGACCAGGTCCGGTTCGAGGGCCAGTGCGCGGGCGATCGCGACGCGTTGGCGTTGTCCGCCGGACAGTTGGCCCGGGAGGCCGTCGGCGAGGGCCTTGGGCAGGCCGACCAGCTCCATCAACTCCGCGACACGGGCGTCGCGTTCGGCCGGTGTGCCGCGTCTGTGTACGTCCAGGGGGTCGCGGAGGATCTGTCTGATCGACAGCCTGCGGTTCAGGGCGGTGGACGGGTCCTGGAAGATCATGCCGGTGCGGGTGCCGATCTCCGTCCGCCTTCTGGCGGGGGGCATCGTCCAGAGGTCCCTGCCTCTGAAGGTCACCGTTCCGCTGGTGGGGCGCTGTACCCCTAGCAAGGTCTTGGCCAGGGTGGACTTGCCGCAGCCGGATTCCCCGACCACGCCGAGGGTCTCGCCGGGGGCGATCTTCAGGTTTGCCCCTGTGAGGGCGTGGACTTGGTCCCGGGAGAACAGCCCGCCGGAGCGGGCCCGGTGTGTGACGTGGACGTCGTTCAACCAGAGCAGGGGGGTGGTCACGTGTGCTCCCCGGGTGCGGGTTCGTGGGGGCTGGGCGCGCAGTTCCCCGCGCCCCTTCGGGGCGCTTCGCTGCGGGGTGCTGGATGGTGGCACGCCGCTTCGTGGGTTGCCGGGCCCACCAGCGCCGGGGCCTCCTCCCGGCACGTCTCCGACGCCATGGGGCAGCGGTCCGTGAAGCGGCAGCCCGGGGGGAAGTCCGCCGGGGACGGGACCACGCCCCTGATCTGCGTGAGCCGCTGCGCCGCCGACTCCAGGGAGAGCACCGAGCCGAGCAGGCCGCGCGTGTAGTGGTGCGAGGGGGCGCCCACCAGGTCGGCGGTCACGCCCGTCTCGACGATCTGACCGCCGTACATCACCACCACCCTGTCGGTGACGTCGGCGACGAGCGCCAGATCGTGCGAGACGAGGATCAGCGCGAAGCCCAGCTCCGCGCGGAGCCTCAGCAGCAGCTGGATGATCTGTGCCTGCACGGTGACGTCGAGCGCCGTCGTCGGCTCGTCGGCGATGATCAGCTTCGGGTCGCGGGAGAGGGCCATGGCGATCAGCACGCGCTGGCGCTGGCCGCCGGACAGCTCGTGCGGATAGCTGCGCAGCGTCCGCTCCGGGTCCAGGCCCACCAGCTCGAGCAGCTCGACGGAGGTGCGGCGGCCACCTCTTCGTACGACCTGTTTGAGCTGGGAGCGGACCGTCATCGCCGGGTTCAGCGAGGACAGGGCGTCCTGGTAGATCATCGCCATGTGGTGGCCGAGCAGTCGGCGCCGGGAGCGCATCGGCAGGCCGACCAGCTCCTGTGCGTCGAAGGTGACGCTGCCCCGGACGCGGGCGCCCTTGGGCTCAAGGCCCATCACCGTCAGGGCCGTCAGCGACTTGCCGCACCCCGACTCGCCGACCAGGCCGAGGACTTCACCGGGGCGTACGTCGAAGGTGATGCCGTCGACGATGTCCACGCCGTCGTGCCGTCCGGGGAAGGCGATGCGCAGGTCGCGTACGGCCAGGACCGGCGCGCCGGACGGCAGGGGCCGGGCCCGGGCCCGCAGCCGTTCCGAGGCCTCGGCGAGGCCGGGGAGTCCGAGGACCTCGCCCGTGCCCGGCTCGGGGGCTTCGAGGGGGTCCTCGTCGCGGGCCGCGCCCGGCACGTCCCGGGTGGAGGGCGCCGCCCACGCGTCGGAGACGCCCTCGGAGAGGATGTTCAGGGCGAGGACCGTGAGCAGCATGAGCAGTCCGGGGAAGACCGTCGCCCACCAGCCGCCGATCAGGACCATGTTCTTGCCGTCGGCGATGACACTGCCCCACGAGGGGTCGGGCGGGCGGACACCCGCGCCGATGAAGGAGAGGGAGGCCTCGAAGACGATGGCCTCGGCGACCTGCACGGTGCAGAAGACCAGGATGGGCGCCGCGCAGTTCACGGCGACGTGGCGGATGAGGATGTGCGGGGTGCGGGCGCCGACGACGCGTTCGGCGGTGACGTAGTCCTCGCCGTACTGGTCGAGGACGTTGGCCCGTACGACGCGGGCGATCGGCGGGGTGAAGAGGAAGGCGATCGCGCAGATCAGTACGGTGATGCCGCCGCCGAAGACCGCGACGAGCACGGCGGCGAGCGCGATGCCGGGGAACGCCATGACGACGTCGAGGCAGCGCATCAGCGTCTCGTCGACGGCCTTGCGGGAGGTCGCGGCGACCGCGCCGATCAGCGCGCCGACGATCAGGGCGAGCAGGGTCGCGCCGAGCCCGATCGCCAGCGACCAGCGCGCCCCGTACATCAGCCGGCTGAGGATGTCGCGGCCGAGGCTGTCCTGGCCCATCCAGTGGTCGGCGGAGGGGTGGCCGGTGCCGCCGGCCTGGGGCTGCTGGTCGAGCGGGTCGTGCGGGGCGATGAGCGGCGCGAGGAGCGCGACCAGGACGACGGTGCCGACGACGGCGACCGCGATCCGGGACAGGACGGGCAGCTTGCGCAGCGAACGCAGGCGCAGGCCGGGGACCGCGAGCCTGTCCGTGAGCCTCTTGCGTGACATCAGCATCAACTCGTCCCCCTCAGGCGCGGGTTGACCAGGAGGTGGAGGATGTCGATGACGAGGTTGACGACGACGAAGCCGACGGCGGTGGTGATGACGACGCCCTGGACGACGGCCGGGTCGCCGTTCTTCACGGCGTCGATCATCAGTTTGCCCATGCCCGGCAGCGAGAAGATCGTCTCGATGACGACGGCGCCGCCCAGCAGATAGCCGACGCGCAGGCCGAGCACGGTGAGCGGGTTGATGAGGGCGTTGCGCAGGACGTTCCGGCCGACGACCACCACCGGGGGCAGGCCGCTGCCGATGGCCGTACGGACGTAGTCCTTGTCCAGCTCCTCGACGACGGCGGTGCGGATGATGCGGGTGAGACCGGCCGCCACTGGCAGGGAGAGCGCGAGGGCGGGCAGCGTCATGGTCTTGAGCCAGCCGGTGAGGGAGTCGGCGGGGTTGATGTAGCCGCCGGTCGGGAACCAGCCGAGGTCGACCGCGAGGTACTGGATCATCAGGAGCGCCAGCCAGAAGCCGGGCGCCGCGACGCCGGTCAGGGAGACCACGCGGATCAGCTGGTCCGGCAGCCGGTCGCGGTGGATCGCGGCGGTCACGCCGAGGGTGAGGGAGAGGACGACGGCGATGCCGAGCCCGAGGAACGTCAGCTGCATGGTGAGCGGCAGGGCGGTGGTGACCTGGTCGAGGACGGGGGAGCGGTTGAGGACGCTGATCCCCATGTCGCCCTGGAGCAGATCCCCCACGAACGCCACATAGCGCACGGGCAGCGGATCGAGGAGCCCGTTCTCCTCGCGGAACTCGTGCAGTTGCTCGGGGGTCGGGTTGGCGCCCTGGAAGAAGGCGGAGGCCGGGTCGACGTCGGAGAACCGCATCACGAGGAAGACGAAGAGCACGATGCCGAGCAGCAGCGGGACGAGCAGGGCGATGCGGCGGGCGAGGATTCTGAGGACTGCGGTCACGGAGTACGACTCCCGAACTGGCCGGTGAACCGGGCGGCGGTCACGCCCACTTGGCCTGGAGGAGGTTGATCCCGGGATAGGGCTGGGCCTTGACGGCGGTGATCTTCTTCGGGTCCCAGGCGGTCATGAGTTCGTTGTGCACGACCGGGTAGAGCACGGCCTGCTCGGCGATCACGTCGATGTACTCCTGGATCATGGCCTTCTTGCGGCCCGCCTCGGGCTCGCGGGTGGCCTGCGCCATGTCCTTGAAGAGCTTCTTGGCCGTGGCGTTCCCGGCCCAGCGGGCGTAGCCCATCCACAGGTTCTCGGGGCCGTAGTTGTAGTGCATGATCAGGTCGGCGTCGAGGCCGAACTGGTTCGGGTTCGAGGCGGCCGCGACGATCTGGAAGTCCTTCTTCTGGTCCAGCTTGGTGAAGACCGCGGTGGTCTCCTGCGGGTCCAGGGTGACCTCGACGCCGAGCTTCTCCCAGCCGTCCTGGATGGTCGGCAGGCAGTCGACGATCCAGCTCACGTTCACCGCCATGAGGTTGACCTTGAGATCGCCGACCCCCGCCTCCTTCAGGAGCTTCCTCGCCTTCGCCAGGTCGTACGCGTAGACGGTCTTCGCGGGCCGGTAGGAGGGGTTGGCCTCGTTGAGGAAGGACGTCGCGGCCTTGCCGTGGCCCTTGAGGGCGGCCTCGATCATCTTGTCGCGGTCTATGGCGTAGTGCAGCGCCTGGCGCACGCGTACGTCGTCGAACGGCTTGTGTGCGGTGTTGAAGAGCAGGAACAGATTGTTCATCCCGGCGCCGCCCTCGACCGTCATGCCGCTCTTCTTGAGCTGGCCGATGTTGGCGTACGGGATGTTGTCGGCGATCTCCGCGTCCGCGCTGGAGCCGGAGATCTTCGCGACGCGGGGTGCGGCGTCCACGATCGTCAGCCAGTTCATCTTCTTGAAGGCGGCCTTGCGCGGGCCGTTGTAGTCGTCGAACGCCTCGAAGGTGGTGTTCGACTTCGGGTGGTGCGCGGTCTGCCGGTACGGCCCCGAGCCCACCGCCTTCCCCTTGGTCGCGTCCTCCCAGGCGCCGGGCTTGGAGAAGACGTGCTTCGGCATGATCTTCGCGAGCGAGAGGCGGGCGGCGCCGTCGGGGAAGGGGAACTTCAGGATCAGCTCCACGTTCGTCGCGTCGACCTTCCTGACCTCCTTCAGCCAGCTCGCGAAGAACCCCTTGGCCAGGGTCTGCGTCTTGGGGTCCAGGATCCGGTCGAAGACGAACACCACGTCGTCGGCGGTGACGGGCTTCCCGTCGTGCCACTTGGCGCCCGGCCGCAGGGCGAACTGCCACGTGGTCGCCTTGAGGTCGTCCGGGACCTCGGTGGCGAGCGCGGCATACGGCTCACGGGTGATCGGGTCAGTGCCGAGGAGCCCCTCGTAGATGTGTTCGTTCCCCGCCATGGCGAAGGCGGAGGCGGTCTGGGTCGGGTCCCAGCTGCCGTCGTTGCCGTAGCCGATGACGGCCGTGAGCGTGGAGTCGCCGCCCTGGCCGCCGCCTCCGGACTCGTTGGTCGACTCGGGGCCGGAGGAGCAGGCGGAGAGGGTGGTGGTGACGGCGGCGGCCGCGCCGAGCGCGGCGCTGTATCTGAGGACGGAGCGGCGGTCCGGCGCCGAGGCGACGGAGGCGGGTGCGGGGGCTCCCGGGGCTTCGGGGGCTTTGCGGGTGGCGCTTCGAGGGATGGAGTCGCTCACGGTGTCTCCCTTGGTCCCTGAGGAGATCCCACGTCCTACGTCGTGGGTGGCGTGGCGACCATAGGAGGGGCGCGGAGGCCGGTCAAGGCCCCGCACACGGCATTTCACCCCCATTGATGAGCGGGGCCACCTGGCGGGTCAGGGGCCCCGCCGGTCTCGTGGAGCGGGCGTCCGGGGCGCGGGGCGGAACCGGTTTGTATTCTCGGCAGGCGCGACGAAGCGGCCGCACCGAAGTGACCGCACCGAAGCGACGCCCCCGAGGCGACCGCACCGAAGCGATCCCCCGAGCCGTATCTGCGAGAGGCAACACCATGACCACCGAGCTGAGCCCCGACGCCCCGGCCCTGGACGGGCTTCTGGAGCGGGCCCGGAAGGAGTACGAGGAGCTTGCCGCGCGCGGGCTCTCCCTCGACCTCACCCGGGGCAAGCCCGCGCCG
Source organism: Streptomyces sp. WAC 01529 (assembly GCF_003945545.1). Lineage (GTDB taxonomy): Bacteria > Actinomycetota > Actinomycetes > Streptomycetales > Streptomycetaceae > Streptomyces > Streptomyces anatolicus. The sequence goes on along the minus strand of NZ_CP029617.1, from coordinate 2,589,030 downwards.
GAACAGCTCGACCTCAGCGAGGACCTGCTCGGCCTGCCCGGCGGGCGGCACACCGCCGCCGACGGCACGGACGTACGCAACTACGGCGGCCTCCAGGGCCTGCCCGAGCTGCGCGAGATCTTCGCCGAGCTGCTCCAGGTCCCCGCCGGGCAGCTGCTCGCGCTCGGCAACTCCAGCCTGGAGCTGATGCACGACTGCCTGGTGCACGCCCTCCTCGGGAAGGTGCCCGGCGCCGAGTCGCGCTGGGTGGAGCAGGAGCCCGTCGCGTTCCTCTGCCCCGTGCCCGGCTACGACCGGCACTTCGCGCTCTGCGAGCGGTTCGGCATCGACATGATCCCCGTGCCGATGACGGCCGACGGGCCCGACATGGACGAGGTCGAGCGGCTGGTCGCCGAGAACCCGGCGGTCAAGGGCATCTGGTGCGTGCCCAAGTACAGCAACCCCGACGGTGTCTCCTACAGCGACGAGACCGTGGCCCGCCTCGCCCGCATGGAGACCGCCGCCCCCGACTTCCGGATCTTCTGGGACAACGCCTACGCCGCCCACCACCTCACCGACGAGCCCACCGAGATCGCCGACCTCCTCGCCGCCTGCGCCGAGGCCGGCAACCCCGACCGGGCGTTCGTCTTCGGCTCCACCTCCAAGATCACCGCCGCGGGGGCGGGCGTCGCCTTCTTCGGCTCCTCGCCCGCCAACGTGAAGTGGCTCCTCGCCAACAACCAGAAGCGGTCGATCGGCCCCGACAAGATCAACCAGCTGCGTCACGTGATGTTCCTGCGGGACGCCGACGGCGTGCGGGCCCACATGGAGCGCCAGCGCGCGCTGCTCCAGCCCAAGTTCGAGGCGGTCGCGCGCATCCTCGACGCCGAACTCGGCGGCACCGGCCTCGCGACCTGGACCTCGCCCAAGGGCGGCTACTTCGTGACCCTCCAGGTCCCCGAGGGCTGCGCCAAGGACGTCGTACGCCGCGCCGCCGAGGCCGGCATCGTGCTGACCCCGGCCGGCGCGACACACCCCTACGGCGACGACCCGCGCGACGCCGTCATCCGCATCGCCCCCAGCTACCCCGGCCTCGCCGACCTGGAGCAGGCCATGCACGGCCTCACCGTCTGCGTCCGCCTCGCCGGATACGAGCAGCGGGCCCGCCAGGCCGCCTGACCGGCCGCGAGGCGCGGCAGCGCGCTCAGTGCTGCTGCGCCTTCTGCGGGGTCACCTCGCTCGGGCGGACGATGACGTGGCCCTCGCCCTGGAGCATCAGCTGGACCGCCTCGCCCGAGCCGCCGCGGATCATCGAGCCGATCGACTGCGAGCGGTGCAGGGACGTGGAGAGGTCGGCGGTCCAGCCGACCACCGCGTCCGTGTCGACGTACACCGGCTGCTGCGGGGAGACGGGGATCACCAGGGGGTTGCCGTCGCAGACCAGGCCGAGGCGGCCCGCGCCCGTGAAGACGCTGTTGAACAGGCCGCCTCCGGTCATGCCGGCGCCCTTCACCGTCTTGATGTCGTACGAGAGGGTCGCGTCGAAGCACAGGACGTTGCGGCCGTTGACCGTGAGGACGTCGCCCGGTTCGACGTCGACGATGAAGCAGTTCTGCGCCTCGTGCGCGAACCAGGCCTCGCCCTGGCCGCGCACCGCCATCAGCGGCAGCCCCTCGCCGGTCATGGCGCGCTTGAGCATGCCGCCCACGCCCTGGCCCTTGCGCTCGAACTGGAGATCGCCCCGATAGGCGATCATCGCGCCCTGGCGGGCGAACATCTCGCCGTTCACGGCGTATTTGATCGACTTGGCGTTCTGGAGGGTCATACCGGGGGCGAGGGCCGGCTGCGCCATGTGGTCACTGGAGAACAAGTCACTCTTCATAGGGGAATCCTGGGCCATGGGGGATGCCCACGGAAAGCCTCCACGGGCCGCCGCCGGTCTTCCGCGCGGACCGGTGTCGGGGCCGCCGTCGGTACGGCCGCCGGTACCGCCGTTCGGGTAGGCCGTGGTGACGCCCGCCCTCGGAACCGCGTTGCGCAGGTGGCAGAACGCTCGCACCACACGCGCCGGCCCGAGGGACACTCCATGGAAGCAACGACATCCCGTTCGCCGTCGAAGCGCCGGGGTGCGCGGACGGGCCGACGTCGCGGCCGCATCAGGTGGCGGCGCTTCACCCTCGTCTTCGGTGCGGCGATGACGCTGGGAGCCGGGACCGTCGTCACGACGACCGCGGCCGAGATCCCGGTCTCCTTCGCTGTCGCGGGCAGCCCGTTCACCGTGACCGCCGAGCGACTCGAGGCCACCGGTGCCACCCAGTTCGCCTCCTTCCGCGCCGACGGAAAAGGCACCCGCCACCCGGTGGCGGTCGTCGGCATCCGCAGCGCGCGGATCAGCGGCCTGTGCCAGTCGGCGGTGACCCACTCCCCGTTCGGCGCCGCCACTCTGGTCATCCGCTCCGGCGCGCCCGCGCCTGTGCGCGCCGAGCACCTGGCGCTCGACTTGTCCCGCCTGACCGGGAACATGACGTACAAATCGGTGGAGATGGGCCGAGATGCCGCCACGCTGGATAGCTCGGGGGTCACCGGCCCGGCGGGAACGTACGGGCAGCAGGCCCGCAAGCTGACCATCGAGAACATGCGCCTGAAGGCCTGGTCGCTGACGGCGGGGATGTTCTCCCTCGCGGGCGCCGACATGTCCGTCCGCCGGGGGGAGCAGCCATGCACCTGAGCGCGGCTTCCACCCCGCCCCATCCCCATCCCCGTCGCCCGCGCCCCGTGGCCGCCTGCCTCGTGCTCGCCCTGGCCGCCGCCGAACTGGGCGTCTTCCCGCTCGCCCGCCCCAGTTTGCTGGGCCTCCAGGGGATCAGCGGCGCCAGCGCGGTCCTCGTGGCCGCCGCCCTGCTGGCCTGCGCCGCACACCTGTGGGCACGCCCCGCCAGCGCCACCACGAGCGGTGCTGCCGCCCTCGTCCTCGGACTGCTGTCCTACCCGCTGGCCAACCTCGGCGGCTTTCTGATCGGCATGTTCCTCGCTCTGCTCGGCGGTTCGCTCGCCCTGGCGTGGAGAGGGGCCGAGGGCGGGTCCGAGGCGGCACCGGCAGCGGTCGACGCGGCTGTCGGCGCCGAATTGTGAGTGAACGAGTGGGACGACGCCGTGCAGCGCTGCTCCTCTCCGCCACCTGCGTGCTCGGTCTCCTCCCCGTCTCCGCCGGCGCCGATCCCGCCGTGCCGCCCGCGCCGTCCGTGCGCAAGGCCCCCACGACGGAAGCGACGCCCTCGGACTCGTGTACGGCAGCGGATCTCCCTGCCGCCGCTCCCGCAGGGGCTGCGCGAGCGCCGGCCGCACGAGCCGTTCTGGCGTGTTTCAAGGCCGCGGTGCCGGGCGGCCGGTCCCCGCGCGGGGCGACGCTGCGTGCCACCGGCCTCACCGTCACCGCCATGTACTGCCCCCTGGGGCGCGACGTGTGCCGCGCCGAGAGTGTCACCCTCGACAACGCCCGTATCGGCTACCAGGGTTCGGGCCGCGCGCCCGGCTCCTGCACGGTGGCCCGTCGCATCACCCTCTCCGGTGATGTGCGGTTCGCCGCGACGCGGCTCGGGGGCCGCGTCTTCGGCCTGCTGCCCGTGGCCCTCTCCACGGCCGCACTGCCGCCCTTGCCTTTGCCCTACCTCTACTTGAGCGATGTTCACGCGACGGGTCTATGGGCCCGCGCCGATCACGCCACCACCGACGGCACGACCATCGGCCCCGGTCAGGAGTGCGCGCCTGGTCCGCCCCAGGCCGGGGTGGGCGACGACGCCCGGTTGAATCCGATCCGGGACGCGGGAAGCCCCGCGAACTGAGGGTCCAGCTGCGCGGCGCGCGTGCGGGTGAAGACGCTGAGGTGGGTACCGGTGTGACGAGCGAGCGCCAGCGCCTCGGACCAGCGGGTGAAGGTGGTGACGAGCGCGACCGGGCCTGCCGGAGGAAGTTCGGGGAGTCTCCGGTACCAGGCACTGTGGTCGAAGAGGGCGACCGGCTCCGGGACTGGTGGCGTCGTACCGCTGGTGGGGCTCTTCGGCAGTAGGGGCAAGGCGCCGGATGCCGCAACGGTGGCGGACCACTTCCGCATGAGCGTGAGTTGTCCCCGTCCGGGGAGCGTGCTTTCCGGGGTGAATCGTGCGGCCCGGCCGACGAGTTGTCGTACGAACTCGGCCTGGCGGTCGGCGTGCACCGCGATGAGCGGGGTCGTCGAACACATCCGGCCGGCGCGCGAGAAGCAGGCGTCGACCGCTGCCTGGGCGGCCGCACGGGAGCATCCGTCGTGCCGCAGCACGAGAAGACCCGGAACCCGCGTCCCCGCCTTCCCTGACCCCGAGGTGCCGCGCAGACAGCATTGCGGGGCGAAGTCGTCCGCGTGCTCGTTCAGTACCGCTCGCAGATCCCCCACGGTGGCCCGCTCGGAGTCCTGGCTCACCATCAACTGCCAGACGTGCCGGGGCAGACCGGCCCTCCGCGCCAGGGCCTGCACCGCGAGCGCCGGCACGGCGCTGCGGACGTCCACCTCCGTGACGACGGCGCTGCCGCCCACAAGTGCGGGCAGGGCGCCTTCGAGGAGGGAAGCCAGCGGCCGCCCCTCGTGCACGCGTGAAGAGATCACCGCCGGCCTGTGCGGGCTGTACCGGCCCGGGGCCGGGCGGGCTTGTGCGCCGCGCAGGGCCTGCCGCAGGCCGACCGATGCCCGCAGGGCCTTGAACGCGTGCAGCAACACCTTGTCCGTCTGGCGGAGTTCGGCGGCGCGGTCGCGTGGCCCCAGTCCGCCGGCGTGCTCGACGACGGACCCCAGCCAGGCACGGTGGGCCCTGAGGTCTCCGCGCAGACGCATGAGCCATCGCGTGCGCTCGGCGGCCGGTGCCGGTCCCCACGCCTCCTGGGCGCAGCGTGCCCGGTCGACGGTGGAACAGACGTCCGCCGCGGAGGAGAGGGGAACGCAGAGCAGGGGATGGCCCGAGAAGGCGCTTGTCACGGTGACGCGATCGCGGTCACTGTCCGGCGTGAAGATGCTGGCCTCCAGCAGAGGGTTCCGCACGGCGCGGCGGACAAGCGGCGGGCAGGACGATACGTCGGCACACCGCGGCCAGCGCGCTGCGGGGATGCAGGACGGCGACGGCGAGAGCGGTCCACGCCGCGCCGCCGAGGAGTGGGCCGAACACCGTGACGGCCAGGGACGCCGAGACGGCGAGCGCGAGGCACGGGCCGAGGATGACCATCGTCGCCCGCAGGACCATGTCCAGGCCGTCCAGCGGCGCGCCTCGTGTGCCTGGTGCGCCCGTGCCCCCCGTTCGAAGCCGGACGTTCACCGCCAGGAGGGCCGGGATCAGCACAAGGCCCATCCAGAACAGCGTCTCGGCGATGGGGGACCGAAGCCACTGGATGAGTTCAGCCGTGGTCGGCGTGGGGGAGGTGAAGGCGGCGGGCGCGGTGGCGAGGAAACGGCGCAGACCGGTGCCGTCCCAGCCGTGGATGAGCGTGCAGAAGACAAAGACGTAGGCCGCGACGAATTGCAGGCAGGCACCCCACGGCTTTCCGCGGACCAGCAGCCTATGAGTGAGCAGGTAGCCCGCTGTGGCGCAGACCACGAGGCCCGCACTGAAGGCCGCCAGCGCCCACGGTGGAACGGCTCGCCAGGCGTACATGGTCTCCCAGCCGGGGAACCGCGTGGCCAGCCACATGCCCATGGGGATGAACAGCATCCCCATGAACAGCAGGGTGGCCAGCAGCCCCCGATCCCGGATGGCCTCTCGGCGCGTGCCGTCACCGTGGGCGTCGCGTAGCCGGGCGGCGGTGGCCAGTGCGCATCCGGCCCCGATTCCGTAGGACCAGAACGGGTCGATCTGCAGCATGGGAGCGAGAAGCCCTTCTTCAGCCCGTGACGAGTGAGGGGAGCGCAGGCCTGCCGGGTTGAGGGAAGGCGCCCGCGGACGGCACCGCACCGGGGGCGGGGTAGGTGCCGCACAGAGAGGGCAGGCTGACGCCCGCGAAGCGCAGCTGGGCGAGGCGGCTGTGGTAGGCCGCGCCGGAGAGCAGTGCCCGTGCGATGTCCGGGGCGTACCGGTGGTGGGGGTCCTGCCAGGGCGTTCCATGGACCCATGCGTTGAACGCGCTCATCGCCGGGCCGCACCAGATCTGGTAGTCGCCGCTGCGGTCCGGGGCGCCTTGCGTGGCCCAGCGCGAGGAGAGTCCCAGATACCAGCGGAAGAGCAGTGCCATACGGAGCTTGGGCGTGTGCGCGGCGAGCGCCGCCTGCTCGGGCCGGTGCTGTGCGAGGTAGGCGGCCACGTCCGCCCACGCCTGGCCGACGGGGCGCCGCAGGATCTGTTCCTCCAGCCGCTTGAGGTCGCTTCCGGGCAGGTCCTCAAGGCTCGCGTGCTCGCGGTAGAGCCGGTAGAGCCACGCGGCCCGGCCGGGGAAGAGGGTCCCCCGTTTGAGGACCTGCACATCGATCCCCATTTCGAACATGTCGGCGGCGGGGGCCATCGCGTAGTCGCCGGGCCCGGCTTCGGCGAGCATGGCCTTCACCGCGGGCGAGGTGCCCGCTTCGACGCATGCCTGGTTGATGGAGCCGGTGACGATGTAGTCCGCGCCCATGGCGAAGGCACCGAACGCGGCCTGGGGAGTGCCGATGCCACCGGCGGCGCCGACACCGACGACCCCGCCGGGACGCCCGGCCGCCGCCTCGCGGTCCCGCAGGGCGATGATCAGGGGCAGTTGGGTGACCAGCGGCCGCCGGTCGGTGTGCCCGGCGGAATCGGCTTCCACGGTGATGTCGTCGGCCAGCGCCACCCGCGCGGCCAGTTCTGCCTGCTCAGCGGTGATACGCCCCTGGTGGGCGAGTTCGGTCAAAAGCTCGGCGGGGGGCGGCCGCAGGAAGAACTCCGCGGTGCTGGGCTGCGAGACCTTCGCGACGACGCGGTTGCCGGTGTGCACGGCTCCGTCCGGTGCCCTGCGCAGTCCCGCCGCGCGGTAACGGACCAGCTCCGCCGTCGGCTGGAGGAAGGCGGACGCCTCGACGCACGCCACCTGGTGGTGCAGGCAGAGGTCCACCGTTCGGCGTTCCGACGCCGGGTCGGCCGGGTCGTGGATGAGGTTGCAGGCCCAGGGAAGGTCCGGGAGATCCCGTCGCAGCCGTCGCAGCGCCTGCTCGACACGGCCGGCGGAGAGACCGGCCGCGCCGAAGGACGCCAGATGGCCGGAGCGGGCAAGGGCGACCACCAGCTCCTCGGACGAGGTGCCGCCCGCCATCGACCCCGCCATGTAGGGCTGCCGCACTCCGTGCCGCGCCAGGAAGTGCGGGGCACCCAGCGCGCGGGTGCTGACCGGTGCGGCCGCGGCCAGGATCTGCGTGCCGGAACCGGCGCCGGGACGTTCGGCGACGACCCCGATCCGTCCCCCCTGGCGGACGACGAAACACGGCTGATCCAGTTCGCACAGGAGCGCACGGACATCGACGGGGTCGAAGCGTACGACGGCGTGGTCCGACGTCATCATGGGTGACCCACCTGCTCTCCGGAACTGTCGCCCACCTGTAGGACGATGTTGTCGACCGCGTAGATGCGCAGGCCGTCGCGCCAGACGCTGCCGTCGGCCCAGGCCGTAAGACCCTTGCCGTCCCGGTGGATCCGGCGCAGATGGATCTCGGCCTGCACCTCGTGGTGCTGCGGCAGGATCTGCCCCCGGTAGGTCCACCGGAGTTCCGCACCGGGCGGTGTGCGCAGCGCGTTCAGCTCCTTCTCGTCGATGGTGCCGGTGCACAGCAGGTAGCCCTTGACCATCTGGATCAGCATTTCGATCCCGCAGGAGCCGGGCATGACGGGGTCGTTCAGGAAGTGGTGGGCGAAGTACCAGTCGTCCGCACGCACCGGTTTGGTGCACAGCAGGTATCCCCGGCCATGGGTGCCACCGTCGCGCACCAGCTCGCTCTCGGTCCCCGACAGGAAGGCGAAACGCCCCTGCCCCACGGGAAGCGCCGACAGGTCCGGCCGGACCGCGCGCACCTCGTACGACGCCTGGCGTCTCAGCCACGGAGGGACGAGGCGGCCCCCGTCCAAGCCCTGCTGACTGGCAAGGGCGCTCTCGGTGAAGAAGCCGTGGACGCTCTCCCCCCGGTAGAACACCTCGTCGTCCACGCTGAGTTCGTATCCGTACCGCTGAAGTACCGCGCCGGGCAACGGAGTACGAGCGAGAATCCTGGTCCGCTGACGTACGGTGCGCCCGAGCAGATCAGCCCGGCGCACCATGTGGTCCTGGCCCTCGAGATTGCGGACGGTGAGGCTTTCGTCGGGGAACTCGAAGCTGGCACCCAGCGCGCCCCCGACGAAGGCCGCGGCCTGGAGCGAGGACTCCAGGTACATGAGGTGGGGGACCGTGCCCCCGTTCTCCCGGACGTACCAGGGGGCCGCCGGCACGTCGTACTCGGTGACGTATTCGGATTCCGGCGAGCCCTCGCCCTCGGCGGGGGGAGCGGTGAGCAACCGGTCCAGCATGAGCAGGTCGCCCCGGGGCAAGCGGGGGCGGACCTTCGGCTGTGCCGCGTCGGCGGGGGAGCCGTAGGCGACGTGCAGGTCCCCTTCGGCGGCATGCGCCATGTGCAGTTCGTTGGCGAACGGGGGTGTCTCATCCCCTGACTGTCGTGCGGCGGCTCCGGGTCCCACCGGGGTGCCCGGCCTCTCCCGCAGGATCACCGCCACGTTGTGCAGCCGGGCGAGGGGGCCCCGAGCGGTGTGGACGCGCATGTCGGCGACCACATGGGGGCGGGGGACGAGGCCGATCGCCGCGATGTCCGCTTCCAGCGTGAGTGAGCCGGTGAGTTGTGCCGTGTCCAGGACCTCGATCTCCGTGCTCTTGCCCGCCCAGGGCAGCAGAGCGGGTCGCACCAGGCAGGTGTGCAGCCCCTGGTGCAGCGCGTGGAGGTGCAGCGCCTGCCAGGCGGCGTCGAGCAGTGCCGGCCAGCCCGTACCCGGACCGCCGCGGCCGAGGTCGACGGTGGCCGTCAGACGACCCAGGTGGTACCGGCCCGTCTCGGCGCCGGAGTGGGTGGCCTCCGTCACGCGGCGCAAGCTCCCCGGGCCCTCGGTGCAGACCATCTCCACGTCCGCCGGGCCGAGGCGGTCGCGGGTGGCGCGGGCCAGGGCACGGAACTGGCGGCTGTCCCCGGGCACCGCCCGGACCGGCCAGGCCGCTGCCTCCCTCGCGCCTTCGCCCGCCAGGCCGTGTGCCTCGGCCAGGAGCGCCGCGCCGTGGTGCACGGTCCAGCCCCATGACCCCGCGCCCTCTGTGTCGGCCGTGGTGTCGGTACGCAGGACGGCGGCGGACGGCAGCTCGCCGTCGTGCCGATAGGTGACGCTCGCCCGCAGGAAGCCGCCCGCCTCCCGAGCGGGCGTACGACGCGCCGCCTCCCCGGCTTCGATGACCGCTGCCGGCACCGCTGGGGTGACCGGTGCCGGCACCCGTGGGGTGGGCCGGGCGGCGCCTGCGAGCGCCCAGTCCTCAAGTGCTTGATGCGCCCGCAGGGCCGTCTCATGGGCGGTATGGACAAGCCCCGCGAGTTCCCGCGCCACGCTCACCGGGGCTCCGGGGCAGGCCGGGGCGACCGGATTCCCGGCACTCTCTTCCGGCCACCAGGGGACTACGACAGGGGGTCCGTGAAACTGGAGATCGTCCATGGTCTCTTCGCTTGGAGTGGGGGCGTTCGCCGTCACAGATCGGCAGGCGCGGGCCACGCCGCGCGGGTGGCGAGTTCCGGCACGGCCACGATTCCCTTGAGGCCCTTCCAGCGCTGGAGGACGTCACCCCGCGGAGTGCACGCGGAGACCGTGCAGGTGAGTTCCAAGGGGTCGTGCGCCAGCAGCTCGGCGACGATGACGAACGGTTCGTCATCGGGCAACGAGTCGAACAGATCCACCTGTTCGACGGCGACCGGCAGGCAGCGGTGGCCGCACAACCGCCTGCCCAGAAGAGCCGCCGCCTGAAGGAGCAGATCGGCCGAGGCCGGGCTGTAGAGGGCGCCGGAGTACGCCCCACGGGCCAGCGGGGGGTCCTGGAGCCTGGCCGGGACGACCAGGCGGGTGTCGTCCTCACTCAGTACGCGGCCGAGTCCTCGCAACAGCGGCCCATGGAACAGGAATCCGTCCGCGTACGCGGGGTGGTGCGAGTGGTCCGCGTCTTCCAGGCCCGCGGGGAGCCGCATACGGGGTGGGGCGGCGCTGTCCGCCGTCATGCCGAAGGCGCCTTCGTAGCGGAGCAGGCGGCTGGGACCGTCGTCATGGACCGCGACCGAGACGCCGTCGGTACGGCTGTCTCCGCCGCGCATTCTCAGGCGTGCGCGTGGCGGCTCGGAGCCGTCGAGGACGAGCCCCTTGCGGACGCAGAAGTTGCGGATCTGCGTCACCGGCCTGTTGGCGTGCGCGCGTTCGACCAGGTTGATTCCCCATCCGACGGCCGCCGTCATCGGCAGCACCGGCCGTCCGTCGATGCTGTGATCACGCAGTACCGGCTCGGCTGCGAGACCGGTCAGATCCCGCACCACTTCCATCTGCCGGGGTGGCGCCGCCGGCCGGAAAAGCGATGTCAGTGGGCCGATGACCGTCACCATGTCGTCGCTGCGTGCGGGAGCCATCTGCTGGACGAAGTAGGCGCAGCCCTCCTCGCGGCCCAGGAGAGGCACGCCGAGCTGGGTGAAGAGTTCCTGGGCCCGTCCCGAAGCCATCCCGCCGCGCCAGGGGCCCCAGGCCATCGCCGCCACGCGGGTGGCGGGGTGCCCCTTCTTCCACGCGCAGGCGAACCGGTTGAGGGCTTCGTTGGCCATCGCGTAGTCCGTCTGGCGTCCATTGCCGTAGATCCCGGACACCGAGGTGAAGACGACCAGGTGGCGCAGGCTCTCCGTCTCCAGGGCGGCCAGGACGTTGGCGAGGCCCGCGAGCTTGGTCCCCACCACTCGCGCGATGTCCTGCGGCTTCTTCTCGCCCAGCGGCTGGTCGGCCAGGACTCCGGCGCCGTGGAGCACACCGGTGACACGACCGGCGTACGGGGCGAGCGCGGCCCGGACCGCCTCCGCGTCACCGACGTCCGCCGCGAGGTAGGTGACATCGGCACCCGCCGCACGCAGGGCGGCGAGCGTGGCGTGCATCTCCCGCTGATAATCCAGATTCCCGGCCTCCGCGTCGAACGGCTCGCGGGCCCCCGGCACTTCGGGAAGTTCCTCCAGGCGGGTGCGGCCCAGCAGGATCAACCCGCACGGCTGCTGGGCGGCGAGCGCCTCCAGGCACCAGGCGGTGATGCCCCGCGCTCCTCCTGTCACCACCAAAAGGTCGTCTGCTGTCACTCCGTGAGTTGCCGCGTCCAGGGGCAGCAGGTCGCTGGGGCCCGCGGTCAGCGTCGGCGTGCGCCGCGTCTCGCCGTCCCAGGCGATCTCCGTCAGGGCGGCGACATCGGTCATCTCGGTGAGGAACTGTGCGGCCACCTCATTCGGACCGAGATGGGGAGCGCAGTCCAGTACCCGGGCGAACAGACTCGGCTCCTCCACCGCGAGGGCCTTGATCAGGCCGCCCAGACCGCCGAACAACGCTTCCTGCTCCAGACCGTCCGAGCCCGCGAGCCCCAGCGACCCGTCCAACTGCGTGACGGCCATGAAGGCGGCGCGGTGGCCCGCGGCGGCCGTCTGCTTGAGCGCGGGCACCACGTGCTTGGCGACCAGCACGGCGTGGCTCAGCCGGGCGATCGCGGCATCGGTGTCGGCACCCTGCCCCCGGGCGATCGGCAGCACGCACAATCCCAGCCCTTGCGCGGACCCGGTGGCCTCGGCGAGCTGTTCGCGCAGCGTGTCCTCCGTCCAGTCGGCCAGTTCACAGGGGCCGTCGCCGGGCGCGCCCGCCCCCGGCAGCGCGAGGCGGCGGACGTCCCATCCACGGGCTGTCAGCGCGTCGGCGAGGGCGGCGGCCAGGGCACTGCGGTCATCGAGGAGGAGTGCGGCGGGGTGTGGCCCGTAGGCGTCGGCGAGGACGTCCGCTTCGGGCAGGGGCTCAAGTGTCCAGCAGGCCCGGCCGACAGGCAGAGACTCGGCGGGCTCTGCGGCATGTGTGTCGGGAGTGGCGAGCACATCCCCCGAGGCGGCGGCGACCTCGATGAGGACGGCCGACAGTTCACGGACCGTGCGGGCCTGCGCGAAACGGTAGATCTCGTCACGCGGCAGAGAGGGGTAGCGGCGCCACGCCTCCGAGGCGATCTCCACCTGCTTCAGTGAGTCGATGCCCAGCTCGTTCTGGATGTCCAGGGTGGGGTCGACCATCTCGAAGGTGTAGCCGGTCTTCTCCGCCACCAGCTCCCGCAGCGTCCGTTCCACCTCGATCTGTTCCAGCGGCTCCTCGGGAGCCGCGGGCGAGGGGAGTTCCGGGGCGGGCGGGGCGGACCTCGGCTGGGGCAGGACTTCGGCGGTCTGCTCCTCCGCCTGTCCCCGTGCCTGGACGGGTACGGCCTCGGGCGCGGAGGGTACGAAGTCGTCCGGCTCTTCGGTGCCGGAGGCGGGGGGCGGCGGTGAGGGTTCCTGGGCGGTCCCGAGGCCCAGGCGCGCGAAGTCGAGGAGTACTTCCTGCGCGCGGATGTGGGCCCGGCTCAGTGCCACGCCATGGTCGCGGACGGCCTCCACCTCGCGCAGCAGCGACCTGCCGGAGTTCTCGGCCCGCTCGCCTTCCAGCAGACCGGTCAGGCTGCGGGCCGTGTGCAACTGGCCCTCCACATACTGCGTGTGCAGCTCCAGGTGCCTGGTGGCCGCCTCCACCAGGGCGTGCTCCTCAGCGGCCGGCGCCGAGCGTGGCGCCGCCACAGCTGGAGCGGCCGTGGCGGGTGCGGGCGTGGCGGGAGTGCGCTCGAAAGGCTCGTTCAGCGCGGCGCTGTACCGGTCGCGGCAGGCCGTCACCGCGAACGACGGCCCCTCCAGCCGCCTGGCGACGGGAGAGGGAGCGGCGGCACGGGGTACGGGGACAGGTGCGTCGTAGCGGTTGATGTCGCGGATGTCCATGCCGAGGACCGCCAGCCGTAGCGCGGCGCACTTCAGGGAAGCCGCGCTGTCCCCTCCCGGCCCGGCGTCGGTGGCGATGACCTCCACGTCGGCGCCGTCCAGAGTCCGCTGGACCAAGCGCGTCAGCACCTGCTTGGGCCCGCATTCCACAAAGACGCGGAAGCCCTCCTCGTACAGCTCCCGCACCCGGCCCGCGAAGTCCACGGGCCGCACCATCTGCTCGACGAGCGTGCGGTTGTTGGCCTGGAGGTCGTCGCCGTAACGGGCGCCCGGCGTGTTCGCCAGGACGGGCACCTGCGGCCGACCGACCCCCACACGCTCCACGGCCCGGCTGAAGCCGTCGACGGCGTGCTCGACCAGGGGAGTGTGGAACGCGGCGGCGACAGGGAGCCGGTGGGAGGCGATGTCCACTGTCGCGCAGAAGTCGGTGAACGCCCGGACCGCGTCCGTGGGGCCTCCGACCACGATCTCGTCCACGGCGTTGATGTTGCAGAGGGTCACGCCGGGATGGTCTGCGGCCATTTCCTCCCAGCGCTCCAAGGACATACGGGCCGCGGCCATCGTCCCCGGGTCGTCGCCGGAGCCCACCGGCGGTTCCATGGCCCGGCCACGCTCACGTGTCAGGGCGAGGCATCCCTCGTCGGTGAGGCTGCCGGCGGCCCACAGCGCGGCCAGCTCGCCGCAGCTGTGGCCGAGCAGCCCCTGGGGGAGGAGGCCCACCTCGCGCAGGTACCGGAACTGCCCCATCGCCAGGGCCACGACCGCGCACTGCGCGTACGAGGTGCGCTGGAGCGTGGCAGGGGCGGCAGGCTGCCCCGGGGGCGGGTAGACCGCCTGCGCGAGGGTTTCCTCCTCGTCCTGCCACCGCATGTTGGCCTCGTCGAAGGCGCGCCGCACGGGAGGAATGCCGACGAGCGCCTCCAGGCCCATGTTCTCGTACTGGCTGCCCTGGCCGGAGAAGAGCGCGGCCACCTTGGAACCCGTCGGCATCGCTACACGCCGGTAGTAGGCCTTGCCGGGCAGGCTCCAGTCGTCGCGGCCCGGGGCGGACTCGATGGCCTCGGCGCTCCGCGAGATCAGGGCGGCCAGTTCCGTCTCGTCGGCGGCGAGAATTCCGAGCCGTACGTGGCTGGCGGGGATGGGTCCGCCGGACTCCGGCTCCGTGCCTTCGCGCAACTGGCGCAGCAGGGATTCCGTGTCAGGAGCGTGCCACAGCCGTGCCCGCGGAATGCTGTGCAGGGTCAGCGCCTCCTGGTCCGCAGTGCGGTGCTCCTCCAGGACGGCGTGGAAATTGACGCCCCCGAACCCGAAGGCCGACACGGCCCCGCGGCGCACCGGGCGGTGCGGGTCGAGCACCCACGGCCGGGTCCGCGTGTTGACGTACAGCGCGCCGTCGGCCGCGTCATTGACGGCGTCCACGTTGATGGTCGGCGGCAGCACCTTGTGGTGCAGCGCGAGGGCGGCCTTGATGAGACCCACGGCCCCGGCCGCCGCCTTGGTGTGGCCGACCTGGGACTTCACACTCCCGATCGCGACACTGCGGGGCCGGGCGGAGTCCCCCAAAAGCGTCCGCAGGGCCGTGAGTTCGACGGAATCCCCTACGGCGGTGCCGGTTCCGTGGGCCTCGATCAGTTCCACGCAGTCCGCGCCGAGTTCAGCATCGGCATAGGCGCGGCGGAGCGCCTGCAATTGTCCTTGGCCGGAGGGCGCGTACATGCTGTTCGTCCGCCCGTCGCTGGACCCTCCCAAACCGCGGAGAACGGCGTAGACGCGGTTACCGTCACGCTCGGCGTCGGCCAGCCGCTTGAGTGCCAGCATGCCGATTCCCTCGCCGACCAGCGTGCCGTCCGCCGATGCGTCGAAAGGCTTGATGAGTCCGCTCGGGGACAGTGCGGGCGTCTTACTGAAGCACATGAAGGTCGTGATTGAATTGTCGGCGTCGCAGCCACCGGTGATCATCAAATCGGCCCGGTGTTCCACGAGTTCGCCCGCGGCCATGCGCAGGGCCGCCAGGGAGCTGGCGCAGGCCGCGTCGACTGTGCAGTTCGCGGCGCCCAAATTGAATCGGTTCGCGATGCGGCCGGAGACCACGTTCGGCAGGATTCCGGGAAAGCTGTCCTCGGTCCATGCGGGGGCCGCCGCCTTGAACCGCTTCTCGATTTCGAGGGCTTCCCGCTCCGACAGGCCGACACTGAGGGCCGCCTCCCGCACGACCGGACCGTAGAGGCGTGAGCCGAGCGGGAACATCGTGGTGTTCTGCCCGCACACCCCGAGCATGACGCCGGTGCGCGAAGGGTCGTACCAGGGCGCCTCTTCGCATCCGGCGTCCCGCAGTACTTCCCTCGCCACCTCCAGGCTCAGGAGCTGGACCAGGCCGATGGAGTCAAGTGCCGCCGGTGGAATCGCGTGTTCGGCCGGATCGAAGACGGCGGCGGGCAGGAATCCGCCACGGCGGGCGTATGTCTTGTCCTCCGCGAACATGTCGGGGTCGTAGTGCTCGTCGATTCGCCAGTGACTTTCGGGGACTTCGGTGATGCAGTCCCGTCCCGCCATTACGTTGCTCCAGAATTCGCGGACATCGCGCGCCTCTGGAAACATCCCCGCGATACCGACAATGGCAAGGGGATTCCTGGACATTCGGAAGTCAACTGAGTCTGTCATTCGACCCTCATGTATGAAGATAATGGCACCGAGATGGCCTGGTCGGATGTCCGCATTCGAGAACCTTCGGACCAGACTAGTCGAAATGCCGTCGCGCCTCGTAACTCCCCGGCGCGCCAGGCCAAAACCGTCAACCCTGAATTAACTAGAGGGATTAGATGGGGTTAGATGGGATTATTGACCGCACAAGCATGGCCAGTTCCTCGCGGAACAGTTTGTCCGGGCTGAGGGTCTGGGTGCGCAGGTGGCCGTAGACCTCCAGTGACACCAGGCCGTGCAGATGGCCCCAGATGCGCAGCGCGAGGGCCACGGCGGCGGGCGGGAGGTCCGGGTAGGCCGGGCGGACCTTGGCGAGCAGGCCGGGATCGAAGTCCGGCCAGTCGAACTCGCTGTCCGCGTAGAGGTGTTGCACGTGGGGCCAGGCGGCGTCCGCGAGACCGGCGAGGCCGGTGCAGACCCGGTGCGCGGCCTGCGGCGCGGCGCCGCCGTCCGGCGCGCGGTAGCCGGGGACGGGGTCGCCGTAGATCAGGCGGAAGCCCTCGGGGTTGGCCAGGGCCCAGTCGCGGAAGGCGTGCGCCCACGCGCG
The DNA here is from genome assembly GCF_003945545.1 of Streptomyces sp. WAC 01529. Lineage (GTDB taxonomy): Bacteria > Actinomycetota > Actinomycetes > Streptomycetales > Streptomycetaceae > Streptomyces > Streptomyces anatolicus. The sequence continues at coordinate 2,572,753 of NZ_CP029617.1, read as the reverse complement.
GATCCGGTCGGCGGGGCCCTGGGCGGACGCCGAGGCCCATCCGGCGTCCACGGCGTCGGCCAGTGCGGTGTAGACGTCGTTGATGAGCGCGGTGACCAGGTCGTCGCGGGTGGCGAAGTAGCCGTAGATGGCGTTGGCGGTCATGCCCATCTCGCGCGCGATGGCCCGCAGGGTGATGGCGTCGGGCCCGCCGGAGGCCATCAGTTCGAGGGCGACCTTCTTGATCTCCGCCGTCGTCTCGGCGCGCAGGCGCTCGCGGCGCCCCGGCCCCTTCGTGCGGCCCGTCGTCACGTTCGTACGTCCTGTCGTCACGCTCTCCACACCCGACACCGTACAGCGTCACGAAATTGAGCAGCGTATGAAAACTTCACACCGTATAGTTTCCGCATGGCGTCACCATTGGGTGTGGCGCGACCGCTGTCACGGCGGAAACAGAGGGAGAGCCATGCGCATAGGAGTCATCGGAGCGAGCGGGACTATCAGCAGCCGGGTCGTCACCGAGGCCGTCGAACGGGGGCACCAGGTCACGGCGTTCACCCGTGACGCCTCGCGGATCCGCGAGGAGCGGGCGGGCGTGGAATGGCGGAGCCTCGACGTGTTCGACGCCGAGGGTGTCGCCGCGGCGCTGCCCGGCATGGACGTGCTGATCAGCGGCTATCAGCCCGGCAACGCGGCCGCGGACTTCGCCGCCACCGTGGAGCGTTCGGTCGCCGACCCCTCGGTCTTCGTGACCGCCGCGCGGTCGCTGCTGAAGGCCCTGGAGAGCCATCCTCGCGTCCGGCTGATCGTGATCGGCGGGGCCGGCAGCCTTGAGGTCGAGCCCGGTCTCGTCCACGCCGACTCCGAGGAGCATCTGCACGGGAGCCTCGACCGGCTCGGGCTGCCCAGGTCCTACGCGGCGGCGGTGCGGGGCCACCGGGACGCGCTGAACGTGCTGCGCGTGTCCAACCGGCTCTGGACGTACTTCAGCCCCGCCGAGGACATCGCCCCGGGGCGGCGCACGGGCCGGTATCGCCTCGGCGGTGACCAGCCGGTGCTCGACGAGGACGGGCGCAGCCGCATATCCGTGGAGGACGCCGCCGTCGCACTGGTGGACGAGGCGGAGCTGCCGCGGTTCGTCCAGCGCCGGTTCACGATCGGCTACTGAACCGGTTACGGCACCGGTCGCCGGGGCGCGCCCGTACGGTCGGACCATGACACTTCGCTACGAGCACTTCCGCGACCTGCACCGCTCGCCCGGCGCGCCCCTCCTGCTCCCCAACGCCTGGGACCACGCCTCGGCCGCCGCCCTGGCCGCCGCCGGGTTCCGGGCGGTCGGGACGACCAGTCTCGGGGTGGCCGCCTCGGCGGGGCTGCCCGACGGGAACGGGTCGGGCGCCGCCCGCGAGGAGACCCTCCGGCTCGCCCGCGGCCTCGCCCGCCTCTCCGTCCTGGTCAGCGTCGACATCGAGGGCGGCTTCAGCGACCACCCCGAGGAAGTCGCCGCCCTCGCGGTGAAGTTGGCGGAGGCGGGCATCGTGGGCGTGAACATCGAGGACGGCCGCGCGGACAGCACGCTCGCCGACCTCGACCGGCAGTGCGCGGTGCTCCGGGCCGTGAAGGAGGCGACGGACGGCCGCCTCTTCGTCAACGCCCGCACGGACACGTACTGGCTGCCGGGTGCTCATGTGACCCAGACCGAGGACCGGCTCGCCGCGTACGAACAGGCGGGAGCGGACGGCCTGTTCGTGCCGGGCCTGCGGGACGTGCGGACCATCACCCGGCTGGCCTCGAAGCTCACCGCGCCCCTCAACATCCTGCACTCGCCCGACGGGCCGTCCCTCCCCGAACTCGCCGCGGCCGGTGTGCGGCGCGTCAGTTGCGGCTCGCTGCTGTTCCGCGCGGCGCTGCGGGGCGCTGTCGCGGCGGCCGAGGCGGTGAGGGACGGGTCGGGGCCCCTCCCGGCGGGCATCCCGTCCTACGCCGAGACGCAGGCGCTGTCCGACGCGTTCGCCTCGGCGGCGGTCACTCGCGGGTAGTGGCGGCGGCGCCGGTGACGAATGCCTGCCAGGCGGGGGCGCCGATGATCAGGGCGGGGCCCTGGGGAACCTTGCTGTCCCTTACGGGGACGACGCCGGGGACTCCGTCGGCGACCTCGACGCAGTCGCCGCCTTGGCCGTTGCTGTGGCTGCTCTTGCGCCAGCTGGCAGCGCCGATGAAGTCGTAGGCGACCTCGACGCAGTTGCCGCCTTCGCCGTTGCTGTGGGTGCTCTTGCGCCAGCGGGCGTTGCTCAGGTCGTACTCGCGCATCGTCTGTAGTCCTCAGCCGCCGATTCGATCAGGGCGAGGGACGCCTCCGGCGACAACGCGGCGGCCCTGAGCAGATCGTATGCTCGCTGTGCTCGCATCACCACCGCCGGTTCGTCGACGAGGGTTCCCGAAAACGACGTCTCTGTATAGGCGGTTGGGGGCGCGTCCTCGAACTCCATGAGCCTCAGATCGCCGGTCATCGAGGCGTGTGCTCCCGCCTCGTAGGGCAGTACCACAACCATCACGTGCCGCTCCCGCATCAGCGCAGCGATGTGCTCCAGCTGCCGGGCCATCACGGCCGGACCGCCCACGGGGATGTACAGCACGTTCTCGTGCAGCACCGTCCAATACTCGGGCCTTGTGGCGTCCTTGAGGATGCCCGCCCGCTCAAGCCGGGCCGTCACGATGTCCTCGACGTACTCATCCGTGACGAAGGGATTGGCCGCCAAAGTGACCACCCGAGCGTAATCAGCGGTCTGGAGCAGGCCCGGGAACAGCGCGGGCGCGAACTCGCAGATCCGCGTGGCCAGGGCCTCCAACTCCACGACCGCCGCGAAGTACTCCGCATAGCGCTTATCGTTGATCAGCTTGCGGCACATGCGGGCGAAAATGCCATCCGTCCGCAGAACCTCATCGATCCGCTCGGCCACATCCAACTGCGGCTTACGAATAGCCTGTTCGAATTGCCCAATGTAGCCCCCGGAGACGAAAACCCGCGTACCCAGCGCCGACTGCGTGATCCCCGCGTCCTCGCGGCGCCGCTTCAGCTCCGTGCCGAAGAACTCCCACGCCGCCTGCCGTGAACCATTGGCCATGGCCAACCGCCTTCCGCTGCCCCGCAGTTGTAGAGGACAGACTCCTGCCGAGTGTAGGCGCGATACGTCACCGTAGGGGTGCGAAGAGTGAAATCCGAAGGCGAAGGGGAGTCACGTGAAGGCGGAATCAAAGCGCCACGCAGTGGTATGCGTCGAACAGGCGGAGGAAACATTGAGGGAATTGCGCGCCGCACTCGCGCGAGCGGAAATTACCTTGCCGTCCCTGCGGATCGACCCCGCGACGATCGCGAGGGAGGCACCCTGCCCGCGCGTCGAATTGGGCGGCTGTTCCGTCGACGTGGCGGCACGCCTGGCCGCCGCGCTGAGGAGTGCGCCGTGAACCTTCCCGCGAACCTCCCCGTCGGCTCGTACGTCGTCGACACCCGCAACGGCCGCGTCGGCCGGGTGATGGGTCACGAGGGTCCGTACGTCCAGCTGCGCCCCTACGGAGGCGGCCGCGAGTGGGACTGCGACCCGGAGGCCGTCCGCACGGCGACCGCCGCGGAGCGCCTGCGCGCGGCGACGGCGTACGCGAACGCCCGCAGCCGGGGCGAGGTGCCTTGACGCTCAGCCGTACCCCGCACCCCCCGCCGTACGGCGTATCCCGCACTCCCCGCCGTACGCGAGAATGGCCCCATGAGTCTGTTCCGCGACGACGGCATCGTGCTGCGCACCCAGAAGCTGGGTGAGGCGGACCGGATCATCACGCTGCTCACGCGCGGTCACGGGCGCGTACGCGCGGTGGCGCGGGGGGTGCGGCGCACCAAGTCCAAGTTCGGGGCGCGGCTCGAACCCTTCTCCCACGTCGACGTGCAGTTCTTCGCGCGGGGGAGCGACCTCGTCGGACGCGGACTGCCCCTCTGCACCCAGAGTGAGACCATCGCGCCGTACGGTAGCGGGATCGCCGCCGACTACGCCCGCTACACCGCCGGCACGGCCATGCTGGAGACGGCGGAACGGTTCACCGACAACGAGGGCGAGCCCGCCGTGCAGCAGTATCTGCTGCTCGTGGGCGGGCTGCGCGTCCTCGCCCGCGGGGAGCACGAGCCGCACCTCGTCCTCGACGCCTTCCTGCTGCGCTCCCTCGCCGTGAACGGCTACGCGCCCAGCTTCAACGACTGCGCGAAGTGCGGCCTGCCCGGACCGAACCGCTTCTTCTCGGTCGCGGCGGGCGGATCCGTCTGCGTGGACTGCCGGGTGCCCGGCAGCGTCGTACCGTCCCCGGAGGCCCTCACCCTGCTCGGCGCGCTGCTCACCGGCGACTGGGAGACGGCCGACGCGTGCGAGGCGCGGCACGCGCGCGAGGGCAGCGGGCTGGTTTCGGCCTATCTGCACTGGCACTTGGAGCGCGGGTTGCGCTCCCTGCGGTACGTGGAGAAAAGCTGAGCAGTACCAGTACCACCCCGCACCACCCTCAAGTCACGTAGGAGAGAGAGCCCCATGGCACGACGCGGAATCCTCGGCCGGTCCCGCCGCGAGTACAAGACCCCTGAACCGCACCCCACGGGCGTACGGCCGCCGAAGATCCCCGGCGAGCTGGTGCCCAAGCACGTCGCCATCGTCATGGACGGCAACGGCCGGTGGGCGAAGGAGCGCGGCCTTCCGCGCACCGAGGGGCACAAGGTCGGCGCGGAGCGCGTCCTCGACGTGCTCCAGGGCGGCATCGAGATGGGCGTCGGCGCGATCTCCCTCTACGCCTTCTCCACGGAGAACTGGAAGCGCTCCCCGGACGAGGTGAAGTTCCTGATGAACTTCAACCGCGACTTCATCCGCAAGACCCGCGACCAGCTCGACGAGCTGGGCATCCGCGTGCGCTGGGTGGGCCGCATGCCCAAGCTGTGGAAGTCGGTCGCCAAGGAGCTGGAGATCTCCCAGGAGCAGACCAAGGGCAACGACAAGCTGACCCTGTACTTCTGCATGAACTACGGCGGCCGCGCCGAGATCGCCGACGCCGCCCAGGCCCTCGCCGAGGACGTGCGGGCGGGCCGCCTCGACCCGTCCAAGGTCAGCGAGAAGACTTTCGCGAAATACCTGTACTACCCGGACATGCCGGACGTCGACCTGTTCCTGCGCCCCAGCGGCGAGCAGCGCACCTCCAACTACCTGCTCTGGCAGAGCGCGTACGCCGAGATGGTCTTCCAGGACGTCCTGTGGCCGGACTTCGACCGCCGCGACCTGTGGCGCGCCTGTCTCGAATACGCCTCACGCGACCGCCGCTTCGGCGGGGCCATCCCGAACGAGCAGCAGATCGCCGAGAGCTAGTCGGCAGACGTGGAGGAGGGGGCCCGCGCTGTCACGGCGCGGGCCCCCTCACTCACGTACGTATGCCTACTTGCTCGCGCACTCCGCGCACGTGCCGAAGATCTCGACCGTGTGCGCCACGTTCACGAAGCCGTGCTCCGCGGCGATCGCCTCGGCCCACTTCTCCACCGCCGGGCCCTCCACCTCGACCGCCTTGCCGCAGACGCGGCAGACCAGGTGGTGGTGGTGCTCGCCGGTCGAGCAGCGGCGGTAGACCGTCTCGCCCTCGCTGGTGCGCAGCGCGTCCACCTCGCCGGCGTCGGCCAGCGACTGGAGCGTGCGGTAGACCGTGGTCAGACCGACCGAGTCGCCCTTGTGCTTGAGCATGTCGTGCAGCTCCTGCGCACTGCGGAACTCGTCCACGTCGTCGAGTGCCGCGGCCACCGCCGCGCGCTGGCGGGTGGACCTGCCTCGAACCGGGGCTCCCACGGTTGTCTCCTCGCGTCTGCGCTCTGGTCTGGGCCTGCCGGGCCATTGTGCCAGGTCGGCCACGGGCCAGGTCAGGTCCTGGCCACCGGCTGGGCCGGAACCGAGCACTCCGCGGGATCGCCCGCCGACTCGGCCGCGGCCTTGGCCCGCGCCCTGCGCCTGGCGAGTGGCGTCGCGAGGACCGTCAGGGCGATGAAGACGCCGATGGTCAGGAGCACGATCGTCGCGCCGGGCGGAACGTCCTGGTAGTACGAGGTCGCCGTGCCGCCGATCGTCACCGCGACGCCGATCGCCACCGAGATCGCGAAGGTCGCCGCGAAGCTCCGGGTGAGCTGCTGGGCCGCCGCCACCGGCACCACCATCAGCGCGGAGACCAGGAGCAGGCCCACGACGCGCATGGCGACGGTCACCGTGATCGCGGCGGTGACGGCGGTGAGCAGGTTCAGGGCGCGCACCGGAAGGCCCGTCACGCGCGCGAACTCCTCGTCCTGGCTGACCGCGAAGAGCTGGCGGCGCAGGCCGACCGTGACGAGGACCACAAAGGCGGCGAGCAGGCAGATCGCCGTGACGTCCTCCTCGGAGACCGTCGAGAGCGAGCCGAAGAGGTACGACTGGAGGTTCGCGTTCGACCCGCCGGGGGCGAGGTTGATGAACATGACGCCGCCCGCCATACCGCCGTAGAACAGCATCGCGAGCGCGATGTCACCGCGCGTCTTGCCGTACCAGCGGATCAGCTCCATCACGACGGCGCCGACGATCGCGACCGCCGTCGCCATCCACACGGGCGAGGCGGAGAGCAGGAAGCCGAGGCCCACGCCGGTCATCGCCACGTGGCCGATGCCGTCGCCCATCAGCGCCTGGCGGCGCTGGACGAGGTAGATGCCGACGGCGGGCGCGGTGATGCCGACCAGGACGGCGGCGAGCAGCGCCCGCTGCATGAAGGCGTATTCGAGGATTTCCATGGTTCTTGGCTCGCCCTCAGGTCAGCAGGCCGGTGCGGACCGGCTCGGCGTCGGCGTCGTGCGGGTGGACGTGGTCGTGGCCCGGCAGCGCGTGCTGGCCGACCGCCCGCGGGGGCGGCCCGTCGTGCAGGACGCAGCCGTCGCGCAGGACCACGGCACGGTCGATCAGCGGCTCCAGGGGGCCCAGCTCGTGCAGGACGAGCAGGACGGAGGCGCCCTGCGCGACCTGGTGGCGCAGGGTGGCCGCGAGGACCTCCTGGCTGGCCAGGTCGACGCCCGCCATCGGCTCGTCCATGATCAGCAGCTCCGGCTCGGAGGCCAGCGCGCGGGCGATCAGGACGCGCTGGTGCTGGCCGCCGGAGAGGGCGTTCACGGAGTCCTTGGCGCGGTCGGTCAGGCCCACCAGGTCGATGGCGCGGGCGACGGCCTCGCGGTCGGCCTTGCGGAGCACGCCGAAGCGGGCGCGCGAGAGGCGGCCGGAGGTGACGACCTCGTTGATGGTGGCGGGGACGCCACCGGCGGCGGTGGTGCGCTGCGGGACGTATCCGACGCGGGCCCAGTCGCGGAAGCGGCGGCGGGCGGTGCCGAAGATCTCCACGTCGCCGCCGGTGACGGGGACCTGGCCGATGATCGTGCGGACGGCGGTGGACTTGCCCGAGCCGTTGGCGCCGAGCAGGGCGACGACCTCGCCGCGTCCCACGGTGAGGTCGATGCCGCGCAGCACGGGGCGCGAGCCCAGCTCGGCCGTCACCTTGCGCAGGGCTATGACGGCTTCCGCGTCACCGGATGCGGTGTGCTTGCTCATGGCTCGTGCCTCCGTAGCCACAGGGGGTGGGGTCACTTGGCGCCCAGGGCCTTCTGGAGGGCCTTGAGGTTGGAGTCCATGACCTGGATGTAGTCGTCGCCCTTGGACTTCTCGGTGATGCCCTCGATCGGGTCGAGCACATCCGTCTTGAGCTGGGCGTCCTTCGCCAGGGTCTTGGCGGTGCGGTCGCTGACGAGGGTTTCGTAGAAGACGGTGGTGACGCCGTCCTCCTTCGCCATCTCCTGGAGGTCCTTGACGCGCTTGGCGCTCGGCTCGCCCTCGGGGTCCAGGCCGCTGATGGCCTCCTCGGTGAGGCCGTAGCGCTCGGCGAGGTAGCCGAAGGCGGCGTGGGTGGTGATGAAGACGCGGGAGTCCGCCTTGGTGTCCTTCAGGCCGTCTTCGAAGCGCTTGTTCAGGCCATCGAGGTTCTTCACGAGCTTCGCGGTGTTCTTCTTGTACGTCGCCGCGTGGTCCGGGTCGGCCTTCTCCAGGGCCTTGCCGACGCCCTTGGCGACCTCGGCGTACTTCACCGGGTCGAGCCAGATGTGGGGGTCGGAGCCCTCGTGGTCGTGGCCATGGTCGTGGCCTTCGTGGGCCTCTTCCTCGTGGCCGTGCTCGTCCTTTTTGTGGTCCTCGTGCCCGCCGACCTCGGTGCCGTGCTTCTCCATGCTGGTGAGGGAGGCGGCGTCGACCTTGGTCTTGATGCCGGACTGGTCGATCGCGTCGTCGACGGCGGGCTGGAGGCCCTTCAGGTACACGGCGACGTCGGACTCCTCCAGCTGCCCGCGCTGCTTGGCGGAGACGTCGAGGTCGTGCGGCTCCTGGCCGGGCTCGGTGAGGTTGGTGACGGAGACGTGGTCGCCGCCGATCTGCTCCGCGAGGTACTGCATGGGGTAGAACGACGCCACCACGTCGAGCTTGCCGTCCTTGCCGTCCGCGGTGGAGGAGCAGGCGGTCAGGCCCGTGAGGCCGAGGACCGTCGCGGAGGCGAGGGCGGCGGTGGGTATGAGGCGTCGTCGTACGTTCATGACACTCATTTTCAACAAATGTGGAAACGATTGTCAACAAGGGGCTCCGCGGGCATCCCGCGAAGGCTCCCGAAGCGGCTTGTGGGGAACCGATTTGATTAGGGGGGTCAGGCCGCCGGTAACCTGAGGCATTCGCCTCGCCCACCGTCTTATGAAGAGAGCACCGTGGCCGCCGACAAGATCGACACCATCGTCAGCCTGAGCAAGCGCCGTGGCTTCGTTTTCCCCTGTAGCGAGATCTACGGCGGCCAGCGCGCCGCCTGGGACTACGGACCGCTGGGCGTCGAGCTGAAGGAGAACCTCAAGCGCCAGTGGTGGCGCTACATGGTCACCTCGCGCGAGGACGTCGTCGGCATCGACTCGTCGGTGATCCTGGCGAGCGAGGTCTGGCAGGCCTCCGGCCATGTCGCGACCTTCTCCGACCCGCTCACCGAGTGCCTCTCCTGTCACAAGCGCCACCGCGCCGACCACTTGGAAGAGGCCTACGAGGCCAAGCACAACCGCCCGCCGGCCAACGGCCTCGCGGACATCAACTGCCCCAACTGCGGCACCAAGGGCCAGTTCACCGAGCCCAAGCAGTTCTCGGGGATGCTCGCCACGCACCTCGGCCCCACGCAGGACACCGGCTCCGTCGCCTACCTGCGCCCCGAGACCGCGCAGGGCATCTTCACCAACTTCGGCCAGGTCCAGCAGACCTCGCGCCGCAAGCCGCCCTTCGGCATCGCGCAGATGGGCAAGTCCTTCCGCAACGAGATCACGCCCGGCAACTTCATCTTCCGCACCCGCGAGTTCGAGCAGATGGAGATGGAGTTCTTCGTCAAGCCGGGCGAGGACGAGAAGTGGCAGGAGTACTGGATGGAGCAGCGCTGGAACTGGTACACCGGCCTGGGCCTGCGCGAGGAGAACATGCGGTGGTACGAGCACCCGAAGGAGAAGCTCTCCCACTACTCCAAGCGCACCGCTGACATCGAGTACCGCTTCCAGTTCGGCGGCAGCGAGTGGGGCGAGCTGGAAGGCGTCGCCAACCGCACCGACTACGACCTGTCCGCGCACTCCAAGGCGTCCGGCCAGGACCTGTCCTACTTCGACCAGGAGGCCGGCGAGCGCTGGACTCCGTACGTCATCGAGCCCGCCGCCGGTGTCGGCCGCACGATGCTCGCCTTCCTCCTCGACTCCTACATCGAGGACGAGGCGCCGAACGCCAAGGGCAAGCTGGAGAAGCGGACGGTCATGCGCTTCGACCACCGCATCGCGCCGGTCAAGGTCGCGGTCCTTCCTCTTTCGAGGAACCCGGAGCTGTCCCCGAAGGCCAAGGGCCTTGCCACCGCCCTCCGCCAGAACTGGAACATCGAGTTCGACGACGCGGGCGCCATCGGCCGCCGCTACCGCCGCCAGGACGAGATCGGCACGCCGTACTGCGTGACGGTCGACTTCGACACCCTCGACGACAACGCCGTGACGGTGCGCGAGCGTGACTCGATGAAGCAGGAGCGGGTCTCCCTCGACCAGATCGAGGGCTACCTCGCGGCGCGCCTCGTGGGCTGCTGACGCGGGTATGTCCACTGAGTGAAGCTGGGCAGAAGCCCCCGGTTCCGGGTTATGGAACCGGGGGCTTCCGTGCACACTGGGGCGCATGCCTACCCCCACGACCACGAGCAGGGTCAGACGCTGGGACCAGCACGGCCGCGAGCACGTCGTGGAGGTCCAGAAGGCGGGCATGCAGCGGCAGTTGACGTGCGGGACCTGCGGATGGCGCAGGAAGGCGCAGTTCCTGCCGTGGCTCAAGGCGGAGGAGCACTTGGTGCAGGAGCATCAGGCGACGGTGGATCCGTCGGCTCCGGCCTCTTAGGCCGTGGGCGTCTGCTGCTTCGTGGGCGTCTGCACGAGGATCGCCGTGTCCGGCGGGTGCGGGGTGAGCAGCAGCGTCATGTCGTACGCGCGGGGCGGGGTGCCGTCCCGCGGGGTGATCCCGACCGTGCGCGGGGCGAAGTCGCCGACCGAGCGGCAGGCCCACCAGTGCGCCAGGTCCGGGCGGGCGGACGCCAGCCGGCCGGTGAGCCGCTGGAAGGTCACGTCCGTGGGGAGGCGGTCCGCGCGCGTGCGGAAGTGCCGGTACAGGTCCATGGCGACGGGCTCCCAGCCGGGCAGCAGCCGCTGATACGGCTCGTCGCCGACCAGCAGGAGCAGCAGATTGCGGCGCTCCTCGGGGAGGCCGGCGGGGTCGGGCCACAGGTCGGCGTACGCGCGATTCCAGGCGAGGATGTCCAGCGCGGGCCCGAGGAGAAGGGCCGGGCTGTCGGGCCAACTGTCCAGGAGGGTACGGAGGGTGGGGCTGGGGGTGGTGCCGATGGCGGTGCCCGCGTCGTGGAGGTGGGCGGGGGCGGAAGTGTCTGGGTTTTCGGGGTGGGTGGCGGCGGAGGCGTTCGAGGCCTCGGGGTGGGTGGCGGCGGAAGCGTTCGGGCTTCCGGGGTGGCGGGCGGCGGAAGTGTCTGGGCCTCCGGGGTGGCGGGCGGCGGAGGCGTTCGAGGCCTCGGGGTGGGTGGCGGCGGAAGTGTCCGGGCTTCCGGGGTGGGTGGCGGCGGAAGTGGCCGGGCTCCCCGGGCGGGGGGCGAAGCCGGCCAGGGTGAGGGCGTGGTGGTGGGCGGTGTCGTCGAGGCGCAGGGCGCGGGCGACGGCGTCGAGCACCTGCCGGGACGTGTCCACGCGCCCCTGCTCCAGCCACGTGTACCAGGCCACGGAGACGCCCGAGAGCGCGGCGACCTCCTCGCGGCGCAGCCCTGACGTACGCCTGCGACTCGTGCTCGGCAGACCCACGTCGGCGGGGGCGAGCCGCTCACGGTGGGCCCGCAGGAAACCGCCGAGTCCCCGACGCAGCGCCGTGGTTGCCGTCGTCTCCATGGGCCCAGCCTATGACCTGGAGTCACCCCCACACATACCTGTCTGGCGGGGCCGCCGGGCGCGGCGAAGGCTGTACCCATGACCGAAACGACAGAGCCCTCGCCCACCCCCACGATGTGGCGCCGCCAGAACGACTCCTCGGCCCTGGCGGAACCCCGCGCCCTCATCCGCGTCTACACGGGCCCCGGCACCCTGGACACCGTCGCCGCCTCCTACGAGCGCCTGCTCGGCACGGAACGGGACATGTGGTTCACGTACCCGGAGAAGAACCTCGCCCTCGCCGTGGTCGGCGGTTTCCTCCTGATCGAGGGCACGGAGGAGACGCTGGCCCCGTTCCGCGCGACGAACGGCACGCTGCTCGTCGACTCGGCCCAGAAGTATTTGGACCGCCTCGCGGCAGAGGGCGCGGAGATCACGGCCCCTCTCGTCAAGGTCCCCACGGGCGCGGGCTTCACGGCCCGCCACCGCGACGGCACGCTCATCGAGTACGTGGAACACCGGCCCACGGAAGAGGGGCTGTAGGAGGGGTTGCAGGCGCGTCCGCGGGCAGGGGGCGGGCCGCGCATCTTCTTGTGCTCGTCAGTCGGCATTGCTAGCGTCCTGGAGGGTGTCATCTCTGGGACGGGTGGAATGAAGAACTCTTCGGTGGTTCTGTTCGACATCGGGAATGTTCTCTTCTGTGACCCCTGGGAGACCCTTCTCCTCACGCCGGGGAAGGGGCTGGCCGATATGCGTGGCTGGGACCGCCAGTTCGTCTCGACGGCGGCGCGGCGGCTGTGGGAGAAATTCAGCGTCGCCGAATACGAGGAAGACGAGTACTGGCAGGATCTGGGCTCGGTGATCGGCGAGAAAATCACTCGGGACCAGGTCGAGGAGGCGGAAACACGCCTGCTCCACCGGAACCCCAGTGCCGACCTCATGCTGAAGACCGCCCAGGATGCGGAAAATCGGATCGGGATCATCTCCAACAACACCAGTTTCTGGTTCGCCAAGCAGTGGAATTGGCTCGGCCTCGGCGACTACATCGATCCGGACCTCGTCTTCGTCTCCCACACTCTCGGGGTCAGCAAGTCGACCCCGGGCACCGGACTCTTCGAGTGCGCGGCCCGGGTGGTCCGACCCCGGGACAGCGTTGTTGTGGAGGACCGCCAGGAAAACGTACGGCGGGCGGCCGAGGTCGGCTTCAGGACTTACCGTTACTCCCTTTCCGAAGCGACCCCTCTGCCGACGTTCTCGTGATGTCAGGGAGGCCGGATGACCGCCGATCCACCGCAGGGGCCGTCACCGGGGCCGTTACCGGGGGAGTTGCCGCCCGGCTGGATCGACCCGGCCGTGAATTCCCCGCCACCCGGCGGCCGCGTCCCCGGCCAGACGCAGCCGCAAACGCAGACACAGCCGCAGCCGCCGGTCAGTCCTGAGACGCTGCGAAATCAGCTGGACGCGCGGCTCGCGGAGTACGCGACACTGCGCCAGGAAAGCCTTCAGGCAATCTCCAACCGCATCCAGGTCATGAATTTCGCGTTCACTTCGCTGAGCCTCATCCTGGCCGCCCTCCTCGCCTCGGATGTCCCGCGCTCCCTGCTGATCCTGGTGAGTCTGCTGTTCGTCCCCATCGCCTCGAAGGCGAGCGCCCTGGTGTGGCTCGGGGAATACCATCGGTCGCAGCGTGCCGGACAGGGCGTGCGGCTCCTGGAGGGGCGCATCAATGACCTCCTGGGGGGAGGCGAACATCTCTCCTGGGAAAAGTCGCTGTACTCGCAGAGCACGCACATGGGTTATCCGTACATCGCGACCGTCCTCTTCATGCTCAGCACCGGAGTCTTCGGCGAGTTCCTGGGCGGCTTCTACCTGACACAGGCAGCCGAGGAGACGGCGGCGTTTCCCTCACTGCTCTGCGTGGCCCTGGTGGTCGTCTACTCGCTGACGATCGAGGTCAGCTTTCTCTTCTTCTTCCGCAAACGCTGGATCGCCATCCGCCTGCATTCGCACGGAGCGTGACGGGGCGCTCAGGCCCGCAGGCCCCGCACCGTCAGGTCCAGTACCGCCTCGAAGTCGGTCTCGATGCCCGGGCGCGACCAGTGCGGGGCATACGCGGGGTCGTGGAAGCGGCTGGTCGCGTCGAAGACGGCGCGGGCCGAGGTCGCGGGGGAGGGGGACGCGAACTCGCCCCGCTCCACGCCCTGTTGGATGATCGCCGCGAGCTGGCCGGTGAGGTCGGCGATGTGGTCGTCCACCACGTCGCTGTTCTCGTCGGCCAACACCGTGTACGTGGCGAAGAGTTCGGGGTCGTCGCCCGCCTTGTGCTGCTTGGCGTCGAAGAGGCCCGCGAGCCAGTGGCGGAGCTTCGCCTCGGGGGGTTCGGTGCCGGTGACGATTCCGGAGAGCGTCTCGGAGGTGCGGTCCAGCCAGCGCCGCGTCACCGCGCCGCGCAGTTCCGACTTCGTACGGAAGTGGCGGTACACCGTGCCGTGGCTCACCCCGAGGGCCCGGGCCACGTCCACCACCGTGGCCTTGGCCGCGCCGTGCCTGCGCAGCACCTCCTCGGTCGCTTCGAGGATGCGCTCGGGAGTCAGGGGAGCCGCGGTCGCTGCCATGACTAGACCGTACCCGGGGCGGATCAGTGCTCGCTGTCGAGGTGTGCCATCTGCGCCTCCGGGTAACGCGCGCCGGCCGCCGCGTCCGCGGGCACGGCCGCCTCGATCGCCGCGAGGTCCGCGGCGCCGAGCGTCACGTCGAGGGCGCCGAGCGCCTCGTCGAGCCGGTTCCGGCGGCGCGCGCCGACCAGCGGCACGATGGCCGCGCCGTGCCGGGGGCCCTGGGCGAGCACCCAGGCGATGGCGGTCTGGGCGACGCTGACGCCCTTCTCTTCGGCGATCTTCCGCAGGGCGTCGACCAGGTCGAGGTTGCGGTCGAGGTTCTCGCCCTGGAAGCGGGGGCTCATCGCGCGGAAGTCGTCCGCGGCGAGCTGCCGGTCGCGCGTGAAGTGGCCGGATATCAGGCCGCGGGAGAGCACCCCGTACGCCGTGATGCCTATGCCGAGGTCGGCGGCGGTCGGCAGGATCTGGGCCTCGATGCCGCGCGAGATGAGGGAGTACTCGATCTGGAGGTCGGAGATCGGGGCCGTGGCCGCGGCCCGGCGCAGCGTCTCGGCGCCGACCTCGGAGAGGCCGATGTGCCGGACATACCCCTTCTCGACCAGCTCCGCGATGGCGCCCACCGTCTCCTCGACCGGGACGTCGGGGTCGACGCGGGCGATGCGGTAGACGTCGATGTGGTCGACACCGAGGCGCTGGAGCGAGTACGCCGCGAAGTTCTTCACGGCGGCCGGGCGCCCGTCATACCCCGACCAGCCGCCGTCCGGGTCACGCAGGGCGCCGAACTTGACGCTGGTGAGGGCCTGCTCGCGGCGGGCGGCGGGGGCGGTGCGCAGGGCCTCGCCGATCAGCAGTTCGTTGTGCCCCATGGCGTAGAAGTCGCCGGTGTCCAGGAGCGTGACGCCCGCTTCGAGGGCGGCGTGGATGGTCGCGATCGACTCCGTGCGGTCCGCCGCCCCATAGAGCGCGGACATGCCCATGCAGCCGAGACCGAGGGCGGAGGTGCGGGGGCCGTTGTTTCCGAGAGTGAGAGTTCGCATGCGTCCACGATGACATGACAGATGACAGATTTCAATATCTGTCATCTGTCATTTCCTGCCGCCGGTCATTCGGCCTTCTCCGGCCCCCTTCGGCACCGGTCCTCCGGCCCCCTTCGGCACCGGTCCAGCGGCGCCCGTCAGCGCCCCGGTCAGCAGTACCGCCGAGCCGCAGCCCGCGATGATCCACCAGGCGGGGCGGGCCGCCTCCGTGAAGCCGGTGGCGTACGCCGCCGAGGTGGCGCCCGACGCCAGGACCGCGCCGATCACCGCGACGCCCAGCGTCTGGCCGATCTGGCGGCTGGTGGAGGCGACCGCCGCGGCGACGCCCGCCTGGGCGCGGGGCATCCCGGCGACCGCGGTGTCGGTGATGGGGGCGTTGACGAAGCCGAAGCCGAGGCCGAAGAGGACGTAGCCGAGGAAGCGGGTCCCGCCCGAGTTCTCCGCCTCGAAGGCGGCGAAGAGCACGCCCGACGCCGTCATCGCCACCCCGGCGACCAGCAGCGAAGGGCGCGGGCCGCGGCTGCCGACCAGGCGGCCCGACAAGGGCGCGCAAACCAGCGTCATGGCCGCCATCGGCAGCATCCACAGCCCGGCGTGCAGCGCGTCGAGACCGCGTACGTCCTGGAGGTAGAGCGTGGAGAGGAAGAGAAAACCGCCCAGGGCCGCGAAGGCGCAGACCGCGATCACCGTGGCCCCGCTGAACGGCGCCGACTTGAAGAAGCGCAGGTCGATGAGGGGTTCGGCGCGGCGGGGCTCGTATGCGAGGAGGCCGATCAGGGCCAGCAGCGCCGCGCCCGCGAAGGCGAGGATCAGCGGTGACGTCCAGCCCGCGGTGGGCGCCTCGATGATCGCGTACGTCACCGCGCCGAGCAGCGCGATCACCAGGAGCTGCCCGACCGGGTCCGGGCGGCGGGGGTGGGGGGCGCGGGATTCGGGGACGTACCGCATGGTCAGGACGAGCGCGGCGAGGCCGACCGGCAGATTGACCCAGAAGATCGAGCGCCAGCCGACCGAGTCCACGAGCACCCCGCCGACCAGCGGGCCCGCCGCCATGGAGATGCCCACGACGCCGCCCCAGACGCCGATGGCGCGGGCCCGCTCGCGCGGCTCGGTGAAGGTGTTGGTGATGATCGACATCGCGACGGGGTTGAGCATCGAGCCGCCCACCGCCTGGACCATGCGGAACGCCACCAGGGCTTCGAGGCCGGGCGCGAGCGAGCAGAGCACCGAGCCGAGGGTGAAGAGGATCAGCCCGGCCCGGAAGACCTTGCGGCGGCCGATCCGGTCGGCGGTCGAGCCCGCGAGCATGAGGAGCGAGGCGAGGACGAGGGTGTACGCGTCGATCGCCCACTGCATGCCCGAGACGCCGGCGTCGAACTCCTCGCGCATGGCGGGGAGCGCGACGTTGAGGACGGTGTTGTCGAGGCTGACGATCAGCAGGCTCATGCAGCAGATCGCGAGGACGAGCAGCCGTCGGCGGTGGGTGAGTTCAGCGGGCATGTTCTGACGCTAGTCCGGTGGCCTGGCGGGGGCGCTCACCTGTGGAGGGGGCGGCCTCCTGTGGAGCAGGGGGCGTCCCCGGCTCAGGAGAGCCGCCTCGGCAGCCGCAGGCTCAGCGCCGCGAGCCCGAGCAGGCCCACCACCTGCACCGCGAGCACGATCGCGAACGCGTCCCGCATGCCGGGGCCCGCCACCAGTGCGAGGAAGAGTGAGCCGACCGTCGCCACCCCCACCGCCAGGCACGACTGCTGCACGGTCGCCGCCAGACCGCTGCCCGCGCCCGCGCGGGCGGCCGGCACCGCGGCGAGGACGATCCGGTAGTAGAGGGCCAGTTCGACGCCCTGGCCGAGGCCGCACACGGCGAGGCCCGGCGCGAGGGCCAGCGGGCTGAGCGAGGACCACGGCACCCACAGCGCCGTCAGGGCGAGGATCACCAGGCCCGAGCCGTGCACCAGCGCGGCCACCCCCATCGCCCGGCCGCCGAGCCGCGCGGCCACCCGCGGGGCGAGTATCGACGCCGCGAACTGCGTCAGCCCCATGGGGACCAGCGTCAGGCCCGCCTTGAGCGCGCCGTAGCCGAGCCCCTGCTGAAGCGTCACCGCGCTGACGAACATCCAGCCGCTGAACCCGATGAAGATCGGCAGGCCGAGTACGAGGCCCCTTCGTACGCCGGGCTCGCGCAGCAGCGACGGCGGTAGCAGCGGGCTGCCCCCGGTGTTCTCCGCCCGGCGCTCGACGGCCGCGAACGCCCAGGCGAGCAGCGGCGCGGCGGCCAGCAGCAGCACCGACCAGAGCGGCCAGCCCGTGGCCCGCCCCTCGGAGAGGGGGAGCAGCAGGGCCGTCAGCGCGGCACCGAGCAGGAGCGTGCCGCCGAGGTCGCCGCGCCGGGGCTGCCCGGCGCGGCTGTCCGGCACCGCGCGCACCGCGCAGAGCAGGGCGGCCACCGCGACCGGCACGTTCACCAGGAACGCCATGCGCCAACCGGTGCCCGCCAGGTCGGCGGCGACCAGGACGCCGCCGAGCGCCTGCCCCAGTACGACACCGAGTCCGCTCACCGAGCCGTACAACGCGACGGCCCTCGCGCGCCGCTCGCCCCGCGTCGTGGCGTGGATGGTGGCGAGGACCTGCGGCAGCATCAGCGCGGAGGCCGCGCCCTGCGCCACGCGCGCCCCCACCAGCCACCACGCGCCGGGCGCGAGCCCGCAGGCCAGCGAGGTCAGGCCGAAGGCGGCGACGCCCCACAGGAAGAGCGTCCGGCGTCCGTACGTGTCCCCGAGCCTGCCGCCGAGGACGAGCAGCACGGCGTACGCGACCGCGTAACCGGCGACGACCATCTCCAGCGTGGCGGGGGAGGCGCGCAGGTCGCGTCCGATGCTGGGCAGGGCGACGTTGACGATGAAGAAGTCGATGCTGGAGAGGGCGGCGCCGAGGAGGACGGTGAGCAGGCCGATGGGGGTCAGGGCGGAGGGCTCGGAGGCTGGTCCGGGCGGTACGGGGAGGCCGGTCGGGCGGGGCTTTTCGGTGGGGGTCGCGGGAGTCACGTATACGACGATCTTCCGGGCCTAAGGGGGGTACCAGAGTCTCCTTATCCTGGTACCAGACGCACCTGGAAACAGGCTGCGGCGTGCGGCAGCCTTGATCCATGACCCTCACGGCCGCGACGGCGGACCCCGGCGCCGACATCCGCAGGCGGGAACTGGCCGCCTTCCTCCGCAGCCGCCGCGAGCGTGTCACGCCCGAGCAGGCGGGGCTGCCGCGCGGCGCCCGGCGCCGGACGCCGGGCCTGCGCCGCGAGGAGGTGGCGCAGCTGTCCGCGGTCGGCGTCACCTGGTACACGTGGCTGGAGCAGGCGCGCCCCATCAAGGTGTCCGCGCAGGTCCTGGACGCGATCGCCCGGGCGCTGCTCATGGACCCGAGCGAGCGCGCCCACCTCTTCGCCCTCGCCGGGGCCGTCGACCCGCGCCCCGAGGCCGAGTGCACCGCGCTCTCCGCGCCGGTCCGCAGGCTGATGCACCGCGTGGCCCCCTACCCGGCGACCGTGCAGAACGGCCGCTACGACGTCCTCGCCTACAACCGCCCCTGGACCCACGTCTTCGGCGACTTCGACGCGATGGCGCCGCGCGACCGCAACTGCCTGTGGCTCCTGGCCACCAGTAGGCGCTGGCGCGAGACGTTCCTCGACCGGGACGAGATGCTGCGTGACCTGACCGCCAAGTTCCGCGGGGCGATGGCCGAGCATGGCGCCGAGCCCGCCTGGAAGGAGCTGCGGGACCGGCTGCTCGGGGTCTCCGCGGAGTTCCGCGAGCTGTGGGAGCGGCACGAGGTGGCGACGATGGCCCCGCACGTCAAGCGGTACCAGCACCCGAGGGTGGGGCTGCTGAGACTGGAGCACCGCATGCTGTGGATGGCCCCGCTGACGCAGGCGCACCGCCTCATCGCGTACGTACCCGCCGACGACGAGACGGAGGAGCGTCTCGAGCGGCTGGCGGAGCTGTCGGAGCCGTCACTGGAGGTGCCGTCGGAGGTGCCGACGGAGGTGTCCCCGGACGTGTCGTCGGACGTGTCGGGGAGTGAGGGACAATAGAGGGTCCCGTCGTCCGTCCCGGAGAGCCCCGATGCCGTCCCAGCCCCTCTCGATCGGCCCGCACACCGTTTCGCCGCCCGTCGTGCTCGCCCCCATGGCGGGCATCACGAACGCGCCGTTCAGGACGCTGTGCCGGGAGTTCTCCGGCGGCAAGGGCCTCTTCGTGAGCGAGATGATCACGACGCGCGCCCTGGTGGAGCGCAACGAGAAGACGATGCAGCTGATCCACTTCGACGCGACGGAGAAGCCGCGCTCGATCCAGCTGTACGGCGTCGACCCGGCGACCGTCGGCAAGGCCGTCCGCATGATCGCGGAGGAGGACCTGGCCGACCACATCGACCTGAACTTCGGCTGCCCCGTCCCCAAGGTGACCCGCAAGGGCGGCGGCTCCGCGCTCCCGTACAAGCGCCACCTGCTGCGCGCGATCCTGAAGGAAGCGGTCGCCGGCGCGGGTGACCTCCCCGTGACGATGAAGATGCGCAAGGGCATCGACGACGACCACATCACCTTCCTCGACGCGGGCCGCATCGCGGTCGAGGAAGGCGTCACGGCCATCGCGCTGCACGGCCGCACGGCCGCCCAGCACTACGGCGGCACCGCCGACTGGGACGCCATCGCCCGCCTCAAGGAGCACGTCCCCGAGATCCCGGTGCTCGGCAACGGCGACATCTGGTCGGCCGCCGACGCGCTCCGCATGATGGACGAGACGGGCTGTGACGGCGTCGTCGTCGGCCGCGGCTGCCTCGGCCGCCCCTGGCTCTTCGGCGACCTGGTCGCCGCCTTCGAGGGCACGGGCGCGCCGAAGGCCCCGAGCCTGCGCGAGGTCTCCGGGGTCATGCTCCGCCACGCGACGCTGCTCGGCGAGTGGATCGGCGACGAGGCGCGCGGCGTCATCGACTTCCGCAAGCACGTGGCCTGGTACCTGAAGGGCTTCGCGGTCGGCTCGGAGATGCGCAAGCGCCTGGCGGTCACCTCGTCGCTGGCCGAACTGGAGGACGGGCTCGGCGAGTTGGACCTCGACCAGCCGTGGCCGGTGGGCGCCGACGGCCCTCGCGGCCGGACGTCGGGCAACAACCGCGTGGTCCTGCCCGACGGCTGGCTGAAGGACCCCTACGACTGCGCGGGCGTGAGCGAGGACGCGGAGCTGGACACCTCCGGCGGCTGAGGCCCGCGCTCGACCCCACGCCCCCGCCCCCGGGTGCCACGCTCCATCTGCTCCTGCACCGCTACCTGCGCGAGGCGGCCAAGGCCCGCAAGGCCCTCCCGCATCCCGCACTCGAACGCAGGCTGGCGGCGCTCGCGATCCTGAAGGTGACGGGCACGGCCCCGGACGGCTACAGCCTCGATCCCCTGGCCCCGCACGCCCCCAGGCACCCGGACGACATGGTCCGCGACATGGTGGAATCCTCCAGTCACGCGCTGGCGACGATGCCGGAGATCGTGTGACGCGGGGCCGCACGGCGCCCTGCGGGAAGGGGGGAAGCGATGACCTTGCGTTCCGATGTGGCCGGGCTGCTGGCGGAGGCCGGCGTCCTCGACGTGGACGTCGACGAGGCCGTCGCGGACGAGCACGTCAGATCGTCCGCGTACCAACGCGTCGTCTCGGTGACCGCCGACTCCCGGAGCCGCGACCGGGACCGCGCGATCGTGGCCACGATCCTGCGCGAGCCCAACGAGCTGGCGTCCAAGTCGGCGGTGGTCGCCCTCGTGGACAGGATCGCGATGAAGATGACCGGTCCTGCCGAGTTCCGGCAGTGGTCGGCCGGACTGCTGCCGGAGACCGACCGGCTCAAGGCGGAGGGGAACCGCGAGTTCATCCGCCGCCGCGTTCGCGACTGGCTGCTCTACCTGTCCATCGAGAACGGCCACGTGCCGACACCGGCCGAGTTGGCGGAGGCCACGAACTGGATGCAGCGCCTCCTCGCCGAGAGGTCGACATCGCCGGAGGTACTCGCCCTGCTCGCCGAGTCGGCCCACACCAGGAAGACCCGGAACATCGCGAGGAACAGAGCCGGAAACCGCCCCCGCTGACCACGCCCGAAGGGGCGGCACCCCCGCACAGGGTGCCGCCCCTTCATCGTGGGCCGGAGCCGTCGCCGCATCGGTACTGAGGGTCGGGGACACGGCGACGGCCCCGGGGTTCGGGTGGATCTATTCGGATGGATCTAGCGGTGGTCGCTGCCCGCCGAGTGGGAGGCCGCGCGGCCCGCTTCCAGACGGGCCACCGGGATGCGGAACGGGGAGCAGGAGACGTAGTCCAGGCCCACCTCGTGGAAGAAGTGCACGGACTCCGGGTCGCCGCCGTGCTCGCCGCAGACGCCGAGCTTCAGGTCGGGGCGGGTCTCGCGGCCCGCCTTGACCGCGTCCTTCACCAGCTTGCCGACGCCGTCCTTGTCGATCGTCTCGAACGGCGAGACCCCGAAGATGCCCTTCTCCAGGTATGCGGTGAAGAACGAGGCCTCCACGTCGTCCCGCGAGAAGCCCCAGACGGTCTGGGTGAGGTCGTTCGTGCCGAAGGAGAAGAACTCGGCCGCCTCCGCGATCTGGTCGGCCGTCAGCGCGGCGCGCGGCAGCTCGATCATCGTGCCGAGCGCGAGCTTCAGGTCGACGCCGGTGGACTCGATGACCTCCGCGATGACCTGCTCGGCCTCCTCGCGGACGATCTCCAGCTCCTGGACCGTGCCGACGAGCGGGATCATGATCTCCGCACGCGGGTCGCCCTTGGCGTTCTTCCGCTCGGCCGCCGCCTCCGCGATGGCGCGCACCTGCATGGTGAACAGGCCCGGGATGACGAGGCCGAGGCGTACACCGCGCAGACCCAGCATCGGGTTCTGCTCGTGCAGGCGGTGGACCGCCTGGAGCAGACGCAGGTCGTTCTCGTTGGAGTCCTTGCGGGACTCGGCGAGCGCCACCCGGACGGACAGCTCCGTGATGTCCGGCAGGAACTCGTGCAGCGGCGGGTCCAGGAGGCGGACGGTGACCGGCAGGCCGTCCATCGCCTCGAACAGCTCCACGAAGTCCCGCTTCTGGAGCGGGAGCAGCTCCTTCAGGGCGTCCTCGCGCTCCTCGTCCGCGTCGGCGAGGATCAGCCGCTCGACCATCTCGCGGCGCTCACCGAGGAACATGTGCTCGGTGCGGCACAGGCCGATGCCCTGCGCGCCGAAGCGGCGGGCGCGCAGCGCGTCCTCGGCGTTGTCCGCGTTGGCCCGCACCCGCAGGCGCCGCACGCGGTCCGCGTACGCCATGATCCGGTGCACGGCGGCGACCAGCTCGTCGGCGTCGTCGGCGCCCGCGTGCATGCGGCCCTCGAAGTACTCGACGACGGGGGAGGGCACGACGGGCACCTCACCGAGGTAGACCTTGCCGGTCGAACCGTCGATGGAGACGACGTCGCCCTCCTCGACGACGATGCCGCCCGGCGCGGTGAGGCGGCGCCGCTTGGTGTCGACCTCCAGCTCCTCGGCGCCGCAGACACAGGTCTTGCCCATGCCGCGCGCCACGACCGCCGCGTGGGAGGTCTTGCCGCCGCGCGAGGTCAGGATGCCCTCGGCGGCGATCATGCCGTCGAGGTCGTCGGGGTTGGTCTCGCGGCGGATCAGGATGACCTTCTCGCCCGAGCGCGACCACTTGATGGCGGTGTACGAGTCGAAGACGGCCTTGCCGACCGCGGCGCCCGGTGACGCGGCGATGCCGCGGCCGAGCTGCTGCACCTTGGAGTCCGCGTCGAAGCGCGGGAACATCAGCTGGGCGAGCTGGGCGCCGTTGACGCGCTGGAGCGCCTCGGCCTCGTCGATCAGGCCCTGGTCGACGAGTTGCGTCGCGATGCGGAACGCGGCACCGGCGGTGCGCTTGCCGACGCGGGTCTGGAGCATCCACAGCTGGCCGCGCTCGATGGTGAACTCGATGTCGCAGAGGTCCTTGTAGTGCGTCTCAAGGGTCTCCATGATCTGCATGAGCTGGTCGTACGACTTCTTGTCGATCTGCTCCAGATCGGCGAGCGGCACGGTGTTGCGGATGCCCGCGACGACGTCCTCGCCCTGCGCGTTCTGGAGGTAGTCGCCGTAGACGCCCTGGTGGCCGCTGGCCGGGTCGCGGGTGAACGCGACGCCCGTGCCGGAGTCGGGGCCGAGGTTGCCGAAGACCATCGAGCAGATGTTGACGGCCGTGCCGAGGTCGTGCGGGATGCGCTCCTGGCGGCGGTAGAGCTTGGCGCGGTCGGTGTTCCACGACTCGAAGACCGACCGGATCGCGAGGTCCATCTGCTCGCGCGGGTCCTGCGGGAAGTCCCGCCCGGCCTCCGTCTTGACGATCTTCTTGAACTTGGTGACCAGCTTCTTCAGGTCGGCCGCTTCGAGGTCGGTGTCGATCGTGACCTTCTTGGCCTCCTTGGCCTTCTCCAGCGCCTCCTCGAAGAGGTCGCCGTCGACGCCGAGGACGGTCTTGCCGAACATCTGGATGAGCCGGCGGTAGGAGTCCCACGCGAAGCGGTCGTCGCCGGACTGCTTGGCGAGGCCGGTCACCGACTTGTCGGAGAGCCCGATGTTCAGGACCGTGTCCATCATGCCGGGCATGGAGAACTTGGCGCCCGAGCGGACGGAGACGAGCAGCGGGTCGTCGGCCTGGCCGAGCTTCTTGCCCATCTTCTGCTCAAGGGCGTCGAGGTGCGCGCTGACCTCGTCGCGCAGCTCGGTGGGCTCCTCGCCGCTGTCGAGGTACGTCTTGCACGCCTCGGTGGTGATGGTGAAGCCCGGCGGAACGGGCAGCCCGAGGTTGGTCATCTCGGCGAGGTTCGCACCCTTGCCGCCGAGAAGGTCCTTGAGGTCCCTGTTGCCCTCGGTGAAGTCGTAAACGAACTTCACCGCTTCGGTCGCCTCGGTCGTCTCACTCGTGTGAGCTACGTGGAGATCTTTGTTTTCCGACACGGGTCTCGACTCCTCGAGGACTCGGTGGCTGCCCTGACGGCGAGGAACATACCCAGATCGAAGGCGCCTGGGTACGTCCACTTGTGCGTCATGCGGCCGTAACCACCCGTCCGCCGCTAGATCGAAAGTGACTTGGCGGTAGGGAGGGTGGAGAGGGGCGTGTTCAAGAGTTGAACGGGCTACCCCCGTAGAACCTGCTAAACGCTCAAACGAGCGGTACGATCTCAGATGTGAGTTCACTTCATGAATGATCGAGCATTGGCACTGAGTGCCACCCCTTGGAGAAGTGCAGCCGCCCTTTACACACTCTTGGGGTGCTCATCTGAGCGCAAGGGCTATCAGGGGTGGCGAGAATCACGCCGTTTGGCGGGCCCGGATGTCAGCATCCGGACGGTGCCGTTCACTGCGGGAGACAGCGCGCGGGCGGCGTCACACGCCGAGCGCGGCGAGCCGCTCTTCTGCCCGTTCCGGGGCGTACAGGTGCTCCACCACCAGTGTTCCGGCGCCGATCAGCGCGGCGCGGTCGCCGAGGCGTGAGGTGACGACGTCCAGGTGGGCGGTGGAACGGGGCAGGGCCCGCTGGTACAGGAGTTCGCGTACGCCGGTGAGGAAGGCGGTTCCGGCCAGATCTCCCGCGATCATGAGAACGCCGGGGTTCAGGAGCGTCACGACGGTCGCGAGCACCTCGCCGACGTGCCGCCCCGCCTCGCGCGCGAACCCCAGCGCGGTGGGGTTCCCGGCGTCAAGGAGTGCGCGCACATCCGATCCGGAGGCGGCGGGGAAACCGGCCTCCGTCAGTCTGCGGGCGAGTGCGCGGCCGCTGGCGAGGGCGGCGAGGCAGCCGTAGGAGCCGCACTTGCAGAGTGCGTCCGCTCCCTCGGGGACCCGGATGTGGCCGATGTCGCCCGCGCCGCCGTCGATGCCGCGGTAGACCGCGCCGTCCACCACGACGCCCGCGCCGATCCCGGTAGAGACCTTGACCAGGGCGAAGGCGGAGCAGTCGGGGTAGTGGGTGCGCTGCTCGCCGTACGCCATGAGGTTGGCGTCGTTGTCCACGAGGACGGGGAGGTCGGGGAGGGTGGGGGTGCCGGTGCGCTGGGTGGTGTCGGGGGGTGGGCCCGCGGCGGCGTGGGCGGTGAATGCTCTGCGCAGGCGGGTCCGTATGTCGTAGCCGTCCCAGCCCGGCATGATCGGTGGCTGGATCACGCGGCCCGTCGCGGTGTCCACCGGGCCCGGCACGGCGAGGCCGATGCCGCAGACCGATGCTGCGGGCCGGCCGCTCTCGCGCAGCAGTTCGCCGAAGTGGGCGCCCAGGGCGTCGAGGACCGTCTCGGGCCCCTCCTCGACCGCGAGGGGGGCCGACCGCTCCGCGACGATCTCGCCCCCGAGGGTGAGCAGGGCGATACGGGCGTGCCGGGTCTCCAGCGCGGCGGCGAGCACGACCGCGTGCGTCTCGTCGAACTCCAACCGGATCGCGGGCCGCCCCCCGAGCGGCGACTCCACCGGCCCGCCGGGCCCCTCCCGCACCCACCCGGCCCGGAACAGCCGCCCGAGCCGCTGCCCCACGGTGGCCCGCGACAACCCGGTGACCTCCTGGAGAGCCCCACGCGTCGTGGCGCGCCCCCTGCGTACGAGGTCCAGCAGCTCCCCGGCACCGGGCTGGCCGGAGGCGGGACGGGGGCCAGGGAGCGGGGCGGCGAGCGCTCCCCGCCCGTCCCGCCCGGCCCGTCCGTACTGTCCGGCCCTCCCCTCCACGGCGCCCTCGCCGATGGTGCGGCCTCCCATGTGCCCCTCCCGCCCGAACATGCCTTCGCCGAGGCTCACCGTACGGGCGGCCCGGCCCCGAGGGCTTCCCCGGGGGGACCCGCCCGCACCCCTTGTGCTCGTCAACTCAGCGTTACATATTGAGTTTTGCGTGTGAAGTAGACGTAACCCTAGGGTGACCCCCACCGAACTGACGGGACGTCGACAGCCTTCGGGAGATCCGCGTGGACCGCAGCACGACGACCACCCAGCCACCCGCCCCCCACGCCGCCCCCGGTGCCGCCCGCTCGGCCGCGCCCCCGGCGGAGAAGCTGCGGGCGCGCGCGGCCGAGGTGCTGTGGGCCAACTGGACGGGCACCTCGACCGTGCCCTCGCGGGCGCTCTACCCGCACCAGTGGTCCTGGGACTCCGCGTTCATCGCGATCGGGCTGCGCCATCTCTCCCCGCTGCGCGCCCAGTTGGAGCTGGAGACGCTGCTGTCCGCCCAGTGGGGCGACGGCCGCGTACCGCACATCGTGTTCAACGACGCCGTCCCGCTCGACGCCTACTTCCCCGGCCCCGACTTCTGGCGCTCGGCGACGGCGGGCCGCCGCGCCGGGGCCCCCGCCCCCGTACAGACCTCCGGAATCGTGCAGCCGCCGGTGCACGCGCTCGCCGTCTGGCTCGTGCACCGCGCCGACCCCGGCCTCTCCCGGGCCCGCTCCTTCCTCGCCCGCCTCCGGCCCCGCCTCGCCGCCTGGCACCGCTATCTCCTGGGTGCCAGGGACGCGGGCGGCGCTGGGCTCGCCGCCGTACAGCACCCGTGGGAGCAGGGCATGGACAACAGCCCTTGCTGGGACGGCCCGTTGAGTCGCGTCGAGCCCGCCGCGCCGGGCGACTTCCGCCGCGCGGACCTCGACCACGGGGTGCCCGAGCACCGGCCCACCGACACGGACTACGGGCGGTATGTGCGGCTCGCTGCCGAGTACCGCGACCGGGGGTACGTCGACGGCGCGGGCCCCGGCGCGTCCACGGACGAGGGCCCCGCGTTCTCCGTCGAGGACCCCGCCTTCAACGCCCTCCTGATCACCTCGGAGTACGCACTCGCCCTGATCGAGGCCGAGTTGGACGGGCCAGGCGGGCTGCACGGGTCGGAGGGGAGCGCGGCGCGGGTGCGGTGCGCGCGGGCCCGCAGCCTGACGGAGACCCTGGTCGCCCGCCTGTGGGACCCGGACCGGGAGATCTTCCTCTGCCGCGACCTGCGCACCGACGCGCTCCTCACCGAGCGCGGCGTCACCGGCCTGATCCCCCTCGTGCTCCCCGCGCTGCCGCCTCGCGTCGCCGCCGCCCTGGTGCGCACCGCGTGCGGCCCGCACTTCGGCCTCGGCGGCGCCACACGGCTCGTGCCCAGCTACGACCTGACCGGCCCCGCCTTCGACCTCCGCCGCTACTGGCGCGGACCGGCGTGGTTCAACACCAACTGGCTTGTGGAGAGAGGGCTTCGGCTGCACGGGGAGCGCGCGCGGGCCGACGCGCTGCGCGAGGCCGTTCTCGATGCGGCGGGCGCGTCCGGCTTCGCGGAGTACGTGGACCCGTACACGGGCGAGGGCTGCGGCGCGCGCGGCTTCGGCTGGACGGCGGCGCTCACGCTGGACCTGCTGCACGCCGGGCGGGACGGAACGGGTGGGGGAGACCTCCGAACGGAGAGGTGTGGACATGAGTGACCGGTACCGGCTACTGGTGCGGGGGCGGACGTTCGCGGCCGTCGGCGCGGGCGGCGACATCAGCGGGGTCGGCGGCGTGCGCGGCGGCGGCGCGGGCCCGGACGGCCTGTTCGTACGGGACGCACGGCACCTGAGCCGCTGGCAGCTGACCGTCGACGGGGCCGTGCCCGAGGTCCTCGCGCCGGTGGACACCTCGGCGGCCGGTGCTGGCGCGGCGCGCTGCGTGCTCGTGCCGCGCGGCGGCCGCCAGGAGCCGCCCGCCTGCACGGTCCTGCGGGAACAGGCCGTGGTCGAGGGCGCGTTCGTCGAATCCCTGCGGGTCGTGAGCAACCGCCCGGTGCCGACGCGGGTCCACATCGCACTGACCGTGGACGCCGACTTCACCGACCAGTTCGAACTGCGCGCCGACCACCGTACGTACGCCAAGCCGGGCGCCGTCAGGTCCCGGCGGCCGATCGACGGCGACGGCAGCGGCAGCGGCAGCGTCAGCGGCAGCGGTGCCGGTGACGGCGATGGCGGCGGCGGTCCGAGGGGCGTCGCGTTCGGATACCGGCGCGGCGACTGGAGCGCCCGCACGACGGTGACCGCCGACCCGCGCCCCGACGCCGTGGAGGAGACCGGCGGTGGCGCGCGTCGCCTCGTATGGACGCTGGAGCTGGCCCCGCACGGCTCGGCCGAGGTGGCACTGAGTGCCGCCGCCTATCCGCACGGGGCGGCCGGACCGGACGTGCCCGAGTCGCCCGCCGAGGCGGAACGCCAACTGGCCGCGCTCCAGGACGCCTTCGTCTCCGGCGTCACCCTGCCCACCCGATGGCCCGCGCTCGCCGACGCCTGCGCGCGCGGCCTCGCGGACCTCGCGGTGCTCCAGGTACCGGCGAAGGGGCCGGACGGCGAGGAGCTGAGCGTGCCCGGCGCCGGAGTGCCGTGGTTCCTCACGATGCTTGGCCGCGACGCCCTGCTGACCTCGCTCTTCGCCCTCCCGTACGTGCCGCGCCTGGCCGCCGCGACGCTGCCCGCGCTCGCCGCGACGCAGGCTTCCGAGACCGTCGTCGGCGCGGTCGCCCAGCCCGGGAAGATCGTCCACGAGGTGCGGCAGGGCGAACTCGCGCACTTCGGGCAGGTGCCGTTCGGGCGCTACTACGGCTCGGTCGACGCGACCCCGCTCTTCCTCGTGCTGCTCGGCGCGTACACGGAACAGACCGGGGACCGCGCGCTCGCCCGCCGCCTGGAGCCCGCCGCGCGCGCCGCCGTCGGCTGGATGCTCGACCACGGCGGGCTGACCTCGCGCGGCTACCTCGTCTACCGCGCCGACGAGGGCGGCCTCGCCAACCAGAACTGGAAGGACTCGCCCGGCGCGATCTGCTCCGCCGACGGCACCAGGGCGAGCGGGCCGGTCATGGCGGCGGGCGCGCAGGGTTACGCGTACGACGCGCTGTGCCGTACCGCCTGGCTGGCGCGGACCGTCTGGGGCGACACGGTCTACGCGGAGCTGCTCGCGCAGGCGGCGGGCGATCTCCGGAACCGCTTCCAGCGGGACTTCTGGATGCCGAAGCAGGGCTTTCCCGCGCTCGCCCTGGACGGCGAGGGACGCCAGGTCGACGCGCTCGCCTCGGACGCGGGGCATCTGCTCTGGTCCGGGCTGCTCGACAAGGAGTGCGGGGAGGCGGTGGGCCGCCGCCTGCTGGAGCCCGACTTCTTCTCGGGGTGGGGCGTGCGGACGGTCGCGGCCGGGCAGCCCGCGTTCCATCCGCTGTCGTACCACCGGGGCTCGGTGTGGCCGCACGACAACGCCCTGATCGCGCTGGGCCTCGCGCGCTACGGCCTCCACGACGAGGCCCGCACGGTCGCCCGCGCCCTCGTCTCCGCCGCCACCACGGCGGACGGCCGCCTCCCGGAGGTCCTCGCGGGCTACGACAAGGGGGCGTATCCGGTGCCGGTGCCGTATCCGCACGCGTGCGTCCTGGAATCGCGGTCGGCGGCGGCGCCCTTGGCGTTGCTGACGGCGGTGGGCGGGGCGTGAGCAATTACCGGCCGACGCGGAAGTAGTCAATAGCGTAAGTCAGTTCGGGAATTCCGGAACCATCACCCAGTGAGTCGCGGCACCTTCACGTCACTTCACGTCGAAGGCGCCGCGGCTCTTCTTCATTTTTTCCATCCGCTCGAAGTGATTTGCTAATCGCATCAGCACTAGAAATGACGAGTTGCCCCTGCGAGCGTGTTGCCTTCGTCCAGGTCTCCGATCAAGGAGGCCGAGAAAGCACAGCAGGGGAGACGCGGTATGGGGCAGCTCACCGCCGGGAGTCCGTTTCCGGCACCGGTGTCGCGGGAGCGGCAAGAGGCCTGGATCGAGGCCGTGCTGGCCACCGACGGGGTCAACCTCCCTCGTGGGGCGCTGGAGAACGTGGCCCCCTTCATCGTCGACCCCGAGGACACCTTGAGCGAGGCGGACGCCAACGGCGTACGCAGACTGAAGGGGAGCGCGGTCCGCCGTCTGCGCACGGACGCCGGGGACATGGTCGTCGCCCTCGTCCGCATGCACGGCGTCGGCGGCGTGCAGTGGGGGCACAACGAACGGATCAGTTCGATCTGGCGTTCCATGGCCGACCCGACGGTGGGGCAGGGCACGGAACGGACGCTCGCTCCGGTGCGGCCGTGGAAGGGGGTCGTCGGTGACGGCAGCGAGACCTATCTCGCCGCCCTGGAGAGCGTGGTGCCCAACCGGCACGCCCTGATGATGAACGCCGAGGACGCGGCGAACGCCCTGACGCGCGTGGACCGGGTCCGCCCCTATGACCTGGAGGAGGATCTGGTCCTCAACGGGCAGCAGGAGCCCGGAATGTACGTGCCCCAGCAAGTGCGTCTGGAGGAGGAACCGGAGAAGGATTCCGACGGGAATCCCCGCCATCCGTCCGCCTATTGGGGATGGATGGCCGTCCGGGGAAACAATCGAACACAAAAGCGTCAGTCGATTTTCCGATTGAGTTCCGGTGAGGTGCTTGCCGGTGTCCCCGCGGAGAAGCTGGGCAGGGACGGCGACGAAGTCGTCCACGACCCCCATGTCTGGCTCACGGAATTCTCCGCCCTGCTCAACAAGGAGTACGCGGAGGCGGCGGACGACCTCGACCCCACGAACGGGTCGCGGGCCCGCCGGGCGGCGGCCATCGCCACCGTGGACGCCCATCTGGTGATCGGCACACCGACCCCGCAGCGCCTCTACCGCATCGTGCAGATGAACAACCGGCGCGACCATGTGCACCCGCCGCTGGAGTTCGACCCCATCAACCGTTCGCGCGCGCTCGGCCGCAGCGTGCTCGGCATGTACGTGGCCCGGGGTGTGATGGACGAGAAGACGGCGGAGGTGCTCTCCGGGCTCGCGCCGATCCGCGAACTGGCCGACGCCTCACCGGAGATGGCCGTCTCCGAGCTGCGCGACCTGCGCTCCATGAAGCTGCTCGTGGAGCTGTTCCCCGTGGACGCGCACAGGCGGCACCTGCTGCGGCGCGCGCTCAGCGAGAACCAGCCGTCCCTGCTCAGCAAGGCGGAGATCGACCAGCGGGCCAGGACCTGGTCGGCCCTCACCTCCGAGAGCTACCCGCAGCCCTGGAACCCGCGCGTCGGACAGGTCTTCGGCACCAAGGTCCGGGAGGGCATCGTCCTCTCCGGCCGCGGCCTGCCCGACCTGCTCGCGGCCGCCGACACCGACGACTCCGCCTTCGAGGAACTGGTGTCCTACCGGGCGGCGCACTGGCTCGCGTCCTTCGGCATCATCGAGGCCGACCGGGGCTCGCTGGACGGCCAGGAGATGATCGGCGACACGGGAGAGCGCATGCGCCGCTCCCGGCGCGGCGTGACCAACTCGCTCCAGGCCCTGCGGTACGAGAAGAGCCGGATGATGGCGGTGGGGCTGCTCAGGGAGCTGGTCGCCGCGATGGACGACGGCGACCGCACGCCGTGGCAGGTCAGCGTCTCGGGGAAGGCGATGCCGGGCCGGGTGATGACCGCGTTCTGGTTCGACAGGGAGTTCCCGAAGGAGAACGGGAAGCGCCGCCGCAAGACCGCGGCGACAGCGGGCTCGGCCCCCACGAGCCCAGGCCCCGCTCCGGCCCCGGGCCCCACCCTGGCCCCCACGACACCGGCCGCCCCGCCCACAACCGCCACCCCGCAGCCGCCGCCCGGCGAGCAGTCGGGCGAGCAGTCGGGCGAGCGGTCGGCCGAGGCCGGAGGGTGGGCGGACGCCGAGGACGCGGCCCCCGCCGAGGAGGCAACCGTCGACGCTCTGGTCACCCGTGTCGAGGACCGCATCCGCCGGCTGCACGAGGCGTCCGCCGAAGCCGGCGACCTCCTGGAGAAGCTGAAGCAGCAGGCCCGCGCCGCCTCCATCGGCCGGCCCATCGGACGCAGGCAGGCCGACACGACGGTCCGCCTCCTCAACCAGACCGTCTCCAGGCTCCGCCAACTCCCGGAACTCATGGAGGACATGACGGAACCCGTCTGAGACCGGCCGCCCGCGCCACGCCCCCTCAGTCGTCGATCCCCGACCTCTCCACCCCCGCCACGATCCACCGCTGGAAGAACAGGAACACCACCAGCAGCGGCACGATCGACACCGCCGCCGCGACGAACAGTTCGTGCAGGCGGATGACCTGCGAGGTCGTGAACGTCGCCAGCGCCACCTGGACCGTCCACGCGTCGCGGTCCTGGCCGATCACCAGCGGCCACAGGAAGGAGTTCCACGCGCCGATGAACACGATCGTGCCGACGGCGGCGAACACCGGCCGGGAGTTCGGGACGACCACGCGCCAGTACGTACGCCAGTAACCGAGCCCGTCGACCCGCGCCGCGTCCTCCAGCTCCCTCGGGAAGCCGAGGAAGTACTGCCGGAAGATGAAGCACGCGAAGGCCGAGAAGAGCGTGGGGATGATCAGGCCGCGCAGCGTCGAGACCCAGCCGAGGGAGGAGACCAGGACGAAACTTGGTACGAAGGTGACGGCCGCCGGGACCATCATCGTGCCGAGGATCGCGTAGAAGACCTGGTCGGCCCAGCGGTAGGGGATGCGCGCGAGGCCGTACCCGGCGAGCGAGGCGAGGACGAGGGTGCCGAGGGTCGTCGCGACCGCGATCAGCGTCGAGTTGAGCAGGGCGCGCGCCATCGGCACCGTCGGGTCCTCGAAGAGTTCCGGCAGGTTCGACCAGTGCAGGGTGGAGGGGAAGAACGTCCAGTCGGGAGAGGTGATGTCCCGCTCCGACGCCAGGCCGTTGCGGACCAGGAGGTAGAAGGGGATCAGGAACAGCAGGGCCAGCGCGATCAGCAGGACCACCCGCAGCGCGCGGCCCGCCCGGACAAGGGCGTCGTCCATCGTGCTCAGTCCTCCTTTCGGCCCAGGCCGAACCACCGCGCCTGGCCCACCGTCACCACCGCGATGATCAGTGCGAGGATCACCGCGCCCGCGCTGCCGAGCCCGAGGTTCTGCCCCTGGCCGAGCGCCGTGTAGTAGAGGTAGACGAGCGGCGGACGGGCGTAGGGCGGGTAGCCGCGGGAGTCGGAGAGCAGGTTGTAGAACTCGTCGAAGGCCTGGAAGGCGTTGATCACCAGGAGCAGCGTCACCGCGACCGAGGTCGCGCGCAGCTGCGGGAGCGTGATGTGGCGGAGGACCTGCCAGCCGGGTCGCGCCCCGTCCACCGCCGCCGCCTCGTAGAGGGTGGGCGAGATCCGCTGGAGGCCCGCCAGGAACAGGATCATGTAGAAGCCCGCCTGGAGCCAGAGCCGCACGGTGACGATGACCAGCCAGTACCAGGGCGGCTCCGTGGTCGAGAGCCAGGCGACCTGCTCGGCGCCGAACCAGCCGAGGACGGTGTTGGCGAGCCCGAACCGCACCCCGTTGAAGATCGACAGCTTCCAGATCAGCGCCGCCACGACGTAGCTGCACGCGGCGGGGAGGAAGAAGACCGACCGGAAGAACGCCTGCGCGCGGCGCATGCGGTTCACCATCAGCGCGAGCGCGAGCGACAGGACGAAGGTGGTGGGCACGATGAACGCCGAGAAGACCGCGAAGGTGACGAGACTGTCGGTGAACGCGTCGTTCCGCAGCATCGACGTGTAGTTGTCGAGGCCGACGAAGTCCGTGGGCGAGACGGTGTTGTGGGCGTCGAAGAAGCTGAGGTAGACGCTCCAGGCCAGCGGTACGTACGTGAAGAGGACGAGGCCGAGCGCGAAGGGGCCGACGAACACCCAGAACCACAGCGTGCGGTTCTGGGTGCCGAGCAGCCGGCTCACGGCTTCTTCTTGGTGCGGGCAAGCTCCGCCCGCACCGTGCGCACGACGGACTTCAGCTCGCTGTCCGGATCGGCGCCCGACTTGATGACGCGGCTCAGCGCGTCCTGGTAGGCGGTGCGGCTCGCGGGGGTCCACAGCAGCGGCTCGGCGTAGCCGTACTCGGTGGAGTAGCGCACGGCGTCCGCGGCCGGGCCCTCCTTGAGCTTGTCGGCCTTCTTCACGAGGGAGAGCCTGGCCGGGATGTGGAAGCCGTAGGAGAGCGCGAAGTCCTCCTGGTACTCGGTCTTGTCGATCCACAGCCACTTCAGGAACTCCTTCGCCTCCTTCTTGTGGTCGCTGCGGGCGCTCACCGCGGCGCCGTACGACCCCACGGGCAGCGCGGGCCTGCCGTCCGGACCGTCGGCGGGCAGCGCGAGGACCCCGAAGTCGTCACCCAGCTCCTTCTTGACCGCGGGCAGCGCCCACAGGCCGCACCACTGCATGGCGGTCAGTTCCTGTACGAACGCCGAGGGGTCCGCCCAGTCGGCGGGCGCGCCGAGCAGCAGCGACTTGTCGGCGTACAGCTGGCGCAGCTTGCCCAGGGTGCGGGCCGCGGCCGGATCGTCGAAGCCGACCTCGCCGTCCGCCGTGACGGAGGAGAGGCCCGCCGCGTACAGCGGGGTGATGCCGAGCGCGCCCGCCCCGCCGTCGTTGCCGAGGAAGAGGCCCTTCACGTTCTTCGTCGTCAGCGCCTTCGCCGCGTCGACCAGCTCGTCCAGGCTCTTCGGCGGCCGCACACCGGCGTCGTCGAGCAGGATCTTGCGGTAGTAGAGCAGGTGCATGTCGACGACCTGGGGGATCGCCCAGATCTTCCCGTCGTACGTCTTCGGGGCGAGGACCGCCGGGTTGAAGTCGTCCCGTACGCCCTCGAAGAGATCGGTGAGGTCGACGACCTGGCCGCCCTGGATCTGGTCCAGGGTGGGGCCGTTGACCTCGAAGACGTCGGGCCCGGAGTCGGTGAGCAGGGCCGCGGCGGTCTGCTCGTCGTAGTTGCCGGGCCGCCACTGCACGGCGACGTCCGCCTTGTCGTACGCGGCGGCGTACCGTTTCACGGCCTGCTCGGTGCCCGCCTCGCCGTACTGGTGGTACCACTGCGCGAGCCGCGGGCCCTTGCTGCCCGAACCCCCGCCGCCCCGCCCGGTGTTGGAGCCGCACGCCGTGAGCAGTCCGAGCCCGGCGCCGGTCGCGAGCAGTGTCCTGCGGCTGATGGTCATCCCGGTCGTCCCCCTGCGTGAGGTCGGAGTTCCTGTACGTGTCGGGCCCAACGATCAACCATGCGCGGTGATTACGACAGTGGTGTTGCGGCCGAGTGTCGCCCCCCTCCCGGGGAGGCGTCAGCGTCCCGTCAAGGTGGGCCGCCCGGGTGTATGCGGCGCGTCAATGCCGGGGCCAGTCGTCGCACAGCCGTCCTAACGTGCCGCACATGGGACACCACAGGACGACACGGGCCGCCGCCCGGCGCGGCGCGGCGCGGGGCGAGAGCGTTTACGTGGGCACGGCGGAGACCGTGTCCGACCGGAACTGGGCGTCGGACGTGCGGGCCGCGGTCCTCTGCGCGCTCGGCCTCTTCGTGCTCATCGTCCTCATCGACCTGGCCAACGGCACCCTCGCCCTGCCCCGGCTCGCCCTGTGGGCGGGACTCTCCGCGCTGCTGTACGTGGTGCTGCACCCCGCGCGGGTGACGGCGGGCCCCGGCTGGCTCGCCGTCCAGGGCCTCGGGCGTCGCCGGCATGTCTGCACCGGGTTGCTGACCGCCGTACGGCACAACGAGGGCGTCGCCGCGCGCCTCGTCCTGTGCGACTCCCTCGGCAACCGCGTCGAACTGGACCCGCAGATCCTCGTCGCCAACCCGCTGCTGCTGCACCGCCTGGACCGCGGGGCCCGCGCCGCACGCGATGCGGGCCTGCTCAGCAGCGGGTGCGCCGAACTGCGCAGGCTCACGGCACGGATCGACGGGGCGGCGGCGCGGGGCGTCTTCGAGGCGTCGGACCTGCGGTAGCCGCGGTAGCCGCGGTAGCCGCGGTAGGCGCGGTAGGCGGGGCCGCTCAGGCCGCCGCGCCACCGTCGATGACGAGGTCCGCGCCGACCACGGAGCCGGATTCGTCCGACGCCAGGTACAGCACGGCCGCGGCGACCTCCTCGGTCGTCGAGACCCGGCCGAGCGGCGACTGCTCCTTCATGCGCGCCGCGCGGTCCGCCTCGCTCTCGCCGGGCTTGAGCGACATGGAGGTGTCGGAGGCGCCAGGGCTCACGGTGTTGATGCGGACCCCGTCCCGGATGTGCTCGGCGGCGGCCGCGCGGCTCAGCGCGGAGACGGCCGCCTTGGTCGCGCCGTACGCGGCCGTGCCGGGGACGGAGGTGTGGGCGCCCAGGTTCGAGCCGATGTTGACGATCGCGCCGCCCGCGGGCTGGGTGCGCATCTGCTTGACCTCCGCCTGGAGGGCGAGCAGGACGCCGGTGACGTTGATGTCGAGCATCGTGCGCCAGTCCTCCTCGGGCAGCTCGGCGACCGGCTGTCCGGCGCGCAGGACGCCCGCGTTGTTGACGGCGACGTCCAGGGAGCCGAAGCGGGCGACCGCCGTCGCGACCAGGGCGGCGAGGTCGGCCGAGCGGGAGACGTCGGCGGTGACGGCGAGGGCCGTACCGCCCGCCGCCTCGATGAGGGACACGGTCTCCTTCAGCGGGGCCTCGGTGCGTCCGGCCACCACGACGTTGGCTCCCTCGGCGGCGAACGCGAGGGCGGCGGCGCGGCCGAGACCGGAGCCGCCGCCGGTGACGAGGGCGGTACGGCCGGTGAAGCGGGCACGGGTGACAGTCATGACGGAACTCTTTTCTTGACCGATCGGTCCAGTATTTGGGCAGCGGAAATGAACCAGGGTGGAAGGGTGTCAGTCAGTCCAGGAGGGTCAGCGCCTGCTCGACCGCGTCCCGCACCCGCGCCGGATCCGTGGACGCCTTGCCGACGACGCGCAGGCCCTGCATCAGGACGAGCAGCATGCGCGCGAGCGTCAGCGGATCGCGGTCCTCGGGCAGTTCGCCCTGGGCCTGGGCGCGCACGAGCGCGGAGTGCAGCAGGGTCTCGACCTGCTCCCAGCTGCGCTCGACGCCGCGGGCGGCCGCCTCGTCGTGGGGGGCCAGCTCGGCCGCCGTATTGGTGACGAAGCACCCGGTCAGGCGGCGCTCATGGGCCGTGGCCTCGGCGCCGAAGCGCCGCACCGCCGCGCGGACGGCGGGCAGCGCCGGTCCGGGCTGTGCCAACTCGGCGAGCAGCAGGGGCTTCTGCTGCTCGCCGTACCGCTCCAGGGCCTTCAGGTACAGCTCGTGCTTGTTGCCGAAGGTCGCGTAGATGCTGGCGCGCCCGATGCCGAGCGTCTCGACGAGGTCCGCCATCGACGTCGCCTCGTAGCCACGCCGCCAGAACAGCTCCAGGGCTGACTGCAAGGCGGCGTCCGGGTCGAATTCCTTGGTCCTGGCCACGAGGGGGACGCTATGTCTTTCTGGAACGACCGGTCAAGGTATTTCTGGAACGATCGGTCAAGCAATGCGCACGGAATGCACCGCCACCGTCACCTCGTCGTCGTCCAGGCACCGCCCCGTCTCCAGGTCGAACCGCTGCTTGAGGAGCGGCGAGGCGACGAACGGCCGGCCGTCCTGCGAGCCCAGCAGGCCGCGGGAGAGCACCGCGGCGCCCGTGAACGGATCGCGGTTGTCGATCGCGTACGCGCGGCCCTCGCGGTCGAGGAAGAGCGCGGCCTGGCTGCCGTCGGGCAGCAGGGCCGCGAGGCCACGGCCCGGGGTCAGCCTGGCGCGGTCGCAGACCTCGAACCAGTCGTTCGCCAGGCGCAGTTGGACACGTGTGGGGGCGGTGCTCATCGGGAGGCTCCTTCCAGGGGCCGGGGGCTGAGGGAGAGCAGGGGCAGGTCCGGCTTGATCTGGTCGCGCTCCGGGACGAAGCCGACCGTCGGGTCCGGCACGCCCGGCGCGTTCACGAAGGACACGAAGCGGGCGAGGCGGTCGGGGTCGTCGAGGGTCTCGGCCCACTCGTCGCGGTAGTGCGTGACGTGGTCGGCCATCAGCGCCTCCAGCTCGGCGCAGATGCCCAGCGAGTCGTGGACGACCACGTCGCGCACGTGGTCGAGGCCGCCGTCGATCCGCTCCAGCCAGGCGGCGGTGCGCTCCAGGCGGTCGGCGGTGCGGATGTAGAACATCAGGAACCGGTCGATGAGACGGATCAGCCCGGCGTCGTCCAGGTCCTGCGCGAGCAGGTCGGCGTGGCGCGGGGTGGCGCCGCCGTTGCCGCCCACGTACAGGTTCCAGCCGCTCGCCGTGGCGATCACGCCGAAGTCCTTCGACTGGGCCTCGGCGCACTCGCGGGCGCAGCCGGAGACCGCCGACTTCAGCTTGTGCGGGGCGCGCAGGCCGCGGTAGCGCAGCTCCAGGTCGATGGCCATGCGCACGGAGTCCTGCACGCCGTAGCGGCACCAGGTCTGGCCGACGCAGGACTTCACCGTGCGCAGCGCCTTGCCGTACGCGTGCCCCGACTCGAAGCCCGCCTCCACCAACCGCTGCCAGATCCGGGGCAGTTGGTCGACCCGCGCTCCGAAGAGGTCGATGCGCTGGCCGCCGGTGATCTTCGTATAGAGGCCGAAGTCCCGTGCCACCTCGCCGATGACGATGAGCTTCTCGGGGGTGATCTCGCCGCCGGGGATGCGGGGGACCACCGAGTACGAGCCGTTCCTCTGGAGGTTGGCGAGGAAGTGGTCGTTGGTGTCCTGGAGCGCCGCCTGCTCGCCGTCGAGGACATACCCCTCGGCGCCGATAGTCGGGGCGAGCGAGGCGATGATCGAACCGACGGTCGGCTTGCACACCTCGCAGCCCTCGCCGCCGCGCGCCGCCTCACGGCCGTGCCCGTCGAGAAGCGCGCGGAACGACGTGACCCGCAGGGCGCGCACGATCTCGTACAGCTCCTGGCGGGTCTGGGCGAAGCAGCCGCACAGCCCCTTGCCGCCGGAGTGCGGAAGCAGCTGCCCGATTACCTTCACGCAACTGCCACAGCCCGTACCGGCCTTGGTGCACTTCTTCACCTCGGGCAGCGTGGCGCAGGCCTGGATGGCGTCCTTGGTGACGTTGTGGCAGCTGCAGATCACCGCCGATCCCGGCAGCGACTCCGGGCCGAGCGCGACGGGCGCGCCCGCGCCCGCGGGGAGCACCAACTGCTCGGCGGGCACCGGCGGCACGGTCCCGGTGAGCGGGCGCAGCAGGCCGTACGCGTCCGCGTCGCCGACGAGGACGCCGCCGAGCAGCTCGCCGCCCGCGCCCATCACCAGCTTCTTGTACGTGCCCGAGCGCGAGTCGGAGTAGACGACGTTCAGGCAGCCCTCAGCCGTGCCGTGCGCGTCACCGAAGGACGCCACGTCGACGCCGAGGAGCTTCAGCTTGGTCGACAGGTCGGCGCCGGTGAAGCTCGCCTCCCGGTCGGCGGCGATGGCGGCGGCCGCCGTCTGCGCCATCTCGTAACCGGGCGCGACCAGGCCGTATACGCGGCCGTCCACGGCCTGCGCGCACTCGCCGATCGCGTACACGTCCGGGTCGCTGGTGCGGCACTGCGCGTCGACGGTGATGCCGCCGCGCTCGCCGACCGCCAGACCGTGCTCGCGGGCGAGCTGGTCGCGCGGGCGGACACCGGCGGAGAACACCACCAGGTCCGTGGCGAGTTCACTGCCGTCGGACAGCTTCATACCGCTGACCGAACCGTCCTCGCCCGTCACGATCTCCTGCGTGCCGGTGCCCGTGTGCACGGTCAGACCCATGCCGGTGATGGTCCGGAGCAGGGCCGCGCCGCCGCCCTCGTCGACCTGCACGGGCATCAGGCGCGGCGCGAACTCCACGACGTGCGTGGCGAGCCCGAGCCCGCGCAGCGCGCCCGCCGCCTCCAGGCCGAGGAGGCCGCCGCCGACCACGGCGCCGGTCGTGGCGTGCTTCTTCGCGTACTCCTCGATGGCCAGCAGGTCCTCGATGGTGCGGTACACGAAGCAGCCCGTCGCGTCCTTGCCCGGCACGGGCGGCACGAAGGGGTAGGAGCCGGTGGCGAGCACGAGCGTGTCGTACGGGAAGACCCGCCCGGAGCGGGCCGTGACCGTCCGCGCCTCGCGGTCGAAGCTCTCGGCGGGCTCGTCGACGTACAGCTCGATGCCGTGCGCGTCGAGGAAGTCCCGGTCGGTGAGGGAGAGTTCGTCGGGCGTGCGGCCCGAGAAGTACGAGGTCAACTGCACCCGGTCGTAGGCGGGGCGCGGCTCCTCGCAGAGCACCACGATCCGGTGGCTCGCCGCGAGTCCGCGCTCGACGGCGGCCTCCAGGAAGCGCTGGCCGACCATGCCGTGGCCGACGAGCACGAGGGTGGGGCGGGGCGGGGTCTGTGCGGGGTTCGGCTGGGGGGTCGGCATGTCAGCGGCCTCCGGTCGGGGTCTGCCCTGCTCGAGCGAGGTCGAGAGCTTGGGGATGGGTGAGCAGGTGGAGCAGGGGGCTGTCGTCGTCGGGCAGCGGGTCGTCGGCCTCCCAGGCGCGGGCCAGCGCGCCCACCGAGGCGAGGTCGCCGAGCAGGACGCCGCCGACCAGGCGGTCGCCGCGGACGACGACCTTGCGGTAGGTGCCGCGGGTGGCGTCGGCGAGCTGGATGACGTCGTCGTCGGGGCGCGGCTCGGGGTCGCCGAACGCGGCGAGGTCCAGCGGGCCGGGGCCCGCGAGGGTGAGGCGGGTGAGCATGCGGCTGCCGGTGTAGGGGGCGGGGCTTCTGCCTGCGCCGGTGCCTCCGTCTGTGCTTCCGCTGCTGTTCTTGTCGGTGCTCTTGTCGGTCAGGGCGGCGGCGAGCGCGTCGGCCTGTTCGAGCGCCGGGGTCGCCAGGCCGTAGACGCGGCCCGCGTGCTCCGCGCAGTCGCCGATCGCCCTGATGTGCGGGTCGGACGTGCGCAGCAGGTCGTCGACGACGATGCCCTTGCGTACGTCGAGTCCGGCGGCCAGCGCGAGTCCCGTGCGGGGGCGTACCCCGCAGGCGAGGACGGTCAGCTCGGTCTCCAGTTCGTAGCCGTCGGCCAGCTCCACGTGGCGTACGGCGCCGTCCGTGACGCCGACACCGCGCACCCGGCACTCCGTGTGCACCTCCACGCCGAGGCCCGTCAGGTGCGCCCGCACCAGCTCCGAGGAGGCCGGGTCGAGCTGGCGCTCCATGAGCCGCTCGGCCTGCTGCGTCAGGACGACCTGCGCGCCCCGCTGGGCCAGGGCGCGGGCCGCCGATACGCCGAGGAGGCCGCCGCCGATGACGACGACACGGGTGCCGGGGGCCACGGCCTTGTCCAGGGCCAGGCAGTCGTCCATCGTCCGGAAGGCGTGCACGCCCCGGGGGAGTTCGCGGGCGCCGGGGGCGAAGAGGCCGCGCAGGGGCGGCAGGACGGGGTTGGAGCCGGTCGCGAGGATCAGGGTGCCGTACGGGACGACGGTGCCGTCCTCGCAGTGCACCAGGCGGTCCGCGCGGTCGACGCGGACGGCGCGGGTGCGGAGGGTGGTGCCGGCCTTGGGGGTGGGCAGGGTGATCACGTCCGCGCCGTAGCGGCCCGCGAGGACCTCGGCGAGGAGGACGCGGTTGTAGGGGGCGTGGTCCTCTTCGCCGATGAGTACGGTGTCGATGGCCTCTGCGGCCAGGCGCTGTGTTACGTGGGCGCCGGCCAGGCCCGCGCCGATCACCACTGCCGTGGATGTCATGTTCCGCAGCCTGCGGGGTGGGTGTTTCCCTGTCGGGGCCGGGTTGTTTCTCTGGGGGAACGGTGCGCTCAGCTTCCGCTGGGGGGTGCTGTGAGGGTTTTCCGCCTGCTTCGCGGCGGGCGCTCTCCCACCCACCCACCCGTTCACCCCGCGCCGAGTCCTTGCCGTAGGGGTGGGGTGTTTGCCCGGCGCCGA
The DNA here is from genome assembly GCF_003945545.1 of Streptomyces sp. WAC 01529. Lineage (GTDB taxonomy): Bacteria > Actinomycetota > Actinomycetes > Streptomycetales > Streptomycetaceae > Streptomyces > Streptomyces anatolicus. The sequence goes on along the minus strand of NZ_CP029617.1, from coordinate 2,530,856 downwards.
GTCCTTCCCGTAGGGGTGGGGTGTTTGCCCCGCGCCGAGTTCTTGCCGTGGGGGGGGCGGGTGGGTGGGAGGAGTCGTTTGCTTAACGCCTCTTGAGGGGGTCCTCAAGGGCGCCTTAAGGATTGGCGGTACCGCGCTGACCAGCCCTTTTCCGGTGGCGCCCGCGCCTAGTGTGCCGCCGTGACCACACAGGCAGCCGACCCCCGACCCGACACTCACCCCGCACTGTCCGCGTACCTGCGCCAGACGAACCCGGTACCCGAGGCGCGGATCCCGCCGAGGCCCAGGAAGCCCCCGAGGGCGTACGCGACGCCACGCGTCTCACCCCCCGCCCTCCGCTCCGCGATCCTCGCCGGGGCGCTCGCCGTGGGCGGGATGTGGGGTGCGCAGGTGCGGGCGGACCTCAGGGTCGCCGGTGTTTTCGCCGGTGGGGCGCACCTCACGGGGCTGCTCGCCGGGTACGGGGTGCTTGTCATGCTGGTGCTGATGGCCCGCGTACCGGCCATCGAGCACGGCGTCGGCGCCGACCGGCTCGCCCGGCTGCACGCCCTCGGCGGGCGGTACGTGCTCAGCCTCTGCGCCGCCCACGCCCTGCTCGCCCTCTGCGGATACGCCGCGCACACCGGCACCGGCCTCCCGCGCGCCGCCCTCGACCTCCTCGGCTACCCCGGCCTCGCCGCCGCCACCGTCGGCACCGCGCTGCTCGCCGCCGTCGGCGTCACCTCCGCCCGCGCCGTGCGCCGCCGCCTCGCCCACGAGACCTGGCGCGCCGCCCACCTGCTCACCTACCTCGGCGCCGCCCTCGCCTTCGCCCACCAGCTCGCCGGACCGGACATCGCGGGCAGCCTCCTCACCGGCTGGCTGTGGGCCCTCGCGCACGCCACCGTCGCCGTCCTGCTCCTCTGGTACCGCCTCGTCGTCCCCGTACGGCAAGCCCTGCGGCACAGCCTGCGCGTCATCGAGGTCCGCGACGAAGGACCCGGCGTCGTCTCCGTCGTCGTGCAGGGCATCGGGCTCGACCAACTGCGCGCCGAACCGGGCCAGTTCTTCCGCTGGCGGTTCCTCGGGCGCAGGCTCTGGCGCACCGCGCTGCCCTTCTCCCTCTCCGCGCCGGTACGCGACGACACCATGCGCATCACCGTCAAGGCGGCCGGCGACCACACCCGGCGGATGCGGCGCCTGCGGCCCGGCACGCGCGTCCTGGCCACCGGGCCGTTCGGCGCGCTCACCGCCCACCGGCGCACCCGGCGCAAGGTGCTGCTCCTCGCGGGCGGCGTCGGCATCACCCCGATGCGGGCCCTCTTCGAGACGCTGCCCGGCGGCCCCGGCGACCTCACCCTCCTCTACCGCGCCACCAGCGCCGCACACCTGGTCCTGAGGGAGGAGCTGGAGGCGATCGCCGCCCGCAGGGGAGCCGGGCTGCACTATCTGCTCGGCGCGTCCGGCGCCGCCTTCGACCCCCTCTCCCCACAGGCCCTGCGCGACCTCGTCCCCGACCTCGCCGAGCACGACGTCTATCTGTGCGGCCCGCCCGGCATGTCCGCCGCCGCCACCGCCGCCCTCCTGCGCGCGGGCGTCCCCGCGCAGCGCATCCACGCCGAGGACTTCGCCTTCTGAACGCCCGAGGTGAAGGCCCCGGCCGACTGAGCACCCCGACCCAATGAACGCCCTTCGCGTCGACCCCCCATTCGAGCTGGAGAACGCCGGTCCCATGGGACGCCACCGCAGACCCCCCGCCCCCGCCCAGGGCCCCACCCGCCGGGCCCGCCACACGCTCGCCGCGGGCCTCGCCGGAGCGAGCGCGCTCTTCGCCACCGCCCTGACCCTCACCGTCGACCCCGCCGCGCCCCCGGCCCCCGACCGCGCCCCGGCCACCGTCCCCGAGCCACGGGCCGCCCGCTGACCGGCATCCTGAACGGCATAGGGTCGCGATCATGCCTGACATATCCCTGACCACAGTCGTCGTCCTGTGTCTCGCCGCCCTCGCGGCCGGCTGGATCGACGCCGTGGTCGGCGGCGGGGGACTGCTGCTGCTCCCCGCCCTGCTGCTCGGCCTGCCCGGCGGCACCCCGGCCGCGCACGCCCTCGGCACCAACAAGGCCGTGGCGATCGTCGGGACCACGGGCGCGGCGGTGACGTACGCCAGGAAGACCCCCGTCGACGTGCCCACCGCCGTCCGCATCGGCCTCGCCGCGCTCGCCGGGTCGATGGGCGGCGCCTTCTTCGCGGCCGGGATGAGCACCGACGTACTGAAGCCCGTGATCATGGTGGTGCTCGTCGCCGTCGGCGCCTTCGTGATCCTGCGCCCCGCCTTCGGCACCGCGCCCTCCGCCGCACCCGCGTCGCCGAAGCGGATCCTCGCCGCGATCGGCCTCGCGGGTCTCGGCATCGGTTTCTACGACGGCCTCATCGGGCCCGGCACGGGCACCTTCCTCGTGCTCGCCCTGACCGCCGTGCTCCACCTCGACCTGGTCGCCGCGTCGGCCACCGCCAAGATCGTCAACTGCTGCACCAACGCGGGCGCCCTCGCGATGTTCGCCTGGCAGGGCGCGGTGCTGTGGCAACTGGCCGCGCTGATGGCCGCCTTCAACCTCGCGGGCGGCATGTTCGGCGCGCACACGGCGCTGAAGAAGGGGAGCGGGTTCGTCCGGGTCGTGCTCCTGGTCACCGTCTTCGGACTCGTCGCCAAGATGGCGTACGAGCAGTGGGTGGCCTGAGCGAGGGCGCGCCCTCGGCGAGCGTCAGCGCACCGCCGTGAGGTGCGCGAAGACCACCACATTGCCCTGGTAGCCGGTGCGCTCCGAGTACTTACCGCCGCAGGTGATCACCCGCAGCTCGGGGCGGGGAGCGGCGCCGTACACCTTCTCGTCGGGGAAGTCCTTCGCGTCGTACACCTCGTTCGCGTGGACCGTGAAGACGGCCACGCTGCCGTCCCTGCGCTCGATCTCGATCGTGCGGCCCTTGCGCAGCGCGCCCAGCTCGTAGAAGACGGCGGGGCCCTCCTTGTTGTCGACGTGGCCCGCCACGATCGCGGTGCCGCGCTCGCCGGGCGTGGTGCCCGCCTCGTACCAGCCCGCGAGGTTCTTGCGCCCGGCCGGAGGCACGTCGAGGCTGCCCTGCCGGGTCAGGCCGAGGCCCATCAGGGGCGCGTCGACGCCGATCGCGGGGATCCGCACCCGGTCGGGCGGCGAGGGCGGAAGCGGTGCGGTGCCGGGGTCGGGGCGGGCCGCGCCGGGCCGGGTCGGGGCGGCCTGCGCGGAGGAGGGCTGCGGAGGCGGGTGCGACGCGGTGCCGCTGGTCAGCAGCCAGGCGCCGGAGCAGAGCGCCACGGCGGTGACGGTCGCTATGACGGCGTTGCCGGTCCTCTTGCGCATACGGCGTCCCCCTCGGGGTCGGTCGGGCCGGGGTTCCCTCGTCCCCCTCCCGGCCCACGAGGGGACACGGGCCGGGAGGGGGCGCGGGCGGCGGTACCGGTGGACAGCGGAGGGTGTCCGTCAGATCCTGTCGCCTCTCGCCCGGCGATGCAGGAGCCAGGTACCGCCCGCGGCGGCGACGGCCAGGGCCGCCACTCCCGCCGCGGTCTGCACGGGGTCGGGACCGAGCGCGCCGCCGACCCCCGTCTTCACATGCCCCCGCGGATGCGGACGCGGTTGTTCCGCGGCGGCCGCCGTGGAGGTGATCGTCACCACCAGATCGCCCGCGACCTGCTTGTTCCTCACGGCGGCACCGCCGGAACCGGAGCACTTGGCGACGATCTCGTAGGTGCCGGGCTGCGCGGACGGCGGCACCTCGAACCGCCCGGTCACGTCCTCGGGCCGCGCGCCCGGCGCGAGCGTGAACGTGCCCGCCCCGACCGCGCTCGCGTCCCCCGTCGCGGTCCCTCCGGAGCCGCAGGCGGTGGTGTGCACGGTGACGGCGGAACCGGGCATGACGGTCGCCGGCTGGATCTCCAGGCCGCCGACGGGGGCGGGAGCGGGCGCGGCGAACGCGGGCGTGGCGGACGCGGATGCGGAGGCGGGGGCGGCCAGGGCGCCCGCCGCCGCTACGGCGAGCGCGGTACCGGACAGCAGGCGGGCGTTGCGCATGGTGCTCGTTCCTCCGAGGCCTTCGCGGGACACGCCCCGCGGCACCCCCAAGTGCCGCTGCGTCGGTCGAGCCCCGCTGTACCGAGGTAAGTGGCACTCGGCGGCCCACGCCTCCTGATGAACCATCAGAAAGCCGCCGAACGAGCGGCTTCCGGCCCGACGAGGTGAGCGTTCCAGCAGGTCACCGGCTTGTCGGCGGCAAGACTCCGAAGAGCGCGCGCGGCGGCTGTGAATGGGTGACCCGGCCCCTCGGCGGAGGCACCGGCGAGGCCGTCGGCCCGGTGCGGCCGGGTGCGGCTCGGAGTGGGCCGGTACGGCCCGGTGCAGCTGGGTGAGGTCCGGTGCGGCTTGGTGCGATCCGGTGGGTCCGGTGCGGCTGGGTGCGGCTCGGAGTGGGCCGGTACGGCTGGGTCGGTCCCGTGCGGCTAGGTGCGGCGCGGCGCGGTGCACCCCGCCGCGCCTCCGTGGCGCCCGCCGCGCCCCTCAGATCGTGTCCCAGGGGACCTCCTCGTAGACCCCGGCCACGATCGCCATCAGCTTCTCGTCGACGGCGTACGCGACATCGTCGACGCGGCGCACCGGACTCACCCCCCACGCGTTGGTGACGAAGGCAGCCGAGTACGACGGCAGATCCGCGAGGGTGACGGGGGCGTGCCCGGTGGGCAACCCGGCGGCCGGCAGACGCTCCTCGATCAGCCGCATCGTGATGCCGGCCAAGTGGGGCGCGTCCGGCCACACGACCCGTGTGCCGTCGAAGAAGGCGATGTTCGTGACGGCGCCCTCACTGATCTCCCCGCCGGGGCCGGTGAGCAGCGCGTCGTCGAAGCCCGCCGACCGCGCCAGCTCGCCGTGCCGGGCCTGCCCGAAGCCGCCCAGGTGCTTGATGTGGGCGAAGGGCCGCTGGTACGGCACGGCGGTCAGCGCCTGCGCGCGGGCCGCCATGCCCGCGGGCAGCACGACGGGCTGCCGCACGGTGACCATGAGGGACGGCTCCCCGTGCGGTGCGTGGACGTACACACGTACGGACGCGTCGTCGATGTCGTCCCGCAGGATGTGCCGGACCGCGCCGCGCACCCGCTCCCCGTCCAGCTCCCGCCCGAACAGTTCGCGCGTGGCCGCGTCGAGCCGGGCCAGATGGTGCTCGATGCCCCGCACCTTGCCGCCCCTGACCTGCATCGCGGTGAAGTGTCCGGTGTTGACGAGGGCGGGCCAGAGCAGGCTTCCCGCCGTGGCCGGCTGTCCGTCGATCTCGATGCGCTGCACCAGGTCCGTGGTTGTCATGCGGCCACGCTACGAGACAGCTCCCACCTCGTCCGCCCGCGCTTCCGGGCAGCTCTTCGCGGCGCACGGGTCCTCCTCCTCGACCAGGCGGCGCGCCCCGGGGCCGCGCTCGCCCAGCTCGTCCCACGGGTTGGTCAGCGCACACTTGGCGAGCGAGAGGCAGCCGCAGCCGATGCAGTCGGTGAGGTCGTCGCGCAGCCGCTGGAGGGTGCGGATCCGGGCGTCGAGGTCGGCGCGCCAGCACTCGGAGATCCGCGCCCAGTCCTCGCGGGTCGGCGTGCGGTCCTCGGGCAGCAGGCCGAGCACCTCGCGGATGGTGGCCAGCGGGATGCCGAGCCGCTGCGAGGTGCGGATGAAGGCGAGCCTGCGCAGGGTGTCGCGTCCGTAACGGCGCTGGTTCCCGGTGGTGCGGCGGGACTTGATGAGCCCTTCGCGCTCGTAGAACCGCAGGGCGGAGGGGGAGACCCCGCTGCGTGCGGAGAGTTCCCCGACGGTGGCTTCCTTGGCGTGCGGCGCGAGATGCGGGGTCATGCGGTCAGGTTAGCCAGAAGTCCACGCTTGACCTCAACCAAGGTTTAACTACGAGGCTTGCCCCATGACCGAGACCACGTCCTCCCTGCCCCTTCTGTCCACCCCTTCCGCTCCTTCCGCCTCCGCTTTCGCGGGTGACAGCGGTGGCGACGCGCCCCTTCGCGTCGCCGTCATCGTCGGCAGCAACCGCGAGGGCCGCTTCGGGCCGATCGTCGCCGAGTGGCTGCTCGCCCGGGTCCGCGAGCGCTCCGACCTCACCGTCGACGTCGTCGACCTGGCCGAATCCGACCTGCCGACCTCCCTCTCCTTCAACCCGCCCGCCGCCGTGGCCGCCGAACTCGCCAAGGTCACCCCGAAGCTGGCCGCCGCCGACGCGTTCATCGTCCTCACCCCCGAGTACAACCACTCCTACCCGGCGTCCCTGAAGAACCTCATCGACTGGCACAAGGCCGAGTGGGAGGCGAAGCCGCTCGCCTTCGTCTCGTACGGCGGCCTCTCCGGCGGCCTGCGCGCGGTGGAGCACCTGCGCCCGGTCTTCGCGGAGCTGCACACCATGACGATCCGCGACACCGTCTCCTTCCACAACGCGGGCGCCCTCTTCGACGACCAGGGCAACCACCGCGACCCGTCGGCCGCCGACGCCGCGGCCAAGGCCATGCTCGACCAACTGGCGTGGTGGGGCTGGGCACTGCGGGCGGCCAAGGCGGTCCGGCCGTACGGAGGTTAGGTCGTACGGGAGTTAGGTCGTACGGGAATGAGGCCGTACGGGCGTGAGGGCGGTCCTAGGCCCGCGGCAGGCTGACGACCGCCACCGCCCCGCCGTCCACCGCGTTGGCCAGCTCCACGCTCGCGCCGATCACCTGGGCCTGGCCGAACGCGATGGTCAGTCCCAGGCCGGTCCCCTGGCCGCGCTCGCGCGCACCGGTCTGAAAGCGCTGCGGGCCGTCCTTCAGGAGGCAGTCGGGGAAGCCGGGGCCGTGATCGCGGACCGTCACCTCGGTGCCCTCGACCCGCACCTCGACGGGATCGCCGCCGTGCTTACGGGCGTTGGCGACGAGATTCGTCAGAATCCGCTCAAGGCGTCGCACGTCGGTGCGTACGAACGTCTCATACGCGGCCCGCGTCCCGCGTGCCGTGAAGGCGGCCTGCGAGCCGCCCGCGCGCTCGGCGATCGTCTCGACGAGCCGCCCCAGCGGATGCACTTCCAGGTCCGGCTTCTCCACCTCCGCGTCCAGCCGTGCCACCTCCAACAGGTCCTCCGTGAGGGTCCGCAGGGCGTGCACCCGGTCGCGCACCAGCTCGGTCGGGCGGCTCGGCGGCAGCAGCTCGGCCGCCGTGTGCAGCCCGGTCAGCGGGGTGCGCAGCTCGTGCGCGACATCGGCGGTGAAGCGCTGCTCGGCCTCCAGGCGCTGTTGCAGGGAGGCGGCCATCGTGTCGACGGCGGTGGCCAGTTCGGCCACCTCGTCCTTGGCGTGCCGCGCGTCCGGCGGCCGGGGAGGGTGGATACGGGCGTCCAGGTCGCCCTGGCTGATGCGGCGCGCGATGGCGGCGGCGGTACGCAGTTCACGGCTGAGCCTGCTGGAGAGCCCCGCCCCGCCGAGCGCGGCGAGGCCGACGACCACGGCTCCCGAGATCATCAGCTGCCGGTCGAAGTCGGCTACCTCGTCCGCCTGTTCGCGCAGCGACTCGCGGACGGACAGCACGTGACGGGTACGGCCGCCGACCGGTCTCGCCGCCCAGACGCACGGGTCGTCCGAGGCCAGGTCGAGATAGGTGCTCCGCTGCCCGGCCAGCGCGGCCCGCCGCAGCGGCTCGGGCAGGTCCGGATCGTCGAGGGCCGCGTCCGTGTCGCTCCGGTCGACCTGCCCCGTCAACTCGTACAGCTGGCGCACGCGGACGAGCTGCGCGGTCGCGTTCGAGCGGGCGTTCCCCGCGACCTGGTCGAGCCTGGCGTGGTGGATGAGCAGCCCGATGGCGACGGCGACGACGGCACACCCGCAGGCGAGGAGCGCGGCGATCTTCCAGCGGAGCCCGAGACCGTTCCGCTCGGCCCCGCGCGGAACCAGGGCACGCCAGGCGGCGTGAAGGGCCTGGGTCCGGGCGGCCCGGAGCCGACGCGGCATGCGGAGCCGCGCCCGCGCGGTCCTCAGCCGCATCAGGGCCCTCCCGTGGGTGCGGTCTCGGAGGCACGCGGCCTCGGCTCCGCTGTGTCCGAGGCGCGTGGCCTCGGCCCCACCGTCTCCGGGGAGTCCCCCGGCTTCTTGTAGTCCCTGATGTCGCTGACCGTGGACATCCGCGCGCCGTCCCAGTGGAAGCGCACGGCCTGCTCGCCGCCGTCCGAGCACGGCGTGCGGACCAGCAGGTCGGGGCCGATCGTCTCGACGCTCATCCGCCTGCCGGAGGTGAACAGGATCGGATAGACCTTGCCGCCGCGCTCGGTGTAGACGGTCAGGATGTTCCGCCCGCTCTCCGTGTCCGCGGCGACCAGCAACTCGGGCTTCTTGTCGCCGGTCAGGTCCATGAACATGGGCGGCCGCAGCCCCGCCCGCCCCGGCCGGTCGATCAGCCCCCGCTCGGCCAGCGGTTTCGTCCGCGGATCCGCCCGCAGGACCGTGTGGACATCCAGCGAGGCGAGCCCTCCCGAACCGACCTTCGGCAGCCCCTCAAGCGCCCGCGGGGGCGGCTGACGCGTGGCGGCGTCGGCGCCGGGTGCCAGCGACGACGTACCCGACCAGGCGGGCCAGACCGCCTCCGGGCGCGGCTGCGCGGAGACGGAAGGCGCGGCCTCGCCCGGGCCGAGGCCGTCGGGGCCGGTGCATCCGGCGAGCACGGAGGCAGCGAGGGCGACGAGGAGGGCGGCGCCCGAGAGGAGCAGGCGGCGGAGGTTCGGGTTCATGGCGTGGCTGACTCGTGCGGAGGCCGGTGGGCTGGTGGTGGCCGGCCCAGGGACTGCGCAGGGGGTTCGGCAGGGGCCGGCCACCGCTGTCGACCGTAGGAACCGTCCATCACAGAAAACGGGAGGTTGTGTAACAACCACGACTACAGCTGGAGAACTCCGACATCTCGGGACCTTCGACCAGGGCACTCGCCTCTGGCGGCGACAGCGCGCGACGGTCGGGTCCGGGGCCTGCGCGGGGGCGGGGCGCAACGGGCCGCGCGAGGGCTGGCGTAACGGTCACGTGAGGGCTGGCGCAACGGTCCGCGCGAGGGCTGGGCACAATCGGCGCATGGACGCAGAACCGAAGGCGCTTGCCGTGCTGACCGTGCTGACCACGACCGACGCGGAACACAAGGCGCGCGACCTCGCGCGCGGGGCGGTCCAGGCCCGGCTCGCGGCCTGCGCGCAGATCACCGGACCCGTCACTTCCGTGTACCGCTGGGAGGGCGAGATCGAGACCGCGCAGGAATGGCAACTGCTGCTCAAGACGACCACCGCGCGCTACGCCGCCCTGGAGGCATGGCTCGCCGACGCCCACGACTACGACACCCCGGAGATCATCGCGACCCCGGTGGCGCGGGGGAACGCGGCCTACCTGGAGTGGGTGGAGCGCGAGACCGCCGAGTGATCGCGGGAACGGCGCGCCTGCCCCTGTGGGCGCAGACCGGGAGCTGTCACCCTCGCGCCCGGCATGCCTATGGCGGCCACCGCCACCGGGCGCACCCGCTGAGGGCCTCCTAGGCCCTCTCCGCGCGTTCGAGCCGCACCGCGCACACCTTGAACTCCGGCATCCGCGATATCGGATCCAGCGCCGGGTGCGTCAGGGAGTTGGCCCGCCCCTCGCCCGGCCAGTGGAACGGCATGAACACCGTGTCCGAGCGGATCGACGATGTGACCCGCGCCGGGGCCACCGCCCGGCCGCGCCGCGAGACCACGGCGACCGCCTCGCCGTCCGCTATCCCGAACCGCGCCGCGAGCCGTGGATGCAGCTCCACGAAAGGCCCTGGCGCCGCGGAGTTCAGCTCATCCACCCGCCGCGTCTGCGCCCCCGACTGATACTGCGCGAGCACCCGCCCCGTGGTGAGCAGCACGGGATACTCCGCGTCCGTCTCCTCCGCCGCGGCCCGATGCACCACCGGCACGAACCGCGCCCGCCCGTCCTCCGTCGCGAACCCCTCCAGAAACAGCCGGGGTGTCCCGGGATGCGGAGCCACGGCGGCCTCCACGGGCACATCGGCGCCCGGCGCCGGTTCGCGGACGCCCGGAGCCTGCCCGGTGCCCGGAACCTGCCCGGTGCCCCGCGCCTGCCCGGTGCCGGGCGCAGGGTCGGGGCACGGCCAGAACACCCCCTCGCCGTCCCCCTCCCTCAGCCGCTCGTACGAGATCCCCGAATAGTCCGCGGGCCCACCCGCGCTCGCCCGCCGCAGCTCCTCGAAGACCTCTTCCGGATCGACGGGGAAACCCTTCTCATGGCCGAGCCGCGCCGCGAGCCCGTGCAGCACGTCCAGGTCGCTTCTGATCCCGGCGGGCGCGGACACCGCCCGGCGGCGCAGCAACACCCGCCCCTCCAGATTCGTCACCGTCCCCGTCTCCTCGGCCCACTGCGTCACCGGCAGCACCACGTCCGCCAACGCGGCCGTCTCCGACAGCACCACGTCCGCCACCGCGAGGAAGTCCAGCGACCGCAGCCGCTCCTCCACATGCGCGGCCCGCGGCGCCGACACGACCGGGTTGGACCCCATCAGGAGCAGCGTCTTCACGTCCCCGCCGAGCGCGTCGAGCAGTTCGTACGCCGACCTGCCGGGCCCCGGCAGCGACTCCGGGTCCACGCCCCAGACCCCCGCCACATGCGCCCGCGCCGCCGGATCCGTCAGCTTGCGGTACCCGGGCAGCTGGTCCGCCTTCTGCCCGTGCTCGCGCCCGCCCTGGCCGTTGCCCTGCCCGGTCAGACACCCGTACCCGGACAGCGGCCGCCCGGCCCGGCCCGTGGCGAGGCAGAGATTGATCCACGCCCCGACGGTGTCCGTGCCCTTGGACTGCTGCTCGGGCCCGCGCGCGGTGAGCACCATCGACGTCTCGGCGTCGCAGAACATCCGCACGGTGTCCCGCAGTTGGGGCACGGGCACGCCGGTGATCCGCTCCACGTGCTCGGGCCAGTGCGCCATCGCCGCCGCCCGCGCCTCCTCCCATCCGCTGGTCCGCTCCTCGATGAACGCCTCGTCCGTCCGCCCCTCCGCCACCACCAGGTGCAGCAGCCCGAGCGCCAGGGCGAGGTCCGTGCCGGGGCGCGGCGCCAGATGCAGGTCGGCCTGCTCGGCGGTCCGCGTCCGCCGGGGGTCCACGACGATCAGCGTGCCGCCGTTCTCCCGCAGCTCGGTCAGATACCGCAGGGCGGGCGGCATCGTCTCGGCGAGGTTCGACCCGACGAGGATCACGCAGCCGGTGCGGGGGATGTCCTCCAGCGGGAACGGCAGCCCCCGGTCGAGCCCGAACGCCCGCTGCCCGGCCGCCGCCGCCGACGACATGCAGAACCGTCCGTTGTAGTCGATCTGCGACGTGCCGAGCACCACCCGCGCGAACTTGCCCAGCGCGTACGCCTTCTCGTTGGTCAGCCCTCCGCCCCCGAACACCCCGCACGCGTCCGCGCCATGCTCCGTACGCACGCGGGACAGCTCACCGGCGATCCGGTCGAGTGCCTCCTCCCAGGTAGCCGGCGCGAGCTTGCCCGTGGCGTGGGATCGGACGAGGGGCTCGGTCAGGCGCACCCGGGAGGAGAGCAGCGCGGGCGCCGTGCGTCCCTTTCCGCACAGGGCGCCCTTGTTCACGGGGAACGCCGCGCGCTCCACGACCTCCACGCCACCACCGGGGCCCGCCGCCAGCCCCATTCCGCACTGCAGCGCGCAGTACGGGCAGTGGGTCGCCGTCACCGCCGTCACCGCCGTGGCCGCGGTGGCCGCGGTGGCCGCGGGAGTCGCGGGAGTCGCCGGGGTCGCGGGGGTCGCCGTGGAGTGCATGCCGTCCAGCGTCCTCCGTTCTTGTTACGTGCCCTGACGTGCTCGCGTTACGCACGCGGTAAGCCGATCTCAGCCATGGCCGCACCTCGCTGTGAGGTGGGGTCGGTTTGGTGCGCGGTCAGGCACCTGTGGGTGTGTCGTGGCTGGTCGCGCAGTTCCTCGCGCCCCTTTGGGGCACCTGGGCCCCCGCCGCTCAGCGGCCAGCCACCCGCGGGTGCGTCGTGGCTGGTTGCGCAGTTCCCCGCGCCCCTTTGGGGCACTCAAGCACCCGCGCTCCTTCGGGGCACCCGGGGCCCCAAGACTCACCGGCCCGACGCCAGCGCGCGTTCCACTCCCCGCTCTCGCGGGCCCAGGAAGCGTGGGGCCGGGTGGAGCGTGGCGTCCAGCGCTGCCTTGCCTGCCGCGAAGATCTCCCGGGCGCCGCCGTAGTACCAGGTCGCGTCGTGCACCGCGTCCACTCCGACGCCGTACGACGAGACGCCCGCCGCGTCGCACAGCGCGACCGCCCTGCGTATGTGGAAGCCCTGGCTGATCAGCACCGCCCGGTCCACGCCGAAGATCTTCTTGGCGCGGACACAGGAGTCCCAGGTGTCGAACCCGGCGTAGTCGCTCACTATCCGGCGGTCCGGCACCCCGTGCTTCTTCAGATAGGCGCGCATCGCGTCCGGTTCGTCGTACTCCTCGCGGCTGTTGTCACCCGTCACCAGCACGACCTCTATCCGGCCCGCGCGGTACAGATCGGCGGCCGCGTCCAGCCGGTGCGCGAGATACGGCGAGGGCTCGCCCTCCCAGAGCCCGGCGCCGAAGACCATCGCGACCCGGGCGCGCGGCGCGTCAGCGGTCGTGCCGATCTTGCTGTCCGTCGTCACGAAGAGCCAGGTCGCGGGCAGCAGCCCGAGCACGCAGAGGGCCATGGCCCCCTGCACGGCCAGCCGCCGCCCCCTTCTCGTACGCGGAAGCCGCAGCCACCCCGGCCACCCGGGCCGCCCGGACCACCGCAATCGCGCCAGCCTCAGCAGCCCCGCCCGGCCCGGTCGCCCCGCTCCATCCATCCGGTCCATATCCGCACCGCCCCCGCACCACCGCGCCCCCACGGATCTCCCCCGACCCGATCACTGCCACAACCGTAAGTGACCCCGCCGGCATCCGGCAGGCCCCGCAACCCGGACCCGCCCCTGATTCGCCCCTGACCCAACTCCCGTGCGCGACCCCGACGTACACGACCCCGAGAGCACCGCCGTGAGCCCGGCGAAAACAGCCGTCACGGCCACGCAACGCCCCCGCAATCTGCCCCGGCCATCCTCGGTTCATGACGCCGTCGAACCCTCTTCGCGACGAGTCCGGCAGCACTCACCTCGACAGTACGGCGCAACTCATGGACCGCATCGCAAGTCAGCTCGGCAGCAGGCTCAGCCTCGTCTCACCCGACGGCAACCGCCGCCCCGCCACCCGCCCCACCCCCCACACGCATCCCCACACGCACCCCCACCCGCACACCCGCCCCACGCTCATCCTCGTCCCCCACGGCAGCCGCGACCCCCGCGCCCTCGCCACCGTCACGGCCCTCGCCGAGCGGATCCGCGAGCAACGGCCCGGCCTCCCCGTCCGGCTCGGGCACATCGAGCTGAACGAGCCCCTGCTCACCGACACCCTCGCCGCGCAGCCGGGCGGCAGCGCCGTGCTCGTACCGCTGCTCCTGAGCCCGGGCCAGCACGTCAAGCACGACATCCCGGCGGCCGCCGCCGACGCACCCCACCTCGACACCCGCGTCGCCGCCCCGCTCGGCCCGCACCCGCTGCTCGCCGAGGCCCTGCACACCCGGCTCGTCGAGGCGGGCTGGCCCGCGCGGCCCCTTGGCGCCACCGCGCGCCGCCACCACGCCGTCGCCCTCGCCGCCGCGGGCTCCCGCGACCCGGAGTCCGCCGCCGGGACCGAGGCCGCCGCCGCGCTGCTCGCCGACCGCCTCGGCGTCCCCGTCGTCCCCGCCTACGCCGCGCCCACCGCCGCCTGCGCCCGCACCGTGCCCGAGGCGCTCCAGACCCTGGCCGACGAGGGCAGGACCCGCGTCGCCGTCGCCGCCTACTTCACCGCACCCGGCCGCTTCGCCACCCAGAGCGCCGCCGCCGCGCCCTGGATCGCCGCGGCCCCGCTCGGCGCCCACCCGACGCTCGCCCGCCTCGTCCTGCACCGCTACGACCAGGCCCGTACCTCCCCGCCCGTGGCCGAACAGCGCCGCCTGACCGCGGTCTGACGAGGGGCCAGAACCCTCTTTGTCACTGCTTGCGTCTACTGTCGGTGCATGGAAGGCACAGCACCGAACGGCCCGGCAACGAACGGCACAGGACCGCACGCGCGACACGAGGCCCACGGCACCCATGACGCCTACGACGCCTACGGGGCCTACGACGAAGCGGCCGTCGAGCGATGGGCCACCGAGCCCGACAAGAGGCCGGGGCGCACGGCCTTCCAGCGCGACCGCGCGCGCGTGCTGCACTCCGCCGCGCTGCGCCGCCTCGCCGGAAAGACCCAGGTCGTCACGCCCGGCACCCGCAGCCAGGCCTGGGACGCCAGCGCCCGCACCCGGCTGACGCACTCCCTGGAGTGCGCCCAGGTGGGCCGCGAGCTGGGCGCGGCCCTCGGCTGCGACCCCGACCTGGTGGAGACCGCCTGCCTCTCCCACGACCTGGGCCACCCGCCCTTCGGGCACAACGGAGAGCAGGCGTTGAACGAGGTGGCGGCCGACTGCGGCGGCTTCGAGGGCAACGCCCAGTCGCTGCGCCTGCTCACCCGCATCGAGCCGAAGCGCTTCGTCCGCTCCGAGGCCACCGGCGACCTGGTCAGCGTCGGCCTCAACCTCACCCGTGCCGCCCTGGACGCCGCCACCAAGTACCCCTGGCCGCGCGGCGCGCACCCCACCGACCCGCACTCCTCGAAGTTCGGGGTCTACGAGGACGACCGGCCGGTGTTCGACTGGGTCCGCAAGGAGGCCCCGGGGCAGCGCATCTGCTTCGAGGCGCAGGTCATGGACTGGTCGGACGATGTCGCCTACTCGGTCCACGACTTCGAGGACGGCCTGCACGCCGGACACATCGACCCGAACGCCCTGCACGCCGAGCCCGAGCGCCAGGACATCTACGCCGTGGCCCTCGGACGCTACGTCCCCGAGGACACCGACCCCGAAGAGCTGGCCCAAGCCCTCGACCGCCTCCTCGACCAGGAGTGGTGGCCGCACGGGTACGACGGATCGGCCGTCGCCCAGGCCCGGTTGAAGGACGCCACCAGCCAGCTCATCGGCCGCTTCTGTCTGGCCGCGGAGACCGCCACGCGCGTGCGGTACGGCAAGGGGCCCCTCACGCGGTACGCCGCCGAACTCGTCGTCCCCCGCGAGGCGCGCCACGAGTGCGCGGTGCTCAAGGCCGTCGCCGACCGCTATGTGATGCAGCGCCCCGCACAGGAGCGGCTCCGCGCCGACCAGCGCATCGTGGTCGCCGAGCTGGCCGAGGCGCTCACCACGCGCGCCCCCGACGGACTCGACCCGCAGTTCCGCGCCCTGTACGACGCGGCGGACGACGACCGCACGGCCCAGCGCGTGGTGATCGACCAGATCGCGTCCCTCACGGACGCGGCCGCCCGCGCGCTGCACACCCGACTGACGGCCGGACGACAGGGCAGCGGGAACAGCGGTACGTGACCTTGGAGTGAGCTTGGCGTGACCACGGGGCGTGACGGAAAGTGGCCGGATGGGGCGACGCCCCCTTCCCCCCTCACGCTCCGTGCGGGACGCTCCCTGTGGCGGCAAGCCTGTGTTCTTCCGGGGTCCACCCCCGGTCCCCCGGCAAGGAGGCATCAAGTGGTCGACGCGCATCAGACGTTCGTCATTGTGGGAGGAGGTCTGGCCGGCGCCAAGGCGGCCGAGACCCTCCGTTCCGAGGGCTTCACCGGCCGGGTGATCCTCGTCGGTGACGAGCGCGACCACCCCTACGAGCGCCCGCCCCTGTCCAAGGGCTACCTCCTGGGCAAGGAGGAGCGCGACAGCGTCTTCGTCCACGAACCCGGTTGGTACGCGCAGGCCGAGGTGGAACTGCACCTCGGCCAGCCCGTCGTCGCCATCGACCGCGAGGCCAAGAGCGTGCGCCTGGGCGACGGCGCGGTCATCCACTACGACAAGCTGCTGCTCGCCACCGGCGCCGAGCCACGCCGCCTCGACGTCCCGGGCACCGGCCTCGCGGGCGTGCACCACCTGCGCCGCCTCGCCCACGCCGACCGCCTCCGGCAGGTCCTGACGGCACTCGGCAGGGACAACGGCCACCTGGTGATCGCCGGGGCGGGCTGGATCGGCCTGGAGATCGCCGCGGCCGCCAGGGAGTACGGCGCGGAGGTCACCGTCGTCGAGCGCGAGCCGACCCCGCTGCACGCCGTCCTCGGCCCCGAGGTCGGCCAGATGTTCGCCGACCTGCACGCGGAGCACGGCGTGCGGTTCCACTTCGGGGCTTCCCTCACGGAGATCGTCGGCCAGGACGGCATGGTGCTCGCCGTGCAGACGGACGACGGCGAGGAGCACCCCGCGCACGACGTGCTCGCCGCGATCGGCGCGGCCCCCCGCACGGCGCTCGCCGAGGCCGCGGGCCTCGACCTGGTCGAGCGGGCGCACGGCGGCGGCATCGTCGTCGACGCCTCCCTGCGGACCTCGGACCCCGACATCTTCGCCGCGGGCGACGTGGCCGCCCCGCACCACCCGCTCTTCGACTCCAGGCTGCGCGTCGAGCACTGGGCCAACGCCCTCAACGGCGGCCCCGCGGCGGCCCGCGCCATGCTCGGCCAGGACGTCCGCTACGACCGCGTGCCCTACTTCTTCTCCGACCAGTACGACGTGGGCCTGGAGTACTCGGGCTGGGCGCCCCCGGGCTCGTACGACCAAGTGGTGGCCCGCGGTGACGTCGGCAAGCGGGAGTTCATCGCGTTCTGGCTGAGCGAGGGGCGGGTGCTCGCGGGGATGAACGTGAATGTGTGGGACGTCACGGAGACCATGCAGGAGCTGATCCGCACGGGCGCGCGCCCGGACGTCGAGCGCCTCGCGGACCCGTCCGTCCCCCTGGAGTCGCTGCTGTCGTGACGGCCGGGCCCGCCGAAGACGCCGTCGGCCGTGACGGCCGGGCGGGAGTGTCACAGGCGAGCCGTAGTATTCGTACGTGGCAGGCAGGATCAATGACGAGGACGTGAAGGCGGTTCGGGACGCGGTCCCGATCGACGCCGTGGTCTCCGACTACCTCCAGCTGCGCAGCGCCGGGGGTGGAAACCTCAAGGGTCTGTGCCCCTTCCACGACGAGAAGTCCCCGTCCTTCCAGGTCAGCCCGAGCAAGGGTCTCTTCCACTGCTTCGGCTGCCAGGAAGGCGGCGACACGATCGCCTTCGTGATGAAGATCGACCACCTCACCTTCTCGGAGACGGTCGAGCGCCTCGCCGCCAAGGCGGGCATCACGCTGCGGTACGAAGAGGGCGGGTACAACCCCAGCCACCAGCGCGGCGAGCGCATCCGCCTGGTCGAGGCCCACAAGATCGCCGCTCAGTTCTACGTGGACCAGCTGGAGAGCCCCGAGGCCGAGATCGGCCGCAAGTTCCTCGCCGAGCGCGGCTTCGACCAGGCCGCCGCCGCGCACTTCGGCGTGGGCTACAGCCCCGCGGGCTGGGACCACCTCACCCGCTATCTGCGCGGCAAGGGCTTCACCGACAAGGAGCTGACCCTCTCCGGCCTCTCCCAGGAAGGCCGCCGCGGCCCCATCGACCGCTTCCGGGGCCGCCTGATGTGGCCCATCCGCGACATCGGCGGCGAGGTCGTCGGCTTCGGCGCCCGCAAGCTCCGCGACGACGACAACGGCCCGAAGTACCTGAACACCCCCGAGACCCCGATCTACAAGAAGGGCCAGGTGCTCTACGGCGTCGACCTGGCCAAGAAGGAGATCGCCAAGGCCTCCCGCGCGGTCGTCGTCGAGGGGTACACGGACGTGATGGCCTGCCACCTCGCAGGCGTCACCACCGCCATCGCGACCTGTGGCACGGCCTTCGGCGGCGACCACATCAAGATCCTGCGCCGCCTCCTGATGGACAACGGCTCGGCGCGGGTGATCTTCACCTTCGACGGTGACGCGGCGGGCCAGAAGGCCGCTCTGCGCGCCTTCGAGGACGACCAGAAGTTCGCCGCCGAGACGTACATCGCCATCGCCCCCGACGGCATGGACCCCTGCGAGCTGCGCCTGGCCAAGGGCGACGAGGCGGTCGCCGACCTCGTCAAGCCCCGCACACCGCTCTTCGAGTTCGCGCTGCGCCAGATCGTCTCGCGGTACGACCTGGAGACCCCCGCCGGCCGGGCCGCCGCCCTGGACGAGGCGGCGCCCGTGGTGGCCCGCATCAAGAACACCGGCGCGCAGCACGAGGTGGCCGTCCAGCTCGCGGGCATGCTCGGCATCCTCGACACCCAGTTCGTGGTCAAGCGCGTGGCCCAGCTGGCCCGTTGGGCCCGCGACCGCGGCGGCCGGGGCCCCGCGCAGCCGCAGGGCAGGCCCCAGCAGACGTACGCGCAAGGACCGCCCCCACCCAGCGGCCCCGCGCTCACGCTGCGCAGCCCCGCCCACCGCACCGAGCGCGAGCTGCTCAAACTCGCTTTGCAGTACCCCCAGTTGGTCTCCCCGGCCTTCGACGCGTACGGAGCGGACGAGTTCACCGCCCCGCCCTACGCGGCCGTGCGCCAGTGCATCGAGGAGGCGGGCGGCGCCGAGGCGGGCATCACCGACGCGCAGGCCTACCTCGCGCGCGTGCTCGACGCGGCGCCCGACGACACGGTGCGCCGCATGGTCACCGAGCTGGCCGTCGAGGCGATCCTGCGCAAGACCGTCGACGAGGTGTACGCGGGCACGCAGCTCGTCCAGGTCCGCCTGCGCGCCGTCGACCGCCGCATCCGCGACGTCCAGGGCAGCCTCGCCCGCCTCGGCGCGGGCGGTGACCCACAGCGACTGACCGCGGTGCAGAACGAGTTGTGGGTCCTCCAGCAGTACGGCCAGGCGCTGCGCGACCGCGGAGCCGACGCGCTCTAGAGGTGTGGCCCTCGGGCCAAGGGCTACCCGTCGGGTAACCACGCGGTCACGGACCGGACTCAAAAAGTCACCGCACGCCCCTCGTGGCGGCCGTGTGTCGTACCCCACACTGGGTTCCGGTGCCTGAGTCCTCGGAGCGCGGCCGGCCCGCAGACAGCGGGCCCGAGACCCCCGCGGTTCCACTCATCGTGTCCGGGACGGACAGCGGCGAGGCCGTGGTCCCTCTCCCGTTGCCGCACGCCTCAGCAGCGATCACCCTGGAGGTCGCCCCCGTGCAGACCCAGACCCTCACCCAGACCGAGACCGCCGCGCGCGCCGAAGCGGAAGCGGAAACGGACGTCCTGGAGGCGGTCCCTCCACAGAGCCGCGCCGCCCGGCACCCGGAGACCCTCGAATCCGAGGCACCGGCCCTCGCCGAGCCCCCCGACCCCGAGGCACCCGCCCCCGCCGAGACCGCCCCCGTCGAGCCCCCCGAACCGGAAGCCCCCGAACCGGAAGCCCTCGAACCGGAGACGCTCGATCTCCCCGCCCCCCGCAGCCGCGCCGACACCGGCGGCCCCTCCTCCGACCTGTTCCGCCAGTACCTGCGCGAGATCGGCCGGATCCCCCTGCTCACCGCGGCGGAGGAGGTGGAGCTGGCCCGTGGCGTGGAAGCGGGTCTCTTCGCCGAGGAGAAGCTGAGCAATACCCCTGACCTGGACTCCCAACTCGCCCTGGACCTGGACAAGCTGGTCGTCATGGGCCGGATGGCCAAGCGCCGTCTCATCGAGGCCAACCTCCGCCTGGTCGTCTCGGTCGCCAAGCGCTATGTGGGCCGTGGGCTCACCATGCTCGACCTCGTCCAGGAGGGGAACCTCGGCCTGATCAGGGCGGTCGAGAAGTTCGACTACGCCCGGGGCTACAAGTTCTCGACGTACGCGACCTGGTGGATCCGCCAGGCCATGTCCCGCGCCCTCGCCGACCAGGCCCGCACGATCCGCGTACCCGTACACGTCGTGGAGCTGATCAACCGCGTCGTCCGCGTGCAGCGCCGCATGCTCCAGGAGCGCGGCTACGAACCCACGCCCGAGGAAGTGGCGGCCCAGCTGGACCTGGCCCCGGAGCGGGTCAGCGAGGTGCTGCGCCTGGCGCAGGAGCCGGTCTCGCTGCACGCCCCCGTCGGCGAGGAGGACGACGTCGCGCTCGGCGACCTCATCGAGGACGGCGACGCGGCATCCCCCGTGGAGTCGGCGGCGTTCCTGCTGCTCCGCGAGCACCTGGAGGCGGTCCTCTCCACGCTCGGCGAGCGCGAACGCAAGGTCGTACAACTGCGCTACGGCCTGGCGGACGGCCGCCCGCGCACGCTGGAGGAGATAGGCCGCATCTTCGGCGTGACCCGCGAACGCATCCGCCAGATCGAGTCCAAGACCCTCAACAAACTGAGGGACCACGCCTTCGCCGACCAACTGAGGGGCTACCTGGACTGAAGCACTCCGCAGCCGACGCGCCCCGCAGGTGAAGCGCCCCGAAGGGGCGCGGGGAACTGCGCGACCAGCCACACCAGACCAGCACCCGCAAACGCCCCCGAGCCCCCACGACGCCCCTAGTCGACCTCGGCAACGGCCTCCGCGAACTGCGCGGCGTACAGCCGCGCATACGCCCCACCGGCCGCCAGCAAGGCATCATGCGTCCCCTGCTCCACGATCGCCCCGTCCTCCATGACCAGAATCGTGTCGGCGTCGCGGATCGTGGAGAGCCGGTGCGCGATGACGAAGGAAGTGCGCCCGTGCGCGAGGCGCGCCATCGCCTTCTGGATGAGCACCTCGGTCCGCGTGTCCACGGAGCTGGTCGCCTCGTCGAGCACGAGGATCACCGGGTCGGACAGGAACGCCCGCGCGATGGTGATGAGCTGCTTCTCACCCGCGCTCACGCCCGTGCCGTCGTCGTCGATGACGGTGTCGTACCCGTCGGGCAGCGTCCGCACGAAGCGATCCGCGTGGGCGGCCCGCGCCGCCTCCTCGATCTCCTCGCGCGTGACGTCCTTCGCGGCGCCGTACGCGATGTTCTCCGCGATGGTCCCGCCGAACAGCCAGGTGTCCTGGAGGACCATGCCGATCCCGGTCCGCAGCTCGTCCCGCGACATCCTCGCGATGTCGACCCCGTCCAGGGTGATGCGCCCGCCGGTCACCTCGTAGAACCGCATGAGCAGGTTGACCAGCGTCGTCTTGCCCGCACCGGTCGGCCCCACGATGGCGACCGTGTGGCCCGGGTCCACGACGAGGGACAGGTCCTCGATGAGCGGCTTGTCCTCGGCGTAGCGGAAGGAGACGTGCTCCATCTCGACGCGCCCGCGCAGCCTCTCGGGCCGCTCGCCGGGCACCGGGTCGGCCTCCTGCTCCTCCGCGTCGAGGATCTCGAAGATCCGTTCGGCGGAGGCGACGCCCGACTGCACGAGGTTCGCCATCGAGGCGAGCTGCGTGAGCGGCATCGAGAACTGGCGCGAGTACTGGATGAAGGCCTGCACGTCACCGATCGACAGCGACCCGGACGCGACGCGCAGACCACCGACCACGGCCACGAGCACGTAGTTGAGGTTCGACATGAAGAACATCAGCGGCTGCATGACACCGCTGTTGAACTGCGCCTTGAACCCGGCCTCGTACAACTGCTCGTTCTGCTCGGCGAACGCCTTCGCCGACTCCTCGTGCCGGCCGAACACCTTTACGAGCGCGTGCCCGGTGTACATCTCCTCGATGTGCGCGTTCAGCTTGCCGGTGGTCTTCCACTGCTGCACGAACTGCGGCTGCGACCGCTTGCCGACCTTCGTCGCCACGAGGAACGACAGCGGCACGGTGACCAGCGCCACCAGCGCGAGCAGCGGCGACACCCAGAACATCATCACCAGTACGCCGATGATCGTCAGCAGCGAGTTGATGAGCTGGCCCATCGTCTGCTGGAGCGTCTGGTTGATGTTGTCGATGTCGTTCGTCGCACGGCTCAGCACCTCGCCGCGCTGCCGCTTGTCGAAGTACGACAGCGGAAGCCGCGACAGCTTCTCCTGTACGTCGCCACGCATCCGGAAGACGGTCCGGTTGATGGCGCGGTTGGAGAGCCGCGTCGCCACCGCCATCAGCAGGCCCGCGGCCAGGAACGTGCCGAGCGCGAGCAGCAGGACCTCGCCCATCGCGCCGAAGTCGATGCCCTCGCCGGGCGTGAAGTCGACGCCGGTGAGCATGTCGGCCATGCCGCCGTCGCCCTTGGCGCGCATACCCTCGATGACCTGTTCCTTCGTCAGGTCGCCGTCCATGTCACGGCCGACGATGCCCGCGAAGAGCAGGTCGGTCGCCTTGCCGAGGATCTTCGGGCCGAGGACGGAGAGCGCGACGCTCAGGATTCCGGCCGCGAGCATCCCGTACATCGTGGCCCGTTCCGGCTTGAACTGCGCGAGCAGCCGCTTGCCGGAGCCCTTGAAATCCATCGACCGGGAGTCGGGGCCCATCATCGGTCCGCCAGGACCAGCCATTACGCGGCCTCCGCTTCCGTCAGCTGGGAGAGGACGATCTCCCGGTAGGTCTCATTGCTCTCCATCAGCTCGTGATGGCCTCCGGTGCCCACCACCCGGCCCTCGTCGAGCACGATGATGCGGTCGGCGTCGCGGATGGTGGACACCCGCTGGGCGACGATGACCACGGTCGCCTCGGCGGTCTCCCGGGACAGGGCCCTGCGGAGCGCCGCGTCCGTGGCGTAGTCGAGCGCGGAGAAGGAGTCGTCGAAGAGGTAGATCTCCGGGCGCTGCACCAGCGTGCGCGCGATGGCCAGGCGCTGGCGCTGACCACCGGACACGTTCGTGCCGCCCTGCGAGATGGGCGCGCCGAGGCCGCCCTCCAGGCCCGACACGAACTCCTTGGCCTGGGCGACCTCAAGGGCGTGCCACAGCTCCTCGTCCGTCGCGTCAGGGTTGCCGTAGCGAAGGTTGGTGGCGACCGTGCCGGCGAAGAGGTACGGCTTCTGTGGGACCAGGCTCACCGTCTTGGCGAGCAGCGCGGGCTCGATCGTGGCCACGACCACGCCGCCGACCAGGACCTGCCCCTCCGTCGCGTCGATCAGTCGCGGTACGAGGCTGAGCAGCGTCGATTTGCCGCTGCCGGTCGACCCGATCACGGCGGTCGTCTCGCCGGGCCGGGCGAGCAGGTCGATGGCCTTCAGGACGGGCTCCTCGGCGCCCGGGTAGCGGAAGCCCACGCCCCGGAGCTCCAGGTGCCCGTGGCTGCGCAGCTCACGCACCGGATCGGCCGGCGGCACCACACTGCTCTCGGTGTCCAGGACCTCCTCGATGCGCTCGGCGCAGACCTCCGCGCGCGGCACCATCATGAACATGAAGGTCGCCATCATCACGGACATGACGATCTGCATCAGATAGGCGAGGAACGCGGTGAGCGCGCCGATCTCCATGCCGCCGTCGTCGATGCGGTGGGCGCCGAACCACACCACCGCGACGGAGGAGATGTTCACGACGGTCATCACGATCGGGAACATCAGCGCGAGCAGCTTGCCGGTACCCAGCGATACGTCGGTCAGATCGGCGTTGGCCTTACGGAACCGCTCCTTCTCGTACGCGTCACGGACGAAGGCGCGGATGACGCGGTTGCCGGTGATCTGCTCGCGCAGCACGCGGTTCACGGTGTCGAGCCGTACCTGCATGCTGCGGAACAGCGGCCGCAGCCGCCGCACGATCAGGCTCACGCTGACGCCGAGCACGGGCACGACGGCGACAAGGATCCCGGAGAGCGGCACGTCCAGGCCGAGCGCCATCACGATGCCGCCGACGCACATGATGGGCGCGGTCACCATCAGCGTGAACGACATCAGGGCCAGCATCTGCACCTGCTGGACGTCGTTGGTGGTCCGCGTGATCAGCGAAGGGGCGCCGAACTGGCCCACCTCGCGCGCGGAGAAGGACTGCACGCGGTCGAAGACGGCGGCCCGCACGTCGCGCCCGAAGGCGGAGGCGGTCCGCGCGCCGTAGAAGACGGCGCCGATGTTGCAGACCATCTGCACGATGGTGACGGCGATCATGATGCCGCCGTAGGTGAGGATGTAACCCGTGTCCCCCTGGACGACACCGTTGTCGATGATGTCGGCGTTCAGGGTGGGCAGATAGAGCGAGGCGCAGGTCTGCAGGAACTGCAGGAGCACCAGCAGGGCGATCGGTTTCTTGTACGGGCGCAGGTGCGTCCGCAGGAGTCGTATGAGCACGCTCGGTCTCTCGAGGAGTCGGGTGTCGGCACGTGGGCGAGGTCGTCCCTATCCTGCGACACCTGACCCCTCGGGGTGCAAGCGATTAACCCATGACCGAGTCAAAAATCAGCCTGGGTAAAAAGTGGGCCCATCCGAGGCGGGAGAGAGGTCTGCACCTCTCAGGCGAACGCCCCGGGGTGCGCCTGCTCCCGCACCGTCGCGTACTGCTGCCGCACCGCCTGGCCCACGGCCAGCTCCTCGCCCGCCTCGAAGACCTGCGCCGCGGCGCCCTGCCAGAGCGGCAGCTGACCGGTCAGCGCCCACGCGGCCTGGCGCGCGGCGCCGATCGCGGCGTAGTCCGCGGGCTGCGGCACCACGACCTGCGTACCGAAGAGCATCGGGGCGGCCGCCTGCACGGCGGGCAGCTCGGCGGCGGCGCCCAGCAGGAAGACGCGCCGCACCTCCACACCTCGCGCACGCAGTACGTCGAGCGCGTCCCCGAGCCCGCAGAGCATGCCCTCGAACGCGGCCCGCGCCAGATGCTCCGGCTTCATCGACTCGCGCCGCAGCCCGGTCAGCGTCCCCGCGGCATGCGGCAGATTGGGCGTCTTCTCGCCCTCGAGATAGGGGAGGAGTACGAGGCCGTGGGCGCCCGGCGTCGACTTCATCGCCAGCGCGGACAGCTCCTCCAGGTCGGCGAGGCCCAGCATCTCGGCGGTGCCGCGCAGCACGCGCACGGCGTTCATCGTGTGGACCACCGGCAGATGCAGCCCCGTGGCGTCCGCGAGGGAGGTGATCATCCCGTAGGGGTCGGCCAGCGCCTCGTGGTGCACCGCCATCACCGAGCCGGAGGCGCCGAGCGAGACCACGGCGTCGCCCTGCCGCACCCCGAGCCCGAAGGCGGCCGCCATCGTCTCGCCGGTCCCCGCGGAGATCAGCAGCCCCTCGGGCGTGGTCCCCGCGGGCTCGGCGGGACCGATCACCTCGGGCAGCATCGCCTGGTGCCCGAGGGCCAGTTCGACGAGATCGGGGCGGTACGAGCCGGTCGCCGCCGACCAGTAACCGGTGCCGGAGGCCCCGCCGCGGTCGGTCGTACGCCGCGCGGGGCGGCCGAGGAGCTGCCACACCAGCCAGTCGGGGGCCTGCATCAGGGCGGCCACGTGCCGGGCGGCCTCCGGCTCGGTCCGCGCGAGCCAGCGCAGCTTGGTCACCGGCTGCGCGGACTGCGGCACACACCCCACGGCCTGCGCCCAGGCCTCGCGGCTGCCGAGGGCGTCGATCAGGTCGACGGCGGCCACCTGCGCCCGCCGGTCGTTGCCGACGAGCGCGGGGCGCACCGTGTTGCCGTGGCTGTCGAGCGGCACGAGGGCGTTCTGCTGGGCGGAGACGCCGATGGCCTGCACGCCTTCGAGCAGCCCGCCGCCCGCGGCCTCGCCGAGGGAGAGGAGCCAGGCCTGCGGATCGACGTCGGCCGGCCGCCCGCCACCCTCGGCGCTCTCCAGCGGGTGCGGGGCGTAGCCCTGCTTGAGTACGGCGCCCGTGTCCGCGTCACAGACGACGATGCGAGTGAAATCGGGCGAACTGTCCAACCCTGCGACTATCCCCATGCGGGGAATTCTGCCGCACCGCGGGGCGTGTCCCGTACCTGTGTTCGCTACCCGTGATCACTGCGGGCCGGTCGCTATGTGTTGGTCGTGCCCCAGTCGTCCTCGCCGGGCCTCTGTCCCCGCTCGCGCAGCGACCGCACCCGGTCGGCGACCGAGTCGGGCATCTTGTCCCCGACCTTCTCGGACACCGTGTGGAAGGCCTTGCCCGCCACCTCGCGGCCCTGCTGGCCCGCGGACTCGACGGTGTTGCGCACGGCCGGGTTCTGCGCGATCTCGCGGGCGGACTTCTTCAACTTCTCGTAGCGCTCGCGCCCGGCCCGGGTCCCGAGTACGTACCCGAGGGCCAGTCCCGCCACGAATGTGAGCCGGTACCGCATGGCTGCCACCCTTCCCTTGCCTCGTCTGCCACTCGCCTGATGATCGGCTGAGGGATACCGATTGGCGGAGCACCCCCCTGCTTGCGCTAATGTATGTGTCGCAGCGAGCGCCCGCCGCCCGGAGAGTTCCCAGCTAGGTGCGTTCGATGCAAAACGAGACGATCCCCTGTAGCTCAATTGGCAGAGCAGCCGGCTGTTAACCGGCAGGTTACTGGTTCGAGTCCAGTCGGGGGAGCTCGGTCTCCTGTAGCTCAATTGGCAGAGCAGCCGGCTGTTAACCGGCAGGTTACTGGTTCGAGTCCAGTCGGGAGAGCTGTGAGGAAGGACCCCTGAGAGATCTCTCCGGGGTCCTTTTTCGTGCCCGGTGGAACCATGTGGACAGCCCTGCGGTCCTCATGGACGGGCGATGCCACAGCGATGCCGACCATCCGAAGCAGGAGATCGTATGAGCGGCTATGCTGCGGCAGACGGCGCGCACAAATGTGCGCGACGCGCCGTTAGGGGCGGTAGCTCAGCCGGTTAGAGCAGCGGACTCATAATCCGTCGGCCGTGGGTTCGAGTCCCACCCGCCCCACCACGGCGTCAGGGCGCAGGAACGATTCCACCTGCGTCAACTGTGCGCCTGCGGCGGTCGCTCTCTTTGCAGCGACACGCCAGAGATCGTTGACCGGCCCCTTGCGGCCGAGACCATGTGCGGTGCTGATGGCCGGACGACGTCACCCGCCCGGTGTGCGCTGGGTACCCGCCTGGTGGGTGGTGAGTGTGGTGCGGAGATGGTCGGCGGTGGCCCGGTGGGCGGCTGACTCCGCGGACAGGGCCGAGAGCAGGTTCGCCTCCACTCTCAGGTACGGCAGGTTCTGGAGGGTGACCGCGGGCAGTGCTTCCGGCCGGGGCTTGCGCAGACGGCTCGCGAATCCGGCCAGGGCGGGCATCACCTGCGGCAGGTAGCGCTCCAGGAGGTCCGCGGTCTGGTAGGTCTGGGTCGAATCGCTCTGGGCCAGGAGGCACTGGCGTACCCCGTCGGCGAAGTCGAAGGTGACCCGGCCGTAGGAGCTGGGCTTGTCGGCCGGCTGTTCGTAGGCCACCAGAAGGTTGCTCGTGAGGATGCGGGACAGGTCGCTCGGGGTCGCGAAAGGATGGGACTTGTCGGCGATGAGGTCCATCACGTAGCGGTTGAGCGGTGCCATGGCGAGGCGTATGGCGAGTCTGAAGGTGCCTTCGGGAACCGCGGTCTCGAAGGCGGCCACCCGCTCGCTGGCCGTCAGAGGCGGATCGGACGGTCCTGCCTGGCCGGGGATGAAGACGTCTTGGGCGGTGCCCCCGAGGCAGGTGCCCGGGGCGGCTACAGCGCTCTCCGCGAGGTCGGGAGGGAACTCCACGACGTGCTGATGGACGCGGGCTTTCGACAGCAGCAGACGCACCCACTGCTCCACCCATCGCTTGCGCAGCTCCAGGACCGGGATGAGCGGTGCGGCAGGAAGCTTGGCCTCGGCGGCGTCCTGTTCCTCGCTGTCGTGGCTGACCAGGGCGCGGTTGGTGCAGCCGCGCTCGGGGGCCCGCAGGCGGGCGGCGCGGGTGGAGAGGGCGGCCAGCTCCCACGCGGGGTGGGGAAGCGTCTGCAGAATGGCCACGATGTGATGGACGGTCCACGCGCCCAGCAGGGCGAAGAGCTCCTGGCGCTTCCAGACCGGGCCGACGCCATCGGTGAGCAACAGGATCATGCAGCGCCGGCTCGCGTCCGCCGGGGCGGCCGAGAGCGAACTCGCGTCGGGAGTGAAGGAGGGCGGATTCCCCTGTCTGTTGCTCATGCGGATGACGCGCACGCTGCGAAAGAGCGGGAGGTCGTGGGCGCAGGCGGCTATGGCATTGGCGGTGGAGAACCACGCCTGCATGGTCAGGCCGGTGTCGACGACGAGGACGAGGTCCCAGCCGGGGGAGAAGGACAGGGCAAAGGGGTCAAGGGGGATCTCGTACACGCCGCTGTCCGGGTGCTCGAGCGGTCCTTCGAGCTGAGCCAGCAGGTTGAGCGGAGCCATGACGGTTTCCATGGCGGGGGCCTGCGAGCTTATTTCCCAGCAGGCGGGCGGTTCGGTGAACTCGGCCACGAAAGGGGCGGAATTGCGCCAGGTCGGCATCGCGTTCTGCAGGGGTGAGGCGGTGATCAGCCAGCGGTCCTCGGGAAGAGTCACCGTATCGCGACCTCGTCGGGGGCTGTGAGGGGATTGAGCCGGGGGAGGTTCCGGTCCGGATCGTCCCACATGAGGACCGCGTCCTGCAGGGCCTGAGCCTGAGGGCTGCCGTCCCGGGCGGTCTGCACCCGGGCGAGCCGCATGGGCAGCTGGGACAAGGGCGCTTCGTCGAAGAGTCTCTCCGCGTAGGCGCGGAAATCCTGGCGGTCGGCGTTGCCGAGATCCCACATCACGGCCGCCACTCCCTGGCGGAGCGCCGCGAGCAGCTGCTCGCGGCCGGCGTCATGGTCGGGTGGTTCGGCCAGGATCAGCGGGCGTCCAGGAGGTAAGGGGGCGTCGTTCGACCCGGCCGCGCAGAGCGCGGGCCGGGTCGGACGTTTCTGCGCGATGAGCCCTGACCAGTGCGCGCGCCAGGCGCGCTCGTCCTCGGGGCGCAGGTTCAGGCTGCGTACGACGACACGTAGGTTGCTCTCACTGTTGTCATGGTCCTCGGGCATGCACCAGCGCACGACCGGGAGATTGAGCAGGGTGAGGCCGAGCCAGAACTCGACCAGGATGTGATCTGTGTTCCTTTGGGCCGTCCAGTGCGCGAGGCGTTGGCGTACGGCACGATGCAGATCCGAATGACGGACGCGCACATCGTCGTCCTTGACCACTTGCTCCTGCTGGTGCCACACGCGCAACGTGCAGTAGTCCTCGTCCAGTCCGTCCGGCAGAAGGACGAACATGATGCGAGGCTCCGGTGCGGAGCCCGCCCGACGGGGAATCGGACGCGCGGCGGCACGGCACCGCTCAAGGGGCTCCACGAGCCCGCGGTCCGCCGCGTGCGCGCGATTCCACTCCTGTAGCCGTCGCCGTTCGTCGCCGGAGGTGAGGGAGGCGGCAAGGTACTCCAGGAAGGCCAGGAAGGGCGGAAGCCCGTCCGGCTGGGCGTTGCGGCGCAGGAGGTGCAGGGTCACGCTCCACGGGTCCGTGCAGTGCTCGGGAAGGCGGGGCGGGAAGGGAGCGAGCGCCAGGCGCGCCACATCATGGATGTCGGCCTCGCACTCCTGCAACAACGCGTACAGGGAGCTGAGTTCGGCGGGGGACAAGCGGGTGCGCGCCAGATTCAGATCGCTCAGCAGCCTCAGCTGCGAGACCATCTCCGCGTCACCGGTCACGGCGAGGACCGCCCGGGTGAGGGAGTCGGTCTTCTCGCCGGTCTGGTCGTCCTGTGCGCAGCGGTGGACGATGTGTGCGAGCTCGTCGGCGCCGGACGCCTCGAGCCCGTCGGGGCGGGCGGTGCCCGGCAGCGTGTACTCCAGATGCCGCTGGAGTGCCCGGCGGGCGGTGGGCTGGCCCAGCCTCTCGGACCGCGACAAGAGACCCACCATGGCTCTTTCGAGGAACCTCGTCCAGGCCATCGCACCGATTCCGGCGGCGGAGAGTGCGAAGAAGTCCTTAGAAGTGCCCATGGAGCGTCCCCCCTGTCCGGCGCGCAGATGATGGTGCGTCGGAGCGTGACTCGCATGCGTACTTCTTGGACTGTCCCGCATGTCGGACGATCGCGCCAGAGCGCACTGGGTCCAACGACGGCGGCGCATGTAGGACAGCATTTGCACGGGAATACACCCGTGTGGGGGTGGAGTGGTGAGAGAGAGTGCGGCCATGGGGAACCTGGGGGTCTGGGCGGCGTGGGCGGCGGCGCTGACCAGTGCGGCGACGCTGATCGTGACGACGGTGGTCGGAGGACGCCGTGAGCATCGGCTCTGGGTGCGGGACGCCCTCACGGATGCGTTCGTGGCGTTCCTGGAGGCCAGTTGGGAGCATTCGGACCTCTTTCATGCGCAGTCCGGGCAGAGCGAGCGCCCGCCGGCCGGTGCCACGGAGGCTTACGCCGAGATGCGCAGCCAACTGACGAGGCTGCGTCTGCTGGCGTCCGGCAATGTGCTGCGGGCCTGCGAGGAGTTGCTGCGCCAGCAACGGGGCGTGGCGGAAGCGGGGCCCGGGGAAGCCCGGCGGGCCGCCCTGGCTCGGGTGTCGGAGCTGCGTCGCAAGGTGGTGGCGGCGGCGAAAACGGAGATGGGTCTCTAGCCGGTGGTCAGTTGACATAGCGTCCCAGCCTGTCCTCGATGCTCAGCCGCAGGTCGGTCAGGGTTCCGCGGGTCTGCGGAGTGAGCGGCATCTCGGTGGTCGCACGCAGCAGCCAGCGGGCGATGTCGCTGCGTTGCGCGTCGGCCTCCTGCTGCGATCCCGGGAGCCAGTGGTGCACGATGTTGCCCAGTGCGGCCAGCAGGATCGGATCCTCGGTGGGCAGCGCGTCCCGCAGAGGTTCGACGCTCCAGTACCCCAGTGAGATGAGCCGGGCGCGTGCCAGGCTGGGGTGCTGTGCGATCAGCGCAAGGTCCATGCTCTTCACCTCATCCATGTCCTCTTTGGCGTTGTAGCCCGGGTCATCCTTGGCCTTGAGCCGCGACAGATAGCCCACCGCGGTGATCGCATGGGCGGCGAGGGAGACCTCGACGCTGCCGTGCACGCCGTGCGAGTGGCGGATGACTGTCGAGAGGTTGTACGGATCGAAGGCCGCTTCTTGCACAAAGGCGAGTTCCTCGTACAGGCCGGTACTCGCGGCCAGGAGCACGAACTTGTGTCCGCGCACGCCACTGGCGGCCGTCCGTTTGGCCAGGGCGGCCAGCTCTCGGCGTGCGTCTTGCGACAGGGAGACCGGTTTGACGGCAGGGGCGTCCAACAGGACATCGGCACTGCCCAGCAGCGTCAGGAGTTCGCGGTCGCGGGCGCCCTCGGCACCGTCCTGACCGGCCGGGCCGGCCGGGCCGGTCTGCTCGCTCTGCTCCGCCCGCGCCGTGAGGAAGTCGCCGATCTCCGCCCGGGGAAGCAGGGCCCGCCGCCATGTGACCGACCAGGGCCAGTGGAGGGCCGCCCGGTCCAGATTCTGTGCCAGCAAGGTGCGGTGGACACGCCAGGCCAGTTGCCGTCCCGTCTCGGCGTGCAGGTGCTCGGTGGCGCTGACCAGCGCGGCAACCGCCTCCAACGACTCGGTGTCCAGTTCGTCGAGGTAGGGGGCGAGCAGTGCGGGCAGGATGCTGTGCATCTGCTGGGGAAGACTGTGCACGAACGCGGACGCGATCAGGAGCGCCTTGCTGGTACCTGTCGAGACCATGTCCCGCAGACAGGCCTCGTCGACGTCGACGTTGCCCGCGAGGAGATGGTGCGCGGCCAGTGCGGTCAGTGAGTCGTCTCCCAGCGACAGCATCCTCTTCCACTGCTCGGACGCCATGTTGATGCCCCGCAGGACATCCGAGGTCAGCAGCAAGGTGGGGGCCGCCGCCCCGTGCCACTGGAAGGAGTGCTGCGCTGCGGCCGCCCTGTCGATGAGCTGCGGCCAGTCCCGGTAGTCGGCGAGTCCGAACCGGAACCGGTAGGCCAGGACGGTTTCCAGCCGACCGCACGTCGCCAGGTGCGTGAGCAGCCGCAGCCGCTCCGAGTCCAGCAGCTGCGTGGTCTCCGTGGCGGCCGTCTCCTTGAGTTCCGCGTCGAGTCGCAGGAGCCGCTCACCGCAGGCGTCCGCGTAGGCACGGGTTCTGGACCGGTCCGGCCGCACCCCCAGATGCGTCACCGTCTCCCACGCCTGGGAGTGCACCTCCCAGGGCTCATGGGCGGCGATCCGGTCCCAGGCCAGGCCCACGAGGCTGTGCAGCTCCGCGACCTGGATACTGCGCAGAGCCCGCGTGACCAGCCGCGGATGCCGGGGTGTTCGCTCGGCCGGGGCGTCGAGGAAAGCGGTCAGCACCTCTTGCAGGTAGGTGTTCGCATCGGGGACGAACCACCGGTACATCATCACCAGGCCGTCCAGGGCGGCTTCCGCGGCGTCGGTGGATACCTCCGCGGCCAGAGCGGTGTCGCGCAGGATCTCCAGAGCCGCCCGGTCCCCGTACTTGGCCAGGGCGTACGCGGAGCGTTTCCAGGCAGGGACGCCGCTGTCCGAGGAGCGGAGAACGTCCTTCTGCTCCCGCAGGAACGTGTCACGGATGATTTCGATGACCGCACTGTCCGGGGCGGCCTGCATCAGCAGAGCCCCGTACCAGGGGCTGGCGATGACCCCCGCCCGCACGACGGCCTCGGTCGTCGTCTCCGCCGTCTCCGGATCGGTGACCAGCAAGACGGCCGCTTCTCTCCACCCGTACCGCAGGACGTAGTCCGTGACGGTCCTGAGAGCCTCTTTCGGGTACCGCTGCAGAGCGACCGCACCGCAGTAGGACTGCACCAGGGGATCACGGAAGCTGACCCGTCCGGCGACCTCGTCCAGACAGGGCGTGGCCAGCAGTTCCCGTAACCGCTCCTGGCCCTGTCCCTCGGCCACCTTCTCCAGCGCGGCCTCGGCCGCCGCCTTGCGCAGCGCGCCGGACGCGTCGAGCTTCTTGGCGATCGCTCCCAGCAGCCGGATCAGATCATCGACGTGCACGCTCGATGCGGAGTCGTTGAGCAGCCGGGTGAGATAGCGGTGCACCAACTCGCCGGGGTTGGACGGCAGTACGTCGGTGCCCGCGTACTGGTCGACCAGCATGTTCAGGAACTGCGGCTTGCCGGCCAGATCGCGCAGCGCCCCGGCGCCGACGTCCCGGAACAGGCGGGCCTCAAGGTTCTTGAACCGGTTCTTCCAGCCGTGCTTGTCCCGCTTGCGCAGCACCGCCCGCAAGAAGTCCCGGGCCGGTCCCTCACGGACCTTGTGCACGGCGACCGCGGGCCACCGCAGGACCATCGGGTCGTAGTCGCGGATGCGGTCGCACACAAGGAGTCTGAGCCTCGGAGCCTTGCGGGCTATCTGGGCCAGATAGACCATGATCTGGCTGCGCTCGCGGCTGTCGACCAGGTCCAGGTCGTCAACGGTGACATGCACCCCGCCCATGGCGATCAACGCCGCCAGACACGCGTCCGACAGCACCTTCTGCAGACCATTGGCCACGCGCAGGAACCGGTGGACGGTCGTCGGCTCTTTGGAGGCGCGCAAGAACTCGATGACACCGACGGCAGAGACCCACAGCGGCAGCAGTGGGCCGCTGACGGGGACCACGTCGTCCGACAGCAGCCGCACATGCAACTCACGTGCCACCGTCGTCTTTCC
Source organism: Streptomyces sp. WAC 01529 (assembly GCF_003945545.1). Lineage (GTDB taxonomy): Bacteria > Actinomycetota > Actinomycetes > Streptomycetales > Streptomycetaceae > Streptomyces > Streptomyces anatolicus. Next base: position 2,497,407 of record NZ_CP029617.1, on the reverse strand, counting down.
CGCTCCCGGATCGGACAACAGCACCACATGCTGTTCACGCTCGACCAAGGCGACACAGTCCTCGGACGCGGCCGACAACGCGCCGTGCCCTTGCTGCACACACGGGGCCCCCGGCGGCAACCGGTGGCCCTCCAGAGCGATGTAGGTGAACGAGAGATCATCGGCCTGCCCCGTGCTCGGGTCAGGCCTCTCTGCTTTTCCCGCTGGGGCATCCGGCCCCTTCAGGTGGCGAAGGAGTAACGCCTGGCGCGCCTCCGACAGGGCTGATGACGGCAGTCTCCGCAGTCCCTGTGCCACACGGGCCAGCAACGCGCGGTCCTCCACCCGGGAGGACACCGCAAGGAGCAGATCTCCCGCGCCCGAGGAAATCGCCTCACCGGCATCCAGCAGGACCTCGCAGGCGAGAGCCGCGTCCCCCGGTGCCCAGTCGGCGAACATCTCGCCGAGCGGTCCCAGACTCTCACTCGCCACCCCGGCCACGGCGCACGACGCCCGCAAACGATGGGGGTTGGCCACCTCATCCGCGTTCTCCGCCCACTTCAGGGTCTTGCAGGCGGCCAGAACCAAGTGCTGTGGATAGTGCACACGCCAATCACCGAGAACGGCCCGCAGCGAGGTCTCGGTGAGCGTGCCGCGCACCTGCCACAGGAGCAGCAGGCTCCGTCCCAGGCGTGGGTTGTCGGTCGTCAAGGCCTGGGCGACCTGCTCCGCCGCCGCGCGGACGCGATCGCCGTCCCAGTGCGCGGTCATCCGCACCAGGAAGCCCAGGAGACGCTGCTGACGCACCAACTCGTCCCACGTCAGCCGGTCCGCGAGACAGTCCCGGACCAAGCAGGTCTCCAGCCACGCCGGATCCTGGAGAGTCGCCCCCGACTCCTCGAACGTCGCGAAATCGATCAGATAGGGAGTCGTGCCCAGAGTGATGATGTTGCGCGGATTGAGGTCGCGGTGGACCGGCGAGAACGACCGCTTGTCGGCAGGCCCCCACAGGACCGATGCCAGGCGTCCCACCGGATGCGCGATACGCGTCTCCCCGTAGGTGATCGCCGCCTCCGTCTCGGTGAAGGCCTCCGGTCCGAACGCGCGAGCCATCGCTGTCGACCACGACTGCGCGCGCACGGCCGTGATGAGACCGAGCACCTCCACGGATCTGCGGTTCGCCTGCTCCTGACGGATGCGCTTCAGACTCGCGGCCGCCTTCGCGGAGCCCACCAGCTTCACCCGCACATGGACCGCACTCTCGACCAGTGTCCCTCTGACCTCGTCGTCACTCACCTCAAGATTGCTCAGGGACAGCCGCACCGTCTGGCCGGGAGTCAGGGAACGTTTCGCACCGGGCGTCGCGGTGGATTCCTCCGCCACGTCATCGGAGTAGATCCGCCGTGATTCCTTGTCCTCGGCATCGGCGTTGCCGTCCATCAGGAGCAAGTCACCGGCGCGCCCCTCGACTCTGCCCACCGACAGGCAGAGATCAAAGCCAAGAGAACGGTTGAAAGACGCCGCCAGCTGCCTTTCCTGCGTCTCGGCGCGGGCATACATGCTGTCCGCCAGCGAGGCGAGCACCTGCCGCACAAGCCCGGCACACTCATCCTCAGGGGTGTGCCCGTCCACGGCGGCGGCGATCACGTCCTCCAGGGCCACCATGCTCACCTCTGCACGGTGATCCCAGTCCATGGCGTGCCGGTACACCACGACGCTCTTGCGGGCCTCCCACGTACGCTCTTCGGCGACCCCCTGGCTGACCGCCGTGACAGCCACGAACATGTTGCTGTCACAGGTGGCGATGAGCCGCCTGTACCCCTTCCACTCCTTGACGGCCTCACCCACGTCCATCAGCTTCGCCACATGGAGCGTGGGCTGCCGGTTGCCGTCCCGACGGGTGATGATCTCCAGAACCTGCGCGCCGCCACGGCCACCGGCCAGCCGCTTGACCACCTCGACGCTCGCGACGGAAGCATGCCACTTCCCCTCGGCACGGCAGGTGCTCTCGCCCGCCGCGGGATCCGCGTGGCGGACCACCCCGAGCAGCGCGTCTTTGACGGCACTCCAGTCATCGATCTCGCAGCCGTCCGACGGCGTAACCCTCAGTGGTTCTGTCACCGCGCCCCCCGATGTCGCCGCAACAAGGCGCAGCGATACTCAACTCCCCTACACAGCAAGGAATTTTAGCCAGCAGAGCCGGCCCGCGTCTGCGGAACCGCGCGAGGGAGTGCCGTGTTCACCCCTGCGCCTCGCGCCACGCGGACACGTTCGACGTGCGAATCCGGCCATGTGGAGCCCGGTGCCCGGACACGTAGAGGTGGGGGCGGGAAGGTGAACGTAGCGTTACGTCAATTGATCAACCATCTAGATGTATAGGGAAGGTAAGAGAGTTCCCGAATTCGGGTAAAGTCCGCGACTCCGCGTGACCCCGGCAGGTTCGGCCGGTGGCGCAAAGTATTCCACCGGTCGGGTGCGCGAAGAGGAGATCATTGACGCGCCAGACGATCACCGCTTTTGTTGTCACCGCCTCCCAACTCCGAGAGCGGGAAGCGCGATCCGCGAGAAAGTGGCGCAGGAAAGCGTGGTTCTCGGAGTGCACCGGAGCCGGAGGCAGGATCGTCGTCAGGGAGTGCTTGTGAGTATTTCCAGCGTAGGTAACGAGATTCGCTTGGCGGCACTTCGGGAGGCCCTCTCCCGGGAGAAGTTCGTACGCATACTGGAAGTGCACAGCCCGCTTTCAGCGGTCATCGCGGAGCACGCCCAGGGGGTAGGGCCGACGAAAAGGAGCTTCCACGGATTCTGGTCCAGCTCGCTGACCGACTCCGCCTTGCGCGGCCTTCCTGACATCGAACTGCTCGACAGCAATCTGCGGTTGTCCTGGATCGATCAGATCTTCTCGGTGAGCACCCTGCCTCTCGTCATGGACGGGGATACGGGCGGACGGGTGAGCCACTTCGAATATCTGGTCAGGGCCATGGAGCGGCGTGGCGTATCGGCCGTGGTGATCGAGGACAAGAGCGGGGAAAAGCGGAACTCTCTGCTGCCCGGCAAGGGTCTGCACACCATGGCCCCGGTCGAGGAGTTCTGCGAAAAGATATCCCGGGGGAAGGCCGCACAGGCCGGCACCGACTTCATGATCATCGCTCGGCTCGAAGGGCTCATCACGGGACTGCCGAGACAAGAGGTGCTCGACCGCGCCGGAGCCTATGTCGAGGCCGGGGCGGACGGCCTGGTCATTCACAGCCGCAGCGCGGACGAGTCCCTCGTGCTCGATCTGGCACGCGAGCTGCGAAAGCGGTATCCGCACATCCCCTTGGTGTCGATTCCGACGGCCTATCCCTCGGTTACCGAGCAAGAGCTTCACGAGGCGGGTTTCCGCCTGATCATCTACGCCAACCACATGCTGCGCGCGGCGACTCGGGCCATGGAAGAGGTCAGTCACCGCATCCTCGACCACGGCCGGGCACTCGAAGCCGGCGAGGTGTGCATCGAGACCTCGAAGATCCTCTCGATGCCCGAGGACAAGCGGCCCATCGTGCGCGCCCCCCGCCACTGACCCACCGGAGCCGTCGCGATGCCCGCACAGCGCAGGGAACAGATGATCATGGGTGCCTACGTCTCGTACGGCACCGGGCACCATGCCGCCTCCTGGCGGCACCCCACGAGCGATCCGACCGCCACCCGCAACCTCGACCACTACGTCGAAGTGACCCGGCTCGCCGAGCAGCACCTGTACGACACCCTGTTCCTGTCCGACGCACCGGCCGTCTTCAACGACGACCAGGCCGGCTTCGGGGGCCGGGTGACCTTCTTCGAACCGCTGACACTGATGAGTGCGCTGGCCATGGTCAGCCGGCACATCGGTCTGGTGGCGACCTCCTCGACGACATACAAGGAGCCGTACAACCTGGCCCGCGAGTACGCCAGCCTCGACCTCATCTCGCGAGGGCGGGCGGCCTGGAACCTGGTGACCACGTCCAAACTCGCGGCCGCCGGCAACCTCGGGCTGGCATCGCATCCCGCGCACGCGGACCGGTATGGCCGGGCCGAGGAGTTCATCGACGTGGTGCGCGGCCTCTGGGACACCTGGGAGGACGACGCCTTTCCGGCGGACAAGGCGCAAGGCCGCTTCTACGATCCCGCCAAGCGGCACAAGCTGCGCCATCGGGGAAGCTTCTTCTCACTCGAAGCGGAGCTCAACGTCTCCCGCCCGCCACAGGGATATCCGGTGATAGTGCAGGCCGGGTCTTCCGATGCCGGCCGGGAACTCGCCGCCAGAACCGCCGAGATGGTGTTCACGGCCCAACCGGACCTGGACTCCGCCGTCGCCTTCGCGGAAGACCTCGACAAGCGGGCGGCCGGCCACGCACGGCTCAACCCCGGAATCATCATCCTTCCGGGCCTCACCGTCTACGCCGGAAGGAACGAAAGCGAGGCGCAGGACAGAGTCGAAGAGCTGAAGTCGCTCATCCGTCCTGAATTCGGCCTCAGCATGCTTTCGGACCTGGTCGGCGGATTCGATCTGTCATCCTGCGACATCGAGGGCCCGTTGCCGCACCTGCCGCCGAGCAACGCCAACACCAGCCGGCGCGCACTGATAGAGAAGCTCGCTTACGGCGAGCGGCTCAACATACGCCAGCTGTACGAGAAGATGACCACCGCACGCGGCCATCTGACCCTCATCGGCAGCTATGACGCGGTCGCCAAAGAAATGCTCCAGTGGTTCGAGAGCGGCGCCGCCGACGGCTTCAACATCATGCCTCCGCTGCTGCCGGAGAGCCTCAACGACTTCTCCGAGAACATTCTGCCCCGGCTCCAGCGCCACGGAGTATTCAAACGGCGCTACACACCCGGCACCCTTCGGCAGAAATTGGGACTGCGTCGTCCCGAGAACCAGTACGTGACCTCCGCTCAGCGATAGACGGAAAGAGAGCATCAGCATGCGCGACGACCTGATCATCGAGGACACCACCCTGCGCGACGGCGAGCAGACCCCCGGCGTGGCTCTGTCGGCGAAGAAGAAGGTGGAGATCTTCAACGCCCTGGTGGACGCCGGGGTGCGGTGGATCGAGCCCGGGATCCCCACCATGGGAGGCGAGGAGGTCCGGGCCCTGAAGGAGATGCTGGAGCGCCGCGACGAGGTGACGCTCATCGGGTGGAACCGGGGTGTGCGCGGCGACGTGCAGCGCAGCATCGACCTCGGCTTCCGCGCCATCCACATCGGCCTTCCCACCTCCGACAACCACCTGAAGAACTCGGTCCGCCGGGACCGCACATGGCTGCTGTCCACGGCGCAGGACATGGTGAAGATGGCGAAGGACCAGGGCTGCTTCGTCAGCATCAGCGCGGAGGACATCGGACGCACGGAGCCCGACTTCCTCAAGGAGTACGCGGTCGCCGTCGCCGAGGCGGGAGCGGACCGGCTCCGCCTGTCCGACACCATCGGCATCCTGTCGCCCAGCCAGTACGCGGAGCGGGTGCGCGCCATCGACAGCGTCGCCGACATCGACCTCCAGGCCCACTGCCACAACGACTTCGGCCTCGCGGTGGCCAACACCCTGGCGGCGATAGAAGCAGGCGTGCGCTACTTCCACGTCACGGTCAACGGCATCGGGGAGCGGGCCGGCATGGCCGATCTCGCACAGGTCGTGCTGAGCCTGCGCCAGTGGTACGACGTCGACCTCGGCATCGACACCACCCAACTCACGGCCCTGTCCCGCCTGGTCTCCGAGGCCTGCGGCATTCCCGCCTCGCCGTGGCAGCCGATCGTCGGACCCAACGTCTTCGCCCACGAATCCGGCATCCACACCACCGGCATGCTCCGCGACTCCTCCACCTTCGAGCCGTACTCCCCGGAACTGGTGGGCGGCGAGCGCAAGCTGCTGGTCGGCAAGCACTCCGGCCGCGGTGTGATCGCCCACGCCCTCGGCGAGGGTGGTGCCGATCTGGACACGGAGACGCTGGAGGCACTGCTGCACGACGTGCGGGCCGAGGCCATCGCCGTCGGCGGCACCGTCTCGCCCGAGCGCCTGCGCGAACTCGCCGACCAGACGCGCGCCGCGCGGCGCTGAGGACGGGCTGTGAAACGGCGGCTCAAGAGCGGGACCCCGCTCGCCGAACAGATCATCGCCGACCATCGCGACCACGAGGACGGGCCGGTGGAACCGGGCCGGATCGTCACCGCCACGCCCGACCGGATCTACGTACAGGACGGCAACGCGCCGACCGTCGCCAGGCTGTACGAGCAGTACGGGTTCTCGACGGTCTTCGACCCGGAGCGGGTGAGCTTCGTCTTCGACCACTCCGTTCTCGTGGCCAACGTCGACATGGCCGACAGGATGAAGGACGCCGACGCGTTCGCCGCGCGCCTCGGGGTGGACGTACGCGCCCGAGGCCAGGGCATCAGCCACGTCATCGCCGCCGAAGCCGAATGGTTCACCCCGGGGGCCCTCGTCCTCGGGTCCGACTCCCACACCTGCGTCGGCGGCGCCTTCGGGGCGCTCGGCCTCGGCATGGGAGCCTCGGACATCGTCGCGGCGATGGTCACCGGGACCACCTGGCTGCGCGTTCCCGAAACCGTCGAGCTGCGGATCACGGGGACGCCGACGCGGGCGGCACGGTCACGCGACGTACTCCTCACCCTGCTGCGCGAGCGAGGCCAGGAACCGTTCCTCTACCGGTCGGTGGAGTTCACCGGGGCGTGGGCGCGTGACCTGTCCAGCGACGCGTCCGCCGGCCTGGCGAGTCTGGGCGTCGAACTCGGCGCGAAATGCGTCTTCGTCCCCGACGCGGAGGGCACGATCCCGACCGGAACGGCTCAGGGGGTCTCCCGGATCGAATTCGACATCAGCGGTCTTCAGCCCACTGTCGCCCTGCCGCATCTGCCGGGCAACACCGTGCCGCTCGACGAGGCGGCGGGCACCCCCATCTCCTATGTCTTCCTGGGCAGTTGCACCAACAGCCGACTGGAGGACATCGCGGAGGCGGCAGCGGTGGTGCGCGGCCACCGCGTGCGCCAGGGCACCCAGTTCGTGGTGACGCCGGGCTCGAACGACATCTACCGGGCAGCCATGCGCGCCGGCCACATCGACACACTGCTGGAGGCCGGAGCCGTGGTCACGCCCGCGGGCTGCGGGGCGTGCGTGGGGACCCAGGGCCCGCTGCCCGCCCGCGGCGAGAACGTGCTCTCCACCATGAACCGCAACTTCCGCGGGCGCATGGGCAACCCCGAGGCCAACATCTACCTCTCGTCGCCGCTCGTGGCCGCGGTGACCGCGCTGTGCGGCGCGGTTCCCGGCGTGGAGGACCTGCCGTGACCCACATATCGACACACCGGGTGCGCCGCGTCGCCGGCACGGTCTCGACCGATGACATCATCCCGGCACGCTACAAGCACATGCACACCGATCCCGGGCGCCTCGCGCCTCACCTGTTCGAGGCCTACCTCCCCGGTTTCGTGGAGAGTGTCCGGCCGGGGGACGCGATCGTCAGCGACTCGGTCTTCGGCATCGGCAGTTCGCGGGAACAGGCGGTCTCCACCCTCTTGGCCAACGGGATCAGTCTGGTGATCGCCCCCCGCTTCGGCCGGATACTCTTCCGCAACTGCTGGAACCTCGCCCTCCCCGCCATCGAGGCCGATACCGGCGACCTCAGCGAGGGGATGACGATCTCCGTCGACCTGGAGCGCGGAGAGATCCGCTCCGAGGGAGACGTGATCGCCGGGTTTCCGAAGCCTCCGCTTTTTCTGCTGGAAATGATCGCCTCGGGCGGTCTTCTGAACCGTGTGAAGCCCTCACCGTCTGGAGCGTGAGCCACGTGCCCCCTTCCGATGCCAGCTTTGACGGCCTGGCCGACAACTACGACCGGACACGGCCGCGTTACCCCTCCGCCCTGTTCCAGCACCTCGTCGGCCTCCTCCCCGAGGCGGGCCCGCCGACCGTGGTGGACGCCGGGGCCGGCACGGGCATCGCCCTGGAGGGAGTGCTGCCGCACCTTCCCGCCGACGCGGCCGTACACGCCGTGGATGTGTCGGCGGACATGATCCGGCTCGGCAGGAAGAAGTTCCCCGAGGTGGAATGGCACGAGGGGACCGCCGAGCAGTACCTCTCCTCGTGTGCCCCGGGCTCCGTCCACGTCCTGGTCGCCGCCCAGTCCTACCAGTGGATGGACCGGGCGGCCTACCTGCGCGAGGCGGCCAGGTGCCTCGCCCCCGGCGGGGTCTGCATGGTCATCCAGAACAACCGCGACCACGCGGCCGGCGGGTTCGCCGCCGAGTACGAGGACCTGCTGGAGGAACTCTCACCCGGTTACAGCCGCTTCTACCGCAGCTTCGACATCGCCGACGAACTGGGCGCGGCCTTCTCGCACACCGAGCGCCGGGCGGCCGAGTGGCACCAGTCGCTGACCGTCGAGGAGTTCGTCACCATGAGCTCCTCCTCCACCCAGGCGCAGCGCGCGGTGGCGGCCGTGGGACCGGTCTTCTACGCCCGGGTACGCGATCTGTGCGCCCGCCACGCGAAGGGGGGAAGCGTCGAGATCCCGTACCTCAGCGAAGCGTTCTACGCGGTCCGGCCGTCGTGATGCCCGTCGTGGTCCGGCAGGCGCGGCGCCGGGACGCGACCGCGGTGGCCCGGCTGATCCACGACGTCTACCGGCCGTTCGCCGCGACATTCCGTCCGACCGCTCTGCGGTGGTCCGCAGAGACCGTCCGGGCCTGCTCCGACACCTGGCTGATCGCACGGGCCGGGAACGAATGGGTGGGCGTGGTGCACCAGACGCCGGATCCGGAGGGGCACACGCTGGACGCTCTGGCCGTGACGCCGCACTGCCGCCGCAAGGGCGTGGGCACCCAACTGGTCGCCGCGGTGGAGGATCGGGCTCTCTCCCTCGGTACGCGCCGCATGGTCATCGCCCTGCGCGACGGTCTCGCCGCCAACATCGCGTTCTTCACCGCCCTGGGATACCGGCCCACGCGACCGTTCCCGCCCTCCCACCACCTGTACGTCAAAGAGATCGGTGCACGAGAGTGACTGTTGTCTGTCTGGGGTATCGAGCAGGATTCGTCGAAGCGGCCAGGCGCGCCGGCCTGGACCTGCATCTCGTCGTCGACAAGATCAAGCCTGGTCTGAAGGGACTGTCCTACACGAAGGTCGCCGACCTCTCCGACGCCGAGGAGGTCCTGCGCGCCGTCACGGAGCATCCCGGCGACAAGATGAGCGCGGTGGTCACAGGGCACGAGCACCCGATGTTCTCGGCGACCGTCATCCGCTCGGTGTTCGGCCTGCCGGGCGACACCGATCCGGCGCGGTGCCTGCGCTTCCGCGACAAACGCGTCCAGAAGCGAGCCGTCTCCCCCAAGATCCCCACGGCCCGGTGCGCCTACCTCAACCCCTCCGCGCCCGACTACGCGGCACTGGCGGAGCAGCTCGGCGAGGTCTTCGTCGCCAAGCCGGCCGACGGATTCGGCTCCCAGGCCACCGAGCCCATCCGCGGCCAGGAGCAGCTCGACGACTACCTGCGCCGCCATCCGGCCCGGTCGGACGTGTCGACGGTGGTCGAGTCGTACGTCGAGGGACGCGAGATCCACGTCGACGGCGTGTGGTGGGACGGCCGTCCCGCGTGGACGGCGGTCTCCGGCTACCTCGCCCCGCTGATGGGATGGACCAAGGGCGAGGCGGTCGCCGACGCGCCGCTAGGGCCGGCCGAGAGCGAACTCAGCGCCCGGGCGACCCGGTTCGCCGCGGAGGTCCTGCGCGAGCTGGACGCCCCGGACACCGTCTTCCACCTCGAAGCCTTCGTCCGGCCGGACGGGGAGCTCGTCCTCGGGGAGGTGGGGGCACGTCCGGCCGGTGCGCTCACACCCGAGGTGCTGCGCATGACCCATGGCGTCGACCTCTACGCCGCGACCCTCGATGTGGGGCTCGGCCGGGCCCCCGAACTGCCGGTGCCACCCCAGGAGCCCGCCGAGCTGTTCGGATGGATCTACCTGGTCCGCGACGCCGGACGACAACTGACCGAGGACGACTTCCGCGACCGATTCGACGTGGTCGAAGTGGACTACCCGGCACCGGAGAACGACCGTGTGGGCACGTACGGACGGTGCGGACACGCCATCGTCAAGGCGGCGACACACGAGGGCCTGGTGGACGGTCTGCGTGCCATAGCCGAGTTCAACCGGAGCGTCTGAGGTGTCGACGAACAGGACCCGGGCTCTCGTACTGGGACGCGACAAGGATTGGGCCCGCCGCGCCATGGCCGCCTTCTCCGACACGCACGAGTTCGTCCGCCTCGACGCGGAGGCGCGGCAGTGGGAGAAGACGCCCGGCCCCGAGCTTCTGCTCCACGCCGACGCGCTGATGGCGGCTCAGCCGTTCGGCGCGGTGGTGGCCACGAGCGAGAGCACCATGCTCGCCGCCGGGTTCCTGCGCAGCCGGTACGACCTGCCGGGGCTCGGCTACGAACAGACACTGCCCGTGACGAACAAGTGGCGGATGCGCAGGAGGCTCGCCGCCGCCGTGCCCTCCCCACAAGCCTGGCTCTCCGGGCATTTCCTGGCCGAGGAGCCGGAACGTACGCGGGCCATGGCCGAGGTCGTCGTGAAGCCGATCGCCTCCTCCGCCTCACGGGACGTCCGCCGGATGCCCGTCGCCCAGGCCCGTGCCTGGCTCGCGGACCACGGCGAACTGTGGCTGGTCGAGCAGGCCGTCGCGGTACAGCGGGAGTTCCACTGCGACGGCGTCTGCCACGACGGCCGTGTCTCCTGGGTGGAGGTCTCCGAGTACGACCGGCCGGCGCTCAAGAAGGCCGGCACGTGGGGCACGTCCATCCTCTGCCGCGACGACGCCATGCATGCCCGGCTGACCGCCCTCACCCGAAGCGTGATCGGAGCACTCGACGCGGTGGACGGCGTCTTCCACGCGGAGTTCCTGTACGACGGCGCGGAGCTGTACTTCGGTGAGGTCGGCATGCGTCCGGCCGGCGCGGGGTGGGGGGAGCTGCTGCGCGTGACGACCGGGGCGGACCTCTGGGGCGCGTTCGTGGCCTGCCAGCTCGGCCACGACGCGGACAGGTTCGCGCCGCGGCATGCTCCGGCCGAGACCAGCGGTCTGCTGTGGGCCCGCCCCAACCCCGACGGCAGCCTGCCGTTGCCGGCTCCGCGCGTACGTGACCTGCCCGGTGTCGTCCTGGTCGGCGAGGGAAACATCGCCCGCGGAGCCGATCCGGCCAGCTCGTGCGAGTTCGAGTACCGGGCGTACTACGAGGGGCTGACGCCCGAGGACGCCGCCCAGCTGCGCTCGGCCGTCACGGGCCGGGACGCAGCGGGCCCCGCGCGTCCGGGGATCGGCGCCGCCGGATGACGGCGAGGAGCTCCGCCCGGGCGGTACCGGGCGCCCGATGGCTGCTCACCTTCTTCTGCGTCGGCGGCGTCGCGGAGAGCCTCCAGGCGCTCACCATCATGTGGGCCTCCTACCACCTCACCCATGACGCGGCGGTGACAGGGGCGATGGGCGCCGCCGCCTACCTGCCCGGTGTCGTCCTCGGGCTGATGGTCCGCAAGAGGGCCGACAGGGGGAACGCGGCACGACGGCTCTCGGTGACCAACTGGGTCCTGCTGGCCGGTTCCTCGCTCCTGGCCCTGGTCTGGGCCGCCGAGGCGTCCGTCGGCGTCACCGTGGCCGCCTTCGCCGCGGTGCAGTGCAGCCTCAGCTTCGTCAAGACCATGAACAAGGCGCACGCGGGCCGCTTCATCCGGCAGCGTTTCGCGGCATCGGACGCCGTGACGCTGCGGCAGCGTTCGACATCGCTGGCGCAGGTGGGCGGGGTGGCGGGCGGCGGGGCCGCCGGCCTGCTGCTGGGCGCCGACGCCGTCGGCTGGTGCTTCGCGGCCGCGGCCGTCCTCTACCTGGCCGGGCTCTGGGCGGTGCACCGCGCGATGGCCCCCGAGGCGGATGCGGCGGAGCGGGAAGGCGAGGCCGTGGGGGTCCCGGCCGCGGCGGGCACCGGAGCCGGTGAGGCGGCTGCCGGGAAGGAACCGGAAGGGCAGGCCCCGGCCAGTCCCGGGGTGCTGCGGGCGATCCTCGTCTACTCGGTCCCCAGCAGCGGAGCACTGCCGTTCATCTCCACCGCCGCGGTCCCGCTGGCCCACGCGGTCGCCCCCGGTTCGGGGAACTTCTACGCGATGCTCAGCGCCTCCGGAATGGGCGGGGGGTTCCTCGCCGGAATGGCGTTGTCGTCCGGGCGGATGTCCTCGAACGCGGTCCTGCGGGTGGCCCTCCCCGCCGGGGCGGTACTGGCCGTCGGCCTCGCCGTGGTCCGCTGGCAGGTCGTCGTCATCCTGCTCTTCGGGGTGCTCGCCGCGGTGCTGACCACACACATCATGGTGATGCAGGTGCTGACCAATCAGGCGCCGCCCGAGGACCGGGTGGGGAGGTTCACCGTGGTGCGCAACGCTGTCGCGGGGTCCGCCAAGGGAGGTGCGGCGCTGCTGGCGGGCTGGTTCGTGGACGCCTTCGGCCTCCGTGCGGCATGGCTGATCCTCGCCGCCGTCCTGGCCGTCTCAGGACTTTCCTGGTGGAGCGTCGGACGGAACCCGGAGATGGAGGAGTTGGCCGGTGCGCGCTGAGGAAGCATTCATCGACTACGTACGACGCAGGCGTTCGACCCTGCTGCACCCCCAGGCACCGCCCGCGGCGGTGAGCGAGGCGCTGGCCCTCCTGGGCCTCGACGACGCCTCGCTGGCCCGCTGGTCGGCGAGCGGGCCCGCGCTCGTCTCCCTGCCGCACGCCAGTCCCAACGTCTTCGACCCGCGGATGAGGGTCTGCTGGTACGCGGCGGCCGCGCAGCGACGGGCCCCGCGCGCGGTCCACCACCTCCGCGTCGTCCTGACCCACGTCAACTTCTCCGACCTGGGCTGGCGCCCTTACGCGTGGTGGTACCTCGGCGAAGACGGAAACGTCCGCGGTCATCGCCAGTTCTCCCGGAACAAGCGGCGCAAGCACGTGACCGTCGCGAGCCAACCGGCCATGGACGCCGTGCCCGAGGCGGCGGCGGGCGCCGACCTCGCGGCGTCCCGGGTCGCCCGGTGGGGGGCCGACCTGGCCGTCTCGTACATGCTGATCACCGCCGTGGTCGAGCGGGCGGCGGGCATGGTCACGGCACCGGCGGCGACCACCTACTTCCCGCTTCCCTGGCTCGTCTCCTTCGTACGGGAGCACGCCGCGGGCGCCGCCTCGGTCCCGGACGAGGCGCTGACCTCCTGGTGCGCACGGCTGACCGAACAGGCCCACGGCCGACGGACAGGACCCGACGGCACGCTGCTGGAATGCCCCGCACAACAGGCGACCGTCTTCGACAACTACAGCAACCTGGCGGCACTCTCGCTCCTTGGCGCCCCCCAGGTGCTGGGAGGCGCCAAGATGGCCGGGTACTGGCCGCACGTCGAGGAGTTGCTCGACGTGCTGCGCCCCGCTGCTCCCGCCGATGTCCGCGACCCGCGTGTAGCGCTGGTCCCGCAGGGCGACCCGGGACGGTTCGTCGGCCCGACGCCGGAGACCGCGGCCCAGCTGGAGCGGCACGGCGTCCCGTACAGCCAGGGGCTCGCGGTCGCCGAGCACGGCAACTTCGCGGAGCGCCGCGACCCCTTCGACGTGCCGGAGGCCGCCGTGTCATCAGGATGACGCGCCGGTCCCTGTCAGGACGCGGGCCCCGGGCGGGAGTGGCGGCGGCGGGGCCACTTGCGGGTGTCGCGGGGTTCCACGTACGGCTCCTCCTCCGGGGGCATGCCGCCGGCGATCGCGCGCTGGCGGGCGAGTTCCGCGTCGAACTCCAGGCCGAGCAGGATGGCCAGGTTCGACAGCCAGAGCCAGACCAGGAAGATCACGACGCCCGCCAGGGTGCCGTACGTCTTGTTGTACGAGGCGAAACCGGCGACGTACAGCGCGAAGCCCGCGGAGGCCACCAGCCACAGGAGCACCGCGAGCACGCTGCCGGGGCTCAGCCAGCGGAAGCCCGGGCCGTGGACGTTCGGGGCCCGCCAGAAGAGCAGGGCGATCATCGAGACGACGAGGACCAGCAGCACCGGCCACTTGGCGATGGACCAGGCCGTGAGCGCCTCGTCGCCCACGCCGATGGCGTCCCCCGCGCGCTCGGCGATCGGGCCCGTGAAGACCACGATCAGCGCGCTGACGGCGAGCAGGACCATCAGGGCCAGGGTCAGGGCGATCCGCAGCGGTGTCAGCTTCCAGACCGGGCGGCCCTCGGGAAGGTCGTAGACAGCGTTCGAGGCGCGGATGAAGGCGCCCACGTAACCGGAGGCCGACCAGACCGCGAGGACCAGGCCCAGGAGCGCCATCACGCCGCTGGTGCCGCCGCTGCCCTGCAACTGCCGTACGGCGTCGCTCAGCAGGTCGCGCACCGGGCCCGGCGCCAGCTTCTCCAGGTTGTCCAGGACCGAGGTGGTCGCCTTCTCGCCGATCACACCGAGGACCGAGACCAGGACGAGCAGGGCGGGGAAGAGCGAGAGCACGCCGTAGTAGGTCAGGGCGGCGGCCCGGTCGGGCAGGTCGTCGTCCATGAACTCCTTGCCGGTGCGCCGCAGGACCGACCACCAGGAGCGGGCCGGCAGCTCGGTGGGTTCGTCGGGCGCCGCCGCCTCGACCTCGGGGCCCGGCCCCGTGTTCTTGTCCTTGCCGAAGGTTGCCATGGGCGGCGAGTTGGCCGAGTGGGCCGACATATGCCTGTTCTCCTCAGGAGATGTCGTGCCGGGCGGCCTTGGGCGGCCTTGGGTGTTCCTCCATGAGGTCTCGCATCTGCCATGGAGGAACTCATCAACTATTTCAGATGCCAGGCAATCGCCCTTATCTTGTCGCATATGCAGTCCTACACGATTGGGCAGGCCGCGCGTCTGCTCGGGGTCAGTCCCGACACCGCCCGCCGCTGGGCGGACGCCGGACGCGTCGCCACGCACCGCGACGAGGGCGGGCGGCGGCTCATCGACGGCCGGGATCTGGCCGCTTTCTCCGTCGAGGTCGCGCAGAGCGGCGGCGCGGGCGAGGAGGACGTCCCGTACACCTCCGCCCGCAACGCCTTTCCCGGCATCGTCACCGCCGTCAAGCTCGGTGACGTGGCCGCCCAGGTGGAGATCCAGGCGGGGCCGCACCGCCTGGTCTCGCTGCTGACGCGTGAGGCGGTGGAGGAGCTCGGCCTTGAGGTCGGGATGCAGGCCACCGCGCGCGTGAAGTCCACGAGTGTGCACATTGATCGCGCCTGAGCCAGGAGCCCTGCCCATGTCGTTCTCTCCGAAATCGTTCGTCCCCGCTTCCGTTCCCGCTTCCGTCCGCCGTGGTGCCGCCGCGGTCGTGACGGCCGCGCTGCTCGTCCCGTTCGCCGCCGCCTGTGGCAGCGGTGACGACGACGGCGGACGCGAGAAGGGCGGTGGCGGCAAGGACGTGCACCTCACCGTCCTCGCCGCCTCCTCCCTCACCGATGTGTTCGCCACCGCTGAGAAGGCGTACGAGAAGGACCACCCGGGCACCAGCATCACGGTCTCCGCGGCCGGGTCGCAGGAGCTGGCCGCGCAGGTCAAGCAGGGGGCGCCCGCCGATGTGCTCGTCACCGCCGACACCAAGACGATGGACGGCCTCAAGGCGGAGACCGGGACGCCCACCGTGATCGCCAAGAACCGCCTTGTGATCGCCACCCGGGAGGGGAACCCGGAGCGGATCAAGGGGCTGAAGGACCTCGGCGACAGCGAGTTGAAGGTCGTCCTCGCGGACGACACGGTTCCGGTCGGGCGCTACAGCAAGCAGGTCCTGGACCGGCGGCACGTCGAGGTGAAGCCCGTCTCCAAGGAGGCGAACGTGCGTTCCGTGCTGAGCAAGGTGGAGCTCGGCGAGGCCGACGCCGGTCTCGTCTACCGGACGGATGCCGCGACCGCTCCCGGTAAGGTCGACGCCGTCGAGATCCCCGACGCGCAGAACGCCGTCGCCTCCTACCCGGCGGCTACGCTCAAGGGCTCCGCGAACGGGGAGGAGGCGGCGGCGTTCGTTAAGTGGCTCAGCACGGGGCCTGCGCAGAAGATTCTGCGGGAGGCGGGGTTCCAGAAGCCGTAGCGCCGTACGTCCGTCCGGGTGCCCTGGGCTGTAGGAGTGGCCGCTTTTTCGCCGCTTCGCGGCGGTTTCCCCACCCACCCACCCGTTTGCCCCGCGCTGCAGGGGTGATCCCGCCCACCCGTTTGCCCCGCACCTAGCCCAGGAACGCCGATGAGCCGCCTCCACCTCCGCACCCGTGCCCCGGGCCGCCCCCGGACGCCCGTCGCCCTCGCGCTGCCCGCGCTGCTCGCGATCGCGTTCCTGCTGATGCCGCTGATCGGCATCCTCGCCCGTACCGAGTGGGGGGAGCTGGGCGGGCATCTGTCCGCGCCCGGGGTCACCCAGGCCCTGAAGCTCTCCATGCTCGTGTCGTTCTGGGCGCTCGGGCTCTCCCTGCTGCTCGGGGTGCCGCTGGCCTGGCTCCTTGCGCGGGTGGACTTCCCCGGGAAGGCGTTCGTACGTTCCCTCGTACTGCTGCCGATGGTGCTGCCGCCGACCGTCGGCGGGGTCGCGCTCCTGCTCGGCTTCGGGCGGCGCGGGCTGCTCGGGCCCTGGCTGGAGAGCACCTTCGGGATCGTGCTGCCCTTCCACACCTCCGGCGCGGTGGTCGCGGCGACGTTCGTGTCGATGCCGTTCCTCGTGATCAGCCTGGAGGGCGCGCTGGGCGGGCTGCGGCCCGGTTTCGAGGAGACGGCGGCCTCGCTTGGCGCTTCTCCCGTACGGGTGTTCTTCACCGTCACCATGCCGATGGTCGCCCCCGGGCTGATCGCGGGCGCGGCGCTGACCTGGGCGCGGGCCCTCGGTGAGTTCGGCGCGACGATCACCTTCGCGGGCAACCTTCCCGGGACCACGCAGACCCTGCCGCTCCAGGTCTATCTGCTGCTCCAGGACTCACCGGAGGCCGCGACCTCCCTCTCCCTGCTGCTGCTCGCCATCGCCATGGCGGTGCTGGTGGGGCTGCGGGGGCGGTGGTCGGCGGGGGCGAGCGTGGGGGCCGGGGGGCGGACGGGGGCCGCGAGTGCTCCGGAGGCTCCGGATGCTCTGGGTGCTTCGGATGGCCTGGGTGCTCCGGGTGCTTCGGGGGGCGCAGGGGACAGGGCTGCCTCAGGTGGCTCCGAACCGCTCGGCGAGGCTCTGCCGGCTCTGGCAGCCTTGGCCCCGCAGGAGAAGTGGGGTCTGCACGCCGACGTCACCGGCGCCGACGAACTGACCCTCGACGCCGCGCCCGGCACCACCATCGCCGTCGTCGGACCCAACGGCGCCGGCAAGACCACGCTCCTGCGCGCCCTCCTCGGCCTGACGCCCCGCGCCCACGCCCGGCTGCGGCTCGGCGACCACGACGTCACCGCGCTGCCGCCGCACCGCCGGGGGGTGGCCTGGGTGCCCCAGGAGGGCGCGCTCTTCCCGCACCTGAACGCGCTCGGCAACACCGCGTACGGGCTGCGCGCGCAGGGCGTCCGGCGCGCCCGGGCCCGCCAGGAGGCGCGGGCCTGGCTCGACCGGCTCGGCGTCGGACACCTCGCGCACCGCAAGCCCGGCCAGCTCTCCGGCGGCCAGGCCCAACGGGTCGCGCTCGCCCGGGCGCTCGCGGCCCGGCCCCGGCTGCTGCTCCTCGACGAGCCGCTCGCCGCCCTCGACCAGACCACCCGCGCGCACGTCCGCCACACGCTGCGGCGCCACCTCGAAGGCTTCGGCGGGGTGTGCCTGATCGTCACGCACGATCCCGTGGAGGCCGTGTCGCTGGCCGACCGTGTCCTCGTACTCGACGAGGGGCGTACGTTGCAGGACGCGCCGCCCGCCGAGGTCACCCGGCATCCGCGTTCGCCGTGGGTGGCGCGGATGCTCGGCCGCAACGCCTGGCCGGGGACGGTGGGCGCGGACGGCACGCTCGTCCTGGCGGGTCAGGGGCGGCTGGTCGTCGCCGACGCGCCGGCCGAGGGGACGCGGGCGCTGGCGGTGATCGCTCCGGAGGCGGTCTCCGTGCACCGCGAGAGGCCGCAGGGGAGCCCGCGCAACGTGTGGCGGGGGACGGTCCGCGAGGTCACGACGGCCGGGAGCAGGCTGCGGGTGCTGATCGTCTCCGGCGAGGCGCCGGATCTGGTCGCCGAGATCACTCCGCAGGCGGCGGTGGAGCTGGGGATCGTGGACGGGGCCGAGGTGTGGACGAGCGTGAAGGCGACGGAGGTCTCGGTGGTGACGCTCTGACGTTCCGTCGGGGGGCGGGGTTCCTGGTCCCTTACTGGAGGGGAGCCTGCCAGGTCACCGTCGTGCCCGCTTCCACGCCGTCCGTGGCCCCGTCGTCGTACACGGTCAGGCGTACGCCTTCCCGGCCGTCGGGGAGGGTCGCGCGGGCGTCCACCGCCACGTCGACCCGGGTGACGCCGGTGCGGCGCGAGGTGGCGGCAAGCGCCCGGCGCAGGGCGGCGAGGAGGTGGGCGGCCGCCGGGTCCGTGACCCGGGTGTCGACGGCGCCGCCGAAGTGCACGGAGGGCTGGACGCCGAGGATCGCGGCGGCGCCCGCGGTCTCGCGCAGGACCTTGCCGCGGAAGGTCGTGGGGGCGTCGGCGGGGGGCTGCTGGAGGGCGAAGATGGCCGTGCGGACCTCTTGGATCGTGGACTCCAGTTCGTCGACCGCGTGGTCGAGCGTGGTCTCCACCTGCGTGGAGTGGGCCTTGCGGCGGGTCGACTCCAGCATCATGCCGGTCGCGAAGAGGCGCTGGACGACGAGGTCGTGCAGATCGCGGGCGATGCGGTCGCGGTCCTCGAAGACCGCGAGGCGCCGACGGCTCTGCTGGGCGTCGGCGAGTACGAGGGCAAGGGCGGCCTGCGAGGCGAACTGGGTGGCGAGCAGTCGCTCGGCGGCGGTGTAGGGAGGCGCGCCGCGCCTGCGGGGCAGCGCGAGCGTGCCGATGAGCCGGCCGCCGGCCTGGAGCGGCAGCATCATGCTGGGCCCGAAGCGGGCGCGTACGTGGGTCGTCATCCGCGGGTCGGTGGCGGAGTCCTCGATGAACACGGGCTCCCCACCGAGCAGTTGGGTGAGGACGGCGCTGCCGGGTTCGATGGTGGTGCCGATGAGGTCGTTGTGGTTGGAGGGGGTGGGGGGCGAAGAGTTGGGGGGCGAGGAGTTGGGGGTATCGGCGGGGGGTGTGGCGTGGCGGTCGGGGGGCGGGGTGGCACTGGCGGGCGTGGTCTTGCTGGTGGGGGGCGCTGGGGTGCTGGGGGGTGTCTCGTCGTCGGGGGCGGCCAGGGGACCGGGGCTTGCCTCGCCGGGGTGGGGTTCGGACGTCGGGGCCGCGTGGACCGGCTGGGTCGTCTCGGCGCCTTCGGCCGGGGTGGCGGCCTCGGGCGGGCCGGTGGGCTCGGGCGGTCGGGCGGCCTTGGTCGGGTCGCTCGGTTCGGCTGTTCCGGCTGCCTTGGCCGTTTGTGACGCTCGGGTTGGCCCGGCGGAGCCGGTGGACCCGGTGGACCCGATGGGCCCGGCTGACGCGGTGGACCCGGCCGGCCCGGTCGTCCACGCGGCCTCGGGCGCCCCCGGCGTCTCGGCCGCTCCGGCTGCCTCTGCCTCGGGTGGCGCTTCGGCTGCACCGGTGCCGCCGGGCGGGGCGGTCGTTCGGGTTGTGCCCGTTGATCCCTCGGAGAGGCCCGCTGAGGCGCCCCAGCCGTGGGGGGCGCCGTCTGTGGAGGCGGCGACGATCCGCATGCCGCCTGCCTCCGTGGGCTGGAGGATCACGCCCGCCGCCGCGCCCGCGAGCACCCTCGCGCGGTCCGCGACCGTCATCAGCGCGTCGGCCGCCGCCTCGCCCGTGAGCAGGGCCGTGGTGACCGCCGCGGCGCCCTCGATCCAGCGCTCCCGCTGCCGGGCCGCCTCGAACAGGCGGGCGTTGCCGATCGCGATGCCCGCCTGACTCGCCAGGATCCTCAGGAGCTGGCGGTCCTCGTCGGTGAACGGCCCCTCCGCCTTGTCCGCGAGCAGGAGGTCACCGAACGCCTCGTCATGGACGTGGATCGGTACGCGGATGACGTCGCCGCCCGCCGCGCCGCGAGCCGGCGGCGTGCCACCGCCCGCCACGAACATCTCCGTCGGCCCCTCGTGGACGGGGGAGTTGACGCCGAGCGTGCCGTACCCCGCCCCCGTGAGCCGGGCCGCGCTGTCCACGATGTGCTGGAGCGTGGCCCGCAGATCGAGGTCCGCGCCGACGCTGAGCACCGCGTCCAGCAGGGGCATCGGGGGCGGAGGGGGCTGCGGGGGCGGAGGGGGCGGCGGCGCGTCCGTTCCTTCGGGCATCTCGGTCACGCACTCCGTGTCGCGGTGTCAGGCTCCGGCTCCGGCTCCGGCTCTGGCTCCGGCCCCGGTCAGCCGGACAGCGGGTCCAGGACCAGCGGCTGGATCTTGCCCTCCAGCATCGCACCGAGTCCCAGTACGGCGCACACATCAGGCCTTTCCGCGATTTGTACGGGCATACCCGTCGCGTCCCGCAGCATCTGGTCGAGCCCCGGCAGCCGCGCGCTGCCGCCCACCATCATGATTCCGCGGTCCGCCAGGTCCGCGACCAGGTCCGGCGGGCAGTCCCGCAGCACCTTGCCGATGCCGTCGAGCACGGCGGTCAGTGGGGTGTGGATCGCGTCGCGGACCGCGGCGGTGTCCACGTGGACCGAACGGGCCAGGCCCGTCGCGACGTCCCTGCCGTGGATCTCCGTGGACTCCGGGCCGTGCGGGGTGAGGCCGTTGCCGCTCAGGGCGAGCTGGAGGGGACGTACGGACTGCGAGGGCAGCATCAGTTCGTGCTGGTGGCGAAGGTGCTGCACGATCGCGTGGTCGATCGCCTCACCGCCCACGGGAATGCGTTCGGCCGTCACGATCGAGCCCATGGACAGGACCGCCACCTGTGTCGTGGCGGCGCCGCAGACCAGGATCATCGTCGCCTCGGGGCGCTCCACGGGCAGGCCGCAGCCGACGGCCGCCGCGATGAGGGTGTCGACCAGTTCGACTCGGCGGGCGCCGAGCCCGACCATCGTCTCCACGGCCGCGCGCTGGGCGAGGGGGTCCGCGTCGTGCGGGGTGCATGCCGCGGCGCGCAGCCTCGGCTTGCGGCGCAGGGTGCGGCGGAGCTTCTCACCGAGCAGGTGGCGCAGCATCCGCTGGGCCATCTCGATGTCGACGACGGTGCCGCCGGAGACGGGGCGGACGACGCGGATGTAGCCGGGCGTGCGGCCCGTCATCTGCTCGGCGAACTGGCCTACCGCGATGAGGGCGCCGGTTCTCGTGTTCACCGCGGCGGCGCTTGGCTCGTCGACGACGAGGCCCGCGCCCTTGACGAAGACCCGGGTTCTCGCGGCTCCGAGGTCGACGGCGATGTGGCAACGGCGTAGCTGCTCCAGACTGACGGTCATGGCAGGTCCTCCCGAGAGCGCAGACCGGTGGGGACCGTCGGTCGGCGGTCCTTTCTCGCATCGTGGGGTCGGGGGCGGGGGGTGCGCCTGCTGGGGTGGGCCGGGTGGGGTGCGGCTGGATGGGTGGTTTTCGGGGGCCCGGGGGAGGGGGCTCGCTGCGGGTGCGTCGTGGCTCGGTGCGCAGGTCCTGGGAGGGGCCGGTCGTGTGGTCCCTGCGGGTGGGGCGTGGCTGGTCGCGCCGTTCCCCGCGCCCCTGGGAGGGCCGGTCGTGTGGTCTCTGCGGGTAGGGCGTGGCTGGTCGCGCAGTTCCTCGCGCCCCTTACGGGGCGCTTCAGCTTGGCGCAGTTCCCCCGCGCCCCTTACGGGGCGCCGTCGCTCGGCGTGTGGATTCTGCGGTGGCGGATTTCCGCCACCTCCCGGCAACTCCCTTGTCGCACAAGGAGCCTGACACTCTTTCGCAGCGCTCGCGCATCAGCCCCGCACGGCGTCCACGAAGAGAGGCTGCCCATGGACAGGAGAGCCCCCGCGCGGCGAAGAGCCGGGCTTGTCGGTGTCGGCACCCTTGTGTTCGCCCTGCTTCCAGGCGGGCCCGGCGCCACCGCCCCCTACGGAGAGCCCGCGGCCGCCGCCCCCGTCGCCCATACCGTCACCCTGATCACCGGCGACCAGGTCACCGTCACCCGCCTCCCCGGCGGTCGCCGGACCGTCGCCGTCGCACGGGCCCCCGGCGCCGACGGTGCCGTGCGGAGTCAGCTGGCGGGCGGGCGCCTCAGCGTCGTGCCGGACGAGGCGCGGCCGTACCTCCGCTCCGGCGTGCTCGACCCGCGGCTCTTCGACGTCACCGGGCTGATCCGGCAGGGGGCCGCCGACCACGCCGGGGCGCCGCTTCCGCTCATCGTCACGTATGAGGAGGGCGGAGGGAGGCGGGCCCGTTCCTTGCCGCGCGGGGTCGTGAAGGTGCGGTCGTTGCCGAGTGTCGCGGGCCTCGCCGTGAGCGCCGCGAAGCCCGACGCCCTGTGGCGGGCCATACGCGACGAGGCGTCCGGCATCGACAAGGTCTGGCTCGACGGCCGCGTCCGGGCCGACATGGCGCGGAGCAACGAACAGATGGGCACGCCCCACGCATGGGCGGCCGGGCTCACCGGGAAGGGCGTGAAGGTCGCCGTCCTCGACACCGGGGTCGACGGCGACCACCCGGACCTCGCGGGGCGCGTCGCGGAGAGCAGGAGTTTCATCCCGGGTGAGGAGGTCGCCGACCGGAACGGGCACGGCACCCACGTCGCCTCCACCGTCGGCGGCAGCGGCGCCGCCTCCGAGGGGCGGAAGGAGAGGGGCGTCGCGCCCGGCGCCTCCCTCGCCGTCGGCAAGGTGCTCGGCGACGACGGCTTCGGGAGCGAGTCCGAGGTCATCGCGGGCATGGAGTGGGCCGCCAAGGAGGCCGACGCCGAGGTCGTGTCCATGAGCCTCGGTTCGCAGGAGCCGAGCGACGGCACCGACCCCATGGCCACCGCCGTGAACACGCTCTCCGAGGAGACCGGCGCCCTCTTCGTCGTCGCGGCCGGGAACGCCGGCACCCCCTCCTCCATCGGCTCGCCCGGCGCCGCCGACTCCGCGCTGACCGTTGGCGCGGTCGACTCCCACGACCGGGCCGCGCCCTTCACCAGCCGGGGCCCGCGCACCGGCGACCACGCGCTCAAGCCCGATCTGTCGGCGCCCGGCGTCGACATCCTCGCGGCCCGCTCCGGGCTCACCGGCGGCGAGGGCTTCTACACCGAGATGAGCGGTACGTCGATGGCGGCACCGCACGTCGCGGGCGTGGCCGCCCTCCTCGCCGAAAAGCACCCCGACTGGACCGGCGCCCGGCTCAAGAACGCGCTCATGTCCACGTCCCGGCAACTCGACGCCAGCACGTATGAGTTGGGCGCCGGGCGGGTCAGCGTGCCCGACGCGGTCGGTGCGGACATCACCGCGAGCGGCAGCGTCGATCTCGGTTTCCACGGTTGGCCGTACGAGGGCAATGAGCCGGCCCGTAGGACCGTCACCTATGCCAACTCGTCCGGCGCCGGAGTCGAGTTGAGCCTCCGTGTACGAGGCGGGGGCGACGGGGCCGTCGGGCTCGGCGACACCACCCTCACCGTCCCCGCGCACGGCACCGCCTCGACCACCGTCACCGGCGACGGCACGAAGGCGCCCGTCGGGAACACCAGCGGCGCCATCGTCGCGAGCGCCGGAGGGAAGGAGGTCGCGCACACCGCGTTCGGCCTGGTCAAGGAGGCGGAGCGGTACACGCTCACCGTGCACGTCAAGGACCGTGACGGCGCCGCAGCCCCGGCGGACCTCGTGGTGCAGCGGCTCGCCGAGGGGGCCGATCCGTTCCCGGCCGCCGTCGGCGACTCCGGCGCCCTGAAGCTGCGGCTGCCGCCGGGAACGTACGCCCTGACGTCCTTCCTCGACGTGCGCGGCGCCCACGGCGAGGACTCGCTCGGCCTCGGGTTCCTCGCCGAACCGCAGATCAGTCTCGACCGCGACCGTGAAGTCACTTTGGACGGGCGGGAGTTGCGTGAGACCCGGGCCGAGGTCCAGCGGCGCACCGCCACCCGGCAGCTGCTGATGGAGTACGACAGGAAGGGTGGCGGCGCCGAGCTTCAGGGGGCCGTGCAGGTGCCCGTGAAGTACGACAGCGTCTTCGCCGCCCCGACCTCCGAGGTCACCGAGGGCAGCTTCGAGTACCGCACGGTCTGGCGGCTCGGCAAGCCCCTCGTGGACGTCAAGGGCCTGCGCGAGGCCGTCGCCCAGCCCGGCGGGACCATCGCCGAGGGGCGGAGGAAGTGGGCGCTGGTGGACGCGGGCGACGGCACCCCGGCCGCGTACGCGGGCAAGGACGTGCGGGGCAAGGCCGCCGTCGTACGCCGCACGGACGCGGTCACCCCGGAGCGGCTGGGGCAGGCGGCGCAGGACGCCGGAGTGAGCGCCCTGTTCGTGACGGACGACCGGGCGGGCCGCCTCCACGCCTGGTTCGGCGGCGACGACAACGCGGATCGGCCGCTCCAGATCGCCACCGTCGACGCCGCCGACGGCGCCCGGCTCATCGCGACGGCCGAGGCGGGCGAGAGGATCGAGAGTACGGGCACGGTCAACACCCCTTACGTCTACGACCTCTCCGAGGGACACGAGGGAGCCGTCCCGCACGACCTCACCTACCGGCCGGGGAAGCGCGAACTGGCCGTCCTGGACACCAAGTTCCACGCGGTGAGGCCCGCCCGGGGCGATGAGTTCCGCTACTCGATCACCGACGCCTTCCCGATCGGCTTCGGCTTCCAGGAGAAGGTCGACTACCCGGCGACGCGGACGGAGTACGTCTCCACGGGTGCGGGCCTGCTCTGGCACGAGTCCGTGTCCACCGGGCCCGGCGCCCTGGAGCAGCGCGGCGGCCTCGTCTCCTACAAGGGGGGTGAGCGGACGGGCCTGAACTGGTTCAAGCCGGTCCTGCGCCCCTGGCTCGGCACCGGCCTCGGCTGGGGCCAGACGCGGCGCGGGGACACGCTGGAGTTCAACGTGCCCGGCTGGGGCGACTCGGGGCCCGACCACACCGGCTTAGGCGATGTGTGGAGCGAGGAGACGATGACGCAGGTCAGCGAGGTCTTCGTGGAGGGTGTCAGCGTCGACCGGCGGGAGGGCGCCGGTGTGTACGTGCGGGGCGCGGATCCCGCCGAGCGCACGTACAAGGTCGTCACCGACACGACGCTCGATCCGGCGCGGTGGAAGCTCGCCACGAAGGGGCACGCCGAGTGGACCTTCCGGTCGAAGGAGACCCCGGCGGACCGGAAGACCCCGCTGCCGCTGCTCAACCTCGGCTTCGACGTCGACACGTCTCTCGCGGGGGAGGTGCGCGGTGGGCGGACCGTGCCGGTCGGGATCTTCGCCGAGTATGTAAAAGGGGCGGGAGGGGGCGCCTTGGGCGGGGGTGAGTTGTCCGTTTCGTATGATGAGGGGGAGTCGTGGCGGCGCGTCGCCTTGGGGCGCGGCGGTGAGAAGGCTTACTGGGGCGGGGAGTTGAAGGTGCCGGCCGGGGCCGGGTCCGTCTCGTTCCGGGCCTCGGTGAGCGATGACCGGGGCGGGTCGGTGTCCCAGGAGATCATTCGGGCGGTGGGAGTGAGATAGCCCTCCTCAGGGGGCGGCCGGAGGGGCGGTGTCAGCCCCTCCGGCGTTCGAGGAGCGGGGCGGCCCCCCCCCCCCCGCGTCAGCCACGCCCCGGCAGCGCCCGCTTCATGATCTTCCCCATGTCATTGCGGGGCAGCGCGTCCAGGTACCGCACGGCCCGGGGCCGCTTGTGCGGGGCCAGCCGGTCCGCCACGTGGGACGCCAACTCCTCGGCAGGCGGCGGGGAGTGAGGGTCCGTGGGGACGATCCACGCCACGATCCGCTCCCCGAGGTCGGGGTCCGGCTCCCCGGTGACCGCGGCCTCCCGCACCCCCGCGTGCTCCAGGAGCGCGTTCTCGATCTCGCCCGCGCCGATCTTGTAGCCGCCGCTCTTGATGAGGTCGGTGGCCTTGCGGCCGACGATCCGTACGTAGCCGTCGGGGTCCCGCAGCGCCATGTCGCCGGTGCGGAACCAGCCACCCGGCGCGAAGGCCTCGGCGGTCGCGTCGGGGCGGTTCAGATACTCGGTGAAGAGATTCGGGCCGCGCACCTGGATCTCGCCGACCGCCTCGGGGTCGTCCGCAGGGACCGGCTCGCCCGCCTCGTCGACCAGGCGCAGGTCGACGCCGGGCAGCGGCACGCCGACCGTTCCCGCGCGCGGGTCGCCGTCCGCGCGGACGCTGGTGTTCATCAGGGTCTCCGTCATGCCGTACCGCTCGATGACGCGGCGGCCCGTCGCGGCCGCGATGCGCTCGTGGTCGTGCACCGGCAGCGCGGCCGAACCGGACACCAGGAGCCGCGCCCCGGCCAGCGCCTTCGCCAACTCCGGCTCGTCCGGCAGGGCTTCGGCAATCCTGTGGTACATCGTCGGCACCCCGAAGAGCATGGTCGCCCCGGAGCCCAGCTCGCGTGCCACGCCCTCGGTGCTGAACCGGCCGAGGTGGCGCACCGAGCCGCCGCGCCGCAGCGGGCCCAGCACGCCGAGGATCAGGCCGTGCACGTGGAAGAGCGGCAGGCCGTGCACGAGCACGTCGTCGGCGGTCCACCGCCAGGCGTCCGCGAGGGCGTCCAGCGTGGTGGCGATCGCACGGCGCGGCAGGACGGCGCCCTTGGGCGGACCGGTGGTGCCCGAGGTGTAGACGATCAGGGCTGGAGCCTCGGGAGCCTCGGGGGCTTCGGGGGCTTCGGGGGTTTCGGGGGCGCCCGGGTCCGTGAGTGCTGCGCCGACGTCCGTAGTTACGTCGATACGGGGCAAGTCCGCCAGCGCCGAAGGAAGCTCCGCACCCGGCTCGGCCAGGATCAGCGAAGGCGCGCTGTCCGCCACGATGTGCGCAAGCTCGCCGCTGCCCGACTTCGGGTTGAGCGGCACCGCCGGGACCCCGGCGAGCAGCGCGGCGACCACGCCCACGGCCGTCTCCAGGGAGGGCGTGGCCCAGACGGCGACGCGGTCCGCGCCGCCCAGACGGCCCGCCAGCGCCCGCGCGACGGTGGCCAGCTCGTCGTGGCTCAGCGCGCGCTCGCCGAAGCGCAGCGCTTCCCCGGCGGCGGAGTTCCGCGCGTGCGGGGCGGCCAGGGTCGGGAAGAGGGGATCCACGTCTCGTACTCCTCGGAGTCTGCTCGGCCTGGGGTGCGGGGCATGTGCAGTCTCACACAGGGCGACCCCGCCCTTCCTGGCGGTGGACGGCCGCTCAGTACGTCAGGACCACGCCTACGTACGAGATCCCCGCGATCACACCCCACGACGCCAGGCCCAGCGCCGCGACCCGGCCGCCCGTGCGGGTCAGGGACGGCAGGTCGACCGCGCTGCCGAGGCCGAACAGGGCGGCGGCGAGCAGGAGTTCCTGTGCCGTCTGCGCGGCGTCGATCGCGCCGCCCGGCAGCCAGCCGGTGGTGCGCAGGGCGACCATGGCGAGGAAGCCGACGACGAAGAGCGGCACGAGAGGCGGGCGCTTGGCGCTCCCGGCCCCCTCGGCGGTCCCGGCCCGCCCGGCGGCGCCGGACCTCGACCGTGCCCGCACCGAAAGGGCGACGGCCGCGACGAGCGGCGCGAGCAGCGCGACCCGCATCAGCTTGACCAGGACCGCGTCGCCGAGCGCCCCGGAGCCGGCCGTCTGCGCGGTCGCCACGACCTGCCCCACGTCGTGCACGCTCGCCCCGACCCAGCGCCCGAACTCCGCGTCGGTGAGCCCCAACGGGTGCTGGAGCAGCGGCAGTACGGCGATCGCGAGCGTCCCGCACAGCGTCACGAGGGCCACCGAGGTGGCCGTGTCCCGCTCGTCGCTCTCGGAGACCTCGCTGACCGCGCCGATCGCGGACGCGCCGCAGATCGAGTAGCCGGTGGCGATGAGGAGCGGCTGGTCGCCGCGCAGGCCCATGCGGCGGCCCAGCCACCAGGTGCCGAAGAAGGTGACGGCGACCACGCCGAGCACCATCACCACCGACGCCCAGCCGAGCCCGAGCACGTCCTCCAGGCCCAGCTTCAGGCCGAGCAGCACGACGCCGACCCGCATCAGCCGCTTCGCCGCGAACGTCAGGCCCGCCTTGCCGGGGCCGCGTACGAAGTGGTGGGCGGCGCCCGGCACATGGGCCGCCGCGATGCCGAGGACCACGGCGGCGGTGAGCATCGGGACGCCGGGCACGAGGTGGTGCACGCCCCAGGCCACGCCGACGCCGGCCGTGGCGAGGGCGAGCCCGGGAAGCTTGCCGGGGGGACGCGTGACGGGAGAGGCGGAAGCGGGGGCCGTGAGCCGGGACTTGGGGCGCTCCCCGAGGAGTGCCATCAGCGGTCGGCCGGGAGTGCGTACACCCGGCGGACGCTGCTGCCCAGGCGGGCTATGTCGGCGCCGTAGACGTGGATCGATATCGCGCGCGTGCCGCAGGCGTTCCACACCCGGTGGATGTCGCCGGGCGGCGCGAAGCCGCAGACCGCGCCCTGGGGGTTGACGACGTCGTCGGTGGCGATCAGGCGGGCCGTGCCGCCGGGCTCGGTGGCGGGCACCAGGCGGTAGCGGCGCTCGTGCTCCTCGCCCTCGTGGACGCCGGTGACGCACCAGGAGACGTGGTCGTGGACGGAGGTGTGCTGTCCCGGCAGCCAGACCAGGGCCACGATCGAGAAGCTGCCGTCCTGCTCGGCGTGGAGGACGTGCTGGCGGTAGCGCTCGGGGTCGCCCTCGCACTGCTCGGCGGTGAGCAGATCGGCGGCGCCGAGGTGGGGCGCGAGCCGCTCGCCGACCAGGTAGGCGGTCAGGTCGGGGGGCAGGCCGCGCCCGACCGCCTCGCGCACGTCGGCGACGAGGGTGTCGAGGCGTGCGGTGGTCCGGGCGGGCCGGTACGTGGTCGGCGTGGTCATACGGGCAGCGTCGCGCCGCTCGATCCATCACGTCCAACGACAGTTCTTTCGCTCCCCTGAAAACTCTGCTTATGGATCGAGGGGGTGGCGGTCTCAGCAGCCGACGCGGTTGGCGGCCACGGTCTTCAGCACGTCCAGGACGAGGGCGGTGGCCGGGATGCGCAGATGGTCCTTGAGCACGTACGCGGAGACCTTGCGGCGCGAGGCGGGGTCCAGGGCGCGGCCGGTCACCTTGCGGTGGCAGAGGAAGTTCAGGACGAGCCCCGGCATCATCGCGATGCCGAGCCCTTCGGCGACCAGGCTCTGCACGACGAGATTGTCGTCGGTGGTGAAGGCGATGTCGGGAGCGAAGCCCAACTCGGCGCACTCGTGCAGGAAGTTGGCGCGGCAGCGGGGGCAGCCGGCTATCCACCGCTCCTCCGCCAGCTCGGCGAGCTTGACCGAACGCCGCCGCGCCATGGGGTGGCCCGTGGGGAGCAGCACGGTCAGCTGGTCCTCCATGAGGGGGATCTCCGCCAGCTCCTCCGGCACCTCTTCGTGCAGGCCGGGGTAGGTGAAGGCGAGCGTGATGTCGCACTCGCCGCGCACCACGCGCCGCAGCGACTCCGGCGGCTCGTCCTCAAGGAGTTCGACGCGCACCCCCGGATGCCCCGAGGCGAGCCGCGCCAGGGCCTCGGGGATGAGGGTGGCGTTGGCGCTCGGAAAGGCACAGACCCGCACCCGCCCCGACCGCAGCCGCGTGATCGCGTTCATCTGCTGCTGGGCGGCGGAGATGTCGTCCAGGATGATCCCGGCGTGCCGCGACAGCGCCTCCCCGGCCTCCGTCAGCCGCATCCGCCGCCCGACCCGAGTGAACAGCGGAGTCCCGACGGACCGCTCAAGGGCCTTCATCTGCTGGGTGATCGCGGGCTGCGTGTACCCGAGCGACCGAGCGGCCGCCGAGTACGACCCGGCCCGGACCACTTCGTGGAACGTCTTGATGTGCCGTGAATCGAACACCGCTGAATCATAAGCAGATGTTGGAAGGGTCGAACATGGGTGGGGGTGGCGCTTGTGGCCGCCACGGCTCTACCGGCTGACCGGTGCGGTATCCACCCGCTGCAACAACCCCCACGTGAACTCCGCGACACAGCGCCGCCGCTCGCCCCCCGCGTCCGGTGCCTCGAACGTCAGGCGCCAGCGGGTCGGGGCCGTGCCCTCCATGGGCCTCGCCGGGGCGAAGGCGCGGGCCGCCTCGTCGACCGTGCAGGACCAGGGGGTCAGGTCGTCGAGGGTGCGGAGGCCGGGGCCCGGCGAACCCGGGGCGCGCACCAGCCACTCGTTCCATACGGCCCCGTTCGGCGCGCGCAGCACCTCGAAGCGCAGGTCGGGCCAGAGGGGCAGCGGCCAGAGCAGCGCCTCGCACTCCAGGTCGCCGATCGTGCGGCGGGTGGTCGACTCGGGGGCGCCGAGGACGGAGCGGTAGCGCGCCGCGGCGCCCCGGGAGCGCGCGCCGCGGGTCATCGCCTGCCACCGCCGGTTGGCCTCCCGCATCTGCGCGAGGGAGGCGCCCAGCGCACGGCGGGCGTCCTCCACCAGGTCGGCGTTGTGGTCGGCCATGCGGCGCAGCAGGACCAGCTGGAAGTCGAGCGGGGTGAAGGGCGCGGAGGCGGAACTAGCGGGCATGTGCTCCATCGTCGCGCACCGTTCGCGGTCCCGGGCGGCGGCCTTCCGGAAGGAACAGCACCGAGTTGACGTAGCGGGGGTGCCGGGGCGTCAGCACCCGGCGCAGCAGGCCCTGCGTCACCACGTACGACGTGTCGCGCTGGTGCGCCTCCAGATCGAAGGAGGCCAGCGGCAGCCAGGTGTCGTGTGGCAGCACCCAGCCCCGGTAGCCGTGGTGGCGGGTGAGGAGGTCCACGATCGGGGCGATCGGCTGGATACGGGACTCCAGCTCGATGAAGATCGCCGGATGGTCGCGGGTGATCAGCTCGTGCGCGCCGCGCAGCACCGGCAGCTCGTTGCCGTCCACGTCGATCTTGACGAAGTGGACGTCCCGCAGACCGAGCCCGTCCAGCGTCATGCACGGCACGTCGACGGCGGTGGCGTGGATGTCCCGGCGGATCAGGGACGACACGCCCCGCTCGCCGTTGTCCCCGTGCGGCAGCCAGAGCCGGGCCGTGCCGGGCCGGTCCGTGGCCGCGGCCTGGATGACGCGGACGTTGCCGGGAGTGCTGGCGTCGAGCAGCCGGGCAAGGCGCGGCACCGGCTCGACGGTCACCACGCGGCGCGCGCGGGAGGCGAGGCGGCGCGACCAGGGCCCGTACCAGCCGCCGACGTCCACGGCGGTGCCGCAGTCCGGCGGGCAGAGGTCGGCGAGCCGGGCCAGCTCCGGCTCGAAGCGCGGGTAGACCAGCCGGGCCAGGGAGGCGATCAGGCGGTCGGGGACGTAGGGCGCGAGGCGCGCGGCGAGCGTCATCGGCGGCCCCCCGTCACGGGGATATTCGCTTGAGGAGCTGCTCGTGCTCGTCCTCCGGGACCTGCTCGCCGGAGGAGGGCAGCAACTGCGGGATGCCGTCGATGACGGGGTAGCGGCGGCGCAGGCGCGGGTTGTAGAGCGCCTCCTCCGGTACGAGGGGTTCCGCGGGGGCAAGGAGATGCAGCGGGCCCTTGTCCAGCGGGCAGGCGAGGATCTTCAGCAACGGGTCGTCGGGGTTCATCCGCTCGTCAACTCCTTGGGGGGTGGGGTGGATTGGGGTGGGGGGCCGTCGTGCTTCGGCATGGCGAGCAGGACGGACACGGCGAGCACGGTGCCCGCGATGCGCAGCGCGAGGCGCACCGGCTCGTCCGGCAGCGCCTCGCCGAACGCCAGCGTCCCGAGCACCGCGGTGAACAGGGCCGTCACCGTCGTACAGACCGGGACGATCAGCGACGCGCGGCAGCGCTGGAGCGCCGCCTGCGACATGATCAGCCCGAACGCGCCGGTGAACAGGAGCAGATACGGGTACGGCGAGCGCAGCAGGTCCACAAGGGCGCCGCCGATGCCCTGGGTCGTCAGATGGCTGGAGACGCCCTTGATGGCCAGCGAACTCACGCCGTACAGCAGGCCCACCGCCACGCCGTACTCGACGCCCGCCGACGGCATGCGGTGCCGGTGCTTGGCCCGGCGCTCGGCGGCGCCGTACAGCCACAGGCCCGCGGCGAGCGAGGGCAGGCAGACGGTGAGGACCAGCGGCACGGGCGCGCCGCGGCTCACCGTGTCGTTCTCCTCGTTCAGCGAGAGGACGACCATGAGCAGCGCCAGGAGGATCGCGGCGACCGCGTACCGCTCCCGCCCCGAGGTCCGCTCGCCGAGCAGGACCGAGGACAGCAGCAGCAGAAGGACGAGGCCCGAGACGAAGATGCCCTGCGCGGCCGCGATCGGCAGCGTCCGGTACACCGCGAGCTGGGCGCCGAACCCCGCCGCCAGGGCGAGCGAGCCGCCGATCCACAGCGGGCTGCCGAGCACCTGCCTCAGCAGCCGCGCCGGATTGCGGACGCTGACCGACGGCATGGCGGTCAGCGCCCGCTTCTCCAGGACGAACCCGGTGCTGTAGAGCACGTTCGCGAGCAGCGCGGCGGCCACACCCCACCACATCGGACTCAAGACCTTCGGGCGTGCAGCAGCAGGATCGAGGAGGCGCTGGGCACGGCGCACGCGAGCCGGTCCAGGGCGCGCAGCGGGCGCGGCACGCCGTGGAAGGGCGCACCTGACATGCGTACGACGGTGAAGCCGCTCGCCGCGACGAACTCCCGCAGGGCGCGGGCCGTGTAGAGCCGCAGGTGGCCCACGACCTCCTTGCCGGGGCGGCCGTGGATGCCGCGCAGGCTCACCTCGGAGAAGACCGGCTGCACCCCGGCGAGGAGCAGGCCGCGGTTGTACCAGGCCGCGAGGTTGGGCGTGGAGAGCATGAGGTGCCCCCCTGGCCTGAGGACCCTTCTCAGCTCGTCCAGCGCGCTGTCCGGGTCCACCAGGTGCTCGATGACCTCGCTGAACAGGACGGCGTCGGCCGCCCCGTCGGCGAACGGCAGCCCGCCGTCGGTGAGTTCACCGCGTACGACGTACGGAAGGTGGGCGTGGGCGCGCTTGAGGGCGTCCTGCGACCAGTCCACGCCGATGACGCGGTGGCCCGCGAGGAGCGGCGCCGCGGTCGCGGCGGCCGAACCGTCGCCGCAGCCGATGTCCAGGACGGTGGCGGCACGGGCCGTGGCCGGGCCGAGCGCGTCGGCGAGGATGCGGGCCTGGCGCAGGGTGCGGGCGTCGCCCGAGGCGACCGGGACGCGGGGGTCCTCGTAGAAGTCCCGGAGTCCGGCGGGGCGTTTGGTGGCCGTGGCGGTCAACTCGGCCCTCCCTTCTCGTCGGCCCGCGTGTGCTCCGTCGCGTGGAGGTAGTGCTCGAACAGATCCCGCAGGTGCGCCCCGTCGCCGTGGCTGAGCAGGGCCTTCGACCAGCGCAGGGCCAGGTGCAGGCGGCCCGCCGTGGACGCCGTGGTCACGGTGAGGCCGCGCGGCAGCCGGGCCGGGGCGGAGAACCACACGGCGTGCGCGCGGCCCGCGTCGCCGAAGTCCAGGGCGTACGGGATGCGCCCGATGTTGCTCAGGAGCGTCGTCGACGTCCAGGGGGCGGCGGCCCGGCGCAGCCCGCGCGTGACGGCCGCCCTGACCGTGACCGGGAGCACCGGCGCGGTCAACAGGCTCGCGCCGTGGCCCAGTTGGGGCCGGGCCAGGGCCTTGAGGGCGCGGGTGCGGTCGGAGGTGCGGCGCAGCAGGTCGCCGATGGCTTCCGGGGTCCACTCGCGGTGGCCCAACTCTGCTGCGCTGAAGGGGACTTCGACGAGCCGGGTGCCGTTGCCGATCGGCATGGTCGCGTCGCGGGGGCGGTCGTCCACCGGCATGGTGATGCGCAGGGGGCGCGGCCGTTCGCCGTGCTCGCGGTTCCAGTGGGCGATCATCAGCGCGGTCGCCACCATCAGCTGGTCGTTCACGGTGAACGGTGACCCCTTGGGGCGGCGCGGCACGGGCAGCTCCGCGACGAGCATGCCGTTGCCGGGGGACGGCTCGGGCGCGCCCTTGGCGACCCGCGCCGGGGGCGCCCACCCGGAGGGCGCGTCGGCCGGGGGCTGGGGCGCGGCCCCGGTGCTGTCCGGCGTACGGGTGGGCGGCGCCGCGGGGGAGTTGTCCCGGCCGCCGTAGATCTCCGCGGCCGTGGCGAGGACGCGGAGGCAGGCGGGGCCGTCGAGGGCGGTGTGGTTGATGGTGAGGAAGAGGACAGTGCCTGGCCCCTCGGGGGCGTCCGCGCTGTGCGGGGAGGCGGCGCCTTGCTCGGCGCCCCGCAGGGATGCGGACTCGGACTCGGCGCCCGGCCCAGAGGCGGCGCCGGACTCGGCCGCCACCACCTCCAGACGGATCGGCGGGGAAGCGGAGAGCGGCGGCGCCTCCGCCAGGGCCCGTTCGCGGGCCCGCTTGAGGGCGTCCCGTTCCGGAGCCGGGAACGTCACCGCCTCCACGTCGGGCTCCGCCGTCAGCTCCCACTCGTAGCGGCGGCGGTACCACGGGCCCCGCGCCTCCCGCATGAGGATGCGGGGATGGCGGCGCAGGGCCTCGTTGAAGGCGGCCCGCAGCCGGGCCGGGTCCGGGGTGCCCGGCAGGTGCACCTCGATGTGCACGGTCTCCGGCTCCTCCTCCTGGAGGCAGTGCCGGGAGACCTCGTCGACGACGGGGAACGGCACGCGCGCGGGCGGCCGGCCAGAGCCGTCCGCACGCCGTGCCGGGTGTTCCAGTGCGGTCATCGCTGCGTGCCTTCTCCTGTCGTGGGCCCGCCCCCGTGCCGCGGGAAGCGGACCGTCGCATCGCTCTGCGGCGCGGGCGAGGCCTGAGGCTCGGGGCCCCGGGCCGAGACCGTGGGGCCGGCCCCGGGCTGGGCCGGCTGGGCCGGCTGCCCCGGAGCGGGACCGCCGCCCGGCCCGTACACCAACGTATCGGCGGTGTCCGGGTGCGTGACCGGACGCGTATCCGGGTCCTTGTCCGGACGCGCGCGCCGTTCGCCCACACTCACCAGCGCCGCGAACAGCGCGATGAGCGCGAGGAGTTGGGCCACCGGGCCGAACGCCCCCGAGTCCTCGCTGACCGCCTCTCCGGCACCGGTCGCCGCCGCGATGCCCGCGCCCGCCATCGCCGCGAACGCGATCGGCACCAGCAGCGCGTGCCGCCACCAGGCCAGCAGCGCGAGGGCGGGGACGAGCAGGGCGAACGGGCCCGCGATGACCACGGCCACCAGCGTCAGCGCCACCGTGCCGAGGATCGGACCCGGGGCGGGGGGCGCCGGGGTCAGCGCGTCTGTGTTGGGCTCGCGGCGCCGGACGAGGACCAGCCCGACCAGCGCGAGGACGCCGACACCGGCGAGGATCAGACCGATCTCGTAGGTCTGCGACGGCTCGTAGGTGAGCTTCACCGTGCCGCCCTCGCCCTTGGGCACGAGCCAGCCCTGCTGCCAGCCGTCGAGCCGCAGCGAGGTCA
Source organism: Streptomyces sp. WAC 01529 (assembly GCF_003945545.1). Lineage (GTDB taxonomy): Bacteria > Actinomycetota > Actinomycetes > Streptomycetales > Streptomycetaceae > Streptomyces > Streptomyces anatolicus. The sequence goes on along the minus strand of NZ_CP029617.1, from coordinate 2,461,923 downwards.
GCTCCTTGCCGTTGAGGGTCGCCTTCCAGCCGTCGTTCACGTTCTCGTACGTCGACAGGTACGAGGCCGCTCCGGCGCCGACGCTCACCTCGCGGCGGTCGCCGAGCCAGTCCTTGATCTTCAGCTCGCGGGTGGTCTTGTCCACCTCGCCGGGGGTGCCCCGGGTGAGCGAGGCGTCCATGACCGCGAGCGGACCGGAGTCCCCGGTCTCCACGCTGTGCGCGCCCGCGTCCAGGCGTACGGCCGTGTCCTTCTCGCCGCGCTGGCAGAGGCTGATCTCGACCGGCCTGCGCTCGGTGAGGTCGGAGACCTTGCCCTTGGCGCTCGTCTCGTACAGCTCGCCGTCGATCGACATCGCCGGACCCTGACCGCAGGGGAGCGAGAAGCGCTCCGAGACGTCGGGCTGCGGTGTGCGGTACGTGTCGAGCGCGGGGACGTAGACCTCGGTGAGGCCCACCGGCAGCTGGAGGTCGTCGTCCGCCACCGGGTTGTGGACGGCCAGCGGCGCCGTCTTGGTGATGGTGATGTCCATCTGGTCGGTGGTGATCGGGGTGAAGCGGGCGATGCCGTTCTCGTCGACGCCCGCGGTCGTCGCCCCGTCCGGCGAGCTGATCTCGATCTTCTCGGGACGGGTGGACAGGCCGCCCGCGGCGGGCAGCACGATCTCGCCCACCGGCTGCTTGCCCGGCCACTTGAGGTGGACCACCGGACGGTTGTCGGTGCCCGCGATCCACGCCGTGGTCAGGTCGCCGTCGGTGAGGTTGCGCGGCGAAAGACCCCGGCCGAGCCTGGCCGTGGAGTCGGCCGTGGCGATGATCTGCTGCTTCTGCTCGGGGGCCACCTTGTAGAGCAGCTCGTCCAGCGCGGCGCCCGGCATGGCCACCGCGCTCGCCTTCACCTCGTACTCACCGGAGCCCGTGGTGGTGAAGCGGCGGTGCAGACCCGCCTCGGCGTTGACCGGGGAGAGCGCGTTCGGGTCCGAGGAGCGGTGCAGCGAGTACGTCGTCGCGTCGGCGCCGACCGCCTTCTGCGCGTCCTTGGGCAGTTGGAGGAGCTTGGTGACGCGCACCTCGGGGAGGGTGATCTCCGAGAAGCCCGCGCCCGTCAGACCGGGGCGCGCCTCCTGCGTGTCCACGATCGTGATCTTGATCCAGTCGGTGGCGCCCGCGCGGGCCTTGACGCGCTGCGGAGTGCCGTCGGGCTGGAGGGAGCTGGTGACGCTGCCCGCCTCGGTCTCCACGCGCACCCGGGTGGGTGCGGCCCGCACGCCGTCCTGCGGCAGCGGGGTGACGCGGAAGGAGGAGGGGACGGTGATCTCGGAGTTGAACTCCGCCTTGATCCACTCGCCCGCCGCCGAGTCCGAGCCGCCCTCGGCCCAGGCCGTCGCCGGATCGCCGTCGAAGGCGTTCACCGGGTCGTACTGCGGCAGGTGGAAGAGCCAGTTGCCGTAGGAGGAGGCGGACACCGACTTGGCGCCCCGCAGCTCCGCGGTCGTCTGGTGCTCGACGCCGTTCGTCGGCAGGATCTGGTGCGGCTTCTTGCCGGGGTCCTGGACCGCGTCGGGGGCGTTCCGCTCGTCGGGGCCGTAGGTGTACGACGTATTGGAGTTGACCAGGCCGAAACGGGTGTCGGCGCGGCGCAGTCCGTCACCGACGGCCTGGAGGCCGGGCGTCCCGACGCCGGGGTGGTTGTCACCGGTCAGGACGGCCGGGCGGTCCCGCATCGCGGGGTCGGCGGAGAGCGGGAGCAGGGACTCCGGGCCACCGCTGACGACCGCCGTGTTGGAGACGGGCTTCAGAGCGGCCTGGCCCGGGCGCTCGGCGCCCTCGCCGGGGGCGTAGATCTCCACGGCGCGATCACGCGGGTAGAGGCCCTCCACCTGGAGGGGCGTGTCGTCGGGGATCGTGCCGCCGGTGGTCTTGGGGCCGAAGCCGGTGACGCGGCGGAAGCCGGACTCCTCCAGGGTGCGCTTGACCGTGGCGGTCGGGACGTGGCCGACCTGGTCCGGGTCGAGGTCGTTGCGTACGACGACGTAGTGGAGCCCGGCGCGGGAGAGGTAGTCGGTCAGGCCCGGCACCTCGCCGCCGGTCATCAGCGCCTGCTCGACCGCGTCCATCGCGCGGCGGTTGCCCGGCGTGCCGAACGGCACGTAGTCGCGCTGCGCCCAGCGCGACTCGGCGAGCACGTCGAGGGGCTGGTCGATGGGCGAGCCCCAGGTGTAGATGCCGTGCGCGGTCGCCGGGACGACGAGGGCACGGGAGTCGGGGGAGTACTTCTCCAGCCAGTCGGCCGTCGTCTGCCAGTACGTGGGCAGCTTCTGGAACGAACCCGGCTGGAGGATCGAGCCGTTGAGGTACGGCCAGGCGAGGCCGGGCAGCACGAGGAGCGCGGCTATCGCGGGCGCGTACCGTCTTCCGCGCACCGGCCGGGCCCCCCGACGCGCCTGGGAGGCGACGCCCGCCAGGTGCATCAGGCCGAAGGCCAGCGCGAGGGCGAGGCCCGTCTGGAACTTGTAGATGTTGCGGAAGGGGACGAGCCCGCCGTTCAGCCAGGACTGGACGGTCTCGTGGAAGGGCGCGCCGAACGCGCCGCCGTACCCGGCCAGCGTGATCAGGACGACCGAGAGGACGGTCAGGACCAGCCAGCGCCGCTCGGGCAGATCGCGCCGGGCGAGCCCCGCGAGTCCGAGGGCGGCGGCGAGCGCCGAGCAGACGACGGTCACGACGGCCGTCGCCACCGTCCAGCCGGCCGGCAGCCACGCCTCGCCGAAGTTGAGGTACGCCACCCAGTTACCGGCGCCGCGCAGCGTCTCGGTCGCCGACATGGTGCCGGTCGTGGTGGCGGAGTTCTCCACGTACGGAAGGAAGTTCTCGCCGTGGATGCCGAGCATCAGCAGCGGCACGATCCACCAGGCGGTGGCCAGGATGACGCCCGGCACCCACCAGGTGATCAGCTTCCGCTTGCGCGGGCCGTTCGGGCGCGAGAGGAGGAAGAGGGCGACCGGGAGCAGCGAGGCGAGGGTCGCCGCCGCGTTCACGCCGCCCATGAAGGGGATGATCAGCGCCGAGCGGCAGGCGGCGAGGCGCGCGCTGATCCGCTCGTTGGTCAGCGGCAGCAGCACCCACGGCAGGAACGCGCCGGGCAGCGCCGCGGCGGACGTCGAGCCGACGACCACGGTGAACGTGGGCCACAGGGCGTAGACGACCGCGCCGAGCAGCCGGCTCTGCCGGTTGCCGATGCCCAGGCGTTCGGCGAGGCGCAGCGCGCCCCAGAAGGCGACCGACACGATCAGCGAGAGCCAGAGCCGCTCGGCGAACCAGACCGGCAGCCGCACGAGGTCGGCGAGGCCGTAGAACGGCAGCATCGGGAAGGCGTACCCGACGTACTGGTCCTGGATCCCGCCGAAGCCGCCGCGGTCGTGCCAGAGCTGGCCGAGGTCGGAGAGGAACTGCCAGGGGTCGACGGTGACACCGAGCTTGGTGTCGAACGTCATCCGCCCCGGTTTCACCGCGAGGAACAGCACGAAGACCGCGGCCCAGAACCCCAGCAGCCAGCGCCGCGAACGCGGCCCCCGCGAGGGTTCAGGGGCGTCGGTCGTGGGCCGCACGGAGGCCGGGGGTGGGGCCTGGACCGTGGTCATGGACACCGCCTGAGAATGAGAAGGAGGTTCCAGGTCGCGAACTCGCGCACACCCGGCACCTTGGTGATCGCCCCGGCCAGGAAAGGCCAGTAGCGCGAACGTGCCGACACCACGTCCACGTCGGAACGGCCCCGCACCTGGCGCAGGGTCGTTCCGACGTGATGTGCGAAGAGGTTCTCGCCGAGCGTGTGTTTCGCGGCTTTTCCGGTACGTCTTTCATAGCGGGCGCGGGCCCGGTCGGCGCCCAGGTAGTGCCAGGGCGCCCACTCGTGGCCGCCCCAGGGGGAGAGCCAGTTGGTGAACGAGACATAGATGAGCCCGCCGGGCCTGGTGACCCGGACCATCTCGCTCAGGAACGTCTGCGGGTCGTCGACGTGCTCCAGGACGTTCGAGGAGAACGTGACGTCGGCGACCTCGTCGGCCAGCGGCAGCAGATAGCCGTCGGCGAGCACCGAGCCCTCCGGGGGCTTGGTGCCCGACGCCGTCATCTCCGTGAGATCGGGCTCGAAGAGGTAACTCTGCGCGCCGCGGCGCCGGAACTCCTCGGTGAAGTAGCCGCCTCCGCCGCCGATGTCGACGACGACGCGGTCCTTCACCTTGACGTACGCCTCCACCTGGTCGGCGGCGTCCTTGGCGAGGAGGGTGTAGCAGCGCTCCGGCTCCCGCTGTTCGCGCATGAAGGCGCGGAAAAGCGTGACGGAGCGACGCAGGGACGGGTCTCTCACTTAGTCCCCTGTGCGGTCGGGGGCCCGGCGGGCGCGGGTATGGGGAGCCCGGCGGGCGCGTGATGGGCGGCGACCGCTTCGGCCGCCACCGCCTGGAACTGCCGCACGGTGTTGCCCCAGCGGAACTGGGCCGCCCGGTCGCCGGCGGCCTTGCCCAGTGCCCTGCGGCGCTCGGCGCTGAGCGCCAGCGTGCACCAGGCGGCGGCGAAGGAACTCTCGCCGCGGGCGAGCAGGCCGGTCACGCCGTCCTCTATGGAGTCGCGGACCCCGGGGACGTCGAAGCCGACCGAGGGCGTCGAACGCGTCGCCGCCTCGGTGATGACCAGGCCCCAGCCCTCCACGGCCGAGGGATGCAGCAGCATCCAGGCCTCGCAGAGCAGCCGGTGCTTCTCGGCCTCGGAGACATGGCCGCGGAACTCCACGCCGGGACCGGCGAGCTGTTCCAGGCGCTGTCGCTCGGGGCCGTCGCCGACGATCACGAGGCGGCCGCCCGTGACGGGCCTGACCCGCTCCCACAGACGCAGGAGCAGATCGATCCGCTTGTACTCGACGAGGCGTCCCATCGCGAGGAACAAAGGCTCGTCGGAGCGGGCGTGCAGCGGGCCCGGCTCCTCCACGCCGTTGTGCACGATGCGGATGCGCTCGCGGTCCACGCCGATCGCCCGCAGCGCGGTGGCCGTCGACGGCGAGACGGCCACCAGGAGATTGCCGCGCTGTGCCCCGGAGAGGGCCCAGTGCTCGAGCTTCCGGCCGAGCCGGGCCGCGGGGGCGAGCGCGCCTTGGAAGCGCATCCCCCACAGATCGGTGTGGACGTGGTTGACCAGGCACAGCGTCGGGCCGCGGTGCCACAGCGGTGCCAGGTACGGCATGCCGTTGCAGACCTCCACCAGCAGATCGCAGTCGCCGACCTGGCGGGTGAACGCGGACCGCGCCCGCAGGTAGTGACCGAGGTCGCCGCCCGCGGACACCACGCGGTAGTCGCGGTAGGCCGCGGGCCCGCCGCAGAGCAGCGTGACCTGGTGGCCCAGTTTGCTGAGCCCGTCGGCGAGCCGGTCGACGAGCAGTTCGGAGCCGCCCGCGGCCGGGTTGCCGAGGTCGCGGTGGGCGAGGAAGACGATCCGGCGCGGCTGTGGGGGAGGCGCCGGCAGTCGCTGCGCGTGCCGCGGGGCGGCCGCGCGCAGCGAGGACGGTACGTGCTGGGGCATGCGTGCTCCAACTCGTCTCAGGGTGCGGAACTGTGGGGGGTCGGGCGGGCGAAGCGGTCCTGCTGTGGGGCTTGCGGGGTACTGCGGGGTGCGCCGGCCGGGCGCCACGCGACGTGGGGTCGCTGCGAAGGTGCTGTGTCCGGCCGGTGCGGGGGTGGTGCGGGGACTGTGCTCGGGTGGGGGTGGTTAGTTTTCGCTGCCCCTTACCGCGGGTCTACTCACCGAGGTGACAATTTCCGCGCCATTTCGAGCTGACGCCTCATCACATCGTGCTGGGGTGCAGGGCGCTTCGGGACGGTTCAGCATTCGGACGTCCGGGTTCCGCCGAGTCGCCGGGGCTGCCGGGGCCGCCGTGGCCGTCGTGCCCACCCTGGCCGCCGTGCCCGCCGGAGCCGTTCGCCCCGTCGGCCTTGCGCCCCCGTACGACCAGGACGATCCCGACCGCGGCCAGCGCCGCGCCCAGGGCGCCCGCGGCCACCGGCAGGGTCTCGCCCACCAGCTCCAGGCGCTCGCTGTCGTCCTTGGCGAGCTTCACCTGGGCCTTCTGGGTCGCCGGGGTGAAGGCGATGCGCTTGCTGTCGAGCAGCACCGTCGCGTCCTTGTCGGAGCCCGGTGCGCGCAGCGTCTTGCGGGGCCCGATGGCCGCGTAGATGATCCGGCCGGTGCGCGGGTCGGCGACCAGCTCGATGCCGTGGTTGGCGTAGAACTCATCGGCGATGACCTGGCTCTTCTTGGGCTGGCCGACCATCCGGCCCGGCACCTGGCGGGTGCCGACCTTGGCGGCCTTCACGGTGCCCGTGAAGCGGTGGCCCTCGTACCCCTGGATCTTCTTGGTGCCCCGGTACTCCAGCGGCACGGTCGCTCCGAGCGTGCTGTCCCACCAGCGGTAGGAACGCTTCTCCACGTCGAAGGGGAACTTCAGGTACGCCTCGCCCTCGAAGTACGGCTTCTCGCCGCAGCAGTGCACCGGCTTGTTCGTCTTCCGGTCGGTGACCCAGCGTTCCATCGTCCACTGGAGCGAGTCGTGCGGGCTGGCCGCGGGCAGCGACTTGTCCGGGTCGACGGAGGTCGACACGTCCCAGACGGCACGCCCGCTTTTCTCGCTCTCGGCGACGTCACCGCGCACCTGGCGGGTGATGGTGAGGTTCCTGTCATGAACCGTTTTGATCTTCTTTGTGTCGAAATAGCTGCCTTTGCCTTTGAAGATGGTGATCGTGTCGATGTCGGTCGGTGTGCGTTTCGCGCGTGGCTCCACGTACCAGGCCAACATCGGGGCCAGGACCAGAAGAAACGCGCCAATACCGAGAATGACCAGGGAAAATGGCGAGGTGGTGCGGCGCATGGGGCACTCCTGGGCTAAGGGCGGGAGAAGTGTTACCGAGCCGTATGTATGGGCGGGGACCGTAGGCCGACCCTTGACTAGGTGTCAATGGATGCAGAGACTGGGCCCTTGCCGGACGGGGCCGGCCGGGACTGTGCGACCAGGACATTCATGACCGACACCGCGTGGTCATGGCCGCCTGCGTGCCCAGGGTGGGGACGACCTCCGACAGAGAGGCTGGCCCTCGCCATGCACCGACTGCTCGCCGCATCACTCACCGTCGCCGCCGGGGCGCTGCTCGCCGTGGGCGCCGCCCTCGGCATCGTCGCGCTCCTCGACGCCACACCGGAGCAGCCCAACACGCCACTGGTCCACTACGACACGCCGTCGCGGGGTCAGTGAGCCACCGTGGCCGCGACCGACATCCAGCCCACCGAAGCCGCCGGGACCACCCCCACCGGAGGCCAGAGCTCCGCCTCGGCGCGCTCGGCCTGGCGGGACGTGCCGCCCCGGCAGGTGCGGCGGTTCGCCGCGCTCGCCCTGGAGGAGGTGCCCTCCCTCGCCCAGGACATCCTGCGCGAGATCCGGGCCGAGTACCCCGGGCTGCCCGTCGTCCTCGACGACTCGGGCGAGCCCATGGCGCTGGTCGGCATACGCCGCGCCCTCGAAGGCTTCGTGCAGCAGCTGGCGTCCCAGGAAGGGCGGCCCCGCTACCACCTGGAGGTCTTCCAGGAATTCGGGCGCGGCGAGGGCCTGCACGGCCGCAGCCTCGACTCGCTCCAGGCGATCTACCGCCTCGGCGTACGCCTCGCCTGGCGCCGCCTCGCCGAGATCGGCCAGCAGATCGACATCCCGCCCCCGGCCATGTACGAACTCGCCGAGTCGGGCTTCGAGTACCTGGACGGCCTCGTCGACCAGTCCGTACGCGGCTACGCCGAGGCCGCCGCCCGGGAGGCGGGCGAGCGGCTGCGGCTGCAGCGCAAGCTGATGGAACTGCTGCTCTCGGAGCGGCGCGCCGAATCCACCGGAGGCGCGGCGTCCGGCCACGGCTCGGGCCCCTCGGCCGCGCCGGGCGCCCCCTTCGGCAACGCCCTCGGGGAGCGGGCCGCCCGCGTCGGCTGGCAGCTGCCCGACCGCGTCGCCGTGGGCGTGCTGCTGCGTCCCGCGCCGGAGGCCGTGGCACCCGCCGTCGGGGAGGGCGTCCTGCTCGACATGGAGGCCGAGCAGCCCCGCATGGTCGTGCCCGACCCCGAGGCCGCCGGGCGCCCCGAACTGCTGCGCCGCGCCATGACCGGCTGGTCCGGCGCCATCGGCCCGCCCGTGCCGCTCGCCGACGCGGCGAAGTCGCTGCGCTGGGCGGAGGCGGCGGTGCGGCTCATGGAGCGCGGACTGCTGCCCTCCGGTGAGGTCCTGCACTGCACCGAGCACACCGAGGCCCTGGTGCTCCTGCAACCCGAGGAGCTGATCGAGGACCTGGCCCGCCGCTGCCTGGCCCCGCTCGACCACTGCGGCCCCGCCCATGGCCGCCGCCTCGCCGAGACCCTGCTGGCCTGGCTGGAGACCCGCGGCGGCGCCCCCGAGGTGGCGGCCCGCCTCGGGGTGCACCCCCAGACGGTCCGCTACCGCCTGCGCCAGATAAGGGAGCTGTGGGGCGACGAGGTCGACGACCCCGACCGCCGCTTCGAGCTGGAACTGGTGCTGAGGGCGCGGCGGTTGAGGGGGTTGCTGGGGCGGGCCTAGGCCACCATGGGCGTACCCGGTCGGCAGGGCTGCCAGCCGATCAGCGGCACTGTCACGTGCTCAGCGGCGCTGTCACTCACGTGCTCAGCAGCACTGTCACGTGCTCAGCAGCACTGCCAGGTGAACAGGGCCCGGTCGAAGCGGAGTTCCGCGAGGTCGGCGGGGCGTATGAGCCAGTAGAGGCAGCCCGTGTCGCCCCACATCATGTCCGCCGCGTCGTCCGAGTCGAACTGGGCGAGCAGCAGCCAGTCCCGCATCTCCTCCACGATCCGGGGGTCGTGCCAGCTCGTCCCCGGGCCGAGCGCCGCATGCGCCACCTCCGCCTCGACAGGACCCTGCACCGACTGCGGTGTGCCGCCGAGCTGATGGCCCGCCACTTCGCCGTACTCCCACAGGGCGTCCGTGAACGCCTCGGAGCACACCGGGTGTTCGTAATCCTGGAAGGGCTCGGCGTCGGGCGCGAAGGCCCGCTGGATCCGCGGATGCGTCGGCTCCGCGACCGTCGCCTCCACGCGCGCGGTGAGCGGGACATGGGGGTAGGCGTCCAGGTCCTCCGGCGTCGCCCGCTCGGTCAGGGGCGTGCCCGCGGGGGTGTAGACGACGCGGGCGCCCGCTCTGGACGGCTCGTCGGCGACGTCCACCACCGCCTCCCCGTCGTCCAGTTGGCCGTCGAAGTAGAAGAAGGCGAGCGTCCCCGTCGCCGGGAACGGCACGTCGAGCGCCCCCGCGGGCAGCGCCGCGCACTCCACGGACGCGACGAACGACAGCGGGCCGTGCCCCTCCCACTCCGGCCACTCCACGTCATCCGGAAGCTTGGGCTCCCCGCCCAACTGCCCCACCACCGCGTCGTCCCCGCCCGCCGGGGCGAGCCGGATGCCGGGCCGCAGCAGCCCGAGCCACCGCTCGGCCACGTCGGAGGGGAGGTGCTCATGGGCAAGGGCGCGCAGCGCGCCGGAAGAGTTCCGCGTCATGCCCCCGATCATGCCTCCCGCCACTGACAACGCCGCCGCGCCGGGGTTGTTGATTCCGCACACAACTTTCACAGCGGCGGCTTCCGCAGTCGGCGGCGCGGCACCTAGCCTCCAAGCCTCATGGACTACTGCCACCCGTGCCGCAGGCACCTCAACGGCGCCCTCGCCTGCCCGGGGTGCGGAGCCCCGGCCGAATCCGGCCCGCACGAGGAACCGGGCGGCGAGGAGTACGCGTACGACGAGGAGTACGCGTACGGCGAGGAGCCCCCGCACCCCGGCGTCCACGCCCGCACCCGCACTCGCGCCCGCCGCAAGGAACGCGGCCGCAGGGCGCACCGGCGAAGGCGCCGCAAGGTCCTGCTCGCCACCGCGGGCCTCGCGCTCGCGGCGGGCGGCCTGAGCCTGGCCGAACTGGGCATCGAGGGGACCTCAGGGGACCCCACCGCCGCCTCCGTCCCGGACGAGGGGGATCGGCAGAGCCCGGCGCCGGGCGGGACCGCGGGCCCCGGCGGCAGCGCGTCGGCGGCCACCTCGGCGTCCTCCACCAAGGAAGAGGACGCCGAGGACAAGAAGGCCAGGGAGAAGAGAGAGAAGAAGGAGAAGGAAGAGAAGGGGAAGGAGAGCGAGAAGGAGCAGGAGGAGCGGAAGAAGGAAGGGGAGGGGGAGGGAGAGGCGACCCCGGACGGCGAGCGGCCGGCCGACTCGTCCCCGGCCGGCCCCGGAACCCCGGACGACGCCCCCGGCACCTCCCGCCCCACCCCGTCCTCGCCGACCGCCGAGAACCCGAGGCCCACGCCCGCACCGGACCCGGAACCGGAACCCGAACCGGACCCGACCGAGCCGTGCGACCGCTTCCTGTGGTGGTGCAGGTGACGCGAGGCCTCCCGGAGCGGGACCTCCCGGGCCGAGGCCTCCCGGCGCAGGAGAGCGTCAGCTGAAGGGGACAGCGTCGGCCGGGTCGGCGTGCCAGTTGGTGGCGAGGGGCTTGTCGATAAGAGTGGCGCTGGGCAGGCGGAGGGCGACGCTGTTCTCCTCGTCACCGGCGACGGAGAGGAAGAGCCGCTCGAACTCGATGCCGTAGTCGTTGTCGGTCGACTTGGGGTTGATACCGGCGTAGGCGGCGGTGGTACCGGAGAGCTTGATGCTCTCGGTGATGCCCTGCTCGATGGGCAGGACCTCCGTGTCGGGGGAGGAGCCGAAGGAGGCGGAGGGGATGTTGCCCTCCAGGTAGCAGGTGATGCCGGGCCTGGCCTTGGCGGTGACGAGGAGATACCCGCCCGCCTGCGTCTTCTCGGTGACCTTGAAGGTCAGGTCATTGGTTCCGCAGGCCTGCTCGACGGCGGAGGCCCTGCTCTGCCCGTCGACGGCGAGCGCGGCCCCGGCGGCGGTGGTGGTGAGGGCCACGGCGGCGACGGCGGTCAGGGCGAGCCGGGTGGCGCGGGGGGAACGGGCGGCGAGACGCGAGCGCATCAGAAGCTCCATGGGTGCTGGGAGTGGTCCGTCCGGCGAACTGCTCGGACCGCCACAGCCTCCGCCGCGACCCGTCCCGGCCGCCACAACGGGCCACGGACACGGGACGCCGGAACGCCGGAACAGCCCCTGACCAGCACAGACGCACACATCCTGGAACGGCCGACTGGGGCGACCGACTGGAACGGCCGCCCGAAGGCCTACGCCTCCCCGCCCAACATCCTCCGCAGCAACCCCCGCAACGAAAGCCGCTCCTCGTGCGAAAGCTCCGCCAGCGGCTCCCGCGCGAAGTTCAGGGAGTCGCGCAGACCGCGGGCGACCTCCGCGCCCTCATCCGTCGGCGCGGCCAGCTTCACGCGCCGGTCGGCCGGGTCGGGCCGCCGCTCGACGAGGCCGCGGGCCTCCAGGCGGTCGACGATGCCCGTGATGTTCGACGGCTCGCACTTCAGCTTCTGCGCGATGCGGCGCATGGGCATAGGTTCGATGAAGAGCAGCCCCAGGACGCGCGCCTGCGCGCCGGTCAGCGAGTGGCCGGCCGCCGCCTCCTCGTACTCCTCGTGGTAGCGCCCCACGACCTCGCCGATCAGCTCGACGACCTCGACCGTCAGCGGGTCGGCGCGGGGTGAAGGGGTACGCGGGTCACTGGTGGCCATGGTCACCAGGTTACCCGTTTACTTGACACTATGAAATATCAAAGAGCATGGTTGTTTCAGCACATGAAACATCGCTAGGCATGAAGCATGCATGAAGCATCGCTTGGCATGAAACATCTCTTAGGAGGACGCCCTCATGTCCGTCACCCCCGAGCAGCTCCCCTCCGTCAGCCGTGAGTGGCACCTGGTCCGGCGCCCGGAAGGCTGGCCGGTCCCCGAGGACTTCGCGCTGCGCGAGGTCCCCGTCACCGCCCCCGGCGAGGGCCGCGTCCTGGTGCGCAACCTCCACTTCTCGGTGGACCCGTACATGCGGGGCCGGATGAACGACGTGAAGTCCTACGTCCCGCCGTTCCAGCTCGACAAGCCCATGGAGGGCGGCGCGGTCGGCGAGGTCGTCGCCTCCAACGCCGAGGGCTTCGCGGTCGGCGACCACGTGCTGCACTTCGCGGGCTGGCGCGAGTACGCCTCCGTCCCCGCCCAGCACGCCACCAAGGTCGACGCGCAGGCCGCGCCGCTCTCCGCCTACCTCGGCGTGCTCGGCATGACGGGCCTGACCGCGTACGCCGGTCTGCTCGAAGTCGCCTCCTTCAAGGAGGGCGACGCCGTCTTCGTCTCCGGCGCCGCGGGTGCCGTCGGCGGCCAGGTCGGCCAGATCGCCAAGCTGAAGGGCGCCTCGCGCGTCATCGGTTCGGCGGGCTCGGACGAGAAGGTCAAGCTGCTCGTCGAGGAGTACGGCTTCGACGCCGCCTTCAACTACAAGGACGACAAGCCGGTCGCCGAGCAGCTGAAGGAGGCCGCCCCCGACGGCATCGACGTCTACTTCGACAACGTCGGCGGCGAGCACCTGGAAGCCGCCATCAGCCGGCTGAACGTGCACGGCCGGGTCACCATCTGCGGCATGATCGCCGGCTACAACGACAAGGAGCCGACCCCGGCCCCGCGCAACCTCGCCCTGGTCATCGGCAAGCGGCTGCGCCTGACGGGCATGCTCGTGCAGGACCACAGCGCGCTCCAGCCGCAGTTCGTCCGCGAGGTCGGCGGCTGGATCCGCTCCGGCGAGCTGAAGTACCGCGAGACGGTCGTCGAGGGCGTCGAGAACGGCGTGGACGCCTTCCTCGGCATGCTCCGCGGCGAGAACACCGGAAAGATGATCGTCTCCCTCGCCTGAGACGCCGTCCCGGGCGGGGCCATGTGTCGATCTTCCGGCATCCGATAACCTGATTCCACTTGGCCGCGGTGTGGGCGCGCACCGCGGCACGTCACAGGAGGAATCGGCACCTATGTCCATCCAGAAGATCGACGTCAAGTACACCGCGGTCGCCACCGCCGAGAACGGCCGCGACGGCCGTGTGGCCAGCGACGACGGCAAGCTCGACGTCGTCGTGAACCCCCCGGAGGAGATGGGCGGCAGCGGCGCGGGCACCAACCCCGAGCAGCTGTTTGCCGCCGGGTACAGCGCCTGCTTCCAGGGCGCCCTCGGCGTGGTCGCCCGCAAGGAGAACGCCGACATCTCCGGCTCGACCGTCACCGCCAAGGTCGGCATAGGCCAGAACGAGTCCGGCGGCTTCGGCCTGGAGGTCGCGATCACCGCCTCCATCCCGAACGTGGACGCGGCCACCGCGCAGTCGCTTGTCGAGAAGGCGCACCAGGTGTGCCCCTACTCGAACGCCACGCGCGGCAACATCAAGGTCGACCTCGCGGTCGCCTGACCCACCGGTCACCCGCACGAAAGGGCCGCACCCCCGAGCGGGGGTGCGGCCCTCTGCCGTACCGCGCGGCGCTCTGTCCGACCGTGCGGGCCACGCCTACCGCCTACCGCGCGGCGCCGACTACCGGCCGACCTTCAGCAGCGCCCGCCCGACCTGCGGGAACACCCCCTTGGGATGGTCGCGGAAGAGCGGCTCGGTGCCGAAAAGGACCACGTCCGCGCCCCGCGCCGCCCCGCTGACGACCGCGGCGCGCCCCGCGGCGGACGCCGGGCCCCCGCCGCCGTCCTCCAGGGGCCGCCAGTGCCCGGAGACCAGCGGGTCGCCGGTCCCGTACCGCTGCTCCACGCGCACCCCGGAGCCGAGGCCGGTGAACCACATCGGCGAGTAGACGAAGCTGTGGTCCGGCGCGCCGCCGGTGACCGTGCCGCCCGCGTTGACCACGCGGACCACGCCGTTGGCGTCGCCGTTGCCCTCCACCGGCCGCACGGCGAGCAGCTTCGCGCCGGTGTTCAGCGCGGCGCCCGCCGCACCCCGGCCGACGAGGCCGCCGCCCTTGGTGAGGAACCGTTCGAGCCCGGCTTTCGCCGCCGGGTTCAGCTCGTCGTGGTCGAGCCCGGCCGACACGAAGAGCGCGTCCGTCCCCTTCCAGCCGAAGCCCGAGTTGAGCACGGCCGTCGACACGGGCACCACGTCGAAGTTCATCTCCCGCAGTGCGAAGAGCTCGCCCGGCGTGACGGCCGCCGCGACCCGCGTACGGTGCAGCGCGGCACCGCCCTTGGCCTTCGTGGCATCGAAAGCGACGTCGTACTTCCTCGCGGCCTCCACCGCCGCCCGGCGCGCCGACGACGACACGATCGCGCTCCCGTCACGGCCGCCTCGTACCGAAACCCCCTCGGCGAGCAGGTGGTTGACGGCCGCGATCTCCCGCGGGTCGTCGAGCCGCAGCCGCAGATCACCGCGCGGTGCCACATACCCGACCCGGGCCGCGGCCCGCACCTCACGCGTGCGCAGGGCGTCCAGGTCGCCCCTCTTCACGGAGTCGACGCTCGCGCCCCACAGCCGCCCGAGGCTCCACCCCGAGATGTCGTACATGGTCGACACCTTGTCGCTGATGTCGCGCCCGTCGGCCAGCATCACATTGGCCAGACCCCGCTTGGGCTGGTGCATGTCGACGACGTACGAGCCCTTCGGGTACGTCTTGCCACCCAGCCGGAAGCGGTGGGCCGCGCGCTCGACGCGTACGTCATTGGCGAGCAGATGGTCCACGAGCCGCGCCGCCGCCGTCGCCGAACGCTGACCGCGCCCGCCCGGCGAGGAGCCCGCCGGAATCACGTACGCGCGCGGGAACGTGGTCGTGTACACATCCTCGGGGCCGATCCCCGGCACGCCCGGCACCGTCTCCGCCGAGACCGGCACCTGCTCCGCGCCCGTCGCGCCCCGCCGGAAGACCTCGATCTGGTCGGCGATCAGCGAGGAGCGGCGGCGGTCGGCGTAGTCGACGCTCGCGCGCATGGCCGCGCCCGCGATGTCGACGTTGATGGCGGCCCTGCGCCGCAGCTCCGCGACCGGCTGCGACTCGTACGCCGCGTTGTTCACCTGCATCGGGAACTCGATCGTGTGCGTGGCGACCGCGCCGTGGAAGGGCAGGTACTGCGGGGTGAAGATGGGCGGCCAGTCGTCCCAGCCCTCCTCCTGGTCGCGGAAGGGGATGACGGCGGGCTTCACGCCGTCCTTCTCCCGCGTGTAGCCGAGGCCGTTGACGGCGGCCTCCATGCCGAGGGCGTTGGCGTAGGAGTTCTTGAGGAACAGGTCGTACTCGTAGTTCTCGCCGTGCGGGGGAGTGGTCGGCTCGATCAGCGTGCCGTTCACATAGCCGTGCAGGTCGAGCATGACCGCGGGCTGCTTGGCGGCGGCGATCTCGCGGATCGCGCGGGCCTCGGGCTGGGAGGCGGTGATGAAGTCGCGGTTGAGGTCAAAGCCGTTGGCGTTCGCCCGGGTCCCCGCGATACGGCCGTCGGGGTTGGCGGTGACGTTGAAGTAGAGGCGGTTGTGCGCGAGCAGGGACCGGCTCTTCGCGTCCTTCGCCCTCGCCAGCCTCTCGATGAGCTTCAGGGCGGCGTCGGTGCCCTCCCACTCGTTGCCGTGGATGTTGTTGTTGATGAAGACGGGCGTCTTGTACGAGGCCTTGATCGCCTTGTCCTTCGCGGCGGCCGAGGGAGCGTTCTCGATGCGCTCGCGCATCCGCTCCTGGCGCGCCGCCTCGCGCGCGGACTCGGGCGCGGTGACTGTCACGAGGTAGAGCGGGTGCCCGCCCGCCGAACGGCCCGCGATCTCCACGCTCACGCGGTCGCCGAGGCGCTGGAGTGCGTTCAGCTTCGGGGCTATGCCGTGGTACGGCGTGAGCCCCAGTTTTATCGACTTGTCGGCAGGGTTCTCCGGAGGTGTGTCGAGCTTCCGCTCGCGCGGGTAGCCGCGGCCCCTGCCATCGGCGAGCCCCGGGGCCGGCGGGCTGCCGAGGGCGCGTTCGGCAGCGGCCTGCGGGGCCATGGCCGCCCGGTCGGCGCCGAGCGGCGAACCCTCGCGGGTGACCGGGCGCGGTGCCGGGTCGGCGGTCGCGCTGCCCGGGACGAGCGCGGTGAGCACCAGCGCGCCGGCCGTGGCGGCGGCGGTGAACAGAACGGGTCTGGATGGCCGGGACATGCCCATGCGTACCTCCGTTGATCGGTAAGCGAGGTCTTACACGGTTCAACTCCTCCACAACAAGGGGGCCTTCGAGAGGGCTGTGACAGTCCTGGCACGCGGCAGCCCCCAAACCGCCCCCCACCTGCGGCTAGGGTGTGCCGCATGCGTGATCTCGGTGTGGGCTTCGGCTACTTGATGAAGGGCCAGCGCTGGGTCGCCCAGCACGGCAAGCAGTACGGGATGGGCCTGTTGCCCGGTCTCATCACCCTCGTCCTGTACGCGGGGGCGCTCGTCGCCCTCGCGCTCTGGGGCGCCGACGCCGTCGGCTGGGCCACGCCCTTCGCCGACGACTGGTCCTCGCCGTGGCAGGGCCTCTTCCGCGGCTTCCTGACGGCGCTGCTCTTCGGCCTCGCGCTGCTGCTCTCCGTCCTCACCTTCACCGCGATGACGCTCCTGATCGGGCAGCCCTTCTACGAGTCGCTCTCCGAGAAGGTCGACATCGCCGAGTCGGGCCACGCCCCCGAGTCGGGGCTCCCGCTCTGGCGCGAACTGTGGATCTCCGCCAGGGACAGCCTGCGCGTCCTCGTGCGCGCGCTGCTCTGGGGCGTCCTGCTCTTCGGGCTCGGCTTCATCCCGGTCGTCGGCCAGACCGTCGTCCCGGTCATCGGCTTCTGCGTGACCGGCTTCTTCCTCGTCGAGGAGCTGACCGCGGTCGCCCTCCAGCGCCGCGGCGTCGAACTGCGCGACCGGCTCGCCCTGTTGCGCTCGCGCAAGGGGCTCGCCTGGGGCTTCGGGGCGCCGCTCGCCGTCGCCTTCCTGGTGCCGTTCGTCGCGGTGTTCCTGATGCCGGGCGCGGTCGCGGGGGCGACGCTGATGGCACGGGACCTGCTGGGCGAGAACGGCTCGGACGGCGACGGCGGCCCGGAGGGCGCGGGTCAGGACTCCGACGCGGCCACGCGCAGGATGCCCCTCACCTGAGCGATGATGTCGAGCCGGTTCCGTACGAACTCGGGATCGGTCACGGCGCCCGTCGCCGGGTCGGTGTTACCCGCCCCGAACCGCAGAACCGGCGTGTGCACATGCCCGCCGGGCAGCCGGTCGCGCAGCCCCAGCCGGTCCCGCAGCAGCGTCGCCCGGTAGGCGATCTCGTTGGACAGATAGTCACCGCCGCCACCCGCGCGGGCCGTCGACCCCTCGGTGGGCCCGCCGGGCCGGACCACGGGAGCGCCCCCGCCCGCCGGGATCTCGGTCACCGACGTGTTGTCGTACACGGGAAAGCGGCCCGTGGCGGCTTCCGCGATCTTCTTGTACGGGAGGGTCGTCGACGTCCACTGGGGCTGCGAGGCGGGATCGCTCACCGGGACGGTCTCCGTCCTGGAGACGTTGTCGTTGTCGGGGAAGCCGCCGCGCCAGGCCCCGTTGGTCCGCTCGATGTCGAAGCGGCCCACCCGCCCCTGGCTGATGGTGGTGAAGAGGTCCACGCGGGGGAGGTACGGGCGCAGCGCCCGCTCCACGGCGCCGTCGGTGAAGTCCTGCCAGCGGACGGGGAAGGTGACCGCCTCGACGCGGGCGACACCGTCGGCGGTCCGGATCGTCGTGCCGTCCAGGGCCAGCGCGGTGGCGCCGGAGGGGTTGCTGATGCGGACGTCCCGGTCGAGGGTGAAGGGATCGAACCCGGTGACGAGGATCCGCTTGACGCGGTGGCCCTCGGCGCGCTGGCCCTTTGCTCGCTGACCCTTGCCGGGGCCGCGGTCGGACGCGGGGAACCGGACGCTGTCCTGCCCCCGGGACGTCCTCTCCAGCGCGCCCATGAGCCGGGCGCGCTGCTCCTCCCCGAGGGAGAACCGTTTCGGCTCCCACTGCCGCAGCTCCCGCGCCATCCCCAGGCGGGCCCAGTACAGCGGCCGGTCGTCGTCCCGGCTCAGGTCCCCCCGGGCGGGCCCGCGCCCCTGCGCCCGGTCGACGGCCCTGCGCCACAGCTGCCCGCCTTCGCGTACGACGACACGGCGGGCCTGGCCATAGGAGCGGGCCTCGCCGAGCGCCCGCGCCAACTCCGGGGCGAGGCCGTCGAACCCGCTGCGCCGCAGGATCTCCCGAGGGGCGGCACGGTCCAGCCGCTGCTCCTCGACGGTGGGGGCACGGCCCTCGGAGCCCGGGGCGGCGGAGGCGGACGCCGGGGCGATGGCCCCGGCCAAGAGGGCGGCGACACCGAGGGCGCCGAGCCGAGACAGCACATGAGAGCGAGAACGCACGCGAGTCCTTCCGTAACCGGTGGGGTGGCGGAAGTATCGCGGGGCGGACGGGGTGAGCGCTATGGCGCGGCCCGCGCGAAGTGGACTGCACGGGCCTTCATGGCGCGGTCCCCCTGAGAGCCTGTCTTTGAACCCCCGCCTGCGCCCCGACGCCCGGCACGCACGCCGATCGCACGCACCGACCGCCGCTGCGCCCGCGCTCCGCGCGAACGACGCGGGTTCAAAGACAGGCTCTGAGCCTCACCGCCCGCCCGCCGCCCGCCCCGCCTCCTCGGTCAGCCGGCCGAGGACGCGGCGCGCGATGTCCGCCATCACCGGGTTCGTCTCGCGGTAGTACCGGAGTTCGTTGAGGGCGATCGTGAGGGCCCAGCCCCGCCCGCGCGCCCACATCGCGTCGTCCGCGGCCCCGCCGAGCGCGGCGCGGAAGGCCTCGCGGGCCTCGGCGTCCATCAGGTACCAGGCGGCGATCAGATCGACGGCCGGGTCGCCCACGCCCATGCACTCGAAGTCGATGACCGCGCTGAGCCGGCCGCGGTCGACGAGGACATTGCCCGGCTGGAGATCGCCATGCACCCACACCGCGTCCCCCCGCCACGCGGGCGCACGCAGAGCGGCCTCCCATACGGCCGTCGCGGCCCCGGCGTTCACGAGACCGCGCAGCTCAGCGATCACCTCCCGGGTGGAGCCGTCGCGCTCGGCCAGCGGCTCGCTGCGGTAGGCGGCGGGCGCACCGGCCGGGTCGACCCCGCGCAGAGCGATCAGGAACTCCGCGACGTCCCGGGCGAACAGCACGGGCTCGGCGAGGGGCTCGCCCGGGTCGGGCGTCGTGCCGTCCAGCCAGCGGAAGACGGACCAGGAGCAGGGGTAGCCCTCGCCCGGCACGCCCTGGGCGATCGGCACGGGGACCGCGACGGGCAGCGCCGCCGCGAGCCGGGGCAGCCAGTGCTGCTCCCGCGCCACGTCCTTCGCCGACCCCGCGAGCCGGGGCAGGCGCACCACCATGTCCGGGCCGAGCCGGTACATCACGTTCGACGTCCCCGCGGAGCCCACCCGCCGCACGGGAAGCCCGGCCCAGGCCGGGAACTGGGCGCCGATCAGCCGGCCGACGACCGCCTCGTCGACCTCGGCCTCACCGGCGTGCATCTTCATTCCGTCCCCCCTCGTCGTACGAGTTCCGAATAGAAGCGGCCGGACAGCGCCCGGTCAACCGAATTGCCCCGGCGCGGGTAGGCCCACGGAGACCGCCCGGCTCAGGCCCGCCCCAGCTCCCGTACGACGGCCCCGCGCAGCAGCTCATGCGCGCGCTCCAGCGTGGTCGTGCCGCTCAGCCACCGTTCGCTGACGCCCTCGACGAGCGCGGTGAGCCGTTCGGCCGCCGCCCGCGGGTCGACGTCCTCCGCCGCCTGCCCGGCGGTCCGCGCCTGCCGGATGAGGTGGGCGAGATCGTCGGCCCACTCCTTCGTGGCGACGGTCAGCTGCTCGCGCAGGTCGGGATCGAAGACGGCGGTGGCACGCAGCTCACCCCAGGCCGCGCTGTTCTCCCGTACGCGGGGCGTGTCCTGAAGCTCCAGGAGCAGCAGGTCGGTGAGCCGGGTGCGGGGGTCGGCGGAGGTCTCCAGGGCGGCGTCGGTGTAGCGGACCGCGCGGCGGCCGATGAACTCCAGGGTGCGGCGGAGCAGCCCGGCGCGGTCCTTGAAGTGGTAGTAGATCAGCGCGGTCGACACCCCGGCCTCGGCGGAGACCTCCTCGACGCGCAGCCCGCGCACCCCGCGCCGGGCGATCAGCCGGGCGGCGGCTTCGAGGATCTGGGTGGGCCTGTCCGGCATCGCGCTGCTCCACTGCCTGAAGGATCGGGTTCTGGGTCCGGCCTCCGATCATGCCCTACGATCGTACTGACTGAAATTTCAGTCAGGGCCAGAAAGGCAGGACACCGACGTGACACCGAACAGAGGAATGCCCAGGCGGCGCGCCCTCAGGGCAGGCGCCCTCGCGGCCCTCGGCGCGACGGCGCTGAGCGCCTGCGGTGGCGAAGGGGGCGCCGAGCACCCGGGAAAGCAGGACCGCGCCGAGCCCGCCACGGCACCCTCCGCCGACGGCCGCCGCATGCCCGACGAGGCGGCCCCGCACGAGCTGACGTACATGTCCTGGCCGAGCCGCCGCATCTGGAAGTCGTACGTCCATGCCGTACGGGAGGACATCGCGCGGATCGCCCGCACGATCGCGGAGTTCGAGCCGGTGACGCTGCTCGCGGACGAGCGGGACGCGAAGGCGGCCCGGCGGGCCTGCGGTTCGGGGGTGGAGATCCTGCCGGTGCCGGTGGACGACCTGTGGATGCGGGACACGGGCCCGAGCTTCGTGCTCGGCCCCGACGGCCTCGCGGGCGTCGACCTCCGTTTCAACGGCTGGGGCGACAAGCAGGAGCACGCCCGCGACGGCGAGGTCGCCCGGCGGATCCTGGCCGACCGGGGCGTTCCGCGCGTCGAGGCGCCGATCGTCGGTGAGGGCGGCGCGATCGAGGTCGACGGGGCGGGCACTCTGCTCGCGACCGAGAGTTCCCTGGTCAACGGCAATCGCAACCCGGGCAAGTCCCGCGACGACATCGAACGCGCGCTCAAGCGGCTCTTCGGCGTCACCCGGGTCATCTGGGTGGACGGTGTCAGGGGCAAGGACATCACGGACTACCACATCGACGCCCTGGCCCGCTTCGCCGAACCGGGCGTGGTGGTCATGAGCACCCCGCCGCCGACGGCCCCCGACGACGTCTGGTCCAAGGCCTACGCCCAGGCCCGCGAGACCCTCTCCGCGGCGAAGGACGCCCGCGGCAAGTCCCTGGATCTCGCCGCGCTCCCCGAACCGACCCGCATCGGCCGCCGAGGCCCCGACTTCCTCGCGAGCTACGTCAATTACTACGTGGCGAACGGCGCCGTGATCATGCCCCGCTTCGGCGACAGGAAGGCCGACAGCGCGGCCGCGTCGATCGTCCGGGAGCTGTACCCGGGCCGCCAGGTCACCCAGATCCCGGTGGACGCCCTCGGCGAGGGCGGCGGCGGCATCCACTGCGCGACCCAGCAACTGCCGAAGGCGCCTTAGCCCCGGCTAGTCCCGGCCCGTCTCCTGGCCGCCGCCAAGGAGTGCGAGGAAGGCCCGGAAGGCCTCCGGCATGTCCACCGCGTCGGGGTCGAGGAGCCACTGGTACTGCAAGCCGTCCATCACCGCCGCCAGCAGCGGAGCCGCCGCCTCCGGCGTGAGGCCGGAGGGCAGCCGCTCCCCGTACTCGGCGCGCAGCACCGCCGCGAAGCTCTCGCGCACCGTCCCGTACCGCCCGGCGAAGAAGGCGCGCGCCGGATGCCCGTCCGTCACGCTCTCGCCGAGCAGCGCGGAGAAGGTCTGCACGACGCCGGGCCGCATCGCGTTGTACTCCACGAGCGAGCCGAGCAGATCGAGCCGCCACTCGCCGCGCGGCACCGCGTCCCACTGGTCGCGGGCCTCCAGGACGGCCACCAGAAGGGCCTCCTTGGTGGGGAAGTAGTGCATCAGGCCCTGCTGGGTGAGGCCGACCCGCTCGGCGACCGCCCCGAGGCTCGCGCCCCGGTAGCCGCGCTCGGCGATCACCTCAAGGGCGGCCCGGAGAATCTCCGCACGCCTCTCCTCGCCCCTGGGCCTCGCCCTGCCCGCCGTCATCTCCGCACCCTTCCCTCGGCCCCGCTCGCGGGACTTCCGGCCCCACCCGGAGGACCGTACGACATCTTCGTATAACAGCAAGATAACGAAACCTACCGATCAACAGGTGGGAGATGCAGGATGGGGCCACCGGCGCGGACGGCCGGTGCGACACATCCACGGATTCAACGAGGAGGCACCGTCATGGCGGCACCCAAGCCCACCGAGGCCACGGACGCGGACCGGGCGCGGGAGGCGGCCGTCGAGGCCGCCCTCGGCAAGCTCGGCCTGGACGCCAAGGCCCGCCTGCTCGGCGGCCGCGACATGTGGTCCCTGCACGCCCTGCCGGAGATCGGCCTGAGGTCCCTCGTGATGTCCGACGGCCCGATCGGCGTGCGCGGCACCCGCTGGACCGCCGACGACCCGTCCATCGCGCTGCCCTCCCCGACCGCCCTCGCCGCCACCTGGGACCAGGAGCTGGCCCGCCGCGCCGGGGCGCTCCTGGCGCAGGAGGCCCGCCGCAAGGGCGTCCACGTCCTGCTCGCGCCCACCGTCAACCTCCACCGCACCCCGCTCGGCGGCCGCCACTTCGAGGCGTACAGCGAGGACCCGTATCTGACGGGCGTGATCGGCACCGGCTATGTCCAGGGCGTGCAGTCCGGCGGCGTCGGCACGACCGTCAAGCACTTCGTCGCCAACGACGCCGAGACCGAGCGCTTCACCGTCGACAACAGGATCGGCGCGCGCGCCCTGCGCGAGCTGTACCTGGCGCCCTTCGAGGCGATCGTCACCCACGCCCGCCCCTGGGGCATCATGACCGCCTACAACCAGGTCAACGGCGTGACGATGACCGAACACCGCCACCTCGTGAACGGAGTGCTGCGCGGCGAGTGGGGATTCGACGGCTGCAACGTCTCCGACTGGATGGCCGCCCGCACCACCGCCGGCGCCATCGAGGGCGGCCTCGACGTCGCCATGCCGGGCCCCCGCACGGTGTACGGAGAGCCGCTCGCCGCCGCCGTCCGCGCGGGCCACGTAGAGGAGGAGACGGTCGACGCGGCCGTCCGCGACGTCCTGCGCCTCGCCGCGCGCGTCGGCGTCCTCGAAGGCGCCGAACCGGCCGTCACCCGGGCCCCCGCCGACATCGACGGCGAGGCCCTGGCCCGCGAGATCGCCCGCCGCTCCTTCGTCCTCGTGCGCAACGAGCACCAGACCCTGCCGCTCCGGCGCACCCCCGGCACGGTCGCTCTCATCGGCGCCGCCGCCCGCGACGCCCGCGTCCTCGGCGGCGGCTCCGCCACCGTCTTCCCCGCCCGCGTCGTCTCCCCGCTCGACGGCCTGACCGCCGCCCTGCCAGAAGGCGCCCTCACGCACGCGGTCGGGGCCGACCCCAGCGACGAACTCGCCCCGGCCGACAAGGGGTTCGAGCTGCGCGCCCGCTGCCGGGACGCGGAGGGCCACCTCCTGGGCGAGGGCGGCCTGCCCACCGGCCAGGTCCAGTGGATCGGCGACGACCTGCCCGAAGGCGTCACCCACGAGGCCATGGCGAGCGTCGAGGTGGTCGGCACGTTCACGCCCCGCGAGAGCGGCGAGCACTCCTTCGGCACGCGCGGCCTCGGCGGCTTCACGCTGACGGTCGGCGGCCGGGTCCTCTATGACGGCGTGCAGGAGATGGACGCCGGGGCCGACCCGTTCGAGGCGTTCTTCGGCTCCCCGGTCGAGCGCGGCACGGTGGCGCTCACCGAGGGCGAGCCCGTCGAGGTCTCCCTGCTCCACCGGCTCGACAAGGAGGCCGCGACACCGCTGCCGGGCGTCCTGTTCTCCCTCGTCCACCTCGGCCCGCGGCGCGCCGCCGACGAACTCATGTCCGAGGCCGTCGAGGCGGCGCGCCACGCCGACACCGCCGTCGTGGTCGTCGCCACCACCGAACGCGTCGAGTCCGAGGGCTTCGACCGCCAGGACCTCAGGCTGCCGGGCCACCAGGACGACCTGGTCCGCGCGGTGGCCGCGGCCAACCCCCGCACGGTCGTCGTCGTCAACTCCGGCTCCCCGGTGGAACTTCCGTGGCGCGACGACGTCGCCGCGATCCTGCTCGGCTGGTTCCCCGGCCAGGAGGGCGGCGCGGCCCTCGCCGACGTCCTCCTCGGCGCCGAGGAGCCCGGCGGCCGGCTCCCCACCACCTGGGGCGACCTCGCGGCCGCCCCCGTCACGAGGGTCACTCCGACCGACGGTGAACTCCCTTACGACGAGGGCGTGTTCATCGGCTACCGCGCCTGGGAGCAGGCGGGCGCCACCCCCTCGTACGCGTTCGGCCACGGCCTCGGCTACACCGACTGGACATACGAATCCCTCACGGTGGAGGGCACGACGGCCACGGTCCGCGTCCGCAACTCCGGTACGCGCGCGGGCCGCGAGGTCATCCAGCTCTACCTTGCCCCCACCATTGCGGACGCCGCCCGCCCGCCCCGCTGGCTCGCCGGTTTCGCGTCCGTCGAGGCGGCGCCGGGCGAGAGCGTGGAGGCGACGGTCGAACTCCCGCGCCGGGCCTTCGAGATCTGGGACGAGGACGCCAACGCCTGGTCGTACCAGGAAGGTTCGTACGAGGTCACGGCGGGCCGCTCGATCGCGGACCCGCGCCTGACGAAGACGCTCAGGGCCGCCCCGTAAGGCAGAGCCCAGGAGCGCTCAGGAGACCGGCTTGCGGGAGGTCACCTGACGGTAGGCCAGCTCGGCGATGCGCGCCTGGCCGTTCTTGCTGGGGTGGAACCAGTCCCAGTGGCTCAGCTGGTCGCCGTCGAAGCGATAGTCGAACACCGCCCCGCCGTCGTATCGGCACCGCCGATCCTTCTCGCACACCTCTTCGAGTACGTCGTTGTACGCCACGACGCGGTCCTGCACCGACTCCCGCCGCTCGGTCGCCGCGGTGCTCAGATCGTCCGGGTCGGCCAGCATCGCCGCGCAGATGCCGAGCTTCCACACCTGCTTGCCCAGCGCGTTGGTGCGCCCCTGCGACCAGAGCCGCTTGAGGTCCGGCACGGACGACACGTACACCTGCGCCTTCGGCAGCGAGCGGCGCAGCGTGCGCATCGCCTCCTGGAAGTCCGCGCGGAAGCGGGCGACCGGCGTCATCGCGGACGGTGTCGAGCGGCAGGCGTCGTTGGCGCCGACCATCACCGTCACCAGCTCGGGCCGCTCGGTGGCGGCTTGCTCGACCTGCCCGGTCAGATCCGCCATCCGGGCGCCGGTCTTGGCGTGGTTCCAGCTGTGCGAGGCGGCCCGCTTCTTCCCCAGCAGCCGGGTCGCGAGGCTTCTGACCTCGGCGTCCGTGCCGGTCGCCCAGGACGCCTCGGGGCAGTCGGAGAGCACCGAGCAGGCGTCGAAGCCGCGCGTGATGGAGTCGCCGACCGCCGCCAGCGAGCGGGGCGTGGTGTCCCAGGCGGGGGAGGGCTTCTTGTGCGCGGAGGCGCCGGGGGCCGGGGAGTTGCCGCCCTGCGCGTCACACGCCGTGAGCGAGGCGGTGCCGAGGAGGGCGGCTGTCGCGAGCGCGACGACGGCACGCGTACGGTGCCTGCGGTTCCGCATCCCCTGGTCCCCTCTGTCTGTCGTTCAATGAAGACGTCGTGCGCGTGGCCGGGGTTGCGCCCCGCCGGGTGAAAGGTCGGAGTTTCCTGGCCCTGGGACCGACGGTACGTCACACTCCTTGCGCCGACGCACGGTAGCCTCGCCCCGTAGCCGCCCGGCCCCGCTGTCATGGGCGGCGACAGGCGGATGATCGACCCGGTGACGCCTCGCTGCCGTGGTTCCGCTAAATTACATCACGTCACATCTGTCCCCTTTTCCCAGGTTTCTCTACCATTTGGGGAAAATTGCTCGGCACGGGCGCGAGGCCGCTGGGGAAGGCGAACCTCGACCCACACTGGAGGTCCCGGTGACGACACGTGGAGTTCTGTACGTGCACTCCGCTCCGCGCGCGCTGTGCCCACACGTCGAGTGGGCCGTCGCGGGCGTGCTCGGCGCGCGTGTGAGCCTCGACTGGATCAGGCAGCCCGCCGCGCCGGGCACCTGGAGATCCGAATTCTCCTGGAAGGGCTCGGCGGGCACCGCGTCCAAGCTCGCCTCCGCCCTGCGCGGATGGTCCCTGCTGCGCTTCGAGGTCACGGCCGAGCCGTGCCCGAACGCCGAGGGCGAGCGGTACAGCGCCACGCCCGACCTCGGCATCTTCCACGCCGTCACCGGGCTGCACGGCGACATCCTCATCCCCGAGGACCGCCTGCGCGCCGCCCTGGCCCGCTCGCAGCGCGGCGAGAGCGACCTGGAGGCCGAGCTGGCCAAGCTCCTCGGCAAGCCCTGGGACGACGAACTGGAACCCTTCCGGTACGCGGGCGAGGGCGCGCCGGTGCGGTGGCTGCACCAGGTCGTGTGACACCTGTTCCGGGTAACCGGAAGGGCCTCCACGTAACCGGAAGGGCCCTCACGCAATCGGAAGGGCCCCCACCATGCGGCGGGGGCCCTTCCGGTTCACGTACGACCGCGTCAGACGGTCCGGAACGCCAGGACGACGTTGTGGCCGCCGAAGCCGAACGAGTCGTTCAGCGCCGCGATACGGCCCTCGGGCAGCGCGCGCGCCTCGTCGCGGATGATGTCCGCGTCGACCTCGGGGTCGAGGTTCTCGATGTTGATCGTCGGCGGGGCCATGCGGTGCTTGAGCGCGAGGACCGTGGCCACGGTCTCCACGCCGCCCGCGCCACCGAGCAGGTGACCCGTCATCGACTTGGTGCTGGCGATCGCCATGTGGTCGACGTCGTCGCCGAACGCCTTGCGCAGCGCCTTGATCTCGGCGACGTCACCCTGCGGGGTCGAGGTGGCGTGCGCGTTCACGTGCACGATCTCGGACGGCTTGAGGTCCGTCGTGTCGATCAGGTTCTGCAGGGCCGCGGCGATGCCGTTGCCGGACGGCTCGGGCTGCGTGATGTGGTGCGCGTCGGCCGAGATGCCCTGGCCGACGGCCTCCGCGTAGATCTTCGCGCCACGGGCCTTGGCGTGCTCCTCGGACTCGAGGACGATCACACCGGCACCCTCGCCGAGCACGAAGCCGTTGCGGTCCGCGTCGTAGGGACGCGAGGCGCCCTGCGGGTCGTCGTTGTTCTTCGACATCGCCATCATGTTGCCGAACGCGACGATCGGCAGCGGGTGGATCGCCGCCTCCGTGCCGCCCGCGACGACGACGTCGGCGCGGCCGGTGCGGATCATCTCGATGGCGTAGCCGATGGCCTCCGCGCCCGAGGCGCAGGCCGACACCGGGGTGTGGACGCCCGACTGGGCGCCCAGCTCGATGCCGACGTTGGCCGCCGGGGAGTTGGGCATCAGCATCGGCACGGTGTGCGGGGAGACACGGCGTACGCCCTTCTCCTTCAGCACGTCGTACTGGTCGAGGAGCGTGGTCACGCCGCCGATGCCGGAGGCGATGACCGCGCCGAGGCGGTGCGGGTCCACCGAAGTGTCCTCGCCCGCCTTCGCGGTGAAGCCCGCGTCGGCCCAGGCCTCCTTGGCCGCGATCAGCGCGAACTGCGCCGACCGGTCCAGCTTGCGTGCCTGCGGGCGGGGGATGATCTCACCCGGCTCCACGGCGATCTGGCCGGCGATGCGGACGGGCAGCTCGGCCGCCCACTCCTGCTCCAGCGTGCTGACGCCGGAGCGGCCCGCGAGCAGGCCCTCCCACGTCGAGGCTGCGTCGCCACCCAGCGGTGTGGTTGCGCCGATACCGGTGACGACCACGGTGCGATTGGTCGAGTTCACAGGAAATTTCTCCACGGTGTTGAGGGGATCAGCGGCGCCACCGCCGGGTGGCGACTGAGCACGAGCTCGGTCAGTTCTGGTGCTCGAGGATGTACTTGGTCGCGTCGCCGACCGTCTTGAGGTTCTTGACGTCGTCGTCCGGGATCTTGACGTCGAAGCGCTCTTCGGCGGCGACGACGACCTCGACCATGGACAGCGAGTCGACGTCCAGGTCGTCGGTGAAGGACTTGTCCAGCTGGACGTCCTCGACCGGGATGCCGGCGATCTCGTTCACGATCTCCGCGAGACCGGCGACGATCTCTTCCTGAGTGGCGGCCATGTTGGCGCTCCTTCTTATGTATCCAGAGGGTGTGGCGCCCGCCGCGGCAGCGGCAGGTTGGTCACAGCAGTACGGACCGGGTGATCCGTACGTGATGCCTAGGGGAGGGTAACGACCGTGGCGGCGTACACGAGACCCGCCCCGAAGCCGATGACGAGCGCGGTGTCGCCGCTCTTCGCCTCGCCGGTCGCCAGGAGCCGCTCCATCGCGAGCGGGATCGAGGCGGCCGAGGTGTTACCGGTGGTGCGCACGTCACGGGCGACCGTGACGTGCTCGGGCAGTTTCAGAGTCTTCACCATCGAGTCGATGATCCGCTCGTTGGCCTGATGCGGAATGAAGACATCCAGGTCGTCCGCGGTGATCCCGGCCGCGTCCAGCGCCTGCTGGGCGACCTTCGCCATCTCGAACACGGCCCAGCGGAAAACCGCCTGGCCTTCCTGCGTGATGGCAGGGAACTTGTCGGGCGCGCCGTTGCGGTACGCCTCCCAGGACTCGGTCTGCTTGATCGTCTCGGACTTGTCGCCCTCCGAGCCCCAGACCGTCGGGCCGATCCTCGGCTCCTTGGAGGGGCCGACGACCACGGCACCGGCGCCGTCACCGAAGAGGAACGCCGTCGCGCGGTCGGTCAGGTCGGTGAGGTCGCTCAGCCGCTCCACGCCGATGACAAGGACGTACTCGGCGGAACCGTCGACGACCATGCCCCTGGCCAGCGTCAGACCGTAACCGAAGCCGGCGCAGCCCGCGGAGATGTCGAACGCGGCGGGCCTGCCCGCGCCGATCTTGTCCGCGATCTCGGTCGCGATGGCCGGGGTCTGCTTGAAGTGCGAGACCGTCGACACGATGACGCCGCCGATCTGCTCGGGCGTGATGCCCGCGTCGGCGATCGCCTTGCCCGCCGCCTCGATGGACATCGCGGCCACGGTCTCCTCGTCGGAGGCCCAGTGGCGGGTGGCGATGCCCGAGCGGGAACGGATCCACTCGTCGGACGAGTCGATCGTCTCCAGGATCACCTCGTTCGGCACGACACGGGTGGGCCGGTAGCCGCCGACGCCCATGATCCGCGCGTACGGGGCGCCCTGACTGGGCTTGATCTTCGACATGCGCTACGGCTCCTTGTCTGTCGTCGGCTCAGGAATGCTCGGCGACGAGCGCGCGGGCCGCGTCGAGGTCGGCGGGGGTCTTGACCGCGAGCGTCTGGACGCCCTTGAGCGCACGCTTGGCCAGACCGGTCAGCGTGCCGCCGGGGCAGATCTCGATCAGCGCGGTGACGCCCAGCTCCTGGAACGTCTCCATGCACAGGTCCCAGCGGACCGGGTTGGCCACCTGGCCGACCAGGCGCTCGATCACCTCGGCGCCGGTCGCGACCGTCTTGCCGTCGCGGTTCGAGACGTAGGTGAACCTGGGGTCGGCGGGGGTGAGGCCCTTGGCGGCCTCCTCCAGCCGCGCCACCGCGGGAGCCATGTGGCGCGTGTGGAAGGCGCCCGCGACCTTGAGGGCGATGACCTTGCGCACGCCCTCGGGCTTGTCGGCCTCCAGGGCGGCGAGCTGCTCCTTGGTGCCCGCGGCCACGATCTGGCCCGCGCCGTTCACATTGGCCGGGGTCAGGCCGAGCTTCTCCAGGTGCGGGACGGTGACCTCGGGGTCGCCGCCGAGCAGCGCCGCCATGCCGGTCTCCGTGACGGCGGCGGCCTCGGCCATGGCGAGCCCGCGCTTGCGCACGAGGCGCAGGGCGTCGTCGTCGCCGAGCACACCCGCGTACGCGGCGGCCGTGATCTCGCCGACGCTGTGTCCGGCGACGGCGCCCGGCGCGATGTCACCGAGTGCCGCGGCGGAGAGCAGTCCGGCGGCCACGAGCAGCGGCTGCGCCACGGCGGTGTCGCGGATCTCGTCCGCGTCTCCTTGCGTGCCGTAGTGGGCGAGGTCGAGCCCGATGGCGTCCGACCAGGCGCCGAGGCGGTCTGCGGCGCCGGGGAGGTCGAGCCAGGGAGTCAGGAAGCCGGGCGTCTGAGCGCCTTGGCCGGGAGCGACGAGTACGAGCACTCTCACACTCTCTCTTGTCGACGGCGTAAGCCGCCCGTGGGGACAGGGACGAAGAACGGCTGGGGGAATTGTAGGGGCCCGACAAAAGCCCTACGACTGAGGATCCGCGTCGGCCAGTCGCCCCAGGATGAGCGCGATCCGCAGCGTGAAGGCCGACCGTACGTCGGAGGGCGACCAGCCGGTGACGTCAGTCACACGTCGAAGCCGGTAGCGCACGGTGTTGGGGTGCACAAAGAGCATCCGGGCGGCGCCTTCGAGGCTGCTCGCCTGCTCCAGATAGACGCTGAGCGTCTCCAGGAGCGCGGAGCCCGCCTCCTCCAGCGGTCTGTAGATCTCCTCCACCAGCTGTACGCGGGCCGCCGGATCCCCCGCCATGGCCCGCTCGGGCAGCAGATCGTCCGCGAGGACGGGCCGCGGGACGTCCTGCCAGGCGGCGCTCGCCTTGAGCCCGGCGGCCGCCGCCTGCGCGGAACGGGTGGCCGCGAGCAGATCGGGCACGATCGGCCCCGCCACCACGGGACCGGCGGCATACGGCCCGATCAGCGCCTTGGCGACCGCCAGCGGATTGTCGCTGCCGCCCGCGATGACGACCAGGCGAGAGCCGAGTACACCCGTCAGGACCTGGAGCTTCGCGTGCCGGGCGGCCCGCCGGATGGCCTCCACGGTCAGCTCGCTGTCGCCGTCCGGGGCGGTGCCGAGGACCACGCAGACGTGCTCGGGGGAGTTCCAGCCGAGCGCGGCGGCGCGGGAGACGGCCCCCTCGTCGGCCTCTCCGGAGAGCACCGCGTTCACCACGAGGGATTCGAGACGGGCGTCCCAGGCACCGCGTGCCTCGGCGGCCTGCGCGTACACCTGCGCGGTGGCGAAGGCGATCTCACGGGCGTAGACGAGCAGCGCCTCGCGCAGGACGGATTCGTCGCCCGGGGCCGCGACCTCGTCGATCGCGGACTCCATCACCTCGATCGTCGTACGCACCATCTCCACGGTCTGCCGCAGGGTGATCGCCCTGGTCAGCTCGCGGGGGGCGGTCCCGAAGACGTCGGTGGAGATCGCCTGGGGGGCGTCCGGGTGCCGGAACCACTCGGTGAACGCGGCGATACCGGCCTGGGCGACCAGGCCGATCCAGGAGCGGTTCTCCGGCGGCATCGCCCGGTACCAGGACAGCGTCTCGTCCATGCGCGCGATGGCCTGCGCCGCGAGGCTCCCCGACGACTTCTCCAGGCGCTTCAGGGTCGCGGTGTGCGCGTGCGGGGTGCGGCGGTCATGCCGTGGCCCGGCTCCTGGCTCGGGGTGGGACCCGGGCGGGGAACCCGGCTCGGACTCCTGGTGGGCTTCGTTCGCTGAGGGTTCGGGCACGGGGACAAGACTGCCTTATCGGGGCGGGGGGATGCGGTGCCGGGGCCAAGAGCCTGTCTTTGAACCCCCGCCCGCGCTCCGCGCGAACGACGCGGGTTCAAAGACAGGCTCTAACGTGGAGCGCGTGACAGACGTACGGCGCTCCGGCGACCGGTACCGCGGCGGGGACGCGGCGGCCGGCATCGAGTCCTTCCACGCCTTCTCCTTCGGGCCCCACTACGACCCCGACAACCTCCGCTTCGGCGCGATCCTGGCCTGCAACGAAGAGCGCCTCGCGCCCGGCGCGGGCTTCGACGAACACCCGCACAGCCACACCGAGATCGTCACCTGGGTCGTCGAGGGCGAACTCACCCACCGGGACTCGACGGGCCGCGAGTCCCTGGTCCGCCCGGGCGACCTCCAGCACCTGTCGGCGGCGGGCGGCGTCCGCCACGTGGAGCGCAACGACGGCGCGGACCCCCTCGTCTTCGTCCAGATGTGGCTCGCCCCGCTCTCCCCGGGCGGCGAACCCTCGTACGCGGTCATCCACGGAATCGCCGACGCCACCCCGTACGAGATCCCGGGGGCGGGAGCCCTCCTCCACATCCGGCGCCTGGCCCCCGGCGAGCGCACCGCCCTGCCGGACGCCCCGTTCACCTACCTCCACGTGGTGCGCGGCGAAGTACGGCTGGGGGAGGAGCACCTGAGCGCGGGCGACGCGGCGCGGGTCACGGGCGGGACGGGGCTGGAGGCGGTGGCCACGGCGGACGCCACCACGGAGGTCGCGGCGGAGCTGCTGGTGTGGGAGATGGCGGGCGGGTAGCCGCGGGGCGCGACGACGGCGGGCAGGCGGGCCTTGCGCGGGGCCTCAGAGGTCCGCGAGCACCGCGTCCGTGAACGGAGGCCAGACCTCCGCGGCCCAGGGCCCGAAGGGCCGGTCGGTGAGGGCGACACAGGCCGCCCCCGCGTCCGGGTCCACCCACAGGAACGTGCCGGCCTGCCCGAAGTGCCCGAACGTCCGGGGCGACGACGAACTCCCCGTCCAGTGCGGCGCCTTGGAGTCCCGGATCTCGAAACCGAGCCCCCAGTCGTTGGGGTTCTGGTGCCCGTACCCCGGCAGCACACCCTTCAGCCCCGGGTACGTCACCGTCATCGCCGCCGCCACCGTCCGCGCGTCCAGCAGCCGGGGCGCCTGCACCTCCGCGGCGAACCTGACGAGGTCGTCGACGGTGGACACCCCGTCCTTGGCGGGCGAACACTCGCCCTCCAGCGCGGTGGCGGTCATCCCGAGCGGTTCGAGCACCGCCTGCCGCAGATACTCGGCGAACGGGATGTCCGTCGCCTTGGCGATGTGATCGCCCAGCACCTCGAACCCCGCGTTCGAGTACAGCCGCCGCGTCCCCGGCGCCGACGTCACCCGGTGCTCGTCGAAGGCGAGCCCACTGGTGTGCGCGAGCAGGTGCCGTACCGTCGACCCCTCCGGCCCGGCGGGCTCGTCCAGCTCGACCGCCCCCTCTTCGTACGCGACCAGTGCCGCGTACGCCGCGAGCGGTTTGGTGACCGAGGCGAGGGCGAAGCGCCGGTCCGTCGGCCCGTGCGTCCCCGCGACCGTCCCGTCCGCGCGGACGACAGCGGCGGCCGCCGTGGGGACCGGCCAGTTCTCGATCATCGCCAAGCTCTGCATGCCCACGAGCCTAATGAGAGGTGCCCCCCGATTCCCACCGACCCCCTTGATCCCTTGCTCCGCTGATCCCCAGATCCCCTGACCGATCCGATCGATCCACTAATCCGCTTGCTTGGAGCGCACTCCAAGGTCATAGCGTGAGGAACATGACGGTGATGGAGACCACGAGCGCAGCATCCCGCCCCGCATCCGGGTCCGCCCGCTGCGAGTCGCCACCGGCCGGGCCCCCGCGTCCGGACGGCCAGGACCACTACACGATCAGCGAGGTCGCCGCCTTCACCGGCCTCACCGCGTACACCCTGCGGTGGTACGAGCGGATCGGCCTGATGCCCCACATCGACCGCTCGCACACTGGCCAGCGCCGCTACCGCAACCGCGACCTGAACTGGCTCGCGTTCGTCGGCAAGCTCCGGCTGACCGGGATGCCCGTCGCCGACATGGTCCGCTACGCGGAACTGGTGCGCGAAGGCGAGCACACCTTCCCCGAGCGCCAGGAACTCCTGGAGCGGACCCGGCGCGACGTCCGCGCCCGCATCGCGGAGCTACGGGACACCCTCGCCGTCCTCGACTACAAGATCGACACATACGCGGGCGCCCGCAAGGCGTCGGAGAGGCTCTGACACTGATGACGGTGGAGAACACGTACGGCGCGATCGCCACGGCCCGGCTCGGCACCCACGGCCCCGAGGTCGGTGTCCAGGGCCTCGGCTGCATGGGCATGAGCTTCGCCTACGGCCCGACCGACGCCGAGGAGGCCCGCGCCACCCTGGACCGCGCCCTCGAACTGGGCGTCACCCTCTATGACACCGCCGATGTCTACGGCATGGGCGAGAACGAGAAGTTCCTCGCCCCCTTCGTCAAGGCGCACCGCGACGAGATCGTCCTCGCCACCAAGTTCGCCCTGGCCATCGACCCGGGCGAGCCGACGAAGCGGCGCATCGACAACTCCCCCTCCTACATACGCTCCAGCGTCGAAGCCAGCCTGCGCCGCCTCGGCACGGAGACCATCGACCTCTACTACATGCACCGCCGCGACCCGGACGTCCCCATCGAGGAGGCGGTCGGCGCGATGGCCGACCTCGTCACCGCGGGCAAGGTCAAGCACCTCGGCCTGAGCGAGGTCACCGGCGACGAACTGCGCGCCGCCCACGCCGTCCACCCCATCGCCGCCGTCCAGTCGGAGTGGTCGCTCTTCAGCCGCGACATCGAGCGGGGCGTGGTCCCCGCGGCCGCCGAGCTCGGCGTGGCACTCGTGCCCTACTCGCCGCTCGGCCGCGGCTTCCTCACCGGCGCGTTCGTCAACGCCGACAAGGAGCTGGGCGAGGACGACTTCCGCCGCCAGCAGCCCCGGTTCACCGGAGCCAACGCCGCCGCCAACGCGGCCCTCCTGGCCCCCGTCCGCACGGTCGCCGAAGCCCACGGCGCGAGCCTCGGCCAGATCGCCCTGGCCTGGGTGCGGCAGCAGTCCGCGGTCCACGGCCTGCCCGTCGTCCCGATCCCCGGCACCCGCAAGCGCACCCGCGTCGAGGAGAACACCGCGGCCACCCGCATCACCCTCACCGACGACGAACTCGCCCTGCTCGACCCGATCGCCGCCGACGTCGCGGGCGACCGCTACGCCGACATGACGTTCACCTCGGCGGGCCGCGAATAGCCGAGCACCCTGTTCACAGCTCCGCCAGCAGCTCGGTCTTCTTCGTCGTGAACTCCTCGTCCGTGAGCAGCCCCGCCTGGTGCAGCTCGCCCAGGTGCCGGATGCGGTCCGCGATGTCCGCCGGGTCGCGCCGGACGGCCGGGACGGACGGGGCGCCGACGCCGTCGGAGGTCAGGGCCGGGCCGCAGGCGCGCACCGCCGCGAGGACCGACGCGGCGAACGGCAGCGATTCGTGGACCGGGCCATAACCGAGCCCGAAGACCACGGCCGCCGGATCCTGGTCGGCCTGCGCGGGCTGCGCCACGGGGGACTCCCGGCGCAGGAGCCGCAGATGGCCCTCGAAGACCTCCGGCGAACGCCATTCGACGCCGGTCAGGTCCGAGACGGAGAAGCTCTGGTCACCGGCCTTCCACTTCGCCGACGACGCGCCCGTCCAGAACCACCGGAAGGACACCTGCTTGCCGTCGAACGAGGCCTTCCCGTCGTACGCCTTGAACTGCAGCGGCGCCTCGGGCGCGGCCACCAGATAGCGGTCGGGAGGGTCGTCGTCGGCTGTGATCCGTGCCCGCAGCTCGTCCGCGTAGTACTCGGCGAGCGTCTCCCGCTCGGCGGGCAGCACCAAGCGGTACGGGTCGCAGCCGTCCTTGAGCTGACCGGCCGCCGCCTCCATCAGAGGATCGGCGCCCGGCCTCGGGACGGCATGCAGAACGACGGTCCCGCGTTTGCCGGGAGAGAGAGTCACCGCTGCGATCGCCTCATGCGGGATACGCCGTTCACCGAGCGCTTGGTAGAGCTTCGGCGTGCGGATTCCCCGTTCGAAGCGGATGAGCACGGAGTCGGACTCGAACTCCCAGGCGGCGTGAAATCCGGCCAGTACATCACCCATGCGGCTCATCGTAGGCGGCACGCGCGCCTCCGTCCCTCCTGCGGCGGGCCGCTGTTTCATCGATTTCTACGCGCGTCAGGCCGCCGCCCCACCGGAAATGTTCTTCCGGCAGGCGTCGTCCGCACCCGCGCACCGCACTCCCTGGTACGCGCCGGTGCCGATCTCGGCGAAGTTGCGCAGGCTCTCCGTGCCCGGCTCGAAGTAGCCGGTGTGCCCCGCGGCGCCCGCGGCGGAGAGCACCCGCGCGCCGAAGCCGCCGGAGACCGGGTCGGCGCCGTGGCCGAGCCCGCCGACCTCCATGTACGGCACATCCTGAATCCAGTCGTCATTGTCCCGCGCGGCCCAGATCCGGGCCCCGGTACCCAGCTGCGATGCCCGGTCGGCGCGCATGCCGGGGCTGCCCGCGACCGTGATGTCGGTGACCCGCGAGGGCAGCGTCCGCGCGGCCACACCGCACACCACGGAGCCGTAGCTGTGGCAGTACAGCGCGACCGGGGAGCGGCCGGGCAGCGCCCGCACCATGGAGTCGAGGCGCACGGCCCCGCTCTCGGCGCGCATGGACGTGGCCGCGTCCACGCCGATGCCCACGGGCGCGGTGTAGTCCGCCCAGGCGATCACGGCGGTACGGGCGCGGGGGCTGACGGCGCGCTCCTCGCGGTAGAGCGCCTTCGCCATGCCCACCGGCGCCGAGTACTTGCGGAACGTCCGCTCGAAGGTCAGCACGTTGGTGTCGACGCCGGGCACCACCACGGAGACACGACGCGCCTTGTCGAGGTCCCCGAAGACCTCGGCCATACGCCCGGAGCCCATGGGGTCGAAGGCGAGGACCTGGCGGTTCGGGCGCATCATGACCCCGAAGCGCTTCATCCGGCGCTCGGCCTCCTGCTGCCCGAGGGGCGAGAGGCGTTTGTCGTGCATGCGCTCCCGCTCGACCTTGCGGGCCTGGCCAAGGGCGATGCGGTTCGCGCGGTAACGCAGCTCGGTGGGCGCGCCGTTCATGTTGCCGACCGCGAGCGGATAGCGGGCGGCCAGCCGGTCGCGCTGCCGCTCGTCGAGCGAGGCGAAGAACTGGGTGAGCCGAGCGGCGGGGGCGTCGGGGTCGGGCAGCGCGTGCCCGTCGATGCTTCCTCGCTCCCAGGCGGAGAGCGCGGCGGCGAGAGGCGACGACTCGCCTCCGTTGTCACGGACGGCGGTCCAGCCCGTGGTCGCCAGCATGACGAACACGACGGCCAGCGCGAGCAGGGTGCGCCAGGCGTTGAGATGGGGGGATGAGTCGAAGGAAGTCACTACGGAACACCCTAGGAGAACCCCGATGCATACCGTGCATCGCGTGAGGCAGATCACGTTTCCGTAAGGGTAATTGAGGCATAGCAGGCGCATCTGGAGCGCCGCGGTCACGCTCCGTGCGTGGCGCCTGGGGTGGGCGGGCCGGGTCAGGGGCCAGGTCAGGGGGCGGTCGGGGGGAACCCCTCAGGGGTATTCCCGGGGCCTTTCGCCTATCCGGGTGACGCACATTCGTACCCCTTCCGATGGCGCGGTCGGACGGTCCACAGTTCAGACGAGAGATCCGCACGAGGCGGACAACTGAGCCATACGACACGGGGGTTGAAGCACATGCGTACGACCACGCCCAGGACCATGCCCACGGCCATCACGAGCATCACGGCCGCGTTACTCGCCGCGCTCGCCGTACTGGCGGCGGTGATCCTCTCGCCGCCCTACGCCGTGGCCGCGGCCCCGCCCACATCGGGCCGGTGCGCGGCCGGTGAGCTGTGCCTCTGGGAGAAGGCGAAGTTCAAAGGCGCCCGGCATGCGTATGAACTGGCCGACATCGACATCGAGAGCTGTATCGCGCTGCCGGAGGGGGGCAGCGCGCAGGCTCTCGCCAACCGCACCGGCCGGCCCGTCACCGCGTACCAGTCCGCGAAGTGCGCCGAGACCGCCGAATTCAACACCTACCCGGGCAGCGGCACCTGGGCCCCCGAATCGCCATATCGCGTGCGTGCCTTCAAGGTCTGGGAGAACTGAATGCGGGTACTCGCCTCCCCGAGGCAGGAACCGGCTGACTCGGACGCAGGACGCGCACGCACCCTCGCTCACGCGGCCGCACGTGGTCGCGGAGCGGGCCGGACCGCGCGACGCCCGGGTCGTGACGCCGCCGGGTCCTAGGGCTCACTGGGATAACGCGCCGTCCCGCCGAGCGCCTCCGTCTCCCCGGCGGCGGCCTCGGCGGGCCTCGCGGACCCGGCGGCACCGGCAGGCCCGGCGGGCGTCGGGACCACCACACCCGACAGGGCCGCCACCTGCGCCCGCAGCGCCTGCACCTCGGCCGTCAGCGCCTGGATCGCCGCCGTCTGGCGCCGCTCCTCCACGTCATCCATCTCGAAACGGGCGATGAACCACGCCGCGATGTTCGCGGTGACCACACCGAGGAGCGCGATGCCCGACAGCATCAGCCCGACGGCGAGCACCCTGCCGAGACCCGTCGTCGGAGCGTGGTCGCCGTAGCCGACGGTGGTCATCGTGGTGAAGGACCACCACACCGCGTCGCCGAGCGTCTTGATGTTCCCCTCCGGCGACTCCCGCTCCACGGAGAGCACCGCGAGCGAGCCGAACATCAACAGGCCCACCACCGCCCCCACGACATACGTGGTCAGCGTGATCTGCGACGCCATGCGGGCCCGTCGGCCCACGAGCATCAGCGTGGAGACGAGCCGCAGCAACCGCAGCGGCTGGAGCATCGGAAGGATCACGGCACACAGGTCGAGCCAGTGCGTGCGGACGAACCGTCCGCGGTGATCGGAGAGGAGGAGGCGCACGATGTAGTCGAGGGCGAAAGCACCCCAGACGACCCACTCCACGACCGTGCACGTCTGGGTGACGGTCCGGCTCGCGTCGGGCATGACGATCGGCACGGCGTAGGCGACGGCGAACGCCACCGCGAGCATGAGGAGCGGACGTTGGGTGCGCCGTTCCCAGCGGAGTTGTGCCGGTAGATGCTTCATGGGCGCATCGTAGGAAACGCCGGAGGGCGACGGGACCCATGGCCCGCCGCCCTCCGGACGAGGCGTGTACCGCTGTCAGGGTTACGCGTCGCCCCCGGCGGGACCGGGGTCGGCGGCCGTGACGTCGAGGAGCTGGTAGCGGTCGATCGCCTGCTTCAGGACGGAGCGGTCGACCTTCCCCTCGCGGGCCAGCTCGGTCAGCACGCCGACCACGATCGACTGGGCGTCGATGTGGAAGAAGCGGCGGGCCGCGCCACGCGTGTCGGCGAAGCCGAAGCCGTCCGCGCCGAGCGACTGGTAGGTGCCGGGCACCCAGCGGGAGATCTGGTCGGGGACGCTCCGCATCCAGTCGGAGACGGCCACGAACGGGCCCTCGGCGCCGGACAGCTTCCGCGTCACGTACGGGACGCGCTGCTCCTCCTCGGGGTGCAGGAGGTTGTGGCGCTCCACGTCCACGGCCTCGCGGCGCAGCTCGTTCCAGGAGGTCGCCGACCAGACGTCCGCCTTGACGTTCCACTCCGACGCGAGGATCTGCTGGGCCTCGACCGCCCACGGCACCGCGACGCCGGACGCGATGATCTGGGCCGGAATGGCGCCCTGCTCACCGGTCTTGAAGCGGTAGATGCCCTTGAGGATGCCGTCGACGTCCACGTCCGCCGGCTCGGCCGGGTGCTGGATCGGCTCGTTGTAGACGGTGAGGTAGTAGAAGACGTCCTCGCTGTCGGGGCCGTACATCCGGCGCAGACCGTCCTTGACGATGTGCGCGATCTCGTAGCCGAAGGCCGGGTCGTAGGCGACACAGCCCGGGTTGGTCGAGGCGAGCAGCTGCGAGTGGCCGTCGGCGTGCTGGAGGCCCTCGCCGGTCAGCGTCGTGCGGCCGGCGGTGGCGCCGAGCACGAAGCCGCGCGACAGCTGGTCGGCCATCTGCCAGAACTGGTCGCCGGTGCGCTGGAAACCGAACATCGAGTAGAAGACGTACACGGGGATGAGCGGTTCGCCGTGGGTGGCGTAGGCCGAGCCCGCGGCGATCAGCGAGGCCGTGCAGCCCGCCTCGGAGATGCCGTCGTGCAGCATCTGGCCCGTGGGCGACTCCTTGTAGGCGAGGAGGAGTTCGCGGTCCACGGCCTCGTACTGCTGGCCGAGCGGGTTGTAGATCTTCGCGCTAGGGAAGAACGCGTCCATGCCGAAGGTGCGGTACTCATCGGGGGCGATCAGCACGAAACGCTTGCCGATCTCCTTGTCCCGCATGAGGTCCTTCAGGATGCGGACGAACGCCATGGTGGTGGCGATCGACTGCTGGCCCGAGCCCTTCTTCGCGGCCGCGTACGTCTTGTCCTCGGGGAGCTGGAGGGGCTTCGCGCGCACCACGCGGGTCGGCACGTAACCGCCGAGGCCCTTGCGGCGGTCGTGCATGTACTGGATCTCTTCGGAGTCCCGGCCCGGGTGGTAGTACGGCGGGGCGCCGTCCTCCAGTTGCTTGTCCGTGATCGGGATGTGCAGGCGGTCGCGGAAGCCCTTGAGGTCGTCGACCGTCAGCTTCTTCATCTGGTGCGTGGCGTTGCGGCCCTCGAAGTTCGGGCCGAGGGTCCAGCCCTTGACCGTCTGGGCGAGGATCACCGTGGGCTGGCCCTTGTGGGCCTTGGCCGCCGCGTAGGCCGCGTAGACCTTCTTGTGGTCGTGACCGCCGCGGCCCAGGTGCAGGATCTGCTCGTCGGTCATGTTCTCGACCATGGCGCGCAGGCGGTGGTCGTCACCGAAGAAGTGCTCGCGGATGTAGGCGCCGGTCTCGGTCGCGTACGTCTGGAACTGCCCGTCGGGGGTGGTGTTCAACTTGTTGACCAGGATGCCGTCCCGGTCCTGGGCGAGCAGCGGGTCCCAGCTGCGGTCCCAGACCAGCTTGATGACGTTCCAGCCGGCGCCGCGGAACTGCGACTCAAGCTCCTGGATGATCTTGCCGTTGCCGCGCACCGGGCCGTCGAGGCGCTGGAGGTTGCAGTTGACGACGAAGGTGAGGTTGTCCAGGCCCTCGCGGGCGGCGATGGAGAGCTGGCCGAGCGACTCGGGCTCGTCCATCTCGCCGTCACCGAGGTAGGCCCAGACATGCGACTTGGAGGTGTCGGCGATGCCGCGCGCCTCCATGTAGCGGTTCATCCGCGCCTGGTAGATCGCGCCGAGCGGGCCGAGGCCCATGGAGACGGTCGGGAACTCCCAGAAGTCCGGCATCAGCCGGGGGTGCGGATACGAGGACAGGCCGTGCGGCGCCTTGGACTTCTCCTGGCGGAACGCGTCGAGCTGCTGCTCGGAGAGCCGGTCCAGGAGGAAGGCGCGGGCGTAGATACCGGGGGACGCGTGCCCCTGGAAGAAGATCTGGTCGCCGCCGTCGCCCTCGTCCTTGCCCCGGAAGAAGTGGTTGAAGCCCACGTCGTAGAGGGAGGCGGAGGAGGCGAAGGTGGCGATGTGGCCGCCGACGCCGATGCCGGGGCGCTGGGCGCGCGAGACCATCACCGCGGCGTTCCAGCGGGTCGCGTTCAGGACCTTGCGCTCGATCTCCTCGTTGCCGGGGAAGAAGGGCTCGTCCTTGGTGGCGATCGTGTTGACGTAATCCGTACTGCGCATTTCGGGAACGGCCACGCGCTTTTCGCGGGCGCGCTCGATCAGCCGGAGCATCAGGTAGCGGGCCCGCTCACGGCCGCGTTCGTCGACCGCGGCATCGAGGGAGTCCAGCCACTCCTGGGTCTCTTCGGGATCGAAGTCCGGGACCTGACTAGGCAGGCCGCCAATGATGATCGGGTTGCGATCGGATCCGGAAGCCACGCTGTTCCTTCGCTGTTGGGGCTTTCACCTGGGTACTGCCTGGCCGTGCACCGCTCCCCATCGTGTACCCGACGGAAGCGAACGTCATCTCTACCGAGAGGTAACCGAGGCGATCACCCGGTGTGCCTGGGGTAGGCTCGACCAAATCGCAACGATACGCCCATCCTGCTTAACCGCTTCGCAGAGCCGTTCGGTCCCGTACGGATGAGGCGGCAGTTGCGGCGACACGGCCGGGAACGTCACCGTTTCGGCGGTCTCGGCGGCCGGGTACTTGCGCGATCCGTCCCGCCCGTGTGGACTACGGCCAACGCCCCGCGCACGCGCGTGGCTGAAGGCATTCCCGAAAAACATGATCAGGAGGCAATCCGTGAGCGCGACCGCGGACCACGCGGAGACGAACCTTGCCGTAAGGCTTGGTTTCCAGCCCGACCAGGTGGTCCAGGAGATCGGCTACGACGAAGACGTCGACCAGGAGCTCCGTGAGGCCATCGAGGAGGCCACCGGCACAGAGCTGGTCGACGAGGACTACGACGACGTGGCTGATGCCGTGGTGCTCTGGTTCCGTGAGGACGACGGGGACCTGACTGATGCGCTGGTGGATGCCATCGCGTACATGGAGGAGGGCGGCCAGATCCTGCTGCTGACTCCGAAGACCGGTCGTGACGGCTACGTCGAGCCGAGCGAGATCGGCGAGGCGGCCACCACCGCGGGCCTGTCCCAGTCCAAGAGCACGAACGCCGGCAAGGACTGGAGCGGTACCCGCCTGGTCACGCCCAAGGCGGCCTCGAAGAAGCGCTAGCCACGCGCGCACCGAGCCGCGATCCCAGCAGAGACAGCCGTGAGGCCCTCACCGACGACCATCCGTCGGCGAGGGCCTCACGTGCGTCCGGACGGGATCCGCAAGGGCTCCGGAAGACCCCGGAGGGACGTAGATCGGCGGACGTAGGGTGGGGTGTCACCCGAACGGCCCCATCCGAGGGGCCCGCCCCGTCGAAGGGATGCGTACTCATGGCGCTCGCTGGAATCGCGAACGGCACCAAGGCCCCCGAGTTCGAGCTGAAGGACAACCACGGCCGCTCCGTGAGGCTCTCCGACTTCCGCGGCGAGAAGAACGTGGTGCTGCTCTTCTACCCGTTCGCGTTCACGGGCGTGTGCACCGGTGAGCTGTGCGCGCTCCGCGACGAGCTGCCGAAGTTCGTCAACGACGACACGCAGCTGCTCGCCGTCTCCAACGACTCCATCCACACCCTGCGCGTCTTCGCCGAGCAGGAGGGCCTGGAGTACCCGCTGATCTCCGACTTCTGGCCGCACGGCGAGGTCTCGCGCGCGTACGGCGTCTTCGACGAGGAGAAGGGCTGCGCGGTGCGCGGCACCTTCATCATCGACAAGGAGGGCGTCGTGCGCTGGAGCGTCGTCAACGGCCTGCCCGACGCGCGTGACCTGAACGAGTACGTCAAGGCGCTCGACGCGCTCGACACCCCGTGATTCTTGAGCCGCAGAGCCTGTGGCTGCCGGGAACCGGTCACTAGGATCCACTCGTTGATCCGATGGCAACGCAACGCTTGGGGCTCCCCGCCCCTGGACACCAATTGGGAGGACTCGTGGGAGTCAGCCTCAGCAAGGGCGGCAACGTATCGCTGAGCAAGGAGGCGCCTGGTCTGACCGCGGTTCTGGTCGGCCTCGGCTGGGACGTCCGCACCACCACAGGTACGGACTTCGACCTCGACGCCAGCGCGATCCTGACGAACGCGGAGGGCAAGGTCAGCAGCGACCAGAACTTCGTGTTCTTCAACAACCTGAAGAGCCCCGACGGCTCCGTCGAGCACACCGGTGACAACACCACCGGTGAGGGCGAGGGCGACGACGAGGTGATCAAGGTCGACCTGGCGTCGGTGCCCGCGGACGTCGAGAAGATCGTCTTCCCGGTCTCCATCTACGACGCCGAGACGCGCCAGCAGTCGTTCGGCCAGGTCCGCAACGCGTTCATCCGCGTGGTGAACCAGGCGGGCGGCGC
This sequence comes from Streptomyces sp. WAC 01529, assembly GCF_003945545.1. Taxonomy (GTDB): domain Bacteria; phylum Actinomycetota; class Actinomycetes; order Streptomycetales; family Streptomycetaceae; genus Streptomyces; species Streptomyces anatolicus. The sequence continues at coordinate 2,418,348 of NZ_CP029617.1, read as the reverse complement.
GGAGATCGCGCGGTACGACCTCTCCGAGGACGCCTCGACGGAGACCGCCATGGTCTTCGGCGAGCTGTACCGCCACGGCGCGGAGTGGAAGTTCCGCGCGGTCGGCCAGGGCTATGCCTCGGGCCTGCGCGGCATCGCGCAGGACTTCGGCGTCAACGTCTGAGCCGAGCAGCCCCTCCGCCGTGACGTCCGGCGCCGCACACGCACGAGGTGCGGCGCCGGACGCGCTCACCGTGCACACCACCGCGTGCCCGCACCACCCAACCTCGGGGAGGACCACGAACATGGGCGTCACACTCGCCAAGGGAGGCAACGTCTCCCTCTCCAAGGCCGCACCGAACCTCACCCAGGTCCTCGTCGGCCTCGGCTGGGACGCGCGCTCCACCACCGGCGCCCCCTTCGACCTCGACGCCAGCGCGCTGCTGTGCAACGCGGGCAAGGTGCTCGGCGACGAGTGGTTCGTCTTCTACAACAACCTGAAGAGCCCCGACGGCTCCGTGGAGCACACCGGTGACAACACCACCGGTGAGGGCGACGGCGACGACGAGTCGCTCCTGGTCGACCTCTCCAAGGTGCCCGCCGGCTGCGACAAGATCATATTTCCCGTGTCGATCCATGACGCGGACAATCGCGGCCAGGCGTTCGGCCAGGTCAGCAACGCGTTCATCCGCGTGGTGAACCAGGCGGACGGCCAGGAGCTTGCCCGCTACGACCTCTCCGAGGACGCCTCCACCGAGACCGCCATGATCTTCGGCGAGGTGTACCGATACGGGGGCGAATGGAAGTTCCGCGCCGTTGGCCAGGGGTACGCGTCGGGCCTGCGAGGTATCGCTCTAGACTTCGGGGTCAACGTTTCGTAAAGCCGGGACCGGCGCGGGGGAGACCGCTCAACGGGAGCCCGTAACACACACGATTGGGTAACCAGTGATTCTGAAAACCTTCGGCTGGTCGTTCGCGGTGACCGCGCTCGGCCTTGTCGCCGCGGTGCTCTACGGAGGGTGGACAGGATTCGGCGTCGTCGCCATCCTGTCCATCCTCGAGATCTCGCTGTCCTTCGACAACGCGGTGGTCAACGCCGGAATCCTGAAGAAGATGAGTGCCTTCTGGCAGAAGATCTTCCTCACCATCGGTGTCCTGATCGCGGTCTTCGGTATGCGGCTGGTCTTCCCCGTCGTCATCGTGGCCATCAGTGCCAAGACCGGCCCGATCGAGGCCGTGCGCCTCGCGCTCAACGACAAGGACCGGTATCAGCAGCTGGTCACCGACGCTCACCCGTCGATCGCCGCCTTCGGCGGCATGTTCCTGTTGATGATCTTCCTCGACTTCATCTTCGAGGACCGTGACATCAAGTGGCTGGGCTGGATCGAGCGTCCGCTCGCCAAGCTCGGCAAGGTCGACATGCTGTCGGTCTGCATCGCCCTCGTCGTGCTCATGATCACCGCGATGACCTTCGCGACCAACGCCCACCAGCACGGTGGCGTCCACGTGGACAAGGCACAGACGGTCCTCATCTCGGGTATCGCCGGTCTCATCACCTATCTGGTGGTGGGCGGCCTCTCCGGCTACTTCGAGAACAAGCTGGAGGAAGAGGAGGAGCGCGAGCACGAGGCCGAGGAAGAGGCCAGGAAGAGCGGCAAGAAGGTCCCCGCCGTCGTCATGGCGGGCAAGGCCGCGTTCTTCATGTTCCTCTACCTGGAGGTCCTGGACGCGTCGTTCTCCTTCGACGGCGTCATCGGTGCCTTCGCCGTCACCAACGACATCGTCCTGATGGCGCTCGGCCTCGGCATCGGCGCCATGTACGTCCGGTCGCTCACCGTCTACCTGGTCCGCCAGGGCACCCTCGACGACTACGTCTACCTGGAGCACGGCGCGCACTACGCGATCGGCGCCCTCGCGGTGATCCTCCTCGTCACCATCCAGTACGAGATCCACGAGGTCATCACCGGTTCCGTCGGCGTCATCCTGATCGCCTGGTCCTTCGTCTCGTCCGTGCTGCGCAACAAGCGGCTCGCGGCCGAGGGGCAGGGCAGCTCGGGAGAGAAGAGCGAGGTCTCGTCCGGGGTCTGACGCTGACTGATTCCCTCGCCGAACTGTCCGATTCCGTACTCCGGAGTGTGACGGCGGCCAGGGTGAGGAACGCTCTGTGCGGGGCGGCCGTCGAGGAGGTTTCCTCATGGCCGCCCCGTCGGTATTCGTGCGGGGCACAAAGGACACTTGGGGGCGGCATGTCCTTCTGGGACGGTCTGTGGCGCGGGCGCTCGATGGACTTCGAATCGGGCAGCGCCGCGAGCAACTCCATCGAACTGACCAAGCGCAACCCGACGGTCTCGCTCAGCAAGCAGGGCGCGGCCACCGGCAATCTGCGGGTCAACCTGTCCTGGCAGATGCGGACGTCCGACATCATCGGCAAGCAGCGGCGCGGGCGCGGTCTGCTGCGGCACCCGCTCAAGATGTTCCAGCCCGACGTCGTGCAGGCGCACACCCAGGGCGTGGTCAACGTGGACCTCGACATCGGCTGTCTGTACGAGCTGATGGACGGCACCAAAGGGGTCGTACAGCCGCTGGGGAGCTTCTTCGGCAGCCTCAACGCGCCGCCGTACGTGAAGCTGAGCGGCGACGACCGGTTCGGCTCGCCGTCCGGGGAGACGATCTACGTCAACCTCGACCACCGCGAGTCCATCAAGCGGCTGCTGGTCTTCGCGTACATCTACGACCAGACGCCGGCCTTCGACCGCACGCACGCCAAGGTCACGCTCTACCCCAGCAACGGGCCGAGGATCGAGATCGACCTGGACGAGCGCCAGCCGCAGGCCCGCTCGTGCGCGGTGGTCTCCATCGAGAACGTCAAGGGCGAGCTGATGGTGCGCCGCGAGGTGAAGTTCGTCTACGGCTTCCAGGCGGAGCTGGACCGGCTCTACGGCTGGGGGCTGCAGTGGGGCCGGGGCTACAAGACCAAGGTGGGCTGAGCGGGTGCCACCGGCGGCCGCGCCCCCGGCGAGACCCGCGCCCTCAGCGGGAGAGGAACTGCGGGCCCTGCGGGGGCAGCCGGAAGTTCGGGTCCGGCATCGGGGTCACCGGCTGCGGATAGCCGTACGAGGGCTGGGCGACCGGAGGCGGGCCGCCGATCGGCGCGGGATGGGTGGGCGCCGCCGGAGGGTAGCCGTACGCGGGCTGGGCCACCGAGGGCTGGGGCTGCGGCTGGGGCGCGGGCTGCTGGGGCATGGGGAAGGGCGCCGAGGGCTGGGACGCCGAGGGCGGGGGTGCGGAGGGTGTGGGCTCGGGCGTGCCGGAGTCCGTGTCGTCCACGGAGATCCCGAAGTCGGAGGCGAGCCCCTCCAGGCCGTTCGTATAGCCCTCGCCGAGCGCCCGGAACTTCCAGCCCTCGCCGCGGCGGTACAGCTCCCCGCAGATCAGCGCCGTCTCCTCGCCGGTCTGCGGAGTGATGACGAAGTAGGCGAGCGGCTCGCCGTCGGCGACCAGGGCGTCGTACAGCAGGATCCGCAGCGAGGGGACGTGCTGGAACGCGACGCCCTCCGCGGAGGCGACGAGCAGGACGCGGTCCACCGCGCCCTCCATCCCGGCGAGATCTGTCTGAATCGTGTCGGTCAGACCCTCGGCGACCCGCTTCTTGCCGAGCCGCCAGACCGTGCCGCCGGGGTGGCGCGGCTGGTTGTAGAAGACGAAGTCCTCGTCCGAGCGCACCCGGCCGTCACCGCCGAGGAGCAGCGCCGACGCGTCGACGTCGGGAACGCCCTGGCCAGGGGTCCAGCGCAGCACGGCGCGGACCGCCGAGGCCTCCAGAGGGACGTTGGACCCCTTCAACATCGCGTGCGTCATGCGGTCATCCTGCCTTCCCCCGCACGGGCGGGACAACGCGGGGGGCACAAGGCCCCGGCCGCGTCGGCAGGCCCCTGACCTGCGGGTGGTGCGAGCGTGCGACGGTTGTGTGGTGAGCGTGTGCGACATGGCCGGGTTACCTGAAGTTCATGCCCGGTGGGAACCCCCGGCACCCGTCTCTACGTACTATTACCGGCCACATCACAACGACCCATGCCGACGGAACAGGCGATAACAGCGATAACAGGGGATCTCATGCGTCATTTCGGGCACATCGCCCCAGAGGTGCGGCGGCGCCTCTTCCACCGGGAGCCGTGTGCCTTCACCGCGGACTCCCCGCCTCACCTGCTCGCCTCCGCCCTGGGGGCCACGCTCTACAGCCCCGCCACCCGCCCCCGCCTCGCCGACGACATCCTCAAGCAGGCCGGGCGCGGCGTGACCTCCATGGTGGTCTGCCTGGAGGACTCCATCGACGACGCCGAGGTGGCCGACGCCGAGGAGAATCTGATCCGGCACTTCGCCGACCTGGCCGAACGGGGCGTGGAACCTCCGCTGCTCTTCATCCGGGTCCGCGCCGCCGAGCAGATCCCCGACCTGACCCGCAGGCTCGGGCCGAGCCTGCGCCTGCTGTCCGGATTCGTACTGCCCAAGTTCACCGAGGAGCGGGGCGTGCCGTTCCTGGAGGCGATCGTGGCCGCGGAGGCGGCAGGCGGGCGGCGGCTCTTCGCCATGCCCGTCCTGGAGTCGCCCGAGCTGCTGCACCTGGAGAGCCGCGCCGACACCCTCACCGGGATCGCCCGGACCGTCGACAAGTACCGCGACCGGGTCCTCGCGCTGCGCCTCGGTGTCACCGACTTCTGCTCGGCGTACGGACTGCGCAGACCGCCGGACATGACCGCGTACGACGTGCAGATCGTTGCCTCCGTCATCGCGGACGTGGTGAACGTGCTCGGCAGGGCCGACGGCACGGGGTTCACCGTGACCGGGCCCGTCTGGGAGTACTTCCGCGTCCAGGAGCGCATGTTCAAGCCGCAGCTGCGCCGCAGCCCCTTCCTGGAGGGCCGGGCCGAGGAGCTGCGGCAGGCCCTCATCGAGCACGACATGGACGGCCTGCTCCGCGAGATAGAACTCGACCGGGCCAACGGCCTGCTCGGCAAGACCTGCATCCACCCCTCGCACGTCCTGCCCGTGCACGCCCTGTCGGTGGTCAGTCACGAGGAGTTCAGCGACGCCGAGGACATCCTGCGCCCCGAGCGGGGCGGCGGCGGGGTGCTGCGCTCCTCGTACACGAACAAGATGAACGAGGTGAAGCCGCACCGCGCCTGGGCGGAGCGGACCCTCAGGCGTGCCGAGGTCTTCGGGGTCGCCAAGGCCGACGTCGGCTTCGTGGAACTGCTCACCGCCGGGTTGCCCGGCTGATGAACGTAAGGAACATGACGTACGTGACACAAGACGCGGTGTGGTCGGGGAGCTGGGTCGCCGAGCGGCTGGGGGTCGGGCTCGACGGCGACGAGGCGCTGCCCGGCCTGCTCGGCCTCGCGCTGCGCCGCAACCCCAAGCGGGCGCACCTCCTGGTGTCGAACGTGCTCGGCAAGCATGTGCCGCAGCGCCCCTCGGTCGTGTACGGGGCCGGGCACGGTCTCGGCGTGCGGGTGCGGAACCTGCTCGGTGACGACGAGGCCCGGCGCGCCGTCATACTCGGCTACGCGGAGACCGCGACCGGCCTCGGCCACGCGGTCGCCGACGGCGTCGGCCTCGCGCCCTATCTGCACTCCACGCGGCGCCCCGTCGAGGGCGTCGAGCGCGCGGGCGGCTTCGAGGAGTCCCACTCGCACGCCACCTCGCACCTGCTGCTGCCCGAGGACCCCCGGCTGCTCGCCGGGGACGGCCCGCTGGTCCTCGTCGACGACGAGTTCTCCACCGGCAACACGGTCCTGAACACCGTCCGCGCCCTGCACGAGCGCTTCCCGCGCGAGCGGTACGTGATCGTGGCGCTCGTCGACATGCGCTCGCCGGAAGACCAGGGCCGCCTCGCCGCCTTCGCCCGGGAGATCGGCGCGCGCGTCGACCTGATCGCGCTGGCGTCCGGGACGGTGCGGCTGCCCGACGGTGTCCTGGAGAAGGGGCGGCGCCTGGTCGCCGAGCACGAGACGGACCCCGCCGACCCCGCCCCGCCGCCGCGCGGGGAGCGCGGCACGGTCGCGCGCGTCGAGCTGGGCTGGCCGGCCGGGGTGCCCGACGGGGGGCGGCACGGTTTCACGCCCGCGCACCGGGAGCGGCTGCGCGGCGCGCTGCCCGGGATGGCCGAGCGGATCGCGCAGGCCCTCCCGGACGGGGCCCGGCGTGTGCTCGTACTCGGGTTCGAGGAACTGATGTACGCACCGCTGGCGCTCGGCGTGGAACTGGAACGCGAGCTGGCAGAGCGGACCGGCGCGGAGGTGCGGTACTCCACCACGACCCGGTCGCCCGTGCTCGCCGTGGACGACCCCGGGTACGCGATACGCACGCGCCTCGTCTTCCCCGCGCACGACGCGCCCGCCGACGGGGCGGGCCCCCGGTTCGCCTACAACGTCGCCGGCGGGGGCTTCGACGCGATCGTCATGGTGGTGGACTCCGTGGCGGACACACCTCAACTGCACGCCCCTGAAGGCCTGTTGGCGCAGCTGTCCGCGCACGCCGGGCATGTGGTGCTGGCGGTCGTGCCCTCGTACATCCCCCCGCGGGGCGCCCACGCCCCCGAAAGGTCCCCCATGCTTCCCGAGCCGCTCCGTGGCCCCGCCTTCTCCTCGTACGCGCCCGAAGACGTCGGCTGGCTGCTCCAGGACCTCTCCGACGTGACGCTCGAAGCGCCCACCGAGGAGCGCGAGGAGGCGATACAGAGCGGTGGCGCGCACTACGCCGAGTCGCTGCCGGTCGAGTACCAGCCGAGCGAGCGCTACCAGCAGCTGTTCCTCGCCGCGCTCGACACCTCCGCCGCCCGGATCGCCCAGGCCGTCGGCACGGTCACCGAGATCGTGCTCGCCGAGCGCTCGCCGCGCCCGGTCCTGGTGTCATTGGCCCGCGCGGGCACGCCCGTCGGCGTCCTCATGCGCCGTTGGGCCGCGCACCGGCACGGCCTCGACCTGCCGCACTACGCCGTCTCGATCGTGCGCGGGCGCGGCATCGACGCCAATGCGCTGCGCTGGCTCGCCGCCCACCACGACCCCGCCGACGTCGTCTTCGTCGACGGCTGGACCGGTAAGGGCGCGATCACCCGCGAACTCGCCGACGCCGTGCGGGAGTTCGAGGCGGGCGGCGGTCCGGCGGGCTTCAGCCCGGAGATCGCGGTGCTTGCCGACCCCGGTTCGTGCGTACGCACCTACGGCACCCGCGAGGACTTCCTCATCCCCTCCGCCTGCCTCAACTCCACGGTCTCCGGGCTGATCTCACGCACCGTGCTCCGCTCCGACCTGGTCGGCGCGGACGACTTTCACGGCGCGAAGTTCTACCGCGAGCTGGCGGACGCCGATGTGTCCGGCCACTTCGTCGACGCCGTCGTGGCCCGCTTCGACGAGGTCGCCGAGGCGGTCGAATCCCAGGTCAAGGAGGCGCTCGCCGCCGACCGGGCGCCGACGTGGGAGGGCTGGGCCGCGGTCGAGCGGATCAGCGAGGAGTACGGAATCCACGACGTGAACCTCGTCAAGCCGGGCGTCGGCGAGACCACGCGGGTGCTGCTGCGCCGGGTCCCCTGGAAGATCCTGGCCCGCGCGGGCGCGGGCGCCGACCTCGACCATGTGCGGCTGCTGGCCGAGCAGCGGGATGTTCCCGTCGAGGAGGTCGGCGAACTCCCTTACAGCTGCGTGGGGTTGATCCACCCCCGGTATACGCGGGGTGCGACGGGCGCGGACGGCAAGGCGGTCGCCGGGGGCGGCGGAGCGGGCGCTGCGGACGGCGGGGCGGTGGCTTCCCAGTGACGACGCAGCTTGTCGCGAGCGACCTCGATCGCACGCTCATCTACTCCGCGGCCGCCCTCGGCCTGACCATGCCCGACGCCGAGGCGCCGCGCCTGCTCTGCGTCGAGGTGTACCAGGGCAAGCCGCTGTCGTACGTCACCGAGAACGCCGCCGCACTCCTCGACGAGCTGGGGCGCAGTCGCGCGGTCTTCGTGCCGACCACGACACGCACCCGCGAGCAGTACGGCCGCATCCACCTCCCGGGACCCCCGCCGAAGTTCGCGATCTGCGCCAACGGCGGGCACCTGCTCGTCGACGGCGTCTCCGACCCCGACTGGCAGGCGCGGGTCGCCCGGCGCCTCGCCGACGAGTGCGCCACGCTCGACGAGGTCCGCGCGCATCTCGTGCGTACCGCCGATCCGGCCTGGCTGCTGAAGGAGCGGGTCGCCGAGGACCTCTTCGCCTACCTGGTCGTCGAGCGCTCGCTGCTGCCCGACGCCTGGGTGAAGGAACTCGGCGAGTGGGCGCGGGAGCGCGGCTGGACGGTCTCGCTCCAGGGGCGCAAGCTCTACGTGGTGCCGCGGCCGCTCACCAAGAGCGCGGCGGTACGGGAGGTCGCGCGCCGGGTGGACGCGGAGGAGATCCTCACGGCGGGGGACTCGCTGCTCGACACCGATCTGCTGCTCGCCGCGGACCGGTCATGGCGGCCCGGGCACGGGGAGCTGGCCGACACGGGCTTCGTGGCGCCGGGGCTCACGGTCCTTGAGGAGCGGGGGATCGCGGCGGGGGAGGAGATCCTGCGGGCGTTCCTCGGGGCGGGGGAGCGGGGCTAGCCTGTGCGTATGCCTCGATATGAATACCGGTGCCGGTCCTGTGGTGACACGTTCGAACTGAGCCGGCCGATGGCCGAGTCCGGCGACCCCGCGGTGTGCCCTGTCGGGCATGAGGACACGGTGAAGTTGCTGTCGGCGGTCGCTGTCGGCGGGGCCGCTTCGTCTGCGCCTGCGTCTGGCGGGGGCGGTTGCTGCGGTGGGGGTTGTTGCGGCTGAGGGTGGGGTTGAAGGGGCTCTGCGGGGGCGTTGTGGCTGGTCGCGCAGTTCCCCGCGCCCCTGACGGGGCGCTTCTGCTGGCCCGCGCCTCTGCGCGCCCCTGACGGGGCGCTGCCCGCGCCGCTACGGGGTGCTGCCCTGGCCGCGCTCCTCGCGGATCTGTGTGACGACTCCCGCCACCGTCGAGCGGATCGCGTCGGTCTCGGTCAGGAAGTGCCAGTAGTCGGGGTGGCGGCCCTCCAGGGACGTCACCGCGCGGTCCAGACGGGCCACCGAGTCGTCCAACGGGCGTGCGTGGCGCGGCTCGGGGGTCTGGCGGCCCGCCATCGCGAGGCGCTGCGCGTCGCGGATCGCGAAGCGGGTGCGCTCGATCTCCTGCTGGGGGTCCTTCGCCACGGCGTTGAGCCGCCGGAGCCGGTCGCCGGCGGCGGAGACCGCCTCGTCCGTGGAGTTGAGCAGCGCGCGGACCGTCGAGAGCAGCGAGGTGGCGTCCGGCCAGCGCTGCTCCTCGCGGGCCCGCTGGGCCTCCTGGAGCTTGGTCTCCGCCTGGCGCACGTTCTGCGCGGCCTGGTCGGGGACGCGCTGGAGGTCCTGCCAACAGGCGAGCGTGAAGCGCCGCCGCAACTCGCTGAGGATCGGGTCGACCTGACCGCTGCGCGTGGTCAGGGCCTGCGCGCGGGTCCGCAGCGAGACGAGCCGTCGGTCGATCTCGGCGGCGCGCTCGGGCAGCCGCTCGGCCTCGGCGCGCACGGCCTCGGCGTCGCGCAGGACGCGGTCGGCGCGTTGCAGGGTCTCCGGCACGCCGTGCCGGCCCGCACCCTGGTTGAGCTTGGTCAGCTCCGGGCCGAGGGCGGCGAGGCGGGCGGCGAGATCGTCGGCCTTCAGCCCGGCGGCTCGTACGGAATCGAGGGCGTTGCTCGCGGCGAGCAGCGTCTGGCGGGCCCGCTCGACGGCGGGGGCGAGACGGGCGAGCTGGGTCTCCGCCTTGTCGAGCAGCGGGCCGAGCCCCTGCTGGAAGCGCTCCAGCTCCGCCTTGGTCTTCTCCAACTCGTCCTTGGCCCGCGTCAGCTCGGCCTTGGCATGGGCCGCGACCGACGCGTCCAGGTCGTCCCGGTCGAGGTCATGGGTGTCGACCGCGCTGATGTACTGGTGGCTGACCTCGTCGATGCGCCGCCCGATCGCCTCGAAGTCGGCGGCGGCGCGCTGGGCCGCGGGCGAGGAGTCGACGGCGGTGATCGTCTCGATGGAGATGCGCAGCTCGCGCTGGGCGGTGTCCAGTTCGTAGAAGGCGGCGGCAGCGGCGTCCTTCGCGGCCTGCGCCTCGGCGCGCACGCTCTCGCCGCGGCCCCCGAACCACCGGCGCGTGCCGCCGCCCGCGAACGCGGCAGGGGCGGTGAGGGCGAGCAGCGGCAGGGGGAGGAGGACGAGGGTGAGGACGTCACGCAGGGCCCGGCCGCGTGGCGCGCTCACCGCGACCGTCGAGCCTCCCGCGCCCGCCGCGGCCGCCGAGGGCTCGCTCCCCGCTCCGTCCGGTGTGTACGGCTGCCAAGGTGTCGCCGTCACTGTCCCTCTCCCGTGCTGTCATCAGCCCTGCCCGGTGTCACATTCTCCCACCGGTTAGAGACGAACACACGGGTCGGTTAGTTCGCACCGAGCACCGCGACTTTGCCGCCGCCCCGGACACCACCAGGGGTTTGCGAGGCACTGCCCGCGGCAAGGTAGGCTGTTCACTCGTCCCGGGCGCGTAGCTCAGGGGTAGAGCGCCTCCCTTACAAGGAGGATGTCGGCGGTTCGAAACCGTCCGCGCCCACCGGGTAGCAAGCAGCAGGCGAGAGCCGGCTGACCGGCCCCCCAGTCGTGATCGACTGGGGGGCCTCTTCGTGCGGTCAGCCGAGGGGCGGCAGAACCTTCACGGCGAGGGTGCTGAGGGCGAGCGCGGTGAGTGCGGTGATCTTCTTCATGGGCTGGTCAACGAAGATCACGTAGAAGCGTCACTGGGTCCGCCGGTCAGGCGGGGGCGGTGCGGGAGGGGGATGCTTGAGGTAGTGGCCCGCGCGTCTTCTGGAGGTGTCATGGCCGCTCGGCAACCTCCTTCGCAGCCTCCGAACTAGGGGCCGCCTTCCGGGCGGCCGCAGTGGGGTGAGCGGCCTCCGCCGTCCGGGCGGGGGAAAGGGCGGATGTTCCTGTACGTGATCCTCGCGGCCGTGGTGCTGCTGGTCGCCGTGTCCGCGCTCGCCCTCATGGTGGGCGGCGGCGACGACAACGGGCCCTCGACGCCGCCGCCGCGGCAGGAGCGGACGGCTCCGAGCGTGTCGGGGCCCCGGGCCGATGTGGAGATCACGAAGTGCTCGGTGCTGGAGGCCCCGCGGTGGCCGACCGCCGAGGTGCGGATCACCAACAACAGCTCCAAGAACTCGAACTACTGGGTCGATGTCGAGTTCGTCGACGCGAAGGGCGAACGCATCTCGGAGGGCTTCGCCGCCACCAACAACCTCGCGCCGGACAAGGTGGCCAACGAGACCGCCACCGGTACGCGGGAGGCGTCCGGCAAGGTGACGTGCCGGGTCACCGACGTGACGCGGTACGCGTCGCGTTAGGTACGGGCCCCCGTCGGCGCCGGTGTTCGGGAGGGCGTCAGCGGCCCGAGCCCGGGTGGGTTCTGCGGTAGCGGCGGTCCCAGCGTTCCTGGCGTTCCTTGCGGAGGCGGTAGTCGCGGTAGGTCTTGGGGTAGCCGCCGCCTCCGGCGCCGGTCGCGCCGGTGCTGCCGCCGGGGCCCGGGGCGTTCTTGGTGGACGGGGCGCCGGGGTCGTAGAAGCGGACCAGGTAGAAGACGAGTGCCGCCGCGGCCAGCCAGAGCAGGGGCTGGTCGAAGCCCAGGCCGACGAGGGCCAGGATCGCGATGACTATCAGTACGTTCATGGCTGCACCTCCGCGGCTCGTAGAGGCCGGCAAGGGGCTGGTAGGGGCGAGTCAACGCCCGCCCATCCCGGCTGTCAATGGCTTGCGGGGGGCGAGGAGGGGGCGGAGTGGTCGGTCGGTGTCCCGCAGGAGGGGTGCCTCCTGAGTAAGGGTTGAGATGTATAAGGGGCTTACCTCAGGGTGAGTCGCATGGCTCAACAGACCGCCCGACGCGCTGAATTCACTGCCCGCGACCCATGGCGGTACCGCTGGACCGTGCTGGGCGTCGCCACCTTCACCCAGGCCGCCTCCGGGTTCTTCGTGGGCGGGCTCGGAGCGCTCGGCGTCCACCTTCAGCGCGCCCTGGAGCTGAGCACGGCCCAGCTCGGGCTGCTAGTGTCGGCGGCCCAACTCATGCCGCTGGCGGGTTTGTTGGTGGCCGGAGTGCTGCTGGACCGGTACGGCGAGCGCTGGGTCGTCGGGGCCGGGGCCGCCGTGGTCGCGATGGCGCTGGCCGCGGGGAGCCTGGCACCGGGCTACCCGGCCCTGCTGGCCGCCCTGCTGGTCGTCGGCGCGGGATACAGCACCGTCCAGCCGGGCGGGAGCAAGTCGGTCGCCTCGTGGTTCGACGCGTCACAGCGGGGCTTCGCGATGGGTGTCCGGCAGGCCGGGCTGCCGCTGGGGGCGGCGCTCGCCTCCGCCGTACTCCCGCTCGTCGCCGACGAGTTCGGCTGGCGGGCGACCCTGCTGACCGGTGGTCTCGTCGCGCTGCTCGGAGCCGCGCTCTTCATGGGCTGCTACCGGCGCCCGCCCACCCTGCCGACGCCGTCGCCCGGCCCACTCGCCCCGGAGGGCAGGGAGCCGTCCGGCACGCCCGCGGCCCAGCTCCGCGCCCGGCTGCGCATGCTCCGCGAACCGTCCATGGCGAAGATCATGCTGTCGGGGGCCGGCCTGGTCTCGGTCCAGTGCGGCGTGGGCATGCTCGCGGTGCTCCACCTCCACCGGACCTCATCGGTCGACGCCGGGCGGGCGGCCCTGATCCTGGTGGCATCGCAGGGCGCGGGCGTCGCGGGCCGGATCTGCCTCGCGGCCTGGAGCGACCGGAGCAGGTTCGGGCGCTATGTCACCGTGCTGGTCTGCATGGCCACCGTCGTCGCCGGTCTCGCCGTACTGATGACGCCGGCCGGGCGCGTACCGCTCATCGCCTCCGGCACCTTCGTCTGGCTCGGCTTCTTCGGCTTCGGCTGGTACGGCCCCTGGGTCGCGTACGTCACCGAGGCGGCCCCGCCCGGCAGGACCGGCTTCGCCCTGGGCCTCGCCATGTCCGTCAACCAGGTCGCCATCGTGACCGTGCCGCCCGCACTCGGCCTGCTCGTCGACCGCACCGGAAGCTTCACACCGGCCTGGGCCCTGCTGGCCCTGGCGACCGCCGCGGCCCTCGCGGTCACGGCCCGTGCGGAACGCCGCCCCTCGCCCCCGCCCCGGTGGCAAGCTTGAGGTATGTGCCGAAGCATCAAGACGCTCCGTCCGCCCGCCATCCCCGAGGACGCCACCGAGGAGGAGATCCGGGCCGCCGCGCTTCAGTACGTGCGCAAGGTCTCCGGATTCCGGGCCCCCGCCGCGCACAACCGCGAGGTCTTCGAGCGTGCCGTCGACGCCGTCGCCGAGGCGACCGCGGAGCTGCTTGACCACCTTGAGGTGCGCGGGGCGCGCGCTTCCTGAGCGGACACGCGCCTCCTGAGCGGGCGCACGCTTCCTGAGCGGGGGCGAGCCAGAAGCGGGGTCGGCGGTCAGGCCGCCGTCGCCCTCGGCCGACGTACGAGATAGGCCGCTACCCCGCCCGCCCCGAACAGCGCGAGCAGCGACACCCCCGTGGCCAGCCAGGTCGCCCCGAGCCACTGGCCGCCGAGGTAGCCGAGCGCGACGCTGTAGCCCGCCCAGGCCAGGCCCGCCAGCGCCGACCACGGCAGGAACTCGCGCAGCTTGCGATGGGCCGCGCCCGCGCCGAGCGAGACGACCGAGCGGCCCGCCGGGGCGAAGCGCGCGATGACGACGAGGACGCCGCCGCCCCGGGCGAGCGCCGTGCCCAGCCGCTCCTGCGCGGTGGTCAGCCGACGGGAGCGGGCGATGGCGCGGTCGAGACGGTCGCCGCCGCGCCAGGCCAGACGGAACGCGGCCATGTCGCCGAGCACCGAGGCGGTGGCGGCGCACAGGGTCAGCAGCAGGATGTCCGGGACGTTGTGCGGCACGCGCCCCGTGCCCGCGGCGGCCGCCGCGGTGGCGGACATGATGACGAGGACGCCGCTCGGCAGGACCGGGACGAAGACGTCGAACAGGACGGACAGGGCCACGACCGCGTAGATCCATGGACTACCGGTCAGCGCCCCCACACTCTCAAGCACCGCAACTCCCCCGTGATTCCCCGATCGGCAGCGCGTTGCCGCGGTGTCGCGGGGTACGGCAGGGGCGGCCTGATGGACAGCTGTACAGCGTACGCCGCGCGCCCGGTCGTAGATCCACTGGGGGCGCATGTCTTCGTCACACCACGTTCACCCGGCTGCCGCCTCCGACGCGGCGTGCGTCCCCGGAGTCCCGTACGAACGAGGAGGCAGCACAAGGGGGCCATGGGACAGGAGCGGGCGATGGTGGCAGGGATGTGGGCCGGTGCCGTGGCGGCGGCGGTGCTCGCCGCGGGCGGTGGCGTGAGCGGTGACGGAGCGGATTGCCGCGAGGTGCGGGCGCGGGCGCGGTTCGCGCCGCCCACCGCCCTGATCCCCTCGGCGGCGGTGACGTACGACATGAGGCTCGTGCCCGCGAGTGCCTGGATCGAGGTCGAGCAGCGCGGTGACGAAGCCGGTACGACCGTCTCGTTGCGGGTCAAGGGGCTGAAGCCGGGGCACGCGTACGGCGCCCATGTGCACCGCAAGCCGTGCGGCGCGGACCCCGAGGCGGCCGGCGGCCACTACCAGCACCGCGTGGACCCCGTGCAGCCGTCGAAGAACCCGGCCTATCTCAACCCCAGGAACGAGGTGTGGCTGGACTTCACCGCCCGGGCGGGCGGCTCCGGGTCGGCGCGCGCGCACCACCGCTGGGGCTTCCGGCCGGGCGAGGCGGCCTCCGTGGTCCTGCACCGCGAACAGGGCGGCGCGGGCGACCGGATCGCGTGCTTCACGGTGCCGTTCGAGCCGCGGGGTTAGGCGGTGGGCGGGGGCGTGGTGGACGACGGCGCCCCCTTCCTCGTACCTCGTACGTACGAAGAAGGGGGCGCCGTCACGTCAGGAGCGGTCAGGCCGCGACCGGCGCGCGCTCCGAGGCCTTGTCGTCCTCGCCACTGCCCGCGCCGCGCCCGGCGAAGAGGCGGTCGAGGCCGAACGCGCCGGACCCGGTGAAGACGAGGAGCAGCAGCGCCCAGCAGAACATCGCCGAGGCCTCGCCGCCGTTCTCCATGGGCCACAGGGCCTCGGGCTGGTGGACCTTGAAGTAGGCGTAGGCCATCGAGCCGGAGGCGATGAACGCGGCGGCGCGGGTGCCGAGGCCGAGGAGGACCAGACCACCGCCGACGAGCTGGATCACGGCCGCGTACCAGCCGGGCCACGTGCCCGCGTCGATGGTGCTGCCGTCGCCGCCCGCGCCGCCGAGTACTCCGAAGAGCGAGGCGGCGCCGTGGCAGGCGAAGAGCAGGCCGACCACTATGCGGAACAGGCCGATGGCGTAGGGCTGGGCGCTGTTGAGACGTCCAGTCATGGTGGGGACTCCTTCGTCGGAGGGGACGGTCACCGAGCGGAGGCCCAAGATTAGGTGCACCTAATTAGTGCTTGCAAGTTCAACATTTGGCCGTTCGGATTCCGCTTCCGCCCCCGACGGCACTTCCGCGCCACCGGCGGCCATGCGCAGCGCGGCCCGCGCCACGGCGTCGGCGTCCGACAGCGTGACCGAGTCGACGCCCGGCCGCGCGCCCGCCGCCGTCACCCAGTGCACCCCTTCCGTGGGCACCCCGAACGCGAACCGCCGTGCGTGGAAACGACCTTGACGGTCGATCAGACGATACGGGCGCGGTGTTACGTCCACCCCTCCAGTTTCGTAACCGTCGACCACATGGGGGCGGCACCCTCCCGTTTCGAGGAGGCTCCGCAGCAGGTCGTCGTCGGTGCGGCGCACGTCCGGCTCGGGCAGCCGGGCCTCGATCAGTGTGGTGACGCGCACATCGGAGCCCGGCACATCCGGGGAGTGCGCGAGGAACGCCCCGCCGCCGGGGCGCACGGTCAGCCGCGGGCCGAGCACATCGAGGACGCCCGCCTCGATCAGCGCCGCCATCTCCTCGATGCGGCGGCGCGGCGGGCCGATCGAGAGGAAGGCGTTGAGGGGTGTGTACCAGCGGTCGAGGTGGGCGCGGCGCGAGGCGCCGGAGAGGCCGCCGTGGTCGACGATCCTGCGCAGCTCGTTGCGCAGGTCGCGCAGTACGTCGAGCGCGGCCTTCAGCGGGCCCGCGACGTTGCCGAGCGCGGCCTGGGCGGCGTCCTCGCGCAGATGGCCGAGCAGCCAGGCGCGGTGATGGCGGGGGGAGGTGAAGGCGCGGGCGGGGTGCGGCTGGGAGAGCCGGTCCCAGGACCAGCGCTCGGCTTCCGTGATGCCCGCCTCTTCGAGCAGCGCGGCCTCTTGGGGGCTCTGGTGGGGGGTGGCGAGAAAGCGGTCGCGGAAGGTGCGGAAGGTGTGGGGGGTGCGGGGGGTGTGGGGGGTGTGGGGCGGGGTGTCCGGTGCGCTGGTCGGGGGGATGTCCGCCGCAGTGGGGCCGCGCCGCGCGGCGAGCAGCGCCTCGTAATAGACCGTCTCCACCTCCTTCGCGACCAGTGGCCATATCTCGTCCAGGAAGTCGGGTGCGTCACCGCTGTCCGCGCGCTTGCGGAAGCGGGCTATGACGTCGTCGGTGAGGACCGCGGGCTCGTGCCGTCCGTAGGGGCCCTTCGCGTTGTCCCCGCGCGCCTGGTACGGGATGCCGCGCCGCGAGCCCGCGTACAGCCGCGGCTCGTGGCCCGAGGGCTCGTAGCGCAGGGTGCCGTCCGGGGTTCGCAGGTACCGGCCGCCGCGGCCGCTGCTCAACAGCGCCATGTGGTCGAAGAAGTTGAGGCCGAGGCCGCGCAGCAGTACGGGCTCGCCGGGGGCGATCGCGGAGAGGTCCAGGTCGGCCGGGTTGGCGGGCGGGAAGTGGCGCAGGCCGTGCAGTGCGGCGTGCTCGGACAGGCGCCGCTCCTCGTCGTCGGCGCGGGTCGGCAGGTGTCCCTGCGCCAGGATGACGGCCGAAAGCCCGGACAGTTCGAGGCCGTTGTCCAGTACGAGGCTCTGGAGGCCGTCCGCCGTCTCGTCGAGCCGCAGGGCGCGCGCCGCGTGGACCCGTACGCGGACGGAGCCGGGCGCCGCGCGCACCGTCTCGGCGAAGACCCACTCCAGATAGCGGCCGTAACAGGCGCGGGTCGGGTAGTCGTCGGGCCCGAGCCCCGGGGCGTGCCCTTCGGCCGCCCACTCGTACAGGCTCGGGCCCGGCCGTATCGGCCCCGAGCAGTCGACGCTCTCGTCGGTGAAGAGGGTCACCTGCGAGGCGACGGTGTTCATCAGCAGCTCGCCCGACTGCGCCGTCCGCCACACGCGGCCGGCGCCCGGCGGGGCGGGGTCGACGACATGCACCGTCAGCCGCGTCCGCGGGGCGAGGAGTTCACCCGCCGACGCGCAGAGCCGTTCGAACACGCTGGTACCGCGGGGGCCCGCGCCGACCAGGGCGAGGGCGGTCGCATCCGGCGCGGGCGGTCGCGACGCGGAGGGGCGCGGCGCGGGCAGAGAGGCGGACAAAAGCGTGACTCCCGGGGCATAGAGGACGCGGTCGAACGCTGGAAGCGGACGGTCCGCCTCATCATGCCGCCGGAACCCCTGATGCCGAACCCTGGGTGAAGGATCCATGTGCGGGTGTGGGGTGTGTCACGTGTGGAGGGAGGGGCGGGGGCCGCGACCGGCTGCCGCCCGAGCGATCCGCTTGCGCCGGGCATGGCGCCCGCCTGCGCCAGGCTCTGTGCCCGCCTGCGCCCGCCCCAAGCCCGCCTACGACAGCTTCCGTTCCTCCGTCGTCTCCAGGCGTACGCCGCCACCTCGTACCGCCCTCGCCTGGTCCAGGCGGAGGCAGGCCGAGCGGCCGTGCAGGGTGAGGGTCATGAGCTGGTTGCCGAACCAGGGGCCTCCCGTGCGGCGCCAGTCGATGCCCGCCTGGGTCAGCCCCGCGTGGCGTGCGAAGCGGCGGCCGAGGGAGCGGCCCACCCGGCTCCAGCCGAAGCGGAAGCCGAGCTTTATCGACGCGGGGATGGAGTTGTGGACGGGGGAGCAGGTCAGCTGGAGGACGCGGGCGGCGGGGGCGGTGTCGGCGGGCCATGCCGCCTCGGCGACGTAGGCGTGGTGGACGTCTCCGGAGAGCACGCACACCGTCGCCGGGGCGTGCGCACCCGTACCCGCCTCCGCGATCAGCGCGGTGAGCGCCTCGAACGACGCCGGGAAGGCCGACCAGTGCTCCAGGTCCGAACGTCTGCGCAGGTTCTCGCCGAAGCGGGCCCAGCGGGCGCCCCGCACGCCGCGGCAGAGCGCGGCGTTCCATCCCTCGGCGTCGTGGATGAGGTGCGGCAGGAGCCACGGCAGCGACGTACCGATGAGGAGATGATCGAAGCCACCCGCCCCGCCGGCACCCTTAGCTCCGTCAGCCTCACCGCCCCCCTGGCCCCCGCCCACCACCTGCTCGCGCAGCCACCGCGCCTCGCTCGGGTCGAGCATGGCGCGCTCCCCCTCCGTCAGGACGCGGGCCGCCCGGGTGTCGACCATCAGCAGGCGTACGCGCCCGAAGTCCCGCCGATAGCTCCAGCGCGTCGAGCCGGAGTCCGCGTCGGCCGCCGAGGCGAAGGCGCGCAGCGCGTCCGTGCCGTCGGGCGTGGCGCGCACGGAGGCGTAAAGGGCGTCGGTCTCCAGCTCCTCGGGCCGCAGATTGCCGAGGTGCTGATAGACCCAGTACGACATCAGGCCGCTCAGGACGCGCTCACGCCACCACGGCGTGGCCCGCATCTCGGCCACCCAGGACGCACTGGTGTTCCAATCGTCTATGACGTCGTGATCGTCGAAGATCATGCAGCTGGGCACGGTGGACAGCAGCCAGCGCACCTCTGGGTCGAGCCAGGACTCGTAATAGAGGTGGGTGTACTCCTCGTAGTCGGCGACCTGGGACCCCGGCGGCTCGCTGAGGTCCCTGCGCGCGGCGAGCCAGCGCTGGGTCGCCTTCGAGGTCTGGTCCGCGTACACCTGGTCGCCCAGGAGCAGCAGGACGTCCGGGCGGGCGGCGGCCGGGTCCGCGGCGACGCGGGCGGCCAGCGTGTCCAGGGCGTCCGGCCCCACGGGGTCGTCCTCGTCGTTGGGCGGCGCGGCCCAGCGGCAGGATCCGAAGGTGACGCGCAGCTCGTCGGCGCCGTCCTCGGCGGGCGGACGGATGGTGCTCGCCGGGAAGCGGGAGCCGGGCAGCGGCCAGACCGCGCTCCCCTCGCTCGCCGAACTCCCCTCGCTCCCGTCAGGCTCGCCCGCCGTCACCCCCAGCCGCACCTCGTACGCCGTCTCCGTGCCCGGCGTCAGCCCGGTGACCGGGATCAGGGCGTAGTGGTGCCCGGCGACCTGGAACGTGCGTGCCGAGCCGTGCGCGCCGTCCGCGCACCGCACCTCGGCGGCGCAGGGCCGGTCGGCCTCGACCCAGACGGTCGCCGTGGAGCCGTCGACGTACCTCAGCAGTGGACCGAGCAGCAGCCGTGCCACAGGTGATCACCCTCCTCCGTCGCCCCGTACGGTACGGAACGACGGAGGAGGGCGGGGCGGTTCCGGCACGCGTGTACGGCGCGCCGGTCCCCAGCAGCCGCGCGCCGATGCTCAGCAGCCGCTGAGCACCGAGGCCAGGGCGCTCTTCTCCGCGGAGTTCACCGTGAGCTTGTAGTGGTGCTTCACATCCACCCACATCCGGGCGTAGAAGCAGTGGTACGAGGCGGTGGGCGGCATCCACTCGGCGGGGTCCTGGTCGCCCTTGGCCTGGTTGACGTTGTCGGTGACGGCGATCAGCTGGGGCTGGGCGAGGTCGTTGGCGAAGCCCTGGCGCTGTGCGGTGGTCCAGCCGCTGGCGCCGGACCGCCAGGCCTCGGAGAGCGGCACGACGTGGTCGATGTCGACGTCGGACGCGGCGGTCCAAGTGCCGCCGTCGTAGGGGGAGTTCCACGTTCCGGAGACGGCGGCGCAACTGGCGTCCTGCTGGACGTTCGTGCCGTCGCGCTTGAGGACGACCTCGCGGGTGTTGCAGGCGCCGGACTGGGTGCTCCAGTGCGGGAACTTGTCGCGGCTGTAGCCGTCGGACGAGCCCTCGGCCTTGACGGTGAGTTCACCCAGATAGGTGCGGGCGGTGGCGGCGCTGACCGGGGCCGGGGGAGCGGCCTGGGCGGGGGTGCCGGTGGTGAGGACGGCCGCGCAGGCCAGCAGGGCGGTGGCGCCGATGGCGGCCGGGCGGCGTCGACGCGCGTAGACAGCAGTCATGTGAACTCCCTTGGAGTGGGGGGAAGTTGACCGGTGGGGCGGTCATGCTTGCGAGGCGGGGTTACCGGTGGGTGTGCGTCTGATGACAGGGTCGCGTCAATCAGGTGCGCAATTCAATAGTTCTGGCGAAGCGTCATGTGCATTGGGTGGGGCGGGAGTTGCGTTTGAGTGATCCAGGTCACTCCGCGGCGCTCCGGCGTGGGGCGAAAGGCCCTGGCGGCGGCCCGTGCGCCGTCCCGTACGATGGACGGCGCAGAAGGGGAGTAGCTCTTCGCCGGACCGTCGACATACTGCTCAGCTCGTCTGAGCCGGCGCCCGGAGGCAGGCCCCGTGGGGCAGGCCAGCGAGACCTTCGGCAAGCAGTGCAGGCGTACGCGTTCGCGTGCGTCCCGGCGTGCGCGTCCGCGCGCATGTCGGGACGTGGGCCCTCGTGTGCGTCCCGGCGCGCACACCCGTGTGCGCCGTGCGTGCGCTGCCGTGCCGAGGTGTCGTACGCGAAGCGGTGGAACACTCTCGGTGGGGCGGCCCCGACCGATTGAGGAACCCTTGATCAGCATCAGCGTGACGGCGCTCGTCTTCGGCGTCGTCTTCCTTGCCGAGCTGCCGGACAAGACGGCCCTGGCCGGACTGGTCCTCGGCACGCGCTACCGCGCCTCGTACGTCTTCGCCGGCGTCGCGGCCGCCTTCACCGTCCACGTCGTGCTCGCCGTCGCGGCGGGCAGCGTCCTGACCCTGCTGCCGCAGCAACTGGTCCACGCGCTGACGGGCGTCCTCTTCCTGGGCGGCGCCGCGATGCTGCTCCTGAAGGGCGGCGGCGAGGAGGAGGAGGAGGTCAAGCAGCCCGAGGACCAGAGCTTCTGGAAGGTCTCGGGGGCGGGCTTCATGCTCATCCTGGTCGCCGAGTTCGGCGATCTGACGCAGATCATGACGGCGAACATGGCCGCCCGCTACGACGACCCGCTCTCCGTCGGCCTCGGTGCCGTGCTCGCGCTGTGGGCCGTGGCCGGGCTCGGGATCGTCGGCGGGAAGGCGCTGATGAAGCGGGTTCCGCTGGCGCTCATCACGAAGATCGCGGCGCTGCTGATGCTGGGGCTCGGCGTGTGGAGCCTCTACGAGGCCATTGCCTGACGTCGGTCCTTTTTGCGGGGCTTGGCCGGGTTCGCGATGGGTCTGACCTGCGGCGTTGGCTTTTGCCGCCTTCGTTTTGTACCGTGCAGGAACAAAGTGGCTCCGCCCGTACTCCCTGACCGGCGGGCGGAGCCGCCTTGATCTTCCCGTCGCGGGTCCGTCCCGCGGGGATCTTCCCCTGCGCTCTGGAGTACGTCGATGACGGCCACGACCGCCGACCCTGTACTGACCGCCCGTGCCGTCCTGCTCGACATGGACGGCACGCTCGTCAACTCGGACGCCGTCGTCGAGCGCTGCTGGCGGCGCTGGGCCGACCGGCACGGGCTCGACTTCGACGAGGTCATCAAGGTCGTCCACGGACGCCAGGGGTACGCGTCCATGGCGGTGCTGCTGCCGGACCGGCCCATGGCGGAGAACCACGCGGAGAACCGCGAGATGCTCGCCGCGGAGACCGCCGACATGGAGGGCGTCGTCCCCGTTCCGGGCGCGCCCGCCTTCGTGGCCTCGCTGGCCGCGCTCCGGCTGCCGCACGCGCTCGTGACCTCCGCCGACGTGCCGCTCTCCACCGGGCGGATGGCCGCGGCCGGTCTCTCGCTGCCGGACGTGCGGGTGACCGCGGAGTCCGTCGGCGCGAGCAAGCCGGACCCCGAGGGGTTCCTCAAGGGGGCGGCGGCGCTCGGCTTCGACCCGGCGGACTGCCTGGTCTTCGAGGACTCGGAGGCGGGGATCCTCGCCGGCCGGGCGGCCGGCATGCGCGTGGTCGGCGTCGGGGCGCGGGCCGCCGCGCTGGGTCCGACCGTGCACGTCGACGATCTGACGCGGATACGGATCGAGGGCGCGGGGGACGGGGAGTTCCGGCTCACGTTCGGCTGAGACACGGCAGCCGGGAGGCTGGGCGCACCCCGCCGAGCCCCCTCGTACCGCCGAAGTACCCCGGCGCCCCGGCGCTCAGAACCCGTCTCGAAACCCTCGAAGCAGGTTCCGGGACGGGTTCTCAGATGCTGCCGGCCCGGCCTTCGTCGTCGCTGACAACTCCCCCCTCCGAGTCGGTCTCGCTGCTGCTGGTGTCCGCGGTCTCGACCTGCTGCTGCTTCTGCTGCTTGTCCTCATCAGAGCCGGTGACGGCCTTCTTTGCCTGGTCGGCCGCCTTGCCCAGTTCGTCCTCGATGCCCATGAGTGCTCCTTCGCGCGTGGGTGAGCAGGTACCACCAGGCTGATGCAGATGCCCCACTCCTGCACGGGCTCGGCACCTGGATTGGCCCAGGAGGTGACCGGCCATGCACCCCGTACGTCAGCTACTCGCACCCGGGTGCACATCGCACCGGCCCCACCCTCGGCAGTCGACTCGACAGCGACGTTCAAAGATGGGTTCTCAGCCGCGCCGCCGCAGCCGTGCCGCCGCGATCGCGCCGCAGACCACGCCGACCGCGAGCACGATCAAGCCCCTCACCCACACCTCACGCTCGATCTGGGTCGCGAGCGCGACGCAGGACGCCGCGCCGAGCAGCGGCACCACCGTCGGCGCCCGGAAGTGGTCCCGGGCGGCGGGCCGTGATGCGTTGTCGCGGCGCAGCACCAGGGCCGAGGTGTTGACGAGGAAGAAGACCACCAGCAGGAGCAGCACCAGCGTCGAGGCGAGCGTGGCCACGTCGCCGGTCAGCGCGAGCAGCAGGGACAGGGCCGTCGTGGCGGCGATCGAGGCCCACGGCGTGCGGCGCCCGGGCAGCACCTTCGTCAGGAACCCGGGCAGCAGGCCGTCCCGCGCCATGCCGTAGGCGAGGCGGGACGACATGATGCCGGTGAGCAGCGCGCCGTTGGCGACCGCCACCAGCGCGATGGCGCTGAACAGCTCCGTGGGAACGCCGCCCGCCTCGCGCACGACTTCCAGCAGCGGCCCGCTGGACCCGGCCAGCGTCGCGGTCGGCACGGCGGCCGCGGCGGCCGCCCCCACCAGCGCGTACACCGCGCCCGCGGTGACCAGCGCGCCGAAGAGCGCCCGCGGGTACGAGCGGCGCGGGTCCCGGGTCTCCTCGGCCACGTTCACCGACGTCTCGAACCCGACGAACGAGTAGTACGCGAGGACCGCCCCGCTCAGCACGGCGGCCGCGGGCCCGTGGCTCTCCGTACCCAGTTCCGTGAGCCTGCCCAGGTCGCCGTCGCCGCGCAGCACGATCCACAGGCCGAGCCCGATCACGATCAGCAGGCCGCTCACCTCGACGACCGTGGCGACGGCGTTGGCGCGCGTCGACTCCCTGATGCCGCGGGCGTTCAGCAGCGCGAGGGCGGCCAGGAAGACGATCACGACCAGTACGACCGGGAGCGTGACGAACTCGGTCAGGTAGTCACCGGCGAACCCGCGGGCCAGCGCGGCGACGGACACGATGCCCGCGGCGAGCATGCAGAACCCGGCGACGAACCCCGCGAAGGGGCCGTACGCCAGCGTCGTGTAGTGGGACGCGCCGCCCGCGCGCGGGTACTTGGTGACCAGTTCGGCGTACGAGGCGGCCGTGAGCAGCGCCAGGCACAGGGCCACGACCAGCGGCACCCATACGGCGCCTCCGGAGTCGGCGGCGACCTGGCCGACGAGGACGTACACGCCCGCGCCGAGCACGTCTCCGAGGATGAAGAAGTACAGGAGCGGGGTGGTCAGGGCCTTCTTGAGCGCGGTCGGGGCGGCGGAGGCGTCCGGCGTGGCGCGGGGTGTCTCGTGGGGTGGGGTGTCGCGGGGATCTTTCACGCAGAGCCGTATACCCGGTCCGCGCCTCCGACCACGGGACTTAAGGCTTACGGCTCATGGCTCGTGGCTCACGGTCCATGGCTCACGGCTCATGGTCCATGGCTCATGGCTCTTCGGTCTCCGACTCCAGGCTGCGACGCGTCCGGGGGCCGTACGCGCCCGGCGGGTCGGAGGTCAGGCCGCGGCCCCACTGGTAGCGGAGCACCGCGTGGGTGACCTCGCGGGTGTACGTGCCGTCCGCCTCGCCCGTGTACAGGTGGAGCTGGGCCAGGCGGCCCTGTAACTCGGCGACCTCCGGGCCCTTGTCGCCCTCGCTGAGGGTCGCGGCCCCGGTGGTCGGGCCGGGAGCCGGTCCGGGAGCCGGTCCACGGGACGACCGGGAGGGCTTCGGGCCCACCGAGCCCGTGGCGCGTGCCGTCGACGGAGGTGCCGACGAGGGTGAGGGCGGCGGCGCCGAGCGTGTGGGCGCCTCGTCTCGTGGGGCGAGGGAGGGGGTGCGGACGGGGGACGCGGACCGTTTCGCCGAGGGCGGGGCGGGCTTCGTCGGCTCCGCGCGGGCGGAGACCGGCGCCTGCGCCAGCGCCCGCTCCCGGACCGGCCGGTCGGCGGCGGAGGAGAAGAGCCCGCCCGCGAAGACGGCCCCGGCGACGAGGGCCCCCACGGCACCGATGGCGCCGCCGAGCATGAGGTAGGGGCGTTTGCGGGAGGGGCGGGGGGCCGGGGCGGTCGCGCCGACGGGGTCCGGGGCGGGGGTGCGGTCCTTGCCCGGCTCACCCACCGGCGCGGGACTCATTCCTGCCCCGCCGAACCCTCGTACGTCCACAGGGGCCGCCGGAGAAGAGGGCGCTGCCCCCTCCGCTCCCGTCGGGCCCCCGGCCGGAGCCCCCGCCTCGGGGTCCGGCAACGAGACGTAAGGGCGTATCCGCAGCGGATCGAAGTCCTCCGCGGCCGCCGCCTCCGCGGAGCGCGTCCGGAGGGCCGCGTCGGCCGCGCGGCGGGTGCAGCCGCAGGCCGGGGCCGTGCCCAGCGCCCGCCTCGCCCCGCACCGGGGGCACCGCTGCCCGTCCTGTCCGGTCATCGCCGCATCCCGCCCCTCCCGTGTCCCGCCCGCCCCGAGAACTCCCGCGATTATGCAGACCGGCGCTTCAACAGGCCATAACCGGTCACACGGACCACGATGGAGGGGGAGCACCCTCAGCCACAGGCGGAATCCGGACTCCCAGGAGGTGCCCATGTCGCAGGATGTCAGCGCCCGCCCCACAGGACAGGGCCCCGACCCCGCGCACGGCAAGGGAGCGAACGGGCACCCGCCCGGCGGCGTACTGGTCTCCATCGGCGCGCTGCTGCTCGGCATGCTGCTCGCCGCGCTCGACCAGACCATCGTCTCGACCGCCCTGCCGACGATCGTCAGCGAGCTGGGCGGCATGGACCACCTGTCGTGGGTCGTCACCGCGTACATGCTGGCCGCGACGGCCGCGACCCCCCTGTGGGGCAAGCTCGGCGACCAGTACGGCCGCAAGAAGCTCTTCCTGACCGCGATCGTCATCTTCCTGGTCGGCTCGGCGCTCTGCGGAATGGCGCAGAACATGCCCCAGCTGATCGGCTTCCGCGCGCTCCAGGGCCTCGGCGGCGGCGGACTCATGGTGCTGTCCATGGCGATCGTCGGCGACCTCGTCTCACCGCGCGAACGCGGCAAGTACCAGGGCCTGTTCGGCGCGGTCTTCGGCGCGACCAGCGTGCTCGGACCGCTGCTCGGCGGCCTGTTCACCGAGCACCTCAGCTGGCGCTGGGTCTTCTACATCAACCTGCCCATCGGCGTGATCGCGCTCCTCGTCATCGCCACCACACTCCACATCCCGGTGCGCGACACCAAGCACACCATCGACTACCTCGGCACCTTCCTCATCGCCTCCGTCGCCACCTGCCTGGTCCTCGTCGCCTCCCTCGGCGGCACCACCTGGGCCTGGGGCTCGCCGCGGATCATCGGACTCGCGGTGCTCGGCGTGGTGCTCGCCGCCGCCTTCGTGGCGGTGGAGCGCAAGGCCGCGGAGCCGGTGATCCCGCTGAAGCTGTTCCGGATCCGCACCTTCACCCTCTCCGCGGTCATCAGCTTCATCGTCGGCTTCGCGATGTTCGGGGCGATGACCTATCTGCCGACGTTCCTCCAGGTCGTCCAGGGCGTCTCGCCGACCATGTCGGGCGTGCACATGCTGCCGATGGTGGCCGGAATGCTCCTGTCGACGACCGCGTCCGGGCAGATCGTCAGCCGCACCGGCCGCTGGAAGGTCTTCCCCGTCGCGGGCACGGCCGTCACCACGCTCGGCCTGCTCCTCCTCCACCAGCTGAACGAGCACAGCTCCACGGGCGAGATGAGCGCGTACTTCTTCGTCTTCGGCCTGGGCCTCGGCCTGGTCATGCAGGTGCTCGTGCTCATCGTGCAGAACTCGGTCGGCTACGAGGACCTGGGCGTCGCCACCTCCGGCGCGACCTTCTTCCGCTCCATCGGCGCCTCCTTCGGCGTCGCGATCTTCGGCACGATCTTCACCAACCGGCTCGGCGACAAGCTGACCGACGCCCTCGCCGGGCAGCAGCTGCCGCCGGGACTCAGCGTCGGCACCCTGGAGGCCGACCCGCGCGGCATCGCGCGCCTCCCCGCCGACCTGCGGCCCAGCGCCCTGCACGCGTACGCCTCGTCGATCACCGACGTCTTCCTCTACGCGGCGCCGGTCGCGCTCCTCGCCTTCGTCCTCGCCTGGTTCCTGCGCGAGGACAAGCTGCGCGGCTCGGTCACCGCGCCCGACCAGACGCAGACGCTGGCCAGCAACCCCGTCGAACGCTCCTCGTACGACGAGGTGGCGCGGGCGCTCTCGGTCCTCGGCACCCGGGAGGGCCGCCGGGCGATCTACGAGAAGATCACCGCCCGCGCGGGCTACGACCTGCTGCCCGCGGCCAGCTGGCTGCTCCTGCGCATCGCCCGGCACGGCTCCGTCGAACCCGCCGTACTCGCCGAGCGCACCACCGTGCCGCTCACCGTCATCACGGCGGCGGCCCGCCAGGTCGAGGAACGGCACCTCGCCGAACGCCAGGGCCTCGACATGTTCCTGACCGCACAGGGCCGCGAGGTCGCCAGGAAACTCGCCGACGCCCGCGAGGAGTCCCTCTCCGAACTGCTCGGCGACTGGTGGGGCCCGCAGCGCCCGACCGACCTGACCCAGCTGGTCCGGGAGCTGAGCGGCGAGCTGTGCGGCTCGGAGTCGGAGCGGCCGCACGACGGGGCGGCCGGGGCGACGCGCCTGCGGGCCGTGTGAGGTCCCGCGTACGACGACGGCGCGTACGACGACGGCGCCCCGCGAGCCGATCGGCTCGCGGGGCGCCGCTCTCGTACCTGTCTGTGCCGACGGTCCCGGTCAGCTCTTGGGCGCGGCCTGCTGGACGACCTCGAACGACCAGACCGTGGACCCGGAGGCGGCGGGCTTGGGCCGCTCGCCGCCGCCGTCGCCGCCACCCTGGTGCGCGGCCTTCATGGGGCCCTCCATCCACGCCTGGAAGGAGGCCTCGTCGCGCCAGCGGGTGTAGACGAGGTACTGGTCGGTGCCCTCGATGGGGCGCAGCAGCTCGAACCACTCGAAGCCGTCGGAGTTCTCCACCGCGCCCGCGCGGGACGCGAAGCGCTTCTCCAGGACCTCGCGCTGTTCCTCGGGGACGGTGAGTGCGTTGATCTTCACGATGCTCATGCGGCCATCCTGCCGTACGGCTCCACGGCCCTCAGAGCCGCAGCAGGCGCTCGGCCGTCTCGCGGTAGTCGCGCAGGGCCAGGCGGAGCTGTTCGGTGTCGGTGGCCGAGGGCTCGGGGGCGACGGGGGCGCCCTCGGTGGCCAGGGCGCCGCCCGGTGCCATCCCGGCGGCCGGGGGCGTGCCGCCCTCAGGCGTGGTGCGTGCCGGTGTCGTCTGCCAGGAGGAGCGCAGGACGCGGCGGCGTTCGGCCAGCGTGTCCGTGAGGCGGGCGATGGCCTCCTCCAGGACGTGGTCGACTTCCTCGACCGAGCCGCGCGGGCCGTCGACGAAGCCGTTGACGGCGTTCTGGAGGCGCAGCGTCAGCTTGTCGCGCTCCTCGGGCGGGAACAGTGTCGTGTCGTCAGCCATGCTGGACTCCCCCTCGGGTGATGCCGGTCGAACGCTTGCCGGGCGTGTGCTTGCCGGAGTGCGCGGTGGAGTGGTCGTGCCGGTCGGAGACCAGGTCGTCGAAGAGGGCCCGCGCCTCGACCATGGCCTCGCGCATCTCCTCGGTGCCTGCCGGGCCCTGCTCGGAACCCGTCGTGTCGAGCGCCGCCCGGTGCACCCTGCGGTAGCCGTGGACGTGGGTGGCGTGGTGCACGGAGAGCGCGTCCAGCTGGTCCTCGTAGTGGCCGGCGTCGGGGAAGCCCCGGGTGGCCGCCAGTTCGGCGATGAGCCGGTCCGCCTCGGCGACGGCCTCGCGCGGGGAGTCGACGAAGCGCTCCTGGGCGAGGTTCCAGCGGGCGGAGTACTGCTCGCGCGCCGCGGGGTCCAACGGGCGTATCTGCAAGGAGCCGTGTCGCTTCACACGCTCCCCGAGGTCGCGTTCGGCCGCTTTCGTGTCGCCGTCGTGCCGGGCGACCGCGCGGTCGTACTCGGGCCCGAAGCGGCGCTTCAGGCTGTGGCCGCCGCCCGCGTTCCGCTTGCGGTTCAGCACGACGAACGCGCCGACGGCGAGGACGACGACGACCACGATCAGAACGATGATCATGACTGTGGACATGGATGGGTGCCTTCCCGGGGGGTGGGCCTTGGGATGCGAGGCGCGGTGTCGCCATCGCGCCTGTCCCGAAAGCGAGTTGCCCGGATGCGGGCGGCCAAACGCGGTGCGTGCGCCCCGAGGTGGCCTTAAGATGCCGCAGCGCGCGATGACCGACCACGCTCGCGCCGCCCCGAGTCGAAGGAGCGTACGTAGATGCTGGAGCTGACGATGGCCTCGGTGTCCGGGGCGGACGCGGGCGCGACCGCCGGGATGCTCATGGCCGAGGCGCCGAGTGCGCCGGGCGCGGTGCTGCGGGTGGGGCGGGACGCGGGCGTGTGCCGTCTGGTGACGCCCGGCGACTGGCTCTTCGTCTCCCGTACGCACCTGGAGTTCCGCTGCGGGCCCGACGGGGCCTGGTCGGTGACCTGGCTGCGCGGCTCGAACCCCGACCCCGCGTCGGAGGTGCGGCTGGTCTGTGAGGGCGCGGCGCGGCCCCTCGCGTACGGAGGGGTCGCGCCGCTGGCCCGGGGCGGCTTGGGCGAGGTGGTCATCCAGGACAGGTCGGGGCCCCGGAGTGTGAACGTGGGCTTCTACCACGAGGGTTGAGCCCACCGGCGTACGTGGCCGTCAGTCCCGTAAGCGGGCCAGCGCGAAGCCGTCGTAACCCTTGGTGCCCACCGTCTGGATCGCCGTCGCCTCAAGGCGCGGGTGCTCTGCCATGAGTTCGAGCGCGGCGCGGGTGCCGCGCACGTGCGGGTCCGGGTCGGCGGCGTCGGTGACGGCGCCGCCGCGTACGACGTTGTCGAGGACGATGAGGCTGCCGGGGCGGGTGAGCTTGAGCGACCACTCCACGTAGTGCGGGTTGTTGGCCTTGTCGGCGTCGATGAAGACGAGGTCGAAGGGCGCGGGGTGCGCGGCGTGCTCGGCGCCGAGTGCGGCGAGCGAGTCGAGGGCGGGGCCGACGCGGACCTCGGTGAGCTTGTCGAGCCCGGCGCGGGCGAGGTTGGCGCGGGCCACGTCGGCGTGCTCCCGCTTGTGCTCCAGGGTGATCAGGCGGCCGTCGGAGGGCAGGGCTCGGGCCAGCCAGATCGTGCTGTAGCCGCCGAGTGTGCCGATCTCCAGGATGCGGCGGGCGCCCTGGGTCCGGGCGAGGAGTTGGAGCAGCTTGCCCTGGTTCGGGGAGACGGCGATCTTCGGCAGCCCGGCGGTGTCGCTGTCGCGCAGGGCTGCGGCCAGGGCCTCGTCGGCCGGGGCGAGGAGGTGGGTGAAGTAGTCGTCGACGGAGTTCCACTGCTGTTGGCTCATGCGGGGTCCCTTCGAGCGTAGGGGGGCGGGGCCGGTCGTCAGTGGCGTGTCGACGGTCGGCCCGTGCCGTGGCTCGGCCTCGGGGCTCTGCCCCGGACCCCGCTCCTCAATCGCCGGAGGGGCTGGAATTTGCCTCTACCGCCGCCGGAGACCCCGGCAGCGGCTTGCCCGCTGATTCCGTCAGGTACCAGACCGCGATGCCGCCCACCACCGCCGCCGCCATCATGTAGTACGCGGGCATCATCTTGTCTCCCGTCGCGCCGATCAGCGCCGTCACCACCAGCGGTGTCGTGCCGCCGAAGACCGAGACGGAGATGTTGAAGCCGATGGAGAGCGAGCCGTAGCGGACCTTCGTGGGGAAGAGGGCGGGGAGCGTCGCCGGCATCGAGGCCGTGAAGCAGACCAGGAGCAGGCCGAGCGCCCCGAGGCCCAGGCCGATCGCCCAGAGCGAGCCCTCGCGGATCAGGAGCAGGGCGGGGACGGAGAGGAGCAGGAAGCCCGCGCAGCCCGTGGCGATCACAGGGCGGCGGCCCACCCGGTCCGTGAGCGCGCCCACGAACGGCTGGACGCACATCATCAGCGCCATCACGCCCAGGATGACCAGCAGCCCGTGCGTCTCGTCGTACTTCAGCTCGCTGGTCAGATAGCTCGGCATGTACGAGAGCAGCATGTAGTCGGTGACGTTGAAGACCAGGACCAGGCCCATGCAGAGGAGGAGGGCCTTCCACTGGCCCGTCACCATGTCGCGCAGCCGCACCTTCGCGCGGGTCTGCTCGTCCTTGTGGGCCTTCTCCAGCTCGGCGGCGAACGCCGGGGTCTCCTCCAGCCGCATCCGCAGGTAGAGGCCGATCAGACCCATCGGGCCCGCGATCAGGAAGGGGATGCGCCAGCCCCAGGAGAGCAGGTCGTCCGAGGACATCAGGGCCGTCATCAGGGTCACGAGGCCCGCGCCGCCGATGTACCCCGCCAGCGTGCCGAACTCCAGCCAGCTGCCGAGGAAGCCGCGCTTCTTGTCGGGTGAGTACTCCGCGATGAAGGTGGAGGCACCCGCGTACTCACCGCCCGTGGAGAACCCCTGCACGAGCCGGGCCAGCAGGAGGAGCACCGGCGCCCAGACGCCGATGGTCGCGTAGGAGGGGATCAGGCCGATCGCGAACGTACCCGCCGCCATCATGATCATGGTGAGCGCCAGGACCTTCTGGCGGCCCACGCGGTCGCCCAGCGGGCCGAAGACCATGCCGCCCAGGGGGCGGATCAGGAAGGCCGCGGCGAAGGCGCCGAAGGTGGAGAGCAGCTGGGCCGTGGGGTTGCCCGAGGGGAAGAAGACCTTGCCGAGCGTCACGGCGATGTAGCTGTAGACGCCGAAGTCGAACCACTCCATCGCGTTGCCGAGGGCGGCCGCCTTCACCGCGCGCTTGACCATCGCTGGGTCGGTGACGGTGGCGCCCGCGGGGACGTCCGGGTTCGCCGCGTTCTGGGGCCCCCGGGCGGAATCGGGCTTCCGGGGGGCGACGGATGTGGCGCTCGGCAAGGGTTCGCTCGCCCGCTTTCGGTCGACGACAAGGACAGGGCCGCCCGCGGAAGCCGGGGCGGCCCGAAAAGCGACCATAGGTGCATCAGCCATCATTACGGTCGGTGCCCGGGTGGTCGCATACCGCGCCCAAAGGGTGGTTATCCAGGTCAAACGGCGTTTCCCGGAGTCGGAGGAGTGCGCCGCGCTTGTGATCTATGTCGCGACTCCGGCCGGGAACCGCGCCGCGGGAGCCCGCACCGACCTCGGTCGGCTCGGTCGGCTCGGCCGCGCGAAGGGTGTTTTCGGCCGGTTTCGGGTTGGATACGGCTGATAAAAGCCGATAGAAAGCGGTGTGGCCGTCAGGTGAAGCGGGGGTTGCGTGCGTCTCATTAGAGGGCCGACAGGGCCGGACAGGGCCGCAGGTGACGATCGGGCGGGAGGGCCGACGGGGCGTGGCGAACGTTGAGCACAGCGGACCGGGTAATGCCTTGGGCACGGGACAGGCCGACGGACCCGGGGCGCGGATCGGAGCGGCCCGGATCGCCCTCTGGCTGATCGCCGCCTTCCTGGCGATCCGCCAGGTGGCCGTCGTCCTGCGCACCCCCAAGGGCGAGCGCCTCACCGACCTGGAGACCTGGATCGGGCCGAACGGCGTCCTGCACGTCAACGGCTCCCTCTACGACGCGGACAGATTCACCGGCCCGCCCTTCGCGGGCCTCGTCCTCAAACCGCTCGCCCGCTCGGGAGAGCAGGCCCTCGGCTGGGCCTGGACCTTCGGCACCCTCGGCCTCGTCGTCGTACTCGGCCTCGTCGCCGCCCGCGCCCTGCCCCAGCCCGTCTCCCGGCGCACCTCGCTGCTCGCCGCCCCCGTCGCGATCAGCCTGCTGATCCTGTCGCTGCCGGTGCGCAACACCCTCTACCTCGGCCAGACCAGCATCCTCCCCGTCCTCCTCGTCCTGCTCGGCCTCTTCGCCGTGCGCGGTCAGCGGGCGAGCGGCGTCCTGATCGGCGTCGGCGCGGCGCTCCAGCCGACCATGCTGCTCTTCGCCGGCCTCCTCTGGTTCACCGGCCGCAAGAAGGCCGCCGCGTCCACCGGCGCCGCCTTCGCCGCCTGCACGGTCCTCGCCTGGGCCGCGATGCCGCGCGACTCATGGACGTACTGGATCCACCACCTCGCGGGAGCGGGCCTCGGCGCGAGCCCGGACGCCAACGCCAACCAGTCCCTGCACGGCATGCTGCTGCGCTGCGGCCTCGAAGGCCCCCTGGAGACAGGGCTCTTCCTCGTGCTCGGCGCCGCCGTCGTCGTGCTCGGCCTGCGCCGCGCCGTGCGCTACGCCGCGGACGGGCAGCTGCTCCTCGCCACCGCGATCACCGGCTGCGTGGCGGTCGCCGTCTCACCCGCGACCTGGCAGCACCAGCTCCTGTGGGTGCTCTTCGCCGTGGTCGGCCGGGTCGGCAGACGCCAGTCGGACCGGTACGTGTGGCCGGTGGCCGTCGTCCTCGTGTCGACGCTGCCCGCCAAGATGATGCTGCCGAACATGCCGGTCACCGAGCCGGTCCGCGACAACGTCGTGCTGATCGCCGCGCTCGCCGCCGCCGTCGCCGTACCGTTTCTCTCCCGCGCCCACCCGCAGTACCGGCGTCCGATCCCCACGGAGTACGCGGCGCCCGTCCCGGCCCGCTGGAGCCGGGTGCCGCTGCTGCCGTTCTGGCGGCGCGTCCTGACCCGCCCGAACCTCCTGCTCGAACTCCTCCTGATCCGCGTCGGCTACTCCGCCTACCAGCAGGTCAGGCTCGCCGCGACCGGCGGCACCATCTCCGGGGGCCGGGCCAGGGCGGAGCACCACGGCGAACAGGTCCACGCGATCGAGGAGTTCCTGCGGATCGACGTCGAGCACTGGTTCAACCACCTGACCGTGCGCATCGGTTGGATGGAGGACTTCTTCAACTTCTACTACACGTCGTTCCACTTCGTGGTGCCACTGAGCGTCCTCGCCGTCCTCTACGCGCGCCGCCCCGCCGAGTACCGCTGGGCGCGCTCCGCGCTCGGCTTCGCTACCGTCCTCGCGCTCATCGGCTTCTGGGCCTACCCGCTCGCCCCGCCGCGCCTGATGCCGGACCTCGGCTTCATCGACACCGTGCACGGCGTGCAGGACTTCACCAAGCCGAACTACGGCACGCTGACCGACCTCACCAACCAGTACGCGGCGATGCCCTCGCTGCACTTCGGCTGGTCCCTGTGGTGCGGCCTGGTCATCGCGGTCATCGCGCCCAGGTGGTGGATGAAGGCGCTCGGCCTCCTGCACCCGTTCCTCACGCTCTGCGCGATCGTCGGCACCGGCAACCACTGGGTGCTCGACGCGGTGGGTGGCGCGGCCGTCGTCGGCGCGGGCTTCGGCCTCACCCACCTGCTCTCGGGGCCCCGGGTGAGCAGGCCGCTGACGGCCGCGGCCGGGGCGCCGCCGCCCGTCACCGACACGTCGAAGGACTCGGCGAAGGACGGTACGCCGAGCTGATCCGGTAGGTGCCGGGCCCCGGCACCGAGAGCCGCGTGAACTCGCCGTCCTGCTTCAGACAGGCCCCCTCGGCCCGCAGCCACGGCGAGTACACGAGGCGCACCGTGACCGAGCCCCGGCGCGGGACGCGCACCACCACGTCGGAGCCCGTGGTGCGGACGACGGACGCGGGCTCGGAGACCAGCGGCACCGGGTCCTTCACCCGGAAGATCCGCCAGTTCTCGTCCCGCCACACCGGCTCCAGCCAGCGGGGCCCGCTCGCCACCAGCTCCGCCTCGTCCTCGGCGAACCCGTCCGGCTTGCCCGAGGGCAGCACGACGTACCCCACGGCCCACCTGTCCAGCCACGCCCGGTAGGTGGCCGCCGAGAACGTCCCGTCGTAGAAGAGGCGGCCGCGCTCGATGTCGAGCTGGCGGTTCCAGCCGCGCGCCATGTTCACGTACGGGGCCAGGGCGGTGGCCTCGCGGTGGTTGCGGGCCGGGACGACCTCGACGCGGGTGCGGTCGGCGCCGAGGCTCTCCAGCGCCCGCACCACGCCGTGGGTGTCGACCGCCCACTTGGGCACCTTCGTGGAGACCACCAGGTCGTCGACGGTCTTCTGGGTCACCCAGCCCGAGCAGAGCACCAGCGCCACCGTCAGCGCGATCCGCCGCGCCCGGTCGCGGCCGGTGGCGAGCAGCGCCGCCAGCAGCGCGGCGGGCCCGACCAGCTCCGCGAGCCGCTCGACGTTGGTGCCGATCGGGGAGGGGATGAGATACGTGAGCACGGTCCCGACCGCGTAGACGCCCGCGCCCCAGCGCAGCACCCGCCACTCGCGGGGGCCCGCCAGGATCAGCACGAGGGAGACCACCACGGGCGGGAAGATCCGGTCGAACGGCATCAAGTGCTCGCCCGTGAACGGGAAGAGCACCGTCGTGGTCGCCACCACGAGGACGGGCGGCACGATGAGCAGGGCGGCGCGCGCCCAGTCGCGTACGAAGAAGTAGCCCGCCCCCGCGACCAGCAGGAAGAGGCCCGCGACCGGCGAACCCATGGTGGCGAGCGCCGCGCACACGGCGGCCGGGATCGCGCGCCGCCCCCGCGTGAGCGCCAGACAGGCGGCGAAGGCGAAGGCGATGCCGAGCGCGAAGGTGGTGCGCCCCGAGGCCACGTTGCACCACACGCCGAGCGAGGCGAGCACCGCGGGCCACAGGGGCTTGCGGACGCCGGTGCGCTCGATGAGCGCGGCGACCAGATAGGCGCCCGCGACCCCGGAGAGGACGGTCACCGTCTTCACGCCGACGGCGGCCATCAGATAGGGCGAGATCAGGCTGTAGTTGGCGGTGTGCATGCCGCCGTACCAGAAGAGGCTGTAGGCGGCCGCGCCGTGCTCGGAAGCGAACCGCGCCCAGGCCTCCTGCGCGGCGAGATCACCGCCGCCCGTCGCGAGGAACGCCGCCCACACCGCGTACAGGGGAAGGGTGGGGACGGTGGCGAGCAGCGGTACGCGGTGCCGTCGGCAGAAGGCCCGGAAGGAGGACTTCCGCTCCGCGGGCGCGCTGCCGGGCGGGGCGATCGAGAAGTCGGCGAAGACCACGGCCACCGTTTCCGTTCGAAGTCTTGGAGAGGCAAGGTTCACCTCTCCAGACGCGGCGCGCAACGGAAACGTTGGTTCCGTAAAGCGGGTGGCCGAGACCGAGCGGGTCAGCCGGCGGTGACCCGCATTTCCTTGACGCCGTTGAGCCAGGCCGAGCGGAGCCTGCGCGGATCGGCCGCGAGGCGCAGGTCCGGCATGGCGTCGGCGATCGCGTGGAAGATGAGGTCGATCTCCAGGACCGCGAGGGACTTGCCGAGGCAGAAGTGCGGGCCGCCGCCGCCGAAGCCGAGGTGCGGGTTGGGGTCGCGGGTGATGTCGAACGCGCCGGGGTTCTCGAAGACCTCGGGGTCGTGGTTGGCGGAGGAGTAGAAGAGGCCGACCCGGTCGCCCCGCTTGATCTTGGCGCCGCCCAGCTCCGTGTCCTGGGTCGCGGTGCGCTGGAAGGAGACGACCGGGGTGGCCCAGCGCACGATCTCCTCGGCCGCGGTGCCGGGGCGCTCGCTTTTGTACAGCTCCCATTGGTCCGGATGGGTGAGGAAGGCGTGCATGCCGTGGGTGATGGCGTTGCGGGTGGTCTCGTTCCCGGCCACCGCGAGCAGGATCACGAAGAAGCCGAACTCGTCGCCCGAGAGGTTCCCCTCGTCCTCCGCCGCCACCAGCTGGCTGACGATGTCCTTGGCCGGGCACTCCTTGCGGGCCGCGGCGAGGTTCATCGCGTAACTGACGATCTCTAGGGCCGCCTCGGCGCCGATCTCCTCGGTGATGGCGTACTCCGGATCGTCGTATGCCGCCATCTTGTTGGACCAGTCGAAGATCTTGGAGCGGTCCTCCTGGGGGACGCCGATCAGCTCCGCGATGGCCTGGAGGGGGAGTTCGGCGGCGACGTTCGTCACGAAGTCGAAGGCGCCGTCGGGGCCCGCCTGCTCCAGCGCCGTCCCGACGATGGAGTGGGCGCGCTCGCGCAGTGCGTCCTCCAGCGAGCGGATGGCGCGGGGCGTGAAGCCGCGCTGCACGATCTGGCGGACCCGGGTGTGCTCGGGCGGGTCCATGTTGAGCATGATCATCCTCTGGACCTCGATCTGGTCGCGGCTGATCCTCTCGTTGAAGCGGATGACCGCGGTGTTGAGGTGGGAGGAGTACAACTCCGGGTGCGTGGACACGTACTTGACGTCCTCGTGCCGCGTGACGGCCCAGTACCCCGCGTCGTCGAAGCCGGACACGCGCGGCCGCTGGGCGATCCAGCGCACCGGTTCCGTCTGCCGCAGCTGTGCGAACTCCGGGAGGGGCACGCGGTCTTGGAGCAGGTCCGGGTCGGTGAAGTCGAACCCGTCGGGGAGCGCTGGACAGGGCATCGGCAACTCCTGGCGTGAGCTGAGTTCTGACGTGCCGTCAGCAGGCTTGCCAGGCAAGGTAGTAACGGGTTCTACAAGAGGCAAGGCCCACGGAGGGGGCGGTTGGGCGCGCGCCTCGCGCAAGGTGCGTGCACGACCCTTGCGGCGCCGGGGTCCCGCTCAGCAGACTGCTTGACAGAACTAGAACGCGTACTAGTTCCTCTCGCGAGCCGCCGGGACGGCTCGCGGGACATGGACGGAGAGGACCAGCCCCATGGCCGCGGAACCTGTCATCGTCGAAGCCGTACGCACCCCCATCGGCAAGCGCGGGGGTGCGCTCGCCAACCTTCACCCCGCCTATCTGCTCGGGGAGACGTACCGCGAACTCCTCGGACGCACCGGCATCCACGCCGACTGCGTCGAGCAGATCGTCGGCGGCACGGTGACCCACGCGGGGGAGCAGTCGATGAACCCCGCGCGCACGGCCTGGCTCACGATGGGGCTTCCGTACGAGACGGCGGCGACGACGGTGGACTGCCAGTGCGGCTCCTCGCAGCAGGCGAGTCACATGGTGGCCAACATGGTCGCGGCCGGGGTCATCGACGTCGGCATCAGCTGCGGCGTCGAGGCGATGTCGCGGGTGCCGCTCGGCTCCGGCTCCAAGCACGGTCCTGGCAAGCCCTTCCCCGACGAGTGGAACGTGGACCTGCCCAACCAGTTCGAGGCCGCCGAGCGCATCGCCCGCAACCGCGGCCTCACCCGCGAGAACGTGGACTCCCTCGGCCTCATCTCGCAGGAGCGGGCGGCCGTGGCCTGGTCCGAGGAGCGCTTCAAGCGCGAGACGTTCGCCGTGCAGGTGCCGACCACGGAGGAGGAGCAGGCTGCCGGGCAGGGCATGTGGCGGCTCGTCGACCGTGACGAGGGGCTGCGCGACACGTCGATGGAGGCGCTCGGCGGGCTCAAGCCGGTCATGCCGACCGCCGTGCACACGGCCGGCAACTCCTCACAGATCTCGGACGGGGCGGCGGCCCTGATGTGGGCGTCCAAGCGGATGGCGCGGGCGCTGAAGCTGAAGCCGCGGGCCCGGATCGTCGCGCAGGCGCTGGTCGGCGCCGACCCGCACTTCCACCTGGACGGACCGATCGACGCGACGCGCGCGGTGCTCGGCAGGGCGGGGATGTCCCTGAAGGACATCGACCTCGTCGAGATCAACGAGGCGTTCGCGTCGGTGGTGCTGAGCTGGGCGCAGGTCTTCGGCCAGGACCTGGAGAAGGTGAACGTGAACGGGGGCGCGATAGCGCTGGGGCACCCCGTGGGGGCGACCGGGGCACGCCTGATCACGACGGCCCTGCACGAGCTGGAGCGCAGGGACAAGGAGTTCGCGCTGGTGACGATGTGCGCGGGCGGCGCGGTGGCGACGGCGACGATCCTCCAGCGCTTGTAGAAGACCCGTGGAACCACAAAACGCCGGACGGACTGGAGGTGGGTCTCCAGCCCGTCCGGCGTTTGAGGACGAACTCGGCGAAGCCGGTGATCTGACGGTGAGGTGATCAGCGGTGCGATACGAAACCCCGCTGAAGGCGCCCCCGCCAGAATCAGTACCAGCCGTTGGCCTGCCAGTGGTTCCACGCGCCGACGGGGCTGCCGTAGCGCTCGTTCATGTACTTCAGGCCCCACTCGATCTGGGTCTCCGGGTTGGTCTTCCAGTCCGCGCCCGCCGAGGCCATCTTCGAGCCGGGCAGCGCCTGGACCAGGCCGTAGGCGCCGGAGGAGGAGTTGGTCGCGTTGACGTCCCAGCCGCTCTCGTGCGAGACGATCTTGTCGAACGCGGCGAACTGCGCGGGGTCCGAGATCTTCGCCTTGGCGATCGCCTTGGCGGAGGTCGGGGCGGCGGCGGGGGCGGCGGCTGCGACGGCGGCCTTCGTGGTGGTCGGGGTGGCTGCCTGGGCCGGGGCCGCGGCGAAGACCATGCCGGTGGCGGCGGCGGCGACGAGGCCGCCGGAGAGGGCCTTCTTCGGGGAAGCGATGCGGCGGATGAGCGAGGCGGACACAGAGGACCTTCCGGTGGGGGACGGGGTTGTCGCGGTGCGTGCCGTGAAACGTGGGGGACATGCGTAAGCGCCGAGTTCCCGTGGGGACGTCGGCGCCGTGCGACTCATCCAGAGAAACAGGCCCGAGACCTCGCCGCAATGACCCCTCTTACTAGTGGAAGTCGCACCCGAGCCAAATGTCCCGTCTGTGACGTGGCTCTCAATCCGCAGGTCAGAGCGGCAATTGACGCATGTCCATCAAGGCGTGGCGACTACGAGCCCCCTTCGTAGAGGACCAAAGACCTGTGGGCCGCCTCACGGGTTTGCGGCATTCATGTAACGGAGAGCAGAAGAGCCCTCACGGCTTTGGCGCCTCGAATGTGACCGGCGCCTCGAAAGCCGCCCGCCTCGTGGCCCGCCGCAGCGCCTTCAGGACGGCCGGCCCGAGCGTGAGGCTCAGCAGGACCGTGACGACGGCCCTCGGCAGGTCCCAGCCGAGCGAGGTGGCCAGGCAGTACGCGACGAAACGGGCGAGGTTCTCGGCGAGGGGGTCGCCCGGCTGGAAGGAGATGCCGGTGGCCATCCCGCCCAGGTAGGGCCAGCCCTGGAGGTTCATGGCCGTGCCGTACAGCACGGCGGAGACCGCGCCATAGACCGCGAGCAGCCACAGCTCGCGGCGCCCCCGCAAGGTCTCCGCCCCCGGGAGCAGCCCCGCGCCCATGCAGACCCAGCCCATCGACAGCATCTGGAACGGCATCCACGGCCCCACGCCCCCCGTGAGCAGCGCCGACGCGAACATCGACACCGCCCCGAGCACGAACCCGAAGCCGGGCCCGAGCACCCGCCCGCTCAGCACCATCAGGAAGAACATCGGCTCGATGCCCGCCGTGCCCGCGCCGAGCGGCCGCAGCGCGGCGCCCGCGGCCGCCAGCACGCCCAGCATGGCGATGGCCTTCGCGTCCAGGCCGACGTCCGCGATGGTCGCCACGACGACACCGAGCAGCAGCGGCAGCAGCGCCGCGAACAGCCACGGGGCGTCCTGGGCGTGCTCGGCGAACCCCGAGCCCCGGCTCGACAGCAGCGGCCACCCGAAGGCGACCACACCCACCGCGCTGACCAGCGCGAGCGCGGCGACCGAGCGGGGGCCCAGGCGAATGGCACGGGCCCGCCGGACGGCGCTCCTCTGGCCGGGGGCGGCGCGCTGCTCACCGGGGGCGGCGCTCTGCTCACCGGGGGCGGCGCTCATGACGCCCCCTCCGCCGCGCCCAGCGCCTCGCGCACCTGCGTCACCGTCAGCCACTCCCGGGGCGCCAGGATCTTCGTGACCTGCGGCGCGAAGGCGGGCGACGAGACCACGACCTGCGCGGTCGGACCGTCCGCGACGACCTCGCCGTCCGCGAGGATCACCACGCGGTGGGCGATCTCGGCCGCCAGCTCCACGTCGTGCGTGGCCAGTACGATCGCGTGCCCCTCCGCCGCGAGACCCCGCAGGATCGTGACGAGGCGGGCCTTGGCCGCGTAGTCCAGGCCGCGGGTCGGCTCGTCGAGCAGGAGAAGGGGAGGGCGCGAGGTCAGCACGATCGCCAGGGCGAGCGCGAGGCGCTGGCCCTCGGAGAGGTCCCGGGGGTGCGTGTCGTCCGCGATGCCGGGCAGCAGCTCGCTCACCAGCGCCCGGCACGC
Organism: Streptomyces sp. WAC 01529; assembly: GCF_003945545.1. Taxonomy (GTDB): domain Bacteria; phylum Actinomycetota; class Actinomycetes; order Streptomycetales; family Streptomycetaceae; genus Streptomyces; species Streptomyces anatolicus. The sequence goes on along the minus strand of NZ_CP029617.1, from coordinate 2,377,474 downwards.
CCCGGCCGCGGCGCCCGCGTCCCGGTCGGCGGCGGCGCACTCGGCGGCCACGGTGTCCGCGTACAGCAGGTCGCGCGGTTCCTGCGGGACCAGGCCGACGTGCCGGATCAGCCGGCGCGGTGCGGTGCTGTGGGGGACCGCGCCGCCGACGCGGACGGTGCCTGAGGTGGGTTCCAGGAGGCCGACCAGGGTGGACAGGAGCGTGGACTTCCCGGCGCCGTTGCGGCCCATCAGGGCGACGGTCTCGCCCGGCGTGACGGTGAGGTCGACGCGGCGCAGCGCCTCGACGCGGCCGCGGCGCACGGCGAGGCGCTCGACGGCCGCCGCGGGCACCTTCTCGGGCGTACGTTCCTTGCGCGGCCGGGGCCACCGGCTCGCCGGCCGCTCCACGGGCCGCACGGCCGCCTCCTCCTGGCGCGGTTCCGTCCCGGCGAGCCGTTCCCGCAGCGCGCCCGCCCTGCGCCGCGCGTCCCGCACGGTCAGCGGCAGCGGCGACCAGCCCGCGATGCGGCCGAGCGCGACGACCGGCGGGCAGACGGGGGAGCGGGCCATCAGCTCCGCCGGGTCGCCGAGTACCGGGGGCTCGCCCGGGGCCGCGAGCAGCAGCACCTGATCGGCGTACTGCACGACCCGTTCGAGGCGGTGCTCGGCCATCAGGACGGTCGTGCCGAGGTCGTGGACGAGCCGCTGGAGCACGGCGAGGACCTCTTCGGCGGCGGCCGGGTCGAGCGCGGAGGTCGGCTCGTCGAGGACGAGGACCCGGGGGTGCGGGGTGAGGACCGAGCCGATCGCGACGCGCTGGCGCTGCCCGCCGGAGAGCGTGGCGATGGGCCGGTCGCGCAGCTCGGCGAGGCCGAGCAGGTCCAGGGTCTCCTCGACCCGCCTGCGCATCACGCCGGGGGCGAGACCGAGCGACTCCATGCCGTAGGCCAGCTCGTCCTCGACCGTGTCCGTCACGAAGTGCGCGAGGGGGTCCTGGCCCACGGTGCCGACGACGTCGGCCAGCTCGCGGGGCTTGTGCGTACGGGTGTCGCGGCCCGCCACGGTGACGCGCCCGCGCAGGGTGCCGCCGGTGAAGTGCGGCACGAGCCCGCTGACCGTCCCCAGCAGCGTCGACTTGCCGACCCCGGACGGACCGACGAGCAGCACCAACTCGCCCTCGGGGACGGTGAGGTCGACCCCTCGCACGGTGGGCGCGGCACTCCCCTCGTACGTCACCGAGACATCCTCGAAGCGGATCATGAGGTCTCCTCGGGAGAAACAACGGGGCGTACGGGGGTCGAGGGCGCCTGCTCCCCCGTGGGCACCGGCGCCACGAACGCCGGAACCAGGCCGAGCAGGGCCGCCGCCGCGGGCCACAGCGGGAGGGTCGGGGGGACGAGCGGGACGACGCCGGGGTGCAGCGCCCCCATGTCGTACGACGCGGACCAGATCGTCAGGGCCGCGACCGCCAGGCCCGAGCCCGCGACCAGCCAGGCGCGTACGCCCCACGCGTCGGGGCGGTAGCGGGTGCGTACCGCGCGGCGTCCGCCGAGGCGCAGGCCCGCGAGCGCGGCGAGCAGGCCGGAGAGCAGGAAGGACAGTCCGTAGGCGGCGCCTTCCGCGGTCAGCAGGCCGTACGTGCCCACGCAGACGCCCATCAGGCCGCCCAGCGTCAGTACGGCGGTGAGCCTGCGCACGCCCGCGGGGACGGCGGCGCTGCGCCCGAAGCCGCGCGCGTCCATCGCGGCGGCCAGCGCGACCGACCGCTCAAGGGCACCTTCCAGGACCGGCAGCCCGACCTGGAGCAGCCCGCGCACCCCCTTGTCCGGCCGCCCGCGCAACCGCCGCGCGGCCCGCAGCCGCCGCACGTCCGCGATGAGGTTCGGCGCGAAGGTCATCGCCACGACGACGGCGACCCCCACCTCGTACAGCGCGCCCGGCAGCGACTTCAGGAGCCGGGACGGGCTCGCCAGGGCGTTGGCGGCGCCGACGCAGATCAGCAGACCCGCCAGCCTGACGCCGTCGTACAGCGCGAAGACCATGCCCTCGGCGGTCACCTTGCCGCCGATCCGCACGCCCTTGGCCCAGTCGGGCAGCGGCACCTCCGGCAGCGTGACGAGGACGTGCGTACCGGGGATCGGCGAGCCCAGCACGATCGCGAAGACCAGCCGGATGGCGATGACGACCAGGCCGAGCTTCACGAACGCGCCGTACGACTTCGCCCAGGGCGCCGAACTCCGCCGGGCGGCCACGACATAGCCCGCCACGCCGATCAGCAGCCCGATCAGCAGCGGGTTGGTCGTCCGGGACGCCGCCGTGCCGAGGCCCAGCGCCCACACCCACCAGGCGCCCGGGTGCAGGGCGTTGCTCCGGTGGGCCTCGGGGGCGAGGCGGCGCCGCAGGAGGCCGGGCGCGCCGCTGCCGTGGTTCGTCATCGTGCTGTCCGTGTCCGGGGCCGCGTCAGCCGCGGCGGCGCCGGGCCTGCCAGAACGCGGCGCCGCCGAGCAGCGCCACGGCGGCGGCCCCCGCGATCAGACCGACGGACGGCCCGCCGTCGTCCTCGCCCTCGTCCCCGTCCGCCTTCGGCCGCGCCTCGGTCCTCAGGGTGTCGTTGTGGACCTGCTCGCCACAGCCCGACCTCGGGTAGCCGTCGATGGCGCAGAGCAGTGCCTTGCTGTCGTAGCGCAGCGGCTTGGCGACAGAGGCGAGCGCCTCCGCGCTGGTGGCGTCCTCGGCGACCCGGGCGCATGCCGTGCGCGGCGCGGGCGGGTTGTCGTCGTGGGGCGCGTCCTGCGGCAGCCCGAAGTCGATGACGAGGGCGACCCGCTTGCGGCCGTCCTCGGCGGGGGTGTTCCGGCAGATCTCCTTGAACTCCGCGGGGCCGCGCGGCTTGGCGGCGTCCTTCGAGTCCTCGGAGACCGAGAAGCGGAACCCCTGCACATCGCCGTCGTCGGGCCGTGCGGTGCCGGGCCCCTGACTGGCGTACGTCCAGGAGCCGCCGTCCCGGTCCCAGAACGACCAGTAGCGGTAGCCGGCGGCCTGGGAGGGCGCGGCGGCGAGGACGCCGAGCAGGGCGGCGACGAACGCCACCACCGCCACGCGCCCGCGCCACGCGCGCCGGGGCACCAGACGCGTCCGGCCCCGCGTCACGGCTGCTGCTTCTTGCGGTTGGCGCTGTAGAGGAAGCCGATGCCGATGCCGGCGACCATGCCGACGCCGATGATCCACCAGATGTTGGTGCCGCCGTTCTCGTCCTTCTTCTCGTCCGAGGCATCGGCCGACGAGGAGTCGGAGGCGCTCTGCGCGGGCGGACCCTGGGCGCCGAGACGCTCGACGAGGTCGGTGCCGCCGAAGTCGCGCGGGTCCATGCCCGCGGCGTGGGCGGCGAGGATCAGCTGAGCGTAGGCGGCGGGGCCCGACTCCTTCGCCCACTTCGCGGAGTTCTCCGCGAGCCACTCGGCGGACTTCTCGGCCTGGTCGCGCTGGCCGGCGGCGGCCAGCGCGAGCACGGCGTCGGCGGTGTTGCCGAGGTCCGGCTGGTCCTTGGCGCCCGGCATCGCGGACATCAGGTGGTCGTCGTTCTCGCCGAGGACGTCCAGGAGGTAGCCCGTGCCGTTGCTCGCGGCCTGCGAGGCGGTGTCCGGCTTCGCGCACTTGGGGGCGGCGGCGTCCGCCTTCTTGGCGGGCGCCACGACCAGGCCCTTGCCGAGGCTGCCGAGCACACCGGCCGCGGTGGCGTCCGCGTTCGGGCTGAGCTTCTTGGACTTGGCGTCGGCGAGGCCGAAGGCGCCGTCGCCCTTGCCGCAGTCCATGGCGAGCTTCGGCAGCGCGTCATAGGCGGACTTGCCGTCCTGCGACTTCACGTTCGCGGGGTTCTCACCGGCGGCGACGAGCGCGCCGACCACGATGCCGGTGGAGTTGGCGTCGGTGGGCAGGCCCGGGTTGTAGCCCCAGCCGCCGTCCTGGTTCTGGACGGACTTCAGCCAGGCCACGCTCTTGTCGACCGTCTTGCCGAGGCTCTTGTCCTCGCCGCCGAGCGCGGCGAGTGCCTGCACGGCGGCGGCGGTGGAGTTGCTGTCGACCTGCGTCTTGGAGTCGCACGGCTCGCTCGCGTCGGCGCGGTAGGCCGCGAAACCGCCGCTCGCGCACTGCTGCCCGGTCAGCCAGTTCACGGCCTTGGCCGCGGGCTTCACGCCCACGGTGTCCTGGGCGAGCAGGGCGTACGACTGACGGAAGACGCCGTCGAACTTGGGGTCGGACTTGCCGTACAGGCCCGAGGGGAGCGCGGTCGAGGGCGACGGCGAGGCGTCGTCCGCGAAGGCGGCCGGTGCGGCGGCCGAGCCGAACACGGCGACGGCGGCCAGGACCGCTGCGCTGCGGCGAACGTTCATGATGCGGCGGGTTGCCTCTCCCTGCGGGGAGCGGGGCGGCACGGCACCGTGCGAGCACGGCTTCCGGGCGGCTCCGGCTCCGTATACCTCGACGGTGCCGCTCATCGGGGGCCCCGATGAAGCGAGCCGGTCACGCTCCGCGCCGGGCATTCCGGCTCACCACGATTCGTGGTTGACGGAATGGGGCCTCCCCTGCTCGAGCGAAGCCGAGAGCTTGGGGAAGGGTCAGCGCCGGATTCGCACCGGCTTCCCCCTGCGCGGACGTGAGGACGACCCGGCCACTCTACCGGCCCGTATCGGCGCCGCGATTTCCCCCGCGGCGGCCGAGGGGGCGGGAAGAAGGCGGGGAAAGAAGAAATTCACGGGGAGCGGTAAACACATCGGCCGCCGCGGGGTGCTCAAGGGTGTCGTCACCGATTCAGGAGGCAAGATGCCGACCTTCGTACGGGACCCCGCCGTCCTCACCGCGGGCCTCAGCGCCCTCGCGGCGATGGGGAACCTGCTCCGGATCTGGCTGGAGAGCCGGGTGGGCCGCCGCCGTGTCGTCACGCGCGCGGTGCGCGTCCGCGGCCGTGAAACCGACTGGGAGTACACCTCGTCCAAGACGGACCGGGACCGGACTGCGGGGGGAGAGCAGCAGTGACCCAGGAGAACCCTGTCACTCACGACAACCGTACGGACCACGAGGACTTCGACACGTTCTACCGCCGCACCTACCCCCGCACCCTCGCGCGGGCGCTCATGGAGTGGCGCGACCTGGGGGAGGCGGAAGATGCGGTACAGGACGCGTACGTCGCACTGCTGCGCCACTGGGACAAGGTGCGCGGCTACGACAGCCCCGAGGCGTGGGTGTATCTGGTGATGAAGCGACGGCAGCACAGGGCTTTCAAGCTGTGGTCGCGGCGGCGGGAGCTGGAGATCGCGCCGCCGCCCGCCGCCCGCGTCGAGGACACCGCGGAGGTCAGGGCGGTCCTGGACGCCATGCCGAGGCTGCCCGCCAGGCAGCGCGAGGTCATGGTCCTGTACTGCCTGGAAGGCATGGGGCAGAAGGAGATCGGCGAGGCGCTGGGCATCAGCCGGGGCACCGTCGCCGCCAGCCTGCACCAGGCCCGCCGGCGCCTGGCGAGCGCCCTCGGCCTGGACTCCGGCCTCGCCCCCGCCGGCGAGGGCGGCGGCGACGCGCTGCTGCCCGCACCCGTGCCCGCGGTCGCGCCGGGGTCGGCGGTCGGGGAACGGCGCGAACCGCCCGCGCGGAACGACCCGGTCGCCGACGCCGTGCGGCACGCCGAAGCATGGCTCATCGCCGCCTGCGCGGCACACACGGACCCCGTACGGACGAATTCCCGGCTCACGGAGGTGTACCGGCGTGCGGCGGTGGACAATGGCGCCAACAACCGTGAAGGGGGCGGTAGTTGACCCGGAACCGCTGGACCCGCGGGCTCACGGCGGGGCTCGTCCTGGTCCTTCTGGCACTGCTCTATCTGCTGGCCGCCGCCATCGTCGTCGGCTCGATCGCCGTACTCGCGGTCTCGGCTGTGCTGCTGATCTCGATGTCACCGCTGTTCGTGATCGGCAAGGCCGCGGTCCTGCCCGTCGTGAAGACCGTGTTCGGCGCCCTGCGCGGCAGCGTCGAGCGGACCGAGCCCGGCGCGCGGCGTGTCTCCGGGCTCGACGCGCCGGGGCTGTGGTGCTTCGTCGAGGAACTCGCCCGCCGGGCGGGCACGCCCGCCCCCACCCACCTGTGGCTCACGGCGGGCGCCAACGCGAAGGTGCGGCTGACGGGCTGGACCCGGCGCCGCCGCAGGCGCTGCCTCTACATCGGTGTGCCGCTGCTCCTGGCCCTGGACGCCGACGAGCTGCGCGCCGTCCTCGCCCACGAGCTGGGGCACTACGCACGCCACGACTCGTGGTTCTCCGCCCTGGTCTACCGGGGCGCCGCCAAGCTGCGGGACATCGACGGGGGCCTCAGCCGCTCCGCCCTCCCGATGACCGATGTCCGGCTCGCCAACGCGCTGCTGAAGGGGTACGCGTGCGTGCTGCGCGGCTTCTTCGGCGGCTTCGCCTACCTCTACGCGGGCGTCACGTCGCCCGTGCTGCGCCGCCAGGAGTACGCGGCGGACGACTTCGCCGCCCAAGTGGTCTCGCCCGCCGCGGTCGCCCGCGCGCTGCGGTCGGCGGAAGCGGTCCACCAGGACTGGGGCGTGTTCCGGGGCGGCGTCCTCACCCTGCTCCACCACCGCGACCGCATGCCCGACGACCCGTTCCGCGCGTTCCTCGCGGCGCGCCGGGACCCGGAGCTGCGCGCGCTCGTGGAGGCCCACGCGCCGCCCCCGCCCCGGAACCGGCGCCGCCCCGGCACCCATCCGACGATGCCCGCGCGCCTGAAGGCGCTGGAGGCGGCGGGGACCCGGGGGCCGGGGGAGGACGCCGTCGGCGCCTGGGCCGAGGACCCAGGCCTTGAGGCGGTCCTGGCGAAGGCGCTCCCTGCCGAGGTGGGGGCGCGGATGTTCGGCTGCGACTGCGCCCCCGACGTCCTGGCCGTCGACGACTGGCTGGCGGAGGTGGAGCGCATGGTGGCGGTACGGGCCGAGGAGCGGCTGCGCCATCTCTACGACCTGTACTGGCGCGAGGTCACGTACCGGGTGCCCGAGCGCCCGACCCTGCGGGGCATGCGGGCGCTGCTGGACGCGGAGGCGGGCACCGAGCGGGCCGCCCGGCTGCGTACGGTCGGGCGCGGCAGCGGACTGACGCACGCCCAGTGGAAGGGGCTCGTCGACCTGGCCGTGGCGCGGGAGCTGGCGGGCGCGGGCGACCTCGACCGCCGCCTGGCGCCGCTCCCGGCGCCCCACCGGTGCGTCGCGACCACGGTCCGCACCCCGGCCATGCGGAACCTGCGGTTGAAGCGGGCGATGGTGGTCTCCGTCGTCCTGATGGTGGCCGCGTCGGCGCGGGACCACGGCTCAAGGTCCGACCCGGCACCGGCGTACCAACCGCCTCGGCCCTCGGTGACGGACTACGGCGGATACGAGCCTCCGGACTACGACCTGCCCGACTACGACTACACCCCGCGGCCGGCCATCCCCCTCCCGACGCGCATCCCTCCGCTGGAGGTGAGCGTCCGCCCCCCGGACGCGGGGTGACCGCCCCACGGCCCCCAGCAGCCGCCCCTCACACCGCCACATACGTCACCGGATCACTGCCCGGCACCGCCTCCGCCCGCCCCAGCTTCACCAGGCGCCGCACATGGGCCTCGGCCTCCGAGACGGCGATGTTGCGCGAGCCGTAGGGGATCTCGGCCCAGGGGCGGTTCCACTCCATGCGCTCGGCGAGGCGCCAGGGGGTGAGGGGTTCGGCGAGGAGGGTGAGCAGACCGGTCAGGCGCTCCTCGTGATGGGCCAGGAGTGCGCGGACGCGGGCCGGGGCGTCGGTGAACGCGCGCTGGTGGGCGGGGAGCACCTCCGCGGGGTCCAGGCGCCCGACGCGCTCCAGGGAGTCCAGGTAGTCGCCGAGGGGGTCGGTGACGGTGTCGTCGTCCGGGTCCTCGTACAGGCCGATGTGCGGGGTGATCCCGGGCAGCAGGTGGTCGCCGGAGAAGAGGCGGCCGTTGCCCCGGAGCCCCGCCGGGTGGGCCTCCTCCAGGTGCAGGCAGACGTGGCCCGGGGTGTGGCCCGGTGTCCAGATCGCGCGCAGGCAGCGGCCCGGCAGGGCGAGGAGTTCGCCCGGGGTGATCCCGCGGTCGGGCAGGGCGGGGTCGAGGCCGGGCAGCCTGCGGGGGCGGCCCTCGTCCCGGGCGCGGACCAGCGGGGCGACGTGCTCGGCGGGGGCGCCGGCGGCGGTGAGCTTCGCGGCCATGTAGCCGTACCAGCGCTCGGGCGGGTGGGAGCGGGTGCGGCGCACCACGGAGGCGTCCGCCTCGTGCATCGCGAGCCACGCCCCGGACGCCTCGCGGACCTTCGCGGACAGGCCGTGGTGGTCGGGGTGGTGGTGCGTGATGACCACGCCGTGTACGTCCTCGACCGCGACGCCGCAGGTCGCGAGCCCGGCGGTGAGCGTGGCCCAGGACGTCGGGTCGTCCCAGCCGGTGTCGACGAGGACGGGCCCGGCGTCGGTGTCCAGGAGGTGGACGAGCGTGAAGCCGAGGGGGTTGTCGGGGATCGGGACCTTGATGCTCCAGACGCCCCCGCCGTGCGCGATCACCGGCGGTTCGGCCGTCTGCGGGGTCATGGGCGCCTCGTCTCGTCGTCGCCGGATGCCCTCACTATAACTAGAACCGGTTTCAATGGCCCGCCCAAGTCGACTGACATGTCGGGGAGTTGTCACATCCGCCCTGGCGCTCGTGGACTCCTCCAACTAGAACTGGTATCAGTTCGAGCACAGCCTGAGGCAGTGTCAGGAAAGCGAAGTCCCGGGAACCGCCCCGCAGGAGGCAGTCAGCCATGACGGAGCTCGTGGAACACGGACAGCTGTTCATCGGCGGGGAGTTGGTGGACCCGCTCGGCAAGGACGTCATCGACGTCGTCTCCCCGCACACCGGTCAGGTCTTCGCCCGCGTGCCGCACGCGGCCCCCGCCGACGTGGACCGCGCCGTCGCCGCCGCGCGCAGGGCGTTCGACGAGGGCCCCTGGCCGCGGATGACCCTGGACGAGCGGATCGAGATCGTCACCAGGATCAAGGACGGCTTCGCGGTGCGCCACGAGGAGATCGCCCGCGTCATCAGCTCCGAGAACGGCACCCCGTACACCTCCAGCGTGATGGTGCAGGCGCTGGCCGCGATGATGGTGTGGGACGCGGCGATCACCGTCGCCCGCGACTTCCCGTACGAGGAGAGCCGCGACGGGATCCTCGGGAAACTGCTCGTGCGCCGCGAGCCGATGGGCGTCGTCGCGGCCGTCGTGCCCTGGAACGTCCCGCAGTTCACCGCCGCCGCGAAGCTCGCCCCCGCGCTCCTCGCGGGCTGCCCGGTGATCCTGAAGACCTCGCCCGAAACGCCGCTCGACGCCTACATCCTCGCGGAGATCGCCGCGGCGGCGGGCCTCCCCGAGGGCGTGCTCTCCATCGTCTGCGCCGACCGCGAGGTCAGCGAGTACCTGGTCGGGCACCCCGGCGTCGACAAGGTGTCCTTCACCGGATCCGTCGCCGCGGGCAAGCGCGTCATGGAGGTCGCCGCCCGCAACCTCACCCGCGTCACCCTGGAGCTGGGCGGCAAGTCGGCGGCGGTGATCCTGCCCGACGCCGACGCGGCGAGCGCGGTCGCGGGCATCGTGCCGTTCGCCTGGATGATCAACGGCCAGGCGTGCGTGGCCCAGACCCGCATCCTCGTGCCGCGCACCCGCTACGACGAGTTCGCCGACGCCTTCGCCGCCGCGGCCCGCGCGCTCAAGGTCGGCGACCCCCTCGACCCCGCCACCGAACTCGGCCCGCTGGTCGCCGAGCGCCAGCAGCGGCGCTCCCTCGACTACATCCGCATCGGCCAGGAGGAGGGTGCCAAGATCCTCGCGGGCGGCGGCCGCCCGGCCGGATTCGACCAGGGCTGGTACGTCGAGCCGACCCTCTTCGGCGGCGTAGACAATACGATGCGCATCGCCCGCGAGGAGATCTTCGGCCCCGTCATCTGCCTGCTGCCGTACGGCGACGAGAGCGAGGCCGTGCGGATCGCCGACGACTCGGACTACGGGCTCAGCGGCAGCGTCTGGACCGCCGACGTCGAGCGGGGCATCGACGTCGCGCGCCGGGTGCGGACGGGAACGTACTCCGTGAACACCTTCAGCCTCGACATGCTCGGACCCTTCGGTGGGTACAAGGACTCAGGCCTGGGGCGGGAGTTCGGGCCCGAGGGGTACGGCGAGTTCTTCGAGCACAAGATGATCCATCTGCCCGCCGGCTATGAGGGGAGTGGCGCCTGATGGGCGACCGCTGGCACGTCGAGGTCGACCGGTCCGTCTGTATCGGCTCGGGCATGTGCGTGAGCACCGCGCCCGGCGGGTTCACCCTGGACACCGCCCGGCAGTCCCACCCCACCGCCCCCGAGGGCGACGCCAACGAACAGGTGCTCGAAGCCGCCGAGGGCTGCCCGGTCGAGGCGATCACCATCACGCTCGCCGAGAGCGGGGAGGCCGTCTTCCCGCCGGAGGACTGACGGCGGCCGCTCCCGGGGCCCCGCCCGCCCTACCCGCGCGGCTCGGCCGTCAGGTCGATGAGGCGGCAGACGGTCTCGATGTCGATCTTCACCTGGGCGATCGAGGCACGCCCCGAGAGCCAGGTGATCAGCGCGGAGTGCCACGTGTGCTCGATGACCCGCACGGCGGACAGCTGCCGCGCGGTGGGCGGCTGCTCCAGGCCCATCGCGTCCAGGATGATCGCCGTCGTCAGACGCGAGACGGTGTCGACCTCGGGGCTCACCGAACGGTCGGCGAAGGTCAGGGCCCGCACCATCGCGTCCGCGAGGTGCGGCTCGCGCTGGAGCGCGCGAAAGGCCCGCATCAGCGTCTCGGCGACCCGCTCGGCGGGCGTCTCACCGGCGGGCGGACGCTTGCGGATCGTCGTGTGCATGTGCTGGAGCTGGTCCTGCATGGTGGCGACCAGGAGATGGACCTTGGAGGGGAAGTAGCGGTAGAGCGTGCCGAGTGCCACGCCGGCCGCCTCGGCGACCTCGCGCATCTGCACCGCGTCGAAGCCGCCCCGGCTCGCCAGTTGGGCGCTGGCGTGCAGGATGCGGCGGCGGCGCGCCTCCTGGCGCTCGGTGAGGGCCGGCGCCGCAGGGCTCGCCGCCTTGGCTTCCGCTGTCATATAGGTGCCCCTCCGCATCGCCTCGCGAGATCGCACAGCATGGCAGGGAGCCCGTGGTGGCGCGAATCACCTGATCCGGGCCTTACACCTCGCCTACCTGCCGGTAGATTCAAAGCTCGTCCAGCGATCAATCAGCGATCGTCCAGCGAGCACCCGATGATCCCTCGACGATGACGCCGGTCAAGTCTGAAACTTGTTCTAGATTACCGTCCCGGCGTAACCTCGCGGACAACTGCACGCAGAAGGGGGCCGAGAGTGACCGCTGAGGCCATGGAGGCGGGCCCCCGAAAGGGCTCCGACGCCGACGGCGACCGTCCGTTGCGCATCGCCCTCCTCACCTACAAGGGGAACCCGTTCTGCGGGGGCCAGGGTGTGTACGTACGTCATCTCTCGCGCGAGCTGGCCCGGCTCGGCCACAGTGTCGAAGTGATCGGCGCCCAGCCCTACCCCGTACTGGACGAGGGCGAGGGCCTGGCGGGCCTCCGGCTCACGGAGCTGCCGAGCCTCGACCTCTACCGCTCGCCCGACCCCTTCCGCACCCCCCGGCGCGACGAGTTCCGCGACTGGGTCGACGCGCTCGAAGTGGCGACCATGTGGACCGGCGGCTTCCCGGAGCCCGCCACGTTCAGCCTGCGGGCCCGGCGCCATCTGCGCGCGCGGCGCGGCGAGTTCGACGTCATCCACGACAACCAGACCCTCGGCTACGGCCTGTTGAGCGACCTCGGCGCCCCCCTGGTCACCACGATCCACCACCCCATCACCGTCGACCGGCAGCTGGAGCTGGACGCCGCGCCCGACTTCAAGCGCCGCATGTCCGTCCGCCGCTGGTACGCCTTCACCCGCATGCAGAAGCGCGTCGCCCGCCGCCTCCCCTCGGTCCTGACCGTCTCCGGCACCTCCCGGCAGGAGATCATCGACCACCTCGGGGTGCGCGAGGACCGCATCGACGTCGTCCACATCGGCGCCGACACCGGCCTCTTCTCCCCGGACCCGGCCGTGCCCGAGGTGCCGGGCCGGATCGTGACGACCTCCAGCGCCGACGTACCGCTCAAGGGCCTCGTCCACCTCGTCGAGGCGCTCGCCAAGGTGCGCACCGAGCACCCCGGAGCCCACCTCGTCGTCGTCGGCAAGCGCGCCGAGGACGGGCCCGTCGCGCAGGCCATCGAGCGCTACGGCCTCGAAGGCTGCGTCGAGTTCGTCAAGGGCATCACCGACGCCGAGCTGGTCGACCTCGTCCGCTCGGCGCAGGTCGCCTGCGTCCCCTCGCTGTACGAGGGCTTCTCGCTGCCCGCCGCGGAGGCGATGGCCACCGGCACGCCGCTGCTCGCGACGACCGGCGGCGCGATCCCGGAGGTCGCGGGCCCCGACGGCGAGACCTGCCTCGCGGTGCCGCCGGGCGACGCGGGCGCGCTCGCGCTCGGCCTGCAACGGCTGCTCGGCGACCCTGAGCTGCGGGCCCGCCTCGGCCGCGCGGGCCGGGAGCGGGTGCTGAGGAAGTTCACCTGGGCGCAGGCCGCCAAGGGAACGGCCGAGCGCTACCGCCAGGCCATGAGCCGCGCCGCGGCCACCGACCCCGGCCGCCGCCCCGCGGCCACCCCGACGTACTCCGGGAGCCCTCGCTGATGCTGACCGTCGACTTCACCCGCTTCCCGCTCGCCGCGGGCGACCGCGTCCTCGATCTGGGCTGCGGCGCGGGCCGGCACGCCTTCGAGTGCTACCGGCGCGGCGCTCGGGTGGTGGCCCTCGACCAGAACGCCGAGGAGATCCGCGAGGTCGCCAAGTGGTTCGCCGCGATGAAGGAGGCGGGCGAGGCACCGGCGGGGGCGACGGCCACCGCCATGGAGGGCGACGCGCTCAACCTCCCCTTCCCCGACGAGTCGTTCGACGTCGTGATCATCTCCGAGGTCATGGAGCACATCCCCGACGACAAGGGCGTGCTCGCCGAGATGGTGCGCGTCCTCAAGCCGGGCGGCCGCATCGCGGTGACCGTCCCGCGCTACGGCCCCGAGAAGGTCTGCTGGGCCCTCTCCGACGCCTACCACGAGGTCGAGGGCGGCCACATCCGCATCTACAAGGCCGACGAACTCCTCGCCAGGATGCGGGAGTCGGGCCTCAAGCCGTACGGCACCCACCACGCGCACGCGCTGCACTCCCCGTACTGGTGGCTCAAGTGCGCGTTCGGCGTCGACAACGACAAGGCGCTGCCGGTGCGGGCGTACCACAAGCTGCTCGTCTGGGACATCATGAAGAAGCCGCTGGCGACCCGGCTCGCCGAGCAGCTGCTCAACCCCGTCGTCGGCAAGAGCTTCGTGGCGTACGCGACCAAGCCGCACCTCCCCGAGGCCGCGGCCGGTGCCGACGCCGCCGCGGTGGCCGCCAAGTGACGAGCCCGGAGCGCACCGAACACCTCGTCCTGCCCGGCGTCCTGACGGCCGATCAGGCGACGGCGACCGTACGGGGCATCCTCGCCGTCCAGCGCGAGGACGGCGCCATCCCGTGGTTCCGCGGCCACCACCTCGACCCGTGGGACCACACCGAGGCCGCCATGGCCCTGGACGCGGCGGGCGAGCACGCGGCCGCCGAGCGCGCCTACGACTGGCTGGCCCGCCACCAGAACCCGGACGGCTCCTGGTACGCGGCGTACGCCGACGGCGACCCGCACGACGTCACCGACCGGGGCCGCGAGACCAACTTCTGCGCGTACATCGCCGTGGGCGTCTGGCACCACTACCTCGCCACCGGCGACGAGGCGTTCCTGGACCGCATGTGGCCCGCCGTGGTCGCCGCCGTCGAGTTCGTCCTCGGGCTCCAGCAGCCCGGCGGGCAGATCGGCTGGAAGCGGGAGGCCGACGGCACCCCCGTCACCGACGCGCTCCTCACCGGCTCCTCCTCCATCCACCAGGCGCTCCGGTGCGCCCTCGCCATCGCCGAGCAGCGCGAAGAGCCGCAGCCCGACTGGGAGTTGGCGGTCGGCGCCCTCGCCCACGCGATCCGCCGCCACCCCGAGCGCTTCCTCGACAAGGGCCGCTACTCGATGGACTGGTACTACCCGGTCCTGGGCGGCGCGCTGACCGGCGAGGAGGCCAAGGCCCGTATGGAGGAGGGCTGGGACCGCTTCGTGGTGCCGGGCCTCGGCGTGCGCTGCGTCGACCCCAACCCCTGGGTCACCGGCGGCGAGAGTGCCGAACTCGCGCTGGCCCTTTGGGTGCTGGGGGAGTCCGACCACGCCCTGAAGGTCCTCCAGTCCATCCAGCACCTGCGCGACCCGAAGAGCGGCCTGTACTGGACGGGTTACGTCTTCGACGACAAGGCGATCTGGCCCGAGGAGCTGACCACGTGGACGGCGGGGTCGCTGCTGCTGGCCGTGGCGGCGCTTGGCGGCGACGAGGCTACCTGTGCGGTTTTCTCTGGTGAGCGGCTGCCTGGGGGGCTCGATCCGGAGTGCTGCGGGTGACGCTCCGCTGGAGTTTGGGGGCTTGACCTGCGGGTCCGATGTGGCTGGGCGCGCAGTTCCCCGCGCCCCTTTGGGGCGCTGCCCCTCGGGGCGCTTCCCTTGGGGCGTCGCTCAGTAGCGGCGTAGGCGGCCCGCTATCGCGTGGCCCACCACGAGGTAGACGACCGCCGCGAGGCCGTAGCCCGCGACGACCCTGGCCCACTTCTCGTCGAAGGTGAACAGGTCGTGCGACCAGCCGGCCAGCCAGCGCGCCACGTCGTGGATGAACTGGACGAGGTCGTTGGCGCGGTTCGCGTCCAGCAGGTACATCAGGATCCACAGGCCGAGTATGGCGGCCATGATGTCGGCGACGAGCGCGATGACCCGTGCCGCTGTGCTGCCGTGGGAGTGCCGCGTGGGAGACATGGTGGCCGGGTACCGGGGAGCGCCCCGTTCGAAACCCGTTCGGGCCCGCCCCGCTGGCGGCGCCCCGCGCCCGGGGTGAGGCTGCCCGGAGGACCGCTCACCTCTGGAGGCCGCTGCCGTGCCAAGCCCCGTATCCGTCCGCCGTGCCGGAGTCTCCCTCACGCTGTGCTGCACCCTGCTCGTCGGCGCGACGGCTTGTGGCAGCGACGGCAAGGAGACCAAGGCCGCCGCGCCCTCGGCCAGCAGCAGCGCCGAGAAGCAGAAGTTCGCCAAGACGCGGTTCGTCGCCAACGCGGGCCTCGCCGCCGGGGCGACGTACCAGTGGATCGTGAAGCCGTTCCGCGCGGGCAAGTTCAAGAAGGGCGCGGACGGGCGGCGGATCGCCCTCGTCAAGGCGGGCCTCGCGGGAGCGTTCACGTACAACAGGCTGAAGGCGGCGACGAAGAACGCGCAGGGCGACCCGGCCCTCTCCAAGGCCGTGGCCCCGCTCACCGCCGGCATCGACGCCCTGAAGGACCTGCCGTCCAAGCTCCGCAAGGGCGAGTCGACGGACTCGATCGTCAACTCCTTCGACGGCGTCATCAACTCCGTGAAGGACGCGGGCAAGGGCGCGGGCGCGGAGGTCAAGGACAAGGTGCCGTCGGCCGGGGAGCTGACCAAGGGCTAGACGTTTCCTAGGAGTTGAGGTCGGCGAGGACGCGCAGGGTGTGCGGGTCCGGTGCCAGTACCAGGAGGTCCGTGACCGGGCCCGCGCGCCATGACTCAAGGCGTTCCGCGATCCGTTCGCGGGGGCCCACCAGCGAGATCTCGTCCGCGAAGGCGTCCGGTACGGCACGCACGGCGTCCTCCCTGCGCCCCGCGAGGAACAGCTCCTGGACCTGCCGGGCCTCCTCCTCGTACCCCATGCGCGCCATCAGATCGGCGTGGAAGTTGCGGGCCGCGTGCCCCATGCCGCCGATGTAGAAGCCGAGCATGGCCTTGACGGGGAGCAGGCCCTCGGCGATGTCGTCGCAGACCTTCGCCCGGGCCATCGGGGCGATCGTGAAGCCCTCGCGCAGGTCGCTCAGCGAGGCCTCGTACGCGTCCGTGCGCGTCGGCGACCAGTACAGCGG
Source organism: Streptomyces sp. WAC 01529 (assembly GCF_003945545.1). Taxonomy (GTDB): domain Bacteria; phylum Actinomycetota; class Actinomycetes; order Streptomycetales; family Streptomycetaceae; genus Streptomyces; species Streptomyces anatolicus. The sequence goes on along the minus strand of NZ_CP029617.1, from coordinate 2,361,344 downwards.
CAGCCAGCCGTCCGCGATCCGGGTCGTCTGCGCGATGTTCCTGGGCCCCTCCGCGCCGAGCAGGACGGGCAGGTCGGCCCGGAGCGGATGGGTGATCGGCTTGAGCGCCTTGCCGAGGCCGGAGCCGTCCTCGCCCTGATAGGGATGGGCGTGGAAGCGGCCGGCCAGCTCCACCGGGCCCTCGCGGCGCAGCACTTGCCGGATCACCTCGACGTACTCGCGCGTCGCGGTCAGCGGCGACTTCGGGAAGGGCCGCCCGTACCAGCCCTCCACCACCTGAGGCCCGGAGAGACCGAGGCCGAGCATCACCCGGCCGCCCGACAGATGGTCGAGCGTGAGGGCGTGCATGGCCGTGGTGACCGGGGAGCGCGCCGCCATCTGCGCGACGGCCGTACCGAGCCGGATCCGCGAGGTCCGTGCCGCGATCCAGGTCAGCGGAGTGAAGGCGTCCGAGCCCCAGGCCTCGGCGGTCCACACCGAGTCGTAGCCGAGCCGCTCGGCCTCCTGGGCGAGGGCGACGTGGCCGGGGTCGGGGCCGCGCCCCCAGTAGCCGAGTGCGAGCCCGAGCCGCATACGTCCTCCCGGTGCAGAAAGCCTGACGGTACGTCAGCTGGCGGTCGGGACTGTACGACAACGGCCCCCCGCCCGGAAGGGCGAGGGGCCGCGAGGTGCCTGTGGGGTCAGCCGCGCTGGATCCCCGTGGTGTCCTGGAGGACGCCGCGACGGCCGTCCTGCGTCTGGGCCACCAGACCCTGGCCGCGCTGCTCGACGGCCAGGTACCAGGTGCCGGGCGCCAGCTCGGCGATCGGCGTCGGCGAGCCGTCCTCCGCGTAGAGCGGACGCGGCACCGGCACGGCGAACCAGAACGGCGAGAAGTCACCGGACGGCTGCGCCTGCGCGGGCGGCGGCGTCTGCCCGGCCTGCGGCTGCGGCTGGCCACCGAAGGACTGACCCTGCGGCTGGCCGGGCTGGGGCTGGCCGTAGGGAGCACCCGGCTGCGGCTGGCCCGCACCGGCGCCCGGGTAGCCGTAGCCACCCTGCGGCTGACCGCCGTAGGGCTGCGGGGCGGCCGGACGCGGGGCGCCCATGAGCGGGGCCTTCAGCGCCGGGACGAGCTGCGTGGCGACCGCGGCGGCGGCGAGCACGAGCGCGCCGATCAGGCCGAGGATGAGGCCGACACCGGCGTCGGGGGAGTCAGCCCCACCGAGGTTGCTGTTGAAGAAGAAGTTGTAGGACTGGTCGGTGTCGAAGATCGCACCGAGCGAGCTGAGGGCGGAGGCGATGGTGAACGCCACACCGAGCTGGCCGAGGTCCAGGCCCGCGACCTTGCGCTGCTGCGGCATCGCGCGGCCCACGACGATGAGCGCCGCACCGATGATGCCGAGCAGGTACACGCTCAGCAGCAGGTTGCCGTTTTCCCAGGCGTTGGGCAGCTTGTCGCTGTCGCTACCGTCGGCGTCAAAGGTGTCGAGGAACGAGGCAATGAAGAGCAACACCGCTGCTCCGATCACCACGCCGTCGCCTCGAGTGAGGGAGCGGAAATTCACTTCAGGTCCTTCGTCAGTCGTCTCGTCAGTGGAGGCGTCGCTGTCGCCGTAGTCGCGTTCGTGTCGCGGTGCGCGAAGCGCGGGGGTGGCCCCTCATCGTAGGGAGGACAATATCGTCCGTACACAGGGGGTGTCTGCTCGGGATAAAGACGTGCACGTATTGGTACGCGGACGTTCACGGGCTACCTCCGCAGGAATCCGTCGATTCCCTCAGAAATGCCCTTCGCCGCCTTCTGCCGCCACTCGCCGCTCTTCAAAAGCGCCGCGTCCTGCGCGTCCCGCATGTTGCCGCACTCGATGAACACCTTGGGGACCTTGGAGAGATTGAGGCCGCCGAGATCGCTGCGGACGTCGAGGCCGGTGCCGCCGCCCACGTAATTGGAGGGGGCGCTTCCGGTCGTCTTCACAAAGGCACCCGCGATGCGCTCGCCCAACTCCTTGGAGGGGCCCACGATCGCGGACGTGTCGGCGGCGCCGCCCTTCACCTTCGCGGGCAGGATCACGTGGTAACCGCGGTTGCCCGCGCCGGAGCCGTCGGCGTGGAGGGAGACCACCGCGTCCGCGCGGGCCTCATTGCCGATCCGGGCGCGCTCGTCGACGCACGGGCCCCAGGGGCGGTCGCCGTCCTGGGTGAACTTGACCGTGGCGCCCTGCTCTTCGAGCAGCGTGCGCAGACGGCGGGCGACGTCCAGGGTGAACTTCGCCTCCGTGTAGCCGTCGTTGGTGGACGTGCCCGTGGTGTCGCACTCCTTGCGGTTGGTGCCGATGTCGACCTGACGGTTGATCTCGGCGGTGTGCTGGAAGTTGCCGGGGTTGTGGCCGGGGTCGACGACGACCACCTTGCCCTTGAGCGGGCCGTCCACGGCGGGGCGGGACGCCGACGGCTTCGTACTCGAATCGTTGCCGTCGCCCTTCCCGTCCTTGTCCTTTTCCTGCCCCTTGTCGGACTTCGAGGGGGCGGGCGGGCCTGCCTCGGAGGGCGTGGTCCGCCCGGCGGAGGCGCTCGGGGAAGCCGGCAGCGATCTCGCCGGTTCGCCACCGTCCTCGCCGCCGGTGGCCTGGTAGACCAGCCACCCGGCCAGGAAAGTGGGCACCAGCGCGGCCACCGTCACGGTCAGCGGGTGGCCGATGCGGCGCCTTGGCGGCTGGGAGGGATCGAATTCCGGACCTACGTACGACACGAGGGCGAGCCTATCGGCGAGGTCAGATCCCCGCTCCCGTTCGCCGCAGCACGCGCAGCGAGTCCACCGCGGCGACCTCGGTGAACGCGCCGGACGCCAGAGCCCTCAGATAGACGCGGTAGGGGGCCTGCCCGGTCATGATGTCGACCGGGTCCGGGAACACGTCGTGGATGACGAGCAGCCCGCCCTCGGCGACGTGCGGCGCCCAGCCCTCGTAGTCGGCGGTGGCGTGTTCGTCCGTATGCCCGCCGTCGATGAAGACCAGGCCGAGCGGCCCGCCCCACACCTTCGCCACCTGCGGCGAGCGGCCGACGACCGCGATCACGTGCTCCTCCAGGCCGGCCCGGTGCAGGGTCCGGCGGAAGGTGGGGAGCGTGTCCATCAAACCCACCTCGGGATCGACCGTTCGGGGGTCGTGGTACTCCCAGCCGGGCTGCTGCTCCTCGCTGCCGCGGTGGTGGTCGACGGTGACCGCGCTCACCCCGGCCCGCCGGGCCGCGTCGGCGAGCAGGATCGTGGAGCGCCCGCAGTAGGTGCCGACCTCCAGGAGCGGCAGCCCGAGCGCGGCGGCCTCCGTCGCCGCCGCGTACAGCGCGAGCCCCTCACCGCGCGGCATGAAGCCCTCGGCGGCCTCGAACGCGGCGAGGATCTCCGGTCGGGGCTCGGTCTTGGGCTCGGCGGCCATGGGGTTCCTCCGGGTCGTACGTCGTACGCGGGTATGGGCGCCCATGATGCACGCCACCCCCGGCACGGGAGTGACGGGGGTGGCGTGAGGGGCGAGGCACGTAGGGGACGTCAGGCCGGCACGTCGCTGTCGTCGGGCGTGCCGGACAGGGCGCCCGGTGCGCCGGACAGGGCTTCGGGCGAGCCGGACAGGGCCAGGTCCACCTGGACCGGGCGCTCCTCCCCGTGATGCGCCGCCGCCGAGGCCAGCGGGGCATGGCCCGCCGCCGTGGCCGCGAGGACGTAGGAGCCGCCGGCCGGGACGGCGAGGGCGTAGCGGCCCTCGTCGTCGGTGAGGGCGGCGCCCGCCTGCTTGCCGCGCCGGTCGATCAGCGTCACCTTCGCGCGGGCCAGCGGGGCGCCGTCCGCGCTGTGCACCCGGCCCTGGAAGCCCGCGAGCGCCTTGGTCGCGCGCTCCAGGTTGGCGTCCTCCTCGCTGCTCGCGCGCAGCTGCGTGGTGGTGGAGCGGCGCGCGGAGGGCAGCAGCAGGGCGAAGGCGAGGCCGATGACGACCGCGCCCGTCGCGATCAGGAAGGAGACGCGGAAGCCGTGCATGGTCGGCACGGCGACGCCGCCGACGTGGTCCGCGGTGTTGGCGAGGACCATGCCGATCACGGCGGAGGAGACCGAGGTGCCGATGGAGCGCATCAGGGTGTTGAGGCCGTTGGCCGCGCCCGTCTCGGACGGGTCGACCGAGCCGATGATGAGCGCGGGCAGCGAGGAGTAGGCGAGGCCGATGCCCGCGCCGAGGACCACCGAGACCACGATGGTCTGCCAGGCGGCGCTCATCAGGCCGAGGCCCGCGCCGTAGCCGATCGCGATGATCAGCATGCCGAGGATGAGGGTCACCTTGGGGCCGTACTTCGCCGAGAGGCGGGCGTAGACGGGCGCGGTGAACATCATCGTCAGGCCGAGCGGCATCACGCACAGCCCCGCGACGACCATGGACTGGCCGAGGCCGTAGCCGGTGGCGGACGGCAGCTGGAGCAGCTGCGGCAGGACGAGCGAGACGGCGTAGAAGGCGACGCCGACCATGATCGAGGCGAGGTTGGTGAAGAGCACCGAGCGGCGGGCCGTGGTGCGCAGATCCACCAGCGGCGCCTTCACGCGCAGCTCCATCACGCCCCACAGCGCCAGGACGACGGCCGCGGCGGCGAAGAGGCCGAGCGTGGTGCCCGAGGTCCAGCCCCAGTCGCTGCCCTTGGTGATCGGCAGCAGGAAGAGCACGAGCCCCGCGGAGAGGCCGATGGCGCCGAGCACGTCGAAGGTGCCCTGGGCGCGCATCGGGCTCTCCGGCACGAAGACGACGGTCAGCACCATCGCGAGGACGCCGAGGCCCGCGGCGCCGAAGAAGAGGGCGTGCCAGTCGGCGTGCTGCGCGGTGAGCGCGGCGAGCGGCAGCGCGAGTCCGCCGCCGACGCCGATGGAGGAACTCATCAGGGCCATCGCCGAGCCGAGCTTCTCGCGGGGCAGCTGGTCGCGCATGAGCCCGATGCCGAGCGGGATGGCGCCCATGGCGAAGCCCTGGAGCGCGCGGCCCGCGATCATCACCAGCAGATTGTCGGTGAACCCGCAGATCAGCGAGCCGACGACCATGACGGAGAGGCTGGCGAGCAACATCCGCCGCTTGCCGAAGAGGTCCCCGAGGCGGCCCATGATCGGCGTGGAGACGGCACCGGCGAGCAGGGTCGAGGTCATGACCCAGGTGGCGTTGGACGGCGCGGTGTCCAGCAGGGCCGGCAGGTCCTTGATGACCGGCACGAGCAGGGTCTGCATCACCGCGACGACGATGCCGGAGAAGGCGAGCACGGGGACGACTCCGCGTATGCCGCGTGGGTGGGTCGTCGTCATCGACATTGCGTGGGGCCTCCGGGACGGGGGTCGGGCTCGGCGGGAGCGCGGGAGCGTGGGTGGTCGGCGTAGGTACGTGTAGCTCGAACCTGTTTCCCCGGGCGACTATTCCGACGGACGTCGTACGAGGGGAACTCTTGACTCTCTTGACTCTTTGTTGACCGGCCCGGCGCCCGGCGCCGACAAGTCCAAGGGCGTCTGACCCTCCGTCAGGCTTCCGTCGAATTGGAACGTGTTCTACTCTGGCGCGGTCCCGGCAGCTGCTACCGGCGAGGATGCGCATGGGGATCGGAATCACGCGGGAGCAAGGGGAGTTGGCGTCGGCCGTACGCGGGTGGATCGCGCGGACCGTCCCCCCGGAGGCGATACGCGAACTGCTCGACGGACCTCCTCCCAGCGGCCGGCCCGCCCACTGGGACGGCCTCGCCGCGCAGGGGCTGCTCGGCGCGCACCTGCCCGAGGAGTGCGGGGGTGGGGGAGGGGACCTACTCGACTTGGCGGTCGTCCTGGAAGAAGCGGCGGGGGCCGTGTTCCCGGGACCGCTCGTGTCGCACTCCCTCGCCTCACTGGTGCTGCGCCACGCGGGCGCCGACGCCATGGTCGCCGAGCTGGCGGCCGGCACCCGCATCGGCGCCGTCGCGCTCGGCGCGGGCACGCTCACCGCGCTCTCCGACGGCGACGGCTACGTCCTGGAGGGGGTGGCGCCGCCCGTCCTCTCCGGCGGCGAGGCCGACCTGCTGATCCTGAACGCCGCCTCCGCGCCGGGCCCGGTGTGGCTCGCCGTCGACGCGGCCGCGCTGACCATACGTACACACGACAGCGCCGACCCGACACGCCCCACCGCCGAGGTGAGCGCACGGGCCGCGCACGTCCCGGCGGACCGGGTGCTCGCCGTGGACGGCGCGACCGTAGGCGATCTCGCCGCCGTCGTGCTGGCCGCCGACGCCTGCGGCACCGCGGCCCGGGCGCTGCGCACCGCGGCCGGGCACGCCAAGGTGCGCGAGCAGTTCGGGCGGCCCATCGGGCGGTTCCAGGGCGTCAAGCACCTCTGCGCCGACATGCTGCTCCGCGTCGAACAGGCCCGCGCCCTGACCTGGGACGCGGCCCGCGCCGCCGGCGAACCCGGCCTCCCGGGCGAGGTGCGGGGCCTGGTCGCCGCGCTCGCCGCGGGCACCGCCCTGGACGCCGCGTACTCCTGCGCCAAGGACTGCGTGCAGATCCTCGGCGGCACCGGCTTCACCTGGGAGCACGACGCCCACCTCTCGCTGCGCAGGGCCGTCCTGGCGCGGCAGCTGCTCGGCGCGGGCGACACCCACCGGCTGCGGGCCGTGCGGCTCGCCGGGGGCGGGGCACGGCGCGAGCTGCGCCTTGAGCTGCCCGAGGAGGCGCGGGCGTACCGCGCCGAGGCCCGCGAGGTGATCGCACGGGCCCGCGGCCTCGACCCCGCCGCGGCGCGCAAGGCCCTGGCCCCCACCGGATACGCGGCCCCGCACCTCCCCCCGCCCCATGGCCTGGGTGCCGGGCCCGTCCAGCAGCTCGTCATCCAGGAGGAGTTGGCGGCGGCGGGCGTCGGCCTCAGCGACCTCGGCATCGCGACCTGGGTGGTGCCCTCCCTCATCGCGTACGGCACGAAGGAGCAGCAGGAGCGCTTCCTCGCGCCCACCCTGCGCGGCGAACTGCTCTGGTGCCAGCTCTTCAGCGAGCCGGAAGCGGGCTCCGACCTCGCGTCCCTGCGCACGCGGGCCGAGCGCGTCGAGGAGGGCTGGCGCGTCAACGGCCAGAAGGTGTGGACGAGCGCGGCGCAGTGGGCGGACCACGGCATCCTGCTCGCCCGCACGAATCCGGCGGCCCCCAAGCACAAGGGGCTCACGTACTTCGTCGTCGACATGAAGAACGCCCGGGGGCTCGACATCCGCCCCCTCAAGGAGATCACCGGGGACTCCCTCTTCAACGAGGTGTACTTCGACGACGTACTCCTCCCCGAGGACGCGGTCGTCGGCCGGATCGACGACGGCTGGCGCGTGGCCCGCCACACGCTCGGCGACGAACGCGTCCACATGGCAGACCAGCTGACCTTCGACACCGGCCTCGAAGCGCTCATCGCGCGCGTCTGCGAGGGGGGCCTCGACGGCGCCCGCGCCGGGGGCCTCGCCAGTGACCTCGACGGCGCGCTCCGGGCCCGTGTCGGCGTGCTCGCCGCCGAGGCGCACGCGCTGGCCTGCATCGGGCTGCGGACGACGCTCCGGCAGGTCGCCGGGGCCGAGCCGGGCGCGGGCGCCTCCGTCCGCAAGCTCGTCCAGACCTCGCACCAGCAGAAGGTCGCCGAACTGGCCCTGGAACTGCTCGGCCCGGCGGGCGCGGTGCGCGAGGGCGCCGGGGAGCGGGCGCTGCACGGCTTCCTCATGTCGCGCTGCCTGACCATCGCGGGCGGCACCACCCAGGTGCAGCTCAACGTCGTCGCCGAGCGGATCCTCGGCCTGCCCCGTGACTGAAGGAGAGCCTCGTGAAGAGCTACATCGTCGGCGTCGGGATGACCGAGTTCGAGAAGCCCGAGACGCGGGAGTGGCAGTACTGGGACATGGCGAGGGAGGCGGGCGGCAAGGCCCTGGAGGACGCCGGAATCTCGTACGGACAAGTCGAGCAGGTGCCTGTCGGCTACTGCTTCCAGCCCTCGACGGCGGGCCAGCGCGCGGTCTATGAACTGGGCCTGACCGGCGTCCCCGTCTACAACGTCAACAACAACTGCGCGACCGGCGCGACCGCGCTGATGATGGCGCGGCAGTTCGTCGAGGGCGGCCTGAGCGACTGCGTGCTGGCGCTCGGCTTCGAGAAGATGGCGCGCGGTTCGCTGGGCGGTGGCGGTGGCGGAGGGGACTTGAAGACGTCCCCGGTCGCCCGCCACTACGGCGTCATGGCCGCCCGGCACGGCTTCGAGGCGACCCCGCCCACCGCGCAGATCTTCGGCAACGCGGCCCGCGAGCACATGGAAGAGTACGGCACGACGGAGGCGCAGCTCGCGGCGGTCGGCGCCAAGAACCACCGGCACTCGGTGAACAATCCGTACGCCCAGTTCCAGGACGCGTACTCGGTCGACGAGATCCTCGCCGCGAGGACCGTCCACCGCCCGCTCACCAAACTCCAGTGCTCGCCGACGTCGGACGGTTCGGCGGCGGTGGTGGTCGCCTCCAAGCGCTTCGTGGAGCGGCACGGCCTGGCGGGCCGGGCCGTGGAGATCGCGGCCCAGGCCATGACCACGGACACCGCCGAGTCCTTCACCTCGGGCTCGTGCATCGACGCGGTCGGCGGGCCGATGTCACGGGAGGCGGCACGCCAGGCGTACGAGAGGGCGGGGCTCGGCATCGAGGACGTGGACGTCGTCGAGCTGCACGACTGCTTCTCCATCAACGAACTCCTGACGTACGAGGCGCTCGGCATGTGCGCGCCCGGCGAGTCCGGCAAGCTCGTCGAGAGCGGCGCGACGACGTACGGCGGCCGCTGGGTGGTGAACCCCTCCGGCGGCCTCATCTCCAAGGGCCACCCCTTGGGCGCGACCGGCCTCGCCCAGGCGGCCGAGCTGACGTGGCACCTGCGGGGCGAGGCCGGGTCCCGGCAGGTGCCCGGCGCGAGGGTGGGCCTCGCACACAACATCGGACTGGGCGGGGCGGCGGTGGTGACGATTCTGCGGAGGCGGTAGGGCGGGGTGAGGGTGACGGGGGTGCGGGCGCCCTGCGGGCGGGCCGCAGGGCCTTACCGCTGCCCCCGTGCCGTGCCCTCGTGCCGTGCCCCCGTGCCCTCCCCACCCCTGCACCGCGCCCCTGACCTGTTCCCGGCACAGCCCGCGCGGTGCGCTGGTGCGGCCGTCCCCGGAGCTTCCCCGCAGGCGGCGACAGGCAGCGACAGGCGATAGGCGGCGACCGGCGGCAGGCGGCAGGCGGTAGGCAGACGGACGGCAGACCGGGACCTAGGCCCTTAGGCCCAGGCACGTGGCGCTAAATGCCGATGCACGCCGCTCCCGCGGCTTGAGAGGATGGCTGTCATGGTCCAGACGCCCTCCACCACTTACACCCCCGACTCCGCCACCGCCCCGCCCAAGAGGTCCGTACCGGTATGGGCGGTTCTCCTCACCGCCTGCGCGGGCCAGTTCCTCGTCGTCCTCGACGTGTCGGTGGTGAACACCGCACTGCCCTCGATGCGGTCCGACCTCGGCATGAGCGCCATCGGACTCCAGTGGGTCGTCAATGCCTACTCCATCGCCTTCGCCGGTTTCATGCTGCTCGGCGGCCGCGCGGGCGACCTCTTCGGGCGGAAGCGGATGTTCCTGCTCGGCCTCGGCCTCTTCACCGCAGCCTCGCTCGGCGGCGGCCTGGCCCAGGCCGAGTGGCAACTGCTCGCGGCACGCGCGGTGCAGGGCCTCGGCGCCGCGGTCCTCGCGCCCTCGACGCTGACGATCCTCACCTCCGCGGTGCCCGAGGGCCCGGCGCGGATACGGGCCATCGGCGTCTGGTCCGCGGTCGGCGCGGGCGGCGGCGCGGCGGGCGGCCTGGTCGGCGGCGTCCTCACCGACCTGCTCTCCTGGCGCTGGGTGCTCCTCATCAACGTACCGATCGGCGCCCTGGTGATCTTCGCGGGCGCGGCTTGGCTGACCGAGAGCAGGGCGGGGCAGGCGCGCCGCCTCGACGTGCCGGGCGCGGTCCTCGTCACGGCCGGGCTCGCCACCCTCGCGTATGGCATCGTGCAGACCGAGGAGAAGGGCTGGACGGCGGCCGCGACCCTCGTACCGCTGGCGGCCGGACTCGCGCTGCTCGGGGCGTTCCTCGTGGTGGAGGCGCGTACGAAGGTGCCGCTGATGCCGCTGAAACTGTTCCGGGTGCGGTCGGTGTCGGCCGCGAACGCGGCGATGTTCGTGTGCGGCGGCGGCATGTTCGCCATGTGGATGTTCATGACCCTGTACGCCCAGAACGTCCTCGGCTACTCCCCGCTGAAGGCCGGCCTCGCCCTCATACCGTCCTCCCTCACCATCGTCCTCGGCTCGATGCTGGCGCCGCGCGTGATGCCGGTGCTCGGCGCGAAGAACGTCTCCATAGTCGGCATCGTCGTGGCCGCCGCCGGCTTCGGCTGGCAGTCGACGATGACGGTCGACGGGGCGTACGTGACCTCGATCATGCTGCCCGGTATCGTGATGATGTTCGGCGCGGGCCTCGCCACGACCCCGCTCGCCTCCCTCGCCACCTCGGGAGCGGCACCCGGCGACGCCGGGCTGGTCTCGGGCCTGATCAACACCTCCCGCACGATGGGCGGCGCGCTCGGCCTCGCGGTGCTCTCCACGGTGGCGGCGGCGCGGATGGACGGCTCGACGTCACGGCAGGCGCTGACCGACGGCTATGCGATGGCGTTCCGCACGAGCGGGTTCATCCTGCTGGCGGGTGTGGTGGTGCTGCTCCTGTGGATGCCGGGCCAGCGGGCGGCCTCGCAGCGCTGACCTTCTTGGTGCGGGGGGTCCTTTCGGGTGTTGGAGCTTCTCCGCGTGCTGGCGAGGCAACGGTTTGTGGCCCTCATGGACTCCAATGTGCAAGGAGGCATTCATGGGGGAGCGAAAGCAGGCCTTGGACGGTGAGTTCCAGGGATTCATGGCGAGCCGCTGGCCGCAGTTGATGCGCACGGCGTTTCTTCTCACGGGGGAGCAGCACGCGGCGGAGGACTTGGTGCAGTCGTCCCTTGAGCGGACGTACGTGTCCTGGCGCAAGGTGAGCGGCGCGGGCGACCCGGACGCCTATGTGCGCCGGATCATGATCAACACCCACGCGCGCAGACACCGGCCCAAACTCAAGGAGTTCCTGTCGCTCCAGGGCTCGGCGCCGGTCCTCGACGCGCCCGAGCGCGGAGACCGCATGGCACAGGCGGACGACCGCGCGGCCCTGCTGCGCGCGCTCGCCCAACTGCCCGCGCGCCAGCGCGAAGCGGTCGTCCTGCGGTATTGGGAGGACCTGAGCGAGACACAGACCGCCGAGGCCATGGGCTGCTCGGTGGGCGCCGTGAAGAGCAACGCCGCCAAGGGAATCGCCAAGCTCCGCGCCATACCCGCACTGACCGAGAAGGTCACAAGCCGCACCGAGAAGGTCGCAAGCCGCACTGAAAAGACCGCAGGCCGGACAGGGGCGGTCCCAGGCCGGACCGAGAGAGTCGCAGACCGAACCGAGACGGTCGCGAGCCGAGGGGAGAAGCAGTGACCACGGACCAGGACCCGGCGCGGCAGGACACCACCGCGCACCGCGACATCGCCCACCGCCTGACGGCCGCGGCGGACGAGGTGGAGATCGGCATAGCCCCGTACCAGGCGGTGATGCGCGGCGGCCGGCGCAGAAAGACGCGCCGCTGGGTGGTCGGAGCGCTGGCGGCCGTGGCGATCGCGGGCTCGACGGGTTCGCTGGCGCTCGCCGTGGTGGACGGCGAGAGCCGGACGCGCCCGGCGGCGCTGGTGGACTCGGCGGAGGCCCGGCATGTCTACGCCCCGCAGGTCACCCCGCTGACCAAGGTGCTCGACAAGGCGGGCAAGGAGGTGGCCGGGGTGGAGCTGCGGACGTGGGGCGCCCCGCTCGACGCGTCGGAGGCGCGCGGCCAGGAGAGGGCGATGAGGGAGGCGGGCGTGTGGGACGAGCGGACCACCGACCCCGTCCCGGCCCTGAACCGCCCCTGGCACGCGATCGTGGTGAAGGCCGACGGCAAGGAGAAGCTGACCTCCTTTGGCCTCCAGGACAAGGAGCCGGGGGGTGACGACGGCCTGAGCTTCGCCTCGGTGGAGATAGAGGTGAAGGGCGAGAAGCTCATGATCGGCCACGTGGGCCCGAAGACGAAGCGCGTCGAGCTGGAGCACGAGCACGGCACGACCGAGCCGCACCTGCGGAGGGCGGCGGGCTCGGCGTACCTGTGGTTCATCACGGAGGAGGGAGACGGGGGCCCGGACGGCAAGCTGGTGACGGTGCGGCTGTACGACGGGGAGGGGAGGGTGTCGGCGGTGGTGAAGGACTGAGGGCGGGGGCCTGGGGCGGGGGAGGCGGGGCTGCGGGGCTGGGTTGGGCTGGCCGGGCAGGCCAAGCGGGCCAGGGTGAGGCGAGGGCGAGCTGAGGCGGGCGGCATGGCGATGGGGTCTGCGCGGGCCTGGCCGGGCGCAGCTCTGCCGGCCGGGAGAGGCGTGCCTGGCGGATGCAGGGCTGGCCGATTACGGGTGTCACCGGCCCGGTGAGGTCTACGGACGGGTGCGGGTCCACCGGCCGGGCGCAGGCTCACTGGCCGGGTGAGGCTTACCGGGGGCGGGCGGGACCATGCCTGGGTGCGGGTTCACTGCCCGGGCGAGGCCTAGCGGCCAGGCCAGGCCCCTACCGATCCGGCGCAGGTCGGCCGAGGCCGCCCCACTCCAGACCAGACCACCGCCCCCCTGCCCAGGCACCCCCACCGACCCAGCTCAGCCCTCCCGGACGCCCCCGCGGGCCCCGCTAGAGCCACCCCCGCTGCCGGGCCTCCCGCACCGCTTCCACCGGGTCCCGCGCCCCGGTCTTGCCGATGGCCGCCGAGAGGCAGTCCCGCACGGTCGACTCCGACAGGCGCAGCTTGCCCGCGATGTCGGCGACCGAGGTGCCGTCCGCCGACGCCTTGAGGACCTCCGCCTCGCGGCCGGTCAACGGGCTGGACCCGGAGCCCGGCCCAGTGTCAGACCCGGCGCCGGGTCCGCCGCCCAGCCCAGCGCTGGGCCCGACACCTACCCCAGTGCCAGGCCCGGCGCCCAGCCGGTCGGTGGCGAGTGCCGGGTCGATGACGGTCTCGCCGCGCAGGGCCTGGCGGATCGCCTGGGCCAGCTCCTCGACGGGGCCGTCCTTGACGAGGAAGCCGACCGCGCCCGCTTCCATGGCGCGGCGCAGACAGCCGGGCCTGGCGAAGGTGGTGAGGATGATGACCCGGCAGTCGGGGCACTCCTCGCGCAGGTTGGCGGCGGCGTCAATCCCGCCCCGGCCGGGCAGGTCGACATCGAGCAGCGCCACGTCGGGCCGGAAGGTCAGGGCCGCGTCCACGACCTGGTCCCCCGCACCGACCTGCGCGACGACCTCGATATCCGCCTCCATCCCGAGCAGCAGGGCGAGCGCGCCCCGCCGCATGCCCTGGTCCTCGGCGAGGAGGACTCTTACGCACTTCGCGGGGCGATGGTCCCGGGGCATCTCATTCACAGGAGCAGAGTATGACGGCCAGTCAGATCGTGCCGGACCGGCGAGGGAATGCCGCGCAGGGGCCGGGCGGCTCTCCGGCCAGGCGCGCCGCACCCTGGCGATGGGCCTGCCGCCTCCGACGGGGAACCGCGCGGCCGGAACTCCCCATGCGCTGCACCGCTCCAAACCGGCCTCCGGCCTCCAGCACCGGCTTCCAGCGCCGGCCCTGCACCGGCCCCCGCCCTCCCGCACCGGCCACCACGACGCTGCCACGAGCAGGCGCAGCCGACGCCCCCCGGGCTCCTGGAGGGACCCCCGGCACCCCGGGGACCTGCCACTTAGACCGCGCCGCGCGTCCGTGGTGTCATGGAACTGGGGGCGGGATGGGGGCCGGATGGGGGCGGAAGGGAGAGCGATCATGCCCGCAGCGAAGCGAACGAGTGTCGCCGCCCCGGTGTCGATCCGCCCGCTGGTCGAGCCGGACCTGGATCGGGCCGACGAGATCTTCAGGGTCGCCTTCGGTACCTTCCTCGGGATCCCCGAGCCGGAGACGTTCTTCGGGACCGCCGACTATGTCCGCACCCGCTGGGCGGCAGATCCGCACGCGGCCTTCGCGGCGACCCTCGACGGCCGGGTCGTCGGGTCGAACTTCGCCGCCGACTGGGGCAGCGTCGGGTACTTCGGCCCGCTGACCGTAAGCCCGGAGCTGTGGGACCAGGGCGTCGGCAGGCGCCTCATGGAACCGGTCATGGCCTGCTTCGACACCTGGGAGAACCGCCACCTCGGCCTGTTCACCTTCTCGCACAGCCCCAAGCACCTGGAGCTTTACCGCCGGTACGGCTTCTGGCCCCGATTCCTGACAGCCGTCATGAAGAAAGAGGTCACCGTCGGCGCTGCGGAGCCCGGCACCGAGCCCTCCGGCACCGAGCCCCCCGGCCGAGTGCTGTACGGCGAGCTGCCCGCCGCTGAGCGGCCCGCCGCGCTGAGCCTCAGCCGGGCACTGACAGGGGCCGTGTACGAGGGTCTGAGCCTGGAGCGCGAGATCACGGCGGTACAGGCGCAGGGGCTGGGGGACACCATCCTCCTAGAGGGCGCCGGTTCCGACCTCGACGGTCTGGCGGTCTGCCACTGCGGAGCGGGGTCGGAGGCCGGCGAGGACGTCTGCTTCGTCAAGTTCGGCGCCGTACGCCCCGGCCCGGACGCCGGAGACCGGTTCGAACGACTGCTGGACGCGTGTGAGCAGCTGGCCGCCGAGAAGGGGCTGGGGCAACTGGACGCCGGAATGAACCTGGCCCGCCAGGACGCCTACCGGCGCATGGTCGACCGCGGGTTCCGCACCTGGCTGCAAGGCGTGACCATGCACAAGCCCAACGAGCCCGGCTACAGCCACCCGGACGCCTACGTGATCGACGACTGGCGCTGAACACACCGCCCACCTCCGCACCCGGCTCCACCGCCATACCCCGCTCCGGCGCCGTACCCGGCGCCCCCGGGGGATCCGTCACCGCACCCCCACCTGACGTCCTGTCAGGAGCCTTCACAACTTCCCGGGGCTCGGCTATACATGGGACGCCGGACTGGAACGCGTTCTAGAACGGCCCTGTTGCGACCTCGGTGCGGTCGACGGTGCGGACGGCCGCACCGAGGTCTTCTGCCGCCGGCCAAGGAGCCAAGGAGCTGCCACCCCATGCCCATTGACGCCGAGAAGGCCGTCGCCGCCGAGCCCCGGTCCACCGAGATCGCCTGGGACCACAAGGACGTCCAGCTCTACCACCTCGGCCTCGGCGCGGGCCTGCCCGCCACCGACCCCGACGAACTGCGCTACACGCTGGAGTCCAGGCTGCACGTCCTGCCCAGCTTCGCCACCGTCGCGGGAGCGGGCATGGGCGTCGTCGGCGGCCTCTCGGCACCCGGCATCGAGGTGGACCTCGCCGCGGTGCTGCACGGCGGCCAGAGCATCACGCTGCACCGCCCCATCCCGGTCGGCGGCAAGGCCGTCAATACGTCCAAGGTCGCCGCCGTATACGACAAGGGCAAGGCCGCGATCCTCGTCCTGCGCTCCGAGGTCGCCGACGACGAGGGCCCGCTGTGGACGAGCGACGCCCAGATCTTCGTGCGTGGCGAAGGCGGCTTCGGCGGCGACCGAGGTCCCTCCGCCCGCCTGCCCGCCCCCGAGGGCGACCCCGATCTGGTAGTCGAGCGGCCCGTCCGCGAGGACCAGGCGCTGCTCTACCGCCTCTCCGGCGACTGGAACCCCCTGCACGCCGACCCCGAGTTCGCGGCGCTCGCCGGGTTCGACAGGCCGATCCTGCACGGCCTGTGCACCTACGGGATGACGCTCAAGGCCATCGTCGACACCCAGCTCGGCGGCGACGTCTCCCGCGTGGGCGGCTACGGCACGCGCTTCGCCGGGGTCGTCTTCCCCGGCGAGACCCTCCGTGTCCGCATGTGGCGCGGCGAGGGCCGCGTCCAGGCCACGGTCACGGCGGTCGAGCGGGACGACGCGCCGGTCCTCGCCGACACCGTCGTCGCACACGTCTGAGCCGTCGCTCCGGGCCGCACCCGGGACCTCGTCACGCCGATCCGCACCGGGGTCCGTACGCCGATCCGTACGCCCGATCCGTACGCCGATCCGCACGCAGAGAGGAGCCGTACCGCCATGCGCGCAGCCGTACTGCACGAGACAGGCCAGGACAAGCTCGAGGTGTTCGACGACGTCGAGGCGCTGGGCTTTGGCCCCGGCAAGGTGAGGATCCGGATCCGGGCCACCGGCCTGTGCCACTCGGACGTCTCCGCGATGAACGGCGTGCTGCCGCAGCCCGCCCCCTTCGTCCCCGGCCACGAGGGCGCCGGCGAGATCGTCGACGTCGGCGACGGCGTGAGCGGCATCGCGCAGGGCGACCGGGTCCTGGTCTGCTGGCTCCCCGCGTGCCGGGCCTGCCCGGCCTGCAAGCGCGGTCAGACCCAACTGTGTCTCGCCGGTTTCCTCAACGCGGGCACCCCCAACTTCCGGCGCGCGGGCGGTGACGTCTTCGGCTTCGCGGGCACGGGCACCTTCACCGAGGAGGTCGTCGTCGACGCCGGGTGCGCCGTGCCGATCCCCGACGACGTGCCTTTCGACATCGCGGCGCTCATCGGCTGCGGGGTGACCACGGGGCTCGGCGCGGCCATCAACACCGCAGACGTGGCGGCCGGTTCGTCGGTCGCCGTCATCGGCTGCGGCGGCGTCGGCATCTCCGCGATCCAGGGCGCGCGGCTCAAGGGCGCGGCGCAGATCGTCGCCGTCGACCCGGTCACCTCGCGCCGCGAGGCCGCCCTGAGGTTCGGCGCGACG
Organism: Streptomyces sp. WAC 01529; assembly: GCF_003945545.1. GTDB lineage: Bacteria > Actinomycetota > Actinomycetes > Streptomycetales > Streptomycetaceae > Streptomyces > Streptomyces anatolicus. The sequence continues at coordinate 2,344,513 of NZ_CP029617.1, read as the reverse complement.
GAGGCCGTCGCCCCGGACGAACTGGCCGACGCCAAGCAGCGGATCACCGCGGGCGAGGGTTTCGACTACGTCTTCGAGGTCGTCGGCAAGTCCGCCACGGCCCGCACGGCGTACGAGATGACGCGGCGCGGCGGCACGTTGTGCGTGGTCGGGGCGGGGGCCATGGACGATCACCTCCAGCTCAACATGTTCGAGCTGTTCTTCGACGAGAAGCGGATCCTGCCCTCCATGTACGGCGGGGGTGACGTCCTGCGGTCGTACGAGAGGGCCATCGCGCTCTGGCAGGCGGGCCGCATCGACCTGGAGAACATGATCACGCACCGCGTACGGCTCACCGAGATCAACGAGGCCCTCGACCAGATGCGTACCGGGACCGCCCTGCGTACGTGCATCGAGATCTGAGGGGGGACCCCCCATGTCACTGTCGCCGTCACTGCCACTTGAGGGGCTCGCCGCGATCGTCACCGGCGCGGGGCGCGGGCTCGGGCGTGCCGAGGCGCTGGAACTGGCCCGGCTCGGCGCGAGCGTGGTCGTCAACGACTTCGGGCAGCCGGGGCGCGACGGCTCGGGCGAGGCGTCGGCGGCGCCCGCGGAGGAGGTCGCCGCCGAGATCCGGGAAGCGGGCGGTCAGGCCATCGCCCACACCGGTGACGTCGCCGACCACGAACAGGCCCGCGCGCTGGTGAAGTCGGCGATCGACACCTACGGAAAGCTCGACATCCTCGTCAACAACGCGGGCATCCTGCGGGACCGGATGATCTTCTCGATGAGCGAGAGCGAGTGGGACTCGGTCATCCACGTCCACCTCAAGGGCCACTTCAACACGACCCACTTCGCGTCCGCCCACTGGCGCGAGCGCTCCAAGGCCGCGGGCGGCCCCGTCTACGGGCGGATCGTCAACACCTCGTCGGAGGCCTTCCTCGCCGGGTCCGCGGGCCAGCCCAACTACGCGGCGGCGAAGGGCGGCATCGTCGGCCTGACGACATCGACGGCCCTCGCGCTTGCCAAGTACGGCGTGACGGCCAATGTGATCTGCCCGCGCGCGCGTACGCGCATGACCGAGGACGTCTTCCAGGGCTTCCAGGAACCGGCCGACGGCCGCCTCGACCCACTGGCGCCCGAACACGTCTCGCCCCTGGTCGGCTATCTGGCCTCGCCCGCCGCCGCGAAGCTCAACGGCCAGCTGCTCGTCGTGCACGGCGGCATGGTCGCGGTCGTCGAACGCCCCAAGGTGGCGGCGAAGTTCGACGCGGCGAAGGAGGCGTTCACCTTCGACGAGCTGGACGAGTTGCTCTCGCCGTACTACGCGGACCGGCCGCGGGGCGAGACGTTCGCGGCGTCCGAGGTGCTGGGCCTGAAGCGGGGACAGTAGGGGCAGAGTGCGCGAAAGTCCCGCCCTCGTGCCGCTTTTGGCGGCGGAGGAGCGGGACTTCCCTACGATGTGCTGCGGGCCGAACCCCTGGTCAGGAGTTCGACGCGAGCCTGCGGTGGCGCCCCCGCGGTGCCGTGGCCTCGTCGTGCTCGGCCACCGGACCCCGGTGTTTACCGGCGCCGTCCCGCGCGGTCGTGTTCACGGTCGCCGCTTGGCGCGGCTCGGTCTCCCACTGTGTCTCTGTACTGGTCTTTGTCGACATCTCGTTACTCACCCCGTAAGAAGATTCTTCGTACAGCCGAGCGAGTCTAACCGGCCACCCCCCGGCCGGTAAGAGGTGCCTGCTGCAACGGAACGGGGCGGGCGGCGGCGGGCGGAGCCTGCTTCATCCGCGGCGCCTCCACCAGCACCTGGGCAGGGGCGGGCACCCGCGCGACACCGCAGGGCATCGTGCCCGTCACATAGGGAAGTTGCAGCACGCCGTCCCTTGTCCAGCGGCCCGAACCGGCCAACCAGCCATCAGGGGCGGGTAGTTGACGCATGCGCCGCTCCGCGGGGCGCCAGACGCCGAGCCAGGTGCCCGCCGCGCCGTCGATCCGCAGCGCCACCGCGCAGCCCTCCGGGAGCAGCGTCTGCCCCGGCTGGATCGCGAACGGCGTGACCGCGCAGTCCGCGAGCCGCAGCGACTCCGGGAAGCGGACGGGGCGAGTGCCGCCCAGGACCCCCCAGCCGAGCCGGTCGTGGCCCGGCGCGTTCGAGCGGATGAGGAGCAGCCCGCTGTCCATGTCGGCGAGCAGCAGCCGGTCGTCGCTCTCCTCCGTGATCTGGAGCAGCGGCGAGACCTCGCCGTCGCGCTCCAGGTCGACCGCCACCGTCTTGACGCACCCCTCCGACTCCCGGTCGAGCGCCAGCATCCGCCCCGCGCGGTCCAGCCAGACCCCGCCCGAGCAGCGCCCCGGCACCTCGGCCAGGTGCTCGGGCCCGAACGAGCCCCCCGCCACCAGCCATACGTCGGTCGAGCGGGCGCCGACCGCGAGGGCGTAGGCGCGCGTCCCGTCCGGCGCGGGCGGCAGCAGGCGCAGCTCGCCCTCGCACTCCACCGTGCCCAGCGGGATCTCGCCGGTCTCCGGGCCCGTGGGGTAGAGCAGCGCGAAGGCGTGCCGCCCGTCCACAAGGCGGTGGATGAGTACGCGCCCGTCGGTCATTGGCAGCACTTCGGTGCCGGGCTCCTCGGGCTGGTGGCCGGCGAGCGGCACCACGTAGGGCTCGGGGGAGTCCAGTGTCCAGCGCTCGGGGAACCAGGACTCGCCCCGCCGTGCGAGCCGGGCCGCGTAGGAACCGTCCACCGTGATCGTTGCCGCTGTCATCGTCGGGCCACCTCCGGCCCCGAAGCTAGTTTTCGTACGCGCTGGCGTGGGATCCGTGGCTGTCCACTTCACACAGAAGGGTGGCGATGTCCCGGTTCGCCTGAGGGGGTGGGGGTGGGTGTGCTGTGCGAGGCGGCTCTGCTTAAAGTTAGGCGAACCTAAGCTCGGCTGGATCCGCCTCAAGCTCGGCCGGATCCGAGCGGCGCGCACCCCTTGGAGTCCCGATGCCCCAGTCCCCTCGATCCGCCCGGCGGTCCCCGCGATCCGCCCGGACCGCCGCGGTCGCCCTCGCCGTGACCGCCGCGCTCACCCTCGCGGCCTGCGGCTCGGGCGGGGACGGCACCGCGAAGTCCGGCGACGGCAGCGGCAGCAAGGCCGTCGCCCAGGGCGGCGACGACTTCACCAAGGCCGCCGAGCGGACGGCGGGGATGGGCACATCGGCGAAGCCGGGCGAGTTCCCGCGCACCCTCACGCACGCCCTCGGCAAGACCGAGCTGAAGAAGCGGCCCCAGCGGGTCGTCGTCCTGGACGTCGGCGAGCTGGACAACGTCGTCTCCCTCGGCGTGAAGCCCGTCGGCTACGCCCCCACCGAGGGCGACGACGGCATCCCCGGCTACCTGAGGAAGGAGGCCGGCAGCCCCAAGAACGTCGGCACGATCAACTCCCTCAACCTGGAAGCCATCGCGAACCTGAAGCCGGACCTGATCCTCGGCAGCGAGCTGCGCGCCGCCAAGCTCTACCCGCAGCTCTCGAAGATCGCCCCGACGGTCTTCTCCATCCGCCCCGGCTTCACGTGGAAGGAGAACTACCTCCTGAACGCGACCGCGCTCGACGAGAGGGCCAAGGCCGAGCGGGAACTGGCCGCGTACGAGAAGAGGGCGAAGGCGCTGGGCGGGGAGATCGCCGCGGCCCACGGAGGCAAGAAGCCCACCATCACGATGCTCCGGTACATGCCGGACCGTATCCGCCTCTACGCCAAGGCGTCCTTCATCGGCACGATCCTCGACGACGCCGGCCTCCCGCGCCCGAAGAACCAGCAGGTCAACGACCTCGCCACGGAGATCAGCCCCGAGAAGATCGACCAGGCCGACGCCGACTGGATCTTCACCGGCGTCTACGGCGACGCGAAGAAGACCGGCCGCTCCGAGGCCGAGAAGAACCCTCTGTGGAAGAAGCTCGGCGCGGTGAAGAAGGGCCACGCGAAGGACGTGCCGGACGAGACCTGGTACCTGGGCCTCGGCGTAACGGCGGCGAACAAGATCCTGACAGACCTCAAGACCCACCTGGCCCCGTAAGGGCGGTCCCGTAAGAGCCGCCTCGCAGGAGCGCCCCGTAAGGGGCGCGGGGAACGGCGCGAGCAACCACAGAAAAGCCGCGGACGCCCCCCACTCGGAACCAGGCAGACGCAGGCGTTCCGTAGCCGCAAGCTGACCACAAGTAACCACCGCCGAGCCAAGCGCAGCGGGAAGGTAGCCTTTCCCCGTGCCCCGTCTGTCTGAAGTCATCGCCGCCCTCGACGCCCTGTGGCCCGCCGATCTGGCCGAGAGCTGGGACGCGGTCGGCACGGTCTGCGGAGACCCCGACGCGGACGTCTCCCGGGTCCTCTTCGCCGTCGACCCGGTCCAGGAGATCGCCGACGAGGCGGTGCGGCTCGGAGCCCAGCTCCTTGTCACCCACCACCCGCTCTACCTGCGCGGTACGACGACGGTCGCGGCGTCCACCTTCAAGGGCCGCGTCGTCCACGACCTGATCAAGAACGACATCGCGCTGCACGTCGCGCACACCAACGCCGACCGCGCCGACCCGGGCGTCTCCGACGCGCTCGCCGGCGCCCTCGACCTGCGTGTCGTACGCCCCCTCGTACCGGACCCCGCCGATCCGCACGGCCGTCGCGGGCTCGGCAGGATCTGCGAGCTGGACCACCCCCTGACCCTCGCCGAGCTGGCCGAGCGCGCGGCGAAGCGGCTGCCCGCCACCGCGCAGGGCATCCGCGTCGCGGGCGACCCGGCCGCGACGATCCGTACCGTCGCGGTGAGCGGCGGCTCGGGCGACAGCCTCTTCGACGACGTACGCGCCGCCGGCGTGGACGCCTTCCTCACCGCGGACCTGCGCCACCACCCGGCGTCCGAGGCCCGCGAACGCACCCCGCTCGCGCTGCTCGACGCCGCCCACTGGGCCACCGAGTGGCCGTGGTGCGAGCTGGCCGCAGCCCAGCTAGACGAGATCTCCGACCGCAACGGATGGGGCCTTCGCGTCCACGTCTCGCGCACGGTCACCGACCCCTGGACCGCCCACGCGGCCTCGACCCCCGACTCAACAGGAGCCCCCAACTGAACGCCGCGCCCGCCGACCAGATCCGCCTGCTCGACGTCCAGTCCCTGGACACCCGCCTGCAGCAGCTCGCCCACAAGAAGAGGTCTCTGCCGGAGCACGCCGAGATCGAGTCGCTGACCAAGGACCTCACGCAGCAGCGCGACCTGCTCGTCGCCTCGACGACCGAGGAGAGCGACTGCGCCCGCGAGCAGACCAAGGCGGAGCAGGACGTCGACCAGGTCCGCCAGCGCGCGGCCCGCGACCAGCAGCGCCTGGACTCCGGCGCGGTCAGCTCCCCCAAGGACCTGGAGAACCTCCAGCGGGAGATCGCCTCCCTCGCCAAGCGCCAGGGCGACCTGGAGGACGTCGTCCTCGAGGTCATGGAGCGCCGCGAGTCCGCGCAGGAGCGGGTCGCCGAGCTGACCGAGCGGGTCTCCTCGATCCAGGCGCGGATCGACGATGCGACGGCCCGCAGGGACGCGGCGTTCGAGGAGCTGGACGGCGAGGCGGCGACGGTCACCAAGGAGCGCGAGGTCGTGGCGGGTTCGGTCCCGGCCGACCTCCTCAAGCTGTACGACAAGCTCCGCGCGCAGCAGGGCGGCGTCGGCGCGGCCAAGCTGTACCAGCGGCGCTGCGAGGGCTGCCGCCTGGAGCTGAACATCACCGAGGTCAACGAAGTGAAGGCGGCCTCCCCGGACACCGTCCTGCGGTGCGAGAACTGCCGCCGCATCCTGATCCGTACGTCCGAGTCCGGCCTCTAGGAGCCTTGTCCGTGCGGGAGTTCATCGTCGAGGCCGACGGAGGTTCCCGGGGCAACCCGGGCCCCGCGGGCTATGGCTCGGTGGTCATCGACGCGGCCACGGGGGAGACCCTGACGGAGGCCGCGGAGTACATCGGCGTCGCGACGAACAACGTCGCGGAGTACAAGGGCCTGGTGGCCGGGCTGAAGGCTGCCCACCAGTTGGACCCGGCGGCCTCGGTCCATGTCCGAATGGACTCCAAGCTCGTCGTCGAGCAGATGTCGGGCCGCTGGAAGATCAAGCACCCCGACATGAAGCCGCTGGCGGCGCAGGCGGCGCGGATCTTCCCCGCGTCCCAGGTGACGTACGAGTGGATCCCGCGCGAGAAGAACAAGCACGCGGACCGGCTCGCGAACGAGGCGATGGACGCGGGCAAGCGGGGTCTGGCGTGGTCGCCCTCGGCGTCGACCGCGGACCTCGACACGCGGGCCGCGCGCGCGGCGGCCGCCCGGGAGTCCTCGGGCCCGCCCGGCGACGCGGCGGCGGGCGCGGCGAGGGCGCGGGCGGCGTTGGCCGGGGTGTCGGGCGGCGGCGCCTCCGGAACCTCCGAGGCCGGTGAGACGGCCGACCGGCGCGCGGCGAGCGGTGTGGCGAGCGGCGCGACCGGCAGCGTGGCGAGCGGCGCGGCCAGTACCGGAGCCCGGACGCCTCCCGTCGGCTGGGCGGCGCCCGCTGATCTCGGGGCGCCCGCCACCTTCGTACTCCTGCGACACGGCGAGACCGCGCTGACGCCCGAGAAGCGGTTCTCCGGGAGCGGCGGAACCGATCCGTCCCTCTCCGGCGTGGGGCGCGAGCAGGCCGAGCGCGCCGCGGCCGCGTTCGCCGCGCGCGGCACGATCCAGGCGATCGTCTCCTCGCCGCTCAAGCGCTGCCAGGAGACCGCGTACGCCGTCGCCGACCGCCTCGGACTCGACGTCCACCTCGAAGAGGGCCTGCGCGAGACGGACTTCGGGGCCTGGGAGGGGCTGACCTTCGGTGAGGTGCGCGAGCGCCACCCCGAGGAGCTGACCGCCTGGCTGGCCTCGCCGAAGGCGGCGCCGCCGGGCGGCGAGTCGTTCGCGACGGTCTCGCGCAGGGTGGCGGCCACGCGCGACCGGCTCACGGCGCAGTACGCGGGCCGCACGGTCCTGCTCGTCACGCACGTCACGCCCATCAAGACGCTGGTGCGCCTCGCGCTCGGCGCCCCGCCGGAGTCCCTGTTCCGGATGGAACTCGCGGCGGCGTCGGTGTCCGCGGTGGCCTACTACCGCGACGGCAACGCCTCGCTGCGCCTCCTGAACGACACCTCACACCTGCGCTAGCGCCGCCGCCTCGCGCGCCAGGGACTCCACGCGTGCCCAGTCCTTGGCGGCGACGGCGTCGGCGGGAAGCATCCAACTCCCGCCGACGCAGCCGACGTTCTCCAGCGCGAGATACGCCGGCGCGGTCCCGGAGGTGATCCCGCCGGTGGGGCAGAAGCGGGCCTGGGGGAGCGGCCCCCCGAGGGACTTCAGATAGGCGGTGCCCCCGGCGGCCTCGGCGGGGAAGAACTTCATCTCGCTGACACCGCGTTCGAGCAGGGCCACGACCTCGGAGGCCGTCGAGACGCCGGGCAGGAACGGCACCCCGGACCCCGCCATGGCCGCCAGCAGCGACTCCGTCCACCCCGGACTGACGAGAAAGCGGGCACCGGCACCCACGGAGTCGGCGACGTGCCGCGCGGAGAGGACGGTCCCGGCCCCGACGACCGCGCCCGGCACCTCGGCACAGATGGCCCGAATGGCATCGAGCGCGACGGGCGTCCGCAAGGTCACCTCGATGGCGGGCAGCCCCCCGGCCACCAGGGCCCGCGCCAAGGGCACGGCGTCCCCCAGCTCGTCCACGACGACGACGGGCACGACGGGGGCGAGATCGAGAACGGAGGGCGCGGAGGAGTTCACAGGGGGCATGGGGGAATCCTGCCCCGGCGCCGACAGTATGCGCAAAGGGCGTTGCGCATGCTGCAACGAGCCAAACTCAAACCCTCAGTGGATCTCCCGCACCACCACATCCAGCGCCCACGGCTTCCCCGGCTTCGTGGGAGGTTCCGCCTCCACCGCGTGGCCCAGGTCCCGCAGGGCCTCGACCAGTTCGGCGGGGTCCTTCGGCTGGACGCCCGTGGCCAGCAGGGAACGTACGATCCGCCCCTTCGTCGCCTTGTTGAAGTGCGAGACCACGGACCGCTTCTCGACGCCGTCGACCAGCTGCGCGTGCAGCACCCGCACGGTCGCCGTCCGGCCGGCCACCTCACCCTTCGGCTTCCACGCCGCCGCGTACGCCGACGACCGCAGGTCCAGGACGAGCCCCTCGCCCGCCGCCTCCGGCATGACGGAGGCCATCGGCGTACGCCAGTACGCGCCGAGCGCGCCGAGGCCCGGCAGCTTCACGCCCATCGAGCAGCGGTAGGAAGGGATCTTGTCGCTGACGCCGACGGCACCCCACAGCCCGGAGAAGACCAGCAGCGAGCGGGCGGCGCGGCGCTTGGCGGCGGCGTCGAGCGAGGCCAGGTCCAGGGCGTCGTACAGGACCCCCGTATAGATCTCCCCGGCGGGCCGCGCGCCCGCCGTGCGCAGCTCGGCGTTCTTGGCGACCTCGCCGCGCAGCCCCTCGCTCAGGCCGAGCACGCCCCGCGCCTTCTCCTCGTCGGCGGCACACAGCTCGACCAGCTCGTCGAGGACCGCCTGCCGCGCCTCGGTGAGCCCCGGCAGCGACAGACTCTCGGGCTTGAGCGGTGCCCCGCCCCCGGACGAGGCCTTGCCTTCGGACGGCGGCAACAGGACGAGCACGATCGGACTCCTTAGGCGGTACGAGGGAGGGGTGCGGCCCCCGCCCAAGAGGTTACGGGGGCGGAAGCGGCCGCCGGCCCCACGGGGCGGGGCGGCACTACCGGGTGCCGAGCCGTGCGCGGAGCCCTACGCTCGGGGCATGCCCCGCCGCCACCTCCATGTGACCGGCGCAGCGGAGGCTCCGTTGCGGGCCGCGCTGCGTGAACTGCGTACGGCACTCGACGTGCCCGACGCCTTTCCCGCCGACGTCCTCGCGGAGGCGGAACGCGCCGCCGCCTCGCCCCGGCTTCCGGACCGGGACGCCACGGACATCCCCCTCTTCACGATCGACCCGCCCACCTCCGTCGACCTCGACCAGGCCATGCACCTGGCGCGGCGCGAGGGCGGCGGCTTCCGGGTGCGGTACGCGATCGCCGACGTCGCCGCGTACGTCACGCCCGGCGGCCCGCTCGACGCCGAGGCCCACCGCCGCGTCACCACCCTCTACTTCCCCGACGAGAAGGTCCCGCTGCACCCCCCGGCCCTGAGCGAGGGCGCCGCGAGCCTGCTGCCGGGCCAGAGCTGCCCGGCGGTCCTGTGGACGCTCGACCTCGACGAGGACGGCCGCACCGAACGCACCGACGTGCACCGCGCCCTCGTACGCAGCCGGGCCAAGCTCGACTACGAGGGCGTCCAGCGCGCCATCGACGACGGCACGGCGGAGGAGCCGGTCGCGCTGCTGCGGGAGATCGGGACGCTGCGCGAGCGCCTGGAGGTCGAGCGCGGCGGCATCTCCCTCAACGTGCCCGAGCAGGAGATCGTGGAGCGCGACGGCACGTACGAACTCGCCTACCGCGCCCCCCGCCCCGCCGACGGCTGGAACGCCCAGATCTCCCTGCTCACCGGCATGGCCGCCGCCCAGCTCATGATCGACTCGGGTACGGGCATCCTGCGCACCCTGCCGACCGCCCCCGACGGCGCCGTCGGCCGCCTGCGCCGTACCGCGAAGGCGCTGCACATCGACTGGCCGCACCACGTCCCGTACGCGGAACTCGTACGCTCCCTCGACCCCCGGCGCTCGCACCACGCCGCCTTCCTCCAGGAGTGCACGACGCTGCTGCGCGGCGCGGGGTACACGGCGTTCAGCGGCGGCGAGATCCCCGAGCACACCCTGCACGCCGCGGTCGCCGCCCCCTACGCCCACTGCACGGCTCCTCTGCGCCGCCTCGTCGACCGCTACGCCTCCGAACTCTGCCTCGCCGCGTGCGCGGGCGCGGGCGTCCCCCAGTGGGTGCTCGCCGCCCTGGGCGAGCTGCCCAAGGAGATGGCGGACGGCACCCGGCGCGGCAACACGGTGGAACGGGAGTGCGTGGACATCGTCGAGGCGGCCCTGCTCAAGGACCGGGTGGGGGAAATCTTCGACGCGGTGGTGGTGGACGTGAAGGAGCGTGAACCGGCCGTGGGCACCGTGCAGTTGACCACTCCGGCGATCGTGGCCCGCGTCGAGGGCGGCTCCGCGGAACTGCCGCTGGGGGAGCGTCTGCGGGTCCGCCTCACGGGGGCGGACCCGGGGACGGCGAAGGTGCGGTTCACGCCGGCGTGAGGGGGGAGGGGCAGGGGCTGGGGTTGGGGCGGGGCCCGGGCCGTGCGGCGGTGCGGCATGGAAGAAGGGGATGCGGACGTTGCCCGTACTACCAGGCCTCGCTCAAGAGGCCACGCGGGCACCGGTCCGCGCGGGGCGGCACGGGGGAGCGGGTTGCGCATGGACGGCGGGGCGGAAGAGGCGGGGCGCCTGCGTGAGCGGGCGGGGCGGCCGCGTGAGGGGGCGGGGCGTCCCCGTGAGCAGGCGCTGTGGGCGAGGGCACCCCTCGGGCCGGGTGGTGAGAGCCTCGATCTGCTGACCGCCCGTTTCGACCGGCACCGCTATGCCCCGCACTACCACGAGGAGTTCACCGTCGGCGTCTGCGTCGGCGGGACCGAGATCATCGACTACCGGGGCGGACGGCTGCACGTCGGGCCCGGCACCATCGTCATCCTCGCCCCCGGAGAGGTGCACACCGGCGGCCCGGGCGCGACCGGCGGCTACGCCTACCGCGCCATGTACCCCGCGCCGTCCCTCCTCGCCGAGGCCACCGCGACGCTGCCGCACTTCCCGGACCCGGTGGTCCACGACCCCGAGCTGGCGGCGGCCCTGCGGGCGGCCCACACGGACCTGGGCGCCCACGCCGACCGGACCGCCCACGCCGAGCCGACCGCCCGCGTGGAGCTGACCGCCCGCGTGGAGCTGACCACTCACACCCAACTGACCGCCCACACCGACCCGCTGGAGGCCGAGTCCCGCCTCCCCTGGCTGCTCACCGCGCTCGCCCGCAGACACGGCGGCGTCCGCCCGCTCACCGACCACGTCCCCGGCGCCGACCACATCACCCGCGCCGTCCGCGACCGCCTCGCCGACGAACTCCTCGCCCCGCCCTCCCTCGCCGAACTCGCCGCCCCGCTCGGCCTCTCCCGCTACCAGCTCCTGCGCGCCTTCCGTACGTCGACGGGGATGCCGCCCTACGCCTGGCTCGCCCAGCACCGGGTCAAGCGGGCCCGCGCGCACCTGGAGGCGGGCCTGCGCCCCGCGGAGGCGGCCTCCCTGGTGGGCTTCGCCGACCAGGCGCACCTCACCCGGTGGTTCCGCAGGGTGCTCGGGGTGACCCCGGCGGCATACCGCAGAAGCGTCGTACCGCACCCGCAACAACGTTCAAGACATCCGTAGCCGGTACGGCCGAAACTGCCCGCATGACGGCACGCGGCTGGTTCCTCTTCTCGCTGATGGGTGTCCTGTGGGGCATCCCGTACTTCATGATCAAAGTGGCGGTGGACAGCGACCTGTCCCCGTCGATGGTGGTCTTCACGCGCTGCGCGCTCGGCGCGGCACTCCTGCTGCCCTTCGCCGTACGACAGGGCGGACTGCCCCGCGTACTGAAGACGCACTGGCGCCCCATGCTGGCCTTCGCCTGCGTGGAGATCCTCGGCCCGTGGTGGACCCTCACCGACGCCGAGCGCCGCATCTCCAGCTCCACGGCCGGGCTGCTCATCGCCGCCGTGCCGATCATCGGCGCCCTCCTCGCCCGCTTCTTCGGCGACACGGAACGCCTCGGCCCGCGCAGGCTCACCGGCCTCGGTCTCGGCCTGGCGGGCGTCGCGGTGCTGACCGTGCCGCATCTGAGGGGCGGCGACGCGTGGTCCCTCACCGAGGTCATGCTCACGGCGCTCGGCTACGCGATAGCCCCGCTCATAGCGGCCCGCCACCTCCGCGAGGTCCCCACGCTCCAGCTGATCGCGCCCTGCCTGGTCCTGGCGGCCCTCGTCTACGCGCCCGCGGCGGCGGCCACGTGGCCGCAGACGATGCCGGACAACAAGACGCTGGCGTCCCTTGCGGGCCTGGGCGTCATCTGCACGGCACTAGCCTTCGTGATCTTCCTCGAACTGATCCGGGAGGCGGGCCCGACGCGGGCGGTCGTGTTCACGTACGTCAATCCGGCCGTGGCGGTGGCGGCAGGCGTCACCTTCCTCGACGAGCCGTTGACGGCGGACGTCCTCGCGGCCTTCACCCTGATCCTGGCGGGCTCCTTCCTGGCGACGGCGGCGCCGACCTCGGGGACCCGGCGGGTAACATGGTCGGCACGGCAGACGAGCCGGGCGGACGGCCGCGTGAAGACCCCTCAGGGGGCGCTTCCCGAGGAACGTCCGGGCTCCACAGGGCAAGGTGGTGGCTAACGGCCACCCGGGGTGACCCGCGGGACAGTGCCACAGAAAACAGACCGCCCGGTGCTTCGGCGCCGGGTAAGGGTGAAACGGTGGTGTAAGAGACCACCAGTGCCCAGGGTGACCTGGGCAGCTAGGTAAACCCCACCTGGAGCAAGGTCAAAAGGAGACGCCCCGGCGTCTCTGCGCGGACGACCGAGGGCTGCCCGCCCGAGTCCGCGGGTAGACCGCACGAGGCCGGCAGCAATGCCGGCCCTAGATGGATGGCCGTCGCCGCGACGTCCGCGAGGACCCGCGGCACAGAACCCGGCGTACAGCCCGACTCGTCTGCCGCCCCAGAGCTGCTCGCTCCGGGCACGGCTTTGAGGGCGGCCGACGTGTTCCGACTTCAGAGCACGGAAATATCGCCACCTCTCGTTCGGAGCCATTGCTCCAAGTCAGCGCCAGCGAGTTCGCGCGTGACACCCAGGTCGATCAGCTGGGCCGGGCCGAAAAGGGTCCCTGTGAGTCCCCGCAGTTCCGTGTTGCTGTCCAGCGTCACCTTGAAAGAGTTCTCTTGGAGGATCGCACCGGACAAGTCGGAGCCCCTGAGGTCGACGTCAAGCAGTGAGGCGCCCATGAAGCGTGTGCCGCGAAACGAAGCGCCCGAGGCGTCGACGTCGCAGAGCGATGCCTTGACGAGATCCGCTTCATCGAGTTTCGCCTCACGGAGACAGGAGTCGTCGAGGGTGACGCGGACCAGAGACGCCCTGGTCAGATCGGCTCCGGTGAAATCGGCGCCTTCGGCATCCGACCGGTACAAGTCCGCGCCGGCCAGCTTGGAGTTGACCAGCTTCGCATCGGTGAGCCAGGACCCGGAGAAATCACCGCCGGACAGGTCCGAATCGCTCAGATCGAGGCCGATGGCGTCGAGGCCTCCCCTGCCCCCTCCCTCCATCCATTCTCGAAGTCGCGCCGCAGCCTGCGCGTCTGACGGGAACGCGCGGGGGGCCCAATTTCCAGGGATATCAAATGCGTCTCTACGGCATGCCCCATGCGGCATTCCCCTCACGGTGTCCCGATTACGGGCGCCGAGGCGTCGGCGTAACGCACATGGCGGTGGCCCTCGGCCGGGTACATGGGGGGCCAGGGCGGGAGGGTCTCGGTGAAGGGGTAGGCCGTTTTTTCGGCGACGCGGCATGAGGCCGGGTTGGTCACCTGGTGGAGGAGTTCCAGGTGGGTCAGGCCCGTGGGGCCGAAGGTGGTGAAGGCCCAGGTGGTCAGGGTCTCCAGGGCACTGGGCGCGACGCCGCGGCCGCGGGCCCGGACCGCCGTCCAGTAGCCGACCTCGGCCACCGGCCGACCCGGCGCGGCGTCCTTCAGGGCCACGTGGCCCAGCAGGGGGCCCTCGGATCCGTCAGGACGGGTCTCCAGTACGGCGAAGGCGTACCGGGAGCCGGTGGCCCACCCCTCCCGCTGCACACTGATCCAGTGCCGCCCCTCGGCCTCGTTCCCCACGGCTGAGGCCGCCGCGGGGAGGTCGGCGGGGGCGCCGCGGTGGCCCTCGACCAGCGCGGCGACATCCTCCTCACGCCAGGCGCGGAGGGTCAGGGCCGGGGCGGTGGGGGTGGCGTCCGCGTGAAGTACGAGGGAGGGGCGCGGCAGAGAGGGCGGGGTGTCGGAGACGTTCATGGCACTCATCCTCGCCTCTCTCGGTACGGGAGACTCAAGCAGCGACCAGCAGCGACCTCGCCTACTCCGCCGACCGCTCCCACCGGCTGGGGAAGGGGAAGCAGGAGTCGAGGAACGCCCGCAGCTCGGCCGTGACTCTTTCCTGGTCGGCCTCCCGCGTGTTGACGTCGTTGAGGCAGAGGAAGTCGTACTTGTGCCCGGGACCCAGCTCCGCGAGGGCCTCCCGCAGGCCCTCCTTGCCGATGTCGATGTAGCGCTGTCTGTATCTGCCGGGTACGGCTCTGCCGGTGAGGTACGCGTGGTGGTGGTGCAGGGCCGTGGTCATCGCGATGTCCGCGACGGAGCGGAAGCGGGAGCGGCTCGTACGCGTCACCTCCTCCGCGAACAGCTGCTCCAACTCCGCCATCACGGACCGGAGCTGGGGCTGCGGGGCGTGCTTGAACTTGCTCACCGTCAGGCGTCCGCCGGTATCGAGGAGAAGCCTCCGCACGTTCTTGCCGGCCGAGTTGGGGGCCGGTTCGTCGGGGTGCGGCGCGCCCAGGCCGAGCTGGAAGGAGGAGAAGGGGAGCTTGGCGATGCCATTGCCGTGGAAGAAGTGTCCCGCGGTGACAGGACCGGCATGGAAGAAGTCGTCGTTGAGGTAGAGGTAATGCTCCGAGAGGCCCGGTATGTGGTGGAGCTGGGTCTCGATGGCGTGTGAGTTGAAGACGGGGAGCACCGCGGGGTCGGTGAAGATCTCCTTGTGGTCCACGACCTGAACACCCGGCACGCTCGTGTCCAGCCAGGCAGGGGTCTGCCCGTCGGTCACGACGAAGATGTTCCGGACGAACGGCGCGTACATCTCGACCGAACGCAAGGAGTACTTGAGTTCGTCGCGGCTGGTGTAGCGCGAGGCACCGGTCTCACGGGCGTGGATGCGGGCCGTGCGCGCGTCCCCCCGGTAGAGGTCGCGGCGGGCCCGCAGTTCGGGGTCCGCGCCGTCCACCCAGGTGTAGACGAGGTCGACGGGGAAGTCCACGGAGTCGACGCGGGGGTGGGAGAACGCCTCGTACGTGGGATGGTCGCGACCCGCGATGGTGCGGCGGGCGGGCTCCCGGGCCTGGAGGGGCAGCGTGTCGGTCACGGCGTTCGGGCGAGGGGCGACAAGCGCATCATGGAGCACGGCGGGCGGCGCCTGCGTACGCAGGGTGTCGAGGCGTTCGGCCGCCCCCTCGTCGTCGAGCAGTTGGCTGCCGTCCCGCCAGAACTCGACGTCACACCCGTAGGACAGGCCGGCGAGCACCCGGCCGGACGGACCGAGCAGGATCTCCCCGAAGCGGATGACGTCCTGCCGTTTCATCGCGGTGGGCAGTGAACCGTCCGCGTACAGCACCGCATCGGAAGGCAGGGGAGCGGTGCCCGGCTTCAGCGCGTACAGCGCGGTGCTCCCGTACGTCGCACGCAGTTCGTCCAAGAGCCTCTTGCGGTCGGCGAGAAGCATCGCGACGACATGGCGGGTGTGCGAGCGTCCGGGCACCAGGAAGTAGTCGATGCCCGCGCGCTCCAGGGCGCTGACCACGAGGTCCAGGTTGTGGGCCGAGGCGCCCGCGGCCGTGAAGTGATCGACGGTACGCCCGTAGTACGTGCGTCCTTCGAAGCGGACCTCCCGGATGCCGGGATCCGACGCGAGGAGGGCGGCCCTGCGTGCCGCGATCTTCTTCCGCCGCGCTTCTTCCGCCGCCGCGATCTTCTTCCGCCGCGCTTCTTCCGCCGCCGCGACCTGGGCCGCCTTGCTTTCCCGGGCCCGTTCCTCGCGGAGACGGGTGGGGAGCAGGCGGGCGGTGAGTCTCTTCGTACGTAAGGGCATGCTGGTTCCTACCTGGGCCGACCCGGGCCGGGACCTCGGGATCCATCGTCGTCTGTCGGTGCCGCGTGCTACTTCTGAAACCGCGTCAGGCGCGGGCCTTGATCCAGGCGAGTACCTTCTCCGGCATGCCCGCGGTGTCGAGGAGACCGCCGCCGTGCGCGCTGCTGTCCGCGACCGTCTCGACGGTGACGCCGTCCGTCGGCATGTCGTGGCCGACTTCCTCGGCCGTTTCGAGGTCGAGGGAGTGCTCGACGGGAACGAAGTCGCTCTCCGAGTGGATGAGGTACATGGGGGCGTCGTCCGCGCCGGACGCGCGGTTCTTGACGACCATGTCCTTCCAGGTGTCCCAGCAGCTCGGGTGGAGCGAGGTGTCCGTGTCGGCCGGGTCGGGGAAGCAGCGGGCGAGGATGGCGGCGTTGTCGCGGACCTTGCGTTCCTTGGCCGTGCTGCCGTCGTGGTTGCCGTCGTTCCAGGCCCGGTAGGGCGAGGCGACGGGAGAGAGCGCGACGACGCCCTTGACGCGGTCGCCGCCCGCGCCATAAGTGGCGAGTGAGGTCGCTATCTGACCGCCCGCCGAGGAGCCGAGGACCACGATGCGCTCCGGATCGAGGTCGAACTTCGCCGCGTTCGACTTGATCCATTCGATGGCCGAAATGGCGTCATTGCGCTGTGCGGGCCAGGCGGCGTCAAAATTCAGCCGATAGTCGACCGAGAATACGGCCAATCCCTTGTCGGCGAAGTGCCGGGACCAGGTCGCCCAGCCGGAATCCTCGTACCAGTACCCGCCGTGGAGAATGACGATTCCCGGGCGCTTGGAGTTCGACGCGTTCCAAAAAGCGTCCAGTTTCTGCCTTGCGTGTGAGCCGTACGAGTACGTGGATTCGCTGCGCTCGGCCGCCACGCTCTCTCGTGACTCCAGGTTCAGGAAGCCGACGACCAGGGCCATGCACGTCGCGAGGCACACCAAGAGCCGCTTCACGAAACCTTCTCTCCGCTCGCGCCCGGCACCGGTATATGCCTCTGATGTGCCGATTTGTTCACTCGGGGGCGCGACTCTCCGTGGAGCAGCGTTTCGGCATCCCGAACGATCCGCGTGTTCGAGGTGAAGAAACTATGAAGCCGAGACTGACTTCTCGTCAAGCAAGTGACCTCACTTCTGTCCGACTTGCCTGAAACCTCACAAAAAAGCGCCAAACGATTTCCTTGCGAGGGCTTGGAATCATTTTTCTGCCATAAAACGGACATGGGCTTGACATAAGAGCCGCCTAAGCAATTACGTTTGCGCCCGCCGTGCCGGTGTGTGGATAGGGAATTGAAGTTTCAATCTGCATGCATTGGCGGGGTCGAAAACGACATATGGAGGGGTGGGGGGATGACTCATGCGTAGGCGCATGAGCGGGGCCGGGCTGGTGGCGGTGGCTATCGCAGTCTTCGTGGTGGCAGGGGGGCCGGGTCCACAGGGGCAGCAGGCCGTGGCCGCCGCCGGTTGTACCGGGGGAACCGCGACAGATTTCAACGGTGACGGCGTCACGGACACAGTCGTCGCCGATCCGAACGCGACTGTGGCGGACGCGGTGCGGGCGGGCCTGGTACGTGTGGTGCTCGGTGACGGCAAGGGCGTCTTCGAGATCTCGCAGGCGACCACTGGCATGAACGCGGTTCCTGAGCGTGGCGACCAGTTCGGCGCCGCACGCGCGGCCCATGACGCCAACGGCGACGGCTGCACCGATCTCGTGGTCGGCGCGCCGTACGAGGACGTGACGAAGGACGGCACCGACCTGCGCGACGCCGGTGCGGTCTACGTCATCCACGGCACCCCCGCCGGCATCGGTGCCGGTTCGCCGGTCGAGAGTTACACGCAGACCCAGTTCGACCCGGGCACGGTGACGGAGGAGTATGACCGCTTCGGCTTCGCCTTGCAGTCGGGCACCACCTCGACCGGCGCCCCCTACCTGGTCATCGGGGCTCCCGGGGAGAACATCACCAGCGGTGGCAAGGAGTTCGCCGACGCCGGCTGCATCCACTACATGCAGGGCACGAACAAGTCGACCGCCAACGAGGACGACCCGGGCGTCCCCGGAATCGTCGAGGCCCATGACCGCTTCGGCTACTCGCTGACGGGCACGAACCGGTACTTCGCGGTCGGGTCCCCGGGCGAGACCATCGGCACCGACACCCCGTTCGCCGGAGCGGTGACGGTCTTCAACCACACCCTCACGGGCGGTGCGCCCACGCCCCTGGTCGGTCTCGACCAGGGAGCGTCGGGCGAGGGGCTGGACGGAACGGCCGAGTCGAACGACCAGTTCGGCACGTCGATCGACATGACGAACTTCCGCCCCGCCGACCAGACGTACAACTCGGAGGCACTCCTGGCGATCGGCACTCCGGGTGAGGCCGTCGGCTCGGTGACCAACTCGGGGGCCGTGACCGTACTCCGGATCAAGCCGTCCGGCGCCTACACGCAACTCGCCTCGGTCGACGCCGCGACGGACGGGGTCGAAGGCTTCCCCACCGAGGGAGACTTCTTCGGCCAGCGCGTGGCCCTCACCAACACGGACACCTCTGCGGTGAGCAGCGACGCCACCATCCGGCTGGCCGTGGGCGTCCCCGGCCGTGACGTAAAGGATGTCAAGGACGCCGGTGCCGTGCACATCCTGCGGCCCCTGGACAGCTCGATCGGCGCGAACGACAAGATCATCACACGGGCCGCGAGCGGCAGCGTCCTGCCCGGTACGGCAACGGCGCGCGACTACACCGGCACAAGTCTGACCTCGGGCGGCGTCAACCTCTACGTGGGAGTGCCCTACAGCAAGGCGGCGGAGACTCCCAAGGGAGTGCTCTACGTCATCCCGTGGGCGAACCTCACCGGTTCCACCACCACGGGGACCACCACCCTCAAGCCGGGCACGGGCGGGATCCCTGACGCGGGAACCTCCTTCGGCGTGGTCGGGTGACCGGCGACATGGCCAGAGAGAAGCAGACCACCATGAACCGTCTCGCGACCGGCGCCCGTCCGGGACGCCGGGCCGCCATGATCGCCGTCACGCTGACCGCGCTCCTCGCCTCCGGGCTCGGGCTCGGACCCGTCGGCCTCGGAGGCGACCCCCGGCCGGCCGCCGCCGCGGACAGGGAACCACCCGCGGCCAGAGGCGCGTCCGAGGCCCGGGTCGCGGCCGCCGAGTCCGGCGAGAAGGTGGAGGTGTCGGCCCTTCGGGACGAACGCAGCACCACCTTCGCCAATCCGGACGGCACCTTCACCACCACCGAGCACGTCCAGCCCATCCGCACCCGCAAGGGCGGGAAGTGGAGGGACATCGACACCGATCTCGTCGAACAGGCCGATGGCAGCTACGCGCCGAAGGCCGCACTGTCGGCCATGTCGTTCTCCGGTGGCGGTGACACGACGTTCGCCGAGATCGACAAGGACGGACGGTCGCTCTCCCTCGGCTGGCCGCACAAGCTGCCCCGGCCGAAGGTCACCGGCCCCACCGCCACGTACCCCGACGTGTTCGAAGGCGTCGACCTCAAGGTCACCGCCGACGCCGAGGGCTTCTCCCACGTCCTGGTCGTCAAGAACGCGAAGGCCGCGGACCATCCCGGCCTGGCCGAACTCGAACTCGCCCTGGACACCGACTCCGTCACGCTTGAGGAGACGGACGGCGGCGGACTGGAAGCCGTGGCCGATGGCGGTGGCGGCAGGGTCTTCGAGGCGCCGCAACCGATGATGTGGGACTCCAGCCACACCGTCGGATCCGCGCGGAAGGACACCCCATCCGCGTCGACCGCGGACGGGACCGGGACGGACAGTGCGGTCACCCCGCCGGAGGGCGCTCAGGTCTCCGATGTCACGGTGGCCGCCGACGCGGACTCCGTGACACTGCGGCCCGACGCCGAGCTGCTCAAGGGCGACGACACGGTCTACCCCGTCTACATCGACCCGGTGTACAAGACGGCCAACCGGACCGGTTGGACCATGGTCTCCTCGTACCACTCCTCCTCGGAGTTCTGGAAGTTCGACGACGACGAGGGCGTCGGGCGCTGCCCGGCGGACGTCTCCTACCGCTGCACCAGCGGCAGCGACGTCAAGCGGCAGTTCTTCGCACTCCCCACGGGGGCGTTCGAGGACAAGGACATCGTCTCCGCGGAGTTCGCGGTGACGATGGTGCACACCTACAGCGAGGCCGGTAAGGCTGTTCAGCTCGGGCGCGTCAACTCAGGGGGCGCGAGCGCGATCAGCTCCAAGACCAACTGGGGCAACCAGCCTTCGCTGAAGGACGCCATCACCACGAAGTCGCCGACCAACCCGGCCGGTTCGTGCACGTCGACCAACCAGAACGTCCGATTCAACGTGAGCGGCACGGTCCAGAAGGCGGCGAGCAGCGGCTGGGACACCACGACCTTCCGCCTCAAGGCGGAGGACGAGGGAAGCTACGCGTACTGGAAGCGCTTCTGTGGCAACGCCCAACTGGAGGTCACCTACAACCGTCCGCCGCTGCAGCCGACCATGGACGACCTGAAGATGACTCCGGGTGGTTCGTGTGAGTACGGCAGCGCCGAGGAGCACTACGTCTCCGACGCGCCGAAGCTGAAGGCGTTCCTCAAGGACTACGACCACGGCGACACCGGCAGCAACTCCGAGACTCTGCGCGCCGAGTTCCATGTGTTCTGGACGGTCGGCGGGAAGACGTACGACCACTACTCGACCACGGCGAAACAGAGCACGGTCGACGCCTCGAAGAGCGGCCAGACGGGTGGCGCGTCGTTCTCGTACACGGTCGGCACGAATCTGTCCTCCGACGAGGACGACGCGAGTTACAGCATCCCGCAGAACGTGACCGTCGGCTGGGCGGTGCGCGGCTCGGACGGCGAGTCGTGGGGCCCGTGGAGCCTGGCGGGCAACGGCACCCGCTGTGAGTTCATCTACGACGCCACGGCTCCCAAGGCCCCCGCGGTCAAGTCGTTCCAGTATCCGGACGACGACGCCTGGCACGCGGGTGTGGGGGACTACGGCCTCTTCATCATCGACTCGCCGTCGCCGGACGTGGCCCAGTACAAGTACCGGTTCACCGGGGGAAGCTGGGTGACCGTCGACTCCAACGGCCCGGGCGGCCCCGCCATGGTGCGCTGGATGCCGCCGGACGAGGGGCCTCTGTCCCTGGAGGCCAAGGCGATCGACGGTGCCGGCAACGCGCAGAAGACACCCACCGCGCACGTCTTCCTCGTCAGTGACGGGCGCGCTCCCGCCGCGGGATGGACGCTCGGCGACGCCAAGGGGTCCACGGCGGCGGCGGGCATGAGCGGCGCGCCCGCGGCGACCGCCGGCTCCGGCGTGACCTTCGGCTCGGAGGGCCCGCTGGGGCCCACGGACACCGCCGCGTCGCTCGACGGTTCGGAGAAGGCCTATCTCGACGCGGGCGAGCCCGCGGTCGACACGAGCGGGACGTTCTCGGTGAGTGCCTGGGTGAACCTGCCCGAGCGGCCGAAGGACGACGTGAGCGTCGTCAGTCAGGACGGGACGGCGGCACCGGGATTCGATCTCGGATACGACGTGGACACCCGGTCGTGGACGTTCCGCACACCGATGAACGACATGGAGAACATGGGGTCGTGGAAGGTGTCGGGGGCCACGGCCATACCCGGCAGCTGGACCCATCTCATCGGCGTCTACGACGATGAACTCGGCACCATGAGCCTGTTCGTCAACGGTGACCTGATCGAGCGGGACGTGCAGAAGCGCCGGACGAAGTGGAACGCGACCGGCGGCCTGCAGATCGGACGCAAGCTCTCCCTGGACGGCTACACCGCCCACTTCAAGGGCAGCGTCGCCGACGTCAAGGTCTACGACCGCGTGGTGCCGGAGGCCGAGGGTGAGGCACTGGGCGGTATCTCCGCGCGGCAGCTCGCCTACTGGCAGGTGGACGCGGAGACCAGCGGCGTCTCTCCCGAAGAAGCCGGAGGCACCGGCCTGAAGCTGGGCGGCGGCGCCACGATCTATGTGCCGGACGAGTCCTGCGATCCGCAGGCGGACCCGGAGTGCGTGCCGCCCGCGGAACCGGTCTGGGGCGACGGCCACTTGAGACTGAACGGCACAGGCGCCCATGCGACCCGCGCGGCCGGGCTGCTGGCCAAGGAGGACAGCTTCACGCTGACGGCGCGCGCCCGACTGGCGACCACCGGGTCGACGAAGGACCAGACGGTCCTGTCACTGGCGGGAACCAAGGGGAGTGCGCTGACGGTGCGGTATCTGGCCTCGGCGAATCGCTGGCAGCTCGTCGTCACGGACAAGGACGCCACCGGTGCGAGGGCGTCGGCCGTCAACGCGCAGGGCGCGGTGCCGAGCAGTGAGGGCGACGGCGATCACCTGGCGCTGGTCTACTCGGCGGTCTTCGGGGACGCGCTGCTCTACGTCAACGGCACGCTCGCAGGGCAGGTGCCCTGGGACAACACGTGGGACTTCACGACCGCGTCCCTTCAGGTCGGCAGGGTCCTGACGGGTACCACGGCATCCGGCTTCTTCGACGGCGTCGTCGACGAACTGCGGATGTTCCGGGGCGCGCTGGACGCGAGTGCCGTACCCACGGTGGCCGTTCTGCCGGCCGGTTCGAGCATCGAAGAGACCGTCACGTGACGGTCTGACGCGGGTGGGTGCTCCGCGGCGCGGGTCGTGAGGACCGGCGGCGGAGCGCCCACCCCGTACCTCCCGTACTTCCTTTCTGCTGTCGACAAATCTCTGACTCTTCCTACGGAGCTGCCATGCGCTCGCCCTTCCGGTCACGGTGGCGAATACCGGCTGCCAGGAGCACGGCGCTGGGGCTCGGTATCGCCCTGGCCGTCGGCCTGCTGCCGCAATACGTCCCCGATGCCACCGCCAAGGACGGCGGACTCTCCCGCCCCGCCACCCAGACGAACCTCGACGACCCCGTTGACGGCAGGAACGTCAAGGCCAGGACGTACGGCAAGACGGACGCGGCCCGCCGTGCCGCGGTGAAGTCCGCCGACACCCCCCGGTGGCCGAAGGCGGCCGCGGACAACGTGGACCTGGCCAAGGACAGGAGACCTGCTCGGGCCGAGGGGCTGCCGCTCAAGGTGGCCCATGCCGGCAAGGCCGGACCGGCTTCCGTGCGGGTGGCGGTGCTGGGGCGCGAGAAGTCCGAGGCCGCCGGGGTCGAGGCCCCGCTGATGACGGTCGCCCGGACCGACGGAGTCAAGCGTTCCACGCCGGTCGAGGTCGGCCTGGACTACGCGGACTTCGCCGGCGCCTACGGCGGAAGCTACGGCTCCCGACTGCGGCTGGTCGAGTACCCCTCCTGCGTACTGACGACTCCGCGGAAGAAGTCCTGCTCCACGCCCAAGCCGCTCGAGAGCGGAAACGACACGGCGAAGCAGACGCTGACCGCGACGGTCTCCGCGGCGGCGGACACCGGCCCCGCGGCCGGGCAGGGCCGCAAGGAGCGCGCGGCCGACGCGCCCGCCGGAGTCACCGTGTTCGCCGCGACGGCCGGCGCCTCCGGCGATCAGGGAGACTTCGGCGCCACGCCTTTGCAGGCGTCCTCGCAGTGGAGCGTCTCGAACTCCTCGGGTGCCTTCAACTGGTCGTATCCGATCACGGCCCCGCCCGTGCCGGGTGCGCTCTCCCCCTCGGTCTCCCTCGGCTACACCTCACAGTCCGTCGACGGCCAGACAGCGGCCACCAACAACCAGGGCTCATGGATCGGCCAGGGCTTCTCCTATGAGCCGGGCTACATCGAGCGCCGCTACAAGCCATGCGCCGACGACGGCCAGAGCGACACCTTCGGCGACCAGTGCTGGGGCGGCGACAACGCCACGATCTCCCTGGCGGGCGGCTCGTCAGGGGAGCTGATCAAGGACGACAAGACCGGCGAGTGGCGGGTCAGTTCCGATGACTTCAGCAAGGTCGAAAAGCTCTCAGGGGCCACGAACGGCGACAACAGCGGTGAGCACTGGAAGGTCACCGACGACGACGGCACCCAGTACTTCTTCGGTCTGAACCGGATGACTGGGTACGCCTCCGGCGACGAGTCGACCAACTCCACCTGGACCGTCCCGGTCTACGGTGACGACTCCGGGGAGCCCTGCTACGACGCGACCTTCGCGAACGCCCACTGCGCGCAGGCCTGGCGCTGGAACCTCGACCACGTCATCGACCCGCACGGCAACTCCATGTCGTACTACTACTCGAAGGAGACGAACTACTACACGCAGGGCCTGAAGACCGGCGAGAACGGCAAGGCCTACACGCGCGGCGGATACCTCAAGCGCGTCGACTACGGCCAGCGCGCCGACAAGGTGTACGCCACCAAGCCCTCCGCACGCATCGTCTTCACCACCGGCGAGCGGTGCATCGGCGACCTGACGGACTGCTCCACCGGAGCGCTGACCGACTCCACCGCGGCCGACTGGCCGGACGTGCCGTGGGACAGCAACTGCAAGGTCAACACCAAGTGCACCGGTCAGAACTCGCCGACGTTCTGGACCCGCAAGCAGCTCAAGTCGATCACGACCCAGATCCGCACGGGCGCCGACACGTTCTCGGACGTCGACTCCTGGACACTGGCGCACGACTTCACCGACAACGGTGACGGTTCCAAGTCGCTGTGGCTGAAGTCCATCGACCACACCGGCCGGGTGGGCACCGACGAGTCCGTCCCCTCGGTGAAGCTCTACGGCAAGCAGCTCGCCAACCGCGTCGACGTCGCCGGTGACAACATCCAGCCCTTCATCCGCTTCCGCATGTCGGCGGTGCAGAGCGAATCCGGCGGCGTGCTCTCGGTCAACTACGCCGACACCCAGTGCACCTCGGCGGACCATCCCGCCCCCGGCAAGTCCACCGTCCGCTGCTACCCGGTCAAGTGGAACCCGCCGGGCATCAAGGACCCCGTCACCGAGTGGTTCCACAAGTACGCCGTCTCGTCGGTGGTGGAGAAGGACCTGGTCGGCAACGGCGCGGACCAGATCACCTCCTACAGCTACCTCGGTGACGCGGGCTGGCGGAAGGCCAAGGCCGACGGCCTGACCAAGTCCGAGTATCTGACCTGGAGCGACTGGCGGGGCTACGGCAAGGTCCGGGTGACGACCTCCGACGGCACCGAGAGCGCCTCCAACACCAAGACCGAACACGTCTTCCTCCGAGGGCTGGACGGGGACAGTGACCCCGACGGAGGCACCAGGTCGGTCCCGGTGAAGGACTCCACCGGGACCGAGCACACCGACTCCGATTGGAAGTCCGGCTTCGAGCTGGAGACGACCACGTACAACGGTGACAAGGTCGTCTCGAAGTCGATCAACACGCCCTGGACCAAGGTCACCGCTACCCGCGTCAAGGACTGGGGCACCCGTGAGGCCCGGTTCGTCCGGCCCCAACGCACGGACACCTACGAGGCCCTCGCGGTCGGCGGATGGCGCCAGTCGGCCTCGGTGACCAGCTACGACGACGAGACCGGACGCGTCACCCGCACCAATGACCTGGGTGAACTCGGCGTCTCCGACAACCAGTGCACCCGCACCGAGTACGCCGACAATGTCACCAAACACATGTACGCCTACGTCTCCCGGGTGGAGACGGTGAGCGTCGACTGCGCCACCGCCCCGGACCGCTCCAAGCACGTACTCGCCGACGATCAGACCCTGTACGACGACGCCACGACCCACGGCGCCGCACCCAGCCTGGGCAACGCGACCACGGTCAAGCGGCTCGCGTCGCACAACGGCACCGTCGGCACGTACCAGACGGTCTCCACGAGCAAGTACGACCAGTTCGGGCGCCCGGTGCGGGTCACCGACGCGGCCGGCACGGCGAAGACCATCGAGTACACCGACACGAACGGCCTCGCGTCGGCCAAGACCGAGACGAACGCGCTGGGCTGGACCAACAAGACGGAGTACGCCCCGCAATGGGGCGCCCCGCTCGCGCAGATCGACGTGAACGGCAAGCGCACCGAACTCGCCTACGACGGCCTGGGCCGGCTGACCTCGGTATGGCTCCCCGACCGCCCCAAGGCGGACGCCTTCTCCCCGTCGATCAAGTATTCGTACGGCATCCGGACCACCGGCCCCAACTATGTCCGCACCCAGCGGGTGGAGAACAGCGGCACCACCTACGGCAGCGAGTACACGCTGTACGACGGGCTGCTGCGCCCGCGTCAGGTGCAGACGGACGGCCAGGACGGCGGCCGTCTCATCGCGGACACGTACTACGACGGCTCCGGCCGCACGGTGAAGGCGAACGAGACGTACTGGACGACCGGCGCACCCGGGGCCACGCTCTTCGAGCCGCGCAACGCCGACATCGACGCGCAGACGGTGACGGAGTTCGACGGCGCGGGGCGCCCCACCGCGGCGATCTTCAAGGTCGCGGGCACCGAGAAGAACCGCACCACATACACGTACGGCGGAGACCGCGTCCACATGGACCCGCCGACCGGCCAGACCGCGACCACGACCATCACGGACGCCGATGACCGCACGGTCGAGTTGCGCCAGTACAAGGGAGACAAGCCGCTGCCCACGGGCACGTCGGCGGATTACCTCTCCACCACCTACGGCTACACGCCCGACGGGAAACTGTCCAAGGTCAAGGACAACGACGGCAACACCTGGACGTACGGATTCGACCAGCGCCGCCGCAAGATCGAGGCCGTCGACCCGGACAGCGGCAGATCGACGTTCGGCTACGACGAGCTCGACCGCCAGATCTCGGTGACCGACTCCCGCGAGAACACCACGACGACCGTCTATGACGTGCTTGGCCGCACGAAGTCGACCTGGCAGGGCGCCGCGGAAACGGGCACGAAGCTGTCCGCCTCCACCTACGACACGGTCGCCAAGGGCGCCCTGTACGGCACCTACACGTACAAGGGTGGCGCGGTCCACTCCTCGGTGACCTATCCGCTCCTCGACGAGAGGAACGACTACAAGCCCGCCTCGACGAAGTACTACCTCTCCAAGACGGCCGAGCCCGAACTGGGCGGCACCTACGAGTTCCAGATGCAGTACAACAACGACGGCACCGTGCAGGGCCAGAACTTCCCCGCCGCGGGAGGTCTGGCGGCCGAAGCCGTCTCGTACCAGTACGACTCGCTGCAGCGGCCCGCCGCGCTCAACTCCTCGCTCGGCGGCGGTACGTACGTCCCGCAGGCGAAGTACTCGCCCACGAACCAGCTGGAACAGCTGCAGCTGTCGACCGGCGGGACCGCGGACAAGAAGACCTGGCTGAACTACTACTACGAGCAGGGCACCAAGCGGGTCAACAGGGCTCTCTTCAGGGTGGAGGACGCCACTTCGGAGCCGTACGACGCGAGATACACCTACGACGACGGCGGCAACGTCCTCTCCATCGTCGACGACCCGGCGGGCGGGACCCGCGACGCCCAGTGCTTCCGCCACGACAGCTTGCGCCGGACGACCGACGACTGGACGTCCTCGCAGGCGTCGGACGGCGCGGTCGGCACGGGCAAGGCGGACGCGGCCTGCGCGTCGGCCCCCTCCACGAGCACGGTCGGGGGAACCGCGCCGTACTGGCACAGCTACGACTACGACGCCACCGGGAACCGCACCGCGCTGACCGACCACGGTGTCGACGGCTCGGCGACCTCGACGAAGAAGTACAAGTACGGGGAGAACGGCGAGGGGCCGCACCAGCTGACGTCGGTCACCACGGACACGGCGGCGACCGGCACCAAGCCGGCGGTCACCTCCGTGGACACCTACACGTACGACGCCGCGGGCAACACCGAGACCCGCGTCCTGAACGGTGACACCCAGAGCCTGACCTGGGACAAGCAGAACGAACTGACCAAGGTCACCAACGCCGACGGCAGCGCGTCGTCCTACGTCCACGACGCATCGGGCGCCCGCCTGCTGCGCAAGTCGCCGACCGAGACGACGTTCTACCTGCCCGGCATGGAGCTGCACCTCGACGCGTCCTCCAAGACGGTCAAGGCCACCCGCTACTACACCTTCGGCGGCCAGACCGTGGCGGTACGCGACTCCGGTGGCGTCACCTTCCTGGCCGGGGACCACCACGGCACGGCCCAGCTCGCCGTCGACGCGACCACTGGTGCGACGCAGCGCCGCCGCCTCGACCCCTTCGGCGCCGGCCGCGACGCCGACTCGGCGGACCCCTCCAAGTGGGTGGACGACAAGGGGTTCGTCGGCGGGACGAACGACGAGACCTCGGGCCTGGTCACGCTGGGCGCACGTGAGTACGACGCTTCGACCGGCCGCTTCATCTCGGCCGACCCCATCATCGACTTCACCGAACCCCAACAGATCAACGGCTACGCCTACAGCTACAACAACCCGGTCACCTTCTCGGACCCCGACGGCCTGAAGCCGATCGACTGCATCTACACCGGCATCCAGTGCAGCATGAAGAGCAACGGTGGCTGGAAGGTCAAGGCCACCAAGACCTACTACAAGTACTACGGCGTCAAGGCTCCCGACGAGTCACCGGCGGTCTACAAGGCCCGGCAGCAGCGGGCAAAGGCTGACGCCGCGAAACAGCGCGCGATCGCCATCGCCAAGGAGCTCGGCAAGATCCTGGCGGACGAACTCGGGATCACCGACGCGCTGGACTGCTTCACGACAGGCGCGCTTGGCTCGTGCGGAGCCACGGCGGCCAACATCGTCACCTCGCTCATCGGCGGCGGTCCCGTCGGCAAGTTGGTCGCCAAGTACTGGAACCGCCTCGACAAGGCCTACGCCCTGGGCAAACGGCTCGTCAGCCTGAGCAAACAGCTGTGGGGGACGTTCAAGAGCTGGCGCAAGAGCGACAAGGCGGCGGATGCGGCCGAGGCTTGCGTGAGCAACAGCTTCACTCCCAAGACCAAAGTGCTGATGGCCAACGGGAAGGCCAAGGCCATCGCGGACGTCGACATCGGCGACAAGGTCCTGGCGACGGACCCGAAGACCGGTGAGACCAAGGTCAGGACGGTCACGGCGGAGATCAAGGGCAAGGGCGCCAAGCACCTCGTCCGGGTCACGATCGACGTGGACGGCAAGAAGGGCTCGAAGACCGCCTCGGTGACGGCCACGGACGGGCATCCGTTCTGGGTCCCGGAGTTGGGGCAGTGGATCGACGCCGGCGACCTCAAGACGGGCGAGGCGCTGCGCACCGGCGCGGGCACGCTGGTGGAGATCACTGCCGTCAGGAAGTGGACGACGCCGAGCGCTACGGTGCACAACCTCACTGTTGAGGAGTTGCATACGTACTATGTGCTGGCGGGGGCCGCGCCGGTCCTGGTTCATAACTGCGGTAACGCGGCGACTCATGACGTCGGGAACGTTGTCGATAATCTCGACGACAATGTCTACTTCCATTACACGAGCGAGGGAGGGCATGGTGGGATTTTGGCCGATGACGGCAGTCTCAGAATCGGTGCTAACTCCGCCGGAAAGGTCCATGTGACCCAGGAAATTGGAAGCCCGGCAGAGATCGAGCAGAACATCTTCATCGGTAACCCAATGTATGCTGGAAAGGCCGACTACATGTTCGCCTTCCGGATGTCTGAAGGTGTCGAGCTTGGTCGGGGATCTCAGCCAAATGAGCTGATTACGAGAGGCTCGTTGAAGATCCCGGCGGGGAATGTCCTCTTCCATGGAAGGAACCCCTTCTGATGTCAGAACTGGTCGAGTTCGACAACTTTGCCCAGATGGAGATGCTGCTCCGTGCTGGCATGGAGCTTAAGTTCGAGCTCTCCGATGATGCGGACGTGCTCAATGGGAGTCCGGTCTATGCGTCGGCTCTTAATCGCCTTCGCGAAGGTCTGATCTCTGGGTTTCGTTCGAGCTCAACGCCAGGGAGAGCGCAAAAACAGGCTGACTGGTATCAACTCTCGCAGCATCAGCATCGCTGGCGGCTCATTGCGAGAAGGGCCGCTCTGCATCCGCATTGGCGTGACCTGACAGCAGTCGAAATGCGCCACTGGGTTGAAACGCTCGCAGCGCCACTCGCAGTGGATGATGCGGCGCTGGAGGCCATCAAGGCGGTAGTCGAAGAGATCCTTGATGGCCACTGACGGAAACCCTCTCCGATAATCCAGTAGAGGCCTCATCGGATTTGTGTCCGGTGGGGCCTCTGGAGTGTCTGACGGCAACGTCAGCGAACGGCGGCTGCGGTGGGCGGGACGTCGGGACCGTCGTTGCAGGCGGAGCCGAACGTGGGCCAAGAGCAGGGTCACGGTCGAGTATCGGAGGTCGTGGAGGCGGATTGTCCGAAGTTCTGCGCTGTGGGGAGGCGGCGAAGGCGGCGGGTGAGGTTGGTGGGGTCGAACGGCCTGCAGTTCGAGGTGGTGAAGGCGAGGCCTTTCTCCGCCCAGCCCCCTCCGGCTGTCTGACGCTCTTCCTGCTGTCGTTCCTGGTGGGTCTTGAGGGAGCTGATGCATTCGGTAGGGGGGCGATGCAGTGTTCGGAGGCGAGGGTCTTGGTGTGCAGGGCGGTCAGGCCCTGGCTGCGGGTGCGCTGGAGGGAACGGTGGATGCTGGCGGTGCCTCCATCGAGGTCTTCCCGGCGGAGGCCAAAAATTTCGCCCTTTCGAAGACCGGTGCGCAGGGCGAGTTCGTACAGGGCGTGGAGCCGATCGCCGTTGATTTTTCGGCGGAACCGCCGGGCCTCGAAACTGTGGTGAGGGGCTGAAAGCATCTCGGGCGGGGCGCGGCGGTCTTGGCGTTCCGGCCGACGGTGCGCAGCAGCTCGTCCTCGCGAACTGCGTATTCGAGGGCGGACTTGAGGTCCGCCAGCCGCCGTCCAGTCTCGTCGCTCGCAACTTTCACAAGGAAAGAGCAGAAGGAATGGTAGCTAATAGCCCTGTGGTTGCATTCCTGGTGAAAATCGAGCAAGGATGCCTGATCCTGCGGGATGCGGGCAGCGAGGGTGACGTCAGTGACGGACGCGGCGTCGAGCAGTTGGTGTCGAGAGGGTAGTTCTCTTATCTTCGGCGTTCAGGCTGTTATCGACGGTCCTTTCGAATGTGAGGTGTGGAAGTCGGCTCCTCCTGTGGCGCTTCCTGAGAAACTCTTCGAGGTGTCGCTCCCGTGTCCTTCCGGGTGGCTCGTATTGCACGATCCGAACGAACGCGTCCGCATGCAATTCGTGGGATTCCGTGGTTCCGTGATCTGTTCCGTAATGGCGGATGAGCCGCAATTTCCGGCAAAGGTTCAGATCTTGCTGAGGGGCGAAGGCAAGTAGCGCTGGCCCGGTCACATCTGTCGCCGCGTAGTTCGTGCTGGCTAATGGCGCTCGCGCCACGTCCAGGGAGAGTAAGCGGCAGGCCGCCGAGTCGTAGCTCTCAGCAGGCGGCGTCTCAGGGTGCCGGTCGCGGGCCCGTCGGTGCTGACGCCGCCGCGTTCTCCGTGTGGCTCAGATGGACCAGGTGGGCCACCGTCGGCGCCGTCCGCTTCGTGCGGATGCGGCGCAGGTACGTGCTGACCGTGTGCACGCTGATGCCGAGCCGCCTGGCCACCTGCTTGTGGGAGAGGCCCTCCGCGATGTGCGCCAGTACCTGGCGCTCTCTGTGCGATAACGCCGGTGCGCTCTGGGGGCGACTGGTTGCTGGCATCTTCCCTCCGGGAGGGACGGGCGGCGACTTCTGCGAGCTTCCACGAGTTTCTACGAGGTGTGATCGCGCCTTGATCTAACCACGGTCGTGCGGAAACAGAAAGGAATCCCGGTGGGCTGGTCCGTACCGGGAGCCGCCGAGGCGTGGCGTGTTGTCAAGTCACCAACTTGGGTGACTTTAGGCGCGCTTCGGAGCGGGTGAGTGTGAAGCCGTCCCGGCCGAGCGCGGCCGCGGATGATCGTGGGAGTGGCGACACAGAGGCGGACCAGGGGGAACGTTGAGGCACTTTCGCCTGCTCGTCGTGGGTAACGGCGTCTCGGCGTACGGCAGCTACCTGAACATGGTCGCCCTGAACGTCTTCATCTACGAGGTGACCGACAGCGCCCTGGCCGCCGGGCTCTTCATGGCCGTACGTCTGATGACCAGCGTCGTATCCGGCTTTGTGAGCGGACGGCTGGTCTCGGCGTACGACCGCAAGAGGTTGATGGTCGGCGCCGATCTCACGCAGTGCGTCGCCATGGTAGCGCTGCTGATCGCTCCCGCGGGCGGACGCGCGGGGCTTCTGTACGTACTCGCCGTCGTCACCGGCTTCTGCTCCACCCTCTCCGGCGTCGCCCTGCGCAGCAGCATCCCCGAGATCGTCGGCGCTGAGCTGCGAGTCCGTGCCAACTCCCTGCTGGCCACCGGGCGTTCGCTCGCCATGATCGCCGGGTTCGCCTCGGCGGGCGTCGTCGTCGCGCAGCTCGGATACGTCGCCGCCATCTCCCTCGACGCCGCCTCCTTCGCCGTGTCGGCGAGTGTGTTGATGTCCCTGCCCATTCGCACCAAGGCTGCGAAGAGGGTAGGGGGAGTAGGGGGAGAGGGGAGTGCGGAGGACCGGGAGGCTCGTGGGGGGAAGCGTGCGCGGCTCGGCGGCCTCGTTCTGCTGCGCGCCGCGCCCGTCCTCGCCGTGATGATCGCGGTCCGGGCCGCCGACGGGCTCGGGTCGTCCTCGCACAACGTGGCCCTGCCGGTCTATTCGAGTGCGCTCGATCCGTCCCATCCGGCCACGTTCGTCAGCCAGTTCTGGGCCACCTGGGCCATCGGCAACATCGTCATGCAGCAGCTGTGCGGGCGCTTGGCCGGGCGCGGTGGGCGGCAGGGGCCGGGGGAGCGGGCCTTCGCGATCGGGGCGTGCGTGATGTCGGCCGCGTTCATCGTGGTCTTCGCCGGGCTGCCCACCGGCGTCGCCGTCGCCGCCGCCCTGGTGGCGGGCATGGCCGACGGGCTCACCGAGATCGCCTACGTCAGCAGGCTCCAGGCGGCCCCCGACGAACAGCGCGGGCGCCTCTTCGGTCTGTCCGCCTCGGTCGAGAACACCGGGTTCGGCCTGGGGATGCTGGTCAGCGGTGCCCTCCTGGACCGCTTCACACCACTCCAAGTGGTGGGGCTCCTCCACGGGTTGGCGATCGCGCTGTGCCTCGGGATGTTCGTCGTCCTCGTGCGGTACGGGCGTAGGGGCGGCCGGGCGGGGCCCGTCGCGGCCGAACGCCATGTGCCGTCCGTCGAGAGCGAGGCCCGATGACCGGGAGTGAGGCCGCATGACCGCCACCGACAGTGACATCAATATTGGCATTGACATCGATACCGCTACCGTCACTCCCTCCCGCGACGCCTCCCCCGCTCCCCGCGCCATCCCCGTCGCCGTCGTAGGGATGTCCTTCCGGCTGCCCGGCGCCGACACCCCCGAGGAGTTCTGGCGCACGATCCACGACGGCGCCGACCGCATACGCCGCTTCACCGAGGCCGAACTCGCCGCCGCGGGCGTGTCCGAGGAGCAGTACCGCGCCGACGACTTCGTCGGGGCGAGCGGCGTCCTCGAGAACATCGCCGGCTTCGACGCGAGCTTCTTCGGGATGAGCGCGCACGAGGCCCGCATCACCGACCCCCAGCACCGGCTCTTCCTGGAATGCGTCCACCACGCCCTGGAGAACGCCGGGTACGCGGGCGGCCCGAGCGGCGCGGGCGGCGCCGGCCACTCTGGCGGCGCAGGTCACTCAGGCCCACCCCCCGGCCACGAAATCGGCGTCTACGCCAGCACCGGCTACCACCTCTACTCCCTCCAGACCTACCTCCAGAACAACGTCCTGCCGGACGGCGTGGCCGACTGGGTCGCCGGGCTCCAGGTCACCGTCGGCAACTTCACCGACTTCACCGCCAACCGCGCCTCCTACCGCCTCGGCCTGACGGGACCGGCCGTCAACGTCCAGACGGCGTGCTCCAGTTCGCTGACGGCCGTGGCCCTCGCCGCGCAGTCCGTGGCCCACGGCGAGTGCGACATCGCGGTGGCGGGGGCCACGGCCCTGCACGTGCCGCAGGTCCTCGGCTACCAGTACGTCAAGGGATCCATCCTCTCCAAGAGTGGCTACCTGCGGCCCTTCGACGCGGACGCGGACGGCACCGTCGGCGGTACGGGCGTCGCGGCCGTCGTGCTGAAGCGCCTTGACCGGGCCCTCGCGGACGGCGACCACATCCACGGCGTCCTCCGCGGCTGGGGAGTCAACAACGACGGCGCCGACAAACGCGCGTTCACCGCGCCCAGCGCCGACGGCCAGCGCGGCGCCATCCGGCGCGCCCTGGAGCGGGCCGGGGTCGACGCGGGCACCGTCGGCTATCTGGAGACCCACGGCACCGGCACCTTCAAGGGTGACCCGATCGAGTTCGAGGGCGCCACCGCCGCGTTCCGCGCCGACACCGACCGCACCGGCTACTGCGCCCTCGGCTCGGTCAAGGCCAACATCGGGCACCTCGACGTCTGTTCGGGGCTGGCGAGCCTCATCAAGACGCTGCTCGTCCTGCGGCACAAAATCATCCCGCCGATGGCCAACTTCCGCCGCCCCAACCCCGCCCTCGACCTCGCGGCCGGCCCCTTCTACATACCCGAGTCCCCGCGCCCGTGGCCCCGGGGCGCCACCCCGCGCCGGGCCTGCGTCAGCTCCTTCGGTGTCGGCGGCACCAACGTCCACGTCGTCCTCGAGGAGGCCCCCGAGCCCGCCCCCCGCCCCGCCGACACGCCGCAGCCCCCCGGCGTCCTGCTGGTCGCGGGCCACACCGAGGCCGCGCTCACCGACAACGCCCTCGCCCTACGCGACCACCTGCGCGCCCACCCCGACACGCACCCCGCGGACCTGGTGACGACGCTGGCGCTCGGCCGCGCCCACCGAAGGCACCGCCTCGCCGTACGGGGCGACACCATCGCCGCGCTCACGGCCGGCCTCGACGCCTGGCTCACTAAGCCACCGAGCGCGGACGGGGCAGGTGCGGGGGGCGCAGGCACGGACGGGGCCGACATCGGCTTCCTCTTCACCGGCCAAGGCAGCCTCCACCGCGGCACGGCACGCCTGCTCCACGAGCGTTTCCCCGTCGTACGCGAGATCCTCGACGCCTGCGAGACGCGGTACGCGGCGCTCACCGGCGGCGACAGCCTCCTCGCCCCACTGCTCGGGACGGAGCACGAGACCGAGCACGGGGCCGGGGCCGAGCCGGTCTGGCCCACCGACGTGGCGCAGCCCGCTCTCTTCGCACTCCAGTGCGCGCTCGTCCGCCTGTGGGACACGGCCGGGATCGCGCCCCGCGTGGTCGCCGGGCACAGCGTGGGGGAGTACGCGGCGCTGTACGCGGCCGGGGCGCTCTCGCTCACGGACGGCCTGCGCCTGACGGCAGGGCGCGGCGCGCTGATGCGCCGCCTCTGCGCGCCCGGCGCGATGGTCGCGGTCCCGGTCGAGGTGGGCGCGGCGGTCGAGCTGGCCGCCGAGGTGCCCGGCGTCGAACTGGCCGTCAGCAACGGCCCGCGCAGCCAGGTGCTCGCGGGCCCGGCCGCTGCCATGGACACCCTGTTGGCCCTGCTGGCCGAGCGCGGGGTCCCGGCGCGGCGACTGGAGGTGCGTCACGCGTTCCACACCGCGCTGATGGACCCGGTCCTGGACGGTCTGCGCGAGCTGTGCGCCGAGGTGGAGTTCGGGCCGTGCGAGGTGCCGTTCGTGAGCGGCCTCGACGGTCGTACCCGGCCCACCGGCTGGACGCCGGACGCCGACTACTTCGTACGACAGACACGTGAGCCGGTGCGGTTCGCCGACGCCCTGCGCGAACTCGGCGCCTCGCACACCGCCGCGGGCACACTCCTGGAACTCGGCCCGCACACCACGCTCAGCGGGCTGGCGCGGCGCGAACTGCCGGGCCGGGCGGCGTATCCCACGCTGCGGCGCGGCGCGGGGCTCGAACCGCTCTGGGACGCGGCGGCGGG
Source organism: Streptomyces sp. WAC 01529 (assembly GCF_003945545.1). GTDB lineage: Bacteria > Actinomycetota > Actinomycetes > Streptomycetales > Streptomycetaceae > Streptomyces > Streptomyces anatolicus. Next base: position 2,308,752 of record NZ_CP029617.1, on the reverse strand, counting down.
TCTCTACCGGGCCGGGGCGCCCGTCGACTGGCGGACTTTCATGGGCCGGGCGGGCCGCAGGATCCCCCTGCCCGGCTACCGCTTCCAGCACAAGGACTACTGGACAGGGCCGGAGAACCACCTTCCCCGGCCCGCACAACCGGCAAGGGATGGGGCCGAAGTGGCACAGGACGAGGCAGTGGTCGAGCGGGTGCTCCAGCACATCATCAAGGTCACCGCGGAGCATCTCAGCTACGAAACGAGCGAGATAGCGGAGGACGCCTCCTTCTTCGACCTCGGTGCGGACTCGCTGCAGATGATCGGCGTGCTGCGGGAGTTGGAGGAGGAGCACCGCGTCAAGGTGTCGATGCGGGAGCTGTTCGAGGAGGCGGGCTCGGCGAAGGGGCTCGCGCGGATCATCGTGGGCAAGATGGGGGCGGGGGGCTCCGGTGCCCCGAGCGCCCCGAGCGCCCCCAGCGCCCCGCTCGCCACGCCTGAGTCCGCCTCGCGGTACGGGTCCGCGGCGCCGCTGTACCGGGAGCCCGCGCCGACGCACCGGGAGCCCGCGCCCACGTACCGGGAGTCGGCTCCGACGTATCAGGAGCCCGCGCCCACGTACCGAGAACCGGCGCCTGCGTACCGCGAGCCCGCGTCGGCGTACAGGGGGGAATCGGCTCCGACAGGCCGTGAGCCCGCGCCCACCTACCGCGAGCCCGTTCCGGCGTACGCGGAGCCCGCGCCCACGTACCGGGAACCGGCTCCGTCGTACCGGGAGCCCGTGCCGACATACCGCGAGCCCACCCCGACGTACCGCGAACCCGAGCCAGCCACCCCGACCGCCCCGACCGCCCCGGCAACCCCAACCACCCCCGCCCCTATCGCCCCCGCCACCCCACCCGAGTACGCCACCCGCCGCGAAGTCGAGGAGCTGGTGCGTCAGGTCCACCAGCTCTCCCAGATGCAGCTCCAGCTGATGGGACAGCTCTCCCAGCTCCTCGCGGCCCAGGCGGGTCAGACCGCTCACGCCGCCGCCCCGGCCACCCGGACAGACCGATGAGCGCGCCCCAGGACTCCCTCTCCGCGGCCGTCGACCAGGACCTCGCCGCGATGGCCGAGCTGTCCCAGCGCATCTCCCAGCAGCTGGGGGCCCCGGCGGGAGAGGCGCCGCCCGCGGCCCGCCCCGCCCAGCACGGGCCCCGCCTGGAGGTGTCCCGCGCCTCCGGGATGGTCCGCGGCGGCTCCCCGGAGTCGCAGCGGGCCCACCTCGACGACCTCGTACGCCGTTACACCGCCAAGACGCCCACCTCGAAGCGGATAACCCAGCGCTACCGCCGGGTGCTCGCCGACAGCCGGGCCGCGGTCGGGTTCCGCAGCGGCACGAAGGAGATGCTGTACCCCATCGCGGGGCGCAGGGCGCACGGCTCCTGGCTGGAGGACGTCGACGGCAACCGTTACGTCGACATCACCATGGGCTTCGGCGTGCTGCTCTTCGGCCACGAGCCCGCCTTCGTCTCCGAAGCGGTCCGCGAGCACCTCTCGCGCGGCATCCAGCTCGGCCCCCGCAACGTCGAGACCGGCGAGGCCGCCGAACTCCTCGCCGAGCTGACCGGCATGGAGCGCGTCGCCTTCGCCAACTCCGGCACCGAGGCGAACTCCGCCGCCATCCGCCTCGCCCGCGCCGCCACCGGCCGCTCCCGCATCATCACCTTCGAGGGCGCCTACCACGGCCACAACGACAACGTCCTCGGCCGCTCCCCGCGCACCGGCGGCGAGGGCCTGACCACGGTCCCCATGTCCGCGGGCGTCCCGCAGAACGCCGTCGCCGATCTGCTCGTCCTCCCCTACGGCAGCGAGGAGAGCCTCGCCGTCATCGAGGCGCAGGCGGGCGACATCGCGGCGGTCGTCGTCGAGCCGGTGCAGAGCCGCCACCCGGCGCTCCAGCCCGCGGCCTTCGTGCGACGGCTGCGCGAGCTGACCGCGCGCCACGGCATCGTGCTGCTCTTCGACGAGATGCTGACCGGTTTCCGCCCCGCGCCGCGCGGCGCCCAGGACCTCTACGGCGTCACCCCCGACCTCGCCACCTACGGCAAACTGCTCGGCGGCGGCTTCCCCATCGGGGCCATCGCGGGCCGCGCCGACATCATGGACGGCATCGACGGCGGATACTGGAGCTACGGGGACGACAGCTACCCGGCGGCCGACACGACCTTCTTCGGCGGTACGTACATCCAGCACCCCGTGTCGATGGTCGCGGCCCGCGCCGTGCTCACCCACCTCAAGGAGCACAGCCCGCGCCTCCAGGAGCGGCTGAACGCCCGCACCGACGAGCTGGCGGGCGCGCTCAACTCCTTCTTCGAGGCGGAGGAGTTCGCCCTGAGCATGAGCCACTTCGGCTCGATGTTCCGGTTCGAGCACCGCGCGGACATGGAGCTGCTCTACCACCACCTGATGTTGCGCGGCGTCCACGTGTGGGAGTGGCGCAACTTCTTCCTCTCCACCGAACACTCCGACAGCGACGTCGAGTTCATCGTCGACGCGGTGAAGGGCTCCTTGCGGGAGCTGCGCGCTGCGGGCTTCTTCCGTACGAAGGCGAAGGCGAAGGCGACGCCTAAGCCCACACCGAAACCGAAGCCGAAGGCGAAGCCGCAGGCCATGGCCTGGAACGCCGCCGCGGCCGCTGCCGTGCCCGCCCCCCGAGCCGCAGCGGCGCGCACCCGCCCCCTCGACTTCGGCGTCTACTTCTTCGGCGACTACCCGCAGGACGAGCAGGCGCCCCGGCACGGCAAGTACGACCACCTCCTGGAGACCGCCCGCTTCGCCGACCGCAACGGCTTCCACTCCCTGTGGATCCCCGAGCGGCACTTCCACTCCTTCGGCGGCCTCTTCCCGAACCCGGTGGTACTCGCCGCCGCGCTCGCCCGCGAGACCGACCGCATCCGCATCAACGCGGGCTCCGTCGTCCTGCCGCTGCACGATCCGATCCGCGTCGCCGAAGAGTGGTCGATGGTCGACAACCTCTCCGGGGGCCGCGTCGGCATCGGCTGCGCCAGCGGCTGGCACGCCAACGACTTCGTCTTCTTCCCCGAGCGCTTCGGCACCCACAAGGAGACGATGTACGAACAGGTGGCGCAGGTGCGGCAGTTGTGGCGCGGCGACCCCGTGCGCCGCACCACCGGCGACGGCGAGAAGGCCCTGTGCCTCTTCCCGCGCCCGGTGCAGGACGCCCCGCCCATGTATACGGCCGTGGTCGGCAACCCGGCCTCGTACGAACAGGCCGCACGCCACGACCTCGGCATCGTCACCAACCTCATGACCCAGGGCGTCGACCAGCTCCGCGAGAACATCGCGCTCTACCGCCGTACGCGCGCCGAGCACGGCCTCGACCCGGACGCGGGGCACGTCGCCGTGCTCCTGCACACCTACCTCGCCGAGGACCACGCGGCGGCCCGCGCCGAGGCCCGCGAGCCGCTGTCCCGGTACATGCGGGCGTCCCTGTCCCTGTTCGGCGGCGTCGCCAACAGCCTGGGCCACCAGGTCGACCTGTCGGCGATGACGGAGGACGACCTGGACGTCGTGTTCCGCCGCGCCTACGACCGCTACTGCGACCAGCGCGCCCTCATCGGCAGCCCCGAGAGCGTGCGGCTCGTCGTGGACGAGGTGCGGGCCGCGGGCGCCGACGAGGTCGTCGCGCTGGTCGACTTCGGCGTGGAGCCGGCCGCGATGCGCGCCGGTCTGGTCCACCTCGACGCGCTGCGCCGCTCCTGCACGACGCCCACCGCCGCGCCGGCCGCCACCGCGCCACCCGCCACCGTGCCGCCCGCCTCCGGAGCGCCCCTCTCGCCGGGCCAGCAGCGGATCTGGTTCCTGGAGCGGATGCTGCCGGGCCGCACCGCGTACAACGAGGTCAAGGCCATCGACCTCGACGGCCCGCTGGACGTCGACGCGCTGCGGAACTCCCTGCGCGCGCTCGTCGCCCGGCACGAGCAGCTGCGCACGGTCTTCCGCGAAGTGGCGGGCGAGGCGCGGCAGTTCGCCCAAGAGGCCAGTGGGGTGGACTTCGAGGTCGTCGACGGGACGGCCCCCGGGCGTGACGCGGTCGCCGACACCCTCAAGGCGGAGAGCGAGCGCCGCTTCGACCTCGCGAACGGCCCCCTGTTCGTCACGCGCCTGGTCCGCCTCGGCGCCGAGCGGCACGTCCTCGTCCTCTCCCTGCACCACATCGTGATGGACGCGGCGTCGGCCGCCGTCCTCGCCCGCGACGTGTCCGCCCTCTACCGCGCGGAGAGCGCGGGCGAGACCACGGGCGAGCCCGCGGGCGCCCCGGCCGCCGCCGGACTGCCCGCCCTCACCCACACCTACGCCGACCACGCCCGCCGCCAGCTCGACTCCCTCGGCGACGCGAAGGCGGCGGAGGACCTCGCGTACTGGAAGAAGGCGCTCGACGGCGACCTGCCCGTCCTCGACCTGCCCACGGACCGGCCGAGGCCCGCCGTGATGACGTCGAACGGCCGCGCCCTGTTCCGCACGCTCACCCCCGAACTCTCCGACGCCGTACGCAAGTTCAGCCGCGAGCGGCGCAGTACGCTCTTCATGACGCTGCTCGCCGGATACGCGGCGGCCCTGCGCCGCGTCACCGGCCAGGACGACCTCGTCATCGGCACCCCGATGTCCGACCGCAGGCCCCCGTACGAGGATGTCGTCGGCTTCTTCGTGAACACCCTCGCGCTGCGCCTCGACCTCTCCGGCGACCCGGACTTCGGCACCCTTCTCGACCGGGTGCGCGCGGTCGCCCTGGACGCGTACGACCACGCGGACGTGCCCTTCGAGGCCGTCGTCCGGGAGCTGGCCCCCGCGCGGGCACTCGACAGGACGCCCGTCTTCCAGACGCTCGCCGAGTACGAGACCGGCGACCCCTTCCGCTTCGACCTGCCCGGGGTGCGGGCGACACCGCTCGACTCGGGGCCCGACAAGGCGCTGACCGACCTCAGCGTGTACTTCACCGATCAGCCGGACGGCGTCCGCTGCCATCTGGAGTACAACACCGACCTGTTCGACGAGGCGACCGTCGACGCGCTCTTCGGGACCTTCCGTGACGTCCTCACGGAAGCGGTGGGCGCCCCGGGACCGGGCGCGGTGCCCGAGGCGTGGCGGCGCGGGCGGGCCCGGCAGCGGACCCGGAGCACCGTCCACGCCCTCGCGTCACGGTGGGCCGAGGCGGCCCCCGGCCGCACCGCCGTGATCAGCGGCGAACAGACGCTGACCTACCGGGAGCTGGACGAGCGCGCCGAGCGGCTCGCGGCCGTCCTGCGCGAGCGGGGCCGGGGTGACGGGCCGGTCGCCCTGTGGCTGCCGCGCGGCATCGACCTCGTCGTCACCATGCTGGCGGCGCTCAAGTCGGGCCACGGCTATGTGCCGCTGGACCCCGGACAGGGCCGGGCGAGGGCCGAGGCGATCCTCGCCGAGAGCGGGGCGCGGACGCTCGTGGTGGACGGGGAGGCCGAGGGGAGGCCGACACCGCCGTCCGGGACCGCCGTGGTGGAGGTCGACGCCGCGCCACTCGCGTCCACGGACGCGCCGCCGGGATCCGCTCCCGACCCCGAGTCCCTGTGCATGGCGATCTACACCTCGGGCAGCACGGGCGCTCCCAAGGGCGTGGCCATCCCGCACCGGGCGGTCGTGGACCTGTGCCAGTGGCACCACGAGCGCTTCGGCTTCACGGCGGACGACCGCAGCGCCGCCGTGTGCGGGCAGAGCTTCGACGCGGCCGTCCTGGAGATCTGGCCCGCGCTGACGGCGGGCGCCACGGTCGTCGTCGCCGACGACACGGTCCGCAAGGACCCGGCCGCGCTGGCCCGCTGGTACGCGGAGCACGCCGTCACCTTCACCATCCTGCCGACCGCCCTCGGCGAGGCCGTCCTCGCCCTGCCCGACGACCGGCAGCCCCCGCTGCGGCACCTGCTGCTCGGCGGCGACGTACTGCGCACCAGGCCGCGCCCGGGCGCGCCGTACGAGACGGTGAACGTGTACGGCCCCACGGAGGCGACGGTGCTCTGCACGGTCCACACGGTGGAGCCCGCCCCCGCCCCCTCCGAGGCCCCGGCCCCGATCCCGGTCGGGCGCCCGGTCGACAACGTCACGCTGCGGGTGCTCGACGCGGAGGGCCGCGAGGTGCCCGCCGGGGAGGTGGGGGAGCTGTACGTGGGCGGCCCCGGGGTGGCCACCGGCTACCTGGGCAGGCCCGACCTGACCGCGGAACGCTTCGTCCGCGACCCGCTGGCCCGCACGGGCGGCCCGGACGGCCCGGACGGCACGGAACGGATGTACCGCACGGGCGACTTGGTGTGCTGGGACGCTTCAGGGGCCCTGGAGTTCCGGGGCAGGTCGGACGACCAGGTGAAGATACGGGGGTTCCGCGTGGAGCCCGAAGAGGTCTCGCACGCCCTCAACGGCCTCGCGGAGGTCGCCGAGGCGGTGGTCCTGTCGCACCGGGACCACCGGGGGGAGGCCCGCCTCGCGGCCTACGTGGTGCCCGCGACGCCGACGTCGAGCCCCCAGGAACTGGCCGCCCGCCTGACGGCGGAACTGGCGACACGCCTCCCCGACCACCTGGTCCCGCGCGCCTGGTCCGTACTGCCCGCGCTCCCCCTCTCCGCCAACGGAAAGCTGGACCGAACGGCGCTGCCCGCCCCGTCCCTCACGACGGTGACGAACCCCATGGCACCCGGCGACACCCCGCCCTCCGCCGCTCCCGTCCGCCCGGCCCCCGAGAACGTGGAGGCGCGCGTGCGGCGGCTGTGGGCCGACGAATTCGAGATCGATCCCGCCATGGTCGGGGCCGACGCATCGTTCTTCGAGCTTGGCGGGCACTCGCTCACGGCCATCCGCCTCGTCAACAGCGTGCGGGAGGAGTTCGGCGTCGAGTACCCCGTTGCCCGCTTCTACGAGCAGCCCACGCTGGGCGCCATGGCGCAGTACCTCTCCGCGAACGGCGACGAGAGCGAAACCGAAAGCGAGAGTGAGGGCGAGGGCGAGGGCGAGGGAGAGGACGAGAACGGGAGCAGGAGCGGAACGGCCGCCGACGTACTCGGGCGCGCCCCCGTCACCGCCCAGCAGAGCGCCTTCATCACCCGGCACCTGACCCACCCCCGCCCCCAGATCTACAACGTGGCGATGCGCCTCACCTTCACGGGCGCGCTCGACGTACCCGCCCTGCGCGCCGCACTGACCCAACTGGTCGCCCGCCACGAGGCGCTGCGCACCCGCCTCGTGCAGGACGAGGGGACGGGGGAGTGGTGGCAGGAGGCGTTGGCCCCACGGCCGGTCGAGCTGCCCGAGGAGGATCTGGTCGCGTGCCCGGACCCCGCGGACGTGGCCGACACGGAGGCGGAGGCCGAGCGTCTGGCGGCGGAGACGGCGGCCGAGCCGTTCGACATCCGGGCCGAACTCGCCCCGGTGTTCCGGCTGCTGCGCACCGGCGCCGACCGCTGGGCGCTCCTCTTCGTCCTGCACCACTCGGCCTGCGACGGCTGGTCGGTCAGCGTCCTGCTGCGCGAACTGGCCGCGCTGTACCGGGCGGCGGTCACCGGAGAGCCCCACGGCCTGCCGGAGACCGTGCCGCAGCCCAGCGAGTACGCGCGCTGGCAGCAGGACCGCGGCCGCACCCAGGACAGGGGCCGCCTCGTCGACTACTGGGCACGGCAGTTGAAAGGCGCCCCCTTCGACCTGGCGCTGCCACTGGACCGGCCCCGCCCCGAGCAGCTGAGCGGGGAGGGCGACGTGGTGCTGTTCACCGTGGGGAGCGCGGTGCGGGCCGGCGTGGAGGCGCTGGCGCGGCGGCACCGGACGACGCCCTTCGCGGTGACGGCGGCCGCCCTGGCCCGCCTGGTCGCGAAGGTGACCGGCGAACAGGACGTCGTACTCGGCATCTCCTACGCCAACCGCGAGCGGCGCGAGTTCGAGGCCCTCGCGGCCTGCACGGTGTCGTCCTTCACGCTCCGGGTCCGCGGCGGCGAGGCCGACACGTTCGGCGCGCTGGTGGACCAGGTGGCGCGCGGTGTGGTCGGGGCCATCGACCACGCCGCGCCGATTCGGGCGGTGGCGGAGGAGCTGCGGGAGGCGCTGGGGACCGAGGTCCCCGACCGGCTGCCGCTCGGTTTCCAGTACCAGAGCTCGCTGGAGACGGACATCGAACTGCCCGGCGTGACCACGGCGGTGGAGGACCTCGCGGTGCCCGGCGCGCGCTCGGAGTTCAACTTCGGCCTGATCCCCACGGGCGATGTCCTCTCCGGCTACCTGGAGTACTCGACCGACCTGTGGGACCGCGCCACGGTCGAGGCGTGGACCACCGCGTACGTCGATCTCCTGGCGGAGTCCGTCACTGCCCCCGGGGCGGGGGAGGGGGAGGAGGGCTGAGCGGCCGGGCTCACCGGCCGCTCACCGGCCCCCCGCCTCAGCCGCCCAGTGCGACGGCCGCCGCGATCGCCGGGCCGAAGGCGCCGCCGAGCTGGTAGCAGAGGTTGAACAGGCCGATGCCGGTGGGGCGTTGGGCGTCCGGCGCGTCCTTGGTCGCGTACACCATGAGCGTCGCCTGGCCGGCGCTGGTCGTGAAGACGGCCAGCGTCGCGACCAGCAGGAGCAGCGGCGCCCAGGGGGTCAGCGCGGCGGTGAGCGGTGCGAGCGCGCCGACGGTGAGCAGGATCGTCAGGACCCGTGCCCGGGTCATCCGGGCCGAGGCCGCGGCCAGCGCCATGGAGAGCGCGGAGCCGGCGAGGAGGGCCACCAGCTGGCCGGTGCCGATCGTGGCGGCCGACCAGTCGGTGCGCTCGCCCAGCAGCTGCGGGACCGTGAAGAGCAGGGTGAAGTACGAGGTCGCCAAGGTGCAGGCGAGCGCGGCCGAGAGCACGAAGGCGCGGGTGCGCAGCAGGGCCGTCGGCACGAAACCGGTGGGGTGTGCGCGGATGTGCAGGGCCAGCGGTACGGCCGTCGCCAGTGCGGCGGCCAGGGCCGGGAGCGGATAGCGCGGGATGAGCACCAGGGCCGTCGCCGTCAGGACCAGCAGGGCGGCGCCCCGGCCGTCGAACGGGGTGCTCCCTCGCGGTGCGGACAGGTCGGCGCGGCGTACGACCGCGGGCAGGGCGAGGAGGGCGACCGCGCCGACGGCCAGGGACACCCGCCAGGAGGCGGTGCCCGCGACGGCCGAGCCGAGGAGCGGCCCGACCGCCCCGAGCGTGCCGAAGCCCGCGGTGATCACGCCCATCCGGCGGACCGAGCCCGCCAGGCTCATCGCCGCGGTCACCAGGCCCGCGCCGCCCGCGGCCTGCGCGGCCCGCCCCGCCATGGCGAGCGGCAGCCAGGGCGCCGCGGCGAGGACCGCGGTGCCGGCCACGACCAGGGCGGCGCTCAGCTTGAGCGTGGTGCCGAGGCCGCGGCGGCGCAGCAGTGCCGCCATCAGCGGGGTGCCGACGGCCATGGCCCAGGCGAACACGGTGACGAGCCAGGTCGCGGTGGCCGTACGGACCCCGAGCGAGCCGGCCATGTCGGGGAGTATCAGCACGGGACTGTTGGCGCTCGCGGCGACCGGGGTGGCCAGCAACGCCAGCCAGAGGGCAGGGACTTGGCGCGTGGGGCGTACGGCGGCCGGGGGCGGGGTGACGGATGCCGCCTGCGGGGCGGGGCCGGGACGGGTCTGCGTGAGCACGGACATGCTGGCGGCTCCGATCGGGTCGGGGGGTTCAGGCGGAGGGGTTCAGACGGAGGTGACGACTTGGCCGTAGCTGAGCCGCGGTGAACGCGGGAACCAGGCGTCCGGGCCCGGCCGGCCGATGTTCACGACCATCAGCGGGGTGTGGTCGTCGTCCAGGAACTCCTTGCGTACGCCCGGGAAGTCGAAGCCGGTCATGGGCCCCGCGGCCAGCCCCGCCGCGCGCACGCCGAGTATGAAGTAGGCGGCCTGGAGCACGCCGTTGACCAGCGCGGACTCCTCCCGGACGGCGCGGTCGGCGAAGAGGAGGTCCTTGGCCTGCGGGAAGTGCGGGAGCAGCGAGGGCAGTTCCTCGTGGAACTCGTTGTCGGTGGCGAGGATCGCGACCAGCGGGGCGGCCAGCGTCTTCTGTCTGTTGCCCTCGGCCATCAGCTCCCCGAGCCGCTCGCGGGTGTCGGTGGACCGGACGAGGACCACCCGCAGCGGCGACATGTTGTAGGCGGTGGGGGCGTACTTCACCAGGTCGTAGATGGCCTGGACCTGCTCCTCGGTGACCGGCTCGTCGGTGAAGGTGTTCGCGGTGCGCGCCTCGCGGAAGAGCAGGTCCTGGGCGGCGGGGTGGAGGGACAGCTCGGACATGACGTACTCCTGTCGTTCGGTTGTCGCTCGGACTCGACAATCTCAGTAGTGAGATAAAAGCATTCGACTATCCCAGAGTCAAGTATCTCGAAACTAAGAGAACCAGGACTGATAGAGTCTCTACTGAGATAGCGCGTATCGAGAGGAGTGGCAGCGATGAGTGACGCCGTGGACGCGATCATCGGTCAGTGGGCCAAGGAGCGGCCCGACCTGGAGGAGGAGCTGTGGCCCGTGCAGCTCTTCGGCCGCATCCAGCGGCTGGCCCTCGTGGTCGACAAGTCGGTCAAGACCATCGCGGGCCGACACGGCCTGGACGTCGGGGAGTTCGACGTCCTCACCACGCTCCAGCGCTCCGGCCCGCCCTACGCCCTGACCGCCGGCACCTTCCTCAAGGCGTCCATGGTGTCGTCCGGAACCATCACCAACCGCGTCGACAAGATGGAGGCCAAGGGCCTGGTGGAGCGCGTACGCGACACGGAGGACCGGCGCAGCGTCAAGATCCGCCTCACCGAGCGCGGGCACGAGGTCGTGCGGGCCGCCTTCGCCGACCACCTGGCCAACTACGAACTGCTGCTCGCCGACGTGGACCGCGAGCTGGTCGATGCGGCGGGGGACGGTCTCCGGCGGGTACTTGAGGCCCTCGGCGACACCACCATCAAGTAACGCCCCTCGCAAGGGCCCTTACAGGGGATGCCTCAGACGGTTCTCAGCGGGCGGTGCGGACCCTCGGGCAGGACGACCTCGATCGGGTCGCCGGGGTGGATCTCGCCGCCCTGGACGACCACGCTCATGATGCCCGCCTTGTGGGCGACGGCGCCGTCGGCGTCGCGTCCGACGAGCTTCTTCATGAGCCCCGCCCGGAATGTGTCGATCTGGCGGCACGGGGTGCGCAGACCCGTGACCTCCACGACGGCGGAACCGCCGAGGCGCAGCAGTGTCCCCGTGGGCAGGCCGAGGAGGTCGACGCCGCACGTGGTGATGTTCTCGCCCAGCTCGCCGGGGGCCACGGTGAAGCCGTCCGCCGCCAGCTCGTCGAAGAGCTCCTCGTGGATGAGGTGGACCTGGCGGAGGTTCGGCTGGTCGGGGTTCTGCCGTACGCGGAAGCGGTGCTTGACCTTCTCACCGGCGTGTACGTCCCCCTCGACGCCGAACCCGGCGACCAGCGTGACGCTCTCGCGGTTCGGCTTGCTGAAGGAGTACGCGGCGTTGCCGCTGACAGCCGTGACTCTCGCGTCCATTGCACGACCCTAACCCGCCTCAGCCGACGGGCACCAAGGTCAGATACGCGAGGCCGAGCAGGGTGCGGTAGCCGCGCAGCCACGTGGAGCGCTGGGCGTCGACCTTCGCGCGCGTCTCGGCGGCCGAGGGGTGGTCCGGGTGCGCGGCGAGCCACTCCTCGACGCCGCTGCGGTAACCCGACTCGAACTCCTCCCACTCCTCCTCGCTCGCCGTCTCCACCCACAGCGGGCGGAACCCCGCCTCGATCGCCGCGTCCACCAGGTCGCCGAGCGACAGATGCTCGTCCGCGCGGGCGCCCGGCCACATCCCGGCGAGCTCGCCTTCGGTGGGGGTCCGCTGCCAGAAGCCCTCCCCGAGGACCACCCGGCCCCCGGAAGTCACCAGGCCGCGCAGGGCGCGCAGGGCCTCGACCGTCGCGAGGGGCGGCGCGGCGGCGCTGAGCGCCTGGCTCGCGCCGAGGCAGAGCACGATGTCCGCCGGGTCGCGCGTGGTGTCCCTCGCGGACTCCTCGACGAAGACGACCCGCTCGTCGAGCCCGCGCTCCTTGGCGAGGGCGCGGCCGCGGGCCAGGTCGTCGGCCTCGATGTCGACGCCGACGCCGGTGGCTCCCGGGGCGGCTTCGAGCACCCGGAGCAACAACTCGCCCCAGCCGCACCCGATGTCGAGAACGGTACGGGGCCCGGTGGCCGCGAGCCGCCCGACGAGCCGCCGCGCGCGGGCGTCGGAGAGGGGCCCGTGAAAGGCGAGATGACCAAGCCGCGGCGGAAGATCGGAGTCAAGGCTCATACGACCGGACGCTATCCCGCCCTTCCCCACCCGGACCACCACTTTTCACGGGCCCGCACGAGGCGCCCCAAGGGGGCGCGGGGTGCGGCCCGCACGAGGCGCCCCAAAGGGGCGCGGGGAACTGCGCGCCCAGCCCCAACGAACCCGCAGGCACCCCACACCCAAGGCCCCCCGGCCCGACTACGCCTCCGGCGAGCGCCGCGCCCTCCGCCGCGCTCCCAGAGTCACAAGCACCCCCACCGCCGCGCCCGCGAGCCCCGCCGGAACCATCCAGGCGCGATTGAGGGAGTGGCCGAGCGCATGGTCCGCGGAGTAGCGGCCGGGCCCCGTGACGGCGAGCGCCGCGGAGACCATGCCGAGGAACGCCGGGTACTCGTAACCGCCGCCCTGGCTGAAGAAGCCGTTCGGGGCGTGTACGGCCGACGCGCCCGCCATCGCCCCCGCCGCGGCCGAACCGGCCGCCGGAGTCGCGAGGCCGAGCGCGAGCAGCGTGCCGCCGCCCGCTTCGGCGACCCCCGCGACCAGGGCGTTCATCTTGCCGGGCACGTATCCGATGGACTCCATCCAGGCCCCCGTACCTTGGAGGCCGCCCCCGCCGAACCAGCCGAACAGCTTCTGCGTGCCGTGCGCGGCCAGCACACCCCCGGTCCCCACGCGCAGAAGCAGCAGCCCGAGGTCACGTCGGTCCGGGCACGAACAGGTCATGGGGGCTCCCAGGTCGATGGGTCGGCTCTCGCCGAGGGGGTGACCCTCCCACCGTCCGACGGACCGGCGCCGGGCACCCGGCCCGCGCGGCCGTACGGGTGAGGGCCCCGCCCCGCCCGGTGGCGGCCCGGACGGCCCGATGTGAGCGTGGGCCCATGAGCATTCAGGTAAACCGGCTGGGCGACCCCGCCGTACGCGCGTTCGTCACCGCGGTGAACTCCCACGACCGGGCCGCCTTCGAGGCGCTGCTCGCCCCCGGCGCGAGCATGTCCGACGACGGCTCCGACCGGGACATCGCCGAGTGGACCGAGCGTGAGGTCTTCTCCTCCAACGGCCACATGGACGTCGAGTCGGAGTCGGACGGCGGCCGCACGCTGCTCGTCAGCTACCGCAACGACACCTGGGGCGAGATGCGCACGAAGTGGCGCTTCACCGTCGACGACGCGGGCCGGATCACCCGCTTCGAAACGGGCCAGGCCTGACGCCTCCAGGCCCCGAAGCACCCTCGGAGGCGGCCGGCGCCGGTCAGTGGCAGCTCTTGGTCCCGTCGTCGCTCGTCGTCCACGAGCAGGAGTCCTGGAGCGAACCGCTCGGCTTGAGCAGGCGCGCCTTGTCGCTGGTGTTGTTCCAGACGTAGTTGCTCTGGCCCCAGTAGCGCACGCCCGAGGCGTTGGTGCCCTGGCCCGTGCGGACCTTGACGGTCTTGCCCGCGCCGATGTTGTAGCTGCCGAAGGTGTACGTGTAGCCGGTCTCGTCCTTGAGCTTGTAGCCCTTGAGCTGGATCGCGGACCGCGTGCTGTTGTGGATGTTCACCCACTCCGCGTTCAGCGAGGAGTTCGAGCGGGTGTCCCGGCCCGGGCTGTCGTACTGGATGGTGCCGAGGTGCAGCCCGCCCTGGTGGCGCGCGGTCGCCGCGGAGGCGGGCGACGCGGCGAGCAGGGAGGCCGAGAGGGCGGTGGCGGCGAGCGCCGCGGGGGCCATGGTGCGTATGCGCAAGGAGTGCTCCCAGTGTGAAGTTCTCGTGGAGAGGAGCTGAGCATACGGGGCGCCTGCGCCCGCCTTGAGGCGGTACCTCCGATTCCACTTGGGGAGATCCCGGCCCCGCCCTGATCCCGCCCTGGCACTCCGCAGGTCTCAACCCCGCCCGATGTACGGCATGTTGGTCGCGAGCACGGTCGCGAACTGCACGTTCGCCTCCAGCGGCAGCTCCGCCATGTGCCGCACCGTCCGCGCCACGTCGGCCACGTCCATCACCGGCTCGCTCGCCAACTGGCCGTTGGCCTGGAGGATGCCGGACTGCATGCGCTCGGTCATGTCGGTCGCGGCGTTGCCGATGTCGATCTGCCCGACGGCGATCCGGTAGGGGCGCCCGTCCAGGGAGAGTGACTTGGTCAGGCCGGTCAGCGCGTGCTTCGTGGCCGTGTACGCGACCGAGTTGGGACGCGGCGTGTGTGCCGCGATCGAGCCGTTGTTGATGATCCGTCCGCCCCGCGGGTCCTGCTCCTTCATCTGCCGGAAGGCGGCCTGCGCGCACAGGAAGGCGCCGTTGAGGTTGACGTCGACGACGTGGCGCCAGGCGTCGTAGGGAAGGTCCTCGACGGGGACGCCGCCCGGGCCGAACGTGCCGGCGTTGTTGAAGAGCAGGTCGAGGCGTCCGAACCGCTCGCGCACGGCGCCGAAGAGCGCCGCCACGTCCTCCGGGTTCGACACGTCGGTCCGTACGCACAGGGGGGCCTCGCCCTTGAGGGGGGCGAGGGAGGCCGTCTCCTCCAGGGTCTCCAGGCGGCGGCCCGCGAGCGCCACCGACCAGCCGGCGGCGAGCAGTTCGAGGGTGACGGCACGGCCGATCCCGGAACCGGCCCCGGTCACCAGGGCGACCCTGGGGGAGTCCGGCGCGGCGGGCTCGGCGAGGTGCTCCGCGGCGGTCTCCACGACGCTCTCCGCGGCGGCGACCACGGCGGTCCTCGCCACCCCCGCCGTGACCCCCTCCGGGTCGGCCTCCACGGTGCTGCCGACGGAACCGTCCCCGACGGTCCTCACCGCCGTCTCCCCCTCGGTCCCGGCCGCGTTCGATGAGGCAGTTCGCTCAGCGTTCATGGCCCCGCAGCGTACGGGAGGCGCGGGCACGTGGACATCATCCGACCGCCATATGGCTGTTGTGTACGTGACAGGCGCAGGACGTCCCCCGCCACTTACATGCCCCTGACACCAATCGTCAGGGGAGGGCCACATGACACCCGCAGCCCAGCAGCACGCACCCGAACTCCGGGCCGCCGCCCAGCACCTGGGGCGCCGCCGTTTCCTCACCGTCACCGGTGCCGCCGCCACGCTCGCCTTCGCCACCAACCTGCCGACCGCGGGCGTCGCGGGCGCCGCCGAGCTGGACGCCCGCCGCATCAAGGAGAACCCCTTCACCCTCGGCGTCGCCTCCGGGGACCCGCTGCCCTCCTCGGTCCTGCTGTGGACCCGCCTCGCCCCCGCCCCCTACGAGCCCGGCGGCGGCCTGCCCAAGGAGCGCGTCACCGTCCACTGGGAACTCGCCCACGACGCCCGCTTCCGGCGCGTCGCCAGACGCGGCGTCACCACCGCGCACCCCGAGTACAACCACACCGTGCACGTCGAGGTCGACCACCTGGACGCGGGCCGCCGCTACTACTTCCGCTTCCGCGCGGGTCAGTGGACCAGCGCCACCGGCCGCACCCGCACCGCCCCCGCGCCGGGCAGCCGCCCCGGGTCCCTGACCCTCGCCGCGGTCTCCTGCCAGGCGTACCACGACGGCTACTTCACCGCGTACAAGCACCTCGCGCAGGATGACGTCGACGTCGTCTTCCACCTCGGCGACTACCTCTACGAGTACGCGGTCAACGCGACCGGCGGCGCACGCAACTACACCGACCGGACGCTGCCCGCCCACTACAACAAGGAGACCCAGACCCTGGAGGACTACCGCCTGCGGTACGCCCTCTACAAGTCCGACCCCGACCTGCGCGCCGCCCACGCCGCGCACCCCTTCGTCGTCACCTGGGACGACCACGAGACCGAGAACAACTACGCCGACGACATCGACGAGAACGGCAACCCGCCCGCCGAGTTCCTGCTGCGCCGCGCCTCCGCCTACCGCGCGTACTGGGAGAACCTCCCGCTGCGCCGCCCGCAGCTGCCCAAGGGCCCCGACGCGCAGCTCTACCGGCGCCTGGTCTGGGGCCGCCTCGCCCAGTTCGACATCCTCGACACCCGCCAGTACCGCTCCGACCAGGCGTACGGCGACAAGGCGCACGCCCCGGGACCCGAGTCGGACGACCCGAGGCGCACCATCACCGGCGCCACCCAGGAGCGCTGGCTCCTCGACGGCTGGCGCCGCTCGCGCGCGCTGTGGAACGTGGTCCCGCAGCAGGTCACCTTCTCCCAGCGCAAGCTGGACCTCACCGCGCAGGCCAAGCTCTCCATGGACGCCTGGGACGGCTACCGCGCCTCCCGCAAGCGGGTCCTCGCGGGCGCGAAGGCGGCCGGCCTCGACAACCTCATGGTCCTCACCGGAGACGTGCACGTCGGCTACGCCTTCGACATCAAGGCCGACTTCGACGACCCCTCGTCGAGGACCGTGGGCACGGAGATCGTCGCGACGTCCATCGCGAGCGGCAAGGACGGCGCGGACAAGCCGGCCAACTGGGACACGTACACCAAGGCCAACCCGCACCTGAAGTTCTACAACGGGCGGCGGGGCTACGTGACGGTCGGCCTCGGCCGGGACGAGGCGCGCGCCGACTTCAAGACGGTCTCGGCGGTCACGACGCCGGGTGCCCCCATCAAGACCGCGGCGTCCTTCGTGACCGAGTCGGGCGACCCGGGGCTGCGGCCCGCGTAGCCGCCGTCGGCGGCCTCCGGCGTCCTGAGAGCCAGCGCCAGATCGTTGTCCGCGGTGAAGAAGGGACGCACGGAGGCGGTGGCACCGGCCCGGCCGCCGGGCGTCCCGGCAGCCGGATACGGGTACTCGGCGGCCGGATACACGTCCGTCCGCTTGCGGTCGACGACATCGCCGATGACGCGCGCCACCCGCACCGGCTCGGCACCGGGGGAGAGCCGCAGGGCCAGCTCCCAGGTCTCCGGCTCTCCGTCACCGGCGTCAAGGAGCCGGGTGTAGGGCACGCGGAAGCGGAAGCGGTCGGGCCCGCACGTCGTCACGTCGGTCTCGAAGGCGGAGGCGGGATTCCGGCGCGGTACGGCGAGGAGGCGGGGGCGCTCCTCGTGGGCGAACTCCGCGCCGTACAGCGTGCCTTCCACCGCGCACGACGCCGCGTCGGCCGTCAGCGTGTGGGCCTCGGCGTGCGCGGGGCGGTGCCATGTGCGCAGGGAGAGGTTGTTCTTGACGGTCGGATAGGGGATCCACCAGCCGAACGGCGTCCCCGGCAGGGCCGCGAGGCCCAGCAGGTCGCGCTGTTCGACGGTCGTGCACGCCACGCGGCGCCGTACGCCGTCGTCCGACCGGACGACATGGAAGTCCCAGCGGCCCTCGGCGAGCCGGTGGGCACGGCGTTCCAGCACGGCCGTCCACGGGGCCCCGTCGGTCTCGGGCCCGCGCAGGGGAACCGCGAGCAGATCCTCGCCCCGGCCTTCGGTGCCGCGCCGCGTCGCGGTCAGCGTGAACGCGCTGCCCCGCATCCCGGCGCGCTCCAGCCGTACGACGACATCGCCGGCGGCGTTCACGGAACAGGCCGACCTCGGCCGCAGCGGGCCGAGCCGCGCCGCGCGCCCGCGCCCCACCTTGCGCACGGTCCGCCCGAGCGCCCGGCGCGTGGCGGCTCCGGCGCGCCTGACACCGGCGGCCACGCGCAGGTCGAGAGGGGCCGGGGCGGGCGGGGAGGCGGCGCGCAGGTCGGCGATCAGCTCCTCGTAGCGGCGGGCGATGTGGTCCGGCGCGTACCGCTCGGCGCTGCGGCGGGCGGCGCTGCCCATGGCGCGGCGCAGGTCCGCGTCCTCGATGAGCGTGAGGAGCCCTCGGGCGACGGCGGCGCTGTCGCCCGAGCGGACGAGCAGCCCGTCCTCGCCGTCCCGGATGATCTCGGCGGGCCCGTGGGGGCAGTCGGTGGCGACGACGGGCGTGCCGCACTGCATGGCCTCCACGATGGTCATGCCGAACGACTCCTCGCGGGAGGTGACGGCGGCGATCGCCCCCTTGGCCCACTCGGTGGCGAGGGAGGGGGTGGCGCCCATCAGGAACACGTGGTCGCTCAGCCCCAGTTCGTCGATGCGGGCGCGCAGCGCGGAGTGCTTGGGGCCGCGTCCGTAGATCCGCAGCTTCCAGTGCGGGTGCGCGGCGGCCACGGTGGCGAAGGCGTCCACGAGCAGGCCGTACCGCTTCACCGGGATGAGGCGTCCACCGGCGATGACCAGCGGGGCCGTGCCGTCCGACGCGGTGGTGCCGGGTGGCGGCGAGGAGTTGGGGATGGACACGATCGGGGTGCCCGTGGCGGCCAGTTCCCGGCGGTGCGTGACGGCGTCCGCCTCCGTGACGGTGGTGTGCGCGTCCAGCGAGGCGATGGCCGCGTCCTGCGCGGCGCGGATGCCGGGCTCGTGGGTGCCGTAGACGCGGTGCTCCTGGCCGATCCGCAGATAGTGGCCGCGGCCGAACTCCGCGAGGTAGACCACCAGGCCCGGCCTGGTGGCCACCACCACGTCGGCGTCCGTACGGCCGAGGAAACGGGCCACCCGCCGGTCGGTGAGCGCGTCGAAACCGGCGCCGTGCGCCTCGACGCGCGGGACGCACGCCGTCGGCCCGCCAAGGAGTGCGCTGCCGAGGTCGTTGCGCGGCGCGTGCGGGCGCTTGTCGATCAGCGGCCGCAGCCGGACCTTTCCGCTGAGCGGCAGACTGGGCCTGTCGTGCGTCCGCCAGACGCTGACAATTTCAACGTCATGGCGCTCGGCGAGGGCACCGGCGGAATTGAAGGTGGCGCGGACGGTGCCACCGATTCCATATGCGTTCTGCAGCAGAAAGGAGATTTTCATCGTGCCTTGTCCGGATCGGCAATTTGTCTGGGAAGCCCACTTTTCCATGTCTTGGCGGATTTTCCGGTGAGCACACGCGTGGGGGCGTGATGGCCACTCCGTACGGTGAACGGGCGGTCGCCGCGTTGACTCGCCCCGGCGTCAAGGGAATTGCGTGAACCAGCGCTGCCCGGGGTCTTTCGTGGTGCAGGCGGCCAGCCGCAACCGGGGGTGCGGCCGCAGCGGATCGTCCTGGGTCAGGCAGCGGCCCGCGGTACGCAGCTGCCCCCACCGCGTGACCAGCCACCAGGCGGCAGGTGCGCCGGTGCAGGGCGCGAGGACGACGGCCGAGCCCTCGGCCCGTACGCATCGGTGACCGCCGCCCGCGCTCCCGGCCCGCAGCAGGCCGTCCGCGAGGCGCCACCGTTGCTGGGGCGCACCGGTGCAAGGGGCGGTGCGGATCTCGCCGCCGTGCTCACCGCCGTCCCCGGTCAGACAGAGGTCGGCCTCGGTGAATCCGGAATCCGTGGAGCCGATCCAGGAGACGATGGTGCCGGGGCGGGCGACGGGTGTGCGGCGCGGATAATTCCTTTCGAGCCACCGGATGTAATGATCTGCCGCCTTTCTGGTGGGCGCGCAGTAATGTCCGGGGCAGCGGTTCACCAGCCTCTCGTCATGAATGTAGTAATGCTCGAAAATGGCCCTTTTGTGGGCGGTTCGGGCGGCACTGAGATTGGGCGGACGCAGCGCATTCCCATATCCCTCGTATCCGGTCAGTCGAGGAGGGTCTGATTCCATTCGGGCGCGGAGGGTCGCGAGACGGAAATAGCGCGCGGTGATCGCGTGATCGCTGTGGTCGGCCCATTCCTCGCCGGAGGACTTCAGCGTGGTGTTGGCGAAGTCCAGGGTGCGGACGGTGTCGGGCCGAAAACGCCTGATGAGGGCGGCCAGGGTGGCGACCAGATCCGATTCCGTGTAACGCGCGGAGCCGTCCACCGCGCCGAGCGAATGGACCCTCGACCGGAAGAGGGCGAGCAGGCTGTGGCGCCGCGACGATTCCTGGCTCCAGCCCCCGTCGGGCAGCCGCAGGAAGAGCAGCCGGATGTCGGGCCCCGGCGGTCCGGTGTCCAGACGCACACCGTGCAGGGTCCGCCCGCCCGCCTTCACGGGCGCGTACTCCCAAGGGCTGGGCGCGCCCGGCCGCATCGGCATACCGGCGAGAGCGCTGTACGCCTGCTGTACGCCCCATTCGCGGCGGACGGCATACCCGCCCGACCATTCCAGATGGGCGTCGCCCGCGGTCACGTACACGACGCGGAGGCACTTCCCTTTCCCGAAGTCCTCGGCGATCGCCGGATTGATGAACAAGAGGTCGTCATCCTGGTGCGCCACACCGACCAGCGTCGTGTCACGGCACTCCGCGCCGACCGGTGAATCGTCCGGCGCGGGCACGGTGAATGCCAGCGTGGCGAGCCCGATGAGGACGGACAGCACGAACTTGTAGGTGTGAATGACACGTATCTCCGCGATGGCACGCAACTCCGCTTCTCGCGCGAAGCCGGGGCCCGTAAGATCTGCCCGGCGATGAGCCAAACGAGTGAGGCCCCGGGCCGTCACTCGACCTGCGACCATGGACGGCGCATCGATCCACGGAAGGGGCGGCATGCCTGAGCGCGGGCGGACAACGGAAGAGCACCACATACCGAAGGCGGCGGGCCCCGCGAGCCCCGCCGCCCTCCGCCGCACCGGGGCCCTCGTCACCCTCGTGCTCGGCGGCCTCACGGCCGTCCCCCCGCTCTCCATGGACATGTACCTGCCGGCGCTGCCGGAGGTCACCGACGCCCTGCACGCGCCCGCCGCGACCGTGCAGCTGACCCTGACGGCCTGCCTGCTCGGCATGGCCCTCGGCCAGCTCGTCGTCGGCCCGATGAGCGACAAGTGGGGACGGCGCCGCCCGCTCCTCATCGGCCTGCTCGTCTACGTCCTCGCCACCGCGACCTGCGCCTTCGCCCCCACCGCGGAACTCCTCATCGGCTTCCGCCTGCTCCAGGGCCTCGCGGGCGCGGCGGGCATCGTCATCGCCCGCGCGGTCGTCCGCGACCTGTACGACGGCGTGGAGATGGCCCGCTTCTTCTCCACCCTGATGCTGATCTCCGGCGTCGCCCCCGTCGTCGCGCCCCTCATCGGCGGCCAGGTCCTGCGCTTCACCGACTGGCGCGGCATCTTCGCCGTCCTCACCGGCGTCGGCATCGCGCTGACCCTCCTGGTGTGGCGGCGCCTGCCCGAGACTCTCGCGCCGGAGAAGCGGCACGGCGGCGGCACGCTGGAGGCGCTGCGGACCATGCGCGCGCTCCTCGCCGACCGCGTCTTCACCGGCTACATGATCACGGGCGGTTTCGCGTTCGCCGCGCTCTTCGCGTACATCTCCGCCTCGCCCTTCGTGATCCAGGAGATCTACGGCGCCTCCCCGCAGACCTTCAGCCTCCTCTTCGGCGTCAACTCCGTCGGCCTGATCGCCGTCGGCCAGATCAACGGCAAGATCCTCGTCGGCCGCGTCAGCCTCAACAAGGCGCTCGCCTTCGGACTGACGGCCATCACCGTCGCCGCGACGGCGCTCCTGCTCATGACGGCCGGCGTCTTCGGCGATGTGGGTCTCCTCCCCGTCGCCGCCGGGCTCTTCGTCCTGATGTCGGCGATGGGCCTCGCCATGCCCAACACCCAGTCCCTCGCCCTCACCCGCACCCCGCACGCCGCCGGTTCCGCTTCCGCGCTGCTCGGCACCTCCTCCTTCCTCATCGGCGCGATCGCCTCGCCGCTCGTCGGCATCGCGGGCGAGGACACGGCCGTCCCGATGGCCGTCGTCCAACTGGTCTGCGCGCTGGCGGCCCTCACCTGCTTCGTGGGACTGTGCCGACCCTGGCGGCACGCGCCCACGGAGGAGGCGGACCACTGAGCGCACCCCGGCTCCTGCGCACCGGCACCCCGGCCCGGGCGGGCCTCGACCCGGACGAGATCGACCGCCTCGTCGCCGACGTGCGCGAGCTGCCGCGCGGGCCGCGGCCCTGGTGCGCGGGTGCGGTGGTGGCCGTGGGCCGTGGCCCGGTCATCGCGGCCGAGGCCGCCGCGGGGTGGGCGGTCCGCTACGCCTCGTACGACCCGGAGGCCGAAACGGGCGTCGAGCTGCCCCGCGAGTGGCAGGTGCCGATGCGCACGGACACGCCCTTCGACCTGGCCTCGCTCACCAAGCTCTTCACGACCGTCGCCGCCGTGCAGCAGCTGGAGCGCGGCACGCTCGGCATCGACGCGCCCGTCGGTGCGTACGTCCCCGAGTTCCGGGGCGCCGCCGAGCACGGCGTCACGGTGCGGCAGCTCCTCACGCACACCTCGGGGCTGCGGCCCGAACTCCCCTTGTACGACTGCCCCGACGACGCCTCCCGGCTCGCCGCCCTGCGCGCCGAGTCGCCGGTCACCGAGCCGGGCTCGTACGTCTACTCCGACCTGAACATGCTGCTCCTCCAGCACATCCTGGAGCGGCTCACCGGGCGCCGCCTCGACGCCCTCGTCCGCGAGGGCATCACGGGGCCGCTCGGCATGGACGACACCGGCTTCGGGCCGCGGGCGGACGCCGCCGCGACGGAGGACCAGCGCAGGCCCTGGGCGAAGGTGGACCGGGGGATGCTGCGGGGGGTCGTCCACGACGAGAACGCCTGGGCGCTGGGGGGTGTGGCCGGGCACGCGGGGCTCTTCTCCACCGCCCGTGACCTGGCGGTGTTCTGCCGCACCCTGCTGTGCGGGGGCTCGTACGGCCGGGCCCGCATCCTCGGCCCCGACCACGTCGAGCTGATGCTCACCGGCTCCGGCCTCGGCTTCGGCATCGACCAGCCGTGGTTCATGGGCGAACTGGCGGGGCGCGGCGCGGCGGGCCACACGGGCTTCACGGGAACGTCCCTCGTCCTCGACCGCGCCACGGATACGTTCCTGATCCTGCTGGCCAACGCGGTGCATCCCCGGCGCCGTCCGGGTGACAGCACCCCTCGGGCCTCCGCCGCCACGAGGCTGGCCAGGGCGGCCCGCGACAGCTGACCTCGCGAAAGCGCCCCGAAGGGGCGCGGGGAACTGCGCGCTCAGCCGAAGACGATTCGCACTCGCCGGACGGCGGCAGTAGGCAGACGCGGTCGCGTGGCGGGTTGCCCAGCGGGTGCGTCGTGGTTGCTCGCGCCGTTCCCCGCGCCCCTGACGGGGCTCGGCCGGGGTCGCGCCCCGTAGGGGCGCGGGGAACTGCGCGACCAGCCCGAGACGGCCCGCACCCGCCGGACGGCGGCAGTGGGCAGACGAGACCGCCGCCCCCGTACCCCCGTAGGATCAGCGGGTGAACGACCTGAACTCCCCGGTGGAAAAGCTGAGCGGCGCCCTCGCGAGGGCGCTGGACGGCGTGCCGCCCTCGCAGGCCTCGCAGGCCGTGGCGCGGCTGATCGAGAACTACCGGGGGCGGACCCCGACCGCCGCCCCGATCCTGCGGGATCGCGCCGACGTCGCCGCCTACGCGGCCTACCGCATGCCCGCCACCTTCGAGGCGGCGCGCTCCGCGCTGGAGGCCCTCGCGGACGCGGCCCCCGAGGGCTGGGCGCCCGGCAGCCACGTGGACGTCGGCGGCGGGACCGGCGCCGCCGTCTGGGCGGCCGCCGCGACCTGGCTGGGCGAGCGTCCCGTCACGGTCCTCGACTGGGCCGAGCCCGCCCTCGCACTGGGACGGGAACTGGCGGCGGCGGAACCCCGGTTGGCCGCCACCCGCTGGCAGCGCGAACGCATCGGCGCCTCGCTCACCGTCGAAAGCGCCGAGCTGGTCACCATCTCGTACGTCCTCAAGGAGCTGACCGACGCCGACCGCCGCTCGGTCGTCGACGCGGCGGCGCACGCGGCCACGCAGGCCGTCGTCATCGTCGAACCGGGCACCCCGGACGGCTACACGCGCGTCATCGAGGCACGCGAGCAGCTCATCGCCGCCGGATACCAGGTCGCCGCGCCCTGCCCGCACAGCGCGGCCTGCCCCATCGAACCCGGCACAGACTGGTGCCACTTCGCGGCGCGGGTCAGCAGATCGTCCCTGCACCGCCAGGTCAAGGGCGGCTCACTGGCGTACGAGGACGAGAAGTTCAGTTACGTCGCGGCGACCCGCTTCGACCCGCTCCCGCCGCCGAACCGGGTGGTGCGCCGCCCCCAGATCCGCAAGGGCCAGGTGCTCCTCGACCTGTGCGGGGCCGAGGAGCAGCTGCGCAGGGAGACCGTGACCAAGCGCCACGGCCCCCTCTACCGCGCGGCGCGCGACACGGACTGGGGCGACGCGTGGCCGCCCCCGTCCGAGCAGTGACTCAGGCGCCCCAGGTGCCCTGGTCCACGGAGCAGTTCCAGCCGTTGCCGCGCACGGAGAACTTCACCTTGTAGGACCTGGTGTTCAGCAGGTGCGTGCGCACCTTGACGCCGAGCTTGGCCTTGCCCGCGAGGCTCTTGTCGTACACCGTGACGGTCTTCGACGTCTTGCGGGTGACCTTGCCGCCCTTCGGCGTGGCCTTGCCGAAGCGGATGTTCTTGACGTTGGTCACCGTGAAGCTGACCTTCTTGAAGCTCTTGCTGCTCTTGTTCTTCAGCCCGAAGTACAGACCGCCGTTGGTCACCCAGCCGTTCCGGTCGATCTGGAAACGGGAGGTGTAGACGATGTCGATCGGGCAGCCGGAGCTGCGCGGAGCGGCGCTCGGAGCGGCCGACGCGGCGCGCGGCTTCGGCTCCGGCTTGGCCGACGCGGACGCGGCCCCCGCGGTGCCGAGCTGGGCTGCGGTGAGTGCCCCTGCGGTGGCCAGGACTGCGACGGACGTGCGCATGCGGTTCACTGCGCTTACCTCTTCTTCCCCCTGGGCCCGGACGGGCCCGACTGTTTGGTTGTCGTGGTGCGTCGCACGGGAATCGTCTGTCTGTTCCCGCGCGCCCGTATTGGTACCACGAGGAGGCGCGTGGAGTGGAGTTGACGCGCCCCTTATAAACCTCTTAGACGCTGTGACTATTCACATCTCCATGACAACCAAGATCAGTTCACCCGCGGGCGGCGGCCGGCCCGGCGGCGCCCGCGCTCACGCCCGCAGGCGGTCCCGGGGCCGCTTCCTCGCCCTCTCCGCCGCCCTGGCCCTCACCGCGGCCGGAGCGACCACCTACGCCTTCACCGCCGGGGCCGGGCCCGCCCACGGCAAGCAGGTCGAACTGGCCGTCGACGGCGGTACGGCCGTCGTCGACACCGCCTCCCTCGCCGTACGCGCCCACACCCGCGACGGCCGCGCCCTCACCCTCTCCGACGCCTCCGACACCGACCTCGGCAGGCCCGGCCCCGTGACGCGTACCGGCGAGGGGCGGGCCCGCTGGAGCTACCCCGAGCGCGGCATCGACGTCACCGCCCGCACCGACCACGGCCGCCTCTCGCTGACGCTGAGGGCGCACCGCGACACCTCCGTCAGCTGGCCCGTCACCGGCACCGACGCCGCCGCGTCGGCCCTCCAACTCCCGCGCGGGGAAGGCCTGGACATCCCCGTCACGGACGCCTTCTGGACCACCGGCAAGGGCGCCCTCGCGGGCAGCAGCGTCGACGTCGGCGCCGATCTGACCCTGCCGCTGTGGGGCTACTCCCTCGGCAGGCGCACGGGCGTCAGCTACCTCACCCCGACCGACATCGGCACGACCCTCGGCTTCACCGCCCCCGGCGGCCGGCTGCGCGCCACCGCCGACCACACCTTCGACGGCGGCGACAAGACCCGCGACTACTCCGTCACCTTCGCCCTGACCGACGGCAACCCGGTCGCGCCCGCCGCCGACTACCGCTCCTACCTCACCGAGCGCGGGCAGCTCGGCAGCCTCAAGCGGAAGATCGCGAAGAACCCCGCCACCGCCCGCCTCCTCGGCGCCTTCCACGCCTACACCTGGGGCGACGCCCGCAAGAGCGCCGGGATCGAGGAGCTGCGCGAGCTGGGCGTCGACCGCATGTGGCTCGGCTACGACGGGGAGCCGCACCCCGACAAGGCGGCGGTGCGCGCCGCGAAGAAGGCCGGGTACCTCATCGGCCCCTACGACTCCTTCGCCAACGGCCAGGACCCCGAGACCGCCGACGCCCCGAACTCCGTCTGGCCCGGCACCGTCTACCCGGACTTCTGCGTCCGTGACGCCGAGGGCGAGCCGGTGACGGGCTTCGGCGGCCGCGGCTGCTACCTCAGCTCGCGCGCCTTCGAGAAGGCGGAGAAGACGCACCACTACCTCGCCGACCGCACCCGCCGGATGGTCGCGAACGGCGCCGACAGCTACTTCCTCGACGTCGACGCCACCGGCGAACTCTTCCGCGACCACGGCAAGGGCCACCGGATGACCAAGGCCGAGGACCGCGAGCACCGCCTCGCGCGCATGCGGCGCATCGCGGACCGGGGCCTCGTCCTCGGCTCGGAGACCGCGCAGGCCTGGGCGAACAAGACGCTCGCCTTCGACCACGGCGGCGCGACACCGGTCGCCGACGGCATGTGGAAGCTCCAGAAGGACCGCGAGAAGTGGGGTGGTTACTACCCCGAGGGCGCGCCCGGCGTCTTCTTCAAGCCGGTCGACCTCCCCGCCGACCTGGCCAAGGCGATGTACGACCCCCGCTACCGCGCCCCGCTCTACGAGACGGCGCTGCACGGCTCGCTGGTCAACACCGAGCGTTGGGAACTCTCGTACGAGAAGCTGCCCGCCCAGAAGACCACCCGCGCTCTGCTCGCCATGCTCTACAACACCCCCCTCAACTACGTCCTGGACGGCCCCTCGCTGAAGAAGCACGGCGCCGAACTGGCCGCCCTCCAGAAGTACTTCTCGCCCCTGCACAAGGCCGCGGGCACCGAACAGCTCACCTCCTTCCGGCAGTTGACCAAGGGCCGCACCGTCCAGCGCACGGTCTTCGGCAAGGGCGCGCTGACGGTGACGGCCAACTTCGGCACCAAGGCGTACGGGGGACTGCCGGGCGGCTGTGCCGACGCCCGCCTCAAGGGCGACGACAAGCCGCGCCGGCTCTGCCCGGCTGAGCTGCGAAAGGGCTAGCCCCGCAGCTCCTGCGTGCAGCACTTCACGCTGCCGCCGCCCTTGAGCAGCTCGCTCAGGTCCATCCCGATGGGTTCGTAGCCGCGCGCCCGCAGCGGCTCGAAGAGCCCGAGAGCGGCCTGGGGGAGCAGCACATGGAGCCCGTCGGAGACGGCGTTGAGCCCGAGCGCCTCGGCGTCGGGCTCCTCGGCGATCACCGCGTCGGGGAACAGGCTCCGCAGGACCGCCTGGCTGCCGGGCGAGAAGGCGGGCGGGTAGTACATGACCTCGTCCGCCGCGTCGTCCAGGACGGCGAGCGCGGTGTCCAGGTGGTAGTAGCGGGGGTCGATGAGGTCGAGCCCGATCACCGGGCGGCCGAAGAACTCCTGTGCCTCGCCGTGCGAGAGCGGGCTGGCCCGGAAGCCGCGCCCGGCGAGGACGTAGGAGGAGGTGACGGCGAAGTCGCCCTCGCCCTCGTTGATGTGGGTGGGCTCGTGGATCTCGGTGAAGCCGTGCGCGCGGAACCACTCCAGGTGGGCCGCCGCCTCCTCCTCGCGCTCGCGGTAGGCGAAGCGCGCGCCGAGCACGCGTCCCTCCACGACGGTCGCGCCGTTCGCGGCGAAGACCATGTCCGGCAGGCCGGGGCGGGGGGTCAGCTCCTCGACGGTGTGGCCGAGCGAGCGGTAGCGGTCACGCAGGTCCTCCCACTGGGCGACGGCGAGCGGGACGTCGACCGGCTTGGCGGGGTCCATCCAGGGGTTGATGGAGTACGTGACCTTGAAGTGTGCCGGTGGGCACATCAGATAGCGCCGGGGTGTGGCGCGCCGAGGAGAGCGAGGAAAACGGGACAACGAAGGCTCCTCACGTACCGCAGGGGTCAGATGCCGCCCGGTGTGGGCGGGCTGCTGCCCATGGTGCGGCAGTTGCCGCCCCCCGTGGGGCAGTTGCTGCCCATAGTGCGGTGTGAGGAGCCTTCGCGCTGTGCACCGAACGGGTGGTTGCCGACGCCGGGCAGCCGTGCTCACGGCCCATCGCGGGACACGGCCTTCCGCGCTCACGGCCCCGCGCGGTTCACGCCCGGCCGCCGCCCGACTCGCGCCCCTCCCGCAGTTTGCGCAGCAGTTCGCGCTTCTGCTCCTGGGGGCTCAGCCCGCCGCCGACGCGTCCACCGCGGCCCGCGCCGCGCAGGGCCTTGCGGGGAAGGTTGCTGCGGGTGCCGCCGACGCCCAGCATGTTTCCGGATCCGCCTCGGGTCATGTGTGCCCACCTCCATCGAATTCCGCCGAACCGACGAGACGGATCGTCTCGCCGAGGACTCCACTTTGAGCGAGACGCCGCGTCTTGTCAAGACGGTACGTCTCGGTTCGGCGCTGCTACATTCGACGGCATGTCTCAGAAGACCGCCCCCGACTCCACGCGCCGCAGCGAACGCTCGCGCCGCGCGATCTACGACGCCGCCCTCGCCCTCGTCACCGAGGCCGGGTACGCCAAGCTGACGATCGAGGCCATCGCGGCCCGCGCCGGCGTCGGCAAGCAGACGATCTACCGCTGGTGGCCGTCGAAGGGCGCCGTCCTGCTCGACGCCTTCCTCGACCTCGCCGAGCAGGCCTCCCGGGCCGCGAGCGAGAACGCGGGACAGGACGCCGTCCAGACCGAGATCACCGACTCCGGGGACCTGGAGGCCGACCTCAAGTTCGTGATGCGGGCCACCGTCGACGAGTTCAACGACTCCAAGTACGACGCCCCCTACCGCGCGCTCGCCGCCGAGGGCCTGCTCAACCCCGAGCTGGGCGAGGAGTTCGTGGCCAAGCTCCTCGAACCGCAGCTCCAGCTCTTCGTGAACCGGGTGCGCCGCGCCCAGGACGCCGGGCACGTCCTGCCCGACGTCGACCCCCGTATCGCCCTGGAGCTGTGGGCGAGCCCCCTTGCCCAGCGCTGGCTGATGCGCTCGGGCCCCCTGACCCACGCCTACGCGGACAAGCTCGTCGAGTACGCCCTCTACGGCATCACCCCGCGCCCCGCGGCGTCCTGACCCGCCCCGGCCGCGCCGCTCACACCCGCCCGGCGGCCCTCGCGGGCTCGATCGGCGTACGCGACAGAAGGCCCGGGGCGTCCGTGATGACGCCGTTGCAGCCGAGCCGCAGCACCCGGTCGCGCTGCTTCGCCGTCGTCACCGTGTGCGCCCACACCCGCGGCACGCCCGAGTTCACCGCGCGCCGCAGATCGCTGTCGCGCGCCTTGTAGTCCACGTCCAGGACGTCCACGTACGACGCCCAGCGCTCGGGCCGGTCGGTGCGCATCTGGACCTTGGAGCGCCACAGCTGCGCCAGCAGGCCCAGCTCGTGGGCGCGGCGCGCGACCGCGGGCCTGTTGGTGTTCACGAAGACCGAGCGGGTCAGGCCGCGGGCGCGGATCATCGCGGCGAGCTTCCCCACGCTCCGTGGATCCTTGGCCTCCAGCATCAGCATGATCCGCCCGCCGAACCGGTCGAGGACCTCCTCGACGGTCGGCGCCCGCTCCGGACGCCACCGGCCGGGCAGCGAGCTGTCGGGCCGCACCAGGACGCCGTGCCACTGGATCCGGTCGAGCAGCCGCACCGGGCCCGTCGCGTACGTGGTGCGGTCCAGGGTCTTGTCGTGCATGACCACCAGCGTGCCGTCGCGCAGTATCCGCGTATCGAAGTCGATGACCTGGGCGGTGCCGCGCTCGTACGCCGTCAGGAGCCCCGCCATGCTGTTCTCCGGGACCTCCAGGGCCCCGCCGCGGTGCGCGGTGTAGACGACGCGGGGGAGCGCGTCCAGGGTCAGGGGCCCGCGGCCCCACTCGATCGGGGCGAGGAAGCCGCTCGGAGCCGTGAGGGTCAGCGCCGTGAGGCCTGTCAGCGCAGTCGTAATGACCATGGGCGACACCGTAGGGGGGTAAAGGGCAATTCACCACTTAGTCCGCGATGGGGCGTGATGTCATCCGGCGGCTGGCATCACCCCGGGTACCCCGGATGTGGGCTCCGGCCCCCGGAGGCGCAGGATGGTGGGACCATGGGTCATGCTTTCGGCACAACGGCGAGGTGAGGGGCTAGATGGGCGCGGAGTTCGGCAGCCGGTCCGGCGGGCAGGGCAGGATTTCCCAGTGGCTGCGCCGTCGTCCCAAGGACACGACGGCCGATGACCGGGCCCGGGAGGACCTGCTGCTGGCCGCGGCGGGCGCCGGTCTGCCGCTCGCCCCGGCCGCGTATCCCTCGGCGTACCGATGTTCGTGCGACCGCATCGGCTGCCCCACCCCGGCCCGGCACCCCGTCTCCTTCGCCTGGCAGACGCAGTCCACGACCGACCGCGGCCAGATCGAGCGCTGGGCCCGCCACCAGCCGCAGGCCAACTTCATCACCGCGACCGGCATGGTCCACGACGTGCTCGACGTGCCCCTGGACGCCGGGCGCGAGGCGCTGCGGCGGCTGCTCGCGGCCGGCATCGAGGTGGGCCCCGTCGCCGAGTCGGGCGACGACCGGATGCTCTTCTACACCGCCACCCGCGGCACCCCCGAGGACGAGGACGAGTGGTGGCCCTGCGAGCTGGACTGCCACCCCGAGACGATGGACGAGCACCCCGGCCTGCGCTGGCACTGCCGCGGTTCGTACGTCCTGGTGCCGCCCGCCAAGCTCCCCGGCGACCTGGACGTGCGCTGGGTGCGCGGCCCCGAGCATCCGCTGCCGGACCCGCTGACGCTCCTGGAGACGCTCACCGACGAGTGCGCGCGGGTCGCGGGGGAGCCCCAGCAGGACACCGCCGCCTGGCCCCTGCGGGGCTGACGGCCGCCCGCGCTCCGGTGCGGGACGGCCCTACTGGTCGCCCTTGGCGCCCGTGAGCCCCTGCATGCGGCCGAGGACGGTGACCCTGTCGCCGCCGGACTTCTTCGGGTCGACGGCCACCTGGTTGCCGGCACGGGTCAGTAGCAGTGACTGCCGCACCTCGCCCTTGAGCAGGGCCTTCGCGTTCGCGTCGACCCTCGGGCTGAGGCCCTTGGCAGCGGTCTGCTTCTCGTAGTGGTGCGTGGAGAAGAACACCAGCGCGCCGCCGTCCTCGGTGCGCAGACCCAGCGGCGCGAACGGGCCGCCGTTCCGCGGCTCGTCGATGTACTGCACCACCAGACCGGCCCGCTTGGAGTTCTTGTCGCGGAGGGCCTTCCAGCGCGTCGTGTGGTCGCCCGGCGCGAAGCCCTTGCCGCCCGCCTTCAGGAAGGACGTGTACCTCTCGCCGAGATCCGAGGGGGCTATCGCGAGATCCTCCGCGCCCACGCCCACCGGCTCGGCCCAGCCGTCCTTGTCCTTCTTCAGCCGTGGCACCTTCTGCGGCGCCACCAGGTTCAGATAAGTGGCCCGCCACAGCGCGTCGGGGCCGCTCTTGGTGAAGACCCACAGCCAGCGCAGGTCCGAGCGGCGGCTGGCCTTGGTGTCGGCCATGAACCAGCGGGGCCAGCCGGCCTTCTTCGGGATCGAGTACTTCACGTCCGTGAGCACCAGCGGCACGTGCTTGGGGTTGCCCTCGGGGTACTGCGCGTGACGCGCCTTCAGGCCACCCTGGTTGATGGCGCCCAGCGGGCCGGTGATGCGGGCGGCGTCCAGGGCCGGGTCGTAGGCCTTGTCCGCCTTGTTGTACGCGGTGAGGAAGTCCTTCAGCGCCTTCGCGGCCTCGGCCTTCGTCGCCGTGGGAAGGACCTCCCGCTCGCCGTGCACCGTCACGCAACCGGTCGCCGTCACCGACAGGGCGGTCACCGTCGCCGCCACCGCGACCGGACGGCAAAGACCGCGAAGCCTGCGCGCCTTACTCATGGGGTCCCTTCACCTAGGCCCTTCACCAACGCCGTTCCCGGGCCCGAACCCTACCGGGACCGTTCCGGGCGTCAGCGGCGGGTTCGCGGGTCCCCGGGCCGGGGTTGGCTCAGCTCTTCTCGGCGACGGCCGCCTCGGTCGCCGCCGCGGGCTTCACGGCCGCGCTCCGCCCCGGCGCGAAGAAGAACACCAGCGTCGGCACCAGATACAGCAGCCAGACCACGACCTGGAGCACCGTCGGGTCGGGCTGGAAGTTGAAGACGCCCTTCAGGAGCGTGCCGTACCAGCTGTCCGGCGGGATCGTCGTGCTGATGTCGAACGCCTTGTCCTGGAGCCCGCCGACGAACTCCGCCTCCTGGAGGTCGTGCACGCCGTACGCGAGGACGCCCGCCGCCACGACGACCAGCATCGCGCCGGTCCAGGTGAAGAACTTCGAGAGGTTGATGCGGACCGCGCCCTTGTAGAACAGCCAGCCGAGCACGACCGCCGTCAGCAGCCCGAGGGCCACGCCGAGCAGCGGCCCGTGCGAACCGTCGCTGGAGGCCCGCACCGACGCCCACACGAACAGGGCCGTCTCCAGGCCCTCCCGGCCCACCGCGAGGAACGCCGTCGCCACCAGCGCGGCCGTCCCCATCTGGAGCGCCGAGTCCAGCTTCCCGTGCAGCTCGGCCTTCAGGTGCCGCGCCGTGCGCCGCATCCAGAAGACCATCCACGTCACCAGGGCCACGGCGATGATCGACAGTGAGCCGCCGAGCGCCTCCTGCGCCTGGAACGTCAGCTCCTGCGAACCGAAGGTGAGCGCGCAGCCGAAGCCGAGCGCGAGCGCCACCGCGACACCGATGCCGCTCCAGATCGGCGCCAGCGCGTCCCGCCGCCCGGTCTTCACCAGGTAGGCGATGAGGATGCAGACGACGAGGCTGGCCTCGAGCCCCTCGCGCAGGCCGATCAGATAGTTGCCGAACATCGGCTCACGCCTCCCCGGTGAACAGGCCCCTGCCCCACCAGTCGTCCTTGTCCCGGACGCCCGGCGGGACCGCGAAGACCGCGGAACCCACGTGCTGGATGTATTCGTTGAGCGCGTCGGAGCGCGCCAGATTGCGCTGGACCGGGATGAAACCGGTGCGCACGTCCCGCTGGTAGGCGAGGAAGAACAGACCGGCGTCCAGCCGGCCGAGCCCGTCGGTGCCGTCGGTGAAGGAGTAGCCGCGGCGCAGGAGCGTCGCCCCGTCGTTGGCGTCGGGGTGTGCGAGCCGCACGTGCGCGTCGGGCTTCATCGCCTTCAGGAACGGCTCGTCGTGCTCCTTGGCCTTGCCGACCGGGGCGCCCTCACCCTTGTCGCGCCCGAACACGTCCTCCTGCTCGCCGAGCGAGGTGCGGTCCCACGTCTCGATGTTCATGCGGATGCGCCGCGCCACGAGGTAGGAGCCGCCCGCCATCCAGTCCGGCCCGTCCTTCTCGCCCACCCACACGTGCTTGGCGAGCGCCGAGCCGTCCTGCCCGGAGACGTTGCGCGTGCCGTCCTTGAAACCGAAGAGGTTGCGGGGCGTCTGCGCGTCCGGCGTCGTGGAGGAGGTCTTGCCGAAGCCGAGCTGCGACCAGCGCACGGCGACCTTGCCGAAGCCGATGCGGGCGAGGTTGCGGATGGCGTGCACCGCCACCTGCGGGTCGTCGGCGCAGGCCTGCACGCACAGGTCGCCGCCGCTGCGGGCCTTGTCGAGGTTGTCGCCGGGGAACTTGGGGAGGTCGACGAGCGCCTCCGGGCGCCGGCCGGAGAGGCCGAACCTGTCGAAGAGCGAGGGGCCGAAGCCGATCGTCAGCGTCAGCCGGCACGGCTTGAGCCCGAGCGCCTCACCGGTGTCGTCCGGCGGCGCCTCGGCGAGCCCGCCGTAGGCGCCCTCGCCGACCGTGTGCCCCGCGGTCATCCGCGCGGCCGCCCGCGTCCAGTCCTTGAGGAGCCGCACGAACTCCGCGCGGTCGTCCGTCCGCACGTCGAACGCCGCGAAGTGCAGCCGGTCCTGGACGGCGGTCGCGATGCCCGCCTGGTGCGCGCCGTGGAAGGGGACGGCCGCGCCCGCGTCCCCGGCGGGCGCCACCTCGTCGCCGGAGCGGGTCATCGCCACCGCGCCGCCGGCCGCGGCCGCGCCGAGCGCGAGCCCGGCGCCGCCCCAGCCGATCAGCGAACGCCGCGACGGGGCGCGGGTGTTGTCCTCAGGCATCGGTTCCCCCCAGCCGCTACTTGGACTTCACGACGGCCGCGGCCAGCTTCGACAGCGGCTCCGCGAGCGCGTTCACGCCGTCCTGCAGCTCCTTGCGGTCCGCCTTGCCGACCTTGTCGTACGAGACGAAGTCGTAGGAGTCCTTGCCGCCCTCGCGGTACTTCTCCAGGAGCTTGTCCAGGGCCGCGAACTGCTTGTCCAGCTCCTCGGCGAGCTTCGGGTCGTTCTCGGCGGCCACGGGCTTCAGCAGCTCGTACGACTTCTCGGCGCCCTCCACGTTCGCCTTGAAGTCGACCAGGTCGGTGTGGGAGTAACGCTCCTCCTCGCCCGTGACCTTGCCGGTGGCGACCTCGTCGAGGAGTTCCTTGGCGCCGTTGGCCATGGAGGTCGGGGTGATCACTGCCTTGCCGACCCGCTTCTGCCAGTCCAGCAGGTCCTTGTCGAGGAGGGTGGCCAGCTCCTTCTCGCGCTTGCCGATCTTCTTGTCCTGCCACAGGGCTCGCTCCAGACGGTGCCAGCCCGTCCAGTCCTTCTCCAGGTCCTGGCCGTCTTCGAGGCCGTCCTCGCGGAGGTCGACCTTCGGGTCGATGTCGCCGAAGGACTCGGCGACCGGCTCGGTGCGCTCCCAGCCGATGCGGGAGTCGGCGTACGCCTTCTTCGCGGCCGCCAGGTCGCCCTTGCGCACGGCGTCGGTGAAGACCTTCGTCTTCGGCAGCGTCGCGTCGGCCTGCTCCTGCGCGTACTCGCGGTAGGCGGCGACGGCCTTGTCCAGGCGGGGGTCGCGCTTGGCGGCCTTGCCGCCGCCGGTGACGGTGATCTTCTGGCGGATGCCGTCGCCCTTCATGCCGGGCTTGCAGGCGATTTCGTACGCACCGGCCTTCACCTCGGCGGTGAGCTTCTGCTTCGTGCCCGGGCCGATGTTCTCGCGCTCGCTGACGATGCGGTCGTCGGGGAAGAGGATGTAGACCTCGGTGACCTTGGAGCCCTTGTTCTCGATGGCCAGCTCGACGTGTCCGGCGGACAGCTCCTTCTTGGAGACCTGGCACGAGTCGTCGGTGGCGGTCACGCTCACGCTGTTCGCGCCGCCCTTGGCGTCGCTCTTCTCCGTGCAGCCCGTGACGGCGGTCAGGGCCGCCGCGGTGGCGACGGCGGTGACGACGGACAGGCGGGCGGGTCGCACGGGTCGCATAGAGGACTCCCAGACGGATCACGGACAACGGGATCAGAGACGGACGAACCCCACCGCATACCGGTGAGGCGGACCTAACTTAACCGACCCTTACCTCGGTGATACCCGCCCGTTCCGTGATTCAGCTCTCAAGCGGGGCCACCGCTCACGGGCCGATCACGGGCGGCTGATGGACGGCCCATGGCCGGGTAAAGCGCAGGTCAAGCCGGGGTGGCCGGGCTCCTGCGGGGAGTGACCACCGGGGCGCCGGTGCGCGGATGCGGGAAGACCTCCACCGGCTGCCGGTACACCCGCGACAGCAGCTCCTCCTCGAATACGTCACCGGGGGCGCCCTCCGCCGCGAGGACCCCGCCCCGCAGCACCGCGACCCGGTCCGCGTACGCCGCCGCGAGCCCCAGGTCGTGCAGCACCACCACGACCGCGTCACCGGCGGCGGCCCGCTCCCGGCAGATGCCGAGGACCAGCTCCTGGTGGCGCAGGTCGAGCGCGGCGGTCGGCTCGTCGAGCAGGAGCAGCGGGGCGCGCTGGGCGAGGACGCGGGCCAGCGCGACCCGCGCCCGCTCGCCGCCGCTGAGCGCCGAGAAGGGCCGCCGGGCGAACTCGCCCACCTCGGTGGCCGCCATCGCCTCGCGCACCGCCCGGTCGTCGTCGTCCGCCGCACGCGTCCCGGCCCACGGCGCCCGGCCCATCCGTACGACGTCCTCCACCGCGAAGGGGAAGGACAGCGCGGCGGACTGCGGCAGCACCGCCCGGCGCAGGGCCAGTTCGGGAGCGGACCAGTCGGCCGCCGGGCGCCCGCAGACGCGCACGATTCCCGCGTCGGCGGGCAGATCCGCGGCGAGCGCGGCGAGCAGCGTCGACTTCCCCGCTCCGTTGGGCCCCACCAGCGCCAGCACCTCGCCCGCGCGGGCGGCCACCGACACCCCGGCGAGCACCTCGCGCCCGCCGAGCCGCACCCGCAGCCCCTCGGCCTCGGCGAGCACGTCACCGGCCGCGCCCGGCTCCGGCAGCGCACGCTCGCGGCCCGCGAAGAGCCTCCTGCCCAGCCGCCCGATCACGCCCAACCCCCTTGCCTGCGCCGGGTCCTGCGCAACAGCCAGAAGAAGAACGGGCTGCCGAAGAGCGCGGTGAGCACGCCCAGCGGCAGCTCGGCGGGCGCGGCCACCGTGCGCGCCGCCAGATCGGCCGCCACCATCACGAGCGCCCCGCCGAGCGCGCTGCCGGGGACCAGGAAGCGGTGCCCGGGACCCGCGGCCATCCGCAGCAGATGCGGCACGAGGAGTCCCACGAAGGTGACGATCCCGGCGACGGCAACGGCGGCCGCCGTCAGCAGCGCCACCACCAGCACCAGCACGAGCCGCAGCCGCTCCACGTCCACGCCCAGATGCCGGGCGGGCCGCTCGCCGAGCGCGAGCAGGTCCAGCTTCCGCGCGGAGAGGGGCGCGACGGCGAGGCCGAGCAGCGCGCACGGCAGCACGGCGAGCACCTTCGGCCAGGTCGCCTGCGCGAGCGAGCCCAGCTGCCAGAAGGTGATCTGGCTGAGCTGCGCGTTGTCGGCGAAGAAGAGGCACAGGCCGATCAGCGCCCCCGCGAAGGCGTTCACGGCGATGCCGGTGAGGATCAGCGTGACGACCTCCGTACGGCCGCCCTCGCGCGACATCACGTACACGAGCAGGACGGTCGCCAGCCCGGCGACGAACGCGCAGACGGTGACGGTCCAGTTCCCGAGGAAGCTCAGGCCGAGCGCGATGGAGGCGACCGCGCCGACCGCCGCGCCCGAGGAGATCCCGATGACGCCGGGCTCGGCGAGCGGATTGCCGAACACGCCCTGCATCAGAGCGCCCGCGCACCCCAGCGAGGCGCCGACGAGCAGCGCGAGCACCACGCGCGGCAGCCGCACGTTCCACAGCACGCTCTCGCCGACCCGGTCGAGCGGGGCCCCGCCGAGCCCGATGCGGTGCTGGACCGAGGCGATGACGTCCCCGAGGGGAATGCCGTACGCGCCGATGCCCGCCGAGAGCAGGCAGAGCAGTACGAGTACGGCGACGAGCCCGGCGGTCAGGGGGAGGGCCGCGCCACGGCGGGTCCGGGGCGCCTCTTCGCGGGCCGTGGGAGCGGTCCGGCCCCCGGGTTCGGTCAGCAGGCTCACTCGGTGTCCCCGTAGAGCTGCTCCACCAGGGACTTGAGCACCTGGTCGGTGCGCGGCCCGTAGTTGAGGAGCACCCCGTCGTCGACGGAGACGACGCGGCGGTCCAGACCGGCCGGGGTCTCGGCGACGCCCGGGACCTTCAGCAGTCCGTCGACGCCGTCCACCGACTCCAGGCCCTTCGTCATCACGAGGATCGCGTCGGGCGCGGCCTTGGCGAGCGCCTCGCTGGTGATCGCCGTGAAGTCCTTCGTCAGCCCCGACTCCTTGCCCGCGTCGACCGCGCCCGCCGCCTCCAGGAGCGAACTGGCCCCGGAGTCACGGCCGCCGAGCAGATAGACGGAGGCGGAGCCGCGCAGGTAGAGGAAGGCGACGCGCGGCTTCTTCGCGCGAGCCCCGGCGGGGATGGTTTTGCGGACCGCCGCTATCCGCTTCTCCGTACGTTCCGTCAGCTCGGCGCCCGCCTTCTCGGCCCCCAGCGCCTTGGCCACCGCCTCGATCCGGGGGCTCACGTCAGCCAGGCCCTTCGCCGGGTCGAACACGACGAGGGGGACGCCCGCGTCGCGGATCTGGTCGATGGCCTCGGCGGGGCCGGTGGTGGTGTCGGCGAGGACGACGGTCGGCCTGAGCGAGAGCACGCTCTCCGCCGAGACGTCGTGGGCACGTGTCACCACCGGCAGCTTCTCGGCCTGTTCGAAGGTGGCGGTGATGTCTCGGGCGACGACGTGCTCGCCGAGGCCGAGAGTGAAGACGATCTCGTTGAGGCTGCCGGTGAGCGGCACGATGCGGCTGGTGTCCTTCACCGTCACCTTGTGGCCGTCGGCCGAGGTGACGGTGGCGGGGAGTCTCGCCTCGGGAGGCGCCTTCAGCGGCTCCACGCGGTCGGGCGCGGCGGCGTGCGTCGGCGCCTTCCGCGGCTGCGCGCCGGTGCCGCCGTCGGACGTCCCGCATCCGGTCAGGCCGAGGGCGAGCGCGGCGGCCCAGGCGCCGGTGATGCGGAGTGAGCGCGGCATTCGCACCGAAATCCACCGTCCTGTCGAGCTGTTGAGGGTTCGTAGTTTAGGTTAGCCTTACCTTATTAGCTAGAGCTGGAGGGGGTCTCCCATGCCGTCGTCGTGTACGCGGTGGTCGTCATCGTCGGGGCGGGCGCGTGGTGTCGCCACCCGCGCCGGAGCCGTGGCCGTACTCACCGCGCTCACCGGGGCGCTGCTCCCGGCGGCCGCCGCGCACGCCGAGGACCGCGCGGTCCGGGGCGGACGGCTCGACTGGGGCATCAAGTCCTCCTTCCAGAGCTACGTCACCGGACCCATCGCCCGGGGCGGATCGACCCTCCAGGGCGGGGCGGCCACGGTCGGCGGCAGCCAGTTCCGCTTCCACTCGGCGAAGGGCGCGTACGACCCGGAAAGCGGGAAGTTCAGCGCCGGGTTCTCCGGGGGCGTGCGGTTCACCGGGCACAAGAAGGGCGGGGTGTACGAACTGGACCTGACGATCAGTAACCCCACGGTGCGGGTCGCGGGCGGTTCCGGCACGCTCTACGCCGACATGGTCAGCAAGCGGAAGGGCAGCGGCAAGGTCACATCGGCCGCGCGGGTGCCGCTCGCCTCGCTCGATGTCAGCGGCATCGACATGACGGGCGGCACCGGCCCCATCGCCCTCAACAACCTCCCCGCCAAGCTCACTTCGCAGGGCGCGAAGGCCTTCGCCGGGTACTACGCGGCGGGTACCGCGCTCGACCCGGTGAGCCTGTCGACGGACCTTGCCACGAAGTCCGGAGGATCGGGCGAGCCTTCGCCGAAGCGCTCGGAGCGGCCGGAGCCGTCCGGTGGGAGGGCGAAGGCGGGCCGCATCGAGGACGCCGCCGTCGACTGGGGCGTGCGCCGCACCTTCCGCGAGTACGTGACCGGTCCCATCGCCAAGGGCCGCTGGAAGCTGACCGGCGGCGCCGAGGACGGGGGCGCGCTCTTCCGCTTCCCCAGGGGCGAGGGCTCGTACGACGCGAAGAAGCGCAAGCTGGACGCGGACTTCGCCGGGGCGGTCCGCTTCACCGGGAAGCACGGCCTCGACCTCGCGCTGAGCAAGGTGGCCGTGGAGGTGAAGGACGGCAAGGGCACGCTCTCGGCGGACGTCGACAGCAAGGGCGACCGGGGCGTCACCCTGCGGAACGCCCCGCTGGTCACGTTCGCCGCGCCCGAGGGGCAGTTGAAGCCGAAGGGCGGTCTCGTCTCGCTCACCGAGGTGCCTTCGAAGCTCACCGCCGACGGGGCCAGGGCCTTCGGCGGCATGTACAAGGCGGGCTCCGCCATGGACCCGCTCTCCCTGGCCGTGGCAGTCGACGCCGACGCGAAGCTGCCCGCGCTGCCGGACCTCGGCTCATCGCCCGCCCCGCGCTCCGCGAGGGCCGAGCGGTCCGAGGACACCGCGCGCTCCGAGCGGAAGACGGAGAAGGCGGCGGACGCCCCCCCGGCCTCTTCCGACTCCTCGAACGCCGTGCCGATCGGCGTGGGCGCGGGCGTGGCGG
The DNA here is from genome assembly GCF_003945545.1 of Streptomyces sp. WAC 01529. GTDB lineage: Bacteria > Actinomycetota > Actinomycetes > Streptomycetales > Streptomycetaceae > Streptomyces > Streptomyces anatolicus. The sequence goes on along the minus strand of NZ_CP029617.1, from coordinate 2,268,755 downwards.
TGCTGCTCGCGGCGGCGGTCGCCTTCGGCGTCGTACGCAAGAGGCGGGGGGCGGACGCCTCCGACGCCTCGGACTCCTGACGTTTTTCCTCCCTCACCCCTCACACCCCCTCTCCCAAGGAGAAGCCTGATCATGGCCGCTACCCCTCGCCCCATAACCCTCGCGGCAGCCGTCGCCACCGTCGTCACGCTCGGCGCGACCGCCCTCGCCCTCCCGGCGACGGCCGCCGACAGTGGCGCGGCCGCACCGCCCAGGCTGGAGCTGAAGGACGGCACGCTGGACTGGGGCGTGAAGGAGACCTTCCGCAAGTACGTCACGGGCATCGCCATGGGCAAGATCGAGGCGACGGACGGCGCCAAGCAGGCGCCGGACAACGGGGTGTTCACCTTCACCGGCGGCACGGGGGCCTACGACACCGGCACGCACGCCACCGAGACCGCCTTCAAAGGAGCCGTCCGCTTCGTCTCCACCGCCCACCGCTTCGACATCAGGATCGCCGACGTGAAGGTGCGCACCGGGGGCAACGCCGGCGCCATCCAGGCCGACGTCACGCTCAACGGCGCCACCCAGAACGACATCGACCTCGCCCGCCTCGACATGACCGGGATCAGGCCCGGTCAGGGCGAGGGCGGCGCGATGGTCCTCAAGGACATCCCGGCGACGCTGACGGCGGCCGGCGCCAAGGCGTTCAACGACATGTACAAGGAGGGCGAGAAGCTCGACCCGGCCACGCTCACGGTGAAGGCGGGCGCCCCGCTCCCCGACAAGCCGACGGACAAGCCCACCGACAAGCCGACCGAGAAGCCCACCGGGACCCCGAAGCCGACCGCCACGCCCACCGGCACGCCGGGCACGCCCGGTCCGGGGGAAGCCGTCGACGGCAGGCTCTCCTGGGGGCTGAAGAAGAGCTTCCGCGCCTATATCTCCAGCGGCGGCAAGGTGACCGTCGAGGGCGGCGCCAAGAAGATCACCGGCGGCTACACCTTCCCCCACGCCAAGGCGGACGTGGACTCAGGCGCCAAGAAGATCGACGCCTCCTTCGGCGGCAGCGTCCGCTTCGCGTACAAGGCACACGGCATCGACATGAAGTTCAGCGACTTCAAGGTGCGGGCGAACGGCGCCAAGGGCACCCTTCTCGTCGACGTCACCACGCCCAAGGGCACCAACAACAACGTGAAGTTCGCGACCCTCGACCTCTCCAAGGCCTCGTACAAGGCGAAGGGTGATGTCGTACGCCTCGACAAGGTCCCCGCGGCCTTCACGGCGGCCGGTGCGAAGCAGTTCGCCAACGGCGCGGTCGGCTCCATCTACAAGCCGGGCCAGAAGCTGGACCCGGTGACGGTCGCCCTCTCCCTCTCCGAGGGTGCGGAACTCCCCTCCGGAGGCGCCCAGTTCGGCGGTGAGGCCGGGGGCGGCACCGGTGCCGCAGGGTCCGGTTCCGTGGGCGGCGGCGGCTCGGTCGGCGGTGCGCTCGGCGACGCCGACTCGCTGGCGGCCACCGGCGCCGACGCCCCCTCGGCCGCGCTGCTCGGCGTGGCGGGCGCGGCCGTGGCGGCGGGCGCGGGCGCGGTGTACGCGGCACGGCGTACGCGGGGCACCGAAGCGCTGTGATGCTTCAATGCCGGGGTGACCTTTGACGTACTGCGCGTCTTCTGCGGGCCCGACGGTCGGCACGGCAACGAACTCGGTGTCGTGCGCGACGGGGCCCGTACGCCCGCCCAGGAGGACCGGCAGGCGTTCGCGGCGAAACTCGGCTTCAGCGAGACGGTGTTCGTCGACGACCCCGAGCGGGGCGTCATCGACATCTACACCCCGACCCTGCGCCTGCCCTTCGCGGGCCACCCCTGCGTCGGCACGGCCTGGCTGCTCGACGTGCCGGAACTGGTCACCCCCGCGGGCGTGGTGCAGGCCCGCCAGGACGGCGAGTTCAGCTGGATCACGGCATACGCGCGGTGGGCGCCGCCGAGGACGCTGCGGCGGTACGGGACGGCGGCGGAGGTGGACGCGCTCGACGTGCCGCCGCCCGGGGAGTGGATCTACGCCTGGGCGTGGGAGGACGAGGCGGCCGGGCGGGTCCGCGCCAGGGCGTTCCCCGGCAGGGACGACGGCATCACGGAGGACGAGGCGACGGGCGCGGCGGCGCTCCTGCTCACCCACGAACTGGGCCGCGCCCTCAACATCACCCAGGGCCGCGGCTCCCAGATCCTGACGGCCCCGGGCCCGGACGGTGAGATCGAGGTGGGCGGAAGGGTACGGGGCTGGCACCCCAGCCCCACCGACTGACACTCCAGCCCCTCCGGCGTTTGAGGAGCGGGGGTCCGGGGGCAGAGCCCCCGAGTCGCTCAGCCCCTCACGCGCTCAGCGGAAACTCCTGCCCCAACTCCCGGAAAACCGCCGTATTGAAAGCGAACGCGCGCCGGCACTCGTCGACGATCCGCTTCCTCTCCAGCTCGTCCGTGACGACCGAGTCGATCCCGTCGAGCAGCTCCCGGTACCCCCGCTTGAACGCGGCCGGGTTGGGGATCCCCTCGAACACATAGAACCGCACACCGTCGCCCTTGCGCGCGAAGCCCCAGGTCTGCTCGGCCTTGCCGCGGATGATCTGCCCGCCGGAGAGGTCGCCGAGGTAGCGGGTGTAGTGGTGGGCGACATAGCCGCCGGGCCAGGTGCGCGCGCACTCCGCGACCCGGGCCGCGTACGCCGCCGTGGCGGGCAGCGGGGCGAGGCCCGCGCGCCAGTCGGCGCCCCGCAGATGCGCGAGGTCGCGCTCCAGTTCGCGTACGCGCGCCAGCTCGGGCCGTATGAACGGCCCCGCGACGGGATCGTCGGCCAGGGCCTCGGCCCCGTCCTCCAGGGCGCGGTAGACGAACCAGAGCTGTTCCGTATAGCGCGCGTAGGCGTCGACGCCGAGCTTGCCGCCGAGCAGGTCGCTCATGAAGGTCGAGGTCTCGGCCTCGGTGTGCTGCTCGTGCGAGGCGGTGCGGATGACCGTCGAGAACGGCGTGCGCGGCGTGTCCATGAGGGGCCTCCAGGGGAGCCGGGGGACGGAGTGGCGGGAACCAGCGACCGTGTGGAGATCATGGCAAGTTAGGCTTACCTAAGTCAACTGGTTCCCGACGCCCTGTCGGTAAAAAAGCTACCCACTCCCGTCCCGGGGAACCACTCAGGGCAGCGTGAGGATCTCCGCCCCCGTCTCCGTCACCACCAGCGTGTGCTCGAACTGCGCGGTCCGCTTGCGGTCCTTGGTGACGACGGTCCAGCCGTCCTCCCACATGTCGTACTCGTGCGTGCCGAGCGTCAGCATCGGCTCGATCGTGAACGTCATGCCGGGCTTGATGGTGGTCGTCGCGTGCGGGCTGTCGTAGTGCGGGACGACCAGGCCGGAGTGGAAGGACGAGTTGATGCCGTGCCCGGTGAAGTCACGTACGACGCCGTAGCCGAAGCGCTTGGCGTACGACTCGATGACGCGGCCGATGATGTTGATCTGGCGGCCGGGCTTGACGGCCTTGATGGCGCGGTTGAGGGACTCGCGGGTGCGCTCGACGAGCAGCTTGGACTCCTCGTCGACGTTGCCGACGAGGTAGGTGGCGTTGTTGTCGCCGTGTACGCCGCCGATGTACGCCGTGACGTCGAGGTTGATGATGTCGCCGTCGTTCAGGACGGTGGAGTCCGGGATTCCGTGGCAGATGACCTCGTTGATCGAGCTGCACAGCGACTTCGGGAAGCCGCGGTAGCCGAGCGTGGAGGGGTAGGCGCCGTGGTCGCACATGTACTCGTGCGCGACGCGGTCCAGCTCATCGGTGGTGACGCCGGGGGCGATGTGCTTCGCGGCCTCTTCCATGGCGCGGGCGGCGATGCGGCCCGCGGTGCGCATCAGCTCGATGGTCTCGGGGGTCTGCACCTCCGGCCCCGTATACGGGGTGGGGGCGGGTTTCCCCACGTACTCCGGGCGCCTGATGTTGCCCGGTACGGAACGGATGGGGGAGAGCTCCCCTGGGACGAGCAGTGACTGGCCAGACATGCCAGCGAGTCTAGCCAGGGGTCTCGGGGCACGATGGCGTCAGGAACGAGAGGAGCGGGACATGGCACTGTTCAAGAAGCGGACGGTCGGCAAGCCGGGGGAGTGGTACTACTGCCTGGAGCACCGGAAGGTGGAGGAGGGCCCCGACTGCCCCGGCAAGGACCGGATGGGTCCCTACGCCACGCGTGGGGACGCGGAGCAGGCGATGCGGACGGCCGCGGAGCGCAATCTCCAGTGGGAGAACGATCCGCGCTGGCACGACTCGGTCACCCGGAGCGACGAGGAGTAGACCTCCTCGGCCCCTTGGGCCTGCCTTCCGGGCTTCGGGAACGGGCTGCGGCGCGGGCCGCGTCAGCCCGGCATCAGCGGGGCCGGGCAGCATCGGGCGGCCGCCACGCCCGCGTCCGCGGCGGCCGGGCCCCCGGGGGCCCGGCCCACCGCGCGGGCTCGATCCCCCAGGGATGGAGAGCTCCCCATGCTGAGGTTCCGTTCACCCCGTCCGCGCGCGGCCGACCCGGGCCTCGCCCCGACCTTCCTCCTGGCCCTCGTGCTGGCGCTGGCCTCGGCCCTGCTGCCGGTCGGCGGCGGGACGGCCGAGGCCGCGGCCACCGCGTCGGGCCGGCAGGCGGCCACCGCCTCCGGCCAGCAGATCAACATCGCCGCGACCCACACCGGCATGTGCCTGGAGGTAGCCAGGCAGGAGACCGGCGAACCCGTCAGGCAGCGGCGCTGCGCCGGGCGGGAAGGGGCGCTCTGGTACCTGAAGGTGTCCGCGGTCCACAGCGGGGCGGTGCAGATCGTCAGCGCCCTCAGCGGCAAGTGCATGGCGGTGGAGAACTCCAGCGCCGACAACGGCGCGGCCCTCGTGCAGGCGGAGTGCGGCGACCGGCCCGGCATGAGCTTCCTCTTCGAGAGCCACGGGGACGCCGCGCTGATCCAGCCGATGACGGCGAGCCCGCGCAAGTGCCTGGAGGTCACCGCCTCCGCCACCGCGGACGGTACGGCGCTGCGCCAGTGGACCTGCGACAACCAGCCGGGCGCCGACTTCACCCAGGGCAACTTCCGGGGCCTCAAGGAGGGCTGGATCAAGCTTCGCCCGGGCAGCGCGCCCGGCAAGTGCCTGACCGAGGGGCGCGCCGGGATCCTCAGCGTCCCGGTCGCCGTGCAGCGCTCGTGCGCGCAGGCCACGTCGCCGCGCACCTATCTGGCGCCGCAGGGCAACGGCCTGTTCAAGCTCCAGTGGCACAGCGCGCAGGCGGGCGTCCGCTGCCTCATGGTGTTCCCGGTCAGTACGGTGCCCGATCTGCTGGAGACCACGAGCGACTGCGCGAGCGCCAACGTCTTCTACATCGAGGCGGTCGACACGCCGGTGCCCAACACCTACCGCATCTACACGCTCCACACCCCCGAGCGGAAGTTCTGCGTGGGCATCACCAACAGCGCCACGACGGAGGGCGCCACGGCCAGACAGGAGCCGTGCACGGCAGACCGCACGGACCAGGTCTTTTTCATAGACGCGGAGTAACAGGAACCGAGTGCTGGGTAACGGGTGGGTGGGTGGGAGACCGCCGCGAAGCGGCGCCCAGAGGCAAGGGCACCGGGCGCCGGCCCGAGCTCACGGGGTGGACGGCTCCGTGAGGCCCCGCTCACGGCGAAGCTTCGCGTCCGCGTCCGTCCGGGCGTCGTACGAGACGAGCCGCGGCAGCACCGCCGTGAGGACGGCGACCGAGGCCACGCAGGCCAGGCCGCCGGACCAGATGGCCGACCGCGTCCCGGTCCAGCCCGCCGCCGCACCCGCGCGGACCTGCCCCAGCTGCGGCCCGACGCTGTAGGACAGCACCTCGATCCCCGCGAGCCGCCCCCGCAGCTCGTCGGGGATCGTCTGGTTCCAGATGGTCGAGCGCCCGAGCCCGCTCAGCATGTCCCCCGCGCCCGCGAGCGCCAGACACCCGAGCACCACCCATACGTTCGCGAACCAGCCCGCCGCCGTGATCGCGAGCCCCCACCCCGCCGCGCCGAACACCACGAGCAGCCCGTGCCGCCGCACCCGGGACGTCCACCCGCTGGTGAGGCTGAGCAGCAGCGAGCCGACCGCCCCGGCCGCGTACATCAGGCCGAGCGACCACTGGGCGTCCAGCTCGTCCGCGAGGAACGGGAAGATCGTGTTCGGGAAGGCGAAGAACATCGCCGCCATGTCGATCGCGTACGTACCCAGGAGCACCGGCCGCGACCACGCGTACCGCGCGCCCTCCGCGAGGCCCCGCAGCGACGGCTTCTCCGCGTCGTGCGCGGCGGGCGCGGGCGAGAGCCGGGTGCACAGCAGGACCGAGGCGGCGAAGCCGAGAATCGTCACCGCGTACGCGGCCGCGTGCCCGGCGTAGGCGACGACCAGGCCCGCGAGCGACGGCCCCGCGATCGCGCCCACGTTCCAGCGGAACGAGTTCAGCGCGGCGGCGGCCGTCAGCTGGTCGTGCGGCACGATCCGGGCCATCAGCGAGTCGAGCGCGGGCCGTTGCAGCCCGGCCAGCGCGGAGACACCGGCCGCGACGACGTACAAGGGCCACAGCAGCGGCGACGGAAGCAGCGCGTTCACCAGGAGGAGCACGGCCAGCAGGCCGAGGCCCGCCTCGCTCAGGAGGATCACCTTGCGCCGGTCGACGGCGTCGGCGAGCGCGCCGCCGTACAGCCCGAAGACGATCAGCGGCACCAGCTCGACGGCGCCCATCGCGCCGACCGCGACCGGTGAGTCCGTCAACTCCTTGATCTGCAGCGGCAGGGCGACGAGCGCCATGAAACCGCCGAAGTTCGTGACGAGCCCCTGCACCCACAGCAGCCGGAAATCCCGGGTGGAGCGCCAGGGGGAGAGGTCGGGCAGTATCGCGGAGAGAGGCACGGGAAACCATGCTCAGCGGCGACCGGTGCCTCGGGCAAACGATTTACCGCGCGCCCTTCTCGCGACCTCACCGGCGCCGGGACCGGCCGCGCTCACCACCGCGCCGTCGGCGGCGACGTCAGCTGGTCGGCGAGGCGCGAGAGCCGGTCACGGAAGCGTCGGCGGCCCCGCGCCACGGGGAGCGCGTTCTCACCGGCGGCCGCGCTCACCAGGTGCTGCACGGTGTCCAGATCGAGGTCGGCACCCGTGGAACCGTCCGACGAGTCCGACGAGTCCGACGAGTCCGACGAGTCCGACGAGTCCGGCGCGTCCGGTCCGTCCGGTCCGTCCGGCCCCCGCGGCACCGCGAGCGCCTCGTGCGACAGCGCGCTCAGGTCCCGGTCCCCGGAGCCGAGCGCGAGGACGGTCGCCCCGGCCCGCCTCGCGTCGTGCACGCGCGTCAGCAGCTCCGCGTCCGGCGCGTCCGGCGCCACGACCAGCAGCGTCTCGCCGCGCCGCGCGGCCTCGATCCGGCCGAGCCCGGTCGACAGATGTGCCGGATCGGAGGCGAGGACCCGGTGGCGTACGAGTGTCGGAGTCAGCTCCGGCGTGCCCGACCAGGCCGCCTCGTCCACCAGGTGGGCGGCCAGGTGCCACGGTTCGTACGCCCGCGTGCCCACCAGGAGCAGCCCGCCGCCGTGCGGCACCACGGACGAGCGCAGCGTCCCCGCGAAGCGGCGCGTGGCCCCGAGCCACTCGGTCCCAGCGAGCACTTCGCGCAGCAGCGCGACCCGTACGGCGTCCATGGCGTCGCATCCTGCCCGAACGGGCCAGTCGTGACCGGAAGTTCACCCGGAATTCCCCCGCGGTGGGGAAGGGCGGGGGATGACATATGAGACGTCTGTTCCCTTCCGCGCGGGGCGCGAGGGATACGCGAGCTTCCGCATACCGGCCGTCGTCACCACCGCCCCGGGCACCACCGCCCCCGGCAGCGTCCTCGCGTTCTGCGAGGGCCGCGTCGGCTCCCAGGAGGACTTCGGCGACATCGACATCGTCCTCAAGCGCTCCGCCGACGGCGGCCGCACGTGGGGCCCGCTCCAGGTCGTCGCCAAGAACGGCACCGACCTCGCGGGCAACCCCGCCCCCGTCGTCCTCGGCACCGGCCGGATCCTGCTCGTCCACGTCAGGAACGCCGCCGCGGCCACCGAGGACGCCATCCGCCGCGGCAAGGTCTCCGCGGCCGCCGGGCGGCGCGTCTGGGTGCAGCACAGCGACGACGCCGGCCTCACCTGGTCCGCGCCGCGCGAGATCACCGCGCAGGTGAAGAAGGCGCACTGGCGGTGGTACGCGACCACCCCCGGGCACGCCATCCAGCTGACCGGCGGCCGGATCGTCGTCCCCGCCAACCACTCGCTGCCCCCGACCGGCACGGACAACGGCACCGAGGGCAAGTACAACGGCGGCCACTGCCTGCTCAGCGACGACTCCGGCGCCACCTGGCGCATCGGCTACATCGACGACAACACCAACGGCTACATCAACGTGAACGAGACCACCGCCGCCGAACTCCCCGACGGCCGCCTGTACTTCAACACCCGCAACGACTCCCCGGCACCGGGCAACCGCGCCGACGCCCACTCCCGCGACGGCGGCCGGAGCCTCGTCAAACCCTTCCGCCCCCAGGCGTCCCTCACCGGTCCCGTCGTCGAGGGCAGCGTCCTCCAGCTGCGCGACCCCGACGTGCTCCTCTTCTCCGGCCCCGCCGACCCCGGCTTCCGCGCCCTGATGACCGTGCGCCGCTCCCTCGACTGCGGCACCACCTGGGAACCCGCCCACACCGTCGACGGTCTCCCGGCGGCCTACTCCGACCTCGTACGCCTCGACGAGGAGACCGTCGGGCTGCTCTACGAGACGGGGGACTTCAGCGCGTACGAGACGATCACGTTCCGGCGGATCCCGGTGGCCGAACTGGTGAACACCCGGGAAGGCGCGTAAGCCCTGTGACCGGTGAGTAGGGTCGCCCCATGACCTCTACAGACAGTGCGCAGAACGCCCCCGCCGAGACCCCCGCCAAGGCCCCGGCCAAGGACCCCTGGGAGCTGCCCGACGTGTCCGGGCTCGTCGTCGGAGTCCTCGGCGGCACCGGCGACCAGGGGCGCGGCCTCGCCTACCGCCTGGCCCGCGCCGGACAGAAGGTGATCATCGGCTCCCGCGCGGCGGAGCGGGCGCGGACGGCCGCCGAGGAGCTGGGCCACGGCGTCGAGGGCGCCGAGAACGCGGAGTGCGCGCGGCGCAGCGACATCGTCATCGTCGCCGTGCCGTGGGACGGCCACGGCAAGACCCTTGAAGCCCTGCGCGAGGAGCTGCGCGGCAAGCTCGTCGTCGACTGCGTCAACCCGCTCGGCTTCGACAAGAAGGGCGCCTACGCCCTCAAGCCCGAGGAGGGCAGCGCCGCCGAGCAGGCCGCCGCCCTGCTGCCGGACTCCCGCGTCACCGCCGCCTTCCACCACCTGTCGGCCGTGCTGCTCCAGGACCCCGCCATCGAGGAGATCGACACGGACGTCATGGTCCTCGGCGAGAGCCGCGCGGACACCGACGTGGTGCAGGCGCTCGCCGCCCGCATCCCCGGCATGCGCGGCGTCTTCGCCGGGCGCCTGCGCAACGCCCACCAGGTCGAGTCCCTGGTCGCCAACCTGATCTCCGTCAACCGCCGCTACAAGGCGCACGCGGGGCTGCGGGTCACCGACGTGTAGGGCGCGGGCGGGCATGGGGGACACATGGGGGAGACTGGACGGGTACGACCGCACGCCCCCGGGCGTCCCCCGCTTCATCCGACAGGAGCCGACCCCCATGCCCCGCCTCGCTCTCTACGCCCTCGTGGTCTGCGCGCTCGCCGTCGTCGCCGCCGTGCTCTCCTTCGCGCAGGGCAGCTGGCTCGGCGTCGTCTGGGTGCTGCTCGCGGGGCTCTCGTCGAACATGGCCTGGTTCTACCTGCGCCGCGCCAAGCTCCAGCGGGACGCGGCGGTCCCGACCGGCCCTACGAACTGATCGCGGGCGGGACCTCCCCGGAGCCCTCCCAGAAGCGGTACAGCTCCTGGCCCCAGTAGCTGTCCCAGTCGCTGACGCCGAGGCCGCGCAGGATCGCGTCGATCGCGTCGAAGAACGCGTGGTTGACCTCCGGGATCCACAGCACGGCGAAGACGGCGAGCAGCCCGAACGGCGCGAACGGCTCCACCTGGCGGCGGATCCCGTGCGAGAGCCAGGGCTCGATCACGCCGTAACCGTCCAGGCCCGGGATGGGCAGGGAGTTCAGGATCGCCGCCGTCACCTGGAGCAGGGCGAGGAAGGCGAGCGCGTAGCGGAACGCGTCCGGCACGCCGTCCAGGGCGTCCAGCCAGAAAGGCGCCGTGCAGACCAGCGCGAACAGTACGTTCGTCAGCGGGCCCGCCGCCGAGATCAGGCTGTGCCGCCAGCGGCCCCGGATCCGCCCCCGCTCGATGAAGACCGCGCCGCCGGGCAGGCCGATGCCGCCCATGATCACGAAGAGCACGGGCAGCACGACGCTGAGCAGGGCGTGCGTGTACTTGAGCGGGTTCAGCGTCAGATAGCCCTTCGCGCCGATCGAGATGTCGCCGCTGTGCAGGGCGGTGCGCGCGTGCGCGTACTCGTGCAGGCAGAGCGAGACGATCCAGGCGGCCGTCACGAACAGGAAGACGGCGAGCCCGGGATTGCTCGCGAAGCCGGTCCAGGCGGCCCAGCCGGATACCGCCGTGACGGCGGCGATCCCGAGAAAGACGGGACTGATCCGCCGGTCGCTGCTGCGGAGTGGGGCGGTGGTCATGGGGCGGGGCTCCTGTGGTCCTGGTACGGGAAACGTGCCCGACCGTAGCGCTCGTATGCCCAACACGTCTCGCTCGCGTGGCCCGGCCCGACGGGGCATGATGCCCGCGTGGCGGCAGAGAACGCGGAGAGCGTTGAACACACCGAGGACGGTCACTTCATCATCGTCAAGGGGCGGCGCTGGCGGGCCACGGACCCCGGCCTCGCCGAGGACGTGAAGGAGCGGCTTGTCCACCATCTGATGGCGGCCCGCCGGGCGGTCGCCGCCGCTCGCGACGACGAAGCCGCGCGCAAGGCGGCCCGATCCCGCGTGCAGCTCGCGAAGACGGGGCTGGGGGAACGCGGCACGGCGTGGTGGGAGCTGCCCCTCGCCGAACGGCGCGCGCGTGCGGATGACTGCCTGCGCCGACTGGAGGCGGACTGAGCAACCCGTGGCCCGGGGCGCCGCACATGTCAGGATCCGAGGGGCGTCGCCGCCTCAGCTCGCGCGGCGCGTGAGTGCGCGGCGCAGCACCTTGGCGAGCACGGCCGGACGGAACAGCAGCGAGGGCGCGGCCGTCATGTTCAGCACGCGGACGAACCGCGCCCATATGCCCGGGTCGTGCACGGCGAGCGCGAAGATCTGCTGGTTGTACCAGTGGGCGAAGCGTGCGGGTATGGGTTGCCCGGTGGGGGCCCACATGAGGTCGGAGCTGGTGGCCATGGTCCATGGGACATGGACGACACGGGCCGCGGCACGGTGGTAGGCGCGGCTGAGGCCGTCGAGGCCGGACGCGCCGGCCGTGCGGCGGCGCAGCAGACGGCCGAGCAGCTCCGCTTCGAGCGCGGCGACCGTGAGCCCTTGTCCGTAGACCGGGTTGAAGACGCAGAGCGAGTCGCCGACCGCGATCAGGCGTTCGGGCCAGCGGGGGTTCTTGTGGTGGAGGCGCCACTCGTTGCCGGGGTTGGTGTAGCGGTGGATCTCTCCCTGCCGGGTACCGCGCTTGATCTGTTCGGCGAGACGGGGATTGCCGAGGCTGTGGGCGAAGTCGAGGTACCCCTCGTCGTCGGTGGGCGGCACCTGCTGATCGAAGCCGAACAGTGAGTACATCCAGCGATGGTGCTCCACGGCCAGCACCACCCCGCCGCGCGGAACGCCGGGCGCGAAGGTCATCTGGTACGCGACGTCGAAGTCCTGCTGGTCCTGCGGTGGGCGTACGTAGCACGCCGAGGTGTAGGTGATCTTCGCTCGGACGACGGTCCTGGCGGAGACCGGCAGCTTCGCGTCGGCGAGCCACCGGTCGACGGACGTGGAGCGGCCCGAGGCGTCCACGACCAGATCAGCGGTGACTTCGGTGGACTCGTCGGCGCCATGGGCGCGGTAGCGGACCCGGTCCAGGCGGCCGGGGGCGCTCGCCGTCACCGTCTCGCAGTGGGTCGCCGCGAGCAGCCGCACCGCCGCGAGGGCCGACACCCTTTGCCGCAGGCGGCGTTCGAGTTCGTCGCGCGTGAAGCTCTGGACCGGTACGCCCACCGGGTCGGTCGGCGCGTAGCCGGTCGGCAGCAGGAAGCTGATCCGCTCGCCGTAGTCGAACACGGGCGCTCCCACGTCCGCCAGTTCCTCCCGCAGTCCGGGAAAGAGACCCTCCAGCGCGTCGCCGCCCCGCGCGAGCAACGCGTGCGCGTGGTAGCCCTGGGGGACGTGGGGGTGCACACCCGTGTCCGAGCGCAGCGGATCGCGCTCCAGGACGAGTACCTCGTCGAAGTGATCGGCCAGGACCCGCGCGGTCACGAGCCCGGCGTAGCCGCCACCGATGACGACGGCCCGCTCCCAGCGGGCGCGGGGCGACGAGTTGTGCTGATTCTTGGCCATGGAGGTCCCGTTCCCTAGTCCCGAGTCCGCGAGTCCGCACCGGAGTATCGCCGCAGCCGTGACGGAGCCCGACCGGGCCCAGTCGTGTTTCCGACCCCACGCCATGAGATCGGCCGCCGCGTACGGCGCCTCCGCCGGGCCCTCAACCCGCGGTCCCGCACCGCGAGAGCCAACTCGTCGCTCGCCGGGGCGCGCCGCCAACTACGGCTGAATCCCGCCGGTACCCGGGCAAACATCGCGCGGGCCGGATCATCGCATCGAGCTAACTCCCCGACTTTCCTTGGTGCGGCGGGCGAGGCGGCCTTTAGCGTTCTTCTGGATCCGGGCGGGCTCCCGCCCATATATCCCCTTCTATTTCCCTTGCCCCTTTCCTCCTTCCCTCTGGTGCCCGGCCCTGCCCGCGTACGCGCGTCACACCCCTGACCAAGGAGACCTCGCCCGATGACTGTTGACTCGAGCCCGGATACGCGGCTGGAGCTGCCCCGGCAGTCCAGCCTGGGCACGGCCGCTGCCCGCAACCTCACCACCACGACCAAGTCCGCCCCGCAGATGCAGGAGATCACCTCCCGCTGGCTGCTGCGGATGCTCCCCTGGGTGGAGACCAAGGGCGGCGCCTACCGCGTCAACCGGCGTCTGAGCTACACCGTCGGCGACGGGTCCGTGGAGTTCGTCCAGGACGGCGCCGACGTCCGGGTGATCCCCCGCGAACTGGGTGAACTGGCGCCGCTGCGCGGCTTCGACGACGTGGAGGTGCTGACCGCCCTCGCCGACCGGTGCGTCCAACGCGACTTCCGCAGCGGTGAGAGGCTGGTGGAGCGCGGCAGGCCCGCGGGCGAGCTGTACCTGATCGCCCACGGCCGCATCGGCCAGACCACCGTCGGCAACTACGGCGGCGAGGTCGCCCTCGACGTACTCGCCGACGGCGACCACTTCGGAGCGCACGCTCTGCTGGACGAGGACGCCAGGTGGGAGCAGACCGCGACCGCCGAGACGCCCGGCACGCTGCTGACCCTGTCACGCGCCGACCTCGCGGCCGTGCTGTCCACGGCGCCGAGCCTGCGGGACCACCTCGAAGAGTTCAAGTCGCGCTCCCGCCGGCGGCAGAACCATCGCGGTGAGGCGGAGATCGCGATGTCGGCCGGGCACACCGGCGAGCACGAGTTGCCCGGCGCCTTCGTCGACTACGAACTGAAGCCGCGCGAGTACGAACTCTCCGTCGCGCAGACCATTCTGCGCGTCCACACGCGGGTCGCCGACCTCTACAACGGGCCGATGAACCAGACGGAGGAGCAACTCAGGCTCACCATCGAGGCGTTGCGCGAGCGCCAGGAGCACGAGCTGATCAACAACCGGGAGTTCGGGCTGCTCCACAACGCCGACTTCAAGCAGCGGATCCAGCCGCACTCCGGCCCGCCGACCCCGGACGACCTCGACGATCTGCTCTGCCGCCGCCGCGGGTCGAAGTTCTTCCTGGCGCACCCCAGGACGATCGCGGCGATCGGACGTGAGTTCAACGCGCGCGGGCTCTACCCGGACCACGTCGACCTCGGCGGTCAGCAGGTCCCGGCCTGGCGAGGGGTCCCGATCCTCCCCTGCAACAAGATCCCCATCACCGAGGAGCGGACCAGCTCGATCCTCTGCATGCGTACCGGAGAGGAGAACCAGGGAGTCATCGGGCTGCACCAGACCGGCCTGCCGGAGGAGTTCGAACCGGGTCTGTCGGTCCGCTTCATGGGTCTCGACGAGAAGGCGATCACCTCATACCTCGTCAGCGCCTACTACTCCGCCGCCATCCTCGTACCGGACGCGGTCGGCGTACTGGAGAACGTACAGATCGCCCACTGGCCCAGCTAGGGCCGGACCCGGCCAGCCGCCCACCCCACAAGGAGCCATGGATGCCCGCGCCCGAGCTGACACCTCCGCGGTCCGGCCTGCCGGAGGCCGCGCCCTTCGGGGCGCACGTCCTCGCTGACGCCGCGGCCCGAGCCCACGACATCAAGGCCGCTGTCGGCGGCCCGACTCGTGCGTCCTCCTCGCCCGGCCCGCCCCCGATCTCCCCGCCGGCCCCCCCGGCCCCGCCTGCGCTCGATGCTCCCCCCAGTGCTCCGGTGGCCGACGTGCCGGCGCCGGGAGCCGCCCTGGAGCGGGCCCTGCGCGGACCCAGCGGTCTGGGGACGGCGGGCCTGCGCCTGTTCCGGCGCGAGGAGCCGGCGCCGCCTTCGGAACCGTCGGCGGCCCCGGCGCAGGGCCCGGCCGTTCCGGGTCTCTACCACCACCCGGTGCCCGAGCCCGACCCGGCGAAGGTCGAGGAGGTCAGCCGCAGGATCAAATCCTGGGCGCTGGACGAGGTAACCCTGTATCCCGATGACTGGGAGGAGCAGTTCGACGGCTTCTCCGTGGGCCGCTACATGGTGGCCTGCCACCCGGACGCCCCGAGCATCGACCACCTGATGGTCGCCACCCGGCTGATGGTCGCCGAGAACGCGGTGGACGACTGCTACTGCGAGGACCACGGAGGCTCACCCATCGGCCTCGGAGGGCGCCTCCTCCTCGCGCACACCGCCCTCGACCCCCTGTACACGACGCGGGAGTACCAGCCGCGGTGGGCACAGTCGCTGCACGCGGACGCCCCTCGGCGTGCCTACCGCTCCGCCATGGAGTACTTCGTCGGTACGGCCAGCCCCGCCCAGGCCGACCGGTACCGGCACGACATGGCCCGACTGCACATGGGATACCTCGCCGAGGCCGCCTGGGCCCAGACGGAGTACGTACCCGAGGTGTGGGAGTACCTGGCGATGCGCCAGTTCAACAACTTCCGCCCCTGCCCGACCATCACCGACACCGTCGGCGGCTACGAACTGCCGGCGGACCTGCACGCCCGGCCCGACATGCAGAAGGTCATCGCGCTCGCCGGCAACGCGACGACCATCGTGAACGACCTGTACTCGTACACCAAGGAACTCGACGCCCCCGGAAGGCACTTGAACCTGCCCACCGTGCTCGCCGACCGCGAGGGCCTCTCCGAGCGGGACGCCTACCTGAAGGCCGTCGAGGTCCACAACGACCTCATGAACGAATTCGAGGCCGAGGCCGCGGCCCTGGCCGCCGCGTGCCCCGTCCCGAGCGTGCCGCGCTTCCTGAAGGGCGTGGCCGCATGGGTCGACGGCAACCACTACTGGCACCGGACCAACACCTACCGATACAGCCTGCCCGACTTCTGGTAAGAGAACTCGCGGCAAGAGAACGGACTCATCTGTGACCAGCAGCACCCGGCTCAGCGCCACCTCCGCCGACACCCGCCCGCGCATCCCCGGCCCGGCGACGCCCTACCAGGGCGACATCGCCCGCTACTGGGACGGGGAGGCCAGGCCCGTCAACCTGCGCCTCGGCGACGTCGACGGCCTCTACCACCACCACTACGGCATCGGCGACGTCGACCACGCCGCCCTGGGCGAAGCCGACGACTCCGAGCACGAGAAGAAGCTGATCGCCGAACTCCACCGCCTGGAGTCGGCGCAGACCGAGGTGCTCCTGGATCACCTCGGCGACATCGGGCGCGACGACACGCTCGTGGACGCCGGCTGCGGCCGGGGCGGTTCCATGGTCATGGCCCACCAGCGCTTCGGATGCAAGGTCGAGGGCGTCACCCTCTCGGCCAAGCAGGCCGACTTCGCCAACCGGCGCGCCCAGGAACTGCGCATTCCCGACCACGTCCGCGCCCGGGTGTGCAACATGCTCGACATGCCCTTCGGGACAGGGCAGGTGGCGGGCTCGTGGAACAACGAATCGAGCATGTACGTCGACCTGCACGACCTCTTCGCCGAGCACTCCCGGATCCTTGAGGTCGGCGGCCGCTATGTGACCATCACCGGCTGCTGGAACCCGCGTTACGGCCAGCCGTCGAAGTGGGTCTCCCAGATCAACGCCCACTTCGAGTGCAACATCCACTCCCGCCGGGAGTATCTGCGCGCCATGGCCGACAACCGCCTCGTACCGCAGGCCGTCGTCGACCTGACTCCCGCGACCCTGCCCTACTGGGAGCTGCGGGCCACGTCGTCCCTGGTCACCGGCATCGAAGAGGCCTTCATCGAGTCGTACAAGGACGGCTCCTTCCAGTACGTCCTGATCGCAGCGGACCGCGTCTGACGCTTCCGGCACGGGGAAACGGGGGGTGGGTGGGAAAACCCCCTGCGGCACGATGAGGCGCGGGGCAACGGGCAGGCGGGCGGGGGAACCCGCGACAATGGCCCCGTGCGTTACCGCGTCCTGGGGCCCACCCAAGCCACCCACCCCGACGGAACCCCCGTCCCCGTAGGCGGCCCCCGCCTGCGCGCCCTGCTGGCCGCACTCGCCCTCCGCGCCGGCCGACCGGCCCCCGTACCCGCCCTCGTCGACGACGTCTGGGCCGCCGACCCGCCCGCCGACGCCCCCGGCGCCCTCCAGGCCCTGGTCGGCCGGCTCCGCCGCACCCTCGGCGCGGACGCCGTCGTCTCGGCGGACGGCGGCTACCGGCTGGACGCGAGCCCCGACGACATAGACCTGTTCCGCTTCGACCGGCTGGCGGGCGAGGGCCGCCGGGCCCTCGCCGACGGCGACCCGGCGAAGGCGGCCGCCCTGCTCGACGACGCGCTCGCGCTCTGGCGCGGGGAAGCCCTCGCCGACCTGCCGGACCGCACCGCGGAGAGCGCCCGCTGGCAGGCCCGCCGCCTCGACGCCCGCCGCGCCGGCCTGACCGCCGCCCTCGCCCTCGGCCAGGCGGAACAGGCCCTGCCCGAACTCACCGCGCTCTGCGACACCCACCCCCTCGACGAACCGCTCCAGGCCCTGCGCCTGCGCGCGCTGCGGGACACCGGCCGCCCGGCGGAGGCCCTGGCCGCCTACGAGGACGTACGAAGGGAGATCGCGGACCGGCTCGGGGCCGACCCCGGGGCCGAACTCCGCGCCCTGCACGACGAGTTGCTGCACGCCCCGCAGGCCGAGCACCCGCAGGCCGAGCACCCACCGACCGAGCGCCCGCCGCGCGTACCCGGCAACCTCCGCGCCCGCCTCACCTCCTTCGTCGGCCGCGAGGCCGACATCGACGCCCTGCGCGACGACCTCGCGCGAGCCCGCCTCGTCACGCTGCTCGGCCCCGGCGGCGCGGGCAAGACACGCCTCTCGCAGGAGGCCGCCGAGAGCGTCGGCACAGGCTTCGCGGACGGGGTGTGGCTCGCCGAACTCGCCCCCGTCGAAGGCCCCGACGACGTGCCCGAGGCCGTGCTCACCGCGCTCGGCGCCCGCGAGACCGTGCTGCGCGGCGTCGGCGCGGAGGAGATGCGCGTCATGTCGGAGCGGCACGGCGAGGACCCCGTCGTCCGTCTCGTCGAGCACTGCGCGGGGCGCCGCATGCTGGTCATCCTGGACAACTGCGAGCACGTCGTGGCGGCCGCCGCCCGCCTCGCCGACGAACTCCTCGCCCGCTGCCCCGGCCTCACGATCCTCGCCACGAGCCGCGAACCCCTCGGTGTGCCGGGTGAGTTGCTGCGGCCCGTCGAGCCGCTGCCCGAGCCCGTCGCGGTCCGCCTGTTCGCCGAGCGCGGGGCCGCCGCGCGGCCGGGGTTCACCGTCGGCGAGGACCCCGCCGCCGCGGCCGAGATCTGCCGGCGCCTCGACGGCCTGCCGCTCGCCATCGAACTGGCCGCCGCCCGCCTGCGGATGCTCACCCCGCGCCAGATAGCCGACCGCCTGGACGACCGTTTCCGGCTGCTCACCAACGGCGCCCGCACGGTCCTGCCCCGCCAGCAGACCCTGCGGGCCGTCGTCGACTGGTCCTGGGACCTGCTCGACGGACCCGAACGCGCCGTCCTGCGCCGCCTCTCCGTCTTCGCGGGCGGCTGCGACCTCGCGGCGGCGGAAGCGGTCTGCGCGGGCAGGGGCAGCTCGTATGCGGGCAGGGGCAGTTCGTACGCGGACAGCGACAGCCCGTACGACGTCGCCGACGTGCTCGGTTCCCTCGTCGACAAGTCCCTCGTCGTCGCCGCCCCCTCACCCATGGCGGGGACGGGCATGCGCTACCGGCTGCTCGAAACCGTCGCCGAGTACGCGGGCGAACGCCTCGACGAGGCGGGGGACCGGCCCGGGGCCGAGCGCGGGCACCTCGTGCACTACCGCGAGGTCGCCAGGACCACCGACCCCGAACTGCGCGGGCGCGGCCAGCTCGCCGCCGTCGAACGGCTGGAGGCCGAGTACGAGAACCTGCGCACCGCCCTGCGCCACGCCGTGGCCGCGCGGGACGAACAGGAAGCGCTCTGCCTGGTGCTCTCCCTGTGCTGGTTCTGGGAGATCCGCGGCCTGCGCCTGGAGGCCCGCAACTGGGCCCGCGACGTCATGGCCCTCGGCCCCGACCCCTTCGCCCCGCCCGTCACCCCCGCGCCCCCGCTGAACCAACCGTGCACGGCCGAGCCCCCGCCGATGCGCCCCGAAGTGCTGGAAGAGGCCCGCCGCGGGGTGCGCCTGCTCGATCTCGCCTGCATGGACATGGACATGGACGCGTGGCGGACGGAGGAGGCCGAGGAGCGGCTGCGAGGCATCCGGGACACCTACCGCCCCGGCCTGCCGCAGACCTGCCGAGTGCCGGGCAGCCTCTGGTTCTTCGCCGTGATGCTGGGCGGCGACGCGGAGCTGCTGCGCACCACCCTCGACGCGACCGTCGACACCTGCCGCAGGCTCGGCTACGCCTGGGAACTGGCCACCGCGCTGCAACTGCGCGCCAACATCCTCACCAACCACACCGACTGGGCGGGCGAGGCACGCCAGGACGCCGACGAGGCGCTGCGGGGCTTCGAGCGGCTCGGGGACGCCTGGGGCATGGCCGAGGCGCTCGCCGCGCGCGGCGAGTCACGCGAGCGGTGCGGGGAGTTCGCCCTCGCCGCCGAGGACTTCGAGGCCGCCATCACCTACGCCGAACAGCTCGGCGCCCAGAGCCAGGCGGCCGTGCTCAAGGCCCGCCTCGGCTCGGTCCTCACGGAGTCGCCGGACAGCCTGGAGCGGGGCGAGGCGATCCTCCGCGACGTCCTGGCGAACAGCGGGCGCGCCCACACCGGCGAGGCCGTGCCCGCCGCCCGGCTCTTCCTCGTCGGCGTGCTCGGCCGCACCGGGCGCCTCGACGAGGCGCGCGAGCACATCTCGCGGCTGCGCGAGGAGTTCAGCGTGGTGGGGTACCCGGTCTTCGACAGCTTCGTGCTCGGCCTCCAGGCCTGGCTCGACACCCTGGGCGGCCGGTACGCGCGGGGCGTCGCCGTGGCCCGCGCCGCCCTTGAGGAGGCCCGCGCGCCCCTGTCGCTGATGGTCGCGCCGCAGGCCGTCACCGTGCAGCTGCGGATCGCGGCCCGCGCGCTGGCCGAACTCGACGGCGGCAGCCGCGCGGCGGACGCCGCCCGGCTGCTCGCGGTGGCCGAACGGGAGCATCCGGCGGGCCACTTCCCGAACGCGATCGAGCGGGAGATCTACGAGAACGCCGCCCGGCTCGCCCGTGCCGCGCTCGGCACCGAGGCGTACGAGGCCGCGTACGCCGAGGGCGGCGGCCTCACTCTCGACGAGGCCGCCGCCCTGTGCACCGCGTGAACCGTGCACCGCATGCACGGTGCCTGGTATGAGCGGTGATCAACTCTTGGTGCGGAACTTGTGGATCGCGATCGGCGCCATCACCAGCGTGATCAGCGCCGACCAGCCGACCGTCACCCACACGTCGTGCGCGACGGGGCCGCCGACCATCAGGCCGCGCGCGGCGTCCGCGAGCGAGGAGAGCGGGTTGTAGTCGGTGAAGCCCTGCAGCCAGCCCGGCATGGACTTGGTCGGCGCGAAGATCGACGAGCCGAACTGCAACGGCATCAGGACCAGGAAGCCCATCGCCTGCACGGACTGGGCGCTCTTCATCGAGACGCCGAGTACCAGGAAGATCCACATGATGGACGTGCCGAAGAGCGCGGAGAGGCCCACGGCGGCCAGCAGGCCGCCCCAGTCGGTGATGTCGAAGCCCACGAGAACACCGACGATCATCATGATCGTCGTCGCGATGAGCAGCCGCATCAGCTCCACCACGATCTTGGCGAAGAGCACCGAGCCCTGGCCGATCGGCAGGGTGCGGAAGCGGTCCATGATGCCGTTCTGGAAGTCCTGGTTGAAGCCGGTGCCGACGGCCATGGCGATGTTCATGCTCATCATCGCCATCATGCCCGGCACCACGTACTGCACGTACTGGTCCTGACCGCCGCCGAGCGCCTGTCCGATCGAGCCGCCGAAGACGTACACGAACAGGAGCGTGAACACGATCGGCATCAGGACCGCGTCGAACATCGACTCGGGGTCCTGGCGGATCCAGAGCAGATTGCGGCGCACGAGCGCGCTGGTGTGCCGCACGTGGCCGCGCAGGCTGATGCGGGCGTCGTCCGTCTCGCCCTTGGTGAGGGGCGGCGTGAGAGTGGTGGTGCTCATACGGCAACCTCCTCCAGTTCGGGGCGGGCGTCCTGCGGGGCGCTGGCCTTCTGGCCGGTGATGGAGAGGAACACCTCGTCCAGGCTGGGCAGTTCGGTGGCTATCGAGCCGATCGTGAGGCCGCGGGCGGTGACCGCGCCGACCACGGCCGTCAGCTGTTCGTCGCTGAGGATCGGCACCAGGACCGTGCCCGTCGCGACGTCCACGGTCGAGGTGGCGAGGCCGGTGAGGCCCAGGTCGTCAAGGGCGTTGGCCAGCGGGCGCAGCTCCAGCGGGTCGGCCGGGCGGACCCGCAGCGTGCGGCCGCCGACCTTCGCCTTCAGCTCGTCGATGCCGCCGCTCGCGATGACCTTGCCGCGGTCGATGACGGTCAGCTCGGAGGCCAACTGCTCGGCCTCTTCCATGTACTGCGTGGTGAGCAGGACGGTGACGCCGTCGCCGACCATGCGCTTGACCTCGGCCCACACCTCGTTACGGGTGCGGGGGTCGAGGCCGGTCGTCGGCTCGTCCAGGTAGAGGACGGCCGGGCTGCCTATCATCGACGCCGCCAGGTCGAGGCGGCGGCGCATACCGCCGGAGTACGTGCCCGCGGGGCGCTTGGCGGCCTCGGTGAGGGAGAACCGCTCAAGCAGGCCGTCGGACCGGGACCTGGCCTCCTTGCGGGACAGGTCGAGCAGGCGTCCGATCATGTACAGGTTCTCGCGGCCCGAGAGCTTCTCGTCCACCGCGGCGTACTGGCCGGTGAGGCCGATCACGCGGCGGAGCTGGCGGGGCTGGCGGACCACGTCGTACCCCGCGACCAGGGCCGAGCCGGCGTCCGGGGTGACGAGGGTGGACAGGCAGCGTACGAGGGTGGTCTTGCCGGCGCCGTTGGGCCCGAGCACGCCGAGGACGGTGCCCTCGCGTACGTCCAGGTCCACGCCGTCCAGTGCCTTGGTCTCGCCGTAGTGCTTGACCAGTCCCCTTACGGTGACCGCGCTCCCTGCGCCGCCGGGGTTCTCGTTGATTCGCGTCATGGGTACAAGGTGCCAGGCGGCACCGACAAACCACCGACATCCCACCGACAGGCCGGGGCCTCCCTCTGCCCCTGCCCCCAACGGGGCGCGAGCCGACCACCGCCTCGCCGAATGCCCCCGCCCCCGGCCCCAAGCCCTGTCCCGCCGCTTCGCGCCGGATGTTCCCCACCCACCCGCCCGGCACCCGGCGCGATGCCCTGTCCCGCCGCTTCGCGCCGGATGTCTCCCACCCACCCGCCCGGCGCCCGGCGCTAGCCCCGGACCGCCCCACCCGTCCCTTCGCGCCGGGGTTGCGGGCGTCACCGCGGAGGGCGGGAGCTTGAGGCTCCTACGGCCCCACCCGGTACGGGGTGAACGGGTGGGTGGGTGGGAGAGATCCGCCGCGAAGCGGGCGGGACAGGCGCCGCAGGTGACCAGTCGGCCCCGCCCAGCCGCTCAGGGGTTCAGGGCGAGCCGCATCCAGCCCCTGGGAAAGGCCCGGCCCAGCCGTGCAGGGCGAGCCGTGTCCCGCCCCTGGGAAAGGCCCGGCCCAGCCGTTCAGGGCGAGCCGTGTCCAGCCCCTGGGAAAGGCCCGGCCCAGCCACTCAGGGCGAGCCCGCTTCCAGCTCAGGGAAAGGGCCCGCCCAATCGCCCAGGGGCGAGAAAAGGCAGCCCGTCGACGGGGGACGGCCAACGGGCTGCCTTGGTGCCGCAGTGGTTCGTACGCCGGGACGGCCGCCACCTCGGCCCGAGCCGACCAGCGGGCGCGGCCCAGCGGCGGCCTACCGGACCAGTGGACGCGGGCCGGCGGCCCCGCTGCCTAGCGGACCGAGTGCTCTTCCGTCGGGAACGTTCCGCCCACCACGTCCTCCGCGAACGCCCTGGCCGCGCCGGCCATCACGCCCCGCAGGTCCGCGTACTGCTTCACGAAGCGCGGCATCTTGCCGCCCGTGAGGCCCAGCATGTCCGTCCAGACCAGGACCTGCGCGTCGCACTCGGCGCCCGCGCCGATGCCGACGGTCGGGATGTGCAGGGAGCGGGTGACCTCCGCGGCCAGGTCCGCGGGGACCAGTTCCAGGACGACCGCGAACGCGCCCGCGTCCTGCGCCGCCTTGGCGTCGCGCAGCAGGCGGTGGGCCGCCTCCTCGCCGCGCCCCTGGACGCGGTAGCCCATGGTGTTCACGGACTGCGGGGTCAGGCCCAGGTGGGACATGACGGGGATGCCGGACTGGACGAGGAGTTCGGTCTGGGCCAGGGAGCGTTCGCCGCCCTCCAGCTTGACCGCGCCGACACCCGCCTCCTTCACCAGGCGGGTCGCCGAGCGCAGCGCCTGCACGGCGCCTTCCTGGTAGGAGCCGAACGGCAGGTCGCCGACGATCAGGGCGCGCGAGGTGCCCCGCACGACCGCGGCCGACAGCATGGTCATCTCGTCGAGGGTGACGGGCACGGTGGTCTCGTACCCGAGGTGGCAATTGCCCGCCGAGTCCCCGACGAGCATGACGGGGATGCCCGCCTCGTCGAAGACGGACGCGGTCATCGCGTCGTAGGCGGTGAGCATGGGCCACTTCTCGCCCCGCTCCTTGGCGGCGGTGATGTCGCGCACAGTGATGCGTCGCGTGCCCTTGCCGCCGTACAGCGCCTTGCCGCTGTCGGGGCCCCGCTGGGCGTCGGCGCTCTTCTGGGCAGCCGAAAGCTGCGTCATCGCAACGGCTCCTTCTGTCATCTCGAGGCGCCCTGTCGGCGTCCCCGGATCACCTCCATGGTGGCACCACGTGCCGCCCCGGGGCTAGTGCGCCCACAGGTAATCCGTCCAATCCGTTCGTCATCCCTTCAGCAACGCGTTCGGTGACGCGTTCAGTAACGCGTTCAGTAAAGTCTTTCCAATACGAGACGGTATCGTATCGAAAGGGCCCTACGCTGGTCCGTATGTCAACTACCGCCCTCCCCACCCAGCCCCGCATACCGGAGGCCGTGCACCGGCGCCGCTGGGCGATCCTCGGCGTCCTGATGCTGAGCCTGCTGATCGTCGTACTCGACAACTCGATCCTGAACGTCGCCATAAAGACGATCTCCACCCCCGAGCCGACCGGACTCGGCGCGACCCAGGGCGAGCTGGAGTGGGCGATCAACTCCTACACGCTCGTCTTCGCGGGCCTGCTCTTCACCGCGGGCCTGCTCGGCGACCGGCTCGGCCGCAAGAAGGTCCTGATCGCGGGGCTCGTCGTCTTCGGCATCGGCTCGGCGTTCGCCGCGCAGTCCGGCTCACCCGTCCAACTCATCGTGTTCCGCGCGCTGATGGGCCTCGGCGCGGCCTTCGTGATGCCCGCCACGCTCGCCGTCCTGATGAACGTGTTCGAACGCGAGGAGCAGCCCAAGGCCATCGGCATCTGGGCGGGCGGCGTCGGCCTCGCCATCGCCATCGGCCCGATCACCGGCGGCGTGCTCCTCGACCACTTCTGGTGGGGCTCGGTCTTCCTCATCAACGTACCGATCGTGATCGTCGCGGTCGCCCTGATGGTCTGGCTGGTGCCCGACTCGCGCGACCCGAAGCCGGGCCGCGTCGACCTCGTCGGCGTCGCGCTCTCCGTCGTCGGCCTCGTCCTGCTCGTCTACGGCATCATCAAGGGCGGCCAGCTCGCCGACTTCACCGACCCGGCGGTCCTCGGCACCGTCCTCGCGGGCCTCGCCGTCCTCGTCGCCTTCGTGCTGTACGAGAAGCGCTGCGACCACCCGTCGGTCGACATCTCGTACTTCAAGAACCGCGTCTTCTCGGCGGCGATCAGCGCCATCGCGCTGGTCTTCTTCGCGCTGATGGGCGTGACCTTCTTCTCGGTCTTCTACACCCAGAGCGTGCGGGGCTACTCGCCGCTGCAGACCGGCCTGTTGATGCTGCCGCTCGCCGCGGCCCAGCTCATCTTCGCGCCGCGCGCCCGCCTGGTCGTCGACCGCTTCGGCGTACGGGCCGTGTGCACCGGCGGGCTGCTCCTGGTGATGGCGACGCTCGCGTCCTTCACGATCCTCGACGCCGATACGCCGATCTGGATCCTCGAGGTCATCTTCTTCCTCATGGGCACCGGCATGGCGCACATCATGACGCCCACCAGCGTCGTGATCATGCAGGCCCTGCCGCGCGAGAAGGCCGGCTCCGCCTCCGCGCTCAGCAACACCTTCCGCCAGGTCGGCGGCGCGCTCGGCATCGCGGTCCTCGGCTCGGTGCTCTCCACCGCCTACCGCAACGGCGTCGAGGACAAGCTGACACTGCTGCCCGAGAGCGCCCGGCACACCGCCGGGGAGTCCATCGAGGCGACCCTGGGCGCCGCGGCACGCCTCGGGCCGCGCGGCGAGCCCCTGGTGGCCGCCGCCAACGACTCGTTCCTGCACGCCATGCACGTCACGGCGCTGTGGGGCGCGGGCGTCGCGGTGATCGGCTCGCTGGTCGTCTTCCTCTTCCTGCCCGGGCGTACGCCGCCGGAGTCCCGCCCCCAGGAGAAGGAGGCCGAGCCGGTGGGCGCGGCAGGCCACTGAGGGAGCCGAGCGGCCGCGGGGGGAGGCGGCTGAGGGAGAATCGGCCCGGCAGCAGGCGCGGAGAGAGCGGAGACGACGTGGTCCACATCGCCAAGGGCGGCCGGGGGCGGCCCCGGAGCGAGGCCGTGGAGCAGGCCATCATCGAGGGCGTGGTGCGGCTCTTGGAGGACGGCGTTCCGCTCGCCGACCTCTCCATCGAGCGGATCGCCAGGACCGCGGGCGTCGGCAAGGCCACCATCTACCGGCGCTGGGACGGCAAGGAAGCCCTCTTCGTCGACGTCCTGCGCGTCTTCGAGGAGCCCGACCCGGAGCTGCCCGGCACCTCGATGCGCGACGACCTCGTCTGCCTCCTGGAGGGGCTGCGCCGCCGCGGCCTGAACATGCGCTCCTCGGCGTTGCTGCACAACGTCTTCGCGCAGATGAAGGCGCTGCCCAAGCTCTGGGACGCGTACCACCGCACGGTCGTCGACCCCCGCCGCCGCCTCACCCACGACGTGCTGCGGCGGGGCGTCGAGGGCGGCGAACTGCGCGCGGACGTCGACATCGAGATGGCCAACGACCTGCTGGTCGGGCCGATGTTGGTGCGTACGATCATGCGCCCCGACGCGCCGCTCGACGCCGACCTCGCCGAACGGATCGTCGACACGGTCCTTGAGGGCCTGGGCCCGGCTGTGTGAGTCCCCGGCGCTTTGGGTCCCGGCCGCGGCGCCACGCGCGCGAGTATGCGCATTTCGTCACAGCGGCCGCTCACCCGCCCTGTTCAGGAACCCGCCGTGCCGCCCCGATCGTCCTGGTGCCTGTACGGCCGTCGTGGACGGCAGGGACGACACCGATCATCGCCTAGGGTTTCAGGGGCGGACCGACGGTGTGTACGGCAGTCAGTGAGGCGACGAGGGTATGGCGCAGGCGTATATGACGGAGACGGGCAGCGACGGCTCGGGGCCCGAGCGTCCGGGGTCCCGGTTCCGACGCCTGCTGGACGGCTGGCGTGGCGACCCGGGCATCTGGAAGCGCGGGCTGATCACCGCGGGGGCCGCGGTCCTCATCGCGCTTGTGATGCTCTTCCACGCGCAGATCCCGAACAGCGTCGGCAACCTCGGCAGCCTCACCGAGACCTTCCTGCCGTGGCTCGGCGTCTTCATCCCGGTGCTGCTCGTCGTCGCCGTGGTCCGCAAGTCCGCCACCGCGCTGATCGCCCTGCTCCTTCCCGTGATCATCTGGCTCAACTCGTTCGGCGGCCTGATCAGCGACAAGTCGGGCACGGGCGGCGACCTCACGGTGGCCACGCACAACGTCAACGCCGACAACGCCGACCCGACGGGCACCGCCCGGGACGTCGCGGCGTCCGGCGCCGACGTGATCGCCCTGGAAGAACTCACCGCGGACGCCGTCCCCACGTACGAGAAGGCCCTGTCCGGCCAGTACAAGTACCACGCGGTGGAGGGCACCGTCGGCCTGTGGAGCAAGTACCCGCTCGCCGACACCCGCCCCGTCGACATCAAGCTGGGCTGGACCCGCGCGATGCGCTCGACGGTCGACACCCCCAAGGGCGAGGTGGCCGTCTACGTGGCGCACCTGCCGTCCGTACGCGTCAAGCTCGACGCGGGCTTCACCGCCAACCAGCGCGACAACAGCGCCGACGCGCTCGGTGAGGCCATCGCCGACGAGCGGATCGGCAAGGTCGTCCTGCTCGGCGACCTCAACGGCACGATGAACGACCGCGCGCTGAACGCGGTCACCTCCCAGATGCGGTCCACGCAGGGCGCGGCGGGCAACGGCTTCGGCTTCAGCTGGCCCGCGTCGTTCCCGATGGCCCGCATCGACCAGATCATGGTCAAGGGAGTCGAGCCGGTCTCCTCCTGGACGCTCCCGGAGACGAGCAGCGACCATCTGCCGATCGCGGCGAGGGTAGACCTCTCCTCCTGACGCGGGCGGCTTGACGTGGTCGGCTCTTCACGCGGGCGGCTTGTCGTGGTCGTCTCTTAACGCGGGCGACTCGACGTGGTCGCCGTTCGGTCCTGACCTCGCGGAATACTGGGTGCGGGGGAGTTTGTTCCGTAAGTAAACTTATGGATTCCCCTCGCCCGCTCCCCCTGCTTCCGTGGAAGGTACTTCTTCATGCCCCTGGCCCTGCTCGCCCTCGCCGTGGGCGCCTTCGGCATCGGCACGACCGAGTTCGTGATGATGGGCCTGCTGCCCAACGTCGCCGACGACCTGCACATATCCATCCCGGCCGCAGGACACCTCGTCTCCGCGTACGCGCTCGGCGTCGTCATCGGCGCCCCGCTGCTCGCCGCCGTCACCGCGAAGCTGCCGCGCCGCCGCGTCCTGATCGGCCTCATGGTGCTCTTCGTCGTCGGCAACGCGCTCTCGGCGGTCGCCCCCGACAACACCTCCCTGCTGGCCGCCCGCTTCCTCAGCGGCCTGCCGCACGGCGCCTTCTTCGGCGTCGGCGCGGTCGTCGCCACCGGACTCGTCGCCCCCGAGCGCAAGGCCCGCTCGGTCTCCCTGATGTTCCTCGGCCTGACCGTCGCCAACATCGTCGGCGTGCCGGTGGCCACCGCCATGGGGCAGCAGCTCGGCTGGCGCGCCACGTTCCTCGCGGTGAGCGCGATCGGCCTCGCCGCCATCGCCGCGCTCGCCCTCCTCGTCCCCGCCGACCACGGCCACGGCGACGCGGTCGGTCTGCGCGGGGAGCTGCGGGCGCTCGGCAGCGTGCCGGTGTGGCTGGCGCTCGGTACGACCGTCGCGGGCTTCGGCGCGCTCTTCGCCGCGTACAGCTACATCACGCCGATGCTGACGGACGCGGCGGGCTACGCCGAGTCCAGCGTCACGCTGCTCCTGGCGCTGTTCGGTGTCGGCGCCACCGCGGGCAACCTCCTCGGCGGCCGCCTCGCGGACCACTCCCTGCGGGGCACCCTCTTCGGGGGCCTCACCGCGCTCGCCGTCGTCCTCGCGCTCTTCCCGCTGCTCATGAGCGCCGGGTGGAGTGCGGCGCTCGCGGTCATGCTGCTCGGCATGGCGGCGTTCACGACGGGTTCGCCGTTGCAGCTGATGGTCATGGAGAAGGCGTCGGCGGCCCCGTCGCTGGCCTCCTCCGCCAACCAGGCGGCCTTCAACCTCGCGAACGCGGGCGGCGCGTGGATCGGGGGCCTCGCCCTCGCGGCGGGCTTCGGCGTCACGTCGCCGGCGGTGACGGGGGCGGTGCTCGCGGTGCTCGGGCTCGCGGTGGCGGGGGCGGCCTACCTGGTCGACCGCCGGACCGCGCCGGCGCCGGCGCGACTGGTCGCCGCGGGGCCTGTTCAGCGCCGGGAGGCGTCTCGGCGGTGAGGGGGGCCTCTGCGGTGGGCCCGGCGCCGGGCGGGGCCGGGGTTGGGGTGCCCTCGCCAGGGCGGTCCTTCCTCGCAGCTGCGCGGCGAACTTTCCCGCCGCCGTCAGGGCTCGCTCCGGTGGGACGGACCTTTCCCGCCGCTGCGCGGCGAAGCTTCCACCGGGCGGTGCCGTCGTCAAGGCTCGCCCCGGTGGGGGCGGATCCTTCCCGCCGCTTCGCGGCGAAGCTTCCCCACCCACCCACCCGTTCACCCGGCACCGGGCGGTGCCGTCGTCAAGGCTCGCCCCGGTGGGGGCGGACCCTCTCCGCCGCTGCGCGGCGAATCTTTCCCACCCACCCACCCGTTTACCCGGCACCGGATGGCGCCCTGACGGCACTTGATCAGCTCGGGGAAACGGGTGGGTGGGTGGGGGCATCGCCGCGGAGCGGCGTGTAGGGCCCCGCCCCCTGGAGCTGCGCTGAGAAGCGGCGGGGATGGGTGGGGCCCGGTGTGGGGCAAACGGGTGGGTGGGTGGGGGCATCGCCGCGAAGCGGCGTGTAGGGCCGTCCCTTCGGCGCCGCACGCCAAAGGCGGGCAACCGTCACGCACCCCGGACCGGGGAGCCGCGAAGCGGCGAAGACGGCTGACCGCCCGAGCCCCGGCGCCGCACGCCAAAGACACCCCCGGAGCCGCGAAGCGGCGAAGGCGAAGGCGAAGGCGGTCGACCGTCACCCGTCCCGCCCCGGGGAGCCACACGCCGGAAGACGCCCCCGCCGAGGGTCCCACCACAACGCCCCCCGCCGAGGGGCCGCCACAACGCCCCCGGTGAGAAACCGGCCACCTCAGCCGGAGGCGCCTTCGCGCCAGCGATTGGTGATCGGCAGCCGCCGGTCCTTCCCGAACCCCTTCGCGGAGATCTTCGTACCCGGCGGGTACTGCCGCCGCTTGTACTCCGCCGTATCCACCATCCGCAGCGTCTTCGTCACCAGCTCCCGCTCGAACCCCGCCGCCACGATCGCGTCAGCGCCCTGGTCCCGGTCGACGTACAGCTCCAGGATCGCGTCGAGCACCGGATAGTCGGGGAGCGAGTCCGTGTCGACCTGGTCGGGACGCAGCTCCGCGCTCGGCGGCTTGCTGATGGAGTTCTCCGGGATCGGCGGCGTCTGCCCCCGCTCCCGCGCCGCCCGGTTGCGCCACCGCGCGAGGCGGAAGATCGCCGTCTTGTAGACGTCCTTGATGGGACCGTAGGCGCCCACGGAGTCCCCGTACAGCGTGGAGTAGCCCACCGCCAGCTCGGACTTGTTGCCCGGCGCGAGCACGATGTGCCCCTCCTGGTTGGAGATCGCCATCAGCATCGTCCCGCGCAGCCGCGACTGGATGTTCTCCTCGGCGAGCCCGGTGAGCCCGAGCGCACCCATGTACGCGTCGAACATCGGCGCGATCGACACGGTACGGAAGTTGAGCCCGGTGCGCCGCGCCAGCTCCTCCGCGTCGCTGATGGAGTGCTCGGACGAGTAGCGGGACGGCATGGCGACCCCGTACACGTTCCGCGCGCCCAGCGCGTCGCAGGCGATGGCGGCCGTGATCGCCGAGTCGATGCCTCCGGAGAGCCCGATCAGCACGCTGCTGAAGCCGTTCTTCGCGGCGTACGCGCGCAGGCCCACGACCAGCGCCGAGTACACCTCCTCGTCGTCGTCGAGCCGGTCGGCGTAACCGCCGGTCAGCTCCGCCTCGTACGCGGGCAGCGGCTCCTCGGAGAGCGTGACGTGCTCGACGCGCAGCCCGTCGTCCACGACACCGGACGGCGGCACGGGCGCGGCGGCGGGCAGGTCGAGGTCCAGGACCACACACCCCTCCGCGAACTGCGGCGCCCGCGCGATGACTTCGCCGTCCTTGTCCACGACGATCGAGTCGCCGTCGAAGACCAGCTCGTCCTGCCCGCCGATCATCGCCAGGTACGCGGTGGTGCAGCCCGCCTCCTGGGCGCGCTTGCGGACCAGTTCGAGCCGCTGGTCGTCCTTGTTCTGCTCGTACGGCGACGCGTTGATGGAGAGCAGCAGCCCCGCCCCCGCGCTGCGGGTCGCCGGCACGCGGCCGCCGTCCTGCCAGAGGTCCTCGCAGATGGCGAGGGCCACGTCGACGCCGTGCACGCGCACGATCGGCAGGGTCTCGCCCGGCACGAAGTAGCGGAACTCGTCGAAGACGCCGTAGTTGGGCAGGTGGTGCTTGGAGAAGGTCAGCGCGACCTCGCCCCGGTGGAGCACGGCCGCGGCGTTGCGCGGCGCGCCCGCGGGCTGCCCGTAGCGGGGCTTGGCCTCCTCGGTGCGGTCGAGATAGCCGACGACGACCGGCAGCTCGCCGAAGCCCTCGTCCTTCAGCCGGGCGGCGAGCGCGTGCAGCGCCTGCCGCGAGGCGTGGACGAAGGACGAGCGCAGGGCGAGGTCCTCCACGGGGTACCCGGTCAGCGCCATCTCGGGGAACGCGACGAGATGCGCCCCCTGCTCGGCGGAGTGCCGGGTCCAGTGGACGATCGCCTCGGCGTTCCCGGCGAGATCGCCGACGGTCGAGTCGATCTGGTTCAGGGCGAGACGTAGTTGAGGCACGCGCCCAGTGTAATCGTCAAAGCGACGCGATGCCCGGCGGGCCGGGGGCGGGACCGGAGGCCCGGGAGCCGCCCCCGCCGCCCGCCGAGAGCCGCCCCCGCGGCCCACGGGGAGCCGCCCCCGCCGGGCGCCGCCCCCCTCGCCCGCCGGGCGCCGCCGTCACGCGTCGCGGTACCCGAGCACCGTCATCATTCCCGCCTCCGAGTGGTAGACGTTGTGGCAGTGGACCATCCACAGGCCGGGGTTGTCGGCGTCGAAGTCCACCGTCAGCGTGCCGTTCGGCAGGACGACGGCGGTGTCCTTGCGGGGGCCGTTCGCCACGTTCGACAGGGCGAAGGTGTGGCCGTGCAGATGCACGGGGTGCCACATCGAGGTGGAGTTGGCGAAGACGAGACGGACCCGCTCGCCCGCGCGCAGCGGATGGCGCCGGCCGGGGGAGTAGGGCTTCTTGTCGAAGGCCCAGTCGTACTTCGCCATGCCGCCCGTCAGTTGGAGCCTGATCGTGCGGTCCGGCTCGCGGGCGGGCAGGGCGACGGACTCGGCCGCCCGCAGCTTGTCCGCCGTCAGGAGGCGGCCCGTCAGCTCCCCGGGACGTGCCGACGCGGCGGGCGCGGCCCCGCCGCCCGTGCGCAGCACCGCGAGCGCCGCCGCCTTCTTGCCCTCGGCCACCGCGGTGAGCGGGAAGACGCCGTCCTTGGCGGTGACCAGGACGTCGTACCGCTCACCCATGCCGAGCAGCAGCGCCTCCGTCCTCGCGTGCTCCACCGGGAAGCCGTCCGTGTGCGTCACCGTCATCTCGTGGCCGCCGAGCGCGACGCGGAAGGCCGTGTCACCTCCGGCGTTGATGAGGCGCAGACGGATGCGGTCGCCGGGGCGGGCACGGAACTGGGAGGGCGCCTTCGGCGTACGGCCGTTGATCAGGTAGTGCGGGTACGCGACGTCGCCCGCGTCACCCCCGAGCAGATCGCTCCTGGCACCCATCATCATCCGGGACGGGCCGGTCCGCTTCTTCGGCATCGGCGTCGTCTTCGGCGTTGGGGACGGGGCGGTCCGCGCCGCGGCGTGCGACATGTGGGACATCTCGTGGTCGCCGTGGTCGCCGTGGTCGCCGTGGTCGCCGTGTTCGGCCATGCCCTTGCTCAGCTCCGCGAGTACGCCGTCCGGGGTGGAGCCGTCCACGCCGTCGACCCAGTCGTCGAGGACGATCACCCACTCCTTGTCGTACTTCAGCGGCTCCTTCGGGTCCTCGACGATCAAGGGGGCGTACAGCCCGCGGTCCTGCTGGGTGCCGGAGTGCGGATGGAACCAGTACGTCCCCGGGTCCGGCACCGCGAAGCGGTAGGTGAAGTCCGACCCGGGCTTGATGTCCCGCTGGGTGAGGCCGGGGACGCCGTCCATGTCGTTGCGCAGGGCGATGCCGTGCCAGTGCAGGGACGTGGGCTGGGGGAGGTGGTTGGCGAGGGTCAGGGCGAGGGTGTCGCCCGCGGTGACGCGGACCTCCTTGCCGGGCAGGGCGTCCCCGTACGCCCACGTCCGGACCGTGGGGCCGCCGCCCAGGTCGAGCCGGGTCTCGGCGGCCGTGAGCCGCACTTCGCGGACCCGGCCGCCGCGGCCCCGCTTCTTCTCGGCGGCGGCGACCTCCGGACCCGCCGGGTCCACATAGCCCTCGGGGCCGGACGACGCGCCGCCCCGGCCGTGCCCACCGCCGTGGCCGCCCGAGCCCGAGCCGGTACAGGCCGTCAGGACTCCCGCCCCGGTGAGGGCGGCAGTGGCGGTGAGCAGGGTGCGGCGGGAGGGCGGGGCTGAGGTGAGGGGAGCAGGCGGGGCTGAGGCGAGGGAGGTGAGGGGGAGGGGAGCGGAGGGGTTTGCGGAAGCAGTGCGTGGGGTTTCGTGGCGCATGGCCGGGTGACACCTCGTCATGGTGGTACGTGCGTATGGGCGCGTCCGCTGCTTCTGACACACCGCCCGGCCCCGCGGGTTCCCATCGGAACGGCACGGGTTTCCGGGCAGCGCGAAGCAGCCGGGCGCGCTCTAGATCCGCAGCACCGACAGACGGGAGAGCAGGACGCGGGGCGGCGGCGCCTCGGGCCTCGGGGCGTGGGGGAGATGCCCGGCCGCCGGGGTGTGGCCCAGCGTCCCGCCCGGCCTCAACAGACCCGCGCGCACCAGCAGTACGAGCGTCATGGCGCCCAGCACCGCCAGGCACACGGACAGGGGGTCCATCCCCATGCCGACGCCCCCGTGGGGCTCCGCCACGGGCCCCGCCAGGGGCTCGGCACGGACACCGCCGCGCTCGGCATGGGCTCCCTGGGCGGCGTGCTCGGTGCGAACCTCGTGCCCCGTATGGACGCCGGACCCCGCATGGACCTCGTGCCCCGCATGGACGCCGGACCCCGCATGGACGCCGGACCCCGCCTGGAGGCCGGACCCCGCATGGAGGCCCGACCTCGCGAGGGCTCCGTGCCCGTCCCCATGCCCACCCGAGGGATGCCCCAACGTATGCATGGCGAAGATCCCGAGGACCAGCGCGGCGAGCAGCAGCAACTGCCCGTACCCCGTGCGGTTCCTCGTCCTCGCCATGAGCCGAACCCTACCCCCGCCGGGTATCCGACGACTCGCGGGCCACCGCCACCGCGACGATCATGAGTCCATGACGACCAAGGACGAACCGGGATGGATCCACCCGGACCACGCGCCGTCCCGAACGGCTGCCTAGCATGGGTGCGCCGAGCCCGCCCCCGACGACGGAGGCCGCCTGCATGCCTCCACGGCCGACACGACCGCCGGGCGGCGGCCCCCGAAGGCCCCCCGCCACCCGCGCCACCCGCGCCGCCCTCGCGATCCCGCTGCTGCTCGGCGCGCTCCTCTACACGACCTGGACCGTCGAGGCCTTCCTGCCGACCGGCCTCTCACCCCTCCAGGTGTACGTCAGTGAACTCGCCGCCCGTGACCAGCCGTACGGGACCTTCTTCCGCACCGCGGACCTCCTGGCGGGGCTCCTCGTCCTCGCGGGCGCGGTGGGCGCGCTGGTGTGGCTGCCGCGCCGGGGGTGGGCCGTGGCGGGGTGGGCCGGGCTCGCGCTGTTCGGGGCGGCCACGGCGGCCGACTCGCAGCTGGCGCTGAGCTGCGCGCCCACCGCCGACGCCGCGTGCGCCGCGCGGGAGGCGGCGGGCGACGTCCCCTGGACGCACTCCGCGCACACCGTCAGCAGCAGCGTCGCGGTCGGCGGGGCCCTGCTCGGCATGGTCCTGCTCACCGTCGCCGCGCGGCGCGGCGCGGGCGCGTGGCCCGCTCTCGCGCGCACCGGCCCGGTCCTCGTCGTCCTCGAAGTCGCCGCCACGGGGTGGACGCTGGCGTCCGTCGCCGCGTTCGAGGCGGGGCGGGGGACGTGGGCGCTGGGGGTCGGGCAGCGGCTCCAGGTGCTGTTCATCGCGGTCTGGATCGCGGTCCTCGCGTGGTCCGTGGCGGCCGCCGCGTCGCCGCGGGAGCGGCGCGGATGACCTTCGTACGCATCGCAGGGGTGCCGCACAACGTCGATGTGACGGGGAGCGGGCCGGTGTGCGTGCTGAGCGCCGGTCTCGGGCTCGGCTGGTTCGACTGGGACCCGGTGGTGCCGCTGCTCGCGCCGCACCGGACCGTCGTCCGCTTCGACCGCCCCGGGCTCGGACTCAGCGGCCACGCGCGCGTGGCGCCCACGTTGCGGGGCGAGGCGGAACGCATCCTGCGCGTCCTCGACGGGGTCGGTCTCGGCGGGGAGAAGGCCACGGTGGTCGGGCACTCGCTCGCCGGGTTCCACGCGGAGGCGTTCGCGCGGCTGTACCCGGGGCGCACGGCCGGCCTCGTCCTCGTCGACTCCAGCGTCGAGGAGCGGCCCCGGGTGCGGGTGCCCCGCGCGGCACGGGTGAGGGGCACGCGCGCGTGCGGGGCGGTTCTGTGTGCGGCGGGGGTGCCGCGGGCGCTCGGTCCCACGCTGCGCAGGCGGGCGGCGCCCACGCGGTGGGCGGGGGTGTACGGAACGGGGCGGGTGTTGCGGGCGGCGCTCATGGAGTACGTGACGTACGGCGACGCGGCGGTGGAGCTGGCGGCGCTGCGGGAGGCCGGACCGCTCCCCGGCGGGGCGCCGGTGATCGTGCTCGCTGCGTACGCGGGAGGCTCGAAGAAGTGGCTCGGCCGCCAACGGGAGCTGGCCTCCGGCCTCGGCGGGGAGTTCCGCGTGGCGCGACCCTCGGGACATCTGGTGATGCGGGACCGGCCGGGGGACGTGGCGGAGGCGGTCCTCGCCGGGGGCGGGGGCGGGGGGTGAGGGGGTGATCGCGGGGTGTCGAGTACGTCATCCGGAGCGGCGCGGCACCGGCCTCACCCCCGCGGCGACCGCCTTCGGCGTCTAGCCGCGCCCAGCGACAGCCCCGACGCCCTCCAGCGCTGTTCAGTGGCGCCCCGCGACGGGCCGGACACTGTCGCGGATGACGATGTGCGTGCCCAGGAGATGGCGTTCCTGGCCCGTGCGCGGAGTGTCGGACAGGGCGCGGCGCACCGCCGTGCGGCCCATCTCCTCGGCGGGGATGCGCACGGTCGTCAGGCCGGGAGTGATGTCCGCGGCCACGGGGTCGTCGTTGTAGCCGACCACCGACATGTCCTCCGGCACCCGCAGCCCGTACTCCCGCAGTGCGATGACGGCCGCCGCGGCCGCCCGGTCGTCCCCCGCGAAGACCGCCGTGAACTCCGGCCTGCCGTCCGCCGCTTCGAGCAGGTCCCGCATCGCGCGGTAGCCGTGGTTCTGCCCGAAGCCGACCCCGTGCAGGATGGCGTCGCCGCGCGGCACGCCGTGGTCGGCGAGCGCCCGGAGGTACCCGGCCAGGCGGTCCTCACCGGTCGTGTTGCCGGGCTGGTAGCCGAGGAGCGCGATCCGCCGGTGCCCGGCGCCCAGGAGGTGGCTGGTGACGGCGTGGGCGCCCGCTTCGTTGTCGTACTCGATGACCAGCGCGGGCACGTCGGGCGCCGGGGCGGGACGGCCGCACAGCACGAGCCGGGAGCCCGCCGCCGCCAGGACCTCCGCGTACCGCGCCATCCGCTGCCGGTACTCGTCGTCCTGCGTGACGCCGCCCACCAGCACCACGGCCTCCGCGGCCTGTTCGCGCATCATCTGGACCAGGGCGAGCTCACGCGCCGGATCGCTGCCGGTGGACGCGACGAGCGTGAGGCGGCCGTGCTGGGCCGCCTCCATCTCCACACCCTGCGCGACCTGCGCGTAGAACGCGCCGACCACGTCGAACATGAGCACCGCTATCGTCTTGCGCCCGGCGCCCGCCAACGCGCGCGCGTGCGCGTTGGCCACGTAGTCCAGGTCCTTGACCGCCCGCAGCACCTTGGCGCGCGACGCCGTCGACGTCGGGTAGTTGCCCGCGAGGACCCGCGAGACGGTCGCCACCGACACCCCCGCCCGCGCGGCCACGTCGCGGATGGTGACCCGCTCGCCCACTGTCTCTCCCTCGCCTAGCGACCACCCGGCGCCCTCGCCGCCCCGGACCCATCATCCCGCGCCCCGCCCCCGGCTCAGTGTGCGGCCTCGTACTCCTCCAGGAACTCCTCGGCGGACCGCTCGCCGCCCTGGGAACGCCACTTCTTGTAGACGCCGTCCCAGTCGGAGAGCTTCTTGCGCCCGGCGACGACCGCGGTGACGCCGTCCGTGATGATCTGGTCCATCGTGGCGCTCTGCCGGTTGTACGTGTCCGACATCAGGCCCCAGTGGTCGTCGGGCACCAGCATCGGCACCACCTTCCGCTGCCAGGCGTGCAGCCGCTTGGTGAGGTCGGGGAAGCCGGGGTAGTACAGCGGCTGCGGGGCGTCCATGAGGTAGGGGAAGGGCAGGTTGGTGCGCGAGTCGACGAGGCCCAGCTCGGTGGCGACCGGGTCGCCCGCCTTGTCGTAGGTGAAGTGGGTGCCCTCGACGCCGTGGTGCATCAGCTCGTACTCCTTGGTGCCGAACGGCGAGGCGAGCCAGTTCAGTACGCGCAGCATCAGCTTGACGCGGTCCTTGGACGCCTTCTTGATGACGGTGTAGCCGAAACAGCCGCGGTTCTGCTGGTACACGGGTGTGACGCCGTCGACCGCGTACGGCTCGGCGACGTCGAGCGTGAACTCGTCCTTGATTCCCTGGGCGTTGGAGACGGCGGCGCCCCAGCCGTCCGTCATCGAGCGGACCGTGCCGTTGTAGAACTGCGTCTTCAGGTCCACCTGGGAGATCGAGGTGGCGTCGGGGTTGTACGAGCCGTCCTGGCGCAGCTTCGCCATGTACTCCAGCGCCGCCTTGAACGCGTCGGTGCCGTACATGTCGGTGACCTTGCCGCCCTTGATCCGCCACTGGTTGGGCGCCCCGTGCCACATCGCGTGGTAGAGGTAGCCGAAGAAGCCGACGGTGGACGCGCCGAGCGCGGACCTCTTGCCCCGCGAGGCCTCCTGGGCCATCGCGCGGAAGTCGGGGGCGGACATGCCGGGCCGGTATCCGGCCCTGTCGAAGGCCTCGCGGTTGATGAACATCGCGCCCTGCACCTTGGCGCGCTCCACGGGCAGCCCGTAGATGCGCCCGGCGATGCGGCCCATGCCCTCCCAGGCGTACGTGGGGATGTTGGCGAGGTGGGGGTACTCCTTCACCGCGTCGCCCGACAGGTGTTCGCTCAGGTCGGCGCACCGGGACTTCACGAACTGGGACTCGCGCGGCAGGACGTACCCGCCACCGAAGTTGATCATGTCGGGGAGGTCGTCGCCCGACATCAGCGTCGACATCTTGGCGCGGAAGTCCGCGTCGGGCACGACGGTGAACTCGACCTCCACGCCCAGCGCCTCGTTCACCGCCTGCCAGTACCCGTTGCGGCCGGCCGACTTCGGCGGGGTGCCGTACGTGATGGTCAGGACCCTGATCTTCTGCTTGCCGTCGCCCGGCTTCTCGGAGATCGCCCGCACGAGCTTCTCGGGGTACTTCGTGTATCCGGCCTGCACGCCCTCGGCGGTCGGCGCCAGATCGGGGGCGGGGCCGTCGGCGGGCTTGTACGCGGGCCACGGCACCGCCTTCTTGCCCGCGTTCGAGACGCTGCCGCCACCGCCGGAGCCGGTGGAGCAGGCGGTGAGGACGGACGGGGCGGCCAGGGCGGCGCCGCCGACGGCTATGGAGCGGAGCAGGGTGCGCCGCGACATCGAGGAACCGGACACGTGAATGAGCCCTTCTGTACGACGAGTGGGGGTCAGCTCTTGATGGCGCCGGTGAGCACGCCCTTGGTGAAGTACCGCTGGAGGAAGGGGTAGACGAGCAGGATCGGCACGGTGGCGATCACCAGGACGGCCATCTGGGTCGTCTGCGGGGCCGAGACGAGCCCGGCCTCGCTCAGTCCCGTGTCGGCGATCTGCGAGCCGCCGATGACGTACGTACGAAGGACCTGGGAGAGCGGCCAGTGGTCCGACTCCATGTAGATGGAGGCATGGAACCAGGCGTTCCAGTAGCTCACGGCGTAGAAGAGGGAGACCACGGCGAGCGCCGCCTTCGACAGCGGCAGCACGAGCCGCCACAGGATGTGCCAGTCACCCGCGCCGTCGAGCCGGGCCGCCTCGTACAGCTCCTCCGGTATGCCCTGGAAGAAGCCGCGCAGCACGATCAGATTGAAGACGTTGATGAGTACGGGGGCGATGAGCGCCGCATACGTATCCATCATCCCCATGCCCTTGACCAGCAGGAACGCCGGGATCATGCCGGGCGGGAAGAGGAACGTGAAGAGGATGAGCAGCAGCACGGGGCGGCCGCCGAAGACGCCGGGGCGGGCGAGGGCGTAGGCGAGGAAGGTGGTGCACGCGAGGGAGAAGAGCGTGCCGAGGACCGTGAGGGCGACGCTCACGCCGAGCGCCTTGGTGACGATGCCGCCGGTGAGGATGGTGCGGTAGGCGCGCAGCGTCGGATCGCTCGGCCACAGCACCCAGCCGCCGTTGTCCACGACCTCCCGGTTGGAGGCGAGCGAGGTCGAGACGATGACGAGGAAGGGGATGAGGATGAGCCCGAGCACGACCACCACCGCGACGGCCTTGGCGGCCTTCGTGGCGAACCGGGGCTTCTCCCTCCAGGCCGGCCTGATGACATGACGGGCGCTCACTTGTAGACCCCCTGCTCGCCGAGCCGGTGGGCGACCCGGTTGGCGGTGAAGACGAGCGCCGCGCCGACGACGCCCTTGAAGATTCCGGCGGCCGCCGCGTATCCGGTGTCGCCGCCGACGATGCCCTGCCAGAAGACGAAGGTGTCGAGGACCTCGCCGACCTCCGGGCCGAC
Source organism: Streptomyces sp. WAC 01529 (assembly GCF_003945545.1). Taxonomy (GTDB): domain Bacteria; phylum Actinomycetota; class Actinomycetes; order Streptomycetales; family Streptomycetaceae; genus Streptomyces; species Streptomyces anatolicus. The sequence continues at coordinate 2,228,956 of NZ_CP029617.1, read as the reverse complement.
CGACTGCCGTTGCAGCAGCATCTGTTCGAAGCCGACGGAGAGGATGTCACCGAGCCGCATGATCAGGAGCAGGATGATGATGGGCCGGATGCTGGGCAGCGTGATGTGCCAGAAGCGCCGCCAGGGCCCTGCGCCGTCGATGGCCGATGCCTCGTACAACTGCTCGTCGACCTGCATCAGCGCGGCGAGGAAGATGATCGTCCCCCAGCCGGCGTCCTTCCAGATCACCTCGATCACGACCAGCGGCTTGTACGCGTCCGGGTTGCCGATGATGTCGACGGTGTGCAGTCCGGCGTCGCCGAGCGTGGTGTTCAACAGGCCGGTGTCGCCGAGCACTTGCTGGAAGAGGGCGACCACGACGACCCACGACAGGAAGTGCGGCAGATAGATCACCGACTGCGTGAAGCGGCGCAGCAGGTCCGAGGTGAGGCTGTGCAGGAGCAGGGCGAGGGCGAGCGGCGCCGGGAAGAAGAAGACCAGCTGGAGCACGGCGATGAACAGGGTGTTCCAGGTGGCGTGCCAGAAGTCCGGGTCGCCGAACATCCGCTCGAAGTTCGCGGTGCCGACCCAGGGGCTGGCCCACAGGCCGTCGAAGGGGACGTACTCCTTGAAGGCCACCGCGTTGGCGATGAAGGCGCCGTAGTGGAAGACCAGGAAGTAGGCAAGCCCCGGCGCCATGAGCAGCACCAGGAACCGGGTGCGCTGAAACCGCTTCCATCGCTCACCGCGCCCTGGTTTCCCGCCACTTGACCCGTTGTCGCGCCTGTCGGGCGGCTTCACCGCCTCGGTTTCCGCCCGGTCTTTCGTCACCGTCGGCACGGCAACCCCTCCGTCGTCGGAATAAGGTGCCCGGAATCTAAAGCGGTTACTGTCCTCGGTCAACCCCCTTGGCCGGGCGATCTCTTGACCTCTCTCCCGGCTTGGTCCTAGCCTCCAGAGGCTGGTTAGTAACCGGTTACTACGAGGGACGGTCACGCGTGACGGATCAGAGGGATGAGGTGGGGCGGCCGGTCACGGCGGCCCTGGCGATGGGCGCCGAGGTCGCGGACCGCGTCTTCCCGCCGGACCTGCGTGCACGGCTCGCCGCCTGCGTGCGGCTGGCGCCCCCGGTCCTTTCGGGGTCGCTCACCGCTCCGGCGGCGCGCGCGGTCCTCGCCGAGACGGAGGTCCTGGTCACCGGCTGGGAATGCCCGCTCCTGACGCCCGAGGTGCTGGCGGGCGCGCCCCGCCTGCGGGCGGTCGTGCACGCGGCGGGCTCGGTCAAGTGGATGGTGACGGAGGCGGTGTGGGAGCGGGGCGTCGTCGTCTCCTCGGCCGCGGACGCCAACGCGGATCCGGTGGTGGCGTTCACGATGGCAGCGGTCACCTTCGGGGCGAAGGGGGCGCTGCGGGCCGCCGCGGGGTACGCGGCCGGAGCCAGACCGTCGTTCACCGAGCGCGTCGGGGGCGACGCGCGCACCGTCGGGGTCATCGGGGCGTCCCGTATCGGGCGGCGGGTGATCGCGTCGCTCCGGGCGTCCGACGCGGGGTACCGGGTGCTGCTCACGGACCCCTATGTGACGCCGGCCGAGGCGGGGGCGCTCGGCGTGGAGCTGGTCCCCCTCCCCGAGCTGTGCCGGCGCAGCAGCATCGTCACGGTGCACGCGCCTGAACTCCCCTCGACGGCAGGCCTCTTGAGCGAGGCCATGCTGAGGCTGATCCCGGACGGCGGGGTCGTCGTCAACACGGCGCGGGGGGCGCTGGTGGACACGGAGGCGCTGGCGCGGGAGTGCGCGGCGGGGCGCCTCGACGCGTTCCTGGACGTCACGGACCCGGAGCCGCTGCCCGCGGGCCATGTGCTCCTCGGCCTGCCCAATGTGCTGGTGACCCCGCATGTCGCGGGGGCGCAGGGGAGCGAGGTGCGGCGGCTCGGCGCGTACGCGGTCGCCGAGGTCGAGCGGTACATCGCCGGAGAGCCCCTCCGCGGCCGCCTCCTCCGCGAGGACCTGGCCAGGCTGGCGTAGCCCGTGCCCGGCGTCCCCGGGCACCTCGGCCCGGCGCTTCTCGTCCGTCCGGGCCCGGCCCGCAGGGCGCCTTCGAGCCGCCGCGCTGGCCCGCTGTTACAGATGGGCCGATCAGCAGGCACTATGGGCACAGAGCGGCACGCGGCACGGCCCGGAACCCGGCGGTGCGGGCCCGGGCGGCACGGGGTCCGCAACGCGCCTGAAACCGGGTGATGGGATGCTCGTGTGCCCAAGGCGTTCCGAGGTGTCCCGTGGCGCGGGAGCAGGCGGCCTGACCAGCAAGGATGGGTGGAAGCGGAAGATGGACAAGCAGCAGGAATTCGTGCTCCGTACGTTGGAGGAGCGCGACATCCGGTTCGTACGCCTGTGGTTCACGGACGTCCTCGGCTTCCTGAAGTCGGTGGCCGTGGCCCCGGCCGAGCTTGAGCAGGCGTTCGACGAGGGCATCGGCTTCGACGGCTCGGCGATCGAAGGATTCGCCCGGGTGTACGAGTCGGACATGATCGCCAAGCCGGACCCGTCGACGTTCCAGGTGCTGCCCTGGCGCGCGGAGGCCCCCGGTACGGCCCGTATGTTCTGCGACATCCTGATGCCGGACGGCTCCCCGTCCTTCGCGGACCCGCGCTACGTGCTCAAGCGCGCCCTCGCCAAGACCTCCGACCTCGGCTTCACCTTCTACACACACCCCGAGATCGAGTTCTTCCTCCTGAAGGACAAGCCGCTGGACGGCTCGCGGCCCACGCCCGCCGACAACTCCGGCTACTTCGACCACACCCCGCAGAACGTGGGCATGGACTTCCGCCGCCAGGCCATCACGATGCTCGAATCCATGGGCATCTCGGTCGAGTTCAGCCACCACGAGGGCGCGCCGGGCCAGCAGGAGATCGACCTGCGCTACGCCGACGCCCTCTCCACGGCCGACAACATCATGACCTTCCGCCTCGTCATGAAGCAGGTCGCCCTCGAACAGGGTGTCCAGGCCACCTTCATGCCGAAGCCCTTCTCCGAGCACCCCGGCTCGGGCATGCACACGCACCTCTCCCTCTTCGAGGGCGACCGCAACGCCTTCTACGAGTCGGGCGCCGAGTACCAGCTCTCCAAGGTCGGCCGCTCCTTCATCGCGGGCCTGCTCCGGCACGCCGCGGAGATCTCGGCGGTCACCAACCAGTGGGTGAACTCCTACAAGCGCATCTGGGGCGGCTCCGAGCGCACCGCGGGCGCGGGCGGCGAGGCCCCCTCGTACATCTGCTGGGGCCACAACAACCGCTCGGCCCTGATCCGCGTACCGATGTACAAGCCCGGCAAGACGGGCTCGGCACGCGTCGAGGTCCGCTCGATCGACTCGGGCGCGAACCCCTACCTGACCTACGCGGTCCTGCTCGCCGCCGGCCTCAAGGGCATCGAGGAGGGCTACGAACTCCCGCCGGGCGCCGACGACGACGTCTGGGCCCTCTCGGATGCCGAGCGCCGCGCGATGGGCATCGAACCCCTGCCCCAGAACCTCGGCGAGGCGATCGCCCTGATGGAGAAGTCGGAACTGGTCGCCGAGACCCTCGGCGAGCACGTCTACGACTTCTTCCTGCGCAACAAGAAGCAGGAGTGGGAGGAGTACCGCAGCGAGGTCACGGCCTTCGAACTGCGGAAGAACCTGCCGGTTCTGTAGCCCGGCTACGGTACGGGCATGGTGAATTTCGTGCTGGTTGCGGGGGCGCGGCTCGGGGCGTGGGCGTGGGACGAGGTGGTTCCGTATCTGCGGGCAGCCGGCCACGGCGTTTTCCCGTTGACGCTGTCCGGTCTCGCTGAAAAGCGGGGTGTATTCGCGAGGCAGGCGACCCACGTCCAGGACATCGTCTCCGAAGTGGAACGCCGGGATCTGCGTGATGTGGTCCTGGTCGGTCACAGCTATTCAGGAATCCCGGTCGGCCAGGCCGCGGAGCGGATCGGCGATCGGCTGAGCCGTGTGGTGTTCGTCGACTCAAGCATTCCCGTTGACGGCGAATCGTTTGTCTCCGCCTGGCCGGATGGTGGGGCGGCGGTGAAGGCGTCGATTGCCGAGAATGGTGGATTCTGGCCGCTCGTGTCGGCTGCTCACTATGACGGCGAGGATCTCACCGACGAACAGATCGCACGACTCATCGGTGGCGCAACGCCCCACCCGGGCGCCACGCTGACCGAGCCCGCCGTGCTCGCGAAGCCGCTCGGTGAACTCCCGGCGACGTACATCCTCTGTCTGCCCGACGACGCCGACTCCGACGACGCCGACTCCGACGACGCCGACTCCGACGACGCCGACTCCGACGACGCCGAGCCCGACGAAGACGTGGCCGAGCTGCTGAAGAGCGAGCACTGGCGGCTGGCCAAGATGAACACCGGCCATTGGCCGATGTTCTCCCAGCCGCGTGAACTGGCGCAGGTACTGATCGCTTCCGCCGAGGAGTAACGGCGGATTAGACAGGTGGCCAGGGAAATGGAGGGGCCGACGAGAGCCGGCCCCTCCGCGGCGCGCTCCGCGTTGCCGCGCGGAGGCGTGCCAGGTTCGTGGTCTTTCCGCTGTGGTCTGCGGCCCGTGACGTCAAGACGAGGTGAGACGCTTTCTGCGTCCCCCGTAGTGAACCCGATGTGATGCTCGCAAGCGGGATGCCGATCGGCCAGTCCAGGGCCGGGCTCGCATGCATCAACTTGCCTCCCGTTGCGGGACGTATGTTCGGTAATTCTTCGTTCATGCAGGTGGCAAGGGGCCGTTGAGCGACTTTGGCGCCGCATCAATGCCGCGCGAGCGGGGCGGGAGTGCATCAATCCGCAAGGGCATCGGATCTCGTGCCACGATGCTCCAACGGGCGCTTGCCGGTGCCCAGTTGAGAATGCGGCCCGTGACTGAGCCGGGTATGGCAATGGCATCCCCGGCACTTCGAGATCCAGAGGAACCCATGTACACACATCGGCGTCTTACCTGTGCCACACCGAAGCCGGCTGCCCGTCTGGACGGCAAGCAGACCGTCATCGTCATCGTGGTCCTCGTACTGGGCGTGGCCATGGCGCTGACCGGAATGCCCGTCATCGTCGTGGCCGAGGTCCTGACGGCTTGCGGCCTGATCGGCGCCCATGTGGCACGGCGTGCTCCGTCCGCGCCCGTCGGTCCGTGACCGGGGCCGGCCGGCCATGGCGCGCCCGGAACAGCCGATCTCCACGATTGACCCGGCTCTGGAGCAGCTCGCGGAGTGGCTGCGCAGACAGCGTCGGGCGGCGGGTCTGACCCACCGGGAGATGGCCCGGAAGTCCGGGCACGTCTTCTCCGCCACCACCTACTCTCGCGCCACCAGCGGGGCCAGGATCCCCCGTCTGCCCGTGGTGGAGGCATATGCCAAGGCGTGCGGGGCTCCGGTCTGGAGGGCGCGACAGTTGTGGCGGGCCGCTCGTGGCGCCGAGCAGCCGCGAGCGGGGGTGCTGAGGCCGGACCGGGTGCGCGATCGTGAGGGGTTGATCAAGGCGCTGCAGGAGCTCTACCGCTTGGCAGGGGCGATGCCCGTGGAGGACATGGAGCGTCGGGCCGGTGAGCACGGAGAGCTGCCGCACAGCACCGTGCTCCGGATGCTGGCGGGCAAGTCCATGCTCGCGGTCGATCAGCTCATGGTCTTCCTGACGGTATGCGGCGTGACCGACCAGGATGACCGGGACCAGTGGCGCAGTGCCTGGCAGCGGGCCCGGCGCCGTCTGGACGTGCAACGGATGAGAGGCCACCTCACCCGGATGCACGAAACCTCGGCACATAGGCGTCGACGTGCCCACGACGAGCGCGCCCACGACGAGCGGGGGCCCGCGGCCGGGACCGGCCCGGAGATCCAGTGGGTGACGCCTTACCCGGCCGTAGGCCTGGCGATGCCACGGAATCAGCACAAGAGCCTGCCGGTGCCGTAGGGGCCCTCCGTCAGGGGCGCGGGAACCGCGCGTTCAGCGCACGGAAGGCCGCGGACACGTCCGCCGAGGACCGGGCACACGCGTCAGCGGCATTCCGGTTGGTTGCTCCCCCCAGTCTCCCGCGTCCCTAACGGGGCACGATCGCGTCCCGAAGCGACGTCGTCGCCCGCACCCGGTACTCCTGGATCGCCCACCCGTTCCCGTCCGGGTCCTTGAAGTACATGAACGTGCCGCCGTCCTGCGGCGCGTGCTGGACCGGCTCGGTGATGTCCAGGCCGCGTGCCGTCAGCTCGGCGTGCGCGGCCTTAGCGTCGGCGACGCACAGCTGCAGGCCCTGGTAGGAACCGGCGGCCGGCTTCGGGCCCGCCATCGTCTCCCAGAGCGCGTCGCCCGCCAGGGCGATGGAACAGCCCGAGCCCGGCGGGGTCAGCTGGACGATGCGCATGCCCGGCATGACCTCCGCGTCGATGTCGACGTGGAAGCCGAGCTTGTCGCGGTAGAAGTCCATGGACCGGTCGAGGTCGCTCACCGGCAGCGGGATCACTTCGAGTGTGTATTCCATGGGCCGCAGTACATCAGGGAGTTGGGGTCCTGTCAGCGCCCGCGCCCCGGGGTGTCGCGGGCCCGTGGTGGCAGCGGCCGCCCAGCCACGCCGTGGGCAACGGGGTGCCATGAGGGCGGCCGTCCGGGGTGAGGCCGTAGGCTCGGGCGCAGGAGTGATCGAACGGAGGCGCGAGGCCATGACGGTGCCGCAAGGACGCAGGAGCAGTACGTTCACCCGGCTGCTGCGGCACGGATTCACCGACCCGTCCGCGGCCGAGCGCCTGCTCGACGCCCCGGAGCTGAGCAGCGTCCGCTCCGACCCGCTGCTCCTGGACGCGCTGGGCGCCACCGCCGACCCCGATCTGGCCCTGCTCGGCCTGGTGCGTCTCGTGGAGGCGCAGGAGGACGAGAACGGCCGGCGCGAGCTGCTGGACACCCTGGTCACCGCCAAGCCCCTGCGCGACCGCCTGCTCGGGGTGATGGGCGCCTCCGAGGCCCTCGCCGACCACCTCGCCCGGCACCCCCGCGACTGGCGGGCCCTCGCCACGTACGAGTCCGCCGACCTGCACCCCGGCGTGGCGGACTTCGAGCGCGGCCTGGCCGACGCCACCGACCCCGTCTCGCTGCGCGTCGCCTACCGCCGCTGCCTGCTGGCCATCGCCGCCCGTGACGTGTGCGGCACCACCGATGTCGCCGAGGCGGCGGCCGAGCTGGCGGACCTCGCGACGGCGACGCTGCGCGCGGCCCTCGCCATGGCCTGCGCCGAGGCCCCCGGCGACGCCGCGCAGTGCAGGCTCGCGGTCATCGCGATGGGCAAGTGCGGTGGCCATGAGCTGAACTACGTCTCCGATGTCGACGTCATCTTCGTCGCCGAGCCCACTGAGGGCGGGGAGAGCGGGGCAGGCGCCGACGAGGGCAAGGCCCTGCGCGCCGCCACCCGCCTCGCCTCCCACATGATGCGGATCTGCTCCGAGACGAACATCGAGGGCACGATCTGGCCGGTCGACGCCAACCTCCGCCCCGAGGGCAGGAACGGCCCCCTGGTGCGGACCCTCTCCAGCCACCTCGCCTACTACCAGCGCTGGGCGAAGACCTGGGAGTTCCAGGCGCTGCTCAAGGCCCGCCCGGTCGCGGGAGACCTCGCGCTCGGCGAGGAGTACGTCACCACGCTCGCGCCACTGGTCTGGCACGCCGCCGAGCGCGAGAACTTCGTGCCCGACGTGCAGAAGATGCGCCGCAGGGTCGTCGAGAACATCCCCGCCGGAGAGGTCGACCGGGAGCTGAAGCTCGGCCCCGGCGGGCTGCGGGACGTCGAGTTCGCCGTCCAGATGCTCCAGTTGGTGCACGGCCGCAGCGACGCCTCGATCCGCAGCGGCTCGACCCTCGCCGCCCTGCACGCCCTCGGCGCGGGCGGCTACGTGGGCCGGGTCGACGCGGCCCAGCTCGACGACGCCTACCGCTTCCTGCGCTCCCTGGAGCACCGCATCCAGCTGTACAGGCTGCGCCGCACCCATCTCGTGCCCGAGAACGACGCCGACCTGCGCCGCATCGGCCGCTCCCTGGGAATGCGCACGGAACCGATCACCGAGCTGGGCCGCGCCTGGAAGCGGCACACCTCCGTCGTACGCCGCCTGCACGAGAAGCTCTTCTACCGCCCCCTCCTCGACGCCGTCGCCCAACTCGCCCCCGGCGAGGCCCGCCTGAGCACGGAAGCGGCCCGCGAACGGCTCATCGCGCTCGGCTACGCGGACCCGAGCAGCGCCCTGCGCCACCTGGAGGCGCTGGCCTCGGGCGTCTCCCGCAAGGCGGCCATCCAGCGCACGCTGCTGCCCGTCCTGCTCGGCTGGTTCGCGGACTCCGCGGACCCCGACGCGGGCCTGCTGAACTTCCGCCAGGTCTCCGACGCCCTCGGCAAGACCCCCTGGTACCTGCGGCTGCTGCGCGACGAGGGAGCCGCCGCCGAGAACCTCGCCCGCGTCCTGTCCGCCGGACGCCTCGCCCCCGACCTGCTGCTCCGCGCCCCCGAGGCGGTCGCCCTGCTCGGCGACGAGCGGGGCCTCGTACCGCGCGGCCGCGCCCACCTGGAGCAGGAGATTCTGGCGGCGGTGCGCCGCGCGGACGGCGCCGAGCAGGCGGTGACGGCGGCGCGCGGGGTACGCCGCCGTGAGCTGTTCCGCACCGCCGCCGGGGACATCATCGGCTCGTACGGCACCGAGGAGAGCCCCGCCGAGGCCGACCCGGGCGCGCTGGTGGACCGGGTGGGCGACGCGATCTCCGACCTCACGGCCGCCACGATCGCGGGCACCCTGCGCGCGGTCGTCCGCGAGGGCTGGGGCGACACGCTGCCGACCCGCTTCGCGGTCATCGGCATGGGCCGCTTCGGCGGCCACGAGCTGGCCTACGGCTCGGACGCGGACGTCCTCTTCGTCCACGAGCCCCGCGAGGGCGCCGACGAGCAGGAGGCGGCGAAGGCCGCGGCGAAGGTGGTCGCGGAGATGCGCAGGCTCCTCCAACTCCCCTCCTCCGACCCGCCGCTGGCCATCGACGCGGATCTGCGCCCGGAGGGCAGGAGCGGCCCGCTGGTGCGCACGCTCAAGTCGTACGAGGCCTACTACCGCCGCTGGTCCCTGGTCTGGGAGTCCCAGGCGCTGCTGAGGGCCGAACCGGTCGCGGGGGACGAGGAGCTGGGCCGCGCCTTCATCGACCTGGTGGCCCCCCTGCGCTATCCGGCGGAGGGCCTGGGCGAGGACGCCGTGCGTGAGATCCGCCGCCTCAAGGCCCGCATGGAGGCGGAACGGATGCCGCGCGGCGCCGACCCGACCCTCCACGCCAAGCTGGGCCGCGGCGGCCTGTCCGACGTCGAATGGACCGTCCAGCTCCTCCAGCTGCGACACGGCTGGGCTGAGCCGGGCCTGCGGACGACCCGCACCCGCGAGGCCCTGGCTGCGGCCTGCGCGGCGGGCCTGGTCCCGGCCCAGGACGCGGCGATCCTCGACGAGGCGTGGGTCCTCGCGACCCGGGTGCGGAACGCGGTGATGCTCGTACGCGGCAGGGCGGGCGACACGTTCCCCTCCGGGGGCCGCGAGCTGGCCGCGGTGGGCCGGTACCTGGGCTACGACGCGGGGCACGTCGGCGACATGCTGGACGACTACCGCAGGATCACGCGCCGGGCGCGGGCGGTCGTGGAGGAGCGGTTCTACGGGGCGTAGGCCCCGGGAGTCCTGCGGGCCGCCGCCACCTCGCGCGGCAGCGCGTACGGCCGCGCCCCGTACCAGAGCCGGGCCACCGCGAAGCCGAAGGCCAGGCAGATCATGCCGCCGACCGCGTCCAGCCAGAAGTGGTTGGCGGTCGCCACGATCACCACGAGCGTCGCCGTGGGGTAGAGCAGGCCGAGCACCTTCGCCCACGGCGCCGAGGCCAGGGCGAAGATCGTCAGGCCGCACCACAGGGACCAGCCGATGTGCATCGACGGCATCGCCGCGTACTGGTTCGACATGCTCTTCAGGTCGCCCGAGGCCATCGAGCCCCACGTGTGGTGGACCAGGACCGTGTCGATGAAGGCCGTGCCGTTCATCAGCCGGGGCGGCGCCAGCGGATACAGGTAGTAGCCGAGCAGGGCCACCGCCGTCGTCGCGAAGAGGACCAGGCGCGTGGCCGCGTACCGGCCGGGATGCCATTTGAAGAGCCAGACCAGGACACCGAGCGTCACCACGAAGTGCAGCGTCGCGTAGTAGTAGTTCATGCCGACGATGAGCCATGTCACCGAGTCGACGGCGTGGTTGACGCTCTTCTCGACGGCGATCCCGAGATCGTGCTCGACGCGCCAGATCCAGTCCGCGTTCCGCAGCGCCTGCGCCTTCTGCTCCGGGACCGCGTTGCGGATCAGTGAGTACGTCCAGTAACTCACCGCGATCAGCAGGATCTCGAACCACAGCCGAGGACGGCGGGGGGAGCGCAGACGACGCAGGACGTCCCGCCCACTGCGGTCGTCCCGCTCGCCCGCCAGGGGCTCGCCCGCGATGGGTGGATCAGCGGGGGCCTGCCGGCCCTCAAGTGTCGTCACGATCGTCTCACCCATAGGCACAGAGTCTGCCAGATCCCCGCCCCCCGACCGATCATCCCCTGGTCGGGTCCGGACCGCATTCTCTACACCGCAAGGACGAGCCCGTGATCCGGGGGATCCCTAGGGGCGCCTGGGCGCCGAGGCGGTTGAACCTCGAACCACCAGCTCCGGCATGAAGACGAATTCGCTGTGCGGGGCGGGGGTCCCGCCGATCTCCTCCAGGAGAGTACGCACCGCCGCCTGCCCCATCGCGGGCACCGGCTTGCGGACCGTGGTCAGCGGTGGATCGGTGAACGCGATCAGCGGCGAGTCGTCGAAGCCGACCACCGAGACGTCGTCCGGGACCTCCAGACCGCGCTGGCGGGCCGCCCGTATCGCCCCGAGCGCCATCATGTCGCTGGCGCACGCGATCGCCGTGCAGCCGCGGTCCATCAGCGCCGCGGCCGCCGCCTGGCCGCCCTCCAGGGTATAGAGGGAGTGCTGGACGAGATCCCCCTCGATCTCCTCCGGCGACAGGCCCAGCTGGTCCTGCATCGTGCGTACGAAACCCTCGATCTTCCGCTGGACCGGCACGAACCGCTTGGGGCCGAGGGCCAGCCCTACGCGCGTATGACCCAGGGAGACGAGGTGCGTGACCGCCAGCCGCATCGCCGCGCGGTCGTCCGGCGAGATGAACGGCGCCTGCACCTTCGGCGAGAAGCCGTCCACGAGGACGAAGGGCACGCCCTGCGCCCGCAGCTGCTCGTAGCGCTGCATGTCGGCCGAGGTGTCCGCGTGCAGCCCCGAGACGAAGATGATCCCGGCCACCCCGCGGTCCACCAGCATCTCGGTCAGCTCGTCCTCGGTGGAGCCGCCGGGGGTCTGGGTGGCGAGGACCGGGGTGTACCCCTGCCGGGTCAGCGCCTGCCCGATGACCTGGGCGAGCGCGGGGAATATGGGGTTCTCCAGCTCCGGCGTGATCAGCCCGACCAGGCCCGCGCTGCGCCGGCGCAGCCGCACCGGGCGCTCGTAGCCGAGCACGTCGAGCGCGGCGAGCACGGACTGACGGGTGGCCGCCGCGACGCCCGGCTTGCCGTTGAGCACGCGGCTTACTGTCGCTTCGCTGACCCCCGCCTGGGCTGCGATGTCGGCTAGCCGTGCGGTCACAGGATTGGACTGTACCGGTCGCATCTCAGGCTGCCCACCAGACCGTTGAATCGGCGGGCAGCACGGTCTCGTCGGCGCCCGCGGCCACCGCGTCGGCCTCCGCGCTCGCGAGGAGCGGCGTGCCGGGGGTGGGCAGGGTGACGGGGGAGGAGGTGAGGTTCACCGCGCAGACGAAGTCGCCCGTGGCGGAGGTGCGGCGGAAGGCAAGGACGCCCTCGGGGGCCTCCAGCCACTCGACGCCCCGGCCCGCGCCGAGCGCCGGGTGCTCGCGGCGCACGGCGAGCGCGGAGCGGTAGAACTCGAGCGTCGAGGCCGGGTCGCCGGTCTGGGCGGCCACCGAGAGGTCCTTCCAGGAGTCCGGCTGCGGGAGCCAGCTCGGGCCGCCCGCCACCGGGCCGAAGCCGAACGGCGCGCGCTCACCGGACCAGGGCAGCGGCACCCGGCACCCGTCGCGCGTGCCGTCCTGCCCGGTGGAGCGGAAGAACGCCGGGTCCTGGCGCACCTCGTCCGGCAGGTCGGTGACCTCGGGAAGCCCCAGCTCCTCGCCCTGGTAGATGTACGCGGAACCGGGCAGCGCCAGCATCAGCAGCGTGGCGGCCCGGGCCCGGCGCAGACCGCGCGCCTCGTCGCCGTCGGCGAAGCGGGTGGAGTGGCGTACGACGTCGTGGTTGGAGAGCACCCAGGTGGCGGGGGCGTCCACGGCGTTCATCGCGGCCAGCGAGCGGTCGATGACGGCGCGCAGCGCGTCGGCGTCCCACTCGGTCGTCAGGTACTCGAAGTTGAAGGCCTGGTGCAGCTCGTCGGGGCGCAGGTACAGGGCGCTGCGCTCGACGGTCGGCGTCCACGCCTCGGCGACGGCGATGCGCTCGGTGCCGTCCTCGCGCGTGTACTCGTCGAGGATCTTGCGCCAGTCGCGGTAGATCTCGTGGACGCCGTCCTGGTCGAAGTAGGGCACGGCCTGGCTGCCGAGCAGTTTGACCTGCTCCTCGTGGCCGATGTCGGGCAGGCCCTCCGCCTTGACCAGGCCGTGCGCGACGTCGATGCGGAAGCCGTCGATGCCGAGGTCGAGCCAGAAGCGCAGGATGGAGCGGAACTCGTCCTTGACCGCCGGGTGGTCCCAGTTGAAGTCGGGCTGCTCGGGCGCGAAGAGGTGGAGGTACCAGGAGCCGTCCTCGACGCGGGTCCAGGCGGGGCCGCCGAAGATGGACTCCCAGTCGTTCGGCGGCAGTTCGCCGTCGTCGCCCTTGCCGGGGCGGAAGTGGAAGCGGTCGCGCAGCGGCGAGCCGGGGCCCTCGCGCAGCGCCTGCTTGAACCACTCGTGCTGGTCGGAGCAGTGGTTGGGCACCAGGTCGACGATGACGCGCAGGCCCAGAGAGTGGGCTTCGCGCACGAGGTCGTCGGCGTCGGTGAGGGTGCCGAACATGGGGTCCACCGCGCGGTAGTCCGCCACGTCGTAACCGGCGTCGGCCTGCGGCGAGGCGTAGAAGGGGGAGAGCCAGACGGCGTCCACGCCCAGGTCGCGCAGGTGCGGCAGGCGGGCCGTGACGCCGGGCAGGTCGCCCATGCCGTCGCCGTTCCCGTCGGCGAAGCTGCGCGGGTAGACCTGGTAGATGACCGCGTCCCGCCACCACTCCCGGGTGGGCACGGAGTCGGTGAGGGCGGGCGCGGCGGTGACGTGCTGGGTCATGAAGTCCCTTAGGAGTGCGGGGAGTTGACGGGGTGGTGGCGGGTCAGGACTTGGTGCCGCCGGCCGTCAGGCCCGACACCAGATTGCGCTGGACCAGAAGGAAGACGAGCGTCGCCGGGACCAGGATGATCACCGAGGCGGCGGTCATCATGGCCCAGTCTGCGCGTGATTCGGTGGCGAAGGTACGGATTCCGACGGCGAGGGTGTAATGGTCGGCGCCCATGAACTGGGAGGCGTAGGCCACCTCTCCCCACGCGGTGAGGAAGCTGTAGAACGCCGTCACCGCGAGGCCCGGCTTGGCGAGCGGCACGATGAGCCGCCAGAAGGTGCCGAAGGGGGTGAGGCCGTCGACGCGTCCGGCCTCGTCGATCTCGTGCGGGATGGTGTCGAAGTAGCCCTTCATCATCCAGGCGCAGAAGGGGACCGCGGTCGTCGCGTACGTGAGGATGAGCCCCAGGTAGTTGTCGATCAGGTCGAAGCGGGCCAGGAGTTCGTAGAGCGGCACGATCAGGACGGCCATCGGGAACATCTGGGTGACCAGGAAGCTCCACATCAGCTGCCGGTGGCCGGGGAAGCGCATCCGGGAGACCGCGTAACCGGCGGTCGCCGCGAGGAAGACGCCGAGGACGGTGGTGCCGCCCGCGACGATCACCGAGGCGCCGAACCAGTGCGGGAAGTCGGTTTCGGTGAGGACCTTGACGTAGTTGTCCAGGCTCAGGTTGCCGAGCACCTCGCCCGGGCTCTGCCAGGCCGTCTTCGGGCCCAGCGAGATGAAGACGATCCACGCCACGGGGAAGGCGGCGACCAGGCTCGCCACGATCAGCGTGCCGTGCAGCGCGACGGAGGCGAGCGTGGAGCGCTCCTCGCGGCCGCGGACCTTCTTGGGGCGCGGCGCCGGGGTCTTGGCGAGCGCGCCGGTGGTGGCCGGGGAGTGGGTGGTTGCTGAGGTCATGGTGACGGGCCCCCTCAGGCCTGCTCGGTCTTGAGCTGGCGGCGGCGGTAGAAGGTCGAGAAGGCGAGGAGGAGGGCGAGGATCACGATTCCGTAGGTGGCTGCGCCGGAGTAGTCGGACACTCCGGTGAACGCCTTGCGGAAGGCGAAGGTCACGAGGATGTCCGCCTCACCGGTGGTGTTCTGGCCGAGCAGGAGGTAGATCACCGCGAACATGTTGAACGTCCAGATGCAGCCGAGCAGCACCACGGTGTGGGTGACCGGGCGCAGGCCGGGCAGGGTGACGTTCACGAAGCGCTGCCAGGGGGAGGCGCCGTCCATCTCCGAGGCCTCGTACAACTCCTTGGGGATGGACTGGAGTCCGCCGAGGAGCGCCACCATGTTGAAGGGGACGCCGATCCAGACGTTCACCATGATCACGGCGACCTTCTGGGCGAACGGTGTCGCCAGCCAGTTCTGGGCGGGCAGGCCGACGGCCGTGATCATCTCGTTGAAGACGCCGTACTGCGAGTTGAGCATCAGGCGCCAGGCGAAGACACCGACGAAGGCGGGGACCGCCCACGGCAGGATCAGCAGGGCGCGGTAGAGCAGCTTGGCCCGCATCTTGCGGTTGAGCAGGAGCGCGAGGCCCATGCCGATCGCGATGTGCAGGGCGACGCAGGAGACCGTCCATACGATCGTCCAGGTCAGGCGCGGATAGAAGTCGCCGTCCGCGCCCGAGAGGATCGACCAGTAGTTGTCGAGCCCGACCATCTTGTACGTCGCCGGGGCGTGGAAGGCCCCGATGTCGCGCGCCACGTTCGCCTCGTTGGCGTTGGTGAGCGAGAGGTAGAAGCCGTAGCCCAGCGGATACAGGACCAGTACGGCGAGGACGATGACGACCGGAGCCACCATCGCCCACGCGTACCAGTACTTCTGCCAGGAGTGGCGAAGCGCGGTGATCAACTCAGCCTGCCCTAGCTGCCGATGGTGTAGCCGGGGAGCAGCTTCTTGAAGTCCTCGGCGGCCGCGTCGAGGCCGGACTTCACGGAGACGTCACCCTGGAGGATCTTCGTGTACTGCTGCACCAGCGGCGTGAAGAGGCTGCCGACCTGGGGGAGCGCCACGCGCGGCCGCGCGGTCTTCATGATCGGGTGGAAGCCCTTGATGCGGGCGTCCTTGGTGACCTCGGGGGTGTACGCGGACTCGCGCGTCGGCAGCGTCGCGGTCTCGGCGGCGATCTTCTGCTGGCTCTTGGAGGAGGTCATGAACTGGGTGAAGAGGTACGCGGCGTCCAGGTTCTTGGAGCCCTGGTAGACGGTGAGGTCGTGGCCGCCGGTGGGGGCCTGCGGCTTGCCGGTGGAGCCGGCCGGGACCGGGGCGAAGCCGAGGTTGTCCTCGTCGCCCTTGAAGGCCTTGCCGGAGAGGTCGTCGGTGACCGACCAGGGGCCCTGGATGAGCATGGCGACCTCGCCGTTCTTGAACGAGGTCTGCATGTTGTCGTAGGCGTTGGCGAAGTCGACCTTCGCGGAGGCCTGGTCGTAGACCTTCTTCGCCGTGGTGACGGCCTTGACGGCCTCCGGCGAGTTGATCGTGATCTTCTTCGTCTTCGTGTCGGCGAGGTCGGTGCCCTCGCCGTAGAGGAAGGGCAGCAGGAAGTAGGAGTCGGGGTTGAGGTAGGTGCCCTCGACGCCGGTCTTCTTCTTGATGGTCTTCGACGTCTCGATGAACTCGTCCCAGGTGGTGGGCGCCTTCTCGATGCCGGCCTTCTTGAAGAGCTTCTTGTTGTAGAGGATGCCGAGGGTGTCGGTGACCGACGGGACGCCGTACGTCTTGCCCTGGTACTTCGTGGTGTTCAGCGGGCCCTCGGTGAAGTCGTCCGTGCCGCCCTTGAGGGCGAGGGTGCCGTCCAGCGGGGCGATGTAGTGCAGCGAGGCGTACTCGGGGATCAGGCCGACGTCGGCGCGCATCACGTCGGGGGCGCCCTTGCCGGTCTTCGCGGCCGACTTGAACTTCTGCTCGATCGACGCGAACTCGACGTTCTCGTAGTTGACGTCGATCTTCGGGTACTTCTGCTCGAAGTCGGCGATCAGCTTCTTGTAGACCGGCGCCTCGGTCGTGGCGTCCGAGGTGTCCCAGTAGGTGAGGGAGCCGGAGATGTCCTTGGCGTCCTTCGCCTTGCCGGTCGAGCCTTCGTCGTCGCTGCCGCAGGCGGTGGCGGTGAGCGCAAGGGCGCAGACCGCGGCGGCGATCGATATGCCACGTCGCATAGTGAACTCCTGAGGGATGGACCCGCTGAACCGTCCGTCCCATCGACGGCTGCCGGGCTGGCAGGAAGTTAACAGCCCTGCAAGGCTTTGCGGAAGAGCTTGCAACCACTTTGTGGCCCCGTAAGGGGCGCGGGGAACTGCGCGACCGGCCCAATACGGGCCGCACCCGTCATTTCGCGGCAGCGGGCAGACGCGATCGCGCCGCAAGGCGCCAACCGCACACCGAGAGGGCCTCTGCGGGCCGCCCTCGAGTCGCTCCTTGCAAACTCTTGCTGCAAGGGTGTCCCCCGGGTACCTTCCCCGGTCATGGCCCAGCTCAGGCACCGCACGGCAACCGGCACAGCCCTCGCACTCATCGCGGCCCTCCTCGCCGCGATACCGGCCGGGGCGGCGCCGCCCCCCGATCCCGGCCCCCTCGACCTGACGAAGTCCACCGCCCAGTGGATCGACCGCACCACCGTCGCCGTCAAGGACGACGGCGCGGCCGCGGGCACCACCACCCGGCTCGTCGCCGACCCCGACGGGGAACTCGCCGTGCGGGACGGCGAACTCACCGGCACCGGACGCGAGTCGGCCCTCCGCGAGATCCCCGGCGGCCTCTCCGCCGCCCAGCGCGCCCGCTTCCCGCACCTGTCCGCGTACGCCGCCTACGAAGTCGCCCCCCGAGACCGGAAGCACACCGCCGAAGACCTCACCGGCCAGGTGATCCTCACCCAACGCGCCTCCGACGGCACCCTCACCACCGCCACCGGCGTCCAGACCCAGGGCGTCCTCGACGACCTCTACGCGGCCCGCGCCACGAAGGCACGGCTCGGCCCGGTCTTCCGCGAGGGCGAGGTCACGCTCTCCGTGTGGGCCCCCACCGCCCGGTCCGTCGCCCTGGAACTCGGCGGCGCACGCGTGCCGATGCGGCGCGACGACGCGAGCGGCGTCTGGTCGGCCACCGGGCCGGAGCACTGGACCGGCAAGAGCTACCGCTACGTCGTCAAGGTCTTCTCCCCGAGCGCCCGCGCGGTCGTCACCAACAAGGTCACCGACCCCTACTCGCTCGGCCTGACCGCCGACTCCACCCGCAGCGTCGCCGTCGACCTCGCCGCCGACTCCCTCGCGCCCAGGGGCTGGCGGGACCTGGAGAAGCCGAAGGCCGTGCCGCTGCGGAACGCGCAGATCCAGGAACTGCACATCCGGGACTTCTCCGCCACCGACCGCACCGCGAAGGCCCGCCACCGCGGCACCTACCGCGCCTTCACCGACACCCGCAGCAAGGGCTCACGGCACCTGAGGAAGCTGGCGGAGGCCGGGACGTCGTACGTCCATCTCCTCCCCGCCTTCGACATCGCGACCATCCCCGAGCGCGCGGCCGACCAGAAGCGCCCCGACTGCGATCTCGCCTCCTTCGCCGCCGACTCCGAGAAGCAGCAGGAGTGCGTGGCCGCCGTCGCCGCCGACGACGCCTACAACTGGGGCTACGACCCCTTCCATTACACGGTGCCCGAAGGCTCGTACGCCACCGACCCCGACGGGACCCGGCGCACGGTCGAGTTCCGCGAGATGGTGCGGGCGCTCAACCGCGACGGGCTGCGCGTGGTCATGGACGTCGTCTACAACCACACGGCGGCGAGCGGCCAGGACCCCAAGTCCGTACTCGACAGAATCGTCCCCGGCTACTACCACCGGCTCCTCGCCGACGGCACCGTGGCGACCTCCACCTGCTGCGCGAACACCGCGCCCGAGAACGCCATGATGGGCAAGCTCGTCGTGGACTCCCTGGTCACCTGGGCCAGGCAGTACAAGATCGACGGCTTCCGCTTCGACCTGATGGGCCACCACCCCAAGGCCAACATCCTCGCCGTCCGCAAGGCCCTTGACGCGCTCACCCCCGCGCGGGACGGCGTCGACGGCAAGCGGATCATCCTCTACGGCGAGGGCTGGAACTTCGGCGAGGCCGCCGACGACGCCCGTTTCGTCCAGGCCACCCAGAAGAACATGGCGGGCACCGGCATCGCCACCTTCTCCGACCGGGCCCGCGACGCGGTGCGCGGCGGCGGCCCCTTCGACGACGACCCCGGCGTCCAGGGCTTCGCCAGCGGCCTGTACACCGACCCCAACGCCTCGCAGGCCAACGGCACCCCGGCCGAGCAGAAGGCCCGCCTCCTGCACTACCAGGACCTGATCAAGGTCGGCCTCACCGGCAACCTCGCCGACTACACCTTCACCGACTCCACGGGCCGCCGCGTCAAGGGCTCCGACGTCGACTACAACGGCGCCCCCGCGGGCTACGCGGCCGCCCCCGGCGACGCCCTCGCCTACGCCGACGCGCACGACAACGAAACCCTCTTCGACGCCCTCGCCTTCAAGCTGCCCCCGGCCACGACACCCGCCGACCGCGCGCGCATGCAGGTCCTCGCGATGGCGACCGCCGCACTCTCGCAGGGCCCCGCCCTCTCCCAGGCGGGCACCGACCGGCTGCGCTCCAAGTCCCTGGACCGCAACTCCTACGACAGCGGCGACTGGTTCAACGCCCTGCACTGGGACTGCCGCGACGGCAACGGCTTCGGGCGCGGCCTGCCCCCGGCCGCCGACAACAAGTCCAAGTGGCCCTACGGCAAGCCTCTGCTGACCTCCGTCCGGGTGGGCTGCGCGGAGATCGAGGGGGCCTCGGCCGCCTACCGGGAGCTGCTGAAGATCCGTACGACCGAGAAGGTCTTCGGCCGGCGCACCGCCGGCCAAGTCCAGCGGAATCTCTCCTTCCCTCTGTCGGGCCCCGCCGAGACGCCCGGCGTCATCACGCTGCGCGCGGGCGACCTCGTCGTGGTCTTCAACGCCACCCCCGAGACCCGGAAACAGCAGGTCCGGGCCGTCGCGGGCAGCATGTACCGACTCCACCCCATCCAGGCGAAAGGCACAGATCGTATCGTGAAGTCTGTTTCGTATGAGTCCAGTTCCGGGATCTTCACCGTTCCCGGTCGGACCGTCGCCGTCTTCTCCCGGAGCGCGCCCTAGGGCGCTAACTTGGTCGGGCAGGCCCGCCGGAGGCCTGCCCCACCGACATGCCCCTGAGGGGCCTCGCTTGAGCGCCAACGGCAAGGCAGACACCACGATCCTGGTAGTCGACGACACGGCCGCCAGTCGATACGCGCTGGGCGCGGTCCTGCGCCGGGACGGCCACCGCGTCATCCTCGCCGCCAGCGCGGGCGAGGCCCTCCTCGAACTCGACGCGCGGCACCGCGCGGGCGACCTGCCCGATGTGGCGCTCATCGACGTGGGCCTGCCCGACATGAGCGGCTTCGAGCTCTGCCGCCGGCTCAAGGAATCCCCGCAGACCGCCGTCGTGCCCGTCGTGCACTTCTCGGCGGCCCGCGTCGCCCCCGCCGACCGGTGCCGCGGCCTCGACGCGGGCGGTGAGGCCTATCTGACGGTGCCCGCCGAACCGGAGGAGATCCAGGCCGTCATCCGCGCCGTCGCCCGCGGCGCCCGCCACCGCAGCGACGCCGAGGCCGAGGCCGGGCACCTGACCCGGCTCGCCGAGACCATCCTCGACGTGCAGTCCGCCCGCTGCCCGCGCGAGCTTGCCGACGCCGCCGCCGCGGGCACCGACCGCCTCACCCGCGGCCCCGCCGCCGCCTTCATCCTCGGCGAGGACGGCGCGATGCACCGCGGCCTCTCCCGGCGCAGGGCCACCATCTCCCTGCCCGACGACGGCGCGCACGAAGCGGTGGCGCGGCTCGTCCTGCGCATCATGTCGGGCCACGTCGGCGTGCGCAGCACCTTCGCACCCGCCCCGCTCTGGCCGCCCGGCTTCTTCCACGCCGAGCCCGGCTCCGCGGCTCCCGACGGCGCCCGGCTCGCCCTGGCCCGCAGCCGCGAGGGGTGCGCGCCCGTGTGCCTCGCCACTCCCTCGTACGCCCAGGCGCCCGCCCCCGGCACCGGCCGTCTCGTGGGACGGCTCGCCCACGCCACCGCGCTCGCCGCCGAACGCCTGCTCATGTACGAGATGGAACGCCACATCGCGCTCACCCTCCAGCGCAGCTTCCTGCCCGCGCACGTGCCGCAGGTCCCCGGCACCGAAGTCGTCGTGCGCTACGAACCCGCCTCCCGCGACACGGAGATCGGCGGCGACTTCTACGCCGCGCTGCCCACCTCCGCGGGCGTCCTCACCGCCATCGGCGACGTCGTCGGCCACTCCCTCGACGCCGCCACCGTCATGGTCGAGATCCGGCACGCCCTGCGCGCCTACTGCGTCGACGAACCCGACCCCCGGGTCCTCGCCCACCGCCTCGACAAGATGCTCCAGCGCTACCACCCCGACGTGACGGCCACCCTCTGCCTGGCGCTCGTCGACCCGGCCACCGGACGCACCCGCGTCTCGAACGCCGGGCACATCCCGCCGCTCATCGTCAGCGACGACGGCGTCGCGACCTACCTGGAGGCGAGCGGCCCGCTGCTCGGCCTCGGTCTCGAAAGGCCCACGCCCACCGAGACGGTCCTGCTCCCCACCGATCGGCTCCTCATGGTCACCGACGGCCTCATCGAGACCCGCGGCACCGACCTCGCGGTCTCCATGGAGCACCTGCGCGTCGCCGCCGCCGAATCACCGCTCGGCGTCACGGCCCTGTGCGACACGCTGCTCGCCTGCTTCGGCCACGACAGGGACGACGACATCGCGCTCCTGGTCCTCGGCCTGACCGGGAATCCCTAGCCGGGCCGGCGGACCCCTAGGGGTCCGCCGGAGAGCCGCTTCTCCATCAGCGTCACGCCGTACGTGCTCCCGTCGGCGGCCACCTTCCCCGCCAGCTCCCCGACGACCGCGTACCCCGCGCCCTCGTAGTAGGCGCGCAGCCGGGGGTTGGCCGAAACACAGTCGAGGCGGGAGAGTTCACGTCCCGCCTCGGCGATGCGCCGCTCGGCCCGCGCGAGCAGCGCCCGCCCCGTGCCCGGCCGCGCCCCGCGCCGCACCATCAGCCGGTGCACGTAGCCCGCGACCGGCGCCCGCACACCCCAGGCGGCCTCGTCGTCCCACCAGATCTCGTACGCCCCGACGACCGCGTCCCCCTCGTGGGCGAGCCACACCTCCTCCACGCCCGAGGTGATCAGCCGGCGGAAGTGCCGTTCGTCCTTGTCGCCCGGCTTCCACTGGTCGATGCCGCGCTCCAGCATCCAGCGGGCCGCGCCGTCGTAGAGCCCCGCGAGGGTGGCCGTGTCGCTCTCGTCCGCGCCGCGGAAGGTCAGCAGTGCCGTCACGGTGCCAGCGCCGCCAGCCTGGTGATCAGCTCGGCGAACGGGCCGTCGGCCGGTTCCTGGGCGAGGATGCCGCGCAGCAGCTCGGCCATCTCCTCGTCGTAGGCGGCGCTCACCGCGGTCAGTGCCGCGAAGTCGTGCACCAGCTGCCGTTCCAGTTCCCCGCGCGGGATGCGCCGTCCGTCCAGCCAGAGCAGCGCCGTGGACTCGGCGAGCGAGATCCAGGAGCGCACGACCAGTTCAAGCCGGGCGGGCGGCTCGGTGACCCCCAGGTGCGCGAGGATCTGGTCGTACGCGGCCTGCCGCACCGAGTCGATGAGCGCGGTCGTCGTCGACACCGTCTCCCGCGCGCAGGGGCCGCCCGCCGAGACCGCGGGGCCGCCCCGCATCAGCGCGGAGAAGCCGGGACCGTGCTCGTCGACGAAGGACAGGAAGCGGCCCATCACCCGCAACAGCCGCTCCCCGAGCGGCCCTTCGCGCGGCTCCTCGAACCGCCCGGCCAGCTCCTCGGCCGCCCGCCGCAACGCCGCCTCGTACAGGCTGAGTTTGCCCGGGAAGTAGTGGTAGACCAGCGGGCGCGAGATGCCCGCGGCCGCTGCTATCTCGTCGATGGACACGTCGTCGGGCGAGCGGTGGCTGAAGAGGTCGAGCGCGACCCCGATCAACTGCTGCCGCCGCTCCTCGACACCCATCCTGCGGCGCACCCCGGTTGTCATACGAACACCTTACCGAGCAGATCCGGCCGCCCGACGGGCCGGTCCGCCAGGGGAGTTCACAGATCGAGCACCAGCCGCTCGCCGCGCGCACGCGAGACGCAGATGAGCATGGAGGTGGCCCGCTCGTCGTCCGTGAGCAGCTCGTCGCGGTGGTCGACCTCCCCTTCCAGGACCCGCTGTCGGCACGTGCCGCAGAAGCCCTGCTCGCAGGAGTACGCCGTGTCCGGCAGCTCGGCGCGGACCGCGGCGAGAACCGTGCTGTCCGCGCCGACCGCCACCGTGCGCCCGCTGCGCCGCAGCTCGACCTCGAAGGCCTCTTCGCGGCCGGTCGACGCGCGGGGTGAGAACCGCTCCAGATGCAGCGAGCACCCCGCGGGCAGCACGGCACCGACCGCCTCCATCAGCGGTTCCGGCCCGCATACGTGGACGGCGGCGCCGTCGGCCGCCCCGCCGAGGAAGGCGGCCACGTCCGGCAGCCCGCCCTCGTCCTCGGCGACGACGGTGACCCGCCCCTCGCGCCCACCGCCGAGCTTCACGACCTCTTCGAGGAACGGCATGGAGGCGCGCGTACGGCCCCCGTACAGCAGCCGCCACGGCGCCCCCGAGGCCTCGACGGCCCGCAGCATCGGCAGGATCGGCGTGATCCCGATGCCCCCGGCCACGAAGGCGTACGAGGGGGCGTCCGCGAGCGGGAAGCGGTTGCGCGGCCCCCGCACCTCGACCACGGCACCTTCCACCAGCCCGTGCACCTCGCGCGAGCCGCCCCTGCCGCCCTGCTCGGCGCCGATCAGCCGGGTCGCGACGGTGTATGAGGAGGAGTCCTCGGGGTCGCCGCAGAGCGAGTACTGCCGCACCCGCCCGGACGGGAGCACCAGATCGAGGTGGGCGCCCGGCCGCCAGCGCGGCAAGCCCTGTCCCTCCAGGCGGAGTTGGACGACTCCGTCGGCGACGCGTTCGTGCCGGGCGACACGCAGGCGCAGCGCGCGGGAGCGCCCCCGTCCGGAGACCGGCTCCTCCAGGGCGGGCAGCGGCCACAGCGGGGAGGCCGCTATGCGGCGGCGCAGGGCGCGCCGGGCGAGCAGGGCACCGCCCGCGGCGAGGGCGAGGGTGTGGACGCGGGGCATGTCAGAGGCCCCCGCCCGGCTGCCTGGCACCGGCGGCGGCCCGCTCGGAGCCGGCCCTTTCGGCGGCGGTGGCGGCCGGTGAGGAGGCGAGATAGGCCAGGGCCTGCTCCGTGCTGCCCTCCTGTGAGGGGTGGTAACCGCGGCTCAGGTAACGGGGGATGGAGCGGAGCATGGCGCCGGCCGTCGGCAGGGTGCCCGCGCGCCCGCTGCGGTAGAAGTCCTTGAGGCTCGCCTTGCCGTCGACGAGCGTCGGGTCGTTCTCCATGAAGAACCGCGCCCCGCGCTGCCAGAGGAAGACCAGGGCGGTGAACGCGGTCGCCCAGGTCCGCGCCCGGCGCCGGTAGCCGCCGTCGACGTGCAGGAACAGCTCGAAGGCCACCGACCGGTGCTCGACCTCCTCGGCGCCGTGCCAGCGCAGCAGGTCCAGCATGGTCGGGTCGGCGCCCCTGCGGTCCAGTTCCCGGGCGTTGAGGACCCAGTCGCCGAGGAAGGCGGTGTAGTGCTCGATGGCCGCGATCATCGCGACGCGCTCCATCAGCCACCAGTGGCGCGCCCTGCCCGGCGGCAGCGTGCGGTCCCCGAGCAGCTTCTCGAAGAGCCAGTCGACCTGCGCGGTGTACGGGGTCGGGTCGAGCCCCTGCTCCTTGAGGTGCGGCAGGACCTCGTCGTGGGCCTGCGAGTGCACCGCCTCCTGGCCGATGAACCCGATGACGTCCTCGCGCAGCCGCTCGTCCGTTATGTACGGCAGGACCTGCTTGTAGACGTGCACGAACCAGCGCTCACCGGCGGGCAGCAGCAGATGCAGCACGTTGATGGTGTGCGTGGTGAACGGGTCGCCCGGGAGCCAGTGGAGCGGGGTCTGCTCCCAGGAGAAGGAGACGTTGCGAGCCTTGAGCGATATGTGCTCGGACGCGACGGGCTCGGGCACCCGCCTCTGCGTGTTAGACATGGCGTCAATGTACTGATGGGTAGGTCGGGTGGTACAGGGGTGCGCGAAGGGAATTCGGCCCGAACGATCACTCGCCGCGCACCCCGCCCGCCGGGGCCCGCTACCCCAGCGTCGACACCTTCGTGCCGTCCGCCAGGGTGCCGGTCAGCCGCGCCCGTGCGGTGCGCTCCGTCCTGGCCGCGATGACGTTGCCCTGGACCCGGTCGCCGCCGGACGTGGTCAGGGACGTGACGTCCTTGCTGCCCGCGCCCAGGAGGTACCAGTTCCCGCCCCGGGACTTCCACAGGACGCCCGCGAGGACCTTCGGGTCGCGGGCGCCGCACGCGAGAGTGTCCTCGGCCTTGGCGGCCACGGCGCCCGCGGGCCCGCCCGCCGTCTCGAACTGGGCGAGGGACCGGCTGCCCGCGCCCCGCCAGGTCTCGGCGCGGGTGCAGACCCACTGGGCGGCGCCGTTGCCCTCGGGGAGGGTCTGACGGGCGTACGCCCAGGAGTTCACGGACCGTACGCCGTTCGAGCGCACCGTCGCGAGGGAACAGGCGGTCTTGGCCCAGTCCGCGGGCGCGGCCTCGCGCGGCGCCTCTGGGCGGCCCGCCGTCAGCCGGGCAGGGGTCAGCTCCCCGAGGTCGGTCGATGTCCGCACCGCACCGGTGTCGTCGCGCAGCCGCAGCGCGTTCCAGGACGTGCACTGTCCGGTCGGCGCGGGGCCGGCGAAGGGGTCGGTGACGCCGTCCTTGCCGCGGCGCAGGGGCTGGGCCCTGTCCGCGGGCTTCAGCAGGTCGCGGACCGCGGCGGCCTTGACCCAAGGGGCCGTCAGATAGCGGATGTTGCCGTCCGCGCGGCTGACGACGACGGCGCTCGCCTCGGGGCCGCTCGCGCCGTCCACCCGCGCGAAGTCCAGCGCGGCGCCGCTCGTGCCCTCCTTCGGCTCGGCATAGCGCACGATGCGCAGACCGTCGTGGAGCAGCACCACGCGCGCGGCGTCGACATCGCCCGCGAAGAGCAGCTGGGCGGGCCCGGGGGGCGCTCCGGAGGGAGTGCCGGGCGTGGCGGACACCTGGACGGTCTCACCGGGCCGCGCCCAGACGGCGAGGGCGCGGCGCAGGAGTTCCCGGTCGCCGGTGAGGTTGCCGCGGGCGGGCCACACGGAGAAGTCGGTGCGGGCGGAACGTTTCCACGCGCTCGCGGTCGCCACCGTCAACTGGCCGGGGTCGAGGGCGGCTTGGGCGGCGGGGTTTCGCGCGTACGGGGGAGCGGCGGCGCCGTCGGGCCCCCAGCCCTCGCCCGGCATACCGAGCAACGCCCCGCACACCAGCATGGCGAGGGCGGCGACACCGGCGGCCTTCATGTGCTGCCTGCGCCGCATCAGGTCGGTCGGCCTGGCCTGGAGGGAGCAGGGGTCGAACTCGGGGGAGGCGAGCAGGGCGTAGCGCGCCTCGACCTCGTCCGCCTCGTCGAGGGCGTCGTCGACGTCGTCGCACCCGGCGGCCGTCAGCACCGTGCACACGCCGGCGTCGTCGAGCCCCTCCAGGCCGCGCAGGACGTAGGCGGCGCGGGCGGCACCCGAGAGCTTGGCCAGGCGCTGGTCCAAGGCGAGTTCGTCGGCGCCGCCCGCACGCGGGAAGAGCCGCAGCCCCCGGACCTGGGGCAGCAGCGGCGGCAGCTGTGCCCGCCTGGGCAGGGCCTTCCACGTCAGGGGGAGCCCCGCGTCGAGCGCGCCGCGCAGGACCTGGAGGCGTACGTACGCGTACCCGGGGTCCCGCAGGTGCGGGCCGCCGCCCCGCTGCGAGGGGATGGCGACCTCGGTGCCCGACTTGCGGCCGCGCGGCAGGGCGCGCTGCGTGAGGGCGTGGGCGGTCAGGACCCGGCGGTTGCGGCCGAGGCTGGGTGGCAGCACCAGATAGGCCAACCGGACGAGCCGCGGGTAGTGCTCGACGAGGGCGGCCTCGGCCTGCTCCACGTCGAGGACGGGAGCGGGGGCGCTCGCGCTGGCGTTGGCGTTGGTGCTGGCGCCTGGGGACTGGGAAGGCTGAGACTGCACATTCGACGACACGTTCAGCAAAACGAGCGAATCCTCGGATGGTCACCTCAAGGCCGTCCGGGGTCGCTTCGTGCGGGCGTGCCTCGGGTGCTCTCCCCGCCGTTGCGGGCGTCCCTGTCCCGCCGCTTCGCGGCGGATGCTTCCCCACCCACCCACCCGTCTCGCGGCACCGGGCGATGTGCCGTAGGGGCGGGGGCGGGTGGGTGGGGAACTCCCTCGCGGGAACGCGGGCGGGGCGGGGGTACCGGCGGGGCGGGTGCGGGCCTTCCCTGCAACGCAGGGGAACGGGCACGCCCGGCAGGTCACCCCCACCGGCCCGCAGCCGCGCGCGCGCCGGAGGGGACGTGGGGGTATGTGCGAGCGCAGCACAGTGGCCCCCAGTAACCGAGCAACAACCAGCAGGCGCCCGCACCGAGATGGCGAGCACGCACATACCCCCGCGGCCCCGCCCCACCCACGAAGCCAAGGCGAGACCCCGCCCAAGGCACCCCCGCCAGTCACACCACCGCCCACCCCCCGAACTCCACCACCCCCCGCTCCCCGTCCCCACCGTTCGCCGCGCTCATGAACATGCCCGCGTCCTGCACCGCCCCCGCCCCCGGCGGCACCGCCACCGTCGCCACCGTCCGCCAAGTGGAGCCCCCGTCCAGGGAACAGGCGCCCACGAAGGAAGCCCCGGCACGGGTCAGCCGCAGCAGCACCGGCGCCCGGACGCCCGTAAGCCGCTGGTACGTGTCCAGCGTTCCGTCGCCGTTCGTGTCGTACGACAGCACCACCCCGTTCCCCGGAGTCACGGCAAGGTTCACGAAGCCGGGAGAGCCCGCCGTGGCCAGCGCGTCGCGGGCGATGAGGCCCGCCCGCGCCCAGGGCCCCGTCGCCGCCTGCGCGTCGACCCGTACCGTCACCGAGACCCCGTCACGCAGCGCCCCCGCCCGGTAGAGCGCGCCGAACTCCGCGGTGCCCTTCCACAGGTCCGCCCCGCCCCCATGGATCGCGTACCGCCCCTCCCACTCGCCGAAGACGGCCGCGTTGTTGGAGTATGTCCGCCAGCTGCCGCTCACCGGCCCCGCCTCGAACAGGGTCCCTTCGTGGACGTGCCGCACCCGCCGCTCGCCCGCCGGGCCGTACCGCACGGCGATCTCGTACGGCAGCGGACGCAGCGGCCGGTCCAGGGGGGTCACCGGGGCCCCCGCCCGCCACGTGACCTCGCCCGTGGCCCCGGGGCCCACCCTCGGCAGGGACACCGGGCCCGTCGGCTCCGCCTCGACGCCGGTCAACGCGAAGTCGACGCGGCCCGTCGCGCGCAGCCCGTTGACGTTGCGGAAAACGGCCGTCACGCGCGCGTGGCCGCCGGGCGGGAACGCGGGCGGCTCCGCGGTGACCTCCACGCTCCCCTGGTAGGGCGCCCGCGCGAGGACGCCGCGCACCCGCGAGACAGTGCGGTACGGATCGCCGGTAGGCCGCAGCGGATAGTCCTCGCGCTCCCGTGTCCAGGGCTCCTCCACCGCGAACCAGTCGACCGGCACCGGCTCGCGCCCCGCGGCCAGCGCGTCCGCCAGCTCGTCGAGCCACCGCTGCCAGCGGGGCACGTAGAAGTCGCTCATCAGCCCGTGCCACTCACGGTTGCCGTACTCGTGGAGCCTGCCGCCGTCGGCCGTGGCGCGCCCGCCCCACACGGTGATCAGCACCTTGGCGGTCCGCTCGAACTCGGCGCGCTCGGCGTCGGTCGTCCCCATGCGCCGGGCGGCCTCGATCCACGGCCCGAGCAGGAAGGCGGAATGCGTCCCCGTGACCTCGTCCGAGAGCCGCATCAGCCGCAGCCACAGCGCCGAAAGAGCGCGGAAGGCGTCCTGATCCTTGCGCCGGTAGGCGGCCCGCAGCTGCGGCAGGAGCTGGCGGCTGCGGTGCGCGAGGGCCTGGCGGGCCACGTCCACCAGGTCGTACCGGTAGGCGGCGCTGCCCCGCAGCGCGCCCGCCACCCCGAGCAGCCCGGTGAGCGCGGCGTCGAAGCGGGCGGGGTCGTAGGTGAGGGCGCGCGGCGCGTACTCGGCGGCGCGGTTCGCCGCGAGGTCGGGGCGGGCGGCGAACAGGGAGTCGTGGGGGTCGCTGCGCTCCACCGCGGTGTGCCGGTAGGCGGTGTCGCGCAGCGCCCGCCAGGCGTCCCGCGCGTCCCGGTCGCGCCCGCCGTACCGGAAATCGGCGTACGAGGAGAACCACGCGGCCCGGTCCAACGGGGCCTTGGTCCATGCCAGTTCGGAGAACAGCTCGAAGGCGGCCGGGTCCCGGTCGGTGGCCTCCGGCATGAAGGCGGTGCCGGCCAGCGCGCTGCCCGCCTTGTCACGCCAGGCGAAGAACTTCTCGTTCCACAGGTGGGTGCGGGCGCCGATCGTCGTGCGCCCGCCGAAGTTGGGGATGGTGCCGAACGCGTACGGGGTCCCGCCCCAGTCCTTCTCGCGGTCGGTGACGCCCGCGTACCGGTCCGAGACACCGTCGACGATCAGCATCCGCTCCTTGTCGACGGCGTCGAGCAGCGCGGGCAGCGGATTGGCCTCCCAGCCGAGGATCACCCAGGTCGCGCCGGGCCGTGCCGCGCGCAGGGCGGCCTCCACGCCCCGGGCGGCGGCGGGCACGGGCACGTCACCGGGGGTGCCGCCCTCGTGCAGCAGGTCCATCTTGAACAGGTCGGCGGGGCCGAGGAGCTGTTCCTGGTGGCGGTAGAAGGAGGCGGCGACCTCCGCGAAGGCCGTGGTGCGCGGGTCGAGCCAGTCGGGCCGCTGGAAGCCGTGCCAGATGCCCTGGGGGACGACCCGCGCGTCCCCGCCGTTGCGCTCGACGAAGCCGTCGGGGACGTGCCCGTAGTAGCCGGGCAGCACGGGCGCTATGCCGAGCGCGCGGAGCCGGTCGGTGATCCGCCGCCCCAACCGCGCCCGGTCGGCCATCAGTCGCCCGGTGAGCGGACCCCCGTACCCGGCGAGGTTCTGGAGCAGCCACCACGGCTGGTGCGAGGGGGCGGGCAGCCACGCCCTGGCCTCGGCGTCGGAGTAGCCGAACTCCCTCAGGACGCGGTGGTAGACGGCCTCGGCGCCCGCCACCACGAGGACTTCGTTGCAGCCGTGCAGGGCGAGTACGTCGATCATCCGCTCCCAGTACGCCCAGTCGGCGTAGGGCGCGGTGTACCCGTCGTTGGTGTCGTTCAGGGCGAACCGGTGGGGGAGCGTGGTGGACCGCTCCAGCGGCCGGGCCGGGGCGGGGAGCCTGCGCGGCAGCTCCAACTGGCGCCCGTTCCAGGTGATATGGGCGCCGCAGACGTACTTCAGGTACCAGTGGACGCCGGTGAGCAGCACGGCCGGCGTCGTGCCGGAGACCTCGATCCGCCCGGTGGTGCCGGTGACCCGGAAGCGGTCCTCGCGTCCGTCCTTCGCCGGACGGAGCCCGAGCCGGAACTGTTCCGCGTGACGCGGAAGGAGTCTGTTGAGTGCCGAGCGCGCGGAATCCGTATCGAAGGCCGGGGCCCTCGCGGGCCGGTCGGCGGCATGGGCCGAGAGCGGTACCCCGCCGGTGGCGGCGCCGAGGCCGAGGGCTCCGGCGGTGCCGAGCACGGAACGTCGGGACGGTTCGGACATGTGTACCCCCTGAGGTGAAGGCTGCGGCGCACGGTATCCGCGCGGCCGGCTCCCTCAAAGGTGCATACGAGACAGGCGAGTTCGGCTCGCCGGAAGCGGTTGGTGGGACGATGAAGGCAGCGCGGAGCGTGCGTGCGGGCAGGGGCAGGTTCAGCGGCAGGGGCGTGGGCCTGCTGCTCGCGATGGTGGGATGCGGCTCGGTGATCGTGGGGTGCGGCCCGGGGGGTGACGGCGCACCGGGCACGGCGAGCGGCAGCCTGGAGCAGCTGGCGGCCAGGGCGAAGTGCAGGGCCGACATCCAGACGGACGCGGCCGACCTGCGCCAGGCCACCTGTGAGAACGGTCCCCGGCGCTATGTGCTCGTCACCTTCGCGAACGCCCGTGGCCAGGCCGAATGGCTCGACGAGGCGGACGACTACGGCGGTACGTACCTCGTCGGCGGCAGCTGGGTCGCCGTCGGCGCCCGCGCCGACATCTCGGCGCTGCGCGAACGTCTTGGCGGGACCGTGGTGGACGCCGCGGGGAGGCACGGCGGGGACCACCACGGTCACCGCATGGGGTGAGGGGCCCAGCGGGGGGGCAGGGGGTTGGCGTCAGGTGCAGCGCTGCCCGGAGTTGACGCAGTCCGCGACGCGCCGCATCAGCCGCTCGTCGAAGACGTTGATGAAGTCGCCGTGGTCGGTGACGGGCTTGTGCAGCTGCTCGGGGAACGAGTCGACGGCGAAGCCGGGCCCCGGCGGCACGTCGTACACGACGCGCTGCACCAGCTGCGGGATGGCCTTGAAGCCCTGGGGGCAGGCGCCCGTCCGCTGGTCCGCGAAGGCGACATGGGTGCGGTGGTTGGCGCTGTCGGTGTTCCGGCCGTCCCAGCAGCTCTGGAAGTTGAACGTCCGGACGACCTTGCTGCCCTCGGGACAGATCGGATACTTGTCCTTCAGCTGCCGGTCCTCGAACCCGGTGCAGCTCCACGAGGCGTTGGCGTTGGCGTCGCCGTTCGTGAACGCCTTGGCGTCACCGGTGATGATGCGCAGGAACCGCGGCATCGCGACGACCTTGCTCCGCGGGTTTCCGACGAAGTTCAGCGTGACCGAGGACGGGGTCTGGATCTCGCCGACGTTCTGGTCCTTTCCGCCGCCGTCCGCCTGGGCGTCCGCCTCGTTCTCCCCGTTCTGGAGCCGCAGCACGGGCCAGTAGTACGTCGACTTGTCGCCCTGGTTCCGGCAGCTGGTCCGGCCGTTCGCGAGGTCGTCGTCACCGGAGAAGGCGTCCGTCGCCTGGTTACCCACGTAATCGTGCATGTGGTGGGCGCCGTTGCTCACGCCGGGCGCGACGATGACGTTGTCGGGGTTGAACTTGCCGTTCTCGTTCCGCCCGCACTTCGTGGTGAAGGTGCCGCGGGATGCGCCCCGCTGATTGCGGGGGCGGTTGACGTTCGGCTGTACGGACTCGATCTCGACGAAGTCATTGGCCGCGGGCCCATTGCCGCCCTGTCCGGGCCCCTGGCCCTGCTGGCCCTGCTCGCCTTGTTGCCCCTGCTGACCCTGCTGGTCGGGGGCGTCGACGGCGCGCAGGGTGCAGGGCGCCATGCTGTCGAGGCGCTCGGGCCGTTGCCCCGCCTGGTCCATGGCGTCCGCGATCTCGCCGAGCGTGCCCTGGCGCCGCTCCTCCAGCGGAGCGAGTACGGACTGCTTGTCCCGCGCCGCGCCGAGCTGGTCGTACGCCCGAGTGATCTGACTGTCGAGTTCCGCGAGCCGGTCGTCGACCTCGCCGCGCGCGCCCTGAGGAACGTCCGACAGGCGATTGGCCACATCAGGACAGCTGATGGTCGAGACAGGCAGGCCGGACGCCTGCGGAGGGGGCTGGTCGGCGCCCTCCCCGGCGTTCGCGTAGACGTTCACGGCGATCAGACCGCCGCCGCCCATGACTACAGCCGCTGACACGGCGACCAGGCGCCGCGCGAGCTTTGATCGTTTTCGTGATGTGCGTCCCATGGGGCTACATACGCATCAGCGGCCCGGCGTGTTCAGGCGCGTTCAGCGCCCCTGGTCCAGATAGGCCAGTACGGCGAGCACGCGCCGGTTGTCGTCGTCGGAGACCGGGAGATCGAGTTTGCCGAAGATGTTCGACGTGTGCTTGGCGATCGCCCGCTCGGTGACGACGAGCTGGGAGGCGATCGCCGCGTTCGACCGGCCCTGCGCCATGAGTTCGAGGACCTCGCGCTCGCGCGGGGTGAGCGCGCCGAGCGGCTGGTCGCTGGAGCGCCGGGAGAGGAGCTGCTGGATCACCTGCGGGTCCATCGCGGTGCCGCCCGCCGCGACCCTGCGTACCGCGTCGATGAACTGCTCGGCGTCGAAGACCCGGTCCTTCAGGAGATAGCCGACGCCCCCGGTCCCGTCGGCCAGGAGTTCACGCGCGTACAACTGCTCCACATGCTGCGAGAGGACGAGCACCGGCAGCCCCGGCCTCGCCCGGCGGGCGGCCAGCGCGCACTGGAGGCCCTCGTCCGTGTGGGACGGCGGAAGCCGGACGTCGACGACGGCGACGTCCGGCTCCAGCTCCGCGAGGGCCTTGGTGAGTTCGGGGCCGCTCTCCACGGCCGCCGCGATCTCGAAGTCGAATGCCTCCAGCATCCGCACCAGGCCGTCGCGCAGCAGGAAGAGGTCTTCGGCTAGGACAACGCGCAAGGGATCTCCATGGTCACCATGGTCGGACCGCCCGCGGGGCTGCTGACGGCCAGTACGCCGTCGAATGTACCGAGTCGGCGTTCGATCCCGCTCAGCCCGGAGCCCGCCCCCAGAGCGGCGCCGCCCTTGCCGTTGTCGGTGACCGCGATGCGCAGCATGCCGTCGCCGTGGTGCACGTCGACCCAGATCCGGTCGGCGCCCGCGTGCTT
Source organism: Streptomyces sp. WAC 01529 (assembly GCF_003945545.1). Classification (GTDB taxonomy): domain Bacteria; phylum Actinomycetota; class Actinomycetes; order Streptomycetales; family Streptomycetaceae; genus Streptomyces; species Streptomyces anatolicus. The sequence continues at coordinate 2,195,818 of NZ_CP029617.1, read as the reverse complement.
GATGGCGTTCGTCAGCGACTCGCTCACCGCGAAGTACGCCGCCGACTCCACCGGCGCCTCGACCCGGCCCGGCAGCTCCACGTCGACCTCCGTGGGGATCGGCAGCCGCAGCGCGAGGGCCTTCACCGCGTCCCCGAGGCCCCGCTCGGCGAGGACCGGCGGGTGGATGCCGCGCACCAGGTCACGCAGTTCGGTCAGCGCCTCCCCGGAGTCGTGCCGCGCCTTGGCGAGCAGCTGCTTGGCCCTGGCCGGATTCGTCTCGATGAGCGCCTCGATCGTGCCGAGGTCCATGCCCATGGCCACCAGACGGGCCTGCGCCCCGTCGTGCAGATCGCGCTCGATGCGGCGCAGCTCGGCGGCGGAGTTGTCCACGGCGTCGTGCCGGGTCTCGGTCAACCGGTCTACGCGCTGGGCCAGTTGGCGCTCCCGCATGGCGGCCGTGGGCGCCAGGAACGTACGGGCGAGGAGGAAGTGGGAGCGTACGAGAGAGGTGTTGACGAGCACGCCGAGCACGAAGAAGCCCACGCCGAGCGCCGCGGCCTGGTTGGCGGTGGACTGCGAGGTGACGTGGATCCAGGCGAACCACTCGCCGCCGCCCGCCTCGTGGATGGGCTTCCACACGCCGAGCGCGAGCACCCAGCCGTACACCATGTAGAGCAGCAGCGCCGGGGGGAAGATCGCGAGGGTGAAGCCCGCGGTCATGTTCACCAGGAGCCACTGGAGGTCGCGCCAGGTCGCCGGGTCCTTCAGCATCAGCGAGCAGCGCTCCACCTGCCCGGTGAGGCCGGTCCGCTTCCCGGCGGGGAAGGGGCGGTAGGGCACCGGGATCTGGACGCCGGACCACTCGGCGGCCCGCGCGCGGTGGGCGTCGGCGTACCTGCGTACGCCCATGAGGATGGCCGGGGTGGTGAGGAAGCCGACCCCGAGCAGGAGGAAAGCCATCGAGACGACCGAGAAGACGAAGAGGACGATCGACCCCACCAACGAGACGATCGCCAGATAGAGGCCCTGGGCCCCCGCGATCACTGCGTCCTTCAGCCTCGTCATGGCATCCATCCTTCTCGGTGTCTACGGCGTCACCCAGTCTCGCCCGTGGCGCGTGCCCAGGTCACGGGGCCCGCCCCCCGGGCCGGGGTGTACCTGGCGACACCCCCGGGCTTCGCCTTCCGCTTCCCGCGGAGGGGGCCTCGGCGGCTGGGGCGCGAAGGCGCCGCTTCCTAGCGTGAGGCACGTCTTATCCGACGCTTACTTGCGCAGAGTGATGGGGGAGGGGCCATGAGGCGAAACCTCGCGGCACGACTTGGGGTGTGGAGCGCACACCACCGCAGAACGGCCGTGCTCGGCTGGCTGGCCCTCGTGGTGCTCGCCACGGTTCTCGGCGGGGCCAGCGGCATGGTCACGGCGTCCGACGACGAGATGGGCGTCGGCGACTCGGGCCGGGCCGCCGGGATCCTCAAGGACGCCGGCATCGACGAGCCGGCGGGCGAACTCGTCATGGTCACCGCGCGGACGCCCGACGGCTGGCGCGAGGCGGCGGCCGACCTGTCGAAGGCGCTGACGGCGACCGGCGACGTGACCGGCCTCCAGGAGCCGCTGCGCTCCGAGGACGGCAAGGACGCGCTGCTCCGCTTCGAGATCAAGGGCCCCTCGGACGAGGCGGCCGACCGCGTCCAGCCGGTGCTCGACACCGTCGCCGAGGCGAAGGAAGCGGGCGCGGCGCGCGGCATCGCTATCCATCAGTTCGGCGAGGCCAGCTCCGAGAAACACCTGTCCGACCTGCTCGCCGACGACCTGAAGCGGGCCGAGTTCACCGCGGTGCCGCTCGCCCTCGGCATCCTCCTCGTCGCCTTCGGCGCGGTGGTCGCGGCGCTGCTGCCGGTCGGCCTCGCGCTCACGGCGTGCGTGGCGGCGTTCGGACTGCTCTCCCTCGCCAGTCACCAGCTGCATCTGTTCGAGACGACGTACTCCGTGATGTTCCTGATGGGCCTCGCGGTCGGCGTCGATTACTGCCTGTTCTATCTGCGCCGCGAGCGGGACGAGCGGGCGGCCGGACACGACGCGGACACCGCGCTGCGGATCGCCGCCGCCACCAGCGGGCGGGCCGTGCTGGTCTCGGGACTGACGGTGATGGTCGCGATGGCGGGCATGTTCCTGTCCGGGCTGCTGCTCTTCAAGGGCTTCGCCGTCGCCACGATCCTGGTGGTGTGCGTGGCGATGCTCGGCTCCGTCACGGTCCTTCCGGCACTGCTCGCCGGGCTCGGCGACCGGATCGACGCGGGCCGCGTCCCGTTCCTGAACCGCCGCGCCAAGAGGGGCACGCACGCCGGTGGCGGTACCGGTGCACGGACGAGGGGCGGCAGCGGCGCACCCACCAGCGGCGGCATCGCGGGCAGACTGCTGCGGCCCGTCCTCGCCCGCCCCAAGCTCTTCGCAGTCGGCGCGACGGTGCTGCTCCTCGCGCTGGCCGCGCCCGCCCTCGGCATGAAGACCGAACAGCTGGGCCTGGAGAAGCAGTTCGGCTCCGATGCCCCGCTCTCGATCGCGTACAAGACCATCACCGAGGAGTTCCCCGGCGGCCCCGCCCCGGCCCGCGTGGTCGTCGAGGCGGACGACATCGGCGCCCCGGCGGTGCGCGACGCCCTCGACGCCCTGACGAAGAAGGCGGGCGACGGCGCCGAACTCACCGTCCACGAGGCGGCGGACGTCGCCGAGATCGAGGTGCCGCTGCCGGGCGACGGCACCGACGCCGAGGCGAAGAAGGCGCTGGGCGAACTGCGCGACGACACGGTCCCCGCCGCCTTCGAGGGCGTCGCCGCGACGGCGTACGTGGGCGGCGATCTGGCCTCGTCGGAGGACTTCAGCGACCAGCTGGGCAGGGGCATCCTCCCCGTCTTCGCCTTCATCGCCGCGGTGACGTTCCTGCTGATGCTCCTCAGCTTCCGCTCGGTGGTGATCGCGGTGACGTCGATCGCCCTCAACCTGCTCTCCGTGGGCGCCGCGTACGGCGTCATGACCGCCGTCTTCCAGCACGGCTGGGGCGCGGAGCTGATCGGCTCGGAGCAGGTCGGCGCGATCGAGAACTGGATGCCGCTCTTCGTCCTCGTCGTCCTCTTCGGCCTGTCGATGGACTACCACGTGTTCGTGGTCTCCCGGATCAGCGAGTCCCGGGACCGGGGCATGGACAACCGCGCGGCGATCCGTGAGGGCGTCACCCGCACGGCGGGCGCGGTGACGGGCGCGGCCGTGATCATGGTGGCGGTCTTCGCGGTCTTCGGCACGCTGTCGATGCAGGACATGCAGCAGATGGGCGTGGGCCTCGGCGTGGCGGTCCTGCTCGACGCCACGGTGGTCCGCATGGTCCTGCTGCCGTCGGTGATGGCACTGCTGGGGGAGCGCAACTGGCGTACGCCGCGGTACCTGGCGTGGCTGCCGCGGGTCTCCCACGAGGAGGCGGGGCCCACCGCCCCGCCCCGGGCCGGACGGCACGACTCCCCGGTGGCGAGCGGGCGTTGACGCGGCCGTGACGAGGGCCCCCTGTGCCGAGTGACCGCACAGGGGGCCACGCGTCCGCTACAGGCCGAGCGCCTTCGCCTCCTTGTCGGGGGCGAGCCCGACCACGGGCCGGTCGGGCCGCTGCGGCGGGGTCCCTCCGATGGACTGGAGCCACTCCCAGGTGCCGCGCACCGTCTCGGCGACGGGCCTCGTCCTGAGCCCCGCGGCGATCGCCTTCTCGGAGGAGGTGCGGTGCATCGTGTCGTGCCCCTCCCCGGGAGCCGCCCACACCGGCAGCTCGACCCACTCCTGGATGCCCGCCTCCGCCACCGCTTCGGGCGCCGTCCAGCGCAAGCTCGCGTCACTGCCCACCACCTCGACGCACGCGTCGAGCAGCTCGCCCATCGTGAACCGGCCCATGGGGCTGACCAGGTTGTACGGCCCGTGCAGCTCGGCTGCGGCCGCGTCGAGGATCCACTCCGCGAGGTCCCGCGCGTCGACGTACTGGATCTCCAGATCGCGGGGGCCGGGGGCCAGCACCGGCCCGCCCCGCGCGATCCGGTTCAGCCACCACGGCAGCCGGCCGATGTTCTCGTAGGGGCCGAGGATCAGGCCCGCCCGCGCGAGGATCGTCCGCTCGGCGCCGAACGCGTCGACCGCCGCCAGCTCGCTGCCCCGCTTGTCCTCCGCGTACCCCTTCGCGTCGGCGTCGGGGTCGCCGTCCACCAGGGGGAACGTCTCATCGGACCCGGCGTCGGCCGGGTAGCGGTAGACGGAACCGGTCGACACATAGACATAACGTCCCGCCCGTCCGGCGAGGAGCCGCGCCGCGTCCCGTACGGCGTGCGGCGCGCCCGACCAGGTGTCGACCACCACGTCCCACTCGCCCTCGGCGAGCCCCGCGAGGCCACCTTCGGCCGTGCGGTCACCGTGGACGACACGGGCACCCTCGGGCGCCGCGTGCCGACCGCGGTGGAAGACGGTCACCTCCCAGCCGCGGGCCAGTGCGGCCTCGGTGACGGCACGGCCCACGAACTCGGTACCACCCAGCATCAGAAGTCTCATGGGGGAGACTCTGCCCTGGTGGCAGGGGGCAGGGAAACGTCTTCTGCTGCCAGCAGACAGCGACCGCCGCTCAGCGGGAGGCCGGCGGCGCGTACTTGTAGCCCACCCGCCGCACGGTCTGGATCGCCCTGCGGTGCTCGGCGCCGAGCTTGCGCCGCAGCCGCGCGACATGGACGTCCACGGTGCGGCCGTCGCCCACGTGGCCGTACCCCCACACGGTGGTCACCAACTGGTCCCGGGTGTGCACCCGGTGGGGGTGCGCGACGAGGTGCGCGAGGAGTTCGAACTCCAGATACGTGAGGTCCAGGGGCCGCCCGTCGACCTCGGCGGAGCGCCGCACGGGGTCGACGCTGACCGGTCCGGTGGCCGGCGGCCGCGGCTCGGCGGGCTCCTGCCCCGCGGCCGGTACGAGGACGAGGTAGCCGACCATCGGCGGCTGGCCCGGCAGGGTCGGCAGGGTGTGCTGGGGCGCGGGCAGCCAAGTGGCGCCCGGCGGCAGGAAGTCGGGGATGTGCACCACCTCGTCCGGGGCGACGGCCCGCAGGCGCCCCCGGGCGGCGGAGGCGGAGGCGGTCGTGGTGGCGGCGGCGGGGACGGCGGCAGTGGCAGTGAAAGTACGGGAGTTCGCCATGGGAGGTCAGCTCTTTCGCGCGAAGAGAGGAGTCGTCGAGAACGAGACGTACGTCGATACGGCGATACGTCGAAACGGCGTCACGCCGTGCGCGTCAGGCGAAGGCCGGGGTGAACGGCTTTAGAGGGCCCGCGCGTTCGTCGCGCGGCAACACACCCGGTCGAAGTCGTGATGCTGCCGGGAGGGCCAGAAAGGCTCGAGGTCGTCACGACCGGTCGAGGTGTTCTGGTGGCTGCCCATGGTCCCCATTGAATCAGATGACGACAACGGCGCCCACCGGTACCGGTGGGCGCCCTTGCCGAAGGTGTGCACGACGGGTCAGACCTGGCCGGCCTTCTCCAGGGCGGCGCAGCAGGTGTCGACGAGGAGGCGCGTCACCACGTACGGGTCGACGTTCGCGTTCGGGCGGCGGTCCTCGATGTAGCCCTTGCGGTCCACCTCGACCTGCCACGGGATGCGGACCGAGGCGCCGCGGTCGGAGACGCCGTAGCTGTACTCGTTCCACGGGGCGGTCTCGTGCAGGCCGGTGAGGCGGTCGTCGATGCCCGCGCCGTAGTTCTTGACGTGGTCCATCGGCTTGGAGCCCTCGCCCAGCGACTCGCAGGCGGTGATGATCGCGTCGTAACCCTCGCGCATCGCCTTGGTGGAGAAGTTGGTGTGCGCGCCCGCGCCGTTCCAGTCGCCCTTGACCGGCTTGGGGTCGAGGGTCGCGGAGACCTTGAAGTCCTCGGCGGTGCGGTAGAGCAGCCAGCGGGCCACCCACAGCTGGTCGGAGACCTCCAGCGGGGCGAGCGGGCCGACCTGGAACTCCCACTGGCCCGGCATGACCTCGGCGTTGATGCCGGAGATGCCGAGGCCCGCCTTGAGGCAGTTCTCCAGATGCGCCTCGACGACGTCACGGCCGAAGATCTCGTCCGAGCCGACGCCGCAGTAGTAGCCGCCCTGCGCGGCGGGGAAGCCGCCGACGGGGAAGCCGAGCGGGCGGTCGCCCTCGAAGAAGGTGTACTCCTGCTCGATGCCGAAGATCGGCTCCTGCGCGGCGAAGCGGGCCTCGACCTCGGCCAGTTCGGCGCGGGTGTTGGACTCGTGCGGCGTCATGTCCGTGTTGAGGACCTCGCACAGGACGAGTACGTCACCGGTGCTGCCGCCGCCGCGGATCGGGTCCGGGCAGGTGAAGACCGGCTTGAGTACGCGGTCGGAGGCGTGACCCTTGGCCTGGTTCGTGCTGGATCCGTCGAAGCCCCAGAGCGGCAGCTCGGCGCCCTTCGCGTCGTCCCCGAGGATCTTCGTCTTCGAACGGAGCTTCGCGGTCGGCGCGGTGCCGTCGATCCAGATGTACTCAGCCTTGAAGGTCACGGGGGCCTCATCCTTAAACGCTCGGTACGGCGCAGAACGTGCGGGTGCTGCGGTGCCGTGGTGATGAGCGGCAGCCTGGCAACCGGCGATTTCCCGACCGTTGCTCTTGTGTGAACCCCGTGTTACCTGCGTCAGGAGTGGCCCACCTCACTTGATGACCGCGTTCGCGGCGGCGATGACCAGGCCGATCGCCGCGTCCGCGCCGCCGATCAGGACCGCCGAGCGCCGCCGGTAGCCGACCCGCAGCGCGGCGAAGGTGCCCCAGCCGAAGAGGAGCGCGGCGTTCAGGAGCAGTCCGGCGCAGGTGACCGGCGGCTCGGGCCAGCCGAAGGCTCCGGCGAGCAGCAGCAGGGCCACCGTGGGCCAGCAGGCGACGACGACCGGCCACTCGTCGACGAGCGCAAGGCCCAGCTGGCGCCAGCGGTGGATGCCCGCGCCCGGTCGGTGGGTGGACATGTGGTGCGCGTAGCCGTGCGCGAGGCCGGCCGTGCCCGCGGTCACCATGATCCAGGCCGCGTCGTAGAGGGGCGTGTAGACGGCGCCCCCCGAGTGCAGCGCGGCCAACAGCGCGCTCGCGAGGACCGTTCCGTATACGCCTCCGAACAGCCAGCTCCGCACGGCGCTCCTCTCCCCGCCCCGGAACCCTCGTCCGGGCGGCAGCCCGTCGGGTGCCCTCGGCTGCGTACGGTTATGTAACGGTTTGCCGGAGTTCTCCCATCGGTCGAGGGGCGAGGTCTCCTGCCCGGCGCCCCGGGCGGGTGCGCCGGTAGGGTGCGTGGCGTTGACCGCCGGCCGTTGACCGTTGGCCGTCGGCCGGGCGCAGAGGCGGAGGAGAGCTGATCCCATGGCTGACACGGACGCGTTCCGGACGGCGTACGACGCGCTCCTCGCCAAGTGGCCCGAGGGCACCACGACCCGGACCGTCCCCACGCCCTTCGGGAACACGCACGTCACCGTCCACGGCCCGGGTGCCAGCCCCGGCTCCGGCTCCGGCGACGGTGGCCCGGACGGTGGCGACGACGGCGACGGCGTTCCGCTCGTGCTGCTGCCCGGCGGCGGTGCGACGGGGGTCAGCTGGTTCGCGAACGCTGCCGAACTCTCCCGTACGCGCCGGGTGTTCGCCGTCGACCTGATCGGGGAGCCCGGGCGCAGCGTCCGTGCGGAGCGGCGGCCGATCAGGACCGTGGCCGACCTGACGGCCTGGCTCGACGCCCTGCTCGACGGCCTGGGGCTACCGGCGGCCGACCTCGCGGGACACTCGTACGGGGCCTGGATCGCCCTCCACTACGCGCTGCGCGCCCCCGATCGCGTACGGTGCCTGGTGCTCCTCGACCCCACCCAGTGTTTCGCGGGCTTCCGCCCCGGCTATCTGCTGCGCGCCCTGCCGACGCTGCTGCGCCCCTCGGGCAAGGTCACGCGCGCCTTCCTCGCCTGGGAGACCCGCGGCGCCCCGCTCGACGCCGACTGGCTCGCCCTCCAGGAGCGCGCGGCCGCCTTCCCCACCGCCAGGCCGGTCACGGGCCCGCGCCCCGCCCCGGCCTCCCTGCGCGAGCTGCGCCGTCCCGTGCTGCTCCTCCTCGCGGCCCGCAGCCGCGCCCACGACATCCGCAAGGTCGCCGCCCGGGCCCGCGCCCTCCTCCCCGACGTGACGGTGGCGACGCTGCCGGACGTCTCGCACCACGCGCTCCCGCATGCGCGGCCCGCGGAGCTGGACCGGGCGGTGACGGAGTTCCTGGCGTCGCGACCGCCGTCGTAGTCGGCCGCGACGCCGGCGGCGGCGTCAGCGGGAGAGCGCGTCCCGCACCGCCTCCTCGGTCCTCGCCACCACCGCCGTGCCGTCGTCGGCCGTGATGATGGGCCGCTGGATCAGCTTCGGGTGCTCGGCGAGGGCCCTGACCCAGCGGTCGCGCCCCGACGCGTCGCGCGGCCAGGCCTCGCGGTCCTTGAGGCCGAGGTCCTTGGCGGCCTGCTCCTGTGTCCTGGTGATGTCCCACGGTTCGAGGCCGAGACGGTCGAGCACGGCACGGATCTCGTCCTCGCTCGGTACGTCTTCGAGGTAGCGGCGCACGGTGTAGTCGGCGCCCTCCGCGTCGAGCAGCGCGAGGGCGCCGCGGCACTTCGAACAGGCGGGGTTGATCCAGATCTCCATGCCCACACGCTACCTCCGAAACACCCGCCCCAGGCCGTGCGGCGCGGGTCTGTTCGAACAGCCCAAAGCCCTTCTGGCCAGCGGCGATTGTCAGTGGTGGACGGTAGAATCACAGTAGTGTTCGAGGGCGCCCGACGGGGGGTCCCGACCGCGACAGGAGGATGCCCGTGCCCGCTGCCGCACTGACGAGGAAGCCCGTTTCCCAGCGAGTCCCGAAGCCCGTACTGATCGATCTGCCGTATGTGCCACTGGCGAAGAAGGCGCTGCCCGCCGGCCGCCCGCGCGAGTGGTACGTCAACCACAACCGCCGCCTCAAGGCCATGCGCCTGGCCATCGCCCTGCTCGACTCGGGGGTGTACCTGCCGAACCAGGCGAAGAACAGCACGATACGGAGCATGGCGGAGGAGGTCGGGATCCACCCGCCCTCCGACATCACCTGCCACATGGTGCGCGCGCTGATGCGCTACAGCCGCTGAGCGGAGGAAGTGCCGGGCCCGAGAGGGGAGTTCGCCTCCGCTCTCGGGCCCGGCGTCTTTCCGTCCCGGCCCGCGCGTCAACTCCGACGTGGACCCGTGTGAACCCATGCGCACTCATAGGAACCGCGTGAACCTGCGCGAAACCGTGCGGACGCATGTGCGATGAGACATGCTGTGCCTCATGACCCAGCCGGACCCCGTCGGCCTGACCCGGCCGACCCAGCCGGAAACCGTCGGCACGGACCAGCGGGCCCAGCCGGACCCCGCCGCCGAACTGCCGCTCCTGGCGAGTGTCGAACTCCCGGACGGCGCCCGCGTTCCGGTGCGTGCCCTGCGCGCCCCCGCGCCGGAACGCTTCCTTCCGTCCGGCTCCGGCCCCGCGCCGGGCCCGCCCCCGGCGCCCGCGGTCCTCATCCTCCCCGCGATGGGCACCCCCGCCCGCTTCTACCGCCGCTTCGCGCGCCAGTTGCACGGCGAGGGCCTGACGGTCCTCACCGCCGACCTGCGCGGCCAGGGCGAGGCGACCCCGCGCGGCGGCGCCCGCGCCCGCGGGGCAGGCGACCACGGCTACCGCACGATCGTCGAGGAGGACCTCCCCGCCGTCCTCGCGGCCGTCCGCGCGGAGCTGGGCCCCGAGCCACCGCTGCACCTCCTCGGCCACAGCCTGGGCGGCCAACTCGCCCTGGTCCACGCCGCCTTGGGCGCAGCGTCAGGCCTCGGTCCCGGCGTCGACGGCGTGGTGCTCGTCGCCTCGGGGTCCGTCTGGTTCCGCGCGTACGGCCCGCTGCGCGGCCCCGCCCTGCTCCTCGGCGAGCTGCTGATCGGCGCGACCTCGACCGTGCTCGGCCGCTGGCCCGGCACCCGGCTCGGCTTCGGCGGCGACCAGCCCAAGGGCGTCATGCGGGACTGGGCGCGGCAGGGACGTACGGGCCGCTACACCGCCAAGGGATCGATCCTCGACTACGAAACGGCCCTCGCCGCACTGGAGTTGCCGGTGCTCGCGGTCACCGTGGAGCGCGACACCTTCGCCCCCGCCGCCGCCCTCGACCACCTGCTCGGCAAGGTCCCACGCGCCCGCCTCACCCGGCGCCACTACACCGAGCGGGAGGCGGGCGGCCGCCTCGACCACTTCGCGTGGACGAGGGCGGGCGGCGCGCTCGCCAAGCAGGTGGCGGCCTGGACGTCCACCGTCTGATCGGTCCGGTCAGCCGACCGGCCGACCGGTCGACGGTCAGCCGATCTGGTCCGGCGTCACCGTGAGCCACCGCTTGTCGGCGGTGACCTTCTGGCCCAGCTCGCGCTGGCGCTCGGCGTTCTTCTTCTTCATCCCGTCGAGCTGCTTCATGTACGAGTCCTTGCGGTTGACCCAGACCCGTACGCCACCGTGCTCCACGTCCGCGGAGTGGAAGAGCATCGGGCCGTCGCTGACCGGCGTGTCACCGGCCGCGAGGATCGGCTTCCGCCACTCGTCGATGTACGTGTTGATCGCCGCGGGCTTGCCCTCGTACCAGGTCAGCGGCGCCCACAGCTTGGGCGTCAGCTCGTGCCCGGCGAGCTTCGCGCGGTCCTTCTCGCCGAAGCGGCCCTCGGCGATCTCCTTGCGGGAGCTGGTCACCTCGCCGGTCTTGCGGTCCTTGAGGAGCATGGAGACGCCGATGACGTTCTGCGGCTTCACGCCGTAGCCGTACTTCGGGTCGGCGAGGACCATGCGGACCAGGTCCTCGCTGGCCGCGCTGACGACGTACACCTCGATGCCGTGCGAGCGCAGCGTCTTGTAGAGCTGCCGCATGCCGCGCGACAGCTCCGGCGGCTTCACCTCGGTCTTCGTCACCTTCCCGGCCTCGTAGTACTCGGCCGGGATCGGCTTCTTGTAGGCGAGGAGGTCATCGACGTACCCCTTCAGCTCCTTCAGCGTGAAGCCGGAGAAGATCTGCGCGGCCCAGGGGTAACAGACCTGGTCGTCCACCTCGCAGAGCCGGTTGTAGTAGCTGTAGAGGCTCTCCTTGTGCCCGGCCTTGTCCTTGAAGGGGATGACCTTCAGGGACGGGTCCATGGTCTTGCGGGTCAGGACGCCCCTCATCTCCAGGAAGGGCAGCAGCGACTCCTCCAGGTCGTTGCGGTACGAGGTGTTGTCCGCGTCGAAGACGGCGTACGCGCCCTTGTGGTCGTTGGCGGCGATCACCTTGCCGAGCTTCTTCGCGACCGGCTCGGGCCAGTGCGACAGTTCGCGGGCGGTGGCGGCCGAGGTGTCCGCCGCCGTCGCCTCGCTCGTCGGCCACAGCGCGCCACCCGCGAGCAGCGCCGCCGCGAGGGCTCCCGTGGCGCCGATGAGGGCCGGCTTCTTCAATGCTCGTACTGCCATGTCTTCCTTGTCCCACCGTTCCTGAGAGCGATGCGCGCCCCCATCCGGAGCGGCGCGCCATGCTATGGGCAGACCCCCCGGTTTCCCATGATCGAAGTCACCGGGGGTGGGGGGCGTGGGGTGGGGGGAGGGTGGGTAGCGGAGGGGGCTCCGTCCTGCGCGCGGGGGCCGGGTGCTGGCCCCGCGTCTTGGGGTTGGGATTGAGCCGGGGTGCCGGCTGCGGGGCGTCCTCGACTTCGGTGATCACACGTGCCGGACCGCGTCCTGGGGCTGGATGCGGGGGTGCCGGTCCCGCGTCTCGAAGCCGGGTCCGGGCGCGGGCGCGGGGTGCCGGGCGCGGGGCGCCCCCGGCTCCGGTGATCACGGGGTGCGGGTCTGCGTGCTTGGGTTCGGGTGGTCGTGGGGTGCGGGTCTGCGTGCTTGGGTTCGGGTGGTCGTGGGGTGCGGGTCTGCGTGCTTGGGTTCGGGTGGTCGTGGGGCGCCGGTCCGCGTGCTTGGGTTCGGGTGGTCGTGGGGCGCCGGTCCGCGTGCCTGGGTTCGGGGTCGTCGCGGGGCGCCGGTCCGCGTGCTGGGGTTCGGGTAGTCGCGGGGCGCCGGTCCGTGTCCCTCGCCCCGGGGGATGGTCGCGGGGTGCCGGTCCGTGCCCCTGGCTCCGGGGGAGATCGCGGGGTGCGGGTCCGGCGTCCTGGGCGCGCGACTGATCGCGGGGTGCCGGGCGGGTGGGAAAGGTTCTTGCCGAGGCCCGGCCCACCCCGCTGGAGAAGCCCCTTGCCGAGGCCCGGCCCACCCCGCCGGGAAAGCCGAGGCCCGGCCCCCGCCGGGAAAGCCCCGCCGAGCCGCAGCCCGAAGCCCCGGAACCCATACTGGAAGACATGGAGTTCGTCAGGGCCGCCCCCCGACTGGACGGCATGGTCATCTCCGCGACCGGCTACCGCACCGCGGACCCACGCCCAGCCCTGCACAGAGGCCTGCCCTCCCCGTACCTGACACTGATCTTCTCCCTGGACGGCCCCATCACCACCGGCGCCACCCCCGCCCAGGCGACCGGCGCCGACGCGATCCGCACCGACATCGTCGTGGGCGGTCTGCACCAGAGCCCCGCGTACGTCGTACAGGCCGAGCACGAGGCCGGCATCCAGCTCGCCGTGCACCCACTGGCCGCCCGCCCGCTCCTCGGCCTGCCCGCGGGCGCGCTGACCGGACAGCTCGTCATCGCCGGCACGGACGTACTCGGCGCCCCCGCCGCCGAGATCCGCGAACGCCTGTGCGAGCTGAACCGCTGGGAGGACCGCTTCGCCCTCCTGACCGGCTACCTGAGACAGCGCGCCGCGGACGCCCGCGCCGCCGGATCCGTACGCCCTGAGGTCACCGAGGCCTGGGCCTGGCTGGCCCGGCACCGAGGCGCGGGCACCCTCGGCGGCCTGTCCCGGCACGTGGTGCTCAGCGAGCGCCGCCTGACCGCCCTCTTCCGCGCCGAGACCGGCCTGAGCCCCAAACAGGCAGCCCGCCTCATGCGCTTCCAGCACGCCAAGGCCGCCGTGGTGCGGGCCGTGGCGGCGGGCGGCCCGCCGGACCTGGCGCGGGTCGCCGCCGACACGGGCTACTACGACCACTCCCACCTCGTACGGGACTTCCACCAGTACACGGAGGCGAGCCCCACCCGCTGGCTGGCGGAAGAGTGCCGGAATATCCAAGCCGGGGCGCACGGCGGAGGCGAAGAGTAGAAGCCATGAACACCACACCGGACACCACAGCGAAGCAGCACTCCTCCTCACCCGAACCCGACACCACAGCGAAACAGCACCGCACCTCACCCGAACCCGACACCACAGCGAAGCCGCACCTCGACACCACCACCCCCTCCCCCCAGCGGGACCCCGCCGTCTGGCCGACCCTCCAGGCCCAGGACGCCCCCGCCCTGATCGACTTCCTCGTCGACACCGTCGGCTTCCGGCGGACGGCCGTCTACGAGGACGGCGCCCGCGTCGCCCACGCCCAGCTGGACTGGCCCGAGGGCGGCGGCATCATGCTCGGCTCGTACGACCCGGACGCCCCCGGAGAGGCATGCGGGAAGCCCGGCACCTCCGGCGCCTATGTCGTCACCGACGAGGTGGACGCCCTGTACGCCCGCCTCACCGAGGCCGGCGTGAAGATCGTCGGTGAGATCGAGGACAAGCCGTACGGCAGCCGCGAGTTCGGCATCGCGGACCCCGAGGGAAACCGCTGGTTCTTCGGCACCTACCGGGGCGAGCCCAGGCCCGGACCGACGCCGTGAGAGCGCGTGATAACTTGCGCAAGCCAGTCAAACCCGTACCTGGGCCAGGGAATCCGGTGGAAATCCGGAACTGACGCGCAGCGGTGAGGGGGACGGGCGGGGCCACGGCCACTGGGCGTCTCACGACGCCCGGGAAGGCGTCCCGTCCGGTCGATCCCGAGTCCGAAGACCTGCTGGCGCCTCCGCCCGCACACCGCGGCGGAGGTCGTGACGCAGACCAGGCTCCGCGTATGAGCCGTGAGACTCAAGGGATCGCGTGTCCTCGAAAGACCGTAGAACCGCCCTGCGCTGTGCCGGACTGCTGGCGGCCGCCACGCTCGCGCTAACCGCGTGCGGCGACGGCTCCGCACAGAAGTCCGCCGACGGGCCCGGGGGCAAGAGCGCCGACGGCTACCCCGTCACGGTCGCCTCCTGCGGCAAGGAGGCGAAGGTCGGCGCCCCGCCCCAACGCGCCGTCTCGCTCGACCAGGGCTCCACCGAGATCCTGCTCTCCCTCGGCCTCGCCGACCGCATGGCCGGCACCGGCACCTGGACCGACCCGGTCCTGAAGAACCTGGAGAAGCAGAACGCGAAGGTGGAGCGGCTCGCCGACCGCTACCCCTCCCTGGAGAAGGTCCTCGCCAAGGAGCCGGACTTCGTCAGCGCCTCCTTCCTCTACACCGTGGGCAAGGGCGGCGTCGCTGACCGTACGAAGTTCACCGAACTCGGCGTGCCCGTCTACGTCTCGCCCACCGACTGCGCGGGCAAGGACAACGACGGCGGCGGCGACGGCAAGCGCGTCAAGACCCTCACCATGGACACCGTCTACGGCGAAGTGCGGGACCTGGCGAAGGTGTTCGACGTCGAGGAGCGCGGTGAGAAGCTGATCGCGCGGCTGAAGAGCCGCGTGACGAAGGCCACGAAGGACATCAAGGCCGCCGATGCCTCCGGCACGAGCGTGTTGTACTGGTTCGCCAACTCCGACGCCCCCTACATGGCGGGCTGCTGCGGCGCCCCCGGCATCATCACCCGCGAACTGGGCGTGAAGAACGTCTTCGACGACACCCGCGAGGAGTGGCCCCAGATCAACTGGGAGACCGTCGCCGACCGCGACCCCGACGTCCTCGTCATCGGCGACCTCACCCGCAAGTCGCAGTCCGCGGAGAGCGCGGCGGCGAAGATCAAGTTCCTGGAGTCCAACCCGGCGACCAGGAACCTGACCGCCGTGAAGAAGAAGCGGTACGTCCTGCTCAGCGGCCAGGCCATGAACCCCACGATCCGCACGGTCGACGGCATCGAACAAGTGGCCGCCGGGTTGCGGAAGTTCGGACTGGCGAAGTGAGGCTGGCCGCCCCTGCCCGGCAAGGGCTGCTGTGGCTGGCGGCGTGCGCCGCGCTCGCACTCTCCGTGGCGGTCGCCGTCACCATCGGCCCCGCCGACATCTCGGTGCCCGACGTCTGGTCGGCGCTCGCCGCGCACCTCGGCTGGGGCGAGCCACGGCTCACCCCCCTCAGGGACGGCATCGTCTGGAACCTGCGGATGCCCCGCACCCTGCTCGCCGCGGTCTGCGGCGCGGGCCTCGCGGTCTGCGGCGCGGTCATGCAGTCCCTGCTGCGCAACCCCCTCGCCGACCCCTTCGTGCTCGGGGTGTCGTCCGGGGCGTCCACGGGAGCCGTCGCGGTCGTCGTCCTGGGCGTCGGCGGGGGAGCGGTGTCGATCTCGGCGGGCGCGTTCGTCGGCGCGCTCTTCTCCTTCGCGCTGGTCCTGCTCCTGAGCCACTCGCTGGGCGACACGGTGGACCGGGTGGTCCTGTCCGGCGTGGCCGCGATGCAGCTCTTCTCCGCGCTGACGTCCTTCGTGATCCTCACGGCGGGCGACGCGGAGACCACCCGCGGCGTGCTGTTCTGGCTGCTCGGCTCGCTCAGCGGGGCGGGCTGGACCGACGTATGGCTGTGCGCGGCGGTCCTCGCCGTGACGCTGGCCGTCTGCCTCGGCCACGCCCGCACGCTCGACGCCTTCGCCTTCGGCCAGGAGGCGGCGGCGACGCTGGGCGTACGGGTGGCACGCACCCGGCTCGTCCTGCTCTGCGTGACGGCGCTGCTGACGGCGGCCCTGGTCAGCTCGGCGGGCGCCATCGGCTTCGTGGGCCTGGTCCTGCCGCACGCGGCCCGCGCGTTCGCCGGCTCCGGCCACGCCCGGCTGCTGCCGGTCACGGCGCTGGCCGGGGCGGTCTTCCTGGTCTGGGTGGACACGCTGGCCCGTACGGCACTCGACCCGCAGGAGGTCCCGGTGGGCGTGGTGACCTCGCTCATCGGCGTACCGGCGTTCGTACTGGTGCTGTACCGGACACGAAGGGCGACGACGTGAGGCAAAAGACGACGCACGAGCCCACGCGTCCCCGACAGACGGCGCCCGAGCCCCCCACCTCCGAGAACGGCCTGCGCGCCGACCGGGTCACCCGCGAGGCCGGTGGCCGCCTGATCGTGGACGGCGTGAGCCTCGCCCCGCCGCCCGGCGCCACCGTGGGCCTCCTCGGCCCGAACGGCTCCGGCAAGTCCACGCTCCTGCGCATCCTCGCGGGTGTCCTCGCGCCCGCCTCCGGGGTGGTCACACTGGACGGCCACCCCCTCCCCGAGACGCCGCGCCGCACTGTGGCACGCCGTATCGCGGTGGTCGAGCAACACGCGTCCACCCAGGTGGAGTTGACCGTACGAGATGTCGTACGCCTGGGCCGCATCCCGCACCGCCGCGCGTGGTCGGCCCCCACGTCCCACGACGAGCGGGCGGTACGGGAGGCGTTGGAGCGCACCGGTCTCACCGAACGGGCCGCCCAGTCCTGGCACACGCTCTCCGGCGGCGAACGCCAACGCGTCCAGATCGCCCGCGCCCTGGCGCAGGAACCCCGCGAACTCCTCCTGGACGAGCCCACCAACCACCTGGACATCCAGCACCAGCTGGACCTGCTCACCCTGATCGCCGAACTCCCCGTCACCAGCGTGGTAGCACTGCACGACCTCAATCTGGCGGCGATGTTCTGCGACCACCTGCTGATCCTGAAGGAGGGCACGGCATACGCGGCGGGCGCACCGGCGGAGGTGATCACGGAGGAGCTGATCGCGGAGGTATACGGAGTACGGGCGCGGGTCACCCCCGGCGAGCCGACCCCCGACGGCCGCCCGCCGACCCCGTCGGTGCGCTTCCTGCGGAGCTGACGGGGCGAGGAGCAGGCCAGAGGGAACGCACTGGCTCTTCACGCGTACGCCTGCGGGTCCCTAGGTTCACGGAAGATCCACTGGACAGCCGCAAGGAACCGCTGAAAGGGAGCCCGCGAAGATGCCGACCCCGACCCCGACGCCGAACCTGATCCCGACGACGGCGCAAGCCACCCCCGCCCCCGCCGTGATCGCCCACGTGAGCGACATCCACATAGTCGCGCGCGACGAGGACGACGGCCGCAGCATCGCCCGCACCCGCGCGGTCATGGAGTACCTGAACGACCTCCCGTACGACCTGGACGCCATCATCGTCACGGGCGACATCGCGGACCACGGGACTCCCGCGGAGTACGAGGAGGCCCGCAAACTCCTCGTCTCCCGCCACCCCCTGCTGACCTGCCCCGGCAACCACGACGAGCGCGGCGCGTTCCGGGAGCACCTGCTGGGCGAGGCCCCGACAACGTCCCCGATCAACCAGTCGTACTCAACTGACCGCTTCACACTCGCCCTCTGCGACACCTCGGTCCCCGGCAAGCACCACGGCACACTGACGGACGAGACGCTGACGTGGCTGTCGGACACCCTGGCGGCGGCCCCGCCCACACGCCCCGCGCTGATCGCCTTCCACCACCCGCCGGTCGACCTGCACACGCCGTACGTCGACGAGATCCGCCAGTTCGACGAGTCCCGCCTCGCCGAACTGACCACCCGCCACCCGAACATCACGGCATTCCTGGCAGGCCACGCCCACACCCCCGCGGCCACCACCTTCGCCGACCGCCCCCTCCTGGTGGCCCCGGGCGTGACCTCCACGCTCCGCCTCCCCTGGGAACACCAGACCCACCCCACCCACCACATCCACCAGGACCTCCCCCCGGCCCTCGCCTTCCACGTCCTGAACCCAGCAGGCCGCCTGACGACGCACTACCGCCCGATACCACTCCCCTAATCCCCTGTTGCCCCCCGTCCCGACACAAAGGGCGCCATCTCGCTGCTCAACTCGGTCACCAAGACCCATGGCCTCACCACACCGCCACGGTCCTCGGGGGCTTTATGGTCGGCGACCCACGAGATCATCGCGGTCCGCAAGGGCGGCGCGGCCAGACGGACATCCCCGGCGCCCCGTAGGGGACCACCGGCTCCACGAACACACGCGAGGGCTGCCTTCCTGTTCCTGGAAGACAGCCCTCGTGATGCGTACGGGACCAAGCCCGCGCTTCTTAGATGTCGAAGTACAGCTCGAACTCGTGCGGGTGCGGCCGCAGCTGGATCGGGGCGATCTCGTTCGTCCGCTTGTAGTCGATCCACGTCTCGATCAGGTCCGACGTGAAGACGCCGCCCGCCTGCAGGTACTCGTTGTCCGCCTCCAGGGCGTCGAGGACCGCGGGGAGGGAGGTCGGGACCTGGGGGACGCCCGCGTGCTCCTCGGGGGCCAGCTCGTAGAGGTCCTTGTCGATCGGCTCGGCCGGCTCGATCTTGTTCTTGACGCCGTCGAGGCCCGCGAGGAGCAGCGCCGAGAAGGCCAGGTACGGGTTGGAGGACGGGTCCGGCGCGCGGAACTCGACGCGCTTGGCCTTCGGGTTCGAGCCCGTGATCGGGATACGCATCGCCGCGGAGCGGTTGCGCTGCGAGTAGACCAGGTTGACCGGGGCCTCGAAGCCGGGGACCAGGCGGTGGTAGGAGTTCACCGTCGGGTTGGTGAACGCCAGCAGCGACGGCGCGTGCTTGAGGATGCCGCCGATGTAGTAGCGCGCGGTGTCCGACAGGCCCGCGTAACCCTGCTCGTCGTAGAAGAGCGGGTTGCCGCCCGACCACAGCGACTGGTGGACGTGCATGCCCGAGCCGTTGTCGCCGAAGATCGGCTTGGGCATGAAGGTCGCGGTCTTGCCGTTGCGCCAGGCGACGTTCTTCACGATGTACTTGAAGAGCATCAGGTCGTCGGCCGCGGCCAGCAGCGTGTTGAACTTGTAGTTGATCTCGGCCTGGCCCGCCGTGCCCACCTCGTGGTGCTGGCGCTCGACCTGGAGGCCGTTCTTGTCCAGCTCCAGGGAGATCTCGGCGCGCAGGTCGGCGAAGTGGTCGACCGGCGGGGCGGGGAAGTAACCGCCCTTGTAGCGGACCTTGTAGCCGCGGTTGTTCTCGACCGCACCGGTGTTCCAGGCGCCCGCCTCGGAGTCGATGTGGTAGAAGCTCTCGTTCGCCGACGTCTGGAAGCGGACGTTGTCGAAGACGTAGAACTCCGCCTCGGGGCCGAAGTAGGCCGTGTCCGCGATGCCGGTGGAGGCCAGGTACGCCTCCGCCTTCTTCGCGACGTTGCGCGGGTCACGGCTGTACTGCTCGCCCGTGATCGGGTCGTGGATGAAGAAGTTGATGTTGATGGTCTTGTCGCGGCGGAACGGGTCGACCCGGGCGGTCGACAGGTCCGCGCGCAGCGCCATGTCGGACTCGTGGATGGCCTGGAAGCCGCGGATCGACGAACCGTCGAAGGCCAGCTCCTCGTCCGGGTCGAACGCCGCGGCCGGGATCGTGAAGTGCTGCATCACACCCGGCAGGTCACAGAAGCGGACATCGACGAACTTGACGTCCTCGTCCGCGATGTACTTCTTTGCGTCGTCGGCGTTCTGGAACAACATCCAACTCCTCCTACTCCCGCCCGGGGCGGGACGGGGTTGCAGCTCGTGGTGCGGCCAGTGCGGTGGCACACGCTGGGACCCGACCATAGGGACGGGGGATTTCTCAAGCATGACCCATTTGTTTCGCCCAAGTTAACCGGCCCGGCGGCTCGGGACGGGGTGCCGTCCCCGTAAGGGACCGGGCGCAGTACCGTGGACGGGTGGACAACAGGCAAGTAATCGGATCGTGGCTGTCCGGCCCGCGCGCGGCCGCGGAGGACGCCGGTGTCGACTTCGGGTACCGGGGCGAGCAGCTCGGTCTGCCCGAGGAGGGGCCGGGGTCGATCGCACGCCCGGGCCGCCGCATCGGCGCCATCGCCGTCGACTGGGGCCTGTGCATGCTGATCGCATACGGCCTGTTCGCCCGCGGTGACCAGCAGGCGATGGGCAACTGGGCCCTCGGCATCTTCTTCGTCATGAGCGTGCTCACCGTCGGCACGGTCGGCTGCACGCCGGGCAAGGCCCTCTTCAGGCTGCGCGTCGTCGCCGAGGGCGGCGGTCGGCTCGGCATCGGCCGGGTCCTCACCCGTACCGTCCTGCTCTGCGTCGCCATCCCGGCCCTGATCTGGGACCGCGACGGCCGCGGCCTCCACGAGCGCCTCGCCCGCGCCGTGCAGATCCGGATCTAGCCGACGGGCGCCCACGGCCCCTGCGCATACGCATACGACGGTGAAGGCCCCGGAACCGACTCGGTTCCGGGGCCTTCACCGTCGTAGGGAGAAGCAGGGCGGACTACCTCATCTTCGGACCGCCGCGCGGCATCCGCATGCCCTTGGGCATGGGGCCCTTTGGCAGGGGCATATTGGACATAAGGTCACCCATCGCCCGCAACCGGTCGTTGGTCGCCGTGACCTGCGGGCCGGTGAGGACACGAGGCAGCTTCAGAAGCGTGGTGCGCAGCTTCTTCAGGGAGACCGTGCCCTCGGTGGTGCCGACGATGATGTCGTGCACCGGCACGTCCGAGACGATGCGCGCCATCTTCTTCTTCTCGGCGGCCAGCAGGCCCTTCACGCGGTTCGGGTTGCCCTCGGCCACCAGGACGATGCCGGCCTTGCCGACGGTGCGGTGCACCACGTCCTGGCTGCGGTTCATCGCGATCGCGGGGGTCGTCGTCCAGCCGCGGCCGATCTTGTCGAGCACCGCGGCCGCCGCACCGGGCTGGCCCTCCATCTGCCCGAAGGCGGCACGCTCGGCCCTGCGTCCGAAGACGATCGCCATCGCGAGGAAGGCGAGCAGGAAGCCGAGAATGCCCAGATAGACCGGGTGACCGATCAAGAAGCCGATCGCGAGGAACGCACCAAAGGTGACGATTCCCACAGCCGCGATGATGAGACCGATTTTGGAGTCGGCCCGTCGGGTCATCTTGTAGGTCAGAGCGATCTGCTTGAGTCGCCCTGGCTCCGCGGCCGTATCCGCCGCGGTGGATTCCTTCCTCGCCATGTCGTGAAGTCTACGTGGCCCGGGAGGCGGCTACGACGTACGGGTCGCCATGCCCTCTTCGAAGACCCGCAGCGCCTCGACCCGGTCCTTGGCGCGGCGCCGGTCCTCGAGCACGGAAGTCCAGGCGTTACGGCGTGCGGTGCGCTGGCCGCCGCTCATCAACAGCGACTCGACCGCGCGCAGGGCGTCGGTGACGGACGGGATGGCGGTGGCGCGTACGGGCGCGGCCTGCATGATGGGGCCCTCCTGGGGAGCGGCTCGGGGGACGAGCGGCTGTGGATGAGGCTGGCGGTGGCACTTGCGGGTAGACCCGGGAAGAAAGCTGGGGGTAAGGCTGTACGTGCGGTAATTCCAGGGTCACTGATTGGTGTTACCAGGGCGTGACCGACCGGTCAAACGCCGATGAAACCTTTACGCCCCGCCCCAAAACACTGACGCGGCCCATACGCCCCCGTCACCTGCGGAGATCGTGCGGACCGCGTCGTTGCGGGTTCTACTAGTCAGTAGCTTCTTGTGCGCGGATTCACACAGCGGCCCCGCCGTGCCTGTGCCGGACTCACACCGCCTGCGAGGCGACGTACGCCCCACGCTTCTCGATCGCCATCTGGTACAGGCGCCCGGCGCGGTAGGAGGAGCGGACCAGCGGGCCCGACATGACGCCGGAGAAACCGATCTCCTCGGCCTCCTCCTTCAGCTCCACGAACTCCGCGGGCTTGGCCCAGCGCTCCACGGGGTGGTGGCGCGGCGTCGGGCGCAGGTACTGCGTGATCGTGATCAGCTCGCAGCCCGCCTCGTGCAGCGCGTGCAGCGCCTCGCTGATCTCCTCGCGCTCCTCGCCCATGCCCAGGATGAGGTTCGACTTGGTGACCAGGCCGGCCTCCCGCGCGCGGGTGATGACCTCAAGGGAGCGCTCGAAGCGGAAGCCGGGGCGGATGCGCTTGAAGATGCGCGGCACGGTCTCCACGTTGTGCCCGAGGACCTCGGGGCGCGAGGAGAAGACCTCGGCCAGCTGGTCGGGGTCCGCGTTGAAGTCGGGGATCAGCAGCTCGACCTTGGTCTGGCCCTCGGCGCGGTCCGCGGTCATCGCGTGGATCTGGCGCACGGTCTCCGCGTACAGCCAGGCGCCGCCGTCGTCCAGGTCGTCGCGGGCGACGCCGGTGATCGTGGCGTAGTTCAGGTCCATCGTCACGACGGACTCGCCGACGCGGCGCGGCTCGTCGCGGTCGAGGGCCTGCGGCTTGCCGGTGTCGATCTGGCAGAAGTCACAGCGCCGCGTGCACTGGTCGCCGCCGATGAGGAACGTCGCCTCGCGGTCTTCCCAGCACTCGTAGATGTTCGGACAGCCCGCCTCCTGGCAGACCGTGTGCAGACCCTCGCTCTTCACGAGCTTCTGCAGGGCGTTGTACTCGGGGCCCATTTTCGCCCGGGTCTTGATCCACTCGGGCTTGCGCTCGATGGGGGTCTGGGCGTTCCGGACCTCCAGGCGCAGCATCTTGCGTCCGTCGGGTGCGACTGCGGACACATCGGCTCCCTGTTAGCTGGCGTATAGCTGGCGTAGCTTCGATTCTTCGGCGCACACCAGGGTACGCCCGTTATTTCGCGGTACTTACTTCCGGCCAACCTCTGGCCAGAGCAGAGCATTCCCTCAGAACACTCCCTCAGGGCATTCCCTCAGGCTCCCGCGGGCTCGGCCTGCTTCTCGGTCTGCCGCTCCACGATCCTCGGCTTCAGCTCCGCGTTCTCCAGCACGTCCCGCAGGTGCCGCTCCGCGACGGGCAGCACATCGGCGATGGTGACCTCGCGGCCCAGCTCGTACGCAAGGGACGTGACGCCCGCGTCCCGGATGCCGCACGGGATGATCCGGTCGAACCAGGTGTTGTCCGGGTTCACGTTGAGCGCGAAGCCGTGCATCGTCACGCCCTTGGCGACCCGGATGCCGATCGCGGCGATCTTGCGGTCCTCACGGCGCTGGCCCGCGTTGGACGGGGCGTACTCCGGGCCGTTGAACCGGGCGTCGAACTCGTCGTCCTGGAGGCGCGGGTCGAAGTCGAGGGACAGGCCGCCGAGCGCCGGACGCTCCTCCACCGGGTCGCCGAGGACCCATACGCCGCTGCGGCCCTCGACGCGCGAGGTCTCCAGGCCGAACTCCGCACACGTACGGATAAGAGCCTCCTCCAGGCGCCGCACATGTGCTACGACGTCCACCGGCCGCGGCAGCTTCTGGATCGGATAGCCCACCAGCTGGCCCGGCCCGTGCCAGGTGATCTTGCCGCCGCGGTCCACGTCCACGACGGGCGTGCCGTCCAGCGGACGCTCGCTCTCCGCGGTCCTGCGGCCCGCGGTGTACACCGGCGGATGCTCGACGAGCAGGCAGGTGTCCGGGACCTCGTCGGCGAAGCGGGCGGCGTGCACCCGGCGCTGCTCGTCCCACGCCTCCTGGTACTCCACGGCGTCGGGACCGAAGCCCATGCGGACGAACCGGAACTCACTCACGGCAGGTGCCTCCCTGAACATTCACCGTGCACATATCGCGCCCCTGCCACTGTACGGGCCCCCTCGCCCGGCAACCCCGGCCCGGGTTCCTCACACGATCGGATGAACAGCGGATGAAGGTGCATCCAGGGGCTGTGATGGCCGTTACATTCGCGCCGTTCACGAGGCCATAAGGGCTGCTCAAAGGCAGGCCCGGAAGGCAGGAGACCGCACAGCCGATGACGGAACGACCCCCGCAGCGCACTCCCAACCGCCAGCTAGCCGCGCTCATCTCGGAAGCCGGGTTCTCCAATGCGGGCCTCGCGCGCCGCGTCGACCAGCTCGGGCTCGAGCACGGTCTCGATTTGCGCTACGACAAGACATCCGTGACCCGGTGGCTGCGTGGCCAGCAGCCCAGAGGCACCACACCCGCGCTGATCGCCGAGGTCTTCACCAGAAGGCTGGGACGGCGCCTGTCCGCCCAGGACCTCGGGCTCGACGCGTGCGCGCCGGTGTACGCCGGGCTCGAGTTCGCGGCCACACCCGAGGAAGCCGTCGACATCGTCGGCGGCCTGTGGCGCAAGGACTCCGGCAGCCACGCGGAGCTACGGAAGATCGCGTTCACCCCGGCCGGGCTCGTCGTGCCCAGCAGGGACTGGCTGATCGGCCGGCCCGACGAGCGCGTCGGGCGCGGCGAGGTCGACCCCGGGCACCTGCGCGTACCCGCCCAGGGCCGCTCCGCCGTGCCCCGCCAGCGCAGAGAGTCCGACCGGGGCCCCGGGCAGCGCGTCACCAACGGCGACATCGCCGCCCTGCGCTCGGTGGGCGAGCTGTTCCGCGCGCTCGACAACGCCTACGGGGGCGGGCACGCCCGCCAGGCCCTCGTCCGCTATCTGGAGCACGAGGCCGAGCCGATGCTGCGCGGCACCTACGGCGAGCAGGCCGGGCGGCGGCTCTTCGCGGCCGCCGCCGATCTGACCCGGCTCGCGGGCTGGACGTCGTACGACATCGCGGCCCACGGGCTCGCCCAGCGGTACTACGTGCAGGCGCTGCGCCTCTCGCAGGCGGCGGGCGACCGCGCGTACGGCTCCTACGTCCTGGTCACCATGAGCCGCCAGGCCGTCTATCTCGGGCACGGGCGCGAGGCCGTCCAGCTCGCGCGGGTGGCCCAGCAGGGCGTCGGCTCCTCGGCGCCGCCCGTCGTGCAGTCCCTGCTGTACGCCGCCGAGGCGCGCGGGCACGGGGTGCTCGGTGAGGCGCGGGCCTGTACGACCACGCTCCAGCGGGCCGAACGGGCCCTCGAAGCGGCGCGGCCGGGGGACGAGGTGCCGTACTGGGCGCGGTTCTTCGACGAGGCGCAGCTGGCCGACGAGTTCGGGCACAGCTACCGCGACCTCCAGCAGTACCGCGTCGCCGCCCAGCACGCCGAGCGCTCCCTCCAGCTGCGCGCCCCCGGCTTCGCGCGCAGCCGCCTGTTCTGCCGGGTGGTCCTCGCCACGGCGCGGCTCGGCCTCGGCGAGCTGGAACAGGCCTGCCAGCTGGGCGCCGAGGCGGCCCAGGCGGCGGGCGAGATGCGCTCGGCCCGGGCCCATGAGTACGTCCGTGAATTCGAGCGCCGCCTTGAGCCGTACCGGGACGCGGCGCCGGTGCGGGGGTATCGCGACAGGGTCGCGGCGCTGGGGTGAGCGGCCAGGGCGTGGGGCAGGGGAGAAGCCCCCGCGTGGGGGGCGCGGGGGCTTCCGGGGGAGCCGGCCAGGAAGGTCGGCGCGGGTGGCGCTGTCCCGGCGGGGTGAGCCGGTGGGTCAGGCCGCGGTCGGCAGTGACTCCTCGGCGCGACCGGGGGCGGCGACGCCGAGGTCCGTGAGCACGGCGCGCGCCGCCCGCCGCCCCGAGTGCAGCGCGCCCTGCACGGTGCTGGTGTCCCGGTGGTCCCCGCAGACGTAGAGGCCCGAGAGCAGGCGGACCGGGCGGCGCGGGTCGTGCGGCGGCGGCATCGCGGGCACGGCCTCGCGGGTGTGGTGGACGGCGAGGAGTTCCCAGCGGTCGGTCGGGGTGCCGTACAGCGTGGCGAGGTGCGCGCGGACGGTCCGCTCGTCCGGCGGCGGGCCCAGCACGGTCGAGGAGACGAGGACGCGGTCGGCGGGCGCGCGCGAGGGGTCGACCCGGCTCATGACGGTCGTATGGGCGACCGGGCCCGCGCGGTCGGCGTCCAGGAGCAGCGCGGGGCCCTCCAGCGGCGGCTCGGGGGCGGTGTGGTGGACCACCGTCAGCTCGTGGAAGGGCGGCACGCGCAGCCCGGGGAGGAGTTCGGCGGCGGCGCGGGCGTCGGTGGCGAGCAGCACGGCGCGGCAGGCGATCTCGCCGTGCTCGGCGGTGGTGACGGAGGTCGTGGAGACCGCCGTGACACGGACGCCTGTGCGGACCGTGCCCGGCGGCAGCGCGGCGGCGAGCAGTTCGGGCAGGACCTCGGCCCCGCCCTCCGGTACGCAGAGCCGGCCGCGCGCGAAGGCGTGCAGGGCGAGGTCGGCGCACCGGCTGGAGGTGGTCAGGCCGGGGTCGCAGAGCAGTGCGGAGAGCAGGGGGCGCAGAAAGCCGTCGATGGTGCGGGCGGGCAGTCCGCGCGCGGAGAGGGCGCGTGCGGCGGGCAGTTCGGGGCGGGCAAGGAGTCGCTTCACCGGTGTCGCCGCGAGGCGGGCGAGCGCGGCGCCGAGCCTCGCCTGGTCGAGCGGGCCGCCGAGGGGCGCGGGGCGGGAGGCCGGGCCGGGGGCGGCCTTCGCGGCCCGCGGCACACGAGGGGCGCTCGCGAGGGCGCGCGCTGCGGAGAGTGCGCCCCTTGCGCTCCTTGCGTTCCGGCCGAGCGCGGGCTCCGCCGCGCGATGGTGGCGGCCGTCGCTGTGCACCAGCAGGCCGGGCGCGAAGGGGCGCAGGACGAGCGAGTCGAGGCCCGGCGTGCGGCGCAGTTCCGGATATGAGGTGGTGAGCAGCTGGCCGATCCTGTCGAGCCGGAAGCCGTCGACCTTCTCGGTCGACATCCGGCCGCCGGCGTAAGGGGCGGCCTCCAGGACAACGGTCGTTACACCGGCGCTGGTCAGCCGGTGCGCGGCCGAGAGCCCCGCGGCCCCGGCCCCCACGATGACGACATCCGCATGGTGCGCAGGCTCTAGCACGTGCCCCTCCCAGAGGTCGTGCGGGCTGGTGGGGGGCTGATGCCCCCGACGGGGCTCCGGAATCCCCGACTTCGGCCGAGGGTAGGAGGGGTTCCGGTCAAAGGCAGTCGCGCATGGACCGGGCACGGTCGCACAGCGGTCGCACGCGAACAGATTCGATCAGCGGTTACCTCGGCTCTTACCTCAGTGCTGCCCTGATCGTCTCCTCGATCCCGGGGAACGTGAAGGTGAAGCCGGACTCCAGGAGGCGCCTCGGCAGCACCCGCTGGCTGCCGAGGACGTCGCCCGCCATCTCGCCGAGCACCACCCGCAGCGCGGGCGCGGGGACGGCCAGGAGTGTGGGCCGCTTCAGGACCCGTCCCATCGCGGCCGTCACCTCGCCGTTGGTGAGCGGGTCGGGCGCGGTGAGGTTGAACGGGCCCGACAGCGTCTCCGTGTCGAGGAGATGGCGCAGCGCGGCCACCGTGTCGTGCAGGGAGATGTAGCTCCAGTACTGCCTGCCGTTGCCGAGGCGGCCGCCGAGCCCCGCCTTGAAGAGCGGGAACAGACGCCCCCAGGCGCCGCCCCGGCTGCCCACCACGAGGCCGTTGCGGGCGATGACCGTGCGGATGCCCGCCTCCTCGGCGGCGGCCGTTGCCGCCTCCCACTCCACGCACACGGACGGCAGGAAACCCTCGCCCGGGGGCGCGCTCTCGTCCACCGCCCGCTGTCCGGTGTCTCCGTAGTAGCCGATCGCGCCGGCGTTCAGGAAGACACGCGGCGGTTCGTCGAGCGAGGCGGCCGCGGCGGCCAGCGCGGTGGTGCCGAGGACGCGGCTGTCGCGCAGCTCCCGCTTGTAGGCGTCCGTCCAGCGGCGGTCGCCGATGCCCGCCCCGGCGAGATTGACGATCGCGGAGCAGCCCACGAGCCCGGCCGTGTCGACATATCCCCTCTTGGGGTCCCAGCGCACTTCCCCCGGACCGCTGGGCGCCCTGCGCACGAGCCGGACGACGTCGTGGCCGTCCTCGGTGAGGGAGCGCGTGAGCGCCGTCCCGATGAGCCCGGAGGCGCCGGCGACGGCCACCCGGGACGGCTGCGGGGAACGCTTCGGCTGCGTGGGTTCCATGGACCCATCCTGCCCCCGAACACCGCGCGGGCACCGCCGCGCCGCGAGGAGGCGCCCGGCGGAAATGCCACGGGGGTGTGAGGCGCCCGCCGTACAGTGGCGCCATGACGGACCTGCACATACGCACCGCGCTGCCCGAGGACGACGACGCCCTCGCCCGTCTCGACCGCGCCACGTGGTCCACGCTGCACGCGGTCCAGCCCCGCCCCGAGCCCCCCTACGAGCCCTTCTTCAACGACCGCTTCGGCCCCCGCGACCACCTCGTCGCCGAGTCGGCCGGGCGGATCGTCGGCTATGTGAAACTCGGCTACCCCACCCCGCTCCTCGTCAACGCGCACGTACGCCAGATCCAGGGCTTCGTCGTCGCCGATGAGGCGCGCGGCCAGGGAGTGGGCAGGCGGCTGATGAGGGCGGCCATGGACGAGGCCCGCCGCCAGGGCGCGGTCCGCATCACCCTGCGGGTCCTCGCGCACAACACACCGGCCCGCAAGCTCTACGAGGCGGAGGGCTTCGTGATCGAGGGCGTACTGCCCGGCGAGTTCCTGCTGGACGGCGAGTACGTCGACGACGTCCTCATGGGCCGCCTCCTCTGACACCCGCCTCCCTCACCTGCCTGCCTCCCTCAGACACCCCCTCAGACACCCCCGGGGGCCCGCACGGTTCGCAAGGCCCCCCACCCGACGGACCGGCCCGGCGTGCGGTGTCCCCGCGCGCGTAGGAGCGTGAAGAGATGATCAGGGCTGCGGCCAGACGGCGCGACGCGGAAGAGCGCGACTGGTTGCTGCGTGGCACACCGCCCCCGCCATGGGTGCGCTGGCCCCCGCCGCTGCTGCTCCTCGCGATCATCTTCATCCAGCTGATCACCCCCAAGACGGTGGACCTGAGCTTCCTGGTCGCGGCCGTCCCGCCGCTGGCCGCGCTCTCGTACGGGCCCGCCGCCACCGCCCTGCTCGGCGGTCTCGTGGTCGCGCTGCTCTCGCTGCCGGGCTTCGGCCTCGGCCACTCCGGCAGCAGCGACGAGCTGACGATCACCTTCATCGCGCTGCTCAGCGTCGTCTTCGCATGGGTGCGCAGCAGGCGCGAGGCGCAGCTGGTCACGGTCCGCACGGTCGCCGAGGCGGCCCAGTTCGCGGTCCTGCCGCCGCTGCCGGAACGGGTCGGCCGAGTGCGGTGCGCGGGCCTCTACCAGGCGGCGCAGCACGAGTCGCTGGTCGGCGGCGACTTCTTCGACGTACGCAGGGGCCCGGGTGTCGTGCGCGCCCTGATCGGCGATGTGCAGGGGCACGGGCTCGCGGCCGTCGGCACGGTCGCGGCGCTGCTCGGCGCCTTCCGCGAGGCGGTCATCGACCAGCCCGACCTGGAGGGCGTCGCGGCCCGGCTCGACCGCAGGCTCGTCGTGGACTCCAAGGGCGACGAGCACGCGGAGCTGTTCGCCACGGCGGTGCTCCTGGAGTTCCCGGACGACTGCTGCGTCGTACGCGTCGTCTCCTGCGGCCACCCGCCGCCGCTGCTGCTGCGCGGCCCCGAGATCACCGAGCTGGAGGTGGCGTCGGGCCCCCCGCTGGGCCTCGGCATCGCGGGCCTGGCCCGGCCGGAACAGCTGACGGTGCCGCTGCTCGCCGGGGACCGGCTGCTCGGCCTCACCGACGGGGTGAGCGAGGCGCGGGACGCGTCCGGCACGTTCTACCCCCTGGCCGAGCGGCTCACCGAGATGGTCAAGGCCGACCCGGACATCCTGGACGACCCGGCGGGCCTGACGGAACGGGTCTGGGCCGACGTCGTGCGCCATGCGGGGACGGTGCGGGACGACGTGACGATGATGGTGTTCGCGCCGGGACCGTGTGAGGCGGAGCAGGAGGGGCGGGGTCCCTCGGGGGCGGAGTAGGCAGACCTGCTCGGGACCGGTTCGGAGCCTGGGAGGGATGGCCTCAGTCCGCCATGAAGCGGCTCCACAGCTTCGGATAGCGCTGCGCCATCACCGCGTCGTCCTCGAAGTCCACCGGTGTGCCCTCCGGCTCCGGCGGGGCGGGCAGGATGCCGAGATCGGGTGCGACGAGGCCGGTGAGCTGTTCGTACGCCTCGTCGGCGGCGTAACCCAGCTCCTCGCCGTCGCCGTCGAGTTCCTCGTCGAAGTCGTCGAGGAGGTCGGCGAGCGCGTCGGGGTCGTGCACCGCGCCCTCGAAGATCTCCCGGCCCTGGCCGATCAGCCAGCACCGGAAGTAGTCGAAGGCGTCATCGCTCGCGCCGCCGAGCAGCACCCAGGCCGCGCCCCACAGGTCCCAGCGGTAGGCGCGGTTGTAGCGGGCCTCGAAATGGCGGGCGAAGTCGAGGACGGCGTCCGGGTCGGACTGCAGCAGTCGCTCGACGAGCAGCTCGGCGTGGTCCTCGGGGTCGCCGCCGGCGGCCTCGCGAGTACTGTCCACGATCTCCCAGAACTCCGTCTCGTCCATCACGGGTCCAGCATCGGTCCTGGGGAGTGGGGGCGCACGCGGAGTACGCCGGAATGCGGCTGTCTCGTTATGTCGCACACGCCTACACGAACCGACAAGACCGACAGGGGTTGTCGCCTTTTGGTGGAAGCCTCCAGAGCATGACCACCAACACAGAGCGCGCGAACACCTCCGTACAGCCCTTCGACGAGTCGGCACAGCCCCTCAAGCGGAAGATCGCCCTCGTCGCGGGCGCCACCCGGGGCGCGGGCCGGGCCATGGCCGTGGAGCTGGGCCGGGCCGGGGCCACCGTATACGTGACGGGACGGACCACCCGCGAGCACACCAGCGAGGTCGGCAGGGCCACCGAGACCATCGAGGAGACCGCCGAACTCGTCGACGCGGCCGGCGGCAAGGGCGTCGCCGTACCCACCGACCACCTGGAGCCCGACCAGGTCGAGGCACTCGTCGCACGGATCGACCGCGAGCAGGGCCGCCTCGACATCCTCGTCAACGACATCTGGGGCGGCGACCTCCACGTCCAGTGGGACAAGAAGATGTGGGAGCACGACCTCGACAAGGGCCTGCGCATCCTGCGGCTCGGCATCGAGACCCACATCGTCACCAGCCGGTACGCGCTGCCGCTCCTCATCAAGAACCCCGGCGGCCTGGTCGTCGAGGTCACCGACGGCACGGCCGAGTACAACGGCCCCCACTACCGCAAGCCCTTCTACTACGACCTCGCCAAGGCGGCCCCGCTGCGCATGGCCCGGGGCCTCGCCGAGGAGGTCGAGGAGTACGGCTGTACGGCGCTCTGCCTCACCCCCGGCTGGCTGCGCTCCGAGGCCATGCTCGACACCTACTTCAAGGTGACCGAGGACGACTGGCTCGCGGGCTGCGAGCAGAACCCGCACTTCGCGATCTCCGAGACCCCCGCCTTCGTGGGGCGCGCGCTCGTCGCGCTGGCCGCGGACCCCGAAGTGGCGCGCCACAACGGCAAGTCGCTCTCCAGCGGGGGACTCGCCAAGGAGTACGGCTTCACGGACGTGGACGGTTCGGCGCCCGACGCCTGGCGGTACCTGATGGAGGTAGACCAGGAGAGCGAGGTCGCGGACGTCACCGGTTACCGGTGACGGTCCTGGCGGTCCGGGCCGTCTTGGTGGTCTTGGTGGTCTCGGTAGAGGCCGGACAGGCGGCGCGCCGCGTCCGTGAACCGTTCGCGCAGGGCGGTGGGCGCCAGCACCTCCGCTTCGGGGCCGAGAGACATCAGCTGCGTGTACGCCACGTCCTCGTTCTCGACGGGCAGGGTGACCGTCACCCGGCCCGTCGCGTCGGGCTCGCCCGCCGACTCCATCGCCTCGCGGGCCACCGCGCGGTCGGTGGCGTACGGCAGTTGCCGCACGCCCGCGGGGGTGAGCCGCACCACGACCTCCGCGCGCAGGATCGCCCGCGCGAACTGTGCCGCCCGCTCCTCCCAGAAGCCCGGCAGGTCGAACTCGTCATCGCGTACGAAGCGTTCCTCGCCCGGGGCCACCGCGGTGAACCGGTCGATGCGGTAGACCCGGTACGCCCCGGAGTCGGGCACCCTCGCGCACAAGTACCAGACGCCCGCCTTCAGCACGAGCCCGTACGGCTCCAACTCCCGCTCCACCTCCGCCTCCTGGCGGCGGTAGCGGGCGGTGACCCGGCGGTCGTCCCACACCGCGTCCGCGACGGCCGGCAGCAGCTCGGGGGCGGGCGTCTCCTTGAACCAGCCGGGCGCGTCCAGGTGGAACCGTTGCGAGGCGTTCTGTGAGGCGTCCTGGAGGGAGGGCATGAGCGCCGCGGACACCTTCAGGCGGGCGGCCGACGCGGCGTCCTCCAGGCCCATCTCGCGCAGGGCGCCCGGCACTCCGGACAGGAACAGGGCCTCTGCCTCGCTGCGGCCCAGGCCCGTCAGGCGGGTGCGGTAGCCGCCGATGAGGCGGTAGCCGCCGGTTCGGCCCCGGTCGGCGTAGACGGGGACGCCCGCCTCCGACAGGGCCTGCGCGTCCCTCGTGATGGTCCGCTCGGACACCTCCAGCTCGGTGGCGAGTTCCGCGGCGGTCATGGAGGGGCGGGACTGGAGCAGGAGGACCATTTTGATGAGGCGGGCGGCGCGCATACGTCCATCATGCAGTGCTATTGAACGGGCTCGCCCCGGCTGTCCTGGCCCTCTCGGGCGGGGGCGCCTCCGCTTCGCGCGGGACGCGTCTCGCCCGCTCGCCCGGCGCCAAGCCGGCCTGGCCGCCCCGCCCCGGACACCTCCGGCCGACCCGGCGCCATGCCCTGTCCCGCCGCTTCGCGCCGGATGTCTCCCACCCACCCACCCGTTCACCCCGCGCGATGCCCTGTCCCGCCGCTTCGCGCCGGATGTCTCCCACCCACCCACCCGTTCACCCCGCGCGATGTCCTGTTCCGCCGCTTCGCGCCGGATGTCTCCCACCCGCCCGCCCGTTCACCCCGCGCGATGTCCTGTTCCGCCGCTTCGCGCCGGATGTCTCCCACCCGCCCGCCCGTTCACCCCGCGCGATGTCCTGTTCTGCCGCTTCGCGCCGGATGTCTCCCACCCACTCACCCGTTCACCCCGCGCTATGCCCTGTCCCGCCGCTTCGCGCCGGATGTTCCCCACCCGCCCGCCCGTTCACCCGGCACCATGCCCTATCCCGCCGGTCCGCGACGGATGTCCCCACCCACCCACCACTTCACCCGGCACCAACCCCACACCGGACGCCCCCCGTTCACCCGGCGTCGTCACGCCGCACCGGATTGGCCCCAAACGCCGCCACCCACCCGTTCACCGCTCAACGCGGGGTAAACGGGTGGGTGGGTGGGAGGCACCCGCCGCGAAGCGGCGGGACAGGGGCGAGAGGGGAGACTCTGGGACGGGGCTACGGGGGCGGTACGGGGCCCGAGCCCCCTGCGCCGAGGACGCCGCTGTCGGCATCCGCCCTCGCCGCCCCCCGGGCAACCGCTTCCGCGCGTACGAAGGGAAGGCCAGACCAAGCCCCCTCGCCCCCGAGGACACCGCCCCCTCGCCCCGAGGACACCGCCCCCTCGCCCCGAGGACACCGCCCCCTCGCCCCCGAGGACACCGCCCCCGGGGCAACCGCTCCCGCGCGTCCGAAGGGAAGGCCGGACCAAGCCCCCCGGGCCCCGAGGACACCGCCCCCGGCGCCCCGGGAGAGAACGCCCCGGTACGGGGCTACAGGCCGTACTTGGCCCGAGCCTCCTTCACCGCCGAAGCCCGCACCTCGCCCCGCCGCGCCAGCTGCGCCAGCGCCGCGACGACGATCGACTCCGCGTCGACGCCGAAGTGGCGGCGGGCGGCGTCTCGCGTGTCGGAGAGGCCGAAGCCGTCCGCGCCGAGCGAGGAGTAGTCCTGCTCGACCCACTGGGCGATCTGGTCGGGGACCTGACGCATGTAGTCGGAGACGGCGAGCACGGGGCCCTGCGCACCCTCAAGTGCCTTGCGCACATAGGGGATGCGCTCCTCGCCGCGCAGCAGCGCCTCGTCCGCCTCCAGGGCGTCCCGGCGCAGCTCCGTCCAGGACGTGGCCGACCAGACGTCCGCGGCCACGCCCCACTCCTCGGCGAGCATCTTCTGCGCGGCGAGCGTCCAGTGGATGGCCGTACCGGAGCCGAGCAGCTGGATGCGCGCGGCGTTGGCCGCGGGCGCCAGGCCCGCAGACTCCGCCGTGTTGAAGCGGTAGAGGCCCCGCACGATGCCCTCGTCGACACCCGCGGGCTTCGCGGGCTGCGGCATCGGCTCGTTGTAGACGGTGAGGTAGTAGAAGACGTTCGGGTCCTCACCCGGGGCCGCCTCGCCGTACATGCGGCGCAGACCGTCCTTGACGATCGCCGCGATCTCGTACGCGAACGCCGGGTCGTAGGTCAGCGCGGCCGGGTTGGTCGCCGCGATGACCGGGGAGTGGCCGTCCGCGTGCTGGAGGCCCTCACCCGTCAGCGTCGTACGACCGGCGGTGGCGCCGACGAGGAAGCCGCGGCCGAGCTGGTCGCCGAGCTGCCACATCTGGTCGGCGGTGCGCTGCCAGCCGAACATCGAGTAGAAGATGTAGAAGGGGATCATCGCTTCGCCGTGCGTCGCGTACGACGTGGACGCGGCGATGAAGTCCGCCATGGAACCGGCCTCGGTGATCCCCTCGTTGAGGATCTGGCCGTCCTTGGCCTCCTTGTAGTACATCAGCTGGTCGCGGTCGACCGGCTCGTACGTCTGGCCCTTGGGGGAGTAGATGCCGAGCGACGGGAAGAGGCTCTCCATGCCGAAGGTGCGCGCCTCGTCGGGGACGATCGGCACCCAGCGCTTGCCGGTCTCCTTGTCGCGTACGAGGTCCTTGACCAGGCGTACGAACGCCATGGTCGTCGCCACGTTCTGCGAGCCGGAGCCCTTGTCGAAGGACGCGAACGTCTTGTCCGCGGCGGCCGGCAGCGGAGCCAGCGGCTGGGTGCGGCGGGCCGGGGCCGGGCCGCCGAGGGCCGCGCGGCGCTCCTGGAGGTAGCGGACCTCGGGGGAGTCGGCGCCGGGGTGGCCGTAGGGCACCTGGCCGTCGACGAAGGCGCTGTCCGGGATCGGCAGACCCAGCAGGTCGCGCATGTCCTTGAACTCGTCCACCGTCAGCTTCTTCATCTGGTGGTTGGCGTTCTTGGACTCGAAGCCCTTGCCGAGCGTGAAGCCCTTGACCGTCTGCGCGAGGATCACGGTCGGCGCGCCCTTGTGGGTGAGCGCCGCACGGTAGGCCGCGTACACCTTGCGGGCCTCGTGGCCGCCGCGCGAGAGGTGGAAGCACTCGCTGATCTTGTCGTCGCTCAGCAGCTTGCCCAGCTCGACGAGGGCGGGCTCGGCGCCGAAGAAGTGCTCGCGGATGTAGGCGGCGTCGCGCGTCGCGTACGTCTGGAACTGCGCGTCCGGCACCTCGCGCAGGCGGCGGACGAGGGCGCCCGTGGTGTCGAGCTGGAACAGCTCGTCCCAGGCGTTGCCCCACAGGACCTTGATGACGTTCCACCCGGCGCCGCGGAACTGGGCCTCCAGCTCCTGCACCACACGGAAGTTGGCGCGGACCGGGCCGTCGAGGCGCTGGAGGTTGCAGTTGATGACGTACGTGAGGTTGTCCAGGCCTTCGCGCGCGGCGAGTGCGAGGGCCGCCGTCGACTCGGGCTCGTCCATCTCGCCGTCACCGAGGAACGCCCACACGTGCGAGGCGGAGACGTCCTTGATGCCGCGGTTGGTCAGGTAGCGGTTGAAGCGCGCCTGGTAGATCGCGGAGAGCGGGCCAAGGCCCATCGACACCGTCGGGAACTCCCACAGCCAGGGCAGGCGGCGCGGGTGCGGGTAGGACGGCAGGCCGTCGCCGCCCGCCTCGCGGCGGAAGTTGTCGAGCTGCGCCTCGTTCAGGCGGCCGTCGAGGAAGGCGCGGGCGTAGATGCCGGGGGAGGCGTGGCCCTGGATGTAGAGCTGGTCGCCGGAGCCGGCGGCCTCGCCGGACTCCTTGCCCTTGAAGAAGTGGTTGAAGCCGGTCTCGTACAGCCAGGCCGCCGACGCGAAGGTCGCTATGTGGCCGCCGACGCCGTGCTTGGAGCCGCGGGTGACCATCGCGGCCGCGTTCCAGCGGTTCCACGCGGTGATCTTCCGCTCCATCTCCTCGTCACCGTCGATGGACGGCTCGGCGGAGGTGGGGATGGTGTTGACGTAGTCCGTTTCGAGGAGCTTGGGCAGCGCCAGGCCCGCGCCCTCGGCGCGCTCCAGCGTGCGGCGCATCAGGTACGCGGCACGGTGCGGCCCGGCCGCCTGAGTAACGGCGTCCAGGGAGGCCTGCCATTCGGCGGTCTCCTCGGGGTCGCGGTCCGGGAGCTGGTCGAGCTCGCTCGGCTGGATTGCGGAGGGGTCGGTCATTGCGCCGCCTTCCTGAGTCGGAGGGGGTCCCCTGTTCGGTAAGGGGTGGGGGTGCCCGGTGTCTTTGGCAGGACAGGGCGTGCGGCTCTGGTGCGGAATCGTTGGTGTGGCTCCGCCACAGGGCCATCGACGACTTTAAGCCCGTGATCGATGATCGATCAAAGCGTTGAGCGAAAAACTTCGCCAGAACGAGAAAGTCGGCATCCGGTGCCAGGAATAAGGGCACGCGGTGCCTTGGAAATGAAGGATCCGCGCAGGTCGGAGCCC
Source organism: Streptomyces sp. WAC 01529 (assembly GCF_003945545.1). Lineage (GTDB taxonomy): Bacteria > Actinomycetota > Actinomycetes > Streptomycetales > Streptomycetaceae > Streptomyces > Streptomyces anatolicus. The sequence goes on along the minus strand of NZ_CP029617.1, from coordinate 2,159,337 downwards.
TTTTGCGGGGCACGTTTGCCGACCGGGGGCCTCGGATGAGCGCGGCCTCAGGCCCACGCGGCGCGCGGCCTCACGCGCGCGGCGCGCACCCCAGCACATGCCCCTTCACCAGCTCCGCGATCGCGGGATCCCGGCGCCGGAAAGCCGAGACGAGGGCCTCGTGCTCCTCCGCGTACGACTGCTGGACCGTGCCGAGCCACCGGATGGAGAGCGCGGTGAAGACCTCGATGCCGAGGCCCTCCCAGGTGTGCAGGAGCACGGAGTTGTCCGCGGCCCGCACCAGCTCCCGGTGGAAGGCGACGGTGTGCCGCACCTGTCCGGTGCCGTCACTGGCGCGGTCCGCCTCGTAGAGGGCGGCGACATGGGGCTCCAGCGCCGAGCAGTCCTCGGCGAGCCGCTCCGCCGCCAGCTCCGCGGCGATCGCTTCGAGCCCCGCCCGCACGGGGTAGCTCTCCTCCAGGTCCGCCGCCGTCAAGTTCCGTACGCGTACGCCCTTGTTGGGCGCGGACTCGATCAGCCGCAGCGTCTCCAGCTCCCGCAGCGCCTCCCGCACCGGCGTCTGGGAGACCTCCAGCTCCACGGCGATCCGCCGCTCCACGATGCGCTCGCCCGGCTTCCAGCGCCCGCTGACGATCCCCTCCACGATGTGCTCGCGGATCTGTTCGCGCAGCGAGTGAACGACGGGCGCGGTCATGAGAGCTCCTCCGGCAGGGGCTGCGGGCCCCAAGGGCGTGTGACCCCTAGACAATACGGCGACGCCCCCGCCCGGAAGACTCCGGACGGGGGCGTACGCGCTGATGAGACGAGTGTTACAGACGCTCGCGCGCCGGAACTACAGGCCGAGCTCGACCTCGAACTCGCCCGCCTCCAGGATGGCCTTGACCGCGGTCAGGTAGCGGGCGGCGTCGGCGCCGTCCACCAGACGGTGGTCGTAGGAGAGCGACAGGTACGTCATGTCCCGCACGGCGATGGTCTCGCCGAGGTCGGGGTGGTTGATGACGACCGGGCGCTTGACGGTGGCGCCGATGCCGAGGATGGCGGCCTGGTTCGGCGGCACGATGACCGTGTCGAACAGGGCGCCGCGCGAGCCGGTGTTGGAGATGGTGAAGGTGGCGCCGGACATGTCGTCCGGGGTGAGGCCACCGCCACGGGCCTTGCCGGCCAGCTCCGCGGTCTTCTTGGAGATACCGGCGATGTTCAGGTCGCCCGCGCCCTTGATGACCGGGGTCATCAGGCCCTTCTCCGCGTCGACGGCGATGCCGATGTTCTCCGCGTCGAAGTAGGTGATGGTGCCTTCGTCGTCGTTGATCCGGGCGTTGATGACCGGGTGGGCCTTCAGCGCCTGGGCGGCGGCCTTGACGAAGAACGGCATCGGGGAGAGCTTGACGCCCTCACGGGCGGCGAAGGCGTCCTTGGCCTTGGCGCGCAGCTTCATCAGCTTGGTGATGTCGACCTCGACGACCGAGGTCAGCTGGGCCTGCGAGTGCAGGGCCTTCATCATGTTGTCGCCGATGACCTTGCGCATGCGGGTCATCTTGACCGTCTGGCCGCGCAGCGGAGAGGTCTCCAGGGCCGGGGCCTTGGGAGCGCTCGAAGCGGCGGCCGGGGCCGGGGCCGACTTCTTGGCCTCGGCGGCGGCGATGACGTCCTGCTTGCGGATACGACCGCCGACGCCGGTGCCCTTGACCTCGGAGAGGTTCACGCCGTTCTCGGACGCGAGCTTACGGACCAGCGGGGTCACGTAGGCGCCGTCGTCGGCCGGGGTGGACTGCGCCGGGGCGGCGGGCGCGGCGGGAGCCGGCTGGGCCGGGGCCGCGGGCTGAGCCGGGGCCGGGGCCTGGGCGGCGGGCGCGGCCGGGGCGGCCGGAGCCTGGGCGGCGGGCTGCGCCGGAGCGGCGGGGGCCTCGGCCTTGGCCGGAGCCTCCTGCTTGGGAGCCTCCTGCTTCGGGGCCTCCTGCTGCGCGGGGGCGGCCGGGGCTTCCTCCTTGGCCGGGGCCGGAGCGGCACCGGGCGCACCGACGACGGCGAGCTTGGCGCCGACCTCGGCGGTCTCGTCCTCGCCGACGACGATCTCCAGGAGAACGCCCGCGACGGGCGAGGGGATCTCGGTGTCGACCTTGTCCGTCGAGACCTCGAGAAGGGGCTCGTCGGCCGCGACCTCCTCGCCGACCTCCTTCAGCCAACGGGTGACGGTGCCCTCGGTGACGGACTCGCCGAGCGCGGGCAGGGTGACCTCGGTGCCCTCGGCGGAGCCGCCGGACGGGGCCGGGGCCTCCTGCTGGGGGGCCTCCTGCTGCGCGGGGGCGGCCGGGGCCTCCTCCTGCTTGGGGGCCTCCTCCTGCTGCTGCGCCGGGGCGGCCGAGCCGCCCGCGTCGCCCGAGCCGTCGTCGATGACGGCCAGCTCGGCGCCGACCTCGACGGTCTCGTCCTCGGCGACCTTGATGGACGCCAGGATGCCGGCGGCCGGGGAGGGGATCTCGGTGTCGACCTTGTCGGTCGAGACCTCGAGCAGCGGCTCGTCGGCCTCGACACGCTCGCCCTCGGCCTTCAGCCAACGGGTGACAGTGCCCTCGGTGACGCTCTCGCCGAGCGCCGGAAGGGATACGGAAACCGCCATGGTTTCAGTTGCTCCTTACAAAAATTGCGGAAGTCTGGTCGTCGTCTCGTCGCGCCCGGAGACTGGGGTCAGCCGGAGACCGAGATCAGCCGGCGACTGGGGTCAGCCGGAGACCGAGGTCAGTCGTGGGAGTGCAGCGGCTTGCCCGCCAGGGCCAGGTGGGCCTCGCCCAGCGCCTCGTTCTGCGTCGGGTGGGCGTGGATGAGCTGGGCCACCTCGGCCGGCAGCGCCTCCCAGTTGTAGATCAGCTGGGCTTCGCCGACCTGCTCGCCCATGCGGTCGCCGACCATGTGGACGCCGACCACGGCACCGTCCTTGACCTGGACGAGCTTGATCTCGCCCGCGGTCTTGAGGATCTTGCTCTTGCCGTTGCCCGCCAGGTTGTACTTGAGGGCGACGACCTTGTCCGCGCCGTAGATCTCCTTGGCCTTGGCCTCGGTGATGCCCACGGAGGCGACCTCGGGGTGGCAGTACGTCACCCGGGGCACGCCGTCGTAGTCGACCGGGACGGGCTTGAGACCGGCAAGGCGCTCCGCCACCAGCATGCCCTCGGCGAAGCCGACGTGCGCGAGCTGGAGGGTCGGCACCAGGTCGCCCACGGCCGAGATGGTCGGGACGTTGGTCTGCATGTACTCGTCGACCAGGACGTAACCGCGGTCCATGGCGACGCCCTGCTCCTCGTAACCGAGGCCCTGCGAGACCGGGCCGCGGCCGATGGCGACCAGGAGGACCTCGGCCTCGAAGGTCTTGCCGTCGGCGAGGGTCACGCGGACGCCGTCCTGCGTGTACTCGGCCTTCTCGAAGAACGTGCCGAGGTTGAACTTGATGCCGCGCTTGCGGAACGCGCGCTCAAGAAGCTTGGAGCTGTTCTCGTCCTCGACCGGCACGAGGTGCTTGAGGCCCTCGATGACCGTGACGTCGGCCCCGAACGACTTCCACGCCGAGGCGAACTCGACGCCGATGACGCCGCCGCCCAGGATGATCGCGGACTTCGGCACGCGGTCCAGGGTCAGGCCGTGGTCCGAGGAGATGATGCGGTTGCCGTCGATCTCCAGGCCCGGCAGCGACTTCGGCACGGAGCCGGTCGCGAGGAGCACGTGGCGGCCCTGGACGCGCCTGCCGTTCACATCCACCGAGGTCGGCGAGGAGAGCTTGCCCTCACCCTCGATGTACGTCACCTTGCGGGAGGCCACAAGGCCCTGGAGGCCCTTGTAGAGGCCGGAGATCACGTCGTCCTTGTACTTGTGGACGGCCGCCATGTCGATGCCCTCGAAGGTGGCCTTCACGCCGAACTGCTCGGCCTCGCGCGCCTGGTCGGCGATCTCGCCGGCGTGCAGCAGCGCCTTCGTGGGGATGCAGCCGTTGTGCAGGCAGGTGCCGCCGAGCTTGTTCTTCTCGATCAGGGCGACGTCCAGGCCCAGCTGCGCTCCGCGCAGGGCCGCGGCGTAACCGCCGCTACCGCCGCCGAGGATCACTAGGTCGAAAACGGTGCTGGCGTCGTTCGCCACGTCACGTCCTCCATGCATGTGCGCCGTACGCCGGACCCCGTTGCGCGGGGGACGACCGGTCGGTCGGCTGGTATTCGGCCGCTCTTGTTTCGGCCCTTTGGTGGGGGCCCTGTCCTGCCGAGAACCCATCTTCGCACTTGTCGACGGGAGACGGGACGCCGGGCCAGGCTGTGAGACGTCTGATCAGCCGTCTCCAGCGGTTCTCGCGCGTAGGAACGTACGGATTTCGTTGAGGGCGAAATCGAACGAGGCGCCGGTGCGCGGGAACGTCCGGGGCTCCGGACGCGGGAACGTCCGGAGCCCCGAAACGGTGTACGCGGATCAGCCCAGGTCGCCCGCGGCGGTGCGCTCCGCCAGGCGGACCAGGGTGCGCACGGCGGTGCCGGTGCCGCCCTTGGGGGTGTAGCCGAACGGCGCGCCCTCGTGGTACGCCGGGCCCGCGATGTCCAGGTGGGCCCAGATGATGCCCTCGCCGACGAACTCCTTCAGGAAGAGTCCGGCCACCAGGCCGCCGCCCATCCGGTCGCCGATGTTGGCGATGTCGGCGGTGGGGGAGTCCATGCCCTTGCGCAGGTCGCCGGGGAGCGGCATGGGCCAGGCCGGCTCGCCGACCTCCTCCGCGATCTCGTGGACCGACGTACGGAACGCGTCGTCGTTGGCCATGATGCCGAAGGTGCGGTTGCCGAGCGCCACCATCATGGCGCCGGTCAGGGTCGCCACGTCGACGATCGCGTCGGGCTTGTCCTCGGAGGCCTTGGCGATCGCGTCGGCCAGGACCAGACGGCCCTCGGCGTCGGTGTTCAGGACCTCGACGGTCTTGCCGCTGTACATGCGCAGGACGTCGCCGGGGCGGGTGGCGGAGCCGGAGGGCATGTTCTCGGCGAGCGCCAGCCAGCCGGTGACGTTCACTTCGAGGCCCAGGCGCGCGGCGGCGACGACGGCGGCGAAGACGGCCGCGGCACCGGCCATGTCGCACTTCATGGTCTCGTTGTGGCCGGCCGGCTTCAGCGAGATGCCGCCCGAGTCGTAGGTGATGCCCTTGCCGACGAAGGCGAGGTGCTTCTTGGCCTTGGAGTGCGTGTACGAGAGCTTCACCAGGCGCGGCGGGGCATCGGAGCCCGCGCCGACGCCGAGGATGCCGCCGAAGCCGCCCTTGACGAGCGCCTTCTCGTCGAGCACCTGGATCTTGATGCCGTGCTCCTTGGCGGCCGCGGTGGCGACCGCCGCGAAGGCCTCGGGGTCGAGGTCGTTCGGCGGGGTGTTGACGAGGTCGCGGGCGCGGTTCAGCTCCTCGGCGACGGCGGTGGCGCGCTCCAGAGCGGCCTTGTACGCCTTGTCGCGCGGCTTGCCGCCGAGCAGGGCGATCTCGGCGAGCGGCGCCTTGGCGTCCTTGCCGTTCTTCTTCGCGCCCTTGGCGTCGCCCTGGTCCTTGTAGGCGACGAAGGAGTACGCGCCGAGCAGCGCGCCCTCGGCGAGGGCGCAGATGTCGTCCGCGTCCTCCACGGGCAGCGCGAACGCGGCCTTCTTCGTGCCGGACAGGGCGCGCGCGGCGACACCCGCGGCGCGGCGCAGCGCGTCCGTGCCGTACGTCTCGTCCTTCTCCGGGACCTCGCCGAGGCCGACCGCGACGACGACCGGCGCCTTGAAGCCGGACGGAGCGGGCAGCTTCGTCACCTCGCCCTCGCCGCCCGAGGCGCCGAGGGTCTCCAGGACGGACGCGAGCTTGCCGTCGTACGCCTTGTCCACGGACTCGGCGCCGGAGGCGACGACCAGAGCCCCCTTGGAGCCGGAGCCCTTCGCGACACCGACGACGATCGCGTCGGCACGCAGGCCGGGCGCGGCGGCGGTGCTGAGAGTCAGAGCAGTCACAGTGGTGAGGTCCTCTTTCAGTGAGTTTCGGCGGGCTGTGCGGGGGTGAGCCCGTCGCGAGCCTACGCCCGTGAGCGCTGCGGTGCGCCTCACTGTGCGTGTTCGGCGGGGCGTCGTGGACGCCGGGGTTTCGGCGGAGCCGGGGTCAGCCGAGCGCGAGCACGACCAGGGCGGCCGTCGCGGCCGTCTCCGCGAGAGCGCCGAAGACGTCTCCGGTGACCCCGCCGAACCGCCGTACGCAGTGCCGGAGCAGCGCCTCGGCGGCGCCCGCCGCGAGAACCACGGCCACCGCCGCCCGCACCGCGCCGTCCGCCCCGAGCAGCGCGCCCGCCGCTGCCGCCCCGCCCACGACGAGCGCCGTGACGAGCAGCGCCCGCCCGCGCGGGACGACCCCGGCGACGGCGGCCCCGAGGCCCTCGGGGCGGGCGGGGGGCACGCCGGTGCGGGCGGCGAGGGTGAGGGCGAGGCGGGCGGCGGTGGCCGAGACGACGGCGGCAACGGCGCCCTCCGTCCACGAGCGCTGGTAGAGCTGGCCGACCACGGCGACCTGGGCGAGCAGGACGAAGAGCAGGGTGAGGACGCCGAAGGGGCCGATGTCGGACTGCTTCATGACGCGCAGCGCGTCCTCGGCGGGCCTGGCGCTGCCCAGTCCGTCGGCGGTGTCCGCGAGGCCGTCGAGGTGCAGGCCGCGGGTGAGCGCGGCGGGGGTCGCCACGGTCGCGGTGGCGGCGAGGAGGGGACCGGCGCCCAGCAGGGTCAGTACGCCGCCGACGCCCGCGGCGCTCAGGCCGACCACCAGGCCGGCGAGGGGCGCGCACTGCATCCCGGCGCGCGCGGCGTCGCGGTCCCAGCGGGTGACCCTGACGGGGAGCGCGGTGAGGGTGCCGAAGGCGAAACGTATGCCGTCGGTCGAGGAGGTTCTTGGCACCGGCGAAGGCTACCTGGGGTGATGCACCCGCCCGGCGGACGGCCGCCCACAGCGGGTGCGGCAGCTCCCTCCTCCACCGAGGATGGCCGCATGAGCGACTGGTGGTACCGGAACATCGTCGAGCCGGGGAAGCTGCCACTGCTGCTCGCGCTGCTCTCCTTCGTCGGGTCGTTCCTGGTCACCCGGACGATCACGCGGCTCATCCGGGCGGGCAAGGGCCCCTTCCGGAACATCAGCTCGGGAGAGGTGCATGTCCACCACGTCGTACCGGGGATCTTCCTGATGCTCGTCGGCGGCTTCTGGGCGGTGGCCGCGGGCCGGCACGGCGCCGGGCCGCTGTACGCCGCGGTCATCTTCGGGATCGGCGCCGGGCTCGTGCTCGACGAGTTCGCGCTGATCCTCCACCTCGACGACGTCTACTGGAGCGAGCAGGGCCGCAAGAGCGTGGAGGTCGTCATGCTCACGGCCGCGCTGGTGGTGCTCGTGCTCACCGGCTTCACGCCGTTCGGGGTCAACGAACTGACGCCCGACGAACGCCAGAACCGTGCCCTGTTCGCCCTGAACGTCGGCATCAACTGCGCCTTCGCGCTGATCGCCCTCCTCAAGGGCAAGCTGCGCACGGCCCTGATCGGCATGGTGGTCCCGCTGGTCGCGCTGGTCGGCGCGGTCAGGCTGGCCCGGCCGGGATCGGCGTGGGCGCGCAAGTTCTACCGCAACCGGCACCGGGCACGCGCGCGTGCCGGGCTGCGCGCCTTCCACCACGACCGGCGCTGGGCGCGCCCACGCCGCAAGCTTCAGGACTGGATCGGCGGCTTCTCGCCCGATCCGAAGCCGCTCCCGGAACCGGACGACCCGGAGCGCGTGCCGCCGCCCCGGTGACGTACGGCGGAGAACACGCAGAGCACGAACACGGCCGCGAGGGCCGCCAGGTGCTCCTTGCCCGCGAGGTTGTTCTTGACGAGCACCTCGACGGCCATCAGGACGGTCACCAGGGCCGCCGTGAAGTACGCCCGGTAGCGCCAGCACACATAGACCGCGAGGCCCACCACGGCGGCCGACGGGCCCGTGTCGATGACCCGCGCGTCGGAGGCGGGTAGCCCGAGGAGGTGGCCGGGGCCCAAGGCGACGCCCACGCGCGCGTAGAGCGTGCCGGCGAGCGTGGCCGCGTATCCGACGGCGAGCGTGCGCCACCAGCCGAGGCAGATCTCGGCGATCCCGAAGACGAGCAGGATCTGCGCGAGCGCGCCCCACACCGGCAGGTCGAGGGCGGGCACGAAGAGGGAGAGCGGGGTGCGCAGCAGCGCGAGCCAGAGGGGGTCCTCGGCGCGCACGGAGCCGATGTTCTGGACGAACTGATAGCCCCAGGGCTGGTTCTGGACGTACTGGAAGAGCGCGGTGAGCCCGACCGCCGCCAGTGTCATGGGCGCGGCCCGCAGGCGCCGGGTGCGCAGCCCGTCCCGCACGGCGAAGGACAGCGGTCCCCACTCGGCGCGGGCGCGGCGGGCCAGGGTGCTCATCGTCTCGACTCCAGGTGCTTGCGGTGCAGCCACTTCGGCAGGCCCGGCGCCTCCAGGAAGCCCTCCGCGCGGGCCGCGGCGACGGCGATGCGCGGCAGGTCGCCGCTCTTCTCGAAGAGCAGGAAGCGGGGTTCCCAGATCGGCCGGTACTTGGCGTTGGCCCGGTACAGGGACTCGATCTGCCACCACCGGGAGAAGAAGCCGAGCAGCGAACGCCACAGGCGCAGGACCGGGCCCGCGCCGAGCCGTGAGCCACGTTCGAAGACCGACCTGAACACGGCGAAGTTGAGCGAGACCTGAGTGATCTTGATCTCGGGGGCGCGTTGCAGGAGTTCGATGACCATGAACTCCATCAGGCCGTTCTCGGAGTCGCGGTCGCGCCGCATCAGGTCCAGGGAGAGCCCGCGCGGCCCCCACGGCACGAAGGAGAGCAGCGCCCGCAGCCGGCCCTCGCCGTCGGTGCACTCCAGCATCACGCACCGCCCGTCCGCCGGGTCGCCGAGCCGCCCGAGCGCCATCGAGAACCCCCGCTCGGTGGCGCCGTCGCGCCAGTCGTCGGCGCGGCGCAGCAGCTCCGCCATCTCCTCGGCCGGGATCTCCTCGTGACGGCGGACGCGGACCGTGTACCCGGCGCGCTTGACGCGGTTGTACGCCTGGCGGACGGTGCGCATGGCCCGCCCCTCCAAGGTGAACTCGTCGATCTCCACGATGGCTTCGTCGCCCAGCTCCAGGGCGTCCAGGCCGTGCCGGGCGTAGATCGTGCCCGCCTCCTCGCTCGCGCCCATCACGGCGGGGAGCCAGCCGTGCTCGCGGGCCTCGGCGAGCCACGGCTCGATCGCCCCGGGCCAGGCCTCCGGGTCGCCGATCGGGTCGCCGGACGCCAGCGAGACGCCGCTGACGACGCGGTAGGCGACCGCCGCCTTGCCGGTCGGGGACCAGACGACGCTCTTCTCGCGGCGCAGCGAGAAGTAGCCGAGCGAGTCGCGCTCGCCGTGCCGGTCGAGGAGCGCACGCAGCCGCTCCTCGTCCTCCTCGGTGAGCGGGTCGACGGCCCTGCGCGAGCGGAACGCGGCGTACAGGACGGCGCAGAGCAGCAGGGCGCTCAGGACGTTGATGGTGACGTTGACCCAGCCGGGCGTGGTGATCCCCGCGAAGCGCCGGTCGTCGGCGGCGAGCGAGACCAGGCGCATGGTGCCGTAGCGCCAGCGGTCCAGGAAGGTCGAACGGTGGTCGTCGTGGGCGCGGTTGGTGGCGGTGACGAGCAGCGCCGCGATCAGCGAGGTCACCAGGAGCCCGCCGACCGCGACGGCCGAGGCCAGCTTCGGGTTGGAGCGGTCGCCCTTGGCGTAGAACTCGCGGCGCCCGACGCCCAGCGCCGCGACGAAGGCGGCGGTCAGCGCGAGGGAGATCCAGTTCTGCGCGTGCGCGCGGATCTCCGGGAAGACCATCGTGAAGGCGAAGAGCAGCAGGAAGAGCCCGCTGAGCACGAGGTTGAGGATCCACGCGGCGCGTTTGCGGCGCCGCATGGTGATCGCCAGGAACATCGTGAACGCCCCGGAGGCGAAGCCCGCGGTCAGCATGTACGGGGTGAAGTAGTTCGCCGTGTTGTGCTGCCGCAGATCCTGCCCGAGGGAGACCCAGACCGCGCTGAGGAAGTTGATGAACGTGACGGCGCGGAGGTACCAGACGGTGAAACCCGCGGCGCGGCGTTGTGTGACGGTGCGTGGTTTCTGTCGCCCGGCGACGACCTGCTCATCTCCCATGAAAAGGGATCATATGGGCAAGCCCGGCATGACCGATCCGCGCCGCCGGGCGCCTACGCGGCGGGTGCCTGTGCGGCGGGCGCCTGCCTGTCGGTGCCAACCTGCCGGGCGTCTGCCTGCCGGGCGGCTCCGTGCCGGTCCGTCTGCCTGCCGGGGGCCTACCCGGCCAGCGTCTACCCGGCGGCCGTCAACCCGCCGGGGGGCTGCCTGCCGCCCGTCTACCCGGCGGCCGTCAACGGGGTGGGCGGCGTCTACCTGCTGGCCGTCAACCTGCCGGGCGGCTCCGTGCCGGGCGGCTCCCTGCTGGCCGCCAACCTGTCGGGCGTCTGCCTGCCGGCCGGATCCCTGTCGGGCGTCTGCCCGGCGGCCGTCAACCCGCCGGGGGCTGCCTGCCGCCCGTCAACCCGGCGGCCGTCAACGGGGTGGGCGGCGTCTACCTGCTGGCCGTCTACCTGCCGGGCGTCTGCCTGCCGGGCGGCTCCCTGCCGGACACCTGCCTGCCGGGCCGTCTACCTGCCGGGCGCCCTACCCGGCCAGCGTCTACCCGGCGGCCATCAACCCGCCAGCCGCCAACCCGCCGGGCGCCAACCCGCCAGCCGCCAACCCGCCGGGCACCTACCCGGCGGCCGCCGCTCCGGTCGCCGCCCCGGCCTCCGCCCCGGACTCCGCCCCGGACTCCGCCCCGGACTCCGCCCCAGACCCCGCGTCAGCGGCCCGCTCCGGCAGCTCCGCCGAGAGTGCCGCCGCGGCCCGCACCAGCGGTAGCGCGAGCAGCGCCCCCGCCCCCTCGCCGACCTTGACCCCATGGGTCAGGAGCGGCTCCAGGGCCATCCGGTCCAGCGCCTTGGCCTGCGCCGGTTCCCCGCTGTCGTGCCCCGCGAGCCACCAGTCCGGCGCCCGGAAGGCCGCTCGCTGGGCGACCAGCGCCGCCGCCGAGGCCACGACGCCATCCAGGATCACCGGCGTACGCCGCACCGCGCACTGCAACAGGAACCCCGTCATCGCGGCCAGATCGGCGCCGCCGACCGTCGCCAGCAGCTCCAGCTGGTCGCCGAGTACCGGCCGGGCCCGCCGCAGCGCGTCCCGCACCGCCGCGCACTTGCGCATCCACGCCAGGTCGTCGATGGCCTCGCCGCCCCGCCCGGTCACCACGGACGCGTCGGTGCCGCAGAGCGCGGCGATCAGCGTCGCGGCGGGCGTCGTGCCGCCGACGCTCACATCGCCGAGCACGACCAGATCGGTGCCGGAGTCCGCCTCCTCGTCGGCGACGGCCATGCCCGCCCGCACCGCGCGCTCGGCCTCCTCGGCGCTCAGCGCGTCCTCGATGTCGATACGTCCCGACCCGCGCCGCACCCGGTGTCCCGCGACCTCCGCGGGCAGCTCGGCGGGGTCGCAGTCCAGCGCCATGTCGATGACCCGCACCGGCACGTCGAGGCGGCGCGCGAGGACGGCCACCGGGCTCTCACCGGCCAGCACGGCACGCACAAGCTCGGCGGCGCCGCCCGCGGGCCGCGCCGAGACCCCGAGCCGGGCGACCCCGTGGTCGCCCGCGAAGAGCACCACGCGCGGCCGCTCCACCGGCCGGACCGGCACCGAGGACTGGGCCGCCGACAGCCACTCGCCCAGTTCGTCGAGGCGGCCGAGGGCGCCGGGCGGCACGGTCAGCCGCTCCCTGCGCTCCTCGGCGTCGCGGCGCACCCCGCCGTCGGGCCGCTCGATCAGGTCGGTGAAGTCGTCGAGATTCAGCGAGCTCATTCGCCGAACAGTACCGGCAGCGGCGGCGCCGGTGTTCGAACGGCTCCGGCCGCGCGCACGTCAAGCGGGCGTCCGGCGGACCGGCCCGAAGAGCGGTTACGACATGTGTGGCAATGGGCACATAACGTCATTGCCGGACCCAACGCGTCAAAACCGACTTCAGGAGTACGAGCTTGGACGTCGCCCAGCGGGTCGCCGAACGACGCCCCGCCTATCTCGCCGCCCTCGCCGGGGGAACCGAGCGGTTCCACGAGCCCCGCCGCGCCGACTGCCCCTGGTGCGGCTCCCCGCGCCTGCGGATCCGGCTGCGCACCGCCGACCTGATCCAGCACAAGCCGGGGACCTTCACCCTCGACCGGTGCGGCAACTGCGCCCACTCCTTCCAGAACCCCCGCCTCACCCCCGAAGGCCTGGACTTCTACCGGCGGGACATCCGCGAGACCCTCAGCGGCAAGGCCGCCGACACGCTCCTCGGCGCCCCCGCCACCGACGGCCGCCACCTCGCCCGCGCCCGCGCCCTGCGCGAGTTCGACGAGCCCGAGTGCTGGCTGGACGTCGGCACCGGGCGGGCGCGCTTCCCGGCCCTGGCCAAGCAGGTCCTCCCGTACACGTCCTTCGACGGCCTCGACCCGGGCCGGGGCGTCGTCGACGCCGTACGCCGCGGCCGCGTCGAGGAGGGCCACCGCGGCACCCTCGCCGGCCTCGCGGACGCCCTCGCCGGCCGCTACGACGCCCTGAGCCTCTTCCACCAGCTGGAGCGCAGTCTTGACCCGCGCGCGGAACTCAGGGCGGCCAGGACCGCGCTGCGCCCCGGCGGCCACCTGATGATCGAGGCCACCGACCCCGACTGCCGGTACGCCCGGGTGCTCGGCAAGTGGTGGCCCTCGTACGCCCAGCCCCAGCATCTGCACCTCGTGCCGCTCGCCAACCTCCGCGAGGAGCTGGAGCGGCTCGGCTTCACGGTCGTCGGCGTCGAGCGCCGCGCGGCGCACGTGCCGGCCGACCTGAGCGGGGCGCTCGCCCTCCTCCTCAACCGCTGCCTGCCCAAGGGCGACGTCCCCTGGCGCGCCCGCCCCGCGCCCCCGCTGCGGCTGCGGCTGCGCCGGGCCGCGTGGTGGGCCTGCGTGCCCGCGCTGGCCCTCGCCCACGCCCTCGACAGGCTCCTGGCCCCGCTGCTCACCCGCGCCGGCTTCGCCAACACCTACCGGGTCGTCGCCCGCAGGGGCGAGGACGACTGACGCCGAGTCAGCCGCGCAGCGCGAGCGCCTGGCCCGCCACGACCAGCAGGACGTGCTCGCACTCGGCGGCGAACGCCGCGTTCAGACGGCCCAGTTCGTCGCGGTAGCGGCGGCCCGACGCGGTCGCGGGCACGATGCCGGAGCCGACCTCGTTCGACACGGCGACAACCGTGCGCCGGGTCGCGCGCACCGCCTCCGCGAGCCCCGCGACCCGCCCCCGCAGCGCCCGCTCGCCGCCGCCCGCCCACTCGGCGTCGTCCCAGGCGTTCACCTCGTCCATGACGTGGGTCAGCCACAGCGACAGGCAGTCGATGAGCAGCGGCGGCCCGTCCTGCGCGAGCAGCGGCACCAGATCGCAGGTCTCCGCCGTCCGCCACGAGCCGGGACGCCGCTCGCGGTGCAGGTGCACCCGGTCCGCCCACTCCGTGTCGCCGCTCCTGGTCCCGCCCGTCGCCACGTACAGCACCTCGGGAAAGGCCTCCAGGCGCCGCTCGGCCTCCACCGACTTGCCCGAGCGGGCACCGCCGAGGACGAGGGTGCGGCGCGGCACGTCCGGTACCTCCTCGTAGGCGCCGACGACGAGCGTCGTGCCGTCCGGCACGGCCCGCGCGCCCGCCGCCGCGAGCCGGCGCGTCAGCTCCGCGCCCTGCGGCACCTCGTGGCCGATGTGGACGGCGATCACATCCGTGGTGGGTCCGACGGCCCCGGCCGCGCGCAGCCGGGCAAGCCCGTCGGGGCGGCCGAGGACGTCGGCGACGACCATCTCGTACGCGGCACGCCTGCCGTTCGCCACGCCGAAGCCGTTGCCATCCGCGGACCCGGGGGACCCCGCGGGCCCCGAGAGACCGGCTGCCGCCCCGCCGGGCGGCAGGTACAGCAGCCGCTCCCCGTCCGGTCCCGTCACCTCGTACCCGGACCCGGGCGCGTCCAGCGCCACCGCGCGCACCCGGTGACCGGTCAGGAGCGTCAACTCCCGTCCGTCGGCTCCCCGTACGGGCTGAGGGAGTCCGGCGGGGACCTCCACGGCGGGCCCGTCGTGCGGATGGGAGAGCAGGACCTGGCGCACACCGCCGAGCGAGTGCCCCGCGCGCGCGGCCGCGAAGGCCGCGCCCGGGGTGAGGTCGAGCAGCAGGACGCCGTCCACGAGGAGCGCGGTGGCGGCGCGCGCCGCGTCGCCGAGGGCGGTCGCGCAGGCCGCGCAGGGGCAGCCGGGGAGGGGCAGCCCTTCGGGGGCGCCGGTGCCGAGCAGAGTCAGTTCCACACGAAGATCCTCCCGCGTCGGGTCCCGGGCCGCGCGCCCGGCTAGGCTTCAAGCGGATTCAGGCGGTCTCATGAGACCGCCACGGACCTTCGGGAGGCTGACATGGCGGCATGGACGTGGCGGTTCGAGAAGGCGGACGGGACGGAGGTCCAGCCCGCGGTGGAGCCCGAGGAGTTCACCACGCAGGGCGACGCCGAGTCCTGGGTCGGTGAGTACTGGAAGTCGCTGGCCGACGGCGGCGCCGACCAGGTGTCCCTCTTCGAGGACGAGAACAAGATCTACGGCCCGATGAGCCTGCACGCGCAGGACGCGCAGGAAGCGTAGGCGCAGCGGCCCACGGCACGACAGGAGGCGGCGACCGGAACCCCGGTCGCCGCCTCCTGTCATGCACGGTCCCGCGCAGTCCTAGTCCCGCACCCCGCACAGATGCAGCAGCGCGGCCACCCGCCGATAGGGGTCGGTGCGTCCGGCCCGCTCCTCGGCGGCCAGCAGCGCCTCCAGCTCCCATTCCGGGGGGAGCGGCGCCCCGTCGGGGACGGTGTCCGTGAAGACCCGTACGCCGTACCAGACCTGGAGCGGCGCGGCGATGCCCGCCAGCGTCGCCGACAGGGCGTCGAGCCGGTCGGCCCGCACGTCGAGACCGAGGTGGTTGCGGTACGTGACGGAGTCGAAGGCGGCCATCGCGCCGCTCCAGTCGCCGCTGAGCCCCGGCCGCATGGCCAGCGCGTCCGCGTTGCGCACGACGAGCGAGAGCAGCCCGCCGTGGGCCAGCATCCGGGCCAGCCCCGCAAGGAGGGCGTCGGGCTCGTCGGCGTACATCAGGACGCCGTGGCAGAGCACGACGTCGAAGCTGCCCGGCAGGAAGTGCACACCGGTCTGGTGGCCGTCGCCCTCGACGATGCGCACCCGGCCCTGGATGCCCTCGGGCTCCTCGGCGAGCGCCTCACGTGCGGCGGCGATCATCGCGGGGTCCTGCTCGACCCCCGTCACCTTGTGCCCGGCGCGGGCCAGCCGCAGCGCCTGCGTGCCCTGGCCCATGCCCACGTCGAGCACCCGCAGCCGCTGCCCCACGGGGAAGCGCGCGGCTATCTGCTCGTCGAGCTGCCGGGCCACCAGCTCCTGGCGTACGGCATTGCGCAGACCGCCCAGCTTCGCCAGCCAGGCGGTGGCCCCGCCGGTGAATCCGGTCAGGGCCGCTCTCCGCGCTTGACCTGCGGCTTCGGCAGCCTCAGCCGGCGCATCTGGAGCGTACGCATCAGGGCGTAGGCGACGGCGCCCTTCTTGTTCTCGCTCGGGAAGCGCTCGGCGAGGCGCTTCTTCAGGCGGAACGCGGTGGCGACGGAGTCCACGACGATCAGCACGATCACGAAGAGCCAGAGCAGCAGCGCGATGTTCTGCAGCTGGGGCACGCGGACCATGCTCAGGACGAGGATGATCACCGCGAGCGGCAGGAAGAACTCCGCGATACAGAAGCGCGAGTCGACGAAGTCGCGCGCGAACTTGCGCACGGGCCCCTTGTCACGGGCGGGCAGGAACCGCTCGTCACCGCTGGCCAGCGCCTCGCGCTGCTTCGCCATCTGCGCACGGCGCTCGTCACGCTGCCGCTTCGCCGCCTCCTTGCGCGACGTCGGCGTATTGGTCACGCTGCGGCGCTGCGACTGTGCCATGGCGCGCTTGGGGGTGGGGCGGCCCTTGGGGGCCTGCGGGTCACGGGGCTGCTTGGAGTCGGTCACCGGCGCCTGCGCGGCCGGGGCCTTCTCTTCCTTGGATCGGCTACGGAACACAAAACCCAAGGGTACGTGGTGCGGCGGGCATGGACCCCCGTCCCACGGGGAACGATCCGGCAACACCGGGCGTCTTCACAGGGGTGCACCTACTCCTTACGCCGGAGCGGGGCCGTACGCAGTCGTCCTTGGGGATGAGCGCATCCGCCCGCGAACAGTGCGGTAATGGATGCAGGGCCCGTACTGTGGGTTCTGAGCAGTACCTGGAGCTGGAAGTCCGTCAGAAGGGGGCGCGCGAAGCCCATGAGCGGTGTCATGAAGCGTATGGGGATGATCTTCCGCGCGAAGGCGAACAAGGCCCTTGACCGGGCCGAGGACCCGCGCGAAACCCTCGATTACTCGTACCAGAAGCAGCTGGAGCTGCTGCAGAAGGTCCGCCGCGGCGTCGCCGACGTGGCGACCTCCCGCAAGCGCCTCGAACTGCAGCTGGCCCAGCTCAACAAGCAGTCCTCCACCCTGGAGGACCAGGGCCGCAAGGCCCTCGCCCTCGGCCGCGAGGACCTGGCCCGCGAAGCGCTCTCCCGCCGCGCCGCGCTCCAGCAGCAGGTCACCGACCTGGAGACGCAGCACCAGACGCTCCAGGGCGAGGAGGAGAAGCTCACCCTCGCGGCACAGCGCCTCCAGGCCAAGGTCGACGCCTTCCGTACGAAGAAGGAGACGATCAAGGCCACCTACACCGCCGCGCAGGCGCAGACCCGTATCGGTGAGGCCTTCTCCGGCATCTCCGAGGAGATGGGCGACGTCGGCATGGCGATCCAGCGCGCCGAGGACAAGACCGCGCAGCTCCAGGCGCGGGCCGGCGCGATCGACGAACTGCTCGCCTCCGGTGCCCTCGACGACTCATCCGGTCTCGCCAAGGACGACATCCAGACCGAGCTGGATCGCCTCTCCGGTGGTACTGATGTAGAGCTGGAACTGCAGCGCATGAAGGCGGAGCTGGCGGGCGGCTCCAGCGGTGGGCAGCAGGCGATCGAGGGCGGCCAGGGCCGGCCCCAGTCGCAGCAGCCGCAGGACACCCCGCGCTTCGACAAGCAGTAGCTTCGACGAGCGGTAGTTCCATGCGGCACGGGTACCGCTCACGTCCGAGGAGGACGACATGATCGTACGGATCATGGGGGAGGGCCAGGTGAAGCTGGCCGACAGCCACTTCGCCGAGCTGAACAAGCTGGACGACGAGCTGCTCCAGGAGATGGAGGGCGGCGATTCCGTCGCCTTCCGTTCCACGCTCCACGCGCTCCTGGACAAGGTCCGGGAGCTGGGCGAACCCCTCCCGGACGACGCCCTCGAACCGTCCGAGCTGATTCTCCCCTCCCCGGACGCGACCCTCGACGAGGTCCGCGAGATGCTGAGCGACGACGGCTTGATCCCGGGCTGACCGAAGCGCCCCGCGAGCGGCGCGGGGCTGTGCAGAATCAACAGAAGAGCGGGAAGTTGACCACGCTAGGCAAAGGCCGCTGCTGGGCCCGGACACACCCGCTGGCGGTGGACGCGGCGCTGGCCACCGTCGTCCTCGTCTGCATGGTCATCGGCTCCTTCGCCGAGCCCTACGGAGAGCACGGCCCCACCTGGGGCACCCGCACCCCCGACGCCCCGAGCCTGCTCCTGATGGCCCTCGGCGCCCTCGCCCTGTTCTTCCGCCGCCGCGCCCCCTGGTCCGTACTCGCCGTGACCTGCGCCGCCTCCATCACGGAACTGCTCACCGGCGACCCCCGCGCGCCCGTCGTGATGTGCGCGGTCATCGCGCTCTTCACCGTGGCCGCCACCACCGACCGCTCCACGACCTGGCGGATCGGCCTGGTCACCATGGCGGGCCTCACCGGCGTCGCGATGCTCTCCGGACCGCTGCCCTGGTACGCCCAGGAGAACCTCGGCATCTTCGCCTGGACCGGCATGGCCGCCGCCGCGGGCGACGCGGTGCGCAGCCGCCGCGCCTTCGTGGACGCCATAAGGGAGCGCGCCGAACGGGCCGAGCGGACCCGCGAGGAAGAGGCAAGGCGCCGCGTCGCCGAGGAGCGGCTGCGCATCGCCCGCGATCTGCACGACGTGGTCGCCCACCACATCGCCCTGGTCAACGTGCAGGCGGGCGTCGCCGCGCACGTCATGGACAAGCGGCCCGACCAGGCGAAGGAAGCCCTCTCGCACGTACGCGACGCCAGCCGCTCCGCGCTCAACGAACTGCGCGCCACCGTCGGCCTGTTGCGGCAGACCGGCGACCCCGAGGCGCCCACCGAGCCCGCCCCGGGCCTGCACCGGCTCGACGAACTCGTCGACACGTTCCGCAACGCGGGCCTGCCGGTGGAGGTGGCACTCGGCCAGGTCGGCCTCGATCTGCCCGCGGCCGTCGACCTCGCCGCGTTCCGGATCATCCAGGAAGCGCTCACCAACGTGCGCAAGCACGCGGGACGGGACGCCAAGGCCGAGGTCAGCGTCGTGCGCGTCGGCCCGAACGTGGAGGTCACCGTCATCGACGACGGCCCGGGCCAGGGCCAGGGCAAGGGCGGCGACGGCGAAGGGCAGGGCGACACCGACGGCGGCGGCCACGGCCTGCTCGGGATGCGCGAGCGCGTCACGGCGCTCGGCGGCAGCTGCACGGCGGGTCCCCGCTACGGCGGCGGCTTCCGCGTCCATGCGATCCTGCCCGTCGCCCCCGTCACCACGGCAAAGGGAGAGACGGCGTGACGATCCGCGTACTGCTCGCCGACGACCAGGCGTTGCTGCGCAGCGCGTTCAAGGTGCTCGTCGACTCCGAGCCCGACATGGAGGTGGTCGGCGAGGCGTCCGACGGCGCGGAGGCGGTGCGGCTCGCCGCCTCCGAGCGGGCCGACGTGGTCCTGATGGACATCCGCATGCCCGGCACGGACGGCCTCGCCGCCACCCGCATGATCAGCGCCGACCCGGCCCTGACGCACGTACGCGTGGTGATGCTGACGACCTTCGAGGTCGACGAGTACGTGGTGCAGTCGCTGCGCGCGGGGGCCTCCGGGTTCCTCGGCAAGGGCGCGGAGCCCGATGAACTGCTCGGTGCCATCCGGATCGCGGCGGCGGGCGAGGCGCTGCTCTCGCCGGTGGCGACCAAGGGGCTGATCGCCAAGTTCCTCGCGCAGGGCGAGGGTTCGGACGGGGAGGCGTCGGTGCGCGGTGAGCGGCTGGGCGCGCTCACCGGCCGGGAGCGCGAAGTGCTCGTCCAGGTCGCGGGCGGCTACTCGAACGACGAGATCGCCGAGCACCTGGAGGTCAGCCCGCTCACCGTGAAGACCCATGTGAACCGCGCGATGGCCAAGCTCGGCGCCCGCGACAGGGCACAACTGGTCGTCATCGCCTACGAGTCGGGGCTGGTACGTCCAAGGGTGGAGTGATGCCAGGGGCGGCGTACTGCACCCGCAGTAGGGGCGGCATAAGGAAATGGTCCTGGGGGCGAGGGCTCGCGCCTCCCGGATGGCCCAGGGTGAGAGGGGCGTACCACCGCTGGCCGGAGGGCCCCAACTCTCCGGCCCGGCCGGTCCGGTCGGCCCACTCCGGGCCCGGACCGCCCGCCCCCGCCGCTCACGCCACAGAGAGAGACCCCCCATGTCCTGGCTGTCCAGGTTCAGCCTCGCCCAGCGGGCCCTGATCGGACTGATGTCGATCATCGTGATCGCCTTCGGGGCGATCGCGATTCCGCAGCTCAAGCAGCAGTTGCTGCCCTCCATAGAACTCCCCATGGTGTCCGTGATCGCCCCTTACCAGGGCGCGTCCCCCGATGTGGTCGAGAAGCAGGTCGTCGAGCCGCTCGAGCGCAATATCGACACGGTCGACGGCATCACCGGCATCACCTCCACGGCGAGCGAGGGCAACGCCGTGATCATGGCCCAGTTCGACTACGGCGACGGTTCCGAGCAGCTCGTCTCCGACGTCCAGCAGGCCGTGAACCGCGCTCGCGCCGAACTCCCCGACGACGTCGACCCGCAGGTCGTCGCGGGCTCCACCGACGACATGCCGACCGTCGTGCTCTCCGTCACCTCCGACAAGGACCAGCAGGCCCTCGCCGACCAGCTCGACCGCACCGTCGTGCCCTCCCTGAAGGACATCGACGGCGTCGGCCGGGTCACCGTCGACGGCGTACGCGACCTCCAGGTCGACGTCACCCCCGACGACAAGAAGCTGGCCCAGGCGGGCCTGACCCCGGCCGCGCTCGGCAAGGCCCTCCAGGCGGGCGGCGCCACGCTCCCCGCCGGCTCCTTCGACGAGGACGGCAAGAACCGCACCGTCCAGGTCGGCGGCGGCTTCACCTCGCTGAAGCAGATCGAGGAGCTGCGGGTCACGCCCGAGGCCACCCCCGGCGAGCGGTCCGGCAAGCCGGTGCGCCTCGGCGACATCGCCACGGTCGAGCAGAAGCCGGCCACCACCGCCTCCCTCACCCGCACCAACGGCGAGCCCAGCCTCGCCGTCTCCGTCACCATGGACCACGACGGCAGCGCCGTCGCCATCTCGAAGGCGGTCAAGGACAAGCTGCCCGACCTGCGCGAGGACCTCGGCTCCGGCGCCGAGCTGACCGTCACGAGCGACCAGGGCCCGGCCGTCTCCAAGTCCATCGAGGGCCTCACCACCGAGGGCGCGCTCGGCCTGCTCTTCGCGGTCCTCGTCATCCTGGTCTTCCTCGCCTCGATCCGCTCGACGCTGGTCACGGCGGTCTCCATCCCGCTGTCCGTGATCCTCGCCCTCATCGTGCTGTGGACCCGCGACCTCTCCCTCAACATGCTCACGCTGGGCGCCCTGACCATCGCCATCGGCCGCGTCGTCGACGACTCGATCGTGGTCCTGGAGAACATCAAGCGCCACCTCGGCTACGGCGAGGAGCGCGAGCAGGCGATCCTCAGGGCCGTGCGCGAGGTCGCCGGAGCGGTGACGTCCTCGACGCTCACCACGGTCGCCGTCTTCCTGCCGATCGGTCTGGTCGGCGGCATGGTCGGTGAGCTGTTCGGCTCGTTCTCGCTGACGGTCACGGCGGCGCTCCTCGCCTCCCTGCTCGTCTCGCTCACCGTCGTACCCGTCCTCTCGTACTGGTTCCTGCGCGCCCCCAAGGCGATCCGGGGCGTCGACCCGGAGGAGGCCCGCCGCAAGGCCGAGGAGAAGGAGAGCCGCAGCAGACTCCAGCGGATCTACGTCCCGGTCCTGCGCTTCGCGACCCGCCGCCGCCTCACCAGCCTCGCCATCGCGCTCGCCGTCCTGGTCGGCA
The DNA here is from genome assembly GCF_003945545.1 of Streptomyces sp. WAC 01529. Lineage (GTDB taxonomy): Bacteria > Actinomycetota > Actinomycetes > Streptomycetales > Streptomycetaceae > Streptomyces > Streptomyces anatolicus. The sequence goes on along the minus strand of NZ_CP029617.1, from coordinate 2,137,882 downwards.
CGTTCGCCATGGCGCCGCTCCTGAAGACCAACTTCTTCGACGAGGGCGAGCAGGAAGTCCTCACCGTCAAGCAGGAGTTGAAGCCCGGCACCAGCCTCGCCGCGACCGACGCCTCGGCGAAGAAGATCGAGAAGATGCTCTCCGGCCTCGACGAGATCAAGGACTACCAGGTCACGGTCGGCTCCTCCGGCTTCATGGCCGCCTTCGGCGGCGGCACGGACACCAACCAGGCCTCGTACACCCTCACCCTCAAGGACAAGGCGGCGTACGAGGAGACGCAGGACCTGGTCGAGAAGGAGCTGGCCAAGCTCTCCGGCATCGGCAGGACCACCGTCGCCGCCGGTGACGGCTTCGGCGACCAGGACCTGAGCGTCGTGGTGAAGGCCGCCGACGGCGACGTGCTGCGCAAGGCGTCCGAGCAGGTGCGCGAAGAGGTCGCGAAGCTCGACGACGTCACCGACGTGCAGAGCGACCTGTCGCAGAGCGTCCCGAGGATCTCGGTGAAGGCGAACGCCAAGGCGGCCGAGGCCGGCTTCGACGAGACCACCCTCGGCCAGGCCGTCGCCCAGGCGGTGCGCGGCACCACCAGCGGCAAGGCCGTTCTGGACGACACCGAGCGCGACGTGGTGATCAAGTCGGCGAAGCCGGCGAAGACGCTGGACGAGCTGAAGAGGCTGCCGCTCGGCCCCGGCGTGAAGCTCGGCGAGATCGCCGACGTCAAGCTGGCCGAGGGGCCGGTCTCGATGACCCGCATCGACGGCGCGCGGGCCGCGACGATCACCGCGAAGCCGACCGGCGACAACACGGGCGCGATCAGCACCGAGCTGACCAAGAAGCTGGACGCGCTCAAGCTCCCGGCCGGGGCCACGGCCTCGATCGGCGGCGTCTCCGAGGACCAGGACGAGGCCTTCGCCTCCCTCGGCCTCGCGATGCTGGCGGCGATCGCGATCGTCTTCATGCTGCTGGTCGCGACCTTCCGCTCCCTGGTCCAGCCGCTGATCCTGCTGGTCTCCATCCCGTTCGCGGCGACGGGCGCGATCGGCCTGCTGGTCGCCACGGACACCCCGATGGGCGTCCCCGCGATGATCGGCATGCTGATGCTCATCGGCATCGTCGTCACCAACGCGATCGTGCTGATCGACCTCATCAACCAGTACCGCGCGCAGGGTTACGGGATCGTCGACGCGGTCATCGAGGGCGGCCGCCACCGGCTGCGCCCGATCCTCATGACGGCCCTGGCGACGATCTTCGCGCTGCTCCCGATGGCCCTCGGCATCACGGGCCAGGGCGGCTTCATCGCGCAGCCGCTCGCGGTGGTGGTGATCGGCGGTCTGGTCACCTCGACGCTGCTCACCCTCCTGCTCGTCCCGACGCTGTACGCGATGGTGGAGCTGCGCAAGGAGCGCAGGCGGGCCAAGCGCGAGGCGAGGCGGGCGAAGAAGGCGGGGCTCCCGCCGCAGAGCACCGACTCGACCGACCCGGAGCCGGCGAAGGTCTGACCCGCGGCTGACTGGCCCGGAGAACGCCGTAAGGGGCGCCCGCCAATGGCGGGCGCCCCTTACGCATGCAGACCGGTTACGGAAGCGCCAGCATCCGCTCCAGCGCCATCTTGGCGAACTGCTCGGTCTCGCGGTCGACCTGGATCTGGTTGACGAGGTTGCCCTCGGCCAGCGACTCCAGCGTCCAGACCAGGTGCGGCAGGTCGATGCGGTTCATGGTCGAGCAGAAGCAGACCGTCTTGTCGAGGAAGACGATCTCCTTGCCCTCGGCGGCGAAACGGTTCGCCAGACGGCGTACGAGGTTCAGCTCCGTGCCGATGGCCCACTTCGAGCCGGCGGGCGCCGCCTCCAGGGTCTTGATGATGTGCTCCGTGGAGCCCACGTAGTCGGCGGCGGCCACGACCTCGTGCTTGCACTCCGGGTGCACCAGGACGTTCACGCCCGGTATCCGCGCGCGCACGTCCTCGACCGACTCCAGCGAGAAGCGGCCGTGCACCGAGCAGTGCCCGCGCCACAGGATCATCTTCGCGTCGCGCAGCTGCTCGACGGTGAGGCCGCCGTTCGGCTTGTGCGGGTTGTAGACCACGCAGTCGTCGAGCGAGAAGCCCATGTCGCGCACGGCGGTGTTGCGGCCGAGGTGCTGGTCGGGCAGGAAGAGCACCTTGGTCGACGCGGGGTCCCCCTGCGCGTAGGCCCACTCGAGGGCGCGCTTGGCGTTCGACGACGTACAGATCGTGCCGCCGTGCTTGCCGGTGAAGGCCTTGATGTCGGCCGAGGAGTTCATGTACGAGACGGGGACGACCTGCTCGGCGATGCCGGCCTCGGTCAGCACGTCCCAGCACTCGGCGACCTGCTCGGCGGTGGCCATGTCGGCCATCGAGCAGCCGGCGGCCAGGTCGGGCAGGACGACCTTCTGGTCGTCGCCGGTCAGGATGTCGGCGGACTCGGCCATGAAGTGCACACCGCAGAAGACGATGTACTCGGCGTCGGGCCGCGCGGCGGCGTCGCGTGCCAGCTTGAAGGAGTCACCGGTCACGTCCGCGAACTGGATGACCTCGTCGCGCTGGTAGTGGTGGCCGAGCACGAAGACCTTGTCCCCGAGCTTCTCCTTGGCGGCCCGGGCACGCTCCACCAGGTCCGGGTCGGAGGGGGACGGCAGGTCGCCGGGGCACTCCACGCCGCGCTCGCTCTTGGGGTCGGCCTCGCGGCCGAGCAGCAGCAGCGCGAGCGGCGTGGGCTGAACCTCAAGGTCCACGAGGTCCACGAGGTCCACGGGGGACTGGGCGGTGGTCACGACACGCACCCTTTCTCTTCAGCAGACGAGCCTTTTCGTCTAATTGACGTTATCTATCATAACCGCTTCACGTCAGTTTGACGATGGCCATATTGTCGATGTGACGAATTCGCGGGTCCCATGCCCGGCGCCCCACGGAGAACCATGTGCGAGCATGAAGGGGTAAGACGTAAGCGCTCGGCCCGGAATGAATCCGCGGCCCCGCCGGTTGCAACCGTCGGCAAGCAGTCTCCGTACAACCCGGGAGAGAAGCAGATGTCCGTATCGGACGAGACCACCACCGTGAGCGACGGCATCCTCCTGTCGGACGCCGCCGCGGCCAAGGTGAAGGGCCTGCTGGAGCAGGAAGGCCGGGACGACCTGGCGCTGCGCGTGGCCGTCCAGCCCGGCGGCTGCTCGGGCCTGCGCTACCAGCTGTTCTTCGACGAGCGCACGCTCGACGGCGACGTCGTCAAGGACTTCGACGGCGTCAAGGTCGTCACCGACCGGATGAGCGCTCCCTACCTGGGCGGCGCCTCCATCGACTTCGTCGACACCATCGAGAAGCAGGGCTTCACGATCGACAACCCGAACGCCACCGGCTCCTGCGCCTGCGGCGACTCCTTCAGCTGAGTCTGCGGGCATACGTACGACGGCGGCGGCTCCCTGGAAGTCCAGGGAGCCGCCGCCGTCGTATGCGCCGGTCGTTACTTCCGCTTCACCCGCTACTTCCGCTTCACCGTCTCGCCGGAGGCGTCCACGACCTCGCGCTCACCCAGCGGCTTGCCCAGGGTGACCGTCTCCGAGAGCCTCTTGGCGACCATGACGCAGACCTTGTCCTCCTGCTTGGTCTCCTTCACGGTCACCCTCACGCGGTCGCCGTCCTCGCGCGCGGACGCGGAGTACTCGCTGCACACGCCGCCCCAGAAGTGCACCGTCAGCTTCTTACCGTCGGCGCTGTAGGACTCGATGGGCACCGAGCCCTTGGCGCGGGGCTTCTCCGGCTCCCCGGGGGGCGTGGGAGTGCCCGGAGTGCTCGGCGACGTCAGGTACTTGGGGGCGACCGCCGGGTGCGTCACCGTGAAGGTGTCCGTCGCGCCCTGCGGCTTCACCTCGAACAGCCATGACGGTACGAGGGTCTGCTTGCCGCCCACGAAGTGCGTCGCGAGCCCGAACGTGGCGCCGCTGACGGCGATCGAACGCGGCTTCGGGGGCGTGGAGGACGGCTCGCAGGGCGCCTGCTCCGCGCCGCCTTCCGCCTTGGTGGAGCCGCCCTCCGTCTTCGTGCTGTCGTCGGCGTGCGGCACCGGAGTCGCGCAGCCGCCGATGCCGACGCGCCCGTCACCGCGGGTCGAGTTCAGCTGGTCCAGTGCCTCCCGGGCGCCGATCACCGGATACTCGGCACCCTTCACCGGCGCCTTCAACTGGCCGCTGCCGCCCACCACTTGGCCGTCCGGGCCGACCTGGACGCCGGTCGACCAGCCGTAGGTCGGCAGGCCGTCCACCTTCGGGTCGGCGTTCACCACGCGCACGGCGCCCATGAGCTGGCGGGCGTCCAGCTTCGCGTCGTCCTGGCCGAGCGCCTTGAGGAGCGGCGCCGCCGCCTTCTTGGCCGCCTTCTCGCCGACGGCGTCGTCCGCGTCGCCGTTCGGGAGGGGGGAGGTGGCCGAACAGGGCTTGGCCTTCGGGCAGTTGTCCGTGCCGCCCGTGCCGTGCCCGGAGTATGTCCAGGTGCCGGGCGCCTGCTTGGTCACCTGGAGCGAGGGGCCCGAGCCGTCCTTGTCCTGCTCCACCCGCCAGGCGCCGTCGCGTGACGTCGGCGTCCCGGAGAGGCCGAGCGCCTTCGCCAGCGCGGTGACCTCGGCGCGGGTGACCTCGCCGCGCGCGTGGTGGACGGAGGCCGACTCCGGGCCCTTGGGCAGCTTGCCGGTCGCCTTGTACCTGGCGCCGCTCGGGTCGGGCTCGCCCGGCGCGATGCCGGCGGTCCCGCCCGTGCCGTCCGTGCCCTTGTGGGCGCCCTCGCCCTGCCGGTCAGCGCCCGTATAGCCGTCGAGCGCGAGCGGCGGCGGATCGCCGCCGTCCCCCGCCGGGGCCCCGTCGCCGCCCTGGCCGCCACCGCCGGACGCGGTCGCGGCGAAGTACGCGCCACCGCCGCCGACCAGCAGCACGGTGGCCGCGACCGAGGCGACGGCGAGGCGCGCACGCCGCCGCTGCCGCTCGGCCACCTCATGATCGGATCGCTCGGTGCTCACCGCATCGCTCCTTCGCTGCACTACCGTCCCTGGACACCCACAGGTATCCCTGGAAACCCGAGAATGGGCTTCGTCGTATCCCAGTTCCCCTCAACGGGGGACGGCGATGGGACGCAGCGGGGGAGCGCACGGTTCCCTCGGCGCGCGCCCGGCCCCGGGGCCGGGCTCCTCAGTCCCCGTACTCGGACATCCCGTCGATGAGGCGGGCGGAGGAGGACGGCACGGTGACGCCGTGGATCAGGGACGGCGGCACGGGGGTGGCGGCGGCCTTGGCGGGCGCCGTCCAGTGCGGAGCCATGCGGGCGCAGTCGCCGCGCAGGGTCGCCATGGTCTCCGGGGACTCCGGCCCCTCGGCGGAGAGCCCGGCGGGACGCTTCATGACGACATCCTTCGAGATAAGGGTCATAACGGCACCGTAGGCATGTGACCGTCGAGGAACAAAGCCCTACTATCGGGTAGTTTTGCCTCTTCAGGTGCGGGTGTTCGACCCGGTAACGTGAACTGTCAACCCCTCGCCTCTCCTCCACAGGAGCACCCAGCCGTGCGTATCGCAGTCACCGGCTCCATCGCCACCGACCACCTGATGACCTTCCCCGGCCGCTTCGCCGACCAGCTGGTCGCCGATCAGCTGCACACGGTCTCCCTCTCCTTCCTGGTCGACGCCCTCGACGTCCGCAGGGGAGGCGTGGCCGCCAACATCACCTTCGGCATGGGCCAGCTCGGCACCCACCCGATCCTGGTCGGCGCCGCCGGCTCCGACTTCGACGAGTACCGCGCCTGGCTCGACCGGCACGGCGTGGACACCGCCTCGGTGCGGATCTCCGAGACACTGCACACCGCGCGCTTCGTCTGCACCACGGACGCCGACCACAACCAGATCGGCTCCTTCTACACCGGCGCGATGAGCGAGGCCCGCCTCATCGAACTGAAGACCGTCGCCGACCGCGTGGGCGGGCTCGACCTCGTCCTGATCGGCGCCGACGACCCCGAGGCGATGCTCCGGCACACCGAGGAGTGCCGTACCCGCGGGATCCCCTTCGCCGCTGACTTCTCGCAGCAGATCGCCCGCATGGACGGCGCCGAGATCCGCACCCTCCTGGACGGCGCCACGTACCTCTTCTCCAACGAGTACGAGAAGGGCCTCATCGAGTCCAAGACCGGCTGGACCGACGCCGAGATCCTCTCCCGCGTCGGCCACCGCGTCACCACCCTCGGCGCCCACGGCGTGCGCATCGAGTCCGTCGGCCAGGACCCGATCGAGGTCGGCGTCCCGGAGGAGGAGGCGAAGGTCGAGCCGACCGGCGTCGGCGACGCGTTCCGCGCGGGCTTCCTCTCCGGCCTCGCCTGGGGCGTCTCCCACGAGCGCGCCGCGCAGGTGGGCTGCATGCTCGCCACCCTGGTCATCGAGACCGTCGGCACCCAGGAGTACGAGCTGCGGCGCAGCAACTTCATGGACCGCTTCACCAAGGCGTACGGCCACGAGGCCGCCGCCGAGGTCAGCGCCCACCTCGTCTGATCACGAGCGCCGGCGGACCACGTACGCGCTGCCCCGGTCCGCCGGCCGCTCACCCACGTACTCCTGCCCGCGCATCTCGCACCACGCCGGGATGTCGAGCCGCGCCGCCTCGTCGTCGGCGAGCACGGTCACCGTCCCGCCCACCGGGACGTCCCCGATGACCTTGGCCAGCTCGATGACGGGGATCGGGCACCGCTTGCCGACCGCGTCGACCACGAGCGACCCCCCTTCCTCGCGCGCCCGCGCCCCGCCCGGCGCGCCCAGCTTCTCCCGCACCTCGCGGACGGCGCCGGGCAGCACGTCGAGGAACCGCTCCACCTCGGCGGCCTCCGTGCCGACCGGCAGCGAGACCCGGACGTTGCCCTCGCTCAGCACGCCCATCGCCCTGAGCACATGGCTCGGAGTCAGCGTCGAACTGGTGCACGACGAGCCCGACGACACGGAGAAGCCCGCCCGGTCCAGCTCGTGCAGCAGGGTCTCTCCGTCGACATAGAGACAGGAGAAGGTGACGAGGTGCGGAAGCCGCCGCACCGGGTCGCCCACCACCTCCACGTCCGGCACGCTCCCCGGCACCCGCGCCCTGATCCGCTCGGTCAGCTCCCGCAGCCGCGCGCCCTCCGCCACGGCCTCCGCCCGCACCGCGCGCAGCGAGGCCGCCGCCGCGACGATCGCCGGGATGTTCTCGAAACCGGCGGCGCGCCCCGACTCCCGCTCGTCGACGGGGCCTTGGGCGGCGAAGCGCACCCCCTTGCGTACGACGAGAAGCCCGACCCCTGCCGGTCCGCCCCATTTGTGGGCACTGCCGGTCAGCAGCGACCAGTCCCCGTCGACCGGCCCCCAGGGCAGCGACTGCGCCGCGTCCACGAGGAGCGGCACCCCGGCCGCCCGGCAGGCCGCCGCCACCTCGGCCACCGGCTGCTCGGTCCCCACCTCGTGGTTGGCGGACTGCAGACAGGCGAGCGCGGTGTCCTCGCGCAGCGCGGCGGCGTACGCCTCCGGATCGACCGCCCCGCCCCGGTCCACCGGCACCTCGGTCACCGTCCCACCCCCGGCCTCGTGTGCCGCCGCCGAATGGAGCACCGACGAGTGTTCGACCGCCGACACGATCAGGTGACCTCCGGCGCGGCGGCGCCCCGCGAGCGCGCCCGCGATCCCGGAGTGCACGGCGCGGGTGCCGGAGGAGGTGAAGACCAGCTCGTCGCCCCGGCACCCCACGGCCTCCGCGGCCGCCTCCCGCGCCGCGTCGAGCAGCAGCCGGGCCCGCCGCCCCTCCCGATAGAGCCGAGCAGGATCGGCCCACCCCTCATCGAGCGAGGCCACCAGGGCCTGCCGGGCAACGGGATGAAGAGGAGCGGACGAAGCAACATCAAAGTAGGCCACGCCTCAACGCTAGACCCCGCGCCCCGAGGGAGCGCCCCGCAGGGGCCGCTCCCCAGGGGCGCGGGGAACTGCGCGCCCAGCCCCCACCGAGCCCGCACCCACGGACGAACAGATTCCGCCGAGCCGAGAGGCCCCCAACCCCCCGTCAGAAACCCCCCGGCACCGGCCGACCCCACCCTTCGGAGTGACCCGCGGCGCGTTAGGCACCCTCCCCGCGCGACCCCAAAATGCGTCCAGTAGGGTTTGCTCCGCATAAACATCCAAACCCCTGCCCGTCGCAGGGCGGCGACCGACCAGCGTGAAGGCCGCAGCCGACCGCGCGGGCGAGACTCTCGGGAAGGCGCTACGTGAGTCCCAACGGCTCCGACCGCTCGTCGCGGCGCCCGATGCGGCGGAAGCTGCCGCAGGTGCTGACTGCGGGCCTGATCCTGGCGACCGCCACCGGTTGCACATACAAGGATTTCCCCCGCCTTGGAATGCCCACCCCGGTAACGGAAGAGGCTCCGCGGATTCTCTCCCTCTGGCAGGGCTCGTGGGCGGCAGCGCTCGCCACGGGCGTGCTGGTCTGGGGTCTGATCCTGTGGAGCGTCATCTTCCACCGGCGCAGCCGCACCAAGGTGGAAGTACCTCTTCAGACCCGTTACAACATGCCCATCGAGGCGCTGTACACGGTCGTCCCCCTCATCATCGTCTCCGTGCTCTTCTACTTCACGGCACGTGACGAGTCGAAGCTCCTCAAGCTGGAGGAGAAGCCGGCCCACACCATCAACGTGGTCGGCTACCAGTGGAGCTGGGGCTTCAACTACGTCGAGAACGTGCCGGGCGCCGGCAAGGAGAACGCCAAGACGTCCAAGGACCTCGAGGCGATCCCGGAGAGGTTCCGCGAGGACTTCCCGGCCAAGGCCAACGGCGTCTACGAAGTCGGCACCCCCGGCGACCGGAACCCCCAGAACGGCAACCCCGGTCCGACCCTCTGGCTCCCCAAGGGCGAGAAGGTCCGCTTCGTCCTGACTTCGCGTGACGTCATCCACTCCTTCTGGGTGGTGCCGTTCCTCATGAAGCAGGACGTCATCCCGGGTCACACCAACGCCTTCGAGGTGACTCCCAACAAGGAGGGCACCTTCATGGGCAAGTGCGCCGAGCTGTGCGGCGTCGACCACTCGCGGATGCTCTTCAACGTCAAGGTCGTCTCTCCCGAGCGCTACAAGCAGCACCTCGAGGACCTGGCGAAGAAGAACCAGACCGGTTACATCCCGGCCGGCATCGAGCAGACGCCCCACGAGAAGAACCGGGAGACGAACAACCTGTGAGCATCCTCAACGAACCCCAGGGTGCCGCGGCAGCAGAAGACTCGTACGAGAACGAGCTGCCCGTCAGGCGCAAGCAGCCGGGAAACGTCGTCACCAAGTGGTTGACCACCACTGACCACAAGACGATCGGCACGCTTTATCTGGTCACGTCGTTCGCGTTCTTCTGCATCGGCGGAGTGATGGCGCTCTTCATGCGCGCCGAACTCGCCCGCCCGGGTACGCAGATCATGTCGAACGAGCAGTTCAACCAGGCGTTCACGATGCACGGCACGATCATGCTGCTGATGTTCGCGACGCCGCTGTTCGCCGGTTTCGCCAACTGGATCATGCCGCTGCAGATCGGCGCGCCCGACGTCGCCTTCCCGCGGCTGAACATGTTCGCCTACTGGCTCTACCTGTTCGGCTCGCTCATCGCGGTCGGCGGTTTCCTCACGCCGAACGGCGCGGCCGACTTCGGCTGGTTCGCCTACAGCCCGCTCTCGGACGCCGTCCGCTCCCCGGGCATCGGCGCCGACATGTGGATCATGGGTCTGGCCTTCTCCGGCTTCGGCACGATCCTCGGCTCGGTCAACTTCATCACCACGATCATCTGCATGCGCGCGCCCGGCATGACCATGTTCCGCATGCCGATCTTCGTGTGGAACGTGCTGCTGACCGCCGTGCTGGTTCTGCTGGCCTTCCCGGTTCTGGCCGCCGCGCTGTTCGCCCTCGAGGCGGACCGCAAATTCGGTGCCCATATCTTCGACGCGGCCAATGGCGGCGCACTGCTGTGGCAACACCTCTTCTGGTTCTTCGGCCATCCAGAGGTGTACATCATCGCGCTGCCATTCTTCGGAATCATTTCCGAGGTCATTCCGGTCTTCTCCCGCAAGCCGATGTTCGGCTACATGGGTCTGATCGGCGCGACCATCGCCATCGCGGGTCTCTCCGTGACGGTGTGGGCGCACCACATGTACGTCACAGGCGGCGTACTACTGCCGTTCTTCTCCTTCATGACGTTCCTCATCGCCGTGCCAACAGGCGTGAAGTTCTTCAACTGGATCGGCACGATGTGGAAGGGGTCACTGAGTTTCGAGACCCCGATGCTCTGGGCCGTCGGCTTCCTGATCACCTTCACCTTCGGTGGTCTGACGGGCGTCATCCTGGCCTCGCCGCCGATGGACTTCCACGTCTCGGACTCGTATTTCGTGGTGGCGCACTTCCACTACGTCGTCTTCGGCACCGTGGTCTTCGCGATGTTCTCCGGCTTCCACTTCTGGTGGCCGAAGTTCACCGGCAAGATGCTGGACGAGCGCCTCGGCAAGATCACCTTCTGGACGCTCTTCGTGGGCTTCCACGGCACGTTCCTGGTCCAGCACTGGCTGGGCGCCGAGGGCATGCCCCGCCGGTACGCGGACTACCTGCACGCCGACGGCTTCACCGCGCTGAACACGATCTCGACGATCTGCTCGTTCCTGCTCGGTCTGTCGATCCTGCCGTTCTTCTACAACATCTGGAAGACGGCCAAGTACGGCAAGAAGATCGAGGTCGACGACCCGTGGGGCTACGGCCGTTCGCTGGAGTGGGCGACGTCCTGCCCGCCGCCGCGGCACAACTTCCTCACGCTGCCGCGCATTCGCAGTGAATCGCCGGCCTTCGACCTGCACCACCCGGACATCGCCGCGCTCGGCCAGCTCGAGAACGCCGGGCAGAAGGACACCAAGATGTTCGGTGGCGACAAGGAGGCCGCGAAGTGAAGATCCAGGGCAAGATGTTCATCTGGCTGAGCGTCTTCGTCCTCGCCATGGCGATCGTCTATGGCGTGTGGTCGAAGGAGCCCGCCGGCACCACGGCGCTCTTCCTGGCCTTCGGCCTGTGCATCATGATCGGCTACTACCTGGCCTTCACGGCCCGGCGGGTCGACGCCTCCGCACAGGACAACAAGGAGGCCGACGTCGCGGACGAGGCCGGCGAGGTGGGCTTCTTCAGCCCGCACAGCTGGCAGCCGCTCTCCCTCGCCGTCGGTGGCGCGCTCGCCTTCATGAGCATCGCCATCGGCTGGTGGCTGCTGTACTTCTCGGCCCCCCTGCTGCTCATCGGCCTGTGGGGCTGGGTCTTCGAGTACTACCGCGGCGAGAACCAGACCCAGTGAGTCTGTAGTTCCCGATCCGCACCGAGAGGCCCGGACGCTCCTGACGGAGCGTCCGGGCCTCTCGGCGTGTCGTGCTTGACCCCCGGACGGGTCACTCACCGCGCCGGACGGAATGATCGTCCATACCGTGGGTTCATGAGTCACTCACCGCGAATCCGCACGGTACTGAGCTGCACGACGCTGGTGGCCGCCCTCGGTGCGGGGGCCACGGCGTGCGGCAGCTCCGACGGCCACCCGCTCTCGGCGAAGCCGTACGACGCGGCCGGCCAGATCGCCTTCAACGGCCCGGTGGGCAGCAAGAAGGCGGACCCGGACAAGCCCCTGGAAGTGACCGCCGAGGGCAAGGACGGGCGCATCACCGACGTGACGGCCACCGACGCGATGGGGCGGTACGTGGCGGGCGAACTCTCCGCCGACGGCACCCGCTGGCACAGCACCACGCCACTGGCCGCCGGCGCCCACTACACGGTCCGGGTGAGCACCGAGGACGACGAGGGCTCACCCGGCCGCAAGATGCTGGCCTTCGACACGCAGACCCCCGCCGAGAAGAAGCGGCTGAAGGTCACCTTCGGCCCGGAGGCGGGCAAGTACGGCGTGGGACAGCCCGTGACGGCCACGCTCAGCGCCCCGGTCAAGGACAAGGAGGCCAGGGCGGCCGTCGAGCGCGCCCTGAAGGTCAGATCGGTGCCCGCGGCCGAGGGCGCCTGGCACTGGGTGGACAGCGAGACGCTGCACTACCGCCCCAAGGAGTACTGGCCCACCCACGCCACCATCAACGTCTCCAGCAACCTCGACGGCATCAAGGTCGGCGACAAGCTGTGGGGCACCGAGACCAAGCCGCTGAAGTTCACCACCGGCGACCGGATCGAGGCCGTGACGGACGCCTCCTCCCACTGGATGACGGTCTACCGCAACGGCCAGGAGATCAACTCGATCCCGGTGACCACGGGCAAGCCCGGCTACTCCACCCGCAACGGCGTCAAGGTCGTGCTCGGCAAGGAGTACTCCGTACGCATGACCAGCGCCAGCATCGGGGCATCGGACTTCTACGACAAGCAGGTCTACTACGCGACGCGCGTCACCGACTCCGGTGAGTACGTGCACGCCGCGCCCTGGTCGACCGGCTCCCAGGGCAACGCCAACACCAGCCACGGCTGCACCGGCATGAGCACCGGGAACGCCGCCTGGTTCTACGAGACCGTGCGCCAGGGCGACCTGGTGAAGGTCGTCAACAGCTACGGCGAGGACATGCCGACGTTCGGCAACGGCCTCGGCGACTGGAACATGAGCTGGCAGAACTGGCGCAAGGGCAGCGCGCTGCTCTCCGGCACCAAGGAAGGCCCCTCGGCCGCCGACGCGGCCCGACTGCGGCCGCACGTCTAGCGGTGCCGCAGGAGACGGCACAGAGGGCCCCACGCCGTGGCGCGAGGCCCTCCCCGGGGCCGCTGGGACCCGTTCCGGGACCGCTGGGATCCGTCAGGCCTGCACGGCCCGCCTGCTGCGCAGCAGGGCGGCCAGCGCGTCCGCGAACTCCACCGGCTCGATCGGAAGGGTCACCGCCGCTTCCGCGCGGCTCCAGGTGGCCAGCCAGGCGTCCTGCGGGCGGCCCATGAGGAGCAGTACGGGCGGCGCCTGGAAGATCTCGTCCTTGATCTGGCGGCCCACGCCCATGCCGCCGGCGGGCTTCGCCTCGCCGTCGAGCACGCAGACGTCGATACCGCCCTGGTCCAGGTGTTCGAGCACCGCGGGCAGCGTGGCGCACTCGATGAACTCGACCTCGGGAACGTCCGTCGCCGGCCTGCGCCCGGCGGCCAGCCGGACTTGCTCGCGGGTGCTCGCGTTGTCGCTGTAGACCAGCACCGTGGCGGTCGGCTGCATTGTTCCTCCGATACGTCGAGCTGCGTGGGATCGGGAAGCGATGCGCGGATGCTACTCCTCCCGACACCCCGTCAACAGCGGTTCGGACGGCCCCGCGATGGGCCATACGGGCAGGACACACCCCGCAGACACTCCGAACGGCACCCCCCGGGGTGAGGGCGGGATAAGCGACCGACATAATGTCGGTCGTGGCGACAGCAACGACAGTAGATACCGGGCACGCGCACCCGCCGGTCAATCGACCGAACCTCACCAGCGTCGGAACCATCATCTGGCTGAGTTCCGAGCTGATGTTCTTCGCGGCCCTCTTCGCGATGTACTTCACCCTGCGATCGGTGACAGGTCCTGATCACTGGAAGGAAATGGCCTCGGCCCTTAACTTCCCGTTCTCGGCGACGAACACCACCATCCTGGTGCTCTCCTCCCTCACGTGTCAGCTCGGCGTCTTCGCCGCTGAGCGTGGCGACGTGAAGAAGCTCCGGATGTGGTTCATCGTCACCTTCATCATGGGTGCGGTCTTCATCGGCGGTCAGGTGTACGAGTACACCGAGCTGGTCAAGAAGGACGGGCTCTCGCTCTCCTCCGACCCGTACGGCTCGGTGTTCTACCTGACCACCGGCTTCCACGGACTGCATGTGACAGGCGGCCTGATCGCCTTCCTGCTGGTCCTCGGCCGGACCTACGCGGCCAGGAAGTTCACCCATGAACAGGCGACCGCAGCCATCGTCGTGTCCTATTACTGGCACTTCGTCGATGTGGTCTGGATCGGCCTCTTCGCCACGATCTACATGATCAAGTAATCGGCGGGGTCGCTCACGCGACGTACCGAAACATTCCAGAAGCATCGACGCAGAAGATCCTGACACCGGGGTAATCCGTGAAAAAGCTCTCCGCACGACGACGCCATCCGCTGGCGGCGGTCGTCGTCCTACTCCTCGCGCTGGCGGCCACCGGGGGGCTGTACGCCGCGTTCGCGCCGGCGGACAAGGCGCAAGCCGATGACACCGCCCAGTCCCTCGCCATCGACGAGGGCAAGAAGCTCTACGCCGTGGGCTGCTCCAGCTGCCACGGAACCGGCGGTCAGGGCTCCTCCGACGGTCCGAGCCTGGTGGGCGTGGGCGCCGCGGCGGTCGACTTCCAGGTCGGCACCGGGCGCATGCCGCTCCAGCAGCAGGGCGCCCAGGCGCCCAAGAAGAAGGTCATCTACAACCAGGCCCAGATCGACCAGCTGGCGGCGTACATCTCGTCGCTGGGTGCCGGTCCCTCGGTCCCCACCGAGAAGCAGTACAACCCGGACGGGGCGGACATCGCCAAGGGTGGCGAGCTGTTCCGCACCAACTGCGCCCAGTGCCACAACTTCACCGGTGAAGGTGGCGCGCTGACGCACGGCAAGTTCGCGCCGTCGCTCGAAGGTGTCTCCCCGAAGCACATCTACGAGGCCATGCAGACCGGCCCGCAGAACATGCCGTCCTTCCCCGACACGACGATGCCGGAGAAGGAGAAGAAGGACATCATCGCGTACCTCGACGCGGTCAACGGCGAGAAGACCCAGAGCCCTGGTGGTCTCAAGCTGGGCGGTCTGGGTCCGGTCAGTGAAGGCCTCTTCGGCTGGATCTTCGGTCTCGGCTCGCTGATCGCGGTCGCCGTGTGGGTCGCCGCTCGGACCGCAAAGGCCAAGAAGTCATGAGTAGCCAAGAGATTCCAGAAGAGAACCTGCCCAGCAAGCAGGTGACCGAGCCCGAGCACGGTTCGGTCGCGGTCGCGGACGAGAACCCGTTCGCCGACCCGGGCCTTCCGCCCCACCAGCACCGCATCCAGGACATCGACGAGCGGGCCGCGAAGCGCTCCGAGCGTGCGATCGCCTTCATGTTCATGCTCTCCATGCTGGCGACCGTCGGCTTCATCGCGGCGTTCGTGACCATCCCGGCGGACAAGAGCGTCTTCATCTGGCCGATCGGTCACATCAGCGGTCTGAACTTCGCCCTGGGCATGACTCTCGGTCTGGCGCTCTTCTGCATCGGCGCGGGCGCGGTCCACTGGGCCCGCACCCTGATGTCCGACGTGGAGGTCGCTGACGAGCGTCACCCGATCGAGGCGGAGCCCGAGGTCAGGGCCAAGGTCATGGCCGACTTCAAGGCCGGTGCCGAGGAGTCGCAGTTCGGCCGGCGCAAGCTGATCCGCAACACGATGTTCGGCGCGCTCGCCCTGGTCCCGCTCTCCGGCGTCGTCCTCCTGCGCGACCTCGGTCCGCTGCCGGAGGACAAGCTCCGGCACACCAAGTGGGCCAAGGGTAAGAAGCTCGTCAACATGAACACGCACGAGCCGCTGCGCCCCTCGGACGTCCAGGTCGGATCGCTGACGTTCGCCATGCCCGAGGGCATGTCGGAGCACGACCACGACTTCCAGACCCAGATCGCCAAGGCCGCCCTGATGATCGTCCGGATTCAGCCGGAGAACATCAAGGACAAGCGCGAGCTCGAGTGGTCGCACGAAGGCGTCGTCGCGTACTCCAAGATCTGCACCCACGTGGGTTGCCCGATCTCCCTGTACGAGCAGCAGACGCACCACGTCCTCTGCCCGTGCCACCAGTCCACCTTCGACCTCTCCGACGGCGCCCGAGTGATCTTCGGCCCCGCTGGTCACGCCCTGCCGCAGCTGCGGATCGGCGTGAACGAGGAGGGTTACCTCGAGGCGCTCGGCGACTTCGAAGAGCCCGTCGGTCCTGCCTTCTTCGAGAGGGGCTGACCTGATGAGCAGCGACAACAAGAAGAAGGCACCCGCCGGCGAGCGGGTGGCCGACTGGGCCGACGGCCGTCTTGGGATCTACTCCCTGGCCAAGGCCAACATGCGCAAGATCTTCCCGGACCACTGGTCCTTCATGCTCGGCGAGATCTGCCTGTACAGCTTCATCATCATCATCCTCACGGGTGTGTACCTGACGCTGTTCTTCCACCCGTCGATGAACGAGGTGGAGTACCACGGCAGCTACGTCCCGCTCCAGGGACAGCTGATGTCCGAGGCGTTCAACTCGACCATGCACATCTCCTTCGATGTGCGCGGTGGTCTGCTGATCCGGCAGATCCACCACTGGGCGGCGCTGATCTTCCTCGCCGGCATGTTCGTGCACATGATGCGCGTGTTCTTCACGGGCGCCTTCCGCAAGCCGCGTGAGGTCAACTGGCTGTTCGGCTTCCTGCTGTTCGTCCTCGGCATGTTCACCGGCTTCACCGGTTACTCGCTCCCGGACGACCTGCTCTCCGGCACCGGTGTCCGCTTCATGCAGGGCGCGATCCTGTCCGTCCCGGTCGTCGGCACGTACCTGTCGATGTTCCTGTTCGGCGGGGAGTTCCCCGGCGGCGACTTCGTGGCCCGGTTCTACTCGGTCCACATCCTGCTGCTGCCCGGCATCATGCTCGGCCTGATGGTGGCGCACCTGATCCTGGTCTTCTACCACAAGCACACGCAGTTCGCGGGCCCCGGAAAGACCAACAAGAACGTCGTCGGCATGCCGCTGCTGCCCGTGTACATGGCCAAGGCCGGAGGCTTCTTCTTCCTGGTCTTCGGTGTCATCGCGGCCATCTCGGCGATCGCCTCGATCAACCCGATCTGGGCGCTCGGCCCCTACCGTCCGGACCAGGTGTCGACCGGCGCCCAGCCCGACTGGTACATGGGCTTCTCCGAAGGCCTGATCCGTGTCATGCCGGGCTGGGAGATCAACCTCTGGGGTCACACGCTCGTCCTGGGCGTCTTCATCCCGCTGGTCATCTTCCCGCTGGTCCTCGTGACCATCGCGGTCTACCCGTTCATCGAGTCCTGGGTCACCGGCGACAAGCGCGAGCACCACGTCCTGGACCGGCCGCGCAACGTGCCGACCCGGACCGCGTTCGGTGTCGCCTGGATCACCTGGTACATGGTCCTGCTGATCGGTGGTGGAAACGACCTCTGGGCCACGCACTTCCACCTGTCGATCAACGCGATCACCTGGTTCGTGCGGATCGGGTTCTTCGTCGCCCCGGTCATCGCCTTCATCGTCACCAAGCGGATCTGCCTGGGTCTCCAGCGCCGCGACAAGGACAAGGTGCTGCACGGCCGCGAGTCGGGCATCATCAAGCGCCTGCCGCACGGTGAGTTCATCGAGGTCCACGAGCCGCTCGACCAGGGTCAGCTGCACACCCTCACGGCGCACGAGCAGTACGCGCCGGTCGAGATCGGCCCGACGGTCGACGAGAACGGTGTCGAGCGCAAGGTGTCCGGTTCGCAGAAGCTCCGGGCCAAGCTCTCCAAGGGCTACTACGGGGAGGACAACCAGATCCCCAAGCCCACCGCCGAGGAGTACAAGGAGATCACCAGCGGCCACGGCCACCACTGATCACCTGAGGCTCTTAGAGCCCTGACCAACACGGTCGCCACGGCGAGAGCCCCGTCCATTGCCTGGACGGGGCTCTTTGCCGTCCCCGGGGCTGGATAGGGTGGTCCCACCCCGGGTGGTCCCACCCCGGCAGACCGGGGTTTCCTTCCATACGGACGAAGACCAGGAGCGGCTATGAGCGCTGTGACCCCCGCAGGAGGCACTACCGCGGCGGGCCGTTCCTGGCCCGACGTACTGAACGGCCTGCTCGACGGGCGCGACCAGAGCGCCGACGACACGGCCTGGGCCATGGACCGCATCATGCGCGGCGAGGCCACCGACGCGCAGATCGCGGGGTTCGCGGTCGCGCTGCGGGCCAAGGGGGAGACCGTCGAGGAGATCTCCGGCCTGGTACGCGCCATGTACGCGCACGCCCGGGTCATCGACGTGCCGGGGCCCAGCGTCGACATCGTCGGCACCGGCGGCGACGGCGCGAAGACCGTCAACATCTCGACCATGTCCGCGATCGTCGTCGCGGGCACGGGCGCGAAGGTCGTCAAGCACGGCAACCGCGCCGCCTCCAGCGCGTCCGGCGCCTCCGACGTACTGGAGAAGCTGGGCGTCAATCTGGACCTCACGCCCCAGCGGGTCGTCGAGGTGGCCGAGGAGGCGGGCATCACCTTCTGCTTCGCGGTGAAGTTCCATCCGGCGCTGCGCCATGTGGCCCCGGCCCGCAAGGAGCTGGGGATCCGGACGACCTTCAACTTCCTCGGCCCGCTCACCAACCCCGCCAAGGTGCGGGCCCAGGCCACGGGCGTGGCCGACGCGCGTGTCGCGCCGATCGTCGCCGGGGTGCTCGCCGAGCGCGGCTCCTCGGCGCTGGTCTTCCGCGGCGACGACGGGCTCGACGAGCTGACGACGACGGCCACCTCCCGGGTGTGGGTCGTGCGGGACGGGACGGTGCGCGAGGAGGCCTTCGACCCCCGTGACGTCGGCATCGAGCTGGTGCCCGTGGAGGCGCTGCGGGGCGCGGACGCCTCGTACAACGCGGAGGTCGCCCTGCGGCTGCTCGACGGCGAGAGCGGGCCGGTGCGGGACGCGGTGCTGCTGAACTCCGCGGCGGCGCTCGTCGCCCTCGACCCGACCGACGCCTCCCTGGAGGAGCAGATCCGCGCCGGCATCGAGAAGGCGGCCCGGGCGATCGACTCCGGGGCCGCGAAGAAGGCCCTGGAGCGGTGGGTGGCGGCCAGCAACCGCTGACCCTCCGGCCACCCGTGTGACGCAAGGCGCAGTCCGGATTCTGGACTGCGCCTTGCGCGTCGAAGATCGTGTGGCAGGATGCTGGACAGGTCATGAGTGACAGCGACTACGGCCCCGGCCCGCTGTCCGGCAACCCTCCGTCCGTGGCGGGGTGCCCCGGGTGAAGACCAGGTCGTACGCAGCAAGGCGTATGGCAAGCGCGGACCCCTGGACATCGGTGAATGTCACAGCCCTGGGGTCCTGGTCCTCAAGGGAGCAGTCTCGTGAGCAAGCGAATGTGTTAGGGCCTTCGGCCCCTTTCCGCACACCTTTTTCTCTTCCTCACTGCACCGCCGTACCCATGCCGTGCCCCTGTCGCATGCGCGCCGTACGTGCGTCCTCGCAGTGAACTCACTTGCCTCTTACGGGAGTTCGCCATGTCTGTTTCCGCTGTCGCCGCCGACTCGTCCGTCTGTGCCCCGCTGGCCGTCCTCGGCCGTGACGTCACCGTGCCGCTCGTCACCGGCGGCGAGGTGACGTACGCCGCGCTCGACTACGCGGCGAGCGCGCCCGCGCTCCAGCGGGTGTGGGACGACGTGGCCGCGTACGCGCCGTACTACGGCAGCGTGCACCGCGGCGCCGGATACCTCTCGCAGCTCTCCACCGACCTCTTCGAGAACTCCCGTACGGCCGTCGCGGAGTTCCTCGACTGCCGCGAGGGCGACCAGGTCGTCTTCACCCGCTCCACCACCGACTCGCTGAACCTGCTCGCCGCCGCGCTGCCCGCCGAGTGCCAGGTCTTCGTCTTCGAGACCGAGCACCACGCCTCGCTCCTGCCGTGGCGGGACGCCCGCGTCACCTACCTCGACGCGCCCCGCACCCCCGTAGAGGCCGTCCAGACCCTGGAGCGGGCCCTCGCCGACCGCGACCCCTACGGGCCCGCCCTGGTGTGCGTGACCGGCGCCTCGAACGTCACCGGCGAGCTGTGGCCCGTCCGGGAGTTGGCGGCCGCCGCGCACGCGCACGGCGCCCGGATCGTCCTCGACGCCGCGCAGCTCGCGCCCCACCACCCGGTATCGGTGCGGGAGTCGGACGTCGACTGGGTCGCGTTCTCCGGGCACAAGCTGTACGCGCCCTTCGGCTCGGGCGTGCTCGCGGGCCGCTCCGACTGGCTGCGGGTGGCCGAGCCGTACCTCGCGGGCGGCGGCGCCTCGCGCAAGGTGGCGCGACGCCCCAAGGAAGCGGGCGGCGGCGTGGACGTGGAGTGGCACGAGACCGCCGCCCGCCACGAGGCCGGTTCGCCGAACGTCATCGGCGTCTACTCCATCGCCTCCGCGTGCAAGGCGCTCACCGAGGCGGGCTTCGACGAGCTGGTGGCCCGCGAGCGGTACTTGATCCGCAAGGTGCGCGAAGGGCTCGCCGAGGTGCCCGCCGTTCGGGTGCTCTCGCTCTTCGGGGACGACGCGCCGCGCGTCGGTGTCATCTCCTTCGTCGTGGACGGCTGGAACAGCTCGCACTTCGCCGCCGCGCTCTCCGCCGAGTACGGCATCGGCGTACGGGACGGCCTGTTCTGCGCCCACCCGCTGCTGCGCACCCTGCTCGGCGGCGAAGCCGACGAGCCCGGTGAGTGCGGCGCCCCCGAGGCCGCGCCCGGCGAGAAGTCGCTCAACGCGATCCGCGTGAGCTTCGGCGCGGGCACCCCGGACGAACACGTCGAGCGCTTCGTACGCGCCGTCAAGGAGCTGGTGGCGGACGGCGCTCGGTGGAACTACCGCACCGAGGACGGCCGCTGCGTGCCCGACACCAGCGCCGCCGCCTGACCCGCGGGCAGCCGTGCCGTCGCCGGACCGGTCGGCAGCCGCGACCCCAGCTGGATCATCCGCAAGGCCCGCTCGGTCGCGTCGGTGAGGAACTCGCCGCCCCGGCCGAGCGCCTCGGTCAGCGAGACCGGGGCGGGCAGGATGGCGCTGTAGGCGTCGACGCCCAGCGCCCGGACGGTGTGCGCGCCTTCTCCGATGGTGCCCGCGAGCACCAGGACCGGGCGGCCGGACCGCTTGGCGCGCCGGGCCACCTCGGCGGGGATCTTGCCCCGCGGCGTCTGGTGGTCCAGGGCGCCCTCCGCGGTGACGACGAGGTCGGCGCGGGCCAGCCTGGCGTCCAGGTCGAGCCGGCCGAGCAGTACGTCGAAGCGGGGCAGGAGCCGGGCGCCGAGCGCGGCGAGCCCGGCGCCGAGGCCGCCCGACGCGCCGGTGCCGGGGCCGTCGAAGAGGTCCGCCGTGACGCGCAGGTCGCGGGTGAGGACGTACGCCCAGTGCTCCAGGGCAGCCGCCAGTTCCGCCACCTGTGTGGCGGTCGCGCCCTTCTGCGGGCCGAAGACGCGGGCCACGCCACGCTCGCCGCACAGGACGTTGAACGGGTTGCAGGCCACCCGGATGTCGGTCTCGGCGAGGCGCGGGTCGAGGCCGCTCGTGTCGATGCGGCTCAGCCGCTTCAACTCCCGTCCCCCGCGTGGCAGTTCCCAGCCGTCCACGTCCAGGAGGCGGGCGCCCAGGGCCTGGAGGGCGCCCGCGCCGCCGTCGGAGGTGCCCGAGTCGCCGCAGCCGACCAGGATGCGGCGGGCGCCCGTGTCGAGCGCGGCGCGGATCAGCTCGCCGACGCCGTACGTCGTGGTGGCGCCCGGGTCGCGCAGCTCGCGGGGGACCAGGGAGAGCCCGGCCACGGCCGCCATCTCGACGACCGCGGTGCCGTCGGGCAGCAGCGCGAAGTGCGTGCCGATCGGCTGGCCCACGGGGCCGGTGGCGGGCAGCGCGACGAGGCGGCCACCTTCCGCGGCGGCGAGCGCGCGGGCCGTGCCCTCGCCGCCGTCCACCAGGGGGATCAGATCGGTCTCGGCGTGCGGGACGACACGGCGTACGCCCGCCGCGATGGCCTCGGCGGCGGCGTTCGCGGACAGGGACTCCTTGAAGCCGCTGGGGGCGATGGCGAATCGGGTCAGCATGCGGGTCTCCAGGGTGGTGGCGGCGGGGGTGGTCAGCGCAGCGGGACGCCGAGCAGCGGCCAGAGCGTCAGGGCGAAGAGCAGGACGAGCGCGGCGGTCAGCGGCGCCAGGACCGCGGAGAGGCGCAGCAGGTCACGGGGGGTGTAGGTGGGGGTGCCCGGGAGGTCGGCGAAGAGCGTGACCGGCTTGGCGGAGGCGGGCAGCGTGTGGCAGAAGCCCGCGGCGGCCGTGGAGGCGAGGGCGGCGGCGACCGGGTTGACGCCCGCGCCGACGGCCGCCGCGACGACCAGCGGGACCAGTACCGAGGAGCGCGCCGAGCGGGATTGCAGGACCAGGTGAGCGGCCGTGCTGACCGTGACGACGGCGGTGAGGAACAGCCACGGCGGCAGGTTTGGCGGCAAGCCGCTGACCAGCCACTTCGCCGCCCCCGACTCGGCGAGCGCGACGCCCATCGCCATCGTGGCCGCCATGAACAGGAGCAGTGACCACGGCACGGTCTTCAGGGCGTCCTTGAGCCGTACGGTGCCGAGGGCAGGGGAGGCCGCCACGACCGCGCCGATCAACGCGACGACGGCGGGCGGCACCTGGTGCAGCGGCTCGCTGCACCAGAGCGCGACGACCGTGGCGAGCAGCAGGGCGCAGCGCGTCTCGGCGGGCTCCCAGGGGCCGGTCACCGGCTGCTCGCTGTGCTCCTGGAGCTGGTCGAGGGTGATGCGGACCGGGCCCTCGCGATCCGCGCGCCGCGTGGTCGTCAACAGCACGGCCTCCGCCGCCAGATGCGAGGACGCCAGGGCGAGCGGCAGCCCGAGCAGCAGCCACTGCGTGAACCCGATCCGCTCACCGGTCGCCTCCCACAGCACCGACACGGTGATCAGATGCGCGCCCGCGCCGATCAGGGTCGCCACGGCGGAGAGCAGGATGACGGTGGGGAAGAGCAGCGCGAGCATCACCACGAGCCGCCTGCGGTCGGCGAGGACCTTGGCGAGGGCGAGGAAGACGGGCAGCGCGAGCGCGGCGCGCCCCGAGGTGGCGGGCACCGCGAAGGCCGTCACGACCAGGGCGGCGGTCGTCAGATGCGTCAATTGCCGTACGCTGCGCGCCCCGCTGACGAGGAAGGCCGCGGCCCGCCCCGAGAGCCCGCTGTGCGCGACGGCGGCGGCGAGCACGAAGGCGCAGATCAGCAGCCACACCGTCTCCTCGCCGAGGGTGCCGAAGAGCGTGTCGCTGCTGATCACGCCGGTCGCGGTGAGGGCGAGACCCGCGCCGAGCGCGATGTAGGTGTCGTCGATCGGCGCGCTGATCCAGGCGCAGGTCGCCAGCGCGAAGACGGTAAGGGTGAGGCGGGCGTCGCCGCTCAGGCCAGGGAAGTTGCCGGGGACGAGCAGCAGTGCGCAGACGCTGAGCGCCGCGCAGGCAGTCACGGCTTGACGGGGGTTCAGGGGCACGCTCTTCAGCGTGGGGCGGTGCGGTGAGCCCTCGATGAGCGGTACATGAAGGGAACTTCACGGGCCGTCAGGCCGCCGGGGGCCGGGCGCCGGCCGCGGGATGCCGGTCGCGGGGTGCCGGTCGTCACGCCGGGAGGCGGTACCCCATTCCGCGTACCGTCTCCACCCGCTGCGACCCCAGCTTCTTGCGCAGCGCGCGCACGTACACATCCACGATGTTGGACCCGGGATCGAAGTCGTACCCCCACACGTGGGAGAGGATCTGCTCCCGCGAGAGGACCTGCCCGGGATGGCGCAGGAAGAGTTCGAGGAGTACGAACTCACGTGCCGTCAGGTCCACCGTCCGCTGCTCCGAACGCGCCCTGCGGGTCCGCAGGTCCAGGCTCAGTCCACCGCTGCGCAACACCGTCACCTCGGGCGCCCGCGCCGCCGTGCGCAGCCGCAGCCGCACCCGTGCCAGCAGCTCCTCGAAGCGGAACGGCTTGGTCATCCAGTCGTCGGCGCCGCCCTCCAGGCCCGCCACGGTGTCCCGCACGGAGTCGCGCGCGGTCAGCACGATCACGGGCGTGGTCACCCGGGCCTCGCGCAGCTGCCGCAGGACCGTGAAGCCGTCCTTGCCGGGCAGTCCGATGTCCAGCACGATCAGGTCGAAGCCGCCGGTCAGGGCGTAGTCGTGGGCGGATTCGCCGTCGCCGACCACCGTGGTCGTGAAGCCGCCCGCGCGCAGGCCCTTCTCGACGAAGGAGGCGATGCGCTCCTCGTCCTCGACGATCAGAATGCGGTTCATGGGTGGGCCGCCCCTTCCGGCTGTGCCTGCACGAGTACGAAGGTGGCGCCGCCGCCGGGCGTGGGGCGCAGTTCGACGCGCCCGCCGTGGCTCTCGGCGATGGCCTTCACGATGGCGAGGCCGAGCCCCGCCCCGGTGCCGCGCGCGCCGCGCCGGGCGGTGCCCCGGCGGAACCGCTCGAAGATCACCGCGGCGTCCTGCGGCTGCACCCCGGGCCCGCTGTCGGCGACGTACAGCTCGATCTGCCCCTCGCGCAGCCGGGACCCTATGCTGACGCGCTGGCCGGGGACGGTGTGCTGGACGGCGTTCTGCGCCAGCTGCACCATCGCCTGGGTGACGCGCTGGGCGTCGAGGTCGGCCTCGGCGTCGGCGACCTCGGCGAGGTGCCAGTCGCGCTCGCCGAGCGCGCGTGCCTTGACGAAGACGTCCGCGGTCAGCTCGGCGAGCTGCACCGGCTCCGGGGTGACGAAGTCGGGGCGCTCGGCCTTGGCGAGCAGCAGCAGGTCCTCGACGATGCGGCTCATCCGGTCCAGCTCCTCGGTGACGATGCGGATCGTCTCCTCGCGCTCCGCCGCGTTCTCGGTGGCGGTGTCCATCAGTTCCAGGTGGCCGCGGACGATGGTGATGGGGGTGCGCAGTTCGTGCCCGGCGTCGTCGACGAACTCGCGCTGCGCGGCGAAGGCCCGCTCCAGCCGGTCCAGCATGCCGTTGAAGGTCTCGGCGAGGGCCGCGATGTCGTCCCGGCCCTGCACGGGGATGCGCTGGGTGAGGTCCTGCTCGGTGAGGTGCGCCGCGGTCGTGCGCACCAGCCGCACCGGTCGGAGGATGCGGCCCGCGACCGCCCAGCCGATGCCGGTCGTCATCAGGAGCGCGACGCCGGAGATGGCGAGCAGCATGGTGAACACGTCATTGGCCTTGGCCTGTTCGCCGGCCGGGTGGAAGGCGACGACGAAGGCCGCCTCCGGATGGGTGCCGCTCGCCTTGATCACCACCTTCGACCAGCGGACCTCGCCGTCGGGGCGGTGCAGCGTGCCGGTGGCGCCGGAGGAGTCGAAGACGGCCTTCAGCGACGCGGGGTCCTCGGCGAGCGGGGGACCGGACCGCGGCTCGCGGGACTGCTCCTTCGTGGCGGGCCCGGCGCCGGCGCGGCCGATCAGGCCGAGCAGTTCCTCGTCGGGGTCGGCGTACTGCCGTGACAGGAAGAGCCGCAGGAGCGGGTCGGGGTCGGTGAACTTCTCGCCCGTGCGCGGATCGACGCCTTCGCGTACGAAGTGGGTGAACTCCCCGGTCTCCTGGGCGAGGAGGCGGTCGATCCGGTGGTCGGCGTCGCGCAGCAGCACCGAGCGGGTGGTGGTCGCGACCGCGGCGAGCGCGGCGGCCATCACCACGAGCAGCCACAGCAGGATGCGGACCCGGGCGGAGATCCGGTGGCGCGGTGGCTCAGCCGTCGTCACCGGGGCCGTCGTCGTCGGTGGAGTCGTCGGAGTCGTCGTGCCGGCCGTCGCTGCCGTCGTCGTCGTTGTCATCGCCCGAGGACTTCTCGCTGACCGGCGGCGGGGAGACCGTCTCGTCGCTGGGGGTGGGCCGGGGAATGGTCGGCTCCGCGGACGGCGAGCCGCTCTCCAGCCGCACCTTCGGCGGGACCTTGGGCGGCTGGGGATCGTCGGTCAGGGCATAGCTGGTCGCGGCGATGCCGAGCGGGATCGCCACGACGGCGGCCAGGGCGGCCATGCGGTGGGAGAAGACCATGAGAGCGAGGGTGCACGGCGTACCTCTTCGTCAGGATGAGCCGAAGATGAAGAAACCCTCATGGACGGAGCCCGGCGGACAGCGCCCCGGCGGACGGCGCCCCGGCGGACAGTGCCCCGGCGGACAGTGCCCCGGCGGGGCGGCGCCCGGCTACGAGTCGAGGCCGATCGCGAACGCCGCCTCCAGGTCGTGCTGCGAGTACGTACGGAACGCCACGTGCGTGTCCGTCGCCTCCACGCCGGGGATCTTGCTGATCCTGCCGGGGATGACGTCCGCGAGGTCGTCGTGGCGCGGCACCCGCACCATCGCGATCAGGTCGTACGTACCGGTCACGGAGAAGACCTCGCTGACCGAGTCGAGCGCGGCGATCGACTCGGCGATCTCCGGAATCCGGTCCACGCTGGTCTTGATGAGCACGATCGCGGTGATCACGGCTGGCTGTCTCCCTCGGTGGCCGGTACTGCTGGGGCTTTCACTCTAGCCCTCCGTACGGACCACCCCCAGGCGTACAGGAACCCCAGCGAGAAGCCCACCAGGTGCGCCAGATAGGCCACCCCCGTGCCCTTGCCGCCCTGCCCCGCCGCCAGCCACTGCAACGCCACCCAGAACGGCAGCACCACCCACGCGGGAAAGCGCAGCGGCAGGAAGAAGAGGAACGGGAAGAGGCTGGTGACGCGCGCCTTCGGGAAGAGATAGAGGAAGGCGCCGAGCACGGCGGAGATCGCCCCCGACGCCCCGACGAGCGTCTGGCCGGAGCCCGCGTGCGCCGCGGCGTAGGCGAGGAGGGCGAGGTAGCCGCAGCTGACGTAGAAGAGCGCGTACTGGAGGTGGCCCATCCGTTCCTCGACCATCGCCCCGAAGACGTACAGGAAGAGCATGTTCCCGAGCAGGTGCACCCAGCTGCCGTGCACGAACAGCGCGGTGAACGGGCCGAGCGCGGCGCGCGGGGCGCCGCTGAACAGCTCGGCGGGCACCACTCCCCAGCGCTCGAAGTAGGCCTGCTGCGCGGCGAGCAGCCGCTCTCCGGTGCCGTGGACGGGATTGAACCCGGAGACCGGGGAGATCACGAAGACCAGGCAGCAGACGGCGATCAGTCCGTACGTCACCGGGGCGGACCGGCACCTGAGCAGCCGGGCCCCCTTCGGACCCCATGCATTGATCATGGTCAGAGCATGACGTAACGGGCGCTAACCGCATAGACCGCCATGCCGCACCGGAGGCCGCCGCATGGCGCCCCTTACAGGCCTTAGGGTTACGGGCAATACGCACCGCGCAAGAGCGCGGACGCGCCACGGCCACCGACGGAAGCGAACAGCAACGATGACGGTTCCCCTGCCGACCGACACCACCCGGTGGCGCTGCACGCTCTGCGGCAATCTCACGCGTTTCGACGTGACCCGGACGTCGAAGGTCGTCGAGTATGTGCATCTCGACCTGGCCGGTGAGTCGAACGTCGAGGAACGCGAGGTGGTCAGTGAGACCATCGAGTCGGTGCGCTGCCGCTGGTGCAACGCGGTGGATCAGGTGGAACTCGTGGACAGGCCGGGCACCGGCTCCTGAGGGAGCGGGGCCCGCACAGCTAGTGGGGTGACGGATGGTGGAGAGCGCAGGCGGGGAGCCGGACGACGGCACCGCTGAGGTGCTCGACCGCCCGCTGCCCGACGGGGTACGCCGACGGGTCGTCCAGATCGTCTCGGACGGCTTCGGCGGACTGACCCTGGCCGAGCTGCCCGGCCAGCTGCGGCAGTACGCCCGCTTCACGCCCACCCGGCGCGCGAAGTTCGCGGCCAACGCCATGGCGGCGGCGCTGGAGAACGACACCCTCTTCCGCCAGCGCATCGGCGAACGCCTCAGGGAGGCGCAGGCCGAGCTGGCCGGCGCGCTGGACGCGGGATCCCCGCCCCCGGCCGCCGATCCCCTGGACGTGGCCGCGGCGGCCTATGTGCTGCGTCCCCCCGGTTGGGTGAAGCTGGTGACCGCCGCGGGCGAGGAGGCCCAGCGGGCCGACGCCGAGCGCGCCGGCGAGGAGACCAAGGCCGAGCTGGAGCGGCTGCGCGCGGAGCTGGCCGCGGCCCGCGGCCAGACCAGGGCGGAGACCGAGCGGCTGCGCGCGGAGCTGGAGGCGGCGCGCCGGGAAGCCGAATCGATGCATCGCAAGCTGCGCGGGGCGCTCAGCGACGTCAAGCGCGGGGAGGCGGCGCTGCGCAAGGCCACCGCCGAGACCGAGGCCATCCGTGCCGAGGGGCAGGCCCAGATCTCCGCCGCCGAGAGCGAGGCGCGCCGGCTCAAGGCGCGGCTCGGCGAGACCGAGGCCGCCCTGGAGGCCAGCCGCAGGGCGGCGCGCGAGGGGCGCAGCGTCGAGGACATGCGGGTGCGGCTGCTGCTCGACACGGTCCTGGAGTCGGCCCAGGGGCTGCGGCGCGAACTGGCCCTGCCGCCCGTCTCCGTACGCCCCGCCGAGACCGTCGACGCCGTAGAGCCCGGCCGGATGTCACCGAAGGACATCGCCGCCCGCGCGCTCTCCGAGAACGACCCGGCGATCCTCGACCAGTTGCTGGCGCTGCCCCAGGCGCACCTGGTCGTCGACGGTTACAACGTCACTAAAACCGGCTATCCGACCATGCCGCTGGAGAAGCAGCGGCTGCGGCTGCTCGGCTCGCTCTCCCAGCTCGCCCTCCAGTCGGGGGCCGAGGTCACCTGCGTCTTCGACGGGGCGGAGCTGGCCGCGCCCGTGCTGCTCGCGCCGCCGCGCGGGGTGCGGGTGCTCTTCTCCAAGCCGGGTGTGACCGCTGATGAGTTGATCCGTCAGCTGGTGCGCGCGGAGCCGCCGGGCAGGCCCGTGGTCGTGGTCTCGACCGACCGCGAGGTGGCCGACGGGATCGCCAAGGCGGGGGCGCGGCCGGTGGCTTCGGCGGTGCTGCTGAAGAGGCTTTCGCGGGGCTAAGGAGCCGCAAGTAACTCCTGGGCCCTATGCCCGAATTGGGCAGTGCCTCGTACGACATAGCGTCAGAAGATCATCACTGGCTGTGCGTTATCGGTAAAGAATGCGCTTGGCGACCGATTTTTTACTGATGAGATTTGAACTGATCACAAGAAGGTCACTAGGGTCACCCTTCGAACCCCCGCTCGGTTGATCACCCATCCGGGGTGGCGGCGGTGGTACCCGCCCGCCGCGCCTGGTAGGGCGGCTGGAGGAAGAAGGAGCCGCCCGAGTGGCGTCCCACCGTCGACCCAAGCAGCCGAGCCGCACCCGCGTGACCGTGCTCACCGCGACCGCCGCCGCTGCCGTGGCCCTCACCTCGCAAGGCGCCGCCCAGGCCGCGCCGAAGCCGAGCAAGGACGAGGTCAAGTCCAAGGTCGACAAGCTCTACGAAGACGCGGGGCGGGCCACCGACAGGTACAACGGCGCCAAGGAGAAGCAGGAGAAGCTGGAGAAGCAGATCGGCGCTCTCCAGGACAAGGTCGCCGACGGCCAGGAAGAGCTGAACGAGCTGCGCGACGGCCTCGGTTCGATGGCCAGCGCCCAGTACCGCTCCGGCGGCATCGACCCCTCCCTGCAGCTCTTCCTCTCCTCCGACCCGGACGACTACCTCGACAAGGCGTCCACCCTCGACCAGCTGAGCAGCCAGCAGGTCGACTCGCTCAAGAAGATCCAGAAGAAGCAGCGGGACCTCGCGCAGCAGCGCAAGGAGGCCGCGGGCAAGCTCGACGACCTCGCCGACACCCGCACGGAACTCGGCAAGAAGAAGCGAGAGGTCCAGGGCAAGCTCGGCGAGGCGCAGAGGCTCCTCAACACGCTGACGGCCAAGGAGAAGTCGGACCTGGCCGCCAAGGAGAAGCAGCGCGCGAGCCGCGCCGCCGACAAGCGCGCCGACCTCGGCGACGAGGCCCCCGCCTCCAACCGCGGCGCCGCCGCCCTGAGCGCCGCCGCCACCCAGATCGGCAAGCCGTACGTCTCCGGCGGCACCGGCCCCAACTCCTACGACTGCTCCGGCCTCACCCAGTGGGCGTACGCGCAGGCCGGTGTCTCCATCAGCCGGACCACGTACACGCAGCAGAACGACGGCACGAGGATCGGCCGGGGCGAACTGAAGCCCGGCGACCTGGTGTTCTTCAACAACCTCGCGCACGTCGGCTTCTACGCGGGCAACGGCCAGGTGCTGCACGCTCCCAAGCCCGGCGCCGTGGTGCGCTACGAGGCCATCGGGTACCTCGGCGACTTCCAGTTCGGCGTCCGCGTCTGACCCGGCCGCCGCGCCCGGAGCCCCTCTGACGTCAACACCCCGCCGCAGCCGCCCAAACGGGCGAATTCCGGCAACCGCCGCTGACCCCGCGCCCCGCTGATGACCTGCGTCTGAAGCGGGGCGCCGGGCTGTCCGCACCCTTGCGGGTCGTTGGCCGCCGCGTAGTCGCACGGCTACTGTCGGCGCGCATTCCCCCGGAGAGCCGGGGGGTCGTCAGCGGAAGGGAGAGCGGCCACCCGTGGGGTTCCATCGCCGTCCCGCACAGCCCGGCCCGGACCGGGGCACACGCGTCACCGTCCTCTCGGCGGCGGCGGCCACCGCGGCCGCCGCCCTCGCCGCGGCGCCCGCGGGCGCCGCGCCGCAGGACAAGCCGTCCGACACCCGGGCCACGGTGGACCGGCTGTACGCACAGGCAGAGCGGGCGACCGAGGCGTACAACAAGGCCGACGAGCGCGCGGACAAGCTGCGCGCCCAGGTCGAGCGGGCCCGGGACAGCATCGCGCGGGGCCAGGAGCGGATCAACCAGATGCGCGGCGCGCTCGGCGCGCTCGCCGGGGCCCAGTACCGCGAGGGCGGCATCGACCCCGCGCTCCAGCTGATGCTCTCCTCCGACCCGGACGGCTACCTCGACAAGGCCACCGCCCTGGACCGCGTCAGCGCCCGGCACGCGGGACAGCTCCTCGATCTCCAGCAGGCCCAGCGCGGCCTCGCGCAGAAGCGCACCGAGGCCGGGCGCAAGCTCGCCGAGCTGGAGAAGAGCCGCACCCTCGTCGCCCGCCACAAGCGCACGGTCGAACACAAGCTGGCCAAGGCCCGGAAGCTGCTCAACTCGCTGTCGGGCGACGAGCGCGCCGCGCACGACAGGTCCTCGCGCTCCGGCAGCCGCCCCGTGGCGCCCGAAGCGGGCGGCGCCCCGTCCTCCTCGCGGGCCGCCGCCGCCATCGCCGCCGCCAGGTCCGCGGTCGGCCGCCCCTACGTGTGGGGCGCCAACGGCCCCTCCGGCTTCGACTGTTCGGGCCTCATGCAGTGGTCGTACGCCCAGGCGGGGGTCGGCCTGCCGCGCACCTCGCAGGCCCAGCGGTACGCCGGACGGCAGGTGCCCCTCGCCCAGGCGCAGCCGGGCGACCTCGTCGCCTACCGCGACGACGCCAGCCACATCGGGATGTACGTGGGCAACGGCCAGGTGGTGCACGCCCCCTACCCCGGCGCCCCGGTCCGCTACGACCCCGTCGGCATGATGCCGGTCTCCTCCGTCACGCGGGTCTGACCGGCGGCCGGTTCACCACCGCCCCGTACGATCGGGCGGGTGGTGGCTGGTCACAGACGTGGGTCGTGGGTGGTGGCGCTGTGCGTCGCGCTCTGCCTCGCCGTGCTCGCCGGATGCGGCGCCGACCCGGTCCCGGACTCCGCCGCGGGCGAGGTGCGCAGACTCCTGGAGCGCCGGGCACACGCCGTCCTCGACGGGGACGAGAAGGCGTACGCGCGCACCGAGCGGCCCGCGCCCGGTGCGGCCGACCTCTTCGCGCACGTCCGCGGCATCCCGCTGGACGCCTGGGAGTACCGCCTCAACCGCCTGGAGCGCTCCGGCTCCCGGGCCACGGCGAGCGCCGAAATCCGCTACCGCGTCGAGGGCCACGACCGCGCCCCGCTCGTCGCCGAACGCACGCTCTCGCTGGCACGGCACGGCGGGCAGTGGTACGTCACCTCCGAGCGGCCCGCGAAGAAGGCGGGCGAGCAGCTGTGGGACCAGGGAAGGGTGCGGGCGGTGCGGGGCGCCACCAGCCTCGTCCTCGGCGTCGGGCGGAGCGCGCGGGAACTGCGCGGCTACCGCGAGCTGGCCGACCGGGCGGTGCCCGCGGTGCGGGCGGCCTGGCCGGGGAAGTGGCCGCGGAAGGTCGTCGTCATCGTCCCCCGCTCCCTGAAGGGCATGGCGGGCCTCCTCGGGGCGCCCGCCTCCGGGTACCGGGGGATAGCGGCGGTCACCACGGGCGAGGCGGGCGGCTCGGGGCGGGCCCCGGCGGACCGGATCATCGTCAACCCCGAGGCGTACGGCGTCCTCGGCGACTTCGGCAAGCAGGTCGTCCTGACCCACGAGACGGCCCACGTGGCGACCCGCACGCAGACGTCACCGGCCACCCCGCTCTGGCTCTCCGAGGGCTTCGCGGACTGGGTGGGCTACCGCGGCACGGGGCGCACCGCGCCGCAGGCCGCCCCCGAGCTGCGGCGGGCGGTGCGCGGCGGACAGCTGCCGGACGCGCTCCCGGGAGACGCGGACTTCGGCTTCGGCCGGGACGCCGGGCGGCTCGCCGCGTCGTACGAGGGCGCGTGGCTGGCCTGCCGGATGATCGCGGAGCGGTGGGGCGAGCGGAAGCTGACGGACTTCTACCGGGCCGTCGGCGACCACGGGAAGCGGGCGGGCGCGGTGCGGGACGCGCTGCACGACGTCCTGGACACCACGCCCGAGGAGTTCACGGCGCGCTGGCGTACGTATCTGCGCTCGGAGCTTGGCTGACCTGCTCCGGCACCGGCTGCCGCGCCCGCCCGCGCGGCTCGGACACGGTCTGCCGCCACAGGTTGCGGCACGCCAGCAGGGCCGCCGCGACCAGCAGGCCATTGCGTACGACCAAGAGCGCGACGCCGAGCGGGTCGCTGGCCACCACGTGCGAGAACCACACCGGGAACTCCAGGAACGTCACGAACGTGGCCGCGAGGACCAGCCGGGCCGGCACCTCCATGCGGCTCGTGCGGAACGCCAGGCAGACGGCGGCGACGCCGACGAGCCACAGCATGTACTGAGGGCTGATCACGCGGCTGGTGGCGGTGAAGAGCAGCACGGCCACGAACGCCGCGTCCGCGAGCGTGCTCGCCGACCAGGCCCGCGCGCGCAGCCGCCACACAAGGAGCCAGCAGAAGGCGGCCGCGGACAGCGCCTGCGCCGCCGTGCTCACCAGTGGGACGTACGGGCCGAGGAACTCCACCGAGCCGTAGTTGAGCCGCACCTCGCCCCGCCAGCCGAGGTGGCGCCCCACGTGGAAGACGAGGGCGCCGAGGGACTCCACCTCCGTGCCGCGGTCGCGCTGGAAGGTGAGGAACGCGAGCGCGCCCGGCATCGCCACGAGGAACGCCAGCGTCGCGCCGAGGGCCGCGCACGCGGCCGCCGTCCAGGACCGCTGGGTGGCCCGCCCGCGCGGGACCCCGACGAGCAGCAGCACCGGCCACACCTTGAGCAGCGCCCCGAACCCGGCGAGCGCCCCCATCGTGCGCGGATGCCGGGCCCCGGCGAGCAGCGCGGCGACCGCGACGGCGGTCACCATCACGTCGTAGCGCGCGTACACGGTCGGGCCGAGCAGGGGCACGCCCGCCACCCACACCCACAGGCCGCGCAGCGACTTGCCGGGCCGCCGCCCCGTGTACAGGAGCAGCCCGCAGACCGCCGCGTCGGCGAGGAGGGCGAGGACGAAGAAGGCGGAGGCGTACCCGAGGAAGGGCAGCAGGGCGGGGGAGAGGACGGCGAGGGCGGCGGCGGGCGGGTACTGCCAGGTGACGTCGTCGAGCGGGAAGGTGCCGGTGCGCAGGATCTCGTACCAGCCCTGGTAGATGACGGAGACGTCGCTGGTGACATCCGGGCCGGGGGCGGTCAGCACACGGAAGACGCAGAGCAGCAGGAGGGCCCTGGTCAGGACCCAGACGGCCAGGATGCGCGCCATGTACGCCATGTGCTTGTCGCCCCTTTTTGCGTACTTCATTGTGATTCGGGGAGTCATGATGCCGGGCCGGGGCGGGCGCGGACGAAGAGGCGGGGCCGATCGGTGCGGCCGGGCGCTTCCGGCACCGGCGCCTTCGGTACTGTCGGGCGCGATGCACAAGACCCTGATCGTCACGAACGACTTCCCGCCCAGGCCCGGTGGCATCCAGGCGTTCCTGCACAACATGGCGCTGCGCCTGGACCCCGCCGAGCTCGTCGTCTACGCCTCCACCTGGAAGCGCGGCCGCGAGGGCGCCGAGGCCACCGCGGCCTTCGACGCCGAGCAGCCCTTCAAGGTCGTACGCGACCCCACGACGATGCTCCTGCCGACCCCGCGCGTCACGCGCCGCGCGGCCTCGCTCCTGCGCGAACACGGCTGTACGTCGGTGTGGTTCGGGGCGGCGGCCCCGCTCGGACTCATGGCGCCCGCGCTGCGCAAGGCGGGGGCGAGGCGGCTCGTCGCCACGACGCACGGGCACGAGGCCGGGTGGGCCCAGCTGCCCGCCTCACGTCAACTGCTGCGCAGGATCGGCGAGTCGACGGACACGATCACCTATCTCGGGGAGTACACGCGCTCGCGGATCGCCGCCGCGCTGACGCCCGCGGCGGCCGGGCGGATGGTGCAACTCCCGCCCGGCGTCGACGAGAAGACCTTCCACCCCGGCTCCGGCGGGGACGTGGTGCGGGCGCGGCTCGGGCTGACCGACCGGCCCGTGGTGGTGTGCGTCTCGCGGCTGGTGCCGCGCAAGGGACAGGACACGCTGATCCTCGCCATGCCGAGGATTCTCTCCGCGGAGCCGGAGGCGGTGCTTCTGATCGTCGGGGGCGGGCCGTACGAGAACGACCTGCGCAAGCTCGCCGCCGAGACCGGCGTCGCCGACTCCGTCCGCTTCACCGGGGCGGTGCCGTGGTCGGAGCTGCCCGCGCACTACGGCGCGGGCGACGTCTTCGCCATGCCGTGCCGGACGCGGCGCGGGGGCCTGGACGTGGAAGGCCTCGGCATCGTCTACCTGGAGGCGTCGGCGACGGGCCTTCCCGTGGTCGCCGGCGACTCCGGCGGGGCGCCGGACGCGGTGCTCGACGGGGAGACGGGCTGGGTGGTCCGGGGCGGCGCCCCCGAGGAGGCGGCGGAGAGGATCACCGCGCTGCTCGCGGATGCGGAGCTGCGGGCCCGCATGGGCGGGCGGGGGCGCCTCTGGGTCGAGGAGAAATGGCGCTGGGACCTCCTGGCGGAGAGGCTCCGGGAACTCTTGTAGCGCCTACGGGGCTGCGGCCTGAGGCCGTCGGGCGTCCGACGGCCGTCGTCGCTTGCTCGCGCAGTTCCCCGCGCCCCTGAAGCAGGGGCTCCGCCCCGCTTCCCATAAAAGCGGGCGCAGCCCGGCTTTTAGGGGCGCGGGGAACTGCGCGAGCAACCACGACGAGACCGAGAGCCGCGAACCGGGAGGACCCCCCACGGCGAGTGGGCGCCCCGCCCACGCTACCCGCGGTAAATCGCCTCGATCTCGTCCGCATAATCCTTGGCCACCACATTCCGCTTCAGCTTCAGCGACGGCGTCAGATGCCCCGACTCCTCCGTGAACTGGGAGCTGAGGACCCGGAACTTCCGTACGGACTCCGCCTTGGAGACCGCCGCGTTGCCGTCGTCCACCGCGCTCTGGATCGCCGCGAGCAGATCCGCGTCGTCACGCAGGGAGGACGCCGTCGACCCGGCGGGCTTGCCGTGCTCGGCGGCCCAGCGGCCCAGGAACTCGTCGTCGACCGTGACGAGCGCCCCCACGAAGGGGCGGCCGTCGCCGACGACCATGCACTCGGCGACCAGCGCGTGCGCGCGGATGCGGTCCTCGATGACGGCCGGGGCGACGTTCTTGCCGCCCGCCGTGACGATGATCTCCTTCTTGCGGCCGGTGATCCGCAGATAGCCGTCCTCGTCGAGCGTGCCGATGTCACCGGTGTGGAACCAGCCGTCGGCGAGGGCCTCTTCGGTGGCGCCCTCGTTGTTCCAGTACCGCGAGAACAGGTGCTCGCCGTGGAGCAGGACCTCACCGTCGTCGGCGATGCGCACGACGGAGCCCGGCAGCGGCTGCCCGACCGTGCCGATCTTCTGGCGGTCCCAGGGGTTGAAGGCGGTGGCCGCGCAGGACTCCGTCAGGCCGTAGCCCTCCAGGACCGTGAAGCCGATGCCGCGGAAGAAGTGGCCGAGGCGCTCGCCGAGCGGGGCGCCGCCGGAGATCGCGTACTCGCCGCGGCCGCCGAGTACCGCCCGCAGCTTGCTGTAGACCAACTTGTCGAAGACCTTGTACTTGATCTTCAGGCCGAGGGACGGCCCCGAGACCGTGTCGAGCGCGCAGCTGTACGCGATCGCCGTGTCCGCCGCCTTGTCGAAGATCTTGCCCTTGCCCTCGGCCTGCGCCTTGGCGCGCGCCGCGTTGTAGACCTTCTCGAAGACGCGCGGGACGCCCAGGATCATGGTCGGGCGGAAGGAGGCGAGTTCGTCCGTGAGGTGCTTGATGTCCGGCGCGTGGCCCAGCTTGATCGGCGCCATCAGCGCGGCGACCTCGACCAGGCGCCCGAAGACGTGCGCGACGGGCAGGAAGAGCAGGACCGAGCACTCGCCCGTACGGAAGAGGGGCTTGAGGCGCTCCACCACATTGCCGCACTCCGCGAAGAAGCTGCGGTGGGTCAGCACGCAGCCCTTGGGGCGGC
Source organism: Streptomyces sp. WAC 01529 (assembly GCF_003945545.1). GTDB lineage: Bacteria > Actinomycetota > Actinomycetes > Streptomycetales > Streptomycetaceae > Streptomyces > Streptomyces anatolicus. The sequence goes on along the minus strand of NZ_CP029617.1, from coordinate 2,101,385 downwards.
CCGTGGTGCCCGAGGTGTAGACGATGGTGGCCGGGTCGTCGGCGCCGACGGCCGCGCAGCGCTCGTCGACGGTCCGGTCAGTGACCTCGGCGCCCGCGCGGTTCAGCTCCTCGACGGCGCCCTTGTCGATCTGCCAGATGTGCGCGAGGGCGGGCAGCCGGTCGCGTACGGACTCCACGGTGGCGGCGTGCGCGTCCAGTTCGACGACGCAGGCGACGGCACCGGAGTCACCGAGGATCCACTGGATCTGCTCGGCCGAACTCGTCTCGTACACCGGCACGGTCACCGCGCCCGCGCTCCAGATGGCGAAGTCGAGGAGCGTCCATTCGTAGCGCGTACGGGACATCAGGCCGACGCGGTCGCCGGGCCGCACACCGGCGGCGATCAGGCCCTTGGCGGTGGCGCGCACCTCCGCGAGGAAGGTCCTGGCGTCAACGTCCTGCCAGCTGCCGTCGACCTTGCGGCCGATGACGGCGACATCCGGGTGCTGCGCGGCATTTCTACGGACGATGTCGGTCAGATTGCCGTCCGCAGGGACCTCGTACAGGGCCGGAAGGCTGAACTCGCGCAAGACTGCTGCTCCTACATAGGGCGCCGGCGCCACGACGTTGTGTGCTGCGACGGTGCGGTCCAAGATCGGGCAGGTGCTCAGTCGAGTGGGGGGCTGAGCACTACTGGACTGCCCGGACGTTACCCATCGGTATGGCTTGTTCGGTAGGGGGGCGGCCCCAGATGTTCGGTGCGTCACACGTCGCCGTTGGTCTGAACCGCAGAGTACGCCACCGCCTTTACGACTCGGAAGTAACCGCAGGTCCGGCCGCCGGCCCGGGCCCTACCGTCCGTCAGGCGCCCGTCCTAGGGTGATCGGTATGCCAGCTTTCCGGGTCAATGTGGTCAGTGACGTGCACGGCAACGCGGCGGATCTCGCCCGCGCGAAAGACGGCGCCGACGCGCTCGTCTGCCTCGGTGACCTCGTACTCTTCCTCGACTACGCCGACCACTCGCGCGGCATCTTCCCCGACCTCTTCGGCGCGCGGAACGCGACCCGGCTGGTGGAGCTGCGCACCGCCCGCCGCTTCGAGGAGGCCAGGGAGTTCGGCAGGCGGCTGTGGGCGGGAGTGGACCGGGGCCCGGCGATCGAGAGCGCGGTCCGCAAGCAGTACGCGCAACTCTTCGCGGCCTTTCCCACCCCCACGTACGCCACCTATGGAAATGTCGACATCCCGGCTCTGTGGCCTGAATACGCCGGCCCCGGCACCACCGTCCTCGACGGCCAGCGCGTCGAGATCGGCGGCCGCGTCTTCGGCTTCGTCGGCGGCGGCCTGCGCACCCCCATGCGTACGCCGTACGAGATCAGCGACGAGGAGTACGCGGCCAAGATCGAGGCGGTCGGCGAGGTCGACGTCCTGTGCACCCACATCCCGCCGGACGTCCCCGAACTCCTCTACGACACCGTGGCCCGCCGCTTCGAACGCGGCAGCCGCGCCCTGCTCGACGCGATCCGCGCCACCCGCCCCAAGTACGCGCTCTTCGGCCACGTCCACCAGCCCCTGGTCCGGCGCATGCGCGTCGGCGCGACGGAGTGCGTGAACGTGGGCCACTTCGCCGGGTCGGGCAGGCCCTGGGCCCTGGAGTGGTGACCTCGTGGCGCGCGGTAGCCTTCACGCGGTAGACGTCCCGTACCGGACCCGGACCGCATCTGGAGGAGCCACAGCGATGGCGGAACACACCAGCTCGAGCATCATGATCGAGGCGGCCCCGGCCGAGGTCATGGGAGTGATCGCCGACTTCGCCCGCTACCCGGACTGGACGGGCGAGGTGAAGGAGGCCGAGGTGCTCGCCACCGACGAGCAGGGCCGCGCCAAGCAGGTCCGCCTCGTCATGGACGCGGGCGCGATCAAGGACGACCAGACCCTCGGCTACACCTGGACCGGGCAGAACGAGGTCAGCTGGACCCTCGTCAAGTCCCAGATGCTGCGCTCCCTGGACGGCTCGTACCTCCTGAAGCCCGCGGGCACCGGCACCGAGGTCACCTACCGGCTGACCGTCGACGTCAAGATCCCCATGCTCGGCATGATCAAGCGCAAGGCCGAGAAGGTCATCATCGACCGCGCACTCGCGGGCCTGAAGAAGCGGGTCGAGTCCAAAGAGGCCTGAGGGGTCCGAGGGGCCTGGGGAGGGCTGAGGGGCCGAGGGACAAGCGGGAAAGCGGGGCGGAGCCCCTGCTTTCAGGGGCGCGGGGAACTGCGCGAGCAACCCACAACCACCGTCAGCCGCCAGACAACCCCACCCCCACGGCGAGCAGGCGGACCCGCACCCCAGGCCCGCGCCCCGCGCTGACGTACCGTTCACCCTTATGCGCACCCTCCTCGTCACCGGCCCCGGCGGCGCCGGACGAACCACCGCGGCCGCGGGCACCGCGCTCGCCGCCGCCCGCGCGGGCCACCGGACGCTGGTGATCAGCGCCGACCGCACCGACACCCTGGGCGCGGTGCTCGGCGACCTGGACGCGCACCCCGGACTCACCGCGCGGCGCCTCGCGCCCGCCGACCGCTTCCGGGACGACCTGCTCGCCTTGCAGGAACGTGCCGCCTCCGCACTCGACCTGCTCGGTGCCGAGCGGCTCGACGGCGAGGAGCTGACCCCGCTGCCCGGCAGCGGCGAGCTGGCCCTGCTGCGCGCCCTGCGCGACGCCGCCCGAGAGGGCGCCCACGACACCGTGGTCGTCGACCTGCCGCCCGCCCCCGAAGCCCTCGCCGTCCTCGCCCTGCCCGAGCAGCTGCGCCGCTATCTGCGCAGGCTCCTGCCGCCCGAACGGCAGGCCGCCCGCGCCCTGCGCCCCATGCTCGGGCGCCTCGCGGGCGTCCCGATGCCCGCCGCCTGGCTGTACGAGAGCGCCGCCCGCCTGGAGGGCGAGCTGGCCGCCGCCCAGGCCGTCATCGAGGCACCCGAGACCACCGTGCGCCTGGTCGCCGAGCCGGGCCCCGCGGGCGCCGACGCCCTCGCCTCCGCCGCCACCGGCCTCGCCCTGCAAGGCCTGCGCACTGACCTCCTGCTCGCCAACCGCGTCCTGCCCGACGCGTCCGCGGACACCTGGTCGGCGGCGCTCCTCGCGCAGCAGCGCAAGACGCTGGACGAGTGGGAGACGGCGTACGAGCCCGTCCGAACGGTCCGCCACCTCGGCCACGATCCGCGTGGCGCCGACGACCTCGCCGCCCTCGGCCTGCCCGCCCCGAGCCCCGCCCCGGCGCCCGTCGAGTGGCCCGTCACCGAGGCGTCCGCCGACGAGGAGGACCATGCCTACATCTGGCACATACCGCTCCCCGGCGCCGTACGTGAGCAGCTCGGCCTGGTCCGGCGGGGCGACGAACTCGTCGTCACCGCCGGAGCCTTCCGCCGCATCGTCCCCCTGCCGTCCGCGCTGCGCCGCTGCTCCGTCGCGGGGGCCGGGCTGCGCGAGGGCGAGCTGCGGGTGCGGTTCACGCCGGACCCGCGGCTGTGGCCCGACGGACGGTGAACGGGATACCGCCATTCGGGTAACGTCGAGTGGTATGAGCGATGCATCCGAGCGTAAAGCTCCGCACGTCGAAGCCGCAGCCGCAGCCGCTGCCGAAGCTGACGCCGACGCGTGGGAGAAGGCGTGCGCCGAGGATCTCGCGGCGGAGCAGGCCCGCCGCCGCGCCGAGTACGGGCCGCAGCCCGGCTCCGCGGCCGAGGAGCTGCGCAAGCTCGTCGACGCCGTCTCCGACAAGCTCTCCGGCCTCCAGTCGCCGCTGCTCGGCGCGGTCGGCCAGGGCGTCGTCGAGCAGACCGTGAAGCAGGTCGTCCAGCAGGCGAAGGCCGTGGTCGAGCCGGTCATCGAGCGCAACCCCGACGTCTTCGACCACCTGGCGGCGGCCGGTTCCGAACTGCTCGCCGCCTACCGTTCGGCGGTCGAGAAGCAGGAGAGCCGCTGGACCCGCGGCGGCGCGGCGGGCGGCGACACGTCGGGCGGCGCGGCGGGCGGCGACGCCAAGGGCACCGATCGCCGGGACGAGGGGCCCGCGACCGGGGAACACATCGATCTCGACTGACCCCCCTCGGGTACGGTGGGCCGTAGCGGGGCTCGATCGAACTGAGGGATTCATGGGACTCACCATCGGCGTCGACATCGGCGGCACCAAGATCGCGGCCGGAGTGGTCGACGAGGACGGCAACATCCTCTCGACCTTCAAGGTGCCCACCCCTGGTACTTCCGAGGCCATCGTCGACGCGATCGCCTCCGCCGTGGAAGGCGCGCGGGCCGGACACGAGATCGTCGGCGTCGGCATCGGCGCCGCCGGCTACGTCAACCGCCAGCGCTCCACGGTCTACTTCGCGCCGAACATCGACTGGCGGCAGGAGCCGCTGAAGGACGAGGTCGAAAGGCGCGTCGGGCTGCCGGTCGTCGTGGAGAACGACGCCAACGCGGCCGCGTGGGGCGAGTACAAGTTCGGCGGCGGCAAGGGCCACCGCAACGTCATCTGCATCACGCTCGGCACCGGCCTCGGCGGCGGCATCATCATCGGCAACAAGCTGCGCCGCGGCCACTTCGGCGTGGCCGCCGAGTTCGGCCACATCCGGATGGTCCCGGACGGCCTGCTCTGCGGCTGCGGCAGCCAGGGCTGCTGGGAGCAGTACGCCTCCGGCCGCGCCCTCGTGCGGTACGCGCGCCAGCGGGCCAACGCCACCCCCGAGAACGCCGAGTACCTCCTCTCGCTCGGTGACGGCACCCCCGAGGGCATCGAGGGCAAGCACATCTCGATGGCCGCCCGGCAGGGTGACGCCGTCGCCATCGACTCCTACCGCGAGCTGGCCCGCTGGGCGGGCGCGGGCCTCGCCGACCTGGCGTCCCTCTTCGACCCGTCCGCGTTCATCGTCGGCGGCGGCCTCTCGGACGAGGGCGAGCTGGTCCTCGACCCGATCCGCAAGTCCTTCAAGCGCTGGCTCGTCGGTGCCGCCTGGCGCCCCGAGGCCCAGGTCATCGCCGCCCAGCTGGGCAACAAGGCGGGGCTTGTCGGCGCGGCGGACCTGGCTCGGGAGCCTGATCCGGTCATGTGACCCTGCGCCGGAGTGCCGTTGGCCGCGCCACGGGTGCCGTCGATCGCGCTGCGCGCTCGTCCTCAAACGCCGGACGGGCTGGATCTCCCCAGCCCGTCCGGCGTTCGCTGTCTCTGTCCCGCGTTCGCGTATCTTGATCGCCATGCCGACGAGTTCGACCTCCTCGCTCCCCAACTCGCGCACCGAATCCGACGGTTCCGCCGTCATCCGGGTGCTCAGCTACAACATCCGTTCGATGCGGGACGACACCGACGCGCTCGCCCGGGTCATCGCCGCCTGCGCCCCCGACCTCGTCCTGATCCAGGAGGCGCCGCGGTTCTTCCGCTGGCGCAAGAAGCTGGCCCGCCTCGCGCGCGCGGCCGACCTCGTGATCCTCTCCGGCGGCGGCACCGCGTCGGGCCCGGCGCTGCTCTGCTCGCTCCGGGCGACCGTCGAGCACACCGAGGACGTCCTGCTGCCCCTCACCCCGGGGCTGCACCGGCGCGGCTTCGCGACCGCGGTCGTCCGCTTCGGGGGCGCCCGACTCGGCGTCCTGAGCTGCCACTTGAGCCTGCAGACCGACGAGCGGTACGCGCAGGGCGGAATGCTGCTCGACCGGCTCGCCGGGATGGGCGTGGAGCACGCGGTCGCGGGCGGCGACCTCAACGAGCGGCCGCAGGGGCGTACGTTCCGCAGGCTCGCGGAGGGGCTCCAGGACTGCTGGACGGCCAAGCCCTGGGGCGGCGAGAACACCTCCACGCCCGCCGACCCGCACCAGCGCATCGACGCGATCTTCGCCACGCCCGGCATCGAAGTGCTCGGCTGCGGCGTGCCGTTGGACCTGCCCGGGGTCACCGGGGAAGACCTGAGGGCGGCCACGGACCATCTGCCCGTCCTGGCCGCCCTCAGGGTTCCCGCTACCCGGTGAGCCTCACGGGCGCTGCCTCACCTTGTCGACGATCGCCCACTCGACCGTGTGCGACAGCTGGACGTACGTCTTCTTCCCGTCGCGCGAGATCCGCTCGTCGCGGAAGCCCAGGAATTCATAGGACTTCGCGTCGAAGATGAGGTACCGGCCCTTGAACCGGCCGGGGTAGGCGATCCCCACACCGGTACGCCCGGCCGAGTCCTCGACCCCCTCGACCGTCTTGACGCCGGGCACGAGCGCCAGCCCCTCGTAGGCTGCGGCGCGCAGCCCTTCGGGCAGCACCGGCGCCTTCAGGAGCTCGCCCAGCAGGAAGTAGGCCTGCCACCGGTCGTCCTCGGTGAAGTCGCTGATCGACCCGTTGGAGGCGCCCGCGGAAACGATGGCCGGGACGAGCTTCTCGGGGTCGGTGGGCAGCTTCTTCAGCTCGTCCCACCTGCGGGGCGGCCACACGCTCTCGCCCTCGCCCAGGGGCTCCTCCCACATGATGTTGCCGAGCTCCATGGTCAATGAGCTCCGGGAGCCGTCCACCGAGTCCCACATCTCGTCGGTGTACGTCCTGACCTTGCCGGTCTTCCGTTCCGTCTCCCTGATGATCCGTTTGGAGTAGATGAACTGGTCGTCGCGAGGCACCACGGTCTGCCGCTCGTGCCTGCGCTCCCAGTCGGCCGCGCCGTTGAGCACCTTCGGCGCGGCGACGTTGGCCACGTTCGGGGAGTCGACGGCGGGCGGCTTGGCCTGTTGTCCTTCCCGCGCGCCGTCGACGGTGACCAGGACGGTCGCGGCCACCGCGGCCGCCACGAGGCCGGTGAGGGCGATACGCGGCACGCGCCGGCGCCCCGGCGGCCGTACCGCTGCGGGCTGTTCGTTCATCGCGGCGAAGAGCCGCACCCGCGCGCGGTGGCGGGTGTCGTCGTCGAGCGGGGGCGCCCCCGCCTCCCAGCGGCGCAGTTCATCGAGCTCGTTCATGGGCGTGTACCTCCTGGAAAGCTGTCGGATCGGATCCGCCCAGTGCTTCGCGCAGTGTTCTGCGGGCCCGGTGCAGCCGGGATCTGACGGTGCCGACGGGCACCCCCAGCGCGTGCGCCACCTCCTCGTAGCCGAGGTCGGCCCACGCCACGAGGAGCACCACGTCACGGTGGCGTGCGGGGAGCCGGGCCAGCGCCGCCGCCAGCTCCCCGCGCATCCTCTCGGCGCCCACGCGGGCGACCGCGCGGTCGGCGACCGGCTCCTCGTGCGGCACCGGCTCGGGCACCCGGGCGAGCGCCTTGAAGCGGCGGGCCTCGGCCCTGCGGTGCCGCCCGATGAGGTTGGTCGCGATGCCGAAGAGCCAGGGGCGGGCGTCGGCCCGCGCCAGGTCGTAGCGGTGGCGCTCCTTGAAGGCGGTGGTGAAGGTGTCCGCCATCAGATCCTCCGCCGCCTCGGGACCGAGCCGGCGCGCCGCGTACCGATGGACGGAGTCGGCGTGCCGGTCGAAGAGGGCGGCGAACTGCTCGGGCTCGTCCCGGGACCGCTCGATGGACCAGGCGTCGCTCTGCTCGCCCTGCCCCAGGGGAAGGGGGACGCCGGGGTCGACGGTCATCGGGGCTCCTTTCGTTCGTACGAACGCCTCGAAGGCTTGGGCTCGTGCGGGTGGTTCACCTCTCCTTCGCCGCTCGGCGGGATCGGGTTCCATTCCCGTGCCGCGGGCGGCTCCCTCGCCGTGTCCCGCGTGTCCCGGGCACGCCGAAGGCCCGCCCGGAGCGCTCCGGACGGGCCTTGAAGTGGGGCTGCGCGGCTGCGCGCGGGCTCAGACGACCGCGCCGCGCCCCGGATCGTCGTCCTCGTCCTCGTCCCCGCTGTGCATCCGCGTCACGAGCGTGGCGAAGCCGCCCAGGAAGCCGCCGATGCCGAGCGTCGTCAGCCACCACGTCATCTGCCAGCCGAGCAGCACGGCGAGCAGGATGAGCAGCGGGCCGCCGAGCACCGCGAGCCAGGCGAACTTGGCCGTCACGTCGGCCTCGGGCAGCGGCGGCGGCTCCGGCGGCACGAAGTGCCCCTCGTCGTCCGCGTCGAAGTCGTCCTCGGTGGGCTCAGGGGCGGTGTAGTCGCGGGGGCCGCCGACGCCGGGCGCGAAGGAGACGGAGCTGCCGAGCGGCTTGTCGCCGCCGGGTCCCGGGCCGGACTTGGCGTCGGGGGCGTCCTTCACGGGGCCGTCCTGCGCGGGGGCGGCGTCCGTCGGGCCGTTGGTCTCCGACTCCAGGAGGGCCAGGTCCTCGACCGACTTGAAGGGCTTCGCGCCGGGCGGGTCCGCGGGCTCCTCGCCGTACCCCGCGACGATCGCCTGCCAGGCGGCGTCCTCATCCAGCGGCAGCCCGCCGTCACGGGGCGCCCTGCTCTTCTCGAGGTTCTTCTCGGCGCTCTTCTCGGGGTTCTTCGCGGGGGCCCGCTCGGGCTCGCGGCTCTCGTCGTCGCGGCTCTCGTCGCGGCTCTCGTCGCGGTCCGCCTCGTGCTCAGCCACCGGTGGCCGTCCCTTCCTTGCCGACACTGGGGGCGAGCCGGCCGACGAAGGCGTAACTCTCCTCGAAAATCCGGTCCGCGTCATGGTCCAACGTCGCCACGTGGTAGCTCTGTTCCAGCAGGATCTCCGTGACGTCCCTGGACGAGACGCGGCTGAGGACGCGCGCCGAGTCGGCGGGCGGCACCACGTGGTCGCGCGGGCTGTGGAGCAGCAGCAACGGCTGGGTGACCTGCGGCAGTTCGCCGTCGACAAGGCGGAAGAAGATCCGCAGGGAGTACGCGGCGTGCAGCGGCACCCGGTCGTAGCCGATCTCCACCGAGCCGGGCTTGGCGATGTCGCTCGCGATGCCCTTCGTCGTCCGCACGAGGTGCCGGACGACCGGGAGCGCGTAGGGGGACAGGCCGTGCAGCTTGTTCGCCGGGTTGACCAGGACGATGCCGCTGATCGCGTCGCCGTGCTTGGCCGCGAGGCGCAGAGCGAGCGCGCCGCCCATGGAGAGCCCGAAGACGAAGACCCGCTCGCACCGCTCCAGCAGGCCCCGCAGCTCGCGCTCCACCTCCGCGTACCAGTCCTGCCAGCCGGTGACCTGCATGTCCTCCCAGCGGGTGCCGTGCCCGGGAAGGAGCGGCAGCGAGACGGTCAGGCCGCGCTCCGCCAGATACTCGGCCCAGGGGCGCAGCGACTGCGGGGATCCGGTGAAGCCGTGGCAGAGCAGGACGCCGACCTCGCCGCCTTCGTGGCGGTATGGCTCGGCTCCGGGGAGGACCGGCACCTTCGGTCTCCTTCGTGAGATGTGGCAAGGGGAGTCGTGACAGCTAGGGAGAACGTGACAGCTTGCGAGAAGTGGAGAGGAGTACTTCACCGTACGCGACCGGACTGACACCGACCAGGGTCGTCGGGCCCATTGGCCGTACCCCGGGTTAAGGTCTGATCCACAGAAACAGGAGGCACTCGGTTTGATCTACGGCGCAATGAAGGTTGCCATCGGAGGGCCGCTGAAGCTCGGCTTCAGGCCCTGGGTGGAGGGCCTTGAGAACGTCCCCGCCGAGGGCCCCGCGATTTTGGCGAGCAACCACCTCTCCTTCTCGGACTCCTTCTTCCTCCCCGCGGTCCTCGACCGCAAGGTCACCTTCATCGCCAAGGCGGAGTACTTCACCTCCCCCGGCGTGAAGGGCAAGCTGACCGCCGCCTTCTTCAAGGGCGTCGGCCAGCTCCCCGTGGACCGCTCCGGCGGCCGCGGCGCGGGCGAGGCGGCCATCAAGAGCGGCATCGAGGTCCTGGAGCGCGGCGAGCTGTTCGGCATCTACCCCGAGGGCACGCGCTCGCCCGACGGGCGCCTCTACCGCGGCAAACCGGGCGGCCTCGCGCGCGTGGCGCTCGCCACGGGAGCGCCGGTGCTCCCCGTGGCCATGATCGACACGGAGAAGATCCAGCCGCCCGGCAAGCTGATGCCGAAGCTGATGCGCCCCGGCATCCGCATCGGCAAGCCGCTCGACTTCCGCCGCTACCAGGGCATGGAGCAGGACCGCTTCGTGCTGCGGGCGCTGACCGACGAGGTCATGTACGAGATCATGAAGCTCTCCGGCCAGGAGTACGTCGACATGTACGCGACGGCCGCGAAGCGCCAGATCGCCGAGGCCGCCAAGGCCGCCAAGGCGATCGAGAAGGCGGCGGAGAAGGCGGCCGCCGAGAAGGCGGCCGCCAAGACGGGGGACAAGGAACGGTCGGGCGCCTAGCCGCGTCCGTTCAGGGGCGGGGGCAGGGACACGGCGGTGCGGGGCACGGCGGTCGGGACGCGGCGGTGGGGGACATGGCCAAGCGCGAGAGAGTCATGCGGATGTCGGTGGAGCAGCCGCTGTGGCGCGCGCTCACCGGCTACCGCGTCCTGACGATGCTGTACGCCATCGGGCTCTTCGCGACGGCGCACGAGAAGCTCGACCGCCCCTGGCTCGCCATCGCCTACTACGTGGTGCTCGCCGGGTGGACGCTCGGCACGCTGCCCCGCGTGGCGAACGCCGCGAGCTGCACCAAGCGGTTCCTCGTCATCGACCTGACCGTGGCCCTCACCGGCATCCTGCTCACCCCGTTCGCCGACTCGCATCAGCGGATCGTCGAGGGCGGTCCGACGCTGCCCTCCATATGGACCGCCGGCGCCGTCCTCGCCTACGCCATCAAGGGCGGCTGGCGCTGGGCGGCCTTCGCCTCCCTGCTGGTGGGTGTCGCCAACGTGGTGGAGCGCGGGGCGTTCAGCCGCGACACCGTCCACAACGTCCTGCTCGTCTGCATCGCCTCCATCGCCATCGGATACGTCGTCGAGGTGGCCCGCGCCTCCGAGCGCACCCTCGCCCGCGCCCTGGAGATCGAGGCGGCCACCCGCGAGCGCGAACGTCTCGCCCGCGACATCCACGACAGCGTCCTCCAGGTCCTCGCCATGGTGCAGCGGCGCGGCACCGCCATCGGCGGCGAGGCCGCGGAGCTGGGCAGGCTGGCGGGCGAGCAGGAGGTGGCGCTGCGCACCCTGGTCGCCGGGGGCCTGGTGCCCGCCTCGCGCGCCTCGGAGGACGCCTCGCAGGGCGCGCTCGTACGGGCGGTCGAGGAGCCGGACGAGGAGTACGGCACCGCCGCCGTGCCCCGCGATCTGCGCCCGCTCCTCGCCCCGCACGCCGGGTCGAGGGTGACGCTCTCCGAACCGGGGGCCCCGGTCCTCCTCCCGGCGCCCGCCGCGAGGGAGCTGGCGGCCGCTGTCGGTGCCGCGCTGGACAATGTCCGCAGACATGCCGGAGCGGACGCCCACGCCTGGATCCTGGTCGAGGACGAGCCGGACGGGGTGATCGTGACGGTCAGGGACGACGGCCCGGGCATCCCCGAGGGACGGCTCGCCGAGGCCGAGGGGGAGGGACGCCTGGGTGTCGCCCTGTCGATCAGGGGGCGGCTGCGGGAGATCGGGGGCACGGCCGAGCTGATCTCGGTGCCGGGCCAGGGCACGGAAGTGGAACTGAGAGTCCCGCGCGAAGCGGCGCGGGACGCACGGGGGAAGGCAGGAAAGAGACGATGAGCGAGCAGAGCCAGCTGGACCGGCAGGCGGATCCGCGGGAACCGGCCGCGGACACCGGCGGGGGAGCGGGCCCCGTCAAGGTCATGGTCGTCGACGACCACCCCATGTGGCGGGACGCCGTCGCCCGTGACCTCGCCGAGGCCGGCCTCGACGTGGTCGCCACCGCGGGGGACGGCGAGCAGGCCGTCCGGCGCGCGCAGGCCGCCGCCCCCGACGTCCTCGTCCTGGACCTGAACCTCCCGCTGAAGCCCGGCGTCCAGGTCTGCAAGGAGCTGGTCGCCGCCAACCCCGCGCTGCGCGTCCTCGTGCTCTCCGCGAGCGGCGAGCACGCCGACGTCCTGGAGGCGGTCAAGTCCGGCGCCACCGGCTATCTCCTGAAGTCGGCGTCGACGGAGGAGCTGATCGACGCCGTGCGCCGTACGGCCGTCGGCGACGCGGTCTTCACCCCCGGCCTCGCGGGCCTGGTCCTCGGCGAGTACCGCCGCCTGGCCACCGAGCCCGCCGCCGGCACCCCGGACGACCCGGGTGCCCCGCGCCTCACCGACCGCGAGACGGAGGTCCTGCGCCTGGTCGCCAAGGGCCTGAGCTACAAGCAGATCGCCGAGCGCCTCGTCATCTCCCACCGCACCGTGCAGAACCACGTCCAGAACACCTTGGGCAAGCTCCAACTGCACAACAGGGTGGAGCTGGTGCGGTACGCGATAGAGCGGGGCATCGACAAGGGTGACAAGGGTGACAAGGCTGACTAGGCCGACAAGGCCGACGACGCGTGACCCCTCGTAAGAGTGAACGCCCGTGATCAACTCCCCAGCGTGGCAGAGGAATTGACCGTCCGCCCCGTCCCTGAGTGACCTGGATCACCATTAGCGTGACTCGCGTCAGGTCACTGAGGCGAAGGGACTCTTCCATGGGGGCCAAGAAAATCGGCGTACTGACCGGCGGCGGCGACTGCCCCGGGCTCAACGCCGTCATCCGGGGCATCGTCCGCAAGGGCGTGCAGGAGTACGACTACGGCTTCGTCGGTTTCCGGGACGGCTGGCGCGGTCCGCTGGAGGGCGACACGGTCCCGCTCGACATCCCCGCGGTCCGCGGCATCCTGCCGCGCGGCGGCACGATCCTCGGCTCCTCGCGCACCAACCCGTTCAAGGCGGAGAACGGCGTGCGCCGCATCAAGGAGAACCTCGCCAAGTACGAGGTCGACTCCCTCATCGCGATCGGCGGCGAGGACACGCTCGGCGTCGCCGCTCGCCTCACCGACGAGTACGGCGTCCCGGTCGTGGGCGTCCCGAAGACCATCGACAACGACCTCTCCGCCACCGACTACACCTTCGGCTTCGACACGGCGGTCGGCATCGCGACCGAGGCGATCGACCGCCTGCACACCACCGCCGAGTCCCACATGCGCGTCCTGGTCGTCGAGGTCATGGGCCGTCACGCGGGCTGGATCGCCCTGCACTCGGGCCTCGCGGGCGGCGCGAACGTCATCCTCATCCCCGAGCAGCGCTTCGACGTCGAGCAGGTCTGCGCATGGGTGACCTCCCGCTTCAAGGCGTCGTACGCCCCGATCGTCGTCGTCGCGGAAGGGGCGATGCCCAAGGACGGCGAGATGGTCCTCAAGGACGGTACGCAGGACTCCTTCGGGCACGTCCGCCTCTCCGGGGTCGGCGAATGGCTCGCCAAGGAGATCGAGGGACGCACCGGCAAGGAGGCCCGCACCACGGTCCTCGGACACGTCCAGCGCGGCGGCACCCCGAGCGCCTTCGACCGCTGGCTCGCCACGCGCTTCGGCCTGCACGCGATCGAGGCGGTACGGGACGGCGACTTCGGCAAGATGGTCGCCCTCAAGGGCACGGACATCGTCCGCGTCCCGATCGCGGAGGCGACGGCGAAGCTGAAGACGGTGGACCCGGCGCTGTACACGGAGGTCGGTGTCTTCTTCGGCTGAGCAGAGCACCCCGCTAAGGAGCACCCCGCAGAGGAGCGCCCCAAAGGGGCGCGGGGAACTGCGCGACCAGCCCACGACGGCCCGCAGACGTAGGCGCACGAGGGACGGCCCCGGCCAACGCTCCGGGTGCCGTCCCAGCACCCGGTACTTAGACTCACGCCATGGAGATCCTCGCATTCGGCGTGCAGTCCGACGAGAAGCCGCTGATCGAGAAGGCCTTCGAGGGACACCATGACATCCGCTGTCTGGACGTGTTCCTGAACGAGGACACCGCCCCCATCGCCACCGGCTACGAGATCATCTCCTCCAGCGTCAACGCGACCCTGGACAACCACGTCCTTCAGACCCTCGCCGCGGGCGGCACGCAGATGATCGCCCAGCGCTCCACCGGGTTCAACAACATCGACCTCCAGGTCGCCGAGCGCCTCGGCCTGACCGTCGCCCGCGTCTCGTCGTACTCGCCGTACTCCGTGGCCGAGTTCGCCTGGACCCTGGCGATGGCCGTGAACCGCCGCATCGTCCGCGCGAGCAACCGCACCCGCGACTTCGACTTCCGCCTCGACGGCCTGATGGGCCGCGATCTGCGCGGCCGCACCGTCGGCGTGCTCGGCACCGGCAAGATCGGCGAGGCGTTCACCCGGATCGCGCACGGCTTCGGCATGAAGCTGCTCGGCTGGGACGCCGTGCGCAATCCGGCCTGCGTCGAGCTGGGCATGACGTACGTGGAGAAGGAGCAGCTCTTCGCCGAGGCCGACCTGATCAGCCTGCACGTGCCGCTGCTCCCCTCGACGCAGCACCTCATCGGCGCCGCCGCGCTGCGGACGATGAAGGACGACGCGATCCTGGTGAACTCCAGCCGCGGCGGGCTGATCGACACCGACGTGCTCGTCGCGGAGCTGCGCGCCGGGCGCTTCACGGGTGTGGGGCTCGATGTGTACGAGGCCGAGGCGGGCCTCTTCTTCCTCGACAAGTCCCTTGAGGTCGTCGAGGACGACACCCTGGCCCGCCTCGTGACGTTCCCGAACGTGGTGGTCACCTCTCACCAGGCGTACTACACCGCGGACGCCGTCGGACAGATCATCGACACCACCCTGCGCAACGTCCTGGACTACACGGCGGGCCGCCGCTCCGAGAACTTCCTCGTCCCCGCCTCCGCGAGGACCTGACCGAGCAGCTCGCGCACGATCCCCGCCCCGCGCAGCGTCAGCACCGACTCCGGGTGGAACTGCACGCCCGCGAACGCGTTTCCTGGCGCGCCTCCGGCACGACGCGTCGCACGCACCGCGTGGACCTCACCGCTCGCCGCGTCCCTGCTGACCTCGACCCCGTGCGCGGCCAGCTCCGCGGCCGCCTCGTCGTCGCAGCGCGCCACGAAGCTGTTGTAGAACCCGACCGTCTCGGTCCGCCCGAACAGGTCGACGTCCGTCTGCGCGCCTTGGTAGGGCACGTCCTTGCGTACGATCTCCAGGCCCAGCTCCGCCGCGATCAGCTCGTGCCCGAGGCAGACGCCGAGCACGCCGTACTCGTGGCCCCGGAGCACCTCCGCCGTCAGGGAGCGCAGGAACCGCATCTTCGGGTCGGTGAGGTCGGACGGGTCGCCGGGCCCCGGACCGAGCACGACGGGCCCCCGGTGCGCGAGCACCGCCTCCCGCAGCCCCGCCTCGTCGTACCGCCGCACCGAGACCGCGAGGCCCAGGGAGCGCAGGACGTGCGCGAGCATTGCCGTGAACGTGTCCTCGCCGTCCACGACGAGCGCGTGCCCGGCAAGCTCACGAGTCGGCTCCTGCATCCGCAGCCAGAACGGCGCGAGGTGGGCGCGCCGCCCGTCCAGAGCGGCACGCACGCGTGGATCGTCGGCGAGGGCGGGGCGCACGGCCTCCTGGCGCGGCCGCCCGGGGCGTACGCCGAGGGCGGCAAGCACGCCCGCCGCCTTGGCGTGCGTCTCCGCGACCTCGCCCGCCGGGTCCGAGCCGCGCACGAGCGTGGCGCCGACCGGCACCCGCAGCCTCCCCGAGGCGGAGATGTCGGCGGTGCGGATCAGGATGGGGGAGTCCAGGGTCTGCGCGCCGCCCGCGTCCCGCCCGACGAGCGCGAGCGCGCCAGCGTAATAGCCCCGCCCTCCCGCCTCGTGCCGCTCGATGACCCGGCAGGCGTTCTGCACCGGCGACCCCGTGACGGTCGCCGCGAACATGGTCTCCTTCAGGACCTCGCGCACGTCCAGCGACGACTTGCCCCGCAGCTCGTACTCGGTGTGCGCGAGATGGGCCATCTCCTTCAGGCGCGGCCCGACCACCACGCCGCCCTTGTCGCCGACGGTGCACATCATCTTCAGCTCCTCGTCGACGACCATCGAGAGCTCCTCGATCTCCTTGCCGTCGGCGAGGAAGGCGAGCAGGTCGTCGGGGGTGGGCCCGTCGGCCGGGTAGCGGTAGGTGCCGCTGATGGGGTTCATGACGACCGTCCCGCCGGACATCCGCACATGCACCTCGGGGCTCGCCCCGACGAGCGTGCGGTCCCCCGTGTGCACGACGTACGTCCAGTACGCGCCCCGCTCGCCCACCAGGAGCCGCCGGAAGAGTGCGAGGGCGTCCGCCCTGCCGAAGCCGGGGATCTCACCCTCGTACGTACGGCGGATGACGAAGTTGGCGCCCTCGCCCCGCCCGATCTCCTCGCGCAGGACGCGCCCCACGATGTCCGCGTACGCCGCGTCGTCCACGTCGAAGGCGCCGCCCTCGACCCGCACCTCGTGCGCGGGCAGCGCGGACAGGGCCGCTTCGAGCGGGAGTTCGTGACTCTCCTCGGGGGTGAGGACGGTCAGCGGTGTGCCGTCGTCGCGGACGTCGAAGCCGCGCTCCCTGATCTGCCGGAAGGGCACGAGCGCCAGGCCCTCGGGGATGTCCGCGAGACGGTCGTAGGTGCCGGTGGGGCCGATGAGGACCTCGACCGTGTCGTGGTCGCGGCCCGGTGTGCGGCGGCGCAGCAGGGCGAAGGGGCGGTCATCGGAGAGGAGGTCGGCGAGGACGGCCGACTGCCGGGGTCCTGTCGTGTGCATGGGTTCTGTTCCTTCTCACTCGGAGAGGAACGGCCCCGCCCCCGGGAGTCCGGGAAACACAGAAGGCCGCCCCTCGGGCGGCCTTCGCGAGTTTTAGGTACGCGCAGTCAGTGGGCCGCCGGATGAGCGGGCCACCACCAGTTACGAGTCGTCGTCTGCGCGTGCATGTCCGGCACCTTAGCGCATCATCAGCAGATCGAGGCTCTCGTCGAGATACGCGCCGAACTCGTGCGCGGCGGGCAGTACCGAGGGCACCGCGTGGCCGAGCTGGGTGTGGCCCAGATAGACGCTGTACGCGAGCAGGCCGCGCCTGCGGGCCTCCGCCTCGGGGAAGCCGAGTCCCGCGAAGAGTTCGGCGACGTACGCCACGCGGCGCTCGGTCACCTTCCGCAGGGCCGCCGCCACCTGCGGGTGGCCGGCGGTCGCGAGCAGGGAGACCTCCAGCGAGCCGGACGCGGCGGCGCCGACCGACTCGGCGAAAAGCAGGCGGATCCGCTTGCGGAGGTCGGGCTCGGCCTCCACGTGGCTGATCATCCCCTCGGTGTGGAGCTTGGCCCAGCGGTCGAGGGCGGCCTCGATGAGCGCGTCACGGCCCGCGAAGTGCCAGTAGAAGCTGCCCTTGGTCGTGCCCAGACGGACGGCGAGGGGCTCCACCGCGACGGCCGCGAGACCGCCCTCGCCGATCGCGGCGAGCGCGGCGTCCGCCCAGTCGTCGGCGGACAGCCGGGGCTTGGCCGGACTCTTCCTCTGCTGCCGTTGCGCCATGTCCATACGGTACCGTACGGTGGACCATACGCCAGCGTATGGAGGTGCGGCATGGGAGTCGTACGCAACGAGCACGAGCGGGTCATCGAGGCTTCGGCGGAGGCGGTCGGAGCGCTGCTCGACCGGCTCTCCGCCGAGGATGACCCGGTCTTCCCCTCCCCGGCCTGGGAGCCGATGACCTTCGACCGCCCCCTGGGCGTCGGCGCGACCGGCGGCCACGGCCCGATCCGGTACGCGGTCGTGGCCCATGAACCGGGCCGCCGCGTCCGCTTCGCCTTCACCCCGCCGGAAGAGGGCTTCCACGAGCTGACCGTCGAGCCGCTGGACGAGGGGCGCTGCCGGGTGCGGCACGTCCTGGAGACGCGCTGGCGCGGAGTGGACCGCCTCCTGTGGCCGACGGCCGTCCGCCCGGCCCACGACTCGATCGTGGAAGAGCTTTTCGACAACATGGAGCGCGCGGTGGCGGGCGGCTGCGCGCGGCCCGTGCGCTGGTCGCCCTGGCTGCGGCTGCTCCACAGGCTCTGGTGGCCGAGGGCTCGCACGGTGGAGGTGCCTCAGGAGGCCCGCCTGCTCCGCGCCTCCGTGGAGCGGCCCGGCTACCAGGACGCGTACCGCCTGGACATGCGCCCCGGCCTGCCCCGCGACCCCGGCGCGTGGACCGGCGTCCTTGGCGACTCCTTCCCGGTCCTCGCCCGCGACGAGGACGAACTGCTGATGGACGTGAACACGGCGGGCCTGAACGCCCGCGCCTCGATCCTGGTCGACGAGCGGCACGTCACGCTCAGTACGGCCGTGCGGGCCGACACCTGGCGCGCCCGGCTCTACTGGGGCGCGGTCAGGCCCGCCCACCCCTTCATGGCCCGCCTGATGCTCCGCCGCGTGCACCGGAGGCTCGCCCTCACGGCACCGAGCGCGGGGGAGCGGGCCGCACGGGCCGGGCGCTCGTCCGTGTCTCCTGCGTCTCACTTGGTGAGCGGGTGAATGGACGGCGCGTTGGACCCCGTAATGTTGACGAGGTGACCGTGAACGCTAAGACCACCGCCAGCGGTGGCAACACCTGGCGAAACCTGCCCGCGGCGCAGCAGCCCGAGTACCCGGATGCCGAGGCTCTGCGCGATGTGATCGCGGACCTCGAGTCGTATCCGCCGCTCGTCTTCGCGGGCGAGTGCGACCAGCTGCGCGCCCGACTGGCCTCTGTCGCCAAGGGAGAGGCGTTCCTGCTCCAGGGCGGCGACTGTGCCGAGGCCTTCGACGCCGTATCGGCCGACCATATCCGCAACAAGCTGAAGACCCTGCTCCAGATGGGCGCCGTCCTCACGTACGCGGCCTCCGTGCCCGTCGTGAAGGTGGGCCGCATCGCGGGGCAGTACTCCAAGCCGCGCTCCAAGCCGACCGAGACCCGCGACGGCCTGACGCTCCCGACCTACCGGGGCGACTCCGTCAATGGCTTCGCCTTCACCGAAGAGGCCCGGATCCCGGACCCCGAGCGCCTGAAGCGGATGTACAACGCCTCCGCCTCCACGCTCAACCTGGTCCGCGCCTTCACCACCGGTGGCTACGCCGACCTGCGCCAGGTGCACGCCTGGAACCAGGACTTCGTAAAGTCGTCCCCCTCCGGCCAGCGCTACGAGCAGCTGGCCCGCGAGATCGACAACGCGCTCCACTTCATGCGGGCCTGCGGCACCGACCCGGAGGAGTTCAAGACCGTCGAGTTCTACGCCTCCCACGAGGCGCTGCTGCTCGACTACGAAGGCGCGCTGACCCGCGTCGACTCCCGCACCGGGCGGCTGTACGACACCTCGGCCCACATGGTCTGGATCGGCGAGCGCACCCGTCAACTGGACGGCGCGCACATCGAGTTCGCCTCCCAGGTGCGCAACCCCATCGGCGTCAAGCTCGGTCCGACGACGACGGCCGAGGAGGCGCTGCAGTACATCGAGCGCCTCGACCCCGACCGCGAGCCCGGCCGGCTGACCTTCATCGTCCGCATGGGCGCCGACAAGGTCCGCGACAAGCTGCCCGAGCTGGTCGAGAAGGTCACCGCGTCCGGCGCGACCGTCGCCTGGATCACCGACCCGATGCACGGCAACACCTACGAGGCGGCCTCCGGCCACAAGACCCGCCGCTTCGACGACGTGCTCGACGAGGTCAAGGGCTTCTTCGAGGTCCACAAGGCCCTCGGCACGCACCCGGGCGGCATCCACGTCGAGCTGACCGGTGACGACGTCACCGAGTGCGTGGGCGGCGGCGACGAGATCTTCGTCGACGACCTGCACCAGCGCTACGAGACGGCCTGCGACCCGCGGCTCAACCGCAGCCAGTCGCTCGACCTGGCGTTCCTGGTGGCGGAGATGTACCGCGACCAGTAGGAAATCGGCTGTACGTACGTGTGGGGCGCGGATCCATGTGATCCGCGCCCCACCGGCGTATCGGGGGCTTTTGTGTGCCCGGAGACATGGGTAAGGTTAGGTTAGCCTCACCGATCAATCGGGACGGCGCTACCGATGAGTCCTGTCCGTCCGTCCCCGTCCGGGAGGTGAGCCGCGTGTACGTCTGCAACTGCTTCGGGGTCACCGAGGCGCAGGTGAAGAAGCACGCGGAGGACGGTGCCTGCACCCCCCGCCAGATAGCCTCGGCCTGCAAGGCGGGCACGGACTGTGGTTCGTGCGTGCGCCGCATCCAGGCACTCCTCGGCCGGGGCGCGTGCCCGCGCCGCGAGCTCGTCGACCAGGGAGAGCCCGTGCTGACCTCGCTGGACGAGGCGGCCTAGGCCTCCGGCGGTCCAGCCCTGCGGCGGCCTAGCTCTCCGGCTGCTCGATGAGCTGCGCCAGGTAGAGCGGCTCGCCCAGCTTCTCGACCAGTTCCAGCTGGGTGTCGAGATAGTCGATGTGGTGCTCCTCGTCCGCGAGGATCGACTCGAAGATGTTGGCGGACGTGATGTCGCCCTTGGCCCGCATCACCTCGATCCCGCGCCGGAGGCGGTCGATCGCCTCCACCTCCACCTGCCGGTCCGCCTGGAACATCTCGGTGACCGTCTGGCCCACCCGGACGTGGAAGAGCCGCTGGTAGTTGGGCAGACCGTCGAGGAAGAGGATCCGGTCGGTCAGCACCTCCGCGTGCTTCATCTCGTCGAACGACTCTGCGCGGGTGTACTTGGCGAGCTTCGTCCAGCCGAAGTTCTCCTGCATCTTGGCGTGCAGGAAGTACTGGTTGATCGCCGTCAGCTCGGCGGTCAGCTGCTCGTTGAGAAATTCGATGACCTCGGGGTCGCCCTGCATCGCAGAGGCTCCTTCCACACGGGTAACTGGGCAGGTAGCGCGCATCTTTGCACCGGCGTTCGGAAGCCGTCCAGTAAGTGCACGCTTAGTAGGAGTTGCCCGAATCCGTATCTGTCAGACTTCGTCTGGTCACGTCCACCTTCCCCCGTCTGTCAGGATGGAGTCATGGGTCAGCTGGCGGAACGCGCATCTCGACAGGCAGCGGAGCCGGAGCTTCCGCCGGGTCAGCGGCTGCAGCGCGGCTGGCCGGTCACGCACTACGGCCCGGTGCCGAAGTTCCGCCCGGAGCGCTGGGAGTTCAGGGTCTTCGGGGCCACCGCGGACGGCGAGAAGCACTGCTGGACCCATGAGGAGTTCTCGGCCCTGCCGTACGCCACGGTCGTCGCCGATCTGCACTGCGTCACGAAGTTCAGCATGCTGGGCGCCGAGTGGGGCGGGGTGCCGGCCCGCACGCTCCTGGAGCTGGCGCCGCCCGCGCCCGAGGCCACCCATGTCATGGTCTGGGCCGAGTACGGCTTCAGCTCGAACATGCGGATGGCCGACTTCGCCGCCGAAGGCACGATCTTCGCCACCCACAAGGGCGGCGAACTGCTCACCGCCGAGCACGGCTTCCCGCTGCGCCTCGTGGTGCCCCATCTGTACGCCTGGAAGGGCCCCAAGTGGGTCCGCGGCGTCGAGTACATGACCGCCGACCGCCGCGGCTTCTGGGAGGAGCGCGGCTATCACAACGTCGGCGACCCCTGGCGGGAGCAG
This sequence comes from Streptomyces sp. WAC 01529, assembly GCF_003945545.1. Taxonomy (GTDB): domain Bacteria; phylum Actinomycetota; class Actinomycetes; order Streptomycetales; family Streptomycetaceae; genus Streptomyces; species Streptomyces anatolicus. Next base: position 2,080,054 of record NZ_CP029617.1, on the reverse strand, counting down.
CGCTACTCCTACCAGGAAGAGCCCGGGGACGGCCCCGAGCTCTAGCCGGCGCACCCGCTCAGTGGTGGTACTGATGCACCACCGCGTGGCCCTTGCCGCGGCCGATCATCCACTTGTTCACCGGCGTGGTGATCACGAACGCGGCGGCCAGGGCGAGGGCGAGGATCCACCAGAACATCGGGTCGCTCAGGTGCGCGTCCATGCCGCCGGGCCACAGCGCGATCACGCCGTTGTCGATCAGCTCCATCACCGCGATGGAGAGGGTGTCGGCGGCCAGCGCGACGCGGAACGCCGTCTTGAAGTCGACGCCCGCCTTGAGGATGCCGCGCAGGGTGAGGGCGTAGCCGAAGGTGAACGCCAGGGCGATCGCGAGCGCCATCGTCGGCACGTTGCCCCAGCCGAGCGCGGTGCCGATGACCATGCCGAGCACCTCGCCGATGGCGCAGCCGGTGAGGCAGTGCAGGGTGGCCTGGGCGGCCATACGCCAGCTGACCTTGCCGGGGCCGTGCTCGTGGCCGTGGTGCGCGTGTTCGGCGTGTGTGTCGTGCTGCATGAGAGCCCCCAACGTCGGATAACGGTTCCTGTTGCCGCACAGGAACCGTATACCCCCCAGGGGTACCTTTCAAGAGTCGCTAGCTGCTCCTGAGCCCCTTCAGCCGCGCCACGTCCGCCGCGTTCCCCTCCTTGCCGCCGGGCGTCTCGATGATCAGCGGTACGCCCTCGGTGGCGGGGTGGAGCATCAGCTCGCGGAAGGGGTCCTCACCGATGTGACCGGTGCCGATGTTCTCGTGCCGGTCCTTGTGGGCGCCGACGACGTCCTTGGAGTCGTTGGCGTGCACGAGCTTCAGACGGCCCTCGCCGACCGTGTCCACGAGCAGGTCCAGGGTCTGCTTCATGCCGCTCGGGCCGGTCAGGTCGTGGCCGGCGGCGTAGATGTGGCAGGTGTCCAGGCAGATGCCCAGCTTGGGGTGGGAGTCCAGCGCCTCGAAGTACGGCCCGAAGTCCCAGGTGCGGGAGCAGAGGGAGGCGCCCTGGCCCGCCGTGGACTCCAGGAGCAGGAACGGGTCGTCGTCGTGCGTCAGCTCGTCGAGCAGCGGCAGCACCAGCTCGCGCACCTGCTTGAGGGCGACCTCGCGGTCCCGTCCGCCCGTTGCCGAACCGGTGTGGACGACGACTCCGAGCGCCCCGATCGCGCGGCCCCGGCGCAGCGAGTGCCGCAGGGAGTCCACGGACTTCTCGGCGGTCGCCTCGGTGTGCGAGCCGAAGTTGATGAGGTAGGGCGCGTGGACGTACGCCGGGATGCCCTCGGCGGCACAGGTCGCGCGGAACGCCTCGTCCTGCTTCGGGTTGCCGGGCGGGGTCGCCCAGCCGCGCGGGTTGGCGACGAAGACCTGGACGGCCTCCGCGCCGAGGTCGCGGGCGTACGGCAGGCCTACGGAGGCGAGACCGCCGGCGACGGGGACATGGGCGCCGACGGGATTGCGGGACGCGGCGCCCAGGGACGCCATGGGCGCCTTCAGGGGGGACTTGTTGCTGCTCACACCGTCCAGGGTGGCACGGCCGCGGGGGCGGACGGCCACCGGAGCGGGGTGGGATAGGTCATCGGCGAGGGGCGGGATCGGTCATCGAAAGGTGAGTGGGATCGGCCATCGAAAGGCGGGTGGCACCGGCCCCGGAGGGGGCGGCGCTCGTCACCGGATCTCGATGGTGATCGTCGACCCCTTCGGTGCCTTGTCGCCGGCGTCCACCGACTGGTCCTTCACCGTGTCCCCGAAGAGGCCGAGCAGGCCGCGGTCCTTCTCGACGTCGAAGCCCGCCGACTCCAGCTTGGCCACGGCGTCGTCGACGTCCATCCCGGTCACGTCCGGGACCGCGACCATCGGCGGGCCCTTGGAGATCGTCAGCTCGACCGTGTCGCCCTCGGCCAGCGGCCTGTCCTCCACCGGGGACTGCCTGGCCACGTCACCCTTGTCCTCGTCCTCGGAGTGGACACGGGTCGGCATGATCTTCGCCTTGAGCCCGGCCTCCTTCAGGTCGGCGACGGCGTCCGCCTCGGACTCGCCCGTCACGTCCGGGACCAGGACCGCGCGGCCCTTGCTGACGACCAGGGCGACGGCCGAGTCCGCCTTGCGGGTGAAGCCTGCCCGCGGGTCGGTGCTGATCACGGAGCCCTTGTCGATGGTGCTGCTGAAGCCCTTGGTGACCATGCCGGGCGCGAGGCCGGAGTTCTTCAGCTCCTTTTTCGCCTCCGCGAGCGGGATGCCCTTGACGTCCGGCACCTTCACCTTCTCCGGGCCGCGCGAGACGGTCAGCGTCACCTGGCCGTTCTGCCGGATGCGGTCGCCCGCCGCGGGGTCGGTGTCCATGACCGTGCCGCGCTTGTCGGTGTCGCTGTACGCGCGCTTGACGTCCTTGACCTCGAGACCGGCCTCTTCGAGACGCTGCCTCGCCTGCGCCTCGGTCTTGGCGAGCAGCGGCGGGACCTCCGTGAACTGGCCGGAGTTGATGTACCAGACGCCCGCGCCGAGACCGAGGGCCAGCAGCACCGCGGCGACCACCACGAGCGTGCGGCGGCGCGGGTCGAACCGGGCGCGCCCCGACCGCGCCCCGGCGGGCGGCGCGGGCGGCGGTGTGGTCAGGACGCTGGTGCGGTTCATCGGGTCCCGCTGACCCCGCTGGTCCTGGTCCTGGTCCTGGTCGCCGCCGGCGGGGAGCGGGAGCTGCGTGGAGCGCGCCGCGCGCGGGATCACGCTGGTGCGGTCCTCGGCGTTGTCGTGGTGGTCGTGCCCCGTGGTGCGGGCCTGCGGCGGCACCGCGTCCAGCTGCTCCTCGCTGAGCGCGGACCGCGCCTCCCTGAGCTGGGCGAGCAGGGCCACCGCGTCGTACGGACGCACGTCGGGGGTGCGGGCCGTGGCGGAGGCGACCAGCTCGTCCAGTTCGAGGGCGAGCCCCGGTACGGCAGCCGACGGGGACGGCACGTCTTCGTTGAGGTGCTGGTAGAGGACCTGGGCGGGGGAGTCGCCCGTGTGCGGCTTGGCGCCGGTCAGCATTTCGTAGAGCACGACCCCGCACGCGTACACGTCCACGCGGGTGTCCGCCGTGCCGTGCTCGATCTGCTCGGGGGCGAGATAGGAGACGGTCCCAAGGACGGTGCCGGTCGTGTTCGTGACGGTGTCCACCGCGCGTACGAGCCCGAAGTCGGCGACCTTCACCCGGCCGTCGTCCCCTATGAGGACGTTCTCCGGCTTCATGTCGCGGTGCACGAACCCGGCGCGGTGCGCTGCGCCGAGGGCGGCGAGGACCGGCTCCAGGATGTCGAGCGCGGCCCGCGGCTGGAGCGCGCCGCGCTCGCGCAGGACGTCACGCAGCGTGCAGCCCGCGACGTACTCCATCGCCAGATAGACGTACGACCCGTCGGTGCCCTGGTCGAAGACGCCGACCACGTTCGGATGCGAGAGGCGGGCGACCGATTTGGCCTCGCGGATGAAACGGTCCACGAAGGAGGCGTCGGCCGCCAGCGTGGGGTGCATCACCTTGAGCGCGAGCACGCGGTCGAGGCGGGTGTCCACGGCCCGGTAGACCGTGGCCATCCCGCCGACCGCGATGCGCCCCTCGATCCGGTAACGGCTGTCGAGCAGCTGCCCGACGAGGGGGTCCTGAAGGGTCGTGTCCACGCAGGGGAGTCTACGAGCCGCCACCGACAGCCCGTTCCGCCCGGGTGAATTCAGGGCGGGACTGAAGCCGAGCTGTGACAGGCGACGGGAAGGGGCGCCCCGTAAGGGGCGCGGGGAGCTGCGCGCCAAGCCCCCACCGGCGGCCAGCTGCGAGCGAACAGGCCCCCTGGCGCGGCGAGGATGTCAGAACGCGGGCCGCTCCGGATCGAGCCTGGCCATGCCCTCCGCGGGAGAGGACGCCTCCGCGAAGTGCCGCCGCGGGATCCGCCCGGCACGGTACGCGAGGCGCCCCGCCTCGACGCCGTGCCGCATGGCCTCCGCCATCAGGACCGGCTCCTGCGCCCGCGTCACGGCGGAGGCGAGCATCACACCCGCGCACCCCAGCTCCATCGCGAGCGTGGCGTCGGACGCCGTGCCCGCGCCCGCGTCCAGGATCACCGGCACGCGCGCGTGCTCGACGATCAGCTGGAAGTTGTGGGGGTTGCGGATGCCGAGCCCCGAGCCGATGGGGGAGCCCAGCGGCATGATCGCCGCGCAGCCCACGTCCTGGAGCTTGCGCGCGAGCACCGGGTCGTCGTTCGTGTACGGCAGGACCGTGAAGCCGTCGTCGACGAGGGTCTCCGCGGCGTCCAGGAGTTCGATCGGGTCGGGCAGCAGCGTGCGCTCGTCCGCGATGACCTCCAGCTTCACCAGGTCGGTGCCGAGCGCCTCACGCGCGAGACGGGCGGTCAGGACGGCCTCGCCCGCGGTGAAACAGCCCGCCGTGTTCGGCAGGACGCGGATGCCGAGCCGGTCGAGGACGGAGAGCACCGAGCCCTGCACGCCCGGGTCGAGCCGGCGCATCGCGACCGTGGTCAGCTCGGTGCCCGACGCGATCAGGGAGCGCTCCAGGACGTCAAGGCTCGGCGCCCCTCCCGTGCCCATGATCAGGCGCGAGGAGAGGGTGAGCCCGCCGAGGACGAAGGGGTCGTCTGCCATGGTCGGATCAGCCTCCCTGGACGGCGGTGAGTACTTCGACGCGGTCACCGGCGGCCAGCTCCGTGCTGGCCCACCGCGCGCGCGGGACGACGGTTTCGTTGAGGGCGGCGGCGACACCGGAGTGCGCCGCGGTGAGGGTGGCGACAAGGGCGTCGAGCGTGGTGCCCGAGGCCACGTCCCGCACCTCTCCATTGACGGATACGGACAAGGGCGTACTCATGCGGGTTGCTCCGTGAACGACTGCGTAGGGGGGACGAGGGAGGGCTCGGCGAAGCGCCTCGGGGTGAACGCCAGCGCCTCGTCGGGAAGTTCGCCGGTGGCCAGGGAGTGCGCCATGACATCGCCCGTCAGGGGCGTCAGCAGGACGCCGTTGCGGTAGTGGCCGGTGGCCAGCTGGAGGCCGGGCAGCCGCGTCGGCCCGAGCAGGGGCGCGTTGTCCGGGGAGCCGGGGCGCAGGCCCGCGCGGGTCTCGGTCAGCGGCAGTTCCGTGATGCCGGGTACGAGTTCGTGGGCGTCCCGCAGGAGTTCGTAGACGCCGCCCGCGGTGACCGTGGTGTCCCAGCCCAGCTCCTCGCTGGTGGCGCCGACGACGAGTTCGCCGTTCTCGCGCGGCACGAGGTAGACGTGGCTGCCCCGCACGACGGCGCGCACGGTGCGGCTCAGGAACGGCGCGTACGGCTTCGGCACGCTCAGCCGCAGCACCTGCCCCTTCACCGGCCGTACGGGCGGCAGGACGTCATCGGGGACGCCCGCGAGGCGCCCGCTGAGGCTGCCCGCCGCCAGCACGGTCTGACCCGCGTGCAGCTCGGTGCCGTCCGCCAGGACCACTCCGCGGGCCCGCTCGCGTACGACCGAGAGCCGCTCGGCCCACGCGCGGTGCAGGATCACGCCCGCCCGCTCGCAGGCCACCAGGAGGGCCGCCGCGAGCCTGCGCGGGTCGACCTGGTGATCGCCGTCGACGCGCAGCCCGCCGCGCACACCCGGCGCGAGCATCGGTTCGAGACGGCGGCACTCGCGGCCGCTCAACCACTCCGATGCGAGTCCGGACCGGCGCTGGAGGGCGTGCAGTTCGCGCAGATGGGCGCGGTCGTCGGAGTCGAGTGCGACGGCGAGCGTGCCGCACGCGCGGTAGCCGAGGCCGTCGGGACCACAGCCGCTCGCCTCGGTCAGCTCGGCGGCGAAGCCCGGATAGCGGCGCGCGGAGGCGAGGTTGAGCGCGAGCAGGGTCTGCTCGCCGTGGTGCAGCTCGGTGACGGCGGCCAGCATGCCCGCAGCGACCTGCGCGGCACCGCCGCCGGGAGCGGGGTCCACGACGGCGACGGAGAGCCCGCGCTGCGCGGCCCGCCAGGCCGTGACCAGGCCGATGATCCCGCCCCCCACGACGAGGACGTCCGTCGGGGCCCTCGATCCCGCCGGTGGCGCGTCCGCCGCTGGGGTGCGTGAGGGCGAGGTCCGTGGTGGTGGCGTATCGGATGGTGACGTATCTGATGAGGTACATGGCTGCATGGGCGTCCAGCCCCTCCCTTCGCCGGCATGACCCGGATCAGGTTCGTACGGTCGGAGGCCGTCCCAGCCTCCCTCTCAGCCCGGTGCGTCCGGGCTCCCGCGAGTGCTCTGCACCGGCCACCCTAGCCCGTCGCCCCGCGCGGCAGTAGGGGGAGCTGTCCGGGTATGGGCGGTGACGGTGTGTCAGAGATCTCCTCACCCGCCTCTGAAGGCGTCGCCGCCCGCCGCCCTACAGTGATCGGGTGAGCGAGCAGCAGAGGCAGAGCGAGCAGCAGAGGCAGAGCGAGCAGCAGGGCGGGGCCGGTCGGCACGTCGTCATCGTCGGTGCCGGAATGGCCGGGGTGCAGACCGCCGTGGCCCTGCGCGAACAGGGGTTCACCGGCGCGGTCAGCCTCATCGGGGCGGAACCCCACCAGCCGTACGACAGGCCGCCGCTGTCCAAGGCGGTGCTGCTCGGCAAGGCGGAGGGCTCCGCCTTCGACATCGACTTCGAGGCGCTCGGCATCGGCCTCACCCTGGGCCGCGAGGTCACCGGGGTGCGGCCCGCCGACCACGAACTGGACACCGCCGACGGCCCGGTCGCCTACGACGTCCTGGTCCTCGCCGCCGGCGCCGAACCGATCCGGCTGCCGGGCGCCGACGGCGTCCCCGGGGTCCACCTCCTGCGCACCCTGGACGACGCCGAGCGGCTGCGGCCGGTCCTCGCCGAGCAGCACGACATCGTGGTCGTGGGGGCGGGCTGGATCGGCGCCGAGTTCGCCACGGCCGCCCGCGAGGCGGGCTGCGCCGTCACCGTGGTGGAGGCCGCGGGCCGCCCGCTCATGGGGGCGCTGCCCGCGGAGGTCGCCGCTCCCATGGCGGGCTGGTACGCCGACTCCGGAGCGGTACTGCGCACCCACGCGCGCGTGGAGCGCGTCGAGCCCGGCGCCGTGATCCTCGCCGACGGGGCGCGGCTGCCCGCGGGCGCCGTCGTCGTCGGCATCGGCGCTCGGCCCGCGACGGCCTGGCTGACCGGCTCCGGCATCGCTCTCGGCGCCCACCGGGAGGTCGTGGCCGACGACCACCTGCGCGCCTCGGCGCCGGATGTGTACGCGGTCGGCGACTGCGCCTCCTTCCCGTCGGGGAGGTACGGCGAGCGCCTGCTCGTGCACCACTGGGACAACGCCCTCCAGGGCCCGCGCACGGTGGCGGCGAACATCATCGGCGAGACCCCGATGGCGTACGACCCGGTGCCGTACTTCTGGTCGGAGCAGTTCGGCCGCTTCGTGCAGTACGCGGGCCATCACACCGACTCCGACGAACTGGTCTGGCGCGGCGACCCCGCCGGTGTGGCCTGGTCGGCCTGCTGGCTGCGCGAGGGCGCCCTGGTTGCGGTCCTCGCGGTGGGCCGCCCCAGGGACCTGGCACAGGGCCGCAAACTGATCGAGACGGCCACCCGCCTGGACCCGGCCCTGGCGGTGGACCCCTCGGTCCCGCTCAAGAAGGCGGCGCTGTAGAACGCTCCCCCACAGGAGCGCCCCGCACGCCCACGCCCCCGGCCGGAGATACCCTTGCCCCGTGACCGAGATTGACGCAAAGACCGACGCTCTCGTCCCCGCCTGGCTCCACCTCCCCGACATCGCGGAAATGCTCGATGTCGAGGTCACGCGCGTGCGCCAGCTGGTCAAGGAGGGCCAGCTGATCGCCGTACGCCGTGGTGAGAACCGGACGCTTCAGGTGCCGGCCGCCTTCATCGACGGCGACAAGGTCGTCAAGGGCCTGGCAGGCACCCTGACGCTCCTGAGGGACGACGGCTTCTCCGACGAAGAGATGCTCGAGTGGCTCTTCACCCCCGACCCGTCCCTGCCCGGTACCCCCGCGCAGGCACTGAGCGAGAATCGCGGCACGGAGGTGAAGCGCCGCGCCCAGGCGCTCGCCGTCTGAGCAGGCGTTCGTCGTACGACTGAAGACACCGTTCGGGGTGCGGGCCGCGTGACGCGCGGCCCGCGCGCCCATCGACACCGGGGGGACCTCTCCATGGCCGCCGACCATCCGCGCGCCCAGCTCGCCGACGCCCGGCTCTACATGTGCGTGGACGCCCGCAAGCGTCAGGGAGACCTCCCCGAGTTCCTCGACGCCGTCCTCGCGGGCGGCGTCGACATCGTGCAGCTGCGCGACAAGGGCATGGAGGCCGGCGAGGAGCTGGAGCACCTCCAGGTCTTCGCCGACGCCGCCCGCCGCCACGGCAAGCTCCTCGCGGTGAACGACCGCGCGGACGTCGCGCACGCCATCGGCGCCGACGTGCTGCACCTCGGCCAGGGCGACCTGCCGGTCCCCGCCGCCCGCGCCATCCTCGGCGCCGGCAGCGACGACGTGCTCATCGGCCGCTCCACGCACGCCGAGTCCGAGGCCGCCGCGGCCGCCGCCCAGGAGGGCGTGGACTACTTCTGCACGGGCCCCTGCTGGCCCACCCCCACCAAGCCGGGCCGTTACGCCCCGGGCCTCGACCTGGTCCGCTACACGGCCGCGCTCGGCACGGACCGCCCCTGGTTCGCCATCGGCGGCATCGACGCGGGCAACCTCGACCAGGTGCTCGAGGCGGGCGCGCGGCGCGTGGTCGTCGTGCGGGCGATCACCGAGGCCGACGACCCGGGTGCGGCCGCGGCGGACTTCGCGAAGCGGCTGCGTACGGCAGACTGAGCCGCGGCCGCCCGAGCCGCGGTTCGGCGGTGCCCGAGCGCCGCCCCGGGCCGTGTCCGGTCCGTGTCCGATCCGTGGACAAGAAACCGGCAAATACGGCGAAATCCCAAGACTCGGTTGGGGGACCGCCGAGGCCTGGCTAACCTGCCCGTATGGCCCTAGGCACAGCTTCCACCAGGACTGACCGCGCACGCACCGTGCGCGACATGCTCGCGACCGGCAAGAAGACGTACTCGTTCGAGTTCTCCGCGCCGAAGACCCCGAAGGGCGAGCGGAATCTGTGGAACGCGCTGCGCCGGGTCGAGGCGGTGGCCCCGGACTTCGTCTCCGTGACCTATGGAGCGGGCGGTTCGACGCGTACGGGCACGGTCAAGGAGACCCAGCAGATCGTCGCCGACACCACCCTGACGCCCGTCGCGCACCTGACCGCCGTCGACCACTCCGTGGCCGAGCTGCGCAACATCATCGGGCAGTACGCGGACGCCGGGATCCGGAACATGCTCGCGGTCCGCGGCGACCCGCCGGGCGACCCGCTCGGCGAGTGGGTCGCGCACCCCGAGGGCCTGACCTACGCCGCCGAGCTGGTCGAACTGATCAAGGAGTCCGGCGACTTCTGCGTGGGCGTCGCCGCCTTCCCCGCGATGCACCCCCGCTCGCCCGACTGGGAGTCCGACACCCGGCACTTCATCGACAAGTGCCGGGCCGGCGCGGACTACGCGATCACGCAGATGTTCTTCGACCCCGAGGAGTACCTGCGGCTGCGCGACCGCGTCGAGGCGGCGGGCTGCGCGACGCCGATCATCCCCGAGATGATGCCGGTCACCAACGTCCGCCAGCTCGACCGGCTGCCCCAGCTCAGCAACGCCGTGTTCCCGGCCGAGCTGAAAGACAGGATCCTCGCGGCGAAAGACGATCCCGCCGCTGTACGCTCCATTGGCATCGAGTTCGCGACGGAGTTCTGCGCGCGATTGCTGGCCGAAGGCGTGCCGGGATTGCACTTCATCACGCTCAACAACTCCACGGCGACGCTGGAAATCTACGAGAATCTTGGCCTGCACCGGCAGGCTTGAACGGCCGTACCCCCGTATCCACGGGCGGCGGCCGTAGGGGAGAGGGGCGTACGTGGGCTGGACGGTCCTCTACATCGCGTTCGGGTTCGTCGCGCTGTGGCTGCTCGGCGAGGTCCTGTTGCAGTACAAGGCCAGGCTGCGCTGGCGCCTGCTGGCCTTCGTGGGCTTCCTCGGTGTCGTCGTCGGCGTGCTGCTGCCGGCGGTGTGGGTCATCGCGGTCGGCGCCATCGCCTTCGCCACGGGCCAGACGTATGTGACGCTCTCGTTCCGCCGGGGCTTCTCCACCGGCTGGGCGCTCGGCGGGAAGCCGGGGCTCAGCAAGCGCCGCAAGAAGCCGTCGCGGGCCGCCGCGCCGGTGACGGAACCGGCGCTCCAGGTCTCCGATCTGGAGTACGAGCAGGTCCCGCCGCCGCCCGCGCACGACCCGGGCGTCTACGCACCGGAGCCGCTGCCCGACGACACCGGGCAGTACGGCGTGTACAGCGACGCGGCGTACGCCCCGCCGGCCGCGGGCGACACCTATCAGGGTGACGGCCAGGGCTATGACGCCGCGGCCTACACCGGCTACGACCAGCAGAGCTACGGCTACGACGAGACCGGGCACCAGCAGTACGCCGCGTACTCCGATCCGTACGTGGGCACGCAGACCTATGGCGCCGGGCAGGGCTACGACGCGTACGGCGACCAGCAGAGCGATCAGCAGAGCTACGCCCCGTACGGCGGCGACACCTACGGCGGGCTCGGCGAGTCGGGGCTCGGGGGGCCGGGGCTCGGCGAGGCCTACACCGACACCCCGCCCGGCGGTGTCTGGGTGCCCCACCAGCGCACCACCGACGAGCCCTACGGCGGTGAACTCCCGCAGGAGCAGCCGTACCCCTACCAGGACGGGCCCGCCGACGGTCAGGGGCACTCCGGCCACAACGGGCAGCAGTACCGCTACTGAGGCCCTGCTGAGCCTCTCCGGAGGGCGGCACTGTCACTGCGAGCCGCGGAACTCCGGCCCCTCGACGATCAGCCCCGCCACCAGCGCGCCCGACATGCCCGCGTGGGGCAGGCCGCCGCCGGGGTGCGACCAGCCGCCGACCGCGAACAGGCCCGGCATGCGGGTGCTGTTGGCCGGGTGCAGGAGCTTTCCGCCGGCCGCGGCGAGCGCCGGGGCCGGGACCGCGCCGCCCTCGGCGCCGGTGGCCTCCGCGATGTCGGCCGGGGTGCGCACCTCGTGCCACAGGAGGCGCTCGCGCAGCCCGGGGACCGCGGCCTCGGCGCGGGAGATCACCCGCTCCACATCGGCCGGGGTCACCTCCAGGTGCGCGGGCACCGTCGCCGTGAGCGTCACCGCCTCGTGCGCGCTGTCGGGCGTGAGGTCCGGGTCGTCGGGGCGCAGCACCGTGACCGTGGGGGAGGCGGGGAGTCCGGGGCGCTCCCCGAAGAGGCGGCCCAACTCGTCCTGACGGTCGGCGGAGTGCACCACCGTCCGGTGCGGGGTGCCCTCGGGGCGGGCGCCGGACAGGGCGAGGAGGACCGTCAGACGGCTGGGGAGCCCGGCACGCGGGGGGACGTCACCCTCCGCCCGGATGTCCACGCCGGAGAGCATTTGGCGCAGGGCGGTGGGGGCCACTCCGGCGACCACGAAGTCCGCGTCGGCCGTCGTACCGTCCGCCAGCTCCACGCCCGCCGCACGGCCGTCCTTCTCGACGATCCGGACCACCGCCGCATCGAACACGAACTCGACCCGACGGGCCAGGCACCGCTCGTACACCGCGGTGGCCAGCGCCCGCATACCGCCCCGCACCGACCAGGTGCCGAAGGTCTGCTCCAGGTACGGCAGGACGGCCGCGCTCGCCGGGGCCGTCCGGGGATCGAGGCCCTGCGCGAGGGCGAACTGCTCCAGGAGCGCGGACAGGCGGGCGTCGCCGCCCAGCTCGAGAGCGCCGATCTCAGCGAGCGTGGCCGCGCGGCGCTCGCGGCGCAGCAGGCGCTTGTGGGGCACCGCGGGGTACGGCTCGCGGGCGCCGAGCACCTGCCAGTTCGCGTACAGGGGCTCTTCCAGGAGGGGGCGGCGGGTGCGATCCCAGGTCTCCCGCGCGCGGTTCATGAACGCCGCCCAGCGGGCGCCCGCGCCGTCGCCGAGGGCCGCGTCCAGGGCCTCGCCGACGCCCGCGCGAGAGGCGTTCGGCAGGTCGGTCGTGGTGCCGTCGGCGAAGACATGGCGCACGGCGGGCTCCACCTGGGAGAGCGTGACGCACTTCTCCAGGGGCTCCTTGCCGGTCTTGACGAACACGTCGCGGTAGACCGCGGGGAGCGGGAGGAGTCCCGGGCCGGTGTCGAAGGTGAACCCGTCACGCTCGACCACGCCGAGCGAGCCGCCGTACGTCCGCCCGCGCTCGTACACCACCACCCGGTGGCCCGCGACGGCCAGCCGGGCGGCGGCCGTCATGGCGCCCATCCCGGCGCCGATCACCACAATCCGTGCCATGCCAGGGACTTTATCGGCCGCCACCGACAGTCACGCCGCGGCCCCGGCCTCAGGGCGGTGGCGGCCCCGTGCGCGCCGCGAGCCGCCTCTCCTCGCGCCGCTGCGCCCTGCGCCGCAGGAACCGGCGGATGCGCGAGACGAGGAAGAACAGCACGAACAGGCCGAGCAGCAGGAGCACCGCCGCGATGATCGCGGCGGCCTCCGGGTAGAACATCGCGAAGGAGATGATCCCGCCGACCCCGAGGTCCTCGGCCGTGCTCATCACGACGTTGCTGAACGGCTCGGGCGAGGTGTTGATCGCCATCCGCGTCCCGGCCTTCACCGCGTGGCTCGCCAGCGCCGTCGACCCGCCGACGGCCCCCGCGGCGAGGTCAGGAAGGGACCCGCTCTGCCCCGCGAGGAGCGCCCCCACCACGGCTCCGGACACCGGCCGGATCACGGTGTGCACCGAGTCCCAGACCGAGTCGACGTACGGGATCTTGTCGGCGACGGCCTCACAGACGAAGAGCACACCGGCGGCGATCAGCACATCCGGCCGCTGAAGCGCCTCGGGGACCTCGTCGCTGATCCCGGTCGCGCCGAAGACGCCGAGCAGCAGGACAACGGCGTACGCGTTGATCCCGCTCGCCCAGCCGCTGGTGAACACCAGGGGGAGTACGGACACGGACGTGATCGTAACCACTCCGGGGCGGGCCGGCCTGGGGATGAGCGCGCACTCCTGAGTACGTGTACCTAGATCGCGAGATGAGTACGCGCGCGGATGGGCCCCCACCTGCGCGGACGGCAGAGTGTGGGGCACGGAGAAGGGCACGGCGCCGGTACCGCCGACACGGGGCGGCGGAACCGCGCCGCGCCCTTGGCCGCTCCTCCCGCCGCGAGGCGGGAGCGAGGTACGGGGGTGACTCGGGGGGCGACCACCCGGGGGGCGAACGGGGGTTCGGGGGGACACGAGGAAAGCGCCGGTCCGGTGCCGCCTGGAGAACAGGGGGCACCGGACCGGCGCCGTCGTGCGCGCTGCCGTGCGCGCTACGCGCGCGTGCCGCTCACCCGGCCCTGCAACAGCCGCGAGAGCGCCGCGTGCACCTCGTCCAGGGAGCGCTGCGGCTGGAAGGCCTGCCAGTCGAGGGCGGCCACAAGCACCATGCCGACGAGCGCGGCGGCCGTCAGTGGGATGTCGATCTCGTCGCTCAGCTCGCCGTTCTCCACGCCCCCGCGCAGGACGTCCTCGACCACGGCGACGGCCTGCTGCCTGACGACCAGGAGGGTGGACTGCCAGGCCCGGTTGGTGCGCCACAGCTCGGCGACGTACAGCTGGGTGAAGGCGGGGTAGCGGTTGATGAAGACGAGACCGGCCCTGATCATCGCGTCCAGGGCGTCGACCTTGCTGCCGCCGCTCTTCTCCGTCGCCTCGGCCGCTTCCTTCAGGGAGGCGGTCAACAGGCCCACGCCGTGCCGCAGCAGCTCTTCGAAGAGGACCGATTTGCTCGCGAAGTTGTAGTAGACGGTGCCCTTCGCGACCCCGGCCCGCTCGGCGATCTCGTCGACCGTCGTGGCGGAGAAACCCTGCTCCGCGATGAGGGTGACGGCCGCCTCGTAGAGCTTCTGCCGGGTGGCCTCGCGGCGGGTGCTGCCTGCACTGCTGTCCATGGTCTTGATTCTCACAGGTCTCGCCGGGCTCCCCGGCCGTGTCGCGCTCACAGGGTCAGCTCCGGGTGCAGCCGGTCCAGGGTCCACACCTGCTTGCGGTGCGCGGAGAGCGCGGTGAGCGCGAGCGCGCCCAGCGTGAACGCCGTCAGGACGGCGCAGGCCTGCCAGACGGGGCCGAGGCCGCCGCCAGTGATCAGCCTCCGGAGGGCGTCGACGACGTGGGTCATCGGCAGGAAGGGGTGGATCGCGCCGAAGAAGCCGGGGCTGGTCTGCACCGGATAGGTGCCGCCCGCCGACGTCAGCTGGAGCATCAGCGCGGCGAGGACGAGGATCCGCCCGGCCGCCCCGAAGCGGGCGTTGAGCCACTGCACGATGGCCGCGAAGCAGGCCGTGACCAGGCAGAGGAAGCCGATCGTGCCGGCCGCCCTGGCCATCTGGAGGCCGAGGCCCCAGTGCAGTACGGACATCAGGGCGGCCGTCTGGAGGACCCCGAGGGCTGCCACTGGCAGCCAGCCCGCCAGCGCGATGCGCCACGCGGAGGCGCCCGCGGCGAGCGCGCGCCGGTTGAGGGGCTGGATCACCATGTACGCCACCATCGCGCCGACCCACAGGGACAGCGGGATGAAGTAGGGCGCGAAGCCCGTGCCGTAGTTGGGCGCCTTGTGCATCGACCGGGAGGCGAGCTGCACGGGGTCGGCCATGACGTCGGTGCGCTCGTCGCGGTCCTTCTTGTCGTAGTCGGGGATCTTCTTGACGCCGTCGTGCAGCCCGCCGGAGAGCTTCGCCGAGCCGTCGGCCAGCTTGAACATGCCGCCCTTGAGGTCGTTCGCGCCCGTCTGCAGCTTGCCGATGCCCGAGTCGAGGTCCTTGGCCCCCGTCTTGGCGGTGCCGAGGCCCGTGTGCAGCTTCCTGGCGCCGTCGGCGACCTTGCCCGCGCCCTTGTCGAGCTGGTTGATCCGGGTGACGGCCTTCTCCAGGTCCTCGTCGAGGTGCGGGGCGCGGTCGGCGAGCGCCTGCGACTTCTTCTGGAGGGTGGCCAGGTGCTTGTCGAGCTTCTTGACGTCGCCCCGCTGGTCCTTGATCAAGGTGTTCATGTCGTCCGCGATGGCCGACACGTTCTCGGCGGCCTTCTTGGCCTCCTTCAACTCGGGGCAGCCGGGGTCGGGCACCGGAGCCTTCTCGCACCGCTTCGTGTAGAGGTCGCCGATGACCTTGGAGCTCTTCTCGGCGTCCTTGGCGGCCCCGGGCGCGAGCCTGACCCAGTCGTCGAGGTTGCGGCGCATCGCCTTGGAGGAGTCGGCGACCAACTGGGCGGTGTCCCCGATGGTCTTGCCGTTGTCCTTCAGGAAGGGCCGCACCTTGTCCGCGGTGCCGTTCACCTTGCCCGCGAGCTTGTGCGTACCGTCCGCGACCCGCCTGGAGCCGTCCTTCAGTTCACCCGCGCCCTTGTGGAGCTTCTTGATGCCCGATGCCAGGTCGCCGCTGCCCTTCTTGGCGTCCCCCAGCCCCTTCGCGAGGTCCTTGGTGCCCTTCTCGGCCTTGCCGATGCCGCCTTCGAGCCGGTCGGCGCCCTCGGCGGCCTTCTGGGTCTTGTCGTGGATGTCGGAGAACGAGATGAAGATCTTGTCGAGGAAGGAGCGCGAGGCTTTGGTCGACGCGGCCCTGCGCACTTCGGAGAAGACCGTCCGCGAGATCTGCCCGACGATGTAGTTGTTGGCGTCGTTCGTACGCACCCGCAGAGCGCCCGTCTCCGGAGACTCCCCCGAACTCGACGCGATGCGCTTGCTGAAGTCCGACGGCATGGTGAGCGACAGGTAGTACGTCCCGTCCTCCACGCCCCGGCGTGCCTCGGCGTCACTCACCTCGTGCCACTCGAAGGTCTTGCTCTCGTGCAGCCCGTCGACGATGGAGTCGCCCGCCTGAAGCTTCTTGCCCTGTGCGGTGGCCCCCTTGTCGTCGTTGACGAGCGCCACGGGGATGCGGTCGAGCCGGCCGTACGGGTCCCAGAAGGAGCACAGGTACAGCGCGCCGTACAGCAGGGGCAGCAGCAGGAGCGCGACGAGCGCGGCGCGTGGCAGCTTCCCCCTGCCGAAGCGCCTCAGCTCAAGTGCGGCCAGCTTCGGCGAGCGCATCCGCCGTCTCCTTGTCGTCGTCGGTGTCGTCGTCGGTGCCGGGCTCTTCCCGCCCGGTCTCCTCGTCCCGGGCGCCGGTGCGCACCACGACCGCGCCCTCGGGCGCCTCACCGCACACCGCCACGACGGTCGTCCCGCGCTCGGTGAGGGACTGCAACAGGCCCCAGGCCTCGGCCCGTTCGCGGTCCGAGAGCTTGAGGTCGGTGTCGTCGACGCCCAGCACGAGCGGCTCGCCGATCAGCGCGAGGGCCACGGAGAGCCGCAGGATCTCGAGCCGCTCCAGGTCGCGCACGGAGGTCCGGCGGCCCTTGGGCAGCGACTCCATGTCGAGCCCGGCGGCGGCCAGCGCGGTGTCGACGCGCAGCCGCGTCTCCTTCCTGCGCTCGTCGCGCGGCCGCAGCAGCCCCCGCAGCGGTCCGCCGAACCGCCGCTCCAGGAGCGCCCGTTCGTGCAGGTGCTCGGCGACGGTCAGGGCCGGGTCGAGATCGGTGACGCCGGGCACGGGCCCGAGCCCGCTGATCCGGCGCACCGCGGCCAACTGCTTGGGCAGCCGGAAGCGCCCCACGCACGCGTGGCCCTCGGTGGCGCGCATACGTCCCGCCAGAGCGAGCAGCAGACAGGTGCGGCCCGACCCCGACGGGCCCTCCAGCGCGATCAGCGACCCGGGCTCGGCGTCGATGTCGATGCCGCGGAACGCCCAGCCCCGCGGCCCCTTGAGCCCGAAGTCCTCGGCGGTGACGGCGGCCGCGTGCACGCCGTCGGTCGATCCGTCCACAGTCCCCCCTGACCTCTCTTCTGTACTGACCAGTCAGTTCAAAAGTAAGCCCGTACCCCCGCCCCAGGCAAAGGGGCAGGTCAGAGCCGATTGTCAGTGCCGTACTCCACGATGGGCACATACGGCCACTGCGCCGTCACACGACGACAGGAGGTTCGTCATGGCCAGCACTTCCGCAGCAGCCGCGCACCGGCACCACGCCGTGCGCCCCGCACCCTCACTGGCCGGCCCGGCGAGCGATGTCCACCCCGTCCTGCGCCGCGCGACCGCCCCGCCCGCCGCCCTCGAACTGCTCGCCCAGGCCCGCGCCGGAATCGACGAGGCCGCCCGCCTGGACGCTCCGAACGAGCGCTATGCCACCGCCCACCTCGCCGCCCTGCGCACCGCCGCCGCCGTGCTGGCCGCGCGCGGGCGGCCCGAGACGAGCCCGCGCCGCAGGCAGCGCATCCGCAGCGCCTGGGAAGTCCTGCCCGAGATAGCCCCCGAACTGACCGAGTGGAGCGCCCTGTTCGCCTCCGGCGCCGCCCGCAGGGCCCGCGCCGAGGCGGGCATCCGGGGCGCCGCCACCGCCCGCGACGCCGACGACCTGCTCCGTGACGTGGCGATGTTCCTGCGCCTGGTCGAGCGGACGCTGGTGCTCCAGCCCGTGCTGCCCCAGCCGAGGCAGGAGCGGCCGGACGGGGAACAGGCGCGGCCGGACGGGGAACAGGCGCGGCCGGGCGGGGGAGAGGCGCGGCCGGACGGGGGAGGTGAGCGCCCGGGCCGGGGAGAAGCGCCGGACGCGCTCTGACCGGCGCGTCCACGCCCTGGGACGGACGTCCGGGGCACCGCGCGGCAGGCAATAGGGTGGGGACGATCGCAACCCCACGCGCCGAGGAGTCAACTGCCGTGTCGGACCCGATGCGCCCGCCCGTCTCCCACCACCGCCCGCACACGGCGTCGGTGCGCTCCGACCCTTCCCGCCCCCGCGCCTCGCTCCGTACCGCCGTGGTCTGGGACGTCCTGAAGGATGCCCTGGACCGCCGCGCCGAGGTCACGGGGCGGGAGTCGCGCCCCGCGCTGGACGTACTCGACACCGGAGGCGGCAGCGGCAACTTCGCGGTGCCCGTCGCCGCCCTCGGCCACCGCGTCACGGTCGTCGACCCCAGCCCGAACGCCCTGTTCGCGCTGGAGCGCAGGGCCGCCGAGGCCGGTGTCGCCGAGCGGGTGCGCGGAGTCCAGGGCGATGTGCTCGGCCTCTTCGACGTGGTCGAGCGCGGCGGCTTCGACGCCGTCCTGTGCCACGGCGTCCTGGAGTACGTGGACGACCCGGCCGAGGGCGTGCGCCTGGCCGTCGACGCGCTGCGGCCCTCCGGCGTGCTCAGCCTGCTCGGCGCGGGCCTCGGCGGGGCCGTCATCGCGCGCGCCCTCGCCGGCCACTTCAAGGAGGCGCAGACGGCGCTCGCCGACCCGGCGGGCCGCTGGGGCGCGGGCGACCCCGTGCCGCGCCGCTTCACCGCCGAGCAGCTCACCGAGCTGGTCGAGGCCGCAGGCGTGCGGGTGGACGCGGTGCACGGCGTGCGGGTCTTCGCCGACCTGGTCCCCGGCGTCCTCGTGGACACCGAGCCGGGTGCCATGGAGGCCCTCCTCCAGCTGGAGGCCGCCGCCGCCGAACTGCCCGCCTTCCACTCCGTCGCCACCCAGCTGCACGTGCTCGGTGAGGCGCGCGGTACCGGCGAGGCCTGAGGTTCGGCTGGGGCTGCCCTGCTGATCAGCGACGCAGCCGCAGATGGAGTACGCCACAGGCCCCCCGAACGGGCTACAGGCGCCGTATGATCGAGGGACACCGTCCTGCATGACGGTCCGGCCGCTGGGGAATGCACGCTCTAGTGAGCCGGAGCGATGTGAAGGTCCGGTTTGGCGAAGTTGGCGCAGAGGGGCGGGTTTCACGGGGGCGATTCCCTGCCTATCCTGAAGGGGACCCCCAGTCGCCCCGGCGACTGCACGATGAGGAGGACTCCGTGCCGCTCTCGGAGCACGAGCAGCGCATGCTCGAGCAGATGGAGCGAGCGCTGTACGCCGAAGATCCCAAGTTCGCGACAGCGCTTGAGGGCAGCGGGCTGCGTACGTACACCCGGAAGCGGGTCTACCAAGCGGTCGTCGGCTTCCTGGTGGGCATCGCCCTTCTCATGGCCGGAATGGTCGCCCAGCAGATCTGGATCAGCGTGGTGGGATTCCTCGTCATGCTGGGCTGTGCGGTGCTTGCCGTCACCGGTTGGCGCAAGGCGCCGAAGCCGGGCGAACAGCCCACGGGCGCGGCCGCCGCGCAGGGTGGGCCCCAGGCCCGTCGGCAGACGCGACAGCGCCGTTCCGTCATGGACCGCATCGAGCAGCGGTGGCAGCGCCGCCGCGACGAACAGCAGGGTGGTCAGTAGCCCGGCCCCCGCAAGGCCGACCCAGCAGAAGTGAGTGTGCGTGAGGGGTGACCGCCGGTCGGCGGTCACCCCTCACGTGCGTCCGGGCGAAGGCGCGGCGCCTTGGCCCTGGCGTCTCAAGCCTCCCGGCCGCCTCAAGCCTCCCGGCCCCAGGCCGAAGGCCCGCCCCCTCACCCCTCCTGCGAAGCCCGCCGCGGCAGCCTCCGGGTCAGTGCCGTCCACCGCTTGGCGACCCGCTCGCTCCAGCGTGCGCCGAACGCCGTCCAGCGGTCCGAGACCGCCCACACCACCCGTGCGGCCGAACGCGGCGCGAGCGTCGCCCGCAGCCGCGCGGACCGGGTCGACGTGGCGCGCAGCCCCTCGCTCACCCGCCGCACGTCCTCGGAGAGCCCGGTCGCGGGAAGCCGCGGATTCGGCGCGTAAAGCACCTGCTCCACGGCGGTCGCCACCCGATGGACGGCCTCCGCGGGACCCGTCGGCAACTGCCCGATGCGCACGATCCGCGCGGCGGCCTTCCGGGGGGTCTGTGACTCGTCCGGCTCAATGCCGTGGTCCCAGGCCGTATCCGTCACTTCCAGCCAGGCGGCGAGCGTCCGCGCCGCGGCGTCCGCGGGCGCACGCCCCCCGGAACCCAGCCGCGCCGCGTGGACCCGGGCCCGCCACAGCAGCGGCAGCAGCGGCACCGTGATCACGAGCAGCGCCGCGAGGGCCACCAGAACGATCGTCCCGAGGGGCGGCCCGCCACCGCTCGAACCGGCCGCGACCTGCGGGGCGGCACTCGCGCACCCGCCCTGCCTGCGCATGTCCGGCGGGCAGCTGTCGGACGCCGAAGGCGCCGCGGACGGCTCCGCCGAGCGGGAGGGCTCGGGGGTGTCCGGGTCGCCCGCGTCACCGGAGGGGACATCGGAGCGGGTGTACTCGGGGGCCGTGCCGCGGTTCGGGGTCGGCTCGAAACGGGTCCAGCCCACGCCTTCGAAGTACAGCTCGGGCCACGCGTGCGCGTCCCGCAGCCCCACCGACATCGTGCCGTCGGCCTGCGCGGAGCCCGGCGTGAAACCGACCGCGACGCGCGCCGGTATGCCCAGGGTCCGCGCCATCGAGGCCATCGCGAAGGAGAAGTGGACGCAGAAGCCCTCCTTCTGCCGCAGGAACTTCTCGATCGCGGCGGGACCGCTGCCCGCCCGCACCTGGGTGTTGTACGTGAAGCCGCCGTCCGACGCGAAGTAGTCCTGGAGCTTGACCGCCTGCTCGTAGGGGTTCGCCGAGCCCTTGGTGACCCGCCGGGCCGTGTCCGCGACCATCTGCGGCAGGGAGTCCGGCACCTTGGTGAACTCGCGTCGCAGAGCGGCGGGGGGCTCGGCCGCGGTGGCCAGCTGCTCGGCCGTGGGCTCCAGGACCAGGCTCTTGACCTGGTACTCGGCGCCGCGCGTGGTCTGCCCCCGGTCGCCGACGAGCGCGCGGCCCACCGGCTCGTACCGCCAGCGGCCGCCGATCTCGACCTGGCTCGCGGGGAACGGCATGGGCAGCCAGTTCTGCGCGTAGTCGCCGTCGGCCGTGATGTTGGTCTGGATCTCGGTCCTGCGGACGTCGGGCAGCAGTCCCTGGGGCTCGGGAAGCGGTGACGGCACGTCCTCGATGCCGCGGACGGTGGTCTTCCAGGTGGTGCCGTCGAACTGGTCGAGCGAGACGATCCGCAGATACAGCTCGTCGGTCCGCTCCGCGTTCGTGCGGTACGAGAGGACCTCGCGGTCCTCCGGCTGGTTCAGGCTGTCCTGAAGCGCGACCAGGGGGTTCACGGCGGAGATCGTCCCGCCGCCGCCCGAGCCGCTGCCGCCGGGACCGTCGGAGCCGCCCAGCAGACCCCCGTCCAGGGCCGGCAGCGCGAGCGGCACCACCAGGGCGACACCCAGCGCGAAGGCGCCGATCCGCCGCCCCGTGCGGACCGGGGCGATCACTCCGGTGTTGCTCTCCAGGCCTCCGGAGACCCGCCCCGGAGCGCGCGCCGCGCCGCCGAACACCCGGCCCCACTGCGCGATCCGGTCCCGCCCCTCCGCGAGGAGCAGCAGCAGATACCCGGCGGCGGCCAGCAGGAACCACAGCCATCCCGCGCCGTCCCCGGAGAGCCCCGCCGCGACCGAGTACAGCGCGAGCAGCGGCAGGCCCGCGGGGGCCGCCGTACGGAACGTCACCGCCAGCGCGTCCACCGCGAGGCCGATCACCAGGACGCCGCCGACCAGCATCAGCCGGATGCCGTCGCTCAGCGGCGCCGGGATCGCGTACCGCCCGACGTCCTCGCCGCCCGCCTCCAGGAGCATCCCGAAGCGCCGGAACACGTCGGGGCCCGGCAGGAGCCCCGCGAGGGCCTGCTCGCGGGCGAAGACCAGGGTGAGCATGAGCAGCGTCACCAGCGCCTGCGCCGCCACGGTGAGCGGCCTGGCGAGCGGCACCCGCCGGGCCAGCGCGCCCACCCCGCTCTGCACCGCCAGCAGGATCACCGCCTGGAGGAACCACGTCGCCGGATCGACGAGCGGCAGCAGCGCGCCCGAGGCCATCAGCGTCGCCGTGGTGGCACACAGCGCGAGCCGCGCGCGTCCACTCATGACCGTCCCCCCACTGTCGTACGCGTCCGCACGCGCGGCCCCCGGCCCTCGTGCCCAGCCCCGGTCGTCATGCCCAGCCCCCGGTCGTCGTCCCCGCGGCGGGCGCGGGGCCCGCACTGGCGCGGGCATGGTCCGCCTGCCGCCACAGCTCCGTCAGGCTCGCGCCCGCGGGCGTGGCGAGGGCCGTCCAGCCCGCCGCGCGCAGCATCTCCACCCGCGCGTCACCGGCGGCGGACGGCGCCGCCCCCGGGCCCCGCGCCCAGGCCTCGCCGTCCAGGACGAAGGCGACCGCGGAGCCGCTGCGCTGGCGCATCTTGGCGACCACCGCCGCCTGCTCCTCGTCGAGGTCGCCGAGGAAGGCGACGAGAAGGCCCTCGTTGCCCCCGCGCAGGACGTCGTACGCGCGCGAGAGCCCGGCCTCCTCGGAGTGGTCGATCACCGCGAGGGTGTCCATCATCAGCCCGGCCGCGTCCGCCGACTCCTGGCTCGCGCCCGCGAAGCCGTCGGAGCCCTCGCCCGGCACGGAGGTGCCCGTGTCGGTCAACAGCCTCACCGAGAAGCCCCGTTCGAGCATGTGTACCAGGGTGGAGGCCGCGCCCGAGACCGCCCACTCGAAGGCCGAGTCGGGTCCCGCGCCCCGGAAGCCGACGCCCCGGGTGTCCAGGAGGACCGTGCAGCGGGCCCGCTGCGGCTGCTCCTCGCGGCGGACCATCAGCTCGCCGTAGCGCGCGGTGGAGCGCCAGTGCACCCGGCGCAGGTCGTCGCCGTGGCGGTAGCCGCGCGGGATGACGTCGTCCTCACCGGCGAGCGCCAGTGAGCGGTTGCGCCCGTCGCCGTACCCCTTGGCCTCGCCCGTGAGCCGCACCGGCGGCAGTGCCTCCACGCGCGGGATGACGGTCAGGGTGTCGTACGTCGAGAAGGAGCGGGTCAGTTCGCACATCCCGAAGGGGTCCGCCAGGCGCAGTTGCAGCGGCCCGAGCGGATAGCGGCCGCGCAGGTCGGAGCGGACGCGGTAGGACACCTCGCGGCGCCCGCCCGCCTCGACGCGGTCGAGGACGAAGCGGGGCCGGGGCCCGAGGACGTAGGGCACCCGGTCCTGGAGCATCAGCAGGCCGGTGGGGAGCCGGGAGACGTTGTCCATGCGCAGATGGACGCGGGCCTCCGAACCGGCCGGCACGCGCGCGGGGGAGAGCCTCCGGCTGCCCGCGACGCGGTAGCGGGTGCGGAAGAGGACGGCGGCGCAGACCAGCGGCAGCACGGCGAGCAGCAGCCCGACGCGCAGCAGGTCGCTCTGGCCGAGGACGTAGGCACAGATGGCGGCCGCGACACCGGCCGCGAGGAAGGAGCGCCCGCGGGTGGTCAGGCCCGCGAGAGCCGTGCGCACCCCGCCCTTGTCGTCCTCGGCGGTGCCCGCCGGCCTCCCCCCGGCCGTCATCACAGCCTCCGTGCGCCGGGCGGCTGCTGGGCGAAGAAACCGCCGCCCGGCTGGGCGGCGGCGGGGACCGGGGTGTGCTGCAGGATCTCGAGGACCACCGACTCGGCCGTACGCCGGTTCAGCTGGGCCTGCGCGGTGGGCAGCAGGCGGTGCGCGAGGACCGCGACGGCCAGGGCCTGCACATCGTCCGGCAGGGCGAACTCCCGGCCGCTGAGCGCCGCGGAGGCCTTGGCCGCGCGCAGCAGATGCAGCGTCGCGCGCGGGGAGGCCCCGAGTCTCAGGTCCGGGTGGTTGCGGGTGGCGCCGACGAGGTCGACCGCGTACCGCCGCACGGCCTCGGCGACGTGGACCGTGCGGACCGCGTCGATGAGCTTCACGATGTCGTGCGCGTGCGCCACCGGCTGGAGGTCGTCCAGGGGCGAGACGCCACCGTGCACGTCGAGCATCTGCAACTCGGCCTCCGGGCCCGGATAGCCGATCGAGACGCGCGCCATGAAACGGTCGCGCTGCGCCTCGGGCAGGGGATAGGTCCCCTCCATCTCCACGGGGTTCTGCGTGGCGACCACCATGAACGGGCTGGGCAGTTCGTACGTCTGCCCGTCGATGGTGACCTGGCGCTCCTCCATGGACTCCAGGAGCGCGGACTGCGTCTTCGGAGAGGCGCGGTTGATCTCGTCGCCGATCACGATCTGCGCGAAGATCGCCCCCGGCTTGAACTCGAAGTCCCTGCGCTGCTGGTCGAAGATGGACACCCCGGTGATGTCCGACGGCAGCAGGTCCGGCGTGAACTGGATCCGCCGCACCGAGCAGTCGATGGACCGCGCCAGTGCCTTGGCGAGCATGGTCTTGCCCACGCCCGGCACATCCTCGATGAGCAGATGGCCCTCGGCGAGGAGCACGGTCAGCGAAAGCCGTACGACCTCCGGCTTGCCCTCGATCACACCCTCCACCGACCTGCGGACACGCTCCGCTGTGGTGGTCAGATCTGTGAGGCTCGCTCGATCGTCATAGGTCGTCACCCGGCCCTCCTCGGCCCGTTCTCCGGGCCGCCCCTCGTGTGTGCGGCCCGGTCCACCCCGAATTCACCGGCACCACGCGTAGATGGTCCGCGTGATGCCACCCCCGCATTGTTGTTGGGCATGGCGGGTCGTGTCACTCGCCTGTGGATAACTGGCGGCGATTTGTCGGGTCTTACGACCTTTTGTCAGTCACGCAGGGTCGATCTCCCGCAGCAGTCCCGTCGTCACGTCGAACACGAATCCGCGGATGTCATCGGTGTGCAGCAGGAACGGCGAGGTCCGCACGCGCTGCATCGACTGGCGTACGTCCTGGTCGACATCGCGGAAGGACTCCACCGCCCACGTCGGCCGCTGCCCGACCTCCTTCTCCAGGTCCTGCCGGAACTCCTCGGTGAGGGACTCCAGGCCGCAGCCGGTGTGGTGGATGAGGACCACGCTGCGGGTGCCGAGCGCGCGCTGGCTGATGGTCAGGGAGCGGATCACGTCGTCGGTGACCACGCCGCCCGCGTTGCGGATGGTGTGGCAGTCGCCCAGCCGCAGGCCGAGCGCGCCGTGCAGGTCGAGGCGGGCGTCCATGCAGGCGACGACGGCGACGCCGAGCACGGGACGGGCGTCCATGCCGGGGTCGGTGAAGTCGGCGGCGTACCGCGCGTTCGCCTCGACCAGACGTTCGATGACGGGGCCGGCGGCTGACTCGCCGATCGGCTCTGCGGGGGAGTGGCCCGAAGGGGATGCGGAAGTCGACATGGTTCAGACGTTAGTGGTCACTGATCGACATGGCCCGCCGTGAGAAGGGACAAAGATCGCCAAAAACTCTTGTTGTGAGGTACTCCACAGGGGTGTGGGGCGGCGGCCGAACGGGTGGCTCCGGCCGATTCATGCCTCTCTTCGGACCGGCCCGCGACGCGCAGGCCGGTTGATTGACCGGGAGACACCGTGGACTAAAGTGACGCGAAGCGGGAGACGTGACCTGCTCCCCGCTGGACCGCACATCCCGGAGATTCCCTGAATCCCCACGTGCGCGGCGCGTACGTACGGCTCGGCCTCCTCCCGCTCCCGGTCGGCTGACGCCACTTCCCCGGCGCCGGCAGGCCCATTCCCCTTCACGGAGCGGGCGGGGACCCGGCAGTGCGTACGGACGCCGCGCCGGACCTGAGAGGGCCCCTTGACCGACAACAGCCGACACGTCCCGGTGATGCTCCAGCGGTGCCTGGACATGTTGGCCCCCGCCCTCGCCGAGCCCGGCGCCGTCGTCGTCGACTGCACCCTCGGCCTCGGCGGCCACAGCGAAGCCCTCCTGGCGACCTTCCCCGCGGCCCGCCTCATCGCCCTGGACCGCGACAAGGAAGCGCTGCGCCTGTCCGGCGAACGCCTCGCCCCCTACGGCGACCGGGCCACCCTCGTGCACGCCGTCTATGACGAGCTTCCCGAGGTGCTCGACCGCCTGGACATCCGGCGCGTCCAGGGCGTCCTGTTCGACCTCGGCGTCTCCTCCATGCAACTCGACGAGGCGGACCGGGGATTCGCGTACGCCCAGGACGCGCCCCTGGACATGCGCATGGACCAGACGACCGGCATCAGCGCGGCCGAGGTCCTCAACACGTACGCCCCCGGCGAACTGGTGCGGATCCTGCGCCAGTACGGCGAGGAGAAGCAGGCCAAGCGCATCGTGAGCGCCGTCGTCCGCGAGCGCGAGAAGGAGCCGTTCACCAACAGCGCGCGGCTGGTCGAGCTCATCCGCGACTCCCTGCCGCAGGCCGCCAAGCGCACCGGCGGCAACCCCGCCAAGCGCACCTTCCAGGCCCTGCGCATCGAGGTCAACGGCGAACTGAGCGTCCTGGAGCGGGCGATCCCGGCGGCCGTGAAGGCGCTCGCCGTCGGCGGCCGGATCGCCGTCCTGTCGTATCACTCGCTCGAAGACCGCCTGGTCAAGCAGGTGTTCGCGGCCGGCGCCGCGAACACGGCGCCCCCCGGCCTGCCCGTCGTCCCCGAGCGCTACCAGCCGCGCCTCAAGCTCCTGACCCGCGGCGCCGAACTGCCCACCGAGGAAGAGGTCGCCGAGAACCGCAGGGCGGCCCCGGCGCGACTGCGGGGCGCCCAGCGCGTCCGTGAGGACGTCGGCTGAGCCCCGGCCCGCCGGAACACCGAAGGGCCCGTGAGCCGAAGTCCGCCGAGCCGAGTCCGCGAGGAGGCTCCATGAGCAAGAAGCCCGAGCTGCGGGGGAGGGCCGCCCGCCTCGCGCGACTGCTGCCCCAGGGCCCCAGCCAGGCCGCGCGCACGCCCTTCGTCCTCCTCGTCGTCCTGCTCCTCGGCGGCGGCCTGATCACGCTGCTCATCCTGAACTCCTCGCTCAACGAAGGCTCGTTCCAGGTGAGCGAACTCAAGAGGGAGACGAAGGACCTCACCGAGGAGGAGCAGCAGCTCCAGCGCGACGTCGACGGCTACGCGGCCCCCGACGCCCTCCAGCGCCGCGCCGACGAACTCGGCATGGTCCCCGGCGGCGACCCCGCCTTCCTGAACCCTGACGGGACCGTGCGCGGCGTGCCCGGCGCCGCCGCCGACCGGCCCGCGGCGCTGCGCCAGTCCGAGCCGCGCCCCCAGGAGGTGGCGTCCCCCGCCGCCTCCGTCTCGATCCCGCCCTCGCCCCCGGCCCAGGCCTCCGCCCCGGCGCCCACCACCGCGCCGACCGCGGCTCCCCGGCCCACGAACCCCGGCCAAACGACGACCTCCGGCAGGTGACGTTAAGTGTCCGACAGGGAACCCCCGCGGCGCCGGGTGCCAAGGCCCGCGAGGCCCGCGCGCTCCGCCGCGCCCCGCCGCCCGGCACCCCCGGGGCGCCGCCCCGCCGCCCGCCGCCCCGCCCCGAAGGCCAAGCCCCGCACCATCCGCCTGGGCAGCCCCCGCCCGCGCCTTCGCATGGTCAGCCTGGGCCTGACGCTGGTGATGCTGGCCTTCGTCGTGCGGCTGCTCCAGGTGCAGGCAGTGGACGCCGATGTGTACGCCGCCAAGGCCGAGAAGAACCGCTACTTCACGCACACCCTGGCGGCTGAGCGCGGGCGCATCACCGACCGCGGCGGCGTCGAGCTTGCCGCCAGCGTGGACGCGTACGACATCACGGCCGACCCCACGCTCTTCACGCCCAAGGAGATGAAGACCAAGGACGCCCCCGAGCAGGCGGCGGCGCTCTTGGCGCCCATCCTCGACAAGGACGTCTCCGAGCTGACCCGAAAGCTCAAGAAGTCGAACACGCGTTACGTCCTGCTCGCGCGCCGCCAGACCCCCCAGGTGTGGAAGCAGATCAAGGACCTGCGCGGCGCGCTCGCCGAGAAGGCGGGCATCGACCCCGGCTCCCCGAACGTCCTGGCCGGTGTCCTCGCGGACCCGAGCAGCAAGCGGGTCTACCCGAACCACGACCTGGCCGCCGGGATACTGGGCTGGGTCAACGCCGACGGCGAGGGCGGCGGCGGTCTCGAACGGCAGCTCGACAAGCAGCTGGCGGGCGAGGACGGCAAGATCCGCTACGCCCAGTCCGGCGGCCGCCAGGTGCCGACCGCGGGCTCCACGGAGACGCCCGCCGTGCCCGGCTCCGACGTCGAACTCACCATCGACCGCGACATCCAGTGGGCCGCGCAGAACGCCATCACCGAGCAGGTCGAGAAGTCCAAGGCCGACCGCGGCTACGTGATAGTGCAGGACAGCAGGACCGGCGAGGTCCTCGCGATGGCCAACGCCCCCGGCTTTGACCCGAACGACCTCTCGAAGGCCAACGGCGCGGCGCTCGGCAACGCCGCGCTCCAGGACGCCTTCGAGCCCGGCTCCACCGCCAAGGTCATGTCGATGGCGGCGGTCCTCGAGGAGAACGTGGCCACCCCCGGCACGCACGTCACGGTCCCCAATCGCCTGCACCGCGGCGACCGCCTCTTCCAGGACGACATCGACCACCCCACCTGGCACCTGACGCTCAACGGCGTCCTCGCCAAGTCCTCGAACATCGGCACGATCCTCGCCACCGGGCAGCTGGGCAAGACGCAGCAGGAGGCCAACAAGGTCCTCTACTCCTACCTGCGCAAGTTCGGCCTCGGCAAGGAGACCGGGCTCGGCTTCCCCGGCGAGACCTCCGGCATCCTCGCGCCCGCCGCCAAGTGGTCCACCTCGCAGCAGTTCACCATCCCCTTCGGGCAGGGCGTCTCCATCAACGCCATGCAGGCCACCTCGGTCTACTCGACGATCGCCAACGGCGGCGTACGCGTCGAGCCCACGCTGGTGCGCGGCACGAAGGGCCCCGACGGCCGCTTCACGCCCGCGCCGAAGCCCAAGAAGACCCGCGTGGTGAGCGAGAAGACGGCCAAGACGGTCTCGCAGATGCTCGAATCCGTGGTCGACGACGAGGAGGGCACGGGCACCAAGGCCCGCATCCCCGGCTACCGCGTCGCCGGCAAGACCGGTACGGCCAACCGGGTCGATCCGGCGACCGGCCGCTACAAGGGCTACACCTCGTCCTTCGCCGGCTTCGCCCCCGCCGACAAGCCGCGCGTCACGGTCTACTGCGCGATCCAGAACGCCACCAAGGGCAGCTACTTCGGCGGCCAGATCTGCGGGCCCATCTACAAGGAAGTCATGGAGTTCGCCCTGAAGACCCTCCAAGTCCCGCCCACGGGAAGCGGTCCGGCACGCCTCCCCGTCACCTTCGAGCCCTGAGACCGACCAGGAACCGCCCGTGACAACGATCACCCCGGACCCCGGGAACCACCCCTCGCCACGCCCCTCACTTCGCTCCGAGAGGGGTCAGCCCGGTACGCTCACCGCCGTGCCACACGCTGATCAGTCCCAAACCACCCAGAAGGGCGCTCCCGTGACATATCCGGGACCGCCGCGGCCGGACCAGGTCTTCGCGGCCTCACTGACGGAGCTCGCGGGCCAGCTGGGCGTCGCCGTCGAAGGCGAGGCGGAGATCACGGGCATCACGCACGACTCCCGCGCGGTCCGCCCCGGCGACATCTACGCAGCACTGCCCGGAGCCCGGATGCACGGTGCCGACTTCGTCGCGCAGGCCGCCGACCTCGGCGCCGCGGCGATCCTCACCGACCCGACCGGCGCCGGGCGCGCGGCCGCGACCGGCCTCCCGGTCCTGGTCGTCGAGAGCCCGCGCGCGCGGATGGGCGAGCTGGCGGCGACGGTCTACGGCCACCCCGGCCGCGACCTCCTGCAGATCGGCATCACCGGCACGTCCGGCAAGACCACGACCGCGTATCTCGTCGAGGGCGGCCTCAAGGGCCTGCGCGCGACCGGCCTCATCGGCACGGTCGAGATGCGCATCGGCGAGACCCGCATCAAGTCGGAGCGGACGACCCCGGAAGCCACCGACCTCCAGGCGCTCTTCGCGGTGATGCGCGAGCGCGGCGTCGAGGCGGTCGCCATGGAGGTCTCCAGCCACGCCCTGGTGCTCGGGCGGGTGGACGGCTGCGTCTTCGACGTCGCCGTCTTCAACAACCTCAGCCCGGAGCACATGGAGTTCCACTCCGACATGGAGGACTACTTCCAGGCCAAGGCGCAGCTGTTCACCAAGCGGCGCTCGCGGCTCGGCGTGGTCAACTTCGACGACGAGTACGGGCGTCGGCTCATCACCGAGTCCGAGGTGCCCGTCATCACCTTCTCCGCCGAGGGGCACCCGGACGCCGACTGGCGCGCCGAGGACGTCGAGGTCGGGCCGCTCGACTCGACGTTCGTCGCCGTCGGCCCCAAGGGCGAGCGCGTCACCGCCAAGTCGCCGCTCGCCGGGCCGTTCAACGTCGCCAACACCCTCGCCGCGATCGTCTCGCTGGCCGCCGCGGGGATCGACCCGCAGCAGGCCGCCGACGGCATCGCCGCGGTGCCCGGCGTCCCGGGCCGCCTGGAGCGTGTCGACGCGGGCCAGCCCTACCTCGCGGTCGTCGACTACGCCCACAAGACGGACGCCGTCGAATCGGTCCTGCGC
Organism: Streptomyces sp. WAC 01529; assembly: GCF_003945545.1. Taxonomy (GTDB): domain Bacteria; phylum Actinomycetota; class Actinomycetes; order Streptomycetales; family Streptomycetaceae; genus Streptomyces; species Streptomyces anatolicus. The sequence continues at coordinate 2,049,675 of NZ_CP029617.1, read as the reverse complement.
GCGCTGCGCAAGGTCACCGAGGGCAAGCTGCACATCGTGCTCGGCTGCGGCGGCGACCGCGACAAGACCAAGCGGATGCCGATGGGCGCGGCCGCGGCCCGCCTCGCCGACACCGCCGTACTGACCTCCGACAACCCCCGCGGCGAGGACCCCCTCGCGATCCTCGCCACGATGCTCGCGGGCGCCGCGGAGGTGCCGATCCACGAGCGCGGCGAGGTCGCCGTCTTCGAGGACCGCGCCGCCGCCATCGCCGCGGCCGTCGCCCGCGCCGAGCCGGGCGACACCGTCCTGGTCGCGGGCAAGGGCCACGAGCAGGGACAGGACATCGCCGGGGTGGTGCGTCCCTTCGACGACCGCCAGGTACTTCGCGAAGCTATCCAGCAAACCCAGGGATGAAGTTGTGATCGCCCTCTCCCTCGCCGAGATCGCCACCGTCGTCGGCGGGCAGACGTACGACATACCGGATCCGGCCACCCAGGTCACCGGACCCGTCGTCCGGGACTCCCGTGAGGTGGAGCCCGGCAGCCTCTTCGTCGCCTTCGTCGGCGAGCGCGTGGACGGCCACGACTACGCGGCCGACGTGGTCGCGGCGGGCGCGGTCGCCGTGCTCGCCTCGCGGCCGGTCGGCGTGCCCGCCATCGTCGTGGACGACGTGCAGGCGGCGCTCGGCGCCCTCGCACGCCATGTCGTCAACCGGCTCGGCGCCACCTTGGTGGCGCTGACCGGCTCGGTCGGCAAGACCAGCTCCAAGGACCTGCTCGCCCAGGTGCTGCGGCGCAAGGCACCCACGGTCTTCACGCCCGGCTCCCTCAACAACGAGATCGGCCTGCCGCTGACCGCGCTCAGCGCCACCGACGAGACGAGGTTCCTCGTCCTGGAGATGGGGGCGCGCGGAATCGGCCATATTCGCTACCTCGCCGGCCTCACCCCGCCGAAGATCGGCCTCGTCCTGAACGTCGGCACCGCCCACATCGGCGAGTTCGGCGGCCGTGAGCAGATCGCGGTGGCAAAGGGTGAGCTGGTGGAGGCGCTGCCCGCGGACGGGGCGGCGGTCCTCAACGCCGACGACCCGCTCGTACGCGCCATGGCGTCGCGCACCAAGGCGCGCGTGGTGCTCTTCGGAGAGGCCGAGGACGCCGACGTACGTGCCGAGAATGTCCGTCTCACGAAGAACGGACAGCCTGCTTTTACGCTGCACACACCCTCCGGGTGCAGCGACGTGACCTTGCGGCTGTACGGTGAGCACCACGTGTCGAACGCGCTTGCCGCGGCCGCCGTCGCCCATGAGCTGGGCATGTCCGTCGACGAGATCGCCCTCGCGCTCTCCGAGGCGGGCACGCTGTCCCGCTGGCGGATGGAGGTCACCGAGCGCCCGGACGGTGTGACGGTCGTCAACGACGCCTACAACGCGAACCCCGAGTCCATGCGAGCCGCCCTGCGCGCGCTCGCGGCCATGGGCAAGGGGCGCCGTACGTGGGCGGTGCTCGGTCAGATGGCCGAGCTGGGGGACGAGGGTCTCGCCGAGCACGACGCGGTCGGACGCCTTGCCGTCCGGCTCAACGTGAGCAAGCTCGTGGCAGTCGGGGGCAGGGAAGCGTCCTGGCTCCAACTGGGCGCATACAACGAGGGTTCGTGGGGTGAGGAGTCGGTGCACGTGTCCGACGCACAGGCGGCGATCGACCTGCTGCGCAGCGAGCTGCGCGCGGGAGACGTCGTGCTGGTGAAGGCGTCCAGATCGGTCGGTCTCGAGCGGGTCGCCACGGCGCTGCTCGACGGCGCCGCGGTGTCTTCTGAGGGGCAGGTCTCCGGCCGATGAGGCAGATCCTCTTCGCGGGTGTGATCGGGCTCTTCCTGACCCTGGTCGGCACGCCGCTGCTGATCAAACTCCTGGCCCGCAAGGGTTATGGCCAGTTCATCAGGGACGACGGCCCGCGCGAGCACCACAGCAAGCGCGGTACGCCGACCATGGGTGGCATCGCCTTCATCCTGGCCACGCTCATCGCGTACTTCCTCACGAAGGTCATCACGGGCACGGAGACCACCCTCTCCGGCCTGCTGGTGCTCTTCCTGATGGCGGGCATGGGCCTCGTCGGCTTCCTCGACGACTACATCAAGATCGTCAAGCAGCGCTCGCTCGGTCTGCGCGCCAAGGCGAAGATGGCCGGCCAGCTGATCGTCGGCATCGGCTTCGCCGTGCTGGCGCTGAACTGGCCGGACAACCGCAACCAGACGCCGGCCTCCACCAAGCTGTCGTTCGTCACGGACTTCGGCTGGTCGATCGGCCCGGTCCTGTTCGTGGTCTGGGCGCTGTTCATGATCCTCGCGATGTCGAACGGCGTGAACCTCACCGACGGTCTGGACGGCCTCGCCACCGGCGCTTCCGTGATGGTCTTCGGTGCCTACACCTTCATCGGTGTCTGGCAGTACCAGGAGTCCTGCGCCAACGCCACGACGCTGACCAACCCCCAGGCGTGCTTCGAGGTCAGGGACCCGCTCGACCTCGCGGTCGTGGCCTCCGCCCTGATGGGCGCCTGCTTCGGCTTCCTGTGGTGGAACACCTCGCCCGCCAAGATCTTCATGGGCGACACCGGCTCGCTCGCCCTCGGCGGCGCGCTGGCGGGCCTCGCGATCTGCTCCCGCACGGAGCTGCTCCTCGCGCTGCTCGGCGGCCTCTTCGTCCTGATCACCATGTCGGTCGTCATCCAGGTCGGCTCGTTCCGGATGACCGGGAAGCGGGTCTTCCGGATGGCGCCGCTCCAGCACCACTTCGAACTCAAGGGGTGGTCCGAGGTCCTTGTCGTGGTCCGCTTCTGGATCATCCAGGGCATGTGCGTGATCGTCGGCCTCGGTCTCTTCTACGCGGGATGGGCAGCCGAAAAGTGAGCACTGCGCACGACTGGCAGGGCAGGAACATCACCGTCGCCGGTCTCGGCGTGAGCGGCATCAGCGCCGCTCGCGCCCTGGCCGGCCTCGGCGCGTCGGTGACCGTCGTGGACGGCGGCTCCGGCGCGGTGCACGAGGAGCGCGCCGCCGCGCTGCGGGGCGAGGGCATCTCCGTACGCCTCGGGGACGCCACGAGCCTGCCGCCCGGCACGGACCTCGTCGTCACCTCGCCGGGCTGGAAGCCCTCGTCGCCGCTGTTCGCCGAGGCCGCGAAGGCGGGCGTGGACGTCGTCGGCGACGTCGAGATCGCCTGGCGGCTGCGCGGGCCGGACGCGGCGCCCTGGCTCGCCATCACCGGCACCAACGGCAAGACCACGACCACGCAGATGCTCGCCTCGATCCTTCAGGCGGCGGGCCTGCGCACGGCGGCCGTCGGCAACATCGGCACCCCGATCGTGGACGTCGTCCTGGCGGGCGACGACGCGTACGACGTGCTCGCCGTCGAGCTGTCCTCCTACCAGCTGCACTGGGCGCCCTCCGTGCGCGCCCACTCCGCGGCGGTCCTGAACCTCGCGCCCGACCACCTCGACTGGCACGGCTCCATGGAGGCGTACGCCGCCGACAAGGGGCGTATCTACGAGGGCAATCACGTCGCCTGCGTCTACAACGTCGCCGACAAGGCCACCGAGGACCTGGTCCGCGAGGCCGACGTCGAAGAGGGCTGCCGCGCCATCGGTTTCACGCTGAACGCGCCCGCCCCCTCGCAACTGGGCGTCGTGGACGGCATCCTGGTCGACCGCGCGTTCGTGCCGGACCGCCAGAAGCAGGCCCAGGAGCTGGCCGAGGTCTCCGACGTCGAGCCGCCCGCGCCGCACAACATCGCCAACGCGCTCGCCGCCGCCGCCCTCGCCCGCGCCTTCGGCGTCCAGGCCACGGCCGTCCGCGACGGCCTGCGCGCCTTCCGCCCCGACGCCCACCGCATCGAGCACGTCGCCGAGGTCGCGGGCGTCGCCTACATCGACGACTCCAAGGCGACCAACACCCACGCGGCACAGGCGTCGTTGGCGGCGTACGAGTCGATCGTGTGGATCGCGGGCGGGCTCGCCAAGGGCGCCACCTTCGACGAACTCGTCACGGGCGCCGCCAAGCGGCTGCGCGGCGTCGTCCTCATCGGCGCCGACCGCGCGCTGATCCGCGAAGCCCTCGCGCGACACGCCCCCGAGGTCCCGGTCGTCGACCTCGACCGGACCGACACTGGGGCGATGTCCGAGGCGGTGCGCCGGGCGGCGGAGCTGGCTCAGCCGGGGGACACCGTGCTGATGGCCCCGGCCTGTGCGTCGATGGACATGTTCACCAACTACAACAAGCGTGGTGAAGCGTTCGCGGACGCCGTCCGCGAACTCGGCTCCACGCGCGCCTGACCGGGTCTTCCGTCCGGCCGGCGCCGGGCACACCCTTGGGAGGGGAACGTGGCCAGGTCTTCCGTGCGGGTCGCCAAACGACCGGCTCCGGTACGCGCCAGAGGCGCCTCCCACCCCCCGGGCGAGAACGGGCTCCGGCGGCTGCCCGCCAGGGTCCGCCGGGCCTGGGACCGGCCGCTCACGGCGTACTATCTGATCTTCGGCAGCAGTCTGTTGATCACCGTGCTCGGCCTGGTGATGGTCTACTCCGCCTCGATGATCCAGGCGCTCCAGCTCTCCCTGCCCGCCTCGTACTTCTTCCGCAAGCAGTTCGTCGCCGCCGTGCTCGGCGCGATCCTGCTGCTCGTCGCGATGCGGATGCCCGTCAAACTCCACCGCGCGCTGGCCTATCCGATGCTCGCGGTGAGCGTCTTCCTGATGGTGCTCGTGCAGATCCCGGGGATAGGGCGCAGCGTCAACGGCAACCAGAACTGGATCTATCTGGGCGGCCCGTTCCAGCTCCAGCCCAGTGAGTTCGGCAAGCTCGCCCTGGTCCTGTGGGGCGCCGACCTGCTCGCCCGTAAACACGACAAGCGGCTCCTGACCCAGTGGAAACACATGCTGGTGCCGCTCGTCCCGGTCGCCTTCATGCTGCTCGGGCTCATCATGCTCGGCGGCGACATGGGCACCGCGATCATTCTCACCGCGATCCTCTTCGGCCTGCTCTGGCTCGCGGGTGCCCCCACCCGGCTCTTCGCCGGGGTGCTCGGCGTCGCGGCCCTGCTCGGTGTGATCCTCATCAAGACGAGCCCCAACCGCATGGCGAGGCTCGCCTGCATCGGCGCCACCGACCCGGGCCCCGGCGACCAGTGCTGGCAGGCCGTGCACGGCATCTATGCTCTGGCCTCCGGCGGATTCTTCGGTTCCGGACTGGGCGCGAGTGTGGAAAAATGGGGTCAACTCCCTGAACCCCACACCGACTTCATCTTCGCCATCACCGGGGAGGAACTCGGTCTGGCGGGGACACTGTCGGTGCTCGCCCTGTTCGCGGCTCTAGGCTATGCGGGTATCCGCGTGGCCGGACGCACGGAGGACCCCTTCGTGAGGTATGCCGCGGGAGGCGTGACCACCTGGATCACGGCCCAGGCCGTGATCAATGTCGGTGCGGTGCTCGGTCTGCTGCCGATCGCCGGTGTCCCGCTCCCGCTGTTCTCCTACGGGGGTTCGGCCCTGCTGCCGACCATGTTCGCCATCGGGCTCCTCATCGCCTTCGCGCGATCGGACCCCGCTGCGAAGGCGGCCCTGGCCATGCGGCAACCTCGGGTGAGATGGAACACGATGCGACGGCGCGTCAAGGCGCGTTCGTCCGGAGAGCGGTGAATTTCGGTGCATGTCGTACTCGCCGGTGGGGGGACCGCCGGCCACATCGAGCCCGCGCTCGCCCTCGCGGACGCCCTGCGGAGGCAGGACCCGACCGTGGGCATCACGGCCCTGGGCACGGAGCGCGGACTCGAGACCCGGCTCGTACCGGAGCGGGGCTACGAACTCGCGCTGATCCCGGCCGTCCCGCTGCCGCGCAAGCCCACCCCTGAGCTGATCACCGTCCCGGGACGGCTGCGCGGCACCATCAAGGCGGCCGAGCAGATCCTGGAGCGCACGAAGGCGGACTGCGTCGTCGGCTTCGGCGGCTACGTGGCCCTGCCCGGCTACCTCGCGGCCAAGCGGGCCGGGGTGCCGATCGTGGTGCACGAGGCCAACGCGCGCCCCGGCCTCGCCAACAAGATCGGTTCGCGGTACGCGCACGGGGTGGCCGTCGCCACCCCCGACAGCAAGCTGCGCAACTCCCGCTACATCGGCATCCCGCTGCGCCACACGATCGCCACGCTCGACCGGGCCCGGGTCCGCCCGGAGGCGCGCGCCGCCTTCGGCCTCGACCCCAACCTGCCGACGCTGCTCGTCTCCGGCGGCTCCCAGGGCGCCCGGCGGCTCAACGAGGTCGTCCAGCAGGTCGCGCCGGTGCTCCAGCGCGCGGGCATCCAGATCCTGCACGCGGTCGGCCCGAAGAACGAATTGCCGCATGTGCAGCAGATGCCGGGAATGCCCCCGTACATCCCGGTACCGTACGTGGACCGGATGGACCTCGCGTACGCCGCGGCCGACATGATGCTCTGCCGCGCGGGCGCGATGACCGTCGCCGAACTCTCCGCCGTCGGGCTCCCCGCCGCCTACGTCCCGCTGCCGATCGGCAACGGCGAACAGCGGCTCAACGCCCAGCCGGTGGTCAAGGCGGGCGGTGGACTGCTCGTCGACGACGCGGAACTGACGCCCGAGTGGGTCCAGGGCAACGTCCTGCCCGTACTGGCCGATCCGCACCGGCTGTACGAGATGTCCCGCGCCGCCTCGGAGTTCGGCCGCAGGGACGCCGACGAGCTGCTCGTCGGCATGGTGTACGAGGCGATTGCGTCACGCCGCAACGCGTGAGAAGGCAGGGGACCGTGGCCGGACCGACCACCGCCGAACGGCAGCAGCAGAAGTCCGGCCCGCCCCGCCCGCAGCGCGTCCGCCGCGTCAGGCTGCCCCGCTCACGCACCCTGGTCGCGCTCCTGGCCCTCGCCGTGCTCCTGACGGCCGGGGGCCTGTGGATGCTCTACGGCTCGCAGTGGCTGCGTCTTGAGCGCGTGAGGACGTCCGGCACCCAGGTGCTGACGCCGCGAGAGGTCGTCGAGGCGGCGCGGGCCCCTGTCGGGGAACCGCTGATTTCGGTCGACACGGACGCTCTCGAGAGCCGTCTCCGCTCGAAATTGCCCCGAATTGACTCGGTTGAGGCCGTCCGGTCATGGCCGCACGGAATCAGTCTCAAAGTGACGGAACGCAAGCCGGTTCTCCTCATCGAAAAGGGCAAAAAGTTCGTCGAAGTGGACGCCGAGGGAGTGCGATTCGCCACGGTCGAGCACGCGCCCACGGGCATCCCGCTGCTCGAATTGACGCCGGACCGGGAGAGCGGGGCGGCGGCCAGCCTGCGCCGGTTCGGCACCGACCGCCTGCTGCGGGAAGCCGTGCGGGTCGCGGGCGACCTGCCCGGAGCGGTCGCCCGGGATACGCGGAGCGTCAAGGTCCGTTCGTACGACTCCATCTCGCTGGAGTTGAGCCGCGGCCGCACGGTCGTCTGGGGAAGTGGCGAGAAGGGGCGTACGAAAGCCACTACCCTCACCGCACTGATGAAAGCGGCGCCGGAGGCACGGCACTTCGATGTGAGCGTCCCCACGGCCCCCGCGTCATCGGGGAGTTGACGCGTATCCGTGCAGGCCAGCACCCTGGTTCGGCATCGCTATGGCTGATCACATAGGGTGAAAAGAAAAACGGGAGGTTCGGCGTGTTCGTTGAACGTGCGCCACTTGTCGACTTAGTGTCCTGTTCGGAAGAGTCCAGAGAACAGACACACTGGTAACCCTAAACTTCAGCGTTAGGGTTCGGGTCGGCGTTCGGACCGTCCCATTCGGCATCAGTCGCCGCCTCGCATCGATGCGAAACGGCGACACGTAACTCGAGGCGAGAGGCCTTCGACGTGGCAGCACCGCAGAACTACCTCGCAGTCATCAAAGTCATCGGTGTCGGCGGCGGTGGTGTCAATGCCATCAACCGGATGATCGAGGTCGGTCTCAAGGGCGTCGAGTTCATCGCCATCAACACCGACGCGCAAGCCCTGTTGATGAGCGACGCCGACGTCAAGCTCGACGTCGGCCGTGAACTCACCCGCGGCCTCGGCGCCGGGGCCAACCCGGCCGTCGGCCGCAAGGCCGCAGAGGACCACCGCGAGGAGATCGAGGAGGTCCTCAAGGGGGCCGACATGGTCTTCGTCACCGCCGGCGAAGGCGGTGGCACCGGCACCGGCGGCGCACCCGTCGTCGCCAACATCGCGCGCTCGCTCGGCGCCCTCACCATCGGCGTGGTCACCCGGCCGTTCACCTTCGAGGGCCGCCGCCGCGCCAACCAGGCCGAGGACGGCATCGCGGAGCTGCGCGAAGAGGTCGACACCCTCATCGTCATCCCCAACGACCGACTGCTGTCCATCTCGGACCGCCAGGTCTCCGTCCTCGACGCCTTCAAGTCGGCGGACCAGGTCCTGCTCTCCGGCGTCCAGGGCATCACCGACCTCATCACCACGCCCGGCCTGATCAACCTCGACTTCGCCGACGTGAAGTCGGTCATGTCCGAGGCCGGTTCGGCCCTCATGGGCATCGGCTCGGCCCGCGGCGACGACCGCGCGGTGGCCGCCGCCGAGATGGCGATCTCCTCGCCGCTCCTGGAGGCGTCCATCGACGGCGCCCGCGGTGTGCTGCTCTCCATCTCCGGCGGCTCGGACCTCGGCCTCTTCGAGATCAACGAAGCGGCCCAGCTGGTCAGCGAGGCCGCGCACCCCGAGGCCAACATCATCTTCGGCGCGGTCATCGACGACGCGCTCGGCGACGAGGTCAGGGTCACCGTCATCGCGGCCGGCTTCGACGGCGGGCAGCCACCGTCCAAGCGGGACACCGTCCTTGGCGCGGCGTCCGGCTCGGGCTCCGCCGCCAAGCGCGACGAGCCGGCACCGTCCGCGGCGCCGGTCTCGCGCCCCGCCGAACCGTCCCGGCCGGCCTTCAGCGGTCTCGGCAGCGTCACGACGCGCGACGAGCCCTCGACCCCGGAGCCCGCCGAGGCGGCCCCGGCGAGCGAGGCGCCCTCCGCGCCCGCGACCCCGCCGCAGGTCCCGCCGGCCCGTCCGTACCAGGACAGCCAGGCCGAAGAGCTGGACGTGCCGGACTTCTTGAAGTGATAAGCGAGCACAGCACCGTGAGCGGCGCGCACTTCGCCTTCACCGACAGGTGGGGCGGGGTGAGCGCCGTTCCGTACGAGGAGCTGAACCTCGGCGGCGCGGTCGGCGACGACGCCGCAGCCGTGCGGGAGAACCGGACGCTGGCCGCCAAGTCCCTCGGCGTCGACCCGGGCCGGGTCGTCTGGATGAACCAGGTGCACGGCCGCGAGGTCGCCGTGGTCGACGAGCCCTGGGGTGCCGGGGCCGAGATCCCGGCCGTCGACGCGGTGGTCACCGCCCGCCGTGGCCTCGCGCTCGCCGTCCTCACCGCCGACTGCACGCCCGTCCTGCTGGCCGATCCGGCCGCGGGGGTCGTGGCGGCGGCGCACGCCGGACGCCCCGGGATGGCCGCGGGCGTCGTCCCGGCCGCCGTGGAGGCGATGGTGGCGCTCGGCGCGGAGGCGGGACGCATCGTCGCCCGCACCGGGCCCGCCGTCTGCGGGCGTTGTTACGAAGTGCCCGGGGCGATGCGCGACGACGTCGCCGCCGTCGAGCCCGCGGCGTACGCCGAGACGAGCTGGGGTACGCCGGCGGTCGACGTGACCGCGGGGGTGCACGCGCAGCTCGAGCGGCTCGGGGTGCGCGACCGGGAGCAGTCGCCGGTGTGCACGCTGGAATCCGCTGACCACTTCTCGTACCGCCGCGACCGCACGACCGGTCGCCTCGCGGGCTATGTCTGGCTGGACTGATAACGCATGACGGACCGTAGGACCGAACTCGCGGCGAATCTCTCGAAGGTCGAGGAGCGCATCGCCGCCGCGTGCGCCGCCGCCGGGCGCAAGCGGGAAGAAGTGACCCTGATCGTGGTCACCAAGACCTACCCGGCGAGCGACGTACGGATCTTGTCGGAGCTGGGTGTGCGCCATGTCGCGGAGAACCGCGACCAGGACGCGGCACCGAAGGCCGCCGAGTGCGCGGACCTCCCCCTCACCTGGCACTTCGTCGGTCAGTTGCAGACCAACAAGGTCCGTTCCGTGGTCAGTTATGCCGATCTGGTGCAGTCCGTTGACCGGCCCAGGCTCGTCACGGCTCTCTCGGCGGCCGCCGTGCGCGCCGAGCGGGAGGTCGGCTGTCTGATCCAGGTCGCGCTCGACGCCGAGGAGAACGGACGCGGGGAGCGCGGCGGCGTGGGCCCGGGCGGAATCGAAGAGTTGGCCGACCTCGTCGCGGGGGCGCCGGGGCTGCGGCTCGACGGCCTGATGACGGTGGCCCCGCTCACCGGCCCGTACGCGGGACGGCAACAGGCGGCGTTCGAGCGGTTGATGGAATTCGCAACCCTCATGCGCGCGACTCATCCGGCTGCGAACATGGTGTCAGCAGGGATGAGTGCGGACCTCGAAGAGGCCGTGGCGGCCGGGGCGACACATGTGCGCGTCGGTACGGCGGTACTCGGAGTCCGACCCGGGCTCGGGTAACGTCGCCAAGAAGTCGGACCACAGCAGAAAATATGGTCATTCTCGCTGTTGGGCGGGGATACCTCGTGGATCGCGGGCAGTTGGTGACGACAGCCGATCCACCACAGAGCGGAGGACTCAGAGCATGGCCGGCGCGATGCGCAAGATGGCGGTCTACCTCGGCCTCGTGGAGGACGATGGGTACGACGGTCCGGGGTTCGACCCCGATGACGAGTTCGAACCCGAGCCGGAGCCCGAGCGCGACCGCAGGCGGCACGAACCGCCGCATCAGTCGCACCAGTCCCATCAGTCTCAACGGGACGAATCGGTACGAGTGGTGCAGCCTCCCGCCCCCAGAGAACCGGCGGCCCATTCCGCTTCGCTAGCCGCGGAATCCGGACGTCCGGCACGAATCGCCCCCGTGGCATCCATCACACCTGAACGCCAGAGCCTGGAGAAGAACGCACCGGTGATCATGCCCAAGGTCGTGTCCGAGCGGGAGCCCTACCGCATCACCACATTGCACCCGCGGACCTACAACGAGGCCCGTACCATCGGGGAACACTTCCGCGAGGGCACTCCGGTGATCATGAATCTGACCGAGATGGACGACACCGACGCGAAGCGACTTGTCGACTTTGCCGCCGGTCTGGTCTTCGGTCTGCATGGCAGCATTGAGCGGGTGACGCAGAAGGTGTTCCTGTTGTCGCCTGCTAACGTCGATGTAACGGCGGAGGACAAGGCTCGCATCGCAGAGGGCGGGTTCTTCAACCAGAGCTGAGACGTAAGTGATGAAGTAGTTGCCTCAGACGCAGTACCGGAACGACGCAGTACGAGAAACAGGGGAGAGGGAACCGCGGACATGAGCGTGGTCTTGCAAGTGCTTCACATCGCGCTGATGTGCTTCCTCATCGTCCTGATCTTCCGGTTGGTCATGGACTACGTCTTCCAGTTCGCCCGCTCATGGCAACCCGGCAAGGCGATGGTGGTCGTTCTGGAGGCCACCTACACTGTCACTGATCCACCGCTCAAGCTTCTGCGGCGGTTCATTCCGCCGCTGCGTCTCGGGGGCGTGGCGCTCGACCTGTCCTTCTTCGTACTGATGATCATCGTCTACATCCTGATCTCCGTTGTGAGCCGGCTGTGAGCGCGATGTCAACTACGGTCTTGCCGAATGCCGACGACTACGTTGAGGTGAAGAGATGCCGTTGACCCCCGAGGACGTGCGGAACAAGCAGTTCACGACCGTCCGCCTCCGAGAAGGCTATGACGAGGACGAGGTCGATGCCTTCCTCGATGAGGTCGAAGCCGAACTGACCCGCCTGCTCCGCGAGAACGAGGACCTGCGCGCCAAGCTGGCCGCCGCCACCCGCGCCGCTGCTCAGAACCAGCAGCAGGGCGGTATGCGCAAGGGTCCCGACGGGCCGCAGGACCAGCGCGGTCCCGGCGCCCCCGTGCCCGCCGCTATATCGGGTCCGCAGCCGGTCCCGCCGCAGCAGCAGATGGGTGGCCCGATGGGCGGCCCGCCGCAGCTGCCCGGCGGCGCACCGCAGCTGCCCGCAGGCCCCAGCGGACACGGCCAGGGCCACCCGCAGCAGGGTGGTCCGCAGGGCCCCGGCCCGATGGGTCAGGGTCAGATGGGCGGCCCCATGGGCGGTCCCATGGGTGGCCACGGCCCGCAGATGCCGCAGCCCGGTCAGGGCCCCGGTGGTGACAGCGCCGCTCGCGTGCTGTCCCTTGCGCAGCAGACCGCCGACCAGGCGATCGCGGAGGCCCGTTCCGAGGCCAACAAGATCGTCGGCGAGGCCCGTTCGCGCGCCGAGGGTCTCGAGCGTGACGCCCGTGCCAAGGCCGATGCCCTGGAGCGGGACGCGCAGGAGAAGCACCGCGTCGCGATGGGCTCCCTGGAGTCCGCCCGCGCCACGCTGGAGCGCAAGGTCGAGGACCTGCGAGGCTTCGAGCGCGAGTACCGCACGCGCCTGAAGTCCTACCTGGAGTCGCAGCTGCGTCAGCTGGAGACCCAGGCCGACGACTCGCTGGCCCCGCCGCGCACTCCGGCCACCGCCTCGCTGCCGCCGTCCCCGGCGCCGTCGATGGCTCCGGCCGGTGCGGGTGCCCCGTCCTACGGCGGCAACCAGTCGATGGGTGGCAACCAGGGTGCCGGTGGTCCGTCCTACGGCGGCCAGCAGCAGATGTCCCCGGCGATGACCCAGCCGATGGCGCCGGTGCGGCCGCAGGGCCAGCAGCCGATGCAGCAGGCTCCGTCGCCGATGCGTGGCTTCCTCATCGACGAGGACGACAACTGACGGGCGTGAGCACGCCTTAGGCGTCGGCAGCGTTCAGGGCCGGGCCCCCAGAGTCTCTGGGGGCCCGGCCCTTTTGCGTGTGCGGGCGTGAACGCCTTTCGCGTATGCGGGCGTGCACGCGAAAGGCCCGGTCCCGCCAGAAGCTCTGGCGGGACCGGGCCTTCGTGCGCGCTTACGCCTTGCGGAGGCGGAACGTCAGCTTCAGGGAGTCGTCCGTGAACGGCTGTCCGAAGGTGTCGTCGGCCTCATCCGCGGCGAAGTCCGTGGCGAGCACCTCGTCCGCGATCAGTCCGGCGTGCTCGGACAGGGCCGTCTCCACCGCCGGGTCCGTGGAGGTCCAGCGCAGGGCGATCCGGTCCGCGACGTCCAGGCCGCTGTTCTTGCGGGCCTCCTGGATCAGGCGGATCGCGTCACGGGCCAGGCCCGCGCGGCGCAGCTCCTCCGTGATCTCCAGGTCGAGGGCGACCGTGGCACCGGAGTCGGACGCCACCGACCAGCCCTCGCGCGGGGTCTCCGTGATGATGACCTCGTCCGGGGCGAGCGTCACCGTCTCGCCGTCGACCTCGACGGAGGCCGTGCCCTCGCGCAGGGCCAGCGAAAGCGCGGCGGCGTCGGCGTCGGCGACGGCCTTGGCGACCGCCTGGACGCCCTTGCCGAACCGCTTGCCGAGGGCGCGGAAGTTCGCCTTGGCGGTGGTGTCGACCAGCGAGCCGCCGACCTCGGAGAGCGACGCCAGGGAGGAGACGTTCAGCTCCTCCGTGATCTGGGTGTGCAGCTCCGGGTTGAGCGACTCGAAGCCGGTCGCCGCGATGAGCGCGCGGGACAGCGGCTGACGCGTCTTGACGCCCGACTCCGCGCGCGTGGCGCGGCCCAGCTCCACCAGGCGTCGTACGAGGACCATCTGCCGGGACAGCTCCGGGTCGATCATCGACAGATCGGCCTCGGGCCAGGAGGAGAGGTGGACCGACTCCGGGGCCTGCGGGGTGACCGGCACGACCAGGTCCTGCCAGACGCGCTCGGTGATGAACGGCGTCAGCGGGGCCATCAGGCGCGTGACGGTCTCGACGACCTCGTGCAGGGTGCGCAGGGCCGCCTTGTCGCCCTGCCAGAAGCGGCGGCGGGAGCGGCGTACGTACCAGTTGGAGAGGTTGTCGACGAAGACGGACAGGAGCTTGCCCGCGCGCTGGGTGTCATAGCCCTCCAGGGCCTGCGTGACCTGGTCGGTCAGCGCGTGCAACTCGCTGAGCAGCCAGCGGTCCAGGAGCGGGCGGTCGGCGGGCGCCGGGTCGGCGTCGCTGGGGGCCCACTTCGTCGTACGGGCGTACAGCGCCTGGAAGGCGACCGTGTTCCAGTACGTGAGGAGCGTCTTGCGGACGACTTCCTGGATGGTGCCGTGGCCCACGCGCCGCGCCGCCCACGGGGAGCCGCCGGCCGCCATGAACCAGCGCACCGCGTCGGCGCCGTGCTGGTCCATGAGCGGGATGGGCTGGAGGATGTTGCCCAGGTGCTTGGACATCTTGCGGCCGTCCTCGGCGAGGATGTGGCCGAGGCAGACCACGTTCTCGTAGGACGACTTGTCGAAGACCAGGGTGCCCACGGCCATGAGCGTGTAGAACCAGCCGCGGGTCTGGTCGATGGCCTCCGAGATGAACTGCGCGGGGTAGCGGCTCTCGAAGAGTTCCTTGTTCTTGTACGGGTAGCCCCACTGCGCGAACGGCATCGAGCCCGAGTCGTACCAGGCGTCGATGACCTCGGGCACGCGCGTGGCCGTGGCGGCGCAGCCCTCCTGGGGGCACGTGAAGGTGATCTCGTCGATGAAGGGGCGGTGCGGGTCCAGGTCCGACTGGTCGGTGCCGGTCAGGCCGGACAGCTCCGCGCGCGAACCGACGCAGGTGAGGTGGTCTTCCTCACAGCGCCAGATGGGCAGCGGGGTGCCCCAGTAGCGGTTGCGGGAGAGCGCCCAGTCGACGTTGTTGTTCAGCCAGTCGCCGAAGCGGCCGTGCTTGACCGAGTCCGGGAACCAGTTGGTCTTCTCGTTCTCCTGGAGGAGACGGTCCTTGAGGGCCGTGGTGCGGATGTACCAGGACGGCTGGGCGTAGTAGAGGAGCGCCGTGTGGCAGCGCCAGCAGTGGGGGTAGCTGTGCTCGTACGCGATGTGCTTGAAGAGCAGGCCGCGGTCGTCGAGGTCCTTGGTGAGCGCCTCGTCCGCCTTCTTGAAGAAGACGCCGCCCACGAGGGGCACCTCCTCCTCGAAGGTGCCGTCGGGGCGGACCGGGTTCACGACCGGCAGGCCGTAGGCGCGGCAGACCTTGAGGTCGTCCTCACCGAAGGCGGGGGACTGGTGGACGAGACCGGTGCCGTCCTCGGTGGTGACGTACTCGGCGTTGACGATGTAGTGCGCCGGAGCCGGGAACTCCACCAGCTCGAAGGGACGTTGGTAGGTCCAGCGCTCCATCTCGGCGCCGGTGAAGGTCTCACCGGTCGTCTCCCAGCCCTCGCCGAGCGCCTTCTCGACGAGCGGCTGGGCGACGACGAGCTTCTGCTCGCCGTCGGTCGCGACGACGTAGGTGACGTCGGGGTGCGCGGCGACGGCGGTGTTGGAGACGAGCGTCCAGGGCGTCGTCGTCCAGACCAGGAGGGCGGCCTCGCCCGCGAGGGGACCGGAGGTGAGGGGGAAGCGGACGTAGACGGAAGGGTCGACGACCGTCTCATAGCCCTGCGCCAGCTCGTGGTCCGAGAGGCCCGTGCCGCAGCGCGGGCACCAGGGGGCGACGCGGTGGTCCTGGACGAGGAGGTCCTTGTTGAAGATCTCCTTCAGCGACCACCAGACCGAGTCGACGTACTCGGGGTTCATCGTCCGGTACGCGTCGTCGAGGTCGACCCAGTACCCCATGCGCGTCGTCAGCTCGGCGAAGGCGTCGGTGTGGCGGGTGACGGACTCGCGGCACTTGGCGTTGAACTCGGCGATGCCGTACGCCTCGATGTCCTTCTTGCCGTTGAACCCCAGCTCCTTCTCGACCGCCAGCTCGACGGGGAGGCCGTGGCAGTCCCAGCCGGCCTTGCGGGCGACGTGGTAGCCCCGCATGGTGCGGAAGCGGGGGAAGACGTCCTTGAAGACGCGGGCCTCGATGTGGTGGGCGCCCGGCATGCCGTTGGCGGTGGGCGGGCCCTCGTAGAACACCCATTCGGGGCGGCCCTCGGACTGCTCCAGGCTCTTGGCGAAGATCTTCTGCTCGCGCCAGAAGTCGAGCACGGCGTGCTCAAGGGCGGGCAGGTCGACCTGGGCGGGCACCTGGCGGTACTGCGGCGGCGTATTCAACGAGCTCCTCCGGCGGATGTGCTGCCTTCCGTCGGAGGGACGAGAGCCGTGTGCGCCTGGTGCGGCGCGCTCCCGCGGTACCACCCTCCTTGGCTCTCCGGAACGGGGTCCGCGCCGGTGAGCCCCCTCATTGGGGTCGCGATACCGGGTCTACTCGCCTCCGCGTCGGGGCTTCGGCTTTCTTCCGGCGGCTCCGGGGTGATCTTCACGTCGCGCTCGCCCCCGGGCTCACACCGTCCCCGGGTCGCTCATGGCCGCATACGCCGCTACTCGTCCCCATCCACGCTTCTCGCTGCCGCCCAGTGTACGGCGCCCGGGCAGGCGTGGCCGACCGGTTTTCCGGGAGCCGCGCGGGGCGCCGGGGGCGGGCGCGGACTGACCCGAATGGCGAGACAGGGGGCGAGCGGATCCCGGGCGCGCGCCGGCCGGCGGATTACCCGGCAGGGAGTTGGGCACAACGCTTGCAGACTCGCCGTGCGGGAGCCGCGGGGCGGCGCATCGGGCGGCGTGCCCCGTTGCCGCGGGCCTGGAGTCGATTTATCGTCCCAGCACGATTCGCGAGCAAGATCACAATATGTGAAGGGGCCGCGGCCATGGTGGCGAAGAAGACCGCCGTACAGCAGTCGGCGTCCGGCAGATCCACCGGCGCGGGGGCGGCGTCCGAAGCCGAGGGAAAGGTGGCGGGGAAGAAGACCGCGGTGAAGAAGACGGTGGCGAAGAAGGCCGCCGTCAAGAAGGCCGCGGTGAAGAAGGCGGTGGCCAAGAAGGTGGCCGCCAAGAAGGCGGTGGCCAAGAAGGCCGTGATGGGGGAGCCAGTGAAGGCCCCGGCGAAGAAGGCCCCGGCCAAGAAGGCTGCCGCCAAGAAGGCCGCGTCCAAGGAGGGGGTCACTCACGGGGTGGAGCCGGTGTCCCAGGCGGGCTCTGAGAGCGCTGCCAAAGAGAGTCCCGCCAAGAAGAGTCCCGCCAAGAAGAGTCCCGCCAAGAAGGGCCCCGCCAAGAAGAGCCCCGCGAAGCGCACGACCGGGCATGGCACCCCGGGCACCCCCGACACGCAAGGCGCACACGGCACGGAGAACGAGACGGTCGCGACCGCGGCCGAGGATGCGGCTGAGGCCGCGGAGACGACGGGAGCCACGACAGTGGTTGCGAAGAAGACTCCGGGCACGGCGACCGCGGCGGCGAAGTCGACGGCTGTGCCCAAGGCGCGCGCGGCCGCGGCGCACCCCGGTGAGCTGGCGGTCCGGCCGGGCGAGGACCCCTGGACTCCGGGAGAGGTCCAGGAGGCCCGCGCGGAGCTGCAGAGCGAGGCGCTGCGCCTCGGCAGCGAGATCGCGTCCTCCGAGGAGGCCCTGGCGGGGCTGATGCGGGACTCCGGCGACGGGGCGGGCGACGACGACGCGGACACCGGTACGAAGAACATCACGCGCGAGCACGAGATGGCGCTGGCCGCCAACGCGCGCGAGATGCTGGTGCAGACCGAGCGCGCCCTGGAGCGCCTCGACGCGGGGACGTACGGCCTCTGCGAGAACTGCGGCAATGCGATCGGCAAGGCGCGGATGCAGGCCTTCCCGCGCGCGACCCTGTGCGTCGAGTGCAAGCAGAAGCAGGAACGGCGCTCCTGAGCACGGCCTGGACACCCGGGCCCGTACGTGTGTGCCGTACCCTCGTCCCCAGTCAGGTACCTAGGTTGAGGGACTCACGTGGCAGAGGCGGAGCGCATCATCGGTACGCCGGACATCCCTGAGACGGCCGGGGACGAGCCGGAGCGGTCCGGCGAGGTCATCGGCGAGGGCGAGGGCGAGGGCGAGCAGCGGCCCAAGGGCAAGCGCAAGATCGCCGTGCTCTTCGTCGTGGCCGCGATCGCGTACGCCTTCGACCTGGTCAGCAAGATGATCGTGGTCGCGAAGCTGGAGCACCACGACGCGATCGAGATCTTCGGCGACTGGCTCCGCTTCAACGCGATCCGCAACGCGGGCGCCGCCTTCGGGTTCGGCGAGGCCTTCACGATCATCTTCACGTGCATCGCGGCCGCCGTCATCGTGGTCATCGCCCGCCTCGCCCGCAAGCTCTACAGCCTGCCGTGGGCGATCGCGCTCGGCCTGCTCCTGGGCGGTGCGCTCGGCAACCTCACCGACCGGATCTTCCGCGCGCCGGGCGTCTTCGAGGGCGCGGTGGTCGACTTCATCGCCCCCAAGGGCTTCGCGGTCTTCAACCTCGCCGACTCGGCGATCGTCTGCGGCGGCATCCTGATCGTGCTGCTCTCCTTCCGGGGGCTCGACCCGGACGGCACCGTCCACGAGGACTGAGCCCGGGTCGGTGCGGCAGGCCTGTGGTGCGGGAGTGTCAGTGGGCTCCTGCATACTCAATGGGTGAGTACGATTCCCGAGATCCGCACCCTGCCCGTGCCGGACGGCCTGGAGGGCGAGCGCGTAGACGCCGCCATCTCTCGCATGTTCGGTTTCTCCCGCACCAAGGCCGCCGAGCTCGCCGCGGCGGGGAAGGTCTCGGTCGACGGCTCGGTGGTCGGCAAGTCCGAGCGGGTGCACGGCGGCGCCTGGCTGGAAGTGGAGATGCCGCAGGCGCCCGCCCCGGTGCAGATCGTGGCCGAGCCCGTCGAGGGCATGGAGATCGTGCATGACGACGACGACATCGTCGTGATCGTCAAGCCGGTCGGCGTGGCCGCGCACCCGAGCCCGGGCTGGTCGGGGACGACCGTGATCGGCGGCCTCGCCGCCGCGGGTTACCGCGTCTCGACCTCCGGTGCCGCCGAGCGCCAGGGCATCGTGCACCGCCTGGACGTCGGCACCTCCGGCCTGATGGTGGTCGCCAAGTCCGAGCGCGCGTACACCTCGCTGAAGCGCCAGTTCAAGGAGCGCACGGTCGACAAGCGCTACAACGCGCTGGTGCAGGGCCACCCCGACCCGATGAGCGGCACGATCGACGCCCCCATCGGCCGCCACCCGAACCACGACTACAAGTGGGCGGTCACGGCCGAGGGCAAGCCCTCCGTCACGCACTACGACCTCATCGAGGCCTTCCGGGCCGCCTCCCTGCTCGACATCAAGCTGGAGACGGGCCGCACCCACCAGATCCGCGTGCACATGGCGGCGCACCGGCACCCCTGCGTGGGCGACCTGACGTACGGCGCGGACCCGACGCTCGCCAAGCGGCTCGGTCTCACCCGCCAGTGGCTGCACGCGGTCCGGCTCGGCTTCGAGCACCCGGGCGACGGGCAGTGGGTGGAGTACGAGAGCGGTTACCCCGAGGACCTCCAGAAGGCGCTGGACCGGGTGCGGGCGGAGAGCTCGTGACCGGTGTCACGATCCGGGTGGCGCGGGACGAGGACGACCGCCAGGCCTGTTTCGCGGTCCGCAAGGACGTCTTCGTGGCCGAGCAGCAGGTGCCCGAGGAGGTCGAGTACGACGCGTACGACTCCGTGGCCGTGCACGTCCTGGCCGTGCGCGAGGACGGCGTCCCGCTGGGCGCGGGACGGCTGCTGACCGGCGCCGCGGCGGCCGCCAAGAACGGCGGGGACACCGGCGTGGGCGCCCTCGGCCGGCTCGCGGTGACGGCGGCGGCCCGCGGCCTCGGCATCGGCGCCGCCCTGGTCCGCGCCATCGAGGACGCGGCACGCGCGCGTGGCCTCACCGCCGTCGACCTGCACGCGCAGACGCACGCCCTGGGGTTCTACGAGCGCCTGGGGTACGAGGCGTACGGCCCGGAGTTCCCGGACGCCGGGATTCCGCATCAGGCGATGCGCAAGGCGCTGCACTGACGCGTCGAGCGCCCTCGCGTGGCAGGGTTGAGTCTTGATCGTTGAAGTCTCGACCGCCCGGAGGGCGCACCGTGGATCAACTGGCGCTGCTGCTCGTCTTGTTGCTGGGAGCCGTGGTCACGGTGCCGTTGGGGGACCGGCTGGGGCTGCCCGCGCCCGTCCTGATGACGCTCGCGGGGATCGGGATGGCCCTGCTGCCGTTCGTGCCCAATGTCGAGATCCCGCCGGACTACATCCTTCCGCTGGTGCTGCCCCCGCTGCTCTACGCCTCCGTGCAGCGCACGTCGTGGCGGCAGTTCGCGGCCAACCGGCGCCCCATCTTCCTGCTCGCCGTGGCACTGGTGTTCGTGACGACGGCGGCGGTGGCCGCGATGGCCAACGCCGTCGTGCCCGGGCTGCCGCTCGCCGCGGCCGTAGCGCTCGGCGCGCTCGTCGCGCCGCCCGACCCCGTCGCCGCGACCGCCGTCGCGGGCTCGCTCGGGCTGCCCCGCAGGCTCGTGTCGATCCTGGAGGGCGAGGGGCTCTTCAACGACGTCACGGCGATCGTGCTCTACCACGTGGCGATCGCGGCGGCGGTGAGCGGAACCTTCTCCTGGCCGTCCGCCGCGGGCCGGCTCGTGCTCTCCGCCGTGGTGGCCGTCCTCGTCGGGCTCGCGCTCGGCTGGCTGACGAACAAGCTCATGGGGCTGCTCGGCGACGCCATCCTGCAGACCGGCCTGACGCTGCTCGTGCCCTTCGTCAGCTATGTGCTGGCCGAGGAGCTGCTCGGCTCCGGCGTGCTCGCCGTCCTCACCACCGCGCTCTACCTCGCGGAGAACGCGGTCGACGCCGACGACGTGCTCGGGCGGATCACCGGGCAGACCTTCTGGCAGATCGTCGACACCCTGGTGACCGGCGCCGCGTTCGGCCTCATCGGTCTCGAACTGCACAACGTCTTCGGCATCGCGAGCGGCCGCGAGTGGGAGATGTTCGGCTGGGGCGCGGCCGTCGTCGGGGTCGTCGTCGGCGGGCGGCTGCTGTGGCTGCTGCCCGCGACCTGGCTCGCCAAGCGGCTGCACAAGCGCCGGGACTACGACGAGGAGATCCCGACGACCTGGCGCGAGACCGTCGTCATGTGGTGGGCGGGGATGCGGGGCGTGGCGTCCGTGGCGCTCGCGCTCGCCATCCCGCTCAAGACGGACGACGGATCTCCGTTCCCGGCCCGCGACGAGATCATCTTCATCGCGTTCTGCGTGATCATGGCGACGCTCGTCGTCCAGGGGCTCACGCTGCCCTGGCTGGTCCGCAAGCTCGGGGTGCGCGCCGACACCGACGCGGAGCGGGAGCTGGAGCGGGTGCTCGCGGTCCGCGCCGCCAAGGCCGCCAAGCGCCGCCTCAAGGAGATCGAGGAGGTCGAGGAGCTTCCCGAGGACGTCTCCGAGCGGCTGCTGCGCGGCGCCTTCGACATCGGGGCCAGGATCAGCCCGGACGTGGTCGACGAGGAGCGGCGCGAGCGGTACGCCAAGCGCGTGGACCGGCTGAAGGCCGTCCAGCGCATCCAGCGCGAGATGATGTCGGCCGCGCGCCACGAGGTCCTCGCCGCGCGCAGCGAGCCCGGCGCCGATCCGGAGATCGTCGACCGGGTGCTGCACCACCTCGACGTACGCAGCCTGCGCTGAGCCGCGCGGCCCGGGGTCAGCCGCGGCCGGTCCGCGGTGCCTTCGGCGCGAGGTGCAGGGGGCGGTGGCCGTTCGGCGCGGGTTCCGCCGAGGCCGTGGTGACCTTCGGCAGCGCGTACGGATGCTTCTCGGTCAGCCACTGCACCATCTGCTCGCGCACCGTGACCCGGACGGTCCAGATGTCGTCCGCGTCCTTCGCGGTGACCAGGGCGCGGACCTGCAGGGTGCTCGGCGTCGTGTCGGTGACCGCGAGGCCCCAGTCCCTGCCGTCCCACGCCGCGCAGTCGCGCAGGATGTCGCGGAGCTTGTCGCGCATCTGGTGGACCGGCGCCGAGTGGTCCAGGTGGAAGAAGACCGTGCCGGTCATCTGCGCCCCACCGCGGGACCAGTTCTCGAACGGCTTGGACGTGAAGTACGACACGGGCATCGTGATCCGGCGCTCGTCCCAGGTGCGCACCGCGAGGAACGTCAGGGTGATCTCCTCGACGGTGCCCCACTCGCCGTCCACCACGACGGTGTCGCCGATCCGCACCATGTCGCCGAAGGCGATCTGCAGGCCCGCGAAGAGGTTGCCGAGGGTGGACTGGGCCGCGACACCGGCGACGATGCCGAGGATGCCGGCCGAGGCCAGCAGCGAGGTCCCGGCCGCCTGCATGGCGGGAAAGGTCAGCAGCATCGCGGAGACCGCCACGACACCGACGATCGCGGAGACCACGCGCTGGATGAGCGTCACCTGCGTACGGACCCTGCGGACGCGGGCCGGATCGCGGTGGACCGTGGCGTAACGGGCGTAAGACGACTCCACTATCGCCGTGGCGATCCGCACCACCAGCCAGGCCGCGGAGCCGATCAGGACGAGCGAGAGGATCCGCCCGATGGCCGCCGAGTGTTCCTTGGCGAGCTGGGCCTGCCCGTAGGAACCCCGCAGCAGGGCGGTGCACAGCACCAGGTGGAAGGGGACTCGGCAGCGGCGCAGCAGACCCCACAGCGGGGTCTCGTGATGCCGCTCGTCGGCCCGGCGCAAAGCGAAGTCGACCAGCCAGCCGACCACCACTGTGAGCACGACCGAGCCGCCGATGACGATCAACGGACGCAGTACGTTCTCCATGCCTCCGAGGGTAGGGGTACCGCCTCCGGGTCTCGGAGGGGAGGGGTACCGGCCCGCCTCCTCCGGGGGAGGAGGCCCCAGGTGGATGGCACGATGGCTCCATGAACATCATGCTTTTCCACTCGACGTACGGCCTGCGACCCGCGGTGCGCGCGGCGGCGGACCGGCTGCGTGCCGCGGGGCACGAGGTGTGGACGCCCGACCTGTTCGACGGGCGTACGTTCGACGACGTCGAGGCCGGAAGGGCCCACCAGGACGAGATCGGCAAGGACGAGCTGCTGAAGCGGGCGATCCTCGCCGCCGCCCCCTACTCGGAGCGGGGCCTCGTCTACGCGGGCTTCTCCTTGGGCGCCGCGACCGCGCAGACCCTCGCGCTCGGCGACGAGAAGGCGCGCGGCCTGCTGCTCCTGCACGGCACGTCCGACATCGCGGAGAACGTGTCCGTGGACGGGCTGCCGGTGCAGCTGCACGTGGCGGAGCCCGACCCCTTCGAGACGGACGACTGGTTGAGCGCCTGGTATCTGCGGATGGGGCGGGCCGGCGCCGACGTGGAGATCTACCGCTACCCCGGCGCCGGGCACCTCTACACCGACCCGGACCTCGACGACCACGACGCGGAGGCGGCGGAGACGACGTGGCGCACGGCGCTCGGGTTCCTGGAGACGCTCTGACTGGCGGCGCTCTGGCCGGAGACGCTCTGACGGGTCAGCGCACGGGAGCGTCCGCCCGCTCGACCTTCTGCGTGCCGCTGCGCGTGCGGTACGAGCGGAGCCAGGACGACGTCGCCCCGGGGCTCTTCCGGTCCGAGAGGGCGTAGTAGTCCATCTGGGAGCGCTCGGCGGTGATGTCGAGGACGCCGTAGCCGTGGGAGTCCATGTCCAGCCACCTCACGTGGCGGTTGGCCGCCCTGAGGGTGGCCGCGGCGGCCAGCGAGACGGTGTGCGGGGCCACCCCGAGCATGTCGTCGATGTTGTCGGAACTCACCGAGGTGACCACGAACTCCGTGGCGACCGAGGGCGTCAGCGGATACGTGGCCGCCCTGGCCGGTACGTCGTTCGCCCACGCCATGTGGATGTCGCCGGTCAGGAAGACGGTGTTGCGGATGGCGTTGTCCCGCAGGTGGGAGATGAGTTCCTTGCGGTCGTCCGTGTAGCCGTCCCACTGGTCGACGTTGATCGCCAGGCCCTCCTTGGGCAGGCCGAGCAACTCCGCGAGGGGCTTGAGGAGATGGGCCGGCAGGGCGCCGAAGGCGACCGGCGAGATCATGACCGAGGTGCCGACCAGCTTCCAGGCGGCGTCCGACGACGCGAGCCCCGCCTTCAGCCAGTCGAGCTGCGCGCGGCCGGTGAGGGTGCGCTCCGGGTCGTCGACCGCGCCGCTGCCGGTGCCCGCCTGCTGGGAGCGGAAGGAGCGCAGGTCGAGCAGGTGCAGGTCGGCCAGCTTGCCGTAGCGGACGCGGCGGTAGACGGTGCCCTCGGTGGAGGGGCGTACCGGCATCCACTCGAAGTACGCCTGCTTGGCCGCCGCCATGCGCGCCGCCCAGGGGCCCTCGCTCCCGGGGGTGTGGTTCACCGCCCCGCCCGACCAGGCGTTGTCGGCGAACTCGTGGTCGTCCCAGATCGCGATGACCGGGTGCGTGGCGTGCATCGCCTGCGCGTCCCCGTCGGTCTTGTGGACGCCGTGCCGGGTGCGGTAGTCGGCGAGCGTGATGATCTCGTGCCGGGGTTCGTGCGGGCGTACGACGTGCTTGGCGGCCGGGTACTCGCCGCTCGGGTACTCGTAGAGGTAGTCCCCGAGGTGCAGGACCGCGTCCAGTTCGGTGCGGGCCGCGAGGTGGCGGTAGGCGGAGAAGTAGCCCGCCTCCCAGTTGGCGCAGGACACCACGCCGAACCGGACGCCGTGCGCGGTGGCGTCGTGCGCGGGGGTGGTGCGGGTGCGGCCCACGGGGGAGTGCACCGGGGAGGCGTCCCCCACGGAGAAGCGGAAGTAATAGGTGGTCGCCGGGCGCAAGCCCCTTACGTCGGCCTTGACCGTGTGGTCGGACGTGGCGCGCGCGGTGGTGCTGCCGCTGCTGACGACTCGGGAGAAGCCCTTGTCCTCGGCTATCTCCCAGTGCACCTCGGTGTCGGGCCCGTTGCCCGACCCGGGCACGGCGTCCGGCGTGGGCGTCACCCGGGTCCAGAGCAGGACACCGTCGGGCAGCGGATCCCCGGAGGCGACGCCGTGGTGGAAGGCGGGGCCTTCGGCGGCGTGGGCGGGGGCGGCGGCGAGCGCGGTGCCGAGGGCGGCGGTGGCGGCCGCGGCCTTGACGACCGTACGGCGGCTGGGAGTTGAAGCACCTATGGGTGCGGAAGAGAAGCGACTGGTCACGAGTGATCACACTACTGACCAGTACCGACGAAGAGCGGGCCAACAGGGAAAGTCGACCCGCTCTTCGGTGGGACAGAGGGTGCGCTACTTCGTGACGCCCGCCGTCTTCAGCGCGGCCTTCCAGGCGTCAGGGGTCTTCGGCGTCTCGATCACCTTGTCGTTGATCTTGATCGTCGGGGTCGACTCCACGCCCTCGGCCGACTGGAAGGAGTCGCTCATCCTCATGGCCCAGGCGTCGTAGGTGCCCTTCTTGACGGCGCTCTCGAACTTCTTGTTGTCCTTGAGCGCGTCGATGGTGTCGGCCACCTTGAGCAGTTCGTCGTCCTTGGCGAACGTGTCGGTGGACTCGGACGGGTGGAACTTCGTGGAGTACAGGGCGGTCTTGTACTCGAGGAAGGCGTCCGGGCTGACGTTCAGGGCGGCCCCGAGCGCGCTCAGCGCGTTCTTCGAGCCTTCGCCGCCGAGGTTGTTGTCGAGGAAGGTGCCGATGGTGAAGGACAGCTTGTAATCGCCGTCCTTCATGCCCTTGTTGACCGCCTCGCCGATGGACTGCTCCATGACCGCGCAACCGGGGCAGCGGGGGTCCTCGTACAGGTGGACGGTGTTCTTGATGGAGGACTTGCCCAGCGTGACCGTGGTGCCGTTCTTGCCCGAGGTGTTGGCCGGGGCGACCACCTTCGCGTCGGCGGCCTTCTCCCACTTGGAGGGCGCGTCGGGCTTGTTGACCTGCATCACGGCGTAGCCGACGCCGCCGGCGATCGCGAGGACGGCGACGATCGAGACGCCGACGATCGCCGTGCGCCTGCGCTTCTCGCGCTTGCGCTCGGCCTCCTGCTGGGCGCGGATCCGCTCACGGGCGGCGGACTTGGCGGCCTGGCTGTTGCGCTTGCTCATGATCTTTTTCTCCGTGTGGGTGAACTGGGTGGGGGGTCGTGCTCAGACGAGGACGGCCGAGCACGGCGGTCCACGCCGCCCCACGAAGTGCACCAGCAGGCGCGTACGCGTGACGCGCGCCCGGCGCTCGGGGCGCGGCAGGCGGCGTACGGGTGTGCGCGTGGCGGTCACCGAGGCGACCGCGATCAGCAGGGGCCGGAACGTGGCACCGGCGACCGCGCGCAGCAGCTGGGCCAGCGCCCGCTCGCCGCGCCGCAGCCAGCCCGCGGCGAGGAGACCCACGCCGACGTGCGCCCCGAGCAGCAGCCAGGCGGCGCCCGGTTCGGCGTCCGCGAGCAGGGCCGCGGCGCCGCCGTGCCCGTCGGCGGTCATCCGGGCCAGCGGCGTCCCGACGGGCGTGCCGCCGCACAGCACGTCGAAGCCGACGGAGCGCAGCGGGCCGGCCACCGGGCCGCCCGCCTCGCCGTAGCAGACGTGCTGGCCCGCGGTGAACACCGTGTCGGCGGCCAGCTCCAGCGGGATCACCAGGGCGGCGATCCGTGCGAAGCCGCGCTCGCGGCCCGCGAGCGCGTACGCGATGAAGAAGACGGCGGCGGCGATCGCGGCCACGGTCGTCAGCGGCAGGGGGACCCGGGAGAGCAGCACGTGCGACGCGGCGGAGAGCGTCACGACGAGCGCCGTGAAGAGCGCCGCGCGCACGGCTCTGAGCTGGGTCCCGGATATGTCCATCGCGGAGGAGTGTGCCATGTGTTTCCGTAGGGGACCCCTAAAGGGTGCCTGTGAGGTTCACAGGCCCGGGATCCGGCCGTTGCGGAACAGGTCCACGAAGATCTGGTGGTCCTCACGCGCGCGTGCCCCGTAGGTGTGCGCGAAGTCGACGAGCAGGTCCCCGAAGCCCGCCTCGTCGGCCGCGATCGCGGCGTCGATGGCGCGCTCCGTGGAGAACGGCACCAGGTCCGAGTGGCCGCTCTCGTCGTCCGCCGCCGCGTGCATCGTGGCGGTGGCGCGGCCGAGGTCCGCGACGACCGCGGAGATCTCCTCCAGGTCGTCGATGTCCGACCAGTCCAGGTCCACCGCGTACGGCGACACCTCGGCGACCAGCTGGCCCGCGCCGTCCAGCTCGGTCCAGCCGAGCCACGGGTCGGCGTGCGCCTGGAGGGCGCGCTGGGAGATGACCGTGCGGTGGCCCTCGTGCAGGAAGTACTCCCGCACGGCCGGGTCCGTGATGTGCCGGGAGACCGCGGGGGTCTGGGCCTGCTTGAGGTAGATCACGACGTCGTTCTCCAGGGCGTCGCTGTTGCCCTCCAGGAGGATGTTGTACGAGGGCAGGCCCGCGGAGCCGATGCCGATGCCGCGCCGCCCCACGACGTCCTTGACGCGGTAGGAGTCGGGGCGGGTGAGCGAGGACTCCGGCAGCGTCTCCAGATAGCCGTCGAAGGCCGCGAGGACCTTGTAGCGCGTGGCGGCGTCCAGCTCGATGGAGCCGCCGCCCGGCGCGAAGCGGCGCTCGAAGTCGCGGATCTCGGTCATCGAGTCGAGCAGCCCGAAGCGGGTCAGGGAGCGCGCGTCGCGCAGCGCGTCCAGGAGGGCGCCCTGGGCGGTGTCCAGCGTGAAGGGCGGCACCTCGTCGCTCTTGGCGCCCGTCGCCAGGTCATGGATCCGCTCGCGGTACGCCGCCGCGTAGGTCCGCACCAGGTCGGAGATCTGCTCGTCGCTGAGCGCCTTCGAGTAGCCGATCAGGGCCACGGAGGCGGCGAAGCGCTTCAGGTCCCAGGTGAAGGGGCCTACGTACGCCTCGTCGAAGTCGTTCACGTTGAAGATCAGGCGGCCCTGGGCGTCCATGTACGTGCCGAAGTTCTCGGCGTGCAGGTCGCCGTGGATCCAGACCCGGCCCGTGCGGTCGTCCAGATAGGGCCCGCCGTGCTGCTCGCGCTCCAGGTCGGCGTAGAACAGGCAGGCCGTGCCGCGGTAGAACGCGAAGGCGGAGGAGGCCATCTTCCGGAACTTCACCCGGAACGCGGCGGGGTCCGCGGCAAGCAGCTCGCCGAAAGCGGTGCCGAAGACGGCGAGGATCTGCTCGCCGCGCTCATCGGCCGTGGGCTGCGGGACCGACATCGCTGGGTGCCTCCTGGTGCGGGGTCGTGCGTGACAAGTCGTGCGTGACAAGGGGTGCGGGCCTCGGGGCGGAGATCCCGCCCGTGGGGCAGGCGCTCCGCCTCTTCCAACGCACGACCGTACTCCCGAGTGCCCGCCCGCTGTCAGTGCCCCGGATTAGACTTCGTCGCTGTCCCCCAAGACTGTCCGCAGCCCGTTACCACCCGTTCTCCGGAGGCCTCCCACCGTGACCAAGCCGCCCTTCACGCACCTGCACGTGCACACCCAGTACTCGCTGCTTGACGGTGCCGCGCGGCTCAAGGACATGTTCAACGCGTGCAATGAGATGGGCATGACGCACATCGCCATGTCCGACCACGGCAACCTGCACGGGGCGTACGACTTCTTCCACTCGGCCCAGAAGGCGGGGGTCACGCCGATCATCGGGATCGAGGCGTATGTGGCGCCGGAGTCGCGGCGCAACAAGCGCAAGATCCAGTGGGGCCAGCCGCACCAGAAGCGCGACGACGTGTCGGGTTCGGGTGGTTATACCCACAAGACGATCTGGGCGGCGAACAAGACCGGTCTGCACAACCTCTTCCGCCTCTCCTCGGACGCCTACGCGGAGGGCTGGCTCCAGAAGTGGCCGCGTATGGACAAGGAGACGATCTCCCAGTGGTCCGAGGGGCTGATCGCCTCGACCGGTTGCCCCTCGGGTGAGCTCCAGACGCGACTGCGCCTCGGCCAGTTCGACGAGGCGCTGAAGTCGGCGGCGGAGTACCAGGAGATCTTCGGCAAGGACCGGTACTTCCTGGAGCTGATGGACCACGGCATCGAGATCGAGCGCCGGGTCCGTGACGGGCTGCTGGAGATCGGCAAGAAGCTCGGCATCCCGCCCCTGGTGACGAACGACTCGCACTACACGTACGCGCATGAGTCGACCGCCCACGACGCCCTGCTCTGCATCCAGACCGGCAAGAACCTCTCGGACCCGGACCGCTTCCGCTTCGACGGGACGGGTTACTACCTGAAGTCGACGGACGAGATGTACGCGATCGACTCCTCGGACGCATGGCAGGAGGGCTGCCGCAACACGCTCCTGGTCGCGGAGCAGATCGACACCACCGGGATGTTCGAGAAGCGCGACCTGATGCCGAAGTTCGACATCCCCGAGGGCTTCACCGAGGTCACCTGGTTCCAGGAGGAAGTCCGCCGCGGCATGGCGCGCCGCTACCCGGCCGGCGTCCCCGAGGACCGCCAGAAGCAGGCCGAGTACGAGATGGACATCATCATCCAGATGGGGTTCCCGGGGTACTTCCTCGTGGTCGCCGACTTCATCATGTGGGCCAAGAACAACGGCATCGCGGTCGGCCCCGGCCGAGGCTCCGCGGCCGGTTCGATCGTCGCGTACGCCATGGGCATCACCGACCTCGACCCGATCACGCACGGTCTGATCTTCGAGCGGTTCCTCAACCCCGAGCGCGTCTCCATGCCCGACGTCGACATCGACTTCGACGAGCGCAGGCGCGTGGAAGTGATCCGGTACGTGACGGAGAAGTACGGCGCCGACAAGGTCGCCATGATCGGCACGTACGGAAAGATCAAGGCGAAGAACGCCATCAAGGACTCCGCGCGCGTGCTCGGATATCCGTACGCGATGGGCGACCGCCTCACCAAGGCGATGCCCGCCGACGTCCTCGGCAAGGGCATCGACCTCGACGGCATCACCAACCCCAGCCACCCGCGCTACAGCGAGGCGGGCGAGATCCGGGGGATGTACGAGAACGAGCCCGACGTGAAGAAGGTCATCGACACCGCCAAGGGTGTGGAGGGCCTGGTCCGGCAGATGGGTGTGCACGCGGCCGGCGTGATCATGTCCAGCGAGCCGATCGTCGACCACGCGCCGATCTGGGTGCGGCACACCGACGGCGTGACCATCACGCAGTGGGACTACCCCCAGTGCGAGTCGCTCGGCCTGCTCAAGATGGACTTCCTGGGCCTGCGCAACCTCACCATCATGGACGACGCCGTCAAGATGGTGAAGGCGAACAAGGGCATCGAGCTGGAGATGCTCTCCCTCCCGCTCGACGACCCGAAGACCTTCGAACTGCTCTGCCGCGGTGACACCCTCGGCGTCTTCCAGTTCGACGGCGGCCCGATGCGCTCCCTGCTGCGCCAGATGCAGCCCGACAACTTCGAGGACATTTCCGCCGTCTCGGCCCTGTACCGGCCGGGCCCGATGGGAATGAACTCGCACACGAACTACGCCGAGCGCAAGAACGGCCGCCAGGAGATCACGCCGATCCACCCGGAGCTCGAAGAGCCCCTGAAGGAGACGCTCGGCCTCACCTATGGCCTCATCGTGTACCAGGAGCAGGTGCAGAAGGCCGCCCAGATCGTCGCGGGCTACAGCCTCGGCGAAGCCGACATCCTGCGCCGCGTGATGGGCAAGAAGAAGCCCGAGGAGCTGGAGAAGAACTTCGTCCTCTTCCAGGCGGGCGCCCGGAAGAACGGCTACTCCGACGAGGCCATCCAGGCCCTGTGGGACGTCCTGGTCCCCTTCGCCGGCTACGCGTTCAACAAGGCGCACTCCTCCGCGTACGGCCTGGTCACCTACTGGACCGCCTACCTCAAGGCGAACTACCCGGCCGAGTACATGGCCGCGCTGCTCACCTCGGTGAAGGACGACAAGGACAAGTCGGCCGTCTATCTGAACGAGTGCCGGCGCATGGGCATCAAGGTCCTCCCGCCGAACGTGAACGAGTCCGTGCACAACTTCGCCGCGCAGGGCGACGACGTGATCCTCTTCGGCCTTGAGGCGGTCCGCAACGTCGGTACGAACGTGGTGGAGTCGATCATCCGCTCGCGCAAGGCGAAGGGGAAGTTCACCTCCTTCCCCGACTACCTCGACAAGGTCGAGGCGGCCGCGTGCAACAAGCGCACCACGGAATCGCTCATCAAGGCGGGCGCCTTCGACACGATGGGGCACACCCGCAAGGGCCTCACCGCGCAGTACGAGCCGATGATCGACAACGTCGTCGCGGTCAAGCGCAAGGAGGCCGAGGGGCAGTTCGACCTCTTCGGCGGGATGGGCGAGGAGTCCGGCGGCGACGAGCCGGGCTTCGGGCTCGACGTGGAGTTCTCCGAGGACGAGTGGGAGAAGACGTATCTGCTCGCCCAGGAGCGGGAGATGCTCGGGCTCTACGTCTCCGACCACCCGCTCTTCGGCCTGGAGCACGTGCTCTCCGACAAGGCCGACGCGGGCATCGGGCAGCTCACCGGCGGTGACTTCTCCGACGGCTCGGTCGTCACCATCGGCGGCATCATCTCCGGCCTCCAGCGCAAGATGACCAAGCAGGGCAACGCATGGGCCATCGCCACCGTCGAGGACCTCGCCGGTTCCATCGAGTGCATGTTCTTCCCGGCCACCTACCAGCTGGTGTCGACCCAACTCGTCGAGGACGCCGTGGTCTTCGTCAAGGGACGCCTCGACAAGCGCGAGGACGTGCCGCGCCTCGTCGCGATGGAGCTCCAGGTCCCCGACCTGTCGAACGCGGGCACCAACGCGCCCGTGGTGATCACCATCCCGACCGTGAAGGTGAGCCCGCCGATGGTCCACCGGCTCGGCGAGGTCCTGAGCCACCACCGCGGCAACAGCGAGGTGCGGATCAAGCTCCAGGGGGCCCAGAAGACCACGGTGCTCCGGCTCGACCGGCACCGGGTGAAGCCGGACCCGGCGCTCTTCGGTGATCTGAAGGTGCTGCTCGGCCCGTCCTGCCTGGCGGGCTGAGCCGGACCCTCGGCGGCGGGCCGGGCCCGGCCCCGGGCAAGAGCATGAGGGGCGCACCCGATCCGGGTGCGCCCCTCATGTGTGCCTCAGTGTGCGTCAGTTGTGGCCGAAGCGACGCTGGTGCTTACGGGCAACATCAGCGGGGCTGCCCTGAGCCTGCGACTCCATCGGCGACTGGGCCTCGGCGGCGGCCGACTTGGCCTGCTCCGACGCCTGCTCGGCCGCCGAGGCGCGGTTCTCCTGGCTGCCCTGCTTGCGATTCTTGTTCTTGGCCATGGTGATCTTCCTCCTGAGGGGGATCTGGGGGCCATGACGCGACCAGACTCACATACGCGGGCAGACGGCGCATTTCGGATAATTACCGTGCGTAATAAGGGCTCTCCCCCAGTAATGCCCCGATGCGCCACGCCGAAGATCGAGTTCCGCCCGTTAACCTCCGCCAGGTCGGGCAGACTCGAAGCAAACCCGACGCGGTCCCGCACCGCACCCCTGATTCCTTCTCGTCACAGGGTGTGTTCGTGGGCCTTCTAGGGAACGTCCAGGAACCTCCGGACACTTTTCAGGAACTTCCCGGAACGCCGGAGAACCTCCAGGGAAAGAGGGTGGATCGCGTGGACCGCTGCATCGTCCTGGTGGACGCCGGGTATCTGCTGGGTGCCGCCGCGAGTCTCCTCGCGGGGGAACCCTCCAGGTCCCGGATCACCGTCGACCACGCCGCCTTGATCCAGGGCCTGCGCGAGCGCGCGGAATCCGAGACCCAGCGCCCGCTCCTTCGCATCTACTGGTTCGACGGGGCCCCCGACCGCGTACCCCAGCCCGAGCACCGGCGGCTGCGGGTCATGCCGCGCGTGACGGTCCGGCTCGGCGCCCTGACCCGCAGCGACGGACGGTGGGCGCAGAAGGGCGTGGACGCCGCCATGCACGCCGAGCTGACCGAGCTGGCCCGCAACCGCGCCTGCTCCGACATCGTGCTCGTCACCGGTGACGGGGATCTGCTGCCCGGCATGATGGCCGCCAAGGAGCACGGCGTCGCCGTTCACCTGTGGGCCGTGCAGGCCGCCGACGGCGACTACAACCAGTCGGAGGACCTGGTCGCCGAGGCCGACGAGCGGCGCGTCCTCGACCGGGCGTGGATCACCAAGGCCGTACGCCCCAAGGAACTCACCGGCATCTGCGCGCCACCGCCCGCGCCGCGCCCCGAGATCGCCGCCATCCTCTCCGCACCGCTGCCGGAGTCCGCGCTCGCCGCCGCCGCGCAGCGGGCGGAGGAGGAGGCCGCCCCCGCCCGGCACGCCGACGCCGCGTCCAACGGCCGGGAGCCCGGCGAACAGCGCGTCCCCCCGGGCAAGGCCGTGCCCACCCCCAAGGACCTGGCCGCCCTGCGCGGCCCCGGCACCCAGCCGGCGCAGCACCCCACGAGCGCGACGCTGCGCTGGTCCTCCGACAAGGGCTGGGTCGAGCGGCCGGGCGGTGCGCCCGAGGGCCCCGAGGCCGCGGCCCTGCCCACCCTCGCCCAGCTGACGACGGCCGAGCAGCGCTGGGCGGACCGGGAGGAGGACATCACCACGGTCGGCGGCGACCCTTTTGAGGTGGGACAGGTGTTCGCCCGGCGGTGGATGACGCGCCTGCCCGAACAGCACAACCTGCAGAAACTGTCGACGATGTACCCCCGCATCCCGCACCGCATCGACGGCGAGCTGCTGCGCTACGCGGCCCGGTTCGGCCTGCTCGCCCACAAGGACGACCAGATCGACGAGCACGACAGGTACGCGATCCGGGCCGGCTTCTGGCGGGAGGTCGACGCCCGGACCGCCGCCGAGCACGCGCCCGCGGGGGGCCGCGCAGGTGACTGATACGGGGCGTACGGGGCGCCCCGGGCGTCATCCGCGCCCGCGGACCCCGTAGTCTCGTCCTTCGTGAGTACGCGCCCCGCACCGGCAGTCCGACAGGGACTCCGTCAGGAACACGGCATCGACGCCGTCTGCGCGGTGCGCGACCTGGTCAAGACCTACCCCGCCGCCCGAGGCAGGCGCGGCAGGCCCGCGACGCCCGAGGTCCGCGCCACCGACGGCATCTGCCTGACGGTCCGCCGCGGGGAGATCTTCGGGCTGCTCGGTCCCAACGGCGCCGGCAAGTCCACCCTCGTACGCCAGCTGACCGGGCTGATGCGGCCCGACAGCGGCACGGTCGACATCCTCGGCCACGACATCGTGCGCCACCCCGAGCGGGCGGCGCGGATCCTCGCCTACCTCGGGCAGGAGTCCACCGCGCTCGACGAGCTGACCGTGTCGCTGGCCGTCGAGACGACGGGGCGGCTGCGAGGGCTCGACGTGCGCAGGGCGCGGGCCGAACGGGACGCCGTCCTGGAGGAACTCGGACTCACCGCGCTGGCCTCGCGGCCTTTGAAGAAGCTCTCCGGCGGGCAGCGCCGCCTCGCCTGCTTCGCCACCGCGCTGGTGGGGGAGCGGCCGCTGCTCGTCCTGGACGAGCCGACCACCGGGATGGACCCCGTCGCGCGCCGTGCCGTGTGGGCGGCGATCGACTGGCGCCGGGCCGAGCGCGGGACGACCGTGCTGCTCGTCACGCACAACGTGATCGAGGCGGAGACCGTCCTCGACCGGGTCGCCGTGCTCGACCGGGGCAAGGTCATCGCCTGTGACAGCCCCGCCGGGCTCAAGGAGAAGGTCGCGGACGAGGTGCGGGTGGAACTGGTGTGGCGCGAGCGGGCGCCGATGGACGTCCCCGAGGTGGCCGCGCTCCGCTCCTCCGCGGTGGAGTCCGGGCGCCGGTGGTCCCTGCGGCTCGCTCCCGAGGAGGCTCGGGCCGCTGTCGCGGCGGTGACCGGCGGGAGCGCGTTCGCCGCGCTGGACGACTTCACGGTGGCCACGCCCAGTCTCGAGGACGTCTATCTCGCCCTGGGCGGGAGTGGGCGGGGGCTGGTGAAGGCGTGAGCTGGGGCCGGGGGAGAACCGTCGTGACGCAGGGTGGCAGTGACAGTGACAGAAGGGTTCTCCGGTGAGTGCCGTTCCGCTTGAAGTCGTGGTGCGGGCCGAGGAGCCGGGTGAGGCCGACCTCGGCGGGCCCGCGGAGCTCGGGCCGCGGGCCCGGCTGTTCCCCGCGCTCTGTGCCGTCTACCGCGCCCAGCTCTCCCGGGCCCGTGTCGCGCGGATACCGCTGCTCTTCGTGGCGACCTTCCAGTCCGTCGGCATCATGATCCTGATGCGCGGGGTCGTGGACGGCGGGGGCGAGGCCCGTGCCGTCGTCGCCGGATCGTCCGTGCTCGTCGTGGCGTTCGTCGCGCTCAACCTGCTCGCGCAGTACTTCGGGCAGCTCCGCGCCGACGGCGGGCTCGACCACTACGCCACCCTGCCCGTGCCGCCCGCCGCCGTGGTGCTGGGCGCGGCCGCCGCGTACGCCTCCTTCACGGTGCCCGGCACCCTCGTCACGGCCGTCGTCGGCTGCGGCCTCTTCGGGCTGCCGCTCACCCACCTGTGGGTGCTCGCCGCGGTGATCCCGCTCGCCGGCGCCGCCCTCGCGGGACTCGGCGCCGCGCTCGGCCTGCTCGCGCCGCGGCCCGAACTGGCCACGCTGCTCGGTCAGATGGGCATGTCCGCGGCGCTGCTGCTCGGCGTGCTCCCGGCCGAGCGGATGCCGACGCTGTTGCAGTACGCGCGTGACCTGCTGCCTTCCACGTACGGAGTGGAGGCCTTCGCTCGTACGTTCGGGCCGGAGCCGGACTGGGCCGTCGTCGCCCTCGATCTGGCGGTCTGCGCGGGGGTCGGTGTCGCCTCGCTCGCCGTGGCCACCTGGGCGTACCGCCGGGCGGCCGTCCGGTGACGCGCCGCACAGGGAGTACTGGCACGATGTGTGGGTGACCGCACCGCTGACACCCTCCCAACCGCCGCACGACGAACCCTCGAACGAGCCCTGGCGGGCACCCGCGCAACCGTCGGCGGGTGTGCCTCCGCACGGATTCGAGGAGGACGGGCCCGGCATGAAGAAGGAACTGCTGCAGGCCGCACTGATCATGGTCGTGGTGGCCCTCAGCGGCCTGGTGCTCGGCGCGCTGTGGCTCTGGCTCGCGCCGCGCGTCCCGCTCATCTCGGACGGCGAGGCGGTCTACCTCAAGGACACCGAGGGCGAACAGGCGATCGGCGTCGACGGAACGTTCACTCTGCTCTCGCTCGGCTTCGGCGCCGTCAGCGGTGCCGTCGCCTTCCTGGTCCGCAGGAGCGGGGGAGTCCCGATGGTCGCCGGGCTCGCCCTCGGCGCCCTGTTCGGCGCCCTGCTCGCGTGGGGGCTCGGGGTCCTGCTCGGCCCCGAGACGGACGTCGCCGCGCACGCCAAGGCCCTCGGCAAGGGAATCGTCTTCGACGCGCCCATGGAACTCAAGGCCAAGGGCACGGTCCTCGCCTGGCCGGTGGCCGCGCTGGCCGTGCATCTGGGGCTCACGGCGCTGTTCGGGCCGCGCGACCCGGAGCCGTACGCGGTGCCCTACGAAGAGCCGTACGACGAGGTGCGCCCCGGGGACACGGCTCCCTGAGCGAGGGCCCTTGAGTGACCCCTACGCGGGCCTTCGGGTGACCCCTACGCGGGGCGCTTGCCGTGATTGGCCTTGCGCTTCTTCGCCCGCCACTTCCGCATGCGCGTCTTCTTCGACATGCCCTGGGTTACTAGTCGCGCCCCGCACAGCTGTCGAGGGCACTTTCACGCCCTGCTGACAGGCGCGAGCACCGCCTCCGTGAGCCTCGCCAGGTCGCCCGGCGCCAGCTCGACCTCCAGGCCCCTGCGGCCCGCCGAGACGCAGATCGTGGCGTGTGCCGACGCCGAGGCGTCGAGGACCGTACGCAGCTTCTTGCGCTGGCCGAGCGGGGAGATGCCACCGCGCACATAGCCCGTGGTGCGCTCGGCGGCGGCCGGGTCGGCCATCACGGCGCGCTTGCCGGAGACCGCGGCGGCCAGCGCCTTCAGGTCCAGGGAGCCCGCGACCGGCACCACGGCGACCGTCAGCTCGCCGTCGACCTCGGCGACCAGCGTCTTGAAGACCCGGTCGGGGGAGACGCCCATGGCCTCGGCGGCCTCCTCGCCGTACGAGGGGTGGGCGGGGTCGTGCTCGTAGGCATGGACGGTGAAGTCGGTGCCCGCCGCGGTGAGCGCCACCGTCGCCGGAGTGCCGGCCGCCTGATTCTTCTGCTTCTTCGCCAAGGTGCTCGCCTTACGTTCAGGGCGTACGTCAGTCGCGGCCGGTTCCGTCGAGGCCGTCAGTTGAGGCTGGTCGTCCCGCGCGTCAGCTCGGTCGCGGGCAG
Source organism: Streptomyces sp. WAC 01529 (assembly GCF_003945545.1). Taxonomy (GTDB): domain Bacteria; phylum Actinomycetota; class Actinomycetes; order Streptomycetales; family Streptomycetaceae; genus Streptomyces; species Streptomyces anatolicus. The sequence continues at coordinate 2,012,526 of NZ_CP029617.1, read as the reverse complement.
CGAGGGCAGATTACGGATGATCGCGGTCTCGGCGCGCAGCAATTCCAGCTCGTCCCGCAGCCGCGCCGCGGTGTCCGGCGCCTCCAGGAGCCGCTGCTTGGTCGGGGTGTCGAGGACGGCCGCCGCGGCGACCAGGTACGACACGACGGACGGCTCGTCCGGCAGCTCCGCCCCCGTCGTGAGCGAGCGCTCCCGCGCCCCGGCCAGCCGCTTCTGGTAGGCGCGGAAGGCCCGCAGGACGCCCTCCGCGAGCGTGCCCGCCCCCTCGCCGGACTCCTCCGGCATCTCCTCGACCTCCGCGGTGAGGAAGGCGCCCGAGGCGTCGACCGAGTGGATCCGTACGCGCGTCGTGCCGGTGGCGAGGACCTCGAAGCCGCCGTCGGCGCGCTCCCTGATCGTCGCCGCGTCCGCCACGCAGCCCACCGCGTGGAAGGCCTTGAGCGGGTCGTCGCCGAAGCCCGCGGCGGGCCCGTGCTCGGGCACCGCCGTCTGGTCGGGGAGGCCGGGGGCGCTGGGCGCCACCTCCAGGCCGTCGCGGATGGCGACGACGGCGAACTGGCGCTGCTCCTCCTCGGGGGTCTTGAGCAGGTCGCGCATCATGGCGCGATATCGCTCCTCGAAGACGTTCAGCGGCAGCACGAGGCCGGGGAACAGCACCGAGTTGAGCGGAAAGAGCGGAAGCCGGATGGTCACGACCGGCAAGCCTAATGCTCGCCGGAGCGCACGCGTCCGCGCGGCGGTCGCAACGGCGTCATCGACGCCACTTCGATGCGTACGCCGTCGCGCAGCTCCAGGAACTGGCCAAGTGGATCGTCGGCCATCCGGTCCCAGGGGAAGGACGTGGCGTACGGGCCGATCAGACGCAGCTGTTCCAGGGCGTCGTCCCAGCGTTCCAGGCGCACCAGTACGTACGCGAGGAGGTTGCGGACCTCGGCGGGCCAGGGGTCGGCCGCCTCGTACTCCCGGGAGAGGCCGATCGCGAGGTCGGCCGCCGCGTCCAGGCGCTCGCGCGGGACCTTCCCCGAGGGGCTCGTCAGATAGGCGAAGGCGGCCCGCGCCGGAAGGGCCTGTATCAGCGAGCCGGGCAGCGCGTCGGCGGCGGCACGCTCGGCGAAGTCGAAGCACTCGCGGTGCGAGCCGTACCAGGCCGCCGAGAGGTACTGGAGGGCCGAGGCGTGGCAGCCGTAGTGGTACGAGGAGCGGCGCACCGCCTCCCCCCACAGCTGTTCGAAGACGGTGTGCGGGGCGTGTGTGCCGCGCGCGTGGTCCAGGGCGATCCGCCAGGGCACCGGGTCGCGCGGGTCGGCCTCGGCGGCGGCGGTGAGCAGCGGGCTCATCTCGCGCAGCAGCTCGGCGCGGGCCGGTGACTCCCAGCCGCGGACGACGGCCAGTTCGGCCTTGACGAGCAGGGCGTCCGGGTCGTGCGGGGAGGCGCCGAGCCAGTCGTCGAACCACTCGGGGCGGGAGCGGGCGAAGGCGGCGAGGCGGGTGGTGTAGCGGTCGCGGTTCTCCCACTCGGCGGCCTCGCGGGTGGTGGCGAGCAGCTTGGCGGCCGGGCCGTGGTCGCCCCGGCCGGCGGCGACGAGCGCGGGGGCGAGCCGCTCGTCGGGCGCGTCGAGGAGTACCTCCTCGTCCGGCGGCAGTCCGGCGGCGAGGCGCGGGGTGTGCCGGACCATGCGGGCGGTACGGATGAAGGCACGCAACACCGTGCCCTCCTTTGCCTCAACCGGGCCGCGGACGCGGGGTGCCGGTCACCGTCGTGGTTGCTCAATTGTTGGTCGCGCAGGGAGGACGGTCAAAGGGAGGGGAAGGTTGCCCGCGGCCGGATAACGGTTCGGCGGCGGCCTCAGCTGCGCCGCAGCAGCCGCGTCGCCCCCGCCGCCACCGTCGTCGCCAGGACCCAGCCGAGCAGGATCAGCGCCGTCGAGAACCACTGCCAGCCGCCGCGCAGCTGCCAGTAGCTGTCCTGGCCGAGGTTGATCACGGGGAGCAGCAGGTCCAGGGAGAAGAGCGCCGGGTTCCAGTGCGGGTGCTCGCCCGGTTTGATCGCCGGGTGGTCCGCGTGCGAGAACGCCACCGCGCTGATCGCCCACAGCACCGCCATCCACACGGCCGCGCGCCCGGGCCGGTAGCCGTACGCGACCGTCCAGTCCTGCGCGTATCCCCACAGCTTCGCCGCCAGTGGCAGCGTCTCGCGGCGGCGCCGCTGCTTGGCGAGGAGGACCTCGCGGGCGTCGGCGTCCTCCCCGCCGTTGCGCAGGACGGCGGCGAGCTTCTCGTACGGCTCGGGGTTGTACTCGGCGGTCGCGGCCGCCACCCAGCTCAGCCGCCCGGAGAGCGGGAAGCTGCCCAGCGGGACGAGGTTCTCGTAGGTGAAACCGCCCATCTGGAGGCCGCCGGGGCCGGGCCAGCTCGCCGCCCTGTCGATGAGGTTGACCACCTTGGCGCCGGACAGCACGACCTTGCCGCGCTGCGGCGCCTCGCCGAGGAAGCGCAGCTCGGGCGTCTGGACGCGGCGCAGCGAGATCTCCTGGTCGTGCTGGAGCGTGAAGCGGGCCTGCGCGAAGTCGATGGCGTCGCCGAAGCGGCCGTCGTCGAGACGGATGCCGCCCTCGCACTCGAAGCGCTGCACGCGCGTGCCCCGCGCCGGGGTCATGCCGCTGGTCTGCGGCGGATTGCCGACGGCGGCCGGGGTCAGATACAGCGTGCGCTCGACGGTCAGCTGGGGGGCGTTGAGCGCGTGCCGCCCGTACTGGTTGATCAGCTTGCTGCCGCGCAGGCTCAGCGAGACGCCGACCTTCGCGCCGCGCAGGCTCAGCTCGCCGTGCGACTCCATCATCTCGGCCTGGAGGTCCTGTCCGACGGCGAGCCCGTCGCCGGTGATCGAACGGCCGCGCCGGTCGCGGTAGACCACCGCCTGGTTCAGGAGCAGGTCGGTGCCGATCTGGGCGTCGGTGAGGCGGATGCCGTTGTGGACCCGGCAGCGCGGCAGGTGCAGATCGCCCTCCGTGTGCAGCCGGGCCGCCTCGATGCGCGGGATCGAGCAGTCGACGAGGCGCAGCGTGGCGAAGCGGGACTCGGGGAGCACGACCTCCTTCTCGAAGCGGCAGTGCTTCATCTCCGTGTACGGCACGACCGTTCCGCCCGCGAGATCGAGCACGTCCGTGATCTGCACCCCGGCAAGCTTCAGCGAGGAGACCCGGCCCGCGAGCGCCGGCGGGCCGTCGAGCAGCAGCCAGCACACGATGCGCGCCCGCACACTGCGCTCGGGACCCCAGGGGTGCCCGCCGTGCGGATCGTCCGCGAGGGCGTTGCCCGATCTGAGGTCGTAGACGCTGCCGTTGCGGAAGGCCTGCCACATGCCGATCTCGGCGGCCGTCAGCCCGTCCGGCGGGTCCCCGGTGCCCGCGTCGTCGACCACTGCCCTTGCCTCCCCGTCCTGCGGTGCACTCTTGCCTCGTACACCTGTTTCATGCCCGCTCTGTGACCGACTGAACGCTAGTGGTGAACGGCGTCCAGCGGGATCCGTATCAGCCACTGATACAGGCGACCGACGTCGAAAGAAGGTCTGAGAGAATTGGCCATGTGATCTCTCGAATCGATCTGCGCGGCGACGCCCTCCCCGAGGGCCCCGCCCTGCGCGCCCTGCTGCCCCGTGCCGACTTCGACGTCGCGGCCGCCCTGGAGAAGGTGCGGCCCATCTGCGAAGACGTGCATCATCGCGGCGACGCGGCGCTGATCGAGTACGCCGAGAAATTCGACGGCGTGCGCCTCGACCAGGTCCGGGTGCCGGCCGCGGCGCTCACGCGTGCCCTCGATGAGCTGGACCCGCAGGTCAGGGCCGCTCTGGAGGAGTCCATCCGGCGTGCGCGCATCGTGCACCGGGCGCAGCGCCGCACCACCGAGCGCACCGAGGTCGCACCGGGCGGCGTCGTCACCGAGAAGTGGGTCGCGGTCGACCGCGTGGGCCTCTACGCCCCCGGCGGGCGGGCCGTCTACCCCTCCTCTGTGATCATGGACACAGTCCCGGCGCAGGAGGCCGGGGTGCCGTCCATCGCGCTGGCCTCACCCGCCCAGAAGGAGTTCGGGGGCCTGCCGCACCCGACGATCCTCGCCGCCTGCGCGCTCCTCGGGGTGGACGAGGTGTACGCGGCCGGCGGCGCCACCGCCGTCGCGATGTTCGCGCACGGCACCGAGTCCTGCGCCCCGGCGAGCATGGTGGCCGGGCCGGGCAACATCTGGGTCGCGGCCGCCAAGCGCTACTTCACGGGCAAGATCGGCATCGACGCGGAGGCAGGCCCCACCGAGATCGCCGTCCTCGCCGACGACTCGGCCGACCCCGCCCACGTGGCGTCCGACCTGATCAGCCAGGCCGAGCACGACCCGCTGGCCGCCTCCGTCCTGGTCACCGACTCCGCGGAGCTGGCCGCCGCGGTGGAGCGGGAACTGACCGCCCAGGTCGCCGTCGCCAAGCACCGCGACGAGCGCATCGAGCCCGCCCTGCGCGGCGAGCAGTCCGCGATCGTCCTCGTCGACGCCATCGAGGACGGCCTGGCGGTCGTGAACGCCTACGGAGCCGAGCACCTGGAGATCCAGACCCGCGACGCGGCCGAGCTGGCCGAAAAGGTGCGCAACGCGGGCGCCGTGTTCGTCGGCCCCTGGGCACCCGTCTCCCTCGGCGACTACTGCGCGGGCTCCAACCACGTCCTGCCGACCGGCGGCTGCGCCTGCCACTCCTCGGGCCTGTCCGTCCAGTCGTTCCTGCGCGGCATCCACATCGTCGACTACACCCGCGAGGCGCTCGCCGAGGTCACCCACCACGTGGTCACCCTCGCCGAGGCCGAGGACCTCCCCGCGCACGGGGCCGCGCTGAAGGCCCGGTTCGGATGGAAGGTGCCGGGCCAGTGAGCGACGTACGCATCGACGACCTCCCCATCCGCGACGAGCTGCGCGGCAAGTCCCCCTACGGCGCGCCCCAGCTCGACGTGCCCGTACGCCTGAACACCAACGAGAACCCCTACCCGCTGCCCGAGCCGCTCGTCGAGCGCATCGCCGAGCGCGTGCGCGAAGCCGCCCGCGACCTCAACCGCTACCCCGACCGGGACGCGGTCGAGCTGCGCACCGAACTGGCGCGCTACCTCACCCGCACCTCGGGCCACGAGGTCGGCCTCGCCCACGTCTGGGCGGCCAACGGCTCGAACGAGGTCATCCAGCAGCTCCTGCAGACCTTCGGCGGCCCCGGCAGGACGGCCATCGGCTTCGAACCCTCGTACTCGATGCACGGCCTGATCGCGCGCGGCACCGGCACGGCCTGGATCTCCGGACCGCGCCACGACGACTTCACCATCGACGTGGAGGCGGCCGCGCAGGCCATCGCCGACAACGAGCCGGACGTCGTCTTCATCACCACGCCCAACAACCCCACGGGCAGCGCCGTCCCGGCCGACACGGTCCTCGCCCTGTACGAGGCGGCGCAGAAGGCCAAGGCCGCGACCGCCGGGGCGATCGTCGTCGTCGACGAGGCGTACGTCGAATTCAGCCACGGCGACTCGCTGCTCCCCCTGATCGAGGGGCGGCCGAACCTCGTCGTCTCGCGGACCATGTCCAAGGCGTTCGGCGCGGCCGGGCTGCGCCTCGGCTACCTCGCCGCCCACCCGGCGGTCGTCGACGCCGTGCAGCTCGTGCGCCTGCCGTACCACCTGTCGGCCGTCACCCAGGCCACCGCGCTCGCCGCCCTGGAGCACACCGACACGCTCCTGAAGTACGTCGAGCAGCTCAAGGCCGAGCGCGACCGCCTCGTCACCGAGCTGCGCGCGCTGGGCTACGAGGTGACCGACTCCGACGCCAACTTCGTGCAGTTCGGACGGTTCCCCGACTCCCACCGGGTGTGGCGGCAGATCCTCGACCGGGGCGTCCTGGTGCGGGACAACGGCGTACCGGGATGGCTGCGGGTCACCGCGGGAACCCCGGCCGAAAACGACGCGTTCCTCGATGCGGTACGCGAACTCAAGAAGGAGCACGGCGCATGAGCCGCGTAGGACGGGTCGAACGGACCACCAAGGAGACTTCCGTCGTCGTCGAGATCGATCTCGACGGCACCGGCAAGGTCGACGTGTCGACCGGGGTCGGTTTCTACGACCACATGCTCGACCAGCTCGGCCGCCACGGCCTGTTCGACCTCACGGTCAAGACCGAGGGCGACCTGCACATCGACTCCCACCACACCATCGAGGACACCGCGCTCGCGCTCGGCGCCGCCTTCAAGCAGGCCCTCGGCGACAAGGTGGGCATCTACCGCTTCGGCAACTGCACGGTCCCGCTCGACGAGTCGCTCGCCCAGGTGACGGTCGACCTCTCCGGCCGCCCCTACCTCGTGCACACCGAGCCCGAGAAGATGGCGCCGATGATCGGCGAGTACGACACGACGATGACCCGGCACATCCTGGAGTCCTTCGTCGCGCAGGCGCAGATCGCCCTGCACGTCCACGTGCCCTACGGACGCAACGCCCACCACATCGTGGAGTGCCAGTTCAAGGCCCTGGCCCGCGCCCTGCGGTACGCCTCCGAGCGCGACCCGCGCGCGGCGGGCATCCTTCCCTCCACGAAGGGCGCGCTGTAACCGATGACGGGCCTCAACACCATCCTCATCGTCGTCGGTCTCTTCCTGATCGGCGGCATCATCTCCTTCGTCAAGCAGGGGATGCCCAAGAGCCTGATCACGCTGCTGTCGATCGCCGCCGTGATGTGTCTGGCGGCGGGCATCCTGCGGCTCGACTACTGGAACTGACGGGAGGCGTACGACAGATGAGCACTCCCAAGAAGGTCGTCGTCTTCGACTACGGCTTCGGCAACGTCCGCTCCGCCGAGCGCGCCCTCGCGCGCGCGGGAGCCGACGTGGAGATAACGCGCGACTACGACAAGGCCATGAACGCCGACGGCCTGCTCGTGCCCGGCGTCGGCGCCTTCGCCGCCTGCATGCGGGGCCTGAGGGAAGCGCGCGGCGACTGGATCGTCGGGCGGCGCCTGGCCGGTGGACGTCCCGTGATGGGCATCTGCGTGGGCATGCAGATCCTCTTCGAGCGCGGCATCGAGCACGGCGTGGAGACCGAGGGCCTCGACGAGTGGCCCGGCACGGTCGAGCCGCTGAAGGCCGAGATCGTCCCGCACATGGGCTGGAACACCGTCGAGACCCCGGCCGGCTCCACCCTCTTCAAGGGCCTGGACGACGACGCCCGCTTCTACTTCGTGCACTCCTACGCCGTGCACCACTGGTCCCTCGAAGTCGCGAACCCGGCGATGCGCGCCCCGCACGTCACCTGGTCCACGCACGGCGAGCCCTTCGTGGCGGCCGTCGAGAACGGCGCCCTGTGCGCCACGCAGTTCCACCCCGAGAAGTCCGGCGACGCCGGCGCCCAGCTCCTCACCAACTGGATCGGAACCCTGTGAGCACCCTCGAACTCCTTCCCGCCGTCGACGTCCGCGACGGCCAGGCCGTACGCCTCGTCCACGGCGAGTCCGGCTCGGAGACCTCCTACGGCTCCCCGCTGGAGGCCGCCCTCGCCTGGCAGCGGTCGGGCGCCGAGTGGCTGCACCTGGTCGACCTGGACGCCGCGTTCGGCACCGGTGACAACCGCGAGTTGATCGCCGAGGTCGCGGGCGCCATGGACATCAAGGTCGAGCTGTCCGGCGGCATCCGCGACGACGCCTCGCTGGCCGCCGCCCTCGCCACCGGCTGCACCCGCGTCAACCTGGGCACCGCCGCCCTGGAGACCCCCGAGTGGGTCGCCAAGGTCATCGCCGAGCACGGCGACAAGATCGCGGTCGGCCTCGACGTACGCGGTACGACGCTGCGCGGCCGCGGCTGGACCCGCGACGGCGGCGACCTCTACGAGACCCTGGAGCGCCTGAACTCCGAGGGCTGCGCGCGCTATGTGGTCACCGACATCGCCAAGGACGGCACGCTCCAGGGCCCCAACCTGGAGCTGCTGCGCAACGTCTGCGCGGCGACCGACCGCCCGGTGGTCGCCTCCGGCGGTGTCTCGTCGCTGGACGACCTGCGCGCCATCTCCGAGCTCGTCCCGCTCGGCGTCGAGGGCGCCATCGTCGGCAAGGCGCTGTACGCGAAGGCGTTCACGCTGGAAGAGGCGCTGGAGGCCGTGTCCCGATGAGCGGCGTACGACGAGTACAGAGCGGGAGCCCCTGGGAGGAGGCCTTCGGCTTCGCCCGGGCCGTCGCGGCGGGCGACCGGGTCGTGGTCGGCGGCACCACGTCCTTCAAGGGCGACATCCTGCACGGCGAGGGCGACCCCTACGAGCAGACGCGGGTCGCCATCGCCAACGCGCTCGCGGCGATCGCCGAGTTCGGGCTCGGCCCCGACTCCGTGACCGCCGTGCGGCTCCTCATCACCCACGCGCGGGACGTCGAGGCGGTGGGACGCGCGCACAAGGAGGTCTTCGACTCCGTGCGCCCGGTGATGACCATGGTGGTCGTCTCCGGCTTCGTCGACTCGCGCATCCTGGTCGAGGTGGAGCTGGAAGCCTACCGAGGAGCCCCCGCATGACGCTCTCGGTACGCGTGATCCCCTGCCTGGACGTGGACAACGGCCGCGTCGTCAAGGGCGTCAACTTCCAGAACCTGCGCGACGCGGGCGACCCCGTCGAGATGGCCAAGGTCTACGACGCCGAGGGCGCCGACGAGCTGACCTTCCTGGACATCACCGCGTCCTCCGGCAACCGCGAGACGACCTACGACGTGGTGCGCCGCACCGCCGAGCAGGTCTTCATCCCGCTCACGGTCGGCGGCGGCGTGCGCACCGCCGAGGACGTCGACAAGCTGCTGCGCGCGGGCGCGGACAAGGTCGGCGTGAACACGGCGGCGATCGCCCGCCCCGACCTGATCCGCGAGATCGCCGAGCGCTTCGGCCGCCAGGTCCTCGTCCTCTCGGTGGACGCGCGGCGCACGGCGTCCGGCTCCTTCGAGGTGACCACCCACGGCGGCCGCGAGTCCGCCGGGATCGACGCCGTCGAGTGGGCGCACCGGGCCGCGGAGCTGGGCGCGGGCGAGATCCTGCTCAACTCGATGGACGCCGACGGCACGAAGGACGGCTACGACATCGAGATGATCGAGGCCGTACGCAAGCACGTCACCGTCCCCGTCATCGCCTCGGGCGGCGCGGGCCGCCTCGCACACTTCCCCCCGGCGATCGCGGCGGGCGCGGACGCGGTCCTCGCGGCCTCGGTCTTCCACTTCGGCGATCTGCGGATCGGCGAGGTGAAGGAGACGCTGCGGGAGGCGGGACACCCGGTGCGCTAGCCGGCGAGCGCTCTACCCCTAGAGGCCCAGCTGCTTCGTCTCGTGGAGTGCCGCGATCGCGTCCTTGTCGCCGTCCAGGGCCACGTCGGCGACGTCCTGCCTGCCGTACGCGAACAGCAGCAGCTCGGACGGCTCGCCGGTGGCCGTCACCACCGGGGTGCCCCGGTGGGCCACCGCCGTCTGGCCGTTCGGACGGCGCAGGACCAGGCCCACCGGCGCCTTGCGGCCCACCAGGCGGGCCGTCCGTTCCAGCCGGGACCACAGGGCGTCCGAGAAGACCGGGTCGAGGTCGCGCGGGGTCCAGTCGGGGCGCGCCCGGCGCACGTCCTCGGTGTGGATGTAGAACTCCACGGAGTTCGAGGCCTCGTCCACCTGCTTGAGGTTGAAGGGCGAGAAACGCGGCGGGCCCGTCCTGATCAGCTGGATCAGCTCTTCGTACGGCTTCGCGGCGAACTCGGCCTGCACCCGCTCCAGGCGGCCCGCCAGCTGCTTGATCAACAGCCCGCCCGCCGCGTCCGCGCGGCGCTCGCGCACCACCACGTGGGCCGCGAGATCGCGGGTCTTCCAGCCCTCACAGAGGGTGGGGGCCTCGGGCCCCTCCGCCTCCAACAGATCGGCGAGGAGAAGTCGTTCACGCTTCGCATGGGTCGACATACGGGCAAGCCTACGACCGTCCTCCCGGTCCGGACAGTGGACGTGCGCGGAGCGGCCCGCGCCCGCGCGGCACAATGGGCCCATGACCAGCGTCCCCCCGCCCAGCAGCGGCCTCGACCCGGAGATCGCCGCGCGCCTCAGGCGCAGCGCCGACGGCCTCCTCCCCGCCATCGCCCAGCAGTACGACACCGGTGAGGTGCTGATGCTCGGCTGGATGGACGACGAGGCGCTGCACCGCACCCTCACCACGGGGCGCTGCACCTACTGGTCCCGCAGCCGCCAGGAGTACTGGGTCAAGGGCGACACCTCCGGACACTTCCAGTACGTCAAGGAAGTCGCCCTGGACTGCGACGCCGACACCGTCCTCGTCCAGGTCGACCAGGTCGGCGCCGCCTGCCACACCGGCACGCGCACCTGTTTCGACTCCGACGTACTGCCCCTGTCCGACGTGCCCGCGCCCGGTCAGTAGGGTCTGCTGCCATGGACCTGGAGACCTTCCGCAAGCTCGCGACCGACCGCCGCGTCATCCCCGTCAGCCGCAAGCTCCTCGCGGACGGCGACACCCCCGTCGGCCTCTACCGCAAGCTCGCCGCCGAGCGCCCCGGCACCTTCCTCCTGGAGTCGGCGGAGAACGGCCGCAGCTGGTCCCGCTACTCCTTCGTGGGAGTCCGCAGCGCCGCCACCCTCACCGTCCGCGACGGCGAGGCCCACTGGCTCGGCACCCCGCCCGTCGGCGTCCCCACCGCGGGCGACCCGCTCGCCGCGCTGCGCGCCACCGTCGACATACTGCACACCCCGCGCGACCTGGCCGGACAGCTGCCGCCCTTCACCGGCGGCATGGTCGGCTACCTCGGCTACGACATCGTGCGCCGCCTGGAGAAGATCGGCCCGGGCGAGCGGGACGACCTGAAGCTCCCCGAGCTGACCATGCTGCTCACCAGCGACCTCGCCGTCCTCGACCACTGGGACGGCTCGGTCCTGCTGATCGCCAACGCGATCAACCACAACGACCTCGACACCGGCGTCGACGAGGCCCACGCCGACGCGATCGCCCGGCTCGACGCCATGGAGGCCGACCTCTCGCGCCCCGTCGCCCAGCCCCCGGCCGCGCTCCCGGCCTCCGAGCTGCCCCCGTACACCGCCCTGTGGGGCGGCGAGCAGTACCAGGAAGCCGTCGACGACATCAAGGAGCGCATCCGGGCCGGCGAGGCCTTCCAGGTCGTGCCCTCCCAGCGCTTCGAAACGCCGTGCACGGCAAGCGCGTTGGACGTCTACCGCGTGCTGCGGGCCACCAACCCGTCGCCGTACATGTACCTCTTCCGCCTCGACGGATTCGACGTCGTCGGCTCCAGCCCCGAAGCCCTCGTCAAGGTCGAGGACGGGCGCGCCATGGTCCACCCCATCGCCGGGACCCGGCACCGCGGCGCCACCCCGCAGGAGGATCAGGCCCTCGCCGACGAACTCCTCGCCGACCCCAAGGAGCGCGCCGAGCACCTGATGCTCGTCGACCTCGGGCGCAACGACCTCGGCCGGGTCTGCGAGCCCGGCTCCGTCGAGGTCGTCGACTTCATGTCCATCGAGAAGTACTCCCACGTCATGCACATCGTCTCGACGGTCACCGGGCAGGTCGCCGAGGGCCGCACCGCCTTCGACGTGCTCACCGCCTGCTTCCCCGCGGGCACCCTCTCCGGCGCCCCCAAGCCCCGCGCCATGCAGATCATCGACGAACTGGAGCCGTCCCGGCGCGGCCTGTACGGCGGCTGCGTCGGCTACCTCGACTTCGCGGGCGACTCCGACACCGCCATCGCCATCCGCACCGCCCTGCTCCGTGACGGCACGGCGTACGTCCAGGCCGGGGCCGGTGTCGTCGCCGACTCCGACCCCGTCGCCGAGGACACCGAGTGCCGCAACAAGGCCGCCGCCGTGCTGCGCGCCATCCACACGGCCAACCGCCTGCACGCCCCCGCGAGCCGTGAGGGATAGTGGACAGGTGACTTCCGCAGTACCACCGCCCCGGACCGACGCCAAGACCGACGACCAGCCCGAGACACGGCCGGAGGCCGGGACCGGGCGCCGGACCGAGCGCGAACCCGAGACCCGGGAACAGCGCGGCAGCAGGCGCAGCATCGCCGCCGCACTGCTGCTCGGCGCCGTCGGCGCGGCCCTCGCGCTGCTCGCCTCCCGCCAGGCCTGGGCCCACGGAACGGCGTCGGTGGCCGGCGGCGACCTGCCGCTGACCGCCCAGGGCAGTGACGTCACCGGCGTCCCGGCGGCCCTCGCCATAGTGGGCCTCGCCGCCCTCGTCGCCGTCTTCGCGGTCCGCCGCACCGGACGCGTCCTGGTCTCCCTGCTGCTCATGCTCAGCGGCGCGGGCACCGCGGCCGCGGCCCTGCTCGGCGCGCGCGACAGCGCCGCACTCGACGAGAAGGCCGCCACCGCCTCCGGGGACGCCGCCGCCACCATCGGCGGCCTCAGCCACACCGGCTGGCCGTACGCCGCGGCGGCCGCGGGCGTCCTGCTCCTGCTCGCCGGGCTCCTCGCCCTCACCTACGGCCGCTCCTGGCCCGCGATGTCGGGGCGCTACGAACGCGACGGCTCACCGAGCCCCCGCAAGGCCCGCCGCGCCCCGGACCCGGAACGGCCCGAGGAACTGTGGAAGGCGCTCGACCGCGGCGAGGACCCGACGCGCGAAGCCTGACCCCGCGCTCAGAGCGGCCCCGCGAGTACGGGACAATGGCAGCGAGCGCACGACTCGCGGTGGGCCTCCCACCGACTACCACGCATACAGCAACGAGGAGCAAGTCATGGCGGGCAGCAGCCACGGACACACCCCGGCCGCCTGGACCGGTGTCATCATCGCCTTCATCGGTTTCTGCGTCGCGGGTGCCTTCATGGTGATGGCGAACGTGCCCGGGTTCTGGGCCGGTATGGCCCTCGTCGTGGTCGGCGGCCTTGTCGGCCTCGTCATGCGCGCCATGGGCCTCGGCGCGGAGAAGCGCCCGCAGCGGGAGATCCGCGCCGAGAGCTGACATACGCCGTACGACACGCGGTACGAGAAGAGGCGGTCCCCGCAGCAGCCGGGGCCGCCTCTTCGCGCGTGCGCCCCCGGGCGGCGGCCCCGCGCGCGGTGCACAATGCACGGGTGACCGCCGAGACCGAGAGCGCCGAAACCGCCCGCGGGCGCGCGTCCGCCCTGGTGGGGCGGCTCCTCGTGCCGGCCGGTCTGCTCGCCTTCGTCGCCGGTGCCTTCGCCTACGTCGGCGCCGTCGACCCCAACGAACCCGGCCACTACCCCGCCTGCCCGCTGCTGCGCCTCACCGGCCTCTACTGTCCCGGGTGCGGGGGCCTGCGCAGCGCCCACGCCTTCGTCCACGGCGACCTCGCCGCGGCCCTCGGCGCCAACGCGCTCGCCGTCATCGGATACGTCCTCTTCGCGGCGGTATGGGCCCTCTGGGTGGTCAGGGCGGCGCGCGGACGGCCGCTGCGGATCGCGCTCGGCGCCGCGCAGCTGTGGGGCCTCGGCGTGCTGGTCGCGCTCTTCACGCTCGTACGCAATCTGCCGTTCGGGTCATGGCTGCATCCATGAACCCGCAGGCCGCACGGGTGGTGAATGTCCAGGTCGTGGGACGGGCGTCAACCGGATGCGGAGCCTTCGCCCTCCTGCGGATACCATCGCAGTGACCAGATTGATCGTCAGCTTCAACCGTCAGGGAAGGGGACCGCTCGCGTGAGTGTGCTCGACGAGATCATCGACGGAGTCCGTGCCGACCTCGCGGAGCGGCAGGCGCGCGTCAGCCTCGACGAGCTGAAGGAACGCGCGGCCAAGGCTCCCGCGGCCAAGGACGGCGCGGCCGCTCTGCGCGGTGACGGCGTCAAGGTCATCTGCGAGGTCAAGCGCTCCAGCCCCTCCAAGGGTGCCCTCGCCGCGATCGCCGACCCCGCCGGACTCGCCGCCGACTACGAGGCGGGCGGCGCCGCCGTCATCTCCGTGCTCACCGAGGAGCGCCGCTTCGGCGGCTCGCTCGCCGACCTGGAGGCCGTCCGCGCCAAGGTCGAGATCCCGGTGCTGCGCAAGGACTTCATCGTCACCTCGTACCAGCTGTGGGAGGCCCGGGCGTACGGCGCCGACCTCGCGCTGCTGATCGTCGCCGCCCTGGACCAGCCCGCCCTGGAGTCCCTCATCGAGCGCGCCGAGTCGATCGGCCTCACGCCGATCGTCGAGGTGCACGACGAGGAGGAGGCCGAGCGCGCCGTGGACGCGGGCGCCCGTGTCGTCGGCGTCAACGCCCGCGACCTCAAGACCCTCAAGGTCGACCGCACGGTGTTCGAGCGGATCGCCCCCGAGCTGCCGGACAGCGTCGTCAAGATCGCCGAGTCCGGTGTGCGCGGCCCGCACGACCTGATCGCGTACGCCAACGCGGGCGCCGACGCGGTCCTGGTGGGCGAGTCCCTGGTGACCGGCCGCGACCCGAAGACCGCGGTCTCCGACCTCGTCGCCGCGGGCGCGCACCCGGCCCTGCGCCACGGACGGGGCTGACCGCACCCCATGGCCATCTCCGCCCGCCTCGCACCCGGCTGCCGCCCCCGCGGCTGCCGGGCGCCCGCGCGGCGCGTGCGGGGCAGGCGCGTGCGGTACCACATCGGCTCGGAGCCGGGCCAGATCCCCGGAATGCGATGGCAGCGCGGCGCCTTGTGCGCCGCCTGAGCTGAAAGCGCCCCGTCAGGGGCGCGAGGAACTGCGCGACCAGCCCACGACGGGCCGCAGTCGCGCCGAGTCCTCGAACGGCAACGGCGACAAGGCGTACGCGAGACAGACGTCAACCCACGCCTCAGCGAGGAATCAGCCATGCCCAGCCAGTTCTTCATCCCGGACCCCGAGGGTCAAGTCCCCAGCGCCGAAGGCTACTTCGGCGCCTTCGGCGGCAAGTTCATCCCGGAGGCCCTGGTCGCCGCCGTGGACGAGGTGGCCGTCGAGTACGACAAGGCCAAGAGCGACCCCGCCTTCGCCGCCGAGCTGGACGACCTGCTCGTCCACTACACGGGAAGGCCGAGCAGCCTCACCGAGGTCCCCCGCTTCGCGGAGCACGCGGGCGGCGCCCGCGTCTTCCTCAAGCGCGAGGACCTGAACCACACCGGCTCGCACAAGATCAACAACGTGCTCGGCCAGGCCCTGCTCACCAAGCGCATGGGCAAGACCCGCGTCATCGCGGAGACCGGCGCCGGTCAGCACGGCGTCGCGACGGCCACCGCCTGCGCGCTCTTCGGCCTCGAATGCACCATCTACATGGGCGAGATCGACACCGAGCGCCAGGCCCTGAACGTGGCCCGCATGCGCATGCTCGGCGCCGAGGTCATCGCCGTGAAGTCCGGCAGCCGCACCCTGAAGGACGCCATCAACGAGGCGTTCCGCGACTGGGTCGCCAACGTGGACCGCACCCACTACCTCTTCGGGACCGTGGCGGGACCGCACCCCTTCCCCGCCATGGTCCGCGACTTCCACCGCGTCATCGGCGTCGAGGCCAGGCGGCAGATCCTGGAGCGCGCCGGGCGCCTGCCCGACGCCGCCGTCGCCTGCGTGGGCGGCGGCTCCAACGCCATCGGCCTCTTCCACGCCTTCATCCCCGACAGGGACGTACGCCTCATCGGCTGCGAGCCCGCCGGACACGGCGTCGAGACGGGCGAGCACGCGGCCACGCTGACCGCGGGCGAGCCGGGCATCCTGCACGGCTCCCGTTCTTACGTGCTCCAGGACGAGGAGGGCCAGATCACCGAGCCCTACTCGATCTCCGCCGGACTCGACTATCCCGGCATCGGACCCGAGCACGCCTACCTCAAGGACAGCGGCCGCGGCGAGTACCGCGCGGTCACCGACGACGCCGCGATGCAGGCCCTGCGGCTCCTGTCCCGCACCGAGGGCATCATCCCGGCCATCGAGAGCGCCCACGCCCTCGCCGGGGCGCTCGACATCGGCAAGGAGCTGGGCAAGGACGGGCTGATCGTCGTCAACCTCTCCGGGCGCGGCGACAAGGACATGGACACGGCCGCGCGCTACTTCGGCCTGTACGACACGGACGCCACCGTCGAGGCGGACGCCTCCGCCACCGGCGCGGAGATCAAGGGGGACGCCAAGTGAGCGGCGCTGCATCCATCGGCGGCAACATCCAGCTGCTGAACGACACCCTGGCGGCCGCGAAGGCCGAGGGCCGCTCGGCGCTCATCGCCTACCTGCCCGCCGGTTTCCCCACCGTCGACGGCGGCATCGAGGCCGTGAAGGCGGCCTTCGACGGCGGCGCGGACATCGTCGAGGTCGGCCTGCCGCACTCCGACCCGGTGCTCGACGGCCCGGTCATCCAGACCGCCGACGACATCGCCCTGCGCGGCGGCCTCAAGATCCGCGACGTGATGCGCACGGTCCGCGAGGCCCATGAGGCGACCGGCAAGCCGGTGCTCGTCATGACGTACTGGAACCCCATCGACCGCTATGGCGTGGAGCGCTTCACCGCCGAGCTGGCCGAGGCGGGCGGCGCGGGCTGCATCCTGCCCGACCTGCCCGTCCAGGAGTCGGGACTGTGGCGCGAGCACGCCGAGAAGCACGGTCTGGCCACCGTCTTCGTCGTGGCGCCCAGCAGCAAGGACGCACGGCTCGCCACGATCACCGCGGCGGGCTCCGGCTTCGTCTACGCGGCGTCGCTGATGGGTGTCACCGGCACCCGTGAGTCGGTGGGCGAGCAGGCGCAGGACCTGGTGCGGCGCACCAAGGCCACCACCGACCTGCCGGTCTGCGTGGGCCTCGGCGTCTCCAACGCCCGCCAGGCCGCCGAGGTGGCGGGCTTCGCCGACGGCGTGATCGTCGGTTCGGCCTTCGTGCAGCGGATGCTGGACGCCCCGGACGAGCGCGCCGGGCTCGCCGCCGTGCGCGCGCTCGCGGCCGAACTCGCGGACGGGGTGCGCGGCGGCGCGTAACTCGTACGAGTGGACCTGGACCGGGGAGGCGCGCTCGCGCCTCCCCGGTTCGTTGGCGGGGTGTGAGTGAGAAGAACCGTGAGGCAAAGCGATCGGCCCGTGAGCGGCTGGCGGAAGAGCGAGAGCGGCAGAAGGCCCGCGACAAGAAGCGCCGTGCGCTGATCGTCGGCGCCGCGGTGGTCGGCGTCCTCGGCCTCGCCGCCGTGGTCGGAGTGCTCGCCGCCAGTTCCGGCGACGACAAGAGCGACACGGCGGGCCCGGTCTCCGTCCCCGAAGGGGCGAACGGCAAGGACCGGCTGTCGCTCCCGCTCGGCAAGGAGAGCGCGAAGTCGACCCTCACCATCTGGGAGGACTTCCGCTGCCCGGCCTGCAAGCAGTTCGAGGACGGCTTCCGCACGACGATCAACGACCTCGCCGCCAAGGGCCGGCTCAAGGTCGAGTACCACCTGACCACCCTCATCGACGGGAACATGGGCGGCAGCGGCTCGCTGCGCGCGGCCAACGCGGCGGCGTGCGCCCAGGACGCCGGCAAGTTCCCGGCCTACCACGACGTGCTCTTCAAGAACCAGCCCCCGGAGCCCGACGACGCGTACAGCAAGAACGGCCGGTTGATCGAGCTGGCCGAAGAGGTCGACGGCCTCGTCACGGACTCCTTCAAGAAGTGCGTCGAGGACGGTAAACACGACAGCTGGGTCGCCAAGTCGCACAAGGCCTTCCAGGACGCGAAGCTCCAGGGCACCCCGACCGTGCTGCTGAACGGCAAGAACATCTACGGCCAGCAGAATCCCCTGAGCCCGCAGAAGCTGCGGCAGCTGGTGGCGGACGCCGACAAGCGCTAGCGCCGGGGCCCGCGGGCCGGGCGCCTGTTATGGACCCGTAGCCGGGCTGGTTGCCGCCCCCGCCGCCCGGCACGGTAGCGTCGGTCCTGCCATGGACCTTGCCTTCATCCCCAGTCCGTCGCGCGGTGTGGTCGAACTCGGACCCATTCCGCTGCGCGGCTACGCGTTCTGCATCATCATCGGCGTCTTCGTGGCCGTCTGGCTCGGCAACAAGCGGTGGGTCGCCCGCGGGGGCCGGCCAGGCACCGTGGCGGACATCGCCGTGTGGGCCGTTCCGTTCGGCCTCGTCGGCGGGCGTCTCTACCACGTGATCACGGACTACCAGCTGTACTTCAGCGAGGGCCGTGACTGGGTCGACGCCTTCAAGATCTGGGAGGGCGGCCTCGGCATCTGGGGTGCGATCGCGCTCGGCGCGGTCGGCGCGTGGATCGGCTGCCGCCGCCGGGGCATCCCCCTGCCGGCCTGGGCCGACGCGCTGGCTCCCGGCATCGCCCTCGCCCAGGCCATCGGCCGCTGGGGCAACTGGTTCAACCAGGAGCTGTACGGCAAGCCCACGGACCTGCCCTGGGCGCTGAAGATCACCTCGGCGGAGGACGGCCGGATCCCCGGCACCTACCACCCCACCTTCCTCTACGAGTCCCTGTGGTGCGTCGGCGTCGCCCTCCTCGTCATCTGGGCCGACCGCCGCTTCAAGCTCGGGCACGGGCGGGCGTTCGCGCTCTACGTCGCCTCGTACTGCGCGGGGCGCGGCTGGATCGAGTACATGCGGGTCGACGACGCGCACCACCTCCTTGGCCTGCGGCTGAACGTGTGGACCGCGATCGTGGTCTTCGTCCTCGCGGTGGTCTACCTCGTGGTGTCGGCGAGGACCCGCCCCGGGCGCGAGGAGATCGTGGAACCGAGTGCCTCCGACGAACTCACCTCAGGTGAGGCGGGCGGCGACGACAAGGCCGACCGGGTGAAGCTGGACAAGAGCGAGGCGGAGGCTTCGGGGGAGGCGGCCGAGCCTTCCGGTGACGGGGCCGAGTCGTCTTCCGGCGGAGGGGCCGAGTCGGCCAAGAAGGCCTGAGCGCGTCCGTTCGTACGGTGACGGGGGCCCCGGATCGCTTGATCCGGGGCCCCCGTTCCGCTGTCCCGCAGCAGCCGGCGCCCGCGCTACCGCAAGCGTTGCGCGAGCGTCAGGATCCGCTGCGCGCCCTCCACCACCGCCCTGTCCACGAAGCGGCCGTCCGGCAGCGCGAGGGCGCCCTCGTCCGTCGCCGCCGCCTTGGTGATCTCCTCCGCCCGTTCGATCTCCTCGGCGGTGGGGAGGTAAGCCTGTTCGATCACCGGGAGCTGGCGGGGGTGGATCGCGCCGCGGCCGAGGAAACCGAGGGCGCGGCCCCGCGCGCAGGACGCCGCCAGGCCGTCGAGGTCGCGGGTGTCCGGGTACACCGACTGGCCGGGCGGGGCGAGCCCCGCCGCCCGCGCCGCCACCACCACGCGGGAGCGCGCCCAGTCCAGCCCCGCGTCCTCCCGTACGCCGAGGTCCGCGCGGAGGTCCGCCTCGCCGAGGGAGAGGCCGCGCAGCGCCGGGTGCGCGGTGGCGATGGCGAAGGCGTGTTCGAGGCCGAGCGCTGATTCGACGAGGGCGTGCAGGGTGGGGGAGCCGCCGTCGGCAGGGGCCGCGCGCTCCGCGACGCGGATGACGTCGGCGCGGGAGGCGACCTTGGGCAGGCGCAGCCCCGCCACGCCGGGGAGCGGGGCGATCGCGCGGAGGTCGGCGTCGGCCAGGGGGCTCTCCAGGGCGTTGACGCGGACGTGGACGGGGACGGGCGGCGGCTGCGGGTCGGAGAGGAGTTCCGCCGTCGCCGAGCGCGCGTACTCCTTGCGGTCGGGGGCGACCGCGTCCTCCAGGTCGACGATGACCGCGTCGGCGCCCGCGTGCAGGGCCTTGGCCACCACATCGGGCCGGTCGCCGGGAACGTAGAGCCAGGTCAGGGGGAGAGGCGGGGGGAGGGGCACGGGGAGGGGGAGGGAAGTGGTCACAGGGCGCCTTCCTTGCGGAGGAGGGTGATCTCCCGTTCGGTGAGGCCGAGTTCGGTCAGGACCGCGTCCGTGTCCGCGCCGTGCGGGCGCCCGGCCCAGTGGATCGCGCCGGGGGTGTCGGAGAGGCGGAAGAGAACGTTCTGCATGCGCAGCGGGCCCAGTTCCGGGTCGTCGACGGTGGTGAGCGTGGACAGGGCCTCGTACTGAGGGTCCGTCATGACGTCACGTACGTCCTGGATGGGGGCGACCGCCGCCTGTGCCTTCTCGAAGGCGTCGATCACCTCCGCGCGGGTGTGGCGGGCGATCCAGCCGCCGACCGCCTCGTCGAGGACGTCGGCGTGCCGGGCCCGGTCGGCGCCCGAGGCGAACCACGGCTCGGCGATCAGCTCCGGGCGGCCGACCAGGCGCATCAGGCGCTCCGCGATCGACTGGGCGGAGGTGGAGACCGCGACCCAGCGGCCGTCGGCGGTGCGGTAGGTGTTGCGGGGCGCGTTGTTCGTGGAGCGGTTGCCGGTGCGGGGCTGAACGTGGCCGAGCTGGTCGTACCAGAGCGGCTGGGGTCCGAGGACGGTGAGGATCGGCTCGATGATCGCCATGTCCACCACCTGCCCGCGTCCGGTGCGCTCACGTGCCGTCAGGGCCGTCATCACCGCGTACGCCGTGGCGAGGCCCGCGATCGAGTCGGCGAGGCCGAAGGGGGGCAGGGTCGGGGGCCCGTCGGGGTCGCCGGTGATCGCCGCGAAGCCGCTCATCGCCTCGGCGAGCGTGCCGAAGCCGGGGCGGCGGGCATAGGGGCCGAACTGGCCGAAGCCCGTGACGCGGGCAAGGACCAGACGGGGGTTGGCCTCGCTCAGCTCCTCCCAGCCGAGGTCCCACTTCTCCAGGGTGCCGGGGCGGAAGTTCTCCACGATCACGTCGGCGGTGGCGGCGAGGCGCAGGAGCGTGTCGCGGCCGCCGGGTGTGGACAGGTCCAGCGTCATCGTGCGCTTGTTGCGGCCGAGCAGCTTCCACCACAGGCCGACGCCGTCCTTCGACGGGCCGTGGCCGCGGGAGGGGTCGGGGCGAGTGGGGTGCTCGACCTTGACGACCTCCGCGCCGAAGTCGCCGAGCATCGTGGCGGCGAGGGGACCGGCGAAGAGGGTGGCCAGGTCGAGGACGCGCAGGCCGGCGAGGGGCGGGGGCGTGGGCGGCGGGGTCATGAGCGGGCGCCGTCCGTCGTGCCGGCGTCGGCGGCCTGGGTGTCGATCTCTTTGCGGTACGGCATGGAGGCCGATGCCCCCGGACGCTGCACGGAGAGCGCGGCCGCGGACGACGCCCAGGTGAGGGCGGACGGCACGGATCTGCCCTCGGCGAGCGCGACGGCGAGGGTCCCCGCGAAGGTGTCGCCCGCGCCGGTCGTGTCGACCGCGGTGACCCGGGGGGCGGGGACCGTGACCGGTTCGGCGCCGCGTGCCGCGTACAGGCTGCCCCGTGAGCCGAGGGTGATGATGACCTCGGGGACCTGGGAGAGGAGCGAGCGGGCGGCGGCCCGTGGGTCGTCCGTGATGCCGGTGAGGGTGGCGGCCTCGTGTTCGTTGGGCAGCAACAGGTCGGTGGCGGCGAGGAGTTCGTCGGACAGGTGCTGGGCGGGGGCGGGGGTGAGGACCGTGCGGACGCCGTGGCGGCGGGCGGCCCGGGCGGCGGCGAGTGCCCCCTTGGCCGGGATCTCCAGCTGGAGCAGCAGGGCGTTGGCGGAGCTGATCAGGGCCTCGTCGCCGGGGGTGAGGCCCTTGACGGTGCCGTTGGCGCCGGGGACGACGACGATCGAGTTGCCGCCCTCGTCGTCGACGACGATGTGCGCGGTGCCGGTCGGCGTCTCGACGGTCCGCAGCAGATCCGTGTCGACGCCGGAGTGTTCGAGCGTGGAGCGCAGCCGCGCGCCGAACGCGTCGGTGCCGACCGCGCCGATCATCGAGACGGTGGCGCCCGCGCGGGCCGCCGCGACGGCCTGGTTGGCGCCCTTGCCGCCGGGGATCGTACGGAACTCGTGGCCCGTCACGGTCTCACCGCGCCGCGGGGCCCTGGCGACGTACGCGACGAGGTCCATGTTGGCGCTGCCGAGTACGGCGATGTGGGGCTTCGGTGTCATGAGCGGTGTGCCTCCCGGGCGGTGAGTTCAGCGAGGGTGTCGAAGCCGATGCCGTCGAAGTCGCCCACGGACGTGGCCAGCCGGTTCTTGAGCGGGGCAGTCCAGCGTGCGGGGAGCACGTCCGGGTGGCCCGCGAGCAGGCCCGCGATCGAACCGGCGGTCGCGCCGTTCGAGTCGGTGTCCCAGCCGCCGGAGACGGCTCGGGTGAGGGAGCCCGTGAAGTCGCCGTCGGCGTGGGTGAGGGCGGCGGCGAGGAGGGCGGCGTTGGGGACGACGTGGACCCAGTGGTGGGTGGCGTGGGCGGCGTGCAGACGGTCCACGACCTCGTCGAAGCCCCTTGTTTCTGCCGCGAGTCGGATGCCGTGCCGGATGGCTCGGGCCAGTGGGGTGTCCGGCGGGATGGCGGCGAGTCCGGTGCGCAGGCAGTGGTGGATGTCCGTGCCCCCGGCCGCCGCCTCGGCGATCGTGGCCGCCGCGAACATGGCGCCGTGGACGCCGTCCGCCGTATGGGTCAGCGCCGCGTCCCGGCAGGCCTGTTCGGCGGCGGCCCCGGGGGCGCCGGGGTTGGTCCAGCCGTGGATGTCGGCGCGGATCAGGGCGCCGATCCACTCGCGGAAGGGGTTGCGGTGCGTGGCGGTGTGCGGGGGTTCGATGCCCTGGAGGAGGTTGCGGTACGCGACGCGCTCGGCGGTGAAGGTGCGGCCCGCGGGCAGCTCGTCCAGCCAGAGCCTGGCCACGTCCGTGGTGGTGAAGGACTTTCCGTGGCGCTGGAGCAGGAGGAGGTTCAGGAGGGGGTAGTTGAGGTCGTCGTCCTCGGGCATGCCGTCGATGTTCTCGGCGAGGCAGGTGTGCGCGGAGCGCTTGTTCCAGGGGTAGGCCGCCTTGAGCGCGGGCGGGACGCCCTTCTCCGTGAACCAGGTGTGCAGGGGCCAGTTCCCCGTCGCCTTGGCGAGGCTTCGGATGCCGGCGAGGGGGAGCTTCTCCACGGGCTTGCCGAGGAGGCAGCCCGCGGCCCGGCCCAGCCAGGCGGCGTGGAGGCGGGGGAGGAGGTCGTCCGGGGTCCTCGCTGGTGCACTGTCCCGGGGGGCGACGCCCCGCGGCACTTCCCCCGGCGAGGGGAGGGCCAGTTCGTCCAGGAGCTGTTCCGCCAGGGCGCGGAGGTGAGGCGGCGCCGGGGCAGGGGAGGCGCCCGCGCGGTCGGGGGCCAGGTGGCCGCCTGCCGCGAGCCAGCGGGAACGTACCGACGACACGTCACGCCCCTCCAGCTCCGCCTGGGCGAACTCATGACCGATCAGGTCCTCCGGCTGGACCCAGGTCAGGCGGATCACGGGGCGGCCGTCAGGGCGGCGAAGGCCGACTCGTGGGCGCGACGGCGGGCGGTGTCCCGGGCGAAGACCTCCTCGGCGACCTCCGTGAGGACCGCCGCCGGGGCGTGCAGGTCCAGGCGGCTGGCCTCGGCGACCCGCTTGGCCCACTCGTCGGGGATCGCGGCCTCCCCGCGCAGCGCGCCCACGATCGCGCCGCTCATCGTCGCGATCGAGTCGCAGTCACGGCCGTAGTTGACCGAGCCGAGGACCGTGCGGCGGTAGTCGGCCTCGCCGACCAGGAGCATGCCGAGGGCCACGGGCAGCTCCTCGATGGAGTGCAGGCGGGAGGGGCGGCGGGCGCCGAGGGACGGGAAGCGGTAGTCGGGGCCGACCGTGTCGAAGGGGGCGACGGCGGCGCGCAGGGGGGCCAGGGCCGTCTCGAAGTCCCGGTGGCGCGCGGCCACTTCGGCCACCGCCTCGATCGCCGCGCGCGTGCCGTCCTTGGCCAGCGCCAGGCACGCCTCGACGACCGAGTTCGCCGTCGCGCCGGGCGTGCAGGCCGCCGCCACGGCCGCCGCGAAGACGCCCGCCGCCTCGCGGCCGTACGAGGACTGGTGGGCGCCCGCGATGTCCAGGGCCTCGGCGTACGCGGCCTGCGGGTGCGCGGCGTTGACCAGGCCGACCGGTGCCATGTACATCGCGGCGCCGCAGTTGACGATGTTGCCGACGCCCGCCTCGCGCGGGTCGACATGGCCGTAGTGGAGGCGGGCGACGAGCCACTTCTCGGCGAGGAAGAGCCGGTGCAGGGGGATCGCCTCGGCCTCCAGCTCCGGGATCCAGCGCGGTGTCGTCATCAGGTCCGGCACGAGATGGCCGACGACGGCGTACGCGTCGAGGTGGTCGCGGACGGTGCCGTAGACCCGGACGAGCGCGTGCGTCAGCAAGGTGTCGTCGGTGACGTGGCCGTCGCCCTTGTGGTACGGCGCGATGGGGCGGGCGGTGCGCCACTGGTCGCCGTTCCAGGGGCCGACGATGCCCCGGACGCGGCCGCCGTGCCGCTCTGCGATCTGCTCGGGCGCGTACCCCTCGACGGGACCGCCGAGGGCGTCGCCGACGGCCGCGCCGACGAGGCTGCCGGTGATGCGGTCGGCCAGACCGATCGCGCTACCTGTGGGCTTCGTGGGCTGCATGGGCTTCATGCCGGAATTGTCCACCTGGGGCGGCCAGTTCTGTGTGTGCCAGGTGCCCGGCGAGTTCCACCAGGTCGGTGCCGGCGAGGCGGGGGAGCGTGCAGCCGGAGAGGGTCCGGCAGGTCGCGCGCCAGGCCTCGGGGATCGCGGCCGCAGTGCCGAGGACGCCGGTCAGCGCTCCGGCGAGGGCGGGCGCCGAGTCCGCGACGCGGGAGAGACAGGCGGCGGCGGGCACGGCCTCGCGGATGCGGCCGCGCGCGGCGGTGGCCAGGGCGAGGGCCACCGGAACGGTCTCGGCGGCGGCGATGCCGTAGCTGTACACGTGGTCGACGATCTGATGTTCAAGGAGTGGTACGAGGTCGAAGGCGCACTCGGCGTCGTGGGCGAGCTTCACCGCGTGCCGGGCGTTGCGGCCGATCTCGGTGTGCTCGGGGAGCTGGGCGAGCGCGGCGTCCACCGCCTGCTCGACGTCGGCGCCGCCGAGGGCCGCCGCGATCGCCGCGGCCATCGCGCGGGCGCCGTGCGTGCCGTCGCCGTCCTGGGTGTAGCGGGCGTCGAACTCCGCGAGGGCGGCGGCCCGTTCGGGGTCGCCGGGGTGGACGAGGGCGAGCACGCAGGCGCGTACGCAGGCGGCGTCGTCGAAGAAGTGCGGGTTGTCGTGGCCGGTGGCGGGCGGGCGCAGGCCCGCGGCGAGGTTGCCGAGGCCCGCGCGTACGGAGATGCGGGCGCGCAGGGGGAGTACGGCGGACTCCACCTCGGGGGCGCGGGCCGCGGCGGCGGCGACCTCGGCGGCGAGGGTGGACCAGGCGAGGTCCAGGGCGGCGCGGACCCTGCGGTCCGGGGGCAGACCGGGGTCCAGGGTGCCGTCCGCCGCGCGGAGCAGGGACTCGGCGGTGAAGGCGGCCCATTCGGCGTCGTCGGAGGGGCCGAGGCGCAGGGGCTCGGGGGGCTGGTTCAGGGCGATGGGGACGGGGAGGGTGGTGGTGGCGTTCTGCTCGGCGAAGGTGTCCAGTTCGCGGGTGAGGCGGCGGGTCCACTCGGGCATGCGGGCGGCCCGGTGCCGAGCCGCGGGCCAGCCGGCGGCGTCGCCTGCGGACAGCCCTAGGAGCAGGCCTTCGATGCGGGGGCCCGCTTGGTCGGCACCCGGCGCCGGGGGCTGTGCCCACCCGTTCCGCCCTGCGGAACGCCTGCCCACAGCGGAAGCGGCACGGCCCACGGCGGGAGCGGCGCGGCCCACAGCGGGTGCGGCGGGTGCGGTGGGAACAGCGGTGCGGGCGGGCGTCGGCTGGTCTTTCGGTTCGCTGGATGGCGCGGGGTGAACGGGTGGGTGGGTGGGAGGGATCCGCCGCGAAGCGGCGGGGTTGTCGGGGTTCACGAGGGCTCCCCCACAGGAAGGAGAAGCTCCGCCACGTCCAGGACGTGATGCCCCCGCATGGACGGCAGACAGCTCCCCCGCGCGGGCCCGATCGCCAGGGCCCACGGCTCGGGGATGGAGGAGGCCCCGCACGTCGCCCCGGCGAGCGCCCCCGCGACCGCCGCCGTCGTATCGGCGTCCCGCCCCATGTTCACCGCGGAAAGCACCGCGCAGCGAAAGTCGCCGCGCGCCGCCGCGTACGCCCCGAAGGCGAGCCCCACCGCCTCCGGCGCGAGGTCGGTCCAGGGGTAACCCCCGATCACCACCGCGGAGCGGACCGCGCGCTCGCCCCGGTGGGCGACCGTGACCGCCCGCCGCAGCGAGCGTGACGTCCAGGAGTCGTCCGGGATGACGGAGAGGGCCGCCGTCACGACGGCGTCCACCCGCGCGCCCGCCATCGCCGCCGCCACCCCCGCCGCGACCGCCTGCCCGCCGTAGATGCCCTCCCCGTCATGGCTGACCGAGCCGTCGACGGCGATCAGCCTGGCCGCCTCCGCGGGGCGCCCCGCGGCGAAGACGCCGAAGGGAGCGGCCCGCATCGCGAGGCCGTCGCTCCAGGCGTGCCGGTGCTGGGCCGAGATGGGCGCGGCGAGGCCGCGGCGCAGGTTCTCCAGCGTGCCGCGCTCGCTGAAGCCGGCGCCGCAAAACGGCCCCTCGTCCAGGTCGGCGATCCACTGGTGCCAGGCGGCCTCGACGTGCGCGACGGTGAGCGCGGAGCCGTGCCGGGCGAGCAGCAGCCCCGAGAAGATCGCGTACTCGGTGTCGTCCGTGCCCGCCGGGTTCTCGGTGACGTATCCGGTGATGCGGCCCCAACGGGCCCGGATCTCGGACGGTTTCATGTTCTCCGCGGGTGCGCCGAGCGCGTCGCCGACCGCGAGGCCGAGCAGCGCGCCGCGCGCCCGTTCGCGGAGGTCGGCGGCGTCGCCGGGCGCCGGTACCGAGGGAACGCATGCGGTGGACGCCATGCCGTGCCTCCCTGTTGCGCGGACCGCTGGATGCGGTGCTTGATGCATCCCTGCCACGCCGGGTGCTCACACGAGCGTCCGACGGCTCAGATCACTCCTTCGCGCCTGGGATCGCCATGGGCCAGGGCCTCCGGACCCACCTCCGCGGTGCCCCCGCCAAGGCGCGTTTTCGCAGGTAAGTACGGCCTTCCTTGCTGGCGGAAGATTTTTTTCGGGCGTACTTTCGACGTCGTCCAAACATTGAGGGGGTCCACACCATGGCGATCATCGAGACCGAAGCGACGCTGCACGAGGCGCACCGCGACAACCACACCCACCGTGACGTCAACGGCGGCTGGCTGCGCCCCGCCGTCTTCGGCGCCATGGACGGACTCGTCTCCAATCTGGCGCTGATGACGGGTGTCGCGGGCGGCTCGGTCTCGCAGCAGACCCTCGTCATCACCGGCCTCGCGGGGCTCGCCGCGGGCGCCTTCTCCATGGCGGCCGGCGAGTACACCTCCGTCGCCTCGCAGCGCGAGCTGGTCCAGGCCGAACTGGACATCGAGCGCCGGGAGTTGCGCAAGCACCCCAAGGACGAGGAGCGGGAGCTGGCCGCGCTGTACGAGTCGCGGGGCGTCGAGCCGGGGCTCGCCCGCGAGGTCGCCCGGCAGCTCTCCAAGGATCCCGAGCAGGCCCTGGAGATCCACGCCCGCGAGGAGCTGGGCATCGACCCGGGCGGCCTGCCGTCGCCGGCCGTCGCGGCCGTGTCCTCGTTCGGCGCGTTCGCGCTGGGCGCCCTGCTCCCCGTACTGCCGTATCTGCTCGGTGCCACCGCGCTGTGGCCCGCCCTGCTGCTCGCGCTCATCGGGCTCTTCGCCTGCGGCGCGGTGGTCGCCAAGGTGACCGCGCGGTCGTGGTGGTTCAGCGGACTGCGCCAGCTGGCGCTCGGCGGGGCGGCCGCGGGTGTGACGTACGCCCTGGGCAGTCTGTTCGGTACGGCCGTAGGATGAGGCGGTGCAGAGCTATGCGGGGTCTTGCATAAGTAGCCGTTACTCGGCGGTTTCGAATACGTGATCACCGGGCATGAGCCGTAAGCGCTGCGGGCAATGAGGCCTGTGGCGCACAGGGCCCTCGGTCATGGATCTGTCCGCAAAGGTCCCCTTCGAACCGCTCCCACCTTCTTGAGCGGTGTCCACATGTTGGAATGAGCTATCCGCTTTTCGAGAAGCGTTCCATCATGTAACCTGCACGAAATTTCGCCAGGGCCAACGTCGTCCCTCGCCTCTTGCATATGCCACGACGACGACGGGAGTGCCGATGCGTACCCACGCCTGGTCGCCCATGGACGGTCGCCCCGCCCCCCAGGGGATGTACGACCCCCGTAACGAACACGACGCCTGCGGTGTCGGGTTCGTGGCCACCCTGACCGGTGTTGCCAGCCATGACCTGGTCGAACAGGCGCTGACGGTACTGCGCAACCTCGAACACCGCGGCGCCACCGGCTCCGAGCCCGACTCGGGTGACGGCGCCGGCATCCTCCTCCAGGTGCCCGACGCGTTCCTGCGCGAGGTGGCCGGATTCGAGCTTCCCGCGGCCGGCGCCTACGCCGTCGGCATCGCCTTCCTGCCCGTCGACACCGCGGGCACCACCGACGCCGCCGTCTCACAGATCGAGACGATCGCCTCCGAAGAGGGGCTGACCGTCCTCGGCTGGCGCGATGTGCCCGTCGCCCCCGAACTCCTCGGCGCCACCGCCCGCGCGACCATGCCGGTCTTCCGCCAGGTCTTCGTCGCCGACGGCGAGAGCACCGGCCTGGAGCTGGACCGCAAGGCGTTCCTGCTGCGCAAGCGCGCCGAGCGCGAGGCCGGGACGTACTTCCCCTCGCTCTCCGCCCGCACCATCGTCTACAAGGGCATGCTCACCACCGGCCAGCTGGAGCCGTTCTTCCCCGACCTGTCCGACCGCCGCTTCGCCACGGCGATCGCGCTCGTCCACTCCCGCTTCTCCACGAACACGTTCCCGAGCTGGCCGCTCGCACACCCCTACCGCTTCGTCGCGCACAACGGCGAGATCAACACCGTCAAGGGCAACCGCAACTGGATGCGCGCCCGTGAGTCGCAGCTCGCCTCGGACCTCTTCGGCGCCGAGAAGCTGGACCGGATCTTCCCGATCTGCACGCCGGACGCCTCCGACTCCGCCTCCTTCGACGAGGTCCTGGAACTCCTGCACCTCGGCGGCCGCTCGCTGCCGCACTCCGTGCTGATGATGATCCCGGAGGCCTGGGAGAACCACGCCTCCATGGACCCGGCCCGGCGTGCCTTCTACCAGTACCACTCCACGCAGATGGAGCCCTGGGACGGCCCGGCCTGCGTCACCTTCACCGACGGCACCCAGGTCGGCGCGGTCCTCGACCGCAACGGCCTGCGCCCCGGCCGCTACTGGGTCACCGACGACGGCCTCGTCGTCCTCGGCTCCGAGGTCGGCGTCCTCGACATCGACCCCGCGAAGGTCGTCCGCAAGGGCCGCCTCCAGCCCGGCCGGATGTTCCTCGTCGACACCGCCGAGCACCGCATCGTCGAGGACGACGAGATCAAGGCCGCCCTCGCCGCCGAGAAGCCGTACCAGGAGTGGCTGGAGACCGGCGAGATCGAGCTGTCCGACCTGCCCGAGCGCGAGCACATCGTGCACACGCACGCCTCCGTCACGCGCCGCCAGCAGACCTTCGGCTACACCGAGGAAGAGCTGCGGATCATCCTCGCGCCGATGGCCAAGACCGGCGGCGAGCCGCTCGGCTCCATGGGCACGGACACCCCGATCGCGGCACTCTCCGAGCGCCCGCGCCTCATCTTCGACTACTTCACGCAGCTGTTCGCGCAGGTCACCAACCCGCCGCTGGACGCCATCCGCGAAGAGCTGGTCACCTCCCTGCACTCCTCCCTCGGCCCGCAGGGCAACCTCCTGGAGCCGACCGCCGCCTCCTGTCGAAGCGTCACCCTGCCCTTCCCGGTGATCGACAACGACGAGCTGGCCAAGCTCATCCACATCAACGCCGACGGCGACATGCCCGGCATGAAGGCCGTGACGCTCTCCGGCCTCTACCGCGTCGGCGGTGGCGGCGACGCGCTGGCCGCCCGCATCGACGAGATCTGCGCCGAGGCCGACGCCGCCATCGAGGCGGGCGCCCGCCTGATCGTGCTCTCCGACCGGCACTCGGACGCCGAGCACGCGCCGATCCCCTCGCTGCTGCTCACCTCGGCCGTCCACCACCACCTCATCCGCACCAAGCAGCGCACCCAGGTGGGCCTGCTCGTCGAGGCGGGCGACGTCCGCGAGGTCCACCACGTGGCCCTCCTCATCGGCTACGGCGCCGCGGCCGTCAACCCGTACCTCGCGATGGAGTCCGTCGAGGACCTCGTCCGCGCGGGGACGTTCCTGCCCGGCATCGAGCCCGAGCAGGCCATCCGGAACCTGATCTACGCGCTCGGCAAGGGCGTCCTGAAGGTCATGTCCAAGATGGGCATCTCCACCGTCGCCTCCTACCGCGGCGCCCAGGTCTTCGAGGCCATCGGCCTCGACCAGGCCTTCGTGGAGCGGTACTTCAGCGGCACGACGACGAAGATCGGCGGCGCCGGTCTCGACGTCATCGCCCAGGAGGTCGCCGCCCGGCACGCCAAGGCCTACCCGGCCTCCGGCATCCCCTCGGCGCACCGCGCCCTGGACATAGGGGGCGAGTACCAGTGGCGCCGCGAGGGCGAGCCGCACCTGTTCGACCCCGAGACGGTCTTCCGCCTCCAGCACTCCACGCGCAGCCGCCGCTACGACATCTTCAAGCAGTACACGGGCCGCGTGAACGAGCAGTCCGAGCGCCTGATGACGCTGCGCGGCCTCTTCGGCTTCAAGTCCGGCCGCCCCTCGATCTCCCTCGACGAGGTCGAGCCCGCCTCCGAGATCGTCAAGCGGTTCTCCACCGGCGCCATGTCGTACGGCTCGATCTCCCGCGAGGCGCACGAGACCCTCGCCATCGCCATGAACCAGCTGGGCGGCAAGTCCAACACCGGTGAGGGCGGCGAGGACCCCGACCGCCTCTACGACCCGGCGCGCCGCTCCTCCATCAAGCAGGTCGCCTCCGGCCGCTTCGGTGTGACCAGCGAGTACCTCGTCAACGCCGACGACATCCAGATCAAGATGGCGCAGGGCGCCAAGCCCGGCGAGGGCGGCCAGCTGCCGGGCCACAAGGTCTACCCGTGGGTCGCCAAGACGCGGCACTCGACGCCCGGCGTCGGCCTCATCTCGCCGCCGCCGCACCACGACATCTACTCCATCGAAGACCTCGCCCAGCTCATCCACGACCTGAAGAACGCCAACCCGCAGGCCCGCATCCACGTGAAGCTGGTCTCCGAGGTCGGCGTCGGCACGGTCGCCGCGGGCGTCTCCAAGGCCCACGCGGACGTCGTCCTCATCTCCGGCCACGACGGCGGTACGGGCGCCTCGCCGCTGACCTCGCTCAAGCACGCGGGCGGCCCCTGGGAGCTGGGCCTCGCCGAGACCCAGCAGACCCTGCTCCTCAACGGCCTGCGGGACCGCATCGTCGTACAGACCGACGGCCAGCTGAAGACCGGCCGCGACGTGATCATCGCCGCGCTGCTCGGCGCCGAGGAGTTCGGTTTCGCGACCGCGCCGCTCGTCGTCTCGGGCTGCGTCATGATGCGCGTCTGCCACCTGGACACCTGCCCCGTCGGCATCGCCACGCAGAACCCCGCGCTGCGCGAGCGCTTCTCCGGCAAGGCCGAGTACATCGTGAACTTCTTCGAGTTCATCGCCGAAGAGGTCCGTGAGATCCTCGCCGAGCTGGGCTTCCGCTCCATCGAGGAGGCCGTCGGCCACGCCGAACTCCTCGACACCGAGAAGGCCGTCAAGCACTGGAAGGCGCAGGGCCTGGACCTGGAGCCGCTCTTCCACGTGCCGTCGCTGCCCGTGGGCGCCGTCCGGCACCAGATCACGGTCCAGGACCACGGCCTGGAGAAGGCGCTCGACAACGAGCTGATCAAGCTCTCCGCCGACGCGCTCGCCGCCTCCAGCGCCACCGACGCGCAGCCCGTGCGCGCCCAGGTCGCCATCCGCAACATCAACCGCACGGTCGGCACCATGCTCGGCCACGAGGTGACGAAGAAGTTCGGCGGCGCGGGTCTGCCCGACGACACCATCGACATCACCTTCACCGGCTCGGCGGGCCAGTCCTTCGGCGCGTTCGTGCCGCGCGGTGTCACCCTGCGCCTGGAGGGCGACGCCAACGACTACGTCGGCAAGGGCCTCTCCGGCGGCCGCATCATCGTCCGCCCGGACCGCGGCGCCGACCACCTCGCCGAGTACTCGACGATCGCCGGCAACACCATCGCGTACGGCGCGACCGGCGGCGAGCTGTTCCTGCGGGGCCGCACCGGCGAGCGCTTCTGCGTCCGCAACTCCGGGGCGACCGTGGTCTCCGAGGGCGTGGGCGACCACGGCTGCGAGTACATGACCGGTGGCCACGCGGTGGTCCTCGGCGAGACGGGACGCAACTTCGCGGCCGGCATGTCCGGCGGCATCGCGTACGTCATCGACCTGGACCGCGACAACGTCAACGCCGGGAACCTCGCGGCCGTCGAGCCGCTCGACGACACCGACAAGCAGTGGCTGCACGACGTGGTGCGCCGCCACCAGGAGGAGACGGGCTCGACCGTCGCCGAGAAGCTGCTCGCCGAGTGGGACGCCTCCGTGGAGCGCTTCAGCAGGATCATCCCCAGCACGTACAAGGCAGTGCTCGCCGCCAAGGACGCCGCCGAGCGAGCCGGTCTCTCCGAGGCCGAGATCACCGAGAAGATGATGGAGGCGGCGACCAATGGCTGATCCCAAGGGCTTTTTGAACCACGGCCGTGAGGTCGCCAAGACCCGCCCGGTGGGCGAGCGGGTGCGGGACTGGAACGAGGTCTACGTTCCCGGGTCCCTGCTGCCGATCATCTCCAAGCAGGCCTCGCGCTGCATGGACTGCGGCATCCCCTTCTGCCACAACGGCTGTCCGCTCGGGAACCTCATCCCCGAGTGGAACGACTTCGCCTACCGCGAGGACTGGTCGGCCGCGCAGGAGCGCCTGCACGCCACGAACAATTTCCCGGAGTTCACGGGCCGTCTCTGCCCGGCCCCGTGCGAGTCGGCGTGCGTGCTCGGCATCAACCAGCCCGCCGTCACCATCAAGAACGTCGAGGTCTCCATCATCGACCAGGCGTGGGACCGCGGCGACGTGGCGCCCCAGGCCCCGGAGCGCCTCTCCGGCAAGACGGTCGCGGTCATCGGCTCGGGCCCCGCGGGCCTCGCCGCCGCCCAGCAGCTGACCCGCGCCGGTCACACGGTCGCCGTCTACGAGCGCGCCGACCGCATCGGCGGCCTGCTGCGCTACGGCATCCCCGAGTTCAAGATGGAGAAGCGGCACATCAACCGCCGTATCGAGCAGATGCGCGCGGAGGGCACCAAGTTCCGCACCGGCGTGGAGATCGGCCGGGACATCGACGCGATGAAGCTGCGCAAGCGGTACGACGCCGTGGTCATCGCCGCCGGTGCCACCATCTCCCGCGACCTGCCCGTCCCGGGCCGCGACCTGAACGGCATCCACTTCGCCATGGAGTACCTGCCGCTCGCCAACAAGGTGCAGGAGGGCGACTTCGTGGCGCCCCCCATCACCGCCGAGGGCAAGCACGTCGTCGTCATCGGCGGCGGCGACACGGGCGCGGACTGCGTGGGCACCGCCCACCGCCAGGGCGCGGCCTCCGTGACGCAGCTGGAGATCATGCCGAAGCCGGGCGAGGACCGCGCGCCGCACCAGCC
The DNA here is from genome assembly GCF_003945545.1 of Streptomyces sp. WAC 01529. Classification (GTDB taxonomy): domain Bacteria; phylum Actinomycetota; class Actinomycetes; order Streptomycetales; family Streptomycetaceae; genus Streptomyces; species Streptomyces anatolicus. The sequence goes on along the minus strand of NZ_CP029617.1, from coordinate 1,978,889 downwards.
GTGGCCGACCTTCCCCATGCTCTACAAGGTCACCTCCGCGCACGAGGAGGGCGGCGAGCGCGTCTACTCCGTCTCGACCACGCACTTCGAGGGCGACGAGGACGGCAACGTCCAGTTCCTGCACCTGGTCGAGGTCGAGTTCATCGACGGCAAGCTGACCCAGAAGCCGGGAACCGAGCGGAAGATCCCCGCCCAGCTGGTCACCCTCGCGATGGGCTTCACCGGCACCGACCGCGAGAACGGCCTGGTGGAGCAGTTCGCCCTGGACCTCGACGAGCGCGGCAACGTGGCGCGCGACGCCGACTTCCAGACGAACGTGCCCGGTGTCTTCGTCGCCGGTGACGCCGGCCGCGGCCAGTCGCTCATCGTCTGGGCGATCGCCGAGGGCCGTTCGGCGGCCCGCGGTGTTGACCGCTTCCTCACCGGTGCGAGTGATCTTCCGGCCCCGATCCGCCCGACGGACCGCGCCTTGATGGCGTAGCCCCGTCCCCCATACGTCCCGTACAACGGCGTACGGAACTGACGCGGCGCCCGCCTTGTCCCCGACCGGACCAGGGCGGGCGCCGTCGTGTGACGTCTGGGTTGCATGGTGCGCAACGGCATCTGCGCATGTTGCGTCACTCGCAACCGTCATTACGGTTCGGCCGCTTATCCCAATGGGTCTAGACCGCCTATGCCCTGTGTGACCACAATCGCTCCCACCAATCGGAACCTGGAGGGGGCCGGCATGAAGCGACGTGTCACCGCGGCTGTTTCTATCGCCATGAGTCTCGGACTGACCGCCACGGCGTGTGGCGGCGACGACGGCGACGAGGGCGGCAAGGCCACCGACGGCAAGGGCAAGACCCTCACCGTATGGATCATGGAGGGCACCAACCCCGACGCGCGGCCCTTCTTCAAGGAGGCCGGGGAGGCCTTCGAGAAGAAGACCGGCGCCAAGATCAAGGTCGAGTACCAGCAGTGGGCCACCGCCCAGAAGAAGTTCACGACCGCCATCGAGGGCGGTCCCGACCAGGTGCCCGACGTGGCGGAGGTCGGCACGACCTGGGTGCCGCAGTTCGCCAGGACGGACGCGCTCATCGACGTCACCGACGAGGTGAAGAAGTCGGGGCTCGGCGACGACCTGGTCGAGGGCCTGAAGGACGCGGGCACGCTCGACGGCAAGCAGTACGGCATGCCCTGGTACGCGGGCGTCCGCTCGCTCGTCTACCGCAAGGACCTCTTCGCCAAGCACGACATCAAGCCCCCCACCACGTGGCAGGAGCTGCGGACGGCCGCGAAGACGCTCAAGGAGAAGGAGCCGAACCTGGTCGCCTTCCCGGTGGCGGGTGGCGCGGAGATGTTCGCGGCCCCCTTCGTGTGGGGCGCGGGCGGCGAACTGGCCACCGAGTCCGGCGGGAAGTGGAAGTCCGGCATCAACTCGCCCGAGGCCGTCAAGGGCATCGAGTTCTACACGGACCTCGCCACCAAGGACAAGGTCTCCCCGGCCAAGGTCAGCACCTGGACGGAGAAGGAGGTCGGCGAGGCCTGGAACAAGAGCCAGATCGGGATGGCCATCGGCGGCAACTGGACCCCGAAGGCGATCGTCGACAAGAACCCGTCCCTCAAGGGCAAGCTCGGCGCGGTCCCCATCCCGGGCCAGAACGGCGGCATGAGCAAGTCCTTCCTCGGCGGCTCCTATCTGTCCACGTTCGACACGGACAAGAAGGACCTCGCCTGGGAGTTCGTGAAGATGCTCACCACCGGTGAGTTCGCCGCCAAGTGGGCCGAGCAGACGAACTACTTCCCCGGCCAGAACTCCGAGCTGAAGAAGATCGCGGCGAAGAAGGACCCGCTGGTCGAGCCGTTCGCCAAGCAGATGCTGGAGGCCGGTGCCACGGTCCCCAAGACCAAGGCGTACGGCGAGATCCAGGCCTCCAAGGTCATCCCGCGCATGGTCCAGTCGATCCTCACCGGCAAGTCGTCCGTCCAGGAAGCAGCCGACAAGGCCGCCAAGGACATGGACGCGATCTTCGCCAAGGACAACTGAACGAGGACTGGTTCGGCACTGTGAAGGACGCGACTGTGAAGGACGCGAGTGTCGTGAAGGACACGCTCGTCGACGGCGGACCGAAGGCCCCCGCCCGCCGCGGCCCCCCGCGGCCCGACGGCGGCGCCGAGGCCGCCCGCCGCCGCAAGAGACTGACCACTCTCACCCGCCCCTGGCTCCTGCTCGCCCCCTCCCTCGTGGTCCTCGCGGGCCTCCTGCTCTGGCCGCTCATCCAGGTCGGCAAGCTCTCCCTCCAGGACTACGAGGTCAAATTCGGCGGCGGCGTAGGGACGTTCACCGGCTTCGACCACTACAGCGACCTGCTCACCGGCGAGCTGCTGTGGAAGACCGTCCTGCCCAACACCGTCTTCTTCGCCGTCGCCTGCGTCGGCCTGACCGTCGCCCTCGGCACGCTGGTGGCGCTGCTCCTCAACCGCCTCGGGCCGACCTGGCGGCTGATCTGCTCCATCGCGATCCTCGCCGCCTGGGCCATGCCGGCGGTGACGGGAACGTACGTATGGATCTGGCTCTTCCAGCCGCAGGACGGCATGGCGAGCCAGCTCGCGGGCTCCCTCGGCCTGATCGACCCGGAGACCACCAACTGGTTCACCGAGCGCGGCCCGTTCTACGCCATCGCCACCCTCAACGTCATCCACCACGGCTTCCCGTTCGTCGCCATCACCGTCCTCGCCGGACTGATGACGATCCCCAAGGAGCTGTACGAGGCCGGGGAGCTGGACGGCGCCAACGCCTGGCAGCGGTTCTGGAACATCACCGTGCCGACGATCAAGCCCGTCTTCCTGGTGGTGACCATCCTCTCCACCATCTGGGACTTCAAGGTCTTCACCCAGATCTATCTGATGCCGGGCGGCGACGGCTCCAACCCGGACGTCTACAACCTCGGCGTCTACTCCTACATCGAGGCGTTCGCCAAGAACGACTACGGCGCGGGCGCCGCGGCCGCGGTGCTGCTCACCGTGCTGCTGCTGATCATCACCGTCGTCTACATCCGTACGCTCTTCCGGCAGGGGGAGGAGGAACTGTGACCGCCCGCAACCGCACCACCCTCGCGAGCCGCATCGGCCTACCGGTCGCCGTCGCCGCGCTCCTCGTCTTCACCCTCTTCCCCGTCTACTGGATGATCTCCACCGCGCTCGACCCGAAGGCGCTCACCCGCGGCTCGGACGTGCTGCCCAGCGGCCTCAGCCTCGAACACTTCACGTTCGTCTTCGAGAAGGGCAACTTCGGTACGTATCTGCTGAACTCGGCGCTCGTCGGCCTCGCCACGATCGTCGCGGCCGGGGTCCTCTCGCTCTTCGCGGCCATCGCGGTGGCCCGCTTCAAGTTCCGCTTCCGCACCTCCGTACTGATCATGATCCTGATCGTGCAGATGGTGCCGCTGGAGGCGCTGGTCATCCCGCTCTTCATCCAGATGCGGGACTACGACATGCTCAACTCCCTGCTCGGGCTGAGCATCGTCTACATCGCGCTCTCGCTGCCCTTCGCGATCTGGACGCTGCGCGGCTTCGTCGCCACCGTGCCGAAGGAGGTCGAGGAGGCCGCGTACATCGACGGGGCGTCCTGGCCGCGCATGTTCTGGTCGGTGCTGCTGCCGCTGGTCGCGCCGGGGCTCGTCGCCACCTCGATCTTCGCCTTCATCACGGCGTGGAACGAGTTCGTCTTCGCGTACACCTTCATGAAGGGCAGCGACAAGTACACGGCCGCCGTCGGGATCTACCAGTTCTTCGGGGAGAACTCGACCTCCTGGGGTCCGGTCATGGCCAGCTCCACGCTGGTCACGGTGCCGGTGATGATCTTCTTCGTGATCGTGCACCGGAAGCTGGGCTCGGGCCTCGCGGCGGGCGCGGTCAAGGGCTGACGGCGGGCTCGGTCACGGGCTGCCGGCCGCCTCTATTGACTAAAAGTCAAAACGGCGCCACTCTCGACCTCCCGAACCCACCCCGGGAGGTCGAGTGAGCGCCGAGACACGGGCAGCGCGGGAGCGGCTGAGCGCCGAGCTGCGCGACGAACCACCCTCATCCTTCGACCAGTTGACGCCCGACCGGCTCACCGTGCTGGCCGACGCCCTGGAGCGGCAGCGCGCGAGCCGGGCCGCCGGACTGACCGAAGCCGCCGAGGAGGCACTGAAACTCGTGCCCGCCCTCGCCCGCGGCCCCGTACGCCGGATCCTCTTCCGATAGCCGAGGCGAGCGAGGAGTCAGCATGGACAAGCTGCGCGCCAGGGCCGAGACCCTCAAGACCGCCCGCCTCCTGGACGTCGAGCCCGACACGCTCGCCTTCCTCCAGGCACTGCCCGTCGACGACGTACGCCGCTTCCGCGCCCAGTGCGTCGCGGCCCTCCACGACCGGGCACCCGACATGCTCGACCGGATCGCGGCCGCGACCAAGCTCGTACCCGCCGGGGTGGCCGCCGCCATCTCGCAGAAGGCGCTCGGCCCGCGCCTCGCCGCCGCCGTCGCCGGACGGCTCGAACCGGCCCGCGCCGCCGACATCATCGAGAAGCTGCCCGTCTCCTTCACCGCCGAGTCCTGCGGCCACCTCGACCCCCGCCGCATCCCGGGGATCGTCGGCCGGCTCGACGAGAACCTCGTCGTCCGCATCGCGGTGGCACTCGCCGAGCGCCGCGACCACCTCACGATGGGCCGCTTCGTCGGCCACCTGCCCGACTCCGCGCTGCGCCGCATCCTGCCGCAGGTCGACGACGCCGCCGTGCTGAGGACGGGCTTCGCGATCGAGGAACCGGAACGGCTCGGCCGGATCATCGAGCTGATGGGCCCCGACCGCCTCGCCTCCGTGATCGGCTCCGCCTCCGAGGCCGGACTGTGGCCCGAGGCGCTGGCCGTCGCGGGCATGGTGATGGGGGAGCAGCGGGGCCGCATCGCCTCGCTCGCCGCCGCGCAGCCCGAGGACCGGCTCGACTCCCTGGTCGCCACGGTGGCGGAGCAGGACCTGTGGGAGTCCCTGCTGCCGCTGGTCGCGCTCCTGAGCGAGGAGGAGCGCAGGGCGGTCGCGGCGCTGCCCTCGCTGCGGGGTGCGGAGGTCCTCGGCGGGGTCGTGCGGGCGGTGGTGGCCACCGGCCTGTGGGCGGAGTTCCTGCCCCTCGTGGGCGCGCTGCCGGACGGATCCCGCAAGGTCGTCGCGGGCGCGGCGGGGGCGCTGCCCGCCTCCGACCTGGACGCGCTCGCCCTGGAGGTCGACAAGCGGAACCTGTGGGAGCTGGTCATGCCGCTGGTCGAGCTGATGGACGACGAGGCCAAGACGCGGATCTTCGAACTCCCGGCGTTCCAGCGGCAGGCGGGGGAGTAGCCCGCCTGCTGGCGCGGGTCAGCGGTGGCTCAGCCGACCATGCGGTGGCGCAGTTTCAGGATGGTGGCCGGGTCGAGGCCGAGGCCCTTGGCCAGATAGCCGTGGAGGCCGCCGTACCGCTCGGTCGCCTCGGCGAGGGCCGCGTCGAGGTAGTCGGTCCGTACCTCTTGCAGCGGGATGATCAGGTCCGGGTTCCGCATCATCCCGCTCTGCCTCAGCGCCTCGCGCAGCCTCGCGTCATGGGCGGCGCGGTAGGTGTTGGAGGCCAGGTAGTCGCCGACGGCCGTCCTGTCCGGCACGCCGACCAGCCGCAGCAGCAGATACGTCGTCCAGCCGGTGCGGTCCTTGCCCGCGGTGCAGTGGTAGAGCAGCGGGGAGCGGCTCTCCGCGATGTCGCGCAGGGTCGCGGCGAACCCCGCGCGATTGGCGTCGTCGGTGACGAAGGTGCGGTACACCTCCCGCATGAAGGCGGCCGCCCTGCCGCCGCCCAGCATCTCCTCCTGCTTGACCGGGTCCCGGGAGCCGATCGCGCTGACGAGCTGGGTGAACAGGCCGTTGTCGGTGATCGGCCTGGAGGTGGGGGCGAGCCCGGCGGGCAGCCGGTCGGGGCCGTCGTACGCCACCTCGGCGGGCACGCGGAAGTCGATGACCTTCGTCAGACCGAGCCGGGAGAGGGTGCCGAGGTCGGCGTCGGTGAGCTTGCCGAGGGCGTCGGCGCGGTAGGCCCGGCCGTGCCGGACCCGCTCGCCGTCGTAGGTCCGGTATCCGCCGACGTCGCGTACGTTGACCGCGCCCTGGAGCGGGAGGTGACGGACGGTGTCCAGCGGGTGAGCGGCGTACGTGGCGTACGTGGCGTACGCGGGGGGCGCGGGGGACGCGGCGGCTTCGGAGGGGGCCGCCCAGGCGGGCAGGGTGCCCAGGGCGAGCGCGAAGGCCGCCAGTCCGGTGGCGGTACGGGTACGAGGGACGCGCATCGGTCCTCCCACACATCGGGACCCAACCAAGCGATTGTTTGGCAGAAGGTAGCGAGGTGACCTTGAGAGTGGAAGGGCCAAGGCCGGGAGGGGTCGGGAGGGGCCGAGAGGGGGCGGGAACAAGGGGGCGCGCGATCGTGTTAGGCTTTATGTGTTGCAGTTTTGGTACCCATGAACTTTGTGTGCGCCTGACGGGAGTGCTCCGAGGGCGCATTAATTGTTTTTCCGGTTCTCTCCGGTATGGGGTCAATGCAGCGCTGGAGAATCACAATTCCGTGGCTCTCCATACTCTGCCCCTGTTGAGGAGATTGACATGGCAACCGGCACCGTTAAGTGGTTCAACTCGGAAAAGGGCTTCGGCTTCATCGAGCAGGACGGCGGCGGCCCCGACGTCTTCGCCCACTACTCGAACATCGCGTCCTCCGGCTTCCGTGAGCTCGTCGAGGGCCAGAAGGTCTCCTTCGAGGTGACCCAGGGCCAGAAGGGCCTGCAGGCCGAGAACATCGTTCCTGCCTGATCGTCGCAGCGCGCGAACCTCACAGCCGAGGCCCGCACCGGAAGGTGCGGGCCTCGGCTTGCGCTGTCATCGGGCCCTAGGGGCCCAGAGCCGCACCGAAGGCTCAGAGGTCCCGGAAAGTCCAGCGACCAGGAAGGCATTACTGCATGAACAACTCCGACCGCCCCGCACGTCCCGCCCGCAAGCGGCCCGCCAACGCAGCCGGTAAGGGCAGGCCGAGCAGCGGCCAGGCGAACGGCTCGGCGAGGGGCCAGGCGAACGGCGCGGGCCGGGGCCAGGCGAACGGCGCGGGCAGGGGCCCGGCGAAGGGCTCCGCGCACTCCGCGAAGAAGCCCGGAAGCCGTAAGCCGAAGCCGGCGCAGGGCGGGGAGTTCGCGCTGCCCGAGAGCCTCACCCCGGCGCTGCCCGCCGTCGAGGCCTTCGGCGACCTGGACATGCCCGAGGCCCTCCTGAAGACGCTGGCCGCCCAGGGCGTCACCGCCCCCTTCCCGATCCAGGCCGCCACCCTTCCCAACTCCCTCGCCGGGCGCGACATCCTCGGGCGCGGCCGCACCGGCTCCGGCAAGACGCTCGCCTTCGGCCTCGCGCTCCTCGCCCGCACCGCCGGGCAGCGCGCCGAGTCGAAGTCGCCGCTCGCCATGGTCCTGGTCCCCACGCGCGAGCTGGCCCAGCAGGTGACGGACGCCCTGACGCCGTACGCCACCTCAGTCAACCTCCGCATGGCCACGGTCGTCGGCGGCATGTCGATCACCAAGCAGTCGGGCACGCTCCGCCGCGGCGCCGAGATCCTGGTGGCCACCCCCGGCCGTCTCAAGGACCTGATCGAGCGCGGCGACTGCGACCTCTCGCGGGTGCGTACGACCGTCCTCGACGAGGCCGACCAGATGGCCGACATGGGCTTCATGCCGCAGGTCACCGCGCTGCTCAAGCAGGTCGAGCGGGGCGGCCAGACCATGCTGTTCTCCGCGACGCTCGACAAGAACATCGACCGGCTGGTCCGGATGTTCCTCAGCGACCCCGTCGTGCACTCCGTCGACCCGTCCGCGGGCGCGGTGACGACGATGGAGCACCACGTGCTCTACGTCGCCGACGAGACGGACAAGAAGGCCGTCGCCATGCGGATCGCCGCCCGCGAGGGCCGCGTGATCATGTTCCTGGACACCAAGCGCGCGGTGGACCGCTTCACCAAGCGGCTCCTCGCCAACGGCGTACGCGCCTCCGGCCTGCACGGCGGCCGCTCCCAGCCGCAGCGCAACCGCACGCTCGACCAGTTCAAGACCGGCCAGGTCACCGCGCTGGTCGCCACGAACGTCGCGGCGCGCGGCATCCACGTCGACGACCTCGACCTGGTCGTGAACATCGACCCGCCCGCCGACCACAAGGACTACCTCCACCGCGGCGGGCGTACCGCGCGGGCGGGGGAGTCCGGCAGCGTCGTCACGCTCGTGCTTCCCGAGGAGAAGCGGGACATGACGCGGCTGATGTCCGACGCGGAGATCCAGCCCCGGGCGGTGCGGGTCTCCTCCTCGGACGAGGAGTTGGTGCGGATCACCGGGGCGCGGGAGCCGTCCGGGGTGCCGGTCGTCATCGACACGCCTGCGCCGCAGCAGCCCGCTGGGGCCTCGCGGCGGCCTCGGCGGTCCCGGGGCGGGGCGCCCCAGGGGCGTCGTCGCCGGGCTGCGTAGTCCTTCGGCTTTCCCGCCGTGGGGGGTCTTCGCCGCTTCGCGGCGGGGGCTTCCCCACCCACCCACCCGTCACCCCGCGTTGAAAGTTGGAAGTAAGGAGCGCCCCCTATGGCCCCGGAGCGCGAGACCCTCGCGTTGATACCGCTCGAAGGCGCCCCCGCCGGCCTCCGCGCCGACTGCGGCAGCTGCTTCGGGCTCTGTTGCGTGGCCCTCGCCTTCTCCGCGTCCTCCGACTTCGCCGTGGACAAGGACGCCGGCAAGCCCTGCGCCAACCTCCGGGCGGACTCCCGCTGCGGTATCCACCGCGACCTACGGGACAAGGGCTTCCGGGGCTGCACCGTCTACGACTGCTTCGGCGCGGGCCAGCACGTCTCCCAGAACACCTTCGGCGGGCGCGACTGGCGCAAGGATCCGGCCACCGCCAAGCAGATGTTCGAGGTCTTCCCGATCATGCGGCAACTCCACGAACTGCTCTGGTACCTGACCGAGGCGCTCACGCTTCCGCAGACGAAGCCGATCCGCTCCGACCTCAGAAAGGCCCTGGCCAGGACCGAGGAGCTGACGCGGGGCGCCCCCGAGACCGTCGTCGAGACCGACGTCGCCGCCCACCGCCAGGACGTCAACACCCTCCTCCTGCGCACCAGCGAACTCGTGCGCAAGGGCAGCGGCGGCAAGAAGAAGGACCGCCGGGGAGCGGACCTCTTCGGCGCCCGGCTCAAGGGCGCCGACCTCAAGGGCGCCAACCTCCGCGGCGCCTACCTCATCGCAGCCGACCTGCGCGACGCCGACCTGCGCACGGCCGATCTCATCGGCGCGGACCTGCGCGACGCGGACCTGCGCGGCGCCGACCTCACCGGCGCGCTCTTCCTCACGCAGTCGCAGGTGAACGCGGCCAGGGGAGACGAGCGCACGAAGCTGTCCGGCTCTCTCGCCCGCCCCGGACACTGGACGACCGCCCAGGACCGGTGAAGCGCGCCCCCGCCGGCCGCCGGCCGTCAAGCGCTAGGCGTCGCACTCCAGGACCGTCCGGCACAGCGTGCACCGCGCCCGTACGCGCCCCCGCGCCGGGACGCGGATCCGCTGGTGGCAGGTGGGGCAGGGGAAGGTGACCCGCAGCGTGCCGCCGTCGAGGGAGAAGGAGTAGGGGCCGCCCGCCGCGACCGCGCCGCCGTGGTCGAGGGCGTACCGCCGGTCCTTCGCGTACCGCCGCTTGCCCACCCAGCCGGCCGCCGTCAGCGGCGGCTGCTGCGCGTCGCGGCGCGCCTGGGCCAGCCCCTTCGTGTACGCCGTGTACGCCTGCGCGCTGGTGAACCACGTCTCCGGGGCCTCGCCGAAGGCCAGCGCCCGCTTGGCCAGTACGTAACCGAACTCCTCCGGCGTGAGGTAGCCGAGCTTCTGGGAGGAGGCGCCGTCCTCGCGGTAGGCGTCCAGGAGCAGCCAGCCCGCGCCCAGGTAGGCGGCGGCGGTGTCGGTGAGGATCTCGTTGTCGCGGGTGCCGGGGAAGGAGAGGTCGAGCCGGTGCAGATACACGTGCATCACCTCGTGGGCGAGCGCCGCGCCGATGTCCCGCCGATGGGTGCGGAAGCGGTCGTTCAGCTCGATGAAGTACTCGGGCCCCGCCGCCAGTTCGACGTACGCGGCATGCTCCATCTCGCGGAAGCTGACGATCACGCGCGCGTCGGGCAGCCGCAGGTGGCGCACCATTTCGCGGGCCACCCGCTGCACGCCCGGATAGAGGTCGTCCTGGTCGCCGAAGGCCACGTCCGCGGGGGCGACGCTGGTGTCGAAGGTGTGGACGGTGTCGTACGAAAGGCGTTTGTAGAGCGCGGTGAGAGCGGCGCGCACGGTCTCCAGATGGGGGTAGCCGTGCACCACAGGACCGCCGCCGACCGTCACGCCCGTACCTCCTGATGTCAGCCATCGGTACACCGTGAATCACCTCCACTGTACGGGGGCTGCCGTGCCGGGAACGGCCCGTGGCGGACGCCGTGGCCGGAAACCGCCCCTTGTCCTGAGCGGACGCCGATCTCCATAATCCGCAGCAACGCTTTGTCGGGCTCATGCCAGCCGGGTGTCCTACCGGTGTGGTCGGCAGGGGTCCTTCGCGCGCGCTTCCTCAGTAACCCCCCACGAAGGGAAGACAATTGAAGACCAAGCTGCGTGGAGCCAAGAGAGCCGCCACCCTCGGTGCGATCGCGCTCGCCGCTCTCAGCCTTCAGCCGGTGGCCGCGGCCGCCGCTCCCGACCCCGGCCCCCAGCCGGGCGAGCGCGTCGTCGGGGGTACCCCCGCCAAGCAGGGTGAGTTCCCGTTCATGGTCCGTCTGTCGATGGGCTGCGGCGGCTCTCTGTACGCCAAGGACATCGTGCTGACCGCCGCCCACTGCGTGGACGGCTCCGGCAACAACACGAGCATCACCGCCACCGCCGGCGTCGTGGACCTGAGGAGCTCCTCCGCGATCAAGGTCAAGTCCACCAAGGTCCTCCAGGCCCCCGGCTACAACGGCAAGGGCAAGGACTGGGCGCTCATCAAGCTGGCGAAGCCGATCGACCTGCCCACGCTGAAGATCGCCAAGGACACCCGGTACAACAACGGCGACTTCACCGTCGCCGGCTGGGGCGCCGCCAGGGAAGGCGGCGCGCAGCAGCGCTACCTCCTGAAGGCGACCGTCCCGTTCGTCAGCGACGCCCAGTGCAAGGCCGCGTACGGCAACGAGCTGACGCCCGCCGAGGAGATATGCGCCGGCCGGCTCGCCGAGGGCGGCGTCGACACCTGCCAGGGCGACTCGGGCGGGCCCATGTTCCGCAAGGACGACGCCGGTGCGTACATCCAGGTCGGCATCGTGAGCTGGGGCAACGGCTGTGCGCGGCCGCAGTTCCCCGGTGTCTACACCGAGGTGTCGACATTCGCCGCGGACATCGAGAAGGCGGCGGCGGGGCTGTGACGTCCTGACGCTTGGTCCGCTGTGGCGGGGTGCCCTCGTGGGTGCCCCGCTTCGGCGTGTCCGGCACGGGCCGCCGCCCGGCGGTAAGTCCAACACCTGTCCCTCCTTTGTCCATAGGCGCGTCCGCCCGGCCCGGCGCATCGTGATCGGCACCGATTCCGTCCCATGGAGGGGTGCCGCATGCCGCTGCCAGACACATCCGGGCCGAGCCGCAGAGCCGTCGTCGCCACCGGTGCGCTCGCCGGGGTGGGAGCCGCCATCGGAGTGGGCTCCAGCGCGTACGCCGGGGAGACTTCGGCCAAGCCCCTTCCGGCCGAAGTGGTCCTGCGCTCACGCGCGTTGGACGTCCGCGTCGCCACCGCGTTCCCGCGCGTCGTCTCCTACACCGACCGCGCGAGCGGCGCGCTCCTGTACGGCAGGCCGGACGCCGCCACCGCCGTCACCCCCGTCCTCATCGACGAGACCGAGCACACCCCGCGGGTCACCGCGTCGGCGGGCGGCTCCCGCATCACGTACGTACTCACCTTCGACGGCGGCACCCGCATCGACGTCGAGATCGCGGTCGAGGGCCACCGGGTCCACTGGCGCGTCACGAGGATCGCCGACACCGACACGCTGCGCGTCGGCACCCTGCGGATCCCCGGCCTCGCCCTGCTCTCCGTACGCGACGACCAGCCCGGCGCCGCACTCCTCGCCGCGAAGGTGCAGCTCGACAAGGCCAAGAGCGGCGACACCCTGGTCCGGCCGGGCAAGGACACGCCCGCCGAGGCGCCCGTGGGATGCGCGTACGCCGTCGTCGCGCACGACACGCTCGGCGGGGCGATCGAGACGAACACCGGCTACGACAAGCCCACCTCCCAGGCGGGCACCACCTGGGAGAACGGCCGCCTGTGGCGCGAGACCGTGAAGAGCGGCGACCACGTAGAGGCCCGGTTGACGCCGGGGCAGTGGACCCACCGCGCCGCGACCGCGCCCGTCGACGCCACCGAGCCCCTGCCGTACGCCACCGTCGTGATCACCGGCGACCGCAACGGCGACGGCAAGGTCGACTGGCAGGACGCCGCGATCGCCTTCCGCGACATCATGGTCGACCCCCTCGGCGCCGACGAGCAGCATCTGCGGGTCGTCCCGCACATCCCCTTCAACTTCGCCTCACAGGCCACCAACCCGTTCCTCGCCACCCTCGACGACGTCAAGCGGATCCACCTGGCCACCGACGGGCTGCGCCAGTACACGCTCCTCAAGGGCTACCAGTCCGAGGGCCACGACTCCGCCCACCCCGACTACGCGGGCAACTACAACACCCGCGCGGGCGGCCTCGACGACCTCAACACCCTCGTCCGCGAGGGCGGCAAGTGGCACAGCGACTTCGGCGTGCACGTCAACGCCACCGAGTCCTACCCCGTCGCCCACGCCTTCTCCGAGAAGCTCGTCGACAAGGACAACGAGCAGTGGGACTGGCTCGACCAGAGCTACCGCATCGACCAGCGCCGCGACCTGGTCTCCGGAGACATCATCAAACGCTTCGCCGACCTGCGCGCCCAGACCGGCCGCGGCCTGAACACCCTCTACATCGACGTGTTCCGCGAGTCCGGCTGGACCTCCGACCGCCTCCAGCGGGCCCTGCGCGCACAGGGCTGGACCGTCACCACCGAGTGGGGCCACGGCCTCGAACGCTCCGCCGTCTGGGCGCACTGGGCGACCGAGACCGACTACGGCGGCGACACCTCGCGCGGCATCAACTCCCGCCTGATCCGCTTCGTCCGCAACCACCAGAAGGACGTCTTCGCCGACAAGTGGCCCACCCTCCTCGGCATCGCCCGCATGGGCAACTTCGAGGGCTGGGTCGGCAAGACCGACTGGCACGCCTTCTACGAGCTGATCTGGACCCACTCGCTGCCCGCCAAGTACCTCCAGGCGTACCCCATCAAGACCTGGGGCGACCACGAGATCACCTTCTCCGGTCCCACGAGGACGACCGTCTCCGACGCCTCCGCAGGCAAGCGGCGCATCACCACCGACGGACGCGTCGTCTACGAAGACGGCCGCTACCTCCTGCCCTGGGAGCCCCGCGAGGCCACCGACCCCGCCAAGCTGTACCACTACAACCCGACCGGCGGCACCAGCACCTGGCGGCTCCCGCGCGCGTGGGCGGGCCGCTCCCGCATCGCCCTTTACCGGCTCACCGACCAGGGGCGCGTCTTCGAGTCGTACGTCTCCGTGGCGGGCGGAGAAGTCACCGTCGAGGCCGAGCCGAAGCAGCCCTACGTCCTCTACCGCGAGCGCGCCGCCGCCCTGCCGGACCCGAAGTGGGGCCAGGGGACCCCGCTGCACGACCCCGGCTTCCACTCCGGCTCCCTGAAGGGCTGGAAGGTCAGCGGGCCCGCCACCGTGCGGCTCAGCGCGCTCGGCGACCACGAGCTGGTCATCGGCGCGGGCGCCGCCGCCTCCGTGGGACAGCGCCTCGCCCGCCTCAAGGCCGGCACGTACGCCGCCTCCGTGCAGGTCGAGGTCGGCGAGAAGGCGGGGGAGCGGCGCAGGGCCTCCCTGGAGGTGCGCACCGCCGACGGCGTCACCGCGGCCAACCACACGGAGACGTCCACCGCGGTCAACTACGTCGCCGCCGACCGCAAGCACGGCACCCGCTTCCAGCGCATGTTCACGTACTTCACCGTCCCCGAGGGCGGCGGCACCGCCGAGCTGACGCTGCGCGCCGAGGCGGGCCACGCGCGCGTGCGCTTCGACAACGTACGCGTCGTCGCGGCCCACCCCGTCAAGCGGCCCCGCGGCACCCTCGTACACGAGGACTTCGAGCACGTCCCCCAGGGCTGGGGGCCCTTCGTGAAGGGCGACTCGGGCGGCGCCACCGACCCGCGCACCCACATCGCCCAGCGCCACGCCCCGTACACCCAGCGCGGCTGGAACGGCAAGGCGATCGACGACGTCATCGACGGCACCGAATCGCTGAAGTCGCGCGGCGAGAACACCGGCCTCGTCTACCGGACCGTCCCGCACACCGTCCGCTTCACGCCGGGCAGGCGCTACCGCGTCTCCTTCCGCTACGAGAACGAGAAGGCGGGCCAGTACGCCTGGATCACCGCGGTCGACACCCCCGCGCCCCGCGAGACGGACCGCAAGGAGCTGCCCGTCGCCACCGACCCGACCACTCTCACCTACGAGTTCACGGCGCCCGCCGAGGGGGAGGCCTGGGTCGGTCTGCGCAAGACCGGCGACGACGGCACGGCGGAGTTCGTGCTCGACGCGTTCGAGGTGACCGAGGTCTGAGGTGCTCGGGGGGCGGCCTCAGGACAGGGTGATCTCTGCCCCGGCCGTCCCCTCCAGCTCCAGGACCCACACCTCGTTGCCGCCCTCCCGCAGCACGGGACCCGGCACGTACAGCGTGCGCTGCGGGCCCATCGACCAGTAGCGGCCCAGGTTGAAGCCGTTCAGCCAGACGAAGCCCCTGGTCCAGCCCGGGAGTTCGAGGGTGGCGTCGCCGGGGGCGGTGATCTCGACCGTGCCCCGGTACAGGCCGGGGCGGCCCCGCGCGGCGCCGGTCGCGGGGACCTCCCGTACCGCCGACGGCGCGTCGAACGCGTCGAGCCGCAGCCCGCGCGCCCGTACCCCGTGCAAGTACTGCCGCTCGTGCAGGATCCCGCCCGTGATCCCCTTCGGCTCGCCCGTGCGCGGCCCGTAGTTGACCCGGCCCAGCGACTCCACCCACAGCTCCACGCGCGCGTGCCCGGTCACGGGCGCCGCAAGGACGGGCTCGTCCTCGGTCAGGACACCGGCCCGCTCCCCGTCCACGTACACCACCGCCAGATCGCGCAGCCCTCGCACGCTCAGCGGATACGGCTCGCGCGGGCCCGGCACCGAGACGGTGTAGCGCACCAAGCCGCGGTCCACGTCGAGCTGTTCGAAGGTGGGCGGCACGGCGTATTCCGCTTCTGGGGTGCCCAGGTGCTCCAGGACCGTGTCCAGCGGGGACCAGTCGGTGAGGGCCGCCGACGCGGAGGCGCCGAGGACCGGCGGGGGAGCGGGCGGCTCGGGCGGCGGTTCGGACGCGTACTTAGCCAGGACCTCACGGAAGCGCCAGAACTTCGCCGTCGGGCGACCGGTCTCGTCGATCGGCGCGTCATAGTCGTACGAAGTGACGTCCGGCTCCAGCGGCCCGTCGTGCAGAGCGCCGCCACCGCGGTTCGCGCCCGCCCAGCCCGCGAAGTTCGTCCCGCCGTGCGCCATGTATATGTTCACCGACGCCCCGCACTCCAGGATCTCCCGCAGCGCCGCCGCCGCGTCGTCGGCGTCCCGTACGACGTGTTCCGCGCCCCAGTGGTCGAACCAGCCGCACCAGAACTCCATGCACATCAGCGGCCCCTCGGGGCGGTGCGCCCGCAGCGTCCCGAAGCCGGCGCGCGCCCCCGAGCCGAAGTTGGCCGTCGCCAGGACGCCCGGGATCGAACCGCCGGTCAGCATGTGGTCCTCGGGGCCGTCCGAGGTGAACAGCGGCACCCGCACCCCTTCGGCGCGCAGGAGGTCGGCCAGGTGGCGCAGGTACAGCTGGTCCGAGCCGTAACTGCCGTACTCGTTCTCGACCTGCACCATGATCACGGGTCCGCCGTGCGGGGCGTCTGAGGCCGGGCTACCTGAGTCCGGGTCTCCTGAGTCCGGGCCGCCGGTATCCGGGCTGGCTGTCTCCGGAACCCCGTACTGGCGGGGCACGACCTCCCGCAGCACCCGCCGGAACCAGCGCTCCACATGCCCCAGGTACTCCGTGTCGCGGGTGCGCACACGCGTCCCCAGCGCGCCCGTCAGCCAGTGCGGCAGCCCGCCGTTCTCCCACTCCGCGCAGATGTAGGGGCCCGGGCGGACGATGGCCCACAGGCCCGCCTCGCACGCCGCGTCCAGGAAACGGCCGAGCGCCGACACATCACGGAACGCGCCGGGACGCGGCTCGTGCAGATTCCACGGCACGTACGTCTCCACGCAGTTGAGCCCCATCGCCCGCAGCATCGCCAGACGGTGCCCCCACTGCGCCTCGTGCACCCGGAAGTAGTGCAGCGCCCCCGACAGCAACCGCACCGGCCGCCCGTCCAGCTCGAAATCGTCCTCGCCGACCCTGAACCCGTCCATCGCGTCCCTCCCGTTCACCTGCCGCCCGTTCACGATCACCTCTGGCGGGGCGCGGGGTCCATGGACAAAGATCGGGTCCGGTTGGACGCAACGATCGACGGTAGGGATCATGAACTACGGCGTGAGGGAACCGGAGCGGCTCGGAGAGACCAAGCTGCCGGACGGCCGACTGCTCGGCTGGGCGGAGTGGGGGCCGGCCGACGGCACCCCGGTCCTGTTCTGTCCGGGGGCGGCGACCAGCAGGTGGCTCGGCTTCGGCGGCGATGTCGTCGACGCGGCGGGTGTCCGACTGATCAGCGTGGACCGGCCGGGTCTAGGCGCCTCCGACCCGGCCCCCGGCCGGACGCTGACCGACTGGGCCACCGACATCCGGCACCTCATCCAGGAGCGGGCTCTCGGCACGCCACTGGTGGTCGGGTTCTCCCAAGGGGCTCCATTCGCTCTCGCGCTGGCGGCGCATGGTCTGGTGGACGCGGTCGCCGTGGTGTCCGGCAGCGACGAACTGGCCCATCCCCGCTTCGCCCACTCGCTGAACCCGCAGGTGCGGGGCATGGTGGACGCCGTCACGGCCGACCCCGACACCGCCGAGGCCTCCTTCGCCGACTTCGGCAGCGCGGACACCCTCTGGGACCTGATCACCACGACGAGCCCCGACACGGACTTGGCGGTCTACACCGACCCCGTCTTCCAGCACGCCTTCCGCCGCGCGATGGACGAGGCATTCACCCAGGGCCCCGCGGGTTACGCCCGCGACACCGCCCTGGCGATGAACCGCTGGCCGTTCGACCCCGCCGACCTCACCGTCCCGGTCGACCTCTGGTACGGCGGAAAGGACACCAGCCCGACCCACTCCCCGGACCTGGGCGAATCACTCACCCGAACCCTCCCGAACGCGACCCGCCACCTGCTCCCCACCGCCGGCGGCTCCTTGCTCTGGACCCACGCGGAACCCATCCTGCGCAGGTTGCTGGCCCACATCCGGTGAGGAGGGCGGAGGAGGGGCGCAGGCTCACGCCACACGTCGAACCCGGCCCGCAAGGGGAACCCGCACCACCTCCAAGGGGAACCGAACCCGCAAGGGAACCCGCACCGAAAGGGGCACGCGGATGTACCACACGTGGATGCGGTATTTCACTCCCAGCCCGGTCCACCACCGGCTCGGTCTGGTCTGTCTCGGCGTCGGGCTCCAGCACGGCCTCCTGCCGACCGTCGGGCCCCGCACCCTCGACCACCACGTCGCCGTCGTCATCAGCGCGGGCGGCGGCTGGTTCCGCGGGCCCGACGGCAGACGTACGGCGGTGACCGCGCCCGCCCTCATCTGGCTCACCCCGGGCGTGCGCCACCACTACGGGCCCGACCCCGACACCGGCTGGGACGAGTGCTTCGTCGACTTCACGGGCCCCGCCACCACCACGTACACCGAACTCGGCTACATCGAACCCGCCCGTCCCGTCGTGCCGCTCTCCGACGCCGCCGGTGCCCGCGCCGCCGTCGGCCGCATCGCCCGCGCCGCCCGCCGCGGCAACCCCCTCCTCGAAGTCGAGACCGGCGCCGCCGTCCACGAACTGCTCGTCGCCCTGCGCCGCGCCCGCGCCGACATCGCCCCCGACGGCGACCCCGTCCTCCAGGCCCTGGCCCGCGACGCCTTCCGGCACCTGTCCGTCGCCGAACACGCCGCCCGGCACGGCATGACCCCCGCCGAACTGCGCACCGCCGTACGGCGCGGCGCCGGATGCAGCCCCAAGGACTACCTCCTCGGCATCCGCCTCGGCCGCGCCAAGGAACTCCTCGCCGCCACCGAACTGCCCGTCGCCGCCGTCGCCCGCCGCGTCGGCTACGACGACCCCGCCTACTTCTCCCGCCTCTTCACCCGCCGCGTCGGCACCGCCCCCGTCCGCTTCCGCCAACAACAGGGCCGCGCCGTCCCCGGCGGCTGGTCGCAGCAGATACCGGACCCCGACCACCCGCCGATCCTGCGCTCCTCCGAGGCGGGCGGCCCCGGACCGGCAACGTAGGCTCATGGCCCATGAACACCAGCCACACCAGTGACGCGAACGGCGTCCCCGCCCCCGACGCGAGCGCGTCCCCCGCCTCCGACGAGGCCGTGCGCGCCGAACTGGCCCGTCTGCGCGACAGCATCGACAACATCGACGCCGCCGTCGTCCACATGCTCGCCGAGCGCTTCAAATGCACCCAGCAGGTCGGCCACCTCAAGGCCAACCACCACCTGCCGCCCGCCGACCCGGCCCGCGAGGCCCGCCAGATCGCCCGCCTGCGCCAGCTCGCCGAGAACGCCAAGCTCGACCCCGCCTTCGCCGAGAAGCTCCTCACCTTCATCATCGCCGAGGTGATCCGCCACCACGAGACGATCGCCAAGTCCTCCTAGAGGCAGCCCGGGCCCGACAGGCGGGGCGCGGAGATCTTCGTCCTACACCGCGACCGCCGCCATCGGGCAGCATGGCCCCATGCCCGCACTGACGCGCGACGAAGCGCAGACCCGAGCCCAGCTCATCGACGTCCACCGGTACACCGTCGAGCTCGACCTGACCCACGCGACGGACCCGGACGGCGAGACCTTCGACTCGCGTACCGCCATCCGGTTCAGCGCCCGCGCCGACGGCGCCACCTTCGTCGAGCTGAACCCCGCAGAACTGCGCTCCGCCACCCTCGACGGGCAGCCCCTGGACCCCGCCGCCCTCGTCGGCAACCGCCTCGCGCTCGACGGGCTCACCGCGGGCGAACACGAACTGCGCGTGGACGCCGCGATGCGCTACTCCCGCACCGGCGAGGGCATGCACCGCTTCACCGACCCCAGCGACGGCGAGACGTACACGTACAGCCAGATGTTCATGGAGAACGTGCAGCGCGTCTTCCCCGCCTTCGACCAGCCCGACCTCAAGGCCGCCTTCGACCTGACCGTCACCGCCCCCGAAGGCTGGACCGTCCTCGCCAACGGCATCACCGAACACCTCGGCGGCACCTGGCGGGCCGCCACCACCCCCCTCATCTCCACCTACCTCGTCGCCGTCGCCGCCGGCCCCTACCACTCGGTGCGCACCGAACACCGTGGGCTGCCCTTCGGCATCCACTGCCGCCGCTCACTCGCGCCCTTCATGGACGCCGACGCCGACGAGATCCTCGACATCACCCGCGCCTGCTTCGACCGCTTCCACGAGAAGTTCGACGAGCCCTACCCCTTCGACTCCTACGACCAGGCGTTCGTCCCCGAGTTCAACGAGGGCGCAATGGAGAACCCCGGGCTCGTCACCTTCCGCGACGAATACGTCTTCCGCTCCGCCGTCACCGACACTGAGCGGCAGTCCCGCGCCATGACCATCGCCCACGAGATGGCCCACATGTGGTTCGGCGACCTCGTCACCCTCAGGTGGTGGGACGACATCTGGCTCAACGAGTCCTTCGCCGAGTACATGGGCTTCCAGACCACCGCCGAGACGAGCGCCGGGGCCGCCCGCTCCATGGACCCGTGGACCGCCTTCGGCATCGCCCGCAAGACCTGGGGATACGACGCCGACCAGCGCCCCTCCACCCACCCGGTCGCCCCCGACCCCGACGCCGTCCCCGACACCGCGTCCGCGCTGCTCAACTTCGACGGCATCTCCTACGCCAAGGGCGCCGGCGCCCTGCGCCAGCTCGTCGCCTGGCTCGGCGAGAAGGACTTCCTCGCCGGCATCAACACCCACATCGCCCGGCACAAGTTCGCCAACGCCACCCTCGACGACTTCATCGACTCCCTCGCCCACGCCACCGACCGCGACGTGCACGCCTGGGCCAAGGCCTGGCTGCGCACCACCGGCGTCGACACCCTCACCTCGAAGGTCCTGCACGCCGGACGCGAGTGGACCCTCACCCTCGACCGCGACACCGACACCCACGGAGGCGGCCGCCCCCACCGCGTCGCCATCGGCGTCTACGACCGCGACCTCTCCGGCGGCCCCGGACTCGTCCTGCGCGAGCGCTACGAGACCGACATCCCCGCCACCGAAACCGCCCCGCCCCGCGACGGCGGCCGCCCCGCCCTGATCGTCCCCAACGACCAGGACCTCACCTACGCCAAGATCCGCCTCGACGACACCTCCCGGGAGACCGCGCTGCGCGGCCTCTCCGGCGTCCCGGACGCCCTGACCCGCGCCGTCCTGTGGAACAGCCTGCGCGACATGGTCCGCGACGGCGAACTCGACTGCGGCTCCTATCTGACGGCGGCCCTCACCCACCTCCCCGGGGAGAGCGACCTCGCCCTCGTCCAAGGCGTACTCGCCTTCGCCACCGCCCACATCGCCGACCGCTACACCGGCCCCGACGAGCGGCCCGCCGCCCTCGCCGCCCTCGGCGAACTCTGCCGCGACCTGATCCGGCGCACCGAGGACGGCTCCCACCCCGGCCTGCGCCTGACCGCCGTCCGCGCCGCCATCGACGTCGCCACCCAGCCCGCCCCCTCCAGGTGTGGCTGACCGAAGGCACGGTGCCCGGCGGGCCCGAACTCGACCCCGAGCTGCGCTGGCGCATCCTCGCCCGGCTCGCCGTGCTCGACGCCACCGACGAGGCCGCCATCGCCGCCGAACTGGCCAGGGACCCCAGCGCCACCGGTCGGGAAGGCGCCGCCCGCTGCCGGGCCTCGCTGCCCGACGCCGCCGCCAAGAGGGCCGCGTGGGAGGCGATGTTCGCCTCCGACGACCTGTCCAACTACCTCCTCAAGGCCACCGCACAGGGCTTCTGGCAGCCCGAACAGACCGACCTCCTCCAGGAGTACGTCCCGCGCTACTACGAGGACGCCGTCGCCGTCGCCGCCCGGCGCGGGCCCGCCGTCGCCGACGTCGTGGGCCGATGGGCCTTCCCCGCGCCCCTCGTGGCCGCCGAGACGCTCCGACTGGGCGAGCGGTGCCTGCGCGACGCGGACCCCATCCCCGCGCTGCGCCGCAAGTTCATCGACCAACTCGACGACCTGGCCAGGGCGTTGCGGGTACGGCAGGGCGCGGGCAAGGGCTGACGGAGGTCCGCGGGCGTAGGTCCCGAGGCCTACGCCCCCCGGCCCCGCCCCTGGTCCCAAACGACGATTCGGGCCCCGGCGGTACCGGCCTAGGCTCGATCAAGAGCCGGGCCGGAACCCCTCGGCACGGCCGCCACCAGGACCGTAAGGAGCCCCCGTGATCGTCGTCACCGGAGCCACCGGAAACGTGGGCCGCGCCCTCGTCGACCAACTCGCCGCCGAACAAGCCCCCGTACGCGGCCTGATCCGCTCCCCGGAGCGCGCGGGCCTCCCCGCCGCCGCCCAGGCGGCCCGCCTCGACCTCTCCGGCGACACGCCCGAACCGGCCGACCTCGCCCCGCTGTTCGACGGCGCCACCGGCCTCTTCCTGCACCTCCGGGCCGTCGGCGCGCACACCCCCGCCCTCCTTGACGCGGCCCGCGCGGGCGGCGTCCAGCACGTCACCGTCCTCTCCTCGGGCATCGTCCAGGACGGCGCCGACACCAGCCACCCCCTCTACACCGCGCACGCCGAACTCGAGGCGAGCGTGGCGCGCAGCGGCCTCGACCACACCTTCCTGCGCCCCAACGCCTTCGCCACCAACTCCCTCCAGTGGGCGCCCCAGATCCGCGTCGGCGACACCGTCCGCGGCCCGTTCCCCGGCGCCGTCACCGCCCCCATCCACGAGGCCGACATAGCGGCCGTCGCCGCCCGCACCTTCCTCGACGACGGCCACCAAGGCGCCGTCCACCGCCTCACCGGACCCGAGGCCCTCACCACCGAGGAGCAGATCCACCTCATCGGCGCCGCCCTCGGCCGCACCCTGCGCTTCATCGACATACCCCCCGAGGAAGTCGGCCCCGACCTCTTCCCGCACGTACCGCCGCAGATGCTCCCCGCCCTCCTCGCCTCCTTCGCCGAATCCGTCGGCGTCGCACCGGAGATCACCACCACCGTCGAGACCGTCACCGGCAAGCCCGCCCGCACGTTCGCGCAGTGGGCGCGGGACCACCAGGACGACTTCCGCCCCTGACCCTCCGCTTCCGCCCCGGCCTCCGCTTCCGCCCCCGGCCTCCGCCGCGCGGGGGAGGCGGATCATGCGCCGGGCGGATCCCCGCGCGCCACGGGTCCACCACAGTGGTCCCATGGCAACCGTGCTGCGGCCGACGAAGGTCCACCCGTGACGATCTGGCTCATGTCGTTCCCGGCGTTCACCTGTCTGCTGGCCCTGTTCGCCCTGGTGGAGAGCGTGTGGCGATGGTTCACGGGTCTTGGCCTGATCCCGTGGCTGCGCAGGCGCACAGGGCGATCGCTCTCCAACATCGCCTTCGACGAATTCACGGCGGTCGTGAACGGCAACAAGACGGTGGAGCTGGAGCAGCGGCGGGTGGAACTGCTGCGGCGGGACGATGAGAGCGACGGCGCGCCGCCGCGCTCCCGCGTCGACCTGACCAATGGCGTGGCGTTCGTCGTGATGCCGCGGGAAGCCCGCGGTTCGGGCGCCGACAGGCGCGATGGCCGTGAGGCGCGACGGTGAGACGCCGACCGGAGGAAGCGGGAGCGGGAACAGAGCAGTCCGCCGCACTGTGGGGACGTATCGCGTGCCTCTGGGCCACCGCGTTCGCCGGGCTCCACTTCTACTGGGCCCTCGGCGGCGACACGGCGCTCAGCGTCTCCGCGGGACCCCTCGCCGACGAGCGGCCGCTCTGGTTCGTCCTGGCCGGTCTGTGGGGGGTGGGCGCGCTCTGCCTCCTCGGCGCCTCGCTGGCATGGCTGCTCGCCACACCCAGGCTGCGGGGCGGTCCCGCCCTGGCGGCGAGAGGGCTGGGGTGGGGCATCAGCGCGCTCCTGCTGGTCCGGGGCATCGGCGTCGAGGTGCTGCTGCTGACCGACACCGCACAGCTGGACGCCTCGGTGAGCGCCGGGCAGCGGGCCTGGACGCTGGCCCTGTGGAACCCCTGGTTCATCGCCGGAGGCCTGGCCTTCGGCCTCGCCACCCTCCGCTCCCGCGAACCGTCGCCGCCCCAGGTCCCGGACGCCCGCCGACCCACACCAGAAGGCGACCACCACCCACACCAGAAGGTGACCACCACCCACACGCGACCTGATCCGCCGCACAGGCCCTAGCACCCCACCCCACCCCCACACGTTTTCTCCGCACGGCAGTACCACTTTCGGGTTCGGTTCGCCGAAGTATTCGGGCACGCCGCCCAAGTGGCGTACAGGCTGGTGGCCCCGTACGCGCAGACCCGAAGGACACGCCCATGCGCACCCCGCCGCCCCTCGCCGGGGGCGCCCAAGGCCCCGACGCCCTCAGGCCGTTGCTCGCGGTCACCCTCGACGCCCTGCGCGACGGGGCGGCCGCCCGCCGCGGCCCCCTCCCCGCCGACGGCCCCCAAGCCGTCACCGACCGCCTGCGCGCCGCCGCCGAACCCGTCCTGCCCGAGCGGGGCACCGGCCCCGAAGCAGCCCTGCGCACCCTCGTCCATGCCCTCGCCGCGGGCGCCGCCGACCCCGCCGACCCCCTGTGCGCCGCCCACCTGCACTGCCCGCCACTGGCCGTCGCCGCCGCCGCCGACCTGGCCGCCTCCGCGCTCAACCCCTCCATGGACTCCTGGGACCAGGCCCCCGCCGCCTCCGCGCTCGAAGCCCTCGTCACCCGCGCCATCGCCGCCGAGATCCACCCCGACGCGGACGCCCTCGTCACCACCGGCGGCACCGAATCCAACCAACTCGCCGTGCTCCTCGCCCGCGAGACCCCGCCCGCCCAAGGCAACCGCCACCCCCTGCGCCTCGTCGTCGGCGCGAACGCCCACCACTCCCTGCCCCGCGCCGCCTGGCTCCTCGGCCTGCCCGACCCCGTCACCGTGCCCGCACCCACCGGCACCCTCGACCCCGCCGCCCTCGACGCGGCCCTCACCAGCCTGGGCGGCCCACCAGGCACGATCCTCGTCGCCGCCACCGCGGGAACCACCGACGCCGGACTCATCGACCCCCTCGACGACATCGCCGACCTGTGCGCCGCCCACGGCGCCCGCCTGCACATCGACGCCGCCTACGGAGGAGGCCTCCTCTTCAGCGACGTACGCAGGAAACTCCTGCGCGGCATCGACCGCGCCCACACCCTCACCCTCGACCTGCACAAACTCGGCTGGCAGCCCGCCGCGGCCGGCCTCCTCGCCGTCCGCGACCCCCGCGACCTCGCCGCCCTCACCCACCGCGCCGACTACCTCAACGCCGACGACGACACCGACGCCGGCCTGCCCGACCTCCTCGGCCGCTCCCTGCGCACCACCCGACGCCCCGACATCCTCAAGATCGCCGTCACCCTCAAGGCCCTCGGCCGACGCGGGATCGGCGACCTCGTCGACCGAGTCTGCGACCAGGCGCAGCGGTTCGCGGCCCTCGTCGAAGCCCACCCACGCTTCGAGCTGTACGACACACCGGCCATCAGCACCGTCCTGTTCCGGCCCGTCCACGCCGACGACACCGACCTCGCCCACACCCGAAGGAAGCTGCTCACCGCAGGCACCGCCGTCCTCGGCCGCGCCGACCTCGGCGGCCGCAGATGGCTCAAGGCGACCCTCCTCAACCCGCACACCCGGGCCGACGACCTCGCCGCGCTCCTCGCACTCGCCACCCCCCAGCCCGAACGTCCGGAAGGAACCACCCCCTGATGACCGGCACGCCCGGCACGCCCGGCACACCCGACCACCCCGGCGCCCAGCCGCGCAACACCCCCGAGGACCCCCGCGACCTCGTCGGCATCGGCATCGGCCCCTTCAACCTCTCCCTCGCCGCACTCGCCCAGCCCCTCGGCGAACTCGACACCGCCTTCTACGACCAGCACCCCGCCTTCCACTGGCACCCCGGCCTCCTCATCGACGGCGCCACCCTCCAAGTCCCCTTCCTCGCCGACCTCGTCACCCTCGCCGACCCCGCGAGCCCCTGGACCTTCCTCAACTACCTGAAGACCCGCGAACGCCTCTACCCCTTCTACTTCGCCGAGCGCTTCCACATCCAACGCGCCGAATACGACGCCTACTGCCGCTGGGTCAGCGAGAACCTCCCCGGACTCCACTTCGGCCACCAGGTCGACGCCGTCCGCTGGAACCCCGAACGCGACCTCTTCGAAGTCGACTACACCCAACTCGACACCGACGGCGAAGCCGAAGCCCTCGGCCGCACCTACACCAAGAACATCGCCCTCGGCGTCGGCACCACCCCCCACATCCCCGAACCCCTCAAGCCCCTCGCCGAAGCCCCCACCGTCCCCGTCATCCACTCCGCCGACTACCTCCACCACCGCGAACTGCTCCTCGCCGCCGAACACATCACCGTCGTCGGCTCAGGACAGTCAGGCGCCGAGATCTTCCTCGACCTGCTGCGCGCCCGCCCCGCCGGACACGAGAAGATCCACTGGCTGGCCCGCACCGAGGCCTTCGCCCCCATGGAGTACAGCAAGCTCGGCCTCGAACACTTCACCCCCGACTACACCCGCTACTTCCACGCCCTGCCCGAAGCCGTCCGCGACGGTCTCGTCCCCCACCAGTGGCAGCTCCACAAAGGCATCGACGCCGACACCATCGCCGCCATCCACGACGAGCTGTACCGACGCACCCTCCACGGCGGCTGGCCCGACGCCGTCCTCACCCCCGGCGTCCGCGTCCGCACCGCGGGCCGCGTCGCCACCACCCGCGTCGAACTCCACCTCGAACACCTCCAGCAAGGCACCCGCACCCGCCTCACCACCGACGCCGTCATCCTCGCCACCGGCTACCGCGAACGCCCCCTCGACCAACTCCTCGCCGGCCTCGACCCCTACATCCGCAAGGACTCCTCCGCCCGCCCCCGCATCGACGAGCAGTACCGCCTCGCGCTCGACCCCTCCATCACCGGCACCGGCAGCAACATCTACGTCCAGAACGCCGAACGCCACACCCACGGCGTCGGCGCCCCCGACCTCGGCCTCGCCGCCTGGCGCAGCGCCACCATCCTCAACACGCTCACCGGCAAGACCCCCTACCCCCTGCCCCGGCGCACCGCCTTCACCAGCTTCGGCCTGAGCACCCCCGAACAGCACACCAGCGCCACCGGCCGCATCGGCGAACAGCGCGGAAACCTCGTACGCCTCAAGAACTGACCGGTGCCTCAAGAACTGACCGTCGCCTCAAGAACTGACCGGCCCGCCGAGCTGCCCGATCGAGGCAGCCACCCGCCGCGTCCTCGGACACGACCACACGGCGGCACCCGCCACCACCCCGGCCTCCAGCGGATGCGAGCCGGGGTGCTCGGGGCACTCCGGCCACACGGCGGGCCGCAGCGCCGCGCACAACGCCTCGACCGCCCAGTCCTGGGCCTGATCCGCCAAGTCCGCCGTCCGCTCGGCCGCACTCCCACCGAAGCGCGCGACGAGCCCGGCACCCGAACCGTCCGGCTCGTAGAGCACGACAAGCTCCCCGATCACGTCGTCCCGCTCCTCCCGGACGAGGGGAGGCACCGCACAGGTGGCCCTCAAGTCGCGGAGCACGGGGTCGAGCGCGGCGGCGAATTCCTGATCCATGGGCGGAATTGTCCACCCCCAAGCGCCCCGACACCCTCGAATATTCCTTCGAGAAAGAGGGTGTAAGCCGAAATATCCACCCCCGCGCCCCGGTTCAGACGACCATGATCACAGAGACCACAGCCTCCTGGACCGCAGCCTTCCGCTCCGCCGTCATCAGCCCCCACGAGAAGAGCGACCTCTTCGAACGCCGCTCCTTCTCCGCCCAGACCCTCCGCCAGATCATCCGTCTCGACGGCGGCGGCACCGCCCTGCGCATCCGCCTCACCAACCGCTACGGCAGAACACCCCTGCACATCGGCGGCGCCCACCTCGCCCTGCGCACCCGAGGCAGCGGCATCGAACCCGGCAGCGACACCCCCCTGCACGTCGACGGCACCGCGGACTTCACCATCCCCGCCGGCGGCGAAGCCCTCACCGACCCCATCGAACGCCCCGTGACCGCCGGTGACGAACTCGCCCTCACCCTCTGGCTTCCCGACGACACCGGCCCCGCCACCTACTCCGCCGTCCCCCTGCGCACCGGCTACGCCGTCCCCGGCAACGCCCTCACCACACCCACCCTCGACGGCACCCAGGGCCTCGAAGAGCTCGCCACCCGCCACTTCATCGCCGGCGCCGACGTCCTCGCCCCCCGAGGCACCGCCGTCACCGTCGCCTTCGGAGACTCCTGGTTCGAAGGCACCGGCACCACCCCCGACACCGACAACCGCTTCCCCGACCTGCTCAACCAGCGCCTGCGCGCCGCCGGAAGCACCGGCTGGGTCGTCAACCAAGGCCTCTCCGCCAACCGCCTGCTCACCGACGAAATCGGCGAACACGCCCTCGCCCGCCTCGAACACGACGTCCTCGACGTCCCCGGCGCCACCCACGTACTGCTCCACTTCGGCCTCAACGACCTCGGCATCCCCGGCCAGGAGGCCTACCCCGCCACCGCGCCCATCCCCACGGCCGCCGACCTCATCACCGGCCTCACCACCCTCGCCGACCGCCTCCACGCCGCCGGCCTCACCACCATCGCCACCACCGTCGGCCCCTACAAGGACACCGTCTTCGAGGGCTACGCCACCCCCGAAGGCCTGGCCGTCGCCCGCGAGGTCAACGACTGGATCCGCGGCACCGAAAGCCCCTTCGACGCCTACGCCGACTTCGCCGCCGCCGTCGCGGACCCGGCCGACCCCGACCGGATCCACGACGACTACGACAGCGGCGACGGCCTCCACGTCAACGACGCCGGCGCCCAGGCCCTCGCCGACTCCGTCGACCTCACCACCCTCAAGTCCTGACCCCCTCCAGAGATCCGTGGGTCGAACAGGAAGGATTCCCACGGCGGTGATCCGGTATGAGGACGGCTCGGTCTGCGGGGGACGGATCAGTCGGTGGATCTGTCCATCCTGACGTCCGTTTCCAGCGTCTCTCCTTCCGGCGAGTTGTACACGTCCACGCTGACGTACTTGCCATCGACACCGGGGAGGTGGGTGATCTCCAGGACCGGACCGTCCTTGCGGCAACCGGGATCGGACTCGGTGTCGTCCGCCCGTAGTGTCGACGGGGCGGTGTGCAGCGTGGTCTCCCGGAGTTCCTCGCTCTTGTAG
Organism: Streptomyces sp. WAC 01529; assembly: GCF_003945545.1. Classification (GTDB taxonomy): domain Bacteria; phylum Actinomycetota; class Actinomycetes; order Streptomycetales; family Streptomycetaceae; genus Streptomyces; species Streptomyces anatolicus. The sequence goes on along the minus strand of NZ_CP029617.1, from coordinate 1,950,140 downwards.
TCATTCCACTTCTCCACGAGGGAGAACGCTTCGGTGACGTAGCGGCAGGTCTTGCCGTACTCCTTGGTGCGGATGCCTATGCCGTTCTTTCCGGGACCGGTGAGATTCATGTCGAACGCGTCGTAATGGATGATTTGGTCGGGATCTCGGGGGCTCCGCCGGCCTCCGAAGGGGTCTATCAGCCTGCTTTCCGGATCGGACAGCGGATCCTTCTTGAAGGTCAGGGTCTCCGCCTCGCCCGTCGTCAGATCGATGTTGCCGCCGAGACTCACGAGGGACATCGCGGGCTGCCGCTTATCGCAGTCCTCGGCGGCAGCCTTCGGCTCGGCGCGCTCCAGGGTGCCTGCGGCTATCTCGATCGATGGGGACGTGTCGGACACGGAGGTGAGGCGTCCGCTGTAGACGCACACGTGCCGATCGATCAGCTGGGAGTACTCGACGACCTTGTCGCCGCGCCCGCCCTTGGTGATTTCGAGGCGAGCGAGGGGGTCCCCGGCCGTGGCTTCGGCGTCAATGAACGGACCCGTCCAGGTACCGAAGAATCCGGCCGGCACGATGTTGGACTTCTTCTCGCCCCCGCCGTCCCAGGGGCGGATCACGAAGAGGCCGCCCACGAGTACGGCGAGGGCGGTGGCGGACGCGGCGGCCACGACAATGCGGCGCCGACGCGGGCCAGTTGGGGCTGAAGGGTCGTGAGCCGTGCTGGTGGGTGCGTTGTGCAGGGAGGGTGCGGGCGGCAGTGGGGGTGTCTGTGCGGGTGTCTGCCAGGCGGGTTGAGGATCCTGGTACGTGGGCGCGGCAGTCGGCGCTGAGGGCGAAAGCAGGGCGGGAGCCGGGACGGAGATGACCGTCGGGTCAGGGGTCTGGAGCGGTGCGAAGTCCAGCAACTGTGCGGAGTGGCGCCCCAGTTGACTGAGCACCCTTCCCGGTAGCCAGGGCTCGTCGGAGTCCGTGGCGGTGCGGGCCACATCCTGAGCGGTGGGCCGCAGGGCTGGGTCCTTCTGCAGGCACTGCTGTACGAGTCCGAGGAGGGACTCCGGCACACCCGCCAGGTCTGGTTCCTCCTCCGCGACCCGGAACATCAGGGCGTGCAGCCCGCTGTCCGTTGTGCCGAAGGGTGAGCGTCCGGTGGCGGCGTAGGCGAGGACCGAGCCGAGGCAGAAGATGTCGGAGGCAGGCGTGAGCCGTTGCCCCCGCACCTGCTCCGGCGACATGAACCCGGGCGAACCGATCACCGCGCCGGTACGCGTCATTGGACCCTCGGCCAGAGTCTCCAGCGCCCGCGCGATGCCGAAGTCGATGACCCGCGGCCCGTCCACCGTCACCAGGACGTTCCCCGGCTTGAGGTCACGGTGAATCAGCCCCGCCGTATGGATCTCGGTCAGCGCGAGGGCGAGTCCGCTCGCGAGTGCGCATACCGAAACCTCGGGCAGCGGGCCGAAGTCCTCGGCCACCACGGCCTGCAGCGACGGGCCGGCGACGTACTGTGTGGCAACCCAGGGCACTTGGGCCTCGGTGTCGGCGTCGAGTACCGCCGCCGTCCACGCCCCGCCCACCCGCCGCGCGGCCGCGACTTCGTTCGCGAACCGCCGCCGGAATTCGGGGTCTTTGGCGTACGCGGTCTGCACGACCTTGACCGCGACGGTCCGACCGACATCCGAGCGCCCCAGGTAGACCAGTCCCATGCCGCCCGCGCCCAGGCGCGCGATCAGACGGTACGGGCCTATGTGAGACGGATCTTCGGTGATCAATGGGTCCACGGCAGGACCCTAGTCGATGGCGGTTCGGCGGATCAGTCGGTTGGCTTGAACAGCGAGCCAGTGTGCCCCGAGTCCCCGTAGAGCGGGCGGAGCATGTCCACGTAGATGCTGTCGATCGACACGCCAACGTTGTTGAGTTGGAGGTCCAGGAGCGGACCGGCATCGGGGCAGCCCTTTTCGGACTTGGCGTCGTCACTCAGTGTCGCTGGGGTGGTGTGCAGCGTGTGTACCCCGTCGTCGTCGGTGAGGGCGAAGGGCTCGGTGACGTAGTGGCAGATCTTGCCTTCCTCCTTACTGCGGAAGACCACGCCCTGTTCTCCCAGCCCGGAGACCGTCAGGTCGAGCTCCATCTCGTAGTCGAAGCCCTCCTCGAAGTGCATGCCGAGGTCGCCGCTCCAGGAGCCACGGAAGGGCTCGAGCACCTTGGTGCCCGGATCACTGAGCCGGTCCTTCGTGAGGATCATGGAGGACGCCTCGCCCGTCACCAGCTCGAAGGTGTCGTCGCGCGGGCTCTTGAGGGTCATCGCGGGCCGCTCCTCGGCGCATTCGCCGGAGGCGGCCTTCGGCTCGGCGCGCTCCAGAGTGCCCTTACCGACCTTGACCACCGTGCTGCCGGACACGGAGGTGAGGCGGCTGCTGTAGACGCACACGTGGCCACCGAACCGCTGGGAGTACTCGACGACCTTGTCGCCGCGCCCGCCCTTGGTGACTTTGAGGCGGACGAGATGGTCTGGGGTGGACGGGCCTCCCGCGAACGCGCCCTGCCAGGTGCCGGCGAACTTCGCGGGCAGGGTGCTGGTCTTGTTCTTCTCGCCCCCGCCACCGCCGCTCTGCGGGGAGTCGCCGTCCCAGGGGCGGATCACGAAGAGGCCGCCCACGAGTACGGCGAGGGCGGTGGCGGACGCCGCGGCCACGACAAGTCGACGCCGACGAGGCCGAGTGGGAGCCGAGGGGGCGGAGGCGGCGCTGGTAGGTGCGTTGTGCAGGGCGGGTGCGGCCGGCGGTGGGGGTGTGTGCGTGGCTGTCTGCGTGCGGGCCTCCCAGGCGGGTCGAGGACTTGGGTGCGTGGGCGTGGCAGCCGGCGCCCCGGCCGGTGCGGCGGGCGGAACCGGGGCAGCTGGGCCGGAGATGGCTGTCGGCTCAGGGGTCTGGAGGGGTGCGAAGTCCAGCAACTGTGCGGAGTGGCGCCCCAGTTGACTGAGCACTCTCTCCGGCAGCCACGGCTCGTCCGGGTCCGTGGCGGTGCGAGCCATGACGTCCTGGGCGGCGGGCCGCGCGCCGGGGTCCTTCCGTAGACACTCCCGTACGAGCCCAAGGAGGGGTTCCGGTATGCCGTTGAGGCCGGGTTCTTCTTTCGCGACCCGGAACATCAGGGCGTGCAGCCCGCTGTCCGTTGTGCCGAAGGGTGAGCGTCCGGTGGCGGCGTAGGCGAGGACCGAGCCGAGGCAGAAGATGTCGGAGGCAGGCGTGAGCCGTTGCCCCCGCACCTGCTCCGGCGACATGAACCCGGGCGAACCGATCACCGCGCCGGTACGCGTCATTGCACCCTCGGCCAGAGTCTCCAGCGCCCGCGCGATGCCGAAGTCGATGACCCGCGGCCCGTCCACCGTCACCAGGACGTTCCCCGGCTTGAGGTCACGGTGGATGAGCCCCGCCGTATGGATGTCGACCAGAGCCCGCGCCAGACCGCTCGCGAGGGCGCGTACCGACGCCTCCGGCAGCGGGCCGAAGTCCTCGGCCACCACGGCCTGCAGCGACGGGCCGGCGACGTACTGTGTGGCAACCCAGGGCACTTGGGCCTCGGTGTCGGCGTCGAGTACCGCCGCCGTCCACGCCCCGCCCACCCGCCGCGCGGCCGCGACTTCGTGCGCGAACCGCCGCCGGAATTCGGGGTCCTTGGCGTACGCGGTCTGCACGACCTTGACCGCGACGGTCCGACCGACATCCGAACGGCCCAGGTAGACCAGTCCCATGCCGCCCGCGCCCAGGCGCGCGATCAGACGGTACGGGCCTATGTGAGACGGATCTTCGGTGATCAATGGGTCCACGGCAGGACCGTAGCGGATCGGGCGGGGCGTGTCCGGTGGATCAGGGCCTGGGGCGGTGAGGGCCGAGGAGTATGCGGCAAGCCGGACGCCGATGAGCCGCACCCAGTCGCCGCACAGCCGGGGGGGACCTCCGTTCAGATGGGGTGAACTGGCCGCGAATGTTGTCACCTGCCCGGGAGTTGGCGCCGCCCGCCATCCGACGCCGGCGGGACTTGGGCGTTCGCAGACGTGGACTGGACGGTCGGGCGGACTGGCGGTGGCTGGGCCGCATCGACCAGCGTGAAGCCGTCTTCGTCGACGGTCTCTACGGCACGGTCCTGCGGCTTTCGTCGCGGTCGAGCGTGGTGCTGCCGGAGCTACGTATCACGCCGGGCCACGGACACTTCACATGATTGCTGGCCGATCAGTGCGCCAAGGGCGGTTACGGCTACACCTACTGGATGCCCAGGACGGTGGCCGCCACGGTGCACGGCTACCGCCGCCGGGGCGGCCTCACCCCGCTTCACAGCACGCCCCGACCGCGGCCGGATTCGGCCAGGCCGCCTGGCTGAGGAGCGGATCCGCATTCCGCCCCCGAATTGAGCAACTGGTGCGGATGGCTGGACCTCGCCGATGCGAGGCGGCGTCCAGCACTGGTCACTCCGGCCATATGAGGCCGGACCGGCCTCCAGCACTGCCTCCAGGGCGCATAGTTGACTGGCATCGAGCTTGCGTGGGCGCCACCGGGGCCCTTGGAGACCAGCGCCTGCCGGCCTCCCGAGACCAGGGCCCGACGCCAGCGATTGGGGATACTTCATACCTCCGGCATGGCGCAGCCCACGACACACGTCACGACCCCACGTAACCCGCACCGCTAATGATCTCTAGAACACCGGCACACCGTCCCGGGTCAGCCTCCAGCCGACCGACGCGAACTCACCCGGGTCCACCGTCCCCTTCGCCTTCACCCAACCGATGATCGTGTTCCGGATCTCCTCCGAATTCGCCCACAACTGCTTGGCACCCGCGATGTGCGGGAAATTGCCGCCACCACTCGCCCGGTAATTGTTCACCGCCAGCACGAACTCCGCCTTCGGATCGATGTCCTTGCCCTCGAAGGCCAGCTTCACGATGCGCGACCCGACCGGCTTCGCGACATCGATCTCGTACGTCACCCCATACACCGCGTCATAGTTGTAATCCGGGATCTTGTCGGCGTTCGTCAGCTTCGCCGGATCCACCGGAGCACCCGCGGGCGTCTGCACGTAATAGCGCGCCGAGAACTCCAGATACTCCTTGAGCTGCGCACCCGTCACCAGCCGCGCCTCCAGCGTGTTCTCGAACGGATAGAGACCCGCGGCGTCCCGGATCGTCACCTCACCCGCCGGTATCCGCGCCGTCCGCGAGAAACACGACGCCTGCGACAGCACCGGCAGCGCCGCATACGCCCCGCCCTTCAGCGCCTCCGCCACCGTCTCCCGCTGCACCTGATTGATCAGATCGATGATCGCGACATCCTTGTACGGGCCTTCGGCCGTACTCATCGCCTCCAGCGACGTACCGATCACCTGATTGACGTACGCGACGACCTTCTTGTGCTCATCGGCGAGCAGCCGCGTGATCTTCTCGTCCTCCACCGCCGCATTGGAGTTCAGGACCTTCGCCCCGACCTTCTCCACCGTCCAGCGGCCCCGCGCCCACACCAGATCGAAGTCGAACAGCGTCAACCGCTGCCCCCACTTCAACGGCTCCGACAACACGACCTTCTTGCCGGTCGCCTTGTTCTCCACGAAGTACTCCGGGATCTCCGTGTGCGCGTGCCCCACCAGAATCGCGTCGATCCCCGGCACCTGCTCGGCCACAAGCCCCGCGGCGTTCTCCACATACGGCAGCTGATCACCGTACGACGACGTACCACTCGACCCCGAATGCGCCGACACGATGACGACATCCGCGCCCATCGAACGCAGCCTCGGCACCCACTTCGCCGCCTGCTCCTCAAGACCCGGGAACGTCATCTTCCCCTGCACGTTCGCCTTGTCCCAGATCGCGATACCCGGATTCGTCAACCCGAGCACCGCCACCTTCACATCCCGGCCGTGCGGCGTCCGCAGACACTTCATGAAGTACGGCGGGAAAGCCGGCCGCTGCGTCTTCGCATCCAGCGCGTTCGCCCCGAGCAGCGGGAAATCACACTGCTCCTCGAACTTCCGCAGCACCGGAATACCGTAATTGAACTCATGATTGCCCAGCGCCGCCGCGTCGTACCCGATCGCGTTCATCGCCTGCGCCATCGGATGCACCGGACCGCGCGCGGCGGTGATCGGATCCACCTTCGCGTAGTAGTACGACAGCTGCGTACCCTGAATCGTGTCGCCCGCGTCGATCAACAGCGTGTTCCGGCGGCCCTTCTCCGCACGGACCTCGTTCACCAGCGTGGAGATCTTCGCCAGGCCCACATCGTTGTGATCCTTGTCGTCGAACTCCTTGTCCGTGAAGTAGTCCCAGTTGAAGACGTTGCCGTGCAGATCCGTCGTCCCCAGCACGGTGAACGAGTACCGCTTCGCCCGCCCACCGGGCCTCCCCTCTGCCCCGGCACTCCTCGCCTCGGCCACGGACGGCGCGACCACCCCACCCGTGAGCGCCACACCAGCACCGGTGGCGGCGGACGTGCCCAGGAACTTCCTGCGGTTCAGCGGCATTTCTGTACTCCTCGGTCGACCGTAGTAACGCGCGTAGATTCTGGCCCCGAAAACCACATCCGCGACAGACCCCGCAGGTTTCGATCCGATGACTGTCACCCGCCCCCACCTGCTGCGAGAGTGAGCCCATGAACACCATTGAGGGCACCACCCCCGCCCCCCACACCCCCTACGGCACCCCCGACGCCCCCCGCGTCGCCGTCCGCGGTGAAGCCCACCTCGAAGTCGACCCCGAGATCGCCCGCATCAGCATCACCATCAGCGCCCGCGGCACCGACCGACGCGACGCCCTCAACGACCTCACCCGACGCAACACCACCGCCCTCGACCTCATCAAGAGCTACGGCGACGCCGTCGACAGAGTCGAGACCGGCACCCTCTCCATCACCCCCGAACTCACCAAACACGGCCGCGGCGAACGCATCCGCGCCTACCACGGCCGCGTCCACCTCACCGCCGAACTCACCGACTTCACCGCACTCGGCGAACTCACCACCCGCCTCGCCGACCTCGACCTCACCCAGGTCGAAGGCCCCTGGTGGGCCCTGCGCCCCGACTCACCCACCCACCGCCGGGCCCGCCAGCAAGCCGTCCGGGAAGCGGTACAACGCGCCCGCGAATACGCCGAAGCCCTCGGCACCACCCTCGCCGCCCTCGTCGAACTCGCCGACGTCGGCGCGGAGAACACCCCCGTATACGGTTACGGAGGCCCAGCCGGCGGCATGCGCTCCGCCGCCTACGGAGGCGCACCCGACTTCGCGGAGGAAGCGGCCCCCCTCGACCTCGAACCGCAGCGCCAGCACGTCTACGCGCAGGTCAACGCCCGCTTCACCCTCGTCCCGCCAGAGCTGACGGCATGAATGTATGAACGTATGAGCCCATGAACGGTATGAACGGCCTCAGGCCAGCATGCCCCCGTCGACCCGAAGCACCTCACCAGTGACATACGAGGCACGGTCACTCAACAGCCACGCGGCCGCCTCGGCGATCTCCCGCGGCTCCGCACCACGACCCAGCGGCGTCCGCGCATTGAGCGCGTCCACGGTGCCCGGAGACCGCTCCTCCCACTCGAACAGCAACTCGGTGAGCGTAGTGCCGGGCGCGATGGCGTTCACACGAATGCCCTCAGGCCCATACGTGGCCGCCGCCGAAGCCGTCAGACTGTTCAACGCCCGCTTCAGCGCCCCGTACACGGGAAGCTGCGGATTGGCCATCAGCGCACCGACACTGGACGTGTTGACGATGGCCCCCCGCCCCGCCGTCGCACGCATGGCGGCGATCTCGGCGGACATGGCCACCCACGGCCCCTTCAGGTTGACGGCGTAGACGTGATCGAGATCGGCCTCCGGCAACTCATCCAGCGGACCGGGCGGCTGACCCGTCGCACCGTTGTTGAAGGCCACGTCGAGCCGACCGTACAACTCCACGGCACGACCGACCGCGGCACGCACGCTCACCGGGTCGGCCAGATCGCACACCACATGGTCCGCGACACCGCCGGACGCCCGGATCTCCCCGGCCACCGCCTTGAGCTGATCCTCCGAACGAGCCGCCAGCAGCACCCGGGCACCCTCCTCGGCGAACAGCCGCGCCGCGGCGGCACCGATCCCGCGACCGGCACCGCTGATGAAGGCCACCTTCCCGGCGAGCAGGCCCGAAGCCGCGGCGGACGAGGCCGACGTGTCGTTCAGGGCGTTGTCGTCCAGGGCGCTGTTGTCCAGGGTGTCGCTGTGCAGGGTGTCGCTGTTCGAGATGTTGTCCGTGACGTTGTCCATGCCGACGAGCCTGCGCCCCGCCACCCCGCCCATCCAGGCACCAGCAGTACCTGGCTGGGCACCACCACACCAGTACACACTGGACACGTGGACCGACGAGTACGACAAGAACTGGGCGACTTCCTGCGCAGCAGACGCGCCCGCATTACCCCCGCCGACGTGGGAATACCCGCCGGCACACGCCGCCGCACCCCCGGCCTGCGCCGCGAGGAGGTGGCACAGCTCGCCTTCATCTCACCCGAGTACTACGCACGCCTCGAACAGGCCCGCGCCCCCCACCCCTCCCGCGAGGTACTGACCCAACTCGTCCGCGCCCTGCGCCTGTCGGACGCCGAGCGCGACCACCTCCACCACCTCGCCGGACTTCCCCCCGGCCCACCGCCCGGACCCTCCCGAGAAGTGCGGCAGAGCATCGTCGACCTACTGCACCGGCTCCCGGACGCCGCGGCGGTCGTCCTCTCGGCCACCTACGAGGTCATCGCCTGGAACCCCCTGGCAGCCGCCCTCATGGAGGACTTCTCCGCCCTGCCCCCGCGCGAACGGAACCTCATCCGGCGCGCCTTCCTCACCCCGCACCCGCACGGCCGACGGCTGTACGGCGTCGCGGGCGCCGAGGAGTTCGCACGCACCGCCACCCAGCACCTGCGCGCGGCCGCGGCCCGCTACCCCCACGACCCGGAAGTGACCGGCCTGATCGAGGAACTCCGCGTCGGCAGCGCGGAGTTCGCCCGGCTGTGGACCGCCCACGACGTGACCGACCGGCCCATCCCGTGCACGACCTTCGAGCACCACCTCATCGGTACCGTCGCCCTCAGATGCGACGTCCTGGACATCGCCGACCGGGACCAGCGCGTCCTCATCTACTCCGCTGCCCCCGGCTCACCGTCGGAGGAGGCACTGCGCCTGCTGTCGGTCGTCGGCACCCAGCGCATGGACGTGCCCGGTTGAGCCCCGCCCGGAAAACCGCTCATCGGAGCGACGCCCCGCACACTTCAACACTTGTCAATAGCCCTTCACGCAAAGGTTGTTGAGTAGTCACGACGAACCAATTCTCTACCCACCGGTAAGCCCTAGGCTCGAACCATGCGCCGAGCAAAAATCGTCTGCACCCTGGGACCCGCCACCGACTCGTACGACCAGATCAAAGCACTGGTCGAAGCCGGTATGGACGTCGCACGCTTCAACCTCAGCCACGGCACCCACGCCGACCACGAGGAGCGCTACCAGCGCGTGCGCAAGGCCTCCGAAGAGACCGGCCGCAGCGTCGGCATCCTCGCCGACCTTCAAGGCCCGAAGATCCGTCTCGGCCGCTTCCGCGAAGGCCCCGTACTCCTTGAACGCGGCGACACCTTCACCATCACCGTCGAAAAAGACGTAGAAGGCGACCGCCAACACTGCGGCACCACCTACAGCGGCCTCGCCCAGGACGTCACCACCGGCGAACGCATCCTCGTCGACGACGGCAAGGTCACCCTCGAGGTCACCGCCGTCGACGGCCCGCGCGTCACCACCACCGTCGTCGAAGGCGGCATGGTCTCCGACCACAAGGGCCTCAACCTCCCCGGCGTCGCCGTCTCCGTCCCCGCCCTCTCCGACAAGGACGAGGCCGACCTCCGCTGGGCCCTCGGCACCGGATTCGACGTCATCGCCCTCTCCTTCGTCCGCAGCGGACGCGACATCGAAGACGTCCACCGCATCATGGACGAAGAGGGCCGCCGCCTGCCCGTCATCGCCAAGGTCGAAAAGCCCCAGGCGGTCGAGAACATCGAGGACATCGTCGCCGCCTTCGACGGCATCATGGTCGCCCGCGGCGACCTCGGCGTCGAAATGCCCCTCGAACAAGTCCCCATCGTCCAGAAGCGCACCATCAAACTCGCCAAGCGCAACGCCAAACCCGTCATCGTCGCCACCCAGATGCTCGACTCGATGATCGACAACTCCCGGCCCACGAGGGCCGAGGCAAGCGATGTCGCCAACGCCGTCATCGACGGCACCGACGCCGTCATGCTCTCCGGCGAGACCAGCGTCGGCAAATACCCCGTCGAGACCGTCCGCACCATGGGCCGCATCGTCGAAGCGGCGGAAGAGGACATCCTCGCGAAAGGCCTCCCGGCCCTCACCGAGCGGAACAAGCCCCGCACCCAAGGCGGCGCCGTCGCCCGGGCCGCCGCCGAAATGGGCGACTTCCTCGGCGCGAAATTCCTCGTCGCCTTCACCCAGTCCGGCGACACCGTCCGCCGCCTCTCCCGCTACCGCTCACCCATCCCCCTCCTCGCCTTCACCCCCGACAAGGCCACCCGCTCCCAGCTGAACCTCACCTGGGGCGTGGAGACCTTCCTCGGCCCGCACGTCGAATCCACCGACGCGATGGTCGACCAGGTCGACGAGCTGCTCCTGAAGATCGGCCGCTGCGAGAAGGGCGACGTGGTCGTCATCACGGCGGGCTCCCCGCCGGGGGTCTCGGGCTCGACCAACCTGGTACGGGTGCATCGCATCGGCGAGAGCGGGGACCACGAGTAGCCTCCGGCGGTTGGGTCAGTGCTTGGGGCCGATGTGGGCGTCCATGAGGGCTACGGAGGCTTTGCGGGCGACGGAGATGTTGTACGGGTTGCCGTGGCGGGTGCAGTGTGTCCATTCGATGCCGAGCCGGTCGAGGGTGTCGGTGTAGAGCTGACGGATGTCGTCGGACACGTTGGTGAAGAAGTACCTGGGGTATTCGTAGCGCTTGCGTTCCCCGCCGACGATGCGGGTCGTCCAGTTCGTGATACGGCAGCCGTCGGAGTGGACCAGGCCTCGGAGGAGGTCCCAGGGGTGGGCGTCAACGATTGTCTGCTGCCAGGGTTCGAGGGCGATCTTGCGGTCGTGCTTCTTGCCGGGGCCGTGCTGGGGGAACATGCACCACAGGTGGTTCGAGTAGACCTTCACGTTGCGACAGCCGGTCCGGCGAACGCGGCAGACCGAGTTGTCGGGGAACACCGTGCGCATCGCTGCTTCGCAGAGATCCATGAGCCCCTGCCACGCCTCGGCGCAGACGATCATCAGGCTCGGGACGCGGTGGGCGGAGTATCGGATGATGTGTCCGTCGCCGAGATAGAGACCCAGTAGATACGAGTACGCGGCTTCGTCGAGCTCGCGGCCATCACAGCGTGGGCACTTCGGGTCGTGTCGCCCTGGGCACTCACCCCGCTTGGCTCGGTCCATGTGCTTCCAGTAGCCGATGGTGCCAAGTGGGACGTTCAGTTCGCGCGCGACCTGAGCGTTCCTCGCGCCGCCGCGCAGCAGTGTGAGCGCCTTCTGTCGTACTTCAGTGCTATGGAAGTTCATGCGGCAACTCTGTGTCGCTGAACATGGCCGTGTGTAACAAAAAGCGGAGATCCACGAGAACGTGGACCTCCGCTTTTCTGAAAGGTGCCGGGTGCGGGATTCGAACCCGCAAGCCCTCTCAGGCAGAGGTGTTTGAGACCTCCGTGTATACCGTTCCACCAACCCGGCCAGGCGCTGCCGGAAGTGTACCGGGTCACCGCGTGCCACCGCAGCTAGGTACCCTGCTAGGGCAGCGCACCTGCCATAACGAGGAGCCCCCGTGACCGCCCCCGAGTCGCCCCAGCCCGCAGACGACGTGTCCGACGACGACAAGTCGCACGTGCCGCCGCTGACGACCCGCGTCGTCATCGCCGAGGACGAGGCCCTGATCCGGCTCGACCTCAAAGAGATGCTGGAGGAAGAGGGCTACAGCGTCGTGGGCGAGGCCGGTGACGGGGAGAAGGCCGTCGAGCTGGCCCGCGAGCACAAGCCGGACCTGGTGATCCTCGACGTGAAGATGCCCGTCCTCGACGGCATCTCCGCGGCGGAGAAGATCGCCGAGGAGTCCATCGCCCCGGTGCTCATGCTGACCGCGTTCTCGCAGCGCGACCTCGTGGAGAGGGCGCGGGACGCCGGTGCGATGGCGTATCTCGTGAAGCCGTTCAGCAAGAGTGACGTCGTGCCGGCGATCGAGATGGCCGTCTCGCGGTTCACGGAGCTGAAGACGCTGGAGAAGGAGGTCGCGGACCTCTCCCAGCGCCTGGAGACGCGGAAGCTGGTGGATCGCGCGAAGTCGATCCTCCAGACCGAGTACGGCCTCACCGAGCCCGCCGCGTTCCGGTGGATCCAGAAGACGTCGATGGACCGCCGCCTGTCGATGCAGCAGGTGGCGGAGGCGGTCATCGAGGACGCCGAGGAGAAGAAGGCGGCGAAGGGTTAGCCCGGAGCGCCCATACGTACGTACGTAGGTACGACGAGGCCCGCACCCCCGAAGTCGGGGTGCGGGCCTCGTCCCGTATGGAAAGGGGGCTCAGTCCTCGCCGAGGTACGCCTTCCGCACGGATTCGTCGTGGAGGAGGTCACCCCCCGAGCCGGAGAGGACGATCTTGCCGACTTCCATGACGTGGCCCTCGTCGGCGAGGGAGAGCGCGGCCTGGGCGTTCTGTTCGACGAGGAGGATCGTCGTGCCGCCGGCTTTCAGTTCGGCGATGGTCGCCATGATTTTCTGCATCATGATCGGCGAGAGGCCCATGGAGGGTTCGTCGAGCATGAGGAGTTTGGGCTGGGACATGAGGGCGCGGCCCATGGCGAGCATTTGTTGTTCGCCGCCGGAGAGGGTGCCCGCGGCTTGTTTGCGGCGTTCTCCGAGGATGGGGAAGAGGTCGTAGGCGCGGGTGATGTCCTTTTCGATGCCTGTTTTGTCGGAGCGGAGGTAGGCGCCGAGGCGGAGGTTGTCCTCGATGGTCATGCGGGGGAAGATGTGGCGGCCTTCGGGGGAGTGTGCGAGGCCGAGCGAGACTATTTGGTCGGCGCGGTATTTGCGCAGCGTCTTGCCGTTGAATTTGATCGAGCCGCTGACCGGCTTGAGGAGGCCGGAGAGGGTGCGCAGGGTGGTGGTTTTTCCCGCGCCGTTGGTGCCGATGAGGGTGACGACTTTGCCCGCCTCGACGGTGAAGGAGATGCCTTTGACGGCTTCGATCTTGCCGTAGGCGACGCGGAGGTCCTCGACCTCAAGGAGTGCGGTCATCAGTTGTTCTCCTCGAAAGGTTCGCCGAGGTAGGCGGCGATGACGCGGTCGTCCTGCTGGACCGTTTCGCTGGATCCTTCGACGAGTTTCTCGCCCTGGACGAGGACGGCGACGCGGTCGCAGAGGTTGAAGATGAAGCGCATGTCGTGCTCGATGACGAGGACGGCGATGCCCATGTCGCGGATGGCGAGGACGAGTTCTTCGGTGGCGCGGGTCTCCTGGGGGTTCATGCCGGCGGTGGGTTCGTCCAGGAGGAGCAGGCCGGGTTCGCTGGCGAGGGCTCGGGCGATCTCCAGCTTGCGTTGTTCGCCGTAGGGGAGGTTCCTGGAGAGGTGTTCGGCCTTGTCGGCGAGGCCGACGAATTCCAGGAGTTCCATGGCGCGGGCCTTGGAGGCCGCTTCGGCCCGGTGGAAGCCGGGGCCGCGGAGGAGGGCTGACCAGAGGCCTTCCTTGGTGCGGGTGTGGCGGCCGACGAGGACGTTCTCCAGGACGGTCATGTTGGCGAAGAGCCGGATGTTCTGGAAGGTGCGGGCGATGCCCGCGGCGGTGACCTTGAAGGATTTGGCGGGCAGGATGTCGCCCTTGTACCGGACTTCGCCTTCTGTGGGGACGTAGAGGCCGGTGAGGCAGTTGAAGAAGGTGGTCTTGCCCGCGCCGTTGGGGCCGATGAGGCCGACGATTTCGCCGGTGTTGACGGTGAGGTCGACGGATCGTACGGCGGTGAGGCCGCCGAAGCGCATGGTGACGCCGCGGGCGTCGAGGACGGTCTCTCCGGCGGGGGTGGTGGGGGCGGGGCCCTGTGCGGTGGTGTCGGTGGTCATGGTCAGGCCCCTGTCTTGCTGAGGACTGCGGGTGGCGGCGTCTCGCCGGGTGCGAGTTCGGCTTCGTGGAACTCGAGTTGGCGGCGGCGGTTGGGGATGAGGCCTTCGGGGCGGAAGCGCATGAGGAGCACGAGGGCGAGGCCGAAGGCGAAGAGCTGGTAGTCGCCGAGGAAGGCGAGCTTGTTGGGGATGAGGTAGAGCAGCGCGGCGCCGACGAGGGGTCCGCTGATGGTGCCCATGCCGCCGAGGACGACGGCCGCGAGGAGGAACGCGGAGTTGGGCGGGACGGTGTTGGCGAACTGGTACTGCTCGGGTGTCACGGTGTAGGTGACGTGGGCCTGGACGGTGCCCGCGAGTCCGGCGAGTGCGGCGCCGAGGGCGAAGGCGATGAGTTTGACGCGGAATCCGTTGATGCCCATGGCGAGTGCCGCTGTCTCGTCCTCGCGGATGGCGACCCAGGCGCGGCCGATGCGGGAGTCGCCGCTGCGGCGGAAGACGAGGACGACGACGAGGGTGATGAGCAGCATCAGGAAGAAGTAGTTGGCGAAGCGGCCGATGGAGAAGCCGAGGATGCTGTGTTCGAGCCCGAAGTCGAAGCCGAAGATCTTCAGGTTCGGGATTGAGGAGATGCCGTTGGACCCGTTGGTGATGTCGGGTCCGGAGGCGCCGTCGCTGTTCATGGCGACGAGGCGGAAGATCTCGCCGAAGCCGAGGGTGACGATGGCGAGGTAGTCGCCGCGCAGTCGCAGGGTGGGGGCGCCGATGATGACGCCGAAGACGAGGGAGGCGGCCGCGCCGACGAGGATGGCGGCCCAGAAGGGGAGGTGGACGTCGAAGGGGGAGGAGGGGGATCCCGAGACCATGGACGCCGCGTAGGCGCCGACGCCGAGGAAGGCGACGTATCCGAGGTCGAGGAGGCCCGCGAGTCCTACGACGATGTTCAGGCCCAGGGCGACGGTGGCGAAGATGAGGATGTAGACGCCGATGGTGGCGTACTGGTCGTCGTTCTGGGTGAAGGGGAAGGCGGCGGCGGCGAGGAAGGCGCCGATGAGGGTGATGTTGCGGTGGCGCGCGGTGTAGACGGAGATCTGGGCGACGACGCCGGCTTTGGAGAGTGCGGCGAAGCCGAGGGCGACGGAGATGAGGAACCCGATGAAGAGTTCGTCGTACTCGGTGCCGATCCCGTAGGTGAAGACGAGCAGGCCGGTGGCGAGGGCCGCGACGATGGCGAGGATCTCGACGTAGTCGGGGAGCTTGCGCGGGGTGGGCGGCGGCTCGGCGGCGAAGGCGCCCTTGGTGGTGATGAGGCCGTTGCGCAGGCGGTGCTTGAACTGCTCCCAGCCGGTGTCCTCGGGGTCGACCGGGTAGGTCTGGGGCCGTTGGAAGGGCAGGGCGAGGGCGCCGGTGAGGGCGGTGAGGGTGGCGACGGCGACGATCCAGCCGCCCGGTTCCAGGTTGGCGAGTCCGCCGAGTTTGGTGCTGATCGCGAGGATCGTGTACCAGGCGGTGGCGAAGGCGGCGAGGGCCGCGTACTTGAGGGCGGCGTCGGCGTTGCCGGGGGCGATCGCCCGTACGCCCTTGATGCCGTAGGAGGCGAGGCCGAGGAGGGTGGTGAGGGCGCCGGTGATGAGGACGAGCCACTGGAGCCCGCCCGGGTAGCCGTAGACGGTGAGGTCGCCGGGGAAGGCGGCGGTCCAGGTCCAGGCGAGGAAGGCGGAGACGACGGTGAGTGCGCCGCCGCCGGTGGCCATGGCGCGGGCGGGGCCGGTGGGGAGGGGGAGGAGGCCTTGGGGGGCGTTCTCCTTGTGCGGGCGGGTGTTGTCGGCCGCTGTGGTGTGTGTGGTCATGGTGGTCACGCCCTGTCCGCGACGCGCTCGCCGAGGAGGCCTTGCGGCCTGACGAGGAGGACGACGATGAGGAGTACGAACGCCCAGACATCGGCCCAGGACTGGCCGCCGAGCTTGTCCATGCCGGGGATGTCGTTCATGTAGGCGGTGGCCATGGCTTCGGCGACGCCGAGGACGAGTCCGCCGATCATGGCTCCGTAGATGTTGCCGATGCCGCCGAGGACGGCGGCGGTGAAGGCCTTGAGGCCCCAGAGGAAGCCCATGCGGAAGTTGACTTCGCCGTAGCGGAAGCCGTAGGCGACGGCGGCGATGCCGGCGAAGGCGGCGCCGAGGGCGAAGGCGACGACGATGACGCGGTCGGTGTTGACGCCCATGAGTTTGGCTGTGTCGGGGTCTTGCGCGGTGGCTTGCATGCCGCGGCCGACGCGGGTCTTCATGACGAACCAGCCGAGGGCGAACATGCAGATCGGCGCGGCGGCGACGAGGAAGAGGTCGCCGGGCTGGATGGTGACGCTGCCGATGTGGATGGAGTCGCCGGGGATCTCGGGGAAGGTCCGGGAGGACTTGGCGTGCGGGTACCAGGCCCAGACGGCTTGCTGGAGTGCGAGGGACAGGCCGATGGCGGTGATGAGCGGGGCGAGCCGTGGGGCGCCGCGCAGAGGCCGGTAGGCGAAGCGTTCGGCTCCGATGGCGATGGTGGTGGAGACGATGACGGCGCCTATGAGCATGAGGGGGATGGCCACCCACATGGTGGTGGAGCCGGGTAGCCAGAGCCAGACGGTGAGGGCGCCGAAGCCGCCGACCATGAAGATCTCGCCGTGGGCGAAGTTGATGAGCTGGACGATGCCGTAGACCATTGTGTAGCCGATGGCGATCAGGCCGTACATGGATCCCAGTAGCAGGCCGTTGACCAGCTGTTGCGGCAGTTCGTGCACCGCAGGTCCTCCGAGTTCTTCGAATGCGACGGATACGGCACCGCTGCGACGGCTGGGCCGTCGCCGCGTCGGATGTGACGCCGCGCGGGGCGCTGTCGGGCAGCGCCCCGCGCGGCGGTGTCGTGCTGCGGGGGTGGGTCAGCCGGTGTAGGTGCCGGACTTGACGGGCTTCCAGCCCTTGGCGGGGTCGGTGGTGTCCTTGACCTGGTAGACGGTGAGCTGCTTGTTGGTGGCGTCGCCGTATTCGTCGAAGGAGACCTTGCCGGTCACGCCGTCGAAGGAGACGTCCTGCATGGCGTCCACGATTTTGGCGCGGGCGTCGGAGGGCAGCTCGCCGTCGTTGTCCTCGACGACCTTTTTGACGGCCTCGATGATGGCCCAGGCGGAGTCGTAGGAGTAGCCGCCGTAGGCTTCGTAGGCTTCCTTGTAGCCGGCCTTCTTGTAGTTGGCGATGAATTCCTTGGCGGAGGGCAGCTGCTCGACGGGCTGGCCGACGGAGGTGGCGTAGTCGCCCTTGCCGTCCTTGCCGGCGAGCTTGATGTAGTCGGCGCTGTAGATTCCGTCGCCGCCGGCGAGGGGGATCTTGGCTCCGGCCTTCTTCATCTGCTTGCTGAGGGGGCCCGCGGCGGGGTATTCGCCGCCGTAGTAGACGACGTCGGCGTCGGAGTTCTTGATCTTGGTGGCGACGGCGCCGAAGTCCTTGGTGTCCGGGTTGACGTGTTCGGTGCCCGCGACTTTGCCGCCGAGCTTGGTGAACTCGTCCTTGAAGGTGGCGGCGAGTCCGGCGCCGTAGGTCTTCTTGTCGTCGATGACGAAGACCTTCTTCTTCTTGGCCGTGTTGTACAGGTACTGGGCGGCGAAGGGGCCCTGGATCGCGTCGGTGGTGGCGGTGCGGAAGTAGGCCTTGTACGGGCGTACCTTCTTGCCGCCGTTCCAGTCCGGGCCCTGGGTCATGGCCGGGTTGGTGTTGGCGGGGGACACCTGGACGAGTTTGGCGTCGTCGAAGACCTTCTGCATGGACTCGCCGACGGAGGAGTTCAGGGGGCCGACGGCGCCGAGGAGCTGCTTGTTGGCGACGAACTTGGTGGCGTTCGTCTGGCCGGACGAGGGCTGGCCCTGGTCGTCCGCGGCTTCCATCTTGAAGTTGATGCCGTCGACGTACTTCTTGGCGTTGGCCTGCTTGATGGCCAGCTCGACGGAGTTGCGGATGCCGAGGCCGAGCGCGGAGAGGTCACCGGTGAGCGGCGCGTCGACGCCGATGACCACGGTGGTGCCGCCGCCCTCGGCGCTCTCCTTGTCCTTGTCGTCGCGCGAGCCACATGCGGTGAGGGTGAGCGCCCCCGCGGTGAGTGCGGCGGTGATGGCTATGAGCGAACGTTGACGCACGATCAGTCCTTTCCCCTGGCACGGCTGTCCCTTGTTGGAACGCCGAGTCGAGCGCGGAACCGAACTGAGAGGAATCCGGTGGGCGCGGTGACTGGCCGTGACTCTAAGGGCGCCTTTGTTCCAGGTGGAGTGGTCAGACCAAGGCTGTGACGCTCTTGTTATGCCACGGAGTATTCCGGGCTGGAACGCAGGGGGCGGTTGGGACCGAATATGACCTTGTTCGGTGGATCTCGACGCATCCACATGCTGAGAATCTCCAGGACAAAGCGGCAGGAGCGTAAAGGCGTTTGGCTCATGACACGCGTGTTCGTGGGCATGCGGCGCTCAGAGCCGCGGAAAGATCATTCGCGTATTCCGGACCCAGGATGTAACTCTGCCGCTCGTTTGCGCGCGCATTACGCAGTGTTACTTCGAGGAAAGGGAGCCCGGCATTCCGTGGCACTTCTCCGCATTCGCGAATGTGCATCGTGATGATCAACTTCCGGGGTGTTCCCGTTTTCACCGTGAATGGGGGGCCGGGGGAGGTACGCACCGAAAGCGACGCCGAGGGCTGGGCGACCTGGCGGACGGTGACCGGGGGTCCGGACGCCTGGGTGAAGGTGACGGCGAAGGTGAAGTCCCGCTCCCCGGCCCGGGGACGGGACATCTCGCCCGTGTACGTCACCGACACGCTCTGCGACGGCCAGGGCGGGGGCGGCTCGGGCGGCGGCTCGGGGCGGGTCAGATAGAGGCCGAGACCGGCCGCGCCCAGGGCCACCGCCGTGGCGGCGGCGATCGCCGTACGACGGTGGCGCGTCCCGCGCCGGGCGGGCGGCGCGGGCTCGGGGGCGGCGGCCTCGTGGGCGGCGGCCTCTTGGGCGTAGGTGTTTTCGCCCGGCTCGACGGGCCCGACGGCATTCATCCGTACGGCCCGCCGTCGCGGCGGCGCATCCGGTGCCTCATGCGCCGAGGCTAGACCGGAGCCAGAGGCTCCGGCCCTGTGCGTGCGGTCCCTCTCCGGATCAGGCTCCGGCGCCGCCCGCGGGCGCGTCCCGCAGCATGCACGTCAGGCGCGCGCTGCATACCCGCTTGCCCTGCTCGTCGCTGATCACGATCTCGTACGTGGCCGTGGAGCGGCCGCGGTGCACGGGCGTGGCCACGCCGGTGACCAGGCCCGAGCGGGCGCCGCGGTGGTGGGTGCAGTTCAGGTCGACGCCGACGGCGAGCTTGGTGATGCCGCCGTGCAGCATCGCGCCGACCGAGCCGAGGGTCTCGGCGAGGACCGCGGAGGCGCCGCCGTGCAACAGGCCGTACGGCTGGGTGTTGCCCTCGACGGGCATGGTGCCGACGACGCGCTCCGCCGAGGCCTCCAGGATCTGGACGCCCATCCGGGTGCCGAGGTGGCCCGCCGAGAACAGGGAGGGCAGGTCGACACCGAGCGAGGCGTACTCGTCGATGACCTCCTGCGGGAACTTCACGCTGTGCTGCTCGCCCATGGGGCCCGGCTCCGTTCGTTCGACGTCGTCACCTGTCGCTGAGCGAACGCTCAGTCGACCGTCGATTGTTCCAGGCGCACGACGACGGACTTGCTGGCAGGGGTGTTGCTGGTGTCCGCGGTCGCGTCCAGCGGCACCAGGACGTTCGTCTCCGGGTAGTAGGCGGCGGCGCAGCCCCTGGCCGTGGGGTAGTGCACGACGCGGAAGCCGGGCGCGCGGCGCTCCACGCCGTCCCGCCACTCGCTGACCAGGTCGGTGTACGCGCCGTCGGCGAGGCCCAGTTCCTCGGCGTCCTCGGGGTTGACCAGGACGACGCGGCGGCCGTTCTTGATGCCGCGGTAGCGGTCGTCGAGGCCGTAGATGGTGGTGTTGTACTGGTCGTGGGAGCGCAGGGTCTGGAGCAGCAGCCGTCCTTCGGGGACGGTGGGGTACTCCACGGGGGCGGCCGTGAAGTTGGCCTTGCCGGTGGTGGTGGGGAAGCGGCGCTCGTCGCGCGGGGCGTGCGGCAGGGCGAAGCCGCCGGGGTGGGCCACGCGCGCGTTGAAGTCCTCGAAGCCGGGGATGACGCGGGCGATGCGGTCGCGGACGGTGGCGTAGTCCTTCTCGAACTCCTCCCAGGGGGTGCGGGAGTCGGGGCCGAGGACGCGGCGGGCGAGGCGGCAGACGATGGCGGGCTCGGAGAGCAGCTGGTCGCTCGCGGGCTTCAGGCGGCCGCGGGAGGCGTGCACCATGCCCATGGAGTCCTCGACGGTCACGAACTGCTCGCCGCCGGCCTGGAGATCGCGCTCGGTGCGGCCGAGGGTGGGCAGGATGAGGGCGCGCGCGCCGGTCACGGCGTGCGAGCGGTTCAGCTTGGTGGAGACGTGCACGGTCAGGCGGGCCTTGCGCATGGCGGCCTCGGTGACCTCGGTGTCGGGGGAGGCCGACACGAAATTGCCGCCCATGGCGAAGAACACCTTCGCCTCGCCGTCGCGCAGGGCGCGGATGGCGCGGACGACGTCCAGGCCGTGGTGGCGGGGCGGGGCGAAGCCGAACTCCTTCTCCAGGGCTTCCAGGAAGGCGGGCGCGGGGCGTTCGAAGATGCCCATCGTGCGGTCGCCCTGCACGTTCGAGTGGCCGCGCACGGGGCAGACGCCGGCTCCGGGGCGGCCGATGTTGCCGCGCAGCAGGAGGAAGTTGACGACTTCGCGGATGGTCGGCACGGAGTGTTTGTGCTGGGTGAGGCCCATCGCCCAGCACACGACGGTGCGCTTCGAGGCGAGGACCATGGCGAGGGCTTCCTCGATGCGGGCGCGGTCCAGGCCGGTGGCCCTGAGGGTGTCGTCCCAGTCGGCGTCCTGGGCGGCGGCGGTGAACTCCTCGTACCCATGGGTGTGTTCGCGTACGAACGTCTCGTCGACGGCGCCCTCGGTCTGGAGGATCAGCTTGTTCAGGAGGCGGAAGAGCGCCTGGTCGCCGCCGAGGCGGATCTGGAGGAAGAGGTCGGTGAGGGCGGTGCCCTTGAGCAGGCCGCGCGGGGTCTGGGGGTCCTTGAAGCGCTCCATGCCCGCTTCGGGCAGCGGATTGACCGTGATGATCTTCGCGCCGTTGTGCTTGGCCTTCTCCAGGGCGGCGAGCATGCGCGGGTGGTTCGTGCCGGGGTTCTGACCGGCGACGATGATCAGATCCGACTTGTAGAGGTCTTCGAGCAGGACGCTGCCCTTGCCGATGCCGAGGGTCTCGGTCAGTGCGGAGCCGGACGACTCATGGCACATGTTCGAACAGTCGGGGAGGTTGTTCGTGCCCAGCTCGCGGGCGAAGAGCTGGTAGAGGAACGCCGCTTCGTTGCTGGTGCGTCCGGAGGTGTAGAAGACGGACTCGTCCGGGCTCCCGAGGGCGGCGATCTCCTCGGCGACGATGTCGAAGGCCCGCTCCCAGGAGACCGGCTCGTACCGCTCGGCGCCCTCCGCCAGGTACATGGGGTGGGTGAGGCGGCCCTGCTGGCCGAGCCAGTACCCACTGCGGGTGGCGAGGTCGGCGACCGGGTGCGCGGCGAAGAAGTCGGGGGTGACGCGGCGCAGGGTGGCTTCCTCGGCGACGGCCTTCGCGCCGTTCTCGCAGAACTCCGCCTTGTGGCGGTGGTCCGGCTCGGGCCAGGCGCAGCCGGGGCAGTCGAAGCCGTCCTTCTGATTGACCCGCAGCAGGGTGAGCGCGGCGCGGCGCACGCCCATCTGCTGCTGGGCGATCCGCAGGGTGGGGCCGATGGCGGGCAGCCCCGCCGCCGCGTGCTTGACCTCGGCGACCTGCGGAGCGTCCTGGACCGGATCGCCCTTGGGCGGCTTGCTTGCCATGGTCGGCTCCCCTTCGAGCACGTACGTGAGCTACGTCTCCGATACTCCCACGCGGCGGTGACAACGCCCGGCTCAGGGGCCGGGCGGGACGGGACTGTCAGTGGGGCGTGGCAGGATCGGGGACGTGGCAGAAACAGCAGCGAAGAAGAAGTCCGAGACCGCGGCGACCAAGGCCGGCGGGGCGGGTGGCGAGCAGCGCCCGCGCCTGCTCCTCATGGATGGGCACTCCCTGGCCTATCGGGCGTTCTTCGCGCTGCCCGCGGAGAATTTCACGACCGCGACGGGCCAGCCGACGAACGCGATCTACGGCTTCGCGTCGATGCTGGCGAACACGCTGCGCGACGAGGCGCCCACGCACTTCGCGGTGGCGTTCGACGTGTCGCGCAAGACGTGGCGCTCGCAGGAGTTCCCCGACTACAAGGCGAATCGCTCCAAGACCCCGGACGAGTTCAAGGGCCAGGTCGAGCTGATCGGCGAGATGCTCGACGCGATGCACGCGGTGCGCTTCGCGGTCGACGGCTTCGAGGCGGACGACGTCATCGCGACGCTCGCCACGCAGGCGGAGGCGGCCGGTTTTGAAGTGCTGATCGTCACCGGTGACCGCGACTCCTTCCAGTTGATCACCGACCATGTGACCGTGCTCTACCCGACGAAGGGCGTCTCGGAGCTGACGCGCTTCACCCCGGAGAAGGTCACGGAGAAGTACGGCCTCACCCCCAGCCAGTACCCCGACTTCGCGGCGCTGCGCGGCGACCCGTCGGACAACCTCCCCGGCATCCCGGGCGTCGGCGAGAAGACCGCCGCGAAGTGGATCAACCAGTTCGGTTCGTTCGCCGAGCTGGTCGAGCGCGCCGAGGAGGTCAAGGGCAAGGCCGGGCAGAACTTCCGCGAGCACCTGGAGTCGGTCAAGCTCAACCGCCGCCTGACCGAGATGGTGCGTGACGTCGAGCTGCCCAAGACGGTCGCCGACCTGGAGCGCGCTCCGTACGACCGCACGGCGCTCGCCATGGTCCTGGACACCCTGGAGATCCGTAACCCCTCGCTGCGCGAGCGTCTGCTGGCCGTCGACCCGGGAGCCGAGGAGGCCGAGCAGGCCCCGGCCGAGCCGGGCGTCGAGCTGGACGGCGTGGTGCTGGGCGCGGGCGAGCTGGCCCCGTGGCTCGCCGAGCACGGCAAGGCGGTCCTGGGCATGGCCACGGTCGACACCTGGCAGCTCGGTTCGGGCACGGTCACCGAGGTCGCGCTCGCCGCGGCCGGTGGAGCGGCCGCCTGGTTCGACCCGGCGAGCGTGGACGAGGCCGACGAGAACGCGTTCGCGGCCTGGATCGCCGACCCGGCCAAGCCGAAGGTCCTGCACAACGCCAAGGCGGTGATGCGGGTCTTCCCCGAGCACGGCTGGGCCGTGGACGGCGTCACCATGGACACCGCCCTGGCCGCCTACCTGGTCAAGCCGGGCCGCCGCTCCTTCGCCCTCGACGCCCTCTCCCTCGAATACCTGGGCCGTGAGCTGGCGCCCGCCTCCGCCGCGGACGGCCAGCTCGCCTTCGGCACGGAGGACGACGACCGCGCCGAGGCCGACAACCTCATGTCGCAGGCCCGCACCATCCTCGACCTGGGCACGGCCTTCGGCGAGAAGCTGCGCGAGGTCGGCGCGAGCGACCTCCTGAAGGACGTCGAGCTGCCGACGTCCACGCTCCTGGCGCGCCTGGAGCGGCACGGCATCGCGGCGGACCGCGCCCATCTGGAGGCGATGGAGCAGCAGTTCGCGGGCGCCGTCCAGCAGGCCGTGAAGGAGGCGCACGCCGCGGCGGGGCACGAGTTCAACCTCGGCTCGCCCAAGCAGCTCCAGGAAGTCCTCTTCGGCGAGCTGAACCTCCCCAAGACGAAGAAGACCAAGACCGGGTACACCACGGACGCCGACGCGCTGGCCTGGCTCGCGGCCCAGACGGAGAACGAACTGCCGGTCATCATGCTCCGCCACCGCGAGCAGGCGAAGCTGCGCGTCACCGTCGAGGGGCTGATCAAGTCGATCGCCGCGGACGGCCGCATCCACACCACGTTCAACCAGACGGTGGCCGCCACGGGCCGTCTCTCCTCGACCGAGCCCAACCTCCAGAACATCCCGGTCCGCACGGACGAGGGCCGGGCGATCCGCCGCGGCTTCGTGGTCGGCGAGGGCTTCGAGTCGCTGATGACGGCGGACTACAGCCAGATCGAGCTGCGCGTGATGGCGCACCTCTCCGAGGACGAGGGCCTCCTGGAGGCGTTCACCTCCGGTGAGGACCTGCACACCACGGTCGCCTCGCAGGTGTTCTCCGTGGACCGCTCGAAGGTCGACGCGGAGATGCGGCGCAAGATCAAGGCGATGTCGTACGGCTTGGCGTACGGCCTGTCGGCGTTCGGCCTCTCCCAGCAGCTGAACATCGAAGCGGGCGAGGCGCGTGCGCTGATGGACACGTACTTCGAGCGGTTCGGCGGGGTGCGGGACTATCTGCGCCGCGCGGTCGACGAGGCGCGCGCCACGGGGTACACGGAGACGATGCTGGGCCGCCGCCGCTATCTCCCCGACCTCAACAGCGACAACCGCCAGCGGCGCGAGATGGCCGAGCGGATGGCGCTGAACGCGCCGATCCAGGGCACGGCGGCGGACATCGTCAAGATCGCGATGCTCAACGTCCACCGTGCGCTGACCGAGGCGAAGCTCGACTCGCGCATGCTGCTCCAGGTCCACGACGAAATCGTGCTGGAGATCGCTCCGGGGGAGCGGGCGAAGGTGGAGGAGCTGGTCCGCCGGGAGATGGCGGGCGCGGTGGCCCTGCGGGCGCCGCTGGATGTTTCGGTGGGGGTGGGCGCGGACTGGGAATCCGCAGCGCACTAGCCCTCCCGGGCCGGGGGGCGGTGGGGGTGCGCCGGGGTTCGGCCCTTCTGACCCTGCGGGCCCCGCTGCGGCCGCCCGGGTCCTCGGTCCTGGGTACCTGTGCGGGTCCGCGGTGGTTGCTCGCGCCGTTCCCCGCGCCCCTACGGGGCGCCCCGACAGGGGCGCGAGGAACTGCGCGCTCAGCCACGACGCACCCGCAGAAATACGAATGCGAAGGCGCCCCGACAGGGGCGCGGGGAACTGCGCGAGCAACCACAACGCACCCGCAGGGATACCGGGACGCGAGGAAGCGCGCTGAGCCGAGCGCACCCGCACAGATACCCGGCACCAAGGCCCCCGGCCAGACCCCTCACTCGCGTGGACGCCGCCCCCGCGCCCCCCGAAGGCGCCCCCGCCAGGATGAACGCATGGCCCCTCACCCGAGACCGCGCCGCCGCTCCATGCTCGCCGCGGCGCTCACCACGGCCCTGCTGGGCCCCATACCGCTGAGCCCCATACCGGCGACCGCCGCCGACGCCAGTGACCAGCAGGGCGCGGCCCTCTGCACGGCCGACAGCGACTGGACCCTCGCCGCCCGGATGTCCCAGGACATCCGGGCGGCGCTGTCGTCCAGGGCCGGCAGCGTCTCCGTATCCGTACGAGACACCCGTACCGGCCTCGTCTGCGACCTCGCGAGCCACCGCCGTTACGACGCGGCCAGCGTCGCCAAGGTCCTGACGATGGAGGCCGCGCTGCACCGCGCACAGGAGTGGGGCCGCGGCCTCACCGCCTGGGAGCGCCGACGGATCCGCCCCATGATCACCCGCTCGGACAACGACGCGACCGGGCGGCTCTGGCACGACTTGGGCCACGCCTACCTCTCCCGTTTCCTGCGCCGCGTCGGCACCACCGCCACCACCCTTGGCTCGTACGGCTATTGGGGCCTGACCCGCACCACGGCCGCCGACCAGCAGCGCCTGCTCGGCGTGCTCACCGGCGCCCGCGGCGTCCTCAAGCCCGCCGCGCGCGCGTACGGGCTCCGGCAGATGGCCGACGTCCGCGGCGACCAGCGCTGGGGCGTGCCCGCGGGCATGCCGCGCGGTCTGCGCGCCCACCTCAAGAACGGCTGGCTGCCCAGGGCCACGCACGGCTGGCGCGTACACAGCGTCGGCGTGTTCACCGGCGGCGACCGCACATACCGCATCGTCGTCCTCACCCACGGCAACCCCACCATGGCCTACGGAGTACGCACCGTGGAGCGCGTCGCGCAGGCCGTGCACCGCGGCCTCAACAAGGGCCGGGCCATAGGCCAGGCCCTCACCCCGCAGAGCGAGATCAGCGAGACCCCGGACGGCTCGGCCCCGCCGCAAGGCGACTACGCCCCGCCACCACAAGGCGATTTCACCCCGCCCGAAGGCGACTTCACGCCACCGGAGGAGGAGGGCGACGCCCCCGCGGCGTAACAGCCCTGTCGCGGTCTCGGCCAACTGGTAAAAACCGGGCACGAACGGGTGCCTGGGCGCTGCAAGTTGTCGTAGTGTCGCCAGAGCCGCCCCACTGGGGAGCACGCGCGTACGAAAGCAAGCGCGTACGGAGGTGGGGTCGGCGCACCACAGCAGTCAAAGGGGAGGGGTGGCTCGGTCATGGCGCCGGTAATCGGCAGGCGGCTGCGCAGGGGAGCGGTGACCAGCGCGGTGGCCGCGGCGGCGGTGGCGGCACTGGCCGCGTCGCAGGCCCCGGGCGTGACGGACGTTCCACGCGACGGGCAGACGACGGGGGCGTCGGACACCCCGCCCGGAGGCGACTCCGCGACCGGCGACTCGCCCTACTACACGGACCTGCCGCCTCTGAAGAGCCCCGTCCCGGCCGCGCCCAACGGCGGTGACAAGGAGGCCGAGGCGGGCGTCCCGGCCACCGTCCTGGACGCGTACAAGAAGGCCGAGACCGCGCTCGCCGAGGCCAAGCCCGGCTGCAACGTCCCCTGGCAGCTGCTCGCCGCCATCGGCAAGGTCGAGTCGGGCCACGCCCGCGGCGGCCGCGTCGACGCGAACGGCACGACGCCCAAGCCGATCCTCGGCCCGGTCCTCAACGGCAACGGCTTCGCGAAGATCACCGACACCGACAAGGGCGCGTACGACGGCGACACCACGCACGACCGCGCGGTCGGCCCCATGCAGTTCATCCCGGCGACGTGGGCCTTCTCGGGCCAGGACGGCAACGACGACGGCAAGAAGGACCCCAACAACATCTACGACGCGGCGCTCGCCGCAGGCCACTACCTCTGCGCGAACGACCGCGACCTGGCCGTCGAGGACGATCTGCACCGGGCGATCCTGAGCTACAACCAGTCGACGGAGTACCTGAACACGGTCCTGTCGTGGCTGGAGTACTACCGCAACGGCGTCCACGAGGTTCCCGACGGCAAGGGCGTCCTGCCCGACGACCGCAGCGACCGCCGCGTCCCGGGCCTGGGCCCGAGCCTGACGCCGGGCGGCACCGGCTCGCACAAGCCCGGCAAGGGCGACAAGGGCGACAACGGCAACAGGGACAGGACCGGCACCCACACACCCGGCAAGGGCGGCGGCGGGTCCGAGAAGCCTGGCAACGGCGGCGACGACAAGCCCGACCCGCCCACGCCCACCGAGCGGGTCGCGCGCCTCAAGGACGCCGGTACCGGCACGCTGAGCGCGGCGGCGGGCGACGCCTTCGCCGAGCGCGTCGAGGTGCGTACGGAGTCCAAGTCGGGCTCGGGCGTGGCCAAGGTCAAGGTGAAGTTCCGGGTCGTCGGCGACACGGACGCCCGTTTCGAGGGCGGCGCGCGGAGCGCCGTCATCACCACGACCGCCGCGGGCAAGGCCACCGCTCCCGTGCTCAAGGCGGGCAAGAGGACGGGCCAGTTCGCCGTGCGCGCCACCGTCGTGGGCCGCACGCTGACGGGCCTCGACTACACCGCGAAGGTCACCGCGCCCCAGGCGGACGCGCTCGTCAGGACCAGCGACAAGCCGCTGACCTGCGAGGCGGGCAAGGAGTTCGCCGACCGGGTCGAGGTCAAGGCGACGTACAAGGGCGAGGCGGCCGACGGTGTCACGGCCTCCGCGACCCTGATCACGTCGGCGACGGACGCCACGCCCAACGACAAGGGCCCCTACTTCAAGGACGTGAACGGCAACCCCGTCCGCGCCCTGAAGGGTCTGAAGACGGACGCGAACGGCCTGCTGAAGCTGCCGAAGCTGTACGCCGACGACGCCGCGGGCACGTATCTGCTGCGGATCGCCACGGTCGGCGGCGGCACCCTCACCGTCGAACTGAAGGTGACGGCCCCGGCCGATTCCACCCCGACCACCCCGACCACCCCTGACGTCCCGACTGCCCCCGCGGCCCCGACGACCCAGGCCGACTAGCCGACCGGCCCCCTCACCCAGGACCGCCCCTCGCCCTCCACGGCGCAGGGGCGGTCCTTGTGTGGTGCGACGTGTTCTCATCTCGCCCCCGCGTTGCTACGGTGCCCGCCCTGACGCCCTATCACCTGTGGCAGCGAGCCGACCCGGGAGGCCCCGCATGCGTGCCCTCATCGCCGCCGCGATCGGCCTCGCCGTCGCGCTCGCCCTGACCCTGACGATCACCGCGATCGGCGCTCCGGCCGGTGAGACGTCACCCGAGCCGCTCCTCACCACAGTCCCCGAGCACCCTTAGACGGAGGGAGGGTCGCCGCGATGCGCCGCAAGGCCGGCCTCGTCCTGCTCGCCTTCGCCGTGTTCTTCACGGCCATGTCCCCGCTCACGCGCTGGTACGCCTTCCCGCGCCTCGCGAAGGTCCCGGCCAACCAGTACCAGGAGGCGGTCCTGGAGGCGGATGACCCGACCCTCATCGACTACGGCACCATGAAGGCCAAGAAGATCGACAAGGTCACCATCGTGCAGACCCTCAAGGGCAACGTGGAGGCCTCGGAGAAGATCGAGAAAGCCGACGGGGACTCCTCCCGCGACGTCGTCGTCTGGGACGCGCTCTCCTACGTCCAGGACGCCGACGGCAAGATGGTCTCCAAGATCCCCGAGCGCTACATCTTCGACGCGCACAGCCAGGAGCCGGTGCACGCCCCCGGGGAGTCGGTCGACGGGGACCCCGTCAAGCGCCAGGGCATCGAGTTCAAGTGGCCCTTCCTGACGGAGAAGCGGGACTACGAGTACTTCGACGCGCAGGCCCGCGTCACCAAACCCATCCACTACAAGGGGGAACGGACCTTCCGCGGCGTGAAGGTCTACTACTTCGAGCAGACCATCCCCTGGACCAAGGTGCCCTTCCCCAAGACGATGCCGGTCAAGGGCATCACCCCGAAGTCCCTCGCCGGGACCGGCACCACCCGCTGGTACACCACGGTCCGCAAGTTCTGGGTCGAGCCGACCACCGGGGCGCCCGTCTACGGCGAGGAGATCCAGAGGAACGAACTGCGCGGCGGCACGCTCCTCGGCGAACGCGACAAGGTGACGGTCTTCGCCGGGCACGTGAAGATGCGCGAGGACTACATCGAGAGCACGGTCGACCTGGTGAAGTCCCAGCGCGTCCTGGTGCTCCTGCTCACCTCCTACCTCCCCTGGGGCTTCCTCGCCCTCGGCATGCTCCTGCTCGCGCTCTCCCTCTGGCTGGAGGCCCGCACACGCAGGGCGAACGGCTCCCGGCCGGCCACTTCCAACGACGACGACCCGGAACCGGAACCCGAGCCCAAACCGGCCCGCGCCTAGGCGTCGTCGCGCCGCCGCGCCTGGCGGGCCTTCGTGTACCGGGTCGGCTCGGCCGCCGCCGGGTCCTCCGGCCACGGGTGCTTGGGGTAGCGGCCGCGCAGCTCGGAGCGCACCGCGCGGTAGCCGTCGCGCCAGAAGGAGGCCAGGTCTGCGGTGACGGCGGCGGGGCGGCCCGCGGGGGACAGCAGGTGGACGAGGACGGGTACGCCGCCGCCCGCGATCCGCGGTGTCTGCGCGAGGCCGAACATCTCCTGCAACTTCACCGCGAGCACGGGCTGTTCGGGGTCGGAGTAGTCGATCCGGATCCTGGACCCGCTCGGTACCTCGAGCCGCTCCGGGGCGAGCGCGTCGAGGCGGGCGGCCTCGCCGGTCGCCCACGGCAGGAGGCGCGTGAGGGCCTGGCCGGCGTCGACGCGGGCCAGGTCGGCGCGGCGGCGCGCCTTGGACAGCTCGGGCTCCAGCCACTCGTCCACGCGCGCGTGGAGGGCGTCCTCCGACACGTCGGGCCAGGGCGCCCCCAGATGCCGGTGCAGGAACGCGAGCCGCTCCCGCAGCTCCTGAGCGCCCCGGGACCACTTCAGCAACCCCGTACCTTCCTCGCGCAACCCCGTGAGAAGGCCCTTTCGTACGAGGGTGGGGTCGGGGTTCTTCAAGGGGCGCACCGTCAATTCGATGGCCCCGAGGCGTTCGACGTGCCGCGCCACCAGGTCGCCCCCGGACCAGACGACTTCGGCCCGCTCCGAGAGGAGTGGGGCGGCGGCGCTCCGCGCGATGTCCTCGTCGATGTGCGCGGCCAGCAGCACGCGGGCGTGGCCGGCGCCGACGGGGCGGTCGGCGACGGCGACGGCGATCCACTCGGCTCCCGTCAGCGCGGAGCCTGCCTTCAGCTCGGCGCGGGTCCCATTGGCCATGAGATAGGTCCCGCCCCCCACGGCCCGGCCCACCCGCTCAGGAAACCCCAGAGCGACGACAACCCCACACCCCCACTCGTCCCCCCGCCCAGCCGCACCCAAAGGCTCCCGCCCCGGCGCCCCGGGGTTTCGCTCCGCCCCCGTGCTTTGGCCTCGGCGGGGCGTTTCCCACCCACCCGCCCGACTCGCGGCACCCAAAGGCTCCTGCCCCCGCGCCCCGGGACCCCGGTCTCCGGGAGCGTCGGCGCACGGTGCGCCCGGTGCCGGGTACTGGGCGGGTGGGTGGGAGAGATCCCGCGCCGAAGGCGCATCCGCATCCGCACCCCGCCCTGTCCAGGAACCCGCCCCCGCTCCCGCCGAGGAGCCCCCAGCCGAAGCCACCCCGCCCCCCGCTCCCGCCGGAGAGGCCCCCGCCGAAGAACCCCCCGCCGAAGCCAAGCGCCGCGTCTCCGTGCGCCAGCGCGTCGCGTAGCCGTCCCCGCCCCTGCGTGCGGTGCGCCACGCCGCCGTGAGGTCGTCCCCGTACTCCCGTGGCGGCTCCTCGCTCAGGAGGGCGACCACCTCCGCCGCCCGCCGCGCGCCCACGCGAGGCCCCGCGTCCAGCAAGGCCCGCGCCAGGCGCGGGTGCAGGCCCACCCGGGACATCCGCTTTCCCCGTTCCGTGACCCGGCCCGTGGCCGCGTCCACCGCCCCGACCGCCGCCAGGACCTCCCGCGCCGCCGCCATCGCGCCGAGCGGCGGAGCGTCGAGGAGGGCGAGCCCGGTGGCGTCCGGATCGCCCCAGCACGCCGCCTGCAAGGCGAACGCCGCGAGGTCCGCCACCTTGATCTCCGGAGAGGGGAAGCGCGGCAGCCGCCCGTTCTCCGCCTCCGACCAGCACCGGTACACGGCCCCCGGAGCCTCACGCCCGGCCCGCCCGGCACGCTGCCTGCCCGCCGCCTGCGAGGCGCGCACCGTCGCCAGCGCGCTCAGCCCGCGCGCGTGGTCCACCCGCGGCTCCCGCGCGAGGCCCGAGTCCACGACCACCCGCACACCAGGCACCGTCAACGACGACTCGGCCACCGAGGTGGCCAGCACGACCCGCCGCCCCGGCGACCCCGCGAGGACCGCGTCCTGCACGGCCGCCGGCGCCCGCCCGTGCACCTGGAGCACCTCGACGTCCTCGCGGCCCCCGAGGCCGCCCAGCTGCCCGGCCACCCGCGCGATCTCGCCGACCCCGGGCAGGAAACACAGCACGTCACCGTCCCGCTCGGCCAGCGCCCGCCGCACCACCGACGCCACATGCGTCAGCAGCGCCGGATCGACTCGCATGCCGTGCGGCGGCCGCACCTCGCGCGCGGGCGGCGCCCAGACGACCTCCACGGGGTGCGCGGTCCCCCGCGCCTCCACCACGGGCGCGTCCCCGAGGATCCGCGCCCACCCCTCCGCGTCGGTCGTCGCGGACGCGGCCACGAGCCGCAGCTCGGGCCGGAGCGCCGCCCGCACGTCCACCAGGAAGGCCGCCACGGTGTCCGCGTCCAGATGCCGCTCATGGCACTCGTCGATGACGACGACGTCCACACCGGCCAGCTCCTGGTCCCGTTGCAGCCGCTGGAGCAGGACGCCGGTCGTGACGACCTCCACGCGCGCGTGGGGTCCCACCACACGCTCCCCGCGCACGGTGTACCCGACGCTCTCGCCCACCTTCTCGCCGAGCAGCCACGCCATCCGCCGCGCGGCGGCCCGTGCGGCGATGCGCCGCGGCTCGGCGACCACGACACGGCGTACGCCCTCGAAGGCGCCCGGCGCCTCGATCAGGCCCGCGAGCGCCAGCGGCACCAGCGTCGTCTTGCCCGTGCCGGGCGGTGCGCACAGCACCGCGCTGCCCGGCCCCTCCAGAGCGGAACGGAGGGCGGGCAGCGCGTCACGTACGGGCAGGTCCACAAGAGCGGGGTTACGGATCACATGCTCAGTCTCGTACGCAGACGTAGATGGCCGTCCCCGGGATCAGGTTTCCGCGCAGCGGCGACCAGCCGCCCCACTCCTGGGTGTTCCATGCGGGCCACTCCGGCTCCACGATGTCGACGAGACGGAAACCGCCCGCCACGATGTCCCGCACCCGGTCGCCGATCGTCCTGTGGTGCTCCACGTAGACGGCGTTGCCCTCCTCGTCCTGCTCCACATAAGGAGTGCGGTCGAAGTAGGAGGCCGCCACGGAGAGCCCCTCCGGACCGGGCTCGTCCGGAAAGGCCCAGCGGATGGGGTGCGTCGCGGAGAAGACGAAGCGGCCGCCGGGCCGCAGCACCCGGTGCACCTCCTTCAGGACCAGCACCGGGTCGGCGACGAAGGGCAGCGCCCCATAGGCGGAACAGGCAAGGTCGAAGGAGCCGTCCTTGAAGGGCAGCACCCCCGCGTCGGCCTGCACCAGCGGCACCGGGCCGCCGATGCGCAGCGCGTGCTGGAGCTGGCGGTGCGAGAGGTCGAGGGCGACGGGCCGCGCGCCCTGCGACGCCAGCCAGCGCGAGCACTGGGCGGCACCGGCGCCGATCTCCAGGATGTCCTTGTCCTTGAGGTCCTCCGGCGGACCGAGCAGCTCCGCCTCCACCTCGTCGAGCCCCTCGGGACCCCACACGAAGCGGTCGTCCCCGAGGAACGTGCCGTGCTCGATCTGGTAATCGTCGGCGTTCCGGTCCCACCAGCCGCGGTTGGCGCGACTGCTCTCCGTGACATTCGCGTCACGGCGGGTGGCCTCGGGCTCGGGCGGCAGTTCGGACTCTTGGATGATGGGCTCCATCGTCGTAATCTTCCGTATCTTCTGCGTCTTCGGCGCCTACTGCGGATCGCGCCGAAATCTCGGCGCGAAGGGGGCGCGGTGCGGCCCGTGTGGCCTCAGGCGACAGGTTTTGTGCCGGGTATGCGGCGTTCCGCCCCGGGTGTACGCCTTCGCGCATTGACCCTGTCCGGCTGCCCCCGTATGCTACAAGTTGCGCTGCGAGCCTGCGCTCCTCAGACATAGCAGGCTGCGCTCGCGTCTGTTGTATGTCCCCTCGGTTGTCGAGGCGCCTTCCCTTGCCGGAAGCCGCGCTTCCTAGGCTGTCCGGCTTCTGCAGAGCGAAATCGGCTCCCGGCGTTGCAGTACCTACGACTTCAATGTCCGTACCGGAGCCCTAACCCACATGACGAGCAGCACCGAGACCACCGCCACCACCCCGCAGGTAGCGGTCAACGACATCGGTAACGAGGAAGCCTTCCTCGCCGCGATCGACGAGACGATCAAGTACTTCAACGACGGCGACATCGTCGACGGCGTCATCGTGAAGGTCGACCGGGACGAGGTCCTGCTCGACATCGGTTACAAGACCGAAGGCGTCATTCCGAGCCGCGAGCTCTCGATCAAGCACGACGTCGACCCGAACGAGGTCGTCAAGGTCGGCGACGAGATCGAGGCCCTGGTTCTCCAGAAGGAGGACAAGGAAGGCCGTCTGATCCTGTCCAAGAAGCGCGCTCAGTACGAGCGTGCCTGGGGCACGATCGAGAAGATCAAGGAAGAAGACGGCATCGTCACCGGTACCGTCATCGAGGTCGTCAAGGGTGGTCTCATCCTCGACATCGGCCTCCGTGGCTTCCTGCCGGCCTCCCTCGTCGAGATGCGCCGCGTCCGCGACCTCCAGCCCTACGTGGGCAAGGAGCTCGAGGCCAAGATCATCGAGCTGGACAAGAACCGCAACAACGTGGTCCTGTCCCGCCGTGCCTGGCTCGAGCAGACCCAGAGCGAGGTCCGCCAGACCTTCCTCACGACCCTGCAGAAGGGCCAGGTCCGCTCCGGCGTCGTTTCCTCGATCGTCAACTTCGGTGCGTTCGTGGACCTCGGTGGCGTCGACGGTCTCGTCCACGTCTCCGAGCTCTCCTGGAAGCACATCGACCACCCCTCCGAGGTTGTCGAGGTCGGCCAGGAAGTCACCGTCGAGGTTCTCGACGTGGACATGGACCGCGAGCGTGTCTCCCTCTCGCTCAAGGCGACGCAGGAAGACCCGTGGCAGCAGTTCGCCCGCACGCACCAGATCGGGCAGGTCGTTCCCGGTAAGGTCACCAAGCTCGTTCCGTTCGGTGCGTTCGTGCGCGTCGACGAGGGCATCGAGGGCCTGGTCCACATCTCCGAGCTGGCCGAGCGCCACGTGGAGATCCCGGAGCAGGTCGTCCAGGTCAACGACGAGATCTTCGTCAAGGTCATCGACATCGACCTCGAGCGTCGCCGGATCTCGCTCTCGCTGAAGCAGGCCAACGAGTCCTTCGGCGCCGACCCGTCGGCCGTCGAGTTCGACCCGACCCTGTACGGCATGGCCGCGTCCTACGACGACCAGGGCAACTACATCTACCCCGAGGGCTTCGACCCCGAGACCAACGACTGGCTCGAGGGCTACGAGACCCAGCGCGAGGCCTGGGAGACCCAGTACGCCGAGGCGCAGACGCGCTTCGAGCAGCACCAGGCTCAGGTCATCAAGTCGCGCGAGGCCGACGCCCAGGCCGAGGCCGAGGGTGCGGCGGCTCCGGCCGGCGCCGCTCCGGCCGCGTCCACCGGTGGTGGCGGCGGCGGTTCGTACTCCTCGGAGTCGGACGACAACTCCGGCGCCCTGGCTTCGGACGAGGCGCTTGCCGCGCTTCGCGAGAAGCTCGCGGGTGGCCAGAGCTGAGGCTCGCCTCTAGGCGGTTGTAGCTGAAAGCTGCGGGCCCGCACTCCTTCGGGGGTGCGGGCCCGCGGTTCTGTTTTCCTCTGCGGGTTCGGTGGGGGCTGGTCGCGCAGTTCCCCGCGCCCCTTCGGGGCGCTCCGAGTGCCGCCTCTCTTACGGTGTTACCGGGATGTTCGTCAGGCCCCGGCCGCCCGTCACCGTGTTGCTTGCGTGGACCGTCGTCCTACAGGTGTCGCTGTAGTTGGTGACGTTGATGGCGAGCCGCTTGTCGCCCGTCGCGCCCGTCAGGGTGGACCTGTTGCCGCGGAAGACCGTGCCGCAGCCCCAGCCGGGCTGCTGGGTGTGGGTCTCGTAGCCGTTGTTCAGGGTGTTCTCGCCGGTGTTGTTCTCGATGACGTAGTCGTTGCCCTTCACGTCGATCCACGAGTCGTCGTAGTGGTTGCCGGTCAGGCCCCGCCCGTCGAACGTGTTGCCCGCGACCCTGCCGCCGGTGGTGCCCTCCTTGAGGTCGATCGCCTCGCCGCCGACGCCGGGGCCGATCGTGTTCCCGAGGATCTGTACGTTGTCGCTCTTGTCGGAGAGCGTGTTGGCGCTGCCCACGTAGATGCCCTCTCCCATGCCGCGGCCGTCGTTCCCCGTGTCGTGGACGCGTGAATTCTTGATCACGCCGTCGCGGCTCGACCTGCGGAAGTGGACGCCCTCCATGTCGAGGCCGTGGACCGTGACGGAGTCCACGACGACACCCCGGGCGGAGTCGATCATGATGCCCTTCTGTCCGCCGGTCACGGTGATGCCCTTGACCGTCCAGTAGGCGGCCCCGTCCAGGTGCAGGCCGTAGCCGCCGCCGGCCTTGAGCACCGCCTTCGGGGAACCGGTCAGCGTGATGCGGGAGTTGGCGCCCGCCGCCACGGAGGTCTTGAAGTTCCCGGAGTACGTCCCGTCGGCGAGGTGGACCGTGTCGCCGGGGGAGGCGGCGGTGAGCGCCGCCTTGAGCTGGGCGGCGGTGGAGACCTCGATGGTCCGCGCGGGGGAGACGGCGGAGGCGGTCGCGGCCGGGGTGGCGGAAGCGGCCGTCGCCGTGAACAGGGCCGCGAGGAGGGCGTATCGGGAGCGCATGTGGGGGTGACCTTCCCGTCGAGAGCAGAGGTTCTCGTACGTGAACACAGGGCGTTCATATGAACGTTGCTGAACGTAGAGGCGAGGCATGTCCGCGTCAAGGTATGGACCAGGCGGGACGCGAAGGAGTTTGAACGCGGGAATGCCCGTGGCCCAGCGTGCGTTCTCCGTTACGAACACGAGGAGGAGCGGTAACAGTGCTTGATCCGCAGGGTTTGTACGCATGGGAGCCGAAGGGCCTCGCCGTCGTAGACATGGCGCTCGCCCAGGAGTCGGCCGGACTGGTCATGCTCTACCACTTCGACGGATACATCGACGCGGGCGAAACCGGCGACCAGATCGTCGAACGGCTCACGGACAGCCTTCCCGGGCAGGTGGTGGCGAGGTTCGACCACGACCGGCTCGTCGACTACCGCGCCCGCCGCCCGCTGCTCACCTTCCGCCGCGACCGCTGGAGCGACTACGAGGTGCCGACGCTCGACGTCCGCCTCGTCCAGGACGCCACCGGCGCGCCCTTCCTGCTGCTCTCCGGGCCCGAGCCGGACGTCGAGTGGGAGCGGTTCGCGGTCGCCGTCCAGCAGATCGTGGAGCGGCTTGGCGTGCGCCTCTCGGTGAACTTCCACGGCATCCCCATGGGCGTGCCGCACACCCGTCCCGTCGGCCTCACGCCGCACGGCAACCGCACCGACCTGGTGCCGGGCCACCGCAGCCCCTTCGACGAGGCGCAGGTGCCGGGCAGCGCGGCCTCCCTCGTCGAGTACCGCCTCCTGGAGGCCGGTCACGACGTGCTGGGCGTCGCCGCGCACGTCCCGCACTACATCGCGCGCTCCGCCTACCCGGACGCGGCCCTCACGGTCCTGGAGGCGATCACCGCCGCCACCGGTCTGGTGCTGCCCGGCGTCGCGCACGGACTGCGCACCGAGGCGCACCGCACGCAGACCGAGATCGACCGGCAGATCCAGGAGGGTGACGAGGAACTGGTCGCGCTCGTCCAGGGGCTGGAGCACCAGTACGACGCGGCGGCGGGCTCACAGGAGCGGGGCAACATGCTCGCCGAGCCGGCCGACATCCCGTCCGCCGACGAGATCGGCCGGGAATTCGAACGCTTCCTCGCGGAGCGGGAGGGCGACGCGTGATCGCGGGGCCCTAAGCTGCCGGTCATGCTGACAGTGGGCCTGACCGGCGGAATCGGCGCCGGCAAGAGTGAAGTCTCGCGACTGCTTGTCGCGTCCGGTGCCGTCCTGATCGACGCCGACAGGATCGCGCGCGAGGTGGTGGCGCCGGGAACGCCCGGACTCGCGGCCGTCGTCGAGGCCTTCGGGCAGGAGATCCTGGCCCCGGACGGCTCCCTGGACCGGCCGCGGCTCGGTGCGATCGTCTTCGCCGACGCCGAGAAGCTGGCCGCGCTCAACTCGATCGTGCACCCGCTGGTCGGCGCCCGCTCCGCCGAGCTGGCCGAGTCCGCGTCCGGCGACGCGGTGGTCGTCCACGACGTACCCCTGCTCACCGAGAACGGCCTCGCGCCGATGTACGACGTGGTGATCGTCGTCGACGCGAGCCCCGAGACCCAGCTGGACCGCCTGGTGCGGCTGCGCGGCATGAGCGAGGAGGACGCCCGCGCGCGTATGGCCGCGCAGGCCACCCGCGAGCAGCGCCTGGAGATCGCGGACATCGTGATCGACAACGACGGCCCCCTGGAGGGGCTCCGTGAGCGGGTCGCCGAGGTGTGGGCGGAGCTGGCGCGCACGGCCCGGGACGCGGAATAGGGACGGGCGCGGGGGGCGTTGACCCAGGGGAGCGAGGGAAGGTGTCCAGCGTGCCCGAAATTACTCCGGAGACTCACGTCATCGACTTCCGTGCGGCGGAGCAGCTCCTTGCCGCGCGGGATCCCCGAGGCGCGGTGAAGCTGCTCGACACGGTCATCGCCGCCCACCCCGAGAACACCGCGGCCCGGCTGCTGCGGGCGCGCGCCTTCTTCGCCTCCGCGCAACTGCGCGCCGCCGAGCTGGAGTTCAGCATCGTCCTGGAGCGCGAGCCGGACAACGCGTTCGCGCACTTCGCCCTCGCCCGTACCTACGAGCGCGGCGCCCGGCCCGACCAGGCGCGGCGCCACTTCCGCCTCGCGGCCGCCCTCGATCCGCAGCCCGAGTATCTGGCGGCGGCCCGCTTCGACAAGGACGACTGACCCCTCCCGACGCGAGCCCGGGGGCGCCGTTCCGGGTTCCCGTTCCGGATTCAGGGCGGGTCCGGCGGGTCGTACGGCGGGATATCACGGCCCGGCTGGAAGTGCGGGCCCTGACGCATGCGGTGCACCACCCACGCCAGGTCGGCCGCGACCACCAGCAGCAGCGCCCCGCACACCACCGCCCAGGCCGTCCGTCCGGTGAGCGCGAAGGCGGTCGTGCCGAAGGCGGCCCAGACCAGGCCCCATACGCTGAACCAGAAGCGCATCCGCAGGGGACTGCGTGCCGTCAACGGTTCACTGCCTGTGCGCATCATCGGAAGTCATCTCCTCCTCCCAGGGTAGATTCCGGACCGGATTCCCGACGTAAATCAGCGACGAGATCCCTGACGGGATCCACGACGAAGAGGGTGGGAACGTGCTGGACGCGCTCAGGGCGGCCGGCGGCGAGCAGGCCGCCTGGCTGGAGGAGCTGGAGCGCGCGGGCGAGCCGCCCACGCGCGCGTGGCTTCCCGAGGCCGACGAGCTGCCGGAGGTACTGCTCGACCTCGCCGTGCCGCACGAGGACATCAACGGTCTCGTGGCGCTGCGCGACCGGCTCTGGGCGGACCCGGAGGCACGGTGGCTGCTCGACCGCTGCGTCGACGCGCTCGTACGCGACACGGGGACCGTCGGAAGGGGCGGCAGGGTCCCGGCGCTCCCCGAGGAGTGGGGCGAGCTGGGACGCTGCTTCTTCGTGTACGTGTATGTGGCGGCGCTGCCGAGCGCGCGGGCCCACCACCGCGACCTGGGCATCCCCGACGACATCTCGCGCCGCACCCTCGCCGACCTCGGGCGGCACATGGCGGTCCACCGCAAGGTGCGGGGCAGCACCGGCCTGACCGTGCCGGGCTGGAACGGCCTGCACTTCCGGGGCGAGCTGTACCAGCTGGGACGGCTGCAGTTCCAGCGCGCCGTCCTCGGCGACCGCATGGGCGGCGCGACGGCCGCCGCCGGGCACACCGCGGGCCCCGGCGACCCCTGTCTGAACCTCCACATCAACGACTTCCGGGGGCCGCTGACGCCCCGCGCCTGCGACCGGTCGATCGAACTGGCGAAGGAGTTCTTCGCCCGCCACTTCCCCGAGGAGCGATATGAGACAGCTGT
Source organism: Streptomyces sp. WAC 01529 (assembly GCF_003945545.1). Classification (GTDB taxonomy): domain Bacteria; phylum Actinomycetota; class Actinomycetes; order Streptomycetales; family Streptomycetaceae; genus Streptomyces; species Streptomyces anatolicus. The sequence continues at coordinate 1,910,414 of NZ_CP029617.1, read as the reverse complement.
CTGCCACTCCTGGCTGCTCGATCCGCAGCTGAGGGAGTATCTGCCCACGGATTCGAACATCGTCCGCTTCCAGGAGCGTTTCCGCCTGGCGGACGGCTACGGGGACGAGCCGGACGACGGCGACCCCGTCCGGTTCGTCTTCGGCGACCCGGACCTCCCCGTCGCCGAACTGCCCAGGCGCACCAAGGTGGAGAGGGCGATCGGCGACCATCTGCGGGCGGGCGGCCACTGGTACGGAGGGCATGGCTGGTTCCCGCTGTAGGAGGGGAGCCGCGGGCGCGGCCTGGAACGGCGCCGGGTCACGCTTCGTTGGCGGGGCATGAGTGTGGAGATGCGTGAGGGGTACGAGGGGACGGGACCCGGCGCGATCACGCCGGACGGCTGCGCGGTCGACATGTACGCGCGCCTGGCGGTGGGGGACGAGCCCGACGTCATCGCCGGGGCGGTGCCGCCCGGGGCGCACATCCTCGAACTGGGCAGCGGGGTGGGCCGGGTGACGCGGCCGCTCCTGGAGCGGGGCTTCCGCGTGACGGCCGTCGACGAGTCCGCCGAGATGCTGGAGAAGGTCGCCGCGCTCGACGGCGGGGTGCGCACGGTGCGGAGCCCGATCGAACGGCTCGACCTGGACGAGAAGTTCGCCGTGGTGATGCTCGCCTCGTTCCTCGTGCACACCGGGGACGCGGCGGTGCGGCGCGGGATGCTGCGGGTCTGCCGGAGCCATGTCACGGACGGCGGCTGCGTGCTGATCCAGCGGCAGAGCGAGGATTACCACACGAACGTGCCGAGGGAGCGCGTCGATTCCGGCGGCTGCACCATCCGCATCGTCTCCTCGGAGCCCGTCGGGGACGGGGTGAACGAGGTCCGTGCGGAGTACGTCTTCCCGGACGCCGTATGGACGCAGACGTTCCGCGCCCGGCCGCTCACCCGGTCCCAGTTCGAGGACGCGCTCGCGGAGGCGGGCCTGAAGGTCGACAAGTACCTGACGGACGACGGCACTTGGGTACGGGCGGTGCCCATGGGCTGAACTGGGCGGGAAAAGGCCGGGGCGACGCGATGAGTTTCGTGGCGCGGGCCTGTCTATACCGGTGACAGCACAGCAGCGCGGCAGACCGGAGAACCCCAGGGTGCCGGCCCGCGCGCCCCGCTCACCGAGGAGACACCATGACCGCGCCCGCCGCCACCGCTCCCGCCACCGTCGCCGCGGCCACCACCGCCCGCACCGGCCCCCGTGGCCGCGGCGCCCGCATAGCGCTGCGCACCCTCCAGGTCTTCCTCGGCGTGTTCTTCGCCGTCGCGAGCGGGGTGCCCAAGCTGATCGCGCACCCCACCGCCGCGGAGTCCTTCGACAAGCTCGGCTGGGGCGCGCCCGGCATGTACACCATCGGCGCGCTGGAACTGCTCGGCGCGATCGCGCTGTTGGTGCCGCTGCTGTCCTCGGTCGCCGCGACGGCGTTCATCGGTCTGATGGCCGGCGCGTTCATCGTGACGGTCACCCAGTTCGGCGGGGAGAACGCGGCGACGCCGCTGATCCTGATCGTGCCGCTGGCCTGGATCGCGTGGGCGCGGCGCGACGAGACGACGAAGCTGATCGCCCGCCTCCGGGGGTGAGACCCGGCTCCTCGGGGAACGGCCTCCGGGGCCCGGCTCGCTAGCCCTCCATGCCCCGCAGGCGTTCCATCTCGCGGCGGTCCCGCTTCGTGGGGCGGCCCGCGCCCCGGTCGCGGATGCCCGCCGGGGCCACGGCCTCGCGCGGCGGGGGCGGCGGGCTGTTGTCGACATACGCCTCGACGGCGACCGGCGCGCCGACGCGCTTGCGGATCACACGCTTGACGATGACGATCCGCTCCCGGCCGCCCGCCTCCCGCAGACGCACCTCGTCGCCCACGCGCACACCGTGCGCGGGCTTGACGCGCACGCCGTTGACCCGCACATGGCCGCCCTTGCAGGCGGCGGCGCCCATCGAGCGCGTCTTGACGAGGCGGACCGACCAGATCCAGCTGTCGACACGCACCGAGCCCTCGCCGGCGTTCCCCGCACCGGCGTTGCCCGCCGGAGCGCCGCCCGCCGACGCACCGCCCGCCGGAGCGCCGCCCGCCGTGCGGACCGTGCCGCCTCCTGAAGTCTCCGAAGCCATGCCCCGACCATAGTCCGGCTCCGGCGCGCCGTGCCCGCCTCCCGGCGAGCCGTCCGGAATCCGCTGACCCCCGCCGTCGATAATCCGGATCTATCGCAACAAACCGGTCCGCACGTGTCGTACGACTCCCAGGGGTGCTGCCCATGACGTCTTTCGAAGCCACCGTCGACGGTTTGATGGGCGGGTTGCGGGCCGATCTCGAACGGCTCGCCGCGATCCCCTCGATCGCCTTCCCCGGGTTCCCGGCCGCGCCGGTCGAGCAGGCCCACGACCTGGTGGCCGGGCTGCTCCGGGACGCCGGTGTCCCGCGCGTCGAGCGGCTCGACCTGCCGGGGACCGCCCCCGTGGTCTACGGCGAGATCCCGGCCCCGGTGACCGGCGCGCCGACCGTCCTGCTCTACGCCCACTACGACGTGCAGCCCCCGGGCGACGAGGCACTGTGGGCATCGCCGCCCTTCGAGCCGACCCCCGTGGAGGGCGGCCTGCGCGCCCGGGGCATCGCGGACGACAAGGGCAACGTCATCGCGCACCTCGGGATGGTGCGGGCCTTCGCGGGGCGGCCGCCGGTCGGCGTCAAGATCGTCATCGAGGGGCAGGAGGAGTACGGCAGCGTCTTCGACGACTATCCGCCCACCGATCCGGAGCGGTTCGCCTGCGACGCCATGGTCATCGCCGACCTCGGCAACCTCCGCCCGGGCACCCCCACCCTCACCACCGGCCTGCGCGGCGCCTGCGAGCTGGTGGTGGAGGTCCGCACCCTCGACGAGCCGCGCCACAGCGGCGGCTTCGGCGGCGCGGCGCCCGACGCGCTGCTCGTGCTCCTGAAGGCGCTCGCCACCCTCCACGACGTGCACGGGGATGTCGCGGTCGCGGGGCTGCGACGCGAGGACTGGAGCGGGACGACATACACGGAAGAGGAGTTCCGCGCGCTCGCGGGTGTGCGCGAGGGCATGCCGCTGATGGGCAGCGGCAGTCTCGGCGAGCGGCTGTGGAGCGGGCCCGCGATCACCGTGATCGGGCTGGACGCGCCGAGCGTCGACCATGGGGCGTCCGCTGTCGTGCCGTATGCCCGCGCCAAGCTGAACCTGCGGTTCCACCCCCGGCAGGACCCGAAGGAGGCGCAGGCCGCGCTCGTCGCCCACCTGCGTTCACTCAAGCCCTTCGGTGTCCCGCTCACCGTCACCCCCGGCGACTCCGGGCCCGGTTACGAGGCCGCCACCGGCGGGCCCGCCTACCGCGCCGCGCGCGCCGCGCTCAAGGAGGCCTGGGGCACGGACGCCTCGTACGTCGCGAGCGGCGGCTCGATTCCGCTGGTCAACGGTCTCGCCGCGGCGGTGCCCGACGCGGAGGTGCTGCTCTTCGGCGCCCAGGACGGCATGTGCAATCTGCATGCCCCGAACGAGCGCGTCCTCTTCTCCGAGCTGCGCAACACCGTCGTCGCCCTGTGCGCCTTCGTACGGGAGTACGCGGCGGGCTTCCGGACGGAAGGCGGTGCGGTGTGAGCGCCACCGAGACGCCGGTCGGCGGTGACCCGGCCGAAGGCCCCTCGGGGGAGCGGGGTAAGCGGAAGTTCACCTTTCCCAGCGCGCTGACGGTACTCGCCGTCGTCACCGTCGCCGTCTGGCTGCTCGCCTTCCTCATCCCCTCCGGGCAGTACGACCGGAACGACTCCGGCGCCCCCGTCGAAGGCACCTACCACCGCGTCGACTCCGGCCAGTCCTTCGTCGACCGCCTCAACGACCTGTTCCTCGCGCCCGTCAACGGCCTCTACGGCATCCAGGACGAGAAGAGCGGGTTCGTCGCGCCCGACAACGTGGGCGCCCTGTACGGCAGCGCGGGCGTCTTCCTGTTCGTGCTCGCCATCGGGGCCTTCATCACCGTCGTCTTCGCCACCGGCGCCCTCGACCGGGGCATCGGGCGGCTCGCGCACCGGCTGCGGGAGCGCGGGGCGCTGCTGATCGCCGGGGTCATGGTCGTCTTCTCCGTCCTCGGCACCGTCGAGGGCTTCGCCGAGGAGACGCTCGGCTTCTACGGGCTGATCGTGCCGCTGATGCTCGCCCTCGGCTACGACCGCATGACCGCCGTCGGCGTCATCATCCTCGGCGCGGGCGTCGGCGTGCTGTGCTCGACGGTGAACCCCTTCGCGACGGGCGTGGCCTCCTCCGCCGCCGACATCTCCCTCGGCGACGGCATCGTGCTGCGCTTCGCCATGTGGGTCGTGCTCACCGCGGTCACGGTGGCATACGTCATCCGCTACGCCGCGCGCGTGCGGCGCGACCCGGAGCGCTCGCTCTCGGGGTTCCTGCCGGGCGACCGGGACCGCGAGCGGGCCGCGGAGGGCGCGAGCGAGGTGCCGGAGCTGACCCGGCTGCACAAGACCGTGCTCGTCGCGACGGCGCTCGTCTTCGCGTTCATGATCTTCTCGGTGGTGCCCTGGTCGAGCGCGCTCACCGGCGACGCCGACGCCACCCCGTACGGCTTCGAACTCGGCTGGTCCTTCCCGCAGTTGGCGGCCCTCTTCCTCTGCGCGGCCGTCCTCGTCGGGCTCGTCGCGCGGATGGGGGAGCAGCGGCTCAGCTCGACGATCATCCAGGGCGCGGCCGACTTCGTCTCGCCCGCGCTGGTCATCCTGCTGGCCCGGGGCGTCACGACGATCATGAACAACTCGAAGATCACGGACACCGTCCTGCACTCCATCGAGGGTGTGGTGAAGGGGACCTCGTCCGGGCTCTTCGCGGTCATCGTCTTCGTCGTGAACCTCCCGCTCGCCTTCCTGATCCCCTCCACCTCCGGCCACGCCACGCTCGCCATGCCGATCCTCGCCCCGCTCGCCGACTTCGCCGGCGTCCCGCGCGCGGTCGTCGTGACGGCCTGGCAGGCGGCCAGCGGCTGGATGAACCTGTGGGTGCCGACGACCGCGGTGACCATCGGCGGCGTGGCGCTGGCGAAGGTCGGCTACGACAGGTACCTGCGGTTCGTGTGGCCGCTGCTCGCCGTGCTGTTCCTGCTGATCTGCGGGTTCGTGGCGCTGGGGGCGGTGCTGACCTGAGCGGGCGGACGGGGGCGCCGAGCCGAGCGGGTGGGGGCCGCGGCGACTTGACCGTACGTACGTTCCGTACGGTGGAGGGCATGGACGGCCTGAGCGAACTGGACGAGCGGATCACCGGCTGCCGCGCCTGCCCCCGCCTCGTCGACTGGCGCGAGGAGGTCGCGCGCACCAAGCGCGCCGCCTTCGAGGACTGGACGTACTGGGGACGCCCGGTGCCCGGCTTCGGCCCGCACGACGCCTCGCTCCTGATCATCGGCCTCGCGCCCGCCGCACACGGCGCGAACCGCACGGGGCGGATGTTCACCGGCGACCGCTCCGGCGAATTCCTCTACCCGGCGCTCTACGACGTCGGCCTGGCCTCGCGCCCCACCGCCGAGAGCGCCGACGACGGGCTGACCCTGTACGGCACCCGCATCACCTCACCCGTGCACTGCGCCCCGCCCGCCAACAAGCCCACCACACAGGAGCGCGACACCTGCCGCCCCTGGCTGGTGAGCGAGCTGAAACTGCTCGCGCCGACGCTCAAGGCGGTCGTCGTCCTCGGTGGCTTCGGCTGGCAGGCCGCGCTGCCCGCCTTCACCGCGGCGGGCTGGCAGGTGCCGAAGCCGCGCCCCGCGTTCGGGCACGGGGCGCACGTGGTCCTGCCGGGCGGCCCCGAGGGGAAGGGCATCGACCTCTTCGGCTGCTTCCACGTCAGCCAGCGCAACACGTTCACCGGCAGGCTGACGCCCACGATGCTGCGGGACGTGCTGCGCACGGCCGCCACGGAGGCGGGACTGCACCCGGATGGCCCAGCACAGTGAGCCGCGCCGCACGGTGATTCCTAGCGTGAGGACGTGGACGACACTCGCGCAGCCAAGCCCTCCGCAGCCGCCTACCGCAACCTGGCCGTCGCCACGGTCGGCTTCACGCTCACCTTCTGGGCCTGGGACCTGGTGGCGCCGCTCGGCAGCGACTTCAAGGACCGGCTCGGACTCAGCTCCTTCGAACAGTCGCTCCTGGTCGCCGTGCCGGTGATCGTCGGCTCGCTCGGCCGCGTCCCGGTCGGCGCGCTCACCGACCGCTACGGCGCCCGGCTGATGTTCCCCCTGGTCTCCGCGCTCACCATCGTCCCGGTGCTGCTGATCATCCCCGCCAGGAACAGCTACCTCGCGATGCTCGCCGTCGGCTTCCTGCTGGGCCTCGGCGGCACCACGTTCGCCATCGGCATCCCGCTCGTCAACTCCTGGTTCCCGCCCGCCCGCAGAGGCTTCGCGCTCGGCGTCTTCGGCATGGGCATGGGCGGAGTGGCCCTCTCCGGATACTTCACGCCCCGCATCGCCGAGCACGGCGACAACCTGCCCTTCGTCGTCGTGGCGATCGCGCTTGCCGCCTTCGCGGTGCTCGCCGCGCTGCTGATCACCGACCGCCCGGACCGGCCCGTGCCCACCAGCGCGCTCACCACCCGGCTCGGGCAGGCCGGGCGGCTGCGGGTCACCTGGGAACTGTCGGCGCTTTACGCGATCGGCTTCGGCGGGATCGTCGCCTTCGGCGTCTACCTGCCCACCTACCTCAAGACCTGGTACGACCTCTCACCCACCGACGCCGGGACCAAGGCGGCCGGATTCGCGCTCGTCACCGTCGTCTTCCGGCCCATCGGCGGCTGGCTCTCCGACCGGATCCACCCGGCCACGGTCACCTCGTACGCCCTCGCCGTCGTCGCTCTCTTCGCCGTCATCCAGGCCTTCGACCCGACGCTGGATCCGATGGGCACGATCTGCTTCCTCGCCATGGCGGCGGGCCTCGGCACCGCGAGCGGCAGCGTCTTCGCCCTCGTCTCCCAGGTCACCCCGCAGCCGCAGGTCGGCTCGGTCACGGGCATCGTGGGCGCGGTGGGCGGCCTCGGCGGTTTCGTCCCGCCCCTGGTCATGGGCGCGATCTACAGCGCCAAGGACTCGTACTCGATCGGCTTCATGCTGCTCTCGGACCTGGCGCTCGCGGGCTGTGTGTACGCGTACGGGCGGATGCGGGTAGCGAAGGCGGCCTGACGCCGGGCTCGCCGGCGTTCTGCCGGGACACGCCGCCAGGAGGGTGGTTTTCCCGGGCTCTGGCGGGATACGAGCCGCCGCCGGGAGCGGCGCCGCCGCAGACTCCGGGGAACGCGCCGGACAGGACCGGCGCCGAGTACCTGGAGCCGCCTGGTGTCCCAGCCACCCTCTCTCCGTGCCCGCCCCCGGTCCCGGTTCCCGCTGCTCCGGGTGGTCGTCACCGCTGTCCTCCTCCTCGGCGCCGCCACCGGCGGTACGGCCGCGGCAGGCGCCCCGGCCGAGGACGCCCCCCTCTTCTGGGTCGACCCGGACACCGCCGCCGCCAGGCAGGCCGCGGAGTGGCGGGCGGCGGGGCGCCTCGACGACGCCCGGCTCATCGACCGCATCGCCGACCGGCCCCAGGCCGTGTGGTTCAGCGACGACGGGCCCGGCGCCACCGTCCGGTCCCGGCTGGGGGCGGCGGCGATGGCGGGGCGCACCCCGGTCTTCGTCGCCTACTTCATCCCGCGGCGCGACTGCGGCTCGTACTCGTCCGGCGGCGCCCGCGACGCCGCCCACTACCGCCAGTGGATCGACGACTTCGCCTCGGGGCTCGGTGCCTCGGCCGCGTACGTCATCGTGGAACCGGACGCCGTCGCGCACATGGTGGCGGGCTGTGAGGGAGCGGTCGCCGCCGAGCGCTACGAACTGCTCGCCCACGCCGTCCAGCGCCTCAAGAGCCGCCCGAACACCAAGGTGTACCTCGACGCGGGCAACGCCGGGTGGATCCCCGACGAGCAGCGCCTGGTCACCCCGCTGCGCAGCGCCGGGATCGCCGAAGCCGACGGTTTCGCCCTGAACGTCTCCAACTTCCATACGAACGAGGAGAGCGCGAAGTACGGGCATCGGCTCGCCGGCGCGCTCGGCGGCGGCAAGCACTTCGTCATCGACAGCAGCCGCAACGGCAACGGCCCCTACGCGGGCACCGAGGGCGAGGCGTGGTGCAACCCGCCGGGCCGCGCGCTCGGCACCCCGCCCACCACCGACACGGGTGATCCCGCGATCGACGCCTACCTGTGGATCAAGCGGCCCGGCGAGTCGGACGGAACGTGCCGGGGCGGGCCGAAGGCCGGGCAGTGGTGGCCGGAGTACGCGCTGGGACTCGCGGAGCGCGCGCGGGACGGCGGGGCGGTCGCCGAGACCGGCGCGGCCGCCGAGACCACCAAGCCTGCCGGGACCGCCGGTTAGGCAGGCTGCCAGACGTAGCGGATGTCGGGCTCGCGCTCCTCGTTGCCCGAGCCGTCCGTCCGCTCGGCCTCCGTGAAGCCGTGGCGTGCGTAGAACCGCTGGGCCGGGGCGTTGACCTGGAACGTCCGGAGCCAGAGCCCCTCGGGGCTGCGCTCCTTGGCCAGCGCCACGAACCGGTCGCCGATGCCGCGCCCCCGCCACGCCGGGTCGAGGTAGAGCTGGCTCAGCTCGTCGCCGTCCAGCACCATCATGCCGACCGTCTTACCGGCCGCCTCCGCGATCCAGGTGCCGCCGCGCGGCACGACGACGTACTGGAAGAACTCCCGCACCTCGGCGTCGGAGTGGGCCCGCCGCACGGTCGGCAGCGCGGCGTCGTACGCGCGCAGATAGACGTCGGCGACGGCGGCTCCGTCGGGCTCGGCCGCCGGACGCAGGTCGATCGGGGGCGGGCCGGCCGGGGCAGGGGTCACGGGTTCTCCACGGGACGGGCGGGGACGACCGCGGTGGCGGTGATCTCCACGAGCTGGCCCGGGTAGCCGAGACAGGCCACGCCGAGCAGCGTCGAGGTGTGCGGGCCCGCGTGCAGACCCGAGGCGTCGACGACCTCCCAGGCCTCACTGAGCGCGGCCCGCGCGTCGGCGACGACGTACACCGTGCTGGCCACCACCTGCGTCAGGTCGCTGCCCACCGCCCGCAGGGCCTCGTCGAGGTTGACGATGACCTGCTCGGTCTGGCGGGCGACGTCACCCTCGCCGATCAGCCTCCCCTCAGGGTCGAGCGGGACGGAGCCCGCCATGAAGGCGAGGCGGGTGCCCGCTTCCACGACGGCGGCGTGGGCATATCCGGGAGGCGGGAAGAGGGTGGGGACGACGGTGCGTACCGGAGCGGTCATGGGGGGATCATGCGGGGTCCCGGTCGCGTACGCATCCGAATTTCGTACGCGACCGGCGGCTCGGCACACCTGGGCGGTTCTCGGCTCGGCACACCTGGGCGGGCGTCGGCTCAGCGCACCGCCGCCGGTGAACTCCCGCCCCGCACCCGCAAGACGGGCTTCCCCGAGCCGTCGGCGGGCGTCGACCAGATGTCCGACTTCCGGCCGTCCGCGCCCGGCAGGGCGTACGCGAGGGTGCCGTCGTCCAGCCAGGCGGCCTGGTCGTCGACGTTCCGCCGCTCGGCGACCGGCCGCTCACGCATCGTCCGCAGATCGAGGACGTACAGCCGCCACGGGTCCCGACTCCCCTTCCGTACGCGCTTCTTGAAGGCGAGGCGGGTGTTGTCGGGGGAGAGGGAGGGGCATTCGACGTTCTCGCGCAGGGCGGTCGCCGCCCACTTCCTCATGTCGCCGCGCACGAGATACGTCCTGCCCTTGGTCGAGACGGTCGCGTAGAAGCGGTTGTCGTCCTTGGCGAAGGTCACGCCCCAGTAGTTGACGTCGGGGGAGTGGTAGCGGCGGCCGTCGAGGGTGAGGGGGATCTCCTCCATGTTCTTGATGAGGTAGCCGGTGCGGGTGTCGAGGATCGAGGTGCGGGTCGAGAAGGAGGAGCCCGCGTAGGAGTCGCCGGTGGCGAACATCGTCCAGGAGAGCATCCGGCCCGACGCGGAGACGCGGGCCCGGTTGGGGATGCCGGTCAGGGCGATGCGGCGCTTCTCGCGGAGCCGGTCGTCGAGGACGACGGCGTACGCCTTGGGCGGGATCCCGGCACGGCGTTGCAGGCACAGGCCGGTGTCCGCGGCGGCGTAGAAGCGTTCGCAGGACGGGCCGCCCGTGGTGCGGCGGGCCTTGAGCGCACCCTTGGCGGCTTGCGTGCCCTTGGCGGCGGGGAGGCGGGCGACGCGGCCCGCGCCCGCCTCGGTGCTGCGGAAGTACAGCTGCCCCCGGTCGAGCCCGAACTCCGATGCCGTGTCGGCGGATTGGGCGCGCTGGGCCGCGTGCAGCGTGTAGGCGACGGCGACGCCCGCGAGGACGGCGGTGGCGAGGGCGACCGTGACGATCCGGGAACGCAGGGAGCCTGATGTCGTGGGAGTGGTGGCCGTCATGGGGACCTTTCGATACGGGACAGCAGTGCCGCCGCCCCCGCGAGTGCCAGCGTCAGCGCGATGACCGCGCAGGTCAGCGCCGTACCGACGCCCCACAGCGTCCAGGCGGCGCCGAACCCCGCGGCGGCGACGAGCCGGGCGAGGGCCTGTCCGGTCTGGAGCACGGCCATGCCGCCGGCCCGGCGTTCGCGGGGCACCACGGGTGTGGCGAGGGCCATCAGGACGCCGTCGGTGGTGGCGTAGAAGACGCCGAGGAGGAGCAGGACGCCGATCAGCAGCGGCAGGCCGTCGGTGGGCGCGAGCAGAAGGACGTAACCGCCGAGGAGCGCCACGTGTCCGGCGAGGAATGGGGTGCGGCGCCCGACGCGGTCGGCGAGCCGCCCGGCGGGGACGGCGAGCAGCAGATAGACGGCGGCGGCCCCCAGCGGCAGGAGCGGGAACCACGACACGGCGAAGTCGAGCCGCCGCTGGAGGAGGAGGTAGAGGAAGGCGTCGCCGATGGTGGCCGCGCCGAGCAGTGAGGCGGCGAGCAGGACGCGCCGGAAGGCGGGGACGCGGAGCAGGGCGAGTGCCCTGGGGCGGGGCGCGGTGGGGCGGGGTGCCGTGGGGGCCGCGGGCCGCGGGACCGGCTGCTCCCGGCGGCCGGGCACGGAGGGCTCCCGACGGCCGGGCACGAACAGGACGAGCAGCAGCACCCCGAGCAGCCCGAAGCAGAAGCTCACCACGAACACGGCGTCGTAGGCGTCCGCGGTCGCCCACAGCAGCGCGAACGCGGCGAGCGGCCCGAGGAGCGCGCCCGTGGTGTCCATCGCCCGGTGCACCCCGAAGGAGCGGCCCAGCGTGTCGGGCGTACTGCTCAGCGAGATCAGCGCGTCGCGCGGCGCGGTCCGCACGCCCTTTCCGACGCGGTCGGCGGCGAGTGCCGCGCCGATCCCGGCGGTGGCGCCGCCCGCGAGGAGCAGGCCGAGCCGGGAGAGCGCGGAGAGGGCGTAGCCGCTTCCGGCGACGAGCTTGTGCCGCCCGCCGCGGTCGGCCGCGTAACCGCCTGCCAGCCGCACCAGCGCGGTCACGCCGTTGTAGAGCCCGTCGAGGAAGCCGAACTGGAGGGGGGAGAGGCCCAGTTGGAGTACGAAGTAGAGCGGCAGGACCGCGGTGACCATCTCGGAGGAGATGTCGGTGACCAGGCTGACCGCGCCGAGCGCGAGGACGGGTCCGGCGACGCGGCCGCGTCGGGCCCCGGACTTCTCCGAGGTCTTGGCGACCGCGTCGGTGGTGGCCAGATACATGCCCGCTCGTCTCAGCGGCAGCTGTACGACGGGCTGGTGTCCTTCGTCGAGCCGTCCGTGGCGACGAGGTTCCAGGAGAACCCGGTGTCGGTGAAGTTCAGCTTGACGACGCCGAAGCTCTTGGTGATCCGCTTCTGGCTGTTGGGCTGCACTTCCTCGATGTCGTACGGGCTCGCGCCGCCCATGCCGCCGAGGATCTCGACGATGCCGTTGGCGTCCGCCTTGCCGTCCGGGTTCTGGGGCGCGAACCGCTCGTAGTGGTGGTCGTGGCCGTTGAGGACCAGCTCGGCCTTCTTGTCGTACAGCAGTTTCCAGACGGGGCGGCTGACCGGGTCGTTGCCGTGCCCGCCGGAGGAGAAGAGCGGGTGGTGCCAGTACGCGGCCACGCACTTCTTGGAGTTGGCGGCGAGGTCGGCCTTGAGCCAGTCGATCTGCTCGTCGTCGTCGAAGCTGTTGGAGTCGAGCGCGATGAAGTGCCAGTTGCCCTGGTCGTAGCTGTAGTAGCTCTCGCCCTTGGGGTAGGCGACGGACCCGAAGTAGGACTTGTAGCCCGCGAGGGAGCCGGCGGGGTCATAGGTCTCGTGGTTGCCGGGGACGGGGCGGGTCTTGCTCTTGAAGGCGCCCCAGCTCTTGTCGTAGTAGTTCTTGAAGTCCTTCAGACGGGCGTCGTCGTACTGGTTGTCGCCCATGGTCATCACGAAGGACGGGTTGATCTGCTTGACCAGGGCCGCGGTCTTGGGGTGCTTGCAGCTGCTGCTGCTCGCGGTGCACTGCTCGGCGATGTCTCCGGCGGCGACCGCGGTGAAGCCGGCCCTGGGCCCGGCGGCGGATTCGGTGTGGGGGGAGGCGTCCGCCTCCCCGGCGGGCGACCAGAGGAGGACGCCGCCGACCAGGGCGAGCGCGGTTCCGGTGGCGAGGGGGAGGCCGTAACGGGCCTTGCGGGAACGGTTTTCGGGCGTACGGGGGCTCATGGCGCGGGGGGTGGGCGGCATGTCCGTCTCCTCGGTTGGCGGGGGGTGCCTGGCCGTCTCGGGGAATCCTGGCGAGGCGACATGTGCGCGTCAATAACTTGGGCTGATTATTGTTAGGAAACTTTCCTTCTAGTGGGTGGTGAGTAGTGGTGGGCCGCCTTGCCGGGGGAGGGGGCGGGCCGTGCGGGCCGCGTTGTCAGTGGTCTCGCCTAGGGTGGCGAAGGTGGGGGACGAGTGGCGTGAGCAGGGGCTGAGCGAGGTGAGGGCGATGACGGCGGAGGCGGCGGAGACGGTGGCCGCGGGGTCCGCGGCGGCCGAGCGTGCCCTCTTCGTGCGCTCCTGCGCGGCCGTCTTTCTTCCGGCGGAGGTGCCGAGGGAGGGGCGGATCGCTTTCTGGCGGGCCGATGGGGGCGAGCTTCCGGGGGCGGGCGTTCCGGGTGAGCCGGGTGTCCCTCAGGGTGTACGAGGCGACCTCGCCGCGGGCAGCCGTGGCGAGGTGCGGGGGGACCTGGTCGTCGTCCGTAGGCACGGCGAGGGCGCCCGCTCCCGTACCGTTCCCGCGCTGTTTCTGCCGGTCGCCGACGCCGTGCCGCTCCTGTTGCGTGCCGTGCGCCCGCACCCCGCCGTCGCGTGCTGGGCCGCGGCCGCCCGGCACGCCCTCCACCTGGCCGCGCGGGGGAGGCTGCTGCCCGGGCTCACCGCGGACGATCACGACGCGTGGCGCGCGGGCCCGCTCGACGAGGCGGACGTCGCCCAGCTGCGGGCCATCGCCGCCGCCCTGCCCGCCGAGGCGCACGCCGTACCGCTGCCGGGGAGCGGATCCTTGCTGCTCCCCGAGCCATTCGCCCTGGTCAGGGCGTTCGTGGACGCGGTGGTGGACGCCCTGCCCCGCACCCCCGCCGCCGCGCACGCCGTCGGCGCCCCCTTCGCGGCGCGCGAGCCGCAGCGGCTGCCGGGCGCGCGGGAGTGGGCGGCGGAGGTCGCGGCGGGGATGGACGCGGGGGTGCGGGTCTCCCTGCGGCTGGACCTGCGGCCGCACGAGGCGTTCGACGCGGCGGACGATACGCCGGGGTCCCTTGGGGAGAGGCCAGACTCTGGTGCGGGGAGGCTGGTCTCCGGCGGGGGAGGGCTGGACTCCGGCGGGGAAGGGGCGGGCCGCAGTGCGGAGGGGTTGGTCCCCGGCGGCAAAGGGGCGGGCCGCAGTGCGGAGGGGCTGATCCCCGGCGGGGAAGGGCTGGACCCCAGCGGAGAAGGAGCAGGCCGCAGTGCAGAAGGGCTGGCCTCCGGCGAGGAAGGGGCGGGCCGCAGCGCAAAGGGGCCGGGCCCCTGCGGGGAAGGCCCGGATCCCGGCGGAGAAGGGCTGGGCCCCGGCAGGGAAGGCCCGCCCCCGGAAGGCGAGCGTGAGGCCCCCGGAGGGGTGCCCCACGCTGCCGTCGCCAGTCCCGCCGCCGCCGTCGTCCAGGTGCACAGCCTCGCCGATCCCTCCCTCGTGACCGACGTACCCGGCCTCTGGGCGGGCGCCGACCACTTCGGCCCCCGCGCCAGGATCGACACCCTGCTCGCGGTGCGCCGCGCCGCCCGCGTGTGGCCCCCGCTCGCCCGGCTCCTGGAGCGTCCCCGCCCGGACGTGCTGCCGCTGAGCGAGGAGGAGCTGTACGACCTGCTGGGCGCGGCGGCCGCCCGGCTCGGCGCGGCAGGGGTGGCCGTCCACTGGCCCCGGGAGCTGACCCGCGGCCTCACCGCGACGGCGGTCGTCCGCCCCGCGCCCGGCACCGCCGCCGACAACTTCGACTTCTTCAAGACCGAGGAACTCCTCGAATTCCGCTGGCAGCTGGCGCTAGGCGACCAGCCGGACGACCCGCTGACCGAGGCGGAGCTCGACCTGCTCGCGGAGGCCCACCGCCCGGTGGTCCGCCTCCGCGACCAGTGGGTCCTGGTCGACCCCGAACTCGTACGCAAGGCACGCAAGCGCGATCTCGGCCTGCTCGACCCGGTGGACGCCCTCTCGGTCGCGCTCACCGGCACGGCGGAGGTCGACGGCGAGCAGGTGCCCGCCGTGCCCATCGGCGCGCTCGCACGCCTGCGCGAGCGCGTGATGGGTGACCTCGGCACGATCGAACAGCCGCCGGGACTCCACGCGACCCTGCGCGACTACCAACTGCGGGGCCTGGCCTGGCTGGACCGCATGACCTCGCTCGGCCTCGGCGGCTGCCTCGCCGACGACATGGGCCTCGGCAAGACGATCACGCTGATCGCCCTCCACCTCCACCGGGCGCACCCCGCGCCGACGCTCGTGGTCTGCCCGGCGTCCCTGCTCGGCAACTGGCAGCGGGAGATCGAGCGGTTCGCGCCGGGCGTGCCGGTGCGCCGCTTCCACGGCCCCGCCCGCAGCCTGTCCGGCCTGACCGGCGGCTTCGTCCTCACCACGTACGCCACGATGCGTACGAGCGCTCCCGAACTGGCCGAGCAGGCCTGGGGGTTGGTCGTCGCGGACGAGGCGCAGCACGTCAAGAACCCGCACGCGGCGACGGCGAGGGCGCTGCGCACGATCCCCTCCCCGGCCCGCGTCGCCCTCACCGGCACCCCCGTGGAGAACAACCTCTCCGAGCTGTGGGCCCTGCTCGACTGGACGACCCCCGGCCTGCTCGGCCCCCTGAAGGCGTTCCGCGCCCGGCACGCCCGCCTGGTGGAGGGCGGCGACCCCGCCGGAACCGGCGCGAACGACGAGGCACTGGCCCGCCTCTCCCTTCTCGTACGGCCCTTCCTGCTGCGCCGCAAGAAGTCCGACCCCGGAATCGCGCCGGAGCTCCCGCCGAAGACGGAGACCGACCACCCCGTCACGCTCACCCGCGAACAGACCTCGCTCTATGAGGCGGTGGTGCGCGAGACGCTGGCCCGCATCGAGGCCTCGGACGGCATCGCCCGGCGCGGCCTGGTGATGAAGCTGCTGATGGCCCTGAAACAGATCTGCAACCACCCCGCGCAGTACTTGAAGGACGGGATGCTCAGCACGCGGTCGGGCCGCTCCCGCTCGGGCAAGCTGGAGCTGCTCGACGAACTCCTCGACACGATCCTCACGGAGTCGGAGAGCGCGGGCGCGGTCCTGATCTTCACGCAGTACGTGGAGATGGCCCGGCTCCTGGAGACGCATCTGTCGTCGAGGGGCATCCCCTCCCAACTCCTGCACGGCGGCACGCCGGTCGCCCGCCGCGAGGAGATGGTGGACCGTTTCCAGTCGGGCGAGGTCCCCGTCTTCCTCCTCTCCCTGAAGGCGGCGGGTACGGGCCTGAACCTCACCCGGGCGGGCCACGTCATCCACTACGACCGCTGGTGGAACCCCGCCGTCGAGGAGCAGGCCACCGACCGCGCGTACCGCATCGGCCAGACCCAGCCGGTCCAGGTCCACCGCCTGGTCACGGAGGGCACCGTCGAGGACCGCATCGCCGAACTCCTCGCGGCGAAGCAGGCGTTGGCGGACGCGGTGCTCGGCGAGGGCGGCGAATCCGCGTTCACCGAGCTGTCCGACGCCCAGCTCGCGGACCTGGTGGCGCTGCGGAGGACGACGTGAGCCCGCGCGGCGCCGCGAGGGGCGGCGGCCTCGGCCGGGTCAGCGGGATGAGCGAGACGAGCCGCATGGGCAGCGGCCGCGTCTTCCCCGCCCTGCCGGCGCACCCCGACCCCGACGCGCCCTTCGCCGCGTCCTGGTGGGGCAACGCGTGGATCGACGCGCTGGAGGAGAGCGCCCTGGACCAGGCGCGCCTGGCCCGCGGCCGTACGTACGCCCGTGAAGGCGCGGTCGACACGATCACCGTCGCGCCGGGCCGCATCGTCGCGTACGTCCACGGCAGCCGCCCCCGCCCCTACCGCGCGGAGATCCGTCTGCGCACGATGCTCCCCGACCACTGGGACCGCTTCCTGGACGCGGTGGCCACGGACCCCGCGCACATCGCGGCGCTGCTCGACAAGGACATGCCGCACGCGCTGGCCGAAGCGGCGATCCGAGCGGACGTCCCCCTCCTGCCGGGCGCACGCGAGCTCGCGCCCTCCTGCACCTGCCCGGACCGGGGCCACCCCTGCAAGCACGCGGCGGCCCTCGCCTACCAGACGGCCCGCCTCCTGGACGCCGACCCCTTCGTCCTCCTGCTGCTGCGCGGCGGTGAGGAGCAGGACCTCCTGGACGAACTCTCCCGCCGCAACGCGCACAAGGCGGCGGCCGAGCAGCAGCCGCCCCCGCCCGCGCCCGACACCTCCCGCGAGCCCGTCCTCCCCGGCACCCCGGCCAGGAACGCCCTGGCCACGGAGTACCGCCCCGCGCTCCCGCCCCCGCTGCCGCCTCCGGCCCACCCGGGCGAGCCCCCCGTGCTCCCTTCCCTCCCGGGCGCCCCGGATCCGACGTCCCTGGAGTTCCTGGTCACGGACGCGGCGGCGAGGGCGCACGCCTTCCTCACCACGGGCACGGACCCCTTCACCGCCACGTCTCCCTGGCACGACGCGGTCCGCCTCGCGGCCTCCCACCCGGGCCTCACGGGCCGCCGCACCTTCAGCCGCCAATTCGCCGAGCTGGCCCGCTCGGTGGGCAGCACCCCCGCCGACCTCTCCCGCGCGGCGGCGGCCTGGCGCCAGGGCGGCGAGGAGGGCCTGGCAACCCTGGAAACCCCCTGGGACCCCCCGGCGGGCCCCTTCGACCGCGCCCGCGGCGCCCTCGCGGCAGCCGACCTCCCCCGCATGACGATCCACCGCAACACCCTCACGAACCCGACAGCCTCCCTCCAGCTCCGCTACGGCCGCGACGGCCGCTGGTACCCCTACCGCAGCGAGCCGGGCGCGGCGGACTGGTGGCCCGAGGGCGAAGCGGACGCGGATGTGGTGGGGGCGCTGACGGCGGTGTTCGGGGGGTGACGCAGGGGGCTCAGCCGTGAGCGGCCGGGGCCCCTTGGGGCGCCGCGGCTTCGGAAGGGGTCAGAAGTCGACTCGCGTGCGGTCGTCGAGCCGTGCCACCGAGTCCTGCGCGAACGCCTTCTCGTAGTCGCTGCGGATCTCCTCGATCAGGACGTCCTTCTTGCGCGCCTCACCCGTCGGGTACAGCAGGATCAGTTCGTACGAACGCTCCCGCTCGATCCTGCCGTTGGAGTCGCGCCACTGCCCGCGTCCGTCCTGGATGGTCAGCCCGTCGGGGAAGCTTGGCGTCACCTCCTTGTCGATGAAGGCCATGAACTGCTTGTCGGTGACGGTGGGCCCGCCGTCGGGGCGTTCCGTGCCGAAGAGGAGGCGGGTCTCGGTGAACGGCTCGCCCCGGGCGGCCGTCGACGCGGAGGGCGCCGCCGAGGACGACACCGCCGAGGACGTCGGCCGTGTCTCGTCGGCCAGCGAGGCGTACGCCGCGGGTGCGCCGACCGCGAGGACCGCGGTCGCGGCGCCCGCCACGGCGAGTCGGGTGCGGGTGATGCGGGAGAGGTTGCGAGCCACGGGACGGTCCCTTTCGGCGGAGGGTTCGGCGGAGGGTGTGGGCGTCAACGGTCAAGGTACGCGGCGTCCGCCCCTCCCAGGCGGTACGTCGCGAGGTCCCGCCAGTCGCCGCCCGCTCCGTCCGTCACGATCAGGTGAACGGTGCTCACCATGCTGACGATCGGCAGGTGCGGGGCGAGTTCGGACTCCAGGGCGTCGTAGGCGGCTTCGCAGGTGTCGGGGCCCTCGTGGTTCGCGAGCGTCAAGTGGGGTGCGAGGGGCGGGGTGAAGATGCCTCGGTAGGGGACCGCCTCGGGCCAGCGGGCGGTGAGGGACGCGGTGAGGGCGCGTACCGGGGCGTCGGGGGCCGGGGGGAGGTAGAGGACGCCCGGGTAGCGGCGGAATTCGGCGAACGTCAGGGTGAAGGGCGCGTGGGCCGCGAAGAGGTTCGTCAGGTCGGTGTGCGTGGAGGCGGAGAAGCGGGAGGTGTTGAGGAACGGGTAGAGGACGGTCACGTGGGCCGGGAAGTCCGCGCTCACCAGGGGGTTCGCCTCGGGGATACGGATGGTGAGGGCCGTGTCGCCGGGGAGGTCGGCCCAGCCGTCGGCCGATGGGTCGGCGTCGCTTGTCGTGTTGGGGTCGGTCTCGGTGTCGTTGGCGGTGTCGGGGTCGGCTGCTGTGTCGGAGGTGTCCGTCGCGCCGGGCTCGGCTGCCGTGCGGGAGGCCTTCACAGCAGGGGAAGCGCCGAACGCGCCGACCGCGTTGGAGGCGCCCACAGCATGGCAAGCGCCACCCGCGCCAGAAGCGCCACCCGCGCCAGAAGCGCCACCCGTGCCAGAAGCGCCACCCGTGCCAGAAGCGCCACCCGTGCCAGAAGCGCCACCCGTGCCAGAAGCGCCACCCGTGCCAAAGGCGCCCCTCACACCGCACGCGTCCACCGCATCACCGCCAGCCACCCTCATCACCGCCCTCGCCACTGTCACCCAACCGCCCCAAGCGCCCTGACTACCCCAGCCGCCCCCGCCATCCCAACCGCCCCCACCGCCCCCCGTACCCCTCCACCCTCAGCCCCAGCCCCAGATCGTGCCACCCCGCCCCCCTCGCCCCCAAAGCCGTAAGCCACCGTCTTCCCCCACGTCACTCGACTCCCTTACCTTGCACCTGACTTGGCCGAAGCGGTGTGCGAGGGGGCGGTGGGCGTGACGGTGCCGAAGAGGGGCGTGGTGGGGCTGGTGGCGGGGGCCCTCGTCGCGTGGGGCGCGCTGGGCGGCGGGAGCGGGGCCGCCGTCGCCGCCGACGATCCCGCGCCGGGCTCCGCCTACTCGGCCACGACCGGCGTCGGCCTGCACAACGCGTACGAGAAGGCGAAGTACCCGTACTTCGCCGACGCTCTCGACTCCGGCGCGGGGATGCTCGAACTCGACGTATGGACCAACGTGTTCGGCAGCGGCTGGCGGGTCTCCCACAGCAACCCCCTCGGCAACGACAACAACTGCGAGAACGCCCAGAGCCCCGCCGAACTGCGCACCAAGCCGCGCAACCAGAGCCTGGCCGGGTGCCTGCGAGACATGCGCACCTGGCACGACGCCCACCCCGGCCACCGGCCGATCCTGGTCAAGGTCGAACTGAAGGACGGGTTCCAGGGCAGACGCGGGCGCGGGCCCGCCGACCTCGACGCGCTCCTCACGAACGTGCTCGGCGACGCCGTGTACCGGCCCGGCCAACTGGCCGCGGGGCACGCCACCCTCGACGACGCCGTACGGGCCAAGGGCTGGCCGGACCGCGACGAGCTGGCGGGGAAGTTCGTGGTCGAGCTGATACCCGGCACCGTCGAGCAGGGCAACCCCGCCGACACCCTGTGGACCGACCGCGAGTACGCCACCCATCTGCGCGACCTCGCCGCGGCGGGCCGCCTCGGGGAGGCCGCCGCCTTCCCCGCCGTGCTCGGCGCCGAGGCGGGGGATCCGCGCGGGCGGTACGCGGACCCCTCGATCCGGCCGTGGTTCGTGCTGTTCGACGGGGACGCCTCCGCGTACGCGGGCGGCGGCATCGACACGGGGTGGTACGCCGACCGGCGCTATCTCGTCATCATGACCGACGCCCACAACGTCGCTCCCGCCATCGACGGGACGCGCCCCACCGAGGCGCAGGCCAAGGAGCGGGTCGCCCTGCTCGCGCGCCGGCACGCCAGCATCGTGTCGTCCGACTGGTATCCGCTGCCGACGGTCCTCTCGACGGTCCTGCCGCGAGGGTGAGCACTACCGTGGACGCGCGAGGCTGAGCGCTACCGTGGACGCGCGAGGCTGAGCGCTACCGTGAACAGATGACGCCGCCTCGCGCCCCGGGCCCCGCCGACCTCGTCATCACCGGCTGCACGGCCCTGACCCACGGGCCCGACGGGGAGATCCTCTTCGTCGACGACGCCACGATCGTCGTACGCGAGGGAGTCATCGCCTCCGTCACCGCCCCCGGCGCCGGGAGTGACCAGGATCCCGCCGGGCCGGGCGCCGCCGTCGAGCACATCGACGGGCGGGGCACGATCGCCCTCCCCGGCCTGATCAATTGCCATACGCACACCCCGATGGTGGCCCTGCGCGGCCTCGCCGAGGACCTGCCCGCCCACGCGTGGTTCAACGACTGGATCTGGCCCATCGAGTCGAACCTGACCGAGCGCGTGGTCGCCCTCGGCGCGCGGCTCGCCTGCGCCGAGATGATCCGCGGCGGCGTCACCACCTTCGCCGACCACTACTTCGCCATGGACACGGTGGCCGACGTCACCGAGGAGAGCGGCCTGCGCGCCGTCCTCGGCCAGGCCTATTTCAGCTCCCAGGGACCCGAGGGCCGGGCCGCCTCCCTCGACTTCGCCCTGCGACGGCGCGGCACCGCGGGCGGACGCCTCACCACCTGCCTCGCCCCGCACGCCCCCTACACCGTCGACGACGCCGACCTCGCCGCCACCGCCGAACTCGCCCGCGAACACCGCCTGTTGGTCCACCTCCACGCCGCCGAGAGCCGGGAGCAGACCGACCACAGCCTGGCCCGGCACGGCCGCACACCCATCGAGATCCTGGAACGCGCCGGGCTTCTCGACGTGCACCTCCTCATCGCCCACGCCACCGGCCTCGACCCCGCCCGCGACCTGCCCGCACTGCGCCGCGCGGGCGGGGACGTCGCCGTCGCCTCCGCGCCCCGCGGCTATCTGAAGTTCGCCTGGGACACCACGCCCGTGCGGGCGCTGCGCGAGGCCGGCATCCCCGTCGGGCTCGCCACGGACGGCGCCGCGTCGAACAACACCCTCGACGTGTGGGAGTCCATGACGCTCACCGCCCTCCTGCAGAAGCACGCGGAGCACGACCCGACCTGGCTCACCGCACGCCAGGCCCTGGACCACGCCACATTGCAGAGCGCGCGAGCCGTCGGTCTCGGGGAGGAGATCGGCAGCCTCGCCGAAGGGCTGCGGGCCGACATCATCCTCGTGGATCTGACCGGTCCGCACACGCAGCCCGTACACGACCTGGCCGCCACCCTCGTGCACAGCGCCCGCTCCGCCGATGTGCGCACCACGATCGTGGACGGCAGGGTTTTGATGCGCGACCGCGCGCTGCTGACCCTCGATGTCCCGGAAACCGTACGGGAGTTGGGTGAACTGTTGCCCGAACTCGTCGACCGGAGCCATGGCAGGCGCGTCCAGGAGTACGAGGGCTGACCGCGGCACGCCTCTGACCTGCGGCGCAGGGGAATTCTCAACTTTTTTCGGCTTTTCCCGCCCCTGAGCGATGAGTTCCGCACACCCCGCCGGTCCACCCTTCGCAGAACTACGCGCCCGAAGGGTGGAGGAGACACATCATGGGACTTCCGGACATCGTCACACGCGAGGAGTGGCTCGTCGCGCGTGAGGAGTTGCTGGCCGAGGAGAAGGCCGCCACCCGCGCGCGCGACGCACTCAACGCCGCGCGGCGCCGCCTGCCGATGGTGGAGGTCGACAAGGAGTACTACTTCGACGGCTCCGACGGGAAGGCGACGCTGCTCGACCTCTTCGACGGGCGTGACCAGCTGATCGTCTACCACTTCATGTTCGCCCCCGAGTGGGACGCGGGCTGCCGCAGCTGCTCCGCCTTCCTCGACCAGATCGGGCACCTCGCGCATCTGCGGGCGCGCGGCACGAACTTCGTCGCCGTATCCCGCGCCCCGTACACCGCGCTGCTCGCCTTCAAGGCCCGCATGGGCTGGACCGTGCCCTGGTTCTCGACGAATGGCGGCGACTTCAACCACGACTTCGGGGCGTCCTCCACCGAGGAGCCGCGCGATGTGCCCGCGATCAACTGCTTCCTGCGGGACGGTGACCGCGTCTACCACACGTACGGGACGTTCGCCCGAGGCCTGGACGGCATCGGCTCCACGACCAGCCTCCTCGACCTCACCGCGCTCGGCCGCCAGGAGGAGTGGGAGCGACCGGCGGGACGTGCGTCGGCGCTGGGGGCCCCGGCGGGGAGCGCGCGGGTGCGGTACCACGACGAGTACGAGGACTGAGGCCCCTCAGGAGGACCTCGGGAGAACCCGGGGAGGCCCCGGAAGACCCCGGGAGAACCCTGGGAAATGCCTCGACTGCGTGTCGGTTCGGTTACGTCGCGAGCCCTTAAGGGTCCCGGACGCGTTCTCACCAGTAGAACCGGACCGAACCGTACGGGGGACAGGAACATGACGAACGGCCGACTGGTGCTTGAGAGGTTTCCCGCGGGCGGGCCCCGCGGGTCGTGGCCCGCGGAGGAGTTCGCGCGGGCCCGCCGCCAGGAGGGGCAGCCCGCGGAGGTCGTGATGGACCTCGCGTCGGACACCTTCCAGGTGATCGTGCGCGAGCCCGAACCAGTCCCGTAAGGGCCGCTCGGCCAAGAGCCCCTCAACCCAGCGGAGCCCCCGCCCCCACCCGGGACCACCCGGGTGTCGTCCCCGTCGCCCGGCACAGCGCCAGATACAGCGGAATCGGCGGGGTGTAGGGCACATCGCCCTCGGGCCGATTGATCAGCACAGGCGCCCGGCGGCCGCCGTCCCGCACGACCGCGCCCGCCGAGTAGGCGACCGGCGAGGGCCACTCCATGGCGACGTCGGAGTCCGCCGGAACGATCCACCACCAGCGCGGCCCGTCCTCGTACACGCACCCCACACGGGGCAGCCGCGCCATCAGCCGGGGCCCGAGCGCCGCCGGCACCGCCACCGCGTCGCGGCCGAGCGGCTCGGTCATGCCCTCGGGCAGATCGAGCCGCAGGGGCGGGGGTGGCGGGACCCCGGCGCGCTGTCGCCGCCGGGAGAGCCGGACCAAGGTGTTCAGATCCAACGGCCGCACCATTCCCGCGTTCACATGCCCCCCGCCCGCGTCACTGCCACGCTCGACTCACCCGTTCTCCGCACGTGCCGACGCTGTCGTTCCGGTCCACGCCGTCACTGGCGGTACTTCGGTACTCGGTACTCCGTACTCGGCAATCCGTACTCGGTACTTCGGTGTTCGGTACTCAGGTACTCCGGTCTACGCGAACCCCGGCGCTCCCGCCGCCGTCCGCCGCAACTCCGCCCACACCGTCCGCCCGATACCGGGCCCCGCGTCGTGGACGCCCCACGCACTGCTCACCGCGTCGACGAGAAGCAATCCCCTCCCGTGCTCCTCGTCGGCTCCCCTGTGCACCGGGCGCGGTACCCCTGAGCCGCAGCCTTCGTCACGCACGGCTATTCGCAGTTTCTCCGGATCCGCGCAGAGCTCGCAGATGATCCGTTGGCTCGCGGTGTGCACCACGGCATTCGTGACCAGTTCGGAGAGTATGAGGGCCGCCGCGTCGCAGGCGTCGTCGTCCCGCACCGCCCACTCGCCGAGCCGCACACGCATCAGCCGTCTGGCTTGCGCTACGGAGCCCGGTCGCGGGGCGAGGGCGAAACTGACGCAGACCTCGGCAACGCTCACAGGACGTTCCTCGGCGGGATCACCAAGACGGCCTTCGGCGGCTTCGGTTCCTAACGGCGCGGGCGGAGTCACGCTCTCCACTATCGCCCCGCCCCGAACACCTTGGCAAGACCCACTCTGAAATGTGCACAGTGGCGTATTCCTTCGAGACAGCTCATGGCACACTGCTCGCAACAGCTCGCGTCGCGCCATGAGTTCCGTATGAGTCGTATGAGTCCCCAACGCGTCCGGTGCGAGTTGCGGCAACGCGCAGCCAGGTGGAGGTAGGAGACGTGAGCGAACCGCGGTCCGCGCCGACCGTCGGCCAGGTCGTTCTCGGTCGTCGCCTTCAGGATCTGCGCGAGAGCGCCGGCCTCAAGCGCGAGGAGGCGGCGAAGATCCTGCGCGTCGCCCCCGCCACCGTCCGCCGCATGGAGACGGCCGAGGTCGCGCTGAAGATCCCGTACCTCCAGCTGCTCCTCAAGGCGTACGGCGTCGCCGACGACGAGGCCGACGCCTTCGTGACCCTCGCCGAGGAGGCGAACAAGCCGGGCTGGTGGCAGCGGTTCCACGACATCCTGCCGGGCTGGTTCAGCATGTACGTCAGCCTGGAGGGCGCGGCCAGCCTCATCAGGTCCTACGAACCGCACTTCGTGCCCGGCCTGCTCCAGACCGAGGAGTACGCGCGCGGGGTGATGCGCTCCGGCGCCATCGGCCAGACCCGCCCCGCGGACATCGAGCGGTACGTGGCGCTGCGCATGGAGCGCCAGACGCTGCTCACCCGCGAGGACGCGCCCCGGCTGTGGGTGGTGATGGACGAGACCGCGCTGCGCAGACCCGTCGGCGGCCCCGAGGTGATGCGCGAGCAGCTCGACCGGCTGCTCGAAGCCACCGAGATGCCCCATGTCACGCTCCAGGTCGCGCCGTTCGCGGCGGGCCCGCACCCCGGGACGTACGGACCGTTCGTGCTCTTCCGCTTCGCCATGGCGGAGCTGCCCGACATGGTCTACAGCGAGTACCTGACCGGCGCCGTCTACCTGGACGCGCGCAAAGAGGTGGCCACCCACCTGGAGGTCATGGACCGCATGGCGGCGCAGGCCGCCACGGCACAACGCACGAAGGACATCCTCCGCGATGTCCGCAAGGAGCTGTGACATGGACCGACATCGAGCCGGAACGCGCCCCGCCGGTCCGCGTTCACCCGGGGCCCGCGACGACTCGCGCGCCGAGTCACGCGGGGAGTCCCGCATCTACAACGGCATGCCCGCCCGGGACCTCGGCACCGACGGCTGGCACAAGCCGTGGAGCGGCGGCAACGGCGGCAACTGCCTGGAGGCCATGAAGCTGGCCGACGGCAGGGTCGCGGTGCGCCAGTCCGCCGACCCCGACGGCCCCGCGCTCATCTACACGCACGGGGAGATCAACGCGTTCATCCAGGGCGCGAAGGCGGGCGAAGCGGACTTCCTGCTGTCGTGACCGCCCTCGCCGACCGCCGCTTATCCATGGAGCTGCCATGACCGACCCGTCGTACATCGACACGAGCAAGCCGCACCCCGCACGGATGTACGACTGGTTCCTCGGCGGCAAGGACAACTACCCGGTGGACGAGGAGATGGGCCGCCAGCTCGTCGCCATGGACGGGCGGGTCCTGACGACGGCGCGGGCCAACCGCGCGTTCATGCAGCGCGCCACGCGCTGGCTCACGCACGAGGGCGTACGGCAGTTCCTCGACATCGGCACGGGCATCCCGACCGAGCCGAACCTCCACCAGATCGCCCAGGGGATCGCCCCTGACGCGCGCGTCGTCTACTGCGACAACGACCCCATCGTCCTCGCCCACGCCGAGGCGCTGCTCCGCTCGACGCCGCAGGGCGCCACCGAGTACATCCAGGCGGACTTCCGCGAACCGGAGAGGATCCTCGAAGAGGCCGCGCGGGTCCTGGACTTCGACCGGCCGATCGCCCTGTCGCTCGTCGCGCTGCTGCACTTCATCGCGGACGAGGACGGCGCGTACGACCTGGTGGACCGGTTGATGCGGGCGCTGCCGTCCGGCAGCCACCTGATGCTGTCGCACGGCACGGGGGAGTTCACCCCAGAGACGGCGAAGCAGGCCGCGGAGCTGTACGAGGCGCGCGGCATGACCCTGGCGCTGCGTACGCGCGCCGAGGTGGAACGCTTCTTCGAGGGGTACGAGATGGTGGACCCCGGAGTGGCGGTCATCGACCACTGGAAGCCGGAACTGGGCGCACGGATGCCGGACATGGGGGAGGGGCCCACGCCGGGGTACGGGGCGGTGGGGCGCAAGCGCTGAGGTACGGGGCGCGGGCGCTGAGGTACGGGGCGCTGGGGCGCGCACGCCGAGGGCGCTCGGCGTGCGGCGTCCGCTCACGCCGTCAGCGGGCGGTCGTACGGGGTGATCGGGGCCGGAAGAGCCGTCGCGCCCGTCAGCCAGTGGTCCACCGCGGCGGCGACCGCGCGGCCCTCCGCGATCGCCCAGACCACCAGTGACTGCCCGCGTCCGGCGTCCCCGGCCGCGAAGACACCGGGGACGTTCGTCGCGAAGCGCGCGTCGCGGGCGAGCGCGCCCCGCGCGTCGAGGTCCACGCCGAGCTGGTCGAGCAGCCCGCCCGGCGCGCGCTCGGGCCCGGAGAAGCCGAGGGCGAGCAGCACCAGATCGGCCGGAAGCTCGCGTTCCGTACCCGGCAGCGGGCGGCGCTCCGCGTCGACCTCGGTGAGGTGCACCGCCCGGACCCGGCCCGCCGCGTCGCCGCCGAAGCGGAGCGTGGACGCCGCGAAGAGCCGCGCGTCGGCGTCCGCGAGAGGCGCGGTGCGCAACTCTCCCGCCTCCTCGTGCGCGGCGGAGAGCCGGTAGAGCCGCGGATACGTCGGCCAGGGCTCCGTCAGCTCGTCGCGGGCCTCACCGGGTCGGGCGTAGATGTCCAACTGCGTCACGGACGCGGCCCCTTCGCGCACCGCCGTCCCCAGGCAGTCGGCCCCCGTGTCACCCCCGCCGACGATCACGACGTGCTTTCCCACGGCGGAGAGCGGCGAGGCCTCCAGGTCGCCCTCGCACACGCGATTGGCCAGCGGCAGATACGCCATGGCCTGCTCCACGCCCCTCAACTCCCGCCCCGGCACGTCGAGTCCGCGCCAGGCGGTCGCGCCGACGGCCAGTACCACCGCGTCGTGTCGGGACCGCAGCTCCGCCGCGCCCACATCGCGCCCGACCTCCGTCGACGTACGGAACCGCACGCCCTCGGCGGTCAGCTGCCCGAGCCTGCGCTCCAGGTGGCGCTTCTCCAGCTTGAACGCGGGGATGCCGTAGCGGAGCAGGCCGCCCGCCCGGTCGTCGCGCTCGTACACCGCGACGGTGTGTCCGGCGCGCGTCAGCTGCTGTGCCGCCGCGAGCCCGGCCGGGCCCGAGCCGACGACGGCCACCGTCCGCCCGGAGTGCCGGGCGGGCGCCCGCGGCGGGGCGAGGCCGTCGGCCCAGAGGCGGTCGGCGATGGCCACCTCGACGTTCTTGATCGTCACCGCGGGCTGGTTGATCGCCAGGACGCAGCCCGCCTCGCAGGGGGCGGGGCAGAGGCGGCCCGTGAACTCGGGGAAGTTGTTGGTGGCGTGCAGCCGTTCCGCCGCCGCGTGCCAGTCGGCACGCGAGACCAGGTCGTTCCAGTCGGGGACGAGATTGCCGAGCGGGCACGCCTGGTGGCAGAAGGGGACGCCGCAGTCCATGCAGCGGTCCGCCTGCCGCTCGATCAGGGGCAGCAGGGCTCCGGGGACGTACACCTCGTCCCAGTCCTTCACCCGCTCCCCGACCGGGCGGCGCGGCCATTCCTGGCGTGCGGTGGTGAGGAAGCCCTTGGGGTCGGCCATGGCCTCTCCCTCGCGCAGGGTTTTTGTCACCATACGTCCGTCCGCCGACCGCGGCGCGCGGACGGGGCGCCAGGCCCCGCGGGCAGCCCTCCGGCTCAGGTCAGGGCGATGATGAAGCACGCGGACGCGGCGAGCGATGCCGCCCCGCGGACGTGGTTCCAGGCGGTCCATTCCCGTACGTACGTACGCCAGTACGCGGCACCCTCCGCACTCTCCGGGTCGACCTCGGCGAGGGCGTTGTTGCGCGGGACGTTCGCGGCGACGGTCACCCCGAACGAGCCGACGAGGTGCAGCGCGCAGCCGAGCAGCAGTTCGGTGGTGCCCTCGTCGGGCCAGAGCACGAAGGTCACGACGGCGAGCACCGCGCAGAGCCCTGTCGCTCCCAGGAACACCGCCATGAACGCCGGGCCGACCGCGGTGACGTTGACCGAGTTCATCGCGGCGATGCCCTGGGCCGGGGGCAGCGCGGCCAGGCCCCGCATGACGAAGGTGGAGAACGCGGCGAAGGCCCCGGCGGTGAGCCCGCAGGCGAGCGCCCCGAGCAGGGTGAGGACGAAGTACGGTCCGTCGATCATGGCAACTCCCGCGGTGAGTGGGGCGGTTGGCGGTGACAACTGAGCTGGGCGGGACGCGAGTGATCCTGCACGGCGGACGGTATCGCCACAAGTCAATTGCGGTGGGGCGGGTGGGTGTGCGGATGTGTGTGGCGGGGGTGTGCCGTTGGGCCGGGCGCGTTCCGTGGAACCCTGGCGGCATCATGGGCCTGTGCGACTCGAACCGATCACCTGGGAACGCCTGGCCGACACCCTCGCCGAGCGGCTGCTCGACCTGAAGGCGGCCGACGGAGGCCCGTGGCCCCGCGTCGCCGTGGACGGGGCGCCCGCGAGCGGCACCGGCGAACTGGCGCGGCGGATCGCTGACGCGCTGCGCCTGCGCGGGCGCACCCCGCTCGTCGTCGCCGCGGAAGGGTTCCTGCGGCCCGCCTCGCTGCGGCTGGAGTACGGGCACCAGGACGTGGAGGCGTACTACAGCGGGTGGTTCGACACCGGCGCGCTCTGGCGCGAGGTCTTCGGCCCGCTGGACCCGGGCGGCACGGGCCGTGTCCTGCCCGACCTCTGGGACCCGGCCGCCGACCGGGCGACTCGCAGCCCCTACGTCCCGCTCCCGCCCGGAGGGGTGCTGTTGCTGCACGGGCCGCTGCTGCTCGGTCACTGGTTCCCGTTCGACCTCACGGTCCACGTGCGCCTCTCACCGGGTGCCTTGCTCCGGCGTACGCCGGAGGGGGAGCGGTGGACGCTGCCGGCCTTCGAGCGGTACGAGACGGAGACGGACCCCGCCGCCACGGCCGACGTGGTGGTGCGGGCGGACGACCCGCGCCATCCGGCGTGGAGCGGCTGAGCGCGAGGCGGGCCGAGCCGAGGGTTCCGGCCGGTGCGGGGAAGTTCCTCGAAAGCCTATCTATATGCACGTGCATATAGATAGGCTGCGGCCATGACCTCGAACACGAGCACGAACCCTGTCGCCATCGGCGAATCCGTCCGTACCCTCCTCGACGGCAAGAACTTCGCCAGCGTCGCCACCCTGGGCCCGAGCGGCGCCCCGCAGAACTCGGTGGTGTGGATCAAACGCGACGGCGACGCCGTCCTGTTCTCCGTCACCGCGGGCCGCCAGAAGGTCCGCAACCTCGAACGCGACCCGCGCATCAGCATCTCGGTCTACGACCTCGCCAATCCCTACTCCTCGGCCGAGATCCGGGGTGTCGCGGAGATCCTGCCGGACGAGGGCAAGCGGCTCCCGCACGAGCTCTCGCACAAGTACCTCGGCATCGACCCCCCGGCGGAGAAGGACGACGAGGTCCGGCTCATCGTCCGCGTGACCCCGCACAAGATCATCACCTTCGCGCCCTGAGGTGGCCGCCCGCTCCGGATGCGTGGCACCGGGAGCGCCGCGAGAATGAGGGGCGCCGGGACCAGCGGCGCGCTCGCGCCGCTCCGGACACTGCCCGGCAACGGGAGGTACCGATGACCACCGCCGGAGACATCATGCACCGGGGTGCCCAGTGGATCCCCAAGCACGAGACCCTGGACCGCGCCGCCCAGCTGATGCGCCAGCTCGACGTGGGCGCCCTGCCCATCGGCGACGAGAGCGAACGGCTCTGCGGCATCCTCACCGACCGCGACATCGTGGTCGACTGCGTGGCGATGGGGCACGATCCGTCCAAGGTCACCGCGGGTGACATGGCCAAGGGCACGCCGCGCTGGATCGACTCGGGCGCCGACGTCGACGAGGTCCTGCGGGAGATGCAGGGCCACCAGATCCGCCGCCTGCCGGTGATCGAGAACAAGCGGCTCGTCGGCATGATCAGCGAGGCCGATCTGGCCACGCACCTCGACGACGACCAGCTCGCGGGCTGGGTCGAGAGCGTCTACGCCAAGAACTAGGGCGCCCCTCCGCCCGCCGTGGCGGTCACAGCCAGCCGCTCCTGCGGAACCCGCGATACAGCGTGAAACAGACCGTCACGACCAGGCTCATGATCAGTGGGTAACCGAACCGCCAGTGCAGTTCGGGCATGTGGTCGAAGTTCATGCCGTACATGCCGCAGACCATGGTCGGTACGGCGATGACCGCGGCCCAGGCGGTGATCTTCCGCATGTCCTCGTTCTGCGCGACGGTCACCTGGGCGAGGTGCGCCTGGAGGATGGAGTTCAGCAACTCGTCGAAGGCGGCGATCTGCTCGGTGGCCCGCTTCAAGTGGTCGTCGACGTCCCGGAAGTACGCCTGTATCTCCGGGGCGATGACCCGCATCGGCTGGGTGGCGAGCACCTGGAGCGGGCGGCCGAGCGGCACCACCGCGCGCTTCAGCTCCAGCAGTTCGCGCTTGAGCTGGTAGATGCGGCCGGGGTCGACCCGCTGGCCGTCCGGGGCGAAGACGGCCGTCTCGACCTGGTCTATGTCCGACTGCACCGCGTCCGTCGCCGCGAGGTAGTCGTCCACGACCTGGTCCGCGATCGCGTGCAGGACGGTGGCCGGGCCCTTCGCCAGCTGATCGGGCGTCGCCTCCAGCTCCTCGCGGAGCGGGCCGAGTGAGCCGTGCCTGCCGTGCCGGACCGTGATGACGAAGTCATGGCCGACGAAGACCATGATCTCGCCGGTGTCCACCACCTCGCTGGTCGCGGTCAGCTCGGTGTGCTCCACATAGCAGACGGTCTTGAAGACGGCGAAGAGCGTCTGGTCGTACCGCTCGACCTTCGGGCGCTGGTGCGCGTGCACCGCGTCCTCCACGGCGAGTGGGTGCAGGTCGAACAGATCGGCGATGCTCGCGAACTCCTGCTCCGTCGGCTCGTGCAGCCCCAGCCAGACGAAGCCGTCGCTGGCCTTGCGGACGCGCTCCACCGACTCGACCAGATCGCGGCCGGGCGGCTGGCGCACCCCCTTGTGGTACGTCACGCAGTTCACCACCGACGAGCCCAGCGGGGAGCGGGCCGGGTGGCTCAGGTCGACACGTGCGCCGCGGCGGCCGAGGCGTGCCACTCTGCGGAGGCCTCCGACCTTCCGCAGACCCGGGACCTTTCCCAGGCTTCCGACCTTGCCCAGACTCCCGACTTTCCGCAGGTTGCCTGCCATCGACATGTGGGGCTCCTCGCGCTGACGACGTGACGTGCCAGTCTGCCAGCACGGCCGCGCACTCCGCGGAGGCCTGTGGGAACGGAGTACTCCGTTCCGGAATGGCCGGTTCTGCCTCCCGGGAGCAAGCCGGGCAAATGGGATGATCGCGGCATGACGCGAATCGACGGTCACCTTCTGGATCCCCGGCAGCTCCCCGACCCCCGTCAGCTCTCCGACGCGCGGCAGGCCGAGTCGAAGCAGCACTTCGCCGCCTATGCCGCCCTCTTCGACCCGACGACCTTCGGGCACATCGAACGCCTCGGCATCGGCCCCGGCTGGCGCTGCTGGGAGGTGGGGGCGGGCGGCACCTCCGTGATCTCCTGGCTCGCCAAGCGGGTCGGCCCCACGGGCCGGGTCCTGGCGACGGACATCGACACGTCCTGGCAGACCAGGGCCGCGCGCTCGCCCCTCGTCGTACGTACGCACGATGTCGCCGCCGATCCGCCGCCCGTCGAGGCGTTCGACCTCGTGCACGCGCGGCTGGTCCTGGTCGATGTCGCGGACCGGGAGCGGGCCTTGGCGTCCATGCTCAGGGCGCTGCGGCCCGGCGGCAGGCTCCTGATCGAGGAGGCTGACCTCACGCTCCAGCCGCTGGCCTGCCCCGACGAGCACGGTCCCGCGCAGGAGCTGGCCAACCGGCTGCGCCACGCCGTGCGCACGCTGCTCGCGGGGCGCGGGGCGGATCTCGCGTACGGCCGCCGGCTGCCGCGGCTGCTGCGCGAGGCGGGCCTGCGCAATGTGGAGTCCGACGCGTACTTTCCGCTGGCGTCACCGGCGTGCGCGGCGCTGGAGACGACGACACTCCAGGGACTCCGCCAGGACCTGATCACCGAGGGCCTGACCACAGCCGACGAGATCGACCACCACCTGTCCAACATCGCCACCCCCACGATGGACGTGGCAACGGCCCCCTTGATCTCCACCTGGGGCAGAAAACCGTAACCCTCCCCCCAACAACCGCCCGAGCCCCCAGGGCTCGGGC
The DNA here is from genome assembly GCF_003945545.1 of Streptomyces sp. WAC 01529. GTDB lineage: Bacteria > Actinomycetota > Actinomycetes > Streptomycetales > Streptomycetaceae > Streptomyces > Streptomyces anatolicus. Next base: position 1,877,785 of record NZ_CP029617.1, on the reverse strand, counting down.
CACAACAGCGCCCCAAAGGGGCGCGAGGAACGGCGCGCTCAGCCCAAGAAGACCCGCAGGCGAGGAACGGAGATCCGCGCCCCAAAGGGGCGCGGGGAACGGCGCGCCCAGCCCCAAAGGACCCGCAGGCAAGGGACGCAGATCCGGGCCCCGAAGGGGGTGCGGGGAACGGCGCGCTCAGCCCAAGAGAACCCGCACACAAAAGACCACCGAGCCAAAGCGAACCCCACCCCTAAGGCGCCCCGCCAGCTATCCGCAAGGACGACCCCCCACCCGCCCCACAGCCACCGCCCCCGCCCGGCACCCCGCCTCCACCGCGCCCAAAACCCCCGCCCCCGTCAGCCACGCCGCGAGAAACCCCCCGGTAAAGGCGTCCCCCGCCCCCGTCGTATCCCGCACCCCCGAGGCCCCCACCCCCGCGGAGGCCCACCCGAGCACCTCACCACCCCGAGCCGCCACCGCCCCGCCCGCGCCCGCGGTCACGACCACCAAGGGAAACCGCCGACTGAGCTTCGCCGCCGCGTCCGCGGGATCCGGCAGCCCCGTGAGCAGCTCCGCCTCATCCCTGCTGGGCAACAGCACCGCCACCCCCTCCACCGCCGCCAGAAACCACTCCACTCCCCACTCCCCGAGGAACCCCACCGACGCGGGATCCACACTCACCGGCACCCCACCCGCGCGTGCCGCCGCCAGCGCGTCCCCGGCCGCCGCCCGGCTCGGCTCGGCGAAGAAGAGATAGCCGGACAGGTGCAGCCAGGCCACCCCGTCGAGCAGCGCGGGCGACCAGTCGGCGGGGGAGAGCCGCAGCGCGGCCCCGCTGTCCGTGAGGAACGTCCGCTCCGCGCCCGCGCCGACGTCCACCAGGCAGATCACCGTCCCCGTCGGCGCCTCCGGATCGACGACGAGCCGGGACCGCACCCCCGCGCGCGTGAGCGCCGCCTCGTGCCACGCCGCGGAGTCGGCGCCGACCCGCCCCAGGAGACGTACGTCGGGGCACCCCCCATACGCGGCCCAGCACGCCACGTTGGCCCCCGCGCCCCCCGGCACGGCACGGATGGCGGCCGCCGTGTCGGTGCCCGGCGCGAGCGGCGTACGGTGCCGGGCGACGATGTCCGTGACGACGTCCCCCACGACCAGCAGCCCCCCGCCGGGGTGCGGTATCGCCCGCACCCTCAGCGCCCGGCCCAGGCCGCCGCGACCCGCCCCGCGAGCCGCGCGTTGCCGCGCACCGCCGCGAGGTTCGCCTCCAGTGACGCCCCCTCGGTACGCCGCACCAACTCGCCGAGCAGGAAAGGTGTGATCGCCTGCCCCGTGATGCCCCGCTCCTCGCACGCCAGCAGCGCCTCGTCGAGCACGCGCGCGTGGAGCACGGGATCGAGCTGCTCGCCCGTCGGCACCGGATTCGCCACGATCAGCGCCGTCCCGGGCCCGCCGAGCGCGTCCTGAGCCCGCATCACCTCGGCGACCTCCCCGGGGGAGCGCAGCGCCCAGTCCACGCCGTGCCCGGAGTCGGTGAGGTAGAAGCCGGGGAAACGGTTCGTCCGGTATCCCGCGACCGCCACCCCCAGCGTCTCCAGCCGCTCCAGGGTCGCCCCCACGTCCAGGATCGACTTCACGCCCGCGCACACCACCGTGATCCGGGTACGGGCGAGCAGCCCCAGGTCGGCCGACTCGTCCTGCGTCACCGCCCACCCCCGATGCACGCCGCCGAGCCCGCCCGTGGCGAAGACCCGCACACCGGCGCGCGCGGCCAGCAGCGCCGTCGCCGACACCGTGGTCGCCCCGCTCGCGCCGGTCGCGACGGCCAGCGGCAGATCGCGGTGGCCCAGTTTGCGGAGGGAGTCGTCGTGCGCGACCCGCTCCAACTGCTCCTTGTCCAGGCCGACATGGGGGCGCCCATCGAGGACGGCGATCGTCGCGGGGACGGCGCCCTCATCGCGTACGACCGCTTCGAGCTCCTTCGCCACCTGGAGATTGCGCGGCCTCGGCAGGCCGTGCGCGATGATCGTGGACTCCAGGGCCACCACGGGCCGCCGCCGCGCGACAGCCGCCTCCACCTCGTCGGACACCACCAGCACGGGCCTGCCTCCTGCCTGTCGGGTCTCCCCTCATCCCTGGCGGGCGGCGCACCCCGTCAAACCCCCGCCGGGCCGTCACGGAGAAGACCGACCCAGGCACGGAGCCCGCGCGGCCCCCGGCTAGGGTGACCGGCCATGACCACGAATGATCAAACCGCTGCGTCTTTTGCCGTGCACATTCCGGATGTCGAGCTGGAGGCCGAGCCCCTCGACCCGGAGCAGATCGTCTCCGGTGAGCCCGTGGTGACCGGCAAGGTGCTGTGGGAGTCCGCCGACGGCAAGCAGCTGCGCGGCATCTGGCAGATCACGCCCGGCGTGGTCACCGACACCGAGGCCAACGAACTCTTCGTGGTCGTCAGCGGCCGTGCCACCGTCGAGGTCGAGGGCGGCGACACCCTGCGGCTCGGCCCCGGCGACGCGGCCGTACTGCGCGAGGGCGACCGTACGACCTGGACGGTGCACGAGACGCTCCGCAAGGCGTACCACATCACGCTGCCCTGATCCTCGGCCCCGCCCCGGGTGGCCCACCCGCGGGTGTCACGCCTTCTTGACCGCCACCGCCCTGCGCAGAGTGAGTGCGGCCAGGGGCAGCACCACGCAGACCCCGACGACGTTGAGCCAGCCGTAGCTCGCCCGCGCGACGATCAGGCCCGCGAGCGCCCCGCCGATGCCCGCCGCCGCGTTCATGGTCAGGTCCGAGAGGCCCTGCACGGCGGCCCGGGCCGGCTGCGCCACCGAGTCGGTGAGCAGCGCGGAGCCGGCCACCAGGCCCGCGGACCAGCCGAGGCCGAGCAGGAAGAGCCCGGCGGCGGTCCGGCCGTGGCTCGGCCCGGCCGTCCCGGCGAGCAGCGCGGCGCCGCACAGCAGCCCCACCGCCAGGCCGATCACGGAGAGGCGCCCGAACCGGTCGGCGAGCCAGCCCATCACCGGCGAGAACGCGTACATGCCCGCGATGTGGCCGCTGATGACCAGCCCGACCAACTGCAGGCTCGCCCCGTGGTGCCCCAGGTCGACCGGGGTCATCACCATGATGGAGACCATCACCGTGTGCGAGACGGCCACCGTCACCAGCGCGAGGCGGGCCATCGGCGAGGCGGCCACCGCCGCGATCCCGGCCCGCAGCGAACGGCTCTGCGCGGTCCCTTCCTCGTGCGGGGCCATCGCACGGGCGGTGAGCAGCGGGTCCGGGCGCAGCAGCACCGCCACCACCAGCGCGGCGACCGCGAAGATCCCGGCCGCGAAGAGGAACGGCCCGGCCTCCTCGGGAATGGACGTGCCGGAGAAGGCGCGGCTCGTGGGCGCGGCGATGTTCGGGCCGAGGACCGAGCCGATGGTGGTGGCCCAGATGACATGGGAGATGGCGCGGCCCCGCCGCTCGGGCTCGGCGAGATCGGCCGCCGCGAACCGGGCCTGCAGAGTGGCCAGCGAACCCGCGCCGAAGGCCGCCATGCCGAGCAGCAGCAGGGGGAAGCTCTCGACGACCGCGGCCAGCACCACGAGCCCCGCGCCGAGCGCGCCGATCACATACGCGAGGACGAGCCCCGGGCGCCGTCCGCGGGACGTCATCAGCGCGGCGAGCGGTAGCGAGAGCAGTGCCGTACCGGCCACGGAAGCGGTGGGCGCGAGACCGGACAGCGCCTCCGTCCCGCTGATCTCGGTCGCGAGCACGGGAGCCAGCGCGATGCCGATCGGAATGCCGAGTCCGCCCAGGATCTGACTGGCGATCAGCACCGCGGTCGTACGGCGGCGCAGGGCGGGCAGCGCCTCCGGCGCGGGTATGTCAGGGGCGTCGACGGTGTTGGTCACTGACGCAGTGTGCCAGGGGCGGCACGGGCGGGGAACAGAGCCGCGGGGTCCGGCACCTCACCTGCGGGTGCCCGGAGGTGCGGGACCTCAGAACAGCGGCTGCGGAAGCACCCCCTCCAGCGCGAGCAGCCGCCGCTTGGTCTCCAGGCCGCCGCCGAAACCGCCGATGCCCCCGTCGCTCTCCACCACGCGGTGGCACGGCACCACGACCGGCAGGGGATTGGCGCCCATCGCGATGCCGACGGCCTGGGCGGCGCGCGGCTGGCCGACGCGGCGCGCCAGGTCGCCGTAGCCCACCACCGAGCCGTACGGCACGCCGGAGGCCAGCTCGCGCAGCACCTGCCGGTTGAAGCCGGATATCAGCGACCAGTCGAGCGGCAGCTCGAAGCCGCGCCGCTCGCCCGCGAAGTACTCCGCGAGCTGCCCCGTCGCCTCGGCGAGCGGGGGCGACTGCGGGGCGTGGGCCGGCTCGGTACCCAGCCGGGAGCCGAGCCGGTCCAGCGTCCTGTCCCGCACCTCGTCCGTGGCGTGGAAGGCCACCGTGACGAGCCCCTCGCCGGTCGCGGCGAGCAGCAGTGGGCCGATGTCGCTGCCCACGACGGCCCACACGGCCTGGCGCCGGCCCTCCTGGCGCTGGTCCTCGTTCATGCCGACCACCGTACGGCGGCCCACTGACAACCCTGACAACGCGCCGAGCCGAGCCCGGCCTCAGAAGCCGCGCAGTGCCCTGCGTACGACGTCCGGGGTGTTGGTGATGATCCCGTCCACGCCGAATTTCGCGGCGCGCACCGCGTTCGGGGCGTCGTTCACCGTCCACGTGAAGATCTCGAGGGGCTTGCCGTGCGGGCCCCTGAGCGCGTGGATCGCGGAGACGTAGTCGGCCGAGATGGACGTGTGCGTCGAGTTGATCTGGTCGGAGAAGCGCGCGTACGCGGGCAGGTCGGCGACCGCGGGCGTGCCGAGGAAGCCGGTCTTCACATCCGGCCGCAGCGCGTGCACGGTCCGCACGCTGTTGGCGCTGAAGCTCTGGATGACCAGTCTGTTGCGTACGTGGCTCTTGTCGAGCCAGCCCGTCTCGCGCAGCACGCGCAGGCCCTGGTACTCGATGCCCGGGTACAGCTCGGGCTTCTTGAACTCGAAGACGAGGCTCTGGTGGTTGCGCGAGACACGGTTCATGTACTGCCTGAGGGTCGGCACGCGCTCACCCGCGTACTTCGGGCTGAACCAGCTGCCCGCGTCGAGCCGCGCGATCTCCGCCGCCGTGAAGTCCGCGACCTTCCACGGGGCACGGTCGGGGAAGACCTCCTCGACGTTGGTCGTCCGCTTCAGGTTGTCGTCGTGCATGATCACGAGTTCGCCGTCCTTGGTCCGCTGGACGTCGTTCTCGACCCAGCGGAAGCCCATGTCGCGCGCCTTGTCGATGGCGGCCAGGGTGTTCTCCGGGGCGTACGCGGAGGCGCCGCGGTGGGCGACGACCAGCGGCCTGCCGTGGTGGGCGGCCTGCGGCGCCGCGGGCGCCTGCGCGGAAGCGGGGGCGGAGGGGAGGACGAGTGCACAGGCCCCCAGGAGGGCGGCGGCGGTGGTGGCAGCGGCAGCGCGTGCGAACACGGGTACTCCTCGCGTCGTGAGATCGCGGACCGGTCGAGAGTGACAGTCCACGGCCAACGGGAAACAGGTGCAGGATGGCCACAGATTGAACGGAGTCACCAAAGTCGAGGACCCCGCGCGCGGGTAGCGCGATTCTTTGCCGGAAAATCGTTCTGGCGTCCCGGCGTGAGCTTTACTCTCTGCGTCAGCCGACGGTCTTTCAGATGGCCGACGGTAGGGGGTGTATGGGACGTTTCGGGGCATTTGGGCACAACAGGCGGGAGGGCTACCGCGCATGCAGGGCACGGTCGACGGGTTCAGCTACGGAGTCGTCACCCCGGTGGTGGCCTACGTCATGGCCTGCCTCGGGGGAGCGCTCGGGCTGCGCTGCACGACCAGATCGCTGCTCGTCGCCCACTCCTGGCGGCCCGGCTGGCTCGCGCTCGGCTCGGCCGCGATCGGCTCCGGGATCTGGACCATGCACTTCGTGGCGATGATGGGCTTCACCGTCAAGGAGGCGCCCATCCACTACGACAAGGCGCTGACCTTCGCGAGCCTCGCCGTCGCCATCGTCATGGTGGGCATCGGCATCTTCATCGTCGGCTACCGCGGCGCGACCGGGACCGCCCTGTTCACCGGCGGCACCATCACCGGCCTCGGCGTGGCGTCCATGCACTACCTGGGCATGGCCGGTATGCGCCTTCGCGGGACGCTGGAGTACAACACGCTCACCGTCGCCGCGTCCGTCGCGATCGCCATGGCCGCCGCCACCGCCGCGCTCTGGGCGGCCGCGCAGGTCAGAGGCTTCCTGTGGAGCCTCGGCGCGAGCCTCGTCATGGGCCTGGCCGTGAGCGGCATGCACTACACCGGAATGGCGGCACTCAGCGTCCACCTGCACGGCTCGGGAGCGGCCCCGCCCGGCGACTCGCCCGCCGAGATCCTCGCGCCGATGATGATCGGGCCGCTCGCCTTCCTGCTCCTCGCGGGCGTGATCGTCATGTTCGACCCGCTGATCCTGATGGGCGGCCGCCATCCGGACCCCCGGAGCGCCGCGAAGGGCGCGGGGCCCCGCCGCCCCTACCCCGTCCCCCGCTCGGGCGACCGGCACGCCGTGCCCCGCCGCGGGACCCGCCGGCGACCGGGCTCGCGCACCCCGCAGAACTGGTGACGCCCGCGCGGACCCGGTGCGCTCACCCGCCTCGGAACCCGGCTCTCACCCGCCGCGGAACCGGTGGCGGAGCCCTGCTGAGCGGCTGATCACGCCCGGTTGTCAGTGCTGGGTCGTACGGTGGATTCCATGCGGCCCGTATCCAAGATCGAACGCACGGTGGCACCTTTCGAGGTCGTCAGTCCCTACCAGCCCAGCGGCGACCAGCCGGCGGCCATCGCCGAGCTGGAGCGGCGCATCCTCGCCGGTGAGAAGGATGTCGTCCTCCTCGGCGCGACCGGCACCGGCAAGTCGGCCACCACCGCGTGGATGATCGAGAAGCTCCAGCGCCCCACCCTAGTGATGGCGCCGAACAAGACACTGGCCGCCCAGCTGGCGAACGAATTCCGCGAGCTCCTGCCGAACAACGCGGTCGAGTACTTCGTCTCGTACTACGACTACTACCAGCCCGAGGCATACGTCCCGCAGTCGGACACGTACATCGAGAAGGACTCCTCGATCAACGAGGAAGTGGAGCGCCTGCGCCACTCCGCGACGAACTCCCTGCTGACCCGCCGCGACGTGATCGTGGTCGCCTCCGTCTCCTGCATCTACGGCCTCGGCACCCCGCAGGAGTACGTGGACCGCATGGTCCCGCTCAAGGTCGGCGACGAGATCGACCGCGACCAGCTGCTGCGCCGCTTCGTCGACATCCAGTACACGCGCAACGACCTGGCGTTCACCCGCGGCACCTTCCGCGTCCGCGGCGACACGATCGAGATCTTCCCGGTCTACGAGGAACTGGCCGTCCGCATCGAGATGTTCGGCGACGAGATCGAGGCGCTCTCCACCCTCCACCCGCTCACCGGCGAGGTCATCAGCGACGACGACCACCTGTACGTCTTCCCGGCGTCGCACTACGTGGCGGGCCCCGAGCGCCTGGAGAAGGCGGTCACCGGCATCGAGAAGGAGCTGACCGAGCGCCTCGCCGAGCTGGAGAAGCAGGGCAAGATGCTGGAGGCCCAGCGCCTGCGCATGCGCACCACGTATGACCTGGAGATGCTCCGCCAGATCGGCTCCTGCTCCGGCGTCGAGAACTACTCGATGCACTTCGACGACCGAGCCCCCGGCACGGCCCCCAACACCCTCCTGGACTACTTCCCCGAGGACTTCCTCCTCGTCCTCGACGAGTCGCACGTCACGGTCCCGCAGATCGGCGCGATGTACGAGGGCGACGCCTCCCGCAAGCGCACCCTCGTCGACCACGGCTTCCGCCTGCCGTCCGCGCTGGACAACCGCCCCCTGAAGTGGGAGGAGTTCCTCGGCCGCATCGGCCAGACGGTCTATCTCTCGGCGACCCCGGGGAAGTACGAGCTGTCGCGCGGCGACGGCTTCGTCGAGCAGATCATCCGCCCCACCGGCCTCGTCGACCCCGAGGTCGTCGTCAAGCCGACCGAGGGGCAGATCGACGACCTGGTGCACGAGATCCGCACCCGCACCGAGAAGGACGAGCGCGTCCTGGTCACCACGCTCACCAAGAAGATGGCCGAGGACCTCACCGACTACTTCCTTGAGCTGGGCATCCAGGTCCGCTATCTGCACAGCGACGTCGACACTCTGCGCCGCGTGGAGCTGCTGCGCGAGCTGCGCGCCGGTGAGTACGACGTCCTGGTCGGCATCAACCTCCTGCGCGAGGGCCTCGACCTGCCCGAGGTCTCCCTGGTGGCGATCCTCGACGCCGACAAGGAGGGCTTCCTGCGTTCGGGGACCTCCTTGATCCAGACCATCGGCCGCGCGGCGCGCAACGTCTCCGGCCAGGTCCATATGTACGCCGACAAGATCACCCCGGCGATGGAGAAGGCCATCGACGAGACCAACCGCCGCCGCGAGAAGCAGATCGCGTACAACAAGGAGCGGGGGATCGACCCGCAGCCGCTGCGCAAGAAGATCAACGACATCGTGTCGGCGATCGCGCGCGAAGAGGTCGACACCGAACAGCTCCTCGGCTCCGACTACCGCAAGCCGAAGGCGGGCAAGGGCGCCAAGGCCCCGGTGCCCGCGCTCGGCGGCGACGCGGCCAAGGCGGGCAAGGCGGGCACCGCCGCCAAGGCCAAGGGCAAGAAGGGCGAGACCGTCCCGACCAACCGCCCCGCCGCCGAACTGGCCGAGCAGATCGAGGAGATGACCGCGCGCATGCGCGCGGCCGCCGCCGACCTCCAGTTCGAGATCGCCGCGCGGCTGCGCGACGAGGTGTCGGAGATGAAGAAGGAGCTGCGCCAGATGAGGGAGGCGGGCCAGGCCTAAAGGCCTGCGGAAGCACGCCTGGGGGAGGGGAAACGGCGTACTGGCCGGTCTGTTGCAGGACCGCCACAAAGTGCGGCCCGCGGTGCGGCGCCGAGGGCCGCACTGCATAGGGTGCTGGGCAGCCGCAAGAGGCGGCTGCCCAGGCAGTTCGAGAGGGGACAGCGCGTGACGGTCAACATGACCAAGGGTCAGGCCATCAGCCTGCAGAAGGACGACGGGGGCGCCCTGTCCGCGGTGCGCATGGGACTCGGCTGGCAGGCCGCCCCGCGCCGCGGTCTGTTCGGCTCCCGCACCCGCGAGGTCGACCTGGACGCCTCGGCGGTCCTCTTCGCCGACAAGCAGCCCGTCGACGTCGTCTTCTTCCGCCACCTCGTCAGCGACGACGGCTCGGTGCGCCACACCGGCGACAACGTCGTCGGCGGCGTCGGCCAGGGCGGGGACGACGAGGCGATCCTCGTCGACCTCCAGCGGATCCCCGTCCACATCGACCAGATCGTCTTCACGGTGAACTCCTTCACCGGCCAGACCTTCCAGGAGGTGCAGAACGCGTTCTGCCGCCTGGTCGACGAGACCAACGGCCAGGAGCTGGCCCGCTACACCCTCGACGGCGGCGGCCAGTACACCGCCCAGATCATGGCGAAGGTCCACCGCGCGGGCACCGGCTGGCAGATGACGGCCATCGGCAACCCCGCCAACGGCCGCACCTTCCAGGACCTGATGCCGTCGATCCTGCCGCACCTGTAAGCCACATCCGTACTGAGCCACATCCGTACGTAGGAGGGGGACGAGCGATGACGGCCGAGCTGGTGCGGGGGCAGAACCATCCGCTGCCCGGGACCCGCCTGGAGATCCGGATCTCGGCCGGCAAGCCGATCGTGGCGGGGGCCACGCTCGGCGACGACCGGGGCAGGGTCCGCGGCGTGGAATGGGTGGCCCACCCGGGCGCCCCCACCCTGCCCGGCCTGGAGGTGTCCAGGCAGGCGGCGGCCGACCACCGCCTCGCCGTGGACCTCGGCGCGCTGCCGGGCACCGTCCACCGGGTCAGCGTCCTGCTCGCCCTGCCCACCGGCGGCGCGGGTCCGGTCAGCTTCCGCGCCCTCGCCGCGCCCTTCGTCGCGGTCACCGGCCTCGACGGCACCGAGATCGCCGGGTACACCATCACCGACCTCGACGCCGAGTCCGCCGTCGTCGCCCTGGAGCTCTACCGCCGCCAGGGCGCCTGGAAGGTCCGCGCCGTCGGCCAGGGGTACGCGGGCGGTCTCGCCGAGATGCTGACCGACCAGGGCCTGCCCGAGGCCCGCGCGCTCGCCGCCGCCATCGACGACGCGGTCGCCGGCGGCCTGGCCCGCTCCGTGTCCGCGCCCCCGCCCCGCCCCGCCGACGACGCCCGCGTGCGCACAGCCACCCAGGACCACGCGGGCCCCGCGCGGACACAGCCCGCCCCACCGCCAGGGCCCGCGCCTGCCGACCCCCCGGCCACCGGCGGCCCCGTCGACTACACCCACCCGGGACGCCAGACCACCGCGCCCCCGCCCCCGGCACCGGCCGTGCCCCAGGCCCGGCCGGGAGAGCCCGCGCGGCCCGTCGCGGGCGACGCCACCGGCTGGTCCCTGGAGGAGCGGCTCTACAACCAGGTGTGGGGCATGTTCGAAGACCTGGCCCGCACCACGGCCGCCTACCGCAGCGCCGTCGACTTCGCCGACTCCCGCAGGGAGCAGGAGCTCGACAAGGTCCTCGACGACCCGCGCAGCCGCATCGGCGGCGCCGGTGACGCCGCCCGCGAGCGAGCCCGGGCCAAGCACACCGACCTCGTCGGCCAGGCCAGGGCGGCACTCGACCGGGACCTCGCCCAGCTTGCCGCCGAGGCCGACGTCGTCGAGCCCGCCCTGCCCCCGGCGTTCGCGGCCTGGAGCAGCCCCGTGTGGCACGCCTATCGCGCGCCCATGGAGATCCCGATGGCCGTGCGCCTCGGCGACCTCCACCTCCCCGAGCGCACCGGGCTGCGGATCCCCATGCTCGTACGGTTGCCGCTGGAGCGCGGTCTGTGGATCGACAGCGGCAAGGCACTGACCAACCACGTCACCGACTCCGCTCAGCTGCGCCGCCTCGCCATGGACACGGCGGTCGCGCACGCCGCGCGGCTGCTCGCGGCCTACCCGGCGGGCGAGTTCCAGGTGCACGTCATCGACCCGGCGGGCTCCGCGACGGGCGCCCTGGCCCCGCTCGTGTCGGCCGGTGTCCTCGCCGGGCCCCCGGCCTCCGGCGCGGCCGGCGTCGCCGCGGTCCTGGCCAAGCTCACCCAGCGCGTCGACCTGGTCCAGATGGCGGTCCGCGGCGGCGCCGCCGACGCGCTGCCCCCGGACCTCGACACCGCCGAGCAGCTCCTGATCGTCAACGACTTCCCGCACGGCTTCGACGACCGCGCCGTGACCCAGCTGCGCTACCTCGCGGACGAGGGCCCGGCCGTCGGCGTCCACCTCATGATGGTCGCCGACCGGGAGGACGCCGCGGAGTACGGCCCGCTGCTCGACCCCCTGTGGCGCGCGCTCCTGCGGCTGACCCCGGTCCCCGACGACCACCTCGCCGACCCGTGGGTCGGACACACCTGGACGTACGACCCGCCGGTCTTCCCGCCGGGCAGCCGCATCCTGCGGCAGGTCCTCGACCGGGTCGCCACGGCCCGCCGCAATGGCGGCCGCTGAGCCGGCCTGAGCCAACCTGAGTCGGGCTTGGCTAAGCGGCGGCCCTGAACTGGGGTTTTGGCTTTTGTTTGCCATCGCCTTTACCAACCCTTGGTGTTTCACGTACTCTTCTACCAGCGGAGGGGAGTACTCCCGGCTGCGACGTACCCGTCAATACGGACCGCCATCGGTCCCGGGGCGTCGGCCCGATTCATGGCGGTGACCGCCTCGGGTGGAAGAGACCTCCGGCAGCGACGACGCTGATCAGTAGCCGTACGAAGCCGGAGGCGCAGTGGACGTTTCAATGACCCTGTGGGTAACGACCGTTCTAGGTCTGTGTGCCCTGATCGCGGTCGACTTCTTCATCGGGCGCAAGCCCCATGACGTGTCGATCAAGGAAGCCGGAACATGGACGGTCGTCTGGATCGTCCTCGCGGCGCTCTTCGGCGTCGGCCTGCTGGTCGCCGGTGAGAGCCAGGCGTCCGGCGAGTTCTTCGCGGGATTCATCACCGAGAAGTCGCTCTCCGTCGACAACCTCTTCGTCTTCATCCTGATCATGGCGAAGTTCTCGGTCCCGTCCCACCTCCAGCAGCGCGTACTGCTGTTCGGCGTGCTGATCGCCCTCGTCCTGCGTGCGATCTTCATCGCCGCCGGCGCCGCGGTCATCGCCAACTTCTCGTGGGTCTTCTACATCTTCGGCGCGTTCCTGATCTACACCGCCTGGAAGCTCATCCAGGAGGCGCGTGCCGACGAGGAGGAAGAGGACTGGGAGGAGAACCGCCTCCTGAAGTCCATCGAGAAGAAGTTCGGCGTCTCCGACCGGTATGAGGGCACGAAGCTCTTCATCCGGAAGAACGGCAAGAAGATCATGACGCCGCTGATGGTCGTCATGCTCGCCATCGGCACCACCGACGTGCTCTTCGCGATGGACTCCATCCCCGCGATCTTCGGCCTCACCCAGGACCCGTACATCGTCTTCACCGCCAACGCCTTCGCGCTGATGGGTCTGCGCCAGCTGTACTTCCTCATCGGCGGACTGCTCAGGAAGCTGGTCCACCTCAGCTACGGCCTGTCGGTGATCCTCGGCTTCATCGGCGTGAAGCTCGTCCTCCACGCCCTCCACGAGAACGGGGTGCACGTCCCCGAGATCTCCATCCCGGTCTCGCTCGGCGTCATCTGCGGCGTCCTGGTGATCACCACGATCACCAGCCTCATCGCCTCCAAGAAGCAGGAGAAGCAGGCGACGGCCGAGGCCGCCGCCGCGGGGGAGACCGAGAAGGACAGCATCGAGGCCTGACGGTCCCACCGGACGCCGCCCCCGGCAGGGGGCGGCACCGAGTAGCGGCACCCGAGCGCCCGGGGCAGCATCGAGTCATGGTCACTCGGCTCCGGGCGCTCGGCATGCGGTGGACGACCGTGGTCCCGCTCCTCGCGATCGTCCTCCTCGCGCTCACCTGGGGCCGCGATCTGCCCGGTGCGGTCGTCGCCCTGGTGACACTGGTCCTCGCCGGAGCGGTGCTCGCCGCCGTCCACCACGCCGAGGTGATCGCCCACCGCGTCGGCGAACCCTTCGGCTCGCTCGTCCTCGCGGTCGCGGTGACCATCATCGAAGTCGCGCTGATCGTCACCCTCATGGCCGACGGCGGCGACAAGAGCTCCACGCTCGCGCGCGACACCGTCTTCGCCGCCGTGATGATCACCTGCAACGGCATCGTGGGGCTCTGCCTCCTGGTCGGCGCGCTGCGCCACCGCGTCGCCGTCTTCAACCCCGAGGGCACCGGCGCCGCCCTCGCGACCGTCGCCACCCTGGCCACTCTCTGCCTGGTCCTGCCGACGTTCACCACGACCAAGCAAGGCCCGGAGTTCTCCACGAGCCAGCTGACCTTCGCCGCCGTCGCCTCACTCACCCTCTACGGCCTGTTCGTCACCACGCAGACCGTGCGCCACCGCGACTACTTCCTGCCCCTCACCAAGCAGGGCGAGGTCATCGACGCCGACAGCCACGCCGAAGGGCCCTCCTCCCGGCAGGCGCTGACCAGCCTGGGACTGCTCGCGCTGGCCCTGATCGGCGTGGTGGGGCTCGCCAAGGGGGTATCGCCGACGATCGAGTCGGGCGTGGAGAGCGCGGGCATGCCGCACGCCGTGGTCGGCGTGATCATCGCGCTGCTCGTGCTGCTCCCGGAGACCATCGCGGCCGTACGCGCCACCCGCCGCGACCGCGTACAGACCAGCCTTAACCTCGCTCTCGGCTCGGCGATGGCCAGCATCGGTCTGACCATCCCGGCCGTCGCGGTCGCCTCCGTGTGGCTGGCCGGGCCGCTCGTGCTCGGCCTGAGCGCGACCCACATGGTGCTGCTCGCCCTCACGGTGATCGTCGGCACGCTCACGGTCGTACCGGGGCGCGCCACCCCGCTCCAGGGCGGCGTCCATCTCGTGCTGTTCGCGGCGTACCTGGAGCTGGCGGTCACGCCGTAGGCCCTGCCCGGCTCATCCCGAGGCCCCTGCCCGGATCAACCCGTGGCCGGCACCGCCTCCCGCACCGGCCGCGTCTCCGGAAGCAGCGCGAAGCATCCGAGGCTCACCACGGCGATTCCCGTCAGATACGCGGCCACGCCCCACGGCGTCCCGTCCCCGTGCGCCACCGCCGTCGCCACGATGGGCGTGAGCGCGCCGCCGAGCACCCCGCCGACGTTGTAGCCGACCGCGGCGCCCGTGCAGCGCACGCGCGGCTCGTACAACTCGGGCAGATACGCGGCGATCACCGCGAACATCGTGATGAACGCGATCATCGCCACCAGGAAGCCCAGGAACATCAGCAGCGGCTGCCCGGTGGAGAGCAGCGCGATCATCGGGAACATCCACAGCGCGGACGCGGCGCAGCCGAGCAGACACAGTGGCCGCCGTCCGTAGCGGTCGCCCAGGACGGCCACCACCGGTGTCAGGGCGCCCTTCACCACCACGGCCGCCATGATGCAGGCCAGCATGACCGTGCGGCTCACACCGAGCCGCTCCACTCCGTAGGCGAGCGACCAGGTCGTCACCGCGTAGAAGACGGCGTACCCGACCGCGAGGGCGCCCGCCGTCAGGAGCACCAGGCGCCAGTGGTCGCGGACCACCTCGGCGAGCGGCACGCGCGCGTGCTCGCGCACCCGCAGGAAGTCGGGGCTCTCCGCGAGCGAGCCGCGCAGCGCCAGCCCGGCCGCCGCCAGGACCCCCGCGGCCCAGAACGGCACGCGCCACCCCCAGGCCGCGAACTGCGCGTCGGTGAGCGTCGCCGAGAGCGCCAGCATGATGCCGTTGGCCAGCAGGAACCCGATCGGCGGCCCGATCTGCGGAAAGCTCGACCACAGCCCCCGCCGCTCGGCCGGCGCGTGCTCCGCCGTCAGCAGCACGGCGCCGCCCCACTCCCCGCCGAGCCCCAGACCCTGCACGAACCGCAGCACGAGGAGGAGCAGGGGAGCGGCGATCCCGATCGATTCGTACGTGGGTACGCAGCCCACGGCGACCGTGGCGAGGCCGGTGAGGAGCAGTGACCCGATGAGCACGGGCCGCCGCCCGCGCCGGTCCCCGACGTGCCCGAAGAGGACCGACCCCAGGGGGCGCGCCACGAAGCCCACTCCGAATGTCGCGAAGGCCGCGAGAGTTCCCGCCAGCGGGGAGAACGTCGGGAAGAACAGCGGCCCGAGGACCAGCGCCGCGGCCGTCCCGTAGATGAAGAAGTCGTAGAACTCGATGGCGGTCCCGGCCAGCGAGGCCGCCGCGAGCCGCGGCAGCGAAGGTTGTTCCGTGGTGCGCATGCTGCGTCAACTACCCAGAGTGACGGGCGGTTACGGGGGGCGCGCGGTGGTGATCGGGTCGCTCAGTACGTCACCGTGACGCGCCGGCCCGGTCCGTCGACCCGCACCGTGCCTCCGTAGGGGATGACCAGCTGGGGATCGGTGTGCCCGAGGTCGACGTCGAAGACCGCCATGGTGTCCGGGGCATACGTGCCGAGCGCCCGCAGCACGGCTTCCCGCTGCTCACGCGCGTGCGCGGCCTTCGCTTCCGCCTCCTGGGGGCGGGCGAAGGACCACGCCTTGGCGCGTCCCATCAGGAGGGCGGGGAAGCGCCGCAGCAGCCCGCGCTCGCCCATGTTGCGCAGGATGCGGAAGACCTGCTCGGCACCGAGCAGCTCCTCCGAGGTCTCCAGGAACAGCACGCACCCGTCGTACGCCGACAGATCCCGCGCGATCTCACGGTCCGCCATCAGGAGCCACGAGAGGATCTCCAGCTCGCCGCCCCAGGAGCGGCCCTCCACGACCCGCTCGGGCCGGTGCCAGAACCAGCCGCCGCCCGGCTCGGTCGGCGGCTCCTGCGCGAAGCTCGCGGGGTCCTCCCAGGGCACGTCGACATCGCGGTAGCGGTCGGCCGGGTGCAGCTCATGGCTCCCGGAGGTGAAGAGCGCGGCACGCAGCGAACGCTCGGTCAGGGGTGCCATCGCGCCGGGCCTGCCCAGCTCGCACATCACGGACGCGCCGTGGTAGCCGACGATGCCGCACTGCCAGAGGTAGGCGAGCAGATTGGTGTTGTCGCTGTAACCGAAGAACGGCTTCGGGTGGGCGCGGATCAACTCGCGGTCCAGGTAGGGCAGTACGGTGATCTGGTCGTCGCCACCGATGCTCGCGATGAGGGCCTTGACGGTCGGGTCGGCGAACGCCGCGTGGATGTCGTCCGCCCGCTCCTGGGGCGTTGCCCCCATCTTCCGCGTCGAGGGATACTCCACCGGTTCGAGGCCGAAGTCCTTGCGGAGCCGTTCGAGGCCCAGCTCGTAAGGGAGCGGGAAAAGCTCCGGCAGGCCGCTGGACGGCGAGATCACGGCGACGCGGTCGCCGGGGGAGGGCTTGGGCGGGTACAGCGGTTCGATCATCATGGGGCGCAGCGTAGGGCCGTACTCATCGAAGGCGCACCGGAGTTCCCGCGCGCGGGAGGCGTGATAGACCTCCTTCATGACCCTCGGTACCCGCAGCCTCGCCACCGCCCCGATCATGATCCTGAACGGCCCGAACCTGAACCTCCTCGGGCAGCGCCAGCCCGAGATCTACGGCTCGGACACCCTGGCCGACGTCGAGGCCCTGTGCGCCAAGGCGGCGGCCGCGCACGGCGGCACGGTGGATCTGCGGCAGAGCAACCACGAGGGCGAGCTGGTCGACTGGATCCACGAGGCGCGCGAGCACCACGCGGGCATCGTCATCAACCCCGCCGCCTACTCCCACACGTCCATCGCGATCCTGGACGCCCTCAACGCCTGCGACGGGATGCCGGTGGTGGAGGTGCACATCTCCAACGTCCACCAGCGCGAGGCGTTCCGGCACCACAGCTACGTCTCGCAGCGCGCCGACGGCGTCATCGCGGGCTGCGGCGTCCAGGGGTACGTCTTCGCGGTGGAGCGGGTGGCGGCGCTGGTGGCCGCCGGGGCGTGACGCCCGTCACCGGCCCGTCGGCGCCGCCCGTGCTCACCAGCCGCGGGCGCGCCACTCCGGGAGGTGCGGCCGCTCGGCGCCCAGCGTCGTGTCGTCGCCGTGGCCGGGGTAGACCCAGGTCTCGTCCGGAAGCGTCCCGAAGATCTTGGTCTCCACGTCGTCGATGAGGCTCGCGAACGCCTTCGGGTCCTTCCAGGTGTTGCCGACACCGCCCGGGAAGAGGCAGTCGCCGGTGAACACGTGCGGATGGCCGTGCGGGTCGTCGTAGACGAGCGCGATCGAGCCCGGCGTGTGGCCCACCAGATGACGGGCGGTCAGCTCGACGCGGCCGACGCGGATCGTGTCGCCGTCGTCGACCAGCACGTCCGTCGGCACCGGGATGCCCTCGGCGTCCTCGCGGCCCGCGTACGTCCGCGCGCGGGTCGCCGAGACGACGGCGGCGAGCGCCTGCCAGTGGTCACCGTGCTGGTGGGTGGTGACGACGGACGCGATGCCGTCGTCACCGATCAGCGTCAGCAGTGTCTCGGCGTCGTTGGCCGCGTCGATCAGGAGCTGCTCGCCGGTGGCCCGGCAGCGCAGCAGATACGCGTTGTTGTTCATCGGCCCGACCGCGACCTTCGAAATCATGAGGTCCGGCAGCTCGTGCACATCCGCGCCCCCGCCGACCTTCACCGCTCCGCTGTACGTCATGCCGTCAGCCTATAGCGGGGGCAGGGCCGGCAGGAGGCCTCCTTCGGCCGTCAGCGCGGAGCCGTCGCGGCGGCCGGAGAGCCAGCCGACCACCTCCGGCGCGGGGCCGGACACCTTGACGGTGGCGTCGTCGGGGGCGCCCTCACGGCCGGTGCGCCACGCGTGCGTGCCGTCCGTGATCAGCGTGGGCGGCACGCCGGCGTTCCCCGAGAAGCGTGCGGTCAAGAACGAGATCTCCCGCTGTACGAACTCCTCCGGCAGGTCTTCGAGTTCATACCCGATGCCGAGGTCGACGTGGTGCAGCTCGACCTCGACCCAGCGCCGGAAGGGCACGCGCGACGCGGAGTCGGTGACGCCGTTGCGCAGCTCGACCGTGCGGGACCAGTCCGCGGGCTTCGCCGCCTCGTCCCGGAAGCGGGCCGCGCTCTCCGCCACGTCCGCCAGCTGCTCGGTGAGCGGGCGCGGGGCGTCCCGCTCGATGTCCGCGTCCCGCGCCTCGGCGCTCGCGTACATCGGGCGCCCGGCGAGGACGTTCACCAGCGCGTCCGCGTTCCGCGCGAGGTGGGCGAGGACATGGCCGCGGGTCCAGCCCGGCAGCCGTGACGGCTCGGCGGTCGAATCGTTGTTCAGTTTCGCGGCAGCGCTGAGCAGCCGCTCGGTCGCGTCACGTACAGACGCCAGGTCGCGCACATGATCAATCATGGGGCCGACGATAGCTGCGTCACACGTTCGGGTGAAGGAGTCCAGGTCACCCCGTAAATCGAATGTGCGTGCTATATGGTCGGGAGTGGCATCGGGCATTCTTGACGGTCCGGATGTGTTCCACAGGTGAACCGGGGAACCAGCCCGGCGTTGTCAGTGGCTCGCCCTAGTCTGTGAAAGACGGGGTTTCGTCCCTGTCACTTCTCTCTAGAAAGGTGCGGACCGGCGTGGCCGACCGTCTCATCGTCCGTGGCGCGCGCGAGCACAATCTCAAGAACGTCTCGCTCGACCTCCCGCGTGACTCCCTCATCGTGTTCACCGGTCTCTCCGGCTCGGGCAAGTCCTCGCTCGCGTTCGACACGATCTTCGCCGAGGGCCAGCGGCGGTACGTCGAGTCGCTCTCCTCGTACGCCCGGCAGTTCCTCGGCCAGATGGACAAGCCCGACGTCGACTTCATCGAAGGCCTCTCCCCGGCCGTCTCCATCGACCAGAAGTCGACCTCGCGCAACCCCCGCTCGACGGTCGGCACCATCACCGAGGTCTATGACTATCTGCGCCTGCTCTTCGCGCGCATCGGCAAGCCGCACTGCCCCGAGTGCGGCCGTCCCATCTCCCGGCAGTCGCCGCAGGCCATCGTCGACAAGGTCCTCGAGCTGCCCGAGGGCAGCCGCTTCCAGGTCCTGTCCCCGCTGGTGCGCGAGCGCAAGGGCGAGTTCGTCGACCTCTTCGCCGACCTCCAGACCAAGGGGTACTCCCGCGCGCGGGTCGACGGCCAGACCATCCAGCTGAGCGAGCCGCCCACGCTCAAGAAGCAGGAGAAGCACACCATCGAGGTGGTCATCGACCGCCTCACCGTGAAGGACTCCGCCAAGCGCCGCCTGACCGACTCCGTGGAGACCGCCCTCGGCCTCTCCTCGGGCATGGTCGTCCTCGACTTCGTCGACCTCCCCGAGGACGACCCCGAGCGCGAGCGCATGTACTCGGAGCACCTCTACTGCCCGTACGACGACCTCTCCTTCGAGGAGCTTGAGCCCCGCTCCTTCTCCTTCAACTCGCCCTTCGGCGCCTGCCCGGACTGCACGGGTATCGGTACGCGCATGGAGGTCGACCCCGAGCTGATCATCCCGGACGAGGACAAGTCGCTCGACGAGGGCGCCATCCACCCCTGGTCGCACGGGCACACCAAGGAGTACTTCGGCCGGCTCGTGGGAGCCCTCTCCGACGCCCTCGGCTTCTCCACCGACATGCCCTGGGCGGGCCTGCCGCAGCGCGCCAAGAAGGCCCTCCTGTACGGCCACAAGACGCAGATCGAGGTGCGCTACCGGAACAGGTACGGCCGCGAGCGGGTCTACACCACCGCCTTCGAGGGCGCCGTCCCCTTCGTCAAGCGCCGCCACAGCGAGGCCGAGAGCGACGCGAGCCGCGAGCGCTTCGAGGGCTATATGCGCGAGGTGCCCTGCCCCACCTGTGAGGGCACGCGTCTCAAGCCCATCGTCCTTGCCGTCACGGTCATGGGGAAGTCCATCGCCGAGGTCTCCGCGATGTCCATCAGCGACTGCGCGGACTTCCTCGCCGAGCTGAGGCTCGGCGCCCGCGACAAGAAGATCGCCGAGCGCGTCCTCAAGGAGGTCAACGAACGGCTGCGCTTCCTGGTCGACGTCGGCCTGGACTACCTGTCGCTGAACCGCGCCGCGGGCACCCTCTCCGGAGGCGAGGCCCAGCGCATCCGCCTGGCCACGCAGATCGGCTCCGGCCTCGTCGGCGTGCTCTACGTCCTGGACGAGCCGTCCATCGGTCTCCACCAGCGCGACAACCACCGCCTGATCGAGACCCTCGTACGCCTGCGGGACATGGGCAACACGCTCATCGTCGTCGAGCACGACGAGGACACCATCAAGGTCGCCGACTGGGTCGTCGACATCGGCCCCGGCGCGGGCGAGCACGGCGGCAAGGTCGTGCACAGCGGCTCCATGAAGGAGCTGCTCGCCAACGACAAGTCGATCACCGGGCAGTACCTCTCGGGCAAGCGGTCCATCCCGGTCCCGGACGTGCGCCGCCCCGTCGACCCCTCGCGCCGGCTCACGGTGCACGGCGCCCGGGAGAACAACCTCCAGGACATCGACGTCTCCTTCCCGCTCGGCGTCCTCACGGCCGTCACGGGCGTCTCGGGTTCCGGCAAGTCGACGCTGGTCAACGACATCCTCTACACGCACCTGGCGAGGGAGCTGAACGGCGCCCGTTCCGTCCCGGGCCGCCACACGCGCGTGGACGGCGACGACCTCGTCGACAAGGTCGTGCACGTCGACCAGTCGCCCATCGGCCGCACCCCGCGGTCGAACCCCGCGACGTACACCGGAGTCTTCGACCACGTCCGCAAGCTCTTCGCGGAGACCACGGAGGCGAAGGTGCGGGGGTACCTCCCCGGGCGCTTCTCCTTCAACGTCAAGGGCGGCCGGTGCGAGAACTGCTCCGGTGACGGCACGATCAAGATCGAGATGAACTTCCTGCCGGACGTGTACGTCCCGTGCGAGGTCTGCCACGGCGCGCGCTACAACCGCGAGACGCTGGACGTGCACTACAAGGGCAAGTCCATCGCCGAGGTCCTCGACATGCCCATCGAGGAGGCGCTCGCCTTCTTCGAGGCCGTGCCCGCCATCGCCCGGCACCTGCGGACGCTCAACGACGTCGGCCTCGGGTACGTGCGCCTCGGCCAGTCCGCGCCCACGCTCTCCGGAGGCGAGGCCCAGCGTGTGAAGCTCGCCTCCGAGCTGCAGAAGCGCTCCACGGGCCGGACCGTCTACGTCCTGGACGAGCCGACCACCGGTCTGCACTTCGAGGACATCAGCAAGCTGATCACGGTCCTTTCCGGCCTGGTCGACAAGGGCAACACGGTCATCGTCATCGAGCACAACCTCGACGTCATCAAGACCGCGGACTGGGTCGTCGACATGGGCCCCGAAGGCGGTAACGGCGGCGGTCTCGTCGTCGCCGAGGGCACGCCCGAGGCGGTCGCCGGGGTGTCGACCAGCCACACCGGCAAGTTCCTGCGGGAGATCATCTCGGCGGAGCGGATCAGCGACGCGATGCCCTCGCAGGGGCGCAAGCCGGCCAAGAAGGCCCCGGCGAAGAAGTCCGCCGCCAAGCGGGCGGTGGCGGCGAGCGCCACGGCCACGAAGGCGACGGCGACGGCCACGGTCAAGGCGGGCGCCTCCGCCAAGAAGGCGGTCGGCAAGAAGGTGGCTGCCACGAAGGCGGCCGCCCCGAAGGCTGGGACCGCGACCAAGAAGGCGGCTGCCACGAAGAAGGCGGCTTCTTCGAGCAAGGCGGCCGCCCCGGTGAAGTCCGCCGCGCCCAAGAAGGCCGCCGCCAAGAAGGCGACTCGGGCCCGCAAGGCCTGACCGGGCGTACGCCGAAGGCGCCCCCTCCCTCACCAGGGGCGGGGCGCCTTCGTCGTCTCCGTACGCACGCGTATGCCCGAGGACGCCTTGTCCGGCGCCCCGCCGCCGTGGTCGGCTGGCCCCCATGTCCGTACGCACCGAACGCCAAGGCCCCGTCACCACCCTCGTGCTCTCCCGGCCCGCCGCGCGGAACGCCGTCGACGGGCCCACCGCCCGCGCGCTCGCCGACGCCTTCCGTGCCTTCGACGCCGATCCGGACGCCTCCGTCGCCGTCCTGTGGGGCGAGGGCGGCACCTTCTGCGCGGGCGCGGACCTCAAGGCCATCGGCACCCCCGACGGAAACCACGTGACGGAGGACGGCGACGGCCCCATGGGACCCACCCGCATGCGCCTGTCCAAGCCGGTGATCGCGGCGATCTCCGGTCACGCCGTCGCGGGCGGACTCGAACTCGCCCTCTGGTGCGACCTGCGGGTCGCCGACGAGGACGCCGTCCTCGGGGTCTTCTGCCGCCGCTGGGGCGTCCCGCTCATCGACGGCGGGACGGTGCGGCTGCCGCGGCTGATCGGCGAGAGCCGAGCCATGGACCTCATCCTGACGGGCCGCCCGGTGGGCGCGGCCGAAGCGCTCGCCATGGGCCTGGTCAACCGCACGGTCCCCACCGGCACCGCGCGCGCCGCCGCCGAAAGCCTCGCCGCCGAGATCGCCGCGTTCCCGCAGACCTGCCTGCGCCGCGACCGGCTCTCCCTCCTCGAACAGGGCGGCCTGTCCGAACAGGACGCGATGGCGGGGGAGTTGCGGCACGGCCTGCACTCCCTGGCCGAAGCCGCCGAGGGCGCCGCCCGTTTCGCGGCGGGCGCGGGACGGCACGGGTCGTTCACGCAGCGGTGAGCCCCGGCCGCCACGCCCGCCAACTCCGACCGCCCGCTACCCCAGCTCCGCCGCGTACGGAGGCTCCGCGCCCGCCCGCGAGCAGGTGACCGCCGCCGCGCGCGCCGCGAACCGCAGCACCTCGGTCCAGGCCTCGGTGCCCAGCCCGGCCACCGCGTCCGCCGAGAGCGCGTCCCGTGCCGCGAGCCCGTGCAGCAGTGCCGCGTTGACGGTGTCGCCCGCGCCGATGGTGTCCACCACGTCGACCGGTTCGCCCGGCACGCGCAGCTCGATGCCGTCTCGCGTGTACAGCCACAGACCGTCACCGCCGCGCGTGACGACCACGGCCGGCGGCCCGGACGCCAGCCACTCCCGCGGGGTGCCGCCGAGCCAGTCGGCGTCCTCCTGCGACAGCTTGAGCAGCGAGACCGACGGCAGCCAGCTCTTGAACCGCGCGCGGTACGCGTCCGCGTCGGGGATCAGCACAGCTCGTACGTTCGGATCGAGCGCCGTGAACACCCCGCCCGCCGCCGCGCGGCGCAGCAGCTCCTCATACGCGCTCGCGCCCGGTTCGAGGACCAGCGAGCAGGTGCCGAACGACATCGCCCGTACGCCGTCGGGCAGCCGGTCCGGAGCGCTGAAGAGCCGGTCGGCCGTGCCCTCGACGTAGAAGGAGTACCCGGCCGAGCCGTCCGCGCCGATCGACGCGACCGCCAGCGTCGTCGGCTCGGGGCCACGCTGGACGTACGAGAGTTCGACACCGGCGGCCCGCAGCCCGTCAAGGAGCGCCTCGCCGAACGCGTCCCGCGACACCCGCGAGCAGAAGGCGACGGGCGAGCCGAGGCGGCCGAGCGCCACGGCGGTGTTGTACGGGCCGCCGCCGAGGCGCGGCGCGAGCGCGGGCAGTCCGGCTCCCCGGTCGGCTTGCCGGTCCGCTCCCCGGTCCGCCTCCTGCGGCACGAGGTCGATCAGGGCCTCTCCTGCGACGACTATCACGGGCGGTTCCTCTCGGGCGCTGCCTGGGCTCGGCTCGGGCCGCGCGGCACGCGCCCGGCGTCCCGCTCAGGCTAGGCCGTGCGGTGCCCCTCGGCCGGAAGCGGGCGGCACTCGGGCACGCCCGTGCCGAACCCGGTCCCAGTGGCTCGCGCCGGTGGGGTCTGATCCACCACCGACGCCCCTGACCTGTGGAGACACCATGTCCGGCACGCCCCACGCCCGCCGCACCGTGCTGCGGGCCGCCGCTCTCGCCCCGGCCGTCGGGCTCGGCCTCACCGCCTGCTCATCGGGCGACGGCGGCTCGAACCGCTCGGCGCCGACCGCGCCGGTGGACCTCGGGAAGTCCGACGACGTGAAGGTGGGCGCCTCGAAGCTGTACACGGACGAGAACGTGGTCGTCAGCCGGATCTCCGACGACGAGTACAAGGCGTACAGCACGATCTGCACCCACGCGCGGTGTCCGATCAAGACGCTGGAGGGGCGCAAGCTCATCTGCCAGTGCCACGGCAGCCAGTTCGA
Source organism: Streptomyces sp. WAC 01529 (assembly GCF_003945545.1). Taxonomy (GTDB): domain Bacteria; phylum Actinomycetota; class Actinomycetes; order Streptomycetales; family Streptomycetaceae; genus Streptomyces; species Streptomyces anatolicus. The sequence goes on along the minus strand of NZ_CP029617.1, from coordinate 1,853,550 downwards.
TGCCACGAACGGCAAGGTGCTGAAGGAACCGGCTTTCAAGCCGCTGGCCGAGCTGCCGGTCAAGGTGGAGAACGGCAAGATCATCGCGGGCCCGGAGAAGAAGGCCTAGCCCCTTCGCGGCCCCGGCCCGGAGGAGAAGGCCTAGCCCCTTCGCGGCCCCGGGCCGGAGGAGAGGGCCCGGCGCTTGCCTCCGGAAGGCCTCACTCCCAGTCCCACGCGATCCCCAGCAGCCCCGCCCGCACCTGCGGCTCCACCAGGTGCACCGAGCGGTGGCTGCCGCTCAGCGTCAGCTCCTGGCGGCCACCGCGCGGGCCGGCGGCCGACTGCTGGGTGAAGCGGTGGCAGCGTACGGGCAGGGCCTGCTCGTCGAAGCGGATCTGGAGCGCGTACTGCCCGCCCGCGTAGGTGAAGCCACGTACGTACTCGGTGGCCGTCCCCGCCGTGCCGTCCTCGAAGCCGTACGCGAACAGATGCGTGTCGCCCGCCCGCAGCCGGGTGTCGAAGAGCAGTTCGGCGACGAGCACCCCCGTCCCCTCGTGCCAGCGCACGCGTCCCGTACGGCAGTTCTCCAGCGCCCGCACGCGCACGCGGTCGGGGGCGCAGCCGGGGTCGCCGTGGTAGATGGCGACGTAGTGGTCGACGCCGTCGCGGTGGGCGCGTACGACGTGCTGTGACTCGCGGCCGACCAGCTCGCGGCGCGCGCCGATCCGCACCCGCTCGTGGTGGCCGATGGTGTGCAGCCCGCCGTCGACCGGCGAACCCAGCTCGGCCAGGAGCGCGCGCAGCACGTCGGAGGCCTCCACCAGGGAGCGGTACGAACGCGCGGCGGGCCGTTCGGTGTCGGCGCGCTCGCCGGGGTGGGCGAGCAGCCGGATCAGCGACTCCTCGGGCAGCTGAAGGATCTCCTCCAGGGCGCGTACGGCGCGCAGTGACTCGGCGCGCTGGGGGCGCCGGGCGCCCTGCTGCCAGTAACTGAGGCTGGTGACGCCGACGTTGATGCCGTGCTGTGCCAGATGGTGGCGCACCCGTTGCAGCGGCAGCCGCCGGACGGCGATCGCGGTGCGCAGCGCGAGGTGGAAGGGGCCGGTGCGCAGGGCGGCCGTCAGCTCCGCCGGCTCGTCGTCCGCCATCCATGCCGCGTCCGCGGGCGCGCCCTGTGCGAACCGTGTGCCGTGCCGCATGCGGGCCCCTTCCTGTGAACGTTCACTTCGGCCGCCCGGCGTTCGCGCCGGTCGGAGCGGGTCGCCAGGTCGGCGTACGGCATGCGTTCACATCCGTACGCCGCCGTTCACGGCCCAAGTAATTCCGCATTGAAGCGTGTTGACCTGCACCCGACAACACTCGATGCTCAATCGCAGCGTCCGGACGCGCTCCTCCACACCCCACATCCCTCGGGAGGAACGCGATGCGCCCACCGATCAGCAGGAGCAGCAGCACAGGCAGACGCAGACGTCTCTGCGCGCTCGCCGTCGTCGCCGCGGCGCTCCTGACCGCACCCACGGCCACGGCCGCGGCGGCCCCCGCCCCCCTCACGTCCACCGCGCCCGCCGCCTCCGAGGCGAGCGGCACGGCGGCCGCCGACCCGTCCGTCCTCGCCGCCAAGCGCCTGAACATCACCATGCAGGCGCAGCAGAAGACCAACTGGTGCTGGGCCGCGGGCGGCAACACCATCGCGACCTTCATGGGCCGCAACTACAGCCAGAACCAGTTCTGCAACGCCTCCTTCGGGCGCAACCAGAACACCGAGTGCCCCAACAACCAGGCCACCCTCGGCAATGTGCAGAACGGCCTGCGCTGGGCGGGCATCAACCCCGGCTCGTACGTCACCGGCTGGCTGCGCTACGCCACCGTGCAGTCCGAGATCAACGCGAACCGCCCGGTCGAGACCCGCATCCAGTGGTCCAACGGCGGCGGCCACATGCACGTCATCTACGGCTACGACGACGCCAGCAGCTGGGTCTACTGGGGCGACCCCTGGCCCTCCAGCGACCGCTACAACTGGGCCTCGCACGCCTGGTACGTCGACAACAGCACCTTCTCCTGGACCCACTCGCTCTACCGGATCGGGGCGTGAGAGCGATGACCCGTCACCTTCCCCGCCCCCTGGTCAGAGCCGCGCTCGCCGGTTCCGCCCTCGCCCTCTCCCTGGGGCTCGCGGCCCCGGCCGCCTCCGCGGACTCCGGACCCCCTGCCCCCTCAGCCGCCTCCCGTGACGCCGCGCACAAGGCGGCGAAGGCGCCGAAGGCCCTGGAGACGCTCTCCCGCTTCTTCTCCCGGGAGGGAGCCGTCACCAAGGCCGCCGCCGACCCGCGGGTCGAGGGCAAGGCCGTGCCCGTGTACTACCTCTCCCCGGAGTTCGTCGCGGGCGAGAAGGGCGCCCCGGTCGCCCGCCTGGAGTTCCTCGCCAGCAAGGCGGTCTCCTCCGACGGCCAGGAGGCCTCCCTCTGGACCGTCCGCAGGGGCGGCTCGTGGCAGGTCGTGAACATCGCCACAGGCGACGACGAGAGCCACTACGCGCGCGTGGGCGCCGAGAAGCTCCCCGGAGGCACCGTCTTCCACGAGCCGCAGATCAACGCCTGGTACGTGCAGGGCCACGCGCGCGTGCTGCCCCTCGACAAGGACGCGGTACGTGCCGTGGGCGCCGACGGCACCACGCTGGCCGCCTACCGCAAGCGCGTACAGAAGGCGTACGGCGACAAGCTGCCGGGCTCCGCGTACGAGAAGTCGGGCAAGGCGGGCGGCTACGACGCCCCGAAGCCCGAGCAGGCCTCCGCCGAAGACCCGGCCGGGAGCCCGGTCGAAGGCCCCGTGACGGTCGCCTCCTCGCTGGCGGGCGCGGGCGCCCTGGTCGCCCTCGGCCTCTCCGGGACGGCCCTCGTGCGGCGCCGCAGGGCGCGGCAGCAGGGCTGAGCGAGCCGGGGACTGCGGCCGGGACGCCGGCCGCCGTCCCCCCACGGGGGTGCGGCCGCTGTTCCCCGCGGGGTGCGGCGGCCCTCCCCGGCACCGACCCGGACTGTCAGCGCACGCCAGTAGGCTGTCCGACATGGCCGACCCTTCCAGCTACCGCCCCAAGCCGGGACAGATCCCCGACGCCCCGGGGGTCTACAAATTCCGCGACGAGCACCGCCGGGTGATCTACGTCGGGAAGGCCAAGAGCCTGCGCCAGCGCCTGGCCAGCTACTTCCAGGACCTGGCGAATCTGCACCCCCGCACCCGCTCCATGGTGACGACGGCCGCCTCCGTCGAGTGGACGGTGGTGAACAACGAGGTCGAGGCGCTCCAGCTGGAGTACTCCTGGATCAAGGAGTTCGACCCCCGGTTCAACGTCAAGTACCGCGACGACAAGAGCTATCCGTACCTCGCGGTGACGATGAACGAGAAGTTCCCGCGCGTGCAGGTGATGCGCGGCCACAAGAAGAAGGGCGTGCGCTACTTCGGCCCCTACGGCCACGCCTGGGCGATCCGCGACACCGTCGACCTCCTCCTGCGCGCCTTTCCCGTACGCACGTGCTCCGCGGGCGTGTTCAAGAACGCCACCCGCACCGGCCGCCCCTGCCTGCTCGGCTACATCGGCAAGTGCTCGGCGCCCTGCGTGGAGCGCGTCACCCCCGAGGACCACCGCGAACTGGCCGAGGACTTCTGCGACTTCATGGCCGGCCGCACCGGGACGTACATCCGCCGCCTGGAGCGGCAGATGGCGGACGCGGCCGAGGAGATGGAGTACGAGCGCGCGGCGCGCCTGCGCGACGACATCGACGCCCTCAAGAAGGCGATGGAGAAGAGCGCCGTCGTCCTCGCCGACGCCACCGACGCGGACCTCATCGCCCTCGCCGAGGACGAGCTGGAGGCCGCCGTCCAGATCTTCCACGTCCGCGGCGGCCGCGTGCGCGGCCAGCGCGGCTGGGTCACCGACAAGGTGGAGGCGGTCACCAGCGGCGACCTCGTCGAGCACGCGCTCCAGCAGCTCTACGGAGAGGAGAGCGGCGACGCCGTGCCCAAGGAGGTCCTTGTGCCCGCGCTGCCCGACCCCCTGGAGCCGGTCCAGCAGTGGCTGACCGAGCGCCGCGGGGCCGGCGTCTCGCTGCGCATCCCGCAGCGCGGCGACAAGAAGGCCCTGATGGAGACCGTCGCGCGCAACGCCCAGCAGTCCCTCGTCCTGCACAAGACCAAGCGAGCGTCCGACCTCACCACCCGCTCCCGCGCCCTGGAGGAGATCGCCGCCGCCCTGGAGCTGGACAGCGCGCCCCTGCGCATCGAGTGCTACGACATCTCGCACCTCCAGGGCGACGACGTGGTGGCGTCGATGGTCGTCTTCGAGGACGGCCTCGCCCGGAAGAGCGAGTACCGCCGCTTCCAGATCAAGGGCTTCGAGGGCCAGGACGACGTCCGCTCCATGCACGAGGTGATCACGCGCCGCTTCAAGCGCTACATCTCCGACAAGGAGCGGACGGGGGAGTGGTCCGAGGAGGGAGCCGACCCGGAGAGCGGCGAGGTCCCCGCGAGCGGCCTGACCGAGGAGGACGGGCGGCCCAAGCGGTTCGCCTACCCCCCGCAGCTCGTCGTCGTGGACGGCGGCCAACCGCAGGTGGCGGCGGCCCAGCGGGCCCTGGACGAGCTGGGCATCGACGACATCGCGGTCTGCGGCCTGGCCAAGCGCCTGGAGGAGGTCTGGGTCCCCACCGAGGAGGACCCGGTCATCCTGCCGCGCACCAGCGAGGGCCTCTACCTCCTCCAGCGCGTACGTGACGAGGCGCACCGCTTCGCCATCACCTACCAGCGCGCCAAGCGGGCCAAGCGCTTCAAGGCGGGGCCGCTGGACGAGGTGCCGGGCCTCGGCGACGCCCGCAAGCGGACACTGATCAAGCACTTCGGTTCGGTGAAGCGGCTCCGGTCCGCGACAATCGACCAGATCTGCGAGGTTCCGGGCATAGGCCGCAAGACGGCCGAGGCCATCGTGGCCGCCTTCGCCCGGGCGGCACCCGCCGCCCCCGCCGTGAACATGGCGACCGGAGAGATCATGGAAGACGAGGAGCCCGTGACCGCGGGCGCCGCAGAAGAACGACGGGGGCAGGACACATGAGCGAGCACGACGAAGGTGGAGAGCAAGTGAGTGCGGGCACGCCCATCGAGACGCCGGGGGTGCCCGAAGCGGCCATTCCCGAGCTGGTGATCATCTCCGGCATGTCCGGCGCCGGACGCAGTACGGCCGCCAAGTGCCTGGAGGACCTCGGCTGGTTCGTCGTCGACAACCTGCCGCCCGCGCTGATCCCCACCATGGTGGAGCTGGGCGCCCGCTCGCAGGGGAACGTGGCCCGCATCGCGGTCGTCGTCGACGTCCGCGGCCGGCGCTTCTTCGACAACCTCCGCGAGTCCCTCGCCGAGCTGGAGTCCAAGAACGTCACGCGGCGCATCGTCTTCCTGGAGTCCTCCGACGAGGCCCTGGTCCGCCGCTTCGAGTCGGTCCGCCGCCCCCACCCGCTCCAGGGCGACGGCCGCATCGTCGACGGCATCGCCGCCGAGCGCGACCTGCTGCGCGAGCTGCGCGGCGACGCCGACCTGGTCATCGACACCTCCAGCCTGAACGTGCACGAGCTGCGCGCCAAGATGGACGCCTCGTTCGCGGGCGAGGAGGAGCCCGAGCTGCGGGCCACCGTCATGTCCTTCGGCTTCAAGTACGGCCTGCCGGTCGACGCCGACCTCGTCGTCGACATGCGCTTCCTGCCCAACCCCCACTGGGTCCCCGAGCTGCGCCAGTACACGGGCCTGAACGAGGAGGTCGCCGCGTACGTCTTCAACCAGCCCGGCGCCAAGGAGTTCCTCGACCGCTACGCCGAACTGCTCCAGCTCATCGCCGCGGGCTACCGCCGCGAGGGCAAGCGGTACGTGACGATCGCGGTCGGCTGCACGGGCGGCAAGCACCGCTCGGTGGCCATGTCGGAGAAGCTCGCGGCGCGCCTGGCGTCCGAGGGCGTGGAGACCGTCATCGTCCACCGGGACATGGGGCGCGAGTGAAGCCGACCCGCCGGACCGTCCGCCTGACCCGTCTGGGCCGCAAGCGGGGCACCCAGCCGAAGGTGGTCGCGCTCGGCGGGGGCATGGGCCTGTCCGCCTCGCTCGCCGCGCTGCGCCGCATCACCGGAGCCGGTGACCTCACCGCCGTCGTCACCGTCGCCGACGACGGCGGCTCCAGCGGCCGCCTCCGCGACGAGCTGGGCGTGCTGCCACCCGGCGACCTGCGCAAGGCGCTCGCCGCGCTCTGCGGCGACGACGAGTGGGGCCAGACCTGGGCCCGCGTCATCCAGCACCGCTTCCAGTCCCGCGGCGACCTGCACGAGCACGCGGTCGGCAATCTCCTGATCGTCGCCCTGTGGGAGCAGCTCGGCGACCACGTCCAGGCCCTGGACCTGGTCGGCCGCCTGCTCGGCGCGCAGGGCCGGGTCCTTCCCATGTCGGCCGTGCCCCTGGAGCTCCAGGCCCTGGTCAAGGGCCACGACCCGGGCCGCCCCGACGACGTGGAGACCGTCCGGGGCCAGGCCACGGTCGCCCTCACCCCGGGCGAGGTCCAGTCCGTGCACGTCGTCCCGCACGACCCGCCGGCCGTCCCCGAGGCGGTCGCCGCCGTCCTGGACGCGGACTGGGTGGTGCTCGGCCCGGGCTCCTGGTTCTCCTCCGTGATCCCGCACCTGCTCGTCCCCGACCTGCTCGACGCGCTCACCGAGACGAAGGCCCGCAAAGTGCTCTCGCTCAACCTCGCGCCGCAACCGGGAGAAACCGATGGCTTCTCTCCGCAGCGTCATTTGGAGGTTTTGGCCCGACACGCCCCTAAACTCGCCCTGGACGTGGTGCTGGCCGACGAGGCCGCCGTGCCCGACCGAGAGTCGCTGACCGATGCCGCGAAGCGGCTCGGCGCGACGGTCGAGCTGGCGCCGGTGGCCCGGCCCGACGGGACTCCGAGGCACGACCCGGAGCTCCTGGCAGCCGCGTACGACCGTATTTTTCGGATGCATGGAAGGATCGGCCCATGGCGATGACGGCAGCGGTGAAGGACGAGATCTCCCGGCTTCCCGTCACCCGGACCTGCTGCAGGAAGGCAGAGGTCTCGGCGATCCTGCGGTTCGCGGGCGGCCTTCACCTGGTGAGCGGCCGCATCGTGATCGAGGCGGAGCTGGACACCGCGATGGCGGCACGACGCCTGAAGCGGGACATCCTGGAGATCTTCGGGCACAGCTCGGAGCTGATCGTGATGGCCCCCGGCGGCCTGCGGCGCGGTTCGCGTTACGTCGTACGGGTGGTCGCGGGCGGCGATCAGCTGGCCCGCCAGACGGGTCTCGTGGACGGCCGCGGCCGCCCCATCAGGGGCCTGCCGCCGCAGGTGGTCTCGGGGGCCACCTGCGACGCCGAGGCGGCCTGGCGCGGGGCGTTCCTCGCGCACGGCTCGCTCACCGAGCCCGGCCGCTCGTCGTCCCTGGAGGTGACCTGCCCCGGCCCGGAGGCCGCGCTCGCGCTCGTCGGCGCCGCGCGCAGGCTCCAGATCGCCAGCAAGGCGCGCGAGGTGCGGGGCGTGGACCGGGTCGTCGTACGCGACGGAGACGCGATCGGCGCGCTGCTCACCCGCCTCGGGGCGCACGAGTCGGTGCTCGCCTGGGAGGAGCGGCGGATGCGCCGCGAGGTGCGCGCCACCGCCAACCGCCTGGCCAACTTCGACGACGCGAACCTGCGCCGCTCGGCCCGCGCGGCGGTCGCCGCCGGTGCCCGAGTGCAGCGCGCCCTGGAGATCCTCGGCGACGAGGTCCCCGAGCACCTCGCGGCCGCCGGACGGCTGCGCATGGAGCACAAGCAGGCCTCCCTGGAGGAGCTGGGCGCGCTCGCCGACCCGCCGCTGACCAAGGACGCCGTCGCGGGCCGCATCCGCCGACTGCTCGCCATGGCCGACAAGCGGGCCCAGGACCTGGGCATCCCCGGCACGGAGTCCAACCTGACCGAGGAGCTGGCCGACAACATGGCGGTCTGACCGCCCCGCGGCCCACCCGAGCCGCCGGCGCCTCCCGAGGCACCGGCGGCTTTCGCGTGCCCACCCCGCCCACCCTCACCCGTCGTATTGACATGATCATGCACAGTCACGAGCCTGGCATCCGGCACATCTGTGCCGGACAACCGCAAGGGGGGCTCATGAGACGAAGAGCGAGCGCGAGATCGATCCTCGCCGCGAGCGCACTGCTCATCGGCGGTCTCGCCGCCGCACCGCACGCCCAGGCGAGCGGACCCGCGAAGCCATTGGCCGCCGACGACCCGGCGGCCGTGAAGGTCTACCAGGCCGACGTCACCAAGAAGCAGATACCGATCCTGATCAAGGCGGGCCAGGACGCCCACGAGCTGGCCGGACAGGCGCCCGAGCGCGGCACCGGCCGCGTCGAGCTGTATCTGACCGAGGGCCAGGCCAAGGCGGTCGAGCGCCAGGGCATCGAGCTGCGCGAGCACAAGGTCTCCGCGGCAGCCCGGAAGAGGGTCGAGGCCGCCGGGGACGGCGTCTACCGCCCGTACAGCGGAAAGGGCGGCCTCAAGGAGGAGATCGTCAGGACCGGGCAGGCGCACCCCGGCCTCACCAAGGTCGTCTCCATCGGCAAGACCGTCCAGGGCAAGGACATCCTCGCCCTGAAGCTCTCCAAGAACGCCAAGAAGACCAAGGACGGCTCCAAGCCCGCCACGCTCTACCTGTCCAACCAGCACGCGCGCGAGTGGATCACCCCCGAGATGACCCGCCGCCTGATGCACCACTACCTGGACAACTACGGCAAGGACAAGCGCGTCACCAAGCTCGTCAACTCCACCGAGCTGTGGTTCGTGCTCTCCGCCAACCCCGACGGCTACGACTTCAGCCACGCCGCCGACGGCGAGCGCCAGTGGCGCAAGAACCTCCGCGACATCGACGGTGACGGCACGATCGCCCCCGGTGACGGCGTAGACCTCAACCGCAACTTCGCCTACAAGTGGGGCTACGACAACGAGGGTTCGTCCCCCCACCCCTCATCGGAGACCTACCGCGGCACAGGACCGATGTCCGAGCCCGAGACCAAGGCGCTCGACCGCTTCCAGAAGCGCATCGGCTTCGAGTACGGCATCAACTACCACTCGGCGGCCGAACTGATCCTCTACGGAGTGGGCTGGCAGGTCGCCACCCCCACCCCGGACGACGTGCTCTACAAGGCACTCGCCGGCACCCCGGAGAAGCCCGCGATCCCCGGTTACCACCCGCAGGTCGCCTCCGAGCTGTACACCACCAACGGCGAGGCCGACGGCCACGCGGGCAACATCAACGGCATCTCGATGTTCACCCCCGAGATGTCCACCTGCCAGACCGCGTCGAACGTCGACCCCGGCGACGCCTGGAAGCCCGAGGACTGCGCCTCCATCTTCACCTTCCCCGACGACGAGAAGCTGATCCAGCAGGAGTTCGCGAAGAACGTCCCCTTCGCGCTCGCCGTCGCCGAGACCGCACTCCACCCGGACAAGCCGGTCTCCCTCACCGGCATCGAGGCCCCGGACTTCACCCCCGACTCCTTCTCCACGTCGTACGCGCGCGGGGGCGACCAGGAAGTCGCCGTCACCGCCCGCAAGTCGGTGCGCGCCAAGGAGCTGAAGTACCGGATCAACGGCGGCCGTACGCACCACGAGAAGCTCAAGGCGTGGAAGGGCGGCGAGACGTACGGCGGTGAGGACAACCTCCACTTCGACCAGTACCGCGCCGAGGTCGAGGACGCCCGCGCCGGTGACAAGGTCGAGGTGTGGTTCACCGGCCGCACCAAGAAGGGCCGCACCCAGAGCGAGCACTTCACGTACACCGTCGCCGAACGCCCCCGGGCGAACACCCTCGTCGTCGCCGAGGAAGGCGCACCGGCCACCCAGACCCGGAAGTACGTCGACGCCCTGAAGGCCAACGGCCGCTCCGCCGCCGTCTGGGACGTCGCCAAGCAGGGCACACCGCACCCGCTCGGCGTCCTGTCGCACTTCTCCGTGGTCGTGCACCACACGGGTGACCCCGTGCCCGGCGCCCCCACCCAACTCGCCCTGCGCGCCTACCTCAACGAAGGCGGCAAGCTCATCGAATCCGGCGAGCGCACCGGCGGGGACGTCGACCTGGGCGATGCCCTCACCGACGACTTCGCGCAGTACTACCTGGGCGCCTACGAACGCCTGCCCGCGCCCGACGTCAAGAGCTTCAAGGGCAGCGGCGCACTCGGCGGAATGAACACCCCGCTCGCCGCCGCCGACGCCAACCCGCTCGACAAGGCGGGCCGCTTCACCGTCACCTCCGACAACCTGCCCGTCCAGCGGTTCCCGCAGTTCAAGAGCGCCGCCGCGGGCTCCTACCCCGGCCTCACCAACCCGTACGCGCCCCATGAGGGCCAGGGCATGGCCTCGGCCACCCACGCCGACCGCGACTACAAGCGCCTCACCCGCACCCTCGACCTGACCGGCGTATCGGCCGCCGACAAGCCCGAGCTGCGGCTCGCCCTCAACTGGAGCCTGGAGCCCGGCTACGACCACGGGCTGCTCGAAGCCCACACCCCGGGCGCCGACGACTGGACGACCCTGCCCGACCTCAACGGCAACTCCCGGGCCACCGTGCCCGCCGAGTGCGCCGCCGGGTTCCTCCTCAACGGTCACCCCTTCCTGCGCCACTACCTGACGCTCGGGGCGGGCGGCTGCACGGCGACCGGCACCAGCGGCTCCTGGAACAGCTTCACGGGCTCCTCCGGCGGCTGGAAGCCGGTCGCCTTCGACCTGAGCGCGTACGCGGGCAAGAAGGTCGAGGTCTCCCTCAGCTCCGTCACCGACCCCTCCAGCGGCGGGCGCGGCCTCTTCGCCGACAGCGCCCTACTGGTCGTCGGCGGCGATGTCAAGGAGACCGAGGGATTCGAGACCTCGCTGGGCTCCTGGAAGGCCGCGCCGGCCCCGGCCGGAAGCCCCAATATCACAGGCGACTGGAGCAGCACCGGGGAGCTGTACAAGCCCTACGCGGCGGTTACAGCGCGTGACAGCGTGCTCCTCGGCTTCGGCTTCGAGCATGTCCCCGGAAGCGCCGCAAGGGCCGCTCTTATGGGCGCCTCCCTGGCACATTTGCGCAGCTGACACTGGGTAATCGGGACCAAGGTCCCGGTGGCCCGTACCCCTACTGCGGGGTACGGGCCTTTGTGTCGCCTCCGGCCCCTCTCAATGTCACCCCGGGGCCTTTGGAGAGGTAGGGTCGGAGGCGGTCGGGGACATCCCATACAACTCGCCGGCGTCTAAAACCGGCGTACCAACGAGGAGATCGGTTTCGTGACGATCCGCGTAGGCATCAACGGCTTTGGCCGCATCGGTCGCAACTACTTCCGCGCACTGCTGGAGCAGGGCGCGGACATCGAGATCGTGGCTGTCAACGACCTGGGTGACACCGCGACCACCGCACACCTTCTGAAGTACGACACCATCCTGGGCCGCCTCAAGGCCGAGGTGTCGCACACCGAGGACACCATCACCGTCGACGGCCGCACCATCAAGGTGCTGTCCGAGCGCAACCCCGCGGACATCCCGTGGGGCGACCTCGGCGTCGACATCGTGATCGAGTCCACGGGCATCTTCACGAAGAAGGCCGACGCCGAGAAGCACATCGCCGGTGGCGCCAAGAAGGTCCTCATCTCGGCTCCGGCCAAGGACGAGGACATCACCATCGTGATGGGCGTCAACCAGGACAAGTACGACGCGGCCAACCACCACGTCATCTCCAACGCCTCCTGCACCACCAACTGCGTGGCGCCGATGGCCAAGGTGCTCGACGAGAACTTCGGCATCGTCAAGGGCCTGATGACGACGGTCCACGCGTACACCAACGACCAGCGCATCCTGGACTTCCCGCACAGCGACCTGCGCCGCGCCCGCGCCGCCGCGGAGAACATCATCCCGACGACCACCGGCGCCGCCAAGGCCACCGCCCTGGTCCTGCCGCAGCTCAAGGGCAAGCTCGACGGCATCGCGATGCGCGTCCCGGTCCCGACGGGCTCGGCCACCGACCTGGTCGTCGAGGTCTCCCGCGAGGTCACCAAGGACGAGGTCAACGCCGCGTTCAAGAAGGCCGCCGACGACGGCGACCTGAAGGGCTTCCTCTTCTACACCGAAGACCCGATCGTGTCCTCGGACATCGTCGGCGACGCGGCCTCCTGCACCTTCGACTCGTCCATGACGATGGTCCAGGACGGCAAGTCGGTGAAGATCCTCGGCTGGTACGACAACGAGTGGGGTTACTCCAACCGTCTGGTCGACCTCACGGTCTTCGTCGGCGGTCAGCTCTAATATCCAGAGCAGGCATCTCGATGTGAGCACAGGGCCTGTCCCGCGCACCGCCGCGCCGGACGGGCCCTGTTGCACGTCACGTCACAGCCCTCCCAAGGAGTCCAGTAGTGAAGACGATCGACGCACTTCTCGCCGAAGGGGTCAACGGCAAGCGGGTGTTCGTCCGCGCCGACCTCAACGTGCCGCTCGCCGACGGCACCATCACCGACGACGGCCGCATCCGGGCCGTCCTGCCGACGGTCAAGGCCCTCGCCGACGCGGGCGCCAAGGTCGTCGTGGCCTCGCACCTGGGCCGCCCCAAGGGTGCCCCGGACCCGGACTTCTCGCTGCTGCCCGCCGCCGAGCGGCTCGGTGAACTCCTCGGCGCGCCCGTCGCGTTCGCCCAGGACACCGTCGGTCCCGCGGCGCACGAGGTGGTGGACGGCCTGGAACCCGGCCAGGTCGCCGTCATCGAGAACCTCCGCTTCAACGCGGGCGAGACCAGCAAGGACGACGCCGAGCGCGGCGAGTTCGCCGACAAGCTCGCCGCCCTCGCGGACGTCTACGTGGGCGACGGCTTCGGCGCCGTGCACCGCAAGCACGCCTCGGTCTTCGACCTGCCGGCCAAGCTGCCGCACTACGCCGGGTACCTCATCGCCACCGAGGTCGGCGTCCTGAAGAAGCTCACCGACGACGTGAAGCGGCCGTACGCGGTGGTCCTCGGCGGCGCCAAGGTCTCCGACAAGCTCGGTGTGATCGACCACCTCCTGGAGAAGGCCGACCGCATCCTCATCGGCGGCGGCATGGCCTACACCTTCCTCAAGGCGCAGGGCCACGAGGTCGGCATCTCCCTCCTCCAGGAGGACCAGATCCCGGCGGTGCGGGAGTACATGGAGCGCGCCAAGGAGAAGGGCGTCGAATTCGTCCTCCCCGTCGACGTGCTGGTCTCCCCGGACTTCCCGGACCTGAAGACCAAGGCCCCGGCCAACCCGACCACGGTCGCGGCGGACGCCATCCCCGCCGACCAGGAGGGTCTCGACATCGGTCCCGAGACCCGTAAGCTCTACGCCTCGAAGCTCGCCGACGCGGCCACCATCTTCTGGAACGGCCCGCTGGGCGTCTTCGAGCACCCCGACTACGCCGAGGGCACCAAGGCGGTCGCCCAGGCGCTTCTCGACTCCCCGGCCTTCACGGTCGTCGGCGGTGGCGACAGCGCCGCGGCCGTGCGGACCCTGGGCTTCGACGAGAACGCATTCGGCCACATTTCCACCGGTGGCGGCGCCTCCCTCGAATACCTCGAGGGCAAGACGCTCCCCGGCCTCGCGGCACTGGAGAACTGACACCTGATGACTACGCGCACCCCGCTGATGGCGGGCAACTGGAAGATGAACCTCAACCACCTTGAGGCCATCGCCCACGTCCAGAAGCTGGCCTTCGCCCTGGCCGACAAGGACTACGAGGCCTGCGAGGTCGCGGTCCTGCCGCCCTTCACCGACCTGCGCTCCGTGCAGACCCTGGTCGACGGCGACAAGCTCAAGATCAAGTACGGCGCCCAGGACATCTCGGCGCAGGACTCCGGCGCCTACACCGGCGAGATCTCGGGCCCGATGCTGGCCAAGCTGAAGTGCTCCTACGTCGCCGTGGGCCACTCCGAGCGCCGCCAGTACCACAACGAGACCGACCAGATCTGCAACGCCAAGGTGAAGGCCGCCTACAAGCACGGCCTGACCCCGATCCTCTGCGTCGGCGAGGGCCTGGAGATCCGCAAGGCGGGCCAGCAGGTCCAGTACACGCTCAACCAGGTCGACGGCGGCCTCAAGGACATCCCGGCCGAGCAGGCCGAGTCCATCGTGATCGCCTACGAGCCCGTCTGGGCGATCGGCACCGGCGAGGTCGCCACGCCCGAGGACGCGCAGGAGGTCTGCGGCGCGATCCGCGGCCGCCTCGCCGAGCTGTACTCCCAGGAGCTGGCCGACAAGGTGCGCATCCAGTACGGCGGCTCGGTGAAGTCCGGGAACGTCGCCGCGATCATGGCCCAGCCGGACGTCGACGGCGCCCTCGTGGGCGGCGCCGCGCTCGACGCGGAGGAGTTCGTCAAGATCGTCCGCTTCCGCGACCAGTGAGTATGCGCTAGCGGCAATACGTCGTACCCTTGCGGGGGCCGGGCGGTCTCGGACACCGAGGCTCCGGCCCCCGTCGTCGATACAGAGTCGATTCAGATCCGAGGAAGTTGGTCCAGCCGTGGTTATGGGGTTCTCGATCGCCCTGATCGTCTTCAGCGCTCTGATGATGCTGCTGGTGCTGATGCACAAGGGCAAGGGCGGCGGCCTCTCCGACATGTTCGGTGGCGGCATGCAGTCGTCGGTCGGCGGCTCCTCCGTCGCCGAGCGCAACCTCGACCGCATCACGGTCGTGGTCGGTCTGCTGTGGTTCGCGTGCATTGTCGCGCTGGGCCTGTTGATGAAGGCGAACAACTAGCGTCAGGCACTGGTCGCTTGTCCGGTGCGAGTCCGCCTGCGCGGCTTATCATGGGGCTTGCGTCCGGGGGAGGGGTGTAACTCCCGACACTGGACGCGCGTTGGGCCTTACGTAAACTGAGGCGCCCGCAGCAGCACCATCACGCAGGGAGTTACGACCGTGGCAAGTGGCAACGCGATCCGAGGAAGTCGGGTCGGGGCGGGGCCGATGGGCGAGGCCGAGCGCGGTGAGTCCGCGCCGCGACTGCGCATCTCCTTCTGGTGCTCCAACGGGCACGAGACGCAGCCGAGCTTCGCCAGCGACGCGCAGGTCCCCGATACGTGGGACTGTCCCCGCTGCGGCTTCCCGGCCGGTCAGGACCGGGAGAACCCGCCGGACCCGCCCCGCACCGAGCCGTACAAAACGCATCTGGCGTACGTGCGTGAGCGGCGCAGCGACGCGGACGGCGAGGCGATTCTCGCGGAGGCGCTCGCCAAACTGCGGGGCGAGATCTAGGAATTGGAAAACGGCCGGGCACCGAGAAGGTGTCCGGCCGGTTTCTTGTTCCGGTACGCGTACGGACAGACGGCTCCAGATATCTCATACCGCCCTCTGATCGATTAGGTTGGGCTGCACCATTTAGCGGGGGCAGCGGGGCAAGGTACGTACGCGGGTACGAGAGAAGGCTGAAGTCCGAGATGAACGCAGAAAGCCGCGCCAGGCTCAATCAGACGCCCGAGTGGACGGCGCTCGCCGCCCACCGCGAGCAGCTCGGGGAGGTGCGGCTGCGTGACCTGTTCGCCGCGGACCCGGCGCGCGGCACGGCGTACACCCTCCACGTCGGTGACCTGCACATCGACTACTCCAAGCACCTCGTCACCGAGGAGACGCTGAGGCTGCTGCGCGAGCTTGCCGCCGCCACCGACGTCTTCGGGCTGCGGGACGCCATGTTCCGCGGCGAGAAGATCAACACCACCGAGGACCGCGCCGTCCTGCACACCGCGCTGCGCGCCCCGCGCGACGCCGTGATCATGGTCGACGGTCAGAACGTGGTGCCGGCGGTGCACGCCGTACTCGACAGGATGAGCGCCTTCTCCGAGAAGATCCGCTCCGGCGAGTGGACCGGCCACACCGGCAAGCGCATCAAGAACATCGTCAACGTCGGCATCGGCGGCTCCGACCTCGGCCCCGCCATGGCCTACGAGGCGCTGCGCTCCTTCACCGACCGCGACCTCACCGTCCGCTTCGTGTCGAACGTGGACGGCGCCGACCTGCACGAGGCCCTGCGGGACCTGGACGCCGCCGAGACGCTCTTCGTCATCGCCTCGAAGACGTTCACGACGATCGAGACGATCACCAACGCCACCTCCGCGCGCGACTGGCTGCTCACCGAGCTGAAAGCCGGTCAGGACGCCGTCGCCCAGCACTTCGTGGCCCTGTCGACCAACGCCGAGAAGGTGTCGGAGTTCGGCATCGACACGGCGAACATGTTCGAGTTCTGGGACTGGGTCGGCGGCCGCTACTCCTTCGACTCCGCCATCGGCCTCTCCCTGATGATCGCCATCGGCCCCGACCGCTTCCGCGAGATGCTGGACGGCTTCCACCTCGTCGACAAGCACTTCCGCGCCGCGCCGCCCGAGTCCAACGTCCCGCTCCTGCTGGGCCTGTTGGGCGTCTGGTACGGCAACTTCCACGACGCGCAGTCGCACGCGGTCCTGCCGTACTCGCACTACCTCTCCAAGTTCACCGCCTACCTCCAGCAGCTCGACATGGAGTCCAACGGCAAGTACGTCGACCGGGACGGCCAGGAGGTCGACTGGCAGACCGGCCCGGTGGTGTGGGGCACGCCCGGCACCAACGGCCAGCACGCCTACTACCAACTCATCCACCAGGGCACGAAGTTGATCCCGGCGGACTTCATCGGCTTCGCCGAACCGGTCGCCGATCTGGCCCCCGGCCTCGTCGCCCAGCACGACCTGCTGATGGCCAACTTCTTCGCGCAGACCCAGGCGTTGGCGTTCGGCAAGACGCCCGACGAGGTGCGCGCCGAGGGCGTGCCGGAGGAGCTGGTCCCGCACAAGACGTTCAAGGGCAACCACCCGACGACCACGATCCTCGCCAAGGAGCTGACCCCCTCGGTCCTCGGCCAGCTCATCGCGCTCTACGAACACAAGGTGTTCGTCCAGGGCGCCCTCTGGAACATCGACTCCTTCGACCAGTGGGGCGTCGAGCTGGGCAAGGTCCTCGCCAAGCGCGTCGAGCCCGCCCTCACCGAGGGCGCCGAGGTGCCCGACCTGGACGGTTCGACCACGGCGCTGGTCGCCAAGTACCGCGACCTGCGCGGCCGTTGAGCGACACGCCACGTTAATCGGATGCGGGCGCCCCACCCGGCGGGCGACACTGCTTCGGCTCTGTCACCCCCGGGAGGGACCCCGTCATGGACCAGCTGCTCGCCGCGCTCGCCGACCCCGAGAGACTGCGGCTGTACGCGCGCATCGTCCTCGACGACCTGCCGCCGCGCGAAGCCGACTCGCCCGCGGCCCGCAAGCACCTCGGACGGCTCCTTGCCGCCGGGCTCGTGGAGCGGCTGCCCGGCGGGTCGCTCCGCGCCGACCCGGCCGTCTTCCGGCGGGCACCCGGTCTCGCGGACGCCCACCCCACCGTGCCGCGCCGCCTCACCGGCTTTTTCGCGCACGGCCGCCTCACCGCCATCCCCGTGCGCCCCGTCGTACGCCACGAACTCCTCGTCCACCTCACGGACACCCTCTTCGACGCCGACCGCGCCTACAGCGAGCGCGAGGTCAACGAGGCGTTCCGCACCGTGCACGACGACACAGCGGCGCTGCGGCGGTACTGCGTCATCGACGGCCTCCTGGAGCGCGACTCGGACGGCAGCAGTTACCGGCGCGCCGCCGTCCACGCGTGAGGGCCCCGCACCGGTCGGTGCGGGGCCCTTGTCGCGCGTACGGCTACGCCACGGCCGGCCGGTACAGCTGCGCCGGGAGCTGTGAGGCCGCCGCCGCGTCGAGCAGCCACAGCGTGCGCGAGCGGCCGTAGGCGCCGGCCGCGGGGGCCTGCACCTCGCCCGCGCCGGACAGGGCGATGGCCGCGGCCCCCGCCTTGTCCTCGCCCGCCGCGAGCAGCCACACCTCGCGCGCCGCCCGGATCGCCGGGAGCGTGAGCGTGACGCGGGTCGGCGGGGGCTTCGGCGCGCCGTGCACGCCGACCACCGTGCGCTCCGTCTCGCGCACCGCGGGCAGCTCCGGGAAGAGCGAGGCGACGTGCGTGTCCGGGCCGACGCCGAGCATCAGGACGTCGAAGGTCGGCACCGGGCCGTGGTCCTCCGGGCCCGCCGCGGCGGCGAGTTCGGCGGCGTAGGCCTCGGCCGCGGCGTCCACCTCGTAGGGACCGTCCGAGGGAGGCATCGGGTGCACCCGGGCCGGGTTGAGCGGCACCGCGTCGAGCAGCGCCTCCCTGGCCTGGGTGTAGTTGCGCTCCGGGTCGCCGTCCGGCAGGAAGCGCTCGTCGCCCCACCACAGGTCGAGGCGCGACCAGTCGATCGCGTCCTTCGCGGGGGACGAACTGAGCGCCGCCAGCAGGCCGTTGCCGTTGCGGCCGCCGGTGAGGACCACCGAGGCGTAACCGCGGGCGGCCTGCGCGTCGACGACCTTCGTGATCAGCCGGGCCGCCGCGGCCTGCGCCATCAGCTCCTTGTCGCGGTGCACGACGAGCTGCGGTGCCGCGCTCACTTGGCGGCCGCCTTCTTCGCTGGGGCCTTCTTCGCCGCGGCCTTCTTCGCCGGGGCCTTCGCGGGCTCCGGCACCTTCTTCGCCTCGGCAGCCTTCTTGGCCTCGGGGGCTTCCTTCGGCTCGGGAGCTTCCGCGGCGTCCTCGGTGGCCGCGCCTCCGGCACCCTCCCCGGCGCCCTGCATCGGCTCCGACGAGGGCTCGCCGAGCCGCTCCACGCCGTACCGCAGCGCGGACGCGTAGGTGTCGTCCGGGTCGAGGCGGCGCAGCTCCTCCGCGATCAGCTCGGCCGTCTCGCGGCGCTTGAGGGCCACCGCGCGGTCGGGCTGCCCCTGGATGGAGAGCGTGGCAAGCGAGCCGTCGGGGCGGTCGAGCACGATGGGACCGCAGTCGGTCTCCATGCGTACGCCGGTCAGGCCGGGGCCCGCCGACAGCGACCGCTTCACCGGGACGTCGAGCCGGTCCGCCAGCCACATGCCGAGCAGCTCGCAGCTCGGGTTGAACTCCTCGCCCTCGACCTGCACCGAGGTGACCTTGCACGTGACCTGGTCCAGGGCAGCGGCGAGCATGGAGCGCCACGGGGTGATGCGGGTCCAGGACAGGTCCGTGTCACCGGGGTGGTAGGCCTCGGCGCGGGCGGCCAGCTCGTGGATCGGCTGCTCGGCCGCGTAGGTGTCCGTGACGCGGCGCTGGGCCAGCGCGCCCAGCGGGTCGTTGGACGGGTCGAGCGGGGCGTTCACCGGCCACCAGACGACCACGGGGGCGTCCGGCAGCAGCAGCGGCAGGACGACCGACTGGGCGTGGTTGATGACCTCGCCGTAGAGCCGCAGGACCACCGTCTCGCCGGTGCCCGCCTCGACGCCCACCCGCACCTCGGCGTCCAGGCGCGAGGTGGTGCGGTCGCGGGGCGAGCGGGCGGCGCGCTTGATGACCACGAGGGTGCGCGAGGGGTGCTCGCGCGACGCGTCGTTGGCCGCCTTCAGTGAGTCGTAGGCGTTCTCCTCGTCGGTGACGATGACGAGGGTCAGGACCATGCCGACGGCCGGGGTGCCGATCGCGCGGCGGCCCTGCACGAGCGCCTTGTTGATCTTGCTGGACGTGGTGTCCGTAAGGTCGATCTTCATGGCCGACGCCAGCTCCGTCCGTCTCGTGCGAGCATCTCGTCCGCCTCGGTCGGGCCCCAGGTGCCCGCCGGGTACTGCGCGGGCTTGCCGTGCTTGTCCCAGTACTCCTCGATCGGGTCGAGGATGTTCCAGGACAGCTCGACCTCCTCCGTGCGCGGGAAGAGGTTGGCGTCGCCCAGCAGGACGTCGAGGATCAGACGCTCGTACGCCTCCGGGCTGGACTCGGTGAAGGACTCGCCGTACGCGAAGTCCATCGAGACGTCCCGGATCTCCATCGAGGTGCCGGGCACCTTCGAGCCGAACCGGACCGTGATGCCCTCGTCCGGCTGGACGCGGATGACGATCGCGTTCTGCCCCAGCTCTTCGGTGGCGGTGTGGTCGAAGGGGGAGTGCGGGGCGCGCTGGAAGACCACCGCGATCTCCGTCACCCGTCGGCCCAGACGCTTGCCGGTGCGCAGGTAGAAGGGGACGCCCGCCCAGCGGCGGTTGTCGACGCCCAGCTTGATGGCGGCGTAGGTGTCGGTCTTCGACTTGGGGTCGATGCCCTCTTCCTGGAGGTAGCCGACGGCCTTCTCGCCGCCCTGCCACCCCGCGGAGTACTGGCCGCGGACCGTGCTCTTGCCGAGGTCCTTCGGCAGCCTGACCGCGCCGAGCACCTTCGCCTTCTCGGCGACCAGCGCGTCCGCGTCGAAGGAGGCGGGCTCCTCCATCGCGGTCAGCGCCATCAGCTGGAGCAGGTGGTTCTGGATGACGTCACGGGCGGCGCCGATGCCGTCGTAGTAGCCGGCGCGGCCGCCGATGCCGATGTCCTCGGCCATCGTGATCTGGATGTGGTCCACATACGACCGGTTCCAGATCGGCTCGAACATCTGGTTGGCGAAGCGGAGCGCCAGGATGTTCTGGACGGTCTCCTTGCCGAGGTAGTGGTCGATCCGGAAGACCTGGTCGGGGGCGAACACCTCGTGGACGATCGCGTTCAGTTCCTGGGCGGACGCCAGGTCGTGGCCGAACGGCTTCTCGATGACCGCGCGGCGCCAGGAGCCCTTGGGAGCGTCCGCCAGCTCGTGCTTCTTGAGCTGCTGGACGACCTGCGGGAAGAACTTGGGGGGCACCGAGAGGTAGAAGGCGAAGTTGCCGCCCGTGCCCTGCGCCTTGTCCAGCTCCTGGATGGTGGCCTTGAGCTGCTCGAACGCGGCGTCGTCGTCGAAGTTGCCCTGGACGAAGCGCATCCCCTGGATGAGCTGCTGCCAGACCTCCTCGCGGAACGGCGTGCGCGAGTGCTGCTTGACTGCGTCATGGACGACCTGGGCGAAGTCCTCGTCCTCCCAGTCGCGGCGGGCGAAACCAATAAGGGAAAAGCCCGGCGGCAACAGACCTCGGTTCGCGAGGTCGTACACGGCGGGCATCAGCTTTTTACGGGACAAATCGCCCGTGACGCCAAAAATGACCAGGCCCGACGGCCCCGCGATACGCGGGAGCCGTCGGTCTGCGGCGTCACGCAGCGGATTGCTGCTTGACAAAGTGGTCAGCCCTTCGAAGGAGCGAGGCGCTTCAGTTCGGCCTCGGTCGACTTGAGCAGGTCGTTCCAGGAGGCCTCGAACTTCTCGACGCCCTCGTCTTCCAGGAGCCGCACGACCTCGTCGTACGAGATGCCGAGCTTCTCCACGGCGGCGATCTCGGCGCGCGCCTGGTCGTAGGTGCCCGCGATGGTGTCGCCGGTGATCGAACCGTGGTCGCCGGTGGCTTCCAGGGTCGCCTCGGGCATCGTGTTCACCGTGTTGGGCGCGACCAGCTCGTCGACGTACAGCGTGTCCTTGTACGCCGGGTCCTTGACGCCGGTCGAGGCCCACAGCGGACGCTGCTTGTTGGCCTGCGCCTTGTCGAGCGCGGCCCAGCGCTCCGAGGCCTGCGTCGACTTGTCGGCGGAGCCGAACACCGCCTCGTACGCCTCGTAGGCGAGACGGGCGTTGGCGAGCGCGGCCTTGCCCTTGAGGGACTTGGCCTCGTCCGTGCCGATGCCGTCCAGGCGCTTGTCGATCTCGGTGTCCACGCGGGACACGAAGAAGGACGCCACCGAGTGGATCTTGGAGAGGTCCAGGCCGCGCTCCTTGGCCTTCTCCAGGCCCGCCAGGTACGCCTCCATGACCAGGCGGTAGCGCTCCAGCGAGAAGATCAGCGTGACGTTGACGCTGATGCCGAGGCCGATGACCTCGGTGATCGCCGGGAGGCCCGCCTCGGTGGCCGGGATCTTGATGAGCGTGTTCGGGCGGTCCACCAGCCAGGCGAGCTGCTTGGCCTCGGCGACCGTGGCCTTGGTGTTGTGCGCCAGGCGCGGGTCGACCTCGATGGACACGCGGCCGTCCTGGCCGCCCGTCGCGTCGAAGACCGGGCGCAGGATGTCGGCGGCGTCACGGACGTCCGCCGTCGTGATCATGCGGATGGCCTCTTCGACCGTGACCTCACGGGCGGCGAGGTCGGAGAGCTGCTGGTCGTAACCGTCGCCCTGCGAGATGGCCTTCTGGAAGATCGACGGGTTGGTCGTGACGCCCACGACGTGCTGCTGGTCGATCAGTTCGGCGAGGTTGCCGGACGTGATCCGCTTGCGCGACAGGTCGTCCAGCCAGATCGCGACGCCTTCTTCGGAGAGGCGCTTGAGTGCGTCTGTCATGGAATACATCTCCTACTTGGTCGTATATGGGCGTCAGCGCTGGGCTGCGGCGATCGATTCCCGCGCCGCCTGGGCCACCGCGTCGGCGGTGAACCCGAACTCGCGGAAAAGCACCTTGCCGTCGGCCGAGGCGCCGAAGTGCTCCAGCGAGACGATGCGTCCGGCGTCGCCCACGAAACGGTGCCAGGTCAGGCCGATGCCCGCCTCCACCGCCACGCGCGCCTTCACGGACGGCGGCAGCACGCTGTCGCGGTACCCCTGCTCCTGCTCCTCGAACCACTCGACCGAGGGCATCGACACGACCCGCGTCGGAACGCCGGCGGCCTGGAGCTGCTCGCGCGCCTCGACGGCGAGCTGCACCTCGGAGCCGGTGCCGATGAGGATGACCTCCGGAGCGCCGCCGTCGGCCTCGAACAGGACGTAGCCGCCCTTGGCCGCGTCCTCGTTCCGCTCGTACGTCGGCACGCCCTGGCGGGTCAGCGCGAGGCCGTGCGGGGCGCCCTTGCCGAACTCCTTGGTGTAACGCTTGAGGATCTCGCGCCAGGCGATGGCGGTCTCGTTCGCGTCGGCCGGGCGGACCACGTTCAGGCCCGGGATGGCGCGCAGCGAGGCGAGGTGCTCGACCGGCTGGTGCGTCGGGCCGTCCTCGCCCAGACCGACCGAGTCGTGCGTCCACACGTACGTCACCGGCAGGTGCATCAGCGCGGAGAGGCGCACGGCGTTGCGCATGTAGTCGGAGAAGACCAGGAAGGTGCCGCCGTAGATACGGGTGTTGCCGTGCAGCGCGATGCCGTTCATCTCCGCGGCCATGGAGTGCTCGCGGATGCCGAAGTGGATCGTGCGGCCGTACGGGTCGGCCTCCGGCAGCGGGTTGTCCGCGGGGAGGAACGACGACGTCTTGTCGATCGTCGTGTTGTTCGAACCCGCGAGGTCGGCGGAGCCGCCCCACAGCTCGGGGATGACCGCGCCGAGCGCCTGCAGGACCTTGCCGGACGCGGCGCGGGTGGCGACGCCCTTGCCGGTCTCGAAGACGGGGAGCTTCTCCTCCCAGCCCTCGGGCAGCTCGCCCGCGGCGACGCGGTCGAAGGTGGCGGCGTGCTCGGCGTTGGCGGTGCGCCAGGCGGCGAAGCCCTTCTCCCACTCGGCCTTGGCCTCGCGGCCGCGGTCGAGGGCCTTGCGGGTGTGCGCGATGACCTCGTCGGAGACCTCGAAGGTCTGCTCGGGGTCGAAGCCGAGGACGCGCTTGGTGGCGGCCACTTCCTCGTCGCCGAGCGCCGAGCCGTGCGCGGCCTCGGTGTTCTGCGCGTTCGGGGCGGGCCAGGCGATGATCGAGCGCATCGCGATGAAGGACGGCTTGTCCGTCACGGCCTTGGCGGCCTGGATCGCGGCGTACAGGGCGGCGGGGTCGAGGTCGCCGTTCTCCTTCGGCTCCACGCGCTGGACGTGCCAGCCGTAGGCCTCGTACCGCTTGAGGGTGTCCTCGGAGATCGCGGTGGCGGTGTCGCCCTCGATCGAGATGTGGTTGTCGTCCCACAGCATCACGAGGTTGCCGAGCTGCTGGTGCCCGGCCATCGAGGACGCCTCCGCGGAGATGCCCTCCTCCAGGCAGCCGTCACCGGCGATGACGAAGATGTGGTGGTCGAACGGCGACTCGCCGGCCGGGGTCCGCGGGTCGAACAGGCCGCGCTCGTAGCGGGCGGCCATCGCCATGCCCACGGCGTTGGCGACACCCTGGCCCAGCGGGCCCGTCGTCGTCTCCACGCCCGTCGTGTGCCCGTACTCCGGGTGGCCCGGGGTCTTCGAGCCCCAGGTGCGGAAGGCCTTCAGATCGTCCAGCTCCAGGCCGAAACCGGCGAGGTAGAGCTGGATGTAGAGGGTCAGGGACGAGTGGCCCGCGGAGAGAACGAAGCGGTCACGCCCGGTCCAGTCCGCGTCCGCCGGATCGTGGCGCATCACCTTCTGGAAAAGGGTGTACGCGGCGGGCGCGAGGCTCATGGCCGTACCGGGATGGCCGTTGCCGACCTTCTGTACGGAATCCATGGCCAGGACGCGGGCGGTGTCAACGGCTCGCTGGTCCAGTTCGGTCCACTCGAGGTCTGTGGTGGTCGGCTTGGTGCTCACCCTGAGTCAGGGCTCCTCTCCACATGTCGAATGCCGGCGATGTGAATCCCACCGGCCGTTGTCGAGCCTACCGCTGCCGGAACGTGCATTTTTTCGAGTCATTCCAGACTGCCGGGACAAGCCGGGATCCGCCTCCGGAAAGGAATGCGCGGCGATTCGCCATGTGAATAAGGAACCGCTCATTTGTCCGCTCAAAGAACACTCCATACCGCTCACGTGACGGCCCGGCCGGTACGCGGTACCCCTCTTACGGACGCTCAACACGAGCGGACCCCCGCGAAGGGCGAGGTATGGGCAACGTCTACAGTGGCGTGGTACGCGCGAGCCTTTACCGGATCTTCATGTCCGACGGTGCTGGTCGGCTCGCTGGGATGTCTCTGTCAGGGGTGTGCGTGACGGCCGTTGAATCCCGTCCAGCGGGGGTTTCCGGGACGGACCTTAGCCCGAGCCATCGGCCGTTCGGGGCCCGTGTCAAGGCGTTCGTGGCGCTGACGAAGCCGCGAATCATCGAACTCCTCCTCATCACCACCGTTCCGGTGATGTTCCTCGCCGAGCAGGGGGTGCCCGACCTGTGGCTGGTCTTCGTGACCTGCCTGGGCGGCTACCTCTCCGCCGGCGGCGCAAACGCGCTCAACATGTACATCGACCGCGACATCGACGCGCTGATGGACCGCACGTCGCAGCGGCCGCTGGTCACCGGGATGGTGAGCCCCCGCGAGTGCCTCGTCTTCGGCATCGGCCTCGCGGTCGTCTCCACGCTGCTCTTCGGCCTCGCCGTCAACTGGCTCTCCGCGTGGCTCGCGCTCGGCGCGCTCCTCTTCTATGTGGTCGTCTACACGATGATCCTGAAGCGGCGGACCTCGCAGAACATCGTCTGGGGCGGCATCGCGGGCTGCATGCCGGTCCTCATCGGCTGGTCCTCGGTGACGAACTCCCTGTCGTGGGCGCCGGTCATCCTCTTCCTCGTCATGTTCTTCTGGACGCCGCCGCACTACTGGCCGCTCTCCATGAAGGTCAAGGAGGACTACGCGCGCGTGGGCGTGCCGATGCTGCCGGTCATCGCCTCCAACAAGGTGGTCGCCCGTCAGATCGTCCTCTACAGCTGGGTCATGGTCGCCGTCTCGCTGCTCCTCCAGCCGCTCGGCTACACCGGCTGGTTCTACACCGCGGTGGCGCTGGTGACCGGCGGCTGGTGGCTCTGGGAGGCGCACGGCCTCCAGAACCGCGCCAAGGCGGAGGCGACGGGCGGCAAGCTCAAGGAGATGCGGCTCTTCCACTGGTCGATCACGTACGTCTCGCTGCTCTTCGTCGCCGTGGCGGTGGACCCCTTCCTGCGCTAGGTCCCCCTGGCCCGACGGGCTACTCGTCGGTAGCATCCTGGGCATGGCAGAGACTCAGCAGGTGGACGACAGCAAGAAGGCCGCTCGCTCGGAGCGGAAGGTGGCTCGGCTCGCCAAGGAGATCGGCGCCTTCGCCCGCGAGCACGGCGGTGCCGAGGGGCAGATCGCCTACCTCGGCCAGAAGGGCGCCCGCATCGTGCTCGTCGGCGCGGACGGCGGCTGGGGCGACCTGGTCGCGCCCGACCACGCCGTCGCGGTCAGCGCCGTCGAGAAGGCCGGGATCACCGTCCACGAGGAGTTCGACGGGGACTTCGCCGCGAAGGTGCGGACCGGGCCCTACGAGTGGACGCGCATGGCGGGGATCCAGATCGGCGGACCGAAGAACGACGCCGGAGGCAACACCTGACACCCGGGTCACCCGTTAGGACCGTAGGAGCAAGGTCCATTCAGCGGGAGCCCGCATGATCGAAACGCCGTCCCTGGTGGACCAGTACTGCCATGGCGTCCTCCGCACGGAGCTGGGCCTCGGCACCTTCGAGGCCCACCTCGGCCGGGGCGAGGGACCGCCCGCCCCCGGCACCACCTTCTTCGACACCCAGACCGGCTTCGCGGTGCGCCGCTGGTGCCCGCCCCTGCTCGGCGTCGAGCCGCACTGCCCGCCGGCCCGCTATCTGGCCCGCCGCCGCGAGCTGGGCGTCCTGGAGTCCGGGCGGCGGCTGCTGCGGGGCAGCGGCATCACCACGTACCTCGTCGACACGGGGCTGCCGGGGGACCTGACGGGACCGGACGAGATGGCGTCCACCGGCGACGCCGACGCCCGCGAGATCGTCCGCCTCGAACTCCTCGCCGAACAGGTCGCGGACACCTCGGGCACCGCCGACTCCTTCCTCGCCAACCTCGCCGAGTCCGTGCACGCCGCCGCCGCGGGAGCCGTCGCCTTCACCTCGGTCGCGGGGGTGCGCCATCCGCTCGCCCTCGCGGCGCAGCCGCCGGGCCCCGGTGAGGTGCGCGGCGCGGTGGGGCGCTGGCTCGCCGGGCGGCAGGTGGGCGGGGCGCTCACCGACCCCGTGCTGCTGCGGCACCTGCTGTGGATCGCGGTGGCCTCGGGCCGGCCGCTGCAACTGCACGCGGGGGCGGGGGACCCGCAGACGTACTTCGGGGACTTCGCGCGGGCCACCGCGGGCCTCGGCACCGACCTGGTGCTGCTGCACGGCTACCCCTACCACCGCAGCGCCGCCCACCTCGCGGCCGTCTTCCCGCATGTGTACGCCGACCTCGGCCCCGCCCTCGTACGGACCGGGGCGCGCGCGGCGGCCGTACTCGCCGAGATCCTGGAACTCGCGCCCTTCGGCAAGCTGCTCTTCTCCAGCGGCGCGCACGGGCTGCCCGAACTGCACGTCGTGGGGGCACATCTGTTCAGGGAGGCCCTCGGGCGGGTGCTCGGCACCTGGGTCGCGGAGGGGGCCTGGTCGCTCACCGACGCGCAGCGCGTGGCGGGTCTGATCGCGGCGGGCAACGCCCGCCGCGTCTACGGACTGTCAGACGGCCGAGAGCTGTGAGTCGTCCGCCTGCGCGGGCAGCTCGGTCGTGGCGTGCGGCCGCTCCCGCAGCGACAGCAGGACGCGCAGCACGGCGATCCACACCAGGCACGAGCCGAACATGTGCAGCCCGACCAGGATCTCCGGCAGGTCCGTGAAGTACTGGACGTAGCCGATGGCGCCCTGGGTGAGCAGGATCAGGAACAGGTCGCGGGTGCGGGCCAGCGGGCCGCGCGGCGCGTCGACCGCCTTGAGGACGAACCAGAGCGCGAAGGTCAGCGTCACCACGATCCAGGCGAGGACCGCGTGCAGCTTGGTGACGCCCTCCCAGTCCAGGCCGACCGGGGCGAGGTTCATCCGCGGGACGTCACTGGAGTCGCCCGCGTGCGGGCCCGCGCCGGTCACGACCGTGCCGACCGCGATCAGCAGCGCCGAGGCCGCCACCAGGAACCAGACGAGCTGCGCCACGGCCTTGCCGACCAGCGGGCGCGGCTCACCGTCGCCCTCGCGGGAGCGGTGCCACATGACGGCGGCGACCGCGATCAGGGCGGAGGAGAGCAGGAAGTGCGCGGCGACCGTGTACGGGTTCAGGCCGACGAGCACGACGATGCCACCGAGCACGGCGTTGCCCATGACCAGCCAGAACTGGGTCCAGCCGAGCAGGGTCAGGCTGCGCCGCATCGGCTTCTGGGAGCGGGCCGCGATGATCGCCCAGCCGACGGCCGCGCACAGCACGTACGTGAGCATGCGGTTGCCGAACTCGACGACGCCGTGGAAGCCCATCTCGCTGGTCGCGGTGAGGGAGTCCTCCGTGCACTTGGGCCAGGTCGGACAGCCGAGGCCCGAGCCGGTCAGCCGGACGGCGCCGCCCGTCACCACGATGACGACGGTCATGGCCAGGGAGAGGAAGGCCGCCCGCTGGACGGTCCGCTGAGTGGGCGTCCAGCGCTCGGCGATGAAGGCGAGCGGGTTCCGCGCGGCTTGAGCGAGGTCGGCTCGGGTCACGTTTGGCACGCGCACCATCGTAGGGGGCCGCTTGTGCACGGCTTCACGAGGGGGACGTATCCGGCGTTCCCGCCGCGCGGCGCGCCGCTCCCGGCGGAAGGAGCGCGCGGCGCCGCTACTCCCAGCGGAAGAACCTCGCCGCCGCGCCGAGCCCGAGGACCGCCCACACGGCGAGGATCCCGAGGTCCGCCCACGGCATGCCCGCCCCGTGATGGAGCACGTCGCGCAGCCCGTCCGAGAGCGCCGAGATGGGCAGCAGACCGAGCACCGTCTGCACCGCATCAGGGAACTTGTCCAGCGGCACGATCACCCCGCCGCCCATGAGCAGCAGCAGGAAGACGAGGTTCGCGGCGGCCAGTGTCGCCTCGGCCTTCAGGGTGCCCGCCATCAGCAGGCCGAGCCCGGAGAAGGCCGCCGTGCCGAGCACCAGGAGCAGGAGCACGGAGACGGGGTTGCCGTGCGGGGACCAGCCGAGGGCGAAGGCGATGACCGTGAGCAGCACGATCTGGAGGACCTCGGTGACCAGCACCGAGAGGGTCTTGGCGGCCATCAGGCCCCAGCGGGGGAGCGGCGAGGCGCCGAGCCGCTTCAGCACGCCGTAGCGGCGCTCGAAGCCGGTCGCGATGGCCTGGCCGGTGAAGGCGGTGGACATCACGGCGAGCGCGAGGATGCCGGGCGCGAGGAAGTCGACGGCCTCGCCGTCACCCGTGTCCACGATGTCGACCGCGCTGAACAGCACGAGCAGCAGGGTCGGGATCACCACCGTGAGGAGCAGCTGCTCGCCGTTGCGCAGCAGCATCCTGGTCTCCAGCGCGGCCTGCGCGGCGATCATGCGGGGGAGCGGGGCGGCGCCCGGCTTCGGCGTGTACGTACCGGCGGCGCTCATCCGCGCAGCTCCTTACCCGTGAGCTCCAGGAAGACGTCTTCCAGAGTGTGGCGTTCGACCGAGATCTTCTCCGGCATCACCCCGTGCTGGGCGCACCAGGAGGTGACGGTGGCGAGCAGCTGCGGGTCGACCGTGCCGCTGACGCGGTAGGCGCCCGGGGTGAGTTCGGCCGCCGCCGAGTCCGGGGGCAGCGCCTTGAGGAGCGAGCCGACGTCGAGCCCGGGGCGGCCGGTGAAGCGCAGGGTGTTCTCGGCGCCGCCGCGGCACAGCGCGTCGGGGGAGCCCTGGGCGATCACCTTGCCCGCGTCGATGATCGCGACGTCGTCGGCGAGCTGCTCGGCCTCGTCCATGTGGTGCGTGGTGAGGATGGCGTGGACGCCGTCGCGGCGCAGATCGCGTACGAGATCCCAGGTGGCCCGGCGCGCCTGCGGGTCCAGGCCCGCCGTCGGCTCGTCAAGGAAGACCAGTTCGGGCCTGCCGACCACGGCCATCGCGAGCGCGAGGCGCTGCTGCTGGCCGCCGGAGAGCCGCCGGTAGGTGGTGCGGCCGCAGCTGCCGAGGCCCAAGCGCTCGATGAGGGCGTCCACGTCCAGCGGGTCCGCGTGCAGCTTGGCGACATGGCGCAGCATCTCGTCCGCGCGGGCGCCGGAGTAGACGCCGCCGGACTGGAGCATCACGCCGACGCGGGGCCGCAGCGCGTCGGCTTGGCGCAGCGGATCGAGGCCGAGGACGCGGACGGTGCCGGAGTCCGGTTTCCGGTAGCCCTCGCAGGTCTCGATCGTGGTGGTCTTGCCGGCGCCGTTGGGGCCGAGGACGGCGGTGATGCCCGCCCCGGCGACCAGGTCGAGACCGTCGACCGCGGTCTTGGTTCCGTACCGCTTGACCAGACTCTCGATCTGGACGACGGGCTCGTTTCGCATGGTGAGCCAGTCTAGGGACGGATCGCGGGAGCCGGGCGGGCGGGGCCGCGGCGGGTGGCTCCGCGAGGGGACAAAGCGCCGGTCGGAGGGGGTCCGGCGGCCTTCCGGAGACCGTTCGGCAGCGCTTCCCAGCTGCGCGGATTTGATCGATCAAAGATCGTTTCCGCAGGTCAGCTTAGGTATGCCTAAGTGATGCAGCGCACCACGCGGTGATCACGGCGCGGGTTGTCAGGCTCTGAGGAATTACGCAACAATGGCGTTGTGAAAAACGTTGGCGAGGCTCCGCAGGAGGAACTCGCGACCGGTGAGCGGTCTACGCGCAACCGGGTCGCGCGCTCCATCCTGGACCACGGCCCCTCCACCGTCGCCGACCTCGCGAAGCGCCTCGGCCTCACCCAGGCGGCCGTCCGCAGGCACCTCGACGCCCTCGCCCATGAGAACGTCGTCGAGCCCCGCGAGCAGCGCGTCTACGGCGCGCGGACCCGCGGCCGTCCGGCCAAGGTCTTCGCCCTGACCGACTGCGGTCGCGACGCCTTCGACCAGTCCTACGACAAGCTCGCCGCCGAGGCCCTGCGCTGGATCACCGAACAGCACGGCGAGGACGCGGTCGTCGCATTCGCGCGCGCGCGGATCACCGCACAGGCCGAGTCGTACAAGGCGGCGATCGAAGCCGCACCACCCGAACAGCGCACCGAGGCTCTTGCCAAGGCCCTGACGACCGACGGGTACGCTGCCACGGCGCGCAGCGCACCGGTCGGCGAGCAGCTCTGCCAGCACCACTGCCCGGTCGCCCACGTCGCCGAGCAGTTCCCGCAGCTGTGCGAGGCGGAGACGGAGATGTTCTCCACGCTGCTCGGCACGCACGTGCAGCGCCTCGCCACCATCGCCCACGGAGACGGCGTCTGTACGACGTTCATCCCACGCAGTGGCAGCGGCGGCGGCAGCACACAGACCACCACATCAGCATCAGCAAGTACGGCCGGGAGGAACCCCGCATGACGCTCCCCACGGAGACTGCCCACCCCGAACTCGAGGGTCTGGGCACGTATGAATACGGCTGGGCCGACTCCGACGTCGCCGGTGCCTCCGCCAGGCGCGGCATCAGCGAGGACGTCGTCCGGGACATCTCGGCCAAGAAGTCCGAGCCGGAGTGGATGACCAAGCTCCGCCTCAAGGGCCTGCGCCTGTTCGACAAGAAGCCCATGCCGAACTGGGGCTCGGACCTCTCGGGCATCGACTTCGACAACATCAAGTACTTCGTGCGCTCCACGGAGAAGCAGGCGGAGTCCTGGGAGGACCTGCCCGAGGACATCAAGAACACGTACGACAAGCTCGGCATCCCCGAGGCGGAGAAGCAGCGCCTCGTCTCCGGTGTCGCGGCCCAGTACGAGTCCGAGGTCGTCTACCACCAGATCCGCGAGGACCTGGAGGAGCAGGGCGTCATCTTCCTGGACACCGACACGGCGCTCAAGGAGCACCCGGAGCTGTTCAAGGAGTACTTCGGCACGGTCATCCCCGTCGGCGACAACAAGTTCGCGTCGCTGAACACCGCCGTGTGGTCCGGTGGCTCGTTCATCTACGTGCCCAAGGGTGTGCACGTCGACATCCCGCTCCAGGCCTACTTCCGCATCAACACGGAGAACATGGGCCAGTTCGAGCGGACGCTGATCATCGTCGACGAGGACGCCTACGTCCACTACGTCGAGGGCTGCACCGCGCCGATCTACAAGTCGGACTCGCTGCACTCCGCCGTCGTCGAGATCATCGTGAAGAAGGGCGGCCGCTGCCGCTACACGACGATCCAGAACTGGTCGAACAACGTCTACAACCTGGTCACCAAGCGCGCCGTGGCGTACGAGGGCGCGACCATGGAGTGGATCGACGGCAACATCGGCTCCAAGGTCACGATGAAGTACCCCGCCGTCTACCTCATGGGCGAGCACGCCAAGGGCGAGACGCTCTCCATCGCCTTCGCGGGCGAGGGCCAGCACCAGGACGCCGGTTCCAAGATGGTCCACATGGCGCCGAACACCTCCTCGAACATCGTCTCCAAGTCGGTGGCGCGTGGCGGCGGTCGTACGTCGTACCGCGGCCTCGTCGAGATCGGTGAGGGCGCCGCCGGATCGAAGTCGAACGTGCTCTGCGACGCGCTGCTCGTCGACACGATCTCCCGCTCGGACACCTACCCCTACGTCGACGTCCGCGAGGACGACGTCTCCATGGGCCACGAGGCGACCGTCTCCAAGGTCTCCGACGACCAGCTCTTCTACCTGATGAGCCGCGGCCTGACCGAGTTCGAGGCCATGGCGATGATCGTGCGCGGCTTCGTCGAGCCGATCGCCAAGGAGCTGCCGATGGAGTACGCCCTGGAGCTGAACCGGCTGATCGAGCTGCAGATGGAGGGTTCGGTCGGCTGAGTCCGGCAACCGTTCCCGCAGCGAGCAGACTTCTTACGCAGAGCGCAGAGAGAGAGCACGACGACAGCCATGGCTGAGGCCCAGAACATCCCGGTCGGGTCGACGACCGCCGGATCCATCGCGGTGGCCGCCGAGTCCACCGTCGCCACCCGCATGAGCGCGCCCCCGTCCTTCGACGTGGCGGACTTCCCCGTCCCCCACGGCCGCGAGGAGGAGTGGCGGTTCACGCCGCTGGAGCGCCTTCGCGGGCTGCACGACGGCACGGCGGTGGCGGACGGCGGTATCCGCGTCGAGGTGAGCGCCCCCGAGGGTGTCACCCAGGAGACCGTCGGCCGGGACGACGCGCGCGTCGGCAAGGCGGGCAAGCCCGTCGACCGCGTCGCCGCGCAGGCGTACTCGTCCTTCGAGAAGGCCTCGGTCGTCACCGTCCCCAAGGAGACGGTCCTGACCGAGCCCATCCGCATCGGTGTGCACGGCGAGGGCGGCACCGCCTTCGCGCACCAGGTGATCGAGGTGGGCGCGTTCGCCGAGGCCCTGGTCGTCATCGACCACACCGGTGACGCCGTGCTCGCCGCCAACGTCGACTTCGTCGTCGGCGACGGTGCCAAGCTCACCGTCGTCTCCGTCCAGGACTGGGACGACAAGGCGGTGCACGTCGCCCAGCACAACGCGCTGATCGGCCGCGACGCCTCCTTCAAGTCCGTCGTCGTCACCTTCGGCGGCGACCTGGTCCGCCTGCACCCGCGTGTCACCTACGCGGGCACCGGCGGCGAGGCCGAGCTGTTCGGCCTCTACGTCACCGACGCGGGCCAGCACCAGGAGCACCGCCTCCTGGTCGACCACAACACCCCGCACTGCAAGTCGAACGTCGTCTACAAGGGCGCGCTCCAGGGCGACAACGCCCACGCGGTGTGGATCGGCGACGTCCTCATCGAGGCCGCCGCCGAGGGCACGGACACGTACGAGATGAACCGCAACCTCGTGCTGACCGACGGCGCCCGCGTGGACTCGGTCCCGAACCTGGAGATCGAGACCGGCGAGATCGTCGGCGCGGGCCACGCCTCGGCGACCGGCCGCTTCGACGACGAGCAGCTCTTCTACCTCCAGTCGCGCGGCATCTCCGAGGAGGACGCGCGGCGCCTGGTCGTCCGCGGCTTCTTCGCCGAGCTGGTCCAGCAGATCGGTCTGCCGGACGTCGAGGAGCGCCTCCTCGCGAAGATCGAAGAGGAGCTGGAGGCGACGGTCGCATGACCTTCGTACGCGTCTGTGGACTGGGCGAGCTGGAGGAGGACACCCCCAAGCGGGTGGAACTCGACGGCACGCCGGTCTCCGTCGTGCACACCGAGGGCGAGGTGTACGCGATCCACGACATCTGCTCGCACGCGAACGTCTCCCTCTCCGAGGGCGAGGTGGAGGACTGCCAGATCGAGTGCTGGCTGCACGGCTCCGCGTTCGACCTCCGTACCGGTAAGCCGTCCGGCCTTCCCGCGACGCGCCCCGTCCCCGTATACCCCGTAAAGATCGAAGGGGGCGATGTGCTCGTTGACGTACACGCCTCCCTTTCCCAGGAGTCCTGAGGCACCCATGGCAACGCTTGAAATCAAGGACCTGCACGTCACCGTCGAGGCCGACAACTCCACCAAGGAGATCCTCAAGGGCGTCGACCTGACCGTGAAGCAGGGCGAGACCCACGCCATCATGGGCCCCAACGGCTCCGGCAAGTCGACGCTCGCCTACTCCATCGCGGGCCACCCCAAGTACACGATCACCCAGGGCAGCGTGACCCTCGACGGCGAGGACGTCCTGGAGATGTCCGTCGACGAGCGCGCCCGCGCCGGCATGTTCCTCGCCATGCAGTACCCCGTCGAGGTCCCCGGCGTCTCGGTCTCCAACTTCCTGCGTACGTCGGCGACGGCGATCCGCGGCGAGGCCCCCAAGCTGCGCACCTGGGTGAAGGAGGTCAAGTCCGCGATGGAGCAGCTCCAGATGGACCCGGCCTTCGCCGAGCGCAACGTGAACGAGGGCTTCTCCGGCGGTGAGAAGAAGCGCCACGAGATCCTCCAGATGGAGCTGCTCAAGCCGAAGATCGCGATCCTCGACGAGACGGACTCCGGTCTGGACGTCGACGCCCTGCGCCAGGTCTCGGACGGCGTCAACCGCGTCCGTGAGACCGGCGAGGTCGGCACGCTCCTGATCACGCACTACACGCGCATCCTGCGCTACATCAAGCCCGACTTCGTGCACGTCTTCGCCAACGGCCGCATCGCCGAGTCGGGCGGCGCGGAGCTGGCCGACAAGCTCGAGGCCGAGGGCTACGAGGCTTACACGAAGGGCGGCGCATCAGCGTGACAGTGGCCCACCAGGGGCTTTCCGGCCTCCTCGACACCGAGGCGATCCGCAAGGACTTCCCGATCCTGGATCGTCGGATCCACGACGGCAAGAAGCTCGTGTACCTGGACAACGCGGCGACCTCCCAGACGCCGCGCCAGGTCCTCGACGTACTGAACGAGTACTACGAGCAGCACAACGCCAACGTTCACCGCGGCGTGCACGTCCTCGCCGAGGAGGCCACCGCGCTGTACGAGGGCGCGCGTGACAAGGTCGCGGCGTTCATCAACGCGCCCAGCCGCAACGAGGTGATCTTCACCAAGAACGCCTCGGAGTCGCTGAACCTCGTCGCCAACATGCTGGGCTGGGCCGACGAGCCCTACCGCGTGGACCACGAGACCGAGATCGTCATCACGGAGATGGAGCACCACTCCAACATCGTGCCGTGGCAGCTGCTCTCGCAGCGCACGGGCGCGAAGCTGAAGTGGTTCGGCCTCACCGACGACGGCCGCCTCGACCTGTCCAACATGGACGAGATCATCACGGAGAAGACGAAGATCGTCTCCTTCGTGCTGGTCTCGAACATCCTGGGCACGCACAACCCGGTCGAGGCGATCGTGCGCCGCGCCCAGGAGGTCGGCGCGCTCGTCCTGATCGACGCCTCGCAGGCCGCGCCGCACATGCCGCTTGACGTGCAGGCGCTCCAGGCCGACTTCGTGGCCTTCACCGGCCACAAGATGTGCGGTCCGACGGGCATCGGCGTGCTGTGGGGCCGCCAGGAGCTCCTGGAGGACCTCCCGCCGTTCCTCGGCGGCGGCGAGATGATCGAGACGGTGTCGATGAACTCGTCGACGTACGCCCCGGCGCCGCACAAGTTCGAGGCGGGCACTCCGCCGGTCTCCCAGGCCGTGGGTCTGGGCGCCGCCGTGGACTACCTCTCGGC
Organism: Streptomyces sp. WAC 01529; assembly: GCF_003945545.1. GTDB lineage: Bacteria > Actinomycetota > Actinomycetes > Streptomycetales > Streptomycetaceae > Streptomyces > Streptomyces anatolicus. The sequence goes on along the minus strand of NZ_CP029617.1, from coordinate 1,817,748 downwards.
CATCGGCATGGACAAGATCGCCGCGCATGAGCACGCGATCACCGAGTACGCGGTCAAGCGCCTCGGCGAGGTCGCCGACCTGCGGATCATCGGCCCGGCCACGGCCGAGGAGCGCGGCGCCGCGATCTCCTTCACGCTCGGCGACATCCACCCGCACGACGTGGGCCAGGTCCTCGACGAGCAGGGCATCGCGGTCCGCGTGGGCCACCACTGCGCGCGGCCCGTCTGCCTCCGCTACGGAATTCCTGCGACCACGCGAGCGTCGTTCTATCTGTACTCCACGCCCGGCGAGATCGACGCGCTCGTCGACGGCCTGGAGCACGTACGGAACTTCTTCGGCTGAGGGGCTGGCTGGGAACGTGAAGCTGGATTCGATGTACCAGGAAGTCATCCTGGACCACTACAAGCACCCGCACGGTCGTGGTCTGCGAGATGGCGACGCCGAGGTGCACCACGTCAACCCGACGTGCGGGGACGAGATCACCCTGCGCGTCAAGTACGACGGGTCGACGATCGCCGACGTGTCGTACGAGGGCCAGGGCTGCTCCATCAGCCAGGCCAGCGCGTCCGTCCTGAACGACCTGCTGGTCGGCAAGGAGCTGGCCGAGGCGCAGAAGATCCAGGAAGTCTTCCTGGAGCTGATGCAGTCCAAGGGCAAGCTGGAGCCCGACGACGCCATGGAAGAGGTCCTGGAGGACGCGGTCGCGTTCGCCGGGGTCTCCAAGTACCCCGCGCGCGTCAAGTGTGCTCTGCTGAGCTGGATGGCGTGGAAGGACGCGACGGCCCAGGCACTCGGTGCCGACGCCGTCGCCGAGAGGAAGACCGCATGAGCGAGAACGAGACCCTGACCACGAAGCCGGCTTCCGAGGAAGAGGTCCGCGAGGCGCTGTACGACGTCGTCGACCCCGAGCTGGGCATCGACGTCGTCAACCTCGGCCTGATCTACGGCATCCACGTCGACGACGCGAACATCGCGACGATCGACATGACGCTGACCTCGGCGGCCTGCCCGCTGACGGACGTCATCGAGGACCAGGCGAAGTCCGCGACGGAGGGCATCGTCAACGAGCTGCGGATCAACTGGGTCTGGATGCCGCCGTGGGGCCCGGACAAGATCACGGACGATGGACGGGAGCAGCTGCGGGCGTTGGGGTTCAACGTCTGACCGCAGGCTCTGCCGTGCACGAAGCCCCCTGGAGGATTCTCCGGGGGGCTTCGTCGTGTTCACACTGCCGAGTGCAAGGCGTGTGCCAGGCCCTCCTTGCGGATGCGGCGGTCCAGGTAGAGCAGGGCCGTCACCAGGGGGAGGAAGACCGTGGCCAGGAGTTGGGTGAGCAGGGTGCCTGCCAGGGCCAGGAGGGCGTAGAGGCCGAACTGGGAGCGGAGTTGGTCGGAGAGGATCTCCGAGATGTTGCTGTCCGGGTTGACCGCGGGCGGTGCCGGGGCGGCGAACTGGAGCGGGAGGCGGAACGCCAGGGACACGATCACCACGATCACCCCGGCGAGCAGTGAGATGCCGAACGTGCGCCACCAGGCGCCGCGTACGAGGCGCACCGAGCGGCGCAGTGCCGTCAGGGGGCCCGCCCTCTCCAGGGCCGCCGCGGCCGGGGCGAAGGCGAACAGGACGTACAGCCAGGCCGACAGGGGGATCACGAGGAGGAAGAGGAGGAAGACCAGGCCGAAGGGGGCCGTCGAATCGGTCAGGACTGTCACGAAGAAGGAGACGACGAGCAGGACGAACGCCGCGACCGGCAGCAGCAGGATGAAGGCGAGCAGTACCGTCACGGCCGCCACCGACGGGGTACGCGACCAGGCCCCGCGCCATACCGCCCGGAACGTCGTGGGGCGGCCGATGACCGCCTCGTGCAGGGTCGTCGCGCAGGCCGCCTGGATGAAGGAGCTGACGGCGAGGCTCGCCAGCAGGCCCGTGGCCCAGACGGCGCCGAAGGCCACGAGCAGCGGCTCCCAGGGGAAGGTGGCGCCCGGCTCGTACATGGCCCGGAAGTCGTCGCGGGTGGCGCCGTACGCGAGGAGGAGGGCGCCCGCCATCACCACGGCCAGCAGGCCGTACGCGGCGGCGGCCGTACCGAAGAGCGGCTTGGCGTAGCGCCGCATCGTGGCGAAGGCGCCGCCGAAAATCTGGTCGACGCCAAGCGGGCCGAGGGGGATGACGCCGGGCTTCGGCGGAGGAGGCGGCGGGCTCCAGGGGTGCTGCCGCCAGTCGTACGGGGTGTGTCCCGGCCCCGGCCCCTGCGGCCCCCACCCCGACGTGCCCGTCATCGCCCTTGCGCTCCATCGTTCCGTGCGTCCCTGTGGCCCCCCACAGCGATCGCGTCACCTTAGCCGGGCCGGTTCGACGCTCTTCCCGGCGGCCTCCGGGTGCGTGAGGATCTCCCGCGATGCTGCGTTGCGTACGGGCGTACGTATCGATATGTACACTCGTACGCATGGGATACGCACTGCTCGCCGGGGCCATCGCCGCGGAGGTGGCCGCCACCACGGCCATGAAGTACAGCGAGGGGTTCAGCAGGCTGTGGCCCTCGCTGATCACGCTCGCCGGGTATCTGATCGCCTTCACCCTCCTCGCGCAGACCCTCAAGACGCTCTCCGTGGGCACCGCCTACGCGATCTGGGCCGGTGTCGGCACCGCGGCCGTCGCCGCCATCGGCATGCTCTTCCTCGGGGAGTCGGCCGGCCCGCTCAAGCTCGCCGGGCTCGCCCTCGTCATCGTCGGCGTCGTCGTGCTCAACCTCGGCGGGGCCCACTGATGCCCCGCCGCCACGACCCCGAGCGCCGCCAGCGGATCATCGACGCCGCTATCCGGGTGGTCGGCGCGAAGGGGATCGCCGGGCTCAGCCACCGCTCGGCCGCCGCCGAGGCCGACGTGCCGCTCGGCTCGACGACGTACCACTTCAAGACGCTCGACGAGCTGCTGGTCGCCGCGTTGCGGCAGGCGAACGAGGGCTTCGCCAAGGCGGTGGCCGCGAGCGGCGCCTTCGAGGATCCGCGCGCCGACCTCGCCGCGGAGCTGGCCCGGCTCCTCGGCGACTGGCTCGCGGGGGAACGCACCGGCGTCGAGCTGGAGTACGAGCTGTACCTCGCCGCCCTGCGCAGACCCGCCCTACGCCCCGTCGCCGCCGAGTGGTGCCGGGGCGTCACCGACCTCCTGGTGCCCCGCACCGACCCCGTCACCGCGCGCGCCCTGGTCGCCCTCATGGACGGGATCTGCCTCCAGGTGCTGCTCACCGGCGGGACGTACGACGAGGCGTACGCGCGCGAGATGCTCGGCCGGCTCCTCGCGCCCGCGCGGGAGCGGCCCGGAGCGTGAGACCGGTTCGCTCGCGCGAGGCCGCTCCGGTTAGGTTTCACCCATGACCGACACGAACGCACCCCGCACCACCGGCGCCATCGCCGCAGGCCTCGCCACCGTCACCGCCGACGGCACCGTCCTCGACACCTGGTTCCCCGCGCCCGAGCTGACCACTGAGCCGGGCCCCGCCGGCAGCGAGCGGCTGTCCGCCGAGCGTGCCGTGGAGCTGCTGGGCGAGGGCGCCGCCAAGGCGATCGGCCCCGATGCCCGCCGTGGCGTGGAGATCATCGCCGTACGTACGGTCATCGCGTCCCTCGACGACAAGCCGCTGGACGCCCACGACGTCTACCTGCGCCTGCACCTGCTCTCGCACCGCCTGGTCAAGCCGCACGGCGTGAACCTGGACGGCCAGTTCGGCTTCCTCGCCAACGTCGCCTGGACCTCGCTCGGCCCGGTCGCCGTCGACGACGTCGAGAAGGTGCGGCTCAACGCCCGCGCCGAGGGGCTGCACCTCGCCGTGACGTCCGTCGACAAGTTCCCGCGCATGACCGACTACGTCGTGCCGAAGGGCGTCCGCATCGCCGACGCCGACCGCGTCCGCCTCGGCGCGCACCTCGCCGAGGGCACCACGGTCATGCACGAGGGCTTCGTCAACTTCAACGCGGGCACGCTCGGCACCTCCATGGTCGAGGGCCGCATCTCCGCCGGTGTCGTCGTCGGTGACGGCTCGGACATCGGCGGCGGCGCCTCCACGATGGGCACCCTGTCGGGCGGCGGCAACGTCCGCATCGTCATCGGCGAGCGCTGCCTGGTCGGCGCCGAGGCGGGCGTCGGCATCGCGCTCGGCGACGAGTGCGTCGTCGAGGCGGGCCTGTACGTCACGGCGGGCACCCGCGTGACCATGCCCGACGGACAGATCGTCAAGGCCCGCGAGCTCTCCGGCGCCTCGAACATCCTCTTCCGCCGCAACTCGGTCACGGGCACCGTCGAGGCCCGCCCGAACAACGCGGTCTGGGGCGGCCTCAACGAGATCCTGCACAGCCACAACTGAGCATCGCCCACAACTGACCATCGCCGGGAAACGACAAATAGGGGGAGCGTCATGCGCGGAAGCGTCATGCGGAGAACGGGAATCCGGGCCGTGGCCCTGGGGGCCGCGACAGTGATCGGACTGGTCGCCGGGTGCGGTCAGAGCGTGGGCCAGGCCCGCGGGGAAGGGCAGGCGGCGGCGCGGGAGATGAGCCACGCCGCGGCCGGTGACCACAGTCACCGGCTGCGCAAGAGCGACATCCCCTGGAGCGGCCACGGCCCCAACCCGTTCAACGCGCAGATCAAGCTCGCCGACGGGCGGCGCGTCGCCATGCACTACATGAGCGGCAAGGGGCTCTTCGTGCAGGACTACAGCCCCCGGGCCAGGGGCTGGTCCAAGCCCGTCGTGATCTACAAGACGAGGACCGACGCCTGCCAGGGCATCGGGCTCAAGGCCAAGGACGGCACGGTCGCGGCCTTCGGGGACTTCGCCCCGTGGTGCGCGGACGGCGAACCGCCCATGGAGTCCGTCGCCGCCGTGGCCACGGGATCGCTGACCAAGTGGGACAAGCACCTCACGAGGAACTTCGACGGCTGGGAGAAGATCGCCGTCGCGCCCGGCGGCAAGAAGGTCACGTTCAGCCGGGGCGGCAAGACGCTGCGCTGGACCAAGGCGGCGGGCTTCCCCGCCGCCCGCTGACCCGCTCCACCCAGAACGGCCACCCTTCGGGGTGGCCGTTTTTCGGTTTCTCCGGCCGGCAGGCATAGCGGGGGGCGTCCGGACCCGTCCTCCTCCATGTGGGGGCAGCAGGCCCCCCAGGGAGTGAAGGTGACGATGGATGCCCAAGAGCAGGACAGTTTCCGGGAGTTCGTGGCGGCCAGATCGCCGGCGCTGCTGAAGACCGCCGTGCTGCTCAGCGGCGGTGACCGGCACGCGGGCGAGGACCTGTTGCAGAACGCGCTCGTCAAGGCCGCGGGCCGGTGGCGGCGGATCGACGAGCCGGAGGCGTACGTACGGCGGATCCTCTACCGCCAGCAGGTGAGCCGGTGGCGGCTGAAGTGGCCCCGGCGCGAACTGGCCGTCGCCGAACCGCCGGAGAGCGCCGCGACCGGGGACGCCACCTCCGCCGCCGAGCTGCGGATCGTGCTGCGCGGGGCGCTCGCCAAGCTCACCGCGCGCCAGCGGACCGTCCTGGTCCTGCGCTACTTCGAGGACCTCCCCGAGGCGGAGGTCGCCCAGCTCCTGGGCTGCTCCGTGGGCACCGTGCGCAGCACGACGCACCGCTCCCTCGCCCGGCTGCGGAGTCTCGCCCCCGAACTGGCACGGCTGGACCGGCCGGACGGCGGATCCAGGTCGATGTCCCGCGACTTCTCGCCCATGGAGGTATGACCGTGAATGTGGAAGAACTGGTGCGCGAGTCACTGCGAGAGCAGGCCGGCCAAGGCGCGCCCCTGCCGGGGGACTTCGTCGACCGGGTGCTTGCCGCGCGGCGGCGCCGCAGGACCCGGACGATCGCGGGCACCTCGCTCGCCGCGGTGACGGCCGTCGTCGTGGCGGTGGCGGTGCCGGTGCTCGCGGAGGACACCGGGCGGCAGGAGACGCGTCCGGCGAGCGAGCTGAGGAGCGGTGACGTCGTCGCGCACCCCGGCCAGACACCGCCCCGGGACCTGATCGCCGCGGGGGACAAGGCGCTCGCCGCGTTCAGCACGAGCGTCCCCGTCAAGCAGTCGAACGGCGACGAGATCGTCACCCGTACCTACCGGCTGCTCGACCAGAAGACCGGCACCTACCGCAAGGACGCCCGATGGTCGTGGGTGGCCGTCGCGCCCGGCATGCGTACCGCCGCCGTCCTCGAACAGAAGCTGCCCGTGCGGCGGATCGGGCTGCTCAACCTGCTCACCGGCAAGGTCGAGCGCTGGATTCCCGTGGACCACAAGGTCGGGGGCGTGGCGTTCTCGCCGGACGGCAGGAAGCTCGTCGCCACGACCTATGCGAAGAGTCCGGACCTGCGCGACATGAGCCGGCCGATGCACGACGGCAAGCGTGAGCGGCCCGGCCCCGCCGTGCCGAGCAGGACCGGCTTCTACGTCGTCGACGTGGCGACGGGCGACTCCGGCGGCTGGAGCAAGGTCAAGACGGCGGAGAGCGAGTTCGGGCCCGACACGATCAACACCCGGGAGGACTTCGCCTTCAGCCAGGACGGCACCCTCGTCTACTCAAGCCTCACCTCGGCGCCGCACCAGCAGTACTACGACTTCAAGGGCCGCGAGAAGCGCACCCCCGCGAGGGAGAAGCACGTGCGCTGGTTCAACGGGGCCGGGCTCTCGCCGGACGGCAAGCTCGTCGCGGGCGAATTCGCGGGCGACGGCAAGACGACCGCGTCCGAGATCATCGACCCCCTCACCGGCAAGCGTGTCGCCAAGGTGCCGGGGCAGCAACTGCTCGCCTGGGCCGACAACAAGCGGCTCATCGCCTGGGACATCGCGCCCGGCACGAGCGAGTACCGCAACCGGCTCGTCCTCGTCACCCTCGGGAGCCGGAAGACGGTCCCGCTCAGCGGCTACCGCTCGTCCAAGGCGGACTCGACCGGACGCTGGCAGCCGGTCTTCGCCGAACGGTAGGCGGCGAAGCCCAGGTCTTCGCCGGACGGGGGCCGGCGAAGACCGGCTCGATTTCCGGTCGGCCATGGCAGGCACTAGTGCCAACTCCCCCTCGTATGGGTCACCATGGCGGGACAGTGGGTCCCCAACGGTGGAACAGCTGTTCCCTAGGAGGCGTCATGAGGCTCGGCAAGGCACTCGCCACCGGAATCGCCGAAGAGCAGCCGCGGGAGGAGGAATCGGCGCGCATGGACGAGACCTCCGTGCCCGACACCGGCCTGAAGACCCCCGAGTCGGTGCCGGAGCCCCGGCCGGTCGAGGCCGCGGTCGCCCGATGAGGCGGCGGCTCCCCGAGGAACGCCCGACGGAGCCGCCGACCGGATACAAGATCGCCCGCCCGGTGCTGTCCCACGACGGCACCCGGGCCGCCTTCACCGGCGTCTCCCTCGGCGCGGGCCAGCCGTACGGGGTGCTCGACGAGGCGCGCTGCGTCTACGGCAGACGGCACAGCGCGCCCCAACGCCGCTGCGACTGCGGCTTCCACTGTGTGCACGACCGCGCCACCGCCGAGGGGCTGCTGTGCACCGCCGAGCACCGTAAGGCGGTGCTCCTCGAAGTGACCGTGCTCGGGGTCTACATTCGCTTCGAGCGCGGTTTCCGGTACGCGCGTCAGCGGGTGCGCCGCGCGACCGTGCCGCCGTGCGACTGCGGCGCCGCCGCCTCGTTGCTCGCCGACGCCGGGTGGGGCAGGCCGGGGTGGCTGGTGCTCGAGGCGGCGTGCGGGCGGTGCGGGGGCGGGCGCCGGGCCGTCTCCGTCGCGGAGTTCGCGCGGCTCGCGGGGGAGGGGCTGAGGGTCGACGCGGCCGCCCCGCCGGTCTCCCCGGGCGGGCTGCAGGGCCTCGGAATGCCCGAACTGATGGCCGAGGCCGCACTGCTTCAGGCGCGTCTGGACTGGTTCCAGGCCGAACTGGCACGGCTGACCGGGGATCAGCGGGGATAGCGCGGCCCGGCCCGGGTACCCGGACCTCCCAGCCAGAAGGGAGGCGGCACCCGTGACCGGGACCATGGACGAGCGGCCGACGCGCGACCAGGCGCAGCACTCGGTGGGACAGCTCGTCGAGCAGGCCACCGCACAGCTTTCGGAACTCGTACGCCAGGAAATGCGGCTCGCAGGCCAGGAGATGGCCGAGAAGGGCAAGCGCGCGGGGCGGGGTGGCGGGCTCCTCGGAGCGGCCGGCGCGATCTCGTACGTCGGGATCATGGCGCTGGCGGCCACCGCGATCGCGGCGCTCTCACTGGCCCTGCCCGTCTGGGGCGCCGCTCTGATCGTCACCGGTGTTCTCTTCGTCGTGGCCGGGGTACTCGCGGCCGCGGGGCGCGCCCAGCTGAAGCGCGCGGCACCGCCGGTGCCGCAGGAGGCCATCGACAGCGTCAAGGCGGACGTCGAGGAGATCAAGGGAAGGGCGCACCGATGACGAGCGCACCGAAGAACCCGAAGAACCCTGACAACCCCCAGAACCACCAGCACTCCAAGAGCCCCCAGAACTCCACGAACCCGAAGGATTCCGGGAACACGGGCGTGAAGGGGCCGGACGAACTGCGCCGGCAGATCGAGGAGACCCGCGGCCGACTCGGCGAGACCGTCGAGGAACTGGCCGCGAAGGCGGATGTGAAGACCCGCGCCCGGCAGCGCGCCGAGGCGGTCAAGGGCCAAGTACGAGGAACGGCGGCACAGGTGAAGGACAAGATGACGGAGCAGGCGGCGCGTGTGACGGGCAAGGCGGCACAGGAGGCGGGCCACGCGAAGGGCGTGACCGCCGAGGGCACCGCCCAGGCCAAGGGCAAGGCCATCGAGGGCGCGGCGCAGGTGAAGGGCAAGGCGATCGAGGGCGCCGCCCAGGTGAAGGGCAAGGCCATCGAGGGTGCGGCCCTGGCCAAGGGCAAGGCCGTCGAGGGTGCCGCGCAGGTGAAGGGGGCCGTGCTCGGCGCCAAGGCGCGCGCGGAGGAGCACCAGGCCGTCGTGCGGGCCGAGGAGAAGGTCGCCGAGACCGCGCGGCGCGTGCAGGAGAACACCCCGGAGCCGGTACGGGAGGTCGCGACCGGCGTCGTACGGGCCGGCCGCAGGCGCCCCGGGGCGTTCGTCGTCGCGGGAGCGGGCGCGCTGCTCGCGTACATGGTGCTGCGCGGGCGGAAGGGTGGTCGCCGATGAGCAAGGCCACGATGCTCTACAAGCCGCTCGGGATGGCCTTCGGCATGCTCGGCGGCATGGTCGCCAGCTCCTTGTTCAACCGCACGTGGAAGGCGGTCGCGGGCGAGGACGACGCCCCGGACGCCCACGACGAGGAGCGCGGCCTGCGCGAGATCCTCGCCGCGGCCGCGCTCCAGGGTGCGATCTTCGCCGTGGTCAGGGCGGCGGTGGAGCGCGGCGGCGCGGTCGGCGTCCGCCGCGTCACGGGCCGCTGGCCCGACTGAGCCGCAGACCGTGTTCACAGCGGCAGCTTGAAACCGTCGTGGCTGCGCGCGAAGCCCAGCGAGGCATAGAAGCGGTGCGCGTCCGTGCGCCGTTTGTTGCTGGTCAGCTGGACGAGCGCGCAGCCACGCGCGCGTGCCCGCTCCACGGCACGCTCCATGAGCAGCCGCCCGAGCCCGCCGCCGCGCCGGTCGGCCCGCACCCGGACCGCCTCGATCAGCGCGCGCTCGGCGCCGTGCCTGCCCAGCCCCGGGATGTACGTGGCCTGTAGGCAGCCCAGGACGACGCCCTCCGCCTCGTCGACGAGGACCAGCACCTCGTTGCGCGCGTCCTCCTCGATCGCCGCGAAGGCACGTGCGTACGCCTCGTCGACGATCACCGTCGCCGGGTCCACGTAGTGCTCCTCGTCGGCGAGGAGGGCGAGGACGGCGGGCAGGTCGGAGCGGGTGGCGGGGCGCAGGATCATGGGTGTGGACATGGCGGGGAGTCTCACACAGGCGCCCGGGCCGCCGCCCGGGCGACTGCTCGGCGGTGCCGGGTCCGCGCCCGTGGGACCGCGTTGACGGCGCCGGGCGCCCGGAGGAAGCTCGGCCCATGACCACCAGGCGACACCATTCCTACGCACGTTACGTCGCGATCGGCGACAGCCAGACGGAGGGCGTCGGGGACGGCGACGAGGCGCACGGCTACCGCGGCTGGGCCGACCGCCTCGCCGAGATCCTCGCCGCGGACAACCCCGGTCTCACCTACGCCAATCTCGCCGTGCGCGGCCGGCTGACGGCGGGGATCAAGGCGGAGCAGCTGGGCCCCGCCCTCGCGCTGAAGCCGGACCTGGTGACCGTCATGGCGGGCATGAACGACCTGGTGCGGCCGGGCTTCGACGCCGCGCGCGTCGCCGCCGACATAGAGGAGATGTTCACCGCGCTCACCGCGGCGGGCGCGCACGTGGCCACCGTGACCTTCCCGGACATCGGGCGGATCGTCCCGCTCGCCCGGCGCGCGCTGCCCCGCGTCCTGGACCTGAACGCCCGGATCAGGGCGGCCGCCGACCGGCACGGGGTGACCGTGCTCGACACCTTCCCGCACCGGATCACCACCGATCCGCGGCTGTGGAGCGGCGACCGCCTGCACGCGAGCCCGCTGGGCCACGCGCGGATCGCCGACGGCATGGCGGACGCGCTCGGCCTGCCCGGCCACGAGGACTGGCTGACGACGCTGCCGCCGCTCCCCCCGGTCTCGGTGCTCGGCGAGGTGGCGGCGGAGGCGCGCTGGCTCGCGGGGTTCATGGGGCCGTGGCTGTGGCGGCGTATGCGAGGACGTTCCTCGGGGGACGGCCGGGAGGCCAAGCGACCGGTCCTTCGCGCGGTGTCCGCGCCGGATCACGAACGGGCTTGACCTGAACCTGGGTTGAGGTCGGATCGTGGGGCGTGCGTACCGACACACACCGAGACGGACGGGACGGCAGCCATGTCTGCGACCACGAACACGAACACGAACACGACCGCCAACAAGGCCACGGACACGACCGCCGACAAGGCCACGGACCCGGCCGCGAGCAAGACCCCGAGCAAGACCCCGAGCAAGACCCTGAGCACCCGCACCCACCCCGACCCGGCCCGCCCCGACGCCGGCCTCGCCTTCATCAGCACCTGGAGCACCGGCTCGCCCGAGCGGCAGCGGGCCACCCTGGACGCCATCGCGCGGGCCTGGGAGAGCCGCCCCTGGCCGCACGAGGGGCTCCTGTCGTACACGGTGTACGCGGGCTCCGACGGCTCGACGGTCCTGCACCACTCGCACTGGCGGGACGAGGAGGCCCACCGGGAATTCTCCGCCGGTGCGCGCAACGGCAGGGACGCCCGCAACGCCGACATCGACGCGGCCGTGCCGGGCATCGAGCGCCTGGGCCTGTCCAGGACGCGGCTGTACCGCAGCTGGCACGCGGCCTCGGGCGGGGAGCGGCGCGAGCCCGGCGCGATCGTGATCGTGAAGGTCCCCTTCGAGGGCCCGGACGCCGACCGCCAGCGTGCCTGGGTGGACGGGGTGCTGGAGGCCCTGGACAGTGACCCGGTCGAGGGCAAGGGGCTGATCTCCGCGCACTTCCACGTCGGCACGGACGGCAGGGAGGTCGTCAACTACGCGGAGTGGGAGAGCGAGCAGGCCCACATCGACGCGCTCGCCGCGGCGGGGGACGGGGTGGGTTCGCCGACCCCGCAGTGGCGGCGGGTGCGCGCGTTCCCCGGGGTCGCGCCCGGCGGCACGGTCGCCCGGTACCGCTTCGCGTACGGCTTCGTACCGAGCTGAGCGTAGATTCCGGGCCCCCTCCCGCCGACGGCCGCACCCGCCTGGACAGCGGTGGACGTGGGCGGGACGGTGGACGCGGGCCGGACGTCACCGCGGTCGCAGACATGCCGGACCTCACCGCGACCGGAGGGAGTCGGCATGGGCGGCGGCAAGGAGTTCGAGATAGCCCGGGAGTTCGAGGTGGAGGGCTCCCCGGGGCAGGTCTGGGCCGCCCTCACCACCGGCACCGGCGGCTGGCTGCGCCCCCTGAAGTACGAGCCGCGCGAGGGCGGCGCCGCCCCCTTCGGCGGCACCGTCACCCGCTGGGACCCGCCGCGCCGCCTCACCGCCCGCGTCGAGGACCCGGACGGCGTGCCCGGCCAGAGCCTCGACCAGCTCGACCAGTTCATCGAGCCCCGCGACGGCGGCCGCCGCTCCTGGCTGCGCCACGTGCACAGCGGCGTCTTCACCGAGGACCAGGACGGCCAGTACGCCAAGGCCGTCCGGCGCACCGACTTCCACCTGCACACCCTGCGCCAGTACCTGGCCTACTTCGCGGGCCGCCCCGCGGTCTTCACCGCCCTCGACGGCCCGCCCGCTTCGAGGGCCCCGGACGCCCTCGTCCGCCTCGCCCGCGCCCTCGGTCTGCCCGACGACGCCGGTGAGGGCGCCCGCATCCGCGTGGAGGCCCCCGGCGAGGAACTGGACGCCGTCATCGACTTCCGCAGCCGGTACTTCATCGGCCTGCGCTCGGACGACGCCCTGCACCGCTTCTTCCGCCGCGACGACTCCGGCGCGCCGGTCGGTGTCCGCGTGCACGATTTCGCCCCGCACGCGGACGCCAAACGCGCCGAACTGGCCTGGCGGGACTGGCTGCACCACCTCTACGGGTGAGCCGCCGCCCCCGCCGTGGCCCCGCCATGACGGCGCCCGGCACTACGGCTTGAAGCGCAGCACCTGCGGGTCGTGATCGCTGTTCTGGTCCGAGAACTCCGCGTTGATGTGCACGCTGTCGTAGGAGAAGTCGTCGCCGACCCCCGGGCTGGTCAGGATCTGGTCGAGGACCTGCGAGTTGCCCTGGTAGACGTACGAGTAACGCTCGCTCCTGGGCAGCGACTTGACGGCCGCGTACAGGGCGCCGCCGTCCTGGAGGGCCTTGGTGGTCGCCGAGAACTCGAAGTCGTTGATGTCGCCGAGCACGACGACGTCCGCGTCGCGCTGGACCGCGCGGATGTCCTTCACGAAGCCGTTCACGCCCTGCGCCTGCTTGAGCCGCTGGACCTCGGAGGAGCGCACCGGCGGCTGGTGGTGCGAGGTGAGGCCCTCGTCGCCGCCCTTGGACCCGAAGTGGTTGGCGATCACGAAGACCGTACGGCCGCGGAAGACGAACTCGCCCGCCAGCGGCTTGCGGCTGTTGGTCCACGCCGCGTTCTGCGGGTCGATCCGGCCCGGCGAGTGGCTGAGCGCCGCCCGCTTGCCCGCGCGGACGACCTCGGTGGGCGTCGTCGCGTCGCCGCCCGCGCGCTCGGTGAACGAGACGCGCTCCGGGTTGAAGAGGAACACCTGGCGGATGTTGCCGCCGGGCTCGCCGCCGTCCTTGTTGTTCACCGGGTCGATGGACCGCCACTCGTAGCGCGGCCCGCCCGCGGCGGCGATCGCGTCCGTGAACTTCTTCAGGGTCGCGCCCGCGGCGACCGTACCGTCGTTCTTCGCGCCGTTGTCGTCCTGGATCTCCTCCAGGGCGACGATGTCGGGCGAGGCGAGGTTGTTCACGACCGCGCCGGCGAGCGCGTCGAACTTCGTCTGCGGGTCGGTCGGGTCGAGGTTCTCCACGTTGTACGTGGCCACGGCCAGCTCGCCCTTGGCCTGGCGCCGCGTCTTCTCGCGTACGAGACCCTTGTCGCGTACGTCGCCCAGCTCGCGGGCGACCAGGGTGTAGCCGCCGAACTGGTTGAAGTCCAGGGGGCCTTCGGCGCCGCCCTTCAGGACGTCGCCCACGTTCGCCTTCGGGAAGGGGCGCTCGGAGACGGGGGCGAGCTGCTGGATCTGGAGCCGCCCGCCGTTCTGCGCGTCGTAGGAGCCGTAGACCGTGCCGCCGCGCCGGTTGCGGTTCTCGTGGGGCTTCACCGTCACCCACAGCTCGTGGTACGCGTCGGTCGCCCCGACCACCCGCGAGCTGCCGACGCTCACATTCATGCCCTCAAGGGACTCGTACAGGTCCAGCGCGTACGTACGCGGCTTCAGCGGGAGCGCGTTGACGCTGTTGCCCTGCGCGGGGTCGCCGGCGGGCGCGTAGCGCGCGGGCACCGACTTGGCGCCGACCCGGACCGGCGCGGGCAGCGCGTTGCCGGAGGACTCCACGGTCACCGTCGGCTTGGTGATCTGGGTGAGGGACTGGTTCCCGGACGCGGCACCCCCGGGGACGTACTCCCCGACCGTCCCCGAGACCCGCACCGCGTCGCCCGGCTTGACGGTGAGCGCCGCCGAGCCGGTGTAGACGAAGACGCCCTCGCTGGTCGCCGGGTCACCGTCGGCCTTGGTGTCCTGGATCCAGAAGCCCTTGGAGCCGTGGCCGCGGACGCCGGTCACGACGCCGAAGACATCGGTGACCTGCTGTCCGGCCAGCGGGGAGATCCTGGTGGGGCCCTGGATGTCGTGGACGCGGATCTCGTCGGCCGAGGCCGGGGAGGTGGAGGCGGCGAGCAGACCCGCCGCGAGGGCGGTCGCGAGGACCGTGCTGACGGCGGCCGGTCTCGGCATACGGGGCGTCGGTATCTGAGGCATGAGGGGACTCCGGATGAGGGTGACGGAACGGTGCGGCGGTGCAGGGCCGTGCGGGCGCTCTACGCGCGTCAATCTCTTGCGTGACCAGGGGAGTTGTCAAGGTGGTGCCGGTGTTCTTGACCTGTACGTTTTCTGACAGGGACATGAACCGGGCGGCATGGTGCCAAATCCGTCTAGGCTTGCGCCCTGCCGACCCTTCCCCGCGCTCTTGACTCCGTCGAGCAGGGGAGAGCCCCACCCCCCGGAGGAGAACCAGCCGATGTCCGTAAGCCCCGCCACCCTGCCGCCGGTGCTGCTGCACCCCGAAGCGGAGCTCGCGCGGGCCGCGCTCGCCACCCCGCTGCTCTCCCGCGCGGTGCGGCTCGCCCGCTGGGCGGGACCCGGCACCCGGGTCGGCGCGGGCGGCGAGCTGGTCGACGCCCAGCTTCCGGCGGCCGCCGCCGAGCTGGGCCTCGCGGCGGATGACCCGGACGCGGCCGCGCTCGCCAGCGAGGCCTGGCGGGTCGCCGTCGACACAGGCCTCGTCGAGGTCACGGACGGCGAGGAAGAGGGCGCGGAGGGCACCGTCACCCCGGGCGAGGACCTGGCGCTCCTGGCCTCCGGCAGCCCGCAGGACGTCCTCGGCGTCTGGCTCGGCGCCCTGGACACCGTGTACGCGGACGCCACCGTGCCGGACATGGAGAACCTCCTCGACGTCCTGGAGGAGAAGGGCGAGGTCGACTTCGCCGAGCTGGGCTGGGACCCGCAGGCCGAGGCCGACTTCCTCGACGGCGTGCTCGGCAACCTCTACCTGCTCACCGTGGGCGACGCCGCCGCCGGTGAGGGCCCCGTGCCGCTGCCCGCGCTCGCCGCCTCGATGATCGTCCCCGACGACATGGGCGAGCCCACGGACGACGTCCTGGAGCAGGTGTCGGACGCGATGATGAAGCTCGACGACCAGTTCCGGCTCTTCGAACCGCTCGGCCTCGTCGAGTACCAGCCGGTGGACGAGGCCCTCATGGCCGAGGTCGACGACACGGCGGAGCCCGCGCCGATCGACGACGAGGACGTCACCCGGTACGGCATGGTCCGGCTCACCCCCCTCGGTCTGTACGGCGTCCGCGCCCGGATGCTGGAGGCCGGTGTCGACGCGCCCGCCGTCGGCGACCTCGCCGACAAGGGCGCGGACGTGCTCCTGGAAGGCACCTCCGGCTTCCCGCAGGCCGCCGCGCAGGCGGAGATCGAGCAGTGGCTCGCCCGGCACGAACCGCTGGGCGCCGCACGGGAGCTGCTGGCCGCGGCCCGCGGCGGCGACGAGGGCGCGCCGCTGCGCAGGCTCCGCTGTCAGCAGGCGCTCTCCCTGGTCGGCGCGGAGGCGGAGCCCGCGCTGCGGGAGGTCCTCGACGACCCGGAGCTGGGAGGCCTCGCCCGCGTGTGGCTCGCCGAGCACGGCGCCACGGACGTGCCCGCGCCCTCCGAGGCGCTCATCTTCTGGCTGACCATCGACACGCTCGCGGCCCAGCTCGCCGCCGAGGGCAACTCGGACGAGCTTCAGGGCCTGGTCGAGGGCCTCGCGCAGCAGCACAGCGGGTTCTTCGCCCAGGCGTGGCGGGTGGAGCACCCCGCGACGGCGGACGTCCTGGAGGCGATGGGCCGCCTCCACCCCGACAAGAAGGTGGCGAAGGAGGCCCGCAAGGCGGCCTTCAAGGCGAGGTCGCAGCAGGGGCTGTAGGGGACGGCTGGGCGGCCGCGGGGGCTGGGCGGCGCGGGGCTGGACCTCAGCCCCGTCTCACCCCCACCTCAGCAGCTCCGTGACCTCTTCCTCCTCCTGGTGGATCAGGTCGCGGACCGGTTCCCGCCCCCACCAGGGGGACCGCGCCGCCCGCTCCCCGCACCAGGCCATCACCTCCGCGACCGTGGGGCGGGCCGCGGGGGTGCGGGCCAGGCAGCGGCCGAGGAAGCCGCTCCAGGCCGCGCCCGGCACGCCCAGCAGGTCCGGGTCCTCGTGCAGCGTGCGGTGCAGGACCCCGGGCGTACGGCCCGAGCCGAACGGGCCGCGCCCGGTCGCCGCCACCGCGAGGACCGCGCCGAGCGCGAAGACATCGGTCGCGGACCCCGGGCAGCCGTCCCGCACCAGCTGCTCGGGGGCGAGGAAGCCGGGCGAGCCGACGGCGACCGGACTCTCGCCGGCCGCGTACCTGGCGACGCCGAAGTCGAGGAGCTTCGGCCCGGCACGGGTGATGATGACGTGGGACGGCTTCACGCCCCGGTGCACCACCCCGGCCGCGTGCACCCCCGACAGGGCATGGGCCAGCGCCGCGCCCAGCGCGGCCAGGTCGGCGTCGCCCAGGGGCCCGTACGCGGCCACCGCCTCCGGCAGACCCGGCCCCGCACAGAACTCGACCGCCAGCCACGGCTGTTCGGCGTCCGGATCCGCGTCGAGCACGGCGGCGGAGTACGGCCCGGTCACGGCCCGGGCGGCGGCGGCCTCGCGCCGGAAGCACGCACGGAACCCCGGAGCTTCCGCGAGGCGCGCGTGGACCGTCCTGAGGGCGACCGGCCGCCCCGACGCGGACCGCGCCAGGTGGACACAGCCTCTGTCGCCCTCGCCGAGCAGCGAAACGATCCGGTACCCGCCCAACTCCACGGGCGCTCCTTCCGGCGGGCCCCGGGCGGGCCCTTCCTGCGACAGGACGAACTGACGGTCTGTGCGACGTCTGTGAGGCATCGTACGGTTGCGGCCGCCGGGAGCTGAGGGGCGAGTCCAGGGACGATGCCAGGGGGGAGCGGAAAAACCCTTGGTGCTCGGGCAGTTCACCCTTCTAGAGTTCCCTCCGTACCTCCCGGTGCGCCGGCTGCGGCTACTTCCTTCCAAGAAATCACGCCGCCGCCCCTTTGATCTCGGGAGGCAGCAGCAGGTGTGTGCCCGGTGCGCAGACAACGGTTACTTCACGGCTCAGAGGGTTGCGGGTTCAAGTCCCGTCATCGACTTCGGGTCGGTGTAGCTCAATGGGTAGAGCATCCGACACAAGTCCGTCGTCGCTTCTGAACTCGGGCACGCTCCTGCCGCCTGCCTCCCCCCGTACCGCTATGTGACACGAATTCGGGGGAATTCTCATGGCACGCTTCAACACCAGGTCCGCCAAGGCGCGCGTCTCCTCGCCGGTCACCTCGACCGGCCGCACCACACGCACCCACGAGGGCGGCACGGGACACCTGCGCGACCCGCGCTCCGAACTCTTCCTGCTCGCCGTCGCCAACTTCGTCTCCCAGCAGACCTTCTACGAGGACGGCGGCCCTCGCGACGACCGCTTCGCCGCGCTGGTGCGCCGCCTCGCGGTCGAGGACCCGGGGTGGACCGCGGGCCTGCTGGGCTGGCTGCGCGGCGACGGCAACATGCGCACCGCCTCCCTCGTCGGCGCCGCCGAGTACGTCAAGGCGCGCCTCGACGCGGGGGCCACCGAGGGCCCGGCCAACCGCCAGGTCGTCGCCTCCGTGCTGCGCCGCCCCGACGAGCCCGGCGAGTTCCTCGGCTACTGGACGGCCACCTATGGCCGGAACATCCCCAAGCCCGTCAAGCGCGGCATCGCCGACGCCGTACGCCGCCTCTACAGCGAGAAGTCGCTGCTGAAGTACGACACGGCGTCCAAGGGCTACCGCTTCGGCGACATCCTCAACCTCGTGCACGCGGCGCCCGACCCTGCCAAGCCGTGGCAGGGCGACCTGTTCCAGTACGCGCTCGACCGGCGCCACCACCCGGAGAGGGCCGTGCCGCCCGCGGGCGCGCGCGTGCTCACCGCGCACCGGGAGCTGATGGCGCTGCCCGTCGCCGAGCGGCGCGCGGTGGTCACCGCGGAGGGCGGTGCCGAGCGGCTCGCCGCCGCGGGCATCACCTGGGAGGCGCTCGCGGGCTGGCTCCAGGGCCCGATGGACAAGGCCGCGTGGGAGGCCGTCATCCCGTCGATGGGCGCCATGGCGCTCGTCCGCAATCTGCGGAACTTCGACGAGGCGGGGGTCGGCGACGAGGTCGCGGCGGGAGTCGCGGCCAGGCTCGCTGACCCCGAGACCATCGCGAAGTCGCGGCAGTTCCCCTTCCGCTTCCTCGCCGCCCACCAGCACGCCCCGTCGCTGCGCTGGTCCTACCCGCTGGAGAAGGCGCTCGGCCATTCGCTGGCGAACGTGCCGTCGCTGCCCGGGCGCACGCTCATCCTCATCGACCGCTCCGGTTCGATGTGGTCGCGCCTCTCGGACCGCTCGCAGCTCAACCGCGCCGACGCCGCCGCGATCTTCGGCACCGCGCTGGCGCTGCGGGCCGCCGACGCGGACCTCGTGCAGTTCGGTACGGGCAGCGCGCAGGTGAAATACAGCACAGGGGAGTCCGTCCTGAAGGTGCTCGACCGCTTCGGCAGCCTCGGCGGCACGAACACCACCGAGGCGGTGCGCCGGTTCTACCGCGAGCACGACCGGGTGCTGATCGTCACCGACGAGCAGGCGGCCTACGACCACCGCGGCGGCCCGACCGAGCAGATCCCGGCCGAGGTGCCCGTCTACACCTGGAACCTGGCGGGCTACCGGGCAGGCCACGGCCCTTCCGGCACCGGGAACCGCCATGTCTTCGGCGGCCTCTCGGACGCGGCGTTCCGCATGGTGGGGCTCCTGGAGGCGGGCCGGGACGCCGACTGGCCCTGGACCGACTGAACCTTCCGTCGCGGTGAGTGGCCGAAAGGGTACGGTACGTATTTCCCGTACCCCTTTCGGGTTGCCCGAGGCGCCGGATACGCTGCCGCGGCTGGGGTTTGTGTGTCTGTTCCATACCGATGTGAGGGCGGTGTGAGCTCGGAGCATGGTGCGGGGGGTGTCCGGGGGCGCATACTTCGAATATGACGAGGCCCGCCGGCTCGCGCCGCCACCTGCCGAACAGTCCCTTCAACGTGCCCGCTCCGCCCGCCCCACCCGTAGAGCAGTTCGCCGTGGGTGATCGTGTCTCCCACGACCAGTACGGTCTCGGGAGGATCGTCGGCGTCGAGGGAGAGGACGCGGTCGTCATCGACTTCGCGGGCCGTCAGGGACGGTTCCTGAGTCCCTACTCGAAGCTGGCCAAGCTCTGACATCCGACCTTCTGACCTGACACGCACGTGAGGGGCGGCGGACCGCACACCCGGTCCGCCGCCCCTCACGCATGCGCGCCCTGCCGCGCGCGCTCGCCCTACAGCGCCTGCGCCGCCGGCTTCACCATGCCGCGCACCGTGCGGGACTTCACGAACTGCCCCATGCCGGTCATCTCCCACTCACCGGTGAACTGCTTGATGAGCTTGGCCATCATCACGCCCGTCTGCGCCTCCGCGTTGGTCAGGTCGAAGCGGACCAACTCCTCGCCGGAAGCCGCGTCGATCAGACGGCAGTAGGCCTTCGCGACCTCGGTGAACTTCTGGCCGGAGAACGAGTTCACCGTGAAGACCAGGCCCGTGACGTCCTGGGGGAGCCGCCCGAGGTCGACGACGATCACCTCGTCGTCCCCGCCGCCCTCGCCCGTGAGGTTGTCACCGGAGTGCTTGATCGCGCCGTTCACGATCGAGAGCTTGCCGAAGTAGCAGCTGTCGATGTGGTTGCGCTGGGGGCCGTACGCGATGACGGAGGCGTCCAGGTCGATGTCCTTGCCGCGGAACGCGGGCTCCCAGCCGAGGCCCATCTTGACCTGGGAGAGCAGCGGCTTGCCGCCCTTGACCAGGGAGACCGTCTGGTTCTTCTGGAGGCTGACCCGGCCCTTGTCCAGGTTGATCTTCCCGGCGCCTGGCGCGGGAGCCGCGGGCGCCGGGGGAGCGGCGGGCGCGGCCGGGGCGGCCTGGCGCGGGTCGGCGGCCGGCGGGGGCGGGCCCTGGACCGGCTGGCCCACCGGGGGAGCCATCGGGGCGGCGGGGGCGGCCGCGGGGGCGGCCGGGGCGGGCTCCTCAACCGAGACGCCGAAGTCCGTCGCGATGCCCGCGAGGCCGTTCGCATACCCCTGGCCGACCGCGCGGGCCTTCCACGCGCCGTTGCGCAGATAGATTTCGACGATCACCAGCGCCGTCTCGGCGCCGAGCTGCGGCGGGGTGAAGGTGGCGAGCACGGAGCCGTCGTCCGCGTTGCGGATGGTGGCGGTGGGCTCGATGCCCTGGAAGCTCTGGCCCGCCGCGTCCGGGCTCGCGGTGACGACGATCTTCTCGATGCCGGGCGGCACGGCCGCCGTGTCCACGGTGATCTTGTCGGGGGTGGTGCCACCGCCCGACTGGTAGGTCACACCGGGCCCCGAGGGCTGGTTGAAGAAGATGAAGTCGTCGTCGGAGCGCACCTTGCCGTCGGCGGTGAGCAGCAGGCCCGATACGTCGAGCCGCACGGGGGCGGCGACGTCCACCGCCACGCGGGCGACGGTCAGCGGGATGTTCGAGCCGGGGGTCATAGCTGTCATGCCAGGGGTAACGAACGACCCCGCTTTGCCGTTCCCTTACCCGCGGAAGGTTTTTCCCGGTACCGGATCACGGCACGACGACGATCTTGCGGCCCAGACCGGCGGCGAACTGGTCGAGCGCCCGCGGGTAGTCCTCGAGCGGCAGCCGGTCGCTGATGAACACCTCCGGATCGAGGACCCCCGAGGCGAACAGCTCGGCCGCCCGTTCGTAGCTGTGCAGGACCGCCATCGACCCGGTGATGGTGATCTCCTGGTTGTAGATCCGGTACGGGTCGATGGTGACGCGCGTGGCGTAGTCGGCGACGCCGAACTGGAGGAACGTGCCGGCCTTGGCGACCCGGTCCAGGCCGTCTTGGATGGCGGCCGCGTTGCCCGTCGCGTCGATCACCACGTCCCACCCCTCGGGGCGGTCCAGCTCGTCGGCCCCGGCCGCCGACGCCGACACCCCGAGCCGCGCCGCCGTCGCGAGCCGCCCCGGGTTGAGGTCGACCACGTCGACGCTGGCCGCGCCGGTCCGCTTGGCCAGCTCCAGCATCATCAGGCCCATCGTCCCCGAGCCGTAGATCAGCACGTGCGCCCCGAGCCGCGACCGGAGCACGTCGTAGCCGCGCACCGCGCAGGAGAGCGGCTCGATGAGGGCGGCGTCCTGGGTGCGTACGTGTTCGGGCAGCCGTACGCAGTTGGCGGCGGGCGCGAGCGCGTACTGG
This sequence comes from Streptomyces sp. WAC 01529, assembly GCF_003945545.1. GTDB lineage: Bacteria > Actinomycetota > Actinomycetes > Streptomycetales > Streptomycetaceae > Streptomyces > Streptomyces anatolicus. The sequence continues at coordinate 1,796,143 of NZ_CP029617.1, read as the reverse complement.
GCGGCGCCGCCCGCCGTGGTCACGCCGATCGCGGCCCACCGCTCGCACAGGTTGCCCCGCCCGGCCCGGCACTGGCGGCACTCGTGGCAGTGCAGCGAGGGGTCGACGGCGACCCGGTCGCCGAGGGCGAGCCCGGTGACCTCGCGGCCGCGTGCGACGACGGTGCCGGCGAACTCGTGGCCGGGCACCACCGGCAGCGTCGGCGCGAACTCCCCCTGTCGGATGTGCAGATCGGTGCCGCACAGCCCGCACGCGGCGACCTCCACGACGACCTCGCGGGGCCCGGGCGCCGGGTCGGGCACCTCGCCGACGACGACCTTGCCCACGGACTCGACGATCGCGGCCTTCATTTCACGGCTCCCAACGACAGGCCCTGGACCAGTTTGTCCTGGGCGGCGAACCCCGCGGCGAGCACCGGCAGGGAGATCACGAGCGACGCGGCGCACACCTTCGCGAGGAACAGGCCCTGGCTGGTGATGAAGCCGGTCAGGAAGACGGGCGCGGTCTGGGCGACGACACCGGTGAGCACCCGTGCGAAGAGCAGTTCGTTCCAGCTGAAGATGAAGCAGATCAGCGAGGTCGCGGCGATGCCGGGCAGGGCGATGGGCGCCACCACGCGCGCGAGGATGGTCGGCAGCCGCGCTCCGTCGATCTGCGCGGCCTCGATGACCGCCTTGGGCACCTCGGCGAGGAAGGACTGCATCATCCACACCGCGATCGGCAGGTTCATCGAGGTGTAGAGGATGACGAGCAGCCAGATGTTGTCCAGCAGGCCGGTGTTCCTGGCGAAGAGGTAGAGCGGCAGCAGGCCCGCCACGACCGGCAGCATCTTCGTCGACAGGAAGAAGAAGAGCACGTCCGTCCACTTTTTCACGGGCCTGATGGACAGGGCGTACGCGGCGGGCAGGGCCAGCACGAGCACGCACAGCGTCGAGACGACCGAGGCCACCGTGGAGTTGACGAGCGACGGCCAGGGGCTCGCGCCGCCGCCCGCCCCGAAGAAGTCGCGGTAGCCGTCCAGGGTGAGCGAGGCGGCGAGCGAGGGCGGATTGGTGGCGGCGTCCTCCTCCGAGTGGAAGGAGGTCAGCGCCATCCAGGCGAGGGGCAGGAAGAACACGATCCCGGCGAGCCACGCGGCCAGCCCGAGCCCCGCACCCTTGACGCGTACGTTCCTCATGCGCGGGACGCCTCCTCACGGAACAGGGACGAGACGACCCGCAGCGCGAAGGTCGCGATGATGAGCGAGCCGATGACGACGAGGACACCGGCCGCGGAGGCCAGGCCGTTCTCGTGCGCCTGGTAGAAGCTCTGGTAGACGGTGTAGGGGAGGTTCGCGGTGCCGAGGCCGCCCGAGGTGAGGGTGAAGACGGCGTCGAAGTTCTGCACGATGTAGATCGAGCCGAGCAGGGCGCCCAGTTCGAGGTAGCGGCGCAGGTGCGGCAGTGTCAGATGGCGGAAGACCTGCCAGTCGCTCGCGCCGTCCATGCGGGCCGCCTCGATCAGCTCGGTGTCACGGCTCTGGAGCCCCGCGAGCAGGATCAGCATCATGAAGGGCGTCCACTGCCACACCAGGGAGGCCTCGATGGCAAGGAGAGGGGTGTGGGAGATCCAGTCGGGCTGCGGGGCGGAGTCCCCGCCCGCCCAGTGCAGGAGGCCGTTGAAGAGGCCGTACTCGGGGTTGTAGAGCACGTGCTTCCACAGCAGCGCGGCGGCCACCGGCACCAGCAGGAACGGCGCGATGAGCAGGGTGCGCACGAACCCGCGCCCCTTGAACCTCCGGTCGAGGAGCAGCGCGAGACCGAGCCCGATGACCAGGCTCGCGAGGACCACGGACGCCGTGAGCAGGATCGTGGTCAGGACCGACTTGCGCAGGTCGGGGTCGGTGAGGACCTCGGAGTAGTTGGCGAACCCGGCGAAGCCGCGGGCGTCCGGATAGAGGGCGTTCCAGTCGAAGAAGGAGATCACCAGGGTCGCCACGAACGGCAGCTGGGTCACGGCGACCATGAAGACGAGGGCGGGGAGCAGGGGCGCCCTGGTGGCCCAGGCGCGCAGCCTTCCGGGAGCGCCGGGGGCGGGCACGCGCGCGTGGGTGACGGGGGCGGTGCTTGTCGCGGTGGCGGTCATCGTCCCTCGTACTCCTTGGAGATCGTCTCGGCGAGCCGCTGGGACTTGCCGAGGGCCGCTGCCACGGACTGGCGTCCGGCGATGGCCGCGCTGATCTCCTGGGAGACCTTGGTGCCGAGGTCGGTGAACTCGGGGATGCCGACGAACTGGATGCCGGGCGCGGGGCGTGGCTGCACGCCCGGGTCGCGGGGCCTGGCTCCTTCGACGGCGGCGCGGGTGACGGCCTGGAAGGCGGCGGCTTCCTTGCGGTAGGCGGGGTTCTCGTACGTGGAGGCGCGCTTCCCGGCGGGCACGTCGGACCAGCCGGCCTTCTCGCCGACCAGCCGCTCGTACTCCTTGCCGGACGCCCAGGAGATGAACTTCCAGGCCTTGTCGGGGTTCCGCGAAGCCTTCTGCATGCCCCAGGCCCAGGTGTAGAGCCACCCGGAGCTGTCGGTCCGTTCCACGGGGGCGGGGACATAGCCGATCTTGCCCTTGACCGGGGACCTGGCGGACTCCAGCGAACCGGCGGCGGCCGTCGCGTCGTACCACATGGCGGTCTTGCCCTGGGTGAGGTTGTTGAGGCACTCGGCGTAGCCGGACTGCGCGGCCCCGGACTGGCCGTGCTCGCGGACGAGGTCCACGTAGAAGCGGGTCGCCTCCTCGAACTCGGGGGAGTCCAGGCGGGCCTTCCAGTCCTTGTCGAACCAGGTGCCTCCGAAGGTGTTCACCACGGTCGTCAGCGGCGCCATCAGCTCGCCCCAGCCGGGCAGGCCACGCAGACAGATGCCCTTCATGCCCGGCTCCTCGCCGTCCACCTCGGCGGCGAGTTTCGCCACCTGCCGCCAGGTGGGGTGCGCAGGCATGGTCAGGCCCGCCTTCTTGAAGACGTCCTTGCGGTACATCAGAAAGGACGACTCTCCGTAGAAGGGCTGTCCGTAGAGCTTGCCGTCGTCGCCGGTGAGGGACTGGCGCATGGACGGCAGGATGTCCTTCTCGTCGTACGCCACGTCCTTCCGCGCGTACGAACCGACCTCGTGCAGCCAGCCGTTCCTGGCGTAGATCGGTATCTCGTAGTTGCTCAGGGTGGCGATGTCGTACTGCCCGGCCTGGTTGGCGAAGTCCTGGCTGATCTTGTCGCGGACGTCGTTCTCCGGCAGGACGGTGAAGTTCACCTTGATGCCCGTCTCCTTGGTGAAGTGGGCGGCGGTGAGCTTGCGCAATTGCACCATCTGCGGGTTGTTCACCATGAGGACATTCAGGGAGTCACCTGAACCGGTCCCGCCCGCGCCGGTCCAGCAGCCGGCGAGCAGCGGGGCGAGCAGCGCCCCTGCGGCGGCCGCGGCGAGCGTGCGCGGCCTTGGTCGGCTCCGGGTTCGCATGAGTGCTCCTGGACGTAGAGGGAGGATTGCGGATGTTCCGGGCATGCCAGGGCGTGCGGAGGCACCGTCTGCCGCGCGGTGGGGGCGGGCGGTCAGGCGCGGACGACCTGTGGGCCGAGGAGGGAGTAGCGGTGGGCCTCGGAGGCGGGCAGGCGGCTGCTCGTGACGATCGCGTCCAGGTCGCCGATCCCCGCGAACCGGCAGAAGCTCGTCGCCCCGAACTTGGTGTGCACGCCCAGGAATACGGTGCGCCGCGACGCCCTGATCGCCTGCGCCTTCACTTCGCTGACCGCCGGGTCGGGCGTCGTCAGGCCGTGCTCGCGGGAGATGCCGTTGGCGCCGATGTACGCCAGGTCGATGACGAACCCGGCCAGCATCTTGGTCGTCCAGTGGTCGACGGTGGCGAGCGTGCCCGGGCGGACCCGCCCGCCGAGCAGCAGCACGGTGATGTTCTCGGCCTCCGCGAGGGCGCCCGCGGTGGCCAGCGAGGCGGTGACCACGGTCAGCGGGCGCCCGCCCGACGCCTCGGGCAGCGCCCCGGCGACCAGTTGGGGCGTGAACCCCTCGTCGACGAAGACCGTCTCGGCGTCGCCGAGGAGTTCGGCGGCGGCGGTGGCGATGCGCCGCTTCTCCGGGACGTGCATGGTCGTGCGGAAGGCGAGGGTGGTCTCGAAACCGGCGCTCTCCACGGGATAGGCGCCGCCGTGGGTGCGGCGGACGAGGCCGTGGTCCTCCAGGGCGCGCAGGTCGCGGCGGACGGTCTCCTTCGCGACGCCGAGCTGGGCGGCGAGCGCCGTCACGTCGACGGAGCCGGAGTGGCGGGCCGCGCTGACGATCCGCCGCTGACGTTCCTCCGCGGTCATCGGCGCCACCTTCTTCCCCTGGGTCTCGCGGTGCCCGTTCGGGCCCTGTGGGGAAGTTCTACAGCGCGGACAAGGGGGTGACCAGGGTGGCAGCGGGCGCGATGATGCCCGTGTGTGCCCGCTTGGCGAAGCGACGGCCTCTGCGGCGGGCCCCGGGCGTGCCCGTTTCGGGGGTCCGCCTTGCCCGTTCGGTGCCCGAACGGTTCAGTACGGCAAGGGCACACCTTCAGTACGGCCACACCGGAGGGTCGGTGCAGAAGTGGCCGCCCAGGTGCGCGTGGTCGGGGTTGGCGGGGTCCAGCTCGCCCTGCTCGGCGACGAGCCTTCGCGCGTACCGCTCGGAGTCGTCCCGCGGCTCGTAGCCGAGTGCCCGTGCCGAGGAGAGGTCCCACCACAGGCGGGTGTTGGCGGACGAGCCGTGGACGACGGTGTGCCCGACGTCCTCGGCGGTGAGCGCCGCGTGGAAGAGCCGCGCGCCGTCCGCGGGGCTCATCCACACCGACAGCATCCGTACGTTCGTCGGCTCGGGGAAGCAGGAACCGATGCGGACCGAGACGGTCTCGATGCCGTGCTTGTCCCAGTAGAGCTGGGCGAGATCCTCGCCGAACGCCTTCGACAGGCCGTAGAACGTGTCGGGCCGGTGGGGGGTGTCGACCGGGATCAGCGGGTCGTCGCCCCGGGGGCGCGGGGTGAAGCCCACCGCGTGGTTGGAGGAGGCGAAGACGATCCGCCGCACGCCTTCCTCGCGCGCCGCCTCGTAGAGGTGGTACGTGCCTTCGATGTTGGCCTTCAGGATCTTGTCGAAGCCGGACTCCAGGGAGATGCCCGCGAGGTGCAGGACCGCGTCGACCCCGCGTACGGCCTCCCGCAGCGCCTCCCTGTCGGCGAGGTCGGCGGTGATCGCCCCGGGCTCGCCCTCGATGCCGCGCATGTCGAGCAGGCGCAGGTCGTAGCCGTACGCCGGCAGGAGCCCGCGCATCAGCGTGCCGAGACCGCCCGCGGCGCCGGTGAGCAGGACGGTGCGGGGAGCGGGCATGGGGGTCTCCTCGTGCGGCCGTATGTATCCGCGTACAGAATTCACAACCGTGGACACGCTAGAGATCGCTTTCGTGCCGCGTCAAGTGTCCTGCGGAGGCGCGAAATCCGCTCCATGGTGCGGAGTTCCGTCGCTTGACCGGGCCCGAGAAGGCGCCTTAGCGTGGTCGAGTTCAGGGATATGGACATAGGTCAGAAACGTGCACGCTAGGGAGAGCCCGTGACGTCAGCCCCTCTCGCTTCCCGGCTCCGGGTCCCCAGCGGGCCGTTGTTCTTCCCGGTCACCGCGTACGGACCCGACGGCTCCGTGGACCTGGAGACCTTCCGCGCCCATGTGCGCGGCGGCATCGAGGCGGGGGCCGCGGCGGTGTTCGCCTGCTGCGGCACGGGCGAGTTCCACGCCCTGACGCCCGAGGAGTTCCAGGTGTGCGTGGCCGCCGCCGTCGAGGAGGCGGCGGGGCGGGTGCCGGTCGTCGCGGGCACCGGTTACGGCACCGCGCTCGCCGTGCGGTACGCGCGCCTGGCCGAGGAGGCGGGCGCAGACGGGCTGCTCGCCATGCCGCCCTACCTCGTCGTCGCCGCACAGGAGGGCCTGGCCCGGCACTACACCGAACTGGCCGGCGCCACCTCCCTGGACGTCATCGTCTACCAGCGCGACAACGCCGTCCTCGCCCCCGAGACGGTCGCCGCGCTCGCCCGCGCCGAAGGTGTCATCGGCTTCAAGGACGGCCTCGGCGACCTGGACCTGATGCAGCGGACCGTCAGCGCCGTACGCGGTCAAGCGCCGGGCGACTTCCTGTACTTCAACGGCCTGCCGACCGCCGAGCTGACCGCCCTCGCCTACCGGGGCATCGGCGTGGGCCTGTACTCCTCGGCCGTCTTCTGCTTCGCGCCCGACATCGCGCTCGCCTTCCACCGGGCGCTCAACGCGGGCACTCCGGAGGGCGACGCCACCGCCAACCGCCTCATCGACGGCTTCTACCGGCCCTTCGTGGAGCTGCGCGCCCTGGGCCGCGGCTACGCCGTCTCGCTCGTCAAGGCGGGCGTGCGGCTCGGCGGCCTCGACGTCGGCCCCGTACGCCCGCCGCTGCACGAGCCCGCCGACGACCACGTCAAGCGGCTCGCGGAACTCGTCGAGCGGGGGCGGGAGTTGCTGGGCGGCGAGGCTGCCCGTGGCGCGGGGGAGGGCGTGTGAGGGCCGCCGCGTTCCTCTACCCCTGGGACGTCGTCGGCGACCCCGACGCGCCCGCCCGCCTCGCCGCCCTCGGTATCCGGCAGGTCACCCTCGCCTCCGCCTACCACTCCACACGCGCGCTGACCCCGCGCCACCCGCGCCACCGCGTCGTCACGGCCACGCACGCCGCCGTGCTCTACCCGCCCGGCGAGCGGTGGCGGGGGCGCGAGCTGCGGCCGTACGCGGCCGGGGACTGGGCGCCCGGCGACGCCTACGGAGAGGCCGCCGAAGCGCTGGCCGCCGCCGGGATCCACGTGCACAGCTGGGCCGTCCTCGCCCACAACTCCCGTATGGGCGAGGAGCACCCGGCCACCTCCGTCGTCAACGCCTACGGAGACCGCTACCCCTGGGCGCCCTGCATCGCGCGGCCCGCCACGCGCGCGTACCTGGTCGATCTCGCCGCGGAAGCCGCCGTACGCCCGGGAACCGGCACGCGCGGCACCGAACTGGAGTCGTGCGGCTGGTACGGCCTCGCGCATCTGCACGCCCACGACAAGACCGCGGGCGTCGGCCTCGGCGAGGCGGGGCAGTATCTGATGTCCCTCTGCTTCTGCTCCTCCTGCCGGGTGGGGTACGCGGGCCAGGGCCTCGACCCCGACGAGGCGGCGGCCCTGGTCCGGCGCGCCCTGGAGCCCGTCTGGCGCGGCGAGGCCGAGGACGCGGGCTGGGCCTCCGTCGAGAAGCTCATCGGCGCCGACACCGCACGGGCCACGCGCGCGTGGCGGCGGGAAACGGCCCGCACGCTCCAGGAGGCCGCGATCGGCGCGGTCCGCGCGGCGGCCCCGCCGGGCTTCCAGGTCCTGCTGCACGCGGACCCGGTGCCGTACCACTGCGGGGCGAACGCGGGCGTCGACCCGGCGCACATCCTCACCGTGGCCGACGGCGTGGTCGTGCCCTGCACGGGCGGCGCGGAGGCCCTGACGCCGTTCGCCGAGCACGCCGGGGCCGGGACCGTCCTCGCCGCCAACCTCACCGTCGTGCGCGGCATGGGCGGCAGCCCCGCCACGCTCGCCGCCGACGCGGCCCGCGCCGCGCAGCTGGGCGCCACGGAACTGCGGCTCTACCACGCGGGGTTGGCCTCGGACGCCGATCTCGCCCACGTCGCGAAGGTCCTGTCGCCCCCGGAGTGATCGCCGCTACGATCCGCGCACCACAACCGTCCGCTCCTAAGGACCGAGGGAGACAAGGTGCGCAACAAGGGGATATCCGCGCTGGCCTGCGCCGCGCTGATAACGGGTGCCGCGGTGTTCGGCGGGGCGGCACCCGCCGCCGCGCGGGCCACGGCGGCGACCGGGGAGACCGGCGCGGCGAGCGGGGAGGCCGGCGCGAAGGCCAAGGCGCCCGGCGCGAAGGCCGACCAGAGCGACACGGCCGACGCCGTCCGCGAACGGCTGGAGAAGATACCCGGCATGAAGGTCGTCTCCGTTGCCGAGAAGGAGGGCCACCCCCTCTACACGCTCACGTACGTCCAGCCCGTGGACCACCGTAAGCCCGGCGGCGCCACCTTCACCCAGCGCGCCACGCTCTGGCACAAGTCGACGGACAAGCCGACCGTCCTCTACACCAGCGGCTACACCCTCCCCGGCGGCACCGCCTCCCTCACCAAACTGATCGACGCCAACCAGGTCAGCGTCGAGCACCGCTACTTCGGCCAGTCCCGGCCCTCCGGCGCCGCGGGCGACGACTGGTCCAAGCTGACCGTCCAGCAGGAGGCCGCCGACGAGCACCGCCTGACCCGGGCCCTGCGCACCATCGAGAAGGGCAAGTGGCTCGGCACCGGCGCCAGCAAGGGCGGCATGACGGCGACGTACCACGAACGCTTCTACCCCGACGACCTCGACGCGGTCGTCGCGTTCGTCGCGCCCAACGACGCCAATAACCGTGACGACAGCGGCTACGAGCGCTTCTTCGAGACGGTCGGCACCAAGGAGTGCCGGGACGCGCTGAACGCCGTACAGCGCGAGATGCTCGTGCGCCGCGCCACGCTGCTCCCCAAGTTCGAGGCGGACGCGAAGGCCAACGGCGACACGTTCGAGGAGACCCTCGGCACCACCGACCGGGCCTACGAGTTCGCGGTCCTGGACCAGGTGTGGAACTTCTGGCAGTCCGGCACCGCCGCCGACTGCCCGACCGTCCCCGACGCGAAGAAGGCCACCGACGACCAGCTCTACGGCTGGTCGAAGGAGCACGGCCTGAGCGTCTACCGCGACGAGGACCTCGGCACCAACGGCTCCGGCCCCTACTACCGCCAGGCCGCCACCCAACTCGGCTGGGCCGACCTGAAGTTCAAGCACCTCAAGGGTGTGCGCCACTACCCGGACCTCTACCAGCCCAACTCGGTGCTGCCCGCCGCCATGCGCGGCACGTACGGCAACAGGACCGTCGCCGACGTGGACCGCTGGGTGAAGAGCCGCGGTGAGCGGATGATGTTCGTCTACGGCCAGAACGACCCGTGGAGCGCGGAGCGCTTCACCCCGAGCCGCCGCGACTCCTACCGCTATGTGGTGCCCGGCGCCAACCACGGCGCGTCGATCGCCAAGCTCCCCGAGGCCGAGCGGACGAAGGCCGTCGCCACCATCAAGCGCTGGGCGAACGTGAAGTAGCCCGGCGCCGGAGGAGCAGGGGCGCGGCGATCAGCAGCCGCGCCCCCGCCAGCACCGGCAGCAGCACGCGGACGTCCACGGACTCCACGAGGGCCGCGCCCGCCGCGATGCCGACCGCCGTCGGCGTGAACATCAGCGTGTTGGCGGTCGCCGCCACCCGGCCGAGCAGCGCGTCGGGCGTCTCGCGCTGCACCGCCGTAAGCCCCGCGATGAGCACGCAGGGCAGCCCGACGCCGTTCGCGAGGCTCCCCGCGAGGACCGCCGCGTCGCTCGGCAGCGCGCTCAGGGCCGCCGCCACAGCGGTCAGCGCGATGCCCGCGCCGCCGAACCGCCGCGCCCCGAACCGCCGCAGCAGCGCCCCCGACGCCACGCCCACCGCGACGGATCCGGCGCCCTGCACGACGTACAGCACACCCGTGTACGCGGGAGAGCGGCCGAGCCCCTCCACGATCGCGTACACCAGCGCGCCGCTGATCCCCGAAGACAGCATCGTCAGACCGCCCGCCACCACGAGGGGCCGCAGCCGCTCGTGCCCCCACAGATAGCGGGCGCCCTCCGCGGTCCGCTCCCGCAAGGAGGCCCGCTCGCGCACCGGGACGGTCTCCCGCACCCGCAGCAGCCCGTACATGCCCGCGGCGAGTACGAACGTGACGGCGTCCAGAAGCGCCACGCGGGCGCCCCCGTAGGCGGCGAACAGGCCCGCCCCGGCGAGCGGCGCCACCAGCTTCATGCCCTCGTTGGCGGACATCCGCAGGCCGTTGAAGTCGCCGAGCAGCTCCTTGCCGACGGCCGTCGGCACCAGGGCGGCCTCCGCCGCGTCGGTGACGACGCCGCACGCCCCGTACACCACGAGGACGGCGAAGAGGATCCACAGCTGTCCCGTGCCGTCCACGGCGAAGAGGGACAGGAGCAGCGCGCCGAGCGCGAGGTTGGCGCCGACCAGGAGCGGTTTGCGGCGCGTGCGGTCGGCGAGCGTGCCGAGCAGCGGGCCGACGAGGGTGGGCGCCCACAGGGCGAACTGGCAGAGCGCGGCGAGCCCGTCGGAGCCGGTCAGCTCCTTCACCCAGATTCCGGAGACCAGCCACAGCGCGGAGGTCCCGAAGCCGGAGACCACCACCGCGCCCAGATAGAGGCCCGCGTTGCGGTCCCGCAGGACGCGCCCGATCGTCGATGTCATGCCAGGTGATGCTGGTTTCTAAGGCCCCCGGGGCGGTATCGGGTGCCTTCCCTAACGCCGACCGATGAGTTCGGGCCGCGCCGCCGGTCACCAGGGGAGACATACCGAGACAGCTGCCTTAGCGGAGGCCTTCATGACCGGCGACATCCCGTCCAGTGACATCCCGTCCGGCGACATCCCCGACCTCGGCCCGCAGGCCCGCCTGGTGGCGCGCCTCGCCGAACACGTCACGGACGAACAGCTCGCGGCGCCCACCCCCTGCCCCGACTACGCGGTACGGCACCTCCTCGGCCATCTGACCGGCCTCGCCCAGGCCTTCGAGCAGGCGGCCCGCAAGGAGTTCGGGCCGTCGCTGGACACCGCCCCCGACAGCTTCCTGCCGGACGTCGGGCCCGGCTGGCGCGACGAGCTGCCCAAGGCCCTCGACGCCCTCGCCGGCGCCTGGCGCGACCCGGCCGCCTGGCAGGGCATGACCCGGGCGGGCGGCGTCGACCTGCCCGGCGAGGTGGCAGGCCTCGTCGCCCTCGACGAACTGGTCGTCCACGGCTGGGACCTGGCGCGGGCCACCGGCCAGGAGTACGGACCGGACGAGGCGAGCCTGGAGAGCGCGCGGGCCCTGCTGACGCCCACCGGAGACGAGGGCGAGTCGCCGGAAGGCTTGTTCGGCAAGCCGGTCCCGGTACCGGAAGAGGCGCCGCTCCTGGACCGCGTGATCGGGCTGAGCGGCCGCGATCCCGGGTGGCGCGCGGCGTAAGCCATGCGAGATAGGTTGCATTCCTGACTAGGTCGCCATACGGTCTAGGTAGCTCAGACGCTCCAGGGTCCGCGCGGCACGTCGTCCGTCACGACGCACGCTGCCGCGCGGCCCCTTCGGGAAGGGGGATCCCATGTCCATATCGCCGGACTTCTCGGTCGCCGCGACGGCCGCCACCGCCGCGCTCGCCGCCTATCTGCTCCTCGGTGAGCCGTGGGCGGGCCGCCGGATGTACGCCTCGCTGGCCCGGCGCAGGGACGGCGAACCCCGCGCCCTCGTCCGCTACTTCACCCTCACGCTCGCCCTGTGGTGGTCCTTCGCCGCGGTCGCCGTCGCCGCCCTGCTGCTCTCGCCCGGCGTCGACCCCGCCGACCTCGGTATCGCCCTGCCCGAACGGCCCATCTACGCCGTCGCCGGGATCCTGATCCTCACGGCGATCGCCGCGGCCTCCGGGCGGAACCTCTACGACCTCGCCGAGCGCGGCAAGCACGTGCCGGGCCTCGCCGCCATCGAGGCGATGCTGCCCCGCACCGCCGAGGAGCGCAGGCTCGCGATCGCCGTCGCGGTCACGGACGGCGTCTGCGCCGAACTCGTCTACCGCGGCCTGCTCATCGCCTTCGGCGTCGGCGCGCTCGGCCTGCCCCTGTACGCCGCGGCGGCCCTCTCGGTGCTCGTGTACGCGCTCGCCGGTTTCTACCAGGGCCGCAAGGGCGTCCTCGTCTTCGCCCTCTTCGGCGCGGTGGCCACCGGCCTCTATCTCGGGACGGGCAGCCTGTTGCTCCCCGTCGCCGTGCACACCGTCCTCGCCGTACGCGACCTGACGCTTCCCGCGCCGGACAAGCCGCGCGCCCCGGCCGCCGCGTGACCTCCGTCAGCCCTCGAAAGGGAGCCAAGTGACAGACCGCCGCGCCAGCTGGTTCAAGGGCGTACTCGACCTCCTCGTCCTCGCGAGCCTCACCGACGGCGAGAGCTACGGCTACGAGATCGCCAAGCTCCTCGGCGCCGCCGGCTTCGGCCAGATCAAGGGCGGCACGCTCTACCCCGTACTGAACCGCCTGGAGGAAGCGGGCCTGGTCGCCGCCGAGTTCCGCGCCACCGAGAAGGGGCCGGGACGGCGCTACTACCGGCTCACCGACGCCGGGCGCGAGACCCTCGGCGAGCAGGGCGGGCTCTGGCTCGCCTTCGACAAGTCCGTACGCGAAGTCCTCGCCAAGGCGGGAGTGGAGACACGATGAACGCCCCGATGGACGCGCGGCACGGGCGGTACGGGCAGGACGGGTACCTCGTCGGCCTCGCCGAGCGGCTGCGTGCGCTCGGTCTGCCCGCCGACCGCGTCGAGGCGACCGTCTCGGACCTGGCCGCCCACCTGGAGGAGTCCGGCGCCGAGGACGCGGAGGCCGAGTTCGGTCCGGCCGAGGAGTTCGCCCGGCAGCTGGCCCCGGAGACGAGTGCCCCCGGGGCGGGCGCCTCCGGCGGGCCTCCGGAGGGCCACGTCGAGACCTGGCGCTGGACCGCCGACACCTACGTCGACGAAGAGCTGCTGAACCGCTTCGGCGACGAGGGCTGGGAGGTGGAGCGGGTCGACGCGCTCGGCCGCTTCGTCAGCCACCGTGACGTGGCGCGGCCCCAGCGGTGGGAGTACCGCAGGGAGTTGGTCACGCGCGGCCGCGAAGGCCTCGACGAACGCCTCGCCCCTGACGGCTGGGAGGCCTGCGGGACCTGGGTCGTCTACGCCTGGTTCAAGCGCCCCAAGGCGGCGAGCCTCGGCCCGGCGGCGGAGATCGCCTCGCCGCCGCCGGTGCCGGAGCGGAAGAACTTCCTCAGCCGGAAGTTCTACGGGCTGCTCGCCCTCCTCGTGACGGCCGTGGCCGTGGCGGGCGGCGGAGCCGCGCTCGAGGACGGCGAGGCGAGCACCGGGCTCGGCTTCGCCGGGGGACTGCTCGTCGGCGCGTGCGCGCCGCTCGGGCTGATCCTCGGCTTCCGGCTGTGGCGCGACCGGAACCGGGCCCGCTGAGAGCGCGGTGCGCCATCCGCTGAAAGCGCGGGGCGGCGCCCGGCGGCGGTCAGCTCTTCAGGGCCGCCGCCATCATCGCCTTGGCGATCGGCGCCGCCAGGCCGTTGCCGCTGACCTCGTCGCGGGCCGCGCTCGACGACTCGATCATCACCGCGACCGCCACCTGCTTGCCGTCCGCGCCCTTGGCGTACGACGTGAACCACGCGTACGGCGTCTTGCTGTTGTTCTCGCCGTGCTGGGCCGTGCCCGTCTTGCCGCCCACCGTCGCGCCGCTGATCTGCGCGTTCGAGCCGGTGCCCTTCTCGACGACCGTCCGCATCGCGGACTGCAGGCTCTCGGCGGTGGACTGGCTCATCACGCGCTGCCGGTTCCCGTCACCGTACTTCTCCAGGACGTTGCCGTCGGAGTCGGTGATCTGCGAGACCATGTGCGGCGCGGCCAGCTCGCCGCCGTTGGCGATGGCCGCCGACACCATCGAGATCTGCAACGGCGTCGCCGTCACGTCGAACTGACCGATGCCCGAGAGAGCCGTCTGCGCCTTGTCCATGCCGGAGGGGTACACGCTCTTGCCCGCGCGCACCGGCACATCCAGCTTGTCCGCGTTGAAGCCCAGCTTCTCCGCCATCGCCTTGACCTTGCCCTGGCCCAGGTCGACGGCCATCTTCGCGAAGACGTTGTTGCAGGAGTACTGCAGGCCGGTGCGGATCGTCGCGTTCTCGCAGGGGGCCGACTCGTTCTCGTTCTTCAGGACCGTCACCGTGCCCGGCAGCGTGTAGGGCTTCGGGCTGTCCGTCCTGACGTCCACCGAGGAGTAGAGGCCGTCCTCCAGGGCCGCCGCCGCGACGACCAGCTTGAACGTGGAACCGGGCGGCAGCGGCTGGCGCATCGCGCGGTTCACCATCGGCTTCTGCTTGTCGCTCGTCAGCGCCTTCCACGCCTCCGAGTCCGTGGAGCCGCTGATCTTCGACGGGTCGTACGACGGCGTCGAGACCATGCCGAGGATCTCGCCGGTCTCCGGGTCGATGGCGACCGCCGCGCCCTTGGTGTCACCGAGCGCCTTGTACCCGGCCTTCTGCACCGCCGGGTCGATGGTCGTCACGACGTCGCCGGGGTCGGCGCGCTTGTTGGTGACCGTGTCGAGCGGGTTCTTCAGGCGGTTGTCCGTGCCGTCCAGGAGGTCCTTGTAGATGCCCTCCAGCTGGGTGGCGCCGTACACCTGCGAGCTGTAACCCGTCACGGGTGAGTAGAGCGCGCCGTTCTTGTACGTCCGCTTGTACGCGAGGTCTCCTCCCGTCGTCCGCTCGGAGCCGGTGATGGCCTCACCGCCCACGATGATGTCGCCCAGCGGGTGCGCGTACTGCTGGATCGCGTTCCGCCGGTTCAGCTTCTCGTCCGCGAGCGCCTTCGAGTCGTGGAACTGCACCCACGTCGCCCGCACCAGGAGGGCGAGCACGAGCAGCAGTGCGAAGACCGAGGCGTGCCTGATCGTCTTGTTCATCCCACGGGAGGACGAGCGAAGGGGAGGGTTTCGTTCCCTTCTGATCCGCTTGTGACCGTTTTCTCAGAGACTCCTCATGAACGCTCAGTCCGTGTTCATGAAGCCCGCCTCGTACGCCGCGATCACCGCCTGCGTGCGGTCCCGCGCGCCCGTCTTGGCGAGCACGGCCGCCACATGCGTCTTCACCGTCGCCGCGCCCACGCCGATCCGCCCGGCGATCTCCGCGTTGGTCAGCCCCCCGGCCATCAGCCGCAGCACCTCGCTCTCCCGGGCGGTGAGCCGCGCCACCCAGGCGGGCGGCGCGGGCTTGGCGCGCCCGTGCTCGGCGGCCAGGGCGCGCACGGCGGCGGGGAAGAGCAGCGAGTCGCTGTGCGCGACGACGCGCACGGCCTGCACGAGCGCGTCCGCGTCCGCCCGCTTGAGCAGGAAACCGGCGGCGCCCGCGCGCAGCGCCTCGTACACGTACGCGTCGTTCTCGAAGGTCGTCACGACCACGATGCGCGGCGGCTCCGGCATCGTCTGGAGGATCTGCTCGGTGGCGCGGATGCCGTCGATCTCCGGCATGCGGACGTCCATCAGGACGATGTCGGGCTTCAGCTCCCGTACGACCGACACGGCCTCGGCGCCGGTCGCCGCCTCGCCGATGATCTCGATGCCCGGCTCGGCGGAGAGGATCGCGCGCAGTGCGGTACGCACCATGCGCTCGTCGTCGGCGAGGACGATCCGGATGGCCGCGCCACCGGAGCCGGAAGGTGTGCCGGACCCGGCGGGGGAGGGTGTGGTCGTCATGCGTGTGCGTGTCCCTTCAGCGGAAGTCGTACGTCGAGTCGCCAGGCGCCGTCCGCCGGGCCCGCCTCGGCGGTGCCGCCGAGCAGCCGTGCCCGGTCAGCGATGCCGCGCAGGCCGTGGCCGCCGCCGGGGCGGGTGGCGGGGGAGCGCTCCGGCAGGGGGTTCTCGGCCGTGACGGCCAGGTCGGGGCCGTCCAGGGCGAGGCGCAGGGTCACGGATGTGCCGTCGCCGCCGTGCCGCAGGGCGTTGCTCAACGCCTCCTGCACGATGCGGTAGGCCTCGCGGGAGACCAGCGGGGGCAGCGCCTCGGGCTCCATGTCGACGGCGGCGCTCACCCGCAGGCCGCCCGCCCGGGTGCGGCGCAGCAGACCGTCCAGGTCGGCGGCGAGCGTGGGCGCGGGGGCGGTGGAGCGGGCGTCGTCGGCCTCCCGCAACACGCCGAGCACGGCGTCGAGTTCGCCGACCGTGCGGCGCGTGGTGTCCTCGATGGCGGCCAGCGCCTCGCGGACGAACTCCGGGTCGTGGTCGAGGACGCGGCGGGCCGCGCTCGCCTGGAGCGTGACCGCGCTCAGCGCGTGCCCCACGGAGTCGTGCAGTTCGCGCGCCAGGCGGTTGCGCACGGCGAGGTCGGCGGCGCGCTGCTCGGCGGCGGCCAGCCGGTCGGCGGGGGTCGGCCCGAGCAGGTCGGGCGCCCAGCGTGCCAGGAGCCCGCCGGCCAGGGCCGCGCACGCCGCGAGCGCCACCAGGGAGACGCAGCCGATGGCCGGGGAGAGTGCCACCATCCAGGGTTCGCCGAAGACCTCGGGCAGCCCGATGCGGCTGTCCCGGAAGGCGACGAAGAACGGCAGCGTGATCAGCACGCCCGCGAACGGCGGCAGCGCGAGCGACATGCCGCTGATGATCCCGCCGAGACCGAGGTGCAGCGTGAACCACGCGGCGGCCCGCCCGCGCGCCACCCGCCCCCGCGCGGGGCCCTCGGCGAGTGAGCCGTCCGGCACCCCGCACAGCGTCCGTACGGCGGCCACCGAGATGGGCCGGGTCAGCGGGAACAGCGCGCTGATCGCGGCCAGCGGCAACCCGGCCGCGAAGGCGGCGAGTTGGGCGGGCAGCGTCCCGAGGATCTGGTCGTCGTCGAAGAGCGGCCCCATGATCACGGCGCCGACGAAGACGTACGGCATGGAGAGCGCGCCGCCGAGGATCAGATGGATCCACCGGCGGCGTGCCGAACGCCCGAACAGGGCGGTGGCGAAGGCCTTCACGCCGTGGACCCCGCACGCTCCTGGAGGAAGCGGGCGCCGAGGGCCGCCACGAGTATTCCGGTGATCATCTGCACAGAGTAGGTCAGGAGCATCAGGCCGGTGGGCTGTCGGGAGAGGTCGTCGGCGGGGCCGATGAGCGAGGCGAGCAGCAGCCAGGCGCCCCAGCAGCCGGCCGCGCCCGATCCCGCCCAGACCAGGGCGAGCGGCACCTTCACCGGAAGCCTCTGGAGCACGGGGAGTACGGGGGGTACCGGGAGCGCTCGGCGCGTCGGGAGCCGTCGGAAGGTGAGCGTCAGGGCGCCCACCACGGCGGCGGCGAGGTACAGCACGTCCAGGAACTCCAGGACGTGGAAGTCGGCGGTGCGTTCCCCCGCCAGGGCCGCGCTGAGTCCGGCGGTGGAGCCGGTGGCCCAGAGCAGATGCATGGTGAGGGGGACCGTCGCGAGCAGCGCGGCGGCGACGGCGGCGGCCCGCCCGCCCCGCACCCCGGCGCCGGGGTGCGGCAGGTCCCCCACGCGCCCCCGCCACAGGTGCCCCCAGCGGTCCCGCGCGTACAGGACGAACAGGGCGCCGAGCGCGGCGCCCTGGAGGATGAAGCCCGTATAGACGACGCCGAAGACCCACTCGGCGAGGAACGGCTCACCCCCCTCGCTGCCACTCCCCGAGGAGCCGCGCACGCTCCCGCCGACCGCCCTGACCAGCAGTTGCAGCGGGAACCCGGCCATGATCGGCACGAGCAGTCCGGTGGCGGCCCACATGGGGAACGCCAGCAGCCACGGGGGCGTCCGCAGCCCCCAGGGCCGGGTCAGGAGCAGCACCAGCACGATGACGCCCGCGTCCATGAGGACGGTGAGGCCGTTGGCGAAGACCATGAGCGCCCGGTGGTCGAGCAGGGAGCTGCCTTCGGGGATCCCGAGCCGGCTCCCGCAGATCCAGGCGACCTTGAGGGCGAGATACGGCACGCAGGCCACCAGAGCGACCAGCCGCAGCGCACGCCGGGAGCGGCTGAGGGCGAAGGGGGCGTCCGGGGGATCCGGGGGAGAGGAGGGTGCGGCCGGTAGGGGCGAGGGCGCGGCCGCCGGGGAGGCGGGCAGGGGCTGGGTCATGCCTCCACGCTCCCGTCAGCGGCGCCGCCGCGCCTCCTGCGCGGCGACGAACCGCCCTCCCCCTCCCGGGGGAGCCTCAGCCGCCGTGCAGGACGAGGACCACCTCGTCGATCTCCGCCTCCCGCGCCGCCGCGTACCCCCGCTCCCGCGCCGACTCGCGGAACCCGCACTTCTCCAGGACCCGCAGCGAGCCCGCGTTGTCCGCCGCCGCGCGGGCGTACAGCGGGCGCTCCGGGATCAGCGCGAGCAGCTCGCGCAGGGCGGCGGTGGCCAGGCCGCGCCCCCAGTACGCGCGGTCGATCCAGTACGTGACCTCCCGCTCGCCCGGCTCGCCGTACACCGCCGCGTTGCCCACCACGTCACCGTCGGCGAGGACCGTGCGCACGTCGATGCCGGGCGAGGCGCGCAGCTTCGCCCAGTGCGCGTCGAAGCGGTTCCGGTCGCCCGGGTCCTCGGGGGTGAAGGCGGCCATGTGACAGGACTCGGGGTCGTTCAACTGCCGGAAGAAGACGGGCAGATCACTGTCGTGGACTTCGCGCAGACTGACATCCATGCGCAGAGCCTACGAGGCGCCGGGGCCTGTGCGGCGTCGGAGCCGCGAGACGTCAGGCCTGCCGGGCGTCAGAGCCTGCGAGTCGCCAAGGTCAGCCGGTCGCGCGCGTCGAACAGGGCGTCCTTGACCATCTGTTCGTGCGCGGGCGTGAGCCGCGCCACCGGCACCGAGCAGCTGATCGCGTCCCGCGCCGGAGTGCGGTAGGGGATGGCGACACCGAAGCAGCGCAGACCGAGCGTGTTCTCCTCGCGGTCCACCGCGAAACCCTGCTCGCGCACCCCGTGCAGCTCCTCGATGAGCTTCTCGCGGTCGGTGATGGTGTTCTCGGTCAGCGCGGGCAGCGCCTCCGGGAGCATCTTGCGGACCTGCTCGTCGGTGAAGGTGGCGAGCAGCGCCTTGCCGAGCGAGGTGGAGTGCGCGGGCAGCCTGCGGCCCACCCGCGTGAACGGCCGCAGATAGTGCTGGGACTGGCGGGTGGCGAGGTAGACGACGTTCGTGCCGTCGAGCCGCGCGAGGTGGATGGTCTCCGTGGTGTCGTCCGAGAGCCGGTCGAGGGTCGGCCGGGCGGCGGCCACCACCTCGTCACCGTCGATGTACGAGGTGCCGACGAGCAGGGCGCGCACGCCGATGCCGTACCGCGTGCCGGTCGCGTCCGTCTCGACCCAGCCCAGCTCGACCAGGGTGCGAAGGAGCATGTAGAGGCTCGACTTGGGATAGCCGACCGCTTCCTGGACCGCGGCGAGGGAGTGCATTCCGGGACGGCCGGCGAAGTATTCGAGCAGCTCCACTGTCCGCACCGCGGACTTGACCTGCGCACCGCCTCCGGTCTCGCCAGCCGACATCGCCCTTGACCCCTTAGATCGCCGAGAAATACCCTCCGAGTCCCCGCTCATTCATCAACAGAGACGGCGTTCAGCATATCGAACAGCCCTGGTGAGTGGCATACCTCTGGAAAGGGAATCCGCGGTGGCAGCAGCACCAGTCTGGAGTGTCGACCCCCGAACCGGGAAGCAGCGCGAGCAGGTTGCGGTGGAAGCCGCAGCCGAGGAGGTGGACCAGGCGGTCCGCGCCGCCCGTGCCGCGGCGCCCGCCCTCGCCGACCGCACGGTCCGCGCCGCCTTCCTGCGCACCGCCGCCGGCCTGCTCGAGGAGGCCAAGGACCACCTCGTGGAGGCCGCGGACGCGGAGACCGCGCTCGGCCCGGTCCGGCTCACCGGCGAACTCGCCCGCACCTGCTACCAATTGAGGGCGTTCGCGGACATCGTCGACGAAGGCGCCTTCCTCGACGTCGTCATCGACCACCCCGACGCCTCGGCGACCCCGCCCATCCCCGACCTGCGCCGCTACAAGATCCCGCTCGGCGTCGTCGCCGTCTACTCCGCGTCCAACTTCCCCTTCGCCTTCTCCGTGCCCGGCGGCGACACCGCGAGCGCGCTCGCCGCGGGCTGCCCCGTCGTCGTCAAGGCCCACCCCGACCACCCGGGCACCTCCGAGCTGGTCGCCTCCGTACTGCGCAGGGCGGCGGCGCGGCACGACATCCCCGAGGGCGTCATCGGCCTGGTGCACGGCTTCGACGCGGGCGTCGCCCTTGTCGAGCACCCGCTGGTGTCCGGCGCCGGGTTCACCGGCTCCATCCGCGGCGGACGCGCCCTCTTCGACGCGGCCGCCGCACGGCCCGTGCCGATCCCCTTCCACGGCGAACTCGGCTCCCTCAACCCCGTCGTCGTCACCGAGGCCGCCGCCGCCGAGCGCGGCGAGCAGATCGGCACCGGCCTCGCGGGCTCGATGACGCTCGGCGTCGGCCAGTTCTGCGTCAAGCCCGGCCTGGTCCTCGCCCCCGAGGGCGCGGGCGGCGACCGGCTCGTGAAGTCCCTGACCGAGGCCGTCAGCGACACCGAGGCCGGGGTGCTCCTGGACCACCGGATGCGGGAGAACTTCGTCGCCGGGGTGCGCGAACGCGCCGAACTGCCGGACGTGGCGGCCCCGGTGACCCCGGGCGCGGGCGGCGAGCACACCGTCAGCGCGGGCTTCCTCACGGTCCCGGCGGCGCGCCTCGCGAGCGAAGGGGCGTACGACCTGCTCCTGGAGGAGTGCTTCGGCCCGGTCACCGTCGTCGCCCGCTACGCCGACGACGCGGAGATCACCGCCGTCCTCTCCCGCCTGCCCGGCAACCTCACCGCGACCGTGCAGCTCTCCGCCGACGAGGCGGCGGGCGCCAGCCCCCGGGGAGCCGAGCTGATCGCCGAGGTCACCCCGCTCGCCGGGCGCGTGCTCGTCGACGGCTGGCCCACCGGCGTCGCCGTCGCACCCGCCCAGCACCACGGCGGTCCCTACCCCGCCACCACCTCCACGTCGACGTCGGTGGGCGGCACGGCCATCGAACGCTGGCTGCGCCCGGTCGCGTACCAGAACACCCCCGAGGCCCTGCTCCCGCCCGAGCTGCGCGACGCCAACCCGCTGGGCCTGCCACGGCGGATCGACGGCCGGTACGAGCACTGACCCACCGCGGACGCGGGCGTTCGCTCACACCTCCACGCGCCGCCCCGTGGCCGCCGACCGCCCGATCGCGTCCAGCAGCCGCTGGCGCCGGACCGCGTGCGCGAAGTCCGGGGCGTGGGCGGTGCCCTCGGTGAGGTCGGCGAGGATCCGCGCGTACTGCGCTCCCACGTTGTACGCCACTTCGTACGAGGGCAGCCCCCGCAGCTCCTCCAGCGAGGGCACGTCGAAGTGGCGTACGGGCACGGGGAGTTCGGTGAGCCCCTTGTCCGCGCCGCGTCCGCCGCGCACGGTCACCGCGGCCTGCTGGAGGTGCCCGGAGTCGCCGGTGACGACGAGGTCCCCTTCCGTGCCGTTGATCTCCCAGTGGAAGTCCGTGCCCCGGGACAGACCCGAGCGGAAGTGCGCCGAGACGACGGCCCCCGACTCCAGGCGCCCCGACACGGCGATCTGGTCGGCGGCCGTCATCGGCGCGGTGCGTCCCGTGCCCGCCTCGCGCACGGCAGGGCGCCGCGTCGCCAGGGTCGCGGAGACCTCCGTGAACTCCCCGAGCACCATGGTGAGCGCGTCGACGGTGTGCCCGAAGGGGATCGTCAGCATCGTGGCGCCGTTCCGCTCGTCCAGGAGATAGGCGCCGCTCGGCTCGAACACCGGGCCCCACCCGCGCCCCGAGGCGACCAGACTCGTCGAGAGGACCTCGCCCACATAGCCGTCGGCGACCAGCTCCCGGACGTGCCGGACCGCGGGCGCCGACCTGGCCTGGAGGCCCACGAAGGTCCGGACACCCGCCCGGTCCGCGGCCGCCGCCAGCTCCTCGGCCTCGGCGAGACCGTTGCCGAGCGGCCACTCGCTGAGCACCGCCTTGCCCGCGCCGAGCGCGGCCAGGACCACCTCGCGGTGCAGCGGCACGCGCACGCTCACCACGACGAGGTCGACCTGGTCGCTGCGGACCAGCTCCTCGGCCGAGCCGAAGGCCAGCGGCACCCCGTACTTCTCGCCCGCGGCCCGCGCCGACTCCTCGCTCGACGCGGACAGGGCACGCAGTTCGTACCCCTGGAGGCGGGCCAGCGCGGGCAGGTGGGAGCGGGGCGCCCAGCCGCCGCGGGCGGACAGGCCGACGATCCCGACACGGACGGGGGAGACGGGGGAGGGGAGGGAAGCGAGGCGCGAAGTCATGATCGGGACCGTAGGACGGACCGCCCGGTCACCCGCAAGGAGCCCAACTATATTTTGGGAACCATGACTGGTCAGCCCCGCGACAGGACCTCCGGCACCGCTGCTCGGCCCCACGACATCTACGGCCTGCTCTGCCCCGGCCGCGCGGTCTACGAACTCCTCGTCCACAAGTGGACGGGCCTCGCCATCACCGCCCTGGAGGACGGCCCGCGCCGCTTCGGCGAGCTGCGCCGCAAGCTGGAGGGCGTCAGCCCCAAGGCGCTCACGCAGACCCTGCGCCGCCTGGAGGAACACGGCCTCGTGAAACGGACGGTCTACGCGGAGGTCCCGCCCCGCGTCGAGTACGAACTGACCGGCCTCGGCCGGGGCGCCCTGGAGCCACTGGCGCACCTGCGCACCTGGGTCAGGGCCAACACGGGGAAGTTCGCGGCGGGGGAATGAGCCGCTTTGCCCGTGTGTTGACGCCCTGAGCGGAGGCTCCCTCCGCACCGACCTGACGTACGACCTGAAGAGAGCCACACACATGCGCGTCGAGATCTGGAGCGACATCGCCTGCCCCTGGTGCTACGTGGGCAAGGCCCGCTTCGAGAAGGCCCTCGCCGCCTTCCCGCACCGCGACGGCGTCGAGGTCGTGCACCGCTCCTTCGAACTGGACCCGGGCCGCGCCAAGGGCGACAGCGGCCCCGTCATCCCGATGCTCATGCGCAAGTACGGCATGACCGAGGAGCAGGCCCGCGAGGGCGAGCGGCGGCTCGGGGAGAACGCCGCCGCCGAGGGCCTCGACTACCTCACCGAGGGCCGCGACCACGGCAACACCTTCGACATGCACCGCCTCCTGCACCTCGCCAAGGAGCGGGGCCGGCAGGACGAGCTGATCGGCCT
The DNA here is from genome assembly GCF_003945545.1 of Streptomyces sp. WAC 01529. Classification (GTDB taxonomy): domain Bacteria; phylum Actinomycetota; class Actinomycetes; order Streptomycetales; family Streptomycetaceae; genus Streptomyces; species Streptomyces anatolicus. The sequence goes on along the minus strand of NZ_CP029617.1, from coordinate 1,773,219 downwards.
GCTCTACCGCGCGAACTTCGCCGAGGAGCGGTCCGTCTTCGAGGACGACGAGCGCGTCGTGGAGCTGGCCGTCGAGGCGGGCCTGGACGGCGACGAGGTGCGTGCCGTACTCGCCGACGCCGAGAAGTACGCCGACGAGGTCCGCGCCGACGAGCGCGAGGCCGCCGAGCTGGGCGCGAACGGCGTGCCGTTCTTCGTCCTCGACCGCAAGTACGGCATCTCCGGCGCCCAGCCCGCCGAGGTCTTCACGCAGGCGCTCGAGCAGGCGTGGGGCAGCCGTTCACCGCTGACCGCCCTCGCGGACGCCGACGGGGGCGAGGCGTGCGGGCCCGACGGATGCGCGGTTCCGCGGGGCTGAGCGGCCGCATAGGTTGATCCCCATGACGCTCATGGGGATCGGCGACGGCACTGACCACGCGGGCGAGTTCGCCCCGACGACGACCTACCTCAACACGGCGAGCTGCGGTCTGCTGCCGCGCCGGGCCGTCGCGGCCGTCCAGGCCCTGGCGGCGGAGGTCGGCGCGGGCGAGCGCGGCGGCTCGGGCGACTTCGGCAAGGTCGAAGCGGCCCGCGAGTCCTTCGCGCGGCTGGCGGGTGTGGCGCCCTCGCGGGTGGCGACCGGCGGCTCGGTCGCCGTGCACGTCGGCCTGATCGCCGCCTCCCTCCCGTCGGGCGCCGAAGTGCTCTTCCCCGAAGGGGACTTCTCGTCCCTGATCAACCCCTTCGTGCTGCGGGGCGACCTGAAGCCGCGGTACGCGCCGCTGGAGGGGCTCGCGGAGGCGGTCCGGCCCGAGACCGCGCTGGTCGCGTTCTCCACCATTCAATCCGCCGACGGCCGCGAGGCGGACTGCGCCGCGATCCGCGGGGCCGCGGCCGCGCACGGCGCACGCACCCTCGCCGACGCCACACAGTCGGCGGGCTGGCTGCCGTTCGACGCGGGGGCGTACGACTACTCCGTCACCGGCGCCTTCAAGTGGCTGCTCTGCCCGCGCGGCACGTCTTTCCTGACGGTGGGCGAGGCGGCGCAGGAGTCCCTGCTGCCACTGCACGGCGGCTGGCTCGCGGCGGCCGACTCCTGGCATTCGACGTACGGCCCGATCGGTGAACTCGCCCCGGGCGCGCGGAGGTTCGACGAGCCGCCCGCCTTCCTCGCCTACCACGGGGCGGCCGCGGCGCTCTCCCTGATCGAGGAGGTGGGCGTCGACGCGATCCACGCCCACGACGTGGCGCTCGCCGAGCGCTACCGCGCGGGGCTCGCCGCACTCGGCCACTCCCCGGTGCCGGGAACCTCGCCCATCGTCTCGGTCCCCGGGCTCGCCGACCGCGAGCCGGAACTGACCCGCGCGGGCATCATCGCGGCGGCGCGGGCGGGCCATCTGCGCGCCACCTTCCACCTGTACAACACCGAGGCCGACGTGGACCGCCTCCTCGACGTACTGGCCGGCTGAGCCGGCACGCCTACCCTTGCGCGGCCCGCCGCTCCGGGCACTCCGCCGTCTCCGTGCAGAGGTTCTCCTCCACCTTGGCGAGCAGCCGCAGCAGTTCCGCACGCTCGTCCTCGTCGAGCCCGGCGAGCGTATGCCGCTCCAACTCGCCCCAGGCGCGCTCCACTTGGGCGAGCAGCCCGCAGCTCGCGTCGCTGGCCTCGACGAGGACGGCCCGGCGGTCGGCGGGGTCGGGGCGGCGGCGCACATGGCCCGCCTGCTCCAGCCGCTGGAGCATCTTCGTGACCGTCGAGGGGTCCAGCTCCACCGCCTTGATCAGCTCGGACTGCCGCACCGGGCCCGCCTCCCACAGGTGCATCATCACGAACTCCTGGCCGGGGTAGAGGCCGACCCCCTTCAGGACCTTTCCCGCGGCGATGCGGTGCAACCGCGCCACCCGGCTGACCGCGTGGCTCGCGGGGCCCGCCATGGCCACCGCGGGCAGCCCGGGAGGACAGGCGGGGCCGGCCGGGTCGGTCGGTGCGGGGTCGGCCTTCATCGCGTGCTCCTGCTGGTCACTGGACGTCTTCCGAAAAGATTACCTTGGTCGGCCAAGAAATGGGTTACAGTAAGACCCGGCGCGTTACTTGGCCGACCACATAAAACTTGCCCAGGAGTTCTGATGACCACCGCGTTCGATCCGATCGACCTGTCCGGCACCACGCTCGCCAACCGCATCGCCATGGCCCCCATGACCCGTAGTCGCGCTGGTCAGGGCGGTGTGGCCACTGATCTGACCGTGGCGTACTACGCCCAGCGCGCTTCCGCGGGCCTGATCATCACCGAGGGCATCCAGCCTTCTGTGGTCGGCCAGGGATACCCGGACACGCCGGGCCTGCACAGCGCCGAGCAGGTCGCCTCCTGGCGCAAGGTCACCGACGCCGTGCACGCGGCGGGCGGCAAGATCTTCGCCCAGATCATGCACGCCGGGCGCATCGGCCACCCCGTCCTGCTCCCCGACGGCCTGGTCAACGTCGCCCCCTCGGCGGTCACCGCCCAGGGGCAGGTCTACACGGCCGAGGGCCCCAAGGACTTCGTCACCCCGCATGAGCTGACCGATGCCGAGGTCCGCGCCACCATCGCCGACTTCGCCACCGCCGCGCGGCACGCGATCGACGCGGGCTTCGACGGCGTCGAGCTGCACGGCGCCAACGGCTATCTGATCCACCAGTTCCTCGCGCCCGGCACCAACCGGCGCACCGACGAGTGGGGCGGCTCGGTCGAGAACCGCCTCCGCTTCGCCGTCGAGGTGGCCAAGGCCGTCGCCGCGGAGATCGGCGCCGCCCGCACCGGCTTCCGCCTCTCGCCCGGCAACCCCTTCAACGACATCGCCGAGCCCGACCCGGAGCCCACCTACACCGCCCTGGTGAAGGAGCTGGCCGCGCTGGACCTCGCGTATCTGCACGTGCTGGAGGTGGGCGAGATCCGCGAGCTGGTCACCCGGCTGCGCCAGGACTTCGGCGGCACCTTCATCCTGAACCCGCAGACCGAGGGCCCCACCGGCCAGGACGCGCTCGCCCTCGTCGAGGACGGCACCGCGGACATCATCGCGTTCGGCGCGCTCTTCCTCGCCAACCCCGACCTGCCGGCCCGCCTGAAGGCCGGGGGCCCGTACAACACCCCCGACCCGACGACCTTCTACGGCGGCACCGAGAAGGGCTACACGGACTACCCCGCGCTGTAGCACGGCAGAACGGCGGTCGGCCCGGCGCCCACGGGGGGTGCCGGGCCGACCGCCGTGTACGTCAGGTCACCTCACCGGGGTGAAGTCCCGCGCCCCGATGAACTCGGGCCTGCGCACCGGCGCCGCGAACGGCTCGACCGCCTTGTTCTCCACGCTGTTGAAGACGATGAAGACGTTAGAGCGCGGATACGGGGTGATGTTGTCCCCGGAGCCGTGCATGGCGTTGCAGTCGAACCAGGTGGCCGAGCCCGCCTCGCCGGTGAAGAGGCGGATCCCGTGGTCGGCCGCGAGATGGGTCAGCGTCTCGTTCGACGGGATGCCCGCGTCCTGCATCTGCAGCGACCGCTTGTAGTTGTCCTTCGGAGTGGCGCCCGCACACCCGAGGAACGTCTTGTGCGACCCCGGCATGATCATGAGGCCGCCGTTGGTGTCGTGGTTCTTCGTCAGCGCGATCGACACCGAGACGGTGCGCATGTTCGGCAGGCCGTCCTCCGCGTGCCAGGTCTCGAAGTCCGAGTGCCAGTAGAACCCCGAGGCCCCGAAGCCCGGCTTCACGTTGATCCGGGACTGGTGGACGTACACGTCGGAGCCGAGGATCTGCCGGGCACGGCCCACCACGCGCGGATCGGCGGCGAGCCTGCCGAACAGCTCACTGATCTTGTGCACCTCGAAGAGGGAGCGGATCTCCTGTGAGCGCGGCTCGACGATGGCACGCTCGTCGGCCCGCATCACCGGGTCGTTCATGAGCCGTTCCAACTCGGCGTGGTACACGCTGACTTCGTCCGGGGTGATCAACTGGTCGATGGCCAGGAAACCGTCCCGCTCGAACCCCGCCAGATCCCCGGCCGCGATGGGCCCCTCGGCACCCGGCTCGGACCACACCACCGGGTCCTTGCGTTCGATGAGCACCTCCTCGGCGCCTCGGGTCGGGTACAGGTCAGTGGTGCGTTCGGGTGCGGTGGTCATGGTGTTGCCTGCCTCTCCTCTCGTACGGCCCTGTGCGGGATGTCAGCCGTTCAGACCGGGTCCGGCTCCGTGAGCAGCGGGTACACGCCGTTCTCGTCGTGGTCCTCACGACCGGTGACGGGCGGGTTGAAGACACACAGGCAGTGGAAGTCCTCCTTGATCCGCATGGTGTGCTTCTCGTGCCCGTCGAGCAGGTACATGGTGCCCGGGGTGATCGTGTACTTCTCGCCGGTCGTGTCGTCGGTCAGCTCGGCCTCGCCCTTGGTGCAGACGACGGCCTCGATGTGGTTCGCGTACCACATCGACGTCTCCGTCCCCGCGTACAGGATGGTCTCGTGCAGGGAGAACCCCACGCGCTCCTTGGCGAGGACGATGCGCTTGCTCTCCCAGGTACCCGAAGCGGCCTTCACATGCCGGTCGGTGCCTTCAATGTCCTTGAACGAACGGACGATCACGGTGTGGTGGTTCCTTTTCTCTTACGTTGCCGGGGCTCGGACAGTCGCTCGCTCAGGCGGTCTCGCGTACCGCGCGGGCCAGCGTGCGCAGCCCCTCGTCCAGCTCGTCGGGGGTGATCGTCAGCGCCGGGAGGAGCTTGACGACCTCGCCCTCGGGGCCGGAGGTCTCGATCAGCAGGCCCAGTTCGAAGGCCCGCTTCGCCACGGCGCTCGCGCGGTCCTTGTCGAGGAACTCGATGCCCCAGACCAGACCGCGGCCGCGGAACTCCTTGATCTCGGCGCGGTTCTCGTCGACGATCGCGCTCAGCGCCTGCTCGACCTGCTCGCCGCGGGCGCGGGTCTGCTTCTCCATCGCCGAACCGTCGGTCCAGTACGTCTCCAGGGCGGCGGCGGCCGTGACGAACGCCGGGTTGTTGCCGCGGAAGGTGCCGTTGTGCTCGCCCGGCTCCCACACGTCCAGCTCCGGCTTGAACAGGCAGAGCGACATGGGCATGCCGTAGCCGCTGATGGACTTCGACACCGTCACGATGTCCGGCGTGATGCCCGCCTCCTCGAAGGAGAAGAAGGCGCCGGTGCGGCCGCAGCCCATCTGGATGTCGTCGACGATCAGGAGCATGTCCCAGCGCTCGCACACGTCGGCGAGCTTGCGCAGCCACTCGGTGCGGGCGACGTTGATGCCGCCCTCGCCCTGCACCGTCTCGACGATCACGGCGGCGGGCTGGTTGAGGCCGGAGCCCTGGTCCTCCAGGAGCCGCTCGAACCAGATGAAGTCGGGCGTCTGACCGTCCAGGTAGTTGTCGAACGGCATCGGCGTGCCGTGCACCAGCGGTATACCGGCGCCCGCCCGCTTGAAGGCGTTGCCGGTCACGGCGAGCGAGCCGAGCGACATGCCGTGGAAGGCGTTGGTGAACGACACGATCGACTCGCGGCCCTTGACCTTGCGGGCCAGCTTCAGCGCCGACTCCACGGCGTTGGTGCCCGTCGGGCCCGGGAACATGACCTTGTACGGCAGGTCGCGCGGGCGCAGGATGATGTTCTGGAACGACTCCAGGAAGGCGCGCTTGGCGGTCGTCGACATGTCGAGACCGTGCACGACGCCGTCGCGCTCCAGGTAGTCGATGAGCGCGCGTTTGAGGACCGGGTTGTTGTGGCCGTAGTTGAGTGAGCCGGCCCCGGCGAAGAAGTCGAGGTACTCGTGGCCGTCCTCGTCGAACATGCGGCTGCCCTGCGCGCGGTCGAAGACCGTAGGCCAACCGCGGCAGTAGCTGCGCACCTCCGACTCCAGGGTCTCGAAGACGCTCAGGTCGGGCTGGGTGATGGTCACAGCGGATCTCCTGGGAGATGGAAAGTCGTGGGAGGTGTAGGGGAGTTACGGGTGTGGCTGGGGGAAGCGAGGGCGGCTCAGGGGCCGAGTGGACCGATGCGGTACAGCACCTCGGGCTCGTGGCCGTCGTCGGGGAAGAGCCCGGCGTCGAACAGGACCCTGCGCTCCACCGACGCGCCGTGTCGACGCGCGTAGGAGAGGAAGAGCCGCTCGGACGCCGTGTTCGAGGGCGCGATCGTCGTCTCGATCGTGCTCAGCGCGCGGCCCGCGGCGACCTTCGCGGTCAGCCCGTCGAGCAGGGCGCCGGCCAGACCGCGGCCGCGCTGATCGTGGTCGACGGCGACCTGCCAGACCATCAGGGTGTCGGGGCGCTCGGGCCGGATGTAGCCGGTGATGAACCCGACCGCCTCGCCGGCGGCGTCCCGGGCCACGACGGACGTGGCCGCGAAGTCGCGGCACCACAGCAGGTAGCTGTAGGAGGAGTTGAGGTCCAGCACCTTGGAGTCGCGGGCGATCCGCCAGATGGCGGCGCCGTCGGCGACAGCGGGACTGTCGAGTCGCAGTCCCTCGGGCATTTTCGGGAATTTCGCTTGCAGGTCGGTCGGTAGATCGGCTTGTGCAGCGGTCATGCGGATTGAATTTACCGAGCAATTTCTGGAATTGCATCGAGGGAAGGGGTTCCGCAAGTGCGCTTCATGTGTTATCGCGCGTGGGTGTGCGCACGCGTGAGATCTCCGCGATTTGTGGCGATTTGACCGGGTCATATGCCCGCGAAAAGGGCGCGATGTGGAGTGTGTCACACCGATGTAACCTGCATGAGACGCGTCCGAATTACGCCGATTGGCGCTGACGAAACCTTAGTGTTTAGGATGCCGGAAAGCGGGCAGAAGAATACGGGAAGCTGTGCTGATAAAGAATTCGTGAGAATGCGCGGATGAATAGGCGGACGGATAGACGGAAGATGCGTGACCGGTGCCGGAAAGGCGCGCCCGATTCATGTTCCTCTCACTTTCCCGTCACGCCGTCGATGCGTTCGCGCAGGAGATCCGCGTGGCCGTTGTGGCGTGCGTACTCCTCGATGAGGTGGATCAGGACCCAGCGGAGGCTGACCTCGGCCTCGCCGCCCACGACGGCCGCCTCCCCGGACCCGAGCCGGCCCGTCTCGTCCGGCGCGCGCCCCTCGCATATCTTCCGGTTGACGGCGACCTCGCCCTCCCACACCGCGCACCTCGGCGAACGTCCGGTCGCGGTCCGGAGTGAACCCGCCGTCCGGCGACTTCTCGAAGATCGGGGGCACGTCCCGCTGGTCGAAGATCCGCTGGATCCAGTTCCGTTCCACCTCGGCGAGGTGCTGCACAAGACCGAACAGGGAGAGCGAGGACGGCTCCACGGACGTGCGCAGCGCCTGCTCGTCGTCGAGCCCCGAGCACTTGAGGGCGAGCGTGGCCCGGTGCATGTCCAGCCAACTGGCCAGCATGGTGGGCTCGTCGGCGGTCAGGGGCGGGATGCGGCGGCCGTCGGGGAGAGTGCTCATGAGGGGCACGTTGCCATGGCGGGGCGCCTCGGCGAAAGGGTGGACTTTCGGCCCCGGGCCGCCCCGCCCCGATCGCCCGCCGACTCCGGGCGCCGATTGTCCGCCGACTCCAGGCGTCCGAGCGGCCGCTAGCTCCGGGCGTCCGAGCGGCCGCTAGCTCCAGGTGGCCGTCACCGCGCGGCGGGCCGCCTCCAGGTCGACCGTCAGGCCCGACTCGGTCAGCGCGGCGCCGAGGGCCGCGAGGCAGGCGTGGACGACACCCCGGGTGGCGTCCGGGCCGTAGTGGTTGACCCGGATCATCTCCTTGGCCAGCGCCCCGCCCCCGGCGACCAGCGGAAGCACCGGGTCCGCGGCGAGCGCCCTGGCGACGAGCTCCGAGGCGTCCGCGCCCGAGGGCACGCGCAGGGTGGTGGCGACGGGGGCCGCGTCCCGGGCCTCGTACACGTACGGCTCCAGGCCCCCGCCGAGCGCGAGCGCCCCCGCGCGCGTGGCGGCGGCGGCCGTGGCGTGGCGGGCCATCAGGGCGTCCAGGCCCTCCGTCTCGATGCGCTCCACGCACGCCTCCAGGGCCAGCATCTCCAGCTGGGCAGGCGCGTGCAGCAGGGCCTTGCGGCCGCCGTCGATCCAGCGCTCCTTCCAGTCGAGGAGGGAGAGATAGGAGCGGCGGGGCGCCTGCGGGTTGGCGGCGATCCGCTGCCACGCCCGCTCGCTCACCGACACCGCGGAGACGCCCGCCGGACCGCCCATCGCCTTCTGCGCGCCGATCACGCACAGGTCCACGCCCCACGCGTCGGGCAGCAGCGGCTCGGCGCCCACCGAGGCGACCGCGTCCAGCATGAACAGGGCGCCGTGCTCCCGCACGACCTCGCCGATCTCCGCGACCGGATTGGTGTTGCCGGTGGCGGCCTCGGCGTGCACAAGCGAGACGAAGTCGATCTCCGGGTGCTCGGCGAAGGCCTGGCGCACCTGGTCGGCGGTGACGGCCGTGTGGAAGGGCACGGCGAGGTCGACGACGTCGGCGCCGCAGTCCCGCAGCCAGTCGCCGAAGGTCTGCCCGTACGGCCCGGTGATCACGTTCAGCGCGGTCGTACCGGGCCGCGCGGCGCCCCGGATGCACCCCTCCAGGGGCAGCAGGGCCTCACCCTGCATGATCACGACGTCCTGCTCGGTGTCGAGCAGACGGGCCACCCGCGCCTCAATGGCGGCGAAGTGCTGGGCGCTCAGCGGCGCCAGGTCCAGAAAGGGGTGCGTCACAGTACTGCTCACGTCACTGCTCACTTCGCTCACGAGTTCGTCCGGGCTGCGGGTACGAGCGTACCGAGCACCCGGTGACGGGCCTGCCCAGTGCCCTCACCGGCCGTCTCCCGCGCCTTCACGGGCCGTTCCCGGCGCCCCGTACCGCCCGCCCGGAGCGCCTCCTAAGCTGCTGCCATGAGCGATCACGCGGTGCTGCACGTGAAGGGGCGGGTGCTCGTCGGGCCCGATGACGTACGGGACGAACTGTGGGTCGTCGGGGGGAGGGTGACGTACGACCGCCCGGTGACGCCCGCGACGGAGACCGTCGCCGTCGCGGGCTGGGCGCTGCCCGGCCTGGTCGACGCGCACTGTCACGTCGGTCTCGACGCCCACGGGCCCGTGGACGCCGACACGGCCGAGAAGCAGGCCCTGACCGACCGTGAGATCGGCGCCCTCCTCATCCGTGACGCGGGCTCGCCGTCCGACACCCGCTGGATCGACGACCGCGAGGACTTGCCGAAGATCATCCGGGCGGGCCGCCACATCGCGCGCACGCGCCGCTACATCCGCAACTACGCCCATGAGATCGAACCCGAGGACCTCGTCGCGTACGTGGCACAGGAGGCCCGGCGCGGCGACGGCTGGGTCAAGCTCGTCGGCGACTGGATCGACCGCGAGGCCGGTGACCTGACCGCCTGCTGGCCACGGGACGCGGTGGAGGCGGCGATCGCCGAGGCGCACCGCCTGGGCGCCCGCGTCACCGCCCACTGCTTCGCCGAGGACTCCCTGCGGGACCTGGTCGAGGCGGGCATCGACTGCATCGAACACGCCACGGGCCTCACCGAGGACACCATCCCGCTCTTCGCCGAGCGGGGGGTCGCCATCGTCCCGACGCTGGTCAACATCGCCACGTTCCCGGACCTCGCGGCGGGCGGCGAGAAGAAGTTCCCCCGCTGGTCGGCGCATATGCGCAGGCTCTACGACCGCCGCTACGACACGGTGCGGGCCGCCTACGACGCGGGCGTCCCGGTCTTCGCGGGCACCGACGCGGGCGGCTCCCTGCCGCACGGCCTGGTCGCCGCCGAGGTCGCCGAGCTGACCCGCGCGGGCATCCCGCCGGTGGCCGCGCTCTCCGCGACGACCTGGGGAGCGCGCGAGTGGCTCGGCCGCCCCGGCCTGACGGAGGGCGCCCCGGCGGACCTCGTGGTGTACGAGGCGGACCCCCGCCAGGACGTACGGGTACTTGCCGCGCCGCGGCGGGTGGTGCTGGCGGGGAGGGTGGTGGGGTAGCGCTTCGGGGTCAACCACTGTGCCGGAGACGGCAGTTGTTCGGGTGAAGTGAGGGAACGCGCGTGCCAGGAGATTCGAAAGCAAGGTCGAAAACCTCCCTTACGAGTGAACTCACGCCTCGCTGCTGACTGTTCACTCTAAGTGCGTAAAGATTCCCGCGTCGTCCTCCGCCGATGGAGGGCGACGCCCTCGGCGCGTACGCGATGTCCCCATGTGGCGTGCGCCTGCCGACGGCCCGTTTCTCCTGTGGGGGTTCCACCACCTTGAACAGCAACACCTTCCGCATGCCCGCCCGCCGCCGCCGTCTCGCCGTCGTGGCGACCGCCACCGCCCTCGCCGCAGGTCCCACGGCGCTCGCGGGTGCGGGGTCCGCGCAGGCCACGGGCGGCGAGAACGACCGCGGCGGCCGCGCGGACGCCGTCGTACTGCGGACCGGGCTCGACGTCTCCCTGCTCAACAAGACCGTGAACGTCCCGCTCAAGGTCTCCCTCAACGAGGTGCAGGCGCCCGCGAGCGCCGAGAAGACCGCGCTGACCGCCCGGCTGGACGGGGTCAACGGCGGGCAGCCGTTCAGCGTGCTGCGCGCGGACGTGGCGAGCGCCAGGGCGACGGTGAAGGGCGGCAGGGCGGAGGGGTACAGCAACGTGGCGCGGGCCAAGATGCACGTCCCCGGGCTGCCGTTGCTCTCCCTCGTCGAGGTCGAGAAGGTCACGTCGAGGGCGGTCTGCGAGGCCGGGAAGCGGCCTGTCGCCGAGGCGAACGTGCTGGGCACGGTGACCGTCCTAGGCAAGAAGGTGACGCTGACGGCCGGGGGGACGTCCGAGGTGAAGGTGCCGGGCGTCGGGGAGGTGCGGCTCGACCTGTCGAAGAGGAGTACGACCTCGCGTACGGCTGCGGCGACGGCGCTGGAGCTGAAGGTCTCGGTGAACCCCTTGAAGCTGAACGTCGCCGAGGTGGAGGGGACGGTGACGTTGGCGGGGGCCGGCTGCCAGTCGCCGAGGGCGGAGCGCGAGCGTGAGCGGGAGGGTGGCGGCACGAAGCCCCAGGGGAAACCGGCGAAGCCGGTCGGCTCCAAGGGCACGGAGGCGAACCTCGCGGAGACCGGGGGGAGTTCGATGACGCCGTATGTCACGGGCGGGGCGGTGGTGCTGCTGATCGCGGGCGGTGGCGCGGTGGCGATGGCCCGCCGTAGCCGGGGCTGACCGCCTTCGGCGGGGGAGGGGGAGGGCTGTGCCCCGCCTGCATCCAGTAGGCGGGGCCGGTCACACCCCCGGGATCACGCTCTCCGATACCTGTTCAAGCGAGCGTGCTGAAAGAGATCCAGGCGTCCGGCGGCAGATCCGGCCGCTGCGGCACCGGCCTGTGCTCCTCGGTCCACTCCCCGCACGCGGCCTTCGCGGCGACGCGGCGCCAGAAGCGGGCCGCGGCCGTGTTGGCGTCCTGGAACGCGATCTCCCACCGCCCCGGGTGCTTGGCCAGGACCTCCTGGGCCGCCTGTAGCCCGATGCCTCTCCTGCGCGCCCCGCGGACGACGAAGAAGCTGTTCAGGACGCGCGTCGGACCGCTCACGCCGCGGACCAGCGCGAGCCCCGCGGGGCGGTCGCCGCTCATCAGCAGGTACGGCGCCCAGTCGGCGTCGGCCAGGGCCGCCCGAAGCCATTCGTCGCGAAAGCTCCCGTCCGGGTTGGGCAGCCTGCCGTCGACCTCGGACATGTCATGACGGAACATCAGCCACAGCCGCTCCAATATGAGATGGTCGGCAGCGCTCGCGAGGCGCACGACGTCGGACATGGGACTCCTTCGCAGGGACTGGTCGAAGCGGGGCGCGCCCGGACGACCGGCCGGGTACCTGGAAGTCATCTCATTCGGCTGACCCGCTCGTCCAGTCCCTGCCGATCACCACGACTTCGTCCCCGGCCCTCCAGCATCGCCGCTCGGCCTTGGGCGGGTTGATCCGCACGCCGTAGCCGGGACTCGTCGACGTGTCGTCGTGCATCCGGTAACCGATGGCGCATTCGTGGCGCCGACGCGCCGCGGCGACGACCGTGGCGAAGGACGTCTCGCTCCCGGGCAGTACGTAGTCCGTGGCCGGCCGCAGGCGGACCCCGGTGCCGTCGGCGGAGAACAGTTCCTCGAACACCGCTGCCAGGTGCCGGTTCTGGGAGATCTGCGCCATGAGCAGGCCGATGAACTTGCCGCTGATGATCACATCGGCCCCGGGACCGAGGGGGGCCAGCGCCCGGTTGCGGTCGTCGATCAGCTCGGTGACGACCGGCAGTTCGCGCCCGGTCGTCTCCTCCAGCCGGCGCAGCAGCAGGAGGGTGACGAGCGTGCGGTTGTCGGGGTCGTCCGGCGACTGCCCGGGAACGGGGTCCCGGCCGAGCACGATCACGCTGTCGTAGGAGTGGACGTCCAGACGTCGCAGGGTCTCGGGGCGGGTCACGTCACCGTGGTGCAGTGTCAGGCTCAGCTCGGCACCGCTGCCCGCCTCGGCCTCGGCCACCTCCCGGACCGTCGCCTCACCGTGGTCCGTCACCACGTCGACGACGGATCCCGGCCGGGAGCGGCGTCGCAACTGGTCGACCATGAGCGGCGCCCGGCGGTTCCAGCCCAGCAGAAGCACCCGCTCCGCTCGTACGGGCGTCGGAGGGCCGGCTGCCATCGCCGCCTCCTCGGCCAGCTCCGCGCAGTCGTCCAGCCAGACCGTGTCGTCGTCACGGGAGATGACGATGAGCAGGTCGTCCGGAGCGATGAGCGTCTCCGGCGGCGGGTTGAGCAGGGGCGTGTCGCCCCGCATCAGCCCGACGGCGCTTGACGTGGCGTAGGACAGCAGCGCGTCACCGAACGGGCGGCCGACCAGGTCCTGCTCGGTGACCAGGTAGAACTCGTCGCCCGCGAAGTCGAGGAGCTCCTGGTGGACGAGGGAGAGCCCGGGATGGCGCGCGGCCTGGACGATCAACCGGGCGGTGACGGTGTCGCTCTCCAGGATGACGCTGTCCGGCCCGGCGGCGAGTTGGGCGGCCAGGTGGTAGCCGTCGTCCCGGACGGCGGCGACCACGGCCGGGCGGGTGGCCGCCTCGGGCAGGGCCGCCCTGAGGGCAAGGAGTGTCTTGACCACCTCGGCGTCGGCGGCGGGCTCGTCGCGGGGCATGACCAGTACGACACCGGCCTCGCCCGGGTTCGCCAGGGGTAACACGGCGGGGTCGGTGGTGGGACCGCTCCGGCAGATCAGCCGCGTACGGCCGAAGTGGCCCACCTTCGTGCTCAGCGCCTCCTCCATCACGGTCTTGTCCCGGTCGGCCAGCACGACCACCGCCGCCCGCCGCTGGTTGGCGTTGGCGGCCACCAGCTCGCTCACCACGGTGAACACCTGCTCCGACCAGCCGAGGACCACGGCGTGCCCTTCTTCGAGCACGGTGGAACGGCCCCGGCGCAACGCGGTGAGCCGCTCCGTCAGCGCCGCCGTGATCAGGCCGACCAGGGCCGAGACGTACAGCAGGGTGACCAGCGCGAGCAGCACCGACAACGCCACCCGCAGCGGAGGGCCCGTCGCGCCGCCCAGTCGCAGCGTCTTCCCGGTGTGGCGCCACACCTGCACCAGCCGGTCCCCCAGGGACGCCGGCACGTCGGGGTCGGTCCAGGCGAGCACCGCGCTGGCCGGCAGGACGACGGCCAGGCACAGCAGCGCCATCCAGACGACGAGCACGGCGGCGCCACGGGCCAGCGTGCTGTCGAACCAGTACCGGATCCTGCCACCGAACAGTGTGCGCCGCTGGACCATGTTTCCCCTTCCCTCCCGCCTCTCCTATCGCACTGTCGGCGGCTTGATCGGCGCGGCAGACGGAGATCACGCGGCGTTCATCCCTTCGGGTTCCCCCGGCCCTTCACCGAGCTCTTCACGTCGGCGAACCTGTACAAAGACCGCCATGACTGAAGATCACCTGGTGGTGCGTCCAGACGGCGGCCTCTCCCGGCGGAGCTTCGCGGCGGCGGCCGGCACGGCCTCCGTGGCCACCGCCCTGTCCGTCGGCCCCGCCGCGGCCCGCCCCGCACCGGCCGTCAGGGAGGACAGCCGTGGCGCCGACTACGACCGGTGCCTGGCCGTCGCCCGCGCACTCCTCGTACTGGACTCCGACGACCGCCCCCTCGTCCCGCGCTATCAGAGCGTCCTCCAGAAGGGACTGCCGGCCCGGCGAGGGGCACGGCCGAAGAACGTCCTGGTCATCGGCGCAGGCCCGGCCGGTCTCGTGGCCGCCTGGCTGCTGAAGGAGGCCGGTCACCGCGTGACGGTCCTGGAGGCCAACGGCAACCGGGCGGGCGGACGGATCAAGACCTTCCGGCGCGGCGGCCACGAGAACGCCGAGCAGCCCTTCGCCGACCCCCGCCAGTACGCCGAAGCGGGCGCGATGCGCATCCCCGGCAGCCATCCCTTGGTGATGGAACTGATCGACCAGTTCGCCCTGAAGAAGCGGCGTTTCCACTACGTCGACGTCGACAGCGAGGGACGCCCCGCCCACCGCACCTGGATCCACGTCAACGGCATCCGTGTACGGCGTGCCGACTACGCACGCGCGCCCCGGCGCGTGAACCGCTCCTTCGGCGTCCCCCGCGCCCGCTGGGACACCCCCGCCGCCGCCATCCTGCGCTCCGTACTCGACCCGGTGCGCGACGAGTTCAGCTACCTCGACCACCACGGCCAACGGGTCGACAAGCCGCTGCCGGAGCGGCTGCGGGGCTGGACCCGGGTGGTGCGGCGGTTCGGTGACTGGTCGATGTTCCGCTTCCTCACCGAGCACGCCGGGCTCGACGAACGGACCATCGACCTGATCGGCACCTTGGAGAACCTCACCTCCCGCCTCCCGCTGTCCTTCATCCACAGCTTCACCGGCTCCTCCCTCATCAGCCCCAGCACGCCCTTCTACGAGCTGGAGGGCGGCACCGCCGTACTGCCGGACGCCCTGCTGGCACGCGTCCGCGAGAACGTGCGCTTCGACCGACGGGTCACGCGCATCCAGTACCACCACCCCGATCGCCCTTCGCCGGACGCCGAGCACGTCCGCGGCAAGGGCCCGCACGTATGGGTGGACACCGTGTCGGAGGGGCGCGGCCGCCCCGTCGTACGCGAGCAGTTCACCGCGGACGTCGCCCTGGTCACCGTGCCGTTCTCCGGGCTGCGCCATGTGCAGCTGACCCCGCCCCTGTCGTACGGCAAGCGCCGGGCGGTCGCCGAACTGCACTACGACAGCGCGACCAAGGTGCTGCTGGAGTTCAGCCGACGCTGGTGGGAGTGGGACGAGGCCGACTGGAAGCGGGAGCTGCGCGCCATCGACCCCGGTCTGTACGACGCCTACCGCACCGGCCGGGCGGCGGCGGACGGCAGCCTCCTCGGCGCCCACCCCTCCGTGCCCACCGGACACATCACGGCGGGCCAGCGCACCCACTACGCCGCCAACCGCGCGCTCGCACGCGAACAGCCGGAGGCGGTCGACGTCACGGGGGGCGGCTCGGTGTCGGACAACGCCAACCGGTTCATGTTCCACCCCTCCCACCGGATCCCGGGCAGCGCCGGAGGCGTGGTCCTGGCCTCCTACAGCTGGGCGGACGACGCGCTGCGCTGGGACTCACTGGACGACGAGGCGCGCTACCCGCACGCTCTCTGCGGCCTCCAGCAGGTCTACGGCCAGCGCGTCGAGGTCTTCTACACGGGCGCGGGCCGCACACAGAGCTGGCTGCGCGACCCCTACGCCTACGGGGAGGCGTCCGTGCTCCTGCCCGGCCAGCACACCGAGCTACTGCCCGCCATCCCCGAGGCCGAAGGTCCCCTGCACTTCGCCGGGGACCACACGTCCGTCAAACCCGCGTGGATCGAAGGAGCCGTGGAGTCCGCCGTGCGGACGGCCCTGGAGATCCACACCGGAGGAGACGGCCGCTAAGAGACCGGCGCCGCGCCCGACGGCGCGCCCGGCGCCCCGCCCAGCGCCGCCGCCAGCGTCGCGAGGAAGCGGTCCGACGTGGCGCGGTCCCTGACCGCGAGGCGGATCCAGTCGGGCCCCAGGCCGGGGAACGTATCGCCCCGCCGCACGGCGAAGCCCCGGCCCCGCAGCCGCGCCCGTACTCCCAGCGCGCCGGGCACGCGGACGAGTACGAAAGGACCCTCCGCGGGCCCCACCGCACAGACCCCGAAGGGGGCCAACTCCGCGAGGCCCGCGAGGAGATGCGCCCGGTCCGCCGCGACGCGGTGCGCGGCGTGGCCGGCCTCCGCCAGCGCCCGCGGGGCCACACACGCCCGCGCCGCCACCAGCGCCGGAGTGGAGACCGGCCACAGCGGCTGCGCCTGCGCGAGCGCGGAGATCACGTCGGGGGAGGCGAGGACGTAACCGATCCGGAGCCCGGCCAGGCCCCACGTCTTCGTCAGACTGCGCAGCACGACGAGACCGGGCACGTCCGTACGGCCCGCCAGCGCCTCCCGCTCACCGGGCACCGCGTCCATGAACGCCTCGTCCACCACCAGGATCCGTCCGGGCCGGGCCAGCGCGGCGATCGACGCCGCCGGGTGGAGGACGGACGTCGGGTTCGTCGGGTTGCCGATGACCACGAGGTCGGCCTCCTCGGGGATCACCGCCGGTCCCTCCAGACGGAACCCGTTCTCCTCCCGCAGCAGCACCCGCCCCACCTCGTGCCCCGCGTCCCGCAAAGCCGCCTCGGGCTCGGTGAACTGCGGGTGCACGACGACGGGGTGACGGACCTTCAGGGCCCGCGCGAGGAGGACGAACGCCTCCGCCGCGCCCGAGGTGAGCAGCACCCGGTCCGGGGTCAGGCCGTGCCGCGCCGCCACCGCCTCCCGTGCCGCGCGCCCGTCCGGATACGCCGCCAAGCCGTCCAGTGACGCGGCGATGACCTCCTTCAGCCACGCCGGGGGAGTGTCGGCCCGTACGTTCACCGCCAGGTCGGTGAGGTCCGCGCCGTCGTCACGTACCTCCGCGTCGCCGTGGTGGCGCAGGTCGTGGCCGGTGCCGGGCCCCCCGGAGGCGCCGTCGCGGCGCGCCACCGCGCACGTCGCCATCGGCGGGCGCCCCACCGGCGCCGACTTGCGCTTGGGGACGAGGAGTTCGCCGCCGCCCCGCAGCGCCGCCGCCTCCGCCACCGACGGCGTCCCCACGGCCGCACTGGACCGCGCCGAGGGGTTCGGAACCGTCACCTCCGCCAGCTCGGCCGCCGAGTACGCCACGAGCGGCACCCCGAGCCGCGCCGCCGTCCCGACGATCCCCGGCTCCTCGGCCTTCACGTCGACCGTCGCCAGCTCGGCGACCGCCCCTTCGGGGAAGCCGGCCTCGCCGACCGCGTCCCGTACGAGCCCGAGCACCTCCTCCAGGGAGGCGCCCTCGCAGGCGCCGACGCCCACGACGAGAACCTGGGCGTCAGCCATGGAGGGGTCCTTTCCTAGGAGGTGAGGGGACACGGGGTGAGGGATGTGCGCGAAGCGGGGTCAATCGGCTAGCAAGGGCCCATGGCGGTGTTCGTGGCGCTCGGCGCCTTCCTCATGACCCTGGTGGGCGGCTGGACGGCCCAGCGGGTCACCGACCGGCGCCACCTCGTGCTGGGGCTCGCGGGCGGCCTGATGCTCGGCGTGGTCGGCCTCGACCTGCTGCCCGAGGCGCTGGACGCCGCCGGTGAGCCGGTCTTCGGGGTACCGGCGGCGCTGCTCCTGTTCGTCGCCGGTTTCCTCGTCGCCCATCTGGTGGAACGCCTCCTCGCGGTCCGGCAGGCCGCGCACGGCGCCGCCGGGCACGGGAACGGCCGGGTCCCCCAGGTGGGCCTCACGGCGGCCGCGGCGATGGTCGGGCACAGCGTCATGGACGGCGTCGCGATCGGCGCCGCCTTCCAGGTGGGCGGCGGCATGGGCGTGGCCGTGGCGCTCGCGGTCATCGCCCATGACTTCGCGGACGGCTTCAACACGTACACGCTCACCAGTCTGTACGGGAACGCCCGCCGCAAGGCCCTCGCGATGCTCTTCGCGGACGCGGTCGCCCCGGTGGTGGGCGCCGCGTCGACGCTGCTCCTCACCATCCCGGAGGGCCTGCTCGGCGGCTACCTCGGCTTCTTCGGCGGCGCGCTGCTGTACCTCGCGGCCGCCGAGATCCTGCCCGAGGCACACCACGACCACCCCGCCCGCTCGACGCTGCTGTGCACGGTGGCGGGCGTGGCGTTCATCTGGGCGGTGGTGGGCGTCGCCGAATGAGCGGCGGCGCGAGCCGCCCCGGGCGGTCACGGCGTACACCGGTCGACGAAGCGGCGTGCCACGTCCGGCCGCGCGGCCCAGTGCGTGTGCAGATAGCTGGCGTGGACGTTCCCCTGCACGAAGCCTTCGACGCGCCGCTCGGGGGCGTGCAGGCCCCACGCGGCGGCCGCCCCGGCGCCGGGCTCGACGACCGTGCGGTGGAACTCGTGGCCCCGCATCCGCGTCCCCGCCGCCGCGAGCACACTGTCCGAGACGGCGACCGCCTCGCGGTAGCCCAGCGTCAGCCGCTGCGACATGCGCGCCTGCGCGTCGAGGACCCCGCACATCGGCTTCCCGTCCAGCTCCCGGGCCAGATACAGCAGCCCCGCGCACTCGGCGGCGACGGGCGCCCCGGACTCCGCGAGCTGCGCCACGGCCTTGCGCAGCGGCTCGTTGGCGGACAGCTCGGGCGCGTACACCTCGGGGAACCCGCCCCCGATGACCAGCCCGGCGGTCCCCTCCGGCAGCTCCTCGTCGTGGAGCGGGTCGAACGGTACGACCTCGGCCCCGGCGGCGGCCAGCAGTTCGGCGTGCTCGGCATACGAGAACGTGAAGGCGGCCCCACCGGCGACGGCGACAACGGGTCGCCGCCTCCCGGGCCCGGCCGGGGAGAATCCAGCCCGTCCGGCGTTTGAGGACGAACCCGGCGAAGCCGGTGATGACCCGAGCCCCGACGCGGGGTCCCACGCCGCCCCCCGCAGGGACGGCGCGCTGCGTGCCAGTGCCAGCAGGGCGCCCAGGTCACACCCCTCCCGCACCTGCGAGGCGAGCGCCGCCACGGACTCCACCGCCTCCGCCCGCCGCTCGGCGACCGGCACCAGCCCCAAATGCCGCGAGGGAGCCCGCACTTGAGGCGCGCGGCGCAACGCCCCGAGCACCGGCACCCCGGACTCCTCCAACGCCTCCCGCAGAAGCGCCTCGTGCCGATCCGAGCCGACCTTGTTGAGGATGACGCCCGCGACCCGCACCTCCGGGTCCCACGAGGCGAAGCCGTGCACCAGCGCCGCCACCGAACGCGACTGCGACGACGCGTCGACGACCAGCACCACCGGCGCCCGCAACAACTTGGCGACATGCGCCGTGGATGCTAGTTCGCCCTGGCCCGCGGCCCCGTCGTACATCCCCATCACGCCCTCGATCACGGCGAGATCGCACCCGGCGGAGCCGTGCGCGAACAGCGGCTCTATCAGCTCGGGGCCGCACAGATACGCGTCGAGGTTGCGGCCGGGGCGGCCGGTCGCCAGCGCGTGGTAGCCGGGGTCGATGTAGTCCGGCCCGACCTTGTGCGGGGAGACGGCGAGCCCGGCCGCCGCGAAGGCGGCCATCAGGCCCGTCGCGACGGTCGTCTTGCCGCTGCCCGACGACGGCGCCGCGATGACGAGACGAGCTACCACTCGATGCCCCTCTGCCCCTTCTGCCCGGCGTCCATCGGGTGCTTGACCTTCGACATGTCGGTGACGAGATCCGCGAAGTCGATCAGCTTCTGCGGGGCGTTGCGCCCGGTGATGACGACATGCTGCGTGCCGGGCCGGTCGCGCAGCACCTCCACGACCTCGTCCGTGTCGATCCAGCCCCAGTGCATCGGATAGGCGAACTCATCGAGGACGTACAGCTTGTACGTCTCCTCGGCGAGGTCCCGCTTGACCTGCTCCCAGCCCTCGCGGGCCTTGTCCTCGTTGGTCAGCTCGCCCTCGGCGGGGGCGCGCTGGATCCACGACCAGCCCTCGCCCATCTTGTGCCAGGCGACGCTCCCGCCCTCACCGGAGGCGCCGAGCACCTTCAGCGCGTTCTCCTCGCCGACCTTCCACTTCGCCGACTTCACGAACTGGAAGACACCGATCGGCCACCCCTGATTCCAGGCCCGCAGCGCGAGTCCGAACGCGGCGGTCGACTTGCCCTTGCCGACGCCCGTGTGGACGAAGACGAGCGGGCGGTTGCGGCGCTGGCGCGTCGTGAGTCCGTCGTCCGGCACGACGCTCGGCTGTCCCTGCGGCATTAAGCGGCCCTCCTGGAAGGCGAGTTCATTCCCTGTACGTTCTTGACGAGACCGGCGATCGAATCCGCCCGCAGCTCGTCCAGCGTCACGGCCGTCCCGCCGAGCTCGCCCGCCAACTGCCCGGCCAGACCCAGCCGTACGTAACCCGACTCGCAGTCCACGACCACCGAGGCGACACCCTCGGCGGCGAACAGCCGCGCCGCGCGCCCCGCCTGCGCCACCGGCTCCACGCCGCCCGTGGCGCGCCCGTCCGTCACCACGACCACCAGCGGCCGCCGCGCCGCGTCCCGCAGCCGCTCGACGCGCAGCACGTCGTGCGCCTTCAGCAGGCCCGCCGCCAGCGGGGTGCGCCCGCCCGTCGGCAGCGATTCCAGCCGGGCCGCCGCCGCGTCCACCGACGACGTCGGCGGCAGCGCGACCTCGGCGTCCTTGCCCCGGAACGTCACGAGCCCCACCTTGTCGCGCCGCTGGTAGGCGTCGAGGAGGAGGGAGAGCACGGCGCCCTTGACGGCGCTCATCCGCTGCCGCGCCGCCATCGACCCGGAGGCGTCCACGACGAAGAGCACGAGGTTGCCCTCGCGGCCCTCCCGCGTCGCCTGCCGCAGATCGTCACGGCGTACGACAAGGCCGGTACCGGAACGGCCCCTGGCCTTCTGGTGCGGCGCGGCCGCCTGCACCGTCGCCGCCAGGTGCAGCTTGGTCAGCGTGCCCTTCGGCCGCCGCGAACCCGTCGTACGGCCGTGCTCGGTACGGGCGCGGGAGCGCCGCCCCGCCGCGCCCTCGCCGATGCCGGGCACGCTCAGCATCTTCGTGCGGAAGGGCTCGGCGGCGCGTACGGGCTGCTGCTCGCCGGCTCCGGGGCCGGCGGTCGGGGCCGGTTCCTGAGGGGCCGCCGGTGCCTCGTCGGAGTCGGGGCCCTGCTGCTGGGAGGGGAGTTCCGGGGCGTCGGGGCCGCCGCCCTCCGGGGGCTGCCCGCCACCGTCACCGGGACCACTCCCGTCGGGGCCGCCCCCGTCGGGATCGTCCTCAGGCGGCTCGGGCGCCTCGTTTTCCCGTGCCTCCTCCAGCGTCTCGTCGAGCTTGTCCTCGTCGAGTCCCGGCGCGTCGAAGGGGTTGCGGCGCCTGCGGTGCGGCAGCGCGAGCAGCGCGGCCTGCCGCACGTCCTCGCTCTCCACGTCCGTACGCCCCGCCCAGGCGGCCAGCGCCGTCGCCGTGCGCGCCATCACGATGTCCGCGCGCATCCCGTCGACCTCGAAGGCCGCGCAGGTCGCCGCGATCTGCCGCAACGCCCCGTCGCCGAGGGTGACTTGGGGCAGGAGCGCGCGGGCCGCCACGACCCGCTCCCGCAGCGCGGTCTCGTCCTCGGCCCAGCGCTCGGCGAACCCCTCGGGGTCGTCGTCGTACGCCAGCCGCCGCCGCACGACCTCGACGCGCTGGTCCGTCTCGCGGGACGCCGCCACCTCGACGGTGAGGCCGAACCGGTCGAGCAACTGCGGCCGCAGCTCGCCCTCTTCGGGGTTCATCGTGCCGACGAGCAGGAAGCGGGCGGCGTGCCGCACGGACACGCCCTCGCGCTCGACGTACGAGGCGCCCATCGCGGCGGCGTCCAGGAGGAGGTCGACCAGGTGGTCGTGGAGGAGGTTGACCTCGTCGACGTAGAGGATGCCCCGGTGCGCGTCGGCGAGCAGTCCGGGCTCGAAGGCCTTGACGCCCTCCGCGAGCGCCCGCTCGATGTCGAGGGCGCCGACGAGGCGGTCCTCGGACGCGCCGACCGGCAGCTCCACCATCCGCGCGGGCCGCGCCGTGCCGCCGCCCGCCTCGTGCGGACCGTCGGGGCACTTCGGGTCAGGCGCGGCGGGGTCGCACGAGAAGCGGCACCCGGCGACGACAGGCACCTCGGGCAGCAGCGCCGAGAGGGCGCGTACGGCGGTGGACTTGGCGGTGCCCTTCTCACCCCGTACGAGTACGCCGCCGACGGCGGGCGAGACGGCGTTCAGCAAGAGCGCGAGCCGCAGGTCGTCCTGCCCGACGAGAGCGGTGAACGGGTACGGGGTACTCACAGAGCCTCCTTGAAGCGGTGGTGCGGTGCGGCGCTCACGAGAGCGCCCGCGAGTACGGCGCCCACGAGGGCGCTCACGACGGCGCTCCGGGCGCGATGAACGGCAGCCCGGCCGGCGCCCCGTTCTCGATCAGGCCAAGCAGCGCGTCCGTGTCCGCGTGTTCTTCGATCAGGTCGCCGAGCAGGTCGAGCTGTTCCTCGCGCAGCGCGCCGAAGCAGGTGTCGGGCGCGGGCACGAAACGGCGCCCCGCCGCACGCGCCACCTCGGTGAGGAACCGGCGCCGGAACGCGTCGCTCTCCAGCGACCCGTGCCAGTGCGTGCCCCACACCTCGCCGACCCGGCAGCCGTCGAGGAAGGGCTCCCCGCCCCTGACGTCGGCGACGCCATGATGGATCTCGTACCCCTCGACCCGCTCGCCGAGGGCCTCGCCCACCGGTCTCGCCAGGGTCTTCTCGCGGGCGAACCGCACCCGCACCGGCAGCAGCCCGAGCCCGTCCACCGAGCCCGCGCGCGACTCGACCTCGTCCTCGATGTGCTCGCCGAGGAGCTGGAAGCCACCGCAGATCCCGAGCACCGGCCGCCCCTCGGCGGCGCGGCGCGCCAGGGCGTCCGCGAGGCCGCGCTCGCGCAGCCACTCAAGGGCCCGCACGGTCCCGCGCGTGCCCGGTACGACCACGAGGTCGGCGTCGACGAGTTCCTCGGCGCGGTCCACGAACCGCACGACGACCCCCGGCTCGGCGGCGAGCGCGTCCACGTCCGTGAAGTTGGACATCAGCGGCACCGCGCAGACCGCGACCCGCAGCACGTCCTCGCCGACCGGCGGCGCCACCACGGACTCCCGCACGGCACCCCGCAGGGAGACCCGCAGACCGTCCTCCTCGTCGATGCCGAGCCCGTGCCGGAACGGCAGCACACCGAACGTGCGCCGCCCGGTGAGTCCGTGCAGCATGTCGAGGCCGGGTTCGAGGAGCGAGACATCGCCCCGGAACTTGTTGACGAGATACCCGGCGACCAGCTCCTGGTCGGCCGCGCTCAGCAGCGCCGTCGTCCCGAAGAAGGACGCGAAGACCCCGCCCCGGTCGATGTCACCGACCACCAGGACGGGGAAGCGGGCGGCGCGCGCGATCCCCATGTTCACGATGTCGGTGCGCCGCAGATTGATCTCGGCGGGACTGCCCGCCCCTTCACAGATCACGGCGTCATAGCTGCCCCGCAACTCCTCAAGGCATCCCACGACGGTGTCGAGCAGCGCGGCCTGACGCCCCCCGTGGTAGCCGCGCGCACTCATCTCGCCCACCGGCTTGCCCATGAGCACGACCTGACTGGAGCGGTCGCTGCCCGGCTTGAGCAGTACGGGGTTCATCAGGGCGCTCGGCTCGACACGGGCGGCCTGCGCCTGCATGGCCTGCGCCCGTCCGATCTCGGCCCCCTCGCGGGTGACGAACGAGTTGAGGGACATGTTCTGCGCCTTGAACGGCGCGACGGCCACGCCCTTGCGGGTCAGCCACCGGCAGATCCCGGCGGTGACGACACTCTTCCCGGCGTCCGAGGTGGTCCCGGCGACCAGCAGTCCGCCACTCATGAGTCTCTCCCTGACTTCGCCGACCGTGAGGTCTTCGCCGAGCGCAGCACCTGGCGGGCCGCCACCGCGGCTCCCAGCGCCAGCCAGCTCACCCGTCGGGAGAGCCGCACCGCCCGCTCGATGTCGGCCACGCGCACGTCCCGCCCGTCCCCGTTCAGGACCGGCCGGTGCTCGACCCGTCCGCCGTACGAGAGGGTCCCGCCGAGCCGCACGCCGAGCGCTCCCGCGAAGGAGGCCTCGACGGGACCGGCGTTGGGGCTGGGGTGCTGTGCGGCGTCCGCGCGCCATGCCCGTACCGCCCCTGAGGGGGAGTCCCCGGCCAGCGCCGCGAGCCCGGCGGTGAGCCGCGCCCCCGGCCACCCGAGGACGTCGTCGAGCCGGGCGGAGGCCCAGCCGTAGCGGCGGTACCTGGGTGACTTGTGGCCGACCATGGCGTCGAGGGTGTTCACGGCACGGAACGCGACGAGCCCCGGCACCCCGCCGACGGCGCCCCACACCAGCGCCCCGACCACCGCGTCGGAGGTGTTCTCGGCGACGGACTCGACGACGGCGCGCGCGATGCCGTCGGCGTCCAGCGCCTGCGGATCGCGTCCGCACAGGTGCGGCAGCCGCTCACGGGCCACCTCGATGTCACCGGCGGCAAGCGCGCCGCCGATGGCCCGCGCCTCCCGGCCGAGCGAGGTCCCGCCGACCACGGCCCAGGTCGCGGCGGCGGTCAGCGCGACGGACGCGGCGGGGGAGCGGCGTGCCAGCCGGGCGGCGAGCGCGGCGGCGCCCGCGGCGCCCCCGGCGCAGACGACGGCGTGCAGGGCGCCCCACCCGCGGTGGTCCCGCCACAGCTTCCGTTCGACGGCACCCGCCGCACGCCCGAACGCGGCGACCGGGTGGCCCCGGCGGGGATCGCCGAGCAGCAGGTCACCGAGGAGTCCGGCGGCGGCGCCGTACGCGAAGTCGCGATCGGCACTCATGGGCTCAGCCCGTCGTTGTGCGGAGAGGAGCGCTGAGGCTCGGGAACTGGTCCGGCAACGGGCGGCCGCGCATGGCGATCTGTCCTCACTCAGGGTGTCCGCGCCCTGGTTCGACGTGATCGGCGGCGAGAGTTCCTGGCTTCCGGGGAGCGTCGTGGCTTCCCGGTGACAGTGGCGGGACCGCGCCGGATTCGCACCGGCTTCCTCTTCTGCCGCCGTAGTTGGCCCCGGCAGTCCACCACGCCCCGCGAACGCCCGTCAACTCGCCGTTGACCTGCGGCGGGAGAGTGTGCGGAGCCCCACAGACGACAGCGGGGTGCGGGACGTGAAACCACGTCCCGCACCCCACCGGAAACCGCTGCCGTCAGGCGACGATGTCGTGCCGTCAGGCGACGATCAGATAGATCCCGTACGTCACGGCCGCCGCGCACAGCGCGAAGCAGGCGTACGCGCCGGTGCGCGCCAGCGCCACGGAGCCGGTTCCGGCGCCCGACGCGGACGCCGTCTCCTGCTTGGAGAGACCGATGATGCCGAGGGTGAAGAGGCCCACGAGACCCACCGTCACGGCGAGGCTGACTCCGAAGACGGAGCCGAGAGCTGCCCAGTCGATGTTCATGCTGATGTGTCCTTATACCGTCGCGGGCCGGGCGGGGTCCGCCATGGCGCCGGTCGTGGTCGAGGTCGGGGCGGCGATGGTGGCCCTGACCGGCTCGTCGGCGGAGGCGC
This sequence comes from Streptomyces sp. WAC 01529, assembly GCF_003945545.1. Taxonomy (GTDB): domain Bacteria; phylum Actinomycetota; class Actinomycetes; order Streptomycetales; family Streptomycetaceae; genus Streptomyces; species Streptomyces anatolicus. Next base: position 1,747,636 of record NZ_CP029617.1, on the reverse strand, counting down.
CGACGGAGGCCAGCGGGCCCGCCGGAGGCGGCTGGACGGCGGCGATCGCGGTGGTCACGACGCCCACGGGCTCGGCGCCCGTGGTGTCGTCGTCGTGGCGGACGTCGTCGTCGGTGACGTTGGTGTGGTCGACGGCGTTGCGCCGGGAGAGCGTCCAGATGACGGCCGAGCCGGCGACCAGGAGCGTGGCGGTGGCCGCGATGCCCCAGGGGCCCTGCTGGGTGAGGAACTCGGCGCCCGCGCCGACGAGGCCGGCGGCCGGCAGGGTCAGGCCCCAGGCGACGAACATGCGGGTCGCCGTGGACCAGCGGACCACGCCGCCCTTGCGGCCGAGGCCCGCGCCCATCACGGCGCCGGAGCAGGACTGGGTGGTGGAGAGCGAGAAGCCCAGGTGCGAGGAGGCCAGGATGACCGTCGCGGCGCTGGTCTGGGCGGCGAAGCCCTGCTGCGGCTGGAGGTCGGTGAGGCCCTTGCCCATCGTGCGGATGATGCGCCAGCCGCCGAGGTAGGTGCCGAGGGCGATGGCGACACCGGCCGAGACGATGACCCACATCGGGGGGTTCGCGCCGGGGTTGAGGACACCGCCGGTGACCAGGGCGAGCGTGATGATGCCCATGGTCTTCTGCGCGTCGTTCGTGCCGTGGGCCAGCGAGACGAGGCCCGCGGAGGCGATCTGGCCGGAGCGGTAGCCCTTGGCGGTCGCCTTGGTGTCGGTGTTGCGGCCGATGCGGTACGTCAGACGCGTCGCCAGCGTCGCGGCGAGACCCGCCACGAGCGGCGCGGCGAGTGCCGGGATCAGGACCTTGGTGACGACGGTGCCGCCGTTGATCGACGACCAGCCCATCGACATGACCGCGGCGCCGATGAGGCCGCCGAAGAGCGCGTGGGAGGAGCTGGAGGGCAGGCCCACCAGCCAGGTCAGCAGGTTCCAGAGGATCGCGCCGACGAGCGCGGCGAAGATGACCTCTGTCTTGAGGCCGTCCTCGTTGACGATGCCGCCTGAGATCGTCTTGGCGACTTCGACGGAGAGGAAGGCTCCGACGAGGTTCAGCACGGCGGACATGGCCACCGCCGTCTTGGGCTTGAGAGCGCCGGTCGAGATGGTCGTCGCCATCGCGTTGGCAGTGTCGTGGAAACCGTTCGTGAAATCGAACACGAGAGCGGTGACGATCACGATCCCGAGGAGAAGCGTGATGTGTTCCATTTACCCAGGCTTCTGTTGGACGTCAGTGGCACGAGGAACGTAGGCAACCTGGGTGAACGGAAAGTGAACTGGGTCGGGCGGCGCGGTGACCCAAAGTGGAGCGCCGCCGCTCCGTCTCCATCAGGTAACTGATCACGATCGTACGGAGAGGTGCGCCGAGGCCGCCAATTCAGGCGGAGTGTCGCCTTCCACCACCCTCGTGGGCGCCCTTGCCGCGCCCCGCTCCGGCCGGTTCGCCGCGCCCTCGAAGAGATCCTTGTCACCCCGCGAGAGGGCCGCGGGAGCGGCTGGCAGGATCGCCCCATGACTGAGCAGCGGCAGGGCGCGGAGCGGGACGCCGTCGGGCGGGCGTGGGGCGAGCTGGTGGAGACGGCCCGCAGGACGGTGGCGGACGGCCTGGTGGTCGGCACCTCGGGCAATGTCTCCGTACGCGTCGGCGACACGGTTCTCGTCACGCCGAGCGGGGTGCCCTACGACCGGCTGCGGCCCGAGGACGCGCTCGGCGTCGACCTCGCGGGGCGGCGGGTCCTCGGCGACCTCGCGCCCACCAGTGAGCTGCCCATGCACCTCGCGATCTACCGTGCCACCGACGCGAGGGCCGTCGTCCACACCCACGCCGTGCACGCCACGGCCGTCTCGATGCTGGTCCCCGAGCTGCCGGGGGTCCACTACATGACGGGCGTCCTCGGCGGCCCGGTCCGCGTGGCCCCCTACGCGCTCTACGGCACGCGGGAGCTGGCCGAGAACATGCTCCGGGCCCTGCGCGACCGCACGGGCTGCCTCCTCCAGAACCACGGCACGGTCACCTACGGAGACTCCGTGTCCCAGGCGTACGACCGCACGGCGCAACTGGAATGGATGTCCCGCCTCTGGCTCACGGCCTCATCGGTACCGGGCCACACACCCACGCTGCTCTCTCCCGAGCGGCTGAGGGAGGCGGAGGAGAAGCTGAGGGGCTACGGCCAGAAGCCGTCCCCTTGAGACGCGCGGGGGCACTCGGGGGCACTCAGGGGGGACTCGGCGTCACTCGGGGAGTGCCGCCCACTGGCCCCAGGGCCCCCCGCCCCGGACACTGGGACCGTGCGCCCAGCCAAAGCGACGGCAGCGGCCGTCACCGCAGTCACAGCAGCCCTGGGGACAGCCGCGGCCGCCATCGCGGCGGGGCGGTTCGCCAGCGACGCCGCCCTCAAGGCCCCGGCGGGCCGCCCGCTGCCGACGGAGCCCCGCCTGACCGTGCACGCCACGGCCGCCGGCCAGGTCTCCCTGACCCGCGCCCTCGCGAGCCTGCGCCCCGGCACCTACGGCCTGAGCGGCAACGGCACCCACGCCGTCGTCGGCCCCGTCCTGGAGTCGGCCCCGCACGAGGCCGACACGGTCGTACGCCGCCTCGAAGCCGTCACCCACGGCACCCTGGAACCGGGCGCGAGGGTCTGGCTCACCCCGCAGGTCCACATCGGCGACCCGCACGCCGCGCTCGGCATCGACCACGCCGACATCGACATCCCCGGCGAACTCGGCGGGCTGCCCGCCTGGTTCGTACCCGGCGTCCGCGACACCTGGGTCATCACCGTGCACGGCCTCGGCACCACCCGCGAACACCCCATGGTCGTCATGGACTTCCTGCGCGGCATGCGGCTCCCCGTGCTCGACATCGCCTACCGGGGCGACCCGGGCGCGCCCCGCTCCGCGGACGGCCTCGGCCATCTCGGCGAGACGGAGTGGCGCGACCTGGACGCCGCGATCCGCTACGCCGTGCGGTACGGCGCCCGCAACGTCATCCTGCACGGCTGGTCCACCGGCGCCACCATGTGCCTGCACGCCGCCGCCCACTCCGCGCTGCGCGACCGCGTCAGCGGCCTCGTCCTCGACTCCCCGGTCCTCGACTGGGAGACCACCCTGCGCGCCCTCGCCGCGGCCCGCCGCACCCCCGGACCGCTCCTTCCGCTCGCGGTCCGCGCCGCCCAGGGCCGCACTGGCCTGCGCGGCGACCGCGTCCTCGCCGCCGCGGACCCCGGCGCGCTGAAGGTGCCGACCCTCCTCCTGCACGGCCCCGACGACGCCATCGCCCCCTGGGCCCTCTCCCGCCAACTGGCCAGGCGGCGCCCGGAACTGGTCACACTCCGCGTCGTCCCCGGCGCCCCCCACGGCGCCATGTGGAACGCCGACCCGGGGGGCTACGAAGAGGCGCTGCGCCGCTTTCTCACCCCCCTGATGTGACGGTTCGCCCGCTCTCTCCCATGCGGCCGGCGCGGCCTCCCGAAGGCCACCGCCGCCCTTCCGTTTGGGTTTTCGGACCGTCAACAGGAAGACTGCTCCCGTGACGTCCCGTACCCCGCGCGACTCCAGGCTCCGACTTGTCCGCGCCCCCTACCCGAGGGCCGAGAAGCGAGGAGAGGACCGGCGCGACCCAGCGCGACCCCTCTCCGCCGCCCCCGGCGCGGTGAGCAACCGCCGCACGCGCCGTCCCGCGCCCCGCCCGCCGGAGGGCACGCCCGCGCGCCCCGAGCTGGCCAGGAGGGCGCGCGCCGGCCTCGCCGACGCCGTGCGGGTCGCCCGCTGGGCCGACGCCGCCCTGCGCCCCGGCCCCGGCCGCACCGGCGCCAAGCCCGACGGGAACGGCACCCTCTCCGACGCCACCGCCGAACGGGCCGCCGCCGAGCTGGGGCTGACCCCCGCTCAGGTCCGCGCCGACTGGGACACCGCGCGCCTCGCGGGCCTCGTCGAGGTACACGGCGACAGCGCCCGCCCCGGCTGGCGCCTGCGCGCCTGGGACCGCGACGACACCGCCGTGCTGCGCGGCTGGGTCGCCCTCTTCGACGCCTGGTCACTGGCCCATCCGGCGCCGGACGACCTCGCCCCCGCCGCGGTCGCCGAGGTCGTCGAGGCCATGCCGCAGCTCCTGTCCTTCCTCCAGCTCTCGGCAGGCCCCGTCCCCGTGCCGCAACTGCTCGACCTGCTCGACCAGCGCGTCACGGAACTGCGCACCGAGCGCTGCGAGATCGCGTACGGCCCCCAGCTCGACACCCAGCCCGACACCCGGATCGAGGCCCGGCCCGAGCCCGACGCCGCCCCGGCCGACCGCCCGGAGGAGGCGGTACCGCTCCCGGCCCTCCTCGACTGGGCGCTGCACGGCCTCGCCGCCGTCGGCGCGCTCACCTACGCCGACGGCCAGGCCACGCTCACCCCGCTCGGCAGCTGGGCGGTCTGGGTCAAGCTGGAGCAGATCTGCGTCGCCGCGCAGAGCCCCGCGGGTCACATCGAGCAGTCCGCCGAGGAGATGCTGCGCGGCTGCGCCCGCCTGCGCCCCAACGCGGCCCGCGCCGAGTACCGCGCCTGGCTCGCCGCCCGCCCCGTCGGCAGCGCCGTCACCGACCTGCTCACCGCCGCCCGCGGCGAGGACGCCCTGCTGCGCGGACTCGCCTTCGAGGCGCTGCGGGTGGTCGGCGCCCCGGCCGAGGCGGAGGTCAGGGCCGTCGTCGACGAGGCGTCCCTGCGCCCCTACGCCCTGCTCTGGCTCGCCGAGCAGGAGGGCGCCGACCCCGAGGACGTCCACCTCGTGCTGACCCGCGAGGAGGCCACCTGGCTGTGGATCGACACCGCGGCGGCCGTCGCCGACCACGGCGAGGCCCAACTCCTCGTCCGGCACCTGGAGTCGGCGGTCCAGCCCACCGTCCCCGCCCTCATCGACGAGGTCCGCCGCGCCGGGCACCCCCGCACCGTCCAGGTCCTTGTCGCCCTCGCCGCGGCCCACCCCGACCCGGCGCTCGCCAAGGCCGTGCGCCGCGCCGCCTTCCAGGTGCACACCGGCGGCGAGTGACCCTCAGGGCTTCGGCCGGGGGGCGTAGGTCCCAAAACTCCATACGTTGCCCTCGGCGTCCCTGGCCATGTAGTCCCGCGAGCCGTAGTCCTGGTCGGTCGGGGGCATCAGGATCTCCGCGCCGTGCTCCTTGGCCCGCTGGTGGTGGGCGTCGACGTCGTCCACGACGATGTACACGCCGCTGGGCCCCGCGTCCTTCATCACCTGGTCGAAGACGCCGCCCGTGCCCTTGGAGCCGAGCATCACCATGCCGTTCCCCTGGGCCAGCTCTGCGTGCGCGATCCGGCCGCCCTCGCCCTCGTACACGTTCACCTCGGTGAAGCCGAAGGCCTCCGTCAGCTGCCGGATCGCGGCCCTCGCGTCCGCGTACAGCAGCGTGGGAAAGACGCTCGGCCGTCCACTGTCGCCGCCTGCCATGCCGATCACTCCGATCAGATGAGATCCGTACTCACTGGTGGGATCCGTACGCACGGGAACGCGACCCGCGCTCACCGGAAGGTGTCGCACTGCCCCATGTCACCGGTGCGATACCCCTGGTAGAACCACCGCTGGCGCTGCTCGGCCGAGCCGTGGGTCCAGGACTCGGGGGTGACCCGGCCCTGGAACCTCTCCTGGATCCGGTCGTCGCCCACCGCGGCCGCCGCGTCCAGGCCGTCCCGGATGTCCGCCTCGTCGAGGCTGCTGATCAGCGGCTTGCCCGTGCGCTCGTCCGGGCTGCGGGTCGCGTGCCGCGCCCAGACACCGGCGTAGCAGTCGGCCTGCAGCTCGACCTTGACCGCGTTGCTCTCGCGGCCCGTGCGCCCGTCCTGGGCGCGCCGCAGGATCCCCGTCAGGTTCTGCACGTGGTGTCCGTACTCATGGGCCACGACGTACGCCTGCGCGAAGGGGCCGCCGGTGGAGCCGAACTTCGTGCGCAGCTCGTCGAAGAAGCCCAGGTCCAGATAGACCTTCCGGTCCCCCGGGCAGTAGAAGGGGCCGACCGCCGAGGTCGCCGCGCCGCAGGCGGTGCCCACGCGGCCGGTGAACAGGACGGTCTGCGCGGGGGAGTACGAGGCCTGCCTGCGCTGGAACTCCGGGCGCCAGAAGTCCTGGACGCTGTTGACCACCGCCACGATGCGGCAGTCGTCCTTGGTGTTCGCGTCCCGGCCCGTGCGGCAGTTCTGCTGCACCTGTGCGAGGGACGAGGACGAGGCCTCGGGCTCCTCGTCGCCGGAGGAGAGGCCCAGCTGGTCGGGGCCGACTCCGAAGACGAGGCCGAGCACCAGCGCGATGAGACCGGCGATGCCGCCGCCCACGGTCGCCCGGCCGCCGGGGATCCGACTCCCGCGCACGTCCCGCACCTCGGAGGTGTCCAGATTGGCGTCGTCGTCGAACTGCATGGGCGCACCCCTCTGCGTCGCACCGGGGGCGGCACGCGCCGCCCCGCACCGAGAGCTCCGGCCACCTCATCCTGGTACGCCCGCCCCCGCCGGGCGCCGGACGGAGGTCCGAACGGGGGACGCGCACCACTTCCCGCGCCGTGTCGCACCGACACCACCGCGGCAGCCCGCGCCCCCGCCGCTACGCTCTGCGCCTGATCCGTGGGCCCGTGGTACCGAAGGGGGGCGTCATGCCGGCCACGCCACTCGCACCGACCACCGACCGACCCACCCCCCAGAGGGCACCGTCGGCACCGCCCGCATCGCCCGCGCCGTCGGCCGCCCCCGACACCGCACCGCCCGGCGTCGAAGCGCCCCCCACCCACACCGGCACCCGCATCGCCCTCCCCGTCGCCCTCGCGCTGCTCGCCCTGCCGCTCGTCACCGCCGCCCACCACTCGCGGCCCGCCCCCTACGGAGACCACCTCACCGTCCACGCGCGCGTGGACGGCGAGAACCCCCGCGTCGATCCCGGGCTGAAGGTCAGGGGGCGGGCCGTCGAGGCGTACGACACGAGGAGCGGCGAGCACCGCTGGACGTACACCCGGGAAGGGCGCCGCCCCGTCACGGTCCTGGCCGCGCCCGGGCACGCCTTCGCGCTCTGGAGCGACGGCCTGGTGACCGACACCGAGCGCGCAGGGGGCCGCTCCGTGCGCTGGCACCGCGCCATCCCCGAGAGCGCCCCCTGGCTGCGCACCCCGGCCGCACGCGACGGCGCCGGAGTCCTCCAGCCCCTCACCGCGGACACCCGGATGCTCGCGGTCGTCACCCCGCACCGCATCGCCGCCTACCGCACCGCGGACGGCGACCTGCGCTGGATCCTGCCCGCCCGCCGCGGCTGCGCCTTCGAACCGGCCCGCTCGCTGCGCCGCGACGGCGCCCTCCTGGTCGCCCAGCCCTGCGCGGGTACCACCGCGGCCTGGACCTCGCAGGTCATCGCGGTGGACGACTACGGAAGGATCGTTCCCGGCCGCACCCCGCTGGGCAACGGAGACCTGGAGCGGGGCGGCAGCGGCGGCCGGAGCCCAGAAAACTAGTTGCGTTCGCCCGTTAGAATGGCTGCCATGGCAGCTCCTCTCCTCAGTTGGACGGCGTAGACACCGGCCCCGAGCAACCAGTCGTCCTTCTCGCCGTCCACCTTGTTCAGGAGTACCCCCGTGATCACCGCTTCCGGCATCGAGCTGCGCGCCGGCGCCCGCATCCTCATCGAGAACGCCTCCTTCCGTATCGCGAAGGGCGACCGCATCGGCCTCGTCGGCCGCAACGGAGCGGGCAAGACCACCCTCACCAAGTGCCTGGCGGGCGAGGGCATCCCCGCGGGCGGCACGATCTCCCGTTCCGGAGAGGTCGGCTACCTCCCCCAGGACCCCCGCACCGGCGACCTTGACGTGCTCGCCCGCGACCGCATCCTCTCCGCGCGCGGCCTCGACACCCTGATCCGCAAGATGCGCGAGAACGAACAGCGCATCGCCAACGGCCAGGGCTCGACGCGCGACAAGGCCATGAAGCAGTACGAGCGCCAGGAGACGGAGTTCCTCACCAAGGGCGGGTACGCCGCCGAGGCCGAGGCCGCCACCATCGCCGCCGCGCTGAACCTCCCCGACCGCGTGCTCGGCCAGCCCCTGCACACGCTCTCCGGTGGTCAGCGCCGCCGCATCGAGCTGGCCCGCATCCTCTTCTCGGACGCCGACACGCTCCTCCTGGACGAGCCGACCAACCACCTCGACGCCGACTCCATCGTCTGGCTGCGGGACTACCTGAAGACGTACCGCGGCGGCTTCATCGTGATCTCCCACGACGTCGACCTCGTCGAGACGGTCGTCAACAAGGTCTTCTACCTGGACGCCAACCGCTCCGCGATCGACGTCTACAACATGGGCTGGAAGCTCTACCAGCAGCAGCGCGAGTCCGACGAGAAGCGCCGCAAGCGCGAGCGCCAGAACGCCGAGAAGAAGGCGTCCGCCCTGCACTCGCAGGCCGACAAGATGCGCGCGAAGGCCACCAAGACCGTCGCCGCCCAGAACATGGCACGCCGCGCGGACAAGCTGCTCGCCGGTCTGGAGGCCGAGCGGAGGTCCGACAAGGTCGCCAAGCTGCGCTTCCCCGAGCCCTCGCCGTGCGGCAAGACGCCGCTGATGGCCGAGGGCCTGTCGAAGTCGTACGGCTCGCTGGAGATCTTCACCGACGTCGACCTCGCCATCGACAAGGGTTCGCGCGTCGTCATCCTCGGCCTCAACGGCGCGGGCAAGACCACGCTCCTGCGACTGCTCGGCGGCGCCGAGAAGCCCGACACCGGCCAGGTCATCGAGGGCCACGGCCTCAAGCTCGGGTACTACGCCCAGGAGCACGAGACCCTGGACCCCGAGCGCACGGTCCTGGAGAACATGCGCTCGGCCGCCCCCGACCTCGACCTGGTGGAGGTGCGCAAGACGCTCGGCTCGTTCCTCTTCTCCGGGGACGACGTCGACAAGCCCGCCGGAGTGCTCTCCGGTGGTGAGAAGACCCGGCTCGCGCTCGCGACCCTCGTCGTCTCCTCGGCCAACGTCCTGCTCCTCGACGAGCCCACCAACAACCTCGACCCGGCGAGCCGCGAGGAGATCCTCGGCGCCCTGCGCACCTACAAGGGCGCGGTCGTCCTCGTCACGCACGACGAGGGCGCGGTCGAGGCGCTTCAGCCGGAGCGGATCATCCTGCTGCCGGACGGCGTCGAGGACCTGTGGGGCCAGGACTACGCGGACCTGGTGGCGCTCGCCTGAGCCGTCCACTCAGCGTGATCGAACCACTGATCCACTGAGTATGGATCATTCGGCCGAGCGGTGATCCCTCATCTGTGTGAGCCGTCCTCGTACCGAGGTGTGTCATACACGGATGTCGCGGCCGTCGGGGCATGATGCCGGGCATCCCGCCCGGCACCCCGCTGACCTGGCAATTCGTCGCGTGGTTCGGTCCGGCGTACGGAATCTCGGACGCGGAATGACGGATTCCACTCGTGGTGGGGCCCGCCTTCGCGGCAAACCTCGTCGTACCGACCTTGCCGAATGGGTGGCCAGGAAGCCCGCGAGGGGTGATCATGAGAAGTCCAGAGCGCACTTCCCATGAGGAGGCACGGGTGGCCGAGACTCTGAAGAAGGGCAGCCGGGTTACCGGCGCCGCGCGCGACAAGCTCGCGGCAGACCTGAAGAAGAAGTACGACGGTGGTGCGAGCATCCGGGCGTTGGCCGAAGAGACCGGCCGTAGCTACGGGTTCGTGCACCGGATGCTCAGTGAGTCCGGCGTCACGCTGCGGGGACGCGGCGGGGCGACGCGAGGCAAGAAGGCCGCCGCCGGCTGACGGCAGGCGACCCGCTGTACCCATGGTCCGATGGTGGCCACCCGGTCGATCGTGTGAGCGGCCGGGTGGTTACTGTGCAGTCACTTACGGGCGCTCCCGAGCACCCGGCCCGACCGCACCCCATCGGAGGCACCCATGGCTTCGTCCGAAAGCGAGCTCGCACCGGTTCTCGACAAGGACGGCGTACGCCTCACCATCGACGAGGCCGTCGCCACGGTGACGCTGACCAATCCGGCCAAACGAAACGCCCAATCTCCCGCGCTGTGGAGGGCGTTGGCCGAGGCTGGTCAGCTGCTGCCGGGCAGCGTCCGCGTCGTGGTGCTCCGCGGCGAGGGCAAGTCCTTCTCCGCGGGCCTCGACCGGCAGGCGTTCACGCCCGAGGGCTTCGACGGCGAGCCGTCCTTCCTCGATCTGGCACGCGGCGAGGACGGTGTGCTCGACGCCACGATCGCCGAGTACCAGGAAGCGTTCACCTGGTGGCGACGGAGCGACATCGTGTCCATCGCCGCCGTCCAGGGCCACGCCATCGGCGCCGGCTTCCAGCTCGCGCTCGCCTGCGATCTGCGGATCGCCGCGGACGACGTGCAGTTCGCCATGCGCGAGACCAGCCTGGGCCTGGTTCCCGACCTCACCGGCACGCACCCGCTCGTGGGGCTCGTCGGCTATGCCCGCGCCCTGGAGATCTGCGCCACCGGACGCTTCGTCCACGCGGACGAGGCCGAGCGCGTGGGCCTCGCCAACCTCGTCGTCCCCGCGGACCAACTCGACGCCGCCGCCAAGGACTTGGCGGCGGCGCTGATCTCCGCGCCCCGTGACGCCGTCATCGAGACCAAGGCACTGCTCCAGGGCGCCACGGGCCGTTCCTACGAGGACCAGCGCGTCGCCGAGCGCGCCGCACAGGGCCGCCGCCTGCGCGACCTCGCGGGCCTCGGCGACTGACGCCGGTCCCACGTCCCGGCCAGGACCCGCCGCCGGGCGCGGGGTCCTGGCCGCGACCGCTCACGTGGGCTCAGCAGCGGCTCCAGGCGCCCCAGCGGCCGTTGCCCGGGTCGACGCTGCACCAGTAACCGCTGTTGTTGACCCACACCGAGACGGCACGCCGGGCGCCGTCCTTCGCCGCCGCGCCGACGTCATCGGCCCGGCCGTTGTGCGGCATCTGCTTCCATCCGCCCGACCCCGGCCAGGCGTGCCAGATGGTGCGGCCCGGCGCGATCCCGAAACTCTCCAGGCGCGAAGAGGTCCAGGCGACGTCCAGAATGCTCGAACCGTCGCGGAAGGTGCCGGTGTAGCCGTACCGGGTCGCGCGCCAGTCGGCCGCGCCCACCCCGCCGAGCGTGACGACGGAGACGGAGTCCGGCGCCGAGCCGGTCGCTGTCAGGGCGCGCTTCGCGGCCAGTTCGCCGCCGTCGGAGGTGGCGGTGCCGGTCGCTTTCGCCGTGGAGGGCGCGGGAGCGGCCTGGGCGGTGGCGCCGACGGAGAGGCCCGCCGCCAGCACGCTCGCCGCGAGCGCGGACAGCATCCTTGTGTGTTTGTGCACGATGTCTCCCTTGGTCGCGAGGGAAAAGCTGTGAACCGAGAACGCGCACCGACGGTCTACCAGCGCTCCGGTCCCTCACCCCAGGGCGCCGCATCCGGTTGGCCGCCGAACAGGACAGTCCCGATCCGCATCACGGCCCGACCACACACTCACCACGGGCACCGCCCGCCCCACTCGGCCAATTCCCGCCCGGAGACCGCGAGCCATAACAAGACACAGTCGGCTGCCGGCGTCACGGTCCGGCAGCCGACAGCGGCGGAGAACCGCCGCACCACGAGGGGCCGCGCTCGTCGAGCGTTTCCGTACGGCCTACTCCACCGCGGTGACCAGTACGGCCACCGAAGGCTGGTCCGGCAGGACGTCGGCGACCGTCGCGCGGACCGCGAGCGCCACGTCCAGGGCGCGGTGCTCCCGGGCCGTCGCGAGTTCCACGCGCGCGTGGCGACGCGGCAGCGCGTCCGTCGCCGGGCGCTCCTCGATGTGCACGGCCGGGCCGAGCGCGCCGGTCAGCCGGGTCACCCCGGGCACCGCCAGGGCGGCCCGTCCGGCACGCGCCTCGTCGCCGTCGCCCTCGGGCGCCCGGGCCTCGCCGGTCCGGGGTTCTTCAGGGCGTACGCCACCGGGGTCGTCGCCCTCGTCGAGGAGGGCCGTCACCCGCAGATCCACCTCGGCGACCACGAGGCCGAGCCGGTCCGCCGCCTCGGAGAGCGCGGCGCGCAGCCGGTCCGCCGCGGCGGGCAGCGGCTCGCCGGTGGCGGCCGCGAACTCCGCCGTGATCCGCAGCGGCCCCGGCGGCAGCGCGCTCGGCGGTGGCGGCACGGCCGCGACGTACGAGCCGTGCGGATCGGCCGGGGCGATCCGGACCGAGCCGAGGCGTACTCCGGCGACCCGTTGCGCCGTATGGCGCAGTGCGCCGCCCGACGCCGATTCCGTCACCCATGTGCCGTCCCGCGCGCCACCCAGCGGCAGCACCCGCCCGAGGCCCAGCTGTCGGCGTACCGCCTCGGTCCAACCGTCACCCGTCATGACTCCACCCTGCCGCATCCCCGGAGCGCCGCAGCGCAACCCGTCTTAATGTGGGCAAAGAAAGCAGATCCCCTCGCGGAACGGACGGCACGGCGATGACCGACACCGGAGAGCGGAAGACGGCTCAGACGCTGGAGAAGGACTCCCCGAACCAAGGCCTGACCGGCGGCGCGGCCAGGCGCGGCGGCGGTGACCCCGGGAGCCGGGGCCGCACCACCATCGCGGACGGAGTCGTGGAGAAGATCGCCGGGCTCGCCGCGCGCGACGTCGAGGGCGTGCACGCGATGGGCGGCGGCCTCGCGCGGACCTTCGGTGCCGTGCGTGACCGGGTGCCCGGCGGCTCGAAATCCGTGTCGCGCGGGGTGAAGGCCGAGGTCGGCGAGGTGCAGACCGCCCTCGACCTGGAGATCGTCGTCGAGTACGGCGTGCCGATCGCCGATGTCACGCAGGACGTACGGGAGAACGTGATCGCGGCCGTCGAGCGCATGACCGGGCTCGAAGTCGTCGAGGTCAACATCGCGGTGAGCGATGTGAAGCTGCCCGACGAGGACGACGACGAAGAATCCCAGGGCCGCCTCCAGTAGACCTCCACCCCCAGTCGCGCCTCGTTGAGGAGCGCACGATTCTCGCTAAGGAGCGCACGATGAACATGGCCGTGATCGGCATGGTGGCGGGAATGGCGCTCGGCTTCGCCGGATACTTCGGCGGATTCGGGGCGTTCCTGCTGGTGGCCGCCCTGGGCGCCATCGGTTTCGTGGCCGGCCGGTTCCTGGAGGGGGACCTGGAGCCCGGCGAGTTCTTCCGCGGCCGCGGCGACCGGCGGCGGTGAGCGGTGGCGCCACAGGTCGCGCCCGGGGAACGCGGCGCCACCCGGATCGCGGACCGGGTCGTCGCGAAGATCGCCGCACGGGCGGCGCGCGAGGCGGTGGGGACCGTGCCCGCCGACGGCTCCCCGCCGCACGCCACGGTCTCGGTACGCCACGACAGCGCCCGCGTCCGCGTCAGCCTCGAACTGGACTACCCGTGCGACATCGGCCGCCAGTGCGGTGCCGTGCGCCATCAAGTCACCGAGCGGGTGAGGACGTTGGCGGGAATGGACGTGCCCGAGGTGGTGGTCCAGGTGGAGCGGCTGCACTCGGCGCGGGTCCGCGCCGCGGCACAGGGGAGGACACGATGACCGAACCTCCGCGGAGCGGCGCCACCCCCCACCCGCTGCCCACGCTCTCGGGCGACGAGTCCGCCACCAAGGCCTCCCGGTTCTGGTCGCCGCGCCGGGGCCCCGCAGCCCTCCTCGCCCTGCTGGTCCTGGGCGGCGCGGGGCTCCTCCTGTACGACGTCGTCGCCGTGCGGGCCGACCACCCCGCGATGTGGTGGCGGCGCGAACTCGCCCACCGCCTCGCCGACCGGCCCCTCGACGACACGGCGGTGCTCGCCGGGGCCGCCGTCGCCGCCCTCGCCGGACTCTGGCTCCTCGTGCTCGCCGCGACCCCGGGCCAGCGCGCGCTGCTGCCGATGCGGCGCACCGACTCCGGCGTACGCGCCGGGCTGTACCGCGACGCCGCCGCCACCGTGCTGCGCGACCGCGCCGCTGACGTGTCCGGCGTGCAGTCCGCGCGGGTCCGCATGACGCGCTCCAAGGTGGACGTGCGGGCGGTCTCGCACTTCCGTGAACTCGACGACGTACGCGGCGACCTGGACGCCACGCTGGCCGAGGGCATCCGTGACCTCGGCCTGGAGCGCGCCCCCAGGCTCTCGGTCCATGTCGCCCGGCCGGGAAGGAAGGGGTGAGCGCGATGCCGCGCACGGTCAACCGCGTGCTCCTGGCCCTGGCCGGACTCGTCCTGCTCGTCCTCGGCGGCTCGGTCCTCGCCATCGGACTCGGCGCCTCGCCGCCCTCGTGGTGGCTCCACGACGGGCGGCACGACGTCCTGCTCAGCACCGCCGAGCGGACGCGCTGGCGGGACGAGGGATGGTTCTGGCCCGCGGTCATCGCCGCTCTCGCCGTGATCGTCCTGCTCGCCCTGTGGTGGCTCTCGGCGCAGCTGCGCAGGCGCCGCCTCGCGGAGGTCCTGGTGGCGACCGGGGACGGCGAGGGCGCGCTGGTGCGCGGGCGTGCCATGGAGGACGTACTGGCCGGGGAGGCCGAGGCGCTGGACGGCGTCGAGCGGGCCCGCACCGCCCTGACCGGACGGCGCGGCACACCGCGGGCGCGCGTGGACCTCGTGCTCGCCCCGGACGCCACGCCGTCCGAGGCGCTGCACCGGTTCTCCGCGGAGGTCCTCGCGCCCGCCCGCGATTCGGCGGGCCTGGCGAGCCTGCCCGCCACGGTGCGGCTGCGCGGGGTCAAGCACCGCGCCGAGCGCGTGAGTTGACCCTCGCACGAACCCCCGCCGGCCCCGCGGGCCTGCGCGCCTCCGCTGTCAGAAGCCCCTGCGCGCGCCGCCGTCCACCGGCACCATGATCCCCGTCAGATACGAGGCGGCGGGCGAGAGCAGGAACGCCGCCGTGCGGCCGAACTCCTCCGGCGTGCCGTAGCGGCGCAGCGGGATGCCCGCCTCGTTGGCGGCGCGGGTCCCCTCCGGGTCGGGGGAGAGCCCGTCGAGCTGGCGCATGCGGTCGGTGGCGATGCGGCCGGGCAGCACCCCGAGGACGCGGATGCCGCGCGGGCCGACCTCACTCGCGAGGGACTTGGCGAACCCGGCGAGCCCCGGGCGCAGGCCGTTCGAGATCGTCAGGCCCGCGATCGGCTCGTACACCGAACCGGACAGCACGAACGCGATGACGCCGCCCTCGCGCAGCTCCGCGGCGGCGGTGCGGGCGAGCCGCACCGCGCCGAGGAAGACCGAGTCGAAGGCGGCCTGCCACTGCTCGTCGGTGTTGTCCGCGGCGAAGCCGGGCGCGGGCCCGCCGACGCTGATCAGTACGCCGTCGAAGCCGCCGAAGTGTTCGCGGGCCGCCGCGATCAGTTGCTCCGCGACGGCCGGGTCGGCGTTGTCGGCGGCGACGCCCACCGCGTTCGGGCCGAGTTCGGCGGCCGCCTCGGCGACGGTCTTCTCGTCGCGGCCGGTGACGACGACCTTCGCGCCGTCGGCGACCAGCTCGCGCGCGGTGGCGTTGCCGAGGCCGCGGGTGGCGCCGGTGACCACGTAGACACGGTCTTTCAGTCCAAGATCCATGGCCCCTATCCTTCCGTGTCCTCGGAGAAGAGCGCGAGAGCGGTGTTCACCAGGCCGATGTGGCTGAACGCCTGCGGGAAGTTGCCCAGCTGGCGGCCGGAGACCGGGTCGTACTCCTCCGCGAGCAGCCCCACGTCGTTGGTGAGTGACACCAGGTGCTCGAACAGTTCGTGCGCCTCCTTCTTGCGCCCCGTCATGTGCAGGGCGTCCACCAGCCAGAACGAGCAGACGATGAAGGTGCCCTCCGTCCCCGGCAGACCGTCGATCTCCTCCTGGTCGGAGGTGTAGCGGCGCAGCAGACCGTGGTGGGTGAGGTCCGCGCGGACCGCGTCGATCGTGCCGATGACGCGCGGGTCGTCGGGCGGCAGGAAGCCGGTGTGCGGGATGAGCAGCAGTGAGGCGTCCAGTTCGGTGGAGCCGTAGGACTGCGTGAAGGTGTTGCGCTCCGGGTCGTAGCCCTTCTCGCACACCTCGCGGTGGACCTCGTCGCGCAGCTCGCGCCAGCGGTCCGCGTCGCCGGGCAGCTCCGGGTCCTCCTCCAGGGCGCGCACCGCGCGGTCGGCGGCGACCCACACCATGACCTTCGAGTACACGAAGTGGCGGCGCGGGCCGCGCACCTCCCACAGCCCCTGGTCGGGCTCGCGCCACTTGTCGCGCAGGAACTCCAGGAGGCACAGCTGGAGGTTCCAGGCCTGCGGGCGGCGGGCGAGGCCCGAGCGGTGCGCGAGGGCGAGGGAGTCGACGACCTCGCCGTACACATCGAGCTGAAGCTGCTCCACGGCTTCGTTGCCGATGCGCACGGGGGCCGAGCCCTCATAGCCCGGCAGCCACGGGATCTCGTACTCCGGAAGGCGCCGTTCACCCGCGAGGCCGTACACGATCTGGAGGTCGGCGGCGTTGCCCGCGACCGCCCGCAGCAGCCAGTCGCGCCACGCCTCGGCCTCCTCCAGATAGCCGGCGAGGAGCAGGGCGCCGAGGGTGAGGGTGGAGTCGCGCAGCCAGCAGAAGCGGTAGTCCCAGTTGCGTACACCGCCGAGCTCCTCGGGCAGGGAGGTGGTGGGGGCGGCCACGACACCGCCGGTCGGGGCGTAGGTGAGCGCCTTGAGGGTGATCAGGGAGCGTATGACCGCGTCGCGGTGCGGGCCGTCGTACTGACAGCGGGAGGCCCAGGCGCGCCAGTCGTGAAGGCTCTCGCGCAGCGACTCGTGCGGGTCGACGAGGGGCGGGCGCGGCTCGTGCGAGGGGTGCCAGGTGAGGACGAACGCCACCTTCTCCCCCTCCTCGACGGTGAACTCGGAGTGGGTGCCGAAGTCGCGGCCCCAGGTGCGCACGGGCGGTTCGCTGCGCAGCCAGACGGAGTCGGGCCCGGCGACGGCGACGCGGTGGCCGTCCACCTTGCGCATCCACGGCACGACCGAGCCGTAGTCGAAGCGGAGCCGCAGCGTGCTCTGAAGGGTGACGCTGCCCTTGAGACCTTCGACGATGCGTACGACATCGGGGGAGCGGTCACGCTGCGGCATGAAGTCGGTGACGCGGACGGAGCCTTCCTCGGTCTCCCACTCGGTGTCGAGAACGAGGGAGTCACGGCGGTAGGCGCGGCGGGAGCAGGAGTCCGCGCCCTTGGGGGCGATGCGCCAGTGGCCGTTCTCCTCGTCGCCGAGCAGCGCGGCGAAACAGGCGGCGGAGTCGAATCGGGGCAGGCAGAGCCAGTCCAGGGAGCCGTCCCTGGCGATGAGGGCGGCGGTCTGGTGGTCGCCGATGAGCGCGTAATCTTCGATTGGACGGGACACGCAGAACGGGTTCCCGGGCAAGGCCCTTGTCAATCGGAAGGGCGGCGAGGGCGCACCGCCGGAGGGGCCCTAGGCGCTCGCGGGTGCCGTTTCCGCTTCGGCAGCGGGCGCCTGTGCGGCGGCGGCGCGGTCGCGGCGCTCCCTGCGGACCAGGACCACCCAGCCGACCGGGACGCCCGCGGCGAACAGCCACCACTGGACCGCGTACGCCATGTGCGCGCCGATGCCGCTGTGGTCGGGCTCGCCGATCAGCTCGGGGGAGCCGTCGCGGGGCTCGGGCGAGGTCTGCTCGATGTAGCCGCCGAGGACCTGCTTGCCGAGGCTGTCGGCCTGCTGCCCGCTGCTGATCAGCATGATCTGACGGTCCGGCAGGCCGCGGACGTCCTTGATGCCGCTGGCCGCGGAGGTCTCGTCGGCCATCAGACGGCCGGTGACGGTGACCTCGCCCTTGGGGGCGCCGGGGATCTTAGGGAAGGCGGTCTGCGGGCCGTCGGCGGGGATCCAGCCGCGGTTGACGAGCAGGACCTTGCCGTCGTCCAGGACGAACGGGGTCAGGACGTGGAAGCCGACCTCGTCGTCGGAGTTGGTGCGGCGCCGCACGACGACCTCGTGCTCCGTGTCGAACGTCCCCTTGGCGCTCACCCGGCGGTACAGATCCGTCCTCGGCACCTCGTGGCCGGGGGAGGTCAGCCGCTCGGCCGGGACCGGGTCGGCGGCCAGCGCCTTGGAGATCCGCTCGTTCTGCGCGACGCGGTGCTCGTGCCGGTGCAGCTGCCAGAAACCCAGCTCGACCATCACGGGGATGAGAACGAGGCCGATGAGGGTGAGGATCACCCACTGCCGGGTCAGGAGGAAGCGGTACACCCCACGACGGTACAACTCGGTCGTGGGGTGCCGGGACGTGGGGTCGCTCAGACCTTGTCGACGATGCCCACCCGCCCCTCCGCGCGTGAGCAGTGGGCGCCGCAGTACCAGTGGCCTTCCACCTCGACGCCCTGGCCGATGATGCGGCACCGGCAGTGCTCGCAGATGGGCGCCATGCGGTGGATGGCGCAGGAGAAGCAGTCGAAGACGTGCACCGAGCCTTGCGCGTGCACTTCAAAGGACATGCCGTAGTCGTTTCCGCAGACCTCGCAACGTGCCATGCGCCACAGGGTGCGGCGCCGCGGCGGCGCGGGGCGAGCGGTCGGCGGGCGAGTCGCCCGCAATCACCCGTCTGACGCCGGGCGCGCGGCTGGTCGGGGAAGGCGTTGAACGTCTGTGCGGTTAGGACTCCGCCGCGGGCGCCACATCCTGGAGGAGCTGGCCGAAGGCGGCCTCGTCGATCACCGGCGTGCCGAACTGGCGCGCCTTGACGGTCTTGGAGGTGCCCGAGTCCGGGTCGTTCGTGACGAGCAGGCTGGTGAGGCGCGACACGCTCGTCGCGATGTGCAGGCCCGCCTCGACCGCCCGGTCCTCAAGGAGGTCGCGCTCCACGGAGGTGTCTCCGGAGAACGCCACCCGCATGCCCTGCTTGAGCGGTTTGCCCGATTCGTAACGTCCCGGGTTCGGGTACGGGCACGGCGGCCGCTTGCGCGAGGGCCGCCAACTGACGGGCCGGTAGGACGAGGAGGGCGCGGGGCCCGTCGACTGCCGGACGATGCGGGGCGCGCCGTCGGACCACTCGGTGAGCGGGCGGCACTCCAGGAGCGGCAGGCGCACATTGCCGCCGGCCGCCGCGTGCAGACTCGGGCGGAACGCCTCGGCGAGCACGCGCGCGTCGTCCAGCGCGTTGTGCGCGTGGCGCTGCTCGACGCCGAAGTGGGCGGCCAGGGACTCCAGCTTGTGGTTGGGCAGCGGGAGCGCCAGCTCCTTGGAGAGCGCGATGGTGCACAGCCGCTGGCGCACGGGGGCGGTGCGCTCCGCGCGCGCGTACTCCCTGGCGATCATCGACCAGTCGAAGACCGCGTTGTGCGCGACGAGGACGCGGCCGTCGAGGCGGCTCGCGAACTCCTCGGCGACGTCCTTGAAGAGCGGCGCGTCCGCGAGCATCTCGCTGGTGAGGCCGTGGATCCAGACGGGGCCCGGGTCGCGCTGGGGGTTCACCAGCGTGTACCAGTGGTCCTCGATCTCGCCCTGGGCGCCCACGCGGTAGACCGCGGCCGACACTATGCGGTCGTCGCGGGCCAGGCCGGTGGTCTCCACGTCGACGACCGCGTACCCCGTTGGATACGCGGCCGGCCAGGTGGCGGCGGACGCTGCGGTCGTGCGGTCTTCGAGCATGGTCCATGAGGATACGGGCCGCCACCGACAGTCAGGTCCCCGGTCCGAGAAGCCCCGTCACCAGAGCCTTGACGGAGGTGGTGAACAGGGCCTCCGGATCGAGGGGTCCGGCCAGCGCGCGGGCGAGGGCGCCGTCCTGCTCCGCCGTCTCCCGCGTCCACGGCTCCTGTTCGGCGGGGCGCTGCGCGGGGGCGCGTTCACGGTTGCGCTCGACCAGGACGTGGCCGACGACGTGGACCTGGACGGCACGCACGGCGTCGGCGGCGCGGGCGCCGCGCAGGCCCGCCTCGTGCACCTCGTGGACGAGGGAGCGCTGGGCGGGCAGGAACATCCGTTCGGTGAGGCCGCGTTCGTGGACCATCGCGACGAGGTGCGGGTGGTCGAGCAGTTGGCGGCGCAGGGCGCGGGCCACGGAGACGACGCGCCGGGCGGGGGTGCGGCCGGCCGGGTGGATCTCGCCGAGGTCGGCGAGGGTGCGCTCGACGAGGGCGTCCAGGAGCGACTCGCGGTTGCCGACGTGCCAGTAGATCGAGGTGACAGCGGTGCCCAGCTCGGCGGCGAGCCCGCGCATCGTCAGGGTCTCGGGGCCGTGCCGCTTCACGAGGCGCTCGGCGGCGGCCAGGACGTCCTCCCGGACGAGATGCCCACGCGTCTCTTTACCCTTCACGGCTCCTGTTGTAACTGTGTTACAGAACTCCCGCAAGCCTGACCCCCGCAAGCCTGACCCCTCCCGGGGGCAGGCCTGCCCCTCGCAAGCCTGACCCCCGCAAGTCCCGGTCGCGGGCCCGAGTCCGCGCTGACGAAGGGTGGTACGACATGGCACGCGTACGGTACGGGGCGCGCACCGAGGCGGAGATCGCCGCCGCGCGCACCGCGAGTTCCCGGCTTCCCGAAATCTGGTCCACGGGCGTGGCCGCCGTCTGGGAGAGCGATCCCGACGCGGTCGCGGCGGTCCTGCCGCCGCCGCTGAAGCCCACCGGCCGCCCCCTGGTGCGGGCCAACATCAGCAAGGTCGACCTGCCCGGCTATCCGCTGGGCGCGGGCTCGGTGGCCGTCGCCGCCGAGCACGGGGGAGTGGCCGGCTGGTATCCGCTGGTGATGCCGATGACCCATGAGCGGGCCCTGATCGGCGGGCGCGAGGTGTTCGGCGAACCGAAGAAGCTCGGCGAGGTCGAGGTGGACCGCGACGGCCTGGTCATCCGCGCCTCGCTGGCCCGGCACGGCATCGCGTTCGTGGAGGTGCGCGGCGCGGTCGGCGGCGCCCTGCCGCTTCCGGAGCCGGCCCGCAGGACGGACTTCTACTTCAAGTTTCTGCCCGCCGTGGACGGTTCGGGCTTCGACGCGGACCCGGTGCTCGTGCACTGCGTACGCAACGAGAAGGTCCGCAAGCTGGAGAGCGTCACCGGCGACGTCGTCCTGCGGGAGTCGATGTACGACCCCGTGGCCGACCTGCCGGTGCGCGCGGTCGTGGAGATCACCATCGGTGAGAAGACCACCGACCAGCAGGGCCGCGTAGTGGAGCGCGTCAGCGCGCAGGCGCTGCTGCCCTACATCCACCAGCGCTACGACGACCCCGCGCAGATCCTCGACGGCCCGCCCGACGGGAGCGTCTGAGATGGAACTGCGCGAAGGGCAGGTCGCCGTGGTCACCGGCGCGGCGAGCGGCATCGGGCTCGCCCTGGCGCGGCGGTTCGCGGCGGACGGCCTGCGGGTGGTCCTCGCGGACGTCGAGGAGGGCGCCCTGGAGAAGGCCGCCGAGGGCCTGCGCGCGGAGGGGGCCACCGTGCACGCGCGCGTGGTCGACGTCGGCGACCGCGAGCAGGTCTTCGCCCTCGCCGACGAGGCGTACGACAGGTTCGGCGCCGTCCATGTGCTGTGCAACAACGCGGGCGTCGGATCGGGCGCCGAGGGCCGCATGTGGGAGCACGAGCCGAACGACTGGAAGTGGGCCTTCGAGGTCAACGTATGGGGCGTCTTCCACGGCATCCAGGCCTTCGTGCCCCGGATGATCGCAGGCGGCGAGCCCGGCCACGTCGTCAACACCTCCTCGGGCGACGGCGGCATCGCGCCGCTGCCCACCGCGTCCGTCTACGCCGTCACCAAGGCGGCCGTGGTCACGATGACCGAGTCCCTGTACGCCCATCTGAAGGCGGAGCACGCGCG
The DNA here is from genome assembly GCF_003945545.1 of Streptomyces sp. WAC 01529. Taxonomy (GTDB): domain Bacteria; phylum Actinomycetota; class Actinomycetes; order Streptomycetales; family Streptomycetaceae; genus Streptomyces; species Streptomyces anatolicus. The sequence goes on along the minus strand of NZ_CP029617.1, from coordinate 1,725,912 downwards.
CGTGGGCGCCTCCGTGCTCTTCCCCGGCCCCCACATGCTGCGCACCGGTCTGTGGGAGTCGCACCGCAACCGCCCCGAGCGGTACGCCAAGTCCCGCCCCCGCAGGACCCCTTACCGCAGCCTCGGCCAGTGGGAGGCCGCGATGAAAGAGGCGGGGCGGGAGGTGGAGTTCAGTCCCGTCGAACAGGTCGCGGACTTCGTGGCGGACGGCATCGCGGCGGGCCGCTTCTGGCTGCTTCCGGAGAGCGAGCACAGCGACCGGCAGATCAGGGCGAGGGCGCGGTCGATGCTCGACCGCTCCGACCCGGCGTACCTCGAACACTTCATCCTGGACTGACGGGAGTGCCACCGATGAGCGACCAGGAGCACCGCAATCCGCAGGACCCATACCTGATCATCTCCTCCGACTGCCACGCCGGGCTCCCCACCGAGGAGTACCGCCCCTACCTGGACAGCCGCTTCCACCGCGCCTTCGACGGCTTCCTCGGCGAGCGCGAAGCCCGCCGCGAGGAGGCGACCCGGCTCGGCATCCGCAACGACGCGTTCGCCGCCAAGTGGTTCCACGACCACGAGGAAGGCCTGCGCGGGGGCTGGGACACCGCACAGCGCCTCAAGGAACTGGACGGTGACGGCGTGGCCGCGGAGGTCGTCTTCCCCGACGCGGACGCCGTGGACAGCCGGACCGCCGCGCCCTTCGGAGTGGGCCTCGGCCTCTCCGGCGACCAGGACCCGGAGCTGGGCATGGCCGGCGCGCAGGCGCACAACCGCTGGCTCGCCGACTTCGTCTCCGAGCACCCCGAACGGCACTGCGGCGTCGCCCTGCTGCCCGTCACCGGAGAGGTGGACCGGGTCGTCGCCGAGATCCACCGCGCCAAGGAGTCGGGGCTCGGCGCGCTGATGATCCCCTCCATGTGGGTCGACAAGGCGCCCTACCACGACCGGCGTTACGACCCCGTGTGGGCGGCGGCCGCCGAGTGCGCCATGCCCGTCGTCACGCACTCGGGGGCCGCTCCCCGCCACGAGTACGGCGATCACCTCGGGATCTACGTCTCCGAAGTGACGTGGTGGCCGGCGCGGCCGCTGTGGTTCCTGCTCTGGTCCGGCGTCTTCGAGCGCCACCCGCACTTGAGGTTCGGCGTCGCGGAGTCCGGCTGCTGGTGGCTGCCGAACCTCCTGTGGTTCATGGACCGCCTCTACCTGGGCGCGCACGGCGGCAAGAAGCTCTCCCCGTTCGCGGAGCTGAAGCGCCCGCCGCACGAGTACCTCGACCGGCAGATCTTCGTCTGCGCCACCAACACCAAGCGTCGCGAACTGGCCCAGCGCTACGAGATCGGCGTCGACAACATCCTCTGGGGCAGCGACTTCCCGCACCCCGAGGGCACTTGGCCCGACACGCGCGCGTGGCTGACGAGAACGTTCCACGACATCCCCGTGGCGGAGACCCGGCGCATGCTGGGTCTCGCCGCCGCCGAGGTCTTCGGCTTCGACACCGCCGCACTCGCGCCGCTGGCCCGCCGCATCGGCCCCACCCCGGCCGAACTGGGCCAGGACAGCGACCAGTCGGCGGTGGAGGCCTCCTGGGCGCGCTCGCGCGAGGTGGGCCGCCACTGGCTGACCGACCACGACTTCCCGGTACTGGGGGTGACCTCGTGACGGAGGACCGCTACACCGTCATCTCCGCCGACTGCCACGCGGGCGCCGATCTCCTGGACTACAGGCCCTACTTGGACTCCCGCCACCACGAGGCGTTCGACGCCTGGGCGGCCACGTACGTCAATCCGTACGAGGACCTGCTCGCGGACACCGCCGACCGCAACTGGAACTCCGCCCGCCGCCTCGCCGAACTCGAAGAGGACGGCATCGTCGCCGAGGTCGTCTTCCCGAACACCATCCCGCCGTTCTTCCCCTCGGCCTCGCTGATGGCCCCGGCCCCGACCCGCGAGGAGTTCGAGCTGCGCTGGGCGGGCCTGCGCGCCCACAACCGCTGGCTCGCGGACTTCTGCGCCGCGGCGCCCGGCCGCAGGGCGGGCGTCTTCCAGATCCTCCTGAACGACGTCGACCGCGCCGTCGAGGAGATCCACCGGTCGGTGAAGGCGGGCCTGACGGGCGGGCTCATGCTGCCCGGCACCCCGCCGGGCTCGGGCCTGCCGGAGCTGTACTCCTCGGCGTACGACCCGATCTGGGCGGCCTGTGCCGAACTGGGCGTGCCGGTCAACCACCACGCGGGCTCGGCGTCGCCGCCGCTGGGGGAGGAGCCCGCGGCGCGCGCGGTGTTCATGGTCGAGACGACGTGGTTCTCGCACCGGGCGCTGTGGCACCTCGTCTTCGGCGGCGCCTTCCGCCGCCACCCGGGGCTGCGGCTCGTCCTCACCGAGCAGGGCTCCGGCTGGATCCCGGGCGTCCTGGACATGCTGGACTACTACCACGCGCGCCTGGTCGCGGCGGCGACCAGGACAGGCGCGGCCGACACGGCCGAGTCGAAGTTCGGCGCGGGTCTCGCCGAGGCGATGGGCAAGGGCCCCTCCGAGGTGTGGCGCGAGAACTGCTTCGTCGGCGCCAGCTTCATGCGCCCGCACGAGGCGGCCCTGCGCGACCGCATCGGCCTCGACAAGATCATGTGGGGCAGCGACTACCCCCACGACGAGGGCACTTACCCGCACTCGCGCGAAGGCCTCCGTCGCGCCTACGCGGGCCTGCCGAGGGAGGAGATCGCGGCCATGGCCGGCGGCAACGCCGCCCGCGTCTACGGCTTCGACCTGGAGCGGCTCGGACGCATCGCCGCGCGCGTGGGACCCACGGTCCAGGAACTGGACGAACCCCTCAAGGAGGCCCCCGCCGGCGCCACGAGCCCGGTCTTCGCGCCGGGAGGGTCGGTACGGGTCTGGTGACGCGGGTGGTGCGATGCTCCCTGCGTGACTGAAGCAACGCACGAGGAAGCGCACGGCGGCGCCCTCGGCTCCCGGCTCAACTGGCTGCGGGCCGCCGTGCTGGGCGCCAACGACGGCATCGTGTCCACCGCGGGCCTCGTCGTCGGCGTCGCGGGCGCCACGGACGAGCGCGGCACCCTGCTCACGGCGGGCCTGGCCGGGCTGCTCGCCGGATCCATGTCCATGGCCGCGGGCGAGTACGTCTCCGTCTCCACGCAGCGCGACTCGGAGAAGGCCGCCCTCGCCATGGAGAAGCGGGAACTGCGCGAGCAGCCCGAGGCGGAACTGGCCGAGCTGACCGACCTGCTGGCGGAGCGCGGGCTCAGCCGTGACGTGGCACGCGAGGCCGCCGAGCAACTGACCGAGCGGGACGCGCTGCGCGCCCACGCGCGCGTGGAGTTGGGTATCGACCCCGACGACCTCACCAACCCGTGGCACGCGGCCTGGGCCAGCTTCATCGCGTTCACCGTGGGCGCGCTGCTGCCGCTCCTCGCGATCGTGCTGCCGCCGGCCGACTGGCGCCTCGGCGTCACCGTCGTATCGGTCCTCGGCGCCCTCGCGCTGACGGGCTGGAGCAGCGCGCGTCTCGGCGCGGCGGCCGCGCGCCCGGCGATCCTGCGCAACGTGGCGGGCGGGGCCCTCGCGATGGCGGTGACGTATGGAGCGGGGGCGCTGCTCGGGGCGGTCGGGGTGTGAGACAGGACCGGTGGCCCACCACCCCGGCTTTGGTGAGGATCACCAACAACTCCTCCCGTACCGTCGGTAATACTTGTCGGTAACAACCCCTAGTCGTGGGCGAAGAGCCGTTCTACCGTGCACGCATGTCCCCGAACCTGCCCGATGTCGTGCTGTGGTCCATACCGGCCTTCGTGCTGCTCACCGTCGTCGAGATCGTGAGCCACCGGATCCATCCCGATGACGACGCCGCGGGGTACGAGACCAAGGACGCCGCCACCAGCGTCACCATGGGCCTCGGCAGCCTCGCCTTCGACTTCCTGTGGAAGATCCCGATCGTCGCGATCTACTCGGGCGTCTACGCGCTCACGCCCCTGCGCGTGCCCGTCCTGTGGTGGACGATCCCGCTGATGCTCCTCGCGCAGGACTTCTTCTACTACTGGTCGCACCGGGGCCACCACGTCATCCGCATCCTGTGGGCCTGCCACGTCGTGCACCACTCCAGCCGCAAGTTCAACCTCACCACGGCCCTGCGCCAGCCCTGGACGAGCCTGACGGTGTGGCCGTTCTACCTGCCGCTCATCGCCTGCGGCGTCCACCCCGCGGCGCTCGCCTTCTGCTCGTCGGCCAACCTGGTCTACCAGTTCTGGATCCACACAGAACGCGTCGGGAAGCTCCCCCGCCCCTTCGAGTACGTCCTGAACACGCCCTCGCACCACCGCGTCCACCACGCCTCCCAGGGCGGCTACCTGGACCGCAACTTCGGCGGCATCCTCATCATCTGGGACCGTATGTTCGGCTCCTGGGTCGCCGAGACCGAGCGTCCCGTGTACGGCCTGACGAAGAACATCAACACGTACAACCCCCTGCGCGTCGCCACGCACGAGTACGCCGCCATCGCCAAGGACCTGCGGGCGGCCACCAGTTGGCGCGAGCGGGCCGGACGGGTCTTCGGCGGGCCCGGATGGCAGCCGAAGGCCTCCGGGACGCCCGAGGCCCCCGGAACGCCCGACGTGCCCACGCCCACCGGGCCCGCCACGCCCACCGGGCGGCCCGCCGCAACCGCGCCAGAGCCGACGGTCGCGGAGCCGGCGGCGTGACGGGACGCCCGGCGCCCCGGCTGCTCCTCGGCGCCTTCGCCCTCGCCGCGCTAGGGGACCTCGTGGCGCTCCTCGCGGACTCCGACCCCGGCCACGCCGTCTGCAAGCCGCTGCTCATGCCGCTGCTCGCGGCGTACGTCGCCGTACGGCGGGGTCCGCGACTGCTGATCGTCGCCCTCCTCTTCGGCTGGGGCGGCGACACGCTCCTGCTCTTCGACGCCGAGCCCGCCTTCCTCGCCGGAATGGGCTCCTTCGCGGCCGGGCACGTCTGCTACCTCGTGCTCTTCAAGCGGTACGGCGAGGGCACGCGGTACCGCGCGCGGGGCGCGGCGCTCGTGGCCGCGTACGCCCTCGCGCTCGTCGTCACCGTGGCGCTGCTCTGGCCCGACCTGCCGGCCGGCATGCGGGGTCCCGTCGCGGGCTACAGCGTGCTGCTCACCGCCATGGCGTTCCGCGCCACCGCGCTGGGGTTCACGGCGGCCGCCGGAGGGGCGCTCTTCCTGCTTTCGGACACGCTCATCGCCACCGGTGTCGCCGAGTGGCCGCAGCCGCCCCGGCCCGACTTCGCGATCATGCTCACCTACCTCGCGGCCCAGTACCTGCTGGCCGGCGCCCTCCTGCGGGCGAGTCACCAGCGGATCGGTACCGGCACCGCGGTCAGCAGCGCCGACAGGACCACGACGACGCCCAGCGCGGCCACCTCCCCGCGCGCGGGCGCGTAGGCGCCGAGGCGCCCGGCCGTACCGCGCAATCGTCGGCGGGCCAGCAGCGCGAGCACGGCGACGACGGCCACGAGCAGCAGCTTGGCGAGCAGCGTACGGCCGTACGCCGTCTCGGTGAGCTGCTCCATGACCGTGCCCGGCGGCATCCGGCGCAGCGTGCTGAAGACGCCGGTCACGGTGATCGCCGCGAAGAGAACGGCCGCCCCGCGCGCGTAGAGCCCGAGAACGGCGACGCTCTCCTCCGGAGCGGTTATCCGCCACCGGCGCAGTATCCGCAGGACGTACAGCAGCCCGCCCGCCCAGAGCGCCCCGCACGTCAGGTGCACGAGGGTGAGACCGCTGCCGGCCAGCGGAAAGTCCTCCGTCGGGGGGTGGGCCCGCAGCGCCTCGGCGACGATCACCGCCGCCAGGGGGAGCGCCGCCGCCGAAGGGCGCCGCGAGCGGGCGCACACCGCCGCCGCGAGGAAGGCGTTGACCTCCACGAGGGCGAGCCAGCCGTCCCGGGAGTCGTGGAGGCGCCCGATGTCCAGGTCCGCGAGCTGCTGCGGGACGACGTTGCCGTTCGCCACGACCGCGGCGAGCCCGAGGGCCGCGGCACACCCCGCCCACGCCGCGTACGCGCCCCAGCCGCGCGGCGCCCGGTCCAGCGGCGCCCCCGGGACACGGCGGGCGAGCCGCGCCACGAAGACCTCGCCCAACTGCACGCACAGGGCGCCGAAGACGACCGCCCGCAGGAGCGTGACGCCGCCCGTGCCGGGCGCCCGCGCCTCGCCGGTGCCGCGCAGGGCGACCGAGGGGCCGAGCAGCGGGATCAGCGCGGCGACGGCCACCAGGACGAGCACGGCCACGGCAGGCCCCGCGGAGGGGCGGCGGCGCGGCGCGCTCGGGGCGATGGAGGCGGCGGAGGCGGCCGCGGTGGTGCGCGGTATGCCGTTCGTCGCGTCGCCCGCGGGCTCGACGGACGGTCGTATGGAACTCACCGCAAAATCGTCACCGGGTGCGACCGCGCCGGGCAACTCCTGAGGGACAAGTGGGGCAATCCCCTTCCGACCGCCCTCACCCCGAAGGCCCCGCGTTCACACCCCCGTGCCCGCCCCCGGCCCGGGCTTCGCCGCCGCCTGGGATCCTCTCGCGGACCGACGCGAAAGGGCCGGGCGGCCCCGAGCCGCCCGGCCCCACTCGTCACACGGTCACGCTACTTCCGCACGGCGTCCAACGCGTCGGCCATGCCCACGCCGTAGAAGCCGTTCTTGTTCTTGCCGCCCTCGCAGACCGCGTCGACCTTGCCGTCACCGTCGTAGTCGTACGGATCGGTGCACGCCATCGCGTCCGCCTGGCGGTACAGGAGCGCCTTGATCCGCTCCGGTGACGCGTGCGGGTGCGTGGACTTCAGGAGCGCGGCCACGCCCGCCGCGTGCGGGGACGCCATCGACGTACCGCCCTTGTAGCCGAACTTGCCGCCCGGCAGCGTGGAGAGGATCCTGCCGTCGACCGCCGGCGGGTTCGGCGCCTGGTAGCGCGTGGCGTCGCCGCCCGGGGCGGTGATGTCGATGACGCCCTTGCCGTAGTTCGAGTACGACGCCTTGATGTTCTTGGCGCCGGTGGCCGACACCGTCACGACACCCGGAAGCTGCGACGGCAGGTCGAAGCACTCCTTGGTCTTGATGGTGCGGGTCACCGGAGTGGTGTCGTTGGGGCTCGTCTTGTCGACGATCTCCTCCTGGGCGAGGTCGGTCTTCGCGTTGCCCGCGGCCGCGACGTTCACCGCGCCCTTGCGCTCCGCGTACCTCGCGGCCCGGCTCACCGCGTCGACCAGCGCCTTCTGGTCGTCGTCCGTCGTGCAGTTGAACAGCCAGGGGTCCGTGTAATAGCTGTTGTTGGTGACATCGACGCCATGGTCGGCCGCCCATACGAAGCCGCAGACCACGGCCTCCGTGTAGTACAGGCCGGTCGCGGGCTCCGCCACCTTCAGGCTCGCCACCTTCACGCCGGGCGCGACGCCCGTGACGCCGGTGCCGTTCTTCGCGGCGGCTATCGAGCCCGCCACGTGCATGCCGTGGTCGCTCTCCTTGGCCACCGGACGCCACGCGTTGTCCTTCTGCACGGGCACGCCGTTCAGGCAGCTCGCGGACGCCCGGCGGTCGAAGTTCGGCGCTATGTCGGGGTGCGTGTCGTCGACCCCGGAGTCGAGCACGCCGACCGTGACCTTGCGGCTGCCGAGCGAGATCTCGTGCGCCTTGTCCGCCTTCATGGCGGGCAGGTCCCACTGGAGCGGCTCCAGCTCGTCCTGGCCCGCCACGGCCTTCCCCGCGGCGGCCTTCACCTCCTCGGCGGTGAGCGTGCGCTCGGAGCCGAGGGCGTTGTCGGACTGCGCGGACAGCGGGGCCGTCCGGGTCGCGCCCGCGGAGTCGACGCCCTTCACCTGACGGATCACCTTGGCGAAGTCCGGGTTCGCCGAGTGGACGACGATGACGCCGATCTTGTCGTACGCGATGACGACGTCACCGCCGGCCTTGACGATGGCCTTCTTGACGCGGGCCGAACTCCCCTTCCCGGGGCGGACGTTCACCACGTAACTCATCGAGGCGGCGTCCGCGGAAGAGGCGGACGCCGAGGAGACGGACGCCGACGCCGGCGCGTCCGGCATCGAGGCGGGCCGCGCCGACGCCGAGCCCGGCAGGAAGGCGACGGCGGACACCACCGCCACCCCGAGCGGAAGGGCCAGCGCGCGGCGCGAGACCGACGCACGGCGCGAGCGAGAGAGGCCGGTGGTCCTGCTGCTGTGGAACCTGGTCATGTCCGAACCCCCGTCACTTCTTCTTCACGGCGTCGAGCGCGTCGACGAGCCCGCTGCCGTAGAAACCGTTCTCGCCCTTGCCGCCGCTCTCGCAGACCGCGTCGACATCACCGTCGCCGTCCGGGTCGTACGGTGCGGTCGGGCACTCCATGCGGTCGGCCTGCGCCTTCAGCAGGCGCTGCAACTCGGCGGGGCCTGCCTTGGGGTGCGTGGACTTCAGCAGCGCGGCGACGCCCGCGGCGTGCGGCGCGGCCATCGACGTACCGCGCAGCCAGCCGTACTCGCCGTTCGGCATGGTGGAGAGGATGTTGCCGTTCTTCGACGGGGTGTCGGTCGGCAGTTGGTACCTGTCGCCGCCCGGCGCCGTGACGTCGATGACGCCCTTGCCGTAGGTGGAGTACGACGACTTGAGGTTCTTCACGCCCGTCGCGCTGGTGGTGACGACGCCCGGCAGCTGGGTGGGCACGTCCAGGCACTCGTGCGGGTCGATGGTGCGGGTCACCGGAGTGGAGTCGTCCGGGCTCGTCTTGTCGACGATCGCGTCGGAGTCCAGGTCGTGGTTGGAGTTGCCCGCCGAGGCGACGTTGAGGATGCCCTTGCGCTGGGCGTACAGCTGGGCGCGGTTGACCGCGTCGAGGATGGCCCTCTGGTCCGGGTCGTCCTTGCAGTTGTACAGCCACGGGTCCACGTAGTAGCTGTTGTTGGTGATCTCGACGCTGTGCTCGGCGGCGAACACGAAGGCACAGACCACGTTCTCCGGGTAGAACAGCTCGTCGACCGGGTCGGCGACCTTGATGCCCGCTATCTTCACGCCGGGCGCCACGCCCGCGACGCCGACGCCGTTGCGGGCCGCGCCTATCTCACCCGCCACGTGCGTGCCGTGGTAGTGGTCCTTGTTCGCCGGGCGCCAGGCGCCGGGCGAGGTGTCCGCCTTGCCGCCGACACAGCTCGCGGACTGCGACGCCGAGAAGTTCGGGGCCAGGTCCGGGTGGGTGTCGTCGACGCCGGTGTCGATCACGGCGACGGTGACCTTCTTGCTGCCGGGGTTGATCTTCGCCGCCTTGTCGGCGCCGATCGCCCGCAGATCCCACTGGTCCGCCTCCATCGGCTCGGCGCCCGGGGCGGCGCTCCGCTTCAGGGACTTGGCGTCGGCCTCGGAGAGCAACTTCGCCTTGCCGTCGTCCGTGGTGCCCGCCGCCCGCAGCGGGGCGGTGTGGGTCGCGCCCGCGGACCGCACGCCGCGCACGTCGCGTATTCGCTCGGCGAACAGGGGGTTCGACGAGTGCACGACGATGACGCCTATCTTGTCGTGCGCGACGACGACGGACCCGCCTGCCTTGGCTATCGCCTTCTTCACGTACGCGATCGTCCTGTGGTCCGCGCGGGTGTTGACGACGTACGCGAAGACGGGGGCGTCCTTCGCGGCCGACGCCACCGAGGCCGGGGCCGGTGACTCGTCCGGGGCCGCGGTGGCGGCGCCGGGCGCGAAGCCGACCGAGGCGGCGAGCGCGATACCGAGCGGCACGGTCAGCGCCGTACGGCGTCTGGAAGGCAGATGAGCCATGGGATCTCCACATCATCCGGATACGGAACTGCCCGAACACAGCTGGTGCTCGGGCAGGTACATGACGGGGTGCAGGGTGAAGCTATCCCCCGGACTCCGAGGCCAGCAATGCCTTCCGGAAGAAAACGGGGAGTTGGGGCGCGTCGTGCGCGCCGCCATGACGTTGAGCAGACAACGGAAGCAACATCAACCCCTGTCGGATCACGTCCTGTGGCCTTAGCATCGCCATCCGTGGCTCACGTGATCCGCGTCACGCCGGAATGTGAGAGCGCACCCTCCCATGGAACAACTGTCCGTCCCCACCCCACCCGCACCACGAGGAGACTCCGTGGCCACCGCCGCACCGCCCCCTTCGAAGGGTGGCGCAGGAAACGAACCCGCTCCCCACGCGCCCTCCACGGAGGAGTTCACCGAGGTGCAGGAGAGCGCGGAATTCGGTGAACTGCGCCGCGCCCACCGCTCGTTCGCCTTCCCGCTCACCGTCGCCTTCATCACCTGGTACCTCGTGTACGTCCTGCTCTCCAACTACGCGGGCGACCTCATGGGCACCAAGCTGTTCGGCAACATCAACGTCGCCCTGGTGCTCGGCCTCGGGCAGTTCCTGACCACCTTCCTCATCGCCTGGTTCTACTCGCGGCACGCCGCGGCGAAGCTCGACCCCAAGTCCGAGGCGATCAAGTCCCGCATGGAGTCCCGCATGGAGGGCGACGCATGAGCCCCGCGCACCCCGCCGTCATCGACCTCGCGGCCGCGTCCGACGCCTCCCAGCACCGGCCGCTGATCATCAGCCTCTTCGCCGCCTTCGTCGTCGCCACCCTCTGCATCACCGTCTGGGCGGGCCGGCAGACCAAGAGCGCCGCCGACTTCTACGCGGGCGGCCGCCAGTTCACCGGCTTCCAGAACGGTCTGGCGATCTCCGGCGACTACATGTCCGCCGCGTCCTTCCTCGGCATCGCGGGCGCCATCGCCCTCTTCGGCTACGACGGATTCCTGTACTCCATCGGCTTCCTGGTCGCCTGGCTGGTGGCGCTGCTCCTGGTCGCCGAGCCGCTGCGCAACTCCGGGCGCTACACCATGGGCGACGTCCTCGCCTACCGCATGCGCCAGCGCCCGGTGCGTACGGCCGCGGGCACCTCCACCATCGTCGTCTCGATCTTCTACCTGCTGGCGCAGATGGCGGGCGCGGGCGTCCTGGTCTCCCTGCTGCTCGGCATCACCTCCGACGCGGGCAAGATCCTCATCGTCGCCCTCGTCGGCGTTCTGATGATCGTCTACGTCACCATCGGCGGCATGAAGGGCACCACCTGGGTGCAGATGGTCAAGGCCGTCCTGCTCATCACGGGCACCGTGCTCATCACCTTCCTGATCCTGCTGAAGTTCAACTTCAACGTCTCGGACCTGCTCGGCTCCGCCGCCTCCAACAGCGGCAAGGGCTCGGCGTTCCTGGAGCCCGGTCTCAAGTACGGCGCGAGCGCCACCTCCAAGCTGGACTTCCTCTCGCTCGGCATCGCCCTGGTCCTCGGCACCGCCGGCCTGCCGCACATCCTGATCCGCTTCTACACCGTGCCCACGGCCAAGGCCGCCCGTAAGTCCGTGAACTGGGCGATCGGCATCATCGGCGCCTTCTACCTGATGACCATCGTGCTCGGCTTCGGCGCCGCGGCCCTGCTCAAGCCCGGCGACATCATCGCCTCCAACAAGGCGGGCAACACGGCCGCGCCGCTCGCCGCCCTGGAGATCGGCGGCGGTGGCGACTCCACCGGCGGCGCGATCCTGCTCGCGGTGATCTCCGCGGTCGCCTTCGCCACGATCCTCGCGGTCGTCGCGGGACTGACGCTCGCCTCGTCGTCGTCCTTCGCGCACGACATCTACGCCAACGTCATCCGCAAGGGCAAGGCCACCGAGAAGGAGGAGATGAGGGCCGCCCGCTGGGCGACCGTCCTCATCGGTGTCGTCTCCATCGCCCTCGGCGCCCTGGCCCGCGACCTGAACGTGGCCGGCCTCGTCGCCCTCGCCTTCGCGGTCGCCGCCTCCGCCAACCTCCCGACGATCCTCTACAGCCTGTTCTGGAAGAGGTTCACCACCCAGGGCGCGCTCTGGTCCATCTACGGCGGCCTGGCCGCGGCCGTCGGTCTGGTGCTGTTCTCGCCGGTCGTCTCCGGCAAGCCCACCTCGATGTTCCCCGACGCGAACTTCGACCTCTTCCCGCTGGAGAACCCGGGCCTGATCTCCATCCCGCTGGGCTTCCTGCTCGGCTGGCTCGGCTCGATCCTCTCCAAGGAGGAGCCGGACAAGGGCAAGTACGCCGAGCTGGAGGTCAAGTCCCTCACCGGCGTCGGCGCCCACTGACAGGAGTTGTTCACACGCCCGTAGCGGCCGCGTCGTAGAGTCCTACGACGCGGCCGCACCGTTCCTCGTGGCAAATGGCCCATGGTGTTGTCAGAGGTGTCGCGTAAGGTCGAAAGCAGTGGGACCCCTACCGAGGGGACCCAGCAGCATCCGACCGCCGGGGAGGGGGCCGCAGTGCTCATCGACACATATGGCCGCGTAGCCACTGACCTGCGCGTATCACTGACCGATCGCTGCAATCTCCGCTGTACCTACTGCATGCCCGAAGAAGGCCTGCAGTGGCTCGCCAAGCCCGACCTGCTCACCGACGACGAGATCGTGCGCCTCGTGCGCATCGCCGTCACCCAGCTCGGGATCACCGAGGTCCGCTTCACCGGCGGCGAGCCCCTGCTGCGCCCCGGCCTCGTCGGGATCGTCGAGCGCTGCGCCCAGCTGGAACCCCGCCCCAAGATGTCCCTGACGACGAACGGCATCGGCCTCAAGCGCACCGCGCAGGCCCTCAAGGCCGCCGGCCTCGACCGGGTCAACGTCTCGCTGGACACCCTGCGCCCCGACGTCTTCAAGACGCTCACCCGCCGCGACCGCCACAAGGACGTCCTCGAAGGCCTCGAAGCGGCCCGCGACGCGGGCCTCACCCCGGTCAAGGTCAACACCGTCCTGATGCCGGGGCTCAACGACGACGAGGCCCCCGACCTCCTCGCCTGGGCCGTCGAGAACGACTACGAGCTGCGCTTCATCGAGCAGATGCCCCTCGACGCCCAGCACGGCTGGAAGCGCGACGGCATGATCACCGCGGGTGACATCCTGCACTCCCTGCGCACCCGCTTCGAGCTGACGGAAGAGGGCACCGGGGAGCGCGGCTCCGCGCCCGCCGAGCGCTGGATCGTCGACGGCGGCCCGCACCGCGTCGGCGTCATCGCCTCGGTGACCCGCCCCTTCTGCTCGGCCTGCGACCGTACGAGGCTGACCGCCGACGGCCAGGTGCGCACCTGCCTGTTCGCCACCGAGGAGACCGACCTGCGCGGGGCGCTGCGCGCGGCACCCGAGGACGGCACGGGCACGGCGGACGGCTCGGACGAGGCGATCGCCCGCATATGGAAGCGCGCCATGTGGGGCAAGAAGGCCGGTTCCGGCCTGGACGACCCCTCGTTCCTCCAGCCGGACCGCCCGATGTCGGCGATCGGCGGCTAGCCCTGGCCCTCCGGGGCTTCCCACTCCGTCAGCGGCACGACGTCCTTCAACATCCCGCGTACGCCGAGGAATTGGGAGAGGTGTTCGCGGTGCTCCTCGCACGCGAGCCACGTCTTGCGCCGCTCCGGCGTGTGGATCTTCGGGTTGTTCCAGGCGAGCACCCAGACCGCGGCCACGCGGCAGCCCTTGGCGGAACAAATCGGCGTTTCGTCACTCACAGTCGCGTCCAAAAACGTTCCGAACAAGGCGACGCCGAGCAGCCACGGGGGGAGCTGCCCGGCGTCGGTCTGTCGCTCCGACGGGGGATGCGGAGCGCGTACGAAGTATGTCACGGGGGACCCGGTGACTGGCACCGGAACTACATGATTGATCTGAGCTTTTCCTGAGCTTGGCGGAACGTCGACGGTCAGTTCTGAGCGCGTGAATGGCCGCGCCGCTGGTCGTGCGCGGCGCCCACCGGATCTTCCGGGACGGATTCCGCGGATCCGGCCGCGGCGGGCGGCGCGAGCATTGGCCGAGAAGGGGTGGGTACGAACGTCGACGGGAGCGAAGGGTTGCTCTCGCGGCCCGCGTTGGCGATGACCACGGAGATGTACGGAAGGAGGACGCCGAGCACCAGGGCGACGATGGCCACGTGCCGTTCGACGTTCCACAGCACGGCCGCCGCGACGACGGAGACGGTCCGGACCGACATCGAGATCACGTACCGGCGCTGCCGGCCGCGCACGTCCTCCGCGAGTCCCTGCCGGGCCCCCGTGATCCGGAAGACCTGGCCACCGCTCTGCTTCCGCATCACGTTCCACCACCCTGTCCGCTGTGCCGGACTCTCCTCGGAATCCACCCCGGTCCGGCGCTTCCACGTTACGCCTGGTCTGCGCAGTCCACGAGACCGGGTCAGGCCTCACCCCGGTGCGGTCGCTGCGTCCGGCCACGTATGGGGGCGCCCGACATGCGCCGTACGGCGCACGGGCCGACACTGGCGGTAATGCTCACGTAGAGCCGTACAAGGAGGCAGCTATGGGCTGGTTGTGGGCGATCATCGTGGGATTCGTGCTGGGGCTGATTGCCAAGGCGATCCTGCCCGGTAAGCAGCACAGTCCGATCTGGCTCACCACGGTGTTCGGCATCATCGGAGCCGTCCTGGGCAACTGGCTCGCGACGCAGTTCGGCATCAACGAGACCAAGGGCATCGACTGGGGCCGCCACGCCCTGCAACTGGCCGCGGCGGTCGTCGTCGTCGGCCTGGGCGACGCGGCCTACAAGATGATCAAGGGCAACAGACGGACGGCCTAGCCGTACGCACGCCCCATGACGAAGGCCCGGCCCCCACCCAGGGGGCCGGGCCTTCGCCGCGCCGGGAGCCGGGCGTGAGGCGTACGCGTGTGCGACCGTAGGCGGATCAGCCCGCCGTGACCTCGACCGCCGCCAGGTTCTTCTTGCCGCGCCGCAGCACCAGCCAGCGCCCGTGCAGCAGATCCTCGCGGGCGGGCACGGCGTCCTCGGCGGCGACCTTCACGTTGTTCACGTAGGCACCGCCCTCCTTCACCGTGCGCCGCGCGGCCGACTTGCTCGCCACCAGACCCACCTCGGCGAGCAGGTCCACGACCGGTCCCAGCTCGGCGACCTCGACACGCGGCAGCTCGGAGAGGGCGGCGGCCAGCGTCGCCTCGTCCAGGTCGGCAAGATCGCCCTGACCGAAGAGCGCCTTGGACGCGGCGATGACCGCGGCGCACTGGTCGGCGCCGTGCACCAGCGTCGTCAGCTCCTCGGCGAGGGCGCGCTGCGCGGCGCGCGCCTGCGGACGCTCCTCGGTCTGCTTCTCGATCTCCTCCAGCTCCTCGCGGGACTTGAAGGAGAGGATCCGCATGTACGTGGAGATGTCCCGGTCGTCCGTGTTCAGCCAGAACTGGTAGAACGCGTACGGCGTCGTCATCGTCGGGTCGAGCCAGACGGCGCCGCCCTCGGACTTGCCGAACTTGGTGCCGTCCGACTTGAGCATCAGCGGCGTGCCCATCGCGTGGACCGCGGCGTCCGGCTCCAGGCGGTGGATGAGGTCGATGCCCGCCGTGAGGTTGCCCCACTGGTCGCTGCCGCCGGTCTGGAGCGTGCAGCCGTACCGCCGGTACAGCTCCAGGAAGTCCATGCCCTGGAGGAGCTGGTAGCTGAACTCCGTGTAGGAGATGCCCTCCTGCGACTCCAGACGGCGGGCCACGGAGTCCTTGGTGAGCATCTTGTTCACCCGGAAGTGCTTGCCGATGTCGCGCAGGAACTCGATCGCGGACATGCCCGCGGTCCAGTCGAGGTTGTTGACCATCGTCGCGGCGTTCTCGCCCTCGAAGGACAGGAACGGCTCGATCTGCGAGCGCAGCCGCGCCACCCAGTTCGCGACCGTCTCCGGGTCGTTCAGGGTGCGCTCGGCGGTCGGCCGCGGGTCGCCGATCTGGCCCGTGGCGCCACCGACGAGCGCCAGCGGGCGGTGCCCCGCCTGCTGGAGCCTGCGCACGGTGAGGACCTGCACGAGGTGCCCGACGTGCAGGCTCGCCGCGGTGGGGTCGAAGCCGCAATAGAACGTGACGGGACCGTCCGCGAGCGCCTTGCGCAGTGCGTCCTCATCGGTGGACAGGGAGAAAAGCCCCCGCCACTTCAGCTCGTCGACGATGTCCGTCACGGGTCTCGCGTCTCCTCGGGAGTGCTTACAGGGTGCACGGATGTGCAAGGACCGAGGTTATACGCCCTGGCTGACCGAACTCATATTGAAATCGGGGACGCGCAGCGCGGGCATGGCGGCCCGGGTGAAGTAGTCGCCCCACTCGCGCGGCAGCGTCCTCTCCGTACGGCCCGCCTCCGAGGCCCGGCCGAGCAGGTCGACCGGCGACTCGTTGAACCGGAAGTTGTTCGCCTCGCCCACGACCTCGCCGTTCTCGACGAGGTAGACGCCGTCCCTGGTCAGGCCCGTGAGCAGCAGCGTCGCCGGGTCGACCTCGCGGATGTACCAGAGGCAGGTGAGCAGCAGCCCGCGCTCGGTGGCGGCGACCATCTCGTCCAGGGTGCGGTCGCCGCCGCCGTCGAGGACGAGGTTGTCGATGGCGGGCGTCACCGGGAGCCCGGTCAGGCCCGCGCTGTGCCTGCTGGTGGCGAGGTGGGCCAGCTCACCCCCGCGGATCCACTCGGTGGCGGCCAGCGGCAGACCGTTGTCGAAGACCGACATGTCACCGCCCGAGGCGTGCGCGAGGACGAACGCCGCCGACTCCAGGCCGGGCTCGTGCGGATCGCTGCGCAGCGTCAGCGGCAGCTCGGCCAGCCGTTCGCCGAGGCGCGTGGCGCCGCCCGGCTTGGAGAAGACCGTACGGCCCTCGGCGGCGTCCCGTGCCGATGACGACCACATCTGGTAGATCAGCAGATCCGCCACCGCGGTCGGCGGCAGCAGCGTCTCGTACCGCCCGGCCGGCAGGTCGATCCGCCGCCGGGCCCATCCGAGGCGCTGCGCCAGCTCGGCGTCGAGTGCCTGGGGGTCGACGTCCTTGAAGTCACGGGTGGCCCGCCCCGCCCACGCCGACTTCGTGCGGTCCGGCGACTTGGCGTTCAGTTCGAGGGTGCCGTTGGGCTGGTCGTGCCGCAGGCGCAGCCCCGTCGACGTACCGAGGTAACTCGACACGAACTCGTGGTTCGCGAAGCCGTACAGCTCCCGCCCGCCCGCGCGGGCCCGTGCGAAGGCCTCGCCGAGGGCGGGGGCGAAGTCCGCGAAGACGGCGGAGGAGGTCTCGACCGGGGCCTCCGTGAAATCGGCGGAGGCGGCGGTGCCGGTCACCAGCGGCTGCGCGTCCTCGGCGGGGGCCGCCCCGCGCGCGGCCTCCTCGGCGGCCCGCACCAGCGGCTCCAGGTCGGCGGCGGTGACCGCCGAGCGGGAGACGACACCGGAGGCGGTGCCTTCCTTGCCGTCGACGGTGGCGATCACGGTGAGGGTGCGGCCCCGGGTGACGCCGTTGGTGGTCAGGGCGTTGCCCGCCCAGCGCAGGTTGGCCGAGGACTCCTCGTCGGCGATCACGACGCAGCCGTCGGCTCGGGAGAGTGCGAGGGCGCGCTCGACGATCTCGTGCGGCTTGGTGGCGCTGCGGCTCATCGACCGGCCTCCTGCGTGGTGTTCAGAATGTTCACGCCCCGGAACAGGGCGGACGGGCAGCCGTGCGAGACCGCGGCGACCTGGCCCGGCTGGGCCTTCCCGCAGTTGAAGGCGCCCCCGAGTACGTACGTCTGCGGGCCGCCGACCGCGGCCATGGAGCCCCAGAAGTCGGTGGTCGTCGCCTGGTAGGCGACATCGCGCAGCTGCCCGGCGAGCCGCCCGTTCTCGATCCTGTAGAAGCGCTGCCCCGTGAACTGGAAGTTGTACCGCTGCATGTCGATCGACCACGACCGGTCCCCGACCACATAGATCCCGCGGTCGACGCCCGCGATCAGATCCTCGGTGGAGAGCCCGCCGGGGTCCGGCTGGAGCGAGACGTTCGCCATGCGCTGCACCGGCACATGGCCGGGGGAGTCCGCGTACGCGCAGCCGTTCGAGCGCGCGAAGCCGGTGAGCCTGGCGATGCGCCGGTCCAGCTGGTAGCCGACGAGGGTGCCGTCCTTGACCAGGTCCCAGGACTGCGCGGCCACGCCCTCGTCGTCGTATCCGATGGTGGCGAGACCGTGCTCGGCGGTCCTGTCACCCGTCACGTTCATCAGCGAGGAGCCGTAGGCGAGCTTGCCCAGCTGGTCGAAGGTGGCGAACGACGTGCCCGCGTACGCCGCCTCGTAGCCGAGCGCGCGGTCCAGCTCGGTGGCGTGGCCGATGGACTCGTGAATGGTCAGCCAGAGGTTCGACGGATCGACGACGAGGTCGTACGAACCCGCCCGCACGCTCGGCGCCCGCATCTTCTCCGCCAATTGCCCGGGGATGCGCTCCAGCTCGCCCTCCCAGTCCCAGCCGGTCCCGGTGAGGTACTCCCAGCCCCGCCCGGCCGGCGGCGCCAGCGTGCGCATCGAGTCGAACTCACCGCTCGACTCGTCGACGGCGACCGCGGTGAGCTGCGGGTGCAGCCTGACCCGCTGCTGCGTGGTCACCGTGCCCGCCGTGTCCGCGTAGAACTTGTTCTCGTGCACGGTGAGCAGCGAGGCGTCGACGTGCGCGACCCCGTCGGCGGCGAGCAGACGCGCGCTCCACTCGGCGAGCAGCCCCGCCTTCTCCTCGTCCGGCACGGAGAACGGATCGATCTCGTACGCGGAGACCCACGTCCGGTCCGCGTGTACCGGCTCGTCCGCCAGTTCGACGCGCTCGTCGGACCCGGCCGCCTTGATCACCTGGGCGGACAGCTTCGCCATCGCCACGGCCCGCGAGGCGACCTTCGCCGCCGCGTCCATCGTCAGATCGACCCCGGAGGCGAACCCCCAGCTCCCGCCGTGCACCACCCGGACCGCGTACCCCAGGTCCGTGGTGTCCGAGGAGCCCGACGGTTTGGCGTCGCGCAGCCGCCAGGACGCGCTGCGCACCCGCTCCAGGCGGAAGTCCGCGTGGTCGGCGCCGAGCGCCCGCGCGCGGGCGAGCGCGGCGTCGGCGAGAGCCCGCAGCGGCAGCGCCGTGAAGGCTTCATCGATGGAATGAGGCACGGATGTCTCCCTGCTGTCGGCACCGGTCAGCTCCGATCATGTCGCGCGCGACGGCCCCGCGGCCAGTCCCTTCTGTAGGGACCCGACAGGGAGTACTCCGCGCCACTGTCGATCGCCGATTCTCCGTATCGCGGAAGGTACCGATAGGTTTTCGACGTACCAGACCGCTATCGAAAGGGTGATCCGTTGAGCCGCTCGGTTCTCGTCACCGGAGGAAACCGGGGCATCGGCCTCGCCATCGCCCGCGCCTTCGCCGACGCCGGCGACAAGGTCGCGATCACCTACCGCTCGGGCGAGCCGCCGCAGGCCCTCACCGACGCCGGGGTCCTCGCCGTCAAGTGCGACATCACCGACGCCGAACAGGTGGAGCAGGCCTACAAGGAGATCGAGGACAAGCACGGGAACGTCGAGGTCCTGGTCGCCAACGCCGGCATCACCAAGGACCAGCTCCTGATGCGCATGACCGAGGAGGACTTCACGTCCGTCCTCGACACCAACCTCACGGGCACCTTCCGCGTCGTCAAGCGCGCCAACCGCGGCATGCTGCGCGCCAGGAAGGGCCGCGTCGTCCTGATCTCCTCCGTCGTGGGTCTGTACGGCGGCCCGGGGCAGGCCAACTACGCCGCCTCCAAGGCGGGCCTCGTCGGCTTCGCGCGCTCGCTCGCCCGCGAACTCGGGTCGCGCAACCTCACCTTCAACGTCGTCGCGCCCGGTTTTGTCGACACCGACATGACCAAGGTACTGACGGACGAGCAGCGCGCGGGCATCGTCGCCCAGGTGCCGCTCGGCCGTTACGCGCAGCCCGAGGAGATCGCGGCCGCGGTCAAGTTCCTCGCGTCCGACGACGCTTCGTACATCACTGGAGCCGTCATCCCCGTTGACGGCGGATTGGGCATGGGTCACTGATCACATGAGCGGAATTCTCGACGGCAAGCGCATCCTCATCACGGGTGTGCTGCTGGAGTCCTCCATCGCCTTCCACGCGGCCAAGGTCGCCCAGGAGCAGGGCGCCGAGGTCATCCTGACCGCCTTCCCGCGGCCCACGCTCACCGAGCGCATCGCCAAGAAGCTCCCCAAGCCCGCCAAGGTCATCGAGCTGGACGTGACCGACCAGGAGCACCTGGACCGCCTCGAGGGCGTCGTCCGCGAGGAGCTGGGCGGTCTGGACGGCGTCGTCCACTCCATCGGCTTCGCCCCGCCGGGTGCCTTCAACTTCCTCGAGGCCACCTTCGAGGACGTCTCCACGGCGATGCACGTCTCGGCGTACTCCCTGAAGTCGCTCACGATGGCCTGCCGCCCGCTGTTCGGCGACAGCGCCTCGGTGGTCGGCCTCACCTTCGACGCGCAGTACGCGTGGCCGAAGTACGACTGGATGGGCCCGGCCAAGGCCGCCCTGGAGGCCACGAGCCGCTACCTCGCCCGCGACCTGGGCAAGGAGAACATCCGCTGCAACCTCATCTCCGCGGGCCCGCTCGGCTCCATGGCGGCCAAGTCCATCCCGGGCTTCGCCGACCTCGCGGACATCTGGAACACCCGCTCCCCGCTGAACTGGGACATGGCCGACCCCGAGCCCGCGGGCCGCGGCATCGTCGCCCTGCTCTCCGACTTCTTCCCGAAGACCACCGGCGAGATCATCCACGTCGACGGCGGCGTCCACATGATGGGTGCCTGACAGTGTCGGAACGTGCCTGATCAGGTATTCCGTACGTGAATGACGCCCCGTCCCCCGCAGCGCGCGGGAGGCGGGGCGTCACCCGTTCGGCCCCCGTGCCGGGCGGCGGCGGGGGAGTGCCGCGCACCCTGGAGTGTGCGTCTCTCCGGTGCGGTGCTCGCCGCTCTCGCCCTGTTGGTCGCTGTGCCGCAGCCCGGTGCCGCGTCCCTCGGCGAGGCCGCGCCGAAGCCGCGGCCCTTCGGGGCGGCGTGCCGCACCGGCGTCGTCGGCTCCGCCGTCGTCGCGTACTGCCACAACCCCTACCCCGAGACCGACCGGGTCCGCCTGCACGTGGAGTGCGACCGGTGGTGGGACATCGACGTCGACAGCGCGCCGGTCGAGGCGGGGCCCGCCCAGACCGTGCGGTTGACCGGGCGGTGCTGGGAAGAGGTCCGCTCGGCCTGGGTCAGCCACCAGAAGTGACCGGGCGGCACATGAAGGGGTAGCTCGCCGCCTCGGTCGCGGCGGCCTCCGCGTCCCGCGCGCGGATCGCGTCGACGAGCCGGCCGTGGTCCATGTGCGTCTCCGGGGTCAGCTCCGTGCCGATGTCCTCGCGCAGCCAGTCGCGCAGGACCTCGCCGAGGTCCGCGTAGAGCGCGGTCATGACGTCGTTGTGCGAGGCGGCGACGACGGCCATGTGGAAGGTCGCGTCCGCCGTGACGAAGGCCTCCGCGTCCCCCGAGGCCCACACCTCCTCGCGGCGTGCCAGGAGGGCGTCCAGCTGCTTGAGGTCGCGTTCGGTGCGGCGCTCGGCGGCGAGCTTCGCGGCGCTCGACTCCAGCGTGCTGCGCAGCTCGGCGATGTGCCGCGGGTCCGCGTCGGCGAACCTGCGGTGCATCACGCCCGCCAGCTCGCTGGTGGCGATCACGAAGGTGCCCGAGCCCTGGCGGATGTCGAGCAGGCCGTTGTGCGCGAGGGCGCGCACGGCCTCCCTGACGGTGTTCCTGGCCACGCCGAGCTGTTCGACCAGCTCGGGCTCGGTGGGGATGCGGGAGCCGACCGGCCACTCGCCCGAGGAGATCTGATTGCGCAGCTCGGAGATGACCTGTTCGGAGAGGGCCGAACGGCGAGGAGTGGTCAGCGGCATGACGTTCCTTCGTGCGGTACCGGAATCGATCTATGCGATCTATGCGGTCTATGGGATCTATTCGAGTGGACAGTCAATCATCCCATGATTCTATGATGGACTCATGGCTAGTGAGGAAACCACGACGATGACCCCTGCGGCGACACCCTCCACGCGTACCGGAGGGGCGGAGAAACAGGCCCCCACGCGCGCGTGGGCGACGCGTCTGGTCATCGTCGGCATCGTCCTCGCGGCCCTCAACCTCCGCCCGGCCATCACCAGCCTCGGCGCCCTCCTCGAAGAGGTGCGCGACGGCCTCGGCATGAGCGGCACCCTCGCCGGACTGCTCACCTCCGTGCCCCCGCTCTGCTTCGCCTTCTTCGGAGTCATGGCGCCGCGGTTCGCCCGGCGCTTCGGCCCCAGCGCGGTGGTCTGCGTCGGCATGGCCGCCATCGCCGCGGGCCTGGTGATACGCCCCTTCATCGGCGGCACGGCCGGTTTCCTCGCCGGCACCGCGCTCGCCCTCATGGGCATCGCGGTCAGCAACGTCCTGATGCCCGTCATCGTCAAGCGCTGGTTCCCCGACCGGGTCGGCTCCATGACCGGTCTGTACTCGATGGCACTCGCGCTCGGCACGGCCCTCGCCGCCGCCCTCACCGTGCCGATGACCGACGCGCTCGGCGGCCGCTGGCAGACCGGGCTCGCCGTCTGGGCCGCTCTCGCCGTCGTCGCCGTGGTGCCGTGGATCCCGCTCGTCCGCGACCGGAGCGCGGCCTCCGCGGCCCCGGAGCACATCAGCCCCACCGTGCGCCAGGAGGACTCGGGGCTGCGCATCACCCACAGCCGCACCGCCTGGGCCCTCGCCGTCTTCTTCGGCCTCCAGGCCACCGCCGCCTACATCACGATGGGCTGGATGCCGCAGATCTTCCGTGACGCGGGCGTTCCCGCCGGTCAGGCAGGCGTGCTGCTCGCCGTCACGATGGCCATGGGCGTGCCGCTCGCGTTCGTCATCCCCAGGGTCGCCACGCGCCTGCCCCACCAGGGCCCCGTCGTGGCCGTCCTCGGCGCCTGCGGCCTCGCCGGGTACGCGGGCCTGTACCTCGCCCCGGCGGACGGCGCCTGGGCCTGGGCGCTGCTGCTCGGCGTCTCCAACTGCGCCTTCCCGCTCGCCCTCACGATGGTCGGCATGCGGGCCAAGAGCAGTGTGGGCGTCGCCAAGCTGTCCGCCTTCGCGCAGAGCACCGGCTACCTCATCTCGATCCCCGGACCGCTCCTTGTCGGCGTCCTCTACCAGCACAGCGGCGGCTGGGGCCTGCCGATCGCGCTGATGGCGGGCCTGATGGTGCCCCAGATCGTCGTCGGCACCCTCGCGGGCCGCGACCGCACGGTCGAGGACGAGGTGGCGGCCAGGGCCAAGGCGGCCTGACCCCGGCGGAGAGGGGACGGGCAAAGGGTGCGAGACTGACCGCATGCCCGTCCTCGACCCGAACCCCCAGAACGGCCAGAAGAAACTGCTCGTCGTGCTCGGCGCGATGCTGGCCATCACCGTGATCATCGGCATCGTCGCCTCCCTCGCCTCACCGTGAACAGAAGGCACGCCCGACCGTGAACGGACGGCCCCGGCACGGCGGATGGTGGGGTTAGCACCCCCATCCCCTAGGGGGTGAGTATCAGGGTCAAGTGGGTGGATCTCCGGATGGGCCAAGGACCCGCGATCGCCTAATTTCGAGATGTGGCCGCGACGACGCGGCACGGAGCACTCGAAGATCACGGAGGCGGCATGTCGGTCCGTACGCACCCCCGGCGCGACCCCGCGGAGTCGGGCGGCGTCGAGATCCAGCTCCCCTGGTGGGCGATCGCCCTGCCCGCCCTCGCCTTCGCCGCCCTGCTCCTGCTGATCCTGAACCCGGCGGACGCCCACGCCGCGAGCGGCGCCCCCGCCGCCACCGGCCTGCTGGAGCACATACAGGCCCTGATCTCGCGCATGACCCCGTGAGCCCCGCCCCGCCGGGCCCGTCACCCGCCTCGGGCGACCGCGTCAACTACCCGCGCCCTGTGGCGCGTTTCATGCGAAGCTGGGACGCATGAGCGTCGCAGAACCCCGCAGGATTGTCCTCTTCCGGCATGCGAAGGCCGACTGGCCGCAGGTGTCCGACCACGAGCGGCCGCTCGCCGATCGAGGCCGCAGGGACGCCCCCGTCGCCGGACGCAAGCTGGCCGACAGCGGCATCCCCTTCGACCTGGCCCTCTGCTCCACGGCGGTCCGGACCCGCGAGACCTGGAAGCTCGCGGTCCAGGAGCTGCCGCAGCGGCCGAAGACCGTCTACGAGGAGCGGCTGTACGAAGCCTCTCCCGGCGAGCTGATCGCCGTGCTCAACGAAACCCCGGACGACGTGCGGAACGTCGTCCTGATCGGTCACAACCCCGGAGTGCAGGGCCTGACCGACATCCTCGCCGGGGACAGCGAGGGTGATGCCCGCGAGCGGCTGGCCCGCCGGGGCTTCCCGACCGCGACGTACTCCGTCCTGACGTACTCCGGTTCGTGGAAGGCACTCGAACCGGGCGTGGCCACCCTCGTCGACTACTGGGCGCCGTCCGAGTAACCCGTAACCCGTAACCCGTAAGCCGCCCCGCCGCCAGGCCCCACTTCCCGCCGCCACGACCCTCCGATCGCTACGACGACGGGCCCCGCACCACCGAGGTGCGGGGCCCGTCGACGTGGGCCGGCGGCCTGCGCGGCCGTCAGTCGGAATCGGTGTGCGTCTCCGCCGCCTCGACCTCTTCACGGGTGATGCCGAGGAGGTAGAGGACCGTGTCCAGGAACGGCACGTTCACCGCGGTGTGCGCGGCCTCGCGGACGAGCGGCTTTGCGTTGAAGGCGACACCGAGCCCCGCCGCGTTCAGCATGTCGAGATCGTTCGCGCCGTCGCCGATCGCGACGGTCTGCTCCAGCGGGACCCCGGCCTCCTTGGCGAAACGGCGCAGCAGCCGCGCCTTGCCCGCCCGGTCGACGATCTCGCCGGTCACCTTGCCGGTGAGCTTTCCGTCGACGATCTCCAGGGTGTTGGCCTGGGCGAAGTCGAGACCGAGGCGCTCCTTCAGATCATCGGTGACCTGGGTGAAACCGCCCGAGACGACGCCCACTTGATAGCCCAGGCGCTTGAGGGTGCGGATGAGGGTGCGGGCGCCGGGGGTCAGCCGGACCTCGGAGCGGACCTTGTCGACGACCGACGCGTCGAGCCCCGCGAGCAGCGCCACGCGCGCGTGCAGCGACTGCTCGAAGTCCAGCTCACCGCGCATCGCGGCGGACGTCACCTCGGCGACCTTCTCCTCGCACCCGGCGTGCGCGGCGAACAGCTCGATGACCTCGTCCTGGATGAGCGTCGAGTCGACGTCCATCACGACCAGGCGCTGCGCCCGGCGGTGCAGCCCCGCCGCGACGACCGCCACGTCCACGCCGAGCTTCGCGGCCTCTATGGCGAGGGCGGTGCGCAGCGGCTCGGTCTCGGTGCCGGACACCGCGAACTCGACGGCGGTGACGGGGTACTTGGCGAGCCGGAAGATACGGTCGATGTTGCCGCCGGTCGCGGTGATGCTGGCGGCGATCGCCGCCGTCGACTCCGAGGTCAGGGGGTGGCCGAGGACGGTCACGTGGGAACGCCCGAGGCCGCGCGGCCGGTTGTCGCCGATGCCGGAGATGATCTCGGCCTGCATTCGCACGGACTCCGCCCAGCTGTGGACGGTGGCGCGCAGGTCACCCTCGAGACCGGCGGGCGGCGCGGTCACGAGCGCGCACAGCACCATACGGCCGCGGGTGACGACCTGCTCGATGTCGACGACGTCGACGGAGTAGGCGGCGAGGGTGTCGAAGAGGCCGGCGGTGAGGCCGGGGCGGTCCTTGCCGAAGATCTTGACGAGGAGTGTCGGGATGTCGGCGGGCTGAGGGGGCTGCGGAGCACTCATGGTGATCCCTACGGTATCCGTCCGCCTCTTGGGGGTGCCTGGTGGTCCGCTTCCCGGACACGGAACGTTCGTGTACCCGTTCCGGGCCGGTCCTGTTTGCCGCGTGCCGCTTGCCGCTTGCCGCGGGTGCGTCGCCGGTCCCTATTCCGCCCGCTTCGCGGCGGATCCCTCCCTCCCACCCACCCGTTCACCCCGCACCACCCAGCTAGCCAGGAGCAGACCCCGCCTCCCGAAATGGGGGCGCGGGCCGGAGCCGTCACCGCCCGAGCCATGCGGGAGGCCGTTCCCGTTGTGGGCAGGCGTTCCGCACGGCGGGACGGGTGGGCACAACCCACGGTGCCGGGTTTCGAGGGAAGAGGCGCAGGTCAGTGGGGTTCGCGGGGCGGAGGCTTCGGGGGTGGTGGAGGAGGCGGTGGCGGAGGGGGCCAGCCGTCCGAGCGCGGGCGGGGCCGGTTGGGATGGGGGCGGTGCCGGGGCGGCGGCACGATCGGTCCCGCCACGGTCGGCGCGCTGGAGACATCCTCCGGCGGCCGCAGATAGGGGTTCGTATCAGGGTTCGGCGGCCGATGCGGAGCCCCGGGCCGGTGCGGCCCCACCGCCGTGGAAGCGCCGCCGGGCGCGTACGGCTCCACCCCCGCCGAAGCGCCGCCAGGCCCGTCCGGCTCCACCCCCGCCGAAGCGCCGGCCGCCACCCCCGTCGCACACGCCATCAGCGCCCCCACCACCCCCGCCGCGAACCCCCACCCCGCCCCGAGCAACCCCGCCGCCCCCAGCCGGCCACGCAGCTCGACCCCCGCCCCGAACGCGTCGAAGCCGAACACCGACAGCGAGGCATCCGCGGAGACCCCGGTCAGCCACACCAGCAGCGGAAGCCCCGCCGCGGTCACGCACCCGAGCCGCACCCCGCACCGGCCCGCGAACCCCACAGCGCCCCCCGCCCGAGGGGTCCGTACCGCCGTGAGCACCCCCGCGAACAGCATCATCAGCACCGCCGCGACCCCCAACAGCCAGACCCTGCCGTCGAGTTCGGCGAGCCGCCCCAGCGTGAGCGCCTTGTCGGAGGGCCCGGACAGGAGATCGTCCACCGGATCCGGCAGAAAGCGGGTGAGCACGCCCGTCGCCCTGCCGTCCCACGGGACGAGGAGCCCCACGGGAATGCCGAGCCAGACACCGTTCGGCGCCCCGAGCAGCGCGGCACCGGCGATACGCCTCGGATGGGCGTCGCCGACCATCGCGTACGCCGCCGCGGCGAACCCCGCGGCGACCGCGACCAGGACCACCGTGACCAGCGCGGAAGCCGCGGGCCGCACCACCCGGTGCAGAACGGAGAGGCCGCGCGGCAGCGGCGTGCGGCGCGACGCGAGCAGCGCGATCAGCAGGACGCCGGCCGCCCAGAGCGTCCCGCCGAGCAGCGTCGGCACGGTGTCGACGGTGAAGCCGACCGAGGCCTTCGCCTGCGCGAGGTCCCCGAGCCGGTCGGGCAGCAGCCCCTCGATGTCACCGATATCGCCGAGGTCCCCGAGATCACCCGGCAGCCCATCGAGCCCTTCCTCGACCCCCTTGTCGATTTCTTCGTCGATGCCGAGCTGCTCCCCGTCGATCGTGACGACGTCGTGACCCACCCAGGCGAGCCCCGCGAGCATCGCCGCAAAGAGAGCGAGCACCGAGCCCGCGCGCGCGACAAGGTCGGCGGGCGCGAGGACGACCCCGGCCCCGCGCAGGGAACGCAGAAAGAAGTGGGCGAGCAGCAGCGCCCCCACCAGCCCCACACCGAGTGGCGCGATATCGATGGCCGTGGTCGCCTCGGCCTCGTCGAGACCGAACGCCGAGACGTCACCGGACGGCGTGACCGAACCCCCCGCGCCGAGCGCCACCGTCGCGGCCGCCATCGGCCCCAGCGAGCCCACCGCGTCCGCGCCGAGCAGATGCAGCCCGAGCGCGGCCGTCCCCGCCATGCCGACCAGCGACCAGCTCACGGCGGCGACGGCGCAGAGCAGTACGTCACCCCACCGCACGTCACCCCACCCCACGCCCCGGCCTTCACGTACGTCTGCGCAGGCCTGCATCAGGACCCCCGAACCGCGGTGCGTCGCCCTCTCACCACGGTGCTCACGTTTCACGCGATACATATCCATTCACACATCTCATGCGCGTAATGGCCGTGATGGGTGCTTACTACTCTCCGGGGCGATTTCTGCCCCGTCAACGGGGCAACCATCAGGGCCCGAACGCAGTCTTCACAAGGCCCGACTTTCGGTCAGAGGCCTCCGCCTGAAATAGTTCCTCCCGATGTTCGACATCCCTAGACTCCCCACATGGGGGCTAGCTCGGGGGACAACTCAGTGGGGCATGGAGTGCCGGAACTCGTACTGGAATTGAATGGAAGGACCTGGACGCTCGATGCCTCCAGGCCATACACCCTCGGACGTGATCCGCAGGGAGATATCGCGCTCGACGACGCCAGGGTCTCCTGGCGGCACGCCACGATCAGCTGGAGCGGGCGCAGTTGGGTCATTGAGGACCACGGCAGTACCAATGGCACTTTCGTGCAGGGCCAGCGGATCCACCAGATGGAGATCGGCCCGGGCTCGGCCGTCCATCTCGGCAACGCGACCGACGGCCCGCGGCTGAATCTGAGCGGTGCGGCCGCCGCGGCCGTATCGGCGCCGCAGCAGGCCGCCGCACCGCAGCAGCAGGCCGCCGCGCCCCAGCACACGCCGCGGCAGGAGGCTCCGGGCTGGGCCCAGCAGCAGGCCCCGTACCAGCAGCCGCAGCCGCAGCAGCAGGGCTGGCAGCAACAGCAGCCGCCCCAGCAGCAGCAACCGCACGTGCCGCCCCAGCAACAGCACCACCAGCAGCCCCACGTGCCGCAGCAGCAGGGCGGCCCCGCCGAGCAGTACGTACAGAAGACGCCCGGTACCGGCGGCGCCGCGGGGGCCCCGCCGGTCTACGGCGACCGCAGCCCGACGACGTTCCACCAGCTCGCGCTCGGCCGCAAGATGCGCATCGGCCGCGCCCTGGAGAACGAGCTGGTCGTCTCCGACCTCCAGGTCTCGCGCCACCACGCCGAGTTCACGGCGACGCCCGACGGCCGCTTCGAGATCCACGACCTCGGCTCGCACAACGGCACGTACGTCAACGGCCAGCCGATCGCGAAGTCCTCGACCGTCCTGATCGGCCCGAACGACATCGTCGGCGTCGGCCACTCGACGTTCCGCCTGGTCGGCGGGCAGCTCGAGGAGTTCGTCGACACCGGTGACGTCTCCTTCTCGGCCCGCCACCTCACGGTCACCGTCGACGGCGGCAAGCAGATCCTCAAGGACGTCTCCTTCGGCGTCCCGGAGAAGTCGCTCATCGCGGTCATCGGCCCCTCCGGTTCCGGAAAGTCCACCCTGCTCAAGGCGCTCACCGGCTACCGGCCCGCCAACCAGGGCGACGTCCTCTACGACAACCGCAACCTCTACAAGCAGTTCGCCGAGCTGCGCCAGCGCATCGGTCTGGTCCCGCAGGACGACATCCTGCACAAGGAGCTGACCGTCAAGAAGGCCCTGAAGTACGCGGCCAAGCTGCGCTTCCCGGCCGACACCACGGAGGCCGAGCGCGACGCCCGCATAGGCGAGGTGCTGCGCGAGCTGAAGCTGGACATCCACAAGGAGAAGAAGGTCACCTCCCTCTCCGGTGGCCAGCGCAAGCGCGTGTCGGTCGCCCTTGAGCTGCTGACCAAGCCGTCGCTGATCTTCCTGGACGAGCCGACCTCCGGCCTCGACCCGGGCATGGACCGCGACGTCATGCAGCTGCTGCGCGGCCTCGCCGACGACGGCCGTACGGTCCTCGTCGTCACGCACTCGGTCGCCGAGCTGGCGATCTGCGACAAGCTCCTCGTCATGGCGCCGGGCGGTTCGGTGGCGTACTTCGGCCCGCCGGAGGAAGCCCTCAACTTCTTCGGCTACAGCACCTGGGCCGACGTCTTCTCCGCCTTCGAGAACTACCGCGACTACGACTGGGCCGGCCGCTGGAAGGGCTCGCAGCACTACCAGATGTACGCCGCGGACATCGACGCCGTCGCCGCGCAGTCCGTACCGATGCCGCCCCCGCAGGCGGTCAAGCCGCCCAAGCCGCAGGGCTGGGGCTCGCAGCTGTGGACCCTGATCCGCCGCTACACCTCGGTGATCGCCTCCGACAAGGGCTTCCTGGGCCTGATGGTGATCCTGCCCGCGGTGCTCGGCATCGTCAGCGTCGTCATCCCCGCCGACTTCGGGCTCGCCCCGCCCAAGCCGCCGTCCAAGTTCAACGGCGACGCCGGCACGATCATGCTGATCCTCGCGGTCGGCATGTGCTTCTCCGGCGCGGCCAACTCCGTACGTGAGCTGATCAAGGAACGGGTCATCTACGAACGGGAGCGCGCCACCGGCCTCTCCCGCTCGGCGTACCTGATGTCGAAGGTCATCGTCCTCGGCGTCATCACGGCCTTCCAGGGCGTCATCATCTGCGCCATCGGCTTCGCCCCGCGCGAGCTGCCGGAAGAGGGCCTGATCATGCCCCCGGCCGTGGAGATCTGCCTGACGATCATCGCGCTCGGCTTCACCTCGATGATGTTCGGCCTGGTCATCTCCTCGCTGGTGAAGACCGCCGAGAAGACCATGCCGCTCCTGGTCATGTTCGCCATCGTCCAGGTCGTCTTCACCGGCGTCCTCTTCCAGGTCTACGGCTCGCCCGGCCTGGAGCAGTTCGCCTGGCTCATGCCGTCCCGCTGGGCCATCGCGGGCGCGGGCTCCACGCTCGACCTCGCGCACCTCATGCCGCCGTGGGACGCGAAGAACCCCACCGACCTGGACCCGCTCTGGGAGCACTCGGCCGGACAGTGGGGCATCAACATCACGGTTCTGCTCGCGCTCGGCGTCATCTGCGGCTTCGCGGTCGCGCGCCTGCTGCGCCGGCACGAGCCGGAGGTCATGCGCAAGTAAGCGCGCCATGACGTACGAGAAGGGCGGCACCCCG
The DNA here is from genome assembly GCF_003945545.1 of Streptomyces sp. WAC 01529. GTDB lineage: Bacteria > Actinomycetota > Actinomycetes > Streptomycetales > Streptomycetaceae > Streptomyces > Streptomyces anatolicus. The sequence goes on along the minus strand of NZ_CP029617.1, from coordinate 1,695,209 downwards.
CGCGGGGTGCCGCCCTTCGGCGTCTGCGAACCTCGTCTTCGGCTGAAGAGGTCCAGTGATCAGGCGATCAAGGCTCAGTAGGCGCCGTTCACGTTGTCCATCGAGCCGTACCGGTCGGCCGCGTAGTTGGCGGCGGCCGTGATGTTGGCGACGGGGTCGTAGATGTTCGTGGAGGTGCCCTCCACGTGGTACGCGTCGAACGTCGGCTTGATGACCTGGAGCAGGCCGATCGACGGGGTGCCGTTGATCGCGTTGATGTCCCAGCCGTTGACGGCGTTCGGGTTGCCCGAGGACTCACGGATGATGTTGCGGTGCAGGCCCTCGTAGGAACCGGGGATGCCCTTGGCCTTCATGATGTCCAGGGACTGGCGGATCCAGCCGTCGAGGTTGTTGGCGTAGACGGGCTTGCGGGCGGCGGCGCGGCTCGCCGTCTCCTTCGCCTTGCGCTCGTCCTCGGCCTTCTTCTTCGCGGCGGCCTCGTCGGCGGCCCTCTTGTCGGCGGCGGCCTTCGCGGCGGCGTCCTTGGCCTGCTTGTCGGCGTTCGAGTGCTGCTTGGAGACACCGGCGTGGACCGCCTGCTGCGCACCGGCGGAGACGGCGAAGGCGACGGGGGAGACGTCGGTGGCCTGGGCCGTGGCCTCGGAGCTGCCCGGCACGAGGGAGAAGGCGAGGGCGGCGGCGCCGAGCGTGGCGACTCCGGCGATCGAGAACTTCTGGGTCTTGGTCAGCTCGGCGCGACTATGGCCAGGGGTGCTGTGCTTGGACATGCGAAACGGACCTCTTCGAATAAGCGGAAAGGTCGCTCTCGTCCGGTGGGGGACAGTAGCTGCTCCGGCACAAGCGCCGCGGTGGGATAACCGCGGTGCCGAGCGACGGGAGCAATTCTTAGCGGGCGCAAAAATCTGTGGCAAAGCAGTGACGTACGACCCGGCATAGTGGATCAGGGGGTACGCACCGGATCCATATGGCCCCGCATCCCCGTCCCCATAAGGGTTTACTTATCCACTAGGGACCTTCGTACGTGATGTGCGTCCTATGCGCGGGCTCACATCGGTCAGGTAACAGACTCACCAACAGTTGCCCCAGCAATGCGCTGGGTGAGAGTCGGGCGCTGGACCTAGGCCTCGGGGCCCAGACAGGGGCCTCCACAGGGCGGATACGTACTGTCACACCCCGCCGGTACGGTGACGCCCATGAGCCAAGGACCCCGATCAGGCCTGGACGCGGTGAGCGCCGCGCTCCTCGCCATGAGCAGGCACCTGGAGGTGCGCGACGTCCTCAAGACGATCGTCGCCTCCGCCCGCGAGCTGCTCGACGCCGAGTACGCCGCGCTCGGGGTCCCCGACGACCACGGCGGCTTCGCCCAGTTCGTCGTCGACGGCGTCAGCGAGGAGCAGTGGAAGGCCATCGGCCCCCTGCCCCGCCAGCACGGCATCCTCGCCTCGATGCTCCAGAAGGCCGAGCCCGAGCGCCTGGGGGACGTGCGCGAGGACCCCCGCTTCGAAGGCTGGCCCGCCGCCCACCCCGACATGTCCGACTTCCTGGGCCTCCCGATCCGCTACGGCGACGAGACCCTCGGCGCGCTCTTCCTCGCCAACAAGAAGTGCCCCAAGCCCGAGGGCGGCTGCGGTTTCACCGCGGACGACGAGGAGCTGCTCGCCCTCCTCGCCCAGCACGCCGCGATCGCCCTCACCAACGCCCGCCTGTACGAGCGGAGCCGCGAGCTGACCATCGCCGAGGAGCGCTCGCGCCTCGCCCACGAACTGCACGACGCCGTCAGCCAGAAGCTCTTCTCGCTGCGCCTGACGGCCCAGGCCGCCGCCGCCCTGGTGGACCGTGACCCCTCCCGCGCCAAGGGCGAACTGCACCAGGTCGCCGCCCTCGCGGCCGAGGCGGCGGACGAGCTGCGCGCCGCCGTCGTCGAGCTGCGCCCCGCGGCCCTGGACGAGGACGGCCTGGTCGCCACCCTGCGCACGCACACCCAGGTGCTGCACCGCGCGCACTCCGCCCAGGTCACCTTCGAGAGCAACGGCGTACGCGCGCTGCCCGCCTCCCAGGAGGAGGCCATGCTCCGGGTCGCCCAGGAGGCCCTGCACAACGCCCTGCGCCACTCCGGGGCCGAGCGGGTCACCGTGCTCCTGGACAAGCGGGGCGCCGGAGCCGTCCTGCGTGTCATCGACGACGGCGTGGGCTTCGACCCGAAGGCGATACGCCGCGCCGGACGGCACCTGGGTCTGGTCTCCATGCGGGACCGGGCGAGCGGGGTCGGCGGACAGCTGACCGTGGAATCGGAGCCCGGCAAGGGCACGACGATCGAGATGGAGGTCCCCGGTGGCTGACGCCGTGCTCAACGCGAAGACCGGGATCCGGGTGCTGCTGGTCGACGACCACCAGGTGGTCCGCCGCGGCCTGCGGACGTTCCTGGAGGTACAGGACGACATCGAGGTCGTCGGCGAGGCCTCCGACGGCGCCGAAGGAGTCGCGCTCGCCGAGGAGCTGCGGCCGGACGTCGTCCTGATGGACGTCAAGATGCCCGGCATGGACGGCGTCGAGGCGCTGCGCAAGCTCCGCGAGCTGGCCAACCCCGCGCGCGTGCTCATCGTCACCAGCTTCACCGAGCAGCGCACGGTCGTCCCGGCCCTGCGCGCGGGCGCCGCGGGGTACGTCTACAAGGACATCGACCCGGACGCCCTCGCCGGTGCCATCCGCTCGGTGCACGCGGGACACGTCCTGCTCCAGCCCGAGGTGGCGGGCGCGCTCCTCTCCCAGGAGGAGGCCCACGGCGGCCAGGGCAGAGGCGGCTCGCTGACCGAGCGCGAGCGGGAGGTCCTCGGCCTCATCGCCGACGGCCGTTCCAACCGCGAGATCGCCCGCGCCCTCGTCCTCTCCGAGAAGACCGTCAAGACACACGTCTCGAACATCCTGATGAAACTGGACCTGGCCGACCGCACCCAGGCCGCGCTCTGGGCCGTACGCCACGGCATGGCCGGCTGATAGCGGACCGTCTCGTTCCGGGATGAGATTCATACCGTCGTGTGAGTGTCACCCGGATGGCGCATCCTGGGCGCCGCCGCGGCGTTCTCCAGGGCACGCTGCGACGGCTGGTCGCGGCGACCGCTAGGAGGGTCCAGAAGTGAAGAACCTGAAGAAGACCGCTGCCGTCACGATGATGGCCGGTGGTCTGGTCGCGGCCGGCGCCGGCATGGCCTCCGCCCACGGCGGCGCGGCCGCCCAGGGCGTCGCCAAGAACTCCCCGGGCGTCGTCTCCGGCAACCTGGTTCAGGCCCCGGTCCACATCCCGGTGAACGCCTGCGGCAACAGCGTCACCGTCATCGGCGCCCTGAACCCGACGTTCGGGAATGTCTGCAAGAACGTCTGATCGCACCCACGCGATCCACCGGCCGCACCCGAGCGGCCGGTCCCGCGGCGGCCGGCCCGCGACGCATCCGTCGCAAGGGCCGGCCCCCGTTCTCCGCGATCCCCGCCGCGCCGCACGCCCCCTGACCCCGCAGCCGGGGTCGCCCACGTCAGCAGGAGGAGCACTCCCCATGAACAGCATCGCCAAGAAGGCCGCCCTGGCCGTCGTCACCGCCGGACTCGCCGCGGGTGCCTCCGCCGGAGTCGCGTCCGCCACCTCGGACGCCCAGGCCCAGGGCACCGCGGCGAACTCCCCGGGCGTCGGCTCGGGCAACCTCGTCGAGGCGCCGGTCCACGTCCCCGTCAACGCCACGGGCAACAGCGTCAACGTGGTCGGCGTGCTCAACCCCGTCTTCGGCAACGCCTCGGTGAACCGCTGACACACCGCCCCCAGGGCACAGCAGGCCCCGCGGACCAACCGGCCCGCGGGGCCTTCCCGTGCCGGGCGCCGCACCCCTCAGCTCCTCTCCCGCTCCTCCACGTACGCGTTGTAGGCGGCCACCTGCGCCCGCCTGGCCGTCCGCTCCACCGGCCGCAGCGCCAGACCCCGCGCGGCCATCTCCGAGGCACTCACCGCGCCGCCGTGGCCGTTCTCGTACGCCAGGGAGATCAGCAGACCCACCCGCTGCGCCAGCTCCAACACCCGTACCGCACGCGGCGGATACCCGGGAGCGAGCACCTCGCGCCCCGCCTCCGCACGCGCCCGGTACGCCTCGAGCGCGGCCTCCGCGACCGGCCCCGACCCCGCGACGTCCAGCCGGGACAGCACCTGCGTCGCCTCCCGCAGCGCCTCCGCGAGCTCGCGCTCCGCCTCGCCCAGCGAGGGCACATCGGCGGGCGGCGCCTCACGGACCGCCAGACAGTGCCAGAGGACCTCCACGTGTACGTCGCCCTCGGGCCCCGCCTCGTACACCTCGGGCACGAGACCGTACGGCGCCCCGAACGCGACGACCGCCTCCTCCGCCTCCAGGGCGCGCGCGTTGAACTCGGGCGGCCCGCTCAGCCCGAGCGGATGCCCGGGCGCAGGCAACGCCACCCGCAGACCCCGCACCCCGAGCGCCCGCAGGCGCCCCATCGCGAGCGTCAGACCGACCGGGCCCGACTCGCCGGGCAGGCCTTCGACCCGGTGCACCGCGTCGTCGCCGACCATCGCGAGCACCGCGTCATCCGGAGAAACAAGTCCGGCCAATAGGGCGTTTCCCCATGCGGCCAGACGTCCTGAGCGTGGTTCCGAGAGCATGCGCACAGCCTAAGGACCGGCCTCACGACAGGAACGCCCGGCCGGTGGCGTAGGTTTTATCCGGGGGCCGCGTCCACCGACGCGAGCGACGACCGAGACTGCAATGGGAGACAGCGCGCTCATGAGCGATGTACTGGAGCTTGAGGACGTATCTGTGGTCCGCGAGGGCCGGGCTCTGGTGGACCAGGTCTCCTGGTCGGTCAAGGAGGGGGAGCGCTGGGTCATCCTCGGACCGAACGGCGCGGGCAAGACCACCCTCCTCAACGTCGCGTCCAGCTACCTCTTCCCGAGCACCGGCACCGCCACCATCCTCGGCGAGACCCTCGGCAAGCCGGGCACCGACGTCTTCGAGCTGCGCCCCCGCATCGGCGTCGCGGGCATCGCCATGGCGGACAAGCTGCCCAAGCGCCAGACCGTCCTCCAGACGGTGCTCACCGCCGCGTACGGCATGACCGCGGGCTGGCACGAGAACTACGAGGACGTCGACGAGCTGCGCGCCCGCGCCTTCCTCGACCGCCTCGGCATGAGCGACTACCTGGACCGCAGATTCGGCACCCTCTCCGAGGGCGAGCGCAAGCGCACCCTGATCGCCCGCGCCCTGATGACCGACCCCGAGCTGCTGCTCCTCGACGAGCCGGCCGCGGGCCTCGACCTCGGCGGCCGCGAAGACCTCGTACGCCGCCTCGGCCGCCTCGCCCGCGACCCCATCGCCCCGTCGATGATCATGGTCACGCACCACGTCGAGGAGATCGCCCCCGGCTTCACACACGTCCTGATGATCCGTCAGGGCAAGATCCTCGCCGCGGGCCCGCTGGAGCTCGAACTCACCTCCCGCAACCTCTCCCTCTGCTTCGGCCTCCCGCTCGTCGTCGAGCAGCGGAACGACCGCTGGACCGCCACCGGCCTTCCCCTCTCCTGAGGGGCGCGCCCCGGCCCGACTGATCGCGCCCTGTCCCGGAAGGGACCCCCGGTCCTACGATGACCACGTGGACATCGACGCATGGGTGTGGTGGCTGATCGGCGCCGCCGCGCTCGGAATCCCGCTCGTACTGACCGCGATGCCGGAGCTGGGCATGCTCGCCGTGGGCGCCGTCGCGGCCGCCGTGACCGCGGGCCTCGGCGGTGACACGGTCCTTCAGGTCGTCGTCTTCGCCGCGGTCTCGGTCGCGCTCATCGCGGTCGTACGCCCCATCGCGAGCCGGCACCGGGCACAGCGGCCCGAACTGGCCACCGGAGTCGACGCGTTGAAGGGCAGGTCGGCACTGGTCCTCGAACGGGTCGACGCCTCCGGCGGCCGCATCAAGCTGGCGGGGGAGATCTGGTCGGCGCGCGCACTCGACCCGGACCGCGCCTACGAGGCGGGCCAGGAGGTGGACGTGGTCGAGATCGACGGAGCGACGGCCATCGTCCTGTGAATGCCCCACGGGCCGTGCGGCGGTCTGACAGACTCGACCAGCAAGATCTTTGAGGTCTCGCGGATTTTCGAGATCCCGCGGACAGACGCCGAGGCATGAAGGGTACGGGGAGCCACGATGCAACCAATCATCATCGTCCTGATCATTCTGGTGGTGCTGGTATTCATCGCCCTGATCAAGACCATCCAGGTCATCCCACAGGCCAGCGCCGCCATCGTCGAGCGCTTCGGCCGCTACACCCGCACGCTCAACGCAGGCCTGAACATCGTCGTCCCGTTCATCGACTCGATCCGCAACCGCATCGACCTCCGTGAACAGGTCGTCCCCTTCCCGCCTCAGCCGGTGATCACCCAGGACAACCTGGTGGTCAACATCGACACGGTCATCTACTACCAGGTGACCGACGCCAGGGCCGCGACCTACGAGGTGGCCAGCTACATCCAGGCGATCGAGCAGCTCACCGTCACCACCCTGCGCAACATCATCGGTGGCATGGACCTGGAGCGGACCCTGACCTCCCGCGAGGAGATCAACGCGGCCCTGCGCGGCGTCCTCGACGAGGCCACCGGCAAGTGGGGCATCCGCGTCAACCGCGTCGAGCTGAAGGCGATCGAGCCGCCGACCTCCATCCAGGACTCGATGGAGAAGCAGATGCGCGCCGACCGCGACAAGCGCGCCGCGATCCTCCAGGCCGAAGGTGTACGGCAGTCGGAGATCCTGCGCGCCGAGGGTGAGAAGCAGTCCGCGATCCTGCGCGCCGAAGGTGAGGCCAAGGCCGCGGCCCTGCGCGCGGAGGGCGAGGCCCAGGCGATCCGTACGGTCTTCGAGTCCATCCACGCCGGCGACCCGGACCAGAAGCTCCTCTCCTACCAGTACCTCCAGATGCTCCCCAAGATCGCCGAAGGCGACGCGAACAAGCTCTGGATCGTCCCCAGCGAGATCGGCGACGCCCTCAAGGGCCTCGGCGGCGCCCTCGGCAACTTCGGCCCCCTGGGCGGCGGTTCAGGCGGCGCCGCCCCCACCCGCCGCGAACAGCCCCCGATCGACTAGAGCGCCCCGAAGGGGCGCGGGGAACTGCGCGCCCAGCCACTCGCGACCCGCGGCCAGAGACCAACCGGTGCCGACTCGGCGCTAGGCCGCGGGCTGAGCCAGCCAATCAGGCAGCGAGGCCAGCTCGTCCCGCCCAAGCGACAAGAGCATCGCCCCCGCAGGAGTCGGCTCAAAGGGCTGCCGCAACAACGGCATTCCCGCCTCCTCCGGCGTCCGATTCGCCTTCCGGTGATTGTCCAGCGCACACGAAGCCACCGTGTTCAGCCAGGAGTCGGCCCCGCCCTGCGACCGCGGCACCACATGGTCCACCGTCGTCGCACGCCTGCCGCAGTACGCGCACCGGTGCTGGTCCCGGACGAGCACCCCCCGCCTCGACCACGGAGCCTGTCTTCGGAACGGCACCCGTACGTATCTGCAGAGCCTGATCACCCGCGGCACCGGCATCTCGACCGCCGCCGCGCGCACACGGAGTCCGGGGTGGGCCTGCTCGACCACGGCCTTGTCCTGGAGCACCAGAACGACGGCCCGGTTGAGCGTCACCGTCGAGAGCGGCTCGAAGCTCGCGTTCAGCACCAGCGTGTCCCGCATCAACCTGCCCACCTCCCGTATGCACCGGCCCACCGCCTGGCGGGCTGGGATCAACTTTGGCCGGGCACGCCGAGATGGACAACGCAATAAAAAATGCCCGTCTCTGATCACTTCCATGACCAGAGACGGGCAAACAATCGATGAACGCTCAGTTCTCCGCGGGAGCGCCGTACTCGGCGATGACCTGCGCACGCGCGAGCGTGTGGAACCGCAGATTGAAGCCCACGACCGCCGGCGAGGCGTCCGAGTCCGGCCCCAGCCGCTCCTGGTCCACCGCGTACACGGTGAACACATAGCGGTGCGCCGGATCACCGGGCGGCGGCGCGGCCCCGCCGAACTCCTTCGCCCCGTAGTCGTTGCGCACCTGCACCGCGCCCTCGGGAAGCCCCTCGAACTTGCCGCTGCCCGCACCGGCCGGCAGCTCGGTGACCGAGGCCGGGATGTCGAAGACGGTCCAGTGCCAGAACCCGCTCCCCGTAGGGGCGTCCGGGTCGAAGCACGTCACGGCGAAGCTCTTGGTCTCGGGCGGAAAGCCCTCCCACCGCAGCTGCGGCGAGGTGTTCCCGCCCGACTGGACCTGAGCGTCCTTGAGGACCGCACCCGGCTCGACGTCCTCACTCACGATCGTGAACGACGGCACGGGCGGGTGGAAGTCATGGGGAAGCGGCGGCCTCTTCGGCTCGGTCACGCGAGCACCTCCTGGTTGATTGCTGTGCGTCCGAGCCTAGAACCAGTTGCGCTTGCTGCCGACCTGGGACAGCCACTCGTTCAGGTACGCGGCCCAGTCCGTGCCCTGGAAGTCGTTCAGACCCACCTTGAAGGACCGGAACGAGTCACTGCCCTCGCTGAACATCCCCGGCTTCTTGTCCATCTCCAGGACGACGTCCATCTCGTGGTCGTCCGCGACGAAGCTCAACTCGACCTGGTTGAGCCCGCGGTACTGCTGCGGCGGGTAGAACTCGATCTCCTGGTAGAACGGCAGCTTCTGCCGCGTACCGCGGATGTGGCCGCGCTCCATGTCGGCGCTCTTGAAGCGGAAGCCCAGCTGGATGAAGGCGTCCAGGATGGCCTGTTGCGCCGGAAGCGGGTGCACGTTGATCGGGTCGAGGTCACCGGAGTCCACGGCGCGCGCGATCTCCAGCTCGGTGGTCACCCCGATGTTCATGCCGCGCAGCTGCTGCCCGTCGATGCTCGTGACCGGCGTCTCCCAGGGGATCTCAAGACCGAACGGCACCGCGTGCACCTCGTTGGCGAGCAGCGTGAAGGCACCGCCGAGCCGCACCTTGGTGAACTCGATGTCCTGCTTGGTCTCCTGGTCGGCACCTTCGACCTCGACGCGGGCCTGGAGACCGACGGAGAGCCCCTCGATCTGCTGGTCCACCGACCCGCCCTGGATCCGCACCTCACCCTGGACCACACCGCCCGGGACCACGTTGACCTCGGTCAGCACGGTCTCGACCGAGGCACCGCCGGCCCCCAGACTCGCGAGCAGCTTCTTGAACCCCATGACACTCCTCCCCAGGCCGCCGCCTGTGGCTCGTCTCGACTTGAATCCTTGATCGGTACATACGCGAGGGCACTCCACCCGGTTCCGCGTCCCACCCTGGCAACCGAGCACCCCAAAGGCCATCCGTATAAACGGAGCGCGTGTACTACGCTCGTAAGGCATGATCTTGGCCCCTGACCGTACGCCCCTGACCCGAGACTTCTTCGACCGCCCCGTCCTGGAGGTCGCACCCGACCTCCTCGGCCGCGTCCTGGTGCGCGACTCGGACGACGGGCCGATCGAAGTCCGCCTGACGGAGGTGGAGGCGTACGCGGGCGAAGCCGACCCCGGCTCACACGCGTACCGGGGCCGCACGCCCCGGAACGACGTGATGTTCGGCCCGCCCGGACACATGTACGTCTACTTCACCTACGGCATGTGGCACTGCATGAACCTGGTGACCGGCCCCGAGGGCGAGGCGAGCGCCGTCCTGCTGCGGGCGGGCGAGATCACGGTGGGCGCCGAGCTGGCCCGCACGCGTCGACTCTCGGCCCGTAATGACAAGGAACTGGCCAAAGGCCCGGCCCGTCTCGCCACGGCCCTTGCCGTGGACCGCACCCTCGACGGCGCGGACCTCTGCGGAGACCCGGCCAGCCCCTTCAGGCTCCTTGCGGGAACCCCCGTCGAAGCCGACCAGGTCAGCGAGGGTCCCCGCACTGGAGTAGGAGGGGAGGGCTCCGTCCACCCCTGGCGCTTCTGGACGGCCAACGACCCTACGGTCAGCCCCTATCGGGCCCATGTGCCCCGTCGCCGCCGAACTTGACGCGGCCTGGGGACCTCCGTAATGTAGTCCGAGCCGCTTGAACCGGTCACGGCAATCTGCCGGGAGCTGGAAGCGGCCAACCACTACCTACGACTTCCCCTCGGCGGGGGCTTGTTCCGCATGCTCGCATGCCGGAATTCGAACCCGCGGAACTCGATTATGAGTTGCGGAGGGAATCCGCTAACGTAGT
>NZ_CP029617.1:1155000-1682500 GCF_003945545.1 Streptomyces sp. WAC 01529 | reverse complement strand
CCGGCAGGGGTTGCGTATGCGGGGTTGTGGGATCTCTCTTTCACAGTCTGCCGGCTGTGAGACGAGTCAGAAACCGTTGATGTAGGCGAAGGACATGCGAAAGGTCCGGCGTAGAGGGTAAGACCCCCGTAGTCGAAACATCAGCGGCTCGTTTGAGAGACACCCAAGTAGCACGGGGCCCGAGAAATCCCGTGTGAATCTGGCGGGACCACCCGTTAAGCCTAAATATTCCCTGGTGACCGATAGCGGATAGTACCGTGAGGGAATGGTGAAAAGTACCGCGGGAGCGGAGTGAAATAGTACCTGAAACCGTGTGCCTACAAGCCGTGGGAGCGTCGCGCATCAAGCTTGCTTGGTGCGTCGTGACTGCGTGCCTTTTGAAGAATGAGCCTGCGAGTTTGCGGTGTGTTGCGAGGTTAACCCGTGTGGGGAAGCCGTAGCGAAAGCGAGTCCGAATAGGGCGGTTTAGTAGCGCGCTCAAGACCCGAAGCGGAGTGATCTAGCCATGGGCAGGTTGAAGCGGCTGTAAGAGGTCGTGGAGGACCGAACCCACCAGGGTTGAAAACCTGGGGGATGACCTGTGGTTAGGGGTGAAAGGCCAATCAAACTCCGTGATAGCTGGTTCTCCCCGAAATGCATTTAGGTGCAGCGTCGTGTGTTTCTTGCCGGAGGTAGAGCACTGGATAGGCGATGGGCCCTACCGGGTTACTGACCTTAGCCAAACTCCGAATGCCGGTAAGTGAGAGCACGGCAGTGAGACTGTGGGGGATAAGCTCCATGGTCGAGAGGGAAACAGCCCAGAGCATCGACTAAGGCCCCTAAGCGTACGCTAAGTGGGAAAGGATGTGGAGTCGCACAGACAACCAGGAGGTTGGCTTAGAAGCAGCCACCCTTGAAAGAGTGCGTAATAGCTCACTGGTCTAGTGATTCCGCGCCGACAATGTAGCGGGGCTCAAGCGTACCGCCGAAGTCGTGTCATTCACACAATAGGGCCAACGCCTGTGTGGATGGGTAGGGGAGCGTCGTGTGCCGGGTGAAGCTGCGCCGGAAGGCAGTGGTGGACGGTTCACGAGTGAGAATGCAGGCATGAGTAGCGATACATACGTGAGAAACGTGTGCGCCGATTGACTAAGGGTTCCTGGGTCAAGCTGATCTGCCCAGGGTAAGTCGGGACCTAAGGCGAGGCCGACAGGCGTAGTCGATGGATAACCGGTTGATATTCCGGTACCCGCTGTGAAGCGTCAAACATCGAGCCCATTAATGCTAAGGCCGTGAAGCCGCCCTGATCTCTTCGGAGTTGAGGGGAGTGGTGGAGCCGCTGACCCAAGGTGGTAGTAGGTGAGTGATGGGGTGACGCAGGAAGGTAGTCCAGCCCGGGCGGTGGTTGTCCCGGGGTAAGGGTGTAGGCCGTGTGATAGGTAAATCCGTCGCACATTAAGGCTGAGACCTGATGCCGAGCCGATTGTGGTGAAGTGGATGATCCTATGCTGTCGAGAAAAGCCTCTAGCGAGTTTCATGGCGGCCCGTACCCTAAACCGACTCAGGTGGTCAGGTAGAGAATACCGAGGCGTTCGGGTGAACTATGGTTAAGGAACTCGGCAAAATGCCCCCGTAACTTCGGGAGAAGGGGGGCCATCACTGGTGATCCGTTTTACACGGTGAGCTGGGGGTGGCCGCAGAGACCAGCGAGAAGCGACTGTTTACTAAAAACACAGGTCCGTGCGAAGCCGTAAGGCGATGTATACGGACTGACGCCTGCCCGGTGCTGGAACGTTAAGGGGACCGGTTAGTGCACTTTCGGGTGTGCGAAGCTGAGAACTTAAGCGCCAGTAAACGGCGGTGGTAACTATAACCATCCTAAGGTAGCGAAATTCCTTGTCGGGTAAGTTCCGACCTGCACGAATGGCGTAACGACTTCTCGACTGTCTCAACCATAGGCCCGGTGAAATTGCACTACGAGTAAAGATGCTCGTTTCGCGCAGAAGGACGGAAAGACCCCGGGACCTTTACTATAGTTTGATATTGGTGTTCGGTTCGGCTTGTGTAGGATAGGTGGGAGACTTTGAAGCGGGCACGCCAGTGTTCGTGGAGTCGCCGTTGAAATACCACTCTGGTCGTGCTGGATGTCTAACCTCGGTCCGTGATCCGGATCAGGGACAGTGTCTGATGGGTAGTTTAACTGGGGCGGTTGCCTCCCAAAGAGTAACGGAGGCGCCCAAAGGTTCCCTCAGCCTGGTTGGTAATCAGGTGTTGAGTGTAAGTGCACAAGGGAGCTTGACTGTGAGACCGACGGGTCGAGCAGGGACGAAAGTCGGGACTAGTGACCCGGCGGTGGCTTGTGGAAGCGCCGTCGCTCAACGGATAAAAGGTACCCCGGGGATAACAGGCTGATCTTCCCCAAGAGTCCATATCGACGGGATGGTTTGGCACCTCGATGTCGGCTCGTCGCATCCTGGGGCTGGAGTCGGTCCCAAGGGTTGGGCTGTTCGCCCATTAAAGCGGTACGCGAGCTGGGTTTAGAACGTCGTGAGACAGTTCGGTCCCTATCCTCTGTGCGCGTAGGAATATTGAGAAGGGCTGTCCCTAGTACGAGAGGACCGGGACGGACGAACCTCTGGTGTGCCAGTTGTCCTGCCAAGGGCATGGCTGGTTGGCTACGTTCGGAAAGGATAACCGCTGAAAGCATCTAAGCGGGAAGCCTGCTTCGAGATGAGTATTCCCACCCCCTTTGAGGGGTTAAGGCTCCCAGTAGACGACTGGGTTGATAGGCCAGATCTGGAAGCCCGGTAACGGGTGGAGGTGACTGGTACTAATAGGCCGAGGGCTTGTCCTCAGTTGCTCGCGTCCACTGTGTTAGTTCTGAAACAACGAACAGTTGTGTCGGCTGAACAGCGTCACTATCAAATTGAAAAGTGTGCTTGTTCGCTGCCCTGTTTGAGATCCTGCTCTACAGCGGGATATTTCATAGGGTTTCGGTGGTCATAGCGTGAGGGAAACGCCCGGTTACATTCCGAACCCGGAAGCTAAGCCTCAAAGCGCCGATGGTACTGCAGGGGGGACCCTGTGGGAGAGTAGGACGCCGCCGAACAAACTTTGGAGGACCCCTGGTCCCAGCGTTCACGCTGGGACCAGGGGTCCTTTTGTTTTTGTCGAAGCGCGCCGGCACCCCGGCTGCGCGAGAATGACTGCGGTACCGAAGACTAGGAGTCACCGATGTCCACCAACTCTCCCGACGAGCGACCGGGGCGCGACCAGCGCGGCCGGGACGGTGGCGACCGGGGCGGATACCGCGGGGCTCCACGGCGGGACAACGACCGCGGTGGCTTCCGGCGCGACGACCGCGGCGGCGACAGTCGCGGGGGCGACAACCGCGGCGGCTATCGCGGGCGCGATGACCGTCGTGACGATCGCCGTGAAGGTGACCGGGATCGCGGTGCGCGTCCGCCGTTCCGTCGCGATGACCGGCCCACTGGTGGGCCTCGCCGTGATGACCGCCCGAGTGGGCCCCGTCGTGACGACCGCCCCGCGGACCGCGACCGCGGCTTCCGCCGCGACGGTGACCGCCCCGCCTTCCGTCGTGATGACCGTCGGGACAACGACCGCAGGGACGACCGTGGCGGCTTCCGCCGGGACGACAACCGTGGCGGTGCCGGTACGGGCGCCGGTGGCGGCGGCTTCCGTGGGCGTGACGACCGGCGCGATGACCGGCGTGACGGTGACCGCGGTGGTTTCCGGCGCGACAACGACCGTCGTGACGGCGACCGGCCCGCCTTCCGTCGCGATGACCGTCGGGACAACGACCGCAGGGACGACCGCGGCGGGTTCCGCCGGGACGACAACCGTGGCGGCGACAACCGCGGCGGTGGCGGTGGCTTCCGTGGGCGTGACGACCGTGACAGTGGCGGACGTCCGCCGTTCCGTCGGGACGACCGGCCCACTGGTGGGCCTCGCCGCGATGACCGCCCGAGTGGCCCCCGTCGTGACGATCGCCCCGCGGACCGCGACCGCGGCTTCCGCCGCGACGGTGACCGGCCCGCCTTCCGTCGTGACGACCGACGGGACGACCGGCGTGATGACCGTCGGGACAATGACCATGGTGGTGACCGTGGCGGGTTCCGCCGCGATGACCGGTCCAGCGCGCCCCGTCGCGATGACCGCCGTGATGACCGCCGGGACGACCGTGGTGGCTTCCGCGGACGTGACGACAGCCGCGGGGGCGACAACCGCGGTGGCGGCGGGTTCCGTGGGCGCGATGACCGCGGACGCGACGACCGTGGCCCCCGTGGGCCGCGTCGTGACGACAGCCGGGGCGGCGGGCGCCCCGGTGGCTTCCGTGGGCGGGACGACCGTGACGGTGACCGCGGTGGGTACCGCGGTGGGCGTGACGACCGGGACCGCGACCGCGAGCCCATCAGGCGGCTGCCCATCCCGGAGGACGTCACCGGGCACGAGATCGACAAGGACGTACAGCAGGAGCTGCAGAGCCTTCCGAAGGGTCTCGCCGAGGACGTCGCCAAGAACCTGGTGATGGTCGCCAAGCTCATCGACGAGGACCCCGAGCAGGCGTACGCCTACTCGAAGATCGCCCTGCGGCTGGCCTCCAGGGTCGCCGCCGTGCGTGAGGCGGCGGGCTTCGCCGCGTACGCGAACCAGAAGTACAGCGAGGCGCTCGCCGAGTTCCGGGCCGCGCGACGGATGACCGGCAGCGTCGAGCTGTGGCCCGTCATGGCGGACTGCGAGCGCGGCCTGGGCCGGCCCGAGAAGGCGCTGGACATGGCCGGTGCGCCCGAGGTGCACAAGCTCGACAAGGCGGGGCAGGTCGAGATGCGGCTCGTCGCCGCCGGGGCCCGCCGTGACATGGACCAGATCGACGCGGCCATCGTCACCCTGCAGAGCCCCGAGCTGGCCTCGAACTCCGCGCAGCCCTGGACCGCGCGCCTGCGCTACGCGTACGCCGACGCGCTGCTCGCGGCCGGCCGCGAGGACGAGGCGCGGGAGTGGTTCGCGAAGGTCGTCGAGTCCGACAAGGACGGCAGCACCGACGCGTCGGACCGTCTCGCCGAGCTGGAAGGCGTCGAGTTCGTCGACGCCCTCGGTGACGACGAGGCCGACGAGGCGCTCACCGCGGCCCCGGACACCGTTCCGGACGCGTCGGTGGACGACTCGGCGGACGACAAGGACTGAGGCTCCGGGCAGCCGGCCGACGGGTCAATGAAGGACGGGCGGGACTCCCTGAGGGGGTCCCGCCCGTTTCCGTATGCCCGACAGGGGGCCGTGGGTCAGAAGGCGAGGGCGCGCAGGACCAGGCCGGTGGCGGGCTTGGGGCCGAACGAGGTCGACTTGCGGGGCATCGTGACGCCCTGGCGGGCCAGGTCGCGGACGACCTCTTCCCTCACCGGATGCATCAGGACCGCCGTGCCGCCGTCGCGCTCGGCCTTCTCGACGGTCGCCGCCGTGTCGTGGATGTACGCGATGTGCTCCGGGGCGTCCGGGATCCGCCAGACGTGGTCGAGCAGAGTGGCGTGCAGGACCGTCGCGTCCAGGGTGCGCCAGGCCTCGGGGCGGTCGCCGGGGATCGTCTCGGCGAGGAGGTCGGGCGCGGGGTGGTCGATGAGGTGGAAGGCGCCGTCGCCCGCGAGGACGAAGGCGTTGCCCTTGGCGGCGGCCTCGGCGAGGGCGTCGAGCGCCTGGTCGAGGGGGCCCTCGACGGTGCGTACGCGGAAGGAGTCGCCCAGGGCGGCGAGCGCGTCGGAGACCGGCAGCCGGTGGAGGTAGCGGTGGATGGCGCGGACGCGCAGGGGGTAGCGGGCGGTGTCCACCAGGAGTACGAGGCCGTAGTCCCACGCGCTCGGCGAGGGGTGTTCGGCGCGCAGCCGCAGGTTGGTCGCCCAGCGGTGGTGGCCGTCCGCGATCAGTGCCTGGTGGGCGGCGAGATCTGACTGGATCTCGGCGATCTCCGCGGGGTCCGTGACGGACCACAGGCGGTGGTGGAAGCCGTCCTCGGTGGTCGTGGAGAGGAGCGGCTCGCGCTCGGCCGTGCGTTCTATGACGGCCGTCGCTCCCGTGGCCTCGGCCTCGTTGTCGGTGCGGTAGGTCAGCAGGAGCGGTTCGAGGTTGGCGGCGGTCGCCCGCATCAGGGCCGCGCGGTCCTCGACGACATGCGGCATGACGCCCTCGTGGGGCAGGACGATGCCGTCGTGGGCCTCGGAGAGGCGGAGCGCGCCGATGAGGCCGCGCTGGAGGATCTCGCTGTCCTGCTGTTCGTAGACGTACAGGCTCGGTTTGTCGTCGGGCGCGAGGATGCCTTCGCTGAGCCAGGTGCGCAGGGTGTCGGCGGCCTGTTGGTTGCGGGCGGCCGGGGTGGTCGCCTGCGGGAGGATCAGGCGGACGATGTTGTGCGGGTCGGCGGACTCCAGGTGGAGCAGGCCGTCGGGGCGTACGACCACGTCGTACGGAGGTGACGTCACCGCGGCGAGACTGCCGACCTGTTCGGGGACGTAGCGCACGCCCCGGAACGGGATCAGGTCGAGGCCGGCTGTGTCCATGTGACCCGCTGTGTTCATTGGGGCATCGTATGTGTGTCAGTGGCATAAGCGATGATCGGGGGAGTGGATCGAGCGAGGAGCGATGTGTAATGAGCCAGACCGCAGGTCACGGGGCAGGCGGGAGCGTCAGGACGCGGCCCGATGGCAGCAGCCGGGCGCTGAGCGAGGCCTATGACACGGCGCTTCTCGATCTGGACGGGGTGGTGTACGCGGGCGGTCACGCCATCGCGCACGCCGTCGAGTCGCTCGGGACCGCGCGCGAGGGCGGGATGCACCTCGCGTACGTGACGAACAACGCGCTGCGGACGCCGGACGCGGTGGCGGAGCATCTGACGGAGCTGGGGATCGCGACCGGGGCGTCGGACGTCATCACCTCGGCGCAGGCCGTCGCCCGCCTGGTGAGCGAGGAAGTGCCCGCGGGGGCGCGGGTGTTGGTGATCGGCGGTGAGGGGCTGCGGGTCGCCCTGCGGGAGCGGGGGCTTGAGCCGGTCGAGTCGGCTGACGACGATCCGGCGGCGGTCGTGCAGGGGTACGGCGGGCCGGATCTGGCGTGGGGGCGTTTCGCCGAGGCCTGTTACGCGATCGCGCGGGGTGTGCCGTGGTTCGCGTCCAACACGGACCTGACGATTCCGGGTGCCCGGGGCATCGCGCCGGGCAATGGCGCGGCCGTCGAGGTCGTACGCATCGCGACGGGCGCCGAGCCGCGGGTGGCGGGCAAGCCGCTGCCTCCGATGCACCGGGAGACGATTCTGCGGACGGGCGCCGAGCGGCCGCTGGTCGTGGGGGACCGTCTCGACACGGACATCGAAGGCGCGTTCCACGGCGAGGTGGACTCCCTGCTGGTGCTGACGGGCGTCACGGACGGCGCGCAGCTGCTCGCGGCCCGGCCGGAGCACCGGCCGACGTATGTGGACGCGGATCTGCGCGGCATGCTGACGGGGCAGCCCGAAGTCGCCCCGGTGGAGGGCGGGTTCAGGTGCGGCGGCTGGACGGCGTCGGTGCGCGGTGACGAACTGGCGCTGGACGGCGAGGGTGAGCCCATGGACGCCCTGCGGGCGCTGTGCGCGGCGGCGTGGACGGACGCGGGCGCCGGCAGCTGCGCCCTGGACGCGGGCAAGGCGCTGGCGCGGCTCGGGCTGTAGGCAGGGCGGGGCCCCGAGCGGGGCTCGGGGTTCTCGCGTATGTCTCCGCTCGTGCGGGTCCGTCGTCGGTCAGTGAGCGGTGAGGGGTACCCCGTAAGGGGTGTTCACGGGTTTTCGCCGCGGTCTATCAGTTCGTCCGTCGTGGTGTTCTTGCGCCAGTAGCCGGAGAACGACACCCGCTTGCGGTCGAATGCGCGGTCGTTCACGAGGTGGCGGCGGATGGCCTTGACGGTCGCGGACTCGCCCGCGATCCAGGCGTACGGCGTGCCCTCGGGGAGGTCCGCCCCGCGGATCGCGTCCGTGGTGGCGCCTTCCCGGGTGAGCCAGTGGACCTCGGCGTCGGCCTTGGTGGGCAGGGGCTGGCGGTCGGCCAGGTCGTGGACCTCGATCCAGACGCGCGCCGGCAGGTCGGGCGGCAGCGTCTCGAGGATGCCCGCGACGGCCGGGAGCGCCGACTCGTCGGCGGTCAGGAGCAGCCAGTCGGTGTCCTGCGGCGGCCGGAAGTCGTACGCGGAGTTCTCCTCCTCGACCGGGGCGAGCACGCCGATGCGGGCGCCGGGCCGGGCCGTCCGCGCCCAGCTGGTGGCGGGGCCGTCGGCGGGCGAGGGCTCCGGGCAGTGGACGGCGAAGTCGATGACCAGTTCGTCGGGGTCGCGGCGCAGTTCGCGGGTCGTGTACGTGCGCATGATGCCCCGCACGGACGGGTCGAGGCCGCACCACGCCGCGTACCAGTCGGCCGTGTCGCCGGTGGTGGTGTCCGGCATGACCGGCGCGTCCTGGCCCGGGTGGGGCAGGAAGATCTTGACGCGCTGGTCCCGGCCGCCCGACGCCATCCGCGCGAGGTCGGCTCCGCCGAAGGTCACGCGGATCATGGCGGGGGTGAGGCGCTCGGTGCGCAGGACCTCGACGTCGAAGTAACGGTAGGGGGAGTCGGTCATCGCTTGAGCCTCTTCGACTTCTCGACGGCGGCGGCGAGCCGCTCAATGACAGGGGCGTAGCCGGCGTAGCTGTAGCGCTCCTCCATCGACCAGGGGACGGTCTGGCCGGCCTTGACGGCGGGGAGCTTGGCCCAGGTGGGCTTCTTCGCGAGCTCCTCGGGGGGCAGCGCGGTCGTGCGGTTGTCGAGCATGATGAGGTCGGCGTGGTACTTGTCGGCGTTCTCCCAGCTGAGGAACTCCCAGAAGCCCCACTCGTCGCTCTTCTTGCCCTCGACGAACTCGATGCCGAGGTCCTTGAAGTAGTGGAGGTCGCAGTAGGCGTCGGGGACGGCGACGTACATCTGGTCGGCGTCGCCTGTCGTCGCCATGACCTTGAGGCCGCGGTTGGCCTCGGCGGCCTTGCGCAGGGTCCGTTCGGCCTTCTGGAAGCGGGCCTTGGCCGCCCGTACCTTCTCGGACTCCAGGTCCGCGCCGAGGGAGGCGGCGAGTTCGGTGTAACGCTTGAGGGGTTCGCGCAGGGAGACGCGGGCGCCGTTGATGCCGACGGTGGGGGCGAGCGAGGCGATCTTCTTGGCGCTCTCCTCGGGGATGAACCAGAGGTTGGGCGGCGGGAACATGTTGCTGATGAGGACGTCGGGGCGCAGGGCCGCGTACTTCTCGATGTTGAACTGGCCCCACTCGTTGCCGAGGCTGGTCAGTCGGGAGAGGTCGAGGTCGCCCGACTGCGGGCTCGGCTTGCCGTTCACGGGCTTGGAGGGGCCGAAGATGCCCTTGCACTCGATGCCGTAGTCGTGCAGGGCGGCCGCCGTGCTCACGAAGGCGACGATGTTCTTCGGGTGCTGCTTGGTGGTGACGGTCTTGCCGCGGTCGTCCTTGAAGCTCCAGGGCTTGTCGCCCTTGCCGCCCTTCCCGCTCGTGGTGGAGGCGTCGCTGTCGCCGCCGCACGCGGTGAGCAGGGCCCCGAGGCCGAGGCCGCCGCCCGCGAGGAGTACGTCCCTGCGGTTGGGGGCACGCGTGGGGGAGCGACGCGGTGCGGGCATGGTGGCGCTTCTCTCGTCGAAGGACAGTGCGAAGGCAGGGCTTAAGCCGCTGCGAGGGTAGGCTAACCTAACCTGGTGTTGGTCGACAGTCCCCCAGAACCCCGCGCGGAGACCGCTCCCGCGCCTCCCGAACGCCGCGCGATACGCAGCATCGGGCTGCTCGTCTCGGTCGCCGTCCTCCTGCTCGTCTTCCTCGCGAGCATCGCGGTCGGCGCCAAATCGCTCTCCATGGACCAGGTCTGGCACGGGCTGTTCCACGACTCCGGGACCTACGCCGATGTCGTCGTCGGGGAGCGGCTCTCGCGCAGCCTGCTCGGACTGCTCGCCGGCATCGCGCTCGGCCTCTCCGGCGCGGTCCTCCAGGCACTCACCCGCAACCCGCTGGCCGACCCCGGTCTGCTCGGCATCAACCTCGGCGCCTCGGCCGCGGTCGTCAGCGCGTTCAGCTTCTTCGGCGTCACCTCCCTGAGCGGCTATGTGTGGTTCGCCTTCTTCGGGGCGGCACTCGTCGGCGTACTGCTCTACATCCTGGGCGGTGCGCGGGGCGCGACGCCCGTGCGGCTCGCGCTCGCCGGTACCGCGATCAGCGCGGCGCTCTACGGCTATGTGCAGGCCGTCATGATCACGGACGGGGCCGCGCTCAACAAGATGCGGTTCTGGACGGTCGGTTCGCTCGCCTCCGCCAGCATGGACACCATCCAGCAGGTGCTGCCCTTCCTCGCGGTCGGCATCGTGCTCGCGCTCGGCCTCGCCCGGCCCCTGAACGCCATGGCCATGGGTGACGACACCGCCCGCGCGCTCGGCGCCCATCTCACGCGCACGCGCGCGCTGTCGATGGCCGCGGCGACCCTGCTGTGCGGGGCCGCGACCGCCGCCTGCGGGCCGATCGTCTTCGTCGGCCTGATGGTGCCGCACATCGTGCGCTCCTTCACCGGGCCCGACATGCGCTGGATCCTGCCGTACGCGGCCGTCCTCTCGCCGGTGCTGCTGCTCGGCGCGGACGTCGTCGGACGCGTCGTGGCGCGCCCCTCGGAGCTCCAAGTGGGCATCGTGACCGCGGTCATCGGCGCGCCCGTCTTCATCTTTCTCGTACGACGGCGGAAGTTGGCCCAGCTGTGAAGGCGATACGTACCCGGGCCGGCCTCTCCTTCCGGCTCGACGTCCGCACGACCGCGGTCGTCACCCTGCTCCTCGTCGCCGCGCTCGCCGCGAGCGTCGTCCTGATCGGCACCGGCGACTTCGAGATCCCGGCCGCCGACGTCGTCCGCACGCTGCTCGGCGACGGCGACGCCGGGCAGGAGTTCATCATCAACGACCTGCGGCTGCCGCGGGTCCTCGTCGGGCTCCTGGTGGGCGCGGCCCTCGGCCTCGGCGGCGCGCTCTTCCAGTCCATCGCCCGCAATCCGCTGGGCAGTCCGGACGTGCTCGGCCTCGGCCAGGGTTCGACCGCCGGGGCGCTCACCATGATCGTCCTCTTCCAGGGCAGCGCGGTCGAGGTCGCGGGCGGCGCGCTCGTCGGGGGGCTGGTGACCGGCGCCGCCATCTATCTGCTCGCCTGGAAGCGCGGTGTGCACGGCTACCGGCTCGTCCTCGTCGGCATCGGAGTCTCCGCCTTCATCACGGCCGTCAACAGCTATCTGCTCACCAAGGCCGACTTCGTCGACGCCGCCCGGGCCGTGGTCTGGATGACCGGCTCGCTCAACGGCCGCGACTGGGACCAGGTCTGGCCGCTGCTCGCGCTCTGCGCCGTCCTCGTCCCGCTCGTCCTCGTCTACGGGCGTCCGCTGCGGATGCTGGAGATGGGCGACGACGTCGCGAACGCGCTCGGCGTGCGCGTCGAACGCACCCGCGCCGTGCTGCTCCTGGCCTCCGTGCTGCTCACCGCGGCCGCCACCGCCGCCGCGGGCCCCGTCAGCTTCGTCGCGCTCACCGCGCCGCAGCTCGCCCGGCGCCTCACCCGCTCGCCGGGGCCCAACCTCATGCCGGCGATGTTCATGGGCGCCGCCCTGCTGATCGTCGCGGACCTCGCCTCGCAGCGGGCCTTCGGCGCGGACCAGCTGCCGGTCGGCGTCGTCACCGGTGTGCTCGGCGGCGTCTACCTGCTGTGGCTGCTCGTCACCCAGCGCAAGGCGGGACGGATATGACGCCGGTGCCCGCCGAGAAGCCCCGCCAGGAACTCGTAACCCCCCACGACCAGGAGCGTGCTGCTGTGAACCGGCTCATCGCCGACGACGTCACCCTCGGCTACGACCAGCGCGTCATCGCCGAGAAGCTGTCCGTCGAGATCCCCGACAACTCCTTCACCGTGATCGTGGGCCCCAACGCCTGCGGCAAGTCCACGCTCCTGCGCGCGCTGTCCCGCATGCTCAAGCCGTCCGCGGGACGCGTGCTGCTCGACGGCAACGTCATCCAGTCGATGCCCGCGAAGAAAGTCGCCAAGACGCTCGGCCTGCTGCCGCAGTCGTCCATCGCGCCCGACGGCATCACCGTCGGCGACCTGGTCGCCCGCGGCCGCTACCCCCACCAGGGCCTCCTGCGGCAGTGGTCGGCCGAGGACGAGCGAATCGTCGACGAGTCGATGGAGTCGACGGGCGTACGCGAACTCGCCGATCGCTATGTCGACGAACTCTCCGGCGGCCAGCGCCAGCGCGTGTGGATCGCGATGGCGCTCGCCCAGCAGACCCCGCTGCTGCTGCTCGACGAGCCGACGACGTTCCTCGACATCCAGCACCAGCTCGACGTCCTCGACCTGTGCGCCGAACTCCACGAGGAGCAGGGCCGCACCCTCGTCGCCGTCCTGCACGACCTGAACCACGCCGCGCGCTACGCCACGCACCTCATCGCCCTGCGCGACGGCGCGGTGATCGCCGAGGGCGCGCCGTCCGAGATCGTCACGGCGGAACTGGTCGAGCAGACGTTCGGGATCCAGTGCCAGATCATCGACGACCCGGAGAGCGGGACGCCGCTGGTGATCCCCGCGGCGCGTACCGGGCGCAAGACCCTGGCTAAAGCAGCGACCTGAGCTTCAGCAGATCCCGGAAGCCCGCCTCCAGCTTGACCCGGCCGGAGGTCCAGGCACTGGCGAAGTTCAGCTCGCCGTCCACCATCGCCACCAAATCGTCGCCGGTCATCGCAAGGCGGATCTCGGCCTTCTCGCGCGGCGGGCCCTGGTGGGTGTCGAGCACCGTGATCCGGCCGTTTTCGAGACGGCCGGTGAAGGTGACGTCGAGGTCGGTGACGCGGCAGCTCAGCGAGCGGTTCAGGGCAGCGGCGCCCCGCACGTCGCCGTCGGCGGACGCGAGATTGTCCGAGAGTCTGTCGAGTGCCGTGCGGCACTCCGCCATGGTCGCCATCGTGATCGACGGTACCGCAGCGCTTCGGGGTAGCGTCGTGCCATGAGCGACTCTCACGCGGGCCCCGAAGAGGGAGCGGCGGCAAAGCCGGAGCCTCAGGTTCCGGACGAGCCGTCGTACGTGGCCGATGAACCGCCCTACGCGGCGGAAGAGCCGTCGTACGACCCCGCCGCCCCCGCGCCCCTCGGCGTCGAGCGCACGCCCACCGGCAACGCCGACGTGGACGCGCGGCTGGCGCGGCTCGGCGACGCGGACCACCTCGCCACGGACGGCCACATCGAGGTGTACGAGGATGTACACGGGGGCCTGCGCGACGCGCTGACCGCGCTCGACGAACGCCCCGGCCCGCCGGTGCCCTCCGGGACGCCGGCGACTTCATCCTCGTACGACAACAGGAGCTGAACCGAACGTGGCAGGAGTGGCACGACGCCGCCTCGACGCCGAGCTGGTCCGCAGGAAGCTCGCGCGCTCGCGCGAGCACGCGAGCCAGCTGATCGCGGCCGGCCGGGTCGCGGTCGGCAAGACCGTCGCGACCAAGGCCGCGACACAGGTGGAGACGGCCGCCCCGATCGTGGTCTCGCAGGACGAGAGCGACCCCGACTACGTCTCGCGCGGCGGCCACAAGCTCGCGGGCGCGCTCGCGGCCTTCGTGCCGCGGGGGCTCGTCGTCGAGGGGCGGCGCGCGCTGGACGCGGGCGCGTCCACCGGCGGCTTCACCGATGTGCTGCTGCGCTCCGGCGCCGCGCACGTCGTCGCCGTCGACGTCGGCTACGGCCAGCTCGCCTGGTCGCTGCAGAGTGACGACCGGGTCACCGTGAAGGACCGTACGAACGTACGAGAGTTGACGCTGGAGGCGATCGACGGCGTGCCCGTCGACATCGTCGTCGGCGACCTCTCCTTCATCCCGCTCGGCCTGGTGCTGCCCGCCCTCGTGCGGTGCGCGGCTCCCGACGCGGACCTGGTGCTCATGGTCAAGCCGCAGTTCGAGGTCGGCAAGGAGCGGCTCGGCAGCGGTGGCGTCGTGCGCAGCGCCGAACTGCGGGCCGACGCCGTGCGCGGCGTCGCACGTCAGGCGTGGGGGCTCGGTCTCGGGGTGCGCGGGGTGACCGCGAGCCCGCTGCCGGGGCCCTCGGGGAATGTCGAGTACTTTCTGTGGCTGCGCGCCGGGGCCGACGAGCTGGACCCGGCGGACGTTGACCGTGCCGTGGCGGAGGGGCCCCGTTGACCCAGACCCGAGTGACCCAGACCGATGCGCGTACCGTCTTCCTGCTCGCGCACACCGGACGGCCCGCGGCCATCCGCAGCGCCGAACTCGTCGTCCAGGGGCTGCTGCGCAGCGGTATCGGCGTGCGGGTCCTGGAGGCCGAGGCCGCCGACCTGCCGCTGCCCAGCGCGGTCGAGACGGTCAGGGAGGCCACCGCCGAGTGCATCGACGACTGTGAGCTGATCGTCGTCCTCGGCGGCGACGGGACGCTGCTGCGGGGCGCCGACTTCGCGCGGGCCTCCGGGGTGCCCATGCTCGGGGTGAACCTCGGGCGCGTGGGCTTCCTCGCGGAGGCCGAGCGCGACGACCTCGACAAGGTCGTCGACCGGGTGGTCACCAAGGAGTACGAGGTCGAGGAGCGCATGACGATCGACGTCATCGTGCACCGCAACGGCGACATCGTGCACCGCGACTGGGCGCTGAACGAGGCCGCCGTGCAGAAGGTGTCTCCCGAGCGGATGCTCGAGGTCATCCTGGAGATCGACGGGCGGCCGGTCACCGGCTTCGGCTGCGACGGCATCGTCTGCGCGACACCGACCGGTTCGACGGCGTACGCGTTCTCGGCGGGCGGGCCCGTGGTGTGGCCCGAGGTGGAGGCGCTGCTCATGGTGCCGATCAGCGCGCACGCCCTGTTCGCCAAGCCGCTGGTGACCTCGCCGGACTCGGTGCTCGCCGTCGAGGTCCAGCCGCACACGCCGCACGGGGTGCTGTGGTGCGACGGGCGGCGGACCGTCGAACTGCCCTCGGGAGCGCGGGTGGAGGTGCGCCGGGGCGCGGTGCCGGTGCGGCTCGCCCGGCTGCACCACGCCTCGTTCACCGACCGCCTCGTCGCCAAGTTCGCGCTGCCGGTGTCGGGGTGGCGGGGCGCGCCGCACTAGCGCGGCTGCGCGCCGAGGGGCGGTTCGGGCGGGGCGCGTCACCGGTCGTGCGGCCCCCTGGGGGGCGTCTCGTGCCGCCTCCCGAAGGGTGCGGGCCCCTCGCCGCAGGTGCGTAGCCGCGGGAGCGTCGTGGCTGGGCGCGCAGTTCCCCGCGCCCCTGACGGGGCGACCGGCCGTTCACGTTGCGCCGACCACCGAGATCGCGCGCCTGCGCATGACCGCGCGGACCGGAAGGCCGGTGGCGAGCAGGGTCAGGAGCAGCGTGCCCGTGGCGACGCCGGCCGGCACGGGCCACGGCAGATGGGGCAGGGCGGTGCCGAAGGCCGTGCTGAGGATGGGGGCCAGCGTGCCGAGCGCGATCGCGGCGCCGAGCAGCAGCGCGGTCCCGGCGACGACCACCGCCTCCCAGGCCGCCATGGCCCCCACCTGGGCGCGCTGACTGCCCACCACCCGCAGCAGGGCCACGTCACGGCGGCGCTCGAAGGAGATCATGGCGAGGGTGTTGGCCGCGGCGATCGCGGCGAACCCCGCGTAGAGCCCGGTGCCCACGTAGTCGAGCCAGACCTCGCCGGTGCTGCCCGCCGAGCCGGTGTGGTGCTGGGCCGTCGTATGCATGCCGATCTTGGTGAGGCCGAAGCCCACGACGAGTACGAGGGGGACCACCGCGGCGGAGAAGCGGCGGGGCTGCGAGCGGACGTTGAGCATCGCGAGCCGGGCGCTCGGGCCCACGCGGCCGATCAGCGCCGAGACCAGCCAGGCCGCGGGGCCGATGAGGCGCGGGCCGAGCAGCCCCGCGCCGACGCAGAACATGATGAGGACGAGGAAGGCGCCCTCGCTCGCCTCGGCCGCGGGCTGCTCCGAGAGGAGCACGGAGACGCAGCACGCCCCGGCGATCGCGATCACACCGAGCGGCGCCCGCAGCATGCCGAGCCCCTTGCGTCCGGTCGCCGCCTCGGAGAGCGCGCGGGCCGGGCGCAGCAGGGAGAAGCGCAGTGCCGAGAAGAAGGCGGCGAGCGTCGTCGTCACCACGGCGACGCCCACGCAGACCGGCAGCGCGACCCAGCTGAAGCGGAAGCCGGCCTCGGCGGGCAGCAGGCCGTGGGAGACCATGCCCGCGTGCCACCAGCGGGCGCCGAGACCGCCGAGGAGGAAGCCGACGAGGGCGGCCGGGACGGAGGCGGTGAGGGCCTGGAGGGCGACCGCGCGGCGGATCTGGCGGGGCTTGGCGCCGATGGCCCGCACCATCGCCAGCTCCCGGTGCTGCTGTGCCACGGCGGTGCCCATGGTCGAGACGACCACGAATATCGACATGTAGATAGATCCGATCAACAGGACGAGCGCCATGTCCCCGACGCCGTTCTCCCTGATCTGCCGACGGGCCGAGGCGGAGAGCCCGGCCGTGCTTTCGGTGCTCGTCGTGCCGAGCATCATCGTCGACGCGCTCACCACGGTCGCCGCGAAGAGCGCGGCCACCGCGGTGCCCATGAATGCCGGGCGGTGCGCGCGCAGCGCCGCCTGTGCCAGTCCTGTTGCCATGTGGATCATGGTCGCCGCGGGGGCGGGGAGGGGGCCATGCGGCGGGCCGGTGGATCTTGCTGGGGATAACCCCACCCCCGCCGCACGGTCCCGTGCGCGGCTTCCGTGAGGGACCCGTGCGCGGCCCACTCCCGCGGGTGACAGTGGGCGCCGGGGCGCCGCCGTCACCTGCGCCTTCGCGGAAGGAGCCGAGGGCCCGTCGCAGACCGGGCCGCCGACCTCGTAAGGTCGTGTCCGTGTTGGAGGAGATGCGGATACGGTCGCTCGGAGTCATCGACGACGCGGTCGTCGAGCTGTCACCAGGGTTCACCGCCGTGACGGGTGAGACCGGCGCGGGCAAGACGATGGTGGTCACGAGCCTTGGCCTGCTGCTCGGCGGGCGCGCGGACCCCGCCCTGGTGCGGATCGGCGCGAAGGCGGCGGTGGTGGAGGGCCGGCTCGCCGTGCCCGCCGACTCGTCGGCGGCCGTGCGGGCGGAGGAGGCCGGGGCCGAACTGGACGACGGGGCGCTGCTCATCAGCCGTACCGTCTCCGCCGAAGGGCGCTCCCGGGCGCACCTCGGCGGGCGCTCGGTGCCGGTGGGCCTGCTCTCCGAACTCGCCGACGACCTGGTCGCCGTGCACGGCCAGACCGATCAGCAGGGCCTGCTGAAGCCCGCCAGGCAGCGCGGCGCCCTCGACCGGTACGCGGGCGACGCGGTCGCCGTGCCGCTCGCCAAGTACACGGCCGCCTACCGAAGGCTGCGGGCCGTCACCGCCGAGGTCGACGAGATCACCACGCGCGCGCGGGAGCGGGCCCAGGAGGCGGACCTGCTGCGCTTCGGCCTGGAGGAGATCGGGGGCGTCGAACCGCGCGAGGGCGAGGACACCGAACTGGCCGCCGAGGCCGAGCGGCTCGGCCACGCGGAGGCACTCGCCTCCGCCGCCACGTCCGCGCACGCCGCCCTCGCGGGCAACCCCGAGGACCCGGAGGTCGTCGACGCCTCCACGCTCGTCGCGGGGGCCTCCAGGGCCCTTGAGGCCGTACGGACCCACGACCCGGCCCTCTCCGCGCTCGCCGACCGGCTCGGCGAGATCGGGATCCTGCTGAGCGACGTGGCGGGCGAACTCGCCGGGTACGCGGACGACCTGGACGCCGACCCGCTGCGGCTCGCCGCGGTCGAGGAGCGCCGTGCCGCGCTGACCCAGCTCACCCGGAAGTACGGCGCCGACATCGACGCCGTGCTCGCCTGGGCCGAGGAGGGCGCCGCGCGCCTGAGCGAGCTGGAGGGCGACGACGACCGGCTGGACGAGCTGGTCGCGGAGCGGGACGCGCTGCGGGCCGAACTCGCGGGGCTCGCGCAGACGCTGACCGACGCGCGACAGGAGGCGGCCTCGCGGTTCGCGGCGGCCGTCACCGAAGAGCTCGCCTCGCTGGCGATGCCCCACGCGCGCGTGTCGATCGCCATCAGCAGCACGGAGGTTCCCGAGGGGTCCGACGGCGTGGTCGTCGACGGCCGTACGGTCGCCTACGGCCCCGCGGGCGTCGACGAGGTGGAACTCCTCCTCGCCCCGCACCCCGGCGCGCCCGCCCGGCCGATCGCCAAGGGGGCGTCGGGCGGTGAGCTGTCGCGGGTGATGCTCGCCGTCGAGGTGGTCTTCGCGGGCACGGACCCCGTCCCGACGTACCTCTTCGACGAGGTCGACGCGGGCGTCGGCGGCAAGGCGGCGGTCGAGATCGGCCGACGCCTCGCGCGGCTGGCCAAGTCGGCGCAGGTCGTGGTCGTCACGCACCTTCCGCAGGTCGCGGCCTTCGCCGACCGGCAGTTGCTGGTCGAGAAGACCAACGACGGCATGGTGACGCGCTCCGGGGTCCAGGTCCTGGAGGGCGAGGACCGGGTGCGGGAACTGTCACGGATGCTGGCGGGCCAGGAGGACTCGGAAACGGCACGGGCCCACGCCGAGGAACTCCTCGCTACCGCTAGGTCGGACGGTTAAGGCACCCTCGCGTGAAGCCCCCTAGGGGGCGCGGGGAACTGCGCGCTCAGCCCACGAAAAGCCGCAGACGCGTCTGCCGAGTCACTGAGCAGACGCGTCTGCGGGTTTTTCGTGGTTGCTCGCGCAGTTCCCCGCGCCCCTTACGGGGCGCTACACCTCACCCGTGTGGGTGATTGCGCCGAGAGACTTGGCTGACCCCGCACGGAAGTGACCTTTCGCCGGTGCCGGAACGGCACCCCGGCTGGCATCCTTGGCGGAACCGCCCGCCGCAGACTCAGGAGCCCCGGCCGCGTGAGCCACGTGAGCAGCCACTCGCCGCACGGACAGACACCGCACGGACAGACGCCGCTGCACACCGTTCAGGTACTCGGCGGCGCCGGCGCGGGCAGCTGCGCCCACGTCAGATCGCTGGCCGCGGGCCTCGCCGCCCGGGGGGTGCGGGTCACCGTATGCGCCCCCGAGGAGGCCGTCCGCGCCTACGACTTCACCGGCACGGGCGCCCGCCACGTCCACGTGCCCCGCAGCGGCGACCCCGCGTCGGTGGCCGCACTCCGCGTGGCCTGCGCCGACGCCGACCTCGTACACGCGCACGGCCTGCACGCCGCCTTCCGTGCCGTCCTGGCGCTCACCGGGCGCCGCACCCCGCTCGTCGTCACCTGGCACCACCACGCCCACGCCCATGCGGCGGGCGCCCGCGCCCGGGTCCTGCGCATGCTGGAGCGGCGCGTCGCCAAGACCGCCACCGTGGTCCTCGGCGCCTCATCCGACCTCGTCGACCGGGCCCGCAGGTCGGGCGCGAGGGACGCCCGCCTCGCCGCGGTCGTGCTGCCCGTGCCCCGCCGGAGGGGACTCCCCGAGGAAGCGGAGGAGGAGCCGGACCGCCGCCTCCACAAGGCCCGCGCCGAACTGGGCGCCGTGGACCGCCCGTTGGTCCTCGCCGTCGGCGCCCTGGAGCGGGGGCGCGGCTACGACGTACTCCTGGACGCCACGCGCGCGTGGCGGCACCTGGACCCGCTGCCGCTCCTCGTCGTCGCGGGGGAGGGCCCGGAGCGGGCCGCCCTCCAGCACCGCATCGAGGACGAGCAGCTCCCGGTCCGTCTCGTCGGACGCCGCGACGACGTCCCCGAACTCCTCGCCGCCGCCGACCTCGCGGTACTGCCCGGCAGCCCGGACTCCCGCCCCGTCCTCGCCCAGGAGGCCCTGCACGCGCGCGTGCCGCTCGTGGCCGCCGCGGTGGACGGCGTCCCCGAACTCGTCGGCGACGGCGCCGAACTCGTCCCCCGCGAAGACCCCGCGGCCCTCGCCACCGCCGTCGTCCGCCTGCTCGCCGACCCGGTCCGCAGGGCGGAGCTGAGGGACAGGGGCACGGCTCAGGCCGCCACCTGGCCGACCGAGGACGAGACGGTGGCCCAAGTCCTCAGCGTCTACGACGAGTTGACGCAGCCGGTGCCGTACAGCTGAGGGAGCCCTACAGCCGACAGAGCCCTCAACTGAGAGAGCCCTACGTCACATGCCTGCGCGCCCGCAGCGCCAGGCTCAGCGCGAGGACCGTCTGCGGGTCGTCGAGGTCCGTGCCGAGCAGCTCGCTGATCCGGGCCAGGCGGTTGTAGAGCGTCTGCCGGTTCAGATGCAGCTCGCGCGCCGTCTCCGCCTTGCGGCCCGCATGCGCCAGGAACGTCTGGAGCGTGGGCAGGAGCGGCGGCTTCGAGCGCTGGTCGTGGGCGCGCAGCGGGCCGATCGCGCGGTCCACGAACGCCGCGAGGACCCCGTCCTCGTCATGGCGGTGCAGCCGCCACAGCAGCAGGTCGATGTCGAGGCGCCGCGCGTCGTACCAGGGGCGGTCCGTCAGGCCCTGCGCGGCCGTCGCCGCCTCCGCCGCGTGCCGCAGCCCCGCCGACGCTGCCGCCCAGCCGCCCGCGACGCCGACCACGACGACCGGCGGCTGCGCCCCGGGCCGCTGCATCCCCGCCCGCTCTACGCCCGCCCGCAGCGCCGCCGCGACCCGGTCGGCCACCGCGGTCCGCTCGCTCTCCGAGCGCAGGCCGAGGAGCAGGGGCACCCGGCCCTCGACGGGACGTACGCCAAGGAGCGCCGGTACGCCCACGGACGCCAGCTCCTCCGCGACCGCCCGCGCGAGCACCGCCCAGCCGCCCCCGGTCGGCAGGCCGTCCGCGAGCCGCATCACCACCGGCAGCAGCGGGCTCCCCTCGGGGCCCGGCCTGAAGCCGAGGACGCGGGCCTGCGCCGGGGCGTCGTCGGCCTCGATCCGTCCCTCCGCGAGGTCGGTCAGGAAGTCACCGCGGCCGCGCGCCGCCAGCTCCTCCTCCTGGCGGGCCTGCATCAGCACCACCGCCAGACTGCTCGCCGCCCGCTCCGCCGCGATGCGGTGCACCGGCAGCGGCGCCGCCTCCACCGCGAGCAGCACGAGCCGGGCCCGCACCGAGCCCGCGCCGGGCCCGCCGCCCGGCACGTCGACGAGGACCGCCCCTGCGGGCGGACCGTCCCGCTCGACGGTCCGCCCGCGCAGCCCCTCCCACACCTGGAGCGGATCCGCGCACTCCGTGCCCGCCGCGGCCGCGTAGAGCAGCTGCCCGTCGGCCGTCTCGAGGAAGACCGGGTTGCCGCTGAACTCCGCGAGGATGGAGAGGACTTGGGGGATGCCGCCGCCGCCCAGCAGCGCCTCCGTGCACCGCCTGTGCACCTCCTCGGCCTGCTGGAGCAGCGCGTAGTGGCCGTTGACGATCTCCGTGTGGACCTCTTCGGTGACCGTCACGAACGGCACCTCGCGGTGCAGCTGCACCAGCGGGAGCCCGGCGGCCCGCGCGGTCTCCACGATCGCGGCGGGAAGCCGTGCGAAGCGCGGCCCCAGCTCGACGACGAGCGCCGCGATGCCCCGCTCGGCGAGCTTGCGCACGTAGGCGCGCTGCTCGGCCGGGCGCGCCCCGAGCCCGAGCCCGGTGGTGAGCAGCAGCTCGCCGCCCTTGAGCAGCGAGGCGATGTTCGGCACCTCGCCCGCGTGCACCCACCGCACCGTCCGCTGGAGCCGGTCCGCGCCCGCGACGACCTCGGGGAGCCCGCCGCGCAGCCCCGGAAGTTCCAGCGCGCGCCGCACGGTGATGCCGCCCTGAGTGCCCTGACTGTCCATGGCGCGGACGCTACCGGGGCGCGCGGCACCGGAACATCTCCGACCGGTCACGGCGGCTCGCGGCGGCACCCGGCGGGGCGACAACTCGTCGCCTCCGGGCGGAAATTGCGCGACCCCCTGTCGCTTGTGGCGTACGTCACGTCGCGGGCAGGGTGCCCGCCATGCCCGATCACATGTCAGAGCAACCGAGCACACCCGAGGTCCACCGCCTCAAGGCGAACTCCGTCGGCATCGTCGGCGTCGTCTTCATGGCGGTCGCCACCGCCGCGCCGATCACCGCCATGACCGGCAACCTCCCGATCGCCGTCGGCGCGGGCAACGGCACCGGTGCCCCCGCCGGCTACCTCTTCGCGACGCTCGTCCTGACGGTCTTCTCCGTCGGTTACGTCGCCATGGCCAAGCGGATCACCGCCGCCGGTGCCTTCTACGGCTACATCTCGCACGGCCTCGGCCGCATCGCGGGCATGGCCTCGGGGATGCTCGCCGTCCTCGCGTACATCGTCTTCGAGGCGTCGATCGTCGGCGTCTTCGCGTACTTCGCGCAGACCACCGTGGAGGACCAGCTCGGCCTCGACCTGCCGTGGATCGTCTACGCGGCCGCGATGCTCGCCGCCACGGCCGTCCTCGCGTACTTCGACATCAACCTCACCGCGAAGGCGCTCGGCGTGATGCTCGTCGCGGAGATCGCCGTCCTCTTCGCGGTCGCCACCGCCGTGCTGCTCCACGGGGGCGGCCCCGACGGCATACCCGTCGAGCCCCTCAACCCCCAGAACGCCTTCACCGGCACCTCCGCCGGGCTCGGCCTCTTCTTCGCCTTCTGGTCGTGGGTGGGATTCGAGTCGACGGCGATGTACGGCGAGGAGTCCCGCGACCCCAAGCGCGTCATCCCGCGCGCGACCCTCATCTCGGTCGTCGGTGTCGGCGTCTTCTACATCTACGTCTCCTGGATGACGATCGCGGGCAACGGCCTGTCCGGCTCGGTGGAGATCTCCCGGTCGGCCACCCCGCTCGACCTGTTCTTCGACCCCGCGCACAGCTTCATCGGCGCGTGGGCGGTGGACGCCTTCCAGTGGCTGCTGATCACGGGCTCGTTCGCCTGCGGGATGGCCTTCCACCAGTGCGCGTCGCGCTATCTGTACGCGATCGGGCGCGAGGGCTTCCTGCACCCCGCCCTCGGCCGCACCCACCCCGCGCACGGCTCCCCGTACATCGCCTCGTACGTCCAGTCCGTCATCGCCGTCGCCCTGGTGGCCGCCTTCTGGCTGACCGGCCAGGACCCGTACATCCATCTGTACACGCTGCTGGCGATCCTCGGCACGATGGCGATCCTCATCGTGCAGACGCTCTGCTCGTTCGCCGTGATCGGCTACTTCCGGCGCAACCACCCCGAGGACCGGCACTGGTTCAAGACGCTGGTGGCGCCGCTCCTCGGGGGTGTCGGGATGATCGCCGTGGTGGTCCTGCTGGTGATCAACATGGACACCGCGGCGGGTTCGGCGGCGGACTCGCTGCTGTTCAAGGCCATCCCGTGGATCATCGGCCTCGTCTTCACCGGCGGCCTCGCCCTGGGCGCGTACCTGAAGGCCCGCAGGCCCCTGCGGTACGAGGTGATCGGCCGCGTCGTCCTGGAGGACGCGGCCGAGCGCACCGACCCGCTTCTGACCTAGGTCAGCCGCCGTACGCCCCCGAAGCCGTCAGCCGCAGTGCCGTGTCGATCAGCGGCACGTGGCTGAAGGCCTGCGGGAAGTTGCCGACCTGGCGCTGGAGCCGCGGGTCCCACTCCTCGGCGAGCAGGCCCAGGTCGTTGCGGAGCGCGAGCAGCTTCTCGAAGAGCTTGCGGGCCTCGTCGACCCGGCCGATCATCGCCAGGTCGTCGGCCATCCAGAACGAGCAGGCGAGGAACGCCCCCTCGTCGCCCTCCAGGCCGTCCACGCCCGCGTCGTCACCGGCCGTCGGATAGCGCAGGATGAACCCGTCCGAGGTCGAGAGCTCCCGCTGGATCGCCTCGATGGTGCCGATGACGCGCTTGTCGTCGGGCGGCAGGAAGCCCATCTGCGGGATCAGCAGCAGCGAGGCGTCCAGCTCCTTGGAGCCGTAGGACTGTGTGAAGGTGTTGCGCTCGGGGTCGTAACCCTTCTCACACACGTCCCGGTGGATGTCGTCGCGCAGCTCGCGCCACTTCTCCAGCGGGCCGTCCGCGTCCCCGGACTCCAGGAGCTTGATGGTGCGGTCCACGGCGACCCAGGCCATCACCTTGGAGTGCACGAAGTGGCGGCGCGGGCCGCGCACCTCCCAGATGCCCTCGTCCGGCTCGTCCCAGTGGTCCTCCAGGTAGCGGATCAGCTTGAGCTGGAGCAGCGAGGCGTAGTCGTTGCGGGCCAGGCCCGTCATGTGCGCCAGGTGCAGCGCCTCGGTGACCTCGCCGTACACGTCGAGCTGGAGCTGGTGGGCGGCGCCGTTGCCCGCCCGGACCGGCTGGGAGCCCTCGTATCCGGGCAGCCAGTCCAGCTCCGTCTCGCCCAGCTCGCGCTCGCCCGCGATGCCGTACATGATCTGGAGGTTCTCCGGGTCGCCCGCCACCGCGCGCAGCAGCCACTCGCGCCAGGCGCGGGCCTCCTCGCGGTAGCCGGTGCGCAGCAGCGACGAGAGCGTGATCGCCGCGTCGCGCAGCCAGGTGAAGCGGTAGTCCCAGTTGCGCGAGCCCCCGATGTCCTCGGGGAGCGAGGTGGTGGGCGCCGCGACGATGCCGCCGGTCGGCGCGTACGTCAGCGCCTTCAGCGTGATCAGCGAGCGGACCACGGCCTCCCGGTAGGGCCCGTGGTACGTGCAGTGGTCGACCCAGTCACGCCAGAAGTCCTCCGTGGCGGTGAGCGCCGCCTCGGGCTCGGGCATGGCGGGCTGCTGCTTGTGCGAGGGCTGCCACGAGATGGTGAACGCGATCCGCTCACCCGGCGAGACCGTGAAGTCCGAGTACGTGGTGAGGTCCTTGCCGAAGGTCTCGGCGTCGGTATCCAGCCATACGGAGTCCGGCCCCGCGACGGCCACCGTGCGGCCGTCGACCTTGTGCACCCAGGGCACCACACGCCCGTAGCTGAAACGCATCCGCAGTGCCGAGCGCATCGGCACCCGGCCGGTGACGCCCTCGACGATCCGCACCAGCTGGGGGGCGTCGGTGTCGCGCGGCGGCATGAAATCGATCACGCGGACGGTGCCGCGGGGGGTGTCCCACTCCGATTCGAGCACCAGGGAGTCGCCGCGATAGGTGCGGCGAGCAGCCGTGGGTGGCTGCGAATCCGGTGCGTAGGCGGGCCCGAGGCGCCAGAAGCCGTGCTCCTCGGTGCCCAACAGGCCGGCGAAAACGGCGTGGGAGTCGAAGCGGGGAAGGCACAGCCAGTCGACTGTGCCGTCCCGGCAGACCAGGGCTGCGGTCTGCATGTCTCCGATGAGTGCGTAGTCCTCGATGCGCCCGGCCACGTGCATCTCCAGTCGAACGGCCACGTTCGCCCCGCGGGGCGCTTACTTACTGGTCAGCGGTCAAGTGATCGTTGCCGAGCGCTTGTTCCGGGTGCAAGGCGGGGTGGTGCCGTGTGCCGGAGGGGGCTCGGCAGCGAGTGTCCGAGCAGGATACGACGCACGTTGGTGATCTGCGCGCCCCTCCCGGCAACGAGGCGCGGCCGAACGGGTGAGCGGCAGGTGAGAGGGGGTGTGAGCCGGTGTGCCGCGGTGCCGTGGGGGATCGGGGGGCGTGCGGGTCCTGTGACGGCACTGTGTGCGCCTGATGGCGGAGCGTGGCCGGAAGCAGCCTCCTCCCGGCGCTGATACCCTGGTAGCCCGTGAGCCGGTGGTCATAGAACCCCCGAACCGCAGCGACGGCACCTCCCCCCGATTCCCCGGTGAGGCCGCCGGTACGCACCTTCCAGACCGCGACCACGGGAGCCCCCTCTTGGCCATGCAGCCCAAATCCCAGACGACCAAGCACATCTTCGTCACCGGGGGTGTCGCCTCTTCCCTCGGCAAGGGTCTGACTGCCTCCAGCCTGGGTGCGCTCCTCAAGGCGCGTGGCCTGCGCGTCACGATGCAGAAGCTCGACCCGTACCTGAACGTCGACCCGGGCACGATGAACCCCTTCCAGCACGGTGAGGTGTTCGTCACCAACGACGGCGCCGAGACCGACCTGGACATCGGCCACTACGAGCGCTTCCTCGACGTCGACCTCGACGGCTCCGCGAACGTGACCACCGGCCAGATCTACTCCCAGGTGATCGCCAAGGAGCGGCGCGGCGAGTACCTCGGCGACACCGTCCAGGTCATCCCGCACATCACCAACGAGATCAAGCACCGCATCCGCCGCATGGCCACCGACGACGTCGACGTCGTCATCACCGAGGTCGGCGGCACGGTCGGCGACATCGAGTCGCTGCCGTTCCTGGAGACCGTCCGCCAGGTCCGCCACGAGGTCGGCCGGGACAACGTCTTCGTGGTGCACATCTCGCTGCTGCCCTACATCGGTCCCTCCGGCGAGCTGAAGACCAAGCCGACCCAGCACTCCGTCGCCGCCCTGCGGAACATCGGCATCCAGCCCGACGCGATCGTGCTGCGCGCCGACCGTGACGTGCCGACCGCCATCAAGCGCAAGATCTCGCTGATGTGCGACGTCGACGAGGCCGCCGTGGTCGCCGCCATCGACGCCAAGTCGATCTACGACATCCCGAAGGTGCTGCACACCGAGGGCCTGGACGCCTACGTCGTGCGCAAGCTGGACCTGCCCTTCCGCGACGTCGACTGGGCGCAGTGGGACGACCTGCTCGACCGCGTGCACAACCCCGAGCACGAGGTCACCGTCGCGCTCGTGGGCAAGTACATCGACCTGCCCGACGCCTACCTCTCGGTGACCGAGGCGATGCGCGCGGGCGGCTTCGCGAACAAGGCCCGCGTCAAGGTCAAGTGGGTCACCTCCGACGACTGCAAGACCGCGGCGGGCGCCAAGAAGCAGCTCGGCGACGTCGACGCGATCCTGATCCCCGGCGGCTTCGGCGAGCGCGGCGTCGACGGCAAGGTCAGCGCCATCCGCTACGCCCGCGAGAACAAGGTGCCGCTGCTCGGCATCTGCCTCGGCCTCCAGTGCATCGTCATCGAGGCGGCCCGCAACCTCGCGGACATCCCCGACGCGAACTCCACGGAGTTCGACGCCGCCACGGCCCACCCGGTGATCTCCACCATGGCCGAGCAGCTCGACATCGTCGCCGGCGAGGGCGACATGGGCGGCACCATGCGCCTTGGCATGTACCCGGCCAAGCTGGCCGAGGGCTCCATCGCGCGTGAGGTCTACGACGGCAAGGAGTACGTCGAGGAGCGCCACCGCCACCGCTACGAGGTGAACAACTCCTACCGCGCCGACCTGGAGAAGAAGGCCGGGATCCAGTTCTCCGGCACCTCCCCGGACGGCAAGCTCGTCGAGTACGTCGAGTACCCCCGCGAGGTGCACCCCTACCTGGTCGCCACCCAGGCGCACCCGGAGCTGCGCTCCCGCCCGACCCGCCCCCACCCGCTCTTCGCGGGCCTGGTGAAGGCGGCCGTCGAGCGCAAGACGAACGCGAAGCCGGGCAAGTAGCACCAGGGAGATACGGTTGCCGGGGTGCGTGTCCCGCTGGGACGCGTACCCCGGTTTTCGTTTGTACGTGTGGGAGGAACGGGCGACATGACGATCAAGGACACCGCCGAGGAGTGGCAGGTCACCGCCACCCAGACCCCCTTCGTCGGGAACAAGACATCGGTGCGCACCGACGACGTGGTCATGCCCGACGGGTCCGTCGTCCACCGCGACTACCAGGTCCACCCCGGCTCGGTGGCCGTCCTCGCGCTCGACGGCGAGGGCCGCGTCCTGGTCATCCGCCAGTACCGCCACCCGGTCCGCCACAAGCTCTGGGAGATCCCCGCGGGGCTGCTCGACGTCCCCGGCGAGAACCCCCTGCACGCCGCGCAGCGCGAGCTGTACGAGGAGGCGCACGTCAAGGCGGGCGACTGGCGCGTGCTCACCGACGTCTACACCAGCC
Source organism: Streptomyces sp. WAC 01529 (assembly GCF_003945545.1). Taxonomy (GTDB): domain Bacteria; phylum Actinomycetota; class Actinomycetes; order Streptomycetales; family Streptomycetaceae; genus Streptomyces; species Streptomyces anatolicus. Next base: position 1,654,630 of record NZ_CP029617.1, on the reverse strand, counting down.
CCGGCGGCTGCGACGAGGCCGTGCGCGTCTTCCTCGCCCGCGATCTCGCCGAGGCCGAGGGGGAGCGCTTCGAGGTCTTCGAGGAGGAGGCCGACATGGAGCTGACCCGCGTACCGCTCGACGAACTCATCCGCGGGGTGCTCGCCGGAGAGCTGCACAACAACTGCCTCGTGGTGGGCGTGCTCTCGCTGTACGCGGCCCTGAACGGCGACGGCGTCGAGGCGCTGCGCCCGGCCGAGGCACCCTGGCCCGCGCGCCCCTTCGAGGCGTAGACCGCGGGGGCCGCAACCGGGAGACCGCGGGGCCGCCTCCCGTTCAGCCGTACCGGTATGACGATCTGCTGATCCGATCGGGGGACTTGTGCGCGCCGCATGTCCCGACGCCCCGCAGGGCCTGAACTAGGCTCTCAAAGCGTCCCGCCAGAAGTCCCGGCGGGTTCGTGCGCAGGCGGACGGGAGCGTGGCCCGTGACGGATCAGGCGGTCGACACGGACGGTACGGCGGCGGACGGCGCGGTGCCGCCACCGGCCGGTGCCGCTGGGGAGCCGACAAGTGATCAGTTCGTCGGCCGGCTCAGAGAGTTGAAGGAACTCCGCGCGGACATCGACCGGGCCGGACTCGACACCCTCTCCGGCCGCAAGGCGCCCCGCGCCCGCGTCCTGCTCATCGCGGGCCGCCCCGGCTCCGGCCGCACCGCACTCGCCGAGGAACTGGTGCGCCGCCTCGCGGGCGACTACCCCGACGCGGTGCTGCGGGCCCGCCTCACCGACCCCGACGGCGAGCGGGTGCCGACCGAGCGCACCGCCCGCGAACTCCTCGACGCCCTGGCCGTCCCCGCCCCCGCCGGGGCCTGCGCCGACGACCTTTGCGCACTGCTCAGGGACGCGCTGAAAGAGCGCAGGGCCCTGCTGCTCCTCGACGACGCGGCCGACGCCGAACAGGTCGACGCGCTGCTCCCCGACACCCCCGGCTGCCTGGTCCTCGCCGTCTCCCAGGGCCCGCTCACCGGCATCCCCGACGTGCGGCCGTGCACCCTCGGCGGTCTCGACAAGGCGGCCGCGGTGGAACTGCTCTCCCGCGCCGCCGGGCCCGTGCGCATCACGGTCGACCCGCGCTCCGCGGAGTCCCTCGTCGAGGCGTGCGCCGCCCATCCGCAGGCCCTCGTGCTCGCCGGGGGCTGGCTCTCCGTGCGCCCCAAGGCGGCCGTCGCCGATCTGGCCAAGCGGCTGCACGACCTGCCCGACGAGGGCCCGCCCCTCGCCCGGGTCTTCCGGCACACCTACGCCTCGCTCTCCGGGCCCTCCGCGCGGGTCCTGCGCCTGCTCTCCCTCGCCCCGGCGGGCCACGTCGACCCGCACACCGCCTCCGCGCTCGCGGGCTGCTCGGTCTCCGGGGCCAAGGCCGCGCTGGAGGACTTCGCCGCCCTCGGACTGGTCCGGCGCGTGGCCTCGCCGCTGCCGCAGTACGAGGTGCCGGGCTGCCTGGTGCCGCTGCTGCGGGCCCTCACCGAGACCCAGGACCGCCCGGCCGAGCTTCAGCTGGCCCGCGCCCGGATGCTGGAGCGGACCGTACGCCTGCTGCAGTCCTGCCGGGCGATCACCGAGCCGGACGCCTCCGCCGCCCGCAAGAAGATCGCGGGACTGCCGCGCGCCCTGCGCTTCGAAGGCCCCGGCGCCGCCGCCGAGTGGCTCACCGCCCGCCGGCCCGCACTGCTCGCCGCGGCCCGCCTCGCGGTGGCCGACGGCGAGCTTGACACCCTCGCCCGGCGCCTGATGGCGGCCCTGACCCGGGCCCTCGTCGCGCACTACGGCACCCAGGCGGCCGCCCCGGACCTCTACGGCATCCACCGCCTTGTCCTCGACGTGGCCGAGCGCCGGGAGCTGCCGCGCGAGCAGGCCGCCGCGCTGCTGAACCTCGCGGACCTGGACGCCCAGACGGGCCGCACGCGGGAGGCGCTCGCGCGCTACCGGGCGGCGCTGGACGCGGGGCGCGCGGCGAACGATCCGTACGCCACCGGCCGTGCGATGGAATCCGTAGGCGGCGCCTACCAGGAGCTGGGGGACTGGTCCCGGGCCTCCGACTGGTTCGGCAGGGCCCTGGCCCAGCGCCTGGCCCGCGGCGAGCGCGCCGACGCCGCCCGCCTCTACGGCCGTATCGGAGCCGTGCACACCTACGCGGGACGCTACGGCGAGGCGCTGCGCAACTGGAGTTCGGCCGTCACCGGGCACCGCAAGAGTGGCGATGTGGCCGCCCAGGCAAGGGCGTTGAGCGAGATGGCCCGCGTGCAGGAGTACGCGGGCCGGCCCGAGGAATCGCTGCGTACCTGTCAGGAAGCCGTCGAGTGGGCGCGACACGCCAACGACGTACGCCTGCAAGCGGCGTTGCAGCTGCGCCTCGCGGACACCCTGGAGCGGCTCGGCGACCCGGCGGCCGCCCGGCTGCACAGGAGCGCGGCCGAGCGCATGCTGGGAGAGGAGTACCCGGAGGCCGCGAGGCTTGAATCGAACGGTGGAGCAGCGCCTTCCGCCTACGAAATCCGTAGTGCATCCGCAGAGGATTGAAGTATTGAAAGGCTAGACAGCGAGAAATCCTTCATTAGACTGGCTCCGCCGCGTACATTCGTGGTGCCTCCCGTTGCGCCCTCGTGTGCACCGGTCTGTGCTGCATTGCCCGAGAAATCCCCTGAGCCAAGGACCGTGATCGACGATGAAGGTCGGCATCCCCCGCGAGGTCAAGAACAACGAGTTCCGGGTGGCCATCACCCCCGCCGGTGTGCACGAGCTGGTGCGCCACGGCCACCAGGTCGTCATCGAGCGGAACGCCGGGGTCGGCTCCTCGATCACGGACGCCGAGTACGTCTCGGCCGGTGCCCGGATCCTGGACACCGCCGACGAGGTCTGGGCCGCCGCGGACCTGCTCCTGAAGGTCAAGGAGCCCATCGCGGAGGAGTACCACCGCCTCCGCAAGGACCAGACCCTCTTCACCTACCTGCACCTGGCCGCGTCCAAGGAGTGCACGGACGCGCTCCTGGAGTCGGGCACGACCGCCATCGCGTACGAGACCGTCGAGACCGCGAACCGCGCGCTGCCGCTGCTCGCCCCGATGTCCGAGGTCGCGGGCCGGCTGGCCCCGCAGGTCGGCGCCTACCACCTGATGGCCGCCAACGGCGGCCGCGGCGTCCTGCCGGGCGGCGTCCCGGGCGTGGCCGCGGGCAAGGCCGTCGTCATCGGCGGCGGCGTCTCCGGCTGGAACGCCGCGCAGATCGCCATCGGCATGGGCTTCCACGTCACCCTGCTCGACAGGGACATCAACAAGCTCAAGGAAGCCGACAAGATCTTCGGCACGAAGATCCAGACGGTCATCTCCAACTCTTTCGAGCTGGAGAAGGCCTGCCTGGACGCCGACCTCGTCATCGGTGCCGTCCTCATCCCGGGCGCCAAGGCCCCGAAGCTGGTCACCAACGAGCTGGTCTCGCGCATGAAGCCGGGAAGTGTCCTTGTCGACATCGCGATCGACCAGGGCGGCTGCTTCGAGGACTCGCGCCCGACCACGCACGCCGAGCCGACCTTCCCGGTCCACAACTCGGTCTTCTACTGCGTCGCCAACATGCCCGGCGCCGTGCCCAACACCTCCACCTACGCGCTGACCAACGCGACGATGCCCTACATCGTCTCGCTGGCGAACAACGGCTGGGTCGAGGCGCTGCGCCGTGACCCCGCGCTCGCCCTGGGTCTCAACACCCATGACGGCAAGGTCGTTTACCGGCAGGTCGCCGAGGCCCACGGCCTCGAACACCTTGAGCTGGAGTCGCTCCTCGGCTGACCCAGGTGACCGACTCCGGTCGGTCTCGGACACTTTCGTCAACGAAAGTCGTCAATCTCACGCCCGCGGCCGGACCTTGAGAGGGGTCCGGCCGTATGCGTATCCGTGCGGAGACGCTCAACTCGCCTTGAACGTAACCCTTTAACCGATTCGCCCACCCCGGAAACGTGCCGTTGGCAAGCCGCATGCCCTTGACATCGAGGTGTTCCTTTGCCGACACATCGGGTCCGGTCCGGCGGATTGTGTTGCTGCGGAGCGGTGACACGCCATAGAGTCGCCAACCGTCGGCATGGTGCCACGCTGACCTATCGAGAAATTTCCTGGTCACCAAGGAGGTAAGACGACTTGTGAATGAGTCGACATTTGCTCCCGGGGGTGGTCAACCAGGAATGCCTGTGCGGGACCAAGGACCCGTCGGGCTCGAGGCTGTCGGCTCCGTCGCTGTCCGCACCTTCGAAGCCCGGCAGAGCCCCCAGCCGAGACAGTCAGCACCCCAGAGCATGGATGGCCATCACGTGAACGCCATGGCCGGCGACCGGAGTGGCGATAACACCCACACCCACCTCGCCGACTACGAGGAACTGCCCCAGGGGCACTTCTACGACCCAGACGCCGAGTACGAACCCGATCCGGAGTACGCGGCCACGCTCGCGCCCGACGCCGCCCGTCAGCGCCGCGAGCGCATCGGCCCCACCGGCCGCCCGCTGCCGTACTTCCCGATCCCGGGCCCGCTGACCGACCACGGCCCGGCCAAGATCATCGCGATGTGCAACCAGAAGGGCGGCGTCGGCAAGACCACGTCGACCATCAACCTGGGCGCCGCCCTCGCGGAGTACGGGCGACGGGTCCTGCTCGTCGACTTCGACCCGCAGGGCGCCCTCTCGGTGGGCCTCGGGGTGAACCCGATGGAGCTGGACCTGACGGTCTACAACCTCCTGATGGAGCGCGGCATGTCCGCGGACGAGGTGCTCCTGAAGACGGCGGTCCCCAACATGGACCTGCTGCCCAGCAACATCGACTTGTCGGCAGCCGAGGTGCAGCTGGTGAGCGAGGTCGCGCGCGAGTCCACGCTCCAGCGGGCGCTCAAGCCGCTGATGCAGGACTACGACTACATCGTGATCGACTGCCAGCCCTCGCTCGGCCTGCTCACCGTGAACGCCCTGACGGCGGCTCACAAGGTGATCGTGCCGCTGGAGTGCGAGTTCTTCGCGCTGCGCGGTGTGGCCCTGCTGACGGAGACCATCGAGAAGGTCCAGGAGCGGCTCAACCCCGAGCTGGAGCTCGACGGCATCCTCGCGACCATGTACGACTCCCGCACGGTGCACAGCCGTGAGGTGCTCGCGCGCGTGGTCGAGGCCTTCGACGACCACGTCTACCACACGGTCATCGGGCGCACGGTCCGCTTCCCGGAGACCACGGTCGCCGGTGAGCCGATCACCACGTACGCCTCCAACTCGGTCGGCGCGGCCGCCTACCGCCAGCTCGCCAGGGAGGTGCTCGCCCGGTGTCACGCCGAGTGAGTCTGCCCGGGGCCGACGAGCTGTTCCGCACGACCGGGGGGATGGCCCTCCAGTCGTCCTCCCCGCGGCGCCCGGCGAACGGCGAGGCGAGGGTGCCCGCCCCGGCGGGCGAGAGCGACGAGAGGGCCGCAGCGGCCGAGGACGCGGCGGCGCGCGGCGAGGGCGGCGAGCCCGCCGAACACGCCGCCACGGACGCGGAGTCGGGCGCCGGGTCGCGCAGCCGTTCCACGGGTGACGCGGAGAAGGGCTCCGGACGCCGTGCGCAGACGGAGCAGGAAGGTTCTGCCGCCCAGGGCGGCGGCAAGTCCGCCGGTGCATCGGGTTCGTCGGCTTCATCAGGGTCCTCCACCGCGCAGGCGCGGCGGCGGGCGCGGGCGGCCAACCGGCGGCCGAGCGGGCGTGAGCGGCACGACGAGAAGATCACCGTGTATGTCTCCGCCGAGGAGCTGATGGACCTCGAACACGCGCGGCTCGTGCTCCGCGGTGAGCACGGCCTCGCGGTCGACCGCGGGCGGATCGTGCGGGAGGCGGTCGCCGTCGTCCTCGCCGATCTGGAGTCGCGCGGGGACGCGAGCATTCTCGTACGACGGTTGCGCGGGCGCTAAGGGGTAGCCTTCCCGCCTGATGGCCACGAACGACGACCCCGCACCGCCCGCCGCCCGCCGCCGCGCCTTGGGGCGGGGACCGGGGGCGGCTCCCGCGGAGCCCGAGCCCGTGGCCGAACCCCCGGCCGAGCCCGACGACGGGCGGTTCAAGGTCCGGCTCGCGAACTTCGAAGGGCCCTTCGACCTGCTGCTCCAGCTGATCGCCAAGCACAAGCTGGACGTCACCGAGGTCGCGCTCTCCAGGGTGACCGACGAGTTCATGGCGCACATCCGGGCCATGGGGGCCGACTGGGACCTCGATCAGACGACCGAGTTCCTGGTGGTCGCCGCCACCCTGCTCGACCTCAAGGCGGCACGGCTGCTGCCCACCGCCGAGGTCGAGGACGAGGCCGACCTGGCGCTGCTCGAAGCGCGGGACCTGCTCTTCGCGCGCTTGTTGCAGTACCGCGCGTACAAGCAGATCGCGGACATCTTCAGCGGGCGGCTGGAGGAGGAGGCGCGGCGCTATCCGCGCACCGTGGGCCTCGAGCCGCACCACGCCGAGCTGCTGCCGGAAGTGGTCATCAGCATCGGCGCCGAGGGGTTCGCCAAGCTCGCCGTGAAGGCGATGCGGCCCCGCGCGAAGCCGCAGGTGTACGTCGACCACATCCACGCCCCGCTGGTGTCCGTGCGGGAGCAGGCCGCTCTCGTCGTCGCCCGGCTGCGGGAGCAGGGCGAGGCCAGCTTCCGGGTGCTCGTGGAGGACGCGGGGGACACCCTGACCGTCGTCGCCCGCTTCCTCGCCCTGCTGGAGCTGTACCGCGAGAAGGCCGTCGCCCTGGACCAGGAGGACCCCCTGGGGGAGCTGATGGTCCGCTGGACGGGCGGGGACGGCGCCGGTGAGCCGACCGTGACCGACGAGTTCGACCGGGCCCCCGAGCCGATGGAGGAGAAGGCGTGAGCGAGCACCCCGCGGGAGCCCTGGCGGGCGCCGTCGCCGACCTTGAGCTGCGGCCCGCGCTGGAGGCCGTCCTGATGGTCGTCGACGAGCCGGCCACCGAGGAACACCTGGCGAGGATCCTCCAGCGACCTCGGCGCGAGGTCGCCGACGCGCTGCGCGCTCTCGCCGACGAGTACACCGTGCAGCGGCGGGGCTTCGAGCTGCGCCTTGTCGCGGGCGGCTGGCGGTTCTACACGCGCCCCGAGTACGCCGCCGCCGTGGAGGGCTTCGTGCTCGACGGGCAGCAGGCGCGGCTCACCCAGGCGGCTCTGGAGACCCTCGCGGTCGTCGCGTACCGCCAGCCGGTCAGCCGTTCGCGGGTCTCCGCGGTGCGCGGGGTGAACTGCGACGGCGTGATGCGCACCCTTCTCCAGAGGGGTCTGGTGGAGGAGGCGGGCGCGGAACCCGAAACAGGTGCGATCCTGTACAGGACGACGAACTACTTCCTGGAGCGGATGGGCCTGCGCGGCCTGGACGAGCTGCCGGAGCTCGCGCCCTTCCTCCCCGAGGCGGACGCGATCGAGGCCGAGAGCCAGGAGGGCGCTTTGTCGTTCGACCCGGACGCACCCGATGCGCCGGGGTACGAGTACACCCAGAGCACAGTCGACTAGACGGAACTTTTGATGCGAAGCAGCAACGGCAAGAACAGCAGCGGAAACAACGGCGGGAGCCGTGGTGGCAACAGCGGCGGCCGTGGCAGCAGCGGTGGCCGCGGCAATTACCGGGGTGCCGGTAACAGCCGCGACGACAGGCAGGGCGGCGGCAGGCCGGGCGACAGGCGCGACGACAAGCGCGACGACAAGCGCGACGACAAGCCCAGCAGGCCGAGCAAGCCGCGCCCCGAGGAGCGTCGCTATGACGTGGGCGGCTCCGACGCGGTCTTCGGGTCCGCGGCGAGGAAGGGCCGCGGCGCGGCCGCGCGCGGCGGCGCCAAGGGCGGCCCCCGCACCTCCCAGGGCACCGGAGCCCGCGGCAGCCGTCGCGGCGCCCCCGCGACCTCCCGTGAGTTCGACACCCGGCAGGAGGAGCGCAACCGCGAGCGGTACGCGGGCAAGCCCAAGGTGAACCTCCCCAAGACCTTCCCCGGCGCCGAGCAGGAGGGCGAGCGGCTCCAGAAGGTGCTGGCCCGCGCGGGTTACGGCTCGCGCCGCGCCTGCGAGGAGTTGGTCGACGAGGCCCGCGTCGAGGTCAACGGCGAGATCGTCGTCGAGCAGGGGATGCGCGTCGACCCCGAGAAGGACGAGATCAAGGTCGACGGCCTGACGGTGGCCACGCAGTCGTACCAGTTCTTCGCGCTGAACAAGCCCGCCGGTGTCGTCTCCACCATGGAGGACACCGAGGGCCGCCAGTGCCTCGGTGACTACGTGACCAACCGCGAGACGCGCCTGTTCCACGTGGGGCGGCTCGACACCGAGACCGAGGGCGTCATCCTGCTCACCAACCACGGCGAGCTGGCGCACCGCCTGACCCACCCCAAGTACGGCGTGAAGAAGGTCTACCTCGCGCACATCGTGGGCCCGATCCCGCGTGACCTGGGCAAGCAGCTCAAGGACGGCATCCAGCTCGAGGACGGCTACGCCCGCGCGGACCACTTCCGCGTCGTCGAGCAGACCGGCAAGAACTACCTGGTCGAGGTCACCCTCCACGAGGGCCGCAAGCACATCGTGCGGCGCATGCTCGCCGAGGCGGGCTTCCCCGTCGACAAGCTGGTGCGGGTCGCCTTCGGGCCGATCACCCTGGGCGACCAGAAGTCCGGCTGGCTGCGGCGCCTTTCGAACACGGAGGTCGGCATGTTGATGAAGGAAGTCGACCTGTAGGCCTCACCGGCCCGCAGGGCTTGTGGCCGCCCGTCCGCCCGCTTTATAGTCTCGGTGACTATTAAAGGGGGTGGGCGGGCATGCCTGTGTCCGAGACCTGCGATACGTACGCCTACGACAAACACGCCTACGAGCCGTTCGCCGTCACCGTCGACCTCGCGGTGTTCACCATCCGCGAGGGCGCGCTGCACGTGCTGCTCGTCGAGCGCGGCCAGGAGCCGTACGCGGGGCGCTGGGCGCTGCCCGGCGGATTCGTGCTGCCCGACGAGTCCGCCGAGGGCGCGGCCCAGCGCGAGCTGGCCGAGGAGACCGGGCTCGCGGACGTCAGCGGGCTCCACCTGGAGCAGGTGCGCACCTACAGCGAACCGGACCGCGATCCGCGCATGCGGGTCGTCTCCGTGGCGTTCGCGGCGCTCGTCGCCGACCCGCCGGACGTGCGCGGGGGAGGCGACGCGGCCCGCGCGGCCTGGCTGCCCTACAGCCCGGCGACCTACCGGCCGCTCGCCTTCGACCACGACCGGATCCTCGCCGACGCCCACGACCGGGTCGGCGCCAAGCTGGAGTACACCGGGCTCGCCACCGCCTTCTGCGCCCCCGAGTTCACCCTCGGCGAGCTGCGCCAGGTCTACGAGGCGGTGTGGGGCGCCGAACTCGACCCCGCCAACTTCCGGCGCAAGGTCGTCAACACCGCCGGGCTCGTCGAGGCGGTCCCCGGCGCGGCGCGGCTGACCGGCGGACGCGGCAAGCCCGCGGCGCTCTTCCGGGCGGGCACCGCGACCGCCCTCCACCCGCCCCTGCTGCGCCCCGCCTCGGAAGGAACGTCCTCATGAAGCGCGCCGCCACGGGATCCCTGCTGGGCCTCGCCCTCGGGGACGCGCTGGGTTTCCCCGCCGAGTTCGACGACGTGCCGTCGATCCTCGCCAAGTGCGGGCCCTGGCGGGAGATGGAGCTGCCGAGGCCCGCGTACATCACGGATGACACGCAGATGACGCTGGCGCTCAGCCGGGCCCTCAAGACCGCCGCCGAGCGCGGCTTGTGCGGCCCGGAGCGCTTCGCTCACCTCGCCCGCCGCGAGTTCGTCGCCTGGAACGAGTCACCGGACAACGACCGCGCCCCGGGCGCCACCTGCATCCGGGCCTGCGAGCTGCTCGCCGACGAGGAGCGGGACTGGCGGGACGCGAGTCAGCCGCACTCCAAGGGCTGCGGCGCCAACATGCGGGTCGCCCCGCTCGGACTGCTGCCCGGCGCCGACGACGACGTGCGCGCGGGCGCCGCCCAGCTGCAGTCCGCGCTCACCCACGGCCACCCCACGGCGCTCGCCGCCAGCGACCTCACGGCGTACGCGGTGCGGCTGCTGGCCCGCGGCGCGGAGCCGATGGGCCTGGTCGGCCTCCTGCGCTCGTACGCCCTGGAGAACCGCACCCACTACCGCGAGGCGTGGCTCGGCGACCTGTGGTCCCGCTCCCGGGCCTCGTCGCCGGAGCGGTTCATCGCCCACGGCTGGGACGAGTGCCTGGCCGTCCTGGAGCGCCTGGAGGCCGCGCTGCGGCACGCCAACCCGGAGACCGACCCCTGCCTGGCCACCGGCGCGGGCTGGATCGCCGAGGAGGCGCTCACCACCGGCCTGCTCTGCTTCCTGATGTTCGTCGACGAGCCCGTCACCGCACTGCGCCGCGCCGCCTGCACCTCGGGCGACTCCGACTCGATCGCCTGCCTGACCGGGGCCTTCGCGGGCGCCCACCTCGGCGCCGACGCGTGGCCCGCCGACTGGACCGGGCGCGTCGAGCACCGGGACGAGCTGCTGGGGTTCGGGGCGCTCTGGGACGCCTGAACCGAACCGGCTCAGGCCGCCAGGGCCGAGGCCCGCCGTACCCGGAAGAGGAAGTCCGAGATCCGCTCCCGGTCCGGTTCGGCGGGCAGGGGGCTGTCGGGGGCCGCCTCCCGCGCCTCGGCCGCGAGACGGTCCATCCACGCCTCCACCTCCGGCCACGGGACCTCGCCGCGCTTGACCGCGAGGAGCGGCTCCCGCTGGTCGCCGACGTCGATCGTCAGCCTGCCGGTGCGCAGCAGGTCACGGCAGGACAGGAGCAGGCGCAGCAGGTGCATGGCGTGCTTCCAGCGGGGCGCGCCATGGACGCGCAGGTCCGCGTCCAGCTTCCTGCGCTGGCCGAGCGCGTAGCCGGTGAAGGTGTCGTGGACCCGGCGGGAGAGGAACGCCTCACGCAGCGCGAGCAGCTCGCGGCCGGTCTCCGTGACGTGCTCGACGTGCGGGGAGTGCAGACACTCCAGGATGTTCGGATTGGCGCGCAGCGCGAGCGCGCAGAAGCGCTCCAGCTCCCAGCTGAACTGCTCGTCCGCGGGCCCGTCGAGGTGCGTGGGCGGCTTCTCGAAGCGCCAGAACAGCGCGGTGGGCGCGAGGAAGACGCCCCTGCGGTCGGTGTCGCTGCCCTCCGTGGCCAGACCGAAGGCGCGCGAGCCCATCACGCAGGAGTAGATCGTGTGGTCGCGAACGAGGTCACACGAGGAGAGCGCGTGGTCGCGTACGAGGTCATCGGCGGGCATGCCGGGAGCGTACGGCGCCCTCCGGGCGAGGTCGTGCGAATTTCCGGCGGGCCCGATCGCGCGGTGGCAGGGCCCGCTCCCGCGAGGCCCCCGTCCGGCCCGAGTGGCGACCGGCTCCCGATGGCGCGACATTGTTCCCGAGGCGCCGGACCGAGTGGCGCCGGACCAGCCGCCGGGGAGGCCGGAGCCTCTCCCGGGCAGGCCGCGAACGAGATCGCCCGGGCGGCGGGCCCGGCCCCTGCCCGGCGCGGCGCGCGGCGCCCCGTCTCGGCAGACGGGCGCCGCGCGCTCCCGCGACGGGCGCTGACTACGCTTGCCGTACAACAGTCATACGTACGCGAGCGAGGAGCAGCACTGTGGCGGTACGAGCGGTCCGGGGCGCCGTCCAACTGGAGCGGGACGAGGCCGGGCACATGCGCGAGCAGGTCAGCGCGCTGCTCACCGCCATCCTGGAGCGCAACGCGCTGACCGGGGAGGACCTGATCAGCATCTGGTTCACCGCCACCCCCGACCTGCACTCCGACTTCCCGGCGGCCGCCGCCCGCGGCCTCGGGATCGGGCTCGCCGACGTACCGCTGATCTGCGCGCAGGAACTGGACGTCGAGGGCGCCATGCCCCGCGTCGTCCGCGTCCTCGCGCACATCGACACCGACCGCCCCCGCTCCGAGATCGCGCACGTCTACCTCGGTGCCGCCGCCGCACTCCGCAAGGACATCGCCCAGTGAGAACCGCCCTCGTCATCGGCACCGGCCTGATCGGCACCTCCGCCGCCCTCGCCCTCGCCTCCCGCGGCGTCACCGTCCACCTCGCCGACCACGACCCGGCGCAGGCCCGCACCGCCGCCGCGCTCGGCGCCGGTACCGACGAATCCCCTGAGGGACTTGTCGACCTGTGCGTCGTCGCCGTACCGCCCGCGCACGTCGCCGCCACCCTGGCCGACGCCATGCGGCGCGGCGCCGCCCGCGCCTACCTCGACGTGGCGAGCGTCAAGGGCGGCCCGCGCCGCGACCTCGAGGCGCTCGGCCTCGACCTCGCCCCGTACATCGGTACGCACCCCATGTCCGGACGCGAGCGCAGCGGCCCGCTCGCCGCCACCGCCGACCTCTTCGAGGGGCGGCCCTGGGTGCTCACCCCGACCCGTGACACCGACACCGAGGTGCTCAACCTCGCCCTGGAGCTCGTCGCGCTCTGCCGCGCCGTGCCCGTCGTCATGGACGCCGACGCCCACGACCGCGCGGTCGCCCTCGTCTCCCACATGCCGCACTTGGTCTCCAGCATGGTCGCGGCCCGCCTGGAGAACGCCGAGGAGGCCGCCGTACGCCTGTGTGGCCAGGGCATCCGCGACGTCACACGGATCGCCGCCTCCGACCCCCGGATGTGGATCGACATCCTCTCCGCCAACCCCGGCCCGGTCGCCGACCTGCTGGCCCAGGTCGCCGGCGACCTGGACGAGACCGTGACCGCCCTGCGCGCGTTGCAGTCCGCCGACGAGGAGAAGCGGACCGAGGGCGCGGCGGGCGTCGAGAGCATGCTGCGGCGCGGCAACGCGGGCCAGACCCGGGTGCCCGGCAAGCACGGCACCGCCCCGGCCGCGTACGAGATCGTCGCGGTGCTCATCGACGACAAGGCCGGCCAGCTCGCCCGCATCTTCGCCGACGCGGACCGCGCGGGCGTCAACATCGAGGACGTCCGCATCGAACACGCCACCGGCCAGCAGGCGGGCCTCGTGCAGCTCATGGTCGAGCCGAAGGCGGCGGCCGTGCTCAGCGCGGCGCTGCGGGAACGCGGCTGGTCGATCCGGCAGTAGGCGATTCGATCAGCCGGCGGGCGATCGCGCCGGAGCGGCCTCGGCCGGGGGCCGCCGAAGGGGCTGTAAGGGCAGCGTGCGCGAGCCAGTAACCTTGTGCGGGGCGTGTTCGCGTCCCGCTCCCCGCCCCGCGTACCGCGAAAGGTGCCCGCCCCCCGTGGAAACCGCAGCAACCGCCGCCCCGGCAGCAGTGATCGTCGCCATCGACGGGCCCTCCGGCACGGGCAAGTCGAGCACGTCCAAGGCCGTCGCCGCCCAGCTCGGCCTCAGCTACCTGGACACCGGCGCCCAGTACCGCGCGATCACCTGGTGGATGGTGCACAACGGCATCGACCTCACCGACCCGAGCGCGATCGCCGCCGTCGCGGGCAAGCCCGAGATCGTCTCCGGCACCGACCCGGCCGCCCCGACCATCACGGTCGACGGCACGGACGTCGCGGGGCCGATCCGCACCACCGACGTGACCTCCAAGGTCAGCGCGGTCAGCGCCGTCCCCGAGGTGCGCGCCCTCATCACCGAGCTGCAGCGGACCATCGCCCGATCGGCCGAGAAGGGCATCGTCGTCGAGGGCCGTGACATCGGCACGACCGTGCTGCCCGACGCCGACCTGAAGATCTTCCTCACCGCCTCCCCCGAGGCGCGCGCCGCCCGCCGCTCCGGCGAGCTGAAGGGCGCCGACGTCAAGGCGACCCAGGAGGCTCTGATCAAGCGGGACGCGGCCGACTCGAGCCGCAAGACGTCCCCGCTGGCCAAGGCCGACGACGCCGTCGAGGTCGACACCACCGAACTCACGCTCCAGCAGGTCATCGAGTGCGTCGTCACCCTCGTCGAGGAGAAGCGGGCCGCCAAGTGACCCAAGGTGCAGCTGGGCGGGGCGCTTCCGAGCGCGGTGCCGAGGTCGGCCGCCGGATCGGCGTCGGCCTCATGTACGGCCTGTTCAAGCCGCGCGTCCTCGGCTCCTGGCGGGTGCCCGCACACGGCCCCGTGATCCTCGCCGTCAACCACTCGCACAACGTGGACGGCCCGATGGTCATGGGCGTCGCGCCCCGGCCGACGCACTTCCTGATCAAGAAGGAGGCGTTCATCGGCCCGCTCGGCCCCTTTTTGGGCGCCATCGGCCAGGTCGAGGTGGACCGCTCGGTCGCCGACCGGACGGCCATCACCAGGGCGCTCGGCGTCCTGGAGCAGGGCGGCGTCCTCGGGATCTTCCCGGAGGGCACCCGGGGCGAGGGCGACTTCGCCTCGCTGCGCGCCGGGCTCGCGTACTTCGCGGTGCGCTCGGGCGCCCCGATCGTCCCGGTCGCGGTGCTGGGAAGCACTGACCGGCGTGGACGGCTGATAAAGCAGCTGCCCCCGCTGCGCAGCAGGGTCGACGTCGTCTTCGGCGACCCGTTCGAAGCGGGCGACGGCAGCGGCCGGCGCACGCGCAAGGCGCTGGACGAGGCGACCGTGCGCATCCAGGAGCGGCTCTCCGCCCACCTGGAAAACGCCAGGCGCCTGACCGGGCGCTGAGCGAGACTTATCAAGTAGTGCACCGGCCGTCGAAAGACCGGCGCACCGATCACCACGATGAACGACGAGGTACGGACTTCATGAGCGACCAGATCCAGCCCGAGGGCGACGGCTTCGCCGAGCACGACCACGGGGCGCTCGGCGACGCCGAGTACGCGCAGTTCATGGAGCTCGCCGCCGAAGAGGGCTTCGACATCGAGGATGTCGAGGGTGCCATCGAGGAGGTGGGCCACGGCCCGCTGCCCGTCCTCGCCGTCATCGGCCGCCCGAACGTCGGCAAGTCGACACTGGTGAACCGCATCATCGGCCGCCGCGAGGCCGTCGTGGAGGACCGCCCCGGCGTGACCCGCGACCGCGTCACGTACGAGGCCGAGTGGGCGGGCCGCCGCTTCAAGCTCGTCGACACCGGCGGCTGGGAGCAGGACGTCCTCGGCATCGACGCGTCCGTCGCCGCCCAGGCGGAGTACGCCATCGAGGCCGCCGACGCCGTGGTCTTCGTCGTCGACGCCACGGTCGGCGCCACCGACACCGACGAGGCCGTCGTGCGCCTCCTGCGCAAGGCGGGCAAGCCCGTCGTCCTGTGCGCCAACAAGGTCGACGGCCCCTCCGGCGAGGCCGACGCCACCGCCCTGTGGGCCCTCGGCCTCGGCGAGCCGCACCCCGTCTCCGCGCTGCACGGCCGCGGCACCGGCGACATGCTGGACGCCGTCCTGGACGCGCTGCCCGAGGCGCCCGAGCAGACCTTCGGCACGGCCATCGGCGGCCCACGCCGCATCGCGCTCATCGGCCGCCCGAACGTGGGCAAGTCCTCGCTGCTCAACAAGGTGGCGAACGAGGACCGCGTGGTCGTCAACGAACTGGCGGGCACCACCCGCGACCCGGTCGACGAGCTGATCGAGCTGGGCGGCGTCACCTGGAAGTTCGTCGACACGGCGGGCATCCGCAAGCGCGTCCACCTCCAGCAGGGCGCCGACTACTACGCCTCGCTGCGCACCGCCGCCGCCGTCGAGAAGGCGGAGGTCGCGGTGATCCTCGTCGACGCCTCCGAGAGCATCTCGGTCCAGGACCAGCGCATCGTGACGATGGCCGTCGAGGCGGGCCGCGCGATCGTGGTGGCGTACAACAAGTGGGACACCCTCGACGAGGAGCGCCGCTACTACCTGGAGCGGGAGATCGAGACCGAGCTGGCCCAGGTCGCCTGGGCGCCGCGCGTCAATGTCTCGGCCGCCACGGGCCGGCACATGGAGAAGCTCGTCCCGGCGATCGAGACGGCTATCGAGGGCTGGGAGACGCGCGTGCCGACCGGCCGCCTGAACGCGTTCCTCGGCGAGATCGTCGCCTCGCACCCGCACCCGGTCCGCGGCGGCAAGCAGCCCCGCATCCTCTTCGGTACCCAGGCGGGCACGAAGCCCCCGCGCTTCGTCTTCTTCGCGTCGGGCTTCATCGAGGCGGGCTACCGCCGCTTCCTGGAGCGCCGCCTGCGCGAGGAGTTCGGCTTCGAGGGGACGCCGATCCACATCTCGGTGCGGGTGCGCGAGAAGCGCGGCCGCAAGAAGTAGACAAGTAGACAGCGACGGTCCGTACGTACGTACGTGAATGCCCGGCCCCCGGTTTCGGGGGCCGGGCATTTTCACTGCTCGGTGCCGGCCCGGCTCACAGTCCGCGGCGGGGGGCCGGTGGCAGGGCCGCGGGGACGTGGTGCTGGCCCGTGGCGTAGTGGTCGTGCTGGCCGTAGCGGCCCCCGTGGAACTGGCCGAAGGAGTTCTGCCGCGGGTCGGGACGGGAGTCGTACCGTCCGTCGCCGCGGTGCTGCATGCCGTACGGCCCGGTGCCGAAGGCGGTGAACCCCAGATTCTCCTCGCCGGTGCGGTCGCCCGGCAGGGCCCGGAAGGCCCTGCGGTACTCCGAGTACAGCGTGTCGTAGATCGGTGTGGCCGAGCGCTCGCCCGTGGTGTCCGGCGCGGTGCGCATGGACGGGATCGGGGTCTGGTAGGTCGGCCGGTGGCGGGAGGGGTCGTATGTGTGCACGTCAGTGCCAACGAAACCGCCGCCCGACGGATGCGGGGGCCGCGCCGCTTTCCGGCTCCGGCAGGAGCGTGACCGGCGCGTTTCGCGGTCGGCGGGCGGCCCCGGGGCACCCGGTCGGGTCAGGTACCGGCGAGCGGCAGCGTGCACGCGACGAGCTGTCCGCGGGCCGCCGTCTTGTCCAGGGCGTCGCGCAGCAGGTCCTCGCGCGGCTGGCGGCCGATGGCGCCCGCGGGCGCGGCGAAGAGCACCACGCTCTGCGTCTTGTTCGCCGCGGCCCGCCAGGCGTCGGTGACCTGGAGCGGCTGGTGGGCCTGCCACCAGGCGACGGGGGAGCCGCCGGCCGTGCCGGGCTGGAGGATGGCGTGCAGCTGGCCCATGGCGAGCAGCACCGACCAGCCGTGCAGCACGGGCGGGGCGCCGTCGAGGGAGGGCGTCGGCATGAAGCCCTGCTCGATCAGGAGCGGCAGGAACTCGTCGCCTCCGCCGGGTGCCGCGCCCGGCCGGGCGATGGGGCCGGTGGGCTCGACGACGAGCGCGGGGCGCAGCTCGCCCTCGATCAGGACCAGGCCGCTGGTCACGCCGAGGACGGCCTGACCGGCGGTGTCGGCGGCGCCTTCGGCCTCGTCGCCGGTGATGGACCGCACGGCGCCCTGGAGCTGCTCCTCGGAGACCGTGACGATCTGGGAGGGCAGGCAGGTGGCGTGGGCGAAGGCGAGTACGGCGGTCTCGTCGCCGATGAACAGGACCGTGCTGGTGCGCTCCTGCTCGGAGTCGCCCGGCGTACGGCACGACGTGCAGTCGTAGCTGCCCGGGGTGTTCTCTCCGGCGAGCAGCCGGTCGGCTTCTTCGTCGCCGATCTCGGCGCGAACGTCGTCGCTGACGTCGAGCATGCGCGGCACGGGTGGCTCCTCGGGATCGTCACGTGGGGTGCTTGGGGAGGGTGTGGCGAGCCGTTCGGTGCCCGGCTCATAAGAAGACAACGGTGGATCAGTGGCGCAAGTCACGGATGAAGGCGAACGGAATCGAACCATCCGCAGCGGAGGGTGAGCCGGGCGCCGGAATCTGTCACTCCGCGCCAACAGGCGGGCGTCACAGGCGCGTTGGTGCGGTGAGGTGAGTCACAGATCACCGGTCTCGGTGGTTGATAAATACGGATATCAGCGAATGAAGTGGGTGGCCGAAACTCGCCGATACTCGCGGTAACGCGCAACTGGCCTGGAATGACAAGGAGTCGGTTGATACCGGGGCGAGCGGGCTCCTAGATTCCACCGCCGTGTGCAGCGAGCACCGCTCGGGTACGTCCGCCGGTCGCACAGCCAGCTTCGACCGAGCACAGCACCGACACCGGCGGGCGGGCCGGACGGAACCCAGGCGCCGGACGCGTGAGGGGGCCGTACGGCCGGGGGAGCCCGGGTCCTTCGAGAGGGAAATCCATGACCGCACGTTCCCAGCGCATTCGCACGACGGCAGTGATCGGAGGGGCCGCGCTCTTCGCCCCGCTGGGGCTGCTCGCCGCGACCGGCGAGGCCGCCGCGGCCGACGGCGGAGTGTGGGACCGCATCGCACGGTGCGAGAGCGGCGGCAACTGGCAGATCAACACGGGCAACGGCTACTACGGAGGGCTGCAGTTCTCCGCGAGCACCTGGCGCGCCTTCGGCGGAGGGGCCTACGCGGCCACCGCCGACAAGGCGTCCAAGGCGCAGCAGATCGCCGTCGCCACCAAGGTGCAGCGCGCCCAGGGATGGGGCGCGTGGCCCACCTGCTCGGCCCGGGCCGGGGCGTACGGCAGCGCGCCGTCCGCGGCGGCGCCGGTGCCCAAGTCCGCGCCCAAGTCCGCGCCCAAGGTGGTGAAGCCCGCGCCGAAGGCCGGCGAGGGGCAGCGCGACAGTGGGGCCGGGCGTGCCGCCCGAGGGGCCTCGCGGGGTGCCTCCGGGGACTACACCGTCCAGTCGGGTGACACCCTCAGCGCCATCGCGGCCCGGCACGGAAGCAGCTGGCAGCGGGTGTACGGGGCCAACCGGGCGGTCATCGGCGGTGATCCGCACGTGATCGTGCCGGGGCAGCGGCTCAAGATCTGAGCCGCTGAGCCTCCGTCCGGGTGGGGCGGCCCGCCACGGCGGCGCGGCACGCCCCTGGCCTGGAGCGGAGCTGCCTAGCGTGAGCCGATGCAGCTGACTGAGTCGAGGCATCCGCTCACGCGGTCGAGGCATCCACGCACGCATCCGAGGCGATCGGCCAGGGCCTTGGCGGTGGTCGTGGGCGCGGTTCTGGCCGCGGTGGCGCTGCCACCGGCCGCCGCGTCCGCGATCCCGCCACCGCGGCCGGGCTCCCCCTTCGAGGAGTACGGCTGTTCCCTCGAAAAGGGGCCGTGGCACTGTCTCGCCCAGTGCGAGAGCAACGGCCGCTGGGACACGAACACGGGCAACGGCTTCTACGGAGGGCTGCAGTTCTGGCAGCCGACCTGGGAGGAGCACGGCGGGCTCGCGTACGCGCCGCGCGCCGACCTCGCCACCAAGGAAGAGCAGATCAAGGTCGCCGAGAAGGTGCGGCGCACCCAGGGGTGGAAGGCCTGGCCCGCCTGCTCCAAGAAGGTGCGGATCGAGCGGTTCGACCGGGTCGACCGGATCGACGGTCGCGTGCATGTGGTCGTGCGCGGGGAGACGCTGAGTTCGATCGCCCGGCGGTACCAGGTCGTGGGGGGCTGGAAGGCGCTCTACACGGCCAACCGGGGTGTCATCGGGAGCAGCCCCGACCGGCTCGCCGTCGGGGTGAAGCTCGTCATTCCCGGGCGGCGCTGACCTCTGTCGCCTCGCCGCTGAAGGCCACTGTGCCCCGGCGCAGTTCATGCACCACCACTGCCGTCCGGCTCGCGCGTTCGCGCAAGGCGGGCGGCAGTCGCTGTTCGGCGACGACGACGCAGGCGCCCTGGTGTGCGGCCAGATCGCTCAGGTGCGCGTAGGTGCGGGCCGCTATGGGCGGGGACATGCCCTGGGTCGGCTCGTCCACGAGGATCACGGCGGCCTGTGCGGGCGGGGACCGCGAGAGCAGGGCTCGGGAGAGGGCGAGCATGCGTTGTTCGCCGCCGGAGAGGGTGCCCGCGCGGCGGGGCAGCAGGGGCCGCAGTTCGGGGTAGGCAGTCAGGGCGCGGCCGAAGTCGCCCTCGGGGTGGGAGAGTTCCAGGTTCTCCGCGACGGTGAGGGAGGAGAACACGGCCTGCCGGTCCGGTACGAAGCACAGGCCCCGGGCCGCTCGTTCGTGCGCGGGGCGCCGGGTGATGTCCCGCCCGTCGAGGAGCACGGCCCCCGCGGAGAGGGGGAGCGTGCCGGCGAGGGCGCGCAGGGCCGTGGTGCGGCCGGAGCCGTTGCGGCCGAGGAGGACGGTGAGGGTGGCGGCGGGGGCGGCCAGGGTGATGCCGTGCAGGGCTTCGAGGGGGCCGTAGTGCGCGCGGGCGTCGCGCAGTTCGATGCCTTTCACCGTGCGGTGCCCTTCCTCGTGCGGCCTTTCACCGTGCGGTGCCCAGTACGTGGTCCGCCGGGCCCGACGCGGTGACGCGGCCCGCTGTCATCACGTGCACGGTGTCGGCGAGGCCCGCGACCAGGTCGAGGTCGTGCTCGACGACGAGCAGCGCCATGCCGTCGGCCGCGAGGGCGCGCAGCAGGGTGGCCAGGGCGCTCACTTCGCCCGCGTCCAGGCCCGCGGCCGGCTCGTCCAGGAGGAGGGTGTGGGGGGTGCCGGCGAGGGCTCTGGCCAGTTCGGTGCGGCGGAGGGTGCCGGTGGGGAGGCCGTCGGCGGGGTGGGCGCGGAGGGCCGTGAGGTCCAGGAGGCGCAGGGCGTGCGCGGCCGCCCGGGCGGTCCGTGCGGGGGTCTGGTCCTCGCCGATCAGCACGTTCTCCGCGATCGTCAGCGACGGGAAGACGGCCAGTTGCTGGAAGGTGCGGGCCATGCCGAGGCGGGTGCGGGCGTGGGCCGGGAGCCGGGTGATGTCGCGGGCGCCGAGGGTGATCCGTCCCGTGTCGGGGCGCAGGGTGCCGACGAGGCAGTGGAAGAGGGAACTCTTGCCGGCGCCGTTGGGGCCTACGACCGCGGTGATGTGTCCGCGGGGGACGGTGAGGCTCACGTCCTTGAGGGCGGTGAACCCGTTGTAGGTGAGGGTGAGGTGGTGGGCGGTCAGGGGGGCGTGTTCGCGGGGTGGTTGGGGGTGCGGTGAGGGGTGGTTTCTTCGTGGTGGGGGTGGTGCGGGGTGTTTTGTTCCTGGCGAGGGTTGTGCGGGGTGTTTTGTCCCTGGTGAAGGTGGTGCGGGGTAAACGGGTGGGTGGGTGGGAAAGGCCTTTCCGGGGACGCGGAGGGCCTCGCGAACTGAGGCGCCCCGAGCCGTGAGGCGCAGGCGGGGCCCGCGCCGACTCCGGCGCACAAGGGAGCGGAGGGCCACCCAAGGCCCGCAGGACACGCGGCCGATCAGCACCGCGAGGACACCGATCACCGCCGCCGCCATCCCGCCCCGCGCCCCCGCGTCCAGGCCGACGAGCAGCGCCGCCGCCACCACCGCCCCCAGCACGCTGTCCGCCCCGAGGACCAGCACCGCCGCGAACCAGAGGAGCCCGCGCACGGGGTCGTACGCCCCGGCGTCGAACGCCCGCTGCCCCATCGCCAGCATGCCGCCGCCAAGCCCGGCCAGCGCCGCCCCGGTGACGAACGCCGTGAGCTTCAGGGCCCGTACCGGCACCCCCGCGGCCGCCGCCCCCGCCTCGTGGTCCCGCATCGCCGCCAGTGCCCGGCCCGTGCGGCCCCGGCGCAACGCGGTGACCAGGAGCAGCGCCCCGGCGAGAAGCACCAGCTCCAGGACGTAGTACGCGCGGTCCCCACCGAAGCCCGCGGGACGGTCGAGGGACAGCCCCGACGTGGCGTACGGCTGGGTGAAGACGAAGCGGCTGACGCCGACGCCGACCGCGAACGTCGCGAGGGCCAGCGCGAGACCGTGGCGGCTGATCGCGGGCCAGCCGGTGAGCAGGCCGAGCGGCGCGACGAGCAGGACCGCGACGGCCAGCGCCGCCAGGTGCGGGAGTTCGGGCAGGCCGGGGAAGCGGCCGGCCGCCAGGAGCGCGGTGAAGAGGGCGCCCAGACCCGCGTACGCCGCCTGGCCGAGGGAGATCTGGCCGCCGCGGCCGGTGACGATCACGAGGGAGAGAAGGATGACGGCCAGCGCCGGGACCTGGACCGAGGTCGTCAGATCCGTGCCCGCGAAGCCGAGCGGGAGGAGGAAGAGGACCGCCGCCACCGTCCAGGCGCCCGGCGGCGTCGGCACGCGGCTCCTCGCCGTGCGCGGCAGGGCGTCCCGGGAGCCGATGCCCGGCAGGGCCAGCGCCGCGACGAGGAGGGCGATCACGAAGAGGTTGGCCCCGGCGGTCTGGAGGAGCTGCTCCCGCCAGCCCGCGGGGTGCAGGCGCGTCAGCTGGCTCTGGGCCACCCCCAGACCGAGCGCCACGGCGACGGCGACGGGCAGGCTGCGCATCCCGGCCGCCACGGCGACCGCCACCACCTCCATCACCAGCAAGGGCATGCCGTATGGGTCGAGTCGTACGAAAGGGGCGAGGAGTACGCCGGTGAGCCCGGCCGTGAAGGAGCCGAAGGCCCAGCCGACCGCGGCGACCCGGTCCGCGTCGACGCCGGAGAGCACGGCGAGCCCGCGGTTGTCGACGACCGCCCGCAGTTCGCCGCCGAAGCGGGTCCAGCGGGTGATCGCCCCGACGGCCGCGGCGAGGGCGACGGCCGCGCCGAGGGGGACCCAGGGGTCGGCGGACCCGAGCGCGGGCGCGTCGGCGCGGGCGCCCGGCCCCCACACGAGGGCCGCCCCGCCGACGAGGAGCACGAAGACGCCGATCGAGGCGACCAGGGTCTGCGCGGGGTCGCCGCCGAGGACGGCCAGCGGGCGGAAGACCGCGCGGTCCAGGAGCAGACCGATGCCGGGCGCCACGACGAGCAGCGTGAGGGCGGCGGCCAGCGGGAGCGGCCAGTGCCATTCCACTGTCAGGTGGCGCAGGACGTACGCGCAGATCATGGCGATGGCGCCGTGCGCGAAGTTGAGGACGCCGGTCGCGCGGTAGGTGACGATCAGGCCGATGCCGGTGAGCGCGGCGGCGCCGCCGACCGAGAGCCCGGCCAGTGTGAGGTCGTAGCTCAGGGAGGCCACCGGGTCATCGCCCCGGCGTGGGCTCGGAGGCGGTCGGCGGGTCGTCGGGCGGCTCGGGGCGGGCCTTCGGGGGCTGCGGCGCGCAGATAGGGCAGGGGGTGAGGGCGCCCCGCGCCAGGGTCGTGGCGTCGGCGGGGGCCGCCTCAGCTTTGCCCGCGACCAGGGGGCAGTCGGCGCGGTGCCGCAGGGTGCCGCCGGGGACCGTGCGGAGTTCGTCGCTCGTCGCCATCGGGGTCCGGTCCCGCTCGGGGGCGGTGGCGGGCTCCGCCGCGACCAGGAGGTCGTACAGCTCCTCGACGCGCGCCGCCGCCAGGGCGCTCCTGCCGTGCGTGAGCAGTACCGCGCCCGCGATGATCAGGGCCGCGCCCGGGACCGTGCAGGAGGCGAGGTAGGGCAGTTGCCGCTCGGCGAAGCGCTCCCCGGAGACGCCGTACCAGCCGATCACGCAGAGCACCGCGCCGCCCGCAAGCGCCGCGAGGGCGGCCCACAGGACGGGGTGCGCGGGGCGTGACCGGGCCGGGTTGGCTGTCCGAGCTGTCTGAGCCGCCCGCATCGAGGCCCCCTGGGACACGTCGTCGGTCACGTCGGTCACATCGGTCATGGCAGTCTCGTTGGAGGTCTGTCCATGTCGGCCGATCGCTTGCACTATGCCCTCTGGAAGCCGACCCTGAAAGCTCCGAGGCCCGCGGGCCCGGACCGACACCCGGTGGTGAGCCAGATGATGCGGGCAAGAGTGCGCGGCGCGGTGCTGGCGGCCGCCGCGGTCATGCTGATCGGTCCGGCCGCCGTGGCCTGCGGCGACGACAGCGGGGGCGGGGACAGCGGCACGCCGCCCGAGCCGACCGTGGAGCAGTCCTCCAAGCCCGCCGAGCCCTCCGAATCCGCCGAGTCCACCGAGGAAGACGCCTCCGCGCCCGCCGACCCGGCGGCCGCCGAGAAGGAGGTCCGGGAGAACTGGGAGAAGTTCTTCGACCCCAAGGTCTCCTTGAAGGACAAGGAAGCCGTCCTGGAGAACGGGCCCAAGATGCGCGCCGTCCTTGAGAGCTTCAGCGGCGACGAGCGCGGCAAGCAGGTCGCCGCCGAGGTCGGCGAGGTCGACTTCACCGCGGCCGACGAGGCCGACGTCACGTACGCGCTGACCCTGAAGGGCGCCACCGCGCTGCCCGACGCCGCCGGGACGGCCGTCAACGAGGACGACACCTGGAAGGTGTCGGTCAAGACCCTCTGCGCGCTGGTGAAGCTGAGCGGGAATGCGTCGCCCGGTCCGGGCTGCTGAGGTTCTGCTCACCGCCGCGCTCCTGCTGGCGGGCGCGGCGAGCGCGGCCTGCGGGAGCCGGCTGCCCGAGAGCGACTTCGAGCGGCGCGGCACGGCCCCCGCCCCGGCAGGCGGGGCGCCGGTCAGGGTCGGCATCATCACCAGCGCCACCAGCCCGGTCGGCGGCGCCGCGTTCACCGGGCCGCGCGACGGCGCCAAGGCCTACTTCGACCGGCTGAACGCGCGCGGCGGCATCCAGGGCCGCCGGGTGGAGGTGCGCACCTGCGACGACGGCGGCAGCGGGGTGGGCAACAACGACTGCGTGCGCGAACTCGTCGACGAGGACAAGGTCGTCGCGCTCGTGGCCACCGCCTCCCTGGAGTACGCGGGCGCCTCCCGGGTCTCCCGCGCGGGCGTGCCCGACATCGGCGGACAGCCGATCGGGCCCGCGTACGACACCTATCCGCATCTGTACGGGATCTACGGCAGCCTCGCCCCGCGGAACGGGAAGCCGGGCTGGGACGGCAGGCTCTACGGCGGCACCGAGGTCTACCGCTACTTCAAGCGGGAGCAGGGGGCACGGACCGCGGCCGTCGTCTCCTACAACCAGGCCGCGTCCGCCGCGTACGCCCGTCTGGTCACCCGGGGCCTGAAGGCGGAGGGCTACAAGGTGGTCACCGAACAGGTCGACTTCGCGCTGCCCAACTTCCGCGCCGCCGCCGCCGACCTGAAGGAGCAGGGCGCCGACCTCGTCTTCGACGCGATGGACACGCACGGCAACGCCCAGCTGTGCGAGGCGATGGACGACGTCGGCGCGAAGGTCACCGCCAAGGTCACCAACGTGCAGAACTGGACCTCGACCGTCGGCGAGGACTACAAGGACGCGCCGCGCTGCCGCAACGCCCTGTGGGCCACCGGATCGAGCAGGAACTATGAGGACACCGCGCACCCGGCCGTACGCGAGTTCCGCGCCGCCATGAAGGACGGCGGAGAGAAGGGGCTCTCGCAGTGGCAGCTGGAGGGGTGGGCCGCCGCCATGTGGTTCACCGACGCGGCGACCTCGTGCCTGGCCGGGGGCGGTGCGGAGGCGGGCGGGGACGTCACGCGCGCGTGCGTGGACGGATACATGAACCGGAATGAGCCGTACTCCGCGCGCGGACTGCTGCTCCCCGTCACCTTCGAGGAACGGGCCGAGCCGCCGGGGAGCCGCAGGACGTGTGTGTCGGTGGCACGTTGGCGGGACGGGAGAGGCTGGGTCACCCAGGGAGGGGACATGAACGACAACTGCTTCGACGTGCCCCAGCTCGCCTACCAGCCGTGATACGCGAGACCTCGGGAGAGTTCCCGTCCTTGGCCTCCGGTCACGTATCTGTCCAAAAAAAGGATGGCTATGACACCCAACCTTTGGCCAGGAATACCCGTCTAACCCTGCGGTAGGCGGACGAGGGGGACTGTCCGCATGGAAACGCGGGATACGGGGACGCATGCACATCTCTTTCCTGATACACAACGCGTACGGGATCGGAGGCACGATCCGGACGACGTACAACCTGGCGAACACACTGGCCCAGCAGCACGACGTCGAGATCGTCTCCGTCTTCCGCCATCGCGACGAGCCGGTGTTCGCGCCTGACCCGCGCGTCCGCCTGAGCCACCTCGTGGACACGCGCAAGGACAGCCCGGGCTACGAGGGCGAGGCCCCCGAGCATCTGCGGCCCGCCCGGACGTTCCCCAGCGCCGAGGGCCGCTACGCCCAGTACAGCGCCCTCACCGACCGGCGCATCGCCGCCCACCTCGCGGCGCTGGACGCGGACGTCGTCGTCGGCACCCGCCCCGGGCTCAATGTGCACATCGCACGCCAGACCGCGCGCGGCCCCCTGCGCGTCGGCCAGGAACACCTGACGCTGGACAGCCACTCCAAGGAACTCCGCCGCCAGCTCCGCAGCGTCTACCCCCGCCTCGACGTCCTGACCACGACGACCGAGGCCGACGCCCGCGCCTACAGCCGCAAGATGCGGCTGCCCGGCGTCCATGTGCAGGCCCTGCCGAACCCCGTCCCCGCCCCCGGCATAGAGCCCGCCGACGGCTCCCACAAGTGGGTCGTCGCCGCCGGGCGCCTCGCCCCCGTGAAGCGGTACGACCTGCTGATCAGGGCCTTCGACAAGGTCCGGCGCGAGCGCCCCGACTGGCGGCTGCGGATCTACGGCAGCGGCAGGCAGAAGGAGAAGCTGCGCGCCCTGATCGACGAACTCGGTCTCTACAACCACGTCTTCCTCATGGGCGCCGCCCACCCCATCGAGCCCGAGTGGGCCAAGGGCTCGATCGCCGCCGTCACCTCCAGCCTGGAGTCCTTCGGCATGACCATCGTCGAGGCGATGCGCTGCGGGCTGCCCGTCGTCGCCACCGACTGCCCGCACGGCCCGGGCGAGATCATCGCCAACGGCGTCGACGGGCGTCTCGTCGAGGTCGGCAACCCCGACGCCATCGCGAGCGGTCTGCTCGAACTGATCAACGACGACTCGCTCCGGCACCGGATGGCGGACGCCGCGCTCCAGGACTCCGAGCGCTTCGACCCGGTCCGGATAGCCGAGCGGTACGACGCGATGTTCACCGGAATGATCACCCAGGGCAGCTCGCTCGGGGGCCGGCTCCGCGGCTCCCTGCACCGCACGCGCGGCGCGCTGCTCGGGGGCGCGTACGCGGTGCGGGACCTCGGGCGCGTACAGACGAAGGGATCGACCGCATGACGCCCCTGGCCACCTCGCGGGCCGCCTCGCACGCCGGGGACGACAGTAAGGCCGCCACGGCACCGCGCGCCGACTGCGTCGCCGACTCCGCGGGAGGCCTCACCTTCGACGTGACGGACCCCGGCGGGGCCGGGGCGAAGGACACGGTCCATCTGCTGCTGCGCCGCCGGGACGCCGACTCCGCCGAGGACTACGTCCGGCTGCCGCTCTCCCCGTCGGCCGACGGGCGGCTGCGGGCCGCGCTGCCCAGCAGCGTCGAACTCGCCGAGGGCCGCTGGAACGCCTACGCCCAGGTCGCGGGCGGTGAGCCGCGCCGTCTGATGCCGGGCGTGAACGACCTGCGCTCGCTGGTGGACCGCGCGCCGAGCGGCAGCCGCGGCCATGTCGCGGTGCGCATCCCGTACGCGACCAAGCAGGGCAACCTCTCGGTGCGCAGCTGGCTGCGGGCGCCGCACGCCGAGGCGGGCGAACTCGGGCTCGCGGGCGCGGCGCTGACCGTGCACGGCCGGCTCTACGGCACCGCGCTGACCGAGGCCGCGTACGCCGAGGCCGTCCGGCGCGCCGAACCCGGCCTCGTCCGCCGGGCCGAAGTCACCGCCGAGGGGCCGGAGTTCACCTTCGGCCTCGACCAGGGCCCGCTCGCCGACAGCGGTCCCGGGCCCTGGGACCTGTGGCTGCTCCCGGCGGGCGAGAGCGGGCCGCGGGTACGCGTCGCCCGCCTGCTCGACGACGTCGCGGACAAGAAGACGATCTTCACGTACCCGGTGGTGCGCCGCGAGACCCCGCACGGGGCGGTCGAGGTCGGCCCGTACTACACGAACGACAACGACCTCGCCGTCCGCGTCCGGAGGGCAGGGGCCGGGACGGAGACCAGTACGGAGGGGTCCACGGAGAGCTGACATCGTGCATCGCGGACCGTGGCTGTCCTGAACCCGGGGCACAATCGCGTTCATGTTGGAGACCTCGGCACGACTGCTCCGCCTGCTCTCCCTGCTGCAGGCCCACCGCGACTGGTCCGGCGCGGACCTCGCCGATCGGCTCGGCGTCACCCCGCGCACGGTCCGCCGTGACGTGGACCGGCTGCGCGAACTCGGCTACCCCGTCAACGCCAGCCCCGGCACCGGCGGCGGCTACCAGCTCGGCGCGGGGGCCGAGCTGCCGCCGCTGCTCCTGGACGACGACGAGGCGGTCGCGGTCGCGGTCGGCCTGCGCACCGCCGCCGGACAGGGCATCGAGGGCATCGGCGAGACCTCGGTGCGCGCCCTCACCAAGCTGGAACAGGTGCTGCCCAGTCGGCTGCGCCACCGCGTCGGCGCCCTCAACGCCTTCACCGTGCCGATGCTGCGCACCCCGCAGCCGCAAGGCGTGGACCCCGCGGTCCTGACCGAACTCGCGGGCGTGTGCCGGGACGCCGAGCGGCTGCGCTTTGACTACCGCGACCACGGGGGCGGCGCGAGCCGCCGGGTCGTCGAGCCGCACCGGCTCGTGTGCACCGAGCGCCGCTGGTACCTCGTGGGGTGGGACCTGGAGCGCGAGGACTGGCGTACGTTCCGCGTGGACCGCGTCACGCCGAGGCCGCCGCACGGGCCGCGCTTCGCGCCGCGCACGCCGCCGGCCGGCGATCTGGCCTCGTACGTGTCGCAGGGCGTCTCCACGCGCGCGTACGCCGCACAGGCCGTGGTCCGCCTCCTCGTGCCGCTGGAGGAGGCCGCCCAGCGGATCACCCCGAGCGACGGCACCCTGGAGGCCGAGACCGAGCGGAGCTGTCTGCTGCGCACGGGGGCGGCGAGCCTGGACGTGATGGTGTTCCACGTGATGTTCATGGGCTTCGAGTTCGAGGTGGTGGAGCCCGCCGCGCTCGCCGACCGGATCAGGGCGTCCCGGGACCTCCTGAGCCGGGCCCTGGACCGGGGTGTTCGGTCTGCGGATCCTCGGGAGGCCGGTCCGTCCTCCACTCCGTGAACGCCGCGTACTCGGGGTGGTGCAGGTCGAAGGCCGGGGACTCGGAGCGGATCCGGGGCAGCGTGCGGAAGTTGTGGCGCGGCGGCGGGCAGGACGTCGCCCACTCCAGGGAGCGGCCGAACCCCCAGGGGTCGTCGGTCTCGACCTTCTCGCCGTACCTGGCGGTCTTCCAGACGTTGTAGAGGAACGGCAGGGTGGACAGGCCGAGCAGGAACGCCCCGATGGTCGAGACGGTGTTGAGGACCGTGAAGCCGTCCGCCGCCAGATAGTCGGCGTAGCGGCGCGGCATGCCCTCGGCGCCCAGCCAGTGCTGGACGAGGAAGGTGGTGTGGAAGCCGACGAAGAGCGTCCAGAACTGGATCTTGCCCAGGCGTTCGTCGAGCATCTTGCCCGTCAGCTTCGGCCACCAGAAGAAGAAGCCGCCGAACGTCGCGAAGACGACCGTGCCGAACACGACGTAGTGGAAGTGCGCGACGACGAAGTACGAGTCGGTGACGTGGAAGTCGAGCGGCGGCGAGGCGAGGATGACGCCCGTGAGGCCGCCGAACAGGAAGCTCACCAGGAACCCGACCGCCCACAGCATCGGTGTCTCGAAGGAGAGCGAGCCCCGGAGCATCGTGCCCGTCCAGTTGAAGAACTTCACGCCCGTCGGGACCGCGATGAGGAACGACACGAACGAGAAGAAGGGCAGCAGCACCGCGCCCGTCGCGAACATGTGGTGCGCCCACACGACCACGGAGAGCCCCGTGATGGCCATCGTCGCGCCGACCAGCGGCAGATAGCCGAACATCGGTTTGCGGCTGAAGACCGGGATGATCTCCGTGATGATGCCGAAGAACGGCAGCGCGATGATGTAGACCTCGGGGTGCCCGAAGAACCAGAAGAGGTGCTGCCACAGCAGCGCGCCCCCGTTCTCCGAGGCGAAGACGAGCGAGTGGAAGCGCCGGTCCGCCTCCAGGACGAGCAGCGCGGCGGCGAGCACGGGGAAGGCGATCAGCACCAGGATCGAGGTGAACAGCACGTTCCAGGTGAAGATGGGCATCCGGAACATCGTCATCCCGGGTGCGCGCATCCCGATGATCGTCGTCAGGAAGTTCACCGCGCCGAGGATCGTGCCGAAGCCGGAGAGCGCGAGCCCCATGATCCACAGGTCGGCGCCGATGCCCGGCGACCGCTCCATGCTGTTGAGCGGGGCGTACGCGAACCAGCCGAAGGCCGCGGGACCGCTCGGCACGAGCAGCGAGCCGAGCACCATCAGGCCGCCGAAGAGGAAGAGCCAGTACGAGAGCATGTTCAGCCGGGGGAAGGCGACGTCCGGCGAGCCGATCTGCAGCGGCATGATCTCGTTGGCGAACCCCGCGAACGTCGGGGTCGCGAAGAGCAGCAGCATGATCGTGCCGTGCATGGTGAAGGCCTGGTTGAACTCCTCGTTGGTCATCAGCTGGAGTCCCGGGCGGGCCAGTTCGGCTCGCATCATCAGGGCCATCAGACCGGCGGCGAGGAAGAAGACGAACGACGTGATGAGGTAGAGGTGGCCGATCTTCTTGTGGTCGGTGGTGGTCAGCCACTCCACCACCACCCGGCCTCGCCGCCGCTCCGGCCCCGGCCGCCGAACCGCCCGTACCGTCTCGGTCCCCATCTCCCGCCCCTTCGCCATCGCGTCCCGGGCCTGCCCGCGCCCGCTCGAAGCCGCTCGAAGCTCACGCCATGATGCGCGCGCCGGTGCCGACTCCGACAGGGGGCGTACGCCGCTTCCGGGCGGGCGGCGCACGCGGCGCCGACCCGGAACCATGAATTCCCTATGCGCCGTCACCTCCGGTGGAGGGGACCGGGATTCCGAAATGCGGAGGGTTCGTAAAGGGCCTTCGGCGTTATTCGGGGAGGGTAATTCGGGCAGCCGTGCCCACGGCTTGCGCGCGTTGCGAAGCCGCTCGTGAATTACACCGTTCCCCGTGCGGAACCGCCCGTACGTGTGACGGAGTTCGGCCGAAACGCGCGTCGTGATCCTGTGACAGAAGCGTGACCGGAGAGGGACCCGTGACGCTTGGTGTGCGGTCCCGGCCTTCCGTGGCGGACCCGCGCCGCCTAACGTGGCGGCCATGGCACCTATCCCGACCCCACCCGCAGAGCCCCAGGACAGCCCGGACCGTTACGTGGGCCTGGCGGCCGACGCCGCCGAGCAGCAGGCGCGCGAGCGCGGCTGGTCCACCGTCAGGTCGCTGCCGCCGGGGACGATGATCACCATGGAGTACCTCGCGGGGCGGCTCAACTTCGAGGTCAAGGAGGGCGTCGTGACGCGCTCCTGGAAGGGCTGAGCGGCCGCTCGCGGCGACGGCGTACGGCGAAGGCCCCGGCTCCTCGACGGAACCGGGGCCTTCGCGGTGCGGGGGACGGGCTGTGCGTACCGGCGCCCCCGCCGTCGGGGTCAGCCGCCCGCCACCGGGCGGGCGGACGTGGTGCCGCGCGAGACGCGGTCGGGGTGCGGCGGGCGGCGGCTGCCCGCCGGGGTGACCGGCGTGCGCTCGGAGCGGGCCGTGTGCGGGCCCGGCGCGAGATAGGCCGGAGGGCGTCCGGCGCGGGCGGCGCCGACCGTCTCGCGGGCCGGTGCGCTCTCCTCGGCGGCGGGGCGCTGCGGCACGATCGCGGGGACGCCCACCGGGGCCGCGACGGGCCCGGGCAGGGCCGCGGCGCCCGCGCGACGGGCGCGCCAGGAGTCGCGCAGGCCGAGGACGCCCGCCTCGATCCGGGAGATCAGCGGCTCGAACCAGGGCAGCGCGAGCAGGATGAGCAGCCCCGCGGCCCAGCCGAGGAAGACGTCGCTCAGCCAGTGCGTACCGAGGTAGACGGTGGTGAGGCCGACGCTGAGGGAGACCACGGCCGACAGGGCCGACAGATAGCGGCGGGTGCGTGGCGTGGAGGCCATGTAGGCGAGGATTCCCCAGGTCACGACGGCGTTGGCGGTGTGGCCGGAGGGGAATATATCGCCGCCGAGCCACATCTCGTTCGAGCCGATCGCGGTGGCGTAGTGCGGACCGAGGCGGCCCATGCCGATCTTGGCGGCGCCGACCGTCGCGTTGAGCAGGAGCAGGGCGGCGCCGAACATCAGCAGCGGGCGCAGCGTGTGCTGCCGCCAGGAGCGCCAGCCGAGCCAGGCCGCGACCATGACGGCGGTCGGGCCGCGCTGGCCGAGGACGACCCAGTAGTCCAGGAAGGCGTGGATCTCCGGCCACTGCTGGTAGGGCCGGAAGAACATGACCTGCCAGTCGAACCGCACCAGCCACGAGGTGGTCAGCACGGCGACGACGATGGCGAGGTAGAACGCCAGGGTCGAGCCGAAGAGCACGACCCGGTGCCGGCTCATCCTCGGGACATCGAGGTGGGCCGGTCGTTCCGGCTCACGGTCCAGCCGGGCGAAGACCCGGTCAAGACGGGTGAGGTTTCGTTCGGTACGCACCCAATCGACGTTACAGCGAGTGAGTCTGGCACTAGGCCGAATCAGTGGCTTTGTGATGACGATGTGATGTGGGATTGATCTCAGGACGGTGTTTATTCCTGGGATTCCCTATTCGGTCACAGCCGCCCTGCTCAATTCATTGATCGTTTCCCGCGCCATTTCATGACGCTTATGAATTCGTTCACCGGGACCTGGCGCGGAATTCTCCGTACGGTCACCGCGGCGCCCGGAAATGATCATGACGGGATCACGGCGGGCCCGAGCCGTGCAGCCAGAACGCCCCGTAGACCGCGCCCACCACGGCCACACCCCCGAGGACCAGCGCCGACCTGGACGTACGCAGCCGGGCGAGCGCCACCGCCAGGGGCAGCAGGAGCGGGAAGGCGGGCATGAGGAGGCGCGGCTTCGAGCCGAAGTAGCCCGCCGCGCACAGCGCCAGCGCGACGACGATCCCGGTGTAGACGAGCAGCGGCAGCGGCTGCCCCTGCCGTACGCCGACGACGTACAGCCGGACCACGAGCGCCACCCCGACGACGAGACCGATGCCCGCGAGGGCGCCGGGGACGGAGGTGAACTTCTCCCCGATGAAACGCGCGAAGGCGTAACCGAAGTCGAAGCCGTTGCCCCAGCCCGCCTGGACGTCGAGATAGCCGAAGAGGCCGCCGCCCGTGCGGTGACCCACCCACAGCACATAACCCGCGGCGCCCAGCGGGGCCAGGGCCACCCCGAGGAGCATGCGCCGGTCCGCCCGCCCCTCCCGGTGCACCCGACCCTCCCGGTACACCTGGACCGCCGCCGCCACCCAGACCGCGGCGACCACCGCCGCGCCCACGGGCCGGGTCAGTCCCGCGCACGAGGCGAGCACGCCCGCCAGGACCCACCGCTCTCTGAGCACCGCGTACAGCGACCAGGCGGCCACCGCGGTGAACAGGGACTCGCTGTACGCCATCGACTGCACGATGCCGACCGGCAGCACCGCCCAGAGCGCGACCGCGCAGACCCCCGCCCGGCGCCCGTACAGATGGTCGGCGACCGCGAAGATCCCCGCCGCGGCGAAGAGCGACGCGAGCCAGCTCACCACCAGGCCCGCGTCGGCGTACGACAAGGGACTGACCGCCGAGACGAGCCGCTCCAGCCAGGGCAGGAGCGGGAAGAACGCGAGGTTGGAATGGACGCTGCCGTCCGGCAGCCGCACCTGCCAGCCGTAGCCGTGCTCTGCGACGCGGGTGTACCAGAGCGAGTCCCAGCGCGCGGCCAGCAGTGTGTGCGGGCTCTTGCCGGCCGCCGCGCCCCACACCGCGAGCACCGCGAGGCCCAGCGCGCGCACCCCCGCGTACACGAGGAGGGCGGGCGCGGCACGGCGCAGCGCGTGGCCCGCCGGGGCGGGTGAGAGGGGTGGGGCAAGAGTGGTCACAAGCTCGATTATCGGCCGCGGCCGGAACCGGACGCCCGCCCGGGGCGTGCTCCGGGTACGGGGAGCGTGGTGTACGCCACACGGCATCCGTACAACCATGAGAGGTCCGCCACGCGCCCCAGGAGCGAACTCGCGTACTCTGACGGCTCACTCGCCTTTGTCTGCGCCGCCGGACGCCACTGTCTGCGCCGCCGGAGCGGGAGTCCCCGTCCCGCAGGCCGCCGATGCGAGGGATCACTGGGAGGTACGCACATGTCCGGGACGACCACGGCCGCAGCACCGCAGGGCCGTCGGGGATCCGGGGCCGGTGCCGGGGCCAACCGCTGGCTCGTGCTCGTCGTCCTCTGCGTCAGCCTGCTGCTGGTCGCCGTCGACGCCACCGTTCTGCACGTCGCCGTGCCCGCGGTCACCGAGGACCTGAAGCCCGGCGCGATCGAACTGCTGTGGATCGTCGACATCTATCCACTGGTCTGCGCCTCGCTCCTCATCCTGTTCGGCACGCTCGGCGACCGCGTCGGCCGCAGACGGGTCCTGCTTCTCGGATACGCGCTCTTCGGCGTGGCCTCCGCGATCGCGGCCCTCGCCGACAACGCCCAGATCCTCATCGCCGCCCGGGCGCTGCTCGGCGTCGGCGGCGCGATGATCATGCCCGCGACCCTCTCGATCCTGCGCCAGGTCTTCCCCGACCGGCGCGAGCGGGCCGTCGCCATCGGCGTCTGGAGCGCGGTGGCGGCGGTCGGCGCGGCCGTCGGGCCGCTGCTCGGCGGCTTCCTCCTCGAACACTTCTGGTGGGGCTCGGTCTTCCTCATCAACATCCCGCTGATGCTGGTCAGCCTGCCGATCGGACGCTGGCTGCTGCCCGAGTCCACCGGGGGCCCGCACGGGCCGTGGGACGTGGTCGGCGCGCTGATGGCCGCGGGCGGGCTCTTCGGGCTCGTGCTCGGCGTGAAGCGGCTCGGCGGCGGGGAGTCGCCGCTCGACGCCACCACCCTGGCCGCCCTCGCCGTGGGCGCCGCCCTGCTCGTCGGCTTCGTCCGCAGGCAGCGGCGGCGCAAGCACCCGCTGGTCGATCTGTCGATGTTCGCGCGGCCCGCGTTCAGCACGTCGGTGGGGTGCATCGTGCTCGCCATGCTCGCGCTCGTGGGGCTCGAACTGATCGCCGCGCAGTACTTGCAGCTGGTGCTCGGTCTCTCCCCGCTGGAGACCGGGCTGCGGCTGCTCCCGCTCACCATCGCTGCGATGGCCGCGGGGCTCGCCGGATCGAAGATGCTGCACCGCTTCGGGCCGCGCAGGATGGTCTGCGCCGGGTTCTGCCTCACCGCGTTCGCGGTCGTGGTGCTCACCGGCATGGGCGGCCACGCCAACGACGGCCTGCTGCTCACCGGCTTCGTCCTGCTCGGCTTCGGCCTGGAGACCACGCTCTTCGGCGCGTACGAATCGATGCTGAGCGAGGCGCCCCCGTCCGAGGCGGGCGGGGCCGCGGCCATCGGCGAGACCTCCTACCAGCTGGGCGCGGGCATCGGCATCGCGCTGCTCGGCACGGTCATGAACGCGGCGTACGCGCCGGGGCTCTCCTCGGTGCGGGGGGTTCCCGCGGCGGACAGCGAGGCGGCCAGTCACTCGCTGGGGGAGGCGTACGAGGTCGCCGCGCGGCTCGGCGGTGAGGCGGGGGCCGCCCTGCGGGCCGCGGCGCGGGACTCCTTCGTCCACGGGCTGCATGTGACTCTGCTGGTCAGCGCGGGCCTGCTGCTGCTCGGAGCGCTCGCGGCGTTGCGGCTGCCGCGGGGCATGGAGTGCGGGGCGCCCGAGGCACGGGCCGAGCGGGGCATTCCGGCGCCCCGTGACCCCGCGGGGGTCGGGGCCGACTCCCGCCGCTGAGTCCTGGTGGCCTTCGGCCGGGGATTCAGCGCGCCTCAGGGCCCTGGACGTGCGGGACACTGCGTCGTAACGTCAGCGCGAGCCGTAGCTAACTACCAGTGCTAGTTTTGTGCCGCCGGAGGCCCGCATGTCCCCAAGCGCCCGCACCCCTCTGCCGCCCCTCGACCCCGCCGACCTCCTCGGCATCGACGACCTCCTCGACCCGGAGGACCTGGCGATCCGCGACACCGTGCGCGGCTGGGCCACCGACCGGGTGCTGCCGCACATCGCCGACTGGTACGAGAAGGGCGAACTGCCCGGCATCCACGAGCTGGCCCGCGAACTGGGCTCCCTCGGGGCGCTCGGCATGTCCCTGGAGGGCTACGGCTGCGCGGGCGCGAGCGCCGTCCAGTACGGGCTGGCCTGTCTGGAGCTGGAGGCCGCCGACTCCGGTATCCGCTCGCTCGTCTCCGTGCAGGGCTCCCTCGCGATGTACGCCATCCACCGCTTCGGCTCCGAGGAGCAGAAGCAGCGGTGGCTGCCCGGGATGGCGGCGGGCGAGATCATCGGCTGCTTCGGTCTGACCGAGCCCGACCACGGCTCCGACCCGGCGTCCATGCGGACGTACGCGAGGAAGGACGGCGCCGACTGGCTGCTCAGCGGGCGCAAGATGTGGATCACCAACGGTTCGGTGGCCGGGGTCGCCGTCGTCTGGGCGCAGACCGGGGAGGGGATCAGGGGGTTCGTCGTGCAGACCGACAGCCCCGGCTTCTCGGCGCCCGAGATCAGGCACAAGTGGTCGCTGCGGGCGAGCGTCACCAGTGAGCTGGTGATGGACGAGGTGCGGCTGCCCGCCGACGCGGTCCTGCCGGAGGTCGTCGGCCTCAAGGGCCCGCTCAGCTGTCTGTCCCACGCGCGCTACGGCATCGTCTGGGGTGCGATGGGCGCCGCCCGCTCGTCGTTCGAGGCGGCGGTGGAGTACGCGAAGACCCGCGAGCAGTTCGGCCGGCCCATCGGCGGCTTCCAGCTCACCCAGGCCAAGCTCGCCGACATGGCGGTCGAGCTGCACAAGGGCATCCTGCTCGCCCACCATCTCGGGCGGCGCCTGGACGCGGGCAGGCTCCGTCCCGAGCAGGTCAGTTTCGGCAAGCTCAACAACGTACGAGAGGCGATCGAGATCTGCCGCACGTCCAGGACGATCCTGGGCGCCAACGGGATCTCGCTCGAATACCCCGTCATGCGGCACGCGACGAACCTGGAGTCGGTGCTCACCTACGAGGGCACCGTCGAGATGCATCAGCTGGTGCTGGGCAAGGCGCTCACCGGTCTCGACGCCTTCCGGTGACCGTGACGATCAGGGTGAGGGTGAGATGACGGTGACCCGGCTGGGCCCCGGTGAGCGTCCTTGCCCTAGCTCTGGTTGAAGAACCCGTCCGAGGGACGGCCCGCGGCCTCCCCGCTGACGATGTGCGTGTCGGCGGGGGTCAGCAGGAAGACCCGCGTCGCCACGCGCTCGATCGAACCGCGCAGACCGAAGGTGAGACCGGCCGCGAAGTCGACCACGCGCTTGGCGTCGGTGGGCTCCATGGCCGTGAGGTTCATGATGACCGGCACACCGTCCCGGAACAGCTCGCCGATGTGGCGCGCGTCCCGGAAGCTGTCCGGGGTCACGGTTCCGATCCGGCGCTCCTGGTCCTCGGCCGCCTCGGGAGCCACCCGTGCGCGCGGGTCGGTGACCCAGGCCTCCGGCCGGGCGGGTCCCTCGTCCCGGTCGTCCTCGTAGCCGTCGTCGTAGTAACGCTCGTCGTTGTTGTCGTCGACGAGGCCAAGCCAAGCGCTTGCCTTGCGCACCGATCCCATGGACGCCTCCTCTCACAGCGGTTTCCCTGCATCCGCATCCCTATGCTCGTCCATGATGCGGATGGTGCGCCAAGTGGATAGTCGCCGCGCGGGGTTTTCGTGACGGTACTGGTGCAGAGTCAACACGCCGACGCACGCCCTACTTCAAGGGTCGCACTGTGTACGGTTGCTGACGGAGAGTGAAATGTGATGATTCGCGGCGTACGGGTGACGGCGGGTACGTACGGGTGAACGGGTCTGGCTACGATGCCGGGGTTGAGCAGTTTCCGGCCACTCGGGGGAGCCGTCGTCTTGTTCGGAATCGTCAGGCCCTGCGCCCATCGCCTCGGTGACGGGCTCAAGACGCAGTGGATGGCGCACCTGTGCGGGCTCTGCCTCGCACTGCGCGGCGATCACGGGCAGTTCGCCCGCGTCGTCACCAACTACGACGGGCTCATCATCTCGGTTCTGACGGAGGCTCAGGCCGAGCGGTCGACCGGGTGGCGGCGCACCGCGGGGCCCTGCCCCCTGCGCGGGATGCGGACGGCCTCCGTCGCGCGGGGCGAGGGCGCGCGGCTCGCCGCGGCCGTCTCGCTGGTGCTCGCCTCGGCGAAGGTCCGCGACCACGTCGTCGACGGGGACGGCCTGCTGGCGCGCCGCCCGGTGGCTCTCGCCGCGCGGCGCGTGGCCAGGAGCTGGGACAGGGCGGGCGCGCGGACCGGCTCCGATGTGGGGTTCGACACGGCGGTCCTGCTCGACGCCGTCGAACGGCAGGCGGGCATCGAGGCCTTGGCGGGCCCCGGCACCTCGCTGCTCACGGTCACCGAGCCGACCGAGACGGCGACCGCGGCGGCCTTCGCGCACACCGCGGTGCTCGCCGGGCGGCCCGGCAACGTGGAGCCGCTCACCGAGGCCGGACGGCTCTTCGGCCGCCTCGCGCATCTGCTCGACGCCGTGGAGGACAGGGAAGCTGACGCCGCGTCGGGTGCGTGGAACCCGCTCACCGCGACCGGCACCTCCCTCGCGGAGGCGCGCCGCCTCGCCGACGACGCGCTGCACGGCATACGTTTCGCACTGCGGGACGCCGAATTCACCGACGGCAAGCTCGCGCACGTCCTGCTCGCGCATGAGCTGCGCCGCTCTGTCGATCGCGCGTTCGGGACCGAGGCGTGCGGTCACGCCCGCGAGGTGACAGCTCATCAGGCGGGGGCGGGGTCCTTCGGGCCCCCGCAGCAGGGTGGCCCCTACGGAAACCATGGGAGCGGGCCGTACGGCTCGCAGAATCCCTATGGGGGTGGCGATCCGTACGGGGGTGGTGTGCCGGGTGGTCCGGGCGGGCCCGGTGGGTTCGGGGGTGGGCCCGCGTTCGAGCCGCAGCCGCCGAAGCCCGGCAAGCGCGGCTTCTGGGCGGGGTGTGCCGTCGCCATCGGGCTGTGCTGCACCTGCAAGATGTGCTGTGCCGATGAGTACGAAGGACCATGGTCCCGCAAGAAGCGCGAGGGCTGCTGCAACAACTGCGACTGCGACGGCGGCTGCTGCAGCAGCTGCGAGTGCTGCTCCTGTTGCTCCTGCTGCGACTGCGGGTAAGAGGGGACGTACGAGGAGAGGTGTCGCGCCGCTCACGGCGGGCGGAGCCGTGAGGCGGCTGTCCAGGATGTGAGCGCCGCGTCTCACGGCAGTTGACGCGGATACGGATGCCTGTTCCACTTGGCCCATGCATCCGCAGCGGTGGCTGGTCACGCGCTCCCACATCGACCTCGGTCGAGTGTGGTCGGCGTCTTGTTGATTCCCTGAGCCCCGACGCCCTGCGCTTCACGCACCCGCTCGCCCTTCATGCCCTGCCGAGGGGCTGGTCCGTGTCCGGGTGAAGGCACCACCCGTGTTCGATCCCCCGCATCCACGGAGCCTTCCGCATGTCTTCCCATGCCTCTTCGCCCACCATTGCCGGAGTCCTCAACCGGCCCGCCCCGGAGAAAGGCGCCCACGCCCGATGACCGCATCCGCCGGGCGCGGCCCGCTCCATCTCGCCGCCGCCCTCGACGGGCCCGGCGCCCACGAGGCCGTCCCCTACGCCGAGTTGGCCCAGCTTGCCGAGCTGGCCGAGGGCGGGGCGCTGGACTTCGTGACGCTCGGGGGCTCCTTCGCGCGGCCCCGGCCCGGGCCCGACGCGCTCGCCATGGCCGCGAGGATCGCGCCCCGCACCCGCCGCGTCGGGCTCGTCCCGGCGGCCCCGGCGGTCCCGGTCGGTCTTGACCAGGTCAGCCGCGGCCGGGCCGGCTGGCTCCTCGACGCGTCGGCGGCCGATGCCGGGACCCGGCTCTTCGGGCGGCGCCGCGTCGCGCCCCGCGAGGAACCGCCCCAGGGCCACCCCGTGCGGGTCGTCGACGCCACCGACGCGCCCGCCCGTGAGACAGCCGCCCGGCATGCGGACGTCGCCCTGGTGCGGGCCGCCTCCGCCCACCAGGCCGACGCCGCACGGGCCGAACTGCGATGTCGGGCAGGCGAGTTAGGGCGCGACCCGGACACGCTGCGGGTCTTCGCCGCGCTCGTCGTCGACCTCGGGGGTGGCGAGTGCGCCGCGGCGCCGGGCCACGGGGGAGGGCCGCTGCCCACCGCCGACGGGCCCGCGTACCGGGGCGGGCCCGTCGATCTGGCCGAGCTGATCGCCGACTGGCACCGCGCGGGCGCCGTGGACGGCTTCCATCTGACGCCCGTCGAGCCGCGCCGCGACCTGGAGCGGCTCGTCAACGGAACCGTCGCGCTCCTCCAGCACCGCGGTCTTTTCCGCACCTTCTATCCGGGCAGCACGCTCCGGGACCACCTCGGGTTGCGCGTGCCCGTATGGAAGGGT
Source organism: Streptomyces sp. WAC 01529 (assembly GCF_003945545.1). GTDB lineage: Bacteria > Actinomycetota > Actinomycetes > Streptomycetales > Streptomycetaceae > Streptomyces > Streptomyces anatolicus. The sequence continues at coordinate 1,614,413 of NZ_CP029617.1, read as the reverse complement.
TGATCACCATGAGCACCGAGAACGCCCGGAACACCCAGAACACCGCGAGCGCCCGGAACACCCGGAACACCCGGAACACCCGGAACACCCAGAGTGCCGCGCATGCCGGGAACGCCGCCGGCGCAGACCCCGTACGCGACTGGCGGAACTGGCGCGAACAGCGCACCGAGACGGTCTCCGCCCCCTACGGGCCGCTCTCCCTCACCGGCACGCACTGGCTCGCGGATCATCCGGATGGTTCAATTCCGGACATCCCTGGGCGGTGGACCGGGGCTCCTGACGCCGTCGTCCTGACCGCCCGCCCCGAGGACGGTCTGACCGTCGACGGAGAGCCCCTGGCCGGCGAGGTCCGGCTGGGCGCCGACAGTGGTCCGGTCGCCGCCGCCCGCGTCGCGCACGGGGAGCGCAGGCTCGTGGTCATCCACCGCGAAGGCCTCTGGGCGGTACGCGACTTCGACCCGGACGCCGCCACGCGCCGCGCCTTCAAGGGCATCGACGCCACCGCGTACGACGAGCGCTGGGCGGTGCCGGGACGCTTCACGCCCTACGGGGAGAGCCGCTCGGTGAAGGTCGGCAACGCGGACGGCAAGGAGCGCGACCTCGGTCTCGGCGGAGAGCTGTCCTTCCGCCTCGGGGGCGTCGAGCACACCCTCCAGGTCAGCGTCGAGGCGGACGGCTCGCTCTGGGCCGTCTTCGCGGACGCCACCAGCGGAACCTCCAGCTACCGCTTCCGCTTCCTGCGTCCCGCCGCGCCCGACGCCGAAGGGCGCACCACGGTCGACTTCAACCGTGCGCTGCTGCCCCCGTGCGCCTTCGCCGACCACTTCATCTGCCCCTTCCCGCCGCCCGGCAACACCCTGGTCACCGAGGTCGCGGCGGGGGAGCGGCACCTCATCGACCACTGATCCGGCGCCGGGGAGAAGGAGAAACGACGACCGGTCGTCGGCCGAAAGGCGCCCTTGTGCGGCCGGTCCTCACCCCCCAATACTCCCGAGCAGCGCTTGTCAGGGGCACGGCATATCCGGAATCCGGGCCTGCTCTTTGGCTGCGCCTCACGGGTCCTCAACCCACAAGGACCCACTGACTTCCCTCGGGAGGGAACACACGTGAGGATCAAGCGCACCATCCCCCACACCGGCATGGCGAGACACACCCGTCTGCTCGCGATAGCCACCGGGCTCGTCGCCGCCGGAGCGCTCGCCGTGCCCGCGGCCAGCGCACACGACGGCGTGACCACCTTCAGCGCGTCCCAGCTGGAACAGGCCAGCGACGCCGTGCTCGACGCCGATGTCGCGGGCACCGCCTGGGGCATCGACCCGAAGACCAAGCGGGTCGTCGTCACCGCGGACAGCACGGTCTCCAAGGCCGAGATCGCCGAGCTGAAGGCGGCCGCCGGGTCCAACGCCGACGCCCTGAAGATCGAGCGCACCCCCGGCAAGTTCCAGAAGTACATCTCCGGCGGCGACCCCATCTACGCGAGCAGCTGGCGCTGTTCGCTCGGCTTCAACGTGCGCAACAGCGCGGGCGCCTACTACTTCCTGACCGCCGGGCACTGCACCGACGGCGCGACGACCTGGTGGGCCAACTCGGCGAAGACCACCGTCCTCGGCACCACGTCGGGCTCCAGCTTCCCGACCAACGACTACGGGATCGTGCGTTACACCAACGACTCGATCACCAAGTCCGGCACCGTGGGCAGCCAGGACATCACCCGCGCCGCCGACCCCACCGTCGGACAGAGCGTCACCCGGCGCGGCTCCACCACCGGCACGCACAGCGGCCGGGTCACCGCGCTGAACCAGACCGTCAACTACGGCGGCGGCGACGTCGTCTACGGCATGATCAAGACGACGGTCTGCGCCGAGCCCGGCGACAGCGGCGGCCCGCTGTACTCCGGCACCACCGCGCTCGGTCTGACCTCCGGCGGCAGCGGCAACTGCTCGTCCGGCGGCACCACGTTCTTCCAGCCGGTCACCGAGGCGCTGCGCGCGTACGGCGTCAGCGTCTACTGAGACCGCGTACGCGGGTGATCCCGTGATCCCGTGATCGACGGCATGATGAGCCCCCGCCCGGCTTCCGGGCGGGGGCTCGCCCTCTTGCGGCGGGGGAGCTACCTTCGAAGTGCACGCCCAACACGCCCACTTCGGACCCTGGGGGCCGGCATGGTCGAGGAGCTGGTGGTGGCGGGAGCGGTCGCGGGGTCCGCCGCGGCGGTCTATGTGGCGGCGGCTTCGCGCGTCGTCAAGCAGTACGAGCGCGGTGTGGTGCTGCGGCTCGGAAAGCTCCAGCACGGGGTGCGCGGGCCGGGGTTCACCATGATCGTGCCCTTCGTGGACCGGCTCCGTAAGGTCAACATGCAGATCGTGACGATGCCGGTGCCCGCGCAGGACGGCATCACGCGGGACAACGTGACCGTGCGGGTGGACGCGGTCATCTACTTCAAGGTGGTGGACGCCGCCGAGGCCGTCGTGCAGGTGGAGGACTACCGCTTCGCCGTCTCGCAGATGGCGCAGACGTCGCTGCGCTCCATCATCGGCAAGAGCGACCTGGACGATCTGCTCTCCAACCGCGAAAAGCTCAACCAGGGCCTGGAGTTGATGATCGACAGCCCGGCCATCGGCTGGGGCGTGCAGATCGACCGCGTCGAGATCAAGGACGTGTCCCTGCCCGAGACCATGAAACGGTCCATGGCCCGCCAGGCCGAGGCCGACCGCGAACGGCGGGCCCGCGTCATCAACGCCGACGCCGAGCTGCAGGCGTCCAAGAAGCTCGCCGAGGCCGCCCACGAGATGGCGGAGGAGCCGGCCGCGCTCCAACTGCGGCTGCTGCAGACCGTGGTGGCCGTCGCCGCGGAGAAGAACTCCACCCTCGTCCTGCCCTTCCCCGTGGAGCTGCTCCGCTTCTTGGAGCGGGCCCAGCAGGCTCTGCCACAGCCACAGCCACAGCCGCAGCCGCAGCCACAGGCCCAGCCGCAGCCGGCGCCGCCGGAACAGCAGTCACGGTCGAAAACCGGACAGGACTAGTCCTCACAGGTTGACGATCACCCCTTGGCTCACAGTGGTGACGAAGAGAACCCCGCCGTGGTGCGAGGGGGTCGCGCGATGAGTGAGGGGCGCACTGTACTTGTCGTGTGCGCGTCCTGAAGTGGACCTTGTGTGCGACCGCAAGGCGTCGGGATAGTGGGCTTGGCACATTGGCATGGACGCGCCTATCGCGGCGGGGTGAACTCCGCTGTCCCGGCGCGGCCGTCCCGGTGCCGAGTACGCCTCACGCCCCGTCAGGCCCCCACGCCGACCGGGGCGTTCCCCCCACAGGAGGTCGTGAGTTTTGAAGCACCGACGCATACCCAAGCGGCGTGCCGCCGTGGCAGGCGCGGGCATCGCCGCGCTGGTGGCCGCGGGGATCACCTTTCAGACTGCGAACGCGAGCGAGGGCTCGCCGGAACCCACACCGGACATCCTCTCGGTGGCGAAGGCCGGGAAGCTCGCCGCGTCCCTGCACAAGGATCTCGGCGCGGACGCCGCGGGCACGTACTACGACGCGAAGGCCAAGGCCCTCGTCGTGAACGTGCTGAACAAGAGCGCGGCGGACGCCGTCGAGTCGGCGGGCGGCAAGGCCAGAATCGTCGGGAACTCCCTGGCGGAGCTGGAGAGCGCCCGCGCCACGCTCGACAAGAAGGCCGCCGTGCCCGGCACCTCCTGGGCGATGGACCCGGCCACGAACAAGGTCGTCGTCACGGCGGACCGCACGGTCAAGGGCGCCGAGCTGGAGAAGGTCGGCTCGATCGTGAAGAGCCTCGGCGGCAAGGCCGAACTCAAGCGCAGCAAGGGAGAGTACAAGGCGTTCCTCGCCGGAGGCGACGCGATCTGGGGCGGCGGCTCGCGCTGCTCGCTCGGCTTCAACGTCGTCAAGGGCGGCGAGCCGCACTTCCTGACGGCGGGCCACTGCGGCAACGCGGTCAAGAGCTGGTCCGACTCGCAGGGCGGCCAGGAGATCGGCACCACCCAGGAGTCGAGCTTCCCGGGCAACGACTACGCCCTCGTGAAGTACACGGCCGACACCCCGCACCCCAGTGAGGTGAACCTCTACAACGGCAGCACCCAGGCGATCAGCAAGGCGGGCGAGGCCACGGTCGGGCAGAAGGTGCAGCGCAGCGGCAGCACCACCCAGCTGCACGACGGTGAGGTCACCGCGCTGGACGCCACGGTGAACTACCAGGAAGGCCAGGTCGACGGTCTGATCCAGACCACGGTCTGTGCGGAGCCCGGCGACAGCGGCGGCGCGCTCTTCGCCGGTGACACCGCGCTGGGTCTCACCTCGGGCGGCAGCGGCGACTGCTCCTCCGGGGGTGAGACCTTCTTCCAGCCGGTGCCGGAGGCCCTGTCGGCCTACGGGGCGGAGATCGGCTGAGTCCGTACGAGGTCCGGGCCCGTACGAGGTCCATGCCCCGCTCCCGCGATCCGCGGGGGCGGGGCTCTCGCGTTCCTTACGGTTCCTTACGGGGCGATGGTCCTGCCGTAGTTCGTGCCGCTGAGGTCGATCGAGCCGTTGGCCGGTCGTCCGCGCCGGGCGGACAGGACGAGGGTGACGACGACGCCGACGAGCGCCCAGGCGCCCAGGACGAGGAGCGGTCCGGTGATCGCGTTCCCCTCGAAGTACGCGAGGGAACGTGCCGTCCAGGTGCCCGCGCCCGGTGGCAGCCAGGGCCCGATCGCCTTCCAGAAGGCGGGCAGCATCGGCAGCGGGAAGGCGCCGCCCGCGCTCGGGTTGCCCCCGATGACGATGATGAGCACGGCGAGGCCGATGCCCATGATGCCGGTGAGCGCCTGGAGGGCGAGCGTGATCGCGCCGACCCCGAAGACGACCAGGGCGCCGAGGCCCCACAGCCCCATGACGCTGCCGGGCAGCGCGCCGAGGATCGGCCCGATGATGACCGCGCCGCCGAGGCCGCCGACGATCGAGTAGAGCGCCATGGTGCCGAGCCTGATGACCGCGCGCGGCAGGTTGGCGGCCCGGGAGCCCGCGCTGATCGCGAGGATCGACGCGCACAGATAGCCGCCGACGCACCAGCCGACGACCAGGTAGAAGGAGGAGAGGCCGTTGAAGTCCTTGTCCGATGCCGCGGCCACGTCCACGGTCTTCACCGTGCGCTTCTCGGCCGCGTCGGCCTCGGTGAGGAGGGTGGTCAGGGTCCGGGAGAGCGCGGTGCCGCCGCCGGAGGCGACCAGGAGCGTGTCGGTCGTGCCGCGCGGGTCGACGACCAGGGCGCCGTCGATGTCGCGGTGCATGATCTGGTGGCGGGCCGTGGCCTCGTCCTTGAGGACGCGGGTGTCCAGTGGGTCGCCGGGGAGCTTCTCCAGCCGGTCGGCGGTCTCCTTCGCCGCGGGGCCCGGGGCGACCACGGCGAAGGCCACGTCCTTGGGTTTCGGATCGTGCAGCGCGCCCACGTAGGAGGCGATGAACAGCAGCTGCAGGGCGAGTACGCCGATGACGAGCAGGGCTGCTCGCGGGGTGACGGCGCTCTTCAATTCGTCGGCGAACCTCATGCCCCCCACGCTCCGGGGCGACGGTCGTTCCCGCAGGTGGGATGGGCCGAACGGGCGACTCCAGGGGCGCTCAGGGAGGGCCCTCGCACACGTGTCGTACACGCGTTCGAAACTTGGTCTATGGTGGAGGTGGGGGATACGAGATCGGATCGGTTCAGGGTTACAGGAGGTGCGTGTGCCCGGCTTCACGCATCTGCACACCGCTTCCGGGTTCTCCCTGCGGTACGGCGCCTCGCACCCGGAACGGCTCGCCGAGCGCGCCGCCGACCGGGGCATGGACGCCCTCGCGCTCACCGACCGCGACACCCTCGCGGGCACGGTCCGGTTCGCCAAGGCCTGCGCGAAAGCGGGGGTGCGGCCACTGTTCGGCACCGAGCTCGCCGTAGGGGCGCCCGCCCCGGCCAAGGGCGAGCGGCGGCGGGCCCCCGTGCGGGGCGGCGCCTTCATCGACGAGTCGACCCCGCGCGTGACCTACCTCGCCCGGGACGGCGCCACCGGCTGGGCCGCCCTCTGCCATCTGGTCACCGCCGCGCACCGGGCGGGTGCCGACGCCACCGGGGGACAGCCCGTCCTGCCGTGGGAGGAGAACCACGGCGAGGGCCTGACCGTGCTGCTCGGGCCGGCCTCCGACGTGGGGCGCGCGCTCGCCGCGGGCCGGCCGGACCGGGCCGCCCGGCTCCTGGCCCCCTGGCGCGAGCGGTACGGCGACGGCCTGCGCCTGGAGTCCGTCTGGCACGACCGCAAGGGCACGGGCCCCGGCTCGCTCCGGCTGGCCGCGCGCACCGTCGGCTTCGCCGCCGAACAGGGCGTACGACCCGTCCTGAGCAACGCCGTGCGCTACGCCGACGCCGGGCAGGGCCCCGTCGCCGACGTCCTGGACGCCGCCCGCCGCCTCGTCCCCGTCGACCCCACGAAGGGACTCGACGGCGGCGAACGGTGGCTGAAGGACGCGGACGCCATGCTGCACGCCGCCGAGCGGATCGTCGAGGCCGCCGGATTCCGCCGCGACACCGCGCACCGCCTGATCGAACAGACCCAGGCGGTGGCCGCCGCGTGCCTGGTCGACCCCGAGGACGACCTCGGCATCGGCTCCGTGCGCTTCCCCGAGCCGCGCCTGGTCGGCGCCGGGCGCCGCACCGCGCAGCGCGTCCTCGCCTCCCGGGCGGCGGCGGGCATGGTGCTGCGGGGCTACGACTCCCGGCGCGCGTACTGGGAGCGGATGCACCACGAGCTGGACATCATCGCCCACCACGGCTTCGCCTCCTACTTCCTCACCGTCGCCCAAGTCGTCGACGACGTACGTGACTTGGGCGTACGGGTCGCCGCGCGTGGCTCCGGCGCCGGGTCGCTCGTCAATCACCTCATCGGCATCGCGCACGCCGACCCCGTCGAACACGGGCTGCTCATGGAGCGGTTCCTGTCCAAGCGGCGGCACGTCCTGCCGGACATCGACATCGACGTCGAGTCGGCCCGCCGCCTGGAGGTCTACCGCGCGATCATCGGCCGCTTCGGCACCGAGCGGGTCGCGACGGTCGCCATGCCCGAGACCTACCGCGTGCGGCACGCCGTACGCGATGTGGGTGCCGCCCTGTCCATGGACCCGGCCGAGATCGATAAGATCGCCAAGGCCTTCCCGCACATCCGCGCCCGCGACGCCCGCGCCGCCCTGGAGGAGCTGCCCGAACTGCGGGCGGTCGCCGAGGAGCTGGGCGGCCGTGATCGGCTGTGGGAGCTGGTCGAGGCGCTGGACGCGCTGCCGCGCGGCGTCGCCATGCACCCGTGCGGGGTGCTGCTCTCCGACGCCTCGCTGCTCGCGCGTACGCCCGTCGTGCCCACCAGCGGCGAGGGCCTGCCGATGTCGCAGTTCGACAAGGACGACGTCGAGGAACTCGGCCTGCTCAAGCTGGACGTGCTCGGTGTGCGGATGCAGTCGGCGATGGCGCACGCCGTGGCGGAGACCGAGCGGGCCACGGGGGAGCGGGTCGACCTGGACGCGGTGCCGCCGGGCGACCCGGCGACGTATCAGCTCATCAAATCCACCGAGACGCTCGGCTGCTTCCAGATCGAGTCGCCGGGCCAGCGCGACCTGGTCGGACGGCTTCAGCCCTCGACCTTCCACGACCTCGTGGTGGACATCTCCCTGTTCCGGCCGGGCCCGGTCGCGGCCGACATGGTGCGGCCCTTCATCGAGGCCAGGCACGGCCGCGCCCCCGTGCGCTACCCGCACCCGGACCTCGCGGAGCCGCTGAAGGAGACGTACGGCGTCGTCGTCTTCCATGAGCAGATCATCCACATCGTGGACATCATGACCGGCTGCGGGCGCGACGAGGCGGACCAGGTGCGGCGCGGGCTCTCCGACCCCGAGTCGCAGGGGCGCATCCGGTTCTGGTTCGCGCAGCACGCGGCGGCCAGGGGGTACGACGCCGAGACGATCGCCCGCACCTGGGAGATCGTCGAGGCCTTCGGGTCGTACGGCTTCTGCAAGGCGCACGCGGTCGCCTTCGCCGTGCCGACGTACCAGTCGGCGTGGCTGAAGGCCCATCACCCGGCCGCGTTCTACGCCGGGTTGCTCACGCACGACCCCGGGATGTACCCGAAGCGGCTGCTGCTCGCGGACGCGCGGCGGCGGGGGGTGCCGATCCTTCCGCTGGACGTGAACCGGTCCGCGGTCGCTCACCGTATCGAACTGGTGTCCGAACCCCGGGAAATGTGGGGCCTGCGGCTCGCCCTCTCCGACGTCCACGGCATCAGCGAGGCCGAGGCCGCGCGGATCGCGGACGGGCAGCCGTACGCCTCGCTCGTCGACTTCTGGGAGCGGGCCCGCCCCTCCAAGCCGGTCGCCCAGCGGCTCGCGCAGGTCGGCGCGCTCGACGCGTTCGGCGCCAACCGGCGCGATCTGCAACTGCACCTGGCCGAGCTGCGGCGCGGCAGCCGAGGGGCGGCCGGTGGCCAGCTCCCCCTGGCGGGCGGGCGGAAGACGGCCCCCGCCGGGCTGCCCGACCTCGACGACGCGGAGCGGCTCAGCGCCGAGCTGGGCGTCCTCGGCATGGACTCCTCGCGCCACCTCATGGGCGACCACCGCGACTTCCTCGCGGAGCTGGGCGTGCTCAGCGCCCGGCGGCTGCGGGAGGCCGAGCACGGGGCGACCGTCCTGGTCGCGGGCGCCAAGGCGGCCACGCAGACCCCGCCGATCCGCTCCGGCAAGCGGGTCATCTTCACGACCCTCGACGACGGTACGGGCCTGGTCGACCTGGCCTTCTTCGACGACGCGCACGAGAGGTGCGCGCACACCGTCTTCCACTCCTGGCTGCTGCTGGTGCGCGGGGTGGTGCAGCGCCGCGGACCGCGCAGCCTCAGCGTGGTCGGCGCGGCGGCGTGGAACCTCGCGGAGCTGGTGGAGGTGCGCAAGGAGGGCGGGCTCGACGCGGTGGCGCTGCGGCTGGCGGAGCCGGAGCCGGAGCCGGAGCGGGAGCGGGAGCCGGAGGTCCCGGATGCCGTGGCGGGCGGACGGCGCATCCGGATGGCCACGGGGTACGAGATGCACCCCTGGGCGGATCTCCGTCCGGCGGGCGAGGGCGCCGCGGGCGCGCACAGGAAGCTGTGGCATCAGAGTCCGGGGAGTGCGGGATGAGCGGGGAGATGGGCGAGGAGGTGAAAGGGGTGAACGGGGTGAACGGCGAGATGGCCGGAGGGGCCGGCGAGGTGACCCGCGAGGTGACCGGCGAGGTGAACATCCTGTGCGTACGCTTCCTGCTGACGCCCATGTACGAGGCCGTCCTGCCCCAACTGCTCGCCCTGCTCGGCGAGTTCACTCCGCAGGTCGAGGCGCTTCTGCCGGATGGCGCGCTCATGGACGTGAGCGGCGCGCGGCGCTACTTCGGACGGAGCGCCGTCGAGCTGGCCGCGCTGATCCGCGTACGAACCCTCGCGCTGTACGGCGTGGAGTGCGCGATCGGCGCCGGGCCCGGCCCGATGCTGGCGCGGATGGCCCTGCGCGGAGCCGCGCCGGGCGTGACCCGAGCGGTGCCCGAGGGCCCGGACGGCGTACGGGAGTTCCTCGCCGATCGGCCGGTCGGCGAGCTGCCCGGCATCGGCCGCGCCACCGCCCGCACCCTGTGCGAGTACGGCCTCGACTCCCTCGGGAAGGTCGCCGCCGCACCCCTGTCCACCCTCCAGCGGCTGGTCGGCGCCCGCGCGGGCCGCGAGCTGCGCGAGAAGGCGCGGGGCATCGACCGCACCCGGGTCGTACCGAACTCCGCCGCGCGCTCGCTCGCCGTCGAACGGCCCTTCCCCCGCGACGAGCTGGACCCCTTCCGGCACCGCCGCGCCCTCCTGTCCGGCGCCGAGGAGCTGGGCGTCAGGATGCGCGGCGAGGAGCAGGTGTGCCGCGCGCTGACCCTCACCGTGCGGTACGCGGACCGCTCCACGACCGTGCGGACCCGGACCCTGCCGGAGCCGACCGCGCACTCCACCGCGCTGACCACGGCGGCGTACCGCATGTACGAGGCGCTCGGCCTTCAGCGGGCCCGGGTGCGCGCCGTCGCCCTGCGCGCCGAGGGGCTCGGACCGGCCGAACACGCCTCCCACCAGCTGACGTTCGACCCGGCGGACGAGAAGGCCCGCCGGATCGAGGAGGTGGCGGACCGGGCGAGGGAGAAGTTCGGGCCGGGCGCGATCGTGCCGGGGACGCTGGCGGCGTGACCCCGTACGGCTCCGTACTCCCCGCCTCTGTACTCGCACCTCTCCGTACTCACACGTCCCTGCGGCACACCACGGTCACCGTCACCACCACCGCCACCAGGGGCCACGCGGCGAAGACCGCCCACGCCTCGGTGAGCGTCACCGGGTACTTCTCCGGGAGGGCGGCGGCCCCGGGGTTCTCCACGAGACGGCCCCACGCGGTGAGCGGCATCGCGTTGCCGATCTCCTTGACCCACCGGTAGGTGTCGCCCTGGAAGAGCGCCGGGAGCAGCAGCAGCGTGCCCACCACCGCGACGACGGTTCCGGCGGCGTGCCGGACGACCGCGCCGAGCGCCATGCCGACCAGCGCGCACACCGGCGCGAGCAGCGCCGAGGCCACGACCGCCCGCAGCGCCCCCGGATCGCCGATCGAGAGCCCGCCCTCGTCCCGCAGCAGCGCCTGCGTCACACCGAACGACACCCCCGCGACGACCGCTCCGAGCCCGCACAGCACCGCCGCGACCACGACCGTCTTCGCCGCGATCACCGCGCGCCGGTCCGGCACGGCCGTGAACGTCGTACGGATCAGGCCGCTGGTGTACTCGCCGAAGACGGAGAGCGCGCCCACCGTGGCCGCGAGGACCATGAAGAGCTGCCAGGCCGGTTCGACGAAGGCGGTGTGCAGCGGGTCGAACCCGAAGTGCGGGGCGGTCCCGGCCGGGGGCGGCGGCATGTCGGCGAGCCGACGGGCGTTGGTCCAGGCGGAGTTGGCGTTGATGCCGATGACGAGGAGGGCGCCGCCGCCGAGCACCCAGTACGTCGAGCGCAGCGACCGGAGTTTGATCCACTCGGCGGCCAGGAGGTCGGTGAAGCGGGTGCGCTCGGCGGCTGTGCTCATCGGGTCTCTCCCGCGCGGTGGTCGAGGCGGTCGGCGGTGAGTTCCATGAAGGCCTTCTCCAAGGACGCGTCGCCGGAGGTCAGTTCGTGCAGGGGCAGCCGGTGGGCGCAGGCCAGTTCGCCGACGCGGGAGGCGGGCAGGCCGGTGACCGTGAGCAGTTCCTCGCCGCCAGGCCGGACGGCGGCGCCCTCGGCGGTCAGGACGGCGGCCAGTTCAGCGGCGCGCGGCGTCCGCACGCTCACGCCCGGCCGGGTGGAGCGGGCCGCGAACTCCGTGACGCTCTGCGCGGCGATCAGCTCGCCCCGGCCGATGACGACCAGTTGCTCGGCGGTGTGCTCCATCTCGCTCATCTGGTGGCTGGAGACGAAGACCGTACGTCCCTCTCCGGCGAGGCGCCGGAAGAGGCCCCGCACCCACAACACCCCTTCCGGATCGAGGCCGTTGAGCGGTTCGTCGAAGAGGAGCACCGGCGGATCACCGAGCAGTGCGGCGGCGATGCCGAGCCGCTGCCTCATGCCGAGCGAGTAGCCGCCCACGCGCCGCCCCGCCGCCTCCGCGAGGCCCACCTCGCCAAGGACCTCGTCGGTCCGGCGGCGCCCGATCCCGTTGCCGCGGGCGAGCGCGGCCAGCTGGGCCCGGCCGGTGCGCCCGCCGTGCACATCGCCCGCGTCGAGCAGCGCGCCGACGTGGCGCAGCCCGCGCGGCCGGTCACGGAACGGCTGCCCGTCGATGGTGGCGCTCCCGCCGGTGGGCTCGACGAGGCCGAGGAGCATCCGCAGCGTGGTGGTCTTGCCCGCGCCGTTCGGCCCGAGGAACCCGGTTATCCGGCCCGGACGCACGGTGAAACTCAGGGCGTTCACGGCGGTGGTGTCGCCGTAGCGCTTGGTCAGTTCGTTGACTTCGATCACGGGGGACACGGTGTCGTGCGCGGGGTGGCGGCGGCATCGGGCCGACGGCCACATCCCGCGGCGGGCGGTTGGCCCATGGGCGTACGTCCACGGGCCCATGCCCCGCCCGGGACGCACGCCTACGATCAGGGCATGTACGCGACACCGGATACCCCCACCCCGCCGGTACCGGCCTCCACCCCGCCGGTACTGGCCCCCGCCTGGCGGCGACGGGTCGTCGGTGCCTGGCTCACGCCCGTGGCCTGGGGGGCCGCGATCGCGTACCCCTTCGCCCTGTACTTCGCCATGCTCGACGGCCGCGGCGGCTTCAGCGTGCTCACCGTCGCCCCACTGATCATCCTCACCGCGCTGCTCGGCGTGCTGCTGCGGAGCAGGCCGTTGCCCGCGCTCGCCCTGCTGCTCGTCGGGTGGGCCGCCGCGCGCACGCAGATGCAGAACCCGGAGGTCGCCTACCTCCAGGTGCTGCTCGGCGACCTCGCCGTCGGCTGCATCGCCGCCGTCCACCCCCGCCGCACCTCCGTGCCGGCGGCGGCCCTCGCGTTCGCCGGGCAGCTCGGGACCCATCTGTCCTCCTTCGGGCAGACCCCGGGCCGGGCCGCCCAGCTCACCGCGTTCCTCGCCCTCGCGACGCTCGCCGCCTGGCTCGCGGGCGACTCCGTCCGCGAACGCCGTACCCACGCGGAGGTGCTGGGCGCGCGGGCCGCCGAGCAGGCGGTGACCGCCGAACGGCTGCGTATCGCAAGGGAGTTGCACGACATGATCGCGCACAGCATCGGCGTCATCGCCATCCAGGCGGGCGTCGGCAGCCGAGTCATCGACACCCAGCCCGCCGAGGCCCGCAACGCGCTCAGCACCATCGAGGCCACCAGCAGGGAGACCCTTGCCGGGCTGCGCGGAACACTGGTCGCGCTGCGGAAACCCACCGGGCACGGACGCGACGGGGAGGACGGGCCCGCGCCGCTGGAGCCCGCGCCAGGCCTCGCCGACGTGGAACGCCTCGTCGCGTCGACGCGGGACGCGGGGGTCCGCGCCCGGCTCCACCGCCGCGGGGAGCCGCGGCCTTTGCCCGCCGACATCGACCTGGCCGCGTTCCGCATCCTCCAGGAAGCGCTCACCAACGTCGTACGCCACGCGGGCACCGACGTGTGCCGGGTGACCATCGACTACGGCGGTGGTGACGGCGGCGACGGCGAAGTTACGGTCGAGGTCGTCGACGACGGCGTCGGCAAGCTGCCCGCGGGCGGCGGCTACGGCCTCGTCGGCATGCGCGAACGCGTGGCCCTGCTGCACGGCGACTTCACCGCGGGCCCGCTCCCCGAGGGCGGTTTCCGGGTCGCGGCCCGGCTGCCCACCCCCGCGGGGGACGCCCGATGAGCGGGAGAGCCGTCCGCGTGGTCCTCGCCGACGACCAGCCCCTGGTCCGCGCGGGCCTGCGCGTACTGATGGCCGACACCGCGGACATCGAGGTCGTGGGGGAGGCGGGCACGGGCACCGAAGCGGTCCGGCTGGCCAGGGACGTACGCCCCGACGTCGTCGTCATGGACATCCGCATGCCGGGCATGGACGGCATCGAGGCCACCCGTCTGATCGTGCGGGACGCCGATGTCCCGTGCCCGCGCGTCCTCGTCCTGACCACCTTCGACGACGACGAGTACGTCTACGGCGCGCTGCGGGCGGGTGCGAGCGGGTTCCTCGTCAAGGACATGGCCCTGGAGGACATCCTCGCGGCGATCCACGTGGTCGCCGCCGGGGACGGGCTGATCGCGCCGAGCGTGACGCGCCGCCTGATCGCGGAGTTCGCCGCCCGCCCCGAGCCCGCCGCGCCGTCGCGGGCCCGCCCGGTGGCCGGTGTCACCGACCGAGAGCGCGAGGTCCTCGTCCTCGTCGGGCGCGGCCTGTCCAACGGGGAGATCGCCGCCGAGCTGTTCATCACCGTGGCCACGGTCAAGGCGCATGTGGCGCGGCTGTTCACCAAGCTCGACGCCAGGGACCGGGTCCAACTGGTCATCCTCGCGTACGAGATGGGGCTAGTGGCGCCGCAGCGGTGAGGGGGGCCTCGGGGCCGCGGCCCTGCCAGTGATCAAGCGACCTTGCCAGTAATCACTGGAAGTTGTCGCGCCGCGCAGCTTCACTCTTCATCTACTGGCGCGTAATTTGACGTGAGCACGGCATCCTGTCGATCCGGATCACAGGGCGTACAGCCATCGCAACTCCCTTGAGCCGCAAGGAGATCACACGATGCTGCCCTGGAGACGCGCGCTCCGCGCGTTCGCCGCCGCCCTCCTCGTCACGGGCGCGGCCACCCTCACCCCCACCGCCACCGCATCCGCCGCCTCCGCCACCGCCACCGCCACCGCCGCGGAGACCACCACGTCCCGCGGCTGGAACGACTACAGCTGCAAGCCCTCCGCCGCACACCCCCGGCCGGTCGTCCTCGTGCACGGCACGTTCGGGAACTCCGTCGACAACTGGCTCGTCCTCGCGCCCTACCTGGTCAGGCGCGGCTACTGCGTCTACTCCCTGGACTACGGGCAGTTGAAGGACGTGCCCTTCTTCCACGGACTCGGCCCCATCGACAAGTCGGCCGAGCAGCTCGACGCCTTCGTCGACAAGGTGCTCGCCGCGACCGACGCGAAGGAGGCGGACCTCGTCGGCCACTCGCAGGGCGGCATGATGCCCCGGCACTACCTCAAGTTCCTCGGCGGCGCCGACAAGGTGAACGCCCTCATCGGCCTCGCGCCGGACAACCACGGCACCACGCTGCTCGGCCTCACCAAGCTGCTGCCGTACTTCCCCGGCATCGAACACCTGCTCACCACCAAGACGCCGAGCCTCGCCGACCAGGTGGCCGGATCGCCCTTCCTGACCAGGCTCAACGCGGGCGGGGACACCGTGCCCGGGGTGCGCTACACCGTCATCGCCACCAAGTACGACCAGGTGGTCACCCCGTACCGCAGCCAGTTCCTGGACGGCCCCGACGTGCGCAACGTGACCGTCCAGGACCTCTGCGGCATCGACGCCTCGGAGCATGTGGCGGTCGGCGTCGCGGACCGCGTCGCCCACCACGAGGTGGCGAACGCGCTGGATCCGGAGCACGCGACGCCGACCACCTGCCTGTCGTAACAGCGACCCTCCAGCCGCCTCAGCGGCCGTGACGTCCGGCCGCGCGGCGGCGGGTCGTGGCGAACATCGCCGCGGCGCCGACGGCGAGGGCGGCGGCGCCGCCGATCGCGATGTACGGGGTGGTGCTGTCGCCGCCGGTCTCGGCGAGGTTGTCGTCAGCGGCGGTCACCGGCTTCTCGGCGCCGCCGTTCACCTCGGGCTCGTTGCCGGCCTGCGCCGCGTCACTGTCGGCGGCCGGAGCGGCGCCGGTGGCCTCCGCGCCCGTCCTGGCGTCGGCGTCCCCGTGGCCGTGGTGCTCGACCGTGGACTTCTCCGCACCCGCCTCGATCTCCTCGTCGGAGGGCGCGGAGGCGGTCGGGGCCGGCGCGGGCGCGGAGCCGGAACCGGAGCCGGAACCGCCGGTGTCCTTGCCGAAGACGACGTCGGAGCAGGTGTAGAAGGCCTCGGGGGAGTCCGAGCGCTGCCAGATCGAGTAGATGAGGTGGCGGCCCGACTTGGCGGGGATCTTGCCGTCGAAGACGTAGTCGCCGTTCTCCATCTTCGGGTCGGTGACCTTGACGAAGGGCTTCGCCTCCAGATCCGACCACTTCAGGGGCTTCGCCGGGTCGTACGAGTCCTTGGTGACGTACAGCTCGAAGGAGCCCTTGTGCGGGGCGGTGCCCTTGTAGCGGAAGGTGTGGTTCCCGGCGGCGAGCTTGCTGGCGGGCCAGTCGGCGCGCGGCAGGTCGAGCCCCTTGTACTTGTCGTTGCCCGCGCCGCAGAGCTTGCCGTCGGGGATGATCTGCTTCGACTTGCCCGCGGCGTTGGCGATGTTCACGCCGTTCCAGTCGTAGAAGGCCTGGGCGCCACTGGCGGCGACGGCGGCCTTGCAGGCGGCCGACTTCGGGGACTCCGGGCCCTCCTGGAAGCAGGCGGAGACCCGGCTGACCGGGTCCGTCATCGAGCCGTGCGCGGCGGCGGGCGTCACGGTCAGGGCGGTCAGCGCGAGCGGGGCGACACCGGCGGCGGCGATCGCGGCGGCCTTGCGACGAGCGGTCATGGGGGTTCTCCTCATACGCGGTTCAGGGGGGACCCGGGGCGATGGCGAACGGCCGGCGCCGCCCCCCGATCCCAGCGGCACCGACGGTTCGTCACCGCCCCGGCGACCAGAAAGCTAGCCCCTGAAAACCGCGAGATCCCCGGCTGGAGGCCGGGGACGGAGATCCTTATGGTCGCGTTAAGGAAGGGCTAACCGGGGGCTCAGACTGGCCCCTTGGACGCCGTGCCGATCGGTCCGGCCACCTCGGGGTGGGCGAGATAGCGCTCGATCGAGTGTGGCTCTTCGCCGTTCTCCACTTCGACGTCCCTGAGCGGAGGGCCCCACTTTCTCCGCAACGGGTGCCCGAGGGCGACGATGTCGTTGACGTCGTAGGCGCTCAGCCATTCCACTCCTGGGTTGTCCGCGTACGTCGTGTGGCCGAGGTTCTTGCGGACGGCGTCGATGCCCAGCGGAGAGCCAGCCGTCACCCACAGTCGGGTGCGTGCGCGCAGGCCGGCATCGCCGAGCAGATCCCGTGCCACCACAGTCCCCAGGCTGTGCGAGACCAGGACGACGGGGCCTTCGGGAGGGAGTTGCTCCCTCACGTGGGAGAGGACCTGGGCCCTGGCGCGCGTCAAGTAGACGGCCACGTCGCGCAGATACGCGGCGATGAGCCTCTGGTCGAACCGGGTTTTATGGGCGAGCCAGTCGAGCGCGTCCCGAGCGACCGGCCAGGACAGTACGTCCGAGAGGCGTTCCAGGTCATCGTCGGCGGTCCCCGGAACCCAGCCCGCCCCGACGGCCATGTCCTCCAGCACCTTCCGTTCCATCACGCCGATGTCCGACCCCAGACAGGGGTGCAGCGGTCCTGGCGTGGCAGGGTCCGAGGGCAGCGTTTCGAGGTCGACGGCCGCATGGCTCTGGGCCAGGGTGTCGGTGATCCTGCGCAGCACGTTCCCGAAATAGGGGAGGACCACGGGGCCCTCCACAGGCGGCAGACCGGCTTTGACGAGCCCGGACGCCAGCCCCGCCAGCCACTTGCGCCGCAGCTCGGCGGAGTCCTTCCACTCCTGCTTGCGGCCGTGTACCAACACCAGAGTCGCGTTCATACGCCCGCACCCGCCTCGATCGCCGTATCGACCAGGGCCCGCATCGGCGCGGCGAGAGGGGCCGCCCTCAGCCGCTTGACGATTCTGCTCACCCTGGCGCCCTCGTTACCCATGTACGCGGCGGCGTCACGACCCATCTCGGGCGTCCAGCGCCGCCCGTCGCGCGTGAGCGGCGCTCCCTGCGCGTCCCGCAATTTGATGCCTCCGCGATGGAGCGCGACCATCTCCCACTGATCGTTGAAGACGGGCGCTCCCGACGAGCCCTTCCGGGTGTCACTGGTGTACCGCAGCCAGATCTCGTCCTGGGCCACCATCCGGTTCGCGCGGATGCTGACCCGCTTCCTCTCGCCGCCGGGATGATGGATCACGTTCAGCACCTCGCACTTGAGCGCTTTGCCGGTCTGCTCGATGAGCGGCACCCAGCCGTACGCCTCTCCCGGTGCCTCGCCGTGCGAGTCGGCGACGGCCACCACGGTGAAATCCAGTTCCTCGTCGGTGAACCAGCACACCTCCGGGGCGAGCGGACAGGTCACGTACTCACCCTCACGGCCGGCCTCGTCGACCTCGAAGCCGAACTGCGCGGCCGCCTCCGCGGCATCGACCTCGCCGGGCACCACATGGTTGTTCGCCAGGAGCAGCCGCGGAGCGATCAGCACTCCCGTGGCGAGCGGGACGGGCGGATCGCGGCGCGACGCCACGCTGACCACGCGACTCACCGACCGGGCGGCGGTGATCCCGCGGCTCAGGAAGTTCGCCCCGACCGAATCGTCGTCGCCGACGAGCGCCTCCAGACCGAGCCCCTGGCCGGCCAGCCGCCGTTGACGCCGTTCGATCTCGTCCGGGGCGTTGGCGAGAGCCAGGTCCCGCTCGCGCAGTGCTGTCGCCGTATCGGCGATCTGGTCGGCACTGGCCTGCCAGCGAGCAGCCATCTCGTCCAGGACGAAGCGGAAGGGCGGGTCGAACGGACCCATCACCAAGAGGTGGACGGCCCGCTCCGCGGTGGAGACCAGCCGCTGGTACGAGGCCGCGGGGCTCTTCTCGCGGGGGTGCGGGAACTCGGCCCGCTCGGCCGGTTCCAGCTGGACCGTGTTCTCACTCGCCTGCTTGATCCGGCCCCGGAACTCGTTCAGCCAGTTCTCCTGGGGGCCGTTCCTCCCGAAGACCTTCAGCATGGCGACCTCGACCGTGCGCGTGGGGAAACCGGACAGGTCGGGTGGTGTCATACGGGCCAGATCCGTGGCCGCCTTGAGGTAGACCGCCTCGTCGTCGGAAGTGAGCATCGGGCAACTCCCTCCACCGGGTGGGACGCCGACGGGACGGCGGCCGTGCGCGACGGCCGCCGTCCTCGCGCCGACCGCTCAGGCGATGGCGCGGATGACGTACGGCAGCGCCGTACTGACCACGTCGAGGGCGTCGTCCCAGAAACTCTTCTTCTCGCTGTCGCTCAGCCCGGCCGGCAGATCGACCTGGATCTTGCCGCCGGTGGGACGCTCGTTGGGCTTGAAGTCCTTGGTGATCGCGTTGATGACGATCGGCGCCGCGATGCCGATCAGCGTCTCCACGATCCCGAAGAACTTCGGGTCGCCCATCCGGGCCGGTGGGACCGCCCGCGCGATCTCACGGTGCACCTCGTCCGGGTCGGCGGCCTTGGAGTGGCCCTTCCCGGGACCGCCGCTCTTGGTCAGCTCGTCGAGGACGGCCGGCACGACGACCCGTGCGAGCCTGGCCGCGGATTCCCAGAAGCCCTTGTCGAGGAGATTGTCCGCGTCCGCCACGGACGTCTGCACCGTGAAGGCCTTTCCGTCCACCGGAATCGCGGCCGCCATGGCGGGGGCGAGAACGGCGGCGACCGTCTGCGTGTCCAGCTGGTAGCTCAGGTCGGTCGGGAAGGTGCCCCAGACCGACTTGCCCTTACCCGCCGTCTTCACGCCGGCGAGTATCTTTTCGGTGGCCGCGCCGACCGACTTCTCAAGCTCTACCGTGCTCATTCCCTTTACCTCCGGTGTGTGGATTTTCGCTGAGATTCCTTCTCCCTTTCCAGGGGTGGAAGGTTTGTGTCCACCGCCTGCGTAGGCCACCTCTTTGAGCATCTCCTCGACCTGTCGGATCATCTCCTTGCTCTTTGTCTGCTGCCGGGAGACAAATGTTTCGGTGAGGAGATGCGGTTGATCCGAGGGAGCGAAGGCGCAAGGCGTCTGGCTCATATTGAGGTCTTCGATGCGCTGCACCGTCCGGTCGCGCAGCGCGGAGACGGAAATCGCCGCGTCCATCTCCGCGGCCAGGGCGTAGGTGAACGCCGAGAGCCAGTTGGTCGCGGCGCTGCCGGCCGCCGCGGTCTGGTCCGCCTGACAGGCGGTGAGGAGCACCGCGTTCAGCTCGTTCGCCCCGGTGATGGCGCCCTTGGTCCTGGGCGCCTTGTTGGGGACGTGCGCCATGTTCAGGGTCAGGGACGCCTCGTTGCGCAAGGTGGTGCGGCCGAAGGGCTTCAACGCGCGCGCCAGTGACACCGACTTGGCCCGTTCCAGGAGTTTCTCCCGGGGCGGCGTGAACACCTTGGTGCGCACGCTCTCCTGGAGTCCTCTGCGGAAGAGGGACTTCTCCATGCCGCCGGAGTGGCAGGAGTCGAGCACCACGGTGAGCACGCCTTGGGGGAGGAGGGCGGTGCGGTCGGCGAGTTCGGTGTCCTCCAGGAACTCGTCGTAGGCGCAGAGCACCTCCGTCATGACGTCACCCTTGAGGTAGCGATACCCGTGGGAGGACTGGAAGAAGACCAGGCGGTCCCCCTCCTCGGCCCCCTCCAGCAGCCAGTCGAGACCGTCCCGGGTCGCTGCCAGGGTCGCGTCCGCGTTGTGCAGCACGCGGATTCCCGAGGTGTCGAAGTCGAGCCCGCCGAGCAGGTCGGTGAAGGCCACGGTGTCGGCGACGCAACTGTTGAGGTTGTTCAGCGGATCCGGATACTCGTCGATGCCGATGAGCAACGCGCGATCTGTCATCGCCCAACCCTTTCTGTGTTTCTTCCGCATGCCGCGCGTGCTGCACAGAATCGATTCTTCGACGTGCAATGCAACCAGAGCCGAGAAATGCGCGTCCGACAGCAGAAGGAAGGTTTGGCTGTATCGGCTTGCTTTCATGGTTTACCCCTGCCAGGGGCCGGGCAAGTCGGTGCCGATTGGTACTGCTGACTTAAAGCACGCCATTCATCAATACGACCGGAAGGTGCTCCGATGCCACGGCCGGGGCAGTTGAGGGCGGCGGCCACCGACGGATTGTCCGACCGCATTGCCCTCGCACTGCTGATGCGTACATTTCCGCCTGACGCGGTGGACCGCGTGATCGCGGAATGCGGCAGGACCGAGCGGCGCAGCCGGCTTCTGCCCGCCCGCACAGTGGTGTACTTCATCCTCGCCATATGCCTGTTCGCCCAGCACAGTTACGACCAGGTGGCCAGAAGGCTGGCCGAGGCGATGTCCTGGGTGACCCGGCAGGACGGCTGCCCTCCCGCGGCGCCCACGTCCGCCGCCATCTCCCGGGCCCGCGTGCGCTTGGGGCCCGAGCCGCTGGCCGCGCTGTTCGCGCAAGCCGCCCGTGACGCGCGGGCCCGGCGCACCGAGGAGAGGTGCGCCCGCTATCCGGGGTGGCGGGTGCTGGCGGCCGACGCGACCGCGCTCGGCGTCCCGGACACGCCGGAGAACCGGGCCCGTTACGGCTGTCCGTCGATCACCGGGGCGGGGTCCGCGGCCCTGCCGCAGGCGCACCTGGCGGCGCTGGCGGAGTGCGGCAGTCATGCCATCACCCGCGCCGCGCTGGGGAGGCCGCCCGCCGGGACGGGACGCGCCCTCACGAACGATCTGCTGGCAGCCCTGACCCGCGGAGACCTGCTGCTCGCCGACTGCGGCCCGGCCGACCTGGAACTGCTGCCCGCGATCCGTGCCGCTGGAGCGGACGTACTGTGGCGGGCCGGACCCCGGCCCGCCCCGCCGGAGAGCGCCGTCCTGCCGGAGCACACCGCACTGCCGGACGGCTCCTCCCTCTGCGACGTGCGCTGCGGTCCCGCGCGACCGCGTACCGAAGTCAGGGTGCTCGACGACCCTCCGCACCGCCTGATCACGACGCTCGTGGACCACGAGGCGCACCCAGCTCCCGTTCTGAGAGCCCTGTACCGCGAGCGGTGGGGGATCAGGGCCTCCCTGGAGGCCGTCGGTACGCTGCGGCGGGACACCCTGCCGGTCCTGCGGTCACGCTGGCCCGGCGGTGTCGAGCAGGAGCTGTGGGGGCACCTGCTCGTCCACCACACCATCCATCCGCTCCTGCACCCGGCTTGAGCAAGCACCCGGCTTGAGTAACCACCCGGCACAAGCAAGCACCCGGCTTAAGTAACCGGTGCACGCGGCGGGCTCACCCCACCCACCGGTACCGCCGCTCCGGCCGACCCGTCCCCCCATAGCGGAGCGTCACCTCGGCGCGGCCCGTGTCCGCGAAGAACTCCAGGTAGCGGCGGGCGCTCACGCGGGAGAGGGAGCCCTCGCCCGCGCACTCCGAGGCCGACAGGCCCCCGGGGTGGTTCCGCAGGGTCTGCTCCACCAGCTCCGCGGTGTGTGCCGCGAGACCCTTCGGCAGGTCTCGGGAGCCGGGCGGGCGCGTGCCGAAGAGGTGGTCCACGTCCTCCTGGCGGGCCTCGCGCAGTCCGTCGAGGCGGGCCCGGAGCGCCGCGACGTGCCGCAACTGCTCGTGCAGGGCCGCCTGGTTGAACGGCTTGATCAGATAGTGCAGGGCCCCCGCCCGCAGCGCCGCCCGCACGACCTCCGCGTCCCGCGCGGCCGTGATGAACAGGGCGTCCACCGGCTCCCGCCCCGGATCACGCTCCTCGGCCGCCCGCAGCTCCCGGAGCACCGCGATCCCGTCCATGTCGGGCAGATAGACGTCGAGGAGCACGAGGTCGGGACGGAGCCGCTCGGCCGCCCCCAGCGCCTCGGCGCCGCTGTGGGCGACGCCGGCCACGGTGAATCCGTCCACCGCGGCGACGTACCGGCCGTGCAGCCGGGCGACCATGAAGTCGTCGTCCACCACCAGGACCCTTGTCATCGCCGCAGGCTATGGGCGCGACCACAACGACCACAACGTCCGTTGATTCCGGAAGAGAGACAGGTTGTTAACGCCCGGGCAACATGTGGGCCACCTCACATCCCTGCCCACTCCGACGTAACCGACAGGTGGTGGCACACGTGCGCCCGCGCACCCCCCTCGCCCTGCTCGGCGCCGCCCTGCTCGTGCTCGTGGCGCCGCCCCTGCTCACCCCGGGCAGCGGCGCCGAGACCGGCACGCGGATCCCCGGCCTGCGCCTCATGGTCCCCAACACCCCCGGCGGCGGCTACGACATCACCGCCCGCACCGCCGCGAAGAACGCCGAGGACGCGGAACTCACCCACAACATCGAGGTGTTCAACCTCCCCGGCGCCGGCGGCACCGTCGGCCTGACCCGGCTCGTCGGCGAGCACGGCAACGGCAAGCTCGCCATGTCCATGGGCCTCGGCGTCGTCGGCGCCGCCCGCTCCAACCACTCCCCGAAAACCCTCGCCGACACCACCCCGATCGCCCGGCTCACCGAGGAGCAGGACGTCGTCGTGGTCGCCAAGAACTCCCCGTACAAGACCATCGAGCAGCTCGTCGCGGCCTGGAAGAAGAACCCCGGCAAACTGCCCGTCGGAGGCGGCTCCGCACCCGGCGGACCCGACCACCTCGCCCCGATGCTGATGGCGCGCGCCGCCGGAATCGACCCGAAGAAGGTCAACTACGTCCCCTTCGACGGCGGCGGCGAACTGCTCGCCTCGATCCTCGGCAGCAAGGTCTCCTTCGGCGTCTCCGGAGTCGGCGAATACCTGGACCAGATCAAGTCGGGGGAGCTGCGCCTGCTCGCCGTGACCGGCCCGAAGCGGGTGCGCGGCCTGGACGGACCCACCCTCAAGGAGTCCGGCTACGACGTGGCCTTCACCAACTGGCGCGGCATCGTCGCCCCGCCCGGCCTCAGCGACGCCGAACGCGAGAAGCTCACCGGACTCTTCCGCGAGCTGCACGCCTCACCCGAGTGGAAGAAGTCCCTCAAGACGAACGGCTGGGACGACGCCTTCCTGACCGGCGACGAGTTCGGCGACTTCCTGGACGCCCAGGACAAGCGCGTCGTATCCGTGCTGAAGGAGCTGGGACTGTGACCGCGACCGACGTGCCCCCCGCCGAGCGCGGCCGCCGCGCCTGGCTGCGCGAACACTCCGAACTCGGCGTCTGCGTACTCCTGCTGCTCCTCGGCGCGCTCGTCCTCACCGACGCGCTCACCATGGACGTGGAGATCACCCAGCGCGGCCCCATCGGCCCGAAGACCGTGCCGGTCGCCGTCGGCACCGGCCTCCTCGTCGTCGCCCTGCTGCTCGCCATCGACGTACTGCGCGGCGGCCGCGGCGAGGCCGAGGGCGGCGAGGACATCGACCTGTCCGAACCCGCCGACTGGCGCACCGTGCTCCTCCTCGCGGGCGTCTTCCTCGCCACCGCCGTCCTCATCGAACCCCTCGGCTTCCCCATCGCGGGCGCACTGCTCTTCTGGGGCTCCGCGTACGCGCTCGGCAGCCGCCACCCCGACCGCGACCCGCTCATCGCCGCCGTCCTCTCCGTCCTCACGTACGTGGTCTTCAACAACCTGCTCGGTGTGCCCCTGCCGGGCGGCCCCCTGATGGGAGTGCTGTGACATGAACGCCTTCAACTCCCTCATCGACGGCTTCGGAACGGCCCTCACCCCGCTGAACCTCCTGTGGGCTGCGGTCGGCGTACTCCTGGGCACCGCCATCGGCGTCCTCCCCGGCATCGGCCCCGCCATGGCCGTCGCCCTGCTGCTCCCCGTGACGTACGGACTCGAACCGACCGGCGCCTTCATCATGTTCGCGGGCATCTACTACGGGGCGATGTTCGGCGGCTCGACGACCTCGATCCTGCTCAACACCCCCGGCGAGAGCGCCGCCGTCGTCGCCGCCATGGAAGGTCACCCGATGGCGAGGGCGGGGCGGGGCGCGCAGGCCCTCGCGGCCGCCGCCATCGGCCACTTCGCGGGCGGCATGATCGGCACGCTCCTGCTGGTCGCGCTCGCGCCGACCGTCGCCGACCTCGCCGTCGGCATCGGCGCCCCCGACTACTTCGCGATCATGGTGCTCGCGTTCGTCGCCGTCACCTCGGTCCTCGGCTCCTCCCGCATCCGCGGCCTCGCCTCGCTCCTGATCGGTCTGACGATCGGCCTGGTCGGCCTGGACCAGATGACGGGCCAGCAGCGGCTCACCTTCGGCTCGCTCCAACTCGCCGACGGCATCGACGTGGTGATCGTCGCGGTCGGCCTCTTCGCGATCGGCGAGGCCCTGTGGGTCGCCGCGCACCTGCGCCGCACCGGCGCCGAGGCGATCCCCGTCGGCCGGCCCTGGCTCGGCAGGAACGACGTACGCCGCACCTGGAAGTCATGGCTGCGCGGCCCGCTCATCGGCTTCCCGTTCGGCGCGATCCCCGCGGGCGGCGCGGAGATCCCGACCTTCCTCTCCTACGTCACCGAGAAGCGGCTCTCGAAGCACAAGGAGGAGTGGGGCAAGGGCGCCATCGAGGGAGTCGCGGGCCCCGAGTCTGCGGCGTCCGCGTCGGCGGCCGGCACCCTCGTCTCCATGCTGACGCTCGGCCTGCCCACCACCGCCGTCGCCGCCGTGATGCTCGCCGCCTTCCAGCAGTACGGGATCCAGCCCGGCCCGCTGCTCTTCGAACGCGAACCCGACCTGGTGTGGGGCCTGATCGCGTCCCTGTTCGTGGGGATGGTGCTCCTGCTCGCCCTGAACCTCCCCCTCGCCCCCCTCTGGGCGAAGCTGCTGCGCGTCCCGCGGCCCTACCTCTACGCGGGCATCCTGTTCTTCGCGGCCGTCGGCGCCTACGCGGTCGGCGGCGAACCGGCCGACCTCGTCATCCTGCTCGTCATCGGCCTCATCGGCTTCGGCATGCGGCGCTACGGACTGCCCGTCCTGCCCGCCGTCATCGGCGTCATCCTCGGCCCCAACGCCGAGCAACAGCTGCGCCGCGCCCTGCAGATCAGCGACGGCGGCGTCGGCGGGCTCGTCGACACGCCCTTCTCCGTGACGGTGTACGGCCTCATCGTCGTGATCGTGGCGTGGCCGTTGCTGACGAAGGCGCTGGCGCGGGCGCGGAGACGTGACGGCGGCGCCTGACCGGGCTCACCCGTCGGGCCACCAGGTCCGCTGGATGTCCTTGCGGACCTCCGGCCTCTCCCGTGGCTGGACCTCGGCCTCTTGGCGTTCCCGCACCCGGCGGCTGACGGGCTTGACCGCGGGCTTGTGCGTGGTGACTCGGCGCATGGCTGCCTCCCTGCCTTACCGATGTCCATCGAAGCCCCGTGCTAGACCTCCGCGGGCCGCCTTTTTGATCGAACACCGTTCGCGGCGGTACCGGACCCGTTGTCAGTGGTGCGTGCCACGATCGGGACATGACGCCGAACGAGCCCGCCGCGGGGACCGACCGGGTCGGAGCGCGGCCAGTGACACCCGCCGCCCCGCACCGGCACGCGGAGATCGTCGACGTCCACCTCATCCTGCGCCGGGGTGAGGAGGTGCTGCTGGCCCGCCGCGCCAACACCGGGTACGGCGACGGGCTGTGGAACCTCCCCTCGGGACACGTGGAGGACGACGAGGACGTCCGCGCGGCGATGATCCGTGAGGCGCGCGAGGAGATCGGCCTCGACCTCACCCCGGCGGACCTGCGCGCGGAAGCGGTCGTCCAGCACCGGGGACCCGGCGAAGCGCCGCGCATGGGCTGGTTCTTCACCGCGGAGTACGGCGCGGGCGGCGAGCCCTTCAACGCCGAACCGCACAAGTGCGCGGAGCTGGCCTGGCACACCCTCACGGCCTTGCCGCACGACATGGTGGCGTACTGCCGCGAGGGCCTGACCGCCTGGCACAGAGGCGACCGCTTCACACTGCACTGGCAGCCGGACGACACCCCCATCGCGTACGACCCCGAGCAGCGCACCGCCGCCATCCCCCTGGGCCCGCAATGAGCCGGCACGCCGACCGGTTGGGCCGTCAGAGCGTGCCCAGAAGCCTCTCGCGGGCCAGCGACTCCAGTTCCGTGAGGGCGTGGCGGGCCGCGGTGGCCGCCGGCGGGTCCGTGGTGGGGAGGCCGCTCGCCTCGAACTCGTCCTCGTCCAGGCGCAGCACGGTGCTCGCGTCGGCCGAGCACCACAGGTCGAGGTCCAGGTCCTCCACGGTCAGGGTCGCGCCGTCGCGGACCGCGGGGCGCGTCACGTCGCAGTACCAGCCCTTGAGCGTGCCGTCGGCGGCGTACACCTCCTTGATCGCGTACCAGCGGTCGCGCCAGTAGTGCTCGGTGAAGACGTCGCCCGGCTCGAAGCGGACGAAGCCGAAGTCACGGACGCCGGGGGCCGCCCAGGGGGCGCGGACCGTGATCCGTGTGCCGTCGTCGTGGAGGAGTTCCGCGGGGTAGCGGATCTTGGTGCGGCCCGCCTTGACGAGGGCGATCTCCACGGTGGTGGGGCGGTGCCCGTCAGGTGAGGTCCCGGACATGGCGCACCTCCGTCCCGCAGATCTCGTAACCGAACCACCGGTTGATCGCCAGCATCGGTTCGTTGCCCGCGTCGTTGCCCGTGAACGCCTCCGTGCAGCCGGCCGCGCGGGCGCGGTGCAGGGAGTCGTTCTTGACGAGCTTGGCGAGGCCCCGGCCGCGGTGGGCACGCGCGGTGCCCGTCATCCCGGAGCCGTAGCGGCCCGCGCCGTCCGTGCGGGGCAGGGTGAAGGCGGCGGGGCGGCCGTCCACCAGGGCCACCGAGGTCAGCTCGTGGCTGACCAGCGGATGGCGCCAGGTCTCGGCGAGCCAGTGCTCGTAGTCCGTGAACTCCGCGGCCACGTCGCTCGGTTCGTCCGCCACGGTCTCCGCGTCGAGCGCGAAGAGCGGCCGCGGGTCCTGCGCGAACACCGAACCGCTGACCAGCTCCACCCCCGCGGGCGGCGCCTGGCGGGGCGGCAGCGTGCCGTGCGCCAGGTCGAGCCGGAGGAAGTGCGCGCGGCGGCTGGCGCGATAGCCGCGGCGGGCGGCGAAGGCGAGGTTCGCGGGATCGTCGAGCACCCAGGAGTAGACGGCGTTGGCGCCCTCTCCCGCCAGGTACTCCTCCGCCGTGCGCAGCAGGAGCGTGCCCGCACCGGCGCCGAGCCGCCGCGGATGCACATAGACGTTGGCGAAGCCCTGGCCGGGCTCGGGGCTGTCGTGGGCGACGCCCACCTGCGCCGTGCCGATGATCTCGCCGTCGGCCTCGGCGACCAACTGCCGGTAGCGGGAGTCCGGATGGGCGTGCGCGCGGTCGAACGCGACCGACTCGGGGGTGGCGAGCATGGCGGGTACGCACGCACGGCGTACGGAGGCGAAGCCCGCGTCGTCCGCGGCGGCGGCCGGGGCATCGGAGCTGAGGGCTCGGACGATCACAGTCATGGGGCCGCACGGTACGCGGGGCGCGCGCCGGGGTGCCTCCCATTTTCCGGCCCGTACGGGAGAATCGCCCCGTGACTTTGAAGATCGACATCGATGAGGGCGCGGGCGACGCGCCGTACGAGCAGGTGCGGGCCCAGATCGCCGGGCAGGCGCGGTCGGGCGCGCTGCCCGTCGGCTACAAACTGCCCACGGTACGGGGGCTCGCCCAGACCCTGGGCCTCGCGGCGAACACGGTGGCCAAGGCGTACCGGGCACTTGAGGCCGACGGCGTCATCGAGACCCGGGGCCGCAACGGCACCTTCGTCGCCGCCGCCGGGGACGCCGCGGCGAAGGAGGCCTCCACCGCCGCGCAGTCGTACGCCGAGCGGGCCAGGCGGCTCGGCCTCTCCGAGGAGGACGCGCTGGCCGCGGCGCGGGACGCGCTGCGCGCGGCGTACGGGGCGTCCGGGTAGAGACCCGGGTTGAGGCTTCCCGGCCCGAGAGTGCAGGAGCACAGGGGGAGCATCGCTCAAAGTCTCAACCGGTATTTCAAAGATACGATCGAGATCCATGAGCAGCGAGAAAACCCGGGAAAGCAAGGGCGTTCAGGAATTCGCGCTGAGCGAGGAAGACCGCCGTTCCGTCACTCTCTGGGCCGTCACATGCGCCGCCAGGGCGCTGCCGCTCTTCGAGGCGAAGGCCCCTTCCGACACCCGTCCGCGCGAGGCGGTCGAGGCCGCGAGGGCCTTCGCACTCGGCGACCGGCGGACCGTGCGGCTGCGCACCGCCGCCTGGGGCGCGTACGCGGCCGCGCGCGAGGTCGGCGATCCGGCCGCCGCGGCCGCCGCACGCGCCGCCGGTGGCGCGGCGGGCGCCCCCTACCTCCACCCGCTGGCCACCCCGCACCAGCTGAAACACGTCCTCGGGCCCGCGATGTACCTGGCGCGGGCCCGCGAGTGCGCCGAGGGCGACGACCCCGGCGTCGGTGACGACGAGGTCCGCTGGGCGCTGGAGCGAGTGCCGCCGGAGGTCCGCGTGGTGGTCGCACGGATGCCGGCCGGCAGACCGGGCCGCACCCGGCTCGGCGCCCTCCACCGCCAGCTCGAAGCGGGCCTGCGGGCCTGCGGCGGGGGTTACAGGTAGAGCCCCGCGTCCGCACCCTCCCGCTGGTCGGGGACCGAGGTAGGCGACGTACCCCGGCGCAGCGCGAAGAGTTCGGCGAGGGTGGCGCCCTCGCGGGAGACGCCCTCCTCCGTGCCGAGCCACTCCACCGCCTCGGGCCGGGTCAGCGCGCCGACCTCGATGCGGGCCAGACACCGGCCGGGCCGGACGACCGCGGGATGCAGCCGCTCCAGGTCCTCGTTGGTGGTGACGCCGACCAGGACGTTGCGCCCCTGGCCGAGGAGGCCGTCCGTGAGGTTGAGCAGCCGCGAGAGCGCCTGCCCCGCCGTGTGCTTCGCCTCGCCGCGGATCAGCTCGTCGCAGTCCTCCAGGAGCAGCAGCCGCCAGCGCCCCTTCGCCGTCCCGTCGTCCTCGCCGATCGCGATGTCCATGAGATAGCCGACGTCACTGAACAACCGCTCCGGGTCGAGGACGCAGTCCACCTGGCACCAGTCCCGCCACGACCGCGCGAGCGTCCGCAGCGCCGACGTCTTGCCCGTGCCCGGCGGGCCGTGCAGGAGCAGCAGGCGCCCCGAGATGTCCTCGGGGGTCGTTTTCATCAGCTTGTCCATGGCGTCGGCGACCGGCGCCGTGTAGTTGGGCCTCACCTCTTCCCACGTACCGGCCGAGATCTGCCGTGTGGTGCGGTGCGGGCCGCGCCGCGGCGAGACGTACCAGAACCCCATGGTCACGTTCTCCGGCTGGGGCTCCGGCTCGTCCTGCGCGCCGTCCGTGGCCTGCTTCAGGACCTTCTCCGCGAGGTCGGCGCCGGTCGCCGTGACCGTGACGTCCGCGCCGCGGTTCCAGCGGGAGACCAGCAGTGTCCACCCCTCGCCCTCGGCGAGCGTCGCGCTGCGGTCGTCGTCCCGCGCCGCCCGCAGCACCCTCGCCCCGGGCGGCAGCAGCGTGGAGCCCTTCTTGACGCGTTCGATGTTCGCGCTGTGCGAGAAGGGCTGCTCGCCCGTCGCGAAGCGGCCGAGGAACAGCGCGTCCACGACATCCGACGGGGAGTCGCTGTCGTCGACGTTGAGCCGGATCGGCAGGGCGTCGTGAGGGTTGGCAGACATGCCGACATGATCCGCCACGCACGCGCTCCCGCGCACCCGGTTTCCGCAGGATGATCCCCGTACGCCGTCCGCACTCCCGGGCGCCCTGGACGCCGCGAAGAGCAGTGGTGCGGAACCTGTCCTACCACCTACCACCACCGATACGCTTGTCGCTGATGGGACGTCATGGGTGGTTTTCGGGGGCACGGCGGTGGCGCCTCACCGCACTGCTCGGAGTCGGTCTGGCCGTACTGGCCCTGGTGATCACGTTGCTCAACACACTGCCCGGGGACGGCGGCAGCACCGCCGGCACCACCCCGGACGGCGACAAGGTGCACGGCACCCCCGCGGTCCCGTCCGGCGAACCGGAACCGGAGGCCGGCTGGGGCTTCACCCACACCCAGTACAGCGCGGACGAGGGCGAGCAGGACGCGGTCGAGCGCGTCCGCGCCGAACTGGCCTCCCAGGGGCGGCCCATCCCGCAGATCCAGCACATCATGGGCTGGGGCGCGGGCAATCCGGAACCGGTCGACGGCCGCTACGACTTCTCCGACATGGACCGCAGGATCGACTTCGTCCGGGCGAGCAAGGGCACGCCCGTGGTCACGCTGTGCTGCGCCCCGGACTGGATGAAGGGCGGCGAGCCCGGCGCGGACAACACCGACTGGAGCCAGGAGGCCCTGGAGACCGCCCCGGAGCCCGCGCACTACGACGACTTCGCGCGGCTCGCCGCGACGATCGCCAAGCGCTACCCCGACGTACGCCACTTCATCGTCTGGAACGAGTTCAAGGGCTTCTGGAACGACGAGAAGGCCCGCTGGGACTACGAGGGATACACCGAGCTGTACAACCTCGTCTACGAAGAGCTGAAGAAGGTCAACAAGGACATCATGGTCGGCGGTCCCTACCTGGTCATGGACAGCATCGACCCCCGCCAGACCGAGAACGCCTCGCAGGTGGAGGGCCCCTGGGGCCGGCTAGACCAGCGGCCCCTGGACGCCTTCACGTACTGGAACGAGAACAAGAAGGGCGCGGACTTCATCGTCGTCGACGGCGCCAGCTACACCGCGGACGACGAGCTGCTGCCCGACGAGTTCAAGGCCACCGACAAGTTCACGGCCGTCGGCGAGTGGGTGCGCGAGCGGACCGGCGACCTGCCCCTGTGGTGGGCCGAGTACTACGTGGAGCCCGGCGACAGCCAGGACAACCGCGACGACTGGTCCGAGGCGCACCGCGTGGCCGTCCACGCGTCGGGCCTGATGGCGATCGCCCGCGGCGGCGCCACCAGCGGCTTCTACTGGAACCCGCAGAAGCGGGGTGAAAAGTGCGCGGGCTGCCTGTGGACGGCCACCCAACAGGCCGACGGCGGGGTCAAGTTGCCGATGCTGGAACTCATCGAGCGGTTCGGCACGGAGTTCGGCCCCGGCACCCGGTACGAGACGGTGACGGTCGCCGCCGACGACCGCGCGAACGTCCGCGTCCTCGCCGACGACGAGGCGGTCCTCGTGGTCAACACCCTCGACCGGCAGATCAGCACCAAGGTCGACGGGCGGCGGCTGACCCTGAAGGGGTACGAGGTGAAGTGGCTCAAGCGCTGAGCCACGCGCACCACCCGCCGCACGCGCACCATCCGCCCCTCACACCATCCGCCGCTCACGCCATGGTCACGAACCGCTGTATCAGGGACGCGAAAAGCACCGCGAGCAACGGCAGCGAGAACCAGAAACTGCTCTGCAGCCACCGCTGCTGGCGCACGCTCGGCGCCGCCGCGACCCGCACCACCTCGCGCGTGGTGAGCAGCAGCACGAGCGCGACGGCGGAGAGCGCGCCCACCACCGTCCACGGCGTCCACGTCACCTTCGGCCCGACCGCCCCCGGATCCGCCTTCGGCGCCGCGCCGTCCGGCCGCTCACGCAGGCTGTAGAGGGTCGCGTCGTCGTTGGTGAGGACCTTCTTCAGCTCCCGCCGGTCGTCGAGATGGCGGATGAGCCGCGGCTCCCACGTCTTCGCGTAGCCCGCGTCCAGCTCCAGATAGGTCGACTGACCGCGGTTGATCATCAGATACGAGTTGGGCCCCGCGTCCTTGAGCGCCTTCACCAGGCCGGAGACCAGGACCGGGTCGGCGGGCGCGAGCGTGGGGACGTACTCGACCTTCTCCATGTCGCGGGTGCCCCACGGCATCGCGGGCGTCACGTTGTTGACCGTGTCGTTGCTCATCCACAGCAGCCGCACGGTCGGATCGGCGTGCGCGTACACGTACTCCATGGCCGTGACCTCGCCGGGCCGGATGCGCTCGAAGGACTCGTTGCCCCAGCGCGCCACCAGGAAGCCGCCCATCAGGACGAGCCCGGCCATCAGCGCGGCAAGCGGCGCGAGGCTCACCCGGTCGCGGTCCCGCTCCTTCGCGGTGACGCCCGCGCGCGGGAACAGCGCGAGCCCGGCGAGCAGGGCCGCGCCGGGCAGCGCGAACATGAAGACGCGCAGGGCCATCTCACCGCCGTACGACTGCATGCCGAAGCCGAGGAACGGCACGAAGGTCAGGACGAGCAGCGAGCGCTCGCTGCACCTGTAGAAGCGCCGCCGCCACCAGCCCCAGCAGGCGAACGCCATCACACCGCCGGCCATCGCCACGCGCACGTACAGCACGAGCTGGTGTGTCGAGCTGCCGCCCTCGATGCGCCCGGAGACCGAGGACGACACATTGCCGCCGACGCCGCCGACCCCGCCGAACAGTTCGTTGAAATGCCCCGACCAGTACGGCTCGGCGAGGAAGCCGAGCCATACGACGACCATCACCCCGAAGAGCATCGGCAGGCCGCGCAGCTCCGAGCGCCCGATCAGGACGAGCACCGCGAGCACGCCGAGCATCACGAACGGCGTCAGCTGGTGCGCGGGCACGGTCGCCGAGAAGAGGCCCACCAGGACGAGGAGCAGCACCGCGCGCTCCCCGCGGCCCGTCGGCTCGACCTCGCTCTCGCCGGGCCGCCGCTTGGCCCACAGCACGCGTGGGGCGCGGAACCACACCAGGAGTACGGCGACGAAGGCGATGTAGAGCAGATACGTGAAGCCCTGCGGGGAGAAGTAGTCCTGGCCGACCCAGCCGCTCAGCACGAAGATCCACAGCCCCGCCCACTTGGCGCGCCAGGCCGCCCGCATCGAGCGCACGAGCAGGAACATCGGCGCCAGATAGAGCAGTTGCATGGCCGTCGGCCACCAGCGGATGACCTCGGTCATGTCAGAGACGCCGCACGCCTTCGCGACGAACGTGGCCGCGGCGAAGAAGCCGGGCCAGCTCCAGCGCGCGTCCAGATCGGGCACCGCGGTGCCGGTCCGGTCGATGTACTCCATGAAGCCCAGGTGCTGCCAGGCCGTGGCGAACCGCGGCTCGGTCTCGATGACCGCGGGCAGCGCGTGCAGCGACACGACCGTGGCGAGGAGTGTCACCAGGAGCAGGCCCTTGATCGGCCGGTCCATCCAGAGCAGTACGGCGAACACGACGACCAGCAGCGCGGCGCCGAGCAGCGTCGGCGCGGGCAGTACGGAGATCAGGCCGAGCCCGCCCATGTCGTCCAGGTCCCGCTCGCCGAGGCCGAGGACGGGCACCCAGTACAGGGCGAGCGCGGCGGCGAGCAGCAGCGCCATGACGAGGACGCGCAGGCGGGAGGGGTGCGGGTAGGCCGATGCCTCCTCGGCGGGCGGCGGCTCGGCGGACGGCGGCTCCGCGGGCGGCGGTTCCGAGGGCGGCGCCTGCCCCGGCCCCTCCCGCTTCGCCACGCTCTCCTCGGCATGGGGCGTCTCGGCGAGGGACGCCTCGGAGGCGGACGGCTTCTCGGCCACGGACGCCTCGGAGGCCGATGGTTTCCCGGTCACGGACGCCTCGGAGGCCGACGGCCCGGCGGCCGGGGTTCTCAGCGCCCAGGTGGGCCGGTGCTCCATGTCGTCCGCCTCGCTCTTGGGGCCGGGCCGCACGTCCGGCCTGCGCTCCTGGTGTTCGAAGTCGAGCTGCACGGCCAGCTGGAGGGTGTCCGAGTCCAGTGACTCCCGCAGCGCCCACGCGGGCCCGTGATGCTCCTTGCGCCCGGCGCCCTCGGCCCGCCCCGCGGGCACGTCCGGCGTCCCGAGGTCGGCGAGGTCCCCGTCGGGGGCCGCGCCGCGGCCGGGCCCGTCGGCGGGAGCCGCCCGCATCACGCGGTACAGCTTGGGCGCCGCGATCGCCACGATCACCGCCAGGCTGGAGATCTCCGCGATACCCGCGCCGGCCAGCCCCATCCGCGGCAGCAGGATCAGCGTGAGGGAGAGGACCAGCACGCACAGCAGGCCCTGGAGCCAGGCGATCCCGGACGTCTTGCTCTGCGCCCGCCGCACCGCGAAGTACGTCTCCATGACGACCCGAAGCAGCGCCCCCACCACGAACCAGCGCAGCAGCGGCGTCGCGGCGTCCGCGTACCCCTGGCCGAACATGCGCAGGACGAGCGGCGCGGCCAGGAAGAGCACGGTGCACACCGGCAGCATGATCAGCGCCATCCGCCGCAGCGCGGCACGGGTGTTGGCGGCGAGCAGCGCCGGGTCGTGCGCGCCCTCGACGGTCAGCGAGGCGCCCATGTTGATGGCGAGGAGGTTGACGGTCCCGCCGATGGTGGTGGTGATGTAGAAGTACGCGTTGTCGACCGAGCTGACCTGCGAGGCGACGATCACCGGGACGAGGTAGACCACGGCGAGCGAGAAGAGCGAGCCGGTGTAGTCACCCGCGAGGAAGCGGCCGATCTCGCGCAGCGTCGGCGGTTTCGTCCGGCCGGCGGTCGCCTTCACATGGCGGGGCACCAGGCGCCGGAAGACCAGCCAGCCGAGCGGGATCACCGATATGAGGATGGAGGCGACCCAGGAGACGAAGACGCCCGCGGTGGGGATCGCCGCGGCCATCGCGATGAGCAGCACGAGCTTGGCGACCGAGAAGGCGGTGTTGCCCACGGGCACCCAGAGCGCGTTGCGCAACCCGGTCAGGACGCCGTCCTGCAAGGTCAGGACCGACCAGGCCACGACGGCGAGGACGAATCCGACGCCGTGCACGGGACCGTGCAGGAAGCGGTACGAGGGCCCCCATAAGTTGAGCGTGAGCAGGAAGACCACCGCGGCGAGCGCCACGGCCACCGAACTGCCCGCGTACGTACGGAAGATGAGCTTGCCCGTGGCGCGGCCCGCGATGGGGATGAACCGCGCCAGGGCGCCGGTGAGCGTCAGGGCGGCAAGCCCCGCGAGGAGCTTCATCGCCGCGATCGCCGCCGAGCCCTGGCCGACCGCCGACTCCGAGTAGTACCGCGCGGCGGCCAGCCAGAAGCCGACACCGAGCACGCCGGAGATGCCCGTGTTGAGCATCAGCGCATAGGCGTTGCGGAACAACGGGCTGCCGCCGCCCCCGCCGGGCAGCCGCATTCTGCGCGGCCTGCCGGACTTGCCGGACGGTGGCCGACCCCCCGTGTGTGTGGCGGAGAAGTCGGCCTGGGCGGTGGTCGTGTCAGACACGGGAACTGATGGCCTTCCGGCGGACCTGTCGGGCTCGGCGGACCATGGCGTACCCCTTGGTCAGGGCATGGTCCCTGGCGAACATGCGGGAGAGGGCGCGGCCCTCCACGAGCCGCTCGAACTCCTCGGCTCCGGTGGATCGTCGCACGGTGACCCGCCGCAGCGCGTACGGGCCCTGGGTGCGGCGGGCCAGGGTGTTGCCGACGACGACCGACTGGACGAAGCCCGCCTCCCGCACCCGTCCGCGCACCCGGCGGCTGGAGTAGCCGTACGGGTACGCGAAGGAGGCGGGCCGGGTGCCCAGCTCGTCGGCCACGATGTCATGGCAGCGGCGCAGCTCAGACCGCAGCTCGGCGTCGCGCAGTTGGTCCAGCTCGGGGTGGGTGTGGCTGTGCGCGCCGACCTCCATCCCCGTGGCGGCAAGCTCGCGCACCTGGTCCCAGTCGAGCATGACGTCGAGGCTGCCGCCGGTGTAGTGCTCCCCGCGGAGCCAGCCCGTCGTGACGAACAGGGTGGAGGCGAAGCCGTGCTCGGCGAGCACGGGCAGCGCGTGCCGGTGTACGCCCTCATAGCCGTCGTCGAAGGTGATCAGGACGGGCCGCTCGGGCAGTGCCGCGCCCCGCGCGCGCCACGCGGCGGCGAGCTGGGCGGTGGTGAGCGGGGTGAAGCCGCGCTCGCCGAGCACCTCCATCTGGTGAGCGAAGGCGTCGGGCGACACCGACAGGTCGTGCGTCGCCGCACTCGGCAGACGCGCGATCGAGTGGTACATCAGGATCGGCACGGGTCTGCCGCTCGTGTCGCTCATGTGACAGCCCCCTCACCGCCCGTGCGGTCCACGTCCGCCGCCCTGT
Source organism: Streptomyces sp. WAC 01529 (assembly GCF_003945545.1). Lineage (GTDB taxonomy): Bacteria > Actinomycetota > Actinomycetes > Streptomycetales > Streptomycetaceae > Streptomyces > Streptomyces anatolicus. Next base: position 1,578,047 of record NZ_CP029617.1, on the reverse strand, counting down.
CGGCGATCTCCACGACGGAGAACGTGGCACCTCCCCTGCGTGCGCGGACACTGCCGAGTAAGTACCCTCCGGCCGCGGCGGCCACCCCCGCCACGATGGCGCCCGCGCGGCCCGCGCCGCCCGGCCGCCCGAGCACGGCGTCCCGCAGACCGCGGCCCACCCCGGCGGGCAGGACGCGCGTGGTGTAGCGCCGCTCGGACTCAAGCCCCTTGCCGGCGCCGACACTCCGCGAGACCAGCGCCTTCGACAGGCCCTCCGCGTACGTCCTCGAACGGAAGTAGCGGAACCGCTCCCTGGCCGCCGGCACCCGGTGGTGGATCACCGAGCGGTCGTCGATCAGCAGGACCGCGTCCGGCTCGGCACGGGAGAGCCGGATGCAGAACTCCGTCTCCTCGCAGCCGAGCGGCCGCTTGTCGCCGTCCCGGCCGATGCCGGTCGCGAAGCCGCCCGCCACGTCGAAGGCGGAGCGCCGGAAGGAGGCGTTGCCGCCGAGGACGTTGCGCACCCGCGCGCGCCCCTCGGGATGCCCCTTGTACGTACAGCCGACGACCCAGTCGAACTCCTCGGGGAACCAGCCGGGACGCCGTCCGGACTCCCACAGCGGCATGGTGCGCCCGCCGACGGCGAACACCCGGGGATCCTCGTACGCCTCGGCGAAGTGGCGTAGCCAGTCCCGCTCGGCGACGGCGTCGTCGTCGAGGAAGGCGATGACCGAACCGCGCGAGGCCGCGATGCCGGTGTTCCGTCCCGCCGACAGGCCGCGGGGGCCCGCGTTGGCGAGCACCCGCACCCCCTCGGTCTCCTTGTACTCCCTGGCCAGCCGGTCCAGGAGCGAGACGTTGTGATCGACCACCAGCAGCGTTTCCAGCGCCGGCAGCGACTGCGCGCGCACCGAGGCGACCGCCGCGAGGATGTCCTCCCAGCGGTCCTCGGTGTACACGCAGATGACAACGGAAATGTCTGTGGTCAAGACACCTCTCCCTGGCCCGTGCGGAAGGGTAGGCCTCGCGCCACCTTGCGCCGCCCGCCGCGCCTGCCGCGGCTCGAGCGCTCGGCGAGGATCACCTTCAGTACGCGGAGGCCGTCCCGGACGGCCCTGAGGTTGCTGGTGCCGTGGATCCGCAGATACTCGTGGCTCGGGATCTCCTGCACCTTCAGCCCGGCCTTGACCACCCGGATGTTCATCAGGGTCTCGACCTCGAAGCCGGTGCAGTCGAGTTCGATCTTGTCGAGGCAGTGCCGCCAGAAGGCGTTGTAGCCGTAGCAGAGGTCGGTGTAGCGGGCGCCGAACTTGGCGTTGACGACGGAGCACAGGACGTGGTTGCCGAGCTTGCGGATCGGCGTCATGTCGTCCGTGCCGCCGCCGTTGGCGAAGCGGGAGCCCTTGGCGAAGTCGGCGCCCGAGACGAGGGCGGAGACGTAGGAGACGATTTCGTTGCCGTCGGCCGAGCCGTCGGCGTCGACCATCACGATGATGTCGCCCGTGCACGCGGCGAAGCCGGTGATCAGGGCGTCGCCCTTGCCCTTGCCGAGCTGGCGGACCACCTTCACGTCCGGCCACAGCTCGCGGGCCACGGTCACCGTGTCATCGGTGGAGTTCCCGTCCACGAGAACGACCTCGTGGATCCAGTCGGGAAGTGTCTTGAAGACGTAGGGAAGATTCTCCGCCTCATTCATGGCGGGAATCACCACACTCACCGGCGGTGTGATCGCCAAGTGTGTGGAGATCGGGCGGTAGTTCCTGGAGATTTCGTCTAACGGGTCCTGGCCGGCATCCGCCGGGCGAACAAATGAAGTCATGAGTCGGTGGTCCCTCTCGTCCGGTGGACCGCCCGCCCCCGGGCAGTCCGGTAATTGATCCGGTTCGAAAGGGGGGTACTCACTTGAGCATGCCGAAATGGATCTCCGTGCATGCCGAGTGAGCTGGCATTGCGCGGCACGTAACCCGGCTGAAGAGCGATCACCGGGCACGGCACCCCCCTACCGCGCCCCGCAACAGGCGCATCGCGATCTTGAGCCCTCCCCTGATCGCATTGCGTGATGGGCCGTTGCGGGTGGATGTACGACGGTATTGATGATGGAGACTGTATGGCAAGACCGGGAATATGGCCTCACGTTCTGCATGATTCGAGCAATCTATGCGGTCACATTCGGACTGCTCTATTCCCTGCTCAACGATCGGATTTTGCCCATCCGCTTGAGCAGTTTGTCGGCCGGTGCGAACAATTCCGGCCTGGACAGCACGGTGTTCCGCAGCGCCCGGACCGGAGCGCGGTGCGCCCTGTGTCCGAGAGCCACCGGATGGCGCAGTGCCACCCACCCCTCGGACACGGTGAGTTCGCGTGTCTTCAGGGAGTCCTTGTATTCCTTCTGGCCACGGCCGAGATCCAGGTATCCGATGCCGTCGGCGGCGGCCGCCTCGGCCATGCGCAGATGCAGCGCCAGGCCGGGCGAGTACTTCGAGAACGCCGGGTCGTACGCGGGGAACCAGCAGGCGAGCACCCGCTCGCTGCGCAGCCCGAAGTGCGCGGCGACCGGCACGTCGGCCGCGTACAGCACCGACAGGATCCCGGCGAACGACTCGGTCCTGGTGTGGAAGAGCCGGCGCACCAGCTCCCTGATCCAGGGGTGCGCGAACCGGTCGCTGCGGCCTGTCCTGCGGTACTGCGCGGACTTCCAGGCCATCAGGGTGGCCAGGGCCCGGGGGTCGCGCTCGTCATGGACATAGCGCACCGCTCCGTGGTCGCGGCCGAGCTTGCGGTCCTTGGCAAGGGTCGTGCGGGTGAACTTGGGTGAGCGCTCACGGAGTTGGCCGAGATAGGACTCGTACCCCTCGTCGATGTCCATGACGGGGGAGGGGAAGGAGCCGCGGGCCCCTGCCTCGAAAGGCCCTTGCCCGCCGACCAGATGGTCGAACTCCCACACCGCGAGCCCGCAGGCCCGCAGCAGCTCCCGGGCGTCCCAGCGGAACCCCGGGCGGTGCACCAGACCCTGGCAGTCCGAGACGCCGAGCCCGATGGCCCGGCCCACCCCGGTGACGGATCTGTGGAAGGGGAAGAACGCCGCCGGTTCGCCGCCTTCGCGTACGACGGCGATCCGCACCCCGTGCCGCTCGTGCCCGGTGGCGAGCGCGAACTCCGGGGCGAGGAACGGATTGGCCAGCTCGGGTGAGCCGTGGAGATGGGCCTTGGACTGCATCGCGGTCCACGCCGCCCGGTCGGCGGCGGTCAGCTCGCCGGGGCGGTGCACGGTGATGTTCACGTCAGGTGGTCCGCCTTCTCGCCGTACGGCGGTGCAGGCGCACCGCCACTACCAGCAGAAGAGGGAGCGCGCTCAGCGCGGTGACGGTGACAACCCCGCCGCGCACCGACCACATGTGCAGCGCCAGCATCCCCTGCGCCACGAGGAGGTTGACCGCGACGGCACCGGCCACGGAGGCCACGACGCGCCCCCACGGCGCGAGCGTCCCCAGCGCGGCGGCGATCGCCGCGCCGGGCGCGGCGAGGAGGAAGAAGAGGGTGAAGGGCCCGCGCAGCGGCGATGCGAGGTCGGCGAGCGCGAGCGTCGCGCCGACGGCCCCCACGGCGACGGCCACGCCCGCGAGCAGCGGCAGCAGATCCCTGCGGCGGTCCTGCCCGCCCTCGCTCCCGGTGATGTCCCCGGCGTCTTGCCCGGTGTCTATCGCGGTGTCTATCTCAGTGTGTTGCTCGATGTCCTGCCCCGTGCCTGATGACGACGGCTTGAACCTGGTGGTCTGCATTGGCGACTTTGCCCCCCGACGCGCCGGATGCCGGGCTTCAATGTCGCGCAGTCCCCGGCGAGCCGTCAAGACGCAATGGAACCGTGCAGATGTTCCCCGCCAGACTTCCGTGGCGCAGGTGAACTCACCGTGTGCGGCGGGCAATTGGTTGAGGAATTTGTTGACATGGACACTATCGGCGGGCGGGGGTGCGTGCTACCACGGACGTGGCGGAAACCCTGCTAAGGGAGGTTCCATGAGATTGTCCCGAACCACGGCATACCTGTCCTCGCTCCTCCTCTCCATCGCCTTCGCCCTCACCGGGGCCACGGCGGCACAAGCGGACCAGTCGGCGGCCCCCACCGGCTATGTGGCGCTCGGTGACTCCTATTCGTCGGGTGTCGGCGCGGGCAGTTACGACAGCGGAAGCGGCTCCTGCAAGCGCAGCACTCGCGCCTACCCCGCTCTCTGGGCGGCCGCCCACTCACCCTCCAGCTTCCACTTCACCGCTTGCTCGGGCGCTCGTACGGGTGATGTCGTGGCGAACCAGCTGGGCCCGCTCGGCTCCGGCACCGGCCTCGTCTCCGTCTCCGTCGGCGGCAACGACGCGGGCTTCGCGGACGTCATGACGACCTGCGTACTCCAGTCCGAGAGCAGCTGCCTCTCCCGCATCGCCCAGGCGCGCGCGTACGTCGACTCGACCCTCCCCGGCAACCTCGACAAGGTCTACTCCGCGATCAAGGCGAAGGCCCCCGCCGCCCGCGTGGTGGTCCTCGGCTACCCCCGCTTCTACAAGCTGGGCGGCTCCTGCACGGCCGGTCTCTCCGAGCGTGAGCGGGCCGCCATCAACGACGCCGCCGACTACCTCAACACGGCGACCGCCAAGCGCGCCGCCGACCACGGCTTCACCTTCGGTGACGTCACCGGCACCTTCACCGGGCACGAGATCTGCTCCGGCAGCTCGTGGCTGCACAGCGTGAACTGGCTCAACATCGGCGAGTCCTACCACCCCACGGCCGCCGGACAGTCCGGTGGCTACCTCCCCGTCTTCACCTCGGCGGCCTGACCACCGCCTGCTGGAAGTTCGCGTGCGGCGTGGAGGAGGTCCCGCCGGTCGGGGTCTCCTCCTCGCACGTGACCGCGTACGCCACCGCGTTGGAGGCCGCCTCCACCGGCTCGCGCACCTGCACGCTCATCGAGTTGGTGTGCGTCCCGCCCCCCGGTTCGTACGCCGTCTCGACATGACTCACCTGCCGCGTCCTGTTGCCTCCGGAGGCGAACGTCAGCGTCTTCCATCCCGGGTCGCCCGGTTCGCCGGATTCGGTGACCCAGCGGTACTCGACGGCGGCCGGGAGGCGTCCCACCGTGAACGTGGCGGTGAACGACGGCGCTTGCCCCGCCGTCGGCGGACAGGGGCCCTCGTACTGCGTGTGGGCTCCGGAGAGGTGCACCTTCACGGTCTGGGCGGGCGGAGCGGTCGTACCGCCACCGCCCCCGCCCCCCTCGTCGCCTCCGTCACCCCCTTGGGTGGAGCCGCCGTCGCCGCCGCCCTCGCCCGGGGAGCCGTCCGAGGAGTCCCCGCCGCCGTCGCCCCCGTCCGAGCCGCCCCCGTCCGAGCCGCCCGCGTCCGAGCCCCCCGAGGTGTTGCCGCCCTGGTCCTTGCCGCCCGAGGACCCGTCGCCCTCCGCCTGGCCGCCGCTCTCCGAACCGCTACTGGCGCCACCGCCGTTGTCGCGGTTGACCAGGGCATACGTGAGTCCGGCCACGGCCAGCGCCAGCACGATGAGCCCCGCGATCAGGGCGATCGCCGTGCGGCGGCGGCGTACCGGCTCGGTCGTCGTGGTGTCCGCGGGGGCCGGGGCGGGCTGGGGGGAGGGCACGGGGAGCGGCGTGGGCGGAGTGGGCCCGGCAGGTGTGCGTTCGGCCGTGACGGTCGGCAGGTGGGGGAGCGGGGCCCCGGCGAGCGGCCTGCCGCCCGAGACGATGAGCCGCAGATCGCGCTCGGCGTCCGCGGCGGGCATCCGCTCGTCCGGGTCCTTGCGCACCAGTCCCTCGATGACCGAGGTGAGCGGGCCCGCGTGGCGGGCGGGCGGCAGCTCCTCGTCGACGACCGCGCGCAGCGTGCTCAGCGGGGTGTTCTGGCGGAAGGGCGAAGTGCCCTCGACGGCCGCGTAGAGCAGGACGCCGAGCGACCACAGATCGGAGGCGGGGCCCGGCCGCCGGCCCAACGCGCGCTCCGGCGCGAGGAATTCGGGCGAGCCCACGACCTCCCCGGTCATCGTCAGCGCGGAGCTGCCCTCGACCATCGCGATACCGAAGTCGGTGAGGACCACCCGGCCGTCGTTGGCGATCAGTACGTTGCCGGGCTTGACGTCGCGGTGCAGGACCCCGGCGTCATGGGCGGCGCGCAGGGCGGCGAGCACCTCGGCGCCGATCCGGGCGACGCGCTGCGGGGGCAAGGCCCCCTCCGCGTCGAGCACGTCGGCCAGCGAGAGCCCCCGCACCAGCTCCATGACGATCCAGGGGCGGTCCTCCTCCGTCGCCACGTCATAGACGGTGACGACATTGCGGTGCGGGATGCGGGCGGCGGCCCAGGCCTCCCGCTCCAGGCGGGCGTAGAGCCGGTCCACCTCGCCCGCGGGGAGCCCGGCGGGCGCGCGCACCTCCTTGACGGCGACCTCGCGCCCGAGCACGTCGTCCCGGGCCCGCCACACGGTGCCCATCCCGCCCTCGCCCAGCGGCGCCAGGAGGCGGTACCGCCCGGCGATCACACGCTCTGGCCGGCTCACGGGTGTCCCCCATTCGCAGCGGTGCGATTCTCCACAAAAGTAGCAACTCCCCGTGGGTATGACGACAGGTGAGATAGCCCACGTGGGAGCCGCCTGGACCGGAGGGGTCTTGAGCTGTATGTCCAACTCGCCCTGTAATCAGTCGTATTCGGAGAGCAGTCGTCAACCCCCTTGCGGGGGAGGTGAATCCTGCGCCCGGGATACACGTGTGTCACGACGGGGCGATAGGGTTAACCTGCCCTGGGCCGGGTGCCCTCGTACGGGTGGGGAGTGACATGGAACAGATAACGGTGCGCAGCAGGGCGCGTGTCCCTGCGATCACTTGTGGGAGCAGCGCGAGCAGCTCACGTCTCGATCGTCATCTCTCGGTGCTGGGCGGCCCCGCCGTCCCGCAGCGCGAGTCGCACGAGGCGACGCTGCTGATGCGTGAGCTCACCTCACGTGACACCACGCGCGCCCGCAGCAGCAGGGGTGCCCGAGTGAGGCATGTCTCGCTCTTCGCGCCGCTGCGCAGGCTGCGGCGGTCGCTTTTCGGCGGTCGCTGACCACGGGTGGTCCCCGGGACTGAGCCGCCGCTCCGCGGCGGGTCTTTCCCACCCACCCGTGCAACCCCTCCCCGCGTCACCCCCGATGACAACCTTGTCATGCACGCCCACACCCACCCGCATGACCGGTGCCGACCCGCATGGGTCGGCACTAGAGCGTCGGCGCTAGAGCAGCGCGAACTGCCCCTCCGGTCCCTCCTCGTGGTGATCGAGGACGGACGCCGGCCGCCGTGCGCCGTCGGGCACGGGCAGGACGCCCGCCCGCCGCAGATCCTCCCCGGTGACCGACTCGTCGAGCGCGTCCCGCAACTCCCGCTGGCGCGGCGCCACTTCCGCGACCAGCGCGAGGATCGTGATCAGTTCGAGCAGTTCGGAGGTCCAGGCCTGCGGCCACGCCGCGGGCGCGATCGCCTCCAGCGTCCCCGGCTCCGCCTCCGCGCCGCCCGCGCGCTGCCCGAACCACCGCTCCAGCACCCGCACCCCGCTCACCTCGAACTCCCACGCCTCCTTCGGCACCGGCGAGATGACACCTTCCTCGCCCACTCGAAGGAGTTGTTCCGCGGCGTCGTACGCCAATGAGCGGGGGCGCGCGGGCAGCGGCGCCCGGACATAAGGCCTGCGCCCCCCGGGGAGCTTCGGACGCTCCCCTTCGCCGCGCAGATGGAGCCGCAGCAGCCGCTCCCCGATGTCCACGCCGCGCGCCCAGAGGCCGCCGTCGGCCGTGAGCGGCACGCGGCAGCCCGCCGCCGAGCCCGACCCCACGGCGAGCACCCAGGCGAGCAGCGTCCGAGCCGTGACCTCCTGGCCGAGCAGCCCCGCCAGATACCCGAGCAACCCGGGCGCCACGTTGGGCTCCAGGCCCCCGGGGCGGCGGAACAGGGGCCGTACGCGGCCGGGTCGCCCGGCCGGTGAGCGCCCGTCCGGCAGTACGGCCGACGCGAGCACCGCGGGCCCCGCGGCCCCGGGAACGTAACCCTGTTCGACCACGAAGAGCTGGCCCTCGCCCGCGACCCGCCACAGCTCGGGGCGGGCCACGTCGAGGAGGCGGTGGTCGGGGATCAGCCACTGCACGTCGAAGGGGCCGTGGGCGACGCGGACGGGCTCGGGGCAGGGGCCGGACTCCCTGGCCAGCCGGCCCGTACCGCCGTGGTGGCCCGGGAGTTGGGCGACCGCGGTGTGCAGCGTGCGGGAGCGGGTCGGGCGGAAGAGGGTCTCGCGGGCCGCCTCGTCCGCGCGGAGGAAGGCCGCCCAGCGGGCCTTCAGGGATGCGGCGTCCGGTCCCATCGGCCACCCGCGGCCGGGCCGGAGCGGTGCGACGGACCACGGCATGAGGTCCGCGAGCAGCGGCGCTTCGTCGTGCGTCACGCCCGGCATCGTACGACGTGTCCGCCCGGGCCCGTCAGGTCGCTTCGAGCGTGACCGAGAAGGAGAAGCGGTCCCCGCGGTAGTGGATGCGGGCCACGTCGAGGGCGCGGCCGTCCTCGTCGTAGGTGACGCCGGTGTAGTGCAGGATCGGGCTGAGCAGCGGCACCTGGAGGAGGCGGGCGGTCTCCGGGTCGGCGAGCGTGGCCTCGACGGTGTCCGTGATGCGGCTGATGCGCGCCCCCACCACATCGCGCAGCACCTTCGTCATCGGCCAGCGCACCAGGTCGTCCAGGTCGATGCGGGCGGCAAGCTCGGGGCGGACGAAGTTGCGGGCGTGGTTGGTCGGTTCGCCCGTCTTCTCGTCGCTGCGCAGCCGGTGGTACGTCGCCACCTCCACCGAGTCCGGGAAGTACGGGGCGAGTTCGGCGGGCGGGGGAGCCGTGCCGTGGTCGAGCAGTTCCGTGATCATGCCCGACTGCTGGGCCACGATCGCGTCGACCGAGCCGAGCAGGCGGACGGGGGAGCCGCGCCGGGCGGTCGGCTCGATGAAGGTGCCGCGCCTGCGGTGGCGGGTGATCAGCCCCTCGTCCTCCAGCTCCTTGAGCGCCTGCCGCATGGTCAGCACGCTCACTCCGTAGTGCCCCGCCAACTGCTCCTCGGTGGGCAGCCGGAGCGGGGCCTCGGGGGTACGGCCGAGTATCGAGGCGCGCAGGGACTGCGACACCTGATACCAGAGTGGCAGCTTCCGATTCAGGACGATCGAGTCCGGGGCGAAGGCGGTCACGGTCTCTCCGAATCAGTCGCGCTACATCAGTTGCGGAAGTGGCGCTCCAGACCCTGCCATACGTCGTCGTAGCCGCGCTGCAGGTGGGACGCCTGCGCCGCCTGCTCCGTCGCCGTCACCGGCCACCGCGTCTCGAACATGAAGGCGAGGCCGTCGTCGATCTTCTGCGGCCTCAGCTCGGCGGCCGACGCCTTGTCGAACGTCTCCCGGTCGGGGCCGTGCGCGGACATCATGTTGTGCAGCGAGCCGCCGCCCGGCACGAAGCCCTCGGCTTTGGCGTCGTACGCGCCTTCGATCAGGCCCATGTACTCGCTCATCACGTTCCGGTGGAAGTACGGCGGCCGGAAGGTGTCCTCACCCACCAGCCAGCGCGGCGCGAAGACCACGAAGTCGACGCCCGCCAGGCCCGGGGTGTCGGACGGCGAGGTAAGCACGGTGAAGATCGAGGGGTCCGGGTGGTCGTAGCTGATCGAGCCGATGACGTTGAAGCGGTGCAGGTCGTAGACGTACGGGACGTGGTTGCCGTGCCAGGCGACGACGTCCAGGGGGGAGTGGTCGTAGGTGGCGCGCCAGAGGTTGCCGCAGAACTTGTTCACCACCTCCACCGGGCCCTCGGCGTCCTCGTACGCCGCCACGGGCGCCCGGAAGTCCCGGGGGTTCGCCAGGCCGTTGGCGCCGATCGGGCCGAGGTCGGGGAGCTGGAAGGGCGCGCCGTAGTTCTCGCAGACGTATCCGCGCGCGCTCGCGTCGAGCAGCTCCACCCGGAAGCGGACGCCGCGCGGGATCAGCGCGACCTCGCCGGGCTCGGCGCGCAGCAGTCCGAACTCGGTGCGCAGGAGCAGGCCGCCGTGCTCGGGGGCGATGAGCAGCTCCCCGTCCGCGTCGCTGAACACCCGGTCCGTCATCGGGGAGTTGGCGTGGTAGAGGTGAATGCCCATGCCGGTGCGCTGCGTCGCGTCGCCGTTGCCGCCCAGCGTCCACAGGCCCGCCAGGAAGTCCGTGCCGGGCGCGGGCTCCGGGAGGGGGTTCCAGCGCAGCCGGTTGGGGTCGGGCACCGACTCGGTGAAGGGGGCCGTACGCAGGGTGCCGTTGTCGACGCGCGTGAAGCGGGGGTGCGCGGCCGAGGGGCGGATGCGGTACAGCCACGAGCGGCGGTTGTGCGCGCGGGGCTCGGTGAAGGCCGAGCCGCTGAGCTGCTCGGCGTAGAGGCCGAGGGGGGCGCGCTGGGGTGAATTGCGGCCGTGCGGCAGCGCGCCGGGCACCGCCTCGGAGCTGTGTTCATTGCCGAAGCCGGAGAGGTAGCTCAGGCTCTCGGCCGTCTTGCGCGCGTCGCCTCGGCCCGCACGGCTCGTCTCGCTCACGTGGTCCCCGCTCATCGTCGCTCCCTCGCACCTGATTCCTATGGAACACCGTAGGATTCGGGTTTTCCTTCCGCAAGAGGGAGCGCTCTCCTTCCGCGTCCGGGCGATGCTCTACTCTCCCGGGATGCCCCACTCTCCCGGGACGCCCCACCGGAACCCGCCCGAGGAACCGCGGCCCCCGGCCTCCCTGCGCCGCGTGCCCGTGCAGGAGCGCAGCGCGGAGCGGCTGACCCGGATCCTCGACGCCTGCGCCGGAGTCCTGGACGAGGTCGGCTACGAAGGCCTGACGACCCGCGCCGTCGCCCACCGCGCGGGCGTGCCGATCGGCTCGGTCTACCGCTTCTTCGGCAACAAGCGGGCGCTCGCGGACGCGCTGGCCCACCGCAATCTCGACGCGTACGCCGAGCGGGTGACCGCGCGCGTGCGCGGCGTCGGGCGCGGGGACTGGCGCGGGGCGGTCGACGCCGCCTTCGACGAGTACCTGTCGATGAAGCGGACCGTCCCCGGCTTCGGCCTGGTCGACTTCGGCATCCCCTCGGCCCCGGACGCGATGCCGGACGCGAACGTGCGGGTGGCCGAGCGGGTGGCGGCCCTCCTCGCCCACCACATCGACCGCCCCCTGGATGACCGGCTGCGCCGGACCGTGCTGGTCGGGGTCGAGGCGGTGGACGCGGTGCTGCAGCTCGCCTTCCGTTCTTGCCCAGCGGGCGAGCCGGCCCTCATCGAGGAGGCGCGGACCTTGCTGCACGCGTACCTAGCGCTGTCGCTGGACTGACGCACGCCTCTGGGCTGGGGCCGGGGTCAGCACCCCAGGGGCGCGGGGAACGGCGCGAGCAACCACGACGCACCCGCGGGCAACCAGACCGAGGCCCGCGGCAGTCGTCCGGCGGGGCTAGTCAGATGCATACCGGTCGGTATGCTTGGCCCGTACGCACCCCCGTCCCCGCCCGGGAGGGCCCATGCCCCGCACCGCCCTGCGTATCTGCCCCCTCTGCGAAGCCACCTGCGGGCTCACGCTCACCGTCGAAGGCGCCCGGGTGACCGGAGCGCGCGGGGACCGGGAGGACGTGTTCAGCAAGGGGTTCATCTGCCCCAAGGGGGCCGCCTTCGGAGAGGCCGACGCCGACCCCGACCGGCTGCGACGACCGCTCGTGCGCAGGGACGGAGAGCTCCAAGAGGCAAGCTGGGAAGAGGCGTTCGACGCCGTCGCCGCCGGACTGCGGCCGCTGATCGAGCGGCACGGGCCGGACGCCGTCGGCGTCGTCCTCGGCAATCCGAACGTCCATACGATGGCCGGCGGCCTCTACCCGCCCCTCCTGCTCCGCACCCTGCGCACCCGCAACCTCTTCACCGCCACCACCGTCGACCAGATGCCCAAGCACGTGTCGAGCGGCCTCCTCTTCGGCGACCCGTACGCGATCGCCGTACCCGACCTCGACCGCACCGACCACCTGCTGCTCCTGGGCGCCAACCCCCTGGAGTCCAACGGGAGTCTGTGCACCGCCCCCGACTTCCCCGGCAAGCTCAGGGCGCTGCGCGCGCGAGGCGGCACGCTCACCGTCGTCGACCCGCGCCGCACCCGCACCGCGAAGACCGCCGACCGGCACCTCGCGATCCGGCCCGGCACGGACGCCCTGCTGCTCGCCGCGCTCGTCCAGGTCCTCTTCGACGAGAAGCTGACGGACCTCGGCGCGCTCGAAGGGCAGGTCGAAGGCGTCGACGAACTCCGCGGAGCCGTACGGGAGTTCGCCCCCGAGGCGGTCGCCGCGGCCTGCGATGTGCCCGCCGACACCATCCGTACGCTCGCCCGCGACCTGGCCGCCGCGCCCACCGCCGCCGTCTACGGCCGCATGGGCGCGAGCACCGTCGCCTTCGGCACCCTCACCAACTGGCTCGTCGACGTACTGAACATCCTGACCGGCAATCTCGACCGGCCCGGCGGCGCCCTCTTCCCGCTCGCCGCCACCGCCCGCGCCCCGCGCCCCGCGGGCCCCGGCAAGGGCTTCACGCTCGGCCGCCGGCACAGCCGCGTCAGCGGACACCCCGAGGCCAAGGGAGAGCTGCCCCTTGCCGCGCTCGCCGAGGAGATCGACACCCTCGGGGACGGGGCGATCCGCGCCCTCATCGCCATCGCCACCAACCCCGTCCTGTCCGCGCCCGACGGCGACCGGCTCGACAAGGCCCTCGGCTCCCTCGACTTCATGGTCAGCGTCGACCCGTACCTGAACGAGACCTCGCGCCACGCCCACGTCGTCCTGCCGCCGCCCCCGCCCGCCCAGAGCGCCCACTTCGACTTCGCCTTCAACGCGCTCGCCGTACGCAACCAGGTCCGCTACACCCGCGCCCCCGCCCCCCTGGAGGAGGGGCGGATGGCGGAGACCGAGATCCTCGCCCGGCTCGTGCTCGCCGCCGGCGGCATGCACGGCGCCGATCCGGACGCCGTCGACACCATGGTCGTCGACACCGTCCTCGGCAAGGCCGTCGCCGACCCGCTCTCCCCGGTCCACGGCCGCGACCCGCAGGACCTCGCCGGGCAGCTCACCGGCGAGAGGGGCCCCGAGCGGCGGCTCGACATGATGCTGCGCCTCGGCCCCTACGGCGACGGCTTCGGCGCCCGCCCCGACGGCCTCACCCTGGAGCGGCTCCTCGCCCATCCGCACGGCATCGACCTCGGCCCGCTCCGCCCCCGCATCGGCGAGGTCCTCAGGACCGTCAGCGGCCGCGTCGAACTCCTGCCCGCCCCGATCGCCGCCGATCTGCCGCGCCTCGCCCGCGCCCTGGACGCCGCGCCGCACGACCTCGTCCTGGTCGGCCGGCGCCATCTGCGCTCCAACAACAGCTGGATGCACAACGTCCCCGCCCTCGTCGGCGGCTCCAACCGCTGCACCCTGCACGTCCACCCCGACGACGCGGCCCGCCTCGGACTCGCGGACGGCGGCCACGCGCGCGTGGCAGCCGCCGGAGGGCAGCTCGACGTACCCGTGGAGGTGACCGACGCCGTGCGCCCTGGCGTGGTGAGCCTGCCGCACGGCTGGGGCCACGACCGCCCGGGCACACGGCTCGGCGTCGCCGCCGGACAGCCCGGCGCCAACGTCAACCAGCTCCTGGACGGCACCCTCCTCGACCCGCTCTCCGGGAACGCCGTACTCAACGGCTTCGCCGTGCAGCTCACCGCCGCGCCCCCGGAGCCGCCGCGTTGACCTGGAGTTTTGCGCTTATTGCTCGCGCGTCAACATCTTGTTAACGCTTCACGGCCAGTCCTAACGTCGACCGGACCGCCAGACCTGGTGGGAGTTCGATGGTGAACGTTAGGTAGCCCCCATGCTGACAATCCTCGGATTCGTCATGATCGCCACCTTCCTGGTGCTGATCATGATGAAGAAGATGTCGCCGATCGCGGCGCTGGTGCTGATCCCCGCCCTCTTCTGCGTGTTCGTGGGAAAGGGAGCCCATCTCGGGGAGTACGTCCTCGACGGCGTCGGCAATCTGGCGCCCACGGCGGCCATGCTCATGTTCGCCATCGTGTACTTCGGCGTCATGATCGACGTCGGCCTCTTCGACCCGATCGTCCGGGGCATCCTGCGCTTCTGCAAGGCGGACCCGATGCGCATCGTGGTCGGCACCGCCGTGCTCGCCGCGATCGTCTCCCTCGACGGCGACGGCTCGACCACCTTCATGATCACGGTCTCGGCGATGTACCCGCTGTACAAGCGCCTCAAGATGAGCCTCGTCGTGATGACGGGCGTCGCCGCCACCGCCAACGGCGTCATGAACACCCTGCCCTGGGGCGGCCCGACGGCACGCGCCGCGACCGCGCTGAAGGTCGACGCCGCCGACATCTTCGTCCCGATGATCCCGGCCCTCGCCATGGGCCTCGTCGCCGTCTTCCTCCTCTCGTACGCACTGGGCCTGCGGGAGCGCAAGCGGCTCGGCGTGCTGTCGCTGGACGAGGTCCTGGAGAAGGAGGCGGCGGGAGAGACGGTCCTGGTGGGCGCGGGCGGCGGCACCGAGGGGCGTACGTCGCTCGTCAAGACGACCACCGGGGGAGCGGGTTCGGGTACGGACACGGACGCCGCTTCCGGCGGGACCGGTGAGGCCGACGCGGACGGCGAGGACGACGAGGACGACGGGTTCCAGGGACTCGACCCGGAGCGCGCCACCCTGCGCCCCAAGCTCTACTGGTTCAACGCGGGCCTCACCGTCCTGCTGCTCACCGCCATGATCATGGAGTGGCTGCCGATCCCGGTCCTCTTCCTGCTCGGCGCGGCGCTCGCCCTCACCGTCAACTTCCCGCACATGCCCGACCAGAAGGCCCGTATCGCCGCCCACGCGGAGAACGTCCTCAACGTCACCGGCATGGTCTTCGCCGCCGCCGTCTTCACCGGCGTGCTCACCGGCACCGGCATGGTCGACCACATGGCCGACTGGCTGGTCGACGCCATCCCCGAGGGCATGGGCCCGCACATGGGCCTGGTGACAGGGCTGCTCTCCATCCCGCTCACCTACTTCATGTCCAACGACGGCTTCTACTTCGGTGTCCTGCCCGTCCTCGCCGAGGCGGGGCAGGCCCACGGGGTGGGCACCCTGGAGATCGCCCGCGCCTCCATCGCGGGCCAGGCGCTGCACATGTCGAGCCCGCTGGTGCCCGCCGTGTACGTGCTCGTCGGCATGGCCAAGGTGGAGTTCGGCGACCACACCAGGTTCACCGTCAAATGGGCCGTGCTCACCTCGCTCGTGGTGCTCGGCTCCGGGATCCTCTTCGGCATCATCTGATGCCACGCGCGTCGGCCGGGCCCGCGGGCCGGGCCTGGTTGCTGCGCCTCGTCATCGCCTTCGGCTTCGCGCAGGGGGCGGTGTCGATGGCGCGGCCCGCCGTCTCCTACCGGGCCCTCTCGCTCGGCGCCGACGAGCGGGCCGTCGGGGTCATCGCGGGCGTCTACGCGCTGCTCCCGCTCTTCGCCGCCGTACCGCTGGGACGCAGGACGGACCACGGTCGGTGCGCGCCGCTGCTGCCCTTCGGCGTCGTGCTGATCTCCGGCGGCTGCGCGCTGAGCGGGACGGCGGCCTCGCTCGCCGCGATGGCCGCGTGGAGCGGGGTGATGGGGCTCGGCCACCTCTGCTTCGTGATCGGCGCCCAGTCGATCGTGGCCCGGCAGTCGGCACCCGACGAACAGGACCGCAACTTCGGGCACTTCACCATCGGGGCCTCGCTCGGCCAGCTGATCGGGCCGATCGCCGCGGGCGCCCTGATCGGCGCGGACATGGGGCGCACCAGCGCGCTGGCCCTGCTCGTCTCGGCGGCGGTCGGCGCGGTCTCCCTCGCCTCGCTGTGGCGCATCGAGCACGTCCGGCCGGCGCGTTCCGCGGAGCGTGCCGAGCGGGTGCCGGTGCTGGGCATCCTGCGCGCCCGTGGCGTGCCCGGGGGCATCTTCGTCAGCCTCGCCGTGCTCTCGGCGACGGACATCCTCACCGCCTACCTGCCGGTGGTCGGCGAGCACCGCGGCATCGCCCCCGCGACGGTCGGGCTGCTCCTGAGCCTGCGGGCGGCTTCGACCATCGCCTGCCGCCTGGTGATGACCCCGATGATCCGCCTGCTCGGCAGGACCGCCCTGCTCACCGGCACCTGTCTGCTGGGCGGGCTGCTCTGCGCGGGCATGGCGCTGCCCGTACCGGTGTGGGGGCTCGCCCTGATGCTCGCCGCGCTCGGCTTCTGCCTCGGCGTCGGCCAGCCGCTCTCCATGACGACCGTCGTCCAGGCGGCCCCCGACGGTGCGCGCTCGACGGCCCTGGCACTGCGCCTCACCGGCAACCGCCTGGGCCAGGTAGCGGCTCCCGCGTCGGCGGGCCTGGTCGCGGGAGTCGCGGGTGTGGCAGCACCTTTCGTGATGCTGGGCGGCCTGCTCCTCCTGGCCGCGACACTGGCCACACGCTCCCCACGCCCCTGAGGAAAGCACTCCCGAGGGAAGCGCCCCTGAGGAAGCGCCCCAAAGGGGCGCGGGGAACTGCGCGACCAGCCAAGAACAACCCGCAGGGACAGCCGGTCAACTACCCCTGCGGGCCGGAAAAACTACTGAACAATCTTGAGCAGCCGGTTAGGAGAACCGGAGCCGGGGCTGGTCACCACACTGGGCGTGGCCCCCGTCACCAGCGCAGAGGAAACCTGCGCGGGGGTAGCGGCAGGGCGCCCCGCCAGATAGATCGCCGCCGCCCCCGCGACGTGCGGCGTGGCCATCGACGTACCGGAGATCGTGTTGGTCGCCGTGTCGCCGGTGTGCCAGCCCGCCTTGATGGAGACGCCCGGCGCGAAGATGTCGAGGACCGAGCCGTAGTTGGACCAGCTGGCCTTGGCGTCGTTGCTGCCGGTCGCGCCCACCGTGATGGCGGCGGGCACCCGGGCCGGGGAGGAACTGGAGGCGTTGACGCCCTCGTTGCCCGCGGCGACCGCGTAGGTGACCCCGTCGGCGATGGAGTTCTTCACCGCGTTGTCCAGCGAGGTGGAGGCGCCGCCGCCGAGCGACATGTTGGCGACGGCCGGGGCACCGGCGGCGTGGTTGCCGGTCACCCAGTCGATGCCCGCGATGACCCCGGCGGTCGTACCGGAGCCGTTGTTGTCCAGCACGCGGACGGCCACGATCTTGGTCTTCTTGGCGACGCCGTACGTCTTGCCCGCGATGGTCGTGGCGACGTGCGTGCCATGGCCGTTGCCGTCCTGGGCGGTGGAGTCACCGTCCACGGCGTCGTAGCCGTTGACCGCGCGGCCGCTGATCTCCGAGTGCGAGATGCGTACGCCGGTGTCGATGACGTACGCGGTGACGCCGGAGCCCGCCGTGTCCGGGTAGGTGAAGCTGCCGTTCAGCGGCAGCCTGGCCTGGTCGATGCGGTCCAGGCCCCAGGGGGCGTTGGTCTGCGTCGCGGTGGTCCGGACCCGCTGGTTCTGCTCGACGGAGGCGACCGCGGGGTCGGCGGCGAGACGTCTCGCCTCCGCCGCGCTCAGCTTCGCGGCGTAGCCGTTGAGCGCGGACTTGTAGGTCTTCGTCACCGAGCCGCCGTACTCGGATATGAGGCCCTTGCCCCGGCTCGTGGCGGCCTTGAGGCCCGAGCTCTTCTTCAGCGTGACGATGTAGCTGCCCTTGACCGCGTGGGCGGAGCCCGCCGCGATCACGGTGCCCTCGGTGGGGGCGGCCTGGGCGGGCAGAGCGGTGACCGTACCGAGCACAGCGGCGGCGGCGGTCGAGATCGCGGCGGCGATCACAGTCTTCTTGCTACGCGGCATTGCCATTACGAGGGAGTCCTCCTCATAGGCGGCGCGCCCGGGGTGGGGCGACGCGACTGTGGGGGGTGTGCGCGTGATCGCACACACAGAAGGGAGCGGTGCGTGCCGCTCCCGTCGCGAGCAGAAGCGTGGCCGCTCGGCGGGGGTAGATCAAGAGGCTGGACGGCTTGTCATGCGTATGTCACGCAACGGAAATCAAATTCCGGACCAAGTCGCGGTGAATGTCATCTTTGGCGGCGCTTCGCGGAGCCGGCCGACGAAAGGAGGGGTGCCGCTTCGAGGCACGAGAAAAACTTCGCCCGCGATGTCGAGAACCGGCGCTGCCGAGCGGGCTGTCGGGCACGTCGCCCACCCCGAAGACCTCCAGTTAGGTCTCCCGACCCAGCAGATAGCGGCCGGTCCAGACCCGGCCGTCGGGCCCGGTCGTGGTGCGGACCTGGAAGTCGGACCATAGCCCTCCGCAACTTCCGGCGCAGCGGCAGCATGAGGGGGAGCTCAGGGCGGGCAGGGTGGTGGGGGAGGGGAGCGGGCCAGGAAAGCCTTCCGGGGCTTCGGGTCCCGGCAACCTGCCCCTGGTGCCCGAAAACTATCAGCGCTAGTTTGTTATGCGGACGTCTATCTGGAGGAGTGCGATGAAGGCCCACGACGGCATGTACATCGACGGTGCCTGGCGCGCGGCTGCGGGCGCCGACGCGATCACGGTCGTCAACCCGGCCGACGAGCAGCCCATCGGCCAGGTCCCGGCCGGGACGGTGGAGGACGTCGACGCCGCGGTACGCGCCGCCCGCGCCGCCCTGCCGGGCTGGGCCGCCACGCCGCCCGTCGAGCGCGCGGCCCTGCTCGGCGCGCTCCGCGATCAGCTGGTCGCCCGCAAGGACGAGATCGCCGAGGTCGTCACCGCCGAGCTGGGCGCCCCGCTGCCGTTCTCGCAGGCGGTGCACGCGGGCGTGCCGATCCTCGTCTGCGGTTCGTACGCCGAGCTGGCCGCGACGCACCCCTTCGAGGAGAAGGTGGGCAACTCCACCGTCTACCTGGAGCCGGTCGGCGTGGTCGGCGCGATCACGCCCTGGAACTACCCCCTCCACCAGATCGTCAACAAGGTGGCCCCCGCGCTCGCCGCGGGCTGCACGGTCGTGCTCAAGCCCGCCGAGGACACCCCGCTCACCGCCCAGCTCTTCGCCGAGGCGGTGCACGAGGCGGGCATCCCGGCCGGCGTGTTCAACCTGGTCACCGGGCTCGGCCCGGTCGCGGGGCAGGCGCTCGCCGAGCACGAGGGCGTCGACCTGGTCTCGTTCACCGGCTCCACGGCCGTCGGCCGGCGGATCGGCGCCACGGCGGGCGCGGCCGTCAAGCGCGTCGCCCTGGAGCTGGGCGGCAAGTCCGCCAACGTCATCCTGCCCGGCGCCGACCTCGCCAAGGCCGTCAACGTGGGCGTCGCGAACGTCATGTCCAACTCCGGCCAGACGTGCAGCGCCTGGACCCGCATGCTGGTGGACTCCGCGCGCTACGACGAGGCGGTGGAGCTGGCGTCCGCCGCCGCGGCCAAGTACGGCCCCCGCATCGGCCCGCTCGTCAACGCCAAGCAGCAGGAGCGGGTGCGGGGTTACATCGAGAAGGGCGTCCAGGAGGGCGCCAGGATCGTGGCGGGCGGCCCCGAGTCACCCAAGGAGCAGGGCTACTACGTCCAGCCGACCGTCTTCGCCGATGTCACCCCGGAGATGACCATCGCCCAGGAGGAGATCTTCGGCCCGGTCCTCTCCCTCATCCGGTACGAGGACGAGGACGACGCCCTGCGCATCGCCAACGGCACGGTGTACGGCCTGGCGGGCGCGGTGTGGGCGGCCGACGACGCCGAGGCGGTCGCCTTCGCCCGGCGCATGGACACCGGCCAGGTCGACATCAACGGCGGCGGCTTCAACCCCCTCGCCCCCTTCGGCGGTTACAAGCAGTCGGGCGTCGGCCGCGAACTGGGCGCGCACGGCCTCGCGGAGTACTTGCAGACGAAGTCCCTGCAGTTCTGAGCCCCCGCTCGCCCCGCGTCAGCCCGCTCCGCACAGCCCGGCCGGCCCCGTCTCCGGCCGCTCCGCCCAGCCCCGCCTCCGTCCGCCGCCCAGAGATTCCCCCAAGGAGTACGTGAACGTGGTCCGCGCCGCCATCCTCCCCGCCGTCGGCTCCCCGCTGGAGATCGCCGACATCGACCTGCCGGAGCCGGGGCCCGGCCAAGTCCGCGTGCGCCTCGCGGCCGCCGGGGTCTGCCACTCCGACCTGTCCCTGTCCAACGGCACGATGCGGGTCCCGGTGCCCGCCGTCCTCGGCCATGAGGGCGCGGGGACCGTCGTCTCCGTGGGCGAGGGCGTCACGGCGGTCGCCCCCGGTGACGGTGTCGTCCTGAACTGGGCGCCGTCCTGCGGCGGTTGTCACGCCTGCTCGATCGGCGAGGTGTGGCTCTGCGCGAACGCCCTCGCGGGCGCCGCCGACGTCTACGCCAAGCGGCCGGACGGCACGGATCTGCACCCCGGGCTGAACGTCGCCGCGTTCGCCGAGGAGACCGTCGTCGCGGCCGACTGCGTCCTGCCGGTGCCCGACGGCGTCCCGCTCACCGACGCGGCCCTCCTCGGCTGCGCCGTCCTGACCGGGTACGGCGCCGTGCACCACTCGGCGAAGGTCCGCGAGGGCGAGACCGTCGCGGTGTACGGGGTCGGCGGGGTCGGCCTCGCCACCTTGCAGGCGGCCAGGATCGCCGGTGCCTCGCGGATCATCGCGGTCGACGTCTCCCCGGAGAAGGAGGGGCTCGCGCGCTCGGCGGGCGCCACCGACTACGTGGTCGCCTCGGAGAAGACGGCCCGCGAGATCCGGGCGCTCACCGGCGGCCAGGGCGTCGACGTGGCCGTGGAGTGCGTGGGCCGCGCGGTGACGATCCGCACGGCCTGGGAGTCCACGCGGCGCGGCGGGCGCACCACGGTGGTGGGCATCGGCGGCAAGGACCAGCAGGTCACCTTCAACGCCCTGGAACTCTTCCACTGGGGCAGGACCCTGTCGGGCTGTGTGTACGGCAACTGCGACCCGGCGTTCGACCTGCCGGTCCTGGCCGGGCACATCCGGGCGGGCCGCCTGGACCTGGGCGTCCTGGTGACCGACCGGATCGGCCTCGACGGCATCCCGGCGGCCTTCGCGCACATGGTCGCGGGCAAGGGCGGCCGGGCGCTGATCGTCTTCTGACGCGCGGGCGGGCGCCCGGGGGCCTGAGTCGCACTCTCAGGAGACCGAACCGCCCAGCCGCGGAAAGGACTTGGCCCCCGCCAGGAACACCAGCGTCGTCAGCACGAACGGCCATGTGAAGGCGTGCCCGCCCACGGGTGCGGCCAGGGCCGCCACCGCCGCCCCGGCCACCGTCGCGGCGGCGGCGCCCACGAGCGCGTACGCGAGCGTCGCCGCCCGCACGGGCAGGAAGACGCCGCACAGGGCGAGGGCGACGAGCACGGAGTTGTACCCCGTCGTGCCGTCGGCGATCCGCGCGGCGGGGGTGCCCAGTGCCCACGCCGTGGCGATCCCGACCGCGCTGCCGAGGCATGCCACGCCCGCCGCGCGACGGCTCGCGACGAGGAGACCGGCGAGCAGGAGGGCACCCACGTACCACTGCGGCATGAAGAAGATCTCGGCGAACCCGGCGAAGAACCCGCGCGCCAGCTCGGCGGGGTCGGGCGCCGTCGGGCCCGCCGCCGCGAGGGGAAGGGCCGCGAGCCCCTCGCCGTGGTGCCAGATCCGCGGGAAGCCGGGCGCGGCGACGGTCGTCACGCTCGCGACCAGGCAGAACGGCAGGGTGAGCGAGGGCAGCCCCCAGGCGCCGAGGAGATTGGCCACGGCCGCGGTCACGACCGTGACGACCACGCAGCCCGCGAGCGCGAGCAGGGCGGTCGAGAGGTGCCACGCGCCGAGGAAGACCGCGAAGCAGAGCGCCGTCAGGCAGGCGTTGAACCCTTCGAGACCCGTCCGGACGCGCACGCGGTCCGCGCCGAGGAGCTGTGCGGTGGCGGTGCCCACGGCGGTACCGGCCAGCGCGTAGAGGGCGTACGCCAAGCCCGCGGTGGAGAGCGCGACGCAGAAGAGCGCGCCCGCCGCCACGCTCGGCAGGAAGGTGACCTGGGCGTGGCCGCGCAGCACCTGTGCGGCGAACTCCCGGACGCGGGGCTCGCTGTGGGGCCCGCTGTCCCACGCATCCGTCACATGCCCCACGGCCACCCCTCTGTAGTACTCTGCTCGTAGTGGTTGATATATAGTGCTACGGATGGAGTGGCGTCAATGGTGCGAAGGAACGACGAACGGCGTGCGGCCCTGGTCGATGCCGCCATCGAGGTGCTGGCGGGCGAAGGCGCCAGAGGGCTGACCTTCCGGGCGGTCGACACGCGGGCCGGTGTGCCCACCGGCACGGCCTCCAACTACTTCGGCAACCGCGACGACCTGCTGACCCAGGCCGCCGCCCGGGTCTATGAGCGTCTCCAGCCCAGCGCCGAGGAGATCGAGCGCCAGCGCACCGCCAAGCCGGACAAGGAGACGTACGCTTCGCTGATGCGGGACGTCGTCGGCCGGGTCGGCGGCTTCCGCACCGGTTACCTCGCCCTGCTCGAACTGCGCCTGGAGGCGACCAGGCGACCGGAGCTGCGCGCCGTCCTCACCGCCCGCGTCCGCGCCGACCTCGACGCCAACGTCGCCTACCACGAGAGTTCCGGCCTCCCCGGCGACGCGACCGCCGTGCGCCTGCTCTACCTGACCTTCAACTGGCTCATCGTGGAACAGCTGACGCTGCCGGACGTCCTCTCGGAGACCGAACGGGAGGAGCTGATCACGGCGGCGGTGGAGCGCATCGTGAACGGCTGACCGGGGCGCGTTCGAGCTTGGTCCAGCCCGTCCAGCCCCGCTCCCTCAGCAGCTCGATCAGCCGACGGGCCGGCGGCGCGGCGCCGAAGGCCAGGGCGTCCATCAGCTGGACGAGCGGGGGCTCGATGTCGGCGTCGTCGACGTACTCCTCGCCCTGCTCATCGGCCAACTGCCCCAGGTACACGGCCATGTGGTCGGCCAGCTCGACCAGGCGCGGGTCGTCGTCGGAGTGGTCGAGAGCCTGGCCCAGGGTGAGGTAGAAGGCGATGAGCCGCGGGTCGGCGATCTGCTTCCGCTTGCGTGCCGTCCACTCCGCGACCCGCTCGGGTGAGTGCGCCGCCAGCGGGATCCAGCCGTCGCGTTCGACCCGTACGATCCGCTCGTCGACCCCGAGCGCCCGGAGGTGATCGAGGAACTCGACCACTTCCGGGGGCAGTACCAGGCTCTCCCCGGCCGCGAGCAGGGCGATCCGCTCGCGGTGCCGCTGCCGCTCCCGGATCTCCGCCCGCAGCCGCTCGTCGATGTCCGCGACCGCCGCGGCGAACTGCGCCCCGTCGGCCTGGAGCAGCTTCCTCACGCGCGCCAGGGGGACCCCGGCTCCGGCGAGGGTCCGGATCCTGATCAGCTCGATCACCGCGTCGGCGCCGTACCTGCGATAGCCGGAGTGGTCCCGTTCGGGCTCCGGCAGCAGCCCCTTGGCGTGGTAGTGCCGCACCGCGCGCACCGTCACCCCGGCATACGACGCCAGCTCGCCGATGGTCAGCATCGGACCAGTCTCCCGATGATCCGGGCGATCTCCGGGGCATGGGTGAAGACCAGCCGGTGATCGGCGTCGAGCCAGGACGCGGAGACCCGCGGCAGTTCGCGGACGAGCCGCTCGACGCCGGTCCGCCAGAGCCGGTTGTGCCGTGGCGCGCGCCCTTCGCCGCTGTCTCCGGCGATCGAGGTCGACATGATCATGCTGATGGGGCGGTCGATCTTCCGGTACCGGGTGAGGATTTCGGAGCGCACCACGTCGATCTCCAGGTTCAGCTCGTGGATGTCCTGTGCGGTGAGCGACACCTGACGCGCGGAGCCCCTGGCCCGCTCGGCCTCCTGCCGCGTCGCCAGCTCCTCCGCCATCGCCCGGAATGCCGCCAGGTCGCCGCCGGTGATGAACGGTTCGGGCAGCGGGTTCGCCCCGTCGATGAGGACGAGCCCGGCGACGGCGTCAGGGTGCTCGGAGGCGTAGTGCACGGCCAGGTCCGCGCCCAGTGAGTAGCCCACGAGCACGGGTGGCCCGGCCAGGCCGAGACGCCCCGGCTCCGCCAGCACCGCGACGAGGTCGCCGAGGAACACGTCGAAGGAGCAGCGGTCGGCGGCAGGGGCGAGGCCGTGGCCCCTGAGGTCGAAGGTCACCACGTCGTGGTCGCGGCGCAGCAGCCCGGTCAGCTCGTGCAGGTCGGCCTGGGTCGAGTTCAGCCCGGGGCAGAGGACCAGCGGCCGCCCTCTGCCGCCACGGGAGACCGGGACCGTGACGCCGTCGTGGTGGACCGTGAAGTGCCGCACCGCCGTGCCGCCTCTGTTCGTCGTCATGCCGGCCATGCTGAGAGGCTGCCCCTGCGTCAGGGTCAAACGTCCGACGCGGCCGACATCTGCTCGAACTGGAGCGCCAGCCCGTCCAGCAGTGCCTTGAGGCCCGTTTCGAAGGCGCGGGCGTCGATGAGGTGCTGGCGGTCGGCCAGGAGGTGGGCCTGGCCGAGGTGGGGGTAGTCCGACGGGTCGTACGCCGTCTCGTCGTCCACGAAACCGCCGGCGAAGGAGCCGAGCGCGGAGCCCATGATGAAGTACCGCATCAGCGCGCCGATCGACGTGGCCTGCGCGGCGGGCCAGCCCGCGTCGACCATCGCCCCGAACATCGTGTCCGCGAGCCGCAGTCCTGCCGGGCGGCGGCCGGGACCCCGGGCGAGGACCGGAACGATGTTCGGGTGCCGGGTGAGCGCGGCCCGGTAGGAGACCGCCCAGTCGTGCAGCGCCGTGCGCCAGTCGCGGCCGTCGGCGGCGTCGAACATCGACAGGTCGACCTGCGCGCTCACCGAGTCGGCGACCGCCTCCAGGATCTGGTCCTTGGTGCGGAAGTGGTTGTAGAGGGACGGCCCGCTCACCCCCAGCTCGGCGGCGAGGCGGCGGGTGGAGACGGCCGCGAGGCCCTCCGCGTCCACGAGGGCGCGCGCCGTCTCGACGATGCGTTCTCGGCTGAGGAGGGGCTTGCGCGGTCGGGCCATGCGGCACATAGTAGGGCTGCCGCAGGAAACTAGCAGTGCTAATTTAAAGCTGACGTAACTCGACGTAACCCGACGCGAAGAGGTGCCCACGATGAACCTGGAGCTGAGCGAGGAGCAGACCGCCGTCCGGCAGCTGGCCGAGGACTTCGTCGCACGCGAGATCACCCCGCACGTCATCGCGTGGGACCGCGCCGAGAGCGTCGACCGGGCCCTGGTCAAGAAGCTCGGCGACGTCGGCTTCCTCGGGCTCACCATCGACGAGGAGTACGGCGGCTCCGGCGGCGACCACCTCGCCTACTGCCTGGTCACCGAGGAGCTGGGCCGCGGTGACTCCTCCGTGCGCGGCATCGTCTCGGTCTCGCTGGGCCTCGTGGCCAAGACCATCGCCGCCTGGGGCAGCGAGGCGCAGAAGCGGCAGTGGCTGCCGGGGCTCACCTCCGGTGAGTACGTCGGCTGCTTCGGCCTCACCGAGCCCGGCACCGGCTCCGACGCGGGCAACCTCTCGACGAAGGCCGTGCGCGACGGCGGCGACTACGTCATCAACGGCTCCAAGATGTTCATCACGAACGGCACCTGGGCCGATGTCGTGCTGCTCTTCGCCCGGACGAACGACACCCCCGGACACAAGGGCGTCTCCGCCTTCCTCGTGCCCACCGACACCCCGGGCCTGGGCCGCCGCACCGTCCACGGCAAGCTCGGCCTGCGCGGCCAGGCCACCGCCGAGCTGGTCCTTGAGGACGTCCGCGTCCCCGCGTCGGCCATGCTGGCGCCCGAGGGCAAGGGCTTCTCCGTCGCCATGTCGGCGCTGGCCAAGGGCCGCATGTCGGTGGCCGCGGGCTGTGTGGGCATCGCGCAGGCCGCGCTGGACGCGGCGGTGACGTACGCCGGAGAGCGCGAACAGTTCGGCAAGGCCATCGCCCACCACCAGCTGATCCAGGAGCTGATCAGCGACATCGCGGTGGACGTGGACGCGGCGCGCCTGCTCACCTGGCGGGTCGCCGACCTCATCGACCGGGGGCAGCCCTTCGCCACGGAGTCCTCCAAGGCCAAACTGTTCGCCTCGGAGGCCGCCGTGCGCGCCGCCAACAACGCCCTCCAGGTCTTCGGCGGCTACGGCTACATAGACGAGTACCCGGCGGGCAAGCTGCTGCGCGACGCCCGCGTGATGACCCTCTACGAGGGCACGAGCCAGATCCAGAAACTGGTCATCGGCCGCGCGCTGACGGGCGTGTCCGCGTTCTGAGAGCGGCTGCGGACCAGCCTTCTGAGTACGTGAGTTGAGTACGGGAGCGGATGTGGCGGGCCCCCTCCCGGCCCAGGCTGGGGCCATGAGTGAGACTCCGGTCAAGCAGCAGAGCACCACCGCCTACTACGGCCAGGCCGTCGCGTCGTTCGCCATCGCCCTCGGCGCGACATCGGTCGGCATCTACAGCCTCGATGTCAGCGGCTGGATCCGCGCCTTCCTCGCCGTCTCCGTCCTGTATCTGACGACGTCCGCGTTCACCCTGGCCAAGGTGGTCAGGGACCGGCAGGAGGCCGACCAGATCGTCAGCCGCGTCGACCAGGCCCGGCTGGAGAAGATCCTCGCCGAACACGACCCGTTCAAGCCCGTCGCCTGACCCTCCGGCCCGCTCCCTAAGCGCTTGCTCACCATCAGGGGTATGGTGTCCCTCCCGGCAGACCGGGTCAGGTGTGAAGGAGTGGGCATGGGTGCGGCGGAGGAGACCGGCGTCGAGGAGCAGCCGTGGGGCCAGGTCAGCCCCGACGCGGCCAGGCGGCTGCTGATCGCCGCCGTCGAGGCCTTCGCCGAGCGCGGCTACCACGCGACGACGACCCGTGACATCGCCGGCCGCGCGGGCATGAGCCCCGCCGCGCTCTACATCCACTACAAGACCAAGGAAGAGCTGCTCCACCGCATCAGCAGGATCGGCCACGACAAGGCCCTCACCATCCTGCGCACCGCGGCGGACGGCGAGGGCACCGCGGCCGACCGGCTCGCGGCGGCCGTGCGCTCCTTCGTCGGCTGGCACGCCGCCCACCACACGACCGCGCGCGTGGTGCAGTACGAGCTGGACGCGCTCGGCGAGGAGCACCGCACGGAGATCGTCGCGCTGCGCCGCGAGTCGGACGCGGCGGTCCGCGGCATCATCAACGACGGTGTGCGGGCGGGGGAGTTCGACGTCCCGGACGTGCCGGGTACCACGCTCGCCGTGCTCTCGCTCTGCATCGACGTGGCCCGCTGGTTCAACGTGGCCGGGCGCCGCACACCCGACGAGGTCGGCGCGCTCTACGCCGACCTTGTGCTGCGGATGGTGGGCGCCCGTACTTAGGGGGCGCCGGGGCGCCCGTACTGAGGTGGCGCCGGAGCGCCCGTATGCGGGAGTGCCCTCAGAAGTAGTAGCGCGACACCGACTCCGCCACGCACGCGGGCTTGTCGGCCCCCTCGCGCTCCACGGTCACCCGCGCCGTCACCTGCACGCCGCCGTCCTTCGTGGGCGTCACGTCCGTGAGTTCGGCACTCGCCCGCAGCCGGGAGCCGACCGGCACGGGGGAGGGGAAGCGGACCTTGTCGGTGCCGTAGTTGATGCCCATCTTCATGCCCTCGACGCGCATGATCTGCGGCACCAGGCTCGGCAGCAGCGACAGGGTCAGATAGCCGTGCGCGATGGTCGTCCCGAAGGGGCCGGCCGCCGCCTTCTCCGCGTCCACGTGGATCCACTGGTGGTCGCCCGTGGCCTCGGCGAAGAGGTCGATCCGCTTCTGGTCGATCTCCAGCCAGTCGCTGTACCCCAGCCGCTCGCCGACCCCGGCGCGCAGCTCCCCGGCCGATGTGAAGATCCTCGGCTCCGCCATGTCCCTGGCCTCCTAGACGTGTGCGTCATGCGCGGACTAAGCGCTTGCTCAGCATGCGGTGTGCGCCGACGCGTGTCAACGGACCAGCCATTAGGGTTCGCCACGTGCCCCAGATCCCAGAGAAGGTCCACGAACTCACGGTCGGCCAGCTGTCGGCCCGTAGTGGCGCCGCCGTCTCCGCCCTGCACTTCTACGAGTCCAAGGGCCTCATCTCCAGCCGCCGCACCTCGGGCAACCAGCGCCGCTACCACCGGGACACGCTGCGCCGCGTCGCCTTCATCCGTGCCTCCCAGCGCGTCGGCATCCCGCTCGCCACGATCCGCGAGGCCCTCGACTCGCTGCCCGAGGAGCGCACGCCCAACCACGAGGACTGGGCGCACCTCTCGGAGCACTGGCGCGCGGAACTGGACGAGCGCATCAAGCAGTTGGGCCGGCTGCGGGACCACCTCACCGACTGCATCGGCTGCGGCTGCCTCTCCCTGGAGACGTGCGTGCTCTCCAACCCCGACGACGTCTTCGGCGAACGCCTCACCGGCTCCCGCCTGATGGTGGAGCGCCGCCCCAAGGCGTAGTGCGCCGGGCCCGCGCGTAGTGCCCCGGGCCAACACGTAGTGCGCCGGGCCCACGCGTAGTACAAGAGAGAACAGAGGCACCACACGACATCACTCAGGGGGAGGGCCGATGTCCGTCGCCATCTGCTCGTTGAAGTGGGACGCCGCACAGCACGGGCCGCAGGCCATCAGATACGACAGCGACGGCTACCACCTCGTGCGCTTTCCGTACGGGGAGGCGGCGGAGTCGTACGACCCGTGGCGCATGCACGACCCGGGCAAGGGCGGCACCGGTCCCGCCGACTTCCCGCACGCCCGCTCGGGACTGATCTGGCCGAGCCACGACGGGTGGGGCGTGCTCTCCGCGCTGGTCTTCTGGCAGCCCGCCGGCGGGCCCATCGAGTACCGCAGCCGTTTCGTCCGCGACCCGCTGAACCTGACGACCGGCTACGACTCGACCGCCACGACCGACTCCGCGCCCACCAGGGGCGGTCAGTACCGGTCGTACGTCTGGCAGATGTTCGTCCACCCGGGCACGCCGGTCGGGCTGAAGATCTCGGCACGCGGCGTGGGAGACGTGAAGCTCGCCACGCCGCTGACCCACGCCCAGTTCAAACTCGCCATACACACCGGCGTGGCCACACCCTGACCGCTCCCTCCCTCACGCCGTGACCAGCGGCCGCAGGATCCGCGCCCGCGCACGCGCCACCGCGTCCGGTGTGAGCACGGGGGCCGGCACGACGATGCCGCAGCCCGTGCAGACCGCACCGGATGACGGCTTGTGCGCGAGGCCGCGCTTCCACACCAGGTAGGTGTCCCCGCAGACGGGGCACGAGGCGCCCGGCTCCCTCTCCAGCGCCGCGATCAGCCGGCGCAGCACTTCGGCGAGAGGCGCCCGGGGGTGGACCCCCGGATCGTCGCACCAGGCGACCCCGCAGCCGCCCCAGGTGCGGCGGTGCCAGTCGTCCTCGCTGCCGGGGCGCCTGAGCCCGTCGTGCTTCTCCCTGCGGCGGCGCTCCGCGAACTCCGCCTCATAGGCGAGCCAGACCGCCCGTGCCGCCTCCAGCTCCTCCAGCGCGGCCACCAGCCGCGCCGGATCCGGTGACCTGTCCTCGGGCCCGAAGCCCGCCCGGGAACACAGATGGTCCCAGGTCGCCCGGTGCCCATAGGGGGCGAACCTCTCCAGGCACTTGCGCAGCGAGTAGCGCCGCAGCGCCAGATCGCTCTGCGGATCACGCACCTGTCTCGCGAGACTCCGGAATCCGGCCATCGCCCTGCACCTCCGTCACACGTACTTCCGAACTGGTACCCCGTGTTCCGTATCTGCCGGCGTCGCAGTCGAGTCGAAGTCGAAACGACGTCGCCGAGTAGACGTATCGACACGCGAATCGGCTCCCTTTCGAGGCGACCGTTCTTCGCCTGCCCGCCCGAGCTGGTCTGATGCGCCCGGGAAGGGGGCGCGTTGTGGTGATTCCGAAAAGGCGAAGGTTGTTCATCTTTCGAGTTCATCAACTCGCCAGTAACCTCCGCCGCATCGGCCTTCCGCAGAACCCGGAGGAGCAGCCATGCGACGACGCATCGTCAGACTCGGAACGCTCACGGCGGGAGTGGCGCTCGCGCTCGGCGCCTGCCTGGTGGCGCCCCTGCCGGGGGCGGGGGCGGCGCCGCGCGAGCCCGCCGCCGAGGAGAGCGCCGACTACTGCGAGGGGCAGTGCGCGGACATCCTGCCACCCGGCGCCAACGGCAACGCGACACTCGCCGAGATCCTCGCACACCGCCTCCTCGGCACCCAACCCGCCCACGCGAACGACCAGTTGGGCCCCTACGACGCACTGTCGTCCGGCTACCCCTCACTTACCGACGACCGTCTCACAGACTTCTTCGACGACGCCTCCTTCGGGGTGCGCGACGGCCAGATCGCCTCGGTCACCAAGCCGCGCGACGACGTGACGATCACGCGCGACAAGAAGTACGGCATCCCGCACATCAAAGGCACCACGCGCTACGGAACCGAGTTCGGCGCGGGCTTCGCGGCCGGGCAGGACCGGCTCTGGCTCATCGACCTCTTCCGGCACATCGGCCGTGGCCAACTGACCTCGTTCGCGGGCGGGGCACTCGCCAATCAGGGCCTTGAGCAGCAGTTCTGGCCGCAGGCCCCGTACACGGAGAAGGACCTGGAGAAGCAGGTCGAGTACATCAAGGCGACGCGGGGCGAGCGCGGCGAGCGGGCGATGGAGGACGCGCAGGCCTACGTCGACGGGCTCAACGCCTACCGCGTGAAGGCGAAGAACGGCCGCTACTTCCCCGGCGAGTACGTCCTCACCGGCAAGATCGACGCGATCACCAACATCGGCGAGATAGAGCCCTTCAAGGTCACCGACATGATCGCGCTCGCCTCGGTCGTCGGCGGGCTCTTCGGCAACGGCGGCGGCGGAGAGGTCGAGTCCGCCCTCTCCCTCCTGAAGGCCCAGGAGAAGTACGGCGTGGAGAAGGGCACGGAGGTCTGGGAGTCCTTCCGCGCCCGCAACGACCCCGAGGCCGTGCAGACCGTCCACGACGGCACGAGCTTCCCGTACGCGGGCAAGCCCGAGAAGGCGCGCGGCACGGCCATGCCCGACCCGGGCTCGGTCGAGCGCGAGCAACTGGTGTACGACCGGGAGGGCGGCGCGAAGAGCGGCGCCAAGGACCCGGTGCGGGCCCCCAAGAAGCTCAAGCCGCTCCAGGGCATGTACGACAAGGGCGTCCTGCCCTCGGACCTCTTCAGGCCGGGCGGCCACAAGAAGGGCATGTCGAACGCCCTGCTCGTCTCCGGCAAGCACACCGCGAGCGGGAACCCCGTCGCCGTCTTCGGCCCCCAGACCGGGTACTTCGCGCCCCAGCTCCTCATGCAGCAGGAGCTCCAGGGGCCCGGCATCAGCGCGCGCGGTGTCTCCTTCGCGGGTGTGGGGATGTACGTCCAGCTGGGGCGCGGCCAGGACTACGCCTGGTCGGCGACCTCCGCCGGGCAGGACATCACGGACACGTACGCCGTCGAGCTGTGCGAGCCGGGCGGCGGCACGCCCACCAAGCAGTCCACCGGCTATCTGTACCGGGGCACGTGCACGCCCATGGAGAAGCTGGAGCGCAAGAACGCCTGGAAGCCGACCCTCGCCGACTCCACGGCCGCCGGTTCCTACCGCATGCAGGTCCTGCGCACCAAGTACGGCATCGTCACCCACCGCGCGACCGTCGACGCCAAGCCCGTCGCCTACGTCTCGCTGCGCTCCACCTACCGCCACGAGGCCGACTCGATCATCGGCTTCCAGATGCTGAACGACCCCTCGTACGTCACGGACGCGGCGACCTTCAAGAAGGCGGCGCAGCACATCAGCTACGCCTTCAACTGGTTCTACGCCGACTCGCGCGACATCGCGTACTACAACAGCGGCGCCAACCCCGAGCGCGCCGAGAGCGTCGACCCCGCGCTGCCGGTCAAGGCGGAACAGGCCTACGAATGGCGGGACTTCGACCCGGAGGACAACACCTCGGCACAGACCCCGCCCGCCGAGCACCCCCAGTCCGTCAACCAGGACTACTACATCTCCTGGAACAACAAACAGGCCAAGGACTTCAGCGCGGCGGGCTTCGGCGTCAGCGCCGTGCACCGCGGCGACCTGCTCGACGGGCGGGTCAGGAAGCTCACGGAGGAGGGCGGTGTCACCCGCGCCTCGCTGACCCGGGCCATGGCCGAGGCGGCCGTCACCGACCTGCGCGGCGAGCAGGTGCTGCCCGAGCTGCTGAAGGTGGTGCGGAGCAAGGCCGTCACCGACCCGCGACTCGCCGAGGCCGTGCAGCAGTTGGAGGCGTGGCGCAAGGCGGGCGCCCAGCGCAACCAGACGTCCGCGGGCTTCAAGGCGTACGCCCACCCGGACGCCGTACGCGTCATGGACGCCTGGTGGCCGCTGCTCATCGAGGCCGAGTTCAAGCCGGGCATGGGCAAGGAGCTGTACGACGCGCTGACCGCGCAGCTGAGCACCGACGAGGCGCCCTCCGCGGGCCACGGCCCCACCGGGGCGCACGCCGGATCGGCCTTCCAGTACGGCTGGTGGGGCTATGCCGACAAGGATCTGCGCAAGGTCCTCGGGCAGCCGGTGAAGGGCGAACTGGCCCACACCTACTGCGGTGACGGCAAGCTCGACGCCTGCCGCGACGCCCTGCTCACCACCCTCGCGCAGGCCGTCGCCAAGCCCGCCACCGAGGTCTACCCCGGCGACGACGCGTGCAAGGCGGGCGACCAGTGGTGCGCGGACGCGATCGTCCACCGGGCGCTCGGCGGCATCACGCACAAGCCGGTCCAGTGGCAGAACCGCCCCACCTACCAGCAGGTCGTCGAGTTCCCCCGGCACCGCCAGTAGGCCGGGGCGCCCTCAGGCGAGAGGGATCCGCCCGGCGGCGAACACGGCACGTGCCAGCTCCTCATGGCACACATCGCTGTGCGCGCCGGCGGGCGGGCCGCCGCGCCGCACCACCGACGCCGCGTCCACGCTGACGCACCCCTCGGCGGGCATGGCCTCGCCGAGCCTGATGCGTGTCGTGCCGTCCACGGCCCGGATGCCGCCGTACCCGATGGCGCCCCACCGCTCCCACAGGTGCAGGAAGCTGGTGGAGTCGCCGGTCAGCTTCGACGCCAGGGGGTAGAGCCGCCCCAGGGCGTCGTCGTGGCGCGAGTAGCAGCACACGAGGGGGCCGTCGACGCGGCGCTGCACACCGCGCAGGGCGCCGCCGCGCGAGCGGTCGTGCGGCAGCCGCTCGGCGAACGCGTAGTGCGAGAAGGCCCCTTGGAGCAGCGTCACCGACTTCACCGCGCGCACGTCCGCGGGCATGCCGCGCAGCGCGTACGACACGAGCCTGGCGCCGAAGCTGTGCCCGATCAGATGCACCCTGACGCCGGGCACGTCGGCGCTGAGCAGGCCGATCGCGGGGCCGAGGCCCAGCTGGCCGACGGCGCCCGCCCGGCGCTTCATCGCGAAGTAGGTGCCCTGCCGCAGCAGCTCGTGCGCGCCGTCCCACACCCGCTTGCGCAGGTCCCCGAGCAGCTCGGGCCGCCCGGTCTCCGCGCGGGCCGCGGCGGCCAGCACCTCGCAGACCTGGACCGCGTCGTCGGTGAGCATGGCGGGCTCGCCCGCGCCCAGGTCCTCGCCGAGGTTGCGGGCAGGGCTCGTCTCGCGCAGGGAGACCAGCTCACGGACGTGCCGCCCGAACTCGTAGACCCGGGAGGGGACATCGGAGCGCTCCGCGAGCAGTTCGGCGATTCGGTCGAGCGTCGCGCCGTGGTCGGGGAAGGCGCGGTCCAGCGCCTGCCGGGTGGCCGCGTCGAGCACGGGCGCGGCGGCGGTGGCCGCGACGGTGGCGGCCGAGGGGTCGAAGTCGGGGATCGGCTCGTCGGGGAAGCGGATGGCGGGCCACAGCACGCCGACGTAGCCGAGGCGTGCCTCGGGCGCGGCCAGGTGCGCGAAGGGGGCGAAGAAGCGCCGGTACAGCTTGCGGGCGTCCTTCTTGTCGTTGTTCCAGCCGTGCGCGAAGACCAGCAGGTCGGTGACGCTCTCGCGCTCCGTGCCGGACAGCAGCGCCGCGCGCTGCGCGGTGTCGACGTCGCCGTCGGCGTCGAAGGTCAGTTCCCAGTAGGGCTCCACGCCCGTATGGTCCTGCCGCGCGGGCCGCCTGGCCATCCCCCGCGCTCGCCCGTCTCGGGGAGCGCCCCGGCGCCCCGGCTCATCCCGCTCATTGAGGCTGGCGGTGAGCCGCGGTGACGCGGTGCAGATGGATGAGGATGTCGTGCGAGGGCGCGAGGCGGATCTTGTACGGTCCGTCCGGCCAGCCGGAGCCGATGCTGCGGGTCACCCGTGCCTCGCTCAGCCAGGCGCGCGTCGGCTTCGGCAGGGAGCGCATGTCCACGAAGTAGTCGTCGTGGCGCACCTTGTCGAGGGTGTGCTCGTTCATGCCGCGCGTCGCGGGGCCCACCGTGAAGGACTTCCACGCGCCGTTGTCGGGGCCCTGGGCCAGGAACGACCCCTGGTCGAAGGTGAACCCGAGGCTCACGTACCGCTCGCCGAGCCTGTCCCGCAGGAAGGCGCCCTGCATCTTCGGGTAGCGCGGGTCATGACTCTCGTACGCGACATGGGCGTTGTGGGCCGAGAGGAGCACCTTGTCGCCGGTGTGCCGCTGCCACCACGCGGTGTTCGCCGCCATGAGGCGGTCGCGGTACAGCATGGCGTCCTTCTGGCCCTCGGGCGTGTCCAGGGGGAAGGCGTAGATGGCGGCGGTCTGCGACAGGGACCGGGCGTGCTGGAGCGCCCAGGTGAACTTCCGGTCGGCGGAGCCGGGTCGGCGCTTCTCCAGCAGGTCAAGGGCTTCGCGTGCCTTCTCCGCCAGCTCCCGGCGCTCCTTGAGGGGCCGCCCCATGTAGGTGTCTCCGTCCGCGAGGCGCCGCATCGGCGCGTAGCGGCTGGTGATCTCTGGCAGCAGATCGGGCTCGTGCGCGCGGACGTACTCCTCCACCCCGTCGAACACTTCGCGGCCGAGTTCGGGGTAGTTGAGGTCGTTGCCCATGAAGCGCACCTGGCGGTGCGGGTGCCCGGCGTTGTACGCGCGCATCCAGCGCAGCAGGTGGACGTACTCCTCGGTGTCCCAGGGCGTCTTCGCCAGCTCGCGGTGGACAAGCTTTCGGACATCGCCACCGCCGCCCCGCACATACGCGTCGAAACGCAGGCCGGTCGTCCAGCTGACCTCCTGCGAGAAGGAGGTGAAGCCCTTCTCCTCCACGAGGTAGCGGAACACGCGCTCCTTCATCGTGAAGAACTCGTGGGAACCGTGTGTGGCCTCGCCCAGACCCACCACAGAGGCGTCGCCCACCATCCTGCCCAGGGGCCGCAGATCCTCCGTGCCGCCGCCGGGGCCGGTCGAGCGCAAGGGGTGGGCGGCGCGCTCGATCGCCGCGACCGGGCCGGCGGGCCGGGGCGCCGCCTGCGCGGCCGCGGGTGCCAGGAGGGCCGCCGTGCCCGCCGCCGTGACCAGCAGGAGCGGGACCCTTCGCGGTGCCGTGCGGGGCATGTCGTGTCTCCTCGATCCGCTTGACCCGGCCCACTTGGGCCGACCGAAGATCACGATTCCGTACGCCGGGCCACCGCCGCCATCCGGCAGGCACCCAGGTCCCGGGTGGGGCCTGCCCCACCCCGCGCGGGGCGTGTACG
Source organism: Streptomyces sp. WAC 01529 (assembly GCF_003945545.1). Lineage (GTDB taxonomy): Bacteria > Actinomycetota > Actinomycetes > Streptomycetales > Streptomycetaceae > Streptomyces > Streptomyces anatolicus. The sequence continues at coordinate 1,542,419 of NZ_CP029617.1, read as the reverse complement.
TTCGCGCCATGAGCGATTTCGTACTGGTGGCGGGTGCCTGGCTCGGCGCGTGGGCCTGGGACGACGTGGCACGGGAGCTGCGGGCGGCCGGGCACGGCGCCCATCCGCTGACACTCTCCGGCCTCGCCGACAAACAGGCGATACCGGCCGATCAGCAGACCCATGTGCGGGACATCGTCGACGAGGTCGAGCGGCTCGGCCCGCGCGATGTCGTCCTGGTCGGGCACAGCTACGCGGGCATCCCGGTCGGCCAGGCCGCCGAGCGGATCGGCGACCGGCTCGCCCGCGTCGTGTTCGTCGACGCCAACGTCCCGGTCGACGGGGAGTCGTTCGCCTCCTCGTGGTGGCAGGGCCAGGCGGTGTTCGAGGAGACGCTCGCCGAGAACGACGGCTTCTGGGCACCCCCGGCCTGGACCGACCTCGACGGGCAGGACCTCGGGAGCGAGCAGGTCGCCCGGTTCGCGAGCGGCGCGACAGCGCACCCGGGCGCCACGCTGACCGGGCCCGCCGTGCTGGAGCGCTCGCCCGGCGAGCTGCCCGCGACATACGTCAAGTGCCTGCTCGACGGCGCCGAGCCGATGGACGACGCGGCCGAACTGCTGAAGAGCGACCGCTGGCGCCTGGTGGAGATGGACACCGGGCACTGGCCGATGTTCTCCCAGCCCCGCGAGCTGGCACGGATCCTGCACGCGAGCTGCCGGAGCTGAGCGGCGGCGCCACTCGCCCCCTTCCGCCACGACATACCGACTGGTTAGTCTGCCGGGACGGACGGGCCGCGAGAGCCGTGGTCGAGCCCGATGTCGAAGGAGACCGGTCGTGGAGAGCCTGCGGGACAAGGGAGTCGTCGTCACCGGTGCCGGGGGCGGGATCGGAGCCGCGCTCGCCCGCCGCTTCGCCGCCGAGGGGGCCCGCGTCGTCGTCAACGACCTGGACGGCGCCAAGGCCGCGGCCGTCGCCGACGAGGTGGGCGGCATCGCGGTCCCCGGAGACGCCTCGGGGATCGTGCCGCGGGCCACCGAGGCGCTCGGCGGCACGGTCGACGTGTACTGCGCCAACGCCGGGCTCGGCTCCGGCGGCACCGAGGCCGCGCCCGAGGAGGTCTGGGCCGCGGCCTGGGACGTCAACGTCATGGCGCACGTGCGCGCGGCGCAGGCCCTGCTGCCCGGCTGGCTGGAGCGCGGCGGCGGCCGCTTCGTCTCCACCGTCTCCGCGGCCGGCCTGCTCACCATGATCGGCGCCGCCCCCTACAGCGTTTCCAAGCACGGGGCGTACGCCTTCGCCGAATGGCTCTCGCTCACCTACCGCCACCGCGGCCTGAAGGTCCACGCGATCTGCCCGCAGGGCGTGCGCACCGACATGCTCGCCGCCACCGGGACCGCGGGCGACCTCGTGCTCGCCCCCACCGCGATCGAACCGGAGGCCGTCGCCGCCGCGCTCTTCGCGGGCATGGCCGAGGACCGCTTCCTGATCCTTCCGCACCCCGAGGTCGCCGCCTACTACCAGGCCCGCGCCGCCACCCCCGACAAGTGGCTGACCGGCATGAACCACCTCCAGCAGAAGTGGGAGGAGGCGCAGCGGTGACCGAATCCTCAGCGGACGCGAACGGCTCGGTCTACGCCGCCAAGCCCTGGCTCGCCCGCCTCAACGAAGCCCAGCGCGGCCCCGTGAACCCCGCCCCCACCCTGGTCCACTCCTTCCGCGCCGCCGTCGCCAGGGCCCCCGAACACCCCGCCCTCGCCTACTTCGACGGCCGCCTCAGCTACCGCGAGACCGACGCCCTCAGCGACTCCGTCGCCGGACACCTCGCCGCGCGCGGCCTCGCACGGGGCGAGCGCGTCGCGATCCTCCTCCAGAACACCCCGCACTTCGTGATCGCGCTCCTCGGCGCCTGGAAGGCGGGCGCGACGGTGGTGCCCGTCAACCCCATGTACAAGTCCGCGGAGGTCCGCCACGTCCTCGCGGACGCCGATGTGACGGCGCTGATCTGCGCGGACCGCTCCTGGGAGACGTATCTGCGCGACACGGCGGCGGGCTCGCCGGTGCGGATCGTGCTCACCGCCTGCCAGCTCGACCTCCAGAGCAGGAACGACCCCCGGGTCCTGGACTTCGCACGCCTGCCGGTCCCCGCCGACGCCGACGACCTGGTGGCGGTCGCACGCCAAGGCCTCCCCGCCCCGGCCGACCGCGGACTCGGCCCCACCGACGTCGCCCTCATCAGCTACACGTCCGGCACGAGCGGCACCCCCAAGGGCGCCATGAACACCCACGGCAACATCACCTACAACGCGGAACGCCAGCGCACCGGCGCCGGAATCCCCGAAGGCGCCTGCTACTTCGCGATGGCGCCGCTCTTCCACATCACCGGCATGGTCGCCCAGATCGCGGCGTGCCTCGCCAACGCGGGCACCCTCGCGCTCGCCTACCGCTTCGAGGCCGGCGTGGTCCTCGACGCCTTCGCCGAACACCGCCCCGCGTACACGGTCGGCCCCTCCACGGCGTTCATGGCGCTCGCCGCCCACCCCTCGGTGACCCGCGCCCACTTCGACTCCTTCCGGCTGATCTCCTCGGGCGGCGCGCCGCTGCCCCCGGCGCTCGTCGTGAAGTTCCGCGCCGCCTTCGGCCCCTACCTCCACAACGGGTACGGCCTCACCGAATGCACCGCCCCCTGCGCCTCCGTGCCGCCGGGCCAGGAGGCCCCGGTCGACCCCGTCTCCGGCACCCTCGCCGTCGGTGTCCCGGGACCCGAGACGGTCGTACGCATCCTGGACGAACGCGGCCAGGAGGTCCCGTTCGGTGAGCACGGCGAGATCGTCGTCGCCGGGCCGCAGGTGGTCCCCGGCTACTGGAACCGCCCCGACGCCACCGCCGAGGCCTTCCCCGGCGGTGAACTGCGCACCGGGGACATCGGCTTCATGGATCCGGCCGGCTGGCTCTACGTCGTCGACCGCAAGAAGGACATGATCAACGCGTCCGGCTTCAAGGTCTGGCCGCGCGAGGTCGAGGACGTCCTCTACTCCCACCCGGCCGTGCGCGAGGCGGCCGTCGTCGGCGTGCCCGACAGCTACCGCGGGGAGAGCGTCAAGGCGTACGTCAGCCTGCGTCCCGGCGGCGACACGGGCGCCGCCGAACTGACCGCGTACTGCAAGGAGCGGCTCGCCGCGTACAAATACCCGCGTGAGGTCGAGATCCTGACGGAGCTGCCGAAGACGACAAGTGGGAAGATCCTCCGGCGGGAGTTGCGTTCCCGTTCACAGGACAGTCAGTGACACGAAAGGCAGGTGGCGGAAGTGGCCAGGACGACGGACGGTGACGGCACGCCCGTCCCGCAGCGGCTGCTGGCCGCCGCCACCCGGCTCTTCGCCGACCACGGCTACGACCGCACGTCGGTGCAGGAGATCGTGGAGGCGGCCGGCGTCACCAAGGGCGCGCTCTACCACTACTTCGGCTCCAAGGACGACCTCCTGCACGAGGTGTACGCCCGGATGCTCCGCGTCCAGCAGGAGCGTCTGGACGCCATCGCGGACGCGGACGCCCCGGTCGAGCAGCGGGTCCGGGACGCCGCCGCGGACGTCGTGGTCACCACCATCGACAACCTCGACGACGCCTCGATCTTCTTCCGCTCCATGCACCACCTGAGCCCCGAGAAGAACAAGCAGGTGCGCGCCGAACGCCGCCGCTACCACGAGCGCTTCCGGGCCCTGATCGAGGAGGGCCAGGACTCCGGCGTCTTCTCCACGGCGACCCCGGCGGACCTGGTGGTGGACTACCACTTCGGCTCGGTCCACCACCTGTCCACGTGGTACAGCCCCGAGGGCCCCCTGACCCCCCAACAGGTGGCGGACCACTTGGCGGACTTGCTCCTGCGGGCGCTGCGGCCGTGAGATTCAGCCTGTCCGGCGTTTGAGGACGAACTCGGCGAAGCCGGTGATCAGCGGCGCCCACGGCCCCGGGTCACAGATACCGCTTGAGCTCCCGCCGCGCCAGCGAGCGCTGGTGCACCTCATCCGGTCCGTCAGCCAAGCGCAGCGTCCTCGCTGCCGCCCAAAGCTCCGCCAGCGGAAAGTCCTGACTGACCCCGCCCGCCCCGTGCAACTGCACGGCCCGGTCGAGGATGTCGACGACCGTACGCGGCGTCGCGATCTTGATGGCCTGGATCTCGGTATGGGCACCCCGGTTGCCGACGGTGTCCATCAGCCAGGCCGTCTTCAGGACGAGCAGCCGCACCTGCTCGACCGCGACCCGCGCGTCCGCGATCCACTCCTGGACGACGCCCTGCTGGGCCAGCGGCTTCCCGAACGCCGTACGCGCCACCGCGCGCCGGCACATCAGCTCGATGGCCCGCTCGGCCATCCCGATCAGCCGCATGCAGTGGTGGATACGGCCGGGCCCGAGCCGCGCCTGCGCGATGGCGAAGCCGCCGCCCTCCTCGCCGACGAGGTTCGCGGCCGGGACGCGCGCACCGTGGAAGACGACCTCGGCGTGCCCGCCGTGGGAGTGGTCCTCGTAGCCGTACACCCGCATCGCGCGCCTCACCTCGACACCCGGGGTGTCGCGAGGCACAAGGACCATCGACTGCTGGCGGCGGATGTCGGAGCCCTCCGGGTCCGTCTTGCCCATCACGATGAAGATCTCGCAGTCGGGGTTCATCGCCCCGGAGATGTACCACTTGCGCCCGGTGACGACGTACTCGGAGCCGTCCGGGGAGCGCTCTATCAGCGTGGTGATGTTCGTGGCGTCGGAGGAGGCCACCTCCGGCTCGGTCATCGCGAACGCGGAACGGATCTCCCCGGCGAGCAGCGGCTGGAGCCAGCGCTTGCGCTGCTCCTCGCTGCCGAACTGGGCGAGGACCTCCATGTTGCCGGTGTCCGGGGCGGCGCAGTTCAGCGCGGTGGGCGCCAGGTGCGGGGAGCGGCCGGTGATCTCGGCGAGCGGCGCGTACTGGAGGTTCGTCAGCCCGGCACCGTACGCGGGGTCGGGCAGGAAGAGGTTCCACAGGCCCTGGCGGCGGGCCTCGGCCTTCAACTCCCCGACCACGGCGGGGGTGTCCCACGGCGAGGCCAGCGCGGCGCGCTGTTCCTCGGCGACGGGCTCCGCCGGATAGACGTGCTCGTCCATGAAGGCGAGGAGCTTGGCCCGCAGTTCCTCGGTGCGTGCGTCGAATGCGAAATCCATGGTCGGGTCAGCCTTCCTGAAGAGTGGTCAGGCCGTGCTCGATGAACACGGGCACCAGTTCGCCGATCCGGTCGAAGCCCGCGCCGACGGTCTGGCCGAGCGTGTACCGGTAGTGGATGCCCTCCAGGATCACGGCGAGCTTGAACCACGCGAAGGCGGTGTACCAGGAGACGGCCGACACATCGCGCCCGGAGCGCGTGGCGTACCGCTCGATCAGCTCGGCCGGGTCCGGGTGGCCCGGCGCGCCCGCCGTCGTACTGACGGGGGAGTCCGGCACCTCCAGCTTGGCGCTGTACATGACGAGCAGCCCGAGGTCGGTGAGGGGATCTCCGAGCGTGGACATCTCCCAGTCGAGGATGGCCCTGATCCGGTCGTCCTCGCCGATGAGGACGTTGTCCAGGCGGTAGTCGCCGTGGATGACGGTCGGCGCCGGGGAGGAGGGCAGCGAGCGCCCGAGCGCCGCGTGCAGTTCGTCGACGCCGGCGAGGGCGCGGTTGCGGGAGGCGTCCAGCTGCTTGCCCCAGCGGCGCAGCTGCCGGTCGAGGAAGCCGTCGGGCCGCCCGAAGTCACCGAGCCCGACCGCCTCGGGGTCCACGGCGTGCAGGTCGACGAGCGTGTCGACGAGGCCGAGCACGGCGGCGCGGGTCCGCTCCGGCCCGAGCGGGGTCAGCTCCTCGGCGGTGCGGTACGGGGTGCCGTCCACGAACTCCATGACGTAGAAGGGCGCCCCGATGACCGTGTCGTCCTCGCAGAGCAGCACGGGCGCGGGCACGGGTACGTCCGTGGGGTACAGGGCCTCGATCACCCGGTGCTCGCGCTTCATGTCGTGCGCGGTGGCCAGCACGTGGCCCAGCGGGGGCCGCCGGACGACCCAGCGCGTGGTGCCGTCCGTCACGGCGTACGTGAGGTTGGACCGGCCGCCCTCGATCAGCCGGGCGGCGAGCGGCCCGCCGACCAGGCCTGGCCGCTCGCGGTCGAGGTGGCCGCGCAACTGGTCGAGGTCGAGACCCGGCGGCTGCTCTGCGCTCATCTATCGCTCCTGATCGGCATGGGTGGTGACGTCCACCATGATGCCGACCAGTCGGTATGTAGTCCAGACCGCAAAGCACCCCGAAGAGCGCCCCGTAAGGGGCGCGGGGAACTGCGCGCTCAGCCCCATGCGGCCCGCAGCTACCCCCCATGCAAGGCGGATCGCTCAGTGATCGTCCCAGTGCCCGTCGTGGGCGGCGTGCCGGTGCCCATCATGCACATAGTCCACATGATCACCGTGGAGAACGGACTCGTGCCCGCACCCGTCCCCGTGCCGATGCTCATGATCCTGATGGGCCACGTGGCCGGCCGGCTCGCACTCGTCGTAGTGGTCCGAGTGGCGCCGGTGCATGTGCCCGTCGTGCGCGTAGTCGACATGGTCACCGTGCGGCACCTCGGGATGCCCGCAGGCCGGCCCATGGATGTGGTCGTGCACCGGGTGTTCGTGGTGGAGCGTGGTCATGGCGCGCACCTTCTGTGACGTCCGGGAATGCGTTGACCCTCTCAGGCTAGCCCCCGATGCCCCATTTATTCCGCTATGTGAGCCTGGTCGGTGTGAAGGCGATCAGCTACCGCCGCTACGGCGGACCCGAGGTCCTCGAATACGGCGAGGTGCGCGACCCCAAGGTCGGCCCCGACTCCGTCCTGGTGAAGGTGCGGGCCGCCGCCGTCAACCCCGTCGACTGGAAGTGCCGCGAGGGCTATCTCGACGGCGCCCTCGACGCGGTCTTCCCGGTGATCCCGGGCTGGGACGTCGCCGGAGTGGTGGTCCAGCCGGGCCCCTCCGTCACGGAGTTCTCCGTCGGCGACGAGGTCATCGGATACGTACGCGAGGACTTCCTCTCGCGCGGCACCTTCGCCGAGTACGTCGCCGCGCCGGTGCGCACCCTCACCCGCAAGCCGCGCAACCTCACCTTCGAGGAGGCCGCGGGCCTGCCCCTCGCCGGGCTCACCGCCTACCAGGTGCTCACCAAGGCGCTGGAGGTCAAGGACGGCGACGTGGTCCTCGTGCACGCGGCGGCCGGCGGGGTGGGCTCCCTCGCCGTGCAGCTCGCCCGGCACGCGGGCGCCCGCGTCATCGGCACGGCCAGCGAGCGCAACCACGACTTCCTGCGGGAGCTGGGCGCCGAGCCGGTGACGTATGGGGAGGGCCTCGTCGACCGGGTCCGCGGCCTCGCCCCCGAGGGCGTCGACGCGGCCTTCGACACCGTCGGCGGCGACGCGCTCAAGGCGTCCGTCGAACTCCTCGCGCAGGGCGGCCGGCTGGCGTCCATCGCGGACAGCGGGGTGACCGGCATGGGCGGCCACTACTGCTTCGTACGGCCCGACGCCGCCGATCTGGGGCGGCTGACCGAGCTGGTGGAGCAGGACGTGGTGACGATCCACGTCGAGGAGACGTTCCCGCTGGAGCGGGCCGCCGACGCGCACCGGAAGAGCGCGGAGGGGCGTACGCGCGGCAAGGTCGTCGTCACGGTGGACTGGCCGGACTGACCCGGCGCCCTCGCCCTCGCCGCACCCCTCAGACCACCATCGCCGCCGCGCACACGGCCAGCGCCAGCGTGCACACGGCCGCCGTCCACGCGCCCCGCACGGTGAGCGTCCGGGGCCTGCGGGCGGTCAGCGCGGCCATCCTGCGGTGCGCGACCACCAGGAAGCCGAGCCAGAGCAGCAGACACAGGGCGCAGACCAGCACGCCGGACGCGGTGGCCCCCTCGTGCAGCACCGCGCGGGCGGCGAGGAGGGCGGCGACCGTGCAGGACAGCGTCGTACGCCGCCACGCGAGCCGTGTCCGCTCCGGCTGGAGTCCGGGGTCGCGGAGCTGCTCCGCCGCCCGGTCCGTCACCCCTCCCACCCGAAGAGCACGACCACCACCATGGCGAGCGCCACCACGGCGACCACCAGGCTCAGCACCGTCGGGAAGCGGCCCACCGGCAGGTCCTCGCCGCGCCGCATGGCCCGCTCGCAGCGCACCCAGTGGTTGACCGCCCGCAGCGAGCACAGCACACCCGCGGCGAGCAGCGCGAGCGCGAGCCCGATCCGCCAGCCCCAGCGCAGGTCCGGCAGGAACTGGTCCACGGCGAAGCCGCCGCCGATCAGCGCGAGCGCGGTGCGCAGCCAGGCCAGGAAGGTGCGTTCGTTGGCGAGCGAGAAGCGGTAGTCGGGGGTGTCGCCCTCCTCGCGGATGCGTTCGGGCGCGAACCACAGCCTCAGGCTCTGTACGAAATTGCTCACGGCCGCACCATAAGCCGTGCCGATCAGCTGGTGCGGAAGGCCTTCAGGCGGTGGTAGGCGTCGAGCCCGTCCGGCACCCACTCCCACTCGTCGAGCCGCCGCTCCAGCTCCTCGTCGGTGAGGAAGGTGTGCCAGGCGACCTCCTCGACCTGCGGGTTCACCGGCAGCTCGCAGCGGACTTCGTAGAGGTACGCCCACCAGGTGCGCCCCGCGCCGTCGTCGTAGAGGAACTTGAACAGCGGGGTCGGACGGGGGAGCTCGTCGACCCCCAGCTCCTCGCACGCCTCGCGCAACGCCGCGTCGTCGCAGGCCTCGCCCGCCCCGACCACACCGCCGACGAACATGTCGTACAGCGAGGGGAAGACCAGCTTGGTCGCGGTGCGGCGGTGCACGAAGACGCGGCCCTCGGCGTCCCGCGCCTGGATGAACACACAGCGGTGGCGCAGACCGCGCGCGTACGCCTCACCGCGCGGGGCCTCGCCGATCACCTCGTCGTGCTCGTCGACGATGGTCAGGATCTCTTCGCGGGGGTCGGGCAGGGGGCGGGTGTGTGCCGTCATGCCGGCCATCCAACCGCACGGCCTCCCGCGCGTCCTGCCAGGGTGGGTGCTGGGCGGGCGCGGGGTGGGTGCTCCCGGGGCAATCTCCGCCCCTCCACCGGTTGACGTGGGGCATTCCGCTGCCCAGGATCTGACCCACCGGTAACTTCACGGGCCCCTGTCGAGGAGGACGACCCTATGGCGTACGACGCAGATGTGATCGTGATCGGGGCGGGGCTCGCCGGACTCGCGGCGACCGCGGAACTCGTCGACGCGGGCCGCCGGGTCATCCTCGTCGACCAGGAGCCCGAGCAGTCCATCGGCGGTCAGGCGCACTGGTCCTTCGGCGGCCTCTTCTTCGTGGACTCGCCCGAGCAACGGCGCCTGCGCATCAAGGACTCCCACGCGCTGGCCCTCCAGGACTGGATGGGCACCGCCGCGTTCGACCGCCCCGAGGACCACTGGCCGCGCAAGTGGGCAGAGGCGTACGTCGACTTCGCGGCCGGTGAGAAGCGGTCCTGGCTGCACGGGCAGGGCGTGCGCTTCTTCCCGGTCGTCGGCTGGGCGGAGCGCGGCGGCTACGACGCGCAGGGCCACGGCAACTCGGTGCCGCGCTTCCACATCACCTGGGGGACGGGCCCGGGGCTGCTCGCGCCGTTCGTGCGCCGGGTGCGGGCCGGGGTCGCGCGCGGCCTCGTCCAGCTCAGGTTCCGCCACCGCGTCACCGGGCTCACGCGCAGCGCGGGCGCCGTCGACACCGTCAGCGGCGAGGTCCTCGAACCCTCCGGCGTCGAGCGCGGCAAGGCCAGCAGCCGCGAGGTGGCGGGGACCTTCGAGTTCCGGGCCCAGGCCGTGATCGTGACCTCGGGCGGCATCGGCGGCAACCACGACCTGGTCCGCGCCAACTGGCCGGAGCGGCTCGGCACCCCGCCCGAGAAGATGATCTCCGGGGTGCCCGCGCATGTGGACGGCAAGATGCTCGGCATCGCCGAGAGTGCCGGGGCGCGTCTCATCAACCGCGACCGCATGTGGCACTACACCGAGGGCATCCAGAACTGGAACCCCATCTGGGAGCGGCACGGCATCCGTATCTTGCCGGGCCCCTCGTCCCTGTGGCTGGACGCGCGCGGCGAACGCCTGCCCGTGCCGCTCTTCCCCGGCTTCGACACCCTCGGCACGCTGCACCACATCATGGGCACCGGCTACGACCACACCTGGTTCGTGCTCAACCAGCGCATCATCGGCAAGGAGTTCACGCTCAGCGGCTCCGAGCAGAACCCCGACCTGACCGGCAAGTCGGTGCGCGGCGTCATCGACCGGGCGCGCTCCGAAGTGCCGGGCCCGGTCAAGGCGTTCATGGACCACGGCGTCGACTTCGTGGTGGAGAGGGACCTCGGCGCGCTGGTGCGCGGCATGAACGCGCTCACCAAGGAGCCCCTGATCGACGAGGCCGCGCTGCGCCGCACCCTCGTGGCGCGCGACCGCGAGATCACCAACCCCTTCACCAAGGACCTCCAGGTCACCGCCATCCGCGGCGCCCGCAAGTTCGTCGGCGACCGTCTCATCAGGGCCGCCGCCCCGCACCGCGTCCTCGACCCCAAGGCGGGCCCGCTGATCGCCGTGCGCCTCAACATCCTCACCCGCAAGACACTCGGCGGCCTGGAGACCGACCTCTCCTCGCGCGTCCTGACCGAGGGCGGCGAACCTCTCGCCGGTGTGTACGCGGCCGGGGAGGCCGCCGGTTTCGGCGGCGGGGGAGTGCACGGCTACCGCTCGCTCGAAGGCACCTTCCTCGGCGGCTGCCTCTTCTCCGGGCGGGCCGCGGGCCGGGCGGCGGCCCGCGAGGTGAGTTGAGGGGCCGCACGGCGGGTTGAGCGGCCGCACGGCGAGTTGAGCAGCTCTTTGCCAAGCGGGGTTCTCCCAGGTGAAGGGCGAAGTCAGCAGATCTTGAAACGAGTTGGTGAAGGGAGAAGGTTAGGCTGCCCTTGACGTGGACTGGTGCCTACCGGTTTGCTGTGCGTGATCATCCGTACGCAAGCCGCGCCGGGGAGGAAGTCCCGCGGTGTCACCACCCCCACCCCCACTGGGCCGTTCCCGCAAGAGGGCCGCGGCGCACGCTTTCGACCCCGCGCTCGACGACGCCGAACTCGTCGCAGCCCGGGCCGCGTTGGCGCAGGGGCGCTGGATCGAGGTCCGCGCGCTGCTCGCCGCCACCGGCGACGACTGGGACCGCAGGGGGCACCGCTTCGACGTCCTCGGACAGGAGCCCACCGCCGCCGCGTGGGCCCGCGACTGGCGGCTCGTGGAGCCCGAGAGCTACGACGCCGAGGTGCTGCTCGCCTTCACCGCCGTCCACAAGGCGCTGCGCGGCAAGGAGCGTTCGGACACGGTGCGCGCCCTGTGCCGCGAGGCGGCCACCCGCGTCCCCGCCGACCCGACGCCCTGGCTCGCCCTGCTCCTGCTTGAACGGTCGCTGGGCCGCGAGGAGGACGTCGTACGCCTCTTCGACGAGGTCCGCCACCGCCACCCCGAGCACCACCACGCCCACCACCTGATGGTCGCGAGGCTCGCCGAGCGCCGCCCCGGCGCGGGCCAGGACCCCCTGCACGAGGTGTACGACTTCGCCGCCTGGGCGGCCGAACAGGCCCCCGCCGACTCGCCGTTGGCGGTGCTGCCCGTCGTCGCGCACGCCGAGCGCTACCGCGTCCTCGCCACCGCGGGCATGGAGCCGCCCGACCCGATGGCCTCCGGGCACTGGACCGGGCGCAGGGCCCGCGGTGTCATGAAGGCCGCCTTCGACTGGTGGCTGGAGTGGGAGACGCCCGACGGGCCGTCCCACCCGCGCTGCCACGTCGACCTCAACTTCCTCGCCCACGCCAAGTGCTGCGAGGGCAGGGCGGCGGAGGCCGCCGTGCTCTTCCACCGCATCGGCCGCCACGCCACCCCGGCCCCCTGGTCGTACCCGGACCGGGACCCTTACCGGGCGTTCACCGCCGCGCGCGCCACCGCGCTCGGCTCGGCCTGAGCATGCGAGGACCCGCCCCGCGTACCCCTATCCCTTGAGATCCGTTACCCCCGAAAGGACAACCGCGCCATGGCGACGGGCAGTTCGAGCACGAGCGGCACCAGATCCCTCAGCGAACCGACGGGTGACAGCGGGATCAGCACGTACAAGGGGCAGGAACGCGCGCTGCGCGCGGGCCGGCTCGGGACGGCGGGCCTGCTGCTCTCCGTGCTCGCGGCGACCGGCCCGCTGATGGTCGTCGCCGGTGTCATGCCCACCACCTACGGCGTGATGGGCATCGTCGGCCAGCCCCTGCTCTTCCTCATCCTCGGCGTCGTCCTCGCGCTCTTCAGCCTCGGGTACGCGGAGATGAGCCGGCACGTGCACAACGCCGGGGCGTTCTACGCGTACATATCCCGCGGCCTCGGCGGCACCGCGGGCGCCGGCGCCTCGGTGGTCGCGCTCGTCGCCTACAGCGCCCTCCAGGCGGGCCTGTACGGCCTGCTCGGCTTCGAGGTGTCCGGGCTGCTCCGCACGTACGCCGACGTCGAGGTCGCCTGGTGGATCCCGGCGCTGGCCACCGTCGCCCTCGTCGCCGTCCTCGCCTGGCTGAAGATCGACCTGAACGCGCGCGTCCTCGGCGTGCTGCTCCTCATCGAGGTGGCGCTCGTCGTCATCTTCGACATCGCGGCCATCGCCGACCCGGCGAAGGAGGGCCTGTCCCTGGAGGCGTTCCACCTCGACACGCTCTCCGGCGCGGGCGTCGCCACCTCCCTGTGCTTCTGCATCGCGGCCTTCACCGGCTTCGAGCAGGCCCCCGTCTACGCCGAGGAGACCAGCCGTCCGCAGGTCGTCGTGGCCCGCGTGATGTTCTTCGCCGTCGGCTTCGTCGCCGTCTTCTTCGCGCTCAGCTCCTGGGCGCTGACGGTCGCGGCGGGGCCCTCGGCAATCGTCCCCGCCGCGCGGGAGCAGAGCGCGGGCCTGCTCTTCGGCCTCACCGAGTCCCGGCTCGGCGGCACGTTCACCGACGTACTCCACGTCCTCTTCGTGACCGGCATGTTCGCGGCGATCCTCAGCTTCCACAACGTGGTCGCGCGGTACGCCTTCGCGATGGGCCGCGAGAGGCTGCTGCCCGCCGCGTTCGGCCGCACCAACACCTCGACCGGCGCGCCCGGCACCGGCTCGCTGCTCCAGACCGTCGTCTCGGTCGTGGTCGTCGTGGGCTTCGCCGCCGCCGACGACGGAAAGGCGGGCGACCCGACCGCTCCCGTGCTGCACCTGTTCACCTGGGGCGGCAACATCGGCGCGCTCGGCGTGATCCTGCTGATGGCCACCGCGTCCATCGCCGTCATCGTCTTCTTCGCCCGCCGCGGCGCGGCGCGCGCCCAGGCCTGGCGGATCACCGCGTCCGCGCTCGCCGCGGTGGGGCTCCTCGTCATCGCGGGCTACACCGTGAAGGACTTCGACGTCCTGGTCGGCGCGGGCCCCGACTCGGCGCTGAGCTGGGCGCTGCCCGGAATCATCTTCCTGGCGGCGGTCATCGGAGTGGTCCACGGGGCGATCCTGCGCGCGAGGAACCCCGAGGCGCACGCGCGTATCGGCCTCGGCAACGAGGCGTTCCAACTGGAGAAGGCGTCAGCATCGCCGGGGGCGTAACGTCATTTTCAGCTCGGTCTGATCACCGGCTTCGCCGAGTTCGTCCTCAAACGCCGGACGGGCTGAAATTCAGCCCCTCCGGCGTTTGAGGAGCGGGGTCCGGGGCGGAGCCCCGCGAGACGGCGCGCTAGATAACCAAGGACAGCAGCAGAACAAGCGCCCCCGCCACCACGGAGATGATCGTCTCCATAACGGACCACGTCTTGATCGTCTGCCCGACGTCCAGTCCGAAGTACTCCTTGACCAGCCAGAACCCCGCATCATTGACATGCGAGAAGAACAGCGAGCCCGCACCGATGGCCAACACGAGCAGCGCGGTGTGCGAGGTCGACATGTCCGCCGCCAGCGGCGCCACGAGCCCCGCCGCCGAGATCGTCGCGACCGTCGCCGAGCCCGTCGCGAGCCGGATGGCCACCGCGATCAGCCAGGCCAGCAGCAACGCCGGGATCGACCAGTCCTTGGAGAAGTCCAGGATCATCTGGCCCACGCCGACATCGATGAGCGTCTGCTTGAAGCCGCCGCCCGCGCCCACGATCATCAGCACGCCCGCGATCGGGGCGAGCGACTTCTCGACGGTCACGGAGAGGCGGTCCTTGGTGAAGCCGGCCGCCCGGCCCAGCGTGAACATGCCCACGATCACCGCGGCGAGCAGCGCCACCAGCGGCGACCCGATGACGTCGAAGACCCGCTGCACGGTGGCCTCGGGGTCGTCGACCACGATGTCCACCAGCGCCTTGGCCAGCATCAGCACGACGGGCAGCAGCACGGTCGCCACCGTGGCGCCGAAGCCGGGACGCTTCTCCAGCTCCTCCGAGGGGCGCTGCGGAATCATCTTCTCGGGGGCCGGTACGTCCACCCAGCGCGCCGCGACCTTCGAGAAGAGCGGCCCCGCGATGATCACCGTCGGGATGGCGACGAGTACGCCGAGGGCCAGCGTGACACCGAGGTTGGCCTTCACCGCGTCGATGGCGACGAGCGGGCCGGGGTGCGGCGGGATGAGCCCGTGCATCACGGAGAGACCGGCCAGGGCCGGGATGCCGATGCGCATCAGCGAGTAGTTGCCGCGCTTGGCGACCATCAGGACCACCGGGATCAGCAGCACGATGCCGACCTCGAAGAAGAGCGGCAGACCGATCACGGAGGCGATGAGGACCATCGCCCACGGCATCGCGCGCCCGCCCGCCTTGGCGAGGATCGTGTCGACGATCTGGTCGGCGCCACCGGAGTCGGCGAGCAGCTTCCCGAGGATCGCGCCGAGCGCGATGAGCACGCCCACGCCCGCGACGGTCGAGCCGAGGCCGGTCGTGAAGCTGGCGATGGCCTTGTCGAGCGGGGCGCCCGAGAAGGCGCCGAGCGCGAGCGACCCGATGGTCAGCGCGAGAAAGGCGTGCAGCTTGAACTTGGTGATGAGCAGGACGATGACGGCGATGCCCGCGAGGACGGCGATCCCCAGCTGGGCATGGCCCGCCGAGGTGATCGGTTCGACGGACCCCGCTGCCAGCATCTCGACGCTGAGATGAGTCACGGTGGGTTTCCTTGTACGAGGGTGCGAGACGCGCCCCAAAGGGGCGCGGGGCAGTGACATATGCGGCTCCGCCGCGTGGGCGCGACCAGCCACATGCGGTCCGCAGAGAAAGCTCAGCCGAGCCGCCCCAGGGCATCCACAGCCCTGGCAGCGATCTCCTCGGGAGACCCGGCAACATCAACACAAACGCCCGCCTCATCCACCCCAAGAGGCTGAAGCGTGGCGAACTGCGAATCCAACAGCGCCGTAGGCATGAAGTGCCCCTTGCGCTGCCTCATCCGGTCCTCGATGAGCTTCCGGTCGCCGGTGAGGTGGACGAAGACGACCTCGGGGGCCACCGAACGCAGCCGGTCCCGGTAGGCACGCTTGAGCGCCGAACTGCTGACCACCCCGCCGCGCCCCGCACGCCCGTGCGCCCAGGCCCCGATGGCATCGAGCCAGGGCCAGCGGTCGTCGTCGGTGAGCGGCGTGCCGGAGGACATCTTCCGGACGTTCTCCGGCGGGTGGAAGTCGTCGCCCTCGGCGTACGGGACGCCGAGCCGGTCCGCGAGCAGGGGCCCGATCGTGGTCTTGCCGGTCCCTGCCACACCCATGATCACGACGACGTGGGGGGTGTTCATCGCTGCGTGCCTCGCTGTCTTCATCGACATTCTCGACATCACCGGCACCACCGACATCGGTCGGCCGGGTGGTGGCCGGTTTTCGTTCACGTCACTGAAACCCATTAGGTATGACGAATTCAAGACCCTGTGACATAAAAGTCTGACTTATTGTTCACGGCCCTCTCCTCGTAGGCTTCCGTCATGACCGCACAGACCCGAGGGCTCCACTCCCGCGTACTGGAAAGCCTCGGGCCCGCCATCACGGCGGGCGAGTACCCGCCGGGCAGCGTTCTGCGCACGGACGAGCTGGCCAAGCGCTTCGAGGTGTCCCGCTCGGTGATGCGGGAAGCGGTCCGGGTCCTGGAGTCCATGCACCTCGTCTCCTCCCGGCGCCGGGTGGGCGTGACCGTACTGCCCACCGAGGAGTGGAACGTCTACGACCCGCAGGTCATCCGGTGGCGTCTCGCCGGCGCCGACCGGGCGCGCCAGCTGCGCTCCCTCACCGTGCTGCGCTCCGCGGTCGAGCCGGTCGCCGCGGGCCTCGCCGCCCGGCACGCCACGGCCGCCCAGTGCGCGGAGCTGACCGAGTGCGCGCTCGGCATGGTCGCCCACTCGCGCGGCCACCAGCTGGAGGGCTATCTGAAGTACGACGTCGCCTTCCACCGGGCCATCCTCAACGCCTCCGGCAACGAGATGTTCGCCCGGCTCGGCGATGTCGTCGCCGAGGTCCTGACCGGGCGCACCGCCCACCAGGTGATGTTCGAGGACCCCGACCCGCCCGCCGTCTCCCTGCACGTCCAGGTCGCCGAGGCCGTCCGGGAGGGCGACGCGGCCCGCGCGGAGGCGCTGACGCGGCAGATCGCCCTGGGCGCCCTGGAGGAGCTGGACATCCTGGCGCCCTGACACCGGGCGCCCGGCGGGGTCGGCGACAATGGACGCCATGTCCCGACGCGCCACGCCACGCCCCGCACCACGCCCCACGACCTGCCCCTGCGGCCACCCCGAGCCGTACGAGAAGTGCTGCGGCCGACTGCACAGGGGCGAGGCGACCGCCACCACCCCCGAGGAGCTGATGCGCTCGCGCTACAGCGCCTTCGCGGTGCGGGACGAGCCGTATCTGCTGCGCACCTGGCACCCCGGGACCCGGCCGCCCCGCGTGGAGTTCGACCCGGCGCTGCGCTGGGTGGGCCTGGAGATCGAGGAGACCACCGAGGGCACCGCCTTCCACACCACGGGCACGGTGACCTTCCGGGCCCGGTACACCGACGGGGGCCGCCCCGAGTCGCTGCACGAGCGGAGCCGCTTCGAACGGCTGGACGGGGCGTGGGTCTACGTCGACGGCACGTTCATCGACTGAGAGCCTGCCGAGCCTGCCTTTGAACCCCCGCCCGCGCCCCGACACCCGGCGCGCACCCCGTGTGCGTACGCCCGTCGGGACCCGGCCACCCGCGCGCCCGTGCGCGTGGGACTGCTGGGAAGCGGAGGTTCACACGGGGTGTGTTCGGGCGGGCCGCGGCCGCCCGCCGACCCGCGCCGGAAGGCCACGACGGGCCCAAACGCCCAGCCCCGACCGCCTGTTCGAGCCCCAGGGGCGGCCGCGCACATAGGCGGGAACCCTCGCTGCGGCCGACCGGTGCCGCCAGTAGCGTCTGCCTGCTCCCTGTCCCTCACGCAGTCCCGTACGCCGTGCGATGGAAGAGGCGCCCGATGGCCGACACCGGACAGCACCAGCAGCCGCAGCAGAGTTACGAGCGCTATATGGGCGGCAGCCCCGAAGCGGAACGCCGGATCTGCGAACGCCTGGCCGCCGGGCTGATGCGGGTCCAGGAGAAGAACCGCCGGGCGAGCCGCGCCGCCGACCTCGAACGCGCCCTGCACGCCAAGGCCGCCCTCGGCGTGGAGAACGCCCGGCTCCGCTTCCACGACGACCTTCCCGACGCGTTACGCGGCGGCTTCGCACAGCCCGGCGCCTCCTATCCGGCGACCGTGCGGTTCTCCCACGCGAGCGGCATACGACAGGCCGACGGGGCCCCCGACCTGCGGGGCATCGCCGTACGCGTGGCCGTCTCCGCCGAGGAGAGCCACGATCTGCTCGCCACCAACCACCCGGTCTCCCACGCCCGTGACGCCCGCGAGTTCGTGGCCTTCGCCAAGGCGATGGCGGGCGCCACGACCCGCGTACGGAAGGCCGTCGCGCTCTTCGTCAAGCTCCCGCTCGCCGTCGGACCGTCCACGGCCGCCCGGATGCGCCGCAACGTCCGGTCCGCCGCCCGCCGCGAGGTCACCAGCCTCGCGGCCGAGACGTACTGGAGCCGCAGCGCCATCCTCTGGTGCGAGGCCGGGCCGGTCCGCTATCTGCTGCGCCCCCACGGCCACGGCCCCACCGCCAAGGCCACCCGGGGACGCCACGACCCGCAGTACCTGCGCCGCGATCTGGAGACCCGCCTCGCCCGCCAGGACATCGCCTTCGACCTGTGCGTCCAGCGGTACGTCGACGAGCGGCGCACCCCCGTCGAGGACGGCTCCGTCGAGTGGCGGGAGTCCGTCGCGCCCGCGCTGCCCGTCGCCACGCTCACCGTGCCGAGCCAGGACCTCGACACCGCCGGCGCGCGCGCCGCGGGCAGGCGCGTCGAGACCATCGGCTTCAACCCGTGGTTCACCACCGAGGAGTTCCGCCCCCTCGGCAATCTCAACCGGGCCCGCAAGGCCGCGTACGAAGCGAGCGCGGCCCACCGCCACGGACTGCGCTTCGTCACCGCGGAACCGCTGCGCAACAGGGTGCTCGGCGTCCCGGCCGAGGCCGCGTTCCGGCTCCTGAACCGCTATGTGCCCTGGCACAGGCTGCCGTTGGCGGCGAGCCTGCTCAACCTCGTCTTCCTGCGCAAGGCGCTGCGCCGCCTCAACCTCATCGACACCGACACGCACGAGGCGCCGCCCAAAACCATGCCCGTGCCCGCCCCGCCCGACGAGCGGCTGCGCACCGCCCGTTCGTACGACGGGTCGTACAACGACCTCTCCCGCCCCGCCATGGGGGCCGTCGGTACGCCCTTCGGACGCAACCTCGAACCGGTCTACCGGCCCGACCTCTTCGACGTACCGAACCCGGTCACGGTCAGCCGCCAACTCCTCCACCGCGACACGTTCCTGCCCGCGACCTCGCTGAACGTCCTCGCCGCCGCCTGGATCCAGTTCCAGGTCCACGACTGGGTCAACCACCGCCGCCACAAGCCGGGCGGCAAGTGCGTCGAGGTGCCGCTGCCGCCCGGCGGCACCTGGCAGAACACCCCCGGCGGGCCCCCGGAGCGCGTGATGCGCTTCGCCGAGAACGAAGGCATCGAACTCCCCGGCGAGCGGCCGCCGATCCTCTTCGCCAACGCCGCCTCCCACTGGTGGGACGGCTCCGAGGTGTACGGCGAGAACGAGCAGACCGCCAAGTACCTGCGCGAGCCGGACGGCGGCGCCAAACTCCGCCTGGACGAAGGCCACTTGCCGCTCGGCCCGGGCGGCGTCCCGCTGACCGGCTTCGCCGAGAGCTGGTGGATGGGCCTCAGCGCCATGCACACCCTCTTCGCCCGCGAGCACAACGCGGTCTGCGACGCGCTGCGGCACGCCTACCCCTCGATGAGCCAGGAGAGCGTCTACCACACGGCCCGCCTCGTCGTCTCCGCCCTCATCGCCAAGATCCACACCGTGGAGTGGACACCGGCGGTCCTCGCCACCGAGGCCATCGACCTCGGCTTGCACACCAACTGGGACGGCCCGCCCGGCAGTTGGCTCCAGAAGCTCGGACTGTGGCTGCTGGAATCCCACTCGCTGACGGGCATCCCCCACACCCTGCCCGACCACCACACGGCGCCGTACTCCCTGACGGAGGAGTTCGTCACCGTCTACCGCATGCACCCGCTGATCCCCGACGACTTCGAGCTGCGCGAGCACCACTTCGGACAGCGCCTGGAGACACTCGGCTTCCGCGACATCCAAGGCGTCGCCGCCGAGGCCGCCCTCCGCAAGACGGGCCTCGCCGACACGCTCTACTCCTTCGGCATCGCCCACCCCGGCGCGATCACGCTCCACAACTTCCCGCGCGCGCTCCAGCAGTTCGAGCGCGACGGCGAGATCATCGACCTCTCCGTCGTCGACCTGGTCCGCACCCGCAGGCGCGGCGTGCCCCGCTACAACGACTTCCGCGAGGGCCTGCACAAGCAGCGCCTCCGCCGCTTCGAAGACCTCTCGCAGGACCCCGAGACCGTCGCCCGCCTCAAGGACGTCTACCGCTCGGTCGACGAGATCGACACCGTCGTGGGCCTGTTCGCCGAGAACCCGCCGCACGGCTTCGGCTTCAGCGACACCGCCTTCCGCGTCTTCGTCCTGATGGCCACCCGGCGCCTCCAGAGCGACCGCTTCCTCACCGTCGACTTCCGCCCCGAGATCTACACCCCGCTCGGCATCGACTGGGTCCAGAAGGGCGGCATGAAGTCCGTCCTGCTGCGCCACTGCCCCGATCTCGCGGGCCTGCTGCCGCGCGGCGCGAGCGCGTTCGCGCCGTGGCGGCACGTACAGGACCGGGTGAGTCCGTGAGGCAGCCCCTCGGGCGCGCGGCCAGGACGCGCGCCCACCCGGGGCGCCGCTACAGCGCGCGTCCACCGAGGGCTCTCAGCCGAGCGGAGGCACGACACAGTCGATGAGCCAAGGCCCCGGCTCCGCCAGACCCCGCTTCAGCGACGCCGCGAACTCCTGCGCAGTGGTGGCCCGTTCCGCGGGGACGCCCATGCCGCGTGCCAGTGAGACGAAGTCCAGGGCGGGGGCGGAAAGATCGAGGAGCCGACGGGCCCCGGCCCCGCCCGCCGCACCCAGCTCCAGGCCCAGAATCGCGTACGAGCGGTTGTCGAAGACGACCGTCGTGACGTCCAGGCCCTCCCTGGCCTGCGTCCACAGCGCCTGCGGCGTGTACATCGCGGCACCGTCACCCACCAGCGCGAGCACCGGCCGGTCAGGACACGCCACCGCCGCGCCCACCGCGAGCGGAAGACCCTGCCCCATCGAACCGCCGGTCAGCGTCAGCCAGTCGTGCGGCGGCGACCCGGCCGTGGCCCCCGGCAGCCAGATGCCCGAGGTGTTGGCCTCGTCCACCACGATGGCACCCTCCGGGAGCAGCGCCCCGAGCACGGCCGCGGCCGACTCGGCGGTCAGCTCCCCGGAGGGCGGCGCGGGTCTCCCCGCCTCTTCCCGTACGGGGCAGGCGCCGGGCCCCACCACCTCGGCGAACCCTTCGAGCGCCGCCGTCACGTCCTCCGCGCCCGCCGCGAGCGTATGCACCGCGCACCCCTCGGGGACCAGCGCGCCGCCCTGCCCGGGGTGGGCGAAGAAGGCGACCGGCGAGGAGGCCCCGGCGAGCACCAGGTGTCGTACGCCCGCCAGTTGCCGCCGCGCGCCGGACGCGAGGTAGGCGAGCCGCTCCACGACGGGCCGTCCCGCGCCGCGCTCCAGGCGGGCCGGGAACGTCTCGCACAGCAGCTTCGCGCCCGTGGCCGCCGCCACCCGCCCCGCGGCCACGAGCCCGGCCCCGCGCGCGGCCGCCCCGCCGATCAGCAGGGCGACGCCGCCGCCCGAGCGCAGGGCGTCGGCGGCGCCCGTCACCGCGTCCACCGACACGAGACCGCGCCGCGGGGCGGCGGGTGCGGGGGACGCGGGGGGTGCGGCTGCCTCGGACCTCGCCCCGGGCCCTGCGTCGGGCCCTGCCCCGGACCCCGCGTCGGACCAGGACACGTCGGCCGGCACGATCAGTGTCGCGATCGCGCCGGGCGGCCCGGTCGCCGCGGCGAGGGCCTGCGCGACGTCGTCGGCGAGTTCGGTGGCGTGATACGTGCGCCGCGTCCAGGCCGACACCGTGCCCGCGAGCGCCCCGATGTCGGACTCCAGGGGCGCGTCCAGCCGCTTGTGGCCGAGGGCGTGGTCGCCGACGACGTTGAGCAGGGGTGTCCCGGCCCGGCGCGCGTTGTGCAGATTGGGCAGGCCGCCCGCGAGGCCGGGACCCAGGTGCAGCAGGGTGCACGCGGGGCGCCCGGCCATCCGCCCGTACCCGTCGGCGGCGCCCGTCGCCACGCCCTCGAAGAGGCAGAGCACCGGGCGCAGTTCGGGGGCCTCCTCCAGCGCGGCCACGAAGTGCAGCTCGGAGGTGCCGGGATTGGCGAAGCACGCGCGGACGCCGCCGTCCACGAGGCCGTTGATCAGGGACTGCGCTCCGTTCGGCATGGCGTTCCGCCTCTGCTCGGTGGCGAGGGCGCGCGGGGGGCGCCGGCGCCCGGTGCGTGGGAGAGGCCAGTCTTCACGGGGTGCGGGCCGCGGTGGCAGCCGGGATCCGGCCAGCCGCCGGTGGCTCCCCGCCGGGACCGAACCTGCGCCGGTAGTCGGACGGACTGAGCCCCGTCTCCCGGCGCAGCCTGGCCCGGAGATTGGCGGCGGTGCCGAGGCCGCTGCGCCGGGCGACCACGTCGAGGCGTTCCTCGCCGCGCTCGATGAGCCGGCAGGCCAGGGCCACGCGCTCACCGGTGAGCCAGGCCAGCGGGGTGGTGCCGAGCTGGGCGCGGAAGCGGCGGTGCAGGGTCGCCGGGCTGACCCCGGCGCGGGCGGCGAGCGCCGCCACGGTGAGCGGGCCGGTGCCGCTTGGTCCCGGCCCGCCCGGTCCCGTACCGCCCGGACCGGTACCGCCCGGCCCCGGCGTCGACGATTCGCCGAGGCGCTCCTGCGCCCACGCCAGGAGGGGCGCCAGCGAGACGTCCGGCACGTCGGGCACCGGGCGCTCCACGAACTGC
The DNA here is from genome assembly GCF_003945545.1 of Streptomyces sp. WAC 01529. GTDB lineage: Bacteria > Actinomycetota > Actinomycetes > Streptomycetales > Streptomycetaceae > Streptomyces > Streptomyces anatolicus. Next base: position 1,519,848 of record NZ_CP029617.1, on the reverse strand, counting down.
CGCTGACCGCCGTCCCGATGGGCGGCGAAGACGAGCCGCCTGCTCACGGAGTTGGCGATCTCCGCTCCGTGATCGCGGCGCACCAGGTGCAGCCCGAGATCCAGCGCGGCCGAGCTGCCCGCCGCGGTGAGGATGTCGCCGTCGTCCACGAAGAGCACGTCCGATTCGAGCCGTACGGCCGGAAACCGCTCCCGGAAGGTGTCGGCCCACTGCCAGTGCGCGGTCGCCCTGCGCCCGTCGAGCCCCCCCGCCTCGGCGAGCGTGAAGGCCCCGCTGCAGAACCCCACGAGACGGGCGCCGCGCGCGTGCGCCCGCCGGACGGCGTCCAGGACGGCGGGCCGCCGGGGCACGTCGGTGTCGGGCCTGTTGGGCACGATCACCGTGTCCGCCCCGTCGGCCGCGTCGAGCCCGGCGACTCCGGTGAGCGTGAAGAACCCGTCCCGCATCAGGGTGGCGGGCTCGGGGGAGCAGAGCGCGAACTCGTACAGCTCGCGCCCCAGTTCCGGCCTGCGCAGGCCGAACACCTCGGTCGCGCAGCCGAGTTCGAAGGGGTTGGAGTTCTCGTCGACGATGACGACGACGCGGTGGAGCCGGCCCGCGGCCGACCCCGGCGACCCCGGCCGGAGGTCCGCCGCCTGAGAGGATTCTTGCGCCATATGCGATTTCTAGCACTCGCGGGGGCCGCCCGTCACGGCGGAGGATCACTGCATGAGCACCGAAACGCACCCCGCCGCCCAGCCGTCCACCCTCGCCCAGCCGTCCACCCCCAAGGCCCCGGGCGGCATCTTCACCCCGGGCGAACCCATCGCCCTCGACCAGGCCTTCGCCTCCTTCGACGCCCTGTGGAGCCCCCGCATCGCCACCTCCGTCAACGACTACGACGTACGCCTGACCAAGGTCCAGGGCGAACACCTCTGGCACGTCCACGACCACACCGACGAGTTCTTCCTCGTCCTCGGCGGCGAACTCCACATCGACCTGCGCGAGCCCGCGGGCGAGCGCAGGGTCACCCTCCCGCAGGGCTCGGTCTTCACGGTCCCGCGCGGCATCGAACACAAGCCGTCCGCCCCGACGGGCGCCCGGCTCCTGCTCTTCGAGCCCACCGGCACCCCGACCGTCGGCGACCGCCACGACGAGATCCCCGACCACGTGGACGCGACGACGGGCCACGCCCTGTCCGAATAACAGTCACCGGTCCATCCTCCTACTCAAATTTGACTAGGCTGCCGGGATGGCCGAGAAAACGATCCCGCTCCTCCCGTGCCGGACGGTCCAGCCCGTCGTCGACTTCTACACCGCGCTGGGCTTCGAGACGACCTTCTTCCAGAAGAGCCCCTATCCGTACGCGGTCGTCGAACGCGGCGCCATCGAGCTGCAGTTCTTCGGCATGAAGGAGTACGACCCCAAAGAGTCCTACTCCGGCTGCTACGTCGTCACCGACGACGTCGAGCGACTGCACACCGCCTTCCGCGCCGGTCTCAAGGCCGCGTACGGAAAGATCCCCAGCCGCGGCCTGCCCCGCATCGGGCCGCTCAAGGACATGTCGTACGGCATGCGGCAGTTCCTGATGACCGACCCCGGCGGCAACGGCATTCGCGTCGGGCAGCCGATCAGCGAGGACCAGACGCACCGCCCCGCCCCCAAGGGGACCTTCGCGCGGGCGCTGCACATGGCCGACCTGTTCGCCGACTCCAAGGAGGACCTGCCCGGCGCCGCCAAGATCATCGACCGGGTCCTCGGCCTGACGGACGAGAAGCCCACCCCCGAACAGGAGCTGCGCTTGCTCATCCTGCGCGGCGACATCGCCCAGCGCCTCGGCGACGACGCCCTGGCCGACCGCCTCCTGACCCGCGCCGCGCAGCTCCGGCTCACCGACGAGGAACGGAAGGCGGCGCACGACGCCCTGACGCGCCTGGCCGAGCTGACGGCCTGACGCCGACGCGGCGCGCGCCTCCCCCTAGCCGTCAAGAGCGCGTGAAGACCGGGCCCTCACGCGCGAAGATCCCGCAAGGGAAGCGCTTCACCGGCTGGATCCGGACAGAACCTGAGCGGACCTGTCCGGGCTCCAGAAGGAGTACGCATGTCCGCCCTGACCAGCGAGTCGACGGCCACCCCTGGCCACCATGAGCCGAGCGCCCCTAGCGGCGGCCGGCCGCCAGTCGCCCCTCGCGACGAGGACCCGCCGGACACCGGCGAGCGCCACCGGCTCACGGCGCTCACCGGGCTCGCCGCGCTCTCCCTGGACGCGATGGCCTCCGTCGCCTACGGCCCCGAGGCCATCGTCCTGGTGCTCGCCGCCGCCGGAGGCCACGGCCTCGGCTTCACCCTGCCGGTGGCCCTCGCCATCGCCGCCCTGCTCGCGGTCCTCGTCGCCTCCTACCGCCAGGTGATCGCTGCCTTCCCCGACGGCGGCGGCTCCTACGCCGTGGCCAAGACCCACCTCGGCCGCCGGGCGAGCCTGGTGGCCGCCGCCTCCCTGGTACTGGACTACGTCCTGAACGTCGCCGTCGCCGTCACCGCGGGCGTCGCCGCCCTCACCTCGGCCTTCCCCGCCCTCTACGGCGACCGGCTCTGGATCTGCCTCGCCGTCCTCGCCCTGCTGACCGCGGTCAATCTGCGCGGCATCGCCGACTCCGCGAAAATCTTCCTCGCGCCCACCGCGGTCTTCGTCCTCGCGATACTCACCCTCATCGCCGTCGGCCTCTTCCGCTCGGCGCCCGTCAGCACCGAGGCCGCGCAGGGCCACGCCTCCGTCGTCGCCGACAACGCCACCACCGTCGGCGCCCTGCTCCTCCTCAAGGCCTTCGCCTCCGGCTGCTCCGCGCTCACCGGCGTCGAAGCCATCGCCAACGCCGTGCCGTCCTTCCGCACCCCGCGCGCCAAGCGCGCCCAGCACGCGGAGATCGCGCTCGGGGCCGTGCTCGGCGTCATGCTGATCGGCCTTGCGGTGCTGATCTCCCGCTTCCACCTCCAGCCGGTGGCGGGCGTCACCGTCCTCGCCCAGCTCGCGGACGCCTCACTCGGCCACAACGCCGCCTTCTACGTCGTCCAGTTCGCGACGATGACCCTGCTCGCCCTCTCCGCGAACACGTCCTTCGGCGGTCTTCCCGTACTCCTGAAACTCCTCGCCCGCGACAACTTCCTGCCGCACGTCTTCGCCCTCAAGGCCGACCGCCAGGTCCACCGGCACGGCGTCCTCACTCTCGCCGGGGTCTCCGCCGCCCTCCTCGTCCTCTCCGGGGGCGACACCAACGCCCTCGTCCCGCTCTTCGCGATCGGCGTCTTCGTCGGCTTCACCCTCGCCCAGACCGGCATGGTCGTGCACTGGCGCCGCGAGCGCGGTCCCGGGTGGCGCGGCAAGGCCGTGCTCAACGGCATGGGCGCGCTCCTCACCGGCGTCTGCGCGGTCGTCGTCACCGCCACCAAGTTCCACGACGGCGCCTGGCTGATCGTCGTCGCCCTGCCGCTGCTCGTCGCCGCCTTCGAGAAGATCCACCGCGCCTACGCCGACATCGGCGAGAGCCTGGGCCTCGGCCGCGTCCCCGAGTGCCCGCACCGCGCGCGCTCCCTGGTCGTCGTCCCCGTCTCCTCCCTCTCCCGCCTCACCAGCGAGGCACTGACCGCCGCCGTCTCGCTGGGCGACGAGGTGCGCGCGGTGACCGTCTGCCACGCCGACCCGGAGGACCGCGCCCAGGCCGAGGCCCTGGAGCGGGACTGGGCGCTGTGGGACCCGGGCGTGGACCTGATCCGCCTGCCCTCCGGCCGGCGCACCCTGGGCCGCCCCATCGCCGCCTACGTACGCGCCATCGAGGCCGCCGAGCCCCACACCCGCGTCACCGTCCTGATCCCCGAGGCCGAGCCGGCCCGCGCCTGGCAGCGCGTCCTGCGCAACCAGCGCGGCGCGGTGGTGGCCCACGCGGTGCGCAAGGACACCGGCGCGGCCATCTGCCGCCTGCCCTTCCGCATCGCGTAGCTCGCCTTGCCCTCACCCTCGCGTGGCGTTCGTAAGAGACCCGTCAAGACGCCCGTTGACGCCGTATGGACGGCGTCAACGGCGACCGAAACCGCCCTGAACAGGGGTTTCCTCGAACGGTCCGACCAAGTAGTTCATCCATCCACTTCCTCAGGAGCTCACGATGGCCGACCTGGCCTTCGTCGCCACCACGATCGCGGTCTTCGCGCTGGTGGCACTTGTCGCCAAGGGGGTGACGAAGCTGTGACCGCCGAGAACGTCGTCGGCCTGATCGTGGCCGTCGCCCTCCTGGGCTATCTCGTCCTCGCCCTCGTCTTTCCGGAGAGGTTCTGAGTACGGATATGAGCCCCGTCCTTGCCGGCGTGCTCCAACTGCTCGCCCTGATCGCGGCCCTCGCCCTGGCGTACCGCCCTCTCGGTGACTACATGGCCCGCGTCTACAGCTCGAAGAAACACCTGCGCGCCGAAAAGTGGATCTACAAGGCCATCGGCGCCGACCCCGACTCGGAGATGCGCTGGACCGCGTACCTGCGCGGCCTCCTCGCCTTCTCCGCGGCCGGCGTCCTCTTCCTCTACCTGCTCCAGCGGCTCCAGGGCGCACTGCCCGGCTCGCTCGGCTTCAAGTCCATCGACCCGGACCAGGCCTTCAACACCGCGGCCTCGTTCGTGGCGAACACCAACTGGCAGTCGTACTCCGGCGAACAGGCCATGGGCCACGTCGTGCAGACCGCCGGGCTCGCCGTGCAGAACTTCGTCTCGGCGGCGGTGGGGATCGCCGTGGCGGTGGCCCTCGTACGCGGCTTCGCCCCGTCCCGCACCGGTGAGCTGGGCAACTTCTGGGCCGACCTGGTGCGCGGCGTCGTCCGCGTCCTGCTGCCGATCTCCGTGCTCGGCGCGCTCGTCCTGGTCGCCTGCGGCGTGCTCCAGAACTTCTCCGGCATCCACGAGGTCGGCCAGTTCCTGGGCGGCACCCAGCAGTGGAACGGCGGTGCGATCGCCACGCAGGAGGTCATCAAACTCCTCGGCACCAACGGCGGCGGCTACTTCAACGCCAACTCGGCCCACCCCTTCGAGAACCCGACCCCCTTCTCGAACCTCTTCGAGATCTTCCTGATCCTCGTCATCCCCTTCGCGCTGACCCGCACCTTCGGCAGGATGGTCGGCTCGATCCGGCAGGGCTACGCGATCCTCGCCACGATGGCGACGATCTGGCTCGGCTTCACCGCGCTGATGATGTGGACCGAGTTCCACCACGGCGGCCCGGCGTTCGACCTGGCCGGCGGGGCGATGGAGGGCAAGGAGACCCGGTTCGGGATCGGCGGCTCGTCGATCTTCGCGGTGGCCACCACCCTCACCTCCACCGGCGCCGTCAACTCCTTCCACTCCTCCTACACCGGCTTCGGCGGCGGCATCCAGATGCTCGGCATGCAGCTCGGCGAGATAGCACCCGGCGGCGTGGGCTCCGGCCTCTACGGCATGCTCGTCATGGCGATCATCGCGGTGTTCATCGCGGGCCTGATGGTCGGCCGCACACCGGAGTACCTGGGCAAGAAGATCGGCACCCGCGAGATCAAGCTGGCGGCCTGCTACATCCTCGTCACCCCGGCGCTCGTCCTCGGCTTCACCGCCGTGTCGATGGCACTGTCCACGCCCAAGGACTCGATGCTCAACTCCGGGGCGCACGGCTTCTCCGAGATCCTGTACGCCTACACGTCCGGGGCCAACAACAACGGCTCGGCCTTCGGCGGCCTGAGCGCGGACACGGACTGGTTCAACACCACGATCGGCCTCGCCATGCTGCTCGGCCGCTTCCTGCCGATGGTCTTCGTCCTCGCGCTCGCCGGTTCGCTGGCCGAGCAGACGCCGGTCCCGAAGACCGCGGGCACCCTGCGCACCGAAAAGCCGCTCTTCACCGGGTTGCTGGCCGGCACCATCATGATCATCACCGGTCTGACCTACTTCCCCGCGCTCGCGCTGGGACCGCTCGCCGAGGGGCTGGCGTCATGAGCACACACACCAAGAGGCAAGAGATGGACCGACCGGACGCGGACCGACCGGGCGCGGGAAGGACCGCCACCGCGACCCGCGCACCCCACCAGGACCTGCCCGGCGGCCACCGGCAGGGCGACGAGGGCAAGGTCGGCGCGGGCCTCTTCGACCCCGCCCAGCTGCTGAAGTCCCTGCCCGACGCCTTCCGCAAGCTGGATCCGCGCGTCATGGTCAAGTCGCCGGTCATGTTCGTGGTCCTGATCGGCTCGGTGGTCACCACCGTGCTCGCCGTCAAGGACCCGGGGGACTGGTTCGGCTGGGCGATCACCGTCTGGCTCTGGCTGACCACCCTCTTCGCCAACCTCGCGGAGGCCGTCGCCGAGGGCCGCGGCAAGGCGCAGGCCGACACCCTGCGCAAGGCCAAGACGGACACCGTCGCACGCCGCCTGACCGGCGGCGCCGAGGAGAACGTCCCCGGCACCGAGCTGCGCGTCGGCGACCTCGTGGTCTGCGAGGCGGGCGACATCATCCCCGGCGACGGTGACGTGGTCGAGGGCGTCGCCTCCGTCGACGAGTCCGCCATCACCGGCGAGTCGGCCCCCGTCATCCGCGAGTCCGGCGGCGACCGCTCGGCCGTCACGGGCGGCACGAAGGTCCTCTCCGACCGCATCGTCATCAAGATCACGACGAAGCCCGGCGAGACGTTCATCGACCGCATGATCAACCTCGTCGAGGGCGCGGCCCGCCAGAAGACGCCCAACGAGATCGCCCTGAACATCCTCCTGGCCTCCCTCACCCTCGTCTTCCTGCTCGCGGTGGTGACCCTGAAGCCCTTCGCGATCTACGCCGGGGCCGACGACCAGACCTCGCTGATCGTCCTGGCGGCGCTGCTCGTCTGCCTCATCCCGACCACCATCGGCGCGCTGCTCTCCGCGATCGGCATCGCGGGCATGGACCGCCTGGTCCAGCGCAACGTCCTCGCCATGTCGGGCCGGGCCGTCGAGGCAGCCGGCGACGTCTCCACCCTGCTCCTGGACAAGACCGGCACGATCACGCTCGGCAACCGCCAGGCCGCCGAGTTCGTCCCGGTACGCGGCACCACCGAGGCCGAGGTCGCCGACGCCGCCCAGCTCTCCTCGCTGGCCGACGAGACACCCGAGGGCCGCTCCATCGTCGTGCTCGCCAAGGAGAGGTACGGCCTGCGCGAGCGCCACCAGGGCGAGCTGACCGGCGCCGAGTGGGTGGAGTTCACGGCACAGACCCGCATGTCGGGCGTGGACGTGGACGGCCGCAAGGTCCGCAAGGGCGCGACCGGTTCGGTCATCGCCTGGGTCGAGGAGCGCGGGGGAGAGGTCGCGAAGGATGCCCGGGAACTCACCGACGCCATTTCCCAGGCTGGTGGCACGCCGCTGCTTGTGGCTCTGGAGGACGCTGACGGCGCCCGGGTCCTCGGGGTGATCCACCTCAAGGACGTCGTCAAGGAGGGCATGCGCGAACGCTTCGACGAACTGCGCCGCATGGGCATCAAGACCGTCATGATCACCGGCGACAACCCGCTGACCGCCAAGGCGATCGCGGACGAGGCGGGCGTGGACGACTTCCTCGCCGAGGCCACGCCCGAGGACAAGATGGCACTGATCAAGCGCGAGCAGGCCGGCGGCAAGCTGGTGGCGATGACGGGCGACGGCACGAACGACGCGCCCGCGCTCGCCCAGGCGGATGTGGGCGTGGCGATGAACACGGGTACGTCGGCCGCCAAGGAGGCCGGCAACATGGTCGACCTCGACTCGAACCCGACCAAGCTCATCGAGATCGTCGAGATCGGCAAGCAACTCCTCATCACGCGGGGCGCGCTGACGACTTTCTCGATCGCCAACGACGTCGCGAAGTACTTCGCGATCATCCCGGCGATGTTCGCGGTGGCGTACCCGTCGCTGGACAAGCTCAACATCATGGCCCTGTCGTCACCCGAGTCCGCGATCCTCTCGGCGGTGATCTTCAACGCCCTGATCATCGTCGCGCTCGTGCCGCTGGCCCTGAAGGGCGTGCGCTACCGCCCGATGAGCGCCGACCGGATGCTCCGGCGCAACCTCGGCGTCTACGGCCTCGGCGGACTCGTCGCCCCGTTCATCGGCATCAAGGTCATCGACGTACTCCTCTCCCTCATCCCCGGAATCGGCTGACGCGACCATGAACAACTCCGTAGGAAACACCGCCCGCCTGCTCGGCGCGGGCCTGCGCGCCCTGCTGGTCCTCACCGTCATCTGCGGCGTCCTCTACCCGCTCACGGTCACCGGCGTGGCCCAGACCCTCTTCCACGCCAAGGCGAACGGCTCCGAGATCACGTCCGACGGCAAGGTCGTAGGCTCCGAACTCATCGCCCAGCGCTACGACCTCCCCCTCGAGAAGGGCCAGACCACCCCCACCCCCGACCTGAGGTGGTTCCAGCCGCGCCCCTCCAACGGCCTGGGCGAGAACAGCGTCAACACCCAGTACAAGCTGCTCCTGTCCGGCGCGACGAACCTGTCGGGCGCCAACAAGGACCTCATCAAGCAGGTGAGGGACGCCAAGGCGGCGATCATCAAGGACAACTCCACCGCGACCCACCGCCTCACCCCCTCCGACGTCCCCGCCGACGCGGTCACCTCCTCGGGCTCGGGCCTGGACCCCCACATCTCCCCGGCCTACGCGGACCTCCAGGTGCACCGCGTGGCGGAGAGGAACCACGTGAGCGTGGCCCGGGTCCAGAAGCTGGTCGACGAGAACACCGACGGACGGAGCCTCGGCTTCATGGGGGAGCCGCGGGTGAACGTCCTGCGCCTGAACATCGCCCTCAGGGAACTGACCACGCGGGACGGCGACGGCTCCTGACCACGAAGAAGGCCCCAGTTCATCGAACTGGGGCCTTGTCTTTGGTCCTGCGCTGGTCACGTGCCCAACCCTACTCAGGAGGGCGGTTGTACCGCTCCAGCGTGGCCTTACCGGTGGACGGGTCCATGAGCCGCAGCTCCCAGGGGCCGGTGTTCACATCGAAGTCCTTCCCGAACCCAATCCATTTCCCGGCCATGCGGCGCCCGGTCGGCTCCACCAACATCTGAATCGCTCCGTGATAGCGAGCCCCTTGGTAGTAGCCATCCGAGGCCGTCTGTTCCGTCCACGTACCAGTCACCACGGATTGGTCAAGGGTGAGGTCGATGGAGATGGGGCTGTCCGGGTTACTGCTCGCTCCCGGCAGGCTCCGGGCTGTCAGCCGGGTTCCCGTCTGAACGATCACTACGTAGTGCTTGCCCTCGTGCGTGCTGTCTCGGCCGGACGAGTAGTACTCGTAGCGGGAGAGCCATACGCCGCTGTACTGCCCTGCGGGTTCCGTCGCCGTATCCAGGTCGCCGGATGCGGCTGCCACACCTTCGGGTGCCGGGTCCATGTCGTGGCCCCCTGCTCCATCGTCGTGCACTCGTGCCATGACAGACAGTGTGAACCCGAGGTCTTCGATACGGCGCTTCGTGACATGCTCCAGAGCGCGAACGTACGCCGCGCGGGGGGACTTGCTCTGGCCCCCTTCCCAGCGCTGCACGAGTCGCTTGCTGGCGTCGTTGGGCTCTCCGAGATCATCACCCGCTTTGCGCAGGGCTTTGGCGAACTCTTCCTGGCTCATGCGCATGGAGAGCCGTACCGCTCGCAGCGTGTCGTTCGGGGCCAACACCGTGGCTGTCATAAGACCACGCTAGCCCCAACACCGATGGAATGACACCTAATTGACGCCCCAACGGACATCGCTCCGACGCTTTGTTCGACGTCGCGATGACCTGTGGTGCTCGGCAATCATCACAACGTGACGTCGAAGCACGAGCCGCACCCGGAGACCACCGACCGTTCTTCCCTAGACGGAGGTTCCAGCATGGCCACAGCAGTGGAGTACAGGACCGGGGCATCCCTGGTCGACGGAGAGACCTTCGCACGCATCGTCCTGTTCATGGTGAACGACCCGCAGTTCAAGGCGGACCCGAAGCACGCCCCCGGCATCCTCGATCAGGCGTTGGCCTACTACGGCGCGGTGGCCGTTCACGCGGGCGACCCGCTCATGCCGTCCGAAGCGGTGGACCGTGGCGTACACGCGATCCTGCTTCACACGCGGGAGTCGCACGACCTCTTCGACCGCATCGCGGGCCGCTTCCTGCACCACAACCCACACCCGGAGCGTGGCGGACGTCCGGCAGCCTCATTGGCGGAGACCAAGGCGGCGATCCGTGATGCCGGGTACGTCGTGCAGGACAAGTTCTGGGCCGTCGTGGAAGGTGGCGTGTCCCAGTGCGACAGTGACGACGGGAGGCCCTACGTCACCGCGTAGGGATCCGGCACCAGCAAGTGGACCGGTCCCTGCCCCAGGGACCGGTCCTTCGCGTTTCGGAGAGGACGACCAACGTGACTGAGACGACGATGCCGAGCGAGGTGCTCGGCGTTGTTCAGCCCGTGGCTTCGCGGGTGGTTGCTGAGCGGCGTGGATCGACGGTGTGGGAAGCGGAGTCGAGGGGACATGGACGCGTCGCCGTAAAGGTCGGAGCCCCCATTGATGAGGAACGGGGGTACACCGCTCTGGCGCCTGCGCGTGAAGCGTCCGTGCTGCACGCGCTGGGACGACCGCATGTCGCTTACGGCACATGGGAACGAGGCACATGGAGCGTTCAGCCCTGGTGCGACGGCGATGGCCTGTGGCCCCTGTGGTCCGGGCACAGGAGCGACGCGTCCGCCCCCATCGACTATCTGACGGCCGCGGAATGCGCGGAAGCCGTGGGCCGGCTCCACAGCGACGGTTGGTGTCATGGTGACATCCAGCCCGCCCATCTGATCGTGACCGGTGAGGAGGACGGCGTACGGCTGATCGATCTGGCCTTCGCCCGGGGCGGCCAAGTGAAAGGTGCGTACGACTTCCCCTATCCAGGGTGTCTGGTCCACTACGAGGCACCGGAGATTTCCCGAAACGTGCTAGCCACCGGTACGGCCGTCCCGTCTCCCAGTGCCGACGTGTACGCCCTCGGGGCGTCGCTGCTCATCGCTGCCACGGGCAAGAGAGCGATGGTCTACCCGGACGACGCGGAACGACCGGTGCAGCGTCAGGCCGTGGTGGACAACAAGCGCCGTCCGTTCGATCTGCCTGCCCCGTTCGGGTCGGTGATCGACGCCATGCTGAGCTATGAGCCCCATGACCGGCCGCCGCTGTCTCACGTAGCGGCTGAGTTCCGGCGAGCGGCCAAGGAAGCCGAGGGAAGCTAATTGGCTGCCCCGCCCCCGAGAAAAGCAAAAGACCCCAGATGAACTGGGGTCTTGCTGGTGTCCGAGGGGGGACTTGAACCCCCACGCCCGTTAAAGGGCACTAGCACCTCAAGCTAGCGCGTCTGCCATTCCGCCACCCGGACCAGGTGTCTGTCCTCGCGGGGTGTTCCCCGCGGCGACACAGAGAACATTACCAGGCTTCCCGGGGCACTCGATCACCCCCCGGCACGCCTGTGAACTGCGGATGACGACACCCGCCCGGCCTTGGGCGCGGAGCCCGGGAGAGGGAGGATGAGGGGGACCACCAGCAGCGAATGCGGGAGGAGCCCAGCGTGAGCGGGTCCAGCACGGGCAAGGCCGTCACCGGTGAGGACGAGGTCGTCGACCTCTGCCGCGAACTGATCCAGATCGATACGAGCAACTACGGCGACCACTCGGGCCCGGGAGAGCGCAAGGCCGCCGAGTACGTCGCCGAGAAGCTCGCCGAGGTCGGTCTGGAGCCGAAGATCTTCGAGTCCCATCCCGGCAGGGCCTCCACCGTGGCGCGGATCGAGGGCGAGGACCCGTCGAGGCCCGCGCTGCTCATCCACGGCCACACCGATGTCGTACCGGCCAACGCCATGGACTGGACGCACCACCCGTTCTCCGGGGAGATCGCGGACGGGTGCGTCTGGGGCCGGGGCGCCGTCGACATGAAGGACATGGACGCGATGACCCTCGCGGTCGTCCGGGAGCGGATGCGCAGCGGCCGCAAGCCCCCGCGCGACATCGTCCTCGCCTTCCTCGCCGACGAGGAGGCGGGCGGCACGTACGGCGCGCGGTACCTCGTCGACAACCACCCCGACCTCTTCGAGGGGTGCACGGAGGCGATCAGCGAGGTCGGCGGCTTCTCCTTCACCGTCAACGAGAACCTGCGCCTCTACCTCGTCGAGACGGCCCAGAAGGGCATGCACTGGATGAAGCTGACCGTGGACGGCACCGCCGGCCACGGATCGATGATCCACAGGGACAACGCGATCACCGAGCTGAGCGAGGCCGTCGGACGCCTCGGGCGGCACAAGTTCCCGGTGCGGGTCACCAAGACGCTCCGGCACTTCCTCGACGAGCTGGGCGACGCGCTCGGCACCGAGCTGGACCCGGAGAACATGGACGAGACGCTCGCCAAGCTCGGCGGCATCGCCAAGCTCATCGGCGCCTCCCTCCAGAACACCGCCAACCCCACGCAGCTCGGCGCCGGGTACAAGGTGAACGTGATCCCCGGCCAGGCCACCGCGCACGTCGACGGCCGCTACCTGCCGGGTTACGAGGAGGAGTTCCTCGCCGACCTGGACCGCATCCTCGGCCCGAACGTCAAGCGCGAGGACGTGCACGCCGACAAGGCGCTGGAGACGACCTTCGACGGCGCGCTCGTCGACGCCATGCAGACCGCCCTGCGGGCCGAGGACCCGATCGCCCGCGCCGTTCCGTACATGCTCTCCGCCGGCACGGACGCCAAGTCCTTCGACGACCTCGGCATCCGCGGCTTCGGCTTCGCACCGCTGAAGCTGCCGCCGGAGCTGGACTTCGCGGGCATGTTCCACGGCGTCGACGAGCGGGTGCCGGTGGACGGTCTCAAGTTCGGGGTCCGCGTCCTCGACCGTTTCATCGACGCTTCCTGACGGCAATCGGCCGCGATCGGAGCGGAAAACGCCCGCTTCGCGTGCCGAAAAAAACGACTCTCCAATAATCGTCAGCGCGTACGTATGTGCCTGAGAAGAGTGAAAGGAGCCCTCGGGTCGTAGCCCTCCACCCCCCTCCTCGTTACAGGTGGTGCAGTCCGCGGCTGGGACTGCATTGCCAACTAGGAGGAATAATGATCAAGAAGGTCGTCGCTGCTGCGGCTGCCACTGGTGGTCTGGTGCTCGCCGGCGCGGGCATCGCCACTGCCGACGCCGGTGCCCAGGGTGCCGCCGTGAACTCTCCCGGTGTCGCGTCGGGCAACGTTATCCAGGTGCCCGTGCACATTCCGGTGAACGCCTGCGGCAACACGGTCAACGTGATCGGGCTGCTGAACCCCGCCTTCGGCAACACCTGCATCAACAAGTGACGTTGTGCCTCACCCCTTGAGGGTCTGAGTCCGTCGGCCCCGGAGCGCACGCCATGCGCTCCGGGGCCGACGGGCATTCCACGTCCGGGCGAGCACGTCCGTACGTACTTCGGAAGGTAAAAGGCAGGGAACAGCTATGCGACAGGTCACGCGCAAAGGCCTGATCACCGTGGCGGCCGCGACCGGCGTATTCGCCGCGACCGGCGGCTACGCACACGCGGACTCGACCGCCCAGGGAGGCAGTTCGAACTCGCCCGGCGTGCTGTCGGGCAACTCCGTCCAGGCTCCCGTCGACATCCCCGTCAACGTGTGCGGCAACACCGTCAACGTCGTCGGGCTCCTCAACCCCGCGGCGGGCAACAACTGCGTCAACGCGTCCGGCAAGGGCGGCGGCGGTCCGCACAAGCCCGGCGGCGGGGCCAAGGCCGAGGGCCACACCAGCGGCTCTCCCGGCGTGGGCTCCGGCAACAACGTCCAGCTCCCGGTGGACGTCCCGGTCAACGTCTGTGGCAACAGCGTCACCGTCGTCGGCCTCGCCAACCCGGCCACCGGCAACAACTGCGCCAACGAATCCGGCAAGACGACTCCGCCGGGCCACGAGAAGCCCCCGACGGACCCGGAGCACCCGGGGAAGCCGGAGGAGCCGGGCAAGCCGGGTAAGCCGGAACACCCCGGTAAGCCGGAGAACCCCGGTAAGCCGGGTAAGCCGGGCAAGCCGCACGAGCCGGGCGACCACGCGAAGCCGAACCATCCGGGCACGCAGACCGTCACCCAGCCCAAGGGGACCCCGCAGCTCGCGGAGACCGGCAGCTCGCTGCCCATCGGCATCGCGCTGCCGGCCGGCGCGGGCGTCCTGCTCGCGGGCGCCGTGCTCTACCGGAGGGCGCGGGCGTCCGCCTGAGCCCCCCGTGTCCGACAGCGGCGGAACGGAGCGGGCCCCGTGGTCTCGGGGCCCGCTCCGTTCTTCTCTCCGTCGGTCCGGGCCCGGCGGCTCAGCCGGGCCTCTCCGGGCTCACCAGGTGGCCCGCACCTGGCGGATGATCCGCCGCCTCAGCCGCACTCTGCGGCTGCCGTCGGGGTGCAGACTCAGGCGGTCCAACTCCCAGTGTCCGTACTCAGCGTGGTCCGTCAGCAGACGTGTGGCTTCCTTGCGGGTGACCCCGCGCGGTACGTACACGTCGACAAATTCGTATTCCGGCATCGCATCTATTGTGCGGGCATGGGCCCGGTACGGATAGCGTCTGCACTATGTCTGATGCTGCGCAGCCCACCGCTGCCGAGGTACGTGCCGCCGCCGAGGCGGTCAAGACCGCGCTCGACCGCCACCTGGCCGCGGTCGAACGCAGGTCGGGCGAGGACGATCCGGCCGTGTACGAGGCGTTCAACGAACTCGCCGCGGCCGCCGAGGAGTACGACGAACTCCTCTACGACCGCTACGACGAGGTCACCCCCTTCGAGATCCCCGGCACCGAGGACGCGCTGCCGCCGTACCAGGGCCCGGACGAGGCCAACGCCCTGAGCGTGCTGATCCGCCGCGACTACGCCGTGGCGGAGCCGCAGCGGCTCCTCGCCCAGGCCCAGCGGGTCGCCGACATCGACACGGGCGGGCAGGGCGGTGCCGGTCCGGCCGATACGGTGCATGGCGCGCTCGGTGTCCTCTTCGGTGAGTTCGAACCGGACGAAATCGCCTCACGGCACAAGGAGTTCGGTCTGGAGGAAGGCGACTCCACGCTCTGGGTCACCGCGGCGGACACCCCCGCGGAGCCGGGGGAGTGGCTCGACGCCCCCTTCGACCAGGCCGACCCGCACCGCGTGGTGTGCCGCTTCGACGTCAGCGCGGTCTTCGACGACGAACTGGACGACGAAGGGCTTGACGGCCTCGACGCGGACCCCGACATCGACCCGGACGTGCCGGTGCCCCTCGACGAGATCGAGGAGATCGACGTGACCGACGTGACCGATGACACGGACGGGGCAGGCGGAGCCGGCGAGGTCGGCGGCACGGGCCCGGGCCTCCGAGGCGCCGGCCGCTGACGGCCACCGCCCAAGCCCACTTCCAGGCGCGCCGCCCTCACCGGGGCGGCGCGCCTGCTTTCGTGGCGGAGGGGTGGGCCCCACCAAGGCCGTCCGGCCAGGGGGCGGGTCCCGCTCGGGTCGTCCGGCCGAGGGCGCGGGCCCCGCTCGGGTCGTCCGTCTGCGGGGGCCCGCTCAGGCCGTCCGGCCAGGGGAAGGATCCCGCTCAGGCCGTCCGGCCGAGGGCGCGGGCGCCGCCCAGGTCGTCCGGCCGAGGAGGTGGGCCCTGCGCAGGCCGTCCGGCCAGGGCGCGAGTCCCGCTCAAGCCGTCCGCCTGACGGCAGGCCCTGCTCAGGCTGTCCGGCCAAGGGACGGATCCCGCTCAGGCCGCCCGCCCCAGGGCGCGGGCCCCGCTCAGGTCGTCCGCCCGACGGGAGGCCCTGCTCAGGCCGTCCGGCCACGGGATGGGTCCCGCTCAGGTCGTCCGCCTGACGGGCAGGCCCCGCTCAGGCCGTCCGGCCACGGGACGGGTCCCGTTCAGGCCGCCCGCCCCAGGGCGCGAGCCCCGCGAAGGCCGTCCGCCTGTCGGGCAGGCCCTGCTCAGCCCGTCCGGCCACGGGACGGGTTCCGCACAGGGCGCCCGCCCGAGGGCGCCGGCCCCGCTCACGTCGTCGACGGCACCTGTGGGCGCAGCAGGGGCCGGAGGCGGGTCGTGCGGTCCTTCCACGGGCGTTCCGCCACCGCCCGCGGCAGGGCCTGCTCGACGCCCTGTACGACCGACAGGTGCCGCTCGCCGCGGCTGAACGCCGTGTAGACCCATGGCCTGGTCAGCGACTGTGCCGCGTCGCCGGGCAGCACCACGACCACCGCGGGCCAGCGCAGCCCCGTCGCCTGGTGCGCCGTGAGCGCCCAGGCGTGCCGCACCTCCTGTTCCACCCGCTCCTTGCGTACGAGGACGGGGGCGCCGCCGCACGCCAGGTGCAGCCCCTCCGCGTCGGCCCGCACCACACGGCCGAGCGTCGTGCGGCCCGCCGCCGGGACGTGGGCGACCCGGTCGCCGGGGTCGAAGCCGCCGAACCGGCCGGGGCCCGGATTCAGCCGTTCCTTCAGCGCGGCGTTGAGTGCACGGGTGCCCGCGGCGCCGCCGTGCCCGGGCGTGATGACCTGCGTCTGCTCCGCGGGCACGCCGATCGCCCGCGGCACCGAGTCGGCGACGAGCTGCACGGTGCGGTGGATCGCCTCGGCGGCGTCGCGCACCGGGACGAGCACGACCTCCTTGCCCGGCGCCTCGACCTGGTTCAGCTCGCCGATGCCGATGCCGGACGTCAGCTCCCCGAGGGGGCCCGGGTCCGGGGTGCGGGAGACGATCTGCGGGCAGCAGCGGGCGGCCACGAGGTCCGCGAAGACCCGCCCGGGGCCCGCCGACCACAGCACGCCCGGGTCGCCGCTGAGGACCAGACGGGCGCCGTCCGGCAGGGACTCCACCAGCATCGCGGCGGTCTCCACGTCCAGCTGCGGGGCGTCCAGGACCACCAGGAGGTCGAGCGCGAGGGCGCCGTCGGCGTCACGCCCCGGGCCCTGCTCCCCGGAGAGCAGCCCCGCCACCGTCACGGCCGCCTCGTCCAGACCGGTCGCCTGCGCCAGGCGGCGCCGCCCGTCGGTGCTGTGGGCGGCGGCGCACACCCGCAGGCCGAGCGCCGCGGCCGCCGTCACCAGCGCGGCGGGCTCGGCGCGCGCCGCCTCGCCCCCGGAGTGCAGCACGAGGCCGTGCCCGGCGGCGGCGCGGATCAGCTCGGCGGTGGAGCCGGACGCCCGCGCCGCCGCGGCCTCCCACTCGGCGGCCTCGGGGCCCGGGCCGCCTTCCTTGGGCAGCGAGTTGATGACCCGGGCGAGACCGTCGGCGAGGCTCTCCTCCGCCATGGCGTACCGCTCGAGACCGATCAGGACGCGGACCGGGCGCTCCTGCTCGCCGTCAGCGCCCTCACCGCCCTCCTCGCCTTCCTCCCCGTCCCGCGCGCTCGCGTCGTCCGAGCGCTGGACCGGCACCTCGGCCCCTTCGAGGGCGTCCTGGAAGACCAGGGCGTCGCCCTCGGCCAGGGCGCTCTGGACCGCGGCGTCCGGATCCGGCACCGCGCGCTGCCCCAGCGCCGCGGTCAGCGCCGGCACGTCCAGCGCCGTATGCCCCGCGAGGGCCGCCTGTTCGAGGAGCCAGACGGTGATCGCCCTGCCCCTGCGCTCGTCGTCGGGCCCGCACGCGGAGCCGAGCAGCGCCCTGGCGAACCCGTCGGCCTGCTCCGGGCGGACCCCGGCGACCCGCAGCAACTGCCAGGGGTCCGCACGCAACTGCTCATCGGCGCCCTCGCCGAGCGCGGCCACCGTCGGCGCGGCGAGCGCGGCAGGGGCGCCTCCCTCGGCGAGCACGGCGGCGACCGCCTCGACGGCCTCCCGCGCGGGCTCCGCCACCCTCGGCTGCCGCGGGCGCACGGGCTCCTGGGCGGGCGACGGCGCGGGCCTGCGGCGCGCGGGCTCCGGCTCCCGGAAGGCGCTGGCGACGGGCTTCTCGCCGCTCTCCACGGCGCGCACGGCGGCCAGCAGATCGGCAGCCGTGCCGCTGAGCTTCGTCCCGGCCTCGATCGGCCCCTCCTTCGAGGCCTTGCGCTGCTCGATGCGCTCCCGCAACTCCCGCTGCGCGGCGATCTCCGCCTCGGCCTCGGACAGCTCGGCCTTACCCTCGGCGGGGCTCTCGGCCGTACCCTCGGCGGTCTCAGTAACCTCGGCGGTCTCGGTGGGCTCCGCGGTGGCGGTCTCGCCCTCCGGTTCGGCCCCGGAGTCCCGCTCGGCCCCGACCTCGGCGTCGGTCTCGACCTCGGCCTCGGGCTCCTCCGCGGCGGCGGGTTCCGTACTCACAGCGTGCTCCAGTCGTGATCGGGATAGCGGTGCACGGGCGCCGACACATCGTCGAGCGCCTGGCAGATCTCGTCAGGAAGACTAAGGGTCTCCACTGACAACGCGGCCGTGAGCTGCTGCGCGTTGCGCGCGCCGACGATCGGGGCCGTCACTCCCGGGCGGTCCCGCACCCACGCGAGGGCGACCTGGAGCGGGGTCGCCGCGAGCCCGTCGGCGGCCGTCGCGAGGGCCTCGACGATGTGGCCCGCCGCATCGTCCAGGTAGGGCGCGACGAAGGGCGCCATGTGGTCGGAGCCGCCGCGCGAGTCGGCGGGAGTGGCGTGGCGGTACTTGCCGGTGAGCACTCCCCGGCCCAGCGGGGAGGAGGGCAGCAGGCCGATGCCCAGGTCGACGGCGGCGGGCAGCACCTCGCGCTCGACGCCGCGCTGGAGCAGGGAGTACTCCATCTGCGTACTGGCGATGCGGGTGCGCGTGCCAGGCATGGCCAGCTGCCAGGTCGCGGCCTTGGCAAGCTGCCAGCCGCAGAAGTTGGAGACCCCGGCATAGCGGGCGCGGCCGCTGCTGACCGCGATGTCGAGGGCCTGCAAGGTCTCGTCCAGGGGCGTGGCCGGATCGAAGGCGTGCACCTGCCACAGGTCCACGTAGTCCGTGCCGAGGCGGGCGAGGGAGGCGTCGAGGGCGGAGAGCAGATGGCCCCGCGAGCCGTCGAAGCGCCGCACGGGGTCGGGCACGCTGCCCGCCTTGGTGGCGATGATCAGATCGCGCCGGGGCACGAGCCGCTCGACCAGGCGCCCGAGCAGATACTCGCTCTCCCCGTCGCCGTACACATCGGCGGTGTCGACGAGGGTGCCGCCCGCCTCCCAGAACACCTTCAACAGATCGGCGGCGTCGCTCTCCTCCGTGTGGCCCCAGGTGAGGGTGCCGAGTCCGATCCGGGACACACGCAGGCCGGTCCGGCCGAGATGCCTCTGCTCCATGGGCGCTGAGATTACTGGCCGGGCCCCGGCGGCGGGCGGGCCTGTGGACAAACCGGCGACTGTGGAGAACCCGGCCACTCGTGAGGGGAACCGAGCGGCCCCTGACGGATCGGGTGGGCGCGCGCTACAGTCCCCGCACAGGGACGTTACTCATGAGTACAGCGGTTAGGGGATCGGCCATGCAGCTCGGGATCAACCTCGGCTACTGGGGCGCCGGGATGGACGCGGACAACCTCGCGGTCGCCAAGGAGGCGGACAAGCTCGGTTACGCGGTCTGCTGGGCGGCGGAGGCTTACGGCTCGGACGCCGCGACGGTGCTCTCCTGGGTGGCCGCGCAGACCGAACGCATCGACATCGGATCCGCGATCTTCCAGATCCCGGCCCGGCAGCCCGCGATGACCGCGATGACGGCCGCCACCCTCGACTCGCTCTCCGGCGGCCGGTTCCGCCTCGGTCTCGGTGTCTCGGGCCCGCAGGTCTCCGAGGGCTGGTACGGCGTGAAGTTCGACAAGCCGCTGGCCCGCACGCGCGAGTACGTCGACATCGTCCGCAAGGCGATGGCCCGCGAACGCCTCACCCACGAGGGCGAGCACTGGACGCTGCCGCTGCCCGGCGGCCCCGGCAAGCCCCTCAAGCTGACCGTCCACCCCCAGCGCGAGCACATCCCGCTGTACATCGCCGCGATCGGCCCGAAGAACCTGGAGCAGACCGGCGAGATCGCCGACGGCGCCCTGCTGATTTTCCCGGCCGCCGAGCACCTGGAGGAGACCGCGCTGCGCCACCTGCGCGCCGGGCGCGAGAAGGCCGGCAAGACCATGGACGGCTTCGACGTCGTCCCGACGCTGCCGATCGCGCTCGGCGAGGACAGCCGGCTCGACACCCTCGCGGACATGTTCCGGCCCTACACCGCGCTGTACGTCGGCGGCATGGGCAGCCCCAAGCAGAACTTCTACAACCAGCTCGCGCGGCGCATGGGGTACGAGAAGGAGGCCGCCGAGATCCAGGACAAGTACCTGGCGGGCGACAAGGAGGGCGCGGCAGCCGCCATCCCGCGGCAGCTGATCGACTCGACGGCGCTGCTCGGCTCCGTGGAGCGGATCGCCGACCGGATGCAGGCGTACGCGGCGGCCGGTGTCACCACGCTCACGCTGTCGCCCGCCGGCTTCACGCTGGAGGAGCGGATCGCCGCGCTGCGGGCCGGCACCGAGGCGCTGGAGCGCGCCGGTCTCGCGTAACGCGAGAGGGAGGTTTCCGCGGCCGTGGTGGGGGCTCGGGGGGTCTTCCCCGCCACGGCCGTCACGGGGCACAACGCCTCACGCGGCCCCTCGGTTACGGCCTGATGGCCGCAGTCGCCGTCGTTCGTTCGGCGGAGGCGGCCGGTACATCTGTTGCTCCGGGACGAACCTCGCACTTGACTCGTTCTTCGCGAACGTTTGCGCACAGGGACGTACCGGGGCATGGAGGTGCCAGTGATGCTGTCGGCCAGAGGTGTCTTCGAGGAGATCCTCGCCAACGACGAGTCGTTCCGGCTCTTCTGCTCCATCGCCGCCAGCGGTGAGGCCCAGGGCGGCTGGGAGAACGGCCGCATCGCCGTGCTCGTCCCGGACGACGAGCACGCGCTCGTGCCCAAGATCGCCCGGCATGGCGCGGACGAGGACAAGCACGGCCGGATCTTCCACGCGCTCATGAAGAAGCGCGGCCTGCGGCCCGTCGAGGTGCCGCACGAGACCGACTACACGATGCTCCTGGAGAAGCACGGCATCGGCCTCGCGCACGAACAGCTCAAGTCCGACCTGCCGCTGACCGTGCGGGACATCGTCACGTACCTCGCGCACAGCAGGGTCACCGAGCAGCGCGCCGCCGAGCAGATGCGGCTGCTGCTCAAGCACTTCGCCGACCACCCGGACATCGGCCGCGCGGTGCGGATGATCTCGAACGACGAGGACAACCACCTGGCGTACTGCCACGAGGAGTTGCTGCGCCTCGCCGCCGCCGGGCACGGCGACACCATCCAGCGCACCCTGCGCGAGTGCGCGCTCGCCGAGATCCGTATCCACCGCGACGTGAGCCTCGCCGTGATGGAGCGCATGGGGCACATCCTGGCCTGGCCCCACGCCAAGCGCAGGGTGCTCGCCGCGGGCATCCACGCGGTGTACGCGTACGAACGCATGGGCGGCTGGCGGCGCATGGTCTCCCTGAGACTGCCCGAGCGGCGCGACGCCCTGGGCGGACCCGCGGCCCCGGCGCCCGAATTCGCCTAGGGCCTGTCCGGGCGTGGGCTACATCCAGCCCCGGTGTTTGAACATGCGGTACAGGACCACTTCGAGGACGGCCATCAGGACGATCACGGCCGGGTAGGTCCAAGTCCAGTGCAGCTCCGGCATGTGGTCGAAGTTCATGCCGTAGACCCCCGCGATCATCGTGGGGACCGCCGCCATCGCCGCCCAGGCCGAGATCTTCCGCATGTCGTCGTTCTGCCGCACGCTCATCTGCGCCAGATGCGCGGACAGGATGTCCGAGACCAGGCGGTCCAGGCCCTCCACCGATTCGTTGACGCGCGTCAGGTGGTCGTTGACGTCCCGGAAGAAGGGCTGCGCCGTCTCGTCCACGAAGGGCACGGCCGGCCCGAAGGGGCCCGCTCCGGAGAGGCGTGCCAGCGGCAGCGACAGGGGGCCGGTGGCCCGGCGGAATTCGAGGATCTGCCGCTTGAAGTTGTAGATCCGGGACGCCGTGTGGCGCGAGCCGCCGCCGTCCGGGGAGAAGACCTCCGTCTCCAGGACCTCCAGGTCGGCCTGCAACTCGTCGGCGACCTCCAGATAGTGGTCCACGGAGGCGTCGGCGATCGAGTACAGGACCGCCGTCGGACCGTGTTTGAGCACGTCCGGATCGGCTTCCAGACGGTGGCGTACGACGCCGAGCGGGGCGCCCTCGCCGTGGCGGACGGTCACCACGAACGAGTCGCCCATGAAGATCATGACCTCGCCGGAGGAGACGGCGTCGCTGTCCGGCTCGTACACGACCGGCTTGAGGACCACGAAGAGCGAGTCGTCGTAGACCTCCAGCTTGGGCCGCTGATGAGCCTTGAGGGCGTCCTCCACGGCCAGCGGATGCAGACCGAACTCCTCGCTGACCTTGTCGAACTCCGCCTCCGTCGGCTCATGCAGACCGATCCAGACGAACGCCTCGTCGGAGGTCCGCGCCTCGTCGAGGGCATCGGAGAAGTCGAGGGGGCCCTCGCTGCGGTGCCCCTCGCGGTAAATGGCACAGTCGACAATCACACTGCGCATTGTTCCCGGTCACCCCAGAGGTATCACTTCCTCGGCGCTTAGGCTGGACCGCATGCCCACGCTGCTCCTCGTCCGGCACGGACGCTCCACCGCCAATACCGCGGGTCTGCTCGCCGGGTGGACCCCCGGCGTGGCCCTCGACGAGCGTGGTGCCGCGCAGGCCGCCGCGCTGCCCGCCCGGCTGGCCGCCGTGCCCCTCGCCGAGGTCGTCACCAGCCCCCTCCAGCGCTGCCGCGAGACCGTCGCGCCGCTGCTCGCCGCCCGCCCCGGGCTCCACGCGCACACCGAGGACCGGATCGGGGAGTGCGACTACGGCGACTGGTCGGGCCGCAAGCTCGCCGAGCTGGCCGACGAGCCGCTGATGCAGGTCGTACAGCAGCATCCGTCCGCCGCCGCGTTCCCCGGCGGCGAGTCCATGCGGGCCATGCAGACGCGGGCCGCCGAAGCGGTGCGCGAGTGGAACGCGCGCGTGGAGCGCGAGCACGGCGAGGACGCCGTGTACCTGATGTGCTCGCACGGCGACATCATCAAGTCCCTCGTCGCGGAGGCCCTCGGGCTGCACCTCGACCTGTTCCAGCGCATCTCCGTGGAGCCCTGCTCCGTCACCGCCATCCGCTACACCCGGCTGCGCCCCTTCCTCGTGCGTCTCGGGGACACCGGCGACTTCGCCTCGCTCGCCCCCCGGGAGGAACCGCCGGGCGGCGACGCCACCGTGGGGGGCGGTGCGGGCGCACCGTGATCGTCCCCCGCAGTAGGGTGAAGCGGGCTGAAGCAGGCCCCGGTAGTGGAAACAGCCCCCTCGCAGTCGATCCAATGGAGACAGGACGTGTCCCGTCAGGTGTTCCTCTATGACCCCCCGGAGCGTTTCGTCGCGGGAACGGTCGGGCTGCCCGGACGGCGTACGTTCTTCCTGCAGGCCTCGGCCGGCGTCCGGGTGACCAGCGTCGCCCTGGAGAAGACCCAGGTGGCCGCCCTCGCCGAACGCATGGAGGAACTGCTCGACGAGGTCGTCCGCCGCAGCGGGGGCAACGCCGCCGTACCGGCCGTGGCGCCCGCCGAGATCACCGACAGCGCGCCGCTCGACTCCCCGGTGGAGGAGGAGTTCCGCGTCGGCACGATGGCGCTCGCCTGGGACGGCGAGGAGGAGCGGATGATCGTCGAGGCGCAGGCCCTCGTCGAGCTGGACGCCGACTCCGACGACGACCTCGCCGAAGCCGAGGAGAAGCTCCTCCAGGACGAGGAGAACGGCCCGCCGATGCTGCGCGTGCGGCTCACCGGGGCCCAGGCCCGCGCCTTCGCCAAGCGCGCCCTCGACGTCGTGAACGCGGGCCGCCCGCCGTGCCCGCTGTGCAGCCTCCCGCTCGACCCGGAAGGACACGTATGCCCGCGCCAGAACGGATACCGGCGGGGAGCGTGAGCGCCGACCCCGTCACGCTCCTCACCCACGGGGAACTCACCGTGCGCGGGCAGATCCGTGAGGCCTCGAACGCCGTGCTCTACTGCACGGTCGCGTACGAGGGCGAGGAAGCCGCCTGCGTCTACAAACCGGTCGCCGGGGAGCGGCCCCTGTGGGACTTCCCCGACGGCACGCTCGCACAGCGCGAGGTCGCCGCGTACGAGGTGTCGCGGGCCACGGGCTGGGACCTCGTACCGCCCACCGTGCTGCGGGACGGGCCCTACGGCCAGGGCATGTGCCAGCTGTGGATCGAGCCCTCCGGGGACGAGGCGCTGCTCGCCCTGGTCGACGCCGACGAGCCCGATGACGGCTGGAAGGCGGTCGGCCGGGCCCAGGTCGACGAGGAGCGCACCGCGCTGCTCGTCCACGCGGACGACGCCCGGCTGCGGCGGCTCGCCGTGCTCGACGCGGTGATCAACAACGGCGACCGCAAGGGCGGCCATCTGCTGGCCGCCGACGGCCGCCTCTACGGCATCGACCACGGCGTCACCTTCAACGCCGAGGACAAGCTGCGGACGCTGCTGTGGGGGTGGGCGGGGGAGCCGCTGACCGGGGAGGCCGTCGAGGTCCTCCGGGGCCTGCGGGACGCGCTCAAGGAGGGCGCCGCCCTCGCCGAGCGGCTCGCGGCGCTCCTCACGGCCGCGGAGATCGAGGCGCTGCGCGCGCGGGTGGGGTCCCTGCTGGAATCCGGGCGCCATCCGGAGCCGTCCGGCGAGTGGCCCGCGATCCCCTGGCCGCCCGTGTAGAGCCAGGTCCCAGGCGCCTTTTTGTCGTCATTCGATGATCCGCGATGATCCGCACGCGCATTTGATGATCCCCACTCGTATGCGGACGCCCCGTCCGGTTAGGCTCAGGGCATGCATGCCTGGCCCGCTTCTGAGGTCCCCGCCCTTCCCGGCAAGGGCCGCGACCTCCGGATCCACGACACCGCGACCGGTGAGCTCGTCACCCTCGACCCCGGTCCCGTCGCCCGTATCTACGTCTGCGGCATCACTCCGTACGACGCGACCCACATGGGTCACGCGGCGACCTACAACGCGTTCGACCTCGTACAGCGCGTGTGGCTCGACACCAAGCGGCAGGTTCACTACGTCCAGAACGTGACCGACGTGGACGACCCGCTCCTGGAACGCGCCAACCGCGACGGCAAGGACTGGGTCGAGCTCGCCGAGGGCGAGACCGCTCTGTTCCGCGAGGACATGACCGCGCTGCGGCTCCTGCCGCCGCAGCACTACATCGGAGCCGTCGAGGCGATACCCGGCATCGTGCCGCTCGTCGAACGCCTGCGGGACATGGGCGCCGCCTATGAACTGGAGGGCGACACCTACTTCTCCGTCGAGTCCGACCCCCACTTCGGAGAGGTGTCCGGGCTCGACGCGGCCGCCATGAAGCTGCTCTCGGCCGAGCGCGGCGGCGACCCGGAGCGGCCGGGCAAGAAGAACCCGCTCGACCCGATGCTCTGGATGGCGGCCCGCGACGGTGAGCCGAGCTGGGACGGCGCCTCCCTCGGGCGCGGGCGGCCCGGCTGGCACATCGAGTGCGTGGCCATCGCCCTCGACCACCTGGGCATGGGCTTCGACGTGCAGGGCGGCGGCTCCGACCTCGCCTTCCCGCACCACGAGATGGGCGCCTCGCACGCCCAGGCGCTGACCGGCGAGTACCCCTTCGCCAAGGCGTACGTCCACGCGGGCATGGTCGCCCTGGACGGCGCGAAGATGTCCAAGTCCAAGGGCAACCTCGTCTTCGTCTCGAAGCTGCGGCGCGACGGCGTCGACCCCGCGGCCATCCGCCTCGCCCTCCTCGCGCACCACTACCGCGCGGACTGGGAGTGGACCGACTCCGTCCTCACGGAGGCCGTGGAGCGGCTCGGTCGCTGGCGTGCGGCCGTGTCCCGTCCCGACGGGCCGTCCGCAGAGACGGTCGTCGAGGAGATGCGGGAGGCCCTCGCCGACGACTTGGACGCGCCGGCCGCGCTGGCTGCCGTCGATCGCTGGGTCGGTCTTCAGGATGCCGAGGGCGGTACGGACGAGGGGGCGCCCGGGGTGGTGTCGCGGGCCGTCGACGCGTTGCTTGGCGTGGCCCTGTAGGTCTGCTTCGGCTCGGTCCGTCGCCCTTCGGGCTCGTCCTCAATCGCCGGACAGGCTTGAAACCTCACCCTTGCGTCTTCGCGTCTTGCGTGGGCCGCTCCGGAAGTCCAGGAGTGGCCCGGCAAAGTCCATGGCCTCGGGGCCCGTTGTCGCGCTAGACCTCCCGCATGAGATCTCCTACGCGCTTCAGAGCGGCCGTCGGTGGTGTCCTGTTGGGGCTGCTCGTGGTCTTCGCCGTGCCCGGGGGCGGGTCCGCGGGGGCCGCCGACGAGACCACGACCACCGTCGGGGACGTCACCGGATTCGACGCCGGAGGGGGTGTCTACCGGCTGACCGCCGGCGCCGCCGTCGCCCGCGTCAGTTTCGTCTCCGCGGAGACCTTCCGGCTCGAACTCGCCCCGGACGGGAAGTTCACCGACCCCACCGGTGACGACATCGTCCTGCCCCAGGGGAAGGCGCCGCGCACCAAGTGGAGGGAGAAGGGCGACCGCTACGAGCTGAGCACCTCCAAGGTGACGCTCCGCGCCTACAAGTCGCCGCTGCGTTTCGCCTTGTACCGCGCCGACGGCACCCGGGTATGGGCCGAGTCCAAGGGGCTGAGCTGGACGGAGGACGCCACCACGCAGAGCCTCGCGCGCGGCGCCGACGAGCAGTTCTACGGCGCCGGGATGCAGAACGGCCGCGGCAACACCTCGCACCGGGGCAAGAAGGTCGAGGTCAGCGTCGACTACAACTGGGACGACGGGGGGCACCCCAACTCCGTGCCCTTCTACCTGTCGTCGGCGGGCTACGGCGTCTTCCGGAACACCTACGCCCCGGGCACGTACGACTTCGCCGAGCCCGTGACCGCCACCGCGAAGGAACAGCGCTTCGACGCCTACTACTTCGCCGGGAAGGGGAGCGACGCGGCCAAGGACGTCATCGGGCAGTACACCAAGCTCACGGGCAAACCCTTCCTGCCGCCCGTCTACGGCATGGAGATCGGCGACGCCGACTGCTACCTCCACAACGCCAACCGCGGTGAGCGCCGCACCCTGGACGCCCTCAAGGTCGCCGACGGATACGTCGAGCACGACATGCCCAACGGCTGGATGCTCGTCAACGACGGCTACGGCTGCGGCTACGAGGACCTGCCCGAGACCTCCCAGGGCCTCGCCGCGCGCAAGATGAAGATGGGCCTGTGGACCGAGGACGGCCTCGACAAGATCGCCGAGCAGGTCAAGGCGGGCCAGCGTGTCGCCAAGCTCGATGTCGCCTGGGTCGGCGACGGCTACAAGAAGGCGCTGGACGGCTGCAAGGACGCGTACAAGGGCATCGAGGACAACAGCGACGCCCGCGGCTTCACCTGGGCCCCCGAGAGCTGGTCCGGCGCGCAGCGCTGCGGTGTGCAGTGGTCCGGCGACCAGAGCGGCAGCTGGGAGTACATCCGCTGGCAGATCCCCACATACGCCGGGTCCACCATGTCCGGCATGGCGTACACGACGGGTGACGTCGACGGCATCTTCGGCGGCAGCCCCAAGACGTACGTACGCGACCTCCAGTGGAAGATGTTCCTGCCCGTCACGATGACGATGGACGGCTGGGCCGCCAGCGATAAGCAGCCCTTCCGGTACGGAGAGCCGTACACCTCGATCAACCGCAAGTACCTGAAGCTGCACGAGTCGCTGCTGCCCTATCTGTACTCGTACGCCCATGAGGCGACGCGGACCGGTGTGGGCGCCGTGCGGCCGCTGGCCCTGGAGTACCCCGATGACCCGAAGGCGGCGACCGACGCCGCCAAGTACGAGTTCCTGACCGGCGAGGACTTCCTCGTCGCGCCCGTCTACAAGGACGCCGCCACCCGCGACGGCATCTATCTGCCGAAGGGCACCTGGACCGACTACTGGAGCGGGCGCACCTACCGGGGGCCGACCACGGTCGACGGGTACAGCGCGCCCCTCGATACCCTGCCGCTGTTCGTCAAGGGCGGTGCGAGCGTGCCGATGTGGCCGGGCGGAATACGCTCCTATGAGGACCGTGGGGCCCACTCGCCGCTCGCCTGGGACATCTACCCGCAGGGGAAGTCCTCCTTCGAGCTGTACGAGGACGACGGCGTGACCCGGCACCACCGCGACGGCGCGTACGCCACACAGCGCGCCGACGTGCGGGCGCCGCGCTCCGGAGCGGGCGATGTGCGGGTGCGGATCGGCGCGAGCGAGGGCGAGTTCGAGGGGAAGCAGCGCAGCCGCCCCTACGCGTTCACGCTGCACACCGGGGACGCGCCGAGCCGCGTCGAGCTGGACGGGCGTACGCTGCCGCGGTTCGCGACCAAGGGCGCGTACGAGAAGGCCGGGCAGGGCTGGTTCTACGACCGGGTCGACCGGGGCGGCGTGGTGCGGATCAAGACGGAGTCCCGGCGCACCGACCGCGCCTTCGAACTGGCCCTCGACGACACGAGCGCGGTCGGCGGCGCCGTACCCGGAGCGGCCGCCTCCGTGAGCGTCCCCGCGGGCCAGGAACTCGGCGCGGGGACGCCCGGCAAGGTCGCCGTCGACGTCACGGCGGGCACGAGGGACGCCACCGGCGTCGATGTCACGCTCGACGCACCCGAGGGATGGGCCGTCACACCTGCGAAGGCCGAGCGGATCCCGGCGGGCACGACGCGCCGCGTCGAGGTCGCCGTCACCCCGGCCAAGGGCGCGGACCCGGGCGAACAGGCGCTCACCGCGACCGCCCGCTACCGCTCGGCAGGCCAGGAACACACCGCCCGCCAGCGGTTCGCGCTCGGCGTGATGCCCGAGGCGCCCGACAAGGACACCTGGGCGAGCGACATGGTGTGGCTGAAGTCCACCAACGGCTACGGGCCCGCCGAACGCGACCGCAGCAACGGCGAGTCGGGCGCCGGGGACGGCCGCACGCTGACCCTCGCGGGAAAGACGTACGAGAAGGGGATCGGCACGCACGCCGACTCCGTCATCGAGGTCTATCCGGGCGGGCGGTGCTCGAAGTTCACCGCCGATGTGGGCATCGACGACGAGATCAACGGCTACGGAGAGGTGGCCTTCTCGGTCGAGGCCGACGGCAAGGTGCTGTGGACCTCGCCGAAGGTGACCGGCGCCTCGGCGACCGTCCCGGTGGACGTCGATGTGCGCGGCGCCCGGCACGTGGAGCTGAAGGTGACGGACACCAACGGCTCCAAGAGCGGGGACCACGCGGACTGGGCCGGGGCCAAGTTCGCCTGCGCGTAGGAGGAGCAGGGGCACGAGCACAGCGGCGCCGGGCGGGGAGTGCACCGCCCGGCGCCGCCGTGTTCTCACGCGGGGAGGGTGAGCGCTACCTCGCGACCACGATGGCCAGCAGGTACGCCGGGTTCGCGGAGTCGTAGTAGCCGATCACCTGCTGTCCGAAGGCGAACGCCTCCTGGACCTCGTCGTGGGTGTGCGGGCTGGGGTCGATGAACGCCCGCCAGGAGTCGTCGACGTACAGATAGAGCGTCGACGGCTGGCCCGGAAGGGGCTCGATGACGTCCCAGAACGCCGTCGCCACGTTCGAGGCGAGCGCCTGCGTGGAGATCTCCGGCGCCTGTGCCTGCGGGATCTGCTGCCCGAGGCCCTGCTGCTGCCCCTGGCCGGACTGCTGCTCCTGGCCGAACTGCTGGAGCAGGTGCTGGAACGGCTGCTGCTGACCGAGCTGCTGGATCTGCCGGCGCAGCTGCGGCGGCATGTGCTGGATGCCCTGGCCGCCGGCCTGCATCCCCTGGCCCTGCATGCCCTGGCCTTGCGCGCCCTGGCCCTGCATGCCCTGGCCTTGCGCGCCCTGGCCCTGCATGCCCTGCTGGGGGCCGAACTGCTGCTGGGCCTGCTGCTGCCCCTCTTGTGGCGGGGCCGTGCTCGGACCCTGTTGCTGCTGGCCCGACTGACTCATCTGCGGGGTGGTGCTCATGCGGGTGCCACCTTCCCTCAATGGTTGTGTCATTCGGCTCGTGCGGCTGGTGCGGCTCGCGTGGTTCGTGCTCGTGCGGCTCGTGTGGCCCGTGCGATTCGTGGCGTCAGCCCGTCACGACCAGGCCGACGATCTCGTCGTCCATGTACCAGACGCGTACGTCCGGCCGGCCCCCGGTGAAGGCGGCGTATACCGCCTGGCGGGTCTCGGGGGACGGGTTGTCGAGGTTGCGCCACTCCCCGGCCACGAAGAGCCGGAGCCTCGGCGGGAGTTCGGGCGGGTACGGCAGAAGCTCGTCCCAGTACCGCTCGGCCCGCCCCGAACTCACCGCCGACGGCAGCAGGTTCGTGGCCGCCGCCTTGATGTCGGGGCGGTTGCCGATCCGCTGCGACGCGGGCCTGCCCGGCGCGTCCTGCTGCGGCGCGCCCGTGGAACGCAGTACCGCGCGGGCCCGCTCCGGCGTCATCGGCTGCTGGCCCGCGGCCTTCAGCATGCCTTGCAGCGTGGCCAGGGCGCCGACCACGATCGGCGACGCGGAGGACGTGCCGGAGAACGTGTCGGTGTACCAGGCGATCTCCTCGGTGCCGCCCTGGAGGTCGCCCGGCCGGTCCCAGGAGCCGCCGGTCGTGGTGGTCTCGCGGCCCCAGCCCTGCGTGTCCACGCGGGCGCCGTAGTTGGAGAACGCCAGGCGCGAGCGGTCGGGCCCGTGGTCGCGGCCGTGCGTGCCGGGCGGTGGTGCGCCCGCGCCGACCAGGACCGCGCCCGAGGAACGGTTGGAGGGGTTGAACGGGTTGCGCCACCAGAAGGGGAAGCCCTCCGGCCCGCGCTCGTAGACCGCGTCGTCGAGGGACTCGGCGCCGTTGCCCGCCGCGCCCACCACGAGCACGCCCTTCGCGGTGGCGTAGCGCACCGCGGCGTAGTCGTCCGGCCACCATTCGAGGGCGATGTAGCCCTTCTGGTCGTCGCGCGCCTCGAAGTCGAACCTCGGCCCCGGCCGGTGCAGTTCGAGCAGGATGATGTCACCGCGGCTCAGCCGGTCGGCCGCCGCGTGGATGGTGGCCGCCGTGCCCAGCGGCTGGAACGACGCGGCCGCCGTCACGGCCTCCGGCGCGATACCGGTGATGCCGAGGCTGTTGCGGTCGCCGCCGATGACGCCGATCACCGCGGTGCCGTGGTTGCGCCAGGCCAGGTCCTGGAGCGGCGTGCCGAGGACGACGCCCGCGAGCTTGGCGGCGAGGTCCTCGTGGCGCAGCTGCCAGGCGCCCTCGATGTCGATGACCGTGACGCCCTCGCCGGAGCCGCCGAGCCGCTGCCAGGCCCAGCGGGCGTCGACGCCCTCGGGTGCCGGGTTCAAGTAGCCCTGGCGGCCGGTGAAGTCGGGCGTGGCCGGCATGCCCTCCTTGCGGCGCGAGGACGTGTCGTCGAGGTCGGACATTCCGTGGGGCGAGGGGTCGATGGAGGCCGGGACGGCGCCCGGCTTGACGTACGCCGTGTCGATGCCGGGCAGCGCCGCGATCCGCGAGCGCAGCTCCTGCGCCCGGTCCTCGCCGCCGCGCACCCGGTAGAAGAGGGCCAGGTCGGGCACGTCGTCCTCGGCGGTGGCCGCGGGGGCGGCGGCCCGCAGCCGGTCCTCGTTGCCGAACAGCGGCTCCAGGGCGAGCTGTTCGTCGGAGAGGAACATGTTCAGGGCCGACACGTCGGAGCCGGACGCCGAGCGGACCTCCTGCTCGGCGGCGCGCAGCCGGGCCTCGGGCCGGGCCACGACGATCAGCTCCTGCTCGGCTCCTCGGTAGGTGAAGCCCGCCCCGTCGGGGCCCGGCCCGCCGGCTCCTGGTCCCCGTGCCGGGTCTGCCTGGTCGGTCATCGCTTTCACCGCTCCCTTCGGTCCTTCGGGTGCCGTGCCGGGCGCTGTGCCGCGCCTTCGGGGCACACCCTGCTCCTCCGGGACCGAACCGTCCACCCCTGTTTTGAGCAACGGTGTTTGAGACGTAGTTGAAGCGGGAACCCCGTGCAATCCGGCCAGGAAAGCCGGAAGGGGACGGCTCCCCTGCGGGAGTCGTCCCCTTCCGGTGCGGACGCGGCGTCCGCCCAGTCGTCCGAGGAAGCCCTCAGTCCTCCGAGGAATCAGCGGGTCCGGCACCCTCGCCGTCGGTTCCGTCCTCGGTCTCGTCCCCGGCGGCCGGCGCCTCACCGGCCGGTCCCTCGGCGCCCTGCCCGGGCCGCTGGGTGGGCTTGGGCTTCGGGGGACGGGTGCGGTCGCTCGGGGAGTCGCGCAGATACGCCGCCCCTTCGCCGCCCTCCGTCGCGTGGCCGCCACCGTCGCGCCGGCGCAGATAGCGCTCGAACTCCCGGGCGATGGCCTCGCCCGAGGCCTCCGGGAGTTCGGCGGTGTCCCGCGCCTCCTCCAGGGACTGGACGTACTCGGCGACCTCGCTGTCCTCGGCGGCCAGCTGGTCGACGCCCAGCTGCCAGGCGCGCGCGTCCTCGGCCAGCTCACCCAGCGGGATGCGCAGGTCGATCAGGTCCTCGAGGCGGTTGAGGAGCGCCAGCGTGGCCTTCGGGTTCGGCGGCTGCGAGACGTAGTGCGGTACGGCGGCCCAGAGGCTGACGGCCGGGACGCCCGCGTGCGTGCACGCCTCCTGGAGGATGCCGACGATGCCCGTCGGGCCCTCGTACTTGGTCTCCTCCAGGTCCATCGTGCGCGCCAGGTCCGCGTCGGAGGTCACACCGCTGACCGGGACCGGACGGGTGTGCGGGGTGTCGCCGAGCAGCGCACCCATGATCACCACCAACTCGACGCCCAGCTCGTGGGCGAAGCCGAGGATCTCGTTGCAGAACGAGCGCCAGCGCATGGACGGCTCGATCCCGCGGACCAGGACGAGGTCACGCGGCTTGTCGCCGCCGACGCGGACCACCGAGAGCCGGGTCGTCGGCCAGGTGATCTTGCGGACCCCGTCGTCGAGCCAGACGGTCGGGCGGTTGACCTGGAAGTCGTAGTAGTCCTCGGCGTCCAGCGCCGCGAACACCTCGCCCTTCCACTCCTTGTCGAGATGCGCGACCGCGGCGGAGGCGGCGTCGCCGGCGTCGTTCCAGCCCTCGAACGCGGCCACCATGACCGGGTCGACCAGCTCGGGTACCCCCTCGAGCTCGATCACCCAGGCCTCCTTCCGACGTTCCCTTGCGTACGCCCCAACCTTACGGCGTCGGCGGGGGCCCTCCGCAGCCCCCTTGCGAGGGGGAGTGCGTGATCACTGCCCACGCCCCGCGCCGGGAAACGGTCACAGCGTGGAGCGCAGCCACTGCTCGACGCTGGCGATGTGCACGGTCGCCCAGGACCTCGCCGCCTCCGCGTCGCGGTCGCGGAGCGCGGCGAGGATCGCGCGGTGCTCGTGGAGCGTGCGGCTGACGGCGTCCTCCTGGGTCAGGCCGCGCCAGACGCGGGCCCGGGTGGTGGGCCCGGAGAGGCCGTCGAGCAGCGAGCACAGGACGGAGTTGCCGGACGACTGGACGATGCCGCGGTGGAACTCCAGGTCGCAGGCGACCAGCTCCTCCACGGACGGCGCGTCCCCCAAGTCGTCCAGCTGCCGGGCCAGCGTGTCCAGTTCGGCCTCGCTGATCCGGGCGCAGGCCATCGCGGTGGCCGCCGGTTCCAGGATGCGGCGCACCGCGAGGAACTCCAGGACCGTGTCGTCGCGGTGGAAGTCGACGACGAAGCTCAGCGCCTCCAGGAGGAGTTGGGGGTCCAGGCTCGTCACGTACGTACCGTCGCCCTGGCGTACGTCGAGGATGCGGATCAGCGACAGCGCGCGGACCGCCTCGCGCAGGGAGTTGCGGGAGAGGCCGAGGCCGGCGGCGAGTTCGCTCTCCTTGGGCAGCCGGTCGCCAGGGCGCAGCGCACCCGAGACGATCATTCCCTTGATCTTCTCGATGGCCTCGTCGGTGACAGCCATGGGGACCTCGCCTCAGGAATCAGAGAACCAACAGACATCCGATGTGTGAGCCGATTATGTCCTCTGCGTGGCGTGGCCTCAGCCGAAGCGTTCGATCCTGATCCGGTCCACGGGCTGACCGGCCTCGACCAGCAGCCGCGAGGCGTGCTCCGCGAAACCGTTGGAGCCGCAGATGTACGCCTCCCAGCCGCCGTCGGGCCGGCCCTCGTCACCCAGGAAGGACGCCAAGTGCCCGGCGTTCAGACGGCCTTCGGAGCGGGTGAGGACGACGGTGGTCTCCTCGCCGTACTCGTCGGCGTAGATCAGGTCCTCGGGCGTGCGGGCCGAGACGATCAGGCGCAACGGCAGGCCGAGACCCGCGAGGCGGCGGTGGCGGACCATCGACATCAGCGGCACCACGCCCGACCCGGCGCCGAGCAGCAGCGCGGGACGGTCGCCCGGCCAGGCGAAGAAGCCGGACAGCGGGCCGCGCACCTCGACCGTGTCGCCGACGCGGGCGACGGTGTGCAGATGGCCCGACACCTCGCCGCCGGGCACGTGGTCGAGGGTCAGCTCGATCTCGCCGCTCCCGTCGGGCGCGGAGGCGATCGAGTAGTGCCGCTGGGCGACATAGCCGTCCGCCGCCGTGAGCCGCAGCATGAGGTGCTGGCCGGGCAGGTGCCCCTGCCAGTCGGGGACCTTGAGCCGGAACGTCGACGCGGCCGGGGTCTCCCGGCGGATCTCCGTGATCAGCGCGCGCTGCCACAGGGCCGCGGCGCCGTTGTTGACGGCGATCCGGCCGGGCACGGCGAAGCGCGTCGGCGGCACGAAGGCGCCCTCGTCGTCGTACGGGGTCTCAGTCACCTGCGTAACGCTCCTCGGCCCACGGGTCGCCCCGGTGGTGGTAGCCGTTCCGCTCCCAGAAGCCCGGCTCGTCGCGGTCGAGCAGGCGCAGCCCCGCGACCCATTTGGGGCTCTTCCAGAAGTAGCGATGGGGGACGATCAGCCGGGCCGGGCCGCCGTGCTCGGCGGGCAGCGGCCCATCCTCGTACTCCCAGACGATCCACGCCTTGCCGCCCGTCACATCGGAGAGCGGCAGGTTGGCGGTGTAGCCGGTGTGGGAGTACGCGACGACGTGCGTGGCCCCGGGGAGCGGGCGGGCGGCGGCCAGGAACGTGTCCAGGCTCACTCCGCCGAAGCGCACCCCGAACTTGGACCAGCTGGTCACGCAGTGGATGTCGCCGCGGTACTCGGAGGACGGCAGCCCGTGCGCCTCGTCCCAGCTCCAGGTGCGCGGCGCCGCGACGAGCCCGTCGACGCGGAACGTCCAGTCGGCGGCGGCCAGGCGCGGGGTCACCTCGGCGGACAGGACCGGCCAGCCGTCGCGGGCGTCGTACTGGCCAGGGGGGAGGCGCGGGTCGCGGTCGGCGGCGCGGGCGCGGCCGGTGAAGCCGCGGGTGGGCTCGAAGGCCTCGGCGAGCTCGAAAGAAGCCTCGTAGGCCTCGGCGGGCTCGTGGGCCTCGGCGGGCTCGAAAGCAGCCTCGGGCGTCGTGCGGGGTTCGGAGGTCATGCGGTGCTCGTCAGGTCGGGGGTGGTCGCCGCGTCCCGCAGGGCACGCAGGACAGCCGGTTCATCCAGCGTACGCAGGACGCGCTCGCGCATCAGGACGCGCCCGTCGACGACGGTGTCCCGCACGTCACCGGCCGAGGCGGCGTACGCCAGCGTCGACCACGGGTCGTGGCGGGGCGCCAGGTGCGGCCGGTCCAGGTCGAGGACGATCAGGTCCGCCCGCTTGCCCGCCTCCAGCGAGCCCAGTTGACCGTCGAGGCCGAGCGCCCGCGCCGACTCGATCGTGGCCATCCGCACGGCCTGCTCGGCGCCGACGGCCGTGGGGTCGCCGCCCGCCTTGTGCACCAGCGCGGCGACCTTCACCGCGCCGAGCAGGTCAAGTGTGTTGGAGCTCACGGCGCCGTCCGTGCCGAGCCCCACCGTGACGCCCGCGTCCAGCAGATCGGGTACGCGCGCGATGCCGCAGCCCAGCTTCAGGTTCGACACCGGGCAGTGCGCGACGGCCGTACCCGTGCGGGCCAGCGTCGCGATCTCCGCGTCGGTGAGGTCGACGGCGTGCGCGAGCAGCGTGTCGGGGCCGAGCACGCCGAGCGAGTCGAGCAGCTCCACCGGGCGCATGCCGTACCGCTCGGTGACCATCGCCACCTCGCCCGCGTTCTCGGCGGCGTGCAGGTGCAGCAGGGCGTCGTGCGCGCGGGCGAGTGCGGTGATCTCCGTCAGCTGCCCGGGGTCCAGGGTGTACGCGGAGTGCGCGAAGACGACACGGCGGGTGCCGGGCGCGGGGGAGCGGGCCTCCAGGTCGGCGGCCGCCCAGGCCTGCCGCTCCCCGTAGGGGCGGCCGTCCGGCGGGCCCGGTACGTCCATGAAGGTGGGCCCGGTCAGCAGCCGCCACCCGGCGTCGCGGGCCACGGCCTCGGCGGCCTCGTGGAACCAGTACATGTCGAGCGCGGTGGTGACCCCGCCGCGTACGGACTCGGCGATCGCGGCGCCGAGGGCGGCCTCCACCGTGGCCGGGGAGAGGAGTTCGGCCTCGCGCGGGATCACCCGGGCCAGGAAGCCCTGCAAGGTGACGTCGTCGGCGATGCCGCGCATCAGGTTCATCGCGAGGTGCGTATGCGTGTTGATCAGGCCGGGCAGGACGAGGCAGCCGCGGGCGTCGATCTCCTCGGCCGCCTCGTACGCGGTGCGCAGCCGCTCGGCGGGGCCCACCTCGACGACGCTTCCGGCGCGCACGGCCACCGCGCCGTCCGGCACGACCGTGCCCGCGGCGTCGACGGTCAGCACGTCACCGCCGTGCACCAGCAGATCGATGGGGCCGCCGCGCGCCTGGGCCGGCAGGTCGGTGGTGCGCATGTGTTCCGTACTCCCTGGTCGCCGCTGCGTTCAGTGTTCGGCCGCGGCCAGCAGACGCAGCGCGTCCAAGGCTATCCGGGCGCCCCGGTCGACCCCTCGGGCGACCACGTCGCGGTGCGGGTCGTAGCCGGCCGTCGAGAAGGGGTCTTCCTCGTCGACCAGTTCGTCGGCGTTCGCGCCGTCCACGACCAGGGCGCCGCCCGCGGTCAGGCCGTGCGTCGAGGCGAAGACGTACAGCGCGGACAGCTCCATCTCGATCGCGGCGATCCCCGCGGCCGCGTAGGCCTCGCCGGGCAGCGGCAGGAAGCCCGGCTGGAACGCGGCCCGCGTCCACACCACACCCCGGTGGTACGGGGCGTCCGCGTCCCGGGCCGCGCGCTGCAGGGCGATGACCGCCTCGGGGGCGGCGAACGCCGGGTACTCGGCGGGGATCAGCTGCTGGGTCACGCCGTCGTCGCGTACCGCCGCGTCCGCGATGACCAGGTCTCCGTCGCGGATGCCGGGGCGGATCGCGCCCGCCGTGCCGAGCCGCAGGATGGTGCGGACGCCGGCCTCGGCCAGCTCCTGGAAGAGGAGGACCGCGCCGGGCGCGCCGACTCCGTGCGAGGCGACGACGACCTCGGTGCCCTGCCAGGTGCCGGTGAAGGTGCGGTACTCGCGGTGGTACGAGACCTCCTTCGCGTCGGACAGCAGGTCGGCGACGACTACCGCGCGGCCCGGGTCGCCGACCACGACCGCGTGGGCGGGCAGACCGGTGCGGGGGACGCGGGTGATCGGCAGCGCGTCGGTGAGCGACGTCATGAGGAGGCTCCTACCAGGGGCTCGGGGTCCGAGGGCTCGGGCCAAGGGCCGAGCAGGGGCACCACGTAGGGGGCCGCGTCGGTCGCCCTGGACGGCGGTGAGAGTAACACCGGGTTCCCCGCGCGCGTACGGGCATGAGGACGCGTAAGGGGCGGCCTCCCAGGAGGCCGCCCCTTACGCGCTTCTACCGACGAACCGTCAGGCCTTCTTGCCCAGCAGGTCCTCGACCTTGCCCCGCACCTCGTCCGTGGCCAGGCCGCGGATCGTCAGCGTCGTGCGGCGGCGCAGCACGTCGTCCGCCGTCTCGGCCCACTCGTGGTCGCGGGCGTAGACGACCTGCGCCCAGATCTCCGGGGCGTCCGGGTGGACGCGCTCGGCCAGCTCCGGGTTCTCGTTCGCCAGGCGGGCGATGTCGAAGGAGAGCGAACCGTAGTGCGTCGCCAGGTGCTTGGCGGTGTCGGCGGCCATGCGCGGGCCGGGCGCCGGGCCGTCCACCAGGAGGCGGTGGGCGACGGCGCGCGGGTTGGCGATACCGGGCAGCGGCAGCTTCTTCGGCAGCTCGGAGATCGGCTCGTAGTCGTCGCCCAGCGGGTGGCCCGGCAGCGACTCCAGCTTCTTCATCACCGTACGGCCGATGTGGCGGAAGGTGGTCCACTTGCCGCCCGCGACCGACAGCATGCCGCCCCGGCCCTCGGTGACGACCGTCTCGCGCTTGGCCTTCGACGTGTCGCCGGGGCCGCCGGGCAGCACCCGCAGACCCGCGAAGGAGTACGTGATCAGATCGCGGGACAGCTGCTGGTCGCGGATGGAGAACGCGGCCTCGTCCAGGATCTGCGCGGTGTCGGACTCGGTGACCGTGACGTCCGCCGGGTCGCCCTCGAACTCCTCGTCGGTGGTGCCGAGCAGGAGCATGTCCTCCCAGGGGAGGGCGAAGGTGATGCGGTACTTGTCGATCGGCGTCGCCAGCGCGGCCTTCCAGGGAGCGGTGCGCTTGAGGACCAGGTGCGCGCCCTTGGAGAGGCGGATGGAGGGCGCCGCGTCCGGGTTCTCCATCTTGCGCAGGTGGTCGACCCACGGCCCGGTGGCGTTGAGCACGAGGCGCGCGTTGACGCCGAACTCGTCGCCGGTCATACGGTCCTTCAGCTCCGCGCCCGTGACCCGGCCCTTGGTGAAGCGCAGGCCGGTGACCTCGGCGTGGTTGAGGACGGCGGCACCGGCCTCGACGGCCGCGCGGACCGTCATCAGGGCCATGCGGGCGTCGTTCATCTGGTCGTCGCCGTAGACGGCGACGGCCTTCAGGTTGTCGGTCCGCAGCTCCGGCACGTCCTGCGCGGCCTTGGACGGCGAGAGCAGGTGGCCGACGCCGTCGCCGAACGCGGAGAGCGCGCTGTACGCGAAGACGCCCGCGCCCAGCTTGGCGGCGCCGTGCGGGCCGCCCTTGTAGACCGGCAGGTAGAAGGTGAGCGGGTTGGCCAGGTGGGGGGCGACCTGGCGGGAGACCGCGCGACGCTCGAAGTGGTTCTCCGCCACCAGCTTCACCGCGCCGGTCTGCAGGTAGCGCAGACCGCCGTGGAGCAGCTTGGAGGAGGCGGAGGAGGTGGCGCCGGCGAAGTCACCGGCGTCCACCAGGGCCACCCGCAGTCCCGACTGCGCGGCATGCCAGGCGGTGGAGATGCCCAGGATCCCGCCGCCGATCACCAGGAGGTCGTACGTCGCCTTGGAGAGCTGCTCCCGGGTCTCGGCGCGGCTCGGGTTGAGGCCGGCAGCCGGATGCGTCCCGAGGGCAGGGACGCTCTGCAGGGTGGTCATTGTCTTACTCCTCGCCACTCTCATCGAGCCAGCCCATCGACCGCTCAACGGCCTTGAGCCAGCTCTTGTACTCACGGTCGCGGGTGCCCGCGTCCATGTTCGGGGTCCATTCGGCGGCCCGGCGCCAGTTGGCGCGCAGCTCGTCGGTCGAGGACCAGAAGCCGACGGCGAGACCGGCGGCGTAGGCGGCACCGAGGCAGGTCGTCTCGGCCACCATCGGGCGCACCACGGGTGCGTCGAGGAAGTCCGAGAGGGTCTGCATCAGCAGGTTGTTGGAGGTCATGCCGCCGTCGACCTTGAGGGCCGCGAGCTCGACGCCGGAGTCCTTCGTCATGGCGTCGGTGATCTCACGGGTCTGCCAGGCCGTGGCCTCCAGTACGGCGCGCGCGATGTGCGCCTTGGTGACGTACCGGGTGAGACCGGCGATCACACCGCGGGCGTCGGAGCGCCAGTACGGGGCGAACAGACCGGAGAAGGCCGGCACGAAGTAGGCGCCGCCGTTGTCCTCGACCGACGACGCGAGCGTCTCGATCTCGGCGGCGGAGTTGATCAGGCCCATCTGGTCGCGCATCCACTGCACCAGCGAACCGGTGACCGCGATGGAACCCTCCAGGGCGTAGACCGGCTTCTGCTCGCCGATCTGGTAGCCGACCGTGGTCAGCAGGCCCGAGTAGGAGTTGATGGCCTTGTCACCGGTGTTCATCAGCATGAACGTGCCGGTGCCGTAGGTGGACTTGGCCTCGCCCTCCGCGAAGCAGGTCTGGCCGAACAGGGCCGCCTGCTGGTCGCCGAGCGCGGAGGCGACGGGGATGCCGCCGAGCAGGTCGCCGAGCGAGCCGCCGGTGACCTCGCCGTAGACCTCGGCGGAGGAGCGGATCTCGGGCAGCATCTGCTGCGGGACGCCGATGGACTCGCAGATCCGCTCGTCCCACTCCATCTTGTGGAGGTTCATCAGCATGGTGCGGGAGGCGTTGGTGACGTCCGTGACGTGCTTGCCGCCGTCGACGCCGCCCGTCAGGTTCCAGATGACCCAGGAGTCCATGGTGCCGAAGAGGATGTCGCCCGCCTCGGCGCGCTCCCGCAGACCCTCGACGTTGTCGAGCAGCCAGCGGGCCTTGGGGCCCGCGAAGTAGGAGGCCAGCGGCAGGCCGGTCTCGCGGCGGAAGCGGTCCTGGCCGACGTTGCGGCCCAGCTCCTTGCAGAGCGAGTCGGTGCGGGTGTCCTGCCAGACGATGGCGTTGTGGACCGGCTCGCCGGTGTTCTTGTCCCACAGCAGCGTGGTCTCACGCTGGTTGGTGATGCCGATCGCCTTGATGTCGTCGCGGGTGATGCCGGCCTTGGAGACGGCCCCGGCGACGACCTCCTGGACGTTGGTCCAGATCTCGGTGGCGTCGTGCTCGACCCAGCCCGGCTTCGGGAAGATCTGCTCGTGCTCCTTCTGGTCGACGGAGACGATCCGGCCGTCCTTGTCGAAGACGATGCAGCGGCTAGAGGTGGTGCCCTGGTCGATGGCCGCGATGAAGGGGCCTGCGGTGTGTGCGTCGGTCACGGTGTGCTCCAGAATTTCTTTGCTGACGGCTCTCAAGCGTCTGTGGCGGTCATCCGTCTTATGCGGTCATCGGTCGCTGTCGCGGGTCTACTTGAACGGCTACTTGAAGGCGACGTTGTAGAGACCGCCGGCGATGGCGCCGCCGATCAGCGGACCGACGATCGGCACCCAGGCGTACGACCAGTCCGAGCTGCCCTTGTTCGGCAGCGGGAGCAGCGCGTGGACGATGCGGGGACCGAGGTCACGGACGGGGTTGATGGCGTAGCCCGTGGGGCCGCCGAGCGAGAGGCCGATGCCGACCACCACGAGGGAGGTGATCAGGGCGCCGAGCACACCGAGGCCGTTGCCGCCGTCGTTGAGGCCCTGCGTGAGGATGGCGAGGACCAGGACGACCGTGGCGATGATCTCCGTGACCACGTTCTGCACGTAGTTCCGGATCTCGGGGCCGGTGGAGAAGATGCCGAGCACCGGGCCGGCCGAGGGGGCCGCCTTCTGGTCGACCATGCCCTCTACGGCGGGCTGCGCCGCGAGGATCTCCGGGTCGGTCAGATGGGCCTTGAACTGACCCATGTACGTGACCCACACCAGGACGGCACCGATCATGGCGCCGAGCAGCTGCGAGGCCAGGTAAAGCGGAACGTCGCCCCACTTGGTGCCGCCCTCTATCGCGAGCCCGAGCGTGACCGCCGGGTTCAGGTGGGCGCCGGAGACGCCCCCCGCGAGGTAGGCGGCCGTCAGAACGGCGAAGCCCCACCCGAAGGTGATCGCGAGCCAGCCGGCGTCCTTGGCCTTTGAGCGCTTGAGCGTGACGGCGGCACACACGCCGCCACCCAGCAGGATGAGCACGGCGGTACCGATGGTCTCGCCGATGAAGATGTCGGAGCTGGACACCCGCGACTCCTTTGTCCTTCGTCCAGGGGAAGGCGAACCCCGGGTCCCTCCGGTGGTCCGCGACCTCAGGTGAGGTCGTTGCCGGCCCTTGGCCTTGTCACACTCTAACGCTTAATGCCGTTAGGTGTTCGACAATGCCGACCGATGGACGCGAGTCTCGCCCTGGGGTTACTCGCCCGTCAAGAGTTCTGTTATTGAAAACACGATCGTTATTGATCGTTCCGCGTTATCGGTGTTCTCGCAGCCCGAGAGGGCCCGGCGCCGCTCAGAAGCGCCCGGCGCCCAGGTCCCTGGAGACGGCGCGCGCGCAGTCCCGAACGGCGGCGATCAGCTCGGGACGCAGCTCCCCGTCCTTGCAGACGCGCTCCACGGCCCCGGTGACGCCCACCGCGCCCACCGGCATGCGGCGCCGGTCGTGGATGGGGGCGGCGACGGCGGCGACGCCCTCCCAGGTCTCCTCGACGTCGGAGGCGTACCCACGCGCGCGCGTGAGGTCGAGGACGCCCTCGAACTCCTCGGGGCCGGTCACGGTGCGCACGGTGAAGGCCTCGCGCTCGACCTCGACGGCTTCGTTGTGGGCGACCGGGTCGTACGCGGACAGGACCTTGCCGAGCGCCGTGGAGTGCAGCGGCTGCATGGCGCCCACCTCCAGGACCTGGCGGCTGTCGTCGGGCCGGAAGACGTGGTGGACGATGAGGACGCCCTGCTGGTGCAGCACGCCGAGGTGGACGCTCTCGCCGCTGGAGCGGGCCAGGTCGTCGGTCCACACCAGGGCGCGGGCCCGCAGCTCGTGCACGTCCAGATAGCTGTTGCCGAGGCGCAGCAGCTCGGCGCCCAGCTGGTAGCGGCCCGAGGTGGGGTCCTGCTCCACGAAGCCCTCCGCC
Source organism: Streptomyces sp. WAC 01529 (assembly GCF_003945545.1). Classification (GTDB taxonomy): domain Bacteria; phylum Actinomycetota; class Actinomycetes; order Streptomycetales; family Streptomycetaceae; genus Streptomyces; species Streptomyces anatolicus. The sequence goes on along the minus strand of NZ_CP029617.1, from coordinate 1,477,097 downwards.
TGGAGGGTGCGCAGGATGCCGTGGGCCGTACCCTTGGCGAGGTCGAGCGCGGAGGCGATCTCCGAGAGACCGAGCCGCCGCTCGCCACCCGCGAGCAGTCGCAGCATCGCCGCGGCCCTTTCGAGCGACTGGATGTTGCGTGCCATCGCAGCCCCGACCTCCGTCCCCTGGCATCACTTGACGTTCGACAATGCTGAACACTATCGGTCGTTGTCGACCTCTAGCCAATGACCGGACACCTCGTGTTCCCCCCGTCCGCCCCGTGGACGCCTTCACAACGGGACCTTGGTCCCGGCTACCCTGGCCGAGTGCGCCCTCCAGCAGAAGGCGCAAAGCCGACAGCCGTCGCACTCCAGGGAGCTCTTTCATGGCCTCGTCGCCAACCCCGTCCTCGCAGCCCACGCCCGTATCGCCCGAGAGCAGGGCCCGAGCCGACGCCCTGCGCGAAGCCCTCGCCACCCGCGTGGTCGTGGCCGACGGTGCCATGGGCACGATGCTCCAGGCACAGGACCCGACCCTCGAGGACTTCCAGAACCTGGAGGGCTGCAACGAGGTCCTGAACGTCACCCGCCCCGACATCGTGCGCTCCGTGCACGAGGAGTACTTCGCGGTCGGCGTCGACTGCGTCGAGACCAACACGTTCGGCGCGAACTTCGCGGCCCTGAGCGAGTACGACATCCCCGAGCGCAACTTCGAGCTGTCCGAGGCCGGTGCCCGCATCGCCCGCGAGGTCGCCGACGAGTACACCCACAAGACGGGACAGCAGCGCTGGGTCCTCGGCTCCATGGGCCCCGGCACCAAGCTGCCCACCCTCGGCCACGCCCCCTACACCGCCCTGCGCGACGCCTACCAGATCAACGCCGAGGGCATGATCGCCGGCGGCGCCGACGCGCTCCTCGTCGAGACCACCCAGGACCTCCTCCAGACCAAGGCCGCCATCCTCGGCGCCCGCCGCGCCCTGGACGCCACCGGCGCGAACCTCCCGGTGATCTGCTCGGTCACCGTCGAGACCACCGGCACCATGCTGCTCGGCTCCGAGATCGGCGCCGCCCTGACGGCCCTGGAGCCGCTCGGCATCGACATGATCGGCCTGAACTGCGCCACCGGCCCCGCCGAGATGAGCGAGCACCTGCGCTATCTGGCCCGCCACTCGCGCGTCCCGATCTCCTGCATGCCCAACGCGGGCCTGCCCGTCCTCGGCAAGAACGGCGCCCACTACCCCCTGACGGCGCCCGAGCTGGCCGACGCCCAGGAGTCCTTCGTACGCGAATACGGCCTCTCCCTGGTCGGCGGCTGCTGCGGCACCACCCCCGAGCACCTGCGCCAGGTCGTCGAGCGGGTGCGCGGCGTGCAGGCCCCGGCCCGCGACCCGCGCCCCGAGCCGGGCGCCGCGTCCCTCTACCAGACCGTGCCGTTCCGCCAGGACACCGCCTACATGGCGATCGGAGAGCGCACGAACGCCAACGGCTCGAAGAAGTTCCGCGAGGCCATGCTGGAAGGCCGCTGGGACGACTGCGTGGAGATGGCCCGCGACCAGATCCGCGAGGGCGCGCACATGCTCGACCTCTGCGTCGACTACGTGGGCCGCGACGGCGTCAAGGACATGGCCGAGCTGGCCGGCCGCTTCGCCACCGCCTCCACCCTGCCCATCGTCCTCGACTCCACCGAACTCCCCGTCCTCCAGGCCGGTCTCGAGAAGCTCGGCGGGCGCGCGGTCATCAACTCCGTCAACTACGAGGACGGCGACGGCCCCGAGTCGCGCTTCGCGAAGGTCACCGCGCTCGCCAAGGAGCACGGCGCCGCCCTGATCGCGCTGACCATCGACGAGGAGGGCCAGGCCCGCACCGCCGAGCACAAGGTCGCCATCGCCGAGCGCCTGATCGAGGACCTGACCGGCAACTGGGGCATCCACGAGTCGGACATCCTCATCGACACCCTGACCTTCACCATCTGCACCGGCCAGGAGGAGTCCCGCAAGGACGGCATCGCCACCATCGAGGCGATCCGCGAACTCAAGCGGCGCCGCCCGGACGTGCAGACCACCCTCGGTCTCTCCAACATCTCCTTCGGCCTCAACCCGGCCGCCCGCGTGCTGCTCAACTCCGTCTTCCTCGACGAGTGCGTCAAGGCGGGCCTGGACTCCGCGATCGTGCACGCCTCCAAGATCCTGCCGATCGCCCGCTTCGATGACGAGCAGGTCACCACCGCGCTCGACCTCATCTACGACCGCCGTGCCGAGGGCTACGACCCCCTCCAGAAGCTGATGCAGCTCTTCGAGGGCGTCTCGACGAAGTCGATGAAGGCGGGCAAGGCCGAGGAACTCCTCGCCCTGCCCCTGGACGAGCGCCTCAAGCGCCGCATCATCGACGGCGAGAAGAACGGCCTGGAGGCCGACCTCGACGAGGCCCTCCAGGACATGCCCGCCCTGGACATCGTCAACAACATCCTCCTGGAGGGCATGAAGGTCGTCGGCGAGCTGTTCGGCTCCGGCCAGATGCAGCTGCCGTTCGTCCTGCAGTCCGCCGAGGTCATGAAGACCGCGGTCGCCTACCTCGAACCGCACATGGAGAAGGTCGAGGGCGACGAGGCGGGCAAGGGCACCATCGTGCTCGCCACCGTCCGCGGCGACGTGCACGACATCGGCAAGAACCTCGTCGACATCATCCTGTCCAACAACGGCTACAACGTCGTCAACCTCGGCATCAAGCAGCCCGTCTCCGCGATCCTGGACGCCGCCGAGGAGCACAAGGCCGACGTCATCGGCATGTCCGGCCTCCTGGTCAAGTCCACCGTGATCATGAAGGAGAACCTGGAGGAGCTGAACCAGCGCGGCATGTCCGCCGACTTCCCGGTGATCCTCGGCGGCGCCGCCCTCACCCGGGCGTACGTGGAACAGGACCTGCACGAGATCTACGAGGGCGAGGTGCGCTACGCCCGCGACGCCTTCGAGGGCCTGCGCCTGATGGACGCCCTGATCGCCGTCAAGCGCGGCGTGCCCGGCGCGACCCTGCCCGAGCTGAAGCAGCGCCGCGTCCCCACCAAGGCCACCACGGCACTCCTGGAGGTCGACGAGGCCGACGGGCCCGCCCGCTCCGACGTCGCCACCGACAACCCCGTGCCCACCCCGCCGTTCTGGGGCACCCGCGTCGTCAAGGGCATCCAGCTCAAGGAGTACGCCTCCTGGCTCGACGAGGGCGCGCTCTTCAAGGGCCAGTGGGGCCTGAAGCAGGCACGCACCGGCGACGGACCCTCGTACGAGGAACTGGTCGAGAGCGAGGGGCGGCCGCGGCTGCGCGGCTGGCTGGACGAGCTGCACACCAAGAACCTGCTGGAGGCGGCCGTCGTGCACGGCTACTTCCCGTGCGTGTCCAAGGGCGACGACCTGATCCTCCTCAACGAAGACGGCTCGGAGCGCACCCGCTTCACCTTCCCGCGCCAGCGCCGCGGCCGCCGCCTGTGCCTCGCGGACTTCTTCCGCCCCGAGGAGTCCGGCGAGACCGATGTCGTCGGCCTCCAGGTCGTCACCGTCGGCTCCAGGATCGGCGAGGCCACGGCCAAGCTGTTCGCCGCCGACTCCTACCGCGACTACCTCGAACTCCACGGCCTGTCCGTGCAGTTGGCCGAGGCCCTCGCCGAGTACTGGCACGCCCGCGTCCGCGCCGAGCTGGGCTTCGGCGGCGAGGACCCCGCCGACGTCGAGGACATGTTCGCCCTGAAGTACCGCGGCGCCCGCTTCTCGCTCGGCTACGGCGCCTGCCCCGACCTGGAGGACCGCGCCAAGATCGCCGAACTCCTCCAGCCGGAGCGGATCGGCGTCCACCTCTCCGAGGAGTTCCAGCTCCACCCCGAGCAGTCCACGGACGCGATCGTCATCCACCACCCCGAGGCGAAATATTTCAACGCGCGCTGATCCGGGTCAGTCGTAGACTGGTCGGTCCCACGCAGGCCGGTTGCCTCCTTGTCACAAGCGGGCAGCCGGCCTTCTCGTCCCTCATGGAAGGTGTGGTCGCATGACCAGTACGGTTCCCGCGCTCGGCACCCGGACGGCCGAAGGCTCGGCGCTCCAGGGCGTCCTCCTCGACATGGACGGCACGCTCGTCGACACCGAGGGCTTCTGGTGGGACGCCGAGGTCGAGGTCTTCGCCCGGCTCGGCCACACGCTCGACGAGGCCTGGCGCGATGTCGTGGTCGGCGGCCCCATGTCGCGCAGCGCGGCCTTCCTCATCGACTCCACGGGCGCCGACATCACCGTCGACGAGCTGACCGTGCTGCTCAACGACGGCTTCGAGGACCGCATCGGCCGCACCCTGCCGATGATGCCGGGCGCCGCGGGCCTGCTCGCCGAACTCGCCGCGCACGGCGTCCCGATGGCCCTGGTCTCCGCCTCGCACCGGCGCATCATCGACCGCGTCCTCGGCTCGATCGGCGCCCACCACTTCGAACTGACCGTCGCGGGCGACGAGGTGGCCCGCACCAAGCCCCACCCCGACCCCTACCTCCTGGCGGCCGCGGGCATCGGCGCCGACCCCACGAGATGCGCCGTCATCGAGGACACCGCGACCGGGGTCGCCGCCGCGGAGGCCGCGGGCTGCCGGGTGGTGGCCGTGCCGTCGGTCGCGCCCATCCCGGCGGCGGCGGGACGCACCGTCGTCCCCTCGCTCGAACACGTCAACCTGCCTTTCCTGCAAGGCCTGATGACCCTCTGACAGTTCCGGTCCCAGCCCGTTCAAGCCCGCTCGAAGCTGTGACGTTTCCCACTCCGATGGGGGTCGACAGCGGGTCCGGTGTGTGCAGAGCCCTCTTGAGGGGTCCCTGAGGGCGTGGCGTTTGGTCCCGATTGGGGGGAGCGTGCACGAAACCTTCCGGTGTCGGGTTATCAGTGCGTCCACGCCCGGTTTCACTGCGTGATTGCGGTCGCGCTCCCACCCCCTCCGGTGCCCAACTGGTGCGGACTAATGTCGTCGGGAGAACATCGCCCTACCCCCGTGCCCCACCAACCCACACCCCGCGTTGCGGGATTCACGGGATCCAAGAGCTCTGGAGAACGTCGAGCATGAACCGCAAGACTTTGGTGCTGCCGGCCGTCATCGGCCTGCTCGCCCCCGCACTCGCCGCGTGCGGCGGGGCGGGCAGCGGAGACGGTGACGACGCGATCGCCGTCGGCACCACGGACACGTTCGCCATCTCGAAGGAGGTCCCGGCGCCCTTCGATCCGGCGTACGCCTACGACGCCGGGTCCTGGAACCTGCTGCGCCAGACCGTGCAGACGCTGATGGCCATGCCCCGCGGCGGCGGCGACCCGCAGCCCGAGGCCGCCGAGAGCTGCGGCTTCACCGACACGGGCAACGAGCGCTACGCCTGCACCCTGCGCAAGGGCCTGACGTTCTCCGACGGCAAGCCGCTCACCGCCGCCGACGTGAAGTTCTCCATCGAGCGGGTCCGCGACATCAAGATCAAGGACCCCAGCGGTTCGGACGGCCTCGTCGCGAACGTGGAGGAGATCGAGACCCAGGGCGCCCGCGACGTCGTCTTCCACCTCAAGACTCCCGACGCCACGTTCCCGTACAAGCTGGCCACACCCACCGCCGGCATCGTCAGCAAGGACCACTACAGCAAGGACAAGCTCCGCGAGGGCTTCGAGGTCTCCGGCTCCGGACCGTACACCGCCGAGCAGGAGGTCAAGGACAACCGCCTGGTCAAGACGGTGTTCACCAAGAACCCCAAGTACAAGGGCGAGTTCAAGCCGCAGAGCGACAAGGTGGAGCTGCGCAACTACGCGGACACCGAGTCCATGGGCAAGGCCCTCGAGGACGGCGACATCGACCTGATGACGCGCACCATGTCGCCCGAGCAGGTCAAGGAGCTGGACGGCGCCTCGAACAAGAAGATCGAGCTGGTCGAGATGCAGGGTCTGGAGATCCGCTACCTCGCCTTCAACACCGAGGCCCCGTCGGTCAAGAGCAAGGCCGTCCGCCAGGCCATGGCGCAGGTCGTCGACCGCGGCGCGCTGGCCTCCGCGGTGTACGGCTCCACGGCCGACCCGCTCTTCTCGCTGGTGCCCTCCACCATCACGGGCCACGCCAACTCGTTCTTCAACAAGTACGGCAACCCGAGCCCGGCCAAGGCCCGTTCGCTGCTGCGCAAGGCGAACATCACCACGCCGGTGAAGCTCACGCTGCACTACACCACCGACCACTACGGCCCCGGCACGAAGAAGGAGTTCGAGCTGCTGCGCAAGCAGCTGAACGACTCCGGCCTCTTCGACGTCTCGATCAAGGGCACGCCGTGGAGCACGTTCCGCGCGGCCGAGCGCGACGGCAAGTACGACGTGTACGGCATGGGCTGGTTCCCCGACTTCCCCGACGCCGACAACTTCCTCGCGCCCTTCCTCGACAAGGACAACTTCCTCGGCTCGCCGTACGTCAACCGCGACATCAACGACCAGCTGATCCCCACCTCGCGCCGCGAGGCCGACCGGCTGGCCGCCTCCAAGAGCATCCGCGAGATCCAGGACATCGTGGCCGAGGACGTCCCGGTGCTCCCGCTGTGGCAGGGCAAGCAGTACATCGCCGCGCGCGACGACATCACGGGCGTCGAGTGGGCCCTCAACTCCTCGTCCAACCTCCAGCTGTGGGAACTCGGCCGCGGCGTGAGCGGCTGATTCCCGCGCCCCCCACAGGTCCCAACGAACGACCACAACACCAAAGGCACGTACGTGAAATGTCGTAACCAGTGGCTGGCCCTTCCCCTCACGGGAGGGCTCGCCGCCGCCCTGCTGACCGGCTGCGGATCGGAGTCGGGCGGAGCGGGCGAGACGGGCGACGCGGTCGTGATGGGGATGTCCGACGACGTCCTCGCCACCGACCCGGCATCCGGCTACGACCCCGGGTCGTGGCTCCTGTTCAACAACGTCTTCCAGTCCCTCCTGAGCTTCCCCAAGGGCGCCACGGAGCCGGAGCCGGAGGCCGCCAAGAGCTGCGGCTTCACGGACATGGAGGCGAAGGTCTTCAAGTGCGAGCTGCGTGACGGGCTGAAGTTCAGCAACGGCAACGCCCTCACGTCCAAGGACGTCAAGTTCTCCTTCGACCGCATGCGGAAGATCGGCGACGACGCGGGCCCGGCCATCATGTTCCCGATGCTCGACAGCGTCCGCACCCCGGACGCCAAGACCGTCGTCTTCCGGCTCAAGTACCCCGACGCGACCTTCCCCAGCAAGATCGCCTCGGGCGCGGGCTCCATCGTGGACCACCGCGAGTACGAGATGAACGCGCTGCGCAAGGACGGCGAGGCGGTCGGCTCCGGCCCGTACAAGCTCGACTCCTTCGACAAGGAGCAGGCGAGCTTCTCCGTCAACTCCTCCTACAAGGGCAGCGCCAAGGTCAAGAACGACGGCGTCTCCCTCAAGTTCTTCCACGGCGACCAGAAGGGCCTGAAGAAGGCGCTCCTGGACAACGAGATAGACCTGGCCTACCGAGGCCTCGCCGCCGCCGACATCGCGGACATCGAGCAGGACACCTCCGATGCCGGCAAGGACGTCGACATCGTCGAGGGCACCAGCGCCGAGGTCCAGCACCTGGTCTTCAACATGAAGGACCCGGTGGCCGGCAAGCTCGGCGTGCGCAAGGCCATCGCATACCTCCTGGACCGTGACGCGCTGGTCCAGGAGGTCTACAAGGACACGGCCACGCCGCTGTACTCGATCGTCCCCGCGGGCGTCGGCGGCCACAACACCGCGTTCTTCGACACCTACGGCGCCCGTCCGCAGCGCGCCAAGGCGGCCGCCGCGCTGCGCTCGTCCGGTGTCGACGGCAAGGTCAAGCTCACGCTCTGGTCGACGCCCTCGCGCTACGGCCCGGCCACGGACCAGGAGCTGAACGCCATCGCCAAGCAGCTCAACGCGTCCGGCCTCTTCGACGCCGATGTGAAGTCGGTGGAGTTCGAGCAGTACGAGAAGGACATCGAGGCCGGCAAGTACGGCGTCTACGTGAAGGGCTGGGTGCCGGACTACCCGGACCCCGACAACTTCACGCAGCCCTTCTTCGGCAAGGGCAACGTCCTCGGCAACCACTTCGAGAACGACGAGATCACCGGGAAGATCATCCCCGGCACGGCGACCGAGAGCGACCGCACCAGGACCGACAAGCAGTACTCCGAACTGCAGGACATCGTGGCCGAACAGCTGCCGATCCTGCCGGTCTGGCAGGCCAAGCAGTACGCGGTCGTCCGCGACAGCGTCTACGGCCTCGAATCCTGCCTGGACGCCTCGACGGTCTTCCGCTTCTGGGAGATCAGCAAGGGCTGACCGCGGGTGACCGTGAACGACGACGGTGGCCGCCCCCTCGGGGACGGCCACCGTCGTCGTTACGCCCCTCGGGCTACTGCGCGCCGGGACGCACCAGACCGCTCTCGTACGCGTACACCGCGGCCTGCACGCGGTCGCGCAGGCCCAACTTGGTGAGCACGTGCCCGACATGGGTCTTCACGGTCGTCTCGCTGACGAAGAGGTCCGCCGCGATCTCCGCGTTCGACAGGCCGCGGGCCACCAGCTTCAGGACCTCGACCTCGCGGTCGGTGAGCGTGTGCAGCGCGTCCGGCACCGGCTCGTCGCCGGACGGGAGGTGCGCGGAGTACTTGTCGAGGAGGCGGCGCGTGATGCTCGGCGCGAGCATCGCCTCGCCCCCGGCGACCACCCGGATCGCCTGCACCAGCTCGTTCGCCGGGGCGTCCTTCAGGAGGAAGCCGCTGGCACCGGCGCGCAGCGCCTCCACCACGTACTCGTCGAGGTCGAAGGTGGTCAGCACCAGGACCTTCGCCGGGCCGTCGCGGCCGGGCCCGGTGATCTGCCGGGTCGCCTCGACACCGTCCATCCGCGGCATGCGGATGTCCATCAGGACCACATCGGGCTGGAGCGCCCGCACCTGGTCGAGAGCTTGCAGGCCGTCTCCGGCCTCGCCGACGACCGCGATGTCCTGCTCGGCCTCCAGAATCATCCGGAACCCGGTGCGCAACAGCGGCTGGTCATCGACCAGTAGGACGCGGATGGCCACGTAACACTCCTTAGCTAGCCCGGGCCCATTCTGCCCTGCTCGCCCTCGGCGGACTCGGGCGCCCTCACCGGAAGCGGATACGGCGGGGGAGTCCCACCGAACTCCGGACATACCGCTTGGTGGTCGCACCAACCGCACAATTTCGTCGGCCGGGGCCGCCACTCGCCGGTGGCCGTCGCCAGCTCGATCGCCTCCCAGAGCGCGAGCAGCTTGCGCTCCACCCGCTCCAGGTCGGCCACGACCGGGTCATATGTGATCACGTCACCGCTGCCCAGATAGACGAGCTGGAGACGGCGCGGGACCACGCCCTTCAGCCGCCACACCACCAGGGCGTAGAACTTCATCTGGAACAGCGCGCCCTCCGCGTACTCCGGACGCGGGGCCTTGCCCGTCTTGTAGTCGACGATGCGGACCTCCCCCGAAGGGGCGACGTCGACGCGGTCGATGATGCCGCGCAGCTTCAGGCCCGACTCCAGCTCGGCCTGCACGAAGAGCTCGCGCTCGGCCGGCTCCAGGCGCGTCGGGTCCTCCAGGGTGAACCAGCGCTCGACGAGCTTCTCCGCGTCCGACAGCCAGCGCGCCATCCGCTCGCCCTCCGGATCGTCGGCGAACAGCTCGGTCAGCTCCGGCTTGGTCTCGCGCAGCCGGTCCCACTGGCCGGGGATGAGCGACTTGGCGCGCGGCGCCGTGCGCTCGCTCGCGGGGGCGTCGAAGAGACGCTCCAGGACGGCGTGCACCAGCGTGCCTCTCGTGGCGGCCTCGCTCGGCTTCTCGGGCAGCTTGTCGATCACCCGGAACCGGTAGAGCAAGGGGCACTGCATGAAGTCGCCCGCGCGTGAGGGCGACAGGGATGCCGGGCGCACGGCCGCCGCGGCACCTTCGGTGCTGGTTTCCATGAGGACAGACCCTACGACCCATCACTGACAACAGCCGCATACCATCGACGGCAGACCCTCTCGCCCTGCATGATCGTGCAGGCAATCGCGCCATACCGGGGCGAGGGACGCTTCGAACGAGGGGACATCGTGGACGAAAGCGGCGAGAGCGGCAGGCCGCAGTCCGACGGCGCCGAGGGCCTGCGGCCGAGCGACAGGGCCGGCACCGCCGAGCCGGGGCGCCCGGTCGACACGGCCGAAGACCCCGCGGTCCCGGCCGACGGACCCGCTGAGCCGAAGCGACCGGCCGACGCGGAGGCCGGGGCACGGCGTCAGACCGGTGAGACGTACGAGACATACGAGACGTACGAGGCGGGGGAGACGGGCGGCACCGATGTGTCCCCCGCCCAGCCGGACCAGGGCGGCACCGGCGCGTCCCCCGCCGCCGGGCAGCAGGGGGAGGAGGGCCGGGCCCCCGGCGATCCCCGGAAGCCCGAGCAGCACCGGCCCGCCTCCCTGACGAAGACCCCGCCCGAGACCCACCGGACCGCACCGCGCCCCGCCGCGCCGGTACGGGCCTCCCACGAGAAGGGCGGCGGGAAGGGATCGCCGCCCCCGGCTCCCGGCAAGGCCCCCAAGGGGCCGGGGGGCGGGTTGCTCATGGGCAGGCCCTTCGGCGTGCCCGTCTACGTCGCGCCCAGCTGGTTCCTCGTCGCCGCCCTCATCACCTGGGTCTTCGGCGCCCAGCTCGACCGCGTCCTGCCCGAGCTGGGCGGCACCCGCTACCTCGTCTCGCTCTTCTTCGCCGTCGCCTTCTACGCCTCCGTACTGGTCCACGAACTGGCCCACACCGTCGCGGCCCTCCGCTTCAAGCTGCCGGTGCGCCGCATCCAGCTCCAGTTCTTCGGCGGAGTCTCGGAGATCGAGAAGGAGTCCGAGACCCCGGGGCGGGAATTCGTCCTCGCCTTCGTCGGCCCGCTCCTTTCGCTCGTGCTCGCCGGTGTCTTCTACGCCGGTATGGGTCTCGTCGAGCCCGGCACCGTCCCCGGCGTCCTGCTCGCGGGACTGATGATCTCCAACCTCATCGTCGCCGCCTTCAACCTCCTGCCGGGCCTGCCCCTGGACGGCGGCCGCATGCTGCGCGCCGTCGTCTGGAAGATCACCGGCAAGCCCATGAGCGGCACCATCGCCGCCGCCTGGGTGGGCCGCGCCCTCGCCATCTCCGTACTGATCGGGCTGCCCCTGCTCAACCAGTCCGGTGCCCTCGGTGGCGACGCCCAGGAGATCGGCGGCATGAACACCGTGACCGACGCCCTGCTCGCCGCCATCCTCGCCGCGATCATCTGGACCGGCGCCGGGAACAGCCTGCGCATGGCCCGCCTGCGCGAGCACCTGCCCGAGCTGCGCGCCCGCACCCTGACCCGCCGCGCCGTCCCCGTCGAGTCCGACACGCCCCTCTCCGAGGCGCTGCGCCGGGCCAACGACGCCGGGGCCCGCGCCCTCGTCGTCGTCGACCCCGACGGCGACCCGATGGCGGTCGTCCGCGAGGCCGCCATCGTCTCCGTCCCCCAGCACCGCCGCCCCTGGGTCACGGTCAGCGGCCTCGCCCAGGACATCACCGAGGGCATGCGGATCTCCGCGGAGCTCTCCGGAGAGGAACTCCTCGACACCCTGCGGGCCACCCCCGCCACGGAGTACCTCGTCGTCGAGGACTCCGGCGAGATCTACGGAGTGCTCTCCGCCGCGGACGTGGAACGCGCCTTCGTCAAGGCGATGGCACGGCCTTCCTGAGCGCCGCTCTCCTTAATCCGCCCTCGCCCTGTGCCGATCGGCCAGCCGGTCCTGGAGGCGGGCGTGGCGGAACTCGTACACCGCTCCCGCCTGGCGCAAGACACCGCGCTGATGGGCGTCGTCGAGGAAGCGCATCAGCCGCCAGGGCAGGTGGCCGCGCAGAGCGAGCCAGGCCCGGCTGAGCGAGTACCAGCCCCACGTACTGGCGGCGAGGCCGGTCTGGAAGCGCCCGGCGAGGCGCCCGGCCACGCCCACGGCGAAACCGCCGCCGAGTCCGGCGGTCAGGGCCCAGGTGAGGCCGGCGTCGGCCCCGAAGCCGTACCGTCTGGCGGCGAGGCCGGCCAGCAGGCCCGCGCTGAGGGATTCCACGACGAGCCTGACGCCGCTGACCAGCCGGTCGTTGCGCAGCGAGGCCTGGGCGCTGGGAGAGCGAATGGTGTCGGCCGGGGTGTTGAGCCACATCATGGCCGCGAAGGCGATCCCGACGCTCAGGCCCGCTATACCGGAGGTCTTCATCGCGGGCTCCAACCCGCCTCCCATGTCGACCCCCAGGCCCGCCGCGAGGCCGAAGGCGAAGGCGGCTCCGGCTCCCATCGTGAGGCCGACGGCCAGGCCCAGGACGAGCTTTCTGCCGAACAGCCTTATCCGGCCGCGTATTTGGAGGTTGACGTAACCGGGGTGGGAGGGAGCCATGGCCAGCAGGCCCGCGCTGAAGCCGCCCGCGAGTCCCGCCGTCATGCCGACGGAGAAGCCTGCCCCGACTGCCACACCGAGCCCGGCGACAGCCCCTGTCAGCAGCTCCAGCACTATGCCGATGGCTCGGCGCACGGTGGTGGGGACGATCCAGTGCAGTTGCCACCAGGCCAGTTCGCGCGTCGCGTGCCGCTCCATCTTGGTGGCAAGGAACGTCAGCCACCGGCAGGCCAGTTCCGGTGGGTATTGGCGCAGATCGCTGCTCGGCCGGACATCCGGGGGCGGGGGCGGGGGCGGATGGTGGGTGTAGGCGGAGGGGATGAACGCGTCCAGCAGGTGCCCCTCGACGGCGGCCTGGTCGCCGAATCGGGCGGTGTCGAGCAGCTCGGCGGGATCGGCTGCGGGCGGGGCGTAGATGACGCGGGCCAGGGCTGCCATGAGCGGTGAGGACAGCGCCTGGGCCAGCGGCCCGTCGGGAGCCGCGCGCATGTGGGCCAGCACCGGTGTCCATCGGTCCGCGCCCGCGACGCCGCCTTCGGTCAGGAACGCGGCGAACTCGCGCACGCCGACCGGTTCGAGCTCGACCACCGCCGCGGCGGTCAGCACCGTGCCGTCGGCGGCCACCGCGGCCTCGTACTCCTGACTGCGGCAGGTGATCACCAAAGGGGAGCCGGGCGGGGTCTGGTCCAGTGCCTCGATCGCCGCGGTGTGCAGTTCGGCGGGGATCTCGTCAAGGCCGTCGAGGACCGGCACGACATGGCCGTCGGTGACCAGGCGGGACGCTGCCTGGGGGCCGAAGATCTCGATGTTCACCAGTGCCGGGTAGTCCTCGACGAGGCGACGGATCACCCACGCGTGCAGGTGCTCGGTGCGCGGATCCCACGAGGAGAGCGACAACAGCACCGGGACCGGCCCTCCGTGGGCGCTTCGGTGCTTCAGCAGTCCCAGGGTGAGCAGGATGGCCAGCACGGTCTTGCCCGCCCCCGGGGCGCCGAGCAGCACCAGTCGGCGCTGGGGCAGCCGCAGGTACTTCTCCGCCACGTCTTCGACCCCGCCGCGCAGGCGGAGCCGCAACGGCCGCCCGCCCACCGCGCCCTCACCGAGGACCGCGGCGGCGGACGCGGTGACCGGGCGGCCGGTCGACGACCAACTGACCTGGAGCGGTTGCGGGCGGTGCAGTACGCGTGTCTGCGCCTCGGCACTCCACTGGCGGTGAACTGTCTGCGCCAGCTCCTGCGCCGCGTGGCGCAGCCGCTCCTCACCTTCGCTCCCGGGGTGCGGGTGCGCCGCCGCCTCCTGGCGGCGGCGCGCCTCCAGCACGGCCGCGATTCCCGCCGCCGCGACGGCGAGGGGCCAGGCCAGCCACAGGTGTGGCCGAATCTTCTCCGGCACGGAGTTGCTGGCGATGTTGGTGGTCAACGGAACCACCAACACGGTCAGCACGAAGATCGACACGACCGTGAACTGCGAGGGACCCCTCACCGGCCGACACCTCCCCGGCGTCGCGTCCCCCCAGCATGCCGAGGCAAGTGGCTTGATGTCTCCCCTTGTGGGAAGTGCCGCCACGACTTCGCCGCATCAGCCTCAGCCGTGCTCTCTCACCCGGCATTCGCCACGACACGCGCCGTCGCGTGCGCGGTCGCGAACAGCCGGACAGGCGCGGATCGAGGGCCGGTTCGCCGGACGGCTACGGGTAGAAGCCCCGGTAGGTGGAGGAGCGCGCGACCCTCCGGAGCCTGCCCTGCGCCAGATACCCGGCGCGGTGCAGGGTGTCGGTGTCGAACACGGCGAGCGAGCCGGCCGGGCCCGTGAACTGCACCCGCTTGGCCCGCAGGAACATCTTGAACTGGCCGTAGAGGACGTAGAACAGCTCTTCCGAGAACGAGCTGAAGACCTTGAAACGGATCTTGTTGTAGTCGTCGAGCCGCAGCCACTCCTGGATGCGGATGTCCCGGGTGCGCAGATGTGTCCCGGGGATGGCCTCGAAGGGGCCGTTGTTCTCGTCGACGTCGTCGAGGTAGACGAGGAACTTCAGGGTCCCTATGTCGTCGAAGTGGAAGTCCAGGATCTCGTCGGCGGCACGGTAGTCGTGGGTGAGGATGACCCACCGGTTGAGGGTGTTCGGCGTGCCCAGATACCCGTTCGCGATGTCGGCGAGCGCGGGCGACCGGAAGATCTCCGCGATGTCCTTGTGCCGCTCACCCACCTCCGGCATGGTCAGCTTGAGCTGTTCGCCGGTGACCGTCCTGCCGTAGCGCCGGGAGAGGTTCTTGCCGGTGTCGGTCAGGCCCTCGGGTTCGCCCTGCTCGACCCGGAAGGCGGTGTCGAACTCGTCGGCGGCCGACTTCACGTCCGTCAGCCAGCCCGGAACGAACGCCACCCCGTACGCCCTGACACGCTCCACCACGTCCTCGGTGAAGCTGGGGCTCGCCGCGTCGACGAGCAGCCGGTCCCGGCCGGGGATGTCGGTGATCGGTGAGATGTCCATGCGGTTACGCCCCCTCGCGCGCCGTCTCCAGCATCAGCTGGAACTCGATCCTCTCGAAGTCGGTCTCCCGGGGCACTGTCCGCACCCGCACGCCGAGCGGCAGCTCCACCCAGCCCCTGTCGGACCAGCCCTCGGTCAGCACGCTCCAGTTGGGCAGCTTCGGGAACATGTGCGGCAGGGCGAGGCCGCTGCGCAGGGGACGGCTCACGGGCTGGTGGCGCAGCTCCATGGCGAGGCAGGCCTGCCCGGACTCCTGCGGCAGCGAGGCGTTGACGGTCAGACTGTGGAACATCAGCACGTCACCGGGCTCGTAGGAGGCGCTCGTCCAGCGCGGGTCGTCGTCGGCGACGTGGAAGAAGAACTCCGGCGTGACCGGCAGGTCCGGTCGGCGCAACCCCTCCAGATGGGAGCCCGGCAGCACCGCGAGGCCGCCGGATCCGGGCGGGCAGGGCGCCAGCGGGACCCACGAGGTGACCATCCGCGGGGTGCTCTGCGCTATCAGGTACTCCTGGTTCGGCTCGATCTGCCGGAACGGCTGGGGGAATCCCACCCGGACGAACTTCCCGGGATGGCAGAAGACGTCCTCCCCTTGCAGGGCGCTGGCCGCCGCGGTGAGGGCGCTCTCGTGGGCGGCGCGGTGCATCTGCTCCAGCGCCTGGATCTCGCGGTAGGCGAGGAGGAAGTCGGCGCGGTCCTCGGGCCGCCCGGTGACCCGGGCCGTGCCCTCCGTGTCGTCGACCCAGCCGTGCCGGGCCAGGATCGCCGCGATCCGCCCGCGGACGTCCGCCAGGACGGCGGGGTCGAGGAGCCCGCGCAGGAATACGTATCCGTCCTCCGCGAACCTGCCGCGCAACGCCTCCGGGTCCGCGAGCAGCGCCGCGGAGTCGACGAGCTCACGCATCCTGGGCCGCCCGCGCCGGGTCGGCCACGCGCAGGGCCTCGGCCAACCGGTCCCGGTCCAGGCGCAGATGCTCCACGGTGTAGGTGTCGTCGCCGGTGAACGGGTTCTCGGCCACCGGGGCGCCGCGGACCATCAGTGACACGGTCTCGGGGCGTGGGGACAGCACGCAGTGGTACGTGGCCCAGTGCAGCAGCAGCTGTCCGCCGCGTCCGACGAACTCGTTCAGGTGCGGCCGAAGCACGGGCTCGTCCACTTCGCCGTCGTTGGCGTAGACGAAGTGCGCGAAGCCACCGTGCAGGACGACCGAGGCGAAGGAGAAGTGGTGCCGGTGGGGGCTGATGGACCCGGCCTTCAGCATCCGGTCGAAGCGGTCCCGGTCGTACAGGTTGAGCACGATGTCGTACCGGCCGGGGCGGCTGAGCACGGGCCAGGCCATCGGTTCGGTGTCGGGCACCCTGATCCTGTGCACGGCACGCAGCTGGGTGGCCTCGTCCGCCTCGGTCACGATCCGCGCCAGATCGGTCTCGACGTGGGTGAGTTCGCGAAAGAGCGTGTCCGCGAGGCTGACGGGGTCGGCCGCGTCGTCCAGCGCGGCCACGAATGCGGTCCAGTCCATGGCTTCTCCTGGTGGTGAGCCGGCTAGAAGGTGAACCTGCTGGCCCTGATGAGCCGGACGGGGCGCCCCAGGTGGCGTTCGATGTCGCGCCAGTGGCGTCCCTGCAGATCGCGGCCGTGCCGGTTGAACCCGGTCTCGGCCATGAGGATCAGGTCGGGCAGCCCCTCGGTCACGGCCCGCGCCTCGATGGCCTGGCAGATGTCACCGATGGTGGACATGTCCATCACCCGGATGTTGCCGCCGAGGAACTCGTTGGTGGACTCCACGAACTCGACCTGGTCGAGGAGTTCCGGGTCGAACCGGCGGAACAGCGCCTCGGCGGCGGGCCGCATCAGCGCGGAGGTGAGCATCCATGTGCGGCCCGCCGAGACCTGGTCGATCTCGGAGCGGATCTGGGCGGCGGCCGAGGCGCTCAGGCAGGGCGCGACCACCACCCCCCACGGGAACAGGTACTTGCACAGCACGTGACCGGCGTACGGGTAAGCGCAGTCCTGCTCGGCCATGTCCAGCCGGAGCTCCTCGCCCTCCCGTTCCACCAGGAGCCCGGCCTTGCCCTTGAGCAGCATCAGGAGCGGGACCACGTCCGCGCGCGTACGGACCGGGAAACCGTTGATCCCGCGGATCACGTCGCCACTGCGCAGTCCGGCGCGGGCGGCGGGCGAGTTGGGCACGGTGCCGACCACGCGGGCGGCGAGCGGGTCGTCCGTGTGGTGGTTCTCCTCCAGCGCGCTCGGGATGGAGAAGACCGGCACGGAGACCTCCGTACGGATCTTCCGTATGGCACGCATGACCGAGGTCCACAGCTCATCGGTGTCGAAGCTGCCCTGGTACGGCAGGTTCCGGGTGTGGCCGGGCAGATTGACCCGCACGAACCCGGCGCCGAGACCGTCGACGATCTTGATCGTCTGGCGCAGGTCCTCGATCGGGAAGTCCGGGAAGGCGGCGAGGCTGATGCCGTACGGGATCTTCCGCGCGGCCAGCTCCCGCAGCGCGGTCAGGGCGGTCCCCGTCTGCTTGCTGCGCTCGTTCATGACGGAGCCCCGGAGGTCCTCGTCGAGGCTGTTGATGGAGACGATGAGGTGGGCCGGCTGCACCCCTTCGAGGAGGTCGAGTACACGGCCGTTGAGCGGGCTGCCGTTGGTGATGAAGTACAGGGCGTCGTCGGTCCGCTCCCGCAGGGCGGGCAGCAGCTGATGCACCTTGGGGTCGACCAGGAACTCGTTGATCTCCCACTGGGCGTGGAAGAGCCCGCTCCGGCCCTTGGGGTCGTAGTACCTGAGGCGGGTCTCCAGCTCGGTGTCCTTGATCACCTTCTGGCCGCGGGCGACCGCGAGGGTCTGCGGATTGCCGTACAGGTAGCAGAACTCGCAGGAGACGTTGCAGACCCGCGCCAGGTACTCGTAGACCTCCGCCGGGTGGCCGTCGGCGGGTATCACCCAGTCCTTCAGGTCGCGCAGCCGGAAGCCGTCGACGGTGCACGGGCGCTCGCCGCGGTGCCGGAACGTCAGCTGCGGAGCGAGCAGGCCCCAGTGCCGGGCGAGCGTGACGATCGTCGCCTCGGTGGCCGCCACGCTGTGCAGTGGCTGGCGCTCCCCGGTGCCCTTCTTGCCGTCGCTGCGGTGCCCGAGCGGCGGCGGGACGCGGGGGTGTGCCACCGCGATCGGGAAGACGCCGTCGGGGGTGCGCAGGGCGTCAGGGAAGACCTCGCGGCCCTCGGCGTCGCACAGCTCCACGCTGTCGAGGAGGGCGGTGAGGAGAGCGACGGGGTAGGGGGGCCGCTCGTCGCCGGAGACGTGGTCGCAGCCCGGCTCGGCCACGGGGTAGGAGAAGACGAAGTCGGGGGAGACGTCGGCGCGGTGGTCCCACTCCACGTGGTCCCCGACGGCCGCACCGCTGCCTCCGGTGACGGCCACTCCCTCGTGGAGGCTGAGGCCGCCGTCTAGGGGAGAGGTCACCGTCAGAAGCGCTTCGAGGTGGGCCAGGTGGAGAGGCAGGGCGGTGGTACGCGGGTCGAGCGGGCGCACCGGTTCGTCGCCGAACAGGTTTCTGAGCCGGAATCCGTGGGGGTGCAGGGGCGATCCGTTCGCCATGGGCGTGCCGGCTGCCAGCGTGGTCGCCAGCACCTCCGCGACGTAGGACGCGAATGCCTGCCGACTGCCGATGGCCTTCTCTTCCAGGGTGGTCACAGACGTTTTCCTTCGAAAGGCTGCGAAGTGAATCCGGCCGGGGAGCGGAGGGGCACTCCGCGGCGCGCCGCGGCATGCCCCTCCGCCGGTGTTTCTCAGGACGTCACCGCGTCAGGACGTCACTGCGTCAGGACGTCACTGCGTCAGGACGTCACCTCACCTACGTCAGACCACGTTGACGTTGGAGATGGCAGCGGTCAGCTGCTTGGAGACGGCCTCGGCGCGGGCGAGCAGGTCGTCCTGCGTCCACCCGTGGGCGTCCATGAGCCCCTGGGCCTTGGCCGGGTCGTTGATCGCCTCGATCAGCTCGGCGACATCGACCCCTTCGAGGTCGGGAGTGGTCTGCAGATCCGCCATCTGTCTCTCCTTCGATACCTGAGGAAAAGCGCCTCCGGAGTGTTCCGGACGCGCACTGACGGTGCCGCGGAGGCAGGGCCTCCGCACCCGGTGCCGCCACCGGCGCCTGGCCGGCGGGTCATCGGGCGACTGGGTGGCTCATGGCTGTGCCGTGACGGAGGCGGGGCCGGCCGCCCAGGGGTACGACGCGAGTTCGCGGCGCCGGGCGGCATCGAGGACGGTGGCAACCGGTGCCGCGAGATCGCGCACGGAATCCGGGACGCGGAGATAACTGACCCGGACGTCCAGCGCGCAGCCCCGAAGAGCTTTGGCGGCGTAAGCCTCCGGACCGTAGAAGATTTCCCGTACGGATTCTTCGACGGCCAGCTGGATGAGCCCGTAATAGCAGAGATTGAAATAGGTGAAAGTCTTTTTCTCGCCTTCCGCGATGCCGATCATCTTGGGGTGGTAAGCGCCCGACACGGCGTAGAAGAGAACGAATCCGCAGAGCTGTCCGTCCCGTTCCGCCTGGAGCACGCGCGCACTGTCCGGGAAGTGCTTCTTGATGGATTCGATGAGCCGCATGGAGGCCGCGTCGTCCGTTTCGTGGCCGTACCGCTTCATATGCAGGGTGTGCAGTGAAGCGTGTGCCTCGCCGAATTCAGCCAGCGGGATTTCGCGCAGCTCCATCCCGGCGCGCGCAAAGGCCCGCATCTCGCTGCGGTACTTGCGCCTGCGGTCGGTGTGGAGATCCGCCAGATAGCCGTCCAGGCTCTGCCAGGGAGTGCGCAGCGCACAGTCGCCGACGGCGGCGAACGGCAGATAGCCCCGGGCGAGCAGAGCCTGGCCGAGATCCCCCGCGGCCTCGGCCTCGGGCACGTGCATCACCGCGACGCTCGGAGCGCCCTGACGGTCCGCCAAGTCCTCCAGTGCGCACAGGAGTTCGTCGATCACCTCCGGTCCCGCGGTCCGGTCGCGCAGCAGGCCGGGCAGATAGCCGCCGGGCAACACGCTGACCAGCGTGGGGTACAGCTCGGCCAGCGCCTCGGACAGCTGGGGCCGCGCTCCTTCGAGCACCTGGCGTTCGTCGGCGGTGAGATGGGGCACGAGTGAGGGCTGCGGCTGGGAGA
Organism: Streptomyces sp. WAC 01529; assembly: GCF_003945545.1. GTDB lineage: Bacteria > Actinomycetota > Actinomycetes > Streptomycetales > Streptomycetaceae > Streptomyces > Streptomyces anatolicus. The sequence continues at coordinate 1,457,034 of NZ_CP029617.1, read as the reverse complement.
GCAGTGCCAGCGGGTTGTTGAAGACCCAGCCGTCGGGGCCGGTCGGATAGGCCACCAGGCCACCGGTCGGCTCGGCACCCTCGCTGTGGCCGTCGAACACCAGATAGTGGCGGTCCACCTCGGGGCGCTCGGCCGTGGCCAGCCAGGCGGGCAGCGCGTAGAGGCTGTCCGCGAGGCGGGTCCAGTCGTCGCCGAGATCGGCGATCCGGATCGCGTGCCGGGTGGTGGCCGTCATGGTGTGGGCTCTCCTTCGGGAGGCGGCTGGGCTGTCAGCGAGGGAAGTCGTAGACCCGCAGGCGGTCCCCGACAGCCGTGGGCGAGCCGTCGAAGCGGACATGGGCCAGCTCGAAGAGCCGGTCGAGCAAGGGCGGCGCGTCGGCCGGCCGGCTCCACACCACCGGCGACGGGGTGACCCGCTCGACCATGCCCTGCGCGCGCAGGAACGCCTCGGTCCGGGAGTTGGAGACGGCGATCATGGCCTGTCCGCCCGGCCGCAGCACCCGGCGGATCTCGGCCAGGCCGCGCAGCCCGCCGCGCTCCTCGGAGGACTGGTAGGCGAAACAGGAGACCACGGCGTCGGCGGAGGCGTCGTCGAGCGGGATGTCGTCGAAGGTGCCGATGCCGAACGAGACGTGCGGCTGGTCCTGGTACGCGTCCCGGGCGATGTCCAGCAGCGGACCGGCGGGGTCGAACCCCCACACCTTGCGGGCCACGGGGGCGAGGTGGCCGATCACCTTGGCGGTCCCGGTGCCGATGTCGACGACGTCCTTCCCCCTCAACTCCCCGAGCGGGAACGCCTCATGGAGCGGGACGGCCTGACAGGCCGAGAAGAGCCGGTAGATCTGGGGGTGCTTGCGATAAACGATCTCCCAGAAGTAGACGGAGAGCACCTGGGTCTGGGCCGTCAGGACATCAGCGGTGGCGGCCGTGGCGTCGGCGTCGGTGTCGGCGTCGGGGAGATGCGCCAGGACATGCTCACGGGTCCGCGGCTTGGCGCCGGTCAGCGCCGTCGCGATCACCCGCGGTGCGAGTCCCTGCGCCTCGGGCCGGAACCTGGTGCGCAGATAATCCGGGTCGAGGTATACGAGGTCGTCTATCCAGAGCATGGTCCGGCAGTCCCTTCCGCGGTGGCCCAGGACGTGCTCTGGGCGTAACACCAGAACTGGAGCTCGTGGAGCGGAGTGGGCGCGCGGACGCGGGTGATGGACTTGCGTGTCACGGTCCGCACGTCGAAGACGGTGAGTGTGTTGAAGTCGGGGTGGATGCGGAGCGGCCGGCCGGTGCCCGCCTGGATCTCCAGGTGACCGCCGGACTCGGCGGCGGACCAGCCGGGCGTGAGGAAGAGGTGGCCGCTGAGCACGCGGCCGAGCCGGTCCTCACTGTGCGGGCCGATGAAGTTGCCCTCGGCGTACTGCCGCCCCATGACCCGGATCATGGTGAGGGGCGAGCCGCTGACGGCGCGGAAGAAGTCCAGGAGGTCGGCGAGTTCGGCCATGGTGAGCGGGCACGAGCCGTCCAGCCTCCGCTGCCCCGGCCGGTACGACCACGAACGGGTCGATCCCATCCAGTAGTAGCGCTCCTCGGCGGGCGCGGCACGGAACTCGCGCAAGGTCACATGGCGTCCCTTGGTCTCCGCCAGCGCCCGCGGGTCCGTGGGCACGAGACCGCACGCGTCGTCGAAGGCGGCCCGGTCCGACAGCTCGGCGCTGAGCTGAAGGGCGCGGGAGTGCGGAAGCAGCTCCGGGATGGTGACGTGCCGCAACGGACTGTCCCGTAACTCCCGTGCGTACTGCGGGAGTTGGCTCAACTGCTCGGTGGCCAGGGTCACGCGGCCTCCTTCACTGCGGCGGGCAGGCGGCGGTCGGCGGCGCGGCTGATGAAGAGCTGCGTCACGACGGCGGCGGCGCCGATGACGGCGCAGGTCCCCCACAGCACGCCGGGTCCGAGCCCGTACAGGGACGCGCCGCCCAGGGGAGCGAGCAGGGCGGCGGCGCTGATACCGCTGCCGTAGATGCCCTGGTAGCGGGCGCGCAGCCGCTCGGGTGCCAGCCGGGAGACGAAAGCCGGGCCGAGGGAGGTGAAGCCGATCTCGCCGAGGCTCCACACCACCACGGTGACGATGAGCAGCGGCAGGTTGCCGACCAGCCCGGTGAGGGCGAATCCTCCGCAGGTGAGCGCGTACGACACGACGAGCCCGGTGGTCTCGGAGTGCTTCTCCATCAACCGCAGCACCAGCGGCTGGCATACGGCGACGACGATGCCGTTGCACGCGATGGCGAAGCCGTAGTCGGCCGCCGTCATGCCGCCGTTGACGATGGAGAGCGGCAGCGTGGTGAAGTTCTGGAAGTACACGGCGAACACGCCGCACGTCACCAGGAGGAAGCCGAGCAGCAGCGGATCCCTGAGGAGCACATCGCGGCGGCTTCCGGTGGCGCTCGGGTCGACGCCCTCTGCTTGCACGGGGCCGAGCCCCTCGGTCCTGTCGGGCACCGGCTCACTCCCGGCGGGCCGGCCCACCGCTCCCAGCAGCACGACAACGCCGAACAGCGCGGTCGTGGCCGCGTCGGCCACCAGCAGCAGAGGGAGGTGGTCCCGGCTCAGCAGGCCGCCGACCACGCCCGCCACGGGGATGCCGAGATTGCTCGCCCAGTGCAGCATGCTGTAGGCCCGAACCCGTCGGTTCTCCGGTACGAGGTCGGCGACGAGCGCGTTCAGGCCGGGCCGGTGCAGGTCGCCCACCAGGCCCAACAGCACTACTACGCAGGCGAGTTGGGCGACGGTGTCCGCGGCGACCAGCAGGAGCAGCACGACGGTCGTGAGGAACAGCCCGGAGGCGATCACCAGCCGTCGCTGGAAGCGGTCGGCGAGGAAGCCGCCCACGATGTTCGAGACCATCATCCCCGCGCCCTGCAGGGTGATCAGCAGACCGGCCGTGGCGACCGACATGCCCTGACGCTCGGTCATATAGATGACCAGGAAGGGCGCGGCGAACGTACCGACGCGATTGCAGAGGGTGCCCGACCAGAGCACCCAGAAGGGCCGGGGGAGTCCCAGCACTTCCCGCGTGTCGGTCGGCGGGGGCTCGGGGGTGGAGGACAGAGCCGCACGCTCGTGAGCCACTGATACGTCCCCCTCGCCGTCTACGTGCGCGATCCTTCGGGCCTCCGCCGCGAACCGTCCGCCGGAGGTTCCGCAGTGGGCCGCGTCATACGCATTGGCCAGATTCGGGACCCTAAGACGCCACCTGGCCGGAGGTCAAGCAGTAAACATCCGGTCAGGGAAAGCATTGCGCCATGTCGGGGAGAGCGAAGATCCCGTTTGCCTCGGGCGCGCCCCGGGTAGCATGTGTCGTCGCTTCGTCAGCCCTCTCGCATCACAGCATTCTCGCAATATTTCCGCGATCAACGGGAGCGTTTATGTCCGTGACTGCTGCTCTGGTCCGACCACCCGTGGATGTGCTCCACAAGTTCTCGAAGCCGGTCGAATGCCTGGCTCTCGGCTATCTCGCGGCGGGCCTGCGGGCCCGTCACCACGAGGCCGTTCTGATCGACGGCATGCTTTACGACTGGTCCGTGCAGAAAACGGCGGACGAGATAATCCAAAGCAAACCCGACATTGTCGGCTTCACCGTGGTGCTCAATCATTTTCCGGAGCAAGTGGAGCAGATATCGCTGCTTCTGCGCGAAAGCGGGTTCTCCGGGCCGATCGTGGTCGGCGGGCACGCGGTCTCCTTCTACCCCGACCGGATCCTGGCCAGTGCGCCGGTGGTCGACGCGGTGGTGTGCGGCGAGGGCGAGCTGGCCCTCGCCGACATCGCCGACGCGATCGCGAACGGGGCGGACTGGACGGCCACGGCCGGGGTGGTCACCCGCGGCGGCAGCGGCGTCGTCCGCAGAGGCGTGCAGCGGGTGACCGACGTCGACCTGCTCGGCAACCCGGCCCGCGACCTGACCCAGGCGGTCATCGACAACGACGGCCTCGCCGCCATGTCCACCAGCCGCGGCTGCTACGCCCGCTGCAACTTCTGCAGCATCCCGAGGTTCTACGGCCTGGAGCGCGGCGGGAAGGGCCTGGCCTCCGGCGACTGGCTCGGCCGGCCCGCCGACAGCATGGCCGACGAGGTCCTGGACCTGCACGAACGGTTCGGTCTGCTGGAACTGCTCATCGTCGACGACGAGTTCTTCGGCGGATCCGAGGTCGGGTTCGAGCGTGCGGTGGAGTTCGGGGACCGGCTCTCCCGGGCCGGGGCGCCGGCCGGTCTCACCATCTCCTTCCGCGCCGAGAACGCGCGGGAGTCGGTGCTCACCCGCCTGATGGAGGGCGGCCTCCAGCACTGCTTCATCGGCCTGGAGTCCGGGGTCGACGAGGACTTGAAGCTCTACGGAAAGGGCCAGTCGGCCGACCAGAACGCGCAGGCCGTCCGGCTGGTGAAGAAGCTGGGACTCTCCTTCCAGCCCGGCTTCATGATGTTCCACTACGACTCGTCCATCCGGCAGTTGCGCCGCAACATGGAGTTCCTGCGCTCCATCGGCGAATGCAAACCGGTGACCGTGAACAGCGCGGTCGACCCGCACTTCGGCGCACCCATCACCCGGGTCATGAACCGCGCCGGAGTGGTCGACGACCACGGCACCCGGATGACGATGCGCTACCGCGACCCGCGCGTCCACACCGTACGCAGAGTGGCGGAGCTGGCGGCGGACGCGTTCCGCGAGTACATGAACATCATCGCGACCCTCCAGTCGGCCATCACCTACGAGTGGCGACGCGTCGTGCCCGGGCGGGATCCGGAGGTCGCGAGGGCCTTGGACGCGTTCGAGGCGACGGTCAACGACAAGTTCGTACGCATCGTCGACGAGTCGCTCGACCTGGTCGAGCGGGAGCCCGAGCTGCCCGCCGAGGAGGCGATGGCGTGGGCGAGGGAACGCACGGAACAGGTCCGCACGGAACTCCGGCTGCCGCAGTCGCTCCTCCTGATGTTGCTGCAACGCAAGGAGGGCGAACCCCGCTACTGGACTCAGCGTGAGCTGATCGATGCCCGCCGGTGAGCCGACGGCCGACCGGCACGTACAGGTAGAGGAGTGCGTCGAGGAGCGGATCGTGCTCGGCACCTGGGGCCTCAGCGGCCCGGTGGAAGCGGCGGACGGCCCCGCGGGCTACCCGGGCAGGCCGAGCCACTGCTTCGACGAGGTGCTGGACGCCGCCTACCGGGCGGGGGTGCGCTGGGTCGACACCGCACCGGGCTATGGCGCGGGCTCCGGCCTCGTCCGGCTCGCCGCGTGGCAGCGCAGCCGCGGCGCCGCGTTCCGGGTGGTGATGAAGCCGGGCCGCCCGCACGGCCCCGGCGGCCCGCGCAGCGATCTGCGCGTCGGCTCCCTGCGCAGGGAGATCGACGCCGGGGCGGAACTGGTCGGTCCGCCCGCCGCCGTCCTGGTCAAGGACCCGCCGGAGGAAGCCTTCCGGGACGGTGTGCTGGCCGAGGTGCTCGGCGAGCTGGCCTCCGCGTTGCCGGGGACCAGAGTCGGCGTGGCCACGCACCGGCTCGACCTGGTGCCGTATCTGCCGGAGCCGGCGGAGCTGGACGCGCGGGCAGGGGCGCAGGTGCAGCCGCACGCCGCGAGCCCCGTCGTCCAGATGGAACATCACGCGGTGAACCGGACGGTCGCCGTCCCCGCCGCGGCGCACGCCCGCCGACGAGGCTGGGAAGTCTGGGGCATGCAGCCGCTCGCCTACGGTTTCCTCGCCGGACGGTACGGCCCCGACACCCGTTTCGCCGCCGACGACTGGCGTTCCCGGCTGCCGCGGCAGGCCCGCTCGGCGCTGGCGGCCGGCGCCCGAGGCTTCGCCGCGTCGCTCCCGTCCCCCTTCTCCTCCCGTCCGCCGGCCGAGTGCGCGCTCGCCTGGTGCCTCACCGACCCCTCGCTGCAACGGATCGTGGTCGGCCCGCGGACCGGCGCGCAGTTCGCGTCGGTGCTGGGGGCCATGAGCCTGGCCAGGGATCCGCGGTTCACCGCCCACGCGGCGGCGGCGCGCGGGGCGTACGGCGTTCCCCACTGACCGCACACCCTCGAAACCGATCGCACACCCTCGAAACGCATACGAACGCATATTCGAGCCCGCTCGTGAAGCGGTGGTCCGAGGGCCCCGCCGCGGCCGGTAGTCTGGTCACATGTCCGAACCGACCGGTGCCGCCCGCCGTCGCGGGCCCTTCAAGGTCGGGGACCAGGTCCAGCTCACCGACCCCAAGGGACGCCACTACACGTTCACGCTCGAGGCCGGGAAGAATTTCCACACCCACAAGGGTTCCTTCCCCCACGACGAGCTGATCGGCGCTCCCGAGGGCAGTGTTGTCCGAACCACGGGAAACGTCGCCTACCTGGCGCTGCGCCCCCTGCTCCCCGACTACGTCCTGTCCATGCCCCGCGGCGCCGCCGTGGTCTACCCCAAGGACGCGGGGCAGATCCTGGCCTTCGCCGACATCTTCCCCGGCGCACGCGTCGTCGAGGCGGGCGTGGGCTCCGGCTCGCTCAGCAGCTTCCTGCTGCGCGCCATCGGCGACCAGGGAATGCTGCACTCCTACGAGCGCCGCGAGGACTTCGCCGAGATCGCCCAGCAGAACGTGGAGCGCTACTTCGGCGGCCCCCACCCCGCCTGGCAGCTCACCGTCGGCGACCTCCAGGACAACCTCAGCGACACCGAGGTCGACCGCGTCATCCTCGACATGCTCGCCCCCTGGGAGTGCCTGGAGGCCGTCTCCAAGGCGCTCGTCCCCGGCGGCATCCTCTGCTGCTACGTGGCGACCACCACCCAGCTCGCCAGGACCGTCGAGTCCATCCGTGAGATCGGCGGCTTCAACGAGCCGACCGCCTGGGAATCGATGATCCGCAACTGGCACATCGAGGGCCTCGCCGTCCGCCCCGACCACCGCATGATCGGCCACACCGGCTTCCTGCTCACCGCCCGCCGCCTCGCGGACGGCGTCGAGCCGCCCATGCGCCGCCGCCGCCCCGCCAAGGGCGCCTACGGCGAGGACTACTCCGGCCCGAACGCCGACGGCGGCACCCCGCGCTGACCCGCGCGAGGGGCCCCGTCCAATGAGCAGGCGCCGCCGCCGAGTTCCCTGACCGACCAGGGAACTCGGCGGCGGCGCCGTTTCGTTGACAGGGCACCAGCCGCGTACCAAAAGAGCTGCGAGTACCCACGTACCCCGGTGTTCCACCTCTCTGTGACCTATGGCACGATGCTGGCCACCCCACCGGCACAGCCCTCACAGGAGACACTCCTCGTGCAGCACCCCGCCGTCCCGGAACTGGCGCACACCCTCGCCCGCCCCGTCCACTGGCTGGCCACCGCCGCCGCGCTGGCCGCAGTCGTCGCGGGCTCCGCCTTCCTGCAGCCGGACCCCGCGACCGCCGCCCAGACCGGACCCAAGACGCACAGCAGAGCCGCCGCGGGCGCGCCCGCACCGGCCGCGGCGCCCGACGCCGCCGCCGTGGACTTCCCCCTCGACTGCGGCACGGTGAAGCCCGTGGTGGAGAAGAAGGCCACCGGCGACCTCGACGGCGACGAAAGGCCCGAGACCGTCGCCGTCGTGCACTGCCGGGCCGGCTCGGGCACCCCGCCCGACGGCGTCTATGTGGTCACCCGCCCCGAGGCGGGCGAGCCACGCGTGGTGGCCACCCTCGTCGACCCGAAGGACCGGCTGACCGTGACCGACTTCGCCGTGGGTGACGGCGCGGTCACCGCGACCCTCCTCGGCTACTCCTCGCTCGCCGTCCCCCGGTGCTGCCCCGACCGCGAGGACGCCGCCAAGTGGCGATGGAAGGACGGCGCGTTCGCGCGGACGACCCCCGCCGAGGCGCGGAGCGTATGAGGCGACGGAGGCCGCTGACTCACTGAGCGTCGGGGCCGTACACCTCGACCCTGTCCGAAACCCGACGTACGTGGATGCAGTCGCCCGGACACTCCTTCGCGGAGTCCGCGACATCGCGAAGGAGCGGCAGGGGCACGGGCGTCGTGGCCCCTGGGGCCTGGAGCAACTCGTCGTCGCCGCTCTTCACATAGGCAAGGCCGTCGATGTCCAGCTCGAAGACCTCGGGCGCGTACTGCGCGCAGATGCCGTCTCCTGTGCAGAGGTCCTGGTCGATCCAGACCTCCAGCAGATCGTCGCAGCCGCTGCCCTCACTGCCGGTCTCGGCGTCGTGCCGCACGGTCATCTCTCCTGCCGGTCGCTGCGTCGAGCGGCCTGACCAATCGGTAAGTCCGGCCAGCTCTGACGGGTGTTGAACACTTCGACGATACAACCGCCCGCTTTCCGATGTTGTTGGGTGGGTAATGAGCTGGTGTGAGGGAGAGCGCAAGGGTGAAGATCGGACACACCCCCTCGTCTTTGTGATCTAGGGGTTTCAATCGACACCCACCCAGGTAGGGTCTGGAAGCGTCCAGCTCCCCTTGGAGGAGGTGAGGACCGTGGCAGCCCACGACGACGACATCAACCGCGGCATCCGGCCGGGCAGAGGGTCTGAGGACCCCGCCGGTCAGGTTGCCTATCTCGAGCAGGAAATCGCCGTCCTGCGACGCAAGCTCGCCGACTCTCCGCGTCATACGAGGATTCTCGAAGAGCGGATCGTCGAGCTGCAGACCAACCTGGCCGGCGTGTCCGCGCAGAACGAGCGGCTCGCCAACACGCTCCGCGAGGCCCGAGACCAGATCGTGGCCCTCAAGGAGGAAGTCGACCGGCTCGCACAGCCGCCGGCCGGCTTCGGAGTCTTCCTCGTGGCGAACGAGGACGGCACGGCGGACATCTTCACCGGCGGCCGAAAGCTCCGGGTGAACGTCAGCCCCAGCGTGGAGCTCGAAGAGCTCAAGCGCGGCCAGGAAGTAATGCTCAACGAAGCGCTCAACGTGGTCGAGGCCATGGAGTACGAGAGCGTCGGCGACATCGTCACCCTCAAGGAGATCCTCGAGGACGGCGACCGAGCCCTGGTGGTCGGGCACACCGACGAAGAACGGGTGGTGCGGCTCGCCGAACCACTCCTCGACGTCACGATCCGCCCCGGCGACGCCCTCCTGCTCGAACCCCGCTCCGGCTACGTCTACGAGGTCGTGCCCAAGAGCGAGGTCGAGGAACTGGTCCTCGAAGAAGTCCCCGACATCAGCTACGAGAAGATCGGCGGTCTCGGCGGCCAGATCGAGATGATCCGGGACGCCGTCGAGCTTCCGTACCTCTACCCCGACCTCTTCAAGGAGCACGAACTGCGGCCGCCCAAGGGCGTCCTGCTGTACGGGCCCCCCGGCTGCGGAAAGACGCTGATCGCCAAAGCCGTCGCCAACTCCCTTGCCAAGAAGGTCGCCGAGGTCACCGGGCAGCCCGCGGGGAAGAGCTACTTCCTCAACATCAAGGGCCCCGAACTCCTCAACAAGTACGTCGGCGAGACCGAGCGCCACATCCGCCTGGTCTTCCAGCGTGCCCGGGAGAAGGCGAGCGAGGGCACCCCCGTCATCGTCTTCTTCGACGAGATGGAATCCCTCTTCCGCACCCGCGGATCCGGTGTCAGCTCGGACGTGGAGAACACCATCGTCCCCCAGCTGCTCGCCGAGATCGACGGCGTGGAAGGGCTGGAGAACGTCATCGTCATCGGCGCCTCCAACCGCGAGGACATGATCGACCCCGCGATCCTGCGCCCCGGACGCCTCGACGTGAAGATCAAGATCGAGCGTCCGGACGCCGAGGCGGCGAAGGACATCTTCGCCAAGTACCTCACCGAACGGCTCCCGCTGCACGCCGACGACCTGGCCGAGCACAGCGCCGACCGGCGCAGCACGGTCCAGGGCATGATCCAGTCCGTCGTCGAGCAGATGTACGCCGAATCCGAGGAGAACCGCTTCCTCGAGGTGACGTACGCCAATGGCGACAAGGAGGTCCTGTACTTCAAGGACTTCAACTCCGGCGCCATGATCGAGAACATCGTGGGCCGCGCCAAGAAGATGGCCATCAAGGCCTTCCTCGAAGCGAACCAGAAGGGCATCAGGGTCTCCCACCTCCTCCAGGCTTGCATCGACGAGTTCAAGGAGAACGAGGACCTGCCCAACACCACCAACCCGGACGACTGGGCCCGGATCTCCGGAAAGAAGGGCGAGCGGATCGTATACATCCGCACGCTCGTCACCGGAAAGCAGGGCGCGGACACCGGACGCTCCATCGACACGGTGGCCAACACCGGTCAGTACCTGTAGTAACGCGGGGCGGCTGCGGGTGTCCTTCATGGGTACCCGCAGCCGTCTGCTTTTCAATGAAGGCAATGATCTCCCCACCAGCGCAAAGGCGTTCTAGGCTCTTCGGTACCGCCGAGTCGCGCAGTGCGGGGACGGGCACCGCACACGCACCGGAGAACCAGCGGTACTTGAGCGCCGTTCCCGAAGGGGAGCGCCGCCGGGCAAGGAGGGCCGCATGACCGTACGGCGAGTAATGGGCATCGAGACGGAGTACGGCATCTCCGTCCCCGGCCACCCGAACGCCAATGCCATGCTCACCTCGTCCCAGATCGTCAACGCCTATGCCGCGGCGATGCACCGGGCGCGACGCGCCCGCTGGGACTTCGAGGAGGAGAACCCGCTGCGGGACGCACGGGGATTCGACCTCGCCCGCGAGGCCGCCGACTCCAGCCAGCTGACCGACGAGGACATCGGCCTCGCCAACGTCATCCTGACCAACGGCGCACGGCTCTACGTCGACCACGCACACCCCGAGTACAGCTCGCCGGAGATCACCAACCCCCTGGACGCCGTCCTGTGGGACAAGGCCGGAGAGCGCATCATGGCCGAGGCGGCCGACCGCGCGGCGCAGCTCCCCGGGGCCCAGCCGATCCACCTGTACAAGAACAACACCGACAACAAGGGCGCCTCGTACGGCACGCACGAGAACTACCTGATGAAGCGGGAGACCCCCTTCTCGGACATCGTGCGCCACCTCACGCCTTTCTTCGTCTCCCGCCAGGTCGTCACCGGCGCGGGCCGCGTCGGCATCGGGCAGGACGGCCACGAGCACGGCTTCCAGCTCAGCCAGCGCGCGGACTACTTCGAGGTCGAGGTGGGTCTGGAGACGACCCTGAAGCGCCCCATCATCAACACCCGGGACGAACCGCACTCGGACGCGGAGAAGTACCGCAGGCTGCACGTCATCATCGGTGACGCGAACCTCTCGGAGATCTCCACCTACCTCAAGCTGGGCACCACCTCGCTCGTGCTCGCCATGATCGAGGACGGCTTCATCGCCGTGGACCTCGCGGTGGACCAGCCGGTGCGCACCCTGCACCAGGTCTCCCACGACCCGACGCTCCAGCATCTGGTCACGCTCCGCAGCGGCCGCTCACTGACGGCTGTGCAGCTTCAGATGGAGTACTTCGAACTCGCCCGCAAGTACGTCGAGGAGCGGTACGGCTCCGACGCCGACGAGCAGACCAAGGACGTCCTCGCCCGCTGGGAGGACGTGCTCGGGCGGCTGGAGAGCGACCCGATGAGCCTTTCCGGAGAGCTCGACTGGGTCGCCAAGCGGGAGCTGATGGAGGGCTACCGCCGCCGCGACAGCCTGGACTGGGACGCCGCGCGGCTGCACCTGGTCGACCTCCAGTACGCCGACGTACGGGCCGAGAAGGGCCTGTACAACCGTCTGGTGGCGCGCGGCAAGATGAAGCGGCTCCTGGACGAGGCGGACGTGGAGCGGGCCACCACCAAGCCTCCCGAGGACACCCGGGCCTACTTCCGGGGCCGCTGCCTGGAGCAGTACGCGGACGACGTGGCCGCGGCCTCCTGGGACTCGGTCATCTTCGACCTGCCGGGCCGTGACTCCCTGCAGCGCGTCCCGACCCTGGAGCCCCTGCGCGGCACCAGGAACCACGTCAAGGAGCTCCTGGACCGCTGCCGCTCGGCGGAGGAACTGGTTCGGGTGCTCTCCGGCGGCTGAAAGGTCACCGGCGGGGGAATCACAGAGGTGGGTCCCGCACGTTGAGGGAAGTGCGGGGCCGATGTCGGACCCTGCTTGTAGGGTCTGATCAAGAACGTCTAACCGAGCGAGCGGGGTGAGGTAGATGGCGACCAAGGACACCGGCGGCGGGCAGCAGAAGGCCACGCGTTCCACCGAGGAGGCCGAGGAGCAGACTCAGGACGCGCAGGCTTCGGAGGACCTCAAGGAGCGCCAGGAGAAGCTGAGCGACGACGTGGACTCCGTGCTGGACGAGATCGACGACGTCCTGGAGGAGAACGCAGAGGACTTCGTGCGTTCCTTCGTGCAAAAGGGTGGCGAGTGACGGACTTTTCCTTCGAAACGAAGGGTGAGGGTGGAGGTTGGGTCTCCTGCTCTCATGAGTCGAAGCGCTGCTCGCGGTGTCGGGAACTCCGGCCGCGAGCAGAGTTCGCCCGCAAGGCGGCCATGCCGGACGGCTTCCGAAGGGCGACCGTCGCGCTCCGGATGGCGCTGCCCAAGTCGGCGGCGGCCGCGTCCGCTTGGCCGTTCCGGCGGCACATGTGGATCACCGCCACGAGGCGGGTAGGGTCCGAGGCGTACTGTGCTTCAGCTGCGACGCGGCACTGGGGCAGTTCAAGGATCGGCCGGACGCCATGAGGCGAGCCGCCGCATACGTGGAAGGAAACGCGTGGAAGCCAACACTCGTAGCACCGGGCGTCTGCCGGCTGCCTTCCTGACCCCTGGGTCGTCGTCCTTCATGGATTTCCTCTCCGAGCACCAGCCCGACATCCTGCCCGGCAATCGCCAACTGCCGCCCACGCAGGGTGTGATCGAGGCTCCGCACGGCACGACCATCGTGGCCGTGACGTTCCCCGGCGGCGTGGTGCTCGCCGGTGACCGCCGGGCGACGATGGGGAACGTCATCGCGCAGCGGGACATCGAGAAGGTCTTCCCGGCGGACGAGTACTCCGCGGTGGGCATCGCCGGTACGGCGGGTCTCGCCGTGGAGATGGTGAAGCTCTTCCAGCTGGAGCTGGAGCACTTCGAGAAGGTGGAGGGCGCCACGCTCTCCCTGGAGGGCAAGGCGAACCGTCTCTCCACGATGATCCGCAGCAACCTCGGCATGGCCATGCAGGGCCTTGCCGTGGTGCCGCTCTTCGCGGGCTATGACGTGGACCGCGAGAAGGGGCGCATCTTCTCCTACGACGTCACGGGCGGCCGCTCCGAGGAGCACGGCTTCGCGGCCACCGGCTCCGGGTCGGTCTTCGCGCGGGGCGCGATGAAGAAGCTGTACCACGACGCTCTGACCGAGGAGCAGGCGACGACGCTGGTGGTCCAGGCGCTGTACGACGCCGCCGACGACGACTCGGCGACGGGCGGCCCCGACGTGGCCCGCCGGATCTACCCCATCGTCACCGTCATCTCCGACGAGGGATTCCGGCGGCTGACCGACGAGGAATCCTCCGTGATCGCGCGTTCGATCCTGGAGAAGCGGCTGGAACAGCCGGACGGCCCGCGTGCCGCGCTGCTCTGATCGCTCCGCATTCGCCACTGACTGAAGTTTTTTGACAGAAAGGGACGGATCCGGTGTCGACGCCGTTCTATGTATCACCCCAGCAGCAGATGGCCGACCGGGCGGAATACGCCCGCAAGGGCATCGCGCGCGGCCGCAGTCTGGTCGTCCTGCAGTATGCCGACGGCATCGTGTTCGTCGGCGAGAACCCGTCCCGTGCGCTGCACAAGTTCAGCGAGATCTATGACCGGATCGGTTTCGCGGCCGCCGGCAAGTACAACGAGTACGAGAACCTCCGCATCGGCGGCGTCCGCTACGCCGACCTGCGCGGCTATACGTACGACCGCGACGACGTGACGGCCCGCGGCCTGGCGAACGTGTACGCCCAGACGCTGGGCACGATCTTCTCCAGCGCGGCCGAGAAGCCGTACGAGGTGGAGCTGGTCGTCGCCGAGGTCGGGGCCACGCGCGAGGGCGATCAGATCTACCGCCTGCCGCATGACGGATCGATCGTCGACGAGCACGGTTCGCTCGCCGTGGGCGGCAACGCCGAGCAGATCAGCACCTATCTCGATCAGCACCACAACGACAACATGACGCTCGCGGAGGCCCTCAAGCTGGCCGTGCGCGCGCTCTCCCGCGACACCAACGGCACCGAGCGGGAGATCCCCGCCGAGCGCCTGGAGGTGGCGGTGCTCGACCGCACGCGGCCGCAGCAGCGGAAATTCAAGCGGATCGTGGGCCGTCAGCTGTCGCGGCTGCTCGACGAGGGCGGCGCCACGGACGCGGCCAGTGACACGGATGAGGACACCGGGCCCGCGCCGCGGTCCGGTGGTGACGTCGAGTAGTCCCCTGCGGACGCGCCCCGCGCCCCGGCCCTCCGGCCGCGACGCGGGGCGTTCGCGTGCGGAGGGTGACCGCCCTAGCGGGCGGGGCCCGTCGAGTCGCGGATGACGAGTTCGACGGGGAGCGGTGTGGCGTCGGGGGCGCGGCCCTCGACGACGGCGACCAGCGTCTCCATGCCGCGCTCGCCGAAGCGCTCGGCGGGCAGGCGCACGGTCGTCAGCTCCGGTTCGACCGCGGTGGCCAGGGTCAGATCGTCGAAGCCGGTCACCGAGAGGTCCTCGGGGACGCGCAGCCCGAGCCGTCGCGCGGCCTTGCAGACGCCCGCGGCGAGGAAGTCGTCGTCGCAGATGACCGCCGTGGGGCGGGGCCCGGGAGCGGCCAGGGCGGCCTCCGCGGCGGTGCGGGCGGCGGCGACGGTCAGGGGGGCCGTAACGCGGCGTACGGCCGTGTCGGTGCCGTGCAGGGCCGTGGCGAGGGCGTCGGCGCGTACGTCGAAGGTCCAGGAGTCCACGGCCGCGGCGAGGTGCAGGAAGTCGCGGTGGCCGAGGGCGAGCAGATGTTCCGTCACCTGGCGCATCCCGTCGGCCAGGTCGAGGTTGACGGTGGTGGCGCCCAGGCTGTGGGCGGGGTCGCTGTCGAGCATGACCAGGGGCAGGTCGTCGCCGCGGATGGTGGCGAGCGCGTCGGAGGCCATGGAGGAGGCGAGCACGCCGTCCAGTGACGCGCGCGCCGAGTCGAAGGGGTCGCGGGCGGGTCCCGCGCCCTCGGGGGAGGGGTAGAGCAGGACGCCGAAGCCGTGCCGGGCGGCGACGCGGGCGGCTCCGGTGTGGACGTGCGCGAAGAACTCGTTGGTGAGCGCGGGGACGACGAGCAGGGCGGTCCGCGTCCTGCCGAGACGGAGATTGCGGGCGGCGAGGTTGGGGCGGTAGCCGAGCTGCCGCGCGGCCGTCCTGACGCGCTCGGCGGTGGGCTCGGCGACCCGGCCGCGCCACTTGTCGCCGAGGACGAGGGAGACGGTGGCCTGCGAGACGCCCGCGGCACGTGCCACGTCGCGGCTGGTGGGGCGAGGGGCCCCGGCTTCCTGCTGTGGCCCGGCCACTGTTGCCTCCCTGGTCGTGCCCGCGGGACGGGATCGCGGTGATCCCTTGGACAGCTGACAGCGCTCATGGTACGTATGACGCTCGACGTTATACGTAAAACCTCGGCCTCGGCGGCGCGGGGGAGGGGCGGTAGGGCATGGCTTCGGGATACGCGGAGATCCTCCGGACGCGGTACGCGACCCGGCTGCTGGCCGGGACGCTGGTGGGGCGGCTGCCCAACGCCACGGCCGCGATCGCCATCGTGCTGTTCATCCGGGCCGAGGGCGGCACCTACAGCCTGGCGGGCGCGCTCGCCGCGGTGTACGGCGTGGCCAACGCGGTGGGGCAGCCTCTGCTCGGCCGCCTGGTGGACCTGTACGGCCAGCCGCGCGTACAGCTGCCCGCGGCCCTGCTCTCGGCGCTCGCCATGGCGGCTTTCGCCTTCACCGGGCCCGACCTGCTCGCGCTCGCTTATGTGACGGTGGCGGCCGCCGGTCTGTTCACACCGCCGCTGGAGGGCGGCCTGCGGGCCCTGTGGCCGAGCGTCCTCGGCAAGGAGGAGCAGGTCCACGCGGCCTACGCCATGGACGCCGTCGCCCAGGAAGTGATGTTCACCGTCGGGCCGTTGCTCGTCACGGGCTGCGTGGCCCTCTGGTCGGAGCAGGCGGCGCTGCTGGTGGTGAACGCCCTCGGCGTGCTGGGCGCCCTCTCCGTAGTGGTGTCCGAGCCTTCACGCGCGTGGCGCTCGGCGCCGCGGGAGGCGCACTGGCTCGGGGCCCTGCGCTCGCCCGGACTCCTCGCGCTCCTCGGCGCGTTCCTCTTCATCGGCATGGCGCTCGGCTCGATCACCGTCGCCGGTGTGTCGTACGCGGACGGGCACGGCGGGGACGCGGTGTACGGCTGGCTGATGGCTGCGCTCGGGCTCGGCGCGCTGGCCGGCGGCTCCGTGTACGGGGCGCGGCAGTGGCGGGGCGTGCCCGAGCGGCGGCTGACCGTCCTGGTGGCCCTGCTCGCGGTCTGCTACGTGCCGTTGACGCTGGTGCCGGACGCCCTCGCCATGACGGGGCTCACCGCTCTCGCGGGGGTCTTCCTCGCCCCGGCGCTGGCTTGCGCGTTCATCATCGTGGACCGGCACGCCCCGCGGGGCACCGTCACCGAGGCGTTCTCCTGGCTCGTGACGACGTTCACCGTCGGCGCCTCGCTCGGCACCGCCGCCACCGGGCCCGTCGTCGAGTGGGGCGGGACGGTGTGGGGGTTCGCCGTGCCGGGACTGGCGGGAGCCGCCGCGTTGGTGGTTTTGCTGGCCACGGCGCGGGTATTGGTGCCGGTCCGTGAATCGGGGGTCGTTGCGGGTTCATCGGAAAATGATCGAAACGGTGCCGTCGAACCCGGTTTCAGTGCCGGGCATCAGGCGTAATGTTCAGTCATGGACCGCCGCATTTTCGGGCTGGAGAACGAGTACGGCGTCACGTGCACGTTCAGGGGACAGCGCCGCCTGTCGCCTGACGAGGTGGCGCGCTACCTCTTCCGCCGTGTTGTGTCATGGGGCCGCAGCAGCAACGTCTTTCTGCGGAACGGCGCCCGCCTCTACCTTGACGTGGGATCACATCCGGAATACGCCACACCCGAATGTGACAACGTGACCGAGCTGGTCACCCACGACAAAGCAGGCGAGCGCATTCTGGAAGGCCTGCTCGTCGACGCCGAACGCCGCCTGCACGAGGAGGGAATCGCGGGCGACGTCTATCTCTTCAAGAACAACACCGACTCGGCGGGAAACTCCTACGGCTGCCACGAGAACTATCTGGTGGCCCGTCATGGAGAGTTCTCCCGGCTCGCGGACATCCTCATCCCGTTCCTGGTCACCCGGCAGCTGCTGTGCGGCGCCGGCAAGGTGCTCCAGACCCCGCGCGGCGCCGTGTACTGCGTCAGCCAGCGCGCCGAGCACATCTGGGAAGGGGTCTCGTCCGCGACCACCCGCTCCCGGCCGATCATCAACACCCGCGACGAGCCGCACGCGGACGCCGAGCGCTACCGCAGGCTCCACGTCATCGTCGGCGACTCGAACATGTCCGAGACGACCATGCTGCTCAAGGTCGGCGCCACCGACCTGGTGCTGCGCATGATCGAGGCGGGCACGGTCATGCGTGACCTCACCCTGGAGAACCCGATCCGGGCCATCCGCGAGGTGAGCCACGACATCACGGGCCGCCGCAAGGTGCGCCTGGCCAGCGGCCGCGAGGCCTCCGCCCTCGAAGTGCAGCGCGAGTACTACGAGAAGGCGGTGGACTTCGTCGACCGCCGCGGCATCCGCACCGGCACGGTCGAGCAGGTGCTCGAACTCTGGGGGCGCACGCTGGACGCGATCGAGTCCGAGGACCTCGACCGCATCGGCACCGAGATCGACTGGGTCATGAAGTACAAGCTCATCGAGCGGTACCGCGCGAAGAACAACATGACCATGTCGCACCCCCGGGTCGCCCAGATAGACCTCGCCTACCACGACATCCACCGCCGTCGTGGCCTGTACTACCTCCTGGAGAGGAAGGGCCAAGCAGCCCGCATCTGCAACGACTTGAAGATCTTCGAGGGCAAGTCGGTGCCCCCGCAGACGACCCGCGCGCGGCTGCGCGGCGACTTCATCCGGCGCGCCCAGGAGCAGCGCCGTGACTTCACGGTCGACTGGGTGCACCTCAAGCTCAACGACCAGGCGCAGCGCACGGTGTTGTGCAAGGACCCCTTCCGGTCGGTGGACGACCGCGTGGAGAAGCTCATCGCCGGAATGTGACCGGTGAACGGGAATCCGGTCGGTGAACCGGAATCCGACCGGGCGAACCGGCATCCGACCGGATGAAAATGTGGCCCGGGTGAAGCCGGTGGCGTTGTGGGAACGCAACGCGGGCGCCGTACGTTCCTCGTACGGCGCCCTTCTCACGCCGTAGAGTTGCGCGCACGCCAACCCACAAGATCGACCGATACGAGGCCCCCACCGTGCGCCGACGCTCACTCCTTCTTGCTGTCCCGGCCGGCCTGCTCACGCTGGCAGGCTGTGGTGACGACAAGGCCGACAAGGCCAAGTCCAAGCCCAGCGACAGCCCCGCCAACTCCCCCTCGGCCGCGCCGACGGCGAAGATCGTGGCCGGACCGCTCCCCGAGATCACCAAGGGCGACAAGTTCGGCCAGAAGCCCACCGTCGCCAAGGGCCCCGGCAAGGCGTCCTCCGACCTCGCGGTCAAGACGCTGATCGAGGGCAAGGGCAAGGAGGTCGTCAAGGGCGACTACCTGCAGGCCGACTACCTCGGCCAGATCTGGGCGACGGCCAAGGTCTTCGACAACTCCTACGACCGCGGCAACCCCACCGTCTTCCCGATCGGCGTCGGCCGGGTCATCCCGGGCTGGGACCAGGCGCTCGTCGGCAAGAAGCTCGGCAGCCGCGTGGAGCTGGCCATCCCCCCGAAGATGGGGTACGGCGAAGAGGGCAACAAGCAGGCGGGCATCAAGGGCTCGGACACGCTCGTGTTCGTCGTCGACCTCGTGGACACCTTCAACGGCAAGAGCTCGTCGAAGGGCAAGGAGATCGCGCAGTCCAACAAGGACCTGCCCAAGGTCGGCACCAACACCGACGGCAAGGCCCCCTCGGTCGACATCCCGAAGACCGACGCGCCGGACAAGCTCGTCTCCTCGTACATCCTGGAGGGCGACGGTGACGTGATCAAGGAGACCGACAGCATCCTGTGCCAGTACAAGGGTGTGCAGTGGGCGGACGGCAAGGAGTTCGACTCCTCGTACAAGGGCGGCCAGCCCGCCCAGTTCCAGCTCGCGCAGGTCGTCAAGGGCTGGGCGCAGGGCCTGACCGGCAAGAAGGTCGGCAGCCGCGTCCTCGTCGTCATCCCGCCGAAGCTGGGCTACGGTGACCAGCCGCCCCAGGGCAGCTCCATCAAGAAGGGCGCCACGCTCGTCTTCAGCGTGGACATCCTCGCCAAGGGCTGAGCCCCGGAGGATGTAAGACTGTCCGCGCTGACTTTCCGTACCAAGCAGGAGCACATTCGTGAGCATTGAGAAGCCCGAGGTCGACTTCCCGGGTGGCGAGCCGCCGGCCGAGCTGCAGATCAGGGACATCTGGGAGGGCGATGGCCCGGTCGCCAAGGCGGGCGACTCCGTCAAGGTCCAGTACGTGGGCGTCGCCTTCAGCACGGGCGAGGAGTTCGACGCGAGCTGGAACCGCGGCACCCCGCTGCAGTTCCAGCTCGGCGCCGGTCAGGTCATCGCCGGCTGGGACCAGGGCGTGCAGGGCATGAAGGTGGGTGGCCGGCGCGAGCTGATCATCCCCGCGAACCTCGCGTACGGCGACCGCGGCGCCGGTGGCGGCCGCATCGCCCCGGGCGAGACGCTGATCTTCGTCTGCGACCTGGTCTCCGTCTGAGGACGTCCTTGACCTGATCCTTTCGCCTTGGGCCCATGTCTGTCTGGCATGGGCCCTCGGCTTTTGCCCGGACACCCCGGGGCGGTACGGTCATCGGTCGGAAGCACAATCTGAACAGCCGAGAAAGGGCGTCGATGGCCATTGCCAAGGCCGAGCGGCTGATGAACCTGGCGCTGTGCCTGCTCGGGACCCGGCGGCCACTCAGCAAGCGGGAGCTGCGCGAGTCGATCGAGGCGTATGTCGAGGCCTTCCAGTCGGGAGGTGCGGCGGGCTCCGACGACTCCTTCAACCGGATGTTCGAGCGCGACAAGGACGATCTGCGCGAGCTCGGCCTGGTCATCGAGACCGTGGAGAACCTCGACGGAGACGTCGGCTACCTCGCGCGGCGCGACAGCAACCGCCTGCCGCCCATCACCATCGACGCCGAGGAGGCCGCCGCCCTCGGCCTCGCCGCCAAGGTCTGGCAGCAGGCCCGCCTCGCCGGAGCCGCCAGCGGCGCCCTGCAGAAGCTGCGCGCCGCCGGCCTGCCCGAGGACGCCGACCCGTACGGCGCGCACAGCGCCCTCGAACCCCGCATCCCCGTGCACGAGGCGTCCTTCGAGCCGCTGATGCTGGCCTGCCGCGACCGCCGCCCCGTCACCTTCGACTACCGCAAGGCCACCGCCGCGCGCCCCGAGCAGCGCCACGTCGAACCCTGGGCCCTGGAGTGCTGGCGCGGCCACTGGTACCTCGCGGGCTGGGACCGCGACCGGGGCGCCGAGCGCGTCTTCCGCCTCTCGCGGATCACCGGCAAGGTCCGCGCCCGCGCGGGGAAGTACACCGCCGAGGTGCCGGACGTCGTCACCGTGCGGGAGACCGTGGCGAGCTGGGCGGGGGAGAGCGCCGACCGCACGGCCCGGATCCGGCTGCGGAAGGGCGCCGGTTACCCGCTGCGGGCCAAGGCCGCCGCCGTGCGGGAACTGGGCGACGGCTGGGACGAGTTGGAGATCCCCTACGGGCACGGTCTCGATGCCTGGCTGGTGGAGTTCGGGCCCGATGTGGTGGTCATCGAGCCCGCCGAACTGCGGGCCGACGTCGTGGACCGGCTGCGCGCCGTGGCCAAGGGCTGAGGGGACGGAAGACCAATGGCCTCGAACGCCATCGACCAGACGCGACGGATGCTGTCGCTGGTGACCTATCTGCGCGAGCGCCCCGGCGCCCACGTCGAGGACGTCGCCCGCGCCTTCGGCATCACCCCGGACGAGCTGATCTCCGACCTCGACGTGCTGCCGCTGTGCGGCACCAGCTTCCGCGGCGGCGACCTGCTCGACATCGACACCGACGGCGACCGCATCTGGTGGCACAACCCCGACGACGTGGCGGCCCCGCTGCGGCTCGCCGCCGACGAGGCGACCGCCCTGCTCGTGGCGGCCCGCGCGGTCGCCACCCTGCCGGGCCTGCGCGAGAGCGACCGCCTCGCGCTGCTGCGCGCCACCGCGAAGCTGGAGACCGCGGCGGGCGAGGCGGCGGGCGCCAGCGCACGGCTCTCGGTGACCTTCGAGTCCGAGGGCGGCGTCTTCGCCGACGTCGACCGGGCCATCTCCGAGCGCCGCAGGCTCTGGATCCGCTACTACTCACCGGCCCGCGACGAGGTCACCGAGCGCGAGATCGACCCGATCCGCCTGGTGAGCGTCGGACACACGTACGTAGAGGCGTGGTGCCGCCGCTCCGAGGCGCGGCGCACCTTCCGTCTCGACCGCGTCGCCGAGATCAAGATCCTCGACGAGCCGTCCGCGCCGCCCCAGGTCGAGCTGCGCGACCTCTCCGAAGGGCTCGTGCAGCCCGCCGCCGAGGACCCCGAGGTCGTCGTCGAGGTCGGCCCCGGCGGCCGCTGGGTCGCCGAGTACTACCCCCACGACAGCGCGGAGGAGCTGCCCGACGGCGGTCTGCGGATCACGCTGCGCACCCCCGAGCCCGCCTCGCTGCGCCGCCTCGCGCTGCGGCTCGGCGGGGACGGCCGGATCGTCTCCCCGGTCCAGCTGGCGGAGAGCGCGCGCCAGGCGGCCCGCGAGGCGCTCGCCGCCTATGCCGACGACCAGGACGGCGGCGACCGGCCGTACGGCGGGCAGTACGACGAGGACCAGGCCTACGACAGGCAGGAGCAAGGGCGTTGAGCACACCGACCATGTCCGGACTGCCGGGAGTGCCGGCACAGCCGCGGCTCGCCCCCGTCCTGTTCACGGCCGCCTGCCCCGACTGCCGCGCCCGCTTCGAGCTCTCCGCGGGGGCGCTGCGCCTGGCGATCGGTGCCAGCCCCCGCACCACCTTCTACTCCTTCACCTGCCCCGAGTGCGAGGTCGCGGTCCGCAAGCCCGCGGGCGAGCGCATCGTCGAACTCCTCACCGGCGGCGGGGTGCGGACACTGCGTCTGCACTCGACCGTCTAGGCTCGGCGCATGTTCTGGGCGATGCTCGCGATCGCGGCGGGCTTCTTGGGCCTCGCCGTCCTCGGCGTAATGGCGATCAAGGTTTTCGTGGAGGCCGAGCGCCTCGGCCGTCAGGTGAGTGAGACCACACGGCGGATCAACCAGGCCGCGGAAGACCTGGAGAAAGCCGCGGCCGGTGCGGCCCGTGCGGGGCGCGAGGCCGTTTAGCCTCCGAGGCCTCCGCGACCTGTCAACTCCCCGAGACGTGCGGGTACGCTGCGAACGCGGCCCGGGATCGAGGCGGGGGCCGCACCCGGAGTACGCGCGGGGATTGCCGAGCGTTTACCCCGGGGGGTTACGATCGCTGACAGCGCGGAGATCGGATGTATGTCCGGTCTGCCAAGCAACCAGACTCCTGTCGCCTCGGTGAAGAAGGTAAACAGCTATGGGTAGGCTCGGCCCCACCGAGATCATTCTCATCCTCGTCGTCATCGTCCTGCTGTTCGGAGCCAAGAAGCTGCCCGACATGGCGCGCTCCCTCGGCAAGTCGGCCCGCATCCTCAAGAGCGAGGCCAAGGCGATGAAGTCCGAGAGCAAGGACGACGCCGCCGCTCCGGCCGACCCGCCGAGCGACCCCGTCGTCCAGCAGCGCACCATCCAGGCGGCCCCCGGCGACGTGACCAGCTCGCGCCCGGTCACCGAGCCGACCGACACGACGAAGCGCTGATCCAAGGCCGGCGACGGCCGGCCTGCCGCACGAGATGAGGACGTGGGTTGCTCAAGTCTGCCCGCACGAAGGAGAAGGACCCCGAGGGGCGGATGCCCCTCGCGGAGCACCTGCGCGAGCTCCGCAACCGGCTCGCCAAGGGACTCCTCGCGATCACGGTCGTATCGATCGTGGCGGCTTTCTACAGCCAGCAGCTCATGGAGTTCCTGGCTGATCCGGTGCCGCGCTGCAAGCCCGGCGTGAAGGAGACCGGCGGCCACTGCGCCACGGTCACGTTCAACGACCTCCTGTCGCCCTTCACCACCACGGTGAAGGTCAGCCTCATGGTCGGCATCATCGTGTCCAGCCCGGTGTGGCTGTACCAGCTGTGG
The DNA here is from genome assembly GCF_003945545.1 of Streptomyces sp. WAC 01529. Lineage (GTDB taxonomy): Bacteria > Actinomycetota > Actinomycetes > Streptomycetales > Streptomycetaceae > Streptomyces > Streptomyces anatolicus. The sequence goes on along the minus strand of NZ_CP029617.1, from coordinate 1,433,709 downwards.
GCGTTCATCGCACCGGGCCTGCACAAGCACGAGCGCAAGTACACGTACTGGTTCGTCGCCGCCGCCGTGCCGCTCTTCTTCGGCGGTGGCTGGCTGGCGTACACGATCCTGCCGGTCAGCATGCGCGTGCTGCTCGGCATCACGCCCGACGGCGCCGAGAACCTCCTGCCGATGGACACGATCCTCGACTTCACCGTCCGGATGGTCCTCGTCTTCGGCATCTCGTTCGAGCTGCCACTGCTCCTCGTGATGCTCAACATGACCGGCATGGTGACCGGCCGCCGCATGATGACCTGGTGGCGCGGTGTCGTCATGGGCGTCTTCATCTTCGGCGCGGTGGCGACCCCGACCACCGACCCCGTGGGCATGATCGCCCTCGCGGGACCGATCGTCGTCCTCTACTTCATGGCCGTCGGCATCTCCCTCCTGAACGACAGGCGCCGCCGCCGCAAGGACCCCGACGCCGAACTCGACGACGACGAGGCCTCCGTCCTCGACCTCACCCCCGAGGCCATCGGCGGCATCGAACCCGTCCCCGCGCCCAAGGCCCTGCCCGAGCAGGCGGGCACCGGCCGCGCCGACCACCGCGTCAACGGTTTCGACGATGTGACCTGACCTTGTAGGGTCCCGCCGTGACCAGCGAGATCACCCTCTTCGTCAATCCCACCGCGGGCCGCGGCCGGGGCGCTCAGGCAGCGCGCCCGGCCGCTTCCGCGTTGCGGGACCGTGGCTTCTCCGTGCGTACGGTCATCGGGGAGGACGCCCCTGACGCGCTGCGGCGGGCCAGGGAGGCCGTCGAGGGCGGCACGGGAGCGCTGATAGCCGTCGGCGGCGACGGCATGGCGAGCCTCGCGCTCCAGGCCGTCGCCGGGACGCGCACCCCGCTCGGGGTGATCGCCGTGGGGACCGGCAACGACTTCGCGCGGGCCCTCGGGCTTCCGGTGCGCGAGGCCGCCGCCGCGGGGGAGGTCGTCGCCGAGGCCCTCAAAGGGGCGCGTACGCGGGACATCGACCTCGGCCGGGTCGGCGGCACATGGTTCGGGACCGTACTCGCGTCCGGTTTCGACTCGCGGGTCAATGACCGGGGCAACCGGATGCGGTGGCCCACGGGACGCTTCAAGTACGACCTCGCGATGGTCTCGGAGCTGGCCGCCCTCAAGCCGATCCCGTACCGCGTCACCCTGGACGGCGGTGACGTCCACGAGATCGAGGCCACGCTGGTCGCGGTCGGCAACGGATCGTCGTACGGCGGCGGCATGCGGATCTGCGCCGGCGCCGACATGGGCGACGGTCTCTTCGACATCACGGTGGTGGGCCAGTGCAGCCGTACGACGCTGCTGAGGGTCTTCCCGCGGGTCTACCGGGGCACGCACCTCGACCATCCGAAGGTCACCGTGTACCGGGCCGCCGCGGTGGAGCTGTCCGCCCCTGGCGTCACCGGGTATGCCGACGGGGAGCCGCTCGGCGCGCTGCCGCTGAGCGCCGAGTGCGTGCCGGGAGCGGTGCGGGTCCTGGCCGTGTGAGCCGACGATAATGATCGTCCGTTGTCAGTGGTGGCCGGTAGTCTCGAAAGCACGATGACAGAGGACCTCTCACCGGCCGAGCGGTACGCGGCGGCGCGCAAGCGCGCTGCCGAGCAGGCCACCGCACTCGCGTCCTTCCGCGAGATGTACGAATTCGGCCTCGACCCCTTCCAGATCGAGGCCTGCCAGGCGCTGGAGGCGGGCAAGGGCGTGCTCGTGGCCGCCCCCACGGGGTCGGGCAAGACGATCGTCGGCGAGTTCGCCGTGCACCTCGCGCTCCTCCAGGGCAAGAAGTGCTTCTACACCACGCCCATCAAGGCGCTCTCCAACCAGAAGTACGCCGACCTCTCCAAGCGCTACGGCGCGGACAAGGTCGGCCTCCTCACCGGCGACAACAGCGTCAACAGCGACGCCCCGGTGGTCGTCATGACCACCGAAGTCCTGCGGAACATGCTGTATTCGGGCTCGCAGTCGCTGCTGAACCTCGGCTATGTCGTCATGGACGAGGTGCACTACCTCTCCGACCGCTTCCGCGGCGCCGTCTGGGAGGAAGTGATCATCCATCTCCAGGAGTCGGTCACGCTGGTCTCCCTGTCGGCCACGGTGTCGAACGCCGAGGAGTTCGGCGACTGGCTCGACACCGTGCGCGGCGACACCGAGGTGATCGTCTCCGAGCACCGCCCCGTGCCGCTCTTCCAGCACGTGCTCGCCGGGCGCCGGATGTACGACCTCTTCGAGGAGGGCGAGGGCCACAAGAAGGCCGTCAACCCCGACCTCACGCGCATGGCGCGCATGGAGGCGAGCCGTGCGTACAACCCGCGCGACCGCCGCAAGGGCAAGATGGTCCGCGAGGCCGACCGCGAGCGGGAGCGCAGGCAGCGGTCGCGGATCTGGACGCCGGGCCGCCCCGAGGTCATCGAGCGGCTCGACGCCGAGGGCCTGCTGCCCGCGATCACGTTCATCTTCAGCCGCGCGGGCTGCGAGTCGGCCGTGCAGCAGTGTCTGTACGCGGGCCTCAGGCTGAACGACGACGAGGCGCGGGCGAAGGTCCGCGAGATCGTCGAGGACCGCACGGCCTCCATCCCGGACGAGGACCTCCATGTCCTGGGGTACTACGAATGGCTGGAGGGGCTGGAGCGCGGCATCGCGGCGCACCACGCGGGCATGCTGCCCACCTTCAAGGAGGTCGTCGAAGAGCTGTTCGTCCGCGGCCTCGTCAAGGCCGTCTTCGCCACCGAGACCCTCGCCCTCGGCATCAACATGCCCGCGCGCAGCGTGGTGCTGGAGAAGCTCGTCAAGTGGAACGGCGAGCAGCACGCCGACATCACGCCGGGCGAGTACACCCAGCTGACCGGCCGGGCCGGGCGGCGCGGCATCGACGTCGAGGGCCACGCGGTCGTGCTCTGGCAGCGCGCCATGAGCCCCGAGCACCTGGCGGGACTGGCGGGCACGCGCACGTATCCGCTGCGCTCCAGCTTCAAGCCGTCGTACAACATGGCGGTGAACCTCGTCGAGCAGTTCGGCAGGCACCGCTCGCGCGAGCTTCTGGAGACGTCCTTCGCGCAGTTCCAGGCCGACAAGTCGGTCGTCGGGATCTCCCGGCAGGTACAGAAGAACGAGGAGGGCCTGGAGGGCTACAAGGCCTCCATGACCTGCCACTTGGGCGACTTCGAGGAGTACGCGCGCCTGCGGCGGCAGCTGAAGGACCGCGAGACCGAGCTGGCCAAGCAGGGCGCGGCCCAGCGCAGGGTCGCCGCCGCGGCCGCGCTGGAGAAGCTCAAGCCGGGTGACGTCATCCACGTACCCACGGGGAAGTACGCGGGTCTCGCGCTCGTCCTCGACCCGGGGCTGCCCGCCGGGCGGGCCAACGGCCACCGAGGGTTCGACCACGTCGACGGGCCGCGGCCGCTGGTGCTCACCGCCGAGCGGCAGGTCAAGCGGCTCGCGTCGATGGACTTCCCGGTGCCGGTCGAGGCGCTGGAGCGGATGCGCATCCCGAAGTCCTTCAACGCCCGCTCGCCGCAGTCCCGCCGTGACCTGGCGTCCGCGCTGCGCACCAAGGCCGGGCACGTCGTGCCGGACCGGCACCGCAAGGGGCGCGCGGCGGCCGCCGACGACCAGGAGATCGCCCGGCTGCGCCTGGAGCTGCGCGCCCACCCGTGCCACGGCTGCGACGAGCGCGAGGACCACGCGCGCTGGGCCGAGCGGTACCACCGCCTCAAGCGGGACACCTCGCAGCTGGAGCGCCGCATCGAGGGGCGTACGAACACGATCGCCCGCACCTTCGACCGCATCGTCGCGCTCCTCACCGAGCTGGACTATCTGCGGGGCGACGAGGTCACCGAACACGGCAAGCGCCTCGCCCGGCTCTACGGCGAGCTGGACCTGCTGGCCAGCGAGTGCCTGCGCGCCGGTGTCTGGGAGGGGCTGAGCCCGGGCGAACTGGCCGCATGCGTCTCGGCGCTGGTGTACGAGTCGCGGGTCGGTGACGACGCGCTCGCGCCGAAGCTGCCTTCGGGTGCCGCGAAGGCGGCGCTCGGCGAGATGGTGCGGATCTGGGGCCACCTGGACGCCCTCGAGGAAGAGTTCAAGATCAGCCAGACGGAGGGCGTCGGCCAGCGCGAGCCGGACCTGGGCTTCGCCTGGGCGGCGTTCATGTGGGCGGGCGGCAAGGGCCTGGACGAGGTGCTGCGCGAGGCGGAGATGCCGGCCGGTGACTTCGTGCGCTGGTGCAAGCAGGTCATCGACGTGCTCGGGCAGATCGCGGCGGCGGCGCCCCGCGACGGCGACAGCACGGTCGCGAAGAACGCCCGCAAGGCGGTCGACCAGCTGCTGCGCGGAGTGGTGGCGTACAGCTCGGTGGGCTAGCCGACAGCGCGAAGCAACCCCGCTCCCCTTCGGGGGGGCGGGGTTCTGTGCGTTCGAGGGGGTCACACCACGTGTTCGATTGATCGCCGCGCGTGTAAATGGGGCGAGTGTATTCCTGTCGGCGAGGTCGCGGCAGGGGGTTGCCGAATATGACTCGGCGATGATTTCGGCGGACTAAGCTCGCCCGGAGCGCGGCGAGTTGAAACGAGTTGCGATGGATTCGCGCGTTTGTTCATAAATCTTTCGATAGTCCCCAAGACGAGTGTTCAGAGGGCATACATGGTGAGTGTTCAATCGCCTCCCGGTGGCCGAGAAGTTCCTTACGCGCGTGTGCTGTTGCTGCCCGCCATGCTGATGGCCGCGGCGACCGGAGCCGCCGTCGCCGCGGTGACGGAGCCGGCCAGGACCGCCGTCGGCTGGTGCGGCGCCGTCGCGACCCTCATGGTCATCCTGGTCGGCGCGGAAGCCGTGCGGCGCGGCCGGACCATCAGGGGCCAGCGCGCACAGTACGCACAGCGGCTCGCCCAGCTCGAAGGGCGCATCGCATCCCACGACCACGAGACGATCCGTCTGGGCCAGGAGATCCTGCCCGAGGCCTTCTGGCGGCTGCGGCAGGGCGAATCACCCGTCGAAGTGATCCGCAACGTCGTCGACAAGGACGAGGCGTACCGCGACCTGCCCCACGCCCACCGCGAGTTGCTCCGCTCGATCCTCGACACCCTGGACCGCGAGGAATCGATGCGCGAGTCCGCGCAGCGCGCCTTCGTGAACATCGCCCGGCGCGTCCAGTCGATCGTCCACCAACAGGCCGCCGAACTGCGCGAGATGGAGGAGTTCCACGGCCGCAACCCCGAGGTCTTCGACGACCTGCTGCGCATCGACCACGGCACCGCCCTGATCGGTCGCCTCGCCGACTCCATCGCGGTGCTCGGCGGCGCCCGGCCCGGCCGCCAGTGGCCCAAGCCCGTACCGCTGTACAGCGTGTTGCGCGGCGCGATGTCCCGGATCCTCGACTACCCGCGCGTGGAGCTCCACTCGATCGCCAACGTGGCGATCAAGGGCACCTCCGTCGAACCGCTGATCCACGCCTGCGCCGAACTCCTCGACAACGCCACCCGGTACTCGCCCCCGCACACCAAGGTGCACGTCACCGCCGTCGAGGTGCAGACCGGCATCGCCGTCGAGATCGAGGACGGCGGCGTCAGCCTCAGCGAGGAGGCCCGCGCCCGTGCCGAGCGCATGCTCGCCCAGGCACAGGCGGGCATCGACCTCAACGACCTGGGGGAGACCCCGCGCCTTGGCATGGCGGTCGTCGGGCGCCTCTCGCAGATGTACAACATGCAGATCTCCCTGCGGCAGTCCGCGTACGGAGGCGTCCGCGCGGTGCTCATCGTGCCGCGCGACATGATGACCACCGGGCCCGCGCCCGGCCTCGCCCACGGCATCGGCGCCTCCGCCGTGCCCCGCGTGGACAACGGCGGACGGCTCATCGAGGAGCCCGCCCGCAACATCCGCCGCAAGAAGCCCCGCGTCGTCACCGCGGGCCCGCCACTGCGCTCCCAGCCCACCGCGACCATGGAGGACGACGTCCCAGAGGTCACCGAGTGGACCGAGAACGGCCTGCCGCAGCGCCGCAGCCGCGTCACGATGTCGCTCAAGGAGCGGTACGCCCTGGAGGCGGAGGCCCAGCGGGCCGCCGAGGCCCACGCGGCCGCGACCGCACAGCCCCCGGCGCCGCCCAAGAAGGAGGGCGCCGAACCGGGCCTGTGGATCGAGGCGTTCATGAAGGGCGTCAAGGGCGACCCGAACGACCCCGCGGGCGATCCGTCGGCCCCCCAGGGAACCACCCGGAACGACCACGGCAAGGCCGACGAGGAGGGCTGGCAGTGATCCAGCAGCGCGCCAATTTCGACTGGATGCTGAAAGAGCTGGCCGACGGGGTGCCGCAGACCCGGCAGATCGTGGTGCTCTCCGCCGACGGCCTGCGCATCGCCCGCTACGGCGGCGACCCGGACGCCGCCGACCGCATCGCCGCCGCCTGCGCCGGACTGCAGAGCCTGGCCGCCGCCGTCGCCACCGAGATCCCGCACAGCGACGGCGGCATGAAGATGGTCATCATCGAGATCGACGGCGGCTACTTCTACATGATGGCCGCCGGTACGGGCGCCTACCTCGCGGTGCTCGCCGACGAGACCGTCGACGCGGGCCTCGTCGGGACCCGGATGCGCGACCTCGTCGTACGCATCGGGGCCCATCTGACGAGCCCGCCACGGCGTGACGGGCAGGCCGTATGACTCCTCCGCAAGGCCCTGCGCACGGCCCTTCGAACGGGGAGCTGCCCTCCCGGCGGGACGCCCCCGCCAGAGACGCCCCCGACCCGGACGCCCCTCCCCAGCGCGAACGCCGCAGCCCCGAGAACCCGGAGCGGCTGTACATCCTGACGGGCGAGGACTCGGAGCGGGCGCCGCTCGACCTGGTGACGCTGATCGTGGCCCAGGGCGAGGCGTCCCCCATGGCACAGCCGGAGCACTCCGCGGTGCTGCGGCTGTGCGGGACGCCGCTCTCCGTCGCCGAACTGTCGGCGTATCTGGCGCTGCCGTTCAGTGTGGTGACCGTCGTCCTGACGGAGTTACTCGCCACCGGGCTCGTCCAGGCGCGCGCCCCCATCGTCCGCTCCGCGCTCCCCGACCGATCCCTTCTCGAAGCGGTGATGCATGGACTTCAGAAACTCTAAGAACACGGATACGATCACCGGCCCGCGCAGCGAGGACGTCCTGCCGCACACGGCGTCGGCCGCCGTGAAGGTCGTGATCGTCGGCGGGTTCGGGGTCGGCAAGACGACGATGGTCGGCTCGGTCAGCGAGATCCGCCCGCTGACCACCGAGGAGACGATGACCGAGGCGGGCATCGGCGTCGACGACAACTACGGCTCCGAGACGAAGACGGCCACCACCGTGGCCATGGACTTCGGCCGCATCAGCATCTCCGACGAGCTGGTCCTCTACCTCTTCGGCACCCCGGGCCAGGAGCGCTTCTGGTTCCTGTGGAACGGGCTCTTCGAAGGCGCGCTCGGCGCGGTCGTGCTCATCGACACCCGCCGCCTCGAAGTCAGCTTCGACGTGATCGGCCGCCTGGAGGAGCGCGGCGTGCCGTTCGTCATCGCCGTCAACGACTTCCCGGACGCGCCCCACCACCCCGTGGAGACGCTGCGCAGGGCCCTGGACCTGGGGCCCGGAGTGCCGATCATGGCCTGCGACGCCCGCCTCAGGGAGTCCAGCAGGGATGTCCTGATGACGCTGATGCGCTACCTCCACTCGCTGACCGTGGCGGCCGCCCGCGTCTGACGTCCCCGCCCCCTCCCGCCACCCCTTCCGCCAACCCGGAGCGACGAACGTGACGACTCCCTCCCCCTCCTGGCCCGGTACCGACGACGCTGCCGCGCCGCCGCCCGGCTGCCCCGCCCACGGCCTGGGCCCCGGCGGCCTGCGCCGCCTCTACGGCCCCGAGGCGGACGCCGACCTGGCCGGCCTGTACGAGAAGCTGCGCGCCGAGTACGGCGCGGTCGCGCCCGTACTGATCCACAACGACGTGCCCATCTGGGCGGTGCTCGGCCACAGCGAGAACCTCCACATGGTCCGCACGCCCTCGCAGTTCTCCCGGGACTCGCGCATCTGGCGTGCCGTACGGGACGGCACCGCCGGGCCGGACCATCCGCTCGCGCCCGTCTTCAGCTGGCAGCCCATGTGCAGCTTCGTCGAGGGCGACGAGCACCAGCGGCTGCGCGGCGCGGTCACCGGCGCCATGTCGGGCATCGACCACCGCGGCATCCGCCGCTACATCAACCGCTATACGAACCACCTGCTCAACGACTTCTGCCAGAACGGCGAGGCCGACCTGGTCAGCCAGTTCGCCGAGCACCTGCCGATGATGGTGATGTGCCACGTCCTCGGCATGCCCGAGGAGTACAACGAGAAGATGGTGCAGTCGGCCCGCGACATGATCAAGGGCACCGAGACCGCCATCGCGAGCAACGCGTACGTCATGGAGGTCCTGATGGGCCTCGTGGCACGGCGCCGCGCGCAGCCCGAGGAGGACTTCACCAGCAACCTCATCGCGCACCCGGCGCAGCTCACCGACGACGAGGTCGGCGCGCATCTGCGCCTCGTGCTCATCGCCGCGTACGAGGCCACCGCCAACCTCATCGCGAACGTCCTGCGGATGGTCCTCACCGACCCCCGCTTCCGCGCCCAGCTCAGCGGCGGCCAGATGACGGTCCCGGAGGCGGTCGAGCAGTCCCTGTGGGACGAGCCGCCGTTCAGCGCCATGGTCGGCTACTTCGCCAAGCAGGACACCGAGCTGGGCGGTCGGCGGATCCGGGCGGGCGACGGTCTGATCCTCGGTATCGCGCCGGGCAACGTCGACCCCGTCGTACGCCCCGACCTCGCCGCCGGCATGAAGGGCAACCGCTCGCACCTCGCGTTCAGCGGCGGGCCGCACGAGTGCCCCGGTCAGGACATCGGCCGCGCCATCGCCGACACCGGTGTCGACGCGCTCCTGATGCGGCTTCCGGATGTCGAACTGGACGTCGACGAGCGGGAGTTGCGGTGGACGTCCTCGATCCTGTCGCGCCATCTGGTGGAGCTGCCGGTGCGGTTCGCGCCGCGGCCGCCGCAGGACGTCACGGCCCGGCCGTCGGCGCAGTTGCCGAGGCCCCGCCAGGACTGGCAGGTCTCCACGCCGCCGCGTCCGCAGCAGCCCGCCCCGTCCGCGCCCGAGGTGCGTGCGGCCCCGGCCGCGCCGGCGCCCGAGCCCGTTCCGGCCCAGGGGGCCTGGCGGCGCTTCGTCACCTGGTGGCGCGGCTACTGAGCGGGGCCGTGCGGCCGCCTACTGGTTCCAGTCGTCGTACGCCGACCACGCGCCCAGCGTCCGCCCGCTGACGAAGCGGTGCGCGACGCCGGTGATCGGATCCGTGAACTCCAGTATGCGCGCGAGGAGTTGCAGGGGCCGCCGGAAATCGTCCGGCGGCGCGGGTCCGGTCACCACCGGGTAGACCGGGTCGCCGAGGATCGGCAGGCCCAGCGCGTTCATGTGGACGCGGAGTTGGTGGGTGCGGCCGGTGTGCGGGGTCAGGCGGTAGCGGCCGAGTCCGGCGCGGTGCTCGATGAGTTCGACGTGGCTCTCGCTGTTCGGTTCGGCGCCCTCGATCTCGTACGCCGCGATGACGCCGCGCTCCTTCTCGATGTGGCTGCGGACCGTGCGGGGGAACGGCACCTGGGGGTCGTACGCCGCCACCGCCTCGTACTCCTTGTGGACGCGGCGATCGCGGAACAGCGTCTGGTACGCGCCGCGTTCCTCGGGCCGCACGGTGCACAGGAGCAGGCCGGCGGTGAGCCGGTCGAGGCGGTGCGCGGCGCCCAGCGTGGGAATGCCGAGTTCCGTGCGCAGGCGGGCGAGGGCGGTCTGGGTGACGTGGCTGCCGCGCGGCATGGTGGCGAGGAAGTGCGGCTTGTCCACCACCACGATGTGGTCGTCCCGGTGGATGACGTCGAGGGCGAACGGCACGGGCACCTCGGCGGGGGGATCGCGGTGGAACCACACGAAGGATCCGGGCGCGTAGGGCGCGTCCGGCGCGATCGGCGTGCCGTCCGCGCCGACGATCTCGCCGCCGCGCAGCATCGCGTCGATGACGCCGTCCCCGGCCGCGAGCCGCTCCACCAGGTGGTCGCGGACCGTCGCCCACGCACCCTCCGGCGGCAGCTTGACCCGGACGGGGTCGACGCCGTCGCGCTGGGGGAGCGGGGCGGGCGGGATGCGGGGCTTGCGTCTCATCAGGAGGCCAGCGTACGGGGCGCCGCAGGTCAGGGCGGGGCGCCGGCCGCCGGGGTCCGGAAAACCAGTGCCGTCACGTGCGCTCTGCTGCCACGCTGAGGGCATGCCCTTCAAGATCTCCGACGTCGTCGCGCCCGGCACCCTCGCCCGCCGGGAGCAGCCCGTGCTCCCCGTCCCCGGCGCTCTCGTCCTGCGCCCCTGGAAGGCCGCCGACGCCTCGGCCGTGTACGAGGCGTTCCAGGACCCCGTGATCCAGCGCTGGCACGCGCGCGTGGCCGAATCCGAGAGCGAGGCGCTCGGCTGGATCGAGGGCTGGCGCAAGGCCTGGGCCGACGAGCGCGACGCGTACTGGGCGATCGCCGACGCCGCCACGGACGCGGTGGTCGGACGGGCTGCCCTGCGGCTGATCACGCTCCCCGAGGGGCAGGCCGAAGTCGCCTACTGGACAATGCCGTTGGCGCGCGGGCGCGGTGTCGCCCCGCGTGCCGTGGAGGCGCTTTCACGGTGGGCCTTCGAGGAAGTGGGCCTGCACCGGCTTGAGTTGACGCACGCGACGGCGAACGAGGCGTCGTGCCGCGTCGCCGCGAAGACCGGCTTCGCCGCGGAGGGCACCAAGCGCAGTGCGGTGCTGCACGCGGACGGCTGGCACGACATGCATCTGCACGCGCGGATCGCGGAACCGACGGGCCCGGCGTCGACGGTGTGACGGCAAACCCCGCCGTGCAGCGCTACGCGTTCTCCTGCTCCGCCTCCACCTGCGCGTTCCACTCCCGCTTCGACGCCTGCCAGCCGTCCTCGTTGTGGCCGAGGCGCCAGTAGCCGGAGACGGAGAGGCGCTCGCGCGGCACCTCGCGTTCCACGCGCAGATAGCGGCGCAGTTCCTTCACAAAGCCCGCCTCGCCGTGGACGAAGGCCTGTACGTCGCCCTCCGGCCACTCCAGGGAACGTACGGCCTCGACCAGGGGCCCGCCTACCGGGCGGCCCGCGCGGTGCAGCCACACCACTTCCGCGTCGGTCGCGATCTTCTGCTCCTCCTCGGGACCCTCGACCTCCACGAAGACACGGGCCACGGCGCCTTCGGGAAGCGCCTCGGCCGCCGCGGCGATCGCGGGCAGGGCGCTCTCGTCGCCGGCCAGCAGGTGCCAGTCGGCGCCCGCGTCCGGGGCGTAACCCCCGCCGGGGCCGAGGAAGCGGATCGTGGCGCCCGGCCGGACGTCACGGGCCCAGGGCCCGGCGAGGCCCTCGTCGCCGTGGATCACGAAGTCGAGGGCGAGTTCCCGGGCCTCGGGGTCCCACCAGCGCACCGTGTACGTCCGGGTGACCGGCCACTGCTCGCGCGGGAACTCCTCGCGGATCCGCTGGATGTCGAAGGGTTCCGGGTAGGTGACGCCCTCGGCGTCGAAGAGCAGCTTGACGTAGTGGTCGGTGCACTCGCCCGCCGTGAACTCGGACAGCCCCTCGCCGCCCAGCACCACGCGCCGCATGTGCGGGGTCAGCTGCTCCGTGCGCAGGACCTGCGCCACGTGGGTCTTCGGCGCTTTGCGAGCCGGACGTTCTGCCATCGGAGACGGCCTCCCCTGATCCATAGTTAGTTAGGCTTACCTAAGCTAACACCTCAGGTCTGGAGGGTGGAGAGAAGTCGCTGAAGCGAACCGCCCAGGTTCCACCGCTCGGCCAGCTCCTCCAGGGCCACCGGATCGCGCGGCTCGCGGGGCAGCGCCACGTCGACGTCGGGCAGCGGCACGTCACCGGCGACCCGGACCACCTTCGGCGCGACCGCCACATACGCCCTGGACTCGTCGAGCCGCTTGCGCTGCGAGGGGGTGAGCTTCGACCTCGGGTCGTCGACCGCCGCCATGATCCCGGCGAGGTCACCGAAGGCGTCGAGCAGCTTGGCCGCCGTCTTCTCGCCGATGCCGGGCACGCCGGGCAGGCCGTCGCTCGGGTCGCCGCGCAGCAGGGCCAGGTCGACGTAGCCGGGGCCGTCCACGCCGTACTTCTCGCGCAGCCAGGCCTCGTCGGTGATCTGGAGGGTGCCGACGCCCTTCAAGGGGTAGAGGACGCGGATGCCGCGCGCGTCGTCGACCAGTTGGTAGAGGTCGCGGTCGCCGGTGACGATGTCCACCGGGCCCGTGGCGCGGCCCGCGAAGGTGCCGATCACATCGTCGGCCTCGTACGCCTGTACGCCTACGCGTGCGATGCCGAGCGCGTCGAGGACCGCCTCGATCACCGGCACCTGCGGGGAGAGGGTGTCGGGGATCTCCTCGGCGTCCGGGCCCCGCTCGACCTCTTCGGCGACGCGGTGCGCCTTGTAGGAGGGGATCAGTTCCACCCGCCAGTGGGGGCGCCAGTCCGCGTCCATGCACGCGACCAGATCGTCGGGGCGGTGGTCCTGGACGAGCCGGGCGATGAAGTCGAGCAGTCCGCGCACGGCGTTGACCGAGGTGCCGTCCGGGGCCTTCACGGAATCCGGGACCCCGAAATACGCCCGGAAGTAGAGGGAGGCCGTGTCGAGAAGCATGAGCCGTCGTGTTCGCTGAGTCACGGTGCGCATCATGCCGCACCCCGCCGACAGCGGGCCGGTATGGCGGCGCCCGCCGTGCGGGAGGCGTTGCGCATCGTGGCGCGGGGGCGCCCTGAGCGCAACGCGTGTGAGCTGGGACACTCCTGGGTTTGGGTTCCGCGAGTCAGGGCAGGCGCGCAGCCGGAACCGACCCGGTCGAGGATTCAACATTTCGATCGGGCAAGTGGGCAGAGGCCACCGCGTTCCACGGCCCGCCGGCGGGGGAGGCGGGCCGTCTTGGTTCAACCCGAGAGGTGTATGTGTCCAGGCTGCAAGCCGAGCACTTGTACAAAGTGTTCGGCAGACGACCCATCGACGCGGTGGAGAAACTCCGCCACGGAGCCGACCGGGAGGAGCTGCGCGCCGACGGCACCACCGCCGCCGTGATCGACGCCTCCTTCGAGGTCGAACCGGGCCAGATCTTCGTCGTCATGGGTCTCTCCGGATCCGGCAAGTCCACGTTGCTGCGCATGCTCAACGGGCTGTCGGAGCCGACGGCCGGTCACGTCCGCTTCGACGGCCAGGACCTCACCCGGCTGAGCGCGCGCGAGATGCGGGAGGTGCGCTCCAAGAAGATCAGCATGGTCTTCCAGCACTTCGCGCTCTTCCCGCACCGCAGCGTCCTGGAGAACGCCGGGTACGGCCTTGAGGTGCAGGGCGTCCCACGCGCCGAGCGCGAGAAGCGGGCCACCGAGGCACTGGAGCTGGCCGGCCTCAAGGGCTGGGAGAAGTCCTGGCCCGACGAGCTGTCCGGCGGCATGCAGCAGCGCGTCGGCCTGGCCCGCGCGCTCGCCACCGACGCCGACCTGCTCCTGATGGACGAGTCGTTCAGCGCGCTCGACCCGCTGATCCGGCGCGACATGCAGGACCAGCTCCTCGAACTCCAGAAGCGGCTGAAGAAGACCATCGTCTTCATCACCCACGACCTGAACGAGGCGATGCGCCTGGGCGACCAGATCGCCGTCATGCGCGACGGCCGCATCGTCCAGATCGGCAACGCCGAGGACATCCTGGTCACCCCGGCCAACGACTACGTCGCCGCGTTCACCCAGGACGTCGACCGCTCCCGGGTGCTGACCGCGGGCGCGATCATGGCCGAGCCGGAGAGCGGCTTCGTGCGGGCCGACGCCCCCGCCACGGTCACCGAGGACACCCCGATCATCGAACTGTTCACGCCCTGCTCCACCAGCGTGGTGCCGGTCGCCGTGACCGACGCGGACGGCAAGCTCGTCGGCGTCGTGCCACGGGCGCGGCTGCTGGCCGTACTCGGCGAGCCGATGGCCCCCGAGGACGCGTCGCAGGAGAGCAAGAAGGTGGTCAGCGGTGCCTAGGATCCCGTTCGGCGAGTGGGTCAACGACAGCGTCGACTGGCTCCTCAGTCACATGTCCTGGCTGTTCGACTTCTTCAAGACCGTCTTCCAGGGCGCGTACGACGGCATAGCCGACGTGCTCCAGGCGCCCGAGCCGCTGCTCCTCGCGGGCATCTTCGCCGTCATCGCGTTCTGGCTGCGTGGCGTGGTCGCCGGTGTGCTGACCTTCGCGGGCTTCGCGTTCATCGTCTCGCTGGAGCTGTGGGACCACGCGATGATGACGCTGTCCCTGGTGCTCGTCTCGACGGTCATCGCGCTCGTCATCTCCGTGCCCGTGGGCATCTGGGCGGCACGGTCCAGCACGGTCAGCGGAATCGTCCGCCCGGTGCTCGACTTCATGCAGACGCTGCCGGCGATGATCTACCTCATCCCCGCCATCCTCTTCTTCGGGATGGGCGCCCCCGCGGGCATCGTCGCCACCCTGATCTTCGCCCTCGCCCCCGGCGTCCGCATGACGGAGCTGGGCATCCGCCAGGTCGACAAGGAACTGGTCGAGGCCGCGGACGCGTTCGGCACCACGCCGCGCAACATCCTGCTCCGCATCCAGCTGCCCCTCGCCCTCCCCACGATCATGGCCGGTGTCAACCAGGTCATCATGCTGGGCCTGTCCATGGCCGCCATCGCGGGCATGGTCGGCACCGAGGGCCTCGGCGCCGACGTCAACGAGGCCATCGGCCAGCTCAACGTGGGCCTCGGCTCCGAGGCGGGCGTCGCCATCGTCATCCTGGCGATCTACCTGGACCGGATGACCAGCTCGCTGGGCACCCAGGTCTCCCCGCTCGGCCGCCGCGCCGCCGCGAAGCTGCGTGCCGCGCAGGGCCTGAACATCTGGACCTACCGCCCGCAGGCCGCCGTCGCGGTCGTCGGCGTGGTCGTCCTCGCGCTCGTCGCGGGCGGCATGGGCGTCTTCGGCGGCTCGAAGTCCGGGGAAGCGGCCACGGGCGGCAAGAACGTCGGCCAGGGCAAGCGGATCAACATCGGCTACATCCCCTGGGACGAGGGCGTGGCCTCCACCTTCCTCTGGAAGGAGATCCTGGAGCAGCGCGGCTTCAAGCCGCAGACCAAGCAGCTGGAGGCGGGCCCGCTCTACACCTCGCTGGCGCAGGGCAGCGTCGACTTCCAGACCGACTCCTGGCTGCCGACGACGCACGCCTCGTACTGGAAGAAGTACGGCGACAAGCTGGAGGACCTGGGCCCGTGGTTCGGCCCGACCTCGCTGGAGCTGTCCGTGCCCTCCTATGTGAAGGGCGTCGACTCGCTCGATGACCTCAAGGGCAAGAGCGGCACCTTCAAGGGCAAGATCGTCGGCATCGAGTCGAGCGCCGGAATGATGGGGCTGCTCAAGGACAAGGTGCTGGGCGAGTACGGCCTGGACAAGGAGTACAAGGTCGTCGACGGCTCCACGCCCGCGATGCTGGCCGAGCTGAAGCGCGCGTACGCCAAGAAGGAGCCGATCGTCACCACGCTCTGGTCGCCGCACTGGGCGTACAGCGACTTCGACCTGAAGAAGCTCAAGGACCCGAAGGGCGCCTGGGGCAAGGGCGACGGCGTGCACACGCTGGCGCGCAAGGGCTTCTCCGCCGAGAACCCGCGGGTCGCCAAGTGGCTGAAGGACTTCAAGATGAGCGAGAAGCAGCTCACGAGTCTCGAGGCGGAGATCAACAAGGCGGGCAAGGGCAAGCAGCAGGAAGCCGTCCGCGCCTGGCTGAAGAAGAACCCGGGTGTCGTCGACCAGCTGGCCCCGCTGCCGGAGGACTCCACCCCCGCCGAGGCCAAGCGTCCGCTGAACGCCGCCTACTTCGCGTGGGACGAGAACATCGCCGTCACCAATCTCTGGAAGCGTGTCCTGGAGAAGCGCGGCTACAAGATGAAGCTGACGCCGTCCGACGTGGGCCCGGTCTACACCGCGCTCGCGCAGGGCGACCTCGATCTGGACCTCGACGCCTGGCTGCCGACGGCCCAGAAGCAGTACTGGGAGAAGAACAAGGCGAACCTCAAGGACCTGGGCTCCTGGTACAGCCCGACGTCCCTGGAGGTCGCCGTCCCCTCCTACGTCAAGGACGTGAAGTCGCTCGCGGACCTCAAGGGCAAGGGCGACAGGTTCAAGGGCAAGATCATCGGCATCGAGCCCGGCACGGGTGTGATGACGGCGCTCAAGGACAAGGTCCTGCCCGGCTACGGCCTCGACGAGGAGTACAAGATCGTCTCCGGTTCGACGCCCGCGATGCTCTCCGAGCTGAAGTCGGCGTACGCCAAGAAGGAGCCGGTCGCGGTCCTGCTCTGGTCGCCGCACTGGGCGTACAACGAGTACGAGCTGACCAAGCTCAAGGACCCCAAGGTCGCCTTCGGCAAGGGCGACACGATCCGCACGATCTCCAGCAAGGAGTTCCCGGAGCAGTACCCGCGGCTCACCAAGTGGCTCAAGGCCTTCAAGATGAGCGAGAAGGAACTGGCCGGCCTGGAGAACGAGATCAACAAGGCGGGCAAGGGCAATGAACCCGAGGCCGTCGACGCCTGGCTGAAGAAGAACCCGGGCTTCGAGGAGAAGATGACGGCCGCGAAGTAACCCCGGCCCGCCGGTGGCCGGCCGGTGTCTCCCGAGGGGTGGGCCTCGCCTTGTGGCGAAGCCCACCCCTTTTGGCGTTCCCGCGGGGGCCTCGACTCCTTAGCCTCGACCGGGCACCTTCTCAAGGACAACTGAACGTGAGACCCCACCCGTGACCGCAAGGCAGCCGAGAACGGCGCTGTTCACCGCCACCGTGCTCGCCCTCGCCGCCGCCCTGCTCCTATCGCGGCTGGCCCGCGCCGACGCCGGCGCCCCCGCCTCGGCGGGCACCGCGCGCCTGGCCGCGCTCGCCGGGGACGTGACGGCCGCCGACGGCCACCGCTACGGCGCACGGGACCACACCGGCCGCACCATGGACGCCGCACAGATCGAGCAGGCCCCCGACGGCCGCTATCTCGCCGTCTACCACACGCTCCTGGCCGACGGCCGCTTCCACGCCGCCGTCGCCACCTCCACCGATCTGCGCCACTGGCAGCGCCGCCACGACTTCGGGCCCGGCACCCACCAGGCCTCGCTCGCGCACGACGGGCGCGGCGGCTACGTCCTCGCGTACGAGAAGGACCCGCGCAACCACATCGGGGTCCGCGCCTACCGGGACCTGGCGGCGCTGCTCGCCGGCCGCGCCCACCGGGCCTTCGACGCCCCGCTGACCCTCTCGCGCTGCGCCGAGGGCACCCCGGGCATCACGTCCGTGCGCGGCGCCACCATCCACCTCACCGGGCACTACCGCGCGAACTGCGACACCGACCGCCAGCTGCGCGCCACGCTCACCGGCTTCCGGCACTGGCACGCCGAGCCCGACCCGCGCCTGGACCACGCCGTGCGCGCCTGGGGCACCGGCGGCAACATCGGCGACCGGGCACCCGTCGACCTCGGCGGAGAGCGCGTGGTCCTCGTCGAGGGCCAGGGGCGCCGGTCGGACTTCGGCAGCTGGGGGACGTACGCCTACGACCCCGCGAGCGGCCGCGCCGACAGCCTCGACATCCGCACCCACGGCGGCAGCCGCGCCTTCGCCAACCCCTCCGCGACCCTGCTGACCGATCCGCGGGGCCGCCCCGCGCTCCTCGTCAGCCTGTTCGTCCCGCGCGAGGGTTCCGCGCCCGGGGAGGCCGGGCAGCTGCTGTACTGGCACAGGCTGTAGCCTCCCTCCCGCGCACCCGGGGTGATCCGGCCATCCGCGCATCCGGGCGCCCGGCCATCGGGGCAACGGGGCAGAACCGTTTGGCGAACATGCGTAGGGTGCAGAGAACCCCTCAGGAAACCCTCGGGAACCCCTCAGGGTGGAGAGTGGACCGACGCGCTGAAGGGAGCCGAGGCGTTGGACGAGCACAAGGAGACCCTCCGGGTGGGCTCGGCCGTGCGGCGGCGCCGCCGCCAGCTGGAGCTGACCCTCGCCGTCGTCGCCGAGCGCAGCGGCCTGTCCGTGCCGTTCCTCAGCCAGATCGAGAACGAACGCGCCCGGCCGAGCAGGCGCTCCCTCCTGCGCGTCGCCGACGCCCTGCGCACCACCGACGTGGAGCTGCTCGCCGCCGCCGACCCCGCGCGGACCGTCGACGTGGTGCGCGCCGACGACGACACGGATCTGGACACCTCGACGCCCGAGGCGCGGGTGCGCCAACTGGCCCGCGGGCACCATCAGCTCCACGCCCTGGAATTCATCGGAGACCACGACGAGGGCCGCGAATTCCAGCACCGCAACGACGAGTTGATGTACATCGTCGAGGGCGCCGTCGAGATGGAGGCGGAGGGCCGCGCCTACCGCCTGGGGCGCGGCGACAGCCTCTTCCTCACCGGCGGGGTGCGCCATCGCTGGCGTGCCACGGTGCCGGACACGCGGGTCCTGGTGGTCGCCGTGGGGGACCACGTCGAGGCGGTGGACGACGGGGGGCGCTGACGTGCCGCCCGCGCCCGGCCCGCCGCGGGTCGTCTCGCTCGTGCCGTCGCTGACCGAGGCGGTCGCCGTGACCGTGCCGGGTGCGCTGGTCGGAGCCACGGACTGGTGCAGCCACCCGGCGAACCTCGGCGTCACCCGGGTGGGCGGCACCAAGAACCCCGATGTGCGCCGGATCGTCGCCCTCGCGCCCGACCTGGTGGTCGCCAACGAGGAGGAGAACCGCGCCCCCGACCTGGCGGAGCTGCGCGCGGCGGGCGTCGAGGTCCTCGTGACGGAGGTGCGGACGCTGGAGCAGGCCTTCCGTGAGCTGCGGCGGGTCCTCGCGGCGTGCGCGGCCCGAAGCGGGCGCGGGGCCGGGGCGCCGCGCTGGCTGGATGAGGCGGAGGCGGCGTGGGGGGACCTCCCCGCACCGACGGCCCGACTGCGGGCGGCGATCCCGATCTGGCGGCGGCCGTGGATGGTCCTCGGCCGTGACACGTTCGCCGGAGACGTCCTTGCCCGCCTGGGCGTGGACAACGCGTACGCCGCGCACGCCGAGCGCTATCCCCGCGTCCCCGTCGAGGAACTGCGCGCGGCCGGCCTCGACCTGGTGGTCCTGCCCGACGAGCCCTACCGCTTCACGCGCGACGACGGCCCCGAGGCGTTTTCGGCGCGTACGCCGGTCGCGCTGGTCAGCGGCCGCCATCTGACCTGGTACGGACCGTCCTTGGCGGAGGCCCCCGCGGTGCTCAGCGCGGCGCTGCGAGCAGCCTGCCGGTGACGAGGCCGCGCACGGTGTGGGCGAGCGCCACGGCCCAGGCGGCGACGAGGAAGGCGTAGAGCCCGGCCGCGAGCCAGTCGAACGCCGGGAGGCCGGTGTGCTTGCCGAGGCCCTCGGCGCCCGTCACGCAGGTGCCGACGGGGAAGGTGAACGCCCACCAGGTCATCGCGAAACCCATGCCACCGCGCCGGGCGCGCCGCACCATCGCGAGCGCCAGCGCCAGCCACAGCAGGGCGAAGCCCGTCACCGGTACGCCGTAGAGCACGGCGAGGGCGAGAAAGCCCTGGTCGAGCGGGGCGGGTACGACGCCGGGCGCCACGTCCGCGAACTTGTTGGCGGCGGTCGTCGACTGGCCGAGGGGGCCGAGCACGAGGAAGAGGGTGGGGGTGAGCGCGGTGGGCAGCGGGCCCGCGGTCAGCAGGCGGGCGAAGATCACCGGCAGCATGA
The DNA here is from genome assembly GCF_003945545.1 of Streptomyces sp. WAC 01529. Classification (GTDB taxonomy): domain Bacteria; phylum Actinomycetota; class Actinomycetes; order Streptomycetales; family Streptomycetaceae; genus Streptomyces; species Streptomyces anatolicus. The sequence goes on along the minus strand of NZ_CP029617.1, from coordinate 1,413,889 downwards.
CCAGGGTGGCGAGCAGGCTCAGGCCGAACATCGCGCAGCACGCGTACAGCATCGTCTGCCGGGCCTGGCCCGCGGGCAGGTGCGGGACGAGCAGCGGGCCGAGGGCGGCCGACACCATGGGGGCCACCACGGGCAGCAGCCACACGGGGGAGGCCTGGTCGGCGGTGATGCGGTGGCGGACCACCATCAGATACGGGATGACGACGGCCGCGGCGAGGCCGATGGCGGTGCCGAGGGTGAACAGGACGGCGTCGACCGCGACGGCGGCGCCGGTGCCGATCCAGTCCGCGCCGACGAGCAGCGCGCCGCCGCCGACCGCGAGCAGCGCCATCGACAGACAGCCGTAGAAGGGTGCGACTGCCGGGTCGAGGAGGTGGGCGCGGGCCTGGTCGCGGTGGTGGACCCAGTGCGCGGCGCGGGCGGTGAGCAGCGCGGCGAGCATCACGAGGGAGAGCGCCCAGACGGCGGTGCAGGCCGTGCGCAGCCCGGTGAACTGGTAGGGGAGGGTGGCGCCGGCGTTGGCGATGATGGCGGTGCCCATGACGGTCGCGTACCAGTTGGGGCCGAGGTGGCGGAGCGCGGGGAAGCGGGTGCCGGGCGCCGAGGGGGTGGCGTGGGAGGCCCGGGCGGGGTGGGGTATCCGGGCGGGGCTGGGTGTCTGCACTGGGTGGGCGGCGGTGACCATGGGTCCACCCTCGTAGGGGAACAGGCTCCCCACCAGGGAGCGTGATCCTATGAGGACATAAGCTGGCTTTATGAGTCAGCCCTCCTCTCCCGCTCCCACGCCCGCCCCGGCGGAGGTGCCGCTCGCGCACCGCGTCCCCGACCTCGGGGCGCTCCAGCTGCTGCTGGCCGTCGCCAGGCTCGGCAGCCTCGGGCGGGCCGCGCGGGAGCTGGGCATCACGCAGCCCGCGGCGAGCAGCAGGGTCCGTGCCATGGAGCGCCAGCTCGGTGTCGCGCTCGTCGACCGGTCGCCGCGCGGCTCGCGCCTCACCGGCGCGGGGGCGCTCGTCACCGACTGGGCGGGGCGGATCGTGGAGGCGGCGGAGGCCTTCGACGCGGGGGCGCAGGCGCTGCGCGACCGGCGGGACTCGCGGCTGCGGGTCGCGGCGAGCATGACGATCGCCGAGTACCTGCTGCCGGGCTGGCTGATCGCGCTGCGCACCCAGCGGCCGGACACGGCGGTGTCGCTGCTCGCGGGCAACTCGGCGGCCGTGGCGGCCCGGTTGCTGGCCGGTGAGGCGGACCTCGGCTTCGTCGAGGGGCTCACCGTGCCGGCCGGCCTCGACGACGTGGTCATCGCCCACGACCGCCTGGTCGTCGTCACGTCACCCGGGCACCCCTGGGCGCGGCGCGGGAAACCGCTGGCCGCGGCGGAGCTGGCGGCGACGCCGCTGATCCTGCGCGAGGAGGGCTCGGGCACGCGCCAGGTCCTGGACACGGCACTCGGCGGTCTGGCGCGCCCGCTGATCGAACTCTCCTCCACGACGGCGGTCAAGGCCTCCGCGGTCAGCGGCGCGGGCCCCGCGGTCCTGAGCGAACTGGCGGTGGGCGAGGAACTGGCGGCGCGCCGCCTGGTGGAGATCCCCCTGAAGGACGTCCGCCTGCGCCGGGCCCTGCGCGCGGTCTGGCCGACGGGGCATCGGCCGTCGGGGCCGGGGAGGGACCTGCTGGGGTTGACGCGGTGACCGGCCCGGGGCCCGGGTTTTCTAGCATTCATGCATGGCAGACGAGGATGAGCGGGCCGTGCAGGCGGCCATCGCGGCGGAGATGCGGCTTCTCGACCCGGCGGTGCGGGCCTCCCCCGAGCTGGTCTCGGAGCTTCTGGACCCGGACTTCACCGAGATCGGCGCGTCCGGCAGGCGCTGGGACGCGACATCGATCCTCACCGTGACCAGCGCCGCTTCAGTGGACCCCGAGCCGCCGGTCGAGGTCAGCGAGATGTCCGGGACCGTACTCGCTCCGGGCATCGTCCACTTGACGTACTTCGCCGACCACGGAGGGCGCCGGGCATGGCGCAGCTCGCTGTGGCGGCTGACGGAGACGGGCTGGCGCTTGTACTTCCACCAGGGAACTTTGGTGCCCTGAGCGGGGGCTTGCGCAGCCGGTCCGGTTCCGGTCGACCGAGATCGGCTCCGGGCGGATGCGAACCAGGGCGTGACCTGACGGATCAGGGTCCACAACGGCACGGGCGAGCCCTTCAGTGCCGATCGTGCTCCCAGATCTTCGACAGAGCAGCAAACAAAGTGTTCACAACGGAGCGTTGACGTCATGTCGTGCGCGGCGGCATGCTGGCGTCATGGCTACCACCGACGACGCCGGGCGGACCGGCGGCGACCCCTTTACACCCCCGCACCCCGAAGAGGCCCGCGCCCACCGTGCGTACGCCTCGCTCATGCGGATCGCCGAGCGCCATGCCGCCGACGACCGGCAGCGGCGGCGGCAGGTGCACCCCACCGTGCTCGGGCCGCACGAAGCGGTGCGGCTCGTGGCGTTTCTGCTCAGTGGGGCCGCGAAGCCGGACGAGGGCGAGCCCGAGGTGGACCGGGCCGACATCACGGCGGCGCTGAGCCTGCTGCCGATGGCCAGGGGCGAGATGGACGAGCTGGAGACCGGGCTGCTCCAGATGGCCCGGGGCCGCGGCATGACCTGGCCGGAGATCGCCTTCGGTCTCGGCCTCGGCACGCCGCAGGCGGCCCGGCAGCGGTACGAGCGGCTCGTCTCGCGCACGGCGGGCGAGGCGGAGCAGGGGTGACCCGGGGGCCGGGCGCCCGGTCCCGGCGCGTTCAGGACGTGGAGTCGACCAGCGCGGCCATGACGCGCGTGTCCTCTCCCATCTCCGGATGCCACTGCACGCCCAACGCCCAGGCGGGCGAGGGCAGTTCGATGGCCTCCACCGTGCCGTCCTCCGCGTACGCCGAGACCGTGAGGTTCCTGCCGAGGCGGTCCACCGCCTGGTGGTGGTACGTCGGTACGTCCGTGGACGCGTCCGGCACGATCGACTCGTAGAGCGTGCCCGGCACCGGCTTCACCGCGTGGGTGCCCACGACGCCCGGCCGGACCGCGTGCCCGTCCAGATGCTGGATCAGCGTCCCGCCGAGCGCCACGTTCAGCAGCTGCATGCCCCGGCAGATGCCGAGCAGCGGCGTCCCCGACTCCAACGCCGCCTCGATCAGGGACAGTTCCCACGCGTCCCGCTCCCGCGCCGGCGGCCCGGTGCGCGCCTCGCGCTCCGCCCCGTACCGCACGGGCTCGACATCGGGCCCGCCCGCGATCACCACGCCGTCAAGGCGGGCGACGACAGAACGCGCGTACGACGGATCATCCGGCGGAAGCATCGCGGCGATGCCGCCCGCCGCCTGCACCAGGCGCGGATACCCCACCGGCAGCAGGGCCGCGGGCAGCTCCCACACGCCCCAGCTCGCCTTCGACTCCAGGTAGGTGCTGACACCGATCAGCGGCCTGGCGCTCAATCTGTTCTCCTTCTTCGTGCCGATCCGGGGGTCGTCCGGGGGTCGTCCGGTGGTCATCCGGTCATCAGTCGCGGGCCAACTCTGCCTCGGCCGCCGCGAGCGCCGCGAACTCCTCCTCCGGCGCGCGCGCCACGAGGTGCTTGCGGCTGTACAGCCCGAAGTACGCGATCGCGACCACGTACACCCCGAGCGCGATGAGCGCGGCCGTCACGTCCACCAGGAAGGTCGCGACCAGCGCCGAGCAGGCGAGGACCAGCGCGACGGACGAGGTCAGGACGCCGCCGGGCGTGCGGTAGGGGCGCTCCAGGCCCGGCTCGCGGCGGCGCAGCACGATGTGCGAGAGCGACATCAGGGCGTACGAGATGGTCGCGCCGAACACCGCCACGTTCAGCATGCGGGCGCCGTCCCCGGTCGCCGCGGCCAGACCGAACCCGATCGCGCCGGGCACGAGCAGGCCCAGGTAGGGGGCCTTGCGGCTGCTGGTGAGGGAGAGGAAGCGGGGGAGGTAACCGGCGCGGGAGAGCGCGAAGAGCTGGCGCGAGCCCGCGTAGATGAGGGAGAAGAAGGAGGCGACGAGGCCGGCCAGGCCCGCGTAGTTGATGACCCGGCTCAGACCGGTCGCGTCGCCGTCCGGCTGCAACGCCTCGACCAGCGGATTGCCCGCGTCCTGGATCGCGTCGGCGCCGCGCGCGCCGGCCGACGCGAAGAAGGTGAGGAGCGCGAGGGCGACGAGGATCGCCATCGACCAGCGGATCGCCCGCGGCAGCGTGCGCGCCGGGTCCTTCGTCTCCTCGGCGGCCAGCGGCACGCCCTCGACCCCGAGGAAGAACCACATGCCGAAGGGGAACGCCGCCCAGATTCCCAACAGGCCCATCGGCAGCCAGGAGTTGGCGCCGAAGGAATCCGCCTCCACGGGGATGTCGTTCAGCTTCGACGCGTCGAAGTCCATGAACGCGCCGACCGCGAAGACCAGCAGCGCCGCCACGGCGATCCCGGTCACCACGAAGCTGAAGCGCAGCGCCTCGCCGACGCCCCACAGATGGATGCCGATGAAGATGACGAAGCAGGCGAGGTAGACCGGCCAGCCCGAGGTCAGGCCGAACAGGCCGAGCGATTCGACGTAGTCGCCGATGAAGATGGAGATCGCGGCGGGCGCCAGGATGTACTCGATGAGGATGGCCGTGCCGGTCAGGAAGCCGCCCCAGGGCCCGAGCGCCCGGCGCGCGAAGCCGTAGCCGCCGCCCGCCGTGGGCAGTACGGACGACAGTTCGGCCAGCGAGAAGACCATGCACGCGTACATCACGCCCATGAGCACCATGGCGATGCCCAGGCCGCCGAAGCCGCCCTCCGCGAGGCCGTAGTTCCAGCCGGAGAAGTCGCCGGAGACGACGTAGGCGACGCCGAGCCCGGTGAGCAGCAGCCAGCCCGCGCTGCCCCGGCGGAGCGTCCTGCGCTCCAGATAGTCGTCCGCCGGTTCGGCGGGGCCTGGCTTGGTGGACTCCTCGGGCATGGCACGGCTCCTATGCGGCGGCGACACTCTGGCTCGGCGGCGGGGTGACCAATGGAACGGATCCATACCTTTGCCGTGTGGGGCGCGAGAAAGCAAGACCCTTGCGTTACGCGATGGTTAAGCGGTCCTCACGCCGCCGGCCCCGGCTGACTCCGCGCCGACGGCCCAGCGGTGCTCAGGTCAGCGGTGCTCAGCTCAGGAACCCCCGCAGCAGCGCCGCCGTCCCCGCGCAGTGCTCCCGCATCATCTCCCGCGCCCCGTCCGCGTCCCCGTCGAGCACCGCCTCGACGATCACGGCGTGCTGGCGCTGCGAGTGTTCCAGATTGCGGACCAGGAGCGGGATGCAGTCCAGGAGGTCGTTCACGGTGGCCCGCACCGCCGCGTACTGCGCCGTCAGCGTGGGGGAGCCGCACAGCTCGGCGAGCGTGAGGTGCAGCAGGGTGTCCAGGCGGCGGTACTCCGACAGCGGGGCGTCGTGCGTGTGTGCCAGCGCCGCCCGCAGCCGGTCCGCCTGCTCGCCGTCCAGGCCGTGCGCCGCGCAGAGCCCGGCCGCGCCCACCTCCAGGACCTCGCGGAAGCGCAGCGCGTCCTCCACGTCCACCCCGGCGACCCTGCGGCGCAGCTCGTCCTCGCCCGACGCCTCGGGACGCGGCCGTACGAACGTGCCGCCGTACCGTCCGCGCCGCGACTCGACCAGGCCCTGGTCCTGGAGCACCTTCAGAACCTCCCGCAGCGTCACCCGGCTGATGCCGAGGCGGTCGGCCAACTCCCGTTCCGACGGCAGGCGTTCACCGCCGGGCACCAGGCCGAGGCGGACGACCTGGAGGATCTGCTCCAGCGCCTCCTCGAAGCCGTTGCCCGCCCGCACCGGACGCAGCACTGGCGTCAGCCGGTCGTCGTCCGGCGCGGGTGAGGCGCCCTGGGCGGCACCCTCTTCCGTGTGCGACATGCCAGTACCCCCTTCCCAAGCAAAGGTTCTCCGCAATACCTTATGGCTCCCGGCTGACCCAAGGAGGCATTTCCCGTGGCAGACCGCACACCCCCGCTCACCGTCGAGGAGCTGAAGGCCCTCGTCGCGAGCGGCGAGATCGACACTGTCGTCCTGGCCTTCCCCGATATGCAAGGGCGGCTCCAGGGCAAGCGGTTCGCCGCCCGCTTCTTCCTCGACGACGTCCTCGAACACGGCACGGAGGGCTGCAACTACCTCCTCGCCGTCGACGCGGAGATGAACACCGTCGACGGCTACGCGATGTCCTCCTGGGACCGCGGCTACGGCGACTTCGCCATGCACCCCGACCTGTCCACCCTGCGCCGCGTCCCGTGGAACGAGGGCACCGCGATGCTCGTCGCGGACCTGGCCTGGAGCGACGCCTCACCCGTGGTCGCCGCCCCCCGGCAGATCCTGCGCCGCCAGCTCGACCGCCTCGCCGAACTGGGCTACACCGCCCACGTCGGCACCGAGCTGGAGTTCATTGTCTTCAAGGACACCTACGAGCAGGCCTGGGACGCCGGGTACAAGAACCTCACCCCGGCCAACCAGTACAACATCGACTACTCGGTCCTCGGGACCGGCCGCGTCGAACCGCTCCTGCGCCGCATCCGCAACGACATGGCGGCCGCCGGACTCGTCGTCGAGTCGGCCAAGGGCGAGTGCAACCCCGGCCAGCACGAGATCGTGTTCCGCTACGACGAGGCCCTCGTCACCTGCGACCAGCACGCCATCTACAAGACGGGCGCCAAGGAGATCGCGGCCCAGGAGGGCGTCTCGCTCACCTTCATGGCCAAGGTCAACGAGCGCGAGGGCAACTCCTGTCACATCCACCTCTCGCTCCAGGACGCCGACGGCACCAACGTCATGGCCGGCGGCGCGGACGACCCCGACGGCATGTCGCCCGTCATGCGGCACTTCCTCGCGGGCCAGCTCGCCGCGCTGCGCGACTTCTCCCTCCTCTACGCGCCCCACATCAACTCCTACAAGCGGTTCGTGCCCGGCTCGTTCGCGCCGACCGCCGCCGCGTGGGGCCTGGACAACCGCACCTGCGCGCTCCGCGTCGTCGGCCACGGCCGCTCGATGCGCTTCGAGAACCGGCTGCCGGGCGGCGACGTGAACCCCTACCTCGCCGTCGCGGGCCTCGTCGCCGCCGGTCTGTACGGCATAGAGCACAAGCTCGAACTGCCGGACGAGTGCACCGGAAACGCCTACACCGGCGAGTACGAACACGTCCCCACCACCCTGCGCGAGGCCGCCGAGCTGTGGGAGAACAGCCCCATCGCCAAGGCCGCCTTCGGCGACGAGGTGGTCGCGCACTACCGCAACATGGCGCGGGTCGAGCTGGAAGCCTTCGACTCCGCGGTGACCGACTGGGAGCTGCGCCGCTCCTTCGAACGCATGTGAGGCACCCTTGCTCGAAGAACCGAACCCCGAAGAAGCGAACCTCGACGTACTGAACCCGGCGACGGAAGAGGTCATCGCCACCGTCCCCGCCGCGGACGCGGACGACGTGCGCCGCGCCGTCGAGCGGGCCGTGAGCGCCCAGCGGGCGTGGGCGGCCGTCGCCCCCGCGGACCGCGCCCGGCTCCTGCGCCGCTTCGCCGACACGGTCGACGGCCACACCGAGGAACTGGCCGACCTCGAAGTGCGCGAGGCCGGCCATCTGCCCGGCAACGCCCGCTGGGAGGCGGGCAACGTCCGGGACCTGCTCCTGTACGCGGCCGGCGGCGCCGAGCGCCTCACCGGCCAGCAGATCCCCGTACCCGGCGGCTGGAACGTCACCTTCCGCGAACCGCTCGGCGTGGTCGGCGTCATCGCCCCCTGGAACTTCCCGATGCCCATCGCCGCCTGGGGGTTCGCCCCCGCGCTCGCCGCGGGCAACGCCGTCCTGCTCAAGCCCGCCGAGACCACCCCGCTCACCGCGCTCAGACTCGCCGAGCTGGCCCTGGAGGCCGGACTGCCCGAGGGCGTCCTCCAGGTGCTGCCGGGCCACGGCCACATCACGGGCCGCGCCCTGGTCGACCACCCCGACGTCGCGAAGATCGTCTTCACCGGCTCCACGCGCACCGGCCGCGAGATCATGGAGCGCTGCGCGGCACAGGTCAAGCGCCTCACCCTCGAACTCGGCGGCAAGAGCCCCAACATCGTCTTCGCCGACGCCGACCTGAAGGCGGCAGCCGACCCCTTCTCCTTCCTCGACAACTCCGGCCAGGACTGCTGCGCCCGCACCCGCGTCCTCGTACAGGAATCGGTGTACGACGAGGTCGCGGCGCTGCTCACCGAGGCGCTCGGCAAGGTCGTCGTGGGCGACCCGCGGGACGAGAAGACGCAGATGGGCCCGCTGATCTCCCGCCGTCAGCTCGAGAACGTGACGAAGCTGGTGCCCGCCGACGCGCCCGGCATCCGGGGCACCGCCCCGACCGGGCCCGGCTTCTGGTTCCCGCCGACCGTCCTGACCGGTGAGCGGCCCGACTCGCCCGCGGCCGTCGAGGAGATCTTCGGCCCCGTGGCGGTGCTGCTGCCCTTCACCGACGAACAGGACGCGATCCGCCTCGCGAACGCCTCGCCGTACGGCCTGTCCGGCTCGATCTGGACCCGGGACGTGGGCCGGGCGCTGCGGGTCTCCGAGGCCGTCCAGGCCGGGAACCTCTCCGTCAACTCGCACTCCAGCGTGCGCTATTGGACCCCCTTCGGCGGTTACAAGCAGTCCGGCCTCGGCCGTGAGCTGGGCCCGGACGCGCTCGCCGCGTTCACGGAAACCAAGAACGTCTTCATCAGCACGGAGGCCTGAACCCCATGTCAGAGAACATCTGCCGCCGCCTCGTCGGCCGCACCGCCGTCATCACCGGCGCCGGCAGCGGCATCGGCCTCGCCGCCGCGCGCCGCCTCGCCTCCGAGGGCGCCCACGTCGTCTGCGGCGACATCGACGAGAGCGCGGGCAAGGCCGCCGCCGACGAGGTCGGCGGGACCTTCGTGAAGGTCGACGTCACCGACGCCGAGGAGGTCGAGGCGCTCTTCAAGACGGCCTTCGACACCTACGGCTCCGTCGACATCGCCTTCAACAACGCGGGCATCTCCCCGCCCGACGACGACTCCATCCTGGACACGGGCCTGGAGGCCTGGAAGCGCGTACAGGAGGTCAACCTCACCTCCGTCTACCTCTGCTGCAAGGCCGCCATCCCCTACATGCGGCGCCAGGGCAAGGGCTCGATCATCAACACCGCCTCCTTCGTGGCGCGGATGGGCGCGGCGACCTCGCAGATCTCCTACACCGCGTCCAAGGGCGGCGTCCTCGCCATGTCCCGCGAGCTGGGCGTGCAGTTCGCCCGCGAGGGCATCCGCGTCAACGCGCTCTGCCCCGGCCCGGTCAACACCCCCCTCCTCCAGGAGCTGTTCGCCAAGGACCCCGAGCGCGCCGCCCGCCGCCTCGTGCACATCCCCGTGGGCCGCTTCGCCGAGGCCGAGGAGATGGCCGCCGCGGTGGCGTTCCTCGCCAGCGACGACTCCTCGTTCGTGAACGCCACCGACTTCCTCGTCGACGGCGGTATCTCCGGGGCGTACGTCACCCCGGTGTAGTCCCTGCCGCACCTCCGCGCAGTTCACCCAGCGGCCACCCGCAGGTCAGCCGGGCGTCGCGTGACGCCCGGCTGACCTGCGTAGACACGGGAGTGTGTTCGTGAACTTCAAGCGCCGCGCCGTCGCGGCCGCAGCCGTGCTCGCCGTCGCCTCGGCCGGTCTCCTCGCCGTCCAGGCCACCGCGGAGGCCACCCAGACCACGCCCCCTGAGCGGGCCGCGGCCTGCCCCGACCTCACCGTCTCGCGCGGCTGGTACGGCGAGAACAAGGCGCGCCTCCAGCGCATGATCGACGAGTACGGCCACTGCGGTGACCGGGGCCATAAGGGCGGCGCCAGACCCGTCGCCACCTTCGACTGGGACAACACCGTCATCAAGAACGACGTCGGCGACGCCACCATGTTCTGGATGCTGCGCCACGGCAAGGTGCGGACGCCCCAGCACGGCGACTGGCACACCACGAGCCGCTATCTGACCGACCCGGCGGCCAAAGCCCTGGCCAAGGCCTGCCCGGCCACCGGCACCACGCTGCCCACCCACCGCGACACCGCCCGGGGCACCGCCTGCGCCGACGAGATCCTCGCCGTCTACAGCGAGGGCACCACCACCTCCGGCAAGGCCGCCTTCGACGGCTTCGACCACCGCCGCATGGAACCGCAGTACGCCTGGCTCGCCCAGCTCACCCGCGGTTGGTCCACCCCTCAGGTCCAGCGGTTCGCGGCCGCTGCCCGTGAGGAGAACCTCGCCGCGCCGATCGGGGCGAAGCAGCGCGTCGGCACCGGCGAGGTCACCGGCTGGGCCCGCTACTACGACCAGCAGCGCGACCTGATCCGCACCCTCAAGAAGGCGGGCTTCGACGTGTACGTCGTCTCGGCGTCGCCCGAGCCGGTCGCCGAGGTCTGGGCGCGGGGCGTGGGCATCGACGCCCGGCACACGATCGGCATCCGCAACGTCACCGCGCGCGGAAAGCTGACCGCGCACCTCAAGGGCTGCGGCACGGTCGAGGACGGCGACGACTCGATGATCACGTACATCGACGGCAAGCGGTGCTGGATCAACCAGGAGATCTACGGCGTGCGCGGCGCCGCCGCCGAGAAGGTCCAACCGGCTTCCAGGCGGCAGGTGTTCGCCGCGGGCGACTCCGACACCGACATCTCCTTCCTGCGCGACGCCACCGGCCTGCGGCTCGTACTGAACCGCAACAAGAACGAACTCATGTGCCGCGCCTACGACAACGGCGACGGCCGCTGGCTGATCAACCCCATGTTCATCGAACCCAAGGGCGAGAAGGCCGACCCCTACCCCTGCGCCACCACCGGCTACACCGAACGGGACGGCGGACAGGGCCCGGTGCGCCGCCCGGACGGCTCCGTCATCCCCGACCAGAACGACACCGTGTTCGGGACGCCGTAGGCGTCCACGACACGCTAGATCATCGGCATCGCCAGACCCGTAGACAGGATGTACGGTCCACTCACATGCGTAACAGAAACATTTTGGCGCTGACCCTGGCCGCGGCCGCCACCCTGGCAGCCGTGCCGGCGGCTCTCCCCGCGGCCGCCGCCACGGCCGCGCACCCCTCGAACTCCCGCACCACCGGCGGAGATTGCCCGCAGCTCTCGAAGAAGCTCGACTGGTACGGCGCCAACCGCGCCAAGCTCCAGCGGATGATCGACGAGCGCGGCCGCTGCTCCAACCCCCGCCTCGGACACGGCGGAAAGCGCCCGGTCGCCGCCTTCGACTGGGACAACACGGTCGTCAAGAACGACGTCACCGACGCGACCATCGCCTGGTCCCTGCGGCACGACAAGATCCTGCGCCCCAAGAGCTGGAAGTCCACCAGCAAGTGGCTCACCGACGACGCCGACCGCGCCCTCACCAAGGCCTGCGGCACCGACGTGCCCGTCGGCAAGCCGCTGCCGACCTCCAAGGACACCGCCTGCGCGGACGAGATCTTCGAGGTCCGCGAGGACGGGAGGACCATGAGCGGCGCCCCCGCCTTCGCGGGGAAGTGGGACCACCGCCACACCGTCCCGCAGTACGCCTGGGTGCCGCAGCTCTTCGCCGGGCACACCGTCCCGGAGCTGGAGTCGTACGCCGCCAAGGCCCGCGAGGAGGCGCTCGCCGCCCCCGTCGGCGCCACGCAGACCGTCGGCACCCACAAGATCCCGGGGTACGTCCGCTACTACGACCAGCAGCGCGACCTGATCCGCACCCTCAAGAAGGCCGGATTCGACGTCTACATCGTCTCGGCGGGCTCCGAACCGGTCGCCGAGGTGTGGTCCAAGAGCGTGGGCGTCGACCGCGCGCACACCATCGCCATCCGCTCGGTCCTGGACCGCGAGGGCCGCATCACGCCCTGGAACCAGGGGTGCGGCGGCGTGCCCGTGAACAAGGGCGAGGCCATCCCGTACATCGACGGCAAGCGCTGCTGGATCAACCAGGAGATCTTCAAGGTCAAGGGCAAGTCGGCCTGGGAGAAGCAGGACCGGCACCACCGCATCGCACTCGGCGGCGGCGACGCGGACACGGACGTGACGTTCGTCGGCGACGCCACCGGCGCGCACCTCGTGCTGAACCGCAACAAGAGCGAGTTCATGTGCCGCGCCTACGACAACGCCGACGGCCGCTGGGTCGTGAACCCGATGTTCATCGAGCCGATGCCGCAGAAGTCCGGCCGCTACCCGTGCTCGACGAGCGCCTACAACGAACACGACGGCGACAAGGGCCCGGTGCTCCGCGAGGACGGCTCGGTCGTGCCCGACCAGCGGGACTCGGTGTACTGACCGAAGGGCCTCGGTGTACTGATCGGCGGGGCACGTCCTAGAGTGCCGGGATGAGCATGACGCCTCCGCCCGGCTGGTACCCGGACCCGAACCAGCCCGCCGTCGAGCGCTGGTGGGACGGCACCGCGTGGACCGAGCACCGGCGCGCACCCGAGCAGCCCCAAGCGGCGCCGGTGCGGCAGGGCTTCGGCCCGCCGGACCCCGCCGCGACCGCGGTGATCGCCCCGGCGTCCTCCGGCGGTGGCCGAGCCAAGTTCATCGCGCTCGCCACCGCCGGAGCCGTGCTCGTCGCGGCGATCGTCACCGGCGTCGTCGTCCTCGGCAAGGACGACGGCGAACCGCGCGGCGGTCCCGCGCCCAGCACGTCGGCCGAGACCTCCCCGACGCCGACCGCCTCGGAGTCGAAGTCCGCCTCCCCGACGTCCGATCCGAACGTCCTCGTCGACGACCTCAACGGCATCACGCTGCCCGTCATCGACGGATGGGAGAAGGCCGAGGACACCATCCACGACGCGCCGACTCTCCAGACGCCGGACACCTTCGACTGCCCCGGCGACTCGGGCATGTGCCGCCACGGCCGGGTCACCTCGCAGACCGTGACCTCCACCGACGAGACCTCGCCCAAGGCGCTTGCGCGCGGCGACATCGAGGACGCGACCAAGAGCGTCTACGGCAAGGACGTCCTCGACAACGAGTACTACGGCCGCATCACCGGGCACGAGAAGGTCGCGGAGGGCACGGTGGCCGTCGCGGGCCGCAGCGGCTACTACGTGCGCTGGCGGGTCCGGACCGAAAAGGCCTCCGGAGGGTACGTGCAGTCGGTGGCGTTCAAGTCGAGCATCGGCTCCGAACCGATGGTCATCGTGCGCCTCTCCGTCAACGTCGCCAAGGGCGCGCCGCCCCTCTCCGACATGGAACGCATCATCAAGGGGATCCGCTCGACCGACGACAGCGCCACGGGCGGGGGCGTGGGCGAGGACGTCGGCGCGACGCCGTAACAGGCCTCCGGAGGGGGCTCAGAGGAAGGTGCGGCCCTCGCCCCGGTACGTCGGGACGCTCCCCGTCACCTTGTCGCCCTCCACCAGACGCAGCGTCTCGAACCGCTCGCACAGCTCCCCGGCCTTGGCGTGCCGGAACCACACCTTGTCGCCGATCGCCAGATCGTCCGCGGGCGGACCGTGCAGCGGCGTCTGCACCTCGCCCGCGCCCTCCTGGGGGTCGTACCGCAGCCCCTCGGGCAGATACGGGACCGGCGAGCGGTCGGGACCCGCGACCCCCGAGGCCGGATAGCCGCCGCCCAGCACCGTCACGGTCCCCGGACCCGGCCTGCGCACCACGGGCTGGGCGAAGAGCGCGGCCGGACGCCCGCTGAAGGACGTGTAGTTGTCGAAGAGCCGCGGCACGAAGAGCCCCGACCCCGCGGCGATCTCGGTCACCGCGCTCTCGGCCGCGGTGTGCTGCACGCTGCCCGTACCGCCGCCGTTCACGAACTCCAGGTCCGGCGCGAGGGCCCGCACCGCCGCGATCGTCCGCGCCCTTCGCTCCGCAAGCTCCTTGCGGGCGGCGGCCTGCATCATCCGGATCGCCCGCGAGCGCGCCGGATGCCCCTCGACCGCGTCGCCCACCCCCGCGACATGGCCTTCGTACGCCATCACGCCCACGAGTCTGAACCCGGGCCGCCGGACGATGGCGCGGGCCAGCGCGGCGACCTGCGCGGGGGAGTGCAGCGGCGAACGGAGCGCACCGATCCGTACGCGTCCGCCAAGCACCTGGAGGGAGGTGTCCAGCTCCAGACAGACCCGCACCTCTTCCGTGCCGCCGTCCCTCGCCTCGTCGATCAGCCGCAGCTGCGCCGGGTCGTCGACCATCACCGTCACGGCGGCGGCGAGCTTGGGGTCGGCGGTCAGCTCGGCGAAACCGGCGCGGTCGGCGGAGGGGTAGGCGAGCAGGACGTCGTCGAAGCCGGAGCGCGCGAGCCATACCGACTCGGCGAGGGTGAACGACATGATCCCGGCGAAGCCGTCGCGGGCCAGGACCCGTTCGAGCAGGGCCCGGCAGCGCACGGACTTGCTGGCGACGCGGATCGGCTTGCCCCCGGCCCGGCGCACGAGGTCGTCGGCGTTGGCGTCGAAAGCCGCCAGGTCGACGAGGGCGAGGGGCGCGTCGAGGTGTGCGGTGGCCCGGTCGTAACGGGCCCTGTCTGCGGCACGGTCTGCGGCACGGGCGGTCATGGCCGAAGCCTGCCAGACACGATTACCCGAGGGTAGGGGGATGATCCGGGCAGATCGCCCGGTGGCCTGGACTGGGTTCTCGTACGCCCCGCGTCTGCCCGTAGAGTGACGCGCACGGAGCCTCGCCGGGCCGAGCGTTCCGGCAGCCGGAGCGCGAGGAGACGGGGGAGCATGACCACGGAGGCGGGACGCACCCCGATCCCCCCGCGCCCCACCGCGCCGCCCCGCCCCGCGTCCCCTCCGGACGAGCCGCCGCCCGCGCCGTCCGCCCGCTTCCCCGACGTACGCCCCCCGGTGGACGACGACTGGCTCCTCGACGTCCCCCGCCCCACGGCATCCCCCGGCCACCCCGACCAGGCATCCCGAGTGGCGGACCTCCTGGCCCCCTTCACCGAGGCGGCCCGCGGCAGGCGCCGCACGACCACCGCTCCGGCACCGGGCGAGCCCACGGCGGACCCCTCACCCGCCCCCACCCTGGACTTGGGTGACGTATCAGTGCGCCCCGCCGAGGACGGCGAGGCCGGTCACACCGACGGTGACGCCCCACCGCCCCCACCCGCTTCCGCCCGCCTCCCCGACGCCCCGCCTTCGTCGCCAGGCTCCCTGCGCGGGTCCGCCACCGTGCCCTCGGACACGGGTGCCCTGGGCGTTCTCGGCGCGGATGACGTATCGCAGCACCTCGCCGAGGACGGCGAGGCCGGTCACACCGACACCGGAGCCCCGCCGCCCCCGCCCGCTTCCGCCCGTCTCCCCGACGCCCCGCCTTCGACCGCGGACTCCCCGCGCGGCTCCGACACCGACGAGCCGCCCCGGCCCCGCGCCGAGCGGCTCGTGTTCTTCGCGCGGCCCGCCGCGTACGACGACACCGCCACCACCCGACCGCGCCCCGCAGGCCGCGTGGCCGCCGCCGCGGCCTGCGTCGTTCTCGGGCTCGGGCTCATCGGAGGCGCCGTCACCGGGAGTTGGCTGACCGGGGAGTCGTCCGCCACCGGCGGCACCCGCAGCGCGTACGCCGTCACCGGCCGGCTCTGGCACAGCGTCCCCGTCGACCGGCTCTTCCCGGCCACCCTCAAGGGCGAGGGCGCGGGCCCCGGCGGCGCCGACCGCTCCTGGACCCGCGTCGCCGTCGCCCCCGACAGCGGCTGCGCGGCCGCCTTCGACCCGCTGCTGGCCAAGGCCCTCGCCCCGGCCGGCTGCCTGCGCCTGCTCCGCGCCACCTACACCGACGCCACCCGCAGCCATGTCACCACCGTGGGCCTGCTGTTCACCAAGGCGGACGCAGACGCCATGCGAGCGCTGCGGAACCGTTTCACGGAAGAGGGACTCGACCGGCGCCCCGACCTCATGCCGAGGCCGTACGCGGCCAAGGGCACGGCCGCCGAGCACTTCGGGGACGCCCAGCGCGCCTCCTGGACGGTCTCCGTACTGCCGGACGCGCCCGTCGTCGCGTACGCCGTATCCGGCTTCGCCGACGGCCGCGCCGTCACGGACCCCGAGCCCGCCACCGAGGCGATGGGCAGCAACACCGCCTCGGCGCCCGCCCAGTCAGGCCTCGGCCACGAGGCGAAGGGCATCGCCGACCGCGTCGAGCGAGGCCTGCGCAAGACCATCGCGAAGGCGGAGAAGGCGTGATGAGGAACCGCCGCCCGCCGAGGCCCCGTCGGACACTGGTCACCGCCGCGGTCGCCGCCGCGCTGACCCTCGTCGCCGCCGCCCCGGCCCACGCCGACGACGGCATCCGCGCCCAGCAGTGGGCCCTTGACGCCATGCGCACCGACCAGGTCTGGCAGACCACCAAGGGCAACGGCATCACCGTCGCCGTCCTGGACACCGGCATCGACGACCAGCACCCGGACCTCGCGGGCAGCGTCCTGGAGGGCAAGGACATGGTCGGCTTCGGCGCCCGCCGCGGCGACCGCCCCTGGGCCCGGCACGGCACCGCCATGGCCGGCATCATCGCGGGCCACGGACACGGCGTGGGCCGCGCCGACGGCGTACTCGGCATCGCGCCCGAAGCGAAGATCCTGCCGATCCGCGTGATCCTCGAAGACGGCGACCCCGCCCGCAAGAAGGCCCGCAACACCCGCGGCAACGCGCTCGCCGAAGGCATCCGCTGGGCCGCCGACCACGGCGCCGACGTCATCAACCTCTCCCTCGGCGACGACTCCAAGTCCGCCCACCCCGAACCCGCCGAGGACGCCGCGGTCCAGTACGCGCTCAAGAAGGGCGTCGCCGTCGTCGCCTCCGCGGGCAACGGCGGCGAGCGCGGCGACCACGTCTCCTACCCGGCCGCCTACCCCGGCGTGATCGCCGCGACGGCCGTCGACGAGAACGGCGACCGCGCCTCCTTCTCCACCCGCCGCTGGTACGCCACCGTCGCCGCGCCCGGCGACGACATCGTCATCGCCGACCCCGACCGCAAGTACTACGAGGGCTGGGGCACCAGCGCCGCCTCCGCCTTCGTCTCCGGCGCCGTCGCCCTGATCCGCGCCGCCCACCCGCGGCTCACGCCCGCGCAGATCAAGCAGCTCCTGGAGAACACCGCCCGCGACGCCCCGCCCGGCGGCCACGACGACTCCCGCGGCTTCGGCCTCATCGACCCGGCGGCCGCCCTCGCCCGCGCCGGCAAGCTCAAGCAGGACAAGCTCCGCCCGGCGGCGTACGGAGAGAAGTACTTCGGCCCGGGCCCCGACACGGCAGCGGCACACAGCGGCCCCGCCGCCTGGGTCGGACCCCTCGCGGGCGGCCTCGGCGTGGCCCTGCTCGCGGCCGGCATCTATCTGTGGCGCGGGCGGCGCGGCCCGCTGCCCGAGGCCGTGACCCAGCTCCTGGAGGGCAGGCGCGGCCCGCGAGAAAGGCGGCCCGGCGGCCCTCTGTAGGGTCGACACCGTGGCGAACATGGCGAACAAGAACATTCCCGACCCCGGCTTCTCCGACGACGACGGCACCGCCGATCCCCGGCTCGCCGCGGCGCTCACCGCCTGGTCGCAGGACCGGACGGCCCACGGCCCCGTACTCGAAGCTCTGGCCAAGGCCCGGCTGCTCGTCCCCGTCGTCGCCGTCCTCGGCGAGGTCGAGGAGGACGAGAACGGCCTCCGCCGCGAGAAGACCAGCGACATGGCCGTCCCCACGCTGAAGGCGGGCCACCGCAAGGCACTGCCCGCCTTCACCTCCATCGAGGCCCTCGCCCTGTGGGACCCGGCGGCCCGTCCCGTCGCCGTCCCCCTGCACCAGGCGCTCCAGGCCGCCGCCCACGAGCAGGCCGACACGATCGTCCTCGACCTCGCGGGCCCGGTCCCCTACGAGCTGGGCAGGGCCGCGCTGCTCGCCCTCGCCGAGGGCCGCGCGAGCGCCGACCCGCTCGCCGACCCCGCCGTCACCGGCGCGGTGCGCGCGGCCGTCGCCGCCGAACCCGCCGTGCTCCGCGCCCACCTCGGCCCTGGCAGCTCCGACGGCACCCTCGCCCTGGTCCTCGACCCGGCCGCCGACCCCGCCGAGGCCGCCCAGCGCGTGGCCCGCCGCATCGCCGCCGACGAAACACTGAGGGCCCGCCTGGTGCGCGGCCTCGACCTGGCACTTCTGCCGGCCGAGGCGACGCCACCGGGCGAGCCCCTCTACGTGCGTACGGCGTGACCGTACGCGCTCACGCCGTGCGGGCTCAGCCGAAGACCGGGCCCGTGTACTTCTCGCCCGGGCCCTGACCCGGCTCGTCCGCCACGATCGACGCCTCGCGGAACGCCAGCTGCAGCGACTTCAGGCCGTCGCGCAGCGGCGCCGCGTGGAAGGAGCTGATCTCCGTGGCGCTCGCGTCCATCAGACCGGCCAGCGAGTGGATCAGCTTGCGGGCCTCGTCGAGGTCCTTGTGGCCCTCGCCGCCCTCGGCGAGGCCGAGGTTGACCGCGGCGGCGCTCATCAGGTGGACCGCCACCGTGGTGATCACCTCGACCGCGGGCACGTCCGCGATGTCACGGGTCAAGGTGTCGAAGTCGGGGGAGTCGCCCATGGGGGACTCGGGGGTGGGGGTCGCGTCGCTCATGTCCCACACGATAAGCCGAGCACCGCGGCCACCGGTCCCCGGGAGCCGGTGGGCCCGCCGGTTCGCCCCGCCCCGGGGGAGCTGCTAACCTTGTGTAACGACCGGCCGGAGACCCGCGTGCCAACGCAAGGATCCGGCCCACAAGTGGAGGCTCCGATCTCCCACCTGGCCGCTCCCCGGAGCGGCGGGTCACCGGTCAGGCGACCGAAGCCCTGCGGCTTCGGGTCGCCCGATGTGCGCCCCGCGATCACCGCGGAGGTGCTCCGGTAGTACGTGGAGCCCCTTCTGTGATCGGTCGGGGCATTTTTTATGACCTCGCTCGGTTGGTCCAGAAACAGACGTAACGCGGCTGTCCGCCAGACGGTCGCGTGGTGCTACCGAGGAGGATCCATCAGCGCCGAGCCCCGCATCAACGACCGGATTCGCGTTCCCGAGGTGCGACTTGTCGGACCCAGCGGCGAGCAGGTCGGAATTGTTCCGCTTGCCAAGGCCCTGGAACTTGCGCAGGAGTACGACCTCGACCTGGTCGAGGTGGCGGCTACCGCCCGTCCGCCCGTGTGCAAGCTCATGGACTACGGGAAGTTCAAGTACGAGTCGGCCATGAAGGCCCGTGAAGCGCGCAAGAACCAGGCGCACACGGTCATCAAGGAGATGAAGCTCCGGCCGAAGATCGACCCGCACGACTATGACACCAAGAAGGGTCACGTCGTCCGGTTCCTCAAGCAGGGCGACAAGGTCAAGATCACGATCATGTTCCGTGGTCGCGAGCAGTCCCGCCCCGAGCTGGGTTTCCGACTGCTGCAGCGCCTCGCTTCGGACGTCGAGGACCTCGGGTTCATCGAGTCGAACCCGAAGCAGGACGGCCGAAACATGATCATGGTTCTCGGTCCGCACAAGAAGAAGACCGAGGCGATGGCCGAGGCCCGTGAGGCCCAGGCGGCCCGCAAGGCGGACGCGAAGGCCAACCCTGGTCGCTCGCAGAACTCCGCCGAGGGGGACGAAGAGCCTTCCGAGGCTCCCGCCGAGGCCCCGGCCGAGGCTCCTGCCGAGGCCTGATCCTCCGGGCGCAAGCCCAGAGGGTGCCAACTGACACATATGGTTCCCGGATGCCCGGTTTCACGACCGGGCATCGGAGTGCCACTGACGAGGAGAGAACGGCGCTATGCCGAAGAACAAGACGCACAGCGGTGCCAGCAAGCGCTTCAAGATCACCGGCTCCGGCAAGGTGCTCCGTGAGCGCGCCGGCAAGCGCCACCTGCTCGAGCGCAAGTCGTCCACCCTGACGCGTCGCCTCACCGGCAACGCCGAGATGGCCCCGGGCGACGCCAAGAAGATCAAGAAGCTTCTCGGCAAGTGAGCCGGGGCGCGCCCCGCGCGCCCGAGCTCTGACCGGGACCCAATCGAAACCGGGTCGTGTGAGTCCAACCCACGGCCCCGCTGCAAGGAGTTAACAAGTGGCACGCGTCAAGCGGGCAGTCAACGCCCACAAGAAGCGTCGGGCGATCCTCGAAGCCGCCAGCGGCTACCGCGGTCAGCGCTCGCGCCTGTACCGCAAGGCCAAGGAGCAGGTCACCCACTCCCTGGTCTACAACTACAACGACCGCAAGAAGCGCAAGGGCGACTTCCGTCGGCTGTGGATCCAGCGCATCAACGCCGCTGCCCGCGCCAACGGCATCACCTACAACCGCTTCATCCAGGGTCTGAACGCCGCCAACATCGAGGTGGACCGCAAGATCCTCGCGGAGCTGGCCGTCAACGACCAGAACGCGTTCGCCGCGCTGGTCGAGGTCGCGCAGAAGGCGCTGCCGTCGGACGTCAACGCGCCCAAGGCCGCGTGACGCTGCGCTGAGCTGAGCGTTGTTTCGGACCCGTAAGCCGCTTGGCTTACGGGTCCGCTTGCGTTCGGGCTCTCGTCTGCCCTCTTCTCTTGTCTGCCGTCCGCGGGCCGTGACCGGCTGGTCGCGCAGTTCCCCGCGCCCCTACGGGGCTCCTCTGCGGGGCGCCCGCATAGTTACCCGAAGGTGAGTTCATGACCGCCGCTCCCGAGTTGATCTCCTCCAAGTCGCCGCGCGTCAGCGCTGCTCGGCGGCTGGCCAAGCGGAATTTCCGGGGGAAGGAGCGGCTGTTCCTCGCCGAGGGGCCGCAGGCCGTGCGGGAGGCCGCCGGGCACGCGGAGACGCTCGTCGAGCTGTTCGCCACCGTCGACGCCGCCGAGCGCTACGCCGACATCGTGGGGGAGGCCCGTGCCGCCGGGGCCCGGGTGCACCTCGCCGACGAGGACGTCATCGCCGACATCTCGACGACCGTCACCCCGCAGGGGCTCGTCGGGGTCTGCCGGTTCCTCGACACGCCGTTCGAGGAGATCCTGGCCGCGCGGCCCAGGCTCGTCGCCGTCCTCGCCCATGTGCGTGACCCCGGCAACGCCGGGACCGTGCTGCGCTGCGCCGACGCCGCGGGCGCCGAGGCCGTGATCCTCACCGACGCCTCCGTCGACCTCTACAACCCCAAGTCGGTGCGCGCCTCGGTCGGCTCGCTCTTCCATCTGCCGGTCGCCGTCGGCGTCCCCGTGGAGCGGGCCGTACAGGGGCTGAAGGACGCGGGCGTACGCATCCTCGCCGCCGACGGGGCGGGCGAGGACGACCTCGACACGGAACTCGACAAGGGCACCATGGGCACCCCCACCGCCTGGGTCTTCGGCAACGAGGCATGGGGCCTGCCGGAGGAGACCCGCGCACTCGCCGACGCCGTGGTGCGTGTTCCGATCCACGGCAGAGCCGAGAGCCTCAATCTCGCGACGGCCGCGGCCGTGTGCCTCTATGCCTCCGCTCGTGCACAGCGCGCCGCCGGAGGGTGCCGCTCCGTCACATCGAGCTAGTAGGGTGACGGGCCAGTCCGAGAGGTGGGGTACGGGGAATGAGCGTCGGCACCAGCAGAGCACCGGGAGTAAGGGACATCGCCCGTGCTCGCACGGACCGTGGCGGTCCCGGTGATCCATGCGGCCTCGGGCTCGACCCCGACGAACTGCCCGACGGGCTCGTCGTCGCGGACGAGACGGGCCGGATCATCTGCTTCAACGCGGCCGCAGCGCGCATCACCGCCGTCCGCGCCGACGACGCCCTGGGCGCGCCCCTGGAGCGCGCCCTTCCGTTAGAGGACCTGGAAGGCCGCCGCTGGTGGCAGCTGACCGATCCCTACGGCGGCCTCGCCATCCGCGTCGGCCAGCCCGAGCGCAATCTGCTCCTGCCGGGCGGCCGCGAGGTCCTGGTCTCCGCCCGCTATCTGCGCACCACCCGCACCGGACCCGTACGCCGGGTCGTGGTCTGCCTCCGCGACACCGAGGCCCGCCGCCGCACCGAGCGCAGCCACGCCGAGCTGATCGCCACCGTCGCCCACGAGCTGCGCTCCCCCCTCACCTCCGTCAAGGGGTTCACGGCGACGCTGCTCGCCAAGTGGGAGCGGTTCACGGACGACCAGAAGAAGCTGATGCTGGAGACCGTCGACGCCGACGCCAACCGCGTCACCCGGCTCATCGCGGAGCTCCTGGACATCTCCCGCATCGACTCCGGACGGCTCGAACTGCGCCGCCAGCCCGTCGACATCGGCGCGGCCGTCGGCCGCCACATCCAGTCGTACGTCGCCTCCGGCCAGGACGCCGCCCGCTTCCTCGTGCGGCTCCAGCAGCCGCTGCCCGACCTCTGGGCGGACCCCGACAAGATCGACCAGGTGCTGAGCAACCTGCTGGAAAATGCGGTGCGGCACGGCGAGGGAACGGTCACCATCGATGTGGCGCCCGCCGCGTCCCCACGGGAGCGGGGCGGCGCCGAGACCGCCGTGACCGTGAGCGACGAGGGTTCCGGCATTCCGGAGGAGTCGATGGGTCGCGTCTTCACCCGCTTCTGGCGGGGCAGCAAGCGCGGCGGGACAGGACTGGGGCTGTACATCGTGAAGGGCATCGTGGAGGCGCACGGCGGGACCATCACGGTCGGCCGCGCGCCCGGTGGCGGTGCCGAGTTCCGATTTACGCTGCCCGTGGGGGCCCCGGCGTATCTCCAGTGAGTCCTTCGACTCCGCACGGTCCGCCCTGAGCAGCCCGCGGGCGCATTCGATCACCGCACCCCCGTTAGACTCGGTCGTTGGCACTTTGCGTCCCCAACCTTGGGACACTCCGTCTCCGATTCGTCGACGGGGACCATCCGCCAGCCAACCGGAAGCACGGGAAGAGATGTCGGCACCGAACAAGTCGTACGACCCTGTCGAGGTCGAGGCACTGAAACCTGAAGAGATCGAGCGCATGCGGGACGAGGCGCTCGCCGCCTTCGCGGCCGCGGACTCCCTCGACGCGCTCCAGGAGGCCAAGGTCGCGCACACCGGCGGCACCTCGCCGCTGGCCCTCGCCAACCGCGAGATCGGCGCGCTGCCCCCGCAGGCCAAGGCCGAGGCGGGCAAGCGCGTCGGCATGGCGCGCGGCGCCGTCAGCAAGGCGCTGGCCGCCCGCCAGAGCGAGCTGGAGGCCGAGCGCGACGCCCGTGTCCTGGTCGAGGAGGCGGTGGACGTCACGCTGCCGTACGACCGCACGGCCGCCGGCGCCCGCCACCCGCTGACCACGATGATGGAGCGCGTCGCCGACGTCTTCGTCTCGATGGGCTACGAGGTCGCCGAGGGCCCCGAGGTCGAGGCGGAGTGGTTCAACTTCGACGCCCTGAACTTCACGCCCGACCACCCGGCCCGGCAGATGCAGGACACGTTCTTCGTCCAGGGCCCCGAGGGCAAGACGGGCGACGAGTCCGGTGTCGTACTGCGTACGCACACCTCCCCGGTGCAGGCGCGCGCGCTGCTCGAGCGCCGCGAGCCGCCCGTCTACATCGTCTGCCCCGGCCGTGTGTACCGCACGGACGAGCTGGACGCGACGCACACCCCGGTCTTCCACCAGATCGAGCTGCTCGCCGTCGACGAGGGCCTGACCATGGCCGACCTGAAGGGCACCCTCGACCACATGGTCCAGGCGCTCTTCGGCCCGGACATGAAGACGCGGCTGCGGCCGAACTACTTCCCGTTCACCGAGCCGTCCGCCGAGATGGACATGGTGTGCTACGTCTGCCGCGGCGAGTCCGTCGGCAACCCCGACCGCCCCTGCCGCACCTGCGGCAGCGAGGGCTGGATTGAGCTGGGCGGCTGCGGCATGGTCAACCCCAAGGTGCTGACCGCCTGCGGTGTCGACCCCCAGAAGTACAGCGGATTCGCCTTCGGGTTCGGCATCGAGCGGATGCTGATGTTCCGCCACAACGTCGAAGACATGCGAGACATGGTCGAGGGTGACGTCCGGTTCACCCGGCCGTTCGGGATGGAGATCTGATGCGGGTCCCGCTTTCCTGGCTGCGGGAGTACGTGGATCTCCCCGCCACCGAGACCGGCCGTGACGTGCAGGCCAAGCTGATCGAGGTCGGCCTCGAGGTCGAGACCGTCGAACAGCTCGGCGGGGGCCTCAAGGGCCCGCTCGTCGTGGGCAAGGTCCTCACCATCGAGGAGCTGGAGGGCTTCAAGAAGCCCATCCGCTTCTGCACCGTCGACGTCGGCACCGCCAACGGCACCGGCGAACCGCAGGAGATCGTCTGCGGCGCCCGCAACTTCGCCGTCGGCGACAAGGTCGTCGTGGTCCTGCCCGGCGCCGTCCTGCCCGGCGACTTCGCGATCGCCGCGCGCAAGACGTACGGCAAGACCTCGCACGGCATGATCTGCTCCGGCGACGAGCTGGGCATGGGCGACGACGGCAGCGGCGGCATCATCGTGCTGCCGCCCGAGCACGAGGTCGGCACCGACGCCATCGAGCTGCTCGAACTGGTCGACGAGGTCCTGGACATCGCCGTCACCCCCGACCGCGGCTACGCCCTGTCGATGCGCGGCGTCGCCCGCGAGACCGCCATCGCGTACGGCCTGCCGCTGCGCGACCCGGCGCTCCTCGACGTGCCCGCGCCGAACTCCTTCGGCTACCCCGTCAAGATCAGCGACCCGCTCGGCTGCGACCGCTTCACCGCGCGCACCGTCACCGGCCTCCAGCCCGAGGCCCGCTCGCCGATCTGGCTCAAGCGGCGCCTCCAGAAGGCCGGGATGCGCCCCATCTCGCTCACCGTCGACATCGCGAACTACGTGATGCTGGAGCTGGGCCAGCCCCTGCACACGTACGACCGCTCCCAGATCCAGGGGACGATCGGCGTGCGCCGGGCCGAGCAGGGCGAGAAGCTCACGACGCTCGACGGCGCCAAGCGCGTCCTCGACGCCGAGGACCTCGTCATCACCGACGACCGCGGGCCCATCGGCCTCGCGGGCGTCATGGGCGGCGCCAACACCGAGATCGCCGACCACGACGCCGAGAGCGGCACCACCGACGTCGTGATCGAGGCCGCGCACTTCGACGCGCTCTCCGTCGCCCGCACCGCGCGCCGCCACAAGCTGGGCTCCGAGGCCGCCAAGCGCTACGAGCGCGGCGTCGACCCGCAGGCCGCGTCGGCCGCCGCCCAGCGGACCGTCGACCTGCTCGTGCTGCTCGCGGGCGGCACCGCCGAGGCCGGCGTCACGGAGATCATCGCCCCCACCGCGCCGCGCACGATCACCATGCCCGCCGATCACCCCGACAAGGTCGCCGGTGTGACCTACGGCCGCGAGACCGTCGTACGCCGCCTCCAGCAGGTCGGCTGCGACGTGTACGGCCAGGACGACCTGACGGTCACCGTGCCGTCGTGGCGCCCCGACCTCGCGGAGCCGAACGACCTCGCCGAAGAGGTCATCCGCCTCGAGGGGTACGAGAACCTCCCCTCGACCCTGCCGAAGCCCCCCGCGGGCCGCGGCCTGACCGAGCGGCAGCGCCTGCACCGCCGGGTCGGGCGGGCGCTGGCCGGTGCCGGGTACGTCGAGGCGCTGAGCTACCCCTTCATCGGGGAGAACGTCTTCGACCAGCTCGGCCTGGAGGCGGACGACCCGAACCGCCGCGTGGTCGAGCTCGTCAACCCGCTCTCCGACGAGGAGCCCGCCCTCCGTACGACGCTGCTGCCGGGGCTGCTCTCGGCCCTGCGTCGCAACGACGGACGCGGCTCGCACGACCTGGCCCTCTTCGAGACCGGCCTCGTCTTCCACCCGCGGGATGAGCTGAAGGTCGCGGTGCGGCTGCCCGTCGACCGGCGCCCCACCGACGAGGAGATCGCCTCCCTCACCGAGGCGCTGCCCGTCCAGCCCCGGCACGCCGCCGTCGTCCTCGCGGGCGCCCGCGAGCAGGCCGGCTGGTGGGGCAAGGGCCGCCCGGCCGACTGGGCGGACGCCGTCGAGGCGGCGCGCACCCTGGCCCGCGAGGCCGGTGCCGAACTCATCGTCGACCAGGGGCAGTACGGCCCCTGGCACCCGGGCCGCTGCGCGGAGCTGAAGGTCGTCATCGACGGCGACATCGTCTCCGTCGGGCACGCCGGTGAGCTGCACCCGCGCGTCGTCAAGGCGTTCGGGCTGCCCGCCCGCACCTGCGCGATGGAGCTCGACCTCGACCGTCTCGAGCAGGCCGGCGAAGGCGTGCTGCGAGCACCCCGGATCTCGGCGTTCCCGGTGGCCACCCAGGACGTCGCGCTCGTCGTCGACAAGGAGGTGCCGGCCGCCGTGGTCGAGTACTACCTGACCGGCGGCGCGGGTGACCTGCTGGAGTCCATCCGGCTGTTCGATGTCTTCGAGGGCGAGCAGATCGGCGCCGGCAAGAAGTCCCTGGCGTACGCGCTGCGCTTCCGCGCCGCCGATCGCACGCTCACCGTCGACGAGGCCTCGGCGGCCCGCGACGCGGCCGTCGCCCTGGCGGCCGAGCGCACGGGCGCGGTGCTCCGCGGAGCGTAGTCACCGTCCGCAGGCGACAACAGGCGCACCTTGAGGCGCACAGAGGGGCTCATCCGGATCATCGGATGAGCCCCTCACTCGTTAGGGTGACAACTGGCTTCACCCTGGCCCTATCGGGTCACTCGGTCGACAGAATCAATCCGGCCGTAGGGGTCGGCCTGCGCGCTGAACGGGGCCTTAGGGGGGCCGTCGGCATGATCCATACCAAGGCTGGGGCTCCCCGCCGGACATTGTTCGTGGCAAGGCTGCGGGGCGGCGGTCCCAGAGACCGCCGTCGGCAGCGGCTCGTCCGTCTCAGAGCGGCCCGAGCCGTGCCCCGGCCGCTTCCCCGCCTGGAGCGCAAGCCCTACCGCCGCGCGCTGACGCTGGGCCTGCCCACGGTGTGGGGCGCCGTCGCCATCACCTACAAACTGGCCTGCCCGCTCGCCCAGCAGGACGGCATGGGCGCGCGGATCGTCAGCAGCGCGGTCTTCTTCGCCGTCGGGACCGGGCTCGTCGTGCACGTCCGCAGGGCGCTGCTGCGGGAGCTGCGGCAGATCCGCGAGGTCGCGGGCGCCGCTCAGAACGTCCTGCTGAGACCGCTGCCGCCGCGCACCGAAGGCCTCGCTGTCGCCGCCGGACGGCTCTCCGCCTCGCGCGGCGCCTCCGTCGGCGGCGATCTGTACGAGGTCGCCGCCACCGAGTACGGCGTCCGGGTCGTCATGGGTGACGTCCGGGGCCACGGCCTCGCCGCCCTCGCGACCGTCGCCGCCGTCCTCGGCAGCTTCCGCGAGGCCGCCCACGACGAGCCCGAACTGCCGCTGGTCATGCGCCGGTTGGAGCGGGCACTGGCGCGGCACCTGCGGGAGCGGTCACGCGCAGAGCACCCCGCGAACGGCGGGGCGGCCCCGGAGAGCCCGCTGGCCGAGGAGTTCGTCACCGTACTGCTCCTGGAGATCGGCCAGGAGGGCCAGCTCTCCGCGGTCAACTGCGGCCACCCCTGGCCCTTTCTGCTGAGCGGCCAGGCCCGGCCGCTGACCGACGCCGATCCGCTGCCGCCGCTCGGCCCCTTTCCGCTCCCCGCCGAACTGCCCGTGCTGCACTGCGGACGGCTGCTGCCCGGCGAGTCGATCGTCCTGCACACGGACGGCATGGAGGACGCCCGCGACGCGGCGGGGGAGTTCTTCCCGCTCCAGGCCACGCTCACCGAGGCCGCCCGCGTCCAGCCGGTGTCACCGCAGAACCTCATCCGCGTGGTCTACGCCGAACTCCTGCGCCACACCGGGCGGTTGCCGACCGATGACGCGGCGCTGCTCGTCCTGCGCAACGACCGAAGGAGGGTCCCCGCCCAGCACCCGGAACCGGAGCGCCCGGAGTCGGAGACCCCGGAGCCGGAGCCAGAACCGGAGCCCGAGCGGCATGCCCGCACCATGAGCTGACGCCCCGTCGCGGCGGGCGGACCGGTACGCGCCGCCCGCCCCGCCATGGAGTTGTCGGGCAGACGGCGGGACGGGCGGCACCGGCGAGGGCCGCCGCACTGAATGAGGGGGGAGCCGGCGGCCCGCCGGCCTCCTCGACTGGCGAGGCACCCCAGTCAAGCGAGCCCACACGGTACGCGGCAGAGCGCACACCCCCCGGATTCGAGCACTCCGTTCACACCCCGTGTGAAGGCACCTCCACTACCCTGAACAGCACCGAGCCACCGGAGGGCATTCATGCAGCCCAACACCTTGCTCGACGCGATCCTCGACGAAGCGGGCATCTCGCACGCGGGACTTGCCGCACATGTGAACCAGGCCGGGAAGTCCAGAGGCCTCGCGCTGCGCTACGAACACACCGCCGTCTCCCGCTGGTTGAAGGGCCAGCGCCCGCGCGGCCAGGTGCCCGATCTGATCTGCGAGGTGCTCGCAGCCCGGCTCCAGAGGCCCGTCACCCTCGACGACATCGGCCTCGGGCTGCCCGGTGTCCCCGCCGCCCACGTCGGCTCGGCCTCCTCGACCCTCTCCGGTTTCGTGGAGCGGGCCACCGCCCTGTGGCGCTCGGACGAACAGCAACGCCCCCATCTGCTGGGCGCGCCCGCGGTCACCGGCACGCCCGCGGTGATGCCGGTCTGGGAGTGGGAGAACCCGCCCGAGGACGTGGACGTGTCCCGCGGCGGACGCCACCCCGTCAGCACCGCCGACCTGGAGATGATGCGCGCCGCCCGCGCGCACTACGAGCAGATGTACCGCAAGACCGGGGGCATCGCGACCCGCACCCGCATCGTCGGCTTCCTCAACGCGGAGGCCGCGCCGCTGCTTCGGGGCAGCTACACCGACGAGCTGGGCCGCCAACTCCACCGCTGCACCGGCGGGTTGGTGGCCATAGCCGGGATCTGCGCCTACGACTCCGACGCGCACGGCCTCGCCCAGCGCTACTTCCACCAGGCGCTGCGGCTGGCGAAGGCCAGTGGGGACAGGGGACTTGGGGCGTACGTCATCGCTCTCCTCGTCAACCAGTCGCTGTTCATGCGCGAGTACCGCCAGGCCGTGGCGTTCGCCGAGGCGGCGCTGCGGGCCGCGGGCCGGGACCTCACCCCGGCGCTCGCGTCCGATCTGTACGCGATGCAGGCCAAGGCGTACGCACACCTGGGCGACGGCAGGAGCGCGCTCTCCTGCATCCGGCGTGCGGAGGCCGCCGCCGAGCGGATCCTGCGGGGCCGTGAGCCGGACGAGACGGGTTATGTCCAGCCCGGCCTCGTCAACGTACAAGTGGCGGAGGCCCTGCTCAGCCTCGGCGATCTGGCCGGGGCTCGCGAGCACGCGGCGGCGGCCGTGGACACTCCGGCGCACGACCGGGGCCGGGTCCACCGGCTCGCCATGCTCAGCCAGATCGACCTGCGTCAGGGCAACACCGACGAGGCGGTGGCCACCGCGGTGGAGATGGCGGAGCAGGCACGGGGGATGGAGTCGCAGCGGCTGCGCGACCGGCTGCGCGCGGTGCGCGAGCACCTGGTCCGCAGCGACTGCGCGGGCACGGCCGAGGCGGCCGAACTCATCGACGGGGCGCTGCGCGTGCCGCTGTGACCCCCTGACGCCCACTGCTCCGCGGTTCGCCCTGCTGCGATATTGCCATCTACTCGGCGGAAGGTGGCAGAACCGTGCAGTGGACGAAACAGAGTGAACAAACTGTGTATGGAAATCGGTGGTTCACC
Source organism: Streptomyces sp. WAC 01529 (assembly GCF_003945545.1). Lineage (GTDB taxonomy): Bacteria > Actinomycetota > Actinomycetes > Streptomycetales > Streptomycetaceae > Streptomyces > Streptomyces anatolicus. The sequence goes on along the minus strand of NZ_CP029617.1, from coordinate 1,384,253 downwards.
GTCAATCTCGCAGACGTCGAACTACCCGACGGCCGGCATCTGGACCACTTCCTCATACGGATGCGGCCCGTGGCCGTGGCCACCGTCGTCAACGACGCCAACGAAGTGCTGCTGCTGTGGCGGCACCGCTTCATCACCGACAGCTGGGGCTGGGAGCTCGCGGCGGGCGTCGTCGAGGACGGCGAGGACATCGCGTACGCGGCGGCACGCGAGATGGAGGAGGAGACCGGCTGGCGGCCGGGCCCGCTGCGGCACCTGATGAGCGTCGAGCCCTCCAACGGGCTCACCGACGCCAGGCACCACATCTACTGGTCCGACGAAGGGAAATACGTCGGCCATCCCGAGGACGACTTCGAGTCGGACCGCCGCGAGTGGGTCCCTCTCAAGCTCGTCCCCGACATGGTGGCCCGCGGGGAGGTCCCGGCCGCCAACATGGCCGCGGCGCTCCTCCTCCTGCACCATCTGCGCCTCGGCCAGGACGCGCGCTAGTGGCCGAGGGCCTGCCAGACCGCCACGGCGAGCGCCGCGACCGCCGCGAGAGCGACGATCGTGGGCAGTGGCCAGCGCGTGTGTTCCAAGGCGGTGACCCGGGTCTGCAGGGCCTCCACGTTCTTGGCGGTCTGCTGGTCGTGCTGCGTCAGCAACGCCAGCCGTCCGTCGACGCGGGCCAGGCCCACGTCCAGGCTACGGCGTAGCTCCGCGAGTTCTTCCGGGACCACGGCACTCTCGCCATCGGTGGTCACGAGTCCACTCCTCTCTGTAGTGGCGCGTCCCCCCTTCTTCCGCACCGGCAGTCAACTCGCCTGGTGGGCAAGGCGGGAGAGTGTGCGATGGGCATATGCGAGCCTCCCGCGCACACGGTGTGCGAACGCCGCGGGCCCGGCACTCGAAGGAGTGCCGGGCCCGCCGTGCGGAGCGTTTCGTACGGGCGAAATCCCGTCAGGAGTACGGGTAGAAGCCCGAGCCGGTCTTCCGGCCGAGGCGGCCCGCGTCGACCATCCGCTGGAGCAGCGGGGGAGCGGCGTACAGCGGCTCCTTGTACTCGGCGTACATGGAGTCGGCGACCGAGGCGACGGTGTCCAGACCGATGAGGTCGGCGAGCTTGAGCGGACCCATCGGGTGGGCGCAGCCCATCTCCATGCCGTTGTCGATGTCCTCGCGGCTCGCGATGCCCGACTCGAACATCCGGATGGCGGAGAGCAGATACGGGATGAGCAGCGCGTTGACCACGAAGCCCGAGCGGTCCTGGGCGCGGATCGCGTGCTTGCCGAGGACCTTCTCGACCATGACCTGCGCCCGGCTGATGGTGCCCTCGGACGTGGTCAGCGCCGGGATCAGCTCGACGAGCTGCTGCACCGGCGCCGGGTTGAAGAAGTGGATGCCGATGACCTGGTCGGGACGCGAGGTCGCGACGGCCAGCTTCACCAGCGGGATGGAGGAGGTGTTGGAGGCGAGGATCGCGTCCTGCCGGGTCACCACCTGGTCGAGAACCTGGAAGATCTCGGTCTTGACCTGCTCGTTCTCCACCACGGCCTCGATGACCAGGTCACGGTCGGCGAATTCGCCGAGGTCGGTGGTGAAGCTCAGGCGGGCCAGCGTCGCGTCGCGCTCCTCCTCGGAGATCTTGCCGCGCTCGGCGGCCTTGGAGAGCGAGTTGTACAGCCGCGTGCGGCCGATCTCCAGGGCCTCGCCGGTGGTCTCCGCGACCTTCACATCCAGTCCGGAGCGGGCGCAGACCTCTGCGATTCCGGCGCCCATCTGGCCACAGCCCACCACTCCGACGCGTGCGATATCGGTCATGGAGTCGGTCACCTCGTGCCTTTCGCTGATCAACAGGGCGGGCAGGGTCCCCCGTATGGATGCGGTCCCTGCCTCGGCCGTGAACGTTACTCCGCAACCGGGGGTCCATGGCGTGCCGGGTCGGGCATGCTGACGGCAACCCGGCGAAGGGCGCCGGACACAGCGAGCTGAGGGGCGTACAGATGAGGCGTATGTCACGTCGGAGTTTCTCGGTGGTGGCCGCGGCGACGGTCGCGGGGCTGGCGACGGCGGGGGACGCGGGGGCGGCACCCGACCGGCGCCGGAAGAAGGAGCGCGAGCTGCGGGGCATGTGGCTGGCGACGGTGGTCAACCGCGACTGGCCCTCCAAGCCGGGGCTGACCGCGCAGCAGCAGCGCGGCGAGCTGATGACCTTTCTGGACTCCGCGGTGAACCGCAGACTGAACGCGGTCGTCTTCCAGGTGCGGCCCACCGCGGACGCGCTGTGGCCCTCGCGGTACGAGCCGTGGTCGGAGTACCTGACCGGCGTGCAGGGCAAGGACCCGGGCTGGGACCCGCTGGGCACCGCGGTGAAGGAGGCGCACCGCAGGGGCCTGGAGCTGCACGCGTGGTTCAACCCCTTCCGGATCGCCACCCACACCGACCCCTCACGGCTGATCGCCACGCACCCCGCGCGCCTGCACCCCGACTGGGTCGTGCCGTACGGCGGGAAGCTCTACTACAACCCGGGCCTGCCCGAGGTGCGGCGCTTCGTGCAGGACGCGATGCTCGACGCGGTCCGCCGCTACCCGATCGACGCGGTGCACTGGGACGACTACTTCTACCCGTATCCCGTCGCGGGCCAGACCTTCGACGACGACGAGGCCTTCGCGCGCTACGGCGGCGGCTTCCCGGACCGCGCGTCCTGGCGGCGCGACAACATCGACCGGCTGGTGCGCGAGATGTCCGCCCGGATCAAGAAGACCCGGGGGCGCACCCAGTTCGGCATCAGCCCCTTCGCGGTCTGGCGCAACATCGCGACCGACCCGACCGGCTCGGACACCCGGGCCGGCGTGCAGACGTACGACGATCTGTACGCGGACACGCGCGGCTGGGTGAAGAAGGGCTGGCTCGACTACATCGTGCCGCAGGTGTACTGGAACATCGGCTTCCCCGCCGCGGACTACGCCAAGCTGATCCCGTGGTGGAACGACGTCGTGCGCGGCACGGGCGTACGCCTGTACATCGGTGAGGCGCTGTACAAGGCGGGCGACCCGGCGCAGCCCGCGGCCTGGCAGGACCCCGCGGAGCTGTCCCGCCACCTCACCTACGCCGAGGGCTTCCGAGAGGTGCGCGGGCACATCTACTTCTCGGCGAAGGAGGTCGGCGTCGACAAGATCGGCGCGATGGCGCGGGTGGTCGCCGACCACTACCAGGAGCCGGCGAAGCCGCCGCGCTGAGTGCCTTGGCTAGTTCGCCGGGTCCTGGTGCTGTACGACGGTGTCGGGGCCCGGTGACATCAGCGTCTCGTGGCCGTCCTCGAACCGGACGCGGTACGGCGGGCCGCCGTCCGCGCCCAGGACCTCGACGACCTCGGCGATCCGGTCGTGCTGCCCGACGACCCTGCCGTGCAGCACCAGCTTGTCACCCGCGGTTGCGCGCATGTGGAGGCTCCCTCGTCCCGCTCTGCGGTCGCGTTCCGTGGCCGTCAGTCTACGACGGGTGGTGGCTGTTGGCCCCTGGCCGGACGGGCACCGGCTCGGTCAGCCACGGGCCCGCTGGGTGACCGCGATGCAGACGAGCACGGCGGCCGCCGTGAGGGGCGCCGCGACGGGCAGGTGCTCGCCGAGCAGGAAGACCGACCAGACCAGCGTCAGGAGCGGCTGGGCGAGCTGGAGCTGGCTGGCCTTGGGGACGCCGATGGCCGCCATGCCGCGGTACCAGACGACCAGGCCGAGGAATTGCGAGCCGATCGCGGAGTAGAGCAGGCCCGCCGTGCTGTGGCCGGTGAGCTGGAAGGACTCGTGCTGGAGGGCGATGACCGCGCCGACGGCGTTGAGCGGCAGGCAGAGCATCAGACCCCAGCCGATGACCTGCCAGCCGGGCATCTCGCGGGCCAGCCGGCCGCCCTCGGTGTACCCGGCCGCGCAGATCAGGAGCGCGCCGAAGAGGTAGAGGTCGGCGGCCGACAGGGCGCCCCCGCTCTGCTGCACGGTGAACGCGATGACCGCGGTGGCCCCGGTGAGCGCCGCCGCCCAGAACATGCGCGAGGGCCGCGCGCCCGTGCGCAGCGCCGACAGGACGGCGGTCGTCAGCGGGAGCAGGCCGACGACCACGGCGGCGTGCGCGGTGGTGGAGGTCTGCAGGGCCAGCGTGGTGAGCAGCGGGAAGCCGACGACGACACCGGCGCCGACCACCGCGAGCCCCGCCCAGTGGCGGCGGTGCGGGACCGGGACGCGCAGGGCGAGCAGGCAGCCGCCCGCGATGAGGGCGCTGAGCGCGCCGCGCAGGGTCACCAGGCTCCAGGGGCCGATGCCGTCCAGGCCCCAGGCGGTGGCGGGGAAGGTGAGCGAGAAGGCGGTGACGCCGAGGGCGGCCAGCAGGGTGCCGGTGCGGCGGGAGCCGTGCGGGGCGGACGCGGCGGGCGCGGACGCGGCGGGCGCTGGGGGCGCGGCAGGGGTGGGCGTGGCCGGGGCGGGGGCTTCGCTGACCGCTATCCGCTTCGGGCGAGTAGCGCTATCCTGTGCTGTCATGCATGACAGTAGCAGCGTGGGCGAACTGGCGAAACAGCTGCGGGGCGAGCTTGACCGCTACTCTCTGGGCGGAAAGCTGCCGTCGAGCCGGTCGCTCGTCGAGCGGTTCAGGGTAAGTCCGGTGACCGTGTCGCGGGCCCTGGGGCAGCTGGCCGCCGAGGGCCTCGTCGTCACCCGGCCCGGTGCCGGGGTCTTCCGCGCCGAGCCGTCGGCGCCCGCCGCGCCCGCCGGGGACACCTCGTGGCAGGAGGTGTCGCTGAGCGCCGACGCGGCGGCGGAGCTGGTGCCGCGCGCGGTCGACGCGTCCGGCGTGCTCGCCACCCTCGCCGCGCCACCGCCGGGCGTCATCGAGTTCAACGGCGGCTACCTCGACCCCGCGCTCCAGCCCGAGCGCGCCATGGCCGCGGCGCTCGCGCGGGCGGGCCGGCGTCCTGGCGCGTGGGGGCGGCCGCCGGTCGACGGCCTTCCGGAGCTGCGGGAGTGGTTCGCGCGAGGGGTGGGCGGGGCGATCACCGCCGCCGAGGTGCTGATCACGGCGGGCGGGCAGAGCGCGCTGACGACGGCGCTGCGGGCGCTCGCCCCGCCCGGGGCGCCGGTGCTCGTCGAGTCGCCCACCTACCCCGGCATGCTGGCCATCGCCCGCGCGGCGGGGATGCGCCCGGTGCCGGTGCCGGTCGACACGGACGGGGTGCGCCCGCAGCTCCTGAAGGCCGCGTTCCGCGCGACGGGCGCCCGGGTCTTCGTCTGCCAGCCGCTCTTCCAGAACCCCACGGGGGCGGTGCTCTCCGCCGAGCGCCGCCCCGAGGTGCTGCGGATCGCCCGGGAGGCGGGGGCGTTCGTCATCGAGGACGACTTCGTGCGCCGCCTCGTCCACGAGGACGCCGGACCGCTGCCGCGGCCGCTCGCCGCCGACGACCAGGACGGCGTCGTCGTGCACGTCTGCTCACTCACCAAGGCGACCTCGCCGAGCTTCCGGGTGAGCGCCCTCGCAGCCCGCGGACCGGTCCTGGAGCGGCTCCGCGCCATCCAGGTCGTCGACCACTTCTTCGTGCCGAGGCCGTTGCAGGAGGCGGCGCTCGAACTGGTCGGCTCCCCGGCCTGGCCGCGCCATCTGCGGGCGGTGTCGGGGGAGTTGAAGGTGCGCAGGGACGCGATGGCCGCGGCGCTGCGGCTGCGCCTGCCGGAGGTCGCGATGCCGCACATCCCCGCGGGCGGCTACAACCTGTGGGTGCGGCTGCCCGACGGCACGGACGAGACGGCGCTGGCCTCGGCGGCCCTGCGCGCGGGCGTCGCCGTGGCCCCCGGCCGCCCGTACTTCGCCGCGGAGCCCCCGGCGGCGTACGTCCGGCTGAGCTTCGCGGCGGTCGCCGGGGTGGGGGAGATCGGCGAGGGGGTGCGCCGGCTGCGCGAGGCCTGCGACGAGGTGTGGGGGTAGCCGGACGCCCCCGTCCCACCAGGCGAAACACGCTCGACTCCGCGCGGGCGCTTTTGGCAGGGTCGGGGAATGAACGACAGTGTCACGCTCCACGGTGAGTACGAGATCTCGGCCGACCCCGCCCGCATCGACGCGGCCCGCGTCCACGAGTGGCTGTCCACGGACGCCTACTGGGCCCTCGGCCGATCCCGCGCCAAGCAGGACGCGGCGATCGCGGGGTCGCTGAACTTCGGTGCGTACGAAGGGGGTTCGGGGGAGCAGGTCGCGTATGCCCGCGTGGTGACCGACCGGGCGACCTTCGCCTGGCTCTGCGATGTGTACGTCACCCCGGCCGCGCGCGGCACGGGCCTTGGCACCGCGCTCGTCGACGCGGTCCGCGCGCACCTGGAGCCGTTCGGCCTGCGCCGCGTGCTCCTCGCCACGGCCGACGCGCACGGGGTCTACGAGAAGGTGGGCTTCAAGGTTCTGGAGACTGCGGACAAGTGGATGGCGCTGGGCGAGCAGTGACGCGTACCCGTACATAGTCCGTGACGAGCAGCAGGTCCTTGGCGGGGCCGCCCACCCGCCACCGGGCGCGCCAGCGGTCCGCGTCGTACACCTCGAACTCGCCGCGGTAGAGATCCGCCGAGCAGGGGTGGTCCGCGCTGTGGCGGCCGGAGCGCAGGTCGAGGTCGTGGAAGAAGCGGCCGTCGGCGAACTCCACGCGGGCCGTGCCCGGTATGGCACCGGGCAGGAACCGCAGGGTGCGCTCGGCGGGGCGCGCGGTGCCGCGCCAGGTGAAGACGCCGGACTCCTGGTGGAGGAGCCCGCCCTCGTCCGGGGCGGGCAGCGGCGAGAAGAGCGTCGTACCGGAGAAGCTGCCCTCGGACCCGTCGGCGAGGTCGCGGACCGTGCGGGTCACGCGCCACTCGCCCGCGAGATGGGCCAGGACCTCCGGTACGGGGTGCGGGAAGGGCATACCAGCAGGCTACGTGGGCCGGCGGCGTGCCGTTCCCCGGCTTACCTGTCCCGGGCGGCCGGCCCCTACTTGTCGACCACCGACATGCTGCCCTCGTCGTACCGCGTGCCCGCCACCCCGTCCGCGGGCGCCGCCGCGCCGATCGCCGCGAGGTCGTCGGCGGACAGCTCGATCGTGGCGGCGGCGACGTTCTCCTCCAGGTACTTCTCGCGGCGCGTGCCGGGGATCGGTACGACGTCGTCGCCGCGGTGCTGCACCCAGGCGAGCGCGAGCTGCCCTGCGGTGACGCCCTTCTCGGCGGCGAGCGCGTTCAGGGCGTCCACGATGGACAGGTTCCGCTCCAGGTTGCCGTCGGCGAAGCGGGGCTGGGTGCGCCGCAGATCGTTCTCGGAGAGCCCGTCGAGCGAGGTGTAGCGGCCGGTGAGGAAGCCGCGCCCGAGCGGCGAGAACGGCACGAGGCCGATGCCGAGCTCCCGGCAGACCGGCGCGATCTCCGGCTCCAGGTCCCTGGTCCACAGCGACCACTCGCTCTGCAGCGCGGCGATCGGATGCACGGCGTGCGCCCGGCGGATCGTGCGCGCGCCGGCCTCGGAGAGCCCGAGGTGGCGCACCTTGCCCGCCGCGACCAGCTCGGCCATCGCGCCGACGGTCTCCTCGATCGGTACGGTCTTGTCGACCCGGTGCACGTAGTACAGGTCGATGTGGTCGACCCCGAGCCGCCGCAGGGAGGCGTCGCATGCCTGGTGTACGTAGGCGGCGTCGCCCCGGATGTGCAGCGGCTCGCCGAGGGCGTTGGCGAAGCCGAACTTCGTGGCGATGACGGCCTGTTCGCGGCGCGGGCCCGCGAGGGCGCGGCCTATCAGCTCCTCGTTGTGGCCGTTGCCGTAGAAGTCGGAGGTGTCGAGCAGGGTGACGCCGAGGTCGAGGGCGCGGTGGATCGTCGCGATCGACTGGGTGTCGTCCGACGCGCCGTAGGCGTGGCTCATCCCCATGCATCCGAGCCCCTGCGCGGAGACCGTCAGCGCGCCGAGCCGGCGGGTGGGAAGGCTGGTCATGGTGGTACCTCCTGGCTGGTGCTCCGTGGTCGTTCCTGACCTTAGGAGTTGGAGCGGACTCCAGGTCAAGGCGGCGGAGCGGCGGGGCCTGTACGGGGGTTCTCCCCAGGGGCCTTGGGCCCACTGGCCCGATGGCCGGCCCGCGCGCGGGTCCCTAGCGTGGTGATCGATCGCCCGGGCCGCCCGGCCGGTGCGACCACCGCCGAATCCAAGGAGCACGCACGATGCGCGTCGCGTCAGCAGTCGCCGCGGGCCTGGGCCTCGCCACACTCCTCGCCAGCGGCACAGTGGCCGCGACCGGACCCGCCAAGCCGCCCAAGTCCTTCTCGTCGGCGCTCCGTTGGGGCCGTTGTCCCGCCGACCAGAAGGAGCTGAACGAGGCGGGTGCGCGGTGCGCGAAGGTGACCGTACCGCTCGACTATGCCGACCCCGGCGGCCGTACGATCCGGCTCACGATCTCCCGCGTCAAGGCGAAGTCGCCCGAGCGGCGGGGCATCCTGCTCTCCAACCCGGGCGGCCCGGGCGGCACCGGACTCGCCCACACCCTCGCTCTGCGCCCGGCGTTGAAGGACGTCGCCGACCACTACGACCTCATCGGCTTCGACCCCCGCTTCCTCGGCGAGAGCACCCCGATCACCTGCGGCGCCGCCCCGCGCCCGGCCCCGGCCGGGCCGACGACCACCCCGCGCGCCGACTTCGAGGCCTCGGTGCGCGCCGCCCGCGACACCGCGCGCCGGTGCCGGGAGCACGGCGACAACGCCGAGTTGCTGCCGCACGCCTCGACGCGCAACGTCGCCCGCGACATGGACGCCATCCGCGCCGCGCTCGGCGAGCGGAGACTCTCGTACTACGGCGTCTCGTACGGCGCGGACCTGGGCGCCGTCTACACCCAGCTGTTCCCGCGCCGCGCCGATCGCATCGTCCTGGACTCCTCGACCGACCCGGCGGCCACGCAGTACGAACTGTTCCAGCGGTCGGGCGCGCCCGCGGAGGCGGCGCTCGACGGTGCGGTACGGTCAGACATACGCGAGTTGCTGCGGAGGGCCGAACGCCACCCCCTCCCCGTCGAGGGAGAGCGGCTCAACGCCCCGCTCCTGCGGATGATCTTCAAGCAGCTCGTCCAGCACGAGGAGTACGACCCCCAACTGGCGAGTGTGGTCGCCGACTTGAAGAAGGCCGCGACGGGTGAGGAGATCGAGCCGGGGCCCGCGCTCGCCGGACTCCTCGAACTGCTCTCCTCGCCCGAGCTGGAGAGCGGCATGGTCGGTGGTGCGATCTTCATGTGCGGCGACGGCGGGTGGCCCGCGGGCGGCTGGCCGAAAGACCCGCAGACGTACTGGAAGAACATGCAGCGCAGCCGCGCCACCCAGCCGGTCTTCGGCCCCTATGTCAACGGCATGATCGCGCCGTGCGCGTTCTGGGGCGGCGAGCCCCGCGAGCCCGGCACGGAGATCGGCAACGACGTGCCCGCCCTGCTGCTCCAGGCCCGCCACGACAACAACGTCCCCTACGAAGGCGCCCTCGCCCTGCATCGCAGGCTCACCGGATCGCGTCTCCTGACGGCCGACATCCGCGCGCACGGCGTCTACGGACGCGGGAGCGACGGCCTCACCCCCGTGCCGTGCGCCGACCGGGCCGTCAACACGTATCTGCGCGAGGGGAAGCTGCCTGCGGCGGACCTCACGTGCGGCGGGACGTAGACGTGGTGAGGAGGCCACCGGTTGCCGGGGCGGTCAGGGCGCCGCTCTCACCGCCGGTCCGGCAGCCCGTGGTGGGAGGGGGAGTCCGCCGTCGGGCGGGGGCCGGGCGGCTGGGCGGGCGCGGGGTTCTGGCTGTCCGGATCCCGGGGCCTTCGCGGCAGCCTCGTGGCCGTCGCCGCGCCCAGTGCCGCCACCGCCGCCAGCGCCGTCAGGGTCGGGCCCATCGCCGTGAGGAACGCGCCGTCGGTCCACTGCTCTCCCTCACCGGGCGGGCGCGCGGCGAACGTCGTCATCAGCGTGGTCGCCAGCGCGATGCCCAGCGTCGGGCCCACGTTCATCGCGGTCTGCTGGAGACCGCCCGCCACACCGGCGTCCGCCACCGGGGCATGCCGTACGACCACCGCCGTCGCCGCCACCATCACCGTGCCGAAACCGGCGCCGACCAGCAGGAAACCGCCGCCGACCGCCACCGGCCCCGACGCCTGGTCCAGACGGGACAGGGCGAGGACGCCGAGGGTGAGCACCGCCATCGCGGCCGTGATCGTCCGCCGGGGCCCGTGCCTTCGCAGCAGTACCGCCGCGTACGGCGCGCACACCACCATCATCAGCGCGAGCGGCAGCGCCCTCAGCGCGCTCCGCAGCGGATCGAGCGCCAGTACCTCTTGCAGGAAGTACGTCCCCACGAAGAGCGCCCCGAACATCGCCGCGGACGCCGCCACCAGGATGCCGAGCGCGGGACCCACCGCGGGCGACGCGACCAGACGGAGCGGCACCAGCGGGCTCGCGGCACGCCGCTCATGCCGCACGAACACGGCCGCCGAGGCCGCCGCCGCGCAGAATCCCACCGCGGTGACCCCCGACCAGCCGGACCCCGCCACGCCGACCAGCGCGTGCACGAGGCAGGCCAGCGCCACCGCGAGCACCCCGGCACCGGGCAGATCGAGCCCGGGCGCGGGCCCCTCCCGGGGCGGCTCGGGAACGCGGACCACCAGCGCCAGTACGCCGATCACCAGCGCGGGCACGACGCTCAGGAAGAACACCGAGCGCCAGCCGAGATGCGTCGCGAGCGCCCCGCCCAGCACCGGCCCGGCCGCCGCCGCGAGCCCTATCGCGCTGGTCCGCAGGGCGATCGGCATCCCGAGCCTGTCCGGCGGGAACGCGGCCCGCAGCATCCCGAGCGTGGCGGGCTGCAACAGCGCGCCGAAGACGCCCTGGGCGACGCGCAGCCCGATCACCCAGCCGACGCCGGACGCGAGCCCGAGGCCCGCCGAGGCGAGCGCGAAGCCGAGCGTTCCGACCGCGAAGAGCCGCCGGTGCCCGTACCGGTCGCCGAGCCGCCCCGAGAAGACCAGCAGGCTCGCCACGGCGATCAGATATCCGGTGCTGGTCCACTGCACCTGCGTGAAGGAGGCGTCCAGATCACGCTGGAGAGCGGGCTGCACGATGGTGAGTACGGTGCCGTCCAGGGCGACGACCATGGCACCGAGGACGCTGCACGCGAGGGTGAGACTCCGCCGCATGCCGGGCCCGGCCCTCATGAGGCCTCCGCCCCCAGATGCGCCACCAGCGCCGCGTCGAGCAGCGGCTCCACGTCCTCGGCCCCGGTCGCGAGCCGCAGGCTGCCCCACCCCCACAGCTGCGCGATCCCCTGGAGATTCGCCCACAGCGCCCCTGCGGCGACCCGCGCCTCCGCCTCCGCTCCGGCCTCCCGGCGGGCCTCCGCGACCAGGCCCACCAGCACCTCGAAGAGCGGCAGACTCGTCTGCCGCAGGCCGAGCGCGCCGCTCTCCAGGAGGTCGTGGCGGAACATCAGCTCGAACATGCCGCGGTGAGCCGCCGCGAAGCCGAGGTAGGCGCGGCTCAGCGCCTTCAGCCGCGTACGGGCGTCACCGTCCGCGGCCGCCTTCTCCACCTCCGCCGCAAGCTCCGCGAAGCCCCGCCGCGCGATCGCCGACAGCAGGGCGACATGCGTGGGGAAGTAGCGCCGGGGCGCCCCATGCGAGACCCCCGCCCTGCGGGCGATCTCCCGCAGGGTCAGCGCCTGCACCCCCTCGGCCGCCAGTAGCTCGACGCCGACGTCCACCAGCCGGGCCCGCAGCCCCGCCTCCTGCTCGCCCGAAGGCACCCGCTCGCTCATAGACACTGTCTACTACACCTCGTAGACAGTGTCTACGTAGATCGAGGTGCCCAGGGCCCTGTCCTTCAGGGGGGAGGTACGAGGTATCTTGATGTCGAGAAATGTTGCAGACGCGGAGCGGAGCACCCGGTGACTGACTCGACCATCATCTACACCCACACTGACGAGGCCCCGGCCCTGGCGACCCATTCCTTCTTGCCGGTCGTCCAGGCCTACGCCTCGACCGCGGGGGTCAGCGTGGAGACCCGTGACATCTCGCTCGCGGGCCGGATCATCGCGAGCTTCCCCGAGCGTCTCGAGGAGGGCCAGCGCATCAACGACGCCCTCGCCGAGCTCGGCGAGCTCGCCAAGACGCCCGGGGCGAACATCATCAAGCTGCCCAACATCTCGGCCTCGATCCCGCAGCTGAAGGCCGCGATCGCCGAGCTGCAGGGCCAGGGCTACGCGCTCCCCGACTACCCGGACGACCCGAAGACCGACGAGGAGCGCGACATCCGCGCCCGCTACGACAAGGTCAAGGGCAGCGCCGTCAACCCGGTCCTGCGCGAGGGCAACTCCGACCGCCGCGCCCCCGCGTCGGTCAAGAACTATGCCAAGGCCCACCCGCACCGCATGGGCGCCTGGACGGCCGACTCGAAGACGAACGTCGCCACCATGGGCGAGAACGACTTCCGCTCCACCGAGAAGTCCGCGGTGATCACCGAGGCCGGTTCGCTGCGCATCGAGCTCGTCGGTGACGACGGCTCCACCACCGTCCTGCGCGAGTCCGTACCGGTCCTCGAGGGCGAGGTCGTCGACGCCTCCGTCATGCGCGTCGCCGCGCTCCGCGAGTTCCTCAAGGAGCAGGTCGCCCGCGCCAAGGCCGAGGGCGTCCTCTTCTCCGTGCACCTAAAGGCCACGATGATGAAGGTCTCCGACCCGATCGTCTTCGGCCACGTGGTCCGCGCCTTCTTCCCGAAGACCTTCGCCGCGCACGGCGAGACGCTGGCCGCCGCCGGCCTGACCCCGAACGACGGTCTGGGCGGCATCTTCAAGGGCCTGGACTCGCTCCCCGAGGGCGAGAAGATCAAGGCGTCCTTCGAGGCCGAGCTGGCCGAGGGCCCGGAGCTGGCCATGGTCGACTCCGACAAGGGCATCTCGAACCTGCACGTGCCGAGCGATGTCATCGTCGACGCCTCCATGCCGGCCATGATCCGCACCTCCGGCCACATGTGGGGCCCGGACGGCGAGGAGCACGACACCCTGGCCGTCCTCCCGGACAGCAGCTACGCGGGCATCTACCAGGTCGTCATCGACGACTGCCGCGCCAACGGCGCCTTCGACCCGTCGACCATGGGCTCCGTCCCGAACGTCGGCCTGATGGCGCAGAAGGCCGAGGAGTACGGCAGCCACGACAAGACGTTCGAGGTCCCCACCACGGGCACCGTCCGCGTCGTCGACGCCGCCGGAAACGTCGTCCTTGAGCAGACCGTCGCCGCCGGTGACATCTTCCGCATGTGCCAGACCAAGGACGCGCCGATCCAGGACTGGGTCAAGCTCGCCGTCACCCGCGCCCGCGCGACCGGCAGCCCGGCCGTGTTCTGGCTGGACGACACCCGCGCCCACGACGCCGTCCTCATCGGCAAGGTCGAGCGGTACCTCGCCGACCACGACACCGAGGGCCTGGACATCCGGATCATGGCGCCGGCCGAGGCCACCGCGTTCTCCCTGGAGCGCATCCGCCGCGGCGAGGACACCATCTCCGTCACCGGCAACGTCCTGCGCGACTACCTCACCGACCTCTTCCCGATCCTGGAGCTGGGCACCAGCGCCAAGATGCTGTCGGTCGTCCCGCTGATGAACGGCGGCGGCCTCTTCGAGACGGGCGCCGGCGGCTCCGCCCCGAAGCACGTCCAGCAGCTGGTCAAGGAGAACTACCTGCGCTGGGACAGCCTGGGCGAGTTCCTGGCCCTCGCGGTCAGCTTCGAGCACCTCGCCACCACGACGGGCAACGCGCGCGCCCAGATCCTCGCCGACACCCTGGACCGCGCGACGGCCTCCTTCCTGGAGAACGACAAGTCGCCGAGCCGCCGCCTCGGTGGCATCGACAACCGCGGCAGCCACTTCTACCTCGCCCTGTACTGGGCCCAGGAGCTGGCCAAGCAGACCGAGGACACGCAGCTGGCGGAGGCGTTCGCGGCCCTGGCCAAGACGCTCTCCGAGCAGGAGCGGACCATCGTGGACGAGCTGATCGCCGTCCAGGGCTCCCCGGTCGACATCGGCGGTTACTACCAGCCGGACGCGGCCAAGGCCTCCGCGGTCATGCGCCCGTCCGCGACGCTCAACCAGGCGCTCGCGATCCTGAGCTGACGCTCCGGCGCCCATGAAGGAGGGGCCTCCCGCCACTGCGGCGGGAGGCCCCTCTCGCGTACGTCGCCTCTGGTTACGGCCGGCGGCGCGGCTTCCCGCGCTTGGCGGCCGGCTTGGCGCCCTTCGCCTGCCGGGCGGGTGCCCCGCGCCGGCCCTTGTCGCCCGCCTTGGCCCCTGACTTGCCGGCGGGCTTGGCCTTGGCCGGGGCCTTGTCCTTCGCCGGGGTCTGCGTACGGCCCCGTGAGCTGTTGACCGTACGGCCGCGGACGATCCCGATGAAGTCCTCCACCAGGTCCGTCGTCGCGGCCTCCGGCCACGCGAGGGCCACCCGCGACTCGGGGGCGCCGGTGACGGTGCGGTAGGTGAGGTCCTTGCGGTGGTGCAGACGGGCCAGGGACTGCGGGACGACGAGCACGCCCACGCCCGCGGCGACCAGCTCGATGGCGTCGGCCGTCGTCTCGGGGCGCTCGGCGGCCGGCACCCCGGGCCGCCGCTCCCACTCCAGCGTCTCGTCGAGCGGGTGGAACACGATCTCGTCCGCGAGGTCCTCGGGCGACACCTCGTCGACCGCCGCCACGACGTGGTCCTTGGGGATCACGACGACGGTCGTCTCGGCGTAGAGGGGGATCGCGCTGAGGTCCGTGCGGTCGATCGGCAGACGTACGAATCCGGCGTCGGCGCCGCCCGCCCGCAGCACGCCGGGTGCTTCGGCGGGGGAGACCTGGAGGAGGGTCAAGGGGACGTCGGGCAGCCGCTCGTTCCAGATACGCACCCACTTGGTGGGCGTCACCCCCGGGACGTAGGCGAGCCGGAACGAAGGGGTTACTTCCGAGCCTGTCACCTCGCCAGGCTACCGGTCGTGGTCGGAAGTAGCGCACATGCTCGATACCCTTGACCCCATGACGTCGCACCAGACCACCCAGACCATGAAGCCCGCGACCGCGGCGAAGAAGCTGGGTGTGTACCTCCAGGCCACCCCCGCAGAGTTCCAGGAGGGTGTCGTCACGCGCAGTGAGCTGAACGCGCTCCAAGCCGATCCCCCCGAGTGGCTCCAGGAGCTGCGCCGCAAGGGCCCGCACCCCCGCCCGGTCGTCGCCGCCAAGCTCGGCGTCTCCATCGCGGGCCTCGCCCGCGGCGGGGTCACGGAGCCGCTCACCACCGAGCAGATCGACGCGCTGAAGGACGAGATGCCCTCCTGGCTGCGTCAGGAGCGCGCCACCCAGGCCGAGGTCCGCAAGGAAGCGGTGCGGATCAAGGAGAAGCAGGCGGAGGACGCCCAGAAGCGCGCGGCCCGCGCCGACGAGGACGCCCGCTCCTGACGGCCCCGTAGCCGCCCCGTCCCGGCCCTCACCCGCCCGACCGCAGGCTCAGCACCAGGTCGCGCGGCAGGCCGTGGGTGTCGTGCAGATGGCGGAAGTCCTCCTCGTCCAGCGTGCCTTGGAACCGCGGCCGGGCCAGCACCCGCCGGCCGCGCTCGAGGAGCCGCCCGAACCGGCGCTCCTCGTCGAGCAGCACCCGGCGCACCTCGCCCGGATCGGTCTCCTGCCGGAAGCGGTCCAGGGTGTGCCGGATCAGCTCGTCGGGGAGATCCCCGAGCCCGCGTGAGGGCCCGAGCCCGCGTGAGGGATCGTCCCGCCAGAGCACGGTGAGCACCCGCCGCACAAGCCGCCGCAGCACATAGCCGCGCCCGCCCACGGCCGGCCGCACCCCGTCGCCGATCACCACCACGGCCGAGCGCAGATGGTCGCAGACCAGCCGCAGCGACGGCTCGTCCACCGGCCACAGCTTCGGCACGAGCCGGCGCCAGGGCTCGAAGACATCGCACTCGAAGACCGAGGTCCGGCCCTGGAGCAGCGAGGCGAGCCGCTCAAGGCCAAGACCGGTGTCGACATTGCGCTGGGCCAGCGGCACGAGTGAACCGTCGGGGAGCCGACGGTGGCGCATCATCACGTGGTTCCACACCTCCACCCAGCGCTCGTCACGCGTGGGCGTCGACTCCGGAGGCCCGTCGCCGGTCCATAGGAAGATCTCCGAGTCGGGTCCGCACGGCCCGGGCGACCCACTGGGCCACCAGTTGTCCTCGACGGTCAGCTCCACCGGGACCCCGCGTTCCTGCCACAGCTCCAGGGAGGCGGTATCGGGCCCGGTCAGCTCGTCGCCGCCGAAGACCGTGGCGTGCAGCAGCCCCGGATCGACGCCGAACCCCTCGGTGAGCAGCCCGTACCCCCAGTCGAGGCTGAGCGTCCCCTCGTAGTCGCCGAGCGACCAGGTGCCGAGCATCTCGAAGACGGTCAGATGGGTGGGGTCACCGACCTCCTCCAGATCCGTCGTGCGCAGACAGCGCTGCACGTTGACCAGCCGTCGGCCCAGAGGGTGTGGGCGCCCTTCCAGGTAGGGGATGAGCGGATGCATGCCCGAGGTGGTGAAGAGCACCGGGTCACCGGGCGGCGGCAGCAGCGTCGAGCCGGTGATCCGGCGGTGCCCGCGGTCCTCGTAGTACTCGACGAACGTACGGACGATCTGTTCGGTGTCCATGGCAGTGGCTCCTTGGCGTCGCAGCGGGAAAGGCGCCGGGCGACGGCCCGCGAAATACCGGAACCGGGACGGAAGGACCACGGAACCACCGACGGGCCGTTTCCGGTCGCCGGTGGAGGACGAGAACGTACGTCAGACGGCGGCAACCGGCGAGCTGGTCGCTCGCGCGGTCGCGGGGTGGCTTCGGCCGGTGACGTTCATGGACCCGAAGGTAACGCGTTCGGATCTTCAGGGCACGCGATTATCGGAGGCAGCGCACCAAGCTCGTTGCATAAAAGTGCAGCTCTGCGTATAGTCATGCCATCCAAGAGGAGGGTTCCATGGCGGTACGCGCAGCAGTGGCAGGGGCGAGTGGGTATGCGGGCGGCGAGTTGCTGCGTCTGCTGCTCGCCCACCCCGAGGTGGAGATCGGCGCCCTGACCGGGAACGCGAACGCGGGGCAGCGCCTGGGCGCGCTCCAGCCGCATCTGCTTCCGCTCGCCGGGCGCGTCCTGGAGCCCACCACCGCCGAGGTCCTCGCGGGCCACGACGTCGTCTTCCTCGCGCTGCCCCACGGGCAGTCCGCCGCCGTCGCCGAGCAGCTCGGCCCTGATGTCCTCGTCGTGGACATGGGTGCCGACTTCCGGCTGGAGGACGCGGGGGACTGGGAGAAGTTCTACGGCAGCCCGCACGCAGGGACCTGGCCCTACGGCCTGCCCGAACTGCCGGGTGCCCGCGCCGCGTTGGCGGGCGCCAAGCGCGTCGCCGTACCCGGCTGCTATCCGACCGCCGTCTCGCTCGCGCTCTTCCCCGCGTACGGGGCCGACCTCGTCGAGCCCGAGGCCGTGATCGTCGCCGCGTCCGGCACCTCCGGCGCGGGCAAGGCCGCCAAGCCGCACCTCCTCGGTTCCGAGGTCATGGGAAGCATGTCCCCGTACGGAGTGGGGGGCCTCCACCGCCACACCCCCGAGATGATCCAGAACCTCAGCGCCGCCGCCGGCACGCCCGTCTCCGTCTCCTTCACGCCGACCCTGGCCCCGATGCCCCGCGGCATCCTCGCCACGTGCAGCGCGAAGGCGAAGCCGGGCGTCACCGCCGAGTCGGTGCGGGCCGTCTACGAGAAGGCCTTCGCCGACGAGCCGTTCGTCCACCTGCTCCCCGAGGGGCAGTGGCCCGCGACCGCCGCCGTGTACGGCTCGAACGCCGTGCGGATCCAGGTCGCGTACGACGAGGCGGCGGGCCGCGTGATCGTGATCAGCGCCATCGACAACCTCACCAAGGGCACCGCGGGCGGCGCCCTGCAGAGCATGAACATCGCCCTCGGCCTCGACGAGGCCACCGGGCTCTCAACGATCGGAGTCGCGCCGTGAGTGTGACGGCAGCCAAGGGATTCACGGCCGCGGGCATCGCCGCCGGGATCAAGGAGAACGGCAACCCGGACCTGGCCCTCGTGGTCAACACCGGACCCCGCCTCGCCGCCGCGGGCGTGTTCACCTCCAACCGCGTCAAGGCCGCCCCCGTCCTCTGGTCGGAGCAGGTGCTCAAGGGCGGACTCGTCTCCGCGGTCGTCCTCAACTCCGGTGGCGCCAACGCCTGTACGGGCCCCCAGGGCTTCCAGGACACGCACGCCACCGCCGAGAAGGTCGCCGAGGTGCTCTCCCTCAACGCGGGCGAGGTCGCCGTCGCCTCGACGGGGCTGATCGGCATCACCCTGCCGATGGACAAGCTGCTGCCCGGCGTCGAGAAGGCCGCCGGTGAACTCTCCGCGCACGGCGGCGAGAAGGCCGCCATCGCCATCAAGACCACCGACAGCGTCCACAAGACGTCCGTCGTCACCAAGGGCGGCTGGACCGTCGGCGGCATGGCCAAGGGCGCGGGCATGCTCGCCCCCGGCCTCGCCACGATGCTCGTCGTGCTCACCACCGACGCCGATCTGGGGGCCGATGTCCTGGACAAGGCGCTGCGGGACGCGACCCGGCTCACCTTCGACCGGGTCGACTCCGACGGCTGCATGTCCACCAACGACACCGTGCTGCTGCTCGCCTCCGGCGCGGCCGAAGTCACCCCGGAGTACGCGGAGTTCGCCGAGGCCGTCCGCGAGGTCTGCGACGACCTCGGGCGCCAGCTCATCGGCGACGCCGAGGGCGCGAGCAAGGACATCAAGGTCGAGGTCGTGAACGCGGCGAGCGAGGCCGACGCCGTCGAGGTCGGCCGGTCCATCGCCCGCAACAACCTCCTCAAGTGTGCCCTGCACGGCGAGGACCCCAACTGGGGCCGGGTGCTCTCCGCGATCGGCACCACGTCCGCCGCCTTCGACCCGGACCGGCTCAACGTCGCCATCAACGGCGTCTGGGTCTGCAAGAACGGCTCGGTCGGCGAGGACCGCGACCTCATCGACATGCGCTACCGGGAGATCGTCATCACCGCCGACCTCGCCGAGGGCGACGAGACCGCGACCATCTGGACCAACGACCTCACCGCCGACTACGTCCACGAGAACAGCGCGTACAGCTCATGAGCCAGCCCACCGCGCGCAAACACACCGCGCTGCCCAAGGCCCAGATCCTCATCGAGGCGCTGCCCTGGCTGACCCGGCACCGCGGCAAGACCGTCGTCATCAAGTTCGGCGGCAACGCCATGGTCGACGACGAGCTGAAGGCCGCCTTCGCCCAGGACGTCGTCTTCCTGCACCACGCGGGCCTCAAGCCCGTCGTCGTGCACGGCGGCGGCCCGCAGATCAGCAGGGCCCTCGACCGGCACGGCATCGTCAGCGAGTTCAAGGCGGGCCTGCGCGTCACCACCGAGGACGCCATGGACGTCGTACGCATGGTGCTCGCCGGACAGGTGCAGCGCGAACTGGTCGGGCTGCTCAACCGGCACGGTCCGCTCGCCGTCGGCCTCACCGGCGAGGACGCGCACACCATCACCGCCACCAAGCACCAGCCCCGCATCGAGGGCGAACTGGTCGACATCGGCCGGGTCGGCGAGATCACCGCGATCGACACGGGCGCCATCACGGCGCTGCTCGCCGACGGCCGTATCCCGGTCGTCTCCTCGATCGCCCGTTCCCAGGACGACCACCATGTCTACAACGTCAATGCTGATACGGCGGCTGCGGCACTCGCTGCGGCGCTTGGTGCCGAGACTCTGATGGTCCTGACCGACGTCGAGGGCCTGTACGAGGACTGGCCGAACTCCGACGAGGTCATCAGCAGGCTCACCGCGAAGGAGCTGGAGAAGCTCCTGCCCGAGCTGGCCAGCGGCATGGTCCCCAAGATGGAGGGCTGTCTGCACGCCGTACGCAACGGAGTGGAGACCGCCCGCGTCATCGACGGCCGCGTCCAGCACTCGATCCTGCTGGAGATCTTCACCGACGAGGGCATCGGCACGATGGTCGTGCCCGACGCCACCGGCACCGCCACTAGCACCAGCACCGGCACCGAGGGGGAGTCATGAGCAACCAGGAGCTGACCACGCGCTGGCAGGGCGCGCTCATGGACAACTACGGCACGCCCCGGCTGCCCCTGGTGCGCGGCGAGGGCACCAAGCTGTGGGACGCCGACGGCAAGGAGTACGTCGACTTCGTCGGCGGCATCGCGGTCAACGCGCTCGGCCACGCCCATCCGGCGATCGTGGAGGCGGTGAGCGCCCAGATCGCCTCGCTCGGCCACGTCTCGAACCTCTTCGTCGCCGAGCCGCCCGTCGCCCTCGCCGAGCGGCTGCTCCAGCTCTTCGGCCGCGAAGGCCGCGTGTACTTCTGCAACTCCGGCGCGGAGGCCAACGAAGGCGCCTTCAAGATCGGCCGGCTGACCGGCCGCCCGCACATGGTCGCCACCGACGGCGGCTTCCACGGCCGGACCATGGGGGCGCTCGCCCTCACCGGCCAGCCCGGCAAGCAGAAGCCGTTCCTGCCGCTGCCCGGCGAGGTCACACACGTCCCTTACGGCGATGTGGAGGCCCTGCGCGCGGCCGTCACCACCGACACCGCCTTCGTGATCATCGAGCCGATCCAGGGCGAGAACGGCGTCGTCGTGCCGCCCGCGGGCTACCTCAGGGCGGCCAGGGAGATCACCCGCGCCACCGGAACCCTCCTCGTCCTCGACGAGGTGCAGACCGGAATCGGCCGCACCGGGCACTGGTTCGAGCACCTCGCGCACGAGGGCGTCGATCCGGACATCGTCACACTCGCGAAGGGTCTCGGCGGCGGTCTGCCGCTCGGCGCGACCGTCGCGTTCGGCGCGGCGGCGGAGCTGTTCAAGCCAGGTCACCACGGCACGACGTTCGGCGGGAACCCCGTGGCGTGCGCCGCCGGGCTCGCCGTCGTCGAGACCATCGCCGCCGAGGGCCTGCTGGAGAACACCAAGCGGGCGGGCGAGAAGCTGCGCGACGGAATCGAGTCACTCGGACACCCGCTCGTGGACCATGTCAGGGGCTCGGGCCTGCTGCTGGGTATCGTGCTCACCGAGCCGCTCGCGCCGCGGGCGCAGCAGGCGGCTCAGGACGCCGGCTTCCTGGTGAACGTGCCCGCCCCCGATGTCGTACGGCTGATGCCACCGCTGAACGTGCGCGACGACGAGGTGGACGCGTTCCTCCGGGCGCTTTCCGGCATCCTGGACGAGGCTGACAAGGCCGCCGAGGCCGCCGAGGCCGACGGGGACGGACGATCCGGAGAATGAGACGACGATGAGCCAGGCGCAAGGCAACGAGCACGGCGACCACGCGGGTCCCGCCGTGCCGCAGACCCGCACCGCACGCCACCGCCGGATCGTGGACATCCTCAACCGGCAGCCGGTGCGCTCCCAGAGCCAGCTGGCGAAGCTGCTCGCCGACGACGGCCTGACCGTCACCCAGGCGACGCTCTCCCGCGACCTGGACGAGCTGAACGCGGTCAAGATCCGCAACGCCGAGGGCGACCTCATCTACGCGGTGCCGAGCGAGGGCGGTTTCCGCACGCCGCGCGCGCCGCTGGGGGAGTCGGCCAAGGAGGAGCGGATGCGGCGTCTCTCCGCGGAGCTGCTGATCTCCGCGGAGGCCTCGGCCAACCTCGTCGTGCTCCGTACGCCGCCGGGCGCGGCCCAGTTCCTCGCCTCGGCCATCGACCAGGCCGAACTGCACGACGTCCTCGGGACGATCGCGGGCGACGACACGTTGATGCTTATCAGCAGGGAGCCGGCGGGGGGTCAGGCGCTGGCGGACCACCTGCTGCGGCTGGCGTCGAACGAGCACTGAATCGTTGTTCCGCGCCGGGGCGCCGCCGGTCACCGGCTTCGCCGAGTTCGTCCTCAATCGCCGGACGGGCTTGACCTCCGTCCGACCGGCGACTTCCGGGAGCGCGCCATGAAGGCCGCCACCAGCGCCCCCGACACGTTGTGCCAGACGGAGAAGACCGCTGAGGGCAGCGCCGCGAGCGGGCTGAAGTGCGCCGTGGCCAGGGACGCCGCGCGGCCGGAGTTCTGCATGCCGACCTCGAAGGCCATCGCGCGCGAGGCCGGCGGCCCGAGGCGGGCCAGCTTGCCCGCGCCGTAACCGAGCGCGAGGCCCAGGCCGTTGTGGAGGAAAACCGCGAGGAACACCAGCGCCGCGGCCGACTTGATGGCCGCGGCGCTGCCCGCGACGACGATCGCCACGATCGCGGCGATGGTCAGCGCGGACAGCCACGGCAGGGCGCCGAGCACCCGGTCGACGTACCGCCCGAGGAGGAGCCGTACGACCAGCCCGGCGATGACCGGGAGCAGCACGGTCTTGAGGATGTCCGTGACCATCGAGCCCGCGTCCACCGGCAGGTACTCGCCCGCGAGGAGCAGTGTCAGCGGCGGGGTGACCAGCGGGGCGAGGACGGTCGAGACGGTGGCGACGGAGACGGAGAGCGCCACGTCACCGCGGGCCAGATAGGTCACGACATTGGACGCCGTGCCGCTCGGCGCGCAGCCCACCAGGATCACACCGGCCGCCAACTGCGGTGAGAGACCGAGCGCGTGGGCGATCACCCAGCCGAGCCCCGGCATGATGACGTAATGCGCGACGAGCCCGAGCGCGACGGCCCACGGCCGCTTGACCACGCCCTGGAAGTCGAGCGGGGTCATCGTCAGCCCCATGCAGAACATCACCACGCCCAGCAGGTAGGGGACGTTGGTGCCCCACCCCTCGAAGGCACCCGGCGCGACGAGGCCGAGGGCGCCCGCCGCCAGGACGAGGAGGGGGAAGACGGTGACGGCGCGGCGCGCGGCCTTGTCG
The DNA here is from genome assembly GCF_003945545.1 of Streptomyces sp. WAC 01529. GTDB lineage: Bacteria > Actinomycetota > Actinomycetes > Streptomycetales > Streptomycetaceae > Streptomyces > Streptomyces anatolicus. Next base: position 1,361,360 of record NZ_CP029617.1, on the reverse strand, counting down.
GCGCCGCTCCCGGAGTCGGCGGGGCTGAGGATCGTCTGTTCGGGTTGCACGCCGCGATGCAACGCCCCGGCCACGCGCGCGTGCAACCCCGTCTCGATATGTGGTCGCTACACGGATGGTGGGTCAGCGGGTCGCTCGACGGACACCGGGGCCGGTAGGTCGCTCCACGGGCAACGGGGCTCAGTAGCGGGTGAGGGCCGTCGCCCCCGACGCCGTGCCGATCGCGATGTGCGGCCGCCGCTCCGGCTTCGCCCACCGCAGGACCGCGCGCATCGCCTCCTCGGGTACCGAGACGCACCCGGCCGTCGCGCCGGGTCCGTGGACGTGCAGGAAGATCCCGGCGCCCCGGCCGCGCACGGGGCGGGCGTAGTTGTAGTCGATGACGAGGGCGTGCGTGTACTGCGGGTCGTAGGTGATGAGGTGTTCGGCCTCGGCGGCCCGGCAGTCCGCGGCGCGCGGCTCGGACCAGCGGTTGTAGGAGCGCGACGCGTTGTCCTGGCACCACCAGGACTCCTCCGTCACGCGGCGGTAGGGGTACGTGGTGCCGTCGGGGCTCGGCGCGATCCCGAAGGCGTGCGGCAGCCCGTACAGGCCCGTGGGCGTCGTGTCCGTCCCCTGGCGGCGCGCGGCGCCCTCCGCGAGGCCCCTCGCGCCGAACCGGGCGGGCGCGGACCCGGCCTCCACCCACCGTCCGCCGCGCCGGTCCCACCAGGTGAGGGTGCCGGTGGTGGAGCCGGTGCGGCGGGCCTGGGCGGTGATGAGCTGGCTGCCGCCGCCCGTGTCGGCCATCCGCTCCGGCAGCGGCGGGCCGGGCTCGGGCGCCGCCCCGAGCGTGCCGGCGGCGGCGAACAGGACGGCACAGGCGAGGGCGACGGCTCGTGGGCGCATGGCTCAGACGCTAGTGGGCGGCAACGGCAGCGGCAGCCCGGGAAGGCCGTCGATGCTCCGCGCGATGTGCTCCTTCTTGGTGAAGTAGGCGCTCAGCGAGGCGTCGTCCTCGCGCGCGAAGCGCTTGCCGTGCAGGTCGCGGTCCTCGTCGTACGTCATGAAGGGCACCGCGTACCCGCAGGTGTCCCGGACGAGGTCGGCCGTCACGACGACGATGGCGCGCAGGCCGTGCGGGGTGGGGTCGATGCCGGGGAAGTGGCCGAGCAGGTCCTTGAAGCGCGGGTCGTCGCGGAAGACGGGCTCGCCGCGGCCGTGCACCCGCACGATGTTGGGCGGTCCCTGGAAGGCGCACCACATGAGCGTGATGCGGCCGTTCTCGCGCAGGTGCGCGATGGTCTCGGCGTTGCTGCCCGCGAAGTCCAGGTAGGCGACGGTCAGTTCGTCGAGGACCACGAAGGAGCCCTTGAGGCCCTTGGGGGAGAGATTGATCGTGCCGTCCCCGGAGAGGGGCGCGGTCGCCGTGAAGAACATCGGCTGTTCCTCGATGAAGGTGCGGAGTCTGCCGTCGATGCGTGCGTGAGTCTTTCCCATGCCTAAGGATTATTCGCCAATATCCTTCGGCTGTCTAAGGAGTTGGGATATCGACTTGATCAATCCGGCGGGGCCGGCTCGCCGGGGCTCGATTGACGAAACATGCAGAGTTCTGCATACTCATGCATAGCGTCTCGTGCGCGTCGATGAAGGCGCGTGGTGCGCGTCGACGAACCGGCAACCGACAGCCCTGAGGAGCACGTGCAGTGAGCAGCAACAACGGCGGTGACGTCCGGCTCTGGGGCGGACGGTTCGCCGACGGGCCCGCGGAGGCCCTGGCCAAGTTGTCCGCGTCGGTCCACTTCGACTGGCGTCTCGCGCCGTACGACGTCGCCGGTTCCCGCGCCCACGCGCGCGTGCTCCACACGGCGGGCCTGCTCACCGAGGACGAGCTGGCCCGCATGCTGGCCGGGCTCGACCAGCTCGAAGCCGATGTCGCGGACGGCTCGTTCGTCGGCACCCTCGCCGACGAGGACGTCCACACCGCCCTGGAGCGGGGCCTCCTGGAGCGGCTCGGCCCCGACCTCGGCGGCAAGCTGCGGGCAGGGCGCTCGCGCAATGACCAGGTGGCGACGCTCTTCCGGATGTACCTGCGCGACCACGCGCGGATCATCGGCGCTCTGCTCGCCGACCTCCAGGGCGCGCTCGTCGGCCTCGCCGAGGCGCACCCGGACGTCGCCATGCCGGGGCGTACGCACCTCCAGCACGCCCAGCCGGTCCTCTTCGCCCACCACGTCCTCGCGCACGTGCAGTCCCTGTCCCGGGACGCTGAGCGGCTGCGGCAGTGGGACGCGCGTACGGCCGTGTCGCCCTACGGCTCGGGCGCGCTGGCCGGTTCGTCGCTCGGCCTCGACCCGGAGGCGGTCGCCGAGGACCTCGGCTTCGAGCACGGCAGCGTGGGCAACTCCATCGACGGCACGGCCTCCCGTGACTTCGTCGCGGAGTTCGCCTTCATCACCGCGATGATCGGCGTGAACCTCTCCCGGATCGCCGAGGAGATCATCATCTGGAACACGAAGGAGTTCTCCTTCGTCACCCTCCACGACGCCTTCTCGACCGGCTCGTCGATCATGCCGCAGAAGAAGAACCCGGACATCGCCGAGCTGGCGCGCGGCAAGTCGGGCCGTCTGATCGGCAATCTGACGGGGCTGATGGCGACCCTCAAGGCCCTGCCGCTGGCGTACAACCGCGACCTCCAGGAGGACAAGGAGCCGGTCTTCGACTCCTGCGACCAGCTGGAGGTCCTGCTGCCCGCCTTCACCGGCATGATGGCGACGCTCACCGTCAACCGCGAGCGCATGGAGGAACTTGCCCCGGCCGGCTTCTCGCTCGCCACCGACATCGCGGAGTGGCTGGTCAAGCAGGGCGTGCCGTTCCGGGTGGCGCACGAGGTCGCCGGTGAGTGCGTCAAGGAGTGCGAGACGCGGGGCATCGAGCTGGAGCAGCTCACCGACGAGCAGTTCGCCAAGATCTCCGAGCACCTCACCCCCGAGGTCCGCACGGTCCTGAACGTGCCGGGCGCCCTCGCCTCGCGCGACGGCCGTGGCGGCACCGCCCCCTCGGCCGTCGCCGTCCAGCTCGCCGAGGTCAAGGCGGACCTGGCGGGGCAGCGGGAGTGGGCGGCCGCGCGCGGGTGACGGAGGGGCGTCGCGGGTTACGTTGACGGGGAGATCCCCTACGACCAGGGGGAGGTCCCCTACGACGACGGGGGAATCCCCTACGACCAGGAGCCCGCGATGCCCTTCGCCCGCCTTGCCGCAGCCACCACCCCGACCGCGCACCTGGGGCTCGGTCTCGCCGCCGTGGGCAGGCCCGGCTACATCACCCTGGGCCGCGAGGCCGACCTGCCGCCGTCCCGCAGCGTCGAGGCCCTTCGCGCTCGTACGTTCGAACTCCTCGACGCCGCGTACGCCTCGGGCGTCCGCTATGTCGACGTGGCGCGCTCGTACGGCCGCTCCGAGGAGTTCCTCGCCGACTGGCTGCGCGCCAGGCCCGACAACCGCGATGTCGTCGTCGGCAGCAAGTGGGGCTATACGTACACGGCCGACTGGCGCACCGACGCCGAAGGCCCGCACGAGGTCAAGGACCACAGCGTCGCTGCCTACGACCGGCAGCGCGCGGAGAGCGCCGAACTGCTCGGCGACCGGCTCGACCTCTACCAGATCCACTCCGTCACGCCCGAGAGCCCCGCGCTCACCGACAAGGAACTCCACGCCCGCCTCGCGGAGCTGGCCGCGGAGGGCGTCACGGTCGGGCTCTCGGTGAGCGGCCCCGAGCAGGCGGCCGCGATCCGCGCCGCCCTCGCCGTCACCGTCGACGGGGAACCCCTCTTCCGTACCGTCCAGGCGACGTACAACCTCCTGGAGACCTCGGCGGGGCCCGCGCTCGCCGAGGCGCGTGACGCGGGGCTGACCGTGCTCGTCAAGGAGGGCATGGCCAACGGCCGCCTCGCCGCCCCGCACGCGCCCGCCGCGCTGCGCCAGGTCGCCGAGGAGGCGGGACTCGGCTGCGACGCGGTGGCGCTCGCCGCGCTGCTGTGCGAGCCGTGGACGGGCGTGGTCCTGTCCGGGGCGGCCACCTCGGTCCAGCTGGTCTCCAACCTGCACGCCACCGCGGTCGACCTCGACGCGGGCCACCTCGAACGCCTCGCCGGGCTCGTGGAGGAACCGCGGGCGTACTGGGGGCGGCGCGGGGAACTGCCCTGGCACTGACCCCGGCCCTCCGGATCCGGGGACGGCTACCGTGCGGCTTCGCCGGAGACCATACGGAGGCCGCGGGCCGTGTCCAGGTACTCGCGGACCCGGTGGACGAGTCCGTCCCGGAGTTCGACGACGAAGCAGTAGTCGTTGCTGTAAGGGTTGCCGTCGGCGAGCGTCGCCGTCATGGACGCCTCCACGGCCGCCCGTTCGCCGTCGACGTGGACGCCGTGGAAGGTGACGGCCACGTCGCGCGCGTACAGACGGGGGAAGTCCTGGGCGAAGAAGCGCACGACGGCCTCCCTGCCCACCATGTGGTGGGTCGTCCCTAGCGCGACGGCGGTGGGGTTGCCGGGAGGCGAGAGCCATTCGGCGTCCTCGGTGAGGACGGCGGAGATCCGGACCGGGTCGTTGCTGGCGAAGGCCTGGAAGGCGTCCTGGATGATGCGGTGGCTCATGGACACACTGTCGCCCTCGGCGCATGCCGACGTATTGGACGGATGTTCCCCTCGGTGGCTCGGGGCGTGCGAGCCTAATGAGACGAAGCCGTCTCAAAAGGGTTAGGCTCGTCTCATGTCAGTCGATCGCGACCAGGTCCTGCGCAGCGCCGCGGCCCTGCTCACCCGTAAGGCCACCTCCACCATGGACGAGGTCGCCCGCGCCGCGGGCATCAGCCGGGCCACCCTGCACCGCCACTTCGCGGGCCGCGACGCCCTCGTACGCGCCCTGGAGGAGCTGGGGCTCCAGGAGTGCGAGGCCGTCCTCGACCGGTCGGAGCTGGGGGCGGGCAGCGCCCAGGACGCCCTGCGGCGCCTCGTGAAGGAGATCGAGCCGCACGCCGGACTCCTCGCCTTCCTCTACACCGAGAACCAGCTCTTCGAGGGGGACACCCAGCACGAGGGCTGGGCCCGCATCGACGCCCGCCTCGCCGCCCTCTTCCGGCGCGGCCAGGAGAGCGGGGAGTTCCGCATCGACCTGACACCCGCCTGGCTCACCGAGGCGCTGTACGGCCTCATCGGCTCCGGCGCCTGGGCGGTGCAGGACGGCCGGGTGGCCGCCAAGGACTTCTCGTACATGATCGCCGAGCTGCTGATCGGCGGCGCGCGTCGGAGAGTGGACTCATGACAAGCACCCACCGGCAGACCGCCGAGGCGGAAGTGGAGCGCGGCCCCGGCCGCTGGCTCGCGCTCGCCGTGCTCGTCCTCGCCGTGCTCCTGGTCGCCGTCGACGCGACCGTGCTCGGCCTGGCGACGCCCTACATCAGCGAGGACCTCAAACCGTCCGGCACTCAGCTGCTGTGGATCGGCGACGTCTACTCCTTCGTCATCGCCGGTCTGCTCGTCTCCATGGGCAGCCTCGGCGACCGCATCGGACGCAAGAAACTGCTGCTCACCGGAGCCGTCGCCTTCGGCGCGGTCTCGGTCCTCAACTCCTACGCCACGAGCCCCGAGCTGATGATCCTGGCCCGCGCGCTGCTCGGTGTCGCGGGCGCGACCCTGATGCCGTCCACGCTGGCGCTGATCCGGAACATCTTCCACGACCCGCGCGAGCGTAGCCTCGCGGTCGGCATCTGGGGCGCCATGGCGTCCGCGGGCGCGGCCGTCGGGCCGGTCGTGGGCGGCTTCCTGCTCGAACACTTCTGGTGGGGCTCGGTCTTCCTCATCAACCTGCCGGTGATGGCCGTCCTCGTCCTCGTCGGCATCAAGCTGCTGCCCGAGTCGAAGAACCCCGCGCCCGGCCCCTGGGACCTGGTCAGCGTCGGGCTCTCGCTGATCGGCATGATCGCCGTCGTGTACGCCATCAAGGAGGCGGCCGCGCACGGGCTGCGCTGGGACGCCGTGCTGGCCGCGGTCGTCGGCGCGGCGGCGCTCACCTGGTTCGTACGACGCCAGCTCACGCTCCCCGCGCCGCTCCTGGACATGCGCCTCTTCCGCAACCGCGGCTTCTCCGGGGCGGTCCTCGCCGACCTGCTGACCGTGCTCGGCCTCTCCGGCCTGGTCTTCTTCCTCTCCCAGTTCCTGCAACTGGTGCAGGGCAGGCGGCCCTTCGAGGCGGGCCTCGCCGAACTGCCCGCCGCCGTCGGCGCGGTGGGGGCGGGCCTGATCGCGGGCGTGGTCGCGCGGCGCTTCTCGGTCCGGGTGGTGGTCGCGGGCGGCCTCGCGGCGGTGGGCCTCTCGCTCGCGGCGCTCACCGGCCTGAGCCAGCACACCGGCTACCCGCTGCTCGGTGCCTCGCTCCTGGTGGTCGGCATCGGCGCGGGCTTCTCGTTCACGGTGACCGCCGACGTCATCCTCTCCAGCGTCCCCAAGGAACAGGCCGGCGCGGCCTCCGCGGTCTCCGAAACGGCATACGAACTCGGCGCGGCGCTGGGCATCGCACTGCTCGGCTCCATCGTCACCGGCGTCTACCGCGACTTCGTGGCCCCCGCGGGCACTCCGCCGGACGTGGCGTCGGCCGCGCACGAATCCCTGGGCGGCGCGGTGGAATCGATCGACGCCCTCCCGAGCGCCCAGGCGGACGCGCTCCTCGCCTCGGCCCAGACGGCCTTCGTGGACGGCCTGCGCCTGGCGGCGGGCGTAGGAGCGGCAGTCCTCCTGGCGACAGCGGCGGTCGCCTGGTTCCTCCTGAAGGGCCAAAAACTGGAAGACACCCCGGACCCTGAATAACGCCCCACAGGGTGGCGCCCCGTCAGGGGCGCGGGGAACGGCGCGAGCAACCACACCACACCCGCAGTGAAGGCCCCGTAAGGGGCGCGGGGAACTGCGCGAGCAACCACGACGAACCTGCGGACGAACGAGAACCACAAACGCCCGCCCCGGCGCCGGGGCAAAACCCCACGCCGGTGCGGGCGCACACCGCAATAACCGCTCCCCGGGCAGCTACGCTGCCTTCGCCTTGGTCGCGTACATATCCACATACTCCTGCCCCGACAACCGCATGACCTCCGTCATCACGGAGTCCGTCACCGCCCGCAGCACATACCGGTCCCGGTCCATGCCGTCATACCGGGAGAACTCCATCGCCTCGCCGAAACGGACCGTCACCTTGCCGGGCCGCGGCAGCCCCTTGCCTCCCGGCTGGAGCTTGTCCGTGCCGATCATCGCGAACGGCACGACCGGCGCACCGGTCATCAGCGTGAGGCGGGCGATGCCCGTACGCCCCCGGTACAGACGGCCGTCGGGCGAGCGCGTGCCCTCGGGGTAGATGCCGAAGACCTTGCCGTCGTCGAGAACGCGCCGCCCGGTCATCAGCGCGGCGACACCGCCCCGGCCACCGTCACGGTCCACCGGGATCATGCCGACGCCCGTGAAGAACCACGCCATCAGGCGGCCCTTGAGGCCCTTGCCGGTGACGTACTCGTCCTTGCCGATGAAGAACACCGGACGGTTGGCCACCAGCGGCAGGATCATCGAGTCGATGAACGTCAGGTGGTTTCCGGCCAGAATGACGGGCCCGGTCCCGGGGATGTTCTCGGCGCCTTCTACCCGTGGACGGAACATCAGGCGCAAGATCGGTCCGAGCACTGCCTTGATGAGCGCTAGACGGGACAACAGGCCCTCCGGTGTCAACGGGTCGACGACGAGTAGGTACGAGTAAGTGCAGGTGAGGACGATACTCGCGGGCCACCGCCGTTTGCACATCGGGTTCACGCACTCGATACGCAGTGTTGACACGGCTCCGTGCGCCGGTGCCCTGCGCCGTCACCTCTGTGACGACCGTATCCCCGTGTGGACGGTGTGGCCCGAAGTAGTGGTCCTTGTCACGCACACACTTCTCTCTGCGTAGCGGCCCCCGCGGCAGGGGCCGGACCGGGCCGCCACCCCCATGGTGCGCCCACTCGCCATCCCGCGTCATCCTGACGTTCCGTCCAGGGTCTCCCACACGTCACTCCCGGCCACCTACGATCGGTCCCGCTTTGTCAGGTGCAAGGCGGTTGTACATCGGGAGGAGCGCCAATGGCGACGCAGGAGTCGGGTCAGCAGCAGCCGGGAACAAGCCGGGGGCGTCGAGCGGTATTGGGGGCGGCGCTCCTCGGGGCGGGCACGGCCGTCGCGGGACTGCCCGGCGTGGCGAGAGCCGACCAACGCCACGGCCACGGCCATGGGCACGGCGGGTACAAGGAGCTGCCGAAGCCGACCGTCATCGCGCACCGGGGAGCCAGCGGCTACCGGCCCGAGCACACCTTCGGCTCGTACCAACTCGCCCTGGACATGGGCGCGCACGTCATCGAGCAGGACGTCGTGCCCACCAAGGACGGCCACCTCGTCTGCCGCCACGAGAACGACATCACCGCCACGACGGACGTCGCCGCGCACCCCGAGTTCGCCTCCCGCAAGACCACCAAGACCGTCGACGGCACCAAGTACACCGGCTGGTTCACCGAGGACTTCACGCTCGCCGAGCTGAAGACGCTGCGCGCCAAGGAGCGCATCCCGGGCACGCGCCAGCACAACACCCTCTACGACGGCCGCTGGGACGTACCCACCCTCGAAGAGGTCTTCCAGTGGGCCGAGAAGCAGGGCCGCAAGCGGGGCCGGCAGATCTGGCTGCACATCGAGACGAAGCACCCCACCTACTTCCGCAAGCTCGGCCTCGGCCTCGAGGAGCCGCTGGCCAAGCTCCTGCGCCGCTACGGCCGGCACAAGAAGAACTCGCCGAACTTCCTCCAGTCCTTCGAGCCCAGCAGCATCCAGCGCCTGGCCGAGCTGGTCTCCGCGCCGCGCGTCGTCCTGCTGTCCGGCGCGAGCTCGCGCCCCTGGGACTTCGTCGAGGCGGGCGACCCGCGCACGGTCGCCGACCTGATCAAGCCCGAGGGCCTGGAGTGGATGGCGGAGTACGCGCAGGGCATCGGCCCCACGCTCGACCTGATCATCCCCAGGAAGGCCGACGGCAGCCTCGGCACGCCGACCACGCTCGTCGAGGACGCGCACGAGGCGGGCCTTGTCCTGCACCCCTACACGATGCGCAACGAGAACACCTTCCTGCCCGCGAACTTCAGGAAGGGCACCGACCCGGCCGCCTACGGAGACGCCTTCGGCGCCTTCAAGGCCTACTTCGAGACCGGCATCGACGGGATCTTCTCCGACAACCCGGACACCGCGCTGCTCGCCGCCGCGGACTTCGCGGACGACTGAGCGGAGTCCGCCGACGACTGACGGGCGGGGCGCGTCAACAGCTGGCCGCCCGGCCCCGGTTGGGGTGAGAGACGGCCGCTCCGGAAACCTTGCGCCGGAGCGGCCGCGTCCCGCCGTGCATGACCTACGAGCTCATTCCCACGCTCATCCCCGCCCTGCGCCCGCTGCTCGTCGCCGAGGCGTCCGCGGAGGCCCTCGGCTCCGGCGACGACCCCGGTGACCTGGAACAGGCCGTCTGGCTGCGCCTGTTGGAGCGCCTGGAGTCCGACGGGCCACCCGCCGACCCGGCGGGATGGCTGCGCGGCGCCGTCCAGTCCGAGGCGCGCCGCTCCCGGCGCGCCACCCAGCGCGAGGTGGCGTACCCGACCGAGCCCGCCGACGACTCCGACGGCGGCCCCGAGCAGCGCGCCCTCACCGCCGACCGGCACCGCACCCTGCACGCCGCCGTACGCAGACTGCCCGGCCGCTGCCCCCGCATCATGGCCGCGCTCCTGTCCCCCGAGGACCTCACCTACCGGGAGATCGCAGGGGAGTTGGGAATGTCACAGGGGAGCCTGGGGCCGGAACGTTCCCGTTGCCTGGGATGCCTGCGCAGAATGCTGGCGGCGGAGGTTGCAGCTCCTGAACCGCGGGGAAGGGAGCGTTAGACAACTGGTGGAGCAGGTGAGCGGGAGGCATGCACACATGGGCATGAGCGTCACCATCTCGGAAGCGGCTGAAGCGGACGCCGAACAGATACTCAAACTGCAGTACCTCTGCTACCAGAGCGAGGCCCAGCTGTACGGCGACTACTCCATCGAGCCGCTGACCCAGACCCTCGACTCCATCAAGGCCGAACTGACCACGGGCACGGTGCTGGTGGCCCGCCTCGGCGACGAGGTGGTGGCCTCCGTGCGCGGCACGGTCGACGCCGACGGCACCGCCCGCATCGGCAAGCTCATCGTCCACCCCCGCATGCGGCGCCACGGCCTGGGCGGCCGCCTCCTCGACGCGGTGGAGCGCCGGCTGGGCGCGGACGGCACCACGAAGTGCTTCCAGCTCTTCTCCGGCCACCGCAGCGAACAGAACCTCCAGCTCTACCGCAAGCACGGGTACGCGCCCGTGCACACCCAGCGGGTGAGTGAGCGCCTCACGCTGGTGACGCTCGCCAAGGAGGCGGCCGCGGGGTCGTACGTGACGAGCGCCTAGGGCCCGCTCAAGCGCTCAGGCGGCGGCGGCGCGCCGCGCCCTGACCAGCCAGAAGATCGCCGTCACCGGCAAGATCACCGGAATGAACAGATAGCCCATTCCGAAGTCCGACCACACCGTGGCGTCGGGGAAGGCGGACGGTTCCGCCAGGGTCCAGGCGCCCACGGCAAGGACGCCCACCAGCTCGGCGGCGCAGCACACCAGCGCCGCCCTGCGGGCCGTCTCCCCGCCGCGCACCAGTGAGTACGTGATGAAGCCGTAGACGAGGCCCGCGAGCGCCGACAGGGAGTACGCGAGCGGGGCCTTGTGGAAGTCCGTCGCGATCTGCACCGCCGAGCGCGACACCGCGCCGACGACCATCACGCCGTACAGCCACAGGAGCAGGATGCCGGGCCCCGTGATCAGTTTCTGGCGGCGCTCGCCCTTGACGCCCTCTTCGGTGCCCGTCACCTCAGCCACCCCAGATGTCGTAGAGCCGCACCTGGAGCACGGCGAGGACCACGCCGCCCGCGGCGACCGTCAAGGAGCCCCAGCGCGTCCGCTCGGCGAGCGACATGAAGCCGGCCGCCGGGACGCACGCGAAGGAGCCGAGCAGATACGCCACGAAGATCGTCGTGCCCTGTTCCGGGTCCTCGCCGCGCGCCAGCAGGACGATGCCGACGATCAGCTGGACCAGGGCGAGGAAGGTCACCACGCCCATGCCGATGAAGTGCCAGTCCTTGGTCGGCTGGTCGCGGTAGGCGGCGAAACCGCACCAGGCGGCGAGGGCGAGCGCGGCCACGGCGGTCGCGATCGTCAGGGCAACAAGCATGCCGAGACTTTATTACGGGCCCTTTGACCCGATGCGCCTGCCCCCGGGGTGCCCCGTAGGCTCGGACACCATGAAGATCCAGGCTGACGCGCTCCTGTTCGACAACGACGGCACCCTCATCTCCTCCCTGGAGTCGGTGTACCGCTGCTGGAAGCGCTGGGCCGAGGAGTACGGGATCACCGCCGAGGAGTTCGCCCGGGTCGAGCTGCACGGCCGCCCCGCCGCCGAGATAGCCGCCGATCTGCTGCCCCCGGCCGAGGTCGCCGAGGCCGTCGCCCGCATCGAGGAGCTGGAGGTCTCCGACGTGCCCGGCGGCGTCGACCTGCTGCCCGGCACCCGCGAACTCCTCGCCTCCCTTCCGATGGACCGCTGGGCCGTGGTCACCTCCGCGACCCGCGTCCTCGCCGAGGCCCGGCTCGCCGAGGTCGGCATCCGGCCCGGCCTGCTGATCGCCGCCGACGACATCACCCGCGGCAAGCCCGACCCGGAGCCCTTCCTGCTCGCGGCCGGCAAGCTCGGCGCGGCCCCGGCGCGCTGCGTGGTCTTCGAGGACGCCCCGGCGGGGCTCCAGGCCGGACGGGCCGCGGGCATGATCACCGTGGCGTTGGCCACAACCCACGACCGCGCCGAGCTTTCGGCGGACTTCCTGGTCAAGGACCTCTCCGCCGTGTCCGCGCAGGCCATGGCGGGTGCCGTGGAGATCACCGTCACCGGCTGAGCGCCGCGAACGGGCCGGCCGACCCCGTCCCACCGCTGTCCGCTATACGGACAGCGGTGGCGGACGGCGACCTCACGCGTGTTTTACTTGGGACCATGACCACGACGAGCAGCCGCACCCTTGCGACCGAGGCGACGATGACGCCCGGTGCTCGTTGTATGTGTCGAATGTGCGCCTTCTGAGGGCCCCCGCACCACTGAAGAGCCTCGCGCCCCGAAGCGAAGCCACTGTGCCCCGCCCCTGCACGACGTACGCGACGAACGCCGTACCGACGCAGGAAGCGAGCCCGCCCCGCGCACACCCCTCCGGTTCCTGAATCGCCACCGCGAGAACCGTGCCGCGTTCCGAACGAATGCCCCGTGCCCGGCCACACCCGCGCCGCGCACTCGACAGTGACGGAAACCCCTGTGATCACCACTTCCGGCCTCACCAAGGTCTACCGCTCACGCGGTCGTGAAGTAACCGCCCTCGACGGAGTCGACCTGCACGTCCGCGAGGGCGAGGTGTACGGCGTCATCGGCCAGTCCGGCGCCGGCAAGTCCTCCCTGATCCGCTGCGTCAACCTCCTGGAGCGCCCCACCTCCGGCACCGTGACCGTCGCCGGCCAGGACCTCACCGCCCTGGCCGGACGCGGCCCGCGCGCGGGCCGGGAACTGCGCCGGGCACGCAGCCGCATCGGCATGGTCTTCCAGCACTTCAACCTGCTGTCCTCGCGCACCGTGCAGGACAACGTGGAGCTGCCGCTGGAGATCCTCGGCCTCTCCGGCCAGGAGCGCTCCCGCAAGGCCCTCGAACTGCTCGACCTCGTGGGCCTCGCCGAGAAGGCGAAGGCCTACCCGGCGCAGCTCTCCGGCGGCCAGAAGCAGCGCGTCGGCATCGCCCGCGCCCTCGCCGGCGACCCGAAGGTGCTGCTCTCCGACGAGGCGACCAGCGCGCTGGACCCGGAGACCACCCGCTCCATCCTCCAGCTCCTGCGCGACCTCAACCGGCAGCTCGGCCTGACCGTCCTGCTCATCACGCACGAGATGGACGTCGTCAAGAGCGTCTGCGACTCCGCCGCCCTCATGGAGCGCGGGCAGATCGTCGAGTCCGGCACCGTCAGCGAACTCCTCGCGACGCCCGGCTCCGAGCTGGCCGCCGCGCTCTTCCCCGTCAGCGGCGAGGCGACCGGCGAGGACCGCACCGTCGTCGACGTGACCTTCCACGGCGAGGCCGCGACCCAGCCGGTCATCTCCCAGCTGTCGCGCACGTACAACATCGACATCTCGATCCTCGGCGCCGCGATGGACACCGTCGCGGGCAAGCAGGTCGGCCGCATGCGCATCGAGCTGCCCGGCCGCTTCGAGGAGAACGTCGTCCCGATCGGCTTCCTGCGCGAGCGGGGCCTCCAGGTCGAGGTCGCGGGGTCCGACGACACCGACACCGCCGTGCCCGCCCCGCGGGACGCCAAGCTGGTCAAGGAAGGTGCCAAGTGACCTGGTCGGAGATGCAGCCCCTGCTGGAGCAGGCCTGTTGGGACACCCTCTACATGGTGGGCTGGTCGACGCTGATAGCCGTCGTCGCCGGACTGCCCCTCGGCATCCTGCTCGTCCTCACCGAGCGCGGCGCGCTCCTGCAGAACGCCGTCCTGAACAAGGTGCTCGGGCAGGTCGTGAACATCGCCCGCTCGATGCCCTTCATCATCCTGATGGTCGCCCTGATGACCTTCACCCGCTGGGTCACCGGCACCACCATCGGCCGCGAGGCCGCCCTCGTGCCGCTCGCCGTCGGCGCCATCCCGTTCTTCGCCCGCCTTGTGGAGACCTCGATCCGTGAGGTCGACGGCGGGCTCGTCGAGGCCGTGCAGTCGATGGGCGGCTCCACCTGGACCGTCGTACGCAAGGTCCTCGTCCCGGAGTCGCTGCCCTCACTGATCTCCGGCGCCACCACCACGATCGTCGCGCTCATCGGCTACTCCGCGATGGCGGGCACGGTCGGCGGCGGCGGTCTCGGTGACCTCGCGCTGCGCTACGGCTACCAGCGCTTCGAGACCGAGCTGATGTGGATCACCGTGGCGATCCTCGCCGTGGTCATCTCGATCATCCAGTTCGCGGGCGACTACGCGGCCCGCAGGCTGCACAAGCGCGGCGGCGGCTCGGGCCCGCTGCTGCTGTTCCGGCCGCTGCGCGGGGTGCTGCCCGGCACCGCCGCCGCCGAGTCGACCACCAAGACCGGCTGACCGGGCGCAGGCCCGCAGTCCGCCCCGCCCACCTGTGCGGGGCCGCACCACCCATGGAGAAAGGCACTTTTCGTGCGTAACACCGCCAAGATCACCACCGCTGTCCTCGCCGCTGGAGCCCTCACCCTCGGGCTCACCGCCTGCGGCTCCGACAAGGGCTCCGCGGGCGACAAGGACGGCCCGCTCGTCGTCGCCGCCACCCCGACGCCGCAGGGCGAGATCCTGGACTACGTCCAGAAGAACCTCGCCAAGAAGGCCGGCCTGGACCTGGAAGTCCGCGAGTTCACCGACTACGTCACGCCGAACACCGCCGTCCAGCAGGGCGAGGTCTTCGCGAACTACTTCCAGCACAAGCCGTACCTGGACGACTTCAACAAGAAGAACGGCACGGACATCGTGCCCGTCCCGGGCGCCACGGTGCACCTGGAGCCCCTCGGCGTGTACTCCAAGAGCGTCAAGAAGCTCGGCGACCTGAAGGACGGCGCCACCGTCGCCGTCCCGAACGACACCACGAACGAGGCGCGCGCGCTCAAGCTCCTCGCGGACAACGGCGTCATCGAGCTGAAGAAGGGCGTCGGCTACGACGCCACCCCCAAGGACGTCGCCAAGAACCCGAAGAACCTCAAGTTCAAGGAGCTGGAGGCCGCCCAGCTGCCCCGCTCCCTCGGTGACCTCGACGCCGCGGTGATCAACGGCAACTACGCCCTGGAAGCCAAGCTCAGCCCCGCCAAGGACGCCCTCGTCGCCGAGAAGGCCAAGGGCAACCCCTACGGCAACTTCCTCGCCGTCAAGAAGGGCGACGAGAAGGACCCGCGCGTGAAGAAGCTCGCCAAGCTCCTCACCTCGCCCGAGGTCAAGAAGTTCATCGACGACAAGTACGACGGCGCCGTCGTCGCGGCGTTCTGATCATGCGTACGTCGGTCATCGCCGCCGCGGCCGGGAGCCTCGCCCTCACCCTGGGGCTCACCGCGTGCGGCGGGGACTCCGGCGGTGGCGCCGACGGCTCCGGCGGCGACAAGCTCGTCGTCGGGGCCACCCCGACACCGGCCGGCGAAGTACTCACGTACATCCAGGAGAACCTCGCGAAGAAGAACGGGCTCGACCTCCGGATCACGGAGTTCACGGACTACGTCACGCCGAACACCGCGCTCCAGGAGGGCTCCCTCGACGCCAACCTGTACCAGCACACCCCGTACCTCAAGGACTTCAACTCGTCCAAGGGCACGGACCTGGTGCCGGTCACCGAGGTGTACCTGCCGCCGATGGGCGTCTATGTGAAGGACGCCAAGAAGCCGAAGGACGTCCGGAAGCTGCGGACGGGCGCGACCGTCGCCGTCCCCAACGACACGACCAACGAGGGCCGGGCGCTCCAACTCCTCGCCTCCCAGGGCGTCATCGGGCTCAAGAAGGGCGTGGGCGGCACCGCCACGCCCGAGGACATCACGTCCAACCCGAAGAAGCTCACCATCAAGCCGCTCGACCCGGCGCAGCTGCCGCGCTCCCTCGACGACCTCGACGCGGCCGTCATCAACAACAACTACGCGCTCGACGCCGGGCTCAGCCCCAAGAAGGACGCCATCCTCCTCGAGTCCCCGAAGGACAACCCGTACAACAACGTGCTCGCCGTCAAGAAGGGCGACGAGGACGACCCGCGGGTGAAGAAGCTGGCCGAACTGCTCACCTCGCCCGAGGTGAAGCGGTTCATCGAGGACAAGTACGAGGGCTCCGTCCTGCCCGTCGAAGGGAACTGACGCACAGTCCGTTCCCGCCGCCACCACGGGGTCCGCTCTTGAGGGAGGAGCGGACCCCGTGGTGCGTCCGCGCGCGGACATGCTGCATGCTGGGCACTTCAGCAGGCCCGAGGTTCCAGGTTACGGAGCGGCGCATGACGACCACCTTCCCCGACATCTCCATCAGCACGGAGCGGTTGGTGCTGCGCCCCTTCGAGGACGCCGACGTCTCCGCGTACGCGGAGATGATGAACGACGAGATGGTCACCGCCTGGACCTCCGTGCCCCAGCCCTACACCGAGGCCGACGCCCGCGACTGGATCACCCGGCTCGCCCCCGCCGAGCGCACCGAGGGCCGCGGGATCGCCCTCGCCGTCACGGAGTTCCTCACCCAGCGCCTGGTCGGCGTCGTCCGGCTGCGCAACACCGACTGGCGGCTCCGCGCCGGCGAACTCAGTTACGTCGTCGCCCCCTGGGCCCGCGGCGAGGGCTACGCCTCGGAGGCTGCCCTCGCCACCGCCCAGTGGCTCTTCAACGACCAGGCGTTCGAGCGCATCGAGCTGCGCACCGCCGCCGACAACACCGCCGCCCAGCAGGTCGCCCAGAAGATCGGCTGCATCAGCGAGGGCGTCCTGCGCGGCGCCTGGATAGCGCGTACGAGAAACGGCGGCGACCCGTTCGGCGGCTGGATCGAGGTCCGCACCGACCTCATCGTGTGGAGCCTGCTCCCCGAAGACCTCGAAGGCGTCTCCGACAGCCTCGCCGAGAGCGGCTTCTCGGCGTTCTCCGACTGGAACTGAGCCCGGCCCGTACGGTCCGGCCCGATCCGGCCCCGCCCGACCCACCGCCACGGCCCGCCGCCCTCCAGGCACCCCCGAGTAACACCGGGTACGCTCGCCCCTGGCCGCGTGCGCGGTCGCTCCCCGCAGCCACCGCACCGCACTGACGACCCGCGAGAACCCAGGAGACAGACGACGATGGCCGACCGGGTCACGGTGATCGGCTGGGACGGTACGCCGCTGACCGCGGCGGCACGCTCCGCGCTCCGCGCCGCCACGCTCGTGGCGGGCGCCGCCCACCACCTGGCGCTCGACGAGGTGCCCGCCCAGGCCGAACGGATCCGCCTCGGCAGCGTGGGCCTCGCCGCCCGCCGCATCGCCGCCCACCGCGGCACCGCGGTCGTCCTCGCCGACGGCGACCCCGGCTTCTTCGGTGTCGTACGCACCCTGCGCGACCCCGAATTCGGCCTCGAGGTCGAAGTGGTGCCCGCCGTCTCCTCCGTCGCCCAGGCCTTCGCCCGCGCGGGCATGCCGTGGGACGACGCCGAGGTCGTGGTCGCCCACCGCCGCAGCCTGCGCCGCGCCGTGAACGTCTGCCGGGCCCACACCAAGGTCGCCGTGCTCACCTCCCCGGGCGCGGGCCCCGCCGAGCTGAGCCTGCTGCTCCAGGGGGTCCACCGCACCTTCGTCATCTGCGAGGAGCTGGGCACCGACCGCGAGCGGGTCACCGTGGTCACCTCCGACAAGGCCGCCGACCACACCTGGCGCGACCCGAACGTCGTCATCGTCGTCGGCGGATCCGGAACCGTGCCCTCCACCGACACCGGCTGGATCGCCGGACGCGAACCGTCCGCTTCGCCGCGCGGCTGGGCGCTGCCCGCCGCGGAGTACGGCGGCGACATCTGGCTCGGCGAGGGGGAGAGCGACCGGCTGCGGGCCGCCCAACTCGCCCGCATCGGACCGCGCGTGGGGGACCTCGTCTGGGACATCGGCTGCGGCAGCGGCGCCTTCACCGCGGAGACGGCCCGCTTCGGCGCCGCCGTGATCGCCGTCGACCGCGACGCCGACGCCCTGGGCCGCACCACCGCCGCGGTCCGCCGCTTCGGCGTCCAGGCCCACACCGTGCACGGCGTCGCGCCGCACGTCCTCGAAGACCTCCCCGAACCGGACGTCGTACGCGTCGGGGGCGGGGGAGCCGCGGTGGTCTCCGCCGTCGCCGACCGCCGTCCGCAGCGCATCGTGACGCACGCCGCGACACGCGACGAGGCCGAACTCATCGGCAGGGATCTGTCCGAGCACGGATACCTCGTCGAATGCGCCCTCCTCCAGTCCGTGGAGCTCGACACCCGCGCCTGGCGGGAAGAGAAGCGGACGGTGGTATTCCTGCTCTCCGGGCGGCTGCCGGACCGTTCCCCGTGACCCCCTCGCTCCAAGGCCCGGGGTAGGCTGGCCGATCGTTGTACCGCACCCGGGTGCCCGGCGATTCGTTGGTCAAGGTCCGGAAAGTCCACCCGTTTCGGGGGAGCCGTGTGGTACGGCAGGACCGGAGGACGCGCAACGTGGCGCAGTCCACAGCGGGCCGTGGCCGATCAAGCTGCCGCGGCGGCGGACCGACGGGGACAATGCCTGTTGTCCGGTAAGCGGTTCGTGCCGCGCGGCGCGCACGCTCGTTGAGGAAGACGGGCGGTTGGTGCGCCGCTCCGGTCAATGGGGCCTCCCCGGCCGAAGGCTGAGGGGCGGTCGAAGAAGCACTAACCGATGGGCGAGGGGTTACGCATGACCGACACCGGCCAGGTCCCGGGCGAGGGGCTGCCGGAGGGCGCAGGCAACGGTGTGCCTTCCGGGCCCGTGCAGGGCATGGGGGCACAGCAGTCGAGCGCTCCCGCTCCGGGTGCGTACGCCTTCGCGGACCCCGCCGCCCCCGCCGACCCCGCAGAGAACCCCGTCGACCCCTCCGAGAACCCCGCCGATGACGACGATCTGCTGCTGATGCCGGGTGCCCAGGGGGCGTGGAGCGAGGCGCAGGCGGCGGGTCAGGCCCAGGGCCAGACGCCGGGTCAGGTCCAGGCTCACGCGGCTCAGGCGGCTCAGGCGGCTCAGGCGGCTCAGGCGGCTCAGGCGGCTCACGCTGCGCAGGCCGCTCATCAGCCGGGGCCGCACGAGACCTCGGGCCGTGACAGCGGCTCGGTCGACCTGACCGGCGTCCGCATGCCCGGCGCCGCGCCCGCCGCGTCCCACCCGGGCTCCTCGCGCCGCCCGCTGCACCACGGCCCCACGGGCCCCTCGGTGCCCGACAGCTCGACCAGCCCCGTACGTTCGCTGGCCGACCGCGGTCCCGCCGGGGTGACGCCTCCGCAGCACCCCGCCCCGGCGCGGCACGCGGGGCCGCCGACGTCCGGGCCCGAATACCTCGACAGCCCGCGCGACGACGCCGGGCTGCCCGGTCCGCAGCTCGGTGAGATCCCGCCGCAGGGGGGTGAGCCGTGGGCTCCCCAGCAGGCGCAGCCCCAGCCGCAGCCTCAGCAGGCGGCGCAGCACGAGGCTTCTCCCGCCTCAGCAGAAACGGTCGTCCCAGAGGGCGCGGCAGTCACAGAGGCCGCTGCTGTCACATCCGTACCGCAGCCCCTGGAGGCCGTGGCGGAGGAGCCGCAGGCCCCTGAGCACGCCCAGGCACTTGAGCAGGCCGAGGCCCCTGAGCAGCCGCAGGGCGCGGAGGCCGCCGAGCCCCTTCCGGTCGCCGAGCCCCTTCCGCCCGTTGAGCCGCTTCAGGCCGCACCGGCTCCGGAAGCCGTCCCCGCCGAGCTGCCCGCGGAGGCGCAGGAACAGGCGAGACATGCCGCCGCCCCGGCCGCGCCCGTCGCGGACGCGGTGCAGGGGGAGGAGACGCAGGCGGAGGAGGTCCCGGACGGGGCTGTTCCGGCTCAGGGTGTTCCGTCCCCCGGCGCCCCGCAGGCCGCCGCGTTCCCGGACGCCGAGGTCGGCGAGGTCGCGGGCGCGGGTGCCGAGGTCACGGACGCCGAACTCGCGGCTGAGGTCCCGGACGCCGGTGCCGCCGCCGAAGCCACGGTCGCCCCTGAAGCCGCCCCCGCGCCTGCCCCCGCCCCCGTGGCGGAAGCCGCCCCTGACGCCGAAGCCGGTGCCGCCCCCCTCGCGCACCCCGGTGCCGAGCCCGGGCACGTCCCGGCGCCGGAGCAGCCCGCGTTCGCCGAGGCCATGCCCGCCGCCGTCGCGCAGCCCCCGTTCGTCATGGCCTCCGCACAGCCCTGGGCGAGCGCGCAGGCCCCGCAGCCCGACGAGGCAGCGCAGAACGGCTTCGCCCACGAGGCAGCCCAGAACGGCTTCGCCCACGAGGCAGCCCAGGACGGCTTCGTCCCCGGCACCGCCCAGGACGCGTACGCCATGGCCGTCGGCGCCCAGCCCGGCCACGCGGCGTACGCAGGCCACCCCGCCGAGGCGCGGCACGCGGCCCCTGGCCCGCACCACCCCGAGCACGCCCCGCAGGAGACCGACGCGCCCGAGTACGCGCCGCTCCCCGGCGAGCCCGGCGGTGCCCAAGTCTCCGCGCCCATCGGCCAGTTCGTGCCGGTGGAGGGCTCGGTGCCGACCACGCCCCATCTGGCGCCGACGCCCCCCCTGGCCGTCCCGCAGGACGCCCCGGCCGCCGAGCCCGAGCCCGCCGCCGAAGCCGTCCCGGACGCCGAGCAGCACGCGGTCCAGCAGGCCCCCGCCGCCGAACCGGCAGCCCCGGCCGACCCGGCAGAGGCCGCCGCCCCCGTCCTCGTACCGCCGGTCGACCCGACGGAAGCGGCGGCACCCGAGGCCGCCCCCGACGAGGACCCGACGGCCGCCCAGGCCGCCGAGGCCGTCGCGCAGCCCGCCGTCACCGTGCCCGCCCCCCGCGACGGCGCCGAGCCCCTGGCGGCGGACGCCGCGCTGCCGCAGGTCGGGGCGGGCGAAGGCGCCGGAGATGCCCAGGACGGCGAAGCCGCGGAGCCGCTTCAGGGCGCGCCGGCCCCGGCCGCGCCCGCTGATACCCCTGTACCCCCGGTGGTGGCCCCGGCCGAGTTCCCGGCCGCCCCCGAGACGGCCGACCCGGCCGCAGAGTTGGACGAGGCCGACGACGTCATCTCGTTCGAACCGATCAACGCGAACGAAGTGACCGAAGTGGCCGAAGCACCCGAGATGGCCGAAGCGCCTGACGCACCCGACACCGCACAGGGCCCCGAGACCCTGATGCCGCAGGACGCCCCGGAGGCGGCGGAGGGGCAGATTCCGGCCGAAGCGCCGGGACTCCTCATCATCGAGGAGGACGAGGAGCCCGCCGGGCCCGCGACCTCCCCCGGCACCGCCGCCCCCGGCTACGCCGACGCCGAGCGCGAGGCCGTCCTGCGCGTCATGCGCGAGCGCCGCGACATCCGCAACGGCTTCCGCTCCGACCCCATCCCGCACGAGGTGCTGCTCCGCGTCCTGGAGGCGGCCCACACCGCGCCCTCCGTGGGCCACTCCCAGCCCTGGGACTTCGTCGTCATCAAGTCCGCCGAGACCCGGCGCACCATGCACGAACTGGCCATGCGCCAGCGCGACGCGTACGCCAAGTCCCTCCCCAAGGGCCGCGCGAAGCAGTTCAAGGAACTGAAGATCGAGGCCATCCTCGACACCCCGGTGAACATCGTCGTCACCGCCGACCCCACCCGCGGCGGCCGCCACACCCTCGGCCGGCACACCCAGCCGCAGATGGCCCCGTACTCCTCGGCACTCGCCGTCGAGAACCTCTGGCTCGCAGCCCGCGCCGAAGGCCTCGGCGTCGGCTGGGTCAGCTTCTTCGACGAGCGCGAGATGGTCCGCACCCTCGGCCTGCCCGAGCACCTCGAAGTCGTCGCGTACCTCTGCGTGGGATACGTCGACGAGTTCCCGGACGAGCCCGAGCTGATCCAGGCGGGCTGGTCCAAGCGCCGCCCGCTGTCCTGGGTCGTTCACGAGGAGACGTACGGCAGGCGCGCCCTGCCCGGCGAGGACCCGCACGACCTGCTCGCCGAGACCGTGACCAACATCCGCCCGCTGGACGCCAAGGCGCTCGGCGAGGCGTGGGAACGCCAGAAGCGCATGACCAAGCCGCCGGGCGCCCTCGGCATGCTGGAGATCATCTCCGCCCAGCTCTCCGGCCTCTCCCGGATGTGTCCGCCGCCGATCCCGGAGCCCGCGGCCGTCGCGATCTTCGCGGGCGACCACGGCGTGCACGCCCAGGGCGTCACCGCCTGGCCCCAGGAGGTGACCGCGCAGATGGTCGCCAACTTCCTCGGCGGCGGCGCGGTCTGCAACGCCTTCGCCAACCAGGTCGGCGCCGAGGTCTGCGTCATCGACGTGGGCGTGGCGAGCGAGCTGCCCGCCACGCCGGGCCTGCTGCCCCGCAAGGTGCGCGCGGGCACGGCCGACATGACGACGGGCCCCGCCCTGACCCGCGAAGAGGTCAAGGCGGCCATCGAGGTCGGCGTCGAGACGGCCCGCGACCTGGTGGCGGCGGGCAACAAGGCCCTGCTGACCGGCGAGATGGGCATCGCGAACACCACCGCGTCCGCGGCCCTGATCTCCGTCTACACGGACGCGGACCCCGCCGAGGTCACCGGCCGCGGCACCGGCATCAACGACGAGATGCACGCCCGCAAGGTCGAGGTGGTCCGCCGCGCCCTGGAACTCCACCGGCCCGACCCGGCGGACCCGATCGGCGTCCTCGCGGCGGTCGGCGGCCTGGAGCACGCGGCGATGGTGGGCCTCCTCCTCGGCGGCGCGTCCCTGCGTACGCCGGTGATCCTGGACGGCGTGAGCGCCGGTGCGGCCGCCCTGGTCGCCCGCGCCATCGCCCCCGAGGTCCTGGCGGCCTGCATCGCGGGCCACCGCAGCGCCGAGCCCGGCCACGTCGCGGCCCTGAACAAGCTGGGCCTGCGCCCGCTCGTCGACCTGGACCTGCGCCTCGGCGAGGGCACGGGCGCGCTCCTGGCCCTGCCGATCGTCCAGAGCGCGGCCCGCGCGATGCACGAGGTGGCCACGTTCGATTCGGCGGGCGTCACCGAGAAGTAGGCCGCGAAGCCCCGGCTCCGGGGTGTGGGGCGGGGTCGGGGAAGAGAACCCGGCCCCGCCCCCGCCATACTGAACCCGCACGTCAACGCAGCCGCTCCAGCGCCGCAGCGGCCCGCAGCACCCCCAGACTCCGCCCGCACGAGGAGCCGCACAGCCATGGCCGAACACCCCGCCTACCCCGTAGGCCTCCGCCTCAACGGCCGCCGCGTCGTCGTCCTCGGCGGCGGCCAGGTGGCCCAGCGCCGCCTCCCCGCGCTGATCAAGGCGGGCGCCGACGTTCTCCTCGTATCCCCCTCGGCGACCCCCTCGGTGGAGGCGATGGCCGACGCGGGCGAGATCACCTGGACCCGGCGCCGCTACGAGGACGGCGACCTCCAGGACGCCTGGTACGCCCTGATCGCCACCAGCGACGCCGAGGCCAACACCCGCGCCTCGGCGGAGGCGGAGGCCCACCGTGTCTGGTGCGTACGTTCCGACGACGCCGAGGCGGCCACCGCCTGGACCCCGGCCACCGGCCGCTCCGAAGGCGTCACCGTCGCCGTCCTGTCGAGTGACGTACAGGACCGCGACCCGCGCCGCACCGCCGCCATCCGCGACGCGGTCGTCGAGGGCCTGCGCGACGGCAGCCTCGTCGCCCCGCACCTGCGCACCCGCACCCCCGGCGTCGCCCTGGTCGGCGGCGGCCCCGGCGACCCGGACCTGATCACCGTCCGCGGCCGCCGGCTCCTCGCCGCGGCGGACGTCGTCATCGCCGACCGCCTCGGCCCCCGCGACCTCCTCGACGAGCTGCCGCCGCACGTCGAGGTGATCGACGCCGCGAAGATCCCCTACGGCCGGTTCATGGCCCAGGAGGCGATCAACAACGCCCTGATCGAACACGCCAAGCAGGGCAAGGCCGTCGTACGCCTCAAGGGCGGCGACCCCTATGTCTTCGGCCGCGGCATGGAGGAGGCCCAGGCACTCGCCGAGGCGGGCATCGCCTGCACGGTCGTGCCGGGCATCTCCAGCTCGATCTCGGTCCCGTCGGCCGCGGGCATCCCCGTCACCCACCGCGGCGTCGCCCACGAGTTCACGGTGGTCAGCGGCCATGTGGCGCCGGACGACGAGCGCTCCCTCGTCGACTGGGAGTCCCTGGCCAAGCTGCGCGGCACGCTGGTGATCCTTATGGGCGTCGACAAGATCGGCAAGATCGCGGAGGCCCTGATCACCCACGGAAAGGCCGCCGGCACCCCGCTCGCCCTGATCCAGGAGGGCACGACGGCCGCCCAGCGCCGCGTCGACGCGACGCTCGGCACGGTCGCCGAGGCGGTCCGCACCCACGAGGTGAAGCCTCCGGCGGTCATCGTCATCGGCGACGTCGTCACCGTGGGCCCCGAGGCCCGCGCGTAACGCGCCCCGCACACCACCCCAGTAACCAGCGGTAACGGAACACGCCCCCGGCCGTTGGCACCACACCCAGGACAAGGCAGTATCACCCTGTGGCTGATCTCATCACCGTCGACGACCCCGACGACCCCCGCCTGCGCGACTACACGGGCCTGACCGACGTCGAGCTGCGCCGCAGGCGCGAACCGGCCGAGGGACTGTTCATCGCCGAGGGCGAGAAGGTCATCAGACGGGCCAAGGACGCCGGTTACGAGATGCGGTCGATGCTGCTCTCGGCCAAGTGGGTCGATGTCATGCGGGACGTCATCGACGAACTTCCCGCTCCCGTGTACGCGGTGAGCCCGGACCTCGCCGAACGGGTCACCGGCTACCACGTGCACCGCGGCGCCCTCGCCTCGATGCAGCGCAAGCCACTGCCCACGGCCGACGAACTCCTCGCGACCCACCGCAGGGTGGTCGTGATGGAGGCGGTGAACGACCACACGAACATCGGTGCGATCTTCCGCTCGGCGGCGGCCCTCGGCATGGACGCGGTCCTGCTCTCCCCGGACTGCGCGGACCCGCTGTACCGCCGCTCGGTGAAGGTCTCGATGGGCGCGGTCTTCTCGGTCCCGTACGCCCGTCTGGAGTCCTGGCCGAAGGGGCTTGAGGGAGTGCGCGAGGCCGGTTTCGACCTCCTCGCCCTCACCCCCGACGAGAAGGCGAAGTCCCTGGACGAGGTGGCCCCGCACCGCATGGACCGCGTCGCGCTGATGCTCGGCGCGGAGGGCGACGGCCTCTCCACCCAGGCACTGGTCGCGGCCGACGAATGGGTCCGCATCCCGATGGCCCACGGCGTGGACTCACTGAACGTGGGCGCGGCGGCGGCGGTAGCGTTCTACGCGGTGGCAACGGGCCGCCCCCAGAACTGACGAGCGCCCCGAAGGGGCGCGCGCACAGGAGCGCGGGGAACTGGCGCCCGAAGGGGCACGGGGAACTGCGCGACCAGCCACGACGAACCCGCAGAATGCCGCTACCTGCCCCGCTCGGACACCGCTTCGAATCCC
Organism: Streptomyces sp. WAC 01529; assembly: GCF_003945545.1. Taxonomy (GTDB): domain Bacteria; phylum Actinomycetota; class Actinomycetes; order Streptomycetales; family Streptomycetaceae; genus Streptomyces; species Streptomyces anatolicus. The sequence continues at coordinate 1,336,099 of NZ_CP029617.1, read as the reverse complement.
TGGGGCAAGACCCGCTCCTGCACGGACTGGGAGGCCACCCGCCCCGGCGCCCCCGAGGTACCGCCCCCCATGCCCCGGGAGGGACCCTGGCAGCCCTGCGCCGCCGCAATCCCCAGCGCGACCAGCAGCGTGACGACCACGAACACGGTGAGCCGCTGCCGAAGCAGCCGCGGATTGGCCGGCATCCGCCGCCCCGTCCCCGTCGTGCGCGGCCCCTGCCGCCCCGTGCCGCTGCGAGGGGCGGGCCTGCCGCCGGAACGCGTCGTACTACGAGGTACGGAAGGCCGCGCTCCGGACCGAGCCGCCCCGGCCCGGGACGAGCCGGTCCTGGACGAGCCGGTCCTGGCGGAGCCGCTCTTGGGCGCCCCGGGCCGGGACGAACTCGGCCGGGGCGGGGGAGTGGCACCGGGGGCGGGCCGCCGCTGGGTCCGCTGGTCCGCGTAGCTCTCGGCGAGCCGCCCCGTGGGCCGGTCGTGGTCCTGCCGCGGCGCGGGCGGCCGCACCTCGCCGAGGCCCTGGGCCTCACGCGCGGCGATCTCCTTGAGCCTGAGCGACAGTTGGAGCGTGCTCGGCCGCTCCTCCGGATCCTTGGCCAGGCAGGCCCGGATCAGCGGCGCCAAGGAGTCCGGCACGCCGTGCAGCTGCGCCTCCTCGTGCACCACCCGGTAGAGCATGACCTCGGAACTGCCCTGGCCGAAGGGCGAGTCCGCCATCCCCGCGTACGCCAGCGTGGCGCCGAGCGCGAAGACATCGGTGGCGGGGGTGACGGCGGCGCCACGCACCTGTTCGGGCGCGAGGAAGCCGGGCGAGCCGACGGCCGTCCCCACATGCGTCAGCGTCGAGGCCCCGGTCGCCCACGCGATGCCGAAGTCGATGATCCGCGGCCCCTTGGGGGAGAGCAGGATGTTCGACGGCTTGAGATCGCGGTGTACGACACCGGCCTCGTGCACGGCCACGAGCCCCTCGGCGAGCGCCGAGCCGACCACGGCCACGTCGGCCGCGGAGAGCGGCCCCTCGGCGGCGACCTTGTCGTGCAGCGAGGGCCCGGGAACATACTGGGTGGCGAACCACGGCCGGTCCGCGTCGAGGTCGGCGGCGACGAGGCGCGCCGTACAGCCGCCGCGGATGCGCCGGGCGGCCGAGACCTCCCGCGCGAAGCGCGACCGGAACTCCTGATCCTCCGCCAGATCGGGCCGGATCACCTTCAGGGCGACGCGCTGCCCCCTCCGGTCCGATCCCAGATAGACGACACCCATCCCGCCGGCGCCCAGGCGCCTGTGCAGCCTGAACGAGCCGACGACACGCGGGTCCTCGCGCCGGAGCCGCATCATCGCCATGTCCATCCCCGCTACCCGGTCCGTTTGACGAGCCCCAGCTTACGTTTCCACGGGCGGGCACGCGCAGAGGCCGCGCCCTCGCGGGGCGATCGATTGTCAGTGCCGGGTGGGAAAATCGAAGAGTGGTCAGGAGACGGGGGACAAGGGGCCGTTGAGGCCGCCCCGATCTCCAACCATCCATCACTGAAGGGGGATTGATCCCGTGAAGGGTGACCGCGTGGAGATAGTCGTGGACGCGGGGGACACGACGAGGACGTACGAGGTGGTGGCGAGCCGGGCCGGGCGCCGGGTGGAGACGGCGGTGCGCAGGGGAGTGGTGGAAGTGAGCGAAGTCACCCGTACCGGCACGGTGGTGCGGACGGCGCGCTTCATGGCGACCCGTGTCCTGGCCCTGGTCGAACAGCCGGTCCCCAGGGAGGACGCCTCGGAGACGGCGGGCCGTCCCCTCCGGGAAGACCCTGAGTCCTAGGTCCCCGTCTCCACCTACGGGAGTAGGCGGGCGCGGGGTGGTCATCCTCCGGGAGGCCAGCCAATCGGTACGAGGGCATGACGACCAGGACCTTCCGCGCGCCTAGATTTGAGGTCAAGCGGCGGGTGCAGCACTCGTCCCCCGAGGTCAGACACCCGCCGCTGCCAGAACCACATCCAGATCGGTCAGGAGAGGAACCATGGCGGACACGGCACCGCGGACCATGGTCCGCACGCAGGGACGCAGAATCTCCGCGTTCGGCACCCGCCCGTCCGGCACGCGCCACCCCTTGGTGGCGACGGCCATGGTCCTCCCCCTGGCAGCCCTGCTCGTGGTCGTCTTCGGCGGCTGGGAAGCGGTGGTCACACAAGCGTCGTCCGTAGGCGTGATGCTGGGGCGCTGAGCGGCGCCCCAGGCCCGGAAGAGCGGTCCGGGCGGGGACATCCGGCCAGGAAACCCCGTGGGGACGGGGGTGCGGCGGACGGCACGATGCCCGCGCAGCTGGGGAGCTGCGCGGGCATCGCCATGACGTGGGCCGTCGGCCGGTGACCGGATCCCCTGCGCACGTGGGCCTGGTCCGCTGGGGCTCCGGGCCTGCCGGCGCGGGGGAGGGGCTTCCGCTTCTCGTCCGTTGGCTGCGGGTTTTCTTGGGCTGGGCGCGCAGTTCCTCGCGCCCCTTTGGGGCCTGGGCTCTCGTTCTTTGGCTGCGCATTTTCTTGGGTTGCGCGCGCTGTTCCTCGCGCCCCTTCGGGGCTCGGACCTCGTCCCTCGCCTGCGGGTTCTCTGGGGTTGCGCGCGCAGTTCCCCGCGCCCCTTCGGGGCCCGGGCCTCGGGGCCGACCCCGCACCGCCCAAGCCCCGCGCAGCGGTTACGTACGCTTCAGGGGTCCGGCCGCCGCGCCACCCCCGCCCCCCGGAGAGACCCCCACCCGTGACCGCCCTCCTGGCCGCCCTCACCGGTAAGGCCCGCACCGCAGCCCATGGAACGACCGGCGAGGCCTGCGTCTGTGGTGAGGGGGCCGGGGTCGTCCTCGCCGACCGGGCGGACGCCACCGTCATCCGCCACGGCGCCATCGTCGCGAAGGCCCACGCCCAGCACACGCCCCCCGAAGAGCTGGCCGCACGCCTCGCCGTGGCGGAGCGCCTGCCCGGCATCCTCCTCCCGCCCCTGCGCGCCACCCCCGCCCCACTCCACGACCGCCTCGTCACCTTCTGGCCCCACGGCACCCCCGTGGACCGGGACGACCCCGACGCGGCCCCCTGGGAAGCCGCGGCCGACCTCCTGGCCCGGCTGCACCGCACCGACCCCGCGCTCCTCCCGCACCCGCTGCCCGCCATGCGAGGCCCGGCCAAGGCGGCCCGCGCCCTCGCACGCCTGCGCGCGGCCGGCCCGCACCCCGCCGCGCCCCCGGTCCTGCGGGCCTGGCACGGCCTCCCGCCCTGGGCCCGTGCGGAGGGCCCCGCACCCGGCCCTCCGCGGCTGTGCCACGGCGACCTCCACCTGGGCCAGCTCGTCCGCACCCCGGACGGCACCTGGCTGCTGATCGACGTGGACGACCTCGGCGTCGGCGACCCCGCATGGGACCTGGCCCGCCCCGCCGCCTGGTACGCGTGCGGCCTGCTCTCCCCGCAGGAGTGGACCCGCTTCCTCGACACCTACCGCGCGGCCCAGGGCCCGGCCGTGCCGCCCGGCGGGGCCGACCCCTGGCCCTGTCTCGACATCCCGGCCCGCGCCCTCACCGTCCAGACCGCCGCCCTGGCGATCGCCAAGGCCGTCGCGGCGGACCGGCCCCTGGACGAGGTCGAACAGGCCCTGATCGACGCCTGCGACCGGATGGGCCGGGTCTGAGCCGCGCCGCCCGCGCCCCGGAGCCCCCACAGCGAGTCGGCCTGGGGCCGCACAAGTTGACCCGGGATACGACGAAGTAGGGTGCAACGCACCGAAGCCGGGCAGAGATCCGGCGAAGCATTCACCACCGGCGAGGAGTTGAGCCGTCCATGCAGTGCCCCAAGTGCCACGCACCGATGCACACGTACAACCGCAATGGCGTCCAGATCGAGCAGTGCAACGGCTGCCGCGGGATATTCCTCGACTACGGCGAGCTGGAGTCCCTCACCCGCCTGGAGGCCCAGTGGGGCGGCCAGCAGGTCCCCCCGCCGCCCGCGCCCCCGGCTCCCCAGGGCTACCCCGCCGCACCGGCCCCCGCCTGGGGCGCCCCGCACGGCGGCCACGGTGGTCACGGCGGTCACCACGGCCACGGCAAGCGCCACAAGAGCTTCGGGCACATGCTCTTCTCTTCCTGACGAGCCGCTCCTGACACGTCACGAGAACCTCCTGACACGTCACGAGAACGACGAAGCCCCGGCCGTGGAGACGGCCGGGGCTTCGTGTGGTGGTGCGCGATACTGGGATTGAACCAGTGACCTCTTCCGTGTCAGGGAAGCGCTCTCCCGCTGAGCTAATCGCGCAGGTCAACCTGCGTGTGCTGCGTACTGCGTGCGCGATACTGGGATTGAACCAGTGACCTCTTCCGTGTCAGGGAAGCGCTCTCCCGCTGAGCTAATCGCGCGGGAACGACCCTCATGAAGCAACCCGCCGAGACGGTCTTCGTGAAGATCAGTGGACGATACTGGGATTGAACCAGTGACCTCTTCCGTGTCAGGGAAGCGCTCTCCCGCTGAGCTAATCGTCCTTGGAGGTGGAGACGGGATTTGAACCCGTGTAGACGGCTTTGCAGGCCGTTGCCTCGCCTCTCGGCCACTCCACCAGGAGTGCGGGGGTTCGGGAAGATCCCCCACTTCCTGCGAGCGGACGACCAGGTTCGAACTGGCGACCTCAACCTTGGCAAGGTTGCGCTCTACCAACTGAGCTACGTCCGCTTGTCTTTCCCGGTCCGCTTGCGCGTCCCGGCGACGTGTTGAACTCTAGCGGATTCCTGGGCCAGTACAAAAACGCGTTTGCGCAGCGTGCTGCGGTGTGACCGGTCCGGGGCGCGGCCGGGACACCGGTCATAGACTCGCAGACGTGCACAACCCCCCTCTGACGTCCTCACCGGCGCTTCCTCCCATGGCCCGCTTCGGCGCTCTCGTGGCCACCGGTCTGCGCGACGTGACCAGCGACCCCGCGGCTCTGGACTCCTCCGGCTTCTGGGCGGTGTCCGCGGACTTCGAGGGAGGTCTGGTCTGCGCCCGCTTCGACGACGTACGCCGCGAGGCCGTCCCCGCGCCCGTGCCCGGAAGGTGGCGGGGCCCGGGCGCCGGTGACTGGACGTCGTCACTGGACCGCGCCGCGTACACGGAGGGCGTACGTCGGATACGCGCCTACATCGCGGCCGGCGAGGTCTACCAGGCGAACCTCTGCCGGGTCCTCTCCGCGCCCGTCCCGGCCGACGCCGACGTGGACGCCCTGACGGCCCTCCTCGCGCGCGGGAACCCCGCTCCCTATGCCGGAACGATTCGCCTGCCCGGCCACGGCGTGGAGATGGCCACCGCCTCCCCCGAGCTGTTCCTGCGCCGCGAGGGCCGGGTCGTGGAGTCGGGGCCCATCAAGGGCACCGGCCGGACCGAGGCGGACCTCCTGGAGAAGGACTACGCCGAGAACGTCATGATCGTGGACCTCGTCCGCAACGACCTGGGACGCGTCTGCGCGACCGGCTCCGTGACCGTCCCCGACCTCTGTGTGGTCGAGAAGCACCCCGGCCTCGTCCACCTCGTCTCCACCGTCCACGGGGAGCTGCGCCCCGGCGAGGGCTGGCCCGAACTGTTCGAGGCGACATTCCCGCCCGGCTCCGTCACCGGCGCCCCCAAGTCCAGCGCCCTGCGGATCATCGACGAGCTGGAGACAGCGCCGAGGGGTCCGTACTGCGGCGGCATCGGCTGGGTGGACGCCGACCGGGGTACCGGAGAGCTGGCCGTCGGCATCCGCACCTTCTGGATCGACCGGGCCGAGGGGATGCTGCGCTTCGGCACCGGGGCGGGCATCACCTGGGGCTCGGACCCCGAGGGGGAGTGGCGGGAGACCGAGCTGAAGGCCGCACGGCTGCTGGCGGTAGCGTCGGGGGCGTACGAAGCGAGTGGAGGAATCTCAACGTGAAGATATGGCTCAACGGCGGACTGCGGGACGTCGACTCCGCGCGCGTCTCCGTGCTCGACCACGGCCTTACGGTGGGCGACGGCATCTTCGAGACGGTGAAGTCCGTCGAGGGCAGGACCTTCGCCCTCACCCGCCACCTGGCGAGGCTCGCCCGCTCGGCGCGCGGCCTGGGGCTGCCCGAGCCCGACCTCGACGAGGTGCGCCGCGCCTGCGCCGCCGTCCTGGAGGCCAACCCGCTCCCGCTGGGACGGCTGCGGATCACCTACACCGGAGGCCTCTCGCCGCTCGGTTCGGACCGCGGCGACCAGGGCACCACGCTCATCGTGGCCCTCGGTGAGGCCTCCCGGCGCCCCGACTCCACCGCCGTGATCACCGTGCCGTGGACCCGCAACGAACGGGGCGCGCTGACCGGCCTGAAGACCACTTCGTACGCCGAGAACGTCGTCGCCCTCGCCCGCGCCCACGAGCAGGGCGCCTCGGAGGCGCTGTTCGCGAACACGGTCGGGCAGCTCTGCGAGGGCACCGGCTCCAACGTCTTCGTCGTGGTCGACGGCGAGATCCTCACCCCGCCGGTCACCTCCGGATGCCTCGCGGGCATCACGCGCGAGCTGGCCGTCGAGTGGACGGGCGCCCGCGAGAGCGACCTGCCGATGGACGTCCTGGAGCGCGCCGACGAGATCTTCCTGACGTCCACGCTCCGTGACGTCCAGGGCGTGCACCGCGTCGACGGCCGCCAACTGCCCGAAGCCCCGGGACCGATGACCACCAAGGCGATGCGGACCTTCGACGAGCGGGCCGCGGACGACCTCGATCCGTGAGTGCCCCGGTCCGCCGAAAATCCGGTGACGCCGCGGGGCCGGGGTGGGTAGAACACCTGTGATGACCACGACCCTGCGGCCGACCGGGCCGCTCCAGCGGGGCGCCGACGGCGCCAGGGCGCGCACGTACGACGTGTGTGTGAACAGCCGGCCGGTGGGGTCCGTCGACCTCGCCACCCATGACGTCTTCGGGCCGCAGGTCTGCCGGTTGCGGGACCTGCGGATAGCGGAGCCGGACCGCAGGCGTGGCCGCGGCACGGTCGCGGCGCTGGCCGCCGAGGAGGTGGCGCGCGGCTGGGGCTGCAGGCGCATCGAGGTGACCGTCCCCGCCCAGGCCCCGGGGGCCCTGCCACTGGCGACGGCGCTCGGCTACGTGGAGCGCAACCGCCGGATGGCGAAGCCGGTGCCGGCCGAGCCCGCCGCGCTGCCGCCGGGCGTCGAGGGGCGGCCGATGACCGAGGACGAGTACGGGCCATGGCTGGCGCGGGCTCAGGGGAGCTATACGCGGAGCTGGATCGACCGGGGCGTGCCCGAGGCGCAGGCGCGCGCCAAGTCCGAGGCCGACCACGCCGAGCTGCTGCCGCAGGGCCTGGCCACCCCCGACACCCTGCTGAGCGTGCTCACCCAGGAGGGCGCGAAGGTCGGCGCCCTGTGGCTCACGCTCCGCGACGACGACGCGTTCGTCTTCCGCGTCGAGGTCGACGAGGACTGCCGGGGGCGCGGCCACGGCCGCTCCCTGATGCTGCTGGCCGAGGCGCAGGCCCGCGCGGGGGGCCGCGACCGGATCTGCCTCAGCGTCTTCGCGGGCAACGCCACGGCCCTGTGCCTGTACGAGTCGCTCGGCTACGAACCGGTCTCGTACTCCCTCTACAAGCCGCTGCTGTAGGGAGCCGCTGCTCCGGGGACTAGGGCCTGTCCGGCGGATCAGGTCGCGTTCGGGTGGCGGCCACCTCTTGGTGCCGCAGATCGGCGTGCCACACCCCGCGTCCGGCGACATGATCCGCCGGACAGGCCCTAGGAGCCCTCGCCCGCCAGGAGCCGGTCGGTGATCTCCTCGACGCGCTCCCGCAGCCCCGCCTGGCTCTTGCCGCCGTCCAGCCGCTCGCCGTCGACGACGTACGTCGGCGTGCCGGTGACCCCGATGGCCTTGCCCTCGGCCTGGTCGGCGTCGACGATCAGGATGTGCCGTCCGTCGATCAGGGCGGTGTCGAACTCCTCGGCGTCCAGATCCAGTTCGCGCGCGGTCTCGATCAGGAAGGGCTCGCCCCGGCGGTCCAGCTCCTCGACCCCGGCGAGCACCGCCTCGACGTACGGCCAGCCCGCGCCCTGCTCGAAGGCCTCCTCGGCGGCCTGGGCGGCGGCGAAGGAGTGCTTGTGCTTCTCGAGGGGGAAGTGGCGCAGGCGCAGCTCGACGCGGTCGCCGTAGCGGGCACGCAGGGCGCGCACGTCGTCGAGGGCGGTACGGCAGTCGGGGCACTGCAGCTCGCACCAGACGTCGATGACGACGGGACGGGCGGGGTGGTCAGGACGGGAGTCGCTCATGGGAACAGTCTTCCAGCCCGCGGGGCGCCCACCCAACCGGCACCTGGGGAGGAGCTGCGACCCCGAGATGACCCGGATATGTCCCTGAGGTCCGCCCCGGCCGTGGTTGCGCGGCGCCCACCCGGTGCAGGATGGAAGGGACGAGCGCGTCATGCACGACGCACGCCTGACTGCCTGGAGGGCCGGATGATTGCCGAGACCGTCTGTTCCGCCGTATCCGCGGCCGGGCTCGGCATCGCCGCGGTCACGGCCTACCGCAAGCGTTTCCTGACCGCGGCCCGCCTCCTCGCGTACTCCCTGGTGCCGGTGGGACTCGTGCTGACGGGCGTCGTCGGATGGGCCGCCGACACCGCGTTCAGCCTCAAGGCGTGGGTCGGCTTCGGCGTGCTCGGCGCGGCCTGGCTGATGTTCCTCGGCACGCGCGCGGTGGAGCGCCGCAGGGGCGGCACCCGCAAGGAGCGCAGGGCCGCTAAGGCCGCCCAGCGCGACGCGGTGGCCCCCGCGGCCTCGGCGCCCTCGCTCGGCCAGGGCGCCGGACCCGCCGCCGCGAGGCCCGCGGCCAAGCAGAAGCCCGCCGCGCCCGCGGAGGACTTCAGCGACATCGAGGCGATCCTGAAGAAGCACGGCATCTGACGGCGACGGCCGTCCGGCCGCGCTCCAGGGCCATGGCGGCTCCCTCGTTCGAGTGCGGGCGGCGCCGTCGCATGCCCCCGGGGTGTACGGCCGCCGGTCCCGGGCGGAACGCGCCGGACGCTGGCCTTTTCCCTGTTCACGGGTTCCGGCGAACTCCCGCTTCATTTTGGCGTGTTGGTCATCGGGGGCCGGCCGGCTGCGTCATCATCACCGCGAGATGCTTGACACCACCACACCGGGCGATGCCGCCCCGCCGGACGATGGACGGCAAGCGGTACCGGCCCCGGAGCGACGACCTGCCGACGAAGCGCGGCTCGCCACCGACGAAGAACCGCGAGGCTGCCTCTTCGCCCTCTCCCAGCCACCCCTGATGATCTTCCTGACGGTGGTCGGCATGCTGATCCTGCTGGCGTCGCTGCACGACCTGCTGCTGCTCTAGGGCCTGACCCGGCGGACAGGTCCTAACCCGCCGCTTCCTTGCGGCGGGCGCGGTACGCGGCGACGTGCAGGCGGTTCCCGCAGGTGCGGCTGTCGCAGTAGCGGCGCGAGCGGTTGCGGGAGAGGTCGACGAAGGCGCGCCGGCAGTCCGGTGCCTCACAGCGCCGCAGCCGCTCCTGCTCCCCGGCGACCACGAAGAAGGCCAGCGCCATCCCGCAGTCGGCCGCCAGGTGGTCGGCGACGGAGGCGCCGGGCGCGAAGTAGTGGATGTGCCAGTCGTAGCCGTCGTGGTCGGTGAGCCGGGGCGTGGTGCCCGCAGCCGCGATCAGCTCGTTGATGATCGTGGACGCGGCCCGCGGCTCGGGGTTGGCGAAGACCTCCGCGAAGCGGCCCCGGACCCGGCGCACCTCCACGAGGTCACGCTCCGCGAGCCTTTCGACCCCGCTCACTCCGTGCGTACGTACGAAATCACCGAGCGACGCCAGGTCGGTCAGCTCGTCGGCGCAGTCCTCCTCCGGTGCGGTGTTCACCAGATCGACCACGGCGTCGAGAGAACACCGGGTGTCGTGGGTGATCAGCACGATGCGCTCCCTGGCCTGGGGGTAGTGGGGTCCCCCCTGCCCATGGAGAGCTGGGGGAACGTGCCCGCCGATGCTGGCCGATGCTAGCGGCTTCCCCGCAGGACGCACCGGCGCCGTCGCCGCGGACTTCCCGCGGCGACGGCGCCGGTGACTGCTTCCTGTCCGCCTTGTGTCGTCGTGTCGTGTCGTGACTGCCTGCGCCGTCGCCCCGAGTCGGACGGCGTGAGGGGATCCCGACGCTCCCGCGCCGTTAACTTTCGGCCAGGATGTGTGACAGCTCCGTGTCGAGATCGAAGTGGCGGTGCTCCGTGCCGGGGGGCACGGCCGCGTCTGTTCGCTTCAGGAAGGACTCCAGGGCCCGCGCCGGGGCCTCGAGCAGAGCCTCGCCCTCCGGGGAACTCAGGGCGATGCAGACAACGCCCTGACCGTGGCTCCGGGACGGCCAGACTCGGACGTCGCCGGTTCCGGTGGGCCGGTGCAGGCCCTCGGCGAGGAGATCGCGGGCGAACACCCACTCGACCGTCTCCTCGGCTCCGGTGTGGAAGGTGGCGTGCACGGCATAGGGATCGGCCGTGTCATACCGCAGTCCTGCGGGTACAGGCAGTGAGGACTCGCTCGACACAACGAGGCGCAGGTGCAGCTCGCAGCTGACCGTGGTGTTCATAAGCGCCAGGGCCTTTCGCTCAGTGTGCGCTCGGGGATTCGCACGTCGGCGAAATCGACATGCCACCTACGGTGCCGTTGTAAACCCCTCTGAGGGTTTTGCGTGTCTTTAGGTAGCTCGTATGGCGGCTTGTCCCTTCCCGTCATGCACCCATTCCGGTGACGGGTTTCCGTCCGGTAGGGTTTGGCCGTATGAATACGGGGAGTAACGAGCCCGCGGGGGTCGCGGAACCGACCGTCGCGGCACAGGCCGAGCAGTCGTCCGAATCGGCCGAGCAGCCGCTCGGATCGCGGGCGCCGCAGTACATCCAGGCCCGTCGGGCGCTGCACCTGAGCTGGCAGGTCGGCGTCTTCATCGTGGGGCTCGCGGTCGTCGTCGCGGGCATCATCATGCTGCCCCTGCCCGGCCCCGGCTGGCTGGTGATCTTCGGTGGAATGGCGATCTGGGCGACCGAGTTCGTCTGGGCCCAGCTGGTGCTGCGCTGGACGAAGCGCAAGGTCACCGAGGCGGCGCAGCGCGCGCTCGACCCCAAGGTGCGCCGCAGGAACATCATCCTGACGACCATCGGCCTGGTCATCGTCGCGGTGCTGGTCGCCGTCTACGTCTGGAAGTTCGGCATCGCGATGCCGTGGAAGATCAAGGAGTGACCGGGAGGTGACTCCGAGGCGGTCGGAAGCACCCGCTGACATGCGGTAATGTTCTCTGTGCGCCCGGGCGATTAGCTCAGTGGGAGAGCGCTTCGTTCACACCGAAGAGGTCACTGGTTCGAACCCAGTATCGCCCACCCCGGATTGCGGCCCGGAGGCTTTTCAGCCTCCGGGCCGTTCTCGTATTCCCTTGCCTTTCAAGGGAATTGACGGGTCCACATATCTGTGCGGCGGCCGGTAATCAGTGCATTCGGTCGAGCGCATTCCGGAACCGGCGTGCGTCGCGCAGCCGTTGCTCGTACGTCGCTCCGACGGCGAGGAGCAGCAGACCCGCGAGCGCCGGCGGCAGCCAGCGGGGCAGAGCGCCCGCGACCTGCACGATGTACGGGGCCAGTTCGTGCAGCGCGTCCAGGGCGAGCACCGTGCCGCCGAGGACCAGCGGGGCGCGCAGGCCGTGCCGGGCACCCGCCAGGGTCAGCGCGAGGGCCGCGACGCCGAGCAGCAGCGGGCGCTGCCAGTGCGGGTCGCCCCAGGCGGCGGCGAGGCTCGGCAGCAGCGTCGTGGCGAGGCCGGGGCCGTACGCCGTCCAGGAGGAGGCCTCGGGGTCGCGGCGGCGCCGCAGCAGGCCGAGGAGGAGCGCGGGGACGGTGACCGGCAGGGTGTACGCCTCCGGGGTCGACACCTCCCACGCGGCGAGGCGGACCCAGCTCGCCAGGATGAACAGCACCCCGGCCGCGTACCCCACGCCGTGGCGGTCCGGCCGGAGCGCGGTGCCCGCCGCGATGAGCCCGGCGAGGGTCAGGGCGAGCGCGAGGGTGGGGGCGTGGCCCGCGGTGAGGGTGACGGCGAGGACGGCCGAGGCGGCCGCCATGACCTCCACGGGCAGAGCCAGGGCCAGGGTCCGGGGTCGCCGTCCCAAATGGGCCGCGGCGAGTGCGGCGAGGGCCGGGACGGCGAGGGTGGCCAGTCCGATGTGCTCCGGGCGCAGACCTCCGGCGGCCCCGGCGGCGCAGGCGAAGGCGGTGGCGTACGTGAGGGCCGCGCAGGCCGCGAGGGCGGCGGCGCCCGCGGGTGCCTGGCTGGGCCGGCGGATCAGCTGGGCGCAGGCGGCCAGGAACAGGACGGTGAGCGCACCGAGGGTGCCGAGTGTGGCGGCCTCGGTGGCCAGGGCGAGGAAGGCGACGCTCACCGAGGAGGCGAGGGCCAGGCCCGAGGCCATCAGGGCGGGCCCGACCAGGACGGGCCCGGCGGACGCGAGACGGGCGGCGACGGCCAGCAGAGCGGCGACCACCAGGACGTGGACCGCCACCCCGGCGGCGTACGGAAGCCGAAGCGCGGCGGGCAGGGCGACGACGGCGGACCAGCCGAGGACGGGGGCGCCGTAACGGACGAGGTACCGGACCGCGCTGGTGAGGGGGCTTGACGCCGACGAACCCGCCCCCGCATGAGGCGGGACTGCCCCCGTCTCCGGCGGGCCCGATGTGGTGCCGTCGACCCCTGTGTCGCGTACGCCGCCCGGGATCCCGAGCGCGCGCGGTGCCGCGAGCAGTGTCGCCGCGATCAGTGCGAGTACCGGGGGAGCCAGAAGCGGGTGGGGGAGCGGCAGTTCGGTGAGCAGGGCGGTGCGGGTGTCCGAGGGGGTGGCCGACCAGGGGCGGGTGGCCCAGCCGAGCGGGGCGAGCAGCGCCACGGCGGTGACGGGCAGCGCCCACAGCGCCGCGAGGCCCTGTACCGCGGCCGATGCTCCGGCGAGTCCTTGTCGTACCGGCCGCGGCAGCGCGACGCGCACGGCCGCCAAGAGGGCGATCCCGCACACCAGATAACCCGGCACGGTCCACGCCGCGGGCAGCACGGACCGCAGCACCCCGCCGACCGCCGCCACCACGAGCAGACCACCCGCGCCCGCGGCGCCGGCCGCGATCTGCGGGCCCTTCGCCCGCCACGCCGCCACCGAGGCGATCAACGCGGCGAACAGCAGCAGCACGCCCGCGCGCGCCGCCGCGGTCGGATCCGCCGCCCGCACGGACAGCCAGCCGGCGCCCGCCGCGCCCCACAGCCCGAGCGTGCAACCGCCGATCACCGCCGCGACCCGCACGGACCTGACCGACGTCCACAGCGCGAGCGCGATGTCGAAGGCAGCTGTCACCAGGAGCGCCGCCGTCATGGCGTGATCGCCCGCCTGCGCGGCTCCCGCCCAGAGGATCAGGGGGAGTTGGGCCGTGACCACCGCCGTCGGCAGCGGCAGCCGCAGCTCGCCGAGGAGCCGGCCGTACCCCGCCCACAAGGTGGCGAGGACCGCCGAGGTACCGGCCGCGTAGCCCAGGGCGTCCACGTCCGGCAGGGACAGATGGCGCAGCGCGTACGAATCGAGGACGGTCAGCGCGAGGCCCAGGCCCGCCACCGCCTCCGCCGTCGAGCGCAGCGAGCGCCGCAGCAGGAGCGCCGGGGCCGCCAGCGCCGCGAGGGTCACCACGCCGAGGACCGCCCCGCGCCCGCCGATGCCCAAGTGCCCCCAGCTGACCACCGTGAAGGCGATCGCCGCGATGGTGAGCAGGATGCCGCCCAGCGTCAGCAGGACGTTCTGTGCGCTCGGCGGCGCGGCCCCGGGGGCCGGCGGCCCGGCCGGGCGAGGGGGCGCCCCGGTCGGGCCCGCCGCACGCAGGACACCGAGCAGCCAGGCGCGGCGCCGCAACAACTGCGTCCTGCGCGCATCCAGTTGGCGCAGCTCCCAGTCGAGGAGGCGCAGCTCCTCGGCCGGTTGCGGAATGTTCGTCATGGGTGAGGAGTGTGGTCCGCGCCACGTCCCGAGACATCGGTGCGGATACTCAGGACGTACTCAGATCCCGCCCCGGCAGGGCAGACTCCCCCCATGAACTGGTGCCACTACCGCTTCCGCAGCCTCTGGGACCTGCCCGGAGCGCCCGCCGACGTCTACGCCGTCCTGGAGCGGGTCGAGGACTATCCGCTGTGGTGGCCGCAGGTGCGGGAGGTGACATCGCCCGACGGCCGCAGCGGCGTCGCCCGCTTCCGCTCCTTCCTCCCGTACGACCTTCTCGTCACCGCGCGCGAGCGGCGCCGCGACCCCGGCGCCGGGGTCCTGGAGATCGACATGACCGGCGACCTGGAGGGCTGGGCGCGCTGGACCGTCACGCCCGGGCCGCGCGGGACGCGGGCCCGCTACGACCAGGAGGTCGAGGTGCGACGGCCGCTGATGCGGCGCCTCGCCGTCCCCGGCAGGCCCGTCTTCCTGCTCAACCACGCCCTGATGATGCGGGCGGGGCGCAGGGGCCTCGCGGCACATCTGGCAGCGGTTTGAAGGAAGGGCGCCCGGACCTGTATTGTTCAGTCCGTTCCCGGGCGATTAGCTCAGTGGGAGAGCGCTTCGTTCACACCGAAGAGGTCACTGGTTCGAACCCAGTATCGCCCACCCGGAGAATGCCGGTCCGTCAGCAGACGGACCGGTTTTTTCTTGCCCGCACGCCACCGGGCCGGTGCTCGCGCGGGGTCGACGCTCAGGCGGCCGCCGGGAGTTCGGGACGCAGCGGCCACGCCGGGTCCACCGCCTCCGGCGCCCCGCTCTTCGCGAACCACGCCTGGAGACCCCGCGCCTGCGACGCGTGCCACACGGCCTGCAACGTATGCAGCTCGGCCGGTGAAACCCGCTCCAGCCGGGCCGCGAAACGGCGCCCCACCGCACGTACGACATCGAGCGCGGCCTGCGCGTCCGCCGCCGCGTCATGGGCCTCGGCCAGCTCCACCTCGTAGTGCGCGCACAGGTCGGCGAGCGTGCGGCGGCCCTTGCGGTAGCGGTCGAGGTGCTTGTCGAGCACCCGCGGATCGATCACACAGAGGGACGAGCCCTCCATGTAGCGGCTGAGCGACGAGGCGCGGTGCCTGCGCAGCTCCCGGTCCAGGATGGTCAGGTCGAACGGCGCGTTCATCACCACGATCGGCCGTCCCGCCGCGCCCTGTTCCGCCAGATCGCGCGCTATCTCCTCCATCACCGGCGCGGGCCAGCGGCCGTTGCGCTGAAGGTGATCCTCCGTCAGTCCGTGTACCGCGACGGCTTCCTCGGGCACCGGAACGCCCGGGTTCACCAGCCAGCGGGTGATGCGCGGACGGGTCCCCGCGCCCTGCTGGACGACGACGGCGGCCGACACGATCCGGTCGGTCTCGACGTCGACGCCCGTGGTCTCCGTGTCGAATGCGGCCAAGGGCCCCTCGTACCAGCACGTCATGGTGACGCAACTCCTCGATCAGTCCCGGCAGATGACGTCGGTCCCCTGCCCACGCTGGTGATACCCGGGCCGTTTGCGCTGTACGCGGCTCGGAGACAACAGAGGTACAGGGCCTTGACATTGACGGCCCGAGTGGGGAAGTACCGGTTTCGGAAGGCTTGTTGGACATGGCGCTCGCGCGGCCCGAACAGGGTGGGCTGCTGCCCGAGCGGATCGCACCGCCGCGCGGCACACTCGCCACCACCGCCTGTATGGAGACCCTTCAGGTGGGCTATCTGCACGCCGTCGCGGCGGCCGCGGGGTGCTCGCTCTCCCAGCCCTTTCCGGACAACGGCATCGACTGGCACGTCAGCCACAGCGCCCCCGGGCACACGGTCGACGACGAGGTCACCATCAAGGTCCAGCTGAAGTGCACGTACCAGATACCGCCCAGCCCGCCGGGGGCCGCCTTCTCCTTCACGCTCGACAACGCACACCTGGAGAAGCTCGCCCGCACACCGGTCTCGGTCCACAAGATCCTGGTCGTGATGCTCGTGCCCCGCTCCCAGGACGATTGGCTGCGCGCCGGACACGACCGGCTCGACCTGCGGCACTGCTGCTACTGGACCAATCTCGCCGGACACCCCGTCACCGGCCGGCGCAGGACCACCGTCCGCGTCCCGACCTCACGGATCTTCGACGACCGCGCGCTCTGCGAGATCATGACGCGGGTCGGGACAGGAGGAAGACCCTGATGCACCGCCCCCACGACGAGCCCGGCACCGTCGACCCCGCCGTGCTCGGCGCGCTGCTCGCCCGGCACGGCTGGCAGCGGCGCGGAGGAGCCCCCGGCCGCTACGCCCGGTGGACGCCGCCCGGCCCCGGTGGCCACGGCACCAGCCTCCTCGTACCCGAGAGCCGGGCCTTCCCCGACTGCGACGACCTGATCGGCGAGGCCCTCGACGCGCTCTCCCGCAGCGCCTCCCCGGCCGCCCGTGACGTGCTCGTCGGGCTCGCCGTGCCCAGCGACGAGGTCCGCTGGTGGCGCGATGTGCCGGCCGGACCGGCCGGGGCGGCGACCTGGCCCGTGGAGGAGCGACTGCGCTCCGCGGCCCGCCAGATGCTGCTCGCCGCCGCGCTCGCCGCGCTCGCCGCGCGCGGCCGCGCCGGGTACTACGGTGCGCGGCACCGCGGGCCCGCCACCGCGGCCCTGGCGGACGTCCTGGTCGGGCCCGCGGCCGGCGGGCGCCGCCTCACCGCCTTCGTGCCCGTGCTGACCGGGCGGCCGCTCACGGTCCAGCTGCACCAGGCGCTGTGCGCCGCCCGGGAGGCCGTCGACTACCAGCGCGCCACCGGTGGCATGGACGCCTTCGACGGGGCGGTCGAGGCGGGCGTCAGCCACGAGCTGACCGAGGCGATCGTGGCCCTGGTGCGCGGCACGGAAGGGGCGCGCGTCGCCGTGGAGTGGGCGCCCGGCGCGGGGGTGCCCGAGGGGTGCGCGGCGCACGCCGAGCCCGTCGAGTTCTCGCCCGGCGACCTCACCGTGCTGCGCGAGGCGGGCGCCCGCTATCTGCGGCACGAGCCGTCGGTGCCAGTGCGGATCACCGGCACCGTGGTGCGGATGCGGCGCTGCGCACCGCGGGGGGAGGGCGCGGTGCGGCTGAGGGTGATCGCCGGGGCGGAGATCCCGCAGGTCCGGATGGTCCTGGACGAGGAGTCGTACCGCGTGGCGGGCCACGCGCACCTGGTCGGGCTGCCGATCCGGGTGCACGGCAGGCTGGAGAGCCGCGGCGGGTTCCGCAGGCTCACCGGGGTGACCGGGGTGGCGCCGGTGCGGGTGGACGAGGCGGACCGGGACCGGCTGCTGAAGTCGCTCCAGGAGAACCTCGGCTTCTTCGAGGAGGCGAGCGGGACCGACTGAGCGGGGGCGGGGCGAAGGGGCCGCTTCCGGGTGGCGCTTCGGGTGCCGCTTCCGGGTGGCCGGGGATAACCGTTTCGCGGCGGACACCCCCGGCTCGGTACGATCCCTAGTGCGCGCGCATCAGAAAGCGCCGCACCCCCTTCTGCAAGGAGAGACCGGTGTCAGACGTCCGTGTGATCATCCAACGCGATTCCGAGCGGGAAGAGCGCGTGGTGACGACGGGCACTACGGCGGCCGAGCTCTTCGCCGGTGAGCGCACCATCGTCGCCGCCCGCGTGGCCGGCGAGCTGAAGGACCTGGCGTACGCCGTGGCCGACGGCGACGAGATCGAGCCCGTCGAGATCTCCTCCGAGGACGGCCTGAACATCCTGCGCCACTCGACCGCGCACGTCATGGCGCAGGCCGTGCAGGAGCTGTACCCCGACGCCAAGCTGGGCATCGGCCCGCCCATCCGGGACGGCTTCTACTACGACTTCGACGTCAAGGAGCCCTTCACCCCCGAGGACCTCAAGCGCATCGAGAAGAAGATGCAGGAGATCCAGAAGCGGGGCCAGCGCTTCTCGCGCCGCGTCACCAACGACGACGACGCCCGCGTCGAGCTGGCCGACGAGCCGTACAAGCTGGAGCTGATCGGCCTCAAGGGCAACGCGGCGAACGCCGCCGACGGCGCGGACGCCGAGGTCGGCGCCGGCGAGCTGACCATCTACGACAACATCGACGCCAAGACCGGCGAGCTGTGCTGGAAGGACCTCTGCCGAGGCCCGCACCTGCCCACCACCCGGAACATCCCCGCGTTCAAGCTGATGCGCTCCGCCGCCGCCTACTGGCGCGGCAGCGAGAAGAACCCCCAGCTCCAGCGCATCTACGGCACCGCGTGGCCGTCGAAGGACGAGCTGAAGGCGCACCTGGAGTTCCTCGCCGAGGCCGAGAAGCGCGACCACCGCAAGCTCGGCTCCGAGCTGGACCTCTTCTCCTTCCCGGAGGAGATCGGCCCGGGTCTCGCGGTCTTCCACCCCAAGGGCGGCGTGATCCGCAAGGTGATGGAGGACTACTCCCGCAAGCGGCACGAGGACTCGGGCTACGAGTTCGTGAACACCCCGCACATCTCGAAGGAGCAGCTCTTCGAGATCTCCGGGCACCTTCCGCACTACGCCGAGGGCATGTTCCCGCCGATCGAGTTCGACGGGCAGAACTACCGCCTGAAGGCGATGAACTGCCCCATGCACAACCTCATCTTCAAGTCGCGCGGCCGCTCCTACCGCGAACTGCCCCTGCGGCTCTTCGAGTTCGGCACGGTCTACCGCTACGAGAAGTCGGGCGTCGTGCACGGCCTGACCCGCTCGCGCGGCTTCACGCAGGACGACTCGCACATCTACTGCACCAAGGAGCAGATGCCCGAGGAGCTGGACCAGCTCCTCACCTTCGTGCTCGACCTGCTGCGCGACTACGGCCTGAACGAGTTCGAGCTGGAGCTGTCCACCCGCGACGACTCCGACAAGTTCATCGGCTCCGACGAGGACTGGGCGGAGGCCACCGAGGCGCTGCGCCAGGCGGCCGAGAAGCAGGGCCTCCCGCTGGTGCCGGACCCGGGCGGCGCCGCGTACTACGGCCCGAAGATCTCGGTGCAGGCGAAGGACGCGATCGGGCGGTCCTGGCAGATGTCGACCCTCCAGGTCGACTTCAACCAGCCCAAGCGGTTCGGCCTGGAGTACACCTCGGCGGACGGCTCCAAGCAGCAGCCCGTCATGCTGCACCGCGCGCTGTTCGGTTCGATCGAGCGGTTCTTCGGCGTGCTCCTGGAGCACTACGCGGGCGCGTTCCCGGCGTGGCTCGCCCCGGTGCAGGCGATCGGGATCCCGGTCGGCGACGCGCACGTGCCCTACCTCCAGGAGTTCGCCGAGGAGGCGCGGAAGCACGGGCTGCGGGTCGAGGTCGACGCCTCGTCGGACCGCATGCAGAAGAAGATCCGCAACGCGCAGCGGAGCAAGGTGCCGTTCATGGTGATCGTCGGCGACGACGACATGAACGCGGGCTCGGTGTCGTTCCGCTACCGGGACGGGTCGCAGGAGAACGGGATCGCCCGTGACGAGGCGATCGCGAAGCTCGTCGACGTGGTGGAGCGCCGCGCGCAGGTGTGACGTGGTCCCCGCGGGCGCGGGGAGGCGAGGGGCGGTCCCGTTCGGGGCCGCCCCTCGTCGCGTACTCCCCGGGGAATATGCTGACCACCATGACGAGTGAGCCGGAGCAGCAGATCGGAGTGGGTACGCAGGACGCGTTCCAGCGCCTGTGGACGCCCCACCGGATGGCGTACATCCAGGGCGAGAACAAGCCCACGGGACCGGGGGCCGACGACGGCTGCCCCTTCTGCTCCATCCCGGCCAAGTCCGACGAGGACGGCCTGGTGATCGCGCGCGGCGAGCAGGTGTACGCGGTGCTGAACCTCTACCCGTACAACGGCGGCCACCTGATGGTCGTCCCCTACCGCCACGTCGCCGACTACACCGACCTGACCGGCCCCGAGACCGCCGAGCTGGGCGAGCTGACCAAGCAGGCGATGACGGCCCTGCGCAGCGCGTCCGGCGCGCACGGCTTCAACATCGGCATGAACCAGGGAGCGGTCGCGGGCGCCGGCATCGCCGCGCATCTGCACCAGCACGTCGTGCCGCGCTGGGGCGGCGACACCAACTTCATGCCGGTCGTCGGCCACACGAAGGTGCTGCCGCAGCTGCTCGCCGACACCCGCAAGATGCTCGCGGACGTCTGGCCCGCGAGCTAGCTTCTGGCTCCGGCGCTCCCGCGCCCCGGAAGGGGCGCGGGGAACTGCGCGACCGGCCACGGACGACCCGCGGATGTCACCACGGCCCCGGACGGAGTCCTTACGCGTCGTACACGTCCGCCTTCCTCGGCATCGGGTCCTGGACCGCCCCGCTGAGGAAGCCCGAACGCGCGCCGAACTTCTCGGTGTTGACGCCGTTCTCCGCGAGGACCTTGATCGCCGCCTGGTGCACCACGCGCAGCACGGGCGTGGCGGCGCGCAGCGCGTCGTCGGCCATGAAGCGGTGCCGCCACGGCTTGTCGGCCCAGGCGTGCCGCAGGCCGAAGGGCTCGGGCAGGACCAGCTTGCCGCCGAGGTGGTCCAGGAGCGGCGGATACCAGGTGAAGGGGGCGCGGACGGCGAGGCGCACCACCTCGTCGGCGTCGACCAGCGGCAGATTGCGGTCGACCGTCTCCCAGAACTTGATGGGCTTGGCGACCGTCTTCGTCTTCGGCGCGGGCTTGCTGGTGAACAGGGGGTGCACGGGGCCCAGAGCGTGGCCGGTGACCTCGATGCGCAACGTCTCGTGCAGCACGGTCACCGTGATGAGCATCGTGATGACCAACTGGCCGTCCCAGAGCGTGAACTGCACGCCCAGGTAGTGCCGGTCGCCGCTGCCGAACTGCTGTTCGTTGCAGATCCGCTGTATCTCATGGCCGCGGATCTGGAAGGCGTCGACGTCCGTGCCGGTGGGGCGGGCCACCGCCTTGGCGTTCTCCCCGATCGGGGAGACGATCCAGTGGTTTATCGACGGGGTGGGGAAGCCGCCGGTGTGCAGCGGGCCGCGCTCCAGCATGCGGAGCTGGTCGTGCACCGCCCGTATGACGTCCCAGCTGCGGAAGGGGTGGATGTCCTTGCCGTCCTCGGCGGGCACCAGCTCCTCGGCCAGCTGCCAGCTGCCCCAGCGCGTGCCCATGCCCAATATGCCCTTGGGCCCGGCGTAGAAGACGGAGTTGCTCTGCTGCTCGGCGGAGAGTCTGGCGAGCCCTTGGCGCAGCCGCTCGGCGGCCGTCTCGCCGGGGCTGCCCGGCACGGCCTCGGGGATCTTGGCCCCGATGCCGCCGCCCGACAGCAGGCTCGCCCAGCGCTCGCGCATGTCCCTGGCCGTGCGCTCGGCGATCTGCTTGGCCCAGAACCAGCCCACCACGGGCAGCACGATCGCCGCCCGCAGATACCACGCCCAGAAGCCGTCGAAGGGCAGCTTGAGCAGGGCGAGGGCGGCCAGCATGCCCATGGCGACCAGGACGGCCGTGGCGAGGGCGCCCGCGCGCTTGTTCTCGTTCTTGGCGACTTGCCGTCTGATGGTGAAGACGAGCAGCCAGACGATCAGGCCGGGCAGGAAGAGCAGGCCGCACAGGACCATCACGGCCGTGAGCCAGCTGTCGCGCTCCTTGCGGATGCGGCTCGCCGCCAGGCAGTGCTCGACGACGGACTGCGGCTCGGTCCCGAAGGACTGGATGAGCGGCTTGCGGCCGCCACCGAGCATCCGCACCTGCACGGTCCGCGCGAACGCCTCGCCCAGGCTCGGCTTGAACAGTGACCACATGCCGGGCACCACCACGGACTTGTGCCACTCGGTGTTGGCCTTCAGGATCTCCTCGACGTCCCCGTCGCGATACGCGGCCGACGCCAGGGCGTGCGTCGCCGCGGTCTGCCCCGCGGCGCCCGAGAGCGGGACCTGGGCCCCGGGCCTGAAGTCGAATCCATCGTCCGCCACTGCCGCCCCCTCGCCGCGACGCCTTCGCTGCCGCGGCTCTTCCCGACTTCCTTGTCCGGCACACCTGTTGCCGTCCGGCACATCCGTTGATCAGGTCATCAGCGTATCGGGGAGCACCGACATCCGGCAGGGGGCGCCCGGTGCGCCGCCCGCCCTCGGGTGCCGGGGCGGGCGGCGCTCGTACGCCGGTTCAACTAGGAGGCGGCCCGCGCCTGTTCGCGTACGCGCTCCGACAGCTGCGGGGGCATCGGCTCATGACGGGCGTACGCCCGGCTGAAGCGTCCGGTGCCCTGGGAGAGGGACCGCAGGTCCACCGCGTACCGGCCGATCTCGATCTCGGGGACCTCGGCCCGTACGAGCGTGCGTCCGCCGGGCGCCTGCTCGGTGCCGACCACCCGGCCGCGGCGGCCCGACAGATCGCTCATCACCGCGCCGACATGGTCGTCGCCGACCAGCACCCGCACCTCCGCGACCGGTTCGAGCAGGTGGATCCTGGCCCCGGCCGCCGCCTCGCGCAGCGCGAGCGCGCCCGCCGTCTGGAACGCGGCGTCGGAGGAGTCCACCGAGTGCGCCTTGCCGTCGAGGAGGGTGACGCGTACGTCGATGAGCGCGTACCCGGCGGCGACGCCCTTCGCCGCCTGCGCCCGTACGCCCTTCTCGACGGAGGGGATGAACTGGCGGGGGATCGCGCCACCGACCACCTTGTCGACGAACTCGATGCCGCTGCCGCCGGGCAGCGGTTCCACCTCGATCTCGCAGATCGCGTACTGGCCGTGGCCGCCGGACTGCTTCACATGGCGTCCGCGCCCCACCGACCTGCCCGCGAACGTCTCCCGCAGGGACACCCGGTGCGGCACGACGTCGACCTGGACGCCGTACCGGCCGCGCAGCCGCTCCAGGGCCACGTCGGCGTGTGCCTCGCCCAGGCACCACAGGACCACCTGGTGGGTGTCCTGGTTCTGCTCCAGGCGCATCGTCGGGTCCTCGGCGACCAGGCGCGAGAGGCCTTGCGAGAGCTTGTCCTCGTCCGCCTTGCTGTGCGCCCGGATGGCGAGCGGAAGGAGCGGGTCCGGCATGTCCCAGGGCTCCATCAGGAGCGGGTCGTCCTTGGCCGACAGGGTGTCGCCGGTCTCCGCGCGGTGCAGCTTGGCCACGCACGCGATGTCGCCCGCCACGCACCGGCCGAGGGTGCGCTGCTGCTTGCCGAAGGGGGAGGACAGGGCGCCGACGCGCTCGTCGACGTCGTGGTCCTCGTGGCCGCGGTCCGCCAGGCCGTGCCCGGAGACGTGCACCGTCTCGTCGGGGCGCAGGGTGCCGGAGAAGACGCGTACGAGCGAGATCCGGCCGACATAGGGGTCGGAGGCGGTCTTGACGACCTCGGCCGCCAGGGGGCCGTCCGGGTCGCAGGAGAGCGCGGGCCTGGCCTTGCCGCCCGGCGTCGTCACGGCCGGCGCGGGGTGTTCGAGGGGGGTGGGGAAGCCGCCCGTGATCAGCTCCAGGAGTTCGACGGTGCCGATGCCCTGGCGGGCGCCCTCCGCGGCCGGGGCGGCGGCGAGGACGGGGTGGAAGATGCCGCGCGCGACGGCCCGCTCCAGGTCGTCCACGAGTGTCTTGAAGTCGATGTCCTCACCGCTGAGATAGCGGTCCATGAGGGACTCGTCCTCGCTCTCGGCGATGATCCCCTCGATCAGTTTGTCGCGGGCCTCCTCGATCAGCGGCAGCTGGTCCTCGCCCGGCTCGGACTCCTTGCGCTCGCCCGACGCGTAGTCGTAGACCCGCCGGGAGAGCAGCCCGATCAGGCCGGTCACCGGCGCGTGCCCGTCCGGGCCCTGCTCGCCGTGGAGCGGCAGGTACAGCGGCAGTACGGCGTCCGGGTCGTCGGCGCCGAACGCCTCGGCGCAGTTGCGCGTCATCACGGTGAAGTCCGCGCGGGCCGACTCCAGATGCGTGACCACGATGGCCCGCGGCATGCCGACCGCCGCGCACTCCTCCCACACCATGCGCGTCGCGCCGGTGACGCCCTCGGCGCCCTCCGCCGCCGACACGACGAAGAGGGCCGCGTCCGCGGCGCGCAGACCGGCCCTCAGCTCCCCGACGAAGTCGGCGTATCCGGGGGTGTCCAGAAGATTGATCTTGATGCCGCCCCATTCGAGGGGCACCAGGGACAGCTGCACCGAGCGCTGCTGCCGGTGCTCGATCTCGTCGTAGTCGGAGACGGCCGTGCCGTCCTCGACGCGGCCCGCGCGATTCACCGCCCCCGCGGTCAGCGCGAGGGCCTCCACCAGAGTCGTCTTGCCCGATCCGCTGTGGCCGACCAGCACCACATTCCGTACGGACGCGGGGTGGTCGGCCGTCACTGCCCTGCCGGCGGCTCCGGGGTGTGCGTTCGCCTTGTCGCCCATGCCTTGCCTCCCGGTCACGTGCACGGTGAGGAGGCTCAGCCCCCTCGGGGATGCTGGCTGCTGCGGACGCGCTGGGGCCCGGTGCGGGGCGGCTCCGACGGCGCCCGTGGTGCTTTCGAGCTTTCCACTCGGGTCACGGTGCGTCCATACGTCGTACGCGATCGTGAGGGGGCGAGCCGGTGCGTCAAGGGCGTGACTACGATGGGTCGGCCGGTGGCCAACGGGGCCACGCGGCGCACCGACCCCTCGGGAAGGCCATGCTGAACAAGTACGCGCGTGCATTCTTCACGCGTGTCCTCACACCGTTCGCCGCGTTTCTCATCCGCCGCGGGGTCAGCCCCGACGCGGTCACCTTCATCGGCACGGCCGGTGTGGTGGCGGGAGCGCTGGTCTTCTTCCCCCGTGGCGAGTTCTTCTGGGGCACGATCGTCATCACCCTGTTCGTCTTCTCGGACCTGATCGACGGCAACATGGCCCGCCAGCTCGGCCGCTCCAGCCGCTGGGGCGCCTTCCTGGACTCCACGCTCGACCGGGTGGCCGACAGCGCGATCTTCGGCGGCCTCGCCCTGTGGTACGCCGGATCCGGTGCCGACAACATCCTCTGCGCCGTCTCCATCTTCTGTCTGGCGAGCGGCCAGGTCGTCTCCTACACGAAGGCGCGCGGCGAGGCGATCGGCCTGCCCGTGGCCGTCAACGGCCTGGTGGAGCGCGCCGAGCGGCTGGTGATCTCGCTGGTCGCCGCGGGCCTCGCCGGGCTGCACAAGTTCGGCGTCCCGGGCATCGACGTCCTGCTGCCCATCGCCCTGTGGATCGTCGCGGTCGGCAGCCTGGTCACCCTCGTGCAGCGCGTCGTGACCGTGCGCCGCGAGGCCGCCGAGGCCGACGCCGCCCCGGGCCAGGAGAGCGAGACGGCGCAGTGAGGGACCGACTCACCGACGCGCTGTACGGCCTCGGCTGGAGCACCGTCAAGAAGCTCCCCGAGCCGGTCGCCCAGCGGCTCGGCACGACCATCGCCGACGCGGTCTGGAAGCGCCGCGGCAAGGGCGTGCTGCGCCTGGAGTCCAACCTCGCGCGCGTGGTGCCCGACGCCACCCCGGAGCGGCTCGCCCAGCTCTCCAGGGCGGGCATGCGGTCCTACCTGCGCTACTGGATGGAGTCCTTCCGGCTGCCCTCCTGGAGCCGGGAGCGCATCAGGGACGGCGTCGACGTCGAGGGGCAGCACCACCTCACCGACGGACTCGCCGCCGGCAAGGGCGTCATCGTCGCCCTGCCGCACCTCGGCAACTGGGACCTCGCGGGCGCCTGGGTCACCACCAAGCTGGAGATCCCCTTCACCACCGTCGCCGAGCGCCTCAAGCCCGAGACGCTCTACGACCGCTTCGTCGCCTACCGCGAGAGCCTCGGCATGGAGGTCCTGCCGCACACCGGCGGCGCCGCCTTCGGCACGCTCGCCCGGCGGCTGCGCGCGGGCGGCCTGATCTGCCTGGTCGCCGACCGCGACCTGTCGGCCTCCGGAGTCGAGGTGAAGTTCTTCGGGGACACCGCCCGGATGCCCGCGGGACCCGCCATGCTGGCCCAGCACACCGGCGCGGCGTTGCTGCCCGTGACGCTCTGGTACGACGGCACGCCCGTCATGAAGGGCCGGATCCACCCGCCCGTCGACGTCCCCGAGACAGGTACCCGCGCCGAGAAGACGTCTGTCATGACGCAGGCGCTGGCAGACGCCTTCGCCACCGGCATCGCCGACCACCCGGAGGACTGGCACATGCTCCAGCGACTGTGGCTCGCCGACCTGGAGCCCCGCCCCGGCGGCCCCGCGGCGGGGGAGCCCTCGTGAAGATCGGCATCGTCTGCCCGTACTCCTGGGACGTGCCGGGCGGCGTCCAGTTCCACATCCGCGATCTGGCGGAGCACCTCATCCGCCTCGGACACGAGGTCTCCGTCCTGGCCCCGGCCGACGACGAGACCCCGCTCCCGCCGTACGTCGTCTCGGCGGGCCGGGCCGTCCCCGTGCCCTACAACGGCTCGGTCGCGCGCCTCAACTTCGGCTTCCTGTCGGCCGCCCGGGTCCGCCGCTGGCTGCACGACGGCACTTTCGACGTCATCCACATCCACGAGCCGACCTCGCCGTCGCTCGGGCTGCTCGCGTGCTGGGCGGCGCAGGGGCCGATCGTCGCGACGTTCCACACCTCCAACCCCCGCTCCCGGGCCATGGTCGCCGCCTACCCGATCCTCCAGCCCGCCCTGGAGAAGATCAGCGCCCGCATCGCCGTGAGCGAGTACGCGCGCCGCACGTTCGTGGAGCACCTGGGCGGCGACGCGGTCGTCATCCCCAACGGCGTCGACGTCGACTTCTTCGCGAAGGCCGAGCCTAAGCCCGAGTGGCAGGGCGAGACGATCGGCTTCATCGGCCGCATCGACGAGCCCCGCAAGGGGCTGCCGGTCCTGATGAAGGCGTTGCCGCAGATCTTCGCCGAGCGGCCGAACGCGCGCCTGCTGGTCGCCGGACGCGGCGACGAGGACGAGGCGGTGGCCACGCTCCCGGCCGAACTCCGCTCCCGGGTGGAGTTCCTCGGCATGGTCAGCGACGAGGACAAGGCGCGGCTGCTGCGCAGCGTCGACCTGTACGTCGCTCCGAACACCGGCGGCGAGAGTTTCGGGATCATCCTCGTCGAGGCGATGTCCGCCGGCGCGCCCGTGCTCGCCAGCGACCTCGACGCCTTCGCCCAGGTCCTCGACCAGGGCGCGGCGGGCGACCTGTTCGGCAACGAGGACGCCGACTCCCTCGCCAAGGCGGCGGTGCGCCTCCTCGCCGACCCCGAGCGCCGCGAGGGCCTGCGCGAGCGCGGCAGCGCGCACGTGCGGCGCTTCGACTGGTCGACCGTCGGCGCGGACATCCTCGCGGTGTACGAGACGGTGACGGACGGCGCGGCCTCGGTCGCGGAGGACGAACGGTCGGGGCTCCGGGCGCGGTTCGGGCTCACTCGTACCTGACGGTCCGCCGCGAACGGGCGCCTCGGGGCGTACCGGGGCGCCTTGGGGTGCCCGGTGGTGAACCGGCGGCCGCGGGGCGACTAGCCTGAAATCCGTGACCTCCACCCTGATCTGGATCGCGGTAGCCCTCTTCGCGATCGGCCTCTACCTGAGCTGGACCGCCGGACGGCTCGACCGGCTGCACGCGCGGATCGACGCCGCCCGCGCCGCCCTCGACGCGCAACTGCTCCGCCGCGCCTCGGTCGCCCAGGAGCTGGCCACCTCGGGGGTGCTCGATCCCGCCGCCTCGATCGTGCTCTACGAGGCGGCGCACGCGGCCCGGCAGGCGGAGGAGGAGCAGCGCGAGGTCGCCGAGAGCGAGCTGAGCCAGGCGCTGCGGGCGATCTTCGGTGAGATCCAGCAGGTCGAGGCGGTGCGCGAGGCCCCGGGCGGCGACGAGGCGGCCACCGAACTGGCCGCGGCCGTGCGCCGGGTGCCGATGGCCCGCCGCTTCCACAACGACTCCGTACGCGCCGCCCGCGCCCTGCGCAGGCACCGCAAGGTCCGCTGGTTCCGCCTCGCGGGGCACGCCCCCTTCCCGATGGCGTTCGAGATGGACGACGAGCCGCCGGTGGCGCTGGCCGACCGCGCGGCCTCCTAGCAGCACGGCGAAACGCCAGGTCAGCGCGGCACCCTCCCGCCGCGCCCCGGAAAAATGAGCCACCGGTCAACCATTGGCCCTTGCTGTGGCCTGGTGTTCGAGAGTTACCTCGGAGCTGCAGAAACTTCTCTTCAGCGAGTGAGGTCAACCCCGTGTCCAGCACCCCCTCCAGCAGCAACCAGACGCCCGAGACCGGCACCGCGCGTGTGAAGCGCGGCATGGCCGAGCAGCTCAAGGGCGGCGTGATCATGGACGTCGTCAACGCCGAGCAGGCGAAGATCGCCGAGGACGCCGGCGCCGTCGCCGTCATGGCGCTGGAGCGGGTGCCCGCCGACATCCGCAAGGACGGCGGCGTGGCGCGGATGTCCGACCCGAACATGATCGAAGAGATCATCGAGGCCGTCTCCATCCCGGTCATGGCCAAGTCCCGCATCGGCCACTTCGTCGAGGCCCAGGTGCTGCAGTCCCTCGGCGTCGACTACATCGACGAGTCCGAGGTCCTCACCCCGGCCGACGAGGTCAACCACAGCGACAAGTTCGCCTTCACGACCCCGTTCGTGTGCGGCGCCACCAACCTGGGCGAGGCCCTGCGCCGCATCGCCGAGGGCGCGGCCATGATCCGCTCCAAGGGCGAGGCCGGCACCGGCAACGTCGTCGAGGCCGTCCGCCACCTGCGCCAGATCAAGAACGAGATCGCCAAGCTGCGCGGCTACGACAACAACGAGCTGTACGCCGCCGCCAAGGACCTGCGCGCCCCCTACGAGCTGGTCAAGGAGACCGCCGAGCTGGGCAAGCTGCCCGTCGTGCTCTTCTCCGCCGGTGGCGTCGCCACCCCGGCCGACGCCGCGCTGATGCGCCAGCTCGGCGCCGAGGGCGTCTTCGTCGGCTCCGGCATCTTCAAGTCCGGCGACCCGGCCAAGCGCGCCGCCGCCATCGTGAAGGCCACCACCTTCTACGACGACCCGAAGATCATCGCGGACGCCTCCCGCAACCTCGGCGAGGCCATGGTCGGCATCAACTGCGACACCCTGCCCGAGACCGAGCGCTACGCGAACCGAGGCTGGTAATGACCACTCCCGTAGTGGGCGTCCTCGCCCTACAGGGGGACGTACGGGAGCACCTGATCGCCCTGGCCTCGGCTGACGCCCTGGCCAGGCCGGTGAGGCGCCCCGAAGAGCTGGCCGAGGTCGACGGCCTGGTCATCCCCGGCGGTGAGTCCACCACCATCTCCAAGCTGGCGAACCTCTTCGGCGTCATGGAGCCTCTTCGCGCGCGCGTGCGTGACGGCATGCCGGTCTACGGCACCTGCGCGGGCATGATCATGCTCGCCGACAAGATCCTCGACCCGCGCTCGGGCCAGGAGACGGTGGGCGGCATCGACATGATCGTGCGGCGCAACGCCTTCGGTCGCCAGAACGAGTCCTTCGAGGCGGCCGTCGACGTCAAGGGCGTCGAGGGCGCCCCGGTCGAGGGCGTCTTCATCCGGGCGCCGTGGGTCGAGTCGGTCGGCGCGCAGGTGGAGGTGGTGGCCGAGCACGAGGGCCACATCGTCGCCGTGCGCCAGGGCAACGCGCTCGCCACGTCCTTCCACCCCGAGCTGACCGGCGACCACCGCGTCCACGCTCTGTTCGTGGAGATGGCGCGGGGTAACACGCGCGCGGGATCCTTGTAGGATCTCCGGGGATCCCCGGAGCCTTGCGGTCCGGGAGAGTTCGTACCGGTTGTTGGGTAACGCGAAGGAGACAGGCAGATGTCCGGCCACTCTAAATGGGCTACGACGAAGCACAAGAAGGCCGTGATCGACGCCAAGCGCGGCAAGCTCTTCGCGAAGATGATCAAGAACATTGAGGTCGCGGCCCGCACGGGCGGCGCCGACGTGTCCGGTAACCCGACTCTCTTCGACGCCATCCAGAAGGCCAAGAAGAGCTCGGTCCCGAACAAGAACATCGACTCCGCGGTCAAGCGCGGCGCCGGTCTCGAAGCCGGTGGCGCCGACTACGAGACGATCATGTACGAGGGTTACGGCCCGAACGGCGTCGCGGTGCTCATCGAGTGCCTCACCGACAACCGCAACCGCGCCGCGTCCGACGTCCGCGTCGCCATGACGCGCAACGGCGGCTCGATGGCCGACCCGGGCTCCGTCTCCTACCTCTTCCACCGCAAGGGCGTCGTCATCGTCCCCAAGGGCGAGCTGACCGAGGACGACGTGCTCGGCGCGGTCCTGGACGCGGGCGCCGAGGAGGTCAACGACCTCGGTGAGACCTTCGAGGTGCTCAGCGAGGCCACCGACCTGGTCGCGGTCCGCACCGCCCTCCAGGACGCCGGCATCGACTACGACTCGGCTGACGCCAACTTCGTCCCGACCATGCAGGTCGAGCTGGACGAAGAGGGCGCCCGGAAGATCTTCAAGCTCATCGACGCGCTGGAGGACAGCGACGACGTGCAGAACGTCTTCGCCAACTTCGACGTCTCCGACGAGGTCATGGCCAAGGTGGACGCCTGACACACGCGGATGTGACGCGTATACGACGACGGGCCGACGGGGACACGCCCCTGTCGGCCCGTCGCGTTGTCAGTGCGAGCCGATAGCCTGCACAAACAGGTGAGCGAAGAAGTGGGGGCTGTCGTGCGGGTGCTGGGGGTCGACCCGGGGCTGACCCGGTGCGGTGTGGGGGTCGTCGACGGAGTCGCCGGACGCCCACTGACCATGCGCGGCGTCGGTGTCGTACGGACCCCGGCCGACGCCGAGCTGGGGCTGCGCCTTGTCGCCATCGAGCAGGGCATCGAGCAGTGGCTCGACGAGCACGACCCCGAAATCCTCGCCGTGGAGCGGGTGTTCAGCCAGCACAACGTCCGTACGGTCATGGGCACCGCCCAGGCCAGCGCCGTCGCCATGCTCTGCGCCTCGCGCCGCGGCATCCCCGTCGCCCTGCACACCCCGAGCGAGGTCAAGGCCGCCGTCACCGGCAGCGGCCGCGCCGACAAGGCCCAGGTGGGCGCCATGGTGACCCGGCTCCTGCGGCTCGACGCGCCGCCGAAGCCCGCCGACGCCGCGGACGCCCTCGCCCTCGCCATCTGCCACATCTGGCGCGCCCCCGCGCAGAACCGCCTCCAGCAGGCCGTCGTCCAGAACAGATTCCAGCAGGCCGCGGCCCAGCACGCCGCCAGGACCCTCACAGCTCAGCAAGCAGCACAGAAAGGCCGTACCGCATGATCGCCTTCGTCAGCGGCCCCGTCGCCGCCCTCGCCCCCGATGCCGCGGTGGTCGAGGTCGGCGGCATCGGCATGGCCGTCCAGTGCACACCGAACACCCTCTCCACGCTCCGGGTGGGCCAGCAGGCCAAGCTCGCCACCTCCCTCGTCGTGCGCGAGGACTCCCTGACCCTGTACGGCTTCGCGGACGACGACGAGCGGCAGACCTTCGAGCTGCTGCAGACCGCGAGCGGCGTCGGTCCGCGCCTGGCCCAGGCCATGCTCGCCGTGCACAGCCCCGACGCCCTGCGCCGCGCCGTCTCCACCGGCGACGAGAAGGCGCTGACCGCCGTCCCCGGCATCGGCAAGAAGGGCGCCCAGAAGCTCCTCCTGGAGTACAAGGACCGCCTCGGCGAACCGCTGGGTACCGGCGGCCCCGCCCTCGGCAGCGCCGTCACCTCCGGCTGGCGCGACCAGCTGCACGCCGCCCTGATCGGCCTCGGGTACGCCACGCGCGAGGCCGACGAGGCCGTCGCCGCCGTCACCCCGCAGGCCGAGGCGGCCGGCGGCACCCCGCAGGTCGGCCAGCTCCTCAAGGCGGCGCTCCAGACCCTGAACCGCACCCGCTGAGCGCTCCCGCGCTCCCCCCCCGGCCCCCGACCCCCGAACCACATCGCGAGGCACACCGCATGAACTGGGACGACACCACCGACGAAGCTGCCGCTGCGGCCGAGCGGCTGGTGGGCTCCGTCGCCGACGGCGAGGACCAGGCCGTCGAGGCCGCCCTGCGCCCCAAGGACCTCGGCGAGTTCATCGGCCAGGAGAAGGTCCGCGAGCAGCTCGACCTCGTCCTGCGCGCGGCCCGCGCGCGCGGCGCCACCGCCGACCACGTCCTGCTCTCCGGGGCCCCCGGCCTCGGCAAGACGACCCTCTCGATGATCATTGCCGCCGAGATGGGCGCCCCGATCCGCATCACCAGCGGGCCCGCCATCCAGCACGCGGGCGATCTCGCCGCGATCCTCTCCTCCCTCCAGGAGGGCGAGGTCCTCTTCCTCGACGAGATCCACCGCATGTCGCGGCCCGCCGAGGAGATGCTCTACATGGCGATGGAGGACTTCCGCGTCGACGTCATCGTCGGCAAGGGCCCCGGCGCCACCGCCATCCCCCTCGAACTGCCGCCCTTCACCCTGGTCGGCGCCACCACGCGCGCGGGCCTGCTGCCCCCGCCGCTGCGCGACCGCTTCGGCTTCACCGCGCACATGGAGTTCTACGAACCCGCGGAGCTGGAGCGGGTCGTCCACCGCTCCGCCCAGCTGCTCGACGTGGAGATCGACCCGGCCGGCGCCGCCGAGATCGCGGGCCGCTCGCGCGGTACGCCCCGTATCGCCAACCGCCTCCTGCGCCGCGTGCGGGACTACGCCCAGGTCAAGGCCGACGGTGTGATCGACCGCGCCATCGCGGGCGCGGCCCTCGCGGTCTACGAGGTCGACGACCGCGGCCTCGACCGCCTCGACCGCGCCGTCCTGGAGGCCCTGCTCAAGCTGTTCGGCGGCGGACCCGTCGGCCTTTCGACCCTCGCGGTCGCGGTGGGGGAGGAGCGCGAGACCGTGGAGGAGGTCGCCGAGCCCTTCCTCGTACGCGAGGGGCTGCTCGCCCGCACCCCGCGCGGCCGCGTCGCGACGCCCGCCGCCTGGGCGCACCTGGGCCTCGTGCCGCCGCCCCGGCCGGGTGGAAGCGGAAAGGGACAGCAGGATCTGTTCGGGGCGTGACAGGGGCGCGAGAGTGCCCCGCGAGCGGGGGAGAACGGCGCGGATAGTCGCTTGCCCAGGAACTGCGGTGCCATGCTGAGCGTTGTTCGTTAGGTGCGGACTCGCTTAGACTCCGCCGACGCCGCCTTTGCGGGCGGCGTGCCCACCCCCATCCATCAGGCCGCTTACCCCC
Source organism: Streptomyces sp. WAC 01529 (assembly GCF_003945545.1). Lineage (GTDB taxonomy): Bacteria > Actinomycetota > Actinomycetes > Streptomycetales > Streptomycetaceae > Streptomyces > Streptomyces anatolicus. The sequence goes on along the minus strand of NZ_CP029617.1, from coordinate 1,303,039 downwards.
GCGGTCGTGCGAAGGAAACTCCGTCCCGTGAATATCGTGACCCTCCTCCCGTTCATCGTGCTCATCGGGGCCATGTTCCTGATGACCCGGTCTGCGAAGAAGAAGCAGCAGGCCGCCGCGCAGATGCGTAACGAGATGCAGCCCGGCACCGGCATCCGCACGATCGGTGGCATGTACGCCACCGTCAAGGAGGTCCACGACGACGCCGTCCTCCTTGAGGTGGCCCCCGGTGTCCACGCGGTTTACGCGAAGAACGCGATCGGCGCCGTTCTCGCCGACGACGAGTACAACCGCATCGTGCACGGCACCGAGGCCGACCTGAACGAGGACGCCCCCGTCGTTCCGGACGACGCCTCCTCCCTGACCGAGACCGACGAGCCCGCCGACGCTTCCGACGACTCGCGCATCGACCTCGGCAAGAAGGACGCGGCCGCCGAGGCCGACGACGCGCAGCCGAAGAAGACCGACGGCGAGTCCGACGCGAAGTAGTCACGACCGGGGCCCGTGGGGCGCGCCGCTCGCGCACCACGGGCCCCGGACCACGTGCATTTCGCGCCGAATCTCGACACCACTTCATGGCCGCCCGCCCGGAACCTCCCCGCACCGTTCGGGGCCGGACCGGAAGCCGGGCGGTTGGACAGGGAGAACGAGAAGGTGGCAGCACCGAAGAAGGGCCGAAGGCAGAGCGCACCGGGCAAGCCGGGCCGCGCACTGGCCTTCATCCTGATCGCCCTCGTGGCGCTGACCGGGGGAATGTTCCTTTCCGGACACACCACACCGCGCCTGGGCATCGACCTCGCGGGTGGTACGAGCATCACGCTCGAGGCGAGGAACGAGCCGGGCCAGAAGAACGCGATCAACCCGACCAACATGAACACGGCCGTCGACATCATCAACAACCGTGTCAACGGCCTGGGTGTCTCCGAGGCCGAGGTCCAGACCCAGGGCGATCGCAACATCATCGTCAACATCCCCAAGGGGACGAACGAGAAGCAGGCGCGCGACCAGGTCGGCACGACCGCGCAGCTCTACTTCCGTCCGGTGATCACTCAGGCCGCCGGCGCGCCGGCTCCCGATCCGTCCGCCAGCTCCTCGTCCGGGACGGACAAGGAAAAGGACAAGGACAAGGCCACCGACAAGGCCACGGACAAGGCGACCGACAAGGACGCGGCGAACTCCCCGTCCTCCTCCGCGTCGCCCCAGGGCCGTGCCGTCAGCGAGGCCCTGAAGGCCGACCCGACCCCGTCCGCGACGGACAAGGCCAAGGACGACGGGAAGAAGGACGAGAAGCCCTCGCCCACGCCGTCCACCGACCCGGCCACGGCCAAGCTCCAGGAGCAGTTCACCAAGCTGGACTGCACGGACAAGAAGGCCCGCGCGGCGGCAGGCAAGGGCGTCAAGCCGTCCGACCCGACGGTCGCGTGCGGCAAGAGCCCCGACGGCAAGACGTGGGACAAGTTCATCCTTGCCCCGGCCGAGGTGAACGGCAAGGACGTCGACGAGGCGCAGGCGACCATCAACCAGCAGACCGGTGCCTGGGTCGTCAACATGGAATTCACCAAGTCCGGCGGCAAGAAGTTCGCGAAGACGACGGGCAAGCTCTCGCAGCAGCAGTCCCCGCAGAACCAGTTCGCGATCGTCCTGGACGGCGAGGTCGTCTCGGCCCCCAGCGTCAACACGACGCTGACCACGAACGCCGAGATCTCCGGCAGCTTCAACCAGGACTCCGCCAAGGACCTGGCGAACATCCTGTCGTACGGCGCCCTGCCGCTCACCTTCCACGAGCAGAGCGTCACCACGGTCAGCCCGGCCCTCGGCGGCGAGCAGCTGAAAGCGGGTCTGATCGCGGGCGCCATCGGTCTCGCGCTCGTCGTCATCTACCTGGTGGTCTACTACCGCGGCCTGTCGCTCATCGCCATCGCGAGCCTCCTGGTCTCCGCGGCGCTGACGTACGCGATCATGACGCTGCTCGGCCCGACCATCAACTTCGCGCTGAACCTCCCCGCGGTGTGCGGTGCGATCGTCGCGATCGGTATCACGGCGGACTCGTTCATCGTCTTCTTCGAACGCGTCCGTGACGAGGTCCGCGAGGGACGTACGCTGCGTCCCGCCGTCGAGCGGGCCTGGCCGCGCGCCCGGCGCACGATCCTGGTCTCCGACTTCGTGTCGTTCCTCGCCGCCGCGGTGCTTTTCGTCGTCACGGTCGGCAAGGTGCAGGGCTTCGCGTTCACGCTCGGTCTGACCACCCTGCTCGACGTCGTCGTGGTCTTCTTCTTCACCAAGCCGCTGATGACGCTCATGGCGCGCAAGAAGTTCTTCGCGAACGGCCACAAGTGGTCGGGCTTCGACCCGAAGCGGCTCGGCATCAAGCCCCCGATCCGCCGGTCACGCCGCACTACCGGCTCCTCCGTTGGCCCTGTCGACCCGAAGGAGGCGTGAGATGTCGAAGCTCGGCGATCTCGGCGCCAGGCTCTACCACGGCGAGGTCGGCTACGACTTCGTCGGCAAGCGCAAGATCTGGTACGCCGTCTCGATACTGATCACCATCACCGCCATCGTGGGCCTCGCGGTGCGCGGCCTGAACATGGGCATCGAGTTCGAGGGGGGCGCCGTCTTCAACACCCCGAAGACGAGCGTCTCGGTCACGCAGGCCGAGGAGGCCGCGGAGAAGGCCTCCGGCCATGACGCGATCGTCCAGAAGCTGGGCGACGACGCGATGCGCATCCAGATCGCGGGTGTGGACATCGACAAGTCCGACCAGATCAAGGCGGCGCTGGCCAAGGACCTCGACGTCAAGGCCGCGGACATCAACGCCGACCTGGTGGGCCCCAGTTGGGGCGAACAGGTCGCCAACAAGGCCTGGCAGGGCCTGGCGATCTTCATGGTCCTCGTGGTCATCTACCTGGCCATCGCCTTCGAATGGCGCATGGCGCTGGCGGCACTGATCGCGCTCATCCACGACATCACCATCACCGTGGGTGTCTACGCGCTGGTCGGCTTCGAGGTCACGCCCGGCACGGTGATCGGTCTGCTGACCATCCTCGGTTACTCGCTCTACGACACGGTCGTGGTCTTCGACAGCTTGAAGGAGCAGTCGAAGGACCTCACCAAGCAGACCCGCTTCACCTACAGCGAGGTCGCCAACCGCAGCATCAACGGCACCCTGGTGCGCTCCATCAACACCACGGTCGTCGCGCTGCTCCCGGTGGCGGGCCTGCTGTTCATCGGTGGCGGTGTCCTGGGCGCCGGCATGCTCAACGACATCTCGCTGTCGCTGTTCGTCGGCCTCGCGGCCGGTGCGTACTCCTCGATCTTCATCGCCACGCCGCTCGTCGCCGACTTCAAGGAGCGCGAGCCGCAGCTGAAGGCCCTGAAGAAGCGGGTGCTCGCCAAGCGCGCGTCGGCCGCGGCCAGGGGGGACTCGGTGGAGGACGGTGACTTCCGTGGGGAGGACGAGCCGCGGGGCAGCGTTCCCGACGACGACGCCACACCAGCTGTCGTCGGACCGCGGGCCCAGCCCGCCTCGCGCAGCCGCGGCAAGGGCAGGCCTTCGGGGAAGCGCCGATGACCGAGGTCGCAGACGTCTCCGAGCTGCTGCTCAGCCGCATCCGTGACGTCCCGGACCATCCGAAGCCGGGGGTGATGTTCAAGGACATCACGCCGCTGCTGGCCGACCCGGCCGCGTTCGCGGCGCTCACGGACACGCTGGCCGCCCTCAGCACGCGGCACGGCGCCACGAAGATCGTCGGCCTGGAGGCCCGCGGCTTCATCCTCGGCGCCCCGGTCGCGATCCGCGCCGGGCTCGGCTTCATCCCCGTACGCAAGGCGGGCAAGCTCCCCGGAGCGACGCTGCGCCAGAGCTACGACCTGGAGTACGGCAGCGCCGAGATCGAGGTGCACGCCGAGGACCTGGCGGCGGGCGACCGCGTCATGGTCATCGACGACGTCCTCGCCACCGGCGGCACCGCCGCGGCCTCGGTGGAGCTGATCCGGCGCTCGGGCGCCCAGGTGGCCGGTGTCGCGGTCCTCATGGAGCTGGGCTTCCTCGGCGGCCGGCAGAAGCTGGAGCGCGCTCTGGACGGGGCGCCGCTCGAGGCGCTGATCACCGTCTGAGAGGGCTCGCAGGACAGGGCGACGGGCGCTCCGGCACAGGCCGGGGCGCCCGTCGCCGTCTCCAGGACATGCGGGGGGCACCCGGAGGACAGGCGGGGGAATCGACGCGCCGCCCCTCGCGTTTCTCCAGTACAGAGCTGTCTCACCGGCCGAAGGCGAGCCGACGGCCCAGGATCGATACCATGGGTTCTTCGGGGCCTGACCGGGGGACCCCGATCGCGCACAGGGAGCGCTCTTGCCAGACGAGTCCCAGCCACTCACCGCCGCCAAGGCCGCCCAGGCGGGCAAGGAGGCCTCGGCGGGCTCCGCCGCGCCCGCGAAGAAGGCGGCGGGCCCCCAGGGCGGCACGTCCGCGCAGCGCGCACAGGGCGAGGTCTCCCGGGGCGACAAACCGGCCGAGCAGCCCCGCCCGAAGCCGGCCGCGGACCACCACCCGACGGCTCCCGCGATCCGCCCCGCCACGGGCGCGCCCGCGCGTTCCGGCTCCTCGAACCGCGTGCGGGCCCGGCTCGCCAGGCTCGGCGTGCAGCGTTCGAACCCGTACAACCCGGTCCTCGAGCCCCTGCTGCGGATAGTGCGCAGCAACGACCCGAAGATCGAGACGTCCACGCTCCGCCAGATCGAGCGGGCCTACCAGGTCGCCGAGCGCTGGCACCGCGGCCAGAAGCGCAAGAGCGGCGACCCGTACATCACGCACCCGCTCGCCGTGACGACCATCCTCGCCGAGCTGGGCATGGATCCGGCCACCCTGATGGCCGGTCTCCTGCACGACACCGTCGAGGACACCGAGTACGGCCTGGACACCCTCAGGCGCGACTTCGGCGACCAGGTCGCCCTGCTCGTCGACGGCGTCACCAAGCTCGACAAGGTCAAGTTCGGCGAGGCCGCGCAGGCCGAGACCGTGCGCAAGATGGTCGTCGCCATGGCCAAGGACCCCCGTGTCCTGGTCATCAAGCTCGCCGACCGCCTGCACAACATGCGCACGATGCGCTATCTCAAGCGCGAGAAGCAGGAGAAGAAGGCGCGCGAGACCCTGGAGATCTACGCGCCGCTCGCCCACCGCCTGGGCATGAACACCATCAAGTGGGAGCTGGAGGACCTCGCCTTCGCGATCCTCTACCCCAAGATGTACGACGAGATCGTGCGTCTGGTGGCCGAGCGCGCCCCCAAGCGCGACGAGTACCTCGCCATAGTGACCGACGAGGTCCAGGCGGACCTGCGCGCCGCCCGCATCAAGGCGACCGTCACCGGACGCCCGAAGCACTACTACAGCGTCTACCAGAAGATGATCGTCCGCGGCCGTGACTTCGCGGAGATCTACGACCTGGTGGGAATCCGTGTACTCGTCGACACGGTCCGCGACTGCTACGCGGCGCTCGGCACGGTCCACGCGCGATGGAACCCGGTCCCCGGCCGGTTCAAGGACTACATCGCGATGCCGAAGTTCAACATGTACCAGTCGCTGCACACGACGGTCATCGGCCCCAACGGCAAGCCCGTCGAGCTGCAGATCCGTACGTTCGACATGCACCGCCGCGCCGAGTACGGCATCGCCGCCCACTGGAAGTACAAGCAGGAGGCCGTCGCCGGTGCCTCGAAGGTGCGCACCGACGTGCCGAGGAAGGCCGGCGGCAAGGACGACCACCTCAACGACATGGCGTGGCTGCGCCAGCTCCTCGACTGGCAGAAGGAGACCGAGGACCCCAGCGAGTTCCTGGAGTCGCTGCGCTTCGACCTGTCGCGCAACGAGGTCTTCGTGTTCACGCCGAAGGGCGACGTCATAGCGCTCCCGGCGGGCGCCACCCCCGTCGACTTCTCGTACGCGGTCCACACCGAGGTCGGCCACCGCACCATAGGGGCGCGGGTCAACGGCAGGCTCGTACCGCTCGAATCGACCCTGGACAACGGCGACCTGGTGGAGGTCTTCACCTCCAAGGCCGCGGGCGCGGGCCCGTCCCGCGACTGGCTCGGCTTCGTCAAGTCGCCGCGGGCGCGCAACAAGATCCGCGCGTGGTTCTCCAAGGAGCGCCGCGACGAGGCCATCGAGCAGGGCAAGGACGCCATCGCGCGCGCCATGCGCAAGCAGAACCTGCCGATCCAGCGGATCCTGACCGGCGACTCCCTGGTCACGCTCGCGCACGAGATGCGCTACCCCGACATCTCGTCGCTGTACGCGGCGATCGGCGAGGGACACGTCACCGCGCAGTCCGTCGTGCAGAAGCTCGTCCAGGCCCTCGGCGGCGAGGAGGCAGCCAACGAGGACATCGCCGAGAGCGCGCCGCCCTCGCGCGGCCGCAGCAAGCGCCGCTCGAACGCCGATCCGGGCGTCGTCGTCAAGGGCGTCGAGGACGTGTGGGTCAAGCTGGCCCGCTGCTGCACGCCCGTCCCCGGCGACCCCATCATCGGCTTCGTCACGCGCGGCAGCGGAGTCTCGGTCCATCGCAGCGACTGTGTGAACGTGGACTCCCTCTCGCGCGAGCCCGAGCGGATCCTGGAAGTCGAGTGGGCACCCACCCAGTCGTCGGTCTTCCTGGTCGCCATCCAGGTCGAGGCCCTGGACCGGTCGCGCCTGCTCTCCGACGTCACGCGCATCCTCTCGGACCAGCACGTGAACATCCTGTCGGCCGCCGTGCAGACCTCACGCGACCGCGTCGCCACCTCCCGCTTCACCTTCGAGATGGGCGACCCCAAGCACCTGGGGCACGTGCTCAAGGCCGTCAGGGGAGTCGAGGGCGTCTACGACGTGTACCGGGTGACGTCGGCGCGCAGACCCTGACCCCTGTGACACATGGGCCCGCCCCCGGCGCAGAAGCGCCGGGGGCGGGCCCATGTGTCGTGAAGGCTGTCAGCCGCCGAACTCGTGCAGACCCTTGAGAGCCTGGTCGAGCAGCGCCTGGCGGCCCTCGAGCTCCTTCTGGAGCTTGTCGGCCCTGGCGTTGTTGCCGGCAGCGCGAGCCTTCTCGATCTGCTCGGTCAGCTTGTCCACCGCCGCCTGCAGCTGCCCCGTCAGGCCCTCGGCCCGCGCCCGTGCCTCCGGGTTCGTGCGGCGCCACTCGGCTTCCTCGGACTCCTGGAGCGCCCGCTCCACGGCCTGCATACGGCCCTCGACCTTGGGGCGCGCGTCACGCGGGACGTGGCCGATGGCCTCCCAGCGTTCGTTGATGGAGCGGAACGCGGCACGGGCCGCCTTCAGATCCGTCACCGGGACGAGCTTCTCGGCCTCGTCGGCCAGCTCCTCCTTGAGCTTGAGGTTCTCGCCCTGCTCGGCGTCGCGCTCGGCGAAGACCGCGCTGCGCGCCGCGAAGAAGACGTCCTGGGCACCGCGGAAGCGGTTCCACAGGTCGTCCTCGTGCTCGCGCTGGGCGCGGCCCGCCGCCTTCCACTCCGTCATCAGCTCGCGGTACCGCGCGGCCGTCGGGCCCCAGTCCGTCGAGCCGGAGAGCGCCTCCGCCTCGCCGACCAGCTTCTCCTTGGCCTTGCGGGCCTCCTCGCGCTGCGCGTCCAGCGAGGCGAAGTGCGCCTTGCGGCGCTTGGAGAACGCCGAGCGGGCGTGCGAGAAGCGGTGCCACAGCTCGTCGTCCGACTTGCGGTCCAGGCGTGGCAGACCCTTCCAGATGTCCACCAGGGCCCGCAGCCGCTCACCGGCCGCCCGCCACTGCTCGCTCTGGGCCAGCTCCTCGGCCTCGACGACCAGGGCCTCCTTGGCCTGTCGCGCCTCGTCGGACTGTTTGGCCTTCTGGGCCTTGCGCTCCTCGCGGCGGGCCTCGACGGTCTCCACCAGCTTGTCGAGCCGCTTGCTCAGGGCGTCCAGATCGCCGACCGCGTGCGCCTCGTCGACCTGCTGGCGCAGATGGTCGATGGCGGTCATCGCGTCTTTGGCCGACAGATCGGTCGTCTTCACCCGGCGCTCGAGAAGTCCGATCTCGACGACCAGACCGTCGTACTTGCGCTCGAAGTAGGCAAGGGCCTCGTCAGGAGAGCCTGCCTGCCACGAACCGACCACTCGCTCGCCGCCGTCGGTCGTACGCACGTACACGGTCCCCGTCTCGTCGACGCGGCCCCACGGGTCGCTGCTCACAGCGCCTCCTCCACATGATGCCTGCGCAGGGCCTCGGGGCCCCCGGCATCGTCCACAGTTTCGTCACCGCCAACATAGGCGACCGGCGGGGCGGCTGTCCGCATCCCGCACGACCGAAGTTTGCCTGGCGGGGCTCAGGATTTGGTCACGGTCGCCTTGTCGATGACGACGGTCGCGTTCGGGGCGCCGTCGCCCTGCCCGGTGCTCTCCCCGGCCGCGGCGATCTTCTTGAGCACCTTCATCCCGGAATCGGAAATGGTCCCGAACGGTGTGTAGTGGGGCGGGAGCTGACTGTCCTGGTAGACGAGGAAGAACTGGCTGCCGCCGGTGTCGCGGCCCTGCTTCTTCTGGGCGTTGTACTGATTGGCCATGGCGACCGTGCCCGCCGGATACACGTTCCCCTTCAGGCGCTTGTCCTTCAGGTTCTCGTCCGGGATCGAGTAGCCGGGGCCGCCCGTGCCGGTGCCCTTCGGGTCGCCGCACTGCAGGACGTAGATGCCGCCGGTGGTGAGGCGGTGGCACTTGGTGTGGTCCAGGTAACCCTTGTTCACCAGGAAGTTGAAGGAGTTGACGGTGTGCGGGGCCTTCGCCGCGTCCAGGTCGAGGTCGATGTCGCCGCAGGTCGTCTTCAGACGCATCGTGTAGTCGGCCGACTTGTCGATGTCGAGCGCCGGCTCCTTCTTGAAGCTCAGCGGCTTCACCTTGCCGGGCGCCGCCTTCTCGCAGGGGTCCTTCGGCGTGCTGGTGGGCTGCGCGCTCGCGTCGTCGTTCGTCGAGCCGCCGCCGTCGAAGGCACCCGCCGCGTACGACACCGCGCCGCCCGCCACCACCACCGCGAGCGCCCCCGCGATCACGCCGTTGCGCATGCGGGCCCTGCGCCGCGCGGCCTCCCGCCGCTGCTGCTGACGCTGGAACTTCTCCCGGGCGAGCTGCCGCCGCCGCTGATCGTTGCTGACCACCGGGTTCTCTCCCCTTTTCTCCTGGCCCGCTTCCGGGGCCGCCTGAATGTGCCCCGTACCGTATATGGGTTACCTGTGGAATCGGCAGCGCCGGTAGGCTCTGAACTGCCGCGATCCCCCGCCGGGGAGTGCGGCCCCTCCCGCCGGACGACGAACGAAGGACGATCGTGCTCATTGCCGGGTTCCCCGCCGGGGCCTGGGGCACCAACTGCTATCTGGTCGCCCCCGCCGCAGGCGAGGAGTGCGTGATCATCGACCCGGGCCACCAGGCCGCCCAGGGAGTCGAGGACGCACTCAAGAAGCATCGGCTCAAGCCCGTCGCGGTCATCCTCACCCATGGCCACATCGACCACGTCGCCTCGGTCGTCCCGGTCTGCGGAGCGCACGACGTGCCCGCGTGGATCCACCCCTCGGACCGGTACATGATGAGCGACCCGGAGAAGGCCCTCGGCCGCTCCATCGGGATGCCTCTCATGGGCGAGCTGACGGTGGGTGAGCCCGATGACATGCGGGAGCTGACCGACGGCGCCGAGCTGAAGCTGGCCGGCCTCGACTTCTCCGTCGCGCACGCGCCGGGCCATACGAAGGGGTCGGTGACCTTCCAGATGCCCGAGACGGCCGAGATCCCCTCGGTCTTCTTCTCGGGCGATCTGCTCTTCGCCGGCTCCATCGGACGCACCGACCTGCCCGGCGGCAGCCACCCGGAGATCCTCGAGTCGTTGGCCCGCGTGTGCCTGCCGCTCGACGACTCGACCGTGGTGCTGTCCGGCCACGGCCCCCAGACATCCATCGGCCAGGAGCGCGCCACCAACCCGTATCTGCGGCAGGTGGCCTCCGGCCTGGGCGCGGACCCCACGTCCGCCCCGCGACGAGGAATGTGACGAGAACACCCGTGAGCACCTTCAAGGCCCCCAAGGGCACCTACGACCTGCTTCCGCCCGACTCCGCGAAGTACCTCGCGGTGCGCGAGGCGATCGCCGCGCCGCTGCGCAACTCCGGCTACGGCTACATCGAGACGCCCGGTTTTGAAAGCGTCGAGCTGTTCGCGCGCGGTGTCGGTGAGTCCACCGACATCGTCACCAAGGAGATGTACGCCTTCGAGACCAAGGGCGGCGACAGGCTCGCGCTGCGCCCCGAAGGCACCGCCTCCGTGCTGCGCGCCGCGCTGGAGGGCAGCCTCCACAAGGCGGGCAACCTCCCCGTCAAGCTCTGGTACTCCGGCTCGTACTACCGCTACGAGCGCCCCCAGAAGGGCCGCTACAGGCACTTCTCCCAGGTGGGCGCCGAGGCGATCGGCGCCGAGGACCCGGCGCTCGACGCCGAGCTGATCATCCTCGCCGACCAGGCGTACCGCGCCCTTGGCCTGCGGAACTTCCGCATCCTGCTGAACTCGCTGGGCGACAAGGAGTGCCGTCCCGTCTACCGGGCCGCGCTCCAGGAGTTCCTGCGCGCTCTCGACCTGGACGAGGAGACTCGTCGACGTATCGACATCAACCCGCTCCGGGTCCTCGACGACAAGCGCGCCGAGGTCCAGAAGCAGCTGGTGGGCGCCCCGTCGCTGCGCGAGTACCTGTGCGACGCGTGCAAGGCCTACCACGAGCAGGTCCGCGAGCTGATCACGGCGGCGGGCGTCGCCTTCGAGGACGACGAGAAGCTGGTCCGCGGCCTGGACTACTACACCCGCACGACCTTCGAGTTCGTCCACGACGGCCTGGGCTCGCAGTCCGCGGTCGGCGGCGGCGGCCGCTACGACGGCCTCTCCGAGATGATCGGCGGCCCCTCGCTGCCCTCGGTCGGCTGGGCGCTCGGCGTGGACCGCACGGTGCTCGCCCTGGAGGCGGAGGGCGTCCAGCTCGAACTGCCCTCGCTCACCAGCGTCTTCGCGGTGCCGCTCGGCGACGAGGCGCGCCGCGTGCTCTTCGCCAAGGTGACGGAGTTGCGCAAGGCCGGGGTCGCGGCCGACTTCAGCTACGGCGGCAAGGGCCTCAAGGGCGCGATGAAGAACGCCAACCGCAGCGGCGCGCGGTTCACCGTCGTCGCCGGTGAGCGGGACCTCGCCGAGGGCGTCGTACAGCTCAAGGACATGGAGTCCGGCGAGCAGGAGGCCATCGCGGTGGACGAGATCGTCGCCGTCCTGAAGGACAGGCTCGCGTAAAGCCTCGTCCTCATACCTGTGTGACCTGTGTGTCCAACGGCCGGTGGACACACAGGTACATGCGGCACAATGTGCGTGCCCACAGGCCCCCTCAAGCGACGGAACGGCGTGATGACCAAAACGATCTCGGCGCAGGCTCACGACTCGGACCACGGGGAGCGGGCGGAGGCCCCAGGTGCTGTCGGCGGAAGCCGTGGGCTCGCCCTGCTCCTGGTGATCACGGGCGCGGCCGGGCTGCTCGCCTCCTGGGTGATCACCCTCGACAAGCTGGAACTCCTGAAGAACCCGAATTTCCAGCCGGGGTGCAGCATCAACCCCATCGTGTCCTGCGGCAGCATCATGAAGAGCGAGCAGGCGACGGTCTTCGGCTTCCCCAACCCGATGCTCGGCCTGGTCACCTACGGCATCGTCATCTGTGTCGGCATGAGCGTGCTCGCCGGGGCCCGCTTCCCGCGCTGGTACTGGCTGACCTTCAACGCGGGCACGCTCTTCGGCGTCGGATTCTGCACCTGGCTGATGATCCAGTCGCTGTACCACATCAACGCGCTCTGCCTGTGGTGCTGCCTGGCCTGGGCCGCCACGATCATCATGTTCTGGTACGTCACGTCCCTCAACGTCCGCAAGGGCTTCCTGCCCGCACCCCGCTGGGCCAAGGGCTTCCTGGACGACTTCACCTGGGCGCTGCCGGTGATGCACCTCGGCGTCGTCGCCATGCTGATCCTCACGCGCTGGGGCGCCGACCTCTGGGCCTGACCGGTCCAGGACGGATTGTCAGTGGGGTGACATAGGGTTCTGGACGTGGAGCCCGACCTGTTCACCGCCGCAGCCGAAGACCGCCAGGAGAAGGACCCGTCCAGCTCTCCCCTGGCCGTCCGGATGCGCCCGCGCACCCTCGACGAAGTCGTCGGCCAGCAGCATCTGCTGAAGCCGGGCTCACCCCTGCGCCGCCTCGTCGGCGAGGGCGGCGGAGGCCCCGCGGGCCCCTCGTCGGTCTTCCTGTGGGGCCCGCCCGGCATCGGCAAGACGACTCTCGCGTACGTGGTCTCCAAGGCCACGAACAAGCGCTTCGTCGAGCTTTCCGCGATCACCGCGGGCGTGAAGGAAGTGCGCGCGGTCATCGAGGGCGCCCGCCGGGCCATGGGCGGCCACGGCAAGGAGACCGTCCTCTTCCTCGACGAGATCCACCGCTTCAGCAAGGCCCAGCAGGACTCCCTCCTGCCCGCCGTCGAGAACCGCTGGGTGACGCTCATCGCGGCGACCACCGAGAATCCGTACTTCTCGATCATCTCCCCGCTCCTGTCCCGCTCCCTGCTCCTGACCCTCGAACCGCTCACCGACGGCGACCTGCGCGCTCTGCTGCGCCGGGCGCTCACCGACGAGCGGGGCCTCGGCGGCGCCGTCGAGCTGCCCGAGGAGGCCGAGGAGCACCTGCTGCGCATCGCCGGCGGTGACGCCAGGCGCGCGCTGACCGCCCTGGAGGCGGGCGCGGGCTCGGCCCTCGCCAAGGGCGAGAAGGAGATCACCCTCCAGACGCTGGAGGAGTCGGTCGACCGGGCGGCGGTGAAGTACGACCGCGACGGCGACCAGCACTACGACGTGGCGAGCGCCCTCATCAAGTCCATCCGCGGCTCGGACGTGGACGCGGCCCTGCACTATCTGGCCCGCATGATCGAGGCGGGCGAGGACCCCCGCTTCATCGCCCGGCGCCTGATGATCTCCGCGAGCGAGGACATCGGCCTCGCCGACCCGACCGCCCTGCCCACCGCGGTCGCCGCCGCCCAGGCAGTCGCCATGATCGGCTTCCCGGAGGCCGCGCTCACCCTCAGCCACGCCACGATCGCCCTCGCCCTGGCCCCGAAGTCGAACGCGGCGACGATCGCGATCCAGCAGGCCCAGGCCGACATCCGCGGCGGCCTCGCCGGACCCGTCCCGCCCCACCTGCGCGACGGCCACTACAAGGGCGCGGCCAAGCTCGGCCACGCCCAGGGGTATGTGTACCCCCACGACGTCCCCGGCGGCATCGCGGCCCAGCAGTACGCCCCGGACGCCATCGAGGGCAAGCGCTACTACCAGCCCACGAGGTACGGGGCGGAGGCGCGGTACGCCGACGTGGTCGAGCGGGTCCGCGCCCGGCTCAAGGGCGAGCAGCCCGAGGGCTGAGGCATCTCGCCGCACCCGGTATAGTTGTCCGGAGTGCTGCGTCCCGTGTCCGGTCTCGTACCGGCACCACCAGAACGGGACATCCAGCCGGAACCCCCGCGCCGCGAGGCGGAGGGGATCCAGGAGCGTCGCGCACCGTCGAAGGTGTCGCGGGCAGCCCACCACCACCCGGAGCCCCGGGAATCGGTCGGTGGGCCACTCGCGTGCTGCACATAGTGCCCAGACCAGGGAGCGGCTGCCGGGCCCGTCCGTCAGGACGAGCCGGGTTTCCCAGGCTGCGGATTGCGACCTCCCCTAACCACTGGTGAAGCCGATTTCACTGAGAACAGAGAGGTTGGTTCATGCCGAACCAGTCCCGCCCCAAGGTCAAGAAGTCGCGTGCTCTTGGCATCGCGCTGACCCCGAAGGCCGTCAAGTACTTCGAGGCCCGCCCCTACCCGCCGGGCGAGCACGGCCGTGGGCGCAAGCAGAACTCGGACTACAAGGTCCGTCTGCTCGAGAAGCAGCGGCTGCGTGCGCAGTACGACCTCTCCGAGCGCCAGCTCGTCCGTGCCTACGAGCGCGCGTCCAAGACGCAGCTCAAGACCGGTGAGGCCCTGGTCATCGAGCTGGAGCGTCGTCTCGACGCCCTGGTTCTGCGGTCGGGCATCGCCCGCACGATCTACCAGGCCCGCCAGATGGTCGTGCACGGCCACATCGAGGTCAACGGCGGCAAGGTCGACAAGCCGTCGTACCGCGTCCGTCCCGACGACGTCGTGATGGTCCGCGAGCGCAGCCGCGAGAAGCCGCTGTTCCAGGTCGCGCGTGAGGGTGGCTTCGCCCCCGACGGCGAGATCCCGCGCTACCTCCAGGTGAACCTGAAGGCCCTGGCCTTCCGCCTGGACCGCGACCCGAACCGCAAGGAGATCCCCGTGATCTGCGACGAGCAGCTCGTCGTCGAGTACTACGCCCGCTGACCCGGACGTAGCTCACCCTGCTTCAGCCCGTCGCCTCCCCGCCCTTCCCGGCGGGGCAGGCGGCGGGCCGGCTCGTTTCCGGGGCCGGTGCGCAGTGCCCGGGCGACCGCCGCGTCCAGACCGAGCCCCGCCCCCGCGCGCAGGCACTCCTCGTACCGCTCGTCGCCCAGCGCCTCGCGGGCCCGCTCCTCGCACACGACGTGCGGCCCGCCGAAATTGCCCGAGCCGAACAGCGGCAGCCCCACCGACGGCCAGATGCGGGAGGCGGCGCCCTGGAGCACGGCGGCCTCCGCCGGATCGCCCTCCGCCGCGGTGAACAGCGCGAGCAGTTCGAGGGAGAGGACCGTGCCCAGCAGATCGTGGAAGCGGTGGTCGAGGGCGAGCGACTCGGTGAGCAGTTCGCGCGCCCGTTCCGTCTCGCCGTGGGTCCAGGCCGCGTATCCGAGCACATAGAGGGCGTACGCGAGGGTCCAGCGCTCGCCGTGGTCCTCGCAGACCCGGCGCACGTCCTCGCACAGCTCCACGGCGGCGGCGAGTTCGCCGCGGAACGCCAGCGCCATCGCCAGCTCGACCTGGCCCATCAGGACGTTGCTGTTCAGCTCGCCGATCTCCTGGTACCGATCGAGCGCCGAGCGCAGCAGCTCCTCCGCGCGCGGGATGTCGTCCGTGACCAGGGCCAGGCAACCGATGCGGTGTTCGGCGTAGGCCGCCGCGATCGCGCTGCCCGCCTGCTCCGCCCCGTCGCGGCACTCGTGCAGCGCGGCCAGGGCGGCGACCGTGTCGCCCTGGAGCACCGCCACGTAACCGAGCACCCACAGCGCCTTGAGCCGCGCGTCCTCATGGCCGCCGTCCAGTTCGAGCGCCCGGTCGAGCCAGTGCCTGCCCTCCGGGAGGCGCCCGCAGCCGACCCAGTAGAACCACAGCGAGCCGGCCAGGTACTGCCCCAGGTGCGCCTCGCCCGGCTCGGTCAGACAGAACTCCAAGGCGGCCCGCAGATTGGGCAGTTCGGTCTCGACGAGGGCGGCGACCTCCGGCTGGCGCGGCGAGAACCAGTCCAGCTCGCACCAGGTGGCGAGCCCCATGTACCAGTCGCGGTGCCTGCGCCGCAGTCGCGTGGCCTCGCCCGCCGCCTCCAGCCAGTCGGCGCCGTAGGCCCTGACCGTCTCCAGCATGCGGTACCGCACCCCCGAGGGCCCCTCCTCGCGGCTCACCACGGACTGCGCGAGCAGCTCGCCGAGGATGTCGAGGGCGTCGTCGGCGTGCAGCCCGTCCCCGGCGCAGACGTACTCGACCGCCTCCAGGTCGAACTGCCCGGCGAAGACCGAGAGCCGCGACCAGAGCAGCCGCTCCGTCGGAGTGCACAGCTCGTGGCTCCAGCCGATGGCCGTCCGCAGCGCCTGGTGCCGGGTCGGCACGTCACGGCGGGCGCCGGTCAGCAGCCGGAACCGGTCGTCGAGCCGCGAGAGCAGCTGCGCGGGGGAGAGGGTCCGCAGCCGGCCCGCCGCCAGCTCGACGGCGAGGGGGATGCCGTCCAGGCGGCGACAGAGTTCGAGGACGTCCTCGCGGTTGGTGTCGTCGAGGGCGAAGCGGGGCAGGGCGGCCGCGGCCCGGTCGGTGAACAGCTCGGCCGCGTCCGCCTCGGGCAGCGGCGCCAGCGGCAGCAGCCGCTCGCCCCCGGTCTCCAGCGGCCTGCGGCCCACCGCGAGCACCCGCAGCCCGGGGGAGTGCACGAGCAGATCGCGCAGCAGCGGGGCGCAGGCGTCCACGAGGTGCTCGAATCCGTCGACGACGAGGAGGAGTTCCCGCTCGGCGAGGTGCTCGCGCAGCACCTGGCGCGGCGGCCTGGTCGTGTGGTCGGTGAGCCCCAGGGCCTCGGCGACGGCGTACTCGATCAGGTCCGCGTCCCGCAGCGGCGCGAGATCCGCCAGCCAGGCGCCGTCGCGCGGCCGGTCCAGCGCGGCGGCCCGCAGCGCCAGGCGGGATTTGCCGACCCCGCCGATCCCGGTCACGGTGACCAGCCGTCCGGACTCCAACGCCGCTGCCAGTTCGGTCAGTTCGGCGGTGCGCCCGACGAAGGCGTTGAGTTCCAGAGGGAGGTTGCCCGGCTGAGAGGCTCGCATGAGGTACGGAGCGTACTCATCCGCGTGCGGTCCGTACAATTGCTTGAGGCAAGTCCTGCGACAGCGAGTGCGAATGCGGTACGGACCGACGGCCCCGGCGCGATAGGGTCGGAGGACGACTTTTCGATGTTCAGGGACGATGTCTCAGGGAGCGGTGCCAAGTGTCCGGTGGAGAGGTTGCCGGGGTCCTGGTGGCCGTCTTCTGGGCGATCCTGGTCTCCTTCCTCGCGGTGGCACTGGCGAGGCTGGCCCAGACGCTCAGGGCGACCACCAAGCTCGTCGCGGACGTGACCGAGCAAGCGGTGCCCCTCCTCGCGGACGCGTCGAGCGCGGTGCGTTCGGCGCAGACGCAGATCGACCGTGTCGACGCGATCGCCTCCGATGTCCAGGAGGTCACGTCGAACGCCTCGGCGCTCTCCTCGACGGTCGCCTCCACCTTCGGCGGCCCGCTCGTGAAGGTGGCCGCGTTCGGATACGGCGTGCGCCGGGCCATCAGCCGCAAGGCCGCCCCCGAGGCGAACGACATGCCCGCCAAGCCGTCCCGGCGTACGGTGATCGTGGGCCGCACCGTCCCGTCCGCACGGCAGAGGAAGCGGGCCAACCGGAATAAGAGGGACTGACGCAGCGATGTTCCGCCGTACGTTCTGGTTCACCGCGGGCGCAGCCGCCGGCGTATGGGCCACCACCAAGGTCAACCGCAAGCTCAAGAAGCTCACGCCCGAGAGCCTGGCCGCGCAGGCGGCGAACAAGGCGATCGAGGCGGGCCACAAGCTGAAGGACTTCGCACTCGACGTCCGCGACGGCATGCTCGAGCGCGAGGCCCAGCTGGGCGAGGCGCTCGGCCTCAACGCCCACCCCGACACCGAGCTGCCCCCCGGGCGCCGCTTCGCGGTCATCGAGAACCGCAGCCCCGACAAGCTCGACACGAACGACAGCACAGACAAGAAGACGAAGTACCTCGACAACACGCGGTACTCGTACAACCGGAATGAGGACCACTGATGGAGTCGGCTGAAATCCGCCGCCGCTGGCTGAGCTTCTTCGAGGAGCGCGGGCACACCGTCGTCCCTTCGGCGTCGCTCATCGCCGACGACCCGACTCTGCTCCTGGTCCCCGCGGGCATGGTGCCCTTCAAGCCCTACTTCCTCGGTGAGGTCAAGCCGCCCGCCCCGCGCGTCACCAGCGTGCAGAAGTGCGTGCGTACGCCCGACATCGAAGAGGTCGGCAAGACCACCCGGCACGGCACGTTCTTCCAGATGTGCGGCAACTTCTCCTTCGGGGACTACTTCAAGGAGGGCGCCATCACGCTCTCCTGGGAGCTGCTGACGAGCCCCGTCGAGAGGGGCGGCTTCGGCCTCGACCCCGAGCGGCTGTGGATCACGGTCTACCTCGACGACGACGAGGCCGAGCAGATCTGGCGCGAGAAGGTCGGCGTCCCGGCCGAGCGCATCCAGCGCCTGGGCAAGAAGGACAACTTCTGGTCCATGGGCGTCCCGGGCCCGTGCGGCCCCTGCTCCGAGATCAACTACGACCGCGGCCCTGAGTTCGGCGCCGAGGGCGGCCCGGCCGTCAACGACGAGCGGTACGTGGAGATCTGGAACCTGGTCTTCATGCAGTACGAGCGCGGCGCGGGCGACGGCAAGGAGGACTTCCCGATCCTCGGCGAGCTGCCGTCGAAGAACATCGACACGGGCCTCGGCCTCGAACGCCTGGCGATGATCCTCCAGGGCGTACAGAACATGTACGAGACGGACACCCTGCGCGTCGTCATGGACAAGGCCACCGAGCTGACCGGCGTGCGCTACGGCGCCGAGCACGGCTCGGACGTCTCCCTGCGCGTGGTCGCCGACCACATCCGTACGTCCGCCATGCTCATCGGCGACGGCGTCACCCCCGGCAACGAGGGCCGTGGATACGTCCTGCGCCGCATCATGCGCCGCGCCATCCGCAACATGCGTCTGCTCGGCGCCACCGGCCCGGTGGTCCAGGAGCTGATCGACGTCGTGATCAACACGATGGGGCAGCAGTACCCCGAGCTGATCACCGACCGCAAGCGCATCGAGACCGTCGCGCTCGCCGAGGAGGGCGCGTTCCTCAAGGCCCTCAAGGGCGGCACGAACATCCTCGACACCGCCGTCACCGAGACCAAGGCCGCCGGCGGCAAGGTCCTCTCCGGCGACAAGGCGTTCCTGCTGCACGACACGTGGGGCTTCCCGATCGACCTCACCCTGGAGATGGCCGCCGAGCAGGGCCTGGCCGTCGACGAGGACGGCTTCCGCCGTCTGATGAAGGAGCAGCGGGAGCGCGCCAAGGCCGACGCCAAGGCCAAGAAGACCGGCCACGCCGATCTGCACGCCTACCGCGCGATCGCCGACGCCGCGGGCGCCACCGACTTCACCGGCTACTCCCTCACCGAGAACGAGGCGCAGATCGTCGGCCTCCTGGTCAACGGCGTCTCCTCGCCCGCGGCCACCGAGGGCGACGAGGTCGAGATCGTCCTCGACCGCACCCCGTTCTACGCCGAGGGCGGCGGCCAGATCGGCGACACCGGCCGCATCCGCCTGGACAGCGGCGCCCTCGTCGAGATCCGCGACGTGCAGAAGCCGGTCCCCGGCGTGCACGTCCACAAGGGTGTCGTCCAGGTCGGCGAGATCACGGTCGGCGCCCAGGTGTGGGCCTCGATCGACGCGCACCGCCGCCGCGCCATCGCCCGCGCCCACTCCGCCACGCACCTCACCCACCAGGCGCTGCGCGACGCGCTCGGCCCGACGGCCGCCCAGGCCGGTTCGGAGAACCAGCCCGGCCGCTTCCGCTTCGACTTCGGTTCGCCGTCCGCGGTGCCCACGGCCGTGATGACGGACGTCGAGCAGAAGATCAACGAAGTCCTCTCCCACGAGCTGGACGTCCAGGCCGAGGTCATGTCGATCGACGAGGCCAAGAAGCAGGGCGCCATCGCCGAGTTCGGAGAGAAGTACGGCGAGCGCGTGCGCGTCGTCACCATCGGCGACTTCTCCAAGGAGCTGTGCGGCGGTACGCACGTCCACAACACCGCCCAGCTCGGCCTGGTGAAGCTGCTCGGCGAGTCCTCCATCGGCTCCGGCGTGCGCCGCATCGAGGCCCTGGTCGGCGTCGACGCGTACAACTTCCTCGCCAAGGAGCACACGGTCGTCGCCCAGCTCCAGGAGCTGGTCAAGGGCCGTCCCGAGGAGCTGCCTGAGAAGGTCTCCGCCATGCTCGGCAAGTTGAAGGACGCCGAGAAGGAGATCGAGAAGTTCCGCGCGGAGAAGGTCCTGCAGGCCGCCGCCGGTCTCGTCCAGGGCGCCAAGGACGTACGCGGTGTCGCCGTCGTCACCGGCCAGGTGCCCGACGGTACGGGCGCCGACGACCTGCGCAAGCTGGTCCTCGACGTGCGCGGCCGCATCCCGGGCGACCGCCCGGCCGTGGTCGCTCTCTTCACGACGGCCAACGGCAAGCCGCTCACCGTCATCGCCACCAACGAAGCCGCCCGCGAGCGCGGCCTCAAGGCCGGTGACCTGGTCCGCACGGCCGCCAAGACCCTCGGCGGCGGTGGCGGCGGCAAGCCGGACGTCGCCCAGGGCGGCGG
The DNA here is from genome assembly GCF_003945545.1 of Streptomyces sp. WAC 01529. Classification (GTDB taxonomy): domain Bacteria; phylum Actinomycetota; class Actinomycetes; order Streptomycetales; family Streptomycetaceae; genus Streptomyces; species Streptomyces anatolicus. The sequence goes on along the minus strand of NZ_CP029617.1, from coordinate 1,282,894 downwards.
CCAGAACCCGGCCGCCATCGGCGACGCCATCGCCGCCGTCGAGCGCCTCGTCACCGAGACGGCCTGATGACCGAGGCTGCTCAGGGCATGCGCAGGGGCCGACGTCTCGCCATCGACGTCGGTGACGCCCGGATCGGGGTCGCCTCGTGCGACCCCGACGGGATCCTCGCCACGCCGGTGGAGACGGTGCCGGGGCGCGATGTCCCGGCCGCCCAGCGCCGGTTGAAGCAGCTCGTCGAGGAGTACGAACCGATCGAGATCGTCGTCGGCCTCCCTCGCTCCCTCAACGGGCGCGAGGGCCCGGCGGCCGCCAAGATCCGCGTCTTCACGCAGGACCTCGCCCGCATGGTCGCCCCCATTTCGGTGAGGCTCGTGGACGAGAGGATGACCACAGTGACGGCCAGTCAGGGCCTGCGCGCCTCGGGCGTGAAGTCCAAAAAGGGCAGGTCCGTCATTGATCAGGCGGCGGCCGTGATCATCCTTCAGCAGGCCCTGGAGTCCGAACGGGCGTCAGGTAAAGCTCCCGGCGAGGGCGTCGAAGTGGTCATCTGATCGCGATACGGTAACGTTCCGCGCGATGCGGCGGCGTTCGAACAGCTGCCGCACAGCATCAAGAGGCGGATCGGTTGCCCGGCCATCCCAGGCGGCCCCGCCTCGCGGCATGTAGGGGATCGATGACTGAGTATGGCCGGGGCCCAGGCTCCGAACCGTGGCATCCGGAGGACCCGTTGTACGGGGACAGCGGATGGGGAGGACAGGCGCCCGCGGGCGACACGTCCACCTACGGCGGCCAGGGGCAGTACCACCAGCCGCACCAGCATCAGCAGCCGCATCAGTCGCAGTCGCCGTACGGCGGGGACTGGGGCACCGGGCAGCAGCAGGCCGCGTACGACCAGTCGGGGTACGGCGGACAGCAGCAGTACGAGGGCGACCCCGCGCAGGTCTACAACGGCGGGCAGGACGCCTACAACAGTGGTGGCTGGGAGACCGGCGCGCAGGGGCAGGTCCCCTACAGCGGCGATCCGATGGACCCCTACGCCGGCCAGCAGGCGGGCTACGGCCAGGAGAGCCCCGACTACTACTCCACGCCCGACGCGTACGAGCCGCCGGAACCGCCCGGCCACCGCCGCCCCACCGTCCCCGAGCAGGAATCCGGGCCCGAGACCGACTGGGACCCGGGGCCCGACCGTGGCGAGCACGCGTTCTTCGCGGGCGGCGACGAGGACGACGATGACGAGCACGCCCGCAGGGCCGGCCGCGGTGACCGCCGCGGGGGCCGCGGCGGCAAGAAGTCGAAGAAGCGCCGCAGCGGCTGCGCCTGTCTGGTCGTCACCCTGGTCTTCGCGGGCGGCCTCGGCGGGGTCGGCTACTTCGGCTACCAGTTCTACCAGGATCGTTTCGGCACGGCACCGGATTACGCGGGCGACGGTTCCGGGGAGGCCACGGTCGACATCCCCAAGGACTCCGGCGGTTACGCGATCGGGCAGAAGCTCAAGGAAGCCGGTGTCGTCAAGAGCGTCGACGCGTTCGTCTCCGCCCAGGGCAAGCACCCGGAGGGGCAGTCCATTCAGGCGGGCGTCTATGTGCTCAAGAAGCGCATGTCCGCGGCGAGCGCCGTCGAATTGATGCTCAACCCCAAGAGCCGCAGCAACCTCATCATTCCCGAGGGCAAGCGGAACGCATGGGTCTACGAGAGGATCGACGACCGTCTGAAATTGGCGAAGGGCACCACGGAAAACGTCGCCAAGAAGGAATGGAAGACCCTCGGGCTTCCTGACTGGGCCAATACCCACAAGGACATCAAGGACCCGCTGGAAGGATTCCTCTTCCCCTCCAGCTACCCCGTCGCCAAGGGCCAGAAGCCCGCGGACGTCCTGCGGAAGATGATCGCCCACGCCAACGAGAAGTACGAGGACCTCGACCTCAAGTCGAAGGCCGCCGAGCTGAACCTGAAGGACCCGCTGGAGGTCCTCACGGTGGCGAGCCTGGTCCAGGCGGAGGGCAAGTACAAGCACGACTTCGAGAAGGTCGCGACGGTCGTCTACAACCGCCTGAAGCCCAACAACACCGAGACGTACGGCCTGTTGGACTTTGACTCCACGGTCAACTACCTCAAGGGCGAGTCCAAGCTCGCCATCGGCTCGGTCGACGATCTGCGCAAGGTCAAGGACCCGTACAACACGTACAAGATCAAGGGCCTGCCGCCCGGACCGATCGGAAACCCCGGCGAGGTGGCGCTGAATTCGGCGCTGCACCCGGCCAAGGGGAATTGGTACTACTTCGTCTCGGTCAGCGAGGACAGGACGCTCTTCGCCGAGACCAACGAGGAGCAGAACCGCAACCGCGAGAAATACCTGAAGGGGCAATGAGCGCGCAGAAGCGTCGAGCCGCCGTCCTCGGCTCCCCGATCGCCCACTCCCTCTCCCCGGTGCTGCACCGCGCCGCGTACGAGGAGCTGGGGCTGAGTGACTGGACGTATGACCGTTTCGAGATCGACGAGGCGGCGCTGCCGGAATTCGTCGCGGAACTCGGCCCGGAATGGGCGGGGCTTTCGCTGACGATGCCGTTGAAGCGGGCGGTCATTCCGCTGCTCGACGAGATCAGCGGGACCGCCGCCGCCGTCGAGGCCGTGAACACGGTCGTGTTCACCGAGGACGGCCGGAAGGTCGGGGACAACACCGATGTCCCCGGCATGGTGGCCGCCCTGCGCGAACGCGGCATCGAGCAGGTCGACTCCGCCGCGATCCTCGGCGCGGGCGCCACCGCGTCGTCGGCGCTCGCCGCCCTGGCGCGGATCTGCACGGGCGAGGTCGTCGCGTACGTACGCAGCGAGACGCGCGCCGCCGAGATGCGGCAGTGGGGCGAGCGGCTCGACGTGGAGGTCAGGACCGAGGACTGGGAGGACGCCCGCGAGGCGCTGAGCGCGCCCCTGGTGATCGCCACGACCCCGGCGGGCACCACGGACATGCTCTCCGCCCTCGTGCCCGAGCGCCCGGCCACCCTCTTCGACGTGCTGTACGACCCGTGGCCCACCGCGCTGGCGGCCCGCTGGTCGGCGTATGGCGGGGCGGTGGTCAGCGGGCTCGATCTGCTCGTGCACCAGGCGGTGCTCCAGGTCGAGCAGATGACGGGCCGCGGGCCCGCGCCGCTGGACGCGATGCGCACGGCGGGGGAGCACGCGCTCGCCGAGCGTTAGCCCGCGGGGCCTCAGACCCGCCGGCGCCTTGTCGGCGTGTCGGCGCCGCGTCCGGGACGTGGGCGCGGCGTCCGCCTGATGGACCTGCGGCCGGGCGCGCCCCGGGGTCGTGGGAGGATCGGGGGATGGCGGGCCAGGGCCGCGCACCCGGCCGCGCCGTCGCATACCGCAGTTCCAGGCGCGAGCATGAGGAGCACCGTTGAGCAGGTTGCGCTGGCTGACCGCTGGGGAGTCCCACGGACCCGCACTCGTCGCCACGCTGGAGGGACTTCCCGCCGGCGTGCCGATCACCACGGAGATGGTGGCGGACCACCTGGCCCGGCGGCGGCTCGGCTATGGACGCGGCGCCCGCATGAAGTTCGAGCGCGACGAGATCACCTTCCTCGGCGGCGTCCGGCACGGCCTGACCATGGGCTCGCCGGTGGCGATCATGGTGGGCAACACCGAGTGGCCCAAGTGGGAGCAGGTCATGTCGGCCGACCCGGTCGACCCGGCCGAACTCGCCGAGCTGGCCCGCAACGCCCCGCTGACCCGCCCCCGTCCCGGCCACGCCGACCTCGCGGGCATGCAGAAGTACGGCTTCGACGAGGCCCGGCCGATCCTGGAGCGCGCCTCCGCCCGTGAGACCGCGGCCCGCGTCGCGCTCGGCGCGGTCGCCCGCTCGTACCTCAAGGAGACGGCCGGGATCGAGATCGTCAGCCATGTGACGGAGCTGGCGGGCGCCAAGGCCCCCTACGGCGTCTACCCGACCCCCGCGGACGTCGAGAGGCTCGACGCCGACCCGGTGCGCTGCCTGGACGCCGACGCGTCGAAGGCGATGGTCGCCGAGATCGACCAGGCCCACAAGGACGGCGACACCCTCGGCGGCGTCGTCGAGGTGCTCGCCTACGGCGTCCCGGTCGGCCTCGGCTCGCACGTGCACTGGGACCGGCGCCTGGACGCGCGGCTCGCCGCCGCGCTCATGGGCATCCAGGCCATCAAGGGCGTCGAGGTCGGCGACGGCTTCGACCTCGCGCGCGTGCCCGGCTCCAAGGCGCACGACGAGATCGTCACCACCGAGGACGGCATCAGGCGCACCTCCGGCCGCTCCGGCGGCACCGAGGGCGGTCTGACCACCGGTGAACTGCTGCGCGTACGCGCCGCGATGAAGCCCATCGCGACCGTCCCGCGCGCGCTCGCCACCATCGACGTGGCCACCGGTGAGGCCGCCAAGGCCCACCACCAGCGCTCCGACGTCTGTGCCGTCCCGGCCGCGGGCATCGTCGCCGAGGCCATGGTCGCGCTCGTCCTCGCCGACGCCGTCGCCGAGAAGTTCGGCGGCGACAGCGTGCCCGAGACCCGGCGCAACGTCCGCTCGTACCTCGACAACCTCCAGATCCGGTGAGCGGGTCCCACCGGGGCGGTCCGCGGATCGTCCTGATCGGCCCCATGGGCGTGGGCAAGACGACGGTCGGCGAAATGCTCGCCGACCGGCTCGGCGTCGCCTTCCGGGACACCGACGCCGACATCGTCGCCGCGCAGGGCCGTGAGATCGCGGACATCTTCGTCGACGAGGGCGAGCCGTACTTCCGTGAGCTGGAGCGGCAGGCCGTGCGCGCCGCCGCAGAGGAGCACGACGGCGTCCTCGCGCTCGGCGGGGGAGCGATCCTCGACGAGTCGACGCGCGCCCTGCTCGGCGCGCACCCCGTCGTCTACCTCTCGATGGACGTCGAGGAGGCCGTCAAGCGCACCGGCCTCAACCAGGCGCGCCCGCTGCTCGCCGTCAACCCGCGCAAGCAGTGGCGCGAGCTGATGGACGCCCGCCGCCATTTGTACGCCGAAGTCGCCCGCGCGGTCGTCGCCACCGACGGCCGCACCCCCGAAGAGGTCGCCCAGGCGGTCCTCGACGCACTGGAGTTGAAGGAAGCATGACGACGGAGCAGACCCCCACCCGTATCCACGTCGGCGGCACCGCCGGTACGGATCCGTACGAGGTCCTGGTCGGTCGGCAGCTCCTCGGCGAGCTGCCCGGCCTCATCGGCGACCAGGCCAAGCGGGTCGCCGTGATCCACCCCGAGGCGCTCGCCGAGACCGGCGACGCGCTCCGCCAGGACCTCGCCGACCAGGGGTACGAGGCCGTCGCCATCCAGGTGCCGAACGCCGAGGAGGCCAAGACGGCGGAGGTCGCGGCGTACTGCTGGAAGGCCCTTGGCCAGTCCGGCTTCACGCGCAGCGACGTCATCGTCGGCGTCGGCGGCGGCTCCACCACCGACCTCGCCGGGTTCGTGGCGGCGACGTGGCTGCGCGGGGTGCGGTGGGTCGCCGTACCGACCACGGTGCTCGGCATGGTGGACGCGGCGGTCGGCGGCAAGACCGGCATCAACACCGCCGAGGGCAAGAACCTCGTGGGCGCCTTCCACCCGCCGGCCGGGGTCCTCTGCGACCTGGCGGCGCTCGACTCGCTGCCGGTGAACGACTACGTCTCCGGGCTCGCGGAGATCATCAAGGCCGGGTTCATCGCCGACCCGGTGATCCTGGAGCTGATCGAGGAGGACCCGCAGGCGGCGCGGACGCCCGCGGGGCGGCACACCGCCGAGCTTCTGGAGCGCTCCATCAAGGTCAAGGCGGAGGTCGTCTCCGGAGACCTCAAGGAGGCGGGCCTGCGGGAGATCCTGAACTACGGGCACACCCTCGCGCACGCCATCGAGAAGAACGAGCGCTACCAGTGGCGGCACGGCGCCGCGGTCTCCGTAGGGATGCACTTCGCGGCCGAACTCGGCCGTCTGGCGGGCCGGTTGGACGACGCCACCGCCGATCGGCACCGCACGGTCCTGGAATCGGTCGGGCTGCCGCTGACGTACCGCTACGACCAGTGGCCCAAGCTTCTGGAGACCATGAAGGTCGACAAGAAGTCCCGTGGTGACCTGCTGCGCTTCATCGTCCTGGACGGCCTCGGCAAGCCGACCGTCCTGGAGGGGCCCGACCCGGCGGTGCTGCTCGCCGCGTACGGCGAAGTCGGCCAGTAGCGCGCTTCCGTGGCCTTCTGCCGGGCCACGGGCACCTCACGGCCTCCCCGGCCGTTCACACAACGGCGGCCGGGGACGGTACCGTTCGGTAACGGGCGGCCCGGCCGCCGCCCGACCAGCGTCAGTCGCACGAGACGGAGTGGCACCGGATGCAGCACGCAGTGGGGTCTCCGCTGCCGCCGCCCCCTCAGCCGGGGCACGGACCGGCCACCGGCTGGTCCCCGGCCGCACATCACCCGAGCGCTGTCCCGACGGGCGCTCTCCCGCCGGGCGCTCTCCCGCAAGGAGGCCCGCAGCCGCCCGCGCCGGGCTTCGCGGGCGGCCCCGCGCCGCACGCGCCGGGGCAGGTGCCGTCCGCCCCCGGACCGGTGCCCCAGGCCCCGGGACAGCCCTCGCACCCGCAGAGCCAGGGCCCCGCGACCCTTCAGCTCGGGCACGGCCCGGTGCCTCCGAACCCGGACACCACAGGGCACATCCAGCTTCCGCCCGGCGGCCCCGTCGCGATGCCGAGCCCCCCGCAGGGCACGGCCCAGGCCGACACCGGCGCGACGACGCTCGCCGTGCTGCTCATCGGCCCCGCGGGCGCGGGCAAGACCAGCGTCGCCAAGTTCTGGGCCGAGCACCGCCGTGTGCCGACGGCCCACATCAGCCTCGACGACGTACGCGAATGGGTGCGCTCGGGGTTCGCCGACCCCCAGTCGGGGTGGAACGACCACTCCGAGGCGCAGTACCGCCTGGCCCGCCGCACCTGCGGCTTCGCCGCGCGGAACTTCCTGGCGAACGGCATATCGTGCATCCTCGACGACGCGGTCTTCCCCGACCGCCCGGTGGTGGGCCTCGGCGGCTGGAAGCGGCACGTGGGCCCGGGCCTGCTCCCCGTGGTGCTCCTGCCCGGCCTGGAGATCGTCCTGGAGCGCAACGCCCTGCGCAGCGGCAACCGCCGCCTGACCGACGAGGAAGTCGCCCGCATCCACGGCCGCATGGCCGGCTGGTACGGCTCGGGCCTGCCCATCATCGACAACTCCCAACTGGACGTCCCCGCCACGGCCCGCGTCCTGGACGACGTCCTCTCCCGAGCCATCGCGAGCCCGCCGCAGTGGTAGGGGCGGGGCCCGGTCACGGTTGGGCCACTGTGCCTCCATATGCCACTCGGGCCGCCTGAGGCCAGTACTACCGTCATGCCACCGGAATGAGCGAGGGGCATGACATGAGCAATCCGTACGGCACTCCGTCCAACGCCCGCGGCCCCGCCCCGAGGTGGGCCCGGAAGCGGTATGTGCTCCCCGCCGTGGCCTTCGCCCTGTTCATGGGCATCGGCATAGGCGCCTCCGGGGGTGACGCGAAGGACGAGGCGAAAGCGGGTCCCGCCCCCACCGTCACCACGACGGCCACCGTGACGCGGACCGCACGCCCCGGACCGGCCCCGACCGTCACGAAGCGGGTGACGAAGACCGTCAAGGCGACGGTCACGGTCACCCGTCCACCGGCCGAGGGCGGTGCCGCCGACGAGGGTTCAGGGGGACCGGCGGCGGGCTCCGGTGGCGGTGGTGGTTCCGTGTCGTTCGAGAACTGCGCCGAGGCCCACGCGGCCGGTGCCGCTCCTGTGCGGCGCGGGCAGCCCGGCTATGGGCGGCACCTCGACCGGGACGGCGACGGGGTCGGCTGCGACAGCTGAGGGGGCTCGCGGGAGGGCGCTGACGCCCGGTCGGACGCGCTGGCCGGGCTGGGACGGCGGGGCGCTCGTAGGCTCGCCCCATGTCAGAGGTGTACGCGGTCCGCAGGGAGCGGGTGAGGGAGCGGTGTGCCGCCGGGGGCGGTGCGGCGGCGTTGATCTCCCGGCCCGCCAATGTCCGCTATCTCGCCGGAGTGGCGCCCGAGGGTGCCGTGCTTCTGGTGGGTGAGGACGAGGACGTCCTGCTGTGCGGGCGCCCGCCCGGGGAGCAGCCCGGCGAGGGGCGGCCCGACGAGGCGCTGCGTACGCGGCTGCTGCCCGCGCCCGGGGCCGATCCGGCCGTCGCGGGAGCCGAGCTCGCCGCCGCCGGGGGAGCCGGGACGCTGGCCGTGGAGGAGCACCATCTGACGGTCGCCCGGCACCGGGCGCTCGGCTCGGTCGCCCCGGGGCTGCGCCTTGTGGACCTCGGCGGGGCGGTGGAGCAGCTGCGGTACGTCAAGGACGAGGAGGAGATCTCCTGTCTGCGGATCGCCGCGGAGATCACCGACCAGGCACTGGGCGAACTGCTCGAGTCCATCCTCGTCGGGCGCACCGAACGGCATCTCGCCCTGGAGCTGGAGCGGCGGCTCGTGGACCACGGCGCGGACGGGCCCGCCTTCCCCACCTCGGTCGGCACCGGCCCCCACTCCGGCAAGGGCGCCCACCGGCCTTCGGACCGCCGGGTGGAGGAGGGCGACTTCCTCTCCGTGTGCCTCGGGGCGAGTTACCGCGGATACCGCTGCGAGATCGGGCGTACGTTCGTCATCGGGACGTCCCCCGCGGACTGGCAGATCGAGCTGTACGACCTCGTCTTCGCCGCTCAGCGGGCCGGCAGGGAGGCCCTCGTACCCGGTGCGGCCTGCCGTGACGTGGACCGCGCGGCACGCCACGTACTGGACTCCGCGGGCCATGCGGATGACTTCCCTCCGCTGACCGGACACGGTGTGGGGCTCGAAATCGACGAGGACCCGCAGCTGGCGCCCTCGGCCATGGGTAAACTGGACGCTTGCGTGCCGGTCACCGTCGAACCGGGGGTTCACCTCCCTGGCCGGGGTGGTGTCCGGATCGATGACACGCTCGTCGTGCGCCCCGAGGCGGACGGCGGACCCGAGCTACTCACCATCACGACCAAGGAACTGCTCGCGCTCTAGCGCGCGTGCCCGCCCGGGGTCGTCCACCAGTCAGTCAGTGCAGGAGATTCCGCAACCGTGGCTTCCACGAACGACCTCAAGAACGGCCTGGTGCTCAAGCTCGAAGGCGGCCAGCTCTGGTCCGTCGTCGAGTTCCAGCACGTCAAGCCCGGCAAGGGCCCGGCCTTCGTGCGCACCAAGCTCAAGAACGTGCTCTCCGGCAAGGTCGTCGACAAGACGTTCAACGCCGGTGTCAAGGTCGAGACGGCCACGATTGACAAGCGCGACATGCAGTTCTCCTACATGGACGGCGATTACTTCGTCTTCATGGACATGGAGACCTACGACCAGCTGCACGTCGACAAGAAGGCCGTCGGCGACGCCGCCAACTTCCTGATCGAGGGCTTCACCGCCACCGTCGCGCAGCACGAGGGCGCGGTGCTCTTCGTCGAGCTGCCCGCCGCCGTCGAGCTGGTCATCCAGGAGACCGAGCCGGGCGTCCAGGGCGACCGCTCCACCGGTGGCACCAAGCCCGCCACGCTGGAGACCGGCCACCAGATCCAGGTGCCGCTCTTCATCACCACCGGCGAGAAGATCAAGGTCGACACCCGCACCAGCGACTACCTCGGCCGGGTGAACAGCTAACCGTGGCTGCTCGTAACACGGCCCGCAAGCGCGCCTTCCAGATCCTCTTCGAGGCGGACCAGCGCGGAACGGACGTCCTGACGGTCCTCGCCGACTGGGTGCGCCACTCGCGGTCCGACACCCGGCAGCCGCCGGTGAGCGAGTACACGATGGAGCTCGTCGAGGGGTACGCGGAGCATGTGCGCCGCATCGACGAACTCATCTCGCAGTACGCCGTCGGATGGACCCTGGACCGCATGCCGGTCGTCGACCGGAACATCCTGCGGCTCGGCGCCTACGAACTGGTCTGGGTCGACGGGACGCCCGACGCGGTCGTCCTCGACGAGGCGGTCCAGCTCGCCAAGGAGTTCTCCACGGACGAGTCGCCGTCCTTCGTCAACGGCCTGCTCGGACGCTTCAAGGACCTGAAGCCGTCCCTGCGGCGGGACGAGGAGTAAGGGCGTCTTCCACGTCACACCGACAGGGCCCGCAGCGGATTGCTGCGGGCCCTGTCGGTTTCCCGGCTTTTCGCTGCTCCGGTTTTTGCACGGGGTAATTGCGAGGGGAATGTGAAAAACCGCCGCCGGTGGCCGCGGCCTTTCGGCTGCGGCCACCGGCGGCGGCACGTTTCTGCTGAAGTGTCCGGCGGGATCAGACCTCTTCGTGGGCGACGGCGCGGCGCGCGTCCGCGTCCAGAACGCCCCAGCTGATGAGCTGCTCGGTCAGGACCGAGGGGGACTGGTCATAGATGACGGCGAGGGTGCGCAGGTCGTCCTGGCGGATCGAGAGCACCTTGCCGTTGTAGTCACCGCGCTGCGACTGGATCGTGGCGGCATACCGCTGGAGGGGGCCCGCCTTCTCGGCCGGCACGTGGGCAAGGCGCTCCAGGTCCAGGACGAGCTTCGGCGGCGGCTCGGCGGCGCCACCAGGAGCCGTACCAGGAAGAAGCTCCTGCACGGGGACGCCGTAGAAGTCCGCCAGCTCGGCGAGGCGCTGCACGGTCACGGCACGGTCACCGCGCTCGTACGACCCCACCACGACCGCCTTCCAGCGTCCCTGGGACTTCTCCTCGACGCCGTGGAGGGAAAGGCCCTGCTGGGTGCGGATCGCGCGGAGCTTGGCCCCGAGCTGCTTGGCGTATTCGCTGGACATATAGCTCCCCGGACGCTGCGACAATCATGCGGCTCCGCCGCGTGGCTGGTAACTCACTGTGAGGTTACGCAGCGTTACTTGCCTGCGTCAAGCCGAATGGTCCGTACCGCCCCTTCGGTGGAGGCCGATGACGTGTTCGGTCATCAGTACTGATAGTCTGGCTGGCGCAATTTCGACGTCCTTTAATGTCCGTCCCGTGAGGCGGAGAAGGAGGTCCGTTTCATATGGACACGCAGGACACCAAAGACCCCGCCGCGGCGCGCCCCGTACTCGAAGGGCCCGACATCGCGCGGGTGCTGACCCGCATCGCCCACGAGATCGTCGAGCGCGCCAAGGGCGCCGACGACGTGGTTCTCCTCGGCATTCCCACCCGCGGCGTCTTCCTCGCCCGCCGGCTCGCCGAGAAGCTCCAGGAGATCACCGGCCGCAAGATCCCGGTCGGCTCCCTCGACATCACCATGTACCGCGACGACCTGCGCATGCACCCACCGCGTGCGCTGGCCCGCACCGAGATCCCCGGTGACGGCATCGACGGCCGCCTGGTCGTCCTCGTCGACGACGTGCTCTTCTCCGGCCGCACCATCCGGGCCGCCCTCGACGCGCTGAACGACATCGGGCGCCCGCGCGCGGTGCAGCTCGCCGTGCTCGTCGACCGAGGCCACCGCGAACTGCCCATCCGCGCCGACTACGTCGGCAAGAACCTCCCCACGTCGCTGCGGGAGACGGTCAAGGTCCAGCTCACCGAGGAGGACGGCCGCGACGCCGTGCTGCTCGGCGCCAAGCCCGCTTCCGCGTAGGACCGGCTTCCCCCTCACGGGCTCCAGGGCACGCCCCTGCGCGTCCGCGTGCCCGCAGACCTCCACACACCGGAGTACCCCCGATGATGCGACACCTCATCTCGGCCGCCGACCTCTCCCGCGACGACGCCGTCCTCATCCTCGACACGGCCGAGGAGATGGCGCGGGTGGCCGACCGGCCGATCAAGAAGCTGCCCGCCCTGCGCGGCCGCACCGTGGTCAACCTCTTCTTCGAGGACTCGACCCGGACCCGGATCTCCTTCGAGGCCGCCGAGAAGCGCCTCTCCGCCGACGTCATCAACTTCGCCGCCAAGGGCTCCTCGGTCTCCAAGGGCGAGTCCCTCAAGGACACCGCCCAGACGCTGGAGGCGATGGGCGTCGACGCCGTCGTCATCCGGCACGGAGCCTCCGGCGCGCCCTACCGCCTCGCCACCTCCGGCTGGATCGACGCCGCCGTCATCAACGCCGGCGACGGCACCCACCAGCACCCCACCCAGGCGCTGCTCGACGCCTTCACCATGCGCCGCCGCCTGGTCGGGCGCGACGCGGGCCTCGGCCAGGACCTGGCGGGCAAGCGCATCACCATCGTCGGCGACGTCCTGCACAGCCGTGTGGCCCGCTCGAACGTGGACCTGCTGCACACCCTCGGCGCCGAGGTCACCCTGGTCGCGCCGCCCACCCTGGTGCCGGTCGGCGTCGAGCGCTGGCCCTGCGAGGTCTCGTACGACCTGGACGGCGTGCTGTCGAAGTCCGACGCCGTGATGATGCTGAGGGTGCAGCGCGAACGCATGAACGCCGCGTTCTTCCCCACCGAGCGCGAGTACTCGCGGCGCTACGGCCTGGACGGCGAGCGCATGGCGAAGATGCCCGAGCACGCCATCGTGATGCACCCCGGCCCGATGGTCCGCGGCATGGAGATCACCGCCGAGGTCGCCGACTCCGACCGCTGCACGGTCGTCGAACAGGTCGCCAACGGAGTCTCCATCCGCATGGCCGTCCTCTACCTGCTCCTGGGCGGCAACGAGCCCGCCGTCACCCACACCCGCCCCACCGGTTCCGAGGAGAAGTAAGACCATGAGCAAGATCCTGATCCGTGGTGCGAAGGTGCTCGGCGGCGAGGCGCGGGACGTCCTCATCGACGGCGAGACCATCGAGGCCGTCGGCACGGGGCTCCCCGCCGAGGGCGCGACCGTCGTCGAGGCCGGGGGCAAGGTCCTCCTGCCGGGCCTCGTCGACCTCCACACCCACCTGCGCGAGCCCGGCCGTGAGGACTCCGAGACCGTCCTCACCGGCACCCGCGCCGCCGCCTCCGGCGGCTACACCGCCGTGTTCGCCATGGCCAACACCTTCCCCGTCGCCGACACCGCCGGCGTCGTCGAGCAGGTCTACCGCCTCGGCAAGGAGTCCGGCTACTGCGACGTACAGCCCATCGGTGCCGTCACCGTCGGCCTGGAGGGCAAGAAGCTCGCCGAGCTGGGCGCCATGCACGAGTCCGCCGCCGGGGTCACCGTCTTCTCCGACGACGGCAAGTGCGTCGACGACGCCGTGATGATGCGCCGCGCCCTGGAGTACGTGAAGGCCTTCGGCGGCGTCGTCGCCCAGCACGCCCAGGAGCCGCGGCTCACCGAGGGCGCCCAGATGAACGAGGGCGTCGTCTCCGCCGAGCTGGGCCTCGGCGGCTGGCCCGCCGTCGCCGAGGAGTCGATCATCGCCAGGGACGTGCTGCTCGCCGAGCACGTCGGCTCCCGCGTCCACATCTGCCACCTCTCGACCGCAGGCTCCGTGGAGATCGTCCGCTGGGCCAAGTCCCGCGGCATCGACGTCACCGCCGAGGTCACCCCCCACCACCTCCTCCTCACCGACGAGCTGGTCCGCTCGTACAACCCCGTCTACAAGGTCAACCCGCCGCTGCGCACCGAGCGCGACGTCATGGCGCTGCGCGAGGCCCTCGCCGACGGCACCATCGACATCGTCGCCACCGACCACGCCCCGCACCCCCACGAGGACAAGGACTGCGAGTGGGCCGCGGCCGCCATGGGCATGGTCGGCCTGGAGACCGCCCTCTCCGTCGTCCAGCAGACGATGGTCGAGACCGGGCTGCTGACCTGGGAAGCGGTCGCCGACCGGATGTCCTTCAAGCCCGCGAAGATCGGCCGGGCCACCGGGCACGGCCGCCCCGTCTCGGCAGGTGAGCCCGCGAACCTCGTCCTCGTCGACGCCGATTACCGTGGGGAAGTGGACCCCGCGAGCTTCGCCTCGCGCAGCCGCAACACTCCCTATGAGGGCCGCGAGCTGCCGGGCCGCGTCACGCACACGTGGCTCCGGGGCCGGGCCACGCTCGTCGACGGGAAGCTCGCGTGACAACTCTTGTGGAACTGGCCGCCGAGAAGGAATCGGCGGACGTGACCGACTGGGCCGCACGGCTCGGCTGGGTCGTGGGACTGCTGCTCTTCATCGCGCTCGTCTACTGGCTGATGCGCGAGGGCTGGAAATGGCGCGGCACCCTCCAGGGCGACCTGCCCGAGCTGCCCGCCGCGCCGGATGACCCGGGCCCGGCGAGACTGGAGCTGACCGGCCGCTACCACGGCTCCACCACGGCGGGGCAGTGGCTCGACCGCATCGTGGCGCACGGCCTGGGCACCCGCAGCCGCGTGGAGCTGACGCTCACCGACGCGGGACTCGACGTCGTACGCCCCGGTGCCGCCGACTTCTTCGTCCCGGCGGCCCGGCTGCGCGGGGCCCGCCTCGACAAGGGCATCGCCGGCAAAGTCCTCGCCGAGGGCGGCCTGCTGATCGTCACGTGGGAACACGGCGAGAAGCTGATCGACTCCGGCTTCCGCTCGGACCACGCGGCCGAGCAGGCCGAGTGGGTCGAGACCATCAACACCATGATCAATACCGCTACTACGGAAGGCACCGCACGATGACGACCTCCACCCGGGGAGCCGGCAAGGCTCCCGCCGTACTCGTCCTGGAGGACGGCCGCATCTTCCGCGGCCGTGCCTACGGGGCCGTGGGGGAAACCTTCGGCGAAGCGGTGTTCTCCACCGGCATGACCGGCTACCAGGAGACGCTGACCGACCCCTCGTACGACCGCCAGATCGTGGTCGCCACCGCCCCCCAGATCGGCAACACCGGCTGGAACGACGAGGACGACGAGTCGGGCCGCATCTGGGTCTCCGGTTACGTGGTCCGCGACCCCGCCCGCGTCCCCTCCAACTGGCGTGCCCGGCGTTCGCTCGACGAGGAGCTGGTCGCGCAGGGCGTCGTCGGCATCTCCGGCATCGACACCCGCGCCCTCACCCGTCACCTGCGCGAGAGCGGCTCCATGCGCTCCGGGATCTTCTCCGGCGAGGCACTGGCCGCCGACGCCGAGCTGGTCGCCCGCGTCCAGGCGCAGCCCCACATGAAGGGCGCGAGCCTGTACGAGGAGGTCGCCACCAAGGAGGCCTACGTCGTCCCGGCCGTCGGCGAGAAGAAGTTCACCGTCGCCGCCATCGACCTCGGCATCAAGGGCATGACCCCGCACCGGATGGCCGAGCGCGGCATCGAGGTGCACGTGCTGCCCGCGACCGCCACCGAGGAGGACGTGTACGCCGTCGCCCCCGACGGAGTCTTCTTCTCCAACGGCCCCGGCGACCCGGCCACCGCCGAGGGACCGGTCGCGCTGATGGGCGCCGTCCTCAAGCGCAGGACGCCGCTCTTCGGCATCTGCTTCGGCAACCAGATCCTCGGCCGCGCCCTCGGCTTCGGCACCTACAAGCTGAAGTACGGCCACCGCGGCATCAACCAGCCGGTGCAGGACCGCACGACCGGCAAGGTCGAGGTCACCGCGCACAACCACGGCTTCGCCGTCGACGCGCCGCTCGACAAGGTCTCCGACACCCCCTACGGGCGCGCCGAGGTCTCCCACGTGTGCCTCAACGACCAGGTGGTGGAGGGGCTCCAGCTCCTCGACCAGCCCGCGTTCAGCGTCCAGTACCACCCCGAGGCGGCCGCCGGTCCGCACGACGCCGCGTACCTCTTCGACCGTTTCGTATCCCTGATGACCGCAGAAGGAGCCCAGCGTGCCTAAGCGCACCGATATCCAGTCCGTCCTGGTCATCGGCTCCGGTCCGATCGTCATCGGCCAGGCCGCCGAGTTCGACTACTCCGGCACCCAGGCGTGCCGGGTCCTGAAGTCCGAGGGCCTGCGCGTCATCCTCGTCAACTCCAACCCGGCGACGATCATGACCGACCCGGAGATCGCCGACGCCACGTACGTCGAGCCGATCACCCCCGAGTTCGTCGAGAAGATCATCGCCAAGGAGCGGCCCGACGCGCTGCTGCCGACGCTGGGCGGCCAGACGGCCCTCAATACGGCGATCTCCATGCACGAGCAGGGCGTCCTGGAGAAGTACGGCGTCGAGCTGATCGGAGCCAACGTCGAGGCGATCAACAAGGGCGAGGACCGCGACCTCTTCAAGGGCGTCGTCGAAGAGGTCCGCAAGAAGATCGGGCACGGCGAGTCCGCCCGCTCCTACATCTGCCACTCCATGGACGACGTCCTCAAGGGCGTCGAGGAGCTGGGCGGCTACCCCGTCGTCGTGCGCCCCTCCTTCACCATGGGCGGCGCCGGTTCCGGCTTCGCGCACGACGAGGAGGAGCTGCGCCGCATCGCCGGGCAGGGCCTGACCCTCTCGCCGACCACCGAGGTGCTCCTGGAGGAGTCCATCCTCGGCTGGAAGGAGTACGAGCTTGAGCTGATGCGCGACAAGAACGACAACGTCGTGGTCGTCTGCTCCATCGAGAACTTCGACCCGATGGGCGTGCACACCGGCGACTCGATCACCGTCGCCCCGTCGATGACGCTGACCGACCGCGAGTACCAGATCCTGCGCGACGTCGGCATCGCGATCATCCGCGAGGTCGGCGTCGACACCGGCGGCTGCAACATCCAGTTCGCGGTCAACCCCGAGGACGGCCGGGTCATCGTCATCGAGATGAACCCCCGTGTCTCGCGCTCCTCCGCGCTCGCCTCCAAGGCCACCGGCTTCCCGATCGCGAAGATCGCCGCCAAGCTGGCCGTCGGCTACACGCTCGACGAGATCCCCAACGACATCACCGAGAAGACGCCGGCCTCCTTCGAGCCGACCCTCGACTACGTGGTCGTCAAGGCCCCGCGCTTCGCCTTCGAGAAGTTCCCCTCGGCGGACTCGACCCTGACGACCACCATGAAGTCGGTCGGCGAGGCCATGGCGATCGGCCGCAACTTCACCGAGGCCCTCCAGAAGGCGCTGCGCTCGCTGGAGAAGAAGGGCTCACAGTTCACGTTCGTGGGCGAGCCCGGCGACAAGGCCCAGCTCCTCGAAGAGGCCGTCCGCCCCACCGACGGCCGCATCAACTCCGTCATGCAGGCCATCCGCGCGGGCGCGACCCGCGAGGAGGTCTTCGACGCCACGAAGATCGACCCGTGGTTCGTCGACCAGCTCTTCCTGATCAAGGAGATCGCGGACGAGCTGGCCGCCACCGAGCGCCTGGACGCCGGCCTGCTCGCCGAGGCCAAGCGGCACGGCTTCTCCGACGCCCAGATCGCCGAGATCCGCGGTCTGCGCGAGGACGTCGTCCGCGAGGTGCGCCAGGCCCTCGGCGTGCGCCCGGTCTACAAGACGGTCGACACCTGCGCCGCCGAGTTCGCCGCGAAGACGCCGTACTTCTACTCCTCGTACGACGAGGAGTCCGAGGTCGCCGAGCGCGAGAAGCCCGCGGTGATCATCCTGGGCTCCGGCCCGAACCGCATCGGCCAGGGCATCGAGTTCGACTACTCCTGCGTCCACGCCTCCTTCGCGCTGAGCGACGCGGGCTACGAGACCATCATGGTCAACTGCAACCCCGAGACCGTCTCCACGGACTACGACACCTCCGACCGGCTCTACTTCGAGCCGCTCACCCTGGAGGACGTCCTGGAGATCGTGCACGCCGAGGCGCAGGCCGGCCCGATCGCGGGCGTCATCGTCCAGCTCGGCGGCCAGACCCCGCTCGGCCTCGCGCAGGCCCTCAAGAACAACGGCGTGCCCGTCGTCGGCACCCCGCCCGAGGCCATCCACGCCGCCGAGGACCGCGGCGCCTTCGGCCAGGTGCTCGCGGAGGCCGGGCTGCCCGCGCCGAAGCACGGCACCGCCACCACTTTCGCCGGGGCCAAGGCCATCGCCGACGAGATCGGCTACCCCGTCCTCGTACGCCCGTCGTACGTGCTCGGCGGCCGCGGCATGGAGATCGTGTACGACGAGATCCGCCTCGCCTCCTACATCGAGGAGTCGACCGAGATCAGCCCCTCGCGGCCGGTCCTCGTCGACCGCTTCCTGGACGACGCCATCGAGATCGACGTCGACGCGCTCTACGACGGCGAGGAGCTGTACCTCGGCGGTGTCATGGAGCACATCGAGGAGGCCGGCATCCACTCCGGCGACTCGGCGTGCGCGCTGCCCCCGATCACCCTCGGCGGCTTCGACATCAAGCGCCTGCGCGCCTCCACGGAGGCCATCGCCAAGGGCGTCGGCGTCCGCGGCCTGATCAACATCCAGTTCGCCATGGCGGGCGACATCCTCTACGTCCTGGAGGCCAACCCGCGCGCCTCGCGCACGGTCCCCTTCACCTCGAAGGCGACCGCGGTGCCGCTGGCCAAGGCCGCCGCCCGGATCTCGCTGGGCGCGACCGTCGCCGAACTGCGCGCGGAGGGCATGCTGCCCAAGCACGGCGACGGCGGCACGCTGCCCATGGACGCGCCGATCTCCGTCAAGGAGGCCGTCATGCCGTGGTCGCGCTTCCGCGACATCCACGGGCGCGGCGTCGACACCGTCCTCGGCCCGGAGATGCGCTCCACCGGTGAAGTCATGGGCATCGACTCGGTGTTCGGCACCGCGTACGCCAAGTCGCAGGCGGGCGCCTACGGCCCGCTGCCGACCAAGGGCCGCGCCTTCATCTCCGTCGCCAACCGCGACAAGCGCTCGATGATCTTCCCGGCGCGCGAACTGGTCGCGCACGGCTTCGAGTTGTTCGCCACCTCCGGCACGGCCGAGGTGCTCAAGCGCAACGGCCTCAACGCCACCGTCGTGCGCAAGCAGTCCGAGGGCGAGGGCCCCAACGGCGAGAAGACCATCGTCCAGCTCATCCACGACGGCGGTGTCGACCTCATCGTCAACACCCCCTACGGCACCGGCGGCCGCCTGGACGGCTACGAGATCCGTACGGCGGCCGTGGCGCGCTCCGTGCCGTGCCTCACGACGGTCCAGGCGCTCGCCGCAGCCGTCCAGGGCATCGACGCGCTCAACCGCGGGGACGTGGGCGTGCGCTCACTCCAGGAGCACGCGGAACGCCTGACCGCGGCCCGCGACTAGCAGCCCAGAAGGGGGACACCGGAAACGGTGTCCCCCTCTTCGTGAGGCCCTTTCTGAGGACATCGAACATGTACAAGCTCTTCTTCAACCTCGTCTTCCAGCGCATGGACCCCGAGCAGGCCCACTACATGGCCTTCCGCTGGATCCGCCTCGCGGCCCGCGTCCCGGTCCTGCGCACCTTCGTCGCGGCCGCCCTCGCCCCCCGCCACAAGGAGCTGCGCACCGAGGCCTTCGGGCTGCGGATGCACGGGCCCTTCGGGCTCGCCGCGGGCTTCGACAAGAACGCCGTCGCGATCGACGGCATGTCGATGCTCGGCTTCGACCACATCGAGATCGGCACGGTCACCGGGGAGCCGCAGCCCGGCAACCCCAAGAAGCGGCTGTTCCGCCTCGTCCCCGACCGCGCGCTGATCAACCGCATGGGCTTCAACAACGACGGTTCGGCCGCCGTCGCCGAGCGCCTGGCCTCGCGCAGGCCCGTCTTCAAGACCGTCGTGGGCGTCAACATCGGCAAGACCAAGGTCGTCCCCGAGGAGGAGGCCGCCGCCGACTACGTGAAGTCGACCGAGCGCCTGGCCCGCCACGCCGACTACCTGGTCGTCAACGTCTCGTCCCCGAACACCCCGGGCCTGCGCAACCTCCAGGCCACCGAGTCGCTGCGGCCCCTGCTGACCGCCGTGCGCGAGGCCGCCGACCGCAGCGTCGAGGGCCGTCGCGTACCGCTCCTGGTGAAGATCGCCCCCGACCTCGCGGACGAGGACATCGACGCCGTCGCGGACCTCGCCGTCGAACTCGGCCTGGACGGCATCATCGCCACGAACACGACCATCGCGCGCGAGAGCCTCGGGCTGCACTCCCCGCCCCTGCTGATCGAGGAGGTCGGCGGACTCTCCGGAGCGCCCCTCAAGGCGCGCTCCCTGGAGGTCCTGCGCCGCCTCTACGCGCGCGTGGGCGACCGCATCACGCTCGTGGGCGTCGGCGGCATCGAGAACGCCGAGGACGCCTGGCAGCGCATCCTGGCGGGCGCCACCCTGGTGCAGGGCTACAGCGCCTTCATCTACGAAGGGCCGTTCTGGGCCCGCGCGATCCACAAGGGCCTCGCCGCACGCCTGCGCACGAGCCCGTACGCCACCCTCGCCGACGCCGTCGGCGCCGACGTGAGGAAGTCCGCATGAGTGCCCTCGACCCGTTCGGCACGCGCCTGCGCCGCGCCATGGACGAGCGCGGCCCGCTCTGCGTCGGCATCGACCCGCACGCCTCGCTGCTGTCCGCGTGGGACCTGAACGACGACATCGCGGGCCTGGAGCGGTTCACCCGGACCGTCGTCGAGGCGCTGGCCGGGACCGTCGCCGTCTTCAAGCCGCAGAGCGCCTTCTTCGAGCGCTTCGGCTCGCGGGGCGTCGCCGTGCTGGAGAAGGCCGTCGCGGAGCTGCGCGAGGCCGGTGCCCTGGTCGTCATGGACGCCAAGCGCGGCGACATCGGCTCGACCATGGCCGCGTACGCCGAGGCCTTCCTGCACAAGGACTCGCCGCTGTTCAGCGACGCCCTCACGGTCTCGCCCTACCTCGGCTACGGCTCGCTGAAGCCGGCCGTGGAACTCGCGCGCGAGAACGGCGCCGGACTCTTCGTGCTCGCCCTCACCTCCAACCCCGAGGGCGCCGAGGTGCAGCACGCGCTCCGCGAGGACGGCCGTACGGTCGCGGCCACCGTCCTCGGCCACCTCGCCGCCGAGAACGCCGGACAGGAGCCCCTGGGCTCCTTCGGCGCGGTCGTCGGCGCGACGCTCGGCGACCTCTCGTCGTACGACCTCGACATCAACGGCCCGCTGCTCGCCCCCGGCATCGGCGCGCAGGGCGCGACCCCGGCCGATCTGCCGGGCGTCTTCGGCGCGGCCGTGCGCAACGTGGTGCCGAGCGTCAGCCGGGGCGTCCTGCGGTTCGGACCCGACGCCGCGGGCCTGCGGGAGGCCGCGGAGCGCTTCGCGGACGAGATCCGGGCGGCCGCCGAAGCGGCCTGAGCGGGGTGGCGGGACCCGCGCGCGGGTCCCGCCGACTGTTCACCAGCCAAAATAGCGGGCGAATTGCCCGATATGTACGGCTCGACAGAGGCTGACCAGGACTTTTCGTCTGTTCTCGCTGACTCCAGCGGCCATGGCCGCTAGTCTCCGAGGGAGTCAACGGGCGAGCGCGTTGCACGTTGCTCCCCAGGTGTGGGGCGACTAGGTTCCTCACCGGTCCGTATCCGACAGTTCGACATCCGAGGTGACGTAGGCGTGGCTCTTCCGCCCCTTACCCCTGAACAGCGCGCAGCCGCGCTCGAAAAGGCCGCCGCGGCTCGCCGGGAGCGGGCCGAGGTCAAGAATCGACTCAAGCACTCCGGTGCCTCGCTTCACGAGGTCATCAAGCAGGGCCAGGAGAACGATGTCATCGGCAAGATGAAGGTCTCCGCCCTCCTGGAGTCCCTGCCGGGCGTGGGCAAGGTCCGCGCCAAGCAGATCATGGAGCGTCTTGGCATCTCCGAGAGCCGCCGTGTGCGCGGTCTCGGCTCCAACCAGATCGCGTCTCTTGAGCGCGAGTTCGGCGGTGGCGCTGCCTGACGTTCTCAGGCACTCCTGAGAACCTGGATAATCGCTGCATGGCTGCAACATCCCGGGGGACGACCCCCGTACCCCCGGACGTACGTCCGCGGCTGACCGTGCTCTCCGGCCCCTCCGGGGTCGGCAAGAGCACGGTCGTCGCCCATATGCGCAAGGAACACCCCGAGGTCTGGCTCTCCGTCTCGGCCACCACGCGCAAGCCGCGCCCCGGTGAGAAGCACGGTGTCCAGTACTTCTTCGTCTCCGACGACGAGATGGACAAGCTCATCGCCAACGGCGAGCTGCTGGAGTGGGCCGAGTTCGCGGGCAACCGCTACGGCACCCCGCGCCGCGCGGTGATCGAGCGCCTGGAGGCGGGCGAGCCCGTCCTCCTGGAGATCGACCTCCAGGGCGCGCGCCTGGTGCGCGAGTCGATGCCCGAGGCGCAGCTGGTCTTCCTCGCCCCGCCGAGCTGGGACGAGCTGGTCCGCCGGCTCACCGGCCGGGGGACCGAGGCGCCCGAGGTGATCGAGCGCAGGCTGGCAGCCGCCAAGATCGAGCTGGCCGCCGAGGCCGAGTTCGACACGACCCTGGTCAACACCTCCGTCGAGGACGTGGCGCGCGAGCTGCTAGCCTTGATGAAAGTTCTTTGATCTTTACCCCTGTCTTGACCCTTCTGGTCTTGACCCCATCGGAAGGCGAAGAGTGTCCTCTTCCATCACCGCGCCCGAGGGCATCATCAACCCGCCGATTGATGAGCTGCTCGAAGCCACCGACTCGAAGTACAGCCTCGTGATCTACGCCGCCAAGCGCGCGCGCCAGATCAACGCGTACTACTCGCAGCTCGGTGAGGGCCTCCTGGAGTACGTCGGCCCCCTCGTGGACACCCACGTCCACGAGAAGCCGCTCTCGATCGCGCTCCGCGAGATCAACGCGGGCCTGCTGACGTCCGAGGCCATCGAGGGCCCCGCCCAGTAGGCGTTGTTCCGTTCTTTCACCACAGGCCCGGCAGCGCGACTGCCGGGCCTGTGGTGTGTCATGGAGTCGTACGTCTCCGAGTGCGGAGATCCGAGTGCGGGGAGGCACGGGTGAGCAAGCCCAAGGTCGTTCTGGGGGTCAGCGGTGGCATCGCCGCCTACAAGGCGTGTGAGCTGCTGCGGCGGCTGACCGAGTCGGGCCACGACGTGCGTGTGGTGCCGACCGCGTCGGCGCTGCACTTCGTCGGCGCCGCGACCTGGTCCGCGCTCTCCGGCCACCCGGTCTCGACCGAGGTCTGGTCCGACGTCCACGAGGTGCCGCACGTCCGTATCGGCCAGCAGGCCGACCTCGTGATCGTCGCCCCCGCCACCGCCGACATGCTCGCCAAGGCGGCCCACGGCCTCGCCGACGACCTGCTCACCAACACGCTCCTGACCGCTCGCTGTCCGGTGGTCTTCGCCCCGGCCATGCACACGGAGATGTGGGAGCACCCGGCCACCCAGGAGAACGTCGCCACCCTGCGGCGCCGCGGCGCCCTCGTCATCGAGCCCGCGGTGGGCCGGCTCACCGGCGTCGACACCGGCAAGGGCCGCTTCCCCGAGCCCGCCGAGCTGTTCGAGGTCGTACGCAGGGTCCTCGCCCGCGGCGACCTGGCGCGGGACCTCGCGGGGCGACATGTGGTGGTCAGCGCCGGGGGGACCCGGGAACCCCTGGACCCGGTCCGCTTCCTCGGCAACCGCTCCTCCGGCAAGCAGGGGTACGCGCTCGCCCGCAGCGCGGCGGCGCGGGGTGCCCGCGTCACGCTCGTCGCGGCGAACACCGCGCTGCCCGACCCGGCCGGCGTCGACGTGGTGCCGGTCGGCACCGCCGTCCAGCTGCGCGAGGCCGTCCTGAAGGCGGCGGCCGACGCCGACGCCGTCGTGATGGCGGCCGCGGTGGCCGACTTCCGCCCCGAGACGTACGCCGCCGGGAAGATCAAGAAGAAGGACGGCCAGGAACCGGCGCCCCTCACCCTGGTCCGCAACCCCGACATCCTCGCCGAGATCGCGGGGGACAGGCCGCGCCCCGCCCAGGTGGTCGTCGGCTTCGCCGCCGAGACGGACGACGTCCTCGCCAACGGCCGGGCCAAGCTCGCCCGCAAGGGATGCGACCTGCTGGTCGTCAACGAGGTCGGTGAGCGCAAGACCTTCGGCTCCGAGGAGAACGAGGCCGTGGTGCTCGGCGCGGACGGCAGCGAGACGCCGGTGCCGTACGGCCCGAAGGAGGCGCTGGCCGACACGGTCTGGGACCTGGTCGCCGCGCGGCTTCCCTGACGCACGCGTCGGCTTTCGCCTTCTTTCGCCTCTTGGCGGAACTGGGCCACAATGCGACTCGTTACTTGACCGGATCACCGTCGCCGGTGCTCAATGTCATTTTCGTTCCACCAGAGGCCTCAAACCCGTGAAAATGGGGCGTGAGACCCTCTGGTGGAGACTGATCGTCGTACCGCACAATGCAGTGCCGCAGGTCACAGGGCTCCCAAGTGGCGAGACATGTGGTCCGGCGGACGAGTGTGACCGATAAACTGGTCTCGAACGACGTCGGGCGCAGCTCCCGGCCGTTCACCAATGATCAGCCAGCAGCCGCTGCAACCACAGGGAGCGATGTGTCCCGGCGCCTCTTTACCTCGGAGTCTGTGACCGAGGGTCACCCCGACAAGATCGCTGACCAGATCAGCGACACCATTCTCGACGCGCTTCTGCGGGAGGACCCGACGTCCCGGGTCGCCGTGGAGACGCTGATCACCACCGGCCTCGTCCACGTGGCCGGCGAGGTCACGACGAAGGCGTACGCGCCGATCGCGCAGCTCGTGCGCGACAAGATCCTCGAGATCGGTTACGACTCCTCGAAGAAGGGCTTCGACGGCGCCTCCTGTGGCGTCTCGGTCTCCATCGGCTCGCAGTCCCCCGACATCGCGCAGGGCGTCGACACGGCGTACGAGAAGCGCGTCGAGGGCGATGAGGACGAGCTGGACAAGCAGGGCGCGGGCGACCAGGGCCTGATGTTCGGCTACGCCTGCGACGAGACGCCCGAGCTGATGCCGCTCCCGATCCACCTGGCGCACCGCCTCTCGCGGCGCCTGTCCGAGGTGCGCAAGAACGGGACCATCCCCTACCTGCGCCCCGACGGCAAGACCCAGGTCACCATCGAGTACGACGGCGACAAGGCCGTCCGTCTCGACACCGTCGTGGTCTCCTCGCAGCACGCCAGCGACATCGACCTGGACTCGCTGCTCGCCCCCGACATCCGCGAGTTCGTGGTCGAGGCCGAGCTGAAGGCGCTCCTCGACGACGGCATCAAGCTGGACACCGAGGGCTACCGCCTCCTGGTCAACCCCACCGGCCGCTTCGAGATCGGCGGCCCGATGGGCGACGCCGGTCTGACCGGCCGCAAGATCATCATCGACACGTACGGCGGCATGGCCCGCCACGGCGGCGGTGCCTTCTCGGGCAAGGACCCGTCGAAGGTCGACCGTTCCGCGGCGTACGCGATGCGCTGGGTCGCCAAGAACGTGGTGGCGGCCGGCCTCGCGGCCCGCTGCGAGGTCCAGGTGGCGTACGCCATCGGCAAGGCCGAGCCGGTCGGTCTCTTCGTGGAGACCTTCGGTACGGCCACGGTCGACACGGACAAGATCGAGACCGCCATCAGCGAGGTCTTCGACCTGCGTCCGGCCGCGATCATCCGCGACCTCGACCTGCTCCGCCCGATCTACGCGCAGACCGCCGCGTACGGCCACTTCGGCCGGGCGATCCCCGACTTCACGTGGGAGCGCACGGACCGCGTGGAGGCGCTGCGGAAGGCGGCGGGGCTGTAGCTCCCCGGCGCTCCGGCTCCTGAGGCCCGGTACCCCTTCGCGGGGTGCCGGGCCTTCGCCGTTCTTGCGGCGGTGTCAGAGCGGTCTGGTAGGAATGCTGCTGTGAGCAGGGAGAACGGGTCGGGTGCGGGCGAGGGTGCCGGGGGCGGGGTGCCCGAGCCCGAGCAGCTCGCGCTGATTCGGGACAGCGTGCGCAAGGCCAAGGTGCCGCGGGCCAAGCCGCGGACGTGGCGGGGGGCCGCGCTGGCCAAGGAGCTGCCGGTGGCGCGGGTCCTCGTCGACAAGGGCGTGCTCCACCTCGACCGGTACTTCGACTACGCGGTCCCGGAGGAGCTGGACGAGGTCGCCAGGCCGGGGGTGCGGGTCCGGGTGCGGTTCGGCGCCGGGTCGCGGAACGTGCGCGAGGGGCGGCGTGAGGGCGGCGGGCTCATCGACGGGTTCATCGTCGAGCGGCGGGCCGAGAGCGAGTACACCGGGCCGCTGGCCGCTCTGGCCCAGGTCGTCTCCCCGGAGCCGGTGCTCGACCCCGGGCTGCTCGAACTGGCCCGTGCGGTCGCCGACCGCTATGCGGGGAGCCTCGCCGACGTGCTGCAACTGGCGATCCCGCCGCGGCACGGGCGGGCCGAGTCGCGGGCGGCGTCCGCGCCCCCGGCCCCACCGGCCGCGCCCGACCCCGGGACCTGGCGGCGGTACGGGCACGGGGCCGACTTCGTCGGGGCGCTGGCCTCGGGCGGGTCGCCGCGTGCGGTGTGGACGGCGCTGCCCGGGCCGCAGTGGGCCGAGGAGATCGCCCGCGCCGTGCAGGCCACGCTGGCCTCGGGGCGGGGGGCGCTCGTCGTCGTGCCGACCGGGCGGCCCGCCGCGCGCGTGGACGCCGCGCTCACCGCACTCCTCGGCGAGGGGCAGCACGCGCTGCTCACCGCCGACGCCGGGCAGGAGCGGCGCTATCGGGAGTGGCTCTCCGTGCGGCGCGGGGCGGTGCGGGCCGTCGTCGGGACGCGGGCCGCCATGTTCGCGCCCGTACGGGATCTGGGGCTCGTCGTCATCTGGGACGACGGGGACCCCAATCACAGCGATGACCATGCTCCCTTCCCGCATGTGCGGGAGGTGCTTGAGCTGCGGGCCGCCCGGGACAAGTGCGGCTTCCTGCTGGGGAGTTGGAGCTGCACGGTCGAGGCCGCACAGCTCGTCGAGACCGGCTGGGCCGCGCCTCTCGTCGCCGACCGCGAGCAGGTGCGGGGGGCCGCGCCGCTCGTGCGGACCGTGGGCGACGGGGACCTGGCGCGGGACGAGGCGGCGCGGGCCGCGCGGCTGCCGACGCTGGCCTGGAAGGTCGTCAGGGAGGGGCTGAAGCACGGCCCCGTCCTGGTGCAGGTGCCGCGGCGCGGATATGTGCCCCGGCTGGCGTGCGAGCGGTGCCGGGAGCCCGCGCGGTGCCGCCGGTGCGCCGGGCCGCTGGAGGCGCAGGAGGGCGGGGCGGCCCTGCGGTGCGGCTGGTGCGGGGTGGCGGAGGCCGAGTGGCACTGCGGTTCCTGCGGCGGTTTCCGGCTGCGGGCGCAGGTCGTGGGGGCGAAGCGGACCGCCGAGGAGCTGGGGCGGGCGTTCCCGGCCGTGCCGGTGCGGACCTCGGGGCGCGAGCAGGTGCTTGACACGGTGCCGGGGGCGCCCGCGCTGGTGGTGAGCACACCGGGCGCGGAGCCCGTCGCCGAGGGCGGATACGCGGCGGCGCTGCTCCTGGACGGCTGGGCCATGCTCGGGCGGCCCGATCTGCGGGCGGGGGAGGACGCGCTGCGGCGGTGGATGGCGGCCGCGTCGCTCGTACGTCCCCAGGGGGCGGGCGGCACCGTGGTGGTCGTCGCCGAGCCGACGCTGCGGCCCGTGCAGGCGCTCGTGCGGTGGGACCCCGTGGGGCACGCGGTGCGGGAGCTGTCGGAGCGGGCCGAGCTGGGATTTCCGCCGGTGTCGCGGATGGCGGCGGTCTCCGGGCCGCCGGAGGCGCTTGCGGGGTTCCTCGCCGGTGCCGAACTGCCTCCGGACGCGGTGGTGTTGGGTCCCGTGCCGGTGCGGGACGCGGGCCCCGGCCCTGCCCGCCGCCCCGGCGCGGCGCCGGTCGGCGAGCAGTGGGAGCGGGTGCTGATCCGGGTTCCCCCGGGAAGCGGCGCCGCCCTGGCCGCTGCCCTGAAGACCGCACAGGCCGCGCGGATGGCCCGGGGCGCCAAGGGAGCCAGGGAGGGCGGCACCGAGGCGGTGCGGATCCGGGTGGATCCGCTGGACATCGGCTGAGGCGGGGCGGGGGAGGCCGGGCTTCCACCTCGCGGCAAGCGCCTCCACCTCGTGGGAGCCGCCAGGGGCGCGGTCGTTGGGGCGGCGCGCGCCCACGGGCGTCGGCATGCGACTGCCCCCTCGCCGGGTGCGAGCCGACGGCAGGGGGCAGTCGCAAGGAGGTGGGGCGGGGGCGGGTCAGCCGTTGCGGGGGCCGGGGAAGGCCGGTGGCCTGGGGTCGTCGCGGAGGGTGGGGCTGCCCGCGGTCGGCTGCGTCGGCATCGTGCGGGCCGCTGGCACGGACGGCAGCGGGGCGCCGACCGGGACCGGGCGGGGCGCCGTGGTCGTGGCGGTCGGCGCCGGAACCTCCGTCGCGCGCTCCGCGTCGGCCGCCGCCTGCGTCGTGGCCCGGCGCGCGCCGTAACGGCGGTGGACGGCCTGCTTGGTGACCCCGAGGGCCGAGCCGACCGCGTCCCACGAGAAGCCGAGCGAGCGGTCGAAGTCCACCGCCGCGGTGACCAGCGTCTCGACGCTGTCCCGCAGTTCCTGGGCGAGGCGGACGGTCGGGGCGGGGGCGCGCCCGTACACGACGAAGCCCGCTGAGGGGCTGGAGCGGCGCGGGCGGTAGACGTTACCGAGCTGGGCGGTGAGCGTACGCAGCGCGTCCACCTGCCGGCGGACCCGCTCGATGTCCCGCACCAGGAGGTGCAGGCTGGCCCGTGCCTGGGCGTCGTGGGTTGCGTGGTCGGCCATGAACAAGCCTCTCGAACCGGCGTTGAAAAGGATCGGGCCGCATCCGCGGCCCATTGTGGTCAACTCTTTCTTGACCAACGCGCTACCTCGTGTGGGGTCACGGTGCAGGGGCGTATGCGCATATGCACGGGGCGCGCGCCACTTCGTACGCCCCCAGGGCCGTCAACGCGAGTCACCGGCGGGACCGTCCTGGGCGGGGCCCCGAGGCGGCCCATAGACTGGTGCGCTGCCGCCGCTCCCACCAGAGATCCGAGGTACCACCCAGTGAAGCTCGTCTTCGCAGGCACTCCCGAGGTCGCCGTCCCCGCGCTGGACGCCCTGATCGCCTCCGACCGGCACGAGGTGGCCGCCGTCGTGACCCGCCCCGACGCGCCCGCGGGCCGTGGCCGCAGGCTCGTGGCGAGCCCGGTCGCGGAGCGCGCGCAGGAGGCCGGCATCGAGGTGCTGAAGCCCGCGAAGCCGCGCGACGAGGAGTTCCTGGCCCGGCTGCGGGAGATCGGGCCCGACTGCTGCCCCGTCGTCGCCTATGGCGCGCTGCTCCCCAAGGCCGCCCTGGACGTGCCGGCCCGCGGCTGGGTCAATCTGCACTTCTCGCTGCTGCCCGCCTGGCGCGGTGCCGCGCCCGTGCAGCACGCGGTGATGGCGGGCGACGAGATCACCGGCGCGTCGACGTTCCTGATCGAACAGGGGCTGGACTCCGGGCCGGTGTACGGCACGGTCACGGAGGCGGTGCGGCCCACCGACACCAGCGGCGACCTGCTCACCCGGCTCGCCTTCGCGGGCTCGGGGCTCCTCGTGGCGACCATGGACGGCATCGAGGACGGCAGCCTGAAGGCGGTCCCGCAGCCGGCCGACGGCGTCACCCTCGCCCCGAAGATCACCGTCGAGGACGCCCAGGTGGAGTGGGCCGCGCCCGCCCTGCGCGTCGACCGCGTGGTGCGCGGCTGCACCCCCGCGCCCGGTGCCTGGACCGTCTTCCGCGGCGAGCGGCTGAAGATCATCCAGGCGGCGCTCGTGCCCGACCGCACGGACCTCGCGCCCGGCGAGCTGTCCGCCGCCAAGAACAACGTGTACGTCGGCTCCGGCTCGCACGCCGTCGAGCTGCTCTGGGTCCAGCCGCAGGGCAAGAAGCCGATGCGGGGCGCGGACTGGGCGCGCGGGGTGCGGATCGCCCCCGGTGAGCGCGTGGGCGACAGCGACGTACGCTGAGTAGGTTCGACCCATTCCAGCAGCGGAGCACCTTTGAACGACCAGCCGAACCGGCCTCCCCGCAAGCCCTCCGGCAAGGCGGGCGGCAAGCCCTATCGCCGGCCCCAGAAGGACCCCGTCCGCTTCCTCGCCTTCGAGGCGCTGCGGGCCGTGGACGAGCGTGACGCGTACGCGAACCTCGTCCTGCCGCCCCTGCTGCGCAAGGCCAGGGAGAAGGAGGGGCCCGAGAAGTTCGACGCGCGGGACGCGGCGCTCGCCACCGAGCTCGTCTACGGGACGCTGCGCCGCCAGGGCACGTACGACGCGATCGTGGCGGCCTGCGTCGACCGGCCGCTGCGCGAGGTTGACCCGCCGGTGCTCGACGTGCTCAACCTGGGCGTGCACCAGCTGCTCGGCACCCGCATCCCCACGCACGCCGCCGTCTCCGCCTCGGTGGAGCTGGCGCGCGTGGTGCTCGGCGACGGGCGGGCCAAGTTCGTCAACGCCGTGCTGCGCAAGGTCGCGCGG
This sequence comes from Streptomyces sp. WAC 01529, assembly GCF_003945545.1. GTDB lineage: Bacteria > Actinomycetota > Actinomycetes > Streptomycetales > Streptomycetaceae > Streptomyces > Streptomyces anatolicus. Next base: position 1,252,765 of record NZ_CP029617.1, on the reverse strand, counting down.
GATGACCTCGACGGCTGGGTGGAGAAGGTCGCGCCGCCCTACGACGAGGACCCCGAGGACCACCTCGCCATCGTGCACTCGCACCCGCGCTGGGTCGTCTCGGCGCTGTGGGACTCGCTCGGCGGCGGCCGCGCCGGGATCGAGGACCTGCTCGAAGCCGACAACGAACGCCCCGAGGTCACGCTCGTCGCCCGCCCCGGCCGCTCCACCGCCGAGGAGCTGCTCGATTCCGTGGGCGAGGACTCGGCGCTGCCGGGCCGCTGGTCGCCCTATGCCGTGCGGCTCACCGAGGGCGGGGAGCCCGGACTGATCGAGGCGGTGCGCGAGGGCCGCGCGGGCGTGCAGGACGAGGGCAGCCAGCTCGTCGCGCTCGCCCTGGCCAACGCCCCGGTCGAGGGGCCCGACGAGAAGTGGCTCGACGGCTGCGCGGGACCGGGCGGCAAGGCCGCCATGCTCGCCGGGCTCGCCGCCCAGCGCGGCGCCACGCTGCTCGCCGCCGAGAAGCAGCCGCACCGGGCCGGTCTCGTCGCGCAGTCGCTCGCCGGCAACCCCGGCCCGTACCAGGTCATCGCCGCCGACGGCACCCGCCCGCCGTGGCGCCCCGGCACCTTCGACCGGATCCTGATGGACGTGCCCTGCACCGGGCTCGGCGCGCTGCGCCGCCGTCCGGAGGCCCGCTGGCGCCGCCGCCCGCAGGACCTGGAGGGCTTCGCCCCGCTCCAACGCGGCCTGCTGCGCACGGCGTTGGAGTCCGTGCGCGTGGGCGGCGTCGTCGGTTACGCCACCTGCTCGCCGCACCTCGCCGAGACCCGCGCGGTCGTCGACGACGTCCTCAAGCAGACCGGGGGCGGCGAACTGCTCGACGCGCGACCGCTGCTGCCGGGCGTCCCGGCGCTGGGCGAGGGCCCCGACGTACAGCTGTGGCCGCATCTGCACGGGACGGACGCGATGTATCTGGCGCTGATCAGGCGCACCGCCTGAGCCGACCGTCGTGACCGTACCCTGAACTCGACGCGGACGTACGCGAGTTGGGCGGGATCGGGGGAGATCGGCGGGGCGGTCGCGGTCGCCGGACGGTGGTACGCCGCCGTCCGGCGCGGCGCACGAGGCGGGCCGGCGCGGCGCACGAGGCGGGCCGGCGCGGGGCGCGCGGCATCCCGGCACGGGAGGTGCCGTGACCACCGCTCGGACCGCGGTCGGCGATACGCGCCGGGCATGGCAGGCTTGGGGCATGGCCGTGCAGATCAATCCCAGCATCCTGTCCGCCGACTTCGCCCGCCTTGCCGAGGAGGCGGAGTCCGTTTCGGGCCCAGAGGGCGCCGACTGGCTCCACGTCGACGTGATGGACAATCACTTCGTCCCGAACCTCACGCTCGGCGTGCCGATCGTGGAGTCGCTGGCCCGTGCCACGGACACGCCCCTGGACTGCCACCTGATGATCGAGGACCCCGATCGCTGGGCCCCGCAGTACGTCGAGGCGGGCGCCGGGTCCGTGACCTTCCACGCGGAGGCCGCCGCCGCCCCCGTCCGCCTCGCCCGCGAGATCCGCGCCAAGGGCGCCCGCGCCTCCATGGCGCTGAAGCCGGCGACGCCCATCGAGCCGTACGAGGACCTGCTCCCCGAGCTGGACATGCTGCTGATCATGACGGTCGAGCCGGGCTTCGGCGGCCAGGCGTTCCTCGACATCATGCTGCCCAAGATCCGCCGCACCCGTGAGCTGATCAGCAAGCACGGACTCCAGCTGTGGCTGCAGGTCGACGGCGGGGTCTCCGCCGACACCATCGAGCGCTGCGCGGAGGCCGGGGCCGACGTCTTCGTCGCGGGCTCCGCGGTCTACGGCGCCACGGATCCGGCGGAAGCGGTACGTTCATTGCGTGCCCAAGCGGCGGCAAAGACCGCGTCAAGTGCCTGGGCATGCGACCACTGAACCACGGGAACGTGAACGCAGTCCCTCAGGGCTGATCAACTAGGCCGGATCTGCAAGGATGAACGGCGAACCCAGTTTGTGAACAGCAGTGAGGAGAGCGCCGTGTCGGCCATGTCGGCGGGTCGGTCAGCCATGCGGATGGGACCCGCGGAGCTGGTGCAGGCGGCGGCCATGGCCCGCCGCTTCTACCTCGAGGGCAAGTCCAAGATCCAGATCGCCGAGGAGTTCGGCGTCAGCCGCTTCAAGGTGGCCCGGGTCCTTGAGACCGCCCTGGAGCGGGATCTCGTACGCATCGAGATCCGGGTCCCAGCGGAGCTGGACGCCGAGCGCTCGGACGCGCTGCGCGCCCGGTACGGCCTGCGGCACGCGGTCGTGGTGGAGTCGCCCGCGCCCACCGACGAGATCGAGGACTCGCCCGACCCCGAGAACCTCGGCGAGGTCGCGGCGGACCTGCTCGGCGAGCTGGTCACCGAGGGCGATGTGCTCGGCCTCGCCTGGGGGCGCTCCACGATCCACATGGCGGCGGCGCTCGACCAGCTGCCGCCGTGCACGGTCGTGCAGCTGACCGGTGTCTACGACGCGGGGACCGCCGAGCGCGGCTCGGTCGAGGCCGTGCGCCGGGCCGCCCAGGTCTCCGGCGGCGAGGCGCACCCCATCTACGCGCCGATGCTGCTGCCCGACCCGGCCACCGCGGCGGCGCTGCGCAACCAGACCGGGATCGCCCGCGCCTTCGACTACTTCGACAAGGTCACGGTCGCCGCGGTCTCCATCGGCTCCTGGGAGCCGGGCATCTCCACCGTCCACGACATGCTCAGCGACGAGGAGCGGGCGCATTACGCCTCGCTGGGAGTGGCCGCGGAGATGTCCGCCCATCTGTTCGACGCCGAGGGGCGTCGGGTCGGGCGGGACCTGGGGGAGCGGTGCATCACCGTCGAAGCCGATCGGCTTCGGCGGATTCCTGAGGTCGTCGCCATCGCCGGCGGACAGCGGAAGGCCGCCGCCATCGACGCGGTGCTTCGGTCGGGGCTTGTGACCAGCCTGGTCACGGATACGGCCGCCGCCGACCAGCTGCTGGTTGCGGGGCCCGCCCCGCGGCCCGCGCTCGACCGGGCGGATCCGGACGGCAGCTGATTCCCGCGGGTGCGTGGGGGCTTGGCGCGGTTCCCCGCGCCCCTTCGGGGCGCTGCCCTTTGGATGATTCGACCAGTGGGGTCCCGGGCTGCCTGGGTGATCGTCCCAGGAGGCGCACGGCCTGCGGCATGGGAGAATGAAGTACGTGCTTTTCCCTCGGCCTAACTGTCCGGGGGCCACCTCTGATCGACTGGGATGAGCAGCACGTGCGCTTCCTCAATGACATCCAGCCTGCGTACGACCTGACGTACGACGACGTCTTCATGGTCCCGAGGCGCTCCGCCGTCGGTTCCCGCCAGGCTGTCGACCTCGCCTCGCCCGACGGCACGGGCACGACGATCCCGCTGGTCGTCGCCAACATGACCGCCATCGCCGGGCGCCGCATGGCCGAGACCGTCGCCCGCCGCGGCGGCCTGGTGGTCATCCCCCAGGACATCCCGATCGAGGTCGTCACCGAGGTCGTCTCCTGGGTCAAGACGCGCCACCACGTCCTGGACACCCCGATCGTCCTGGCCCCCTCGCAGACCGTCGCGGACGCGCTCGCCCTGCTGCCCAAGCGCGCGCACAACGCGGGCGTGGTCGTCGACGCCGACCAGAAGCCCGTGGGCGTCGTCACCGACACCGACCTGACCGGTGTGGACCGCTTCACGCAGCTCTCCGAGGTCATGTCCAAGGACCTGCTCCTCCTGGACGCCGACATCGACCCGCGCGACGCGTTCAACAAGCTGGACCACGCCAACCGGCGGTACGCCCCCGCCGTGGACAAGGACGGCCGCCTCGCCGGCATCCTGACCCGCACGGGCGCCCTGCGCGCGACCCTCTACACCCCGGCCGTGGACGCCAACGGCGGCCTGCGCATCGCCGCCGCCGTCGGCATCAACGGCGACGTGGCGGGCAAGGCCAAGCAGCTCCTCGACGCGGGCGTCGACACGCTCGTCGTGGACACCGCCCACGGCCACCAGGAGTCGATGATCGCCGCGGTCAAGGCCGTGCGCGCGCTCGACCCGCAGGTCCCGATCGTCGCGGGCAACATCGTCGCCGCCGAGGGTGTGCGCGACCTGATCGAGGCCGGCGCCGACATCATCAAGGTCGGCGTGGGCCCCGGCGCCATGTGCACCACGCGCATGATGACCGGCGTCGGCCGCCCGCAGTTCTCCGCGGTGCTCGAATGCGCCGCCGAGGCCAAGAAGTTCGGCAAGCACGTCTGGGCCGACGGCGGTGTCCGCCACCCGCGCGACGTCGCCATGGCGCTCGCCGCCGGTGCCTCGAACGTCATGATCGGCTCCTGGTTCGCGGGCACCTACGAGTCCCCGGGCGACCTCCAGCACGACGCCCAGGGCCGTGCCTACAAGGAGTCGTTCGGCATGGCCTCGGCCCGCGCCGTGCGCAACCGCACCAGCGAGGAGTCGGCGTACGACCGTGCGCGCAAGGCGCTCTTCGAGGAGGGCATCTCCACCTCCCGCATGTTCCTCGACCCGAGCCGTCCGGGCGTCGAGGACCTGATCGACTCGATCATCGCGGGCGTCCGCTCCTCCTGCACGTACGCGGGCGCGGCCTCCCTGGAGGAGTTCGCCGAGAAGGCCACGGTCGGCGTCCAGAGCGCGGCGGGCTACGCGGAGGGCAAGCCGCTGCACGCCAGCTGGAGCTAGTCGCCCCCTGCTTTGGAAGGCCCCCGCGGACACCTCCGCGGGGGCCTTTGCCGTGCCCGGCGACACCCGGAACGCAACGGACGAAACGGACCGCGCAACGAACCGACGCGTGGGGCGGAAGTGCGCAATGATCCACCGCTGGTGCGCAAGGTTGCTGCATTACGGTCGGGAAGGCATGGACCTTAGAGTCAGGCGCTGTACGTGGTGTGGCGGGGACTGCCTGCTCGGTGGCTCCCGTCTTCAAACACGGGTGCCACGGGTCCCCGCCGCCCTGACCGGCAGCGATGAAGGAGCCAGCGCGTGCTCGACCAAGGCGCACCCCCGCAGAACCGCCCCAGCCCCCCGGGCGCCCCTGGCCTCGGCCGCCGTCTCATGCGCCGTAAGCCGGTCGAAGCCCTGGTCGCGGAGGGTGGCCAGGGCGAGGGTGGCTCGCTCCGCCGCTCCCTCGGCATGTGGCAGCTGACCATGATCAGCATCGGTGCCACGCTCGGCACCGGCATCTTCGTCGTCCTCGGCGAGAGCGTCCCCAAGGCCGGGCCCGCCGTCACGATCTCCTTCGTGATCGCCGGCCTCACCGCCCTCTTCTCCGCCCTCTCCTATGCGGAGCTGGCCGGTTCCATACCGGTCGCGGGCTCCTCGTACTCGTACGCGTACGCAACGATGGGTGAACTCATCGCCTGGGTCTGCGGCTGGTGCCTGGTCCTGGAGTACGGCGTGTCCGTGGCTGCGGTCGCCGTCGGCTGGGGTGAGTACCTCAACGAACTGCTCGACGGGACGATCGGCGTCACCATCCCCGACGCGCTCTCCGCGGCGCCCGGCGAGGTCGACGGCGCGATCATCAACCTGCCCGGCCTGATCGTCGTGCTGCTCGCCATGGTCTTCCTGCTCGGCGGCGCCAAGGAGTCGGCGACCGCCAACACGATCATGGTCATCGTGAAGATCGCCGCGCTCGTGCTCTTCTGCACCATCGGCTTCATGGGCTTCAAGTCCGGCAACTACGCCGACTTCATGCCGCTCGGCACCGCCGGCGTCAGCGCGGCCGCCGCGAGCCTCTTCTTCTCCTACATCGGCTTCGACGCCGCCTCCACCGCCGGTGAGGAGGCCAAGAACCCGCAGCGCGACCTGCCCCGCGCCATCATGCTGTCGCTGATCATCGTCACGGCGCTCTACGTCCTGGTCGCCGCGGTCGCCGTCGGCGCCTGGAACTGGAAGGACTTCGAGGGCTCCGAGGCCACGCTCGCCGCGATCATGAACGACGTCAGCGGTCAGTCCTTCTGGGGCACGCTGCTCGCCGCCGGTGCCGTCATCTCCATCGCGAGCGTCGTGCTCACCGTGCTGTACGGCCAGACGCGCGTCCTGTTCGCCATGTCCCGCGACGGTCTCGTCCCCAAGGTGTTCGGCCGGGTCAGCAAGAAGACCGGCACGCCCCGGGTGAACACCGTCATCGTGTCGCTCTTCTGCGGCGCGCTCGCCTCGGTCGTCCCGCTCGGCAAGCTCGTCGACGCCACCAGCATCGGTACGCTCTTCGCGTTCGGCCTGGTCAACATCGCCGTCATCGTGCTGCGCCGGACGCGTCCGGACATGCCGCGCACCTTCCGGGTGCCGCTCGGCTGGCTCTTCCCGGTGCTCGGCTTCGGCTTCTGCGCGTACAACATGTTCAGCCTCGACTCCGTGACCTGGACCGTGTTCGGTGTCTGGATGGCCGTCGGGCTCGTGTTCTACTTCCTGTACGGCGTGAGCCGCTCCCGATTGGCCACAGCAGAGAAGTGATCCACCCCCCGTGCGACTGAACGATCTCGACGAACGCATTGTGCACGCCCTCGCCGAGGACGCCCGCCGCTCCTACGCCGACATCGGCCAGCTGGTCGGGCTCTCCGCGCCCGCCGTGAAGCGGCGCGTGGACCGGCTGCGGGCGACGGGTGCCATCACGGGGTTCACCGTACGGGTGGACCCCGCGGCCCTCGGCTGGGAGACCGAGGGGTTCATCGAGATCTACTGTCGCCGCAATACCTCGCCGGAGGCGATCAAGCGGGGGCTTGAGCGGTATCCGGAAGTCGCGTCCGCGTCCACCGTCACGGGGGACGCGGACGCGATCGTTCAGATCTTCGCCGCGGACATGCGGCATTTCGAGCGGGTGCTTGAGCGGATCGCGGGGGAGCCGTTCGTGGAACGGACGAAGTCCGTTCTGGTCCTTTCGCCCCTTATGCGGCGGTTCTCTTCCGGGTCGCCTGCGTAGTCGTTCGCTGCGGGTGTGCTCTGGCTGGTCGCGCAGTTCCCCGCGCCCCTGACGGGACGCCTCCCTCGCGCGCAACGAATCGTCGATCCGGGCTTCGTACGCGCAACAGATCGTGCGGCTGCCCGCAACGGTCGCGTCTTGTACCCGTGTGGCCGCCGACCGTACCGTCTAACGGACCCCACCAAACCCTTCGTACGCCTTGAGGATCTGCCATGCCTGCGCTGCGCACCGCCCTGCTCCAGAGTTCCGGGCAGCTCGGATCCGTCGCCGAGAACCTCGCGGCGCTCGACGAGGCGGCGGGGCGTGCCGCCGCCCAGGGAGCGGGGCTGCTCGTCGCGGCCGAGCTGTTCCTCACCGGGTACGCCATAGGTGACGACGTGGCCCGCCTGGCCGAGCCCGCGGACGGGGCGTCCGCGAAGGCCGTCGCCGAGATCGCCGCCCGCCACAAGATCGGCGTCGCCTACGGCTACCCCGAGCGCGAGGGCGAGGTGGTCTACAACTCCGTGCAGCTGATCGGCCCCGAGGGGGCCCGCCTCGCGAACTACCGCAAGACCCACCTCTTCGGCTGCTTCGAGCGCGACGCCTTCACCCCGGGCGAGCAGTCCGTCGTCCAGGTGGAGCTGGGCGGCGTACGTATCGGCCTCATGATCTGCTACGACGTCGAGTTCCCGGAGAACGTCCGCGCGCACGCCCTCGCCGGCACCGACCTGCTGATCGTCCCCACCGCGCAGATGCACCCCTTCCAGTTCGTCGCCGAGTCCGTGGTGCCGGTGCGGGCCTTCGAGAACCAGATGTACGTCGCGTACGTCAACCGGGTCGGCCCCGAAGGGGAGTTCGAGTTCGTCGGGCTCTCCACGCTGGTCGGTCCCGACGGTGTGGCGCGCGCCCGCGCGGGCCGCGGCACCGAGCTGGTCGTCGGCGACGTCGACCCGGAGTTCCTGAGCGCGTCCCGCGAGACCAACCCCTACCTGCGCGACCGCCGCCCCGGCCTGTACGCGTCCCTCGTCTGAGCCACCCCCTCACCTGACTTTTCAGTTCCGTGCAAGGAGTCCGTACCCCATGACGTCCACGGTGCCCACCGCCATTCAGCACACCGACGCCCAGCCGCCGATCACCATGTTCGGTCCGGACTTCCCCTACGCGTACGACGACTACCTCGCGCACCCCGCGGGCCTCGGCCAGATACCCGCGACCGAGCACGGCACCGAGGTCGCCGTCATCGGCGGCGGCCTGTCCGGCATCGTCGCCGCGTACGAGCTGATGAAGATGGGCCTCAAGCCCGTCGTCTACGAGGCCGACCAGATCGGCGGACGCCTGCGCACCGTCGGGTTCGAGGGCTGTGACGGCGATCTGACCGCCGAGATGGGCGCGATGCGCTTCCCGCCCTCCTCGACGGCGCTCCAGCACTACATCGACCTGGTGGGCCTGAAGACGCGGGCGTTCCCGAACCCGCTCGCCGAGTCGACGCCGTCGACGGTCGTGGACCTCAAGGGCGAGTCGCACTACGCCGAGACCGTCGAGGACCTGCCCCAGGTCTACCGCGACGTGGCCAAGGCGTGGGCCGACTGCCTGGAGGAGGGTGCGGACTTCTCCGACATGAACCGCGCGCTGCGCGAGCGGGACGTGCCGAGGATCCGGGAGATCTGGGCCAAGCTCGTCGAGAAGCTCGACAACCAGACCTTCTACGGCTTCCTCTGCGAGTCCGAGGCCTTCAAGTCCTTCCGGCACCGCGAGATCTTCGGCCAGGTCGGCTTCGGCACCGGCGGCTGGGACACCGACTTCCCGAACTCCATCCTGGAGATCCTGCGCGTCGTCTACACCGAGGCCGACGACCATCACCGCGGCATCGTCGGCGGCAGCCAGCAGCTGCCCCTGCGCCTGTGGGCGCGCGAGCCGCGGAAGATCGTGCACTGGGAACTCGGTACGTCCCTGAAGTCGCTGCACGAGGGCGGCGAGCCCAAGCCCGCCGTGACCCGCCTGACCCGCACCGCGGGCAACCGTGTCACCGTCACCGACGCCTCCGGTGACATCCGCACCTACCAGGCGGCGATCTTCACCGCCCAGTCGTGGATGCTGCTCTCCAAGATCGAGTGCGACGACTCGCTCTTCCCCATCGACCACTGGACGGCGATGGAGCGCACCCACTACATGGAGAGCTCGAAGCTCTTCGTGCCCGTCGACCGGCCGTTCTGGCTGGACAAGGACGAGGAGACCGGGCGTGACGTCATGTCGATGACGCTCACCGACCGCATGACGCGCGGCACCTACCTGCTCGACGACGGTCCGGACAAGCCCGCCGTCATCTGCCTCTCCTACACCTGGTGCGACGACAGCCTGAAGTGGCTGCCCCTGTCGGCGAACGAGCGCATGGAGGTCATGCTCAAGTCGCTCGGCGAGATCTACCCCAAGGTCGACATCCGCAGCCACATCATCGGCAACCCGGTGACCGTCTCGTGGGAGAACGAGCCCTACTTCATGGGCGCCTTCAAGGCGAACCTGCCGGGCCACTACCGCTACCAGCGGCGTCTGTTCACCCACTTCATGCAGGACCGCCTGCCCGAGGACAAGCGGGGCATCTTCCTCGCGGGCGACGACATCTCCTGGACGGCGGGCTGGGCCGAGGGCGCGATCCAGACCGCGCTGAACGCGGTGTGGGGCGTGATGCACCACTTCGGCGGCTCCTCGGACACCACGAACCCCGGTCCGGGCGACGTGTACGACGAGATCGCGCCGGTCGAGCTGCCGGAGGACTAGTCGCCGGGCGCCGCGCTCAGTCCGGGAGCGGGGTGAGCAGGATCCGGCTCACCAGTCCCACCGCCCCGTCGAGACGCTCCCCGAACTCCCCGGCCACGCCGGGGAGTTCGCGCAGGGCCCACAGGGTGCGGGCCGCCGCCCACGCGCCGTCGCGGGCCCGCTCCAGGCTCCAGGAACCCGCCAGATGCGTCAGCGGGTCGCCGATCTGGAGGAGGTCGGGGCCGGGCATCAGCTCCTCGCGGATGCGCTCCTCCAGCGATACGAGGATGTCGCCCACGCGGTCGAACTCGTCCTCCAGCTCGGCCGGTTCGCAGCCGAGCGTACGGCAGGCGTCCACGAGGGCGAGCGCCAGATCGTGGCCGATGTGCGCGTTGATGCCCGCGAGGGCGAACTGCAGCGGGTGTACGCCGGGATGGCGGCGGTACTGGAAGAGCGGGCGCCAGCAGGCGGGCGGCCGATGCCCTTCGGCCGCCGCGTCGACGGCCGCCAGATAGCGCTCGGCGAACCGTACGCCCAGCGTGGCCGCGGCGCGGGTGTCGGCGAAGGCGCCGAGGCCGATGCTTCGGTGGACCTCCTCGGTGACCGAGAGGTAGACCCGGTTGAAGACGGCCACCCCGTCGCGCGGCGGCCAGTCGTCGCCGAGCGCGCGCATCCGTGCCACCACGCCGTCGACCCCGCGCCGCGAGGCCCCGCTCTCTGCGAACCGCTCCAACTGCGCCATGGGGGCAGGATCCCAGCACCGGCCCGGCGGGGGTGTCAGCGCACCGGCAGCTTCCCCGAAACGAGGGACCCGGCCGCGCGCCGCCCGCGCCGCGGGACGAGCGCCGTGCCGCCGACGGCCAGGGCCAGCGCCACGAGCAGCGCGCTGACCCACAGCGGCGAGCGGTAGCCGAGCCCCGCGGAGATCGCGAGGCCACCGGCCCAGGGGCCGAACGCGCCGCCCACGTTGAAGGCGGCCGTGGCGAAGCCGCCCGCCAGGCGGGGCGCGTCGGTCGCCGCGTAGAGGGCCTGCGAGATCAGCGTGGAGCCGACGCCGAAGGACAGCGCGCCCTGGACCAGGACCAGGACGACCGCGGCCACCGGGTGCGCGGCGGTCACCGCGAGGAGGACCCAGCCGGCCAGCAACGCGAGCGTGCCGCAGACCAGGAGCGGCACGGGCCGCCCGTCCGAGAGGCGCCCGCCCACGCTGACGCCGACGAACGAGCCGATGCCGAAGAGCGCGAGCACCACCGGCACCCGGCCCGGGCCGAGCCCGGTGACCTCGGTGACCAGGGGCGCGAGGTAGGTGAACGTACAGAAGGTCGCGCCGTTCACCAGCGCCCCGAGCAGCAGGGTCAGCAGGAGCCGGGGACCGCGCAGCGCACGCAGTTCACCGAGCGCGCCCGGTCCGGCGAGGTCCGTTCCAGCGGCGTCCGGCGCCCCGGCCGGTACGGCCCGCGCGAGGGCGAGGACGGCGGGCGCGGAGAGCAGGGCCACGGCCCAGAACGCCGAGCGCCAGCCCCACACCTCGCCGAGCAGCGCGCCCGCGGGCACCCCCGCGACACAGGCGAGGGTCACGCCGCCGAGCAGCGTCGACGTGGCGCGCCCCTTGGCGTTCGGCTCGACCATGCTCGCGGCGGTCACCAGGGCGACCGCGAGGAACCCGGCGTTGGCGAGGGCGCCCACGACGCGCGTGGCGAGCAGCACGGCGAAGCTCGTGGTGAGCGCGCCGACGAGGTGGACCAGCAGGAAGGCGACCAGGAAGACCAGCAGCGCGCTCCGGCGCGAGAAGCGCCGGCTCACGAGGGCCATCAGCGGCGCGCCGACGACCATTCCCACGGCGAACGCCGAGGTCAGATGGCCCGCGGACGGGATGGAGACGTCCAGGTCCCGGGCGATGTCCGGCACCAGGCCGGAGAGCATGAACTCGGAGGTGCCTTGCGCGAAGACGGCGAGTCCGAGGAGGTAGAGGGCAAAGGGCACAGCGAAACTCCGCAACCACGGTGTGGATCGAAACGATCAGGACACGGGAGCGGTGATCCGGGGGCTCTGCGAGAGCGCCGACGGCGCGCGTGACGGCCGCGCGAAAGCGGCGGAAGCGTCAGTGCGAGGGCGCGGGAAGCCACCGGACGACCGGTGGCCGGAGTCTGTCGGACTCGGGGCTTGACATGGTGCGCACGCTAGCCAGCCGGTGCGCACCACGTCCACCGGATTACCGGGCGCTGTCGCTGTCGCTGCCCTTCTCGCCCTTCTCGTCGTACGTCGACGTGCCCGAATCCAGCAGCGGTTCCTGGGACTTGAGGTGCGGCGGGGCGAACGCGCGCAGCACGTGGTAGCCCGTGATGACGACGATCGTGCCGAGCGCGATGCCGCTCAGCTCGAAGTTGTCGGTGATCTTCAGCGAGACGCCGCCGACGCCGATGATGATGCCCGCGGCGGCCGGGACCAGGTTCAGCGGATTGCGCAGGTCGACCTTGGCGTTGATCCAGATCTGCGCGCCGAGCAGGCCGATCATGCCGTACAGGATGACGGTGATGCCGCCGAGCACGCCGCCCGGGATCGCCGCGACGACCGCGCCGAACTTGGGGCACAGGCCGAAGAGCAGCGCGAAGGCGGCCGCCGCCCAGTACGCGGCCGTGGAGTAGACGCGGGTGGCCGCCATCACGCCGATGTTCTCGGAGTACGTCGTGTTGGGCGGGCCGCCGACCGCGGTGGAGAGCATGGACGCGGCGCCGTCGGCGGAGATCGCCGTGCCGAGCTTGTCGTCGAGGTTGTCGCCGGTCATCTCGCCGACCGCCTTGACGTGGCCCGCGTTCTCCGCGACCAGGGCGATGACGACGGGCAGCGCCACAAGGATCGCCGACCACTCGAAGCTCGGGGCGTGGAAGGAGGGCAGACCGATCCAGTCGGCGTTGCCGACGGCGGAGAAGTCGAGCCGCCAGTGGTCGACGACCTTGCCGGAGCCGTCCGCGGAGTGGATCTTGCCGAAGACCTGGTCGAGGAGCCAGGAGATGGCGTACCCGAAGATCAGCCCGAGGAAGATCGCGATGCGCGACCAGAAGCCGCGCAGACACACCACGGCGAGGCCGGTGAAGAGCATCACCAGCAGGGCCGTCCACTGGTCCTGCGGCCAGTACGTCGACGCGGTCACCGGCGCCAGGTTGAAGCCGATCAGCATGACGACCGCGCCGGTCACGATCGGCGGCATCGCGGCGTGGATGATCCGTGCCCCGAACTTCTGCACCGCGAGCCCCACCAGGAACAGCGCGGCGCCGACCACGAAGACCGCGCCGGTCACCGTCGCGCTGGAGCCGCCCTGCGCCCGGATGACGGCGGCGACCCCCACGAACGAGAGCGAGCAGCCGAGATAGCTGGGCACCCGGCCGCGCGTGGCGAGCAGGAAGATGACGGTCGCCACGCCCGACATCATGATGGCGAGATTCGGGTCGAGACCCATCAGCACGGGCGCCACGAAGGACGCCCCGAACATGGCCACCACGTGCTGCGCGCCGAGCCCGAAGGTCCGCGGCCACGAGAGGCGCTCATCGGGCCGGACGACCGCGCCGGGGGCGGGGGTGCGGCCGTCGCCGTGCAGTTTCCAGCGCACGCCGAGATCCATGGTGAGTATCGCTTTCTGTGCGCTGAACCGGGCCGCGGTGTCGTGGTGCGTGGCCCGAAATGATCGACGCCATGTTAGTGCGGCGTCAGCGCGACTTCTTCCCGGTCGGCTGGGGGCTCCCGGCCTGCGCCGCCTCGCGGCCGTCCGTGCGCAGCACGCCCGCGAAGACCGCGAGGCCGCAGGCGAGCAGCGTCACCAGGCCGAAGGAGGTCACCAGGCTCGTCGCGTCCGCCAGCGTGCCGATCGCGGACGGGGCGATCAGGCCCGAGGTGTACGTGATGGTGGCGACGCCCGCGATGGCCTGGCTGGGGTTCGGGCCGCTGCGCCCCGCCGCGGCGAAGGCGAGCGGCACCACGACCGCGATGCCGAGGCCGAGCAGCGCGAAGCCGCCCATGGCCATGACCGGGTGGGAGGCGAGGACCACGAGCAGGCCGCCGAGCGCCGCGAGCACCCCGCCGACGCGCACCGTGCGCACCGCCCCGAACCGGTTGACCACCGCGTCGCCCGCCAGCCGCGCGATCGCCATGGTGAGGGTGAAGCCGGTGGTGGACGCGGCGGCGACACCGGCCGACGTGTCGAGGACGTCCCGCAGATAGACCGCCGACCAGTCCAGGCTCGCGCCCTCCGCGAAGACCGCGCAGAAGCCGACCGCGCCGATGAGCAGCGCCGACTTGGGCGGCAGCGAGAAGCGCGGCGGAACCTCGTCGCCGGGCGCCGCCTGGAGGTCGAGTACGCCTTGGCAGGCGGCGAGGCCGAGCGCGGTCAGCGCGACGGCGGCGAGCGCGTGGTGCAGCCGGGCGTCGGAGCCGAGGTGGGCGGCGACCGTGCCCGCGGCCGAACCGATCAGGGCGCCGACGCTCCACATGCCGTGCAGCCCGGACATGATCGACTTCCGCATCCGGTTCTCGGTCTCGACGCCGAGCGCGTTCATCGCCACGTCCGACATGCCCGAGGTCGCGCCGTACACGAAGAGCGCCAGGCAGAGCGTGAGCAGGTTCGGGGCGAGCGACGGCAGGACGAGGGAGAGCGTCCACAGCGCGAGCAGCCCGCGCAGCGCGTTGCGCGCGCCGAGGCGGTGGCTGATCCGGCTCGCCAGCGGCATCGCGACGGAGGCGCCGATCGCCGGGAAGGCGAGGGCGAGACCGAGCATGCCCGCGCCGACCGAGGCGTGTTCCTGGATCCAGGGCACCCGGGTCGCGAAGGAACCGGTGACCGCGCCGTGCACACAGAACACCGCCGCGACGGCGACCCGCGCGCGCCGCAACCGGCCCTTGTCGTAGACCACTTCACTCATCCCGTTCCGCCCTCCCGGCGCGTGCCCCGATACGGCGACGTAAACTATCAGGAACCCTGCCTGATAAATAGAAGCACTCTGTGGAAGGATCGCGGCATGCCTGCCTCACCGAGTACCGCTCGGGCCCTCAACGACCGGCTCGCGCTGGGCCTCCTGCAGAGCGAAGGTCCCCTGACCGCCAACCAGTTGAAGCAGCTCACCGGACTCTCACGGCCCTCGGTCGCCGACCTCGTCGAGCGCCTCCAGGACTGCGGGCTCATCACCGTCGTCGGCGAGGCGGGTGCCCAGCGGCGCGGCCCGAACGCCCGGCTCTACGGCATCGTCGCCGCCCGCGCGCACCTCGCCGCGCTCGACGTACGCACCGACAGCGTCTCCGTGGTGGTGACCGATCTGCTCGGCGCGGTCCTCGCCGAGGCCTCGGCGCCCGTCGGCGGCGACACCGGGCCCGCGGTGGAGCGCGCCGTCACGCTCGTCGAGCGCGCCGCGCGGGACGGCGGCGCCCAGCGGCTGCACACCATCGGCGTCGGCGCGCCCGGCCTCATCGACCCCGCCACCGGCGACCTGCACGACACGACCTCGCTGCCGGCCTGGCACCGCCGTCTCCCCGGCGCCCTCCAGGAGCGGCTCGGCGCGCGGGTCCTGGTGGAGAACGAGACCAACCTCGCGGCCCGCGCCGAACAGCGGGACGGCGCCGCCCACGACCGGGACACGTTCGTGCTGCTCTGGCTCGGTGAGGGGGTGGGCGCGGCCGTCGTGCTCGACGGGGCGCTGCGCAGGGGGGCCTCCGGGGGCACGGGCGAGATCGGCTTCCTGCCGGTGCCGGGCACCGGCGGGCTGCCCTCCGCCACCGGCTGCGAGGGCGGCTTCCACTCGCTGGCCTGCGCCGCGGCCCTGCGCGGACTCGGCGCGGAGCACGGGCTGCTGAAGCCGGACATGTCCGCCGCCGATGTCGTGCGGCACGCGGTGGAGGCGGGGGAGGGCGCCTTCCTGGACGCCGTCGCGGACCGCGTCGCCGTCGGTGCCGCCGCGATGGCCGCGATCCTGGACCCCGGCTGTGTCGTTCTCGGCGGCGAGGTGGGCCGCGCGGGCGGTGCCGCGCTCGCCGACCGCGTCACGGAGCGCATCGCCGCCATGTCGCCCCTGCGTACGGAGGTGCGCGCGAGCGCGCTCGGCGGCTCGGCGGTCTCGCGCGGCGCGCTGCTCGCCGCCAGGGACGCGGCCCAGGACGAACTCTTCGGGCCGCGCCCCTGAGTTCGGGCGTTCAGGCCTTGCTTACCGCCGGGCCAGGAACACCTCGGTCACCGCCGCGCCAGGAACTCCTCGAACGTGCCCTTCCCCACGGCCTGTTCGGGCGTGAGGTGGCCGCCCGCGCGCAGCGCGCGGTACGTCTTGCCCGCGAGGCGCACCGGAAGCACCGGGCGCCGCCTGCCGGTCGCCCGCAGGTAGGCGCGGGCCAGGTCGGTGAAGGTGCGGACCTCGGGGCCGCCCATGTCGGCGACCCGTCCGGCCGGGGGAGCGGTCGCCAGCTCCGCGAGGCGCTCCGCGACCTCGCCGACATCGATGGGCTGGTCGCTGACGCCCGAGGGCGACACCAGCACGGGAAGCCGGGCCGCCGTGTCGAGCAACTTCAGGACCAGGTCGTGGAATTGCGTGGTCCGCAGCACGGTCCAGCCGAGTCCGGATTCCTCGATCAGCTGCTCCACGGCGAGCTTCGCCTTGTAGTAGCCGAGCGGCACCCGGTCGACGCCGACGATGGAGATGTAGACCAGGTGCGCGACTCCGGCCTTCCGGGCCGCCTCGATCAGGTGCCGTGCCGCCTGTTCGTCGCCGCCGCGCGGAGTGCTCGCGCAGTGCACGACCACCTCCACGCCCTCGACGGCCGCGTCCAGGCCGGTGCCCTCGCGCAGATCGACCGCGTACGGCTGCGAGTGGCGGCTGAGCGCCCGCACCTCGTGTCCGGCCGAGCGCAGCCGCTCGGTCACGACGCGGCCGAGAGTTCCGGTGCCGCCGGTCACCAGGATCGTGGTCATCACAGGGCTCCTTCGCGGGCGGGGAAGCGGGGGCCGCTCCCCACCCGGCTCAGGAGGGGGCGGCCCCCGGAATTGTGACATCCCATTCCGGTCCGGGCCCGCAGGGGAGGATCAGCAGGCGCCGAGGTCCTGCCACACGCCCCACTGGCCACCGGCGCCGGGCTCCTCGCCCTTCGTCCACCACTTGGCCTTCCAGGTGTGCGACTTGTGGGAGACGGTCGTCCCGGATCCGTACTCGGACGACGAACTCCACGCGGGCGCCGTGCACTTGCCCGGCTCCGGCGGGTCCGTCGGCCCGGGCGGGTCGGTCGGACCCGTGCCCGTGCCCGGCTCGACGACCGTGGTGCCGCGCGCCAGGTCACCGGCGAGCGCGTACGTCGTGCCGCTGACGTTCACCGTCCAGTTCGACGGGGTCGACACCGGCAGGTAGTAGTTGAAGGAGAGGTCCACGGAGGCCCCGGGCGCCAGCGACTGCCAGGCGGGCAGCTTCAGCGAGACCCGGTGGAAGTCGCCCTTCAGGCCGCCCACGTTGCTGCCCGTGTGGTCGCTGCTGATGACCTTCGTACCGAAGCCGGACTGGTCGGACGCGTTGCCCGGCGCCGAGGTGGAGTAGTCGAACTGGAACTCCGTGCCGCCCGGCAGCGCCGTCTTCGTGTTGTTGGTGATCTTCAGCTTGGGCGTGATCGGGTAGTTGGAGTCGCCGAGCTTGAAGTCGCCGAACTCCACGCCGATGTCGAGGGCCTTGGCCGGCATCTCCCTGTTCGCGACCTTCGCGCCGTACGGCTTGGCGGTCTTGAACTTGTCGTACATCAGAGAGGTGAGCGTGTCGCCGATCTCGTACTGGCCCTTGGCGGCGTTCCAGTCGTAGTCCCCGGCCATCTCCCAGACCATGGTGCCGCCGATGCCCCGGTCGACGACGTAGTCGGCCTTCTTCGCCACCGACTCCTCGTCCTCCGTGGACAGGAAGACCTTCTTCTCCGCGTTCCACAGCCACGGCGCGACCAGCGAGGAGCTGTACTTGCGGGCGTAGGTGCCGGTCAGCTTGGTGTCCGCCGAGAAGCCGTACTTGGTGACGTAGTCGCCGACGATGCCCTTCTCCAGGTTCTTGGCGTGCCACATCGGGTTGGAGCCCGCCGGGGACTCCTTGCCGTTGTCGTCCTTGTCGTGCCACAGGTTGTCGATGCCGACCGCGCCGTCACCGCACTTGGTCAGCCCGGAACCGGCCGGACAGCTGCTCGCCGCCGCCTTGCCCCACAGCCCGTCGGTGCCGCCCTGCACGTTCTTGTGGCCGCGCGTGTAGTACGGAAGCCCGATGTTGATGCGCCCGGCGGGCATCGAGCCGCGGAAGTAGTGGTACGCCCAGTCGGTGTTCAGATAGCCGACGCCGCCGTACTGCTGGCTGCCGTAGACGCCGGCCGCGGCCAGTTCGGCGTCCTTGCCGTCGTCGAAGAGCGAGGCGTTCGGGCCGACGTACTCGTTCCAGGCGCCGTGCAGGTCGTACGACATGATGTTGACGTAGTCCAGGTACTTCTGGACCTGGAAGGTCTCCATGCCGCGCAGCAGATAGCCGGAGGAGGGGGCCGCCACGGTGAGCATGTAGTGCTTGCCGTCGGCCGCGCCCGCCCTGTCGAGCTTCTCGCGCAGGGACTTCATCAGCGCCGCGTAGCCCTTGACCAGGCCGCCGCGCCGGGCGTTGGAGATCGGGAAGTCGGCGGGGTGCCCCGCGTCCTTCATCGAGGTCGGGTACTCGTAGTCGATGTCGACGCCGTTGAAGCCGTACTTCTTGATGAAGCTGACCGCGGAGTCGGCGAAGGTGTCGATGCCCGCGTGGTTCACCGAGCCGTCGGCGTTGGTCGCCATCGAGTAGAAGCCGCCGGAGCCGACGCGCTTGCCCTCGTCGTCGAAGTAGCCGCCGGTCTCGGCCCAGCCGCCCACGGAGATCAGCGTCTTGACGTTCGGATGCTTCTTCTTGAACTTGTTGAGCAGGTTGAAGTGGCCCTTGTAGGGGAGCGCGGGGTCCATCTCGGCGCCCGCGACGCCCGGCCAGGTCATCCCGGTGGCGGCGTTCTTCTCGCCGTCCGAGCCGACGGAGAGCTTGTTGCCCTTGTCGATGTGCCCGAAGGCGTAGTTGACGTGGGTGACCTTCTCCCACGGGATGTCGGAGGCGAGGTAGGCGGGCTCGCCGTTCTTGCCCGTGCGCCAGCCGGTGAAGTAGCCGATGACGCGCCGCTGGTGGTCGGCGCCCATCTTCTCGCGGCCCTCGCTGTCGTAGACCGAACAGTAGGGAACGTCGACCCCGGGCGTCCGGTAGAGGCCGTCGGGGCGGCAGGAGGCGTTGTCGGCGGCGTGCGAGGCGCCGGTGGAGACCATGCTGAGCAGCAGTCCGGCGACGGCGGCGCCGGTCGCGAACAGCGCGGGTCTCGCGCGATCGAGGGATGGCAAGGGGTCCTCCAGGGGCGGCTGGTACGCGGACGGGCGGAACAACACAGCTGGCACAGATGTGGATCGTTCGGGGGCCCGGTGTGCGCACACCGCAGGCTCCGGCTCCTGGGAGGTGACGCAGAGATTAAAAGGACTAGACCAGTGCGTCAACAGGTCTGGACCAAGATGTTGAAGAAATGATTGAAAGGGAATGTTGTGAGCCAGCCCACAGTCATCGCCCGCATGGCCGTCGATCAGGCGTGGCAGACTGGCCTCGTACCAGAAGCAGCGCACTCCGGGGTCGGTGTAATTCCGAACCGGCGGTTATAGTCCGCGACCCGGCCGCCTCCAGCGGCCGGTTGACCAGGTGAAATTCCTGGACCGACGGTGAAAGTCCGGATGGGAGGCAGTGCGCGGCGGGCGGGCATCTTCGTATGCGTGCCGCCGTAATGGCTTGTTCCTGGCCTCGGTCAGGGGTGGTTCCTGGGATGCGTTTTCCCGGGGGACAGGTCTCATTTCGGCGTCGGCGCGTCTCCAGGTGCCGCTGCCCGTACGTGTCGTCTCATCGACAGCCCCGGAGTCCGTGCCCGAAGAGGCAGGAGGACCCGGTGGCCACCGCCGTAGCCGAAGCAGCCGCCATGCGGCGCGCCATCACGCTGGCCGCGCTCGGTCTCGGAGCCACGAGCCCCAACCCCGTCGTCGGCTGCGTCATCCTCGATGCCTCCGGCGAGGTCGTCGGCGAAGGCTGGCACCAGCGCGCGGGCGGCCCGCACGCCGAGGTCAACGCCCTGCGCGCGGCGGGCGACAAGGCGCGTGGCGGCACCGCCCTCGTCACCCTGGAGCCCTGCAACCACACCGGCCGCACCGGCCCCTGCGCCCAGGCCCTCATCGACGCCGGTGTCGCCCGCGTCGTCTACGCGGTCGGCGACCCGAACCCCACCGCGACCGGCGGCGCGCAGACCCTCCGCACCGCCGGGATCTCCGTCGAAGCGGGCCTCCTGGAGGCCGAGGCCGCCGAGGGGAACGCCGCCTGGCTCACCTCGGTGCGACTCGGCCGCCCCCACGTCACCTGGAAGTACGCGGCCACGCTCGACGGCCGGATCGCCGCCGCCGACGGCACAAGCCGCTGGATCACCTCCGCCGACTCCCGCGCCGACGTCCACCGGCTGCGCGCCGAGTGCGACGCCGTCGTCGTCGGCTCCGGCACCCAGCGCGCCGACGACCCGCACCTCGCCGTGCGCGGGATCGAGGGGGCCGTCCAGCCGCTGCGGGTCGTCGTCGACACGAACGGCACCGCCGTCACGCCCGGCGCCCGCGTCCTGGACGACGCGGCGCCGACACTGATCGCCGTCGCCGGCGACGCCACACCCGCGTACGAGGCCGAAGAGATGGTCCGGCTCCCGCGCGCGGAGCGGGGGCTGGACATTCCGGCCCTCCTTGAGGTGCTCCACGCGCGTGGGGTGCGTTCCGTGCTCCTCGAAGGCGGCCCGACACTCGCCGGTGCCTTCGTCGCCGCCGGGGCCGTCGACCGCGTCATCGCCTACCTCGCCCCCGTCCTGCTGGGCGCGGGCCCCGCCGCCCTGACCGGCGGCGGAATCACGACCATCACCGAAGCGTTGCGGCTCGACGTGAGCGAGACCGTCCGCATCGGACCCGACCTGCGCGTCACCGCGACCCTCGTAGCGAAGGAGCACTGAAGTGTTCACCGGAATCGTCGAAGAGCTGGGCGAGATCACCGCCGTCGAGAACCTCCCCGACGCGTCCCGGTTCCGCCTGCGCGGCCCCGTGGTCACCGAGGGCGCCAAGCACGGCGACTCCATCGCGGTCAACGGCGTATGCCTGACGGTCGTGGAGCACGAGGGCGACGAGTTCACCGCCGACGTGATGGCGGAGACCCTGAACCGCTCGAGCCTCGGCGCGCTCACCGTCGGCTCCCGCGTCAACCTGGAGCGGCCCACCTCGGTCGGCGCGCGCCTGGGCGGACACATCGTGCAGGGGCACGTCGACGGTACGGGCGAGATCGTGGAGCGCAAGCCCTCCGAGAACTGGGAGATCGTGAAGGTCTCCCTCCCCGCCGACCTCTCCCGCTACGTCGTGGAGAAGGGCTCCATCACCGTCGACGGCGTCAGCCTCACCGTCGTCGACGCGGGCCCCGACCACTTCACCATCAGCTTGATCCCCACCACGCTCGCGCTGACCACGCTCGGCCTCAAGCAGCCCGGCGACCCGGTCAACCTCGAGGTCGACATCATCGCCAAGTACGTGGAGCGCCTCCTCGGCGACCGCGCCCAGGCACCGGCCCCCGTCGACGCCCCGGTTCAGGAGGCCACCAAGTGAACTGGCTCAACGCCGAGGCCTTCACCGCCTTCGACCAGCACATCATGTGGTCCGACATGATCGGCAACACCATCGGCCTCATCGCCCTCGCGCTCGGCTGGCGGCGCTCGATATGGACCTGGCCCGCCCAGTTCCTCTCCGGCGTCATCCTCGTCGCCGCCTACGCCTCCGCGGAGCTGTCCGGCGGCGTCGGCAAGCAGTTCCTCGTCATCGGCGTCGCGCTGTGGGGCTGGCGCCAGTGGACGCGCGGCAAGCAGCAGGCGCAGGACGGCTCCATCGCCATCCGGTTCGCGAGCTGGAAGGAGCGGGGGATCCTGCTCGCCGGCACGGCCGTCGGCACGCTCGCGGTCGGCGCCCTGTTCACCGCCGTGCCCTCGCTCTCCTGGAACCCCTGGCCGGACGCCTACATCTTCGTCGGCACGCTCGCCGCGATGGTCGCCCAGGCCCGCGGCCTCGTCGAGTTCTGGTTCGCCTGGCTCCTCGTCGACCTGGTCGGTGTGCCGCTCGCCTTCAGCAGCGGCCTCGCCTTCTCCGGTCTCGTGTACGTCGTCTACCTCGCCCTCGTCCTGTGGGGCATGCGCGACTGGTGGCTGCGCTCCCGCGCGGCGGCCTCTCAGCCCGTCATGGAAGGAGCCCCGGCATGACCGCGGCATCCATTTGGTACAGCACCGCCCACGACGAGGACGTCTCGGACCTCTCCCTCGACCCCGTCGAGCAGGCGATCCGCGACATCGCCGCGGGCCGCCCCGTCGTGGTCGTCGACGACGAGGACCGGGAGAACGAGGGCGACCTCGTCGTCGCCGCCGAGAAGGCCACCCCCGAGATCGTCGCCTTCATGATGAGCGAGTGCCGCGGCCTGATCTGCGCGCCCATGGAGGCCGACGAACTCGACCGGCTGCGCCTGCCGCAGATGGTCGAGAACAACACCGAGTCGATGAGCACGGCCTTCACCGTCTCCGTCGACGCCTCGGCCGCGCACGGCGTGAGCACCGGCATCTCCGCCGCCGACCGCGCCACCACGCTCCAGCTCCTCGCGGGCGGCGCGGCCACGGCCGACGACTTCGTGCGCCCCGGCCACATCTTCCCGCTGCGCGCCCGCTCCGGCGGCGTGCTCGCCCGCAACGGCCACACCGAGGCCGCCGTCGACCTCGCCCGCCTCGCGGGCCTGCGCCCCGCCGGTGCCATCGTGGAGATCGCCGGCGAGGACGGCAGGATGCTGCGCCTGCCGGAGCTGATCCCCTTCGCCCGCAAGCACGGCCTGACGATCATCTCCATCGAGGACCTGATCGCCTACCGCCGCTCCGCCGAGCCCACCGTCCGCCGCGAGGCCGAGGTCAGGCTGCCCACCGCCTTCGGCGACTTCACCGCCTACGGCTACCGCTCGACCGTCGACGGCGTCGAGCACGTCGCCCTCGTCCACGGCGACGTCGGCGAGGGCGAAGAGGTCCTGGCCCGGCTCCACTCCGAGTGCCTGACCGGCGACGTCTTCCACTCCCTGCGCTGCGACTGCGGCCCGCAGCTGGAGGAGTCCATGCGGCGCATCACCGAGGAGGGCCGCGGCGTCGTCGTCTACCTCCGCGGCCACGAGGGACGCGGCATCGGCCTGCTCTCCAAGCTGCGCGCGTACGAACTCCAGGAGCGCGGCAGCGACACCCTCGACGCCAACCTGGAGCTGGGGCTCCCCGCCGACGCCCGGGACTACGGCGCGGGCGCGCGGATCCTGGACGACCTCGGCGTCCGCAGCGTACGGCTGATGACCAACAACCCCGACAAGGTCGACGCCGTCCTGCGGCACGGCCTGCGGGTCACCGCACGCGAGCCCATGCCCGTCCAGGCGGGCGAGCACAACCTCCGCTACCTGCGCACCAAGCGGGACCGGATGGGCCACGACCTGCCCTGGCTCGACGCCCCCGGCGTCTCCGCCTGCGGCAACCAGTAACCACCCCGCAACCACCACACCGAAGGAGAAGCGCGTGAGCGGCAAGGGCGCACCCGAACTGAGCGTGAAGAACTGCGGCGACCTGCGGGTCGCGGTGATCGCCGCCCAGTGGCACGAGAAGGTCATGGACGGCCTCGTCGACGGCGCCCTGCGCGCCCTGGGCGAGCTGGGCATCAGTGAGCCGACCGTCCTGCGCGTGCCGGGCAGCTTCGAGCTGCCGGTCGTCGCCAAGGTCCTCGCGGGCCGCGGCTACGACGCGATCGTGGCGCTCGGCGTCGTCATCCGCGGCGGCACCCCGCACTTCGAGTACGTGTGCCAGGGCGTCACCCAGGGCCTCACCCAGGTCTCCGTGGACACCGGGGTCCCCGTCGGCTTCGGCGTACTGACCTGCGACACCGAGGAGCAGGCCCTGGACCGCGCGGGCATCGAGGGCTCCCGCGAGGACAAGGGGCACGAAGCGGTCACCGCGGCCGTGGCCACCGCGACCACGCTCCGTACCGTCTCCGAACCCTGGCGCTGAGCGGCGCCGCCCGGCCGCGTAGAGTGAACGGCATCATGTCCAAGAAGACTTTCGAGCAGCTCTTCACCGAGCTGCAGCACAAGGCCGCCAACGGCGACCCAGCGACCTCCCGCACCGCCGAGCTGGTCGGCAAGGGCGTCCATGCCATCGGCAAGAAGGTCGTCGAGGAGGCCGCCGAGGTCTGGATGGCCGCCGAGCACGAGGGCAAGGAAGCCGCCGCCGAGGAGATCTCACAGCTCCTCTACCACGTGCAGGTGATGATGGTCGCCCGCGGCATCTCCCTCGACGACGTCTACGCCCACCTCTGAGCCGTACGTCAGCCAAGCCCGCTCAACCCCCCTTCACGCAAAGGAATCCGACCTCATGCTGCGCATCGCCGTCCCCAACAAGGGTTCACTGTCCGGACCTGCGTCGGCGATGCTCCATGAGGCCGGATACCAGCAGCGCAAGGAGTCCAAGGAACTCGTCCTCGTCGACCCCGAGAACGAGGTCGAGTTCTTCTACCTGCGCCCCAAGGACATCGCGATCTACGTCTCGGCCGGCCGGCTCGACATCGGCATCACCGGCCAGGACCTGCTGGTCGACTCCGGTGCCGACGCCGAGGTGATCCTGCCGCTCGGCTTCGCACGCTCCACCTTCCGCTTCGCCGCCAAGCCCGGCACGGCCACCGGCATCGAGGACCTCGCGGGCAAGACCGTCGCGACCTCCTACGAGGGCATCGTCGCCAAGCACCTGGCGAACAGCGGGGTCGACGCCTCCGTGGTCCACCTCGACGGCGCCGTCGAGACCGCCATCGAGCTGGGCGTCGCCCAGGTCATCGCCGACGTCGTGGAGACCGGCACCTCCCTGCGCAACGCGGGCCTGGAGGTCTTCGGCGAGCCGATCATGAAGTCCGAGGCGGTCGTCATCCGGCGCACCGGCGCCGACGGCGACGACCCGAAGGTGCAGCAGTTCCTCCGCCGCCTCCAGGGCGTCCTCGTCGCCAGGTCGTACGTGATGATGGACTACGACTGCCGCGCCGAGCACCTGGAGCGGGCCGTCGCCCTCACCCCGGGCCTCGAATCGCCCACGATCTCCCCGCTGCACAACGAGGGCTGGGTGGCCGTGCGCTCCATGGTTCCCGCCAAGGAGGCGCAGCGCGTCATGGACGACCTGTACGCCCTCGGCGCGCGGGCCATCCTGACCACCGCCATCCACGCCTGCCGTCTCTGAACCGGCCGGAGCCCGCACCCCATGTCTGACCTTCCCGCCCTGCCCGTCACCTTCCGCCCCAAGCGGACCCGGGTCGTCATGCTCACCGCGGGCGCCGCGATGTTCGTGGTCCTCACGGTGATCGCCCTGCTGCTCCCCAAGCTCAGCCCGGGGGAGCGGGCCAGCTTCGTCTTCACCGGCGCGCTGCTCTTCGGCGTGCTCATGCTGCTCAGCAGGCCGAAGGTGGTCGCCGACGACTCCGGCGTGACCGTCGTCAACATCGCGACGAGCCGGCGTCTGGCCTGGGCGGAGATCGTCCAGGTCACCCTCCGCCCCGGCGACCCCTGGGTCTTCCTGAACCTCAGCGACGGCACCAGCCTGCCCGCCCTCGGCATCCAGCCCGGTATCGCCAGGCAGCAGGCCATCGCCGACTCCCAGGCGCTGCGCGCGCTCGTCGACGCCCGCACCCCGCTCGGGGAGTGACGCCGCCCGCGGCACCCGCTGCTCCTTCCGCGCGACGCCTTGACGTTCTGATTAATCTGGTGGCGGGGCACGCAAGGTGTGCCGCCCCGCCCCTGACGGGCCCGCCCGGCCCCCGGGGGCCCCTGCTACCCGAGGAGTGACTCCCTCCGGCGATGGACGGATCGTCCTGTAGTACCTGCGCCGCCCCCGCCCGGCATTCCGGGACCCACGCGACCTGGGAGGCGGCGGCATGACAGTCCCCCTCCTGCTCCTCGGGGCGGCATTCCTGCTCATTCTCGCCAACGGCTTCTTCGTGGCGGCCGAGTTCGGCCTCGTCACCGTGGAGCGGCCCGACGCGGAGATGGCCGCGGCCGACGGCGACCGCCGCGCCCGCACGGTCGTCAGTGCCCTCAAGGAGCTGTCCTTCCAGCTCTCCGGCACCCAGCTCGGCATCACCCTCACCTCGCTCGTCGTCGGCATGCTCGCCGAACCGGCCCTCGCGCACCTGCTCGCGGGCCCGTTCACGGCGATCGGCGTCCCCGAAGGCGCCGTCGGCGGTGTCTCCGTGGTCGTCGGCATGCTGCTCGCGTCCGCCGTGCAGATGGTCATCGGTGAACTGGTGCCCAAGAACTGGGCGGTGTCCAGACCGCTCCAGGTCGCACGGTTCGTCGCGGGCCCGCAGCACGCCTTCTCGCGGCTCTTCCGGCCGGTGATCGCCCTCCTGAACGCCACGGCCAACCACCTGGTGCGCGCCCTCGGCGTCGAGCCCGCCGAGGAGCTGGCCTCGGCCCGCACCCCCGGCGAACTGGTCTCCCTGGCCCGGCACTCGGCGCAGGCCGGCGCCCTGGAGCAGCGCACCGCCGACCTGTTCGTACGCACCCTCTCCCTCGGCGACCTGACCGCGCAGCACGTCATGACGCCGCGCGTGAAGGTCAGCGCGCTGCAGACGTCGGCGACCGCCGAGGACGTGGTCAACCTGACGCGCGCCACCGGCCTGTCCCGCTTCCCCGTCTACCGCGAGCGGATCGACGAGATCGTCGGCATGGTCCACCTCAAGGACGCCCTCGCGGTCCCCGCGCACGACCGGCTGCGCACCCCCGTGAGCCGCATCGCGCAGTCCCCGCTCCTGGTCCCCCAGACGCTTCCCGTGCAGCCCCTCCTGGCGCGGCTGCGCAGCGAGCAGCCCATCGCCGTCGTCGTCGACGAGTACGGCGGCACCGCAGGGGTCGTGACCCTGGAGGACATCGTCGAGGAACTCGTCGGCGAGGTGCGCGACGAGCACGACCTGCTGGACGTGCCCGAGCTGTGCGCCGCGCCGTCCGAGGACGGCAGGCCCGCGTGGGACGCCGACGGGGGCTGCCGCGTCGACAGCCTGCGCCGCATAGGACTCGACGTACCCGAAGGGCCCTACGAAACCGTCGCGGGCCTCGTCGCCGACCTGCTCGGGCGCATCCCGGCCCCCGGCGACCGGGCCGAACTGCCGGGCTGGCGGCTCTCGGTGCGCCAGGTCGGGCACAACCGCGCCGAGCGGGTCAGGATCGCCATGACCGGGTCCGCCCCGCATGGGGCCGCCATGACCGGGGCCGCCGTGACGGCGGACGCCCCGGCCCCCGTAGCCGCCGCGGAGGCACTGCGATGAGCCTGCTCCAACTCCTCTTCGCCTTGCTGCTGGTGCTTGCCAACGGCTTCTTCGTCGGTGCCGAGTTCGCCCTCGTCTCCGTGCGCCGCAGCCAGATCGAGCCCCTGGGCACCAAGCGGGCCCGGCAGGTGCTCTACGGCCTCGAACACCTGCCGCAGATGATGGCGGCCGCCCAGTTCGGCATCACCGTCTGCTCCTTGACGCTCGGCGCTGTCGCCGAACCGACCGTCGCGCATCTTCTGGAGCCGGTGTTCCACGCGGTCCGTCTCCCCGAGGGCATGATCCACCCCCTCGGCTATGTGATCGCGCTCGCCGTCGTCGTCTTCCTGCACCTCGTCGTCGGCGAGATGCTTCCGAAGAACCTCGCGATGGCGGCCCCCGAGAAGACCGCGCTCTGGTTCAGCCCGGGGCTTGTCGCCTTCGCCCGGCTGTGCCGGCCGGTGACGGTCGCGCTCGGGGCGTGCGCGCGGATGGTCCTGAGGCTCTTCCGGGTCGAGCCCAAGGACGAGGTGGAGGCGGTCTTCACCAGCGAACAGCTCAACCGCCTCGTGGAGGACTCCGGCCAGGCGGGACTGCTCGACCCCGAGGAGCAGGAGCGCCTGGAGGACGCCCTTGAGCTGGGCTCGCGCCCGGTCACCGACGTACTCCTCGACCGCGCGGCGCTGGTGACCGTGGACGCCTCGGTCACCCCGGGCCAGGTCATCGGTCTCACCGGGCGCACCGGCTACTCCCGCTTCCCGATCCGCGCGGAGAACGGCGCCTTCATGGGCTACCTCCACGTGAAGGACGTACTGGATCTGGAGGAGACCGACCGGGCCGTGCCGCAGCAGGTGTGGCGGCCGATGACCACGCTGCGGGCGGAGCTGCCGCTGGACGACGCGCTGACGGTGATGCGCCGTGCCGCGACGCACCTGGCGCAGGTCGCCGACGCGTCGGGCAAGGTGCTCGGCCTGGTCGCCCTGGAGGACGTACTGGAACTCCTGGTCGGCGAGGTCCGCGACCCGGCGCACCGCGTCGCGCTGCCGCGCAGGGCCCAGGAGAACAGGGGCACGCACGGAAGCCGGGACGGCGCGCTGGTCAGCTGAGCGGCGGACCGGCCGAACGAAGGGCCGCGGGACCGCGCCCGGGCTCAGCTCCCCGGCGTGTCCTGCGGCCCCCGTCCCGAGAGCACCTCGCCGTACGCCTGCATCAGATCCGGCAGCCGCAGCGTCGACAGGTCCTCGCGCCCCGGCTCGCCGGGGTAGCCGGAGAGCCGCAGATCGCGGTAGGCGCAGCTCTTCTCGTAGAGCGTGCGCAGGAAGCGGCCGTTGCCCAGCTCGTCGATCCACGCCTGGTCGACGACGTGCCCGCTGATGGAGCGCAGCTCCTCGAGCGCCTCCTCGTCCCACACGTCGCCGTTGTCGGCGGCCAGCACCTCGCCGATCGCGGTCAGTTCGAGGGGGCGGTACGAGGGGAAGTCGACGCGTGTCGTGAAGCGCGAGGAGAGTCCGGGGTTGGCGGCGAGCAGCCGGTCCATGCCCTCGGGGTAGCCCGCGAGGATCACCACGAGGTGGTCGCGGTTGTCCTCGGCCCGCTTGAGGAGCACCTGAAGCGCCTCGTCGCCGTAGGCGTCGCCCTTGCCGTAGCCGGAGTTGGAGAGGGAGTAGGCCTCGTCGACGAAGAGGACACCGCCGATCGCCGAGTCGATCAGCTCGTTGGCCTTCACGGCCGTCTGGCCCAGGTACTCGCCGACGAGATCGGCGCGCTGCGCCTCGACCAGGTGGTCGCCGCCGAGCAGCCCGAGCGCGTAGAAGACCCGGCCGAGGATGCGGGCCACGGTGGTCTTGCCGGTGCCCGAGGGGCCCGAGAAGACGAAGTGCCGTTTCGGCGGTTGTACGGGCAGGCCCTGCGCGGCCCGCAGGCGTGCCATGTTCAGCTGCGCGGAGAGCGCCTTGACCTGGCGTTTCACCGGCTCCATGCCCACCATGCACTCCAGCTCGGAGAGCGCGGCCTCAAGGAGGGCGGGGTCGGTGGGGCCGGGAGGCGGCTGTGCGGGGCTCGGCTTGATCGGGATGATCGCCTTCTCGCGGACGGCGTCGGCCTCGGAGCGGCCCGCCGCGCCGCTCTGTCCGGCCGGGCCGGTCTGTCCTGACGTGCCGCTCTGTCCGGCCGCGCCGCTCTGCCCTGACGTGCCGGTCTGACCCGGCGGGCCGGTCTGACCCGGCGGGCCGCCGGGCCCGGGAGGGATGCCGCCCGGCGGCAGCTGGGGGTCGGTGACCTTCACGTCGCGGCCCTCGGTGCCGAAGAGCACGTCGATGCCGTCGGGACCCTCCAGCACGTCCTGGCCCCCGCCCGCCAGGCTGATCGCGGCGGCCAGATCGGCCGCTTCGTCATAGCCGTCGCCCTCGGCGATCGCGGCGAGCCGCGCCGAGGTGTCCATGAACGAGGCGTCGACCCGGTGGACCGCCCGGTACAGCGGCAGGGCCGCCGCCGAGCGTCCGGTGCCCTCGTGCGCGCGGGCCAGCCAGTAGCGCAGCTCCTTGCGCTGGGGCTGCTCGCTGCGGCACCGCATCAGGGCGGCGGAGAGCAGCGGCTCGGCCTGCCCGTACATCTCCAGGCGCACCCGGGCCATGCCGCCGAAGAGGCCGGCCTCGATGCCGAGCATCGGGTCGTCGATCAGGGGGTCCGTGTGCCGCACCAACTGCTCCCAGTCCTTGACCAGGTAGGAGCGGCAGGCGTGCAGGAAGCGCACCTGCGGGTCGGCGTCGACCGGCGGCAGGCCCGCGAGCGCCCGGTCGAGCTCCGGGACGTGGCGGCCGTCCAGCCAGTGCGAGGCGTGCGCGAGCAGCAGATCGCGTGTGCTCTCCAGGACGGGCTGGACCCACCAGCCCAGCCAGTACCAGGAGTTGAGGGGGCGGCGGTGCCGTGCGCGCTGCTCCCCGAACCTGTCCCGGTGCTGGAACATCCGCAGCAGCGCCGTCGTGGTGTCGACGCGCAGCGCGTGCAGCCCGAGCCAGCCGTCGGCCATCCCGGGGTCCATCCGTACCGCCGAACGGAACTCCTCCTCCGCCTGCGGATAGGCGCCCATCGTGTAGGCGTCGACACCCCTCAGCCAGGCGAGGTCGGCCGGGGCGGGTGAGCCCACCGCGTCGAAGTCCATCGCGTCCCCCACAAACCGTGCCCCCGTTTGCGTGCCACCGGGCCGGTGCCCGTCGGCCACTTCGCTGAACCGCCGTGCTGCGGACGGGAGTTGACTCGGCGCGCAGAGCAGCCGTCCGAAAAAGGCGCACCGTTAGGCATCGTACCTGCGGGGGAGCGGTCGGCCGTAGGGTGCGACGCCGGCGGATCGGCCGGGAAGGGCCCTCGGGCAGCGGGTCCGATGGTGACCGAGGGTAAGCGAATGGCGGCTCGCAGCGGCCGAAAATGAGGCCCTGAGGGCAGAACGAAGCCCCCGATCACGGGGGAACAACCGGGGGCTTCGCGTCTGCGGGCGGTCTCGGAAGGCCGCACATTCAGAACGTAAGTCCTGTAAGGCCCCTGGGTCAAGCGGAGTTGGGGCACTCATGAAAACTCCCCGGGCCAACTGGAAGCTGTTTTCCAGGGGTTCAGCGGACCGCCGATGAACCATCACCCTGCGTGACGAATTGGGTTCCGACTGGCGTCCCACTGGGTCCCGGTCGCACCTCATATCCCTCTGGGCACTGCCGCACCAAAAGGTCGGCGAAGGGGCGCGAAGGGTCCTCGGCGAAGTGCCGGAGTTCCGCCGGTTCCCACTCGTCCCAGAAGTCCCGCTGGACCGTCCCGTCCCGTCGGCGCCCCCGCCGCCATGCCTCCTCGCGCGGCACATCCATCCACAGCACGGCCGCGAGGTGCGCCCGCAGCGCGCGGCGGCCCGCGCCGACCCCTTCGACGATCACCACGGGCGCGGGCGGCAGACTCCGCTCGGCCGGGCCGAAACGGCGCTCGTTCCAGTCGTACGGGGCATGGCGCGCCGTTTCGCCGCGCGAGAGCGGCGCGATGACCTGGTGGTCCAACCGGTCCGTCCAGTCGAACAGCTCCTCGTGGCTCGCGATGTCGTCGAGCCGCAGGACCGGCGCGCCGCCCAGCGCCTCGGCGAGGCACCGCGCGAACGTCGACTTGCCCGAGCCCGCGTGCCCGTCCACGGCGACCAGCCGGACGGGGCCGCAGGACGGCGGCAGCCCGCGCAGGGCGTCGGCGAGGCGGGGGAGCGGGGTCCGGTGGAGCGGGGGCCGGGGGGTGCGCGGGGCGCGCGGGTCAGGGGTCATCATCGGCAAGCGTACGACCGGCGGCGGCGTGCGGAAGCAGGTGTTCCGCGCGCCGCCGCTGGTCATGCCAGTGGTTGAGGCCAATATTGACGCGCGCGGCGGTGCCCGAAGCGCTGGCAGAAGTCGGCCGGGACCGGCCATAGTTGGCCCACTTCCGCGCACCTGTTCCGACCCGTTCCGGATCCCGCCGGAAACCACGTCGACTGGGGGTCCCCCTGATGGACCGAGCTGACCGACCCGACCGTTCCGTCCGCCCCGACCGTTCCGACAGAGCAGACCGAGCAGACCGAGCAGACCGAGCAGACCGGCGAGACCGAGCAGACGGCATGTCCCGCAGAACCGTGCTCGGCACCGCCGCCGCGGTGGCGGCCCTCGCGGCGACCGCGGGCCCCGCCCTGGCCGCGGGGGGCACCTCGTCCCCGCGCCGCGCGAAGCCGCGCGCGGACCGCCCCGTGGACAACCGCTTCTGGACCTCGTGCGCGGACTGGCGCACCGGCACCGCCGAGGGCACCGCGGTCGTCTCCGCGGCCCGCGCCGGCCTGCGCATCGCGAAGCCCGCGGGCCGAGCCGACTACGCCGACCCCCACACGGGCACGGTCGCCACCTGGGAGTACGCCCGGTGGACCTCGCCCACGCACCGTTCCACCGTCCCCGCGACGGAACTGATCGCCTCCTGGAACGCGCGCACCCCGGCCGGCACCTGGATCCAGATCGAGCTGCGCGGCACGTACGCGGACGGGACGACGAGCCCCTGGTACGTGATGGGCCGCTGGGCCTCGGGAGACGACAAGGAGGCCGACATCCGGCGGACCTCCGTCGACGACCAGAGCGACGGCAAGTCGACGGTGTGGACGGACACGCTCGCCCTGGACGACGCGGAGGCGGGCCCGCGCGTCACCTCGTACCAGCTGCGTGTGACGCTGTACCGCAGGCCGGGCGCGACCGTGACGCCCACGGTCTGGCGGCTCGGCGCGATGGCCTCCGCGGTGCCCGACCGCTTCCAGGTCCCCGCCTCGGAGCCGGGCCTCACCAAAGAGCTGACGGTCCCGCGCTACTCGCAGGAGACCCACATCGGCCAGTACCCGGAGTACGACAACGGCGGCGAGGCCTGGTGCAGCCCCACCTCCTCGCAGATGATCATCGAGTACTGGGGCCGGAGGCCCACCCCCGAGGACCTGGCCTGGGTCGACCCCTCCTACGCCGACCCGCAGGTGTGCCACGCGGCCCGCTTCACCTTCGACTACCAGTACAACGGCTGCGGCAACTGGCCCTTCAACGCGGCGTACGCGGCGACGTACAAGGACCTCCAGGGCGTCGTGACCCGCCTCGCCTCGCTGACCGAGCTGGAGTCGCTGATCGCCGCGGGCATCCCGGCCATAACGTCCCAGTCCTTCCTCAAGGAGGAGCTGACGGGCGCGGGGTACGGCACGGCGGGCCACCTCATGACCGTCATCGGCTTCACCGCGGACGGCGACGTCATCGCCAACGATCCGGCGTCGCCCAGCAACGAGGCGGTGCGCCGCGTCTACAAGCGGCGCGAGTGGGAGAACATCTGGCTGCGCACCAAGCGCTACAACGCCACCGGCAAGGTCGTCTCCGGCACCGGCGGCGTCTGCTACCTGTACTTCCCCACCCGGCTCTCCGCGCGCCAACGTGAGGCACTGGCGGCCGTGGGAATCCGCTGAGCCGAGCCGAGGGCCCCCTCCCGCACCGGAGAGGAGGGGGCTCCGGTACGGGGTGACCAAGCTCTCCCCCACAAGGAGGTTTCAGGCTGGCATGGTGGAGGGGTTCCCCGGGGGGACACCACTGCCAGTCGAACTTCAGTGAGAAGACATGACCGCTACCTCTGCCACCGCCGTTCGCGTCCGGGCCCGCACCGGCGGACCCAAGGAAGACGGGCCGAACCTTCTGGAGCACCTCGCGGGCTGGACGCTCGTCGTGGTCCTCGCGATGCTCGTCACCCAGGCCGGTCTGCTGTGACCCGGCTCTCGTAGCCACCGTCCGCACCGGCCCGCCAGTGCCGGTGCGGGACGCCCACCAGGCCGTACAGCCGGCGCACCGGCGACCGCCGGTGCAGCAGGGTGAACCCCGCCACCACCGCGAACAGCGGCAGGCCGACCCAGCCGCCGACCAGGCGCACCAGCACGCTCGCGAGGAGCGCGCCGGCGAACGGCAGGCCGTGGACCCCGGCGGCCGCGATGGCGATGCCGAGGATCCGCGGCACCGCGCGGTCCTCGTCGGCGCCCGGCAGCGACCAGCCCTCCATGAGCCAGCCGATCTCGGTCATCAGCATGGTGCCGATCACCGCGGCCCCGAAGAGCAGCAGCGCCAGGAACGTGCCGGACGTCAGGAAGTCCAGTACGTGATTGACCACGCTCTCCCTCGGCCAGCGGGCGAAGTCCGCCGCGCCGGGTGACAGGAAACGCTCGTACCCCCGGCCGTCCCAGCCGTGGATCAGCGTCCCGAACAGCAGGAAGTACCCGCCCACGCACTGCAGGTACGCCCAGTAGCCCGCGCCCACCAGCACCAGCGCCTGCGCCACGAGGAACCCGATGATCGCGGCGACCGGGATCCCGCCCGCGTAGAAGAGCACGAACCCCGCCCACACGCCCTCGTGGCCGTCCGCGACGTGCATGGTCGCCCAGGCGGGGTTCTGCCACAGCAGGAAGAGGCCGGTCGGCACCATCAGGACGGCGGCGAAGAGCGCGGTCAGCGCCAGATACGGATTGGCGGCCCGGCCGCGGGTGCGCGGCCCCTCGCCCGCGTTGATCCGCTCCCACACCTGCAACTGCCGCCCCGCGGAGAGCGCGAACGTCGCGCCGACCGCGTACGCCCAGAAGAGGGCGGCCTGGATCTGGATCATGCCGAGGCCCTTCCGGCCGCGCCCCTCACGTCGAGGCCTTGAGGGAGAGCCCGCCCGCCACGATCGAGTCCGAGGTGACCAGGGCCTGTTCGGCGCTCACGTCCGTCATGAAGACGAACGGCGGCACGACGGGCGGCACCGGCAGCTTGTCGGGGGTGAAGGTCAGGCAGAGCAGGCCTTCGAGGCAGCCCTTGAACTTGGTCAGATAGAGCGTGACCGAGCCGCTCAGGTCCAACGTGTCGGCGCCCAGGGCCAGTTCCCCGCCCCCGTCCCGCGTCTTCAGCCTGTAGTCGGTGAGCGAGGCGGCCTTCATCCGCAGCACCATGACCTTCAACGGCCCGTCCGCGGTGGGGATCTCGGTGACGCCCGCCAGGATGAAGCCCTTCGGGGCGAAGAGCGTGGTGGTGATGGTCGGCGGGGTCCTCGGCGCCACGATCGACTCCGAGGGCGCCGCCTCGGCCGGACTCCCGTTCACGATCCCGGCGACGATCACCACGGGCAGCAGCACCGCGAGCGTCCGCGTGCCCTGCCCGTCCCGCACCTTCGGCCGCGCGGGATCCTCCTCGGCCTCCTCGGGCACCGGCGTCCAGCCGAAGCCCATGGCGCTGCCCGCGATGCCGAGGAGCATGCCGACGAGGAACCCGCCCAGGTTGGTGGCGGCGAACGAGAGCACCGAGAGGATCAGGGCGTTGAGGCTCACGTAGTGGTGCGTGTGCGGCAGGAACCACAGGAAGAGCCCCGCCACGACCAGCGCGATCCCGATGCCGACCGCCGCGATCCCGCCGAGCCCGAGGCTCACCAGGACCGTCAGCGGCGAGAGCGGCACCAGCAGCAGCTCGGCGCCGCCGAGGATCAGCAGCAGCCCGCCCCAGAACGGCCGGGTCCGCCGCCATCTGCGGACGGTCCGGCGCTGCTGAGGCCAGGGCAGCCGCCGGTCGAGCCAGCCGCCGCCGTCCTTGCGGAAGGCTCTGACACCGCCCCTGCCGCCGCCGGTCAGAAGCACTTCTTGCCGCCGAGGCTGACGTCGACCCGCATGCCCTTGAGCCGGAAGTTGCCGCCGGTCGCCGACCAGGCGTTCGACTTCACCCCGGAGACGGTGATGTCCCCGGCCTGGAGCCCGAACTTGCCCCGCTCGCCCTTGACCCCGGGCACCTCGTCGAGCGTCGAGGCGTCCCGGCCGATCTCCGCGGTGCCGAAGCGGGCGTCGCCGACCAGGTCCTCGCCGTCGATGACGAGATTGCTGGCGGTGACATTGCCCGCGTCGCCGCCCGCGGTCAGCTTGAACACCACCTTGCCGAGCGGGGTCTTGACCTCGGCGGCCTGGCAGATGTCGGTCAGGGTGGCGTCACCGATCCCGAGGAGCGCCACGGGGTGCCCCTTGCCGTCGATGTCCCGGTCGGTCTGGACGTACGAGGACAGGCCCTCGCTGGTCAGCTTGCCCGAGGAGACCTGGAAGCTGGTGCCCGAGACGGCGAAGGACGCGGCGAGCGCGCCCTCGGCCATCACGGAGGCCATCACACCGACGGCAAGGACCGCCGGCATGGCCACCACGGCCGTCTTCTTCCAGGAGGTTCTGCCCTCGCGTAACGCGTCGCGTGCTGCGCTCACTGTCTTCCTCCCGTACGTCGTTCCGCGTCGTCAAGCGTGCGTAAGGGGAGTGCGGGAAAGCTCCTCGGCGGCCGAACCGGCCGGTGGCGCGGTTCTGCCATACTGCGGACAATCCGAGGCAGTTGGAGACTAGGGCCGGAATTGAATAATAGTCAACAGCGCGGTACCGACCGCTCCGCGGCACGGCGCGCCGAACTCATCACCATCGGCCGGAAGTTGTTCGCCGACACCTCCTACGACGCCCTGTCGATGGACGACATCGCGAAGCAGGCGGGCGTCGCCAAAGGGCTGATCTACTACTACTTCAAGTCCAAGCGCGGCTACTACCTCGCGATCATCGAGGACTCCGTCGCCGACCTCGTCGCGCGCGCCGGACGCCACGACGACCTCCCGCCCGCGGACCGCGTGCAGCGCACCATCGACGGCTATCTGCGCTATGCCGAGCACCACCAGGCGGCCTACCGCGCGATCATCAGCGGCGGTGTCGGCTTCGACGCCGAGGTGCAGGCGATACGGGACGGCGTGCGCGAGGCGGTGATCGCGACGATCGCCGAAGTGACGTACGGCCGCAAGGACATCCCGCGCCTGGCGCGGACCGCGCTGCTCGGCTGGCTGTGCAGCGTCGAGGGCGTCACGCTCGACTGGATCGGCCACCGCGCGCTGGCGCGCGAGACGGTCCGCGACCTGCTCGTGCGCACGCTCGGGGACACGCTGCGCGTCATTGAGGAGTTCGAGCCGTCGTACCCGGCGCCGTCGCGCCCCTGAAGCGGCGCACGCGTAAGGGGCGGGAGCCGACCGGCCCCCGCCCCACTTCACGTACGGACGACGTCAGTTGATGGCCTTGATCAGCTCACCGTTGGCCGTGTCGCCGCTCAGCTCCCAGAAGAACGTGCCGCCTAGGCCCGCCTGGTTCTTGTAGTTCATCTTCCCCGCGATGGTCGCCGGGGTGTCGTAGCTCCACCAGTTGTTCCCGCAGTGCGCGTATGCCGTCCCGCCGACCGTGCCGTTCGCCGGGCACTTGGTCTTGAGCACCTTGTAGTCGTCGATGCCCTGCTCGTACTTGCCCGCGGCGGGCCCGGTCGCCGTGCCGCCGGGCGCCTTCTGGGTGACGCCCGTCCAGCCGCGGCCGTAGAAGCCGATGCCGAGCAGCAGCTTCTGCGACGGGATGCCGAGACCCTTGAGCTTCTTGATGGTGGCGTCGGAGTTGTACGAGGGCTTCGGGATGCCGCTGTAGGAGGTGAGCGGCGAGTGCGGGGCGGTCGGGCCCTTCGCGTCCCAGGCGCCGAAGTAGTCGTACGTCATCGGGTTGTACCAGTTGACGTACTGCGCGGCGCCCGCGTAGTCGGCGGCGTCGATCTTGCCGCCCGCCGAGGCGTCCGCGGGGATCGCCGCGGTCACCAGATTGCCGGTGCCGAACTTCGCGCGGACCGCGGCCATCAGGTTCTTGT
This sequence comes from Streptomyces sp. WAC 01529, assembly GCF_003945545.1. Classification (GTDB taxonomy): domain Bacteria; phylum Actinomycetota; class Actinomycetes; order Streptomycetales; family Streptomycetaceae; genus Streptomyces; species Streptomyces anatolicus. Next base: position 1,215,453 of record NZ_CP029617.1, on the reverse strand, counting down.
ACGCCGCGCGCCCGCTGGTGTCGCAGGTCAGACCGCAGGCGTTGGGGTACTCCCAGTCGATGTCGATGCCGTCGAAGACATCGGCCCACTTGGAGTTCTCGACCAGGTCGTAGCAGGACTTGGCGAAGGCCTCGGGGTTCTTCGCGGCCTCGGTGAACCCGCCCGACCAGGTCCAGCCGCCGAAGGACCACAGCACCTTGAGGTCCGGGTGCTTCTTCTTCAGCTTGCGCAGCTGGTTGAAGTTGCCGCGCAGGGGCTGGTCCCAGGTGTCGGCCACGCCGTCCACGGACTGGTCGGCGGTGTAGGCCTTGTCGGTCGCCGCGTAGGCGTCGCCCATCGCGCACTTGCCGCCCTGGACGTTGCCGAAGGCGTAGTTGATGTGCGTGAGCTTGTTGGCCGAGCCGGACGTCTCGATGTTCTTGACGTGGTAGTTCCGGTCGTAGACGCCCCATTCGGTGAAGTATCCGACGACCTTGGAACCGGCGGCGGCCTCCGTCGTGGGGGCCTTGTCCTGCTCGGCGGCGGCGCTGCCGGCGCCCGCGAGCAGGCCCGCGCCGAGGACGGCGCAGCAGGCGGTGGCGATGACGGCCCGGAGGCCGGCGCGGGGGGAGTGCGGTCTGAGCATCGTGTCTCCTCGTGGGGGGAAACAGGGAGGGGGAAGTGGTGCCGAGGACCTGCTGACGCCCTGCCCATGCGCTTGGCATGAACGCGGTAAGACGTTGCGGGGAAGAGTAGGAGGACTAGACCAGTACGGTCAATGGTTCGTACCAATCCCGCCTCCTGGTGACGATCTCGGATATCTTTCGAGTAAGCGGTCGTTAACTAGTGACTGGGGTACCGCCGATCGGGCATACTCAACGCGCCGCAGCCGCTGGTCAGCCGCTTCCGTGACCCGGAAAGAGACCCTGGCTCGGCATCGTTTCCGGCGTCGCCGCCTCACCCTGCGCGGGCGTCCGCCGTAGCCCCACAGGGAGGAGAGCGTCATGCCCGACCACGCCCCGCAGCCGGTGGATCGTCAGCTGCCGACGGATGAGGCCAGGGATCTGCTCTCGCTCGTCCGGGACATCGTCCACCGCGAGATCGCCCCGAAGGCGGCCGAGGAAGAGGAAGCCGGCCGCTTCCCGCGCGAGATCTTCACCCTCCTCTCCGAGGCCGGCCTGCTCGGCCTCGCGTACGACTCCGAGTTCGGCGGCGGCGACCAGCCCTACGAGGTCTACCTCCAGGTCCTGGAGGAGCTGGCCGCCGCGCGGCTGACCGTCGGCCTCGGCGTCAGTGTCCACTCGCTGTCCTGCCACGCGCTCGCCGGGTACGGCACCAAGGAGCAGCAGACCGAACACCTGCCCGCCATGCTGGGCGGCGGTCTGCTGGGCGCGTACTGCCTCTCGGAGCCCGCGTCCGGCTCGGACGCCGCGTCCCTGCGCACGAAGGCCGTGCGCGACGGCGACTACTGGGTCATCGACGGCACCAAGGCCTGGATCACGCACGGCGGAGTCGCCGACTTCTACACCGTGCTCGCCCGCACCGGCGGCGAGGGCGCCCGGGGCGTCACGGCCTTCCTGGTGCCGGGCGACGCCGAGGGGCTGAGCGCCGCGGTGCCGGAGAAGAAGATGGGCATGAAGGGCTCGCCCACCGCCCAGGTCCACTTCGACGGCGTACGCATCCCCGACTCCCGCCGCATCGGGGACGAGGGCCAGGGCTTCGCCATCGCGCTCTCCGCGCTCGACTCGGGGCGGCTCGGCATCGCGGCCTGCGCCATCGGGGTGGCCCAGGCGGCGCTGGACGAGGCGCTCGCGTACGCCACCGAACGGCGCCAGTTCGGCCGGCCGATCGCGGACTTCCAGGGTCTTCGCTTCATGCTCGCCGACATGGCGACGCAGATCGAGGCGGGCCGGGCGCTCTATCTGTCGGCGGCCAGGCTGCGCGACACCGGGCGTCCGTTCGCCAAGCAGGCGGCCATGGCCAAGCTGCTGTGCACGGACGCGGCGATGAAGGTGACGACGGACGCCGTGCAGGTCCTCGGGGGCTATGGCTACACGGCGGACTTCCCCGTGGAGCGCCTCATGCGTGAGGCCAAGGTGCTGCAGATCGTCGAGGGCACCAATCAGATCCAGCGCATGGTCATCGCCCGTCACCTCGCGGGTCCCGAGACGCGCTGAACTGCCCGCGGGGCGGTGCCATGAGCCGGGCCCACTCGGGGTCGTGCCGCCCGGGCAGCGTCCGGCCCCGGTCGGCCCAGTGGCTGATCATGGCGCGGTAGATCGGCGGGTCCTGGAGGTGGGGCTGTGGCGGTTGGTACGTCTGCTGCGGCTGCTGCTGGTACGCCTGCTGGGGCTGCGGATATGTCTGCTGCGGCTGCTGGTACGTGGTCTGCTGCGGGGGCGGCTGGTAGGCAGGGGGCCGACGAGGCTGCTGGTAGGGCGGCTGGTACGGCTGCTGGTGGGGCTGCTGCTGCGTGTGCTGGTGCGTCTGCTGGTGTGGCTCGGCCTGCTGAGGACGTGGGGGAACCGATTCTGCGGAGGCGGGCACCGTCACCAGCGTGCGCCTTCGGCGGCCGCTGGGGGCGTGTGGGGGGCCCATGTCCGTGGGGGTCATGCCCGGCCAACGCCTCCCGCGCCGCCGAGGTCACCGCCGCGCGGATTAGTGCGTCAGTTCATGCCCTCCGCGTGTCGAGGCAGCGTACGCGGGGGTGTGGTGGCCGTGGGGCGGCGCGTGGCGGGGGCGTGGTGGGGTGTGGCGGCAGGCGAGCGGCGTGCCCGGGGCGCGGGCGGACCCCGGTCCGAGGGCAGGGGAAAGCGGCTCCCCGTGTCTGGCTCCGTCCCGGTAACTGACGTACCGTCATCTCCGCGCCGGAGGGCCCACACCGCCTCCCGCCACCCTGAACTGCCGTGCACCCAGGGAGGTCTGCCGTGGAAGACGACCGTCCGGTACCGCTCGACGAGTACCCCGTGCACCAAGTGCCCCTGTCGATGAAGCACGTCGCGACCGGCGACCGGAACGCCTATGACCGGTGCATCTTCCACCTCTTCGACCACACGGGCCACGCCCTGCTCATCCTCGGCCTCGGCGTCTATCCGAACACCGGTGTCATCGACGCGTACGCCACCCTCCGCGTCGGCGACACGCTCCACGCCGTACGCGCGTCCGACGCCCTCGGCGACGACCGGACGGACCTGCGCGTAGGCCCGCTGCGCATCACCGTCGACGAGCCGCTGCGCCGCCTGCGCCTGGAGTGCGCCGCCGACCCGGACGACCCCGCGTCCCTGTCGTACGACCTGACCTGGACCGCCGACTTCCCCGCCCTCTGGGAGCCGCACCACATCCAGCGCCGCGGCGCCCGGCTGACCCTGGAAGGGCGCCGCTTCGTCCAGGCGGGCCGCCCCCGCGGAATGATCCGCGCGGGCGGCGAGGAGATCTCCGTGGCCCCGGGGGAGTGGACCGCGACCCGCGACCGGAGCTGGGGCGTGCGGCCCATCCCCGGCGAGGAACGCGGGCTCCTGGAAGAGGAGTTCGCCACCGAGGGCTTCCACTGGATCTGGTGCCCGGTCCGCTTCGACGACCGCTTCCTGATGGTCATCACGCAGGAGGACGCGGACGGCTACCGCACCCTGAACGACGCCACCCTCGTCCGCCCGGGCCTGCGCGACCGCCAACTCGGCTGGCCCCGCGCCGACATCACCTACCGCCCCGGCACCCGGCACCCCGAGCACGCCCGCATCCACCTCACCGGCCCCGACGACCACAAGCCCCTGGAGCTCGGCGTGGAGATCCTCGCCTCGCTGCCGCTGGCCGTGGGCGCCGGATATCCGCCCGCCGACGACTGGCAGCACGGCACCTGGCGCGGCCGCGACTGGACCGACCGCCGCGTCTACGACCTCTCCGACCCCGCAGCCCACCCCCTGGCCGCGTACGGAGTCATCGACCACGCCGCCCGCTTCACCCTCGACGGGCAGACCGGGTACGGCATTTTCGAGCACGGCAGCTTCGGCCGTCACGACCCGAGCGGCTTCTGCGGGTTCGACTCCGTGGCGCCCTGAGACGCGTCGCGAACGCCCCACCGCCCCGCGAGGAAGGAGCACGGCCATGGCATCGACGCCCCGCCCCCGCACCACCACGCGCGAACCGGAAGAACTCGCCCGCCGTCTCACCGCCTGGCTCGACACCCGCCTGCCCGGCGCCAAGGCGGCCGACGTGACCGTGCCCGAGTCCAACGGCATGTCCAGCGAGACACTGCTCTTCACCGTCGAACACCCCGAACCGCCCCTGCGCGGCTGCGCGTTGCGCCTGGCGGCCGACCCGGCGGCGTACACGATCTTCCCCGTCTGCGACATGCCGCGCCAATACCGCACCATGCGGCTCGTCGCCGAACGCACCGACCTGCCGGTGCCGCGCGTCCTGTGGCTGGAAGAGGACCCCCGGCCGCTCGGCGCGCCCTTCTTCGTCATGGAACGGGTCGAGGGCCGCGTACCGCCGGACGTCATGCCCTACACCTACGAGGGGAACTGGCTGCACGCCGCGACCGACGCCGAACGCGCGCACCTGGAGGAGGCGTCGGTCAGGATCGTGGCCCGGCTGCACGACCAAGTCCCGGCGGGCGACGCGCACTTCCTCGCGCTGCCCGGTGAGGGAAGTCCCCTGCGCCGCCATGTCACGGCCCAACGCGCCTACTACGCATGGGTGGTGAGCGGCCTGCCCCGCTCGCCCCTCATCGAGAGCGCCTTCGACCGTCTCGAGGAGCTGTGGCCGCACACCGAAGGCGCACCCGTCCTCAACTGGGGCGACGCGCGCATCGGGAACATCGTCTACGCTGGCTTCGAGCCCGCGGCCGTCCTGGACTGGGAGATGGCGGCCCTCGCACCGCGCGAGGTCGACCTCGGCTGGATGGTCTACCTCCACCGCTTCTTCCAGGATCTGACGGTGAGTTTCGGCCAACCGGGCTTGCCGGACTTCCTGCGCCGGGACCGCGTCGAGGAGACCTACGCCGCGCTCACCGGTCACACCCCGCGGGAGATGGACTTCTACACGCTGTACGCGGCGCTGCGGCACGCGATCGTCATGCTGCGCGTCGCCTACCGCCAGGTCCACTTCGGCGAGGCCGAGGCGCCCGGCGCCCCCGAGGACGCGGACGCGCTGATCCTGCACCACGGCAGCCTCGCGGCCATGGTGCAGGGCAGCTACTGGTGACTCAGGCGGCGGGGCGCTGCTGCCGCGGCACGCGGAAGGGCCGCGAGCCCGGACCGCCCACGTGCGAGAACGGCTGCGTCCGCCAGTCCAGTTCCTGAGGGAGCGTCAACAGCAGGGCGGTGTCCTGCTCCTGAGCCTCCATCGACTCGTCCGCGGGGGTGGCCTCCGCGGCCGCTCGGCCGGTGCCGGTGCAGACCGTGAGCCCGAACGGGTTCCACGGAGTGGGGCACAGCGCGTGCTCGGGCAGGACGTCCTCGTCGGCGAGGAGTGCGATCGGCTGCCCGCAGTCGGGGCAGTTCACGCGGTACATCTCAAAGGTGTCGTACGCGTCGAGAAGGGCGTCAGTCGGTTCGACGCCCTCCGGCTCGGGCTCGGCGACCTGCTGCTGCTTGTCGCGAGTGGACCTGCCGGGACGCTTCAGATTCTGCATGGGACTCTCCCCCTTGGGTGGGCCGACAAGGCACTGCGGCCTCGACCACAGCAAGCACTTCCCGTCCCGTCGTAGGGGTAATCGTGGCATCCCATCGGACACGGTCAACGCGGTGTGGCGTTCGTCACATGCCCAGGGGAGTTGCCCCCGCCGCGCGCGTCCGGCGGGTGCCCGGATATCCGAAGGGATCACTTGGGTATCCGCGGGGATCAAGAGCCCTGTAGGTTCGGCGCATGGAGGAGCTGGACCGACAGATCGTGCAGCTGCTCGTCAAGGACGGGCGGATGAGCTACACCGACCTGGGCAAGGCCACGGGCCTGTCCACATCGGCCGTGCACCAGCGGGTACGCCGCCTCGAACAGCGGGGAGTCATCCGCGGCTACGCCGCGGTCGTGGACCCCGAGGCCGTGGGGCTGCCGCTCACGGCATTCATCTCGGTGAAGCCGTTCGACCCCAGCGCGCCCGACGACATCGCCGAGCGCCTCGCGGGCGTTCCCGAGATCGAGGCGTGCCACAGCGTCGCGGGCGACGAGAACTACATCCTCAAGGTGCGCGTCGCCACCCCGCTGGAACTGGAACACCTGCTGAGCCGTCTGCGCGCGCTCGCCGGCGTCTCCACGCGCACGACCGTCGTGCTCTCCACTCCCTACGAGGCGCGCCCGCCCCAGGTGTGACCCGCGCGCGGGACACCCGCCCGCAGGGGCGAGACTGGACCCATGAGCCAGAGCACCGCCCCCGACGACGCCCGGGACCCCCAGAACCACCGCACCGTGCTGCTGCGCGGCGGCGACGTCCACAGCCCCGCCGACCCGTTCGCCACCGCGATGGTCATCGAGCGCGGCCATGTCGCCTGGGTCGGCTCCGAGGGCGCGGCGGACGCCTTCGCGGACGGCGTCGACGAGGTCGTCGACCTCGAAGGAGCCCTGGTCACCCCGGCGTTCACGGACGCCCACGTACACACCACGGCCACCGGTCTCGCGCTGACGGGACTCGACCTCTCGGGGGCCCGCTCCCTGGACGACGCGCTCGTTCTCGTACGCGAACACGCCGCCGCGCGACCGCACGACAGGGTCCTGCTCGGCCACGGCTGGGACGCCGCACGCTGGCCCGGCGGCCGCCCGCCCACGCGCGGGGAACTCGACGAGGCCACCGGCGGACGGCCGCTCTACCTCTCCCGCATCGACGTCCACTCGGCGGTCGCCACCACCGCCCTGCTCGACCTGGTGCCCGGCATCACCGAGCGCACCGGCTTCCACCCGGACGCCCCCCTCACCGGCGACGCCCACCACGGGGTGCGCGCCACCGCCCTGGCCGCGATCACGCCCGCCCAGCGCACCGAGGCCCAGCGCGCGGCGCTCAAGCGCGCCGCCTCCCTCGGCATCGGCTCCGTGCACGAGTGCGCGGGCCCGGAGATCTCCGACGAGGACGACTTCACCGGGCTGCTGCGGCTCGCCGCCGAGGAGGCCGGGCCCCGAGTCGTCGGCTACTGGGCCGAGAAGGGCCCCGAAGGCGTGGCGCGCGCCCGGGAGTTGGGCGCGGCCGGTGCCGCGGGCGACCTCTTCGTGGACGGCGCCCTCGGCTCGCACACCGCCTGCCTGCACGAGCCGTACGCCGACGGCGCCCACACCGGCACGGCCCACCTGGACGCCGCCGAGGTCGCCGCCCACGTCGTGGCGTGCACCGAGGCGGGCCTTCAGGCGGGCTTCCACGCCATTGGGGACGCCGCGGTGGCCTCCGTGGTCGACGGAGTGCGGCTGGCCGCCGAGAAGGTCGGCCCGGCCCGCGTCAGGGCCGCCAGGCACCGCGTGGAGCACGCCGAGATGCTCACGCCCGAGACGATCGCGGGGTTCGCCGAGTTCGGCCTCACCGCGTCCGTCCAGCCCGCCTTCGACGCCCTGTGGGGCGGCGATGACGGCATGTACGCCATGCGCCTCGGCGCCGAACGGGCCCGCACCCTCAACCCGTACGCGGCCCTCCTGCGCACCGGCGTGCCCCTCGCCTTCGGCTCCGACAGCCCCGTCACGCCCCTCGACCCCTGGGGCACGGTCCGCGCCGCCGCCTTCCACCGCACGCCCGAGCACCGCGTCTCCGTGCGCGCCGCGTTCACCGCCCACACCCGGGGCGGCTGGCGGGCCGTCGGCCGTGACGACGCGGGCCTCCTGGTGCCGGGCGCGCCCGCGGACTACGCCGTGTGGCGCACCGCCGATCTGGTGGTGCAGGCCCCCGACGACCGCGTGGCCCGCTGGTCGACCGACCCGCGCTCGGGCACGCCCGGCCTGCCCGACCTGTCGCCGGGGGCCGAACTCCCCGTCTGCCTGCGCACCGTGGTGGCCGGTCAGCCGGTCCATGTGGGGCCGGACGAGTGATGTCCCGGCGGTGCGCGGCGCCGATCCCGGCCCGCCAGGGCTCCGTACGACCTGCGTATCCTCGGCACTGACCTGGCGGTCTTCAACAACACCGCAGTTCACAGGGCTATTGACAGAGAGCCGCCGTGGGCCGGTAGGTTCGGCCGGGTCCACCACAGGACGTCCGACCGGCGGACCTCCACGCAGTCGTCGAACGCCGCTGGGTCATGGGTGGTGTGCCGCACCGGCGCACCACCGCTGGGAGCCAGATCCAGCGTCCGCGACGCGGAGGCGCGGGAACGTATCAGCCGGTCGGCAGGTGTGACCCGGGTCGGGCCCGGACGCTCAGTAGACAACGGCTTTCGGTCGATCCGCAGCCAGCGGGTCCCGGGCCGGCCCGAAGGGCGCCGGGCCCCGATCCGCAGTCCTGGATCCGCCGACCTCCGTGCCGCCGCTGAGGCGCAGGCCGCGGCCACTATGGTGGTCCTCTGCGTACAAACGAAGGGGCAGTAGTGAACGACGGCGGTCGGGTCTCCGAAGCGGGGGACCAGGGGAGGCAGTTCGGCTCGCTCGGCACGGCCTTGGTGATCATTCCGACCTACGACGAGGCGGAGAACATCCAGGCCATCGTCGGCCGGGTGCGGGCTTCCGTGCCGGACGCGCACGTCCTGGTCGCCGATGACAACAGCCCCGACGGCACCGGCAAGCTCGCCGACGAGCTGGCGGCCGAGGACGAGCAGGTCCACGTACTGCACCGCAAGGGCAAGGAAGGCCTCGGCGCCGCCTACCTCGCGGGTTTCCGCTGGGGGCTCGACAACGGCTACGGCGTGCTCATCGAGATGGACGCCGACGGCTCCCACCAGCCCGAGGAGCTGCCCCGGCTGCTGACCGCGCTCAAGGGCGCCGACCTCGTGCTCGGCTCGCGCTGGGTGCCCGGCGGCCGGGTGGTGAACTGGCCCAAGCACCGCGAGTTCATCTCCCGCGGCGGCAGCACCTACTCGCGCCTCCTGCTGGACGTGCCGATCCGCGACGTGACGGGCGGCTACCGCGCCTTCCGCCGCGAGACCCTGGAGGGCCTCGGCCTCGCCGAGGTCGAGTCGCAGGGCTACTGCTTCCAGGTCGACCTCGCGCGGCGCGCGATCAAGGCGGGCTACCACGTCGTCGAGGTGCCCATCACCTTCGTCGAGCGGGAGCTGGGCGACAGCAAGATGAGCCAGAACATCGTCGTCGAGGCGCTGTGGCGGGTCACGGCCTGGGGCGTCGGGGAGCGCGTCGGCCGCGTCATCGGCCGCAAGCAGCCCTGAGAGGGCCCCTCCGTCCTGATCGGCCCTGATCGGCGACTTCCGGACCCGGCCTTCTTGATCATCCCCCTTATCCCGGCCTGAGGCCGTCCCAGGCACACTGGGAGCATGACGACCGGCGCACCGCCTCCCATCCGACCCGCCAGGACCAGACGCTCGGGACCCCTGAGGTTCCTGCCGCTCGGCATCGCCGCGTGGCTCGTCCTGGAGATCTGGCTGCTCACCGTCGTGGCGGGCGCCACGAGCGGGTTCGTGGTCCTCCTGCTCCTGGTGGGTGGCCTGGTGCTCGGCTCCGCGGTGATCAAGCGGGCCGGGCGCAGGGCCTTCCGCAAGCTCAGCGAGGCCGTGCAACAGCAGCAGAGCGGCGTGCCGCCCCAGTCCGAGGCCGCGGGTGGCGGCGGGGCCCTGACGATGCTGGGCGGCCTGCTGATCATCCTGCCGGGGCTGATCTCGGACGCCCTGGGGCTGATCCTGCTGGTGCCGCCGGTCCAGAAGGCCCTCGGGCGGTATGCGGAGCGGGCCATCGAACGCAAGATGCGCACGATGCGCGAGGCGACGCCCGGCGGCCTCGGCGACGCCTTCCAGCAGGCGCGCATGCACCGCCCCGACGGCAAGGTCGTCCAGGGCGAGGTCATCAAGGACGAGCCGTCGGCGCGCGGCCCGCGGCCGGACGACCCGCAGCTGCCGCGCTGACACGCACCGCGGACCGCGGACCGGGTACGAGTCCGCGGAAACGCGCACGAGGGCCGGGGCCACTGCTGAGCAGTGGCCCCGGCCCTCGTGTTTGTGCTGTGCGGTGGTGTGCCGGGTCCGTTGTCAGGCGGACTTGCGGCTGTCCCGCGGATGCACCGCGATGTTCATCGCGCCGGACCGAAGGACCGCGAGGCGCTCCTCCAGGACCTCTTCGAGTTCCTCTCGGGTACGGCGCTCCATGAGCATGTCCCAGTGCGTACGCGCCGGCTTGCCCTTCTTTTCCTCAGGTCCGTCGCCGTCTACCAGGAGTGCCTGGGCCCCGCAGACCTTGCACTCCCACTCCGGCGGGATCTCCGCCTCGACCGAGAACGGCATCTCGAAACGATGTCCGTTCTGGCATGCGTACTCCACGGCCTGGCGCGGAGCCAGGTCGATGCCGCGGTCGGTCTCGTAGCTAGTCACCACAAGACGCGTGCCGCGAAGAGCTCGCTCACTCATGAATCGTGCCTCCCGGGCTTGTCGCCCACAGGACAGGTGTCGCTGTCGTCGTCATCCGGTCAACGTCCGGTCGGCGGTAAAGATTCCCGTTCAGGGTCATGCGTCGCCGTCGTATGCCGCCCCTTGTTGTACCCACCAGTGCCCGGTTTGTCACATCTGGCAGCAGATGTCACCCAGCGTTTCTGATTCCTCAGCTCGCAGTAACGGTCCGCCTGGCAGGCCAAACGCGTACACTACCGCCCTTTGCCCTCAGTTGCTAAATCCGGTCGGGTACGGGGTTCCCCGCGTCGCGCACCGCACGCCTCACCGGCACCCTCGCGAGCAGCGCGAATCCGAGCAGGAAGAAGGCCACGAGAGAGACGATCGCGTCCCGGTAGCTTCCCGTGAGCTGGTAGGTGAGGCCGAAGATCAGCGGTCCGAGCCAGGCCATGCCGCGGTCGCTGATCTCGTACGCGGAGAAGTATTCGGCCTCCTTGCCGCGCGGCACCAGATGCGAGAAGAGCGAGCGGGACAGCGCCTGCGTGCCGCCGAGGACCAGGCCGATCCCCGCCGCCAGGACGAAGAACCACGCGGGCGCGCCCGGGGGCAGGAAGTAGCCCGCCCCGATCGTCACCGTCCAGGCGACGAGGGAGCCGAGGATGGTGCGCTTGGCGCCGTACGTCCGGGCCAGCCTGCCCATCCCGAGGGCCCCCGCCACCGCGAGCACCTGCACCAGCAGGACCGCCACGATCAGCGTGGACTGTTCGAGCCCCAGCTCCTCGGAGCCGTAGACGGACGCCTGCGAGATCACCGTCTGGACCCCGTCGTTGTAGACGAGATAGGCCAGCAGGAAGGCGAGCGTGTGGGGATGGCGGCGCATGTCCCGCACCGTCGCCACCAGCTGCCGCAGACCGCCGCGCTCCGTGGAGCCCTCGGACGGTGCCGTCCGCCGGTCGCGCAGCCGCTTCAGGGGTACGAGGGTGAAGGCGCCCCACCACACCCCGGCCGACGCCAGACAGATGCGGACCGCGGTCGACTCCGAGACGCCGAAGCTGTCATGGGCGAGGAACAGCACGAGGTCGGCCACCAGGACCAGGGCCCCCGACGCGTAACCGAAGGCCCAGCCGCGCGAGGAGACCGCGTCGCGCTCCTCCGGAGGGGCGATCTGCGGCAGATACGAGTTGTAGAGGACCATCGAGACGGCGAGCGAGGCGTTGGCGACGATCAGCAGGAGAGCGCCGAGGAGATAGCGGTCGCCGTCCAGGAAGAACATGCCCGCTGTCGCGGCCGCACCCAGATACGCGGCCGCGGCCAGCAGGGGCTTCTTGCGCCCCGTACGGTCGGCGGCGGCGCCCGCCAGCGGCATCACGAAGACCGACACGATCACCGAGGCGGAGACGGTGTACGCGAAGAAGGACCCCGCGCGGACCGGGATGCCCAGCGGGTGCACATACCCCTCGGGGTCGGCCGCCGCCTTGGCGATCTCCGTGAGGTAGGGGCCCAGGAAGACGGTCAGGACGCTCGTCGAGTAGACCGAGCACGCCCAGTCGTAGAAGTACCAGCCCCGCTGCTCACGCCGTCGTTCGGCGATTTCGGCGGCCGCCGTCCGCACGGTGTCGGTGCCCACCCGTGACCTCGCTGTTCCCCGTGGTGCACGCCGCCCTCGGGCGGTCAGACCCAGCTCCCCCGGTCCTTCAGCACCTCGCGCAGCGTCTCGATGTGATCGGAAACTATGCCATCCACGCCCAGGTCCAGCAGGGTGGCCATCCGCTCGGCGTCGTTGACGGTCCACACGTGGACCTGGAGCCCGCGCGCGTGGGCGGCGCGGACGAAGCGGCGGTCGACCACCCGGATCCCGGCGTGCGCCTCGGGCACCTGCGCGCAGACCGCCGAACGGCGCGGGGCCGCCGGGAGGCCGTACGACCGCAGGCGCAGCGCCGCCACGCCACGCGTGCCGAGCGAGGTGGCCAGGCGGGGGCCCGCCAGGCGCTGGGCCCGGGCCACGCGCGCCTCGGAGAACGAGCCGACGCAGATCCGGTCCCAGGAGCCGGTGCGGCGGATCAGGTCGAGGAGCGGCAGGAGGGCGGGCTCGGCCTTCACGTCCACGTTCCAGCGCACCTCGGGGAAGGTCTCCAGAAGCTCTTCGAAGAGGGGCACCGGTTCGCTGCCGGCCACGCGCGCGTGCCGCACCTCGCTCCAGGGGAGGTCGACGATGCGTCCCGCCGCGTCCGTCACCCGGTCGAGCGTCGCGTCGTGGAAGGCGACGAGGCGGCCGTCGGCCGTGGCGTGCACGTCGGTCTCGATGTAGCGGTAGCCGAGGCCGACGGCCCGCCGGAAGGCCGCGGCGGTGTTCTCCAGACCGTCGGCCGCGCCCCCGCGGTGGGCGAGGGCGAGCGGGCCCGGGTGGTCGAGGTAGGGGTGGCGTACGCGCGTCGTCACCGCTGAAGTATCGCGTGCTCCGAGGGGTCGCCGACGGTCGTGGCCTCTCCCGCGGCGGGCATGGGCTCGGGCGTGGGCGTGGGCTCGGGGAGCGCGAAGCGGCGCAGGAAGAACTGGGCGAGCGGGCCGATGGCCAGCGCGTACAGGACCGTGCCGAAGCCGACCGTGCCGCCGAGCGCGAAGCCGGTGGCGACGACCGTCACCTCGATGAGGGTGCGCATCAGGCGGATCGACCGGCCGGTGCGCCGGTGCAGGCCCGTCATCAGGCCGTCGCGCGGGCCGGGTCCGAAGGAGGCGGTGATGTACAGGCCGGTCGCCACACCGTTGAGGACGACGCCCGCCAGCAGCAGGGGGACGCGGGTGGCGAGTGTGTCCGCGTCCGGCAGGAGCGCCAGGGTGGCGTCCATCGAGAGGCCGCAGACGAAGACGTTCGACACGGTGCCGAGCCCCGGGCGCTGCCGCAGGGGGATCCACAGCAGCAGGACGGCCGCGCCGACGATGATCGAGACGACACCGATGGACAGCCCCGTCAGCGTGGCCAGACCCTGGTTGAGCACGTTCCACGGCTCGGAGCCGAGCCCCGCGGCCACGATCAGCGCGGAGCTGGCCCCGTACAGCGTCAGACCGGCGTACAGCCGCGCCAGCCGTCGTGTGAGATGTGGCTTCGTCCCGGTCAACTGGTGCCCCCTGCTGGTGATAGTGGCCCGACACATGACACCCTGTGGCTTGTAAGCACACCGCAACCATGGCCAATTCGGGGAAGGTGGACTGGGAATCATGGCTCAGTGGACTTCGGCGATGGGCTCGACTCAGCTCGCCCGGCTCCTCGCCTCCCAGCAGGCGCGCCCCACCGGCACGGGCACCCGCCGCCCGCCCGCCTACCGCGCCCTCGCCGACGGCATCCGGCTGCTCGTCCTCGAAGGACGCGTCCCCGTGGCCGCCCGCCTGCCCGCGGAGCGCGAGCTAGCGGTGGCACTCGCCGTCAGCCGCACCACCGTGGCCGCCGCCTATGAGGCGCTGCGCACCGAGGGCTTCCTGGAGTCCCGCAGGGGAGCGGGCAGCTGGACGGCCGTCCCGGCCGGAAACCCGCTTCCCGCGCGCGGGCTCGAACCGCTGCCGCCCGAGGCGCTCGGCTCCATGATCGACCTGGGCTGTGCCGCGCTGCCCGCGCCCGAGCCCTGGCTCACCCGCTCCGTCCAGGGCGCCCTCGAAGCGCTTCCGCCGTACGCCCACACGCACGGCGACTACCCCGCGGGCCTGCCCGCGCTGCGCGAGATGCTCGCCGAGCGCTACACCGCGCGCGGGATCCCGACCATGCCCGAGCAGATCATGGTCACCACCGGCGCGATGGGCGCCATCGACGCGATCTGCCACCTCTTCGCGGGCCGCGGCGAACGGATCGCCGTCGAGTCCCCCTCGTACGCCAACATCCTCCAGCTGATGCGGGAGGCGGGCGCCCGGCTCGTCCCCGTCGCCATGGCCGAGGGGCTTCGGGGCTGGGACATGGACCGCTGGCGGCAGGTCCTGCGCGACGCGGCGCCCCGGCTCGCGTACGTCGTCGCGGACTTCCACAACCCCACGGGCGCGCTCGCGAGCGAGGACCAGCGCAGGCAGCTGGTGGAGGCGGCCCGCTCGGCGGGCACGGTCCTCGTCGTCGACGAGACGATGAGCGAACTGAGCCTCGAACCGGAGCTCGACATGCCGCGCCCCGTCTGCGGGTTCGACCCCGCGGGCTCCACCGTCATCACCGTCGGCTCGGCGAGCAAGGCGTTCTGGGCGGGCATGCGGATCGGCTGGGTGCGGGCGGCTCCCGACGTGATCCGCAGCCTCGTCGCGGCACGCGCGTACGCCGATCTGGGCACTCCCGTCCTGGAACAGCTCGCCGTGAACTGGCTGCTGAACACCGGAGGCTGGGAGGCCGCCGTGGACATCCGCAGGGAGCAGGCCAGGGAGAACCGCGACGCGTTGGTCGCCGCCGTGCGCCGCGAGCTGCCCGGCTGGGAGTTCGAGGTGCCGCGCGGCGGTCTGACGCTGTGGGTGCGCACCGGGGGCCTGTCGGGGTCGCGGCTCGCCGAGGTGGGCGAGCGCGTGGGGGTGCGGGTGCCGTCAGGGCCGCGCTTCGGTGTCGACGGGGCCTTCGAGGGGTATGTGCGGCTGCCGTTCACCGTGGGAGGTGCGGTGGCCGAGGAGGCCGCGGTGCGCCTGGCCGCCGCCGCCCGCCTAGTCGAGACGGGCGCCGGTACGGGGGCGGAGATCGCGTACCCGTTCGTGGCCTGAGCCTGAGCCTGAGCCTGGGCCTGAGCCTGAGCCTGGGCCTGAGTCGGGGGCGGGTGCGAGGGCGGGGGCTCAGCTCTCCGCGGGGACTGGTTCCGCCTCCGTGATCTCCTCGGGCAGCTCGTCGGCGGGGAGCGTGTCCGCCGGAGTGCTGCGCTCCGGCAGCAGCTCCATGACCGCCCTGCGGTGGGCTTCGCTGGTCGCGTCGTCGTAGGGATCGGGTGTCGCGGGGACCTGGAGGCGGTGCACCGGGCCCGCGCCGAGCCGCGCGTAGCCCCGGCCGGGCGGGACCTCCGCGGTGGGCGTCGTGTGGGGCGGCGCTCCGAGGACCTCCTCCACCTGGTCGGGGGCGGCCGGTCCGAGTACCACCCGCGCGCGCGTGTGCTGGTGTACGGCGTCGCTCAGGGCGTCCAGGCAGTCCAGCTGGTCCGCCACGGCCACCGTCACGTTCGCCGCCCTGCCGTGCCGCAGCGGGACCTGGAGCAGCGACTGGGGGTCGTTGCGCCCGTCGGCGGCGGCGAGGTGCCCGAGCGCGCTCGGCCGGTCGAGGAGGATCCACAGGGGACGCTTGGTGTCCTCCGGCGGCGGGTGGCCCGCCTGCCGGGCGCGGTTGGCGGCGATGAGCCTGCGCTCGGTCTCGTGCGCGGCCCATTCGAGGCTCGCCAGCGCCCCGGCGAGCCCGCACTCGATGGCAAGGACCCCGTCGCGGCCCGCCAGGCACGCGTAGTCGCCGGTGCCGCCGCCCTCGACGATGAGGACATCGCCGTACTGGAGCGCCTGGAGGGCGATGGAGCGCAGCAGCGTCGTCGTCCCGGTGCCCGGCCGGCCCGTGATCAGCAAGTGGGGCTCCGTGGAGCGGGGACCGGTGCGCCATACGACGGGGGGCACGTCGCGGCGCTCCTCGCCGTCGGTCACCGGCAGGGTGCGCTGGACGCCGGTCTCGTCGGTGAAGCCGAGGACGGTCTCACCGGGGTTGGTGACGAAGCGCTGGGCGGCGATGTCGGTGGGGAGCGGGGGCAGGACGGTGACGGTGAGTTCGTTGCTCTCCTCGTCCCACGCGAAGTGGTATTCGCGTCCGCGGCCCGACTTCGCGTGCAGCAGCTGTTCGATCCGCGCGCGGGACTCGGCCTCGCCGTCCGTGAAGTACGCGGGGTACTGCACCACCAGCCGGGAGACGCGGCCGGTGTCGTCGAACTCGTAGGTGGTGAAGGCCTTGTCCCAGGCACCGCCGTGCGCGAAGACCGGGGCAGGGTCCTCGGGGACCGAGAAGTACGGGACGAGCGCTTCGTAGAGGCACTGCAACCGCTGTGCCTGGGCCTCGTCCGGGCCGTCGGGCGCGGGCGCGGTGCGCTCGCGGCCCGTCCATCCGGCGGCCGCCATCAAGGAGACGAGGGCGAGCATCGGCCCGTAGGGGACGAGGGCCACGACCAGGACCACGGAGGCCACCAGGAAGAGCAGCGGCCCGCGCTTGTCCTTGGGCGTGTCGGCCCACCTGCGCCGCCCGGCGGCAGCCAGCCGGCGCAGTCCACGAGCGATCGTGATCAGCGGGTGGAGAACGTCGGTGGCGCTGTCCGCGGCCGACCGTGCCAGCTCCCGGCTGCGCGCGAGGCACACGGTGCCGTTACTCAGGATGCGGGGGAGTGGGCGCCTGGCCACGTCAGTCTCCTGGAGTGCGTATGAAGGGATGAGCCTTTAGAACTTGATGCCGCCGAGGAGGCTCGCGAGGCTCGCGCTGCCGGCCTTGATGCTCGGGGCGATGGCGGTGCCCGCCATGAAGAAGCCGAAGAGCGCGCAGACCACGGCGTGGGAGGCCTTGAGGCCGTCCTTGCGGAAGAAGAGGAAGACGATGATTCCGAGCAGTACGACGCCCGAGATGGAAAGGACCATGACGCTTCTCCTGAGGTGGTGGGGACAGTCACCATGAGTTCTTCCAGGTTCACAGCATGTATCCATACGACAAAAGGTGCAAAGGAGTGAAATTCTCTGAATTTCCCTCCAATGGCAGAGCCCTGCCGGGGCGTCGAGTAGCAGGTCAGGAAGGTTTCCGTGCCTGCCGTGATCTTTGCCTCGGGCAGGCCGCGTCATGTGCCCGCCGGGGCAGTACCCTGTCGATTCACTCGTACGGCCGTACACGCGGCGCATCCCAGAAAGGCGGACGACCCCATGAGCGAAGCCCCCGACCCCGAGGTCGTGGAGCTGGCGACCAAGATCTTCGATCTGGCGCGCCAGGGGGACGCAGCGGCGCTCGCGGCGTACGTCGACGCGGGGGTCCCGGCCAACCTCACCAATGACAGCGGCGACTCGCTCGTGATGCTGGCGGCCTACCACGGGCACGCCGAGGCCGTCCGTGTCCTCCTGGAGCGCGGCGGCGACGCGAACCGCGCCAACGACCGGGGGCAGACACCGCTCGCCGGGGCCGTCTTCAAGGGCGCCGACTCGGTGATCCGCGCCCTCCTGGACGGCGGGGCCGATCCGTCCGCCGGGACGCCGTCGGCGGTGGACACCGCCCGGATGTTCCAGAAGACGGAGTTGTTGGAGCTGTTCGGGGCCGCCTGAGCGGGTACCCGACCAGCAGCTACGGGGGCGCTGGAAATGTGGTCGCGGCGGACATGACCGCCGGGTCATCATGACGACGTGATTCACGGACGCGACGGTGGGGCAAATAGTGCCGCACCGCGTGGGCCGTGAGCGGCCCGCCCCCGGACCTCCGTCCGGGATCCCTTAGGGCCACGGACGAGAGGCAGAGGAAGATGGTCTTCGACAAGCAAAAGACGGCGGGCGGCCCGACGTGTTGGCGCGCGGCCAGGTAATGCGTGATTCCCGGTTGCGTCGACGCTTGATGTGAGGCTGTTTCCCATGTTCGATCCGGTCATAGCGCCCAGCGGTACGCTGCTCGGCCTGCTGCAGCGGGGCCGCGGCGACGGCACGCTGCACGCACTCACGGCACCTCGGTCCGAGGCGCTCGCCGCCCTCGACCACTGCGTGCTCAACGATCCCCGCCACGACTGGCAGGTGGAGAACCGCTCGCTGTACTACGCCCGGCTCTACCTCGACCTGCACGGCGGGCTCGGCGAGATCGAGCGGCACCTCTTCGATGCCGAGGACGTCCTGGACACGGACGACTCGCGCACCGGGCTCGCCCTCGCCGTCCTCGGGCACCTCGCCTCGTACGGCAGGCACGACGCCCTCGGACTCCTGCGCAGGTACGCGGCCTCCGGCGCGAACTGGGCGTGGGCCCTTGACGAGCTGGCCCTGCGCGACGACGACGCGGGCCTGCGCGCCCTCGCGGCCCCCGTGCTCGCCAGATTCCCCGCCGGCGCGGAGGGCGAGGCCGAGCTGGCCGCCGCCGTCCGCGACGCCTACGAACCCCGGCCCTGGCGGCTGTGGGAGGAGGACCCCCGCGCCGATATCGGCGCCCGTGTGCGAGCCGCGCGGGAACAGGGCTCCTTCGACCGCTGGCAGCGCCAGATGCGACCCGCCGGGCCCCGCCCCGGCTGGAGCGTCAAGGCCGTCTTCGAGTGGGCGCAGGAGGGCCTTGAACGCGGCGCCGTGCTGCATGTGCCCGCCGCCCGCTGCCTGAGCGCCGTCGCGGGGCCCGATGACCGGCCCGAGATCGTCGAGGCCGCCCGCGACGGCTCCGACGGGGCGCGCGGCACGGCCCTGCGCTACCTGGCCGACTCCCACGACCCCGCCGTCTTCGACCTCATCGAGTACGCCGCGGAGAGCCACTCCGCGGTCGTGGTGGACGCCGCGACCGAGGCCTTCGAACGGATGGGCGGCGCCGCCGCCGTCGAGCGGGCCCGGCGCTGGGCGTACCGCCCCGACGCCCTGGGCGCCGCCGCCGGGCGCGTGCTCGCCTGCCGGGGCGGCGCCGAGGACAGCAAGCTCGTCCTCGCCGCACTGCGCGAGGCGGTCCGCGGCGAGGGGCCCGACGCGCCGACGCTGTGGACCCTCGTCGACGGCGCGGGACGCCTCGGCATCGCCTGCGCCGCCCCCGTGCTGCGGCACGTCTACCGGGAGACCGCCTCCTCCCACCTCCGCGGCCGCGCCGCCCGCGCTCTGGCCGCCACCGACCCGACCTTCGCCGCGGGCTTCGCCGTCGAATGCCTGTGGGACTGCGAGGAGACCACCCGCGGGGTCGCCGCACGGCACGCCGAGACCGGCGACGCGCGCGTGGTCAACCGCCTGCGGAGGCTCGCCGCGGACCCCGCCGAGGAGGACGAGGTACAGACGGCGGTACGCAGCAGGATCGGGCCCGACGCCGACGCGCCCGCCGTGTAGCCCCTCCGGCCGAGGATGCCCCGCCGGGCCGCGGCGGCTCAGCGCCGGCCCGCACGGACGAAGCGGACCGGCGTGCCCGGCGCCGCCTGGGCCGCCGCGGCGAGGTCGGCCTCCCGCACGACCGCGACCACCGGATAGCCGCCCGTGGTCGGGTGATCGGCCAGGAAGACGACCGGCCTGCCGTCCGGCGGCACCTGCACGGCGCCGAGCACCATCCCCTCGCTCGGCAGTTCCCCCTGGAGCGCGCGCTCCAGGGCGGGTCCCTCGGTGCGCAGACCGATGCGGTTGCTCGCCGAGGACACCCGGTACGCGCGCGTGGTGAACGTCTCCAGCGCGGCCCGCGTGAACCAGTCGGCGCGGGGCCCGAGCGCCACCCGCAGCACGAGCTCACGCGGTGGAGCGGGCTGCGGAACCGTGTCCACGCGCGCGTACGTGCCGCTCGGGGAGCCCAGCGGCAGCACGGCGCCGTCCGCGAGCGGGGGCGGGCCGAGGCCGGAGAGCAGGTCGGTGGAGCGGCTGCCGAGCACCGGCTCGACGGCCACCCCGCCGTCGAACGCGACATAGCAACGTACTCCGGAGAGTGCCGTTCCGATGTCCAGGAGCGCTCCCGCAGGCACCCGCACCGGTGCGCCCCAGGGAGCGGGGCGGCCGTCCACGGTCACCGGGCAGGGGGCCCCGCCGACCGCGACCGTCACGGGGCGGCGGGGGCGCACGGCACAGCCGGTGAGGGTGGTCTCCAGGACGGCGGCGCCGGGCGCGTTGCCGACGAGCCGGTTGACCAGGAGGGCCGCAGGCGGGTCCAGGGCGCCCGAGCGGGGCACCCCCAGGTGGGCGTGGCCGGGGCGCCCCAGGTCCTGGACGGTCGTCAGGGCCCCGGCCCGCACGACGGCGAAGGCACGGTCGGTCATCGGCCCTCCGGCGCACGGCCGGGCGAGGCGGGCGGTGGGTCCACGGGCGGCTCGAACGGTGCATCTCCTAGCGGCTCGTGGGGTGGGAACTCGTGGGGTACGAAGCGGACGCGGACGCCGGGGGAGAGCAGGGCGGCGGGCACGCGCGCGTGGTCCCACAGCACGGCGTCCGTCGAGCCGATCAGCTGCCAGCCGCCGGGCGAGGCGCGCGGGTAGACGCCCGTGTACGGACCGGCCAGGGCGACGCTGCCCTCGGGGACGGAGGTGCGGGGCGTGGCCCTGCGCGGCACCTCGTAGCGTTCGGGCAGCCCGGTCAGATATCCAAAGCCCGGCGCGAATCCGCAGAAGGCCACGCGGAATTCGGCCGCCGCGTGGATCCGCGCCACCTCGGGCACGCTCACGCCCCAGTGCGCGGCGACGTCCGCGAGGTCCGGCCCGTCGTACCGGACCGGGATCTCCAGGACGGCCTCCGCGCGCTCCGGCAGCGGCGGGATCTCCCAGCCGGGCAGTTCGGCCCGGACCCGGTCGGGCTCGTCGAGGCCGTCGAGGAGCACTGTGCGGGCCGCGGGGACGATCTCCCGTACGCGCAGGGTCCCGGCCGCGCGGCGGCGCAGCAGCTCGGCGTGGAGCGCCTGGGCCTCGGTGCCGTCGGCGAGTTCGACGAGCAGGGCACCCTCGCCCACCGGCAGTGCTCTCACGCGAAGGCCTCCACGCGCACGCCCGCGGACTCCAGGCGGGCCCGGACGCGGCGGGCCAGGTCCACCGCCCCCGGAGTGTCGCCGTGCAGGCACAGCGACCGCGCGCGGACCGCGATCTCGCCGCCCCCCTGGGAGGTGACGACACCGAAGCGGGCCATCCCGAGGGACCGCTCGACGACGGCGTCCGCCTCCGTGATGACGGCTCCCTCGCTGCCTCGCGGGACCAACGTGCCCTCTTCGGTGTAGGCGCGGTCCGCGAACGCCTCGGTGACGACCGGGAGCCCGGCCTTGTCCGCCGTCTCCAGGAGGCGGGATCCGGGCAGCCCGAGGAGGGGCAGCGAGGCGCCGGCGAGCCGGACGCCCTCGACGACCGCGCGGGCCTGCTCCTCGTCGTGGACGACGCGGTTGTAGAGCGCGCCGTGCGGCTTCACGTACGACACGCGCGTGCCCGCCGCGCGCGCGAAGACCTCCAAGGCGCCGATCTGGTAGGCCACTTCGGCCGTCAGCTCCTCGGGCGGCACGTCCATCGCGCGCCGCCCAAAGCCCGCCAGGTCGCGGTAGGAGACCTGCGCCCCGATCCGCACCCCGCGCTCGGCGGCCAGTTCGCACACCCTGCGCATGGTGACCGCGTCCCCCGCGTGGAAGCCGCAGGCCACGTTGGCGCTGGTGACGACGGACAGCAACTGCTCGTCGTCGGTGAGGTGCCAGCGGCCGAAGCCCTCGCCGAGGTCGGCGTTGAGATCGATGGAGGCGGTGCTCATCTGCGGAGGTCTCCTGCTGGTTCTCGGTGCTCAGCTGATTCTCGTTGCTCGGGTGGTTCTCGGCGCTGAGGTGGTCGTCGTGTCGGCCGGTTCGGTTCTCGGTGGTCAGGCCACGCGGTACCGCTCGTCGCGGGCGTCGGTGACGAACATGCGGCCCGGCGCGTGCGTGATCGCGAAGGGCGGCCTGGACGCCATCACCGCGGCCTGCGGTGTCACCCCGCACGCCCAGAACACCGGGATGTCGTCCGGCTCGGCCGCCACCGGGTCGCCGAAGTCGGGCCGGCCCAGATCCTCGATGCCGAGCCCCGAGGGGTCGCCGCAGTGCACCGGGCTGCCGTGCACCGCAGGCATCAAGGCGCTCTCCCTGATGGCGTCGGCGAGGCGGCCGGGCGGGACCGGCCGCATCGACACCACCATGGGGCCGTGTAGACGGCCCGCGGGGCGGCAGGGGCGCGCGGTCACGTACATCGGGACGTTGCGGCCCTGCTCGATGTGGCGCAGCGGCACCCCGGCGTCGGCGAGCGCCCACTCGAAGGTGAAGCTGCACCCGATGAGGAACGACACCAGGTCGTCCCGCCAGCGGTCGACGACGTCCGTGGGCTCGTCGGTCAACTCGCCGTGCTCCCACACGCGGTAGCGCGGCAGATCCGTCCGCAGATCGGCGTCCGGGGCCAGCGGCGTGACCCAGGAGCCCGCGTCCGTGACATCGAGCACCGGGCAGGGCTTGGGGTTCCGCTGGCAGAACAGCAGCATCTCGTACGCCCAGTCGGCGGGGACGGAGATGAGGTTGGCCTGGGTGAATCCCGCCGCCCGGCCCGCGGTCGGACTCGTCTCGCCCGCGCGGAACGCCGCTCGGGCCTCCTCGGCGGTGCGGATCACCGGCTCGTCTCCCACGCGCGCGTGCCCGGTCACAGGAGTTCCCTCCCTCGGGTCTCGGGGAGGCCGAACAGCGCGATGACGGCGAGTCCGTACCCGAGTGCTCCGAAGATCAGCGCACCGCCGACGCCCCAGCTGTCGGCGAGGAAGCCGACCATGGTGGGGAAGACGGCGCCGACCGCCCGTCCGGTGTTGTACGTGAAGCCCTGGCCCGTGCCGCGCACGGCGGCCGGGTACAGCTCGCTGAGGAAGGAACCGAAGCCGCTGAAGATCGCCGACATACAGAAGCCCAGCGGGAAACCGAGCACAAGGAGAAGGCCGTTGGCCCCCTCCGGGATGTTCGTGTACGCGAGGATGCTGGCCGCGGAGAGGAACGCGAAGAGCGCGATGTTCCGCTTCCGGCCGAGCTTGTCGGTGAGGTAGCCGCCGGTGAGGTAGCCGATGAAGGCACCGGAGATCAGGAAGATGAGATAGCCGCCGGTGTTGACGACGGTCAGGCCGCGCTCGGTCTTCAGATACGTCGGCACCCAGGTGGCCAGCGTGTAGTAGCCGCCCTGCACGCCCGTGGACAGAAGTACCGCGAAGCACGTGACGCGCAGCAGACCCGGCTTGAAAATGGCCGTGAACGACCCCTTGTCGGCGCTCTTCTGGCGCTCGGCGGCCGCCTCCGGAGCATCGTGCACATTGCGGCGCACGTAGATCACCAGGAGGGCGGGCAGCGCGCCCGTCCAGAACATCACGCGCCAGGCGAGATCGTCGTCCAGGAACTGGAACACCACGGTGTAGACGATGGCGGCGAGGCCCCAGCCCACCGCCCAGGAGCTCTGGATCGCGCCGAGCGTACGGCCGCGGTTCTTGGCGGTCGCGTACTCGGCGACGAGGATCGCGCCGACCGCCCACTCGCCGCCGAAGCCGAGGCCCTGGAGGGCGCGGAAGACCAGCAGGGTCTCGTAGTTGGGCGCGAAGCCGCAGGCGACGGTGAAGACCGCGTACGTGATCACCGTGATCATCAGTGCCTTGACGCGGCCGATCCGGTCGGCGACCACGCCCGCGACGGCGCCGCCCACGGCGGAGACGACCAGGGTGACGGTGGTGAAGAGGCCGGTCTGGCCGCTGTTGAGCCCGAAGTACGCGGAGAGGGCCACCATGCTCAGCGGCAGCGTGAAGTAGTCGTAGGAGTCGAGGGCGTAACCCCCGAAGGCCCCGGCGAAGGCCCGGCGGCCGCGCGGGCCGAGCGCCCGCAGCCAGCCGAACGCTCCGCTGTCGTCGGGAAGTTCGCCCTTGTCGGCGCGGATCTCGGCCGGCGCGGCCGGGGGTGGTGGAGTCGTGCTCATGGGCACCTCGCAGGAGAGGGACGGTCGGGTGCTGGAGCGGTGCGGTGCGGGCCGTGGGGGACAGCCGTGCCCGTCAAGGTAGAGGATCGTTGAACGATCCCTCAATACCCATGTTGTCTCGTTCTTCTGTCTGCGATTGAATCCGGGCATGGCTGAGGGGATGGCTGAGTTGAGCGGGCTGGCCGAGGACCGTGCGCTTCTCGGGCGCACCAGTACGGCGGAGAGGGTCTCGGACATCCTCAGGAGCCGCATCGCCGAGGGCTACTTCCCGCCCGGCACGCGCCTGTCCGAGGACAGCATCGGCGGCGCGCTCGGCGTCTCCCGCAACACGCTCCGGGAGGCGTTCCGGCTGCTCACGCACGAGCGCCTCCTCGTCCACCAGCTCAACCGCGGCGTCTTCGTACGGGTGCTCACGGTCGAGGACGTCGAGGACATCTACCGCACGCGCCGCCTCGTGGAGTGCGCGGTCGTCCGCGGGCTCGGCGAGCCCCCGTTCGCCCTCGGCGCGGTCACGGGCGCCGTCGAGGACGGCCTGCGCGCCGCCGCCGGGAAGGACTGGAAAGGCGTCTCCACCGCCAACATCCACTTTCACAGGGAACTCGTCGCCCTCGCGGGAAGCGCCCGCACCGACGAGCTGATGCGCAGCGTCTTCGCCGAACTGCGCCTGGCCTTCCACGTGGTGGACGACCCGCGCCGCCTCCACGAGCCGTACCTCGAACGCAACCGGCGGATCCTCGCCACCTTGCGGGCGGGCCGCGCCGCGGAGGCCGAACGGCTCCTCGCCGCCTACCTGGAGGACTCACTCGCGGGCCTCGTCGAGGTGTACGGGCGGCGGGTCGGCGAGGAGGGCTGAACCGGGCGCGCCGGATGCTGAACCGGTCATTCCGGACGGACGAACAGGTCGTTCCGGACCGCTGAACCGGCCGGTCCGGGTGGCTGAATCGGTCATTCCGGGCGGCTGAAGTAGCCGTTCCGGATGGCTGGCCGGGCGCTGTGCGCGGGGCGGTGCGGCGGTCGCCGAGCCGGTCGCTTCTGCGCCGTTTCGACCGTTGTCAGACCGAGGACCTAGTCTGTGCACCGTGACTTCGCCAGCCGCTACGGACACCACTCCGCCCCAGCTCAGCGCAGGGCCGCGGCCCGCTCCGGGCCCGGCCGCCGACGAGGGCCTGGCGCGCCGCCTGCGCGCCCTGGCCTGCACGGCTCCGCTGCACGACCTCGACGTGCGCAAGGCCAACCTCGCGGGCGAGTACTCGGTGTACGCGATGGCGGAGGTGGCCCTGTCCGCCATCGACCTCGTCACGCTGAACATGGACTTCGACACCGGCGCCGACCACGAGCAGATCGTCGCCAGGCTGCTCCCGCGCGTCGCCGCGCAGGCCCCGCACCGCCCTGCCGCCGAGCACGAGCGCGTGGCCCGCTGGGTCCTGGAGAACCTGATCAACGTGGGCAGCGTCGACCGCGGCTTCCGCGCGGTGTACGGCACCTTCGCGCCCGACGGGACGTACGTCCGCAGGGACTACGACTTCAAGCTCCTCGAAGAGGTCCCCGGGTACGGCGGCGGTGTCTATCTGCGCACGACCGACGAGGCCGTCAACGTCCTGGTGGGCGCCCTCGACACCGACGTCACCAGCGCCCAGATCGCCGCCGAGGTGAAGCTGGAGGTCCTGATCAGGCGCGGCAGGCTCGCCGACGCCCAGCTCGCCGCCGAACAGGCCCGCTACCGCACGGTGCAGTATTCGGAAACGCTCCGCAAGGCCCTCGAGGCGACCCGGCGCAACGTCCGGGCGGTGGACTGGCTCCAGGCCGTCCCCGACATGATCGCGGAGGCGCTCGACCACGTCGCCGACCGCTACCGCCACGAGAACGCCATCCTGACCAACATCCGCAAGGTCCGCGACGAGTCCGAGGCCGTCTCCGACTCGAAGGCGGGCGAGCACAAGCGCCGCGCCGCCGAGCTGGTCGACATCGTCAAGGACTGCATCCGCCGCCACACCCAGCTCCAGTCCCGCCTGCTCGAAGCGGGCCCGCTCTTCCGCGCCGAGCAGGACCGGCAGGCCTTCGCGGCGCCCACCGCGCGCGCGGGCCTCGACCTCTACGGCCAGCTCGTCGCCCCGCTCCTGCCGCTCCCCGCCGAGCAGGCGACCCGGGTGACGGACGCCTTCTTCGCGCGCGGCACCGGTCTGCGCACCCCCGTGTCCGTGCGGGTCGGCGACCTCGTCGACATACTGCTCACCCCTCCCATGGAGCGCGAGCACCTGGGCGCGGAGATGCCCGAGCCGGATCTGATCGCCACTCCGGACGACAGCCGCTTCAGCGAGGAACAGCTCGCGAGCGCCATGGAACTGCTCGATCTGCCCGCCGACGCCCCGCGCCGCCTCTCCGGGCTGCTCGCCGAGGCCCGCCTCCGCGACCGCGAACTGCCGTATCTGGTCGCCCTGCTGGCCGTCCACGCGGCGAGCCCGCCGGTCGGCACCGCTTACCGCCAGGGCGAGGAGAAGCTGCTCTTCGCGGTGGACGACGGGACCGAGCTGGACGACGAGGAGTTCGGCGGCGCCGACCTCATCGTCGGCACGGCCCTCCTGGACGCCGTCGGTATGGCGGCCGACCGCAAGGAGGCGGCGTGACCAGGGCCGACGCCACCGGGCGCCGCCCGGGCCCCCCTTCCAAGCGCAGCCCCGGCCCTTTCGGGCAGCACCTCCGCCCGTTCAGACCCCACCCCACCAAGGAGCACACGCCGTGACCGACCACCCCGCAGAGCACGCCGCGTGGGGCGAGCCGGACCCCGTCACGGCGCCCGCCGCCCCCGCACCCGTCACCCCGGCCGACGCCGCCGACGCGGCCCGGCTCGTCTCCTTCGGTCTCCAGCCCAAGCTCCAGCCCGCCCGCGACCAGGAGTACGGCGAACTGCTCCGCCGCTACCGCGAGGACCCGCCCTTCGCGCGGCTCGCCGACGCCGTCGCCACCGGGCTCGGGCTCGTCGTCCTGGAGGTGTCCCCACGCGCGGGCATGGCCGTGACCGCCGCCGAGGACTCCGTCTTCGCCGTCCGCATGGGTGACTACGCCCGCCGCGCCGCGACCGACTCCAGCGACCGATTCCTGCACGGCCTCGCGCATCTCGCCGTCGCCGCCATGGCCTTCCCGCGCCCCGAGGACCTCGCCGACGACGGGTACATCGGCCGCGTCACGGTCAACGGCGTCGACGCTTTCGTACGCCAGGCCTGCCACCGCCTGGAGGAGCGCGCCGCGGAACAGGGCGAGAACACCGACCCGGCCACCGACGCTCCCGGGCTCGAGGCCGCCTGGCGGATCTGGGCGCGGCGCAGCTCGACCGGAGCCACCAAGGACGCCCGCCGCCTCGCCGGTTCGACCACCGGCATCATCGGCAAGGCCGTCGCCTTCCTCACCGACTCCGGTTTCCTCCAGCGCACGGGCGACGACTCCGGAGGCACGTACCGCACCACGGCGCGCTACCAACTCCAGGTCCGCGACATGGCGGGCAGCGCGGCCATGGCCGAACTCCTCGAACTGGGCGTCGTCCCGGTCACGGACGGCTCGGCCACGCTGCTGCCCCCCGAAGACACCGACGACCTGGAGCTGGCCGCCGACGCGGGGCTGCCCTTCCACTCCTGACACCATCCCGCCGAAGCCCCCCACCGCCCCGCCGTTCCCCACGACTTACGACGAGAGTCCGCCGCCATGTACGAGCTGTCCCGGATCCGCCTCTACTCCATCGGTCCGGCCGGTGCGCGCTACGCCGACACCGTGCTCGACCTGCGCGGCGTGGGCGCCGAGGTGCCCGACCCCGCGCCCACCCAGGCGGAGTTCTTCGAGGACGAGCCGACCGGGCCGCCGCGCCGCCCCGCCCCCGCGGGCGTCCTCTTCCTGGAGAACGGCGGCGGCAAGTCCGTCCTGCTCAAGCTGATCTTCTCGGTGATGCTGCCCGGCCACCGGAACACCCTGGGCGGCGCCAGCTCCGGCGTGCTGCGCAAGTTCCTGCTCGCCGACGACTGCGGGCACGTCGCCCTGGAGTGGCAGCACACCCTCACCGGCGAGTGCGTGGTCGTCGGCAAGGTCAGCGAGTGGCGGGGGCGGCAGGTCTCCAACGACCCGCGGAAGTTCGCCGAGGCCTGGTACTCCTTCCGGCCCGGGCCCGGCATGAGCCTGGACTCGCTGCCGGTCGCCGAGTCCACCGCCGTGCGTCCCTCCGTGGAGGGCGCGTCGGGCGCGCAGGGGCGGCGGCGCACCATGAAGGGCTTCCGCGACGCGCTGACCGAGGCCGCCAAGGCCTACCCCCACCTCGAAGTGCACTGGGAAGAGATCCACGACCGCTGGAACGAACACCTCGGCGACCTCGGCCTCGACCCCGAACTCTTCCGCTACCAGCGGGAGATGAACGCCGACGAGGGCGAGGCCGCGGGCCTGTTCGCCGTCAAGAAGGACTCCGACTTCACCGACCTGCTGCTGCGCGCCGTCACGGACACCCGCGACACGGACGGCCTCGCCGACCTCGTCCACGGCTTCGGCAACAAACTGGGCCGGCGGGCCGAGCTGATGGCCGAGCGCGACTTCACCGCGGGCTCCGTCGACCTGCTCGGGCGCATCGTCGACGCCGCCGAGACCCGGGCACGCGCGCGTGACGTGCACGCGGCCGCCGAGCGCAGGACCCGCACCCTGGCCCGCCGCCTCTCCGCGCGCGCCGTCGAGGAGCGGGGCCGCGCCGCGACCCTCGCCGAGCAGGTCACCGCCGCCGCCCACACCGTCACCGAGGCCGAGCGGGCCCGCGGCAAGAGCGCCCTGATCTCCGCCGAACTGGCCTACCGCCACGCCTCCTTGGCGCTCACCGTCGCCGAGAAGGCCGCGGCCGCCCAGCGCCGCGAGCTGGCCGACGCCCGTACGCTGCACGCCGCCTGGCAGGCCGCCGAGGCCGTGCTGCGCCACCGCGCGGCGGCCGACCGCTCCGCGCGCGTGGCCGCCGCGATCCGTGAGGCCGAGCGGGACGCCGCGCCCGCCCTCGCCGCCCGCCAGAAGGCCGCGTCCGATCTCGTCCGCGCCCTGCACACCGCCGCCGAGGGCGCCGAGAACGTCGCCAATGAAGAAGAGGAGCGCTCCGCCGCCCTCCAGGAGACCGGCGAGACCGCGCACCGCGACGCCACCGCCGCCGCCACCGAGGCCCAGCGGGCCCGCAGCGAGGCCGGACACCTGAAGCAGCGCCTCGCCGAGGTCGAGCAGGAGACCGCGGAGGCCGTCCGCGCGGGCTGGCTCGACGACACCGCCCCCGACGCCGACCCCGCGCGTGCGGCCCTCGCCGCGAGCGACGCCGAGAAGACCACCGTCGCCGCGTGGGACACCGCGCGCGAGGCCGCCCGCCGGGCCGCGGACCACGCCAAGGAGACCGCCGCCGCCGAGGCCCGCGCCGAGCTGACCGCCGCCCGCGCCTCGGACGCCGCGACCGCCGCCGAGGCCGCCCACGACACGGAGCGCCGCGCCGCCGAGTCCATCGCCGGGGACGAGCGGCTCGCCGAGCTGCTGAGCCTGTCGTCAGAGGGCGGGGGCGGCGCCGTACCGCGGCCCCGCCAGGAAGCCGGCGCTCCCGGCGAAACCGGCACCCCCGGGGAAGGTGCCCTCTCCGCCGGGGGAAGCGCCCTCTCCGTAGAGGAGCTGGACCGCTCCGCCGACGATCTGAGGACGCTCCTCGACGAGAGCGTCGCCTCCGCCGAGCGCCAGCTCTTCGACCTGCGCACCGCGGCCGCCGACGACTCCCGCATCCTCGGCGCGCTGGGCGACGGCGGTCTCCTGCCGCCCGGTCCCGATGTCCTCGCCACCGTCGAGTTCCTAGGCGAGCACGGCATCCCCGCCCTGCCCGGCTGGCGCTACCTCGCCCAGGCCGTCGACCCCGCCGACCACGCGCGCGTGCTCGCCGCGAGGCCCGAGCTGGTCGACGGCGTGGTCATCACCGACCCGGACACCCACGCCCGCGCCCGCGAAGCCCTCGCGGACGCCGCCCTGCTGCCCCGCTCGGCCGTCGCCGTGGGCACCGCCGCCGCCCTCCTCGCCCCCACCCCCAGTGAGCAGGCCACGGAGAGCGCCGCCGGCAGCGTCTTCCTCGTACCGCCGAACCCGGCCATGCACGACGAGCACGCCGCCGACGAGGAGCGTCAGGCGCTGCGCGCGCGGGCCGCCCAGCGCGACGAGGAGATCCGCTCCCTCGCCGCCCGGCTCGCCAAGGACCGCGAGCTGGCCGCGCGGCTCACCTCCTGGCGCACCGGCTGCCCCAGCGGCCGCCTCGCCGAACTCGCCACCGCCGCCCAGGAAGCACGCGCCTTCGCCGAGGAGGCCGAGGCCGAGCTGGCCGAGGCCCGCACCGCGCGCGCCGAGGCCGACGAGGCCGCGGGCGAGGCGGCACGCGTGCGTGACGAGCGCCAGGACGCCGCCCAGCGCGCCCGGCGCGCCGCCGACGCCCTCGCGGGCCTCGCGTTCCGGCTCCGTGAGCGGGCCGGCTGGCAGGCCAAGCTGCGCGAACTGGCCGACGAGGCCGCCGAGTCCGAGGCGCGCGCCCAGACCTGCCTGGACCGCGCCCACGCCGCCGACGAGGACCGCCGCGCCGCCCAGCGCGCCGCCGACGACGCCCGCCGCACCGCCCGCGCGCTGCGCGCCGAGCGCGCCGAGATCGCCGGCGCCCCCGAGGACGTCCCCGAGGAGACCGAGGCCCCCAAGACCTCGCTGCCCGCCCTCCGCGAGGCCTACCGCGCGGCATCTCAGCTCTACGAGAAGGTGGGCGTCGGCGCCGACCTGCGAGCCGAGCAGGCCCGCGCCGAGAGCGACGAGAGCGCCGCCCGCACCGAGCTGGACCGCCTCAGCAACAAGGTCCGCACCCGCGCCGCCCTGCTCCTCGAAGGCACCGACGGCTCCGACGGCCCCTCCCGGCAGGCCGCCGCCGCGCGCGCGGAGGCCCAGGTCCAGCTCATCGAGGCCCGCGCCGCCACCGCCAGCGAGCAGCTGGGCAGGCTGCGCGGCGAGGCCGAGCGGCACGCCCCCGAGGACGGCGAGGCCCACACCGAGCTGCCCGAAGAGCTGGTCCCCGCCGACGCCGAGCAGGCCCAGACACTGCTGCGCACCGCCACCGGCGAACTGGCCGCGCACACCGAAGCGCTCGGCCGCGCCAAGGAAGCCCACGCCGCGCTGCTCCAGACCCACCGCGCCACGGAGGACGCGGCGGGCGGCTTCGACGAGACGGCCGCCCTCCTGCGAGACCTCCTGCGCGAGCACCACGAGGACTCCGGAGAAGAGCCCGACCCCTACCCCGGCACCCTCGAAGAGGCCCGCCAGGCCGCCGCCGAGACCCGCCGGTCCCTGCGCGGCTGCGCCGCCGACCTCTCCGCCGCCGAGACCGCCGTCCGCGAGGCCAGCGACATCCTCGTACGCCACGCGAACTCGACCCGCTACGAACAGGTCCGCACCCCCGCCCGCCAGCAGATCCGCGAGCTGCCCGCCTCCGCGCTGCCCGAGCACGCCAAGAAGTGGGCCGACGCCTTCGCGCCCCGGCTGCGTGTCCTGACCGACGAGCTGGAGCAGCTGGAGCGCAACCGCGACAGCATCGTGGACCGCCTGCGCGGCCTCGTCGAGTCGGCCCTCGCCACGCTCAGGTCCGCCCAGCGGCTCTCCCGCCTGCCCGAGGGCCTGGGGGAGTGGTCGGGCCAGGAGTTCCTGCGCGTCCGCTTCGAGGAGCCCGACCAGGCCACCCTCGTCGAGCGCCTCGGCGAGGTCATCGACGAGGCCACGCGCGCGGCGGTGAAGAAGAACTCGGACATGCGGCGCGACGGCATGTCCCTGCTGCTGCGCGGCGTGCAGGCCGCCCTGGAGCCGCGCGGTGTCGCCGTCGAGATCCTGAAGCCGGACGCCGTGCTGCGCGCCGAGCGCGTGCCGGTCGGACAGATGGGCGACGTCTTCTCCGGAGGCCAGCTGCTCACCGCCGCCATCGCCCTGTACTGCACGATGGCCGCCCTGCGCAGCAACGACCGGGGCCGCGACAAGCACCGCCACGCCGGCACGCTCTTCCTCGACAACCCCATCGGCCGCGCCAACGCGACGTACCTCCTGGAACTCCAGCGGGCCGTCTCCGATGCGCTCGGCGTGCAGCTGCTCTACACGACGGGCCTCTTCGACACGACGGCACTCGCGGAGTTCCCGCTGGTCATCCGCTTGCGCAACGACGCGGACCTGCGGGCGGGCCTGAAGTACATCAGCGTCGAGGAGCATCTGCGCCCGGGCCTGCCGCAGCAGGACCCCGACGGCGAGACGGTGCACGGCGAGATCACGGCGACGCGGATGTACAAGCGCCCGGCGGTCACTCCGTAGCGAGCTGTTTCGTCAGCCATTCGTGGAAGAGCCCGATGTGGTGCTCGGTCGGCACCAGCACCCCGCCCTCGCGGTAGGCGCGTGACGCCATCGCGGGCTGGGTGCGCTCGCAGGCCGCGAAGTCCTGGACGTTGACCCGGTGGAAGAGTTCCACCGACTTCGACAGGTCGGCGCCGGAGGCGACGACATCGGGTGCGTACAGCCAGTCGCACTCGACGGCCGTGCGGTCCTCGGCCAGCGGGAACATGCGGTGCAGGATCACATGGTCGGGGACGAGGTTGATGAAGACGGTCGGTTTCACGGTGACCGCGTAGTAGCGGCGGTCCTGGCCGTCCTCCACCTCGGGGAGGCGGCCGAAGCCCGCGCTGCCGTCGACCGTGAAGCCGCCGACCTCCTCGGCGAACTCGGCACCGTGCCCGACGTAGTACTGCGCGGCGAAACCGTCCGCGAACTCCGGCAGGACATCGGTCAGTTCGGGGTGGATGGTCGCGCAGTGGTAGCACTCCATGAAGTTCTCGACGATCAGCTTCCAGTTGGCGCGTACGTCGTAGGTGACGCGTTTGCCGAGTGCCAGCCGCTCGGTGCCGTAGCGCTCGATGGACGCCACGTCGCCCAGGCGTTCGGCCGCCGCGCCGATGACGCTCTCTTCGAAGGAGGGCGGTTCGTCGGCCAGGCAGACCCAGGCGTAGCCGAGCCACTCCCGCAGGGCCACCTTCACCAGGCCGTACGCGGAGCGGTCGACGTCCGGCATCTTCGCCAGGTCGGGTGCGGCGATGAGCTTGCCGTCGAGGTCGTACGTCCAGGCGTGGTACGGGCATTGGAGGGCGCGGCGGAGCTGCCCGGCCTCCTCGGTGCACAGGCGGGCGCCGCGGTGCCTGCACACGTTGAGGAAGGCGCGCAGCTCCCCGGTGCGCGAGCGGGTGACAAGGACGCTCTCCCGGCCGACCCGGACCGTGCGGAAGGCGCCCGGCCTGTCGAGGTCGGTGGCGCGGACCGCGCAGAACCACAGCGCTTCGAAGACGCGTTCCTGTTCCTGCCGGAAGAGTGCCGGATCGGTGTAGTAGTGGCCGGGGAGGGTCGCGAGGAGACTCGGGGGCAAGGGGGTCGTCGTCACGTTTCTCGTACTCCTCGGGCGGGCGCGCTTCCTCAGGCGGACGCGGCGGCGAGACGGCTGGGGTGGAAGAGTTCGATGGGGTGGCCGGTGGTGCCGTCCAGTGCCAGGTCGGCGACGATCTCGCCGACCACGGGCACGAACTTGAAGCCGTGGCCGGAGAACCCGGCCGCGACGGTGACCGACCCGGGGTGCGCCGGGTGGCGCGCGATGACGAAGTGCTCGTCGGGCGTATTGGAGTACATGCAGGTCGCCGCCGTGAGGAAGCGGCCGGGGAGCGACGGGATCAGCCGGCCCACCTGTGCGGCCATCGCGGCGACCTCGTCGTCGTGGACCGTGCGCTCGATGGTCTCCGGGGTGCAGGGCGTGCCCTTGCGGAAGAAGGCCACCTTGGCGCCGCGCGCGGGCCCGTCGATCGACGGGAAGCCGTACACCTGTACGCCCTGTGCGTCCTCCCAGATGTAGATCGGATGGTGCTCCGGCAGGAAGGGCCGCACGCCCCCGGTCGGCTGGAACCAGTACATGACCTGCCGCTCGATGCTGAACGGCACCCCCAGGTCGCTGAGGAGTCCCGGCGCCCAGGCGCCGGGGCAGATCACCAACTGGCCCGCCGTGTACGTGTCCTCGGCGGTGTGCACCCGCACGCCGTCCCGGCAGGGCTCCCAGCGCGTCATCGGCTCCTCGAAGTGCAGGTCGGCGCCGTCGCGCGTGGCGAGCTGGAGGTGG
The DNA here is from genome assembly GCF_003945545.1 of Streptomyces sp. WAC 01529. Lineage (GTDB taxonomy): Bacteria > Actinomycetota > Actinomycetes > Streptomycetales > Streptomycetaceae > Streptomyces > Streptomyces anatolicus. The sequence goes on along the minus strand of NZ_CP029617.1, from coordinate 1,181,263 downwards.
GCGGCCACGGTGTTCTCGGGGCGGACCAGGCCCGCCCGCGCCTCGTACAGCGCCACCTCGTCGTCGCGCGGGGTGAGGGTCGGGAAGCGGCGGCGGATCTCCTTCGCGTCGAGCATCTCGTGCGGCAGGTCCCACCGCCGGGCCGAGAGCAGGGAGCCGGAGACGGGGCGGCTGTCGGGCCGGCCGAGCATCACGCCGCCGCAGAGGGTGGCGATCTCGCGGCCGGTGTCGTGTGCGAGGCGGTCGTAGAGTTCGTAGGCGCGCAGGAGCAGGGGGACGTACGCCGGGTCCTCGAAGTAGGACTGCCGGGTGATGCGCGACCCGCCGTGGCTGGAACCGCGCTGGTGCACCGGCCCGAACCTCTCCAGGCCGAGGACGCGGGCGCCGCGCGCGGACAGATGGTGGGCGGCGGCGCTGCCCATGCCGCCGAGGCCGATCACGATCACGTCGTATGTAGGGGACACCTGGCGCCTCCCGGCGGCTGCGGATCGATGGGGACGTCAGGACGTCAGGACGCCAGGACGTCAGGACGTCAGGACGCCAGGACGTCAGGACGTCAGCGGCGGATGCGGGTCATCTCCGGGTCGAACAAGGGTTCCTCGGCAACCGTCGCCGGGACCTTCTCGCCGAAGTACTCGACGTGCACCCCCGTTCCCGTCTCCAGAGGCGGCAGCCAGGCGTACGCGACACAGCGGCCCAGCGTGTAGCCGTAGGAGGCGCTGGTGACGTACCCCGCCGGGGCGCCGTCGACGTACGCGGGCTCCTTGCCGAGGACGACGGCGGCGGGGTCGTCGAGGAGGAGGGCGGTCAGCTTCCGTGCAGGCTCTGAAGGCTCCCTGTGTGCCTCCAGCGCCGAACGGCCCACGAAGTCCCCCTTGTCCATACGGACCGCGAAGGCGAGGCCCGCCTCGTAGGGGTTGTGTTCGGTGGTCATGTCGTGGCCCCAGGCGCGGTAGCCCTTCTCCAGGCGCAGGCTGTTGAACGCGGACCGCCCCGCCGCGATCACCCCGTGCGCCCGGCCCGCCTCCCACAGCGTGTCCCAGAGGCGGAGCCCCAGGTCGGCGGTGGTGTACAGCTCCCAGCCCAGTTCGCCGACGTAGGACAGGCGCAGCGCGATGACCGGCACGTGCCCGATGTACGTCTCCTTGGCCTTGAAGTAGCCGAACGCCTCGTGCGAGAAGTCGTCGCGGGTGAGCGGCTGGACGAGCGCGCGGGCCAGCGGGCCCCAGACGCCGACGCAGCAGGTCCCCGAGGTGATGTCCCTGAGGTGGACGTCGTCGGGGGCGTGCCGCAGGAGCCAGTCCAGGTCAGCGGGGGAGTTGGCGCCCACCTGGAAGCGGTCGGGCGCGAGGCGCGCCACGGTCAGGTCGGAGCGGATGCCGCCCGCCTCGTCGAGGAGGAGGGTGTAGGTGACCGAACCGGGCTTCTTGGCGAGGTTGTTGCTGGTCATGCGCTGGAGGAAGGCGAGCGAGCCGGGGCCTGTGACCTCCAGGCGGCGCAGGGGCGTCATGTCGTAGAGGGCGACCCTCTCGCGAGTGGCGCGTGCTTCGGCCGCCACGATCGGGGACCAGTGGCGGGCCGCCCAGGCGTCGCGCGGGGGCAGCTCGAGACCCTCGGTCAGGGATGCGTTCGCCTCGTACCAGTGCGGGCGCTCCCAGCCGCCGCCCTCCAGGAAGACCGCGCCCAGCTCCTGCTGGCGGATGTGGAAGGGGCTGACCCTCAGGGGGCGCGGCTCGTCCGGGGGCTGGAGCGGGTGGATGACGTCATAGACCTCGACGAACTGCCGGGCGCCGCGCTCGGCGACGTACGCGGGGGAGCGCTGGGCGTCCTCGAACCGCGTCAGTTCGCACTCGTGCAGATCGAGTGAGGGCCGCCCGTCGACCATCCACTCGGCGACCGCCTTGGCGACGCCCGCTGAGTGCGTCACCCACACGGCCTCGGCCAGCCAGAAGCCGCGCAGCGCCCGGGACTCGCCGAGCACCGGCATGCCGTCGGGGGTGAAGGAGAAGACGCCGTTGAACCCCTCTTCGACCTCGCTGTCGTCAAGGGCGGGGAGCAGTCGGCGGCACTCGTCCCAACTGGGCGCGAAATCCTCTTCGGTGAAGGGGTACGAAGACGGCATCACCTCCGCGTCGTCGTAGGCGGGCACCGCGAACGGGTCGACGGGCAGCGGCCGGTGGGCGTACGAGCCGATGCCGATGCGGTCGGAGTGCTCGCGGAAGTACAGATCGCGGTCCTGGTGGCGGAGGACGGGCCGCGACGCCTCGGGGCGCGGGGTGCGGGCGCCGGGGGCGTGGCCGCGCGGGTCACCTGTGCCTCGTACGTCGCCTATGCCCCGCATATCACCGGTGCCCCGCGCGTCGCCGAGCGCCAGTTCGGGCAGCGGCTTCGTCTTCGCGTACTGGTGGGCCAGAGGCAGCAGGGGCACGTCGACGCCGGCCATCCGCCCGATCACCGGGCCCCAGAAACCGGCCGCCGAGACGACGTGGTCGGCGGGGAAGGTGCCGCGGTCGGTGACGACAGCGGTGACGCGGCCTCCGTCCCGCTCGATGCCCGTGACAGTGTGCCGGTCCAGAAAACGTGCTCCACGCGCGCGTGCCCGCTCCATCTGGGCGCGGCAGGCGAGCACGGCGCGGGCCAGGCCGTCATCGGGCGTGTGCAGACCGCCGTACACCAGGCTCTCGTCGATGAGGGGCCACAGCTCCTTGCAGCGCGCGGGCCCGACGAGTTCGGCCCGCACCCCCCAGGAGGCGGCGAAACCGGCCCTGCGGTGCAGATCGGCCCAGCGCTCCGGCGTGGTCGCCAGTTCGAGACCGCCGACGGCGTCGAAGCACGGGAGCCCGTCCACCTCGAGCGCGGTGAACTTCTCCACGGTGTACGTCGCGAACGCGGTCAGCGTCCTGGACGGTCCGGTCTGGAAGACCAGCCCCGGGGCGTGGGAGGTGGAACCGCCCGGCGCGGGCAGCGGCCCCTGGTCGAGCACGGTGACGTCGGTCCAGCCGCGGGCGGTCAGCTCGTCGGCGAGCGAACAGCCGACGATCCCGGCGCCGATGACGACGACGCGGGGCGGCCCCTCGCCCCGGTCGGTGGCCGCGGTTTCGTCCGCGTCCGCGCCTGTGCCCTGGCTGTGATGCCCCCTGGCCGGACGGCTCACAGGACCACCACCGAGCGCAGCACCTCGCCACGCCGCATCCGCGCGAAGGCCTCCTCCACCTCGTCCAGACAGATCGTCTCGGAGACGAAGCCGCCCAGGTCGAGGCGGCCGTTGAGGTACTGGTCGACGAGGATCGGGAAGTCCCTGGTCGGCAGGGAGTCCCCGTACCAGGACGACTTCAGCGCGCCGCCGCGCGAGAAGAGGTCGATCAGCGGCAGGTCGATCGTCATCTCCGGATCGGGGACCCCGACCTGGACAAGCACACCCGCGTGGTCGCGCATGTAGAAGGCCTGTTTGTACGTCGATGGGGTGCCGACCGCGTCGATCGCCACGTCCACCCCATGACCGCCGGTCAGCTCACGGACGGCCGAAACCGGGTCGGTACCCCGGGAGTTGACGGTATGCGTGGCGCCGAACCGGGTCGCCCCGTCCAGCTTCGTGTCGTCGATGTCGACGGCGATGACGCGGCGGGCCCCGGCCAGGGACGCCCCGGCGATCGCGGCGTTGCCGACACCGCCGCAGCCGATGACGGCGACGGTGTCGCCGCGGCCCACCCCGCCGGTGTTCACCGCGGCCCCGTACCCCGCCATCACGCCGCAGCCGATGAGGCCCACCGCCTCGGGGCGTGCCGCGGGGTCGACCTTCACCGCCTGCCCGGCGGCGACCAGCGTCTTCTCCGCGAAGGCGCCGATGCCGAGGGCGGGGCTCAGCGGTGTGCCGTCGAGGAGCGTCATGGGCTGGGCGGCGTTGCGCGAGTCGAAGCAGTACCAGGGGCGCCCGCGCAGGCAGGAGCGGCACGCTCCGCAGGGCGCGCGCCAGGCGATCACCACATAGTCGCCGGGGGAGAGGCCGGTGACGTCCGCGCCGACCGCCTCCACGGTGCCCGCCGCCTCATGGCCGAGCAGGAAGGGGAAGTCGTCGTTGATGGCGCCCTCCCGGTAGTGCAGATCCGTGTGGCAGACCCCGCAGGCCTGCACGGAGACACGTACCTCTCCCGGACCGGGATCTGGCACGACGATCGTCTGCACCTCTACGGGTGCGCCCTTCTTCACGGCGACGACGGCACGGACCTCGTGGGGCACGACCAGCTCCTCTGCTGTTGCGTACTGCACGACCGGTTGCGCTATGGGAGACATAGTGGGAACGCCATCAAGAGGCCGTCAAGAGGGCGGAGTCAACCCTTCGCGAAACAACGGTGAGTGGCGGAACATCGCCGATACGCGCGTGGGCGGGACCCGGAAACCCAGGTCCCGCCCACGCGCCTATGAGACTCCGTCAGAACCCGTACCCCATCCGCCGGGACAGCTCCACGGACGCCGCGACCGTGCGCTTGGCCAGCTCGGTCAGGCGGTCCTCGGTCAGCCGGTACACCGGCCCCGAGGCGCTGAGCGCCCCGATCACCTTGCCGTCGTGGGCGCGCACCGGCGCGGCGACCGCGGCGAGCCCCACCTCCAACTCCTCGACGGCGACGGCGAAGCCCCGCCCCACGACGGTCTCCAGCTCGCCGCGCAGCGCCACCGTGCCGGTGACCGTGTGCTCGGTCATACGGGGCAGGGTGCGGGCTATCAGCCCCTCGCGCAGCGTCGTCGGCAGGTGCGCGAGCAGCACCTTGCCGCTGGAGGTGGCGTGCAGCGGGGTGCGCCTGCCGAGCCAGTTCTGCGCGGTCACGGAGGCGGGGCCGCGCGCCTGCATGATGTTGACCGCGGCGTCGTCGTCGAGGACCGCGATGTTGACGGTCTCGCCCAGCTCGTCGGCGAGTTCGCGGCAGACCGGGCCGCCCTCCTGGGAGATGTCCATGCGCACTGCCGCCGCCCCCGCGAGGCGGAGTACGCCCGCACCCAGGAAGTACTTCCCGCGATCCTTGGCCTGGCCCACCAGGCCGCGGTTCTCGAGCACCCCGAGGAGCCGGAAGGCCGTCGACTTGTGGACGCCCAACTCGTCGGCGATATCGGTCACCCCGGCCTCGCCGTGCCGCGCGAGGATCTCCAGAACGCTCACCGCGCGGTCCACGGACTGGACGGATCCGGCGGCCGTCTTCGGCTGCCTCTCCCGTGCTCCGCCGCCTTGCTCCCCGCTCTGATCAGCCTGTTTCCGCGTGCCGGTCATAACTCAACTCTCACCACTTGGCGGCCCGTTGAAGCCGCGTCTTCGGGAAGCCCTTGACGCGACGGGTTCCCCGACCGGATTCTGTTGCGCATAGCGCTCCCTCGTGCGCCATGCGAAACATCATGTTACCGAAGGGTCTTGGCCCCCGAAGGGGCGAGGACCGGGCCGAACGACATCAGAGGGGGGCCCATGATTCCCGTATGCCGCCTCGAAGACCTCCCCGCGGGCGAGTCCGTCCGCCTCGACACCACGCCGCCCGTCGCGGTGTTCAACGCTGACGGCGAGCTGTTCGCCATCGACGACACTTGCAGCCACCAGGACGCCTCCCTGTCACAGGGGTGGCTCGAAGGCTGCCTGGTCGAATGCCCGCTCCACGCCGCCTCGTTCGATCTTCGCACCGGGCGCCCCACCTGCCTGCCCGCGCGCAGGCCGGTCCGTACCCACCAGGTATACGTGGAGGACGGTGTCGTCCACGTACGCCTGGCCACGGCAGAGGAAGGATCCGCCGCATGAGGCCGCCGACCGCGGGCCGCATGAGGACCGTCACCGTGGTCGGCGCCTCCCTCGCCGGTCTGTACGCGGCCCGGGAACTGCGCGCCCAGGGGTTCGACGGGCGTCTGGTCGTCGTCGGCGCGGAACCGCATCAGCCGTACGACCGTCCGCCGCTGTCCAAGGGCTTCCTCACCGGCGCTTGCGACGAGGGCCAACTCGCCCTCTCCGAAGCGGAGGAGAGGGCGGAACTCGACGCCGAGTGGATGCTCGGGACCCGCGCACGTGCCCTTGACGCGCGCGGCCGTACGGTCGTCCTCGACGACGGCCGCGCCCTGGCGAGCGACGGCGTGGTCATCGCCACCGGCGCCTCCGCGCGGCGCCTCCGGGGGCCCGCGCTCACGGGCGTGCACACCCTGCGCACCCTGGATGACGCCCGCGCCCTGAGGGCGGAACTGGTCCACGGCCCGCGGCGCGTGGTCATCGTCGGCGCCGGCTTCATCGGCGCCGAGACCGCGTCCTCGTGCGTGACGCTCGGGCACGACGTCACGGTCGTCGAGGCTGCCCCGCTGCCCCTCGCCGCCACGCTCGGGGCCGAGATGGCGTCCGTGTGCGCGGGGCTGCACGCGCGGGGCGGTGCGCGGCTGGTCGCGGGCGTCGGCGTCGCCGGACTGCGCGGCACGGCCCGGAGAACCTCCGAGGGCACCGAGCTGCACGGCACCGCCCGAGGAACCCCCGAAGGCGCCGAGCTGCACGGCACCAGCCCGAACACCTCCGCGCCGCACGCCTCCTCCAGCGGCGGAGCCGTCACCGCCGTAGAACTGTCCGACGGTCGACTGCTGCCCGCCGACGTGGTCGTCGTCGGTATCGGAGCGGCCCCCCGCACCGGCTGGCTCGCCGGATCGCCCCTCGCCCTGGACGACGGCGTGCTGTGCGACGACGGCTGCGTCACCACCCTCCCCCAGGTCGTCGCGGTGGGCGACGTCGCCCGCGTCGGCGGGCTCCGCGCCGAGCACTGGACCAGCGCCACGGAGCAACCCCGCGTGGCCGTACGGAACTTGCTCGCCGGACGCACGGTGGAGGCGGCGCGCCCCCTGCCGTACTTCTGGTCGGACCAGTACGGCTCCCGCCTCCAGTTCGCCGGGCGGCGCCGCGAAGGCGACACCGTACGCATCGTCGAGGGCTCCCCGGACGCCCTGGGCGAGGGCGGTTTCCTCGCCGTCTACGAGCACCGGGGCCGCAGGACGGCGGTCCTCGCACTCGACCGCGCCCGGCCGTTCATGAAGGCACGCAGGGGACTCATGGCCGCCGCCGAGGACCGGGCGGGGGAGTACGGGGAGTACGCGCGGGACGCGGCGAGGGAGCCCGCGCGGATGTGAGCGTGGGCGGCGACTCGCCACCAGGGAGCCCAAGGAGCCCAAGGAGCCCAAGGAGCCCAGGGAGCCCAGGGAGTCCTCGTCGCGGCCCCAAGGCCCCTCAAGAGTGCGACAACTGCCCCGCCCCTCCGCGCCCGCGTATGCGCTCCTTGCCGCGCGTCGCCATCCGCTCCTGACGGCGGGCCCGGCGTCGCTCACGCCGCAGCTGCCGCGCCGTGCTGCTCGGCACCGACACCACCCCGTGCCGCTGATTCCACACCTGGCGGGTCACCCACACGTCGAGCACGCCCCAGGTGGCCACGATCGTGCTGGCCACGCTGCTCAGCACCATGGGGAAGGAGAGCCAGGACCCCGCGAGAGCGGCCAGGAAAGCGACCATCGCCTGCACGAGCGTGAGGGCCACGATGATCACGGCCCGCACGGCCGCCGTCCGCGCCGGATCGGGCAGTCGCCTTCTGCGCGCGGGCTCCTCGACCCACAGCGCCGGGCGGGGCGCCGAGCCCTCTTCCTCCCGCGCGACGCCAGCCCCTGACGCCTTGTGGCGCTCTGCCGTGCCCATCATTCCGTCACTCCCCCGCCGCTTCGCGGCCGTTCACGAACCCCCTCTGGGGTCACCCTCTGGCCCAACTCACCTGTGGCTGCCCGGTTTACTGTGCTTTATTCCGCCTGCCCCGCAGCGCGCCCCCTGGACCGAGAGCCTGCGCCGCCTCTCCCTCATCGACGAACGGGAGATCGGAAAGATTCCCGTTCCGGTTCCTCGAAGCGAAGAGATCCGGCCAACTGGCGTATGCGGAGTGGGCGATGGGCCCGGGTCCCACGCACCAGATGCTGGGACGCAATCTCCCGTAATGGAGGGACAACTGAGGACGTCTCTTTCGCGTCACGGCCGAAAAGCGCTCGGATGCGTCTTCGAGTTGGCCATTGGTCAGTAGTAGGCTCGCGCCGTTTGTTGACGCACATGTGTGCCCCTGGCCCATGCAACGGCCGCAGGGGCCGATCTGGGGGAGGCCATGCGCTTTCGCGGGAAGTCCATCCGCCGGAAGATCGTGGCGCTGCTGCTCGTGCCGCTGGTTTCCCTGACCGCCATCTGGGGTTTCGCCACCGTCATCACCGGTCGCGAGGCCAGCAGGCTGCTCGACACGACCACCGTCGTCGACAAGATCGGCTACCCGATCGAGGACACCGTCCGCGTGGTCCAGCAGGAGCGCCGCCAGACCCTCGTCTACCTCGCCGACCCGCGCGCCTCCGACGCCCACGCGGCCCTGCGCCGCAGCCAGGACGCGACCGACGACATGATCGCCAAGGTCCGCGCGAACGCCGAGGACGCGGACGTCCGCGACAGCGTCGACGGGAACTCGCGCAAGCGCCTCACCGCACTCCTCGAAGCCTTCGACGGCATCGAGTCCCTGCGCCGCACGGTCGAAGAGGGCACCATCACCCGCGCCGGCGCCCTGAAGATGTACACCAAGCTGATCGACCCCTGCTTCGTGCTCCTCACCACCCTCAACGGCTTCGCGGGCCTCGACGATGTGGACCTCGACGAGCAGGGCCGCGCGCTCGTCGGCGTGACACGCGCGCGTGAACTGCTCTCCCGCGAGGACGCGCTGCTCGGCTCGGCGCTCGTCGCACGGCGCGTCACCCGGCCCGAGATCCGCCAGATCGCCGAGCTGAGGGCACAGCGCGATCTCCTGTACGAGGTGAACCTCGCGCAGCTGCCCGAGGAGGACCGCGGCCGCTACGAGCGCTACTGGAACGGCGCCGAGACCACACAGCTGCGCAAGGCGGAGAAGGACGTCATCGAGTCCGCGCCCGGCACCCCGCGCGCGGTGACCGCCGGACACTGGGACGACACCGCGGGCCGGGCCCTCAAGCAGCTCGCCGACCGCGACGTCGAGGCGAGCGACCGCCTCAGGGACCGCGTCGAACCGGCCGCCGTCGACGTGATCGTGCGCGCCATCCTGGCCGGCGTCCTCGGTCTGCTCGCGCTGCTGGTCTCCCTCTTCCTGTCCGTACGCATCGGACGCGGCCTCATCCGCGACCTGCGCCGGCTGCGACTGGAGGCCCACGAGGCCTCCGGCGTCCGACTGCCCGGCGTGCTGCGCCGCCTGGCGGCCGGCGAACAGATCGACGTGGAGACCGAGGCGCCCCGGCTGACGTACGACAAGGACGAGATCGGGCAGGTCGGCCAGGCCCTCAACACCCTCCAGCGCGCCGCCGTCGAGGCCACCGTCAAACAGGCCGACCTGCGCCGCGGCGTCTCCGAGGTCTTCGTCAACCTCGCCCGCCGCAGCCAGGTCCTGCTCCACAAGCAGCTCACGCTCCTGGACACCATGGAGCGCAGGACCGAGGACACCGACGAACTGGCCGACCTCTTCCGCCTCGACCACCTGACCACCCGCATGCGGCGGCACGCCGAGGGCCTGGTGATCCTCTCCGGAGCGGCCCCCTCGCGGCAGTGGCGCAAGCCCGTCCAGCTCATGGACGTCGTACGCGCCGCCGTCGCTGAGGTCGAGGACTACGAACGCATCGAGGTCCGCCGCCTGCCCCGCATCGCGGTCACCGGCCCCGCCGTCGCCGACCTCACCCACCTGCTTGCCGAACTCCTCGAGAACGCCACGGTGTTCTCGCCCCCGCACACCGCCGTGCAGGTCCTCGGCGAACACGTCGCCAACGGCTTCACCCTGGAGATCCACGACCGAGGGCTCGGCATGGCCGCCGACGCGCTCCTCGACGCCAACCTCCGGCTCGCGGAGACCCCCGAGTTCGAGCTGTCCGACACCGACAGGCTCGGCCTCTTCGTCGTCAGCAGGCTCGCGCAGCGCCAGCGGGTCCGTGTCTCCCTCCAGCCCTCCCCGTACGGCGGCACCACCGCCGTCGTCTTCATCCCCGAGGCCCTGCTCACCGACGACATCCCCGACACCGGGGGCGTCGGCTTCCGCCTGGACCGGCCGCAGCCCAAGGAGCACGCGGCGAGCACCGACAGGGCGGCGGGGCGCGCGGCGGCCCTCGCCCAGGTGCCGGTGCAGCTGCCCGGACTGCCCGCCTCTGTACTCGACGGCCCCGTGGAGCTCGAGGCCCCCGTCGGCCTCGCGGATCTCGACGCCTTCCCCGGCGCCCTCGGCGACGAGGAGAGCGAGCGCGGCGGCCTCTTCCGCCCCCGCCGCCGCGTCGTCGGCACCCCCGGTGAGCAGCATCAGCAGGCCCGCGACGACCGCGAGGCCGACCGCGCCGAACCCACCCGCCGGGACGCCCCGCAGACCCGCGCCGACGACGACCTCGCCGAGGACGCCCACTCCGGCGGCCTCATCCCGCTGCCGCGCCGCGCGACCCCGAAGCTCGTCAGCTCGCACGGCCGCCCCGTGCCGCACACCAGGCCGCAGGACAGGCCCCTGGCCCCGGCGGCCGAGGACGAGGTCCCGGTGCCCGCGCAGCCCCGTCGGCGGCCCGGCTGGCCCGACCTGTCCCCGCCGCCGCACCTGGATGTCCCCGCCGCCGACGCGGCACCGGAACTGCCCCGCCGCACCCGCCGCACCGGCCCCCAGGGCGGAGCCGCCCCGGACCGCGTCCACCAGGACCGCGCCCTCCAGGACCGCGGCCCCGCCCACACCGGCCAGGACCGCCCCGGCGAGGACCCCGCCTCCCCGTACGGAGCCGCGCTCAGGCCCCGCCCCGCCCCGGCGCCCCGCGCGGACGCCGGCCAGGACACCACGACCATCACGACCGCCCTGGGCGGCGGACTGCCCCGCCGGGTCCGGCAGGCGAACCTCGCCCCCCAGTTGAAGGACGGCCCCGACCGCCGCACCGACCGCGCCGAGACCCGGCCGGAGGAGCGCGACGCGGACGAGGTACGCAGCCGCATGGCCTCGCTCCAGCGGGGCTGGCAGCGCGGCCGGGACGAGAACACCGCGGGCGACGACGCCACGGACGGCACAGCACCAGGAACGACATCTGAGGGGAACGGTCAATGACCGCACCGAAGGCCGACGCACGCACCGCCACGACCGGGGGGCAGGGTGAGCTGAACTGGCTCCTCGACGACCTGGTGCAGCGCGTCGCCAGCATCCGCAAGGCGCTCGTGCTCTCCGGCGACGGCCTGCCCACCGGCGTGTCCAAGAACCTGACCAGGGAGGACAGCGAGCACCTCGCCGCCGTCGCCTCCGGGTTCCACAGCCTCGCCAAGGGCGTGGGCCGGCACTTCGAGGCGGGCAGGGTCCGCCAGACCGTGGTCGAACTGGACGACGCGTTCCTCTTTGTCACCGCCGCGGGCGACGGCAGCTGCCTGGCCGTCCTCTCCGAAGCGGACTCCGATGTCGGCCTCGTGGCATACGAGATGACGCTGCTGGTCAAGAGGGTGGGTGTGCATCTGGGTACGGCGCCGCGCACGGACCTGCCCGCGGGAGGGTAGTGGGAGGTCATGAGCGACGACGGTCGAGGAACGCAGAGGACGAAGGCACTGCGGGGGATACCCGGGGCGAGAGGGACGCCGGGTCCACAGGAGACGCCCCGCTGGTTCGACGACGACGCCGGCCCCGTGGTGCGCCCGTACGCCATGACGCGCGGCCGCACCACGAGCCCCGCCCAGCACCGCCTCGACCTGATCGCGGTCGTCATCGCCGAGGCCGGTGCCGCCGGTGCCCCGGAGGCGGACCAGACGCTCTCCCCGGAGCATGTGGACATCGTCGAGCTGTGCCGCGACGCACCGCAGTCCGTCGCCGAACTGGCGGCCGAACTGGACCTGCCCATCGGCGTGATCCGCGTGCTCATCGGGGACCTGGTGGACGACGAACTGGTGCACGTGACCCGGCCGGTGCCCCCCGCCGAGCTGCCGGACGAGAGTATTCTGCGCGACGTGATCAGCGGCCTCCGGGCGCTCTGAACAGCGCGGGAGCGGGAGTGTGAACGTGACTGGCCGGCAGTTCCGGGTCGACAGGGGCGGCACCTTCACCGACATCGTCGCGCGCCGCCCCGGCGGCCGCCCGCTCACGCACAAGCTCCTGCCGGACCACCCCGCCCGCCACCGCGACGCGGCGGTCACCGGGCTCACCGAGCCGCCCGATCTCTCCGCCCTCCTCACGGGGGAGGTGGCAGCGGGCGACCCGCGAGGCGTCCGGCTGTACACCGGGGGCGCCTGGCGCGACGTACTCCTGCACCGCCGCGAGCAGCTGCCCCCCGGAGAGACCGTCACCGGGCCCGCGATCACCACCGAGGCCGTCGCCACGACGGACCTGGACGACGGCTGGCAGGCGGTCACATCGGGCACCGGACACCTGCCCATGGAACGAGTCGCGGAGCCGCAGAGTTCCACCGCGAGCACCGCCGCGGACCCCGTGCGCGCCCAGATTGCCGCCAACCAGAAGGGCGTCGACGACGACCTCCCCCTCAACGACGGCTGCCCGCGCCCCCTGCGTACAGCCCCACATGGACCAACTCGCGCCTCACCGACCCCGAGGTCCTGGAGTGGCCGTTGCCCGTCCTCCTGGAGGAGTTCGCGGACGGCACCGTGACGGAACTCAGCGGCAGCGACTCGGCCCACCTCGGACCCGACGACGTACTCGTGATCAAAACCCCCGGCGGCGGCGGATACGGACCGGCCCCCCGCGACACCACTGAGACAAGTACTGATCCAGGAGAAGTGAGCGATGATCTTCAGGCGTTCTGAACGCGGCAAGGCCCCCGTCGAGCCGGTCACGCTGAAGATCCTGGTGGCGGGAGGCTTCGGCGTCGGCAAGACGACCCTGGTCGGTGCGGTCAGCGAGATCAAACCGCTGCGCACGGAGGAGACCCTCAGCGAGGCGGGGCGTCCCGTCGACGACACCCGCGGCGTCGCGGGCAAGCACACCACCACGGTGGCCATGGACTTCGGCCGCATCACCCTGCGCGAGGACCTGGTCCTCTACCTCTTCGGCACCCCCGGGCAGGACCGCTTCTGGTTCCTCTGGGACGAGCTGGCGACGGGGGCGCTCGGCGCCGTGGTCCTCGCCGACACCCGCCGCCTGGAGGACTGCTTCGCCGCCGTCGACTACTTCGAGCGGCGCTCCATACCCTTCGTGGTGGGCGTCAACTGCTTCGAAGGCGCGTCCCGTTACCCCGCCGACGCCGTGCGCCAGGCGCTCGACCTCGACGAGTCGGTACCCGTCGTGCTGTGTGACGCGCGCGACCGCGAGTCCGTCAAGGACGTCCTCGTAGGCGTCGTCGAACACGCGATGCAGGCGGCCGCGGCGGCCAGGGAGCCCGCGACCACATGACCGCCTCCTACGCCACATGACCGACTCGTACGTCACGTGAGCCATGTGACGGCTCGCGCACGGCACGGCCCGTACCCCCGCCGACCGGGGTACGGGCCGCGGCTCTGGGCGGCTCAGCCCTCGCCGTCCTCCAGCCAGCCGAAGCTCCGCTCCACCGCCTTGTGCCAGTTGTGGAACTCCTTGTCGCGCGTGGCCGCGTCCATCCGCGGCGACCACTCCACGTCCCGCTGCCAGTGCGCCTTCAGCTCGTCCAGGTCGTTCCACACGCCGGTCGCGAGCCCGGCCGCGTACGCGGCGCCCAGACACGTCGTCTCCGAGACCTTCGGCCGGATCACCGGCACCCCGAGGACGTCCGCCTGGTGCTGCATCAGCAGATTGTTCTTGGTCATGCCGCCGTCCACCTTGAGGGTCGTGATCCGCACCCCCGAGTCCTGGTACATGGCGTCGACGACCTCACGGGTCTGCCAGCTGGTGGCCTCGAGGACGGCACGCGCGAGATGCGCCTTGGTGACGTACCGGGTGAGCCCGGTGACGACCCCGCGCGCGTCCGAACGCCAGTACGGCGCGTAGAGGCCGGAGAACGCGGGCACGATGTACGCCCCGCCGTTGTCGTCCACGCTCGCCGCGAGGGTCTCGATCTCGTCCGCGCTGCGGATGATGCCGAGCTGGTCGCGGAACCACTGCACCAGGGCCCCGGTGATCGCGATGGACCCCTCCAGGCAGTACACGGGCGCCTCGGAGCCGATCTTGTAGCCCATGGTCGTGAGCAGCCCGTTCTTCGAGGGAACGGGCCGGTTCCCGGTGTTGAGCAGCAGGAAGCTGCCCGTGCCGTATGTGTTCTTCGCCGTCCCCGTGTCGTAGCAGGCCTGCCCGAACACGGCCGCCTGCTGGTCGCCGAGCGCGGAGGCGACGGGCACTCCGGAGAGCTGCCCCACCGCCGTGCCGTACACCTCGGACGACGACCTGATCTCCGGCAGGATCGCCTCGGGGATGTTCATCGCCGACAGGATCGACTGGTCCCACTGGAGCGTCTGGAGGTTCATCAGCATGGTGCGGCCCGCGTTGGTGACGTCGGTGACGTGCTTGCCGCCGTCGGTGCCGCCCGTGAGGTTCCAGATCAGCCAGGAGTCGATGGTCCCGAAGGCGATCTCACCCCGCTCCGCGCGCGCCCTCAGTCCCGGCACGTTGTCGAGCAGCCAGGTCGCCTTGGGCCCGGAGAAGTAGCTGGCGAGCGGCAGTCCCGTCTGCTCGCGGAAACGATCCTGCCCGTCCGTGCCGCCCAGTTCGTCGCAGAGCCCCGAGGTGCGGGTGTCCTGCCAGACGATGGCGTTGTGCACGGGCTTGCCCGTGGCGCGGTCCCACAGGACCGTCGTCTCGCGCTGATTGGTGATGCCGAGCGCGCTCACCTGGTCGGCGCGGAGCCCGGCCTTGGCGATCGCCCCCGCGACCACCGCCTGCACCTTCGACCAGATCTCGGTGGCGTCGTGCTCCACCCAGCCGGGCTTGGGGAAGATCTGGCGGTGCTCGCGCTGGTCCACGGCGACGATCGCGCCACCCCGGTCGAAGATGATGCAGCGGCTCGAAGTGGTGCCCTGGTCGATGGCGGCGACGAATTTCTCGGAGCTGTCCGGCATGGCTACCCCTTGATGAGCTGGATGACCTGGATGAGCTGGATGGAGGACTCAGAACGCTGCGTTGTAGATGAGGCCCGCGAGGGCTCCGCCGATCAGCGGTCCGGCCACCGGAATCCAGGCGTAACTCCAGTCGGACGTACCCTTGTTGGGGATCGGCAGGAACGTGTGCACGATGCGCGGGCCGAGGTCGCGCGCGGGGTTGATGGCATAGCCCGTGGGGCCGCCGAGGGAGAGGCCGATGCCGACGACGAGGAACGCCACGATCAGCGTCTGCGTGCCCGACTCACCGAGCCCCTTGGTGAGCCCGAAGGCGAGGACCGGCAGCACCAGCGCGATGGTCGCGATGACCTCGGTGATGAGGTTGGCGACGGGGTTCCTGATCTCCGGGATGGTGGAGAAGATGCCGAGCGTCGGCGTCGGCTCGTGCGCGCCGGACACCTTGTCCTTGACGCTCCGCGTGACATTGGCGTTGAACTGCGCGAGATATACGAGGTAGGCGAGGACGGCGCCGAGCATCGCGCCGACCATCTGACCGAGCAGATAGACCCAGACCTCGCCCCACTCACCGGTGTCGATGGCGATGCCGAGCGTGACGGCGGGATTGAGATGGCCACCGGAGAGCGGGCCCGCGGTATAGGCGCCCGCCAGCACCCCGAAGCCCCATCCGAAGGCGATGACGACCCATCCGGAGGCCTTCGCCTTCGAGTGGCTGAGCGTGACGGCGGCGCACACGCCGGCGCCGAGCAGAATCAGAATCGCGGTGCCGATGACCTCACCGACGAAGATGTCCCCATTTGAGTACATGGCGGCTCCTAGGCCCTCGCCCGGGGCGGTGCGCCCCGGTACTCCGTGCAGGGTGCGTTTCCACGACCGCCGTCTGGATACGCCCGGCTGATGCAGCCGGAGGCAGGGGTCTCCCGCGCCCCGCCCGGCGTCCGTGACGAGCGTGCCGTGGCAGTCGCATCGCCCATGGGGGATGACCCGTTGACCAGGCCCTTCATACGGGCTTTTCGCACGCACAGAGGTGCTGGGCGTGCGTGGAGCCGAGGTGCGGCGACGCCGACTGACACCCGGAAGTGTTCACCGGTGGTGATGGAGCGTCAAGGTCGCGGACGGCAACGGTTAACCGGTGCGAGACCTTCCTCCCGCAGCACCCGAACAGTGGATCAACGCACCGCCACGACCGAGGAGCCGTGGCCGAAAAGCCCCTGGTTCGCGGTGATCCCCACACGTGCCCCCGCCACCTGCCGCGCCCCAGCCGCCCCTCTCAACTGCCAGGTTATCTCGCACACTTGGGCGATCGCCTGGGCCGGCACGGCCTCTCCGAAGGACGCGAGCCCCCCGCTGGTGTTCACGGGCACCCGCCCGCCCGCGGACGTCACGCCGTCGCGCAGCAGCTTGGCCCCCTCGCCCTCGGCGCAGAGCCCCAGATCCTCGTACCACTGGAGTTCGAGGGCGGTGGACAGGTCGTACACCTCCGCCAGGGATACGTCCTCGGGGCCGATGCCCGCCTCTTCGTACGCCGCACGCGCGATGGACGCGCGGAAGGTCTCCTCGGCCGGGGCCACGGCCGCCGCGGAGTCCGTGGCGATGTCGGGCAGGTCCAGCACCGTGGTCGGATACGTCGGCGTCACGGTGGAGACCGCGCGGATGCGCACCGGATCCGAGGCGCCGCGGTGCCGCGCGAACTCCATGCTGGACAGCACCAGGGCCGCGGCCCCGTCGGAGGTGGCGCAGATGTCCAGCAGCCGCAGCGGGTCGGCGACCACGGCGGAGGCGGCGACCTCCTCGGCGGTGACGGCCTTGCGGTAGCGGGCGTTCGCGTTGAGCGTGCCCGCCGCCGCGTTCTTCACCTTGACCTGGGCGAAGTCCTCCAGGGTGTCGCCGTGCACGGCCATCCGGCGGCGCGCGTAGAGCCCGAAGTACGCGGGGTTGGTCGCACCGAGCACACGGAACCGCAGCCAGTCGGGATCATCCGGCCGGTCCCCGCCGGCGGGCCGGAAGAACCCCTTGGGTGCCGCGTCCGCACCGACCACCAGGACCACGTCGGCGAGCCCCGCGAGGATCTGCGCACGCGCGGCGGCGATGGCCTGGGCGCCGGACGCGCACGCCGCGTACACACTCGCCACCCGCGCCCCCTGCCAGCCGAGCGCCTTGGCGAACGTGGCCCCGGCGACATACCCCGGATAGCCGCCCCGGACCGTGTCCGCCCCGACGATCGAGCCCACGTCCCGCCAGTCGACCCCGGCGTCCGCGAGCGCCGCGCGCGCCGCCACCACTCCGTACTCGACGAAGCCGCGCCCCCACTTGCCCCAGGGATGCATGCCCGCGCCGAGCACCGCCACCTCGCCGCTCATCCGCCCACCCCCACGGGCCGCCAGTGCCATGTCGTCCACGTCGTCCCGTCGTCCTCGTCGAGCACTCCGGGGACGACCTCCACCTCCATGCCGACCGCCAGATCGGTGACCGAGACGCCGGGAGCCGCCTGCCCGAGCACCACCATGCGCTCCGCCGCCAGCTCCACAGCGATCAACGTGTAGGGCTCCCACGGGAGTTCCGGATCGGAGACATAAGGCGGGGGCGGCCGGTAGCGCCCGTCGGTGTACGACCAGACGCGCCCGCGCCGCGACAGCGCCACCTCGATCAGCTCGCCGCCCGGGCAGCCGGGATTGCGGCAGAAGCCGTCCTCGCGCGGGAAGAAGACGCAGGCGCACGCCGCGCAGCGGGTGCCCAGAAGGCGGAAGCTCTCCCCCTCCCCGGCGAACCAGTCGGCCACTACGGGGGTGCGTGTACGGGACAAGGCTCCTCCATGGGCACTGAATCTGACGGCCTGTCAGAAGTGTGCCACGGGCAACCGGATTTCGTCAGGGGCGGCGGAGGCCGGAGACTGGGGAGTCCGAGGTCGCGACCGGGGCCGACGGGGGTGGTCCCGGTCGCCCTCCTGCGTGCCGCGCCGTCAGCGCCCCGTCAGGGACCTCCGGGACACCGGGAAGTCGAAGTAGGTGTCGGGAAAGAGTTCCGGCTTGTAGGTGAAGTGCCACCACTCCTCGGGGAGATTGACGAAGCCCTCCTTGGACAGCGCCCCCCTCAAAAGCTCGCGGTGGGCCCGCTGCTTCCCCGTGACACGGGGATCATCCGTGTGCGACAGCGTGTCGAAGCAGTCGAAGCCCGTCCCCATGTCCACGGAGTTGTCCGGGAAACGCTCGCGCTGAGGGCCGTCACAGGGCGTCAGGGGCTCTCCGGGGACGTACGGGCGCGTCGGCAGCGCCGGAAGCCTCACGACGGTCAGATCCACCGTGGAGCCCCGGCTGTGCCCGGACTTCTTCGCGATGTAACCGTCCGCGAACAACCGCGACTTGTCGACATGGGGATAGAACTCCGCCTTCATGCGCTCATCGCCCAGATCCTCGGCCCACCGCACGAAGTGGTCCACGGCCCGCTGCGGCCGGTAGCAGTCGTACACCTTCAGGGAGTAGCCCTTGCGCAGCAGCCTCCGCTGCGCCTTGTACAGAGCCTTCGCGGCGGGCTCGGTGAGGATGCACATCGGCTTCCTGTAGCCGTCGATGGGCTCGCCCACGAAGTTGTGCGGAGTGATGTACCGCATCTCCTGGATGATCGTCGGGTCGACATCGCGCAGCGCCACGAACTCCTCGGGGGCTTTCGGCTCGGGCTTCGCGTGCGCGGGGGAGGGGGCGGCCGCCACCGCCAGCAGGGCGACGGCGGAGACGGCGAGTTTCCGCAGAGCGGGGGCAAATGCTGTCATGCCCCCTGCGTCTATCAGGATCACCCGCCACCACGGAAGACCGACGCCGCGGAGATCGGATACAGTCCGCGGCGTGTCCGCATCCCCACACCTCGCCAACTCCGCCCCGGGCTCCCACTGTTCGAGCTGCGGAGCGCCCTACGAAGACCAGCCCGCCACCGGGCCCCGCACCTGTGCCGCCTGCGGGACCGTGGCCTACCGCAACCCGCTCCCCGTAGCGGTGGCCCTCCAGCCCGTCTACGACACACAGGGCACCGGCCTGGTCGTCGTGACCCGCACCGTCGCTCCCGCGCTCGGCGGCATCGCCCTGCCCGGCGGCTTCATCGACGACAGGGAGGACTGGCGGCACGCGGTCGTACGCGAGCTCAAGGAGGAGACCGGCATCAACGCCCAGAGCCGCGACGTCCGCCTCATCGACGCCGCGAGCGCCCCCGACGGATACCTCCTGCTCTTCGGCCTGCTCCCCGAACGCCCCGCCGCCGACCTGGCGCCCTCAGCGCCGACGGACGAGACCGAAGGCTGGCACCTGCTGCGCCGCCCCGAAGAACTCGCCTTCCCGCTCCACACCCTGATGGCACGCGCGTGGTTCGAGGGCCGCTACATCTGACGCACACCACCGCCCCGGCCGAGCCCCGGCCGGGGCCCGAGCGCTCCTCCCCAAGGCGCGCCCCCACGCCACAGCCATACGCCGCCGAACCCGCCGACGCACCTCACCCGGCGAGCCCCCGCACCCGCACCGGCCGCCCCCGCGCCACCCCACCCCCCTCCCTCTCGACCACCACACGCCCCCCGCTCCACCGCGTCGTGAACCGCTCGACCTCCGGCTCCTCCCACCCGTCACCGGCATCGGCGATCACCAGACCCCCGCCCGTACGCCCCGCGGCCGGCGCCCACACCTCCAGCTCAAGGCCCCCGTCGCGGCCCCGCACCGGGTGCACCGTGCCCGCCCGCGCGAGCACCGGAACGCGCGACAGCGGCGCCTCCAGGAGCACCTGCCCAGGCCCCTCGTACGCCTGCCCGGTCGCCGTGTCGTACCAGCGCCCCGGCGGCAGCCGCACCACCCGCTCCCGCGCACCGCTCTCCAGGACCGGCGCCACCAGCAGGGAGTCCCCGAGCAGAAACGCGTCCTCGCAGTCGCGCAGCGCCCTGTCCTCGGGACGGCCCCACCACAGGGGCCGCACATAAGGCGCACCCGTGCGCTTGGCCAGATGGGCGAGCGTCACGAAGTACGGCCGCAGCCGCCTGCGCTCGACGAGCGCCACGCGCGCGTGCTCCAGCACCTGCGCACCGAACTCCCAGGGCTCACGCCGCCCGGCCCCGATCGCCGCGTGCGTACGGAACAACGGCAGATATGCCCCCAGCTGGAACCACCGCAGATACAGCTCCGGAGAGGGGCTGCCGTCGAACCCGCCCACATCGGGACCCGAGTACGGCACACCGCACAACCCCAGCCCCAACACCAGCGACAGCGACGCCCGCAACCCCGGCCAGCCCGAGGACACGTCGCCGGACCACGTCCCTCCGTAGCGCTGCATCCCCGCCCACCCGGAACGCGAGAACAAGAAGGGCCGCTCCCCGGGCAGCAGTTCACACAGCCCCTCATACCCGGCACGGGCCATCGCCAGCCCGTACACGTTGTGGGCCTCCCGATGGTCACCGCCACGCCCCTCCAGGGAGTGCCGCGCCGAACGGGGCAGCGTCGCCTCACCGAACGCGGCGAACGACACCGGCTCGTTCATGTCGTGCCAGAACCCCGCGAAACCCTGGTCGAGCCGCTCCTCGTAGAGCCGGCCCCACCACTCCCGCGCGCGCGGGTCGGTGAAATCCGGATAGACCGCCTCACCGGGCCACACCACACCACGCACCAGCCGCCCCGCCGCGTCCCGCACAAAAGCGTCGGCCGCCACCCCACTGTCGTACAGCCCGACACCCGGCTCGGCCTTCACCCCCGGATCCACGATCGAGACGAGCCGGACCCCCTCCCTGCGCAACTCATCGGCGAACTGCGGCAGTTTCGGAAAGCGCTCCTTGTCGACGGTGAACACCTGATGCGCTTCGTAGTGATCGATGTCCAGATGTACGGCGTCCAGCGGCAGCCCGTGCTCCTGATAGCCCGCGACGATCCGCCGTACCTCCTCTTCGCTGCCGAAACCCCACCGCGCGTGATGGTGCCCGAGCGCCCACGAAGGCGGCACCGCCGGGGGACCCGTGAGCGACGCCCAGGTGTGCAGCACGCGCGCGGGAGCGCCGACCACCGCCCAGCACCGCAGCGGACCGCCGTCCATCCGCACCTCGCACGAGCCGGCCCGGTCATGGCCCGACCCCGCCCCCTCCTCGCCCTCGCGCACCGAGACCTCGCACTCCCACGTGTTGTCGTGGAAGACCAGATGCGTACCGGCGTCGGCCACCACCATCTGCACCGGCATGGTGATGTACAGCGGGTCGTCCCCGGGCCCGAAGGACCCGCCCGGATCGGTGTTCCACAGCCGGTACGTCCCGTTCCGCAGCCGCGGCCCGTCGGCACGCCCACCCAGGCCGAAGAACCGCGCGTCCGCGGGCACCTCCGACCGCTGCACCCAGCGCGCCGCGCCCCCCTCGGCCGGCTCCCACCAGCGCGGCGGCAGATCACGCCGCAGCATCACGCCACCGGGAGTGCGCAGTTCGACGGAGCCCTGACGCGAGACCACCACCGTCGTGCGCTCCGACACGACCCGCCAGCCGCCCTCCTTGTCGGGCTCAAGGACCGCACGCGGATCCGGCTCGGGGCTCCCGCCCCACAGCGCGTACGAGGGCTCCGGCCCCGCACCGTCCCACCCCCAGAACACCGCCCCACCCGCCGTCACCCGCACCCGCAGCTCGGACCGGGCGAACCGCACCACACCGCCACCGGGCCCCGGCTCCACCCCCACCACAGGACCGGGCACCCGCGCACGCTCGGCACGCCGAGGGCCCAGCCCCACCGCGTCGGCCCGCCACCTGCGCCACGAGGAGCGCACCGTGCGCAACCCCTGCGCCGTGCCGACCACCCCGACCGCCTTCACCGAACGCACCAGGTCACGACCGTTCATGCTGCTCACCCTGCCACCGGAAACGCCGCCTGTGTGGCCCGTTCAGCTGCCGTTCACCTGGGGCTACGGCACATGACCACCGGGCCGGCCGTGTGAGGCACACCCTGGTGCGGAAGTCGATCACGTGGCATCGTCCCTTTCAGCCGTGTTCACGCGCACACCCAGCACGTGCGCACTCCGCACGCACACGACGCGTACAGTCCGGGAGCCGCCCCATGACGTCCTCAGCGAACGCCGCGCCGCTCTGGCAGCCGAGCCCGGAGAGGATCGCCGAAGCGCAGATCACCCGGTTCCAGGCCTGGGCCGCCGAGCGATACGGAGCCCCGGCCGAGGGCGGCTACGAGGCGCTGCACCACTGGTCGGTGACCGACCTCGAAGCGTTCTGGAAAGCGGTCACCGACTGGTTCGACGTCACCTTCTCCACCCCCTACGCGCGCGTGCTCGGCGACCGCTCGATGCCGGGCGCCCAGTGGTTCCCCGGCTCGACCCTCAACTACGCCGAGCACGCCCTGCGCGCCGCCGACGACCCCGCGCGCGCGGACACCCCCGCACTCCTCCACGTCGACGAGAGCCACGACCCACAGCCCGTCACCTGGGCCGAACTGCGCCGCCAGGTCGGCTCCCTGGCCGCGGAGCTGCGCGCAATGGGCGTACGCCCCGGAGACCGCGTCAGCGGCTACCTGCCGAACATCCCCCAGGCCGTCGTCGCGCTCCTCGCCACCGCCGCCGTCGGAGCCGTCTGGACCTCCTGCGCCCCCGACTTCGGCGCCCGCAGCGTCCTGGACCGCTTCCAGCAGGTCGAGCCGGTCGTCCTCTTCACCGTCGACGGCTACCGCTACGGCGGCAAGGAACACGACCGCCGCGACACCGTCGCCGAACTCCGCTCCGAACTGCCCGGCCTCCGCGCGGTCGTGCACATCCCGCTGCTCGGCACCGACGCCCCCGAAGGCGCCCTGGAGTGGGCGGCCCTCACCTCGGCCGACGTGGCACCCGTCTTCGAACCGGTGCCCTTCGACCACCCCCTGTGGGTGCTGTACTCCTCCGGTACCACCGGCCTGCCCAAGGCGATCGTCCAGTCCCAGGGCGGCATCCTCGTCGAACACCTCAAGCAGCTCGGCCTGCACTGCGACCTCGGCCCCGACGACCGCTTCTTCTGGTACACCTCGACCGGCTGGATGATGTGGAACTTCCTCGTCTCCGGCCTCCTGACCGGCACCACGATCGTCCTGTACGACGGCAGCCCCGGCCACCCCGACACCGCCGCCCAGTGGCGCATCGCCGAACGCACCGGCGCCACCCTCTACGGCACCTCCGCCGCGTACGTCATGGCCTGCCGCAAGGCCGGCGTCCACCCGGCCCGCGACTTCGACCTCTCCCGCGTCAAGTGCGTCGCCACGACCGGCTCCCCGCTGCCCCCCGACGGCTTCCGCTGGCTGCACGACGAGTTCGCGCAGACCCCCGGCGGCCTCTGGACGGCATCGGTCAGCGGCGGCACGGACGTCTGCTCCTGCTTCGCGGGCGCCGTCCCCACCCTCCCCGTCCACATCGGCGAACTCCAGGCACCCTGCCTCGGCACGGACCTCCAGTCCTGGGACCCCCAGGGCAAGCCGCTCATCGACGAGGTCGGCGAACTGGTCGTCACCAACCCCATGCCGTCCATGCCCATCCACTTCTGGAACGACCCGGACGGCACCCGCTACCACGACAGCTACTTCGACACCTACCCCGGCGTCTGGCGCCACGGCGACTGGATCACCCGCACCTCACGCGGCTCGGTGATCATCCACGGCCGCTCCGACTCCACACTCAACCGCCAGGGCGTCCGCATGGGCTCCGCCGACATCTACGAGGCCGTCGAGCGGCTGCCCGAGATCCGCGAATCCCTCGTCATCGGAGTCGAACAACCCGACGGCGGCTACTGGATGCCGCTCTTCGTCCACCTCGCCCCCGGCGCGGCCCTCGACGACGCCCTGCGCGACCGCATCAAGCGGACCATCCGCGAACAGCTCTCCCCGCGCCACGTCCCCGACGAAGTGATCGAGGTCCCCGGCATCCCGCACACCCTCACCGGCAAGCGCATCGAGGTCCCCGTCAAACGCCTCCTCCAAGGCACCCCGCTGAACAAGGCGGTCAACCCCGGTTCGGTCGACAACCTCGACCTGCTCCACTTCTACGAGGACCTCTTCCGCACCCGCTCCTGACCCCTTCCCCGCAGCTCAGCGCCGGTTGTCAGTGCCCACGATTACTCTGAGTGAGCATTGATCGACCGAGTGCAGGGGGAAATCATGGCGCACACCCGACCCGACACGATGCGACGCGCCTTGCGCCGCGAAGTCGCCGGAACCATCGGCCTGTTGGCCGATGAGGAGGACTTCGCGGCGATGCGCCGCTACCGCACCTTCACCTTCGACGACCACGACACCTACCTCCAGCAGGTCGAAGCCCTGCTCAGGACCCTCGCATCCCAGGGCAGGCACACCTCGGTCGCACTCTTCGACCCCGAGGAGTACGAGATGTACTGCGAGGACACCGGCCTGGACCCCGACACCCCGGCCAGCCGCACCCGCTTCACCGCCGAACTGGCAGCGGGCGGCCCCACGATTCCCTACGAGGGCCAGCCCCTCGCCGACCTCCTGCCCGACCTCGTCGACGAGGCGGTCCGCCAGGCCACATGGGAGTACGCGACGACGGTGCTCGCCCGCACCGGCGCCTGCGCGACCTGCGGCGAGGACATCGGCCGAGCCGCGTTCGCCCGTGCCTCGGAACTGATCACCCGCGCCATCGACACCTCGGCCCCAGGCACCCGGCACCTGGTGTGCAGCGTGCCCTCCGACTCCGAGACCCTCCTCGCCGCACTGCACGTGGAAGTCGACGCCGACGGCAGCGCCCTGCTCGACGAGACCGAGGCCCTGGAGTTCGCCACGGTCCTCGCCGTCGGCATCGCCACCCACCGCGCCGCGGGCATGGTGCTGCGCACCAGCGCGGAAGGCGCCCGCGACCGCGTGCAGGGCTGGCGCATGCACGGCGGCCTGCTCCAGCCCCTCACCGCGGCCGAGGTCTTCGACGCGTACTGCACCGACGCCATCACAGGAGACCTCGTCGCCCCGGAATCCGGCGTCGACTACTGCGCGGCACCCCACCTCGAAGACGACGACCAGGAAAACGGCCACACGCACTGAACGCCCGAGGGGCGCCCCACCACACGGGTGGGACGCCCCTCGGAACAACGACCGTGCGGCTACTCGCCGGACAGCACCGCCTGAGCGGCCTTGCGGGCCTCCTCGGCGGTGTCCGCGGCACGGGCCGCCGACGCGGCACGCTCGCACTGGGCAAGCGTGTACTTGGCGAGAGTCGCCCGCACGTAAGGAATCGACGCGGCACCCATCGACAGAGAGGTGACACCCAGACCGGTCAGCACACAGGCGAGCAGCGGATCCGACGCGGCCTCGCCACACACGCCACAGCTCTTGCCCTCGGCCCGCGCCGCCTCCGCGGAGAGCGAGACCAGGTCGAGCAGCGCGGGCTGCCACGGGTCCTGGAGCCGGGACACGGCGCCCACCTGCCGGTCGGCGGCGAACGCGTACTGCGCGAGGTCATTGGTGCCCAGCGAGAGGAACTCGACCTCCTGGAGGATCGAGCGCGCCCGCAGAGCCGCCGACGGAATCTCGACCATCGCGCCGAACTTCGCCTGCAGCCCCGCCTCACGGCACGCGTCCGCGAACGCCTTGGCGTCGGTGCGGTCCGCGACCATCGGAGCCATGACCTCGAGGTAGACCGGCAGCCCCTCGGCGGCCTTGGCCAGCGCGGTCAGCTGCGTACGCAGCACCTCAGGGTGATCGAGCAGCGCCCGCAGCCCTCGCACGCCCAGCGCGGGGTTCGGCTCGTCGGTCGGCGTCAGGAAGTCGAGCGGCTTGTCCGCACCGGCGTCCAGCACTCGCACGACGACACGGCCCTCGGGGAAGGCCTCGAGCACCTTGCGGTACGCCTCGACCTGCTTCTCCTCGGACGGCGCCTTCGTGCTGTCGTCGAGGAAGAGGAACTCGGTACGGAACAGACCGACACCCTCGGCCCCCGCCTCGACGGCGGCAGGCACATCGGCGGGCCCGCCGACGTTGGCGAGCAGCGGAACCTTGTGCCCGTCGGACGTCGCACCCGGCCCGGTCGACGCCGCCAGCGCCGCCTTGCGCAAGGCAGCGGCGGCCTCGAGCTGCTCACGCTTCTCGATGCTCGGGTCCACGAAGATCTCACCGGTGCTGCCGTCGACTGCCACGACAGTGCCCTCGGCGAGCTCCCCGGCCCCGGGCAGCGCGACCACGGCCGGCACGCCGAGCGCACGGGCGAGGATCGCGCTGTGGCTGGTCGGGCCGCCCTCCTCGGTGACGAAGCCGAGCACCAGAGCCGGGTCGAGCAGCGCGGTGTCCGCGGGCG
>NZ_CP029617.1:0-1150000 GCF_003945545.1 Streptomyces sp. WAC 01529 | reverse complement strand
CCAGGGTAAGTCGGGACCTAAGGCGAGGCCGACAGGCGTAGTCGATGGATAACCGGTTGATATTCCGGTACCCGCTGTGAAGCGTCAAACATTGAATCAGGCGATGCTAAGTCCGTGAAGCCGCCCTGGAGCCTTCGGGCAAAGGGGAGTGGTGGAGCCGACGAACCAGACTTGTAGTAGGTGAGTGATGGGGTGACGCAGGAAGGTAGTCCAGCCCGGGCGGTGGTTGTCCCGGGGTAAGGGTGTAGGCCGTGTGATAGGTAAATCCGTCGCACATTAAGGCTGAGACCTGATGCCGAGCCGATTGTGGTGAAGTGGATGATCCTATGCTGTCGAGAAAAGCCTCTAGCGAGTTTCATGGCGGCCCGTACCCTAAACCGACTCAGGTGGTCAGGTAGAGAATACCGAGGCGTTCGGGTGAACTATGGTTAAGGAACTCGGCAAAATGCCCCCGTAACTTCGGGAGAAGGGGGGCCATCACTGGTGATCCGTTTTACACGGTGAGCTGGGGGTGGCCGCAGAGACCAGCGAGAAGCGACTGTTTACTAAAAACACAGGTCCGTGCGAAGCCGTAAGGCGATGTATACGGACTGACGCCTGCCCGGTGCTGGAACGTTAAGGGGACCGGTTAGTGCACTTTCGGGTGTGTGAAGCTGAGAACTTAAGCGCCAGTAAACGGCGGTGGTAACTATAACCATCCTAAGGTAGCGAAATTCCTTGTCGGGTAAGTTCCGACCTGCACGAATGGCGTAACGACTTCTCGACTGTCTCAACCATAGGCCCGGTGAAATTGCACTACGAGTAAAGATGCTCGTTTCGCGCAGAAGGACGGAAAGACCCCGGGACCTTTACTATAGTTTGATATTGGTGTTCGGTTCGGCTTGTGTAGGATAGGTGGGAGACTTTGAAGCGGGCACGCCAGTGTTCGTGGAGTCGCCGTTGAAATACCACTCTGGTCGTGCTGGATGTCTAACCTCGGTCCGTGATCCGGATCAGGGACAGTGTCTGATGGGTAGTTTAACTGGGGCGGTTGCCTCCCAAAGAGTAACGGAGGCGCCCAAAGGTTCCCTCAGCCTGGTTGGTAATCAGGTGTTGAGTGTAAGTGCACAAGGGAGCTTGACTGTGAGACCGACGGGTCGAGCAGGGACGAAAGTCGGGACTAGTGACCCGGCGGTGGCTTGTGGAAGCGCCGTCGCTCAACGGATAAAAGGTACCCCGGGGATAACAGGCTGATCTTCCCCAAGAGTCCATATCGACGGGATGGTTTGGCACCTCGATGTCGGCTCGTCGCATCCTGGGGCTGGAGTCGGTCCCAAGGGTTGGGCTGTTCGCCCATTAAAGCGGTACGCGAGCTGGGTTTAGAACGTCGTGAGACAGTTCGGTCCCTATCCTCTGTGCGCGTAGGAATATTGAGAAGGGCTGTCCCTAGTACGAGAGGACCGGGACGGACGAACCTCTGGTGTGCCAGTTGTCCTGCCAAGGGCATGGCTGGTTGGCTACGTTCGGAAAGGATAACCGCTGAAAGCATCTAAGCGGGAAGCCTGCTTCGAGATGAGTATTCCCACCCCCTTTGAGGGGTTAAGGCTCCCAGTAGACGACTGGGTTGATAGGCCAGATCTGGAAGCCCGGTAACGGGTGGAGGTGACTGGTACTAATAGGCCGAGGGCTTGTCCTCAGTTGCTCGCGTCCACTGTGTTGGTTCTGAAACCACGAACAACCCCGTCATGCCACATGGCGGTGCGGTTGTCAGTTTCATAGTGTTTCGGTGGTCATAGCGTGAGGGAAACGCCCGGTTACATTCCGAACCCGGAAGCTAAGCCTCATAGCGCCGATGGTACTGCAGGGGGGACCCTGTGGGAGAGTAGGACGCCGCCGAACTTCTTTTATAGCCGTGGCCCCTGGATTCAATTCCAGGGGCCACGGCTTTTTTGTTTTGTGACCGCGGGGCTCTGGGACCCCTCCGCACCACCCCGTGTCAACTGAGGGTAAGGTCAGGGGGCATCATTGGTACTTTTCCCACAGGAGGCCCCCGGGTGGAGGTCCAGGAGACGCGTGTCCAGACGGACCGTGTCCTCACCATCCCGAACATCCTCAGCATGGCGCGTCTCGCCGGCGTGCCTCTCTTCCTGTGGTTGATCCTCAGGCCGGAGTTCGGGGGGCCCAACAGCGACGGGTGGGCGCTGCTCGTGCTCGCGCTCAGCGGGGTCAGCGACTACCTCGACGGCAAGCTCGCCCGGCGCTGGAACCAGATCAGCAAACTCGGCAGGCTGCTCGACCCCGCGGCCGACCGGCTCTATATCCTCACCACGCTGCTCGGACTGACGTGGCGGGAGATTCTGCCGCTCTGGCTGACCGCAGCGCTTGTGCTGCGCGAGCTGGTTCTGCTGGTGATGGTCTGGATCCTCAGGCGCCACGGCTATCCGCCGCCGCAGGTGAACTTCCTGGGCAAGGCCGCCACCTTCAACCTCATGTACGCCTTTCCGCTACTGCTGCTGAGCGACGGAAGTGGCTGGCTCGCAACTCTCGCTGCTATTTTCGGATGGGCGTTCGCCGGATGGGGTACAACGCTGTATTGGTGGGCAGGGATCCTGTATGTGGTTCAGGTCCGCCGACTTGTCAAGGTGGACAACATGGCCGATTGAGCCTGCCGATTTGGCGGCCGTAGAGGCGCTTAGACCCGTGATGGACATATGCGGGACCAACTTGGCGGGCTGAGTCGGCTAGATCGTCGTCTATAAGGAGGACGTTTCCGACATGAAGGCCGTCGTAATGGCCGGCGGCGAAGGCACCCGCCTTCGCCCCATGACCTCAAGCATGCCCAAGCCGCTCCTGCCCGTGGCCAATCGGCCGATCATGGAGCATGTGCTGCGCCTGCTGAAGAGGCATGGTCTGACCGAGACCGTGGTAACAGTGCAGTTCTTGGCCTCTCTCGTCAAGAACTACTTCGGCGACGGCGAAGAGCTTGGGATGGAGCTCACGTATGCCAACGAGGAGAAGCCGCTCGGCACAGCAGGCAGCGTGAAGAACGCCGAGGAAGCGCTGAAGGACGATGCCTTCCTCGTGATCTCCGGTGACGCGCTGACCGATTTCGACCTCACCGAGCTGATTAACTTCCACAAGGAAAAGGGCGCGCTCGTCACCGTCTGTCTGACGCGCGTACCGAACCCGCTGGAATTCGGCATCACCATCGTCGACGAGGAAGGCAAGGTCGAGCGCTTCCTGGAGAAGCCGACCTGGGGACAGGTCTTCTCCGACACGGTCAACACGGGCATCTATGTGATGGAGCCCGAGGTCTTCGACTACGTCGAGGCCGATGTGCCGGTCGACTGGTCCGGTGATGTCTTCCCGCAGCTGATGAAGGAAGGCAAGCCCATCTACGGCTACATCGCCGAGGGCTACTGGGAAGACGTCGGCACGCACGAGAGCTACGGCAAGGCCCAGGCCGACGTCCTGGAGGGCAAGGTCGACGTCGAGCTCGACGGCTTCGAGATCTCGCCCGGCGTCTGGGTCGCGGAGGGCGCCGAAGTGCACCCCGACGCCGTGCTGCGCGGGCCCCTGTACATCGGGGACTACGCCAAGGTCGAGGCGAACGTCGAGATCCGTGAACACACGGTGATCGGCTCGAACGTCGTGGTGAAGGAAGGCGCGTTCCTGCACAAGGCCGTCGTCCACGACAACGTCTACATCGGACAGCACAGCAACCTCAGAGGCTGTGTCGTCGGGAAGAACACCGACATCATGCGGGCCGCCCGTATCGAGGACGGCGCGGTGATCGGCGACGAGTGCCTCGTCGGCGAAGAATCGATCATCCAGGGCAATGTGCGGGTCTACCCGTTCAAGACGATCGAGGCGGGCGCGTTCGTCAACACGTCCGTCATCTGGGAGTCCCGCGGTCAGGCGCATCTGTTCGGGGCGCGCGGTGTCTCCGGCATCCTGAACGTGGAGATCACGCCGGAGCTGGCCGTGCGGCTCGCGGGGGCGTATGCGACGACCCTGAAGAAGGGCTCGACCGTCACCACCGCGCGTGACCACTCGCGAGGTGCCCGTGCGCTGAAGCGGGCGGTGATCTCGGCGTTGCAGGCCAGCGCCATCGACGTACGCGATCTGGAGAACGTGCCGCTGCCGGTCGCGCGGCAGCAGACGGCTCGGGGCAGCGCCGGCGGAATCATGATCCGTACGTCGCCCGGGGTGCCGGACTCCGTCGACATCATGTTCTTCGACGAGCAGGGAGCTGACCTGTCGCAGGGCAGTCAGCGGAAGCTGGACCGGGTCTACGCGCGCCAGGAGTACCGACGGGCCTTCCCCGGGGAGATCGGGGACCTGCACTTCCCGTCCAGCGTGTTCGACTCGTACACCGGGTCGCTGCTGCGGAACGTCGACACCACGGGGATCGCCGAGTCGCAGCTGAAGGTCGTCGTCGACGCGTCCAACGGCAGTGCCGGGCTCGTGCTGCCGAGCCTCCTGGGCAAGCTCGGCGTCGACGCGCTGACGATCAACCCCGGGCTCGACGAGTCGCGGCCCACCGAGACCGCGGACACGCGCAGGTCCGGGCTTGTGCGGCTCGGTGAGATCGTGGCGTCCGCGCGGGCGGCGTTCGGCGTGCGGTTCGACCCGGTGGGCGAGCGGCTCTCGCTCGTCGACGAGAAGGGGCGGATCGTCGAGGACGACCGTGCCCTGCTGGTCATGCTGGACCTGGTGGCC
Organism: Streptomyces sp. WAC 01529; assembly: GCF_003945545.1. Lineage (GTDB taxonomy): Bacteria > Actinomycetota > Actinomycetes > Streptomycetales > Streptomycetaceae > Streptomyces > Streptomyces anatolicus. The sequence continues at coordinate 1,145,299 of NZ_CP029617.1, read as the reverse complement.
GCCGAGCGGCGCAGCGGGCGGGTGGCGCTGCCGGTGACGACGACGCGGATCGCCGAGCAGGTGGCCGCGTACCACGGCACACAGGTGGACTGGACGACCACGTCGCCGGACGATCTGACGCGGGTGGGGCGCGGGGAGTCGACGATCTTCGGCGGCGACGGACGCGGTGGGTTCATCGTGCCCGAGTTCAGCAGCGTCTTCGACGGCACGGCCGCGTTCGTGCGGCTCATCGGTCTCGTGGCGCGTACGCAGCTCACCCTCAGCCAGATCGACGCGCGCATTCCGCGTGCGCACGTGCTGCGGCGCGACCTCGCGACGCCGTGGGCCGTCAAGGGGCTCGTGATGCGGCGCGTGGTCGAGGAGGCCGGGGACCGGTCCGTGGACACCACTGACGGTGTGCGGGTCGTCGAGGCCGACGGGCGTTGGGTGCTCGTGCTGCCCGACCCGGCCGAGGCCGTGACCCATCTGTGGGCCGAGGGGCCCGACGACGCGTCCGCCCAGGCGCTGCTCGACGAGTGGGCCGCGGTGGTGGACAGCGCCGGTCGCTGACCGTGTGCGGATGCCGGGCAGTACCAGCAACAGGTGCTGCCCGGCACGCCGGTGGGGCCATTCGGAGGTAGCGCCCGCGACGTGCGACGATGTGCGGCATGCCGCAGCAGCCCCCCGTTCGGAGCACCCCCTCCCGCCCCCGGCGTCCGGACGCGTCCATGTCGCTGCTCACCACCGTCATGGACCACAGTCTCGACGAGGGATACGCGGAGGCGGCGGCCAGGAAGAAGGCCAAAGGGGACAGTGGTGTCCCCCGCCCGCTGCGGGCCAAACTCGGGCTCGCCGCAGGGCTCGTGCTCGCCGCGCTCGTGGTCACCGTGGGGGCCGCGCAGGCGCGGATAGCGGCGCCGGTGCTCGCCAAGGAGCGTGAGGAGCTCATCGACCGCGTCGAGGACGCCACGGCCGGGGCCGACAAGCTCGAGGACGACGTGGACGAGCTCCGCGACGACGTGGGCGAACGGCAGCGGGCCGCGCTGAAGAAGCACGGTGGCAGCCAGGGCGAGTTGGTCGGGCTCCTCTCCGGTGCCACGGAGGTCCACGGGCCCGGTGTGAAACTCGTGGTGGACGACAAGAAGGAAGCCGACCAGGGCGGTGGCGGGCCGCGCGAGAGCGCCGGCTTCTCCGACACCGGGCGGGTGCGCGACCGCGACATGCAGCGCGTCGTCAACGGCCTGTGGCAGTCGGGCGCCGAGGCGATCTCCATCAATGACCAGCGGCTCACCGCGCTGTCGGCGATCAGGGCCGCGGGTGACGCGATACTGGTCGACAACAGGCCGCTGGTGCCGCCGTATACGGTGCTGGCGGTGGGTGCGGGGAACCGCTTGAGCACCCGGTTCCAAAACAGCCCCGACGGTCAGTACCTGCATGCTCTGCAGGAGAACTTCGGCATCCGGACCAGCATCTCCGTGTCGGACGAGCTCCGGTTGCCCGCAGCGCCCAGTGTGACCGTACGAACAGCAGAGCCGAAGGCAGGAAAGGGCACATCGTGATCGCCGTACTGGGCCTCGTCGTGGGAGTCGTGGCCGGATTGTTGGTTCGGCCCGAGGTTCCGGCGGTGGTCGAGCCGTACCTTCCGATCGCCGTGGTCGCGGCTCTCGACGCCGTGTTCGGCGGGTTGCGCGCGATGCTCGACGGCATCTTCGACGACAAGGTCTTCGTGGTGTCGTTCCTGTCGAACGTGGTGGTGGCCGCGCTGATCGTCTTCCTGGGCGACAAGTTGGGCGTCGGCGCCCAGCTGTCCACGGGAGTCGTCGTGGTCCTCGGCATCCGGATCTTCTCCAACGCGGCCGCGATCCGCCGGCACATCTTCAGGGCGTGACGCCGATGAGTGACGACGAGACACCCGCGTACAACCGCCGCGAGGAACTCCCCGCCGAGGTCCCGGCCGCCCCTGAGGCCCCCGCCGTGCCCGTCCGTGAGCCGAGGCCCCTCACCGGCCGTCAGCGGCTCGCCAAGGGGCTGTGGCCGCCGCGGGTGACCAGGCCCCAACTCATCGTGGCCCTGCTGCTGTTCGTGCTGGGCCTCGGTCTGGCCATCCAGGTGCGGTCCAACAATGACAGCAGTGCCCTGCGCGGCGCGCGTCAGGAAGATCTCGTACGCATCCTCGATGAACTGGATGACCGTACTCAGCGTCTGGAAGAGGAGAAGCGGCGCCTGGAGGAGCAGCGGACCGGGCTTGAGAACAGCTCGGACCAGGCCGAAGAGGCACGCAAGCAGACGGTCGAGCGCGAACGGCAACTCGGCATCCTGGCAGGCACGGTGGCGGCCCAGGGGCCCGGCATCACGCTTGCCATCAAGGACAAGAAGGAGGCGATCGAGGCGGACATGCTGCTCGACGCCATTCAGGAGCTGCGCGCCGCCGGCGCCGAGGCGATCCAGATCAACGACGTACGCGTGGTGGCGAGCACCCATCTTTCGGACGTCGGCGGCGGTGGCGTCCGGGTGGACGGCCGCAAGGTCGGCGAACCGTACCTCTTCAAGGTGATCGGCAAGCCGCAGGATCTGGAACCTGCGCTGAACATCCCGGGCGGTGTGGTGCAGACTCTGGAGAAGGAGCAGGCCACGGTTGTTGTGACCCGCTCGGAGAAGATCGTCGTGAGCGCCTTGCGACCTGCGAAGCGGCCTGACTACGCTCGGTCGTCCTCGCAGTGAGGGGCGGGCGCATGGGGGCCGTCGAGCAAGGGCATGAGGTTGCGGGGGGTCGGCGCACCGGAAGCGTGGTGCGTGGTGGAAACTGTTTGGTGGATACGGACGTTGTGAGGATGTCTGGTTCACCGATGAATGTCGGTGTGTGCAATCAGGGTTCGTCCTGCCCCACGGGCGGGTCTGTTTCGGTCAAGGGGAATCGCCCGTGAAGTTGTTTGCGAAGTTGTTCGGCAAGAGCGCACGTGAGGACAGCGGCAATCCCGCCACTGCCCGACACCGTGCCCCTCGCCATGGAGATGCCGAGGGACAGGGCGGCGAGCGCCCCATGTTCCGCGACCAGGTGACTGGTCCAGGTGGTGACATTTCGGGCGGACAGGGCGCGTCATCTGTTGACCCTGTCGGTCCCGGCCGCATAGGTTTCGGGGAACCGTCAACCTCAAGTACGGGTGGAGGGTTTACCCCCGGCCCGCACGCATCGAATGCCCCCGCGGGGCAGCCGCGGCAGGAGGACCCGTCCATGGCACTGGTGTGTACGAGGTGCGGGAACCGCAACGCCGAGGCGAGCCGGTTCTGCTCCAACTGCGGTGCGCCGCTGCGCGCCGGGGCGGCGCCGGAGCGCGCGTCCGAGACGACGTCGACGATCTCCATCTCGGGCCTGGAGGCCTATGACGCGGAGGTCACGGGGCAGACGCCGTCCCCCGCGCTCTCCCCGGAGGCGCAGGCCGCGGTCGACGCGCTGCCGCTCGGCTCGGCGCTCCTCGTCGTGCGCCGCGGGCCGAACTCGGGCAGTCGTTTCCTGCTCGACGGCGAGCTGACCACGGCGGGGCGTCACCCGCAGAGCGACATCTTCCTCGACGACGTGACGGTGTCGCGTCGCCATGTGGAGTTCCGTCGCCTTCAGGACGGTTCCTTCACCGTCGCCGACGTGGGCAGCCTCAACGGCACGTACGTCAACCGGGAGCGCATCGACTCCGTCGCGCTGTCGAACGGCGACGAGGTGCAGATCGGTAAGTACCGGCTGGTCTTCTACGCGAGCCAGCGGAGCGTCGGCATCTGACCCGTCAGGAAGGTCCATGCTTCAAACACCGAGGGGCGGTGCCGGCACCGGCACCGCCGCCGCGGACCGTCGGCTGATGAGCATCGGCACCGTGCTGAACGCGCTGCGTGATGAGTTTCCCGAGGTCACGATCTCCAAGATCCGCTTCCTGGAGGCTGAGGGGCTCATCGAGCCGCAGCGCACGCCTTCCGGCTACCGGAAGTTCAGCCCGGAGGATGTCGAGCGGCTCGCTCACGTCCTGAGGATGCAGCGGGACCACTACCTGCCGCTCAAGGTCATCCGGGAGCACCTGGAGGCGCTGGAGCGCGGCGAGAGGGCCCCACTGCCCTCTCTGGGCCGTCAGCGGGACGGTGGCGGCCCCCGGGGCCAGGAAGGGGCCGAGGAGCCGACCGCGGCCCGTGTGGGCCGTGACGAGCTGCTGGCCGTCGCCGAGATCGACGAGCGCCAGCTCGACGAGTGGGAGACGTTCGGGCTCGTCACGCGGCTGCCCGACGGCGGTTACGACGCGGAGGCCGTCACGGTCGCCTCGCTCGTGGTCGAGCTGGGCAGGTTCGGCATCGAGCCGCGCCATCTGCGGGCCATGAAGGCCGCCGCGGACCGGGAGGCCGGGCTCGTCGACCAGGTCGTGGCGCCGCTGCGGCGCCACCGCAATCCGCAGACCAGGGCCCACGCCGAGGCCCGTACCAAAGAGCTGGCGGGGCTCACGGGGAAGCTGCATTCGGCCCTTGTGCAGACCGCGCTCGGGGTCAGAGTTCCCTGATCCGGCAGGGGCTCCCGGGGTGTCCGGGGGCTCCCTGGCCGGTACTCGGCGGGTGCCCGACTACCCAAACCTGCCAGCCACGTCCTAGGGTTGCTGTGTGAACGAGCTCGACGTCGTAGGTGTCCGGGTCGAAATGCCCTCCAACCAGCCGATCGTGCTCCTGCGTGAAGTGGGAGGCGACCGGTACCTCCCCATCTGGATCGGCCCAGGTGAGGCGACCGCCATCGCCTTCGCGCAGCAGGGCATGGCACCCGCACGGCCGCTGACCCACGACCTGTTCAAGGACGTGCTGGAGGCCGTGGGTCAGGAGCTCTCCGAAGTGCGCATCACAGACCTCCGGGAAGGGGTCTTCTACGCCGAACTGGTCTTCGCCAGCGGTGTGGAGGTGAGCGCACGCCCCTCCGATGCCATAGCACTGGCACTGCGCACCGGAACGCCGATCTACGGAAGCGACGGCGTCCTGGACGACGCGGGCATCGCGATCCCTGACGAGCAGGAGGACGAGGTGGAGAAATTCCGCGAGTTCCTCGACCAGATCTCGCCCGAGGACTTCGGCACCAACAGCCAGTGAGCCGCTCCCGGCTGTCCGATTTTGACCATTCGGCTAGCCTTTCCCCGTGGCGAGGTACGGGAAACCACTCTCAGGGTGATTATCACTCGGCGTGGCGAGTGTGGCGATCGTTGACGAGCCCCTGGTGACTGCCTACCGTCGAGAAGGCAGGTCAAGGACGGAGGTCGGCGTGAGAAGCAGCGGCGACGGTACGGCGGTGGGCGGTCCGTACCCGCTTCACAGCAGCGCGGCCGATCACTCTCCGAAACCGATGGCGGTCCAGGGGAGCGGGGACGCGACGTTCGAGAATTCCGAGCAGATCGGGTACCGGGGGCCGACCGCGTGCGCGGCCGCGGGCATCACGTACCGACAGCTCGACTACTGGGCCCGGACGGGCCTGGTCGAGCCCAGTGTGCGTGCCGCCGGGGGCTCCGGGACCCAGCGGCTCTACAGCTTCCGGGACGTTGTCGTCCTGAAGGTCGTCAAGAGGTTCCTCGACACCGGGGTCTCACTGCAGAACATCCGTACGACGGTCCAGCATCTGCGCGAGCGCGGCTTCTGTGATCTCGAGCGGATGACGTTGATGAGCGACGGGGCGGCGGTCTACGAGTGCACCTCACCCGGCGAGGTCCACGATCTGCTCCAGGGCGGCCAGGGGATCTTCGGGATCGCCGTCGGCGTGGTGTGGCGTGATGTCGAGGCCGCGCTCTCCCAGCTGCACGGGGAGCGGATCGACACCGGCGAGACGCTGATCGGGAACAATCCCGGCGATGAGCTGGCCAGGCGGCGCAACCGGGCGGTCTGAGCCGTCGGCGGGGCATTGTCAGTGGCGTAGGGCAGCATCGGAGATGTGAGAAGCGCGCCGACGATCCTGCATCTGGACATGGATGCCTTCTACGCGTCCGCGGAGCAGGCCGCGAAGCCGAGTCTGCGCGGGAAGGCCGTCGTGGTCGGCGGCCTCGGCCCGCGAGGGGTCGTGGCCACCGCTTCGTATGAGGCGCGGCGGTTCGGTGTGCACTCCGCGATGCCGATGGGGCAGGCCCGGCGGCTGGCGCCGAACGCCGCCTATCTCGTGCCGCGCTTCGGGTTGTACCGGGTGATCAGCGAGCAGGTGATGGGGCTGCTGCGGGAGCTGTCGCCGCTGGTGGAGCCGCTCAGTCTGGACGAGGCCTTCGTGGACCTGGAGGCGGGCGGCGTCGCCGATGACGAGGCGTCCGCCAGGGCCGTGGGGGAGCGGCTGCGGTCGGACATCCGGGCGGTGACCGGGCTGACCGGGTCGGTCGGGCTCGCCGCGTCCAAGATGCTGGCGAAGATCGCCTCGGAGGAGGCCAAGCCGGACGGGCTCAGGCTGATCGCGCCGGGTACGGAGCGTGCGCTGCTGGGGCCGATGTCGGTGCGTACGTTGCCCGGCGTGGGGCCGGCCACCGGGGACCATCTGCGGCGGGCCGGGATCACCACGGTCGAGGAGATCGCGGAGGCCGGGGAGGACGAGCTGGTACGGCTCCTCGGCAAGGCGCACGGTGGATCGCTGTACGCGATGGCGCTGGCGCTGGACGAGCGGCCTGTGGTGGCCGAGCGGGAGAGCAAGTCGGTCAGTGTCGAGGACACGTACGACGTGGACATCCATGACCGGGTGCGGATCAGGGGAGAGGTCGCGCGGCTCGCCGACCGGTGCGTGCAGCGGCTGCGGGCGGCCGGGCACTCCGGGCGGACCATCGTGCTGAAGGTGCGGCGCTTCGACTTCTCCACGCTGACGCGGTCCGAGACGTTGCGGGGGCCCACGGACGACCCCGGGGTGGTGCGGGAAGCCGCGGCGCGGCTGCTGGAGTCCGTGGACACGACGGGCGGGGTCCGGTTGCTCGGGGTGGGGGTTTCGGGGCTCGCCGACTACACGCAGGAGGACCTCTTCGCCCAGGCGCAGGCCGAGGCCGAGGCGGTTGAGCCGGTGGGCGAGGCGGATGAGGGCGCGCCCGGGCAGGCGGGGGCCGGGGAGCCGGAGGGCGGTTCGCGGGCCGAGGAGCCGGCGGTGCCCGTGGAGCGGCGGTGGGCCGCGGGGCACGATGTCCGGCATGCCGAGTACGGGCACGGGTGGGTGCAGGGGAGCGGTCTTGGCCGGGTGACCGTGCGCTTCGAGACGCCGGGGTCGGCGCCGGGGCGGGTGCGGACGTTCAGGACCGATGACCCGGAGCTGACTCCCGCGGAGCCGTTGCCGCTGGTGGGCGCGGGGTCTTGTGGCGAGGAGGTGGGGGCGGCGGGGGTGGTCACGGGGGCGGGGGGATGAAGCTTGGGGTGACGTTCCTGGGGTGGAAGGTCGCTGAGGGGTGGGGTCAGGAGGGGTCCTGGCCCGCGATGTGGCCGAAGTCGTGGTCGGGGGGTGGCGGCGGTGCGGGCGCGGTGTCCAGGCCGTAGTGGTGGTAGAGCTGGAGTTCCTGCGCGGGAGACAGATGGCGGCCCACGCCGAAGTCGGGGGCGTCCTTGATCAGGGCGCGGTCGAACGGGATGCGGAGCGTGCCGTCGGCGACCAGTTCGCTCGGCTCCAGCGGGACGAAGGCGTCACGGCTGAAGAGGCCGGTCCGTATGGCCGCCCACTCCGGTGCGCCGGTGGCGTCGTCGAGGTAGACCTCGTCGATCGTGCCGATCTTGGCCCCGTCGCGGTCGAACGCCTTGCGGCCGATCAGGTTGCGCGGATCGATGTCGGTCTGCACGGGGCCCTCCAGCTGGTCGCGGGTTTCGGATGTGGGCATAACTCATCTTTGTCCGCTCGTACTCACTACGTAAGAGCACTTCGGGGCAGGCGGCCACTCGAGGGAACGCCCGTGGTCCTCGCTGGTAGGCTGGCGAATGGCTGCTGACCCCGTGCGGGAGAGCTCTCCGGGTCACGATTCCGGAGGCGCCGAAGGAGCAAATCCTCCCCGGAATCTCTCAGGCACACGTACCGCACGGACGAGGTCACTCTGGAAAGCAGGGCGGGCGTACGGGCGGGCACGTTCGAAACCCTTCCTCACCGACGGTGAAAGCGGTTCTGTCGAAAGACGGGGCCGCGAAGCTCTCAGGTTGAGATGACAGAGGGGGAGGCCGTCCGGGTACCCGCGCCGTGGTACCCCTCGTAGGTCGCGCAGACCAGGAGGCCTCCGCAATGACTGCCACCAATCGCATCCCGCTCTCCGAACTCGAACAGGGCATCCCCTTCGAGCAGCGGCACATCGGGCCCGATGCGGAAGCGCGGGCCAAGATGCTCGCCCACGTCGGGTACGGCTCGCTCGACGAGCTGACGGCCGCCGCGGTACCGGATGTGATCAAGAACGCCGAGGCGCTGAAGCTGCCCGGCGCCCGCTCCGAGGCCGAGGTGCTGGCCGAGCTGCGCTCCCTCGCGGACCGGAACCAGGTCCTCGACTCCATGATCGGACTCGGGTACTACGGCACCTTCACGCCGCCCGTGATCTTGCGGAACGTCATGGAGAACCCCGCCTGGTACACCGCGTACACGCCGTACCAGCCCGAGATCTCCCAGGGCCGCCTCGAAGCGCTCCTCAACTTCCAGACCATGGTCGCCGAGCTGACCGGTCTGCCCACCTCCGGAGCCTCGCTGCTCGACGAGGGCACGGCCGCCGCCGAGGCCATGGCGCTCTCGCGGCGCATGGGCAAGGTCAAGAACGGCGTCTTCGTCGTCGACGCCGACGCGCTGCCGCAGACCATCGCCGTCATCCGGACCCGCGCCGAGCCGACCGGCGTCGAGATCGTCGTCGCGGATCTGAGCGAGGGCATCCCGGCCGAGGTCGCCGAGCGCGGTGTCGTGGGCGTGCTGGTGCAGTACCCCGGCGCCTCCGGTGTCGTACGCGACATCAAGCCGGTCATCGACCAGGCCCACGAGCTGGGCGCCGTCGTCACCGTCGCCGCCGACCTGCTCGCCCTGACGCTGCTCACCTCGCCCGGCGAGCTGGGCGCGGACATCGCGGTCGGCACGACGCAGCGCTTCGGTGTGCCGATGGGATTCGGTGGCCCGCACGCCGGTTACATGGCGGTGCGCGAGAAGTTCGCGCGCAGCCTGCCCGGGCGGCTCGTGGGCGTCTCCGTCGACGCCGACGGCAACAAGGCCTACCGGCTCGCGCTGCAGACCCGTGAGCAGCACATCCGCCGCGAGAAGGCCACCAGCAACATCTGTACCGCTCAGGTGCTGCTTGCGGTCATGGCCGGTATGTACGCCGTCTACCACGGCCCCGACGGGCTCAAGTCCATCGCGCGGCGCACCCACCGGTACGCGACGCTGCTCGCCGCGGGCCTCAAGGCCGGTGGGGTCGAGGTCGTCCACGGCGCGTACTTCGACACGCTGACCGTGCGCGTGCCCGGCAAGGCCGAGCGGCTCGTCGCCGCCGCCCGCGAAGGCGGGGTCAACATCCACCTGGTCGACGCCGACCACGTCTCGCTCGCCTGCGACGAGACCACCACGCGCCACCAGCTGGCCGCCGTGTGGGGCGCCTTCGGCGTCGAGGCCGACGTCGACGCGCTCGACGCCGCCGTCTCGGACACGCTCCCCGCGGACCTGCTGCGTACGGACGAGTACCTCACGCACCCGGTCTTCCACCAGTACCGCTCCGAGACCTCGATGCTGCGCTACCTGCGCAGGCTGGCCGACCGTGACTACGCGCTCGACCGCGGCATGATCCCGCTGGGCTCCTGCACCATGAAGCTCAACGCGACCACCGAGATGGAGCCGGTCACCTGGCCCGAGTTCGGACAGCTGCACCCCTTCGCGCCCGCCCAGCAGGCGCAGGGCTACCTCACCCTGATCAGGGAGCTGGAGGAGCAGCTGGCCGAGGTCACCGGGTACGACAAGGTCTCCCTCCAGCCCAACGCCGGATCGCAGGGCGAGCTGGCCGGCCTGCTCGCCGTACGCGGCTACCACCGCGCGAACGGCGACGAGCAGCGCACCGTCTGCCTCATCCCGTCCTCCGCGCACGGCACGAACGCGGCGAGTGCCGTGATGGCCGGCATGAAGGTCGTCGTCGTGAAGACCGCCGACGACGGCGAGATCGACGTCGAGGACCTGCGCGCCAAGATCGAGAAGCACCGCGAGGAGCTGGCGGTGCTCATGATCACGTACCCCTCGACGCACGGCGTCTTCGAGGAGCACGTCGCCGACATCTGCGCGTCGGTGCACGAGGCCGGCGGCCAGGTGTACGTCGACGGGGCCAACCTCAACGCCCTGGTGGGGCTCGCCAAGCCGGGGCACTTCGGCGGCGACGTCTCGCACCTGAACCTGCACAAGACCTTCTGCATCCCGCACGGCGGCGGCGGGCCCGGCGTCGGTCCGGTGGGTGTACGCGAGCACCTCGCGCCCTACCTGCCCAACCACCCGTTGCAGCCGGCCGCTGGCCCCGCGACCGGAGTGGGTCCGATCTCCGCCGCGCCGTGGGGCTCCGCCGGGATCCTGCCGATCTCGTGGTCGTACGTACGGCTCATGGGCGGCGAGGGGCTCAAGCGCGCCACGCAGGTCGCGGTGCTCTCCGCCAACTACATCGCCAAGCGCCTGGAGCCGCACTACCCGGTGCTCTACACCGGTCCGGCCGGGCTCGTCGCGCACGAGTGCATCGTCGACCTGCGGCCGATCAGCAAGGCGACCGGCGTCAGCGTCGACGACATCGCCAAGCGGCTCATCGACTACGGCTTCCACGCGCCGACCATGTCGTTCCCGGTCGCGGGGACGCTGATGATCGAGCCGACGGAGAGCGAGGACCTGATCGAGATCGACCGGTTCTGCGACGCGATGATCGCCATCCGCCAGGAGATCGAGAAGGTCGGCTCCGGCGAGTGGGCCGCCGACGACAACCCGCTGCGCAACGCGCCGCACACCGCGGCCGCGCTGGGTGGCGAGTGGGAGCACGGCTACAGCCGCGAGGAGGCCGTCTTCCCGGCCGGTGTCGCCGCGGCGGACAAGTACTGGCCGCCGGTGCGCCGCATCGATCAGGCGTACGGCGACCGGAATCTGGTCTGCTCGTGCCCGCCGCTGGATGCCTACGAGGACTGAGCAGGGCGCCCGTGTGCCGCGGGCATGCGTCGGGGCCGGTTCGGAGACTTCTCTCCGGGCCGGCCCCTCTCTCTGTCGATTCTCTTGGTCGATTCTCGTTGTCGATCAGGTCGATCAGGTCGATCAGGTCGCTCAGGTGGTTCAGGCGGCCGTCATGATCTGGTCGGTGCCCAGCGGTCGGTGCGGGGCGATGATCTGGCCGTCCGGCAGCAGCTCACCGGTGTCCTCGAAGAGCAGGACGCCGTTGCACAGCAGGCTCCAGCCCTGTTCCGGGTGGCTCGCCATGAGGAGCGCGGCTTCCCGGTCGGTGGAGTCGGCTGTCGGGCACGGTGGTTGGTGCTGGCACATGGAAGGGTTCTTTCGCTGCGGTGAAGTGGCTGTGACGTCTGTCCTGCGGCTCGATGCGGTGTTCATGACCGCCCCCCGTTTGTAGTCGGTCCGATCCCAGTGTTGCCCTACGGACGTCAATCCGCAGGGATTTTGCTGCAGCGGTTCCTACTGCTTAATGACGTATCACCCGCCCGGGCGGTTCAGCTCAACTCCACTGTCCCTTCGGGTGGTTCGGAGTGGCCCAAGCGGGCTAGTCCACCTGGGTGGCGGCAGCACCGTGCCCCGCGGCCAGGGGGCGGCGGGGCACGTGTGACGAGAGGGGCGTGGCGAGGTCAGGCGGGAGAGCCGAGCAGCGGCGCGGGTGTCAGCCGGTGGGTGAGGACCGGCAGCAACTCGGCGACCCGGTGCGGGCGGTGGGCCGCGATGCCGGGCGGGGCGGGGGCGAGGGGGACGAGCAGGTCGGTGGCGGCGAGCGGGGCCTCGGCGCCCTCGTCCGTGCAGTCGCGGTGCAGCCAGAGGGTGAGCATGTACAGCTCGGGCACGGACAGGAGCCGGGGCTGGCAGGGCATCGGCATGGCCTCGGCGTGCCGCAGGGCCCGTTCGGTGGAGGCGAGGTAAGGGCCCTCGAAGAAGTGCGAGAAGGCCCAGCCGTCGGGGGTGAGCATCGTGTCGGCCGCGGCGAGGGCGCGCTCTCCGCAGCGCATCATGAAGCGCCAGCCGGCGAGGCGGGTCGGGGAGGTGCCTTCGGGAGTGATGCGGTCCAGCACATGGACGGGGAGCGGGAGTTCGGGGCTGACGGAACCCTGGGCGGCACGGAGGGCCGGGGTGCGGGCCTCGCGTACGGCGGTGGGGGAACCGAGTGCCGCGAGAACGCTGCGCAGGGCGGGCGCGGGGGCCGGGAGGACATGCAGCGGCATGGTGGGTCGCCTCTCTCGTTCGACAGGCACGGTGGGGCGGGGGCAGGTGCGTGACGGCGCTGTCAGGCTCTGGGTCAGAGGGGCGGGGGCCGGGGGACCGCGAGCGCCAACTCTCTGCCTAGATTGTGGAGTTTATACGAGCCGTGTTCGAACGGTGTTTCATCTAGACGCGGTCGATATTGAGAGCAAGGCGTTATCAGGCCGTCCTTGTGAGGGATTCATCCCGATTTAACGCGGGTGTTACTTCCGTGACCTCGCATTTCACGAGGTGAGCGGTCGGCCGATTCCCGTCGGCTCTTTTGACCAGGCTCTTCGGAAGGGAACCTTCACCGTGCCGCATGCCCGGTGAATGTGCCTCACTGAATCCAGACCGAGCCTACCGCCCGGCGAACGGACGTGGGGCGTTATCGATCACATTGCCGGGGCATCATCCCCCGTACACAGCGGCCTGATCCGTGGCTGCCCATGCGAGGAGGGACCCTTCGATGGGGGAGAAGGTCGTGGCGGGCGCGTTCGACCTGTCCGATCGCAACGAGTACCGCAGGAAGCTCCGCGCGTGCCTCCTGGGGCTGGAGCGGCTGTTGGAGGAGGAGCGGTTCGACCGGCCCAGGAATCTGATGGGCATGGAGATCGAGTTGAATCTCGCCGGGCCCGACGGACTGCCGAGAATGTTGAATGCGCAGGTTCTTGAACGCATCGCGAGCCGGGATTTCCAGACGGAACTCGGAATGTTCAATCTGGAAGTGAACATTGCCCCGCACCGGCTCGGCGGGCGCGTTCTCGACCAGCTCGCCGAAGAAGTGCGTACGGGGCTCAACTACGCTCACAGGAAAGCGGGCGAGCTGGACGCGGGCATCGTCATGATCGGTATTCTGCCGACGCTGAACAGGGCCGACCTGGTCTCCGCGAACCTCTCCGACGTGGACCGCTATGCCCTTTTGAACGAGCAGATCGTGGCGGCGCGCGGTGAGCATTTCGCCCTCGACATCGAGGGCGTCGAACGGCTCACCTGCACCTCGGCGTCGATAGCGCCCGAAGCCGCCTGCACCTCCTTGCAGTTGCACCTCCAGGTCACCCCGGGCCGGTTCGCCGATGTGTGGAACGCGGCCCAGGCCGTCGCCGCGGCGCAGGTCGCCGTGGGTGCCAACGCGCCGTTCCTGTTCGGCCGTGAGCTGTGGCGAGAGTCGCGGCCGCCGCTGTTCCTGCAGTCCACCGACACGCGCCCGCCCGAGCTCCAGGTCCAGGGGGTGCGGCCGCGGACCTGGTTCGGGGAGCGGTGGATCACCGGGCCGCTGGAGCTGTTCGAGGAGAATCTGCGGTACTTCCCCGCGCTGCTGCCCCTGATGGACGCCGAGGATCCGCTGGGCGTCCTCGACGCGGGCGGGGTGCCGCAGCTGGGCGAACTCGTCCTGCACAACGGCACGGTGTACCGCTGGAACCGCCCGGTGTACGGCATCGCCGACGGCGTCCCGCATCTGCGCGTCGAGAACCGCGTGCTGCCCGCGGGCCCGACCGTCACCGACGTCATCGCCAACGTCGCGTTCTATTACGGACTCGTGCGGGCGCTCGCCGAGGAGGCAAGGCCCGTGTGGTCCCGGCTGCCCTTCGAGGCCGCCGCCCGGAACTTCGACACCGCGTGCCGCCACGGCATCGACGCCCGGCTGCGGTGGCCGCGGCGCGGCAGGCTCGGCGGCACTGTCGAGATGCCGGCCGTCGACCTCGTACGCGATGAGCTGCTGCCGCTCGCGGCCGCCGGTCTCGATGCCTGGGGGGTGGAGGCCGCCGACCGGGATCTGTATCTCGGGGTGATCGAGGAGCGGTGCCGGAAGCGGGTCAACGGCGCCTCGTGGCAGGCGGCGACCTACCACCGGGCGCTGGAGAGCGGGCTCGGCCGGGAGGCGGCGCTGGCCGCGACCACCAAGCGGTACTGCGAGCTGATGCACGAGGGCGAGCCGGTGCACACGTGGCCGGTGGGGCTGCGCGAGCCGGCGGTGCCGAGGGGCTGAGGGCGCCTCGGCCGGTCCCGGTCAGGGCCGGTTGCCGCCGGCCTCCATGATGGCCTTGAGGATGACCGCGTGGATCTGCGCCGGGTCGTCGACCTGGTGGCCGGAACCGCCCGTGGCCGCGGCGATCTGCTCGACCTCGGCCTTGTCCGCGTCGGGCCCGACGGCGATCGCGATGATCGGTACCGGCCGCTCGCGGTCGGACAGCTCCTCCAGCTGTGCGAGGAGGGAGTCGCGCGAGATGCTTCCGGGGTCCTGGTTGGCGCCGTCGGTCAGGATCACCAGGGCGTTGAACTTGCCGCTCGCATATGTCGAACGGGCCTTCTTGTAGGCGGCGAGCGTGGTGTCGTACAGGCCGGTCGCCCCGCCCGGCACGGGTCGCAGGTCGCTGAAGGCCTTCGACAGCCTGTCGCGGTGGGTGGCACCGCCCCTGTGCTCGCCGAGCCGCTCGGTCGGTTGCAGCTCGCGGTAGTCGCGCGCGCCGTCGAGCCGGGTGGCGAACTCCCACAGGCCGACCTCGTCCTCGTCCGTGAAGCCCGCGAGGGCCCGCGACAGGGACGACTTGGTGACCTCCATACGGGACTGGGCGCGGCCCGGCACCAGTTGGCGCATGGACTCCGAGGCGTCGACGACCGTACTGAGCCGGGCGTTCTGCACCGTGATCGTCCACATACCGAGGGTCTGCTGGATCTGCCTGTCGGACGGCGGCTCCGACGCGTCGTCCGCGTACGGCTGCGGGGAGCGGCCGCCCGCGACGCTGACGAGCTTGCTGGAGGGCGGGCCCGGGTCGGTCCTGAAGCCGTGGTCCGTCAGGATCTTCCGGCCCTCCTCGTCGCTGAACATCGTCATGAAGCGCAGCGCCGCGCGGCTCGTGTCGGTGGACATCTTGTCGTCGGCGACCAGCGTGTACGGGTAGTCGAGGCGGGGCGAGCCGTCCTTCGGATAGAACAGGTCGAGGCGGCTCCTGCGGCCCGCCGACGTGTTGTGCGCGTACGCGGCCTGCTCGGAGAGGATCAGCGCCTTGTTGCGGCGGGAGCCGTCCGGCTCGGCGCCGGATCCGTCGCGGGCCAGCGTGTCCAGGAGGCGGCCGTCGGTGTCGGTGGTGCGCGCGGACAGGGCCTTGGCCAGGGCGGCCGCTCTGGTGTCGCCCTCCTTGCCCTCCTTGCCTTTATTGCCGGCCTGCTTCTTCGCCGACGCGCCGAGCTTGGCGAGCGCGAGCAGCCCGGTCGCGCTGCGCGCCGGGTCGGCGGCGCCCAGGCGCACGTCCTCGCCCTCCATGGCGGCGGCGGTCAACCGCGGCCAGTCGTACGTCTTCTCGGGCCAGCCCAGGGATCTGGCGGCGGACGGCAGCATGGCGATGCCGACCGGTGACGAGGCGATGTTGCCCGCAGGGGAGACCTTCGTCTGCTTGGTGCCGAGGCCGACGCGCCGCACCCAGAGGTCGGAGTCCGGGACCCACACGTCGTACTCCGGTTCCCCCTTGCCCGCCCGGAGTTCGTCGGCCACCTCGTACGAGTCGCGCGCGGTGACGCGTACGTCGACGCAGTGGCCGTCCGAGGTGATCTCCTTCTCGCGGGCGTCCTCGGCGGCGGCGCGCAGCGCGGGGGTCACATCGGGAGCGGCGACGACGTCCAGGCGTACGGCGTCGTCGTCGCACGAACCGCCGAAGGAGAGCACACCGCCGCTGACCGCCGCCGCGCCGCCCGCGACCACGAGAACGAGAGCCGTGGCGAGGGCGACCGCGCGGCCACGGGCGCGCGGCCGGGGGTCGGACGGCCGAGGCTCGGGCGGCAGGGGGGCGGGCGACCGGGGGTCGGGCGCGCTCGCCCCGTGCTCATCGGGCAAGCTGTGACGTCCCATGGCGGTGATGCCCCTCCTTGAGCGGTGAAGCAAGGAAAGAGGGGGCTGTACGCCCGGAACCGGCGGCCTTCCCCCTCGGCCTGTCGCGCACGCTTTTCGTAACTTCTTTCGAGACCCTAGCGGGACGAGGAGGGGGATGAGGCGGGATTACTCAACTGGAGGCGTAGTGCAAGCGGAGCCGGGACCGATGGCCGGTTCTTTTCCAACGGGCGGGCCGTCGCGGCGGATTCCGCGGGACGAGACATTGCTCGTGCTGGCTCTCTCGCTCGGCGCGAGCGGGGTGTCCGCGCTGATCAGCTTTGTCGGCTCGGTCACCAAGCCCGGTGGTCTGAAGGATCAGGCGGCCACCATGAACGCGTCGGCGGCGCCGGGGCGCCCATGGCTCGATCTCGCGTGGCAGTTGTTCGGAATCACGAGCGCGCTGGTGCCGGTCGCACTCGTCGCGCACCTCCTGCTGAGGGAGGGGGCGGGCTTTCGCACGATCGGCTTCGACCGGACGCGGCCGTGGCCCGACCTGGGGCGCGGCACGGCGATCGCCGCGGTGATCGGGAGCACCGGGATCGCCTTCTACCTCGCCGCCCGGGGGTTCGGCTTCAACCTCACGGTGGTGCCGGAGGCGTTGCCCGACGTGTGGTGGAAGTACCCGGTCCTCGTGCTCTCCGCGGTGCAGAACGCGGTCCTGGAGGAGGTGATCGTCGTCGGCTATCTGCTGCGCAGGCTCGGTCAGTTGGGGTGGACGCCGATGGCCGCGCTGGTGGGCAGTTCGGTGCTGCGCGGCTCGTACCACCTGTATCAGGGGATCGGCGGCTTCCTCGGGAACGTGGCGATGGGCGTGGTCTTCGTCCTCCTCTACCGCAGGTGGGGGCGGGTGGGGCCGCTGGTCGTCGCCCATTCGCTGCTGGATATCGGCGCGTTCGTCGGGTATGCGCTGCTCGCGGGGAAGGTGGGGTGGCTGCCGACGCCTTAGGGGGACGTACAGAGTTCTCGTACGTCCCCACAGCGCTGTAGGGGAAGAGGGGTGCCGTCCTCTATGGGGGGCCGTGCCGTCAGGCGTGCAGCTCGCCCTCGATGACCGTGACCGCGCGGCCCGTCAGGAAGGTGCGGTCGCCGTGCAGCTCGGTGCGGACCAGGCCGGTGCGGGCCGAGGCCTGGAGTCCCGTCAGTTCGGTGCGGCCGAGGCGCTCGGACCAGAAGGGGGCGAGGGCCGTGTGCGCGCTGCCCGTCACGGGGTCCTCGTCGATGCCGAGGCCTGCGAAGAAGCAGCGGGAGACGAAGTCGTAGCCGCGTGCGGGGTCTTCGGCGCGGGCCGTGGCGATGATGCCGCGCCGGGCGTAAGGGACGAGCGCCTTGTGGTCCGGGGCCAGCGCCCGCACGGTCTTCTCGTCGGCCAGCTCGACCAGCAGGTCGCCGACGTGCCCGTGGGTGCTGTGCGCGCCGAGCGGCTCGGCGCCCAGGGCCTGGGCGAGGCCCTCGGGGACGTCGGTCGCGGTGCACGGGGCGGTCGGGAAGTCGAGGGTGAGGCTGCCGTCCTCGTGCGCGGTCGCCGTGAGGATGCCCCCGCGCGTGGCGAAGCGGACGGGGCCGGTGGCGGCGCCGGTGGTGTGCAGGACGTGAGCGGTGGCCAAAGTGGCGTGCCCGCACAGGTCGACCTCGGTGGCCGGGGTGAACCAGCGCAGCGCCCAGTCCGCCTCGCCGCCCTCGGGGAGGCGGTGGGCGAAGGCGGTCTCGGCGTGGTTGACCTCCCTGGCCACGTGCTGCAGCCAGGTGTCATCGGGGAAGGCGTCGAGCAGCAGGACCCCGGCCGGGTTGCCGGCGAAGGGGCGGTCGGTGAAGGCGTCGACGACGCGGATGCGGTGGGAAGTCGGCATACCGCTGACCGTAGAGGGCCGCGGAGCCGTCGCGGTAAGGCCAATGCCGGGTCACTGGACTGCTGGTGGCTGCCGGGCAGCGGCCGTGGGCGGGGCCTTCCGGTCCTGTGCAGTCACCAAGGCCTGAGCTGGTCGTTAGCCGACCATGAAGAAGATCCCTTCAATGGGCAGGGCCGTGCCGGCCATCGGTGGCGCCATCGCCCTGGTCGCCACGGTCACCGGCCCCGCGACCGCCGCGGCCAGGCCCGGCGACTTCGCCGCGCCCGTGAATCTGCACACGCTCACCTGCCACGAGAACGAGGACGCGACGAGCGGGGACAGGGTCTACCTCCAGATCAACGGACGGACGGTCTGGAACTCCGCCGACACCCTCCGCTGTGATCGCGACGCCCCGACGATCAGGTCGGTCGACCGCCTCGCCAAGACCGGCGACACGGTGTCCCTGTACGCCGACGACTTCCCGGACGCCGACGATCACCTCGGCAGCGACACGGTCGAGGCAGCCAAGGGGACGCTGACCTTCAACCTGGACGATGCCCTCTACACCCTGGAGCACGACCTCGCGTAGGGGGGTCGGCGGCGTACCCAGGAGGCGGGAGGCAGGGCCAGGCGCCCTGTCTCACTGAACCTTGACCGATCTCACCGGACTTTGACGGGCCCCGCTGCCGCTCAGCTCACGGCCGGTCGGATGGACCCCGAGCCGCCACGTGATGTACGCCACACCGCTGTTGCTGAAGTTTTTTGTCGGTCGGGCAGTCTGCCGCTCCCGAGGAGAGGAAGCCTTTCACATAGGAGGAGCGGTTTCGTGGTCACAGTCAGCGGCGCCAACTGGTGGGCGTCCAGTCGTGCGGCTCGCGCTGCAGCATCCTTGCTGCAGCCTCAAGCGTCTGCCGTGGGCAGTGAACAGTCAACGTGCCTGTTACGACGGCCAGGTCACCGTGGGGAGAGGCGTCAACCGTGGGCGTGTGGCAGCACAAAGCTGACCGCCTTGATGGCGTTCGTGCTAGCTGCGGCATGGTCGCCCTCCAAGTCGAGCCCGGGGCTTGATGCGCGAGACGGCGGATGGCTCGATGCGAGTTGGCCGACCGCGCTACAGTCCCCGCTCAGGGTGATTCGGTCCCTGCTTGCACCTCTCCCTCCGACGGCTCGGCCCGCCTGCGCCGTTGTCACGCCTCCGGCCCACCCTGAGCGCCTGCCGTCGGATGCCCAGCGCCTTCGAGCGGACGGTGGGTCCGCATCCTCGGCGGAACAGCACCACCTAGCGAGCCGGCCAGAGCTTCCACTCCGTCGGCGAGGCGAAGCCCTGGAACGTCTCCGCTCGTCGGCACGGCTAGTCACCGTTCGCATTCTGAACCCCGGTGAAGGCGACGACCTCGCCCGGATGTTCATTTATGGCCCTGGCGGATCCACCGTCTCCCCGACCGTGACCGTGTACCGGGACGGCACAGTGGGCGCACTTGATCCGAAGAACTACTCCCCGTGCGAGAGCCCCCAGCAACTCGCCTCCTTGATCGCATTGAGCGACAAAGTGGTGCAGCGCTCTTCGGCTGTACGGGCGCTGGAGGCACGCCAGGCGGCGCTGTCGGGCCTCAACGACCAGTTGGAGCACTTCGCCACCGATGTGCTGGGGCTATGGCGCAGCCCCCGTTGGACGGAGGCTGTATCGACGGCTTTGCTGGGTGACTGGGTCCAGCCCTTGCATCACGGCATGCGCCTTGATGAGGCCGCTGTGGCACGCCTGCGTGCCGATGCCCAGCTCGAGCACCGGCACCTGACACCTGTGTGGCGTCGCCGCACCCGTCATGGGCGAGTGCTCATGCTCGACGCACCACTGGGCAGTGGCCTGACTCTCCATGACTTGGCCGCTGAGACCTCAGCCGCCACGGTCACCTGCACGGCCGAGGACGATCCGGAAAATGCCCGCTTGGCCATGCTCATCAGGGCACTGCTGCCGACCGAGCGGGCCATCGCCATGGCGTGGGTCGATCCGCAGGTGGCCACGTGGACGGAGGCAGCTCTGTACGCAGGTGCAGCCGAACCATCGATTGTGGGAGAACGGGTCAGGCGCAAGGTCCGCCGCCTCGCAGCCGAGCTCGACCGGCGCCTTGCGCAGACTGTGGACCCCCGGTCATGAGCCTCCTCACTGCCGCGGCGCCGGAGTTTCTGGGAAGCGCTGCCGCAACGGTGGCTGTCGCTGCAGTCACTGCTGCAGTCCGCAAGCTGCACAAGCTGCTCGCCTCGACGACTCCCCAGACTGAGGCGCCACCCGGCTCCGTCGAGGAGCCGTAGCTCTGAACAACCCGTTTGTGGGACCGGTCAAAGTTCAGTGAGGCGGGACATCAGGGGATTGCCAGACGAACTCTTCCGATATATCGTTGACGCATCGCGATAGATTCGCGATTGTTCGATGATCGTACTGAAGGAGTGATCGTTATGCGTTCCCACGGTTTTGCACATGAGCGGGGAGCCCGGCGTGGTGCGTTCGGGCCGTTCGGCCCCGGCTTCGGGGGGCCCGGTGGACCCGGTGGTCCCTGGGGTGGTCGCGGTGGGCGGGGTGGTCCGCGGGGCAGGGCGCGGCGCGGTGACGTACGCGCGTCGATCCTCGCCCTCCTGAAGAGCCGCCCCATGCACGGCTACGAGATGATCCAGGAGATCGCCGAGCGCAGCGGCGGGGCGTGGAAGCCCAGCCCCGGTTCGGTCTACCCGACCCTCCAGCTCCTGGAGGACGAGGGCCTGATCAGCAGCGCCAGCGAGGGTGGCAAGAAGCTCTTCTCGCTCACCGACGCCGGTCGCGAGGCGGCCGACGAAGGGCCCGAAGCGCCTTGGGAAGAGGCCGGGCGCGGGGTCGACTGGGAGACGGTGAACGAGATCCGGCAGGCCGGGTTCGGTCTGATGGAGGCGTTCGGCCAGGTCTGGAAGACCGGCAGCAAGGAGCAGCGCGAGAAGGCGGTTTCCGTCATCAACGACGCCCGCAAGAAGCTGTATCTGATCCTCGCCGATGAGGACTGACGCGGCCGGGGGCGATGCTCCCGTCGTGGATGAGGCGCCCCGCACCATGTGTGCGGGGCGCCTCGTTCGTTCGGGGCGGTGCGCGATGGTGCACGCGGTGCGCGGCCGCTGGTGCGGTGGCTTCGCGGCTCAGGTCACCAGGGCGGCCAGCTTGCGCAGCGACTCGTTCAGCGCGGCCGTCGCCGAGTCCTTCAGCTTCCCCGCCATCAGGGAGACGGCCGCGCCGGTGAACTCCCCGTCGATGCGGACCAGCGTGCCGGTGCCGTCGAGGTCAGGGCTCAGCGTGTAGCGGGTGGAGACGTGGACGCCCATCGGACCCTTCCCCGCGATGGCCAGCGTGCGGCCGGGAGCCAGGTCTTCGACGGTCCAGTCGACCTCGGCGGGAAAGCCCATCAGCTTCATGTTCTCCCTGAAGGTGCCGCCCAACTCCAGGGTGGTCGGGGCGCCCTGGGGAAAGCTGGTGTGGGTGGCGTTCCACTCGCCGTACGAGGAGAAGTCGGTGAGCCGGGCCCAGACCTTCTCGGCGGGCGCCTCCATCCGTGCTTCCGCGCTGACTTCGGCCATGCGGCCACCCCTTGTCGTCGGGTGCTGCGACGGCCGCAGCTACGGTGTCGCGGAACGTAGCCGCAGGTCCTGGAACATTCAATACTGATGAACCGTCAGGGCTGGGGGCGGGCACGGCACTACGGGAGTGGGCTGCGGTACTCCGGGGGTGGGCTGCGGTACTCCGGAGGTGGGCTGGGGCGCTCGTACTTCGTCGCCCTTGAACGGAGTGGGGTAGTGTTGCCCTGCCCTGTGACGGACGCAGGCGACGCGCCTTGGAGGTGAGACCCATTACCGCAGTAGCAGGTCGGGTGCTTCCTCCTCGCGACCGCGCGGTTCACCGGGCATAGGTGAATCCGAGGGAGCCCCATCGGGATCCCGGAAGGTTTTTTCGTCGCATGTCGGTTTCATCTCCTCCCGCTTCGCGGGCGCTCTCCTCTCTCCAGACGTCTTTTCAGGCGCTCTCCTCCTCCCAGGCGCCCCCCTCTCCCTCTCCCTCTCCCTCTCCTTCGGACCCCGCCTCCGTGGTCACGGCGCTGCGCGCCGCCGGGTGCGTCTTCGCCGAGGACGAGGCCGAGTTGATCCTCTCCACCGCGCGCACCCCGGTCGAGATCCGCGCCATGGTGGAGCGCCGGGCGGCTGGGCTGCCCCTCGAACACGTCCTGGGCTGGGCGGAGTTCCGCGGCCTTCGGATCGAGGTCGACCCCGGGGTCTTCGTGCCGCGGCGCCGGACCGAATTCCTCGTCGCCCAGGCCGCCGCGCTCGCGGGGCGTGAGGCCGTCGTCGTCGACCTGTGCTGCGGCTCCGGCGCCCTCGGAGCCGCGCTCGCCGCGGGCCTCGACCGGGTCGAGCTGCACGCCGCCGACATAGACCCCGCCGCGGTCCGCTGCGCCCGCCGCAATGTCGCCGCCGCCGGGGGAGAGGTCTACGAGGGAGACCTCTACGCCCCGCTGCCCCGCACGCTCCGGGGCCGCGTCGGCGTCCTGCTCGCCAACGTCCCCTACGTCCCCACCGGCGAGGTCGGCCTGCTGCCCGCCGAGGCCCGTGTCCACGAGGCGCGGGTCGCGCTCGACGGCGGCAGCGACGGACTCGACGTGCTGCGCCGGGTGACCGCGGGGGCGCCGGAGTGGCTGGCGCCCGGTGGCCATCTGCTCTTCGAGACGAGCGAGGGGCAGGTGCCCGCCGCCGTCGGAGCCGTCGAGCGGGCGGGCCTCGTGGCGCGGGTCGTCGAGGACGAGGAGCTGTACGCGACGGTCGTCATCGGCACCCGGCGCGCAAGCGGGTGAGGACGGGCTCCGGCTAGGCCGTGTTTTAGAAGTGGGCTTCGTCGCTCGCCCTGCGCTGTGATGATCGCGGTGTGGGGCGAGGGGATCTTTCTGATGGTCAGTGGGCTGTGCTGGAGCCGCTGCTGCCGGTCGCGGTGTTGGGGCGGCCGTCGTTGAGCCAACGCAGGCTGATCGACGGGATTCGGTGGCGGGTGCGGACTGGTGCTCCGTGGCGGGATCTTCCGTCAGAGTACGGGCCGTGGCAGACGGTCTATGGGCTCTTCCGCCGCTGGCAGCGTGACGGCACCTGGCCCGAGCTGCTGACCCGGCTGCAGGCCCGCGCGGATGAGGCAGGGCTGATCACGTGGGAGGCCAACGTCGACTCCACGATCTGCCGGGCCCATCAGCACGCTGCGGGTGCCCGCCGCGACGGAAAGGCCCAGAAGGAAGCCCCCGGCGGAACCCGCACCGAGCCGGAAGACCACGGACTGGGCCGGTCCCGCGGCGGTTTCACAACCAAGATCCATCTAGCCTGTGAGCAAGGTCATCGACCGCTGTCGTTGTTGGTCACCGCAGGTCAGCGTGGTGACAGCCCTCAGTTCACCGCCGTGCTGGAAGGCATCCGGGTCCCGCGCACCGGAGTGGGCCGTCCTCGTGTCCGCCCGCTGCGGGTGCGGGGCGACAAGGCGTACTCCTCCCGCGCCAACCGGGCCTACCTGCGAAAACGGGGAATCGGCTGCACGATCCCGGAGCCTGCCGACCAGGTCGCGCACCGCAAACGGCTGGGGAAGGCCGGCGGACGGCCTCCGGCCTTTGATCGCGAGGACTACAAGGCCCGGCACGCGGTCGAGTGCGGGATCAACCGGCTCAAGCGCAACCGGGCGGTGGCCACCCAGTTCGACAAGCTCGCGGTCCGATTCGAAGCAACCGTTCTCGTCGCTGCGATCTACGAGTGGCTTTGACCTGTCGAAGGTGAGGTTCCCACGCATCACTGCGGCCGCGGCCAGGTCGACGAACCGACCGGAGTTGTTCGCCTTGGCGCCGCCCTGGTCTGGCGCCGGACAGCGGCAAAGCCGCAGTGCGGGTGTCAATGAGCCGGTGTTGCTAGCGGGAGTGATCGGCAGGCGAGGCAGCGGCTTCCGTCGCGTGATCCGCGGCCAGGGCCGTTTGGAGCGTGGCGTGCAGGTCGTCGAAGAATGCCTCGATCTGCTGGCGAAGTGCGGGCGGGTACCGGTCGGTCATCTGCTGGATGACCGCGTTGGCGGGGGCGAAGGAGTCCTCGGCGCGGCGTTTGGAGGCGTCGGTGGCGCGCAGGGTGACGACCCGCTGGTCGTCGTGTTCACGGCCGCGGTGGATGTGCCCGCCCTTCTCCAGCCGGTTGAGCAGGGCCGAGGTGGCGGCCGGTGACAGACGGAGCCGGTCGCTGAGCTGGGTGGCGGTCAGCGGCTGGTTCTGCCGGTCGTGCAGGGCGATCTCGTAGAGCGCGTAGGCGTCGGTGGGATGCAGGCCCATCCGGTCGGCGTGCTGGCGGCGCAGGT
Source organism: Streptomyces sp. WAC 01529 (assembly GCF_003945545.1). Taxonomy (GTDB): domain Bacteria; phylum Actinomycetota; class Actinomycetes; order Streptomycetales; family Streptomycetaceae; genus Streptomyces; species Streptomyces anatolicus. The sequence goes on along the minus strand of NZ_CP029617.1, from coordinate 1,120,880 downwards.
CGGTCCAGTCGCGGTCGTGAGCGCGGAGCCGGCTCATCAGCCAACCCCCCTGCCACGGTTCTGCCCCCCAGGGGTTGCCGGGGGGCGGCTGCGCGCCGGGGACGGTCCCGGGCGGTGGCTGATCAGGCACCGATACTCCTGGCATGTCGGCGGAACTGCGGAGAGGCCACCTTAACCCGATTTTGTTTCCACGATGGAAGTACCTTAGGTTTACTTCCATCGTGGAAGTAAGTTCGAGGAGAGGATGAAAGCCCGATGTCCGGCACAGAAGTCCCGGTAGACCCCCGGCGCTGGAAGGCACTGGTGGTCATCTGCCTCGCGCAGCTGATGATCGTGCTGGACAGCACGATCTTGAACATCGCACTGCCGTCCGCCCAGCGGGAGCTCGGCTTCGGCGACAGCAGCAGGCAGTGGACGATCACCGCATACGCCCTCACCTTCGGCGGGTTCCTGCTGCTGGGCGGGCGCATCGGCGACCGCTGGGGCCGCAGGCCCGTCTTCATCACCGCCGCTGCGGGATTCGCCGCCGCCTCCGCCCTCGGCGGCCTCGCGGTCAACACGGGGATGCTGCTCGGCGCCCGCGCCCTGCAGGGTGTCTTCGCCGCACTGTTGGCCCCAGCCGTGCTGTCACTGATCGCGTTGACCTTCACCGAGACCCGCGAACGCGCGAAGGCGTTCGGTGTCATGGGCGCCATGGCCGGCAGTGGCGGGGCGATCGGTCTGCTGCTGGGCGGTCTGCTGACCCAGTACTGGGGCTGGCGCTGGACGCTGCTGGTCAACATCGCCTTCGCCGTCGTCGCAGTCGTGGGCGCGCTGGCCTACATCACCGACAGGTCCACCGCGACCGCGCGCGCCGCACGGCTCGACCTGCCTGGCGCGGTGCTGGCCACCGGCGGGCTGGCCGCGCTGGTCTTCGGCTTCACCCGGGCCGAGCAGAACGGCTGGAGCTCCGCCGGCGCGCTGGGGCTGTTCGCCCTGGCGCTGGTATTGCTGATCGTGTTCGTGCTGGTGGAGCAGCGGGTGAAGGCCCCTCTCCTTCCCCTGCGCGTGGTCCTGGACCGCAACCGCGGCGGCGCCTACCTCGCGATGCTGCTCTCAGTCGCGGGCATGTTCGCGATGTTCCTGTTCATCACGTTCTACCTGCAAGTCGTCAAGGGTTTCAGCCCGCTGCAGACCGGACTCGCGTTCCTGCCGATGTCAGTGGCGACAGTGGCCGGCTCCACCCAGATCGGCGCCCGCCTGGCCCCCCGCCTGCCCGCCCGCTCGCTGATGGCTCCCGCGCTCCTGGTCGCCGCCGCCGGAATGGCCGTGCTCGCCCAGATCACCCCCCACACCTCCTACGCGGCCGTGGTCCTGCCCGGCATGCTCCTGCTCGGCCTGGGTCTCGGTACCGCCTTCACCACCGTCTTCGGCCTGGTTACCGCAGGCGTTGACCCCCAGGACACCGGTGTCGCCTCCGCCCTGGTCAACACCAGCCAGCAGATCGGCGGCGCGATCGGCACCGCCCTGCTCAACACGATCGCCACCAGCTCCACCGCCTCCTACCTCAGCGGCCACCCCGGAGCCCGCACCGCAGGCATGGCGCACGGCTTCGCCACCGCCACCTGGGCCGGCGCCGCGATCCTCACCGCCTCCGCGCTCCTCGTCATGGCGCTCATCAACCACCGGCCCGCACCCGCCCCCGAGCCCGCGCGCACCCCCCAACCCACCCGCTGACCGCAAACCCTTCCAGGCGGCGGCAACCTGCCGCCCCCTCACCTACCAGGAGTCCCTTCATGACTACCCTCCAGCCGTCGACCGCCGCCCCCGCCCCGGCGCTGCGCGTCGCGGTGATCACCGGCAGCACCCGCGTGGGCCGGATCGGCCCCACCGTCACCAACTGGTACACCGACATTCTCCGTGCCCGCCCCGACATGGACCTCGACCTCATCGACCTGGCCACCACCGACCTGCCCGCCGTCATGGACTTCACCGTCCCCGACCCGCGAGTGACCGCGTTCGACGAACGCATCGAGCAGGCCGACGCGTTCGTGGTGGTGACCGGGGAGTACAACCGGAGCATCCCCGCCGCCCTCAAGAACGCCATCGACCTCGTTCCCGCCGCCTGGCGGGCCAAGCCCGCCGCGGCCGTCTCCTACGGTGGCATCTCCGGTGGCCTCCGCGCCGCCGAGCACCTCAGCCTGATCCTCGGCGAGCTCCATGCCCACACCATCCGCAACACGGTCAGCTTCCACAACATCCGCGAGTGCTTCGACGACAACGGCCGCCCGTTCGACACCGCCTGTGAAGCCGCAGCCAAGGGACAGCTCGACCAACTCGCCTGGTGGGCCACCGCACTCCGCGACGCCCGCACGACCAACCCCTACCAGGCTTAAAGAGCTGCGGGCCCGACCCCAAAGCCGGGCCCGCAGCCCCGCCTCCATCGGCTCATCGCGGCCCTTCCAGAAAGCAGCGGGGCGACTCAGTCCCGTGTAGTCATCCAGCCCTATACCCCGCCCGCCGATGATTCTGCTGGCTGCCCCCACCTCGCCCTGGCGATCCACCCCGCACAGAAGCGCCTTCTAAGACACGGCCTAGCCGACCCGTCGTATCACCGCCGCGTCGAAGAGATCCGAGGCCCGCGGGAACGGGCTCTCGTCGTGGCAGTGCCAGGCGTCCCAGAACAGGTCGGCGGGCAGCGCGTCGTCGGGTGCGTACACCCGGTACACGTACTGCCTGCCGTCGACCGCCGGCAGGGCGACCATCCAGAACCTGCTCTCCATGCAAGTGAGACGCCCGAACCCGCGCGGGGGTTGCGCTCCGGCCGCGAGGCAAGGCGGCGCGCGCGGCTGGGGCGGGCCGGTCGGATCTCATCCGTAAGGAGGACAACCCACCCATGCGTGCCCACCCTTTGTCGGACGCGAAGATGCTTCCCGCCGCCGATGCATATGCCACCGGGGATTGATGGGGTGGGAGTGTGCAAAGCCGTACTCCGCCGGGCGCCGAACCGGACCCGACCCGAGCAGGACTCGACTCCCGACTCAGCGCGGAGCTGGCATCGGTCGTGGCCGGCGCGCGCCGCCGGGCGGTGCGGGACGGCGACCGGCAGATCGACACCGCACATCTGCTGCACTCCCTCCTGGAGACCGACCCCGAGGTGCGCGCCGTCTTCGAGAACGGCGCGCAGGTGGTGCGCCTCCTCGGCTACCTCGTGCAGCGCAGCATCGGTTACGGCCTCCAGTGGCAGGGCACCGTCGAGGACTCCGGGGCCGTGCCGGTGGTGGCGGCCCACAAGGACCACAAGGACCACAAAGAGGCGGGCTGGTCGCCCGCCGCCGTCTCGGCGATGGACGTGGCGCTGGAGCGCGCCGAGGTGCGGGGGGATCCGCGGGCCCTCGGCATGGACCTGCTCGCCGGGCTCACCGCCGACCCGGAGTGCCGGGCGGTCGAGGTGCTGGGGCGGGCCGGTGTCGACGTCGAGGTCCTGCTGCGTCGCGTGGAGGCCGGATGCCGGCAGTACGCCGCCGGAGGCCACGGCTTCGCGGGCGGGCACAGCTCGGCGGGCTGAACGAGGCCGGAAAGGCCGTCGCGAGCAGCCCCGGAAGCGGCTCGGCGGGCACGTGGCGTCCGCCGACTGAGACAGGCATGAGGCGGGACGACGCTCATGACACCGCCTGCCATGATGTGCCGGTGCAAGCGTCTCAGGGGATTCAGGAGGGCAAGGCGGGCCAGGAGCATCGGGGCCGAGGCCTCGGTCTTGGGCTCGCCCTGTTGTCGGCGGTCGCCTTCGGTGGCTCCGGCGTCGCGGCGAAACCGCTGATCGAAGCGGGCCTCGCCCCCCTGCACGTGGTGTGGCTGAGGGTGGCGGGCGCCGCCCTGGTGATGCTGCCCGTGGCCTGGCGGCACCGGCGGCTGCCGCGGAGCAGGCCCGCGCTGCTCGCCGGGTTCGGCCTCCTCGCCGTGGCGGGCGTCCAGGCCTGCTACTTCGCCGCGCTCTCCCGCATCCCCGTCGGCGTCGCGCTCCTCGTCGAATACCTCGCGCCCGCCCTCGTCCTCGGCTGGGTGCGCTTCGTGCAGCGGCGGTCGGTGACGCGTGCGGCCGCGCTCGGCGTGGTGCTCGCCGTCGGCGGACTCGCCTGCGTCGTCGAGGTCTGGGCCGGCCTGCGCTTCGACGCCGTCGGCCTCCTGCTCGCCCTCGGCGCGGCCTGCTGCCAGGTCGGCTACTTCGTCCTGTCCGACCAGGGCAGCGACGCGGGCGACGACGCCCCCCACCCCCTCGGCGTCATCGCGTACGGCCTGCTCGTCGGCACCGCCGTGCTGACCGTCGTCGCGCGGCCCTGGGGCATGGACTGGTCGGTGCTCGCGGGCGGCGCGGACCTGAACGGCTCGAACGTTCCCGCCTGGCTCCTGCTGTGCTGGATCGTGCTGATCGCGACGGTCGTCGCATACGTCACCGGGGTGCTGTCCGTGCGCAGGCTCTCGCCCCAGGTGGCCGGTGTCGTGGCCTGCCTCGAAGCGGTCATCGCGACCGTACTGGCCTGGGTGGTCCTCGGCGAACACCTCTCCGCGCCGCAGCTCGTCGGGGGCGCGGTCGTCCTCGCGGGCGCGTTCATCGCCCAGTCGTCCGCGCCCGCCGAGCGTGCCGTGAAGGCCCGGGTCCCGGATCCCGAAACGGAGTTGTCGCGCAGCGGCGGTGCGACCTAGTGTGCGGATCATGAAGTCACGAGCACTCGTTCTTCCGCCCCCCGCCGCCTAGCGCGGGGCACTCACGGATCACGCCCAGGCCGGTGGCCGGGCGGAACGGTGCTGCCCGCAGACGGAGCCAGAACATCCTTCTCTGCTGCGGAGAACTCACGTGTCGAACGCTGTACTCGGCCTGCCCGTCGGGCGAGGCCTCTTCTATCTGATCGTCGCCGGAACCGCCTGGGGCACCGCGGGTGCCGCCGCCGCGCTGGTCTTCCAGGCCAGTGACATGGGGCCGGTCAGCCTCTCCTTCTGGCGGTGCGCGGGCGGGTTCGTCCTGCTGCTCGGCGTGCGCGTGGTGCGGCCGCGTCGCCGGGCGAAGCCGTACGAGTCGTATGCCGCCCAGCTAAAGACACAGGCCGACCGCCGGAGCGGCAGGGTGCGGCGGATCGTCGTGACGGGCGTGGCCCTCTCGGTGTTCCAGACCGCGTACTTCGCCGCCGTCGAGACGACCGGCCTCGCGGTGGGCACCGTCGTCACCATGGGCTCCGGGCCCGTCCTCATCGCCCTCGGCGCGCGGCTCACCCTCGGGGAGCGGCTGGGCCGCGGCGGGGTGGTCGCCGTCGTCGGCGCCCTGGCCGGGCTCGTGGTGCTCGTCCTCGGTGGCGGGGGCGCGACCGTGCGGCCGGTGGGCGTGGTCTGGGGGCTCGTCTCCGCGGGTGCCTACGCCGCGATGACGCTGCTGACGCGGCGCTGGGGCCGGGACGGCGGGGCCGACTCGGCGGACAACACCGTCTGGTCGTTCGCGGTCGTCGCGCTCTGCCTGCTGCCGCTCGCCGGTGCGGAGGGCCTTGTGCCGCACACCGTCGAACCCGCGCGCGTGGGCCTCTATCTGCTGTACATCGCGGCCGTGCCGACAGCGGTCGCCTACACGCTGTACTTCGCCGGGGCGGCCGTGGTGCGGTCCGCGACCGTCTCCGTGATCACCCTCCTGGAGCCGGTCAGCGCCGCCGTCATCGCGGTCGCGCTGCTCGGCGAGGCACTGACGGTGGCGACGGTCGCGGGCACGGTGCTGATGCTGGCCGCGGTGACGGGACTCGCGGTCGCGGAGGCGCGGGGGGTGGTCGCGGCGCGCAGGGAGGCGGCGGCGGTGTAGCGGTCGCGCGCGGGTGACGGTACGGGTTCCGGTACCGGGAGTTGGGGGGCGGGTGCGCGGGGGCGCGCGCCCGCCCCGCTCACCCCTCGCGGCGACGGAGGTGATGGGCCAGGGCGGCCGCGTCGCCGGGGCCGTCGCGCTCGGCGAGCCCCGCCGCGACCCGTTGCCGGACCTCCTCCGGCTTGTGGGTCGCGTACTTGAACTTCGCCCGTACGTCGGTCACGTCGAGGCACAGCGCACGGATACCCGGGAGCAGCCGGCCGTACGGTGCCTCGCCCGCGGCGGCGCGCGCGGAGCCGCCGTCCGGCTGGAAGTGGCCGACCTGGCGCTTCAGGATGTCGGCCTTCTCCTCGGGATCGTCGACCACGCGCGCGGTGCAGCGGAGCTGGACGGCGGCGTAGAAGCTGGTGGGTGTGCCGTGCTCGGTCGGGCCGTCCGGCGGGGCCTGCCAGGGGCCCGGCACGAACACGTAGTCGTCGACGACGCTCAGAAGCACCTCGGGGTCGGCCTCCAGGGCATCCCAGAGCGGGTTCGGGCGCGCCAGGTGGGTCAGCGCCCGGCCGTGCGGGCCGTGTTCGGGCTCGTACGCGAAATGGAGCGGCTGGACGTGCGGCGGCTCACCCGGCAGGCCGTTCACGGCGAGCTGGCCGAAGTCGTGGGCGGCGAGCCACTCTTGCCACTCGGTGTCGGTGCGGGCGGCGTCCCAGGGGTGGATCAGCATCACTGCCCGGCGAGGTAGTCGGGGACCTTGATGCCGGGCGCGAGGTCGGGGGAGGGGATCAGGGTGTCGTAACCCTTGCGCAGCGGGACCACGCCCGACCAGTAGGGGAGGTCCATGTCCTCCGGCTCGTCGTTCGGGTCGCCTGTGCGGGCCTTCGCCGACACCTCGTTCAGGTCGAGGCTGAGTACGGCGGTCGCCGCCAGCTCCTTGGCGTTGGCGGGGCGCGAGTCGGTGGAGCGGCCCGGCACGACGTGGTCGACGAGCGCGTTCAGAGCGGTCCGCTTCTCCTCGGGATCCGTGACCTGGTGGGCGGTGCCGTGGATCACCACCGAGCGGTAGTTGAGCGAGTGGTGGAAGGCGGAGCGGGCCAGGACGAGGCCGTCGACGTGGGTGACGGTCAGACAGACCTGGAGGCCCGGGTCCTGCTGCCCCTCCTGGGCGCGGCCCGCCATGCGCAGGGGGCGGGACCCCGTCGAACCGTGCACATACAGGCGTTCGCCCACGCGGCCGTAGAGCGTCGGCAGCACCACGGGGGAGCCGTCCCGGACGAACCCGAGATGGCAGACGTAGGCCTCGTCGAGTATCGCGTGCACCGTCTCGCGGTCGTACGAGGCGCGATCCCGCGCGCGCGTGGGGACGGTGCGGTCGGTCGGTGCGTAGGCGGCGCTGTCCGGCGAAGCGGTGTCGGTGGTGGTCGGCGGCGTCTGCATGGCCTCTCCCTGTACGTGCTGCGTATGCCCGTGTACTTACTGCGTTTGCCGTTTGGATTGCACTAGTGCATACTCTGTTTTGTGCTAGGAGAGTATCCGATCGAGGGGCGACGCGCAGCCGAAATCGCCGCCAGCGTGGAGCGTGCCGTGGGGGAGGGCGGCCTGGAACCGGGGCAACTGCTGCCTCCCATGCGGGAGTTGGCGGCCCGTCTCGGCGTGAACCCCAACACCGTGGCGGCCGCCTACCGCACCCTGCGCGAGCGCGGGGTCATCGAGACGGCGGGGCGGCGCGGAAGCCGCGTACGGCCGAAGCCCGCCACGACCGCCCGTGAGCTGATCCGCGTGGACGCGCCGCCCGGAGTGCGCAACGTCTCCAAGGGCAACCCGGACCCGGCGCTGCTGCCCCCGCTCGCCGACGCGTTCGCGGCGGCCGCCGCGCAGAGCGACGAGGCGCCGGTCCTCTACGGGGAAGAGGCCGTGGACCCGGAACTGGAGCGCTACGCGCGCGTGGCGTTCGACGCGGAGGGTGTCCCCGCCGGGCCCATCGCCGTCACCTCCGGGTCGCTCGATGCCATCGAGAGGGTGCTCGCCGCCCATCTCAAGCCCGGCGACGCGGTGGCCGTCGAGGACCCGGGGTGGGGCAGCCTGCTCGATCTCGTCTCGGCCCTCGGGCTGCGCGCGGTCCCCGTGGGCGTGGACGACGAGGGGCCGCTCCCCGCCGACGTGGAGCGGGCCCTGTCCGGTGGCGCCCGCGCGGTCATCGTGACGGACCGCGCGCAGAACCCCACGGGCGCCGCCGTCACCGCTCCACGCGCGCGTGCCCTGCGCGAAGTGCTCGCCGCGCACAAGGAGGTGCTGCTCATCGAGGACGACCACGGCCACGGCATCGTCGACGTACCGCTGCACCCGCTCGCCGGGGTGACGCGCAGCTGGGCCCTGGCGCGGTCGACCGCCAAGGCGTACGGGCCCGACCTGCGGCTCGCGGTCCTCACGGGCGACCCCGTCACCCTCGACCGCGTGCAAGGGCGCCAGCGGCTCGGCCCCGGCTGGGTGAGCCTCCTGCTCCAGCGCGCCGTGGTGCGGCTCTGGGCCGACGGCGCGCTGGACCCGGGTGCGGTGGCGGCGTCGTACGGGCGGCGCCGGGACGCGCTCATCGCGGCGCTCGCCGAGCGGGGGGTGCCGGCGCACGGGCGCAGCGGCATGAACGTATGGGTGCCTGTTCCGGACGAGACCGGGGCGGTGGCGCGGCTGCTGCACGCCGGGTGGGCGGTGGCTCCGGGGGCCCGGTTCCGGCTCAGCGCCCAGCTCGGGGTGCGCATCACCGTGTCGGTGCTCGCCGACGAGGACATCGTGCCGGTGGCGGACGCGGTCGCCTCGGCTGTCGGGCCCGCTCCGGCGCGGCGTTACGGGTGACGGGGCGGGGCCTGTGGGGCGGTGACCGTTGGCCGGTGGTTACCGGCGTTCGGCCGCCGCAGGTTGGGCCGCCGCCGCGCCCGGCCCGGGCTGGTCGAGTGCCGCGCCCGGCTCGGGCTGGCCGAGTCCTGCGCGCGGGCGGGTCCCGGTGAGTGCCCCGCGCGGCCGGGACTGGGTGAGCGCCGCGCCCGCCAGGACGATCGCCGCGCCGACCGGTGTCGACCAGCTCAGGGACTCACCGAGCAGGGCGACGCCCGCGGCCGTCGCGATGACCGGAATGAAGTACGTGACCATCTGGGCGGTGGTCGGGCCCACCTCGGAGACCAGCGCGTACTGAAGCAGGAAGGCGAGCCCCGTGCCGAGGGCGCCGAGCGCCACGACCGCCAGCAGCGGCACGACGGGGAAACTGGTCGGGAACGAGGTGAACAGCGGGGTCACCACGGCAAGTTCGGCGGTCGCGAGCAGCAGCTGTGCCCCGGTCAGGGAGAGGTTCGAGTGGCCCGATCCGGCCAGGGTGCGACGGACGTAGATCCAGCCGATCGGATAGCTGAGCGAGGCGAGCAGTGCCATCGCCGTGCCCCCGAAGTCGAGGCCGCTGAAGCCCTGCCAGGCGCCGAGGACCGTCAGCACCCCGAGGAAGCCGATGCCGAGGCCCGCGACACGGCGCCGGGTCGGGCGGTCCTCGGAGAGCGCGACCAGCGAGAGCGCCATGCCCCACAGGGGCGATGTCGCGTTGCAGATCCCGGCGAGCGTGGAGGGGATCGTCAGCTCCGCGTACGCGAACAGGGAGAACGGCAGGGCGTTGAGCAGGAGCGCCGCCACCGTCAGGTGCAGCCAGGTGCGGGTCCCGCGCGGCAGCCGTACCCGCTTCACCACGAGCACGGCGGCGACCACCGCCGTGCCGAACACGAGCCGCCCCAGGGTGACCTGGAAGGGCGCGTACGCCTCCGTGCCCACCTTGATCAACAGGAAGCTGAAGCCCCAGATCAGCGACAGGACACCGAAGCGGACACGCCAGTCGAGGGCGGGGCGGGCGGAGGGCGTGGGGGAAGCCGTGGGGGAGGGTGGGGTGCTCATGCGCTCCACGATGCGCCTTGGTGATCTCTTAGTACAAGCGAGTTTTCTTGCGCTGTATCGCGTAGCATCGCTTACATGTTGAACCTGGAGCGTCTGCGTACGCTCGACGCCCTCGCCCGGCACGGCTCGGTCAGCGGGGCCGCCGCGGGTCTGCACGTGACGACGTCGGCGGTCTCGCAGCAGATGGCGAAGCTGGAGCGGGAGGTGGGCCAGCAGCTCCTCGCCAAGAACGGCAGGGGCGTGCGCCTGACCGACGCGGGACGGCTGCTCGCCGAGCACGCCGCGCGGATCCTCTCGCAGGTCGAGCTGGCCCAGGCCGACCTGGAGGAGCAGCGCGGCAAGGCCGTCGGCGAGCTGCGCGTCTCCGCCTTCCCCACCGCCATGCGCGGCCTGCTGCCCGCCACGCTCGCCGCGCTCCGCGCCGACCACCCGGGGCTGCGGGTCGGCTGCCACGAGCTGGAGCCGACGCCCGCGGTGGCGGCGGTGGTGCGTGGCGACATCGACATGGCGGTCGTCCTCGACTGGTACAACAAGCCGCTGCCGATCCCGGACGGCCTGGTCAAGGCGCCCCTCCTCGACGACCCCGCCGATGTCGCGATGCCCGCCGCGCACCCGCTCGCGGACCGCGCCGAAGTGGACCTGGAGGAGTTCGCGGACGATGAGTGGATCACCTGGGGGGAGGGCGAGTTCTGCCACGAGTGGCTGATGTTCACGCTGCGGGGCAAGGGCATCGAGCCGCGTATCGCCCACCGAGCCGAGGAGCACCACACCCAGCTCGCGCTGGTCGCGGCGGGCCTCGGTGTCTGCGTGGCCCCGCGGTTGGGGCGCGACCCGATGCCGGCCGGGGTGCGCACGGTCCCGGTGCGGAACCGGGTGCGGCGCCATGTGTACGTGGTGTGGCGGGCGGACGCGGATCGGCGGCCGTCGATCAGGGCGGCGGTGGAAGCGCTGCGGGGGGCGGGGGCGGGGCTGCGGTAGGGGGCTTTGAAAGAGGGTCGGGGCTGAGGTAGGGGGCGGGAGGCGGCCGGGGCCCGCCCGGCTCCCGGAGGACGGCTATAGCCCCGCCAGCTTGCGGAAGTCCCACGAGGCGATCGTGTCCGGAGTGAGCCGCAGCCACGCGTGCCGGCCGTCGTGCGGCATCTCGTCAAGGCCGAACAGCTTGCGGGCGAACAGCCGCTCGGGGACGTCGAGTTCGGGGCAGGGCTCGCCCGTGCGCGGGGACTCCCCGACGAACTCCACGGTGCCCGAGAGCTCGACGCCGCGCAGTTCGCCGTACTCCTCGCCCGTGTCGACCACCACCGCGACCCGCCGGTCCCGGCGCAGATCGGCCCAGCGCTTGCTGCGCGTGATCGAGTACAGCCACAGCGAGGTGCCGTCCCAGGCGAACCAGAGCGTGCTGACGTGCGGGGCGCCGTCGGCGGACACCGTAGCCACCCGGCAGGTGCGCTCCGCGGCGAGGAACGCGTCGAGTTCCTCCGGCGTCATCATGATCCTGCGGCCCCGGCGCTGTGTGACGGCCATGTGTCCTCCCGAGTGGTGTCCCGCATACTGCCTGGGTTTCGCATACTGCTCGCGTCCCGCGCCTGGCTGACTGGGCGTCAGCAAAGGATGAGGGCTCTTCCTTCGTGACGCAATGGCCGTTAACCTCGCGCGGATTCCGGGGAGTCGGCCGGTCGCCCACCGGTGCCCGGGTGTCCGGCACGAGCGCGACAGGGGGAGCCATGCCGTCGTACGAACAGCTCAGGGAGATCCTCGACCCGGCCACCACGGCGCTGCTGACGGTCGAGTGCCAGCAGGGCGTCGTCGGCACCGAGAGCGCGCTGCCCGAACTCGCCAAGGAGGCGCGGTCGTCCGGCGCCCTCGCCAACGTCGCGCGGTTGGTCTCCGCGGCCCACCGGAGCGGCGTGCAGGTCCTGCACGCCGTCGCCGAGCGGCGGCCCGACGGGCGCGGGGCCAGCCACAACGCCCGGCTCTTCCGCGCCGCCGAACGCCTCCCCGTGCAGCAGCTTTCGGGCACCCGGGCCGTGCGGATCGCGCCGCCGATCGAAGTGGCCGACGAGGACTTCGTCGTACGGCGACTGCACGGCCTTTCGCCCCTCGCCGGGACCGATGTCGACCCGCTGCTGCGCAATCTCGGCTGCCGCACCCTCCTGGTCACCGGGGTCTCCGCCAACGTCGCCATCCCCAACGCCGTGTTCGACGCCGTGAACCTCGGCTACACCGCCGTCGTGCCCGCCGACGCCATCGCGGGGGTGCCGGCCGACTACACCCCCGCGATGATCCGCAACACCCTCGCGCTCGTCGCCACCATCACCAGTACGGAGGACGTGCTCGGCGCCTGGAAGCGGCCGCGCCGCGCCCGATCTAGCTAGGCCAGCTTGATCGAGTCGCCGTCCACGGAGATCTCTGCCGCGGGCAGCGGCGCGGGGGCGGGGGCCTGTTTGACGCTGCCGTCGGTGATGTCGAACTTGCTGCCGTGGCAGGGGCAGTTGATGGTGCCGCCCTCGACGCTCGTCACCGGACACTTCTTATGGGTGCACAAGTTCGAGAACGCCTTGAACTCGCCCTTGGTCGGCTGGGTGACCACCACCCCCTCGTCCTTGAAGATCTTGCCGCCGCCCACGGGAATCTCCGCCGTCTTGGCCAGCACGGTCCCGGCGGCCCCCGCGCCGCCCTCGGGGGCCTGCGCGCCCGCCTGTGCGGAGTCGTCCTGGTCATCCTTGTCGTCACTGCCGCACGCGGTCAGGGCGGCGGCGATCCCCGCGGCACCCATAGTGGCCACGACGGTGCGGCGGCGGGGCCCGGAGACGGTTTCTTCGGAAGTCGTCATGCCGGGTGGTACGAACCCGCCGTCCGCCGCGTTCAACCGCCGGGCGATTTCCCGGTGATCGGGAGCATCGGATCCGGAAGTAACCTGGGCACATGCTCACCCAAGTCACCGCGGTCCGCTACGTCACGCCCTTGCGGGAGGGCGGATCGCTGCCGGGCGTGGTCGAGGCGACCGACGCCGACGGCGCTCACGCGACGTACGTCATGAAGTTCACCGGCGCGGGACAGGGCCGCAAGACGCTCGTCGCGGAGGTGATCTGCGGGGAGTTGGCGCGGCGCCTGGGGCTGCGGATGCCCCGGCTGGTGCAGATCCTCCTCGACCCGGTGATCGGCCTCGGCGAGCCGGACCAGCAGGTGCAGGAACTCCTGAAGTCCAGCGGCGGCCTCAACCTCGGCATGGACTTCCTCTCGGGTGCGCTCGGCTTCGACCCGCTCGCCTGCGACGTGGACCCGGCCGAGGCGGGACGCGTCGTCTGGTTCGACGCCCTGATCAACAACGTGGACCGGTCCTGGCGCAACCCGAACCTGCTCCTGTGGCAGGGCGACCTGTGGCTGATCGACCACGGGGCGAGCCTGATCTGGCACCACAACTGGCGCACCGTCGAGACCGCGACGGGCCGGCCGTACGACGCCTCGGACCACGTACTCGCCCCCTACGGGCCCGACGTCGCGTCGGCCGCCGCCGAACTCGCCCCGCTCGTCACCGAGGAAGTGCTCACCGAGGTCGCCGCCCAGGTGCCCGACGCGTGGCTGGTCGACGAACCCGGCTTCGCGGGCCCTGACGACGTGCGCCGCGCCTATGTGGCGGCGCTGCTGCCGCGCGCCAAGACCATTCACGAACGGATCGCCCTCGGCGGACCGCGGCCGGAGGGTGCCACCAAGTGACCGAGCGGAACGTCTTCGAGTACGCGCTGGTGCGCGTGGTCCCGCGCGTGGAGCGCGGCGAGCAGTTCAACGCGGGCGTCGTGGTCTACTGCCGCGCCAAGGCCTTCGTCGCCGCCCGCACCCACCTCGACGAGGACAAGCTGCTCGCGCTCGACCCGGCGGCCGACGTCGCCGGCGTCAAGGCCGCGCTCGGCGCCGTCGAGCGGATCTGCGAGGGCGGCGAGGCCGCCGGGCAGGCCGAGCGCGACGACGCGGGGCGGCGCTTCCGCTGGCTCATCGCGCCGCGCTCCACGGTCGTCCAGCCGGGCCCGGTGCACACCGGCCTCACGGCGGACCCCGAGGCCGAGGTGAACCGTCTCCTGGAGCTGTTGGTGAGGTAACGCGTCACAGCTGGCCGCACGCCGTTGACACCCGGTGCCAGGGCTTCTAGCGTCTCGTCCAGCTGAAGGTACTAAGCGGTCGCTCACTCATCGGGCGTACCGTGGAGCCGCATCCCAAGGGCGAGGAGAACCAGCATGTCCACCACTGAGCAGCGCGTCGCGGTCGTGACCGGAGGGGCGCGGGGCATCGGCGCGGCGACGGCCGTACGGCTCGCCGCGGAGGGCCGCGCCGTCGCCGTCATCGACCTCGACGAGGCCGCCTGCAAGGACACCGTCGAGCGGATCACCGCGGCCGGCGGCAAGGCGCTCGCTGTCGGCTGCGACGTGTCCGACGAGGCCCAGGTCGAGGCCGCGATCGCCCGCATCGCCGAGGAGCTGGGCGCGCCGACGATCCTCGTCAACAACGCCGGTGTGCTCCGCGACAACCTCCTCTTCAAGATGAGCGCGAGCGACTGGGACACGGTCATGAACGTGCACCTGCGCGGCGCGTTCCTGATGTCCCGCGCCGTGCAGAAGCACATGGTGGACGCGAATTTCGGCCGTATCGTGAACCTCTCCTCGTCCTCCGCGCTCGGCAACCGCGGCCAGGTCAACTACTCCGCCGCCAAGGCCGGTCTCCAGGGCCTCACCAAGACCCTGGCCAAGGAGCTGGGCAAGTTCGGCGTCACCGCCAACTCCGTCGCCCCCGGCTTCATCGTCACCGAGATGACCAAGGCCACCGCGGACCGCGTCGGCATGGACTTCGAGGAGTTCCAGGCGGCGGCCGCCACCCAGATCCCGGTGCAGCGCGTCGGCCGCCCCGAGGACATCGCCAACGCCATCGCCTTCTTCACGGGTGACGCCGCGGGCTTCGTCTCCGGGCAGGTCATGTACGTCGCCGGCGGCCCGCTCAACTGACCCGGAAGGCGGAGATCATGACTGTGCAGGACAGTGGGAAGGCCGCGCTCGTCACGGGCGCGAGCCGCGGCATCGGCTACGGCATCGCCGAGGCCCTGGTCGCCAGGGGGGATCGCGTCTGCATCACCGGACGCAACGAGGACGCCCTCAAGGAGGCCGTCGAGAGGCTCGGCTCCGACCGGGTCATCGGCGTCGCGGGCAAGGCCCACGACGAGGCGCACCAGGCGGTCGCCGTCGCCCGCACGATGGAGGCGTTCGGCCGGGTCGACTTCCTGATCAACAACGCCGGTACGAACCCGGTCTTCGGGCCGATCGCCGAGCTGGACCTGAACGTGGCGCGCAAGGTGTACGAGACCAACGTCATCTCGGCGCTCGGCTTCGCCCAGCAGACCTGGAAGGCCTGGCAGAGCGAGAACGGCGGCGCGATCGTGAACATCGCCTCCGTCGCAGGCGTCTCCGCCTCGCCCTTCGTCGGGGCGTACGGGATGAGCAAGGCAGCCATGGTCAACCTCAGCCTCCAGCTGGCGCACGAGTTCGCGCCGAAGGTGCGCGTGAACTCCATCGCGCCCGCCGTCGTCAAGACCAAGTTCGCCCTGGCGCTCTACGAGGGCCGCGAGGCCGAGACCGCCGCCTCCTACCCGCTCGGCAGGCTGGGCGTGCCGGAGGACATCGGCGGCGCGGCCGCGTTCCTCACCTCGAGCCAGTCCGACTGGATCACCGGGCAGACGCTCGTGGTCGACGGCGGCATCTTCCTGAATGCGGGCGTCGGCTGACGAAGACTGCCCAAGCGGGCGTCGGCCGAAGAAGGTCGTACAACCGTTGGTTAGGCGGTCAAAAGAGACTTACACGCGCATCAAGTGCCCTGTCGGCGCCAGCAGTTGGCCCGGCGGGGCGCTGCGATATTGTCTGCCGATCCCATGGCATGGCCGATCGAGGAGCGTGCGCGTGTTCAGTGAAGTTCCCGCCGTGAAGCGTATGAGGGGTCGGCGACAGCTGGCGGCGCTCGCGTCGATGTCCCTGCTCGCCGGTTGCGGGGTGCTGTCCTCCGAAGGACCGGACGAGGAACAGCGGATCACCGTCGGCACGATGAGCGCGCCGAGCACCCTGGACCCGGCCAAGGCCTGGGACAGCTCCTGGGAGCTGTACAGGAACGTCTTCCAGACGCTGCTCAGCTTCCCCTCGGGGGCCACCGAGCCCGAGCCGGACGCCGCGCGGTCCTGCGAGTTCACGGACGCCTCGAACACGGTCTTCAGCTGTGAGCTGCGTGAGGGGCTGAAGTTCTCCGACGGTGACACGCTGGACGCGGCGGCCGTCAAGTACTCCTTCGACCGCATGAGGACGATCGAGGCCAAGGGTGTGGTGAAGGGCGGGCCGGTGGGGCTGCTCGGCTCGCTCGACACGGTCCGCACCAAGGGTGAGCGGACCGTGATCTTCCGCCTGAAGAAGGCGGACGCGACCTTCCCGTTCGTGCTCGCGACGCCCGCCATGTCGATCGTCAACCCCGACGACTACCCGGCGGACAAGCTCCGCGAGGGCAACGAGATCACCGGCTCCGGGCCGTACGCCCTGGAGGCGTACACGCCGAACCAGAAGGCCGAGCTGGTCAAGAACAGTCACTACAAGGGCGCGGCCGACATCAAGAACGACGCCGTCACCATCCGTTACTTCAAGAAGTCGTCGGCGATGGTCGACGCCCTCAAGAAGAACCAGATCGACGTGACCTTCCGCGGCCTCGCCTCCGAGGACATCGTCGCCATGCAGAGCAAGAGCCGGCGCGAGCAGGACATCGAACTCGTCGAGGGCGCGGGCACCGAGATCCGCTACCTGGTGTTCAACACCAAGGACCCCTGGGCGCGGAAGCTGCCGGTCCGGCGGGCCTTCGCACAGATAGTCGACCGCGGGGCCCTCGCCCACAAGATCTACAAGGACACCGTCGAGCCGCTGTACTCGATGGTGCCGAGGGGCCTCACCGGCCACGCCACCGGCTTCTTCGACGACTACGGGAACCCCAGCGCGGCCAAGGCCAGGAAGATCCTGACCGACGCCGGCATCAACGAGCCCGTCCCGCTCACCCTCTGGCACACCACCGACCGCTACGGATCGGCCACCGCCCCGGAGTTCGCGGAACTCAAGCGGCAGCTGGAGGCGTCGGGCCTCTTCAAGATCACGATCAAGAGCCGTCCGTGGACCGAGTTCCAGGAGGGCTACAGCAGAGGCGAGTACCCCGTCTTCGGGCGTGGCTGGTTCCCCGACTTCCCCGACGCGGACAACTTCATCGCGCCGTTCGTCGGCCCGAAGAACGCGCTCAACACGCCTTACGTCTCCAAGGAGATCACCGACGAACTGCTGCCGCGCGAGCGCAGGGAGACCGACCGGGGCGCGGTGATCGACGACTTCGAGCGGGCCCAGGAGATCCTGGTCGACGACGTCAGGCTGCTGCCGCTCTGGCAGGGCAAGCAGTACATCATGTCCAGCGAGGAGATCGCGGGCGGCGAGCGGGCGCTCGACCCCTCGGCGATCATGATGATGTGGGAGCTTCAGCGGAAGACCAGCTGGTAGCGGGGCGGCGGGGGCCGGGGCCGGGCCTGGCGGGTGCGGGGCCGGGCCCGGCGGGCGTGGGGCTGGGTCCGAGGGGCGTGGGGCCGGACCCGACGGGCGTGGGGTCGGGCCCGAGGGGCTCGGAGCCGATTGTCAGTGGCCGCCGGTAGGTTCTTCGCAGAAGTGATCGCACACCGGAGGTTGTTGACGTGACCGACATCGCCATGCTGCCCGCGTCCTGGCGCGGAGTCCTCGGTGAGGAGCTGCAGAAGCCCTACTTCGAGCAGCTCACCGAGTTCGTCGAGCAGGAGCGGGCGAGGGGTCCCGTCTACCCCCCGCGCGAGGAGGTCTTCGCGGCCCTCGACGCGACGCCGTACGAGCGGGTGAAGGTCCTGGTCCTCGGCCAGGACCCCTACCACGGCGCGGGCCAGGGCCACGGGCTGTGCTTCTCCGTGCGGCCCGGCGTGAAGACCCCGCCCTCGCTGCGGAACATCTACAAGGAGATGCGGGAGGAGCTGGGCCACCCCGTGCCGGACAACGGCTATCTGATGCCGTGGGCCGAGCAGGGCGTCCTGCTGCTGAACGCGGTGCTCACCGTGCGGGCCGGTGAGGCGAACTCCCACAAGGGCAAGGGGTGGGAGAAGTTCACGGACGCGGTGATCCGCGCGGTGGCCGAGCGCCCCGACCCCGCGGTCTTCGTACTGTGGGGGAACTACGCCCAGAAGAAGCTCCCGCTCATCGACGAGGAGCGGCACGTCGTCGTCAAGGGCGCGCACCCCTCGCCGCTCTCCGCGAAAAGGTTCTTCGGTTCGCGTCCGTTCACGCAGATCAACGAGGCGGTGGCGGCGCAGGGGCACGAGCCGATCGACTGGCGGATCCCGGACATCGGCTGAGTGGTGCGGATCGGCGGTTCCTCGGGCACCCGAACCGGGAGCGTCACCGGGCTGGCCCAGCGGTACGCGTGAGCGCCGCCGTCCGCGAACGTGCCTGACCGTGATTGTCAGTGGTGGCGGCTAGCGTCGTGGGGGATGGGGGCGTGGCGATGGCCGTACGACCATGGAGGACCCGGTGACGGAGCAGCAGGAGCAGACGGCGGAGGACGCGATGATGACGCGGATCGGGCAGGCGGTCATGCTGCATCACGGCGGTGACCGCGAGGAGGCGCAGGACCGCTTCCTCGGCCTGTGGGGGGAGATCGGCGAGGACGGCGACGCGCTGCACCGCTGCACGCTCGCGCACTACATGGCGGACACGCAGGAGGACCCTTCCGCCGAACTGGCGTGGGACCTGCGGGCGTTGTCGGCGGCGGACGAGCTGACGGACGAGCGCCTGAACGCGCATCACCAGTCGCTGGCGGTGCGCGGCTTCTACCCCTCCCTGCACCTGAACCTCGCGGCGGACTACATGAAGCTGGGCCGCCCCGAAGCGGCCCGCAGCCATCTGCGCCGGGCACGCGGCGCGGTGGGCGCGCTGGAGGACGACGGGTACGGCAACGGCATCAAGGCGGCCATCGCGAGGCTGGAGCGGGAGGTGGGGGAGGGGAGCGAGGAGGAGTGAGGGGGCGGGCGGGGCGCCGGGGGCGGGGGTTCGGGGTACGGGTGCGTAGCGGCGGGCACGGGGGTGTCGCCGCTGGGGGGTGGGGCCGGTTCGGACGTGGCTCGGGTCGGACCTGGCTCGGGTCGGCTCGGATCGGGTCAGGTTGGCTCGCCCGGTTCGGATTCGGTTCGGACTCGGCTGGACCGGGTCCGCCCGGTTCGGACTTGGCTGGGACTGGCTTGGGTCCGGTCGGTTCGCCCCGGCTAGGACTGGCTCGGGCATGGCTCGCTCGGTTCGGGCTGACTCGGTCCGGCTCGTATACGGTCGGCTCGGGCCGCCCCTGCCCGGTTCGGTCTCACCCCGGCTTGCCTTCGGACCGCCCGCCCGATTCGGACCGCGGAGCCACTCCGGCGGCCAGGTTCGAGCCTGGCTCGGACGGGCTCGGGCCCCGCCCGGCGCCCCGGCTCGGTTCGGACCCACCCGCACTCGGGCCGACTGCCCCGCCCGGCCAGGCCCCGCTTTGGGCTGGGGACTGGGCCCGGGGGTTTCGGCTCCGCCGCGCCGACGCCTCAACGGCCGTACGTCTTCCGGCAGATGACCGCTTGCGGGCTGTCCGGTTGCCATCCTCCATAGGCTTCGCCGAGTGCGCAGACGTCGGCGGCGGGCGGCCTGGAGGGCGGTGCGGGCCGGGTGGCTCCCGCGTCGGGCCGTGCCGCAGGGGGCCTGCGTACTGGGGGCGGCTTCGGCTTCGGCTGTTCGGCGCGGGGTGGTGGGACGGCGGGGCGGACGTCGGCGGCCGGGCTCCGGGGTGCGGGGCGACGGGGCGGGTCCACGCGCTGCAGCACCTCCCGGCCGGGGGGCTGCTCGATCTGCGGTCGGCTTCTGCCGTCGGTGCGGGGGGCGGTCGGTGACACGGGGGTCGCGGCGGGGCGGGGCCCGGCCGACTGCTCGACGCCCACGCAACCGGAGGCGGTGACGGAGACGGCCACGGAGAGGAGGAGGGCGGTGCTGGCGGAGGCGGAGGATCGAGGCATCCGGACAACTCTGCGGCTTCCGGGGCCCTTTGGGGTCGGGACGCGGGGAATATGCCCCGCATGGGTGATGCGGGGGCGGGGCGAGGCGGCGCAGGGCGCAAGGTGACGAGCCTTCCGACCTGTCGAGCCCGCGTTGCGGCAGGCGGGGTCCGGGCCTGCGCCGACGTGGCAATCCGGATCGGTTCGTCACCCCGTGGCGTGGGCCCAGTGCGGGGTCCTGTGCGTGAACCCCGCCTGACCGCGTCGCGGCAGGCAAGGGCCGGGCCCGCGCCGGACGGGTACGCACCTCGCCGCGCGCGCTCGGGCGGGGCCCAGCACGCGAACCCGGCCTGACCGCGTCGCGGGAGACGGGGGGCCGGGCTCGCGCCGACGTGGCGACCGGACCGGTACGGCACCCCGCCGAGCAGACCCAGCGCGCCACCCCAGCCGGGTCAGGCGGGGAGCATCCCCCGGAGTAGTTCCCCCGCGCCCGCTCGCAGCTCTGCCTCCGTCGGTGTCGTGGCGTGGTACGAGCCCGCCACGCACGAGAACATCAGGCCGTCGCACCACGCCACCAGGGAGAGCGTGTGGCGTTCGGGGGCGGGGGAGCCCGCCGCCCGCAGCAGGGCTGTGAGGGGGTCCCTGAAGCGCGCGCCCGCCGCGTCGTAGTACGCGCGCAGTTCCGGTCTGCGGGTCGCCTCGAGGGCCAGCTCGTAGCGGGAGACGAGGAGTTGGCGGTGGTCGTCGCCGGTCAGATAGCGGTGCAGGGCGAGGGCCAGCGCCGCGGCGAGGTGGTCCCGGCCGGACGCCGGGTCCCACAGCTCGGTGGGGGCGAGGACTTCCGCCTCCCGTTCCGCCTGCCGTCGTACCGCCGCCTCCAGGAGGGCCAGGCGCGTGCGCGCGTAGTTGGACGTCGAGCCCTGCGGCAGCCCCGCCGCCTCGTCGACGGCCCGGTGCGTGAGGCCTCGCATGCCCCGCTCGGCGAGCAGGGCCAGAGCGGTGTCGGCGATCAGTTCGGTGCGGGGCGTCCCGGCGCTGCGTACGGACATGGCGGAAAGCTTACCGCGATCACTACAGGTGTAGTACGGTCTGGGTGTCCGGTTACTACAGGCGTAGTGAGGGTGTGGTGGGTGCGTGCGCGGCCAAGCCACCGCCCACGGATGCCGTGCGCAACCCGCGGCACCACGGAGGAGGAGCCATGAACCACCAGCCCCACGCGGTCGTCATCGGCGGCGGCATCGGCGGCCTGACCGCCGCCATCGGTCTGCACGAGTCCGGCTGGAGCGTCACCGTCCTGGAGCGCGCCGCCTCCCTGGAACCCGTCGGCGCCGGCATCGCACTCGCCCCCAACTCCCAGCGCGCCCTGGACGTCCTCGGCCTCGGCGACCGCGTCCGGGAACTGGCCTCCTGGCAGGGCCAAGGTGGCGTGCGCGCCCAGAACGGCCGCTGGCTGGTGCGTACGAGCGCCGCCGAGGCCGAGAAGACGTACGGCGGAACGCTCGTGATGCTGCACCGGGCGACCCTCGTCGACCTGCTGGTCTCGGCGCTCCCCGGGGACACCCTGCGCACCGGCGTGCGCGCCCGCCTCGCCGACCCCGGCACCGCCGACCGTCGCGCCGTCGTCACCACCGGGGACGAGGACATCGAGGCCGACCTCGTCGTCGGCGCCGACGGCATCAACTCCGCCGTGCGCGCGGCCCTCTTCCCGGCCCACCCCGGACCCGCGTACGCCGGATTCACCGCGTGGCGGTTCGTCATCCCCGCGCCAGGGATGCCGCTCGTGCCGCACGAGACCTGGGGCCGCGGCGGCGTCTGGGGCACGCACCCGCTCAAGGACGGCCGGGTGTACGTGTATGCCACGGCCCGGCTGCCCGAAGGCGGCAAGGCGCTCGACGGGGAGAACGCGCCCGACGGCGAGAAGGCCGAGCTGCTGCGCCGCTTCGCCGACTGGCACGCTCCGATCCCCGATCTGATCGCCGCCGTCAGGCCCGACCAGATCCTGCGCAACGACGTCCACCACCTCGCCACCCCGCTCGCCGCCTTCCATCGGGGCCGCGTCGCCCTCGTCGGGGACGCCGCGCACGCCATGACGCCGAGCCTCGGCCAGGGCGGCAACCAAGCCATCGAGGACGGCGTCGTGCTCGCCCACCACGCCTCGCCCGGCGGCGATCTCGGGGCGGGCCTAGCCGGTTACAGCGCGGCGCGTGTCCCCCGCACCACGGACATCGTCCGCCGGGCCGCGCGCGCCTCCCGCGTCACGCACCTGACGAGCGGCCCCCTCATCGCCGTACGCGACGCCCTGGTCGCGACGGCCTCGCGGCTCGGGCCGAACCTCATCCCGCGCGGCTTCGCCTCCATCGCCGACTGGAGCCCACCGCAGGCCCCGTATGCTGCGGGAACGGCGACCGGAGCGTCCCCGCGCACCGCGCGGGCGCCGGGGCGCGAGCCAGCACAGCAGTAGGCCAGCGGTAGGCGGTAGGGAGACAGTGGTGAAGATCGGCTGCATCGGACTCGGGGACATCGCTCAGAAGGCGTATCTGCCGGTCCTCACCACCCGGCCAGGCGTCGAGCTGCACCTGCAGACCCGCACGCCCGCCACGCTCGCCCAGGTCGCGGGCGTCCACCACATCCCGGACGCGCACTGCCACACCGACCTGGACTCGCTGCTCGCGCGGGGCCTGGACGCCGCGTTCGTGCACGCGCCGACCGCCGTGCATCCGGAGATCGTCACCCGGCTCATCGAGGCGGGCGTACCGACGTACGTCGACAAGCCCCTCGCGTACGAACTCGCCGACTCCGAGCGTCTCGTGCGCCTCGCCGAGGACCGAGGCGTCAGCCTCGCCGTCGGCTTCAACCGCCGCTACGCGCCCGGTTACACGCAGTGCGCCGACCACCCGCGCGAGCTGATCATGATGCAGAAGAACCGCGTCGGGCTGCCGGAGGACCCGCGCACGCTGGTGCTCGACGACTTCATCCACGTCGTGGACACGTTGCGTTTCCTGGCGCCGGGGCCGATCGACCACGTCGGTGTACGTGCCCGGGTCGTCGACGGACTGATGGAGCACGTCGTGCTGCAGTTGGCCGGTGACGGCTTCACCGCGCTCGGTGTGATGAACCGGCTGAGCGGCTCGACGGAGGAGATCCTGGAGGTCTCCGGGCAGGACACCAAGCGGCAGGTGCTCAACCTCGCCGAGGTCATCGACCACAAGGGCCAGCCCAGCGTGCGGCGGCGCGGCGACTGGGTCCCGGTGGCCCGCCAGCGCGGCATCGAACAGGTCGTCCTCGCCTTCCTCGACGCCGTGCGCGCGGGCAAGGTGCTCAGCGCCCGGGACGCACTGGCGACCCATGAGCTGTGCGAGCGCGTGGTCCTCGCCGCTCAGACGCAGGGCGGCTGAGGGGCCCGCGGCGGTCGGGGCGCCCGAGGTGCCCGCGGCGCTTCAGGACCCGTGCGCCTTCGGCCGCGCAGAGTGCCGCGAGCACCAGGAGCGCGCCGTACAGGGGCCAGTCGCCCCACCTGACGTACGCCGTCGTCCCCTCACCGAGCGGAACGTCGTACACCTCCGCGGTGCTCGCCGAGGTGCCGAGCGCGGCGCCGACGCGTGAGCCGTCGGGGGCGTGGACCGCGGAGACGCCGGTGAGGGTGGCGTGCACCATCGGGCGGCCCGTCTCGGCGGCGCGGAGCGCGGCGAGCGAGGCGTGCTGCTCGGGGGCCCAGCTGCTCTGGAACGACGACGTGGCGGACTGGGCGAGCAGCAACCGCGCACCGTCACGGGTGAGTTGACGGCTCATGTCGGGGAACGCCGACTCGAAGCAGACCAGCGGGCCGACCCGCAGGCCGTGACCCGCGTCCATCACCACCTGGCGGTCGCCGCGCCTGCGGTCCTCGCCCGCCGCCTTGCCGACGGAGGTGGCCCAGCCGAGCAGGGAACGCGCCGGTATGTACTCGCCGAAGGGGACCAGCCGCATCTTGTCGTAGCGGTCGCCGGTCGGGCCGTCCGGGCCCACGAGCACGGAACTCTTGTATATGCCGGGCCGGTCGGAGCGGCGGGCGTCCACGTTCACCAGGATGTCCGCGCCGACCTCGCGGGAGAGCGCGGCGATGCGGCGGGCCACGTCGGGCCGTTCGGCCAGGTCGAAGCCGACGCTGCTCTCGCCCCATACGACCAGGTCCAGGTCGCGCCCCGCGAGCGAGCGGGTCAGCGTCTCCTGGCGGGCGAGGCGCTTCTCGGCGCCCGCGATGCCGTCGATGACGCCGGGCTGCACGACGGCCACCCGGGTGTGCCCCGCGGTTTCGGGCCGGGGGGCCAAGGACCAGGCGGCGACGGCCATGGCGACCACGGTGAGCAGGCCGACCAGGGCGGGGGCGGCGGGGCCCCGAGGGGTGGCGGGGTCCCCGGGGGTGGCGGAGCCTTCGGGGCCGGAGAGGGAGGTGGGCCCCGGTATGTACCCCGCAGCGGGCGCCCTCCCGCGTGCCGCCCACGCGACGACCAGGAGCGCTACCCCCGTGTTGACGGCCACCACCAGCGCGCTGACCAGCCACACCCCGCCCACCGAGGCCAGCCGCAGGGCCGGGGGCAGCTGCCATTGGCTGGAGCCGAGCAGGCCCCAGGGGCCGCCCAAGCCCTCCCAGGACCTGATCAGTTCGACAAGGAGCCAGCCCGAGGGCAGGACCACCAGCGCGGCCGCGGCACGCCCCGGCGTCGGCACGCCCGTCAGGAACCTGCGCACCAGCCGGCCCCACGGCGCCCACAACAGGCCGAGCAGCGCCGCGATGACGACCGTGAACACATGCAGGCTCGGCAGCAGCCAGTGATGCACGGCGACCATGAAGCCGAGACCGCCGAGCCAGCCGTCGAGCATCGCCCGCCGACCGGTCGCGGCCGTCCGGACCAGGAGGATCCACGGCACAAGGGCTACGTACGCGAACCACCACAGCGACGGAGCGGGGAACGCGAGGGCGGGCAGCGCGCCGGCCAGGACCGCGATGCCGCCCCGCGACCAACGCGACGTGAGCAGCCGCTCGGCGGGGTGCCCGGGCCGTTGCCGCCGGTCGTCGCCGAACAGATCCATGCAGCGCCTCCTCGGTCCGCGACGCCCGGTCGTGTACCCAGTGTGCGCGCCGCCGACGATCTAGAACAGGGGGCGTTTTTCCGGGTGGTGGGGGCCGCGGCGCCACTTCTCCCGTACGGCGACCGCGCGCAGCCGCCAGCCGTCGGGCGTGCGCAGCAGGGAGAAGGCGTAGCGCCCGCCGCATACGAAATCGGGTTCCGTGGAGACGTCGGAGTCGCCGGCGCCGTCCGCGAACCGCATGGGGTTCACATAGTCGGCCTGTACGTGTGCGGTGTCGCCGACGTCCCCCTCCAGCGCGCCGAACTCCAGCCTGCGGTTGACGACGAGATGCTGGCGCATCGGGAACATCCGCATCGTCTCGGCCAGCCAGGCGGCCACCTCGGCGGCCCCGCCCTCGATACCGCCCGCGGAGCGGTAGTCGGCGCGCCCTTCCGGGACGAACAATTGCCGGTAGGCGTTCCAGTCGCCGTCGTCGACGGTCACCGCGTACTCGGTGATGAGGGCATCGATGGCCAACCGGTCGATCACGGTGGCGAGTTCCACGCGCTGCGTCATCGGCTCAGTGTTGGGCACGGGGGGTGCGGAGCCAAGGGGTTTGCAGGGTGCAGAGTCTCGGCGACGAGCAGGTGGACGCCGACGGCTCGGCTCGTCGGCACGGGCCGCCTCACCGGCGCGGGGACGTCAGGGACGCGCGGACCCGTCCTGCCGCCCGAGCACGCGGCTGACGAGATCGTGGATCAGGAACTCCCCGGGCGCGCGGTTCTCCTTGAGCCGGTGCAGCTCCGAGGGCCCGAACCAGCCGTACGCGCTGTGCTTGGACCACTCCAGATCGGGGCAGCCCCCCGGAGCGGGATGGCCCAGCCCCCTTCGACCTCTACGAGGAGCCGGGCTCGACCGCCTCGCCGCGCTCGTTGAGGATGACCGCGCCGACGGTCCAGGTCTCCCCGGCCGAGGGCACTGGCACGGATATGTCCGGGGCGACATGCGGCGGGGGCACCTCAGGCGGCCTTCACCATCTCTTCGCGGACCGCCGCCGCCCATTCCGTCACCAACTGCTCGTACTCTCTGCGCTGTTCGGCGGTGAGGCGGCCGCTCGCGCGCAGCCACAGGCCGCGGATCCGCTCGTTCAATTCGACGGAAGAGCGCACGGAACCATGGGGTGGTGGGGTTAAGGGCATGGCGCCAAGCCTAGGGGATGGCTACGACAATCGGAACTGTCAGCTACCACACACCTCCGCCTGGTGATCAAACCCGGCGACCGCTCCCGGGTCGCCGCCCTCATATCCGTATGGAACGGTGGAAAACGACCCAGCGGTCCCTACCGGAAGAGGTGGCGACATGTCCTCGAAGCGACGCCGCAAGAAGAAGTCCCGCCGCAAGCACGCGGCCAACCACGGCAGCCGCCCTCAGTCCTGACGAGCCTCCCTCCTGGCTCTGACGCGTGGCCTCAGAGCGGCCAAGTGGCGCCCTCCGGTTGACAGGCAGACGATGGAGTGAAGGGGTCGGCTGGTGAT
The DNA here is from genome assembly GCF_003945545.1 of Streptomyces sp. WAC 01529. GTDB lineage: Bacteria > Actinomycetota > Actinomycetes > Streptomycetales > Streptomycetaceae > Streptomyces > Streptomyces anatolicus. The sequence goes on along the minus strand of NZ_CP029617.1, from coordinate 1,094,479 downwards.
GTCGGCCGCGGACCCCGCGGCGGCAACGACTGACTCCTGATCATGGGCATGACCCGAACGCACGGGCACGGCCCGAATGGAGGAAGTCGTCATGTTGGAGGTCAAGACGGTCGAGAAGCCGGACGAGCGGCGAGATTTCCCCCATGGGCACCTCGAAGTCACCCATCTCACCGGGCTGGACTTCGCCGTGGCCACCTTCGAGCCCGGCTGGCGCTGGTCCGAGTCGGTGGCCCCGCTCGCGGGGACCGAGAGCTGCCAGATCCACCACAACGGCTACGTCGTCGCGGGGCGAATGCACATCCGCATGGACGACGGAGGCGAGACCGAGGTCGGACCGGGCGATGTCTTCGTCTGCTCGCCCGGTCATGACGCCTGGGTCGTCGGTGAGGAACAGGTCGTGCTGTACGACTTCGCGGGCGGCATGGCGGAGGACTACGCGAAGGCGGCGGCGGAGGGCTAGCTCACCCCGCCGATTCCCCCGCGTGGGGGCTGAGCACACCCATGCTGACGAGCACGATGCCGAGCAGGATGCGGTAGTAGACGAACGGCATGAAGCTCTTGGTGGTTAAGAACTTCATGAACCGGTTCATAGGTCGAGGTCCTGACTGCTTTGACCTGCTGTTTCCGCCACTCTTCAAGATTGAATGGGAGAGAGGGGGCACTGACCAGCGTTCTCCTCGCTCGCCACGAAGCGCAGCCACCTGGTTTGCAGCGAATCGGCAATCTCCTGCTCCATGCGTCACCTGTGCGAACGCGGTCTGACCGGGGTCCGGCTCGTCATCGGCGACTACCACCTGGGCCTGGTCAAGGCCATGCGCATGATCACTGGCCGCCTGTGCCACCCAGGAGGCGGGTACGCCGGCCGGCGTGCCCGATCACTGCGAACACGTACAGCCGCGCCCCGGACAGAAGGAAGGCTCAGACCCTCAACGGATACAGCTACGGAGCGCAAAACCCGCCGAGCAATGCTGACCCCAGTGGCCTCGGCTGAAGTGTGGCGGGATGGATCCGGCGTGCCCCAAGGGCGGGAACGACGGCCACGAAGCCAATGGGGGAGCGGGTACGGGGGCGGGGGTGGAGGCGGGGGCACCGCTCCCACCTCCTCGTCTGGAAGAACTGGGGAGTCGGGCGGCAGCCCAACTTTCTCCTGCGACTGGACAGGACGACACTGCCAGCCGAAGCAGTACGCCCGCCCTGGGCCTACGGACTCCAATACAGGCGACACAATCGTCCTGGGGCTCATCAGTAACTTCTTCCACACATCCGAATACTTCGGCGCACTCGTCGATAGCGACTGCCGCGACGTAGATAATTGCACTTACGGCGAAGACTGCGACAAATGGGTCGCCAGTAAAGGTTACGATACCGAAAGCGATTCGTATCTGGTGCCAGGCCTCCTGGCGGCGATGTTCGCGCATAATCCGACAAAATAAAGTGCGTCCCCCAGGAAAGCAAAGAAGGGGATTCCTTCCAACTGTAAGTGCTTCCTCCCAGGAACCGATGTCCTCATGGCCGACGATTCGACAAAGAACATCGAGGATGTCGAGGTCGGGGACAAGGTGCTGGCAATTGGGCGACGACCTCGTCTTCAATCCAGCTCCCAGGCAGCAGGTGAACATATGGATCTCCGTGACAGAATCGCTGACGTGCGTAGGCGTCCTCGCCTGTATGGCTTGACCACATTCGGCGAGGTCGCTGCATTTTTGACCGGCATGGATGCCGCGACCGACTGGAGATTCCTCGAAGGATTTCGAGAGTGGCTAGCTTCTAGGTCGGGTCTTGGCGCCAATCTCGCGTGGCAGGTTCTGGTGATCAGAATCGCTTACCCAGGTGAGAACAACGACCTTTGGGTGCGGCCTCGCATGGTGAAAGCGGCGAAGCGGTTACCGTTCTCTTCGATGAACTTAATTCGTTCTTGAGGGATCGGGAAACGCGCAACGCGGAATACTCTCAGCGAGGCTGAGGTAGCGATTTAAGTCAGAGGCCTCGCCGGAAATTCTGAATCCGGCGGGGCCTCTGGGGCTCTTGACGGCAGTAGTTGCCGGCAATGTCAGCGGACGGGGACTCCGCAAAGGGGCGGTGCGTCGCCGTCGTCGGGCTCGTCGGTGGTCTCGGCGGGGTTGTGAGGGGTACGGCCGAGGAGTTCCTCGATCACGACGAGTTCGACGTCCTGTTCCAGGAGCAGGGTGGCGGTGGAGTGTTTGAGGTCGAGGAAGCGGATGCGGCGGAGACCGGCCTTGCGTAGGAGCGTAGGAACGTGGTGAAGGCGCAGGTGATGCTGGTCGGGTCGATCGACCTGCCCTGCACCGTAGTGAACACGTGCCCGTTGTGCTGCCCGGTGGTGCCTGCGGACTCGCGTTCGCGATGCTGCTGCTCGCGGTGAACCTTCAGAGAGTGGAGACAACGGCTGGAAGGACGATGCGGCGCTCGGAGGCCCGCGTTTAGGTGGGCAGCGCGGTGAGCCCACCTGCGCTGGTGCGCTACAGGGTTCGGCGGATGGCGGCGGTGCCCGCGTCGAGTTAGAGGTCTTCCCAGCGCAGGTCGAGGAGTTCTCCTTGCGGAGTCGGGTGTGGAGGGCGAGTTCGAGCAGGGCGTGCAGGCGGTGGCCCTGGGGCGCGGTGAGGAGTCGGTGGGCTTCGTCGGCGGTGAGGGGTTCGAAACGTCGGGGCCCGGGGTGTGCCGGTGCGGACGTTGCGCGAAACCTCTTCCTCACGGACGACGTGCTCCAGGGCGGAATCCCACGTCGTGCCACAGCTCTCCAGGCGGCCAAGGCCCTGGGAGAAGACGTGCACGCACTCTGGCCGGCGCTCCGCCAGGCCCGCCCTGCCCGCTGCAAGCCCGACCGACGCGAAGCGCATCCAGAATGCCGCAGATAGACAGGGGCAGGCCCATCGCGATCCCGCCACAGCGTTCAGAACTCTCTGCCCCGGGGAACCGGGGACGGAGAGGGTAGCGGCCGTGGCCGTGACTTCTACCAGAGTTACAACCCTAACGCGCGGCACTATACGGAACTGGACAAGAGTAGGCCGCACGTCATATTCCTACCGAGGGGACAGTGAGGCCCATGAAAGAATCGGAGCGGATTATTAATGAAATCGCTCAGGGTCTAGTCCAGCTAGACGAGGGGGTTAGATGGTTCTCCGCTCTTGAGCCCGCCCAGCAGAAGGCCGTGCTTCGTGAGGTGGTCAATTACTCCATGCAAGCTCACGCGACCGTTGAAGACGGTCGTAAAGGACTTGCGGGCTCAGGAGTGAAGCCCACAGCAAATCCGGCCGTGATGATCGTTCGAGAACCGCTTCCCGACAGGATGGCGAAAATCATCAATCTTCCGGACTCTGAGAACGTGAAGGCCTTTCGTGTACTGGTCTCGACGTTCTCCGTGGCTGACGCGCGACGAAGAGAAACGGAGTGCCAGGGAACTTGTAGCCACGCATGGCACAACCTGTCGTAGGCGCAGGCATTCCCGGTGCGGCCCAAAGAGTTCTGAGCTCGCTTGGACGCACATTGGAAGCCCCTGCCGAGTCGTCACTCGGCAAAGGCTCCTGGGCATTTGACGGCAACGGTGACGGCAACGTCAGCGGACGAGCACGGCGGCAGGTGGATCACTGGGAGGCTCTCCTCGGTGCCTCTCAGGACGTTGCCGAGGGGGTCGATGGCTTCGCGGTGGGGCCCGGCAGCAGGATCTCCACCTCGACGCCGCGCCGGGCGGCCGCGCACAGCAGCTCGATGAACGACCTGGACGACCGCGTCACCCGCGGGGGTGTGGCCGGTGAAGCGGTCCCGGTCGTCGAAGAGGGTGTCGTGGCACTCGGCCCAGTTCTGGGCGAAGGCGGCGGCGAGGCCGTCCGTTGCCGGACCCGCGTTCCTGGACGTGGGTGTCGCGCGACTCGTTCTCGTTGCGGGCGCCGCCCCACTCCTCGGCGATGCCCACCTCGCAGGTGAACGCGGTGTGCTCGTCGACGACGAGTACCTTGCGGTGGCAGCGGTCGTTCTGCTTCAGGGGCGAGCGGTACGAGCAGCAGCCGCACCCGCAACCCCCGCGCGGGCCCGGTCGGCCAGTGCCCGCACGAACTGGCGGGCTATCTCCCCGCGCCAGTAGACGAACGTCATCATGTCCACGGTGTGCTCGGCGCCCCGGATGGCGTCCAGCATCGCCGTGAGATCTCGTCGCCGTTGCGCTGCGGCACCAGCGCGTTTCCCTCGGTGGCGGCGATGCCGATCAGCCGCTCCAGGCGGCGCCGCATCCGCTGCTTGCGCTCGGACACCGTCGGAACCGCCATGGCTTCACCCTGCCGGCCGGAGCCGGTCGGAAATGGGTCGTCCCCGCGCGCCTGGCCTCCGCCGGGGCGAGCCGACTGTGCACACCGCCCGCGGGTGTCCGATCAGCAGAGGTGGGAGTGAAGGCGAGGGCTCGGGGCACCCGGAGGGGGCCAGAGCGATGCACGGCCCGGTCAGGCCGGTGCACCCGGACCCATCCACAAGGAAAGGTGTCATCCGTGTCGCAAGTCGAAGAGTCGATCGAGGTCAACGTGCCGGTCCACACCGCGTACAACCAGTGGACCCAGTTCGAGACCTTCCCCGAGTTCATGGAGGGCGTGCAGCGGATCGAGCAGCGCAGCGACGCACTCACCCACTGGGTGACGAAGATCGACGGGGTGGAGCGGGAGTTCGACGCCGTGATCACCGAACAGATCCCTGGCGAGCGCGTGGCGTGGACCACGGTGGAGGGGGAGGCCAAGCAGGCCGGCGTCGTCACCTTTCACCGCCTGGACGACGCGCGTACCAAGGTCATGCTGCAAATGGAGTTCGACCCCCAGGGCCTGGCCGAGACGGTCGGCGACAAGCTCGGCTTCGTCAAACGACAGGTCACCGGCGATCTGGGACGGTTCAAGACGTTCATCGAGCAGCGCGGTGGCGTGGAGACCGGTGCCTGGCGCGGCCAGATCTGACCCCACGCGCGCCCCCCAATGCCTGAGCCCCAATACCTGACCCCGGGCGCTCACCGAAGGCCCGCCCGACCTCCCACGGGGAGAAAACTGGTGTGCGGGACCGACGGAACCGGGTAACGTCTTGGTCATGTTCTTCCAGACGCCGATTTACGAGTGAGAGCGTGACGGGCCCCTGCTGACGTCCTCAGACGTCGCCGCGCCCGTCCCCCACCGATGAATCCGTAGATCACTTCACATCATTCCGGGAGAACCCATGAGCAAGAACATCAACAACCCCGTGGGCATGGGCGGCGGCAAGCGCAAGAGGCTGTCCCGCGCCGAGCGGCAGAACAACGGCCCGCACCGCAACCTCGACCGCCAGGGCGCCGCCGACCAGAAGGCGGAGCTGGTGCGCAAGATGCGCGAGAAGGTGGGCGCCACTGAGGGCGCCGAGCAGCCGGGCGCCGACACCGCACAGAGCTGACGCACCGCCGCCTCAAGGCGGCACCGTACGAGGCAGGGCCCGGACCGCGACGCGCGGTCCGGGCCCTGCTGCCGTACCGGGCACGGCCGGTCCCGCTCAGCTCGCTGCGCGGTCGCCATTACCCGTGCTATACGCGCTCACGATCAGCGTCCCGAGGGCGCTTTCCGGTTCGCTTCCGGGCCGTGGAGGCGTGGCCCCGGCCGTCCCGGGCGCCCTCAAGAGGTGGGGCAGAACGGCAGTGCCGAGCTTGCCGCTGGGGGTCAGCGGCAGATCGTTCAGGAGCACCTGGAGCGACGGCCATCCCAGGGTGCCTTCGCCCGTCAGCTTCGCCCAGTCACCGGTGCGGTACGGCCGCGCGCCGGGGCCGCCGTGGGGATCGGGAACGAAGAACGGCCCGCCGGTTGATTCCGGGCGCTTCTCGGCTTGGGCGTGCCCACGTCGCCACGTGGGACCGCTGGGGCTGCACAAATATGCAACATTCTTACGTTTTTTGAACGTAATGAAACCGATGCCCTCGCAGGGGCAACCATGATCAACAGCACTCCTAGGCCGCCCTATAGGCACCTTATGGATGGATTGCCCCATCGATCTTTGTTCATCGACTGCATAGTGTCGTCGCCTGATTACCCATTAAGGGAATCTTCATCTTTGTGTTTGAAACGGGTTCATGATGTGGAGACGCGCGCACTCGCGCGGAGTTACAGGACCGCTGGCAGGGCTCTTGACCGGAGTCTTGCTGGCGGGTGCCCCACCGGCGGCGCAGGCAGTTCCGGATGTGCGAGACGAGACGGCTACAACAACCACGGAGCCAGCAGCACCTGACGGAGCGGCGACTGCGGAAGCCGCTCAGGACGAAGCCAAGCGCACCGGCAAGCCGGTCGAAGTGACCTCAATGCGTGGAGAGTCGAGCGACGTCTACGCCACAGCTGACGGGAACCTGGAAGCTCGGGAGTATGTGCGGCCCGTACGGGCTCGGGCGGACGGCGGTTGGAAACCTGTCGATACCGGCCTCGTGAAGGCTGCGGACGGCTCGGTGGCGCCGAAGGTGACCACGGTCGGGCTGGAGTTCTCCGGTGGCGGGGACGAGCCGCTGGTGCGGATGACGAAGACCGGCCGCGAACTCGCCCTCTCCTGGCCGGGGAAGCTGCCCGAGCCCACGCTCGACGGCAACACTGCCACGTACGAGAACGTGCTGCCGGACGTAGACCTGCGGATGGGCGCCCAGGAGGACGGATTCACCCAGCTCCTCGTCGTCAAGTCCGCCAAGGCAGCCGCCAGTCCGGGACTCGCCGCGGTGCGTCTGAAGCTCGCGGCCGACGGCCTGGAGGTGAAGGAGACCGCTGAGGGCGGGCTTGAGGCGTCGGACGTGGGCGCGCAGGGGGCAGTATTCGAGGCCCCGCGTCCGATGATGTGGGACTCCAGCCAGGGTGACGCCCCGACCAGGCAGAAGGCCGCCGGGCCCCGAGCCAAGGCGCTGCGCAGCGCCGCCCCGCAGCAGGACTCGGAGCCCGCAGCCGCGGAGTCCGGCAAGCTCGCGCCGGTGGGTGTGGAGGTCCCTGAGAACGGAAAGAAGCTGGTGCTCACCCCGGATGAGGACGTGCTGAAGGGCAAGGGCACGACCTATCCGGTGTTCATTGACCCGCAGTGGTCCTCGCCGCGAGCAACGGCGTGGACGATGGCGTCGAAGTACTGGGCCGACTCGCCTCAGTGGAAGTTCAACGGCGAGAACAACGCGGGCATGGGGTACTGCAATTGGTACTACTGCATGCCGCATGACACCAAGCGGCTGTTCTACCGCATCCCGGTGTCGAAGTTCGCGGGAAAGTCGATCCTGTCGGCTGAGTTCGTGGTGAAGAACACCTGGTCGGCTTCCTGCTCGGACCGCTCGGTGGAGCTGTGGCAGACCGAGGACATCTCCTCGTCGACGACGTGGAACTCGCAGAACGAACGCGGGTTCTGGAAGAAGGAGCTGTCCTCGAAGTCCTTCGCCTACGGAGCTGAAGGCTGTGCGGCCAAGGACGCGGAGTTCTCGGTGAAGTCGGCCGTGCAGGCCGCGTCCGACGACAAGGACCGGACGATGACGTTCGGTCTGCGGGCCGGCAGTGAGTCCGACGCGTACGGCTGGAAGCGGTTCTCGAACAAGGCGTTCCTGCGGGTGAAGTACAACCGTCCGCCGTCTCAGCTGAAGATGTCTCAGCTGCGCATGGAGTACGGAGGCGTCTGCGCGAAGCCGGGCAGCACACCGCGGGTGAGGACGCTGGGGAAGATCCGCGCCAAGAAGGTGAAGGACCCCGACGGGGACCGTGTCTCGGTGCAGTTCCAGGCCAAGTGGGATGCCGGTAACGGCAAGACCGGGAGCTGGAAGCCCGACCGCACTTCCGCCAAGAAGTCCGGTTCCGACTTCAACATCAGCCTTCCCGGGTCGATTCCGGAGAACAAGCAGGTCAATTGGTATGCACGGGTCTATGACGGGGCTCAGTACTCGCCGTGGTCCTACGCGGGAGACCCGACCGCCTGCTACTTCATCCACGACACCAAGGTGCCCAAGGGGCCCGCGATCACCTCGAACGACTACCCGGCCTCCGACTCGGAGGACCCGAATGACCCGTGGTACGACGGGGTGGGCAAGTACGGGAAGTTCGAGCTGAACGCCGCCGAGAAGGACGTGACGTCCTACCGGTACGGCATCAACGTCAACCCCAGCTCGAAGAACAAGATCACCACAACGGGTGGTGCGGCCAAGACGCTGTCGGCGCTGCCCGCCGAGGCCGGCCCGAACTTCATCACCGCGCAGTCCTTCGACGCGGCCGGTAACGGCAGTGAGATCCATACGTACGAGTTCCGGGTCAAGGCGGGCCAGCCCGACCGTGCGTCCTGGTCTCTGGATGAAGCCAAGGGAGCGAGCGAGGCCAAGGGGTCGACGCCCCCGCGCACCGCGCAGCTGCACGGCGGCGTCACGCCAGGGGCGACCGGTGTGCGCGGCTCGGCGGCCTCCTTCAACGGCACGGACGGCTACGCCGCCAGTGACCTTCCGGTCGTGGACACCAGCCGTGGCTTCGCCGTCTCGGCCTGGGCCAAGCTGTCCAAGATGCCCGAGGGCGCCGCGGTGATCGCTACCCAGCCGGGCAATCACAGCCCGGGCTTCGAGCTGTACTACACGCAGAAGTACGACCGGTGGGCGTTCAACCAGTACAAGTCCGACACGCCTGACGCGAGCATCGCCCGGGTCATGGCGGACAAGCCCGGCGGCGTCGGCGTGGACAAGTGGACGCACCTGGTGGGCTCCTACGACTCGGCGCGAGACGTCCTGGAACTGTATGTGGACGGCAAACTCGTCGGCCAGGCCGCCTACGCCGATCCATGGGAGGCCCGCCGCGGCTTCCAGCTGGGCGCCGCTTCCTACGGCGGTACACCGTCGGCCTTCTTCCCCGGTGCGATCGACGAGGTGCAGCTGTTCGACAAGCCGCTCGCCCAGGACGAGGTCGACAAGCTGCGCGCGCACGAGACAGCAGGTGACCCCGGCCGTCCCGCGGTCGCGGTATTCGACCTGGACGAGAAGGCCGACGCGAAGGAGATCACCGGCTACGGTGGCGTGCTTCCGGCGGCGTACCAGGGCGGCGTCACCACCGGCGTGCAGGGCGTGACGGGCAAGGCGGCCAAGTTCAACGGCAGCGACGGCTACGCCCGGATCGGCAAGAACAGCGGCCCGCACGTGAACACCTCGCGCAGCTTCACCGTCTCGGCCTGGGCCAAGCTCAGCAAGAAACCGGACGGGGCAGCGATCATCACGGCACAGGCCGGGAAGAAGGCCTCCGGTTTCGAGCTGTACTACTCCTCCGCCTACGACCGGTGGGCGGTCAACCAGTACTCCGCCGATGCCGCTGACGCCAAGCCCATCCGGGCCATGCAGGCCGACGATGACCAGGCCCGCATCGGGGAATGGACCCACCTGGTGGGTGTGCACGACACTGTCGCCAACACCCTGACGCTGTACGTGAACGGAACCGAGGCCGGCACCACCGAGCTGGCCGGAGCGTTCTACGCCGATCAGTCCATGTACATCGGCGCCGGCTCCTACGACGGGCAGGTCAAGAGCCACTTCCCCGGCACCATCGATGAGGTGCGCCTGCTGGACCGGCCCGTCTCGGCCGAGGAGGTGCGGCAGATGGTCAAGCAGCGCCCGCTGGTCAAGGGCCGCTGGAACTTCGAAACAGTGACCGGCGCCGACCCGGCCAGCACACCGGACTCCTCCGACGAAGACCGGCCGCTGAAGCTTCACGGAGGCGCCAAGGCCGGCGAAGGCATGGTCGACGAGCACGGTCTTGATCTGAATGGCACCAACGGGTACGCGGCCACCAACGGGGTGCCGATGGGCACCAGCACCAGCTACACCGTGACCGCCTGGGCCAAGGCAGCCGCGCTTCCCAAGCGCCAGGTCGCGCTCCTGAGTGCGGAAGGCAGCCGACAGAGCGCGTTCACCGTGCGCTTCGTGCCCGCCAAGTCCGGCAAGAGGGGCCTTGAGGGTATGGGGCGCTGGGAGCTCGCCATCCCGGACAAGGACGACTCCGACCCCTCGGTCGAAAGCATCGCCCACACCGAGTTCACCGATGTGACGGACTGGAATCACCTGGCGGTCGTCTACGACGGTTTCACCAACGAGGTCCGTCTGTATGTGAACGGGGCGCTGCAAGAAGAAGCGTGTGGCGATGCCGACGGCGACGGCGAGGCCGATGAGTCCGGCTGCCAGGACCTCATCTCGAGCGCGGAGGACACGCTGGCCTTCAAGGCGACCAAGTCCTTCCAGGTCGGCCGCACCAAGACGGACGGCACCTGGGGTGAGTACTTCCCTGGAACCGTCGACGACGTGTGGAGCTTCCAGGGCGCCCTGTCCCAGGCCCAGATCCAGCGACTGGAGAGCCGCTGGGCCGACGTGCCCACCGAGGTCCCCACGGACGACTGAGCCGACCGCTCGCGTGGTGGGCCCCCGTGCCGGGGCCCACCACCCGTACTCCACTTCTGTACCTGTTCAACGTCACCGACCGTGCCCGCATGCGACGGGCAGTCAGGCATGCCGTCCTACCGGCGGCACATAAGGGATCTGAATCACTTGATGAACGGCATATCCAGACCACGCCGTGGCCGCAAGGGGCTGAGGCGAAGAGTGGCAGTGGCTGTGTCCGCCGTGATGGTGGGCACGCTGCTACAAGCGGCCACCACTTCCACGGCGACCGCTGACAGCGGCGGACGCCCCGGTCTTCCCGCGGCGGAGAAGCCTGTCAAGGGCCGCGACGGCGCCAGGACCGAACCGCGCGGGACAGACCACGGGCCGACGACGCCCGCACGGAAGCCGAAGGCCGCCTGGCCCCGCCCCGGCTCCGCCGTGGTGACCGTTCCGGATGCCGCACCGAAGGCCGCCGGCGCACCGAAGCGGGCCAAGGGCCTGCCGCTCTCCGTCGGCGCTCCGAAGGCTGCTGCTGCCCGCTCCGCCGGCCGAAGCGCCACCAAGTCCCGTCCCGCCGCGCGTGGCGGGGTCGATGCCCGGGTGCTGAGCCGGAAGGCGGCCGAACGCGCGGGCGTGAACGGCCTGTTGTTCACCCTCGAATCCGGGGAAGGCAAGGCCGACAAGGCCGGCACTGTCCAGACGAAGGTCGACTACTCCAGCTTCGCCGAGGCCTTCGGCGGCGGTTATGCCTCCCGCCTCACCCTGGTCGAGCTGCCCAGCTGCGCCCTGGAAGCGCCCTCGAAGGACAAGTGCCGCACCGGTAAGCCGGTCCGCACGGTCAACGACACCGAGAAGCAGACCCTGACCGCGAACGCGGTCACCCTGCGCGCCTCCGGCCCGACCGTGCTGGCAGCGGTCGCTGAGGTGGGCGGGAAGAACAGTGACTACAAGGCGACCTCGCTGTCCCCGTCGGCGCAGTGGGACACGGATCTGCGTACCGGTGACTTCTCCTGGTCGTACGACATGCCGGTACCGGAAGTACCGGGCGATCTGAAGCCGAACGTGGGCCTGTCGTACTCCTCGGGCTCGATGGACGGACGCACCGGCAACACGAACAACCAGGCTTCCTGGGTCGGTGACGGGTTCGATCTGTGGCCCGGCTACATCGAGCGCCGCTACAAGGGGTGCGCCGATGACGGGCAGAAGAACGCGGACGGCAACAAGCCCGGTGACCAGTGCTGGGACTACGACAACGCGTTCATCACGTTCAACGGCAAGGGCGGCGAGCTCGTCCCGGTCGGGGATGACGAGTTCAAGTTCCAGCAGGACGACGGCAGCCGCATCAAGAGGCTCTCGTCCACCAGCCGCGGCAACGGGGACAACGACGGTGAGTACTGGCGTCTGACCAACCCGGACGGTGTGCGGTACTACTTCGGCTACAACCGTCTGCCGGGATGGAAGGACGGCAAGGCCACCACCAACTCGGCGTGGACGGTGCCGGTCTTCGGCAACGACAGCGGCGAGCCCTGCCACAAGGACTCTTTCGCCGAGTCCTGGTGTCAGCAGGCATGGCGCTGGAACCTCGACTACGTCGTCGACCCGCGTGGCAATGCCATCGCCTACTACTACGACGAGGAGAAGAACTCCTACGGTCGCAACCTCAAGGCCGAGGACGACACTCCCTACACGCGCGGCGGCTCCCTGGAGCACATCGAGTACGGCCTGAAGTCCTCCTCCATGTACGGCGACAAGCCGCTGGCCAAGGTCGACTTCACCACGTCGGAGCGGTGCATCGTCGACAGCAAGACGGACTGCAAGGACATCGAGAAGGATGCCTTCTACTGGTACGACACGCCGTGGGACCTGCACTGCAAGGCGGGCAGCAAGTGCGACAAGGGCCGTCTGGCCCCGTCCTTCTTCACCCGTAAACGACTGACGGGTGTGACCACCCAGGTCCTCAAGGGCGACGCCTACAGCAAGGTCGACTCCTGGAAGCTGCGTCACCGCTGGGGCAAGGCCGATGTCGACTACCAGCTGCTGCTCGGTTCCATCGAGCGCACGGGCCACACCGCCGAGCCCGCCGTGACACTGCCGCGGACCACTTTCTCCTACACCCAGCTCGAAAATCGCCTGGACAGGACCGGCGACGGATACGCCCCGTTCATCAAGGACCGTCTGGCTACGGTCGCTGACGAGTCCGGTGGCCAGATCGACGTCGATTACTCGGCCCCGGCGTGCAAGTGGGACGCGCTGCCCACTCCGCACTCCAACACCACCCGCTGCTTTCCCCAGTACATCGGCGGGGACTCGGGGGACGACCCCGAGAAGCAGTGGTTCAACAAGTACGTGGTCACTTCCACGACCACTACCGACCGCACCGGCGGCGCACCGGACGCCGTCACGACGTACGACTACCTGGGCGACGCGGCCTGGCACTACGACGATGACGACGGCCTGACGAAGAAGAAGTTCAAGACCTGGTCCCAGTGGCGCGGCTACGGCCACGTCCGTGTGAAGACGGGTGGCCAGGGCGGCGGCGACGCGCTGAAGACGCAGCAGGACTCCTACTTCCTGCGTGGCATGGACGGCGACCGCAAGGAACCCTCCGGCGGCACCAAGTCCGTCGACGTCGCGCTCGGCGACGACGAGGGCGAGCCGATCACCGACCACGAGTCCGCAGCCGGTGTCGAGTACAAGACCGTCACCTACTCCGGCCCGGGCGGCAAGGCGCTGTCCAAGACGGTGAACCGCCCCTGGCACCACCAGACGGCGAAGAAGGTGCGTGACTGGGGCACGGTGACCGCCAACCTCACCGGTGTCTCCCACTCCAAGAGCTGGACCTCGCTGGACGACGGCGCGGGCAAGGACTGGCGCACCACCTCTGTTGCGACGGAGTACGACACCGCCGCGGGCCGCCCCGTGCAGGTCGACGACCGTGGGGACAGCACCACGGCTTCCGACAACCAGTGCACCCGCACCACGTACGCCACCAACACCGACAAGAACATCCTGATGCTGCCGTCGCGCGTGGAGACGGTCACAGGCGCGTGCGCCGACACACCGGACCGTGCCAAGGACGTCGTCTCCGACGTGCGGACCGCCTACGACGGCGGTGCGTATGGTGAGGCCCCCACCAAGGGCGATGCCACGGCGACCGCCACGTTGAAGAAGCACGACGGCTCCAAGGCCACCTACCTGGAGTCCGGCGCGACGTTCGACGACTACGGCCGCCAGCTGACGGCTACCGACCTGACCGCTGATGTCACCGTCACCGGCAAGGGCGACCCTGTCCGTAGTGTGCGCAAGGACGGCCGTACCACCACGACGAGCTACAGCCCGGCCACCGGCTTCGCGGCCAAGGTCACCGAGACGACGCCCCCGGCGAAGGCCGCCGATCCCGACTCGGCGCAGACTTCGGTCACCGAACTGGAGCCGCTGCGTGGCCAGTCGCAGGCCACGGTCGACACCAACGGCAAGCGCACCGAGCTGAGCTACGACGCGCTCGGCCGCTCGTCCAAGGTGTGGCTGCCCGACCGCCGCACCAGCCAGACCCCGAGCTACGAGTTCACGTACTTCGTCGACGAGGGCAAGCCGGTCGCGGTCCGTACCCAGACCCTGAACAACAACGGCGGCCAGGTCCCCTCGTACACGATCTACGACGGCTTCCTGCGGGAGCGCCAGACCCAGGCGGTCGGCCCCGACGGCGGCCGCGTCCTCTCCGACACCTTCTACGACGAACGCGGCCTGACCGCCAAGACGTTCGCCCCCTACTACACCGAGGGCAACCCGAACCGCGACCTGTTCAAGCCGGAAGACGCGCTGAGCGTCGAGTCCCAGACCCGCACCACCTACGACGGTCTGGGCCGCCCGGTTCAGCTTCGGCAGATCGCCGGCAACGGCGACGGCGGCAAGGTCCTGGCCACCACCAGGACCATCTACGGCGGCGATCGCACTACGGTCATCCCGCCCGAAGGTGACACAGCCACCACCACAGTCACCGACGCACGTGACCGCACCACAGAGCTGCGCCAGCACCACACGCGCAGCGGCACCGCGGATTACGACACCACGAAGTACGCGTACACGCCGCGCGGTGAACTGGCGAAGGTGACGGATCCGGCCGGCAACTCCTGGGCGTACGGCTATGACCAGATGGGCCGTCAGACGAGCGCCGACGACCCGGACAAGGGCAGGACGACCACCACGTACGACGACCGCGGCCAGGTCACCAAGACCGAGGACGCCCGCGAGACCGTCCTGTCCCACATCTACGACAACCTCGGCCGCAAGACCGAGCTCCGTGAGGGCAGTCCCACCGGGGAACTGCGCGCGAAGTGGGTCTACGACACCCTCGGCGGAGCCAAGGGCCAGCTGGCCGAGTCCACGCGCTACGTGGACGGGGCCGCGTACACATCCAAGGTCACCATGCTCGACTCCCTCTACCGGCCGATGAAGTCCGCCGTGGTGATCCCCGAAAAGGAAGGCGCGCTGGCCGGCACGTACCAGACCGGCACCCAGTACCTGCCCTCCGGCCTCGTCGGAGGCGTGAGCTACTCCAAGGCGGGCTCCCTGCCCGGCGGCAGCTACAACACCACCTACGACAAGGAGACCCTGCGCCCCCTGTCCGTCCTGGGCGACGGATTCAAGGCCGACACCAGCTACTCGTTGACGGGCAAACCGCTCCAGTACACGCTCGGTGCCTCGGGTGGCAAGAAGATCTGGGCGACCAACACCTACGAGTGGGGCACGCAGCGTCTGGCCACCTCCCGCGTCGACCGCGAGGACCAGCCGGGCGTCGACCAGCACGACACCTACCGCTACGACGAGGCGGGCAACGTCCTGTCCGTCTCGGACGTCTCGCGCACCGGTACCGACACCCAGTGTTTCAACTACGACTACCTGCGCCGTATCACGGAGGCGTGGGCCCAGGGCGACAAGACCTGTGGCACCACCCCGGCCGGTGACAAGATCGGCGGCCCGGCCCCGTACTGGCACTCCTACACCTACGACAAGGCGGGCAACCGCCTCACCGAAACCCTCCACGACACCAGCGGCGCCACCGGCGACAAGGCCAAGGACACCGAGCGCACCTACGAGTACCCCAAGCCGGGTACCGCGCAGCCGCACACTCTGACCTCGGTCACCACTCAGCAGCCTGGCGGAACCGCCACTAAGGACTCCTACGGCTACGACGCGACCGGGAACACCACAGCCCGCACCCTGCGCGGCGACACCCAGAAGCTGACCTGGGACGCCGAGGGCCACCTGGCCGAAGTCACCGAACCGGACGCCAGTGGAAACAGCAAGGCCAAGGCCAAGACCAAGGTCAAGGCCAGCAAGACCACGGAGTACCTCTACGACACCGACGGCAACCGCCTGATCGCCCGCACCCCGACGGAGACCACCCTCTACCTCGGCCACACCGAAGTCACCCTCCCCAAGGGCGCCTCGAAGGCCAAGGCCACCCGTTACACCCCTCTGGGAGGCGGACACGAGGCCGTCACCGCTGACGACGGCACGGTCACCTTCACCACCGCCGATCACCAGGGCACCGGCCAACTCTCCATCGCGGCAGCGGACCTGAAGCTCAACCAGCGCCGCACCCTGCCCTTCGGCGGCCCGCGCGGTGAGCAGCCCAAGGCCTGGCCCGGCACGAAGACGTTCGTCGGCGGAACCGACGACACGACCTCCACCGGCCTGATCCACCTCGGGGCCCGCGAGTACGACCCCACCACCGGCCGCTTCATCTCCGTCGATCCCCTCATGGACCTGATGGATCCGCAGCAGATGAACGGCTACGCCTACGGCAACAACAGCCCGCTGGTGTACTCCGACGCAACGGGCATGTTCTCGATGTCCGGCGTGATCGATCTGATGCGGTCGGCGAAGAAGCTCTACAACAAGGCCGTCTCCTACTATCGCTCCCAGCGCTCGGACAGCAACGCCAGCCCCAGCTTCGGCGGGGGCGGCGGCAGAAACATCGGCGGCGGCTACTGGGGCGGCAGCGGGTCCGCCAGCAACGCCCTGTACACCGGTGGCGGTGGCGGCCGGATGACCCAGACGGAGTTCGGACTCCCCTTCAATCCGATCCCCTTCCCCAAACCGCCCACGCCGAAGCAGTTCTTCAGCGACCTGACGGATCTGGTCGCTCCTGACGTCGAGGCGGCACAGGGATGCTGGGACGAGCCTGGAGCCAACTGGGACTGTGGCTCTACCGCCGCGGAGTTCCTTCCGTTGGGCAAGATATTCAAGG
Source organism: Streptomyces sp. WAC 01529 (assembly GCF_003945545.1). Taxonomy (GTDB): domain Bacteria; phylum Actinomycetota; class Actinomycetes; order Streptomycetales; family Streptomycetaceae; genus Streptomyces; species Streptomyces anatolicus. Next base: position 1,077,872 of record NZ_CP029617.1, on the reverse strand, counting down.
CGCCGGCCAAGGCCTTGGCGAAGGCGCTCAAGAAGGCGAAGAAAGCAGAGGGATCAGCAGGGAGAGCCGGTAAGGGCGTATCCCGCGACTGCAAGTGCTTCCTGGCCGGCACCGACGTCCTCATGGCCGACGGTTCGACCAAGAACATCGAGAACGTCGAACTCGGCGACAAGGTCCTGGCCACCGACCCGGAGACCGGCGAGACCAGCGAACGCGAAGTCACCGCGACTATCGTCACCGACGACGACAAGCAGTTCACCGAACTCACCATCTCCACCCCTGACGGCCCTGAAAAACTGACCGCCACCTACGAGCACCCCTTCTGGTCGGTCAAACAGAAGGCCTGGGTCGAAGCCGGAGACCTCAAGCCGGGCGCGACCCTGCGCACGGACGACGGCCGCACGGTCACCGTGGCCGCCACTCGCCAGTACCTGGACCACCAGCGCACCTATAACCTCACCATTGAGGGTCTGCATACGTACTATGTACTCGCTGGTCAGACGCCGGTCCTCGTTCACAACAGCGACTGCCCACCCGCGTCGAAATACGAGGACATCACGAGTCCCGGTGCCCGCATGCTGAACAAGTCGACAGACGTGGGTCCCGTGGACTTCGGAAAGAACCTTGAGGCCAATGGGTGGAGCCGCACCGAAAAGGGCCCGAACCTTATGTACGAGAAGGATGGGGCAAGGTATTTCCTTCGAGGGAAGGCGAACAGCCACAAGGGGTGGACGGCTGACTACTACAATCCGGGGTCCAAGAAGGCCGACATCAAGATCAGGCTGGGTGAGGACTGATGGCAGAGACAGGTTCGCTAGTGATCGATCGCAGCGACTATCTGGGTGTTCGCTCACGTAGTGCAGCCACCTTCGATCTTGATGCCAGGCTGCCTGGCCAGGTCTTCAGAGAGGGTGCGGAGGGCTCGCTGTTCTGTGAGTTCGATGCGGTCCTCACCCCGGAATTCTGGCCGGCGCTCTGCGCGATGGCCCGGTGGCATGGCGACAGTCACGTCGAACTGCTGGTTCTTGAGCCGGGTTGCGATGACTTCTACCGTCCGGAGTATCGGATGTATCCGGCGTTGTCGTTGTCCGTAGAGGCCGACATGGACAACTACTGGGCGGCGATCGGTCACGAGCCGGACGGTGACATCATGGGGTCGATTGCAATCTCCGCGAACGTCATCGCTGTGACCGGAGCTTCCGGAAGATGGGGATGTTGGGGTGAAAGAGATCCCGAGGTTGCAGTTTTTCGGGGGTTTCCCAACGTCGCCGCACAAAATGAATGGCGCGCGCAGTTCGGGCCCTTCCTGGAGGTGTCAGGCGCTCTGGAGTCGTATCTCCCACTGACCTTCGCGGGGCGGACCGTCCCGGAAGAGTACGCCGCAACCCTGACCGCCAACTACGGACCTCCGAGCGGTAGGCGGCCGTAACGGCACGGAGCATCCCGCCGAAACATCGACGGGATGCTCCGTCGGCATCATGGGAACCAAGACTCCTCGTTGAGTTCCATGATCCGGCCCAGATGCCGAGCCCCGCACAGAAGAACGCTCATGCACATAGGAAGCCCCGTCAGGTGAGTCCTGGCGGGGCTTTTGTGCGGGGTGACGGCAGTAGTTGACGGCAACGTCAGTGGACGAGAGCTGCGTGAGGTGGCGGTGACGCGGATGTGGGCGTGGCCCAACAGCTCCTTGATCACGATGAGTTCCACTCCTTGTTCCAGGAGGAGGGCGGCGGTCGAGTGGCGGGTTCGTGGAAGCGGATCGTCCGGAGTTCTGCGCTGTGTAGGAGGCGGAAGCGGCGGGTGAGATGGGTAGGGTCGCCTGGCGCTCTTCCTGCTGCCGTCCCAGGTAGATCTTGACGGAGCTGATGCATTCGGTGGGGAGGGCGATGTGGCGTTCCGAGGCGAGGGTCTTGGTGTTCAGGACGGTCAGGTTCTCGGTGCGCGTGTGCTGGAGGGGCGGGGGCTCCACCTTCCGCGGCTCGCGGGCCACCCGGGATGCGTGACGCATTGTGGTCCACAGCCCGCGAGGGCTTCCACCTGGTCAGGAGCACAGAACCAGCCCCCGCTCATAGGGGCGTCCATGACAGATGAGAGGGTCAGGCGAGTGAGTGAGACACCGAAGAGCACCCTCCAGTACCGCTTTGACGGGCCAGAAGACGAGGACCTCGTGGTCCAGGTGCATCAACGTTGTTGGTGACTTCCGTGTGACTCGTGTGACACGCCGAAGCCCGCCGGATCGGGTCCGGCGGGGGCTTCCACGTGCCGTGGGTCACGCTGGCGCGGGGTCTGTGCCGCGGGTTCCGCTGTGCTCGGGCTCGCCGCTGTCGAGGGCGCGGAGCTCGGGGATCTGGTGAAGCGTGCGCAGGCTTCACCGCGAGCGTGGCCCCCGGACCCGGAGGCTCGGGGCGGCGGAGGCCAACCTCCGTGGCCCTGCGTCAAGGCGCGCTTTGCCCTGACGGTCGCCCTGGCGCTCAACGCCGGGGCGTCGCTGGACGTGACCGACCCGGTGCGGCGGACGCCGGAAGCGCGCCTCGTCCGGCTCACCCTCACGGCCGCCGCCGTGCTGGACGACCTCACCGGTGATGCCTGGGACACGGTGGATGAGCGGCTGCGTTTCCTCGTGGCGAGGGTTGCGGCCTGGGCCGGACATGAACCTCAGCTGACCCGTTCCACCCTGTGTACGGAAGGGCCCGCACGGCAAGCGTCGGCAAGCCGTGCGGGCCCTTCCGCGTCATCCCCTACTTTGCGGACGCACACGTCCTAGTGGGGCGCATTCCGCCTCCCCGGTGGGAGATGAATGGGAGACAAGTGGGAGATGATCATGGCGTGGTGCTGCATTCAGGCGCTAGGAAATGCTAGATAGCGCTACCTGTGCGGCCCTGGCTCACCCCGCCGATTCCCCCGCGTGGGGGCTGAGCACACCCATGCTGACCAGCACGACGAGCACGATGCCGAGCAGGATCCGGTAGTAGACGAACGGCATGAAGCTCTTGGTGGTGATGAACTTCATGAACCATGCGATGACCGCGTAGCCGACCAGGAACGCGACGATCGTCGCGAAGATCGTCGGGCCCCAGGAGACATGGCCCTCGCCCGCCTCCTTCAGTTCGAAGACACCCGAGGCGAGGACGGCGGGGATCGCCAGGAGGAAGGAGTAGCGGGCCGCGGCCTCGCGGGTGTACCCCATGAGGAGGCCGCCGCTGATCGTGGCGCCGGAGCGGGAGACGCCCGGGATCAGGGCCATGGCCTGGCAGACGCCGAAGATCAGGCCGTCCTTGACGCCCAGTTCCTTGAGGCCCTTGCGGTGGCGTACGGCGCGGTGCTTGCCGCCCGTCTCGTCGCGGGCCGCGAGCCGGTCGGCGATGCCGAGGACGATGCCCATGACGATCAGCGTGGTGGCGATCAGGCGCAGATCGCGGAAGGGGCCCTCGATGTGGTCCTTGAAGGTCACGCCGAGTACGCCGATCGGAATCGAGCCGACGATGACGAGCCAGCCCATCTGCGCGTCGTGGTCCGAGCGCGGCACCTTCCCGAACAGCGAGCCGAACCACGCCGACAGGATCCGCGCGATGTCCTTGCGGAAGTAGATCAGCACGGCCGTCTCGGTGCCGATCTGCGTGATCGCCGTGAAGGCGGCGCCGGGATCGTGCCACCCCGCGAAGGCCGCCGTCAGCCGCAGATGCGCGCTGGAGGAGATCGGGAGGAACTCGGTCAGTCCCTGGACGAGCCCGAGGATGAGGGATTCAAGCCAAGACATGAGAACTGCGCCGTCCAAGTACTGATCATCAGACCGCGTGTGCGGTCACAGCGGTCATCAAGGTCATCAGGGTCATCGGGGTCAAGAGGGCGTTGAGGGCACCGAGGTGCGTGGGTGAGGCGTGCGGGAGGCGTGAAGAGAAGCGGAACGCCGAGGGGCGAGGGGTGATCACGCCCCCCGTCGTGGGGGCAGCGTAGCGGCCTTGGGTTACGGGGCTGCCGGGAGGGCCGCCGCGGGGCCCGCCGTCGTCCAGCCCGGCGTCTGCGGATGCGCGGTGAGATCGTCGTGCTCGACCGCGTCACCGCAGGCCGAGCAGGTCACCACCGGCACCAGTTCGTTTCCGCAGGAGTGCTCCAGGACCATCGGGCGGCCGTCGTCCCCGCGCAGATGCCGGTCGCCCCACGCCATGAGGGTCATCAGGACCGGCTCCAGTTCGAGGCCCGCCCGCGTCGGCCGGTACCGGAAGCGCCGCGGGCGCTCGCTGTAGGCGACCTTCTCCAGGACGCCCGCCTCCACCAGCCGGCGAAGGCGCGTCGCGAGGATGTCGCGGGGTGCCCCGATGTTCCGTACGAGCTGGTCGAAGCGTTCGTTGCCGAGGCACACCTCCCGCAGTACGAGCAGGGAGTACTTCTCGCCCACGAGAGCGAGGGCGTCGGCGATGGAGCAGGGGCGCGGATCCTTCATGCGGGGCAGTCTAGGCGGCCACGAAGAGAGGGTTTGATTTTCCAACGCACGGAGCTATGGTGAGTCCAGATTTCCTACTCACTGGTAGCCCCATCGGTAGCCGAAAGAGGCCGCACCATGCGTGACGCCGTCATCGTCGAAGCCGTACGCACCCCCGTCGGCAAGGGCAAGCCCAACGGCGCCCTCGCCGGCGTCCACCCCGTCGAACTCCTCGCCCACACCCTGCGCACCCTCGTCGAGCGCAGCGGAATCGACCCCGCCCTCGTCGACGACGTCATCGGCGGGACCGTCGACCAGGTCGCCGAGCAGGCCATGAACACCACCCGCTACGCCGTCCTGTCGGCGGGCTTCCCCGAGTCCGTGCCCGCGACCACGGTCGACCGGCAGTGCGGTTCCTCGCAGCAGGCCGTGCACTTCGCGGCGCAGGGCGTCATGTCGGGGGCGTACGACATGGTCGTGGCCTGCGGCGTGGAGTCGATGAGCCGCGTGCCGATGTGGTCGAACGTGCCCGCCGGAGCCGACCCGTTCGGGCCCGGCATCGCCGAGCGCTACCCCGACGGCCTGGTCCCGCAGGGCATCAGCGCCGAGCTGATCGCCGCCAAGTGGTCCATCGGGCGCGACCGGATGGACGCCTTCGCCACGGCCTCCCACCAGCGCGCCGCGCGCGCCTGGGACGCGGGCCTCTTCGACGCCGAGACCGCGCCGATCGCGGGTCTGACGCGTGACGAGTCGGTGCGCCCCGCCACCACCCCCGAGGTCCTCGCGGGCCTCAAGCCCGCCTACTACGACCCCGCCTTCGGCGAGCGCTTCCCGCAGATCGACTGGTCCGTGACGGCGGGCAACTCCAGCCCCATCAACGACGGCGCGTCCGCCGTCCTCATCACCACCAGCGAGCACGCGGCCCGGCTCGGCCTGCGCCCGCTCGCCCGCCTGCACAGCTTCGCCGTCACCGGCTCCGACCCGCTCATGATGCTCACCGGCATCCTGCCCGCCACGGAGAAGGTGCTGCGCAAGGCGTCGCTGACCCTCGACGACATCGACCTGTTCGAGGTCAACGAGGCCTTCGCCGGTGTGGTCCTGGCCTGGCTGCAGGAGACCGGCGCCGACCACGAGAAGGTCAACGTGCACGGCGGGGCCATCGCGCTTGGCCACCCGCTCGGCGCCAGCGGCACCCGCCTGATGACCACGCTCGTGCACGCCATGCGCGTCCGCGGCGCCCGGTACGCCCTGCAGACCATGTGCGAGGCGGGCGGGCTCGCCAACGCGACCGTGCTGGAGGCGCTCTGACGGTTCCGGAAGCGCCGGCGTCCCCCGGCGGTCAGCGGGCGGCGCGGAAGTGGTGGCGTTTGAACCAGGCCACCGCCGCCCCGGCCAGACCCGTCACCGCGATGAAACCCATCGCGATCAGGAAGACGGGCGACGTCGGCGTCGAGGCGCGGGCGCCCGCGATGACGTACGCCGCCGTGTTCGGGATCGACCCGAGGCCCGTGGCGACCAGGAACGGCAGCCAGCCCATGCGGGAGACCGCCGCGCAGTAGTTGGCCGCGGCGAACGGCACGCCGGGGAAGAGCCGCGCGGCCAGCATCGACCGGAAGCCGTGCCGGCTGAGCTGGCCGTCCGCCGCCTTCAGCCAGCGGCCCCGCAGCAGCGGCCGCAGCGCGTCCTGGCCCAGCATCCGGCCAAGACCGAAGGCGATCCCGGCACCGAACACCGTGCCGGCGATCGCCGCGACGAGACCCGCCTGCGAGCCGAAGAGCGCGCCCGCCGCCAGATTGAGCAGCGGCCGCGGCACGAACGCGGCGGTGCACGCCCCGTACGCCACCGCGAACAGGGCCACCGCCGTGGCACCGCCCAACTGCGCGGGCCAGCCGTCGGAGAGGAGCCGCTGCGGCTCGAACAGGAACACGCAGGTCCCCGCCGTCGCGAGCAGCACCAGGAGCAGCGACAGCCGTGACCACGGAGACAGCAGGGCCCTGGTGCAGCGCACGGCGAGGCCCTGAGGTCGGGCGGTTGCGGTCTCGAACATCCGGGAAGACTAACCGGCCGATGTGTCTGATCGCCGTATGGTGCGTCTCATGAGCGTCACAGTCCCGAGCAGTGACCTCGCCGACGCCGTGCTCGACCGGCTCGTCGAGACCTACACCGCCGCGGCCGATTCGCCGCGGGCCGCGCAGATGCGGGCGTACATGAAGGACATCGCCCCCTTCCTCGGCCTGACCTCGCCCGTGCGCCGCGAGTTGTCCCGTGCGGTGCTCGCCGGGACGCCGCGCCCCGACGAGGCGGACTGCGCGGCGATCGCACTGCGCTGCTGGGCCCTGCCCGAACGGGAGTACGCCTACTTCGCCGTGGACTATCTGCGCCGCCACGTGAAGCGCTGCTCGTCCGGCTTCCTGCCCGTCGCGCGCCACCTCGTGACGACGCGCTCCTGGTGGGACACCGTCGATCTGCTCGCCGCGCACGTCGTCGGCGGCCTGGTCGCCGCCGACCCCGGGCTGCGCACGGCCATGGACGAGTGGATCGAGGACGAGGACCTGTGGGTGGCCCGCACGGCTCTCCTCCATCAGCTGCGCCACAAGTCCGCGACGGACTCCGAGCGCCTCTTCGCCTACTGCGTACGGCAGTCCGGGCACCCCGACTTCTTCATCAGGAAAGCCATCGGCTGGTCCCTTCGGGAGTACGCCAAGACCGACCCGGAAGCGGTACGCGCCTTCGTCGGACGCCAACGGCACCGGCTCTCCCCGCTCTCGGTGCGGGAAGCGCTGAAGAACCTCTGAACCCGGCGCGGGCGAAAACCGTTCGACGCGGGCGCCCGCTTCGGTGAGGATCGGAGCCATGTTCCGGTACGCCTTCCTCGCAGCCACGCCCGCAGTCGCGGGCGCTGCGAAGGCTGCCGTCCTCGCCCCCGCCGCCTTCGACGGCGCCCGAAGCTGACCCTCCCCGGAGACTCCGGCGGACCCCGCAGGGGGAGGGTCGGTCAGGCCCCAGGGGTCCCCGTCCCGACCGCGCGCACACCGCGGGTCCGGGCAACAGCTTCGAGTTCCGGAGAAGGAACCACCATGCCCAAGACGGCTTACGTCCGCACGAAACCGCACCTCAACATCGGCACCATGGGCCACGTCGACCACGGCAAGACGACACTGACCGCCGCCATCACCAAGGTCCTCAGCGAGCGCGGCACCGGCACGTTCGTGCCCTTCGACCGCATCGACCGGGCGCCGGAGGAGGCGCAGCGCGGCATCACCATCAACATCGCGCACGTCGAGTACGAGACGGACACCCGGCACTACGCGCACGTGGACATGCCGGGCCACGCCGACTACGTCAAGAACATGGTCACCGGCGCCGCCCAGCTCGACGGGGCGATCCTCGTCGTCTCGGCGCTCGACGGGATCATGCCGCAGACCGCCGAGCACGTGCTGCTCGGCCGTCAGGTCGGCGTCGACCACATCGTCGTCGCCCTCAACAAGGCCGACGCGGGGGACGAGGAGCTGACCGACCTCGTCGAGCTGGAGGTCCGCGACCTGCTCTCCGCGCACGGGTACGGCGGGGACTCGGTCCCGGTCGTACGGGTCTCCGGGCTCAAGGCGCTGGAGGGCGAGCCGCGGTGGACCGCCGCGATCGAGGCGCTGCTGGACGCGGTGGACACGTATGTGCCGATGCCCGAGCGGTATGTCGACGCGCCGTTCCTGCTGCCGGTCGAGAACGTGCTCACCATCACCGGACGCGGCACCGTCGTCACCGGCGCCGTCGAGCGCGGCACCATCCGCGTCGGCGACCGCGTGGAGGTCCTCGGCGCCGACACGGAGACGGTGGTCACCGGCCTGGAGACCTTCGGCAAGCCCATGGAGGAGGCGCAGGCCGGGGACAACGTGGCGCTGCTGCTGCGCGGTCTGCCACGCGACGCGGTGCGCCGCGGCCATGTGGTCGCGGCGCCCGGCAGCGTCACTCCGCGGCGCCGCTTCACCGCCCAGGTGTACGTCCTTTCGGCGCGGGAGGGCGGGCGCACGACGCCGATCGCCACCGGGTACCGGCCGCAGTTCTACATCCGCACCGCGGACGTGGTCGGCGACGTCGACCTCGGCGGGGCGGCCGTGGTCCGGCCCGGCGAGACGGTCACGATGACGGTCGAACTGGGCCGTGACGTGCCGCTGGAGACGGGCCTCGGCTTCGCGATCCGCGAGGGCGGACGCACGGTCGGCGCGGGCACGGTCACGGAGGTCGTCTGACGGGGCATGCCTGCCCCGTACCGCCCGCCTCAGGGCGTCAAGCTATCGAGCCTCTGACCTCTGAGGCGGGCGGGCACAATGGGGGCGTGGACGAGCACGAGTTCGAGACCGGCGCAGGGGCCGATGGCGGGACCGCCGGGGCGGGGGCGCCGGACGAGGCGATTCCGGTGATCCGGGAGGTCGATCACGGCACCGCCAAGCTGATGCCCGACATCGACCGGGAGCGGGCCTGGCTGCTCACCGTCGACGGGGCGCCCCAGTCGTATGTGGACCTGGACGCGCCCACCCATCTGGAGTTCGAGTACGCGCGGCGGCTCGCGCACGTCCTGGACACCGTGGCCGAACCGGGCCGCCCGATCGATGTCACCCACCTCGGCGGGGGCGCCCTCACCCTGCCCCGCTATGTCGCCGCGACCCGGCCAGGGTCCCGGCAGGACGTCGTCGAGGCCGACCGGGGGCTGCTCCGACTCGTCGCGGAGAAGCTGCCGTTGCCCGAGGGCTCCGGGGTCACCGTGCACGGCGCCGATGCGCGGCAGTGGCTCGACGCGGCGCCCGACGACAGCGCCGACGTCGTCGTCGGCGACGTCTTCGGCGGCTCCCGGGTGCCCGCGCATCTCACCACCGTCGCCTATGCCAGGAGCGCCGAGCGCGTGCTGCGTCCGGGCGGTCTGTACGCGGCGAACCTCGCCGACGGCGCGCCCTTCGCCTTCCTCCGCTCCCAACTCGCCACGTTCGCCGAGGTCTTCGAGGAGCTGGCCCTGATCGCCGAGCCGTCCGTCCTGCGCGGCCGCCGCTTCGGCAACGCGATCCTGATCGCCTCGCACACGCCCTTCGACATCGCGGCCCTGGCCCGCCGGACGGCCTCCGACGCCTTCCCGGCCCGCGTCGAACACGGCGATCCCCTGCGACGCCTCATCGGGACAGCGAGCCCGGTGAGCGACGAGAAGGCGGTCCCTTCACCCGAGCCACCGGGCGGGGCGTTCAGCGTCGGCTGAGCGGACGGGCTCCGCCGGGGCGGGGGCGACCGTTTCGGACTCGGCGGGCCGTTGGGGTGCCGCTGCGGCCCAGCCGAGCCGCTGGGCTGGGCGTTCAGCGGGCTCCGCTCGGGGCCCGGCGCAAGGGCGCGATGAGGGTGCCGCCCTCATTCGAGGTGCCTCACCGTGCTCTTGGCCGGGGTGTCATGGGCGTACGCGGTGAAGGGCGCCGTGCCTTCGCCCCGAGCCGTCGGGCGGTGCCTTCAGTGGGCTCCGCTGGGGGCCCCGCGCGAGGGCGCACTCAAGGGGGCGGCCCTCACCCGAGGCGCCCCACCGTGTTCTCCGCGTCCGCCGACGTCGTGGCGATGGCGTCCGCCGAGGCGGCGGCGCGGGGCGGGGGGACCGGTGGCGTCGCCTCCTTCGTACGCCGTGTCAGGTTGCGCACGTCCGGGACGAACAGGACCGCCGCCGTCACGAGCACCACGAGCGCCGCGCACCCCCACAGCGACGGGGAGCGGCCGAACGCGGACTCCGCGGGGCCCGCGAGGGCCGTCGCCAGGGGGACCATCGCGATCGAGCCGAACCAGTCGTAGGCGGCGACGCGCGACAGCTTCTCCTCCGGGATCTCCTGGTGCATCGCGGTCATCCAGGAGACGCCGAACACCTCGATCGCCACCCCGCTGACGAACATCACCGCGGCAAGACCGGCCACCGGCAGCGGCACCGCGAGCGCCGCCGAAGGAGCGGCGAGCGGGAAGACGCAGAGCGTGCCCGCGAGGAGCAGCCGCCGCGGCTTCCACCGCATCATCAGGAACGCGCCGCCGACCGTGCCCGCCCCGAACGCGCCGAGCGCCAGACCCCAGGGCCCCGCCCCGCCCAGCTCGTCCCGGGCCACCAGCGGGCCGAACACCGACTCGGCGGCGCCGACCACCGCCACCACCACCGAGAACTGCGCCACGATCGACCAGAGCCAGGGCCGTCCGGTGAACTCCCGCCAGCCGTCCCGCAGGTCGGAGAGGAGCCCGCCGCCCGGCGCGCGCTCCGGTATGTGGCTGACGTCGAGGAAGGAACGCAGCGCTCCGGCGACGGCGAACGCCGCCGCGTCCACGGCGAGCACCCAGCCGGGGCCGATCGCCGCGACCATCAGCCCGCCGAGCGCGGCGCCGCCCAGGCCCGCCCCCTGCATCGCCATCCGGTACAGCGCGAACGCCCTGCTGACCTGCTCGCCGCTGACCGACGACATCAGCATGCCCTCGGCCGCCGGCCCGAAGAAGGCCTGGCCGACGCCGCCGAGACCGGTGAGCAGCATCATCTGCCACAGCTGTGGCTCGCCCGCGATGACGAGTACGGCGAACGCCGCCTGCGACACGCAGTTGAGGGCGTTGGCGGCGACCATCACATGGTGGCGCGGCAGCCGGTCGGCGACCGCGCCGCCGATGAGCAGGAACAGTACGAGCGGCAGCGTCCGCGCGGCCGCCACGAGCCCCACGTCCCCGCCGTCGCCCCCGGCGTCGAGAACCGCGAACGCCGCCGCGATCAACGCCCCGTGGCTTCCGAGGTTCGTCACGATCGCGGCGGCGGTCAGCAGCGTGTAGTTGCGCCCCGCCCAGGAGGGGCGGCGGCGCGGCGCGGGGGCGGGAGTCGTCGTCACCCCGGGACTATCCCCGGCGGCGGGCCGACTTGCCAAACCGATTCTTCAGTGGCTCAGAGTGTGCGGGTGGCGGCCGCGGGGAGCAGCCGAGGACGCGCCCCGGGGAAGACGCTCGTGGCGGCTCAGGACTCCTCCTCGGAGCCCGCCTCGCTCCACCGCACCGTGGCGAGGATCTGCTTCACCATGTCGTCGGAGACCTCCTCCTTGACGCCCTTGGCGCCGTAGAGGGTCCAGGCCACGTACTCACCGGCCTCGTTCTTGAAGGAGAACGTGGTGGCCTTGCCCTCCGAGTCGCACTTGGCGGACGTGGCCGCGCCGGACGTCGTGGAGGTGACGAGGCTGCCCTTGACGCCCGACTTGGTGGTGTACTCCTCCACCTTGCCGATCTTGATCTTCTTCTTGTCGGCCTTGGTCTGCTCGGTGTAGCCGCCGAAGACCCACCAGGCCGAGTCGTTGCGCGCGACGTCCTTGGTGTTCTTGGCGCCGTTCTGCCCCTTGGTGCCGACGACGGCGAGCGAGGTGTCATCGGGCTCGCCGTTCTTGTCGTCGTCCGACGTGCACCACTTCTCTTTGTAGACCGCGGGCGCCGACATGCCGATGATCGTCTTCGTGCCCTGGTCCTTGCGGTCGTCGAAGCCGGTGAAGGTGTCCGGCGTCTCGACCTTCCAGTCGGCCGGGACGTCGAAGGCGGTGCCCCACTTGGGGTTCACCACGACCTGCCAGCCGTCGATCGTCGGCTTGTCCTCGCCGCCCTCGCCGCGCTCGTTCCCCCCGCTGCTGGGCTTCGGGCTCGGCTTGTCGGTCACGGACTTCGAGGGCTTCGCCGGGCCCGCCTTGTCGTCCTTATCGTCCCCGTCACCGCCGAGGACGAGGAAGCCGGTGACACCGGCCGCCACCACCACGGCCAGCGAGGCGACGATGGCGGTGATCTTCGTCTTGTCGCCGCCGCCACCGCCCTGGCCGCCCCCGCCGCTCTGCTGCGGGATACCGGGCGGCGGCGTCGGCGCCGACCACTGCGGCTGCTCGGGCTGCGAGAACGCGCCCGAGTGCGGCTGCTGGTATCCCCCCGCCGGCGGCTGCTGCGGGTAGCCCCCCGCGGGCTGCTGCTGGTACCCCGGCTGCTGGTACGGGTTCGGCGCCTGGTACCCCGGCTGCTGGTACGGGTTCGGATTCTGGTTCTGCGGGTTCTGCTCGCCCCCGGGCGGCTGCTGTTCTGGCCACATGGCCAGTAACCATAGAGGGGCGCGGGCGCCGGGTGCCACGGGCGTCCGTCCGGAACGGCACCGGGCCGCCGCCGACGGGGAGACGTAGCGGGGGAAAGCGTCAGGATTCCGTCGGATCGCCGTGGGTGCGCACCGTACTGAGGATCTTCATCACCGTCGCCTCGGGGATCTCGTCCCCGACGCCCTTGGCTCCGTACAGGCTCCACGCGACGTACGCGCCCTCGGAGTTCTTGAAGCCGAAGGTGATCGCCTTGCCGTCCGATGCGCACTTGCCCTTCCGCGGCGAGTCCGTGGACTCCGCGCGGGCGATGCTGCCCTTGATGCCGGACCTGGTGGTGTACGGCTGGGCCTTCTCGTCGGAGGTGAAGCTCTTCTTGTCCGGCTGGGTGTAGGCGGCGTAGACCCACCAGGCGACCTGGTTGACCGCGACCTGCTCGGTGCTCTTCGCGCCGTTGGCGCCCTTGGTGCCGACGGCGGCCAGCTCGTGGTCCTCGGTCCTGCCGTCCTTGTCGTCGTCGGTCACGCACCAGGTGGGCTTAAGGTAGGCGGGCGCCGACATGGTCATCAGCGGCTTGCCCGTCCTGTCGTCCTCGAAGGCGATCGCGGAGCCGGGGTTCTGTATCTCCCACTCGGGCGGTACGTCGAACGCCGTGCCCCACCTGGGGTTCACCACGACCTGCCAGCCCTTGATGGTCGGTTTCGGGCCGCTGTCCAGGCCGCGCCCGCTGTCGCCGTCCTCGGCGCCGTGGTCGTCGGCGGCGGGCTCCGGCTCCTTGGAGGCGGCCTGCGCGGGGGCGCCGCTCTTCGGGTCCTTCTCGTCCTCGCCACCGAGGACCAGGAAGCCGGTGACGCCGGCGGCCACGACCACGGCGGCCGCCATCACGAGGGAGACGACCTTGACCTTGTTGCCGCCCCCGTTGCCGCCCCCGCCTGTCTGTGGCCCGGACACGGGCTGCTGGTAGGGGTTCGGCGCCTGATATCCCGGCTGCTGATAGGGATTTGGCTGCTGAGGCTGATGGTGCTGCTGCTGTCCTTGCCACATGGCCGGACACGATACGGGGACCGTCCGACCAAGATCACCTCTGCCCCGGAGGGCGTCGGCGCCGATCAGTCCTCGGACATCTCGTACTCGCGCACGGTCGAAAGGATCTTCTTCACCGTCGCGTCCGGAAGCTCTCCCGTCACGCCCTTCGCCCCGTGGAAGGACCAGGACGCGAACTTCCCGTCGGAGTCCTTGAAGGCGAACACCGTGGCCTTGCCGTCGGAGTCGCACTTGTCCTGCTTGTCGGCGCCCGTCGAAGTGGCGCTCGCCAGGCTGCCCTTGAGGCCCGACTCCGTGGTGTACGACTCCACGGAGCCCGTCGTGACCTTCTTCTTGTCGGGCTGTGCGTAGGCGCCGTAGACCCACATGGTCGCGTCGTTCTCCGCGATCTCCTCGGTGCTCTTGGCGCCCTTGTTGCCGCGGGTGCCCGCCGCGGCGAGCGGAACGTAGTCCTTGGTCCCGTCCCTGTCCTTGTCGCTCGCGCACCACTTCTCCTTGAAGTAGGCGGGAGCGGCGTACGCGGCGAGGAACGGCGCCGATTCGTCGTCGGCGTCCTTGTCCTCCACGACTCCACCGGCCCAGTCCCTGGACTCCAGGGACCACTCGGGAGGCACGTCGAAGGCGATGCCGCGCCGCGGGTTCACGACGACCTTCCAGCCGGGCACGGTCGGCTCGGGATCGCCGCCTCCGGCGCGGGGGTTCTCGGCGGAGCCGGACGGGCTCGACGAGGCGGCGGACTCCGTCGGCTCCGGCTTCGCGGTGTCGTCCTCGTCGCCGCCGAGGACCAGGAACCCGGTGACGCCCGCGGCCACCACCACGGCCGCCGCCGCGGAGAGCGCGATGACCTTGGTCCGCCTGCCGTTGCCCCGCGGCGGCCCGGGTGCCGTGCCCCGCGGACCGCCGGGCATGGTCGGCGCGTCCCAGGGCGCCTGCTGCCCATAGGGGTTGGGCTGCTGGTACCCCGGCTGCTGGTACGGATTCTGCCCCTGGCCCCGCTGGTTCTGCTCGCCCCCGGGCGGCTGCTGTCCATGCCACATGGGCGCCAACGATAGGTGACGGTGATCCACGGCGAGGAGGGCCCTGGTCAATCGAGGCTACCCATGGGTAACATCGCGGCCATGAGCGCAGACCAGATGTCGATCGGCGAGATGCTCGCCGCCACGGTGCCGATGGCCAGGACCCTGAACCTCGAATTCCGGGAGACCACGCCGGACAAGGCCGTCGTGGCCCTGCCGGACCAGAGCGACTACCACAACCACGTCGGCGGCCCGCACGCCGGCGCCATGTTCACGCTGGGCGAGACCGCGAGCGGCGCCATCGTCCTCGCCGCCTTCGGCGCGCAGCTCTCCCGCGCGGTGCCGCTCGCCGTCAGCGCCGAGATCGCGTACAAGAAGCTGGCGAAGGGCCCCGTGACGGCCACCGCCACGCTCGGCCGCCCGGCCGCCGAAGTGATCGCCGAACTCGACGCGGGCCAGCGCCCGGAGTTCCCGGTCGCGATCGAGATCCAGCGCGCGGACGGCGCGGTGACCGGCGAGATGACGGTCCTGTGGACCCTGCGGCCCAACGACCCCAGCTGACGGAGGCCGGGCGTGAGCGGCGCCGTTCCGTCCCGGTGATCCCCGCCCGGTAGGCTGCGCGGGCGTGCGTGCCCCACCGGTCGCGCACGCCGGGGGCAAGCACTGGCACTACGGGAGGAACCGGCGTTGCACGTCCAGGAGTGGCTGGAGCACGTACCAGCCGTCAGCATCTACGCGCTGGTGGGAATCGTCATCGGCCTGGAGAGCCTGGGCATTCCGCTGCCCGGCGAGATCGTCCTGGTCTCCGCGGCGCTCCTCTCCTCCCAGCACGGTGACATCGACCCGGTCATCCTGGGCGCCTGCGCCACCGCGGGCGCCATCATCGGCGACTCCATCGGGTACGCGATCGGGCGCAAGGGCGGCCGGCCGCTGCTGGCCTGGCTGGAGCGGAAGTTCCCCAAGCACTTCAGCGCGGCCAACGTCGCGAGCTGCGAGCGGTCCTTCCAGAAGTGGGGCATGTGGGCGGTCTTCTTCGGCCGCTTCGTCGCCCTGCTCCGCATCTTCGCGGGCCCGCTCGCGGGCGTGCTGCGGATGCCGTACTGGAAGTTCCTCGTCGCCAACGTCCTCGGCGGCATCGTCTGGGCGGGCGGCACCACCGCGGTCATCTACTACATCGGCGTGGTCGCCGAGGACTGGCTGAAGCGCTTCTCCTACCTGGGCCTCGCCATCGCCGTGCTGATCGGCGTCGGCTCGATGCTGTTCGTCAAGCGCCGGGCGAAGAAGGCGGCGGCCGAGGCGGAGGCCGCCGGACCCGCGACGGCCGAGCGGGAGCCCGTCGCCGTCGGCGACTGAGTCACCGCCCGGTGTGCGCCTCGCGGTGGGCCCTGGCCAGCTCGACGTAGACCGTGCCGTTGTAGGAGATGCCCTCGCGCTCCTCGTCGGTGAGCGGCCTGCGCACCTTGGCGGGCACGCCCGCGACGAGCGAGCCCGGGGGCACTCGCATGCCCTGCGGCACGAGCGCCTGCGCCGCGACCAGGGAACCGGTGCCGATCACCGCGCCGTTGAGGACCGTCGCGCCCATCCCGATCAGGCAGTCGTCCTCGACGGTGCAGCCGTGCAGCACGGCGTTGTGCCCCACCGAGACGCGCTCGCCGATGGTGAGGGGGAAGCCCGGGTCGACGTGGAGGCTGCAGTTGTCCTGGATGTTGCTGTCGGCGCCCACGACGATGGGCCCGCAGTCGGCGCGCAGCACCGCGCCGTACCAGGCGCTCGCCCCGGCGTGCAGCGTCACCTCGCCGAGCACGACCGACGTCGGCGCGGTGAAGGCGTCCTGGTCGATCTTCGGAGCCTTGCCGCCGATGCCGGTGATGAGTGCCTCGTGGCTCATCGGGTGTCTCCTTCTCCGGTACGTCTTTCCCCGGTACGTCTTCTTCTCCGTACGTCTCTTCCGTACGCCGTCGCGCCTGACGGCACCGTACGGGACGCGGGAGCGGACGCGGCCGCGTGGGGTGAAGATCACAGGCCGTGGGCCTGCGGGGCCCGAGGGCACTGAGTAACGTGAGCGCGTGCCCAAGAACAGGAACACGTTCTCATCCCTTGCCGCCGGGCCGCGCCGTCTCGCGCAGCGCGCGGTCCACTCGGGCTGGGCGTGGGTGCAGCGCACGGGCGCGGTGACCGCCGCTCACCCGGGGCGGCTGCGGTTCGCCGCGATCGGGGAGGGCACGAAGCTCGCCTTCCCGCAGGGCACGGTCTTCGGGGAGCCGTGGATACGGCTCGGCGACCACTGCGTCGTCGGTGAGCACGTCACGCTCACCGCCGGGATGATGCCGGACCTCGACCTCGGCCCCGACCCGATACTGAGCATCGGCAACGGCGTCGTGCTCGGCCGCGGCAGCCACATCATCGCGGACACCACGGTGACCATCGGCGACGACTGCTACTTCGGCCCCTATGTGTACGTGACGTCCACCAACCACTCCTACGACGATCCGCACACGCCCATCGGCAAGCAGTGGCCGCGGATGGACCCCGTGGAGATCGGGCCCGGGTGCTGGATCGGGACGGGCGCGGTGATCCTGCCGGGGGCCCGGATCGGGCGGAACGTCGTGGTCGCGGCGGGGTCGGTCGTGCGGGGCGAGGTGCCCGATCACGCCGTCGTGGCCGGGGCGCCGGCCCGGGTCGTACGTACCTGGGACGCGGATCTGGGCTGGCAGCCGCCTCTGCGTACGCCCGCGCCCGTGCCGATTCCCGACGGGATCACGCCGGAACAGCTGATCGCCCTGGGGGAGTTGGGGGAGACCTGAGCAGGGCGGGGCGCCGCCCGCGGTCGCGGTCCGGCGGTCCCGGGGGCTTTTGGCGCCGCGGACGGGGCCGCACCCCGCAGTACAGTGTGGTGAACCATCCGGAACCATCAGGTGCACCACACCGTAGTGCGGCACCGTGAACTTCGGCATCCAAGATATTGGACGGAATGTGTCGGACCTCGACCAGCTCACCCAGTCGCTCGCGCGCAACCTCAAGCGCTGGCGCAACGAGAGGGGCTTCACCCTCGACGCCCTCGCGGCCCGCGCGGGTGTGAGCCGCGGCATGATCATCCAGATCGAGCAGGCCAGGACCAACCCCAGTGTGGGCATCACGGTGAAGCTCGCGGACGCGCTGGGCGTCAGCATCACCACGCTCCTCGACTACGAACAGGGGCCCCACGTCCGTCTCGTGCCGCCGGAGCAGTCGGTCCGCATGTGGTCCACCGAGGCGGGCAGCAGCACCACGCTCCTCGTCGGCGCCGAGGCGCACGGGCCCTTCGAGCTGTGGTCCTGGTATCTGATGCCGGGCGAGGGCAGCGACTCCGACGCGCACCCGCCGGGCACGGTCGAGCTGCTGCACGTCTCGCGGGGCGAACTGACGCTCGTCGTGGACGGCGTCGAGCACGTCGTCGCGGCGGGCTCGGCCGCCACCTTCGAGGCCAACGTGGCGCACGGCTACCACAACAAGGGTGCCGAACCCGTCGAGATGACGATGTCGGTCTCGGTGCCGCCCGCCCACGCGGCTTCGTACTGAGGGCTTTCGGTGTCCCGCGCGCGGGTGGCTGTTAGCGTGCCGCCATGCGTGCTCCTCTCGGTGATTTCGATGTCGTCCACCCCGCCCCCGAGGTCCTCGGCCAGCTGGTCGCGCCCGTCGCGGAAGCCGTACGCGGCTGGAGCGGGCCCGTCCCCGCCGACGAGCTGATCCATGTCGACACCGACCCGCGGTGGGCCGACACCGCCACCTTCCTGGAGCACTACGGCCCCGAGCTGCTCGATCAGTCCGCGAACTGCGTGGTCGTCGCGGGCAAGCGCGGCGGCGGGACCACGCTCGCCGCGTGCGTCGTGCTGTCCGGGACGCGGGTGGACGTGAACGGCGTCGTGCGCCGCCAACTCGGGTCCCGCAAGGCCTCGTTCGCCCCGATGGAGACCGCCACGGGCGAGACCGGCATGGAGTACGGCGGCATCACGCCGATCGGGCTGCCCGCCGCGTGGCCGCTGCTCGTCGACGCCGCCGTCGCCGATCTGCCGTACGTCCTCGTGGGCAGCGGAAGCCGCCGCGGCAAGCTGATCGTGCCCGGGAAGGTCTTCGCCGGGCTGCCGAACGCGGTGGTCATCGAAGGCCTCGGCACCGCGGCCTGACCCCGGGATGACGGTGACGGCCGGCGGTCAGGCGTCCAGGCCGCCGCGCGCGACGAGTTGACGCGCGATCACATTGCGCTGGATCTCGTTCGTGCCCTCGCCGACGATCATCAACGGCGCGTCGCGGAAGTAGCGTTCGACGTCGAACTCGGTGGAGTAGCCGTTGCCGCCGTGGATGCGGACCGCGTCCAGCGTGATCCGCATGGCCGCCTCCGACGCGAAGAGCTTGGCCATGCCCGCCTCCATGTCGACGCGTCGGCCCGCGTCGGCCTCGCGCGCCGCGTGCAGGGTGAGCTGGCGGGCGGCGGTGAGCGAAGTGGCCATGTCCGCAAGGTAGTTGCCGATGGACTGGTGCTGCCAGATCGGCACGCCGAACGACTCGCGCTCCTGGGCGTAGCGCAGCGCGTCCTCGAACGCGGCCCGCCCCACGCCGACCGCGCGGGCCGCGACCTGGAGCCGCCCCGTCTCCAGGCCCCGCATCATCTGCCCGAACCCCTCGCCCTCGACGCCGCCGAGCAGCGCGTCGGCCGGGGCGCGGTAGCCGAAGAAGGACAGCTCACAGCTCTCCACGCCCTTGTAGCCGAGCTTCGGCAGATCGCGCGAGACGGTCAGGCCGGGGCCGTGCTCGACGAGCAGGACGGAGATGCCACGGTGGCGGGGCTCGGCGTCCGGGTCGGTCTTGCAGAGCAGCGCGATCAGCTGGGAGCGGCGGGAGTTGGTGATCCAGGTCTTCGCGCCGTCGACGACGTATCCGCCGCCTTCCTCGTCACGGCGGGCGACCGTGTGCAGCGCCTGGAGGTCGGAGCCGCCGCCCGGTTCGGTCAGCGCCATCGCGGCGCGCACCTCACCGGTGGCCATGCGGGGCAGCCAGCGGCGCTTCTGCGCGTCGGTGCCGAAGTGCAGCAGCAGCTTCGCGACGACCGTGTGCCCGCCCATCGCGCCCGCGAGGCTCATCCAGCCGCGCGCCAGCTCCTCGGTGACCAGGACGTAGCACGGGGTGGAGACGGCCGTGCCGCCGAACTCCTCCGGCACGGCGAGCCCGAAGACGCCGAGCTCCTTCATCCTCTCGATGAGCGCCTCGGGGTAGGTGTCGGTGCGCTCCAACTCCTGGGCGACAGGCCGCACCTGACGGTCCACGAACTCCCGTACCGTCGTGACGACCAGCTGCTCGGCCGGGCAGAGGCTGTCGAGGGCGCTCACCGGCAGACCCCCTCCGCGAGGAGCCGCGCGATGGCGTCGGGGCCGCGCCCCAGCTCGGCGAGGATCGCCTCGGTGTGCTCGCCCGCCGCCGGGACGGGGTCCATGCGCGGGGCCACCCCGGAGAGGTCGGCGGGCGGCAGCAGCGCCTGCACGGGAGAGGGCGCGCCCGGCACCCCGACCTCCTGCCAGCGCCCGCGCTCGGTCAGCACGGGGTGGTCGAGGAACTCGTGGACCGAATTGACGCCCGCGTTGGCGATGTTGGCCTGATCCAGCAGCTTCATCGCCTCCTCGCCGCCGAGTTCCAGGAAGCGTACGGAGATGATCGCGTCCAGGGCTTCACGGTGCGCCACGCGGTCGGACCCCGTGGCGAACCGCGGGTCGTCCGCCAGCTCGGGGCGGCCGATGAACTCCGTGCACAGCGCGGCCCATTCGCGCTCGTTCTGCACGGACAGCAGCACGTCCTTGCCGTCGGCCGCGGTGAACGGTCCGTACGGGGCGACCGTCGCGTGCCTGGCGCCGACGCGGGGCGGCTGGGTCCCGCCGTACCGCGTGTAGTAGGCGGGCTGGCTCATCCACTCGGCGAGCGCGTCGAAGAGGGAGACCTCGACGGTGGGCGCGCGGCCGGTCGTGGCCCGCGTGAACAGGGCGGAGAGGATGCCGCTGTACGCGTACATCCCGCCCGCGATGTCCGCCACCGAGATGCCGACGCGCACCGCCTCGTCCGGGGTGCCGGTGAGCTGGAGCAGCCCCGTCTGGCACTGCACGAGCAGGTCGTACGCCTTGCGGTCCGCCCAGGGGCCGTCCGTGCCGTAGCCGCTGACGGTGCAGGGGATGAGGGAGGGGTGGCGGGCCTGCAGCTCGTCCGCGCCGAGGCCCATGCGGGTGGCGGCGCCGGGGGCGAGGTTCTGCACGAACACGTCCGCCCCCGCCAGCAGCTCCTCCAGGATCTCTCTGCCGGGCTCCGACTTGAGGTCGAGGGTGAGCGATTCCTTGGAGCGGTTGAGCCAGACGAAATAGCTGGCTTGTCCGTGCACGGTGGTGTCGTACCGCCGCGCGAAGTCGCCCCCGCCGGGGCGCTCTACCTTGATCACGCGCGCCCCCAGGTCGGCGAGCTGCCGGGTGGCGAAGGGCGCGGCGACGGCCTGCTCAAGGCTGACGACGGTGATGCCGGCGAGGGGGAGGGGGAGGGGATCGGGGGTGGGGAGGGGGGCAGGGGGTTGTTCGGGGAGGGGAGGTGGCATGCGGCGTTTGTATGGTCTGGGGTGGGGGCGGGTCAATGGGGCGGGGTCAGCCCCGGCCGAGGTCGGCGCCTTTTGCGGTGCGGTGCCGCTTGCGGGGCGGGGGCGCCGCTTTTGACCGCGGGTGGGTGGGGGGAGTCGCGCAGTTCCTCGCGCCCCTGGCGGGGCCTGATCGTCGTTGTTGGGTGCGGGTGCGTCGTGGTTGCTCGCGCAGTTCCCCGCGCCCCTGACGGGGTCCGATCCTTGTTGTCGAGCACGGGTGGGTGGGGGTTGGTCGCGCAGTTCCTCGCGCCCCTGACGGGGCGTGTTGCCGTTCTCGACCGCGGAGGTGGGGGTTGCTCACGCTGTCCCCAGCGCCCCTGGTGGGGCTTGGTCGCCTTGCGGGGCCGGCGTGGGGGGTTCTCGTCGCGCGGCGGACTTGCGGGGGATGCGCGGGCGAGGCGCGTCGTTCAGGCGGGGGCGGCACCGTGCTGAGCGTGCCGCGTCGCAGGCGGGCGGGTGGTCGGTCCGGTTCGTTCCCCCCGTACCCCTTTCTCGCTTAGTCGTCCCTCCCTCTCCCCCTTCCTTCGCCGACGGAAACGCGCGCACCTCCCCACCCCGAACCGAGAACGGAAGTGTCATGTCCTCGACATCCCTCGTTTCGACGGCCAACAGCTCCAGCTCGTACGTCACCTCCATCGCGCACACCACCGACCAGATCAGGGCAGCCCAGCGGCTGCGCCACCGGGTGTTCGGCGAGGAGCTCGGCGCGGTGCTCGACACGCCGCTGCCCGGCCACGACGTCGACGACTACGACGATCTCGCCGACCACCTCATCGTCACCGACACCGCGAGCGGTGACGTCGTCGGCACCTATCGGCTGATCCCGCCCGGCCGGACCGAGCGGTCCTACTCCGACGCGGAGTTCGATCTGCGCGCGCTCGGCGGTCTGCGGTCCTCCACCGTCGAGGCGGGCCGTTCCTGCGTCCACCCCGACCACCGCTCCGGGGCGGTCATCAACCTCATGTGGTCCGCGCTCGCCCGTTACGTCCTGCTCTCCGGCCACCGCCACCTGGCGGGCTGCGCCTCCGTGCCGCTGGCCGACGGCGGGCGGGCCGCGTCCAGCGCCTGGCTGCTCGGCACCGCCAAGCACGCCGCGCCGCCCGAGCTGCGCGTGCACCCCCGGCGCCCCTGGACCCCTACGGCGCCCGCCCCGGAGCGCCCCGCCTACGCCGACCTGCCGCCCCTGCTGCGCGGCTACCTCCGGCTCGGCGCGTGGATGTGCGGCGCCCCCGCGCACGACCCGGAGTTCGATGTCGCGGACTTCTTCGTGCTGCTCGACACGGAACGCCTCAGCGCACGGCACCGCCGCTTCTTCCTCGGTGAGGACGGGCGATGACGATGAGGGCGTCGAGTCCGTGGGCGGTCGACCGCGGTTGCCCCGCGAGCTGCGCCGCCGACCGGGGACCGCGCGTCCCGCTGGGCGAACTCGCGCGCCGGTACGCCGCGTTGACGTACACCCTCACCCGGGCCGCCGCGCGGGGCGACCGGCTCGCCGACCCCCGGGTCCTGCGCGGTGAGGCGCGGGCGGCGCTCGGCGCGCTCGGGGTGCGTTTGGAGGCGGGTTCCGCCGAGCGGCTGAGCGCGGGGGACGGCGGCGTGGGCACGCTCGTCGTGGCCAATCACATCTCCTGGCTCGACGCCGTCGCGCTGCTCGCCGTCGAGCCCGTGAGCGTCCTCGCCAAACGGGAGGTGGGCCAGTGGCCGGTGATCGGCACGCTGGCCCGGCGGGCGGGGACGCGGTTCATCGACAGGGGCGGCAGCCCGCGCCAACTCCCTCGCACGGTGGGGGAGTTGGCGCGGGCGCTCCGTGGTGGCACGTCCGTTCTCGTCTTCCCTCAGGCGACGACCTGGTGTTCCGCCGGGGGCGGACGCTTCCGGCGGGCCGTCTTCCAGGCCGCGGCCGACGCGGGCGCCCCCGTGCGCCCGGTGACGGTCGCCTACCGCCAGGGCGGCGCCCCGAGCGCCGCGGCCGCCTTCCTCGGCGACGAGGAGTTCACCGCCTCGCTGCGCCGCGTGGCCGCCGCCCGCGGCCTCACCGTCCGGATCACGGCGCACGCCCCGCTGCGGGGCACGGACCGGCGGGAGCTTGCCGCCGCCGCGCACCGCTCGGTGGCCGGTCCGTCCGACACGGCCTACGTCAACCGTTTGAAGTTGTCCCCGAACGTCCACCCCTTCGACCCGTCCCAGTTGATGGACCACGTCATCAGGCCCTTCAGGGCGCCGTTGTAGTGGTTCCACGCCTGGGCCACGAGACTCGGTGACATATAGCCGCCGCCCGCGCCGGGCTGGGCGGGCAGGCCGGGGACCTGCTTGTCGTAGGGGACCTTGATGGTCGTGCCCTGGATGACCAGGCCCTTGTCGAGGCAGTCGGTCTGCTTGGTGAACCCCTGGACGGTGCCCGCCGGATAGGAGTCACCGGAGCAGCCGTACATGCTGCCGTTGTAGTACTGCATGTTGAGCCACCACAGGCGGCCGTTGTCCGCGTACTTCTTGATGATGGGCAGGTACGCGCCCCAGATCGAGCCGTACGTGACACTGCCCCCGGTGACGTACGCCGTCTCCGGGGCCATCGTCAGCCCGAAGTTCGCGGGCATCCGCGCGAGGACGCCGTCGATGATGCGGACGAGGTTGGCCTGGGAGGGGGAGAGCTGGTTGATGTTGCCGCTGCCCACGAGGCCCGTCTCGATGTCGATGTCGATGCCGTCGAAGTTGTACTTCTTCAGGATCGGCACGATCGTCTCGACGAAGCGGTCGGCGACCCGGCTCGAACTCAGATCGATGCCGGCCGTGGCACCGCCGATGGACATGAGGATCGTGGCGCCGTCCGCCTTGGCCTGGCACATCTCGGCGGGGGTCGCGACCTTCACCGTCGAGTCCATCCCGTCCTCCCACAGGACCGTGCCGTCGGAGCGGATCACGGGGAAGGCGGCGTTGATCACGTTGTAGCCGTGCTGGCGGATGCGGGAGTCGGTGATCGGGGTCCAGCCGAAGGGCGGATGGACCCCGTTGGCGGCGCCGTCCCAGTTCTCCCAGTAGCCCTGGAGCACCTTGCCCGTCGGCTTCGACTTGACCGCGCAGGTGTCGGCGAGGGGAGTGGAGGGGGCGGGGGGAGCCGCCGCGGCGGCCGGGAGTTGTGCGGCGCAGGCCACTGCCAGGGCGGTTCCCAGCAGGCGTAACGTCCGACCGATCACGCTGTGCTCCTTGGGTGCGAGGGGGGAGGAGACGTGCGTGGTGCGTTGCGTCACGCTAGGAAGGACTGGACCAGCCGTCAATAGGTCTGTACCAAAGAGGGGCGGGGAAGTCGGGGGCCCGGGTCGCGGCCAGGCGCCCCCCCCGCGAAGGGCCGGCCGTCAGCCGTCCACCGGCAGGCCCCTCGGCTCCTTGATCCGCTTCATGATGATCTGCGAGTTGACCTCGGTGACGCCCGCCAGCGCCGTGAGCCGCTCGATCCACAGGCGCTCGTACGCCGCGAGGTCCGCGACGGCGATGCGCAGCAGGCAGCCGGGGCTGCCGAACAGGCGGTACGCCTCGATGACGTCCGGGATCTCCTGGAGCGCCGCCTCGAACGCCTCGACCGTCTCCCGGTCGCGCCGCACCTCGATGGAGACGAGCACCTCGAAGCCCCGGCCGAGCGCCTCCGGGTCGACCACCGCGCGGTACCCCTGGATCACGCCGTCCAGCTCCAGCTGGCGTACGCGCCGCATGCACGGGGACGCGCTGAGGCCGACCCGCTGGGCCAGCTCCTGATTGGTCAGCCGTCCGTCGTTCTGAAGCTCGCGCAAAATATTGCGATCGATCGCGTCCATGGCGCAATTATCCACCCTCTGTATTGCGTGACGAGCGGAATTCGGCAAACACATTGCGCGGTGTTCGATCTATCGTTGCGTGGAGGTCGGCCACCGCTCGGGGGGCTGTTGAACCTCTTGATTCCTGGGAGGTACGCAGACGTGGAAGCGCAGGCGCGAAGGATCGTCGTCATCAGCACCGGCGGGACGATCGCCAGCCGCTGGCAGGGGACCGGCTTCGCCGCCGACGCCCCCGGCCGCGAGGTCATGGCCACGGCCGCGATACCCCACGGCATCACCTCCGAGGTCATCGACCTGTTCAACGTGAACAGCCCGCGGCTGACCTCCGCCCAGCAGCTCACCCTGCTGCACACCGTGCACGAGGTACTCGCCGACCCCGGCGTCGACGGCATCGTCGTCACCCACGGCACGGACACCCTGGAGGAGTCCGCCTTCCTGCTCGACGTGCACCACCACGACCCCCGCCCGGTGGTCCTCACCGGCGCGCAGAAGCCGCTCGGCGCCGAGGACGGCGACGGGCCCGGCAATCTGTACGACGCGCTGCTCACCGCGGCAACTGTGCGCGACCTCGGTGTGCTGGTCGTCTTCGACGGCAAGGTGCACGCCGCGCGCGGCACCATGAAGACCCAGACCCTCGCCGCCGACGCCTTCGCCGACCCCTCCGGACCGCCCGTCGGCAAGGTCGGCTTCGGCAAGGTCTCGATAGCGCACCGCCCCGAGCGCCCCGAACCGCTGCCGCTGCCCGCCACCACCGCCACGCTGCCCCGCGTCGACATGGTCATGCACCACGTCGACGCCGACCCGCTCTTCGTGGAGACGGCGGTCGGAGCGGGCGCCCAGGGCATCGTGCTCGTCGCCACCGGCGCGGGCAACGCGACCCCGGAGTTCGTCGCCGCCGTCGCGGACGCCGTCGAGCGGGGCGTCCTCGTGGCGCTCACCACGCGTGTGCCCGCGGGGCCCGTCACCGAGATCTATACGCACGGTGGGGCCGTTGATCTCGCGGGGGCGGGGGCCGTGCTGACCGGCACGTTGCGTGCGGGGCAGGCGCGGAGCGCTGTGCTCGCGGCGCTTCTCTCGGCCTCAGGGCCGGGGGAGCGTGCGGCTCTTCTGCGCCGGGTCGTCGGTGAGGGTTCGGGGGTCTTGGATGCGGCCGGGGCGGGTGCGGCTGCGGCTGCCTGAGCGTTGCGCTGGAACACGTACCAATCTGCGGGCCGGATGTGGCTGGTCGCGCAGTTCCCCGCGCCCCTTACGGGGCGCTTTGGCCCCGGAAGAGAAGCAGCACCATGAGCACCAGCCCCGCCCTGCGCCGTGAGCACGATCTGCTCGGTGAGCGTGATGTTCCCGCCGACGCGTACTGGGGCATCCACTCCCTGCGCGCCACGGAGAACTTCCCCATCACCGGCATCCCGATCTCCGTGTACCCGCAGCTCATCGACGCCCTCGCCGCCGTCAAGGAGGCTGCCGCCCGCGCCAACGAGGAGCTGGGTCTGCTCCCGAAGG
Source organism: Streptomyces sp. WAC 01529 (assembly GCF_003945545.1). GTDB lineage: Bacteria > Actinomycetota > Actinomycetes > Streptomycetales > Streptomycetaceae > Streptomyces > Streptomyces anatolicus. The sequence goes on along the minus strand of NZ_CP029617.1, from coordinate 1,051,350 downwards.
CCAAGGCCGACGCGATCGCCGCCGCCTGCCGGGAGATCCGCGCCGGGCACCTGCACGACCAGTTCGTCGTCGACGTCATCCAGGGCGGCGCGGGCACCTCCACCAACATGAACGCCAACGAGGTCGTCGCCAACCGCGCGCTGGAACTCCTCGGCCACCCCAAGGGCGCGTACGAGCACCTGCACCCCAACGAGGACGTCAACCTCAGCCAGTCCACCAACGACGTCTACCCGACCGCCGTGAAGGTCGCGACGATCAGCGCGGTGCACGGGCTGCTGCGCGCCATGTCCGTGGTGCAGGACGCGTTCGCGGCGAAGGCCCTGGAGTTCCGGGACGTCCTGAAGATGGGGCGTACGCAGCTCCAGGACGCGGTGCCGATGACGCTCGGCCAGGAGTTCTCCGCGTACGCCGTGATGCTCGACGAGGACCGCATGCGGCTCGCCGAGGCCGTCGAGCTGATCCACGAGATCAACCTCGGCGCCACCGCGATCGGCACGGGGCTCAACGCCCCCGCCGGATACGCCGAGACCGCCCGCCGCCACCTCGCCGCGCTCACCGGCATGCCGCTGGTGACCGCCGCCAACCTGGTCGAGGCGACCCAGGACTGCGGTGCCTTCGTCCACCTGTCCGGCGTCCTGAAGCGGATCGCCGTCAAGCTGTCGAAGAGCTGCAACGACCTGCGGCTGCTGTCGTCCGGGCCGCGTGCCGGGCTCAACGAGATCAACCTGCCGCCCGTGCAGGCCGGTTCGAGCATCATGCCGGGCAAGGTCAACCCGGTCATCCCCGAGGTCGTCAACCAGGTCTGCTTCGAGGTCATCGGCAACGACGTCACCATCACCATGGCCGCGGAAGCGGGTCAGCTTCAGCTCAACGCCTTCGAGCCGGTCATCCTGCACTCCCTCGCCAAGAGCATCACCTCGCTGAAGGCCGCCTGTCTGACGCTTGCCGAGCGTTGTGTGGAGGGGATTACTGCCAACACCGAGGTGCTGCGGGCCTCTGTGGAGACCTCGATCGGTCTGGTGACCGCGCTGAATCCGTACATCGGGTATACGGCCGCTACGGAGATTGCGCGGGAGGCGCTTGTCACGGGGCGCGGGGTTGCCGAACTCGTTCTGGAGAAGGGGCTTTTGCCTCCGGAGCGGCTGGCGGAGCTGCTTACTCCTGAGAGGGTGGCGGGGGCTGCCTGATCTTCTTCGCTGCGGGTTGGTCGTGGCTGGTCGCGCAGTTCCCCGCGCCCCTTACGGGGCGCCTGCTGCTGGTCGCGCCCGCGCGGCGGAGCCGCATATGTCACAGCCCCGCGCCCCTTACGGGGCGCCCCCCGCGCCTCCTACAGAGCCCCCGCGCCCCTAACCGAGTCCCAGTACCTCCAGTGCCGCCTGGGCCGTGAAATCCGGGTGGCCGCCGGGGAGCAGGAGTTCCGCGTGGGCGAACGCCGGGTCGTCGGCGTGGGTGGACACGTAGGGGATCGCGACGCACCGCATGCCCGCCGCCCTCGCCGCCGCCGCTCCCGGCGCCGCGTCCTCGAAGACCACGCAGTCCGCCGGGTCCGCGCCCAGCAGCGCGGCCGCCGCGAGGAACACGTCGGGCGCCGGCTTGCCCCGCGGCACCTCCTCGGCGGAGACGAGCGTGGTGAGCCGGGCGTCCAGGCCCGTGCCCGCGAGGATCGCCTCGATGGCCGCGCGGGACGAGCCCGACGCCACCGCCATCGGCACGCCCGCCTCGTGCAGCCGCTCGACGAGCTCGCGCATCTCCGGGAAGACGTGCGTCCCGGCCCGCGCCAGCTCCAGATAGCGGCGGTCGAGGTCGGCGATCAGCTCGGCCACCGAGGCGTCGATCCCGTACTCCCGCCGCCACTGCGCCAGCGTCTCGTGCGAGCTGATGCCCACGTACTGCTCGTTGTCGGCCCAGGTGTACTCCCGGCCGGTGAACTCGGCGAGAAGGGCCCGCGAGGCCTCGTAGTAGTTGGGCTCGCTGTCCACGAGGGTGCCGTCGAGATCGAAGATGACCGAGGTCCTGCCGAAGCTGCTCATGCCGTCCAGGATGCCAAAGCCCCAGGTCGTCGCAGTGGGGGAGGGCCTCAGCGCTGCCCGGAGGCCGCCGCCCTGCCGACCGACTCGACGAGCGGGAGCAGCCGGTGCGGCACCCGCTCCCGCAGCGCCATCTCCGTCCGCGTACGGACCACCCCGGGCAGCTTGATCAACTGCTGGATGACGTCTTCCAGATGGCCGTTGTCCCGCGCCGCGACACGGGTCAGCAGATCGCCGCCGCCCGTGATCGAGTGCGCCTCGATGATCTCCGGTACGGCCGCGAGCGCGTCGCCCACCTCGTCCAGATACCCCTGGGTGACCTCGATGTGGACGAAGGCGAGCACCGGGTGGCCGAGCGCCGCGGGGGAGAGGAAGGGGCCCGTGCCGGTGATCACCCCGTCCCGCTCAAGCCGGTCGAGCCTGGCCTGGAGCGTGCCCCGCGCGATGCCGAGCACGCGCGCGTACTCGCGCACGCTGGTGCGGGGCTGTTCGAGGAGGAGCCGCAGGATGCGGGTGTCGAGTTCGTCGACGGCCATGTCCGAGGTACTCCCAGGTGAGCGAGGTTGATCGCTGGTGACTGTAGCCGCTGGGCGGTCCGTTACGGCCGCGCCTGGGCCGCGATGAACTCGTCCCAGGTGGCGACCGACCCGGCCGGCGGCGCGGAGATCGCGGGCACGGCGCCGAAGTCCGAGTACTCCTCGTTGATCACCTCGCGGCCCTTCTTGCCCTCGCCGGTCTCCCGCGACTTGAGGATCAGATCGTCCTTGCCGACCCACATGTCGATGACGACCGACTTCATGCCCTGCTTCTTCGCCATCGTGACGTAGAGGTCCCTGCGGTCCTTCGACAGCGCCGGGCCGGTGTACTTCGCCAGCTCGTCGAGGACGACCTTGCCGCGGTAGTGGTCGGCGGTCCGGCCGCCCGCCTTCTCCTCGGCGACCCACTCGGTGGACTCGGTCGCGGCGAGCGCGCCCGCGAACTCGGCGACGTACCCGGCCGCGCGCGGGGCGCCGCCGCCGTCCTCACCCCCGCCGAGATCCATGCTGTACCAGCTCTTGCCCGGCACCTTGTCCGTCTTCACATACGTCGAGCCGCCCGTGGAGAGCATGTGGCTGACGCCGTTCGGGTTGGCCGCGGACTTCGAGACCTCCGCCTTGATGACCGAGGCGGCGGGCTTCTTCTGGTACAGCATCTCGGCGCGGTCGGTGCCGCCCTGCCCGGTCTGGACCGTCTTGTACGAGGACTGCGCCGCCGTCTTCTTCGCCGCGGCCGTCAGAACGGCGCGGGCGTCCTTCCGCTCGTCCTGCGCGGCCTTGCCCTGGTCGCGGCCCGCGCCCGAGCGGTCATCGCCGCCATTGCCACCGCAGCCCGCCAACACCATCGTGAGCGCCGCCCCCACGGCCGCCGTCACGATGTCCCTCCCCTTGACCTGCACAGTTCTTCGTTTCCTCGCTGGTCGAGCCCAATTTCTGCGATCTTAACCGGGCGCAGACCGGACGCTGACCGTGTGCCGTCGGGGGCGCTACCTCGGCGTGACCCAGACCTGGCGCTTGTTCCCGTTCGGCGCGTGCAGCTGGACCCTGGTGCCGTTGGCGGTGCTGCCGCCCCTGACCTCCAGGACCTTGCCCGACGCGGCGTGCACGATCTGGCCCCCCGCACTCACCGACCAGCGCTGGGACGCGCCGCCCCCGCAGTCGCGCAGGCCGATCCTGTTGCCGTCGGTGCGCGCGTTGCGGTAGTTGTCCAGGCACTTGCCGAGCGCGCGGAACGTGCCGTCCTTCTGGACGATCCATGACTGGGCGACGCCGCCGTTGCAGGCGTACAGCTGGATCGGCGTGCCGTTGGCGGCCTTGCCGCCCTTGACGTCCAGGCACTTGCGGCCGATGCCCGTGATCTTGCCCTGCGGGGGCAGCGCGGCGCCGCCCCCGCGCGCCAGATGGCGCAGGCCCTGCACGTCGTACTGCTGCACATAGGCGCCTGCCCGCTTGTCCTGGTAGGCGTTGGCGGGCGTGCACATCACCGGGAGCTGGCCGGAGTCGGTGCCCTTGACGCAGTCGCCGCGCGCCGCGCTGCGGTTGGCGTGCGCGAGGCCCATCGTGTGCCCCAGCTCGTGGCTGATGTGGTTGCGCAGATAGGTCTCGCCCATGGCGGGTGCGGGCCTGCCGGCCGCGGTGAAGAACTCGTCGTCGATGTAGGCGTGGCCGCTGGTCACGGTGGCGGGGAGGGAGGAGGCGTAGAAGCCGCAGCTCAGATTCTTGCTGCCCGATCCGTCGCGTACGACCTTCCAGCCCGCGCTGCCGCCGTCGGCGGGCGGTACGCACGGACGCCGCAGGAGGCCGACGACGACCTCGCCCCTGGGCCTGACGTAGTCCCAGCCGACCGGCCGGGTGTCGACGGTGATCGGCAGGTTGGTGACGCGCCGCAGCTCGGCGGCCGACCTCTTGACGTAGGGGCCGAGCCAGTCCGCGGCCCTCTCGTCGTAGAACTTGATGGTGTAGCCGGTGCCGAGGAGCTTGGCCGCGCCGCCCGACTGCCAGCCCTCGCCGTGCGGGGCGGCGGCCGCGACGCGCCGGGGCGTAGCCGTCGACGGCGTTGAGGGCGTCGGGCGCGCGGAGGGTGCCGGTTCCAGGGACATCACGCCGTCCTTGAAGCGCGTGCCGTCCGAGGCGGAGAAGCCGAAGTCCTGCCGCTCCGCGTGGCTCGCCGCCCCGCGCGTGGGCGCGGCGGTCCGGCGCGGGGCCGCGCGCTCCTTGTTGTCGGCGTCGGCGGCGTCGTCGGTGCCGAACGCGGTGGGCGACAGCTGGAGGCCCGCCACGACGGCCGCGGCGGCGCCGACGGCGGCCATGGCCCTGCGGCGTCTGCGGGCGGAGCGCTTCCGTATCGAACTCAAGTCCCCGTCGTCCTCTCGCTGCGAAGGCGGCACCACATGTGTCGACCCCGGGGCCGCCGCTGGGGCGTCCCGGGGTCGAACAGATGATAGGCGTGAAGTGAGGGGCCGATGGTGCCAGTTGGGTGGCGGCCCGGCGCCGCTCGGGGCGCCGGGCCACCACCGGCTCAGTGCGCGTCCTCCGTGGGCCGCAGGCCCTTGGGGATCTTCGCCCAGGTGAGCGCGGCGGCGGCCAGCGGCAGTGCGGCCGCCATCAGGAACGTGGGCGTCATCCCGGAGGTGAACGCCTCGGCCGCCCCCGAGAGCAGGGCGTTGCCCGCGGGCCCGGTCAGCTCGTGCGCCACCCGCGCGGCCTCGCCGATCGAGTCGCCGACGGCCGCCGAGGTGTCGTCCGCGAGGCCCAGGTCGGGGAGGTTCACGCGGTACAGCGCGGTGGCGACGCTGCCGAGGATGGCCACGCCCATGGCGGCGCCCAGTTCGTAGCAGGTCTCCTCCACGGCCGCGGCGCCGCTGACGTCCTTCGCCGGGGTGGCGGCCATCAGCGTCACCGACGCGGCGGTCGTCGCGATGCCGACGCCGCAGCCGAGCACGGCCAGTGCCACGGCGATGTCGCCGTAGCCGAGCGGCCCCGACAGCTGCAGCAGCCACGGCAGGGCGAGGCCCGCGGTCATCAGCAGCAGTCCGCCGCCCATGACGTGCCGGATCGGCAGCCGGTGCATCAGCACCGGGGTCACCAGCGAGGTGAGGACGAGGCCCAGCGGCGCGGGCAGCAGGTGGACGCCCGCCTCCAGGGGCGTATAGCCCTGCCCGTACTGGAACCACTGGGTGATCAGGAACAGCGCCGAGCCCAGCGCGATCATGCCGAGGAAGATCGAGGCCGCCGCGATGGCGAACGGCCGCGAGGCGAAGAGGCGGACCTGGAGCAGCGGGTGCTCCAGGCGCAGCTGGCGGCGGACGAAGACGGTGAGCGTCACCGCGGCGACGACGAGCAGGGCCCAGGCCACGGGGTCGGCGGGGCCGCCCTTGCCGAGCTGCTTGATGCCGCCCGCCAGGGCGAGCATGCCGAGGACCGACTGGCCCACGCCCCACCAGTCCCAGCGGCCCTCGCGGGGCTGGTGGGACTCGGGCAGGATCCACGCGCCGAGCGCGATGATCACCAGAGCGACGGGGATGTTGACGAGGAACGCGGAGTGCCAGCCGTCGTGCTCCACGAGCAGTCCGCCGACGACCGGGCCGAACGCCATGCCACCGCCGAAGACGGCGGACCACACCGCGTAGGCGAGGGCGCGCTCGCGGGCGTCGGTGAAGACGTGCCGCAGGATCGACAGGGTGGCGGGCATGATCGCCGCGCCACCCGCGCCGAGCAGTGCGCGGGCGGCGATGACCTGCCAGGGAGCGGTCGCGAAGACGGCGAGCAGCGAGGCGAGGGCGAAGACGCCGAAGCCGATCAGGAGCAGCCGCTTGTGTCCCCACCGGTCACCCAGGGCACTCGCGGTGACCAGGAGTCCGGACAGCACAAGGGCGTACACGTCGATGATCCACAGCTGCTGCACGGAGCTGGGCCGCAGATCAGTGACGAGGGAGGGGAAGGCGACGTTCAGGATCGTGGTGTCCATGGCGATCAGCAGCAGGCTGCCGGAGAGGATCGCGAGGACGGCCCAGCGCCGTGCGTCACGCTGCGGGGTCATGGTGGAACACTCCAAGTTCGAATGAGACATCAATGTCTCACATGAAACGTGTAGGTGTCCAATGATCACGTTGCCCGTGACCGTCCAGTCAGAGGACCCGCTGAAGCGCCTCCGGGGTCAGGTCCGCCAGGGTCGGGTAGCCGTCGACGGCCATCAGCAGATCCGTCTCGGCGAGCAGCGAGCGCAGGACGTGCGCGACGCCGTCGGTGCCGCCGATGCCCAGGCCGTACGCGTACGGACGGCCGACGCCCACCGCGGAGGCGCCCAGCGCGATCGCCTTGACGATGTCCGCTCCGCCGCGCACCCCCGAGTCGAACAGGACGGGCAGCCCGTCGGCGGCCTCGACGACCGCGGGCAGCACGTCGAGCGCGGGCAGCCCGCCGTTGGCCTGGCGGCCGCCGTGGTTGGAGCAGTAGATCCCGTCCACCCCGCCGTCCCTGGCGCGGCGGACGTCCTCGGGGTGGCACAGGCCCTTGACGATCAGCGGCAGCGAGGTGAGGGAGCGCAGCCACGGCAGGTCGTCCCAGGTGAGCGGGTTGCCGAAGACCTGCACCCACTTGATGACCGCGGATTGCATGTCGTGTTCGGGGTCGGTGGATAGCAGGGCGCGGAAGACGGGGTCGCTGGTGTAGTTGGCCAGGCAGTGGCCGCGCAGCTGGGGGAAGTTGGAGGTGGCCAGGTCGCGCGGGCGCCAGCCGGTGATCCAGGTGTCCATCGTGACGACGATCGCCTTGAACCCGGACTGCTCGGCGCGGCGCACCAGGCTCTCGGCGAGCGCGCGGTCGGTCGGCGTGTACAGCTGGAAGAAGCCGGGAGTCTCCCCCAGCTCGGCGGCGACCGACTCCATCGGGTCGGCGGACAGCGTCGAGGCGATCATCGGCACCCCGGTCCTCGCCGCCGCACGCGCGGTGGCCAGGTCGCCGTGCCCGTCCCGCGTACAGATCCCGAGGACCCCGATCGGCGCCATGAACAGGGGAGAGGGCAGTGTCATGCCGAACAGATCGACGGAGAGGTCGCGCCGCGAGGCGCCGACGAACATCCGAGGTATCAGCCCCCAGCGGTCGAACGCGGTGACGTTCGCGTTCTGCGTCCGCTCGTCCCCGGCGCCGCCCGCGACATACGAGAGGACCGACGGCGGCAGCGCGGACTGCGCGCGGGACTCCAACTCGGCGTATGTCATGGGGAATTCGGGGACCACGCCCCGAAGTCCGTCCAGGTAGATCTCGTCCTGGTAGTCCTTGTAGGGGCGGGGCGGCTGGTTCATGGGGGCGGCCTTTCCGGGGGCGGATCGGGTCGGCCGGGCGAGAGGGCGGCCCGGGTCAGTGTTTTTTGATCCCGATGTCAACGTCAACGCCCACGACCGGGGCACATGACAACAACAAGAGCCACCGGGGCGGGGGTGAGGGCGTATCCGCCTGGTGCGGTAGGGCGCACTGGACGGGCGGATTGGCGATCAGTCGAGTGGGGCATCACCGTGGGGCAGGACCGGTCGCGCAAGACACGCCGCGGCCCCGGTGGCGACAGAGATCGCGGGTGTACCGGTTGTTCCAGGGAGGGGAAGTGAGTTGCCATGCGTGCGCACCAGCGCGCCCATCGGCCCACCGCCAGGGTGGAGTACGCATTGCCGCAGGAAGCCGCTTCGGCGGGGCGGGCACGGAGGCTGACCTGCGCGTTCCTTGTCAGGCCGCACCGCCGTAAGACCGAATTGACCGCCGAGCGCGTGGACGACGCCGCGCTTGTCGTCTCCGAGCTGGTCTCCAACGCCGTCCAGCACGCGCGCGGCGGCTGCCGCCTGCGCGTGGAGGTCTCCGGCGACCGGGTGATCGTCGAGGTGTACGACACGAGCCCGGTCCGCCCACGCGTGCGCAAACCGAGCAGTGAACGGGAGAGCGGCCGTGGGCTCGCCATGGTGCGCCAGCTCACCCACCGCCTGGAGGTCGTCACCGCGCGCCGCGGCGGCAAGACGGTGCGGGCGGTGCTGGCCTGACCTGACGGACCGCCCGACCTCGGGTCCGCCTGACCTGACGGGACCGCCTGGCCTGACGGGGGCAGCGGACGGACCCGCGCAGCAGGGGGCGCCGACCGCCCGGCGGCCCGGCGGGTGCCGGGAAAAAGTCCGTTGCGGGCACAGGGCGCGGCAGCGGAGAGTGGGCGCATGACGACGACCTCTCTCACGCCGCCGCCCGGTCTGACCGTGCGGGCGGCGACGCCCGGCGACGCGGCTGTGGTGTGCGCGCTGCTCAATGAGGTCGACCTGCTGGAGACAGGCCGTGCCGACACCGAACTGGCCGAGGTGCGCGCCGACTTGAACCACCCCGAGGTGGACCTGGAGCGCGACTCCTGGCTGCTCTTCGAGGGGGAGCGCCTCGTGGGATACGCCCTGCTGTGGGACGAGTCGGGCGGCGAGCGGATCGACGTCGACCACTACGTGCTGCCCGGCCGGCCGCAAGGCGCCCTGCACCTCTTCGACTTGATGGAGGACCGCGCCGCACAGCGCGCCGCGGCCAACGGAGCGGCCCGCGCCGTGCTGCACCTGCACCTCAACACCACGCCCACCATGGACCTTTCGGCGCTGAGCGCACGAGGCTGGCGTACCGTGCGGCGCTATCACGTGATGGCCCGTCACATCGCCGCCGCGAGCGACCCGTTCCCGGAGCCCCCGGCCGGCGTGACGCTGCGGGACTGCTCGGCCGAAGAGGACCGCAGGCGCGCCCACCAACTGCTCCAGGAGTGCTTCACCGAGCACTTCGACTTCCAGCCGCGCAGCTACCCCCAGTGGCTCGACGACATCGACGCCGAGCGCGCCGACTGGTCGCTGATCTGGATCGCCCACGTCGACGGCGTCGGCGACGCGGCCGTGCTGCGCACCCACGACGACCGCCCGTCGATGGCCTGGATCGGCAACCTCGGCGTCCTGCCCGAGGCCCGCGGCCGAGGCATCGGCAGCCACCTGCTGCGCCACGCCTTCGGGCACTACGCGCGGTCGGGCCGCGACCGGATCGGCCTCGGCGTCGACACGGACAACAGCAGCGGCGCGCTCGCCCTCTACGAGCGCCACGGCATGGCCCTCGACCACGCGGTCGACACGTGGGAGCTGATCCGCCCGGTCTGAGACCCACGGGGGTGATCTCGGACCGGGTGCAAGCGCGCCGCCCGCCCCACGGGCGGGCGGCGCGAAGTACCGGCCCCCCAGGGGTCAGCGCAGGGGGCTGCCGAACTGCGCCGCGGTGTTCGGGGCCGCGACGTCCTTGGGGCCGAAGGCGACCGAGCCGGCGGCGGTCAGGCCCGTGGCCGTGCCGCGTAGCGACCACACCGCGCCGGCCCGCGCGTTCTCCGACACGGCGGAAGCGGCGAGATCGGCGTGGCCGTCACCGGTGACGTCGAGCAGCGCGGTGGCCGACCCGAACAGGTCGTCCTTCTCGGCGACGCCCGGGACGCCCGCGGTGTTCTGATGGAAGACCTGGGCCCCGGCGCCGGTGAGGCCGTCGGCGCTGCCCCGCAGCAGGACGACCGAGCCCGCGCCGGCGACGGTGCCGACGTCCTCGCCCACGGCGCCCACCGCCACATCGGCGTATCCGTCGCCCGTCACATCGCCCACGGCCACCGACCTGCCAAAGCTGTCCCCCTCTTCCTCGGCGCCCGGCACGCCCGGCGTGTTCTGGTCGAACTTCTGCGCCGGCTCCTTGAGGCCGTCCGCCGAACCGTAGGAGACGTAGACCCTGGAGTTGTAGTCGGGGTAGTCGGAGTCGCCTCTCACCAGGTCGTCGTAACCATCGCCGTTGATGTCGCCGATGGCCATCGCACCGGAGCCGCCGTGCACCCGTTCGCGCTTGAAGCCCGTGGGCGATCCGTACAGGAGACCCCAGCCCCACTCTCCGTCGCCGGCATAGCGGTCCATGGCGATGTCGTCGTACCCGTCGCCGTTGAGGTCACCGACGGCTTCCGGGGCGACCGGACCCGACAGGCTCCGCGGGCCGTTCTCACACTCCCGGTCCAGGTCCGCGCAGGTGGGGTCGGGGCGCTGGTCGCTGCCCCGGTCCCACTGCGACTTGTCCATGAAGTCGAGGGTCTTGGCCGGTGTCCCGGTGCGCGCGATCGGGCCCTTCCAGAGGCGGGCCGGCTGGGAGGCCGGGTCGTCGCCGTAGGACGGCACCCCGGCGAACAGGGCGAGGTCGGTGGTGCCGTCGCCGTCGAAGTCCCCCGCCTGCGGGGACCGGCCGAAGGTCGCGATCCTGGTGCCGCCGGTCAGGCCGGAGGCGGAACCCCACAGGATCACCGAGCCCTCCGACGCGTCCCTGCCGCCCACGCCGACGACCAGGTCCGCGAAACCGTCGCGGTCCAGGTCGCCCTTGGTGAACGTCGCACCGAAGTGCTGCTTCGCCGTGGCCGCGCCGGGCACCCCGCTCGTGGAGCGGCTGATGACCTTCTTGCGGGCCGGGTCGAGACCGTTCTTCGACCCGTACGTCACCACCACGTACCCCGCCTCGGCCTTGCCGGAGACCGTGCCGCTGGAGGCGCCGACGACGAGGTCGGCGTACCCGTCGCCGTTGAAGTCGTCCGAGGGCTTGGCCGCCACGTCCGCGCGGCCCGCGCCGGCGGCGGCCCCCGCGCTGCCCTGCCCGAGGGCGAGGGCCGAGAGGCCGCCGCCCACGAGCAGGGACGCGGCGACGAGGGGCAGGGTGAGACGGACTGTTCGGCTGCTGCGCGGCATACGACTTCCCTTGGTCAAAGATCGGCTGTGCGGTTCAGACGACCTGTGACCATCCCCGAAGGTTGTACGGCGTTGCGGTGCGGCACTCCCCGCAACCGTCCGATCACTGGGGCACGTTGAGGACGAAGTCGAAGTCGGCCTCCTTGGCGTTCCCGACGGTACGCACGTTCATCAGCAGCCGGGAGTCGAAGATCGGGTCCGTGTTGTTGCGCGGCTCACCGGGGAAATACAGCTGCGTCGTCAGCACCGGCCGCCCCGGGGCCTGCACCTTGACGTGCAGATGGCGGGTGCGGCCGGGGTAGAGGCCGGGCACGACCGTGGTGAGCCGGAACGCGCCGGACGCGTCGGTGTACTGGTGCCCGCGGAAGCGGTACCCCGCGTTGTCGTACGTCCCATAGGTGTCGGCCTGCCAGAAGTCCATGAGGACCTGGGGTATCGGTCGGCAGGAGCGTCCGAAGACGTATCCGGTGACGGTCAGCCGCGTTCCCGGCGTCCCCGGTTGCAGGAGCGAGGTCCGCCGCGGGGAGTTGGGCTTGAAGTACGGGCCTTCCATCTGCGGCGGCGTCGGGTCGTCACCGTCGTCGCAGGACGGTGTCAGCGCCGGTGCCTCGCCCCGCGCGCCCGCGGTGCGGGCCAGGGCGGGCACCCCCATGAGGCTCACGGGGACGGAGATGCCGACCGCCGCGGCGGCTCTCAGCACGGTCTTGCGGCTCGGTCCCTTTGCGGTGCCGGTCTCGTCGTCCATCGCTCCTCCTGAAAGGTGGGGTGGGTTCCGGATCGGCTAAGAAGCTATGCGCGGGAGCGGGGCCGGGCGATGGACTGGAGCCGGTGGTCGTGGTGAATATCGCCGGTGCCGCGCCGGAAGTCCCCGGGGCTCGCGCCGGTCTCGCGGCGGAAGAAGCGGCAGAAGTACGCCGGATCCCCGAACCCGACCCGGGCCGCGACCTGACGCACCGACAACTCCGTGCGCAGCAGCAGGCGTTTGGCCTCGTGCACCCGGGCCTGCCGGATCAGTTCGCCGGGGGTGCGGCCGGTGGACGCCTTCACCGCCTCGCTGAGATAGCTCACCGAGACACCCAGGTGCTCCGCGCAGGTGCGCACCGAGTGCGGGGCGCCCGCCGGGGTGCCGAGCAGGCCCTCGGGGGTGCCGAGCAGCGCCACGAACTCCGCGGCCACCGAGCCGGGCCGTGAGGGCGGCGGCAGGGCGGCGGGCTGCCGCGCGGGCAGCCGCGCGGCGCGCACCACCAGGATGTGCAGCAGGGCCCGCAGCACGCCGGGGAACCCCTCGGCGCCCGTGCGGTACTCGCCGTCCAGTTCGGCGACGAGCCGCGCGGTCCGCTCGGCCGCCTCGTCGGGCAGTTCGAGCCAGGAGCGCTCGGCGAGCCCCCGCAGGAGGTCCCGGTCGGCGGGATGGTCCAGGAGGAAGTCGTCGGTGAAGAGGATGACGTGCCCCGCGAGGCCGGTGACGCCCTCCCAGTGGTGGACCTGACCGGGCGCGATGAAGCAGAGGTTGGGCGGCCGCAGCGCGAAGCCGGTGAGGTCGACGACGTGCCTGCCGGTGCCGCCGGTGACGTGGACGATCTCGTGGAAGGTGTGCCGGTGCGGGAACGGAGCCCGCGCCATCGGACCCATGGTGTCGAACGTGCCGATGGCGAAGGGCAGCGCGTTGGGCATCGGCACCTCCAGGCGGTGCGTCGGCATGCCCGCGCCGGTCGGCTCCCCGCTGTTCCCCTCACCGGGCAAGACCGTTGTGCGCATGCGTACGCTCCTCGTCCCGACGCCGTCCGCCACGGCCGCCACGATGGCACGCGCGGTCACCGCCGGGGAGGGGACGAGCGCTCCGTGGCCGGAACGCGCGTACCCGTATGCCGTACGAAGATCATGCCGACGTCAGGGACGTGTCAGCGCCGCTCGCCACGATCGGACGCGTACGCGCCACAGCGGAACGATACGGAATCAAGCCGCCAGGAGACTGCGACATGCCCGTCGGACCACGCGCACACGCCCGGAACCACAACCCGCCCGGCAGGAACCCCATTTGGGGCGGGCCGGTCCGACGGACGCTTCTCGCGAGCGCCGTCGCCTGCGCCGTATCCCTGACCGTGTCACCCGCCTCACAGGCCACCGCCTCCGCCGGCTGCCAGACGCGCGCCGACGCACGGCACACCGACTGGACGGGGATGCACTTCCTCGGGGACGTGGTGTGTCCGCACAACACCGGCTCGATCCGTGTGCAGTCCACGACCGAGAGTTCGGTCAACGGCCAGATCGCCTTCTCTCCCAGCTGGTTCGTCTGCTGGAAGCGCGGCAGCCCGTACCAGGGAGGGGACATCTGGTACTACACGCAGGGCGACACGGTCTCCGGCAGCAGGACCGCGAAGGGCTGGGGCTACCTCCCGGCCGCCGAACTCGCCTCGGCCACGCACCCGGTGCCGGGCCTCGACCAGTGCACGTGGTCATGAGCGCCCGGGGAAAGCGCCGCACCGCCCTCGCGGGGGCCGCGCTCTGTCTGACCCTCGCCGCCGCGCCGGGCCCGGCCGCCCAGGCGAGTCCGGCCGCGCCCCGCGCCGGGTCGGCCGACGCGGCGGCCACCTGCTCGCTGCGGCAGAACCAGCCGCACAGGGACACCCTGGGCAACGCCTTCAGCCTGGACCTGTACTGCGACAACCTCGTCTCCGACACGTTCGGCCGCCCCGCCTTCAACGCGCCGGTCACCGGCCGCCTCAAGCTCTCGCCGAGCTGGTTCGTGTGCTGGACCGAGGGCGACGCCGCCCCCGACGGGAACAAGGTCTGGTACTACACGCAGGGCGACGAGGTCGTGAGCCTGCCCGGCATCAAGGGCTGGGGCATGGTCCCGGCCCGGGTCGTGGAGACCCAGAAGCACCCCTACCCCGGGCTGCCCCGCTGCCCGTGGTTCTGAGCCGCTCCGCTCGCTTCCCCCACCCACGTACGCCCACCACCGTCCGGGAGAGTTCACCGTGACCTCACACCGACCCGACCGCCCCAGCCGCCCCGACCGGCGCCGCAGCGCCCGTACGCTCGCCGCCACGCTGCTCGGCTGCGCGCTGCTGGCAGGCCCCGCCGTGGCGCTGGCCGGGGCCAGCCCTTCCGCGAAGAGCGGCGCAACGGCCGCGTCCGGCACCGGCGCGCGCGTCCAGCAGGCCACCGGCGGGGAGTGGCGCTACTGCCCCTACACCGGCACCCACCCGGAACTCGGCAAGGGCCACGCGAACGACGCCGTCGGACACCTCCAGTGCATCCTGAACAAGGTCTACGGCTACAAGAGCGTCACCGTCGACAAGATCTTCGGCGACGCCACCCTGGCCGCGGTCAAGAACTTCCAGCAGAGCGTGGGCCTGACCGCCGACGGCTTCGTCGGCCCCAACACCTGGGCGGCGCTGCATCCGTAGGGTGTCTCTGCGGACGGGGCAGGCCCCCCGGGCCGTACACCAGCGGCGCCCCGGTGCCAGAACCTCGTGGAGAGACCCATGCGCGTGATCGCCTTCGACCATCTCGTCCTGAACGTCGCCGACATCGAGCGCTCCCTCGCCTTCTACACCGGCGCGTTGGGGCTGGAACCGGTGCGGGTGGAGGAGTGGCGGGCCGGCAAGGCGCCCTTCCCGTCCGTGCGGGTGAGCCCCACCACCATCATCGACGTCGTCGAGGCGCCCGAGGGGCGGACGGAGGGTTCCAACGTCGACCACATCTGCCTGGTGGTCGAGCCCCTCGACTGGCAGGAGGTCATCGACTCCGGCGTCTTCGAGGTGCTGGACGGCCCCGGCGAGCGCTTCGGCGCCCGGGGCACCGCGCTCTCCCTCTATGTGCGGGACCCGGACGGCAACACCGTGGAGCTGCGCTGGTATCCGCAGGACGCGTGACGCCGGGGCCCGAAACCCGGGCCTTCGTACGCGAGATGTTCGGTCCACCGCCGGATTCCGGCCCACGCGCCGTGACGCGGGCCGGAACGCGGCACGGATGCCGGCCGGCCCGCGTCACGGATGCTGGCCGGGCCCCTGTTCGTAGTGGGCGATCCTGCTGGGGGACAGGTCCGTGGGGTCCTCGCCCGCCTCCAGGAGCGTGTCGGCCGGGCCGATGATGAGCGGGTCCGCCTCGCCCACGGCCTCCTTGTCCTTCGCCTCGTAGTCCATGCGCAGCAACAGGTGCCTGATCGCCTCCAGACGGCCCCGGCGCTTGTCGTTGAACTTGATCACCGACCACGGGGCATGGACCGTGTCCGTCGCCCGGAACATCTCCACCTTGGCCTTGGTGTACGCGTCCCAAAGGTCGAGGGAGGCCAGGTCGGTGGGGGAGAGCTTCCACTGGCGCACGGGATCCACCTGACGGATCGCGAAGCGCGTGCGCTGCTCCGCCTGGGAGACGGAGAGCCAGAACTTGATCAGTACGATCCCGTCATCGGTGAGCATCTTCTCGAAGAGCGGGGCCTGCTGGAGGAACTGGCGGTGCTGCTCCGGGGTGCAGAAGCCCATCACGGGCTCGACGCCTGCGCGGTTGTACCAGGAGCGGTCGAAGAAGACGATCTCCCCGGCCGACGGAAGCTGCGCCACATATCGCTGGAAGTACCACTGGCCCGCCTCGCGCTCCGTGGGCTTGTCCAGCGCCACGACGCGAGCGCCTCGCGGGTTGAGGCGCTCGGTGAAGCGCTTGATGGTGCCGCCCTTGCCCGCCGCGTCCCGGCCCTCGCAGACGATCACGATGCGCTGCCCCTGCTCGCGGACCGTCTTCTGCAGCTTCAGCAGCTCGATCTGGAGGAAACGCTTGCGGCGCTCATAGGCCCCGCGCCGCAGCTTCTCCCGGTAGGGGTAGTTCTCCTGCCACGTCCGCAGCGGCTCCCCCTCTTTGTCGAGCAGCACCGGACGCTCGGGCCGGGCCTCGTCCACCCGCAGCCCGTCCAGCAGGTGCTCGCCCTCGGCCTCCGCCGCCGCTTCTGCCTCCGCCGCGGCCTCAGCCTCGTCCGATGCCACATCGTCTCCTCTCGTCGCGCCGTCGCTCGTCCCCGAGTAAACCTGTGTACCCCCATATCAAGCTGCAACCGCGCGGAGACCGCCCCAACCGGGGCGGCGGGACGCCGGGACGCCCCGCCGGGTGGAAGCGGGTTGTCCGGATCCGGTGGCTGGAGTGCGGCCGTCCGCCTTGGACAATGACATTCCGAGCAACGGCGGGCCGGGGGTGGTAGCTGTGCCGCGCGGAGAACGTCCGCTGGAGGCCGACGGTGGCGAGCTGACCGCGTTCGCGGCCGACCTGCGGAAGATGCGGGAGAAGGCGGGCAGCCCGCCCTACCGGCAGCTGGCGCGCGACGCCCACTACTCGTCGACGACGCTCGCCGACGCGGCGGGCGGCCGCAGGCTGCCGAGTCTGCCGGTCACGCTCGCCTACGTACGGGCCTGCGGCGGGGACGCGACCGCGTGGGAGGCCCGGTGGCACGCCCTCAGCGCCCGGCTCGCCGCCGCCGCGACCGAAGCGGAACCATCCGACGCCGGGGACCGTGAGCAGCGCGGGCCCTACGTGGGGCTCGCCGCGTTCCAGCAGGAGGACGCCGCCTGGTTCTTCGGGCGTGAGCAGCTGACCGACGACCTGGTCCACCGGGTCCGCGCCCACCGCTTCCTCGCCGTCTTCGGCGCCTCGGGGGCGGGGAAGTCCTCGCTGCTGCGCGCCGGTCTGCTGCCGCGCGTCCACGAAGGGTCCGCCACCGAGTGGGCCACCCTCCTCCTCGCGCCCGGCGCCCACCCCCTGGAGGAGTGCGCCGCCCGGCTCGCCGCCGTCAGCGGCGGCTCGGCCACCGCCCTGCACAGGGAGCTGGCGACGGACCCCCGGGCCCTGCACCTCACCGTGCTCAAGGCGCTGGCGGAGCGGTCGTCGCCCGATGCCGAACTCCTGCTGGTGGTCGACCAGTTCGAAGAGGTGTTCACCCTCTGCGCCGACGCCGACGAACGCGCCCGGTTCATCGCCGCGCTGCTCACCGCGGCCCAGGCCGCCAACAGCCGCACCCGCGTCGTCCTGGGCGTGCGGGCCGACTTCTACGCGCGCTGCGCCCAGCACCCCGACCTCGTCGAGGCCCTGCGCGACGCCCAGTTGCTCGTCGGGCCGATGACCACCGACGAGCTGCGCCGCGCGATCAGCAGGCCCGCGGCCCGCGCCGACTGCACCGTGGAGGGGGCGCTCCTCGCCCGTGTCATCGCCGACGCCACCGGCAGGGCCACGGTGCTGCCGCTGGTCTCCCACGCGCTGCGCGAGACCTGGCGGCGCCGCCGCGGCAGCACCCTCACCCTGGCCGGGTACGAGGCCGCGGGCGGCATCCGGCACGCCCTCGCCCAGACCGCGGAGGCGGTGCACGCCGGGCTCACCGACGAGCAGCGGCACCTGGCCCGTACCGTCCTGCTGCGCCTCGTGGCGATCGGTGAGGACGCGGACGCCACCAGACGCCGCCTGGCCCGCGCCGACCTGGACTCCCTGAGCGAGGACCGGGCCGGCGTCGAGGCGGTCGTCGACGCGCTGGCCCGCGCCCGGCTGATCACCCTGGACACCGACACCGTCGAACTGACCCACGAGGCGCTGCTGCACGCCTGGCCACGGCTGCGGCACTGGATCGACGAGGACCGGGCGGGGCTGCTGCTGCACCAGCGGCTCGGCGAGGCGGCCGCCGACTGGGACCGTGAGGGCCGGGACCCGGGCGCGCTGTACCGCGGCACGCGGCTGGCGGCGGCCGAGGAGCACTTCGCGCCCGAGAGCACCCTGACCGCGCTGGAACGGGACTTCCTGGCCGCGAGCACCGCGGCCCGCGACCGCGAGCGGCGCGCCGCGGCCCGCACCACGCGGCGCCTGCGCCGGTTCACCGTCACCCTCTCCGTGCTGCTCGTCATCGCCCTCGTCTCGGGCCTGATCGCCTGGGACCAGTACCGGACCAGTGAGGGCCACCGTCGCGAGGCCGTCGCCGAACAGCGCAGCGCCCTGTCCCGCCAGCTCGCGGCCCAGGCGTCGATCCTCCTCGCCGACGAGTCCGACCTGGCCTCGCTCCTGGCCGTCTACGCCTACCGGATCCGCCCCACCGCCGAGGCCACCACCAGCCTCCTGGCCGCGGCCTCGCGCCCTCTCCAGCAGCGGCTCACCGGCCACAAGGGCGAAGTGGGTTCGGTGGCCATCAGCAGGGACGGCCGCACGGTGGCGAGCGGCGGTCACGACGGCACGGTACGGCTGTGGAACACGGCCACCGACCGGGCGCGCGCCACCCTCAAGGGGCACAAGGGGGTGGTGAACTCGGTCGCGTTGAGCCCCGACGGCCGCACGGTGGTGAGCGGCGGTCACGACGGGACCGTACGGCTGTGGGACACGCGGACCGGCGAGCAGCGGGCCGTGCTGACGGAACACCAGGGCATGGTGCGGTCGGTCGCGTTCAGCCCGGACGGCCGCACGGTGGCGAGCGGGGGGCGCAACGGCACGGTACGGCTGTGGAACATGGCGAGCGGCGAGCACATGCGACCGCTGACGGGACATCGGGGTGTCGTGCGGACGGTGGCGTTCAGCCCCGACGGCGACACGCTCGCCGGTGGGGGCGAGGACGGCACCGTGCGGCTGTGGAACCCGCACACCGGCAGGACGCGCACCACGCTGGACGGGCACAAGGGGCCCGTCAACGCGGTGGCGTTCAGCCCGGACGGCCGCACCGTCGCCACCGGCGGCCGCGACGGCGCGGTGAAACTGTGGAACAAGAAGACCGGCGAGGACCGCGTGACCCTCACCGAACACGGGCGTGACGCCGAGTCCGTGGCGTTCAGCCCCGACGGCCGCATGGTCGTCAGCGGCGGCCTCGACGGGACCGTACGGCTGTGGGACACGGCGGCCGGGGAGCGGCGTGCCGTGCTCAGCGGGCAGGGCGGCGGGGTGCGGTCCGTCGCGTTCAGCCAGGACGGCAGCACGGTGGTCGGCGGGGGGCGCGACGGGACCGTACGGCTGTGGGCCGTCGCCACCGGCAAGGCGCGCATCACGGTGAGCGGGCCCCGGGGCGCGGTGAACACGGTGGCGTTCAGCCCGGACGGCCGCAGGGTCGCCGGTGCCGGGGACGACGGGACGGTACGGCTGCGGGACGCGGTGACCGGCAGGGTGCGCACCACGCTCGACGGGCACGAGGGGGCCGTGCGGTCGGTGGCGTTCAGTCCGGACGGCGGCACGGTCGTCAGCGGGGGGAGCGAGGGGACCGTACGGCTGTGGGACACGGTCACGGGGGAGCAGCGGGATGTGCTGAGGGCTCATCAGGAAGGCGTGCAGTCGGTGGCGTTCAGTCCGGACGGCCGTACGGTCGCCAGTGGGGGACGCGAGGGGACCGTACGGCTGTGGGACGCGGCGACCGGTGAGCGGCGCAAGGTGCTGACGGGGCATCGGCGAGCCGTGGCGTCGGTCGCGTTCAGTCCCGACGGACGCACCCTGGCCAGTGGGGGGCTCGACGGCACGCTGCGCCTGTGGGACACGGCCACCGGCGAGGCCCGGGGGGTCCGCGGCGCCCGTGGCGCTCCCGGTGTCCGCGGCGGAGCCAAGTCCCCCCTGCGGTCGGTGTCCTTCGCCCCGGCCGGGAACACCGTCGCCGGTGGCAGCGACGACGGCATAGTGCGACTGTGGGACGCGGCGACAGGACGCGCCCGGGGCGAGCTGACCGGAGTCCGGCGCGGCGCACAGGCGGTGGCCTTCAGCCCCGACGGCCGCACGGTCGCCAGCAGCGGCCGTGACGGGGTGGTGCGGCTGTGGGACGCCTCCACCCGCCTGCAGAAGGCCATGCTGCCCGGCCACGCGGACCCGGTCCGGACGGTGGCGTTCAGCCCGGACGGCCGCACCGTCGCCAGCGGCGGCGACGACGGCGCGCTGCGCCTGTGGGACGTGCTCCTCAGCGCCGACGAGGCGATCAGCAGGATCTGCCGGTCCCTGCGCAGGGACCTCAGCCCCGAGGAGCGCGCCCGGTATCTGCACGACCCCTACCAGCAGTCACCGCGCCGGGCGTGCACGCGCTGAGGCGGCCGACAGGAGCGGTCCGGACACCGGAGGTTGTCCGGCGCTTGTTGTCCGGTGCCGGGTCCCCGGCGCCGGACAACCGAGGGCCGGTAGACAACGAGACGTCGACCACTTGGCGGCCGTGTCCGGGAACAAGGAGCCAGCAAGGAGCCAGCAGCGACCATGACGTCTCTGACCAGCACCTCCAGCAGGACCGCGCCCTCGGCTGCCCCGACGCCGCCGCGCCGCGGACGGTTCTGGCGCTCGCCGCCGGACCAGCCGCGCTGGGCCCGGCCGGGACTCCTGGGGATCGCCGCGCTCGCCGCGCTGCTCTACGCCTGGAACATCACCAGCAGCGGGTTCGCCCCGTACTACTCCCTGGCCGCCCGCAGCATGTCCGAGAGCTGGAAGGCGTTCCTTTTTACCACCGTCGACCCCGCCGCGACCCTCACCATGGACAAGATCGGCGGCTTCCTGTGGCCGCAGGCCCTGTCGGCACGGATCTTCGGCTTCCACGACTGGGCCCTGACCCTGCCGCAGTGCGTCATGGGCGTGATCTCCGTGCTGGTGATGTACCGGCTGGTACGCCGCTGGCAGGGGCCCGCCGCCGGGCTGCTCGCCTCCGGCCTGCTCACGGTCACGCCCGTGGCGGCCTCGATGTTCGGCCACGCGATGCCGGACGGTTCACTCACCATGTGCCTGGTGCTCGCCGCCGACCAGTATCAGAAGGCGGTCGGCACCGCCCGGCTCAGGCCGCTGCTGCTGAGCGCTTTGTGGATCGGCATCGGCTTCCAGATGAAGATGATGGAGGCCTGGATCGCCGTCCCCGCCTTCTTCGTCGGATACCTGGTGGCGGCTCCGGCGCACATGAAGCAGCGCCTCGGCCGGCTGGCGGTGGCGGGCGTGGTGCTCTTCTCGGTGTCGCTGTCGTGGGTGGCCCTGCTCACCTTCACTCCGGCGGACAGCCGCCCCTACGTGGACGGTTCGACCAACAACAGCGCCGCCGCGATGGTCTTCGGCTACAACGGCTTCAACCGCGTACACGCCGGGCTGATCGATGGCGGAGCGGTCGCGTCCGGCGCCGCGCACGGAGCGTCCGCGTCCGGTCATGGCGACGGAGGCGGCGACGGAGGCGGCAACAAGGACGGTGCACGGAGCGCGCCGACGGCCCCGCCCGCGAGCAGTGGGCCGGGGCAGCCCGGGAGCGGCCAGGAGAAGGGGGGCGCCGAGAAGGGAGGCGCCGGGCGGCAGCCGACGACGGCCGCACCGTCCGGCGCGCCTCCCGGCGGCACGGGTGGTGGCACGGATGGCGGGGCTCCCGAAGAGGGGCAGCAGGGGCGTGAGGGGCAGTCCGAAGGCGGGCAGCAGGGGCGAGCCGAAGGCGGGCAGCAAGGACAGCAGGGGCAGCAGGGGCATCCCGGTGGCACCTGGGGGCCTTCGAAGCCCATTTCCGACGCCTCCCTCTGGCTCAAGCTCCTGCGCAACCCCCTGGCCCCGCAGATCGGCTGGCTCTATCCGCTCGCCGTGATCGCCCTGGTCATGGGCCTCGCGACGTACCGCGGGAGCGTCCGCACCCATCCGGCCCGCGCGGGATTCCTGATGTGGGGCAGCTGGCTGGTCACGGCGGCCTTCGTGCTCAGCGCCCTCGGCGACCTCTTCCACACCGCCTACCTGTCCATCCTCGCGCCTCCGATCGCCGCGCTGGCCGCCGCCGGGACCGTCGCCCTGTGGCGCGCGCACCGAGTCTCGCCCGGTGGCCGAAGGGCCTGGGTGCTGCCCGCGGCCATCACCCTCGAAGTCGCCTGGACGGTCCATCTGGCCTACGACTACACGGACTTCGCTCCTTGGCTCATCCCTCTCGTCGCCGTGGCCACGCTCGTCGCCGTCCTGGCCCTCGGCTTCCCGCCGGGGAACGTCCGCCGGGCCGGGATCGTCGGGCTGCTGGCGGGGTGTGTGGCCATGTTCGCCGCGCCGACGGCATGGTCCCTGTCCGTGCTGAACGAGCGTTACGCGGGCTCGGCGTTCGACGCGTCGGCCGGTCCGCGCCCCGACAGCGCGGGCACCGGGAGGCTCTTCGGGCGGGGCACGAGCACCTCGCTGACCGCCGCGGAGAGCAAGCTCCTCGCCTACGTGCAGAAGCACAAGGGCGACGCGGAATACGCCATGTCCGCCGAGACAGCGATGGGTGCGGCCCCGTACATCTATGCCAAGGTCGTGCCCGTCCTTCCCGTCGCCGGCATGCACGGCGACGCCCTCTCGCTCGCCGAGTACCAGGAACTCGTCGCCACCGGTGACGTCAGGTTCGCGCTGGCCAGCGAGGCGGGAGCGAAGAACTCGAAGATCAGCGCATGGGTGAGGTCGGCATGCGCCGAGGTCGATCCCGCGACCTACGGCGCCGAGGGTCGCGCCGGTGAGGGGCGCTCGCCGACGCTTTACCACTGTGCCGCGGACGACGCGGTGGGCGCGGCGGACGCGACGGACGCGGGCAAGCCCTGACCTGCGTACGACGCTTCATCATGAGACCAAGGGGCCAAAAGACCGGGGGACACGGGGGACACGGGGGACACGGGGGAAACGGGGGAGCGGCGGCCGTCCCGGCCAACACCGGGGCGGCCGCCACGATGTCACCGACGCACCGACGCACCGACGCACCGACGCACCGACGCACCACGCCCCGACGCCGCCCGCGTCAGCCAGCGCGCCCCGACGCCGCCCGCGTCAGCCAGCGCCCCACGCCACCCGGTCAGCCAGCGCACCCCCACGCCACCCGCGCCACCGGCGCGCCCCACGCCATCCGGTCAGCCGGCGCGTCCTCGCGCTGACCGCTCGGCCGGTGCCGCCAGGCGGAAGCCCACGCCGATCTCCGTCAAGTCCCGCTCGTAGACGCCGTGTCGGCGGGCGCACCGGGCCAGATCCCGGTCGTGGCGGAAGGCTCCGCCCCGGGTGACGTGCGGATCGTACGCCCAGTCCTCGACGCTCGGCACGTCGTCGGGAGCGCCCGGGTAGGGGGCGTACAGCGTGGAGGTCCACTCGTCGGCGTTGCCCGCCATGTCCAGCACTCCGAACGGGCTCGCGCCCTCGGGGAACGAACCGACCGGCGTCGTGGTGCCGATGCCGAGGTCCACCAGATTTGCCAGTCCCGTGCGGTACTCCGCGCCCCAGGGGAACTCCCGGCCGTCGTCGCCCCGGGCGGCGCGCTCCCACTCGTCCTCCGTGGGCAGTCGCACCTCTTGGCCGCCGAGCCGCTCCCCGAGCCACCGGCAGTAGGCCGTCGCCGCCTCCCAGGTGACCCCGACGACCGGGTGGTCCGCGGGCGCCCGCGGAATCGGCCTGTCGGTGGCCGCCGCGAAGAGCGTCCACTGGCCGACCGTGACCGGGGTGCGGGCGATCCGGAACGCCGGGAGGCGGATCTCCGTGCGCGGGGCCTCCTTCCTATACCACTCCACCGGTACGCCGGTGTCGGCATAGCGGCGCGCCACCTCCGGGATCTCGTCGGCCGGGGTGCCCCGGCGCAGCAACCCGGCCGGGATCTCGACCCAGTCCGCCGGCTCTACCTGCCCCACCTGCTCTACCTGCCCCGCCTGCCCCACCTGCGTGACCTGCTCCCTCTGCATGGCTTCTCCTCGGTTCGATTCAGTGCGCGCCGGCCGGAGTCATTGCGGCAAGTGCGCGTTGGGCGCCCGCGCCGCTTCGGCGTGTTGCTCGATCTCCGCCAGGCACACACCGGAGGCCCGCAGCAGTCCGGCCCCGTCGGCCGCGACAACGAACGTGTCGGGCTCGCGCCAGGCCGTCACCACCCGCCGGAGACCTGAGTCGATGATCAGCCGCGCGCACGAGCGGGGACGCGACGCACGCTTGGCGCAGGGTTCCAGACTGCTGTAGATCGTCGCTCCGCGCAGTCGCGGATCGCCCGCCACCTTGGCGAGCGCGGCCTCCTCGGCATGCACGCGCGAGTCGCCGCCCTCGCGGGAGTGGCCCTGGGCGAGCCTCTCCCCGTCGGCCGCGACGATGACCGCGCCGACCGAGAACGCGCTCCGCGAAGGCGGGCACAGGGCGGCCAGTTCACAGGCCTCCGCGAGCCAGGCCAGGTCCGCCGCGGTGGCCCTTTCGTCGGTGCCGGGGCGCCGGTTCAGCGCGTACCGGAGCAGGACCACGTCACCGATCCGCCGGGTGTCGACCAGGGTGTGCCGGTGCGGCGGGCCGCCCGGATAGGGGCCGGGCCCCAGCATGCGCGGCGCGTCGGCCTGCCCCACGAGCAGTGGTGCGACGACGAGTTGCAGCTCGTCGGCCAAGCCCTGCCGCAGCAGCTGGGTGTGGATCTGCCCGCCGCCCTCCACCATCAGCCGCCGCACTCCGAGCGTGTGGAGGTGGTCCAGTACGGCTTCCCAAGTGCCGCTGCCCGTCACCTCGTACACCTCGGCGAGGTCGCCCAGGGCCGCCACGGCTCTGCGCCGGGCCTCGGCGCCGACCGCGTACACGGCCTTGGGCCCGCCGTGGTGCCAGAACCGCCAGGCCCGATCGAGGTCGCCGCTCCGGGTGATGGTGACCTTCAAGGGGTGCTCGTGCAAGGGGTGCTCGCGCAAGGGGTGCTCGCGCGGGGCCCGCGCACGCACGCGCAGACGGGGATCGTCGGCGCGGAGCGTCCCCGCCCCCACCAGGACGGCGTCACTGGAGGCACGTTCCGAGACGACTCGCTCGAAGTCCTCCTCGCCGGACAGCAGCAGCCTGCCCTCACCGGGGCGGGTGTCGAGGCAGCCGTCCAACGACACGGCAGCCGAGAGAAGGACGTGAGGCCGGGCCATGAAACGCAGCTCCTTTCCGGAAGCGGAATCGGCAACTTATTGAAGGGTTGTTTTAAAAGGTTGTTGTAAAAGGTCCTGGTGGTTGTCCGAGTTGTTCAGAACTGCGCCCCTGGCGGTCGGTTCGTAAGGCGGCGGATCACCTTAGAGTCGTCCAACTGGCCGGTCAACCAGCCTGGTTCCGCTGTGGAGTTGTTCGATGTTCAAGGTTGACAAGACGTTGAGACGGGGTGCTAGGTTTCGGGGCGCCAGCGGATGATCTTGCATTTCTCATTGCCCGGCGAAGCGTTTCTTCTCCTGCGGAAGGAAAAGAAAGTGTCTCCATTTCTCTTGAGACCAGAGTGCATATGACCGACATTCTGGTTCCCACTTGGCCGGTGGCTCCGTACGCGGTGGACCGGCTGCCCGCGCGGTGGCGACCCTCCCGGCGGCTGACCCTGCTGATGCCCTTCTACCGGGAGACGGAGGCCACTCTCGCCCGGTCGGCCCGCGCCGTGGCGGCGCTGGACTACCCCCCGGAACTGCTCCAGGTGCTGTGGCTCGTCGAGGACGGGCCGGGCGGCGCCGAGGACTGGGAGCGGGCGGTGCGGGTCAGGGCGGCCGTGGACCGTCCCGATCTCGACTGGGAGATCCTGAGGCTTCCGAGCATGCGGCCCAAGGGCGCCGCGCTCAATCACGCTTTCCCGTACGCCGATGGTGAGGTGATCGCCGTCGTTGACGCCGATGTCGTCCCCGGTCCCGGCCAACCCGCCGAAGCCGTATGGGCGTTGGAGCAGGGCTACGCGCTGGTGCAGGCCGATGAGGTCAGCGAGCGCGGGGTGCGGCTCACCGCCCGCGTCAGGGCGGCCGAGGACGCCGTGTGGCAGGCCTCCGTGCGCGGACTCGCCAGGTCGGCCGGGGTCCATGTGGTCGCCGGAAGTTCCGTCTACGCCTGGGCGGCCACCTGGGACCGGGTGCGCCCCATCCGCTCGGACGACGTCGAGGAGTCCTACCACTGGTCACTGTGGCTGATGGGCCACGGCGTCCGTACCGGCTTCCTGCGCACGCCGTCCGGCGTCAGCTCCACCGAGCGCGCCGACGCCGCCCTGCGCCAGCGGGCGCGCTGGACTCGCGGACAGCTGCGGGCCGTTGCCGTCAACTGGTCCGAACTCCCCGCACGGGGCCGCGTCCTGGGGGCGGTCACCGTGGGAAGCCTGGCCGCCAGGGCGGCGCTGCCGGTTCTCGCCGCGGCCGCCACGGTCTCCCCGCGCGCCCGCCGGCTGACGGCCGGCCTGCTCGTCGCCGACGCGCTGTGCGTCCTGGGGGCGCGCCGCAACGCCGAGTACCGCGACCGGGCGGACGGGCTGGCCTGGGCGCTCGTCGTGCCGTGGCACCTCGTCGGCTCCGCGGCGGTGTACCGCGCCCTGTGGGAGTGGGCGCGGGGGGAGCGGGGCTGGCACAGCGTCCGCGCGGTCTCCGGGACCGGGCCTGCCGGAGCGGAGGTGCGCCCACATGACCAGTGACGCCGCTGACAGCACCAATAGCACCTACAGCGCCTACAGCACTGGTGCCACCGAGATCACCGGCACCATCGACCCCACTGGCCCCACTCACTCCACCGACACCATCGACCCCACTGACACCACCGGGGCCGTGCCCGTCACCCCCCGTGCCGTGATCAGTGCCGCGGTGATGGCCCACCCCCGCCGCCGGACGGAGGCCGCGCGGCTGGCGCGCGCACTGAGCCGGTGGGGCGCCCGCACCGTCCACGACCCGCGGCCGGACGGCCCGCCGACGACGCTGCGCACCGCGTGGGCCGCCTGGGGTGCGATCCGCCCCGACGCCACCCACCACCTCGTGCTCCAGGACGACGTGGAGCTGTGCCGGGACTTCATCGAGCGCGTCGAGTCGGCGGTACGCGAACACCCGGACACCCCCCTGGCCTTCTACGCGAACTGGGACTCGTGGAACGGGGCCGCGACGCGGGCTGCCGCGCTCCGCAACGAACGCTGGGTGCCCGCCGTGCCCGGAGAGTGGACACCGACTCTGGCGCTGCTCCTGCCGAGGCGGGACGTGACCGCCCTGCTCCGCGCCACCCACCCCGACGGGGCGGATCCCGAACCCGACGACGTGGTCCTGGCCCGCGAACTGGGCGCGCGCGGACGGCAGGTGCTCATCTCCGTGCCGCACCTGGTCGAGCACACCGGGCACCCCAGCCTCATCGGCAACGACACCTACGGCCCCCGGCACTCGGCCTGCTTCGCCGACGACGTCTCCGACCACGGCCTCCCCGTGGACGCGGGCCGCCCCGAGGCCCAGAACGCGCCCAGCGGACCGCCCCGGCTGCCCGGAGTACTCGTACACCGCCTGCGCGGACGAGCCCACATCGTCCTCACCGGCCAGGCGGGGACCCCGAACGGCGAGCCGCGCTTCATTCCCCTGCGCACCTACCTGGCGGACACCGGAATGGCCGGGCGCAGCCTGACGCACTGGGACGCGGCCCGCGCCGGACTCCAGGCCCCCGACGGCCTGCTCTGGCTCTGCGAGGAAGTCTGGTACTGCGCCTACGTGTTGGGGGCCCACACCTCGCCACACCCGCACCCCCACGGCCCGCCGTCGCCCAGGCTCGTACGGGTGGCACTGCGCAGCCTGGTCCTCGGGGGCACGGCGCTCCCCGCCGAGCAGCGCCTGTGGACCGAGCTGCACGCGGCCCGGCTGACGACCCTTGCCGAACACGGCTTCGCCGCGGGCCTCGGCGACCGCCGCGCCTACGGGCCGCCGCCCCCGGTCCCCGCCGAACGGCTCGCCACCCTTCCCGCGGCGGAGCGGATCTGGCAGGACCCGTCCCTCGCGGACGCCGCGTGACCGGACGGTTCACCGCACACGACCGGCACCACACCGGATGACCAGCACAACACCGGATGGAGAATGCGATGACCACGGCTGTACCCGCCGGAGAGAATCACCAGATCGACGTACCGCACTGCACCGTCCGTGCCGAGGTCGCCGTGCCGGTGGAGAGCGGCGCGGGCCCTGTGACGGCCCGCATGATGACCTTCTCCGGCCTCCTCGACGACCGCGAACATCTGGCGCTGGTCTTCGGTGACGAGCACGAGCCGGTACCGACGGTGCGGGTCCACTCGGAGTGCCTCACAGGGGACGTCTTCGGCTCCGGGCGCTGCGACTGCGGCCCCCAACTCCAGGAAGCCCTCGCCCTGTTGGCGGAGCAGGGCGGGATCCTGCTGTATCTGAGACAGGAAGGCAGAGGGATCGGCCTCTACAACAAGCTGGACGCCTACCTGCTGCAGGACGAGGGCCTCGACACCTTCCAGGCGAACCGCGAGCTGAGCTTCGAGGCCGACCTGCGCGACTACCGGGTCGCCGCCCAGATGCTCAAGGCGCTCGACGTCACCTCCATCCAGCTCCTCACCAACAACCCCGACAAAGGGGTGCAGTTGGCGGCCTGCGGCATCACGGTCAAGGAGCTGAGGCACACCGGCGTATTCCTGCACAACAGCAATCGGCGCTACATCGAGGCCAAGGTGCGGGCCGGGCACCACATCGCCCTGACGGGCACACCCCAGGCATGACAGCGCCGGTACGCCCGGACAGTACGGCCGGGCAGTGGCGGCGACGCCTGGGGCTGCCGGACCTGACGGGGCACGGGCGCATCGTGGCGGCCACGTCCCTGGACACCTTCGGCGTGGGGATGTTCATCCCGCTGTCGTTCCTCTTCTTCCTCCTCAGCACCGACCTCACGGTGGCCCAGGTGGGGTGGGGGACGAGTGTGGCGACGCTGCTGTCCGTGCCGTTCGCGCCCCTGGCGGGGAGCGCCGTGGACCGCTGGGGCCCGCGCGCCTGTCTGGTCGCCAACAACGTGCTGGCCGCCGCCGGTTACCTCTGCTACCTCCTGGTCGAATCGCTGCCCTCCCTGGTGGCGAGCATGCTCGTGGTGCTCTGCGCGGAGCGTCTGTACTGGGCGTCATGGCCCGCCTTCGTCGCCGACCTCGCCAAGGGCGCGGAGCTGGACCGCTGGTACGCCTTCACCGCCGCGGGCAAGAACGCGAGCATCGCGCTCGGCGGCGCGGCCGGCGGAGCCGTCCTGGCCACGGGGTGGTCCGGGGCGCCCGTACTCATCGTCGTCCTCAACGCGGGCACGAGCGTGCTGACGGCCCTGCTCTTCATGCGGCCCACCCGGCCTCGTACGCACGGGGACCGGTCCGGTCCGCACGGGGACGGGCCCCCACCGGGCGAGGACGCGGCGCGGCCGCCTGTAGGGGACCCGGCCGCCACGGGCCGGACCGCCGAGGAGACCACGGAGCCGCAGGCGGGCTGGGGAACGATCCTGCGGGACCGCGTGCTGCTCTGCCTGCTCGCCTCCCAGGCCGCGCTCACCTTCGGCTGGCTCATCCCCACTGTCATCCTGCCTGTCTACCTGGTGGAGGTGCGGGACCTGCCCGCCTGGCTGCCCTCCACCACGCTGATGCTCAGCTCGTTGCTCATCGTCGGCTGCCAGACGTACGTGACCAGCAGGCTCGGCGCCGTGGGACGCGGCCGCGTCATCTCCTGGGCGGCCGTCCTGATCCTGGGCGCCGTCGGCCTGCTCGCCGCGGTCCCGGCCCTCGGCGGCAGGACCGCGATCGTGACCGTGATCCTCGCGGTCGTGCTCTTCACCGCGGGGCAGATGGCCGCGACCCCGGCCGCCGTCGCCCTCTCCGCGACCGCGGGCCCACCGCGGGCGCGCGGCCGGTTCCTCGCCCTGTTCAACCTCACCTGGACGCTGTCCGCGGTGACCGGCCCCGCACTCGTCGGCGCCCTGATCGAGAGGCACGGCGCGGTCCTGTGGGCCGTCCTCGCCGCCCTCGTCGCGCTGGGCGGGCTCGGCTACCGGCTCACCGGACGGCTGGCACCCGACCTGCTCGGCAGCCCCCGGGCCGAGGACCTCGCCACCGACCACCCGCATGCCCCGGTCTCCGCCGCCCCACACGAGAAACCACACGAGAAGCCACACGACGAACCACACGAGAAAGAGGAATGAACCATGATTCGCCACTACGGCCCCATCAGCGGTGTCGCCGCCCATGGCACGCGGTACGTCGCGACGGCCGGCTACGACAACCAGCTCATCCTCTGGGACGCCGCGACCAAGCAGCCGCTCACGCGGGTCAACCACGACCACCTCGTCAACCAGACCTCGTTCAGCCCGGACGGCCGCTACCTCGTCAGCTCCTCCAGTGACTACTCCGCCCGCCTGTGGTCGCTCCCCGACCTGAACCTGGTCGCCGTTCTCTCCGACCACAAGGACGACGTCGAGATGTCCGTCTTCCATCCCACGAAGGAGCTGATCGCCACCGCGTCCCGCGACCACCACGTCCGCGTGTACGACTTCACCGGGGCGCTGCTCACCACGTTCGAGGGGCACACCGCCGACGTCATCTCGGTCGAATGGGCGGCGGGCGCCGACGAGTTGGTGTCGTCGAGCGATGACGGCACCATCAAGCGCTGGTCCCTGGCGGGCGGCGGCATGATCGGCGAGGTCGACCTCGCGGGCGTCGAGACCGACACCGTCGCCATCACCCGCGAAGGCGTGATCTACGCGGGAAACGACGAGGGCGAGATCATCGTCATCACCGGTGACCGGACCGAGACCCGCCCCGCCCACGAGGCCGGCATCAAGCGCCTCGTCCACAACGCCGACCGGAACCTCCTGGTGAGCCTCAGCTACGACCGGACCCTGCGCGTATGGGACACCTCCAAGGACCTCGCCCAGGTCGCCGAGGCCTCCCTGCCCTCCGACGTCTGGCCGCGGTCGTGCGCCTTCCTCGACAGCGACACCCTCGCCTTCGCCACCTTCGGATCCTCGTACGCGACGTACCGGATCGGCGCCGACGAGTGGAGCCTCGACGGCGTGGAGCAGACCCCCTGCGTCAACGCCGTCACCGTGGGCGGGGGCCGCACCCTGACCATCGGCGACGCCGGAGTGCTGTGGATCGACGGGGAACGGCACAGCGAGACGGGCAGCCTGTGCAACTTCCTCACCCCGGCCGCCGGGCGCGTGTTCACCGGCGGACAGATGGGCAAGGTCTTCGACGCGCTCACCGGCGAGGTGCTGTACCAGCACCGCTCACCGCTGAACTGCGGCGCGGCCTTCGAACGCGACGGCGTCCCGCACGTCGTCATCGGCGCGTACACCGGTGAGGGCATCGTCCTCTCCGTCGCACCCGACGGCACCGTCCGCCACGAGGCGACGCTCCAGCTGCACCAGAACGCCGTGAAGGGCATCTCCGTCTCGGACGGCCGGATCTTCTCCGTCTGCGCCGACGCGAGCACCACCTGGTTCTCCGTCGACGAGCTGACTCAGGTGCACCACGTCCCCGAGGCGCACGACCGCATCGCCAACGGCTGCGCGCCGCTGCCCGGCGGCGATTTCGCCAGCGTGAGCCGTGACTACAAGCTGCGGCTGTGGCGCGGCTTCACACCCACGGTCATCGCCACCCCGCACGACCACTCCATCAAGTGCGTCGCCGCCGACCCCGAGGGGCAGTACGTCGCCACCGGTTCGTACCACGGGCTCGTCGCCGTCTACGACGTGCGGGCCGACGCCTGGAGCACGATCACCCGGGTCACCACCGCGGGCATCTCCTCGCTGTTCTACGACGCGGACACGGAGTGCTTCCTGGCCGGTTCGTACGACGGCCGCGTCTACCGCGTGTCCCGCTGAACCACCCTCCATCCGCCGGGAAGAACAGGAAGAGGCAGAGAGCCATGTCCACCGCGACCTTCGAATACGGACCCGACTTCTACGACGCGCCCGAGGTCTTTCCCCGCTACCAGGAGACCCGGGCCGTCGTCGACGAGGGCAACGCCACCCTCGAAGAGCCGTACGTCCTGGCCTTCCTCGGCGATCTGGAGGGGCGCTCGGTACTCGACCTCGGCTGCGGGGACGGGAAGTTCGGGGAGGCCGCGCTCCGGGCCGGCGCGGTCCGCTACCACGGCGTCGACGGCAGCGAACGGATGCTCGCGGCGGCGGCCGCCCGGCTGGCCCCGGCGATGCTGGAGCGCGCCGACCTGAACGCCTGGACGTGCCGTGAACCGGGGGCGTGGGACGCGGTCACCGCCCGCATGGTGGTGCACTACCTGGACGACCTTCCGGCGCTGCTGCGCGAGGTACGGACCGCCCTGGCCCCCGGCGGGCGGTTCGTGCTCTCCGTCGAACACCCCGTGGTGACCTGCGCCTACGACGGCGACTTCCACGACGGCGTGCCGTCGGAGATGCGGGTGCGCGGCTACTTCGACGAGGGGGAGCGGGCCTGCGAGTGGCTGGACTCCTCCGTGCGCAAGGTCCACCGCACCGTCGAGACCTATGTCCGGGACCTGCTGGAGGCCGGGCTCACCCTCACCGGCCTTTCGGAGGGCCGGCCCGTGCCGGACAACTTCCAGGACCCCGGGACCTGCACCGCGCGCCGGGCCGTCCCCATGTACCTCACGCTCCGCGCGGAGAAGCCGGTCCGCTGACGGCTCCTTCGACGGCCCGCTGACGGCACCCTCGACGGCCCGCTGACGACTCCCTCGACAGGAATTGACGAGAGACCACATGACAAGACGTATCCGGTACATAGGGGCGCTGGCCGCCTCCCTGCTGCTGACCCTCCTCACCGCGCACGCCTCGGCCGCACCTGCGGACACCGCGCCCCAGCGCCTGCGGGTCTGGCTGATGTGGGGCTCGGTGCCCACCCCCATGGTGGACCAGCTCGTCGACGAGTTCGAGGCGGCCCACCCCGGCGTCGAGGTGGACGTCCAGCTGCAGAGCTGGGTCGGCATCCAGGAGCGCCTCGAGACCGCGCTCGGCTCCGCCGACACCCCCGACGTGGTGGAGACCGGCACCACCACGACGCCCTCCCTCGCCTCCGCGGGCCTGCTCGAAGACCTCAGCGCGCGCGCCGGCGAGCTGGGCTCGGAGCAGTGGATACCGTCGCTGCGCGAGTCGGGGAACTGGCAGGGGCGGCAGTACGGGGTGCCGCTGTACGCCGCTTCCCGCGTCGTGATCCACCGCACGGACCTCTTCGCCAAGGCGGGCCTCACCGTCCCCCGCGACCAGCGGGAATGGCTGCGCACCACGCGCGCGCTGGCCCGGGCGCACCGGCAGGACCCCGGCTTCCAGCCGCTCTACCTGCCGGGCCGGAACTGGTACGTGCTCTCCGGCCTGCTGCACGACCGGGGCGGCCGCCTCGCCACGCACGACGGCAACCGCTGGAACGGCGGGCTCGCCACCCCCGAGGCCGCCTCGGCGCTGAAGTACTACCGCACGCTCCAGTCCCTGTCACAGGCCCCGAAGGACCGGGACGAGGCGCACCCGCTGCAGTACGAGGAGCTTGCCAAGGGGAAGGTCGGCCAGATGGTCGGGCTGCCCTGGGAACTGGCCGACGCCGAGCGGATCAACCCCGAACTCAAGGGGAAGCTGGGCATGTTCCCGGTGCCGGGACTCTCGAAGGACCGACCGGGCAGCGTCTTCCTGGGCGGTTCGAACCTCGCGGTGTCGGCCCGCAGCGCACAGCCCGCGCTGGCGACGGACTGGGTCGCACGGCTCAGCGGGCCCAGGGCGCAGAAGCTCGTCGCGGAGGCGAACGGCACCCTGCCCAACCGGCTCGCGCTGGCGCAGGAGGTCGACAACCCGGTGGTCGAGGTGCAGGCGCGGGCCGCCGAGAACGGGCACACCACTCCGGTCGATCCCCGCTGGCCGCTGGTGGAGGCCGAGCCGAACCCGGTCAAGACCCTCCTCACCGAGGTGCTCACCGGCGCCCCCGTCAGGGCCGCGGGCAGGAGAGCGAACGGGATCATCGAGGAGCGGTTGAACGGGGCGAACGAGGGGCATCGATGAGCGACCCCGTCCCCCTGCGCGAACACCTGCGCGGCTCCCGCTACTTGTAACCCACCGCGCCGATCGGAGCAGACCTGTGCCCACACCACCCGAGCAGCCGACCCCGCCGACCGCCGACCGGCTCGCCGAACGGCTCACCGCCTACGCCGTGCTCGCCCATGACCCGGCCGTGCCCGCCATCGCCGCCGACTACTGGGCCAAGAGCGAGGACCACTACCGTACGGTCGACGCCGCACTCGCCGCCTTCGTCACCGGCGCGGCCCGGGCGGCGTACGAGGACGTCCTCGCCGACCCCACCCGCGCCGCCGCACAGCACGACCTGCGCGGGGGCCTCACCGCCCTGCTCCGCGAACACCCGGAGCAACAAGGACAGTTGGCGGCGGCGGTGGCCGAGGCGGACCGGCACATCTGGATCGACTACCACCTCGGCGCCGACTACACCGCACAGCCGCCACCGCTTCCACCCAGGGCGCCCGGCACCCGGCCGCGGCCCGGCACCGGGGACGTCCAGGTGGTGATCCCCTTCCGGGACCGTGCGGGCGGCACACGGACCAGGAACCTGCTCGCCTGTCTGCGGGCCCTCGCCGACCAGGAGGGCGGGCCCGGCCACCGGGTCACGGTGGTGGAGACCGACGGCGAGCCCCGCACCCGCGAGGCGCTGGACGGCGTCGCGGACCGGTATGTCTTCGCCCGCAAGGACGGCCTGTTCAACAAGGCTTGGGCGGTCAACGTCGGCGTCATGGAGGCGACCCGGGAGGCGGTGCCCGAGGGCGGGTACGTGTGCGTCCTGGACGCCGACATCCTCGTGGACCGGCACTTCGTCGCCCGCAACACGGCGCGGCTGCGCGAGGACGGGCACGGCACCCACCTGCCGTTCCGCTGGTCGCTCTCGCTCGACGCGCCGTCCACCCTGCGCGCCATCGGTCTGCGCAACGACGGCGGCGCCGCCGATGTGCCGCCGTCCGTGCTGCGCGGCCTGCTGCTGCGGGAGCCGCCCGGCGGCTGCGTATGGCTGCGCACCGACGTCTTCCACGCGGTGGGCGGTTTCGACGAGCGGTACGAGGGGTGGGGCGGCGAGGACGACGACGTGGTCGCCCGCCTCGCCGCCGCCGCCCCGCTGCGACGCTACGACGACGTGCTGCTCCACCTCGACCACCCCCGGCCGGCGATGACGCGGGACGACGGTCGGCCCTTCAACGCCCACATCGAGCTGGGCAGTTGGACCGGCGGGCACGGATACGGCGACCTGGGGAAGTTCACCTCCGCCACCACCTGAGGGCCGGTGCCTACCAGGCGACGACCGGGCTGCCGCCCAGTGCGTGCGAACGGTACGCCGCCACGATGACATCGTCGACGAGCGCGGCCTCGGCCACCGGGCACACCGGTGGCCGCCCGGCCGCGACCGCCGCGACGAAGTCGGCGACCAGCGGCAGATGCGGGTTGGCGTCCGGTTCACGCCGCAGCCGCCGCTCGCCCTCGGGGCCCGTGGCGAGCAACTGGCCGGAGTCCAGCGGGTCCAGTACGAGGGAGCGGCCGCCGCCGTGGAACGCGATACGGTCCACCGGCGGCTCGGCACTCCACTCGAAGAGGCACCACGCGCGCAGTCCCGACCAGCTCAGCTCCACCTCGGCGCGGCGCTCGGCACCGGCGTCGAAGTGCCCGGCCAGCCGTGCGGCCACCGCCGCCGGGCGCCCGAACACGGCCAGGAGCAGGTCCAGGCGGTGGCAGCCCGCGTCGGCGAGCACCCCGCCACCGGAGACCGCGGGGTCGGTCCGCCAGCGCATCGGGTGGTCGGGCCCCGGCTCGAACGCACACCGAAAGCGCACCTCCACCCGGTCCGGCTCCCACCCGGCCAACTCCCGGCGCACCTCCCGCAGTACGGGGGCGAGCCTGCGGTAGTACGCGACCCCCGCGCCCGGCCGCCCCATGTCTGTGGGGAGGCCGTCGACCCCTGGGCGCAGGCAGCCCGCCAGGGGCTTCTCGATCAGTACGGCGCGTCCGGCGTCCAGCGCCGCCGCGGCCAGCGGCACATGGTGCACGACGGGCGTCGCGACGTACACCGCGTCCGTCCCCGCCGACAGACCCCGCGGATCACTGCCGGACCCCGCGATCTCCCACCGCGCGGCGATCCGCGCCGCGCGCAGCGGATCGCGCCCCCACAGGAACACGGGCTCCTCGCCCAGCGCGCGCAGAGCGGGCAGCACGCGGCGGGTCACGAGGTCGCCGTACCCGGCGACACCCCACCTCACGGCACGATCGCCACCTTCAGCGTCTCGCGCGGCGGGCCGTCGTACGGGGACACCCCGGCGTCCGGGTACAGGGCGCGGCTCGCCGACAGCTGCTCCATGGCCTTGGGCAGGTCTTCCAGGGCGTAGGTGTGCGTCAGGATCTCGGGCAGGTACAACTCCCGGGTACCGGCGAGCCGTTCGGCGGTCCGCAGGGCCTCGGCGCGCGCGGTGTCGACGGGCTCGGCCGAGCTGTGCACCCGCAGGCCCTTGCGCTCCCAGGTCACCAGGTCGACGGTGACGTGGGTGTCCACATGGTGGGTGCCGAGCATGACGACGAGCCCGTTCTGCCGTACGAGTCCCACGCAGGCGTTGAGCGTGGTCGGGGTGCCCACGGCATCGATCGCCACATCGAAATCGCCGCCGACGTCAGCGAGTTGGGCCGCGCTGCCGTCGACCCGCCGGGTCGAGTCGGCGCCGAGGAGAGCCGAGCGCTCCAGGCGCCAGTCGTCCAGGTCGACTGCCGTGAGGTGCGAGGCGCCGCGCAGCGCGGCCATCCGCAGCGCCATCAGGCCGACCGGGCCCTGCCCGACGACGGCCACCCGGTCCCCGAGCCGCACCCCGCGGGTGGCGTGCACGGCGAGCGGGAGCAGTTGCAGGATCGCGCCCTGCTCGAAGGGCACCGCGTCCGGCAGCGCGCCCACGGCGATCTCACGGGCCAGCGCGAATTCGGCGTAGCCGGTGGTGAGCGGCGTACGGACGAAGACGCGCTGCCCCGGCGCGACCCGGGTCACGCCGGGGCCCACCGCCTCGACCACTCCGGCGACCTCGTGGCCGTAGCAGCCCTGGGCACAGTGCTCGCGCAGCCCGTAGTAGTGGTAATAGGCGAGGTCGCTGCGGTTGCACACGGTGCACGCCCGCACCCGCACCAGCACTTCCAGGGGGCCGGGCACCGGTACCGGCGCGTCGGCGACCAGACGGATGTCGCGCCTGCCCACCAGCTCATAGCGTCGCAAGGTTCTTCTCCTCCGGGTGTGGTGGCGGGGTGATCCTGCGGGCGACCGGTCCGGCCGCGGCGGCCACCGCGAGGGCGGTGCCGAACACGGCGGCGAAGGCCGCGGTGTCCTGTCCGGCGCGCACATGGGCCATGTTGAACAGGGCCCCGCACAGCACGACGAGCAGCACGCTGGACAGGCTGTCGGACAGTTGCAACGAGGCGGAGTTCCGGCCCTGTTGGTCCGTGGGCGAGCGTTCGAGGGTGAGGACCCCGACGCCGGGGAGCAGCAGCCCCATCCCGAAGCCCGCGACCATCAGACCGACGGCGACGGTCACCGCGGGCATCGCCCGCAGGGTGCCGCTCAGCGTCAGGGCCGCGCCCGCGCCATGGATCAGCGCACCCACGAGGACGACCCGCTCGCGCGGCCAGGGCAGCCGGGGGCGACCCTGTAGCCAAGAGGCGGCGAACCAGGTGAGCGCCGCTCCGGTGAGCGACATGCCCGCCGCCCCGGGCGACCACTGCCGTTCGTTCACGAGCATCAGCGGGATGTAGGTCTCGACGGTGAAGTACGCGCCCGCCGCGACGCCCCGCAGCAGCACCAGGGACGGGATGCCGCGCCGCGCCCGCAGGGTGCCCGCGGGCAGCAGCGGCCGCAGCTGGACGACGAGGAGTACGAGGCCGACGGCCGCCGCCGGCAGGCGGTAGGGGGCCGACGGGGTGCCCGCGTACTGCAGCAGACCCGCGCCGAGAGCCACCGCGAGCGCGGGCACCACCCGAAGGCCGCTGACCGGCCCGTCTTCCGCGTCACCGCCCTCCTCTTCCGGGGAGCCGACCGTCCGCAGCCGTGACAGCGGCCGGGCGAGCAGCACCAGGGCGAGCACGGCGAGGAAGGCGATGCCGTGGAACACCCAGTGCCACGACAGGCTCTCGGCGACGGCTCCCGCGACCGGCGGCCCCACCATGGACGGGACGATCCAGCACGCGGTGATCAGCGAGAACATCCGGGGACGCAGCTCGGTCGGATAGGCGCGGCCGACGACCACGTAGAGCGCCACGGTCACCGCGCCGCCGCCGAACCCCTGGAGGTACCTGCCGACCAGGAAGACGGGCATGGTGGC
Organism: Streptomyces sp. WAC 01529; assembly: GCF_003945545.1. Taxonomy (GTDB): domain Bacteria; phylum Actinomycetota; class Actinomycetes; order Streptomycetales; family Streptomycetaceae; genus Streptomyces; species Streptomyces anatolicus. Next base: position 1,013,047 of record NZ_CP029617.1, on the reverse strand, counting down.
CGCGAGCCCGGACAGCAGCGCGCCGCCCGCGAAGCAGAGCAGCCCCGCGCAGAGGGCGGGCGCCGGTCCGCGCCGGTCGGCCCAGCCGCCCGCCAGTACGGTGCCGATGATGCCGGTGGTGAGGAAGCCGCCGAACGCGAGGGCGTACAGGCCCAGTCCGTCGAGTTCCTGGACGGCGATCGGCATCACCGTGCTCAGCGCGAGGCCGGCGAAGGCGACCAGTACGAAGGTGCTGCTCAGTGCGAGAGTGCAGGCACGGTAGGGAGGGGAGAGCACCCCCGGCGGCGCCACCGTGCTGGTCATCGACGCCCTCCTGGCGGCATTCCCGGAGATGGATCACCGGGAGGCTCGCACAGCCCGTTCGCCGCGTCAATCAGATCATCGTGCCCGGCGTGCGGCCCGCCCCGCCACTGGGTGTGGAGGGGCGGGCCCGCGCCGGGCGCGACTGGTCGGGCCTACTCAGTAGGCGTAGCCGGACTGGCTGTTGCCCGCGGTGACGCGGGTGAACGGGTTGGCCGTCTCCGCCTCCTGCGGGAAGACCGTGACGAACTCGTCGTTGTCGGTGAGGTCATGGGTGTGGTCGTCGCCTCCGCCGAGCTGGCCGTGGTCGTTCAGGCCCCAGCTGATGATGTCGTTGCTGGCGCCGCTCCCGGCGGTGCGAACGGCGAGGCCGTACCCGCGTCCCGCCGAGATCGCCTTCACCGAGGGCAGTTCGATGGCCTCGTGCGCGCTCGTCCGGTTGATCGTCGTGCCGTCGGCGAGCTGCCCGTTCTCGTTGTTGCCCCAGCCGTAGACCTTGTCGTCGGAGTAGAGGGCGTACGCGTGGTCGTAACCGGCGACGATGTCCTGCACGCCAGGACCCGTTCCCTCGGCCGTGCCCGTCCCCGTGCCCGTGCCCGTCCCGGTCTCCGTTCCGCCCGGCCCGGCCGGGTCGGCCGAGCCGCTCTGGCTCGTGGGCAAACCCTGGACCTGGACCGGCTTGTTGCTGAACGCCACGTCGGAGTCGTCCTTGTTGATGCCGATCTGGCCCTTGGAGTTGTCGCCCCAGGCCCATACCGTGCCGTCGGACTTCACGGCGAGGCTGTAGTCGCAACCGGCGGCGATCCTGACCACGTCGGTGAGGCCCGGGACCTCGACCGGGGTGTTGTGGTTCTCGTTCGTCTCGTCGCTCTTGCCCGTGCCGGTGCCGAGTTGGCCCTTGTGGTTGAGGCCCCAGGTCCGCACTGCGTGCCGAGCGTGCCGGCGGAGCCGTCGCCCAGTGCCGCCGCCTGCTAGGGCGTCAGGACCCGCACCGTCCCGCTGACCGCCGACAAGCCCCCGGCCCGGGACTGAGGACACCGCGTGCCGACCACCCCCGCCCCCTCAGGCGTCACGCCGCGGACCGGCGCCGACGAGCGCCGGCTCACCGGGGCCTACCGCCTAGAGAAGGGAGGCAGCTGGCGGAAGACCGGCTGACCCGGGGGAGCCGAAAGACGCCGGGTAGCGCGGCACATCAGCGTCGCTAAACTGAGCGGGACACTGCTTTCATTCCGGTGCACGCCCCACATCGTCCTGAGGAGGGAAGGTGGGAGCACGGGTTCGTCGCCTGAGTCTCCTGATACTGCTGTTATTCCCTGTTCTGGGTGGGTGCGGAAGAGAAGGCAGTGTTCCGGGCAGCGTCGGAGCGCTGACGGCGAGCGCTCCCCGCCTTGAGTACCCCGTCGGAGAAGACTCCCGCGCCATCGCGAAGAAGACCCTCACCATTGGCGTCAAGTCCGACCACCCCTTCATGGGCTTCGAGGACCCGGTGACGGGACAGCGCTCGGGATTCGACGTCGAGATCGCGAAAATGGTCGCGGCATATCTGGGATTCGCGCCGAACGAGATCGAGTGGAAGACGGTCGCCCCGCAAGTGCGGGAGCTCTCGATAGCGAAGGGGGACGTCGATCTGTACGTGGGCGCCTACACGATCAACAGTGAAAGGAAAAAGCACGTCTCCTTCGCGGGGCCCTATTATCTGGGCGGGCAGGACCTGCTGGTCGACAAAGGCAATCGAACCATCGGTGGCCCAAAGGAACTGCGCGGCAAAAAAGTCTGCACGGTGACCGGATCGACCCCTTTCCAGCGCATCCGCAAGCCGGAATTCGGGGCGACCGTCGTCTCCCACGACAGCTATGCGCACTGCGTGCAGGATCTCATCATGAACGTGGTCGACGCGGTCACCGCCGACGACACGATCCTGAAGGGTTACGCCGCGCAGAACCAGGGACGTCTACGCGTCCTCGGCCGGCCCTTCTCGGAGGAGCCCTACGGGGTGGGACTGGGACGGCGGGACGCGGCTCTTCGCGACGCCGTCAACGACGCTCTCGAACACCACGTCCGCAACGGAAACTGGCTCCGGGCGTACCAAGCCACCCTCGGCCGTTCCGGTGTCCCGGCGCCGACTCCACCACCGGTGCAGCGGTACTGATCCCTCAGCCTGGAGGCGCCCATGGAGGTGTTGACCGACAACGCCGGTCTCTTCTGGCAGGGCTTTGTGGGCACCGTCCGACTGATGTGCCTGAGCACGTTGCTCGCCTTCGCCCTGGGCATCGTGCTCGTCTCCTTCCGCGTCAGTCCGGTGCCGCTCTGCCGCGGCCTCGGCGCGACGGTGGTGACGGTGCTCTGCAACACCCCGCTCACCGTCCTCTTCTTCGGTGTGACGCTCGGGCTGCCCATGCTGGGCCTCACCGAAGCGGGATACTTCACGCTCGCCGTACTGGTGATGGGCGGTTACGCGTCCGCGTTCGTGTGCGAGGCGCTGCGCTCGGGCGTCAATGCCGTGGAGCTGGGACAGGCCGAAGCCGCCCGCAGCCTCGGCATGTCCACGGCGCAGACGGCGGCACTGATCGTCTTTCCCCAGGCCGGGCGGGCGGCGGTCCCCCCGCTGGGCAATGTCGTGATCACTCTGGTGAAGAACTCCGCGCTCGCCGGTGGCTTCAGCGTCTATGAACTGTTCAGCACCGAGAAGACCCTGGTGGAGCGCGGATACGCGGTCGCGCTCGTCTTCCTGTGGGTGACCGCCGCCTACCTGGTGCTGATCGCGGTGATCAGTACCGGCTTCCATCTGCTGGAGCGTCGTCTGGCGGTGCCGGGATGAAGTCCGGTCCCCGGACGGCGTCCGCCCTGTTCGAGGCCCCGGGCCCGCGCGCCCGCCGCCGCCACACCTGGTACGCGGTGCTGGTGGCGTTGGTGACCGGGGGCGCTGTCTGCTGGGCCTTCCTCCGGTTCTCGGACGCCGGGCAGTTCGACGCGCGGATGTGGGAGGCATTCCAATATCGCGGCGTGCAGCTGCGCATCCTCGCCGGCGTGGTGGACACCTTCAAGGCGTTCGTCCTCTCCGTGGTGCTCTCCTTGGCACTGGGTTTCCTGTTCGCGGCCGGGCGACTCTCCGCACATCGCGTCCTGCGCTGGCCGGCCGGGGCGCTGGTGGAGTTCTTCCGCGCGGTTCCGGTGATCATCACGGTCTTCGCCCTGTACGCCACCGACCTTCTGCGTACGTACGTCACCACTGTCGCCGACGTCCTGCGAAGGGACTTCGGGAGCCCGGGCGGATGGGTGGCGGACAATTTTGGGAGCCCCACGCTGTGGGCCCTGGTGATCGGTATCGCCCTCTATAACGGTGCGGCACAGGCGGAGATCCTGCGGGCGGGAGTCGGAGCCGTTCCCAGAGGCCAGTTCGAGGCGGGGTACGCGCTGGGAATGCGCAAGACGCAGGTGATGACGGCGGTGGTCATGCCGCAGGCGGTGCGGACCATGTTGCCGAGCATAATCAGCCAAATGGTGGTGACACTCAAGGACACTTCGCTCGGCTTCTTCATCATGTACGAGGAGCTTCTCTACGCGGGAAAACTCCTGGCGCAGAACACGGCGACTCCTTCCGGCTACCCCTACCTCCCCGTTCTCTGCGTGGTCGGTTCGCTGTACATCATCATGTGTCTCCTTCTTTCCCGTGTGGCCCGGCACCTCGCGGCACGCAATTCGTGACAGGAATGGCGCGGACTCGACGGGCGCGGTCTCAGGAGAGTTTCTTCGGGGATGCCACGGGCAGGGAAAACGTATCCACTGCCCGGCTGCGGAGGAATCACTGTGACCGAATCTGTCGAATTCGTGGACGATCTCTACCCCACCCGTTCCGTCACCAGGTCGGCGCCCTTTCAGCGTCACCATCCGGTGGTGTGGGGCGACGGGAAAGAAGGCCCGCTCTCCGCCGAGGAGGTGGCCGCCTATGACCGTGACGGATTCCTCGCCTTCGGCGCGCTCCTCGACCCCGCCGAAGCCCGCGAGTGCCGTGCGGAGATGCGCCGCATGGCAGCCGAGCCCGCACTGCGTTCCTCTGAGCGGGTGGTGGCCGAACCGGACTCCGACGAGATCCGTTCCGTCTTCGAGGTGCACCGGCTGAGCGAGGTCTTCAGGCGCCTCGTCCACTCCGGCCGCCTCGCCGACCGCGCTCGACAGGTCCTCGGTTCGGACGTCTACGTCCACCAGAGCAGGATCAACTACAAGGCGGCCTTCGACGGCTCCAAGTTCGGCTGGCACTCGGACTTCGAGACCTGGCACTCCGAGGACGGCATGCCCGCGCCCCGCGCGCTGAGCTTCTCCGTCGCCCTCACGGACAACCTCCCCTTCAACGGCCCGCTCATGATCATCCCCGGGTCCCAGCGGACCTTCGTACCCTCCGTCGGCCAGACGCCACCGGGCTATCACAAGCTTTCGCTGCTGGGAAAGAACCTCCCGGCCGGCCCGGCCGACCGTGCCGCGGTGACGGCACTGGCCGAACGCCACGGCATCCGCCAGTTCACCGGAGCGGCCGGTTCCGCGGTCATGTTCGACTGCAACTGCCTGCACGCCTCCGGAGGAAACGTTTCTCCGTTCGCCAGGACGAACCTCTTCGTCGTCTACAACAGCGTCGACAACCCACTGACCACGCCGTACGCGGCTCCGGAAGCACGCCCGGGATACCTCGCCGACCGGGACTTCACGCCGGTGCCCCGATCCGCAGACCTGCCGCGTCGATGAGCCGCGCCACTTCGAGCGTGGTGTAGCCGCGCTCGAAGTGGCGCGGCTCGGACAGCATCAGCTTGACCAGGCCGAGCAGCAGCCGCGCGTACTCCTCGACCGTCCCGGGCCAGGCGCCCGCGTCGAGCATCCAGGGCTCGCTGCCCGCCGTCGCCTCCGTCCTGCCCGCGCGGATGAGCGACTTGGAGAGCTTGGCCCCGGACGCCGAGAGCACCACCGGGGTGAACAGGCGCGCGGGAAGCACCGCCTGCGGATAACAGAGGAACGCCTCGTCGAGCAGACGGCACCCCGCGGCCCAGTCGGCTCCCTTGACCACCACGGCGAGCGCGTCCTCCCGCGCGGCCACCCGCTCTTTGAGCAGGTTGCGGTGGAGCGTGCCCGAGCCGATGTACGCCTCGTACGCCCCGCCGGTCTCGTCGCCCCCCTCCGCCCCGCTCGCCCCGTCGGCGCGCACCCGCGCCACGTAACCCCCGTGGTCCAGGCAGACCGCAGCCAGCTCCGCGTGGTCGGGTCCGGCCGTAAGCACTTCCGTGTGCTCGCCCTGCTTCTGCGCCCAGCCGCACCGCGGGCACGGAGGGCTCATGGGCACCTTGCCGTGCGAGGGCGCGAGCACCCACCGCAGGGCGTCCATCCGGGTCAGCGACTCAAGGAACTCCCGCCGGAACTCCGGCCGGCTCTGCTGCTGTGTGTAGGTCTCGATCTCGTGGGGGACGCCCGTGATCGCGGACAGCGCGGCGAAGAAGCCTCCGTAGTACGTCCGGATCAGTTCCTGTATGCGCTCACCGCCCAGGGCATGGCGGAAGGAACGCTCGTACCGGGTTCCCGTGCGCGGGCACCGGCGCGTCTCGCAGGCCGCGTTGTCCAGCGCGCCGAACCGCAGTGTCACGTCGACGCCGAACTTCTCCCGGGCCGTCCGGGCGAGCAGGAACGCGGAGGTCTGCATGACGCTGGTGCCCAGGTGTGGGGCGCCGTTGATCTGCACGCCGGCATACAGGGACACCCGGCCGTGCCCGCTCGCCAGCAGCCGTGGACGTATGAAGTCGACGCTGTGCTCGACGGCACCGGTGGTGACGCTGACGGGCGAGACGGGCGCGATCCGGGCGGTGTTCATGAACGGCCTCTTTGCGTGCGGGGGGCACGACGTGCCCCGGGAGCGGGCGGGCGGAGGTCACCAGTGCCGGCGGACTGCGGGCGTGGGCAGATCCACGACGCGGACCAGACCCGGCCAGTGCGGCAAGGCCGCTTCGTCCAGGGTCTCCAGACGCGTGGTGCGGGAACGGGCGGCCGTACGCAGGAGTTCCATCAGCCCGTCGCCGGTCAGCCGGTCCTCACCGCCCTTGCGGCAGGCCAGGCCGACGATGAAGTACGCGGGCGGATATGGACCCGAGCGCCAGAGGACCGCCTCGTCCTGCTTCTCCAGGAGGAGCATCTGGTCGGGGTGGTCCCGGGTGAACTCCCCGAGGGGCAGCGGGCACAGGGTGACGGCGTGCACCGTGAAACCGGCCGATTCCAGCATGTCGACCGCTTTGCGGGGACTGGAGTAGCTGCCGATGGTGATGCCGAGGCCGTCTCCCAGCGCACGGCCGTGCCGGATGACCGCGGGTATCAGTTTCAGCCCGTCCGTCCCCCCGCCGACGGACCGGCGCAGGGCGTCGACCCGGGGCGAGAGGGGAACGTACGGCGGATTGCTCGTGACGACCAGCGGGCGGCGGAGCGGGACCGGGGCCGTGGCCAGCAGCTCGGTGGGGGAGAGCGCGGTGAAGTCGCCGAGCGCGAAGGTGACCGGGCGGTCGCCGTCGTACGCGGCGTAGTGCCGGCGCGCCCACGCCACGGTGTGTTCCCCCGAGTCGACGCCGTGGACCCGGGCCGCTCCCGCGCGGGCCATGGCCGCCGCGGCGGCGCCGCTGCCGGAGCCGAGGTCCAGGACGGCGCAGCCCTCGTCGATGAGGTCCTGCGCCACCCACACGCCGATCTCCGTGTCGGCCGGTTCGAAGAAGACGTGCGAGGACGAGGGCGGGGTCAGGTCATGGGGGGTCAGATGCCGGTAGGCGGTGACACGGGTCGGCTTCATGGCAGGACCTCGATCCGTGCGGGGGTGGGCGGGGAAGGGTGCGCGGTGTGCGGTGCGCGGCACGTCATTTCCGGTCGGTGTCCGGGCCGCGCCTGACGTCGGTGTCCGGGCCGCGCCTGACGTCGGTGTCCCGGCCGCGCTTGACGTCGGTGTCCGGGCCGCTCACCCACTCCAGGACGGCCATGGCCCCGGCGAGCTTCATGGCCGCCTGCGTCCAGGCCAGGGAGCGCGGCCCGTCCAGGACCTCACCGGCGACCTCGTCCCCGCGGTGGGCGGGCAGGTCGTGCATGAACAGGGCCTCGGGCCAGCGGGCGAGCAGGGCGGCGTCCACGTGGAACGGACGGAACGTCTCACGCCAGTCGGCGTCCGGTTTAGAGGTGCCCGTCGTCTGCCAGCGCGTGGTGTACACGACGTCCACCCGGTCGGGCAGCAGCGCGGGGTCGTGCACCTCCTCCAGCGTGGCGCCCACCGTCGCGGCTCGGCGCGACGCCCTCGCCAACTCCTCGTCGGGCAGCCCGTAGCCGGACGGCGTACTGAAGGTGACCCGGGCCCCCGGTACGGCCGCCAGGGCATGGGCCAGGGCCACGGCGGTGTTGTTGCCCTCGCCCATGTAGAGCAGGCTCACGCCCGTGAGGTCCCCGAGCGCCAGGCGCAGGGTGGCGAGGTCGGTCAGGCCCTGACTGGGGTGCTCCTCGGCCGCCATCGCGTTGATCACCGGCAGGCCGCCCTGGCGGGACAGCTCACGCAGTTCGTCCAGCGGGCCGGAGGTGCGGGCGACCAGGAGGTCGAGCATGCTGCCCAGGACGCGCCCCGTGTCGGCCACCGACTCACCGGTGTTCAGTTGGAGATCCTGAGGGCCGTAGGTGACGGGGACGGCGCCCAGCCGGATGGCACCGACGGTGAAGGCCGTCCGGGTGCGGGTGGAGGTCCTGGTGAACAGGATGCCCGCGGCGCTGCCCGCGAGCGGCCGGTCGTGTGCCTCCTTGTCCCGGAAGAGTTCCACCGATCTCGCGGCCAGTTCTCCGATCACGGCGGGTTCCAACTCGGCGAGGGAGAACAGGCCGTGCGCGGGAGCGGGGCCGGGCCGGGAGAAGACGTCGTCCATGCGGTCCCTTTCAGCGGAGGGTCAGGGCTCGGTTCAGTAGAGGGTCAGCTTCTGGCCGAGGCCCAGGCGGACGGCGGCCTCGTGCACCGCGCCGAGCAGCCCGACGTCCAGGACGGCCATGCCGAAGGGGTTGCTGATGACGTGGGACGCGGTGGGCCGGACGGGAGGCCGCTCGCCGATGAGGACCTGACCGAGGGTGCCGCTCAACGCCGTGATCCGGCTCTCCCGCATCAACCGCCCCAGGATCCTGCGCGGGTTGTCGGCCACCAGGGCGACGTCGTCCACGAACACCCCCTGCGCCTCCAGGAACGCGTCGGGCAGCAGGTCGGCCAGCGACACATGGGCCACGAAGGTGCCGGGCGCGAGCCACGCCGCCGGAAGGTAGCCCCGGTCGGCGGTGGTCGTCGTCACCACCACCTGCGCGGCGGCCACCGCCGGCCGGGCGCCCGGCTCCACGCGGACGGTGAAGTGCGGGTGCCGCTCACGGATCCAGCCGGCCAGTTCCTCGGCGCGCCGCGGCTCGGTGTCGTAGAGGTGTACGCGCGTCATGCGGGGGAAGGCCGTGGCCAGCAGCCCGACATGGACACGGGCGAGCATGCCGCAGCCGAGGAACGTGGTCGCGTCCCACCGCTCGGGGCCGAGATGGCGCAGGCTGACCATCGTGTAGGCGGCCGTCCGGGTCGCGCTCAGCCACCCGGCCTCGGCCAGCACGTGCGGCCGGGCGGTATCCGGGTCGAAGAGCATGATCAGGCCCGCGGCCCGCTCCCTTCCGTGGGACGGGTTGCTCGTCGCGGCGTTGATGAGCTTCATGCCCCGCAGCGGGGAACCGCCGTCGACCTCCACCGCCCCGAGCATGGCGAGCGAACGGCAGTAGGCCCCCTCGCCGTTGGCCCAGGGAAGGTAGCCCTCGGCGGGCAGCTCCACCCGGCCCTCGGCATGCCGGCACAGCACCTGTGCGACCTCCTCGCACGCGTCCACGTGCGCGAGGCTCGCCAGCACCGCTTCCCTGTCGAGAAAAAGGAGTTGCTCCGCCATCGTCGCCTCTCGGACTGTGTGGTCGTCGGCCCGTGCGGTTCACGGCAGCAGACCGGCGGCCTCGAACGCCTCGGCACCGCCCGGCACTGCCATGGCCCCGACCTCCTCGAAGAGCCGCACGGCGTGCCGGGACGCCCTGCGGATGCCCTGGTCGACCGAGGCCGGTGGATAGGAGTCGTGCACGACGTCCTCGACGACCCACGGCGCGAGTCCCGCGGCGGCCAGCGACGCGCGTACGGGCCGCAGGTCGGGGAGCAGACTGCACCGGATCAGATCGGGCAGGCAACGCGCGATGCGGCCACGTGACCGGGCGGACTCCTGGGTCCACAGCTCACGGAAGAAGTGGGAGAAGAACACGTGGTGCCAGCCCTCGTCCTTGGCGTGGTCCCTGACGATGTCCCGGACGACGGTCAGCACATCGCGGTCCTTGGGGATGTCGCTCAGCACCGCCGTGATCAGCGTCTCGAAGACCACGACCTGCAGCAGCTGGGCCAGGGCCGGTTCGTACGGCAGCGCCTCGGTCCCGACCGCGTCGAGCCGTTGCAGGAACGGCCCGAAGTCGTAGGGCAGCGGCGCCACCCCTGAGGCGCGGGCGACCTGCTGGACGACGTCGAAGCTGTAGAGGGAGTGGTACCCCTCGTCGCAGTAGATGCGGTACGCGTCCAGCCGGACCTCGGCGTCCGTCTCGACTCCGCACCGGTTGCCGGCGATGCGTTCCGTGGCACGGTTCACCACGCGCGTCTCGAACTGGGCCGTGAAGTCCAGGTACTGGAAGAGGTGCCGGGCGAGGAGTTCCCGCCGGCTCGCCTCGCCGAGTTCGACCACCCGCGGGTGGTCCAGGTAGGGCACCAGAGCCGTCGGAAAGAAGGTCCGCCCGGTCTCCAGTTCGTCCGTCAGACGGCGCCGGGGGCCGCCGCGCACCCCGGCACGCCGGTACCAGTCCCTCTCGCCCGTGCTCAACGCAGCGTCACCTCACCTTGGACGGGGGCCACCGGGCCGGGGCGGCCCGAGGTGGTGACGCCGTCGGCTATGTCGACCGGGGTCAGGGCGTGCTGGGAGCGCCACAGCGGTGAGTAGACGGTGTCGAGGTAGCGGTCCCCGCCGTCCGGGCACACGCAGACGACGTCGGTGCGTCCGGGGCCTTCGCGAAACAGCCGCAGAGCCGCCGCGACGAGCGCGCCGGAGCTGGAGCCCACGGCGATCCCGGTCGTCTCCTCGAGCCACAGACACGCGCTGACCGCTTCCGGCGGATCGACGTGCACGGCCGGTCGGTACCCATGGGGCAGGAAGGTTGACCTGCGGCTCGCCCCGATTCCCGAAAGCACACGTTCACCGTGCGCGTCGCCCAGGGCCACCGAGCCGACGACGTCCACCCCCACCAGCTCCCAGGCCGGTTCGTGGGCGACCACGTAGTCCCGGAAACCCGCCAGCGTGCCACCGGTGGAGACCGCGACCAGGACGCTCATCGGCCTCGCGGGCAGCTGCGCACGCAGCTCCGGCGCCGTCCACTGGGCATGGACGGCCGGGTTGGCGGGGTTGGTGTACTGGTTCGGCCATACGAGCCCCGGTTCGCAGCGCACCCGCTGCCCGACATGGGCGAGGCGGCTGAGCAGGAACCCACCGGCTCCGTCCGGCCGGTCGACCGTGACCACTCTGGCGCCCAGGGCGCGCATGGTGTTCCGCACCGAGGGGCTCACCCGGGGGTCCACGACGGCGGTGAAAGGGACCTGCAAGGATGCGGCCAAACCGGCCAGCGCGAGACCGAGATTTCCCGACGTCGACTCGATCAAGCCGATTCGGGGATCAATACGGTCCTTGACGCTCTGCCAGAGTGCGAATGCGGTGCGCCCTTTTATGGAACCGTAGGGGTTATGTGATTCGAGTTTCAGCCAGATCGTTCTCGGCACGTCGTCGAATACGATGCCCAGCGGAACCACCGGGCTTGGAGACCAGGAACTGCTCACTGAATCCGAGCTGTCAGGAGACTGATCCGGAAAGAGTTCCAAGACACCTCCGTGGCAGCACTGCCTCGCCGAGCCGGACTTTTTCCAGGCTATGGCCACGTTCGCGGCGGCACAAGGAATGGAATGCGCCACATCTTGATGTCACGGCCATTCATTGACGGCATATGCCAATAGTGATGCCGTGGTGATCCCTGTTTTTCCTGGGCTTTCGGTGTGCCGCCGGACAGTCGGCGCCGGAGGGCGCACTAAGTACGCCGCCGGGCCGACGCGGGCGCACGGCAGTACCCGCACCCGGGCCGCAGGCCGAGCCGCCAGGGCATCGACCTCCACCAGGACGCGCCCCGGTGCCTCGGGCGGCGGCAGCACCTCCCGCAGCAGCGTTGCCCGCAGCGGAGCACCGGGCGAGCCGTCGTGCAGTGGCGCGGCACGTACGGCGTGGCCCGGGTCCTTCCGCGCGCGAGCGGGCACGGCGACGGGCAGCGCCGTGAGCCGTCCGGGCGGCTCCCGGGCGTGCGCCGCCGGGTGGCGCCGTCGTGCCCGGACGGCTGCGGTGGCACCCGCGCCGCGTCCGGGGCGGGGAGCGCGCGTGTGCGGTGCAGCCAGGCGACCGCCGTCGCCGAGATCAGGCCGAGACCCAGGCAGCACAGCCAGGGCAGCACGGTCAGGCCGGTCTGCCTGCCGAGGTCCAGGGTCCAGCCCACGAGCGCGTTGCCTCCGGCGGCGGCAAGCCCGGAGAAGACGTAGAAGATGCCGAAATAGGTGCCGGTCAACCGGGCCGGGCCGAACCGTGGCACCAACTCCATCGCCAGGGGATGCACGATCATGATGCCGAAATAGACCAGCAGCGCCCCGGCGATCACCGGGCAGGCGTTCCGGACCGCCGCGCCCCAGTCGTCCGGCGTCCCGGCCGCGCACACCAGCAGCGGCGGCACGAAACCGAACGCCGTCAGGACGATGCCGCGGGTGATCCACTCCGGGCCGCCGCCGCGCCGTGCCAGCGCCCGGGTGACGCGCAGCTGCCAGACCATGTTGGCCAGCGCCCCGATCACCAGCACCGCGCCGGCCGCCTCCTCGCGTCCGGTCGCCGCGCGGGCTCCCTCGGGCAGCAGCAGATAGACCTGGTTCTCCAGGCTCGTCATGCCTGCCATGGCCACGGCGAACGCGATGAAGGTCCGGTTGCCCAGGACCTCCCGCCAGTCCTTGCGGACCGTGGTGCTGCGACGGGGCGGCCGGCGCGCGGGCAGCGCGAACATCTGGGCCACGCACAGCACGGCGAACACCCCGGAGGCGACGAGGGCGCAGAGGCGGAAGTCGACCAGGAGCAGCACGCCGCCCAGGGTCAGGCCCAGCAGCGAACCGGCGGTCGCGAAGACGTTGAGCAGCGCGAAGGCCTCGGCCCTGCGGTGCCCGGCCTCCTGGGCGAGGAAGGTCCGCACCGCCGGATAGAACAGCGCCCCGGCAAGACCGCTCAGCGCGGAGGCGGCGAGCAGGAGCGGCAGGGTGGAACCGACCGCGAACAGCGCGAACCCCACCGTGCGCAGCATGCAACCGAAGATGATCACGCCTCGGGGGCCGAGTCTGTCGGCCGCGGAGCCGCCGAGCACGAACAGGCCCTGCTGGCTGAGGTTCCGCACACCGAGAATCAGCCCGACCAGGGCGGCCGAAAGCCCGAGGTCATGGCCGAGATACGTCACCAGAAAAGGGATGAGGAGGTAGAACCCGATGTCCACCCCGAATTGATTGACGAACAGCAGCCGTACCGCGAGCGGAAAGCTGCGGTATGCGTGGAGAGTTTTCATGCCAGTCCCCGGGAATGGCCCGCGAACGCGTGGTACTCCGGGCCGAGTGGGTGCGGGCGATCCGGCATGACCGGCGGGACATCCACTCCGCTTCGGTGTCACACCGCTGACCGCTCCGTCGATGATCGAGAGCGGTGGGTCATATCTTCTGGAGCATCATCAACGGTCCCTGAGACGGCCTGTGCACGATTTCACCAATTCTAACGACAGCCCCTCTACTGCACCAGGGCCCCTCTGTTTTCCTACCGGTGAGCGAAAATCGGTCGACGGGAACCGTGCGGCCGGTGACCGGAAATCGCCCGACCCTGATCAAGGGCTCTCTATCCATGCCGGCAAACGGTCTCTACGGTGAGTCGACGATCCGCGATATCGCTCGAATCCACAGCGGAATTGCGTTCCCACGCTTGGCCAGGAGGCGGGTATGACGGGCAGTACAGGTACGGGCACCGGGGCCGCGCACCTCGCGGACCGTGTCATCCTCACCCTCGCGGGCACCGGCGAGGCCGGTTCACGGGGAGACGGCGGCCCGGCCGTCCGGGCGGCGCTGAACCAGCCCCGGGCCCTGGCCGTCGACGCGTCGGGCACTCTGTACGTCGCCGAGTGGAAAGGGCACCGGGTGCGCGGGATCGCACCGGACGGCTCCATCACCACCGTCGCGGGGACCGGCGAGCCCGGGTACGGCGGGGACGGGGGCCCGGCCGCCAGGGCGGCGCTCAACGAGCCCGGGGGCCTGGTCTGTGACACCGCGGGGCATCTGTACGTCGCCGATTACTGGAACCACCGGGTGCGCAGGATCGCACCGGACGGCTCCATCACCACCGTCGCGGGGACCGGCGAGCCCGGGTACGGCGGGGACGGGGGCCCGGCCGTCCGGGCGACGCTCAACGAACCCAGGGGGCTGGCCCTGGACGGCGCGGGAACTCTCTATGTGGCCGAGTGGAAAGGGCACCGGGTCCGCGCCATCAGCGCCGACGGCCGTATCACCACCGTCGCGGGCACCGGAGAACCCGGCTTCGGGCCCGATGGCGTACGGGCCGTCGACAGCGACCTGCACCACCCCATCGACCTCGTCACGGACGCCGCGGGCCGCCTGTACATCGCCGACTGCTGGTCGAACCGGGTGCGCGTGGTGTCGCCCGACGGCCTGGTCACCACCGTGGCGGGAACGGGGAAACCCGGGTACGAAGCCGGTGTTCTGCCGGCCGCCGAGAGCCCGCTCCACCAGCCGCGCGGCGTCGACCTGGACGGCGAGGGCAATCTCTACGTGGCCGATTCCCTCAACGAGTGCGTCCGCGTCGTCCTGCCCGACGGGAGCATCACGACGGTGGCAGGCGGACCTCCCGGTGACGACCGGGAGCGTGGCCCGGCCGCCGGAGCGCTGCTGCGTTATCCACGGGCCGTGCGCGTGACACAGGGGGGCGACCTCATCATCGCCGAGACGGACCGCCACCGGGTCCGCAAAGTCACCGCGTCCCTCTGACACCACGGCCGGCCGGTCGAGATACGAATGCCCCATGAGACGGCTCCTTATGGTGGAGCGCACCGCGTCCGCCGAACGGAGGCCGATCCTCCGGGCACCCGGCGGCACATTGCGGTCGCGAACAAGCCTTGCTCCCTCCAGTCTCTCTCCCGTTACTCCGTCAACTCGCGGATGAATCAATACGGGTTAACAAGTGGGACAGTACGAAGAGCGAGCCGTCACCCCTCGCGCCCTGGAGCGACGGCGACACCTGTGGGCCGTTGGAACAGCGCACCGGAATTGCGGTGCGGCAGATCGACGATCCGCAGCAGCTCGAACCCCTGGTTCAGGTAGTAGCGGTGCAGCAGGTGGTTGGACTTCCACGCCTCCAGCCTGAGCCAGGGTTTCTCCCCCCGCGCTGCCAGCCGGCCCGCCCATTTCAGCAACTGCGCGCCCACCGACTGCCCGGCGGCCACTCTGCTCACCACCAGGTCGTGGACGTACAGAGCCGAATCGGGTTCGTCGTCCGCCCACCATTCGAGGTCGGCCTGCCGCTCCACGGTCACCGTCCCCACCAGTCGGCCGTCCCGGAAGGCGAGATGGCAGTCACCGGCGAGGATGGCCCCCTCCATGCGCCACCGCCGGGGCGGGTACTGCCACTGGTCGATCCCCTGGGAGGCGAGCCAGCGGCTCGCCTCCAGCCACAGGCCCTCCACGCGATCCAGTTCGTCGCGGCGTGCGGGGCGGATCCGCAGGTCACTCATGACACACGCTCCTCGGTGGCGGCGCCGAGCCGGTGCAGGGCCACGGCCGCGTGACAGGCGATCCCCGCCGCGAGAGCGTCCTCGTCGATGTCCGCCCGGTCGGAGTGCAGGGCGGGAGCGTGCCCCGGTTCGAGTCCGGGCGGACACGCCCCCAGAAAGGCGAGGGCGCCCGGTACCGCGTCCAGGACGTAGGAGAAGTCCTCGGCGGTCATCGCCGGAGCGGGCAGTACGTGGACGTGCTCGGCGCCGAGCACCCGCGCCGCCGTACGCAGCACGAAGTCGGTGAACGCCGGGTCGTTGCGGGTCACCGGATAGCCCTGTTCGATCGATACTTCCGCCGTCGCCCCGTGGGCCTCGGCCACGCCTCGGGCGACCCGGGCGATCGTCTCGTGCACCTGTGCGCGTGTCTCGCGCGACAAGGTGCGCAGGGTCCCCGCGAGGTCCACCGTCTCCGGGATGATGCCGGGCATCGAGCCCGCGGAGAGGGTGCTGACCGTGAGGACGGCCGGGTCGCTGACGCCGACCGTCCTGGTCACCGCCGTCTGCAGGGCGAGGACGACTTCGCAGGCCACGGGCACGGGATCGCACGCCGTGTGCGGCGAGGAGGCGTGCCCGCCACGGCCGCGGACGACGATGCGCACCTTGTCGGAGGCGGCCATCTGCGGGCCCGGACGCAGCCACAGGCCACCGCTCGGCAGCCCCGGCATGACGTGCAGGGCGAACGCGGCACCCACCTCGCGGCCGTCCCCGGCGAGCAGACCCTCGTCGATCATGTGGCGGGCGCCGTGGTGGCCCTCCTCGCCGGGCTGGAACATGAACACCACGCGTCCGGCGAGATCGTCGCGGCGCGCGGCGAGCAGCCGGGCCGCGGCGACCAGCATGGCCATGTGGGCGTCGTGGCCGCAGGCGTGCATGGCACCGGGGACCCGTGAGGCGAAATCGAGGCCGGTGGCCTCGGTCAGGGGCAGGGCGTCCATGTCCGCGCGCAGCAGGACGACCGGGCCCTCCCGCGGGCCGTCGAGCGTCGCGGTCACCGAGGACAGCCGCCGGCCGGTGCGCACGTCCAGGCCCAGCCCGTCCAGCGCCTCCAGGAGGAGTTGCTGGGTCTGCGGCAGGTGCAGGCCGATCTCCGGCCGGGCGTGCAGGGAACGGCGTAACGCCACGGCGTCGGGCAGGAAGCGCCGGGCCTCGTCCAGGGTCACGTCACCGCTCCGCATGAGCGACTCTCCTCCACGACAACAACGCCGGGTCCACAACAGGACGCCACAACAGTAGGCAAACCGTCCGGCTCCCGGGCAGATGGCCTCTTCGCCGAAGTCCGCGTTTCGGTCAGCGTGTTGCCGCGAGGCGTTGTCCTGTTCGCGCTCCTGTCCGAGGCGCGGGGCGCTGGCATGCTCGTATGGCCCACCCACCGGGCTCACCCCTATGGCTCACCCACCGAGCCGTGCAAAGGAGCGAGGGACGGCCATGACCGAGTCCGGCGCGGAGAACGGGACGGCACCACGGGCCCCCTGGCAGTGGCCGGAGGAGGAGTGGCGCGGGCATGTCGAGCGGGTGCGCGCCGGGCGTGGCCTCAAGCCTGCCCGGTGGCCGCAGGGTGCCAGGGCCGCCGTGGCGTTCTCCTTCGACCCCGACCACGAGACGATTCCGCTGCGGGACGGAGAGGTGATGCCGGGGAAGCTCTCGCAGGGCGAGTACGGGGCCCGCGTGGGCGTTCCGCGTATCCTCCGGCTGCTCGAACGGTATGCCGTGCCCGCCACGTTCTTCATGCCGGCCGTCTCCGCGCTCCTTCGCCCGGGGGAGGCCCGGGGGTACGTGGAGAGCGGTCACGAGGTCGCCATCCACGGCTGGATCCACGAGCGGAACATGGAACTCGGCCGCCGCGACGAACGGGAGCTGGCCTTCCGCTGCGCGGACGTTCTCGAACGCATCACCGGGCAGCGGCCGGTGGGCATCCGCACGCCCTCCTGGGACTTCAGCGAGCACACGCTGGACATCACCCTCGAACTCGGCCTGTCGTACGACTCCTCCCTGATGGCCGACGACGACCCGTACGAGATCCTCTCCTACGGGAAGCCGACGGGGCTCGTGGAGATACCGCCCGAGTGGATCCGGGACGACGCCGTCTACTTCAACATGGACCGCTACAGCGCCGTACGCCCGTACACGGTGCCGCGCCACGTACTGGGGCTGTGGCAGGACGAGTTCGACGCCGCCTACGCCGAGGGCGGGCTGTTCGAGATCACCATGCACCCGCACGTCATCGGCCACCGGTCACGGGCCGTCGTCTTGCAGCAGCTGCTGGAGCACGTCTGCGGGCACGAGGACGTCTGGTACGCGACGCACGCGCAGGTCGCCGACCATGTGCGGCGGGAGGCGGCGCTAGGTGACGGCCTTCCCGCGGCGTGAGCGGGTTGGACGCCCAGGGAGTACGTGTCACACCCGCGCGCACCGGGCCAGCGTCGCCAAGGCCGTCGCCGTGGAGAAGGGTTCGGGCGCCGACCACGCGGCCCGGCACGCCGCCCACAAGGCGTCCCCGGGGTCCCCTCGCCCGGTCAGCGTCAGTTCGCGGTCGCGCACCCTGCCCCGCCAGCCACCGCACCGATGACCTCCGGCGTCCTCCTCGACGTGGCGCGCGGGAGCCAGCAGTCCGCGCAGGTCGGCCGCCACATGGGTGGGGCGCCGGGACTCGGGGGCGGTGAGCAGTTCCCGCGGCGTGGTGGCGCCGGTGAGCACCAGCAGGCTGTCGAACCCCGCTCTGCGCGCGCCCTCCACATCGGTGTCCAGCCGGTCGCCGACCATCAGGGGGCGCCGGGCGCCGGTCCGGGCGGCGCCCTCCCGCAGCAGCGCGGCGGACGGTTTGCCCGCGACCATGGGGGTGGCGCCGGTGGCGGCCCGCACCACGTCGGCGAGAGCGCCGTTGCCCGGCGCCGTGCCCCGGTGCGTGGGCGCGTTCGGGTCGGCGTTGGTGACGATCCAGGGCAGCCCCCGTCCCACGGCGTACGAGGCCTCGGCCAGTTCGCGCCAGCTGACGCTCGGCGCGAAGCCCTGGACGACGCAGTCGGGCTCGTCGTCGGCCGAACGGACGGGCTCCAGGCCGTGCGCCCGTAACGCGGCCAGCAGCGCCTCGCCGCCGATGGCGAGGACCCGCACGACCGGCGGCCGCAGCTCCGCGGCGAGGCGGGCGGCGGCCTGGGCCGAGGTCACGACGTCGTCCTCCGCCGCAGGCAGACCGAGCCCGCGCAGGTGCTCGCAGACCGCCAGGGGCGTTCGGTAGGCGTTGTTCGTGACGTAGGCCAGACGCATGCCGAGGGCCTCGGCGCGGGCGAGCGACGGCGCGGCGTGCTCCACCGCGTACGGACCCACGTAGACGACGCCGTCGAGATCGAGGAGCGCGGCGTCGTACTCCTGTGCCAGCAAGAGAGGGAGGGGTTCGTCGTCCACGGCCAACCGCCGGGTCATGGCACCGTCCTGGGTCAGTCGGAGACCGCTCGGCAGGCGCCATCATGACAAGGGCGGACAAGACGCACAATGCCCCCGACTGGGGAGCGGGCGCGGCACCGGTGTGATCCGTTGGCCTTCCCGCAGCTCCGAGCGGGTGAAAAGAGGTGGGCCATTGGCACAGTCAGATCACATCCGGTTGAGCCATGGGGTGTCCGGATGGTGTGATGGGTCTGTCGATGGCGCTGCGGGTTTCCGTGGCGCCTTTTTCATGCGGACATATTGGGCAGCTCAGGGAAGGGGCGGGACAGCCGTGCTGAAGAGGATGTTCGTGGCGCCGGATCCGGGGCGGACGCGGTTGCGCTTCGCGTCGCGGGCCGTCCTCGGCATCGCGCTGGCCGTAGCGGTGTGCGGCCTGGCCGGGCATTCGCTGGTGGCGGCGATCACCGGCGGGCTCGCCGCGCTGCTCGCCCTCTTCACCGTGACCGACTCGACCGTACGCGCCCAGGCGGCCACCACCGCCCTGCTCCCGGTCGTCGGCTTTCCGGTTCTCGCTCTCGCCGCCGGGCTGCACGACGTGCCCGTCGCACGCGACGTCGCCTTCCTCGCCGTGATGGGCGCCGGGGTCTACGCGCGGCGGTGGGGCCCGCGCGGGCACTCGCTGGGCGTCTTCGCGTTCATGATGTTCTTCGCCACGCAGTTCCTGCACACGGTCCCCGCGCAGCTCCCCGAGCTGTACGCCGCCGTCCTGCTGTCGCTGTGCGCCTCCTCGGCCGTGCGGTTCGCCGCCTGGTGCTACGAGCGCCGGCTGCCGCCCCCCGTCATCCCCGCCGCGCCCGCCGGCACCGGCCTCGCCCGCACCACCACGCGCCAGGCGATCCAGGCCGTCACCGGCGGCGCCTTCGCGCTCGCCGTGGGGCAGGTGCTCTCCGACGAGCGGTGGTACTGGGCCGTCGGCGCCACCTGGTGGGTCTTCGTGAACACCGCGTCCAGCGGCGAGACCCTGGTCCGCGGCTTCCGCAGGGTGCTCGGCACCGTGATCGGCATCGCCCTCGGCCTCGTCGTCGCCGTCCCGCTGCACGGCGCGCCCGTGCCCTCGGCGATCATCGTCGCGATCAGCGTCTTCGGGATCTTCTACACGGCAGCCGTCTCCTACACGTGGATGATGCTCGCCGTCACGGTGATGGCCGGGGTCCTCTACGGCCTCCTGGGCGTCCTCAACCCGGCCCTGCTCGCCCTGCGCGTCGCCGAGACCGGCGTCGGGGCGCTCGGCGCCGCGCTCGCCGTCCTGCTCGTCCTGCCCGTCACCACCCACGCCACCACCAACGCCTGGATCCAGCGCGCCCTGCGGTGCGTGCACACCTGCACGGCGGAGGCGGCCGCTCGCCTCGCGGGCTCCGAGACGGCCGACCCCGCGCCCCGCGTCGCCGAACTGGAACAGCTCCTGGGGAAGGTACGGCTCTCCCTCGCCCCGCTCGTCCACCCGCTCAGCCCGCTGCGCGCCCGCAAGGAACGGGCACGCCAGGTGCTCCTGCTCCTCGACGACTGCGCCCGCCAGGTCCGCGGCCTCGCCTCCATCGCCGCGGACCCCGAGGCGTCCCACGACGACCGGCTCGCCGCCGCCTGCTGGCGTGTGGAGGTCGCGGTGGAGGCGCTGACGGCCCCGGCACAGGGCGCCCGCGGCCGGGAGGTGCGGCCCGCCGCCGTGCCGCAGGGCGCCGTGGTCGAGCCCGCGCTCGCCCATCTGCACGGCCTGGAAAAGGCCCTCGCGGAGCTGGCCGACCCCCTGCACAGCCCGACCCGCACCCCGCTGATCGGGGCCTGAGCGCCACCCGGCGAGTGCGCCGGGACATGAGAAGACCCCGGCTGGACGGGGGAGACCAGCCGGGGTCGTCGAAGGCGGCACGCGGAGGGCGGTCGCCTCTCGGCGAAAGGCTCCATGGGGCTTCAGCCGAACGATCGTCCCCATGGGCTATAGGTGAGGCCCGGGGACACTGTCCCCTCCGCAGCCACACCTGTAGGAACGGCCGACCGGACCCGATTGTTCCGACCGGCCGCCCCTCTCCCGCGTGACCTGTGACACGACTGCTCCACGCCCGCGTGCCCCGCGACACGGCGGCCCCGGCCGGTACGCCCGGCGCCCGCCACCCGCGCTTGGTCTAGACCCCCTGCTAGCGTCGGCCGCACGAGCGCCGCCACGGACGCGCCGCTCCGGTCGAGAGGGGACAGCAGTGGGCGACGGCAACCGCGCCGGACGGGCGTACATCGGATCCTTCACCGCCGCCGGGGGCCTCGGTGTCCTCACCGCGGCCGTCGACGAGGACACCGGCGCGCTCACCGTCCTCGGCGCCACGGACGCGGTCGCCGACCCGTCCTACCTCGCCCTGGCGCCCACCGGCGACACGCTCTACGCGGTCAGCGAGACCTCGGACGGCGCCCTCGCCGCGTACCGGCTCGAAGGGGACAAGCCGAAACTCGCCGGCCGCCCCGTGCCGGTCGGCTCGGCACCCACCCACCTCGCCCTCCACGACGGCCACGTCCTCACCGCCAACTACCGCTCGGGCAGCGTCACCGCCGTCCCGCTGCGCGCCGACGGCACCCTTGCCGCCCCGGCGGGCGAGCTGCGGCACACGGGCTCCGGACCGCACCCGCAGCGCCAGCAGGGCCCCCACGCCCACCAGGTGGTGGCGGACCCGAGCGGCCGCTGGGCCGTCAGCGTGGACCTCGGCACGGACTCCGTGCGCGTGTGCGTGCTCGGGGAGGGCGGGCTCACGCTCCACCGCGAGGTGGCGCTGCGCCCCGGCTCCGGGCCGCGTCACCTGGCCTTCCACCCGCGCGGCGACCGCGCGTACGTCCTCAACGAGCTGACCCCCACACTCACCGTCTGCGCCTGGGACGCCGACGAGGGCACGCTCAAGCCGCTCAGCGAGGTCGCGGTCCTCGCCGACGCCCCGGACGGCGACGTCTTCCCCTCGGAGGTCGTCGTGGCGCCCGACGGGCGGTTCCTGTGGGCCGCCACGCGCGGCGCGGACGTCATCTCGGTCCTCGCGCTCGACGAGGCGGGCGAGGCGCCGCGGCTGGCGGCCACGGTGCCGTGCGGCGGGCACTGGCCGCGTGACCTGGCCATCGATCCGTCAGGGCGCCATCTGTACGCCGCCAATGAGCGCTCCGGCGACGTCACCTGGTTCACGATCGACCACGGCACGGGGATCCCGCGCAGGTCCGGCTCGATCAAGGCACCGGCCGCCTCCTGCGTGATCTTCAACTGAGGCGGCCCCCACGGCCGCGTACGCGGACGGTACGTACGCGAACGGGCCCGCCCCCACATCGGGGCGGGCCCATCGGCGTACGGACGAAAAACGGCTCAGTGCACCGGCGCGCCCGAGGGCTGCTGCGGGGTGATGCCGAGCGTCGTCGTGTACTTGGAGAGCGCCAGCTTGCCGATCGCCGGGTAGGGGCCGAGCGGCTCGGCGACCGAGCAGCCCGCCTCCTTCGCGGCCGCGTCGAGCAGACCCGCGTCGAGCTCGGGGCCGATCAGGTACGGGGCGAGCGCCAGCTGGGCCGAGCCCGAACCGCGCAGCTGCTCGGCGGTGGCCGCGATGGCGCCCTCCTCGTCGAGCGCGGCGGCCATCACCGGCACCGCGAGACGCGCGGCGAGCAGCATGCCGGTGATCCCGGCGGCCTGCACCGCCTCCTCGCCGCCGACCGTGGCGAGGACGATGCCGTCCGCCGCGGTGGCCACGGTGAACAGGCGGGCGCGGTCGGCGCGGGCGAGCCCGGCCTCCGAGAGGCGCACGTGCAGGGCCTCGGCGAGCAGCGGGTGCGGGCCGAGCACATCGGTCAGCTCGGCGGCGGCGCGGCTCTCCACGACGGCCTGCCGGATGCGGCGCATCAGCGCGCTGTCGGGGCCCGCGAGCAGCGGCACGACCACGGCGACGGGACCGTCGGGCTCGGCCACCTCGGCACCGGCGGCGCGGGCACGCTCGACGCGGGCGGCGCGCTCGGCGCTCGCGTGCGCGAGCACGGAGCTGAGCGAGGGGAACTCGGGGAAGGACGTGACGGTGGCGTCCTCCGCACCGTCGACGTAACCGATTCTGGCGTCGAGGCCGGGCAGCTCGGAGCGGGCGATGCTCACGACTTCCTCGGCGAGGCTGCGCGTGGTGGTGCTGGGGGCGCCCGGCACGGCGAGAACCAGTGCGGGCGCGCCCTCAGGAGCCGCGACGGGCTCCGGACGGCGGTGCCGGCCCGGCTGACGGGGGCGCGGCATTCGTACGGGCAGGCCGGATGCGGGCCCAGTGGGGGAGCTCATGCGCCCGCATGCTACTGGCTTGCGGAGCCCCGCTGTTCGGGGAGGGTACGGGTGGGCGGTATAAGTCCGTTTTTGTCTGATGAATTACGTAGAGGTCAACTGTCGCCTTCTCCGTGGACGGAGAGCAGGCCCGTGTCGAGCGGCAGCCGCAACCGGCCCCCGGCGGCATCGGCCGCCATGCGCAGGGCCCCGGCCAGCGGGTCACCGGCCGCGGGAACCGTCCGTGCGTGCGGCAGTTGACCGGCAAGCTCCTCGCGGAGCGGGGCGAGCAGCGGCTCGCCCATCTTGAACAGGCCGCCGGTGAGGGCGACTTCGCACCTCCCGGACGGCGGGCAGACGGCCGCGGCCGCCTCGGCGATGTGGCGCGCCGCGTCCCGCAGGATGCCGGACGCCACGGCGTCCCGCGCCGCGCAGCCGGCCACCTCGGGCGCGAAGGAGGCGAGGACCGCGGGCCGGTCGGCGCGGGGGTAGAGCTGCCCCGGCAGCCCGGCCAGCGGCCCGAACAACTTCTCCGCGCGCGCGAGGAGCGCCGGGGAACCGCCCCGCCTGCCGTCGTGCGCCCGCAGCGCCGCTTCGAGCCCCGCGCGGCCGATCCAGGCGCCGCCTCCGCAGTCCCCGAGCAGATGGCCCCACCCGTCGGCGCGGCGCCAGGCCATGAGGTCCGTGCCGATCGCGATCATGCCGGTGCCCGCGGCGACGACCGCTCCAGGGCGCTCGCCGAGCGCGCCCGCGTACGCGGTGACGGCGTCGGCGGCGAGCGCCAGGCGCCGTACGCCCAGGCTCTCTTCGAGCGCGGACGGCAGCTCGGCGCGCAGCTCCTCACCGAGGGTCGCCATTCCCGTCGCGCCGATGGCGACGGCCGTGATCCGCCCGCCGCCCGCCCGCTCCAGCAACGCCCTCGCCAGGGGCAGGACGCACTCCATGAAGTGCCCGGCGTCGATGCCACGCGCCCCGGTGCGCACCGGTTCCGTGGAGCTGACCGGCTCCGGCGAGAGCGTCTGGCCCCGGCCGGGCGTGCCGTCCGCCGGGGTGAGGGCCGCTCGCAGCCCCGAGCCCCCCGAGTCGACGCCGAGCACCCACGCCGCGCCGGTGAGCGCCCGCGCCGCGCCGGTCACGGCAGCCGCCAGTCCACCGGCTGCGCCCCCTGCCGCACCAGCAGGTCGTTGGCCCGGCTGAAGGGGCGCGAGCCGAAGAAGCCGCGGTCCGCCGACATGGGGGAGGGGTGCGAGGACTCCACCGACGGCAACTGCCCGAGCAGCGGCCGCAGATTGCGCGCGTCACGCCCCCACAGGATCGACACCAGCGGCTTCCCGCGCGCCGCCAGTGCCCGGATCGCCTGCTCGGTGACCTCTTCCCAGCCCTTGCCGCGGTGCGCTGCGGGCTTGCGCGGGGCCGTGGTGAGCGCCCTGTTGAGGAGCAGGACGCCCTGCTGGGTCCAGGGTGTGAGGTCGCCGTTGGACGGCGGGGGCAGGCCCAGGTCGGTGTGCATCTCGCGGTAGATGTTGATGAGGCTGCCGGGCAGCGGCCGCACGTCGGGCGCGACCGAGAACGAGAGCCCCACCGCGTGACCGGGCGTGGGGTAGGGGTCCTGGCCGACGATCAGGACGCGGACGTCGTCGAAGGGCTGCTGGAACGCGCGCAGCACGTTCGCTCCCGCCGGGAGATAGGTGCGTCCCGCGGCGATCTCCGCGCGCAGGAAGTCCCCCATCCCGGCGATCCGTTCGGCCACCGGCTCCAGGGCCTTGGCCCAGCCGGCTTCGACGATCTCATGCAAGGGTCGTGGTGCCACGGCGTCACCCTACTGCCGTAGCGGCGGCGTCGATCAACCGATGGCCGCGGCCCGCACGCACAGCACGTCCGGCAGGTGCGAGGCGAGCAGCCGCCAGCTGTCGCCGTCGTCCGCCGAGGCGTACACCTCGCCGTTGCGATTGCCGAAGTAGAGGCCCGCCGGGTCGTTGTCGTCGCTGCACATGGCGTCCCGCAGCACCGTGCCGTAGTGGTCCTCCTGGGGCAGGCCCGCGCTGAGCGGCTCCCAGCTCTTGCCCGCGTCCGCCGTGCGGTAGACGCGGCAGCGGCGGTCGGCGGGGACCCGGTCGCTGTCCGCGGTGATCGGGAAGACGTACGCCGTGCCGCCGCGGTGCGGGTGGGCGACCGCGGCGAAGCCGAAGTCGGAGGGGAGGCCGCCGCCGATGTCCGTCCAGTGCGCGCCCGCGTCGTCGCTGCGGTACACCCCCCAGTGGTTCTGCAGATACAGCCGGTCCGGGTCGGCCGCGTCCCGCGCGACCTTGTGCACGCACTGCCCGAACTCGGGGTTCGGCTCGGGCAGGAACACCGCGGAGACGCCCTTGTTCGACGGGGCCCAGCTGTCGCCGCCGTCGAGGGTGCGGAACACCCCGGCGGTGGAGACCGCGACCGTCACCGCGCGGGCGTCGCGGGCGTCGGTCAGGACGGTGTGCAGCCCCTCGCCGCCCCCGCCCGGCACCCACTTGGAGCGCGTGGGGTGCTCCCAGAGCGGACGGACGAGCGCGAAGCTCTCGCCGCGGTCCTCCGAGCGGTACAGCGCGGCCGGTTCCGTGCCCGCGTACACCACGTCCGGTTCGGCGGCCGCGGGGTGCAGCTGCCACACCCGCTCCAGCGACGCCCCGGTGTCCTTGGGGAACTTCACGGCGGGCTTGGCGGGCTCCGCCCACGTCCGGCCGAGGTCGTCGGAGTGGAACACGGACGGGCCCCAGTGCGCGCTGTCGCCGCCGACGAGCAGGCGCGGCGTGCGGCCCCGGGTGTCGATCGCGACGGAGTACACCGCCTGGGCGTTGAAGTACGGACTGTCGTCGAACTCCCAGGCGCCCTCGCGCCTGCGGCCGATGAACAGGCCTTTGCGGGTGCCTACGGTGAGCAGAACATCGGCCATGGCGGCCACCTCCGGGACGTCGTTGTCTCAGGCTTTTGCCAGTCTGCACCCCGCCACTGACAGTCACCCTCCCGAGCGGCGTTCCCGCAGGTCACCACCGTGTCCCGGCCTTCCGGCCCCAGCTGCCCGGCCTCAGTCCGACGCCGTCAGCTCCCGCGCGATCTCCGTGATCACCGCGGGCCCCACCCGGCAGCAGCCGCCGACGAGCCGCGCCCCCGCCGCCCGCCAGCCCTCCACCTGACCGGCCGCGAACCGCGAGGGGCCGCGCCAGGACCGGGCACCGGCGTCCCACTCCTCCCCGCTGTTGGGGTAGACGACCACGGGTTTGCCGGTGACACGCGCGGCCAGCGAGACGGCAGCGGCGGCCTCGCGCGGATCGCAGCAGTTCACGCCGACCGCGATCACCTCGTCCACGTCGGCGGCGAGCGCGAAGGCCTCGTCGAGGGGCTGGCCCGCGCGCGTGCGGCCGCCCGCGACGCTGTACGACAGCCAGGCGGGCACCCCCAGACCGCGCACCGCGCGCAGCAGCGCCCGGGCCTCGTCGGCGTCGGGGACCGTCTCCAGGGCCAGGACGTCCGGGTCGGCCGCGGCGAGGGTCTCCAGACGG
Source organism: Streptomyces sp. WAC 01529 (assembly GCF_003945545.1). Lineage (GTDB taxonomy): Bacteria > Actinomycetota > Actinomycetes > Streptomycetales > Streptomycetaceae > Streptomyces > Streptomyces anatolicus. The sequence continues at coordinate 986,548 of NZ_CP029617.1, read as the reverse complement.
GGCCGGTGGAAGCGTTCCAGCTCGTCGACGGTGAGGCCGTACCGCCCCCGGTACTCGGAGCCGTCGGCGAGCATCGCGCCATAGGGGCCCGCCGACGCGGCCACCCACACCTCACGGCCGAGCCCGGACCCGGCGCGACGCGCCAACTCCACGCTCAGGCACAACAGTTCGGTGGTGCGGCGCGCATCGATGCCGCGCCGCGCGAACCCTTCGTACGTCGCCTGGTAGCTCGCGGTGATGGCGACCTCGGCGCCCGCCTCGTAGTACGCGCGGTGGGCCGCCTCGATCGCCGCGGGCTCGTCGGCGAGCAGCCGCGCAGACCACAGGGCGTCGCTCAGGTCGTGGCCTGCGGCCTCCAGCTGGTGGGCCAGGCCGCCGTCCAGGACGACCGGGCGCTGCGCAAGGACATCGGGGAGTCTCACACCGCCGACGCTAGCCGAGGCGCGGCCAGGGGGAAGTGGCATGCCACCTGGTGGGCCGGGCCGTTCGGCGTGGTCACGGGCGGCTCGGCCGTCGCGCACACCTCCTGGGCGAGGGGGCAGCGGGTGCGGAAGCGGCAACCCGAAGGGGGCCGCGCCGCGGACGGGGTCTCGCCCTCCAGGGGCGCCGGCTGCGTGCCCGACGCGGCCTGCGGGTCGGGGAGGTTGACGGTGTCGAGCAGGCCGCGTGTGTAGGGGTGCAGGGGATGCGCGTACACCTGTGCGGCCGGGCCCGACTCCACCAGTTTGCCGAGGTACATCACGCCGACCGTGTCCGCCAGATGGCGTACGACGGCCAGGTCGTGCGAGATGAACAGATAGGTCAGGCCGCGCTCGCGCTGGAGCTGCCGCATCAGGTTCAGGATCTGTGCCTGCACGGACACGTCGAGCGCGGAGACCGGCTCGTCGGCGACCACCAGGTCGGGCGAGAGCGTCAACGCCCGCGCCAGACCCAGGCGTTGCCGCTGGCCGCCGGAGAACTCGTGCGGGTAGCGGTGCACCGCGCCGCGCGGCAGACCGACGGCGTCGAGGAGTTCGGCGACCAGCGCCTCCTGCTCGGCGCGGCCGCCCACGCCCTGGATCACCAGCGGCTCGCGCAGGATCTCGCCGACCCGCATGCGCGGGTCCATCGCGGCGGTCGAGTCCTGGAACATCAGCTGGACGCGGCGCCGGTGCGCGCGCCGCTCGGCCCGCGGCATCCGCGACGGATCGGCGCCCCCGAAGCGCACCGCACCGGCGGTCGGGGCCTCCAGGCCCGCGACGATCCGCCCGAGCGTGGTCTTGCCGCAGCCGGACTCGCCGACCATGCCGTACGTCTCGCCCTCGCGGATCGTGAGCGAGACCCCGCCGACCGCGCTGACCGTGCCCCGGCCGCGCGAGAACGGGCCGCCCTTGAGCGGGAACTCCTTGACCAGGGCGTCGAGTTCGAGGAGGACGCCCCCGGGGGCGGCGGCCGGGGGAACGGCCGGCGGGACCACGACCTCGTCCTGCGAGGCGGCCTCGTCCGGTACGGGATGGAAGCACGCGAACCGGTGCTCCGCGCCCCGCACCTCGTCATCGGCGAGCGGCGGCTCCTCCGCGCGGCACTCCTCGGTGGCGAAGGTGCAGCGCGGCGCGAAACGGCAGCCCGTGGGGCGCGCCGCGAGGTTCGGCGGCAGGCCGGGGATGGTGTGCAGTTCGGTGCCGCTGGCGGCCGCCCGCTCGGGCAGCGCGGCGAGCAGCGCCTCGGTGTAGCGGTGGCGCGGGCGCGCGAACAAGTCGCGTACGTCCGACTCCTCGGCGACCTTGCCCGCGTACATCACCGCGACCCGGTCCACGCGGTGGGCGATGACGCCCAGGTCGTGGGTGACCAGGATCATCGCCATGCCGAGGCGGGAGCGCAGGTCGTCGACGAGTTCCAGGATCTGGTGCTGCGTCGTCACGTCGAGCGCGGTGGTCGGCTCGTCCGCGATGAGCAGCTTCGGCTCGCAGACCAGGGCCATGGCGATCGCCACGCGCTGACGCATGCCGCCCGACAGCTGGTGGGGGTAGGCCTTCATGCGCTCGGCGGGATGGGCCATGCCGACCAGGCGCAGCATCTCCTCGGCCCGCGCCCACGCCTCCTTCCTGCCGATGTCCGGACGGTGCAGGAGCAGCGGCTCGGCCACCTGCGCGCCGATCGTCATCGTGGGGTTGAGGGAGGTGAGCGGGTCCTGGAAGACCATGCCGATGGCGTCCCCGCGTACGTCCTGGAGGACGGGCGCGGGAGCGGCGGCGAGGTCGCGGCCGTCGAACAGGACGCGTCCGCCGGTGATCTCGCCGCCCGGCGGCAGCAGGCCGAGGACGCTGAGCGCGGTCATGGTCTTGCCGCAGCCGGACTCGCCGACGATGCCCAGGGCCTCGCCGGGGGCGAGGGTGAGGCAGACGCCGTCGAGGGCGTGGACGGTGCGTTCGCGCGAGGCGATGTCGACGCGCAGGCCGTCGATGGTGAGGAGGGGCTCGGTCATCTGTCTGCTCTCCCTGGTCACTTCCGCAGCCGCACTTCGAACGCGTCCCGCAGTCCGTCGCCGATGAAGTTGAAGGCGGCGACGACCAGCACGATCGCGATGCCCGGCGGGAAGATCAGCCACCAGTAGCCGTTCTGGGTGTAGGTGATGCCGGCGGACAGCATCGAGCCCCAGTCGGCCGAGGGCGGCGGGATGCTCAGGCCGAGGAAGGCGAGGTAGCTGACGTAGAGGATCGCGTCGGCGATCTGGAACGTGCAGTTGACGATGACCGTGCCGATGGCGTTCGGCACGATGTGCTTGAAGACGGCCCGGGCCCCGCCGCCGCCCATCATCCGCATGGCCTGGACGTACTCCCGGTCGCGCAGCGCCAGGGCCTCGCCGCGCACCAGGCGGGCGGGGGACAGCCACGCGACCGCCGCGATGATCATGATGAGGACGCCCTTGCCGGGCGTGACGATCGCGGCGACGACGACGAGCAGGAACATCGCGGGGATGGCGAGCGCCGCGTCGGTGACCCGCATCATCGTGGCGTCGACCCAGCCGCCGAAGTACCCGGCGATCGCGCCGTAGACCGTGCCGAAGAGCGTCGCCAACAGGCCCGCCGCGAGGCCGATCTCGAGCGAGGTGCGCCCGGCGACCATCAGCCGGCCGAGCATGTCGTAGCCGAGGTCGGTGGTGCCGAGGAGATGGCCCGGGCTGCCGGGCGGGAGGTTCGCCCGTGAGAGGTCGGTGTGGATCTGCTCGGTGGAGTGCAGGAGCGGGCCGAGGTAGCTGAACGCGAGCAGCAGGGCGAGCACGACCACGCCGGTGAGGGCGAGCTTGTTGCCGGTGAAGACGCGCAGGGTGCGGCGGGCGAGCGAGGGCGTGGCCGGCGCCGCTTCCTCCTGGCCGGGGGCGGTGACGGGGGCTGCCGTGGTACTCATGCCACGCTCCGTATCCGGGGGTCGAGGACGGCGTACAGGACGTCGGTGAGCAGTGAGCCGACGACGGTGGCGACTCCGACGACGAGCGTCACGCCGAGCAGGACGGGGAAGTCGGAGCCCTGCGCCGCGTTCCAGAACAGCAGCCCCATGCCCGGGTAGTTGAACATCGACTCGACGATGAGGGCGCCGCTGAAGAGGGTCGGGAGGTAGAGGCCGAGGAGTGTCGCGAGGGGGATCAGCGCGTTGCGCAGAACGTGCCTGACCATGATCCGGCGGCTCGACTGGCCCTTGGCCATCGCGGTGCGGACGTACTCCTCGGTGAGGTTGTCGAGCACCGCCGAGCGCATATAGCGGCTGAACATCGCGATGATGCCGAAGGCCATGGTGACCACGGGCAGCACCAGCCCCGTGACGTCGCCGAGGAGTTCGCCGACCGTCTCGCCCTGCGGTGCCTCCGCCGGGAAGATGGGCATGACCTGCGCGAACAGCATGATCATGATGAGGCCGAGGAAGAACACCGGCGTCGCGTACATCAGGAAGGCGAGCCCCGTCAGCGCGTAGTCCGACGCCTTGCCGCGCCGCACCGCCTGGAGCAGACCGAGCGGGACCGCGACGACCACCGCGAGGGCGGTGGAGAGGACGGTCAGGAGCAGGGTCTTCGGCAGGCGCTGCTTCAGGAGGTCGAGGACGGGCGAGTTGAGCTTGAAGGACTCACCGAGGTCGCCCGTGAGCAGCCGCTTCAGATACATCGCGTACTGCGTCGGCAGGGAACGGTCGTACCCCTGCTGGTGGTTGAAGTGCTCGATCTGCTGCGGGGTGCCCTTCGGGCCGAGGATGGCGCGCGCGGGGCCGCCGGGCAGCAGGTGCAGAAGGACGAAGACGATGACCGAGACCAGGAAGAGGACGACGACCGCCTGGAGGAGGCGCTTGACCAGAAAGCCGGGGAAGCCGGTGAGGCCCCTGAAACCGGCGCGGTCCCTGAAGCCGACGGGGCTCTTGAGTCCGACGGGGTTCCTGAAGCCGCTGGGGCTGCTGCTGCCGCTCACTTCTCAGCACCCTTCCGCTCGGCGTGCTTCTTGACGTAGTACCAGTGCTGGGGCGCGAAGCTGACGGTCGGATTCTGCGAGACGCCGCGCAGGTCGTTGCGGATCACCGAGACCTGATACGCCGGGTTGGGCATCCACATCACCGGAAGCTGCTCCGCGAGGTACTCGCCGTACTCGTGCACGGCCTTCATGTCGGGGGAGTACTGCACCGCCCGGATGACGCGGTCGGCCCTCTTGTCGCTGTAGTTGCCGAAGTTGGCGGAGGCGCCGGTCGAGAAGAGCTGCTCGCCGCTGGGGTTGAGCGGGTAGTACCAGCTGCCGGCCGTCCCGAAGAAGGACATGTCCCAGTCGCAGCCGGGGTCCTTCGCCCGGCACGGGACGGAGCTGCCGAGGACGGAGTTCAGCGGCTGCTGACGCACGGTCAGGTCGATCCCGGCCTTGGAGAGCGACGATTTCAGCTCCTGCATCATGTTCGTCGTCTCGGTCGAGCCGGACTGGGAGAGCAGGGTCAGCTCCAGCGCCGTGCCCTGCTCGATGCCCTTGCCGCACTGGTCCTCGCCCGTCCCGGGGCGTACGCAGCGGGCCGTGCCGTCCTCGGCGCGCCAGCCGTGCGCGGCGAGGAGGCGCCGGGCCCTCGCCACGTCGTACGGGTACCGGTTCTCCTCCATCGCCTCGGACAGGTACTGGCTCTTCGGCTTCGCCGGCACCGGGCCGAGCGTCGGGGTCGCGCTGCCCTGCCAGATGACGTCGCTCATCGCCTCCTGGTCGACGAGGTGCTGCATGGCCTGCCGGATGTAGAGCTGATCCATCATCGGCCCGGCGTGCGTGGAGTTGAAGTTGTAGACGATGTACGTCGCCGCCCAGCCCTCCCACGGGTCGACCCGGTAGCCCCTGCCCTCGAACTTCTCCTTCTGCGCCATCACCGAGGGCGGGATGTAGCCGTAGTCGACGCCGCCCGAACGCAGCACGTTGTACTCGGAGTCGGCCGTCGTGAACGGCTTGAAGACCACCTTGTCCAGGTGCGGGCGCTCCGACTCCGGCCCGGTGTACTTCTCGTTCGGCACGATCGTGACCTGACCGCTGTCTCGCCAGCCGGCGAGCTTCCACGGGCCGTTGACGGTCTTCCACAGCGGGTCGGAGCCGTACGAACCGAGGCTCTTCGCATGTTTCATGAGCCGGGCGAAGACGGCCTTGGCGCCCTCGGCCGTGCGGTCCCAGTCACCGATCGGTCCGCCGTCGGTCTTCGCGTCCCAGGCGTGCTGGGGGAGGGCCCGCAGCAGGGTGAGCTGGTTGGCGGTGAACCAGTCGGGGTTGTACGCGCGTGTCAGGTGCAGCCGCACGGTGTGGTCGTCGAGCGTCTCGAACCGCTTGACGTTGTCGGGCATGGTGCCGACCGAATAGCCCGCCCACTCCGCCTTGTTGGCCTTGACGAGGCGGAACCAGAACTCCAGGTCGCGGGCGGTGACCGGCTTCCCGTCGGACCACTTCACGCCCTCGCGCAGCGGTACCGTCACCGTCTTGTTGTCGTCGCTGTACGCCGGCTCAAGGCCCAGCGTGCCCGGCCCGTGCGAGGCCAGCCCGGCCTTCCCCTTCTCCTGCACCGCGTCGTACACCGGCGTGAACAAGAGGGAGTAGATCCCGCTGTTGTACGAGCCGCCGTAACCGGGGGCGCCGATCGGGAAGATCCAGTTGGGCGTGGCGGCCGGGGGCAGCGCCATCGTCACCGTGCCGCCCTCGACGGGAGTGCCGCCGGTGGGGCCCATGTCGATGCGGCCGCCCTCGCGGGTGCAGCCGGTCACCGCCGTGAGGGTGAGCAGGACTGCCGCCGCGGACCTGAGTGAACGCATGGCGATGGGCCTCCAAGGGGGACGGGGCCTGCCCCCGGGCCGGAGAACGACGGGGCGGCGCCCGAACGCTAGGCCGCACGCGAAAAACAAGTCAATAGGTTCATTCGATGAGAAGCGCAAAACCCTTTGTGGGTGGCGCACTTGGTTCGGTGAGACCTAGTGTTCGTCTGGTTGTCGAACAAACAGATCGAAGCAACAACCAGCAACTGGGGGCGCCATGGCCGGAACACCACTAGGCGAACCGGGGTCGGCACAGCACATCGTCCACCTGGTCTCCTCCGGGGCGGCCACCTCCCGGGCCGACCTCGTACGCGAGTTGGGCCTCGCCCCCTCGACGGTCTCCCTGCGGGTGCAGGAACTGGTCGACGCGGGGCTCCTCAGCGAGTCCGGCGAAGGTGCCTCGCGCGGCGGGCGCAGGCCAAGGCTCCTGCGGGTCGCCGCGCACGGCGGCGTCGCGGTCGCCGCCGACCTCGGCAGCCACCACGCACGGCTCGGCGTGGTCGACATCGGCGGCACCGTCTCGGACGCCGTCGACCTGCCGCACGACATCACCGCGGGACCCGAGTCCGCCGTCGACTGGCTCTGCGGCCAGGTCGACCGGCTCGTCGCCCGCCAGCACCAGGAGGGCCGTGCCGTACGCGCGCTCGGCGTCGCTTTCCCCGGCCCGGTGCAGCCCGCGACGGGCCGCGTCCTGAGCCCGTCCCGCATGCCCGGCTGGCACCGCTACCCGCTCCGGGACGTCCTCGCCGAGCGCCTCGGCATCCCCGTCACCGTAGAGAACGACGCGACGATGATGGCGGTCGGCGAGCACCGCGTCGCCCGCCCCGGACTCGACCACCTCGTCGTCGTCAAGGCCGGGCGCGGCATCGGCAGCGGCATCATCTCCGCGGGGCGCCCGCACGACGGGGCCAACGGCAGCGCGGGCGACATCAGCCACGTCCGCGTCGACGCCGCGGGCGAGCGCCCGTGCAGCTGCGGCAACATCGGCTGCCTGGAGACCGTCGCGAGCGGCGCCGCCCTCATCAGGGAACTCGCCCTCCAGGGCGTCGAGGTCGCCGACACCAGCGACCTGCTGCGCCTGGTCGCGGACGGCGACCCGCGGGCCACCACCCTCGTCCGCACCGCCGGCCGGCACATCGGCACGGTCCTGTCCGTCGTCGTCAACTTCTTCAACCCGCAGGCCGTGGCGCTCGGCGGCGTCCTCGCCACCGCCGAACCCCTGGTAGCCGCCGTGCGCGGCGTGCTCTACGAGCGGTGCCTGCCGCTGGCCACCGCCGACCTGGAGATCACCACCACCGTCACGGGCGTCGACGCGGGCCTCCTGGGCGCGGGCCTCACCGCCCTGCGCACCCACCTGCCCACCACCCCGGCCGCGCTTGCCACCCCCGCGGCCCAGGAAGAGAGCGCACCCGCATGACCCCCACCGCGACCCGCCGTCTGCGCATCGGCATCGGCGGCATCGGCATCGAGTCCTCCACGTTCTGCCCGCACCGCTCCACCACGGACGACTTCCGCCAGACCCGCGGCCAGGACCTCCTTGACCGCTACACGTGGACGCGCCCCGACTCCGACTTCGCCGCGGCCGTCGAATGGGTGCCCCTGCTGCACGCGACCTCGCTGCCCGGCGGTCCGGTCGAAGCCGAGTCGTATCTGACCCTCAAGGACGAACTGGTCACCCGCATCAGGGCAGCGGGCCCGCTCGACGGCCTCGTCCACGACATCCACGGCGCGATGAGCGTCATCGGGCTCACCGACGCCGAGGCCGACCTCACCGAAGCGGTGCGCGCCGCCCTCGACTCCGTCGGCACCCCGGACGGCACCGGCCGCCCGATGATCTCCGCCGCCATGGACCTGCACGGCAACGTCTCGCGCCGCTTCGCCGAGCCCGTCGACCTGCTCACCGCCCACCGCCTCGCCCCGCACGAGGACGCCTGGGAGACCCGCGAGCGCGCCGCCCGCAACCTCGTGCGCTGCCTGCGCGACGGCACGCGCCCGCACCGGGCCTGGGTGCAGGTGCCGGTGCTGCTGCCCGGCGAGAAGACCAGCACCCGCCTGGAGCCCGCCAAGTCCCTCTATGCCTCGCTCGCCGAGATCGAGAAGCTGCCCGGCCTCCTCGACGCCGCGCTGTGGGTCGGCTACGCCTGGGCCGACGAACCGCGCTGCAGGGCCGCGATCGTCGTCACCGGCGAGGACGCCGAACTCGCCGCCGCCGAGGCCGGGAAGCTCGCCCGCCGCTACTGGGACGCCCGCCGGGACTTCGTCTTCGTCGGCCCGACGGGCAGCGCCGAGGAGTGCGTCGAGCGGGCCGTGGCCTCCGGCAAGCGGCCCTTCCTGATCAGCGACTCGGGCGACAACCCGACGGCGGGCGGCGCGGGCGACCTCGCGTACATGCTGGGCAAGCTCCTGGAGAACGAGGCGATCCGCTCCGGGCGGGTCAGCGCCCTGCACCCCGGCATCACCGACCCGGCCGCCGTCGCCCGCTGCTTCGTGGCGGGCGTGGGCGCGGAGGTCGCGCTGAGCGTCGGCGGCAAGGTCGACCCGCGCCACGGCGGGCCGTACGAACTCAACGGCACCGTCATCGCGTTGCAGCGCGCCACCGACCAGAAGGACCGCGCGGAGGGCGGCGCCTACGACCGCGGCGTCGACATGGCGGCCGTCCGCACCGGCGGCCTCACCGTGATCCTCGTCGAACGCCGCAAGCCGTTCCACACACTGGCCGACTTCATGGGCCCACGGGAGGGCGGCCTCGGCATCGACCCTCGTACGTACGACATCGTGGCCGTGAAGATCGGCTATCTGGAGCCCGAGCTGTACGACATGGCGGCGGACTGGCTGCTCGCCCTCACCCCGGGCGGCGTCGACCAGGATCTGCCGCGCCTCGGACACCACCGGGTGGAGCGGCCGCTGTACCCGCTCGACGAGGACGCCTACGCCGACGGGGCACCCGATCTGACCCCGGTCCGGCTGCCACCGCTCGCTGTGTGAGAAGGGGGTGCGCCCACGGGAACCGGTCTGCGAAGGTGATCCCTTCGAGCCGCCTCCGTAGCGCAGAGGAGTCCCCGTGAAGCGTGCCGCCGCCCTGTCCGCCCTCGGCTGTCTGCTGGCCCTCACCGCGGCCGCGCCCGCCTCGTCCGACGCGGGCGCGCGCCCGGACCGCCACCACGGCAGCCTCCTGGACTCCGTGCCGCGGAAGGGCGTACTGAAGGTCTGCACGACCGGCGACTACGCGCCCTTCACCAAGCTGGACCCGGTGCACGAGACGTACAGCGGCGTGGACATCAAGATGGCCCGCGACCTCGCCAAGAGCCTCGACGCCAAGCCGAGGTTCGTGAGGACGAGCTGGGCGAACCTCACCAAGGACGTCGCCGCGCGCCGCTGCGACATCGGCGTCGGCGGCGTCTCGATCACCCTGCCGCGCGCCCGCCAGGTCTACTTCAGCGAGCCCACGCGCGAGGACGGCAAGACACCGATCGTGCGCTGCGCCGACAAGGGCGGGTTCGGCGCGGGCACGCTGAAGGACATCGACAAGCCGGGCACGAGGGTCATCGTCAACCCCGGTGGCACGAACGAACAGTTCGCGCGCGCGAACATCAAGCAGGCGACGCTCACGCTCCACCCGGAGAACACCACGATCTTCCAGGAGATCGTCGACGGCCGGGCGGACGTGATGATGACGGACGCGAGCGAGACCCGCTACCAGGCGAGGATCCACCCCGAACTCTGCTCCCTCCACCCCGACAAGCCCTTCACCTTCTCGGAGAAGGCGTACGCGATGCCGCGCGGCGACGACGAATTCAAGGCGTACGTCGACCAGTTCGTGCACCTCGCCACGCACGACGGGACGTACGCGAGTTACGAGGCCGAGTGGATGAAGTGACGCCGCCCGCGAGGCCGTGAAGCCGGTCTCCGCCGCCGCGCCGGGGGAAACCGCCGTTTGGCGGGGGCGGCGCGGGGGACCCGCACACCATGACCGTAGAGAAGCGCACCGTACTCGTCCTCGACTGCTCGGAACCCGAGCAGCTGGCCGAGTTCTACGCCGGACTGCTCGGCGCGGAGGTCCAGTTGAGCAAGGACCCCGACTACGTCGAGGTCACGAACGACGCCGGGGTCTGCCTCGCCGTGCACCGCGAGCGCGACTACATCCCGCCGAGCTGGCCCCGCCCCGAGGACTCCCAGCAGGCGCACCTGAGGATCATGGTCGCCCGGCACGACATGGACGAGGCGGAGCGCGAGGCGATCGGTCTCGGCGCGCGCCCGGTGGAGACGAAGAACAACAGCGGCCCGCGGGACACGCGCACCTACTCCGACCCGGCGGGGCACTCCTTCACGCTGGCGGCCATCCCCGAGTGACCCGCGTGACGCCCCGCGTGAGCGGCCGGAGCGGGCTCAGACCGACCGGTGGTACTGGTCCGGCACCCGCACCTCGCCGCCGAGTTCGCGCGCCGCGCGCCGCGCCCACGAGGGGTCACGCAGCAGCTCCCGGCCCAACAGGACCGCGTCCGCCTCGCCGTTGGCCAGGATCTTCTCGGCCTGCTCCACCTCGGTGATGAGGCCGACCGCGGCGACCGCCAGCTCCGTCTCGGCCTTCACCCGCGCGGCGAACGGCACCTGGTAGCCCGGCTCGACGGGAATGCGGACGCCCGCCGCGTTGCCGCCCGTGGACACGTCGAGCAGGTCGATCCCATGCTCCTTGAGCTGCGTCGCGAAGCGGACGGTGTCGTCGGCCGTCCAGCCCGCCTCCTGGAGCCAGTCGGTGGCGGAGATGCGGAAGAACAGCGGCTTGTCCTCGGGCCACACGGCCCGTACGGCGTCGACCACTTCGAGGGCGAACCGCGTGCGGTTCTCGTACGAGCCGCCGTACGCGTCGGTGCGCTTGTTGCTGTGCGGCGAGAGGAACTCGCCGATCAGATAGCCGTGCGCGCCGTGGATCTCGGCGACCTCGAAACCGGCGTCGAGCGAGCGTCGCGCGGCCTCGGCGAACTGCCCGACGATCTCGTGGATCTGTTGGACGGTCAGCTCCGTGGGCACGGGGTGGCGCTCGTCGAAGGCGAGGGGGCTGGGCGCGACGGGCTGCCAGCCGTACTCCTCCGCGCCCACCGGGGCGCCGCCCTTCCAGGGGCGGCCGGTGGACGCCTTGCGTCCGGCGTGCGCGATCTGGATGCCGGGGACGGTGCCCTGGCTCTTGAGGAACGCCGTCGTCCGGCGGAACGCCTCCACCTGGGTGTCGTTCCAGATGCCCAGGTCGTACGGGCTGATGCGGCCCTCGGGGCTGACGGCGGTCGCCTCGACGATGATCAGGCCCGTGCCACCGGCGGCACGGGCCGCGTAGTGCGCGAAGTGCCAGTCGAGCGGGGCACCCGCGTCCGGCCCCTCCGGAAGCGCCGAGTACTGGCACATCGGGGGCATCCAGACCCGGTTCGGGATCGTCAGCGATCGCAGGGTGTACGGCTCGAACAGGGCGCTCATGGCGGACTCCATTCCTCACGGTCTTGTGGGCTGCTCGTACGATAGACCTCGTAGTACGGCGATTGTCAAACTACGATGACCGACGAACTACGGCGACTCTCGTACAATGAGGCCAGAGAGCACCGGCCCAAATGGGCACACCGGACGAAGGGGAGCCGTCATGACGACCGCCACCGCGAGCGGTAGGACGCTCGCCCACCCCGAGCCGGGGGAGATCCGGCTCGAAGCGGTGCTGCACGCCCTCGCCGACCCCATGCGGATGCGGATCGTCCGGGACCTCGCCCGCGAGGAGGGAGCCGAGCTGCCCTGCTCGCACTTCCGCCTGCCCGTCACCAAGTCGACGAGCACGCACCACTTCCGGGTGCTGCGCGAGAACGGCGTGATCCGGCAGATCTACCGGGGCACGGCCAAGCTGAGCGTGCTGCGCCGCGACGACCTGGACGCGCTCTTCCCCGGCCTCCTCGACAGCGTCCTCGCCGCGGCCGCCCGCCAGGCCGAGCGCCTCGGCACCGACGAAGCCTGACTGCCCCTGCCCCTGCCCCTACCCCTGCTCCTACCCCTGCTCCTGCTCCTGCGCCGCCCGCCGCAGCCCCGCCCAGTCGGGGATCTTCACCACGCCCCGGCCGAGGGAACGCCCCAGCGCGGCCTCCGCGCGCTCGATCGCCAGCCACCCCGGCCACTCCACCGGCCGCAGACCCGCCGCGCGCAGCCCCGCCAGCGGATCCTCCGGCACGTCCCTGCGTACGAGATCGGGGGCGTCGTCCAGCAGCGACCGCACCGTCTCCTTGGCGCACGGACGGTTGGTGCCGATGACACCGGTCGGGCCCCGCTTGATCCACCCGGCGACGTACTCGCCCGGCGACGGCGCCCCGTCCCGCAGCACCCGCCCGCCCGCGTGCGGCACCGTGCCCCGCTCCGCGTCGAACGGCAGCCCCGCGAGCGGCACCCCGCGATAGCCCACCGAGCGCAGGACCAGCTGGGCCGGGATGTCCTCGTACCGCCCCGAACCGCTCACCCCGCCCCGGCCGTCCGGCAGTGTGCGCTCGAACCGCGCCCCGGCGACGCGGCCCGCCGCCCCGGCCGTCAGGGCCACCGGCCGCAGGAAGAAGCGCAGCCGGATCCGCCGGGGCAGACCGCGCGGGGGGCGCTCCGCCCAGCCGCGCAGCACCTCGATGTTGCGGCGGTTCGCGGCGGGCAGCGCGGACGGGTCGGCGTACGCGGGATCCAGCGCCAGCTCCGCCGGGTCCACGACGACCTCGGTGTCCGGCAGCGAGCCCAGCTCCCGCAGCTCCTTCGTGGTGAACCGCGCCTGCGAGGGGCCGCGCCGCCCCACCATGTGCACCTCGCGCACCCCGCTCCCCGCGAGGACACCGAGCGCCGCGTCCGGCATGTCGGTGGGCAGCAGCTCGGCCACGCCGCGGGCCAGGATCCGGGCGACGTCCACCGCCACGTTCCCCACGCCGATGACGACGGCCGACTCCACGCCCCGTACGAAACCGTCCTGTTCGAACCCGTCCGTCAACACGTCGGGGTGCGCGCTGTACCAGGAGACGAACTCCGTCGCCGAATGACTGCCCGGCAGATCCTCGCCCGGCACCCCGAGCCTGCGGTCCGCCGCCGCGCCCACGCAGTAGACCACCGCGTGGTACAGGCCGAGGAGCCGGGCCGGGGGCAGGGCGCCGGGACCGATCTCGACGGAGCCGAGGAAGCGCACGCGCTCGTGCTCCAGGACCGTACGCAGGTTGTTCTGGAGGGACTTGATCTTCTCGTGGTCCGGCGCGACGCCGTAGCGCACGAGGCCGTACGGGCAGGGCAGCCGGTCGAGCACATCGACCCGCACCCCCGGCACCCGGTCCTGCTCGACGAGGGACTGCGCGGCGTACACCCCGCTGGGACCCGAACCGACGACGGCGACGTGCAGCACGGTGGTGCTCCCTCCGCGAGGCGACCCCGGGACGGTTTCAGGATCGCACCCGGAGTGCCCGCTGTCAGGGTGCCCGGCCCGCCTGTTCCCCCTCGGGCCGGCCTTCCGTGCCGGGAGCGGGTGGCGCGCCGCTGGGCGGGACGCCGAGCCCCCAGTCCAGGCCGTACCGCTGGAAGAGTTCGGCCCGCAGCGTCGCGAGCGGCATCGGCGCGCCCGGGATGAGCAGGGCGAAGACCGCGCCCATGAGCAGGGCGCGCAGAAGTGGATAGTCCCTGTCGACGTCGCCCGATCCGTACCGCACGACGGTCTCGCGCAGCAGCTCGGCCAGCCGCCGCTGCTCGGGGCACTGCACGAAGCCCTCGGCCTGGAGGATCCCGGCCATGTGGGTGCGCATGAGCAGCGGTTCATCGCGGGCGAGGCCCAGGATCGCGTCGATGGCCCGCGCCAGCCTCTCCCCGCCACTCTCGGGGAGAGGCTCCCGCTCCAGCGCGGAGTCCAGCGTGCGGTGCATCAGCCGGTGCACGGCCGACTGGAGGAGCTGACGCTTCCCGGGGAAGTAGTACGACACCAGACCGCGGGCCGCGCCCGCCCGGTCGGCGATGTCGCCGAGGGTCGTGGCCTCGTAGCCCCGCTCGCCCACCAGCTCCACCGTGGCCTGCAACAACCGCTCGCGGGAACGCCTGCGCAACTCTTCATTGACCGATGGGCTACGCGGGGACATTCTGTAACTCCTGCGTTGACTGGCTCTGAGCCAATATACTCAGTGAGTCCCGTACGGGGCCCTTCGCGGGGTCCCGCGTGGGTCGATCCTGCCTGGGGCAGGCAACACCGCGGGGGAGTGTTGCCTGCTCACAGGTGGTTCCGCGGCCGGGGTTCCGGCCGCAAGGGGCGCCTGCGCCTTCATGGCCCGCCCTTTCGGCGTCTCACCCGACGAGGTCGAGCACCGGCCGCAGGGCGTCCGGGCGCCGGTCGGCCGGCAGATGGTCGACGAAGTGCAGCGCGCAGCCGAGCCCGGCCGCGCCGCCGTCGGCCCGCCGGTCGTCGCCGACCATCAGCGTGTCCCGGGGGTCGACGCCCAGCGCCTCGCAGGCCAGCGCGAACAGGCGCGGATCCGGCTTCTGGACGCCGTGTTCGTACGACAGGACGTACGCGTCGACGTACGCGTCGAGCCCATGGGCGCGGAAGACGGGGCGCGGGTCCCACCCGATGTTGCTGACCACCGCCACCCGGACACCCCGCTCGCGCAGCCCGGCGAGCACCTCCGCCGCGTCGCCGTACGGACGCCAGGCCTCCGGAGTCATGTGCCGCTCGTACAGCGCGTCGTACAGCCACGGATCCGGCAGTGGCACCTCGCGGGCGGCCCCCGTGTACGCGGCCCGGTGCTGCTCGGCGCTGCGGTCGCGGTGCGCCCACAGCTCGGCGAGGTGCGCGGGCACCGCGACCGGGAGGGCCCCGCCGGGCATCGCCCCCGCCCGCTCCAGGCCCGCCGCCGCCCGTGCCAACTCCCCGTCGGCGAGCGGCACCCCTAGCTCGCCGGCCACGGCGCGCAGCCAGGCTTCGGTGGGCTCGATGCGGAACAGGGTCCCGGAGAAGTCGAAGAGCACGCCCTTGATCGTCATGGGCCGGATCCTCCGGGAGCCTCCGCCGGGCGGTCAAGGCCGCTCGCGCGCCGCCTGCCGGGCCCGTACGCGTACGTCGCGATGGCCAGCGCCACCGTCAGGGCGCCGAGCAGCCAGCCGCCGAGGACGTCCGACGGCCAGTGGACGCCGAGCCAGACGCGGGTCACTCCCACCCCGGCCACGGAGAGCACGGCGAGGACCACGGCCACGCGCCAGGCCACGGGGCCCACCCCGTACAGACGCAGCAGCCACAGGAGCAGCCCGCACACGACCGCCGCCGTCATCGCGTGACCGGAGGGGAACGCCGCGTAGTGCGCCATGTCCACCGGGTCCTGCCACACCGGACGGGGGCGGTCCACCGCCGCCTTGAGCGACTGCTGCACCACCGAGGCGACCAGGCAGGTGCCCGCGAGCCAGAGCGCGAGCCAGCGGGCACCGCGCGCCACCAGCCAGATCACGACCACCGCGCACAGTGCGCGCATCGTCCATGGGTCCCACACCCAGTCGGTGAGGATCCGGCTGGTCCGCGTCAGCTCCGGGTCGGCGAGCGCCCAGCGGTGCGTGGTGCGGGCGATGCCCTTGTCGAGCGAGATCAGCGGGCCCCACTCCAACTCCACGAGGAGGAGCAGCAGGACGGAGGGCACGCAGAACAGCGCCGCGGCGAGCGTGGCCCGGTAGGTGGGCGGTCGGGTCGGGGAGTCGAGTGACGGGGGGTGCATAAGGGGATCCTCGCCGACGGAAGAGGATGGAAACCATCTCCGTGCCACGGCGCGGCGGCAGCGGGCACGGCTCGACGCCGGGTACCCACGAGGACGGGGGCCGTTCATGGCGAGTGCCGCCGGACCTGGCCGGAGGCGCGCAGGGCCGCCGCGAAGGGGCGGGCCGGACCAGGGGGCAGAGCCCGACCTAGCCCAGCGCGCGCAGGCCGGGTACGAAGGTGACCAGGACGGGGATCACCGGGACCAGCGCCGCGGTGGCCGTCAGGCGCACTCTGCGGGCCGCGGTGAGGCGCGGGCGGGCGGAGAGCAGCCGGTGGACGCGGTGCGGGACGTGCGCCTGCGGGGTCGGGCAGGGGCCGAACACACCGCGGTCCTCGTTCAATTCGACCAGGGCGAGCGCGATCGTCAGCCGCCCGAAGCGGCGGGACGCCACGTCGTCGGCGGCCAGCTCCACCAGGCGGTGCATCTGATCGCGGAACGCGGCGAAGACCCGTACCTGCGGAAATCCCGCGGCCAGCGCCCCCGAGCAGTGCAGGAGCCAGTCGTGCCGCGCCTGCGCGTGCCCCTGCTCGTGCGCGAGCACGGCATCGAGCTGACGGCCCTTCAGGCGACGCAACGCGGCCGTGGTGATGACCAGTTGGGGCGCCTGCCCCGGCAGCCACCAGGCGTCCGGGCGCTCACCCTCCAGGACCACGAGCCGGTCGGCGCCCGGCTCCTCGCCGGGCAACAGCGGCGCGCGCAGGAGCAGTTCGGCGCGGCGCCCGGCCCGGCGGCTGCGCGTCAGGGCGATCTCCCGGGTCAGCATCGCCGCGGTCCACACCCCGCCGCAGGCCAGCGCCACGGCGGTGGCCGCGGCCCAGGGGCCGGGTGCCTGGAGGGCGTACGCCTCGACCACGGCGTGCGGCGCGGGCGCGAAGACATGGCCGCGCACGGCCTGCCACGCGGCGGCCGCGCTGAGCGTCATCGACAGCGCGCAGCAGAGCAGGACGCCCGCCACCACGCACTGCCAGGCCCATAGCGCGACCACCGGTTCGCGCTCCGGCCAGTCGGCCCGCGCGAGCATCCGCGGGGCGACGACTGCGGTCAGGGCGCCCAGCAGCAACAGTGCGACGGGGACCATCATGGCGCCCAGCCTATGAGGGCCGGGCCGCCGAGGGGTATGGGCTGCCTCCTCAAGTGATGGACGCCACGGCCGATGTGGGCACGTCGGGTACGAAAAGGGCCACGATCGGGTCGCTCCGTGCCGCCGCCGAGTGGCGGCCACCGCGCGGGCCGGGGGACGCCGTAGTGTCGGACGATGATCGAGACCATCGTGTTCGACGTGGGGGAGACCCTCACCAAAGACGACCGCTACTGGGCATCCTGGGCCGACTGGCTGAAGATGCCGCGGCACACCGTCTCCGCGCTCGTCGGCGCCGTCGTCGCACAGGGCGGGGACAGCCAGGACGCGCTGCGGCTGATCAGCCCGGACATGGACATCGCCTCCGCCTACCACGCCCGCGAGACGGCGGGCCGCGGCGAGCACCTGGCCGAGAGCGACCTCTACCCCGATGTGCGGCCCGCCCTCGGGGGTCTGCACAAGCTCGGCGTCCGCGTCATCGTCGCGGGCAACGCGACCGCGCGCGCCGCCGAACTCCTGCGCGACCTCGACCTGCCCGCCGACCTCGTCGTCACCTCGGGCGACTGGGGCGTCGCCAAGCCGGACCCCGCCTTCTTCACGCGGGTGCTCGAAGTGGCCCAGGCCGGGCCCCGCGAGACGCTGTACGTCGGCGACCACCCCGCGCACGACGTCTTCCCCGCCAAGCAGGCGGGGCTGCGCACCGCGCACATCCGCCGCGGCCCGTGGGGGCACCTGTGGGCGGACGACCCGGCCGTGGCCGAGGCGGCGGACTGGCAGATCGACAGCCTCACGGCGCTGGCCGCGCTGATCGGCCACTGAGGCCCCGGCCGGGGAGCGCGCGCCGAGGCCGCTCCGGGCGCGGTCAGCGAGGCGGCTCCGGGCGCGGTCAGCGAGGCGGCTCCGGGCGCGGTCAGCGAGGCGGCTCCGGGCGCGGTCAGAGCGTCAGCAGCATCGCCAGCATGCCGATCCCCATCGACAGCCTGCACGCCAGCGCCAGCTCGGGCCGGTCGCCCCAGCCGAGGGCAGGCGGGCCGCCGCTGCCACCCCGGCCCGCCGCCACGGTCCCCGCGGGGGCGAGGCGCGCTCCGGACCACAGGACGTACCCGGCGAAGTAGAGCAGGAGGGCGCCGGTCAGCACGGGCAGGCCCGCGCCCCCGTGACCCGCGTGCGCACCGGGGGTCGTGATCATCGCGAGCGACATATAGACCATGGCGCACGCGCCGACGAGATGGTGCAGGTGGTGACGGTTGGCGCGTGCCGTCCACAGCGCGTGCAGCGCGGCCGCCCCGAACACCGCGGCGTACCCGAGCCAGGCCCAGCGCGGCAGCGCGATCACCGCGGCGGGCACGGCCATCACCGCCATGCCGAACCCCATGAGCGCCTCGCCGCCCGCGGTGCGGCGCTGTTCCTCGATCCGGCTGCGCATCCGCAGCAGACAGTAGGCCCCGGTCGCCGCGCAGAGCGCGACGAGCAGCCAGGCGGCCTGCGCCGGTCCGTGCACCGCGCACCTCCCCCTGTCGACGGTGTCGTCGGGTCGATGCCCAGGCTCGCTAAGCCGTACGCGAGCGCACGGGGGTGCACGGGGCGCACAGGGGGAGCGAGACGCCGTGCGGTGGAGCGGGTCGTGCCGTTCGGTGAGGCGGGACGGGGCCGCTCGGCGGAGCAGGTCTTTTGTGGGTAAAACACTTGCTAATGTTTTAGGTATGAGCAGTACGCCGCCGTCCCCGCACCTTTCCCCCCGCCCCACCCGTCCCGTCCGTCTCCGGCGGCTCCCGCTCGCCGGGGTGCTGCGCCCGGGCAAGCCGTCGGACATCTGGTTCAAGCCCGCGTGCAGCGTGGTCGTGGCCACGGCGATACCGAACCTGACGCTGCTGGCCCTCGGCCGGCTCGACCTCGTGATGTACACGATGGCCGGTTCGTTCTGCGCCCTGTATGCCCACAACCTCCCGTACGCCGCCAGGACGCGCGCCCTGGCCTGGGTCGTCGCCGGGATGTCCGCGAGCGTGGCCGCCGCGCTCGTCACGGCCTCGCTGACCGGCTCCGCGGTGATCCTCGTCGCCGTCGGCGCGCTGCTGGCCGCCGCGCAGAAGACGGTGTGCGACGCGACCCGCATCGGACCGCCCGGCCATCTGATCTTCACCTTCATCAGCTCGGCCACCCTCTTCGCCCCGCAGGACCTCGGGCAGGTCCCTGGGCACCTCGCGCTCACCCTCGCCGGAGGTGCCGTGGCCTGGCTCGTCGGCATGGCACCCGCGCTCGTACGGCCGCACGGGCCCGAGCGCCGGGCCACCGCGCGCGCCCTGGCCGCGGTCGCCGCGTACGCCGAGACCGTCACCGCCGAGACCGCCGCCGAGGCCACGGATGCCGGGGACACCGAGGCCGCGGAGGCCGGGCCCGCCGTCGAACGGGCCCGCGCCGCCGCGGCCGGGGCCGTGCACGCCGCCTGGCAGTCGCTGCTCGCCACCGGGCCCAGGACCGTCGAGGCCCGGCGCGCCCTGGCCCGCCTCGTCATCCGCGCCGAGGAGGCCCTGGCCGCGCCCACCGCCGCCGACCCCGCGGCGCTGCGCTCCTGGGCTGCCGGGCTGCGCGGCACCGGCGCCGTCCCGCGTCCCGGCGACGTACGCCCCGGCGAGCGCGACGAACTCCTCGGCGTGGCCGCGGAGCTCGCCGGACCCAAGGTGCCGCTGTGGCGCCGGTTCGCGCCGGGCTCCCCGTTGCTGCCCATCGCGCTGCGCACCGCCCTGGGCTGCGCGCTCGCCGGATACGGGTCGCTCGCACTCGGCGTCGGCCGCCCCTACTGGGCCCTGGTCACCGCCGCCTCCCTCTACCAGGCCAACGTGACGCTCACCTGGAACCGGGGCGTGCAGCGCGTGGTCGGCAACCTCGTCGGCGTGCTCGCCTTCGCCGCCATCGCCCCGTTCGCCCACCTCGGCCACGCGGAACTGATCGTGAGCTGCCTCGCCCTCGCTTTCGGCGCGGAGGCGCTGATCAGCCGGAACTACTGGCTTGGCACCGTATGCGTGACGCCGATGGCGCTGCTCGTCACCGAGTTCGCACGGTTCCAGCAGCCCGGCGAGCTGATTCTCGACCGCGTCGTGGACACGCTCGTGGGGGCCGTGCTCGGCGTCGTGGCGGCCGTCCTCGTCACCAACCGGCGCGCCGCCGACCAGATCGAACAGGCCGTCGAGGCCGTGGACCGGGCCAGGGAGCGGGCCGAGGCCGGCCTCGCCCGGGCGGGCACGGTCGAACCCGCGCGGCGCGCGCTCACCGCCGCCCTCGTCGAACTGCGCGCCGCCGCCGACGCGGCCGCGGGGGAGTGGTGGCCGCGCGCCCTGCCGGAACAGCGGGTGATCGCGGCCGAACGCGCCGGACACCGTACGCTCGCGGCGACGGTCCGACGACGAAGTGACGAGAACGGTCAGGGGACGCGGCCCCGCGCGGAGGCCGCCGACGCCTGGGAGGGCGCACGAGCATGAGAGCAGAGAACGGTCCGGTGGCGGGCCTCGGTGGGGACACCGTGGCCGCGGTGGTGCGGCAGTGGCAGGCGGTGCGCCCCGACATCGACACCGGGCCGATGGAGGTGATCGGCCGCATCAACCGCTGCGCGGCCCTCCTCCAGCAGGCCGAGGACGCCCCGCTGCGCCGGGCGGGCCTGACCCGCGCCGAGTTCGACCTGCTCGGCGCGTTGCGCCGCACGGGGCACGAGCTGACACCCGGGGAGCTGGCCCGCGAGACCTTCTCCTCGGGCGCCGCGGTCACCAAGCGGCTCAAGCAGCTCCAGGAGCGGGAACTGGTCGACCGCAGGGCCGACGCGAGGGACCGCAGGGTCGCCCATGTCCGGCTCACCGAAGCGGGCCGCGACCTGGTCGACAGGATCCTCCCGGAACAGCTCGCGTACGAAACGGTGGTCCTGTCCACCCTCGATGCCGACGACCAGGGCCAACTGAGCGGACTCCTGGGCGATCTGCTGACCCAACTGGAGGGGCGCCTCGGCGTACGGAGGGGCTGAGCCGGGCCCAGGCGTGGCTCAAGGCCCCGGGCCGGGCAGGTCGTCGGCGGTCGCCGCCGTCAGCAGCCGTCTGGTCTCCGGCTCCACGTGCTCCGCGTAGTACTCGTACAGGGCCGCCCGGCCGAGGCGGGCCGCCCCCGCGCTGTCGCCCGCCTCGATCGCCGCGAGGACCTCGCGGTGGTGGGCGACCGAGCGGCGCATCCACGGCGCCGGGTCCGCCACCCCCGCGATCTTCTTCTCGATGACCTCGACGACCGCCTCGTGCACGGCACGCGCGCACAGGCCGAGCAGCGTGTTGCGGCTCGCCTCCGCTATCGCGCGGTGGAACAGCGCGTCCGCCTCGCTGAAGGCGCGCAGCGAGGCGGGCGACGCGCTCAGCTCCTCCATGCGGGCGATCCGCTCCCGCATCCGTACGAGATCGTCCTCGGTGTGCAGACGCGCGGCCAGACGGTTGCTCTCGGCGTCCAGCACCATGCGGAACTGCACCAGTTCACCGAGCGAGGAGAGACCGGAGCGGGTGAGGCGGCCGAGCGCCTGGCTCAGGTTCCCGGTCGAGACGCCGAGCACCTCCGCGCCCAGCGGATCACCGGGACGCGAGCGGATCAGCCCCGTCGACTGGAGCACGCGCAGCGCCTCGCGGACCGTGGAGCGCCCCACACCGAACCGCCGGACCAGCTCGCGCTCCCCGGGAAGCCGCGCCCCCGGAGGGAGTTCACCGCTGAGGATGCGCTCCTCGATCTGCTCCGCCACGCGCTGGTAGGCACGCATGGGCCGCACGGGTTTGAAGAGATCGTCGTCGGCGGCCATGTCCTCCTCCACGGTGGCTGATAGCCGCGGGCCGACCAAGATCTGACGGTTGACCCGGGTCTGAACGTGCGGGCAGAGTACGGGAATTCAACTGGTCTGACCAGCTGACCGGAGGACGCGCCCCGAGCGGCGCCGACGGTCGACCACGCGGTCAGCCGGACGACTTGGAGGTTCTCCATGGCCACCGCACCCCCGACCGTCCCCGACGTCGACACCGATGCCGCCATCGCCCTCACCCAGGATCTGGTACGGCTGCGCACCGTCAACGCCACCGGCGCCACCGAGGTCGAACAGCCCGCCGCCCTCCTCGTCCAGCGCCTCTTCGACACGTTCGGGTGGATGTACGACGTCGTGGAGGTCGCCCCGGGACGGCCCAACACCGTCGCCGTCGTCGAGGGCGGGGGCGGCGACGGGCCGACCCTGATGTTCGAGGGGCACATCGACGTCGTCACCGAGGGCGACCCGGCCGACTGGAGCGTCGACCCGTACGGGGCGCTGATCCGCGACGGCAAGCTCTGGGGACGCGGCGCCGCCGACATGAAGTCCGGCGTCGCCGCCATGATCCACGCCGTACGCGCCCTCCAGCTCGCCGGGCCCTTCCCCGGCCGGATCGTCGTGGGCGTGCTCTGCGACGAGGAAGGGCTGATGCTCGGCGCGAAGGCGTTCGCCGCGTCGCCGCTCGCGCGGTCCGTGGACGCCGTCATCGTCTGCGAACCCGAGGGGTACGAGGTGTGCACCTCCGCCCGCGGCGGCATCCGGCTCCGCCTCGACCTGCACGGCGTCATGGCGCACGGCGCGATGCCGCAGGAGGCGAGGAGCCCGATCGTGGCGGGCGCCCGCGTCGTCGACGCGCTCGCGGACGTCCAGGCGTGGGCGCGGGAGCGCTACGGCACCCATCCCCACGCGGGCCGCGTCACCGTCACCCCGACCGTGCTGCTCGGCGGCGACCCCGACCAGCTCAACGTCATCCCCGCGCACGGCGTCGTCGGCGTCGACATACGCACGATCCCCGGCACCGACCACGCCGAACTCATCGACCGCGTACGGGAGTCGGCGCGCGCCGCGGCCTCCACGGAGGGTGTGGACATCGGTCTGACCGTGGTCGACGACCGGCCCGCCGTCGAGATCGCCGAGGACCACCCCGTGGTGAGCGCGCTGGTGGCCGGGCACCGCCAGGTCCACGGCGCCCCGCCACCGTTCGGCGCCGTCCCCGGCACCACGGACGGCACGATCCTCACCCGCGACGCTGGTCTTCCCACCGTCGTCTACGGCCCCGGCGGCAAGTGGATCGCCCACCAGAAGGACGAGTACGTCGAGGTGCGCGAGATCGGCGAGTACACGCGCGTGTACGCGGCCGCGGCCCACGCCTTCCTCACCGGGGGCGCCCGATGACGACGTACACCCTCCCCCCGGACGGACTGCCCGTCGGGGACTCCTGGGTCCCCGCGCCCGGCCGCCGTGCCGTCACCTTCCCCTACGACGGCAGCGAGTTCGCGCACGCGCCCGTCGGCGACGCGGCACTCGCCCGGCAGGCCGTCGAGCACGCCGCCGGGCTGCGCAAGACGGTCGGCGCACTGCCCTCCCACATACGGCGGCAGGTGCTCGCCGACGTCGCGGCGGCGCTCGCCGACGAGCTGCCCGGACTCGTGGACCTGCTGGTCCTGGAGACCGGCAAGCCGCGCGTGGACTGCGACATCGAGATGCTGCGGACCGTCGCCACCTGGCAGGCCGCCGCCGACGAGGTCGCCCATCTGCACGGCGAGACCGTGCCGCTCGACGTCCAGCCGTCCGGCGAAGGGCTCTTCGGGTTCTGGACGCGGCGGCCCGTCGGCGTCGTCGTCGGCATCGCGGGCTTCAACTACCCCCTGCTGCTGGCCTCCCACAAGATCGCACCCGCGCTCGCCGCCGGGTGCCCGGTGATCGTCAAACCGGCCCCGTCGACCCCGCTGGCCACCCTGCGCCTCGTCCACCTCGTCCGCGAACGCCTCGCCGCGGCGGGCGCGCCCGTCGGAGCGGTCCAACTGGTCACCGGGGGCGCGGAGGTGGGCCGCACCCTCACCACGCACCCCGGGGTCGCGGCGGTCTCCTTCACCGGCTCGGCGGCCGTCGGCCACCGCATCGCCCGCGACGCCGCGCCCCGCAAGGTCGTCCTGGAGCTGGGCTCCAACGCCGCGCTCGTCGTGGCCGCGGACGCCGATCTCGACGCGGCGGCGGACGCGGTGGTGCGCGGCGGGTACTACGCGTCCGGGCAGGCCTGCGTCTCCGTGCAACGGGTCGTCGCCGTCGACGCGGTCGCCGAGGCCCTGGAGAGGAAACTCGCGGAGCGGCTGCGGACGGTGGTCGTGGGCGACCCGCGCGATCCGGCCACCCGGGTCTCCGCCCTCATCGACGAGGCGGCCACCGAGCGGGTCGCCGACTGGATCCGGCGGGCGCGGGCGGCGGGCGCCCGCGTGGTCGCCGGGGGCACGCGGGAGGGCCGCTGCCTCACACCGACGCTGCTCGCGGACGTGCCGGACGGGGAGCCCGCCTGGGACGAGGAGATCTTCGGCCCGGTGGTCTGTCTGCGTTCGGTGCCGGATCTGGAGACGGCGTACGACGTCGTCAACGCGAGCCGCTACGGCCTGCACGCGGCGGTCTTCACCCGCGATCTGGGCGCCGCCTTCCGCGCGGTGGAGGAGCTGGAGGCGGGCGGCGTCGTGATCAACGAAGTCCCCGGCTACCGCAGCGACATCGCCCCCTACGGCGGGGTGAAGGCCTCGGGCGTCGGCCGCGAGGGCCCGCGCTTCGCGATCGAGGAACTGACCGTGACCCGGATGGCGGTCGTCCGGCCCTGAGCGGCCGGCCCGCACCCGCCACCGGTGACACCGGCGAGTGAGAGAGGCAGCGACACGATGGAGTACGCCAATCTGTTCCGCCTGGACGGGCGCCGCGTCGCGGTCGTCGGCGGTGCGAGCGGCATCGGCCGCGAGTCGGTGCGCGCGCTGGCCGCGCAGGGCGCGCACGTCATCGTCGCCGACCGCGACGAGGCGGGCGCGGCGGAGACGGCACGGCTGGCCCCCGGGTCCACCCCCTGCCCCCTCGACGTCCTGGACCCCGAAGCCGTGCGGGAGGCGGTCGCCGCGTGGGGCCCGCTGGACGGACTCGTCGTCACCGTCGGCGTCAACGTCCGCAAGCGCCTCGCCGATTACAGCCTCCAGGAGTTCGACCGGGTCATCGGGCTCAATCTGCGCGCCTATCTCACGCTCATCCAGGCCGTCGCCCCCGGCATGGCCGCGCGCGGGCGGGGGAGTGTCGTCGGGTTCGCGTCGATGCGGGCCTTCCAGGTCGAGCCGGGGCAGGGCGCCTACGCCGCGTCGAAGGCCGGGCTCATCCAGCTCCTGCGGACGGCCGCCGCCGAGTGGGGGCCGCAGGGGGTGCGGTTCAACGCCGTCGCGCCCGGCGTCGTCCGCACCCCGCTGACCGATCAGATCGCCGCCGACCCGGCCTGGTTCGCGGCGTACGCCGAGGCCTCCGCGCTGAAGCGGTGGGCGCGGCCCGAGGAGATCGCGGGGGCCGTCGCCTACCTCGTCTCCGACGCGGCTACCTTCGTGACCGGCAGTGTCTTGACCGTCGACGGCGGCTGGACCGCGGTCGACGGGCGGTACGACCCCTCGGTGTGACGCCCCCCCACGTACAACACGCACGGCACGCACGGCACGCACGGCACGCACGCCACGCACGACCTGCATGACCCGCATGACCGAGAAGGAGCACGATGTCCCGCCCGGAGAACCCAGGCCCGCCCCCGGCGGACCCCCTCGACGGCCTGCCCGGTCTCCGCGGCGCCGCCCGCCCCTCCCTGTGGCTGCTGCTCGTGCCCCTCGTGCTCTACGGCGCCGCGCCGCTGGTCGCCAACCGCGTCGAGCCGCGCGTCCTGGGCGTCCCCTTCCTGCTCGCCTGGGTCATCGCCGCGACGATCGTCAGCCCTCTCGTCATCTGGCTCGCCGCCCGCCTCGACCCGGCCTACCGGCTGAACGCGGTCGAGCCGATCCCCGCCGACGACGACGCACTCGACCCGCCCCGGGGAGAGGGCCGATGAGCGGGTCCGCCGCGATCGCGACCACCGTCTTCGGGCTCGCCATGGTCGCCACCATCGCCATCGGCGTGCTCAGCGCGCGCGGCAGGTCCAAGGGCCTCGCCGAGTGGTCCGTGTCCAGCCGGGGGCTCGGCGTGCTCTTCATCTGGCTGCTGATGGCGGGCGAGACGTACACCAGCTTCTCGTTCCTCGGGACGGCCGGCTGGTCGTACTCCTTCGGCGCGCCGATCCTCTACCTCGTCGCCTATCTGACCGTCGGCTTCGCCGTCGCCTACGTCGTGGGCCCCGCCCTGTGGACGTACGCCTCCCGGCACGGCCTCATCTCGATCGCCGACATCGCCGAATTCCGCTTCCGGTCACGGCCGGTGGGCATCCTCGTGGCGGTCGTCGCGACGCTCTTCATCGTGCCCTACATCCAGGTGCAGATCCAGGGCATGGGCGTGGTCGTGAACGCCATGACGTACGGCGGCGTCGACCTGAAGGTGGCGGCCGTCATCTCCTTCGTCGTCGCCGAGGTGTTCATCCTCGTCTCCGGGCTGCGCGGTTCGGCCTGGGTGAGCGCCTTCAAGGACGTCCTGGTGATCCTCGCCGTCGTCTTCCTCGCCGTCTACATCCCGACGCACTACCTCGGCGGCGTCGGCGACCTCATGCAGCGCATGGTGACCGAGAAGCCCGAGTGGCTGACCTTCCCCGGGCACGCATCGGGCGGGCGGGACTCGCTGTGGTTCCTGAGCACCGTCGTCCTCAACGCCGTGACCATCACCATCTTCCCCACGACGGTCGCGGGCTATCTGAGCGCCAAGAGCCCCAACGCCCTGCGCCGCAACGCCCTCCTGCTGCCCTGGTACCAGCTGCTGCTCTTCGTGCCGATGGTCGTCGGCGCCACCGCGCTCTTCGTGCTGCCGACCCTCGGCAACCCCGACCTCGCCCTCTTCCGCCTCGTCACGGACTCGCTGCCCGCGCCCGTCGTGGCCGTCATCGGGGTCGCGGGCGCGCTGTCGGCCATCGTCCCGATGAGCGTCTTCATGCTGTCCATCGGCACGCTGTGGGGCCGCACAGTCCTGGGCGGCGGCAACGGCTCCGACCCGCGCGGGCGACCCGCCCCCGCCGCCTCGGACGAGGCACGTGACATCCGCGCCAAGCGGCTCTCCCAGGCGGTATGCGTCCTCGCCGGACTCGTGGCGCTCGCGGGCAGCCTCTTCTACCCCAACACCCTGGTGGAACTGTCCGTCCTGTCGTACGAGGGTCTGGCACAGCTGGTGCCCGTCGTGCTCCTCGCCCTGTACTGGCGCCGGTTGACGGCGCGGGCAGCCGTCGCGGGGATGCTGGTGGGCCTCGCGGTGATGCTGGGGCTGTGGGGCACCGAGAACGACCCGTACCACGGCATCAACGGCGGCATCATCGCGCTCGCCGCCAACCTCGCGGTGACGGTGGCGGTCACCTGGCTCGCCCCGGGCCCGGCCCCCGCGCGCCCCGCGGTCGAACACGTCAAGGTGGAGGCAGGCCGATGACCGATACCGGTACCGGCAGCGGAGCAACCGAGTTCGAGGTCCCCGGGCTCGCCGAGCCGGTGGAGATCCTCGTCGACCGGTGGGGCGTCCCGCACCTGTACGCCGCCTCGCGGGACGACCTGTTCCTCGCCCAGGGCTTCAACGCCGCCCGCGACCGCCTCTTCCAGCTGGACCTGTGGCGGCGCCGCGGACTCGGCCTGCTCGGCGAGGTGCTGGGCGACGCCTACGCCGAACACGACCGCGCCGCCCGCCTCTTCCTCTACCGCGGCGACATGGCCGAGGAATGGCGGGCCTACGGCGAGGGCACCGAGCGCGTCACGACCGCGTTCGTCGACGGCATCAACGCCTACGTGGCGCTCTGCCGCCGCGACCCCGCCCAGAGCCCGCCCGAATTCGGCCTGCTCGGGTACGAACCGGCGTACTGGGACCCGTCCGACGTCGCCCGCATCCGCAGCCACGGCCTCCAGTACAACCTCCACGACGAGGTCGCCCGCGCCCTCACCCTGCGCGACCACGGCCCCGACGCCGAGGAGCTGCGCAGGCCCCGCGAACCGAGTCCGCACCGGCTGCGCGTCCCCGAAGGCCTCGACCTGTCCGTCATCCCCGACGACGTGCTGCGCGTCTACACCCTCGCGACGGTCCCGCCATGGGCCGCGGGCACGGCACCCCGCCAAGGCCTCGACGGCTCCAACAACTGGGTCATCGCCCCCTCCCGCACCGCCACCGGCCGCCCCCTGCTCGCCAACGACCCGCACCGCGGCATCACCCTGCCCGCCCTGCGCTACCTCGCGCACCTCTCCGCCCCCGGCATCGACGTCATCGGGGCCGGGGAGCCCGCCCTGCCCGGCATCTCCATCGGCCACAACGGCCACCTCGCGTTCGGCCTGACGATCTTCCCGATCGACCAGGAGGACCTGTACGTCTACCGCACCAACCCCGCCGATCCGCACGAGTACTGGTACCAGGACCGCTGGGAGCCGATGACCCTGGTCACCGAGGAGATCCCGGTGCGCGGCGGCGAACCGGTCACCGCCGAGCTGTGGTTCACCCGGCACGGGCCCGTGATCCGCGAACACCCCGAGCGCCACGCGGCGTTCGCCGTCCGCGCCGCCTGGCTCGGCCCCGGCATGGCCCCCTACCTCGGCAGCATGGATTACCTGGCAGCCCGCGACCCCGACGCCTTCGTCACCGCGATGCGCCGCTGGGGCGCGCCCGGCGAGAACCAGGTCTACGCCGCCCCCGACGGCACCATCGGCTGGCACCCCGCGGGCCGCGTCCCGGTGCGCCGCGGATGGGACGGCACGCTCCCGGTGCCGGGCGACGGGCGCTACGAATGGGACGGCTTCCTCGACAGCGAAGAACTGCCCTCGGCCCGCGACCCCGAGCAGGGCTGGTTCGCCACGGCCAACCAGATGAACCTGCCGCCCGACTACCCGAGCGCCCTCAAGACCGTCACGTACGACTGGTACGCCCCCACGCGCCACGAGCGGATCTCCGAGGAACTGGCCGCCCGCGACGACTGGACGGTCGAGGACTGCGTACGCCTCCAGACGGATTACGTCAGCCTTCCCGCCCGCCGCGTCCAGGCGCTGCTCGCCGGGGTGCGCGGCCAGGACGCCACCGTCGCCGCCGCCCTCGACCTGCTGCGCGGCTGGGACACCCGCCTGGCGCCGCACTCCGCGGCGGCCGCGCTCTTCGAGGTCTGGTACCGGCGGCACCTGCGCCCCGCCCTGCTGAACCGGGCACTGGGCGCCGCCGGGTACGGCCCCGGGGCACTGGCGCGGATCCTGCCCGTGGGGGACGCCACCGCCGACCCCCGCGTCGATCTGCCCCTGCTCGCCGCGGACCCCGACCCCGGCCTGCTGCACGCCACGCTGACGGCCGCGGTCGGCGAAGTCTCCGCGCTGCTCGGCCCTGACCCCGCCCACTGGTCCTGGGGCGCGCTCCTGCACGCCCACCCGCACCACCCCGTCGCCGCCCTGCTCGACGGCCGCCCCGCCCCGCCGTGGGCGTCCGTGGGGCCCGCCCCGCGCGGCGGCAGCGGCGACACGGTCGGCGCCGCTGCCTACGGCCCCGGCTTCCGGCAGACGACGGGCGCCACCTTCCGCCTGGTCGTGGACGTCGGCGCCTGGGACAACTCGGTGGCGATGAACTCCCCGGGCCAGTCGGGCGATCCGCGCAGCCCGCACTACGCCGACCTGTTCGACGCCTGGGCGGCCGACGGCTCCTTCCCGCTGCTCTACTCCCGGCCGCGGGTGGAGAAGCACACGGTCGCCACCCTCACCCTGCGGCCCGCGGGGCGGTCACAGCCCGGCTGAGGCCACCCGCGCGCCGATCTCCTCCCGCGACAGATAGGCGTCCGTCATCTCGAAGTCCTTGAGCGTGGCGGGCCGCTGGGCCTGGAAGCCGGTGCGGACGTAGTCGTCGCCGGCGACCGCGTTGAGCCCCCAGTTGGCGGCCGTGCGGAAGCGGGCGGTCAGCGTGCGCAGCGCCCCCAGGTGGTAGCCGCGCGCCACGACCTGCGCGGGCAGCCCGGTCAGCTGCACGCCCAGCGGCTTCGACACCGCCTGGATGCCGCCGAGGTCCACGACGAGGCCCATGTCCTTGTGCCGGTAGTCGGTGAGCGGGAAGCCGCGCAGCGCCGCGAGGACGTTCTTCGCGGCGGCCCAGCCCTGGCGCATGGCGTGCTGCGCGGTCGGCGGGCAGACCGCGTCGCCGCCCTTGGCGAGGTCGGGCACGGCCGCCGCGTCGCCGAGCGCGAAGACCCCGTCGAGGCCCGGCACCGTCAGATCCGGCCTGACGACCAGGCGGCCCTTGTTGGTGTCGGCGCCGAGCGTGGCGATGAGCGGGCTCGGCGCGACCCCCGCGGTCCAGATCAGCGTGCGGCACGGCAGGACGCGGTCGTCGGTGAGCGTGACGGTGTCCTCGGTGACCTTGGCCACGGAGACCCCGAGCGAGACGTTCACGCCGCGGCGCTGCATGATCTCCATCGCCTTCTCGCCGAGCCGCTCGCCCAGCTCGGGCATCAGCTTCGGGGCGACGTCCACCACGTGCCACTTGATCTGGGAGACGTCCAGACCCGGGTAGCGCTTGACGGCGGCGCACGTCAGCCGCTGGAGGTACGCGGCCGTCTCCACGCCCGCGTAACCGCCGCCGACCACCACGAACTGCAGCCGCTGCTCGCGCTCCTCGCGGTGCGAGCTGGCCGCGGCCAGGTCCAGCTGGGAGATGACGTGGTCGCGGATCCAGGCGGCCTCGGCGAGCGTCTTGACGCCGACCGCGTACTTGTCGACGCCGGGGATGTCGAACTGGCGCGTCACACTGCCCGGGGTCAGGACCAGGTAGTCGTAACGCTCCACGACCTCCTCGCCGTTGATCTTACGGACGATCACGGCCTTCGCCTTGGGGTCGATGCCGATGGCGCCGCCCGGCACGATGGCCGTGCGGCGCAGCATCCGGCGCAGGGGCACCGCGACCGACTGCGGGGTGAGCACCCCGGAGGCGACGTGCGGCAGCAGAGGCAGATAGAGCTGGTGGTCCATCGGGCTGATCAGCCGCAGCTCCGCCTCGTGGGGCGCGAGTTTCTTCTCCAGCTTGTGGGCGCACTCCATGCCGGCGAAACCGCCGCCGACGATGAGGATCCGGGGAGCTGCCATGTGATGTCACTCCAAGACTGTGGGAGATCGTCTTCAGGGCTGTGTCGCGGCTGTCGGCGCCGCCGGGGCCGCCGGAAGATCTTCTGGATCTTCTGCGGACCGTACCCGTGGCCTTGTACCCCTGCATCCGGAATGGATGAATCGTGTGACGTGCTTCACACGGCCTGATCGCCCCGGCTCAGATTCCCGGCCGGTAGCGGATGGGGTGATCGTGCGGAACCTCGACGAGGGCGATCCGCAGGCCGTCCGGGTCCTTGATCCACATCTCGATCAGGCCCCACGGCTCCTTGACCGGCGGCCGGACCACCTCCACGCCGCGCTCGGCAAGCTCCGCGTG
Source organism: Streptomyces sp. WAC 01529 (assembly GCF_003945545.1). Classification (GTDB taxonomy): domain Bacteria; phylum Actinomycetota; class Actinomycetes; order Streptomycetales; family Streptomycetaceae; genus Streptomyces; species Streptomyces anatolicus. Next base: position 955,025 of record NZ_CP029617.1, on the reverse strand, counting down.
GGCCGCGTGGACGTCCGGGACCTGGAGCCACAGCTGCAGCTCGGGCGGGGGCGGGGTCTCGGAGCGGCCGGAGAGTTCGAGGAAGCCGCCGCCGAGGAAGTAGACGGTCCCGCGCTCGGGTCCGGTGCCGAACTCGCGGTAGACGGCGAGGCCCAGCGCGCCGCCGTAGAACGCGCGCGAACGCTCCGGGTCTGTGGGGTGGAGAAGGGTCCTGCTGCTCAGTACATGCACCATGCGGACGCACCTTAGCGGCGCGTTAGGCTCGGCGGAGCAGCAGGCCGCGCCAGATCGGAGCCAGAAGTCGATGGACACCGCCCCACGCCCCCTCACCGGCGAACTCACCTTCCGCGACGCGGTCTCCGGCGACGTCGACGCGCTCGTCGCCCTCATCGAGTCGGCGTACCGCGGGGACGCGAGCCGCGCGGGCTGGACCACCGAGGCCGACATCCTCCAGGGGCAGCGCACCGACCCGCGAGGCGTCGTCGAGGTCATCGAGTCGCCCGCGAGCCGCCTGCTCGCCGTCGAGCGGGACGGCGCGCTCGTCGCCTGCTGCCAGCTCGAACACCGCGGCGAGCACGCCTACTTCGGGATGTTCGCGGTCAGCCCGTCCCAGCAGGGCGCGGGGATCGGCAAGGTGATCATCGCCGAGGCGGAGCGGGTGGCGCGCGAGGAGTGGGGCGCCCGTGAGATGCACATGACCGTGATATCCGTACGCGACGACCTCATCGCCTGGTACGAGCGGCGCGGCTACCGCCGTACGGGAAAGATGACCCCCTTCCCGTACGGCGACGAGCGCTTCGGCATCCCCCAGCGCGCCGACCTGGAGTTCGAACTCCTGGTCAAGGACCTCAGGCCGTGAAGCGGCCCGTCCGCTTGATCTCCGGGTAGTCGGTGGTCGCGCCGTCCAGCTGGAGCGCGCGCACCAGCCGCAGATCGTCCTGCGTGTTCACGACCCAGCCGATGATCCGCAGGCCGGCCTTCCTGGCGTGCTCGACGATCTCCAGCGTCAGCCGCCGGATGTTGAGGACGAGCGTGGTGGCGCCGACCGCGGTGGCGCGCTCCACCACGTCGGTGCCGTAGCGGCTGGCGACGAGCGCGGTCCGCACGCCGGGGACCAGGCGCGCGATCTCCGCGATCGCCGCGTCGTGGAAGGAGATCACCTCCACGCGGGAGACCAGGTCGCGACGGTGCATGACCTCGGCGAGGGCGCGCGCGGCCGCCACGTCCTTGATCTCGGCCTGGAGCGGCGCCCGCACGGCGTCCAGGACCTCCTCGAAGACGGGGACGCGCTCGCCGCGGCCCGCGTCCAGCTCCCGGAGTTCGGCGAGGGTCTTCTCGGCGATCGGTCCCTTGCCGTCGGTCGTACGGGCCACGTCGGCGTCGTGCATGACGACGAGGGCGCCGTCCTTGCTCAGATGCAGATCCAGCTCGATGAGATCGAGGCCCGCGGCTTGCGCGGCGATGAAGGAACGGAGGGTGTTCTCGGGTTCGACACCCATGACCCCGCGATGACCGATGGTGAGGAAGTTCAAGGTCCACTCGCTTCCGTCGACGGCGGCTCGGCGGCCGCGGGGCGAGGACGGAGGGGCCACGCGGCAATGTCGCAGCCTAACGGCCCGCCTCGGCCACGGAACCGGCCGGACGGGGGTGAACGGAGCCTTCCGCTCTGGTTCCCACGATGCCGAGGACCAGTCCGGTGACGAGGGCGGCGACAAGGACGGCACGGGTGCTCATGGGTGCGCTGCTCCATACGGGCGTAGGACCGCTGACCCCGCCTGTCCTATCGGCGGGGCGCCGCCGCGGCGAGCTGCTTCACCCTGGGGTGGGCGAGTCCTCCACGCGTTGACCCGCCGCCCGATCGTGCCGGTGGCGGGCGGCCACGGGCCCGGCGCGCGGAGGTCAGGCCGGCCGGCGCCTCGCCGCCGCCAGCGAGGCCGTGCGCGCCAGCTGGGTGATCTCGTCCTCCGGATCGGCCGGGCTGTAGACCGTCAGCGAGCCCCGCCGCTTGTCGAGGAGCAGGGCATCCGGCGCCGGTGCCCTCTCACCGTCGTACGCCAGGTCGGCCACCGACTCCAGGCCGCTGATCCGCAGCCGCTCGACGCGCTCGGCCCGGTAGACGTGGGAGCGCCGCAGCGCGCCCGCCAGTGCGGAGAGCGTCAGCCGGGTGCGGGCCAGCGGCGCCTCCGCGTCGACCGTACGGAGGTCGAGCAGCCCCTCGTCCAAGTGGGCCCGGTGCGAAGGGGCGAGGCCGTCCGGGAGATAGCGGCCGTTGCCCGCGAACAGCAGCCACAGGACACGGTCGTGGCCGTCGAGGCGCACCCGCAGCGGCGTCGCGTCGCGCAGGACACCCAGCAACGCCACGGCGGCGGCGGGCCACTTGCCGATGCGGCCCTCCAACCGCTCGCGCCTGCGCACCAGTTCCGGATAGAGACCGATGCTGAAGGTGTTCACGAAGCCCGGTACATCCGCGCCCTCGCCGTCGCGGACCCGCGCCAGGTCCACCCGCACGGCCTGGCCGCGCCGCACGGCGTGCGCGGTGTCCTCGAAGGTGGCCGTGCCCGCGTCCAGCGCGAAGTGGTTGAGGGTGCCGCCGGGGAACACCGCGAGCGGAAGCCCGGCCGCGACGGCCCGGCGGGCGGCGGCGTTGACCGTGCCGTCGCCGCCGCAGACCCCGAGCGCCCCGCCCGCCTCGGCGGCCCGCGCGACCGCCTTGTCCAGGAGCTTGCCCAGGTCGTCGCCCGGCCCGCAGACCAGGATCTCGGCCCCGGGCAGCAGGAGGTCCACGTACTGCCGGGCGGGCGGCTTGCCGGGGACGGCCTTGCCGGAACCGGAGTTGACGACCACCACCAGGCCCTCGCCGTCCGGCAGCGCGGGCGCCGCCACCCGGGTCCGCTCGATCGTCGAGGGCGCCGGGCGGGGCGGCCACCAGTAGCAGGTGACCGCGGCGGCGGCCGCGCCGAGCGCGATACCGGCGAGCACGTCAGTGGGGTAGTGGACACCCACGTACACCCGGGAGAACGCCACGGCCGCCGCCACCGGCGCGACGACGGCGCCGTAGCCGGGCGACTCCAAGGCCACCCCCGTGGCGAACGCCGCCGCGGACGCCGCGTGCCCGGAGGGGAACGACGACGTCCAGGGCGCCTTCGCCAGCCGCCGCACCAAAGGCACCGCGTCATGCACGGGACGGCTGCGGCGCACGGCGTACTTGGCGACGGCGTTGGTGGTCAGCGAGGCCAGCGCCAGGGCGCCCACACCACGGCGTGCCGCGCGCCTGGCCGCGGGCCCGCCCGCGGCCGCGAGGAGCGCTGCCGCGCCCAACCACAGCCGCCCGTGGTTGGCCGCGTGGCTCAGCGGCGGCAGCACCTGTTCCGCGCCGGTCAGCCGCGCCGCCGCCACCCGCTCGAACCACCGCCGGTCGATCCTGCCGATGCGTCCCGTCATGGCCTCACTGCAACAGGGCCCGGGGGCAGGGGCCCGCCCTGCTCGCCCGAACGGGTCACGCGGGCCGTCTCGACCGTACTGGCCTCGCGGGCGCCAAGCGGGGTATACGGGGGGCATGAAAGATCTCTTGAGGCACCGCGCCCAGCGCCTGCTCGGCGCCGACCACCGACTGCTGTTCTGCGGGATCGCCGCCGGGATGTGGGCGTTCGGCGGGGCGCGGGGGCGGCGCGCGGCGGTGCGCGGCGTCTCCTCCATGGCGCTGGCCTCGACCACCGTCAACGCCCTGGGCAAGCACACGGTGGGCCAGTCGCGCCCGGCCAAGGACGCGGCCCCCCTGCTGCGGCGCCTGCCCCGCAAACCGCTCACCGGGCCCTACCCCTCCGGCCCCACCGCCTCGGCGGCCGCCTTCGCGGCGGGCGCGGCACTGGAGTCGCCGGGCTGGGGCGCGACCGTGGCCCCCCTCACGGCGACGCTCGCGTACGCCGAATCCCGCGGCGACGCGCGCGCCCCCCGGGACGTCCTGGTCGGCGCGGCCCTCGGCGTGGTCGCCGCCTACGCGGTGCGCGGCATGGTGCCCACGCGCGCCCAGCTCCCGCCGCCCGCGCGGCCGCGCGTCGACGCGCCCGCCCTGCCGGAGGGCGAGGGCCTGGTCGTCGTGGTCAACCCCTCCTCCGGCGCCCAGCCGCAACTCGCCGACCCCGTACGCCAGTTGAAGACCGCACTGCCGCGTGCCGAGGTGGTGCTGTACGAGGAGGAGGCGGGGGCCCTGCCGAAGGTCCTCGAAGAAGCGGCGCGGGAGGCCGCCCGGCGCGGCGGAGTCCTCGGCGTGTGCGGCGGCGACGGCACGGTCAACGCCGCCGTGACGCCCGCCCTGCGGTTCAAGGTGCCGCTGATGGTGCTGCCCGGCGGCACGTTCAACCACTTCGCCGCCGACCTCGGCGTCGACACGGTCGCGGAGGCGTGCGCGGCCGTCGCCGAGGGCAGCGCGGTCCGCGCCGACGTCGGCCGCATCAAGCCGCTCGCCGGGATCGGACCGGCGGGCAGAACCCCCTCCGAACCGTCCTACTTCCTCAACACCTTCAGCCTCGGCAGCTACCCCGATCTCGTCCGCAGCAGGGAACACTGGTCCCCCAAGATCGGCGGCCCGCCCGCCACCCTGCTCGGCGTCGCCCAGATCCTGCGCACGGGGCGCCCGCTGCGGGCCGTGGTGAACGGCCGCGCCCGCTCCATATGGCTCCTCTTCGCGGGCAACGGCGCCTACCGCAGCGTGGGCCTCGCCCCGGTGCGCCGGCACGACCTGGCCGACGGCCTGCTGGACGTCCGTATCGCCCACGGCGGCCGCTTCGCCCGCAGCAGGCTGCTGGCCGCGGCGCTCGCGGGCCAGCTGACCCGCACCCGCGTCTACGCGTCCGCCCGCCCTCAGCGGCTCGTCATCTCCGGCCTGCCCGAGGGCACGCAGATGGCGTACGACGGTGAGGTGGCGGACGCGCCCACCGCGCTCCTGATCGACAAGCTCCCCGAAGCGCTCACGGTCTACCGTCCGACGGCCGACTGACCCTTCGGAGCGGTGAGCGTCGTGACCAGGACGTCGCGGTGGCCGGGCCGGCCGGTGTCCTGAGGGTGGACCGGCGAGACGGCGTGCCACGTGGCCCGGTCGTCGCTCAGCAGCAGGGTGCCCGGCTCGCTGAGCGTGGTGGCCGCGATCTCCTGGCCGTCCGCGTCATGGACCGTGCTGCGGCCGCCGCTCACGTTCTCGCGGCCGATCAGCAGCGAGGACACCAGGTCGACGCCGTCCTTGTGCCGCCCTTCAGGGGTGGGCTGCGCCAGGCCGTCCGCCTGCGCGACCACCCGGAAGGGGTGCACCCTGACGATCCACTCGGGGGCATCGCGCATGCCCCCGGCCACCTCACCGAGCAACCGGATCAGCGCGTTCAACACCGGCTCCGCCAAGAACGCCTCGGTCAGCGGCTCGAAGTGCCGTTCGACATCCACGTACAGGGGGTTGCTCTCCTCGGGCTGCACGAAAGCCTCATGGCCCATCGGCGCGATCTCCCCGTCCCGGGAGAGCAGGAACTGCCCGTAGCGCCGCAGACGGCGCGTACCTTTCTCGGCCGCGTACGGGTCCGTCACCAGGTCTTCCCAGTGCGCGGCGAACCGTTCCCACACCGAGGGGTCGGCGCTCACACATTTCGAGGCCTCGGCCGGGGGCATCAGGTGCCAGCCACGGCCGGCGACGTCTTCGCGCGCCGCCTGGACCAGGGGCCCCGCGCCGTCTGCGGTCTGGTCGTCATCCATACGGTCATGCTGCTATGCGCCGCCGCTCCCGGCATCCGCAGCGCTCAGGGGAACGTGACGCCGGTGTCCACGGGCGTCACGACGATCCAGCGCAGCGCGTCGTCGTCGTAACGCCCGTAGGTCCTCACGCGTACGTCCACCGGATCGGGCGAGACCAGCGGGAAGTACATCGGCCGGGCCCGCGCCTCCTCCGGGTCCGGGACGTCAGCCGCGCCGTCCCACAGCGCGGCGACCCCCGGCTCGCCCCGCACGGCCCGCACCACCTCGTCCAGGCGCTCGTCGTCCGGCAGCCGCTGCCAGGCCAGGCGCAGCCGGGCGAGCAGCGGGCGGGCCCAGCGGGCCTCCCAGTCCCGCAGCTGGTAGCGGGCCTGCGGCGAGAACGCCCAGGTCATGACGTTCGCGTCGGGGTGGGTCAGCCAGGGGCAGTGGCGCGCGGCCACGGCGTTGACCGCCGCCACGTCCCAGGCTCGGTCGCAGATCCAGCTCACGCGCCGCTGCTGGTGCAGCAGATCGAGCATGGCCTCGTCGGGGCGGGCCCCGTCCGCCGGGCGGCGCGGCGGGCGGTGGCCCGTGCCCCGGAAGAGGGCGTCCGTGCGCGCGGGGGAGAGGTCCAGGATGCGGGCCACCCCGGCGATCATCTCCGGGGCGTAGCCGCGGTCCTCGCCCCGCTCCAGCGCGCGGTACCAGCGCTCGGAGACGCCGAGGAGCAGGGCCATGTCGAGCTGCGTGAGGTAGCCGCGGTGGCCGCGGAACGGGACGGGGCCCGGCACCAGACGCGGGTCCCGCGCCATCCGCCAGGCGCGCAGCATCCGCCCCAGGTCCTCGCGTCGTGCGTCCGGCAAGGGTAAAGACCTCGCAAAGATGGGGTTGCCTGCTGGTGAGCGCCGCGTGGCCCGCGCGCTCGCGCACCCGGGCCGGGGCAGGTTGACAGCGTCGCACACGAACCGAGGGGCCGGAACGCGAGAGTGCCGGTAGCCGGGCGTGCCGTTCTTCACGGCGGGAGGAGGTCCATGGTGAGCGCCGCGCCCCCGGGCCGCGTACGCCGCACCCAAGGGCCGCACCCTGCGCCACCGCACACCCGCCGCAGGCCCCGCACACGTACGGAGAACTCACCGATGAGCTACTTCCTGCCGGAGACCCACCCCGTGCTGACCGCCGCCCGCGGTCTGGCCCTCGCCCACGCCGGGCTGATCGAGGTGAACACGGCCCCTCTGTACCTGCGGGCGCGCGACCCGCACCCCGACCGCACGGTCGCGCTGGTCTCGGGCGGCGGCTCGGGGCACGAACCCCTGCACACCGGGCTCCTGGGGCGCGGAGGACTGGACGCCGTCTGTCCCGGCGAGATCTTCGCCTCCCCGCACAACCGGCAGATCTACGAGGCGAGCGCGGCCGCGGCCAAGAGCGGCGGCGTCCTGCTCATCATCAAGAACTACACCGGCGACGTGATCAACTTCCAGATCGCGGCGGAGCGCCTGCGGCACGACGGGATCCCGGTCGCCACCGTCCTGGTCGACGACGATCTCGCCACCGACAGCGTGGACAGCGCGACCGGCCGCCGGGGCACCGCCGCCACGGTCGTCGTCGAGAAGCTGCTGGGCGCCGCGGCCGACCAGGGCGCCACGCTGGAGGAACTGGCCGATCTCGGTCAGCGGGTCGTGGCCGCCTCCCGCAGCATCGCGGTCGCCGCCCGCGCCCAGACCTCGCCCACCACCCTCGCCCCGGCCTTCACCCTGGACGCGGACACCCTCGACTACGGCGTCGGCATCCACGGCGAGCGCGGCACCCGCACCATCGCCCGCCCCGCCATCGGCGACCTCGTCCGGCGGATGACCGACGACCTGCTCGACGCGCTCCCCGAGGGCCCCGGCGAGGTTCTCGCCCTCGTCAACGGCCTCGGCGCCACCACGGAGCTGGAGCTGAACGCCGTCAGCGTCCTGCTCCACGACGAGCTGACCGCCCGCGGCGTCCGGCCGGTCCTCACCGTGCCCGGCACCTACACCGCCGCCCTGGACATGGCAGGCTTCTCCCTCACCCTGACGCGGCTGGAGGAGGGCTGGGCCGACCTGTGGACGGCACCGACCCGCACCCCGCTCGTCCTGCCGCGCCCCACGCTCACCCCGGACCGCCGGGCCCAGCCGCAGGAGCCCGCGACCTCCCCGGCCGGAACCGCCGCCACCCCGGCCCAGGGCGGCGACCGCGCCCTCCTCGACCGTTACGCGCAGACGGTCACCCAGGTCCGCGACAACCTGACCAAGCTCGACCAGCTCGTCGGCGACGGCGACTTCGGCGACAACCTCGCGGGCGGCGTACGACGCGCGGTCAAGCTCGCCGACGAGCGCGGGCTCGACGGCACGGCGGCCCTCGCGGAGGCCTTCCTCAACGACGTCGGCGGCACCAGCGGCCCCCTCTTCGGCCTCCTCTTCCAGCACCTCGCCACCGCCTCCCCGGCCGACGGCGGGGCGCCGTCCGCCGCCGCGCTCGCGCAGGCCGCCGAGGCCGGGTTCGCCGCCATCCACCGGGTGGGCGGTGCGAGCCCCGGCGACTGCACGCTGGTCGACGCCCTCGCCCCCGCCGCCCGGTCGCTGGCCGACTCCGCGCGGGCCGAGGCCGCCGAGGCGCCCCTCACCGAGGCGGCCCAGGCGGCCATCCGCGGGGCGCTCGGCACCGCGTCCCTGCGGCCCCGGCGCGGCCGGGCCAGCTACGTGGGCGACCACGCCCTCGGCGTCCCGGACCCCGGTGCCCTCGCCGTGGCGCTGCTCTTCATGGCCCTCGCGGACATCCACGAGCCCGCCACGGCCCCGCGCCTGCCCGCTCCCGGCTACATCACCGTGCCCTGAGCCGCACCTCGAGGCGCGGCCAGTCCGCGAGGTCCCGCAGCAGCTGACGGTCGTGCGTCGCGACGACGACGGCGGCGCTCGTGGCGTGGACCGCTTCGGTCACCTCGTCGACCAGCGCCGACGACAGATGGTTGGTCGGCTCGTCGAGCAGGAGGAGACCGGGCCGGCCGGCCAGCGCGAGCGCCAGGTCGAGGCGCCGCCGCTGCCCCTGCGACATGCGCCCCACCGGTGTGCGCAGCGCGTCGGAGTCCAGCAGGCCGAGCGCCCCGAGCGGGACCGCGTCGGCCTCGCGGAGCACGCCGCGGGCCACCAGCCGCCCCACGTGACGGGCGTGCACCTCGCGGGCGGTGAGGCCGGGGTCCTGCCCCGCGGTCTCCTGGGTGACGCGGACGACCCGCGCCCCCCGCGCCACTCGGACCTCGCCGTCCGTGGGCCGCAGCGCCCCGGCGAGGACGGCGAGCAGCGTCGACTTCCCGGCGCCGTTCGGCCCGGTGACGAGCAGCCGGTCGCCGCCGTCGAGGGCGAGGTCGACCGGCCCCGCGAGGCGCCCCTCGACCGCGACGCCGTGTGCCCGCAGCTGCGGCGCGCCCGGCCGGACACCCGGATCGGGCCACCGCGGCACGGGCGGCGGCTCCGGTACGTCGATCCGGTGCGCCTCCAGTGCTTCCTGCTGCCGCTTCAGGGCCTGTACGACGCCCGGCGCGCGGGACTGGCGCTGGTGCTTGCCGGTCCCCTTCTCCGGCCGCCAGCCGGTGGAGAGCCGGTCGCGGGCCTTCGCCACGGAGTCCTTCAGGCGCCGGTGTTCGGCCCGCTGCTCCTCGTGGTCCTGCTCCCAGCGCTCCCGCTCCCGGCGCCGGGAGTCCTGCCAGGCGTCGTAGCCGCCCGCGTACAGGCGCGGCTTCCCGTCGCGGGTCGGGTCCAGGTCGAGGAACCGGTCGGCGACGTCGCGCAGCAGCGCCCGGTCGTGGCTGACGACGGCGAGGCCGCCGTCGTGCTCGCGCAGCCTGCGGGTCAGGAAGCCGAGGCCATCTGCGTCGAGGTGGTTGGTCGGCTCGTCGAGGAGCAGGACGTCGTGGTGCGCGCCGAGCAGGCACGCGAGGCGGACCCGGTAGCGCTGCCCGACCGACAGGGTCGCCAAGGGGCGCTCCCGGTCGGCGCAGGCGCCCAGGGCGTCGAGGGCGATGTCGACGCGGCGTTCGGCGTCCCACGCGTCGAGCCGGGTGGCGGCGTCGAGTGCGGCGGCGTAGCGGTCGTCGGCGGTGGGGTCGCCTCCGGCCAGGGCGAGGGTCGCCTCGTCCAGGGCGGCGAGGGCCGCGAGCGAGGGGGCGAGCGCCTCGGAGGTCAGGGTGCCGACGGTCTCGCCGTCCCGCGCGGACAGCTCCTGACGGGCGAGGCCGACCGTGCCGGCCCGGCGCACGGTGCCCTCGTCGGGCGTGAGCAGTCCGGCGAGGACGTGCAGCAGCGTCGTCTTGCCGCGGCCGTTCTCACCGACGACGGCGATCCGGGACCGGGCGGAGACGGTGAGGCAGACGCCGTCCAGGACGCGCCGGGAACCGCGGCTGACGGTGACGTCCTCGGCGCGGATGTGCGCGCTTTCGCCCGCCTGGACGGGCAGGGCCATGGCTTCGGGGGTCGGGGTGGGATTCACGGGTGCTCCGCAGCTCGCAGGGGAGCCGGGCAGCGGGAAGTGGCCGCCCGGCGGGAACCGGGACGGCGAGCGCGAATTCAGCAGGGAAGGGGCGCCGCCGTCAGCGGGCGGAGCGGACCTTCTGCGACCAGATACCTCGTGCCATGACAGCGATATTACCAAGGGCACCCCGGACGCCCATGGGAATAAATGGCGCCCCGGAGCCGGACGCGGCACACGTCACGGCATGTCGCCGGACCAGTCGAAGCGGCGCGGATCGCCGGGCCGAGGCGCGTACATCGCCCGGCCCCCGGCACCGAACCGCCCCAGCTCGGTCGGGAGCGCGACGCCCGCGTCCCTCTCGACCCGCGTCCAGTCGTCGCCCGTCCACTCGGTGATGTCGAGCAGCAGGCCGTCCAGCGGGCCGCCGACCAACTCGGCGTACCGCTGTCCCGGCCGCGGGCCCGGCTGGTCGTGGCCGTAGACCCGGCCGCGCAGCAGCTGCTCATCGTCGCTGTCCATACCGCCCAGGCTGCCAGCCGCCACTGACAACGGCAGGACCCACGGAGTGGTCAGTTCGGGCAGACGTCCTTGTCGCCGCCTCTGAACGTCCGGTACAGCGGCGGGCGTTCCCTCTCCGCCGCGTCGCCCCGGGGAGCCGGGTACTCGACGATCGGGACCGGCTTGCAGACCGCCCACTGGTCGTTCGCCCCCGGCCCCTCGAAGCCGTAGCTGCCCGCCGCGCCCCGCAGGCAGTTGCTGCATCCGTTGGCGGAGATGCTCGGCATGATGAGGGTGTTGTAGACGTCGTTCTTCGTCGGGATCAGCGGGGCCTTCTTCCCCTCCGGCTTCCCCGCGCCCTCGTTGATCTCGCTGTAGGTGCGGTCCACGGCGTCGGCGAGCAGCGTGAACGCGTCGTGGTACATCACCGCGTACCCGTCGTTGAGCGGCTTGGCCCCCAGCTCGTGCTCCTTCTCCAGCTTGTGGAAGCGGTCGAGGAAGCGGCCGAGCGCCCGCGGCGGTTCGTGCTCGGGGTCCTTCCCACCGTCCCACCAGGCCGGATCGACGGACGAGGCGTCGACGATCGTGGCCCGCGCCTCCTTGAGCCAGCGGGTGGTCTCGTCCGTGGTGAGGGTGGGTTCGAGCCCGATGCCCACCTTGAGCAGCCGCAGCTCCGAACCGCGGCCGCAATCGCCCTCCTGCGCGAGGCGTTTGACGAAGGCGGGCAGGTCCTGGTCGCGTCCGGCGAAGAAGACGGTGTCGGACCGCGCGGTGCAGATCTTCTGCACGGCGTCGGTGAACCGCTGGGGGATGCCCTTGTCGGCGCCGGAGGAGCCGGTGAAGTTGGAGTTGTGGCCCTTGAAGTCGTACGTGTCGCCGAAGTGCTTCTCGAAGACCCGCCGCAGGTTCCGCGAGTACACGTCCTCGCTGCGGTTGTCCCAGACCAAGAAACCCTCGCCCCGCTGCGGCCGCTTCTTGAGGTACTGCTTCAGGGCGCGGGCGAACTGGTCGTTGTTCGGTGACGTCTTGAAGAAGTGGCCGGCGTTCATGTCGGCCGCGGTGATGACGGGCCCGACGGTGGGGATGCCGCGGTCGCTGAGCGCGGCGATCGTCCGCCGTGTCTCGGGAGTACTGCTGGGAATCCCCGTCACACCGACCAGCGGAGCGTCCTTGTCCTTCGCCAGCTCGACGAGCCGCTCGACGACCGGCTCCCAGTGGTCGAGGTTGCGGCCGTCGGGCGCGAACAGCAGCTGGTAGTGGGGCCCGCTGCCGCTGTTGGCCTCCTGCTGGGCGGTGAGCGCCCCGGCCAGCGCGCGCCGGATCATGTCGGTGGTCATCGCGCTCGACTCGTCCGAGGTGTACGGCATCATCAGCGCGATCCGCACGTACGGGATCTTGGCGCCGTTGTCCGCCGGGGACTCGGCGTCCCGCCTCACCTCGGCGTTCTCCTCGGCCACCGCCTCGATGAGGCTCTTCAGGCGCGGGTCGGCGTCGAAGGCGCTCTCGGTCACACCGACGCAGTCCCCGCCGAGATCGCGCAGATCGTCACCGCACCTGCCGGGCCCGCGCGCGCCGAGGGTGACGACGGCGACGGCGATCCCGGCCACCAGGGCCAGTCCCAGGACGGCGGCCCACTCGATCGGTCCCCACTCGCGGGGATGGCGACGGAACAGCATGCTTCCTCACTGTCCTGGTATCGGGAGGGGGCGCTTGTCCCGGGCGGCGGCGGGCCACCGGCGGGCCGCCTGACCGAGCGCGACGCGCCAGGAGGGATGACGCAGGGAGAGATAGGCCAGCTCCTGCTCTATGGCCGTGCACGTGTCGGGATCCGGCTCCGTGTGCGGCTCGGACAGGTACCACAGGGCGTGCAACAGCCGGTTGACGCACCGCTCGGTGTCGTCGAGGTGGACATAGCGCCCGTCGTGCGCGCCGAGCGCGATCCGCAGCCGGTCGTCCTCCCAGTCCCGCGCGGGCGGGGTGGGGGCGGTCGCGGCATACCGCAGGCAGCGCAGCCAGTGCCCCGCGCCCCGCTCGTCCCGCTCGGACTGGAACTCCTCGGCCAAGGAGGCCACCACCGTCTCGACGCCGCCCGCGGCGAGCATGTGGCGCAGGGCGTCCGCCTGACCGTCGTCGCCGCGCTGGGCGTGGTGGTTCTGCAGGAAGCGGTGGATCTCCTGCCAGCCCCGGCTGTCGTCCGGCCCGGGGGAGAGCCTGCGGGCCTCGTGGACCAGGAGCTTCTGGAGCAGTGGATCCGTCACCAACGGGCTCTCGGGCGGCGTCAGGCGCTGCCAGTGCTGCTGTTCGAGATAGTCGGTGACCGCGTTCGCGGGCAGCTGCTCCGGGCCCTCCAGGCGCAGCCGGGTCGCCAGCGCCTCGGCTGCCGCGCTGTCCCTGGCCAGCGAGAGGAGCGTCAGCCGGTCCCGCTGGCGCCGATCCGGAAGCAGCCGCTCCAGCAGCGCCTCGCCGACGGGACGGCCGTCCTTGGCGGAGAGTTCGAGGAGGTCGCGCGGGGCCACGGCGAGGCCCGCGCGGGTCGCGGCGCGTACCGCCGAGCAGAGCATGGTCGTCGCCGCGGGGTGGCCGCCGGTCAGTGAGTGCAGGGCGGAGGCGAGATAGGGGTGGAGCGGGGCGCCCGCCGAACCGGCCTCGAGGAGCGGCAGTACGTCGTCGCGGCTCAGCGGGGTGAGGGGGACGGTGAGCAGTCCCGCCGATGGCGCGGTCCCGCGGCGCTGCCAGCCGGAGCCGCGCACCAGGTCGGCCAGTTCGCGCCGGACCGGGCCGGGGTCGCTGCCCGGCGGTTCGCCGAGCCGGGTCGCCACGACGACCAGTTCCTCGCGCTCGGGGGACCCGGACATCGCCCGGTGTTCGAGGAGCAGGTCGAGGAAGCGCCGCCCGGCGGGCAGATGCACGTCGTCGAGGAGCACCAGGGGCCACGGCTCGCGGTTCCAGCGCTGGAGGCGGCCGTAGGAGCCGGCGACATCGTGCCGGAAAGCCGCCACGAGCGTCCGCTCGACCGCGCGCCGGTAGTCGCCGCCCTGGTGGTACCAGTCACCGAGCAGCTCCAAGGGGTCGGTGCCCGTGGCCAGTTGGGGGAAGCGGCCGCGGTACCAGTCCCGCTCGCCGCCCGCGCGATACCGGTGCGCGTACTCGCGGCGCAGCGCGCGGGAGATGCTCGCGGTCCCGACCCCGGACGCGCCGGGCGCCCCGGGCGCATCGGGTACGACAGGCACCCCAGGTGCGCCGAGCGCCCCAGGCGCACCCGGCACCGGCACCCCGGGCACGCCGAACACCCCGGGCGCCCGCGGAAAGACCGGTTCCACCCGGGCCTCGACCGCCGCCGCCCACGCCTGGCGCAGCTCCTGCTCGGGCTCGTCGGCCTGATGGCAGGCGATCAGCAGCCGGGCGAGACGCAGACACACCGCGTCCCGGTCGGCGTCGTCGCCCGGATCCCAGCTGGAGACCGCGAACAGGCCGGGCAGCAGCACGGGGAAGGGCCGCCGGTAGGAAGGCGCCAGCTGACGCGCCAGCTCCATCAGGACGCCCACGAGATCGGTGGCGAGATGGCCGTCGGCGTCCGAGCCGCCCGCCGAGAACGCCGTGGCACCCGTCGGCGCGATCCGGATATGGGCGAGGGGAAGCCTGCCGCGGTAGTGCGCCGCCAGCTCCCGCAGCACCGCGCTGCGCCCCATGCCGTGACGCCCCGTCACCAGCACCACGGGAAGGTCGTGCTGGAACTCCCGTGCCGCGCGCGAGCGTTCGTCGTACTTGAGACCGGTCAGCCGCGGGACGAGCGCGCGCAGGAGAGGGTCCCTGCCGTACAGCGGCACGTCTTCCGCACTGTTCATCCGACTGGATCCCGCCTCCGTAGTGCCGCTCCTCGTCAACTGTGCTCGGGGTCACAGAACTTACCCTCGGCGCACGACCGGTGTCAGCCCGTTGATCAGGGCTGGGGGTAGATGGACAGCTCGACATCCCCCGCGAGCGCTTCCGTGCCGCGCACCTCGCCGGGGTAGGCGAGGCGGACCTTGCGCAGCCGGTGCAGCGAGGCGAGTGAGGCGAGGTCGACCTCGGCCGCCTCCAGCAGATGGATCTCCTCGAGACCGGGCAGGCGCAGGGCGATCCGGCGCAGCGGCACGGCGGCCCCCGCCCCCGCGTGCACGTTGAGCCGGGTGACGTGGGGAAGCTGCGTACGCGGCGCGAACAGCAGCATGCTCAGCTGCGCCGAGGTCAGCGTGAGCGTCCGCAGCCCGGGCAGCTTGCCGATGTCCGAGCCCCAGGAGTCCGGCGTCAGCCGCTCGCTCGCCTCTTGGAGGTGCAGTTCCGTGAGGCTCTCGCACGCCGCGATGGACGAGAGGCGGGTGGCGGTCGGCGGCAGCGAGAGGACCCGGAGCCGCCCGGGGCACGGCAGGTCGGCGAGGCCGCGCCAGGGAACGTCCGCGCCGATCAGGAGAGTGTCGAGCCGTGCGCAGCCCGCCAGCTCGTGCAGCGGCTCGAAGCGGGGCAGGTCGCGCAGCGCGAGCCGCCGCAGCCGCGGGAGCCGGGTGAGCGGCGCCGGATCCTGGACGTTGCGGCAGCCGCGCAGCCCGAGCGACTCCAGCTCGGTGTAGCCGGACAGGACGTCCAGGGAGTCCAGGGAGAGGATGTCGCGCAGCTGCAGCTCCCGCAGATGCCCGCCCTCGAACGCCGAGCGCACGTCGTCCGGTGTGAAGTCGCCCCGCAGACTGACGCGTTGGTAGCCGGACATGGTGCGCAGCGCGTCCAGCTCGGCGCGCGAACGCACGGTGACCATCTCCTCCGGCGCGATCTCCAGGAGCGGCCGCACGATCTCCTCGGCGTACACCTCGGGGTCGAAACGGTCCCAGTGGTGCAGCAGCTGGGCGCGCACGGCGCTCTGACCGGTGTGCAGGAACTGCCGCAGGCGGGGGATGGCGGCGTCCCCGCCGATCTGGCAGATCGCGTGTACGGTGGCCAGCTCCTCGTCGCCCGAGAGCGCGTCGGGACCCGGCAGCAGGCCAAGCAGCAGCGGTCCCGTCTGCGCCAGGGACCTGGCCTCGCGCAGGCTGCGCGGCGGCACCATGCGCGCCGCCTGGCCCTCGATGGCCTCGCGCACCGCCGGGGCGACGCTGGTGGCCTGCTCCAGGGAGGCGAGCGCGAGCAGCCGCAGCCGGGCCTGGACGGCCGGGTCCCTCTCCCGCTCCCCGCGCTCGCGCAGCCGGGTGAGCAGTTCGCCCCGCTCGTGATGGCGGGCCTGGGCGACGACCATCTGCACCACGTCCTCCCAGTGCTCGAGGTGCGCGTTGTTGACCAGCATGCCCATGTCGCGTTCCTCGAGCACCGCCTGGGCGCCGAGGAAGTCCTGGAAGGTGCGGTGGATGAAGTCGACGGCGCCCTGGGCGGGTTCGCGCAGCAGCCCGGAGCGCTCCAGGAGGAGCTGGAGTACGTCCTCCGCCTCGCCGATCTCCGCGAGCCGTTCCACCGACGGCATCAGTCGGCGTACGACACCGACGGCGTCCGCGCGGTCCAGCTGGGTCCGTTCGTTGCGGATCAGCCAGTACGCGAGGCTCCGCAGCGGTTCGGTCGCCGACCGCTGGTCCAGCTGCGGGGCGCCGTCGCCCCCGCCGTATACCTCGCGCTCCACGTCGCGCCGCTCCAGGAGCATGGCGAGCGCGGCCTCGTAGAGTGAGGCGCGCCCGCGCGGCAGGAAACCGCGGCGCTCGCGGTGCAGGGCGCAGATCAGCCCGCACATCAGGGGGTTGGTCGCGAGGCGGCTCAGCTCGGGCCTGCTGCGCAGCGCGAGCGTCAGCGACTCGCCGAGGCGGGCGGGCGCCCCCGCCGCCGCGTGCCAGCGCTCGATGAACCGGCGCATGTCGGCGGGCGGCATCGCGCTGAGCACGAACTCGTGGAAGCCCTCGTGCCGCAGCCAGCCCGGCTCCAGGGCGGAGGGGCGCGAGGTGAGCAGCCACAGGTTGCCGGGGAAGACCGCGAGGAGCTTCTTGAGCCAGGCCTTCACACGGCCGCGCTCGCCCTTGGGGATCTCGTCCGCCCCGTCGATCAGCATCACCGCGCGGCCGTTCTGCAGCACGCGCGTGGCCCAGCCCTCGGGCTCGGTGCCCAGCAGCGGGCAGTCGATCCAGCGCAGGAAGTCCTGGGGCATCGGCAGTTCGGCGCCCTTGCGGGCCAGGGCGCGCAGCGGCAGCACGAAAGGCACGCGGCCCAGGAGCTGGGAGAGGGAGCCCGGCATCCGGTCCTGCCGGGCCGTGGTGAGGGCGAGCCACTGGACGAGCGTCGTCTTGCCGGTGCCCGCGACGCCGCGCAGCAGGACCCGGTCATGGGTGGCGAGGGTGGTCTCCACCGGCGCCGCCGCGCGCTCGGGCGACTCGTCGTCCGCCAGCGGGGCCGCCTCCGAGGGGCCGCTGCGGTAGGGGGTGGCCTCCAGGCTCAAGTAGGCGGCCTCCAGGGGCCATTCCTGCCCCGCGGGCTCCCGCAGGTCGACGCCGTGGATGGTGAGCTTGCCGTGGCACTGGACGACGTAACGCGCGTAATCCTCTTCGAACCGCGCGTCCTGCGCGGAGATGTCGGGAAGGCGCTCCAGGATCCGGTCGAGGCGCTCGCTCTGCTCGCGGACCTCACGGCTCTGCTCGACCTGGGTGCGCGCCGCGAACCCCGGCTGCTCGCTGAAGAACCGCACCACATGTACGCACGCCGTCTCCAGGAGCCGGTCGTGGAAGCGGGCGGCGTCGTCGCTCAGGAGTCTGCGGGTCTCGGGCCCGGCCCGCCGCGACAGCTCCGCGGCGAGCTTCTCGGGCCCGAGCGCGAAGGCCTGGACGTCGTCCATGTCGAGATCGCCGAGCGCGTGCAGGGTGCGGGTGAGCGCCAGCCCCACCGCGTCCTTCTCGTCGGCGCCGACCGGCGGGTCGTAGGGGCCCGCGGCCCGCACCGCGCGCCGCACCAGCTCGCGGGCGATCCGGTGCAGATCGTCCTCGGTGAGGGTGCGGTGCTCGCGGGAGAAGGCCATGAGGCGCCGGACCGGGATCGGCCGGTCCTGGTAGTGGGCGCCCGGCGCCTTGGCGGGAGGCAGCAGCAACCGCTTGAGCAGCGGCGCGATCACCGCCGACGCGATACGCAGCCCTACCGTGCCCCCGTCCACGCACTCTCCCTCCGCCGCGGCGCCCCGCCCGCGGGGCGGTGCCCCGACAAGCGTAGCCGCGCACCCCGCCCGAACCACCGAAAACGCCTATATGTCACGCCAGTTGGCCGGGCCGGGCCCGCGTCAGGGCGAGGTCGGCAGCAGGCGTGACCGGAAGTTGCCGGACCCGCGCTCCATGGCGCGCTCCAGGCCGCTGAGAAAAGTCAACCCGTTCCGCTGCCCGGCGAGATGCGGGGCACACTCCCCCATAAGAGTGCCGATCACCGGGCGCGGCGGGCGTAGGGTGGCGCCGCGTAGAGATGGAGGCGCCGATGTCCACGCAGATCCGTCGTCTGACCATCACGGAGCTGGCGAGCTGCGACGCCTGCGCGGTGCTGCGTGTCACCGGTGAGCTGGACCAGAGCGGCGAGGCGCTCTTCCTGGGCACACTCGGCGCGTACGTCGACTCGGGCCACCGGCACCTGGTCCTCGACGCCACCGCCCTGTCGTTCTGCGACTCGCGCGGCCTCAACTGCCTGCTGGCCATGCGCTGGCTCCTTGACCGCCGCGACGGCAGGCTCCTCCTGGCGGGAGCGGGGCGGCGGCTGACGGATCTGCTGACGGCGACCGGCAGCGCCGAACTGCTGCCGAGCCACCGGACCGTCGCCCACGCCCTTGCCGAACTGCCGGAACCGCACCGTCCGGTCTGGCCGCCCACGCAGGACTGACCGGACGATCTGACCGGCGATCTGGCCGGGCGACTGACCGGGCGCCGGGCCCCGAGGGCCCGGGAGCCGCGGTCCTGCGCGGGGCCCAGAGTCGTCTCGGCCCCGCGCGGTGCTCAGGACTTCACGATGCGGCGGACGTTCTCGACGCTTCCGCACTCCTCCTTGAGCTGCTTGGCACGCTCCCTGGTGAAGGCGGCACCCAGCTCCTCACGGCGCTCCATCGCGACGTTCTCGCGGGCGCCGTTGAGGATCGTCCGCTCTTCCTCGTCGGCGTGGTGCGTCACCGCCTCGACCAGCTTCTCCAGCTTCTCGTCCCAGTCGTCGGAGCCGACCTCGTCGACCTCCAGGAGGTCGAGAAGCGCCTTGTTGCCCTCCTCGTGCTCCTCGACGCCGTGTTCGACCTCGTCGTTCTCGATGTCCCGGTAGCGCTTGAGCGCGGGGTAGACCTCGGCCTCCTCGGCGAGGGCGTGCGCGATGAGCAGGTCCGCGAACTCCCGCAGGGCCGCGGCCCGCTCGCCCTCCACGCTGCGCATCTCGCGGAAGAGGTCCTCCATGCGCCGGTGGTCGTCGAGGATCAGCTCGACGACGTCCGTCGATGTGCCGTTGCTCGCCATGACAGTGCTCCTTCTCAACCGGTGGGTGGGCTCGCTGCGATGAGTACCCCGTAACCGCCGGGTAGCGCGCTCCTTGTCACTCCTGCGGCCCACCGCCCCGGCCGGGGCCTACGCTTTCACCGTCACCGTCACCGTCACCGTCACCGTCACCGTCACCTGACCGCCCCCAACCCCCAGGAGCCCGAAACCGTGATCGACCCCGCGCCGCAGTACCCGTACCCCGACGCCCACCACCCCGACGAGGCACCGGCCCCGCACGCGCTGCTCACGCCCGTGCTCGGACTCCTGGGCACCTGGCAGGGCCGGGGGAGCGGCGAGTATCCGACGCTCGACGGCGACTTCGCGTACGCGCAGGAGGTCACCTTCAGCCACGACGGGCGCCCCTTCCTCCATTACGAGGCCCGCGCCTGGCTCCTGGACGCCGACGACCGGCCGCTGCGTCCCTCGGCACGGGAGAGCGGCTGGTGGCGGCTGCAGCCCGACGGCCGCGTGGAGGCACTGATCACCCAGCCCACCGGCATCGCGGAGATCGCGGTCGGCCAGGCGGACGGCGACACGGTGGACCTCGCCACCCACGAGGTGGCCCTCGCGCCCACCGCCAAGAAGGTCGACGCCACCCGCCGCCGCTACACCCTGACCGACCCCGGCACCCTCACCTTCACCCACGACCTCGCGGCCGTGGGCCAGCCGCTCCAGCACCACCTCTCGGCGGAACTCCGGCGCAGGGCATAGCCCGGCGTCAGACGCCGGGGGAGCGGAGGCGCACGGCCAGGGCGAGCGTGTCGTCCTCGTGGAGGACGTCGGTCAGCATGGCGCGCGCTATGGACCCCGGTACGTCCTCCGTGGGCCGTACGCGGTGGCGGCGGGCGGTCGCCATCAGGCGCTGCTCGCCCTCGCGGGGGTCCCTGCGGCTCTCGGTGAGGCCGTCGGTGTAGAGGATCAGCAGGTCGTCGGGGCGGAGCGTGGTGGTGAGGACCCGCTCGCTGCCTGGCAGGGGGAAACCGACGCCGCGGCCGCGGACCTCCAGGTAGGAGGCCTCCCCGTCGGCGCGCACGAGGAGGGCCGGCGGGTGGCTCCCGTTGGCCAGCGAGAGCTTTCCGCTCACCGGGTCGAGGTGGGCGAGGAGCAGCGTGGCCATGACGTTCTGGTCGAAGGGGGCCAGGATGCCGTCCGTGCGCGCCACGATGCTCTCCAGCGGGTGGCCTTCGAGCGCCAGCGTGCGTACGGCGTGGGTGACGGTCAGCGCGGTGCGCGTGCTCGTGATGCCGTGGCCGAGGGCGTCGACGATGGTGATGTGCACCGTCCCGTCCGGGAGGGTGAACCAGTCGTACAGGTCGCCGCCGGTGGGGGTGTCGTCGCTCGCGGGGGCGTAGTGGACGGCGAGGTCGAGGCCGTCGACGTGCAGCGGTCTCGGCCGCAGCGCGTCCTCCAGGGCGCGCAGGGTCCGCCCGTGCGCCTTGCGCAGCTCTTCGTCACGCTCCTCCAGTTGTACGTAGAGGGCGAGCACCCCGCTGTTGGTCTCGGCGAGTTCGTGCTTGAGCTTGCGGTGCTCGTCGGCGAGGTGGTCGGCCCGGGCGAGCGCGGCCCGCAGCTCCTCCTCCAGCAGCGCGAGGTCGGCGTCGCCGGTGCGGGGAGCGGCGCCGCCCACGGGCTGCGCGGCGGGACGCGGCAGCACGGCGGTGACCGGTGCGGCCGTCGGGGCCGGTGCCATGGGCAGGGGAACCCGCCACACCACCGTGCCGTCGGCCGTCGCCTCACCCGGCAGCGGAAGCTGATCGGTCATCACCTGTACGTCCTCGCCGTGGGGGAGGCCGAGGGCGAGGGTGAGGCGGCCGGTTCCGTCGTCGCCCGCCTCGTCGGTGGCGGTCAGCGTGACCGGGTGCCCGGCGTTCAGCGCCATGGCGGCCGTCTCGCTGAGGGACAGCACGATCCGGGCCCTGTCCTCGGCGGGCAGCCGGTAGGTGAGGGCGATGCCGCGTACGGTGCGCCGCAGGGCGGCGGGCGTGCGGAAGGTGGCGCTGGTCATCCGTTCCCCAGAGGGCTGCCGAGGGCGAGGACGGTGGCGTCGTCACGGTGTCGCCGGTGGGTATGGGCCAAGGAGGCCGCCAGCAGGGTCGGCGGCAGACTCAGTCGGTCGGGGGCCGGGTCGTGCGTCCACCGGTGGTCGATGCCGTCGGTGTACACGACCACGGCCGTGCAGTCGGACAGGTCGAGGAAGCGGCTGCGCGGCGTGGGCAGGTTGTAGCCGACGATGCCCGCCTGCCCGGTGAGCTGGCGGTGGACGCCGTGCGCGGACACGGCCGCCACGCGGATGTTGCCCACCCCGCAGTACTCGGCGCGGCCCGAACCGACCCGGATCGCCGTCGCCGCGGCGCCGCGCGTGTGCCGCAGCGCGCTGTGCAGGGCGTTGAGCACCTCCGGCAGTGGTGCCTCCGAGCAGGACTGGAAGGTGCGCACCGCCCGCTGGCTGGCCGCGGCCGCCTCCGGGCCGTGGCCGAGCCCGTCGATGACCAGGCCCGTCCAGTTCCCGTCGCCCTCGACGACGGCGTACCCGTCCCCGCAGATCTGCTCCCCGCCGGCCGGCAGGCACAGGGCGCCGATGTCGGCCCCGGGCCGTCGCCCCTGCGGGACCGCGAGCCGGGCGTGGGCGAGGGTGCCGCGCCCGGACGCCGAACGCAGGGTGAAGTCGGTGGCGATACGGCGTACCGCTCCGAGCCCCGCGCCCATCGTCTTGGTGGTGCTGAAGCCGTCGGTGAGGCTGAGGCCGATGTCCGGGATGCCGGGGCCGTTGTCCACGGCGACGACATCCAGCGCGGTGTCCAGCGGCGACCGCCCGCCCAGGGGTGAGGGCTGGAGGAAGAGCGCGCCGTTGCGGGCGTGCTTGCTGATGTTGCTGGCCAGTTCACTGGCGAGCACGGCCGCCTGGTCCGGCAGCGCCCCCGGCATACGGCAGGCGTGGGCGAGGGCGCGGGCCCGGCTCGCCGCGGTCTGCACGGCGCTGTGGTGATCGATGGGAACGTGCAGCGTGGTGGGCGTCACCAGGGCGTTCGCATGCATGCCGGTCACCGCGGTCCGCTCCAGCGGACCGCGGTGACGGTCGTCCCCCGACCGGGCGCGCTGGTCACGTCGAACTCGTCCATGAGGCGGCGCGCCCCACCGAGTCCGTGCCCGAGGCCCGCGCCGGTGGTGTAGCCGTCGGTGAACGCCGCGTCGAGGTCGGCGATGCCCGGCCCGTCGTCGCTCACCGAGATCCGCAGCCCCTGACGCCCGGTCTGCTGGACGAGTTCGATGGTCAGCGTGCCGCCGCCGCCGTGGACGTAGGCGTTGCGGGCCAGCTCGCTGGCCGCGGTGACGATGCGGGTCTGGTCCACGAGGCCGAAACCGGCCCTGAGGGTGGCTTCGCGCACGGCGTGGCGCGCGGAGAGGAGGTCCTCCTCGGCGCGGATCTCGTGGGTCACACAGGTGTCGTTGTGCTCCGGACGGCGGTCCGCGGATGTGGGGGGCGGGATCGTGGAGATCTCGTCGAGGTCGCCGTAGAGGGTCAACTGACCCCCCTTTCGGTCGGGGGAGCCGGGGCCTTCTCCCAGCCCAGCGCCCGCAATCCCTGCTCCGCGTTCAACGTGGTCTCCACGCCGGAGAGTTGAAGCCCCAGCTCGACGAGGGTGATGGCCACGGCGGGACGCATACCCGCCACGATGACCCGCGCCCCCAGCAAGCGGGCCGTCGTGGTGAGCTCCATCAGGGTGCGGGCGACGAAGGAATCGATCAGGTCGAGGCGCGAGATGTCGATGAGCACCCCGCGGGCGCGGTCGTCGACGATGCGTTCGGTGAGCTCCTCGGTGAAGGCGATCGCGCTCTTGTCGTCGAGTTCGTTGAGCAGTCCGGTGACGAGAACGTCACCAAGACGCAGGATCGGCACACCGCCGCGCGGGCCGCCGGTCATCGCAGGCCCGCGGGGTCCGCCGAGCGCATCGGCCGGTCGGTGAGGGAGATGGCCGCGGCCAGGGCGTCGGCGAGGGTCGCGCGGGTCAGGATGGCGGACAGGTCGATGCCGAGCTGGGCGATGATCTGCGCGATCGGCGGGCGGATCCCGCTGATCACACAGTCGGTGCCCATCAGGCGTACGGCGTTGACCGTCTGCATGAGGTGGTGCGCGACGGCCGTGTCCACGGTGGGCACGCCCGTGATGTCGATGATCGCCACCTGCGCCTCGTCGCGCTCGATGGCCTGGAGGAGGTTCTCCATCACCACCTGCGTACGGGTCGTGTCGAGCGATCCGATCAGCGGGACGGCCAGGACCCGGTCCCACAGCCGCACCACGGGTGTGGAGATCTCAAGGAGCTGACGGCTCTGCCGGCGGATGATCTCCTCGCGTCCCTCCACATACGTGGCGAAGGACAGGGCGCCCGCGGTGTCGAGGAGGCGGTTGACGAACACGGCGGCGTGGTAAAGGGCGTGGCTGTCGCGCGCCCGCTCCTGCACCGCTTCGAGCAGCGCTTCCTTGAGAGCCAGTACGGCCAGCGAGGTCGCGGTGGGGGTGGCGCCGCCGCGCGCTCTGCGCAGGGAGAGATCGGTGATCGCCTGGCGCAGTTCCGGGTGGGTGGTGGCCACGCGTTCGACCGGCTGCTCCGTCTCGAGCCCCGTGCGCAGAGCCTCGACGAAGGCGTCGGCCTCCTCGCGGAGCTGGGCCTCGGTGAGACCCGCTCCCAGAACCGATCGTTCCAGCTGGAGCTGCACCCACCGGTCGGCCACCTTCTCCCCTTGCTCGCGCAGCGCTGCGCTGACGCTGAGCCGGGCCTCGGGTTCACTGGCGTTCATTACATCCACCTTAGCAATTGTTGTCGCACGGCAAACGTTAGTGGAGCGAGCTGATCATCGAAAGTCCTGCCGTCCGGTGAGCTGACGTCAACTCAAGTGCCGCCTGGGGCAACGCGGCCGAAGCGCACGGGGCGCAGCCCCGGCGAACAGGCGTGCGGCGGGCGTGGAGGCGGGGGCGCGCGACGGGGGTCGGCGCATGGCCAGGTGAGAACACATGGCGAGGTGACGGCGTCGGTACGGCGGCCGGGCGGCGGTCAGGCGGTCTCCACCGTGTCGCGGGGCGCGCGCTCGCCGGTCGGGGAGGTGTTCTCGACGGCCTCGCGGAACCCGCTCAGACCCTTTTCGAGCGCTGCCCGGTCTGTCCGGGTCATGTCGGAGATGACCTCGAGCAGGGCACTTTCACGACGTGCCCGCAATTCTTTGAGGTAGCTTTCTCCCTTGCCGGACAAGCGCAGCTCAAGCTCGCGGCGGCTGGCGGAACTGAGAGAGCGCTCGATGAAGCCCAACGCGTGAAGGCGGTCACACATACGGCTCACCGACGAGGGAGCGGACCCAAGCACCTCACCGAGTGTGCGGAGGTTGATCCCCTGGGCGCCGTGCAGGACGTACAGCACTCGCAGTTGTGACGAGGACACCGGGGCGGTCGTGGTGATGTCCCGGCCTTTGTTCCACAGCACTTCGAGCAGTTCGATGACATCCCGGACCGCGTGGGCGGCGGCTTCTCGATCGCCGTTGTCGGCGGGGACGGGATTCATGCCCTCAACTGTGACACTTCGCAATGGCCTTGTCAGTCGCTGAGACATGCGGGGCCGTTCGCTCCTTATTGATACGTCATTCCAGATAGGCGGTAACCGGCAGGTGGACAGATTCAGGGCGGTGGAACGCGCGCTGCGCGGGGCCGCGCCGCACGATCTCCTCGAAGCGGTGCGGTCCACACTCACCGCCCACTACGACGCGGTGTCCGTCGACCTTCTGGTGGCGGATTACGCGATGACCATACTCCAGCCCGTCGACGCGCTCCCTTATACCGCCGACCCCATCTCCGTCCACACCAGCGCCCCAGGACGGGCCTTCGGCGCCCAGGAGCCCCACGTCGAGACGGACGAGGCGGCCGGTGCCGTGACCGTGCACCTGCCCGTCAGCGTGCGCGGCGACCGCCTGGGCATCCTCACCGTCCAGCTCCCCGCCGACGCCTACGACAGCGTCACCGCGCGTGAGCTGGAGGATGTCGCGGAAGTCCTCGGCCACGAGATCGTCGTCGCGGAGCGGGACACCGACCTCTACCTCCAGGCCCGCCGCGCCGACCGGCTCACCCTCGCCGCCGAGATGCAGTGGCAGCTGCTGCCGGGACGCTCCTGCTCGCGACCCGAGTACGAGCTGGGGGCGCAGCTCGAACCCGCGTACGCGATCTACGGCGACAACTTCGACTGGTCGACCTCGGCCCATCACCTCACACTCACGGTCACCAACGGCATGGGGGAGGGCATCGAGGCGGCGCTCCTGACCAACCTCGCGATCAACGCGCTGCGCAACGCCCGCCGGGCCGGCCTGTCCCTCGCCGACCAGGCGTGCCTGGCGGACCAGGCGGTATACGGCCACTACCACGGCGATGTCCACCTCTCCATGCTGCTGCTCCGCTTCGACCTGGAGACGGGGGAGGCGGAGATCATCGACGCCGGTTCGCCCAAGATGTGGCGCATGCGGCAGGGCCGGGCGGAGGCGGTCGACCTCGACGCGCAGCTCCCGCTCGGCATGTTCGAGGACACCCTCTACGCCACCCAGCGCTTCCGCGTGGAGCCCGGGGACCGGCTGCTGTTCGTCAGCGACGGCGTCTACAACGTGGCCTCGCCCGCGGGTGAGCGCTACAGCGAACGAGCGCTCACCCGCGCCATGGCCAGCACGCGCCTGCTGCCTCCCTCGCAGGTGCCGCGGGCCATGCTCCACGAACTCGCGGGCCATCGCGGCCCCATCGACGCCGAGGACGACGCCATGATCGTCTGCCTCGACTGGCACGGCAGGAGCTGATCTCCCGGGGCCGGCTCAGCCGGCGGTCGGGAGCATCCCCTTGCGCAGGTTCGCCAGGGTGCGGGAGAGCAGACGGGAGACCTGCATCTGGGAGACGCCGAGGCGTTCGCCGATCTGGGACTGGGTCAGCTCCTCCACGAAGCGCAGGTGCAGGAGTTCCCGGTCGCGCTCGGGGAGTCCGGCGACCAGGGGGGCCAGCGCGTGGAAGTCCTCCACGAGTTCCAGGGAGGCGTCCACCTCGCCGATGAAGTCGGCGAGCGGGGTCTCGTCGTTGGAGTCGCCGTGGAGGACGGCGTCCAGGGAGGCGGAGTTGTAACCGTTGGAGGCCAGCCGGGCCTCGATGACCTCCTCCGGCGTGAGGTTCATCAGCGTGGCCAGCTCGTCCACCGTCGGCGAGCGCCCCAGACGGCTGCTCAGCTCCTCGGTGGCCTTGGCGAGTTCGACACGGGCCTCCTGGAGGCGGCGCGGAACGTGGACCGCCCAGGAGGTGTCGCGGAAGAAGCGCTTGATCTCCCCGACGATGTAAGGCACCGCGAAGGTGGCGAACTGCACCTCGCGGGAGAGTTCGAAGCGGTCGATGGCCTTGATCAGGCCGATCATGCCGACCTGGACGATGTCTTCCATCTCGTCGCCGCGATTGCGGAAACGGCCGGCCGCGTAGCGGACCAGCGACATGTTCAACTCGATCAGGGTATTGCGTACGTACTGATATTGGGCCGTGCCCTCTTCGAGCACCGCGAGCTGGTCGAAGAACAACTGGGACAAGGCACGGGAGTCCTTCGGCGTGACCGCCTGCGGATCCACCACCTCCGGCAGCTCCGTGATACCGGTGTCCGTCTGGGTTCTGGTGGCCATCGTCATGTCTACCTCCCTGTCCGCCAGCCCCACTCGTCCCCTGTGGGCTGGTGAGGCTGCGACTACCCCTCTCCCGGTGCTTCATGTCCCCGTCACACCATGGAGGTTGCGTGACGCCGGACACACAACTGATCTTGGCCGGTCCCGTGACCTCGCGTCAGGAGGCGGGCGGATCGCCCTCGGTGCGGGCGGGGGCGTTAAGAAGTCGGCTTCGGGGGCAAGAGACCCATTCGTACAGTCCACCCCTGATCTAGGAGGGGCGTATGAGGACGGACCAATCGCGACACAGCACCAAGCCGCTGGACCGGGCGGTCTTCGACAAGCGGCCGGAAGTCGTCGCGCAGGCGAGGGATTTCGCCCGTGCCTTTATGGGCGGGCTCAGTCCGGCCATGGACGTACAGGCCGCGGCGAGTGTCGAACTGACGGTGTCCGAACTCGTCACCAATGCCGTACGGCACGCACGCGGCGACGCCTGCTCGCTGCGTCTGGTGGCGCATCACGACGTCATCACGGTCGCCGTCACCGACACCGACCCCCGGCCGCCGCGCGAGCGGACGCCCGATCTGGCGGGAGGCACCGGCGGCTTCGGCTGGCCGATGGTGCGGACCCTGGCCCTGGAGGTCGAGGTGAGCACGGGGCCGCAGGGGAAGACCGTGCGGGCGGACCTGCCCCGCCGCTGACGGACAGCGCCGGGCGGGCCGCGCCCGCGAAGGAGAGGGGTTCGACCGCGTCTGCGCGGCCGGACCCCTCTCCCTTGTCAGGGCTCTCGTCCCGGGATCGGGCAGAAGCGCTCGCCTCACCTATGGAGAACGGGAAAAACAGCGGTGAAGGAGGGGGTGGGGCAGGATAATTTCCGGAGTCTCCTCTTGTCGCGGAGAACCTTGCACGCATACGGTGTCCATACGCGAGGTTCTCCCGTGGAAGGTGGGACATGACGGAAATTCTTGTGCAGGCGGGTACGGTGGGTGCGGTTCCGCCCGCTGAAGTGCGGGTGGTGGACCATCCGGCGTGGCCGGTGCTCAAGGAGGCCGTGGAAGAGATCAGGCCCTGGCAGTCCGCGGACGGCTCCATCGACTTCGCGGCGGACGACGCCCCGGCGAAGGCCGTCGTCGAACTGGCGGTGGACCGTGTGATGTCGGCGGTCGAGCAGCTCAGCCCGCTGCTGCCGCACGACGCCGCCTACCACCGGGCGCTCGTCGCCGATCTGCGCCGCTGGGCGGAGGACGGCTTCACGGTGCCGGACTTCCTGGACTCCCTGCTCGCCTTCCAGCCCGCGGCGGACCGCAGGGACGGACTCCAGCACCTGGTCGTCTTCCCGATGTACACGCAGAACGGCAACCCCGACCGCAACCTCGAAGCGGTCGTGCTGCGCATGGTCTGGCCCGAGTGGCTGGCCGAGCTGGAGCGCACGCGTTACGACAACCCGCTGTTCTGCGGCATCACCTTCGAGGACTTCACCGCCGGGTACGACACCAACTCGGCCGTCCTCTTCCCCGAGACCATCGCGGTCCGCGAGGCCCCCGAGCGCTTCTCCTGGGGCGGCATCTTCTGCGACCGCGAGGGAGCCCGCTTCCGCCGCGTCACCGAGGCCGCCGTCGACATCCTCGGCCTCGAACTGCCCGCGGACGTCGCCGCCATGGTCCACGACCAGAAGCGCTGCGAGGAGGCCTTCGTCCTGTGGGACATGGTCCACGACCGCACCCACAGCCACGGCGACCTGCCCTTCGACCCCTTCATGATCAAGCAGCGCCAGCCGTTCTGGATGTACGGCCTCGAAGAGCTGCGCTGTGACCTCACCGCCTTCAAGGAGGCCGTGAAGCTGGAGGCCGAGGGCAACCGGCACGGCCGTGACGTGCAGTACGCCGTCCTCTTCGACCGCATGTTCCGCTTCCCGGTCACCGGGGACCGCACCCGCAACTACGACGGGCTCGGCGGCCAGCTCCTCTTCGCCTACCTCCACAAGCACGACGTGATCCGCTGGACCGACAACAAGCTCACCATCGACTGGGAGCGCGCGCCGCAGATCACCAACCAGCTGTGCGGCGAGATCGAGGACCTCTACCGGGCCGGCATCGACCGCCCGAAGCTGGTCCACTGGTTCGCCGCCTACGACCTGGTCTCCACCTACCTCGCCCCGCACCCCGGCTCGCGCTGGGCCAAGGGCCCGGACGCCCTGGACACCTCGCTGCCGCCGCGCAAGCTCGTCGACGAGGTGCTTCCGGACGAGTTTCCGCTCAGCATGTTCTATGAGGCGCTCGCCAAGAAGCTGAAGAACGTGATCGCCTCCACCAAGGGGATCACCGCTTCCGCGGACGCCGAGAAGGTCGCCGCGTGAGCGGCCGCCAGGAGGAGGCGAGGACCATGTCCGCACTGGATGGAGCCGTCGTCGCGGTGGCCGGGGCCGGCGGAGCCGCCGGACGGGCCGCGCTGCTGAGGCTGGCCGAGGCGGGCGCCACGGTCGTGGCGTCGGACGCCGATCCGCTGAGCCTGCACGAGGCCGTGGACGCCGCCCGGTACGCGCACGGCGGCGCCACGGTCATAGGGGACACGGTCGACCTGCTGGACCTGGACGCCACCCGCGAGTGGGCGACGCGCACGGAGAAGGAGTTCGGGCGGATCGACGGTCTCGTCCACCTCGTCGGCGGCTGGCGCGGCAGCAAGAGCTTCGCCGAGACCGACCTCGCCGACTGGGACTTCCTGGAGAAGCTCCTGATCCGCACCGTGCAGCACACGTCCCTCGCCTTCGAGGACGGTCTGCGGCGCAGCGACCGCGGCCGTTACCTGCTGATCAGCGCGGCGGGCGCGTCCAAGCCGACCGCGGGCAACGCGGCGTACGCGGCCTCCAAGGCGGCGGCCGAGGCGTGGACGCTCGCCCTCGCGGACGCCTTCCGCAAGGCGGGGGGCGAGGAGGGACCGCGTGCGGCGGCTGCCATCCTGGTGGTCAAGGCGCTGGTGCACGACGCGATGCGCGCGGAGCGGCCCAACGCGAAGTTCGCGGGCTTCACGGACGTCAAGGAGCTGGCCGAGGCCATCGCCGGCGTCTGGGAGCGGCCCGCCGGGGAAGTGAACGGAAACCGCCTGTGGCTGACCGAGAAGCCGTGACCGCCGCCGCCAAGGACGCAGTGAACCCGCCGAAGACCGACGCCCGGCGCCGCCACGACCCGCACGTCCGCGGCTTCGCGAGCGACAACTACGCGGGCGCGCACCCCGAGGTCATGGCGGCCCTGGCACTGGCCAACGGCGGCCATCAGGTCGCATACGGCGAGGACGTGTACACGGACCACCTCCAGCAGGTGATCCGCGGCCACTTCGGCCCCACCGCCGAGGCCTTCCCGGTCTTCAACGGCACGGGTGCCAACGTGGTCGCGCTCCAGGCGGTCACCGACCGCTGGGGCGCGGTGATCTGCGCCGAGTCCGCGCACATCAACGTGGACGAGGGCGGCGCCCCCGAGCGCATGGCCGGCATCAAGCTGCTCACGGTGCCGACGCCGGACGGCAAGCTCACCCCCGAGCTGATCGACAAGCAGGCGTTCGGCTGGGACGACGAGCACCGCGCGATGCCGCAGGTCGTCTCGATCGCGCAGAACACCGAGCTGGGCACGGTGTACACGCCCGAGGAGCTCCGCGCGATCTGCGACCACGCGCACCGGCTCGGCATGAAGGTGCACCTCGACGGCTCGCGGATAGCCAACGCGGCGGCCACGCTCGACGTGCCGATGCGCA
Source organism: Streptomyces sp. WAC 01529 (assembly GCF_003945545.1). Taxonomy (GTDB): domain Bacteria; phylum Actinomycetota; class Actinomycetes; order Streptomycetales; family Streptomycetaceae; genus Streptomyces; species Streptomyces anatolicus. Next base: position 924,435 of record NZ_CP029617.1, on the reverse strand, counting down.
CGTTCACGAACGCGATCGGCGTCGACATCCTCACGCTGGGCGGCACCAAGAACGGCGCGCTGTTCGGCGAGGCCGTCGTGGTCATCAACCAGGACGCCGTGCGCCACATGAAGCACCTGCGCAAGATGTCGATGCAGCTCGCCTCCAAGATGCGCTTCGTCTCCGTGCAGCTGGAGGCCCTGCTCGCCAAGGACCTGTGGCTGCGCAACGCCCGGCACGCCAACGAGATGGCCCAGCGCCTCGCGGAGGGCGTCCGCTCGGTGCACGGTGTGGAGATCCTCTACCCGGTACAGGCCAACGCTGTCTTCGCGCGCCTGCCGCACGACGTGAGCGAGCGGCTGCAGAAGAAGTACCGCTTCTACTTCTGGGACGAGGCGGCGGGCGTCGTGCGCTGGATGTGCGCGTTCGACACCCGCGAGGAGGACGTCGACGGGTTCCTCGCGGCGCTCAAGGAGGAGATGGCGCGCTGACCGCGCCCCCGTCGCTCATTGCATGAGTATGCGGTCGACCGGAAAGTCATTGACTTGCGGTCGGCCGCATTCCTATGCTCCCGTGCCATGCAGCTGATCCAGGAGAACCCCGACCTGTCCGCCTACTTGGCCGCCGACGAGGTCATCGACCATCAGCATCCCCTCGTACGCGAGATCGCGGGGCGCCTTGCCGCGCAGTCCGCCGATTCATACGTATACGCCCAAGCGGCCTATGAGTTCGTGCGCGACACCATCCCGCACTCCGCCGACAGCGGCGACCCGCGCGTCACCTGGCGCGCCTCGGACGTCCTGGCGCAGGGCACCGGTATCTGCCACGCCAAGGCCCACGCGCTGGCCGCGCTGCTGCGCGCCGAGGATATCCCGACCGCCCTCTGCTACCAGCGGCTGACCCATGACGCCGGGAGCGGTCACTGCGTCCACGGTCTCGTCGCCGTGCGCTTCCATGGCGGATGGCACCGGCAGGACTGTCGCGGCAACAAGCCGGGCGTCGACGCCCGGTTCTCGCTGGCCGGGGAGCGGCTGGCCTTCCTGCCCGACGCCAAGTCCAATGAGATGGACTATCCGGTACTCTATGCTGCACCGCACCCGGTGGTCCTGAGCGTCCTGAAGAGCGCCCCGGACCGGCCGTACCTGTGGGAGAACCTTCCCGACGCGCTCTGACGAGCCCCCCGACACAGCAAGGCGCCGCCATGACACTCCCGCCCCACGCGCCCCTGACACTCACCGTCTCCGACGAGGTGCGCGCCCTCGCGCCCGGCTTCACCCACCTCGCCATCGAGGCGCACGGCCTCGTCAACGGCCCCAGCACCGACGGCAGTTCGGCCCTCCTGGACGAAGCGGCCCGACGTCTCGCCGTACGCCTCGACGGGCGCGCCCCGCACGAGGACCCGCACATGGCCGCCTGGCGCGCCGCCTACACGGCCTTCGGCGCGAAGCCCTCGCGCACGCGCAACTCCGCCGAGGCGCTGGCCAAGCGGGCGCTCGCCGACGGCGGGCTGCCCCGGATCAACACCCTCGTCGACCTCTACAACGCGATCAGCGTGGCCCATCTGATCCCGGTCGGCGGCGAGGACCTGGACCTGATCAAGGGCGATATGCGGCTGGTGCGGGCCACCGGCGCCGAGGACTTCGTGACCGCGGCGGCGGGGGAGACGGTCGTCGAGCACCCCGAGGCGGGCGAGGTCGTGTGGTGCGACGACGAGGGCGTCACCTGCCGGCGCTGGAACTGGCGCCAGGGGCCGCGCACCCGCCTCACCGAGGAGTCGGTGAACGCGATCTTCCTGCTGGAGGGCATGGGCCCGGACGCCGGCCTGGAGGCCGCGGGCGCCGAACTCGCCGAGCTGCTGGAGAAGTTCAGCCCCGGCGCGCGCGTCACCGTCCACGCGCCGCGCTGACGCGCTGGGCCGGTCAGCCGGTCAGGCGGTCACTCGGTCAGCCGGTCAGCCGGCCTCGGCGGCCTTCACCTCGGCCGGGGTCGGCGCCGTCCCACCGAGGTGCGCCGGCATCCACCACGTGTCGTCGGGGCCCTTGGGGCGCACGGGGTACGCGCGCTGAGCGGCTTCCAGAAGCTCCTGGCAGCGCTCGCGCAGCCGCCGGGTGATCGCGCCCGCGTACTGGTCCTTGGGCGCCTCGACCGGCTCGCCGACCCGGATCGTGATCGGCAGGTGGCTGCGCTTGAAGTTGCGCGGCCGGCCCTTGGTCCACAGCCGCTGCGTGCCCCACAGGGCCACCGGGATGAGCGGCACCCCGGCCTCCTGGGCCAGGCGCGCGGCGCCCGACTTGAAGGTCTTGAGCGTGAACGACTGCGAGATCGTCGCCTCGGGGAAGACGCCGATGATCTCCCCGGAGCGCAGCGAGGCGAGCGCGTGGGCGTAGGCGGCCTCGCCCTGCTTGCGGTCCACGGGGATGTGCTTCATCCCGCGCATCAGCGGTCCGGAGATCTTGTGCCGGAAGACCGACTCCTTGGCCATGAAGCGCACCAGACGCTTCTGCGGCAGCGCCGCGAGGCCGTCGAAGATGAAGTCGAGATAGCTGATGTGATTGCTGACGAGGACCGCGCCGCCGGAGCGTGGGATGTTCTCCGACCCCTTGCAGTCGATCTTCAGGTCCCATGCTTTGAACAGCGTTTTCGCTGCACCGATGACGGGACGGTAGACAAGCTCGGCCATGGGTGGGAAAGGCCCTTCGTTTCTGCCTGGCTAGCGGGTTTCCGGCGGAGGTTACGCAGCCGTAGGTTTTTCGGCGTTGCGCAGATCGTGCCCCAAGAACGGACGAGTGACCAGCCTTGGTGCCCTCATTCCGGGAGATTCTCATCACGTCGGAAATCTTTCGCGGGTGCGCGAGCGCTGAACCGGGGAGCGACCAGATCAGAGCTGAGGGGCGGGAGGCGTACGTGCCAGCAAGTGACACCGGGAGCGGGCCCGGCGCGACGGATATCGGGCAGCGGCTGACGGATACCGGACAGGAGCTGGGGGAGCGGGCGACGCTCGTGCAGTTCTCCAGCGCCTTCTGCCAGCCCTGCCGCGCGACCCGCAGAGTCCTCGCGGACGTGGCCTCGATGGTCCCCGGTGTGACTCACGTGGAGATCGACGCGGAGGACCACCTGGACCTCGTACGGGAGCTGCGCGTGCTCAAGACGCCGACCGTGCTCGTCCTGGACGCGCGGGGCCGCGAGGTGCGGCGCGCCGCCGGGCAGCCGCGCCGCGCCGATGTGATCGCCGCGCTGGGGGAGGCCGTATGACCGTCCCCCCTCCGACCCGGCGCGCGCCAGTGACGTGTCTTGCATCTGCCGGAACGGACTTGACTGCGCGCGGCACCTGTCGCGAGCCTTCTACCTCCGGCAGAAGGACAGCTCCATGACGGCATCGCCCGCCCTCGGTACCCCCGCGACCGCCACCCCCGATCTGCTGCGCTCGGTCTTCCGGCGACACGCCGCGGGGGTCGCCGTGATCACCGCGGCGCACGGCCGGCGCCCCGTCGGCTTCACCGCCACCTCGCTCACCTCGGTTTCCGCCGAGCCCCCGATGATCTCGTTCGGCATCGGCACGGGCGCCTCCAGCTGGCCGGCGGTCGCCGAGACGGAGTACGTCGGCGTCCACATCCTCGGCGAGCACCAGCAGGAGCTTGCCGCCACCTTCGCGCGCAGCGGCGCCGACCGCTTCGGCGCGCCCACCCGCTGGCACGAGGGGCCCGAGGGCGTGCCCGTGCTCGACGGCGTGCTCGCCTGGCTGGTCTGCCGGATCGTGGCGCGGGTGCCCGCGGGCGACCACCGCCTGGTGCTCGCGGAGGCCGTCGTCGGCGACCCCGCGGGCGAGGGCAGGCCGCTCCTGTACCACCAGGGGCGCTTCAACGCGCTGCGCGACTGAGAGTTCCCGGGGCCGGGCACTTCGCGCGATTACGGAGCGTTGGGAAGGTCACAGTTCAAAGCGCTTGCTCAGCGGGAATGAACTGGGTGTACTCATGAGTAATATTTCGGTCGGAGCGGGGGCCGCCCCGACCGGGATCCGCCGCTTCAGGCGCCTATGCTGCCTCGTAAGGCAGTAGCCAAAAGCCTAGGCAGCAGCCCAGTAAAGACGATGCAGTAGGAGAGCCGGCGTGAGCTTGAGGATCGTTGTCTGTGTGAAGTACGTGCCCGACGCCACCGGCGACCGGCATTTCGCCGATGACCTGACCGTCGACCGCGACGACGTCGACGGCCTGCTGTCGGAGCTGGACGAGTACGCGGTCGAGCAGGCGCTGCAGATCGCCGACGAGGCGGACGACGCGGAGATCACCGTGCTGACCGTGGGCCCCGAGGACGCCAAGGACGCGCTGCGCAAGGCGCTCTCCATGGGCGCCGACAAGGCCGTCCACGTGGAGGACGACGACCTGCACGGCAGCGACGTCATGGGCACCTCGTTGGTGCTCGCCAAGGCCATCGAGAAGACCGGGTACGACCTGGTCATCTGCGGCATGGCGTCGACGGACGGCGTCATGGGCGTGCTCCCGGCGATCCTCGCCGAGCGCCTGGGCGTCCCGCAGGTCACCCTGCTCTCCGAGGTCTCCGTCGAGGACGGCACCGTCAAGGGCCGCCGTGACGGCGACGCCGCCTCCGAGCAGCTGGAGGCCGCGCTGCCGGCCGTCGTGTCCGTGACGGACCAGTCGGGCGAGGCCCGCTACCCGTCCTTCAAGGGCATCATGGCCGCCAAGAAGAAGCCGGTGGAGGCCCTGGAGCTGGACGACCTGGACATCGACGCCGACGAGGTCGGCCTCGCGGGTGCCTGGACCAAGGTCGACTCCGCCACCGAGCGTCCGGCCCGCACCGCCGGCACGATCGTCAAGGACGAGGGCGAGGGCGGCAAGCAGCTCGCGGAGTTCCTCGCGGGCCAGAAGTTCATCTGAGCTTCGGTCACCTTTCCCACCGCCCCCAGATTCTTCGCACTCGCAGGAGATTGAAGTCCCATGGCTGAAGTTCTCGTCTACGTCGACCACGTGGACGGCGCCGTCCGCAAGCCCACCCTTGAGCTGCTGACCCTGGCCCGCCGCATCGGCGAGCCCGTCGCCGTCGCGCTGGGCAACGGCGCCGCCGACACCGCCGCCGCGCTCGCCGAGCACGGCGCGGTCAAGGTCCTCACCGCGGACGCCCCCGAGTTCGCCGACTACCTCGTCGTACCGAAGGTGGACGCGCTCCAGGCCGCGTACGAGGCCGTCTCCCCGGCCGCCGTGCTGCTGCCGTCCTCCGCGGAGGCCAAGGAGATCGCCGCCCGCCTCGCCGTCCGCATCAAGTCCGGCATCATCACCGACGCCATCGACCTCGAGGCCGGCGACGAGGGCCCGGTGGCCACGCAGTCCGCGTTCGCCGCCTCGTACACCACCAAGTCCCGCATCACCCAGGGCACCCCGGTCATCACGGTCAAGCCGAACTCGGCCGCCGTGGAGGCCGCCCCGGCCGCGGGCGCCGTCGAGGCGCTGACCGTCTCCTTCTCCGAGAAGGCCACCGGCACCAAGGTTGTCTCGCGCACCCCGCGCGAGTCGACGGGCCGCCCCGAGCTGACCGAGGCCGCGATCGTGGTCTCCGGCGGCCGCGGCGTCAACGGCGCCGAGAACTTCTCGGTCATCGAGGCGCTCGCCGACTCGCTCGGTGCCGCCGTGGGCGCCTCGCGCGCCGCGGTCGACGCCGGCTGGTACCCCCACTCCAACCAGGTGGGCCAGACCGGTAAGTCGGTCTCCCCGCAGCTGTACATCGCCTCCGGCATCTCCGGCGCGATCCAGCACCGCGCGGGCATGCAGACCTCGAAGACCATCGTGGCCATCAACAAGGACGCCGAGGCCCCGATCTTCGACCTCGTCGACTACGGCGTGGTCGGCGACCTCTTCGAGGTCGTCCCGGCCCTCACCGAAGAGGTCAAGGCCCGCAAGGGCTGACCCCTCCCCGTCGGTACGAGGCCCTCACCCCGCGCGCGCGGGGTGAGGGCCTTCGCGCGTCACAGCGTCAGCGTCGCCTGCACGGGCAGGTGGTCGCTCGGGTACTGCCCGCCGAGCGAGAACGTGTTCATCGAGGCCGAGTGGACCTGCGCCGAGGGCCTCGTGAGGATCCAGTCGATGCGCCCGCCCCCGACGACGGGCGGCTTGTAGCCGCCGAACGTGCCGTACGCCGGGCCGCGTTCCTTCGCGGCGTCCCAGGTGTCGACGAGACCGGCTCCCAGCATCGTGGTGTAGACGGCGCTGTTGTGCGCCGTCGCGTTGAAGTCGCCCGTCACGATGAGCGGCGTGCTCGTCTTCATGAGGGCGATGCGCTCGGCCATGAGGGTCGCCGAACGCTCGCGCGCGTTCTGGCTGACGTGGTCGAGGTGCGTGTTGAGGACGTAGAGCTGCGTGTTGGTGACCAGGTCGAGGAAGCGCACCCAGGTGGCCATGCGGGGCGAGTTGGCGCCCCAGGTGTTCGAGGCGATGGTGTACGGGGTGTCCGAGAGCCAGAAGTGTTCGTATTCGAGCGGGAACAGTCGGCGGTTGTCATAAAAGACGGCCATGAACTCGTCGCGGCTGCCGCCGCCGACTCCCGTGCCGACCCAGTCGTAGTTCGCGCCGATGTCGCTCTCGATGTCCTGCAGCTGGTAGTAGAGGCCCTCCTGGGTGCCGATGATGTGCGGCTGGGCGCGCAGGAGCATCTCCTTTGTCGCCGGGCGGCGTTCGGCCCAGGTGTGCGGCGGCTTGTTGCTCGCGAAGCGGACGTTGTACGACATGACGTCCAGGCGGGCCTCCGGCGCCGCGGCGGCGTGGGCCTGCCGGGACAGGGTGGTGCCGAGGACGGGGAGCGCCACGGTCGCGGCGAGCGCGGCCCGCAGGCCGGAGCGGCGCGTGAAGGGGGAGTCGATCGGCACACAGGCTCCTTGGATTCGGTCCGCGCGGCCGGCGCCGGAGGCGGGGGAGGATATGGGCCACAGACTGTCCGCAGCGGCCGTCGACCGGGCCCGGGACACGCGTGAACCGGCACGGTCGGCTACGGATTGGCTACGGATGCAGGACACGGGAAGGTGTTGACCAGCACGAAGGGTCACAGATAGCTTCGCCATACGGATTGTTGATTCCGTGGAGCGGAATTGCCGGGCGCGGCACCGAGCGTGTGGAGGATGCAGGAATGGGTCAGCAAGAGAAGGTGGCAACGAGCCTCGCCGGCGCGGTCAGCGAGGGCATCAGCGCTTCCCTCGCCCCCGTGGACGCGGAGCTGGAGCGCCGCTACCCCGGAGACCCCGGCACGCGCCAGCCCGTCCACACCGTGTACGTCCCCGGTGAGCGGTTCGACGCGGGCACCATCCGCGCCTGGGGCGACAAGGCCCTGGAGATGCTCGACGAACACGCCCCGGACGCCGCCTCCTTCGCCGCGGTCCTCGGCCTGGACGACGACCTCGCCGACGCCGTCTACACGCGCGTACGGACCAAGTTGGAGCGCGAGCCCGTCGAGGACCTCCGCGTCGACTTCGAGGACGGCTACAAGGGCGCCGACGAGGACCAGGACGCCGCCCGCGCGGCCCGCCTGATCGCCGAGGCGTACCGGAACGGCACCGCCGCCCCGTACATGGGCATCCGGATGAAGTGCATGGAAGAGGCGGTACGCGACCGGGGGATCCGCACCCTCGACATCTTCCTCTCCGGCCTCATGGAGGCGGGCGGCCTGCCCGACGGACTCGTCCTGACGCTGCCCAAGGTGACCTACCCCGAGCAGGTCACCGCGATGGTGCGCCTCCTGGAGGAGTTCGAGAAGGCGCGCGGCCTGGAGCGGGGCCGGATCGGCTTCGAGATCCAGATCGAGACCAGCCAGTCCATCCTCGCCACCGACGGCACCGCCGCCGTGGCCCGCATGATCCAGGCCGCCGAGGGCCGCGCCACCGGCCTGCACTACGGCACCTTCGACTACAGCGCCTGTCTCCACGTGAGCGCCGCCTACCAGGCCAGCGACCACCCCGCCGCCGACCACGCCAAGGCCGTCATGCAGGTCGCCGCCGCCGGCACCGGGGTCCGCGTCTCGGACGGCTCCACCAACGTCCTGCCCGTCGGCTCCACCGAGAAGGTCCACGACGCCTGGCGGCTGCACTACGGCCTGACCCGCCGCGCCCTGGCCCGCGCCTACTACCAGGGCTGGGACATGCACCCCGGCCACATCCCCACGCGCTACGCCGCCGTCTTCGCCTTCTACCGCGAGGGCTTCCGGGCCGCGGCCGCGCGCCTGGCGGCCTACGCCGGTCACCACGAGGGCGGCGACGTGGCCGACGAGCCCGCCACCGCCAAGGCCCTCGCCGGTTACCTGCTGCGCGGCCTGGACTGTGGCGCCCTCGACGCGAGCGAGGTCACCCGGCTCACCGGCCTGACCCTGGCCCGCCTCCAGGGCTTCGCGGGCCCGCGCCGCGGCGACCTCACGGCCTCGGGCAAGTAGGCGGCACCCGGCACCCCGCCGTCACCGCTGCCCCGTACTCTGTACGCCACGGAAAGTGGCGTCACACGGACGGGGCAGCGGTGTTGTCGGGGGACCAGGAACAGACGGGCGAGGCGGGCAGACTCCTCGCCGGGCGCTATCGCGTCGTGGCACAGCTCGGCCGCGGCGGCATGGGCGTCGTATGGCGCGCGGTCGACGAGGTGCTGCACCGCGAGGTCGCGGTGAAGGAACTGCGGACGTATACGGACGTGGCGGGACCGGAGCTGGCCGATCTGCGCCTGCGGATGCAGCGCGAGGCCCGCGCGGCCGCCCGCGTGCGCCATCCCGGAGTCGTCGCCGTGCACGACGTGGCGGAGGTCGACGGACGGCCCCTGATCGTCATGGAGCTGGTCGACGGGCCCTCCCTCGACGACGTGCTGCGCGAGCGCGGCACCCTGGACCCCCGCGAGGCCGCGGCCATCGGCGCCAAGGTCATGGAAGCGCTGGCCGCCGCCCACCGCGTGGGCGTGCTGCACCGCGACGTGAAGCCGGGGAACATCCTCCTGGAGAGCGGCGGCCGCGTCGTCCTCACCGACTTCGGCATCGCCACGATGGACGACCCCGGCGACGGCTCGGCCACGCACCTCACCCGCAGCGGCGAACTGGTCGGCTCGCTCGACTACTTGGCGCCCGAGCGCGCCCAGGGCCACGACCCGGGCCCCGCCTCGGACGTCTGGGCGCTCGGCGCCACCCTGTTCGCCGCGGTCGAGGGTTCCTCGCCCTTCCGCCGTACGTCGACGTGGTCCACGCTCACCGCGATCGTCGTGGACCCGCTGCCCGAGCCGCGCCGCTCCGGCCCGCTGACCCCCGTACTGCGCCGGCTCATGGACAAGGATCCGCAGGCGCGCCCCGACGCGGACGCGGCGCGGCAGCTGCTCGACGGCGTCGCGGCGATGGGGCCGGGGGGCGCGGCCGGGTTCGGTCCGCGCCCGGGCACGGAGCGCAGCATCCCGAACACGCCACCGCCGGGCTTCGGACCGCCGCCTTCCGCGGGGCAGGCGTCCCCGGCCCAGCCGTCCCCGCTCCAGTCCCATCCGGCCCAGCCGTCTCCGGCCAACTCCCATCCGGCCCACTCCCATCCGGCTCAGTCCCATCCGGCTCAGGCCTCGCCGGTCGGGGCGTTCCCGGGGGCTTCCGCCGCGTCGGTGCCCCCTTCTCGCCGGGAGACGCGCTCCACGCAACGCCCGCGCCGCGGCGGGGCGTTGCTCGCGGCGGTCGGCGTGATCGTGGTGCTCGCGGTGACCGGCGCGACCGTCGCGTTCCTGAACGGCAAGGACGACACCGGCGGCCAGGCACGGCAGGACACCGCGGCCGACGGTTCCGGTTCGGCGGAGGACGACGGCAGCAGCGGACCGCTGGGCGGCGAGTCGAAGCGCCCCAAGCCTGCCGGGCAGGGCGCCGGGAAGTCCCGCGAACCGGACGCGAAGCGCTCCAAGGGCAGTGGCAAGGACGGCACCGACGGCACGGACCGCGACAAGGGCGAGGCCGGGGACGCCGGGGAGGGCGGGGAGAAGGCCAAGGACCGGGACGAGCCCGCCTCGCGCCCCGACCCCACCTCCAGGCCGACCGGCGGAAGCAAGCCGGGCGGCGGTGGCGGCTCCGCCGAGGACCCCGTCTGCCACCCCATCGGCGGCGGCAAGTACAACTGCTCGGTGTGGCGCACCGCGAAGTCGTACACCGCATCCGGCGCCGAGGCGGGCACCCTCAACGCGGGCACGAACTACTTCTACTGCCAGCAGAACCTGGGCCGCCGCGAGACCCACGGCGAGTGGACGAACGTCTGGTGGGCGAAGACGGACGACGACAGCGGCAACACCGGCGTCTTCGTCAGCGACGTCTACATCAAGGGCGGCGACAACGACAAGCCGCTGCCCGGCCTGCCCACCTGCTGACGCCATGAACGGACCCTCCGGCGCGCACGCCGCCGACGAGCTGCGCGCCCGCGTCGAGGCCGCGACCACCGGCACGCCGTACCGCTACCGCTGGACGGAGCGGGGGTTCGACCTCATCGTGGACGTCCCGCTGCCGGGCGGGCGCCGCGTGCACACCTACCGCGTCGTGCTGCTCCCCGCCGAGGGGACGTTCACGCTGGCGGACGTGGTCCACACCCACGAGCGCGGACCGTTCGGGACCACGCGGAGGACCGTGGAGACCGGCCGGGCGCGGTACCGCACGTGGAGCCGCTCCCTGGACGGCTCCGAGCGGCACTCCTTCTCCTCCGCCGACGGGCACCGCTTGATCCGGGGCGTGACCGGGGAGCTGGGCTGGCGGGAACGGAAGCCCGCCGCCCAGAAGGCCGCTCTCGTCGCAGGTGCCGTCGGCGGCCTCGTGGCTCTCGGCACGCTGATCGCCCTCGCGGTCGTCTTCTGGCCCTGAGGGTCCTGGCCCCGAGAGCTTCCTGCCCCGAGAGCGGCCGGGGGCCGATCAGTCGGCAGGCGGCAGTTCGCCCGACCCGCGCGTGATGAGCCGCGTCGGCAGCTCGACCCGCTCCGGGGCCCCGGACGCGCCGTCGAGCTGCCGGAAGAGCCGCTCCGCCGCCGTCCGGCCGAGCTGTGCCGCGTCCTGCGCGACGACCGTCACGCCGGGGTCCAGCAGATCGGCCAGCTCGATGTCGTCGAAGCCCACCAGCGCCACGGGCCGGTCGAGGGCGGCCAGGACCCGTACGACCGTGACGGTCACGCGGTTGTTGCCCGCGAAGACCGCCGTCACCGGCTCGGGACCGGAGAGCATCGCCTCGGCCGCCGCGCGGACCCGCTCCGGATCGGTGACGCCCAGTGACACCCACGCCTCGTCGACGGCGATGTCCGCGTCCTCCATCGCGGCGCGGTAGCCGCGCAGCCGCTCTATGGCGGTGTGGATGCGCGGCTGGTCGCCGATGAAGCCGATCCGGCGGTGGCCGTGCGCGATGAGGTGCGCGACGCCGTCCCGCGCGCCGCCGTAGCTGTCGGAGAGCACCACATCGGCGTCGATCTTCCCGGCGGGCCGGTCCACGAAGACCGTCGCCACCCCGGCGGCGATCTCCGGCTCCAGATAGCGGTGGTCGTCACCGGCCGGGATGATGACGAGCCCGTCGACCCGGCGCGCGCAGAGCGCGAGCACCAACTCCTGCTCGCGGTCCGGGTCCTCGGCGCTCGAACCGTTGATGAGCAGCGCGCCGTGCGCCCGGGCGACCTCCTCGACAGCGCGACTCAGCGGGCCGTAGAAGGGATCCGCGAGATCCTCCAGGACGAGGCCGATGCTGGCCGTGCGGCCCTTGCGCAGTACGCGCGCGCTGTCGTTGCGGCGGAATCCCAGGGCCTCGATGGCCTCCTGGACGCGGCGTTCGGTGTCCGGGGTGACACCGGGCTCGCCGTTCACCACCCGCGAGACCGTCTTCAGGCCCACTCCCGCGCGGGCGGCGACGTCCTTCATGGTCGGACGGTTGCCGTAGCGGTTGTCGGGTCGTCGGGCGGCGGTGTCGGCCACGGTGCGCTGTCCTGTCCTGTCCTGTCGTCCACGGATCGCCCGGGGCATGCGGCCGCCCCTGAGCACGTGGCGTCGAGCATAGGGCCTGGACAACGTTGTCAGATGCGAGGGAGACTGACCTTCGCACTCTCCGGCCTGCCCTTACACCAGGAGACCCGACACAGATGCACATGGACCTCGTCGCCGCACTCGACATCGGCGGCACCAAGATCGCCGGCGCCCTGGTGGACGGGCGGGGCCGCATCCTGCTGCGCGCCCAGCGGCCGACGCCCGCGCGCGAGGACGGCGACACGGTGATGCGGGCGGTCGAGGGGGTCATCGGCGAGCTGACCGCGGACGGCCTCTGGCGCGGGGTCACCGCCGTCGGCATCGGCAGCGCGGGGCCGGTGGACGCCTCGGCGGGCACGGTCAGCCCCGTCAACGTCCCTGGCTGGCGCGGCTATCCGCTGGTGGAGCGGGTCCGCGCGGTGACGGGCGGGCTCCCCGTCCAACTGGTCGGCGACGGGGTGGCGATGACCGCGGCCGAGCACTGGCAGGGCGCGGCCCGGGGCCACGACAACGCGCTGTGCATGGTGGTCTCCACCGGCGTCGGCGGCGGCCTCGTCCTCGGCGGCAAGCTCCACCCGGGCCCCACGGGGAACGCGGGCCACATCGGTCACATCAGCGTCGACCTCGACGGCGACCCCTGCCCGTGCGGGGCGCGCGGCTGCGTCGAGCGCATCGCCAGCGGCCCGAACATCGCCCGCCGTGCCGTGGAGGGCGGCTGGCTCCCGGGTCCCGACGGCGACACCTCGGCGGCGGCCGTCGCGAGCGCCGCCCGCGCCGGTGATCCCGTCGCGCTCGCCTCCTTCGAGCGGGCCGCCCAGGCGCTGGCCGCCGGGATCGCCGCCACGGCCACGCTCGTCGAGATCGACATCGCGGTGATCGGCGGGGGAGTGGCGAAGGCGGGCGACATCCTCTTCACCCCGCTGCGCCGTGCCCTGCGCGACTACGCCACGCTGTCGTTCGTACGCCGCCTGACCGTGGCCCCCGCCCTGATGGGCACGGACGCGGGCCTGGTGGGCGCGGCGGCGGCAGCACTCAGCGACCCGTCGAGCGTGACGGCCGGCTCGCGTTCCGCGGTGGGCGGCTGAGGCCAAGGGCACCTGATCCAGCCGCGCGGCCGGATCAGGTGCCCTTGGGCGGTACGCGGGCTCGAACCACTCTCGCGTACCGCCTACGCGGAACGCGCCTCCGGGGTGGGCGTCAGCCGGAGCCCCCCCAGGCGCACGCGTCAGCAGTGGAGCGTCGCCTCGCCCCAGTCGCCGTGATCGGCGAAGATCCCGTCGCCGCCGTCCGTGACGACCAGGCGGACGACCTGGGCACCGGTCACGTCCGCGGAGAGCGGCTGGGCCGGCATCGCGTTGGTCAGGGTGCCCGTCGACGCCACCTTCTTGCCGTCCGCCCAGATCTCGAAGGCGATCGTGCCGTCGGTGCGTGTCTCGTCGTCGACTCCGACCTCCGCGGTCACCTTCTCGCAGGCCTTTCCGGTGTAGAAGGCGACGTCGCTCGCGGCGTGCGCGCCGAGCCCCTTGGCGTACACCTTCCCGTTGATGGTGATCGGCCTGCCGTCACCGGCCGCGCCCTCGCCGTTGCTGGTGTTGCGTTCCACGGGCCCCCAGCCGTTGCTCATCGAGAGCCACGGCAGATCGCCGAGCGCCGAGGCGCCCGAGGGCGGCGCGAGGACCACCCGCGCGCTCAGGGGCAGGACGTTCTCGGCGCGCGTGCCCGTGGGGGAGCGGTAGGTCGCGGCGATCGTCACGTCGTACGCTCCCGGGGCGGTTCCCGGCGGTGCGGTGACCTGCCACGTCGTGCGCAAGGTCTTGCCGGGGGACAGCGACCGGGCGGTGGTGGGCGAGGTCGCCTCGACCTGCCAGCCGCCGGGCGCCTCGACCTTGGCGGTCACCTGGCGGGCCGGGACGCGGCCGAGGTTGGTGACCGACGTGGTGAGCGGCGTGCGCTTGCCGGGCTCGAAGAAGTCACCGCCGTCCACGCCGAGTTCCACGGCGGGCGGATGCGAGGCCCACTTGCCGTCGGCCGCCACGCGCAGCAGCACCGTACCGTGCGCGGGGACGGTCGCGGAGATCCTGCCCGCCGTGTGGTAGCTCTTGTGCCGCCACAGGTCGCGCAGCGTGTACGCGGGGGCGTCCGGCAGCCCGACCGCCTTCGCGGTCGTGGAGACGGTCTGCGCGGTGCCGCTCTCGTTGAAGAGGGCGACGGCCCGGCTGCCGTCCTTCATCTCCTTGGCGACGACCCACCGGCCGTCCTGCGAGGAGACGACCTTGCCCTGCTTGCCGAGCGGGTCCTGGTCGACGGCGATGACTTCCTTGTTGCCGAGGATCTCAAAGGTCTCGGGGGTGGCCTTGCGCAGGTCGGACCCGATGAGCAGCGGCGCGGCCATGATCGACCACATCGAGAAGTGCGTGCGGTACTCGGTGTCCGTCATGCCGCCGTTGCCGACCTCCAGCATGTCGGGGTCGTTCCAGTGCCCCGGACCGGCGTACTCGTCGAGCGGCAGATTCTTCTTCATGATCGACAACATCGAGTTCCAGTTGTCGCTGATGTCGCCGGTGGTGCGCCACAGGTGGCCGACGTCCGCGGCCCACTCCCATGGCTTGTTCTCGCCCCATTCGCAGATGCTGTAGACGATGGGCCTGCCGGTGGTCTCGGAGGCCGCCTTGAGCGCGTCACGCATCGCGATGTACCGCTTCTTGGCGTCCACGCCTTGGTTGTTGCAGTTGTCGTATTTGAGGTAGTCGACGCCCCACTCCGCGAACTGCTGGGCGTCGCTGCGCTCATGACCGAGCGCGCCCGGGAACCCGGCCTCGTTGCAGGTCTTCGTGCCCGCGCTGGTGTAGATGCCGAACTTCAGACCCTTGGAGTGGACATAGTCGGCAACCGCCTTGATTCCGTTGGGGAAACGCTGGGGATCGGGGACCAGCTTTCCGTTGGCATCGCGCTGCGGAAGCGCCCAGCAGTCGTCGAGATTGACGTACTGATAACCGGCCTCCTTCAGGCCCTTCTCGACGAAGATGTCCGCGATTCCTTTGATCATCGCTTCGTTGAACTCGGCCCTGCAGTGCGTGGAGTTCCAGTTGTTGAAGCCCATGGGCGGAGTGGTCGCAAGGCCGTCGGGGAGCTTCAGGTCCGGTTCGACGGCGGCCTGCCGCGCGGCGGTCCCGTCGGTGGCGGGCCGCTCGGCCGTGTCGCGCGCGGCGGCGGGAGCGGCGAGGCCACCGGCGCACAACACTGCGGCGGCGAGCGATCCGACCGCTCTTCGGGAGATGGTGCGGGAGAGGAGATGACGCATCGTTACGTTCCTCCGTACTCGCGGAAGATGGCGTGCTGCGGGTGCGCGGCCGCCGGAGCCGCACTCCTACTATCCGTGGGCCGTCTCCCACCGCAAGAGTCGCTTCGAGAAACAGGGGGTACGAACAGGCCAAGTCACCCCGCGCCGAGCCAGGCCGCGCCACCCCGAGCAGCACGGCGCCCCCGCCCGATGTCGGGCGGGGGCGGTGAGGCACAGGGGGAACAGGCGAGCGCCCCCCACGAAAAGCGGGGGGCGCGGCAGGCCAGAAGGCCGGAAAGTCCTTAGGAATCGTTCCGCTTCAGCGAGTCCTTCATGCCCTTGGCCTTGTCACGGGCGGACTCCATGGCGTCCTTGGCCTCGCCCTTGGTCCGGTCCGTCCTGCCCTCGGCCTCGCGGCGCTTGTCGCCGGTGGCCTTGCCGGTCATCTCCTTGGCCTTGCCCTTCAGCTTGTCCATGCCGCCCTTGTCACCCATGGTCACTCCTCTGTCGTGCACTGTCCTCCGCCGTTCGCGGCGGTGGACCTACCCGGCCAACGTAAGACGAGGAGGCTCGGCGCGCTCGCTCAAGCGTCGCGCTGCGTGACATCGTCGAGGGCGGCCAGCGCCGCTCCCACGGTCGGCGCGGGGGAGAGGGTGTCGGTGAGGTCCGTGAGGCGCAGCAAGCGGAGGGTCAGCGGGTGGGTGCAGACGACGCGCAGCACGCCGCCTCTGTCGCTCACCCGTCGGTGGGCCCGCATCAGCAACGAGATCCCGGAACAGTCGAAGAAGCCGACCTCGCTCAGATCGACGATCACGACCGGCTCCGGGCCCGCGGCCACGGCGTCGAACAGCGGGACCATCCGCTGGTAGGCCACGAGGTCGATCTCACCGCGCAGCTCGACCACGATCTTCTGGTCGAGCCCGTATACCCGCGGTTGAGCGAGGCCCTCGCACGTGTACTCGCTCAGTTCGTCCTGCCGCATCAATCCCCCCAGCGCCGGCGCCGATCTCCCCCGAGGGGGGGCGGCGCATCGGGAATGCCATTTCTTTCGGGGCGCCGGGGACCGGGGCGCCTGGGAAGTCACGCTAGCCGGGCCCGGCGCACTGCGGAGTGCGGGAACGATTCTCGAAAAGCCAGCATCATGCGATCGGGTGAAAATTAAACAAGCCGCTTGACATCGCGTCCGGTGGCGCCAGACTTCCTCACCCATCAGCGCCTGGTTTCCATGACAGGGTGTTGCGGGCAAGCCACAGGGGGCCGACGGATGAGGGGGAACCGTGATCGTCTGGATCAACGGCGCGTTCGGTGCGGGCAAGACCAGTGCCGCACGGGAACTGATCGAGCTGATCCCGAACAGCACGCTCTTCGACCCGGAAGTCATCGGCGGCGCCCTGCCCCATCTGCTGCCGCCCAAGCGCCTCGCCGAGGTGAGTGACTACCAGGACCTGCCGATCTGGCGCCGCCTCGTCGTCGACACGGCGGCCGCGCTCCTCGCCGAAGTGGGCGGTGTCCTCGTGGTGCCGATGACACTGCTGCGCCAGGAGTACCGCGACGAGATCTTCGGCGGCCTCGCCTCGCGCAGGATTCCCGTACGCCACATCGTGCTCGCCCCGGACGAAACGATCCTGCGCGAGCGGATATCCGGCCGCGAGGTGCCGCCGGACCTGCCCGACGGCGACCTGCGCGTACGGCAGTGGTCGTTCGAACACATCGAGCCGTACCGCACGGCCCTCGCCGGCTGGCTCGGCGCGGACGCCCACCGCGTCGACACCAGCGCCCTCACCCCCCACGAGACCGCCGCACACCTCGCCGACGCCGTGCGCACCGGCGCCGCGTCCGCCTGCGACATCGTGCAGACCCCCGAGCCCACCGCGGAGACCCTCGCCGCCGGTGTGCTGCTCTTCGACGAACAGGACCGGGTGCTGCTCGTCGACCCCACGTACAAGGCGGGCTGGGAGTTCCCCGGCGGCGTCGTAGAACCCGGCGAGGCACCGGCGCGCGCGGGCGTACGCGAGGTCGCCGAGGAGACCGGCATCCAACTCCCCGACGACCTCCGCCTGTTGGTCGCCGACTGGGAACCGCCGAAACCGCCCGGCTACGGAGGGATGCGGTTCCTCTTCGACGGCGGCCGGCTCGACAGCACCGAGGTCCACCGCATGCTGCTGCCCGGCCCCGAACTGCGCGACTGGCGCTTCGTCACCGAACAGGAAGCCGCCGACCTGCTGCCCTCGGTGCGCTACGAACGGCTGCGGTGGGCGCTGCGCGCACGCGAACGGGGCGCCGCGCTCTACCTGGAGGCGGGCGCCCCGATCGACGGCTAGCCGTCCCCGCCGGCGAAGGCCGGACCTCGGGCGGTCAGCTCGCCGCGTACTTCCGGAGGAACAGCGCCTCGGCGACCGAGAGGCGCTCCAGCTCCTGCGGCGACACGCTCTCGTTGACCGCGTGGATCTGCGCCTCGGGCTCGCTCAGACCGATCAGCAGGATCTCCGCGTCCGGGTAGAGCGAGGCGAGGGTGTTGCAGAGCGGGATCGAGCCCCCGTGGCCCGCGAACTGCATCTCCTGGCCCGGATAGGCCTCGCCCATCGCCTCGGCCATCGCCGTGTACGCCGGGCTCGTGGTGTCCGCGCGGAACGCCTGCCCCTGCCCGATCTGCTCGCTGTGCACCCGAGCGCCCCACGGAGTGTGCGCCTCCAGATGGGCCTGGAGCAGCTTCGTCGCCTCGGCGGCGTCCACGCCCGGCGGCACCCGCAGGCTGATCAGCGCCCGCGCGCTCGCCTGCACCGACGGCGTCGCGCCGACCACCGGCGGGCAGTCGATGCCGATGACGGTGACGGCGGGCCGCGCCCAGATCCGGTCGGCGACCGTGCCCTCACCGATCAGCCGCACGCCGTCGAGGACCTTGGCGTCCTTGCGGAAGCTGTCCTCTTCGTACTGAAGCCCGTCCCAGACGGCCTCGCCCGTCAGACCGTCGACGGTCGTCGAGCCGTCCTCGGCGCGCAGCGAGTCGAGCACGCGCACCAGCGCGGCGAGCGCGTCCGGGGCGGCGCCGCCGAACTGCCCCGAGTGCAGATTCCCCTCAAGGGTGTCCACGCTGACGCGTACGAGGGTCATGCCGCGGAGCGTCGCCGTCACCGTCGGCAGACCGACCTGGAAGTTGCCCGCGTCGCCGATGACGACCGTGTCGGCCGCGAGCAGCTCGGGGTGCGCCTCCGCGTACCGCTCGAGGCCGCCCGTGCCCTGCTCCTCCGAGCCCTCCACGATCACCTTGACGCTCACCGGGACGCCGCCGTTCGCCTTCAGGGCGCGCAGCGCGAGCAGGTGCATGATGAGGCCGCCCTTGCAGTCGGCGCTGCCCCGGCCGTACCAGCGTCCCTCGCGCTCGGTCAGCTCGAACGGCGGAGTGATCCAGCCGGCCTCGTCGAGCGGCGGCTGCACGTCGTAGTGCGCGTACAGCAGGACGGTCGGCGCGCCCGCGGGGCCCGGCAGGAAGCCGTACACCGACTGCGTGCCGTCCGGGGTGTCGAGCAGCGCGACGTCCTGGAAGCCCTCGGCGCGCAGCGCGTCAGCCACCCAGTTCGCGGCGGCCTCGCTCTCGCTCCTCGGGAACTGCGCGAAGTCCGCCACCGACTTGAAGGCCACCAGTTCGGTCAGCTCGGCCTTCGCCCTCGGCATGAGTGAGGCGACGGTCTCGGCGATCGGATCCGGCGACATGGGCACGCTCCTCGTAGGTGCGACGTTGTATCTGTGGATGCCTGCGATCCTCCCACAGGAGAGACCCGCAGGGGTCCGCCGTAGGATGCCAGGGGAAAGCGCGGCCAACAGCGGGATCAGGAGCGGTAGACCAACGTGAGCAGCGAGAACTCAGCGGACGACGCCCGGTACGTGTGGGACGTCGTCGTGGTCGGAGCCGGCCCCGCGGGGGCATCGGCGGCCTATGCGGCGGCCGTCGCGGGACGCAGCGTGCTGCTCCTGGAGAAGGCCGAACTGCCGCGCTACAAGACGTGTGGCGGCGGCATCATCGGCCCCTCGCGCGATGCCCTGCCGCCCGGCTTCGAGCTGCCGCTGCGCGACCGGGTGCACGCGGTGACGTTCTCCCTCGACGGCAAGTTCACGCGCACGCGCCGCTCCCGGCAGACGCTCTTCGGGCTCATCAACCGCCCCGAGTTCGACCAGCAGCTCGTCGAGCACGCCCAGAAGGCGGGCGCCGAGCTGCGCACGGGCGTCACCGTCGCGCGCGTGGAGCAGCACGGCCCCGAGGTGCCCGACCGGCGGACCGTCGCCGTGATGCTGCAGGGCGGCGAGACCGTCCTGGCCCGCGCCGTGGTCGGCGCCGACGGCAGCGCCAGCCGCATAGGAGCCCATGTCGGGGTCAAGCTCGACCAGGTCGACCTCGGTCTGGAGGCGGAGATCCCGGTGCCCGAGACCGTCGCCGAGGACTGGGCGGGGCGCGTCCTCCTCGACTGGGGCCCGATGCCCGGCAGTTACGGCTGGGTCTTCCCCAAGGGCGACACCCTGACCGTCGGCGTGATCTCCGCGCGCGGCGAAGGCGCCGCCACCAAGCGGTACTTGGAGGACTTCATCGCCCGGCTCGGCCTCGCCGGCTTCGAGCCCAGCATCTCCTCCGGGCACCTCACCCGCTGCCGCAGCGACGACTCCCCGCTCTCCCGCGGCCGGGTCCTGGTCTGCGGCGACGCGGCGGGTCTCCTGGAGCCGTGGACCCGCGAGGGCATCTCCTTCGCGCTGCGCTCCGGGCGTCTCGCGGGAGAGTGGGCGGTCCGGATCGCGGAGGCGCACGACGCGGTGGACGCCCGCCGCCAGGCGCTGAACTACGCGTTCGCCATCAAGGCGGGCCTCGGCGTCGAGATGAGCGTGGGACGCCGCCTGCTCCAGATCTTCGAGCGCCGTCCCGGTGTGTTCCACGCGGCGGTCACGGGCTTCCGCCCCGCGTGGAACGCCTTCGCGAAGATCACCCGCGGCACGACGACACTGGGCGAACTGGTACGGACGCATCCGCTGGCGGGGCGAGCGCTGAGCAAGATAGAGCGCTGAGGTCGGGGCGGCGGTGCGGTTATCCGCGCCCACCGCGAGGGGCGGCGGTGCCGTTACCCGCGCCCGCCGCGTGCGGCGATGATGACCGCGTCGCACACCATGGCCACCGCCGCGATCACGGCGAGGGGCCAGGTGCCGGGCTGGGGGACGTACTCCCAGGTGATGCCCGCGGCGACGGCGCCCGCCAGAGCGAAGCCGGTGCCGGGCAGATAGCGCAGGCGGATGACGGCCCCGCCGTCCTGGAGTGACATCAGGTGATCTCCTGTCGGGTGGTTCCTGACGGGTCCGAAGGGAGGGTCCGGCCGGTTCACGCCGTCCCCCGGCGTGCGGCGCGGCGGGCGCTCCAGGCGAGCCTGGGCGCGCCGTGGAGGACCAGCCGGGCGAGGTACGACCAGCGTGTGCGCAGGGGGCGTTCGGAGAGATCGGCCCATTCGGCGGCCCACTCCTCCGCCCAACGGCCGCGCTCCGCTCCGGGCAGCAGCGTGACCGCCAGCGAGATCAGCCGGGGCCCGGGCGGGCCGGGTCGGGACGGAGCCACCGCGTGCCGCGCGGCCGGGCGGTCCAGGCCGTCCTCCCTCAGCCGCTGTGCCCGGACGAAGTGCAGCACCCCGCGGAGTTCGTCGTCGTCGAGCGTCAGCAGGGGGCGGCTCCGGTTGACGGTCGTGGGTCTGCCCGTGAGCGCGGTGAGGTTCTCCTTCACCCACTTCTCCATCGCCGGGGAGGCGAAGAGGCGCTGCATCGCGGCGAGCGCCGCGTTGTACGCCGCCAGGCTCTCGGCCCGCTCCCTCGTGAAGTGCGGCTTCTCCCTTACGGGTAACCGGCCGGTCATGCCGTCTCCTTGGGGCGTCCGACGCGCAGCAGCCAGGCGAGCCGGGGCCCGCTGTGCAGGACGAGGCGCGCCACGAACGCGACGCGTACGCGCGCGGGGCGAGCGCCGAGATCGAACCACTCGGCCTGCCACTCCTCCAGCCACCGTTCCCGGTCCTGGCAGGGCAGGAGGCGGGCCGCGAGGTTGACGCACCTGCTGCGCCTGGAGCGGCTTTCGGGCGGGGGCGCCAGGACTTCGGCGCCCCCGGGCCCGGTGGTCTCCGTCGCGGTCGCGTCGGGCGTGGCTGTCGCCTCGTACTCGGCGGCGCGGGCCATCGCCGCCGCACCGCTGGAGTAGGGCGGGTTGCCGGGCATCCGGTGACCGCAGATGTCGCACCAGTCGTGCATCGTCGAAGCGTGTCCGTTGGGGCAGGTCAGGGAGGTGCGCCGCGTCGGCGGTTCCATGTCCACGCTGCCGAGAAAGCGCAGGGTGCCTACCGAGGGGCCGTCCTCCGTGCCGTCGCCGGGGCTGAGGTTCACGAAGCTCTGATGGGGGTCCATGAGGTAGTCGTCTTCGCTGAAGCCTGCCATCCCGCTACACCCCTCCCGGGCCCTCGGCGACCGGACGCAACCGGGCCGAGGTCGCCCCGCCGTTGTAGGCCTGCGCGAGGGCGAGGCGGGCGGATTCGGCACCGCTCTGCGTGAAGCGGTAGTAGCGGCGGCGCGGGCGCGGCGGATCGGTCTTCTCGATCTCGCCGGTGTCCTCCCAGAACGACTCCAGCCAGCCCGCGTTCTCCAGGCGGGCGAGTATCGGATGGATCGTGCCGGTCGGCAGGCCCGCGGCCTCGGAGAGTTCGAGGCCGTAGCGGGCCCGGGCGGGGGTCTCAAGGAGTGTCCGCAGCACCAGCTGGGTCTGCAGTGTCATGCGCGGCGTCTTGGCCATACCTAAACTCTAGTATGGGGCTGACCTGCATAACAAGCGCCCAGGTGAGAGGCTGTGCGGCGCGGGGGACGGTTATGGGCGAGGGCGGATACTCCCGCGGGAGTACGCGTGATCACCTCGCCCGGCGGACGCCCGCAGGCCCGCGTGCGGCATAGCGTGACCGGCATGGACGAGCAGCGCGAACGCGGGCCGGGCGGTCCGCCCCCGGCGCGGGGCGGACCGCCGGTGTGGCGGCACGGACCGGTGTGGTGGAACTCCCGGACGCCGGAAGGGACGGGTCCCCGCCTGCCCTGGCCCACGACGCTCGCGCTCCTCGCCTTCGTACAGATCGGCTCCGGCTTCGCCGGAGACGGCCAGCCCGACCGCGTGGCGCTCGACCCCTTCGCCCGGGTGCTGCTCCTCCTGGCCACGGCCGTGCTCCTGCTGCGCCACCGCTCCCCGGCCACCGTCGCGTACGCCACCACTGCCGTGACGCTGGTCTACCTCGGTGCCGGATACCCCTACGGCCCGGTGCTGCTCACCGTCGCCGTGGCCTGCTTCGCCGCGGTCGTGGCGGGGCACCGGCGGGCCGCGTGGGGCGCGGTCGGCGTGCTCTGGGCCGGGCATCTGCTCCTCGCGCACTGGCTCTACCAGTGGCTGCCGCCCGGCGGCGACGGGGCGAGCCCCTGGAGCGGGCAGCTGGTGGTCGCCGCCTGGGTCGTCGCGATCGTCGCCGTCTCCGAGCTGGGCCGCGTACGCCGTGAACAGGGGGACAAGGAGCGGGCCGAGCGCGCGCGGGCCGCAGAGCGGCGTGCCGACGAGGAGCGGCTGCGCATGGCCCGCGAGCTGCACGACGTCCTCGCCCACAGCATCTCCGTCATCAACGTCCAGGCGGGCATGGGCCTCGCCCTGCTCGACTCCGACCCGGAACAGGCCCGCACCGCCCTCACCACCATCAAGGCCGCAAGCAAGGAGGCGCTGGGAGAGGTCCGCCAGGTCCTGGACACCCTGCGCGCCCCCGGCGAGGCGCCCCGCGCTCCCGCACCCGGGCTCGACCGCCTCCCCGAACTCGTCGAGCAGGCCGGGAGTGCGGGGCTCACCGTCGACGTCATCACGCAGGGCGCCCCCGCGAAGGTGCCGCCGGGCGCGGACCTCGCCGCGTTCCGCATCCTCCAGGAGGCGCTGACCAACGTCGTACGCCACTCGGGCTCACGCCACGCGCGCGTGCTGGTGCGCCACGAGAAGGCGGCGCTGACTCTGCGCGTCGACGACGACGGACCCGCTACCGGCGCCGACGCGGGCGGCAGCGGCAACGGACTTGCCGGGATGCGGGAGCGCGCCGCGGCCCTGGGTGGCACGATCGAGGCGGGCCCGCGCCCGGACGGCGGCTTCCGCGTGACCGCCGTACTGCCTCTGACGGCACCCCGGGACGGCGAGGCCCGCACGGCACCCCGGGAGGGCCAGTGATCCGCGTACTGCTCGCTGACGACCAGTTGCTGGTCAGGGCGGGCTTCAAGGCGCTCCTGGACGCACAGCCCGACATCGGGGTCGTCGGCGAGGCCGCGGACGGTGAGCAAGCGGTGCGCAGGGTGCGCGAAGTGCGCCCCGACGTCGTGCTGATGGACATCCGCATGCCGCTGCTCGACGGCCTCGCCGCGACCCGCCGGATCACCGGCGAGCCCGGTCTGGACGGCGTGAGGGTGGTCATGCTCACCACCTTCGAACTCGACGAGTACGTCTTCGAGGCGATCCGCTCCGGAGCCTCCGGTTTTCTCGTCAAGGACACCGAGCCCGAGGAACTGCTGCGCGCGGTGCGGGCGGTGGTCGAGGGCGACGCGCTGCTCTCACCCGGCGTGACCCGGCGGCTCATCGCCGAGTTCGCGGCCCGCTCCAAGGAGCCCGCCGCGGCCGACGCCCTCGCCGGGCTGACCGAGCGGGAGCGGGAGGTCATGGCGCTGGTCGGCATCGGCCTCTCGAACGAGGAGATCGCCCGCCGCCTGGTCGTCAGCCCGCTCACCGCCAAGACGCACGTGAGCCGCACGATGGTGAAGCTGGGCGCCCGCGACCGCGCCCAACTGGTCGTCCTTGCCTACGAGTCGGGGCTGGTCCGCCCAGGCTGGCTGGGCTGAGCGGTCCGCGCGCCCCGGCTGTGGAACTTCCACAGCACGGTGGCCACGCGTGCGATGAACGCCACCGAGGCCAGCGAGACCCCCGCCACCTTGAGCACGCCCACGACGGCGGGCGGCGGGTCGAACGCCAGGAGCGGACCGGCGATCACCACACCGATGAAGGCGAGGGCGACGACCGCCCCGCTGACGAGCGCGTACCCGATCTCGATGGTGATCGCGTCCCGCTCGGCGGCCGAACGCCGCCCCGAAGACCCCGTTGCTGCCATGTCGGGAAGTGTCACAGCCGGGTGCCCGGCGGGCAAGTGCCGCCGCCGGGCACCCGGCTCACCTCCGTGGGAGGCTCAGTCGCGGACGGCCACGGGGTCCCGGTCGGCCTCCTCTGCCGACACCGACACAGGCACCGGCACCGACTTGGTGACGACGACCGACTCCGGCGTACGCCGTGTCCGCAGCCCGGTGAGGGTGATGAGGAGCCCGGCGACCGCGATGACGGTCACCACGATCAGGCCCGGCCGGAAGCTGTCGAGGACGGCCTGCGGCGAGGAGTCGTCCGCGTGGGAGGACGCGGTGACGACGGCCGTGACGATCGCGAGGAAGATCGCGCCGCCCACCTGGATCGAGGTGTTGAGCAGCCCGGAGACCATGCCCTGCTCGTCGTCGTCCACGCCGTTGGTGGCCTGGATGTTGAGCGAGGGGAAGACCAGGGCGCACGCGAGGCCGAGCAGGATCATCGACGGCAGCACCACGGCCGCGTACGCGGGAGTGAGGCTGATCCGCAGGAACAGCACATATGAGGCGACCAGCAGCACGAACCCGGCGACGATCACGCGGGGCGTGCCGAACCGGTCGATCACCGAGCCGACCTTCGTGGACGACAGGGCGACCAGCGCGCCCGCGGGCAGGAAGGCGAGCGCGGTCTCCAGCGCGGACCAGCCGAGCAGCGACTGGAAGTACTGCGTGGCGAGGAACTGGAAGGACACATAGCCGCCGAAGAACGTCATCGCGCCCAGCTGCGCCCGCAGTTGGGGCCCCGAGCGCAGCACGCCGAGCCGGACGAGCGGGCTCGCGGTGCGCAGTTCGATGCGTACGAAGACGGCGAGCAGGACGGCCGCGGCGAGGAACGACAGGAGCGTGCGGGCCGATGCCCAGCCGGCCTCGGGGGCCTCCACGACGGTGAAGACGAGCAGCAGCATGGCGGCCGTGCCGGTGACGGCGCCGGGCACGTCGTAGCCGCCCTTGTTCTTCTCGCGGGCGCTGCGCGGGATCAGCTTGACGCCGGCGATCAGCGCGAGGAGCGCGATGGGTGCGGGCAGCAGCATCGTCAGGCGCCAGCTGGCCTCGGTGAGCAGTCCGGAGAGGACCAGGCCCATGGAGAAGCCGGTGGCGGCGCAGGTGGTGTAGATGGTGAGGGCGCGGTTGCGGACCGGGCCCTCGGCGAACGTGGTGGTGATGATGGACAGGCCGGCGGGTGCGGTGAACGCGGCGCTCAGGCCCTTGATGAAGCGGCTGGCGATCAGCAGCGGGCCCGAGTCGACGAAGCCGCCGAGCAGGGAGGCGAGCGCGAAGACGCCGAGCGCGATGAGGAAGACCCGGCGGCGGCCGAGCAGGTCGGCGGCGCGTCCGCCGAGGAGCAGCAGTCCTCCGTAGCCGAGGATGTAGCCGCTGACGACCCACTGGAGGGTCGAGGTGGAGAGGTTCAGTTCGGAGCCGATGGAGGGCAGGGCGACGCCCACCATCGATACGTCGAGGGCGTCCAGGAACATCGCGGCGCAGAGCACCAGCAGCGTGCCCCACAGACGCGGGGTCCAGCGCTCCGGGGACGCGGAGACAGCCGTGAGCGGAGAAGTCATGCGCAGTAAGGTACATGCATATGCATTGAGTGCAAGCGCATTTAATGCCGATGCAACAATGAGGGTGTTCTCTGCTACCGTGCGATGTCATGGCGGCGAAAACGGCCGAGCAAGGGCTCGTGGACCAATGGCGTGGCATTCTCGCGGTGCACGCGCGCACACTGTGCGAACTCGACCGTGAGCTGCATCCGTACGGCCTCGGGGCGAGCGACTTCGAGGTCCTCGACGTACTGGCCGAGGGATCGTCGGACGACGGCGGCTGCACCTTCCGCGTGCAGGAGATCTCGGCGCAGGTCCATCTGAGCCAGAGCGCGCTCTCCCGCCTCATCGGCCGCCTGGACAAGGACGGACTCGTGGAGCGCGGCATGTGCAGCGAGGACCGGCGAGGCGTACGGGTCTCCCTGACCGACAAGGGGCGCGAACTCCACCGCGAGGTGCGGCCCCTGCAGCGGGCCGTCCTCAAGCGGATGCTCGCCGACGGCGCGGAGGGCGCCGAGTGCGGCGGCTGAGCGGGGGGCTCGCGGCCTCCGCCCCCTTGAGCGCGGCGCCCACCGGGGCGCCCGTCGGGTCGGCCTCGCCGCCGCCTCTTACCGCATGACGATGGCGGACTTCTGCCGCCACAGCGCCGCGAGCGAACGGTCCCCGCTCACCTCGGGGAACGGTAGCCGGTTCCACAGCGCCAGATAGAGCCGCGCCGCCTGCCCGGACACCTCGCAGTCGGCGGGAGCCGTCACGCCGCGCTCCGCGACCGGCGGACCGTCCGAGAGGCGTACGGTCCAACTCCACTCGGCGCCCGCGTCCGTGGCCCGCACCCGCAGCACCCGGGGCACCTCGCTGCGCACCTGGCTCTTCTCGCGGGCGTGGAAGCCGAGCAGCAGCTCCTCGATCCCGTCCACGGCGAACTCGACGCCCACCGGCGACGGGGTGCCGCCGCGCGCCGCCTCGGCGTCGACCCGGTGGACGGTCGTCTCGTTCGCCTGCCGCCGTGCCCAGAAGGCCAGCGGCGAGGGGGCGGGCAGGAACGCCCAGCACTCGACGTCGGGCGGTGCGGAGGTGAGCGTGTCGACCAGCGCGGCGTGCCCCTCGCGAAACCAGTCGAGGAGCGCCGCGCCGTCCAGATCCGGCAGCTGCCCGCCGAGCCGGAACTCGGTGCGCCGCTCCGTGATGAACGCAGCGGCCCAGCGGTGCACCATCCCCGTGTGCCGCAGCAGGTCACGCACCTCCCAGTCCGGACAGGTGGGCACCTTGGCGTCGGGCCCGGCCTCCCCGGCGGCCCGGGCCAGCAACTGCCCTTCTTCGCTGACTACTTGAATGTGTCGGGAAATGTCCATGCGGGGATTGTGTCGGACGGAGCGCACTCGAACGGAAGCCTCCGGAATATGTCAGACCGTTTCCGTGGATTCCTTGCGCTCCACGTGCGCTGTGTGCTCCGCACGGTCCCTGGTCTCCATACGGTCCTTGGACTCCGCGCGCTCCGTACGCCGGGTCGCGAAGCCGATGCACGCGGCGGCCCCGGCCAGCACGGCCACGCTCGTCTGGGCGGTGGGCAGCGAGTACCAGTCCGCCATGAACCCGATGAGGGGCGGCCCGAGGAGCATCCCGCCGTAGCCGAGCGTCGACGCGGCGGCGACACCGCTCGGACCGGCGAGCGCGCCCGCGCGTTCGACCGCCACGGGGAAGATGTTGGCGAGGCCGAGCCCGGTGACGGCGAAGCCCGCGAGGGCGAGGCCCGTGGAAGGGGCGAGCGCCCCGAGCAGCATTCCGGCGCACGCCGTCGCGCCACCGCCGACCACGGTACGGGTCCGGCCGAGCCGTTCCAGGAGCGTGGTGCCCGAGAGGCGGCCGATGGTCATAGCGAAGGCGAAGCACGAGTAGGCCGCGGCGGCGACGCCCGGGTGCGCGTGCAGGTCCTGCTCCAGGTGGAGCGGGCCCCAGTCCGCGATGGCGCCCTCGCCGTACGCCGTGCACAGCGCGATGAGCCCGAAGACCAGGACGAGGCCGCGCGTGCGGCGGTCCATGCGGCGGCCCGCCGGGTGGGAGGGGCTCTGGGGCCGGGCCGGGGCGTGTGCCCGCAGGAGGTCCGCCGCGCCGCGCCGCAGCAGCGCGGGCGCCGTCACCGCGGTGACCGTGAGGCCGAGGACGGTGATGCCGAGCAGATGCGGAGTGGGGGAGAGGTGCCCCGCGACCAGGCCGCCGAGGCCCGCGCCGAGCATGCCGCCCAGGCTGAAGGCCGCGTGGAAGCTGGGCATCACGGGCCGCCGCAGCGCGCTCACCAGGTCGACGGCGGCACTGTTCATCGCGACGCTGATACCGCCGTACGCGGCTCCGAAGACCAGCAGGACGAGCGAGAGCACCAGGACCGAATCCGCGAGCGACGGCAGCGCCACGCTCAGCGGCAGCAGCACCCCGCAGGCGACCGTCACGGGCAGGCTGCCGTAGCGCCTGCAGAGCTGTCCGGTCAGGGTCATCGTGATGACCGCGCCGGCGGAGACGGCGAGCAGGGCGAGCCCGAGCTGGCTCGCCGAGGCTCCGGTGCGCTCCTTGATGGCGGGTATGCGGACGACCCATCCGGCGAAGACGAAGCCGTCGAGGGCGAAGAAGACGGTGAGCGCCACCCGCAGGCGGCGGAGGTCGGGGGCGGTGGGCCGCGGCGCTGCGGTCCCGAGTTTGTTTAGTAGCGGCACAAAGTCAGAGTAGGGGTGCGCACCGGCCGTGTACAAGACGGTTTCGGCGAGCGGTGAGGCGTACGGGACGGTTACCGGGAGGAACGAACCGATGGCGTGCGAACGGCGAGGCCGTGTACGGATCATGGGAGACTCGCCCTCATGAACGGCAAGGCTGACCCCCGTGCCGAGGGGGAAGTGACCACGCGTACCCGCCTGGAGCGAGGGCGCGGCGCGCTGGGTCCCGCGCTCGAACTGGTGCACACCGGGCGCGCTCCCACCCGTGCCGTGCTCACGTCCGAGCTGGGCGTCACGCGCGCCACGGCGGGTGCCGTCGCCGCCGAGCTGGAAGCGCTCGGCCTGATCCGGATCGACGCGAAGCCGAGCGCGGCCGCGGGCTCGCAGGGCAGGCCCTCGCACCGCCTCTCCGTCGCGGACGAGGGGCCCGTCGTGCTGGCGGCGCAGGTGCACGCCGACGGCTTCCGGGCCGCGCTCGTGGGGCTCGGGGGGCGCACGGTCGCGACCGCGCCCGGCTGCGAGACCATCGACGCCGATCCCGCGCAGGTACTCGGTTCCGTGGTCGACGCGGGCGCGCGGCTGCTGCGGGAGACCGGCAGGCGCTGTGTGGGGGCGGGGCTCGCGGTGCCGTCCGCGGTGGCCGAGCCGGAGGGCACGGCCCTCAACCCGCTGCACCTGGCGTGGCCCGCGGGCGCGCAGGTCCGCGAGATCTTCACCGAGTGCGTGCGCGCGGCGGGCATCGAGGGACCGGCCTTCGCCGGCAACGACGTGAACCTCGCCGCCCTCGCCGAGCACCGCCACGGCGCGGGCCGGGGCGCCCGGGACCTGCTGTGCGTGGCGACCGGACACCGGGGCGTCGGCGGCGCGCTCGTCCTCGATGGCCGCCTGCACACCGGGAGTTCAGGCCTCGCCCTGGAGGTCGGCCACCTCACCGTGAACCCGGAGGGTCGGCCGTGCCACTGCGGCAGCCGGGGCTGCCTGGACGTCGAGACGGACCCCCTCGCCTTCCTTACGGAGTCGGGCCGCGAGCCCGGCCCCGAGGGGCTGCTCCTGCAGGCCCGCAACCTGCTCCGCGACGCGTACGGCGATCCGTCCGTGCGCGCGGCCGCCGAGGCGCTGATCGACCGGCTCGGTCTGGGCCTCGCGGGCCTCGTCAACATCCTCAACCCGGACCGGATCATCCTCGGCGGCCTGCACCGCGCCCTCCTGGAGGCGGACCCCGAGCGGCTGCGGGCCGTCGTCGCGGACCGGAGCCTGTGGGGGCGCAGCGGCAGCGTGCCGATCCTCGCCTGCACGCTGGACCACAACAGCCTGGTGGGGGCCGCCGAGCTGGCCTGGCAGCCGGTGCTCGACGACCCCCTGCGCGCGCTGGGCTGACCCCTACCTGGCGGCGGTGGCCGCCTCCGCCGCCGGAGCAGCGACCACGGCTGCGGCTGTGGCTGTAGCTGTGGCAGTACGCGCTTCGGTGCGGCGGCGCAGTACGTCCGGCAGGAGCGTGCCGAGCCCGAGCAGTGCGAGCCCCGCGCCGATCCACAGCGGCGCCCGCAGGCCGAAGACGTCGATGGCGGGGCCGCCGACGGACGTGGCGATGATGATGCCGAGCGTGATGAACGAGGAGTGGACGGTGTTCACCAGTGGCCGTGCGTTGCCGGTGCGCTGGACGCGGGTCACCAGGGCCGGGTTCATGGTGACGCCGACCAGGCCGATGCCCATCATCAACACGACGGCGGGGGCGGCCAGTTGGGCGAGGAGCGCGAACCCGGTGAGGAAGGCCAGGTTCAGCGCGAGGCCAACGACGAGCACGGGGACTGCCCGGCGGTCGGCGAGCCGTCCGACGACCGTGTTGCCGACGACGGTCGCCGCGCCGTACGCGATGAGCAGCAGCGGAACCGTTCCGGTGGAGAAGCCGGTGATCTCGGTGAGGATCGGGTTGAGGTAGCTGAAGGCGGAGAAGGTGGCGCCGATGACGAAGGTGCTCGTGGTGAGGGTGAGCCACAGCCGTGGATTGCGGAAGGCGCCCAGTTCCGCGCGCAGGCCGCCGCTCTCCTCGGACTCGCCGTCGGCACCCGGTACCCCGGCGAGCGTGGCCAGGGCGGCGAGCACGGTCAGGGCGGTGATGGCCCAGAACGCGGCGCGCCAGCCCAGGTGTTCACCGATGACGGTGGAGAGCGGCAGGCCGAGCAGTGTGCCCAGCATCAGCCCGTTGAGCGCCACGGCGACGGCGCGGCCGCGCACTTCGGGCCGGGTGATGCGGGAGGCCAGGGAGATGGAGACGCCGAAGAACGCCTGTGACGCGATACCGGTGAGCACGCGGGCCACGAGCATGGTGCGGTAGTCGGGCGCGAGAGCGGCGAGCACATTGCCGACGAGGAAGATGCCGAAGAGCAGTATCAGTGCGGACTTCTGACGCATCTTCAGCAGGGCGACCGTCAGGAAGGGTCCGCCGAGGGCCATCGCGGCGGCGAAGGCGGTGATGAGATAACCGATCTCGGGGATCGTGGCGTCCAGTCCCTCGGCCATCTGCGGCATCAGACCTGCGACCACGAATTCGCTGGTCACCATGGCGAAGATGCCAAGGGCCAGTACGTATACGGCGCGGGGCATGGCGGTGTGCTCCTGTCATCATTTTAGATAGGTCAGTACAAAACAAGGGCATGGCGAGACACGGCAAGGGCTTGCGGGCATGACCGGTCGCAGAGGCGTGGCGCCCGCGCATGTCGCGCGCGGCGGCTAGCGGGCCGCCAGAGCGTCGAGTGCGGTGTCGGCGATGGCCTCCAGGGTGGCCCGGTCGGCGCCGCCCTGCGCGGAGATCCGCATGCCGCCGATGACGGCGTTGACGTACCGGGCGAGGGTCTGTGCGTCCCGTTCGGCCGTGATGTCGCCGTCCCGCTGCCCGGAGCGGATCGCGGTGCGCAGCATGGTGAGCCGCGTCGCGAGGTCCCGCTCCAGCATCGCGGCCGCCTCGGGGTCGCGCGCGGCGAGTTCGACGGTGGTGTTGACGGTGAGGCAGCCGATGCTGTGACCGTCTTCTCTGTGCTCGAACTCGCCCTCGATGATGCGGGCGAGCAGCGCCCGGACACGCTCGATGCCCGTGCGCTCCACGTCCTCCAGGATCTCGATCTGCGCCGCGTTCATGGTCTCCATGTAGCGGGCCAGCGCGCGCCGGAACAGGTCGTGCTTGCTGCTGAAGGTGTTGTAGATGCTGCTGCGGCCCAGGCCGGTGGCTTCGCACAGGTCCTGGGTCGAGGTGGCCTCGTAGCCGTTCACCCAGAAGGCGTGCATCGCCGCGTCCAGGGCCCGCTCCTCGTCGAACGTCCTCGGTCGGGCCATGGGGAAGACGGTACAGGTTTTGGAACGCGCAGTGCAATACGTACGCGGGTGCCCTCACCCGGAGCCGGCTCCATCCACCCGGGCCTGTCCGCTATCCCTAGGCCACCCCTATCCCCAGGCCACCCCGAACGCCCGCCCCGCGTTGACCGTGAGGATCAGCTCGGTCAGTTCCGCGCCCACCGCGCGTTCGAGGCGGGGCCGCACTCCGCGCAGCAGATGCGGCATGCCGGGTCCGCCGCGCACCGACCGGGCCCCGGCCGTGGTCGTGTCGCCGCCCAGGAGCATGCGGTCCCCGAACCCCGCGTCGGCCAGGGAGCGCACCGCGTCCGGCATGCGCCAGTCCGTGGCGTGGTGGGCGCGGGACGGCCCGTCGAAGGCCAGGAGGGCGCCCGCCTCGGCGGCCTGGTGGTGGAGGGCCGGGTCGGGGAAGCGGTTGAGATGGCCGAGGATCACCCGGTGCGGGGCCACCGCCAACTCCCCGCAGAGCAGGTCGAGTACGTACAGCGCGGCGGTGCCGAGCTCCAGATGGACGGCGATCGGCGCGCCCGTCGCGTGGTGCGCCTCGGCCGCGGCGGTCATCGTCCAGCGGGCGTGGTCGTCGAGCCCGTGAAAGCCTCCCGCCACCTTGATCAGACCGGCCCGCACACCGGAGTGCCCGATGCCTTCGGTGAGTTCGCGGACGAACAGCTCCGCCAGGTCCTGCGCGCGCAGCCGCGCCAGCGACTCCGGTGCGTAATGGGCGGCTTGGTGCAGCCCCGTCGCGGCGACGATCCGTACGCCCGTCGCCCCGGACAGCTCCGGAAGCCGCTCCGCGTGCCGCCCCATCCCGTGCGGTGTCCACTGCACCACGCCCGCCCCGCCCGCCGCGCGGAACGCCGCCAGCTCCTCGGCCGCCGCCTCGACCGAGTCCAGCTCCTGGCCGGGAAGTTGAGGGCTGCGCAGGAAGAGATGGTCATGGGCGTCGCAGACCCCGAGCTCCGCCGGGTCGATGTCACCGAGAACCGTACGGACCTTCTCGGGAGCGGAGGTCACCACTGCCGCCCCCGCGCCAACCGGTCGCGCTCGGGCGTCGACAGATGCAGCACCTGGAAGACATCCCCCGGCCGCCCCTCGGGCACCTCGTGCTCCCAGAGCGAGAAGTGCACCACTTCCCAGGTCCGGGGATCGACGGCGGCGACCGCGCTCAACGCGTCGCTCTCCTTCACCAACTCCTTTGTTGCGCACGCCAGTTCCTCGGCGAGCCCAGGCAGTGGCGTCCCCTCGGGGATGCTCCGGCGGTGGCGCAGCGCCACCCTCGGCGTGACCGTGGGCGTGGCCGACTCCTCGTAGGCGAGGGCCGACCAGTGCTGGACCACCGGCCGCCCGAAGTCGTCCACGAGCCCCTGGAAGCCGGGCCCCCAGAGGAAGGAGTGCATGCCCGCCGGGGTGTTCCAGAGGTAGAACGGCGCGTACTGGTTGACGGGCGAGCCGTCCCTGCCGCGTTCGCGCATCAGATAGGCCTTGAAGCCGAGTCCGGGGAACGCGTCCAGAAGGTGCCCCTTCGACTCGACGCGGTGGCGGATGACCCCCATGTCGTAGTCGGCGGGAAGGGTGATCTCGTACTGCATCGCGTGCATCGCGTACTCCGGTGGTATCAGGGGCAGTTGGGGTAGATTCCGTCGTCGACCAGCGGGCCCCAGTCGGCGGCCGTCCCGTCCTCGGCCGCCTCGACCACGGCGAGGTGCGTCATGAACGTGCGCGGCCCCGCCCCGTGCCAGTGCGTCTCTCCGGGCTCGATCCAGACCGTGTCGCCCGCCCGGATCGGCTCGACGGCACCTCCCTCGCGCTGCACGAGACCCTCACCCTCGGTGACATGCAGCACCTGGCCGTGCGGATGGCGGTGCCAGGCGGTGCGGGCGCCCGGCGCGAAGTGGACGCTGAACATCCGTAGCCGGGAAGGGGGTTCGGGCGCGGCTATCTCGTCGAGCCATACCGTGCCGGTGAAGTGCTCGGCGGGACCTCGCCGGGTGTCCGGCCGACTGCGGGTGATGTGCAACGTACGCATCCTTATGAAGTGGTGGTGCGGGGAGCGGCGGCGCAGGCGCCGAGCAGCGCGAGCAGGCCCCGCACCGCCGCGTCGAAAGCGGCCGGTGAGCCGGAGGAGCGGGCCAGGACATAGCCGCCCTGCACCGTCGCGACGATCGCCGAGGCGATCTCCCGAGGGTCGAGCCCGGCCGTGAACTCGCCCTGGGCGACGCCCTCTTCCACGATCCCCGCGAGCCGCTCGCGCAGCCAGTCGAGGGTCTCGGTGACGGGCGCGCGCAGCTCGTCGCTGGCGACGACGTCCGGATCCATCGTGAGCCGCCCGACCGGGCAGCCCCTCAACACGTCGCGCTCGCGCAGCAGATACGCCTCGATGCGCGCGTACGCCGATCCGGTGCCGCCGAGCACGGCCTCGGCCGTGGCTCGCATCTGCTCGGCGGTGCGTCGGATCGCGGCGAGCGCGAGGTCGGGCTTGCCGGTGAAGTGGTGGTACATGGGCGAATTTATACCCCCCTCCTGACCTGCGCAGATGCTACCTGGTGGCGGGGGATCATGTGCCTGAGTCTGGCGGGTCAACCGCTGCGTCGACGGTGGCGGCTGCTTCGGCGCCCGACACATTGAGAATCTGCGGCGGCTGCGCAATGTAGTTCCGCAGGGCCGTGTTGATCACGTAAGTGACTGTCCGGCCCTCGGCTTCAGCCTTCTTCATGGCCGCCTTCCACAGATCGTCCGGCACACGGACATTGCGCAGCGGGATGGCCATGCCAAAGATCCTTTCGCTGTAGGTGCAGCACGCTAACAGGAGCCTCGTCCACTGCGGGCCGGGTGCCTTCCTCATGCCCCGCGGCCCGTACCTGGCAGGTTCGGTACGCGTCGCGGGCCCAGGGTCAGACGCCCTCGCCGGCTGCCCGCCGCTTCGCCTTCTCCGAGCGGCTCTTGTACTCGGGCGGCGGCTCGATGCCGTGCTTGCGGGCGAGGGTCCGGAACGTCTCGTCGGTCTTGCCGGTCCAGTCCGCGAGCGCCTGCGTGCCCGCGCCGCGGCGCAGCATCTCCAGCGCATCGGCCATGATCCCGGGCCGCATCTCGCGCTCTGCCTTCAGGTGGCGCCGGTACTTCTCGAAGCGCTTCGCCATCTCTTCATCGGGTGTCACGTCGTCGGCCATGCCGCTCATGGTACAGCCCAAGAGTTTGGGCTCTCGGAAAGAATCACCACACCCCAAGTGTTTGGGGTATTGCATCCCAAGAACGTGGGATGGATAGTGGAAGCAGAAGGAAGAACCGAAGGGGTGGGGGTCATGACCAAGCTCTACAAGCGCACCGAGAACGGCGTCACCGCATTCGTCAGCAAGCGTCAGGGCCTGGACGAGATCAACCACGCGCAGATGGACGGCAAGCGCGCCGTACACACGATGTCCTCCATCACCCGCACCGACTACGACATCGAGTACAAGGACGGCCGTTCCGTCCGCCTGGTCCTCGTCGACGCTCCGGCGCCAGAAGGGTTTACGCAGGGTCAGCCGGTTGTCGTCCAGCACCCCGGCCGGCCGTCGTTTACGGGCACCGTGGCCCACATCCACACCGCACCGGGTTACGTGGCCGTGCGCGACGACCGCCGGGGGGACGTAATCACCCACCCCACGCGCTTCGTGTCCCCCGCTGAAACCGAGGAGGAGTCGGAGGCCGGTCCCAAGGCGTGGACGGGCGAGCCCACACGGATCATCACCGTCAAGGGCAAGCGGTACGCGGTCAGCCCGATCCACCCGGCCCCGCCCTGGACCGTGGGCGCGACATCCGGCGTCACTCCGGCGCACGTCGACTACTGGTCCGAGCGGAACGGCAAGACCTTCGGCGCCACCCGGTCCGCCAATGGCGACGCGAAGCCCGGCACCGTCGGCCGCGCCATCTGGGACGCGGTGAACGCCGGATGACCATCGCGAGCGCCTCATGACGCGCCTCCGGGAGTCTGGCCTCGACCTCCCAGGGGGCTCACGCCTCGTCCGCGTCTACCTCAGGACGCCTGACCGCACACAGCCCCGGCGGGGGAAGTCGCCCGCCACCTGTCGCAGGGCGCCGGGGCGCCACCCAAGATCCCACCGCAGCCCTGAAGGGGGCGTCATGACGATCCACGACCTCGGCACGCTGAACCGCGACCTGACGACGGGGCGGTTCGTGCAGGCCTTCACGCTCAGCTACGGAACGGTCAACGGAACCATCGTCCGCACCCTTCCGGCGTCCGGCATCGAGCGTGTCGGCGCGCTGGCCGCGCGGGGAGCGGAGCGCGGCATCGTCTGGGACATCGAGGTCACCGACAAGAACGGTGTCGATGTCACCTTCGACTTCGCCTGCTTCCAGGACTGACTCCGAGCCCCGGTCGGCCCTCGCGGCGCCGGGGCTCCTCCCTGGCCGGAGCGTGCGCCTCCATATCCCGTCAACATTCCAAGTGTTTGGGGTATTGTCATCCCAAGCACTTGGGGTGATACTGGTAGTAGGAATAGAGCCGGAAGGGTGAGGACCATGAAGACCACCGTCGCTGAGTACCTGGTCACCCGGGGCCTCCCCGCTGACTGGCGCTATGCCTCGCCGTTCGGCCGCATCGCTGCCGAGACCTACCGCAGCGTCTACCGCCGCGAGCCCCGCAAGGCGTTCCGCCTCATCAACGGCAGGTTCCGCCGCGTGATGGCCTACCGCGCGAGCGAGCGTCACGTGCTCGACACCGCGTACGAGATCTACCCGCGCACGGCGACTCCGGACGCCGTTCCGACGCCGCGTCACACCGTGGCCCGCATCAGCGGCGCGATGCGGTGGACGCCCAGCTCTGCACCTCTCACCCGGCACCCGTAAAGCCCACGCCCACGGGGGAACCCATGCTGCACACCGACGAGAAGCCCACCTGCCCGATTCTCGACGCCCCGGACAACTACCACTTCGAGGGCCGTTGCGAGGACTGCGACGTCAAGACGCTGTCCCGCCTGAGCCTTGGGCAGGTGGAGGACCGCTACTACGCGGGACGCACGGGCCAGGATCAGTTCGAGGCGTACGTGTACGTGTGGGCGACGCTCTCCCCGTCCGGCAGCGGCGGCGGGTGGCGCGAGACGCCGACCGACCTGAACGTCCGGCGCATCGCGCGGAAGCTGCTGCGGGCCCGCGACTTTGAGATCCCCGCCGCGCTGGAAGAGCCCGACGACATCCGTGAGGGGGAGTGATGAAGGAACTGATCGATCTGCTGCCGGAACTGCCCGAGGAAGACGACTGGGGCTGTACGCCCGAAGGCTACGGCTGGATCGGTGAACTGTTCGGAAGCGGCTGGCACGCCATTTCGGCGTGGGGTTCAGAGGGCTGGGACCTCGGCAGCTGGCCGTACCAGATCATCGCGCACTGCAACCTGCCGGGTGTCCCCCTGTACGGGCTGGCCACATACACGGAAGGCGACATCGACGTGCAGGCGTTCGGCTCCCGGGAGGAGCGGGACGCGGCGACCAACGAAATCGCCCTGTGTCTCTGGATCAGCAACGAGAACGGTCCGGACGGCCTCACCGAAGACATGTCCCCGATCCCCGCGCAGTTCTGCGGCCCGTACAGGGGGCAGTCATGATCCTCTCCATCGTCGTCTGGGTCTGGGACCACTGGTTCCTGTACCTGCTGCTCACCGCCGCGCTGGTCATGGTGGCCGTCGCGGCGACCGCGAGGGGGCGGGCGTCGTGAGCGGACTCAACGCATTCATGGCCACCGTCGTCGCCAGCGGAGGGTGCACGCCTGAACAGCGTCGTCAGATCTGCCTGTTGAAGGGCGTTGCCCCTGAGGACATCGACCCGGCAACGGGCTACGACATCAGTGACCGGGCGTACGGGACGGTGCGCGAATCGTGGCGCGACTGGGCGTCATCAATCGGACTCAGCGAGTACTACGACTTGCCGCGCTACCGAAAAACCGTCGCTCTCTGGCACAAATTCCGCCCGGATCTGTGCAGCGCTGATGCCTGGTGGTTTGACGGCATCGAGATCGAATGGCACTGACCCGCAGCCCCGGTCCGGTCACCACGGACGTACGCCGCAAGGCAGACCGGGGCACCGATTCCATCTCACCCGCACGCCCTGAGGGGGAAGTGATGATCACGCTCATCAAGGACGCCGTCACTCTGTACGACATCGAGATCAATGAAGTGTGGTGCTGCATGAGTACCGCTGACGGAGAGAGGGACATACGCCTCTGCCGCGAACTGGGTGACACCGTTCAGGAGTACGAGACCGTAGACCGTGACGGGAACCTCGTGCGCGTAGTGCTTCAGACCGACGCCCCCTCGCGGTCTCGCAAGCCCGACCAGGGCGCTGTGTATGTGTTCACCTGAGCCCTACACCTGGACGTTTACGGAGGACGGCATCCGCCGCCAGGTGAAGATCCACCGGGCCCGTGACGGCGTCGAAGTCATATGGGCGCCGCGCCGCCTCGGGGACCCCGCGCCGTGGTTCGACGCCGACCGCGCGGAGTACGACCCCGTCGCCTACTACGAGGACGCAGACCTCATCACCCTCGGAGTTCCGGTCACCTCGTGGTCCGGCTTCCCGGACTGATCCCCTGACCCCCGCCCGGGACATGCGACCCGCACCATCGACTCGCTTCCCGGGCGGGCTCCTCGCACCCGTACCCCAACGGCAGAGGGTGGGGCCTTAAAAGCCCTGAGCAGTGCGGGTTCGAATCCCGCCGGGTGCACTTCCGCAACCGAGCCCCGGAAGGAATAGCCATGGGCACACGCGGCTTCATCGGGTTCGTCGCCGAAGGGCGCGAAACCATCGTGTACAACCACTGGGACAGCTACCCGAGCGGGCTGGGCCTGGACGTACTGCACTTCGCGCGGTCAGTGACGGACTGGGATGCCGCGAAGCAGCAGGCAGCAGCGCTCGTGCACATCGACCCGGACGTGCCTCCGACCGAGGAGCAGAAGGTATTGCTCAAGAGGTGGGAGGACCCCGACGTCGGGGGTGCCGGAGACGGCTGGTACCAGCTGCTGCGCGGCACGCAAGGCGACCCTGCGGCAATCCTGGCGGCTGGCCATGCGGAGCATGATCCCGACTGGCCGGGCAGCTCACTGTTCTGCGAGTGGGGCTATCTCCTCGACCTCGACGCCCGGGTCCTGGAGGTCTACGAGGGCTTCCAGGAAGAGCCGCACAGCGCAGGCCGTTTCGCTGACCGCCCCGGCTGCGACGGCTACACCCCGGTCAAGCTCGTGGCTTCCTGGCCGCTCCGTGAACTTCCGGAGGACGACGCTCTGTTGGCCTGCGAGAACTGAGACCCCCGCCCGGGACGCATCCCCCCGCCACCCGGGCGGGCCCCGGCAGGCGCCTTCGTCACCCTCTCCCGGCGAGGGCGCCTGTCACCTCAACCCGATCTCTGCCCCGGAAGGGGGCGTCATGAGCGAGCAGTACCCGGTATCCGGCGGCAAGATGGTCATCAGTCCGGACGGCACGTCCACGTACGTGCGCTTCTACGACCGCCCGCAGACGGCGGACGAGACGAAGGCGTTCGCGAAGTACGCGGACCTGTCACCGCTGGAGATTCTGCGGCGTCTACGCGTGGCCGAGTGGAACGCCGACGTCTGCCAGCGCGAACGCGACCGGTGGAGGGTGGAGACGCAGCGGCTTCAGGGCGAACTCGCTGCCGCTGAGCGCAAGCTAGCCGCGTACCCGCCGGACGGCTACGAGCTGCCGAAGGTGGTCGCAGATCTGCTGGCACACACCACGGCGCACGGCTGGAAGACCGCCGTCGCCTGGACGCTGCGCGTCGAGGGCGGCGCGTATGTGGATGTGCGCCTCGGGCGCCTGGCCGACCCTGCCGAGGCACGCTTCCCGGGCGCGCGGTGGGAGTACCAGATGACGTGGGGGTTTCCCGGTCCCGGGGCGCGCGGCGCCAGGGTCCGCACGAGTCTGGCCAAGACACCCGACAGTGCGCAGTGGCGCGACGCCCCGTCGCTCAAGAAGATCCGTGAGGTGATCGCGGCGAACCCGATGCCAAGGACGGACGCGCCGTGACTGCCCTCGTAATCCGCATCGTGACGTGCGACGCCATCGATGACGGTGAGGTCTGTGACAGCGAGATCGGCGGCGATCCGGACGTGCCGTCCATCGAGGCGCTGCGCTGCGCTGCCGCTGAAGAGGGCTGGCGGCGCATCCCCGGTGATGACCTCGACTACTGCCCGCACCACTCCTGAAGGGACCGGCTCATGCACATCATGACCAGGCTGCACTGGAGCGTCATGCCTGTCTCGTTCGCCCCTGAGGTGGTCCTGGAGTTCCGGGCCGCGCAGCTGGAGCGGCACCAGGCGGAGCGGGAGTTCATGGCCGCGTGGGACACGCCTGCGGAGTCATCGACGGCCGCGTACATGGAGTCCGCGTGGCTCGCCGAATCCTGGGCCTACGCCGCCGCCGTGGCCGTATACGGCACCTGAAAGCTCCCCTGCCTGCGTGACTCCCGTTGACGGCGGGTGCAGGCAGGGGTCCCCGCGCCCTTGGGTGGCGGCGCGGGATGAGGGCGCCCCGGAGATGTCGACTCCTCCGCCTCCGGGGCGCCCGCCCCGCCCTCGTAACTCAGTCAGGAAGAGCCTGCGCGCGCCTCTCCCACTCCCCGCGCGCAGTGACCCCGGTTCGAGTCCGGGCGAGGGCACTTCGAAGCACCCGGTCATGTCCCCTCCGGGGACCCACAGGCGCCACACCGAGAGCGCCGCTCTTCACCCGCATCAACGCCCTGAAGGGGGCGCGCCATGGCGAGCATCGCCGACCTCGACATCACGACGGAAGAACTCCAGCGGCGGATCCGCGAAGGGGAGGCAGCCGAAATGCGGCACCTCCTGCACGACGCCGACCCGGACAGCACCGTGCCCGCGTTCATCGACCTGGATAAGGGGGTGCGGGGATGAGCGCCCGCGACGAACTGGCCGCGCACTTCACGTCGGACGCCCTCGCGGACCAGCTGCTGGACGCCTATCGCGCTGAGGTCCTACGCGAAGCCGAGGGCGTTGCGTCGGAGGCGTTCGATGCGGCTGACGAGCGCGATGACCGCGCGGGAGCGGACATGGCTGAGCAACTCGCTG
Organism: Streptomyces sp. WAC 01529; assembly: GCF_003945545.1. Lineage (GTDB taxonomy): Bacteria > Actinomycetota > Actinomycetes > Streptomycetales > Streptomycetaceae > Streptomyces > Streptomyces anatolicus. The sequence goes on along the minus strand of NZ_CP029617.1, from coordinate 883,332 downwards.
ACCGCTACGGACAGATGGTGCGAGAGATCGAGGTCACCCCGTGACCCGCCGCCGCGTCCAGCGGACGAAGCAGAAGGCCACCCGCAAGCGGGACGTGGAGAGCGGGAGCGGCAGCGCCGACCGGGCGCGCGGCAGAACAGCGTCGCGGCGCGCCGCGCTGGTGACGCAGGCGGCACGCCGCTTCCTTGCGAGGAGTGCACCGTGACCGTGGCCGAGTACCTGCGGGCCGCTCGTACCCTGTCGCAACGCGAGGTCGACCACCGCGCGTTCGTGCGCGGCCTGACCGATCCGGCGCCCGGCGACGTGGCGGAAGCGCACGCGCTGCACGCGGAGTACGGCGGTGCCGAGCGGTGAACCGCGCCCACCTGCGGGACGGCTGCCAGCACATCTCCCGCTGCACCCTGTGCGGCACGGCGGGGGCGCCGCTGCGCTGCGTGCCGCGCCGCACGCTTTCTCCGCTCCGCTCGCCGGCCCGCCTGTGCGCGGGCTGCTGGCGGGACATCGCTATCTCAGAAACGGAAGGACCGCCATGACCGACCCCATCCCGGTGGACGTGGACGACCGCCTCGCGGCGCGGTTCGCGGAGCTTCAGAGCGCGAAGGAGTCCGCGGCGAAGTGGAACGCATACGCGAAGAGCCTGACGGCCAGCATCCTTGAGGAGCTGGGCTACGACCCCGGCGACGACAAGCCGCCCTCCCGTGTGGCGCACGACGCCGACGGGAAGCCGCTGTTTGCCGTGGAGGTGAGCTACCGCAAGGGCTTCGACAAGGGGTCTCTCGCCACGAAATATCCGGCGGTGTACGCGGAGTTCGAGACGCTGACCCCGGTCAAGTCGCTGAAGCCCGCCACCTGATCCGTTCGCCCTGAGCCCCGCCGCCGCACCGGCCGCGGGGTTTCTTCATGCCCGGGAGGGCGCAGTGAACCTTGCACAACGGATGGCGCTCTTCGAGCTGCTCGTCAGACTCGGGCCCGTCGAATGGCTGGACGGCTTCTGCGGGGGCGGCGGCTCGACCCGCGGCATCCACCTGATCCCCGGACAGAAGACCCGGGTCGCGATCAACCACTGGCGCCCGTCGGTCGACGTGCACCAGGCCAACAACCCGGACACGGATCACGACTGCGCGGACATCTCGCAGGTCGACCCGCGGCGCTACCCGCGCACCGACTGCGCGTGGTTCTCCCCGTCGTGCACGGCTCACAGCATCGCCCAGGGTGCGCGCTTCATGGCCGTGGACGAGAGCGCGGTGCGCGCGCGGTCGACGATGTGGGACGTCCAGCGGTTCGACGAGATCCACAAGTACCGCTTCATCATCGTCGAGAACGTCGTCGAAGTCCGCACCTGGGTCGGCTTCCGCGCCTGGAAGATCGCCATGGCGGACGGCGGGAAATGCCTGCACGAGGTCTTCCTCAACGCGGCCCACGCGGGGCGCCTCGGGGATCCGGCGCACCAGTGGCGCGACCGCTGGTTCTGCCTCATGCACCCCAAGGGCACGCCGTGCCCGGACACCGACGCGTGGATCGCACCCGCCGCACTGTGCGCCGCCTGCGGTCCGACGACCGGGCGGCAGACGTGGAAGAACGGCCGCGACGCAGGCAAGTACCGGCGCCAGTACGACTTCGTGTGCCGGACCTGCGCGGCGCCGGTGGAGCCGCACGTGCGCCCGGCGGGCGACGTCATCGACTGGTCACTGCCGACGCCGGTGATCGGCGAGCGCAAGACCCCGCTCGCGGCGAAGACCATGAGCCGTATCGAGCACGGGCTGCGGGAGTACGGTCCGGCCCTGGTGCCCGTCGAAGGACGTGACGGCAAGCGGCCGTTCCCCGTGGAAGTGCCCATGCGCACGGTCACCGGCCGCAACGAGACCGGGCTGGTCGTGCCGCCGTTCATCGCGGAACTGCGCGGCGGCAGCAGCAAGACCCGGCGGGTCTCGGAGCCCCTGAGCACGGTGTGCGCGAGCGGCAACCACCACGGTCTGGTCATCCCGTACTACGGGCGGACCCGGGTGCGGACCACCGACGAGCCGTTCATGACGGTGACCACGGTGGACCGGGCGGCGCTGATGCCGAACCCGCAGCCGGACATCAACGACTGCGGCTTCCGCATGATCACACCCCCGGAGTACGCGCGGTTCATGGACTTCCCCGACAGCTACGACTGGCTGGCCGGCCGCCTCAGCAAACGCGACCGCGTCCGCCTCGCCGGACAGGCGGTGCCCGTGAACATGGCCCGCGACCTGGTCGGCTGCGCACTGGAATCCATGGCGGCCTGACACGCCATGTGCCGGGGCCCGCTGTTCAACGGCGAACACCTGTGGAATTCCGCGATCGGTGTGCCCTCGAAGGTCATCGAGTGCGACTGGTGCGTGATCTGTTCAGCGCCCCGCCCCGGCTTCATGGACCCCGCTGCGAAGGCAGCCCAATGGAAAGCGGAGGCCGATGCCGCCGAAGAAGAGACGCTGCAAGGACTGCCCGGAGGACAGCAAGCGTCCGGCTCCCTACCCCGGCCCCCGCTGCGCGACGTGCCACCGGGCGGTGAAGAAGCGGCGTAGGGAGGCGGCGCACGAGCTGGCCGTGCAGAACACGTACGGCCTCGCCGCGGGCGACTACGCCAAGCTGTACCGCCTTCAGGGCGGCCGCTGTGCGATCTGCCGCCGCGCCACCGGGGCGACGCGCCGTCTCAGCGTCGACCACGACCACGCCAGCGGCGCGGTGCGCGGGCTGCTCTGCCGCCCCTGCAACTCGATGCTGGGCCACGCCCGCGACGAACTCGACTTCTTCATACGGGCGCACCACTACCTGTTCAACCCGCCTGCACGACGGCTGAGAGGAGACGCAACGTGATTCCGGAGATCACCATCGGCCTGAACGGGGGCTGCTTCCTGTTCCTGTGCGCCTTCGCCTGGGCCTGGCACAAGAGGGAGCGCCGCCGTGGCCGATAGGTATCACTGCATCTCCTGCCACAAGAACGTGGTCGCGACGGTGGACAACCACTACCGCAAGCACGACCGGGAGAAGGGGACGGAGTGCTCGCGCTCGAAGCGCGACATCCCCGCCTGGCTGATCCGGCGCGGCCCCGAGACGGGGCCCGACGACGAGCGGCCCGTCATCGGCCGTGACTATGCGCCGTGCCCCGCCTGCCCCGGCTCGCCCGTACTGGACGGCGCGACAGGGTACTTCACCGATCACATGCGCGAGGGCGAGACACCCACGTCGAAGCGCGTGAAGTGCCCCATGTCCGGCAAGCCGTACGAGAGCGGAGAGAGCGCGTGCCCGACGGTGAAGGAGTCCCCTACATCGGGTCAGAACCAGACTGCGCCTACTGCCCGCCTGGACGGTGCGACGGATGTCCGGCCGACTGCCGACAGTGCGGCCCCCAACGAGTCCGAGGAGATGATCAGCAAATGGGCAGAGGCAGCCGCAAGAGCGATCGAGAACAGGGAGCTGCCGCCGCCCTGCCCGGAGTCGACGACTACGCAGCAGGACTCGCCGCCGCGGCCGGACGCAGCCGAGGCGCCGCCTTCAAGCCCCTCAACACCTGCGACGAACCCAACTGGTGCGGGCTCTGCGGATGGTGCTGGTGCCGGGGCATCGAGCCAGCAGGAGCAGCCGTGCCACATCACGAAGGATCACGGGCCGCACCTGTGGATGTACGAGAGGCGGCAGGCGCAGTGCCCGGGGAAGACCGCAGCGTCCAGCAAGAGAGAGCTGGGCGTCGCGGCGGTGACGAGGCTTTCCCGGAAGGATGCCCCCACCCCGGACGCCACGCCTGCGGACAGTGCAGCCCCGGCACCTGCGGATGCCCCGGAAAGGTCACCGGCCCCTGTGCCGCCGCCGGATGCGGCTCTCACCCCGACTGCCTCAAGCCGGACGGAACCTGCGGCTGCGGCACCGGCTGAGCCGCTCTTCGCCCAGCCGGGTTCGCCGTTCTCGCAGCCGGCCAAGACGCCCGCGGCAGAGCCTGCCGTGCCGATGACGATGATGGCTGAACGGCTGGTCGCCAGGATGCGGGAGGTCTTCTACTCGTTCGGCAACCGGAAGACGAACGACAACCGATCGGCGCAGACGACGCTCGGGCCGTCCGAGATCGGCAGCCCCTGCGACAGGCGCCTTGCCATGTCGCTGCTGCGGATACCGCCGGTCAATCCGGGCGGCGACGGCTGGGCTTCCTTCAAGGGCACGGCCATCCACAAGGAGCTGGCCGAGGTGTTCACGTGGGCGAGCGGCAACACAGGACGCTTCGCTGTCGAGGTGCCGCTGAAGTTCCCCAGCGGTCTCGTACCGCGCGGCACGACGGATCTCCTTGACCGCGTCCTGTTCATGGTCGATGACCACAAGATCCAGGGGAAGTGGTCACAGAACAAGCTGCGCACGGAAGGCATGACGCCGACGCAGCGAACACAGCTGCACGTGTACGGATTCGGCGCGAGGTTGCAAGGCGAGCGCGTCGACTTCGTGGCGCTGCTGTCGTGGCCCATGGAGTCGTCTTCGCTGGACGATCTGTATGCGGTCGTCGAACCCTACGACCCGCAGATAGCGCGCGATGCGCTGGCGCGGGTGGACAGGATCGACAACGGTATCCACGACTACATCGGAGCAGGCCCGACAGAGCGCACGCCGCTTGAAGTGGCACGCCAATTCCCCGTCGATCCGAGCGACTGCAAATTCTGCGACTGGTATGCGCCCGGTGATCCGAACATGGAGCGGGGGTGTCCGGGGCGGTAGATGAAGTGACGTGGCCCAAGTTGGTTGCGGTGAGTTCAGTTTTGGCGAGGCAGGCGCGGTTGGGCAAGTCGGGGCCAGGCAAGGGTTGTCCAGGCTCGGTTCGGCGCGGCACGGCAGGCAGGGCGCGGATTGGCCCGTCATGGCGGGGTGCTGTTCGGCAGTCAGGTCGCGGCGTGAAATGGCACGGCTCGGTAATGCGTGGCAAGACTCGGCAGGGCAGGCGTGGCCGGGCATGGACCGGAATGGCCCGGCAGGGCATGGCAGGCGAGGCGAGTTGCGGCGCGTCTGGGCGACGTGCGTTTTGGCGCGGCAGGCTGGGCGGGTTTCGGCACGGCGCAGTGAGTTGGGGCATGGCAGGCAAGGCGGGGCGGGAAATGGCTTTGGCGAGGCAGGCGCGCTCTGGCAAGTCCCGGTCCGGCAAGTTCTGGCGAGGCGTGGCAGGCATGGTTCGGCGAGTTCGGGCGAGGCAGGGAAAGGCGCGGCAGGCTAGGCGAGTTTAGGCATGGCACGGATCGTTGCGGTTCGGCGCGGCAGGCATGGCGGGGCAAGTTACGTCCCGACGTGGCCGGTTACGGCAAGGCAGGCACGCTCTGGCAAGTCCCGTCCCGGCAAGGTCTGGTAAGGCATGGCAGGCATGGCAAGGCAAACAACTACCCGTGAAGGAAGAGAAGATGACCGCTGAAATTCAGCTCGAAAAGATCGACGCGGAAACCATACGTATCCCCATTGTGGGAACGTCGCCGCTGATCGTGCACCGCTTCAGTGAAAAGGCGAAGCGGCAGATGCTCGACAACATGCAGGGACGCAAGTCTCCGAAGCAGAGCAAGGACCCGGAAGCCGAGTACGAGGCCGCCTTCTACCACCTGAAGGACGGCGGCTACGGCTTCCCGGTTATCGCGTTCAAGGCGGCGACGATCGGCGGCGCCCGGTTCTACCAGGGCGTGACGATGACCGCGTTGCGGCAGTTCATGTTCTTCCGTGGCGAGGTCGGCGACGACGGCCGCGGCATGACCCGCATCGACGGCACCCCGCACATGCGCGAAGACACCGTGACGGTGGGGCGCGGCGGCCACGACCTGCGCTACCGCCCCGAGTTCCCGGAGTGGACCACGGCACTGGACGTCGTCTACGTCAAGTCGATGCTGACCCGCGAATCCGTGATCTCCCTGATCGCGGCGGGCGGAATGGGCGTCGGCGTGGGGGAGTGGCGCCCCGAGAAGGGCGGCGACTTCGGCACGTACGACATCGACCAGTCGCGGGAAGTCGAGGTCATCTCGTGAGCCTGCGCGACCAGCTGCAATCCATCTACGACCAGCGGGGGCAGCTCACGCCGTCACTGATCGTGGATGAGGCGCGCGACGCATCTCATCCGCTGCATTCCCGCTTCGAATGGAACGACGGCGTGGCCGGTGAGAAGTACCGGCAGCAGCAGGCGCACGAACTGATCCGCTCCGTGAAGGTGGTGTACCGCGAGGCGGACGAGAGCGGTCCCGCCAAATCGGTGCGCGCCTACCACGCGGTGCGCCGCGAGCACGGCCACGTATACGAGCCCGTCGAAACGGTCGTATCCGATGACTTCACGCGCCGCCTCGTACTGGCCGACATGGCGCGTGAATGGCAGACGCTTAAGCGCCGCTACCAGGACTTCGAGGAATTCACAGAGATGATCCGCGAAGACCTGAACGACGAAGCGGCGTAGCGCACGGCAGGCGTGGCGGGTCCGGGATTGGAGTGGCAAGGCCAGGCTTGGCACGGCGTGGCAGGCGAGGCGAGGCCGGGCATGTCAATGCGCGTCCGGTTGCGGCGCGGTCTGGCAAGGCAGGCGGGTTATGTCAGGGCAAGTTCCGGCGCGTCGCGGTAAGCCGCGGCTTGGCAGGCAAGGAGAAGGCGGCGTAATGGTCGACAGTAATCCCGCCGTGCAGTGGTGGGAGGACGACCCCGAAAGCCCTGGGAACCTGGAACGCTGCGAGATCAGCTATTCGGTGCCGAACAAGTACATCCCGGAACTCGAAGATGACATCACGCCCGGACAGGATTCCGGCGGATTCTCGCGCCCCATGTTCGAGGTGCTGCCCCAATAGGAGGTGACAGATATGGAACTCGATTACGAGAAGCTGCTCACCCCGGGTGAGGTGGCTGAGATCTTCCGCGTGGACGTCAAGACGGTGTCCCGCTGGGCGCAGGCCGGGAAGCTCTCTTCGGTCCGCACGCTCGGCGGGCACCGCCGCTACCGCGACTCGGAGGTGCGGGCCGCATTCGATGCCGTGCAAGAAAAGCAGGCCGCGTGAGGTGGCTCCGCGTACTGGTGCACCGCCTCTTCCCGCAGCTGCACTGGTGGGCCGAGACGGCGCGCGGCCCGCTGCGCTGGATATGCGCCGGCTGCGGCGCGCAGACAACCGAACTCCCGTAACAGGAAAGAGAGATCTTCGTGACAACCCCTAATCCCTTCGCGCAGCCTGACCGCGGCGACCGGTTCACGCCGCGCGACCATCCCGAGTGGGTCGGCAAGCTGTTCCTGTTCTACCCGGACAGCGTCAGCCAGCACATGGGCACCGGGCAGAACGGCCAGCCTGAGCCGTACGACGCGGTCGAAGCCGACGTGGCGATCATCGACCTGGTCAACCCGGAGACGGGACAGCCGACCGTCCTGAGCAACGCACGCGTCGGCGGCAAGGCGCTGGTCCCGCAGATCAAGAAGCACTGCGGCGGCGGCATGGTGCTGGGCAGGCTCGCGCAGACAGCGGCGCAGGGACAGAAGTCCGGCGCCTTCTACCTGGCCGAGTACTCCGACGCCGACGTCCAGATGGCGACGCAGTACATCAACGCCCACCCGCGCAACGCCTTCACCCAGCCGACCGCGCAGGCGGCGCCTGCCCAGCAGCAGGCGTGGGGGCAGCAGCCTCAACACGTCTCGCAGCAGCTGCCGTACGACCCGTGGCAGGGCACACCCGGAGCAGCGGCACCGGCGGGCCCTCCGCAGGGGCAATGGGGCACACCTGCTGCCACGGCGACGCCTGCCCAGGCACCGACTGGTGCGGGTGCCCCGGCAGCGACTGCACCGGGTAGCCCGGCCCCTCAGTGGGGGAACCCTGCCGGTTCAGCGCAGGCAGCCCCTGCCCAGACCGTCCCTGCCTCTGGGTCTGCCGCCCTTGACCCGCAGCTGGTCGCGTTCCTGCAGAGCAAGGGCGTCAACCCGGAAGGGATGACGGCCGAGCAGGCAACGATGATCGCGAAGACCTTCCAGGCGCAGGAGCCGCCGCCCTTCTAGACCCGCCGCACCACCACGACGGACGCGCCCCTGGGGTCGCGTCCTTTTTCATGCCCGCAGCCGGGGCCCGCTGCATCCGGGCGGCTCCGGCTGCGCTTCACCCGCGAAAGGAACCCGCATGTTCCGCAGCAAGAATGTTCCACCGCCGACCGGCACCGGTCCGGCGATCACGCTCGACAAGGTCCCGCCGGGGCTGGTCAGCCTCACCAAGTCGGCCGCCGTCAGCCTGGAGAAGTCCGGGCTCACCGGCCAGCGCGCCGCCGTATACCTCGTCCTCGATCACTCGGGTTCGATGCACGGCTTCTACAAGGACGGCAGCGTTCAGCGGCTGGCAGAGCAGGCGCTGGGGCTGTCCGCCAACCTGGACGACGACGGCACGGTGCCGCTGATCTACTTCGGCACGGTTGCCGAGCGCCCGGTCGACGTCCGCCTGCACAGTCACACCGGGGTCATCGACGCCACGCACACGGCAGTGCGGTGGGGAACCACCAACTACGGCTCGGCCATGCGGTCGGTCATCGCGCACTACCAGCGCTCCGGCGCCACCGACCCAGCGCTGGTCATCTTCCAGAGCGACGGTGCCCCCGACAGCAAGCCCGACGCGAAGCACGCACTCCAGGACGCGTCCTCGCTGCCGATCTTCTGGGCGTTCGTCGGATACGGGGAGCGCATCGAGTTCCTGGAGAAGCTCGATGACCTGCGCGGCCGGAAGGTCGACAACGCCAGCTTCTTCCACGCCCGCGACCCGCACACCGTGAGCGACGCCGACCTGTACGACGGCATCACCCACGAGTACGCGGGCTGGCTGGCCGCCGCTTCCGCCGCCGGGATCATCCGGTGAGCTGACCCATCCGAGGGGCTCCGGAAGCGGGGCCCCTCTTCGCGTGAACGGAGATGCGATGGATTTCGAACGGGCGTCGAAGGCGTACGCCGTTGTCGTCGTCGTGATGGCCGTCGTCGGCAGCCTGATCATGCTGGCGATCGGGTTCGGCCTGGCCGTCTGGCTGTGGCAGCACGCCCTGTAAATGACAGAGAACCTGATCGCCCACGCCATCGCCGCAGTGCAGCGCGGCTGGTCGGTCTTCCCCTGCAATCCGGCCGGGACCACGTGCCCTCAGTCCGGCGACGTCATCGACAAGCAGCCGCACCTCATCACCCCACAGCAGCCCTACAAGATCCGATGGGGGGAGTGGGCGACCACCGACCTGAACAAGATCATCGAAGCGTGGACGTACTCGCCCCTCGCGAATCCGGCTATCGCGTGCGGGCCGTCGGGCCTGCTGGTCGTCGACTGCGATGTCTGCAAGGGGCCGGGCCAGCTGGAGGGCACGCCATACGCGGCGCTGCACGAGAAGCTCGGTCCGCTGGTCGACGGCACCGACGTGCTGCGCCACCTCTGCGAGCTGTACGGCGGCAGCTGGACAGAGCTGATGGACACCCACCGGGTGCAGACCGGGCGGCTCGGCCTGCACCTGTACTTCCGGTGGCCGCCGGGCCTGACCGCCTCGCAGGCGTCCCCGGTCAAGGGCCTGGTCGACGTGCGGGGCAATGGCGGGTCGCAGGGCGGCTATGTACTGGCGGCCGGCTCACGCACCACGTCCGGCCCCTACATCGCGGAGAACGACCTGCCCGTGCGCGACGCCCCGCCATGGCTGATCGAGCTGTGCCGGGAGAAGCCCCGCCCCGCACGTCCGCTGTTCGCGCAGCCGCGCCGCGGCGGCTCGATCGGCGGGCTGGTCGACACCGTCCGCGACGCCGCACCGGGCAACCGCTCGAACGCCCTGTACTGGGCTGCCCGTTCCGCGTGCTCCGACGGCATCGCCATCGAGGACGCCGTCGACCAGCTCGGGGCGGCATACAGCGGCGACGGCGGGCAGCGCCAGGCGGAAGCAACGGTGCGCAGCGCGTACCGCAATCAGCAGAAAAAGGAGGGAAGGTGATTCACCACCACGGTGACGGCGCCCTGCTGCTGGTCGGCGACGCGCTCGAAGTACTGGCGGCCGCCCCCGAGCGGTCGGTGAACTGCATCGTCACCAGCCCCCCGTACTACGGGCTCCGCGACTACGGCGCGCCCGGCCAGTACGGGCTGGAGCCGACGCCCGCTGCGTATGTCGAGACGATGCGTGCGCTGTTTGCTGAGGCGCGGCGCGTGCTCGCCGACGACGGGACGCTGTGGCTGAACCTGGGAGACAGCTACAGCTCAGGGATGGGGGCGCCCAATAAGGATTTCAACGAGCGGTGGCACGGAACGGGGAACAGCGGGCAGCGTAAGCAGGAGGGAGGCAGACCATCCTTCCGCAGGGACGGGGCGACAGCGGCGGCCGCCAGGCGCACCGTCACGGGGATGCCGACCGAGAATCTGCTCGGCATCCCCTGGCGCGTCGCGTTCGCGCTGCAAGACGACGGCTGGATCCTCCGCAACGAGATCATCTGGCACAAACCGAATGCCATGCCGTCCTCCGTGCGCGACCGCCTGTCGAACCGGCGCGAGTCACTGTTCCTGTTCACCAAGAAGGCAAAGTACTTCTTCAACCTGGACGCGATACGCGAGCAGTACAGCGGAGACAGGGCACCCTCGCGCAGGGCGCACACCACAGCAAACAAGCCCCATACAGCGACCGGCAGGTGGAGCGTTGACAAGGTCGACGCGACGGGCCGCAATCCGGGCGACGTCTGGTCGATCAGCACCCGCCCGTTCCCGCAGGCGCACTTCGCCACCTTCCCGGTTGACCTGCCGCTGCGCTGCATCAAGGCGGGCTGCACGCCGGGCGGCATCGTCCTCGACCCGTGCAGCGGGGCAGGGACGACTGGGCTCGCGGCGCTTCAACTCGGCAGGCAGTACATCGGCATCGATCTGAACGCCGCGTACCACGACATGGCGATCGAGCGGTTCGCGAAGCTCGCCCCGAAGGAGGAGAGCATCCCACCCGCCCCACGCCGCGACTGACGCACTGGTGCGGGGTGGCGGATTCCCGGACCCGCTTGCGCTCGCCGAACGGGCGGGCGTAGAGCGGAACCACATCAACCGGCGGGCCCCGGCAAGCGGCTGCAACCCCGCGAGCCGGGACCTCTTGACCCCTGGAGACGTACCTCCAATGGCCCGCAAGAAAGGTAGCGCCGCACCCCCTGCGGTGATCAAGAGTTCTGACAGGTTTCCCGTTTCCTCTTCTGACGCCTCGCGCGTCCTGACCCTGCTCGCCGTCATCGCGGCCGTCGCCACCGTCGCCCTCACCGGCGGCGCCTTCTGGCTTTCGTACGAGCACCTTCACGATGTCGCCGCGGCTCAGGGGCTTCAGCACTCGCCCGCCAGGGCGTGGGCGTGGCCCGGCACTGTCGATCTCTTCATCGTCATCGGCGAAGTCCTCATCCTGCGTGCCTCGCTCATGCGGCGCATCGACTGGTGGGCCATCGCGCTCGCCGTCGCCGGATCGCTCGGCTCCATCGCCTTGAACGTCGCGGGGGTGGGCGCCGGAGCCGAACCCATGGACTACATCGTCGCCGCCGTGCCTCCCGTCGCCGCGCTGCTCGCCTTCGGCGCGCTCATGCGCCAAGTCCACGAAGCCATCGCGCGACGCGTCGCAACGCCCGGCGTTGCGGTGCAACGCACCCCCGTTGCGGCCATCTGCGCAGCGCCCCTGCGCCCCGTCTTCCGGTGGGCCGACGCGGTTCCTGCGGGGGTGCGGCTGCTGCCGCTCGTGGCGGCGGGCGCAACGCCCGTGGCGGTGCCGCCGCAGGGGCGTGGCGAGATGCTGACGACCAGTGAGGTCGCGGAGCGGCTGAACGTCAGCCCGAACACGGTCCGGTCCTACAAGCACCGCGGCACTCTGACTCCCGTTGCAGCCGATCCCGGGGGCGGGCACCTCTTCGACGCCCGGGATGTGGAGAAGCTGCGGGGTACGCCGTGAGCATCCCCGACGGCGCCACGGGGACGGTCATCAACGGGACCGAGCAGAAGGTCACGTTCAAGAAGGTCGGAGCGGACGACAAGCGGGAGATGTACGCGCTCGATCCTGATGCGCCGCCAATGCCCGTCGACACCCCGCAAGTCGCAGCCGACACGGGTACGTGGGCGGAGCAGCGCCGCGCCGACCTCACGGACGCGCCCGCGGTGCTGCCGTCCTGGCTGCGCAGCCTGCGGGAGTTCGCCGTCAACGTGCGCTGGACGCTGGCCTACTGCGTCCACTTCGGGGCGTTCCACCTGCTGCGCCTGCCGGTCTACCTGATCCGGCTGCTGCTGTGCGCCCCGCGCGGCACCGGGCGGCTCATCGTCCGGTGGGGCAAGTGGGTCGCGGACACCGAGGCGCGGCCGGTGACGGCCAGGGCCGCGGCGACAGCCGACATCGAGGCGTGGCTGGCCCTGTCGCGTGAGCACTCGCGCAGGGTGAGGCCGCGGCGCATCGCGTCCCTGGCCCTTGCGGGCACAGTGTTGCTGATCCTGTTCGTGGCCGCGCTGGCCGTGCCGCTGTGGTGCGGGGGCGCGGTGACCGCGGCCCTGGCTCTGGCCGGTGTGTACGGCCGGCGCGGGGACAAGCCGATCGTCACCCGCTACCTGTCCATCCACCTCCAGCGTCCGCTGGACTCCGAGGAGCTGGCTCAGGCGATCGAGGCGATCGGCGTCAAGGGCACGCCGCGGTTCGTCGCGCCGATCGCGGTCGACGGCCCCGGATGGCTGGCGCAGGTGGACCTGCCCGGCGCGACGCTCGCGGAACTGCTGCTCGACAAGCGCAAGGAGCTGGCCGCCGCGATGCGGCGCCCGTTGCAGTGCGTCTGGCCGTCGGTGGGCTCCGAGCATCCGGGGCGCGCGAACATCTGGGTCGCGAAGAAGGACCCGCGCACGATTCTGCGGCCGTGGCCGCTGCTCGCCGGGGGCACGGCGGACATGTACGGGGTGATCCCCTTCGGCGTCACCCCCAAGGGCGACCGTGAGCCGCTCGCCGTCATCGCGACCAACATGCTCATCGGCGGCGTGATGGGCTCCGGGAAGACCAGCGCGGTGTGCACGATCGCATGTGCCGGGGCGCTGGATCCCACCTGCGAGGAGTGGCTGTTCGAGCTGAAGGGCTCGGGTGACCTGGAGGGCCTGAGGCCCATCTGTCACCGCTACGTGCAGGGCGACGACGACGAGCACTGCGAGGCCGCGCTGGACGGGGGCTACGCCCTGGAGAAGGAGATGAAGCGGCGCAAGAAGATCGTCGCCGGTCTCCCCGTCGCGGATGTACCCACCGGGCGCAAGGTGACGCGCAAGCTCTCGGACAAGTACCCGCACCTGCGCCTGCACCCCATCCTCGCGATCTTCGACGAGGTGCACACGCTCTTCGAGCACCCCGTGTACGGCAAGGAGGCAGAGGCGGTCTTCGCCCGGCTGATCCGCAAGGCGCGGGCGTACGGCATCATCCTGGTGCTGACCACGCAGCGGCCCGACGCGAAGTCGATCCCCAAGAAGATCAGTGACAACGCGATCTTGCGCTTCTGTCTCGCGATCACCGGGCACACCGCGAATGACCTGGTGCTGGGCACCGGCATGTACAAGCGCGGGATCCGCGCGAACATCTTCGAGCCCGCCGAAGGAGACGACCCGAAGGACTCCGGGACCGGGTGGCTCGCCCGCTCCGCGACCAACGCGAAGATCGTGCGGGCGTACTTCATCCCGCAGGCGGACGTGCGCGATGTGGGCCGGCGCGGACTTGCCCTGCGGACCGCGGCCGGAACGCTGTCCGGTGAGGCCGCTGGCCAGCAGATCGAGAAGCCCGACCGCACGACCATCGCCGACCACGTCCACGCCATCTGGCCGGACGGCGCCGACGCGGTGCACAGCCACCGGCTGGTCGAGTCGCTCGCGCTGTATCTGCCGGAGCTGTACGGCTCGTGGATGGAGACAGAGAAGGCTGTCGCAGAGATGAGCCCGGACGAAGTACGCGACGTCCAGGCCGTCCGTTCCACGGCGCTGTCGGCCGCCCTCAAGGTGCACAAGATTCCGACCCGGCAGATCACCATCCGGGACTGCTGCGGGGGAGCGAAGGGCGTGCGCTACGCCGATCTTCCCGACGCCAGAGACGTCGACGAGGACGACGAAGACCCGGCTTCGGCAGCGGTCTGAGGTTTCACCGCGGCCCGAAACCGGTTTCGGGCCCGATATCGACGCGATCACTGGCGCGGCCTGCGGAAGTTTCGGGTTTCGGCCCTGTGCCGCGCCACCTCATATGCCCTGCGTATCCGCCGCGACGACACCCGATGAAAGGACCCCGCATGACCCGCGTGTACAGCAAGAGCCAGCTCGCCCGCCGCGTCTGGCTCACCGGCCGTATCGCCAAGCAGGCAATGGCCGATGACGAGTACAGCGAAGACACCTGCGTCGACCCGAAGTTTCAGCGCGAGGTCGACCGCATCGACCGTCGCGCAGAAGAAGAGGGCGGCTACCGCCAGTACGAGGCGAGGCGGCATCTGGACGAAGCCCGCCGCACAGCAGCGGCAGCGAAGGTCCGCCTGGACGCCGCAGCCCCGAAGGACAGGCGGCATGCCCGCATCACCAAGAACGACGCGGAGGCGGCGCTGAAGCGGGCCGAGCGCGCCGCCCGCAAAGCGGGGATCTGACCGTGCCCATCCCGCCCTGCCCGCCCGGCCAGTGCCCGCAGTGCTGGACGCACGCCTACGACAAGAGCATCCACCGCCGCCTCGCTCCCCGCGAGGACTGCCCGCAATGCGTGAACCACATGGTCACCAAGTGCGGCGGGTTCTACCGCAAGTGACCCTGGAGGGACGCCATGAATCTGATCAACCCCGGTGCCGGAAGTGAAGTCGAGATCGAAGAAGACGGCGACTTCACCGTCACCTTCCCGATGAAGCTCCCGGTGCCCGCTGACGAAACCGACGACTGATGCACTCCCCGTTGCAGCCGTGGCACCAGTGCCACGCACCCCCGGTTCAGGCGCCGCAGTACCTGGGCACCGACGCGGACGGCCAGCCTCTCTACGGCACGCCTCCCGCTGCCCCCGCACCGGGGGGCGTTGCGCCGTTGCAGCCGATCGTTGCGCGGCCGTGGGGCGCCTACCTCGGGGGCGGCTGCCTGGCCGTGATCGCGCTCGCGATTCTCGGCACCGTTGCGGTGTTCCTGATGCTCGGCCTCGCCGCCGTTGCAGTGTGCATCGGCCTCGCCGCAGTCGCGCTGACGATCTGCGTCCTCGTGCTGCGCTCGATGTGGCGCGACTACCAGCGAGAGAAGGAGTAATGATCGGCAATGCCTGAAACCCGGCTCGTCTGCCTGGACGAGACTCACGCGGCCGCCGTCCTCGGCGAAGCGACCCGCCCCGGCGACACCGTCCACACCGTTCGGCAAGAGGGTGCCGTCATCGTCATCGGTTACGTCGACAAGCGGTGGCCGCTGGATGTCGCTGACTGGGCTGGAGAACACGGCCACGCCTCGGACCACCAGGCGGCGTCAGTGATCGCCCGCCTCTGACCCAGCCCACCCGCACCCGCGCCCCGTTGCCACCGGCAGCGGGGCGCCTCGCATTCAGGAACCCGCCATGACCGTTCTCATCGTCACCACCTACCTGGCCGCCATGCTGCTCGCGTCCCGCATCCTGTACGGCCGCGCCCGGCGGCGCGGCATCGACGCACTCGCGGCGCAGTGCAACTTTCACGACAACGGGCCCAGGTACAAGGACCCCGTCACCGCCTGGACGCGGCAATGCCAGGCCGATGCCGTCCTTAAGGCGACGTTCTTTGCCTTCGTCTGGCCGCTGACCCTGGCCGGATCCGCGGTGTGGTGCTTCGTCACCGCGAGCCCGCCGCCTTCCATGCACGAGATCCGGCAGGAGAAGGCGGCAGCGCTGGCCCGCATCAAGGAGCTGGAGCAGCAGTTGGGGATCGTCCGGTGAACGGCTACCCGCACCGTGTCCGCCTCGTGCGCGGACACCTCACCCACCTCGCCCGTGTTTGGCGCAGCAGCTGCTCCGTCATGCAGCTCATCACCGCCTGCGGCCACACCTACGCCCTGCGCTCGATCGCCGACATGAACGCCGAAGGGCGGGTCTGCCCCGGCTGCAAGGCAGCTGTCGAGCTGCCCGGATCCGCACCGATGGAGCGGTGAGCCATGGCGTTCATGGCAGTGACCATCGCCGAACTGCGCATGCGGGTGGCCGAGCTGGAGGTCAAGGCCGCCCGGCTCGACATCGGCTATCCGGGCGAGAGCACGGGGACCGCCTCGCGCCGCTATCGCGACCGGCAGCGCCTGCAATGCCTCGCCCGTGACTACAAGCGACTGATCGAACTTGCCGAGACAGGCCAGTGAGCAGTGGCTAAGGGCAAGCGCGAGACAGCCCAGCAGATCAGTGACGAGAAGGTCGCCAAGATCCGGGCGGACATAGCGAGATGGTCAGCGGGCCTCTGGGCAAGGGAAGTCGCCCCGGGGCCCGCTTGCGTATGCGGCCTCGCCCGCGAGGGCGCACCCCCGAAGCAATGCCACCGGCACAAGGAGGAACCACATGCCGATCAACACTGACCTGCTGATCAAGATCCGAGACAAGATCCGGGAACACCCGGAGCAGCACGACCAGGCCCACTGGGCAAGGCGCACCTCATGCGGCACTACGTACTGCATCGCCGGATGGGCGGCCGTTCTCAGTGGGGCCAGGCTCGACTGGAGCGACCACTGGACCGACCAATACGAGGGCGGGGCGCGCGCGGACACCGTGAACAGCGGGGCTGAAACGATTGATGACTATGCGCAGCGTGTCCTGGGTCTCGACAACGAACAGTGCGCCCTCTTCGACACGGACAACGGCGGCGCCCTGACCCGGCTCGATGAGCTGATCGTGGAGGGTGGCGCTGCGGCGTGAACACGCAAGTCAAGCGCAAGCGCCGTCTGCCCGTCGCCCCGCCCGAACCAGCACGCGCCGACTGGCGCCGGGCCTACTGCCCCGGGTGCGGGGAAGTCCAGCGCAATTACGGGCCGTGGCGCGCACTGCACGTCGGCCTCGTCACCCCGCACCTGCGCGCGGTCGTTCCTGACACGGCGCCGCGTTCGCGCTGGGCAGAGAAGACGACAGAGGTCCGGTGCGGCGGCGGGCCGGTGGACCTGATCGCCGACCGGGCGCCGTGATGACTACCTACTACTGCCGGAAGCCGCACATGCGCTTGGGGGACCGGTGCGTGCACGATGCCTGCCGCCCCCAGGAGTCGGTCGCTCAGGAGCTGAAAACCATGGACCCCGTGACCCTGCCCCGCTACACGGCGACGCTCAACGTCCAGCGGGACGACGCGGAAGGCGAGGTGATCGTGCACGGCGTCGTCACCGGCACCGCAGCCGCCGTGACCACCGCCGTGTGCTCGCTGGCCGACGCGTTCAAGGACGAGGAGGAGCGGTGAGGGACGCCGAACGTCTCGGCTGCTACCTGGAAGCCGTCCGCCACGCCGTAGCTCCGTACGGGCCGTGGGGACCCGAGTACGACGCCGCCGCCCACGCCGTGATGGCGCTCGCGGATGCCGAGCTGGAGAGCGCGAACGGACAGATCGAGGCACGGCGCATCGAATTGCTCCGTGTGAACGAGAGGTACGCCGAAGAGAGCGCCCGCGTCCGAGCGGTAGCCGACGCGATCGACACAGAGATGCGCACCGAGCCGGACACACAACGCGCAGCCATGCAGCACGAGGCCGTGATCCGGATCAACGCCGCACTGGACGAACAGGACCCTCATGCCTGAGCACAAGCAACGCAGGCGCCGCAAGGCGCTGATCATCACCACCTCCGGGGCCGCCTTGATGGCGGCCCTTCTTCTTGCCCCCGGCGCGGAAGGCGCACCGTCGCCCAACGCCATGCCCAAGGGCGACCTGCCGGGGTGGAAGCAGGCGTGGGCGGAGAACTTCAACAGCGCGGTCACCGCGCCCGTCCCGGTCGGCTCGTTCAGCGGCTGCAACAATCACGTCGACACCCCGCGCGCCTACTGCTCCGGGCTCACGGGCAAGTGGCGCGACACACTGTGGGCCTACCCGTCCGGGTGGGAGGACACCGCGAAGTCCGGCGCCGACGGCAACACGGGCGCCCCGTACGGCGGGACGTACGAGCCGCAGAAGACCGTCTCGGTCGGCAAGGGATACGACGGCACCGGCACGCTGAAGGTCTCCATGTACCGGCCCGCGAGCGGCGGCGACAACGTGGTCGGCACCGTCGTGCCCCGGCGCTGCATGGACCTGCGCGACGGAAGGTACAGCGCCCGCATCAAGGTCACCCGCGCCAACCCCGGGTTCAAGTCCGCGTGGCTGCGCTACGAGGGCAGCAGCGCAGAGCTGGACTACCCGGAGGTCGACGACTACCGGGGTACCAACGTGGCCGCGTTCAGCCACGGCAGCGGCAGCGAGTGGAACGTCCAGACCTCCGCGTACATGACCACGGCGCACACCTACACATGGGAGCGGCGCGGCGACACGGTCAGCGTCTACCTGGAGGGCAAGAAGCTGCGCACCGGCGCCACGTCGCTGACGACCAGCTCGTGGATCTGGCAGAACGAGTCGCGGATCGAACGGGACCGCAGCCGCACCGGCGGCGGCTACGCGGCGCCCGGCGCGAAGGCGACGCTCGAAGTCAGCTGGGCTACCTGCTACGTGAGGAAGTGACCATGGAGTTCACGATCACGATCGCCCCGGTCCGTCCCGCCTCGGGGCGGTGGGCCTGGAGCGTGGAGCGGAAGGGGGAGGACGGCCCCTCGACCAGCGGGCGGGCGGAATCCGAGGAGGCGGCGCGGCGGAGGGCCGAGGAGTGCGCCGAAGAGATGGCGCAGCAGATCAACCAGCGCCGGACCTACACGTACACGGCGGGCGAGGGGACCCGGTCATGACCGAGCGCGAAGACCGCCTGGCCCGCTACCTCGCGGCCAGGCACAGAGACCAGATCACCGGTTCACCGGCCGCCCGCCACGAGCTGGCTGCCGCGGCGCGCGAGCTGGAAGAGCACGGCGAGGATGTTCCGGAGGCGATGCCGTCATGAGGTCCCGCACCCACGCAACGCCCT
Source organism: Streptomyces sp. WAC 01529 (assembly GCF_003945545.1). GTDB lineage: Bacteria > Actinomycetota > Actinomycetes > Streptomycetales > Streptomycetaceae > Streptomyces > Streptomyces anatolicus. Next base: position 864,337 of record NZ_CP029617.1, on the reverse strand, counting down.
GCGACTACGGCCTGTCCGGACCGGGCGGCACCGCACCGTGCATCTGCGGGGTGAGCGCCGCGCAGCTGAGCGCGGATCAGCTGATCAGGACGGTGGCGCTGGAGGCGGCGGTCAGCCTCGACATGGAGATCTCGCCGTCCGAAGTCCTCAACATCGCCCGCCGCTTCGAGACCTACCTCCGGGGTGAGCGATGACCAGTCCCTTCATCCGCCCCGACGCCCCCGCGCAGCCGCCCGGGGGCGTCCGCCGTTTCTGGGCCACGTACGGCTCCGACTGTGAACGCTGCGGAACCAACATCGACTACGGCGACGAAGCGGGCTACATCGACGACGACGATGCCGCCTCGTGCGGCGACTGCTGTGACGAAGCGGAGGACAACGGCCTATGAGCGACCGCACCATGCCCTGCCCGGTCGCGGCGTGCACTCACGAAGCGTGGGTGGCGCCGGGCGACGAAGACACGTCCTTCTCCGAGCTGTGGGACCACGTCGTGCGCAGGCACCAGGTGTCCGGTGAAGGTGCCTCGCACCTCATGGCCCTGGTGGCGGTGCAGGAGCGCAGCGGCAATGTCCCGACGTGCCCGAACTGCCACCGCGTCTACCCCTGCATCTGCCCGTGAACGACTGGCTCGCCGTCGCGGTGTGCGGCGCCACCGGGGGAGCGGCGGGCTACACCGTGTCCGCGCTGCGCCCCACCGGCCGGCGCCGCGGTGAGCACCGCAGCCTGTGGCAGCGGGCGGTGCCCCGCGGTCCGCGCGAAGCAACCGACGTCCCGGTGACGGGACTTGATCCGAACATCGACGACGCCCCCACCGAACACATTCCCGTCCCCGGTGGGGGCGTCCGCATCCCCGAGGGGGAGCAGTGATAACCGTACCCATCAACCTCGAACACATCCTGGACGACAGCCGCGTGCACGAGCTGGACGCCTCGTACCTGCACTACGACCCCGAAGACCCTTACGCGGTGATGCTCGACATCGGCGCCACGAGCACCGGCGAGCGCATCGAGTGGACCCTGGCCCGCGACACGCTCGCCGACGGCATTACCACCCCCGCGGGCGCCGGACGCGGCGACGTCACCGTCTGGCCGTGCGACGGCGGTATCCATATCCGGCTGTGCAGCCCCGAAGGGGAAGCGCACCTGCACGCGGAGGCCGGGCAGATCGAGGCGTTCCTCACCCTGTCCTACGCGATGGTGCCGCTCGGCTGCGAGCTGGACGGCATTGACGTCGGCGCCGAACTGGACAAGATCTTCGGAAAGGCAGCCTGATGAGATTCGAAGACCCGCCGCGGCAGCGCCAGGGCACGGGTGTGGACCACCGCGTCATCGCTGAGGGCCTGAAGGCGAGGCCCGGCGAGTGGGCCGTGATCGCGGAGCACGCCCGTATCGGCACCGCCAGCACCGCCGCGTACCGTATCAAGCGGGGCATCACCGCTGTCTACCAGCCCGCGGGCGCCTTCGAGGCGCTGGCACGCACCGCCAACGGCAAGGCGCTCCTGTACGCCCGGTTCGTGGGGGAGAGGCGCGATGCCTGAGCAGACGCCCGCCCTTTTCCCGTGCACCGAGTGCGCACACCCTGGCGGCATCCGTGTCACCAAGCAGGGAGTCCTCTACTCCCACGACCGGCCCGAACAGTGCCCCGGCTCCCGTCGGCCGCCGTCGGAGACGGGTGCGTGCAGCGAGTGCACGCACCCGTCCACCCCTGTCACCAAGGAGGGCGTGCTCCAGGATCACAACTGGGGCGTCAAGTGCCCCGGCTCGGGCAGGCCACCGGCGGGAGGCACGACGCCTGAGCCCAGCGCACGCGACAGGCTCATCTGGCTGAAGCCCTGGGACTGGTCAATGCATGACATCGCCCAGCTGATCGACGCCTACCGCGACGAAGTGCGCCGCGAGGCAGCCGAGACCGTACGCGGCAGGCGGCTGAGGACGGTCGTCAGCTACAGCGACGAACGGGTCAACCGCGCCCTGGAACGGGCCGCGATCAAGGTCGAGAGGGGTGAGGAATGAGCGCGCGGCATCGGTTTCAGGAGCGCATCTACGACTCGTTGGTCAGCTTCAACAAGGCCGCCCACTGGGATGTGCTGCGGCGGGCGCAGGCGCGGCAACACCTCGCCGAACACCTGGCGAGTGACCTTGGCGCCGCCAGCGCCGCCTTCGTCCGCGCCGCGAAGGTGCGCGAGCCCGTCGATGGAGCGGAGCGGTACCTGAACGCGGTGCTCGAAGACGTGGCGCTGAGGATCGAAGGGGGGCGGGGATGAGCGAGTCCGCGATCACAGACCTGCGGCGGGAGCTGGAGAAAGCCCGCCACGCCCTGGTCGATGCACAGTCCCACCTGTCCGCCCATGCCCACATGAACGCCGCCCTTCACTGCGCCACCGACGTGTTCTTTTCACCGCTCCACGCCAAGGTCACCGCAGCCATCGCGGGCATCGAACACACCCTGACGCGAACCGAGCAGGGCACCGTCACCGGTCCGGACGGCCGCCGGGCTGACGAGATGGCCCGGGTACTCGCCGACCTTGACCGCTGCGAGCACGGCCGCCACGAAGGCGACGGCTGCGCGGGCTGCCCCTCCGGGATATCTCCCGGAAACCCGCACCTGCCCCCGGGCACAGTCATCGGCTACGGCCTGCACGGCAGCCAGATCGTCATGCCGCACCGCGACGCCAAGCACGACCCGGTCGCCTGGCGCGTCCAGGCGACAGACCGAGAGGAGCGGCCGTGAAAGCGATCACCGCCTTCTGGCGCGACATCTGGTGGTGCCTGCGCCACCCCGCCGCACCGGCAGACGCCTCGCCCTACCAGCCGATGGAACGGCGGGTCATCACGGCTGACGAAGCGGCGGGGCTGGGGCTGGTCGCAGAGACCTGTGACGGCAGCGACGGGTGCGACATCCACCAGACGTGGCACATCCGCGACGCCAGGCCGCACACCCAGAAGGAGAAGAGCGATGACTAAGTACACCGTGCCGCTCAGCGGCTACGCGTCCGCGACGGTCACCGTCGAGACGGATTCCACCGACCCGGAGAAGATCCTCGATCTCGCCTACGAGGAGGGCGTCCCCGGCATCTGCGCGCAGTGCAGCGGATGGGGGCGCGACCACTCGCTCGGACTCGGGGACGAATGGGAGCCCGTCACCGACCCCAAGACGAAGACCGCGATCGTCTACGACGAGAGCGGCCAGCCGGTGCAGGCACCCGGAGACGACGAGGAGGAAGGCGATGAAGAGTAAAGATCCAGCAGCGGGCGCCTGCCCGCGCTGCCGCAAGGAGATCCCCCTGGTGAAGGACAGCCAGGGGGATCTTGTTTTGCGGGAGCACTTCACCGTGGGCGTGAAACAGGGGTACAAGCTGATCCCGTGCCGGGGCGGCCAGTCCGCGCCGGGCGCCCCGGCGGACGACAGCGGCGACTGGTCATGGGTCGCGCCGGGCAAAGAGGCGGGCCACAGCCTCAGCGAGTTCGACGAAGCAGGACGCGGCGCCTTCGCGCAGGTGGATTTCATGCCCGTGGAGACGTCCCCTGGCGGGGCATGCGACGCCACGGACATCAGCTGCATCTGCCACCGCAGGGGATGCGACGGTACGCACCGCTGCTCCTGCGGCCGCAGATGGACGGGCGAATCAGGCACCGGCAGCTACCTCTGGGTCCGGCCGGTATGGGGAGGAGGCTCATGACCCGCTGCCCGCGCTGCGGCGCACAGCCCGATGTCGTCGTCTCCCGGCGGGGGCCGTGCTTCGCCGGACACGAGATGCGTCTGTTCTCGCAGAGTGCCGTGCGCACTCGCTGCCCCGGCTCCTTCACGGCAGCCCCCGGCGAAACCGCGGCCCGGGGCGCCATACCGCGTCAGGCTCAGGGCCATGCCCCCGGCTAGGCGCAGCGTGTGCGGGGCAGGCCTGCACGACCTCACCGACCCTGCCAACGTCGGGTTCTACAAGCGCAAGTGCGGCCACACGACGCGCTACTGCCTGCCGTGCAGCCACCGCAGGAGCCAGGAGCACAGGCGGCGCGAGCGAAAAGCGGCGTTGGAGCTTGCGCCGGTAGTGCGGCGGCCCCGGCGCGGCGGCGGTTTGGGCATCCTCCAGGCCGTCGCCGACGGCGAGACGGCCGACGAGGCAGCTGAGCAACTGGCCCTCACCCGCGACGCCGTCCACGGCTGCCTGGTGCGGCTGCGCCGCCGCTACGGGGTCGCCAGCACCGCGGCGGCGGTCGCGGTTGCCCTGGCCACGGGCGACATCAGCCCGGTGAGGGGGCAGCCGCTGCCGCCGCGCAACAACACGACGCGCAATCACGCGCGTTCTCTGCTGCGGCTGCTCAGGGGCGAGCGGGCGCCCCGGGGCCACGGCGCCGCCTACGAGCGCATGCTGGATGACCTGTACGCATTCAGCGAGCCGCATGCCGTGAGCGTCCTGTGGAAAGCCCGGATCATCACCGCTGACGACGTACGTCCTCTACTGGAAGAAGCGGCATGAGACCACCCGTCATTGATCGCAGCACCCGGTGACAGCAACAACAGGAAAGGCGCGTGGCCGTGACGGAGACAGCGGATCAGGACGGCCACGCGCCCGCCTTCCCTTTGATCCTCTATACGCTCGCCGACTACGCAGCCACGCTCGGCCTTGACGACCAGGTCCGGCTGGTCGAACCGCAGATACCCCCGCCACTGCTGCCGGAATTCCTCGGAGTCGTCCAGCGGCGGCGTGAGGAAATCCGGCAGGACGAAGAGGGGCGCCGCAGGAAAGGAGCCGCCGAATGGGCTGACGTACTCCAGCAGCGCCGCGAAGGCGCGGAAATCGATGCGGCGCGGCAGCGGGAAGCAATGCCCCGTGCCTGGGCGCCCATTGACATCGCGGCGGCATGGGATGCCGCAGAAGACGAAACCCGTACGGAAGTCGGCTACCTCTCGGGGGACATGCCCATCGGGCTGTTCTACCGGGGGAAGCTGAACGGCGTCCACGCCGAATCCGAGGCGGGCAAATCGTGGCTGTCCTGCCTCGTGGCCGTCCAGGAGATCACCTCTCACCACCACGTCGCCTACATCGACTTCGAGGACGACGCGACCTCGATCGTGCGGCGCCTGAAGCTGCTCGGAGCCAGACGTGAGGACGTGATGGCCTTCTTCCACTACCGCAATCCCACCGGGCCGCTCACGGCCGCGGACGAGGAGGGGCTGCAAGAGCTGATCGAAGTGCGGGGCTCACTGGCGGTGTTTGACGGCATGACCGAGGCCATGTCCCACGAGGGACTGGACGGCCGGCTGGAGAACGACGTCGCGGCGTGGCACGCGAAGGTGACGAAACCTTTCGCTGCTGCCGACTGGGCTGTGGTGGTCCTCGATCACGTACCGCACGGCGAGAAACGGGCCATCGGCAGCCAGCACAAGCGGTCCGCGCTCACCGGGGTCAGCTACCTCCTGGAGCTGATCAAGCCCATCGGCAAGAACATGAAGGGCAAGAGCCGCCTGAGAGTCGAGAAGGACCGCGGGGCGTGGGTGCGCGCCCACGCGGTCCCCGGACCGCGCCCCCAGTGGTTCGCGGACATGGTCATCGACTTCGAGGGCAAGGCGGCGCCGACCGCGAACGTCTGGCCTGCCTGGCCCCACGACGATGCGGAGGCGCGGGGCTTTGAGGACGCACCGCCGCAGAAGCTGTGCGAGGCCGTCACGGGGTTTGTGGCGGGCAATCCGGGGTGCAGTGCGCGGGCGATCCGCCAGGGCGTCACGGGCGCGACGGACCGGATTCTGTGGACGATCGAGTGGCTGACTGCGCAGGGCCATCTCGTGGCGTCGAAGGCGGGAACTCGGACCGCCCATGGTCCGGGACCGGTCCCCTACGAGGGGACCAAGATCGAGGACCACTGTACAGAGGACCGGTCCGTGTTCGTCCAGGACCACCTCACCGGCCAGTGAGGGCCGGATTTTTGTATACGACCAGGTCAGAGCCCTTATCAGTACATTTTTCGAGTGGTCCCCGGACCGGTCCCGGACCGCTCAGGACCGGTCTTTTAGTGGTCCCGGACCACTCCGGACGTTTGCCCAGGTCAGGACTGGTCTCTAGTGGTCCTCCCCCGTCCGTCCTATAAGGACGGGGGCCACGGACCGGTTCCGGACACGTTGCGAAGATCAAAAGAGAAAGGATCTTGCTACGGCTACGCGAAGCCTCATGGACACAGAAATCAAGATCGCGACTTGCAACCGCTGCGGAAGCGTCGTGCTGGCCGCTCAGGTCTCGGGACTTGCCGCGGCGGCGGACCCCATCCCGCTGGACGCGGAGAGCTACCGGGCCGCGCTGATCGCGGGCCGCTGGACGTACGACGTCATCACCCGGTCCGGCCGGCCCTGGAAGCTGCGGCTGCGGACCGCCGCCGTGTCGGCCACACCGTGCGACATCGTGGCGTCGCATGCGTGCGGCGCACGCGGCCAGGACGCCATGGGCGTCACCGAGGTGGCCGTGGACGCTCCCCGGGCCCGTGTGACCGCTATCGGGCGCCCGGACCCGCCCTGTGCCTCCGCGATGCCTCAGGCGGGTCCTGCGAGCGCTGTGACGCCCCGCCCTTCCAGGAGCTGGCCGCACCGCTGCCGGACCTGCCGCCGCCTCATCGAGGGCGGCGAGCCGTACATGGCCATCGACCACGACAGCTACCACTGGGCCGTTCACGACGTGTGCCCCGTGCGCGTGCCTGTGTGCGCTTCTGACGGCCTGTAGGCCGCGTGACGGGCCCCGGCGACCCTGAACCCTTCAGCGGCCTTCAGGGGCCGCTCCTTCATGATCAGGAAGAGGAACCGTGCTGGACTTCTGGAAACTGATCGAACTGCTGCACTCCTCACGGCATCCGGCACAGGTGAAGGTGGCGGTCACTGAGTGCCCGTTCCACGAGCCCAGGGCGTTCGAGGCGGAGGCTCGCCGCCTCACCCGGCTGGCGAGGCTCGGTATCGGCAGGCGCTCATGATCTGCGAGCACTGCACATGGGCCGCCGACCGCCCCGTCGCCGCACGGGAGTTCCCCGAGCAGGGCCATGCCGCCCGCCCCGGCTGCGACTGCCAGCACGGCGCCAGCAAGCCGCACGGCTACTCGGGCGGCATTGATGGCGAGTGATCCCGAGTTCATCGCCGATCTCGTTCGGCAGCTCGTCAGCGGCTGGGAGGAGCGGATCGAATACCAGGTGCCGGTCACACAGCATGTGACGCTGTGCCAGATACGGAGATCGTCTATGCCGCCCGGCAGACGCAGGCATCATGAATGCGAATGCCCTGCTGCTGTCGAGGCGCGGGCCCGGACCCTGCAATTGCCCAGCCTGATCGTCCAGTTGCAGGAAGCTGTCACCGAGCCGGTATCGAAGGCGGGCGGTGACGGCATAGGAGCCATTGACAGGCCGCACTCCAATCCGCCTGGGAATGGTGAGGCGCTGGCGCTGCTGCTGACCATTAGAGCCGATGCCCACGACTATTACGACGCCCTTCGCGCGGTGCTCTATCCCGGGCATGGCGAGCGGAAGGGCGTCACCGTGCTCAGTGCGCTGCGGGCCATTCCTGACTGGTGTGCGATGGCGGGCGAAGCCGGGCACGACGATCTCGTCTACGGGATCAAGGAGGACTTGCGCAAGCGCGTCCGCACGGCGCGGATCATCCTCGGCTACGACTCGCCGATGGCGATGCTGGCCGATGTCCTCTGCGGCGACTGCGGGGGCGCGCTGATCGTTGCTGGTGATGCGTCAACGGATGTGCGCTGCATCGGGACTCCCGAGGCGGCGCCGTGCGGTACGAAGTACTTCAGATGGGACTGGATCAAGTTGCTGGAGGACCTATGACACAGACGATCAAGCACGCGGCGGCAGACAAGGTCATGACCCTGGACGAGATCGAGGCCTTCTGCCGCCAGGTCCGCGCGGCCGGGGCGGCGGGCACCGGCTCGCCGAAGGTGCGGATCACCTTCGGCGGGCAGCTGCGGAGCATGGAGATCACCGTGGATGGCGAAGCCCCGAAGGGCGGGGTGCAGTGACCGCCGACCTGCCTGCGTTCCTGCGGGCGCGGTACGACGAAGAAGCTGAGGCTGCGGAGAAGGCCGGGCGCGACGCCTGGCATTACGACATGTTCGACCGCAGCGGTGGCGTGGTATTCGCCTCCGGTGAGCGGCCGATCGTCGAGTTCGGTTTCGACCCGGAGCGGATGCATGCCCAGGACCGGGCGGCAGCCGACTTCCACCAGGCCGCCCATATCGCCCGCCATGATCCGGCCCGCGTCCTCAAGGAGATCGAGGCGAAGCGGCGGATCATTGCCGCGATCTTCAACTACGAAGCAAAGATCGATGGCGAATGGGGCTGTTGCCACGGCGCGGAAGCGATCGAGGCGGGGCTGTGCCCGGAGACGAACCCTGACGAGATCGAGGCGCTGCGCCTGCTCGCCCTGCCCTATGACGACCACCCCGACTACCGCGAGGAGTTCGGCCCGTGAGCGAGCCGTGCATCACGTTGCTGAGCGAAGACCTGCTCTCCAGGTGGGGCTTCAATGACGGAGATGATCCCGAGGAGTGGCTCGACTACTGCGAGGCTCGCGGGATCGACTACAACGAGATCGACTATCCGCTAGTGGATCTCGTACGCCGGTATCTGCTGCCGGTGATCGAACAGGCCGTGACGGTCGTGGAGATTGAGACGATCCACAACCCGATTCGCGTGGAGATGGTCGACGGCGTTGATGTTTCGGAAGTCTCGTACGGCAGAGCGCCGGAGCCGACGCTCACACCTGAGGGCGTCGATGTCCCGATGGCCGAAGTGCTTCGGCTCACGCGGGAGCTGGCGGCATGAGACTGGCCGACACCGAAGCCGCCTGCCTGTACTGGGGCTGCTCGCGCCGCTACCTGTACAAGCTGGCCAGCGAGGGCCGCCTGGTCCGTTACGGGACCGTGCAGCGCCGCCTGTGGAACCTGGAGGCGATGCCGCCGCGGGCTCCCGGAGAGCCCTTGCCGATGCCGCCCCCGCAACACCTGCGAAAGGGGGTGATTGCCATGTAGCGCTTGCGCGTGCACTATTGACCCGTACCAGGCATGCCGCGAGGCAGCCTGACCAGACGTTAAAGCCCGCCGCGTGCGGGCTTTTTTGCTGCGCAAGCCGCTGAGCGGCAGCGCCAGTCACAACCCGCGCCATGCGCGGTTACAGCGGCCCCATCGCGGGCCGCTTCCTTATGCCCGCACCTGGCGGGTGGCCTGAGCGGGGCAGGCCCAACTCCCATCGGAGATCTCTCATATGGGGCACAACCACAACAAGCACCGCAAGACCAAGGGCGCCCGGACCAAGCGCGCTCTGGCCACGACGGGCGTCAGCGCCCTCGTGGGTACAGGCGTCACCGTCACCGGGGCAGGCACGGCAGACGCCGCCCCGGTCAGCGTGTGGGACAAGGTCGCCAAGTGCGAGTCCGGCAACCGCTGGAACATCAACACCGGCAACGGTTACTACGGCGGGCTTCAGTTCAGCGCGTCGACCTGGCGCGCGTACGGCGGGGCGAAGTACGCATCCCGTGCTGACCTCGCCACCAAGGCACAGCAGATCCAGATAGCCGAGAAGGTGCTCAAAGGCCAGGGCCCCGGAGCATGGCCCGTGTGCAGTAAGCGGGCCGGCCTCACCCGAGGCGGCACCGTACCTGCCGTGCCCAAGGCGGCGCCCGCTGCACCGAAGGCGGTCGTCAGCGGCAGCGCGGCGAAGGCTGTGGCGTACGCGCTGAAGCAGGTCGGCAAGCCGTACGTCTGGGGCGGCACCGGCCCCAGCAGCTTCGACTGCTCCGGCCTGGTGCAGGCGGCATGGCGCACTGCGGGCGTTTCGATCCCGCGTACGTCTCAGGCGCAGCTGGCCGGACTGCGGCGGATCTCACCCTCGCAGGTGCGGCCGGGTGACCTGGTGATCTACCGGGGTGGCGGTCACGTCGCGATGTACATCGGCGGCGGCAAGATCGTTGAAGCGTCGAAGCCCGGCACTCCCATCCGCGTCGCTCACTGGCGCAGCGGCTGGTACGCCTCTGCGTTCACTGCTGTGGTACGTCCCGCTGGCTCGACAGCAGGGGGGCCTGCACACCAGAGCGCCCCGTCCGTCCCGAAGAGCAAGGGCGCCACCACGAACCAGGGCGTGCCGTCCAAGCCGAGGGTGGCGGCCAAGACCAAGGGCGCTGAGCAGCGCAGGGCTGCGCCTCGCAGCGGCAGAGCGCCCGCCACGTGGGGCGGCAAGGCGTACAAGGTCAAGAGCGGTGACTACCTGCACCGCATCGCCAGGGCCCACAACATCAAGGGCGGTTGGCAGGCGCTGTACGCAGGCAACCGCAAGACCGTCGGCAGCAACCCGCACCTGATCCATCCCGGTCAGGTGCTGCGTCTGTCCAGCTAGATCCGCTTCGCTTGTGCTGCCTGAACACCCGTCACCGGTGCGGTGTGCCCCCTACACGGAGGTGTGCGGTGCCGGTGACTAGGTGTGCTGGTCGCAGTGGTGCCAGGTGGCGCCGCGCTGTCGCGCAACTCAAGCGTGAAGCGCCGCCGGTCTGCCACCTGTGCGGCCAAGGTATCGACGTGACCTTGCACTACCTCGATCCGATGGCGTGGCAGGCGGATCACGATCCGTCGATCGCGGTGCTGCTCGCACGCGGTGATGATCCCGATGATGTGCAGTGGCTCAGGCCCTCGCACCGGCTCTGCAACCAGCGCAAAGGATCAGGCGAGGCCAAGCGGCCGGTCGTGGCATCCAAGCGCTGGTGATCTTCCGAGCTTGATCGCAAGCCGGAGCCTGAATGGATTCTGCATAGATCATTATTCAGAATCCATTCAGTAATTCAGCCTCCATGATCGCTCACTTAGGGGATTGCGCGGAGTCCATACATGCAGGTCACGGACTTGATCGAGGATCTGCATCCCCATGGCCATAGGGGGGTGGGGTGGGTCCGTAAGGAATTCTCCCGGTGACCCCAAACGCCCTTATGTCCGCAATAACCCTCTGATGGATCTTGTGGCATTGATCATTTCGCCAACCTGAATAACCGCAGGTCAGAGGCTTGATCATCCATTCAGATTCCATTCAGGCTCTTAGTGATCACTCCTAATCCACCGAACCCCTGCCGCGTGATTCAGCGCGTGGACCGGGGCGCGTAGATCCACCGGGAGGTGATCATGACCACCTCCACCTGGGAGAAAGATCCAGATGCCACGCTCGACTGGGTGTGGGACTGGTCGGACTGGCTCGAACCCGGGGAAACGATCACGACGTCGACCATGACCGTATCGGCCGGTCTGACGCTGAACAGTGACGCGCACAGCGCGACCAGCGCCACGGCCTGGGTGTCCGGTGGCACACCCGGGACCCCCTACCAGGTGACCAACCGGATCATCACAAGCGCCGGCCGCATCGACGACCGCAGCATCACAATCCGGGTCAAGAACCGGTAGCCCGGTAGGCCTCCCACCCGTCGGGCACCCAGCCGCCTGCCGGGCGCGGACGCTCGGCAGCGTCCAGGCGATCGGCCCACCGCATCAGCTCCTGCCACGCCGCGTCAGCCTCGCGGGACCAGGCGGCAGCGCCTGCTTGCTCCACTACGTCCAGTGCCGCCGCCGCGCGCTGCTGGACGGTGCGGATCTGGTCGTGTGTGCCCGCGGGCAACAAGTCCGCATGACCGCCCATCTTCGTGTGCAGGTGCTCGAAGCAGCGCGTCAGGTGCTCTCGCATCGCCGCGACGTTGTCCGGTGAGGGGCGCGGCGGGACGCACGAGGCGAGCAGCCGGCCGGACGCCAGGGCGTGCCACCAGTGCGCTTCACGGAACAGCAAACTGCGCTGGTGGTCGGGCAGCCTGCTGTACGGAGGGGGCGGAAACTCCCCCTCGGCCTTCGCGTCGGCGCGGGCCTGGGCCACCCAGCGCTTCACCAGCTGCTTGACGTCATCTGCGATCACGGGCTGCACGGGGCCTCCTGCCGTTGACCGGGCACCTGTCACAGGCTGCCCTGCCAGGCGCCCTTGTTCTGCTCCGCGCACCCACAAAGTGCGTGGCCTGCATCACAAGTTGCTGCGACGGAGGCGCTGATGGCCCTCTTCGTCGTGATCGGCCCGCCCGCCGCGGGCAAGTCCACGTGGGTCAACGACCGTGCGAAGAGCGGTGACATCGTCATCGACTACGACCGTCTGGCCAACGCGCTGACCGCGGTTGGCGCCGCCCCGCACGGTCACAAACGCCCGCTGGCCACGGTCGCCTTCCGTGCCCGCGAGGGCGCCATCAACGAGGCGCTGCGTCACGTCGAGACCCACGACGTCTACATCATCCACTCGGTGCCCAAGCAGGCCGCGATGGACCGCTATCGCAAATACGGCGCGGAGGTCGTCACGGTCGATCCGGGGCGCGACGTCGTCGAAGCGCGCTGCGCTGCCGAGCGGCCCGAGGCGTACATGGACGGCGTGAAGCGCTGGTACGGCTCTGGCCTGCGCAAGCGCCCGCGTCCGACTGCTCAGTCCACCGCGCCGCAGGGCGCTACACCGCGGCCGGCCACGGGGTCCCGCGCATGGTGAAGGGAATCTGATGGCCGTCCAGCTTGCTACTGCAACTCAGAACGCGATGGCTGACGCTGCTGTCGACCTGGTCGACGGGGGAGCGGGCGCCGGAACCATCAAGATTTACGCGGCGTCGCAGCCTGCGAACGCGAACACGGCGGTGTCCGGTCAAACGCTGCTCGCCACGTTCACGCTGGACGATCCCGCCTTCGGCGCGGCGTCCTCCGGTGTCTGCACATTGGCCGCAGTACCGCTGTCGACGACCGGCGCGGCGGCGGGTACTGCGGCCTGGTTCCGCTGCGCGAGCAGCACGCCGGGCACGGTCTTCGACGGCAGCGTCACGGCGACGGGCGGCGGCGGGCAGCTCCAGCTCAACACCACCACAATCAGTGTGGGCGTCACCGTGGAGATCACCAGCGGTACGTTCACGATGCCCGCGGCCTGACCATGCCGATCACCTTTCAGAGCGCGACGACGGTGACGCTCAACGCGGGCGGGAACAACGCCGCCACGGTGTCCGTCAACGTGCCTGCGGGGACGGCCAACGGCGACATGCTGATCTTCGGTATCGAGGTGTCGGAGTCCGCCGGGGTCGTCCCGGCGATTCCGGGCTTCACCCAGAAGGCGACGGTCAACGACCTGCCCGTCGGGGACCAGGACAACACCGTGAGCCTGTTCTGGCGCCGGGCGTCCTCGGAACCGGCCAGCTACACCGTGACGCCGGACGGCACGTATGGCAACTACGCCGCGATGACCATGCTCCGGTACACCGGAGTGATCGCGGCAGGTGACCCGTTCCGCACATCAGCAACGCTGGCCGGGAACGGCACCGGCATCTCGAAGACGAGCGCTGCCCTGACGGGGGTTCAGCCCACGGACCTGTCCATTCACTGCGCCGGGACGTCGCTGGCCACCTGGAACGGAACGGCGTACGACGTGGCGGGCCCTGGCGGCTCCTGGGTGGAGCGAGGTGAGATCGGCATGACGGCCGCGACCACATCCAACCCCCGCATCCTGTTCGCCGAACAGCTGGGCACCGGTACATCCCCCGCCTTCACGTCGACCCTGGCTGGTGTCGCCTGGTGCTTCTGCGCCGGGGCGCTGATCGCGGAGCCCCCGCCGACGGGCCCGAACAGCAAGGTCTTCAGCACGGCAGTGCGTCGTGCCTCTATGTGGTGAGGGGACGTCATGGCCGCTCTTGATCCCAACAGATACCCGCTGATGTGGATGAACGGGGAGTCGGACCGTGTCGCGCTGTACGCACTGCGCGACATCACCGCCGCCGACACCCTGGACGTGATCCAGCAGTTCACGGTCATCAAGCGCGCCGTGATCATGGGGACGACCGTCGCAGCAGCGGTGGGCGCCTCCATCGCCGGGACGACCGTCACGATCCCCGCAGGTGCCAACAGGGACGGTGCATACCTGCTGGTCTACGGCGTGGCCGGTGTCGCGTGAGCCTCTACATCGCCTACAACTGCGCGATCGACACGACCACCGGCGTCATGGCGGGCACCAGCTACACCGCCGGTGCCAAGTGCGCGATCCAGCTGGCCGCCACCTCGACCGTCGGTATCCGCGTGGTCGAGTGGGGCGTCAGCTTCAACGGCTCAGCGGCAGGAACTCCTGCGGTGTGCACGCTTGCGCAGGCCAGCGCGGCGACGACGTCGCTCACCGCGCACAGCACCAGCACGGTCATGCCGGTGGGCGACAACGCGAAGGCGAGCAGCCTCACCATGGGCACCGGGTCCACCGGTTACGGCGCGGCGGCCATCGTCACGAACACCACCGAGCGGCAGTTCGCGGGCGCTTTCGTGGGCCCTACGACGCAGTACGAGAAGCAGTTCCCTCTGGGGCGCGACTACGTGGTGAGCCCCTCGAAGTACTGCCAGCTGCGCATCAACACCGCAGCCACGCTCACGGCGGTCGCGTACATCGTCTTCGAGGAGTGCTGACCCGAGGGCGGTGACCCATGGCCCGTCTCGGCCGCGGACACCCGGCAGGTGCGTACACCACTCGGTACAGGCAGCCCGTCAGTGCGCTGGACGTCGACGGCGACCTCGCGGTCACCGCTCCGTCCGTGACGGTAGCCGCTGCGGGGCAGCTGGAGGTCACCGGCGCCTTGCCGGTGACGGCGCTCTCGGTTGCTGTGGCTGTCGTCGGCGCGGTCGAGGCAGCAGGCGACCTGCCCGTCGCCGCGCCCCTGCCCGCCCTCGGCATCGCCGCTGATGCGGTCGCAGCGGGCACGCTGGCCGTGACCGCGCCTCCGGTGACAGCGGCCCTTGCCGGGGTCGTCACGGCAGCGGCTGGCCTGAGCGTCACCGCGTCTTCGGTCACAGTCGACGCCACCGCCGACATCACCGCGTCGAGCACGCTCCCCGTGGTCGCACCGGCCCCGGTCGTCGACATGGCGGCGCAGGTGCCGTACGCGCTGCGCGTCGTCGCGCCTTCCGCTCATGCCTTCATGGTGGGCGGCGCCACGGATCTGCTGGACGTCACCGCGCCTGCCGCGGCCGTCGCGTTCGCCGCGGACGTCAAGGTCACCGGCGACGTCGAAGCGGGTGCTCCTGCCCCCACGTTCCAGGCCGCCGCCATGGCCACCGTGTACGTCGCGCTGGCCGTGACGGCACCCGCCGCGGCCAGCGGGGCCGACGCCGAACTGACGGTGGCCGGTGCTGCATCGGCTACCGCACCGGCGCCCGTGGTCGGCTTGTCCGGGGAGCTTGGTGCCGTAGCGGCGGTGGTCGTGATGGCGCCAGGGCCCCACGCGTCCATGTCCGCTGAGGCGATGGTTCTCAGTACGGCAGCTGTTGCTGCTCCGGCGTCTGTGGTGGTGCTGCCGGGCGAGGTGGCTACACACGGGCCCATCGCTGCCATGGCGCCCTCCGCACGGTTCTCCGCTGCGGGCACGGTAGCCGCGCCCGGCTCGCTGTCGGTGCTCGCTCCGGGCGCTCAAGTGGCTTTGCAGGGCGCCGCGTCCACCGGCGTCGGCACGCTCGCAGTGACTGCTCCGCTGCCTGTTGTCCTGGCATTCCTGGAGACCCGTGTCAGCGGCCCCCGCGTCGTCGTCGTGCTCGCGGAGCCCCGTGTTCTGGTGGTGTCCGCCGAATCGCGCAACGTCGGTGTCGGCGAAGAGCCGCGCATCCTGACCGTCACACCCGAGGCCCGCACGATCCTGATCGAGCCGGCGCCGCGAGTCCTGGAACTGGCGGGTGACTTCGGATGAGCGACTTCGGTGAGGCCATCTCCGGGGGCGACAGGCGCGTCCAGCTCGAAGCGATCCGCGACCGGCTTGCGCTGGAGATGAGCGGCGAGTCCGAGTGCTGCGAGTGCGGCAAGCCGAGGCGCTCATCGGGCTCCGAGACCGCCGCCCTGGCGCTGCGCCTGGTCAAAGTCCTGGAAGCTCTGGAGTCCATCCCCGACAGCACGGCCGTGTCCCGGGTTGATGAGCTGATGGCCCGCCGTACCGGCGGCAGCACGAACGCCGCGCGTCGTCAGGGTGGCAGGCGCAGGGGCACCGGGGCATGAGCGGTGTCGTCATACCGGGGCGCGGCGATCAGGCCCCCCGGATCCTCAGTGCGCCGCCGCGCGTCTCCAGCGCGGGCGCAGACGTCGCGGAGCTTGCGGAGATCGCCGGGCTCACCCTCGATCCTTGGCAGCGCCAGGTGCTGGAGGAGGCCCTCGGCCAGCGCGCTGACGGCACGTGGTCCGCCTTCGAGGTGGGTTTGATCGTTGGACGCCAGAACGGGAAGGGCGTCGTCCTCGAAGCCCGCGAGCTGGCCAGCCTCTACCTCCTGGACGAAGAGCTGTGCATCCACTCCGCGCACCTTTTCGACACGTCTCTCGAAGCCTTCAAGCGCATCCTCGGGCTGATCGAGAACACCCCGGACCTGGACCGCATGGTCCGGCGAGTCAGCCGCTCGCACGGCGAAGAGGGCATCGAGGTCTTCCGCGATGGTGCGCTGCGCCGTCTCCGCTTCCGCTCGCGCACCGCGGGCGGTGGCCGCGGGTTCTCCTGCGACTGCCTCGTGCTGGACGAGGCGATGATCCTCACCGACCGTGCGGTGGGCGCGATCCTGCCGACACTGTCCGCCGTGCCTGACCCTCAGGTCTGGTACACGGGATCGTCCGGCACCAAGGAGTCGACCGCGCTCGGTCGCGTCCGCACCCGCGGCATCGCGGGCTCCGATCCTCGCTTGTGCTACCTGGAATGGAGCATTGATCCCTGCTCCCAGTTCTGTCCTCCCACGTGCGAAGAGCACGACGCGCAGGACTTCAAAGCCGACCCGCGATGGTCGCAGGGAGAGCACGACCGGCAGCTTTCACGGCTGTACGCGAGCTACCCGAAGGCGAACCCCGGCTTCGGCATCCGCATCGGCGGCACACGCTCCCCGGAACGCTCGGTGGAGCACATCGAAGCCGAGCGCCGCAGCATGTCCGCAGAGGAGTTCAGCCGCGAACGCCTCGGGGTCGGCGACTGGCCGGTCGAGGGTGAGTCGTGGCGTGTCATCGGCGAGGCTTACTGGAAGGCCTGCGTCGACCCGGCATCCGAGCCGGTCGGTGATCTGTCCTTCGGGGTCGACCTGGCGCCGGACCGCAAGAGCGGGTGCATCGTCGTCGCCGGGCTGAATCCGGACGGCCTGACTCACGTAGAGATCACATCGTCCGACGTGCTGGATCACCGTCCCGGTGACCGGTGGATCGTGCAGCGTGTCGCGGAACTGGTGGAGCGGTGGCGGCCGAAGGCGGTCGTCATCAACCGTGCCGGCCAGGCGGGCGCGCTGATACCGGCGCTCGAAGCCAAGGGCATCGAGGTCATCAATCCGACGGCGCGCGAGTTCGCGCAGGCCTGCGGGAGCTTCGGCAGTGCCGTCGTTCCGATGCGCGGCAACCATCCGACCCTCGTACACCTCGATCAAGTCCCTCTTTCCGCAGCCGTCGCCGGCGCCGACAAGCGCACCGTCGCCGACCTGTGGGCCTGGGACCAGCGGGGGGCAGCGATCGACATCTCTCCTCTCCAGGCCGCGACGCTCGCGGTCTGGGGTCTTCAGCAGAGCGCCAAGAAGCCGCCCGTCGAAGCCGGATGCGCATGGGGGTGACGGATGGCCTGGTGGAAGAAGCTCATCCCCTGGGGGCGTAACCGGAAGGCCTTCACGCAGCCCGACTTCTGGAACATCGACGCTGCCCCGTTCTTCATGGGCAGCACCGCCGACAAGGAGCGGATCGAGACCGACTTCGAGGGCTACGTCGAAGGAGCCTTCAAGAGGAACGGGCCCATCTTCAGCTGCGTCATGGCGCGGCAGATGGTGTTCTCCGAGGCGCGGTTCCAGTTCCGTCAGTTCAGGAACGGGCGTCCCGGTGACCTCTTCGGGTCGGGCGAACTGAGCCTGCTCGAACGCCCGTGGGCCTCCGGGACGACGGGCGAGCTGCTGGCGCGCATGGAGCAGGACGCGTCGCTGGCCGGGAACAGCTACTGGACGAAGGTTGACGATCAGGGCGGTTACGGCAACGCCGCGAGCGGCCCCGGCCTCAGGCTCGCGCGGCTGCGGCCTGACTGGGTGTCGATGCTGATCGGCAGCCACTCCGGTGATCTGTACGCCGCGGACGCACGCATCATTGGGTTCCTCTACGAGCCGCGGCAGTTCGGCGTCATGTCGTCGGGCGGGCCTATGGCGACCGGCGGCGCCGTCTTGCTCATGCCTGATGAGGTCGCCCACTACAGCCCGATCCCTGACCCGTCGGCCCGTTTCCGCGGCATGTCCTGGATCACGCCGGTGCTGCGGGAGATCGAGGCGGACACCGCGGCGACGGTCCACAAGAAGACGTTCTTCGAGCATGCGGCCGTGCCGAACATGGTGGTGCGCTTCGACAAGGACGTTCAGAAGGAACAATTCGACTCCTTCGTGCGGGCCTTCAAGGCCGGGCATCAGGGTGCGTTCAACGCGTACAAGACCCTCTTCCTCCAGGGCGG
This sequence comes from Streptomyces sp. WAC 01529, assembly GCF_003945545.1. GTDB lineage: Bacteria > Actinomycetota > Actinomycetes > Streptomycetales > Streptomycetaceae > Streptomyces > Streptomyces anatolicus. The sequence goes on along the minus strand of NZ_CP029617.1, from coordinate 845,858 downwards.
CGCCGATGTCACGCCGCTCACCCACGATTTCCGGCAGCTCGACTTCACGTCGACCGTCGGCAAGGGTGAAGCGCGCATAGCGAGCGCCGCCGGGGTCCCACCCTCGTGGGTCGGCTTCTCCGAGGGCCTTCAGGGATCCGCGCTCAACGCCTCCAACTTCACCGCGAGCCGCCGCCGCTTCGCGGACGGCACCATGCGCCCGCTGTGGCGCGTGGCCGCGTCGTGCCTGGAAAACCTGGTGATGGTGCCGAGCGGCGCGAGCCTCTGGTACGACGACCGAGACATTGCCTTTCTGCGCGAGGACTCCAAGGACCGCGCAGAGATCCTGCGCGTACAGGCGAACACGATCGACGCCCTCATCAAGGCGGGCTTCGAGCCTGATGCCGCCGTGCAGGCGATTCTCGCCGAAGACGTCTCTCAGCTCGTCGGTCAGCACACCGGTCTCGTGTCGGTGCAGATGCAGCCGCCCGCGAGCCTCGAACCCGCGGAGCCCATTCCCGCACCCCTTGAACTGGAACAATCCGGCACGCCGGAAGGACAAGATGATGGAGCGTAAGAGCCTGTCCGGCGGCCTGGAGATCAAGGACGCGGAAAAGGGCATTGTCTCGGCAGTCTTCTCGACTATGAACGTCCGTGACCACGACGGGGATTACACCCGTGAGGATGCCTTCACCGACGGGGCGCCGGTCGTTATCAGTGCCTACGGACACAAGTCCTGGGACGGCGCACCCCCGGTGGGAAAGGGCGTCATCCGGGTGAAGGGGAAGCGGGCCGTCCTTGAGGGGCAGTTCTTCATGAACACCACGGCGGGCCGCGACACTTTCGAGACCGTAAAGGAACTCGCGAAGGACGGCCTGGGTGAGTGGTCGTACGGCTTTGACATCAACAAATACTCCTTCGGTGAAGAGAAGGATCAGCCGGTCCGCTATCTCGAAGCCGTGACTGTGCACGAGGTGTCACCCGTTCTGCTGGGTGCCGGAATCAATACGCGCACTCTGTCGACGAAGGGCCGTGCCGTGGACGATGACCAGCTCCGCACCGTGAGGGGCGGAACTGCCGTCCGCGGGCCGATTCCGGCACAGGAGACGGCGACGCTCACGCGCGCCTGGGACGGCGCCAAGACGATCCGCGAACTGCCCAAGGACGCGCGGCCCTCTCAGCTCCGCAGCGTGTACGCATGGGTCGACCCCGACGGGGACCCGGAGTTGAAGGGCTCTTATCTGCTGGCTCACCACCACGGTGTCGACGGGCCGGCCAACCTGCGCGCGTGCCTTCAGGGCATTGCGCGGCTGAACGGCGTATGCGGCGACTCCGGGGTCCCCGAGCCTGACCGCGAGGCCGTTTACAAGCACTTGGCATCGCATCTTCGCGACGCCGATCGAGAGCCGCCCAAGCTGCGGGACCGCAGTGACGGGCACGCGAAGGGCCTCACCTTGAGTGAGGAACTGATTGACGCTCTTGCCTGTACGGCAGGGGTAATTGACAGCGCGTCACGGGTGGTCGCTCTGCGCGCCGAAAAGGGGAAGTCGCTCTCAAAGGTCAATTCCGAAATCCTGGACTGGATCAGGGATGAACTCAAGCGGCTTGACTCCATCTTGTCGGTACCGGTCGTGGATGACGAGCCGGACGGACCGAGTGATGAACAGAAGCTCTCGCTCTACGTCCAGTCTCTGGCTCTGATCAACGACTTCTAGCAGTCGCGTCCTTTGAGGCCCCCTATTCGGGGGCTTTTTCATGCCCGAAAACGGAGCGTCATGTACAACGACTCTGATCGCATCATTGAATTCCCTGCCCTGAAGCAGGCGCAGGAAGCGCTTGACGAGAAGCGCAAGGCACTGGCCACCGTCTTCTCTGAGGCTGGCCCTGATTACGACATGTCGAAGGTCAAGAGCCTCCAGGGTGACTCGACCGCGAAGGTCGAAGAGATCCGCAAGATGAACGACGAGATCATCGAGCGCAAGAAGAAGCTCGATGAGCTTCAGATCGTCGGCCGTGCCGCGGCTGCGTCCAAGCAGGATGAAGAGGCGGCCGAGCGCGGCGACGGCGCCAAGGGCGGCGGGCGGGATACCGAGCGCAAGGGCGGCCGTCGCCTCAGTCTGGGGGAGAGCTTCGCTGAGTCGCAAGCCTTCAAGGGCTACAAGCCGGGCTCTGGCGTCGGCCCGTCGGCACACCTCGACATCAGCCTGAAGACGCTGATGGAGACACCGGTCGGCTGGGACTCAGAGGACGTCCGCACGGGGCGCCTTGAGCTGATGCCGATGCGGCCCTCGGTGCATGTGGCTTCGTACTTCCCGAGCACCACGACCGGCATGAGCGCCGTCGTCTACATGGAAGAGACCACATACACGAACGCGGCGGCCGAGACTTTCGAGGCCAACCAGGCGGACAGTCAGGGCGCCTACCCGGAGTCGGCGCTCGCGCTCACCGAGCGGCAGGAGCCGGTGCGTAAGATCGCCACCTTCCTGCCTGTCACGGATGAGCAGTTCGAGGACGAGCCGCGCGCGAAGGGCTATGTCGAGAACCGTCTTCCGTTCATGATTCAGCAGCGGCTCGACTCGCAACTCCTGGTCGGCAACGGCACCGCGCCGAACCTGCGCGGCACCGAGAACGTGGTGGGCATCAACACGCAGGCGCTCGGCGGCGACTCGATCCCGGACGCCATCTACAAGGCAGCCCGGAAGATCCGCGACACCGGCTTCGCGGAGCCGTCGGTCTGCTTCATCGCTCCCTCGAAGTGGGAGGGCGTGCGGCTGCTGAAGACCGCTGACGGCCAGTACATCTGGGGGCACCCCAGCATGGTCGGCCCCTTCACCATCTGGGGGATTCCGGTCGTGGAGACCACGGCGGTGACAGCGACGAAGGCCGTGCTCGGTGACTACACGAACTTCGCCGAACTCGCGATGCGCCGCGGAATCGACGTGCAGGTCTCGAACTCGCACAGCGACTACTTCGTCAAGGGCAAGCTCGCCATCCGCGCGGACATGCGCTGCGCCGCGCTTCACTACCGCCCGCTGGCGTTCGCGGCCGTCACCGGCCTCTGATCCAGAACCGACCTGACCGAAGGGGCCGCTGTCTGGCGCCCCTTCGGTTTTCCTCACGAAGGGAATCCCATGGGCAACATCATGCCCGGCACCGGGAAGATCGGTTCCGGGAACCACGTCGGCCGCGTGAAGTATGCGCGCGCTAACTATGACTTCGCGGTGGACGGCGGTGCGATCGGCACGATCACGCTGCGGGGCGACGCGCTCCCCAGCGGCGCCATCCTGCTGGACGCCTTCGTCGACGTCACGACGGCGTTCCTCCCCGTGACGACCACGACCGTGGCGCTCACCGTCCAGTCGGCCGGTGACCTGCGTGCCGCGGCGCTCACCAACGCCTCGCCGTCCGTCATCTCCACTACGGGCGCCAAGCGGCTTCTGGTGGACGCCGGGGACGCCGACCTGGTCAAGACGACGGCAGCCCGCTCCGTCACTATGGCCGTCGCTGCGGGAGCCGTGACGGCGGGCAAGTGCTCGGTCGTCGTGGCCTACCTGGAGCTGGCCTGATGACGGGCCGCGACTGGGTCACCGTCACAGAGCACTGGTGCCTCACCGAGGACCGCAGCCGCGTCGTACGCGAGACCGACCCCGAAGCCCGCTTCCTTCACTGGTCACCGGGCACCGTGGTCTCCCGGGAAGAGGCCGAGCGCCTCGGGGCTGTCGAGCGCGAGCCGGCCCCGAGGCCTGAGCCCAAGAAGGCGACGCCGGCCGCGAACAAGCAGGCGCGTCCTGCTCACAACAAGGGCCGCTGAGGCGGATGGCTCTCGGTGATCCGTACGCCACGCTCGCGGAGCTGAAGACTCGGCTGTCGAACCTCGACGACATGACTCAGTACGACGATCTCCTCGAAGGCGCTCTCGACTCCGTGAGCCGTGAAATCGAGAGTCACTGCGGCAGGCAGTTCAACAGCACGGACACGGCAACGGTCCGCGACTACGGGCCTGACGAGGTCTTCACGCTGCGCGAGGGCCCGGCCGTTTCGCAGTGGGCGAGGGTCGACGACTTCCACAGTGTGACCGGCCTGGTCATCGAGTCCGAGGGCGCGACCTGGACGGCCGATGACTTCGTGCTGCACCCCCGCAATGGGGTCATCGACGGGCAGCCCGGCTGGCCGTACTACGAGGTACACGCCGCGAGTTCGCTCTCCTTCAGTACAGGCCTGAGTGTCACCGCGAAGTGGGGCTGGGCGGCAGTTCCCGCCCCGGTGAAACAAGCCTGCTTGATCATGGCGGCTGAAACATTCCAGATAAAGGACGCACCTTTCGGTGTCGCCGGAATGGACCAGTTCGGCGCTATCCGGGTCCGCGATAACCGTATGGCCGCCGCGAAGCTCTCCCGCTATTGCCGCGATCCGATCCGAGTGAGGTGACATGGCGTCCCTCTCGGAAATAAGGGCTGCGCTCAAGGTAACACTCAAGGCAAATATTCCGAACCTCAACGTGTACGCGGAGGTTGCGGACGTTACGCAGGTTCCCGCTGTTGTCGTGATGCCTGCGCGTCCGAACATGAGCGGGCTTGTCTGCGAATTCAACGGCGCGTTCGGCCGTGGCCTGGACACGTGGCATCTGGAGCTTTACGTGCTAGTGGCCCGCACAGAGGCAGTCCTGGCGCAGCAGGCATTGGACCAGTACGTCACCGGTACCGGGCCGAAAAGTGTCCGTCGAATCCTATACGAGAACCCGGACCTGGGGCTAGCGGACGGCACGGATGCGCACGCGGAAGGCGTGAGCGCCTATGACGGGGCATTCGAGTCTGCGGGCATCCCGCACGTAGGCGCAGTAGTCCGGGTGACTGTGCGCACTTCCAGTACTTAAGCGAGGAAGCAATGTCCCTCAGGACAACCCAAGTCATTGTGCCTGCGGGCACTGCCCCCACCTTTTCCGCGACCACGGCGTCCGACACGATGGAAGTCGGGGACCGTCTCTTTGCCGTTTATCGCAGCGCGCACTCGGCGACCGTCACGGTGACGGTGCTTGGTGAGCAGGTGCTGGAGAACGGTGATGTGGCACCGAACAAGTCCTACACACTGGCCATCGGCAGCACCACGATGCAAGAGAAGTGGATTCCGCTTTTCAAGTCCTACCACGATGCGACTACGGGGCTCGCGACTATCACGTGCTCACCGCTGGACGCCACGATCACTATGGCTGTTGTGAGGCGTTGACCTGATGGCCAGGGCGAGTAATCGCCCGGTACCTCAGCCCCTCCCGATCCAGGACCGCCCGGCGGCTCAGCCGAGGCGGTCTTTGCGTATTCCGAGGGAAGTGCCCGCTGAGCGGGACTACGAGGTTGTCGGGCCGAAAGTTGTAGGCGGTAAAACCCGGGGCGAGCGCGTGACGCTCGCCCTTACTCATGCCCAGGAACGGGCGCTCATCGAAGCCGGGCACGTGAAGCCCGCCACTGAACGGCCGCCGTTGGCCGACAAGGAAGAGGCTGGCGATGGCCAAGATAGTCCTGCGTAGTTGCGACATTGTCGTAAACGGCGTGAACTTCTCCGATCACATTTCCTCGGTCGAGATCAACCTGGTCAAGGACGAGATCGAGACCACCAACTTCTCGGGTCAGGGCCGCGAGCGCGTGGCCGGCCTCAAGGACGACTCCTTCGTCCTGAACTTCCAGCAGGACTTCGCGTCCGGCGAAGTGAACGCGACCCTCTTCCCCCTGTGGGACCTGGAGACAGAGTTCACCGTCGTCGTGAAGCCGACGGCGTCTGCGGTTTCGGTGAACAACCCCTCCTTCACCGGTACATGCATCCTGCTGGAGTACCAGCCCCTTTCCGGCGACGTCGGCGACCTCAGCGAAACAGAGGTCACCTTCCCGACGCAGCGGACCGGTATCACGATGGCGACTGTCTGATGGCGGGCCGGGCGACGTACAACGTCCATCTGGGCGAGGAATGGCGCCGCACTGCCCTTGCTCTGCGTCATGTCGACCGGGAGCTTCCCGGGCAGCTGCGGAAGGCGATGCGCGACGCGGCGAAGCCGGCTGCCGAGGACGCGAAGCGCAGGGTCAAATCGCTTCCTGTCCACGGCCGTAAGCACTCCGGTCTGCGCAGGCGCGTAGCGTCCGGTGTGACGATCCAGGCGGGCGCGGGGCGTGGCCTCGGGGTGCGCATCGTCACGAATATGCGGGATCCGCAGGAGCGCAATCTGCCGCGCTATCTGGACGACCCGCGCGGCTGGCGCCACCCAGTGTTCGGCAACCGCCATGAGTGGGTGCAGCAGCACACGGGCGGCAGTTGGTTCCGGGCGACGATTGCAGAGCATCGGCCTGAAATGGTCCGGGAGCTGGAACATGTCCTGGGCGAGGCCGCAGAGACGATCGCCGCGGCTACCCGCGGTTGATCGGTGCGGCCCGGCCGGGGTCCGCGGGTACCCCGGCCGGGCCCGTGCACAGCAAAGCCCCCGGCATCGGACCGGGGGCTTTGTTCCGTCTGGTCAGTGCGCCTTGTCGTATGCCTCGCGGACTGACGCGGGGACGCGACCCCTGTCATTGACCTCGTACCCGTTCTCCCGTGCCCAGGTGCGCACGTCCTCAGCGCGGGGGCCGTCTGAGCTGGCCTTGCGTCCCTTGCTCTTCCCTGCCGTGCCTCGTACGCGGCGGGCGCCGTCGGCGGTCAGGTAGGGCGAGAGCCTTTCGAGAAGGTCGTCGTAATTGTCGGGCGTCAGGTCGATCTCCACGCCTGCGCCATTGACAAGAATCGTGTGCGTGCCGATCTCTTCAGATTCTTCGCCGGTCAGGTCATCGATATAGGTAACCACAGTCTTTTGAGCCATGGCCGGATGCTACCCCACATTCCCGTGACGCCAACCCCGAGTTCCAAATCCCGTGATCGAAAGGTACCCGCAATGCTGCTTTCCCGTGAACAGATCCTCGAAGCCAAGGATCTTAAGACCGAGGACGTGCCGGTCCCCGAGTGGGCGCCGGAGGGGGCGGAGAACCCCAACGACTATGAGGTCCGGCTGCGCACGCTCATCGGTGAGGAGCGTGACCGGTTCGAGCGCTTCATGGCCGAGGGGCAGGCGGGCGGCAAGAAGAAGCAGAACCTGGAGAATTTCCGTGCACGAATGATCACGATGTGCGCCGTAGATGACCAGGGCAAGCCGCTCTTCACCACAGGCGACATCAAGGCGCTGGGGATGAAGTCGAGCGTCGCTCTGTCCCGGGTCTTCAACAAGTGCCAGGAGATGAACGGCTTCACCGAGGCTGACGTCGAGGAGCTGACCGAGGATTTCGACGAAGGCCAGGACGAGCCCTCTACTTCCGGCTAGCTCTCGCTCTGGGCATGACGGTCCGCGAGCTGCTCGCCCGGATCGACTCCCGCGAACTGGCGGAGTGGGCGGCTTACGAGCGCTACGCGGGCCCGGTCGATGACAGCTATCTGGCGGGCGTCCTGGCCGCGCTGCATGAGCAGGTGCAGACACTGAACCGCATGCAGGGCGCGGCGCACTTCACGGACCGCAAGCACCGGAAGAACCCGGCTCCCGAGCCGAAGCACTATCCCCGTCCGCATGAGCTGTACCGACGTGACGACTCCTCTGATGAGGAGGACGACGACAACTGAATAGCGGGGGCGGTGCGCGGTGGCCACGATCACGTCCCTCACATTCGGGATCACGTCCACCTACAGCGGTGCGGGCATACGCCGGGCCCGCCGCGACATCCAGGATTTCGACAACGGCCTGCGCGCCATGGACAAGGCCGCGTCGAATATCGGCAAGCAGCTGACGTCCGTCACGAACGCCGCGCTGGCCTTCGCTCCCGCCCTCGTTCCTATCGCGGTCGCGGCTACGGGTGTAGCGGGCGGACTCGCTGCGGCCGGCGCAGCAGCAGGCCTTGCTGCGGGCATTTTCGGAGGTGCTCTCTTCGGCGCCATCAAGGCGACGAACGGCGCCACGAAGAGTGCGAGAGATGCCCTCGAAAAGCAGAAGGAGACCCTGGCCGGTCTGACACCGGGCACGAAGGCGTACGAGGAGCAGCTCAAGAAGGTCAACGAGGCGAAGAAGAACCTCAAGACGATCATCGACGGGCTGACGCCGGCCCAGCAGAAGTACGTCAAAGCCACCTCGGGCATGAAGGGCGCCTGGGGCGAGTTCATCAAGACGACCGAGAAGGACACCCTCACTCCCGTCTCGATCGTGATGGGCGCCCTCGCGCGCAACTTCGAGAAGTTCACTCCGCTGGTCAAGGCTGTCAGCCCTGTCATCACGAGGCTCGCCAAGGACTTCGCGGCGTGGATGGACGGCCCGGGGCTCGACCAGTTCATCGACACCATGGTGGCGCAGGGTGTTCCTGCTCTGGAGAAATTCATCAAGACGACCCAGAGCATGCTGGGCGTCCTCGGACAGGGTGTCCGCGACTTCCTCCCCTACGGGAACCGGCTGTTCCAGTCGATGGCCGCAGGTGCAAAAAGTCTCAAGTCGTGGGGCGAGGGCGGGGGCTTCACGCGCTTCCTCGACAAGGTGCATTCTGTGGCGCCGGATGTCAAGGAATTCTTTTCGGCGCTGGTGACGGCTCTCGGGAATATTGCGAAGGCGGCTGCCGATCTCAGCGACGATTCCTTCAGTGTCCTCACGGTGCTGCTGAAGGTGCTTGCTTCGCTGCCGCCTGAGCTGCTGGCCAATCTTGTTCGGGGATTCCTTGCGTGGCGTGCGGCGCTGGTTCTCTATGCGATCGCCGCTGGAGCTGCGGCCGTTGTGACCACGGCTTTGGCTGTCGCCGCTTCCCCTTTCCTGCTTTTGATGGCAGGAGCGGCGCTGACGGTTCTTGCCGTAGTGGCGGGCGTCGCTGCTCTTGGCGTCGGCATATTCTTCCTGGTCAAGTACTGGGAGACGGTATGGTCTGCCGTCAAAAGTACCGCCATGACCGTTTGGAATTGGCTTACCAACGGTCTCGGCCAGCTTGCTCTCGTTTTCCTCGGGCCTGTCGGCGGGTTGATTCTGCTCTGGCAGAACTGGAATACGATCTGGGGCTGGATAGCTAGCAAGGTCACATGGATCTACGACAAGATCTTGACTCCGATCGGTCATGGTTTTCAGTGGCTGTACAACTTCCTCGTAGGGAACTCGGTAATCCCGGACCTGATCAACGGGATTATCTACTGGTTTAATTTCCTGCTCGCCCCGCTGAGAATCGCGATTGACGCGGTCATCGCGATCACCGCGATGGCATGGACGGGAATCCAGGCGACCTGGGATATCTTCTGGGCTACTTTTGGGCCAATCTTCACGGCAGCCTGGACAGGACTTGCTGCCACGGCTTCCGCAGCCTGGGCGGTACTAGTAGCTGCCTGGAACTTCCTTTGGACAGTCATCGTCAGCGCCTATCAGGTCGGCTGGGCAATTCTTTCCGGTTCCTGGCAGATCGGGTGGGCCTGGCTGACCGGTGCGGCGCAGATAGCCTGGTCGACTCTCGTAGGATTCTGGCGGGTGGTCTGGGCCACGGTCACCGGTATCTGGAACGTCTTCTATGCGACGTTCAGCGCCGTATTCTCCGGAGCCTGGAATGTCGTCGTCGCGATAGCGGCCGGTGTCTGGAATGTCATCAAGGCGGCGTGGCAGGCGCTGTGGGCGGTAGTCACTGCGATCTTTCTGACCTTCGCTGCCGTATTCACGGGCCGGTGGGGTGCAGCCTGGAACGCCATCAAGGACGCCGCCTCTGCCATATGGAATGTCCTGAGGACGGCGTGGCAGGCTCTGCTGAACGTCCTCCTCACGGCCTTCAATGCGTTCGCGGGTGTCTTCACTGCCGCGTTCCGTGCGACGTGGGCGGCGATTCAGAGCATCGCGACTGCTGCGTGGAATGCATTGCGTTCGTCGTTCCAGGCATTCCTTGCGGCGCTTCAGAACTTGTGGAACACGGCGTGGACGGCCATCCGGAACATTTTCCAGACGATCCTCAACGCGATCGTTTCCATTGCGCAATCTGCGTGGAACCTTATACGGGCCGCAGTCCAGGTGTTCATTACGGCTGTGACCGGGATCTGGAACACCGGCTGGACGGCCATACGAACGTTCTTCCAGACGGCGGCCAACGGTATCTCCGCTGCCGCCGGGGCGTTGTGGGACAAGCTGCGTGAAATCTTCAGTACGGGCTCCACGTGGCTCCGGAATACATTCTGGAATCCGGTCCGTGACTTCTTTACGAAGACGATCCCGAATGCGTTTGACTCTGCGGTGAAAGCAATCGGCAAGGCCTGGGATGCCCTGAAGAAGGTCGTCATGGCTCCCGTGCAGGCGATCGTCAACGTGGTGTACAACTCTGGAATCCGGAAGTTGTGGAATGTTGTAGCGACAAAATTCGGGGCTTCGGAGCTGCCCGAATTCAAGCTGCCTGGTTTCGCCAAGGGCGGCGAAGTGAATGGTCCCGGGTCCGGCACGTCGGACTCGATCGTCGCGCGGCTGTCCGCAGGTGAGCACGTATGGACCGCGAAGGAGGTAGCCGGCGCGGGCGGCCACGAGGCTGTCGCCGCGCTGCGCCGCCAGGCCATGGGCAGCGCGAACGTGCGCGCCTTGGGGGACCCTGACCACCGGTTCGCCGACGGCGGGGGCGTCCTCGGTACGGGCTGGGGTCCTGACTCCGGTCCCGACCTGGTGCCGGACGGGATCATCGGAGACGCCTGGAACGGCATCAAAGGCGCGGTCGGCAAGCTGAAGGACTTGGCTCTGGGCGCTATCAGCGGGCCCTTCGGGGCGGCAGTCGACGGCGTGGCCAAGCTGGGTAAGGGAGCGGTCCGCAAGGTTGTCCCGGGCGATGGAACTGCCCTGGAGAACATGGGCGTCGGCATGATCGACGAGATGGCCAAGACCGCCAAGGCCTGGGTCTCGGACAACGACGTCGCCCCGGACACCGGGGGCGGCGGCGGGTTCATCCCGTGGGCGAAGTGGAAGTCCGGCGACGGCAACAAGCAGACCTATGGCGGGGTTGTCGTCAACCGGCGTACCGCGGCAATGCTCGGTCACGCGTCCAGGCTGGCCAAGACCAGCTTCTCGATGACGCAGGGCAGTTACAGCAGCGGAAAGCTGTCCGCCGGTACGCACTCTGGTGGCGGCGCAGTCGACCTCGGCCCTGCCAAGGACAGCGTCGTCGGCGCGATGCGGTCGTCCGGCTTCGCGGCCTGGCGGCGTACTCGTGCCGAGGGCTTTGCGCCGCACATTCACGGGATTGCTGTCGGCGATCCGACCGCGTCAGCGGCTGCGAAGGCTCAGGTGAAGGCGTTCCACGCGGGGCGCAACGGGCTGTCGAACAATGGTCCCGACACCTACAAGGGCGGGATCACCTCCGGCAAGTCGGTGGCGGCGGCCAAGGCGACTGGCAAGAGCCTGAATGCCGGTCGCGGGTGGGGCTCTCACTGGTCCGCCCTGGAAGCCCTGTGGACGCGTGAGTCCGGATGGCGATGGAATGCCGACAACCCGAGCAGCGACGCATACGGCATTCCCCAGGCGCTGCCCGGTTCGAAGATGAAGTCTGCCGGATCGGACTGGAAGACGAACCCTGCCACCCAGATCAAGTGGGGTCTGGGCTACATCAAGTCCCGGTACGGCAATCCCTCCAAGGCCAACTCGTTCCAGAAGTCGAACAACTGGTATGGCCTTGGCACTCCGGGCGCTCGCAGCGGTCCCGCGATCGTGGGAGAGCACGGCCCCGAGCTGGTCGGTTTCCGGGGTGGCGAGCGCGTCGAGTCGAATACGGCGCTGCGGGACCTGGTGGGCAACGGCGGCACGACCACGGTCGAGGTAAACGTGCCCGTCACCGTCCAGGGCGATGCGACGCCGGGCACGGTCGACAAGCTGCAACGCGAACTGGTCCCGAAGCTGACCATGGCCATCAAGCAAGGGGTGGGGAGGCGACCGTGACCGGCCTGTCTCACCTGTGCAACGACGATTTCCGCAACGAGGGCTGGGGCTTGGCCGGCTCGCTGGTGAGCAGGCTTTTCCACTGCTGGAACAACGACGACGACAGCAAGTACTGCTGGAACCCTCCCCATAAGGGGAGGGCCTGCGTCAGGTTCCCGGTCGACATCGGCACCGTGCCGGAAGGCGCGGTGATCACGTCTGTCACGGTGAAGGTGCGGGCGCGGAAGATGGACAGCCAGAACCGCACCCTCACCATCAACGTGTCCTGCCTGGACGACACGAGCCGCTTCACGTCCCGCACTATCCCGCTGACTCAGACGATCACGGATTACGAGGTGGCGACCTATCAGCGGGACCCGCTCGGTCATCCATGGGACATCCACCGTCTGAACAAGCTGCTGTGCCAGGTGTTCAGTTACGCGGCGTCGCTGCACTGCATCCGCGTCTACAAGGTGTGGGTGCAGATCAACTACCGGGTCAGGCCTACCGTCACGGTGGAGGCGCCGACCGGCACCGTACTCACGCCGTCCCCGGTCATCAGCTGGACGTACGCGCAGGCGGACGGTGATCCGCAGGCGAAAGCCGAGTACCGGGTCTTCACCGGAATCCAGGTCGCCGAGTCGACCTTCGCCCCGAACACCACACCACCGGTCTATGCGGCGACGGTCGGCGGCGACATCACGTCGCTCACCCTGCCGACGTCGATTAATCCTGACCAGTACTCCGTGTACGTACGGGTGTACTCCAGCTTCGGCGCCAAGAGCATCTGGGTGGGCCGGGCCTTCGCGGTACAGGGTCCGAGCCCCGGCGTGCCTGGTGATGATCACACGGTGTCCGGCACGCCGGGCATCGGCGTCGTCAGCGTCGTCCCGGACAGCTACGCCTCTGCGGTAGCCCTGACCTTGCGCGACAGCTCCAACTTGCTCAGTGTGCAGAGCGCCGACTTCGAGACCTTGACGGACGCCCCGGAGTACACGACGACGAACTGCACCGCAGCGCAGGACACGAGTACGTACTTCGCGGGCGTGGCCTCACTGAAGCTGACCGCGTCCAGTGCTGCGACGATGTCGGTGCTCAGTCCCTTCGTCGAGCTGGCGCCGGGCTCGCCGGTCACTGTGCGGGCGCAGCTGCGTGCCGCGGTGACGGCCAGGGCGTGCAGTGTCCGCATCCGCTTCTACGACGACACCTTTACCGCCTTGGCGGGCACGGTCACCGGCACCGGCACCGACTCCAGTTCCACGTGGACCGAGGCCGTCGCAACCGGGACATCTCCTGCGGCGACGGTGTACGCCAAGGTCGAAGTCGAAGTGGAGTCACCGGCGCTCGCCGAGATACACCACGTGGATCACGTCGGGCTGATGTACGGGGCGGGCGCTCCGTGGTCGGACGGCGGGCACACGAGCCGGAACATCCTGCCCGCCTTCTCCGCGACGGGCGATGACCCGGTCGGGGACAACTGGGTCGCCGGCGCAGGCAGCACCATCTCCCGCGTGGCGGTGACGGGTACGGGTTCCCACGGCACGCTGACGAAGCGTCTGACGTACACGGGCATCACGCCGTCCCTCGGATTCCGTGCGACCGGGACCGCCTTCACGTCGCCGACGTCCGGCACCGACTTCACCCTGAACAAGCCCGCAGGCGTCGTGGTCGGCGACCTCATGGTCGCCTTCGTCAGCTCGAACCAGTTCGGGACCATCACCCCGCCAGCAGGCTGGGCGGCGGTCAACACGGCCGCGGTCGACGACGGCACCACGGACGCAGCTCTGTGGATCCTGAAGCGCACCGCGGGCGGCTCCGATCCGGCCACCTGGACGGACGGCACGCTGGGCACCGCGAGCACCCGGCGGTGCGCCGTGGTCGTCGCGTACACCGGGGCAGCCGACGCGGCGGATCAGTTCATCGCAGAAGGCGTGCTCACCAGGGCGACGGGAACTCCGCTCTACCTGACGTCAGCCGTACTCAACAACACCGACGCCAACGCGTGGCGGCTCAGCGCTTTCGCGGTGAGCGACAACGTCACCGGCGGCGCCATGGTGGCCAACATCGCCCCGCCCACCACGTCGGCGGACATCGCTTACGTCGGCAAGGGCACCGCCTGGACGACGGCGTCGAACGCGACCAGCTACGTCATCAACCGCCCGTCCGGGGTGGTGTCCGGCGACCTGATGGTCGCCACGGTCGCCATCTCGGACTCGGTCATCGCGACGCTGACAGCGCCCACCGGATGGACGGTGGTCCGGCAGATCACGGAGCCCGACGGCACGGCCAGCTTGCGCTTCGCGGTCCTGAAACGGACGGCGGGCGGCAGCGAACCGAGCAGCTGGACGGGGACGCTCAGCGCCACGGTCAAGCCCATCGTCACGCAGGTGTCGGCCTACCGGAACGCGGACTCAGCGGCGAATCAGTTCATCGCGGAGGACACGAGCCAGTCCGGGAGCGGCAACACCGTGGCCACGTCGACGGTCACGAACACCGACTCGCGCGCCTGGCGGATCAGTGCCTTCGGGTCGAGCGGCGACTACTACACCGAGTGGGGCAGCACGACGGAGGTGGCGGAGCGCTCGGACAACGCGGCCGAATACCAGATCTCGTACTGGCAGTACCGGACGGCGGCGCTGATGATGGCCGACTCCAACGGGCCGGTCGGTACCGGCTCGCACTCCCGTACCGGGTCGCTGAACCGGAACTTCTACGGCGGCGCGAGTTGGATCGGGATCATCAAGCCTCTGCCCAGCGCGCCGGCTGCGGGTGCCAATGAGACCGAACGCAGCGACGTCACCGTCGGCAGCAGCGATCCGTGGCTGACGACTGGGGTGTACGACTCCAACGGCGTGGTGCCCGTCGGTGCGACGTCCGTGACCGCGGCGTTCACGCCTGGCTCGGGCAGCGAATTCAACTCCGCTGCGTCCTGGGTCGGTCTGGTCAAACCGGCCGTCCCGCTGGTCGCCGGCCGCACGGTGGCGACGATGCCGGACGCGGTCGAGGTCTCAGGGATCGATCCGCAGATCATGCAGCTGGCCGACAACAAGGTCACGTTCACCTCAGGGTTCCTCGGTTCATCCAGCGGCACTCCGTATCTGACGCTGCACTTCTACCGGGCGAACCAGCTGATCAGCAGCCAGACGATCCAGGGCACGAGCTTCGGTACGGCGACGTGGGCCAAGTCCTCGGGGACGTACGACATCCCGGAGGGCACGACCCGGATCAAGGGCGAGGTGTCCGTCACCGACCGCGCGGTGAGCGATCTCGTCTACTTCGACCGGGTCGGCATCATGCTCGGTCCGTCGGGGGTGTGGCGCAACGGCACAGGCCGCAGCACGCACGCGGTCTGGCATGCCCCGGTGATTGAGTACGCGGACGATGTCGGTACCGGCTACGGGGACTGGCAGGTTCTGCCCGGTCTGGATACGAGTCCTCCCGCCTACGACCCGCTGTCCGGCATCGCGACCTACACGGACCACACGGTGATCCCGCTGGTCAACAGGCGCTATCGCGCGCAGACGATCAGCTTCGGTCTGGCAGGGGACCGGTTCGTCAGTGGCTTCGGGCCGCCCTCGGATGAGGTCTCGCTGACCGCGCTGAACTGGTGGCTGAAGGACATCACGAACCCGGACAGCAGCATCCCGCTGAGGGTCAAGGCCGAGCCTCTCCAGGTGGGCACGACGGGCACGTCCGTCATGTACCAGCCGCTGGGCGAGGACCGACCGGTGGTGGTGTCCGAGGGCTACAAGGGCGACGCCATCGAGCTGACGCTGATCGTCAGGCGGGAGGAGTACGCGCCGCTGCGGGCACTGCTGCGCAGCGGCCGGACGCTGTTCCTCCAGACCAATGTTGATCACGCGTGGTGGGTCAGGCCGGTCGGAGACATCTCTGCCGAGGTCCAGGTCAGCGGGCAGCGGTTCGTCGATCCCCTGAGGTTCGTGCAGCTGACCTTCGTCGAGGTCGCCGCTCCGGAGTAGCGAAGGGGGCGGGCCGATGGTGCAGCGTGCGTCGGCTCGCCTGCTCTCCGAGATCCGCCGGTCCCATCAGGTCTACAGCTACGTGGACGTGATCTCTCCGACGCAGGAGCGGACCCGCCTCCCCGCGACGGGCGGCGACGTCAGCTGCGACCGCACGGCCGCGATCCGGCGGACCTGCAAAGCCACCTGCGTAGATCCGTTGGGCACCCTGGTCCCCAGCGGTACGACCTCTCTGCTGACCCCGTACGGCACCGAGCTGCGCCCGTACCGGGGCGTTCGGTACGCCCCCACTCCGGAGCATCCCAAAGGCGAGATCGAAGTGTTGCCCCTTGGTGTGTTCCGGCTGGCCAAGGTGTCGATCCAGGAGCAGACGGGCGGGTCTCCCGACATCCAGCTGGAGGCCTATGACCTGAGCCGCACGGTGGCGCGCGACAAGTTCATTTCGCCGTATGTCATCGAGACCGGCACGAACATCATCGACGCGATCAAGAGCATCCTCGCGCGGACCTTCGATGACCTCAGCTATGACGCGATCAGCACGACCAGGACGACAACGGCGCCGCGCCTGTACGACGTCGGCGATGACCCGTGGGACGCGGTCACCGTCCTCGCGCAGTCGCTCGGCTGTGACATCTACTTCGACGTCGAGGGCTGGGTGGTGATCGCGCCGCCGCCGGATATCGACGCCCTGCCCAGCCCCGACTTCCAGTACATCGAGGGTGAGAAGTGCACGATGCTCGATCTCTCGCGCGTGCTGACGGACGAGCCGGGCTTCAACGGGATCGTCCTGACGGGGGAGTCGCCGGGGGATGAGCTGCCCGCGGTGCGCGCGGTGGCGTGGGATGAAGAGCCCACGTCAGCGACGTATCACCTGGGTCCGTACGGACAGGTCCCCCAGTTCATCACCGACCAGCTGATCAAGACTGCCGAGGAGGCGCAGGCCACCGCTGACCAGCTGCTCCGCAATCTGCTGGGCTTCTCCTCGCAGCTCTCGGTCAGCGGCATCGTCAATCCCGGCTTCGAGGCGGGCGCGGTGGTCGAGGTGGTGCGGGAGCGGGCGCACGTCAGCGGCCTGTACGCAGTCGACAGTTTCAACATTCCGCTGGACGCCAAAGGCACCCAGAATCTGACGCTCCGGCAGAAGCGGCAGGGGGGCGGATGACCACGCCTTCCGTCCCCGCAGAGCCGCCGGTGCTTCCTGACGAAGCAGCGGTGCAGGGCGCCGCCGCAGAAGCCGAGGCGGCTGCCGCAGCTCAGCTGAACGCGATCCGCGAGCTGGCCACCGAGATCGCGAAGCAGACGCTTCTCGCCTTCGACCCGGCGACCTTGCGCAAGGGCACGGTGTCCAGCATCGCGAGTACCTCGGCGCCGCCCACGCTGGGGGTGCAGATCTCCGGGGACACGACGGAGATCCCCGGCATCCGGTACGTCGACTCCTACGCGCCCGTCGTCGGCGACACCGTCCTGGTCATCAAGCAGGGCACGGACCTGGTGGCGCTGGGCGAGATCGCGGGCCAGTTCAGCGAGTCGGGCTGGACGACCGCGACGCTCGCCGCAGGCTTCACGCACAACGGCAACGGCGGCGGCAATGTGATGTACCGCCGCATCTGGGATCACGGGTCCTGGAAGGTGCAGTGGCAGGGCGTCGCGGCGCGCACTTCAGGAACGACGATCGTGGCGGCGATGCCTGCCGGGTACATCCCCTCCGTGCGGCGCCCCATGTCGGCGGGCCGGACGACGATCGGCGGGGCCGTGTCGGTGCGGGTCGACTTCGAGGCGTCGGGCGCGGTGCTCATGGTGGGCGGTACGACAGCGCCGAACGGCGGGGACACCTCGACGTCGTCCGAGCACACGCACCAGATCGCCAACAGCGATCACTTCCACGGCGACACGAGCAGCGAGGGCTCGCACACTCACGGCATCGCGAATAACGATCACAACCACGGTGGCGGTACGAACTCTGCCTCGGGCCACAGCCACACGATCCCGGTCACGACCCACAAGCACGGCAACGCAGCGGACGGTGAGCCGGGCGGTACGACGTCGGTGAACGACCACGCGCACTCGATCCCGACGTCGTCGCACACCCACGGCACGAACGGCGCCCTGGCCGACGGCTCGCACGACCACACCTTCACGCCGACCGTCGATGACCCGGCGTGGATCAGTTTCAACCAGCTCGAATATTACCTCTGAGGGGTGCGATGGACCCGGTTACAGGGGTGCTTATCCAGTACGGCGCGGTCGGTGGCGTCGCCATTATGGCGATCGCCGCGGTGCGCGTTCTGTTCACACGGCTTCAGGCGGCGGTCGACAGGGAGGCGGAGCGGGCCGACCGCCTGGAGGAGGAGCTGCGCAAACTAAACGAGGCGGTGCGAAGTGAGTACATCGGGACAATCGCCGTCGCGGCTCAGGCCATTGCCGATGCCAACCGTGCCGTCGGTGATGCCCTGGCCGCGGTACGCAGGAGCTGAGCTTATGGCGAGGCACGACCTATCGGGTGACCGGCTGATTGCCGAATCGGAGCGGCTGCGCAAAGAACTGCTGAGGACGGCCGCCCGGCTCAGGAACTTTTCTGAGGAACTCGTCACCGAAGTGCGCCTGCTGCGCGACGAGGCGAGACCTCCGGCAGAGGGAGGCAGCGGCAATGACGCGTGACCCACAGCCCCCGGACCCCGGGCTGGATCCGGTGGACCGGCTGGCAGCCGCAGCCGCAGCACTGCTCGAAGAACTCGAAGAGCTGGGCGATGACGCAGGGCGCCAGTTCACTTCTCTGACGAAAAGGTCTCAGCAGAACCGTCGGATGATTCTTGTCGTCGTCGCCGGGTTCCTTCTGGACGTGGCGCTCACAGCTGCGATGGCGGTCGGCCTGCTTCAGGTGAATAACAACACGGCTCGTATAGACGCACTGACTCAGCGCCTGGATATGGCGCAGACCACGCAGCGGCAGAAAGCTTTGTGCCCGCTCTACCAGGTGCTAATTGACCTGAAGTCTCCCCAGGGCCGCGAGCGTGCCCCGGACCCGGAGAAGTACGACCACGCCTTTGAGGTAATGACCGAGGGTTACCAGGTGCTGAATTGCGCCGAATTCAATAGGGGGTAGCGATGGCACCGCCCATGACTGCTGCGCATTTTCTTGAAGCCCTGAAGGACGAGGGTGTAGCCGTCGTCCAGGTCGGCGACTGGAAGGTGCACAACCGCAATCACGTCGGTGGGTGGGGCCCGGTCCACGGCGTGATGATCCATCACACGGTGACGTCGGGCAGTGCCCGCACGGTGGACATCTGCCGCCGCGGCTACGCCGGACTGCCCGGCCCTCTCTGCCATGGCGTCATCGCCAAGAGCGGCACGGTCCACCTGGTCGGCTACGGCCGTGCCAACCACGCCGGCTCGGGAGACGACGACGTGCTGCGCGCCGTGAAGAGCGAGACCGCGCTGCCCGTTGCCAACGAGGCGAACACCGACGGCAACCGCCACTTCTACGGCTTCGAGTGCGAGAACCTCGGCGACGGCCGCGACCCGTGGCCGGCGGCGCAGCTGCTCGCGATCGAGCGGGTGTCCGCGGCGATCTGCCGCCATCACGGCTGGACGCAGCGCTCGGTGATCGGCCACCTGGAGTGGCAGCCGGGCAAGGTCGACCCGCGTGGCTTCACGATGGGCGGCATGCGCGAGCGCATCAAGCGCCGCCTCGCTCCGTCGCCCTCCACCCACACGGTGCGCCCCGGCGAAACGTTGTCCAGCATCGGCGCGCTTCTCGACGTGCGGTGGCCCGAGATCGCCAGGGCCAACGGCTTGAAGACCCCGTACCGGATCTACCCGGGTCTGGTCCTGAAGATCCCTAAGAAGTGAGGCAGTCATGAAGGTGTTCGGCAGAGAGCCCGCGCTGATCGTGAACTCCGTCGGCGCGATCCTCTCGCTGGTCGTCGCGTTCAATGTCGGCCTGTCCAGTGCGCAGGCCGGATGGGTGGTCGCCGCCATCAGTGCGGTGTTCGCGGCCATCGCCGCAGCGCTGACCCGCCCCATCGCCCCGGCTGCCTTCACGGGCCTGGTCGCGGTGGTCGCATCGACGGTCGCCGCATTCGGCTTCGACGTATCCGATGGCGTCGTGGCGTCGGTCAACGGCATCGTCATCGCCGGGCTGATGTTCCTGACCCGAGGCCAGGTCTCGCCCATCCCGAAGATCGACCCGCTGGTGCCTGCGCACCCGGTGCAGTCGGTCTGATCCAGCGCAGCCAGAAGCCCCCTTCGCCTTCGGGTGGAGGGGGCTTCTTTTGCGTTTACCGCAGCGTGCCGTCCTTCTTCAGCTGCTTGACGTAGGCCTTGTCGCTGCGGGCTTTCTTGATCTTCGCCTTGTTCTCATTGATCGTCGCTGCGGCATCCCGGTGATCGAGCCGTGCGCGTCGCACATCGGCTGCCGGGTTAAGGCCGAAGATCCGCCGCAGCCAGGTGCGCTTGGTCGCCTTCTTGTCCGGGTCAAACGTCACCATGACGTCCCCCTCCCTTTGCCAGACGACGGTACTCAGGCCTCGCTCGGTGGCCACTGCACGCACGATTTGCGACGGAAATCGAACACGCGCTCTAATCGGAGGCATGCGCCACACCATCCCCGACGACCTCATCCGCACCCAGCAGGAGTGGATCCGTACGTACCAGCTGCTGGCCGACCAGCCAGGGCGCACTGCCCTGCGGCGGCGCCTGATCCGCTTGTCCGCGACGCTGAACTCCCATCCGCGGCTGCGCAGTCCTGCGGCCCGTATGGAGCTGCACCGACTGGCGCGTACGGAGATGCGGGCGTCGTGATCGACCACCTCACTGAGCGGCAGGAGCAGATCGTGAGGTGCATCCGCGAGTGGGTCGCGGAGAGGGGAGATTACCCCTCGCTCAGCGAGATCGGCGGCTGTGTCGGCCTGTCCAGCAAATCGGCCGTGCACTACCAACTGCACCGGCTCGAAGCGCGGGGCGTCGTGGTGCGGGAAGCGGGCCAGCCATACCGGCTGGCCTGGTGACCGGTTGTCCACAGGTACATCCGTTTCGCGCCCCCCATGGCACGGAATATCCGCACCTCACAGGAAAACCCCCGCGCAATTGGGTTCGCGGCCGGGCGCTCAGGATCCTGTGTCGTCGATGGGTGGGGGGAGGGTTTCGACTTCGTCGAGAATGGCGCGGGCGAGGTTGGCGATGCGGATTTGCTGGTGGCGGGCGTGGGCGCGCATCCGCTGGAAGGCGGTATCGGGGTCGATGCCGTGGCGGGCGGCCAGGAACCCTTTGGCCTGTTCGATGATGGTGCGGGTGTCCAGAGCCTGTTGCAGTTGGCTTTGTACGGTGCGGTGATGGTCGAGAGCGGTCTGCTGGAGCAGCGAGATGGCGGTCACGTCGGCCAGGGCCCGGGCGAGGGACCGGTCGGCTTCGGACATGGGGCCCGGGTCGCGGCGGAAGAGGTTCAGTACGCCGATGGTCTGGCTGCGCAAGAGGACGGGCGCGGCGTAGACGAAGGCGTAACCGGATCGGCGCGCGCGGGCGCTGAAGCGCGGCCAGAGCGGCGAGGGGGAGGTTAGGAGGGTGTGCTCGACGGGGGTGGCTGTGTGGAAGGCGGTGAAGCAGGGGCCCTCTTTGGCGTCGAGTTCGAAGAGTTCCACCAGGCGGACGCTTTCTGAGGTCGCGGCGACCAGGCGCAAGGGCCCGGTGCCGACGGCGAGCATCACGCCGGCGTCGCCGATGTCCAGAAGGTTCATGCAGTGTTCGGTGACCCGGTAGAGGAAGTCGGCGGGGTCGAAGTCGGCGACGAGGGTGTCGGCGAGGTCGATGAGCGCGGCAGTGATCCTGGCCTCGCGCGACGGTCCGCCCGCGCCGTCGTGATCAGGCAGCGTTGACGGTGACATGAGGCAGCCTCCGGCCGGATGAGAGTTCTGGACCGGAACCGGAAGCACACTACGGGGACTGGGTGGGATACCACCCGGACGCGGTCTGACCTATCACAAATTACCCCAGCACCAGGCTGGGCGGGGTCCATCGGCACAAAGACGCCGACTGCGGATACGCCTTGCTGCCTCGCCGACCACGCCTTCCGTTGTCATAGCGTCCGATCATGCGGCGACGTGTATAGCGGCTCCTCAGCGCGCGGCGAAACGGCTTCCGCTCGAACCTCCCCAACCGACGAAGCGTATGACTGCCGTCGAGGGAGTGAAGCGCGCGGGAGGCTGGGTAGGGGCATGAGTGAAGCCCGGCGCCCCTCACTGGCGCCGGGCTTCGTTGTGCGCGCTAGCTCGCGAGCACCATCTCCGTGTTGCCGAGATAGAGCGGCGACATGAACAGGGCTGCGAAGCTGCCCGGTCCGTGCCTGCGGTCCAGCCATGTGCACAGCGGCACGAGGTCACCGCTGATCATGCTGGCGAGGATCAATGAATGCAGGTCCTCCTGTTCGGCGCCGCCGATGTCCGCGAGGAAGGCGACGTACCGCGCGTCGACGCCTGCCTCGTACTTCGCCATTGAGGTGAGGTACGCCGCCTGCTCTGTGCTGAGGCCGGGCGGCGCCTCGATGGTGGTGTGCTGCCCGGTCACGTCCCGCAGCGCGTAGGCGTCGATGCCACTGTCTGCCGAGATGCGGTGCTGGGCTGCGACGTGCCGGGTGATGACGCGGGCCTCGCGGTCGCACGCTCCTTCCATGACGACCCCGAGGTTGCGGGTTCCGGTGGTTCCCGTCAGGTCCGGTGCGGAGTAGGTGCGCCCGCCCACGCGCCGGAAGTTGACGCCGTACTGCGTACGGATGACGGCGCCGTCACGCATCTGGTAGGTGCGGGCCGACCCGTAGTGGAGGCAGTCGTGCGCGTACGCCCTGAGCAGGTCGAGTGCGGCGAGCGCGGGGGAGGGGGGTCCGTCTGCGGTCAGGTCGCCGTACATGGTGACGACGGCCCGCATCTGAAGATGACGGTATCCCTGATCAGGGTGGTGGAAGCCGCCGAAAGCGCCTGTCCTCGCGGAGTGCACGGCGACGTGGACGCGGTCGAGCGGCAGGAGGTCGGTCAGCCCCAGGTCCGCGTAACGCCGCCGAAGCTGGGCGGCGCCGTCGTGGAAGAGTCCCGCGTCCGCTCCGCACTGACGTACGGCCAGCGGCGCGGTGACGAACGTGTGGTCGGGGTGCTGGGCGGTGAGCGGCTGAGGCGTTGCCCGCAGGTGCGCGAGCGCCTCCGTGAGCGGACCGGGGTCACCGGTCAGGTGCTCGTTCGGGGCGAGGCTCAGACCCTCGTGGTGCCGAGGATCAGAGCCCGGTGTGACTCCTGTAGCCCGTCGGGCAGGGAGTCCGGAGAGTGCCATTTCGCCTCCAGGATTTCGAACTCGTCGATCTTGAGGGTTCCCCCGGTCAGCATGGCCTCGTAGGCCACTTCGACCCGGAGCTTGTAACCGCTCTTGAGGTGCACGAGCCGTCCGGCCTTGACGTGCAGACCGGTCTCCTCTTCCACCTCGCGGGCGATGGTGAGCGGGAACTCCTCGCCCTTGACCGCGTATCCGGTGGGCAGCCCCCAGGGCCGCTCAGGGGGCCACATCCGGTGGCGCAGCAGGAGGACGCGCCCCTGGTCGTCGCGGACGACACCAGTGACGCCGACCATGAACTTGGCGTGCGCGAACCACAGGATGCGCCACTGCATCGGGCCCCTGAGAGCCCGCCACAGACCAGCAAGGATCTTCTTCAACTTCGGCCTTCTTTCCGGGAGTCGGAAGGTGAGGCGGACCACAATGGCGCATCCGGGGCGAGTCGGCCAAACGCCGCGCTCGGCAAGGAGTTCCTACTTGCATGGTGGACCGGTGGACTAGTCAGGTCAAGAGGTTGCGCACGAAGAAACCCCCGCCAAAAGCGGGGGTCCTGTGCAGAGTTGACGGCCTGTCACTCGCTCATGGAAAACTCTTCCGTCCGTGTCCATCGTCCACCGGGGCTGATGTCCACCTCGTAGGCCAGCGCGCGCCCTTCGGTGTCGTAGGTGATGTGGCGCTCTTCGCGTACGGCGGCAGGCTCTTCCAGGCGCAGCTGCTCCCGCTCGGCCTCTGTCGCCAGACGTGCGGTCCACCAGCTCCGGCCCGTGTGCGCGCGGCGGCCCGTCTCGCGCTCCGCGTAGCGGGTGGTGCCCTCTTGGATGCGCTCGCGCTGCAACAGCCGGGGAGCCGCCTCCCCGACATCGGCCGTGAACCAGCTCTGCGAGGTGGCTACGGGCGTGTCGCCCTCGTAGGTGACGCGGTGGCGGCGCACGACGGTGGCCCCGGCATCGACGTCGAGTGCGGTTGCGACGTCCTCGGGCGCGGATGCCTTCTCGGCAGCGAGGATCTCTGCGTACTCGCCTGCTGTGTAGATGGTCCCGGTGGTGGCCGCCTTGGCGTAGCGCTCGCCCGCGGTGCGGGCCAGGGCGGTGCGCTCGCGGACGAGGGAGCCGGTGCCCTGCTTGGTTTCGATCAGTGCTTCCTGGCGCAGGACGTCCAGCGCGCGCACAACCGTGGCGCGGGCGACACCCCAGCGCTCCGTCAGCTCGCGCTCGGAAGGCAGGGCGTCGCCGGCTGCGAGTTCTCCGCGGACGATCCTGCCGCGCAAGTCAGCTGCAATCTGGTCGTACTTGGGCAGTGCCATGATCCATCCCCTACTAGTGGACTGGTCCAGTAGTCATGCTCCGGGGACAGGGGCGGCGACGTCAACAGCGCATCCGCATTTAGCGTGAAGTCAGCGCGCGCCGCGCGGCGTTGATGATGTTGTGTGCGTCGGCGCCGTAGACGGCGGACTCGCGCAGGGTGCGCCAGACCTTCGCGTACAGCGCGATGCTGTCGGCGTCGTCGAGCCACAGTTCTGCGTGCCAGTCCTCCGCGATGACGAGGCGTTCGTCCAGGATCCAGAAGCCGTTGGCTGGGGCGATCTTGACGGAGGCGGTGAAGGGGATGATCCCTAGTTCGACGGTGTCGACGCCTATGACCCCGGCCAGCCGGTCGAGCTGTGCGGCCAGTACCGAAGGCGGGCAGATGAGGGAGCGCAGTGCCGCCTCCCAGATGATGACGCGGAACCGGTGACCGGCCTGGAACAGCCATTCCTGGCGCTGCGCGCGGGAGCGGACGGCTTCCTCGATGTCGCGGGCGGAGCCGTGCAGGTCGGCGTACCGTGCGAAGACGTGCCGGGCGTAGTCGGCGTTCTGGAGCATGCCGGGGATGGCCGATTCTTCCCAGGCGTGGATGACTGCGGTGCGCTCGATCTGCGCGTTCCAGCGTTCCTGCACGGGCCGGTGTCCGTTCGCGAGCTGCCGTCGCCATGAGCGGATCTGGGTCTCGAATCCTGAGAGCCGCGCGGCGAGTTCACCGAAGGCTTCGGGGCGGCCGGTGGTGTCCGCCCATGCCCGCAGATCTTCCCGAGTCGCGGTCTGCTTGCCGCCTTCGAGTTTGTAGATCTTGGAGTGCGGCCAGCCGAGCAGGCCGGCGAGCTGCGGACCGGTGAGCCTGCCCCCGGGGCGCTGAACGCGCAGTTCCTTCAGGCGCTGTCCGAGGGCTTCCCTCGCCTGCTGGTAGTCGGTGCTCACCGGTCACGCTCGCTGTCACTCGGTCGCGGATACCTGCGCCACGAAGTCCTTGTACGGGATGGCGTGATGCACGGCGGCGTCACGCGCCATGGAGTACCGCACGACTTCGGCGGGCTCCGTGATGGTCTCGATACTCGTCAGCACGTCGCCTTCGTCGAAGTGCAGGACGGCGACAAGCCGGGAGTCGAAGATCCAGAAGTCTTCTTCGGGCAGGCTGATCCGCTGTGCGTCGGCCCGCCACAAGCAGCCGACGTCCTCGCCCGACGCCACGTTCACGGCACCGTAGCCGAGCAGGAACCGCTGCCCGTCGGTCGGCGGATTGTCCACGACGCGCACGCGGCCGACCCGCTTGCCGCTGTCCACCTGGTCGCGGATGTTCCGGTTCCATGCGCTGTCCAGATCCCAGGTGACGCGGCCTGTCGAGAGGAAGGCCCCGAAGTCAGGGTCTTCCCGGTCGGACGCGTAGCCGCGCCGCGTCTCCAGGTGCCAGGCCGTGTGCTCGAACGTCTCGAAGAGGCGGCCGAACTCTTCCGGACTGATCAGCTCTGGCACGCGTTCCGTCTCCTTCGGTGCCCAGTTGGCGAGCAGCTGGCGCGGGACGACGACCGCGGCGTCGTCGGCTCCGAAGTACTGGAGCTGCGCCAGGTCGTCGCGGTCGGTGAGCGGCTGCCCCTGGACGATGATCTCGCCCGTGTCCAGGTCGTCGTGCAGTGCGGGGCAGCCGCCGTTCTTGCTGTCGGTCCCGGTGAAGCGCAGTCGCCTCATGATCGTGTCCTTTCAAGGGACGTTGATCAACCCAGGATGGCTGCGCACCGGACCCT
This sequence comes from Streptomyces sp. WAC 01529, assembly GCF_003945545.1. Lineage (GTDB taxonomy): Bacteria > Actinomycetota > Actinomycetes > Streptomycetales > Streptomycetaceae > Streptomyces > Streptomyces anatolicus. The sequence goes on along the minus strand of NZ_CP029617.1, from coordinate 819,643 downwards.
GCACCACAGGCTCTCGCCGCCTGCGTGAGAACACCAGAGAACATTGAGCCAGATCTGGAGAACATCCGAGAACATTCTGTGGCGCCGCGAACAGGCGCTCTCTAGCGTCCAGTTCATGGCCACTACGCATGAGCCGCAGGAAGCAGATCCGTACATGGCTACGGAGGCGGTGCGCGACGCTCTCGCCGAGGCGGGGATCGTCTTCCCCTCCCTCGGAGTCGATTACGGCTCGCCGCACCTCGGGCTCGTGAACCTTGGGCGCGTCCGCCCGGACGTGGCCGCCCGGCTGGCCAACGAACTGATGCGGGGCCGACGGCTGGCTGTCGAGGTCGGGGCCCTGAAGAAAGAACTCGAAGCGCTCCGCCAAGGGGGCAAGACATGACCACCGATTGGGAAACCGGCGCCATGGTCATCGACACCGCACGGCAGCGCCTGGGCCGCGTGATGGATCACCAGGGCGCCCGCCTTCAGCTCCGCCCTCCGGGCGGCGGGCGCGAGTGGGACGCTGATCCGGCGTACGTCCGGCCCGCCATGGAGCACGAAATCGTGCAGACGCCCGCACGCTACGCGGAGCCCGGGCGGACACCGTGACCACGGACGCACCGGTCCTGCCGGACCCCCGGACGCTGAGCAATCTTCAGCTGACCGAGCAGGCGTGCGCGCTGTGCGGCTCCCGCCTGTTCCGTGACCGCCTGCTAGGCACGGTCAGCTACCGGGACCGCGTGGGGCGCAAGCAGAGCGCGGAGCTGTGGGCGTGCGATCCGCCGTGCAGGTCGTCGTGACCCGCATATGAACCCCCGCCCCGGCCGCCTTGCCTGGAAGCGGACGGCCGGGGCGGGCCAACCCTCCCCGAAGGAAGGAAGGTCCATTATGTCGACTCCCCCCTACCCGCTGCCGCCCGATCCGCCCGGCGGGCCGGATCCGGTGATCCCCCGCATACTGATCACCGATGCGCAGTTCACGAGCTGCCGCAGCACGGTGATGGACGCCAACCCGGACATGCCCGAGGAGATGGCAGGCCGCATCGTTGAGGAGGCCCTGAAATTCGTGATGGCCTGCGCGGCGCACCCGGCCGAGGCGCTCGCTCCCTCGCGCATCGTCGATGAGGGCTGGCATGCGCTGATCCTGCACACGGCGATGTACGCGGAGCTGTGCGAGCGACTCGGCAACTTCGTGCACCACTACCCGGGATGGGATCCGACGCACTACGACCCCGAGATCCTGGACCGCACGCGCCGCGTGATCGCCCGGTGCGGCTATACGGCGGACGCCGAGCTGTGGAGTGCCCCCGATGACCGGACTCTGGTCTCCGTGGCGGCGAAGTGCCAGCACGCGCCGGAGTGCACGATCCGTCCCATGCCGACGCCGCAGCCGCCGGTGAACTGATGGAGCCGGGGCCGTACGCTGGCCGTATGAACGAGGATCAAGCGCGTCATCTTCAGCGCCTGCTCAGTCTGTGCGGCATGCCCGGCGTTGCGGCCCCGGTGGACGATCCGGCCGGCGAGTGGCGGATCTACGACGAGATGTCGCAACAGGACATCACCGACGTCTCGCGGCAGCGTCTGGCCGAGTCGGCAGGCAGGCCGCCGACCGGCACCGCGGTCCGGGGCTTCGTCGTCCCGGACCGCGCCTGAACGCAAACAGCCGTGTCCTTGCTCCCCTTGCGGGGGGAGTGGGGGCACGGCTGTTTGGCGTAGATGCGCCTCATACCTCAGACCGGTTCACACGGGGTGTGAGCGGGGCGCCCGCATATATCTACCGCACCCCCTGACTCTGTCCTGTGCACAGTGGAACGGTGGCATATGCGCACGTGGCTGGCCCGCTCCGCCTCGGGCTGGCCATGTACTTCGGTGCGACTGGCGTGGTGTCAGAACCGGCGAACGTTACGGACGTTGCGACCCAAGGGCGGCCAGGGAGGGCGAGGGAATCATGAACCGGACATCGCGGGACTTGTTGACACGCGGACCATGTGGAGGAATATGGGGCACCACACCGGCAGCGGTTAATTCCTCCACTGGCGGTGGGCGATCAACCCGACTGTTCCTGTGTGCGGTGTGGAGCCGACGTGATGGGACTGAGGGCAACCCGGACTCCCTGCTGACTGGGGGCGCGAGGGCACATGTAAGCACCCGGCGCAGACGCCGGGAGGGCATGCCGGGTCTTCCTGATCCCGGGCCCTGCGCCCCCTGTAATGACCACAGGTAGGGGGGTCGGCGAAAGCGTGACGACCACGTGAGAACAAAGATCAGGCAGCACAAGCGAAAACGATGAACGCAGCGTCGTGGTCACCCCGGGCCGCCCGTCCCGTAAAACGGTGTTGGTGATCACGACGCGCGCTCATCATCGCCCCGGACACGGCTTGGCCGTGCACCTTCGATGGTGGTCCGGGGTACTCGTAGCGCACCCCCACTGCGCATGAGGAGCGGCCAGGACCCCGCCGTCTTCAGCTCTGATCCAGCAACTGAGGAGTGCACTGTGCCGACCGGGGCCGAAAGCAACGAAGAGTGGGCGCGCGGAATGGTGCAGGGGCTGGCGCCGATGGACCGCGAGGACGTCGAAGACCTGGAGTGCATCCATGAGCTGATCACGGGCGAGCCTGCGGTCACAGAGGAGCTGCGGACGGAATCCGCTTAGGGCGCGAGATCCGGCGGCGCACCTGGTCCTCGGTGTCGGTGGACGGGCCGGGTGTCACGAAGATCTGGAACCCGCACCAGACCCTCCTGAGATCGCGGTACCTCTGCATGGGGGTGGCCGATGCCCAGCCCGCAGCGATCTCGCCGGCCGTGCGGTCGTCGAAGTCCGGGACCGGCACGGTGGCCAGGTGGGCGAGGGCCGCGCGGGCGGAAGTGATGACAGCGTCCAGTTCGGCCACCGCTTCGGCGTGCTGATCGATGGTGATCACCCCGCTGTTGAGCCGCCGGTCCCAGTAGGACCGGATCTCTTCGCGCCGGGTGATCTCCTCCTCGTGCGGCCCCCGCTGCGCGCGGTGTTCCGCCTGGATCTTCCTGACCATGGCGAGCTGCTGGGGGTCGGCCAGCCGCTGAAGCGTCATGTCGCCGATGGCTTTGTCCAGCGCCCGCTGGTCCGCGACCGTCATGCCGCACCCCGGGGGTTTCAGGGACCGGTAGTGACGGCGGACCTCGCCGTCCCCGTACGTCGCGCCCCGCTGATGGACGGTGGCGGACAGGTGGCTGCCGCAATTGGCGCACCGGACGGGTGAGTCCCTGCCGCTGCACAGATGCGGATCTTGGGACGGTCGCCCTCTTCGGCGTGGGGGTGGCACAGATCCTCCCATGCGTGACGGGTCAAGGATCAAGACCTGGTCAGTGGTTCAGACGTCTGGCGGCGCTGCGGAGTTGACCATAGCTCTACGGCCCCTTCACTGCATCACCATCTGACGCATGGGGTGGATCAAACGCCGGATCTTCGCCATCCGGTGGAGCCGTCACGCGCTGTGAGGCATTGGCTAACCCGCTAAGGCTAGCCGTGCCTTACCGGCACGTGCCCTGTTTTGACGCAAAAATCTGCATAACTTAGCGATGCTGTCTACACTCTGGCCGCGCTGCGACCAGCAGTTACTTCCGGTACCCCAGCACTGGGCGCATGACGCGGCAGGGAGGGAAGATGCGAAGCGACGAAGAGGAGGCCGACTACCGGCGTCGTCTCAGGGAAATGCTTGCGCAATTCCCGCCCATATCCGATGAAGCGCGCCAGCGTCTTGTCCAGGAGTACGAATTGATCGACGTTGAGCCGTCCGACCTCAGGCACTCAGCCTAGGCCGGGCCTTGATCCTGTCGAGGATGTCGGTATCAAGTGATGACCCGGGCATGACGTAGAAGGGCCGTCCGGAGAAGGCCTGCTTGAACATGGCGCGCTGCCCCTCCGGGCCAGCCGCTTCCCACTTGCGCAGGACCGCCTCGCGAGATTCGGCTTCGGGTGGGGCCGCGAGCGCTTCGCCGATCTCCCGCAGCTTCGCCTTCTGCTCCTTGATCTTGCGATTGAGGTCGGACACCAAAAACGTGTGACGCTCGATCGTCATATCCTCCGCACCCTCGTTCAGTTGCCGGTCCCAGTGGTCGCGGATTCGGGTGAGGCGAGTGACCTCCTTCTCGAAGGGGGCGCGCTGAACCATCTTCTGCTCGCGCTGGCGCTTCAGCTCCTCCGCACTCTCCGCGCTGGACAGCTCCTCCACGACGGAGTCGCGCACGTGCCCGTCCAGGACGTACCGGTCGGCGATCGTCTTCCCGCAGCCGCCTGCTGTCTTGTCACACAGATACGTACGCTTGACTTCGTCCCGGTCCGCATACTTCGCGCCGTGAGAACTCTGCCGCTGAGTAAAGACGGTGGCGCAGTTCCAGCAGCGCATCGGAACCTTCCCTGTGCAGAGGAAGATCTGGGCCGGTGGACGGCCGCGGCGGGAGGTGATGAGCATGAGCAGTTCCTGATGATCCGGGGGGTCGAGGATCGGCTCACCGGGCAGCCGGCCGACCAGGTTTTTTCCGAGGCGCGAATAGCCCGCCATGCGGGGGGACTTCATCGCCTTCTGGAGTCCGTTCTCCGTGAAGGGCTCGCCCTTGCACTCGCACGCATACCTGCGCAGCTGATACGCGGAGAGGGAATCCTTGGTCTCCTGGCACTCCGTGGTGTGCTTGATGGCCGTAGAGAAGATGCCGTGCTTCGCCAGGTAGGCGACCGCCTCTCTCCAGGGTTTGCCTCCCTGACGGATCATCCGGTCGACCTCACGGATGTGGGGGCGCTCGGACTCCCGGACCGTCGTGCCGTCGTCCTCGAAGCCAAGGGCCCGGTACCGCCCGCGTTTCCCTTCGCCGTTCGCGGCACGCTGGAGATTGCCGCGGGACACCTTCTCGGAAAGACGCGAGCTGTAGGTCTCTGCGGCAACCGCCTGTTTGTAGAAGGCATCGCGCCCGCTGGTCGTCATCAGGTCGAACTCCATGTCGGAGTCGAAGACCTTGAAGCCGAGCTTCGCCAGATCGACGATGCGGACGGCGTCCTTGACCTGACGCAGGAACCGCTCAAGATCGAAGATCACGACGCCGTCCGACTCGCCGGATGTGAGCCGACCGATCAGGACGTGCCAGTCCTCGCGGTGCACTTCGGGGTTCCAGGCGGATTTGCCCTGGTCGTCGAGGCGTCGGCCGAGGGTCGCCCCGAGATCTCTGATGCGCTGTTCGTTCGACGCATGCTGTCCGGTAACGGACAGGCGACGTTTGTCGCCGCGTCGGCTCTCCCTGGCGTAACTGTCCAGGACCAGAGGCGGGTTCATGTCCCAGGAGCGTAGACCCGGCCAGTGTCGGGCGGAGCTGCTTCGGGGAAGAAACTACGCCAAGTTCTGGTACATGCTGCCCTGGCCCGCGCCCGCGTGCTGCTGGATCGCCTTGGGGCTCGTACCGACATAGCCCCGCTCCCACAGCAGCTCGCGCGTGGACTCGATCAGACGCTCCGGAGTGCTCATGGAGGCAGTGTACATACTAGTAGGTACAGAGAAGAGGAAAGGGTGGGCGCTGCGCGGCACGAAAGCCAGGCAGCCACCCACCCTTGAGAGCCGACCTCAGGTACCTCAGATGGAACGAGACCTCCGCCCTCACCTGCGCCGTTCCGTCGGCGCGGCTCGCGGTGGTCGCACGGGTGGGCCCGGCCGCGGGAGCCGGGGCGGGCCCGCGCCCCGCTCGCCGGGCGGCACGGACGGCGGGCGTTCGAGGCGGCGCGCCCCGCTCCCCGCCGCCCGAGGCGCACCGTGGAACGTCACCGCCCGGTCAGCCGGCAACGGCCGACCGGGCGGGAGTCTTCGCGACCGGGTCGTACACGGGGTACGACGGCACGGTCGCCGAGGGGGCCGGTGCGGGGAGTGTGAACCACACCGTCTTGCCCGCGTCACCCTGCGGGCACACGCCCCAGCTCTCGCTGACCGCCGCGACCATCGCGAGGCCGCGGCCGCACGTGTCGAAGGGATCGGCGTCGTGGACCTCGGGCAGCCGGGGGTCGTGGTCGTGGACGGAGACCGTGAGGCGGTCGAGCAGCAGCTCGATCTCGACGGTGCACTCCTTGTCGGGCTCGGCGTGCCGGTGGACGTTGCTGAGCAACTCGGTCACGCCGAGGGCTGCCTGGTCTATCAAGGGATCGAGATGCCAGTAGCGCAACTGCGCAGAGACGATTCTGCGGACCTGGCGGATCCGCGACGGCAGGGCTTGGAGCTCTACCGTGCAATGCCTGCTTGGTTGGCTGATCACGGCTGCGACTCCCCGAATTGAGGTCCGGAAGAAGACGACGTTCGGATCGAGCAGGGGGCCGCGTGGTCTGCCGCCTGCTGCGTGGCCGGCGGCGGGCTGGTTCTTCAGCGTCATCGCCGGTAAACCCAGAGTGATGTGTGACCAGAGTGACTCAGGGGGTGCGGCCGTGCAACTCGCGCGCGCCCCCACGCTCCCGCCGTTCAGCCGCGCCGCCGCCGCTCCCCGGCCCTGCGCACGGCCTCGATGAACCTGCGTACGGTCGGCGGACCCCCCTGCCCGGGCCCCGGTTCGCGCTCGCCGAGTGTGAGCCGGTAGCGCCTGCCGTTCACTTCGGCCAGCGCACGGTCGTCCGCGGCGAACCACGGCTTGCCCGTGCGCACCGCCTGCACCGGCGCGCTGTCGATCTCCTTGCCGTAACTGGTGAGCAACTCCAGCCTGCCGTCGGCGATACGGACCTGCCCCGCCCGGGTGAGGGAGCGCAGACGCCGCCCGATCCGCACGCCCGTGGCCGTGAACTCCGGCTCCGCCATGACGCTCCGCCCCCTTGTGCGCTTCGGTGAATCGCTCATGTCGGGACAGGTGCCCCGTGCGGTGCAGTCTGCACGCACGCGGCGCCCGGCACCAGTACGCCCGGAGACGTCCGTCCCCGCAGGGCCCTCGCGCCCACTGCGCCAGCGGTGGCTTTGAGCTTCCCAAAGGTGTGTTTATGCAGGTGGGAGGCGTGTGAGAGGTGTTTAAGATCGAGGGGTACGGCCGCGTCGAATCGCGTCCGGCACGACGCGAAGGAGCCCCGCCGTGAGCACCCCACAGCAGGATCGAGCCGCCGTGAGCGCCCCACGGGACCGGGCCGACGAGCCGATGCCCACACTCGACGTCGACCACAGCGACGAGGAGTATCGCGCCTGGCTCAAAGAAGCCGTCCGCAAGGTCCAGGCCGACGCCAACCGCTCGGCCGACACCCATCTGCTGCGCTTCCCGCTCCCCGAGCAGTGGGGCATCGACCTGTACCTCAAGGACGAGTCGACGCACCCGACCGGCAGCCTCAAGCACCGCCTGGCCCGCTCGCTCTTCCTCTACGGCCTGTGCAACGGCTGGATCAGGCCGGGTCGCCCGGTCATCGAGGCCTCCAGCGGCTCCACGGCCGTCTCCGAGGCGTACTTCGCGAAGCTGATCGGGGTGCCCTTCATCGCGGTCATGCCGCGCACGACGAGCGCGGAGAAGATCCGGCTGATCGAATTCCATGGCGGGCGGTGCCACTTCGTGGACGACTCGCGCACGATGTACGCCGAGTCGGCCGCCCTCGCCGTCGAGACCGGCGGCCACTACATGGACCAGTTCACGTACGCGGAGCGGGCCACCGACTGGCGGGGCAACAACAACATCGCCGAATCGATCTACCAGCAGCTGAGGTTGGAGCGCTACCCCGAGCCCGCGTGGATCGTCGCCACGGCCGGCACTGGCGGCACCTCGGCGACCATCGCGCGCTACGTCCACTACATGCAGCACGACACCCGCATCTGCGTCGCCGACCCGGAGAACTCCTGTTTCTTCGACGGCTGGACGAAGCACGACCCGGACGCGACGAGCGACTGCGGCTCCCGCATCGAGGGCATCGGCCGCCCCCGCATGGAGCCGAGCTTCGTGCCCGGAGCCATCGACCGCATGATGAAGGTGCCGGACGCGGCGTCCGTCGCCGCCGTGCGCGCCCTGGAACGGGCCATCGGCCGCAAGGCGGGCGGCTCGACCGGCACCGGCCTGTGGAGCGCCTTGAAGATCGTCGCCGAGATGGTGGCCGCGGGCCGCACGGGCAGCGTCGTCACCCTCCTCTGCGACCCGGGCGACCGCTATCTGGACAAGTACTACTCCGACGTGTGGCTGGCCGAACAGGGCATGGACATCACGCCGTACGCGGAGGCGATCGACACGCTCCTGACCACGGGGGCGTGGCCCGAGTAGGCCCGGGCGGCCGTTACGCCCTGGTGTCCGTGAGCCGCCGGTCCAGTGTCGTGACGGCGTCGCGGAAGGCCCGGCCGAGCCCGGCGCGGCCGATCCGCATCGAGAGCCGGAAGGCGAGGGCACCCTCGGCGGCGAACGTCCACCGCACGCGCGTGCCGGTGCCGGCGGGGGAGAGCCGCCACTCCTCGACGAGGGCGCGCGGGCCCGGCGCGTTCGTCTCGTCGACGCGGTAGGCGTACCGCGCCGGTTCGTCGGCCGCGAGGATCGTCTCCCGAAAGCGCGTACCGCCCTTGAGCAGGACCTCGCGGCCCTTGCCGCCGTCGGTCGGGCGGCACCGCGTGACCGCGGCGAACCACGTGGGCCAGCCCATCACATCGTCGGCGAGGGCGCGGTAGACCGCTTCGGGCGGGGCGCTCATCTCGCGCGCGAACACCAGGCGCAGCGCGGCGGACTCGATGAACTCGAGCCCCACAGGGCTCAGTCGGCGTGTCATCGCACTCTGCCCCCCAGCGGAGTAGTTGACCGGGCATGGTCACCATAGCTGGCAGGCCGTCAGATGTCTGCGGAGTCCTCGTGCTGCCCGGAACCACCGGAGGCACCGGAGCTGCCGGAGTCACGGGAGCTGCCGGAGTCGCCGGTGACGCGCGAGTCGCCAGTGACGCGGGAGCCCCCGGAGACGTTGAAGGAATCGGAGTCGTCGGAGGCGAGGGAGTCACCGGAGGCGTCACGCTCCTCGGCGGTGAGGGCCGTCGCCCTCCTCGCGCTCACCCGCCACCACCAGCCGGTTCAGATGCTCGGAGATCTCCGCACGCGCCTCCGCGGGCAGCCCCGCGTCCGTCACCAACGTGTCGACCTGTGAGAGCGTCGCGAACGAACTCAGCCCCACCGTGCCCCACTTGGTGTGGTCGGCGACCACGACCACGCGCCGCGCCGACTGCACCAGGCGGCGGTTCGTCTCCGCCTCGGCCAGATTCGGCGTCGACAGACCGGCCTGCGGCGATATGCCGTGCACGCCGAGGAAGAGCACGTCGAAGTGGAGCGAGCCGATCGCCTGGTCCGCGACCGGCCCCACCAGCGAGTCCGAGGGGGTGCGCACCCCGCCGGTCAGCACGACCGTCGCCGCGCCCTGCCGCTGCCCGGAGCCGCGCTGCGCGGAGTGGAAGACATCCGCGACCCGCACCGAGTTCGTCACCACCGTCAGGTCCGGCACGTCCAGGAGGTGGTGCGCCAGTGCGTACGTCGTCGTGCCGCCCGACAGCGCGATCGCGGAACCCGGCGCCACCAGCGACGCCGCCGCCCGCGCGATGTCCTCCTTGGCGGTCGGCTCCAGGCCCGACTTCGCCTCGAACCCCGGCTCGTGCGTGCTCGCCTCGACGACCGGCACCGCGCCGCCGTGCACCTTCTCCAGAACGCCCTGGCGGGCCAGCGCGTCGAGATCGCGGCGCACGGTCATGTCGGACACGCCCAGCTTCCGGGTCAGTTCATTGACCCGGACCCCGCCCCGGCGGCGCACCTCGTCGAGGATCAGGGCGCGGCGCTGCTCGGCGAGAAGATTCTGATTCTCACTCACGCCCGGCCCTTCTGCTCCGCCTCTTCGCACCCTCCGCGCCCGTCCGGCGCGCACAGCCTCATCCTCGCATGTGCCACTGACACCCGTGCCACCACCCGCGCGCGGTTCGCGCCCGCCCCGGAAGGGGGAGATTACGTAACGAGGGGTGCGCCGGGACCCGCGAGCCGAGATCCTTGTGCCCACACCACGCACATCTCGGGGGAAGCCAACAGTGGAGCGTGCGACGCAGGACGAGACCGCCCTGGAACTACTGGTCCACGGAGTGGGGGGCACCACACCGGATCAGATGCTGGGCGATCCACGGACCGTCAGAATCTCCGGCGACGACACAGCGGCCGTCTTCCGCCGCACCGAGGACGCAGACGCCGAGCGGCGCCCCGACGACTACCGGGGCAAACCGGTCCCCGAGGCGTACGTCTGGTGCAACCTCACCTCCGGCAACGGCTCCCGCGCCCTGTGGCTCCTGCTGCTGCCCTTCATGGTCGTCAACCTCGCCCACTGGATGCGGCCCATCTCCCGCCACCGCCGGCCCCTCGTCCGCACCTACGGCCTCCTGGTCCGGCTGACCGGACTCACCCTCACCGTGCTGCTCGTCGCCGCCGCCTGCGAGGTCGCGCTCGACCTCATGGCCTGGCAGTGCGCGGGCACCCCCGAGTGCGCCGCCGACCGCGCCTGGCTCGGCTTCCTCGCGGCCGACGAGGCCGGGCACGGCGGCTGGTGGTCACAGCCCGGCCGCCGGCTCGCCCTCGCGGCCCTGCTGCCCGCCACCCTCACCGGCCTGCTCTGGTACCTCTCCCACCGCACCTGGAGTGCGTACGAGTCCCAGCAGCCGCTGCCCCACCAACTCGACGCCGAGGAGGAGGAGACGACCCGCACCGCGCTCGGCAGGCCCGGGTTCTGGTACGGCCGCCGCCTCGTCGCCCGGCTGCGCGCCGCCCACACCGCCGCGGGGCTGCTCACCGTCGCCGCGGCGGTCGGCGCCTCGGCCGCGCGGCACGACCGGCGCCCCGGCGGCCCCGCGCTCCTCGACCTCCTCGGCTGGGCCCTCGTCCTGACACTCGTCCTGGGCGGGGGAGCCGTCGTCTGGGTGGTGTGCCGCAGGGGGCGCAGCGAACACAGACTCGACCGCAAGCTCGACCGGGCCCTCGTGCGCGGGCTCCCCCTGGCCGCGCTCGCCCTGCTCGTCCTGACCTTCGTGTACGCGGGCTGGTCGCGCCCCGGCTGGCGGTCCGAGGGCAGGCTGCCGGGCGACGCGACCTTCGGCGGCATCGCCCTCGTCCAGGGCCTGCTCGTCATCGCCCTCGCGGTGGCGGCGCACTGCCTCTACCGCACCTCGCCCGACGCCCGCACCGCCATCCGCGGCCTCGGCGGCCCCGCCGTCGCCATGCTCGCCTGCGCTCTCGGCGGGGTGATGTCCGGCGGCGGCGCACAGCGCGTGGCCGACTGGCTGGACGGCACCCAGGGCTCGATCGCCGGACCGCCGGTGCTGCTCACGTGGCAGGCGTCCGTGATCCCGCCCCTCCTGGTCGTCGTCGCCGTACTGTGCGGCTGGCTCGGCCTGCGCACCCTCCAGCGCAAGCGCCGAGAGATGACGAAGGTGCTGCTCGACTACCCCGGCGAGCCCAAGGACTCCGCGCGCACCCGCCGCATCGCGGGGACACGCGCGCGTGCCGCCCTCACCGACCGCGCCCCCCTGCTCGTCGGCATCATCTCCGCCGTCACCCTGCTGCTCGGCGCGGGAGCCCTCGCCGGGGCGTGGCTGACGGAGAAGGTCCCCGCGAAAGCGGTGCAGGGCACGCCCGACATCGTGGAGGGCGCCGGGGAGACGTCCCAGGCACTCGGCTCCTGGCTGATCGGCTTCGGCTTCATACTCTTCGTCACCTGGGGCCGCCGCGCCTACAAGGACGCCTCCGCCCGCCGCACCATCGGCATCCTCTGGGACGTCGGTACGTTCTGGCCGCGCGCCGCCCACCCCTTCGCACCGCCCTGCTACGCCGAGCGCGCGGTCCCCGACCTGACCTGGCGCATGGCCGCCTGGACCCGCGCCACCAGCGCCACCGGCGGACACCTCGTCATCTCCGGGCACTCCCAGGGCAGCGTCCTCGCGGCGGCCGCCGCCTGGCAGCTGCGCCCCTCGGTCCGCAGGCGCGTCGCCCTGCTGACCTACGGCTCACCCCTGGAGCGCCTCTACGGCCGCTGGTTCCCCGCCCACTTCGGCCCCGCCGCGCTCACCTCCCTGCACCGCGAGGTCGACTGCTGGCGCAATCTGCACCGGCCCACCGACCCGATCGGCGGCCCCATCGGCCTGCGCGGCGACTGCGGCCCGCAGGTCGACCGCGCCGCGCTCAAGGACCCGCTCGCCTACGGCCGTACGGAGGCCCACCCGCTCCCGGCACCCATCCATGGCCACGGGGACTACCAGGCCGACCCCGCCTTCGCGGAGGAACGCGCCCGCCTCCTCGCCCGCCTCAAGGCGGTCGTGCCCTCCCCGCGGCCCGCGGCCACGGAAGCGGTCACACCGGCTCCGGCAGATCCTCCGGATACAGCAGGGTGAGGTCGTCCGTGCTCGGCTCGGGCAGCTGGGCGACCCGGCCCGCGTGCCGCTCCACCATCGCCTCGAAGGTCTGCCGCGCGGTGCGGCCGTTGCCGAACGCCGGACCCTTCGGAAGCGCCGTGAAGTACTTCAAGAGCGCCTCACCGGCGCCCGTGCCCAGGCGGTACTCGTGCTCCTCGGCCTGCTGCTCCACGATCCGCAGCAACTCCTCGGGGGCGTAGTCGCTGAAGGTGATGGTCCGCGAGAAGCGGGACGCCACACCCGGATTGACGGAGAGGAAGCGCCGCATCTCCTCGGTGTAACCCGCCACGATCACCACGACGGCCTCGCGGTGGTCCTCCATCAGCTTCACCAGCGTATCGATGGCCTCACGGCCGAAGTCGCGCCCGGAGTCCTCGGGGGAGAGGGCGTACGCCTCGTCGATGAACAGCACACCGCCGCGCGCCCGGTCGAAGGCCTCCTGGGTGCGGATCGCCGTCGAGCCGATGTGTTCGCCGACCAGATCGACGCGCGAGACCTCCACGAGGTGGCCGCTCTCCAGGACGCCGAGCGAGGCGAGGATCTCGCCGTAGAGCCGTGCGACGGTCGTCTTGCCCGTGCCCGGCGAGCCCGTGAAGACCAGGTGGCGGCGGACGGACGCGGCCTTGAGCCCGGCCTGCTGCCTGCGCCTGCCCACCTCGATCATGTCGGTGAGGGCGCGCACCTCCCGCTTGACGCTGTCCAGACCGACCAGCGCGTCGAGTTCGCCGAGCACTTCCTTGGAGGCGCGGGCGCTCACCTCCGGCGCCGCGGGCCGCGGCGGCTGCGCGGGGACCGAGCCGAGCAACCCCGCGGTCTGCGTGGCCGTCTGCACGGCGGGCGCCTCCAGCGGCGCCGACCCCGGGGCGCGCGGGCCGCCGCTCTCGTCACTCGTGCACTCCTCGACGAGCGGGCCCTCCTCCGAGAACTCGAAGCCGCCGCGCGCGCACCGCTCCGTGCGGCACTTCTTCAGTGTCGTACGACATCCGTCGATGACGTGGAAGCCGTAACCGCCGCTGCCGCTCACCCGGCAGCCGTGGAAGCTGCCCCGGCCGCCCGCGGAGACGTAGAAACCGGCCTCGGCGGGGGAGGTGACCGTGCAGCGCTCGATGGTGGGGTCCGCGCCCTTGGTGACGATCACGCCCGTCTGGACGGCGTCGACCGTGCAGTTGGCGAGGGTGCCGCCGCTGCCGTGGTCGCGGAACCACGCGCCCGTGGCCGCCTCGCGGATGCGGCAGTCGTCGAGCTGCGCGGTCGCGCCGTCGCTCACCGACACCGCCGTGTTGCGGACCTGGGAGAGGTCGCTGTCGACGACGTCGGCGCGCGAACCGCGGTCCAGGACGAAGAGCGCGTCCGGCACGTCCCGCACCCGGCACGACTCCAGGACGGCCGTCGCGCCGTCGCTGACCCACACCGCCGGATAGTCGCCCGTACTGTCGTGGATCTCGCACTGGTTGGCGTCCACGCGCGTGCCCGGGTCCCACACCGACAGGCCGTTGCGCCCGAAGCGGTGGACCGTGGAGCGGGTCAGCGTGAGCACGGAGCGCGAACGCAGGTCGATCGCGTTCTCCGGGATGTCGTGGATGCGGCAGTCGGCCAGCGTCAGGACGGCGTCCGTGTCGAGCGTGATGCCGTCGGAGGTGGTGCGGTGGACGTCGCAGTCGGTCAGATGCGCCGAAGCCCGCCCGGTGATGTGGACGCCCGCGCCCTTGACCTCGTACACCTCGCAGCCGATGGCCTCCAGACCGCTGTGCTCGCCGGTCACCGAGAGCCCGGCGCCCGAGGCGTGGTGCACCCGGCAGCGCTCCAGGCGGGGGTGCGCCCCGCCGCGCACCGCGATGCCGGACTGGCCGGCCGCGACGATCTCGCACTCCTCGAAGACACCGCCGCCGCCGTCGAGCACCGCGATGCCGATGCCGCCGGGGTTGTCGACGGTGCAGCGGCGCACCGTCGGACGGGCGCCGCCGCGGACCTCTATGCCCGCCGCGGAGCGGGTCACGACACGGATGTCGGCCAGCTCGGGGGCGCCGTCCTCGACGAGCAGCGCGGGCGCGGAGGAGTCCTGGCCCTCGACGTGCAGGTCCTGTACGACGGCGGACGCGCGCACCGTGAGCGGCACCCCCTCGGACGGGGCGATGCGCACCGAACCGGCGGAGCCCTCGGTGCCGCGCAGGGTCACCGCGCGCTGGACGACGAGGTTCTCGCGGTAGGTGCCCGGGGCGACGGTCAGTATGTCGCCGTCGCTCGCCGCCTCCAAGGCAGCGGCGAGCGAGGCGTACTCGCCGGTGCGGCGCCGCCACCGCGACGTGCCGGTGTGCGTCACCTGGACCGTGCCCTGTGCCATGGAGTTGCTCTGCCCCCACCTCGTCGTACGCGGGTCTTGCACCGGTGTGCGCGATGTGCCGCATCGCCGCGCAAGGAGCCGAAGAGTTCGGCCGGTCCACCGTAGCGCGCGTGAGCAGGGCGAGTTGACCCGATCGCCGGGCTCCCACCTGTGGGGGGCCGCCGAGCGGCGGGTCAGGAGCCCGCGCCGGTCCTGCCCCAGTCGGGCCCCGCCTTGGCCCATGCCTGGTCCAGGCGGGCGAAACGTCCCCGCTCGACGCGCCACAGGACGATCCTGCGGGTGCCCTCGATCAGCGCGACGCTCGCCGTGGCCGCGCCGAATCCGGCGAGGGCCGCGTGCGTGGTCGCGGTGGCGGTGTCCAGCGGGCGCCCGACGACATGGCCCCGCTCGTCGGTCCACAGCTTGAAGTGGTCGCCGGGGCGCGGGGTGTTGAGCCGGGCCATGACGACTCCGGAGCGGTCGGTGCCGTCCGGGGCCGTCCAGCGCGCGAGCACGCGGCTGTGGGCGTCGCGCGCCGACGAGGTCTCGGGGTCGGGGTCGAGCGGGGGAGAGGAGACCCTCCGCAGGACCGTGCCGACGATCGCGTGGCGGGCCTCGCGCTGCTCCCGCACCGAGGTGAGCAGGGCGTCCCGCGAGAGGTCGGTGGTGAGCGTGCCGATGACGGGGACGGCGACGACGATCAGCACCAGGGCGGCGAGGGCCAGCCACGCCTCGGCGAGGTCGGTCCCGCGGCGCAGCGGATTGTGCCGCCAGCGCCAGAGTCCGACGATTGCCCGCACAGCCCTGCACCCCCTTCCGCGTCCGTCTTCACCAGGAACGGCACGGCCCGTGCGCGGGTGGCGAGAGAGCGCGAAACCAGCCTGCGGAGTCGCCCTCTCTTCGCGTCCACGAAGTCAACGACCGTGCTCCGCCGACGAGTTCCCCATCCGGACGCCGATCATTCGAGGATCTTGAAAGCGTCACCGACGCGGATGACGCCGGTGGACTCGGGCACCAGGTTCTGCCCGAAGACGAGCCGGTCGCCGAAGCGGCGGTGGCGGGCGAGCGTGCGCAGCGGCTCCTTGCCGCGCTCCGCGGTGTTCTGGTCGGTGGTCGTCACGACGCAGCGGCCGCACTTCTTGGCGACGCGGAAGGTGACGTCGCCTATGGCCACCCGCTTCCAGTCGTCCTCGGCCCAGGGCGGGGTGCCGTCCACGACCACGTTGGGCCGGAAGCGGTTCATCGGCAGCGGGCCCTCGTCAGCGTGGTCACCCTGGGCGATCAGGGAGTTGAGGGCGTCGAGCGAGGAGAGCGTGGTGAGCAGCAGCGGAAAGCCGTCCGCGAAGCTGACCGTCTCCCCCTCCTCGCCGTACGCGGGGTCGACGGGGCGGCGCTTGGCGGGGTCGTCGAGGTGGACGAGCCGCACGTCGATGTCGAGGTACGCGCTGAACCAGGCGTGCGCCTCGGCGCTCGCGGGCACCGCCTCGACCTTGTCCTTCCAGATCTCCACCGGCACCGTCTCGACGGGCTCGGGGACCGCGATCGTCAGCGCCCTCCTGCCGGGCGCGGACACGCGGAGGCCGCCGCCGGGCAGCAGCTCGGCGGCGGCCAGCGCCATGCGCGGATGCGGCCGTTGGGAGATGAAGCGGCCGTCTTCGTCGATCAGCATCCACCGTCGGTCCCCCGCGAGCCCCCAGGGCTCGACGACGGCCTCGCGGGGCGCGTGCCCCTGGGCCGCCTTGAGCGGGTGGACGTGGATCGACCGAAGCGCTGGATTCGACATGAGGACATCCTGCCAGCAGCCACTGACAGCGATGCCCCCGGGCGAGCGGTCCCCCGCGATCACTCCCCGCGATGCCCGGCGATCAGTACCCGCGGTAGGGGCGGTTGTACGGGTCCTCGTACGGCGCGGGTGCGGGACGCGGCGCCGCGGGGCGCATCGCCTCGTACCCCGTGCCGCCCGCGGGCCGCTGGGGCTGGGCGCCCGGGTAGCCGCGCGGGCCCGCGGCCTGCTGCGGGATGTACGGCGCGGGGGCCTGTTGCAGCGGTGCGGGCTGCGGGGCCTGGCCATAGCCGTACGAGGGGTTGTGATGCGAGGGGGCGGCCGGCAGGGCGGGCAGCGCGGCCGGGAGGGCGGGCAGGTGGTTACCCGTGTCGTACGCGGAAGGAACCCGGATCGGGGCGATCTGAGGAGTGCCCCGCTCTGCGACGAGGGAGTCGTAGATCGGAGTGTCCGTGAAGGACGGCGCGGAGTAGTAACCGCCGCCATAGGTGGAGCGGGGGGAGGTCATGCTCCATAAGTTAAGCCCTTGATGTGCTGGTTGGGGAGACCGATAAGAGGGTTGTTTTACGTGTCGGCAGGGATGACGGACCCCCAATGCGAGCGAACTTGGGAAAATCGGTCGCCGAAGGGCGTACGGATCGTGTAAAGGCCGAGTTCCCGGAGGGTTACCCGGGGTCGGCCCCCGGGTGGACGGGAGGGCCCGCCGATACGTGGTCGTGGGCCTCGCGGTGATCCTGGTAATAGGTTGGCCGCCAGACGAATCGGCGGCCCTGCCGGACGCGGCGACTTGCGATGGGGGCGGACATGACAATGCCTAAAGGATCGAATGTTCCCGTACCGGCACCCGCCGTGCGGGTCGAACTGGGGTGGGCCTCCGGCGCCGGTGTGCCCGACGCCGACGCGTCCGCCCTCTTGCTGGCCTCCTCCGGAAAGGTGCGCTCGGACGCGGACTTCGTCTTCTACAACCAGCCGGCGCACTCCTCCGGAGCGGTGCGGTACGAGGGCAAGGAGCGCTCCGGCGCCGGTGTGAGCGATGTGCTGACCGTCGACCTCGCGCGCGTGGAGCCCGCGATCGAGACCGTGGTGCTCGCCGTCTCCGCCGACGGCGGCACGTTCGGGCAGGTGCCCGGCCTCTACATCCGGGTGCTCGACGCGGCGAGCGGCGCCGAACTCGCGCGCTACGACAGTACGGACGCGACCGTGGAGACGGCCTTCGTCCTCGGCGAGCTGTACCGGCGCCAGGGCGCGTGGAAGTTCCGCGCCGTCGGCCAGGGGTACGGCAGCGGGCTGGAAGGGCTCGCCACGGATTACGGGATCACGGTGGACGAGCCGCAGCGGGCGGCGCCCCCCGCGGCGGCCCCAGCGGCCCCGCCCGCGCCCGCCGCCGCCCCGCCCGCAGCTGCCGCCGCCCCGCCCGTGGCCCCGCCCGCGCCCGCCGCCGCGCCCGTGCGCCTCACCAAAGTCACCCTCACGAAGGACGCCCCGTCCATCTCGCTGACGAAGCAGGGCGGCACCTCGGGCGGCATGCGCGTGAACCTCAACTGGCAGACGCGCAAACAGTTCAAGGGCTGGGGCGCGAAGCTCGGCAGGGCCGTCGCCATGCACGCCGATCTCGATCTGGACCTCTGCGCGCTCTACGAACTCACCGACGGCCGCAAGGGAGTGGTCCAGGCCCTGGGCAACGCCTTCGGAGCCCTGCACCAGCCTCCGTACATGCTGCTCGACGGCGACGACCGCACCGGCGCCGTCGACAGCGGCGAGAACCTCACCATCAACCTCGACCACATCAAGGACTTCCGCCGCATCGTCATCTTCGTGACGATCTACGAGGGCGCGCGCAGCTTCGCCGACCTCAACGCCACCGTCACCCTCCAGCCGCAGCACGGCGCCCCCGTCGACTTCTCCCTCGACGAGTGCACGGTGCCCTCCACGGTGTGCGCGCTGGCCCTCCTCACCAACACCGGCGGCGACCTCGTCGTCCAGCGGGAGGCCCGCTACCTCGTGCCGGAGCGCGGCGTCAGCCCGCAGCGCACCATCGACCACGCCTACGGCTGGGGCATGAACTGGACCCCCGGCAGGAAGTGACCACCCTCAGGGCCGCTCCGGTGCGACCTCCGCGGCGGTGTCCGGACGCGCGTACGTACGTCCCTTCCACGCCGCGCCACGCCCCCTGTAGTGCTGCACCGCCGAGTCCACGGTCATCAGGAGGTACAGGAAGGCGGTGACGGGCAGCAGGGGAGCGAGCCAGAGCGGCTGCCCGTAGTAGCGGAGCATCGGCAGATACGTCCCGGCCATCACCAGCCACGCCAGGCCGCCTGCCGCCGCTGCCGGGGTGCTGCCGGTGACCAGGCCCGCGACGAGGCAGACCGGGGGAGCGAGGTACACCACCGCGAGCCCGGCGACCGTGCCGACGAGCAGCAGGGGGTTGTGCCGCAGCTGGGCGTACGCGCTCCGCGAGACCATGCGCCACAGGTCCGCGAGGCGGGGGTAGGGGCGGACGCTGTCGACGCGCTCGGCGAGCCCGAGCCAGAGGTGGCCCCCGGAGCGCCGCACCGCCCGCGCGAGCGCCACGTCGTCGATCACCGCGTGCCGGATGGCGTCGGGGATCCGCGCCCGCTCGGCGGCGTCGGCGCGCAGCAGGACGCAGCCGCCCGCCGCCGCGGTCGTCCGTGCCCCCTTCCGCCCGATCCGGCGGAACGGATAGAGCTGCGCGAAGAAGTAGACGAACGCCGGGACCACCAGCCGCTCCCACGGGCTGCGCACCCGCAGCCGGGCCATCTGGGAGACCAGGTCGAAACCGCCCGCCTCCGCGGCGGCCACCAACTCCCGCAGACTGTCCGGCGCATGGGCGATGTCCGCGTCGGTCAGGAGCAGATACTCGGGCTCCCGCGCGCGGGCGAGGCCGATTCCGTGGCGCACCGCCCAGAGCTTGCCCGTCCACCCCTGGGGCGGTTCACCGGGGGAGCCGACGGACAGCGGCAGCCCGCCGTGCCGCTCGGCCAGCGCGCGGGCCAGCTCGCCCGTGCCGTCCGAGCTGCCGTCGTCGACGAGGAAGACCTCGGCCCGGCCCGGATAGTCCTGCGCGAGCAGCGTCGGCAGGCTCATGGGCAGCATGTCGGCCTCGTCCCTGGCCGGTACGACGACACAGACCGACGGCCACCGAGCGGGCTCCCCACGCGGTGGCAGACGCACGTCCGTACGCCAGAAGAAGCCCTGCCCCCACAGCAGCCACAGCCACGCGGCGAGTGATCCGGCGGCGGTCCACGCAACGGCGCTCATCCGCCGAAGTCTGCCCCACGGGACGGGGCCTGTGGGGCCCATCGACTATGGTGACCGGGTGAAGATCGCGCTCATGGACTCCGGTATCGGACTGCTCGCCGCGGCGGCCGCGGTGCGGCGCCTGCGGCCCGACGCCGATCTCGTGCTCTCCTCGGACCCCGACGGAATGCCGTGGGGACCGCGCACCACGGAGGACCTCACCGCGCGGGCGCTCGCCGTCGCCGAGGCCGCCGCCGCCCACCGGCCCGACGCGCTGATCGTCGCCTGCAACACCGCCTCCGTGCACGCGCTGCCCACCCTGCGGGCCCGCCTGGAGCCGGGCATCCCCGTCATCGGCACCGTGCCGGCCATCAAGCCCGCCGCCGCGGGCGGTGGCCCCGTGGCCATCTGGGCCACGCCCGCCACCACCGGGAGCCCCTACCAGCGGGGCCTCATCGAGCAGTTCGCGAGCGAGGTGGCCGTCACCGAGGTGCCCTGCCCCGGCCTCGCCGACGCCGTGCAGTACGCGGACGAGAAGGCCATCGACGAGACGATCGCCGCCGCCGCTGCCCTCACCCCGCCCGATGTAAGGGCCGTCGTCCTGGGCTGCACCCATTACGAGCTGGTCGCCGAGCGTATCCGCGCCGCCGTGCAGCAGCCCCATCTGCCGCCCCTGGTGCTCCACGGCTCGGCCGGTGCCGTCGCCGCCCAGGCGCTGCGCAGGACCGGCGAGCGCCCCGGCGCCGCCCCCGACGCCGCGGCTCCCGGGCTCACCGTGCTGCTCAGCGGCCGCGAGGAGCAGCTGCCGCGCGAGGCGCTCACGTACGCCGAAGGGCGCATGCTCGCCGCGGTCAGCCCCGCCCTCTGAGCCGCCCCGGCGGTCACTCTCCGCGACGCGGTGCCTTCGCACTGGAACGTGAGTAGTCTCGGAGGCATGAAGGACCGAGCCCACGAGGAACACGTCGAGGGGGCCACGGCCGACGGCCTGCCCGAGGTCTGGACCGGCCGCGCGACCAACCGCGTCCAGTGGCTGCTGGCCTCCGCGGGCGCCGCCTGTCTGGCGCTCGGCATCGCCCTGGCGGTCGGCTCCATGTGGTCCTCGGGCATCGCCCCGCTGCTCATGTCCGTCGTGGGCTGCATCGCCGCCGGCCTCCTGATGCTCTTCGGGACCCTCGCCTTCGTCCATGTGGCCGTGAAGATCGACAAGGACTTCCTCGAAGTGCGCTGCGGCCACCTGGGCCTGCCGCGCCGCCACATCCCCCTCTCCCACGTCGTCGGCGCGGACTTCGCGCCCACGGTCACGCCCCGGCAGTGGGGCGGCTGGGGCTACCGCTGGCGGCCCGAGAAGGGCACGGCGGTCGTGGTCCGGCGCGGCGAGGGCCTGGTGATCAGGCTCGGCGACGGCCACAAGTTCACGGTGACGGTGGACGACGCCGAGTCCGCGGTCCGCGCGATCCGGGCCCACCTGAAGCCCAGGGGCACGCCGCTCTGAGCGCCGCCGACGGGGCCTGCCGTGCGGGCGACCACGCTGTCGGCGCCCGGATGACGCGCCGTACACTCCCCGAGTGACCGCCACCACCACTCCCGTAGACGAGCCGGAACAGCTCGATCCGCAGCCCGCGCGGGGCTCTCGTGCCGAGCGCGTCCTGCGGGGCCTCGGGCCCGCCGCCGCGGCCGCCCTCTCCGGAGTACTCCTCTACGTCAGCTTCCCGCCCCGCACGCTGTGGTGGCTCGCGCTCCCCGCCTTCGCCGGCTTCGCCTGGTGCCTGCGCGGCCGCGGCTGGAAGGCGGGCCTCGGCCTCGGCTACCTCTTCGGCCTCGGCTTCCTGATGCCGCTCCTGGTGTGGACCGGCGTCGAGGTCGGCCCCGGCCCGTGGCTGGCGCTCGCCGCCATCGAGGCCGTCTTCGTCGCCCTGGTGGGCGCGGGGCTCGCGGCGGTCTCCCGGCTGCCCGGGTACCCGCTCTGGGCGGCGGCCCTGTGGATCGCGGGGGAGGCGGCACGCGCGCGTGTGCCCTTCAGCGGCTTCCCGTGGGGGAAGGTCGCCTTCGGTCAGGCGGACGGCGTCTTCCTGCCGCTCGCCGCGCTCGGCGGCACCCCCGTGCTCGGGTTCGCGGTGGTCCTGTGCGGCTTCGGGCTGTACGAGATCGTGCGCCAGGTCCATGACGTACGCACCAGCCGGGTCCTGCGCCGGGGGGCGGCCGCCGCGGCCGTGCTCAGCGTGCTCGTCCCGCTCGTCGGCGCCTTCGCCGCCCGCCCGCTCGTCAGTGACGAGGCCGAGGACGGCACCGCGACCGTCGCCGCGATCCAGGGCAACGTCCCGCGCGCGGGACTCGGCTTCAACGCCCAGCGCCGCGCCGTCCTCGACCACCACGTGCGCGAGACCGAACGACTGGCCGCCCGCGTGAAGGCCGGCCAGATCAAGCGCCCGGACCTCGTGCTGTGGCCGGAGAACTCCTCCGACATCGACCCGTTCACCAACCCCGACGCGCGCCGGGAGATCGAGAACGCCGTCAAGGCGATCGGGGTGCCCGTCTCGGTGGGCGGTGTCGTCGAGAGGAAGGACGGCAAGCTCTACAACGAGCAGATCCTGTGGGACCCCGAGAAGGGCCCCACCAGCACCTACGACAAGCGGCAGATCCAGCCGTTCGGCGAGTACATCCCGCTGCGCGGCCTCATCGGCGTCTTCAGCAGCGACGTCGACATGGTCCGCCAGGACTTCAGCCGCGGCTCCGAGCCCGGCGTCTTCACCATGGCGGGCACCGAGGTGGGCATCGCGACCTGCTACGAGGCGGCCTTCGACTGGGCCGTGCGTGACACCGTGACCCACGGCGCCCAGATCCTCTCGGTGCCCAGCAACAACGCCACCTTCGACCGCAGCGAGATGACCTACCAGCAGCTCGCGATGTCCCGCGTCCGCGCGGTCGAGCACAGCCGGGCCGTCGCGGTCCCGGTGACCAGCGGCGTCAGCGCGGTGATCATGCCGGACGGCACGGTGAAGGCGAAGACGGAGTGGTTCACCGCGGACTCGCTCGTCGAGGAGGTGCCGCTGCGCTCCTCGCGGACCCCGGCCACCCGGCTCGGCGTACTGCCCGAGGGCGTCCTGGTGCTGATCGCCGCGGGCGGTCTGGGCTGGGCGGTGGCCCGGCGCCGTTAGGGTCGGACCATGGCTACCCCTGACTTCATCCGCGCCCTCCGGGCCGACGCCGGCCAGCAGTTGCTCTGGCTCCCCGGCATCACCGCCATCGTCTTCGACGACGAGGGCAGAGTGCTGCTCGGACGGCGTTCCGACAACGGCAGGTGGTCGGCGATCGGCGGGATCCCGGAGCCGGGGGAGCAGCCCGCGGAGTGCGCGGTGCGCGAGGTGTACGAGGAGACCGCGGTGCGCTGTGTACCCGAACGCGTCGTCCTCGTACAGGCACTCGAACCTGTCACCTATCCCAACGGCGACACGTGCCAGTTCATGGACATCACCCTGCGCTGCCGTGCCGTCGGCGGCGAGGCGCGCGTCAACGACGACGAGTCGCTGGAAGTGGCGTGGTTCTCCGTGGACGCGCTGCCGGACCTGCACGAGTTCTCGCTCTCCCGCATCAAGCAGGCGCTCGCGGACGACCCCACGTGGTTCGAGCCGGTCGCGGGAGCGGTGAGGCCCGCGGGCTGACCCCCGCGCCCCGGAGGCCCCCGGCACCCCGTGGTCCCCTCCGTCGGCCCCCCGTGCCCTCCGTTAGCCTGAGGGCACGATGAACCGTTTGAGCACGTCATGGGGCGCGTACGACCTCACCCGCTTCCCGGAGGATCCCCGCGACCAGCTGCGCGCCTGGTCGGCGGCGGACGCCTATCTGCTGCGGCACCTGGCAGGCGAGGAGGAGACGGCGGCCGTCGGCCTCCCCGGCACCGCGCCCGTCGACCTCAGCGGCACGGTGGCCGTCGTCGGCGACCGGTGGGGGGCGCTGACCACCGTCCTCGCGGGCCACGCGCGCGTGCCGGTGCAGATCACCGACTCCTTCCTCGCCCAGCAGGCCACCCGGGCCAACCTGGCGCGGGCGGGCCACGCACCGGACGCGGCGCGGCTCCTGACGACCAGGGAGGCTCCGCCCGCCCGGATCGACGTCCTCCTGATCCGCGTACCGAAGAGCCTCGCGCTCCTGGAGGACCAGCTCCACCGGCTCGCGCCCGCCCTGCACGAGGGCACCGTCGTCATCGGCACCGGCATGGTCACCGAGATCCACACCTCGACCCTGGAGCTGTTCGAGCGGCTCGTCGGGCCGACGAGGACCTCGCTCGCCCGGCAGAAGGCGCGGCTCATCTTCAGCGCCCCCGATCCGGCGCGCACGCCCGGCCCCAGCCCGTGGCCCGGCAGCTATGTGCTGCCCGCCGACTCCGGGGCGGGCGCCGGTCTGACCGTCGTCAACCACGCGGGGATCTTCTGCGCCGACCGGCTCGACATCGGCACCCGCTTCTTCCTGAAGCACCTGCCTCGCGCCCGCGCCGGGGCGCACGTCGTCGACCTGGGCTGCGGCAACGGCGTGCTCGGCACCGCCGTGTCCGTCGCCGAACCGGGCGCGGACGTCACCTTCATCGACGAGTCGTTCCAGGCGGTCGCCTCCGCCGAGGCCACCTTCCGGGCCAACGCCGGCGAGGGCGCCGACGCCGATTTCGTGGCGGGCGACGCGCTCGCCGCCGTACCGCCGGGGAGCGTGGACCTCGTACTGAACAACCCGCCGTTCCACAGCCACCAGGCCACCACCGGCGCCACCGCCTGGCGCATGTTCAGCGGTGCGCGCGCCGCGCTGCGGCCCGGCGGTGAACTGTGGGTCATCGGCAACCGCCACCTCGCCTACCACGTGAAACTCCGCAAGCTCTTCGGCAACGCGGAAGTCGTGGCGAGCGACCCGAAGTTCGTCGTGCTGCGGGCGACGAAGAGCCGGTAAGGGGTCCGGGCGGTCCCTCTCGGGGCCGTCCAGCGCTCGCGGCGGCGCCGGGGCGGTGGCAGCGTCGGGGGAGGAGTGCCGAGCCCGGCCCGTTCCGTACGACTGATCCGGCGCTCCCGTGGAACCCGTGCCCCAGTCACGTATCCCCGGACCCCGCCGCACACCCGACCCTCGCGAGGAGACCTCATGGCGCCCATGGCGAAGGAGGACCTGGCGGCACTCGACGCACACTGGCGTGCCGCCAACTACCTGTCCGTCGGCCAGATCTATCTGATGGGCAACCCGCTGCTGACCGAGCCCCTGCGGCCCGAGCACATCAAGCCGCGCCTGCTGGGCCACTGGGGCACCTCACCCGGCCTCAACCTCGTGCACACCCATCTCAACCGCGTCATCAAGGAGCGCGACCTGGACGCGCTGTGCGTGTGGGGGCCCGGACACGGCGGACCGGCCGTGCTCGCCAACTCATGGCTGGAGGGCAGCTACACACAGACGTATCCGGCCGTGACGCGGGACGCGGCGGGCATGGGGAAGCTGTTCCGGCAGTTCTCGTTCCCCGGCGGCGTGCCGAGCCACGTCGCGCCCGAGACGCCCGGCTCGATCCACGAGGGCGGTGAGCTGGGTTACTCCCTCGCACACGCCTACGGAGCCGCCTTCGACAACCCCGACCTGGTCGTGGCCTGCGTGATCGGTGACGGCGAGGCGGAGACCGGGCCGCTCGCCGGATCCTGGCACTCCAACAAGTTCCTCGACCCCGTGCACGACGGCGCGGTCCTGCCCATCCTCCACCTCAACGGCTACAAGATCGCCAACCCGACGCTGCTCGCCCGGCTCCCCGACGCCGAACTGGACGCGCTGCTCAAGGGGTACGGCCACGAGCCGCTGTACGTCGCGGGCGACGACCCGCTCACGGTCCACCACACGATGGCCGAGGCCATGGACAAGGCACTGGACCGGATCGCCGCCCTCCAGCGGGCCGCCCGCGGCGGTGGCGCGCACAGCCGCCACCGCTGGCCCGTGATCGTGCTGCGTACCCCCAAGGGTTGGACAGGACCCCGGTTCGTCGACGGGGAGCCGGTCGAGAACACCTGGCGCGCCCATCAGGTGCCGCTCTCCGGAGTCCGCGAGAACCCCGACCACCTGCGGCAGTTGGAGCAGTGGCTGCGCTCGTACCGGCCGGACGAACTCTTCGACGCGGACGGCGGCCCCACCGGGGAGGTGCTGGCGTGGGTGCCCGAGGGCGAGCGTCGGCTCGGCGCCACCCCGCACGCCAACGGGGGCCTGCTCAGCCGTGCGCTGCCCCTGCCGCCGCTGGAGCGCTTCGCCGTCACCGTGGACAAGCCCGGCGCCACCCTGCACGAGCCGACGCGGGTCGCCGGAGAGCTGCTCGCCCAGGTGATGGCCGACACGGCGGGGCGCCGCGACTTCCGCGTGGTGGGCCCCGACGAGACGGAGTCCAACCGGCTCGGCGCGCTGTACGGCGCCACCGGCAAGGCCTGGCAGGAGCGGACCCTCGACACCGACGAGCACCTGACCCGCGACGGCCGCGTCATGGAAGTCCTCTCCGAGCACCTGTGCCAGGGCTGGCTGGAGGGCTATACGCTCACCGGCCGGCACGGCCTGTTCTCCTGCTACGAGGCGTTCGTCCACATCGTCGACTCGATGGTCAACCAGCACATCAAGTGGCTGAAGACCTCGCGCTCCCTGCCCTGGCGCGCGGCCGTGCCGTCCCTCAACTACCTGCTCACCTCGCACGTGTGGCGCCAGGACCACAACGGTTTCTCGCACCAGGACCCCGGCTTCGTGGACCACGTGCTCAACAAGAGCCCCGATGTCGTACGCGTCTATCTGCCGCCGGACGCCAACACCCTGCTCTCGGTGACCGAGCACGTCCTGGCCAGCCGCGACTACGTCAACGTGGTCGTCGCGGGGAAGCAGCCCTGCTTCGACTGGCTCTCCCTCGACGAGGCCCGCGCCCACTGCGCGCGCGGCGCGGGCGTCTGGGAGTGGGCGGGCACGGACGACGGCACGCGCGACCCCGACGTGGTCCTCGCGTGCGCGGGCGACGTGCCCACCCAGGAGGTGCTTGCCGCGGCGAGCCTGCTGCGGGAGCTGCTGCCCGACCTCGCCGTGCGCGTCGTCAACGTCGTCGACATCGCCCGGCTGATGCCCCGCGAGGAGCACCCGCACGGCATGTCCGCCTCCGAGTTCGACGCGCTGTTCACCGGCGACCGGCCGGTGATCTTCGCCTATCACGGCTACCCGTGGCTGATCCACCGCCTCGCCTACCGCCGCACCGGGCACGCGAACCTGCACGTGCGCGGCTACAAGGAGGCGGGCACGACGACCACGCCGTTCGACATGGTCGTCCGCAACGACCTCGACCGCTACCGCCTCGTCATGGACGTCATCGACCGCGTGCCCGGCCTCGCCGAGCGCGCCACGGACGTACGGCAGGCGATGGCCGATGTCCGCACCCGCCACCACGACTGGATCCGCGAGCACGGCACCGACCTGCCGGAGGTCGCCGACTGGACGTGGCCGCAGACCAGTGGCGGATGAGCTGTTCCCCCGGGCCCGCACCGAGATCGGCCCGGGGGCCGTGCACCTCCCGGACTGGCTGGCGCCGGAGGAGCAGCTGCGGCTGGTCGAGGCGTGCAGGCAGTGGGCGAAGCCGCCGGCGGGACTGCGGCTGGTCAGGACGCCCGGGGGCGGGACGATGACGGCGCGGCAGTTCGGCCTGGGCTGGCACTGGTTTCCGTACGGGTACGCGCGCAGCGCCGTCGACGGGGACGGGGCGCCGGTGAAACCGATGCCGCCATTCCTCGCCGACCTGGGGCGCTCGGCGGCTGAAGCGGCGGGTTACGGCGGCGAGGAGGCGTATGACATCGCGCTGGTCAACTTCTACGACGCCGACGCCCGCATGGGCATGCACCGCGACAGCGACGAGAAGTCCGGCGCGCCCGTGGTGTCGCTGAGCCTCGGCGATACGTGCGTCTTCCGCTTCGGCAACCCGAAGACACGTACGAAGCCGTATACGGACATCGAGCTGCGCAGCGGCGACCTCGTGGTGTTCGGGGGGCCGTCCCGCCTCTCCTACCACGGGGTGCCGCGGGTGCTGCCCGGCACGGCGCCGCCCGCGCTCGGGCTGACCGGTCGGTTGAACATCACCCTGCGGGTGAGCGGGCTGCGGGAGGAGGGGTCGTGAGCCCGACGGCTCTTACGCCTCCAGGTCGAGCAGCTGCCGCTTGCGCTCAAGGCCGCCCGCGTACCCGGTGAGGGAGCCGTCGGCGCCGATCACCCGGTGGCAGGGGCGCACGACGAGCAGGGGGTTGCGGCCGATGGCCGTGCCGAGCGCCCGGACGGCGGCGCGGGAGAGGCCCAGCTGCTCGGCGAGGCGTCCATAGGTGGTCGTGGTGCCGTAGGGGACGGTTTCCAGGGCGTCCCAGACCCTGCGCTGGAAGGCGGTGCCCGCCCCGGCGGCGTACTCGATGTCGAAGTGGGTCAGGCTCCCCGCGAAGTACGCACGCAGCTGTGCGGCGATGGCCTCGAACGCCTGCTCGTCGCGGACCCAGCCGTCCAGGACGACGGCCGCGCCCTTCTGGCCCGGCATGGACAGTGAGGCGAGCGCGGTGCCGCCCTTGGCGGTGGGCGATGCCTCGCCCACCAGCAGCAGCTCGCCCAGCGGGCTGTCGATCGTCGTGTAGACGGTCATCGGACTCTCCTCGGGTGTTTCTGTGACTGGCATCCAGTCTGCGTCCCGCGCGGGGCGGCGGCTGGCGGGATTCGGACATGGCGCTCATCTGGCGCCCCGGTGGCCCGCGGGGGCCGTGAGACGCCGCTCACGCTTTATGCAACTAGTTGCACAACACTTCGGGCGTCGTCTACAACTGTCCTGTAGACACCGCGTACGGAGGGCCCGCATGAGCCGTTACCCGAACCTGCTGAACCCGCTCGACCTGGGCTTCACCACCCTGCCCAACCGGGTCCTGATGGGCTCCATGCACGTGGGCCTGGAAGAGGCGCCGAACGGGTTCGCGCGCATGGCGGAGTTCTACGCGACCCGCGCGCGCGGCGGCGTCGGCCTCATCGTCACCGGCGGCATCGCCCCGAACGACGCGGGGCGCCCCTACGAGGGCGGCGCCAAGATGACCACCGAGGCCGAGGCGGAGCAGCACGCGGGGATCACCGCCGCCGTGCACGCCGAGGGCGGCCGGATCGCGATGCAGATCCTGCACTTCGGGCGGTACGCCTACCACGACAAGCTGGTCGCGCCGAGCGCCCTCCAGGCGCCCATCAGCCCCTTCGTGCCCCGCGAACTCACAGACGACGAGGTCGAGCAGACCATCGAGGACTTCGTCCGCGCCGCCGGACTCGCCAAGTCCGCCGGGTACGACGGCGTCGAGATCATGGGCTCCGAGGGCTATCTGATCAACGAGTTCATCGCGGCCCCCACCAACCGGCGCGCCGACCGCTGGGGCGGCGCCTACGAGAACCGCATCCGCTTCCCCGTCGAGATCGTCCGCCGCACCCGCGAGCGCGTCGGCCCGGACTTCATCCTCATCTACCGCCTCTCCATGCTCGACCTGGTCCCCGGCGGCTCCACCCTCGACGAGGTCATCCACCTCGCCAAGGAGATCGAGGCCGCGGGCGCCACGATCATCAACACCGGCATCGGCTGGCACGAGGCCCGCATCCCCACCATCGCGACCTCGGTGCCGCGCGGCGCGTACACCTTCGTCACGAAGAAGGTGATGGGCGAGGTCTCCGTGCCGCTCGTCACCACCAACCGCATCAACACCCCCGAGATCGCCGAGCAGTTGCTCGCCGAAGGCGCCGCCGACATGGTCTCCCTGGCCCGCCCGCTCCTCGCCGACCCCGACTTCGTCGCCAAGGCGAAGGCCGAGCAGTCCGACGCGATCAACACCTGCATCGGCTGCAACCAGGCCTGCCTGGACCACACGTTCAACCTCCAGATCACCTCCTGCCTGGTCAACCCGCGCGCCTGCCACGAGACCGAGCTGGTGCTCTCGCCGACCCGCACCAAGAAGAGCGTCGCCGTCGTCGGCGCGGGCCCCGCCGGACTCGCCTTCGCCGTCTCGGCGGCCGAGCGCGGCCACGACGTGACGCTCTTCGACGCCGCCCCGGAGATCGGCGGGCAGCTCAACGTCGCCCGCAAGGTCCCCGGCAAGGAGGAGTTCGACGAGACCCTGCGCTACTTCCGCACCCAGCTCCGACTGCGGGGCGTACGCGTCGAGTTGAACACCGTCGTCACCGCCGAGGAGCTTGCCGACGCCGCGTACGACGAAGTGGTCGTCGCCACCGGCGTCACCCCCCGCACCCCCGACATCCCCGGCATCGACCACCCCAGCGTCGTCGGCTACCTCGACGTGCTGCGCGGCGACGCGCCCGTGGGGGAGCGGGTCGCGATCCTCGGCGCGGGCGGCATCGGCTTCGACGTCGCCGAGTACCTCACCGACGGCGGCGAGAAGGCGAGCCTCGACCCGGCGACGTACTTCCGCCAGTGGGGCGTCGACATGGAGTACCGCGAGCGCGGCGGCCTCACCGAGCCGGAGCGGCCCACCCCGCCGCGCACGGTCCACCTGCTCCAGCGCAAGTCGTCCAAGGTCGGCAAGGGCCTCGGCAAGACCACGGGCTGGATCCACCGCACCGAGCTGCGCCACCGCGGCGTCGCTATGGTGGCGGGCGTGAGCTACGACCTCATCGACGACGCGGGCCTGCACATCACCGTCGACGGCGTCTCCTCCGTCCTGCCCGTCGACACCATCGTCCTGTGCACCGGCCAGGAACCGCGCCGCGGCCTGTACGAGGAGCTGCTCGCCGCCGGGCGCAGCGCGCACCTCATCGGCGGCGCGGACGTGGCCGCCGAGCTGGACGCCAAGCGCGCCATCAAGCAGGGCACGGAGCTGGCCGCTTCCCTGTGAGCCCGTCCCTAGGATGGCCCCCATGTCACTCCCGCACGCGATCCTCACCGCCCTCCTGGAGAAGCCGTCGTCGGGGCTCGAACTGACCCGCAGGTTCGACAAGTCGATCGGCTACTTCTGGTCGGCCACGCACCAGCAGATCTACCGCGAGCTGGGCAAGCTGGAGCGTGAGGGGGCGATCCGCGCGCTGCCCCGGCAAGGGGCGACGCGCGGCCAGAAGAAGGAGTACGAGGTCCTGCCGGCGGGCCGCGCCGAACTGGCCCGCTGGACCGCCGCGAGCCAGGACCCGAAGCCGATGCGCGACACCCTCCTGCTGCGCCTGCGGGCCGCGGCGGTCGTCGGCACGGACGGCATCCAGGCGGACCTGCACCGCCATCTCGACCTGCACCGACGCCAGTTGGCGGAGTACGAGGAGATCGAGCGGCGCGACTTCCCCCCGGGCAAGGACGCCGTCGAAGACCGGCTGCGCCATGTGGTGCTGCGCGCCGGCATCGACCTGGAGACGTTCTGGACGCGGTGGCTCACGCGGACGATCGAGGAGCTGGAGGCGCCCTAGGCCTTGGCCGGTCGCTCACCTCACTGGCGTGGCCTCCGGTAGGGGGGCCTGGTGCGGGGCCGTGCGGTGACCGACCGGCCGGGCCCATACGGCGGCTGCCGCCCACCCGGCGTGATGACGGGTGGGCGGCAGCCGTAGGTGCCGCTGTCGCTGTGGATCCGGCGTCAGAGCCGGTTGCCCGCGGCGCGCCGCCGCAGGTACCAGACGCCGCCGCCCGCCGCCGCCATGGCCACCAGGGCCCCGCCGGTGACGAGCGTGAGCGTGCCCCGGTCCTCCGAACCGCCCCCGAGTCCGCCCCGGACACCGCGCGAGGGCGCGGCCGTCGAGGAGGCCGTCGGCGTGGTGCCGACGGTGACGGTCTGAGGCCCGGCCTGCGAGCCGTCCTGACAAGCGACCAGGACCGTGTAGGTGCCGGCACTGACATTCCGCCAGGTGGCGCTGCCGTTCGACAGCGGCATCTGTTGACCTCCGGCGAAGCTCGCGTTCGCGCCGCCCATCAGTGAGGCCGTCCCGCCCGTGGCACACGCCGCGGTGGTGACCTGCACGGTGGAGCCGGTGGCGGTGACGGTGATCCCGCCACCCGCGAACGCCGACGGAGCGGCCAGCGCCAGCGGCAGCGCGGCGGCGGCTACGGTCAGGCCGGCACGGACATATATCTGAGTAGTACGCATGCGTCTGCCCTCCGGTGGCACGGGAGGCGGTACAACCCATGCGCCGCCGCGAATCGGGGAACGCCCGTGCTACCTGACGAAGAGCCAACGTGCCGTGGGCCGGGACCGCATGCGGACTGCCTCCGGGCAGGTGACGGAATCCTTCGTCCGGCGCACAGCTGACCCGCCGTCACCTGCCTCGGCCGGCCCGGCGGGGTCCTACTCGACCGCCGGGACCAGTCCGTCCGCGACCAGGCCCTCGTACACCGCCTGCCCCAGCGCCTGCACCGCGGACTGCGGGCGCACCATCACGGTGAATTCCTTGATCCGGCCCTCCGCGTCGAAGTGCAGCAGGTCGATGCCGTGGATCTCCTTGCCCCGCACCGTGGCGCGGAACAGCAGGACGGCCGACTCGGCCTCGCTGCCGTCCGCGCTCGTCCGGGCCTCTCCGGCGAACGACCCCACGTACCGGAAGTCCTCGAACGTCCGCAGCAGCACGCCGAGGAGCCCGAGCATCATCGGCCTGCCCTCGAAGGGCGTGAACTTCACCGGGCTGTAGAAGCGGATGTCCGGCGTGAGCAGCTCCTCCAGCGCGTCGAGGTCGCCCTTCTCGACGAGGGCGCGGAAGCGGGTGGCGGTGGGGTGCATGAGGATCCTCCGAGGTGTACAGCCGCAAGGACAGTCATAGTCATCAATCTGACTATTCAGATTGTTGACTATGATGGAGGCGCGAGGCGGCGAAGGAAAGGGGATCCACGCGATGGCTCTGCGGCACGCGGTGCTCGCGGCACTGCTGGACGGCGAGTACAGCGGCTATCAGCTGGCCAAGGGCTTCGACATCGGCGTGGCCAACTTCTGGCACGCGCTGCCCCAGCAGCTCTACGCCGAACTCGCCAAGCTGGAGACGGAAGGCCTGGTCACCGGCCGGGAGGTCGTCCAGGAAGGCCGCCCGAACAAGCGGCTGTTCCGCGTCACCGAGGCGGGGCTCGCCGAGATGGAGCGGTTCGCGGCACGCGCCGCCAAGCCGTCCTTCATCCGCGACGACCTGCTGGTCAAGGTGCAGGCCGTCGACGGCGTCGCCGCCGCACCGGTGATCGAGCAGCTCACCGAGCGCGCCCAGATGGCCGACGCCAAGATCGAACTGCTCGAAAAGCTGCTGGTGAAGTTGCGCGGCGGCGCGGACGAGGAGGAGTTCCTGCGGACCGGCGAGCGCGTCGGACC
Source organism: Streptomyces sp. WAC 01529 (assembly GCF_003945545.1). Lineage (GTDB taxonomy): Bacteria > Actinomycetota > Actinomycetes > Streptomycetales > Streptomycetaceae > Streptomyces > Streptomyces anatolicus. The sequence goes on along the minus strand of NZ_CP029617.1, from coordinate 786,635 downwards.
CTATCTGACCTGTCTGCGCGGGCTCGCCTTCGAACGCGAGTCCCGTGACTGGTGCCGGCGCGCGGCGGCCCTGCTGAGCGAGCGGACGGCCGCGGCGCGCGGACGCGGTTGAGGGGCGGGCTCAGCCCGTGGTGACCGTCCGCTCGGCGGAGTAGGCGCCCCACGTCCCGTCGGGCAGCCTCGGGCGGATCCGCACCCGGTGCCGCTCACCGGCCTTCCTGCCGATGTAGAAACTGTGCTCGGCCTTGTCCCGCGGCGCCGTCCCGCCGAAGACCAGCGAGGTGGCGGTGCGGCCGTCCAGCTGGATCTGATACTCCGTCACCGCGCCGCCCGTGCGCGGCGGTGTCCAGGTCAGATCGATGTAGTACGCCCCGTCGGCGCGGTGCGTCGCGGCGCGGAACCCGGCGGGCGCCGTCTTGCGCCCCGAGTCCTTTCCCGCGGCGGTGGTGAGGCGGACCTCGGGGCTCGCGGGCGAGAAGTTGTCGGCGGCGTCGCGCGCCTTGACCGTGAAGGTGTAGTCGGTGCCGGGCCGCAACCCGGTGACCAGCGTCGCGGTCTGCCCGCCGCCCACGCTGTGGATCTTCGAGGCGCCTTGATAGATCTCGTACGAGGCCACGCCTCGGTTGTCCGACGACTTCCCCCAGGTCAGCATCGCCGACCGGCTCCCCTCCGCCTCGCCGCGAAGCCGCGCGGGGCGGGTCGGGGGCTCGCGGTCGGCGGCCGCCGCAGCGGGCGTCGTGACGGACAGTCTCCTGCTGTCCGGGCTGACGTTGCCCTCGGCGTCACGGGCGCGCACGGTGAAGGCGTACGTCGTCGACGGCTTCAGGCCGGTGATGTCCACCATGTGCTTCGCGCCGGGCACTTCCTTGACCTTCTTGGCGTCGCGGTAAACCTCGTAGCCGGTCACCTCGGTGTCGTCGGTGGCCTGGTTCCACATGACGTGGGCGGTGGTGGCGCTGCCCGCCTCCACGGTGAGGCCGCGGGGTGCCGCCGGGGGCCGGGTGTCCCGCCGGTCGTCCTGGCCGCTCCAGCCGCAGCCGCCGAGCGCGGCCGCGGCGAGGACGGTCAGCAGGGCCAGGGGGGTGGTCAGCCGGAGGGTCCGTCGCACGGTGCTGCCTGCCTTCCACTCGGCGGCATTGGTCCGGACCTATTTGACACGGGTGACGGGGGCACATCAAGAGGGTGGACGTCGTACACACGAGAACGGTGACCCCCTGGCCGTCACCATGGGGCCTCCGGCAGCTCGCGGCTCACACCTTGCGGTAGTCGTACGCCTCCATGGCCGCCGCCTCCACCGCGGCGAGGTCCGCCCCGGCCGACGCGGTCACCACGGCCGCCACCGCTCCCTCCACGAACGGGGCGTCCACCAGGCGTGCGCCGTCCGGGAGTTCGTCGCCCTCGGCGACGAGTGCCTTGACGGTGAGGACGGCGCTGCCGAGGTCGGTGAGGATCGCGACGCCCGCGCCCCGGTCGACCCGCGCCGCGGCCGCCGAGATCAGCTCCGCACTCGTCCCGAAGCCCCCGTCCTCCGTCCCGCCCGCGGCCGCCACGGGGGCGGTGGCGCCGCCCCTGGCCAGCCCCGTGGCGAGGGCGGCGACCGCGTCGGCGACGGGACCGCTGTGCGACACGAGGACGACGCCGACCAACGGTTCGTCAGCCATGGCCGGGCTCCCGCTCGTCCGTGCCGCGCGCGGTGTCGGCCAGCGCCTCGAAGAGCAGCGCCGAGGAGGTCGCGCCCGGGTCCTGGTGGCCGACGCTGCGCTCGCCCAGGTAGCTGGCCCGGCCCTTGCGCGCCCGCAACGGCGTCGTCGCGAGCGCGCCCTCCCGCGCGGCGTCGCGCGCCGCGCCGAAGGACGTGCCGAGCGCGTCGACGCCGGGGACGAGCGCGTCCAGCATCGTCTTGTCACCGGGCGCGGCGCCACCGAGCGCCGCCACGGCGTCGACGCCGGTACGCAGCGCCTCGGCGAACCGCGCCTCGTCGACCTCCCCGTCGTCGCCGAGCGCCTTGCCGGTGCGGCGCAGCAGGGTGCCGTAGAGCGGCCCCGACGCGCCGCCCACGGTGGAGATCAACTGCCGCCCCGCCAGGGTGAGGACGGCTCCGGGGGTGGTGGGCGCCTCCTTCTCCAGGGTGGCGGCGACGGCGGCGAAGCCGCGCTGGAGGTTGCTGCCGTGGTCGGCGTCGCCGATGGGCGAGTCCAGCTCCGTGAGCCGGGCCGCCTCGCGGTCGACGGCCGCGGCGGCGTTCGTCAGCCAGCGGCGGAAGAAGTCGGCGTCGAGCACAGGTTCTCCTTTGCGCGGTCAGGGGACTGGTACGGGCGTGTCAGACGCCCCAGCGCAGCGCGGCCGTGCTGACCGGCGCGTCCCAGAGTCGGAGCAGCTCCTCGTCGACCTGGCAGAGCGTCACGGAGGCCCCGGCCATGTCCAGTGAGGTCACATAGTTGCCGACGAGAGTGCGCGCCACGGGCACGCCTCGCTCGACGAGCACGCGCTGCACCTCGGCGTTGAAGCCGTACAGCTCAAGGAGGGGCGTGCCCCCCATGCCGTTGACGAGCAGCAGCACCGGATTGCGCGGGCGCAGATCCTCCAGTACGGCGTTCACGGCGAAGTCGGCGATCTCGCGCGAGGTCATCATCGGGCGCCGCTCACGCCCCGGCTCGCCGTGGATGCCGACGCCCAATTCCAGCTCCCCGGCGGGCAGATCGAAGGTGGGGCCGCCCTTGGCCGGGGTGGTGCAGGCGGTCAGGGCCACGCCGAAGCTGCGCGCGCTCTCGTTGACCCGCCGGGCGATCGCCTCGACCCGCTCAAGGGGCATGCCCGCCTCGGCGGCCGCGCCCGCCAGCTTCTCCACGAAGAGCGTGGCGCCCGTACCCCGGCGCCCGGCGGTGTAGAGGCTGTCGGTGACGGCCACGTCGTCGTCGACGAGCACCTTCGCCACCTGGATGCCCTCGTCCTCGGCCAGCTCCGCAGCCATGTCGAAGTTGAGCACGTCACCGGTGTAGTTCTTCACGACGAACAGCACACCCGCGCCGCTGTCCACGGCGGCCGCGGCCCGCACCATCTGATCCGGCACGGGCGAGGTGAACACCTCTCCGGGACAGGCGGCGGAGAGCATGCCCGGCCCCACGAACCCGCCGTGCAGCGGTTCGTGCCCGGACCCGCCTCCCGAGACGAGGGCGACCTTCCCGGCGACGGGGGCGTCCCTGCGGACGATCACGCGGTTCTCGACGTCGACGGTCAGCTCGGGATGCGCGGCGGCCATGCCGCGCAGCGCGTCGGCGACCACGGTCTCGGCGACATTGATCAGCATCTTCATGGATACCTCCTGTCCATTTTACCAAGCGGCCTTCTGGGAAGGCCTGGAGCGGACCGACGTGTTCGCGATGACGATCAGGTGGAGCACTGGCCTGTGCAAGCGGTTCCTGATACGTACGGTGCGTGCCGACCGCACACGTATGTGACCGCGCGTCCCCGAGTGCCGGAGGTCCGTCATGGGCAAACGTTTTACGCGGCAGCACCTCGGCCTGGTGGCCCTGATCGCCTTGATCACCACCGCCCTGCTCGGTGCGGGCCTGGCTCCGGCCGCTTCGGGGGGAGTGAAGAGTGGGCGCACCGGAACCGGTTCCGGCACCGGCACCGCCCCCACCGCCGCCGGTATACCCCGCCTCACCGACGCCCGCGGACGGACGCTCACCCTGCGCGGCTGGAACGTCGAGGACAAGGTCCACCGCGGCCCGGACGCCCTCAGCGCGATCACCGAGCGGCACTTCGCCGACTTGCGGGCCCACGGCTTCAACTTCGCCCGCCTGCTGGTCTTCTGGGACGACCTGGAGCCGCGGCGCGGGCGCTACAGCGAACCGTACCTGCGCAAGATCGGGCGCATCCTCGACTGGGCGCACAAGCACGGCGTGCACGTCGTCATCGATGCCCACCAGGACGTGTTCGGGCCCGCGTTCGGCCACCGCGGGATCCCGGCGTGGGCGACGCGGACCGACGGGCTGCCGTTCACCCCGCATCCCGACGACTGGTTCGCCGAGTACTTCGAACCCGCCGTCCAGCGCGCCTTCACCCATCTCTACGAGGACGCGGACCTGCGGCGCGCGCAGGCCCGCATGTGGCGCCTGCTGGCGGACCGCTTCGGCGGGCACCCCGCGGTGTTCGGCTATGACCTGATCAACGAGCCGATGGGGGAGCTGCGTCCGGGCGAGGACCTGGCCGGCGCCGCACGCCGCATCGAGGCGACGCAGCTCACCCCGATGTACCGCCGCCTCGCCGCCGCCATCCGCACCCGGGACCGCTCGAACCACCTGTTCATCGAGCCGACCCCGATCGTCGGCGAAGGCGTGCCCACCGGCCTGGGCCGCGTCCCCGACGAACGCGTCGTCTACGCCCCGCACTTCTACAACACCGCGATGGAGGCGGGCGCCGACTACGACCCGGCGGGCGGCTGGATCACGGCGTACGAGAACGCCGTCACGGCCTACCCGCGCGAGCACTCGGTGCCCGTCGTGGTGGGCGAGTGGGGCCCGCTGAACAGCGGCCTGCCGAACATGCGCCGCTTCCACGACGACGCGCTCGCCTCCTTCACCCGCTACTCCTCGGGCTGGGCGGCCTACGTCTGGTGCTACGGCGGCGGCTACTGCGCCCTCGACCGTGACGGCCGCCTCCGTACGAACAAGGAGCGCACCGCCACGCCGTACGCCCCGGCGGTCGCCGGCACCGTGCGTGCCGACGCCCACGACCCGGCCCGCGCCACGTACCGCCTCGCCTACCGGTCGACTCGCCGCCCCGGCACCACCGTGCTGTCCCTGCCGCCGAGCACCACCGGCTGGCGGATCGAGGTGTCGGGCCGCACGGCACACCCCAGCGCCCGAAGCGTGCCGCCCGGGCAGGCACGACAGGTGCGGGTGTGGGCGTCCGACGGGACGGAGGTGGAGGTGACGGTACGGCCGGGCTCCGGCCGCCGGGACTGAGACCCGGGGGCGTTCTCACAGTGGAAAATGACGCCTGACCTGGTATGGCGCATCATGTCGGGGCCGCGGAAGACGTGAAACGCGGACCCGGCAGACTGCCCGGAAACCGAATGACCAGGATCAGGAAACACATGAGCACTCAGCGCACCACGCACTCCCGTCGACGCATCGGCCTCGCGGTCCTCGTAACCCTCAGCGCCGTGTCGCTCGCCGCGTGCGGCGGGGGCTCCGGGAAGAAGAGCGGGGCCGGTGGGGCCGGGGCCTCGGAGTCGAGCGAGGCGCCGAAGGACCTCAAGCTCGGGCAGGCCGGGCCGGTGCAGGAGATCACCAGATACGAGAAGACCGGCGAGTTCTCCCTCACGCCGACGAAGGTCACCCTCGGCAAGCCGGCCGACCTCGATGAGCTGGACGACAAGGAGAAGTACGAGGACCTGAAGGTCGCCTGGATCTATGTGAAGGCCAAGCACGTCGGCGGCTCCGCGGTCAAGCAGCCGTCCGTGATGAGCGAGGTGGGCGGCGAGACCTCCGGAGGCAAGCCCGCGACGGAGTTCATACTCATCGGCGACCTCTCGAGCCGTCCCTCCGACTGCGTCGGCAACGACGGCAGGAAGAGTCTCGACGGTGAGGACATCTGGAAGAAGGGAGAGACGCGCACCGTCTGCGAGCCCTACCTCATCCCCGCCGCCGCCACGCTGAAGGCGGTGACGTATTCGCAGGGGTACTACAAGGAACCGATCAAGTGGGCCGTGCGGTAGTAATCCGGGGTCCGTTCGGGTGGAGTGCGTGTGCTGTGCCGTTACGCGGCCCCGCCGCCGCGGCAGGTGACATGGCGACAGCACCTGCATATTCCAGGAGGAATATACCCATGCGCGTTCGCTCGACCATCCTCGCCGCCGCTCTCACCGTCTCCGTCCTGGCCGTCGGGGCGGGCGCGGCCGTCGCCGACGACGGCCACGACCGCTACAACCCGCGCCACCAGATGGGCTACGACCACGAGGGGTTCTACGGTTCGTTCGACAGCGTCGGCGGCCCGCTCGGCATCGTCTACTCCGAGGCCGCGGGTTACGACCACGAGGGCATCGGCCACGCGCCCGGCGGCCGGCACTGACGCACCGCACCTCGGCGCGGTGGTGAGGAGGGATTCAGCCCTCCTCACCACCGCGCTCTGCTGTGGGCGGCCATGGTCGGCACTCCCCGCGGGGATGGCGCGCGGCGCGGCTTGAAAGTGTGGGGCGCTCACCGGCGCACGGACGCGCCGCGCACGCCCCCCGCGGCCGACTCCCATGCCCCCGCACGACGTGTCGGCGCCATGGACCGCGACCGCCCGCCCCCCGACGGTTGACGGAGCATCACATCCGGCGCCGTCGACGTCGGCACGTCCGACGTCGGACACCGGCACCTTCGACAGAGGAGACGCCCGTGATCCACATCAGCGAATCCCTCGTGCTGCAGACCGTCGAGAGCTTCCTCACCCCTGACGAACTGGCCACCCTGAGCAAGATCATGGACGCCGACCCGCAACTCGCCGACTGGGCGCCGCGCTTCGAGGCGGACGTCGTCACCGCCCCGCCGCAGGCCCAGGAAATCCTCCAGCAGGCCACCGCGAGGGCGCTGCCCGCCCTCCGGCGCGCCATCCCCTCCCTGGGCTACGCCGCGCCCTGGGCCTACACCGTCCTGACGGCCGGGCAGCGCATCGCCACGCACGTGGACGGCATTCCGGACCCGGGGGCCGAGCACTGCCGACTCGGCAGGATCGGCGTCGTACTGGAAGAGGCCGAAAGCGGAGGGGAGTTCTACGTCGAGACCACCGCCGACGACGGCATCTGGAGTGGGCAGTTCGTCGGCGAGAAGGAGAACTTCCTGCCCGGGACGCCGCTGACCAGGAGCGTGCCCCACGCCCCGGGGCCCGACGGCAGCCCCCACCACAGCGTCCCCGATTGGCTGGCCGCCACCGACCGCACCCGCTGGCTCGCCGACGCCGGCGCGGGCGTCGCCGTCGCCTATGGCGCCCAGGTCATCCATGGGGTGCGGCCCGTACGCGGCGGGCGGTTGCGGAAGTTCGTCACGGACCTGCTGACCTGACGCGTCACATGGTGCCGCCAACCCGGCCGGCCTCGCGCGCCGCCTGCTCGACCCGGGCCCGGTGCCCCTCCCACCAAGCCGCGCTGCCCTGAGCCATGTTGTCGTCCTCCTTGCGCAACCCCGTGGTCCCGTCGACCAGTTCGCGCACGACGTCGGCGTGCCCGGCATGGCGGGTGGTCTCGGCGATCATGTGGACGAGGATGCGGTGCAGCGTCATCTCGTGCCGCTCGTTCCCGGGGATCCGGCCGACCGCGTCCAGCTCCAGGGACTCGATCGTCGCGTCCGAGTGGGCCCACACCTTCCGGTAGAGCCCCACGATCTGCTCCCGGGTCTCGTCGGCGGTCGCCCACAGGTCCGCGTTGGCCTCGGCGCCGCCCGTGATCCACAGGGGCGGCGCCTCGAACGGCCGTCCGAACGTCGCGCCGAAGTACAGCGCTTCGGCGCTGGTCACGTGCTTGACCAGCCCCAGCAGATTGGTGCCGGTCGGAGTCAGCGGGCGGCGTATGTCGTACTCCGACAGGCCTTCGAGCTTCCACAGCAGTGCGTCACGCGCGTCCTGGAGGTAGACGCGCAGGTCGGTTCGGAAATCCGTCATGGTCATGGGCGGCAGTCTGCCGGGTGCCGGTGCCGCCCCGGCCGGGACCCCTCTAGTCGGGTCTAGCCGGGTCTAGCCGGGTCTAGTCGGGGCGGACGGCGGTCACCAGGAGGGCCGTGCTGAGGAGGTGGACGGCGCCTTCACGCTCGTAGGGACGCAGGATCGCCGTGAGTCTGTGCAGGGCGCGCTCCTGGGTCTTTGGCGTCACCTGGCTCAGCAGGTGGCGCCCGGGGCCGGAGCCGAGGAGGAAGGCTGCGGCGTCGGCCGCGTCCCGCCCCCAGATTCCGTGCGCCCGCACACGCGCCGTCTCCACGCGCTCGAAACCGGCGGCGGACAGCAGCCCCCGGGTCCTGTCGGCGTCCGCGAGGGAGAACATGCCAGGGCCGCCGGGCTCGCCGAAGCCGCCGATGGGAAGGATGTCGCGCAGCTCGGCGAAGGCCCGCAGCCATTCGTTGTCCTCGGCGTGCGCGGCGCAGACGAACGCCGCGCGCCCGCCGGGGCGCAGCGCCCGCCCGATGTGGGCGAACGCGGCGACGGGATCCGCGAAGAACAGCACGCCGTAACGGCTGATCGCGACGTCGTACGCGCCCTCCGCCAAGGGGTGGACCTGGGCGTCACCCTGTTCGAAGGTGACGTTGTCGAGGCCCTCGTGCCGCGCGGTCAGGCGCGCCCGCTCCAGCATCGGCGCCGACAGGTCGAGGCCGACGGCATGACCCCCGCTCGCCCGGCGCGCGGCCAGCCTCGTCGTCTGCCCCGCCCCGCAGCCGACGTCCAGGACGCGGTCGTGCGCGCCGATCGAGGCGGCCGCCAGCAGCGGGGCGTTGAAGCCCGCGTTCACCGCGTCCCAGCGATCCTGGTTGCGGGCCCAGTGATCACCCTCGTAGCCGTTCCACGCCTGCGCCTGCTCGGTGTTGACGATGTTCCGCATGGTGTCCGCCCCCTGACGGTCGTGGCGCCCCCCACGGCTAGTATGGGCGCTCGCCCAAACAGTATGGGCGAGCGCCCATACTGGCAAGGGGCGGACGCGTCGTACGAGGAGGATTCATGGCACCGCGCGGAGTAGCGATCCCCGACCTGCGGGAGCGGCTCTTCGGCGCCGCCGAGCGGATCGTCGCCCGGGACGGGGCGTCGGCCCTGACCAGCAGGGCGATCACGGGGGAGGCGGGCTGCGCCAAGGGGGTGCTGCACACGCACTTCGGGGGAGTGGACGCGTTCGTCGCCGAGCTGGTGCTCGACCGGTTCGCGCGCACCGCGCGGGAGGCCGCGAAGCTGCCCGCGCGCGCGGGTCAGGACACCGTGGCGGAGAACCTCGTCCGGGTCGCGCTGTCACTCCTGGACTCCCTCGACCCCGGGGTCGTGGGACTGGCGATGGCGAGCCACGCCACCTCCCGGACGATCCGGGCGTCGCTGGCGGCGGGCGCGCCGGGCTTCGCCTCGATCCAGGACGCGCTCACCGACTACCTCGACGCCGAACTGCGCATCGGCCGCCTGGCGGACGGCACCGACACCGCCGCGATGGCGCTCGCCCTGGTTGGGACCGTCCACCATCTCCTGATGACCGGCTGGGCCGGCGCGCCCGACCCCCGCGAGCAGACGGAACGGCTCGTGGCGCTGCTCGTGTCGCGCTGACCCCCGGGCCCGGCGGTGCCACGCCCACCTCGGTGCCTGGAAGGGGCGCGCCCGTACGGGTCACCAGAACGAGCCGCCGCCCGCCACCGCGGCCTTGAATGGACGGGTGACCGCGCCTCCCGACGACTGCCTCGCGCGCAACGAGTGGATCTGCGGCGAATATCTGAGCACCCGCCGCCAGATCCTGCTCGACGCGGTCGTCCAGCACCTCCAGCTGACCGTCCTCTCCGTCCTGATCGCGCTGGTCATCGCCGTGCCCCTCGCCGTGCTCGCCCGCCGCTGGGGATGGGCCGCGGGCCCCGTCCTCGCGCTCACCACCGTCTTGTACACCATCCCCTCCCTCGCGATGTTCTCGCTGCTGCTTCCGGTGTACGGACTCTCCGCGTCCCTCGTCGTCGCGGGCCTCGTCCTCTACTCGCTCACCCTGCTCGTACGGAACATCCTCGCCGGACTCCGCGCGGTCCCCGAGGACACCCGGCAGGCCGCCCGCGGTATGGGGTACGGCCCGGTCCGCCTCCTCCTCGCGGTCGAACTGCCCCTCGCGCTGCCCGCCGCCATGGCCGGGCTCCGCATCGCCATGGTCTCCGCCGTCTCCCTGGTCACCGTCGGCGCGATCGTCGGCTTCGGCGGGCTCGGCAACCTCATCTACGCGGGCATGAACACCTACTTCAAGGCCCAGGTGCTCACCGCCTCCGTGCTCTGCGTCGTCATCGCCGTCGCCGCCGACGTGCTGCTCCTCGGTGTGCAGCGCGTCCTCACCCCCTGGGAAAGAGCGTCGAGGGCGGCCCGCTCATGAAGACACTCGGCGACGCCTTGGCCTGGCTCGGCGACTCCGCGCACTGGGCGGGCGACGACGGCATCTGGCACCGGCTCACCCAGCACCTCGTACTCACCGTCGTCTGCCTCCTGATCAGCTGCCTGATCGCCTTGCCCGTCGCGCTCGTCCTCGGCCACCTCGGCAAGGGCGGCGCCCTCGCCGTGAACATCTCCAACGTCGGCCGCGCGGTGCCCACCTTCGCGGTGCTCGTCCTGCTGCTCCTCACCCCGCTCGGCCGGTGGGGCGAGGGCCCCACCGTCGTCGCCCTCGTGCTCTTCGCCGTGCCCCCGCTGCTCACCAACGCCTACGTCGGCATGCGCGGCGTCGACCAGAGCGTGGTGCGGGCGGCGCGCGGCATGGGAATGACTGGGCCTCAGCTGCTCCGGCAGGTCGAACTGCCGCTCGCGCTCCCCCTGGTGCTCAGCGGCGTCCGCATCGCCGCCGTGCAGCTCGTCGCCACCGCCACCATCGCCGCGCTCGCGGGCGGCGGCGGGCTCGGCCGGATCATCACCGCGGGCTTCAACCTGGCGAGCACCCCGCAGGTCGTGGCGGGCGCCATGCTCGTGGCCGTGTTCGCGCTGCTCGTCGAAGGGGTCTTCGAGGTGGCCGAGCGGCTCGCGCCCGGGTGGACGCGGCGGCGGGGGAGCGCCGGATGAGGCGCCGCGCCGCCCTGGCAGCGGCTCTCCTCACCCTCACGGCGGGCTGCGCGTCCGGGCCCTCGCTGGAGAACCGGGGCGAGGTCACCGCGCCCCCCGGCGACAGCAAGAACCTCGTCGTCGGCTCCGCGGGCTTCACCGAGTCCGACCTGCTCGCTCAGATGTACGCGCTGCTCCTGAACAAGGCCGGATACGGCACGCGGATCCTCTCCGTCGCCAACCGCGAGCTGTACGAACCCGCCTTGGAGTCCGGCCAGATCGATGTCGTGCCCGAGTACGCGGCGACCTTCGCGGACTGGCTGAACGCCAAGAAGAACGGCGCCGACGCGCGGCCCGTCGGCTCGCCCGACCTCGACACGACCATGCGGGCCCTGCGCCGCCTCGCCGCGCCGCGCGGCCTGACCGTCCTCGACCCCGGCGAGGCCGTCGACCAGAACGCCTTCGCCGTCGCCGCGTCGTACGCCCGGCAGCATCGGCTGAAGACCCTCGGCGACCTCGGCAGGTCGGGCCTGAAGGTGCGCCTCGCGGCCGGCGACGAATGCGTCCGGCGCCCCTACTGCGCGCCCGGTCTGAAGAAGGTCTACGGCATCGACATCACGGGCGTCGACCCGAAGGGCGTCGGCACGACGCAGGCGAAGAAGGCCGTGCAGAGCGGACAGGACCAGATGGTGCTCACCACGTCCACCGACGCGACCCTCGACGACTTCGGGCTCGTACTTCTCAAGGACGACAAGCGGTTGCAGAACGCCGACTACATCGTGCCGGTCGTCAATCGCTCGCGGGCCGGCAGTGGGGGCGTCGCGGGTGCGCTCGGGCGGCTCAACTCCGTGCTGACCACGGCCGACCTCGCGGCCATGAATGAGCGGGTGGACAGTTGGCGGAGGTTGCCTCAGGACGTGGCGCGGAACTATCTGGAGGACAAGGGGCTGCTGTGAACCCTCCGCTGCGGGCGCGTCGTGGCTTGTCGCGCAGTTCCCCGCGCCCCTTCCAGGGGCGCTTCACGCGTCGGCGACCGAGTCGAATTCCACCTCGTCCCGCGCCACGCCCTGCGCGTCCGCGTCCACCGAGCGGCGCAGGGCCTCGTGCAGTTTCGCCGGGGTCAGGACGCCGAGGAAGCGCGCCCCGTCGAGGACCGCCACCCAGCCCGCGTCGTGCTGGAGCATCACGCCGAACGCCTGCTTGAGCGGCGCGCCCACCGGCACCCAGGAGTTCATGCGGTGCGCCAGATCGCCGACCGTCCCGCCCGTGCCGGCCAGCGCCACCTCGTCGACGCCCACCCAGCCGTGCAGATCGCCGTCCTCGTCCAGGACGACGGCCCACCGCGCCGCCTCCTCGCGCAGCCGTGCCGCGGCCTGCGCGGCGGGCTCGTCGAGGCGGGCGAGCGGCGGCGCCTCCAGATCGTCCGTCTGGATCTCGGTCACCGAGAGCCGCTTCAGACCGCGGTCGGCGCCAACGAACTCGGCGACGTACGGCGTCGCGGGCGCCCCGAGCACCGCCCCCGGGGTGTCGAACTGTTCGATACGTCCCTGGCCGTACACCGCGATGCGGTCGCCGAGGCGGACCGCCTCCTCGATGTCGTGCGTGACCAGGAGGACCGTCTTGCGCACGGCCGCCTGCATCCGCAGGAACTCGTCCTGCAACTGTTCGCGCACCACCGGGTCGACCGCGCCGAACGGCTCGTCCATGAGCAGGACGGGCGGGTCGGCCGCCAGTGCCCGCGCCACACCGACGCGCTGGCGCTGGCCGCCGGAGAGCTGCTCGGGGTAGCGGGAGCCGAAAGTCTTCGGGTCAAGGCCCACCAGGTCGAGCAGTTCGGCCGCCCGGGCCCTCGCCCTGGCCTTCTTCCAGCCGATGAGCGCGGGAACGGTCGCCGTGTTGTCGAGGACCGTGCGGTGCGGGAAGAGGCCGACCTGCTGGATGACGTAACCGATGCGGCGGCGCAGCCGCACCGGGTCCACGTCGGCGATGTTCTCGCCGTTCACGAAGATGCGGCCCGACGTGGGCTCGATGAGGCGGTTCACCATCATCATCGTCGTGGTCTTGCCGCAGCCGGACGGGCCGACGAGCGTGACCAGTTCGCCCTCGGCGACCTCGAAGGAGAGATCGTCCACGGCCGTCGTGCCGTCCGGATAGCGCTTGGTCACCTGCTCGAACCGGATCATGACCTTTACGCTAGCCGCGCCCGTCACCCACCGCTCACCAGCACCACCTCCAGGGTGCGCGGCCCATGCACCCCCTCGACCCGGTCCAGCTCGATGTCGCTGGTCGCGGACGGTCCCGAGATCCAGGTCAGCGGCCGCGCGGGCGCCAGCCGTTCGAGGGCCTGCGGCACCGACGAGACGACCTGGCCGGGGACGCGTACGACACAGATGTGGTGGTCGGGGACGAGGGTGATGCGGCGGCGGCCCTGGTCCGGGGAGCCGTCGAGGACGAGCGTGCCGGTCTCGGCGACGGCGACCGCGCAGCCGGTGACGACACTGTCCACCTCGTCCAGCTCGCGCGGGGTGCTCGCGGCGCGGTCGTGGACGAGCGGGAGAGCGGCGGCAGTCAGCCAGTGCGGGGGCAGGCCGGGCGGCACGAGCACCCTCCGGGAGCCGCGCTCGGCGAGCAGCCGCGCCAGCAGGTGAGGCAGTTCCCCTTCGGCGCAGCGGTGCACGAGCGCGCGGTAGTCCGCCAGGTTCTCGGCGAGCAGGTCGACGGTCTGTCCGGCGGTGCGCTCGCCGTGTTGCCGCAGATAGCCGCGGTCCACCACCCGCTCGTACGGGGTGCCGTCGTCCGCCACATCCGCCAGTGCCCGCCGCACCCGGCCGAGGATCCGGTCCCTGCCGCTCACTCTCCGTCCCCCTCGGTCGCTGTGCCGTGCGTGCGCTGCCACCAGTCGCGGAAGGGCTCCGCGGGGACCTTCGGCAGGTCCCGGGTCGCGCTCCAGGCCCGCCCGGGGCCCGGCAGCGTACGGGGATGGAGCCGCCGGGTGCGCGAGGCGAGCCGCTGGCCGAGGCGCAGCACCCCCGGGCGGGCGAACGCCAGGCCCGCCGCCCGCATCGCCGCCCGTTCCGCCGCGTGTCCCTTCGCCGGCTTCAGCGTCACCTTCACGCCGCGCCGGGTGACCTCGCCGCCCTGCACCACCCGCTCCCGCAGATGCACCAGGACCTCGGGGATGTCGATGGCGACCGGACACACCTCGTAGCAGGCCCCGCAGAGCGAGGACGCGTACGGCAAGGAGGCGTCGATCTCGCTCCGCGTGCCCCGCAGCTGCGGGCTGAGGATCGCGCCGATCGGGCCCGGATAGACCGAGCCGTACGCGTGCCCGCCCGCCCGCTCGTAGACCGGGCACACGTTCAGACACGCCGAGCAGCGGATGCAGCGCAGGGCCTGGCGGCCCACCTCGTCGGCGAGGGTGTCGGTGCGGCCGTTGTCGAGCAGGACCAGGTGGAAGGCGCTCGGGCCGTCCTGGTCGGTGGTGCCGGTCCACATCGAGGTGTACGGGTTCATGCGCTCGGCCGTCGAGGAGCGGGGGAGCGTCTGGAGGAAGACCTCCAGGTCGCGCCAGGCCGGGACGACCTTCTCGATGCCGACCACGGAGATCAGCGTCTCCGGCAGGGTCAGGCACATCCGGCCGTTGCCCTCCGACTCCACGACGACCAGCGTGCCGGTCTCCGCGACCATGAAGTTCGCCCCGGAGACACCCACCTTCGCGCGCAGGAACTTCTCCCGCAGATGCAGGCGCGCGGCCTCGGCCAGCTCGGCGGGCACATCGGTCAGCCCCTCGGGTGCCGGGCGGCCCCAACTGCCCATCTTCTCGCGGAAGATGTCACGGATCTCGCCGCGGTTGCGGTGGATCGCCGGCACGAGGATGTGCGAGGGCCGGTCCTCGCCGAGCTGCACGATCAGCTCGGCGAGGTCCGTCTCGTAGGCGTGAATGCCCTCCGCCTCGAGTGCTTCGTTGAGACCGATCTCCTGGGTGGCCATCGACTTGACCTTGACGACCTCCCTCTCACCGGTCGCCTTGACGAGGTCCGCGACGATGCGGTTCGCCTCGTCGGCGTCCACGGCCCAGTGCACGGTGCCCCCGGCGCGGACCACGGACTCCTCCAACTGGACGAGGTAGCGGTCGAGATGGCGCAGTGTGTGGTCCTTGATGCGCTTGCCCGCCTCGCGCAGCTCCGCCCAGTCGGCCAGCTCGGCGACGGCCTTCGCGCGTTTGTCGCGGATGGTGTGGGTCGCGTGGCGCAGGTTGGCGCGCAGGGTCCGGTCGCCGACCGCCGCGTGGGCGGCCTCGGGGAAGGCGGGCATGCCCACGAACGTGCCGCCGCTCATGACAGGGTCTCCTCTTCCGTGCTCGCCAGGATCTCCGCGAGGTGAACGGGGCGTACGCCGCTCCTGAGCCGGGCCATCGTGCCGCCGATGTGCATCAGACAGGAGTTGTCCGCCGCGCACAGCACCTCGGCGCCGGTCGACTCGGCGTGCCTGACCTTGTCCATGCCCATCGCCGCCGAGACATCGGGGTTCTTCAGGGCGAAGGTGCCGCCGAACCCGCAGCACTCCTCGGCGCCGGGCAGCTCCACGAGTTCGAGTCCCCTGACCGCCCGGAGCAGCCGAGTGGGCCGCTCGCCGAGCGCGAGTGGCCGCAGACCGTGGCAGGTCGGGTGGTAGGTGACCTTGTGCGGGTAGTACGCCCCGACATCCGTCACACCGAGGACGTCCACCAGGAACTCGCTCAGTTCGTACGTCTTCGGGACCACCGGCGCGAGCTTGCGCGCGAGGCCGCCCCCGCGCCCCTCGGCCCGCGCCCGCTCCCCCATGCGGGGATACAGCTCGCGCACCATCGCCCCGCACGAACCGGACGGCGTCACGATCGCGTCGTACGCGTCCGACCCGAAGACATCGGAGAAATGCCGGGCGAGCGGTTCCGCCTGATGCCGATAGCCCGTGTTGTAGTGCGCCTGTCCGCAACAGGTCTGCGCCATCGGGAAGTCGACCTCAACTCCCAGTCTGGTCAGGAGTTTCACCACCGCGCGGCCCGTGTCCGGATAGAGCGTGTCGTTGACACAGGTCAGGAACAGGGCGACACGCATCGCGGGTTCCTCCTCGTCGATCATCGGATGGGTGCAGGGTACGCGGCAGGGGAGCGCCGCGGGAGTCATCGGTGGTCACCCGGTACCGGTCCGCTGCCGTGCCGCCTGCCACCCGGCGGTGTCACCTCGTGTGCTGGACTGGGGCCGCAGTCCCGCCTTCGACCGAGCGCCCAGGAGCAGCCTTGACCGTCACGTACCGCCAGCCGGGAGTCGTCCTCACCGACCGCCGCTTCAGCGTGCCGCTCGACCACGACGAGCCGGCGGGGGAGCGCATCGAGCTGTACGCCCGTGAGGTGGTCTCCGTGTCGCGGGGCGGCGCGGACCTGCCCTGGCTGGTCTATCTGACCGGCGGCCCCGGCTTCGGGGCGACCCGCTTCCACGGCAGGGAGTCCTGGCTCGACCGCGCCCTGCGGGACTTCCGCGTCCTCCTCCTCGACCAGCGCGGCACCGGCAGCTCCACGCCCGCCAACCGCCAGACGCTCCCGCTCCGCGGCGGCCCGCGCGAACAGGCCGCCTACCTCGCGCGCTTCCGCGCCGACTCCATCGTCCGCGACTGCGAGGCGATCCGCCCCGAGGTGACGGGCGGCGCCCCCTGGACCGTGCTCGGGCAGAGCTTCGGCGGCTTCTGCGCCACGCACTACCTGTCGGCGGCGCCCGAGGGCCTGGCCGCCGCGCTCATCACCGGCGGCCTGCCCACCCTCGACGGCCACGCCGACGACGTGTACCGCGCGGCCTACCCGCGCATGGCGCGCAAGAGCGCCGCGCACTACGCCCGCTACCCGCAGGACGTCGAGCGCGCCCGCCGCATCGCCGCCCACCTCGCCGAACACGAGCCGGTCCTCAACGGCGGCTACCGGCTCACCGTCCCCGCCTTCCAGTCCCTCGGCATCCTGCTCGGCGCGGGCGACGGCAGCCACCGCCTGCACTACCTCCTGGAGGACGCGTTCGTGCGTACGCCGTCGGGGCCCGCGCTCTCCGACGCGTTCCAGGAGAACGTGCAGGCCGTCCTCTCGTACGCGGGCAACCCGCTCTACGCCCTCCTGCACGAGGCGATCTACGCCCAGGGGGAGCGGCCCACGGCCTGGGCGGCCGAGCGGGTGCGAGCGGAGTTCCCGCGGTTCGACGCGGACAAGGCCCTGGCGGGCGACGAGCCGGTGCTGTTCACCGGCGAGGCCGTGCAGCGCTGGATGTTCGACGCCGACCCGGCGCTGCGCCCGCTGCGCCAGACCGCCGATCTGCTCGCGGCGCGCACCGACTGGCCGCGCCTGTACGACGTGGACCGCCTCGCGGCGAACGAGGTGCCGGTGGCCGCGGCGGTCTACCACGACGACCTGTACGTGGACACCGCGCACTCGCTGCGCACCGCGCGTGCCGTCCGGGGGCTGCGCACCTGGGTCACGGACGAGTTCGAGCACGACGGGCTGCGGGTGGGCGGACCGAGGGTCCTCGACCGGCTGCTCGCGATGGTGCGCGGGGAGGCGTGAGGCGCCGGGTTCTCGGCACTCGTTGAGATGCTGTCAACTCCTTGTCGGAGGCCGAGGTTAGGCTGCGGGGCATGACCGATTCGCACACCGCGGCCGGGGCCGCAGCGCCCGCCCAGCTCACCCCCATGCCCGAGGACTGGCAGCGCGCCCTCGCTGTCGTCGCGCACCCCGACGACCTGGAGTACGGGTGCGCGGCGGCGATCGCCGGCTGGACGGACGGCGGCCGTGACGTCGCGTACCTCCTGGCGAGCCGCGGCGAAGCGGGCATCGACTCGATCGAACCGGCCACCTGCGCCCCGCTGCGCGAGCGCGAGCAGCGGGCGAGCGCGGCCGTCGTCGGCGTGGACACGGTGGAGTTCCTGGACCACAGGGACGGCGTCATCGAGTACGGCACGGCGCTGCGCCGCGACATCGCCGCCGCGATCCGCAGGCACCGGCCCGAGCTGGTCATCACGCTCAACCACCGCGACACGTGGGGCGGCGTCGCCTGGAACACCCCCGACCACGTGGCGGTGGGCCGGGCCACGCTCGATGCCGCGGCGGACGCGGGCAACCGCTGGATCTTCCCCGAGCTCATCGCCGAGCAGGGCCTTGAGCCCTGGAACGGCGTGCGGTGGGTCGCCGTCGCCGGTTCGTCGACGCCCACGCACGCGGCGGACGCCTCGGCGGGCCTCGACCGCTCGGTGGCCTCGCTCCTCGAACACCGCACGTACATCGAGGCGTTGACGGACGAGGACCCCGAGAAGTACTGCCGTGAGTTCCTGACCGGTAACGCCGAGGCGCTGGCGCCGCGCTTCGGCGGCAGGCCGGCCGTGGGCTTCGAGGTCTTCGCCCGCTGAGGCCCTTCAGAAGGCGGGCTCACACCTCTACCCTGACGCCCCATCAGAAGTGGGGAGCCCGGAAGATGATCGACACCATCAGCAGGGACATCCCGGCGGGCGAGGAGCGGCTGCGCCTCGACGTCGAGGACGGACTCGGCGTCCTCACCCTCTGCCGCCCCCGCAAGCTCAACGCGTGGAGCTGGGAGTCCACGCGGCAACTGGGCCTGTTCGCCGACCGGATCCGCTTCGACGACTCGATCAGGGTGGTCCTGCTGTGTGCCGAGGGCCGGGCGTTCTGCGCGGGCATCGACCTCACCGCGCCGGGCGGCACGATCACGGGCCGCTCCGGTGCGGAACGCGTCCACCGTACGTACGAGGGTGTGCGCTGGGCCCACGAACGCTTCCGGAACTTCGCCGGGCTTCCGCAGCCGGTGGTCGCGGCCGTCCAGGGGTACTGCCTGGGCTTCGGCTTCGAGCTGGCGCTCATGGCGGACGTGCGGATCGCGGCGGACGACGCGGTGTTCGCGCTCCCCGAGGCGCAGGTGGGCGTCGCGGTCGACGCGGGCGGCGACCTGCGCATCGCGCGCGAGGCGGGCGCGGGGTGGGCCAAATACCTCGCCCTCACCGGCCGCCGCGTCGACGCGGCCACGGCGGAACGGCTGGGCCTGCTCCAACAGGTGGTTCCGCGGGCAGAGTTGGCGAAGGCGGCGCATGCACTGGCGACCGAGATCGCCGCGAACGCCCCGCTCGCCGTGCAGGGCATCAAACGGGGCATCGACGCGTACGCCGACGCGGGGATGGCGGGGGCGCTGGACCGCGTGGCGATGAACGCGGCGATCACGCTCACCTCGGAGGACTCCCGGGAGGGGTACGGGGCGAGGGGGGAGGGGCGGAGGGCGTCGTTCGAGGGGAGGTGAGCGGGCGGCGGGCTTGGACTGGCCGTAGGGTCGGCGCCGGGGTGACCGGGTGGGCCTGGTGCGGGCTGGGGGTTCGGGGGCGGGTGGTGAGCCCCGCGCGCTGACCGGCTCGGTGGGGCATCGGGTTGTGGGTTTCGCGTGGTGGCTGGCTGGGCGGAGCGGCGAGGCTGTGGGGTTCCGCGCGTTGGGCAGCTCGGTGGGGTGGTCGGGGCTGGGAGTTCGTGTGGTAGTCCGCCTGGGGGGCGACGTCGTGTCTTTCCGCTCGGCTGAGTGGCTGGGCCGCGCTTTCGGTCGGGCCGGGGCAGCAGGGCAGCGGCCGGGGCTTTGCGTGCTCCGGTGCTTGTGCGGCGGGTGCTCCTCCCGCTTCGGTCAGCCCTCGAATCGGCCCCTCCCCAGCTGCTCCCGGACCGTCGTCACCGGTGGGCTGACGACGCCTCGGCGTTGCCAGTTGGCGCCGTCCACCACCAGGGTGTGGCCCGTGATGAAGCGGGCGTAGGGGGAGGCCAGGAAGGTGGCGGCCCAGCCCAGTTCGCGGGGGAGGCCGACGCGGAGGGCGGGCTGGCGGGCGGACATGTCGTCGGCGGGGCGGTGGTCGTGGACGCCCCGCGCCCGGTCGAGGTTGCCCCGGATCTCTGCCGTCATGTCGCCGTGCGGCATCAGCCCCGGCACCAGGCCGTTGACCTGGATTCCGTACGGGCCCCACTCCACGGCCAGGGTCTCCACCAGGCTCTTCACGCCCGCCTTGGCCGCCGCGCTGTGCGCGAAGCCCGGCCCGCCCGTCCACGCGTACGACGCCCCGACGTCGATGATCGCCCCGGGGGTGCCCGCGGCGAGGTGGCGGCGGCCGAACTCGCGCGTCATGAGGAATGTGCCGGTGAGGGTGGTGTCGACGACCGCGCTCCAGGCGCCCGGCGACATGTCCTCGGCGGGCACGGGGAAGTTCGCGGCCGCGTTGTTCACCAGGACGTCGGGCAGACCGTACGCCTCGCCCGCCGCGTCGAAGGCCTCGGCGACCCGGCCCGGGTCCCTGATGTCGCATACCGCTGCCGTCACGCGACCGCCCAGCGCCGCGAGTTCGTCCCGCGCCGCCTTCAGCCGGTCCTCCTTGCGGCTCGCGATCACCAGGTCCGCGCCGAGCCGCGCGAACTCCGCCGCGATCGCCTTGCCGAGGCCCGTCCCGCCACCCGTGACCAGGACGACCGTGCCGTCGTACGTACCCGGCGGCAGCGCGCTCGCGCCCGGCGGGGGAGGGCCGGGCAGCCCCGGCAGGGCCTTGCCGGGCGGTGCGTTCTCGTCAGCCATGCGGGCATCGATACCGCGTGCGAGACGAAACCACCATGGTCATCGCACGATTCCGTGCGCGCGGGCGGCGGCCAGCCAATGCGGGTACTCGCGCAGCAGTTCGTCGTACAGAACGGCGTCGCTCAGCGCGCGAGGGTCTGTACCCGCCGGGAAGAACCCGGCATTGTCGACCAGGCGCTTCGCCGGGACAGCCAGTTCGTCGAGCCTGTGGAGGAAGGTGAACTCGTTGTCCTCCGGGTCACCGAAGCCGATGAACTGCCAGAACAACGGCAGGTGCGACGCCTTGCGCAGGAACTGCTCGGCTGCGGCCTTGCTGGTGGGCCCGCCATCGGTCTGGAAGATCACCAGGGCCGGTGCGGTACTCCCCCTGGCGAGGTAGTGATCCAAGACCGCGTCCATCGCCCAGTGGTAGTTCGTGCGGCCCATGTGCCCCAGTGAGGCGTGCAGCTTCTCGATCCGGCCCCGGTAGCCGTCCAGACCCAGATCGGCTGTCCCATCGACGTCGGTGGAGAAGAACGTCACCGGCACCACCGCGTCATCGTCCAGATGCGCGGAGAGCGAGAGAACCTGCTCTGCCAGATGCTGGACCGTGCCGTCCTTGTAGAAGGGCCGCATCGAACCGGACCGGTCAAGAACCAGATGGACCGCGGCACGTGCGCCCACCAGGTCGTGCTTCCGCAGACTGACCGCAGCGGACTTGTACAGCGAAACCAGACCAGGCGCCTGCGCCTCCACCTTGTCCAGACTGACCGCAGACCCACCGACCATCATCAGATCCCCATCCCGTTCCGACCACTTTGTTTCTGACCCCCGCTTGACCTTGACGCTGGGTCAACCCTCCATCGTTCCGTGAGTCGTTCCGCGCAGTCGCCCGGAACAACTTTGCGAGGGAGGCAGATGACCATGAAAGCCCCATCGATCGCCGGTCCGGCGATTCGCGTGCAAGGCCTCAAGAAGTCGTACGGGAAGCGCGAAGTGCTGAGCGGTGTGGACTTCGACGTGGCGCCGGGCAGCATCTTCGCCCTGCTCGGTTCCAACGGGGCGGGCAAGACCACGACCGTGAGGATCCTCGCCACACTTCTGAAGGCCGACGCGGGGACGGCGAGCGTCAACGGCTTCGACGTCGCCACGCGACCGGCGAACGTGCGGGAGTCCATCAGTCTGACCGGGCAGTTCGCGGCCGTCGACGAGATCCTCAGCGGTCGGGAGAACCTCGCGCTCGTCGCCAGGCTGCGCCACCTCAAGGACCCCGGCGCGATCGCGGATGACCTGCTGAGGCGTTTCTCGCTGAGCGAGGCGGGCGCGCGGAGAGTGTCCACGTATTCGGGTGGGATGCGCCGCCGCCTGGACATCGCGATGAGCCTCATCGGGGATTCACCGGTGGTCTTCCTGGATGAGCCCACGGCCGGTCTTGACCCCGAGGCGCGCATCGAGGTGTGGAATGCGGTCAAGGAGCTTGCCGGCTGTGGAACGACGGTACTGCTGACCACGCAGTACCTGGACGAGGCCGAGCAACTGGCCGACCGGATCGCGATCCTCCACCAGGGTCGGATCATCGTGAACGGCACCCTCGCCGAACTCAAGCAGCTCTTCCCACCCGCCAAGGTCGAGTACGTCGAGAAGCAGCCGACTCTGGAGGAGATCTTCCTCGCGGTCATCGGGGGCGACGACAAGAGCGACGCCACTGGCACGACAACCGGGGGACGGCGATGACCGCGTACTTCTTCAATGACACAGTCGCGCTCACGGGGCGGACCCTGCGCCATGTCACACGCAGCGTGGACACCATCATCACGACCGCCATCACGCCGGTCGCGATGATGTTGATGTTCGTCTACGTGTTCGGCGGCGCCATCGATACGGGGTCGGTTTCGTATGTGAACTACATGCTGCCCGGCATCCTGCTCATGACCATCGCCTCAGGCATCTCCTACACCGCGTACCGGCTGTTCACCGATGTGCAGAGCGGGATCTTCGAACGTTTCCAGTCCATGCCGATCGCTCGGTCGGGTGTGCTGTGGGCCCACGTCGTCACCTCTCTGGTCGCCAACCTGATCTCTCTCGTGCTCGTCATGGGTGTCGCCCTGCTCATGGGCTTCCGCTCCGGGGCAGGGGTGTCGGCGTGGCTCGCGGTCGCCGGCATCCTGCTCCTGTTCACGCTGGCGCTGACCTGGCTCGCCGTGATCCCCGGGCTCTCCGCGTCGTCGGTCGAGGGAGCGGGCGCGTTCGCCTACCCGCTCATCTTCCTGCCGTTCGTCAGTTCGGCGTTCGTGCCCACGAGGACGATGCCAGGGCCGGTGCGCTGGTTCGCCGAGCACCAGCCGGTGACGTCGATCGTCAACACGATCCGCGCGCTGTTCGCCCAGCAGCCGGTCGGTGACGACATCTGGACCGCCCTCGCGTGGTGCGTCGGCCTCCTCGTCGTGGCGTACGTCTTCGCGATGGCCGCCTACCGCCGGAAGATCGCCTGAGGCAGTCTGAGACCCATGCTCACGATCAGCCGACTGGCGGCGTACGCCGGGGTGACGGTGCGGGCGGTACGTCACTACCACAAGATCGGGCTGCTGCCGGAGCCCGAGCGCGACCGGTCCGGGTACCGGACCTATGACGCCGCCGCGGTCGTGCGGCTGATCCGGATCCGCACACTCGCGGACTCCGGCGTGCCGCTGGCCCGGGTGCAGGAACTCCTCGCCGCCGACCCGGAGGAGTTCGCCGACGGCGTCCAGGAGATCGACAAGGCCCTGCGCGCCGAGATCCGGCGGTTGCAGGACACGCGCAGCCGGCTCGCCAGGCTCGCCGCCGGGGAGCACCTGGCGCTTCCGCAGAGCGTCGTGGACTACCTCGACCGGCTGCGCGGTCTCGGCGTTGAGGAGCGGTACATCGAGATGGAGCGGGACGCCTGGATCATGATCGCCGCCCAGGTGCCGCATGCGATCGACGCCGTGATCGCCAAGAAGCACGAGGAGCTGGACGACCCCGGCACGGTGAAGCTCTACAGCCTTCTCAGCGGGGCACTCGACTGGCCGGCCGACGATCCGCGGATCGTCGAGGTCGCCGACCTCATGGAGCGCTTGATGGTGCGCGCGGTGGAGGCCGGCGAGGCGGGTGCCGACGACGGCATCGACGACCAGTTCGTCGACCTGCTGGACTCAACCATGGTCGAGTCCTCACCGCACGCCGCGCGGCTGCTGGAGATCCTGGAGGAGCGGGGCTGGAGGGGCTGGACCCGCATCGAGCGAGTGCCGGCCGACAGGCTCAACACTGAGCTGCCGCCAGCTTGAAGGCAGGTCACCGACGCTGGCCCCGCCCCGTAAACCCCGACCGCCTCATCAGCCAACGGACCGTCAGCACCGATCACGAGTGGTCTGGGTCCCGCACTTCAGTCCGGCAAGCAGGAGCGAAAGCGGCGGAGCAGTTCCATTGCGGCAGGGCTCTGCGCGTCGAAGGTCTGGGCTTGTTGTTCGACAGGAAGGTCCGGCCCCCAGACGCGGGCGCCGTGACAGCGGAAGCAGAAGGCGATCTCGAAGAGCTGATCGGTGGAGTCGTGCGCCCGGATGCCCCAGCCTGGGAGGAAGCAACGGTACAGCTCACCGCCTGGAAGGTCGGCGATCAGAGACAGAGCCTGCTGGGCTTGGTCACCAGCCCAGATTGCGGCAGTGTCGCCCACCAGGTCCTGCGAACCGAGGTGCCTGGCAGGATCGGTGATGCGGACGACCTCGATGAGCTCGGTCTTCCCATGTGTCAGCGGCAGCAGCATGTCCCCGGCCTCTCCGCGCCGCAGGCTGGCGCCCTGGCATCCTTACCAGCGCCGCAGGGAACCACGCGGGCAACCACACGAAACCCGCGGTGAGGAACCGCGCGGCAGCGCCGGACCCGCCCCTGCCTCCATGAACCCCCCGCCCTACCCCCCGAACCCATGCCCCCGACCGCCCTTCGCCACCGTCCGTGCCACCTCGGCCTCCACCCGGGGCGAGAAGACTCCCGCCCTGCGCCGCCCGACCTCCGTCTCGATGTCCGCCATGACCAGCTCGGCGTTGATCAGGAGGCCCGCCCGGTAGCCCGCGGACGCCGCGTTGATCACCTGTTCCGTGGGGCCCGCCGCGTTGCCGACCGCCCAGACGCCGGGGACGGTGGTGCGGCCCGCCTCGTCGACGGCCGGGTACGGGCCGGCCGGCGTTTCCCTGGTCCGCGCGCCGAGCGCGGTCAGCAGATTGTCGCGGGGCACCGGCTTCGCGCTGATGAACAGGACCGAGCGGGGGAAGACCCGGCCGTCCGCGAGCCGCACGCCCGTCAGCCGGTCGTCCTCCGTCTCCAGGCCCGCGACCTCGCCCTCCACCACCGAGACCCCGGCCGCCGCGAGGCGCTCCCACTCCGCGTCCGGCAACTCCCGCACGGTGTGCAGGAAGAGGGTCACATCCTTGGACCACTGGGTGAGGAGCAGCGCCTGATGGCTGTTGAACGGCTCCGGGGCGAGGACGCCGAAGGCCTGGTCCCGCACCTCCCAGCCGTGGCAGTACGGGCAGTGCAGCACATCGCGGCCCCAGCGCTCGGCGACCCCCGGCACCGGGGGGATCTCGTCCACCAGGCCGGTGGCCATGACGATCCGGCGCGCGCGCACCGCCCCGCCGTCCGCGAGCCGCACATCGAACTCCCCGTCGCCGTCCGCCGCCACCTCCGCGACCCGGCCCGGGACCATCTCCACCCCGTACCGCTCCAGCTCCCGCCGCCCCTCGGCGAGGAACTCGGCGGGCGGCATGCCGTCCCGCGACAGATAGCCCTGCATGTGCGCGGCGAGCGCGTTGCGCGGCTCGCCCGCGTCGACGACGAGGACCCGCCGCCGCGATCTGCCGAGCACGAGCCCCGCGCTCAGGCCCGCCGCGCCGCCTCCGATGACCACTACGTCGTATGCGTCGTACATCTGGTTCCCCTCTCATCGCTGTATCTCTCGGGACCTCTCGGGATCCGTCGGGACCTCGCGGGCACCCCGCTCCCGGTACCTCCCGACGATCGCCCCAGCACTGCGAAAGTGACAAGCCGCTTTGCCGATCCCGCAAGAAGTACGCCATGATGGAGCCATGAGCGAAGAGACGGACGTCGTACCGCAAGAGATGGACCAGGTCCTCACCGAGGTCGGCCCCCGGCTGCGCCGCATCCGCAAGGAGCGCGGCGCCACCCTCGCCGGGCTCTCCGCCGCCACCGGCATCTCGGTCAGTACCCTCTCCCGCCTGGAGTCCGGCAACCGCAAGCCCAGCCTCGAACTGCTGCTCCCCATCGCCCGTGCCCACCAGGTCCCCCTGGACGAGCTGGTGGGAGCCCCGCCCGTCGGCGACCCGCGTGTGCGGGCCAAGCCGATCGTGCGGCACGGCCGCACCATGCTGCCGCTCACCCGCCAGCCCGGCGGCCTCCAGGCGTACAAGGTGATCGAGCCCGCCCGCACCTCCCCGGCCCCGGACCCGCAGACGCACGAGGGGTACGAGTGGCTGTACGTCCTCTCCGGGAAGCTGCGGCTGATCCTCGGCGACCACGATGTGCTGCTCGGCCCGGGTGAGGCGGCGGAGTTCGACACGCGCGTGCCGCACTGGTTCGGGGCCACCAGCGAGGGCGGGGCCGAGTTCCTGAGCCTCTTCGGGCCGCAGGGCGAGCGCATGCACGTACGGGCGCGCCCCTCGCGGAAGGAGAAGGGCGACTGACGGTTCCCTCGGGGCAAGCGACCGCTTAGTATGCGGAACGAGCACGGTCTACGACAGCCCCGTGGAGGCCCCGCATGCAGGCATGGCAAGTGCACGAGAACGGCGAGCCGGGCGAGGTGATGCGCCTCGCGGAGGTGGACCGCCCGGAGCCGGGCGAGGGGCAGCTGCTCCTGAAGGTCCGCGCCGCGAACATCAACTTCCCGGACGCGCTGCTCTGCCGCGGCCACTACCAGGTCAGGCCCCCGCTGCCCTTCACGCCCGGCGTGGAGATCTGCGGCGAGACCGAGGACGGGCGGCGCGTGATCGCCAACCCGGCGCTGCCGTACGGCGGCTTCGCCGAGTACGCCGTCGCGGACGCCGCCGCCCTGCTGCCCGCGCCCGACGCGCTGGACGACGCCGAGGCCGCCGCGCTCCACATCGGCTACCAGACCGGGTGGTTCGGCCTGCACCGGCGCGCGCACCTCCAGGAGGGCGAGACCCTGCTCGTGCACGCGGCCGCGGGCGGCGTCGGCAGCGCCGCCGTACAGCTCGGCAAGGCCGCGGGCGCCAAGGTCATCGGCGTCGTCGGCGGCGCCGACAAGGCGGAGGTCGCGCGCGAGCTGGGCTGCGACCTCGTCATCGACCGCCGCGCCGATGACGTCGTCGCCGCCGTGAAGGAGGCCACCGGCGGCCGCGGCGCCGATGTGATCTACGACCCCGTGGGCGGTGACGCGTACGCGAAGTCCGCCAAGTGCGTGGCCTTCGAGGGCCGCATCGTGGTCGTCGGCTTCGCGAGCGGCGCCATCCCCTCGCCCGCGCTCAACCACGCCCTGGTGAAGAACTACTCGATCATGGGCCTGCATTGGGGCCTGTACAACACCAAGGACCCGCGTGCGATCGCGCGTTGCCACGACGAGCTGACCGAACTCGCCACCAAGGGCGCCATCAAGCCCCTGGTGAGCGAGTGCGTGCCGATGTCCGGTGCCGCCGCTGCCGTGCAGCGCGTCGCCGACGGCGTCACCACCGGACGCGTGGCCGTCCTGCCGCAGGACGGTGCCGCATGACCGACGCCGCCGAACTGCGCACCCGCACAAGCGAGTTCCTCGCCGCGCACCCGCCCGCGAGCACCGACCGCGCCGACTTCCTCAAGGCCCGCTTCGACGCAGGGCTCGCCTGGGTGCACTACCCCGAGGGCCTGGGCGGCCTCGGCGCGCCCCGCTCCCTGCAAGCCGTCGTCGACGCCGAACTGGAGGCCGCGGGCGCGCCCGACAACGACCCGCGCCGGATCGGCATCGGCCTCGGCATGGCCGCGCCGACCGTCCTCGGCTTCGGCACCGAGGAGCAGAAGCGCCGCTTCCTGCGGCCGCTGTGGACCGGCGAGGAGGTGTGGTGCCAGCTCTTCAGCGAGCCGGGCGCCGGATCCGACCTCGCCGCGCTCGGCACGCGCGCCGTCCGCGACGAGGCGAGCGGCGACTGGATCGTCAACGGTCAGAAGGTGTGGACGTCCAGCGCCCACAGCGCACGCTGGGCCATCCTCATCGCCCGCACCGACCCGGAGCAGCCCAAGCACCGCGGCATCACGTACTTCGTGTGCGACATGACCGACCCGGGCGTCGAGGTGCGGCCGCTGCGCCAGATCACCGGCGAGGCCGAGTTCAACGAGGTGTTCCTCACCGACGTGCGCATCCCCGACGCGCACCGCCTCGGCGCGGTCGGCGAGGGCTGGAAGGTCGCCCAGACCACGCTCATGAACGAGCGCGTCTCCATCGGCGGCATGCGCATCCCGCGCGAGGGCGGCATGATCGGCCCCGTCGCCAAGGCCTGGCGCGAACGCCCCGAGCTGCGCACCCACGACCTCCACCAGCGGCTCATGAAGCTCTGGGTCGACGCCGAGGTGGCCCGGCTCACCGGCGAGCGCCTGCGCCAGCAGCTCGTGGCGGGGCAGCCCGGCCCCGAGGGCTCCGGCATGAAGCTCGGCTTCGCCCGCCTCAACCAGGAGATCAGCGGCCTTGAGGTCGAACTCCGCGGCGAGGAGGGGCTGTTGTACGACGACTGGACGATGCGCAGGCCCGAACTCGTCGACTTCACGGGCCGTGACGCGGGCTACCGCTATCTGCGCTCCAAGGGCAACAGCATCGAGGGCGGGACCAGCGAGGTCCTGCTGAACATCGTCGCCGAGCGCGTCCTGGGCCTGCCGTCCGAGCCGCGCACCGACAAGGACGTCGCCTGGAAGGACCTCGCGCGATGACTGACCTGCTCTACTCCGAAGAGGAAGAGGCACTGCGCTCCGCGGTGCGCGACCTGCTCGCCGACCGCTGCGACGCCCCGGCCGTCCTCGCCCGCGTCGAGACCGGCACCCCGCACGACCGGGAACTGTGGAAGGCGCTCGGCGAAGGCATGGGTCTCGCGGGCCTCCTCGTGCCCGAGGAGCTGGGCGGCCAGGGAGCCACCCACCGCGAGGCGGCCGTGGTCCTGGAGGAGCTGGGCCGCGCGGTGGCGCCCGTGCCCTACCTCACCAGTGCCGTCGTCGCCACGGAAGCGCTGCTCGCCTGCGAGGGGCCCGAAGCGGCCGAACTGCTCGGCGCGCTCGCCGCCGGACGCACGGTCGGCGCCCTCGCCGTGAGCCTCGCCGCCGCGCCGGGCGCCCCCTTCAAGGGCGTACGACATGAAGGGGGTGCCCTGCACGGAGAGTTGACCGGCATCGCGGACGCGGTCGGCGCCGATGTGCTGCTCGTCCCGGTCGCCGGGTCGGACGGGGCGGACGGCGGGCTCTACGCGGTCGACACCGCCCAGGACGGCGTCACCGTCACCCCGCGCACCTCCCTCGACCTCACCCGCCCGCTCGCCACGGTCACCTTCGACGCGGCACGCGCGCGTGCGCTCACGCCGGACGCGGAGACGGCCGTACGCCGCGCCCTGCGGGCCGGTGCCGCGTTGCTCGCCTCCGAGCAGCTCGGCATCGCCGAGTGGTGCCTGACCGAGACGGTCCGGTATGTGAAGGAGCGGCACCAGTTCAACCGGCCCATCGGCTCCTTCCAGGCGCTCAAGCACCGCCTCGCCCAGCTGTGGCTGGAGGTCGTGAACACCCGCGCCGCCGCCCGCCACGCCGCCGACGCGCTGGCCACCGGCGGTGACGAGCCCCACCTGGCCGCGGCGCTGGCGCAGGCCTACGCGGCGCCGGTGGCCGTGCGCGCCGCCGAGGAGGCCGTGCAGCTGCACGGCGGCATCGGCATGACCTGGGAGCACCCCGTCCACCTCTACCTGAAGCGCGCCAAGGCGGACGCGATCGCCTACGGCACGGCGGGCGCCCACCGCGAGGCGCTGGCCGGTCTGGTCGCGCTCCCAGCGCCCTGACCTGCGGCCCCGACTCCACCCCGACCTGCGGCCCCTACTGTGTAAGGCATAATTGCGAGCCGTTCGCAATAACGCTTGATCTTCAGTAGGGGTGTGGAGCATGAGGGCCCGATCGATACGGGGCACGGGCGGCGTGGCGGCGGCCATCGCGATAGCGGTGGCCGCCTCCGCCTGCTCGGCGCCGGGCGACGGCAGTGCCGGAGGCGCCAAGGATTCGGCGGTGGTCGGCATCGCGTACGAGCCCGAGACCCTCAGCCCGCTCCTCGGCTACGGCAAGGACGGCAACTCGAAGATCTTCGACGGGCTGCTCACGCACGACGCCGACATGAAGCTGCGGCCCGCCCTCGCCGCCGACCTGCCCAAGGTCACCGACGACGGAAAGACCTACACGTACAAGCTGCGCGAGGGCGTCAAGTTCAGCGACGGGAAGCCCTTCTCCGCCAAGGACGTCGTCTTCACCTACGAGACGATCCTGGACAAGAAGACCAACAACGCCTCCAAGACCGAGCTGGACGCCGTCAAGAGCGTCGAGGCGAAGGGCGACGACACGGTCGTCTTCCACCTCAAGTACCCCTACGCGCCGTTCGCCGAGCGGACCGTCCTGCCCATCGCCCCCGAGCACGTCGCGGGCAAGCAGGACGTGAACACCGGCTCCTTCACCACCAAGCCGGTCGGTACGGGCCCCTACGAACTGGTCAAGTGGTCCAAGGGCGAGAAGCTGACCTTCAAGGCGAACCCCGACTACTGGGGCGGCACGCCGAAGATCAAGAACTTCACGATGGCGATCATCAAGGACGACGACGTGCGCGCGACCCGGCTCGACGCCGGTGAGCTGGACGGCGCGATCCTGCCGCCGAACCTCGCGAAGAAGTACGAGGACGACAACGGCAAGAAGACGTACGCCGCCAGGACCTTCGACTACCGCGTCGTCACCCTGCCCACCGGCAACAAGGTCGCGGGCGACACCGGCATCCGCCGCGCCCTCGACGTCGGCGTGAACCGCAAGGCCATGGTCGACTCGATCCTGGACGGCGCCGGCAAGGAGGCCTACGGCCCGGTCCCGACCGACAGCCCCTGGTTCACCAAGGGCACCGAGCGGAAGTTCGACGCCGCCAAGGCGAAGAAGATCCTCGACGACGCCGGGTGGAAGCCGGGCAAGGACGGCATCCGCGAGAAGGACGGCGTCCAGGCGAAGTTCCCGCTCTGGTACCTCTCCGGCGACAAGCTCCGCCAGGACCACGCCCTCGCCTACGCCTCCGACGCCAAGAAGCTCGGCATCAAGGTCGAGGTGCAGTCCGGCACGTGGGAGGTGATCGAGCCCCGCATGCCCAAGGACGCCGTCCTCGCGGGCGGCGGCTCCCCGGCCGACCCCGACTTCGACCAGTACACGCTCCTGAAGTCCTCCCTCGCGGGCGACGGCTTCAACAACATGGCGCACTACGACAACAAGAAGGTCGACCAGGCCCTGGAGGACGCCCGCAAGAGCGGCGACCACGCCAAGCGCCAGGCCGCCTACGACACCATCCAGCGCGAGCTGGTGAAGAACCCCGGCTACACCTTCCTCACGCACATCGACCACCTCTACGTCGTCGACAAGCGCTTCGGCGACCTGAGCACGCAGGTCGAGCCGCACGACCACGGCCTCGCGTCCGGCCCCTGGTGGAACGTCGAGGACTGGCAGCCGGCCAAGTGACCTCCGCGATATCCGGCGCCCAGGGGAAGCGGGCCGCACGCCGGCTCCCCTGGGGGCCGATGGCGCGCCTGGCGGGACGGCGGGCCCTGTTCGCCGTGCCCGTCCTGCTCGTCGTCACCTTCGGCGTCTTCGCCATCGCCGCGGCCTCGCCGTTCGACCCCGTCAAGGCGTACGCGGGCACGGCCGGGCTCACCGCCTCGCAGGACAACCTCGACCAGCTGCGCGCCAACCTCGGCGTCGACCGGCCGCTGGCCGCCCGCTGGTGGGAGTGGCTGACCTCGGCCCTCACCGGCGACCTCGGCGACTCCAGCACGCTGCGCCAGCCCGTCGCGGACGTCATCGGCGAGCGCGTGGGCTGGTCGGTGCTGCTCGCCGCCACCGCGTTCCTCGTCGCGATCCTGCTCGGCACGGCACTCGGCGTCCTCGCCGCGCGCCGCCCCGGCGGCTGGGTCGACCGGGCGGTGACCTCGCTCGCGTACACGCTGGAGGCGGCGCCGCCGTTCTGGCTCGGTCTGCTCGCCGTCTGGCTGTTCGCGCTGAAGCTGGGCGTCCTGCCCTCGGGCGGCCTGACCGACACGGCAAGCTCCGCCGTGACCGCGGGCCAGGTCGCGAGCCACCTCGTGCTGCCCGCCGGAGTGCTGGCGGTCTCGCAGCTGCCGTGGTTCGTCCTGTACGTACGTCAAGGCGTCGGCGACGCGCTCGGTGACGACCCCGTGCGCGGGGCACGCGCGCGTGGCCTCGCCGAACGCACCGTCCTGCTCGGGCACGCCCTGCGCTCCGGCATGCTGCCGGTGCTCACGCTCATCGGCTCCCGCGTGCCCGAACTCATCACCGGGGCGCTCCTGGTGGAGACCGTCTTCAGCTGGCCCGGCATCGCGGCGGCCACCGTGCAGGCCGCGACCTCCGTGGACTTCCCGCTGCTCGCCGCGTTGACCGCGCTCGCCACGGCCGCGGTGCTGCTCGGCAACCTCGTGGCCGACCTGCTGTACGGCCTCGCCGATCCGAGGGTGGGTTTCGATGGCTGACATCGTCTGGCGCGCCCACGGGGGCGTACGTCGCTCCACGCGCGCGTGGCGGGTGCGTACTTCCGCGGTGATCGTCGCCGCGGTCGTCCTCGCCGTCCTCGTCGTGCCGCCCCTCGTCAACCTCGACGAGCAGGCCGTCGACCTGGCGGCCAAGCTCCGGCCGCCGTCGCTCGCACACCCCTTCGGCACCGACGACGTCGGCCGTGACCTCCTGCTGCGCTGCGTCTACGGGCTGCGGGTCTCGCTGCTGGTCGGTGTCGTCGCGGCGGTCGTCGCCACCGTCATCGGCACCGCCGTGGGCGCCCTCGCCGCCGCCTCCGGGGGCTGGGTGGACCGGATCGTGATGCGGCTCGTCGACATCTTCTCGTCCGTGCCGCACCTGCTCCTCGGCATCTTCATCGTGGCGATGTTCCGGCCCGGCGTATGGCCGGTCGTCGTCTCCGTGGCGCTCACGCACTGGCTCTCCACCGCCCGCATCGTGCGTGCCGAGGTGCTGTCCCTGCGCTCGCGGCCCTACGTCGACGCGGCGATCTCCGGCGGCGCCTCACGCCTGCGCGTCGCGGTGCGGCACCTGCTCCCCGGCGTCCTGCCGCAGGCCGGGCTCGCCGCCGTCCTGATGGTGCCGCACGCCATCTGGCACGAGTCCGCGCTCTCCTTCCTCGGCCTCGGCCTGCCCACCCACCAGGCCAGCCTCGGCACGCTCGTGCAGAGCGCGCGCGGCTCGCTCCTCGCGGGCGACTGGTGGCCCACGCTCTTCCCCGGCCTGTTCATCATCGTGCCCACCCTGGCCATCGCGGGCCTCGCGGGCGCCTGGCGGGAGCGGATCAACCCCCGGCGCCGATCGGAGCTGATGCTGTGACGGTCCCCGTCCTCTCCGTCAAGGGTCTGTCCGTACGCTTCCGCATGCGCGGCGGCACCCATGTCTCCGCCGTCACCGACGCCACCTTCGACCTCGCGGCGGGGGAGTGCCTCGCCCTGGTCGGCGAGAGCGGCTGCGGCAAGTCCGTGCTCGCCTCCGCGCTGCTCGGGCTGCTTCCGCAGAACGCGCAGACCTCCGGCTCGGCGCTCCTCGGCGACACCGACCTGCTCACCGCCGACGAGCGCACGCTGGCCCGCACCGTGCGCGGGCGGCGCGTCGGCCTCGTACCGCAGAGCCCCGCCGCCCATCTGACGCCCGTACGGACCGTGCGCTCCCAGCTGGAGGAGACCCTGCGCGAGCTGGCCGGGGTGCGCGGGCCGGGGCTGCGGGCCGCCGCCGAAACGGCCGCCGAGCGCGCCGCGTTCCCCGCGGGACACCTCGACCGCTACCCCCACGAGCTGTCCGGAGGCCTCGCCCAGCGCGCCGCCACCGCGCTCGCCCTCGTCGGCGACGCGCCGCTGCTGCTCGCCGACGAACCCACCACCGGCCTCGACCGCGACCTCGTGGACCGCACCGTCGACGAGCTGCGCCGGCACGTCGGGGAAGACCGCGCGCTGCTCCTGATCACCCACGACCTCGCGGCCGCCGAACGCATCGCCGACCGCGTCGCCGTGATGTACGCGAGCCGCGTCGTCGAGATCGCCGCGGCCGACGACTTCTTCGGCACGCGCGGGCCCCGCCACCCCTACGCCCGAGGACTCCTGAACGCCCTGCCCGAGCGGGAGTTCACGCCCATCCCCGGCATGCCGCCCGAGCTGACCGCGCTCCCCGAGGGGTGTGCGTTCGCGGCCCGCTGCGCACGGGCCGACACGGCGTGCGCCACCGTGCCCGCGCTCACCGGCGGGGCCGCCTGCCACCACCCCCACGCGGACGTGCTGGAGGCGCCCCGTGCTTGAACTGCGCGCCATCACCGCCGGATACGACCGGCGCGCCCCGGTCTTCCGCTCCGTGGACCTCACCCTCGCACCCGGTGAGTCCGTCGGCCTGCTCGGCCCCAGCGGCTGCGGCAAGTCGACGCTGGCGCGGGTCGCGGCGCTGCTGCACCGGCCCGACGCCGGGCAGCTCGTCATCGACGGCGAGGTGGCGCGGGGCTGGCGGCACCGGGCCCCGCGCGAGCAGCGGACGGCCTTCGGGGTCGTCTTCCAGCAGCCGCGGCTCTCCGCCGATCCCCGGCTGGCGCTCCGGGATCTCGTCGCGGAGCCGTTGCGGGCGGTGGGCCGCTCCTCCGAGGTCGCGGACCTCGTGCCGGAGCTGGCGGCCCGCGTCGGTCTCGGCAAGGACCTCATGGGGCGGCGGCCGCACGAAGTCAGCGACGGTCAGTTGCAGCGGGCCTGTCTGGCACGGGCGCTGGTGCTGCGGCCGCGGTGGCTCGTCTGCGACGAGATGACGGCGATGCTCGACGCCTCCACGACGGCGGCGCTTGTCCACGTCGTGGAGGAGTACCGGCGGGAGTCCGGGGCGGGGATGCTGGCCGTCGGCCATGACCGGGTGCTGCTTGAGCGGTGGTGTGATCGCACCGTGCGGTGGGAGGAGCTGGTGGCCGGGTAGGGCGCCAGGCCGGCCGCGCCCTTCGGGGGCGCGGTCCTCCTCACGCGCGGGGGATCACCCGGACGTCCGTCCCTCCCCGGCGGACCGCCGCCACCTCCTCGGGCGCGAGAGCGTCGTCCACCACCAGCAGGTCGAACTCCGACAGCGGAGCCAGCGCGTACAGGCCGTCCCTGGCGAACTTGGTGTGGTCGGCGAGCAGGACCCGGCGCGTGGCCGCCGCCATCATCGCCCGCTTCACCTGCACCGTCTCCGGTGACGTGTGGTAGCAGCGGCCGCGCGTCACGGCGGTCGTCGACATGAAGAGCACGTCCGCCCGGAACGCCTCGACGCTGTCCGCGGTGTGCAGCCCCATGAAGGCGTTGTACGCGGGGAAGTAGCTGCCCCCGAGGGCGATCAGGGAGATGCCCGGTTCCCTCGCGAGCGCCGTGATCGCGGGCAGCGAGTTGGTGATCACCGTCAGCGGGGTGCGCTCGGTGAACAGGCGCGTCAGGTGCAGGCAGGTCGTGCTGTCGTCGAGCAGTACCGTCTGCCCCGGCACCAACTCCCGCGCGGCGGCGCGGGCGAGGCGTTGCTTCGTCGGTCTGTGACGCCCTGGACGCCGGGCAGCTCTCCGGCGCCGCCTTCGACGTCTACCCCCAAGAGCCCGTCCCCGCCGGTTCACGCCTCCTGAAGACGCCCGGCATCGTCATGACCCCGCACATCGCGGGCGCCGGCCAGGAGGTCGCGCACAAGGCGGCCCGGATCGTGGCGGGCGAGGTCGGCCGCTTCCTGCGCGGCGAGGTTCCGGCGCACTGCGCGAACCCGGAGGTGTTCACCGGGCAGGCGTGAACGCCCGTCACCGGCAGGCGTGAACGCCCGGCGACGATCACGCCAACTCCCGGACCGGCAGGGTGTCCTGAAGCGTGCGGAGCCGCATACTCACTGAGGCTCCGCTCATCGCCGCACCCCCGGGCGCGCCTCGACACGCCGAGACGCGCCCCGCGCCCCGCCCACACTCGCCCCCGGGAGGCAGACATGGCCCTCACCACCCGTCGCAGAGCCCTCACCACCCTCGGCGCCGCCCTCGCGGGCAGCGTCGCGCTGCCCGCCCACGCCCAGGCGGGCGAGCGCGGCCACCACCCGCGTCCCCCGCGCCCCCGCCCCCTGATCCACGCCCACGCCCACAACGACTACGAACACCCCCGACCGCTCCTCGACGCCCTCGCCCACCGCTTCCACAGCGTCGAGGCCGACATCTTCCTCGTCGACGGACAGCTCCTGGTCGCCCACGACCCGGTCGACCTCGACCCCTCCCGCACCCTCGAATCCCTCTACCTGGACCCGCTCGCGGCCCGCGTGCGCGCCCACCACGGCTCCGTGTACCGGGGATACCACCGCACGCCCTTCCAGCTCCTCATCGACATCAAGACCGAGGGCGCCGCCACGTACGCCGCGCTCCACCGCCATCTGCGGCCCTACCGCCACCTGTTCACGACGTACGCCCACGGAAAGGTGCGCCGCTCCGCGGTTACGGCCGTCGTCTCCGGCCACCGCGCGGCCCGCGCCCCGATGGAGGCGCAGAAGGTGCGGCACGCCTTCTACGACGGCCGCCTCACTGACCTCGGGACCGCGGCGCCCGCCTCGTTCATCCCGCTGATCAGCGACAGCTGGTCGCTCAACTTCAGCTGGCAGGGCACAGGCCCGATCCCCGCGGCCGAGCGCGCCAAGCTGCGCGGCATCGTCTCCTCGGCCCACAAGCGCGGGCAGCGCGTCCGCTTCTGGGCGACGCCCGATCTGCCGGGCCCGCAGCGCGACGCGGTCTGGGGCGAACTGCTCGCCGCCGGTGTCGACCACCTCAACACTGATGACCTCGCGGGGCTCGAAGCCTTCCTCGACCCCCGCCGCGGATGATCTTCGCGGATCAACCTCCGCGCAAGTAGAACCCGTTCGGAGCACAGGTCAGAGACCCGGACGCCCCCTCCGCTGCGCCAAACTGACGGCCGGAAGCCGCGGTTCCCGCGTGGCGGAGGAGGTACTTCCCATGGCCGTTTCGATCTCTGTCGTGCTGCTGCTCGTGATCCTTGCGGTGGTCTTTCTGCGCAACGGAGCACTCAAGATCTCGCACGCCGTCGTCTGTCTGCTGCTGGGCTTCTACCTGGCGGGCACGAGCATGGCGCCGACCATCCAGGACGGCCTGACGGCCACCGCCGACATCGTCAGCGGAATCCGGCCATGACCGTTCCTTGCGGGTTCATGAACAACTGACGCTGTTTCATGGACACTTCAGGAGGCTCGCCCTAGTTTCGGCGCATGCCCAGCAGAGCGCGCCGCCTCGTCACCGCCAGCGTCATGGCCCTGACCGTCTCCCTCGCCGTCCCCGCGTACGCCGACGACATCCCCAAAGCGCCCGGCCACCGGCTCGTCAAGAGTTACGAGGGCGCGCCCGCCGCCGCCCAGCCGCTGCCCGGCACCCCGCCGCCCCAGCACCCGTACCTCGCCGCCAACGGCCGCAGCGGCATGCACGCCGACGCGGCGGGCAGCGGCACATACCCCTGGAGCGGGCCGCTCGGGAAGCGGCCGGCGGTCGACAGCGAGAAGATGGCGGCGCTCGGCGGCGAGTGCGCGACCGTCACCTTCGACCGCGACGGCCGCATCGTCACCGTCTGCGGCACCTTCACCGGCTTCCTGGTCAAGCTGCTCGACCCCAGGACGCTGGAGACGCTCGCCGAGTACAAGCTGCCCCAGCGGCCCTCGACGGTCGAGGCCCTCACCCGCCTGGACTTCTCCAAGATCTTCAAGGACACCTCGGGCGGCGCCTACTCCTACCTCGACCACAAGGACCGGCTCGTCCTCGCCGACTCCCGGCAGCACATCGTCCGGCTCGCGCACGAGCGGACCGAGGACGGAGGGTGGCGCTTCGTCGTCGACAAGGAGTGGGACCTGACGGCGCACGTTCCGCATGACTGCGTGACCTGGTCGAATCTCTACCCGAGCGGCGAATGCGACCCGGTCACCTCCG
This sequence comes from Streptomyces sp. WAC 01529, assembly GCF_003945545.1. Taxonomy (GTDB): domain Bacteria; phylum Actinomycetota; class Actinomycetes; order Streptomycetales; family Streptomycetaceae; genus Streptomyces; species Streptomyces anatolicus. The sequence continues at coordinate 749,081 of NZ_CP029617.1, read as the reverse complement.
TGATGCCGGACTGGGAGGGGCGCATCTGGTGGGTGACGCGACAAGGGCGCGTCGGCACCGTCGACCCCGCGTCCGGCGCCATCCGGTCCGTGCGCCTCGACGGCGAGGAGATCCAGAACTCCTTCTCGGTCGCGGAGGACGGTGTCTCCATCGTCTCCGACCACGCCCTCTACAGCTTCCGCGCCGCCCCCGACGGCACACCGGAGGTGATCTGGCGCGAGACGTACGACCGCGGTTCCGGCACCAAACCCGGCTCGGTGAACCAGGGTTCGGGCACCACCCCCGACCTCTTCGGCGCCCGCGACGAGTACGTGGCGATCACCGACAACGCCGACGACCGCATGAACGTCCTCGTCTACCGGCGCGGCGCCGACGTGCCGGACGGCAAGCGGCTCGTCTGCAAGGTGCCCGTCTTCGGCCCCGGCGCCTCCACCACCGACAACTCGCTGATCACCTGGGGCGACAGCCTCGTCGTCGAGAACAACTACGGCTACGAGAACATCACCTCGCTCACCTTCGGCCGCAGCGTCGTCGGCGGCGTCAGCCGGATCGACGTGCGCGAGGACGGCAGCGGTTGCGACACGGTCTGGGAGAGCGACGTGCGCGCCCCGTCCACCGTGCCCAAACTCTCCACCGCCAACGGCCTGTTGTACTTCTACACCAAGGAGCCCAACAGCCTCGGCATCGACGCCTGGTACCTCACCGCGGTCGACTTCCGCACCGGCGACACCAAGTGGAAGCGGCTCGCCGGTACGGGTATCGCGTACGACAACAACTGGGCGCCCGTGACCCTGGGCCCCGACGGCACGGCCTACGTGGGTGTCTTCAACGGCCTGGTGGCGGTGCGGGACACCGAGTGACCCCCTAGGGGGCGGGGAGCCGTCACGCCCGGGAGAAGACGCCGATGCCGTTGGGCACCGGGCGCTCCACCCCGCCGCTCGGGTTGTTGCGCACGGTCACGGCCTCGGCCCCCGGGGCCCGCGCGACCAGCGTCGACGTGGCCGAGACCAGGGTGGAGGAGCCGCCGCCGTCCAGGCTGAAGCCCTCGGTCGCGCCCAGCCCCCGCAAGGTCTGCGCCACTTCGGCGATCGTCAGGCCCGTGCGGAACTCCGGGGAGCCGTCGAGGGAGAGCAGCACCAGCCGCCTGCCACCGTCGGCGATCCCGGCCGCGGTGCGCACCGCCGACGTGGTGGGGTCGAGACCGGGCAGCGGCGCGCCGTTCCTCAGTACGGGGTAGCCGCCGAGCGCGAAGCGGAAGGGAACACGCGAACCGGCGGCCACCAGGCGGTGCCTGACCTGCACCCGGTCGCCCGCCGACAGCTTCCGCAGCTCCTGCGCGCCCGCCTCACGCCCGACGAGGACCGTGGTGTCGCGGGTGATCGGGCCGCTGCCCGGTGTGCCGGCCGACTCCACGACACGCCCGTGGCGGACCGTCACCTCGTGGGTGTCCGCACTGCAGGGCGCGCCGCGGCTGGTGTCCGTGCCGCATGTGGCGCGCACCCGCGAGACGGCGCCCCAGTCGCTGGTGAACGCGCCGACGGAACCCACCGGCAGCGCGTACTGGTTGAGCCCGCCCAGGGGGAGCCGGGTCTGCCGGGTACGGACCTCCCCGTCCAGGGCGAGATCGTCCAGGCGCGCCCGGCGGTCGGCCCCCACCCCGAGAACGGCCCGGGTGGTGACGCCCGGCGGCATGGCGGGCCCGAAGCGCTGCCCGTCGGGAACGGCGGCCTTCAGCGGGCGGCCGTTCGCGACCATCGGGCCGACGGGCGCGCCGGTCGCCTCGACGCCGGGGTGCTGGGTCTCGGTGATGTTGAAGAAGTCGCCGTTGATCCCGCCGACCGCGCCCACGCCGTCCGCGAGCGCGGAGACGGGTGCGCGTGCGGCCACCTTGCCCGGATAGAGCAGGCCGACACGGGTGCGCGGATCGCGCAGGTCGACGTCGAGCACATGGGCGCGGGCGGTGCCGCGCGAGGCCGGGATGTCGAAGTGGCGGTACTCGACACCCGGCGCGATCCTCGTGGCCGCCGCCCGCCCGTCCTCCCCGACGGCGCCGCTGGCCGGTGCCGCTCCCGTGAGAGCCGCACCGGCCAGCGTGCCGAGCGTGGAGATGAGGGCGAGGGCCGTTCTGAACCGTCCGCCGTGCTGCGTCTGCCGTGTCACAGATTCCCCCCTGGGGTCGGCCGGGCCACCAACTGTCCCAGCGGTCAGCGGAGTTCACCAGAGGCCGGTGGCGCTGCCCCGACCAGCCGGGAACGGATAAGGAAACGTACGCCCTCCGGCGCCTCCAGCGAGAAGCCGCTGCCCCGCCCGGGCACGACGTCCACGATCAGCCGGGTGTGGCTCCACACTTCGTACTGGCTCCTCGACATCCAGAAGGTTATGGGCTCCGCCACGCCATCCACGGTCAGCGACGCGAGCGGTATGTCGGAGTCGCCGGTACGGAACTCGCCCGCCGGGTAGCACATGGGCGCGCTGCCGTCGCAGCAGCCGCCGGACTGATGGAACATCAGCGGCCCGTGCGCCTCCCGCAGTCGCCGCAGGAGCCGCGCGGCCGCGGCGGTCAGCTCCACGCGGGGCGCGTCGGCCTTGCTCTCATGGCTGTCCATGGCACGACCCTGCCCCTCGGCACGTTGCAAGAGGGTTGCACGCGAAAGGGCGCGGGCCATTCGTGGGATTGTCGGGTCGTGTCGCCGCGCATACGGCAGCGCGGCGGTGAAGCTGGGGCGATGCGTTGGGTCCTCTCATCGATCGCCGCCCTCTCCCTGGCCGTTCCCTCCCCGGCCCTGGCCGCGGCCGGGACCTCGGCCCCCGTGCCGCCGTGCGACGCGGCCACCGGCCCCTACCAGCGCGAACTGGAGCGCGAGGTGGGCCTCCCGGTCGACGGGCGGCAGTCGCCGGCCGACTGCGAGGCCATCCGGAGCCTGCAACAGCGCCTCGGCATCCGCCCGGCGGACGGGCACGCCTCCCTGCGCACCTACCGGTTCGTCCTCGCCGACCGGATCCGGCGTGACCCCGCCGAGCGGCGCGGGTGCCCGGCCAGGTCGTACCGCGTCACCTGCGTGGACCTGACCCGGCAGATCCTGTGGACGCAGACCGGACGCAAGCTGGTCTTCGCCCCCGTGCCGGTCCGCAGCGGCCGCGACGGACTGGAGACCCGGCGCGGCTGGCACCGCGTCTACTGGAAGAGCCGCGACCACTTCTCCTCCCTCTACCGCGTCCCGATGCCGTTCGCGCAGTTCTTCGACGGCGGCCAGGCCCTGCACGGCACCCGCTCGGACCTCTTCTCCTCCGGCTCGGGCGGCTGTGTGAACCTCGCCCTGGGCGACGCCGAGCGGCTGTACGGGCTCCTGAAGAAGGACGACCACCTGTTCATCTGGGGGACGAAACCGGGCACGGGCGGCTGACACCGCCGGTGCCCGGTCCCGCCGCGCCTCACTTGTCCTTCTTGCCTCCGCCGCGCGCGTTGGTGAGCGTCACCGTGACGCCCTTGGCGGCGTTGCCCTCGGTGACCTCGTGGGGGCCGCTCACCGTCCTGCCGGGCAGCACATAGCCGTCGGGCACGGCGGTCTCCTTGAGGTAGTACGAGCCGAGGTCGAGCCCCTGGAACTCGCACCGGCCCCGGCCGTCCGTCGCGCACCCCCGGTCGACGAGGGTGTCCCGGCGCGCACCGGCCGTCTGGAGGCCCGGGGTGCCGTTGGTCTCGCGCCACAGCTGGAAGACGGCACCGGCCAGCGCCTTGTTGGTCTTCTTGTCCTTCTTGACGAGCGTGAGCCTGCCCGTGGTGGTGGGCTCGTCCCGCGCGGTGTTGAGCGCCTCGACGGAGACGCCGTTGGTCGCGCTCGCCTCGGTGAGGACCAGCGGGCCGAAGACCGCCGGATCGGGAAGGACGTATCCGTCCGGGGCCTTCGTCTCGACCCAGTAGTACGTCCCGAGCGGGACGACCGCCCCGCACCGGCCCGCGGCGTTCGTCGTGCACGGCGCGCCCGTCGCGGTGTCGGGGTCCGTCCCGCGCCGCTGGAGGCCAGGGGTGCCGTTGGTCTCGCGCCACAGCTGGAAGACGGCGCCGGCCAGCGGCCTGCCCGTCTTCTTGTCCTTCTTCACGACCGTGACGCCGCCCTCGGTGACGACGTCCTCCTCCTTCTCGTTCGTGGCCGTGACCGACACGCCGCCGGAGGCGTTCTCCTCGGTCAGCTCCAGCGGCCCGAACACGTTCGGCGAGGGCAGCTCATAGCCGCTGGGGGCCTTGGTCTCGCGCCAGTAGTAGGTGCCGAGCGGCACCGTGCGTGCGCACTCGCCGGGCGCCTCGGTGACGCAGACGCCGCCGATCTTCGTGTCGGCGTCGTCGCCGCGGGTCTGCAACCCGTCGACGCCGTTCGACTCCTGCCACAGCTCGAACTCGGCGCCCGCCAGCCGCTCGCCGTCGTCCTCGTCCTTCTTGACGACCTCGACCTGGCCGGTGGTGACGTCGTCGCCGCAGTCGGGCAGGTCCCCGTCGAAGGGGTAGTTGTGGAACTCCTGGCCACCGCCGCCCGTCGCCGCACTGGTGTGGGTGAGCGAGCCGGTGGTGAAGAAGCGGCCGTTCATGCCCGGCACGCTGACCGTCGTCATCGACCGCTGGTTCCCGACCAGGACACTGCCCTGGAACTGCCCGGTGCCCTTGAACGTGACGGATGTGGCGTCGGGGAAGTTCCACAGCAGTCGGTTGCGCAGCTGGTTGAACGGGCTGCTGTCGTCGATGGTGCCGCTGTAGGTGTTGATGGTGCGGGCCGCGCCCAACACGTTGACCAGCACCGTGGCGCCGTCCGGGATCGCCGCGAAGCGGATGCCCTCCTGGCCGCCGCTGCCGCTCATCAGATCGAAGTCGACGTTGAAGACCTGGAGCGCCGAGATGCCGTCACCGGTGAAGAGCGTCTCGCCGCCCGCGTGCACCACCGTGCCGGTGGGCGTGCGCGTACCGCCGCCGGGGTGCGCGTAGCACTGGCTGGCCTCCGTCAGCTCGTCCCGCAGCGGGACGTACGGATCGGCGGCGTCGGGGTCCTTGCGCAGGGTGCCGAGGATCCTGCCGGACGTCTCACCCGCATGGCGCACGACACCGCCTTCGGCGAGCAGCCGCTCCCCGGCACCGACCCGCACGTCGCCTCCGGTGGTGAGCCAGTCCGAGCCCACCGGAGGCGCCACCCGGGAGCCGACGCCCGCCTCGCCGACGTTGTAGACGCTGCTGGCGCCCGCCGCCTTGTCCTGGTCGAAGTCGCCGAGGACGACGACGCGACCCTCGGCCTCCGCGGCCCGCTCGCGGACGAGGAAGTTCTCGCCCACGTACATGTTGATGCCGGCGTCACGCCACCGGATCGCGCCGTTGTGGACCGGCGGATAGCCGTCGGGCGGGCAGTTGCCCGGCACACACGGTCCGAGCCCGCCGGGCAGAGGCTTGGCGGCGGCGGCGGCGGAGGCGGAGGCGGCCGCGGTGGTCCGGTCCGGGGACGGGCCCGGCTGGCCGTGCGCGGCGGGCACGGCCGTCAGGCCGCTTCCGGCCACCAGGCCGAGGAGGCAGAGATACCTCATCCCGGTCTGGACGAGGGAGGGGGAGGTCACGTGCACGTCAGCTCCTCATGGGGTCAAAGAGACGTGGAGGAGGCTCGCACGAGGGAGGCCCGGTGCCGCTCAACCGATCCGATCATCCATACGAAGAACACCGCAAAGGACGAGTCGCCCGCACCGCCGGGTGCGTCCGGCGCGTCCAGGGCGTCCAGAGCGTCCAGAGCATCCAGGGCGTCGACCGGGTTCGCCGCGAGGGATGGCGGGGCGGTGCCCGCTCCGCCAGGATGGCCCCCCTCTGAGGGCGTCCGTGAGCGGAGGCAGCGCGATGGGATCACACGCGGCGGCGGGACGGCGCAGACCGCTCGTGTTCGGTGCGCTCGGCGTGACGCTGCTCGCCGCCCTGTTGTCCATCCCGGGGGCGGGAGGCGCGCCGGTCTCCGCCGACGCCTGCCGTGACGCGGGCCCCTCACTGCCGCGCGGTGACTGCGGGCCGTTCTGGCAGGTCCTGGCCGAGGACTTCAACGGCGACCGGGTGCCGCTCGGCTCCTTCAGCGACTGCGACCACCACGCCGACACCTCCGCCGCGTACTGCGCGGGGCTGAAGGGCTCCTACCGCGACAACTGGTGGGCGTACCCCACGGGTTGGCGCGACACGGCCAACGACCGGCGCCGGAATGTCGTCGGTGTCTACCACCCCGAGGACACCGTCAGCGTGGGCCCTGCGGAGAACGGCGACGGCCGGATGCGCGTCCGGATGTGGCGGCCCGCCGACGGAGGGCCCGTGCACGCCGCGGCGGTCGTACCGCGTGCCGTCATGCAGATGAAGTACGGCAAGTACAGCGCCCGCATCAAAGTGACCAAGCAGGCCCCCGGCTACAAGTCGGCCTGGCTGCACTACGGCGGCGGCTGCGAGATGGACCATCCCGAGGGCGAGTGGACCGGGTCGCTCAGCGCCTTCCACCACCCCTGCGGCGGTGGCGAACAGGGCTCGTTCCACGGCGCCGACGACTGGACCGAATGGCACACCGTGTCGACCGAGTGGACCCCCGGCCACGTGCGGTTCTTCGTGGACGGCCGGGAGATAGGACACGACACGAGGAACGTGCCGGACAGGCCCCTGTCCTGGGTGCTCCAGAACGAGAGCGCGCTCGCGGGGCCCGGCGCGGCGCCCGGCAGCAGCGCGCGGCTGGAGATCACATGGGTCGCGGCCTACGCGTACGGCTGGAAGTGAACTCCCGTACAACCCTTGTGACCCATGCCGTGTCGAACAGGGCGCCGGACAAGGAACGGGCCCTTTCCGGACACCCCCCCCGCGCCAGCCCGGCCACCTTCCTTCACAGGAGCCGCTCGTGCGCAAGAACCGTTCGGCCGCCCTCGCCGCGGCATCGTTCCTTCTGCTGACCGGGGCCGGTATCGCCACCGCCCCCGCCGCCCACGCCGGCACCCCTGGGGGTACGCACGCCGACGACCGCAACAGCGACTTCAACGGCGACGGATACGAGGACGTGCTGGTCGGCGCCCCGGGCGCCACCGTCAGCGGCCACAAGGGAGCAGGACTCGTCACGGTCCAGTACGGCTCGACCAGAGGCATCGGCACCAGCAACGCCGCCCGGTTCAGCCAGTCCACGTCCGGGGTCGCGGGCGCCGCCGAGGCGGGCGACGGCTTCGGCAAGGCCGTCGCCACGGGCGACCTGGACGGCGACGGCTACGACGACGCCGTCGTCGGCATCCCCGGCGAGGACATCGACGACCAGGCGGACGCCGGTGGCGTCGCGATCCTGTGGGGCTCGAAGTCCGGGCTCACCGGCTCGGCGAGCGACTGGCTGCAGACCCAGGAACCCACCAAGGGCGAGCAGTTCGGCGTGGGCCTCGCCGCGGCGCACCTCACCGGCGACACGCCGGGCGACGTGCTCGCCGTACTGGACCGCGACGACCTGGAGCTGTTCGCGTACGACGCCTCGCCGCAGCCCGGGCAGGCACCGCTCCGCCGCCAGGACACCCAGCGGCTCTCCGCGGCCGCCGAGGAGCGCCACATCCTGCCGAAGTCCCTCACCACGGGCGACTACGACGACAACGGCTACGCGGACCTCGTCGTCTCCGGCGTGACCGTGGGCCCGGAGGAGCCGGGCCACGGCTGGTCCATGCACTTCGCGGGCGGCGCCGAAGGGCTCACGTACAAGGGCGACCTGCGCGGCGGCCCCGCCGCCGCGTCCGGCGACATCAACAACGACGGCTACGACGACCTGGTGACCGGCGAGCCCGCCTCCCCGGACGACGGCGGCGAGACCATGACCGGCGGCCTGGTCGGTGTGCGCTACGGCACCGCGGACGGCCTCGGCGAGGAGGCCAAGTGGTGGACGCAGGGCTCCGCGGGCGTCCCCGGCAACCCCGAGCGCGGTGACGGCTGGGGCGCCGACCTGTCCGTCGCCGACACCAACGGCGACGGCTACGCGGACGTGGCGATCGGCGCGCCCGGCGAGGACATCGGCACCGTCGCCGACGCGGGCGCGGTCTGGGTGCTGCGCGGCTCGGAGAACGGCGTGACGGCGACCGGCGCCAAGTCGTTCGACCAGGACTCCGCGGACATCCCGGGCGTGCCCGAGAAGGGCGACAAGTGGGGCGCCCAGGTGCGGCTCTCCGACCCGAACAACGACGGCCGCTTCGGTCTCCTGGCGGCAGCGCCGGGTGAGAACGCCGGGGACGGGACCGTGTGGGTCCTCTCGGCCGGCACGGGCGGCGTCACCGCGTCGGGGTCCTGGACCTACGGCGGGGCGTCGCTGGGCGCGCCGGGCACGGGGGCGGCCTTCGGCGCGGCGATCGACGAGTGAGCCGGGTCTGCCGGGCCGTCTGAGCGCGGCCTGAAAGACCCTCCGGACGCGGTCGTGAGCGGGTGTCTCCGTATGATCACGGTGACATCACAGTGAGATGGAACGGTGATCGCACCCCGCGCTCACGACTGCGTTCGGAGGCTGAACAGGCATGACAGAGAGCCGAGTTGTCATCGTCACGGGCGGCGGAACCGGTATCGGGGCCGCCACCGCCCGTCAACTGCGGGCGGACGGCCACCAGGTGGTGGTCTCGGGCCGCCGCCCCGAACCGCTGCGCCGCGTCGCCGAGGAGACCGGCGCGCTGGCCCACCCCGCCGACGCGGGTGACCCGGCGGCCGTCGGCGGTCTGGTCGAGGCGGCCGTGGCGGCGTACGGGCGGATCGACGGCCTCGTGCTCAACGCCGGGGTCGGGCGCAGCGGCGCGGTCGGTGACATCTCCGACGAGGACTGGGAGTTGGTGATGCGCACCAACCTCACCGGCCCCTTCCTGCTTCTGCGGGCCGCGCTGCCCCATCTGCTGGCGGCGCGTGGCTCGGTCGTCGCGGTCGCCTCGGTCGCGGCGCTGCGCAACGGCGTGGCGAACGCGGCGTACGCGACGTCGAAGGCGGCGCTCCTCCAGCTGTGCCGCTCCGTCGCCGTCGACTACGGCAAGGACGGGCTGCGTGCCAACACGGTCTGTCCCAGCTGGGTGCGGACCGAGATGGCCGACCGGCGGATGACGCGGTTCGCCGAGGAGGCCGGGCTCGGGGGCGGCGGGAGCGACGCGGCGTACGAGGAGGCGTCGCGGCTGATCCCCACCGGCCGGCCGGGACGGCCGGAGGAGGTGGCCGAGGCGATCACGTGGCTGCTCTCGCCCGCCGCGTCGTTCGTCAACGGGGCGGCGCTGACCGTGGACGGCGGGGTGACGGCGATCGACCCCGGAACGGTCGCGTTCGACTTCAGCATCACGCCGCGCGGCTAGCCGACGCGCGGGCGGCTGGGGCCCGCGGCGTCCGACGCGGATCTTGACCGGTGGGCACGGCGAGCAGGGGGCCGTGCCCACCGGTCATGGGCGGCACCACGCTCAGCCCGGACCAACTGCGCCCGCGTCAGGGGCAGTTGCCTGTTGAATTTTCGACGGATCCCGATGTGAAGGGCACATGAACCGGGGGCGAATATCGTCCTTTTGGTCCACAAGGCACCCAAATCAATTGTTGACAGCGCGAGTTGGTCTAGTCCATTTTGGTGGTACGCAAGTTCGACTAGGGGCGGAGGTGACAGGCGCCGCCGCGCCCGCCTTCAGCAGAGACCGAACCCTGGAGCCCCCATGGCAGCGTCCGACCGCTACCTCCATCGAGCCCCCTCCGCCGTCCCGTACTTCAGCGCCGACGGCGAGACCTACCTGGCACAGACACAGCTGCGGGACCTGACCAAGAGGCAGCCGCTCAAGGTGCTGTCCGAGGAGGACTTCGCCTTCTGGCAGACGTACGGCTACGTCGTCGTGAAGCAGGCGATCCCCGCCGAGTCGGCCAAGAACCTGCTGGACTTCGCCTGGGAGTTCCAGGGGCTCGACCGGGGCCGCCCCGAGACCTGGTACGAGGAGCGGGAGTTCCGCTCCGACCTCGACCGCGAACTGCACGTCTACGGCTTCGTCGAGGCCTACCACCACCAGCTCATATGGGACAGCCGGCAGACCCAGCGGGTGTACGACGCCTTCACCGACGTATGGGACTGCGACGAGCTGTGGGTGACCCTGGACCGGCTCAACCTCAACCCGCCCAACGTCAAGAACCGCTCCCGTTCCCTGATCGCCCCCACCGAGCGCGGGTTCGACATCAACCTCCACTGGGACGTCGACACCACCCTCGGCGTGCTGCCCCAGCGCGTGCAGGGCATCATCGCCCTGGACGACACCCGGCACGAGCACGGCGGCTTCCAGTGCTGCCCCGAGCTGTTCCGCCGCTTCGACCGGTGGAAGGCCCTCCAGCCGGACGACCGCGACCCGATCCGCCCCGCGATCGACCAGGACGACATGCCCGTCATCCGGCCCGAACTGCAAGCCGGTGACCTGCTGATCTGGAACGGCCTGCTCGCGCACGGCGTGGCACCCAACACCTCCGCGGACGGCGTGCGCGCCGTCCAGTACCTGTCGATGATGCCCGCCCTCGAGACCCACGAGGAGCTGCGCCGCTCCCGCGTCGACTCCTGGCGCCATCTCTCCACCCCTGACTGGAACGCCACGCTCCTCGGGGACGCCGACAAGCACGAGTCGCTCCGCTACGGCACCGCCACGCTCAACGACCTCGGCGAGAAGCTCCTCGGCCTCAAGTCCTGGACCGGAGAGGACGCCGACGCCGCATGCGCCGCATCTGCCTGACCCTCCCCACCAACCGGGCCTGCCCCGAGACGATCGCGGCGATCGGCGGGGAAGCGGCCTACGCCGCCGCGCACTTCGACGTCGAGGTGCGCCTGCTGATCCTCGACTCCTCCGACCCGGACACCTTCACCGCCCATGCCGGGGCCGTGCGCGCGCTCGGCGAGATCCCGGGCGTGATCACCCACCACCTCGACGAGGCACGGCAGCGCGACTTCCTGCGCCGGGTGATCGCCCGGGCCGAGGTCGCCAAGCCCGAGCTGGTGCTGGAGCTGATGCTCCCGGCCAAGCTCTCCTACGGCGCCTGCACCAACCGCGCCTTCCTCATCGCCGCAGCGCTCGGCTGCGAGTCCGTCCACCGCAGGGACTCCGACAGCCGCTACCAACTCGCCGACGGACAGCCGGTCTTCCCCGTCCACCACGAACTGACGTCGCTCGGCAAGCGGGCGGCCGACGCCGCGCACGGACCCGTCGAGACCGCCCTCGACCAGCGGCACGCCGACAAGCGCGTCGCGATGGTCGCCGGCTCCTTCGTGGGGGAGCTGTCCGTGGACATCGGCGAGATACGCGACCTCGATCCCGAGGCCTACTACGACGTGGTCAGCCTCTGGGCGCCCGGCCACTGGTCCGACGCGCAGAAGCGGGAACTCGTCGACGACTCCTTCCGCGGAGCGGGCACGGAGCCGTTCACGGGCGACCACGCGACGCTGACCCTGGTCGACCCGATGCGCGTGGACATGTGCAACATCAGCTTCCACGGCGTGCACGAACGCGTACCGCTGCCGCCCGCCACCGACACCATCGGCAGCGACTACTTCCTCATCCACCTGGTCCACGACGCCGCCCTGCCCGGCGTCCTGCACAACCGCCACATCGTCAACTTCTACACCCCCGAACGCAGAACGGACGCGGGTTTCACCGCGTACCAGACGCGCTTCGTCAAGTTCTTCCTCTCGATGCTCTACTTCAACGAGGTCTACGACCGGATGGCCGAGGCCGGTGACGCCCTCCTCGACGAGAGCGGCCAGGTCCGCGGCTCCGTCATCAGCGCCCTCGCCCGGCGGAGCGCCACGCTCGACCGCACCGAGAACGTCCGGCGCCTGGACCGCGTCGACGCCGCCTACCGCGGACTCGGCGGCCGATACGCGCGCTTCGCCGACTTCCTCGCCACCCGCCGCGAACGCCTCCTGGACGAGGCGCGCCGCGACATCGAGGACTTCGCGCTGCTCACCGAGGCCTGGGAGCCCCTGGTGCGGGCGGGCAAGGAGTCCGGCCCGCACCTGCCCGCGGCCGCCGAGGCGGGACGGCCCACTTGAGCGCCACGATGACGCACGAGACCGCACCGCTGTTCGACGCCCTGGCGAACGCCGCCGAGGACCAGATCGTCTTCGACCTCCCCGGCATCGAGGAGCGCTACGAGACGCTGCGCCGCGAACTGCCCGGCGTCGCCGTCCGCTTCGCCATGAAGGCCTGCCCGGTCGACGAGGTCCTCGCCCGCCTGGCAGAGCGGGGCTGCGGCGTCGACGCGGCGAGCCCCCACGAGGTGGAGCAGGCGCTGCGCGCCGGGGTGCCGCTCGCCAGGATGCACTACGGCAACACCGTCAAGTCCGACGCCCACATCGCCGACGCGTACCGCCTCGGCCTCAGGGACTTCGCGACCGACAGCCTGGAGGACGTCACCGCCCTCGCCGAACACGCCCCGGGCGCCCGGGTGTTCTGCCGTCTGGCGACCAGCGGCGAGGGAGCGCTCTGGGGACTCAGCCACAAGTACGGATGTACGCCCGACGACGCCGTCGCCGTGCTGGACAGAGCCCGCGAGCTGGGGCTTATCCCCGCGGGCCTGTCCGTGCACGTCGGCTCCCAGCAGATGACGGCCGACGCCTGGCGCGACGCCTTCGACCGCATCGCGGACGTCCTCGCCGCCCTCGCCCGGCGCGGCATCACCCTCGACCACGTCAACCTCGGCGGCGGCCTGCCCGCCCTCGGCTACCGCGACCAGCGCGGCAGATCCCTCGACCCCCCGATGGACAAGATCTTCGCGGTGATCCGCGAGGGCATGGCACGCCTGCGGGTGATCCGGGGCCACCGGCTCGGCTTCGTCATCGAGCCCGGCCGCTATCTCGTCGCCGACCAGGGCGCCATCCGCGCGCACGTCTCCCGGCTCGCCGCCCGGCGCGGCCCCGACGGCGAGCGTCAGTACTGGCTCTATCTGAGCTGCGGCAAGTTCAACGGCCTCTACGAGATGGACCAGGTGCAGTACCGCCTCGTCTTCCCCTCGCACCGCGGGGCCGAGTCGGTGCCCGCCGTGGTGGCGGGCCCCACCTGCGACAGCGACGACGCCTTCTCGCACGAACACGGCCTGGTGCCGGTGCCCAAGGCGCTGGCCTCCGGCGACCCTGTGTGGGTGCTGTCCTGCGGCGCGTACGCGACCAGCTACATGACACGGGGCTTCAACGGCTTCAGCCCGCTCCCGTACACCTGGATAGACGGCGGGGACGCGTGAGCCACGAGATACGGAGGCGGGGCGCGTGAACCACGAGATACGGATACGCCGCATCACCGCGGACGACTGGGACGGCGTCAACGCCCTCGAACACCGCGCCTACGACCGCCTCGGCCTGTCGGAGGGGCGGGCCGCGCTGGAGTCCAAGGCGCGGGCGTCGCCCGGCACCTGCTTCGCGCTGGACGTGGACGGAAGCCTCGCGGGCTATCTGCTGGCCCTGCCCTACCCGGAGTCCGCCTACCCGCGGCTGCGCGGGACCGACGAGACGCCCGCGCTCGCGTCGCGCAACCTGCATCTGCACGACATCGTCGTCGCGGAGGAACTGCGGCACCGGGGGCTCGCACGACTCCTGCTGAACCACCTGACCATGACGGCCCGTTCGCACGGCTACGAGCAGATCTCCCTGGTCGCCGTCGGCGGCAGCGAGACGTTCTGGTCGGCCCGTGGCTTCACCGCCGGTCAAGGGGCCGCGCCCCCGGCCGGATACGGCCCGACCGCCGTGTATATGTCCAGGGCGGTGCCGGCCGGGCCGGTACCGCGCACAGAAACAGAGAAGTGGGCTGATGCGGGTGCTCCGCGTACGTGATCCTTTCCATCGGGGGCAGCTGGCGATCGCGGCCCTGTTCTGCTCGCTCGGCTTCCAGTACGCCACCTGGGCCTCCCGCATCCCCGCCCTCAAGAGCGACCTGGGGCTGAGCGCAGCGGAGGTCGGCGTGCTGCTGATGGCGGCGGGCGTCGGCGCCGCCGTGTCGTTCCCCGTGGTCGCGGCGCTGATGCGGCGCCTCGGCTCGCAGCGCCTCGCCCTCCTCTCGGCGCTCTGCCTGGCCCTGCTGCTCCCGGCCCTCGCCGCGGCGCCGAACTACCCCGTCGCGCTCCTCGTGATGTGCGTCGACGGCGTCCTCGTGGGCTGCCTCAACGTCGCCATGAACGCCCAAGGGGCCGCCCTCGAGACCAGGTTCGCGCGCAATGCCATGGCCCGGCTGCACGCGACGTTCAGCGGCGGCTCCCTGCTCGCGGCGCTGCTCGCCTCCGGGATGAACGCGGTGACCTCGGCGGTCGCCGTCCACTTCACCGCGGCCGCCGCGCTCCTGCTCCTCCTGGCGGCGTACGCGCGTACCGGACTGCTGACGGAGGATCAACTCGCCGAGCAGGCAGGGGAGAAGACCCAGGAGGGGGCGGGGGAGAAGGGGAAGGAGAAGCGCGCCGGGAAGTGGGCCATGCCGTCCCGGATGACGCTGTGGATGTGCGTCGCGATGGCGTTCGGCACCGTGACCGAGGGCGCGATGAACGACTGGTCGGCGCTCTACCTGGAGGATGTCGCCGACGCCTCCGCCGAGTTGGCGCCCCTGGGCATCGCCGTCGTCTCCGGGATGATGGTCGTGGCCCGCCTCTTCGCCGACGGCTGGCGCGGCCGCTGGGGCGACGGCCGCGTCGTCGTGGCCGGCAGTGCGCTGGCGGGCGCGGGCCTGCTCCTCGCCCTGCTCAGCGGCGGCCTGGTCCCCGCCCTGCTCGGCTTCGCCTGTGTGGGCCTCGGCATCGCGGCCGTCACCCCGTGCGTCTACGTGGCCGCGGCGGGACAGGGCTCGGACGCGCTCACGCTCGTCGCCGCCATGGGGACGACGGGGCTGCTGGCCGGGCCGCCGCTCATCGGGTTCATCGCCCACGCGAGCAGCCTCGTGTGGGGGTTCGCCGCGGTCGCCGCGTCGGCGCTCGTGGTCTCCGCGTGCGGTACGCGGATCAGGTGGACGGCCGCCGAGCAGCTGACCCGCACCTGACGCCGGTTGGCCCCGCATCTGAGGCTACTTGAGGGTAGGCCTACCCGACCCCCTTGTTATACGGTCTGTCTAACAAGGGGGTCGGGTCGTGCCGTTGCGCGGGCGTCGCGGCCCCCGCCCTGACGTCCGAGTCAAGGAGCCGCAGCATGGCAGGCAGCACTGTTCGGCCGAGCGCACCGCACGATTCCCCGGAGGGCGACATCGCCCGGCGGCTGCTCGACTCGGCCGCCGTCCTCGCGTACGACCCGGCCACCGACGTCGACTGGGAGACCCCGCTGGACCGCGACTTCCACGGCGCCAGCCCGGAGTGGAGCACGCTCTACGGCACCGCGTACTGGCAGGAGCTGACCGAGGAGCAGCGCAAGGAGCTGACCCGGCAGGAAGCCGCTTCGGTGGCGAGCACCGGCATATGGTTCGAGATGATCCTCCAGCAGATGGTGCTGCGCGACGTCTACGCGAAGGACCCGACCAGCGCCGAGGTCCAGTGGGCGCTCACCGAGATCGCCGAGGAGTGCCGCCACTCGATCATGTTCGCGCGCGGCGCCGAGAAGCTGGGCGCGCCCCCTTACCGGCCGCACCGGTTCGCCGTCGAACTGGGCAGGGTCTTCAAGACGGTCGCCTTCGGGGAGGCCGCGTACGCCGCGATCCTCGTCGCCGAAGAGGTGCTCGACGTCATGCAGCGCGACTGGATGCGGGACGAGCGGGTCGTGCCGTTCGTCCGCACCATCAACAACATCCATGTCGTCGAGGAGTCCCGGCACATGAAGTTCGCCCGCGACCAGACGCGCAAGCGCCTCGCGGGCGCGGGCCGGGTGCGCCGCCAAATCAACGCCCTCGTGATCGCCGTCGCGTCGTACGTCATCGTCACCAGCATGGTGAACCGCGAGGTCTACGCGCACGCGGGACTCGACGCGGAGCGCGCCCTCGCCGAGGCGAAGGCCAACGAACACCACAAGTCCATGATGCGCTCCAGCTGTTCGGGCCTCATGGAGTTCCTCGCCTCGTGCGGCCTGCTCACCAGGCCCGCGCTGGTCTTCTACAAGCGTGCCCACCTCGTCTGAATCCGGCCGACATGACCTACGCCATCACCCAGACCTGCTGCGCCGACGCCACCTGCGTGGCCGTCTGCCCGGTCAACTGCATCCACCCCACGCCGGAAGAACGGGCGTTCGGCAGCACGGAGATGCTGCACATCGACCCCAGGACCTGCATAGGCTGCGGCGCCTGCGCCGACGCCTGCCCGGTCGACGCGGTCTTCCCGGTGGACCGGCTGCCCGCGGCGCAGAAGCAGTACGTCGCGATCAACGCCGCGTACTTCGAGGAGAGCGAGGCACCCGAGCCCGATCCCGAGGGGCCGAACTTCCACCCCTGGGGCGAGCCGGCCTTCCCCCGCGTCCTGCCCGCGGACTTCGCTCCGCTGAAGGTCGCCGTCGTCGGCACCGGCCCGGCCGGTATGTACGCCGCCCGGGACCTCCTGCTGCACACCAGCGCCGAAGTGACACTCATCGACCGGCTACCGGTGGCCGGCGGACTCGTGCGCCACGGCGTCGCGCCCGACCACCCCGCGACCAAGAAGGTCGGCGACACCTTCGCCCGCTTCCACACGCACCCGCGGGTGCGGATGCATCTGGGGCTCGACGTGGGCGCCGACATCACCGCGCAAGAGCTGGCCGCGCACCACCACGCCGTGATCTACGCCGTGGGGGCCTCCGCCGACCGCCGCCTCTCCGTCCCCGGCGAGGACCTGCCCGGAAGCGTCCCCGCGAGCGCGTTCGTCGCCTGGTACAACGACCACCCGGACGCGACCCCGGACGGCATCGACCTGTCGGCGGAGCGCGTCGTCGTGGTCGGCAGCGGCAACGTGGCCCTCGACGTGGCCCGCATCCTGCTCGCCGACCCGGACACCCTGGCCCGCACCGACATCGCCGCCCACGCCCTGGCGGCACTGCGCGACAGCAAGGTCCGCGAGGTGGTCCTGCTCGCGCGGCGCGGACCCGAACACGCCGCGTACACCACCTCCGAACTGCTCGCCCTCACCCACATGCCCGGCGTGGAGCTTGTCGTCGACGACCACGACCCGCGGATAACCCGCGCCCTCGACGAGGCGGCACCGCGGGACAAGGCGGCCGCCCTGCGCGACGTCACGCGCCGGCCGATGGAGTGGGCCGCGCCACCCGCGCCCGGCCGGCGCATCGTCCTGCGCTTCCACTGCCGACCCGCCGAAGTCCTCGGCGAGAACCGGATGGAAGCCGTGCGCGTCACCTCGGACGCGGGCGAGCGGACCCTCGGGGCGGGCATGATGCTGCGCGCGATCGGCTACCGCGGCCTGCCGGTGCCGGGACTGCCCTTCGACGAGATCAGCGGCACCGTCCCGCACGAAGCCGGCCGGGTGACCGGGCAGCCGGGAACGTACGTCGTGGGCTGGATCAAACGCGGGCCCACCGGCGGCATCGGAACCAACCGCACCTGCGCCGCCGAGACGGTCTCCACCCTCCTCGCCGACGCGATCGCCGGAACCCTCCCCGCGCCGCGCCACACGACCCGCGCCTTCCACCGCCTGGCCCGCCGTCGCCGCCGCCGACCTGCCGATTCAAGGTTTCCCCAAGGTCTCCTGCAAGCCCGCGGCGCACGGTAGGGGTGTCGAAACGGGCCGTCGTCCTTGGAGGGGAAACACCATGGCTGTTCGTACGTTGCTCACGAGCGTGGGGGTGGGGGCCGTGCTGGCCCTCGGCGCGGCGGCGGTCCCGGCGCAGGCCGCCCCGGCGCAGTCCGTGCCGGGGCAGTCCGTGCCGACGAGGGTGTCGGGCCCCGACGCGGTGGTCCTGTCCTGTCCGCCCGGTGCGCCGAGGCCACGCGCGGGCTTCCGGTGCCTGTCGCCGTACTCGACCGAGTCGCGGTGCGACGCCGGAGTCCTGCAACACATCAACGCGACGCCCGCGACCCGGGGTTACTGCCAACGGGCCGGCAGCACCTGGTGGGGCTTCGTCAACATCTACTGACCCTCCTCAAGGGCGTCCCTGACGTCACCGAGGTCCACGAACTTGAAGTTGGTGGAGGGGCGGTCGCCGTCGCCGGGGGAGTCGTGGCCGTCCTGGACGACGAGCAGTCCGTTCGGGTACGTGCGGCCGAGCGGCGCGGCGAGCGCGGCGGCACCGTCGCACTCCTCCGAGCCGTCCAGCTCCGAGGAGGCCGCGGTGACGCGGAAGCCGCCCTCGTACTCGTTGGCGTCGGACAGCTCGCGGTCGTAGGCGGCGAAGGTGTTGTCCCCCTGGCTGGACGCCAGGAGGTGGCCGTCGCCGTCCGGCTCGGTGAGCAGCGTCAGCCCTTCGACATCGGCGCTGAGGCGGCTGCCGCCGTATCCGGGGTCGGCGCCGGCGACGCACTCCTCGGTCTCTTCGTCATAGGTGCCGGGGACGCCGAACTCGCGCACCTTGTCGACGAGTTCCGGCTTCCCGGTCAGGTCGGCGCGCATCCGCCAGATGCCGACGTCCTCCTGACCCGCGTACAGCGTGCCGTTCGCCGGGTCGACCACCATTCCCTCCACCTGGGGGAGTTCGCCGGGCTCACCGCACGGGGTCCACGAAGTGCCGTTGGGGAGGCGGAACTTCGCGGGCAGGTCGAGGGTGCGGAGCTTGCGGTAGCCGACCTTGCCGCCGGTGCCGGGCGTGATCTCCAGCAGCGCGACACTGGTCCGCTCCCGGCGGCTGACCAGGGCGTAGGAGCGGCCCGTGGACTTGTCCGTCCAGGTGGCGAGCCCGTACGCGGTGCGCTGTTCGTCGATCTCCTCCTGGGAGGAGGAGAACACGGGCGGGGCGGCGGGGTCCGTGACATCGGTGAGCGGGCCGCCCGGGCGGTCGCGGTCGATGCGGTGGAAGCGGAGGCGGTCGCCGCCCCTGTCGCTGGTCACGGCGAGGTCTGCGCGGCCGGAGGAGAGGCGCAGCCCGTGCACCAGGTCGACGTTGTTGAAGCGGCCGGGCGCGTGGTCCGGGCCCGGTGCGGCGGGGGCGGGCACGGACTGCACCTCGCGGGCGTCCAGGTCGTAGACGCGCAGACCGCCTTGTTTGGCGGTGGCGATCACCAGGCTGCGGTCCGGGTTCGCGGCGTTGCGCCAGATCGCCGGGTCGTCCGCGTCGGCGTCGCCGCCCGCCTCGTCGTCGTGGAGCGCGGGGGTCTCGGCGTGGGGGGCGACGGCGGGCAGCGACGCGCGCGGGCCGGCGGGGGCGGCGAGCGCCGGGAGGGGAAGGGCGGCCGCGGCGAGCGCCGCGGCCGCCGTGGCGAGGGCGAGCGTCGTCGACCGGGCATTGCGGGACGTGACCACGTAAGGCTCCTTCATGTCGGAAGGCCGGGGGCGGGGACGGGGAGAGTGTGTGATCTCCGGGTGAAGACTTACCGCCAGGTAACACGTCATCGACCGATGCGGGGCATGAACAAACAGTGACGGCAGGCCAGTTGAACCACACCGGGGGGCCACGACAAGAAGGCCCCGGTCTCCATGACGGAGACCGGGGCCTTTCGCGAGCGCTGGGCAGGCCTTGCACCTGCATCTCCCCACAGGAAGTGGGGCGCCTTTCCTTGGACCACCAACGCCAGGCCTGTCACCGGAACTTCGGCGACGAGCACAAGATCAACCCTAGCGTACGTTTCCGGGGGCCGTCGCCACCCCCGGCCGTTCTGCCCGGCTTCACTCCTGAGTGTGACGAAGGCAACACGTCCTCGCTGCTAGCGTGTTGGTCCGTCGCGGCCCAGCCGCGCCCGTGGAGCGGCCGAGCCGCACCGGCCGGAGGGGACGACGCACATGACCGGACTGACCAACTCGACCCGGGCGATCCTCAAGGCGACCTACACCCAACCCGTCCCGGCGGCCGTGCCCGCCGAGCCCGAGCCCGGCATCGCCTCCGGGACCGGCTCGTCGATGTCCGTCTTCGCGAAGCTGAACTTCATGCGGTCCCTGGGGCTGAGCCGAACCGAGGCCGAGGCCCTGGGGGAGCGGCTGCGGGACGAACACGCCGACCTGTACCCGGTGTTCGAGACCATCGCGCCGTCCCTCGCCGAGAGCGGTCCGGCGGCAGCCGCGAGCACCGCGCGGCTCTACGCGCACGTCGGCCCCGGCGACCTGGCCGCCATCGGACGCGTGGTCGCCGCGGTGCGCACCCCGGACGGCGGTGTGCCGGGCGCGACCGACGTCGACCTGCTCGTCGACCGCTTCGTCGAGGAGGCCCGCATCCAGCCCGTCGGCTGGCTGCATCTGGAACGGATCGAGATGCAGCCGGTCGGCCTGGAGCGCGGCGAACTCGTCTCGACCCTCCCCATGGCCCCCGGCGAGACCGCCCGCGTGAGCCACAAGGAATGGTCGACGCAGAGCGAGGAACTCTCCCGGATCGTCACGGACGAACTGGAGACGTACGCCGAGAAGGGCGTGGCCGAGAAGACGGACGTGGCCATGTCGACCACCAACGAGTCCACACGCGACACCAACCTCAACTTCGGGGTCACGGCCAGCGGCAGCTACGGCACGGTGTCGGTCACCAGCACCCTCAACTACGGCGTCGCGACCTCCGACCACGAGTCGCGCCAGGCCAGCACCAAGCACGCCACGGAGATCACCTCCAAGGCCTCATCGCGCTCGCGCAAGGAGCACAAGGTCTCCTTCCGCACCGAGACCCGCCGCGGTGAGGAGGACGAGGCCGCGCGCGTGATCACCAACCCCACCCCGCGAGTGATGCGCATCGACTACTACCGCATCATGCGCAAGTGGCGCGTGGACCTCATGCGTTACGGCCTGCGCATGACGTACGACCTGGTCGTACCCGACCCGGGCGGCGCGCTGCGGCGCCAGCTGATGGAACTCGCCGAGATCGACAGGACCCTCGCCACGCCGTACGAGTTCGCCTTCGGCATCGACCAGATCAACCGGGAGAACTGGATGACCCTCGCGGCCCGTTACGGCGCGTTGGTGACCGCACCCCCGGAGGAGTATCTGAGCCCCCCGGACTACACCTACGAGTTCCCCGCCATCATCGGTGAGGACGAGGCGACGGTCACCCGGTACCAGTCCTGGCAGATCGACCTGCCCGAGGGCTATGAACTCGTGCCGATCCTCTTCGAGGTCAACTACTACGGCTGGCGGCCCGCCGAGCTGGCCCGCTTCGACGTGATCGGCGACGAGGCCCTTGAGGTGACGGCGACCCCCGTCGGCGCCGAGCTGAAGGGCCGCTACCAGTCCCAGCTCCTGCACCTGAACGGCAAGACCGGCCACCTCTCCATCCAGTACACCCACCGCAACATCAGCTGGGCCGGCTTCCGGCTCGCCACGACGCTGCGGCTCTCGGACGCCGCGTATCTGGCCTGGCAGGTCGCCACCTGGCAGAAGCTGCGCGAGGCCGCCGAGCAGCAGTACTACACCCTCCAGCAGCGGGTGCGGGACCGCCGCGAGCAGCTCCTCGCGGAGCTGAACCGGGACGACACCCTCACACTGCGCCGCGCCGAGCGCGAGGAGCTGATGAAGCGGTCCCTGCAGTGGCTCTTCGGCAGCGACTTCGACACCGCGCCCGACCACGTCGACGCCGTCCTCGCCCACCTGGGCACCGGCGGAACCCCGACCTGGACCGACGACATCGATCCGTCGACGCTTCCCGTCAGCGCCGAGACGTGGCTGAAGATCCGGAAGTTCGGCGAGTTCGTGAAGTTCCTGCACCAGGCCGCCGAATGGGAGAACGTCCTCTACGTCTTCTACCCCTACTTCTGGGGCTCGGAGAAGCTGGCCGAGACCAAGCGGCTGCTGTGGCACCCCGACCCGCTGCGCCGCGAGTTCCTGCGGGCGGGCGCCGCGCGCGTGGTCCTGCCCATCCGCCCCGGCTTCGAGCGGGCCTTCTCCCGGCTGATGTCCACGGGCCGCATCGACGGCGACGGCTCACCGGACCCCCAGGACCCGCCGTACATGTCCATCGCCGACGAGATCCAGGCGTACGCGCGCACGAACTATCCGGGCATCCCGCCCGCCAACCCCGACATCGCCGCCCGGGCCCGCCCGCTCCTCACGGTGAACCAGCAGCGGGCCTGGCGCGAGATCGAAGCCATCGTCACGGCCCTGGAGAAGTACGCGGAGAAGGCCAAACAACAGCACGACCCGGCGTGGCGCGGCGCGCCGATCGAACCCGAGTACTACCCCACCACCCGGCAGGGGCTGCGGGTGCTGCTCGACACCCGCCCGAACCTCGTCCTCACCGACCCCTGGGGACGGCCGTACCAGTACCAGAACCCCGGCCGCACCGCGCCCTTCGTCGTCGTCAGCCATGGCGCGGACGCATCGGCGGGCGGCACGGAAGAAGCGACGGACATCTCCACCGACGCGGAGGGAAATCTCGTCGGCACCTGGTTCGAGTACACCCCGTGCAGCGGTCTCGACATCGAGGTCGGCTCCGACTTCACCGAGAACGGATAGCGGGGTCCCCATGGCCGACATCCCCTTCCTGGACCACTACTGCGCGTTGCCGACTCGGCCGGTCGGGAATGACGGCGAGGGAAACCGTGACCGTGTGCGCCAGGACATCGAGTCGCTCACCGCGGAGCTCTACGTGGCCGAGTGCTTCACCAAGTACTTCAGGCAGCGCTACCCGGACTCCGACGTGATCAGCCAGCTCACCCTCCTGGACGCCAACCGCTTTCGCGGTGCGACGGAGATCCTCGCCAAATGGATCATCGCGGAGTACCGCAACGAATTCGGCCGCGATGCCCTGAAGAAGAACATCAGGACACAGACGCCGGGCCGTCAGCTGCGTTCGGACATGCTCGGCGTCCGGGCCGAGGGGACGACCATGGTCCTCGAACTGGTCGAGGTGACCACGGTCGGCCAGGCCAAGAGGACCGAGATCGAAGACCTCCAGCACAAGACGGACGTCCTCACGCGCTTCGTCATCGATCCGGCCCTCAAAGAAATGCTCGCCCTCCAGCGCGCCGGGCGGGTGAGCATCGGGGCCCCGACGCGGATCGAGATCCGCCGCTCGACATGGCGGCCGTCCTGGAACGAGCTGTACTACCCGCTCGTCCCGCTCCCGCGTGCGCGCGGCAACGTCAAGTACGAGTGGATCTGTTACAAGCCGACGTTCCGCCCCGACGGCATCGGCAAGGACGGCCTGGTGCTGTACGAGATCCACACCACGGCCCTGCCGCAGGGCGTCCCCGTCGAAGTGCTCCGAAGGGTCGCCCGGCGGCTGCGCGAACTGGAGAACCAGCACCAGCTCGTGCTGCTGCCCGCGATGCAGCAGTACTGGGACGACAACACCGCCGACAGCAGGGAGCTGAAGAAGTGGCTCGCCATCGGCCTCGGCGCGGCCCTACTCGTCACACTCGTGGTGCTGGCCTGGCCCACGGCGGTGCCGCTCGCGGCGGGAGTCGCGGAGGGCTCCGGTGCGGCGGCCGCGGCAGGCACCGCGGAGGCCGTCGCGGCGGAGGCAGCCCAGCTGGCGAACGCGGTCCGCTACGCCGAGAGCGCGGCGAAGGTCCCCGGCTACTTCGAGCGGGCCCAGGCGGCCCTGCGCCCGCTGCTGGCCGACGGCCTCGGCCGAGGCCTCGTCGGCAGTCACTGAGCCGCGGAGCCGCCCTCAAGGGCCGCGATCTCCGCCAGCGACAACCCCAGTTCCTCGTGGAGGAACCGTACGACCGTCCAGTGCGGCAGGGCGTCCTCGTCGAAGGGGCCGAACGCCGCGGTGTAGAGGGGGATCCACCGCAGCGCCTCCTCGGCGGCCGTCTCGCGGCCCGGGTCCTCTTGGTAGGCGTCGTAGGAGAGGCTCCGGTGGTGGATGAAGTGGCCGCCGGGAAGGCGCTCCTCGCACAGCTCGCGGTACTCGCGGGTCTGGAGGATGAGGTAGTGCCAGATCTCGTCGATGTCCTGCTCGACGGGGAGGAAGAGGCCGCCGAGGCGGTCGGGGTGGCGGGAGACCAGATAGAGGTAGCGGAGGCACTCACGGACCTGGTGTCTGACGTGGGCGGCTTCCGGTGCGCCGGGCTTCTCGGCGAAGTGCCGCACCACCTCCTCGTGCAGGGCCTCGCCGAGCAGCGCCTCGGCGGTGGGGGCCGCGGCGTCCGGCGTGGCCAGCCACGCGTACTTGCCGGACCGGCCTATCGGCACGTGGGTGCGGTGCTCCACGCGGCATGCGCGGCCCGTCAGCGCGCCGACGGACGCGGCCAGTTCGGCCTCCTCGTCGGCGGTGAGCGGCTCGCCGTCGAACGTCGTGTACCACAGGCGGCACCGGCCCTCACCGGTCAGATGCAGTTGGTGCAGGAAGACGCGGGGGCCGGCGGCGGCGATACGGGCGTCGAGGTCGGCCTGGGCCACGGGCCCGCCGGGCGTCGCGAGGAGTTCCTTCTCGCGGCCGCAGAAGGAGACGATCCGCTCCGGGTCGGCACTGCCGTCGCGGGTGCGGACGCAGTCACCCGAGCGGTAGCGCACCAGGGGCATGTACGGGTTGCGGACGCTGGTGACGATGAGGCTGTGGATGCCGCTGCCGGGCTCCACCGGGATCAGCTCCACGCTCATCCCGTGCAGGTAGGGGCGGTAGGCGCCGTCCGCGTCGCTGTAGAAGAGGTAGCCCAGTTCCGTACTGCCGAAGAGGTCGATCACCGGGCAGTCGAAGTGGGCGCGCAGATACGCCCGGACGTTCAGCGGCGTGTACTCATAGGCGTGGATGATGCCGGCGGGCCGGGGGAAGCCGTCCCAGAGGCCCCACTCGGTGACCTTGCGGACCAGATGCGCCAGGTGGTAGCCGGAGCAGTCCAGGAGGTAGGAGCCCTCGGGGTGCGCGGCGCTGACCTCGCGGATCTCCGAGAGCATCCGCTCGACCTCCGTACGATCCCAGTCGGCCGGATCCAGGCGGCGGTTGAGGTACAGCGTCCGGTCGTCGAGCCAGCGCTCGCCCGGGGTGGCGCCCGGCTTGCGGGAGTTGACGCGGGCGACGTGCTCGGTGGCGAGGACGGTGGTCAGCGAGATCCGCCGGGCACCGGAGTGCCACAGGGCGTCGAGGTCGGGGTGCTCGCTCCACAGGCGGTAGTAGGAGCGGAGCAGGAAGTACGGCGGCCGGATCAGCTGCATCCGGGCGTGGTTGGTCCCGGTGGACAGCACGAACTCGGCCTCGCCCGTCTCCAGGGCGCGGGACAGCTCGGGGGTCATCCAATTGTCGGGGAAGTCCCGGGCGATCTCCGGCTTCTCGAGGATCGGGAAGTCGCCGCGCTCGACGGAGGCGCGGTAGAGGGGGATGTCCCGGATCCGGTCCAGGACGTCGGCGCTCGGCACGGGGTTCAAGGGGGCTCCGGTGCGGACTCGGGGGCGGCGGAAAAGGGGCGGGGCCGCCGCCGCGGCGTGAACGGCCGTGGCGGCGGCCCCGCGGGCTCACTCGCTCAGGAGATGCAGCCGGTCTTGCCGGTGGCGCTGATGCATCCGCTCTTCGGCGCCGCGCTGATGCAGCCGTTCTTCGCTGCCTGCGCGGCGCCGCCGGGAGCCGAGTTGGCGGCGACCCACTTCTGCCAGACGGACTCTTCCGTCATGCGCTTGATGAGCTGTTCCATCGCGAACCTCCTGGGGGGGTTGGGTGAAGTGGTGCTCGGGGTGGTGCCGTTGACCGGCCGGGGTCAGCCGCGGGCCCGCGCCTCGGCGGGCTCGGGCTCCTCGGCGTATCCGGGCTCCTTGGGGGAGCCGGCCGGCCCAGCGGCGGTGGTGACGGCAACCGGCAGTGTCCTCATCCGGACCGCTTCCGTGCCGCTGTCGTTGTGCCGCAGCGCCCAGTTCTCCAGCGTCGTACGGCAGGCGTGGTCCAGGTGGCGCACCACGGTCAGGTCCAGCTCTATGGGCCGGTCCTTGGGCAGGGCCTCCAGCGTCTCCAGGATGCGGGGGAGCCGCAGGAAGGTGGCGTTGCCGGTGAGGGTCACGATCTGGCGGCCGCCGGGCAGTTCCCGTACGTCCACGTGGACATGGGAGGTGTCCCAGGCGGACTTGACCACCGCGAGCACCAGGCCGAGCACCACGCCCTCGAACATGTTGGTCACCAGGATGGCGATCGCCGTGGCGGCCAGGACGAACGCCTCGCCCCGATGGGCGCGGGCGAGCGGGACGATCTCCTTGACGGGGATCAGCTTGCAGCCCGCGTGCACCAGGACGCCGGCGAGTGCCGCCAGCGGGATGATGCCGAGCGCGGCGGGCAGCAGCACGGCGAACAGCAGCAGCCACGCGCCGTGCAGGATGCGCGAGAGCGGGGTGCGGGCCCCGGCCTGGACGTTGGCGGAGCTGCGGACGATGACCGCGGTCATCGGCAGCGCGCCGAGCACGCCGCACACCGTGTTGCCGACGCCCTGGGCGACGAGTTCCTTGTCGTAGTGGGTGCGCGGCCCGTCGTGCATGCGGTCCACGGCCGCCGCGCTGAAGAGCGACTCGGCGGAGGCGATCAGGGTGAACGCGAGGACGGTGCCGAGCACGGCGACACTGCCGAGCTCCGCCAGGTCCCCGAGGCCCGGCGGCTGGATGGCGCCGACGAGGCCGCGCACCGTCACCTTCGCCACGTCCAGGCTCAGCCCGGCGACGGCGGCGGTGGCCAGCGCGACCGCAGCGAGCGGGGCGGGCACCACGCGCGCCGCCGCGGGCAGCTTCGGCCAGAGGACGAGGACGGCGATGGTGCCGAAGCCGACGGCGGCGGCGGTCAGTGAGGTGGTGTCGCTCGCGATGTCGGCGAAGAGCCCGGGCAGTCCGGCGAGCTTGTCGACCCCGGAGCGGGGCTGCTCCACCTCGGCCATGGTGTAGAGCTGACCGAGGATCAGCACGAGTCCGATGCCCGCCAGCATGCCCTGGACGACGGAGACGGAGATCGCGCGGAACCACCGGCCGCAGCGCAGCAGGCCGAGGGTGATCTGGAGCACGCCGGTGAGCAGCACGATCGCGCCGAGCATGGCGAGCCCGAACTCCCGCACCGCCTCGAAGACGAGCACGGTCAGGCCGGCGGCGGGCCCGCTCACCTGGATGGCGCTGCCCGGCAGGAAGCCGACGACGAGGCCGCCGACGATGCCGGTGACCAGGCCCAGTTCGGCGGGGACGCCGGATGCCACGGCCACGCCGACGCACAGCGGCACGGCCACGAGGAAGACGACGAGCGAGGCGAGGATGTCCTGGCGCAGGACGCCGGGCTCACGCAGCGCGCGGTAGGGGGAGAGGAAAGAGGACATGAGGGTGGGGGGTCCTGTCGTGGGAGCGGGCCGGGCGGAGGGGCGCTGCGGTCCTCACAGCGGACCGAACGCCGCGCGGCCGTCGGACGACGGACGGTGGGCGGAGACGACGCCGGTGTGCACCTCGTAGTACCAGGCGTGGAGGGTGAGCGAGCCGTCGGCTATCCGCTCACGGACGCAGGGGTATGCGCGCAGCCTCTCCAACTGGGCGAGCACATGCGTCTGTACGGCCTCCGCCACGTCCTCAGTGGCCGGGGTGAGGGTGCGCAGGGCGGCGTCGGGGGCGACGGAGTGCTCCAGCCAGTCGCGGACGGCCGGGACCGCCGACAGGTCTTCGCCGCGCACCAGGGCGCCGACCGCGCCGCAGTGCGAGTGTCCGCAGACGACGATGTCGCGGACGCCGAGCACACGGACCGCGTACTCGATGGTGGCCGCCTCGCTCATGGGGTGGCCCGGGCTGTCCGGGTGTCCGGCGGAGGGGTAGGGCGGGACGACGTTGCCCGCCGTACGGAGTTCGAAGAGTTCGCCGGGGCGCGCTCCGGTGATGAGGGTCGGGACGACGCGCGAGTCGGAGCACGTGACGAAGAGTGCTTCGGGGGACTGCCCTGCCCCGAGGGCCTCGAAGGCCGCGGTGTTCCGGGGGTCCGCGACGTGCGTCGCGGCGAATGAGCGGGCGTTGTCGATCAGGGACTTCATGGTGGCCTGCCTCCTGCG
Organism: Streptomyces sp. WAC 01529; assembly: GCF_003945545.1. Classification (GTDB taxonomy): domain Bacteria; phylum Actinomycetota; class Actinomycetes; order Streptomycetales; family Streptomycetaceae; genus Streptomyces; species Streptomyces anatolicus. Next base: position 721,166 of record NZ_CP029617.1, on the reverse strand, counting down.
TCTCTCCGGCGTGTGCCGGGACGCGGTGTGGTCGGGTCGATGGTGACGGTGGGGCGCCGCGGGTGCCCGCTGGGACAGCGGGGTCCACGTGGCCCCGGGCACAGCCTTGACGGCTGCTGTGTCTCCCACTTTGCCATCGCATTAACCTCTGATGACAGAGCAAATTCTTGCCAAAGAATGAGTAATAACCGTCGCTGACCTGCGAGTTGGTGCAGACCTTAACTATTGGGCAGAGCTTCACGTGTAGATCATGTGGAGCACGCGGGGCGATTCCGTTCACATGGCCCTTCGGGCCCGGTGGGCGAGGGATGGGTAGAGTAAGGCTGCCGTTCAGGCCCCCCGCATACCCCTTCACGACGCCGGGTGTGCCCGAGCACGACAGGTTCCCGCGCTTTTGTCCTCCTCCCCACTCTCCCCGGCCGACCGGCTGCGGGGTCTTCGCCCCGACTGGCTGTCCGACCCGAAGGTGTGGCGCACCGAAATCCTGGCGGGTCTCGTCGTCGCCCTCGCGCTGATCCCCGAGGCGATCTCGTTCTCGATCATCGCCGGAGTCGATCCGGCGATCGGTCTCTTCGCGTCCTTCACCATGGCCGTGACCCTCTCGGTCGTCGGCGGGCGCCGCGCCATGATCTCCGCCGCGACCGGCGCCGTCGCCCTGGTCATCGCCCCGCTCAACCGCGAACACGGCCTCGGTCACCTGATCGCCTGCGTCATCCTGGCCGGCGTCTTCCAGATCGCCCTCGGCGCGCTCGGCGTCGCCAGGCTGATGCGGTTCGTGCCGCGCAGCGTGATGGTCGGCTTCGTCAACGCGCTGGCCATCCTGGTCTTCATGGCGCAGGTCCCCGAGATGCACGACGTGCCCTGGGCCGTCTACCCGCTGATCATCGGCGGCCTCGCGCTCATGGTGTTCCTGCCGAAGGTCACCAAGGCGGTCCCGGCGCCCCTCGTCTCCATCGTGATCCTCACCGCCCTCACGGTCGGCGCCGGGATCGCCGTGCCGACCGTGGGCGACCGGGGCGAGCTGCCGTCCTCCCTGCCGGTGCCGGGGGTGCCCGATGTGCCGTTCACCATGGACACGCTGACGACCATCGCCCCCTACGCGCTCGCCATGGCGCTGGTCGGCCTGATGGAGTCCCTGATGACCGCCAAGCTGGTCGACGAGCTCACCGACACGCACTCCTCCAAGACCCGCGAGTCGATCGGCCAGGGCATCGCCAACATCGTCACCGGCTTCCTCGGCGGCATGGGCGGCTGTGCCGTGATCGGTCAGACGATGATCAACGTAAAGGTGTCGGGCGCCCGCACCCGCCTCTCCACCTTCCTGGCCGGTACGTTCCTGCTGGTGCTCTGCATCGCCTTCGGCCCCGTCGTCTCCGACATCCCCATGGCCGCCCTGGTCGCCGTCATGATCATGGTCTGCTTCGCGACCTTCGACTGGCACTCCGTCGCCCCGGCCACGCTGAAGCGGATGCCCGCCGGTGAGATCACGGTCATGGCGGTCACGGTCGTGTGCGTGGTCGCCACCCACAACCTCGCCGTCGGCGTGGTCGTCGGCTCCCTCACCGCGATGGTGATCTTCGCCAGGCGCGTCGCCCACCTCGTCCATGTCACCTCGCTCACCGCCCCCGACGGCGACAGTGTGGTCTACTCCGTCACCGGCGAGCTGTTCTTCGCCTCCTCCAACGACCTCGTAGGCCAGTTCGACTACACCACCGACCGCGCCAGGGTCGTCATCGACCTCACCGCCGCCCACATCTGGGACGCCTCGTCCGTCGCCGCTCTCGACGCGATTCGGACCAAGTACGAGCAGCGTGGCAAGACCGTCGAGATCATCGGCCTGAACCAGCCGAGCGCCCACCTCCACGACAAGCTCAGCGGCGAACTGACCGGCAGCGACTGACCTGCCCTCTCGTCGTTTCACCCCCGCGCGCCCGGGCACCCGACGGACCCCCGCACGGGCGGCCGCACTAGCCGGCCGTGCGCGGCCCCGCCACCCCCAAGTGGTGGGAGCCGCCCCCGGAGCGGAGGGTGGGAAGGAACGAGCAGGAAGGCGCAGCCGATGAACGACACCCCCGGCGCACAGGACCGGCAGGACCCGACCACACGTCATCCCCGGCCCGAGTTCCCGCAGCAGGACCAGGAGCCGCCCGGCTGGACGGGCGCCATGGACCCGCCGCCCGACCACGGCGAGGAGTCGTACCGCGGCAGCGGCCTGCTGAAGGACCGCAAGGTGCTGCTGACCGGCGGCGACTCCGGCATCGGCCGGGCGGTCGCCCTCGCCTTCGCCCGCGAGGGCGCGGACATCGTCTTCACCCATCTGCCCTCGGAGGCGGGCGACGCCAGGGAGACGGCGCGCCTCGTCGAGGACGCCGGGCGGCAGGTGTTCGCCGTGCCGTGCGACATCCGCGAGGAGGAGCAGTGCCGCAGGCTCGTGGAGCGCGCGGTGACGGAGTTCGGACGGATCGACATCCTGGTCAACAACGCGGCCTACCAGATGTCCCAGCCCGAAGGCATCGGTGACATCTCCACCGAACAGTTCGACCAGGTCGTACGGACGAATCTGTACGGGATGTTCTGGCTCTGCAAGATGGCCGTGCCGCACATCCCGCGCGGCGGATCGATCATCAACACCACGTCCGTGCAGGCCTACAAGCCGAGCCCGCACCTCCTCGACTACGCCATGACCAAGGGCGCCATCGTCACCTTCACCCAGGGCCTCGCCCAGATGCTGATCGACGACGGAATCCGCGTCAACGCGGTCGCCCCGGGCCCGGTGTGGACGCCGCTGATCCCCGCGACGCTGCCGGACACCAAGGAGTTCGGCAAGCAGGCGCCGATCGGGCGCCCCGCGCAGCCCGCGGAGATGGCGCCCGCCTACGTCTTCCTCGCGTCCGAGCACGCGAGCTTCATCACCGCCGAGATCATGAACGCCACGGGCGGCACGCCGCTGCCCTAGCCGGAGCACGGAAACACCGCTGCCCCAGGCAGAGGACGGAAAAGAGGACGGAAAGAGGTGGCCGGTATTCGGTGGAACGCGCTGCGCTGGGAGGTGTCGGCCCTGTGGCAGTCCGCGCGCAGGGCCGTGACGACCTCGGGGCCGGAACGTGACACGACGGTCCAGTCGCTCAAGGCGGCGGGCGCCGCGGTGCTCGCCTGGGCGGTCGCCGGGTGGTGGTGGAGCGCGCCGATGGCGCTCCTCGCCCCCTGGACGGCGCTCTTCCTCGTGCAGAGCACCGTCTACCGCTCGCTGCGCTCGGCGATGCAGCAGTTCGCGGTGGTCATGGTCGGCACACTGCTCGCGGCGGGCGCCGCGGTCCTCACGGGGAACAACACGCTGGCGGCCATGGCCCTCGTCCTGCCCGTCACCGTGCTGCTGAGCACCTACGCCCGCTTCGGCACCCAGGGCATGTACGCGCCGACGGCGGCGCTCTTCGTCCTCGCGTACGGCACGTACTCGAGCTTCGACATCCTGCACCGCCTCTTCGAGACGCTGGTCGGCGCCGTCATCGGCATCGCGGTGAACGCCCTGATCCTGCCCCCGGTGCACGAGCGTGACGTGCTGCATCTGCGGAGCCGCCTGCCCCAGGAGAGCGGCGACCTGCTGCACACCGTCGCGGACGGCATCCAGGAGAAGCCCTTCGACCCGAAGAAGGCCCAGGGCTGGTACGACCGGGCGCAGCGGCTGACCGACCTCGTGACGGACCTGCGCACCGCGCGGCGCTGGTCCGACGAGAGCTACCGCTTCAACCCCGGCCGCAAGCTGCGCCGTTCCGTGCCCCGTGCGCCCGCGTCCGACTGGGACTTCACCTGGGACAGGATCACGGAGCACATCAAGACGACCGTGCGCACCCTCGCCGAGACCGGCGAGGACAGGCCCTCCCTCGCCGACCTGCCGGAGGACGCCCCGGGCATCCTCTCCGAGCTGCTGCGGGCGGCCGGGGACGTGTGCGCGCTCGACAAGAGCGACGCCCCCGGATCCGAGGAGAGTGACCGCCCGGAAACGGCACGGGACCGCCGCAGCGCGCTGCGCACGGCGAAGGAGGCCCACCAGCGGCTGACCCGCCTGCTCACGGACAGCCACTCCCGGGCCACCCCCGCCCTCGGCGGCCTGACCGCCGACACGCAACGCCTGCTGAGCGACCTGACGGCCCTCGCGGGGGACGCGGAAGGCTCGGACACGGACAGAGCGGACACCGCGGGCCGATGACAAGCGCGTACGTACGACTCCTGTGGCGCACGGTGCGAGATTGCTGTGGGCTGAGGAGGTAGGAGTCCGCATACGCGGAGGCGCCGGCTACCGCAGGCCGGCACGGGACGAGGAGGCATGACGTGGCCGTACGCCATCAGTTGGTCAAGAGGCCGCCCTCTGAGGTATGGGAGGTGCTGGAGGACGGGCACCGGTACGCCGACTGGGTGGTCGGCACGCACGACTCCCGACCGCTCGACACACGGTGGCCGGCGGTCGGCTCGCGCCTTGAGTACACCGTCCGGCTCGGCCCCTGGACGGTCTCGGGCCACACCGTGGTGCGCCACCTGGACAGGCCGAACCGGCTTGAGCTGGAGGCCTACAGCGGGGTGCTCGGCACCGCCCGCATCGCCATCGAGGTGCGGCAGTGGGGCGCCCACACGCTGGTGATCGTCGACGAGCATCCGCTCCAGGGGCCGGGCGGCGTGCTGCACAACGCCGCGGTCGACGCCCTCATCCAGATCCGGCACCGCAGCATGCTGAGCCGCCTGGCGGAGCTGGTCGAACAGGGCGGCTCCCCGGCTCGCGCGCAGGGCGAACCGGCCACCGAGTCCTAGAGCGCCTTCGGGCAGTCTCAGACGCCTTCGGGCAATCTCAGAGCGCCTTCGGGCAAAGGGGAGTGGAATGCCGGACGCAGTGGTGATCGGCGCGGGGCCCAACGGCCTCGTGGCGGCGAACGTACTGGCCGACGCGGGCTGGAGCGTCGAGGTCCTGGAGGCCCAGGACCAGCCAGGAGGCGCGGTACGCAGCGACCGCGGGGTGCACCCGGACTACATCAGCGACATGTTCAGCGCCTTCTATCCGCTGGCGGCCGCCTCGCCGGTCCTCGCCGCCCTGGACCTGGAGCGCGAGGGACTGCGCTGGTCGCACGCCGAGCACGTCCTCGCCCACCCGCTGGCGGACGGACGCTGCGCCGTGCTGGACCGCGACCGCGCCCTGACCCGCGACTCGCTGGACGCGTTCGCTGCGGGAGACGGCCGTGGCTGGGATCGGCTGTGCGACATATGGGACCGCCTGCGGGAGCCGTTGATCCAGGCGATGTTCACGCCGTTCCCGCCGGTGCGCCCCGCGCTGGGTCTGGCCGCGCGGGTCAGGGCGGGCGGCGGTCTGCGGCTTGCCCGCTCGCTCATGCTGCCGGTGCGCCGGCTGGGCGAGGAGGAGTTCGCGGGCGAGGGCGGACGGCTGCTGCTCGCGGGCAACGCCCTGCACGCGGATCTGGCGCCCGAGGCGGCGGGGAGCGGCGGCTTCGGCTGGCTGATGTCCATGCTGGGGCAGACGCACGGCTTCCCGGTGCCGGTGGGCGGGGCGGGCGCCCTGACGGACGTTCTCGTGCGGAGGCTGGAGCGCCGGGGCGGGAGCGTGCGCTGCGGTGAGCGCGTCACCGAGGTGGTGGTGCGGGGCGGGCGCGCGGTCGGGGTGCGCACCGCGGCGGGGGAGGGGGTGGTGGCACGCAAGGCGGTACTGGCCGATGTGGCCGCTCCCGATCTGTACGGCCGCCTTGTCGACGCCGGGCATCTGCCGTCCCGTCTCATGCAGGACGTACGCCGCTTCCACTGGGACTTCGCCACGTTCAAGGTCGACTGGGCCCTGGCCCGGCCCGTCCCGTGGACCGCGGAGGCCGCCCGGCGGGCCGGGACGGTCCATGTGGCCGACGGCGTGGACGAGTTGACGCGGTTCGCCGCCCAGATCGCGCGGGGGCTCGTGCCGGACCGGCCGTTCACCCTGGTCGGGCAGATGACCACGACGGACGCCACCCGCTCGCCCGCGGGGACCGAGTCGGCGTGGGCCTACACGCACGTACCGCAGCACATCAAGGGCGACGCGGGCAACGACTCGCTGACGGGCAGCTGGGACGAGCGGGAGAGCGAGGCGATGGCGGACCGGGTGGAGGCGCAGATCGAACGGCTCGCGCCCGGCTTCCGCGAGCGGATCATCGGTCGGCGCGTCCTGGCACCGACCGCGCTGGAGGCGCTGAACGCCAATCTGCGGGGCGGTGCCATCAACGCCGGTACGACCAACCTGCACCAGCAGCTCGTCTTCCGGCCGACCCCCGGCGCCGGGCGCCCGGAGACGCCGGTGCCGGGCCTCTACCTCGCCTCGGCCTCGGCGCATCCGGGCGGCGGAGTGCACGGTGCCCCGGGCGCCAACGCCGCGCGGGCCGCCCTGCGCGCCCGCTACGGCGCGGGTGTCTTCTTCGCGGCCCAACGCGCGCTGGGCCGCCGCGACCGAAGCGGGCGGGAGCCGGAGGACATGTAACGCAAGCGGGCGGGAGCAGGGGGACGCGTAACGCGTGGCCCGGCGGGGATCCTGCCCTGCCCCCGCTCCTCCCGCCCCCCGGTCAGGCCCCCGGATGCCCCGTATCCCCCGCGACCACCCTGAACTGCGCGCCGTCGGCGTCCCGCAGCGTCGCCCAGGGGGGCTGAGCGGAGAGGTCCTGGTCGACCACGTGCCCGCCGTACTCGGCCGTGGCCCGCACACACGCCTCCACGTCCGCGACGGTGAAGTGGACCTGCCAGTGCGGGCGGACGCCGGGATCGGGGTCCGCCTCTACGGCACCCGAACTGAGCCGCGCCGTCGCGCGGCCCGCGCTGTAGACCACCACCTCTTCCTGCTGGTACTGCACCTCGCAGCACTCGGGCCGCCCGCACGCCCAGTCCAGGACCTCGCCGTAGAAGATGGCGGCGTCGAACGCGTCGCGGGTGCGCAGCCGCAGCCAGGCGGGCGCCGAGTGCAGTTCGCTGCGCCAGCTGGTGAGGATCTCGCCCTCCCAGATGCCGAAGACGGCGCCGTCGCGGTCGGAGAGCAGGGCCGCGCGCCCGTTGGGGAAGGGGATCGGCCCCACCGCGGTGGTGCCCCCGCGCTCCCGGACGCGGCTCACCGTCTCGTCCGCGCTCAGCACCGCGAAGTAGGGGGTCCAGGCCGCCGCGATCTGGAGGGACGACGCGATGGCGCCGACCCCGGCGACCGGGTTGCCGTGGGCCGTGGCGACGGAGAACTGCTCGCCGAGCTTGGCCGGGCGGAACTCCCAGCCCATCACGGCACCGTAGAAACTCTGTGCGGTGGTGAGGTCGCGTGCCGTCAGGCTGACCCAGCACGGGGCCCCGACCGCCGACTCGCTCAGCGCCGACCCGGTCCTGGTACCCCGGGTCCTCCCGCCCGCGGCCGTCGCCCCGCCCGCGGCCGTCGCCCCGCCCGCGGCCGTCGCCCCGCCCGCGGCCGTCGCCCCGCCCGCGGCCGTCGCCCCGCCCGCGGCCGTCGTCGCGTCGGGGTCCGGAGGCATCCTGTTGTCGTGGTGCATGTGCAACCCGTCCTGGAAATCGAGGCGCCCTGAAAAACCAGTCTGGCACCTGTGCTTTCGGGTTCAGCGGGAGGCTCGGCGCCCTGCCGCCCTCCAGTGTGGGCAAGAGGGCGGGCGCCGCGCCACTCGGCCGCCGGCTCACCGCTTCGGGCGCGCCGCCCTCTTCGCGCGGCTCCCGGCCAGGGAGGGCCGGGAGAGCAGCAGCAGGCTGTGCGCCTGGAGGCCGACCACGCCGTCCGCCTTGTGCTCGATCTCGTCCGAAAGGCCCAACGGGTCCGAGGTGTCGATGCGCGCCGCCCAGCGTTCCCCGTACGAGGCGTCCGGCAGCCGGAAGGTGACCGGTTCCCGGTAACTGTTCAGCAGGAGCAGGAAGGAGTCGTCCACCACGGGTCTGCCGCGGGCGTCCGGCTCCGCGATCGCGTCACCGTTGAGGAAGACGGTGACGGCGTGCGCGTCGGGCCGCTGCCAGTCGCCCTCCGTCATCTCCCTCGCGTCGGGCCGCAGCCACACCAGGTCCGGCAGCGGCTGGCCCTCGTGCGTCGCGGTCTCCCCGCGGAAGAACCTGCGCCGCCGCAGGACCGGGTGCGCGGCGCGCAGCGCGATGGCCCGCCGGGTGAAGTCGACCAGGTCACGCTGCTCGTCGTCGAGGTCCCAGTCGATCCAGGAGATCTCGTTGTCCTGGCAGTAGGCGTTGTTGTTGCCGTGCTGGGTGCGGCCCAGCTCATCGCCGTGGGCGAGCATCGGGATGCCCTGCGAGAGCATGAGGGTGGCCAGGAAGTTGCGCTGCTGGCGCGCGCGCAGCTCCAGGACCCCCTCGTCGCTGGTGGGGCCCTCGACGCCGCAGTTCCACGAGCGGTTTGCGCTCTCGCCGTCGCGGTTGTCCTCGCCGTTGTCCTCGTTGTGCTTGTCGTTGTACGAGACCAGGTCGCGCAGGGTGAACCCGTCGTGCGCGGTCACGAAGTTGACGCTGGCGCGGGGGCGCCGGCGATCGCGCTGGTAGAGGTCGGAGGACCCGGTCAGGCGCGAGGCGAACTCCGCGAGCGAATGGTCCTCGCCGCGCCAGAAGTCACGTACCGAATCCCGGTACTTGCCGTTCCACTCCGACCACAGGGGCGGGAAGTTGCCGACCTGATAGCCCCCCTCGCCGACGTCCCACGGCTCGGCGATGAGTTTGACGCGGCCCACCACCGGATCCTGCTGGACCATGTCGAAGAACGCCGAGAGGCGGTCCACGTCGTGGAACTGGCGGGCGAGCGTGGCGGCCAGGTCGAAACGGAAGCCGTCGACGTGCATCTCGGTGACCCAGTACCGCAGCGAGTCCATGACCAGCTGCAGGACGTTGGGGTGCCGCATCAGCAGGCTGTTGCCGGTACCGGTGGTGTCGAAGTAGTGCGCGGGATCGTCCTCCGCCAGGCGGTAGTACGAGGCGTTGTCGATGCCGCGGAAGGCTAGGGTCGGGCCGTTCTCGTTGCCCTCCGCGGTGTGGTTGTAGACCACGTCCAGGATCACTTCGAGCCCGGCCGCGTGGAGCTTTTTGACCATCGACTTGAACTCGGTGACCTGCTGGCCGCGGGAGCCGCGCGCCGCGTAGGCGTTGTGCGGGGCGAAGAAGCCGATGGAGGTGTACCCCCAGTAGTTGGACAGGCCGCGGTCGAGCAGGAAGCCGTCCTGCACGTACTGGTGCACCGGCATCAGCTCGACGGCGGTCACCCCCAGCGCGACGAGATGGTCGATGACCGCCTCCGTCGCGAGGCCCGCGTAGGTGCCCCGCAGCTCCTCGGGGACTCCGGGGTGCGTGCGGGTCAGGCCGCGTACGTGCGTCTCGTAGATCACGGTCTCGGCGTAGGGCCGCCGCAGCGGGCGGTCGCCCTCCCAGGGGAAGGACGGATCGGTCACCACCGAGAGCAGGGTGTGGCCGGCGCTGTCGGCCGGCTCGGGCCCGTCGGCCGCCCGTTCGTAGAGGGCGGCGTCGTTGTCCACCTGCCCCTCGAACGCCTTGGCGTACGGGTCCAGGAGCAGCTTCGCCGGATTGCACCGGTGGCCCGCCGCCGGGTCCCAGGGGCCGTGCACGCGGTAGCCGTAGCGCTGGCCCGGGCCGACACCGGGCAGATAGCAGTGCCAGATGAAGCCGTCGACCTCGGGAAGCGTGACGCTCCGGTGAGTGCCGTCCTCGGCGAAGAGGACGAGGTCGACCCGGTCGGCGGCCTCGCTGAACAGGGCGAAGTTGGTGCCTTCGCCGTCGTAGGTGGAGCCCAGGGGGAAAGGGCGTCCGGTCCAGGTGCGCACGCTGCTGCCTCCATAAGGGTGAGCGTGGTCTCGGTCTGTCCCGCGGCGCCCGACACGTGTCCGAGGACGCACGCGGGCCGCGGCTTCCCCGGCGGGGTCGCCGCGGCCGGCTGTGGCGCGCTGCCGTGTGAGCACGACGCTCACATGGCGGCCGCCGTGTGCGGCTCGGGGGACGACGCTGTGGGATGCTCCACCATCCTCGGCCAAGACGCGTCGGCGCGCTGGGCGTGGGCGCCCGGGGCGGCCCCGACGACGACCGGTTCCTCCTCCGCGGGGGTCGCCAGCGCGGCGACCGGCACCTCCCGGGGCAGCGGGCGCGCGACCCGCAGCGCGGGCGCGGGCGTGGTCGGGGCCAGCGGGGCGCGTTCGGGGCACCGCGCGCGGTGCGAGAACCAGATGATCTTGCCATTGGTTCCCGGGTAGTTGCCCCAGCCGTCGCTCAGCGCGGCGATCTGCGCGAGGTAGCCCTGCGGTCCGTAGTGCGGGTCCGGCAGGTCGCGCTCGTTGTCCGACACGGCGGTGATGAGGTGCTGTCCGCTCCACCACATCTCCACCACGGCGTTCTTGTCCGTTCCGTGTTCCTCGACCGCCCGGAGCAGCACACCGGCGCAGTGGCACACGGGTTCGACGAGAATCCCCAGACCCCAGTGCCGGAGATGTGCGGCCAGAATGCGCCTGACCTGATCGATCCTCTCCGGGCTGATCTCCACCTCAAGGTGGTAGTAACAGGGGATTGCAGTCTTCATCGCGCTTGGCTCCTCTCAGCGAAGCCCCGGTTTCATCGGCTCTGTGAGCCGAGCCCCGAGCACGAAGCGTGAACACTGATCGCTTCTGAGTCAGTCTCAGGGTGAGAGCACTGCTCCATTCGTGCAACACGAGCAGGTCAGAGCCGGTCGTTGAAGATCCAACAGGACGCTGCGTGGTCACGCGTGCACCATGGGTGGGAAGTCAGGTGTGCCGTGCGCACCTCCGGAGAACGAGAAGGTGACCGGCGTGATGCTGTTGCCTACGAAGGCTGAGGTCGCACGGCATCTGGACCAATACCGGGCGTGGGAGCGCTTGTTGCTCGCGGACCCGGCCGACCGCACCGTGCGGATGCACTTCGAGAACACCGCGTACACGCTGTGCGTACTGATGGGTGAGTGCACGGCTCGGGTCGCCGCCGACGCGGCCGAGCACTACCTGGATCTGCGGCCGGTCCGCCGTCAGCAGGCGCCCGGCACCCGGGCGTCCGCGCGGCGCGGCTGTGGTGCGCGCCCCGTGCGCCCGAGCGTGGCAGAGGAGATATCGATGACCCGAGCGTCGCAGTCGGGCCCGGCCGCGTCGGTGACGTCGTCGGATCCGACGACGTCACGGGAGCAGCGGGGCCCGGCCTCCCTCACCGTGCCCGTCCTCGATGTCCGTCCCGTGCTCGACTGCGGCCGCCGCCCGGTGAAGGCGGTCCCCGGGGAGACCTTCCAGGTCACGGCCACGGTCTTCGGCGAGGGCCACGAGTCGGTCGGCGCCAACGTCGTCCTGCTCGGACCCGACGGCCGAACCGGCCCCTGGACCCCGATGCGCGAGCTGTCCCCGGGCAGCGACCGCTGGGGCGCGCGGGTGACGCCGGACACGGAGGGCCGCTGGACGTACGCCGTGGAGGCGTGGGCGGACCCGGTGATCGGGTGGCGCCGCACGGCCGAGGTCAAGATCCCGGCCGGTCTCGACACTGAAGTGACGCTTGAGGAAGGGGCGCTGCTGTACGAGCGTGCCGCCGACGGCGTACCGGACGACGCCGGACGCCGGACGTTGCGGGCGGCCGCGGACGCGCTGCGCGACGAACTGCGCCCGCCGGCCGGACGTCTCGCGGCGGCCCTCACCCCGCAGGTGGCCGCCGTGCTCGCGCGCCACCCGCTGCGCGAACGGGTCACCCGCTCACACCCCTTGCCGCTGCTCGTGGAGCGGCGCCGGGCTCTGTTCGGCTCCTGGTACGAGTTCTTCCCGCGCTCGGAGGGCGCTGTCGTGCGGGAGGGGGAGCCGCCGGTGTCGGGGACGTTCCGCACGGCGGCCGAGCGGCTGCCCGCGATCGCGGACATGGGCTTCGACGTGGTGTACCTGCCCCCGATCCACCCGATCGGCTCCACCTTCCGCAAAGGCCCCGACAACTCGCTCTCCTCGGGACCGCAGGATGTCGGCGTGCCCTGGGCGATCGGCTCGCCTGAGGGCGGCCATGACGCCATCCACGCCGACCTCGGGACCCTGGAGGATTTCCGCGCTTTCGTGCGGCGGGCGGGGGAGTTGAATCTTGAGGTGGCGCTGGACTTCGCGTTGCAGTGTTCGCCTGACCATCCGTGGGTGGACAAGCATCCGGAGTGGTTCCGGCACCGGGCCGACGGTTCCATCGCGTACGCGGAGAACCCGCCGAAGAAGTACCAGGACATCTATCCGCTCGCCTTCGAACAGGACTTGCCGGGGCTGATCGAGGAGACGGTGCGGCTGCTGCGGTTCTGGATGGGGCACGGGGTGCGGATCTTCCGCGTCGACAATCCGCACACCAAGCCGGTCGTGTTCTGGGAGGAGGTGATCGCCCGGATCAACGGCACCGACCCGGACGTCATCTTCCTCGCCGAGGCCTTCACCCGCCCCGCCGTCGTGCGGGCGCTGGCGCAGGCTGGATTCCAGCAGTCGTACACGTACTTCACCTGGCGCAACACCAAGCCGGAACTGACGGAATGCCTGACCGAACTCTCCGTCGGGACGGCCGACTATCTGCGCCCCAACCTCTTCGTGAACACCCCCGACATCCTTCCCGGATACCTCCAGGACGGCGGCCGCCCCGCCTTCGAGGTGCGCGCGGTGCTCGCCGCCACGCTCTCCCCGAGCTGGGGCGTCTACGCGGGCTACGAACTGTGCGAGAACACCCCGGCCGGCCCGGGCAGCGAGGAGTACCTGCACTCGGAGAAGTACGAACTGCGCCCGCGCGACTGGGCGGCGGCCGAGCGCGAGGGCCGCACCATCGCCCCTCTCATCACCACCCTCAACACCCTCCGGCGACGCCACCGCGCCCTGCACCAGCTGCGGAACCTCCGTTTCCACCACGCCGACAACGACGCGCTCATCGTCTACAGCAAGCGCGAGGGCCACGACCTGGTCGTGGTGGTCGCCAACCTCGACCCTCACCACACCCAGGAGGGCACGGTCCGTCTGGACATGCCGCACCTCGGCCTCGACCGGCACGAAACGGTGCCGGTGTACGACGAGTTGAGCGGTGAGACCTACCAGTGGGGCAGTTCCAACTACGTGCGTCTCGGCCCGGGCGGCGCCCATGTGCTCGTCCGGCCGGAGCCGGGGGAGAACGGAGGGTCACCCACATCATGATCGTCAATGAGCCCGTCCAGGACACTTTCGAGGACACGCCCACCAAGGACCGGCATCCCGACTGGTTCAAACGTGCCGTGTTCTACGAAGTACTCGTGCGCTCCTTCCAGGACAGCAACGGCGACGGCGTCGGCGACCTGAAAGGCATCACCGCCAAGCTCGACTACCTCCAATGGCTCGGCGTGGACTGCCTGTGGCTGCCCCCCTTCTTCAAGTCACCCCTGCGCGACGGGGGCTACGACGTCTCCGACTACACCGCGGTCCTGCCCGAATTCGGCGACCTCGCCGACTTCGTGGAATTCGTCGACTCCGCCCACCAGCGCGGCATGCGGGTCATCATCGACTTCGTCATGAACCACACCAGCGACCAGCACCCGTGGTTCCAGGCCTCCCGCACCGACCCCGACGGCCCCTACGGCGACTACTACGTCTGGGCGGACGACGACAAGGCCTACGCCGACGCCCGCATCATCTTCGTCGACACCGAAGCCTCCAACTGGACCTTCGACCCCGTCCGCAAGCAGTACTACTGGCACCGCTTCTTCTCCCACCAGCCCGACCTCAACTATGAGAACCCGGCAGTCCAGGAAGAGATCATCGCCGCCCTCCGCTTCTGGCTCGACCTGGGCATCGACGGATACCGTCTGGACGCCGTGCCCTACCTCTACGCCGAAGAGGGCACCAACTGCGAGAACCTTCCCCAGACACACGAGTTCCTGAGGCGGGTCCGCTCCGAGATCGACGCCCTCTATCCCGACACCGTCCTGCTCGCCGAGGCCAACCAATGGCCCGAGGACGTCGTCGACTACTTCGGCTCCTTCGAAAACGGCGGCGACGAATGCCACATGGCGTTCCACTTCCCCGTCATGCCCCGCATCTTCATGGCCGTCCGCCGCGAATCCCGCTACCCCGTCTCCGAAATCCTCGCGAAGACCCCCGCCATCCCCAAGAACTGCCAATGGGGCATCTTCCTGCGCAACCACGACGAACTCACCCTGGAGATGGTCACCGACGAAGAACGCGACTACATGTACGCCGAATACGCCAAAGACCCCCGCATGCGCGCCAACATCGGCATCCGCCGCCGCCTCGCCCCCCTCCTGGACAACGACCGCAACCAGATCGAACTGTTCACCGCACTCCTGCTCTCCCTGCCAGGATCGCCGATCCTCTACTACGGCGACGAGATCGGCATGGGCGACAACATCTGGCTCGGCGACCGCGACGCCGTACGCACCCCCATGCAGTGGACACCCGACCGCAACGCAGGCTTCTCCTCCTGCGACCCGGGCCGACTCTCCCTGCCCACGATCATGGACCCCGTCTACGGCTACCAGGTCACCAACGTAGAAGCCTCCATGTCCTCCCCCTCCTCCCTCCTGCACTGGACGCGCAGGATGATCGAGATCCGCAAACAGAACCCCGCCTTCGGCCTCGGCACCTACACCGAACTCCCCTCCTCCAACCCCGCCGTCCTCGCCTTCCTCCGCGAGTACGAGAACGACCTGGCACTGTGCGTGCACAACTTCTCCCGCTTCGCCCAGCCGACCGAGCTGAACCTGCGGGCCTACGACGGACGCCACCCGGTGGAGCTGATCGGCGGGGTGCGCTTCCCGGCCATCGGCGAACTGCCCTACCTCCTCACCCTGGCGGGCCACGGCTTCTACTGGTTCCGCCTCACCGAACAGCCACGACGTCCGGCCGCACGCACCGTGCGCTTTTGAAGGGACGTGTCGCATGCTGAAGACCGCATCGCAGTCGCCCGGCAGCCTCAGCCCGCCGCGGCTGCTGACCTCGTTGGCCGGGATACTTCGCGCATGGCTGCCCGAGCAGCGCTGGTTCGCGGGCAAGGGCAGGCCCGTCACGGACCTCGCCGTACTGTCCATGACCGAGCTGCACCCGGGCTGCCTGCACCTGCTGATCCGCACGGGACCCGCCGGGCCGCCCGAAGACTGCTACCAACTGATCCTCGGCGTCCGCGAACACCTGCCGCCCCGCCTCCACCACGCGGTCGTCGGCCGCCCCGACGCGGGCCCGCTCGCCGGACTCACCGTCTACGACGCCCTCCTCGACCCCTGGTCGGCGGGGTTGCTCCTCGAACGCCTGCGGGTCCCCGGCGTGATGGGCCCCCTGCGCTTCGAACGCGACGCGCGCACCGCCGTACCCGAGGGGCTACCGCCGCGCCTCCTCGACGGGGAGCAGTCCAACACCTCGCTGGTGTACGGGGACGCGTTCATCCTGAAGCTGTTCCGCCGCATCCAGTACGGCATCAACCCCGACCTGGAGGTCCCCTGGGCGCTGGCCCGCGGGGGCTGCGCCCGGGTACCCGCCCCCGTGGCCTGGTTCTGGACCACCGAGCCGCACACGGCGACCCTCGGCGTGCTCCAGCCCTTCCTGCCCGAGGCGACGGACGGCTGGACCCTGGCGCTGCGCTCCCTCTCCACCGGCGAGGACTTCACCGACGAGTCCTACGAACTGGGGCGCGCCACCGCCGAGGTGCACCTCGCGCTGGCCCAGGCCTTCGGCTCCGAGCCCGCGGACCCCTACGGCGGCAGCCCGCTGGCCGCCGCCATGACCGGACGCCTGGAGACCGCGGCCCGCCAGATGGCGGCGCTCGTTCCCTACGTATCCCGTCTGAGGACCGCCTACGGCGCCGTCGCGGGCCGCGGCCCGGGCCGCGAGGCGCAGCGTGTCCACGGCGACCTCCACCTCGGCCAGGTGCTCAAGGCCGGGCACGAGTGGTTCATCATCGACTTCGAGGGTGAGCCCGCCCGGCCGCTCGACGAACGCCGACGGGCCCAGGCGCCCATACGCGACATCGCGGGCATGCTCCGCTCCTTCGACTACGCCGCCCACAGCCGCCGCCCGTGGCGCCCCCGGTGGGTGGAGCGCTGCCGTGAGGCCTACTGCGCGGGGTATGCCGCGGAGTCGACGTGGGACCCGCGTGCGGAGGCCGAGCTGCTGCGGGCCTACGAGACGGACCGAGCGGTGTACGAGGCGCTCTACGAGGCCAGGCACCGCCCCGACTGGCTGCCCGTCCCCATGGCGGCGATCGCCCGCCTCGCAGAGGAGAGCTGACCCCATGAAAGCGACAGCCACCACCGAAACGCGGGGTTCCGCCCGCGCCGCGGACCCGGGCCTGCCCGCCGCCCCGCTCGACGCCCAGGACCGCCAGCGCCTCCTTGCGGGCACGCACCACGACCCGCACGCGCTGCTCGGCGCCCACCCGGTGCCCGGCGGCACCGCCTTCAGGGTGCTGCGCCCCTACGCCCGGGCGGTCACGCTCGTCACCGGCGAACGGACGGTGGAGCTGACCGCGATGGGCGACGGCCTCTTCTCCGGGGTGCTGCCCCTCACCGCGATCCCCGAGTACCGGCTGCGTGTGACGTACGAGGGTCAGACCTCCGCGTCGGAGTACGAGGACCCCTACCGCTTCCTGCCCGCACTCGGCGAACTCGACCTGCACCTGATCGGTGAGGGCCGGCACGAGGAGCTGTGGAAGGCGCTGGGCGCGCACCCGATGACCCACCAGGGCGTCTCCGGCACCCGTTTCACGGTGTGGGCGCCGAATGCGCGAGGCGTGCGGGTCTGCGGGGACTTCTGCCACTGGGACGGGACCGCCTCCGCCTACCCGATGCGTTCGCTCGGCTCGACCGGCGTATGGGAGCTCTTCGTCCCCGGGATGGAGGAGGGCACGCTGTACAAGTTCGACATCGTCCGCGCCGACGGCTCGCACACCCTGCGCGCCGACCCGATGGCACGGCGCGCCGAGGTGCCCCCGGCCACCGCCTCCGTCATCACGCGATCGACGTACGAATGGGGGGACGAGGCGTGGATGACACACCGCGCCGACCGGCCCGTCTGCCAGGCGCCCTTCTCCGTCTACGAGGTCCATCTCGCCTCCTGGCGCCCCGGACTGACCTACCGTCAGCTGGCCGATGAACTCACGGCCTACGTCACCGAAGCGGGCTTCACCCACGTGGAGCTGATGCCGGTGGCCGAGCACCCCTTCAGCGGCTCCTGGGGCTACCAGGTCACCGGCTTCTACGCCCCGACCTCCCGCATGGGCACGCCCGACGACTTCCGCCACCTGGTCGACACGCTGCACCAGGCGGGTATCGGCGTGATCCTGGACTGGGTGCCCGCCCACTTCCCCAAGGACGACTGGGCGCTCGCGGCCTTCGACGGGGAGCACCTGTACGAGCCGCAGGACCCGCGGCGCGCCGAACACCCCGACTGGGGCACCCTCACCTTCGACTACGGCCGCAAGGAAGTACGCAACTTCCTCGTCGCCAACGCGAGTTACTGGTGCGAGGAGTTCCACGTCGACGGGCTCCGGGTGGACGCCGTGGCCTCGATGCTCTACCTCGACTACTCACGCGACGAGGGGCAGTGGGCGCCCAACGAGTCGGGCGGCCGGGAGAACCTGGACGCGGTCACGTTCCTCCAGGAGATGAACGCCACGGTCTACCGCCGCTCTCCCGGAGTGGTCACCATCGCCGAGGAGTCCACGGCGTGGGACGGGGTCACGCGCGCCACGCACGAGAACGGGCGGGACGGTTTCGGCGGCCTCGGCTTCGGCCTGAAGTGGAACATGGGCTGGTCGCACGATTCGCTGGAGTACATCAGCCGCGACCCGGTGTACCGCGAGTACCACCACAAAGAGATGACGTTCTCGATGGTGTACGCGTACAGCGAGAACTACGTCCTGCCCCTCTCGCACGACGAAGTGGTCCACGGGAAGCAGTCGTTGGTCTCCAAGATGCCCGGCGACTGGTGGCAGCGGCGCGCCAACCACCGCGCCTACCTGGGCTTCATGTGGGCCCACCCCGGCAAGCAACTCCTCTTCATGGGCCAGGAGTTCGCGCAGGGCGCCGAATGGTCGGCGGAAGGCGGCCTGGACTGGGGGCTGCTCGACCCCTCGTATCCGGCGCGGCCGGACCACTTCGGCGTACTGGAACTGGTGCGGGACCTCAACCACCAGTACCGCGCGACGCCCGCCCTGTGGGAGCGGGACAGCGAACCGGCCGGATTCTCGTGGATCGTGACGGACGCGGCCCAGGACAACGTCCTGGCGTTCCTGCGCCACGCCGCGGACGGGACCCCGCTGCTCGCGGTCTGCAACTTCGCGCCCGTGATCCGCGAGGACTACCCGCTCGGCGTCCCCGAGGAGCCGCACGCCTGGCGGGAGGTGCTCAACACCGACGCGGCCCGCTACGGCGGCGGGGACGTGCGCAACCCGGACCCGCTGAAGCCCGAGCCCGAGGGCGCCCACGGCCGCCCGGCCCGCCTGCGCGTCACGCTGCCGCCGCTGGCCACGGTGTGGCTGCGCCCGGAGTGACGGCAGGCGGGGTGGCGGCCGGCGCGGGCCGGTGCCGGTCCGCGCGCGTCAGCGGATGGTGACCTGGACGACGTTCGAGACGGCGCCGCCACCGACGACGCGGATCTTGTTGGGGCCCTTGATGCCGAGCTTCACACGCAGGTTGTACGTGTGGTTGCGGGCGGTGTTCATGTGGATCGGCAGGGAGACCCACTTCTTGCCCTGGAGCTGCTGGAGCGTCACACGGGTGCCCGCGCGCATGCGCGTGGAGTTTCCGTGGACGCGGAACTGGTGCCACGCCTTGATGGACTTCACCGAAGCCTTCGCGGTGAGCGTGGGCCGCGGCGCCGTCTGGAGCGCCGCCCCCTTGCCGGTGTTGTCGGAGGGGGTGTCGAGCGCGTGCGCCACCGTGAGGGGGGCGGCGCACAGCAGCAGACCGGCGCTGAAAGTGACGGCTCGCGTCAGGGCAGGGTTCATGCGATCTCCAGGAGAGCCAGTGAGGAGGGGACCGCAGTAATTTAAGACGATTCATCCCAATTTATGGGTAATGACATGCGCGGGTACGCGCTAACGCCCGCCTGACCTGGACCTGCGCCGACGCTTGCTCGCCCGAAGGGGTTAGCGGCCGCTGCCCCCGGAGTCCGCGGGATCCTCGCCCTCCCCGGGGATGATGTGCACCGCCGCCTCCTCGGCGGAGGCCGCCCCGCCGTCGACCCCCATGTCCTCGCCGACCATGTCCTGCTCGGCGACGTCCTCCGGGTCCTCGATGGCGCCCTCGTCCGGGGCGAACAGGCGTCCGGCGCGGGCGTCTCCCACCTCCGCCTCGTCGATCGGTTCGCCGTCGGTGTCGGTCGTGTCGCCGATGCCGTCGTCGTCCTCGGCGGGGTCGGGGACCGCGAGCGCGGGGTCGGGCAGCTCCTCGGAGAGGCGTTCCTCCAGGCTCTCGCCCGCCTGCTGCTCCTCGGCGGTGGTCCCGGTGTGGTTCACCCCGAGAGGGCGCTCCGGAGGCGACCAGCCCTCGTCATAGGGGTCCGACGCGCGGTCGTTGAGCGTGTCCTCGGGGTCGAGGATGCCCTCGTCCTCGCGGACCTCCGCCGCGTCGGGCTGGTAGACCTCGTCGCCCATGACGCCGCCGTTGTCGCCGTTGTCACCGTTGTCGCCGTTGTTCATGGTGTTCGTACTCCTTCATGCGCGGCGTGGTGCCGATGTCATGTCGTGTATCCACCCTGATCCAGAACACACGTTCAGGCATGTGGGGAGGCCGCCCGGCCCGGCGTGGAGGCGTGCCGGGCATCACCGGGCGCCGGACGGGCGCCATTCGAGCAGGAGCAGCGTCGCGTCGTCCCGCAGCTGGTTGTCCTGCCGGTCGAGGATGGAGTGGATGAGCTGGCGCAGCGCCTCCGGGGCCGACTCGCCCGCGGCCGTGGCCCGGATGATGCTGTCGGTGAACCGCTCCAGACCGAACTCGGCGCCGCCCCCGGTCCGCAGCTCCGTGACGCCGTCGGTGTACATGAGGACGCGGTCGCCCGGCTGGAGCGCTTCCTCGTGCACCTGCCACTCGACGCCGGCGAGCAGCGCGGGCGTCCCCAGGGGAGGCTGGGCGGGCCGTTCGAGCGCACGGTCGAGCACGCGGTGGTCCCGGATCAGCAGGGGCGGCGGATGGCCGCAGTTGCACCACCGCAGGACCCCGCCCGCCAGATCCAGCTCGGCGAGGATCCCCGTGCAGAACTGCTCGGGCAGCCACCGGGCGAGCGCCTCCTGGACGGTGTCGACCAGCTCGGTCAGCTCGGCCTCCGCCCGCCGGGCGTTGCGGCACCCGGCCATCGCCACGGCGGTCGTCAGCCCCGACATGAGGTTGTGGCCCATCGCGTCGAGGATCGTCACGTACAGCGTGGAACGCGTCAGGGAGTGGTCGAAGACGTCGCCGCCGATGTCGTACGCCGGTTCGAGGACGGCGGTCGAGATGACGTCGGAGTTGCCGATCGTGCGGGGCGGCAGAAAGGCCCGGAGCATCTCGGCGGGCAGCTTCATGGTCTCGGAGCGCGTCCGGCGCGCGAAGGTGTCGCTCGCGGTGCGCTTCGAGGTGATCACCATGGCCAGGATGGAGGCGAGGGTGCGGCAGCGCCGCAGCAGCACCCCGTCGATGACCGACGCCGTGGCCCCGATGACGCCGAGCCGCTCGACCCCGTCGATCAGCGGCAGCCAGGTGGTGATCCGGCCGTGGGCCAACTCCTCGACGCGCAGCGTGTGGGCCCGGTAGGCCGAACCGGCTACGGAGGTGTCCACCCCGAGCGTCGGCGGCCCCTCGGCCAGCGGCACCAGCTGCCGCTGTTGCAGATCCACCAGGTATACGTCGATCCGGTCGAGCCCCGCGGCGTCGGCGAAGCGCTGCACCAGGGCGGGCAGCTCCATCGGGGTCGCCGCATGTGCCGAGGCGAGCAGCTGTTCGAGTAGCTGCTCCCCGGGACCGAGGACCCTCGGTTCGCTCGACATCTGTGATCACCGCCTCACAGGCAGTTTCACACCGGGGCCCGCATCCTGCCCGAGTTCCGGGCCTTCGGGACCGGCCGGGAGGTGCCCTTGGTCCCGCGGGCGAGTGAAGAAGGTCCCGGTATGCGCCCTTCCGTTTGCGGAACCACACGACGGACGGCAGGAACGGGCTGAGGAGAAGACTGTGCCAAGGGACATCGGTGTGAGCAGCGGAAGCGGGCGCAGGGCGGGGGGAGCCGACGGGGAGGGGCCCGCCCGGCACACGGCGGCCCGGGCGGGGGCGGCGTGGCGGCCCGCGTGGGCGGGCGGGAGGCTGTCACGGCAGTCGGCGACCGCCAGGGAGCCTGTTCGGGAGCCCGCCAGGGAGCCCGCCCGGGAGTCGGCCAGGGAGCCGGCCCGGGAGCCCGTTCGGGAGCGCGGGAGGCTGCGCCTCGTCTCGCCCGGCGGGCAATGGCCCGCCACCAGCGCCCGGTCGGACGAGCGGCAGCCGGCGCCCGGCCCCGCCTCTGGACCTTCGGACGGGCGCCGCGCCTCCCTCCCCGACCCGGACGGACGGCGCCCCTCCGTGCCCGAGCCGGATTCGCGGCGCCCCTCCGTGCCCGCCGGGAGCCCGCCGCCGGGGGCGACGCGGGAGACGCGCGGTGTGCCCTGCTGGCTGAGCCTGGCCGCGCGGGACGTCCGGGCCGCCGAGGAGTTCTACGGCCGGGTCCTCGGCTGGTGCCACGTGCCGCTGCTCGGCCAGCCCGGCAAGGCGCGCTCCCTGATGCTGAAGGCCGGGGCGCCCGTGGGCACGATCGGCCGGACCACCTGCGAATCGGGTGTCCACGCGGGCTGGATGCCGTACTTCGCCGTCGACGACGTGGACGCGGCCGTCGGGCGGCTGCGCGACCGCGGCGCCACCGTGGCGGTCGGACCGCTCGCCACCCGCACCGGGCGGGCCGCCGTGGCCGCGGGCCCGGAGGGCGCGGTGTTCGGGCTGCGCCACCACGCCCCCGACAGCCGGTGGACGGTCGGGGAGGGCCCGGTCGGCCGCCTTGAGCTGCACACCCGGGACATCTTCGCCGCGGCCCTCTTCTACGGCGGCGTACTGGGCTGGGCGGGCGAGAACGGCGAGAGCTGCGCCGTCGAGTACGTCGACGACCAGATCGTGGTGCGGGACGGGACGCGCGCGGTCGCCGCGCTCGCGGAGGGGGCGGCGCCGGGCACCGAGGGCCGCTACCGCTGGCACACGTCGTTCCGGGTGGCCGACGTGGACGCGGCGGCCGCCGCCGCCGTGCGCTGGGGCGGCCGGGTCATCGCGCCTCCGTGCGGGGCCGGTGCCCGACGGGAGGCAGTGCTGGGGGACCGCGAGGGAGTCCCCTTCACGGTCCTCGCCGGCTGAACCGCGCACGTCACGACTTGGGGAAACAGAGGATGTTCGTACGCACCATCGACGCGGAACTGGCCGCTGATCCGACCGAGGGGACACAGGGCGAGGCCGCCCCTCTGCCGTGGATCGAGGAAGCCCACCAAGTGGCGCCGAAGGACGCCAGGGAGCTGTCCAAGCTCTTCTTCGACCGGCTCAGGACGCTGGAGGACGGCTCGCCCGACCACACGTACACCCGCACCACCCTCATCGAGATGAACCTCTCCCTGGTGCACTACGTGGCGGGCCGGTTCCGCAACCGCGGCAACGGCCAGCTGGAGGACATCGTCCAGGTCGGCACCGTGGGTCTGATCAAGGCGATCGACCGGTTCGACGTGAGCCGCGGCTTCGAGTTCGTGTCGTTCGCGGTGCCCTGCATCCTCGGCGAGATCAAGCGCCACTTCCGGGACACCAGCTGGGCCGTGCACGTCCCCCGCAGACTCCAGGAGCTGCGCACCCGGCTGACCAGGTCCCAGGAGCGGTTGTCCTGCGCGCTCGGCCGCGAGCCCACGGTCAAGGAGCTGGCGGCCGACCTGGAGGTGACCGAGGAGCAGGCGCTGGAGGCGATCGTGGCCGCCAACGGCTACATGGCCGGCTCCCTGGACGCCCCGCACGGTTCGGCCGACGAGAGCGAGACGTACAGGAGCGGCCGTTCGCTCGCCGACGTCATGGGGGCGCCGGACCCCGCCATCGAGGTCTTCGAGCACGTCCACGCCCTCGCGCCGCTGCTCGCGGAGCTCGACGAGCGGGAGCGGCGCATCATCGAGATGCGGTTCGGCCAGGAGATGACCCAGGCCGAGATCGGCGCCGCCCTCGGCATCTCCCAGATGCATGTCTCCCGGCTCCTCTCGCGGACCCTGGCCGAACTGCGGGCGGGCCTGCTCATCCACGAGTGACGGGCCCGGCGGGTCGGTCGCGGAACTCAACTCCGGCAACGGCGCTGGTAGTAGGCGTACGTCAGGGCGAGCACCAGCGGACCCCACAGAGCGATCAGGCCGCTGACCGTGGACGCCAGGATCTGCCACCACACGTTGGTGTAGGGCCCGTCCGAGAAGCCGGCGAGGTGGAAGGTGCAGAGCGTCCAGTCGACCAGCAGCGCGGTGAAGAGCAGCCCGCCGAGCGTGCCGGGGACGATCACCATGAAGGGCGGTACGCGCTTGCCGCCGAACATCGGTACCCAACCCGGCACGACCTCGCCCCACGGACGCACGAAACCGCGGCAGAGCAGCGCGAACGTCTCGGAGAGCAGGCTGAGTGCGAGCACGTAGGACACGTTGGCCCAGCGCCCCCACGTCATGGGGGAGCCGTCGATGCCCATCATGAAGTCGAACCCGATGGGCAACCGCCACAGACATACCGGCAGACCGATGAGGGGGATGAGCCGGACGACGCGCTCCGCCCAGAGCGGCACAGGCCGCTCGGTCGCCTTGGTCGTCCCGCTCGCCTCGGCCGCATCCGTGGTGTGAATCGTTTCGCTGGTTGCCATGCGTCCACGGTTCTCGATCCCCGGCGCGCGGGGATCAGGCCGACGCATGATCAGCTTCCGCCGTGGGGTGGAGGCGCTGCCGTAAAGGTCAGCCTCAGGCCGGAGTTGTGGGGGCGGGCTGAGTTTCGGTCCGGTAGGGGCACAGGCCGCGCTTTTGGTAGTTGCCGAGCGCGTGGGGGTGGTCGTCGGTGCACGTGTGGAGCCACACCCGGCGCACGGCGGGCGCCCCGACCGGCTCGGTCGCCCACGCTTGCCGCAGGGCGAGGGTCAGCGCGTAACCGCCGAGCCCCCTGCCCACGTACCGGGGCAGCAGCCCGAACGCGGTGATCTCCACGTCTCCGCCGGGCTGCGGTTCGACGTAGGCGACACCGGCGGGTTCGTCCTCGAAGGTGATCAGCCAGTACCGGCGCAGCGGCCGGGCCACCTGGTGCTCGTCCCACTCCTCCTCCGTCCGGGAGGCCGCACGCCAGCCGTGGGGCTCGCCGACCTGTGCCTGCACGCTCCGGACCAGCGGCGAGTCACGCTCCAGAGGGCGCAGGCCGAGGCCGGGGACGACCGGCGCCGGGCAGAGGTCACCCGGGTCCTTCATCTCCAGGTAGGTGACGATCTTCTGGGTGGGCGCCGAGGCCCGCGCGGATCCGTCGTTCACGGTGTCACCTCGATGGTGTGGTGGGGAACGGTTGGGGGGTCGTGTTGCTCGGTCACATCGACATCAACAGCTCATGCGTCTCGGCGTCCGCGGCGGCCACAAGTCCCCGCGTCCCGGGGCCGATCGGAGTGCCGTCGATCCCGGTGACCACGCAGCCGGCGGCCCGGCACACGGCGATCCCGGCGGCGAAGTGGACGCTCTCCGACAGGCCTTCGCCGTCGGTGACGTACGCGGCACGCTTGCCGGCCGCGACCCAGGCGAGCGCCAGCGTCGAGGAGGCGACCCGGGGGCGGAAACGCTCGACGAACAGGGGGTGGGCCAGCAGACCGACCGCCCGGAACCCGGGGGCGCTCGGGAACGGCGGGTCCAGATTGACGTCCACCAACCGCGTGGCGGACGTGGGCGTCAGCCGCGCGTCGCCGCCTTCGCCCCGCACCCAGGCGGACTCGCCGTCGGTGCAGAAGACCTCGCCGCTGAAGGGGTCGGCGACCGCCGCCGCGCCGTCCCGCAGCGCTACATTGACGGCCACCAGCATGGTGCCGACGGCGTAGTTCAGCGTGCCGCACAGAGGGTCCACCCGCCACTGCCGCGCGGCACCGGCCGCACCCTGCTGCCCGCCCTCCTCGCCGAGCACCCCGTCGTCGGGGCGGGCGGCGCGAATGATATCGAGGATCGCCTTCTCGGCCGCCACATCGGCGGCGGTGGCGAAGTCCCCCGCGCCCTTGTCGATACGGGTCAGGCGCCGCCCATAGAGATCCCGCACCACATCCGCGCCGGCGCGGGCGGCGGTGATGGCCACATCGGAGTCGCTGAGGGTGCTGGTTGGTGTGATCACGGTGTGCAGGTTAACGGCGTACGAAGCGGACCGCCGCAGAATTGACCGCCCGGCAGAACGGACCAGCGGCCCCACAGCCACCCCGGCCGCCGTGCCGTCAACTGCGGGCTACCGGGTGTCGATCCGGGCTGGGCGATGACTGTCGCGGATACGGCCCCGCGGGATGTCACATCCGCTGCCGGTCGGTTCGTCAAAGGGGTGTAGCCATCACAACGGCAGAGGAGCACCCGCCATGGACGCACGCCTGAACTTCTTCACCAGCCCGATCGCGGGCAAGGCCCTCAAGCACTTCACCTCGGCGAACAAGGTGCTCGCCGACTCGACGCTGCCGGCCGCCACGCAGGAGCTCGTGAAGATCCGCGCCAGTCAGATCAACGGCTGCGGATTCTGCCTCGACATGCACACCAAGGAAGCGGCCGCCGCGGGGGAGACCTCGTTGCGCCTCAACATGATCGCCGCTTGGCGGGAGGCCAAGGTCTTCACCGACGCTGAGCGGGCCGCCCTGGAGCTGACGGAACAGGGCACCCGCATCGCGGACGCGGCCGGTGGTGTCAGCGACGAGGTCTGGGCGGACGCCGCCAAGCACTACGACGAGGAGCAGCTCACCGCGCTGGTCTCCCTGATCGCCCTCATCAACGCCTTCAACCGGCTGAACGTCATGGTCCAGCAGCCCGCCGGTGACTACCAGGTCGGCCAGTTCGGATAGGTCGGCAGGCGATAAAGGGGGGTATGCCGCAGGGGTCGGGTGCTTTCGCCCGGTCCCTGCGGCGTTTTCATGCGGAGATCAGTAATGGAGAAGCGTGGCCGCCGGGCCACGGCTAGCGTGACCGCCATGGAGAACCACGAAGCAGTCGGCCCCGACGGCAACGCCCACGCGCTGCTCCAGGAGCCGAAGCGGGCCGGGAGCGCCGAGCCCGCCGAGCCGCGCCCCCGCGTCCAGCGCCGGCACGACACCGAGCGCCGGCTCGCCCACGACGTCGACGTATGGGTGGCAAGCGCCTCGGCCGACGGCGTGCCCCACCTCGTGCCGCTCTCCTTCGACTGGGACGGCGAGGCCCTGCTCCTGGCCACCCCCGCGGACAGCCCCACCGGGAAGAACCTCGCCGCCACCCGCACCGCCCGGCTGGCGCTGGGCCGCACCCGCGACGTGGCGATGATCGAGGGCGACGTGGAAGTCCTGGCGATGGACGCCCTGCCGCGGCAGCTCGGCGACCGGTTCGCCGCCCGCAGCGGATTCGACCCGCGCGAGTCGGGCCCGCAGTACCGCTGGTTCCGTGTCACCCCGCGCCGCGTCCAGGCCTGGCGCGAGGTGAACGAGATGTCCGGCCGCGAACTGATGCGCGACGGCCGCTGGCTGGTCTGACGCCCCGGCCGTCACCACCTCAGCCCCCCAGCACCCCAGCAGCCCCGCACCGGCCGGATCGCGCCAGGCGACGACGACGGACGCCGCGCAGGCGGCGCCGCCCTACGTATGGAGACACGATGAGCAAGGCCAAGAGGACGGACCCGCGGTCGCCCGCGTCGCACGCCGCCGACAGCCACGACCTGATCCGCGTGCACGGCGCGCGGGAGAACAACCTCAAGGACATCAGCATCGAGATCCCCAAACGCCGTCTGACGGTGTTCACCGGAGTCTCCGGATCGGGCAAGAGCTCGCTGGTGTTCAACACGATCGCCGCCGAGTCGCAGCGGCTGATCAACGAGACGTACAGCGCCTTCGTGCAGGGCTTCATGCCGACCATGGCCCGCCCCGACGTCGACGTACTCGCCGGACTGACGACCGTCATCAGCGTCGACCAGAGCCGCATGGGCGCCGACCCGCGCTCCACGGTCGGCACCGCCACCGACGCCCACGCGATGCTGCGCATCCTCTTCAGCAGGCTCGCCGAGCCGCACATCGGCCCGCCGAGCGCGTACTCCTTCAACACCGCATCGGTCCGGGCGAGCGGCGGGATCACCGTCGAACGGGGCGAGGCCAAGACCAAGACCGTCAAGGCGACCTTCCACCGCACCGGCGGCATGTGCACGCGCTGCGAGGGCCGGGGGACGGTCTCCGACATCGACCTCACCCAGCTCTACGACGACTCCAAGTCGCTCGCCGAGGGCGCGTTCACCATCCCCGGCTGGAAGTCGGACAGCCAGTGGACCGTGCAGGTCTACGCCCAGTCCGGCTTCGTCGACCCGGACAAGCCGATCCGGCGGTACACCAAGAAGGAGCTGCGGGACTTCCTCTACGGAGAGCCCGTCAAGGTCAAGGTCAACGGCATCAACCTCACCTACGAGGGCCTGATCCCCAAGATCCAGAAGTCGTTCCTCTCCAAGGACAAGGAGGCGCTGCAACCGCACATCCGGGCATTCGTGGAGCGCGCGGTCACCTTCACCACCTGCCCCGAGTGCGACGGCACCCGCCTCAGCGAGGGCGCCAGATCGTCGAAGATCAGGCGGAAGAGCATCGCGGACCTCTGCGCGATGGAGATCAGGGACCTCGCCGAGTGGGTGCGGGAGCTCGAAGAGCCGTCGGTGGCCCCGCTGCTCACCTCGCTGCGGCAGACCCTCGACTCGTTCGTGGAGATCGGCCTCGGCTATCTCGCCCTCGACCGGCCGGCCGGCACGCTGTCGGGCGGCGAGGCGCAGCGCGTCAAGATGATCCGCCACCTCGGCTCCTCGCTCACCGACGTCACCTACGTCTTCGACGAGCCCACCGCGGGCCTGCACCCCCACGACATCCAGCGCATGAACGACCTGCTGCTGCGCCTGCGGGACAAGGGCAACACGGTGCTCGTCGTGGAGCACAAGCCGGAGATGATCGCGATCGCCGACCACGTCGTGGACCTCGGCCCCGGCGCGGGCCGGGCGGGCGGCACCGTCTGCTTCGAGGGGACCCTGGAGGGGCTGCGGACCTCCGGCACGATCACCGGCCGCCACCTCGACGACCGGGCCACGGTCAAGGAGACCGTACGCGAGCCCTCGGGCGCGCTGGAGATCCGCGGCGCGACGGCGAACAACCTGCGCAAGGTCGACGTCGACATCCCGCTCGGGGTGCTCACCGTCATCACCGGTGTCGCCGGGTCCGGCAAGAGCTCCCTCGTGCACGGATCGGTCCCCGCCGACGCGGGGGTCGTCTCGGTCGACCAGAGCCCGATCAAGGGCTCGCGGCGCAGCAACCCGGCGACGTACACCGGACTGCTCGACCCCATCCGCAAGGCGTTCGCGAAGGCCAACGGCGTCAAGCCGGCGCTGTTCAGCGCCAACTCGGAGGGCGCGTGTCCCACGTGCAACGGCGCGGGCGTCATCTACACCGACCTCGGGATGATGGCCGGGGTCTCCACGACCTGTGAGGACTGCGAGGGCAAGCGGTTCGACGCGTCGGTGCTCGAATACCGCCTCGGCGGCCGCGACATCAGCGAGGTGCTCGCCATGTCGGTGGCCGAGGCCGAGCAGTTCTTCGCCGACGGCGAGGCGCGCACCCCCGCCGCCCACAAGATCCTGGACAGGCTCGCCGACGTCGGGCTCGGCTACCTCACCCTCGGCCAGCCGCTGACCACGCTGTCCGGCGGCGAGCGGCAGCGCCTGAAGCTGGCGACGCACATGGGCGACAAGGGCGGCGTCTACATCCTCGACGAGCCGACCACCGGCCTCCACCTCGCCGACGTCGAGCAGCTGCTCGGCCTCCTTGACCGGCTCGTCGACTCCGGCAAGTCGGTCATCGTCGTCGAACACCACCAGGCGGTCATGGCGCACGCCGACTGGATCATCGACCTCGGTCCCGGAGCGGGCCACGACGGCGGCAGGATCGTCTTCGAGGGCACCCCCCAGGACCTGGTCGCCGCCCGCTCCACCCTCACCGGGGAGCACCTCGCGGCGTACGTCGGGTAGTCAGCGAGGCGTCGGCGGCCGCGAGGATGTCGCCGAACGTACCGCCGTCGGCCTCGGGGAACGTCATCCGGCCGCCCTCGTGCCTCGACGGCGGCAGGCTCCGGTCGACGACGTACTCGGTGGCGTACGGCGGGCCGTAACGGGTGACGCGTTCCCGGAACCAGCGGGAAGCCACGTTCCGACGTACGCACGAGTGTGATCCGCTTCACAAAGTGGCGCGGCGCGGCCCGGAAGTCATGCGCCCGGCCCCCGCACGTGGCTTTTCCTGCGCGGCGCCGATTACCGGTGCGGCTCTCCCCTTGGGCAGGATGGGGCCATGACAGAGATCCGCACGCCCCGCCTCCTCCTCCGCCGCTGGCACGACGGCGACCTCGCGCCGATGGCGGAGATCAATGCGGACCCGCGGGTCATGCAGTGGATCGACGACGGCCGCCCACGCGACCTGGAGCAGACGGCGGAGGACATCGAGCGGTGGGAGGAGGAGTGGGACGACGAGGGCTTCGGGCTCTTCGCAGTCGAGCTCCTCGCCTCGGGTGAGCTGGCCGGCTTCACGGGCCTCTTCGTCCCCGACTTCCTGCCGGAGGCGTCGTCCGAGATCGCCATCGGCTGGCGGTTCGCCTCGCAGTTCTGGGGTCAGGGGTACGCGTCCGAAGCGGCCCAGGCCACCTTGGAGTTCGCCCTCCAGGACCGCGGGATCGACCGCGTCGTCTGCGTCCACCGGGCGCAGGACCAGGCCTCCGAGAACGTCGCCCGCAAGCTCGACATGGTGCTGGAGCGCGAGACGACGCATCCGGTCTCCGGCCACGCGCTGCGCGTTCACGCCATCGATCTCACCCAGTTCCAGGCCTGAGGCGGCGGCCCTCGCGAGGGTGAGCGGGGGCGGTTCCGCTCGGGCTACAGCAGATGGGCGTTGGGTGACTTCGCCGCGTCGGCGTACTCGGGCAGTTCGAGGACGGTGACACCCGCCGCCTCCAGGGACTCGGTGCTCTGCGTGCCGGGCTCCCGGCAGGCGGTGACCACGCGGCGGACCCCGGATTCGCCGACCAGCCGTGCGCGGGTGCGGGGACGGGGGCGCGAGGCAGGCTCCGCGAAGGGTTCCAGGGAGCTGTAGAGCGTCGCGTCCGGCAGCCGCGGATCGCCGGCGTCGACCTTCGCGAGGACGCTCTCCTCGGCGTGGGTGTCCGTGTCCTTCTCGCGCGAGTGCGCGCGGGCCAGCTCGGTGCCGTCGTCGGCGACGATGACCGCGCCCACGCTGAACGCGCTGTCCGAGGGCGGGCAGTGCGTGGCGAGCCGACAGGCGATGGCCAGCCAGGCCCGGTCGGCGACGGTGGGCTGGTCACCGGGGCCGGGCCGGCCACAGGCTGAGGGGGTGCGGTCTTCGTTCATGCGGTGCTGGCCTCCTTGATGGCGTACGGGAGGAGTACCACGCAGCCGCCGTTCGTAGCCTCGGTAGCACTGTCAGCGGTGTACGCTCCCGTCAGGCGGCCCGCCCCGCCCCCGTCAGGCGCTCCGCCAGATACCGCTGGAACTGCCACAGCGGACGCTCCAGATGGGAGAAGCGCCCGCCCGACGGGGCGGGATCGGTGGCCAGGCCGCGCTGCACGCCCCGCACGGCGATCAGGTCCTCGTTCTGGATCACCTCGAACTGCCGCCGCGAGGCCTCCACGTACGCCTCGAAGTCCGGCTCCCGCCTGGCCCCCTCGGGGACCAGCACCGTCACGAGCGCGTCGTGCGTGACCGGCCCGGTCGGCACCCAGCGCACGAACGTGACGCTGTCGGGCAGCAGGGCCATCACCAGGTTCGGGAAGACGCCCGCGACCGTCATGCCGGACAGCTGCCGGGTGCCGAGCCCGGGAATGAGCGTGCCGACCAGAGGCGCGCCCTCTTCTCCTCGCACCGCGTCCGCGTCCGCCGCGAACGGGGTGTACATGCTGAACCAGCGCCCTTCGCTCTCGTCGACGACGGTGTCCTTGCCGGGGACGAGGGTGTCGAGCGTGCCGGCGTGCGTGCCCATGTGGTGGTAGTTCTCCGAGCCGTTCTCGAAGGCCACCTTCCAGTTCGCGGGCACGCCCTCCCACCGCTCGGTGTACGCGACCGCGAGATCCGCGAGGCCGTACGGCGCGAGCCTGTCGGCCAGCTCCGTCAACTGCGGGGCAAGCGGCGGCACTTCGGGGTCGGCGCAGACCATGAGCAGTCCGTTCCACACCTCCAGGCGGTACCGGGGCAGCCGGCATGCCGCGCGGTCGAAGTCGACCTTGTTCATCATCGGGGCGCCGGCCAGCTGTCCGGCGTACTCGCCGTTCAGCCGGTACGTCCAGGTGTGGTACGGACACATCAGGCGCTGCAGGGAACCCTGCTCGGGAGCCGTCTCGGGCGGCAGGATGTCCATGAATCGGTGCCTGCACACCCGGGACAGCGCGTGCAGGCCGCCGTCCTCGTCGCGCGTGATGACCAAGGGCTCACCGGCCGCTTCGGTGCGCAGGTAGTCGCCGGGGCGGGCGACCTGGCCGACGTGGCCCACGCACAGCCAGTCACCGCGGAAGACGCGGTCGCGTTCGAGCCGGTGGAAGGCCTCGTCGGTATAGGCGCGGGCGGGCAGGGTCTCGCCGCGCTCCAGGGGCAGCGCGGAGATCCGCGCCAGCTCGGCGAGCAGGGCCTGCGGCCCCTCGGGGGAGAGTGAGGGGTTGGGCCTGGGGGGAAGTCCGTCGCGCAGCATGGTGCCACCGCCTTCGTCCGGGATCTCCTACGGGGATTCCTACGGGATCTCCTTCCATGCTGAGCGGCGGCCTCCGGCGGCGAATCGCCGCCGGGAACGACATTCCGGTACATCCTTTGGATTACTGGCAAATCACCTCGGGCGCCGGGTGGGGCCCGCCCGTCAGGGTCACGACCTGGTCGGCGGCGGCGAGACCTGACCGCTCATGGGTGACCAGGAGTGTGGTGCGGCCGCGCGTGGCGTCGAGGATGTCGGTGAGCACGGCGGCCGCCGTCCGCGGATCCAGTCCCTCGGTGGGTTCGTCGAGGACCAGGACGGGCGGGTCGGCGAGCAGCGCGCGGGCCAGGAGCAGGCGGCTGCGCTGGCCGCCCGACATCGCGGAGCCGTCCCCGCCGAGAT
Source organism: Streptomyces sp. WAC 01529 (assembly GCF_003945545.1). Lineage (GTDB taxonomy): Bacteria > Actinomycetota > Actinomycetes > Streptomycetales > Streptomycetaceae > Streptomyces > Streptomyces anatolicus. The sequence goes on along the minus strand of NZ_CP029617.1, from coordinate 688,806 downwards.
GCGTCTCCCAGCGGTCGGGCAGCGACTCGATCCACTCCAGGAGCCGGGCTGCGCGGGCCGCTTCGCTCAGGTCGGCGTCGGTGGCATCGGGGCGGGCCAGCAGGAGGTTGGCGCGGATCGAGGCGTGGAAGACGTGCGCGTCCTGGGTCATCCCGGTGATCGCCCGGCGGGCGTCGGCGCCCGAGACCTCGCGCAATTCCCGCCCGCCGACGCGGATGCTCCCCGCTTCGTACGGGACGAACCGCATCAGCGCCGCGATCAGCGTCGACTTCCCCGAGCCGCTGGCGCCGAGGAGCACGACCCGGTGGCCGGGCGGCACCCGAAGGCTCACCCCGTCCAGGGCCCAGGGCCCGTCGGGGCGGTGGCGGACCCGCAGGCCGCGGATGTCGACGCCGACCGGTCCGCCGACGGGGAGCCTGGCGGGGCGGGGCGGATCGACGACGGGCGGCGGCCTGTCGAAGAGAACCGCCAGCCTGCCCGCGGAGGCCCGCACTTCGGAGAGGCGCCGGGCGGCGGCGGGAAGCGGCGCGAGGGCTTCGAAGGAGACCAGCGCGAGGACCGCGAGGACGGTCAGGTGCACGGCGGACAGCACACCGTCCGCGTGCGCGCGCAGCGCGAGCCAGGTGACGCCGACCACCGCCCCTCCCTGGCACAGCAGCACCACGGCCGAGGCGAGCGAGGTGGTCAGTGCCTTGCGGCGCTCCAGCGCGGCGATCCGCGCGGAGGCGTGACGGACCCGGCCGTGCGCCCGGTCCTGCGCGCCGTACGCGGCGAGGTCGGCCGCGCCCTCAATCAAGTCCAGGGTGAGCGCGGCCAGTTCGCCGCGCGCCGCCTGCTCCGTATGGCCCGCCCGGCGGGAGAGCGCGAGCACCAGGGCGGGTACGAGGAGTCCCGCCACGGCCAGCAGCAGGCCGAGCAGGACGCCCGCCTGCGGCAGCAGTACCGCCGCCGTCCCGGTGGCGGCCGCGGCCACCGCGCAGGCGGCCGCGCCCGGGATGAGGACCCGGAGCAGCAGATCCTGCGCGGCGTCGACGTCGTCGACGAGGCGGGTCAGCAGATCGCCGTCCCGGAAGGCGGGCGTGCCCGCCGGGGCGAGCGGCACCAGCGCCTCGTACACCCGGGTGCGGAAGCCCGCGACGGCCCGCAGGACGCCGTCGTGGCCGAGGAGCCGGTCGGCGTAGCGCAGCGCTCCCCGGCCCAGGGCCAGCGCGCGTACGGCGACGATCGCGAGGCTCACGGAGGCGAGCGGCGGCTGTTGCGCGGCGCGCGTGATCAGCCAGGCGGCGGTCGCCATCAGCGCGGCGGCGGCCAGTTCGCTGCCCGCCGCGGCGAGCGCGGCGGGCAGCAGCCTGCGCCAGTACGGCAGGAGGTGCCGAAGGAGCCGGCGTGTGGGATGGCGTGGGGGCTGCGGGGTGGTGGCCCCAGCCGTGAGGGGTGTCATGAGGTCACCAGCTGTGTTGCGAGCGGCGGTTGGGCAGGGGTGAGGCGGCCCGCGCGTACCGTGATGATCCGGTCGGCGTGGGGCAGCAGACTCGTGCGGTGGGCGACCACGAGCGAGGTCCGGCCTCGCATCAGGGCGACCGTGGCGCGCGTGACGGCGGCCTCGCTCTCGGGGTCGAGGTGGGCGGTCGGTTCGTCGAGCAGCAGCACAGGGGAGTCCTTGAGGAACGCGCGTGCCAGCGCGATCCGTTGGCGCTGACCGGCGGAGAGGCCCGCGCCACGCTCCCCGAGCACCGTGTCGTACGCCTCGGGCAATGCCTCGACGAAGAGGTCGGCCGAGGCCGCACGCGCCGCCTCCCGTACCTCGGCGTCGCTCGCGTCGGGCCGCCCGAGACGGATGTTGTCCGCGACGGATGCCGCGAAGAGGCGGGGGCGCTGCGGAACCCACGCCACCTGGGCGCGCCACTCGTCGGCGTCGAGATCCGCGAGATCCGTGCCACCGACCACGACCCGGCCCACCCCGGGGGCCACGAAGCCGAGGAAGAGTGCCAGCAGGGTGGACTTCCCCGCCCCGCTCGGGCCGATCAGGGCCACGTGTTCGCCGCGGCGGACGGAGAGGGAGACCTGGTGGAGTGCGGGTGCGGCGCGATCGGCGTAGTGGACGGTGACCTCGTCGAGGGACAGGAGCGCCCGTCGGGATGGATGGGGCGGGCGCGTGTCCTGAGAGGCGGCGCTCCGAGTGCCGTCGCCGGAATCGGCGCTCCGGTCACCGGGCTCGTCGAGGATCGCGAAGACCCGCTCGGCCACCGCGATGCCCTCGGCGCTGTCGTGAAAGGCGGCGCCCGCGGCACGCAGCGGCAGATACGCCTCGGGGGCGAGGAACAGCACGATCAGAGCCGTACGAAGGTCCAACTCGCCCCCGAGCAGCCGCAGTCCGACCGGGACGGCGACCAACGCCACGGAGAGGGTGGCGACCGTCTCCAGGACGAAGGAGGAGAGGAACGCCACGCGCAGCGTCCGCATGGTGGCACGCCGATGGGCGTCCGCCATCTCGCCGACCACCCGGGTCTGATGCCGCTCGCGCCCGAACGCGCGCAGCGTCGGCAGCCCCGCCACCACGTCCAGGAAGTGCCCGCCGAGGCGTGCGAGCAGTCTCCACTGCCGGGCGGTGCGCCGGGCAGTGTGCATGCCGACCAGCGCGCCGAACACCGGGATCAGCGGCAGCGTCACGACGACGATGAGGGCCGAGGCCCAGTCGGTCCACCCCAGCCAGGCGACGACCGTCAGGGGCACCACCGCGGTGGCCGTCATCGTGGGCAGGTAGCCGACGACGTACGGGTCCAGGGCGTCGAGGCCGCGGGTGAGCAGCGTGGCCGTCTCGCCGTGGCGGCGGGCCGCCAGATCCAGGGGGCCGGTGTGCCGCAGCCGACGGGCGATCCGGTCTCGCAGTGCGTGCTTGGCGTCGGCGGCGGCGCGCCGCGCGAGCCCCCCGCGTGCCCAGACCAGCAGGGCGCGCAGGGCCATGACGCCTCCCAGGGCGGTCGGCAGCACGATGCCGGACCCGCGCCCGGCGAAGCCGTCCGCGAGGAGCGTCGCCAGGAGCACCGCCTGGGCGACGACGAGTCCGGCGCCGAACAGGGCCAGGGCGGCGGAGTACGTCATATGGCGTCTCAGCACCGGGAGTTCACGCAGCAGTCGTCGTTCGACCGGCTTCATCGTGGATGCCTCTCGTCGCGGGTGGGCCTCAGTGGTGGCCGGTCAGAAGTAGCTGGGGTGGCGGTCGCCCGTACGCCCCCGGAAGGCCCACCAGCTCCACGACTGGTACGCGAGGATCACCGGAATCAGCACGACCCCGAACGCGGTGAGGATCTTCAGCGTGACGCCGTCCGTGACCGCGTGCCCGATCGTCATCCCGCCCCCGGCCGCGTCGACCAGGACGTACGGGTAGTGACCGGCCCCCACGAGCACTACGGGCAGCACGGTCGCACAGCACGTGGCCGCGAACGCCCGGACGTGGTGCCCCCGCGTGAGGGACCACCAGGCGCAGCCGAGTGCCGCCGCGAGCAGGGCGGCAAGGACCGCCGATGTCGCGCGATTGGTCAACGCGGCGCCCGCGCCGAAGAGCGTGAGCAGCAGCGGCAGGCACCCCACCGCTCCGGCGGCCCGCAGAAGGGCGACTCCCAAGTGCCGGGCCTTGAGGGCCACTTCGGGAGTGGAGCGCAGGGTCACGAAGGCCGCTCCGTGCGTCGTGAAGAGCAGCGCGGTGGTCAGGCCGCAGGCCAGCACGAACGGCGTGAGCACATCGCCGACCCCGATGTGGAAGCTCCCGTCGGCCCGGCGTGGGACGCCATGGAGCAGCAGCCCCAGGACGAGCCCCCAGCACACGGCGGGGAGCGCGCCGCCGAACACGATCAGGGCGTCCCACCACCGGCGGCCGAGGGCGCTGTCGGCTCGGCCGCGCAGCTGGATCGCCGCGTTGCCGAGGACAAGCCCGACGAGGATCGCCACGACCAGCGGATAGAGCCCGGACAGGAGGCTCCCCTCCAGGTGCGGAAAGGCCCCGAAGAGGACACCGGTGAAGGCGACCAGCCAGACCTCGTTGCCCAGGAAGAACGGCGCGATGGCGTCGAGAGCGGCGTTCCGGCTCGTCCTCTTGGTCCGGCCGCCGAGGAAGGGGTGCAGCATCTGTGCGCCGTAGTCGTAACCGCCGAGCACGAAGTACCCGGCGAGGAGCAGGCCGAGGAGGGCCAGCCAGAGGGTCTCCAGACTCATCTCGCTCAACTTTCCATGGGAGTGGGGGAGTTCATTTCGGTGCGTGAGCCCGGTCAGTACGTGAGTTCGGCCGGTGCCTCCGTATGTCTTTCGGGGAGCGGCTCGGTGGCCCCGAGCTGAGTGGCTTCGGGACCGCGCAGGGCGAAGCGCGTGATCAGGGTCCAGTTCGTCACCGCCAACGCGAGGAAGAGCGCGATGAACACCGTGCAGGACACGGCCAGCGAGGCGGTGCCGACCGAGGAGACCGCGTCCTCGACCTTCAACTCCCCGTGCACGAGCCAGGGTTGGCGCCCCACCTCGCGGACGACCCAGCCGCCCGCCCCTGCGATGAAGGGGAAGGGGACCATCGCCACCAGGACGTAGCTGAAGACGCGCCGACGGATGAGCCAGTCCTTCCACAGCAGGACGACGGCGATGAGCGTGAGGGTGGACACCGTGTTGCCGATGATCGTCATCACGTCCATCGAGATCCGGATCGCGTCCTGCCAGGGCACGTAGTCACCGGGCCCGTGCTCCTCGACGAGCCGCGCCTGCGCCTCGGCGACGCCGCTGTTCTCCAGGACCGCGTCCTTCATCGGCTGGGTCCGCTCGATCACGGGCCGCTGCATCTCCCCGACGACGACCACGAAGAAGGAGGCGAGCATGCTCACCCACACCCCCAGTCGCAGGGAACCGCGGAACAGCTCGGCCTCCTTGGTGCCCCGGAGGAAGTGCCACGCGCTGATCCCGGCGACGAAGACACCGCCCGTCGTCAGCGCGGCGAGCGCGACATGGCCGAGAGCGACCAGGGCGCTGGGGTTCGCGAGCAGCGCCCCGAAGTCGGTCAAGTAGGCCTCGCCATACCGCACTTCGTAACCGACGGGGTGCTGCATGAAGCCGTTGGCGACCAGGATCCAGTACGCGGAGGCGTACGCGGTGAGGGCGACGAGCCAGATGAGCGTGACGTGCACGCCCTTGCGCAGGCGCCCCCAGCCGAAGATCCACATGCCGAGGAAGGTGGACTCGGCGAAGAACGCGATGAGGGTCTCCAGCGCCAGCGGGGCGCCGAAGACGTTGCCCGCGAACTTGCTCAGCCCGCTCCAGCTGAGCCCGAACTGGAACTCCATGACGAGGCCGGTGACGATGCCGACCGCGTAGTTGATGACGTAGAGCTGTCCCCAGAAGCGGGTCATGCGCTCCCGGACGGCTCTTCTGACGGGATCTCGGGTGCACGCGGCCCGTGTGTGCATGATCGCCACGAGGGGGACGAGCCCCATGGTGAGGATCACGAACAGCCAGTGGATGCCGGTCGTGGCCGCGAACTGGAGTCGGGCCAGATCCGCAGCGCTCATGATGCGGCCTGCTTCTGTGGGAGACGGAGGGTCGGGGGCGGTGGCCCCGCTAAGACGACCGTAGGGAGAATTGCTTATGCGTTCCAAGACCGGTTTCGTCATGTACAGATAGCCCTGAAGGCATAAGTGAACGTCAGTGAAGGTGGACCGTGGATCTTCTCCAACTGCGCTATTTCCAGGCCGTGGCCCGTTACGAGCACATCAGCCGCGCCGCCGAGGAGCTGCGGGTCGCCCAGCCCTCGCTCAGCCGCGCCATCGCGCGCCTGGAGGCCGATCTGGGCTCCGCGCTCTTCGACCGGCAGGGCCGCCGCATCCGGCTCAATCAGTACGGCACGATCTTCCTGCGCCACGTCGACCGCGCCCTGAGCGAACTCGACGACGGCCGCAGGGCCGTGCGGGAAGCCCGGGACACGGGGCTCGGCAGGGTCAGCGTCGCCTCCGAGACGCTGCTGACGATCACCCCGCTCCTCGGCAGCTTCCGGGCCGCCCACCCCCGCGCCGACGTACGCCTCTTCCAGTCGAACGCGGAGGACATGGACCGCCGGCTGCGCGCCAGGGAGGTCGACTTCTGTGTGGCGTCACAGCCGTTGGCCGGCGCGAACCTCGAATCGGTCGAGCTGGCCCGCGAGGAGGTGCTGCTCGCGGTCCCTCACGGGCACCGGCTGGAGGGGCGGGAGTGCGTGACGATCCGGGAGATCGCCGACGAGCCCTTCGTCACCACACGCGTCGGCCACTGGCAACGCGCCCTGCTCGACCGGCTGTTCGCGTCCGAGGGCCTTACCCCGCTGGTCTCCTGCGAGGGCGACGAACCGGCCGCCAGCCAGGACATGATCAGCGCGGGCCTCGGCATCGGCCTCATCCCGTCGGTCTCCCGCCGGGTCGGTTCGCACGCGCGCGTCCCCGTCGCCTGGGTGCGGCTGGACGCGCCCGACTGCCTGCGCGTGCTCACCCTGGTGTGGAACCGCGAGACCCATCTCTCCGAAGCGGCCCTGAAATTCCGGGAGTTCACGATGGCGAGGCCCTTCGAGACCCATCACCTCCCCGGTCCAGCTCGACGTACCGTGCGACCAGGACCGACGCGCTGAGCATGGCGAGGCCCCGGGTGGTGAGTGCCCGCCGCCAGTCACCGAGGGCCTCGTGGAGGGCCTGCGTACCGCCTGCCGTCCGGATCTGCTCGACAATGGTGCGGATGTGGCCGAGCCGGTGGCCGCCCCGCCGGAGCAGCAGCGTCAGCTCCGCGTCGCGTACGTCGTGGGCGCCGTAGGTGCGGCGCCCGGAGACGGGCTCGCGCCGGGGGGTGAGGATGCCCGCCTGTTCCCAGTTGCGCAGCGTCGCCGCGGTGACGCCCAGGCGGCGGGCGAGTTCCCCGATGCTGAACGCCTTCGTGCCGCTGGGCAGTTGTGGAGCGGAACCCGCCGAGGACGCGAGCCCCTCCATCGCTTCCTCGACCGCGTCGAGCGTCTCCCGGTCGCGCAGCGACTGCGCGTGGCCGCGGTCGATGGCCGTCAGCGCCGCGTCGACGCTTCCCGTGTTGAGCCCTCTCATGATCTGCCCGCTCACCGCGTACCCGTGCGCCGGGACGAGCGCCAGATAGGCGCGCAGAGCCGCTGCGTGCGCCTCGGTGTAGACCCGGTAGCCGCTGGCGGTGCGGTCGGCCGCGGGGATGCATCCGTCCTGCTCGTAGTTGCGGACCGCCTGGGTGGAAATGCCGTGCTCACGGGCGAGATCGACCGGGCGGAGGTGTTTCATGGGCTGAAACTTTACCCCTCACGGGAACATCGGGCGCGGGCCCAGAAGCAGCGCCGCGAGGCGCAGGTAGGCCTTGTACGCGTCGGGGGTCAGCCAGGACAGTTCGATGGTGCTCGCCATGGCGAGGTGGCCGTCGCGGGGCACGGTGACGATGCCGCGGCAGCGTGAGCGCAGCCCCCGCACACCGCCCGAGTCGAGGATCCAGCCCGCGGCGGGGCGGCTGTGGTTGAGGACGACGACGGCCTCCTCCACCAGGTCGGGACGGTTGAGGGTGACGAGCCGGTCCATGGTCTGCTGAGCCTGGGTCAGCCCGGCGGGGTCGGCGCGCGAGACGATGACGACGCGGTCGGCGTGTTCCAGGAGCAGCTGCGTCGGCTTGTCGGAGTCGACGAGGGTGAGCCGGAAGTACTGCCGCGTCGCCCACGCCACCTCGCGGAAGTCCTGGTCCGTGTACTGGCCGCCCGCCGAGGGCCGGGTCACCGAGTCGTTGGCGAGGACCATCAGGCCGGAGCGGTGCGGGGAGAGGAAGAGCCCGAGATCCTCGAAGCTGCGTACGTCGGGCAGGGCGGACGCCAGGTCGGTCAGGCCCGCGAGCGTGCTGCGGAAGACGCGGCCGCCGATGCGCACATGCCGCCCCGCGTGCCGGTCGGCGTCGAGCGCGAGCACCCGTTCCTGGCGCTGGTCGGCGAGGACGGCCCCCAGCATCATCGTCGTCGTCGTGCAGCCGACGCCGTCCTTCACGCCGACCAGCGCGATCCGCAACGGCTGTCTCAGCGGCGCCCGGATGGTGCGCGTCCAGCTCTCGCTGTCGTCCTCCTCCGCCTGCGCCGCGGACTCGTGCTCCCGGGGCGCGGACGCGAGGGCGTCGGCGTCGTACTCGGGCTCGTCCCACGGCTGAGCACCGGGCAGGCGCGCGGCGAGGGCGTCGGCCACCTCTCGTACCGTGGGCCTGCTCTCCGGTTCCGGGGTGACACAGCGCAAGAGGAGGTCGGCGAGTTCCGCGTCGAGTTCCGCGAAGTGGGGGTGCCCGCGCAGGGTGTCGTGCTCGTACGGCTGCCAGGTGCGGCCCGTGGCCGCGTGCAGCAGCAGGGCGCCGAGCGCGTAGACGTCCCCGGCGGTGATCCGGGACTCGCCCCAGTACGTCACCTCCGGGGCCCGGTAGGGCGAGGCGGGCGGCATCGCCGACACCGACGCGCTCCACGCCCCGTCGATGCGTGCCGAGGTCCAGCCGATGATGTGCAAGGTGGACTCGGTCACCAGGATCGCGCCCGGGGTGAGCGAGCCGTGCACGATGCCCCGCCGGTGGCAGCGGTTCACGGCCCGCGCCAGGTGCCAGCCGAGCCAGAGGAACAGCGGGGTGCCCGCCAGCGGCCCGACCGCGTCGAACACGGCACGCAAGGTGGGCGCGGGCCGCCCGTCGCCGAGGGTGTCCAGACGCAGGGCCAGCCACGGCACGCGTACGTCACGCAGATCGCTCGCCACGAGGGCCGGGGCGTACACGCCGTCCATGCGGAGCAGCGCCCGGCGCTCGATGCCGAGCAGCTCCCGGGCCACCGGCGAGGCGGAGGAGGACGACACGCGCAGCAGGACCTGCCGTCCCTCCTGGTCCTCCCCGATGTACGCGGTGGGGGTGCCGCTGCTGCCGTCGCGGCGCTGGAGCGTGTACGGGCCGAGCGCGTGCAGGTCCTGCAACCGCAGGGGCAGCCAGTACGGGGCGGCCTCCAGGCCGGACGGCAGGCGGACCTGCTCCTGGACGCCGGTCTCCTCCGGCGCGGGCGCCGCCATCGGCCGGGCGCCCAGGTGGGTCAGCAGCCGGTCCTCCAGCCAGGCGAACGGGCGGGTGCCGGGGAGCAGTTCGCTGGTGCCGGAGGGGTGCGCGAGCCAGGCGGGGAAGTCGGGGGAGCGGCCCACGAGCGCGCGCAGCCGCTCGGTGACGGTCCGGGTCGTGCGCAGCAGATCGATCGGGGACGCGGTGTCGAGCAGGATGTCCTGCGCGTCCCGGGTGAACCCGAACCGCAGGTGCTGCGGGGGCAGCCGCGCGTCGCCGGGCTCGACCTGCTGCATGAGCCCGCCCAGGAACACCTCGGCGAGATGCGCGGTGTCCGTCTGCCACGGCACCGCCGCCTGCACGAGCCGCATCACGGGCACGGTCAGCGGTGACACGGCGGCGAGGTGCGCGGCGAGCCGGTAGGCCTCGGGCGACGCCGCGTCCCGGAACCGCAGGACGGCGGTGGACGCGTCGGAGCCACGGGTGTCGGCCCGGCCGCGCGGGGCCGGCGCGTGCGGCGGGATGAGCAGGGGCAGTTCGGCGCTCCCCCCGGGCGACGCCACTAGGCGCGCCCAGGCGGCGACGGCGGGCGGATACGGTTCGAGCACCGGCACCGGCACGTCCGTGAAGTCCTCGCCGAGGCCGGGCGGAAGCAGCGGGTCGGACACGTCCCAGGTGTCGTTGGCGGCGCCGCGCCGACGCGTGGTGACCAGCCAGGGTTCGGAGCGGATGCCGGAGCCGCCCCACAGGTGCGCGGGCAGGGTGTGCAGGATGGCCGTCGGGCCCTGGCGCGCCCACCGGTTGAGTGCCAGGCGCATCCGCCCGTCGCGCCAGCAGGCGCCGACGCCGTCGCTGATCACCAGGACCAGGGTGCCGCCGGAGGGGTCGACGACGGAGGCGGGCGAGAGCAGCGGGGTGTTCGTGTCGAAGGGGCGGCCCCGCAGCAGGGGCGCCCGCCGCGACCGGGTGTCAAGACCGAGGACGCGGATGCCCCGGAAGGCGCCCAACCGCTCCAGCAGGGCGCGCAGTTCGATCGCAAGGCGCCGCCACAGCAGCATGGAGATGCCGTCGTCGATGAGCAGCACCAGATCGAGCCAGCGCTGGCGCGCGGGCCGCGTCACGATGTCGAGCAGCCCCGTCTCGGCGAGCGCGGCGGCCGTGGCCTGTTCGTCGAACTCGCGCCGGTGCGGGTGCGGCTGGGGCTGTTTCAGCAGGCGCAGCGCGCGCCCGAAGCGCAGCTCCTCATGGCCGAGCGCCTTCTCCTCCGGTACGCGCACCGGCAGCGCGCCGTCGTCCGTCGCGCGCTCACCACCGGACCCCAGCTCGGCGAACTCGGGGGCGCTGTGGGCGGCGGCGGCCGCGTGCAGAGCACCCAGGAGCTGAGCCGGGGGCGGCGCCGGGGCGCCGGGCGCGGGGGAGTCACCGGGCGCGTCCTGGCCCGGCGGGGTGGCGCAGGACGACGCCGCTTCTTGGGCGGCCGCGGGCGGCGGCGCGGAAAGGGCGGCCCCGTGGAGCGCCTGAGCGAGGGGCGCGTCGCCGTCCGTGGGAATACGGGTGGCGAGCCAGACGGCGTCGAGCAGTTCATGAATGGACATCTCATGCCCGGTAATCCGACCGAGCAGACCGAGGGAGGGGTGGGGCGGGGCGTCGGGGTCGGGTGGGGGTGGCGGGCTGGAGGGTCCTCCGTTACCGGAGGGCGGCCGCTGGGGGGATGGCTCGGCGTTGCTCGGGGGCGACTGGGTGGAAGGGTCGCCATCGGTCGGCGGCGCCTGGGCGGAAGGGTGACCGCTGCCCGACGGCATTTGGCCGGAAGTGTCAACGCCGTCCGGCGGCACCTGGCCGGAAGGGTCACCGCTACCCGGCGGCATCTGGGCTGAAGGGTGACCGCTGCTTGGCGTCACTTGGCCGGAAAGGTCACCACCGCCCAACGGCACCTGGGCGGAAGAGTCACCGCCGCCCGGCGCCACCTGGGCGCGAGGGTCACCGCCGTCCGGCGGCACCTGGCCGGGAGGGCCACCACCGCCCAACGGCACCTGCGCGGAAGAGTCGCCGCCACCCGGCGCCATCTGGCCGGGAGGATCACCACTGCCCGGCGCCACTGGGGCGCAAGGGTCTCCACCGCCCGACGCCACCTGACCGGAAGGGTCACCGCCGCCCAACGGCACCTGCGCGGAAGAGTCGCCGCCACCCGGCGCCATCTGGCCGGGAGGATCACCACTGCCCGGCGCCACTTGGGCGCAAGGGTCACCACCGCCCGGCGCCACCTGGCCGGGAGGGTCACCACCGCCCAACGGCACCTGGCCGGAAGAGTCGCCGCCGCCCGGCGGCCGCGACGGTGGCATCTACAGCGCCCCGCCGAGGCGGTGCAGCACCGCGTCCAAAAGGCCCTCGGCGTCCAGGTCGACGCCGCCCTTCCGCAGGAACACCGCGTTGAGTAACTGGTCGGTGGCGAGTTCGCCCGGCGCGCGGCGGTTGAGGAAGGCGTGCAGCAGGTCGTCCACCCCGGCCAGCGCCCCCTCGCCGAGATGGGCGGAGACGATGTCGCGCAGCCGCTCCTCACCCGGGTCCGGCAGGGCCAGCCGCACACAGCGGCGCATGAAGGCGGGCGGGAAGTCGCGCTCGCCGTTGCTGGTGATGACCACGACGGGGAACTCGCGGCACCGCACCCGGCCGCGAGTGACCGTCACCCATTCGCCGTCGCCGCCGTGGGTGAGTACCGGCACCTCGGCCTGATCCTCCGGCAGCCGGGACAGCTCCGGGATCTCGAACTCGCCCTCCTCGAACACGGTGAGCAGGTCATTGGGCAAGTCCACGTCACCCTTGTCCAGTTCGTCGACGAGCAGCACACGGGGCCGGTCGCGGGGGACCAGGGCCGTACCCAGCGGCCCGAGTCGGACGAAGGTGCCGATGCCCGGCTCCTCGGCGCCGCGCTCCTGGCGCAGATGCGTCTCCCGCAGCCTGCCGATCGCGTCGTAGCCGTACAGGGCGTCCTTGAGGGCCGAGCGGCTGTTGATCGCCCATTGCAGCACCGGCCCCAGGGTGAGTTCGTGCGCGATGGCGTGCGCGAGGGACGACTTGCCGGTGCCGGGATGGCCGGTGACCAGCAGCGGGCGCCGCAGGTGCAGGGCCGCGCTCACCACGTCGGCCTCGGCACGGCCGATGAGGTAGGGGCGCGGCCGGGGACGGTCACCGCAGTCGTCGCCGAAGCGGCGCCAGGGCGGGGCTTCGGGCAGGGCCACCCGACGGGCGACCCGGTCGCCCCGGAACAGCCGCCACTGTTCGTGCTGACTCATATCGCCTGCTCCGTCGTGTCGGGGCCGTCGGCGGGGCGGGCGAGCCCTTCCGCCGGGTCGGCGAGCTGCAGTTCGTCCGGCAGCGGCATCTCGGCGTCCTCCCACACCAGCGTGGGACGCGCCGGGGCCACCATGTCGGCGTAGGCGCGGACCCTGAAGTGCCGTACGCGCTCGGGGAGTCCGTCCACCGGGCCGTCGGGCGCGACCGCGTCGAGACCTGGGCCGCTCTCCTGGGACGCGCGGTCCCACAGCACGATGGGCACGCCCATCACCAGGCAGACGGGGAGCAGTTCGCCGCGCTGGACGGCTGTCCCCTGGAGGAGGACGCGTGCGGTGTCCCGATGGGTTGTCTTGAGCAGTCCGATGAGCCCGGCCCTGCCGCCGACGGCACGGTCGGCGCGGAGCGCCTCGCCGCGGTGGCGGGCGTTCCAGCGCCGGGTCAGGTCGGCGGCTCCGGTGCGCGAGCGGCGCCGCAGGGCCGGGCAGCGCAGGATGAGGTGGAAGTCCTCGCCGAGCGGGGCGGGGATGTACTCGTCGAGGCCCGCCCCGTCCCACTCGTCCACCGGCAGTTCCAGGGCATCCGGCGGTACGGAGACGGCGACCAGGACCACGCCGTGCTCGGCTCCCTCGGTGCCGCCCGCGACCTCCCGGATCAGGCGGGCGATCTCATGGCCGGTGCGGGGCCCGTCGGTGCGGGGCACGGCACGGGCGGCGCTGCCGTCCGCCCGCAACCGCCACACCGCGCAACGGAACTGACCTGCGGGATCTTTGGCGTGCCGGTCGAGCTCCACCAGGATCCGCGCGCCGGCCGTGGAGGCCCGCTGCGACCAGCGCTCGGCGTCGGCCCGGCGCTCCCGCAGCGCCGACGCGTGGATGCCGAGACGAGCGGCGACCCGGCCGCTCCACTCCTGCAGCGCGCGGCAGGCCAGGCCGCCGGTCTCGGCGGCCACGTACTCGACGACCCGCAACAGGGCGGGCAGGCGGGGCGTCTCGTCGGGCACCGGGGAGCAGTCACCGGCCCAGGTCTCCAGCTCGGCGAGGACTCCGGCGACGGCGGCGGGCGCGAGCCGCGCCGCTTGGAGGGAACGCGGCAGATCGAGGTAGGGCAGGGCGGCGGTCGCCGAGCGGGGCAGCAGGCCGGGGTCGAGTCGGCACAGGTGCTCGAACTTGGCCCGCACCAGCCGGTGTTCGGCCACCGACAGGAGTCCGGCGGCGTTCGTCATGCGGCCCAGGGCCAGGAGCCGGTCGAGTTCGCCACGGCCGCGCGGATCGTCGGCGACGGCGGGGGCCAGGGCCTCCGCGAGGGTGGGCAGCGCCCTGTCGGCGCGGGTGAGCAGGTCGGCCAGTTCGGCCACGGAGGGCGCGGTGCCGTCGGCGGGGGCGCGCAGACCGAGTTCGGTGGCGAGGGCGGTGGCGTGGGCGGCGCGTGCGGCGGGGTCGCCGAGCAGGAGGTGCAGGGGACCGACCATCATGTCCCGTACCGTTTCGACGGAGTCGGCATCGAGGTCGGGGCCGGAGCCGGAGCGGAGGGCGGGCCCGGGGGCGCGCGACGCCGTCCGCTGGTGGGTGAGCCCGGACAAGTGGCCCTCGGGAAGGGCCCCGGCGTGGCGCAGCTCCAGCAGGACGGACTGCCAGCCGAGCCCCCAGCTGCGCCGGACCGTGTGCTGGGCGGAGAGCGCGTGACCCGGCGCGGTGATGCGCCCCATGACGAGCCCCACGGCGGCGCCGTCGGCGACACACCACAGGGGGCCGCCGCTGTAGCCCTCGTCCACGGCGGCACCGGAGAGCTGTCCGTCGAGGTAGCCGACGCCGTCGTCGTACGCGGCCACGCGCACATCGGCGTAGGAGAACGCCTGCCCGCCGCCGTACCAGGCCCTGACCTCCTGCCCTCGCGCCATCTCCAGCCAGCGCACCGGGCCGACGGGCGGCGGGGGTTCCTCACCCAGTTCCAGGACGGCCAGATCGCCCTCCCATCTCAGGGCGCCGTCGGGGACCGGGCCGCGCAGGTGCGAGCGGGGCGGGATCCATGCCACGAGCCGGGCCCGGCGTATCTCGGTGGGGGAGAGCACGGGGAAGGAGACGCCGAGCGTGACGTCCCCTGGGTCGCGGGCGCTGAACATCTCCTCGCCCAGGGCCGCGTTGACCACGTGCGCGCAGGTCAGCAGCGTGCGCTCGGAGAGGTAGACACCCGCCCCCGCGGTGCGCGAGCGGTCCGCGGTCAGCACCCGCACGAGTGCTCCGCGGGCGTCGGCGTCCTGGTCGCCGCCGGCCGCCTGGAACCACGTCATGCCTCGGCCCGCGGGGCCAGCTGCCAGGTCGCCGAGACCGTCATGCTCGCCTGGCCGCTGGCGCCGACGATACCGAGCCGCAGGTCCTGGCCGACCTGGATGCCGAAGTCCACCGAGATCTGGTCGGGAGGGTCGGGGATGCCCCGCACGGCGTCGTGCACCTGCTGCAGGATCGGGCCCAGGGGGCTCAGCACGGTGCGCAGCGCGTCGGTGGCGGCCGCGCCCACGCGGGCGCCGCGTCCCACCGGCGTCACGCCGGAGATGCCACCCGGCAGATCGGCGTCCGGCGCACCGGCGTCCGTATCGCCGCGGACGGCGCCCGGAGTCTCACCGGCGGCAGCCAGTTCGAGCCGGACCTGCGCTCCGTCGTCGAGCGTGAACTCCATGTAGTCATAAGGCGGCACAGCAAGCATTGTGCACACCAACTAAGCGGCTGAACAGCGGAGTTGACGAAGTCGGATGCGCAGCCGCCGGTTACGCCCCCGCCAGGACCACGACCGCGTTGTGTCCGCCGAAGCCGAAGGAGTTGCTGACGGCGACGGTCGTCTCCTGCCGACGGGGCGCGGCGGTGACGAGGTCGATGGCGAACGCCGGATCGGGCTCACTCAGCCCCGCGACGGGCGGGACGATGTCCGCCCGCAGGGCGAGCACGGTCAAGGCGGCCTCGATCGCCCCCGCCGCGCCCAGGGTGTGGCCGAGGGCGCCCTTGGCGGAGGTGACGGGTGGACCGTGCGGAAAGACCCGGGCAAGGAGGGCCGCTTCCACCGCGTCGCCGCGCGGGGTGGACGTGCCGTGCGCGTTGACGTGACCGACATCGCCGGGACCGACGCCGGCCTCGGCGAGCGCGCTCCGCAGGGCCCGCTCCGCCTCCCGTCCTTCGGGGTGCGGCGCGACCAGGTGATGGGCGTCGGTGGTGGTCGCGTAACCGATGAGCCGCGCGAGGTGCGGCGCCGAGCGGGCGGCGGCGTGCGCGGGCCGCTCCAGGATCAGGGCCCCCGCTCCCTCGGCGATGACGAATCCGTCGCGGGCGGTGTCGAACGGGCGGGAACCCTGGTCGGAGAGTGCGCCCAGCTGGGTGAATCCGGTCACGACGGACGGGGTCACCCCGGCGTCGGCGCCGCACACGACGGCGATGTCGCACTGGTCCGAGGCGAGCAGGTCGCGGGCCGCGCCGAGCGCGGTGGCCCCGGAAGCGCACGCGGTGGCGACATTGAGGACCGGGCCCCGGGCGCCCAGATGCAGGGCGATGGTGGCGGAGACCATGTTGATCAGGTAGCCGGTGAGGAAGTACGGCGAGACGCTCGTCGGGCCGTCGGCGGCGAACCTCGCGGCGGCGACCTGCGCGCTGTGCATCCCGCCCAGGGAGCAGCCGGTGACGACGGCCACGCGGGCCGGGTCCCAGTCGGCGGGCTCCAGTTTGGCCCGGTCCAGCGCTTGCGCGACGGCGGTGAGGCCCATGCGCGCACAGGGGTCGGGCCGCAGGGCGGGGCTGTGCCTCGGCACCTTGTCCGCGAGGTCGGTGCGGCAGCTGAGGGTGACAGGCAGGCCCCGCAGCTCCGGATCCCTCCGGGCCGTGGCACGGCCCTCGCGGACCGCGGCCC
This sequence comes from Streptomyces sp. WAC 01529, assembly GCF_003945545.1. Taxonomy (GTDB): domain Bacteria; phylum Actinomycetota; class Actinomycetes; order Streptomycetales; family Streptomycetaceae; genus Streptomyces; species Streptomyces anatolicus. The sequence continues at coordinate 672,564 of NZ_CP029617.1, read as the reverse complement.
AGGTGGATTCCGTGTCGGGGCCCGCCGCGGTGACCAGGCCGAGGCCGGTCACGGTGCAGTCGGCGTTCCGGCTCACCCGGCACGCCGCTGGTCGACGCGTGCGGCGAACTCGGCGAAGGTGAGTTCGCGCAGCTCATCCTCCGTGGCGCTGATGCCGAGTTCGTCCTTGAGCGTGATGGCCATCTCCACGACCATCAGCGAGTCGGCGAGCACATGGGCCATGGGGGCATCGGCTCTGATGGCCGCCGGGCTGACCTGAAACTTGTCGACGAGCAGGCCCGTGATGATTTCCGTCGTCGTGGGCGCGGGTGCAGGGACCGTCGCGGGTGCGGAGACCGCAGCGGGTGTAACGGGTGCAGCGGAGGAATTCATGGCGCCTTCCCTGATGGATGAACCCAGCCGGTACTCATAGGGACCCGCTGATTGACTTCGTCAGTCTTGCGGTAGTCCATTTTCAGTAGAAAGTGAGAACTTATGGCGGAATCGAATCCCCGGTCGCTCGACGAGATCGCCACCGACGCATTGGACAACGTCCTCGGCTGGTTGGCCGACGAGTACCTCCGCGTCGAGGTGTCGGGGCTTGGCAACATCCCGGAGTGCGGGCCCGCCATGCTCATCGCCAATCACTCCGGGGCCTGGGGACTCGACGCGTTCGTGCTGCATAACCTGTTGCACCGGGAACTGGGCCGCCCGGTGTACTTCTACGCCTCCCGAGTCGTCTTCCGGATGCCCGCCCTGGCCTCGTACGCGCGACATCACGGCGCTTTCGCCGACGATCCGACACTGGGCCGTGACCGGCTGGCCGACGGTCACCTCGTCGGGGTCTTCCCCGAAGGGTTCGACGGGGTCGGCAAACCGTTCTCACAGCGCTATCGTCTGCGGCCCTTCAGCCCCGGATTCGCGGTCACCGCGATGCAGACGGGTGCACCCGTCATTCCGGTGTCGATCGTGGGGGCCGAGGAGTCCTTGCCGAAACTGGGAAGCATCGCACCGCTGGCCCGCCGGTTCGATCTCCCCTATTTTCCCGTCACCACGCTCCTGCCGCTCCCGGCGAAATGGCGCATCACCGTCGGGGAACCAGTTCCTGCCCCCGAGCCCCCTGACGACTTCGCCGAACGCTCCGCGGCGACGCGACGGTTGTGCGACGCGGTCTGGATCACCGTTCAGGGCATGGTCGGCCGGGACGTGCGACAGCGCAGGAATCCGTTCTGGTGACCGCCCCGGCCCGAGCGGAGGGCTGCTCACCTCGCGAGCCACCGCGCGGCGCGGCTCACGTCCACGGCCGCGCGGGCGCAGCGTTCGGCATGGGCCAGCAGGGTCATGCGGCACTGCTCCCCGAAGGCGTCGTGATTCCAGCCGGGCCGCTGCGCGCACGCCGCGAGCTGCCGCGCGTGCTCCTCAAGGCTGCGGGCGCTCTCGGCGGCGAGCGCGGCGTGGCGGGCACAACCGCTTCCGGCGGCGAGGGCGCCCGCCCCTGGAGTGAGGACGCCCGCCCCTGGAGCGAGCGTCCCGTCCGTCATGTACGGGTCGACGTCCGTGAGGGCGAGGTCGAGGGAGTCGGCGGGGAGGTCGGCGGGCAACGCGTCACGCTCGATGTGCGGGGCGAGCAGGACGGGTTCGGCGTGCCGCAGCAGGGCGCGGGTCAGCTCGGAGGCGACCAGCACGGCCAGTTCGGCCGCGGCACAGGGCGCGGGGGCCGCACACAGCGATGCCGACGGGGCCTCGTCACCGTGCCCCCGCCCTTGGTCCACGTCGCGTAGCCAGGCGGTCGCGTAGAGGATCTCGGTGCCCGAGTCGACGCCCATGCCACGCCACTGGAACGGGGCACGCACCTCATGCACGGTGGTGGACAGGGGCGGGTAGCGGCGCAGCGCCGAACCCACCGCCTGCTCCACCCGGTCGGTGCCAGGTGCGACGGGACCGACCGACGCGAGGGCCAGCGCCTGGGGAACCGTTTCGGTCAGCGCCCGGGTGACGGTCTCCAGGACGTGCTCGATCACGCCGTTCCGCGAGCCGTCGTCCGGGAGCACCGCGATCAGTGCGTCCGGGGTCGGGCCCGGGTTCGGGCCCGGATCGTGGAGGTACGGGTCGAGGCGGCGGCGCAGCGCGGCGACGCGAGCGGTGTACTCGGTGGCGTCCGCCGCCTGGAGGGTCGCTTCGAGGATGTCGCCGATGAGCGTGTCGTCGCACGCCCCGTCACCGAGCACGAGCCGCCGGGCGATACGGCGGGTGACGGCACACCACTCGGCCCGGTCGAGGACGGAGTCGGCACCACGCGAGGCGAGCAGTTCCAGGGCCTCCTCGGCGGCGATCGCCCTCACCCGCGTGTTCAGGGACGCCAGGGTGACGGGCAGCGGGGTGTGAGCCGAGAGCCGCAGCCGACGGCCGTGGGAGGTCAGACCGGTGACGGCGCCACGGGCACCGGCCTCCTCCGCCCGGCCGATCAGGCTCCGGGCGTCCTCGGCGTTCAGCGGGGCCAAGAAGGTGCCGAACGCCGTGCGCAGCAGGATCGGCCGGCCGCGCGCGGTACGCCGCAGTTGGGCGAGGACCTGCCGCGTCAGATGCTGCCGGGTGAACGGCTTGAGCCCGAGTGCCCGGGCCGGGGCGTCGATCCACGAGATGCGCTGGGCCGCCATGGCCGCACTGACCAGGGCGTTCTCCAGAGGCCAGGCCGTCGTGGGCCGACGGACCGCGGTCGTGATGTCGCTGGCGTTCATCGCCGGTCTCCAGGGAAACGAGTGCGGGGCCGAGTGTCAGGCCGTGCGTGAGTCACGGCGAGGGCCACCTGTGGGTCACTTGTCGAGCAGCAGATAGGGCTGATTGGCGACGATCTCGCCGTCGTACATGGTGATCAGCTCGTTCACCCGGGTGCGGTACGGCAGTTGGTCACCGCGCAGCGTGGTGGCGTACGCCTGTGGTGAGTGCGACAGGGGGTAGTCGTACGTCTCGTCCACCCACGACAGTTCGAGCCAGGCGTCGGGCACGCTGACGGCCGAGGCCGGACCGCGCCCGTCGAGGCCGGGGATGACGTCGTGCTTGTTGACGAGACTGACCACGCGGACGGTGGGATCGACCGCGCGCTTGGTGTCGATGGGTGAGCCGACGGTGATCACATGGGTGAGCCGGTACGTGGACACGAAATCCAGATCGGACGCCAGGTTCATGGCGGTGATGCCACCGAGGCTGTGCCCGACGATCATCAGCTCGGCACCCTCGGGCACCCCCGCGCGCACCAGGAGGTGTTTGATGGAACGGGTGTACGTGGTGTCGGCGCGCAGCAACCCGTCGAATGCCCCGACGAGATCCTGCGGGCCACGGTTCCTGAGGTGTCCGAAGCTGGTGCCCGGCAGCAGCAGGACATATCGCTCCGTGCCGTCGGCGCCACGGACCCGGCGCAGCAGCGCCAGACCGTGGTTGCCGAGAGCGGAGATGTCGTCGATGTAGCGGACGATGTCGTTGTCGGAGCGGGCGAGGACACGAGCGAGCAGGGTGTCCGCCTCGGCGCGTTCGGCCCGGCCCGAGCCTTGGTTGAAGCGCTGGAGCACTCCGCGGGGCAGCCCGAGCAGGGGCTCGGTGGTGGGCACGCCGCCGGCCAGGGTGACCCAGGCGAAACTGTCGTTGGTGGGGTTCTCGTCGAGGAGCGCGAGGAGCGCGAGCAGTTCCATGATCACGGGGCTGAGGGTGGTGAGCGTGCGGGTGACGCCGAGCAGCTGCACCAACTCCCGTGCGGCCCGCAGCGCTTCCACTCTCCGCCCGGCCACGACGGCGTCGGTGAGGCGCTTGGCGAGCGGCACGGTCAGGTTGGGATGCTCGCCCGTCGCGGCTTCGATGCGCAGGGTGAAAGCGTCGACGGCCATCGTCACCGGGGCCGCCTCGCGCCGGGTGAGGGTGCCCAGGGACCGGACGATCTCGCCGACCGCGCCGCCGTTGACGGCGAACCCGAGCCCCCTGGAGTTCGTCACGGCGCGCCCCACGGCCAGCGCCGTGCCCAGGCCCCACACCGGGTGGCGGACGGCTCGCACCCCGAACCGCCAGCCGGAGCAGGCCGCGGTCAGCTCCGCCCCGGTCCTCCGTGCCGCCAGGGCCGCGTCCGCGAGGAGGACCGACGCCTCGATCAGGAGAGCGGGGTCGGTGCGACCCGTCGCCGCGTCGGCGTACGGCGCACCGGCCGGGGCCCGCTCGGTCACCTCGCCCGCCGTGTCGGCTGTCATCGTGCCCACCTCGCTCCAGGGTCCCGGGGATCTCAGCCGGTCTCTCCGTAGTAGATCCGGCGGACCGGCGTGAGGCAGGGCCGCTGCGACCGTTCGGGTGCATCACGGTGTGTGCGCGCCGGGCTGAACGCGGCGGTCAGGTGCCGGGGAAGTACAGGCTGAATGACGACGAGTCGACCGCCATGGGGCCCGTGAACGGCTGGTCGAGCTGGTAGATGAGCAGCACGGTCAGGGTGATCAGGCCGGTGAGGCCCATCACCATGACGACATGGGTGGCGCTGCGCTGGATGCCGAACATGAACATGAAGGCGATGGTGAGCAGCCCGCCGGTCAGCAGGCCGAACCAGAGGACCGGCGACAGGCCGTCGCGTGCGTCCGCCTCCCGCCCCCGGCGCGCGTCGTTCAGGAGCCAGAGCTGGGTCAGCACTTCCCCCACGGTGGCCTGCTGGATGGCCTTCGCGTCGGCGGGCAGCTGGTTCGCCGTACGGACGTTCCGCAGGAGGTGCCAGCCTTCCTGGGGCGGCGGCCGCCCTTCCGCCAGGGCGGGCAGTTCGACGCGGACCGTGTGCCGCACGTACTGGGTCACGCTTTCGCGCAGGCGCAGCGCGTCGGCCGCCGGCAGGCTGTCGGCGAGCTGGTAGATCTCGTGGGCCGCGCTCGCCTCCTCGTGCACGTGCTCCTCCGCGCTGGACCGGCCCTCCCAGACCGACACCAGCGAGAGCCCCAGCAGCAGCGCGTACAGCACGCCGACCATCATCGCGATGTACTCGGCCACGTCCTCGCGCGGCTCGCAGTCCTCGTTCGGCCAGAAGCGGTGGCGTACGAGCACGCCTGCGGCAGCCAGCAGGGACACGCCCAGGACCAGCCCGATCGTCTCGGTCATCTACGCCCTTTCTGCGGCCGGTGCGGCTACGGGGGCACCCTCGGATCACTTCGGACCCTCGGATCACTTCACACGGGAGCCGAGAAGGACCGCCGCCAGGACAGCCGGGAGGATGACGAGGAACAGGAGGGCGAGCAGGCCGATCCCGGTGGGGCCATGTCCCGGACGATAGAGGCCGTCGAGGATCGCTACATCTTGAGCGGCCTGCCGCGGCTGCACCGGTGCGACGCTGGTGGTACCGGGGTCCAGGAGCGGCGGCGGGGCCACTCCGGCCACGAAGGGCGGCGGGACGACCCCGGCCGCGAGCGGCGGTGGGGCCACTCCGGCGGGGGGCGGGGCCGGGGGCACCCCGGCCGGCACGGGGGCCGGGGCCGCACCGGCCGGGACGGGTGGCGGGGCTGCTCCGCCCGGGGGGAGCGGTGGGGCCGCCCCGGCTCCGATCGGCGGTGGGACCGCTCCGGCCGGCGGACCTGGTGGGGCTGCCCCCGCCCCGAGCGGCGGAGGGACCCCCGGCGCTCCGACCCCCGGCGCTCCGACCCCCGGCGCTCCGACCCCCGGCGCTCCGACCCCCGGTGCCCCGGCCCCCGGTGGGGCCGCTGCCCCGGCGGGGAGAGGAGGACCGGCGGGCGCGCGCAGCAAGGGCGGCGGGACGAGCGGGGCGACGAAGGGGGGCAGGAAGAACCCGGCCGCGGGCGCCGCCGGAGGGGAGACGGGCCGCGCGGCGGCGGGAGGAGGAGCGCCCCGCTGCCCGGCCGGAGTTCTGGGCGGAGAGGGAGGACGGGCGTTCCCCCGCCCGGCCTGGTCCCTGGACCGAGGCGGGCGAGGCGGTGGGAGAGGAGGGGGCTGGACGCGAGCGGCCTGGACAGGAGGCGCCAGGAGGGTGAACTGTACCGAGGAACGTGCCGTGAGGCGCGGAGGAGGGACAAGCGCGCCGGAGCGCCCCAGCGTCGGGGTGCGGTCACCGGCTTCGGCGAAACCCCTGCTCACATAGGTGCCCGGCGCCGCACGGGCGTGCGAGCGGCATACCGCGGAGCGTCCGGGCGCGATCTGCGGCACCACCGGCCGGCCGCCCCCGCAGTCCACAACCTTCGCCTGCGGCAGCGCGTCGCTGACCCGGACGTCGTGCACGACCCGGTCTCCCCGGTTGGCGACGACGTACTGGATGACGCCGAGCTGCTGGGTGACACCGACCGTCTGGGCGAGGGCGAGGGCACCTCCGATACCGCGGTATCCCGCCCGTGCGCGGGCCCGGGACTCCATGTTCAACGACGGGATACGGCCGACGGCGGTGACGTCGGCCGCCCGCACCCCGGGGAGGGCCCGTGACTCGGCCGCACACGTGGTCGAGCTGAGACCGCGCAGCATCGCCACCGTGCCGCGGCCCCCACAGGTGACGGCCGTGCCCCGGGGGAGGGCGGGGTCGGTCACCCGTACGTCATAGAGGTCGGCCCCCGTGCGATTGATCAGGCGGTAGACCTTGTGCACCGGGTCACCGACCCTGATGCCGGGCTCCATCGCTCCGGTTCCCGGCCGGGAGTTGACGTTCACCTGCAGTGCCAGGCCGCCGTTCCCCGCCCCGTCGGCGGTCGCACGCCCTCCGCCCGGCAGGGCGACGGCGCAGACCAGGATCAGCAGTGCGAAGAGGTGAAGAGGCCACGCGCGCTCCTTCTTCCTGCGGGTACGCATGCCGTCATGCTCGACGACGACCACATGCCGGGCTGAACGGAACGCGCCCCCTGCACGGTTGCGGTGTGATAATCACCCCCATGGCCCTCGATTGCCACCGCCATAGCGCCCGCAACGGTCGCAAGAGTCGGCGTGAGGGCACCGGGTGCGAATGTCCGCGCCCCGCACGGCCCGCTGACGGCCGATCACAACCTCTCCGACCTGCTGCCGGGGCATGATACTCCGTCAGTCGATGGCCGAAGTCGCACCCTCCGGGGCCACACCTCCTGAGCAGCATGTTTGCATGTGTCCATGATCGTTAACGCACAGCAAACATCCTCGTCGCGGACCTACCTGGACCACATCCTGGAGCACTGGCACAAGGACGAGGACGCCGAGGCACTCGTCCAGGGCGGGTACCGGCTGACCCGGGGGGAGGCGCGGCGGCGACTGTTCAAGCTGGGGCACGCGCTGCGCGGGCAGGGGCTCGTGCCCGGCGACGGAGTGGGGCTCTTCCTGGCCAATCGCGTGGACTCCGTCCTGGTGCAGCTCGCGGTCCATCTCATCGGCTGCCGCGTCGTGTTCCTGCCGCCCGAGCCGGGCCCCGGTGAACTCGCCGCGCTGGTCGAGCAGTCCCGGGCGCGCGCCGTGGTCACCGACCCGCTCTTCGCCGAGCGCGCCGCCGACGCGGCGGGCCGCAGCGTCCACGCCCCCACGCTGCTCAGCCTGGGGCCCTGCGAGGAGCCGTGCACGGACCTGCTGGCGGTGGCGGCCGCATGCCCGGCGGAGCGCCCCGACGGCGTGCCCGCACCCGGGGCGGACGAGGCCGTCACCGTCCTCTACACCGGCGGCACCCTGGGCCGCCCCAAGCTCGCCGCCCACAGCCACCGGCTCTACGACACGCTGGTGGACCTGGCGGAGGACGCCCCGCGCGACGCGCGCCCCACGGTCTTCCCGACCATGGACCCGGACACGGACCGGGTGCTCGTCTCCACGCTCCTCACCCACGGCAGCGGCCATCTCACCTCGGTCCAGGCGCTGGTGACGGGGTCCGCCCTCGTCGTGCTGCCCGAGTTCGAGGCGGGCGCGGCGCTGGCGGTGCTGCGCGAGGAGCGGATCACCGCCACCATGTTCGTGCCGCCGATGCTGTACGCGCTCCTCGACCACCCGGAGTGCGTACCGGGCGCCCTCCCCGCGCTGCGCCGGATCGTCGTGGGCGGCGCGGCCTCCTCGCCCAGCCGGCTGCAGCAGGCGGTCGAGGTCTTCGGACCGGTGCTCAGCCAGGGCTACGGGCAGTCGGAGGCACTCGGCATCGCCGCGTTCGGCGCGGAGGAACTCGCCTCGGAGGCACCCCGGCGGCCCGAGCTGTGGCGCAGCTGCGGCCGCGCGATATCCGACACCGATATCGAGATCCGCGGCGAGGACAGCGCGGCGGCGCTGCCCGTGGGCCGGGTCGGCGAGGTGTGCGTCCGGGGCGAGACGGTGATGCTCGGCTACTACGAGGACCCGGAGCGTACGGCGGAGGCACTGCACGACGGCTGGCTGCGCACGGGCGACATGGGCTATCTCGACGCCGACGGCTACCTGTACCTCGTCGACCGGGCCAAGGACATCATCGTCACCGGCAGCACCAGCGACAACGTCTACTCCAGGGTCCTGGAGGACTTCCTGCTCACGCTGCCCGGTGTGCGCAACGCGGCGGCGCTCGGCGTGCCGGACGAGGAGTACGGGGAGGCCGTCCAGGTCTTCCTGGCCACGGCCGAAAACGCCGACGTCGACCCGGGCGCGGTCGGCGCGGCGGTGACCGCCGAGTTGGGCGAGCTGTACACGCCACGCAAGACGGTCCTGCTGGATCAGCTGCCGACGACCAAGGTCGGGAAGGTGGACAAGAAGGCGCTGCGCGCCGCGTGGGTGAGCTGAATCCGGTCCGGCCCGGTAGAGGGGGCGGAGGGGGCCAGCCGTGACGGTTCTGCGGTGAAACTGTGCCCCCGTGCGGGTGAGTGCACGCTCCTGTGCCCGCCGTCGCGCGGGCCCGGGAGCTAGAACCGTCCCGTGATGAAGAACTTGCTGCGCACCGTCCCCGCGTTCGTCCTGGGCGCGGTGCCGCTCTTCCCTCTGCCCGCCGCCGCGCAGACCGCGGCGCCGCACCCCGACCCGGTCGTGTTCGTGCACGGCTACGGCTCCAACGGCTCCACCTGGAACGCCATGGCCGACCGCTTCCGCGCCGACGGATGGCCGAAGGCCCGCCTGGACCAGTGGAGCTACGACACCGCCCAGTCCAACGCCACCACCGCCACCAGGCTCGCCCAGGAGATCGACCGCGTCCTGAAGGCCACCGGGGCCAAGAAGGTCGACCTCGTCACCCACTCGATGGGCGCCCTGCCCTCCCGCCACCACCTCAAGAAGTCCGGCGGTGTCCGCAAGAAGGTCGACGCGTTCGTGTCCCTGGCCGGCCCCAACCACGGCACCGACATGGCCCGCTGGTGCGGCAGTCCCTCCTGCGTCGAGATGCGCCCGAACTCCGCCTTCCTCACCAGCCTCAACGCCGGCGACGAGACCCCCGGCAAAGTCCGCTACGCCACGTGGTCCTCGGAGTGCGACCAGATCGTCCCCCAGGCCAGCACTCCCTTGACCGGCGCGGCCAACACGAAGACCGGCTGCCTCTCCCACACCCGGGTGCACACCGACGCGGGCGTCTACCGCCAAGTCAGGGCGCACATCGACTCGTAGGGCTCGCGGGGCTCGTAGGGCTCGTAGGGCTCGTAGGGAAGGCCTGTTCGGTCCAGATGGTCTTGCCGGAGCGGGTGTAGCGCGTTCCCCACCGCTGGACGAGCTGCGCGACGATGAACAGGCCGCGCCCGCCCTCGTCGTCCTCACCGCTGTGGCGCAGGTGCGGTGAGGTGTGGCCCCGGTCCGAGACCTCGCACAGGAGGGTGCGGTCACGGATGAGGCGTACCTGGATAGGGCCTTCGGCGTATCTGACCGCGTTGGTCACCAGCTCGCTGACGACCAGCTCGGTCGCGAACGACAGCTCCCCGAGGCCCCATTCGTGCAGCTGCTGGGTGGCCAGCTCCCGGGCGCGGCCCGCGGAGACCGGCCGCGCGGGCAGCTCCCAGTCGGCGACCCGCGAAGTGTCGAGTTGGCGGGTACGGACGAGGAGCAGGGCGGTGTCGTCGGCCGTCGAGCCGTCCGGCAGCAGTTCCGCCACCGCCCGGTCGCAGAGGTCTTCGAGTGAGGCGTGCCGGTCGCTCAGTACGCGCCCCAGGGTGTCGAGTCCGTGATCGATGTCGCGGTCACGGGCCTCGACCAGGCCGTCGGTGAAGAGAGCCAGCAGACTGCCCACCGGCAGCTCGACCTCCAGGGACTCGAAGGGCAGGCCGCCGAGGCCCAGGGGCGGACCGGCCGGCAGGTCCGGGAAGGACAGCCGCCCGTCCGGGTCGACGACCGCGGGCGGCAGATGCCCGGCTCTGGCCATGACGCAGCGCCGCGAGACCGGGTCGTAGACCGCGTAGAGACAGGTCGCCCCGGTCGTCACATCCGCGTAGGCGTCGCCGGACGTGCCAGGGTCCCCCCACTGCTCGTCCGCCGACTGCGCCACCAGATCGTCGAGCCGCGACAGCAGCTCGACGGGATCCATGTCCATCTGGGCGAACGCGCGCACGGTCGTCCGTAGCCGCCCCATGGTGGCGGCCGCCTGCAGACCGTGGCCGACCACGTCCCCGACCACGAGTCCGACCCGGGTCCCGGAGAGCGGGATGACGTCGAACCAGTCACCGCCGACCCCCGTCACGTCGTCCGTGGGGAGGTAGCGGTAGGCCAGGTCGACCGCCGACTGCTCCGGCACCTGGCGCGGCAGCAACTGGCGCTGGAGGGCGAGGGACGCGGTGCGCTCACGGGTGAAGCGGCGGGCGTTGTCGATGGATACGGCCGTACGGGCGACCAGCTCGTCGGCCAGCGCCACCTCCCCGCTGTCGAAGGTGGCCGTACCGGCGTCGCGCATGAAGGTGACGAGCCCCAGGATGCTGTTCCCGGCCCGCAGCGGCACCACCAGGGTCGTGTCGTCGAGCACGAGGCCGCCTGAGGAGAGGCTGCGGTCCTGCGGCGAACCGGACGGGTACTCCACGGGCGGAGGCCGCCGTTCCGCCTTCTCCTGGCCGGTCGCCTCGGCCGTCTTGGCCCCCTCGGCTTTTTCGGCGGAGTAGCGGGCGACCCGTACCAGAGACATCGCCGCCGCGCCGCTGGTGGCCGGGACCTCGCCCTCCAGTACCGCCCTCGCGAGGTCGACCGTCACCGTCGCGGCGAACTCCGGCACCGCCACCTCGGTGATCTTCTCGGCGGTGACCACCACATCGAGGGCGGCCCCGATCCCGCGGCCCGCTTCGACGAGCAGGGCGAGCCGCCGCTGGGCCTTGTAGCGGTCGGAGATGTCGAACGCGTCCTCGCACACTCCGAACACGTGTCCGTCGGCGTCCTGGAGCCGGTAGTAGGCACAGGACCACAGGTGGTCGGTCTCCGGATCGCTCGGCGGCCGCCCCTGGAAGTGCAGATCGAGGAATGACTCGCCCGTCTCCAGTACGTGCCGCATGACCGCGTCGAGGGTGGGCGGATGCCCTTTGCTGACGAACTTCCCCTCGGAGTACAGCTCATCGGCCCGAGCGCCGCGGAACTCGGCGAACGGGCGCCCCATGTCCCCTTCGTACGCCGCGTTGCACCAGGTCAGACGGAGGTCGGTGTCATAGATGGCGAGGCCTACGGGCGACCGGGTGGCCAGTCCGTGCAGCAGGGCGAGGCGGGACTCCCACAGCCGCAGGTCCCGCAGCTCCGTGACGACGACGACCCGCATCGCGTCCCCGGCGCCCGCCAGGGCACACACCGCGGTGGCCACCACCAGCTCTCGCCCGTCCCGGTGCCGGGCGAGGCAGATCTCGTTCCCCAGGAACTCGGGCGGGGGCGGAAGGGCGGAGGACGCCGGATCGGGTGACAGCAGCAGCGTGGCCAGCGGCCGACCGACGATCTCCTGCGGCCGGTACCCGAGCAGCCGCTCCGCCGCCGGGCTCCACCCGATGACCACGCTCCGCGCGTCGACGACCGCGGTGGCCGCCCTTGTGACGTCGAGGGGACCACGAAAGTCAGCACTCTGCTCCGCATTCCATGCAGTCATGACGCCACACCAGCCCCGTTCATCCCCTACAGAATCGACCGTCCCCGAGACGGGCACAAGTTGAACGCAACTCGTGTCCCGTCCGTATCCAGGGACCGAACGCGTTTCCGGCTCCGGTCGGCGAGCGGACTCTGCATTCCCACAGGAGGCGACGAGTTGAGGCACAAGCGAATACCCAAGCGAAAGGCCGTTCTGGCCGGAGCCGCGGCGATGGGCGCGGCCACGGTGGGTGTCCTGTTGCAGCACGCCGGTGCTGCGGAGCCCGGGGCGGAGGGTGCCGCGGGGCCCGCGGCACAAGCACAACAGGTCAGCGCGGCGTCGGCGACACGGCTCGCCGAGCGATTGGCCCCCCGGCTCGGCGACGCATATGGCGGAGCGTTCTACGACGGGGACGAGCGACGACTCGTCGTCAACGTCGTGGGCGACGACGAGGACGCGAAGGCGCGGGTGCGCAAAGCCGGGGCGGTGCCGCGCAGCGTCCGCAACAGCGCGGACACACTGGGGGCTGCCACGCGGACGCTGGCCGGCCGGGCCGACGTGCCGGGGACCGCGTGGGCCACCGACCCCAGGACCAATCAGATCCTGGTCACGGCCGACCGCACGGTCACCGGGAAGAAGTGGGGCAGGCTGGAGGCGACCGTCGCGTCGCTCGGCACGGGAGTGGCCCGCATCGAGAAGTCCGCGGGAGAGTTCAAGCTCTTCGCCTCGGGCGGTGACGCCATCTTCGGAGGCGGCGCGCGCTGCTCGCTCGGGTTCAACGTGACGGCCGAGGACGGGAGCCCCGGCTTCCTCACGGCGGGACACTGCGGCGTCGCCGCCCAGCAGTGGTCGGAGGACCCGAACGGGGCGCCCATCGGCACCGTCCAGGCGGCCACGTTCCCAGGGGACGGTGACTTCGCGCTCGTCACGTACGACGATCCGGCCGCGGCCGCGCCGGGAGTGGTCGATACGGGTGACGGCCAGACCACTCAGATCGTTCGGGCCGCCGACGCGGCGGTCGGGCTGGAAGTGGCCCGCATGGGCAGCACGACCGGGCTGCGAGAGGGAGTGGTCACCGGGCTCAACGCCACGGTGAACTACCCGGAAGGCACTGTCACCGGGCTCATCCAGACCGACGTCTGCGCCGAGCCGGGAGACAGCGGGGGCTCGCTGTTCACCCGCGACGGCAGCGCGATCGGCCTCACCTCGGGCGGCAGCGGCGACTGCACGGCGGGCGGCGAGACGTTCTTCCAGCCCGTCACCACGGCGCTGGCCGCGGTCGGCGCCGAGATCACCGCCGGTGACGGCTGAGCGCGGGGGGAAGCGGGCCATGCGCCCCCGCCCGCGGTGCGTATGAGCGGACCGAGGTCATTGGACGGGAGGTTCTGGGACTCGCGCGGATTCAACGCGCTGTCCCGGCCGCGTCGACTCTGATGGGGCGTCACGTCCACCCGGCCCAACGGCGGGAAGATGCTCCTTCGAGTCGGCACTGTCCGAGCCTTGACCGGTGGCTGCGGCCCAGCACCAGGCGCCCGGGCCACCCCTACTCGGGTCCGAGCGCGATCGTGGTGGTGACCCGGGTGACGGCAGGATTTCTCGGCACCGAGCTGAACCCGAAGCGCACGGGCGGTTCAACGGGGGCCAACGCACCGAGATCGGTGCCCTCGAAGGCCGCCGTCACCGCGCGGATCGGCCGCAGGTCCCGGGCCCCGTACCACTCACGACGTCCCCCGATGGTGCTGCCGCGGGTTCGAACCCCGGGCAGCAGCAGGCCGGCGAACCGGTCCGTCAGCGCGCTCCACGCCGGACGGCGGGCGAGCGCGCCGGGAACGGCGCGCAGCAGTAGCCCGAGGAGCCCTCGCCGGCCGGTGGTGAAGCGCAAGTCGAGTGGTCCGGCGGCCACGGTCCACGAACCGGCGGCGCGGCCGACCTCTACCGGGACAACGCGTACGGTGTCGAAGGTGTAGGTGCCGCCGACAAAGTCCGCCGTCTCCTGCGTGGGGGCCAGCAAGAGCCGCTCCCCGTCGGCCCGTTCGAGCATCACATCGCTGAACGGCCCGAACGGCGACCGGGGCCAGTGGCCGAGCACGATGCGGGTCCCGGACGAGGTGCCCATGCCCGCGATCCATCCCTCGAAGCGCAGCAGCGGGCGCCGCCTGACTCTGCTGGGTCTCATCCGGCTCCATCCCACTGGTCTCTGCTCGTAGAACCTCGAGGTGCCCCGGCGTTACGACGGCGCGGCGGCCGCCCGCGATCAGCGAGAGCCCACCGCGACGGACGGGAGGGCCCGAGGCGCACATCCCTGACTCCTCGCGAGAAGTGCACCACGGGATCGCCGAGAGGGGCGGGAAGGCCCGCTGCGGTCGTCAGTGTCTCCTCCAGCACCTCGACGGCGGCCTCGGCCAGCGGCCACGGCTCGTGCTCGACAGGGGTCTCCCAGAGCATGCCCAGTCGGCGCGTGTACGCCCGCCGGCGCGCGGTCATCCAGACGTCTCTCTCCGCCGCCCGGACCGGGTCGCCGTGGCGGACGACCATGCGGTAGGAAGCCCCGTCGGCCCACCGCGCACCCGCGTACGTGACGGTGTTCCCGCTCACGGACACGCTGAGAGTGCCCGGGTGGTACGGCGCACCGACGGCCCGGGCCGCCACCATCAGGGGGCAGGCGACCTCCAGGGACAGGAACCACAGCCCGTCCCGCCCGTTCCGGTGGCGGACGTAGGTCCGCAGGTTGGTCTCCGCGAAGGCCGGGAGTCCGGGCAGCGCCCTGGGGGTCCCGGGCGGGCGCACCCCCGCCATGACAAAGGGCGTGAGTCCCACCCAGGCGGCCCCCTCGTACTCGTCCAAGGCCAAGTCCTCGGGCACCAGAGGCCGCACGGCCTCCGGCCGGAAGGGCCAGTGGACGAAAGTCTGCGTCAGCCACGCGGCCCGCAGCGCGGGCAGACGCACCCGGGGATTCGCCCGATATCCCACCATATGGAGCCCATGCCCCAGGTGTGGCGACCGGAAACGCACAGCACCCGCCCTGCCTGGCCGGGGCGCCCGGGGTCATGCCATGTCCGAACCTCGTAGCAACAGCAGCGCCACCGCCATGCCGGACGCCACGATCGCCGCCCGGAACGGCCATCGGCTCCGCGCCCCCGACGGCAGGGCCGTACCCGTGACGGCGACGATCACTGCGGCCGTCGCCAGTACCCGATCGGGGATCCCTCCTGCCCCGGGCGCCCCCGCGACGAGCACGCCCACGGCCGCCAGCATCACGAAGGGGGCCAGCCACCGGCAGGCCGGACGGCCCAGCCGCTGCGGCGCTCCGCGTACACCGGTCGCGAGATCGTCCTCGATGTCGGGAAGGACGTTCACCAAGTGCGCCCCCACCCCCAGCAACGCCCCCGCGGTCACCGCCCACCAGGCGGGCCAGGACGGCGTGGGCAGGCCGAGAGTGACGAAGGCCGGCAGCGCGCCGAAGGCCGTGGCATAGGGCAGCGGCGAGAGCACCGTGTGCTTCAACCTCAGGTTGTAGGCCCATCCCGCGGCGACCATGCCCAGGTGCGCCGCTCCCGCGGCGGCGCCGCTCAGCAGTGACAGCGGCACGCACAGCGTCAGCGCCGTCCCGGCCGCGAGCGCTACGGCCCGGGAGGAGAGTTCGCCGGTGGCCACCGGCTTGTCGCGGCGCTCGCACACCGTGTCGCGCCGCGCGTCGGCCGCGTCGTTGCACCAGCCCACGGAGAGCTGACCGGCCAGCACGGCCGCGGCCACCGCCACCGACCCCGCCGCCCCTCGGCCCGCCGCCACGGCCAGGGCCGTCACGAAGACCGTCACGGCGAGCGCCGGCCCCGGGTGACAAGAGCGCAGCAGCGCCGGAGCACGGCGTGTCGTGCGCGAGAGAACTCCAGATGGGTGGAGAGACACGTGGGCAAGGTAATCAGTGCCGCCGGTGCGGGAGGCATTACCGGCATGCGTGTCCCCGTGCTCGTCGACCCCGCCGCTTCCCTGTCCGCTGTCCCGGTCCGGACGTCAGCGCCCGCCGTGGCGACCACGATCGCGGCCGTCCACACCGCGCTGCCCCCGCACCGTTACCCCCAGGACGACCTCGTCGAGCCGATCGGTGACCTGTGCCTGCCCCCGGGGGCGGACCGTGCTCTGCTGCGCCGTCTGCACGCATCCGCCGGTGTACGCACGCGTCATCTCGCCCTGCCGATCGAGGCGCACACCGGCCTCGGCGACTTCGGGCAGAGCAACGACGCGTGGCTGAAGGTGGGTCTCGAACTGGGCGAGGAGGCTCTCACCGGCGCGTTGAAGAAGGCGGGGCTGGACGCGGCGGATATCGATCTGCTGGTGTGCGCCTCCATCACCGGCGTCGCCGCTCCGTCGCTCGACGCCCGGCTGGCCGGGCGTATAGGGCTGCGGCCCGACATCAAGAGACTCCCCGTCTTCGGCCTGGGCTGCGTGGCGGGGGCCGCCGGCCTCGCCCGGGTGCACGACTACCTGCGCGGGCACCCCGACGACACCGCTGTCCTGCTCACCGTCGAACTGTGCTCGCTGACGCTCCAACAGCGCGACGACTCCCGCGCCAACCTCGTCGCGGGCGCCCTGTTCGGCGACGGTGCGGCAGCGCTCGTCGCACGCGGCAGCGGCGCAGTCGGCTGCGGCACAACCGGCAATGGCGCAACCGGCAGCGGCACAGCCCACGGCGGCACGGAACCGGAGCCTGCGGGGCCCTCCGTCGTCGCCACCCGCAGCCGCCTGTACCCGGACACCGAACAACTCCTGGGATGGGACATCGGCGCCGGCGGATTCCGTGTCGTGATCGACGCCGCGGTCCCCGGCGTCGTGCGGGACCACCTCGGTGGGCACCTGCGCGCCTTCCTGGCCGAACACGGCCTCACCGTCGACGACATCGGAACCTGGGTGTGCCACCCGGGAGGCCCCAAAATCCTCTCCGCGGTCACCGACACCCTCGGCCTGCCCGACGATGCCCTCGACCCCACGTGGCGCTCCCTGGCGTCGGTGGGGAACATGTCCTCCGTCTCCGTACTGCACATCCTGCAGAACATCCGGGAGTCCCGTCGGCCCGAGCCCGGCACGTGGGGGCTGCTCCTGGCGATGGGGCCGGGATTCTGTTCCGAACTCGTCCTACTGCGCTGGTGAGTGAGGCCCATGACCTGGTACACGCTTCTCGTGCTCGCCGTCGCCGCTGAGCGCCTCGTCGAGCTGGTCGTCGCCCGACGCAACGCGGCACGCGCCTTCACCAGGGGAGGTGTGGAGCACGGCCAGGGCCACTATCCGGCCATGGTCGTCCTGCACCTGGGCCTGCTCACGTGCTGCCTGCTCGAACCCGCGCTCGCCGCCCGGCCGTTCCTGCCCGCCCTGGGGTGGCCCATGCTGGCGCTCGTCCTCCTGGCGCAGACCCTGCGCTGGTGGTGCGTCACCACACTCGGGCCGTACTGGAACACCCGGGTGATCGTCGTTCCCGGAGCACACCTGGTCGGTGCCGGGCCCTATCGCTTCCTGCGCCACCCCAACTACGTCGCGGTCGTCGTGGAGATCGCCGCCCTGCCGCTGGTGCACTCCGCGTGGCTGACCGCGGCGGTGTTCTCCGTCGCCAACGCGGTGCTGCTCACCGTACGCATCCGTTGCGAGAACACGGCCCTCGGCCAAGCGGTGCCCGCGTGAGCGGCGGCCACGACCTGCTGATCGCCGGGGGCGGACCCGCCGGCCTCGCCACCGCCCTGCACGCCGCGCGCGCCGGCCTCGACACCGTCATCGCCGAGCCACGCCCGATACCGGTCGACAAGGCGTGCGGTGAGGGTCTGATGCCCAGCGCCGTGCGCGCCCTCACCGCCCTCGGCCTGGAGATCCCCGGCCAGCCCCTCACCGGCATCCGCTATATCCAAGGCCCCCGCCAAGTGCAGGCCGCGTTCCGGCACGGCCCCGGCCTCGGCGTGCGCCGCACCGGCCTGCACAGCGCCCTCCACCGGGCCGTCCTGGACGCGGGGGTGCCCGTACTGCCTCTGCGGGTGGAGGAAGTACGACAGGACGCCACGGGCGTGACCGTCCCCGGCACAGGACTGCGCGCCCGGTGGCTGGTCGCCGCGGACGGCCTGCACTCACCCGTACGCCGCTCCCTCGGACTGGGGGTGAGGACCCGGGGCACACCCCGGTACGGACTGCGTCGGCACTACGCGGTGCCCCCGTGGTCGCCTTACGTCGAGGTGCACTGGGGAGCGCACGCGGAGGCGTACGTCACCCCGCTCGGCCCGGAACTCCTCGGCGTCGCCCTGCTGACGACCCGGCGAGCCCCTTTCACCACTCAGCTGGAGAGCTTCCCCGAACTGGCGGCGCGCCTCGCCCCGGAGACGGCCGTCACGGCGGTGCGAGGCGCGGGGCCACTGCGTCAGAGAGCCCGCACCCGCGCCCACGGGCGGGTACTGCTGGTCGGCGACGCCGCCGGATACATCGACGCGCTGACCGGCGAGGGTGTCTCCCTCGCCCTTGCCGGCGCCGAAGCACTGATCGCCAACCTGCGCCGTGGCACACCGCATCGCTATGAGAGCGACTGGAGCCGAGCGACGCGCCGCCACCGGCTCCTGACCGACCTCCTGATCAGGGCCCGGCAACAACCCGTGCTCGCCCCGCACATCATGCCCACGGCCGCACGCCTGCCGCGCCTGTTCGCGGCAGCGGTGAACGCCCTGGCATGACACCTACTTCGCTGCGGCGGCCTGCTCCTCCGCGACCGTGGCCGAGGCGGGCTTCCCGTCCTGGAGCTGCTGAAGACGCGTCAACGTCGCGCCGAGCATGGCCCGCGCCCCCGAGGGGTCACCACCGGTGTTGCCATCGACCTGCACGCGGATGACGACCTTCCCCGAGCGGCTGTAGCCGTAGACGTTGTCCTCACTGCCGCCAGGGTTGATCACAAGCGTGCTCTCATCGCCGACCGGCGGCTTCGCGGGCTGCTCCATGCTCTTCTCGGCGCCCTTCCACGCCAGGTAGGCGTTGTGCGCGTCCTTGGCCGTGCCGAAGAGGCAGATGTGCACGTCGGCCATGTTGAGCGTGGAGCCGTTGTACTCGTACGAGGCGTCACTGCCCCGGACCCACCCCTTCGGGACGGAGTCGTCTTGTGCGGGGCCGCAGTACTGCCCGTCCGTCACCTCTTTGGTGCCGTGCACGGTGTACCCCGGCAGCCCCTCGCCGTCACCCAGCACCGCTTGGGTGAGGTCGGCCTGAGTGAGGGCCTTCGTGATCGGCTTCGGAGCCGGAGGGGAGACCTGCTTGTCGCCGCCTTGAGTGCTGGAGGCGGAGTCCGGCTCGTCACCGCTGGAGGAGCAGGCGGTGAGGGCGACCAGCCCGACGAGTGCGACGGCAGGGAGGAGTGCGAGGCGTGCGCGTGACATGAACAGAGCCTATCCATCGTGATCATGAACCGACAGCGGCTGCGCACTTGAGGACGCGTCGAGGCGCTGCCCGGACGCAGAACGGGCTCACGCGGCGCGCCTGCCCCCCGACCATCACGACGCCGGAGGCTGCGGCGGCTGGACGGCGCTCGGTCGCGGGTTAGAGGTAGGCGCGGCCGGGGAGGGCGGCGGCTTCTTTGCCGGGGCGCATCTCGACCCACGCCATGATGGCGGCGACAGCGGCGAGGACGACGATGTAGACGCCGCCGAGGAAGTCGGGGGCGCCCTCTACCTTGTCCGCTCCGACCAGGGCAAGGATGACTACCTCGACCGCGGTTCCCGCGGCGAACACACCGAGCAGGAAGCGGTCACGAGCAGTGCGGCGAGTGAGCGTGAGGTAGAGGAACGGCGCGAAGGAGAGCAGCCCGGCGGTGATGACGGGCAGAAGTGTCCAGGCGGCGCGCTTGAGCATGTGGGGTCCCTTGGGTGCGGGTGGATGGTGGGCCGCAGATTGCCCGCTTTCTGTGGGCACCGGGGGCGGCGTGACTGATCTGTGACGGTGCGGCACCTGCGGACATCTGTGCGAGTGATCCCCTTCGCCAAGTGGAGTAGGCGCTGGCCGCGTGCTGGACGGTGCGCACGAGGAGGCCCTTGCGGTCCGAATGTCGGGGGAGCGCAGGCGCCGCCGCACCGCGTCGTCTACGGGCTCGTCACCGACACGTTGGCCGCGTTCCAGGTCGCTGAAGGCTGTGCCGGACGCGGTTGGTCGCCGGTTTCTCGGTGCTCGAATCGGTGGCGGACGTGCGCTTCCCGACCGGTGGCAGGCGCGACTCCGACGCCGTGGTGTCCGGCCACAGAGCCTCCGTAAGAACCCGTTGGCGGAACGACGGCAGCCACTGCTACGTTCCTGGAGGCCGGGCAAGAGAGCGAGGAGGTGGTACCCGTGAACGTTTCGACATGGGTGCTCCCCTCCAGGGTCACGGTCGGGCGATAGGTCGTCCGGGAGCGCCGTTCCATGGCACTCCGAAAGGCACGACCATGCAATTCACTTCTGAACAGCGCCTCGACGAGGCGGTCCTCGAGCGCGAATTCACCCTCGGCGAGATCCCCGGCATCCTATGGACGCCCGGATCCACATCCGCATCCGCACCGGCGCCGCTGATCCTGCTCGGCCCCCCTCCTCTCGGGCTGCGCAAGACCTACCCCCGCCTGGTGGCCCGAGCCCGGCACTCCGCGGCGGACGGCTTCACCACGGCCACCATCGAACTCCCCGGAAGCGGCGACCGGCCCCGCCTGCCCGCAGCCGAGAAGGCCCTAGCCGACCTGCGCCGGGCTATGGAGGCCGGTGCCCCGGTCAGCGACGAGATCATCGACGCCCTCATCCTCCCCCTGGTCGACAAGGCGGTCCCGGAATGGCAGACCACCCTGGACGCCCTCCTGTCGCTGCCCGAGATCGGCGGCCCGGTCGGGTACTCGGGGGGAGTGATCTCCATCGGGACCCGGCTGGCGGCGGTCGAGCCACGCATCTCGGCCGCTGTTCTGTTCGCCGGGAGTTTCATCCCCCGCGCCATGTTCGAGGAGGCCCGTCAGGTCACCATCCCTCTGCACGTCCTGCTGCAGTGGGACGACGAAGGGAACGACCGGCAGGCGGCCCTGAACCTGTTCGACGCCTTCGGCTCCAGGGAGAAGACGCTGCACGCCAACATGGGCGGGCACACCGGCGTCCCGCAGTTCGCGGGGGAGGCCGCGGCCCAGTTCTTCACCCGCCACCTGAAGTGACGCCGAACTGTCGGGCCACCAGCGGACGTTAGCCGTGTTGGCCAGGAAGCAGCCGGCAAAGGCTACGTCCTGGCCGATGCCGAGAACCGCAGTGCGTCCTCGGATTGCTGCCAGGGGCCCGACTCGATGGCCTGGCGGGCCCACTTGCCGTACGCCCCGAACCCCAGCCGCTGGGTGTCCGGCATGCGCGTCATGACCGCCAGGTCGATCGCGGCGATCCCCGGGGCGACGGCGAAGCCCCCTTCAGGGTGGCGATGACGTTGGACCCTATGGCCGTGAGCCCCCAGGTGGAACGTCCTCGCCTCGGCCAACGCCCAGGGCAGCCTTCTGCTGACACCTCTCGGTCTGTCGACGAGCACGATCCAGCTGCGCGCCCGACGGTGCGGCAACCCGCGGACGTGAAGCGGAGCGACTCGTACTGGTCCGGCGGCCCCGCTGCCCACGGCGCTGGAGGCGTAGAAGGGGCCCATCCCGGCCGGGAGTGCGGTTAGTCCGCCACCCACGTTCACCGGCCCCTCTGCCCATCTGCTTACGAATCGCGGTGGTCACGTCAACCCATGCGCCGCATGTGCCCCGTGCGAACCGAGGGGCTCTTCAGGCCGCCGTCAGCGCCGCCAAGGCGCGGTCCATCGCGGCGTTGAACTCTTCCGGCGTCAGCGGCAGTCGGGACTTGACGTCCCGACTCCACTGGTCGGCGAGGACCTCGGCGGCGCCCGCCTCGACACCGTCGAGCGCCGCGTCGGCCAGATCGGACGGAGCGATCTTGTCCACGGGCCAGCCCGCCGCCATGTCGGTGTCGGCCAGGCCGAGGTGTACCGCGGTGACGAGCGTTCCCTGCTCGGCGAGCTCCAGGCGGACGCCGTTGGTCATGGCCCAGGCGGCGGCCTTGGTCAGGTGGTAGGCGTTGGCGCCCTTGCCCCCGAACCACGACATGGCGGAGAGGACGTTGACGATCGCGCCACCGCCTTCCCTGGCGAGCGTCGGTGCGAACTCCCGGATCACCCCCAGGTGCCCGAACATGTTGGTCTCCAGCTCGTGCCGCACCGCGTCCAGCGAACCGGTCACCAGGTCGGTCCCCGTCTGGATCCCCGCGTTGTTGATCAGCAGCGAGATGTCCGGGGCGGCCTCGGCTGCGGCCCTCACGGATGCGGGATCGGCGATGTCGAGGGGCAGCACCTCGACCCCGGGCAGGTCCAAGGTCTCGGGCCGGCGAGCCGTCGCGTAGACCTTGCGGGCACCCCGTTCGAGCAGGCGCTGGGCGAAGGCGCGGCCCAGGCCGCGGTTGGCTCCGGTGACAAGGGCAACTGAGTTGTTGATGTCCATGGCCGGTACGCTAAAACCTGACGCTAGCGTCAGAGGCAAGTGCCGGCCGTCGGGGCCAGGGGTGAGAGGAATCACCATGAGCGTCACAGCGGCCGCAGCCGAGCGGCTGATCCGCATCGGCGAGGTGGCACGAGGAGCCGGTGTCTCCGTGCGCGCCGTGCGCTACTACGAGCAGCAAGGGCTGCTCATCGCCGAGCGCAGCCCGTCCGGCCAGCGCCTGTACCGGCCGGACGCCATCCCCCTGGTCCGCTTCTTCCAGCAGATGTACGCCGCCGGCCTCACCAGCCGAAGGATCAACGAACTCCTGCCGTGCTGGGACTCCGGACACACCGACGCCGAGCAACGCGCCATGCTCCGCGCCGAGCGCGAGCGCATCCAGGCCAAGATCGACGACCTACGGGCCGCCCTGAACCACCTGGACGAGGTCATCGCCATCACGGACACGCACCCGTAGCCGCGATCGGTCCACACGCCTCATCCTCCTGCAGCGGTCACCACCGATCACCCACCCAGCACCACAGGCTGTTCGACGAACAGGAGGCCTTTCCCGCCGGGCCAGCACTCATGGAGGGCCCGACGGCACGAATCAAGCGCTGCACAGAACCAGCGGTCAAGCCGGGTGAGGACGGCCGGTACGACGGATGGGGATCGGTTGGGTCGGACGGCAGTGCTGGGGAAGGATGCCGTGCCGACAGAAGAGCAGCCGACGGCGGTGAGAAGCGCCGGGGGCTGAACCTGACACCTCGTCGAAGCGCACCGTGCCGCCGGAGAACGCCGCGTAGTTGAAGTCCTCGGCGCCCTCCGCGGTCACCGTCACGGCGAGCGCGCTGACGGCGGCAGTACCCGCATGGCGCCGACGACTCGGCGCCCTCCCCAGGCTGGGATTGCCGCCGAGCGACGACGGACATCGGCGGGTGCTGGCCGTGCTGGCCTGACTGAACGCGGGGTAGCGGGGTGTCAGGTCGGTGCGGGGCGTGTGCTCGGAGTGTGAGCGAAACGTAAGCGAAACGTGAGCGGCGGATCTCACGCTGTACCGCGTAACGCCCCGCTTTGGACAGGAGTCCCATGCCCGGCCCCACTCCTCGCGCCGCCTGCGCCGGATCGCGCAGACGGTCCCGCCCGCTGGCACACCTGATGACGGTCTGTGGCGCGCTCGGCGCGGCGCTGCTGACCCCGACCGCCGCTGGGGCGGCCGGGTCGACCAATGATGACGCCTACCACAACCTCGGCGCACCGGAGCGGAACGAGCGGATGTGGGGCGTCGCGAGCAACACCATGCCGTCGGACGTGTCCGTCCCAGGGGCTCACGACACGCTGTCCGTCCACGGCGGTAACTACGTGGAGACGAAGGGGAATTACGGCGACGTCTTCAAGAAGACGCGAAACTTCCTCAAAGCCAACGCGCACGAGACTTACGTGAAGGAGTACCCCGGCCTCTTCTATGCCGACTCGGTGAAGGGGAACGGCAAGGCGGGCATTCCCAGGCTGGGGGACGTCCGCGGCAAGCTGGCCCTGGCCGGCTTCGACAATGCGGAAGCCGGCGGTTATGGCATCAAGGATTTCAACTCCAGCGCGGAGGACTCCTGGAACGCGGCGGCCCCCACCGCGAAGTGGGACTACGTCAAAAAGAACGGCAACAAGGCGGGCTTCGCCCCGCACGAGCACTCCGACGGCCGCTCCCCCGTGCGAGCTACGCGGCCGTGTCCACCGCACGGCGACGATTCGAAGCCGGCGGATCCGTAGCGTTGCGCACAGCCCCGGCGCAACGGCCGGGGCTCGCCGACCGGAACCGAAGTGAGGCAGATCCACCCGCTTGTCTGCGCCCTATGGGCACGGCTCATGTCTCTCGTCTCGTGGTCATCCTCGGACCGGTGGTCGTCCGGCTGGTCGGAGCAGCTTGGGGGAGAGCGTTCGGCAACCGGCGTCCCGGCGTCCCGTTCCACGCCCACGAAGTCTGTGCTGGTCAGGACACGTTTCGGCGTTCCGGCGTCCCGTAGTGGTCGTCATCTGTGGCGGGCGGGACGGATCACCGAACAAGCTGCGGTCATCTCAGGAACCCGTTGAACGAACCACTTCCGCACCATGGAGATCTAGATGCACGCTGGCCCTCACCGGCGCCGCGACGACCGCCGCCCCGGCTGATAGCTGCAGCACCGCCGCACCGGCCTGCGTAACCGACGACCTGACCTTCACGGTCACCGAGCTGACGCACTTCTCCGGCTGACCAGCCGTACCAGCTGACCCTTCACCTCACACGCGCACCAATTCCCGGCATCGCGGGACGTCCGCACCGGCTGGCGGCGCTGGGGGAGAACTGGCGAGGAGAGAGCCTCCCGTACGAGGCGGCGGTGAACGCCGAAATAAATCGTGAACCAGAGTGGGCACCAGCTCCAATAACGTGTCGCTGACCGTTGCGTGACGCAGAAGATCATTCTTTCCGGCCCGATTCGAAGTATGACGAACCTGGCGCCTGTCACTCCTCGTTTCTCCGACCCACGCAAGGGAGAACTACGTGACCATTACGTGGCAAGACCAATCCTGTCTGAAACTCGTTGTGGAAGAGCAATCCGCTGGACACGACAGCGGCGCCTGGACATACCAATTGTCGGATCAGTGGTTCGGCATCGTCACGCCAATACGAGGTGTGTGTCAAATTGAACGTCGAGACAGTCATGGTTGGCGGGGTACCACGCTCACGCCTGGAGAGGTCTGCCGGGTCGCGCCCAACAACCTGATCCGGCTCAGCAGGACACCGCCCAGACTTCTCCCATTCGAAGTCGTCTATATACAGCTTTCCGTAGAATTCCTTCAGCGAGCACTGGACACACACTCCGCCGCCCCTGTCCGTGATGTTTCGGAATTGCAGACACTGCGCGCCTTCGATCCACATGTCGCATCCATGGCGCAAGCGATACTTCACGCCCGAAAGACAGGTGCAGGAGAGCGCTATGCCCTGAGTGCAGCCCACTACCTGGCCGAGCACCTGCTCCATCCATTCCGTCCCGCATCACCGGGCACGGGGGGCCTCAGCCCGGAACAACTGCTCACCCTGCAGGCCTACATGGAGATGCACCTGTCCGAGAACATCACACTCGACCAGTTGGCCAGAGAAGCGCGTCTCAGCCGTTACCACTTTCTGCGCCGATTCTCTGTCACCACGGGGAAGACGCCCATGCGGTACTTGACCGGGTTACGCATCGATGCTGCCCGTCATTTGCTCACAGCGGGCAGCGACCCCATATCCCAGGTCGGCAGGCTCTGTGGTTTCCCGAACCCGGAGAACTTCGCGCGGGTGTTCAGGAAGCACATGGGCTGCTCGCCCTCGGAGTACCGGCAGCGGGGGCAGTGTCCGCCCTCTCCTTGAACGCCGACACATGACGACGGGCCATGGCCCCAGCGGACATGGTGGCGGAGAAGGCAGCAGACACCTGTCGGACGAGTCCCCCGGGGTCTGTAGGGTCGTCGGTCTTCGGCGTAAGGGCGTGCCGATCTTGAGTGGGGCCGGAAGCGGGGAATGTCGCGACCTCACCGAAATGATCACGGCAGGCGGCTCGGAATGCGTCCAGCGTTCAGCAGGCGGGGCAAGCCTTTAGGTCCGGAGTGGCATCAAGCCGGGCCGCGTACTCCTCTGGCGGCCCCGGCGTAGGCGGGCACGGGCGGCGAGCAGTCATCTTCAGCCCCCAAGCCAGTTGACTCCTGGCCCCGGCCTACGACCAGCCTGACCTGCCATCAACCCTGCGACACCCGGGAAGGACTCGCAGCAACGGTGCTTGGCCGAGGTCGAACCGGCGGTCCGCCGGTTGCTGCACGGCATCCTCAAAAACGCGCCTCCGGGTGTCGGTGTCCGCGATCACGCGAAGGTCGGCGTTACGGGTCGGCCCGCTGTCGCCCAACTCACGACTCCGGATCAACGCGAGCCGCTGCTCCGTCAGCGGTAGCGCGCCGTCAACATGTCCCAAGGAACTCTCCTCGGCCGAGGCGAATGCCGCATTCAGGCGATTTCCTCAAAAGTGATCGGAAGGGAAGCGAGGAAGCGGAAGTTGATGCTTTCGAGCCACTGGGGCTGCGCCACCTCGCACTTCCAGTTGGTGGTCCGACGCAGCAGCGCCCGCAGCGCGACGTCGATCTCGGTGAGAGCCAGTGAGGCGCCCAGGCAGTAGTGGATGCCGTGCCCGAACGACAGGTGATCGGCGGCCGGTCGGGAGACATCCAATATGTCAGGGTCGGTGTAGCGGCGGGGGTCACGATTCCCTGAACCAAGAACCAGGGTCACCGACTGGCCGGCTTGGATCAGGTGCTCACCCAGGTCGATGTCGGCGAGCGCCTTCCGAGTGGTGAACTGGACCGAACTGTCGTATCTCATCAGTTCGTGCGTGGCGGGTGAGATCAGCTCAGGATCTCTGCGCAGCCGCTGAGTTTGCTCGTCGTTGTTCAACAGGGCAAGGACCGCGTTCCCGATCAGATGTGTGGTCGTCGCCTGTCCCGCGTCGATGAGCAGCAGGAGGTTGGCGAAGACTTCGTCCTCGGTGTAGTCGGCTGCCCGGAGTTGGGGACTGATCATCCGGCTGAAGAAGTCGTCGGCCGTGCCGTTCCGGCGAGCGGCGGCAGTGCGGTCGAAGGACTCCCTCAGTGCTTGTATCCGCGCGTTCTGGGAGTCGGACTGGGTAAAGAACTCATGCAACAGCCCTTGCCAGCTCTCCATGAGGTGGGTGGCATCGTCGGATACGCCTGCCAGTTTCGCGATGACGCCACGGCTGAGCGGTTCCGAGAAGTCGTGAATGATGTCCATGCGCCCGCTCGGCAGGACCTTGTCGAGCAGTGCGTCGGCCAACTCCTGGACATGAAAGCGTAGTTCCCGGGCGAGCCGGGGAGAGAGGCTCGGCCTGATCAGTCGGCGTAGCCGGGTGTGATGCGGCGGATCATTGAACAGCATCATGTCTGACAACGTGCGAGCCAATAGTGTGACATCGCCACGGGCCTGTGCGGGGAGGCTCTCGTAGAAATCCGATATTCTGGCTACAGAAAGACGGCTGTCTTTCGAGAGATCGAGGATTTCCGGATGGCCGAACACCGCCCAGGTCTGCATCCATTCATCCCACTGCACCGGTGATTTTGTAAGTGACTCGGCATAGAATGAGTATGGCTCCGCCGCATGTTCGGGATCGAGCAGCTGAGCAAGATTCGTCGTATGGAGAGTGCGCATGGAAGATCCTCCAGTTCACCGCGTCGAAGAAGTCGAAAACCCGTGGCTTCTGGTGGGTAGGGGGGATGGATCGATAGAAGTCGGCCTTCAGATATTTTGGGCCCGATGGAATATCGAGACAAGCTAGCAATGTCCCCGAGCTGGAGTCAAGTGTCGTCAGTAAAGCACGGTTGACAGTTATTGCGCTCTTCTGGACACGTATTGCGCGCCCCCCTCACCGGCCCTTCTTTCGGCATTGACGCTGGGGTGAGCGGATGCCAGAGTGAATCATCTCCGGTCGGCAGTCTGTTTTCGGGAGTCAATACCGGTAGTACCTGATCCGTAGGCAACGCCGGCCGGGTTGCGGACTGAACTGCTTGGACACACCGATCTCCGTGACGACGAATTAGTGTGGGAATTTTGATGACCTTGCGAGAACAGAACTTTGTGTCGAGCGCTCCACACGAGGAACTCAGCCCAGTCCATGGAGTCGTGGCCCGGATAGCCGGCAGCGATCCGCTGAGGGTCGCCGTTCGGAGCAGGGGCACCGAGCTGACCTATGGCGAGCTCGACGCTTGGGCCAGGCGCATCGCAGCGTCCGTCCGTGCGGCAGGCGCGGGCAGGGGCGAGCGAATCGGTGTGCTCGTTGAACCTTCGAACGCGATGATCGCCGCCGTGCTCGGAATCCTGTACGCGGGTGCCGCGTACGTCCCGGCGGACCCGGCCCACCCTGATCAGCGGATCGCTGATGTGTTCGCTGACGCGCGCGTGTCCGCCGTGATCGTCGCAGACGGCACGTCTGCCCGACTGCCCACGCTCACATGCCCGGTCATTCGAGCGGAGGACGCTCGAGAAGGGGAAGAGGCCGCGGCGGCGGCAGTCGCGGTGACACCCCATGACGCCGCTTACATCATCTACACCTCGGGCAGCACCGGCGAGCCCAAAGGCGTCCTGGTCGAGCACAGTCAGCTGTCCGCTTCCACTTGGGCACGCCGCGCGGTGTATCCCGGCGCTCCAGTCTTCCTGCTTGTGTCCCCCTTGGCCTTCGATTCCTCGGTTGCCGGGGTGTGGGGGACCTTGACCGCGGGGGGATGCCTGGTCGTAGCCGCATCCGATGAAATCCGCGATCCTGAGCGGCTGGCCCGCCTGGTGGAACGCTTGCAGGTGACCCGGCTGCTCTGTGTACCGCTCCTCTACAGCGCATTGCTGGACGCGGCGGCACGGCAGGGCACGCGGCTGGATGCGCTGGACACGGTCATCGTGGCCGGCGAGTCGCCGACTGAGGCATTGGTGGAACGCCACTTCGCCTTGCTCGGCCGCACAGTCGCCCTGGTCAATGAGTACGGCCCGACCGAGGCCACTGTATGGGCCAGCTTCCGCCGCTATGAGGCACCTGGACCGATATCCATCGGCGGGCCGGTGCCTGGTGTCCGCCTATACCTGCTGAATGAGGAACTGGAGCCGGTCCCACGCGGCGAGAGCGGCGAGTTGTTCATCGGCGGCACAGGGGTAGCCCGAGGATACTTCGGCCGCCCTGGAGCGACTGCCCAGGCTTTCATCGGCGACCCTTTCACAGACGTCGAGGGTGCCAAGATGTACCGCACGGGAGACCTCGCCCTGCGGAAAGACGATGGCGAGTTGGAATTCCTCGGCCGCCGCGATCAACAAGTCAAGATCCGTGGCCATCGGATCGAACTCGGCGCAGTCGAGGCTCATCTGCGTACTGCACCAGGGGTCACCGACGCCGCCGTAGTGACGAACGCGGAGCGGACCCACCTTGTCGGGTTCGTTCTGTCGCCTCCTGACATTTCTCCAGAATCAATCCGCAAGCATGTGGCCAGCAGGCTGCCGCAAGCCATGGTTCCGAACTGGATTCATGTGCTCGATCGGTTCCCTGTGACTGGCAACGGAAAAATCGACCGAAAACACCTTGGCGCTCTGGCAGAAACCTGTCCGGACTCCCAGACAGACGGGGGAGCCGCCGCCCCCACTGACGACACGACTGGACGGGTATCCGCCGCGTGGGCCGAGGTGTTGAATCGGAAAGACATTCCGGCCGACGTCAATTTCTTCGATCTGGGCGGCCACTCGATCAAGCTCTTTGAGCTTCAGAACGCCCTTGAGCAGCGTACGGGAGTTCGGCTCTCGATTGTTTCTCTGTTCTCGCACACCACGGTGGCGGCGCAGGCAACGCTGCTCCGTGACGGCGTGCCCTCGGACGAGGGTTCGGCTGCGGCTGGGCAAGCGGCATCGGCGAGACGCACTCGCGCACTGCGAGTACGGCGCCAGCGTTTGGGGGGAGGGGGGTGGCGGTGACGGTGGAGTTGACCTGGGCCCCCTCACCGTATGGGCCCTCCCTGCACAAGCTCCGTTCCAGGAAAGGCACGACGCGATGACGACCGAGGAAGCCACACAGCACGACCTTGAGCAAGCGGTGGCCGTCGTGGGGATGAGCGGGCGCTTCCCGGGCGCCCCCGACCTCGACGCCTACTGGGCCAACCTTCGCGACGGCGTCTGCTCGCTGTCCGAGTTCACCGAGAAGGAACTGCTCGCCGACGGTGCGGACCCGGCCGAGCTGCGCAATCCCGCGTTCGTCCCGGTGCAGGGGTATCTGGCTGACGCGGACCGCTTTGAGGCCGAGCTCTTCGGCTTCAACCGCACCGAGGCGGCCGCACTTGACCCGCAGCACCGGGTTCTCCTGGAGACCGCCTGGTCGGCGCTGGAGGACGCCGGGTACGCCCCGCTGAACGCACCGTCCCGCACCGGCGTCTACATGGGCGGCAGCTCGACGGAGCACGCGCTGGCCGCCGAGACGGACCCGGCGCTCGCCGCGTCGCTCGGCGCGATTCAGGTGCGTCTCCTCACCGACCGCGAGTTCCTGGCGCCCTGGATCTCCTACCGGCTCGGCCTGGACGGGCCGAGCATGATGGTCCAGACGGCCTGCTCGTCCTCGCTGACGGCGATCCATGTCGCCGTCCAGGCCCTGCTGCTCGGCGAGTGCGACACCGCGCTCGCGGGCGGTGTCGCCATCGGCGCCCCGCGCAAGGAGGGCTACGTCTACTACCAGGGCGGGACCTCCTCCCCTGACGGCCGCTGCCGCCCCTTCGACGAGAAGGCGGCCGGCACGGTGCCGGGCAGCGGGGTGGGCGTGCTGGTGCTGCGGCGGCTGGAGGACGCGCTCGCCGACGGCGACCCGGTGCGCGCGGTGATCCGGGGCACGGCCGTCACCAACGACGGGGCCGGCAAGATCGGCTTCACCGCTCCGGGCGTGGCCCGGCAGACGGCCGCGATCACCGAGGCATGGACGGCGGCGGGGCTGGAGCCGTCGGCGGCGCAGTACGTGGAGGCGCACGGGACCGGGACCGAGCTGGGCGACCGGATCGAACTGGAGGCGGCGAGCGCGGCGTTCACCGCCCGGGCCGGACTCGACGGCGGCGCAGGCATCGCGCTCGGTTCGGTGAAGTCGAACATCGGGCACGCCGACGCGGCGGCCGGTGTGGCGGCGCTGATCAAAACGGTCCTGATGCTGGAGCACGCCACCCTGGCCCCGACGGTGAACGTCACGAGCCCGATGGCCGCCCTGCGGGACTCGCCGCTGCGGCTGGTGACCGAGACCCGTCACTGGCCGCGCAGGCCGGACCTGCCCCGGCTGGCCGGCGTGACCTCGGTCGGCATGGGCGGCACGAACGTGCACGTGGTGGTGGAGGAGGCACCGGCACGCGAGCCGCGCGCGAAGGCCGACGCCCGCCCGACGGTCCTGCCGCTGTCGGCCCGCACCGAGCATCAACTCGCACTCGCGGCATCGCGGTTGGCGGCACGTCTGCGCGAGGCCGACGCCCCCGCCCTCGCCCTCGCCGATGTCGCGCACACCCTGCGCACCGGCCGGGTCAGGATGCCCGTGCGTGCCTACGTGGTCGCCACCGGCGTGCAGGAGGCGTCGGACAAGCTCACGGCACTGGCCGAGGGCCACCCGGATCCGGTGCGGGACCCGGCGGGGGAGGCGTGGCTGCGCGGCGAGGAGGTGACCTGGCCGACGCTCGACGGTGAGGTGCGCCGGGTACGGCTGCCGTCGTACCCGTTCGCGGGCGAGAGCCACGGCGCCCTGACGCTGCGCGGCCCGGCCGCTCAGGCACCGGCCGAGAGCGCGGCGCCCGCACTGGGGGGCGAACTGGAGGCCAGGGTCGCCGAGTTGGTGATCGAGGCACTGGATCTCGACGGGCCCGCCGGTCTGGAGAAGACGTACCTCGAGGCGGGCGGCGACTCGCTGACGTCCGTGCACCTGGTCGGACGGCTCCGCGACGAGCTGGACATCGACGTACCGATCCAGCTGTTCCTGGAACCGGTCACGCTCAAGGAAATGACGATCCGCATCGTGGAGATCAAGGAAGGCGGCGAGGGCGCCGGGCGCCCTGCTCACCGAGTCACGGCCGTGCGGCGGCCCACCTTCGCCTCGGTGCACGGCGAGGGCGTGACCAAGGTCAACGCGCAGGACCTCACCCTCGACAAGTTCCTCGACGCACGCCTCCTCGCCGACGCCCCCGCGCTGCCCCGCGCCGAGCGGGAGCCGCGCACCGTGCTGCTGACCGGCGCGAACGGCTACCTCGGCCGCTTCCTCGCCCTGGAGTGGATGCGCAACCTGGCGCCGGACGGCGGCCGGCTGATCGCCCTGGTGCGCGGCAAGGACGCCGCCGCGGCCCGGCAGCGGCTGGACGCGGCCTTCGAAAGCGGCGACCCGGAGCTGGTGCGGACGTACGAGGAACTGGCCTCGGTCCATCTCGAGGTCGTGGCGGGCGACATGGCGGAACCGCGGCTCGGCCTCGACGAGGCGGCGTGGGACCGGCTGGCCGACGAGGTCGACCTGATCGTCCACGCCGGTGCGCTGGTGAACCACCTCCTGCCCTACCCGTACCTCTTCGAGGCCAACGTCGTCGGCACCGCCGAACTCGTCCGGCTGGCCCTCACCCGCCGGGCGAAGCCGATCACCTATATCTCCAGCGTCGGGGTCGCTGACTCCTGCCGACCGGCCCTCGACGAGGACACCGACGTCCGCGTCGCCATACCGGCCCTGGACGTCGACGATGGCTACGCCAATGGGTACGCGGCCAGCAAATGGGCCGGCGAAGTGCTGCTGCGGGAGGCGCACGACCTGTGCGGACTGCCCGTCACGACCTTCCGGTCCAGCATGGTCCTCGCGCACAGCCGGTACGGCGGACAGCTCAACGTCACCGATGTGTTCAGCCGCCTCCTGTTCAGCGTGCTCGCCACCGGGCTCGCGCCGCGCAGCTTCTACCGTGCGGACGGCGAACGCGCCCACTACGACGGCCTGCCGGTCGACTTCACCGTCGCCGCCGTGGTGGCGCTGGGGGGCCGCGGCACCGCTGAAGTCCCGTCCGGATACCGGACGTTCAGCCTCGTGAACCCCCACGACGACGGCGTCTCCCTCGACGCCATCGTCGACTGGCTCGCGCAGGACGGCCACGCCATCGAGCGGGTGGACGACTACGCCGAGTGGTACCAGCGGTTCGAGGCGGCGATGCGCGCCTTGCCCGAGGCACAGCGGCAGTACACGGCGCTGCCCATCCGGCACGGCTTCCAGGAGCCCGAGGACCCGGTACTCGGATCCGTCATCCCCTCCGACCGGTTCCGCGCCGCCGTCCGGGCCGGCGCCATCACAGGGCACGGCGACATCCCGAGCCTCACGCGCGACCTCGTCACCAAGTACGCCCGGGACCTGAAGAACCTGATGGCAGCGGGGCGCCCCATGGACGGCGGCCACGTCAACCACTGACGTGCCGCCCGGGACGCGGAGCCGGGGTCATCCCCCGTCCCCGGCTCCGCGTCCAGCGGTACAGCACCGGGGATGAACGACGCCCGGCTCATCGGCCGGGCGTGAACCGTATCGGCAGAGCCTTGATCCCGTATACGGGGGTCAGATCCGGAAACCATTCGATCGCCGCGTCATCGGCGACGGTGTAGTCCGGTATCCGGTCGAACACTTCCTCCAGCATCGCCGTGAACATCTCTCGCACCATGGCCGCACCCACGCAATAGTGCTGGCCGGCACCGAAAGCGAGGTGGCGGCCGGCATCGCGGTTCAGGTCGATTTGGTCCGAGTGCGGGAAGACGGAATCGTCACGGTTGGCCGCGGCCCACCCGAGCAGCACCTGCTCGCCCCGGGTGATGCGCTGCCCACCGAGTTCGACGTCCTCGGCGGCGAACCGGCCCGTGCTTTGAACGGGCGAGACCCAACGCAGGAACTCGTCCACGGCGGTGCGGATCATCGAGCGGTCGGACATCAGCCGGGACCGCAGCTCGGGTTGCTGGGCGAGGGTACGGAGCGCGATCGCGGTCACGCTTGACGTCGGATGGATGCCGAGCAGCAGCAAATACATCATCGAGACGATGTCATCGTCCGGTACGGGTGCTCCGTCCACCTCACAGGTCGCCAGGTGCCCGAGCAGTCCCCGCTTGTCGCCGTCCCGTTGCGCGTCGAGTGCCTCCACCAGCTCCAGGCAGATGAGTTGCGCGCATTCGCGGGCTGTCGCCGGATCGTGCGGAGCGGCGAAAAGCGCCCGGTAGAGCAGGGAGTCGATGTCGAACCACCGCTCGTCCGGCAGTCCGATGTCCCGCATGGTCAGAATGCTGGGCAGCTTCTCGGTCATCGCCAGAACGATGTCGCACTCGCCGCGCTCGATCACCTCGTCGATACAAGCCGCCGCCAACTGCCGGACCTCGCCGGCGCGCGCGGCGACCTGCCTCGGGGAATAGAACACGGAGATGAGCTTGCGGTACTTCAGGCACTCCGGCGAGTCGAGTTCCAGCGGAATCATCCGGTTGCTCTGCCCGAGTGAGGGAATGGTCACCCCCTGCACCGTGCCGTCCGCCCTGTCCTGCGCGGTCTGGAAGGTCCGGGCATCGCGGGCCGCCGAGGAGACCTCATGGTGGCCGGTCGCGACCCAATAGCCGTCCCAGGCGCGGCTCCACTGCACCGGGCAGGATTCGCGGAGTTTCGCATAGGTCGGAAACGGATCCACCGCTATCGCCGGGTCATGACTGTCATAGTCGAACCCTGCTCGCATGTCCACCAAGGAAATCACCTTCGCTGTCACGGAGTTTGCTCGGTATCGCGCTCCGTAACCTTAACAGCCCCATCGGCGACGGCAGATGACGCAGCAATTTTGATCGAATATCGAGCAACGATCGACAACAGCCCATTCTGGGTCACCGAATTCAGCCTCGATTCTTCGGTGGGGTTTGGTCGTCAAGGGCTTGCCGGGAAACAAGTCGTGGCCTTCAGCTGTGGGACTCGTTCTTCTGGTGTAGTCGCCGACGCCCCGTCAGACAGGTCAGGCTGGTCGTAGGCCGGTGCCGGGTGGGCTTCGCCGGCGTCCTCTTCCTCCGCGAGGTCGGCCAGCGACAGATGGGACCCCCGACTCGTCGACGCATGGGCAGCAACGCGGATCCCGCAGCGGGCAATATCTGTCAACTGCCCATATCGGGGAGGACATACATTGCTCCACAGAAGACCTCACGCCCTCGATCGGGGAGTGTGAGGAAGCACAGTCATTGGGCCAGAAACACGAGATCGGCAGCTCTGCCGAAAGAATCTGCTTACCTCTTGTGATCCCTGTACGGGGTCGCGGTTCCAGGGGTCGCGTGGATAAGGTTCTGGAGAACGATGAATTTTGATGGGGCATTGCTCGAAGACTGGATGCGCGACCACTATCATGACGCTGCGATAGACATCGGGTCGAGTGGAGTTCTTGACTACTCGCTCGGACAGGTGCGGGAACTCGCCGGCATCCAGCCCGGTGATTTGGACGAGATCGTTTTCCGGGACAGTCCGTGCCTGGGCCGGGACGACCTGCGCGAGGCAATCGCCGCGCGCTGGGGGGACGGTGACGCGCGCCGGGTGATGCTTACGCACGGCGGCAGCGAGGCCATCTACGTCGCGCTCCAGACCCTCCTCGAGCCAGGTGACCAAGTCGTCGCCCTGCACCCGGCCTACCACTCGCACGTATCCGTCGCAGAGTCCATGGGGTGCGAAGTTCTGCGCTGGCGGCTGCGCGAGGAGGACAAATTCCGGCCTGACGTGGAGGAGCTCGCGAGGCTTGTCACTGCGCGCACAAAGGTTATCGTGGTCAACTTTCCGCACAACCCGACCGGCGCGACACTCGACCTCGCTGGATTCCGTCGCCTGCTCGAGATTGCTGACAGTGTGGGCGCCCATCTCCTGTGGGACGGCGCTTTCACGGACCTGGTCTACGATGACGCACCGCTGCCGGACCCCGGACTGACCTATCCGCGTACTGTGTCGATCGGAACCTTTTCAAAAGCCTTTGGTCTGCCCGGCATGCGTTTCGGATGGTGCATGGCCGACCCGGAGCTGCTGCGGGCGATGACCTACCTGCGCGACCGCATCACCCTCAGCCTCTCTCCGCTTCTCGAGTACATAGCGCTGCGCGTCGTACAGCGTGCGGACGTCTTCATCACTCCCAGGCTGCGGAACGCCAACGCCAACCGACGCCTGTTGGCCGACTGGGCCGCGCGGCACGAGGATCATGTCGACCTCCCGCTGCCCCTCGGAGGAGTGACAGCGTTCCCGCGACTACGCCCGTGGCGGGACACGACCGAGCTGTGCCGCCGGCTGGGAGAGACCAGCAACATACTGCTCGTCCCCGGCCGGGCATTCGACCACCCGTGTCGCGTCCGGCTCGGTTTCGGCGGCGATCGCAGTCAACTGAGCAAAGGCCTGGACATCTTGGGCGCTGAGTTCGCCGCGAGTCCCCAACCGTGAGGCGGAAAGGAGCCCTGACGAACATGCAGAGCATCGAACTCTCAGACATCGAGTTGAAGACGGTCAACGAAGTACTCGCATCGCTCACGGAGAAGTTCCACTCGACCAGTGACCCGGAGTTCGTCCGGCAGTGCGCGGTGTACGCACACGAGCTGCCGCAGCGGCTGCGGGCCGAGTTGAACGCGTTCCGCCTGGAGGCTTCCGGTGGCGTGCTGTCCATCCGCGGCTTCCGGATTGACGACGCCGCCATCGGGCCCACTCCCGAGCACTGGCGTTCCCACGTCGGCCGAGCGGCCACGCTGCCCGCCGAGGTGTACTTCATGCTCTGCACATCCCTGCTGGGCGACCCCATCGCCTGGGCGACACAGCAGGACGGCCGGATCATGCACGACATCTTTCCGATCAAGGGTCACGAGAACGAGCAGCTTGGCTCTGGCAGCGAAGAACTGCTGACCTGGCACACCGAGGAGGCCTTCCACCCGCTGCGGGCCGACTACCTCGGCCTGGCCTGTCTACGCAACCACGACCGGGTGGCAACGACCTTCGCCTCGGTCGACGACCTCGAACTCCCCGGTGAGATCAGGGATCTGCTCTGTCAGGAGCGGTACCCGATCAGGCCCGACCGCTCGCATCTGCCGCACCACGCCGAGGACAACCGGGAAATGTCCACGCGCGAACGCGAGCTGCTCTCGCGCAGCTATGAATGGATCATGGCCAAGGACAGCGAGCCCGACCGAGTCGCAATCCTCTTCGGCGACCGCGAAGCACCCTATCTGCGCATCGATCCATTCTTCATGGAGGACGCATACGCCGTCCCGGACAGCGCCCGCGCGATGAAGGCCATCGTCGCGGAGGTCGATCGCAACATACGGGATTACGTGCTCGAACCGGGTGAACTGCTCTTCCTGGACAACTACAAGATCGTGCACGGCAGGGTGCCCTTCACTGCCCGCTTCGACGGCACGGACCGCTGGCTCAAGAGGCTGAACGTGGCGCGCGACCTGCGGAAGTCGCGCGATCGCAGAATCAGCCACGACGCGCGAGTGATCCATTGACGACCTACAGCGCCTCGGCCCGCGCGGCCGGACGGACCCTACCCGGAAACGACTGGGAGACGTCGGTGTCGACTACCCAAGACTCTGCGATGCAACCGAAAGACAGCCAGGACCCCCGCGTTGGCAGGCATTTCCCCCTTTCCCTGGCACAGGAGCGGATCTGGGTATCCGAGCAGCTCACCGACGCGGGCTCGCACTACGGGGCCCCGGTTGTGTTCGCCCTGCGCGGCGAGTTGGACCCCGGGCTGCTCGAGGTGGCTCTGACCCACGTCGTTGAACGGCACGAAGTGCTGCACTCTGTGGTCTCCATCGCGTCTGGCTCGCCCCGGTTCGTCGTCGTCCCCGCGCGCCCCGTACGACTCGATCCACAGGATGTGACCTCGGAGCAGGAGATGACAGAGCGGGTGAGCGCCGCGACGGCAGCTCCGTTCGACCTCTTGCACGGGCCGCTCGTGCGGTTCGGCTTGTACCGCCTCGGTCCCGCGGACCACCGCCTGCTGGTGGACATCCATCACCTGATCTTCGACGGAGTCTCGGCCGCCGTGTTGGTCCAGGAGCTCGCCGAACTTCTTGCCGCGGGGGCCGAGGGCCGCACACCCGAGCTCCCCGTGCTGCCTTTCGCCTACGGGGAGTACGCCGTCGCGCAACGTCGCTCGCTCGACGAGGGCCTGTTGGACGGTCAGATCGAGCACTGGTGCACCCAGCTCAGGGACGCGTCCTTCACACTTGATCTGCCCACCGATTACCGGCGCCCCTCACACACGAGCTTCCATGGCGCCAGCCACTCCTTCACCTTGCCGGCTTCGCTGGGCACCGAACTTGCGGAGGCGGCCCGCCGCTGGAGCGTCACCCCCTACGTGGTCATGCTCGCCGGCTGGGCCGCCGTTCTCGGCCGCTACGCAGGCCAAGAGGACCTGCTGGTGGGCACCGCCATGGCCGGTCGGACCGAGCCGGGCACCGAGGAAATGATCGGCATGTTCGTCAATGTCCTGGCCCTCCGGGTGCGCCCAGAGCGAGATCAGACCTTCCACGGCCTGGTCACCCAGACACGCCGGGCTTCCATCGAAGGCCTCGTCCATCAGGAAGCGCCGATCGAGAAAGTCATCGAGCGACTCCGGACGCCACGCGACCCGAGCCGCAATCCGCTGTTCCAGACGGCGTTCATCTACGACGAGGCACTTGAGGAGTCCATACGCGTCGCGGGACTGACGATCGAGGGCGCCGCACCGCCACCGCGCACCTCCAGCAAACTCGACCTGAGTATCGAGGTCGTCGAGCGGGACGGGCGACTCGAAGCGGAAATCGAGTACGCGACCGACCTGTTCGCGCCGGAGACGATCCGCCGCATCGCAACGCACTACACCACCTTCCTCGCCAACGCGGTCCGTTCGCCGAACCGACCGCTGTGCGAGATTCCACTGGCCTCAAAGGAAGAGCACGCTCTGCCGGCAACGCAGCAGAGCGGAGACGGCGCTTCCTACGATCCCGTCGTCCTCCCCTCGCTCTTCGAGGCCCAGGTCGCGCGGCGCCCCGACGCATGCGCGGTCTCCTGCGGCGAATCGCAATGGAGCTACCGACAACTCAACGAGCGGGCCAACCGCCTCGCCAGAGCCCTGATTGCCCGCGGCATGGGACCCGAGAAGCTGGTGGGGGTCGCGTTGCCCAGCGGCCCGCTCCTCGTCCTGGCCATCCTCGCGATCAGCAAGGCGGGTGCCGCGTTCCTCCCGCTCGACCCGGCCTATCCGACCAAGCGCATCGAGTACATCGTCGGCGACGCACGTCCCGCCCTGCTGCTGACCGATGCCGCCGGCGCCACGGCCCAGCCCTGGACGACGCCGATCCTGGTCCTCGACGAACAGCAGACCGGGCGCGACGCGGACGCGGACGCATCGAACGTTTCCGACGCACAGCGGTCGCACCCACTCACCTTCGCGCACCCCGCATACGTCATTTACACCTCCGGTTCGACCGGGACACCGAAGGGCGTGACGGTCACGCACAAGGGCCTCGCCGGGCTCTCCGGCGCGCAGATCGAGGCATTCGGCGTACGGTCCGACAGCAGGGTCCTGCAATTCGCCAGTCCAAGTTTCGACGCCTCCGTCTCGGAGCTGTGCATGGCTCTGCTCAGCGGCGCTACGGCGGTGTTCGTCCCGGGCCTGCACGATTTCGTCGGGGGTTCGTTCGAAGCAGTGCTTGTCCGAGAGACCGTGACGCACGTAACCCTGCCGCCCTCGGTACTCGCCTCACTCTCCCCCGACGAGGATCTGCCCGCGGACCTGACCATCGTGGTTGCCGGGGAAAGCCTGACCGCCGACCTCGCCACACGCTGGTCCGGGCGTTGCCGTCTGTTCAACGCTTACGGGCCTACCGAGGCCACGGTGTGCGCAACGCTGATCGGCCCGCTGACGGGTAACGCGGGGAAGGAACCGCCACCCATCGGCGGGCCGATCGCCGGCACCCAGATCTTCGTCCTG
This sequence comes from Streptomyces sp. WAC 01529, assembly GCF_003945545.1. Classification (GTDB taxonomy): domain Bacteria; phylum Actinomycetota; class Actinomycetes; order Streptomycetales; family Streptomycetaceae; genus Streptomyces; species Streptomyces anatolicus. The sequence continues at coordinate 632,664 of NZ_CP029617.1, read as the reverse complement.
GACGAGGGCCTGCGGCCGCTGCCCGTGGGCGTGGCGGGCGAGCTGTACCTTGGCGGCGCCGGGCTGGCCCGCGGATATCTCAGCCGACCCGACGTCACTGCGGCCGGCTTCGTTGCTTGTCCCTTCGGTCCGGCCGGGGCGCGGATGTATCGCACCGGAGATCGGGCCCGCTGGCGTAGCGACGGGAATCTCGAGTTCGTCGGGCGCCGGGACGACCAGGTCAAGATGAACGGCTTCCGGATCGAGCTCGGCGAGATCGAGAACGTGATCGCAGCGCACCCAGGTGTGGAACAGACCGCCGTGGTGGTACGCGAGGACAGGCCGGGGCTGCGGCAAGTCGTCGCCTACGTAGTGGCCCAGGCGCCCAACGAGGAGATCCTCGCCCACGCCGCGTCACAGTTGCCCGGTTACATGCTCCCGTCTGCCGTGGTGCGCTTGCAGAACCTGCCGTTGACCACGAACGGCAAGGTGGACCGGCGTAACCTGCCTGCTCCGGATGACCGGACATCTGTCACCGATCGCAGCCCGGGCACCCCGCGCGAGCAGCAACTGTGCAAGCTGATCAGCGAGGTGCTGGACCTCTCCGCGGTCGGCGTGGACGAGAGCTTCTTCGAACTCGGCGGCCGGTCTCTGCACGCGGTGCGTCTGCTGAGCCGGATCCGCAGTGTCATGGGTGTGGAGATCGGTATCAAGGCCCTGTTCCAGGCGCCTACCGCGGCGTTGCTCGCCGCGCAGATCGACTCTGGTCAGATCGCCGCCGTCACCCGGCCGGCACTCCTCCCGAGGGTCCGCTGACCCACGGCGGGCGCCGGATGGCTTCTGCGTGGTCGGTGGGCCCGCACGGAACAGTAGGGATCTCCATGATTGTTTTTGCGGTGGTAATTCCGCGAGGGGGCGAGTCACCACATCGTGGTCGGCGCGGTCTCGTACGTACCGCCAACATTACTTGGGACCAGTCATGATCCCTCTGTCGTTTGGCCAGCTCGGACTGTGGTTCATCCATCAGATGAATCCGGGCAACTCGATATACACCATGCAGCTCGCTTCGCGGCTGACGGGGCAGCTGGACAGAAAAGCCCTGGAGGAGGCATTGCGAGACGTCGTGCAGCGACATGAATCGCTTCGCACGGTGATCCGGGACGGTAAGGGCGGGCCGCACCAGATCGTCCTGGACCTCTCGGAATACGCGGTCAGACTGGAGTACGAGGAGCTTGCTGAGGAAGAGGTGTACGAGGCGATGCACGAGGCCTCGGAGCACCCTTTCGACCTCCGGCACGACCTGCCTTTTCGGGCATGGCTGTTCGCAGTGGGGCCGCAGGAACACGTACTGCTCATATCGATGCACCACATCGTCAGCGATGGCTGGTCGCTGGGGCCGCTCACCCGAGACCTCGCCCGGGCCTACGCGGCGCGGCGCCGTGGTGCCGAGCCGGATATGCCGCCGCTGCCCGTCCAGTACGCCGACTACGCACTCTGGCAGAGGCGGTTGCTGGGCCGCGAGGAGGACCCGGACAGCCTGGCGTCGAGACAGCTCGCGTACTGGCGTTCGGCGCTCGACGGCATTCCCCAGGAACTGCGGTTGCCGGTGGACCACCCGCGCCCACCGATGTCCGACTTCGCCGGGGGCACCATTGAGTTCACCCTCGACGCCGAACTGCATACGGCACTGGCCGAGATCGCCCGCACCGAAAACGCGACCATGTTCATGGTATTGCAGGCCGGTTTCGCGGCGCTGCTGAGCAAGTTCGGTGCGGGTGCCGACATTCCGATCGGCTCACCTGTGGCCGGCCGCATGGATGATGCGCTGACCGATCTCGTCGGGTACTTCGTCAATATGCTGGTGTTCCGCGTCGACGTCTCCGGCGACCCGAGTCTGCGAGACCTGATCAAGCGGGTCCAGGCCGTCGCCCTTGATGCCTACGACAACCAGGACATCCCCTTCGATCGCCTGGTCAGGGAACTCAATCCTGCCCGCGCACGGACCCGTCACCCGCTTTTCCAGGTCATGTTGACCCTGGAGGACAACACCGACGCCGGGCTCGAGTTCGACGGATTGACCGACGTGCCCCTGGACATCGACGCCGGCAGCTCCATGCTCGACTTGGCGTTGAGCCTGCGGGAGAACTTCGGCCCGGACAAGGAGCCGGCGGGGATGGCCGCGTTCCTGGAGTACCAGCTCGACCTGTTTGAACGGGAGACCGCCCAGAACGTGGCCGAAGGTTACCGGCGGATGCTGGCCGCTCTTGCCGCAGACCCGGATGCGCCGATCAGCGCAGTCGACGTGCCACGCGTATCGGGTTGAGTACCCGTTGACGAATGTTGACAACTTACCTAGGGGAGTGAAAGCAGTGGCGAATCCTTTCGAGGACCAAGACGGCGTGTACCTGGTCCTTGTCAATTCCGAGGGACAGCACTCGTTGTGGCCCGCCGCCATCACCGTGCCCGAGGGCTGGACCGCAGTGCACGGTGAAGCCGGGCGAGAGGACTGCCTGGAGTACGTGAAACGGAACTGGACGGACATGCGGCCCAAGTCCCTGATCGAGGCAGCGACAACCTCTTGAGGGCCCAGCACGCGCGGAAAGAGACGCAATGAGCGATGTAGAGGTCTCCGACAAAAAAGGACGCCGAAGCAAACGCAGAAGGCTGCTGACCGACCGAAACTTCACCTGCCTATTGGCCGCCCGGCTGGGCTCCAGCATGGCCAACGGCTTCCTGCCGGTCGCGGAGAGCTTCGGCATCCTCCACACCACTGGTTCCGCGAGTGACCTCGGCCTTGTCCTCGGAGTTCAGGCGGCGGTCTCGCTCACCTTGTCGCTGTTTGCCGGCGTCGCGGCGGACCGCTTTCCGCGTGCCGCTCTGCTCATCGTTTCGTCGATCGTACGCCTGGTCGCGGCGGCGACCTTGGCGATAGGGCTCCTCACGGATACCGCGACCCTCGCCTGGTTCTTCGCTCTGGCAGTCGTGTACGGCGGCGCTGACGCGCTGTTCGGTCCGGCCAGCATGGCGATCATGCCGGACGTCGTCGCGAGAGAAGACCTGGACGAGGCCAATGCGCTGGTCGGCGCTTTTTCCTCGCTGGCTTGGACGGTGGCCCCTGCGGCGGCGGGAATGGTCGTGGCGGCGTACGGTTCGGGAGCCGCTTTCCTGGTGGAGAGCGTGCTGATGGCTTTCATCACTCTCTGTCTCATATTCGCCAAGATCCCCGCCCGGGGCGAAGCCGCACCGGATCACGAAGGCGGGACGCTCACGCAGCTGAAGCAAGGCTGGCAGGAGTTTCGAAAGCGCCCCTGGCTATGGCTGCTCACCTTGCAGTGGACGTTGTTCTCGCTCGTCCTGCTGGCTCCCCTCGCGGTCCTCGGCCCGTTGGTGGCCGACACCCATCTGGGCGGTCCCGCGGCCTGGGGTGTCATCGGCACCTGCATGACCCTCGGCGTGCTCTGCGCGGAGTTCACCTCCGGGCGGATCAAGCCGAAGCGACCGGTGGTCTTCATAGCGTGGCTGCCACCGCTGATCGTCTTCGAGGCGTTGGCCCTTGGTTCTGGCGTGCCGACGGTGGTGGTGGCGGGTGCCGCAGTGCTCTCCGGCTGCGCGATCGGCCTGCAAGGAGTGTTTTTCCAGACCCTCATGCAGCGAGCCGTACCGAGCGCGGTACTCGGCCGGGTGGCCGCCTTCGATTTGATGGCCTCGGAGATCGCCCAGCCGGTCGGCTTCGCCGTGGCGGGCCCACTGGGCATCCTGTTCGGCCTGCGCCCGGTGCTGGTGGGCTGTGCTGTGGTCGCGGTGGTGGGCACGGCACTGTTCGCCCTTGCCCTGACCAAGGTCGAACAACCAGAGCTACAGGTGCAGAACGAACCGCACGTGCCGGACAGCGGCAGTGAGGCGAAGGTCAGCTGAGCGGTACTCGACTGCGGACGAGCCTTTGACGAAGCCGGACCACCGCGGCACGGAGGAATCAGGAAGATGATCTACAAGGACAGACTGGCCATACCCGGACCGACCCCGCTGCCGCCCGCGGTCATCGCGGCGGCGACGCATCCCATGGTCGACGAGCGCACCGGGGACTTCGCACGCGTATTCACACGCATCATCGACGGGCTCAGGCATGTGCTCGGTACCGCGGGGGACGTGCTGGTCTTCACGTCAAGCACCACCGGTGCGTTCGAGAGCGCGGTGCAGAACCTCTTCAGTCCAGGGGAAAAGGTACTCGTGGTGGAGAACGGCGCCTTTGGAAGGCGCTGGGTGGAGCTGTGCCGCGCTTACGGCCTCGAGACCGTCGTGCTCGACGTCGCGCCAGGTCGCGAACCGGACCCTGCCGTCGTCGAAACCTGTCTGGAGGCCGACTCGCAGATCGTCGCGGCGATCGTCGTGCACTGCGAGACCTCCACCGGCGTCGTCACCGACCTTGAGGCCTTCGGTCGGGCGACTCGCAACGTACTGACGATAGTGGACTCGGCCTCCGGGGTCGGCGGCTGCGAAATGCAGGCCGACGCGTGGGGGTTGGACGTCGTGGTCAGCGGGACCCAGAAGGCGCTGATGGCGCCGCCAGGGGTCTCTTTCGTCTCGGTCAGTGAGCGCGCCTGGCGCCGGCACGCCGAGGCCAGGCATATGCGGTACTACTTCGACTGGACGATCACGCGTGACAGCCTGAACCACCCCATCCCGCGTACCCCCTGGACGCCGGCGGTCGGCGTGCTGCTCCAGTTGTCCGCGGCGCTCGAACAGGTACTCGCCGAAGGCATGGAGCGGCGCCACCGGCGACATGCGGAGCTGGGCCGGATGGCCAGAGCGGGCCTGCGCGGCCTCGGGCTCCGGCTGCTGACCCCAGAAGTGGCGCGCAACGGCATCGTGACGGCCGCGTTCACACCGCCGGGAGTGGGCGCACAATCCCTCGTCGATGCGGTGGTCGAGCACACGGGCGTCCAGCTGGCTGCCGGCAACGGAGAACTGGCCGACCAAGTCGTGCGGATCGGTCACTGCGGCCACGTCGACCCGCTCGACCTGGTCACCGCGCTGGCCGCACTCGAGACCGGGTTCGCGGTCCTCGGCGCCCCGGTGCTGCCGGGCAGCGGCGTCACACCCGTGGTGAAGCTGATGGCGGAGCAGGTTGCCGCCGCCGCAGGCCCCTTGACGTCGACGTCGCCCGACCCAGAGGAGTCCGCCGCGTGAACGCCGACGTCCGATCAGCGCGCAACGACGCGCCGACGCTCATCCCGAGCCTGCTCGAACAGCACGCGAGGGTGACGCCGCACGCCCCCGCCACCGAGGACGCACAGCGGGCGCTGACCTACGCCGAACTCGCCGCCGAAGCCGAGCACATGGCGGCGCGCCTGGCGGAGGCGGGAGTGCTTCCCGGCGATCGCGTCGGCGTCATGATGCGCCACTCCGTCGACCTGCTTGTCGCGATTCTCGGCGTGCTGCGTGCGAGAGCGGCCTATGTGCCCATCGACCCGGACTACCCCGACCAGCGCAAGAGTTTTCTCGCGGCCGACTCCGGCATCAAGATTCTCATCGTGGACGGAGCGCATGAGGGGCCGACCAGCTTGCCCCTCACGACGCTTGCGCCGGACCGAGGGCGCTCGACTCCCCGTCCGGGCGCCCCCGCAGCCGCGCCGGACGACCTGGCCTGCGTGATCTACACCTCAGGTTCCACCGGAGCGCCCAAAGGCGTCATGATCACCCATCTCGGCCTGGCGAATCTCGCAGCCGCCGCGAGCGCCGAGTTCGGCATGGGGCCGCGTGATCGCTACCTGATGCTGGCCGCCGCCGCGTTCTCCGCCTCACTCGAGGAGCTGTTCCCCCCACTCGTGCAGGGCGGGACAAGCGTGTTCCCGACCGACCGGGTCGCGCTCTCCCCGGTGGAGGCCCTGCTCGACTTCCTCACCGCGCACGACGTCACGCTGCTGGAGATGCAGACCGCGCACTGGCACCTGCTGGTCCACCACCTCGTGGACACCGGCGGGGCACTGCCCCCGTCACTGCGCACGGTCGTCATGGGCGGAGACCGCGCCATGCCCGAAGCCGTCCAGCAGTGGAACCGCTTCCGCCTTCCGCTGGTGCACGTCTACGGGCCGACCGAGACCACCGCGACCGCGTCGTACTGGAGCGTGCCGCCCGGACAGACACCCAAGGACGGGGTGCTGTCCATAGGCGATGCCATCGACGGAACCCGCATGTTCGTCGTCGACGAGCGGCTCGAACTCGTTCCCGCGGATACCGAGGGCGAGCTGCTCATCGGTGGTGACTCGCTGGCACGCGGGTACCTGGGCAGACCCGACGTCACCGCGGAGAAGTTCGTCGCCGACCGCTACTCGGGGATTCCCGGGGCCAGGTTGTACCGCACCGGCGATCGGGTACGCCGTCTTCCCGACGGTCGGCTGCAGTTCCTCGGACGCAGCGACCAGCAGGTCAAGGTGCGTGGATATCGCGTCGAACCGGGCGAGATCGAGGCCGCGCTCGACCGGCACCCAGCGGTGCGTCAAGCCCTGGTCACGACTGGTCGGGACGCGTCGGGTGAGCAGCGTCTGATCGGCTACGTGACCGCTGACCGGGACAAGGTGAGCGTCGGTGAGCTGCGTTCCTTCCTCGCCGACGAACTGCCGACCCATCTGATCCCCTCAGCGCTGATCCGGCTGGACGAGTTCCCGCTGACGACGCATCGGAAGATCGACCACGCGATGCTTCCGCAGCCGCCGAAGCGCCGGCCCGACCTGCCCACCGAGTTCGTGCCGCCGGCAGGTGAGATCGAGCGGCGCATCGGTGCCGCCGCGGCGGAGCTACTGGGACTCGACGAGATCGGTGTGCTCGACAACCTGCTCGACCTGGGCGGGGATTCGCTGTTCATGTTGCGGCTGATCAGCTGGATCCGCAAACACTTGGGCGTCAGCCTCGGTCCGCGCGAGGTCTTCGGCGCGTATTCGGTACGCGGAGTGGCAGCGCTGGTCGGCGCGACGGCGGACGTCACGGCGGTGGGTAGGCCGGGCGGTGGCCGGTGACCATGCCTCCCGACCTGCCAGTGGCAGTGCTTCCGGAACCGGCACCCGCGGATCTCATGACAGCGCTGCGTTCTTCAGGCGTTCGACTAGCTCCGCTGGGCCAAGCTCAGGGCTTGATCTGGACCGGCGATCAGCCCTCGGCGCTGGCAGCCGCACTGGAGCGCGCGCCGTCGGTGCGCTGGGTCCAACTGGCGAGCAGCGGCGTCGAAAGCTACCTGCCGCTCATGGATCAGCGGATCCGCTGGAGCCGGGCCGTCGGCGTCCAGTCCGAGCTGGTGGCGGAACACGCCCTCATGCTCGCGCTGACCGTGCTGCGTCAGGGCACTGCCTCCGTGAGGGCCGGCGCGTGGCTGCCGCGCCCCGCCATCGGGCTGACGAACGCCGAAGTCCTTGTGGTGGGCGGCGGCGGGGTCGCCCGGGCACTGCTCGCACTGCTGCGCCCGTTCAAGGTCCACCCCAAGGTGGTGTGCCGCGGCGGCGCCCCGATGGCGGGCGCCGAGGTCGGCACGCCCGATCGCCTCGACGAATGGCTGCCCGAGGCCCGTGTGGTCTTCCTCGCGGCGCCGCTGACCGCGGAGACGGCCGGGCTGATCGACGCGGTCAGACTCAGGTCCATGCGTCGGGACGCGTGCCTGGTGAACGTGGCGCGCGGCGGGCTTGTCCTCACGGATGACCTTGTTCGTGCGCTGACCTCCGGGTGGATCGCCGGCGCCGGCCTGGACGTCACCGACCCCGAGCCGCTTCCTCCGGAGCACCCGCTGTGGTCCCTTCCCACCTGTGTGATCACCGCGCACTGCGCGGGCGATCTGGACCACGCACTCGGCCCCTTCGTCGACCTGGTCCGGCGCAACATTCGTCGACTGGCGGACGGCCTCGAGCCGATCGGCCTGGTCGACCGGGAACTCGGTTACTAGCCGACTGTCAGGAAGAGCGGATCACGATGACCGGGTCAACCACCAATCCGAAGGCCACGCACCCGACCGGAGCACCCATGGGCGACCGACAGACCGAGAGGATCTCCCTCCTGCAGGAGCAGATCTGGATTGCCGAACAACTCGCCCCGGGCCGCAGCGTTTACGGAATACCCATGGTGATCCGAGTGCGTGGGGCGTTGGACACGGAACTCGCCGCGCGCTGCGTGAGCGAGATCGTGCGTCGGCATGAGGTGCTGCGCTCCCGGGTGTGCGAGGAAAACGGTGAACTGTGCCTCGTCACAGATCCGCCGCAGCCCTTCGTGCTGCCCGTGTTCGACTTTCGCTCCCGGCCCGACGAGTGGCGTGTGTTCGTCGAGACCGCCGCTCGCGAGCCCTTCGACCTCGTGCACGGCCCGCTGCTGCGGGCTGCTGCGCTACGTCTTGAGGATGACGCCTACGCGCTTTTCCTCAACATGCACCACATCGTCGCGGACGGCTGGTCGCTGCGTCTGTTCTGGACCGAGTTCGCCGCGCTCTACACCGCATGGCACTCGGGCGAGGAGCCCGATCTGCCTGACCTCACCCTGCAGTACCGCGACTTCGCGGCCGAACAGCGGCGCCTCACCGAGGACGGCGGGTACGGCGACGCGCTCGACGCGTGGGCTCGGGAACTGGCCGGTGCGACGACGACCCTTGCACTGCCGGTCGACCACAGTTCAGGAGCGTCTCGGGAGTACCGGGGGGACGAGTTCACGACAGTGGTGCCAGAGCAGCTTCGGGCCGATGCCTACGCCTGCGCCAAGCGGCTCGGGGTCACACCGTTCGCGATGCTCGGCGGTGTCTGGGGCGTACTGCTGGCCCGCTACACCCGTCAGGACGACCTGCTGATCGGAACGCCGCTGGCCGGCCGGACCCGGCCCGAGTACCAGTCGCTCATCGGGCTGTTCGCCAACACCATGCCGCTGCGACTGCGGCTGGATGCGGACGTGTCCTTCGCCTCGCTGGTCCGCGAACTCCAGCTGAGTACTTTCGACGCGCTCTCCTCGCAGGACGCGCCTTTCACCGAGCTTGTCAAACGGGTCGACTCCAAACGCACCTCGCATGAGACCCCGCTCTTCCAGACGGTGTTCTCCTTCGAGCAGTCCACGGAGTTCGAGGCCACGCTCCCGGGCTGCGCGGTGACGGAGCTGTACGAGTTGTCCAATGGCGGGGCCCGGTTCCGTCTCAATCTCGGCGCCGTGGACGCGCTGGGGGAGCTGAGCCTCCAATTCGAATACGACAGGGAGCTGTTCGACCCGGGCACCATCGAGGCCATGGCCGAGAGCTACCTGGCGCTGCTCGGCGAGGCCGCGGCCCATCCCGAGTTCCCTCTGGGAGCGCTTCGCACGTCGGCCGAGGCCGAGCCCGATCGGGAGCTGACCGGTCGGGAGCCGGCCGGTCGGCCCGTGCCGGGGGACGGGCCGGCCACCCTGCACGCGCTGTTCGAGCGACGGGTCCGACAGAGCCCGGATGCGCCGGCGATCGAGCGTGAAGACGGTACTCCAGTCACTTACGCACAGCTCAACAGCGAGGCCAACCGGCTCGCGCGGCATCTGCGTCAGCTAGGTCTACGCACGGGGGAGCGGGTCGCGCTCGCCTTGCCCCATGGCTCCTCCTGGCCGTCCGCCGTGCTCGCCGTGCTGAAGGCGGGCGGGGCCTACGTCCCTGTGGCACCGGACGCGCCCGGCAGCCGCAAGGCACATGTCCTCGCCGAGACCGCGCCCCGCCTGGTGCTCACGCTCGTGGACCTTGCCGAGGACCTCGCCGGGGCCCACCATGTGGTCGCCCTCGACGATCCGGCGGTTGCTTCCTCGATCGAGGCCCAGAGCGGTGAAGATCTCGAGGGCATCGCTGTGACAGGCCGTCAGGTCGCGTACGTCCCGTTCACCTCCGGCTCGACGGGTGTGCCCAAGGGCACCCTCGTCACCCATGCCAACCTGACCGCGTTCACCCGTGCCGCGGTGGACACGTTCGATCTGGGCCCCGAAGACAGGATGCTGCAGCTCGCCGCGATGACCTTCGACGTACATGTCGAGGAGTTCTTCCCCACCTGGCTGGCCGGTGGCTGCGTCGTCTTTTTCGACGGCGTGCTCGGCCGGACCGGCCCGGAGGAACTGCTGCACCTCCTCGGAGAGCGCGAGATCACCATTTGTGAGCTACCCACCGCCTACTGGATCGAAGTAGTGCGCCTGATCGACCCGGCCGTCGTCCCCATTCCGCGAACCTTGCGGCGAGTGCTGGTCGGCGGCGAACGCGCGCCGATCGAGGTCTACCAGCGCTGGTTGGACTTCGGGATTCCGCTCACCAATGTCTATGGGCTCACCGAAACGGCGGTGACCAGCACGACCTACCAGCCCGGTGCTGACTTCGACCGCGAGGCGCTGCCGATCGGACGACCGATGCCGCACGCCGCCGTCTACGTGCTCGACGCCTTGCTCGCACCGGTGGGACGCGGCGTGCCAGGGGAGATCTACCTCGCCGGCCCCGGCGTCTGTGACGGCCTGCTCAACCGGCCCGAGCAGACCGCCGAGCGCTTCGTGGCGGACCCCTTCGCGGCCGAGCCGGGCGCACGTATGTACCGCACCGGCGACCAAGGCCGCTGGACCACCGAAGGCGACCTCGAATTCCTCGGCCGCGTGGACCGGCAGCTCAAACTGCGCGGCCATCGGGTCGAGCTCGCCGAGATCGAATCGGTGCTCGACGGTCATCCGGACGTGGTGCGCAGTGTGGTCGTGCCTCGGCGCACCGAGACTGACCCAGCGGCCGAGCTTGAGCTGATCGCATTCCTGATCGGTACGTACGCCGACGAGGCAGCAGTCGCGGCGTACGTGCGTACCCAGCTTCCCCCGCACCTGGTTCCGGCTCAGTTCTCAGTAGTGGAACGGTTCCCGCTCACCTCGCACGGCAAGGTCGACCAAGCGGCCTTGCTCGCGCTGCAGAGCCGCGAGCGTGTCGTCCCCGAGGAGGCGCTGGGCAGCGAGCTCGAAGTGAAGGTCGCGGAGGTCTACTGTGCGGTACTCAAAGTACCGACGATCGACCTGCGGACGGACATCTTCGCGCTGGGTTTCCACTCTCTGGCCGCGCTGCGGCTCGTTTCCCGCCTCAAGAGTGTGTTCACGGTGGAAGTTCCGATTGCCGAGTTCTTCGTGGACTCCTCCGTCACCAACGCCGCCCGACTGATCGTGGCGGCGGGGGCCGACCAACCCGTCGGCTGACCGCGCGTCCCACCAGGCTTTAATGAGTTTCGCTTCAGCCGGTCCAGGGTCTTCCGCCAGTCCTCGGTCGGCTCTTGGGCCCCGGCGTTCTTGTCGGACGCGCGGAGTTGCGGGTTGCATTACGACCCTCATGGCTGGATGCGTCGAAGGGGCGGTTGTCGGCGGATGCTGGCGCGGTCGGTATGGCTGTTCAGGGGGCCTATGAAGAGCTGCAGTGAAATAATCTGCCGGAGGAGTGCAAGTCGTGCGAGACAGCGATCAGGCAAGACTTACCATCGCCGTCATTCTGCTTATCGTCGCAGGACCGTTCGTGATCCCTGCGGTTGACTGGGGAACGCTGGACATGTGGCGGCTTGTGGCATGGGCGGCGGTAGTCGGCATTGCTGCGTGCCCTCTCGCTTCACTGTGGCGCCGTTTGATGCAGAGTGGACACCACGAAGAAGGCTGACAGAAAATACTGGCGGTAGGCCGTACTCGCCACTTGTCGTCATCATGGCGGCTCTGAGCATTTCACGGAACGATTCATCCCCGCTGCAAGCGGGGATGAAGGTCAACGGCTACTCGTGCAGCCCCCGAGGCGTGGCCCGGGACGCGACCAGCGAAAAGCCACATAGCCCTACCGCTTCGCCGGCGGCTATCAGGACCCCCACCGGCCTCTCCCGATTCGCGGCGCGCCACTATGACCCCGACATCGAAATCATCGGGTTGAACGGCAGCAGAGGCTCGATCAAAGTCCATGAGTGGTCGTCCATGATCCACAGCTGAGTGCTCACACCAGTCACGGCCGACCAGCACGGCTGACGAAGAGCACACACCGCAGGTCAACGCCGCGAAGCACGCCAGGTGGCTGTAGGTTGCGTTCCGGCCCGCCAAGCGCTCCCCGGCCTCCGCGCCAGCCTTTGACGGCAGGTCACGTACAGATAGGTAGCCGGGTCTGCGCGGCCGTTTCGGGCCGTGCTGAGCCTTTCAAGTACGTCCGAAACCGCCTGCGGCACTCACATTCGGCACATGCCTGAAGGGCTCCGCTGCTGTACGTGCGCAGCTCGTCGCGCGCGTTGACGTGTGCCGCCGCCGGGATGGGGCCCTCACACGCCTGGTCGGCCGGTCAGCCGCCGACGTGGATGCCGGGGCGGCGGTCGGGGTCGGGTTCGTTGCTGCGGATGATTTCGCGGGTGACGGGGGCCGTGTCGCCGCGGCCCAGGAGGAAGTAGCGGAACATGTGCTTCAAGGGGCTTCCCTCGGCCCAGGCGAAGTAGCAGTGCGGCTTGACACCGGTGGCGTCGCGCAGGGCGAGAAGGATGGCCGCGATGGCGTTCGGTGCGGCCGGTGCCGCGGTGCGCAGGATCCGGTACCCGTCGACTTCGGCTCCGTGGACGGCGAGGGTGTCGCTGAAGTCGGAGGGGTCGACCACGTCGATCTCCAGGAACAGCACGTCGGCCTGGCCTGGGACGGGGTTGATGCCGCGCTGTTCGAGTTCCTTGGCCGAGTACTCGGCACGATCGCCGGCTTGCCGACGGTTGGCGATGATGTTGATGGACGCGTCGTGGGCGAGGGTGTCGGTGATGAACCGGCGGGCCTTCTCGTCGAAGACCAGGCGGTCGGCGCGCAGTTCGGTGGTGCGGGAGATGCGTGAGACCAGCGAGACGGTGATGATGCCGAGGATGAACGCACCAGAGATGGCGATGCCATCAGGCTTGTCGACGATGTTGGCGATCAAGGCGTAGAACAGGATCGCGGTAAGGAACGCGAAGCCGGTGGCGGCCGCGCGGCGCCGCCCGCGTGCGACGGAGACGGTGACGGCGAAGGCCCCGGAGACCATCATGGCCAGGATGCCCGTGGCGTAGGCGCCGGCCTGTTTGTCGACGTCCGCGCCGAAGACGATGGTGATGACGATGCACAGGGCGGCGTAGACGAGTACGACGGGGCGCACGGCGCGTCCCCATTCGGGAGCCATGCCGTAGCCGGGCAGATAGCGCGGCACGATGTTGATCAGACCGGCCATCGCGGAGGCACCGGCGAACCACAGGATGAGAATCGTGCTGATGTCGTAGAGGGTGCCGAACGCATCACCGACGTGTTCGTGGGCAAGCCAGGCCAGGGCCCGGCCGTTGGCCGCGCCGCCCGGTTCGAACTCCTCGTGCGGAATCAGAACGGTGGTCACGAAACTGGCGGCCAGCAGGTAGACGCTCATGATGAGCGCGGCGGTCGTCAGCAGGCGGCGGGTGTTGCGGATCCGGGAGCGGAGTCGCTGTTCGGCGTCGGCTCCGTCCGCGGCCACCAGCGGCATCATGCTCACCCCGGTCTCGAACCCGGACAGACCCAGCACCAGCAGCGGGAAGGCGAGCAGCGCGGGCCCCGCGAGGCCGCCGCCACCTTCTGTCAAGGAGTCGGTCCATGCGGACAAGGCTTCCGGTGTGGTCACCACGTGAACCAACCCGACAACGATCACGACCGCGTTGAGGACCAGAAAGACGGCCACGAGGGGAATGGCGACCTTGACGGCCTCACTGAATCCGAGGAGGAAGACCCCTCCCAGCACCAGCAGCAGTGCCACGGTCAGGGCGACCTCATGGCCGTGCAGGGCGGCGGGGAAGAAGGGGTTTTCGACCACATGTACGGAAGCGTCGGCCGTGGACAGCGTAATGGTGATGATCCACGAGGTGGCGACGAAGCCGAGCAGTACGAGGACGAACAGCTTGCCCCACCAGAAGGGCAGCAAGTCCTCCAGCATGGCCACCGAGCCCGCGCCGTGCGGGCTCGCCTTCGCCACGCGCCGGTACATCGGCAGCATGCCCACCAGAGTCAGAGCCACGATCAGCAGCGTCGCCAGCGGAGAGACAGCGCCGGCCGCCAGCGCGGCGATGGCGGGTACGTAGGCGAGGCTGGAGAAGTAGTCGACGCCGGTCAGGCACATCACCTTCCACCAGGCGTGCGGCTCGGCATGTGCCTCGCCCGCCGCCGGCCCCACCGGCTGGACCTGATGCCTGAGCATCCACCGCGCCAGACCTCCGCTGGGCTGCGCGCGCAGCGCGGGGCTGCCCACCTCTTCCGGCACGGCCAGAGCGTTCGTGTCCTTCATAGCCCCCATGAGCCCTTTCTCTCCTGCATTCGCCGCAGCAAGCGTCGACTTGCCGATCAGCAAGCACGCGTGATCCCTTCAGCGCGCCGCCACAGGTCAGCCACTACCCCATGGACCCGAGCCACACCTCGGCCCCCGCCGGGGAAGCGGGACGCGATCGCCGGCTTCGAGACCTCCACGCTCCCGTGGTGACCTCGGCCGCCGCCTGCCGCCGGTCCATGCAGACGGGCGGATGCGCACGTAGCAGGGCGGGGGGAGTCAATTCTGGGTGTCGGCTTGGCCGGGGCGTTGGCGTAGCAGGGTGAGCTGGGTGTTCATGGCGGCGAGGAAGCGTACGACGGTTTGCAGTTCTTCGTCGGTGAACTGCGAGCGTGCGGTGTCGGTGGCCTGCGCGAGGGGAGCGAAGAAGGCGCGGGCCAGTTCGCGGGCCTTGGGCTCGTAGTAGAGGTGGACGACGCGCTTGTCGGCTGCCTCACGGACGCGGCGTATGTGACCGGATGCCTCCAGGCGGCCGAGGCAGGCACTGACGGCACCTGAGGTGAGCCCGAGGTGCTCCCGCAGCATTCCGGGAGTCACAGGCTGCCGCTCGGTCGGTGATGTGCCGGCGGCGGGGCCGTCGAGGATGACGATCAGCGCCTGCACATCGGTGGGATGCAGCCCCTGGGCGTGCGCGAAGGCGTGTGTGACGTTGCTGAGCTCGCTGGTCAGGCGCCTCAGGAGTACGGCGAAGGTCTGCAGATCGGTCGGCGGCACATCCGAAAGGCTATCCACCACAGAAGTATCTCAATGACAAAGATTGTGGTGGGCTGGGAGGGGTACGCGGTGACCGCCTGCCCCTGAGGGATGCGGAGGACGTTGATGTCGAGATCTGGCCGGTGGCACTGGCTGCTTCCTGCGCTGGCCGTGGTGCTGTGGCTGCTGGCGGGGGGCGCGATGGGCCCGTTCGCCGGCAAGCTGGGCCAGGTCGCCACCAATGATCAGGCGGCCTTCCTGCCGGAGGCGGCCGAGTCCACCCGCGTCAATGAGTTGCAGCGGCAGTTCCAGACGGATGAGACCGTCCCCGCGATCGTCGTGTGGGTCTTTGACTCCGGGAAGATCACCGCCGGGCAGCGGGAGCAGGCCGCGAAAGCCGTACAGGCAGCGGGGAAGGTTGAAGGGGCGGCGGGACCTGGCAGCCCCGCCATCAGCTCCAAGGACGGCCGGGCCCTGCAGGCAGTGGTGCCGTTGAAGGCCGACCTGGGCGAGGAGGTGCAGCCGGCCATCGACACCATCCGGGAGGTCGCCGAGCAGGTGCCCGGCGCCCGCGCGTACGTCACCGGGCCGGCTGCGACACAGGCGGATCTGTCGAAGGCGTTCGCCGGGATCGACGGAGTCCTGCTCGGTGTGGCACTGAGCGTCGTGCTTGTGATCTTGCTGGTGGTGTACCGCAGTGTGCTGCTGCCGCTGATCGTGATCGTGACGGCCGTCTTCGCGCTCGCGCTGGCCTCCGCCGTGGTGTACGCGCTGGCCGACCGGGACGTCGTACGCGTCGATGGTCAGGTGCAGGGCATCTTGTTCATCCTGGTCATCGGCGCGGCCACCGACTACGCGCTGCTGCTGACCGCCCGGTTCCGCGAGGAGCTCACCGCAGGTCACCACCGGTGGGCGGCGATGAAGGTGGCGTGGCGGCGTTCGGTCGGAGCGATCACCGCAAGTGCCGCCACCGTCGCGCTGGGACTGCTGGCCTTGTTGGTCAGCGACCTGACCAACAACCAGGCTCTCGGCCCGGTGGGAGCCATCGGCGTCGTCTGCGCCGTGATCGCCGCCATGACCTTCCTCCCGGCGGTGCTGGTGCTCCTGGGCCGCACCGCCTACTGGCCCGCCCGCCCCCAGCCGGCGGCCGCCGGTCGGTCCGAGCGGCGGGAGGTGTGGCAGCGCGTCGCCGCGGTGGTCGACCGCCGTCCGCGGCGTATCTGGGCCGCCACGCTCGTCGCGCTGGCAGCGTGCGCCGCGTTCTCGCCCCTGCTCAAAGCGCAGGGCGTGCCGCTGGATGAGATCTTCATCAATGACGCCCGCTCCGTCGCGGGCCAGAAGGCCCTGGCGGAGCACTTCCCGGCCGGCGCCGGGAACCCGGCGGTCATCATCGCCCGCGCCGACCGCACCCAGCAGGTCATCGCCGCGGTCGAGGAGACACAAGGGGTCGACCAGGCGGTGCCGACGGGCGAAGGCGGCCGGCCTGGGGCGGGGAAACCCGCCGTGGTCGACGGCCGGGTACGTATCGACGCAACGCTCACGGCGGCCGCGGACAGCGACGCGGCCAAGCAGACGATTCCGCGCCTGCGCGAAGCCGTCCACGCCGTCAGCGGTGCCGACGCACTCGTGGGCGGTTACACCGCCGAGCAGTACGACACCCAGCAGACCTCAGCCCACGACCGCACCCTGATCATCCCCCTGGTCCTGGTCATCATCCTGCTCATCCTCGTCACGCTGCTGCGCAGCGTGCTGCTGCCCGTGCTGCTGGTGGCCAGCGTCGCGCTGAACTACCTGGCCACCCTCGGGGTGACCGCCCTGGTCTTCACCCACGGTTTCGGCTTCTCCGGCACCGATGCCTCCGTACCGCTGTACGGGTTCGTCTTCCTCGTCGCGCTCGGCGTGGACTACAACATCTTCCTCATGACCCGGGTCCGTGAAGAGGCCCGCCGCGACGGCAACCGCACAGGCGTCCTGAGAGGACTCACGGCAACCGGCGGCGTCATCACCTCCGCCGGTGTCGTCCTGGCCGCCACCTTCGCCGCCCTGGTCGTCATCCCGCTGGCCTTCATGGCGCAGATCGCCTTCATCGTCGCCTTCGGCGTCCTGCTCGACACCCTCGTAGTGCGCTCCCTGCTCGTCCCCGCACTCGTCCGCCACATCGGCCCCACCGTGTGGTGGCCCAACCGCGCCATCCAACCCTGAACGAATCCACCGAAAGGACTGACGGTCATGACCACCCCCACCCGCGCAGCGCGCACCCGTGTCCAGCAGGCCGCCCTCGCCGTCGGCGCCGTGTTCCTGCTGGTCGGCATCCTCGGCTTCATCCCCGGCATCACCACCGACTACGACACCATGGAATTCGCCTCCCACCACTCCGACGCCAGACTCCTCGGCCTGTTCGAGGTGTCGACCCTGCACAACATCGTCCACCTGCTGTTCGGCATCGCCGGCATCGCTATGGCCCGCACCGCCCCGGCTGCCCGCAACTACCTCATCGGCGGCGGCACCATCTACCTGGTGCTGTGGATCTACGGACTGATCATCGACCACGACAGCGCCGCCAACTTCGTCCCCGTCAACACCGCGGACAACTGGCTCCACTTCGTTCTCGGCGTCGGCATGATCGCTCTCGGCGTCCTGCTCACCCGCCGCACCACACCCGCGGCCACCCGCTGAACCCCGGGGACCGGCGGAGTGCACGGGTGGCCTCGTGCGCCCCACCGGCCGCCTGGCGAGAAAGCCGCCCTGGCAGCCCTGGTGTTGGCAATGGGCTCGCGTGGCGAGGGCTTGTCACTGGTGTCCAGGGAGCAGTACCGGGCATTGTTCGAGGGCGTGCTGGCGACCACTGTGGCCCGCACTTCGGGCACCCGAACTGTCGCAAGATGCCGGCAACGCCTCGTGCAGCTGGGGCCTGTCGCACAGTGCTGGTCACAGCCATTCATTGAGAGCTGCGACCAAAACAGTCGCCTAGCTTCCGACGGTTGCGAAGGCGCTCCGCAGGGACCGGGCTGGGCGCTCTCGACGGCAGACCCTGCGCGTCGGCCTCGGCCTGGAGCCGGGTGACGATGCGGGCCCAGGTGGCGTCGCGTTGCCAGCGCCGGAACAGGTCGCAGACCCGGTATACGGTCCGTAGCGTTCCGGCACGTCGCGCCAGGGA
The DNA here is from genome assembly GCF_003945545.1 of Streptomyces sp. WAC 01529. Taxonomy (GTDB): domain Bacteria; phylum Actinomycetota; class Actinomycetes; order Streptomycetales; family Streptomycetaceae; genus Streptomyces; species Streptomyces anatolicus. Next base: position 614,536 of record NZ_CP029617.1, on the reverse strand, counting down.
GCACCGGTCTGGGTCCGCCACCGTATGCCGTCGATCAACTGCCGCCGCGTCGACACCGGCGGACGACCCACTTTTTCCTTCCTGCCGCCGTAGCGCGTGACGACGATGACAAGAGGGAAGACTGGCAGTCGAACCGAACCGAACCGAACCGAGGCAGGCCGGGCATGGGGGAAACATCATGGCCGCGACACCATCGGCACGCAGGCTGCGGGCAGGACGTGCGGAGCGGTGCGCAACGGGCATCGTACTTGCCGCACTGGTCGGCCTGATGGTGCCCGGCTGCAGCGGCTCGGACGAGACCGACGGGGCATCCTCACCTGATCAGCGGACCTCGAAGTCCCCGCCCAAACGCCCCTCCTCCGGGCAGCCGTCGGCGAAGCCGTCGGTGTCGGCGGCGGACGGGCATGACGTCACCGCATGCGCGGACGGCAACTGCGAGATCGCGGTATCCGAGCCGGCGACGCTCCGTTTCAAGGGCCCGGCCGGTCCAGCGACCCTGTCCGTAAGCGAGGTTGGCCCGAATAAGGTCGAATACACAGTGAAGTCGGGCAACGGCCACTCCCGGGGCAGGGCGACCGGCCCGGGGCAAGGGTGCATCACGGTCCTCCGCAACAACGGAAGCGGGAACTCCTGCGGCGGTCTGGGGGACGCCACCCGGCCGAGTTCCCAGCCCGACGCCGTGGTGATCCAGGCGGCGACCGGCGAGGACGGTACGGCGATCCTCCACATCGTGTCCGACTGACAGCACGGTCGCTCGACGCACGGGCAGACCAGACGGGCGAAGGACGTCGACGGCAACAACCCGTGAGGGCCGAACTCAGCTCTGGCTCAACTTCTGTGATGCGATCACTTTAAGTGACATCCGGGTCGCTTCGGTGTTGGTGGAATCGATCTTGGACAGGATCCGCTGGAGGCCCTCCCGGCCGAAGAGTTCCAGTGCGTGTGGACTCGGTGAGCGGTCTGGACAACCACTTCAGGAGAGAGGCTGGCGGACCTTACGGCTGAGCTGCGGCTTCGCCGGCAGACGAGTACTAGACCGCGAACACTGGTGCTGACCGCGGCTAACCCCTGTATCTGGCACGGCTGTGGCACGGACTTCGCTCGTCAACCACCGTTGGTCCCGGGGCGGGGATCGGCCGATCGGATGCAGTCGTTGAGGGCGGCAAAGGACATGGGTGGACCGGCCGCCGCCCTAACGGTACTCAGGCTGACGCTGTCCGCGTCCAGGGCAGCGACTGCTGGGCGGGAGAGTACGTAGAACTTCCACTGGGCCGTGTCGAGTGGGTTGTAGTCAGCGTGTTCACGGGCGGTTTGGACGGCGAACACGTAGACGTCGGCGTTGTACGACTTCGCATCCGAGTAACCGCCCTCGGATGACCATGTGCAAGCCCGAAGCCCACTGAAGCGGACTTGAGAGGGTGTGCGCTGCTCCCAGGCTTGCAGATAGGCACCGGCCTTGACCTCGATGCGCAGTCCGTCATCCGTCTCGACATCGTGGCTTGCCCACTCCACCCGGGGCTCGCGGGAGCCGACCGCCTGGTGGACCAGGAATTCGGCGAACAGGCCGCGTGTGTTGTTCATACGGAGGTCCGGCATGGCGAACCGCCAGAAGTCGACCACGGTGGCGTCCGGGACGCCGACGACCGACTCGTCGCCATGGAGCGGAGGTATGGGTCGCGGGCTTAACGGTCGACAGGCAGACTGCTTCATAGCCGCAGTCTGTCAGGTCGGTGAGGCATGGCTGTAGAGGCACGTGCGTGACACGACCCCGGACACGACGAAGGGCCAGCCTGGGAGGAATCCCCTCCTGAGCCGGCCCTGGATGTCAGCGGCCATCGCTAAGCTGCCGGCATTGAGCCGTCGTGATGCTGGGCAGTCGATACTTGTGCTGCGGCCGCCTGCGCGCTTCACCCGACTCGGACTTGTCACCGAGCGGCCGAAACCCTGTTCTGGATCCCCATGGATGCCGCCGTGGAGCCCGGCACGGGGATGCGCCAGACTATTCGGACCTGCTCGTCAAGGGGGAGCGAAGGGCCACCGACGTAGATGCAGCGGATCAGGTAAAGGATGGCCAGCCGGAATGCCTCCGGCTCGATGTCGTCCATCGTTGCCACCCTCGCCCGGCTCAGCTTGTTCACCTGGCGGACGATGCGAGGTTCGGATTCAAGAGGGCCCAGTTCGGCGACGATCTCCGGTTCGAGCTCGCCGTCCTCGCGCAGGGCCAGAATCGAGCGCTGCATCAAGTCGGGCTCGGCTGCGATGCGTTCGAGAATTCGGGCAAGGACGTAGTCATGGATCACGTCCGCCTCGATCCTCCCGTGCTCCTCGCCTGTACAGCTCGGACACCCGTCACAATCGACGGTGCCGACAAGATCGCCTTCGGGCCCTTCGTCCGCTTGCCGGGTGGAGATGAAGCATGAGGCTACCCACATGGTCTCGGATCGACTCAGCTCCAGGTCCTCGGCGGTCCACAGGTCGGGGTCGGCGGGTCCGCCGCCTCTACCGTCATTCGGCATCGGAAGCTCGGAGGACATCAGGGACTCAAGGCTGACGAGAACCGGGTCCCAGCCTTGGGTGCTGAGCAGCAGCGTCGCCACCGCATCCCCCGGACGTTTCCAGAAGATGAGGTCCTCATCGTCGCCGTTGACAAAGTGCAGAACGTGATCCGCCGGGTCGAATTCGACTCCGGACATCTCGCCCAGGTGGGTGAGGACGGCCTGTCGTCCTCGGTAGCGCCCGACATAGCGGCGGGCCTGAGCAACGAAGAACTCCATGGTGGTGTCGTTCAACACCGCGTTGGGGCTGACGCCGACGAAGCGTGGTGGGTTGAGCGGACCGAGTCGGCGGAGCTGTTGGGTGGCGTTCGCCCAGTGCAGTCGCTTGGTGTCCGGGTCGTACACCACACAGTAGACAGGGATGTTTCCGTCTGCCCAGGTGTCACCGTGGTGGTCGACAGGCACCGAGTAACCGTTGCCTCGGCGCCAGCTTTCCCCACCCTTGACCTGGACCTTGATCGTGTCGCTGCTGACATCTCCGTTGTCGGTAAAGGTGACGTAGAGGTCCTCACCGAAGTCGTTCTGCCCGGATATCTCTTGAACGATGTGATCGTGCTCTTCAAGCAGGGCGCGCAGCGCGTTCACAGCCGCCTGCCCCACGCGTCGCCCTTTCGGGATTTTCGGCATACCACTCTCCCCCCCCGAGACCCCCTCGCCTGCGCCGGGTGGGTTCCGGGGCAGTCTTTTCCCCATCATCCTGCCTCACGCCTCTGACATCGGACCTTGGAGGAGGGATGCAGGAGCCCGCTACGGATTGGTTTGGCACAGCTCGACAGCGACGAAGGCCCAGCTCGGTGAGCTCGACCAACGGTGGGACCACACACCGGGAAACACCTGCCCTGGCGCACCCTGGCTCAACATATCCGGAGCCGCGGGTACTGCGGCGCGCGCCTTGTACTCGTGGGCGTTCAAAAAGAACGCATGGGCCCAAGAGCCGACCGAGGACTGGCGGAAGGCCTTGAAGTGGCTGAAGCGAAACTCTTTGCCCGTCAGTGCTCTCGAGGAAGCAGATGTGCTGCGAGGGGTGCTGTACGCCCTGTGTCACAAGCTGGACGGCAAGGCGGCTGCGGCCAAGACGGCGCGGTGCAAGCGGGCTGCGTTCAACCAAGTGCTCAACACCGCAGTGGAGAAGGGTTACTTCGCGATGAACCCTCTCAACGGGTTCAGGTGGAACGCTCTGACAGTCAGCGAGGAGGGGGACCCGGGACGACGGCGCGGTGCGCGAGGTGCACTCGCTTGAGCGCCGTGCGGCTACTGCGACCCGGCCGGTGCCTATCCCGCCGCAGTTCGTGTGCGTCCTGCGGGCGCACATCAATCGGTTCGGCGGGGCGCCGGACGGTCGGGTGTTCCGGAACCAGGCCGGCAACTACGTGGACGCGTCTGCGTATGGCATTACGTGGGCGCGGGCACGGAAGCATGTCCTGTCCCGCACGGAACTCGCCTCCGGGCTGGCCAAGCGGCCCTACGATCTGCGGCACGCCGGGATCTCGTTCTGGCTGTACTCCGGTGTGGACCCCGCTTAATGCGCTCGCCGCGCGGGCCAGAGTATCGAGGTCCTCTTCCGGTACTACGGCAAGTTCCTGGATGGCGTCGGGGAGCAGGCCAACCGGCTGATTGAGCAGTCCATGCAGGAGTGGGACCGCGTCAGTCAGGGCGCGGTGCCCGGATAGCGATGGGAGGAACCGGGACGCGGTGGCGGGTCCGGAGCTGGTCCGGATCTTGGTAGCCACTGCACAGGCGGCAGGGAGCGGCCAATAGTGGGAAGTCGTGCGGAGCACCGAGTGGTACTCCGCACATGCTCAAGTTCCGCGCGAGCTGACACGGCGGCGGGTCTGACGAACGAGTTGGCGGGCGCGTCCGGCGGTCAGAACCGACCGCAGCGGTGCCAGGGGGCGAAGCGGTGTGCCGAGCAGGCGCGGATCGAGGTACGGCACCCAGCCGGTGGCGCGCGGGTGGTAGCGGGGTGGGCCGAGGCAGACGCGCTTGGTGACCACCCACCGGGTCTCCGGCCCACTGTTGGGACGAGTGGCATGGAGATGGTCGCCTGCGAAGAGCAGCAGGTCACCCGGGTCGAGCTGGACTTCCACCGGTTCGCCGACCGCTTGGTCGGGGAGCAGGCGTACCCCCTCGTGGAGCAGCGAGCGCCGATATGCCCCGGGCCAGATGAGCAGGCCGTTGTCGCGGCGGACCCGGCTGAGAGCCATCCAGAGGTTGACGGAATTGACGGCTGTGTTGAACCACGAGTCCACGTGGGCGCCGGTCGGGACCATGAAGCCGGTGTACCCGCCCAGTTCTTCTTCCCGGCCGTGGACAGTGGCCCTTGGGGGCATGATCCGTACACCCAAGTGGTCGCTGACGTACACCTTGCGGCTCTGCGGCGGGAGCAGGTCGGCGAAGCGCAGCAGCAGGTGACGTGCGGCGGGTCTGAGGCGACGGTCCAGGTCGTCGCGGACGGCGCGCAACTGGTCGATGTCGGCGACGGTGTGGATGTGCTCCAGCCCTCGCTCCGACACCTGCTCGGCGGCCTCCGGCGAGACGGCGGAGGCGATGGCTGCCAGTGCCGCCCGGGTCCATGATCCTGCGGGAGTGAGCTGTGCGAGACCGTCCCGGACGACCACCATCCGGCCGTCGAGGACGTGGCGGAGATCGAGTGCGTCGAGGGAGCGGTGTGACGTCACGGCGGGCACGCTGCTTCTCCCTGTCTCAGAACCGCTGTTGGGCGGGTGGCTTGGAAGCACGGAGAGAGAAGGACAGGGGTATGGACGGCAGGCCATCCGGCAGCCGCCACCAGTAGTCGTCGTGCTCCACCATGCAGGGGAGCATTCGCCAAGCCACGAAGGGCCATTCGTGAAGGAATTCGATGGTCAGTCCCGCCGACGCCAGGGCGCTGACGATCTCGCCGAGTGAGTGTCCCCAGGCGTATTCGACTCCTGGTACCTCGCGGTCCGGTACAGCTGTTGGACTGCGGTACTCGAAGGAAAGGGGCTCCGGTTCACCGAAATACGAGTAGCGGAGGCGTAATTCGGCTGTGTCGAGGCGGTTGTCGAGCATCCAGGCCGCGGGATGGGACTCGAAGACGTAGACGAAGCCGCCCGGTGCGACGAAGTGGGCGACGACCTCGGCCCAGCGGCGCAGATCGGGCAGCCAGCCCAGCACACCGTGAGAGGTGTACACGATGTCGAAATGGCCGTCCAGATGGTCGGGCAGTGCCAGGACATCCGCCTCCACGAAGACCGCCGACGGGTCGATGTCGGCGGCCAGGGAGCGCGCCGTCGCCACGCCCTCGGCGGCGAAGTCGACACCGGTCACCCGGGCACCCAGCCGCGCCCAGGAGAGTGTGTCGATGCCGACATGGCACTGCAGGTGCAGCAGCGAGCGGCCGCGCACCTCGCCGACCTCAGCACGTTCAAGTGCGCGCATGCGTGAGCCGCCGACCCGGAAACCGGCCAGGTCGTACTGGGCCGACGCGGCCTTCAATGGCGTCCACAGGCGCCACAGTTCGCGATTGTTGCGCAGGTACGCCTCTGCGTCACGAGCCCCACGGGGCAAGTCGGCCGCGCTCATGCCGGCAGCTCGTACACGCTGACGTGGTAGTTGCTGCTGTCGGTGAACGGGCCCCCGGACCAGCCGCCGAACCGTTGGCGCAGTCGCAGGCCGGCCATGGCGGCCATCAGGTCGAGTTCACCGACAGAGGCGTAGCGGAAGGCCACCCGGATGTGCCGAACCTCGCCGTCGTGGACGACCTTGTAGTCGGAGGTGTAGCGCTGGGTCGCCGGGTGGATCCGGCGGATACGAGTGACCGCGTCGCCGCCGGCCGCCCGGACGGGCTGGGCATCAGCCCCGGCTCCGACGGCCAGGACCTCCGGAAGATGCGCGTCCAGGACAAAGAGCCCGCCCGGGAGCAACCGCGCCGCGGCCCGGGCCAGGCAGTGGATCTGCGCTTCCTGGGAGGTCAGCTCGGAGAACGTGCCGTTGACCACGTAGATCATCCCGAACCGGCCGTCGTGGTCCACATCGGAGAAGTCGCCGATGCTGATGGCGATTTCGGTTCCCCCGGTCTTGGCGCGGAGTTGTTCGACCATGGCCTTCGCGGCATCGATGCCGTGGAGGTCGTGCCCGAGCGCCGCGAGCGGAAGGGCTATCCGCCCTGTGCCGATGCCCAGTTCGAGCATGGGACCTTCCGGTGCGGTCGCCGCCAGCCGGTCGAGCAGGGACACCGTCGCGTCGGTGGTGGCCGTCGGCGGGGTGAACCAGTCGTCGTAGTGGTCGGCCAGGTCCGCGTAATCGGGACTCGGGGGCATGCTGCTCCTCTGTGAGTGGTTCAGCCGAAGGGGTGCGGCGGAATACGCGAGCCGATGGGAGAGGCGGACGGCAGCGGCAGGGCGCCGGGGGCGATCAGCCGGACGACGGCCGTACCGGAGGCGGCGAACGCGGCGGGGGTCGTGTCGACCGCGATCACGTCCTGGCCGGTGTGCTCGGAGAGCAGGCGCACAGGGTCCACCGGCCCCTGCCCGGTCGGGCACCGGTCCGCCGTGGTGTGCGGCAGCCAACGCGCCATCGCGTCCTGGCAGCCGAGATACGTCCACACCGCGTGCTCGACCGCGGAGACCGGCCCGTTGCCGGGTAAGGACCGCCCACGGACCCGTCGGGCCGCCGACGTGCTCATGCTCCAGCGGACCATGAGCGCCTCGTGGGCCGCGCGGGCGATCAGCTCCGCCTCCTGCCCTGAAGGGCCGCAACGAGCACCGAAGGTCTGCTCGGTGTGCTCGGGCGTGTGCAGACAGATCGCGACGGCGTGGAAGCCGGGCGCGGGCAGGGTGAAGGCGGTCGCCCGCAGTCCGAGGTGCTCGCATACGCGACGTAGGGGGAGGGGCAGTTCGTCGTGCACGGGCCGGTGGCGGGGCGGATGCCGTGCCGGATCCTGCCAGCTCCGGCGGAGCAGATCGCGTTCGAGTGTCTCCCAGGCGGCATGCTCGACGGCGGTGCCCGGGTCGGGGTGGGCCGCGAGGCCCGTGGAGCCGGCCCGGTCGGGCGCCGCGCAACCCGCGGGCGGACGGTGCTGCAGGTAGGCCAGACCTGCCGGAACCAGTACTTCCGAACCGGAGAGCAGGGAGTGCCCGGTGACCCACAGCTGGCGCACGCTTCGGGTGTCCGGCCCGGACCAGGGCGCGGGGTCCAGGGCGGGAGCGCCTCGACGGACCAGCTCGGCGTGATCGGCGAGGAGAGTGCAGGCCTCCTCGGCGGCGCGGGCCGCCAGCACGTTGCCCAGGCGCTCCAGCAGCTCGCCGCGGGCCCGTACGGCGACGTCCTCGGGGTGTGCCCCCGAAGCGCTGCCGATCAGGACGTGGTCGCCCCCGGCGCTGTCCGTGGCGGCGAACAGCGCGCTGCGGGCCGCGACCCGCCCGAAGAACACCGCGGGTTCGACGGGGAACGGTACGAAGACCTGAGGTTCCCACGCGGTCGGTGAGGAGGGAGCTGCGGGCTGTGGCATCGGCGTGGCTCCGGGGTGTCGGGTCAGTCGGCGATGGTCCTCAGCAAGGCGGAACACTCCTCCAGCACGCTTAGCCCGTGTCCGGTGAGCAGCGAGGTACGGTCCCGCAGGGTGTCGATCGCCTGCCGCGCCCTCTTCACCAGCAGGGCCCGGCGGGCGTCCAGCGCGTCCGCGGCCGTGGTGTCGCCGCCGAGAAGCAGCGCGTAGAGCGCGCTGCTCCGGGCCAGGACGACCATTTGCTGGAACAGCCCCGCCACAGGCCGGGGATCGGCGCGCAGGGGGGTGCGCAGGGGATGTGCGGAGTCCGCTGCCGGGGTGAGGAACGGAGCCGTCAGCTGGGCGGCGTTGCAGCGGGTGTGGGTGCCTTCGTGCACCAGTGCCTCCGCGCACCGCACCGGACCGGGCAGCCCGCGAGGACTGGTGCGCAGCCGCGACCGGTTGACGTAGATGGCGCCATGAGTCGTGAAGTCGGTGAAGCCGTCGATCGCCGGGCCCTCCAAGAGAGCCACTTGCGCGACACCGATGCGCAGTTCGCTCAGCATCAGCGGCCAGGTGGCCGCCAGCCGCGCGACGCTCTCGTCAAGCACGGCCCGGTCCGATCGCTGCCAGGACGTCACCCGGGAGCCCTCGGAGGCGTCGGCTCCGTCTGGCAGTGCGGACAGTGCGCGGGTCACCGATCGGACGAGGTGGGGGGACGGCTCCGCGGGCGCCAGGCTCTCGCGGGCCTCGGCGCCACGCACGCTGCGCAAGATCGCCGAAGGAGCGAGTCCTGGCTCCGTCCGAAGGGCGAACGCGGCGGCCACCACGGCGGGATGCGCCTGCGGCGGCGCGGGGAGTCCCGCCGCCGTCAGGACGGAACAGACCACTCGATGGACCGCTCCCTCATCGCGCACCGCCTCGCGCGTGTCGGGTGCTACTCGCAGCAACTGCTCACCTCCACGCGTTCACTCTCTCCGGGGCAAGGAACTCGACGGGGGAGGGGCCGGTGCTATGTCCGGCAAGGCCCGTCCTCCGCCGGACTGCCGTGGCTCCGACGGAACGAACCTCGCCGACAGGAGCACCGGCACAACGGGCGGGGTGCGACCTGTCCGGACCGCTCAGTCCTGGTCCGGAATGTCGATCATGAGCGCGTACTCGGGGAGTTCCTCGGTGACCTGCTCGATGTCCTCGTTCTCCACGATGTCCTCCATGGCTGCTCGCGGGCCCGGTGGAAGCGTCGGGTGACGCCCCGATCAGAAGTACCGCACACCAGGACGGCACACCATCGGGGGAGACAGGCCGGTGCGGGAACCGGACAGGTCCGGGTTTCCGTGCTCCGGCCTGCCCGCCACGGCATGGAACAGGCGAACGGCGTTCCGGTGACCGGCCCTTGTCGATGCGCGTGTGACGTGTGGGGCGCCATGGGCTCTGTCGGCCCGTCAAATCTGGCTGGCAAGGGTGAGGCCGGGCCCGCCCGTGCGCTGCCGTGCGCCCCTGTGTGCCACGGCCGCCCGGTGGCGGGCATTGTGCCCCGACGCCCCGCTGCGGAGCATGGGTGTCCCTCACCGGCATCTCGGAGGCCCATCCAGTCATGCGGATCGCCTACCTGCACTCCGGCAGCATCCCCTCCGTCTACGCGAACGGCGTCCACGTCATGCGGATGTGCGATGCCTTCACCGACGCGGGGCACGAGGTCGTCCTCTACGCGCTGCCGGGGACCGTGCCCGCCGGCGACGTGCACCGCTACTACGGCACCCGCAACCGATTCGAGGTGCGGAGCATCGCTCAGCCCGGCCTGCGGGGGCTCGGCGTATGGATCCGTGCCTGGCGGATCCGCGCCGACCTCCGCCGACGAGGCACCCCCGATCTGCTGTACGGACGAGACCTGCGCGCCCTGCTCGTCTCGTCGGGCCAGACCCCTCTGGTGTACGAGACGCATCTGATGTGGCCGCGACGGATCGTCCGGAGGATCGAAGGCGTCCTGTTCCGCAGAAGGAACCTGCGACGCGTGGTTTTCGTCTCACAGGCGCTCGCCGACGACTACCGTCGCGTCTTTCCGGAGCTCGACTCGTCGCGGTGGGCGGATCTGGTGACGGCTCATGACTGTGCCGACCCCGCTCCGGCCGACGGGCCGGTGGCGGACCTGCCGGGCCGCCCGGAGGCACCGAAGATCGGCTACGTCGGTCATCTGTACCCGGGGCGTGGCACCGACGTCATTCTCGAACTCGCCGCCCGCGTACCCGAGGCCGACTTCCACCTCGTCGGCGGCACCGCGGCCGACCGCGCCCACTGGCAGAGCCGCTGCACACGCCCCAACGTCTACTTCCACGGGCATCTGCCGCCTGCCGAGCTGGCGCCCTACCAGCGTGCGTTCGACATCGCCCTGGCGCCTTACCAGCGCCGGACGTACTGTGCCGGAGGCGTGGGCGAGATCAGCCGTTGGGTATCGCCGATGAAGCTGTTCGAGTACATGTCCTACGGCAAGGCCGTCATCGCCTCGGATCTGCCGGTACTCCGGGAGATCCTGACCGACGGAGTCAACTGCCTGCTCTGCCCGCCGGACTCCGCCGAAGCCTGGGCGGCCGCGGTCAAGAGGCTCGTCGGTGATGCGCACCTGCGCGCCACCCTGGGCGGCGAGGCAAGACGGCAGCTCCACGACCGGCACACCTGGCGGATCCGGGCCGACCGGGTGCTGGCCGGGCTCGGCGACACAACAGGGCCGCGGCCTTGACGCGGGCCGTGGTGACCGGCGCCGCCGGCTTCATCGGCTCCCACCTCTGCGCTCACCTGCTCGCGTCCGGTGACAGCGTCCTCGGCATCGACTCGCTCACCGACTACTACGACCCGGCACTGAAAGACCGCAACCTGCGCGACCTGATCCCGCACCCGTCCTTCACCTTCCGCCGCGGGGACCTGCTGGAAGCCGCTCTCGAACCCCTCCTCGACGGAGCGGATGTCGTCTACCACCTGGCCGGTCAACCAGGCGTACGGCCTTCCTGGGGAAAGGACTTCGAGCTGTATGCCCGTCGCAATGTGCTCGCCTCGCAAAGGCTCCTGGAAGCAGTGCGGGACCGACCGTTGCGGAAGTTCGTCTACGCCTCCAGTTCCTCCGTGTACGGCGACGCCCCGGTCATTCCCACGAGTGAGTCGGTGTGCCCCCGGCCGCTCACGCCGTACGGCGTGACCAAGCTGTCGGCGGAACATCTGTGCGAGATCTATCGGATGTCCTTTGGCCTGCCCGCGGTGTCACTACGCCTGTTCAGCGTGTACGGCCCACGGCAGAGGCCCGACATGGCCCTGGCCCGGCTGATCGAGGCAGCTCTGACCGGCGGGCCCTTCCCGCTCCACGGGAACGGCGAGCAGATCCGCGACTTCACCTACGTGCGCGATGTCGTCACGGCGATGCGGGACGCGGCCGGTTCCTCTTTCACCGGCGTGGCCAACCTCGGCGGTGACGCCCCGGTGTCCATGAAGCACGCCATCGCGGCCGTCGAGCGTCTCGTCGGCCCGGTGAACCTGGATCCACGGCCCGGCGGCCGCGGCGAGGCCCGGCACACCGCGGCCGACATCGCCCTGGCGGCGCGGGCGTTCGGATATCGGCCCCGCACGGAGCTGGACGACGGTCTGGCGGCGATGGCCGACCAGACCGTCATCGATCTGGCGCGTCGGCCCGAGTCCGGAAGCACCGGCCCACGAGCCACGTGGAGGGGTGTCACGTGACCGGTGGGATTACCGGTGCGGCACCGCACCGCTCCCGTCGTCGTCCCAAGGTCTTCGGTATCGGCCTCTCGCGCACCGGCACCCGCTCGCTGACCGCCGCGCTGCGCACCCTGGGTTTCGACATCGTGCACTACCCCTCCGACCCCGCCACCTACCGGACCCTGCTCGCGGGCACCGGGCGCTTTCCGCTGCTGGCGGACCATGACGGGATCACTGACATCAGCGTGGTTCCGTACTACGAGGAACTCGATCTCGACTGGCCCGGAGCCAAATTCATCCTGACGGTCCGGGAGGAGCAGGCCTGGCTGCGCTCGTGCGCGACACACTGGGCACGACCGGTGGACAGCAAGACCGACCGTGGCGAGGGGTATCCGGACATGCAGCGCTTCCTGCGTGCTGCCGTCTACGGGTGTCTCGAATTCAACCCGGAACGCTTCGCCCGCGTCCACCGCCGTCACGTCGAGCGGGTGCTGCACCACTTCGCGGGCCGGGACGACGACCTGCTCGTCCTCGACATCGCCGGTGGCGAGGGCTACGAACGGCTGGCCCCCTTCCTGGGCAAGCAGGTCCCCGACCAGCCCTTCCCGAACGTCAACCGGCCCTCGCCCGCCCAGGACCGGCCGTGAGCGGCGCGATCCGCACCCTCCCCGGCGACTGGTCACCGCCCGCAGGCCGTCCGGTCGATCTGGTGCTCCGCACGGTCGGTGAGCGCACCACCCGCCTCGCTCTCGACCTCGCGATCCGGCACATCCGCCCACGCCGGGTTCACATCGCAGAGAACATCCGGCCGCTCGCCCGTGCCGTGGACCGCCAGGTGCACATCGACCACGGCGAGGCCTCGCATGTCGTCCACGTCGACGCCGACTGCCTGATCCTCGAGGACATGAGGCCCTTTCTCGACGCCAACGACCTGGCATACGTCGACTGCTTCGTCCACGACCGGTTCCGCGGCCGGGTCCACTGCGGGGTGCACATCTGCCGAACCGACCTGGTCCGGGCGATGCGGGGGGTGGATGTCGAAGCGGAGGCACCAGCGGCGGGGCGCGGGCCGATGCTGCGGCCCGAGGCGTTCCGGCGGCACCTCGCCCGACGCCATCTCCAGCCCGATGTGCAGCTGAAGGGCTTCCACATCCTGCACGACCACTTCCAGCACTATCACCACATCTTCGCCAAGTACGCTCTGCGCGAGGTGCGCAGCCGTACCGAAAGCGCACACGCGGTGCTGGAGTCGGCCCTGCTGAGCTGGGGAGACGACCTGGACTTCGTGGTCGCCAGAAAGGCGATACGGCACAGCCGCTCGGTGGTACCCGCAGATGTCACCCCGCACGCGCTGGGCCAGTACCTCGACGGCCTGCCCGAACTGGCGGCCCGCGTGGTCGGGGAGCTGCGCCTGCCCAGCCGTCCTCGGCTGACCATGGCCAAGGTCCGGAAGGCCGTGGCCCGCGCCCCGCAGACCCTTGGCCCCGCCGCCGACCGGCCCAAGGTATTTTCCCTCGGCCTGCCCGGTACGGCGACCCGGAGCCTGGTCGAGGCCCTCCACCTGCTCGGTTTCGACCTCGCCCACTACCCGTTGGGCGCGGCGGACCTGGCGGCCCTGCGCCGCGGGGACGGTGACTTCCCGGCGCTGCGGCACTACGACGGCCTGACGAGCGTCTTCGCACTCGCATCCCTGACGGCACTGGACGCGCGGCATCCGCGGGCACGGTTCGTCGTCACCGTACGGGAGACGGAGAGCTGGTTGCGTGCGGTGGAGCGGCTCTGGGACACCGGCTGGCCGGCGGGGGCGCCCGCGGCCGAGCGGGCCGCCCACAGGGAGGCGGCGTATCTGTTCCGTACGCGGATCTGTGGCGGGGAGACCTTCGACCCGGTTCGATTGGCTCGGGCCTACCAGGAACAACTCGTCCGCGTACAGCGTCACTTCGCCCGGCGCCCCGGGGATCTGCTGGTATTGGACATCTGCGCGGGCGAGGGCTGGGAGAAGCTCGCCCCTTTTCTCGGCCGGCCGATTCCACCGGGACCGTTCCCGGCGGTGTGAGATCCTCCACCGCACTGTCATCCGCACGTGGGGTTTCCGCGCCCGGAGAGGCGCGGCCCGGTGCGGTGTCACCGTGCGGCACCGGAAGTGACGGCAGGATGACACGGGTGCCGACCCATGCTCCCTCGACCTCCGCTCAACAGCCCGAACTGCGCCTGGGCTGGGACGACCCGCATCACGACCACGTCGCGGCGGCGGGTCTGGCGCAGATGGCGGCCCGTCTGCCCGCCACGATCGCCGCCGCCGCCCGGTTGAGCTGGGCCGCCGACCGGTGGGCGGCCCTCCAACTGCTGGTGGCACAACTGCTCGCGGCTGCCTCCGCCGCGGTGGTCCTGGCCGCGACCGCCCAGGTGATCGGAGCCCTTGTCGGGCAGGGCCAGGCCGGCGAGCGGCTGCACGCCGCGGTGCCGGCTCTGCTCATCGCGGCGGGTGCGGCCGCCACCCGGGCGGCGTCGGACGCGGTCTCCCAGTACGCGGCGGTGAAACTGGGGCCGGAGGTGACCGCCCTCGCCGAGGAACGCATCCTCGCCAAGACCCCGGAGGTCGAGCTGACCGCTTACGACCAGCCGGAGTTCAACGACTCGCTCCAGGCAGCCGGCCTGGGGGCGATGGCCACGCAGGACCTGATCGCCGACGCGCAGCAATTGATCTCCGCGGTGGCGCAGTTGACGGCCGCGGCGACCGTCCTCACCCTGCTGAACCCCCTGCTGCTGCCGCTGCTGGTTCTCGCGATGCTTCCCAAGGGAGCGGCCGCTCTGGGCGCGGCTCGTATCGCCCACCACACCGCTCACACCAGCCTCGCCGACAACCGCCTGCGCTACATCCTGCGCCAGCACAGCACGGACCGCCGGACGGCCGCCGAAGTCAGGGCGGGCACCATGGCCGCGTTCCTGCGCCAGTGGTACGCCCAAGTCGCGACGCGGATCAGGACCAGGCACCGGGCGGCCGCACCCAGAGTGCTGCTGGTGACACTCGGCGGAGCGGCCGGGACCGGCATCATGCTCACCCTCACCTGGCTCACCGTCGGGCTGCTGACGATGAACGGCACCATCGCGCTCGCGGTCGCCGTCACGGCCGTGGTCGCCGTCCGCTCTTCCACCGGCGCGCTCAACTCCCTGGTGGTGGCGAGCGCCCGGCTGTTCCGCACCTCGCTCCACCTCCAGGACTGGCGGAGCTTCCTGGCTCTCGCCGACACCCTGCGCGCCACGCGTGGACCGCTGGCGATCGACTCGGCCGGCCCCCGGGAGATCCGCGCCCACCGAGTCTCCTACCGTCACCCCGGCAGCCCGGCGAACGCCTTCGCGGTTCACGACGTCAGCCTGACCCTGCGCAGCGGTGAGGTCGTCGCCCTGGTGGGTGAGAACGGTTCCGGCAAGACGACTCTCGCCCACCTCCTCACCGGCCTCTACCTGCCCACACACGGCACGGTCAGCTGGGACGGCATCGATCTGGCCCAGGCGGATCCGCACTCGGTCTGGTCGCGCGTCGGTCTGGTGCCCCAGGACTACACCAAGTGGCCGATGGCCGCGAGAGAGAACATCACGCTCGGTCAGGCCCGCGGCGAGGACGACCTCGTACACGCTGCCGCCCGCGAGGCCGGCGCGGACAGCGTGCTGGCAGGACTGCCGAACGGTCTCGACACACTGCTGGCCAAGTCGTTCTGGGGCGGACACGATCTCTCGGGCGGTCAGTGGCAGCGCCTCGCCGTCGCCCGCGCCTGCTACCGAGAGGCCGGCGTGCTGGTCCTTGACGAGCCCACTTCCGCGATGGATCCGCGTGCCGAACACCGGGTGATCAGCCGCTTCAAGACGCTGGCCGAAGGCCGGACCGCCGTGTTCGTCACGCACAACCTCACCAACACCCGCGTCGCCGACCGCATCGTCGTGCTGGCCGGGGGGAGCGTCGCGGAGGAGGGAACCTTCGATGAACTCCTCGAGCGAGGCGAGCTGTTCGCGGAACTCCACAAGCTGTCACAAGATCGGTGACCGGTTCCCCGACCCCGGCGACGGAGGTGCTGTGAAGTGATGAACAGTGAGCGGCGCAACAAGACGGTGATCTTCATCATGGGGGCCGGGCACTCCGGTACCACGCTGCTCGGGCTGATGCTGGGTGCGCATCCGGCGGTCTGCTTCGCCGGCGAGGCGTGGAACAGCACCCGCCTCGGCACCATCAACGCACAGGGGCGGACCGTCGGCTGCAACTTCTGCACCGACGGCTGCCCCGTGTGGGGCGACCCGCTGCCGAGCACCGGCCCCGACCTCTACGAGGTGCTGGCCCGGCGCTCCGGCCGCCCCTTCGTCGTGGACTCCACGAAAGCGGTCGGCTGGATCGATCAGCAGACGGCACTGCTGCCCGGCGCCGTCCACCGTCATTTGGTGGTGCTGGCCCGCGATGGCCGGGCGGTGGTCAACTCCCTCCTGCGCAAGTACCCCGACGCCAACCCCGCGGAGCTGGCCGCGGAGTGGGTCGCCCAGATGCGCCGGACAGAGGATCTTGCGGCCCGCTGGCCCGGCATCGTCAGCCGGGTGCACTACGAGGACGTCGCCACCCACCCCGAAGACGTCCTGTCCCACCTGAGCGCGACACTGGGCTTCTCCTTCCTTCCCGCGATGCTCGACCCTTGGCTCAGCGTCCAGCATCCGTTGGGCGGCAACGCGGGCACTCAGTACATCGTGGCGCGGGAACGCGCCGCACGGGCCACGGGCCGGCCCGTCAACCTGAAGCGCACCGAGCGCGCCTACTACCTCGGCCACCCACCCGCGATCGTGCTGGACCTGCGCTGGCGTGAGGAGATGTCCGAGCCCGCGCTGCGCGCCTTCGACGCGATCGCGGGCGAGACCAACGTGCCCTATGCGCGTTGACGGTTGCCGAGTCTCAGGATTCTTCCGGCCGGCGCGGGCAGTCCCGCATGCCGACCCAGGTGGGCGACGGCCAGCCCCGTCTACATCGACCCGTACGTCTCCAGCCCGCGTCCGGGCTGGACCGCGGTCTCCAAGAAGCACCGGGCACCTCGTACTGGAACCACTCCTCCCACGTGGCCCGGGCCGGGCACGTACAACCGCTGCTTCTCCTGCACCTTCTGGGCCACCGACTTCACCCACCTGCCCGAGTTGCGCCAGTTGCGCGCCGGGAAGGCGGAGCAGCTCGCTGCGCTGGAGAGCGCCTACGGCGGCGTGCTTACCGCGGGACCGTTGAGCGCGGCGAGCGGCGGTTCTGGCCGGGCAGCGGCGTCTGGACCAGCCGACCGTCAACCCGCAGTACCTTCAACGCCACCGCGACCTGATGGAGGAACTGCGCGCGCAACGAGACGCAGCACTCGCAGCCGGCCGATCGCCGCGGATGATGCAGAGCCAATGAACAATCAGTAAATGTCTGTCAGGCACGGTTCGCTGCGGGGGCCGCCTTGTGAGCCATTCCGCGGATTTGCAACGTAAGTTAGTCAAGGGACCCACCGACCTATTTCACCTGACCGTGCAGGAAGCGTGACCGGGGACGGCTCGGGAGACCTCTGCCCCGCGGAACGTCGGGAGACCTCTGCCCCGCGGAACGGCGGCGGCCCATCAACTGGAACGATGAAGTGTGCGGTCGCATCATCCTCCCGTCGGTCTGGCCCGCCCCGCCACCTGATCAACTGACTTTGGCGCTGTCCTGGGGGTGCATGGCTGAATCCTGTAATTCGGGCGTTGATTCGGGACAGCGGATCGCGAAGCGGGGAGGGTGGCGGGCAGCGGATTCGGTCGTCTGAAAATGCGCTGGCCGAATCGATTCTCCGAACGGTCCTTCGGTCAGGTGTCCGCTTCCGGCGGCCCGTGAAATATCCTGAATCTCCTCACGTGAAAGCGAGTTTGGCGAGAAAGCGGCGGCCATTTCCAGGTTTCTGGCCGGTGTTTTCCAGACGTATTGGCCGGATGACTGTGCCACCCGTACTCTCCGTATTGATGTTTTTATGACCCTCGCCTATTTTATTTTCCGTAATGGCACATAACGGCACAGGGGCCCCGCATTCCCGCGGGCGCCTCACCAAACCGTGTCCACAGGCGGGGGTCACCCATGGCGCTGACGGTCGACGAACTGGTTGCACTGTTCCCGGCGGGGGGTGCCGGTACGTTCGAGCTCGACACCGGGCGGCTCGGGCTGAGCGGCGAGTCCGAGTCCCTGGAGCACCTGCCCAGCGGCGTTCTGACCCTCACTGAGGCGACTGCCGACAGCGCCGCTCTGACAGTGACCGGCAAAGTCACTTTGGCCGGTGAGGAGATGCCGGCCAGTGCCCGGTTCTTCGCCGCCGGCACGGCGGTCGACGCGCTGCTCTTCGAGGCGAGCCCGGCGACCTGGCTGCTCCAGACCGCCGTCGCCCGCGTCGACCTGTCCGGACTGTCCGGCGGCCGGTCACTGCGGGTCCTGCTGGCCGCCGGACAGGCCGCGGCCGCGGCAGGACGGTGCCCCGGCACCGGGCCGTGGGTGGGCTTCCAGCTCGGCGGGGCGGTCGCCGACCCGCTGGAATTCCGCGCCGAACTGCGCAAGGAGTCCATCGGCACGGCCCAGCCCCTCGACGGGCCGCCGCTGCTGATCACCCCGCTGCTCGAAGCCCTCGGCGAGTACGGCGTGGAACTGCCCGGACCGCTGGTCGACTGGCTGGAGCGGGTCCAGCTGCACCAGCACCCGATGGGCAAGATGGACAACCTGATGGTCACCGCCGAAGCGCCGGTGGACCACGGCACCGGCGCGAACCCGGTGGAACTGCTGGTGCTGCGGACCACGGCGCTCGGCCGCACCGGCCAGGACGGCAAACCCAAGGCCACCACCGTCGCCATGGTCCGGGCCCGCACGGACTGGGACGGTTCCGGGCTGCCGGTGGTCGGACCGATGATCGGCAACGGGCTGCTGTCCCTGCCCGCGCTCCAGATCATGTACGTCTCCGAGAACCTCAGCGCCGAAGACGTCATCAAGATCAACCGGGTCGTCACGGAGTACAACCTCGGCCCGCTCCAGCAGTTGCCGGTGGCGAACGAGGCGGCAGGGGTCCCGCTGGGCAAGAACGTGAGTGCGGCGGTCCACCTCGCGGTCATGGGCAAGCCGATCCCGGCACTGGTGATCACCGTTCCGCCGAAGTTCGGACCGGATCCGCAGAGCCCGGACAAGCCGAAGCTCGAATACGAGTTTGTGATCGGCAAGCAGTTCGGGCCGGTCTACCTCTCGTCGATCGTCTTCCGCTACGACTTCAAGAAGGGCCTGCTGATCGAGCTCCAGGGCCAGGTCACGATCGGTTCTCTCACCTGGCAGGTCGCCGGACTCGGCTTCTACGTCGGCATGAGCGGCGGCTTCCCGCTGCTGCCCTTCCTGCACGGCATGAACATCGAAGCCACCGCCGCCGACGGGCTCATCGGCTTCAAGGGCGGACTGCTCAACAAGACACCGGACGACCCCGCCCTCGACTTCGAACTCGCCGGACTGATCCTGGTCCAGGCGATGGTGGTCGAACTTGGCGCTCAGGCCGTGTGGGCACGCAGCGTCGAAGGCTGGCACTCAGTCTTCATCTACGGTGAGCTCTCCCTCCTCGGTGGCGCCTCGGTCTTCGGCCCGCCGCCCTTCACCGTCACCGGCTTCTCCGCCGGATTCGGGATCAACAGCTCCTTCAAGAAGGTCCCCACCGGCGCCGAGATCGCCGAATTCCCTCTGGTGGCACGACTGGACGCGGCCCAGGCCCTGCCCGGCATGCCCGCCCCGACGCCGTACACCCCCGAGGACGCGCTCAAGGCCCTCACCGGTCCCACCGGCTGGATCCGCCCCACCGAGGGCCAGTACTGGGTCGCCGCCGGGGTGAAGTTCACCAGTTTCGGCTTCATCGAGACCAAGGCCCTCGCCGTCATCGAATTCGGCGACTCCGTCAAGGCCATGCTGCTCGGCCGCACCTCCGTCAGCCTGCCGCGCACCCTCAACCCGAGCGCCCGGGCCATCGCCAGGGTGAACATCGGTCTGAGCCTCGGCTTCAGCTCCGCCGAGCACTGCCTGTCCATGGACGTGGCCCTGCTGCCCGGCAGCTATGTGCTCGATCCGTCGATCGAACTCACCGGTGGCATTGCCGTCTACGTCTGGACCGGCGGAGGCCGCGCCGGGGACTTCGCCATCAGCCTCGGCGGCTACCACCCCGACTACAACGTCCCCGCCCACTATCCCCGGCCCAAGCGCCTGGGGTTCGTGTGGTCCCCGGCCAGCGACATCACCGTACGGGCCGAGGCCTACGCCGCGATCACCCCCGCCGCGTTCATGTTCGGCGGGCGCCTGGCAGCCGTCTACGACAAGGGCATCTTCTCCGCGTGGTTCACCGCCCACCTCGACGTGCTGGTCCAGTGGAAACCCTTCTACCTCGATGTCCGGCTCGGCATCAGCATCGGTGTCGCGGCCACCATCAAGGTCTGGTTCGTCCGGGTGCGCATCTCCGTCGAGGTCGGCATCGACCTCCACCTGTGGCTGCCGCCCTTCGGGGGCCGGGCCACCGTCAAACTCTGGTTCATCTCCTTCAGCTTCGGCTTCGGCTCCTCCCGCGACAACACCCCCACCGTGGACTGGCCCGAGTTCCGCACCCAGATCCCCGCACCCGCCCGGGTCATCCCCAACGAGGGCCTGCTCGCCGACGCCGACCAGGGCGAGATCGCCCGGCGCGCGGCCGCCAAGGAACCGACCCTCGTCTCCTCGGCCGGATTCACCTTCACCACCGAATCCGGCATCCCCGCCTCGCACCTCTACATCAACGACCGGCTGATCAAGCAGTCCGATGCGGGGAGCATCGACATCCGCCCCATGCGGAAGACCGGTGTCACCTCCGCCCACCGGGTCACCATCACCAAGGACGGCACGACCTTCCACCCCACCGACCATCACTGGGTGGTCAAGCCGGTCACCGGCACGGTCGCCCCCGGCCTGTGGGGCAAGCCCCTGGCCAAACCCGGTGATGCGCTCGACGGCGACCAGCTGCTCGAAAACCGCCTCACCGGACTGAGGATCACCCTCCCCGAGCCGGACTACGGCACCGACACCGGGCCCGTCACCTCGAAGGCGCTCTCGTACGAAGGACTCCCGGACGGCCGCATGCCCCTGCGCGTGTCCGACCCCGCCGGGCCCGAGCCGCGGGCCGACGACCAGAGCATCCGGATCATCGTCGACACCGTCGCCGCCCCCACCGTCAAGGCCTGCCGTACCGCCGTGCTCAGCACCCTCGCCCGGCTCGGCGCGGGACCCGGCGCCGACACCGACAGTCCGCTCACCGGCTACGCCGCACTCGCCGGCCGCAGCCTGACCACCCCGCCCCTGACCACCACCGCGACGAGGTGACCGGCCGTGCCCGCTGAACCGGATCTGCGCATCCACTTCCTCGACCACCTGATCCCGCGTGCCACCCCCGGCGACTACCGGGTCGTGGTCAAGAACACCCTCAGCGACCCCGGCGGCGAACTGGACGCCCAGGACAAGCTGCTCCCGTCCGAGGAGACCTTCGAGATCAAGGCCGTCCGCTTCGTGCTCAGCGAAGCGTCCGTCCACGCCTACTACCCGCCGCGCGAGAGCACCGGCGCCTACACCAGGACGCTGCCGCACATCACCCTCAGCCGGTCGGTCCTGCCCTGGGAACGCAACCTCGCCGGAACCCGCGCCGAGCAGCCTCCGGCCCGCCCGCCCTGGCTCGCCCTGCTCGTCTTCGGCGAGAACGAACTGCCCGACGACCCCGCCGCGTCCGGGGACACCGTGCTGCGCACCGTCGAGGAGCTCCGCAACCCTGCCGAGGCGGGGGTCAAGGGCCCGAACCTGCCGTCCGGCGGCGTTGACGAGGCTGAGGCTCGGAGCAAGTGCCAGACCATCGACGTCCCGGCGGACCTCTTCAACGCGGTGGCCCCGCGCGACGACGAGATGTACTACCTTGCCCACGTCCGCAAGGTCGTCGACGCGAACAAGACCCGGGCCGACGGCGAAGTCCTCGAAGAAGGGGAGTACGCGGTCGTCAACGCCAACCGCTTCCCCCACAACCCCGGTAACTACGCCGTCCACCTCGTCTCCCTCGAAGGCTTCGAGGGCCGCCTGTCCGGCACCCTGCCCGGCGGCACCACGGCCGTCCGCCTGTGCTCGCTGCACAGCTGGAGCTTCACCAGCAGTGAAGGGCCCGCCGCCGACCCCGGAGCGCTGCTGGAGAACCTCGTCGCCCCTAGCACCGCGGACCCCGAAAAGCCCGAAGCGCTCGCCCTGCGCCTGCCGGTGACCGCACCGGTCACCGACGACCCCGAGGACGACTATGTCCGCGACCGCCTTACACGTGGCTACACCGCCGTCCCGCAGCTGACCCTCTCCGGCGAACGCACCTTCGCCTGGTACCGCGGCCCGGCCACGCCGGTCACCGCTTTCGACGTGCCCACCGAGCACAGCCCCGGCCCGCACACCACGTCCGACCACGCGCTCATCTACGAGCGCGAGCACGGGATCTTCGACGTCAGCTATGCCGTCGCCTGGACTCTCGGTCGCACCATCGGCCTGGCCGACCCCGAATACACCACCGCCGTCGGCCGGGCCCGCCGCGAACTCGCCAACCGGGCGACGACGCTGATGGCGCTGGCCGGAGATCCGGCGCGCGCCTCGGTCGACCCGGATGCCCCGCCCGCCCTCGGCGCGCTGCGTGAACTCGCTTCCGCAGGCTTCCGCGAGCGGCTCAGCTCCGGGCTCACGAGCCCGCAGCTCCCGGACGACGCCGGACGCAGGACACCGCAGCTGAGAGTGACACGTGCACAGTCAAGGTCCGTGCTCGCGGAAGAACGCGCCGTCTCCCTGCTGCGGACCACCGCGGAACGCAACGCCGAGGCCATCGCCGCCTGGCAGGCCCGCCTCGGCCTGCTCCAGGGCGTGCCGTTCCACCACCTCGTGCCCGACCCGCGCATGCTGCCCCTGGAATCCCTGCGGATGTTCCGCCTCGACCAGGGCTGGCTGGACGCGCTCGTCGCCGGAGCCGCCGACGTCGGCGTGCACACCTCCGTCGACAGCCGCCTCGCCCCCGAACTCAACCGGGCCACCGCCCGGTCGGGCAACACGAAGCGGGCCGCCGGCGGGCTCCTCATCCACTCCGAACTCATTCCCGCCTGGCCGGACATCAAGGTCAACGCCTACCTCGAGGACGGCACCCTCCTCACCGAACTGCGCCGCGCCAAACCGGACAAGAGGATCATGCTCGTCCTCTGGGACGGCGTTCCCGACAAGGTCGTCATCCGCGAACCGGGACAGGGCATCCACTACGGCATCGACGCCGGGAACCGCCTCGGCCTGCGCAGCCTGGCCACCGACCCGCCGATCGGCACCCCGCTCGAGACCTACTACCCCGCCACCGGCAGCCTCTTCGACCTCCACCTGCGCTCCGACCCGGACACCGGACCCGCGGTGCTTCAGATGTTCGGCACCGGCGGCCTGGTGCCCGCCCTGGCCCGGAGGTTCGGTCTCACCGACCTGGACCCCGGACAACTGGCCCTGCAACTCGTCAACGCCCCGCTGGAACAGGAAATCCTCAGCCCCACCGGCACCGCCGCCCGGACGGAGACCGCCTGATGAGCGCCACGGACCTGATCGTCCCCGTCAAGGTGAACGCCCTTGTCGTCAACCGGCTGACCCGCACCACCGAGACGTTCAACCGTTGGACACCGAACTTCGACGCCATGATCCAGGAGGGCGCGAGCGCGGAACCGCCCCCCGGCGTCGGCACCGAGACCATGGGCCCGGAGAGCGAAGGCGTCTACGTCCACTGGCAGCTGCCCGAGGCGCTGGCCAACGGGCACTACGACCAGACGACAGGGGAGACGACCTTCCCCTTCGTCCCCAACCGCTGGCTGGTCGTGCGCTACAGCACCACAGCGGCGGCGGCGGACCGCAAGGCCGTCGGGTGGATCGTGCAGAGCGACTACCTGGAGAGCCGCCCGGTCCAGGACGCCGACGGCAACGACATCTACGGCACCAACAAGCACCCGAACCCCGATACACCGGAGGGCGCTCCGCTGGAGCTGACCTTCCTCGGCCGCCGCCACGACCTCACCCAGGCGCCGTGGACCGAACCACCCGCCCAAGAGCCGCACCTGACCGCGGCCGGGCCCGGACTGCCCGGCTTCGCTGCCTACCAGCCGTACAACAAAGACGTGTTCTCGATCCACGACACCCTTGAGGACCTCAAAGGCGACCTGGACAACTACCCGCCCGACGCGACGCTGAGCTACTTCGTCGTCGGCTGGTACAGCGACGACGCCCTCGACTACCTCAACCACGCCGCGTCCGTGCCCGGCCTGCTCCCGCCGGACGCGAGCGGGACGGCCGACCTCCTGGAAGCCCTCGGCTGGGGCACCCCCGAGGGCACCGCCGCCGACGCCCTGGACCGCACCCTCTACAGCGGCTCGGCGCTGGGAGTCGACTGGCAGCGCGAAGGCGCCACCCACGAGTCCGACAAACCGAGCAACATCGAGCTCAGCAAGATCCTCACGCTGGGCAGCAGCAGCGCCGAGGCCCTCGGCCGGCTGGCCGCCCGCCAGACCCGGTCCGCGCGCACCGGGGACCTCGTACGCTCCCTCTTCCACGGCACCCTCGAAACACTCGACACCGCCGACGGCGAAGAGGACCTCGACACCCTCACCCATCACTCCTGGTTCTCCGGTTCCGACGGCGGTCATGTGTGGAAGGTGACCGCGCGCCCCGTCGAGGGCGACGACGAGCTGCCGCCCCCGCCGCCGGAACCCGGGTGGCTGGCCGAACTCAACGATGTCCAACGGCGGTACGACGACCTCACGCCCAGGCTCCGCCGCTCCCAGCAGCGCCTGTGGAACATCTGGTGGCTGCGCAACAAGCCGGTTCCCCCGTTCACCCCTGAGCACCCCGCGGGGTTCGACGCCGCAGCTGACGTCCAGCTCAACGAGAGCGATGCGACGAGTCTGGCCGGGCGGACCAAGGCTCTGCTCGACGAGCAGTTCGTGCTGTCGAGGCAACTGCCCACCGGCGGGACCCCGGAGGAACTCGCGGCCGACATCGCGAGGTACGCGACCGAACGCGGACTCGACGTGCGCTACCAGCTGGAGCGCACCGCCCGCGAGTCCTACTACCGCCCCGCCGACCCGGTCGTGCTCATCAAGGACACCGGTGCCAAGGAACCCCTCACCCGGGACACCCCGCTGCCCTGCCGCCTTCCCGAGGCCCTGATCACCCGGATCACCGTCGGCGGCACGACCTACGACCGGCCCACCACCCCGCCCAGCCCGGGACTGGCCGGACTCCCCGACGCCTGCACCCCGCTGCTCGCCGAGTTCGCCCTCCTGGACCAGGTGGCCAGGGTCCCCGGCGCTCTCGACGCGGCGCTCAAGGACCCCGCCGCCGTCGCCGGGCCCGTCCCCGAGCACACCGCGCCGTGGCAGCAGCCCTGGCTGCCCATGCACCTCGAATACGAACTGAAGTACTGCCCCACGCCCTTCCAGGCCGGTGACACCACCTACTGGACCTTCAACGGCAGCCGCTACGAATGGTCCGGCCGGGGAGCCCAGCCCGGCGGCGGCGAAGCCAACCTGCGCTGGCTCACCTTCAAGAACCGGGCGTTCCTCACCCCGAGCGTGCCGTGGGTCCTGCAGAAGCAGATAGACCGCTACCTCGACACCTACTCCGGCGCTCCCGCCGAAGGCCTGCTCGCCCTGCGCGAGGAACTCGGCCACCCCGGAATGCTCTCCCAGCGCCTCGACGGCTTCCACGACTGGCTCGTCCAGCAGGACTCCACCGCCAGGACCACCGTGCACGTACCCGAGGCCACCGCCAGGCTCGTCGGCGACATCCAGAGTGTCCCGGAAGGCGGCCCGCCCGAACCGCCCGCCGACGACCCCGGAACACCGTTCCAGCCGGTCCGCGCCGGCCAGTTCACCTTCCACGACCTGCGCATCGTCGACCGCTTCGGGCGCACCTACGACATCGTCAACAGCGGCAACTACGAACAGGTCTCTCTCACCCGCGCGGAGAGCGTTACCCCCGACAGCGTCCTGCACGAGGACCTCATCGGCACGGCCCGCTTCGTCCAGCTCGGGCCGCGCCTTCTCCAAGGCGCCCGCGTTCGGCTGGAGACCGTACGCGCCGTGGACGGACAGCGGCTCTCGCCGATGGCCCGCGCGGCCACGACGGAAAACCCCCTGGCCGGCTGGCTGCTGCTCAACCATCTCGACCAGACCCTCGTCGTCCACGGACCCGACGGCGTCTCCCTCGGTGAACTCCGCGTCGTCAAGGACATCGACGGCGCGGACGACAGCGTGTGGCTACCGCTCCCCGGCTCGCCCCATCCCGACATCGACGCCCAGGAGTTCGAGGACGCCATGCCGCACCTGGCCCGGTTCGTCCGCACCCTGAAGGACAAACCCGCCGCCGCACTCACCGGCCTGCTCGACACCATCGACCAGACCCTCGACACCATCCTCGACGACGCGGCCCAGGAGGACGGCTCTCCGCTGCGGCTCATCGGCCGCCCGCTCGCACTGGTGCGCGCCGATCTGGGCGTCGAGCTCGAAGGGCCGCTGCTGAGCAACCCGAGCTGGGACCAGGTCCTTGGGGAGTCGGAGGAGGAGTACGACGGCTACCGCTGGCCGGTCCGGCTCGGCAACGAAAAGCGGCTCGGCGACGGCCTCATCGGATACTTCGCCGGGCCGACCGGGCCCGACCAGGAGACCTCGTACGAACTCTTCCACGCGGTCATGCCCCAGGGCGGCGGAGGCTACCTGACCCCGATCGACAAAGGCCACGGCCTGGCCGTGCCCGCGCGCACCCCGGACCAGCCGGTGACGCACCACCTGACACTGCTGATGGATCCCTACGCGGCGGTGCATGCCACCACGGACATCCTCCCGGTGACCAAGGTCCAGCTGCCCGACGACCTGGTGTCCGAGGCGATGCGGCGGATCCGGGCGTCCTTCCGGCTCGGCCCACTGCTCGCGGCCGAGCGGGTCGACAAGGCCGAGGAAGCCCGGCGGGCACGAGCGGGAGAGGAACCGACGGAGGCAGGCGTGGTGCTACCGCAGCCCGCGTCGTGGCACGGAACGTGGAGTTGGGCCGAGCCGCGCGGCTCGGAAACCGAGTGGGTGGAGCTGCCGATCGTTCCGGCTGATTCCGCGGCGCACTTCGGCGATCCGCAGGCGGAGGCCCGGTACGGATACCTGCTGCTCGACGCGACCGAGACGTCCTGAACCTCCGCCCATAGAAAGGCTGTTGCATGAGCGTTGTCATGGTGAACACCACCAACCTGCTGCCGTACGAACCGTCGACCGACCCGAAGCCGTTGCGGGTGAGCTCCGCCGAGGAAACCGAATACGGCTCCGTCAACATCAATGTCGGCGGCGGCATCACCACGTCGGCCTGGTGCAACAAAATCACCGTCCGGGTGCCGGTCGGCGCGGGGGCCGAGCACCTCACCACCGAAGGCACCGAAATCAAGACCGGTGCCAGCACCGGCTGGACGCCTTCCGCCCCCACCGTCTCCGGCGGCTTCGCGGTCATCACCTTCACCCCGGCCCGCGCGGTGCAGTTCACCGGGCAGATCGTCACCCTCACCCTGTCCAACATCGCAGTCAACCGCACGGCGGGTCAGGCCTCCATCGAGATCATCGAGAGTTCGTCAAGGACGAACGGGAGCTTCACCAACAAGGACGCTGCGGTCGAGGTGGACAAGTTCCCGGCCGGGTTCGTGTTCCGGAATTTCGCGCCCGAGAAGATCATGGTGGAGAACGGTGAGGTCGCCGTGCTCCGCTGGGAGGGTTCGGACGCGAAGTACACGATGCACTGGGGCGACACCCCCGCCGGAGTCTCCCTCGACAAGGAACGTGTCTGGTCCACCCCGCGCGGTCTGACCACCGTCACCGGTTTCATGCTGCGCGCCGAAGTCACAGCCGGTGGCGTCACCCTCACCCACACCCTGACCACGGCGGTCACCGTACGCATCCCTGACCTCGTCGTCAGGAACCTCACCGTCCAAGGCCCGGCCACATTCGCCGACAGCGTCAGCCTCAGCAACACCGCCAAGGACCTGACGGTCGCCGGATCGGTGCGCGGCGCGGGCAGCAACCCGCTGCGGGTCAGCCAGAACGCGGGCCTGAAAGTCGACGCGGTCCTGAACGTCACCGGGGCGAGCACCTTCAACGACAGCATCAACGCCGTCGGGAAAGGGACCGTCCGCATTGCCGACCTTCGCGGCCCGTACGGCGAACCGCTCAAAATCAACAGCCACGTCAACGTTTTGCCCGGCAACAACGTCACAGCCGCAGGCAATATCACAGCCGGAGGAAATCGGGTGCTCCGGGCGGGCGACACGCTCCGCTTCGTAAGCCACAGGAATAGGTACCTGCAGGAGGGTCCCGACTATGGCGGCGAGAAGGAGATAGCCCAAACCTCTAGGACCCTCTACAGCAACGCCGCCTGGCAGACACGGCATCTCTCCTCTGCCAGCTCGTTTGGGGAGGAGCCGGAGGGAAAACAGGAGCCGGAAGACCGCGCACAGGATGAGCGGACTCTCACCGCAGACCCGGAACTCTGACGGCGCGGGCACCATTCTGCTCGATGATGTGTTAGAGGGTGTCCCGTAAACTTTGGGGCATTCTGGTCGACCTGCTCGTTTGCCTGTCATCCGGTGAGGGTGAGGGGCGCGATGGACCGTCAACGGGCGGGAGAATGCGGAATCGTTCAGCACTGCCGGGCCCGCCGAGAGCCGACATGCGAAGCTGATGACGGCGGCGCGCGAGGGCGAGCCTTTCGATGAGCACACGGGGCTGCCGGCGCCCGAGCTGCGGGCCATCAAGCAGCGAACGACGTGGTACTACCTTGCTCACGCGCCTTGTACTCGCGGGCGTTCAACAAGAACGTATGGGCCCAAGAGCCGACCGAGGAGTGGCGGAAGGCCCTGGACTGGCAGAAGCGAAACTCCTTGCCCGTCGGTGCGCTCGCGGAAGCCGACGTGCTGCGGCGGGCGCTGTACCCTGTGTCGCAAGCTGCCGGGTGGGGGGGGATGCTCGATCTGTCGGGTGGCGTCATCGCAGCGGGCAAGGAGTGGACGGACGACGGCGCGGTGCACCAGGTGCACTCGCTCAAGCGCCGTGCGGCTACCGCGACCCGGCCGGTGCCGATCCCGCCGAAGTTCGTGCGCGTCCTGCGGGCTGAGTCGGGACTTGGACCGGAAATAGACCGGAAGAGCTGGTCAGGAGCGGGATAGCGGTGGGAGAAACCGGGATTATGACGTAAGGCGAGCCCTGCTCTGAGCGGCCGAGCGGAAGGCGCCTGACCGGATAAAGCGCAGGTCAGGCGCCTTTTTGTGCCTCTAGAAGAAGCCGAGCTTCTTCGCCGAGTACGACACCAAAAGATTCTTCGTCTGCTGATAGTGCTCCAGCATCATCTTGTGCGTCTCGCGGCCGATGCCCGACTGCTTGTAACCGCCGAACGCCGCGTGCGCCGGGTAGGCGTGGTAGCAGTTCGTCCAGACGCGCCCCGCCTGGATCGAACGGCCCGCCCGGTACGCGGTGTTGATGTCCCGCGTCCACACCCCGGCACCCAGCCCGTAGAGCGTGTCGTTCGCGATCTTGATGGCGTCGTCGAAGTCGTTGAACGACGCGACCGAGACGACCGGGCCGAAGATCTCCTCCTGGAAGATCCGCATGCGGTTGTCGCCCTCGAAGATCGTCGGCTGGACGTAGTAGCCGCCCTCCAACTCACCGTCGTAATCGATCCGCTGGCCGCCCGTCAGCACCTTCGCGCCTTCCTGCTGACCGATGTCCAGGTAGGAGAGGATCTTCTCCAGCTGGTCGTTGGAGGCCTGCGCGCCGATCATGGTGTCGGTGTCGAGCGGGTGCCCTGCCTTGATCTGCTCGGTGCGGGCGATCGCCGCTTCGAGGAACTCGCTGTACTGCCCGCGCTGCACCAGCGCCCGCGACGGACAGGTGCAGACCTCGCCCTGATTCAGGGCGAACATCGTGAAGCCCTCGAGCGCCTTGTCCCGGAAGTCGTCGTCGGCGGCCCACACGTCGTCGAAGAAGATGTTCGGCGACTTCCCGCCCAGCTCCAACGTCACCGGCTTGATGTTCTCCGAGGCGTACTGCATGATCAACCGCCCCGTGGTGGTCTCCCCGGTGAAGGCGACCTTCGCCACGCGCGGGCTGGAGGCCAGCGGTTTGCCCGCCTCGACCCCGAAACCGTTGACGATGTTGACGACACCCGGCGGCAGCAGATCGGCGACCAGGCTCATCCAGTAGTGGATGGAGGCCGGGGTCTGCTCGGCGGGCTTGAGGACGACCGTGTTGCCCGCCGCGAGCGCCGGCGCCAGCTTCCACGTCGCCATGAGGATCGGAAAGTTCCACGGGATGATCTGCGCCACGACACCGAGCGGCTCATGGAAGTGATACGCGATGGTGTCCTCGTCGACCTCGCTCAGCGAACCCTCCTGCGCCCGGATGACGCCCGCGAAGTAGCGGAAGTGGTCGATGGCGAGCGGAATGTCGGCCGCCAGCGTCTCGCGGATCGGCTTGCCGTTCTCCCAGCTCTCGGCGACCGCGAGCTGTTCGAGATTGGCCTCCATCCGGTCTGCGATCCTCCGCAGAACGTCCGCGCGCTCGGTGACCGAGGCCCGCCCCCAAGCGGGCGCCGCCGCGTGCGCCGCGTCGAGAGCACGCTCGACGTCCTCGGCGGTGCCCCGGGCGATCTCGGTGAACGGCCGCCCATTGACCGGGCTGGGGTTCTCGAAGTACTGGCCACGGGCGGGAGCCACGTACTCGCCGCCGATGAAGTGGTCGTAGCGCGACTGGTAGGAGACGATCGCGCCCTCGGTGCCGGGCGCTGCGTAACGGGTCATCTTGGCTGGCCTCCCGGGGGAAGACTGCCCGCCGTTGGGCAGCTCTCGCCCGGAGGCTAGAACCACGGACGTTGCATCTACGTTGCGCTCCCTTCGTCGGCGGTCGGCGGTCAGCGCGGGCAGTCGGCTTGGAGATCCTTGCGGTCAGCGTGTCGGCGCGGGGCCCGGTCCGGCGAGGGCCAGCTCGGTGTCCAGTTCCCGCAGGCGGGCCAGGACGGCAGGCGTCGGACGCAGCGCGGCCAGGGCCCGCCACGCCGCCAGGTCGTCCTCGGCCCACGGAGCATGGGCCCAGTCCGCCAGCAGGTCAGGGTCGCTCCGGTCGATGAGCGCCGCCCGTAGCTGGTCGGCGAGCCTGCGGCGGAGACGGACCAGGGCGGGCGCCTGCGACTGCGGCAGCAGCGGCCCGTCGTACGCGGCGGCGGCCGCCGCCACCGCGCCGGCCCCCAGACGACGCTCGACCGTGTCGACATCGCACTCGACAGGCACGGCCAAGCGGTACGGACGCGACCGCAGCAGCTCTGCCCCGAGAACCCGCCGCAGCCGCGCCATCTCCGCCCGCAACGTCACCTGCGGCACCGACTCGTCCTCATACAGCGCGTACAGCAGCTCGTCCCCGCTCAGCCCCTCCGGATGACGGGCGAGCAGCACGACGATCTCGCTGTGCCTACGGCTGAGCCGCACCTTCCGCCCACCCGCCACGAGCAGCGCCTCGTCCCGGCCAAGCGCCGAGACCTCGACCGTGCCCCCGGTCCTCGCCGACGGGGCCAGCAGCGCCAGTTGGGACTCCGCCGCCCTCGCGACCGCCTGGACGAAGGCGAGGCTGTGCGGGTGCGCGAGGCCGTTCCCGCCGGTGATGTCGACCGCCCCGATCAGCCTCCCGGTGCGCGGATCGTGCACCGGAGCCGCCGCGCACGTCCACGGCTGCACATGCCGCATGAAGTGCTCGGTGGCGAAGACCTGCACCGGCCGGTCCTCGGCGACCGCCGTACCCGGCGCGTTGGTCCCCACGGCGGACTCCGCCCACCGTGCCCCCGGCACGAAGTTGATCCGCCCTGCGTGCCGCCGCGTCACCGCATGCCCCTCGACCCACAGCAACCTGCCCTGCGCGTCGCACACGGCGAGCAGATGCTCCCCATCCGTGGCGAAGGTGCCCATCAACTCACGGAACAGCGGCATCACCTTCGCCAGCGGATGCTCCGCCCGATACGCCCCGAGGTCGGCGTCGGTCAGCTCCACGGCGGCGCCGTCGCCCTCCGGGCTGACATGCGCTCTAGCCGACCTGCGCCATGACTCGGCCACGACGGAACGCACCGGGCGGGCGACCGTCCCCGCGGCGGTGAACCTCTCGTGCGCCCGACGCAGCACCCGCACCCGCTCGGCGGGGTCGGCACCCGGCTCCAGGGCCACCCATGGATCGGTCAACTCGGCCTCCCGGGACGGCGATGCGGTGACGCGGTGGTGCCATCGTCGTCCCGGAAACGGAAGCCGACAAGCGTGCCGCGATGTGCGGAACTGCTCGTTCTCGGGTGTGGTGCGTCGAGGTAGCCCCTCAGGCGAAGTTGACGAGCCGGATGTAGCGCGTCCAGTCCCAGTACGGGCCGGGGTCCGTGTGGTCCGAGCCAGGGACTTGGTGGTGACCGATGATGTGTTCCCGGTCCTTGGGGATGCCGTACTTCGAGCAGATGGCGGCGGTGAGCGCGGCGGACTGCTCGTACATCGCGTGGGTGAAGTACTGAGGTTTGTCGACCCATCCTTCGTGCTCGATACCGATACTGCGTGTGTTGTAGGTCCAATTACCCGCGTGCCACCCGACGTTGCGGTCGCGGACGCACTGCGCGATGTGACCGTCTTGAGAGCGCACCACGTAGTGGGCCGAGACCCTCCTCGCCGGATTCTGGAAGATGGCGAGCGTGTCCGCGTATGTCTCCTGGGTGACGTGGATGACTACGTAGTCGATGGGATAGGTGCTGGGGCGGTTGGCAGCCGTGTAGTTGGACGTGCTGGCCGGCACCCACTCGGCGGCGGGGTAGTCGACGGCCAGGGCTTGGGCGCCCGCGTGGCCGGCGGGCAGGAGCGCTGCGGGCACGGCGGCGGCCGCGCCCTGGAGCAGTCGGCGCCTGCTCGGGAAGCGTCTTGTTCGATCCATGACTGATCTGCCTCTCAATGGGTGGGGGAGGGGGACGACTGGACGGGCGGGTGCACTGCACTGGAGAGAGCGGCTTCGGTTAACGGGAGGTGCGGGGGACTGTTGCATAAGGGAGCGTGGCGGCTGTCTCGCGCAGCCGGGCGTGCAGGCCGCGGTGTGTCTCACGCGCGGGCAGCCACTCCTTACGGAGCTTTGCCACACACGTGTAGTTGGTGTCGCAGACATTGGCGAGCGGCGACTCGACGGTCTGCGTCGCGAACTGATAGGCGTCCAGCTCGCTGAAGCCATAGTCCCGGACCAGCCACTGCACGAGGTCGAGCTGGGATATGCGGAACGCGTCCTCCAGCGGGCGTGCCGACCCGGTCGAGATGATGTGCGTATCGGACTCCAGGCGGGGCCAGGGAGTGGCCACCCCTTTGAGGAGTTCGACGATCACCACGGTGTTCATGGCGCACTCGACGGCGACCCCGCACGTCTCGCCCTCGCCCTGCCGCGCGTGCCCGTCGCCCAGGCTCAGCAAGGCGCCTTCCACGTTCACCCCCAAATAGCAGGTGACGCCCGACCGCATCTCGGGTGTGTCCATGTTGCCGCCATGGGCGTCGGGCACGAGCGCAGAGCGCACCTCCAGGTTGGCCGGGGCCACCCCGACCGTGCCGTGCATGGGGTCCATGGGCAGATCTACCTCGAAGTCACGGTCCCGCGAGCTGAACCGCGCGGTCCGGCGGGCCCGGTCGAGCTGCCAGATCCACACGGCCTCGGGCAGCGGCGGCTGAAGCGAGGCGGTCGCGTGCGTGGACGTGAGAGCGCCGAAGAGAGGCACTGTCGTGGAGGCCGCCCAGTCGCGGGCCGGTTCGATCGACACGAAGTGCACGGCCACGGTGTCGCCGGGCTCCGCGCCCTCCACGTAGAAGGGGCCTGTCTGCGGGTTAAGGAACGGGAATTCGCAGACCTTGGAGACGAGGTCCTTCTCCGAGCGCACGTTCCCGGCGAAGCAGTCTTCCGTGAACAGGTCGAGGACTGTGCCCGGCGCGATGCGCGCCACGGGCGGGGCGCCGCCGAACGTCCAGGCGTACTCGCCCGGTTCGGGCCGCACGGTCAGGATTCGAGGGTCGCTCATCGCTCCACTGCTCCACTCTGGCCCGAAAGGCCCTCGTTCTGATCGGGGACGGGTATGGGCTCGTCGTCGAGGTGGACGCGGCCAGGCCAGTGCCGTAACGCTCTGGAACAGGGCCTCGTGGAGCCCGATGGCCTCACGGCGCAGGCCTGGACTGGTCTCCCCCGACATGTGAATCCCCCGATCCGCGAAAACGCCGCCGTCACCAGGTCGGCAGCGCCTCGCGTGAATTACGTTACGGCGCCTGCCGGTTGGGGTGGAAGGGCGAAACTCGCATCTGTGCACAGCATCGAGATTGTGGAAATCTCGGCCACTCGAATGGGGGACCCGACGGCTGTGGAGCTACGCGGAGGGGTCCGTGCTGAGGCCGCCGAGGCGGCCATGGGCTTCGCCGAGGCAGCCATGCCGCGCTTCGCCGGATCAGCTGTGCCGGGCATCGCCGACGCAGCCATGCCAGGCGTCAACGAAGCCATGCCGGCTTCGCCGAACCAGCTGTGCCGCACTCCGCGGTAGGAGCCGCGATGCCCCTACCCCGCCGCGCCGACCCCCGCCGGATCGTCCAGCACCGCCCGAGCGACCGAATGCGCGGCGCCCAGCAGAGGCCCGTCCGACCCGAGCCCGGAGACCGTGACCCCGCGGGCCCTGCCTGCCGTGCGTCCCGCAAGCTCCCGCTCCAGGGACGGAAGCAGCCACGGCGCGAGGCGGGACAGCGCCCCGCCGAGCACCACCGCCTGAGGATCCAGCAGATTGACGGCGCCCGTGAGCGCGATGCCGAGGGCCGCCCCCGCGCCGCGCAGCGCTCGCCGCACCGCCTTGTCACCCGCCGCGGCGCGCTCGGCGAGGAGCCCCACGCGGTCCTCGCCCGGTTCTAGCCCCGCTGCGCGAAGCACAGCCTCCTCGCCCGCGTACTGCTCCAGGCAGCCACGACCACCGCAGGGGCAGCTCGGGCCCCCCGGCCATACCGGCATATGCCCGAACTCGCCCGCGAAACCGTGTGCTCCGCGCAAGAGCCGACCGTCGACGACCAGCGCGGCGCCAACGCCGATCTCCGCCGAGACGTGGAGGAAGTGCTCCGGCGTGCCCTCACCCAGCCACAGCTCGGCGAGTGCCCCGAAGTTGGCTTCGTTGTCCACCGTCAGCGGTAGCTCGGAGGGGAGGTGCGAGCCGAGGTCGATGTCGTGCCAGCCGAGGTTGGGAGCGCGGACGACCGAGTGGGTGTCCCTGGCGACCAGGCCCGGCACGGCCACCGCGAGCCCCGCGGGGGACAGGCCCGCCGAGCGAACCTCGGCGCAGACGCGTTGCACCAGGGCGGCGAGTTCCCGCAGCACCGGCTCGGGTGAGCGCCCGCGATTGCCGACCTGCTGGATGACCCGTGCACGCGTCTCGCCGCGCAGGTCGACCGCGCAGACCGCGAGATGGTCCACGCCCACCTCCGCCCCGATACCGACAGGCCCCCGCGCGCTGACCGCGAGAGCTGAACCGGGGCGGCCCACCCGCCCGGGCCGCTCGGGCCCGAGCTCGTCCAGGAGCTCGGAGCGGATCAACTCGTCCACCAGCGTGGAGACGGCAGCCCGCGTCAACCCGATCCTGGAGGCCACAGCGGCACGTGACAGGGGGCCGTGCGCGGCCACGGTGTGCATGACCCGGGAGAGGTTGCGGCGGCGCATCCCCTGCTGGGTGTCGGGCAACCGCGCACCCGACGTACCCGAGCGTTGTTCGTGCAGCGGTGCGGTCATGCCTCGGTCAGTCCTCACTCCTCATGGGGCGCCCTGTCCAGGAGCGGCGCCGCGTCGGAGAGTACCCCGGAGATCCGGGACAGCGTCTCGTCGTCCCGCTCCATGGGGTCGAGCACGGGCCCCCGCGCGGTGCCCCAGCGCCGCGCGATCGCGCTCGGGTCCTCGCCGGTGAGGAGACCCGCCGCCTGCGCGGCGGCACCGAGCGCGACCAGTTCCTGAGCCTCGGGCACCTGAACGGGGCGGCCGGAGAGGCGACGTACGGTGTGCTGCCATGCGGCGCCGCGCGCTCCGCCTCCGATGAGCAGCAGCGGGGACGACCTGTCGGCGTCCGTGTCCAGGACGAGGTCGAGAGCGCCGAGCAGCGAGTGCACGGCCCCGTCGTACGCCGCCTGGAGCAGCTGCCCAGGTGTCGTGTCGTGTCGTAGGCCGTGCACCATCCCAGTGGCGTGGGGGAGGTTCGGCGTCCGCTCGCCGTCCAGGTAGGGCAGGAGCGTGACCGCGCCGCCCGGTGCCACCGCCTCCCGGTCCAGGTTCAGCAGCGTGGCCATCCGGTCGACGGCCAGCGTGCAGTTGAGGGTGCAGGCCAACGGCAGCCAAGCGCCCCGCGCGTCGGCGAAGCCCGCCACCGTGCCGGTCGGGTCCGCGGGGCGGTGCTCCGAGACCGCGTACACCGTGCCCGAGGTACCGAGGCTCAGTACCGGAGTGCCGGGGTGCAGGCCGAGGCCCAGTGCGGCCGCGGCATTGTCGCCGGTGCCCGGGGCGACCAGCGTGCCCTTGGAGAAGGGCAGTTCACCGCCGCCGCGCACCGTGCCGACGACCTCGCCGGGTCGCGCCACGCGGGGCAGCAACGCAGGGTCCAGCCCCACCATGCCGAGGATCTCCTCGTCGTACGTCTCCGAAGCCGACGCCCACCAGCCCGTCCCCGAGGCGTCGCCGCGGTCGGTCGTGCCGAGCCCTGTGAGGCGCTCGGTGAGGTAGTCATGGGGCAGACGCACGGCGGCTGTGGAGCGGGCGGCGGCCGGCTCGTGCTCGGTGAGCCAGGCCCATTTCGTCACGGTGAAGGAGGGCCCCGGCACACTGCCCACCCGGTCGGCCCACTCCTTGGGGCCGCCGAGCCGTTCCAGGAGGCTCCGCGCCTGCGCGGCGGAGCGCACGTCGTTCCACAGGAGAGCGGGCCGCACCGGGTCGCCGCCCTTGTCGAGCGTGACCAGCCCGTGCTGCTGGCCACCGACCGACACCGCTGCGGCCTCCCGCGCCACGGGACCGCACTGCCGCAGGGCCGCGCACAGAGCTTCCCACCACTCCTGGGGGTCACTCTCGCGTGCCGCGCCAGAGCTGACCCGGTGCGGCGCCTGACCGCTCGCCACGACCCGGCCGGTGGCCGCGTCGACGACCAGTGCCTTGGTGGACTGCGTGGAGCTGTCCACGCCGACGACAAGAGGTCCCTGTGCTGAGGGCGCTGATGACATGAGGTCTCCGTTCCTGCGGCTCGCCTGGGTACATCCCGGAGTTTCCTCCCCGACCTTCCCAGCGGAGCCTTCGGATACTAATTTGTAAAGTGCCATGACGAAATAGTCGAGGGAGCCGCACATGAACTACCAGCCCACTCCTGAGGACAAGTTCAGCTTCGGCCTGTGGACCGTCGGCTGGCAGGGACGTGACCCGTTCGGCGACGCCACCCGCAGTGCGCTCGACCCGGCCGACGCGGTGCGCCACCTCGCCGAACTGGGCGCCTACGGAGTGACCTTCCACGACGACGACCTGATCCCGTTCGGGTCGTCCGACGCGGAACGTGAAGGCCACATCAAGCGCTTCCGACAGGCACTGGACGCGACAGGCCTGGTCGTGCCGATGGCCACCACGAACCTCTTCACCCACCCCGTCTTCAAGGACGGCGCGTTCACCGCCAACGACCGCGACATCCGCCGTTACGCGCTGCGCAAGACGATCCGCAACATCGACCTGGCGGTGGAGCTGGGCGCGCACACCTACGTCGCCTGGGGCGGCAGGGAAGGAGCCGAATCCGGGGCCGCCAAGGACGTACGCGACGCACTCGACCGCATGAAGGAGGCCTTCGACCTGCTCGCCGAGTACGTCACCTCCCAGGGCTACGACCTGCGCTTCGCGATCGAGCCGAAGCCGAACGAGCCGCGCGGCGACATCCTGCTGCCCACAGTCGGTCACGCCCTCGCCTTCATCGAGCGACTGGAGCGGCCCGAACTGTTCGGCGTCAACCCCGAAGTGGGCCATGAACAAATGGCGGGACTGAACTTCCCGCACTCCATCGCCCAAGCACTGTGGGCCGACAAGCTCTTCCACATCGACCTGAACGGCCAGACAGGCATCAAGTACGACCAGGACCTGCGGTTCGGCGCGGGCGATCTGCGCAGCGCCTTCTGGTTGGTGGACCTCCTGGAGAGGGGCGGTTACGGGGGGCCGCGCCACTTCGACTTCAAGCCGCCCCGTACGGAGGATTACGAAGGGGTGTGGGCATCGGCCGCCGGCTGCATGCGCAACTACCTGATCCTCCGGGAGCGGTCAGCTGCCTTCCGTGCCGACCCCGAGGTGCGCGAGGCGCTGAGCGTCTCCCGTCTCGACGAGCTTGCGCTGCCCACCGCCGATGACGGTCTTTCCGGGCTGCTCGCCGACCGGGGAGCCTACGAGGCCTTCGACGTGGAGGCGGCCGCCGCGCGCGGGATGGCGTTCGAACGCCTCGACCAACTGGCCATGGACCACCTCCTGGGAGCACGCGGCTGAAGCCTTCGCTCGTCGAGCCGCTCCGGAGAGAGCCGTGTGGTCGCGCCGCCCCCACGGACACGAAGGAGGCACAAGGCGAATGGACGCAGGCGCGTCGACGTCGCCTCCCGCGAGGGGCAGGAGGCGACGTCGGCAACCACCGATCCGTTCAGCCGTGATGGGGCGCGGTGCCCTGCTCACCCCCTCCACGTAGGTCGCGCCGACAGAGCTGACGCATCCGGTTCCCCGCTGCCGGGCCTGGGGACGGCTCGTGCCGTCAGACCTCCCTGATCCCGACGTCCTCCACGCTCGCGGATGACATGGCCGCGCTCAATCGCTGACCAGGGTGAGTGCGTGCGCCGGTGTTCCCGGCGCACCGGTGCCCGACGCGAACACGCCGGTGAGCGCCCCCTGCTTCTCGGCCAAGCACCGGTGTCCGCGCCGTCCCGGGTCACCCGCGGGCCGAGCGCGCCCTTGTCACTCGCTGCCGCTCGCCACGGCCAGAGCGGTCGCCGGATCGTGTGCCGCCGGCCCCGCCGGGGTCCAGCGGCCCCGCTCCTTGCGGTAGGGCCACCAACGGCCGTCGCGCCCGTGGCGGAGCTGCACGTCCGAGCCGACCACGGTCCACCGATTGCGAACGGTTCGCAGCTCCGGGCGCTCGCTGTCCTCCCAGGCCGCTGCGAGCGCGGCACGCGCGCGTGCCAGCGAAGCCTCCTCGGGAACCCACTCCTCCTCAAGCACGCGAAGCGCGGCCCGTCCTCCGTACCGCCAGGCCCGGACGGCGATCGCGAGACCGTCACGGCCGCGCTCGGACGCCGCGGCCAGCCGGGCCTCGACGGCCGGGCCCGGATCGGCGGCGGCCAGGCGTACGGCATCCTCGCTCACGGTCAGCTCATCCTCGACCGCGAGCCGTTCATGCCCCGGAGCGAGCGCCTCGGCCAGCAGCCGGTAGGCCTCGACGGCCGCCTGCGCCGTCAGGAACTCGACCGCCTCCACATCGAGGCCCTGCGCGGGCCCGGCCTCCGTGTCGAGCCTGGGCGGCAGACCTGGCTCGGACGGCAGCACGGGCAGGCCGGGCAGCGGGGGCAGGATGGCGCCGTCCGCGTACGCCTCCGCGGCGCTGACGCCCTCTGGAGCCGCCTCGTGAGGCTCCTCACGCCGCTCGGGGGAGTCGACCCGAGCGATGCTGCGCACGTGCAGTTCGTCCAGCAGCTCGCGCTCGCCACGGCCCCGCATCAGCAGGAGCACGAAGGGATCCTGGTCGAGCAGCCGCGCCACCTGGTAGCAGAGGGCGGCCGTGTGCCCGCAGTGGTCCCACGCCTCGCAGTCGCACTCCGCTTCCAGGTCACCGATCCCCGGCAGGAGTTCGACGCCCGCCGCGGCCGAGTCCTCCACCAGGTGCGGCGGCATGTCACGGTCGAGGAGCGCCGCGATGTGCCCGGCCCGCTCGACGGCCATTTCCAGGAAGCGGTCCCACTCCTCCGGGCTCAGTTCCTGCAGCAGCACGTCGGAACGGTGCGGCGTGCCGTCGCGATCCTGGACGACCGCCGTTATCCGGCCAGGTCGCACCGAGACCGCACCCACGGCACCCGCGCGCGCGAGGCGACGCCCTGCCTTGAGCTGACCCAGGTCCAGGGCCGTGTCCTCCAGTGCCTTCAGCCAGGCCTGGCCCCACCAGGTCTGCGCGAAACCCCGCCCGTGCGCGGGCGGCATGGCCTCGAACGTGCGCTCGTCCGTGGCCGCCTCGCCGCGCCCGTCGCCGTCTTCGGCTCCGTACGCCTCGTCATGGATGTCACTCATCGCGTGCCCCCTCGCAGCTCCACCAGGTCGGACAGTTCGGCGTCGGTCAGCTCGGTGAGACCGGCCTCGCCCGAACCGAGGACGGAATCGGCCAACTCCCGCTTGCGCAGCAGCATGTCGGCGATGCGGTCCTCGATCGTGCCTTCCGCGATCAGGCGGTGCACCTGCACCGGCTGCGTCTGCCCGATGCGGTACGCACGGTCGGTGGCCTGTGCCTCGACTGCGGGGTTCCACCAGCGGTCGTAGTGCACGACGTGCTCGGCACGTGTCAGGTTCAGCCCGATACCCGCCGCCTTCAGGGACAGCAGGAAGACCGGGACCTCGCCGTCCTGGAAGCGCTGCACCATCGCCTCGCGCTCCGCGACGGGCGTGCCGCCGTGCAGGAACTGCGACGGGACACCACGGTCCGCCAGATGCCGCTCGATGAGCCGGGCCATCTGGACGTACTGCGTGAAGACGAGCACGCTGGCGTCCTCGGCGAGGATCGTGTCCAGCAACTCGTCGAGCAGTTCCAGCTTTCC
Source organism: Streptomyces sp. WAC 01529 (assembly GCF_003945545.1). Classification (GTDB taxonomy): domain Bacteria; phylum Actinomycetota; class Actinomycetes; order Streptomycetales; family Streptomycetaceae; genus Streptomyces; species Streptomyces anatolicus. The sequence goes on along the minus strand of NZ_CP029617.1, from coordinate 573,845 downwards.
GGAGCGTCCCGGGATCCGCGGCCCGTCCTCCTTGAGGTACTGCGCCGGGTGGTTGCAGATCTGCTTGAGGCCGGTGAGGAGTTTGACGATCAGCCCCCGGCGCGCGAAACCGTCGGCCCCGGAGATCTCCGCGAGCGTTTCCCGCACCACGGCTTCGTAGAGGCCCGCTTGTTCCGCGCTGAGCGAGACGGCGCGGTCGGTCTCCGTCTTCGGCGGCAACTCGGGCGCGATCCCTGGATCCGACTTGCGTCGGCGCAGCAGGAACGGCCGTACGAGTTGCCCGAGGCGCTCGGCCGCGCCCGGATCCGCGCCGCCCTCCACGGCCTGGGCGTAGCGCGTGCGGAAGGTGCTGAGTTTGCCGAGCAGGCCGGGAGTGGTCCAGTCCAGAATGGCCCACAGCTCGGAGAGGTTGTTCTCCACGGGGGTGCCGGTGAGCGCCACGCGCGCGCGTGCCCCGATGGTGCGCAGTTGCCTCGCCGTCGCCGAGTACGGGTTCTTGACGTGTTGCGCCTCGTCGGCGACGACCATGCCCCAGGGGGTCTGGCCCAGCCTCTCCGCGTCGAGCCGCATCGTTCCGTAGGTGGTGAGGACGAACTCGCCGTCCGCCAGGCCCTCCAGATTGCGCTGGGCTCCGTGGAATCGCCGTACGCGCGTGCCGGGCGCGAACTTCTCGATCTCGCGCTGCCAGTTGCCCATCAACGATGTCGGGCAGACCACCAGCGTGGGCCCCGCCGTTTCCTCCTGGGTCTGGCGGTGCAGATGCAACGAGATCAGGGTGATCGTCTTGCCGAGGCCCATGTCGTCGGCGAGGCAGCCACCGAGGCCGAGCGAGGTCATCCGGGCCAGCCAGTTCAGACCACGCAGCTGGTAGTCGCGAAGCTCCGCCGCGAGTGCCTCGGGCTGGCCGACGGGCTCCATGCCTTCCGGGTCCGCGAGCCGTTCACGCAACGTGGCGAGCCAACCCGTCGGCTCCACGTCGACGCGCTGCCCCCCGACCTCTGTAGTGCCGCTCAGAGCGGCACTGAGGGCTTCGATCGGCGTGACCTTGCGGTCCTGCCGATCGCGGGCGCGGCGTGCCTCCTCGGGAGCGATCAGCACCCATTGGTCACGCAGGCGCACCACGGGGCGGTTCGCTTCGGCGAGCCGGTCGAGTTCGGCGCGCGTCAGCTGCTGGTCTCCCAGCGCGAAGCGCCAGTTGAACGCGAGCAGGGCATCGGGGGAGAGGAACGAGGGTGTGTCGGACGCCGGCTTGACTGGGCTCCTGCCGTCTCCGTCCTGTTCCTCGTCCGGAGGGCCGATGACCGCACGCGCGGTGAGGCTGCGCGCCAATTCCCTCGGCCAGTGCACGTCGACGCCCGCGCCCGCGAGCGCCCGGGCGCCCTCACCCAGGAGGTCGGTGACCTCTTCGTCGGCGAGTTCGATCGCGTCGGGCACGGTGGCCGAAAGCAACGGGGCGAGCGGGGACCACGCGCGCGTGGCGCGTCGTAGCGCCAGGAGGGCATCCATGCGTGACCGCGGACCGAAGGCCTGTTCCGTCGTCCCGCCCCCGGCCCACACCTCGGCAGCGTCCGCCACGAGCGTGGGGTCGCTGACGCTGTGCAACTGCAGAACGGCGCGGAAGGTCAGCCGGGTGCCGTCCTCGGCGACCGAGACCAGGCCGGGGATCTCCACGCGCAGCGAGATCCGCACTCCGGCGTCGTGTCCCGCCGCCACGTCCGTGGCCCAGGACCGTTGTTCGGGAACGTGCTGTGGCTTCATCGACGCGAAGACGGGCCCACCGGCCGCCAGGGCTGCGGCAGGGGAGCGCGGCAGAGTATCGGCCACGGCATCGAGGAACTGGCGCAGCAGCCGCTCCGGCTCGGGCAGCCGCAGAGGCGCGTCGGCGTCCAACGGCAGCGAGTGGGCGGCCGGTGGCATCGCCGCGGCGAGGTCACGCAGTCGCTGCAGGTCCTCGGCCCCCAACGGGCCGGCACGCCAGGAATCTTGATCACTGGCCGTCAGGCCCGGCAACAGCAGTCCACGAGCCGCGAGTTGCAGCGCGAGGACCCCCGCCGTCCCCCAGAAGGCAGCTGTCGGGTGGGTCCCCGACGCGGCACGCGCGCGTGTGAGGACGGGCAGCGCGGCGCGTACGGGAAGCAGGACCGCGGGTACGGCACTGAGCTCGACGCCGTCGTCCGTGGGGACGGCGACGGCCAGTTCCTCGGAAGTGGCGTCACCGACCAAAGGCGACTCGGTGCCATCGGGACACCAGAAGGCGACCCGCCCCCCGCGCGCGGGATCAGCGGGCACGAAGAGTACGGAACAGCGCGACAGTTCGGAGATCTTGGAGGCGGAGACGGCAGGGAGCCTTGGCACGGCGATAGCGCATTCCTCAAATTTGACTACTGACACCGGAGCGGCCGAGAGTACATCACGCCGAGCATGCAACGGGCGCGTATCGACGGTGATCCCGATCACTCCACCTCGGAGGGGTGTCGTCAGCCCCCCTGGCGGGCGGTGCTGACCCCCCTCTGACACGGGTGGTGGCGCCATGGTTGCCCCGGGTCACCTCGCCGTACGTTTGATCAGGTCAGCCCCGCCGTCACGCAGACCGGAGACCCACCCATGCCCCAGGCAGCAGTCGCGGAACGCCCTTCCCTCGGCGCCCGCAAGCAGGCCGCCGGAAGTGATTTCACACCCCTCCTGCGCACCGTCAAGGAGAAGGGGCTCCTGGACCGCCGCACCGGTTGGTACACCCGCACCATCGCGGTCAACGCTCTGGCGCTTGCGGCTGTGGGTACCGGGATGTTCGCCATCGGAGCTTCTTGGTGGGTGCTGCTGCTGGCCCCTGTGCTGTCCATCCTGTGTGCCAGAACGGCATTCATCGGTCATGACGCGGGGCACGCGCAGATAACCGGCGACCGGTCCATCAGCCGAGCCATCGGCCTGGTGCACGGCAACCTCCTCCTGGGGATGAGCTCCGCCTGGTGGAACGACAAGCACAACAGGCACCACGCCAACCCCAACCACGTCGACAAGGACCCCGATGTCGCCGCCGACGTCCTCGTCTGGACCAGTCAGCAGGCGAAGGTCCGCGTGGGCTTCCGGGGCTGGCTCACCCGCAACCAGGCGTGGCTCTTCTTCCCGCTGACGCTCCTCCAGGGCCTCGCCATGAAGCTCTACGGCTTCCAGGACCTGCGACGTCAGTCTCCGCGTGAGCGCGTGGTGGAAGGGCTCCTTCTCGTCGCCCACCTCGTGGGGTACGTAACGCTGCTGCTCGCCGCCATGCCGCTGGGTCACGCGATCGTCTTCGCCGCCATCCACCAGGCACTGTTCGGCCTGCACCTCGGACTCGCCTTCGCGCCCAACCACAAGGGCATGGAGATGCCCGATCCGGACGGCGAGCGCTGGGGCCATCTGCGCCGACAGGTGCTCACTTCGCGCAACATCCGCGGTGGCCCGGTCACCGACTGGTTCCTCGGGGGGCTCAACTACCAGATCGAGCACCACCTGTTTCCCAGCATGCCCAGGCCTCACCTGCGACTTGTCCAGCCTGTCGTGCGCGATCACTGTGCCGCTGTGGGTATGTCCTACACGGAGGCCGGATTCGTCGACTCCTACCGGCAGGTGCTGCGCCACATGTACGAAGTCGGCGAGCCGCTGCGGGTCGAGTAGGCGGTGGGCGAGGCCGGTGGGTGGCGCAGTAGGCGGTGGGGAGCCAGTAGGGGTCGGCTCAGGGGTCTGTCAGGGATGTCTCAGGGGCGCGACCTGGAACCGTAGGAGGTCAGATCCCGTTTTCCCAGACAGAGAGCGGCGCCAGCCGCGAAGGAGGCGACACACATGTCGAGGAACGCGAAGATCGCCGCAGGAGGTGTGGCGGCCGGGCTCATCATGCTGTTCTGGCTGCCGTGGTGGGCCGCACTCTTGATCGTGCTCGGAGTGCCCGCGGCGGCCTATCTGACACTCGACCCCGGGCAGCGGCGCAGGCTGCGCCGAGTCACCCGCAAGGAGATAGGCCGCTGAGCCCGCAGTAGAGAGCGCTCAGGACGGGCGGACCGCCATCTCGTCGAGAGCCTTCAAGAGCACCGGTAGCTCAGGTCCGCGGCCGACGGGGAGCACCTCACGCGGCTCCTCGTCCAAGAGTACGAAGGCGATGTCGTCGGTCCTGGCGACCAAGGACCAGCCGGGACCGTCGGCCCTAAGGATTCGGGCGTCTCCCGAAGCGAAGGAGGACCGCACTCGCCCGAGAGGCGGGGGAGTGTCCAGGTACGCACGTGCTTCGGCGAGTACACGTCGCACTCCAGTCAACGGCGCCTTCCCGGAGTCCGTCGGAAACGTTTCCTCGGGGTCGTCCACCGCGAAGTCGGCGTCGTCGATCTGCTCCCGCCACGCCGCCCATCGCAGGGCTATTTCATCGGCGCCGAGCCGCCGCTGGGCCGGTCCCCACACGTCCGACTCCGGTGGCGTGAGTGGCTGCCGGCCCTCGTCCCCGGCATCTGGCTCCGGGTCGTGCGGGGCAGGCACGCCCGGGGCCGCGACAGCGACCGCGAGGGGCCAGCCGGGCAGTGCGGCCACGACAGTACGTGCGTCGGGGGACAGGTCGTACTCCATACCGCAGTCCCAGGAGGCGATCGCGACGGCCACGAGCGACACATCGTCGACGACGACCGTCCATCGCGCGCCGTCGCCGTCCTGGCCGAGCACCAGTCCGTAACCGGCGGCGAGCGGTGTGAGGCCGAGCGCCGCGCACGCCTCCGGGTAGTCGTCACCCAGCACGCTGGGGAACTTCGCGGGTGTCAGGAGAACCGCCGTCAGCACATACAGCGCGTCGTCCTCGGCGGCGCCGGCGTCGTCCGTCCTCGCCATGCCGGCCTCCCCTCGCTTCGTCCGTCGGCGCACCCTAACCAGTCGCCCCAGAGATCGTCGAGGGGTGGATGAGCGGGAAAACCCCCGAAGGTTCGCCTCGTTCCGACTTCTCCAGACGGACGAAGGGTCAGGCGGCGGGCAGCCCCATGAGCGTACGGGCCACGTCCCGAGGCGACTCGTCACGCTCCCGCGCGAGAGCGATGACAGCCCGGCACGCGAGCTCGCTGACGCCGAAGGACAGCGCCTCCGGGGAGACCCACCCCGCGGCCTCGTCCATCTGGTCCCGATCGTCCTCGGCGCAGGCCGCCACGTAGACAGCGGCGGCCTCGAAAAGATTGTGCGGGCGCTTGCGCTTGTCGATGGCCTGGGGGCGCTCGCCCTCCTCACGCTTGCCGGCGCGCCAGAACTTGCGGAGCCTGTCAATCATGTGGTCTGCCTTCCCCCGGGTATGGCCGCACCCGCTGAACACTCATCTTCCCCTCACCAAAGTAGAGTTGGTGTTCCGGTCACAGAAGGGGACAACGCGTGAAGCGTTTCGAGCGGCTCGAGCAGATCAGGCGCCTGGACCCGGAAAAGGACTTCCTCGAGATCTACCGGCTCACCGCGACGTTCGAATTCCCTTGGGACTATACGCGCGCACTCGAACTCGCCCTGTACCGCACCTATGCCGTGCCCAGCATCGGCCGACTGCTCGCGGACACAGCCGAGCTGACGGATCGTACGCAGAAGCGATACGACGACACGGCCCTGCTCCTCGACGCCGTCGTAGAACACGGATTCGGTAGCGACGAGGGCCGCACCGCCATCCGCCGCATCAACCAGATGCACCGCAGTTACGACATCAGCAATGACGACATGCGCTACGTACTGTGCACCTTCGTGGTGATGCCCAAGCGGTGGATCGACTCCTACGGCTGGCGCAGGCTCTCGCGTCACGAGATGGCCGCCGGCGCCGCGTACTACCGCACCCTCGGCCAGCACATGGGCATCAAGGAAATCCCCCGCACCTACGAAGAGTTCGAAAACTGCCTCGATGGCTACGAAGAGGCCAACTTCGGCTGGGACCAAGGCGCGCGCAAGGTGTCCGACGCGACCCTCGACCTGATGGCCTCCTGGTATCCGCGCCCTCTGGCACCCGTTGTGCGCTCCGCGACCCTCGCCCTGCTGGACGAGCCCCTGCTGCGCGCGTTCCGCTACGACCAGCCGGGTGCCGTCACCCGTTCGCTGGTCAGGGGAGCGGTGCGCCTGCGGGGGCGTGCCGTACGCCTGATGCCGCCGCGGAGCGCGCCGCACTACGCACGGCAGAACTGGGAGATCAAGGGGTACCCCGACGGGTACGAGGTCGCCGAACTCGGCTCGTTCCCGATGCCCGGCGTCCGAGGCTGCCCGGTGCCGCACAAGGGCAGCTCAGCGGTTACCCCCACCGAGTGACGTCAAGGTCGCGCGCAGCCAGGTGAGTTCGGCCCGGCTGGTCGCGCGGGCGATCGTGAGGATGCCGCGCCGGAAGGGGTCGTCGAGCTCTTCCGCGCTCAGCGGCCGTTCACCCTCGTAGAAGAAGCTCGCGGGCTCCTCCAGAAAGGCCAGCCGCCTGCGCAGCACCGCCGCCTGGGCCGCCTCGTCGTCCAAGTGGCGCAGGAAGGCGAGAAGCGTGAACCATCGGTTCTCGTCGGTGATGTCCCCCCGCGCCGGTTCCGCGAGCCGCTTGCGCAGCTCCTGCCTGCCCTCCGGCGTGAGAGTGAGGACATGGCGCGGCGCCGCGACGGCCCCCAGCCGGGTCTCGCGGGCGAGCAGTCCCGCTTTCTCGAGCCGCTTGATGGCGGGGTACAGCGTGCTCTCCGCGACGGGCCGTACATGCCCGGTCAGCGCGGTGATGCGCTTGCGCAGCTCGTAGCCGTGGAGGGGGGTGTCGTGGAGGAAACCGAGGATGGCCAGTTCGAGCATGCGCCGCATTCTGCCGCATGTTCTGTCGTCTGCGGTGTACATCAGTAACGTAATACATCGGTCACGAGGTATCGTCCCTGACGGCTCGCGCCGGGCGAGGTGCTGGATACGACGACAGGGGACGGGAGTCAGCCATGCGTGAGGCACGGTTCGACACGCGGGGGAGCCGCGTGCGGTGGACAGAGGTTGACGGCGTCGACCCCGCAAGGGTGTACGTGCACGGTCTTGGCGCGACCTCGACCGTCTATCACGCGCACATCGCCGCCAGGCCCGAACTGGTCGGCCGCCGCTCGTTGTTCGTCGACCTGCCCGGGCACGGCATCAGCGACCGGCCTGCCGACTTCGGTTACACGCTGGAGGAGCACGCGGCCGCGTTGGCCGCGGTGCTGGACGAGGCCCGGGTCGCGGGAGCGGAGGTGATCGCCCACAGCATGGGCGGCTCCGTGGCCATCGTGCTCGCGCACCGTCGTCCCGACCTCGTGTCGCGGCTGGTCCTCGCGGAAGCCAATCTCGACCCGAACCCGCCCCTGACGGCGGGCAGCAGCGGCATCGCCGCCTACGAGGAGGAGGACTTCGTCGTCGGCGGTGGCTACGCGCGCGTGCTGGACGAAGTGGGGCCCACTTGGGCGGCAACCATGCGCCTCGCCGACCCCCGCGGCCTGCATCGAAGCGCGGTCGGGCTCATAGCGGGGACGCGGCCCACGATGCGCCGGATGCTGATGGCGCTGACCATGGACCGCGTCTACTTGCAGGGCGCGTGGAGCGGGGTCCTCCCGGGGCGGGATGCCCTGACTGCTTCGGGAGTCAGGGTGGTGACCGTGCCGGAAGCGGGCCACAACGTCATGTTCGACAACGCCGACGCGTTCGCCGCCGAGGTGGCGGGCCGCACGCCGCCCGGGGCGACGCCCTGAAGACCGGTCCGCTCAGCCTTCGCGTACGGAGAGGGCGAGGAAGCGGGCGTCCTCGTCGACGTACGACGTCATGCGCCAGCCGGAGCCGGCGAGGAGGGGGCGGAGGTTGGCCTCCGCCCGCAGATCGTCCGGCGTGATCTGTCGCCCCTGCCTGGCCGCCAGCGCTGCCCGGCCGATCGGGTGGAAGAGGGCGAGCAACCCACCAGGGCGCACCACGCGCCTCAACTCCCGCAAGTTCTCCGCCGGATCCGGCAGATGTGAGATCAGTCCGGCGCCGAAGACGGCGTCGAGCGACCCGGAGAGCACCGGCAGCCGCGCCACATCGGCGAGCAGAAGCTGTCCGTCGCGATCCCTGCCCGCGTGCCTGGCGACCTCCAGCATGGCGGGCGTCAGATCGGCGCCCAGTACGACTCCCGAGGGGCCTACGGCGTCCCTGAGGGCCGGGAGGGCGCGACCCGTGCCACATCCGGCGTCGAGTACGCGAGAGCCCGGACGGAGTCCGAGCTCGGTCACGGCAGCCTCATAGGCGGGCCCGTCGTCGGGGAACCGGGTGTCCCAGTCGGCCGCGCGGGCTGTGAAGAAATCCTGGACTTGTGTCGGATCGTCGCTCATGCGACCCATGATCCTGTAAGAACCGCACGTACGTTGGGTGCACTCGTTCGACCGTGACGCGATCGTTCAGTGCCCTCTCTCTGTCATATTCCACCAGCTTTCGAAATGCGCCCCCGTTGTGCGCCCCTGGCCGGGCTAGCGTCCCTGGGCCATGGGACACCTGGACCACGCCACCTTCGGCTGGCTTACTCCCGTGCTGTCGTACGCGATGGCCTGCATCGGCGCCGCCCTAGGGCTGCGCTGCACCGTCCGCGCCCTGGGCGCCTCGGGGCGCTCGCGCAGGAACTGGCTCCTCACCGCCGCTTCCGCGCTGGGCACCGGCATCTGGACGATGCACTTCGTCGCCATGCTCGGCTTCGGAGTCACCGGCACGGAGATCCACTACAACGTGCCGCTGACCATCCTGAGCCTCTTGGTCGCGATGGCCGTCGTGGGCGCCGGTGTCTTCGCCGTCGGGTACGGCCGAGACCGGGGACGGGCGCTGGCGCTCGGCGGCCTCACCACCGGCCTCGGCGTCGCGAGCATGCACTACCTGGGGATGGCGGCGCTGCGCCTGCACGGGGACGTGCGGTACGACCCGGTGCTCGTCGGTCTCTCCGTAGTCATCGCCGTTGTCGCGGCGACCGCCGCGCTGTGGGCCGGGCTCAACATCAAATCGCCCCTGGCGGTCGCGGGCGCGTCGCTCGTCATGGGCGGGGCGGTGAGCAGCATGCACTACACCGGGATGCTCGCGGTGAGTGTGCGCGTCACGCCCTCCGAAGCCGCGCTCTCCGGGGCCACGACGATGCAGTTCATCTTCCCCCTGGCTGTCGGCCTCGGTTCCTATCTCTTCCTGACCTCGGCCTTCGTCGCGCTGTCTCCCACAGCGGACGAGCGCGAGGCCTCCGAGTCCGCTCAGCGACCGGTCGAGAGCGCTGCTCGATAGCGGCGGGCAAGGGCGGCGGCACCGGAATACGCCCCGATCCCGGAGTACGTCCCGATCCCCATCCGAGCGAGGAGGCCATGCGTACACCCCGTAGGACCCATGACCCCATCGGCGACGCCGTGCCGTCACCACCGGCACGCGGTCGCCGCGCCCATGCCGGTCCACCCGCCGACGAACAGCGTGACGGCCACCGCGACAACCACACCGACGACCACCGCGACGAACGCCTTGACGAGGAGGAGCAGTTCACCGGCCCGCCACGACATGAGGCACCGACGCGCTCGGGGCGGTGGCGGATACGCCCCCGCACCGTACGCGCCAAGATCGTGTGCTTGCTGATGGTGCCGGTCGTCTCGCTGCTCGCCCTCTGGGGGTACGCCACCGTCAGTACGGCTCACGACGTGGCACGCCTGCGGCAGTTGCAGCGTGTGCACGCCGAGGTGCGCGCCCCTGTGGACACGGCTCTGACCTCGCTCCAAGCAGAACGCACCGCCGCCGTGCGCTACGTGGCCGAACCCGGCGCCGACCGCGGCGCGGCCCTGGAGAGACAGGCGACCCGCACAAATCGGGCGGTGGCGAGGCTGCGCCTCGGCAACAACCGGACCGTCGCCGACGGAGCGGGACTCCCGGACGGAGTGGCCGACCGACTCGACGCGTTCGTGAGCGGAGCCGAGGAGCTGCGTTCCCTGCGGACCGACGTGCTGGACCGCCGCATGGGCTGGGACGCCGCGTACGGCCAGTACACGAAGTCGATTTCGCAGGCCTTCGCGGTGGGTGGTGCGCTCACGGGAATGCACGAAGCCGAACCGGGCACCCACGCGCGCGTGCTGCTCGAATTCTCCAGGGCGGGCGAAATGCTGGCCCGCGAGGACGCGGTGCTCGCGGCGGCACGGCTGGCCGGCACTCTGGACGGCGAGCGGCTCCGCCTGTTCACCGGTGCCGTCGATACCCGTCGGACCCTGACCGAAGCGGCGGTCGCAGACCTCCGTGGACCCGAACGGGCCGCCTGGCGCGGCCTGGAAGAGGCAGGCGCGTACGGCGATGTCCAAGCCGTCGAGGACAAGGTGCTGGCCGCCGAGCCCGGCCGCAAGGCCCTGGCCGCGGCCCCTGCCGGGGACTGGGACAGGGCCTACGCGGCCGTGCGGAAAGAACTCCACGCGATCGAGGACGCGGCGGACAGCGGCGCCGTGGACCGGGCCGACCCGTTCACCCACGGTGTGCTCACCCCGGCGGGCGCCGCCGTTCTCCTCGGCCTCGCCGCGGTCGCCGCCTCACTCGTCATCTCCGTACGCATCGGCCGGGGTCTCGTCATCGAGTTGGTCAGCCTGCGCAATGGCGCCCTGGAGATCGCCCGCCGCAAACTTCCGCACGCCATGCGGCGGTTGCGCGCCGGGGAGGAGATCGACATCCGTGCCGAGGCGCCACCTGGACCGCCCGCCGAGGATGAGACGGGGCAGGTCTCCGAGGCCCTCGGCACGGTCCACCGGGCAGCACTGCACGCGGCGATCGAGCGCGCGGAACTCGCCAGCGGCATCTCCGGGGTCTTTGTCAACCTGGCCCGCAGGAGCCAGGTCCTCGTGCACCGCCAGCTCAGCCTTCTCGACATGATGGAGCGCAGAGCCGATGACCCCGACGAACTCAGCGATCTCTTCCGCCTCGACCACCTGACGACCCGGATGAGGCGCCATGCGGAGAGCCTGATCATCCTCTCCGGAGCCGCCCCGGGGCGGGCCTGGCGGATGCCGGTGTCCCTGACCGACGTCGTCCGGGCGGCGGTCTCCGAAGTCGAGGACTACGCGCGCGTGGAGGTTCGCCAACTGCCCGCCGCCTCGGTTCTGGGAACAGCGGTCGCCGACCTCACACACCTTCTGGCCGAACTCGTCGAGAACGCCGCACAGTTCTCTCCACCCCACACCAAAGTGCGGGTCAGCGGTGAACCGGTCGGCAACGGCTATGCCCTGGAGGTCGAGGACCGCGGCCTCGGCATGGGGGTGGACATGCTGGCCGAGGCCAACCGCCGCATCGAGCACTCCGAAGCGCTCGACCTGTTCGACAGCGATCAGCTGGGCCTCTTCGTAGTCAGCAGGCTCGCCGCTCGGCATGGCATCAAGGTGCATCTGGGTACGTCTCCCTACGGAGGGACCACCGCGGTCGTGCTCCTGCCCACCGCGCTACTGCACAGCGGCCCGGCGGAGAGTGTGGAGGCGCACCCGGCGCAGCGTATGCACGAGGTCTCCATTCCGGCCGTCCCCGCCCGGCCCGTCCTGTCGGCCCCGGTGCAGGCGCAGCCGCCAGGTGTCACTACGTTGCGGCAGCACAGGGGGTACGACTCCAGGGCGTACGACGCCGGATCCCTCGATGTCGCGAGCGCGGACGTCCAGGAACGCGATGTCGCGAGGGCGGATGCCCAGGAACGCGATATCGCTAGCGCGGACGCCCAGGAAGTGCCGGCCGACCTGCCCCGCCGCGTACGTCAGGCGAACCTCGCCCCTCAACTGCGTGAGCGCCCCTCCGTAGAAGCGGAGGCCCCCGCGGTCTCCAAGGGGGACGAGCAGCGCAGCCCCGAGCAGGTGCGCGACCGCATGGCCGCCTACCGCGACGGCTGGGCGCGCGGCGGCGGTCCGCGCCCGGGTGGCGTCGTCGGTTCGGCCTCCGACACCTCAGGGCCCGTATCGGGCCGGGACGGCAGCGAAGGAGACCCCGCATGATCCAGGACCAGAGCATTCCCGCCGGGCGAATCGGTGAACTCGACTGGCTGCTGGACGACTTGGTGCTGCGCGTCGGTGAGGTTCGGCACGCGGTGGTGCTGTCCAATGACGGCCTGCCGGTCGGCGCCTCGACCGCCCTGACCCGAGAGGACGCCGAGCATCTGGCCGCCGTCGCCTCGGGATTCCACAGTCTCGCCAAGGGGGCGGGCCGCCATTTCGGGGCCGGCGGTGTGCGCCAGACCATGGTCGAGATGGATGACGCCTTCCTGTTCGTGGCGGCCGCCGGCGACGGCTCCTGTCTCACGGTCCTCAGCTCCGCGACGGCCGACATCGGTCTCGTGGCGTACGAAATGGCCCGCCTGGTCAAGCGGGTGGGCGAGCACCTCCACACCCCAGCGCGCCTCGCCGCGCAACCACCGGCAGCCAGATGACCGAGGACGGCCGGTAGCCATGACCGACGAATCAAAGGGCTCCCCGCGTCAGGTGGACAGCCAGTGGTACGACAACGAAGCCGGGCCCCTTGTCCGGCCTTACGCGATGACGGGCGGGCGGACCGAGCCGGGACCGAGCGGCGTCCGTTTCGACCTGATCGCACTGGTGACGCTGGACGCGGACGCCATAGGACTCGGGGACGACACCGCTCTTGGCCCCGAACACCGGGCGCTCATCGGGCTGTGCCGCGCCGAGACACAGTCCGTCGCCGAACTCGCCGCGGGCGCCGATCTGCCTGTGGGCGTGGTCAGGGTGCTGCTCGGCGACCTGCTGGAGATGGGCTTCATCAAGGTCAACCGACCGGTGCCGCCCGCGCAGCTTCCCGACGAGAAGATCCTCCGAGAGGTGATCGATGGTCTCCGAGCGCTCTGAAGCCGTGGACGGCGAGACCGCCGCCATGGCACTGAAGATCCTGGTAGCGGGCGGTTTCGGGGTGGGCAAGACCACTCTGGTCGGCGCGGTCAGCGAGATTCGTCCCCTGCGCACCGAAGAACTGCTCAGCGAGGCAGGTCAGTCGGTGGACGACACCGAGGGCGTCGACCGGAAGACCACGACGACCGTCGCCATGGACTTCGGCCGCATCACCATCAGGTCGGGCCTTTCGCTGTACCTCTTCGGCACTCCGGGGCAGGACCGTTTCTGGTTCCTGTGGGACGAACTGTCGCAGGGAGCCCTGGGCGCCGTCGTCCTCGCGGACACGCGGCGGCTCGAGGACTGTTTCCCCGCCGTGGACTACTTCGAGCACCGGCGAATCCCGTTCGTCGTGGCCGTCAACTGCTTCGCGCACGCCCGTACGTACGGCGCGCAGGACGTCTCACGGGCCTTGGACCTCGACCGCGGCACCCCCGTCGTGCTGTGCGACGCGCGGGACCGCGACTCCGGGAAGGAGGTGCTGATACGTCTGGTCGAGTACGCCGGGCGGATGCATACCGCCCGACTGCTCGACTCGGTGGGCTGAACCTCAGTCGGCTACTCCGGAGGACGCGAGCACCTTGTCGATCCTCACGCGCACCAGGAGTTCTCCGGGAACGCCGTTGCGCTTGCCGAACTCCTCGGCCCGGTCCTCGCCCATATAGCGCGCGCCGAGCCGGGCCGCCCAGTGCCGGACCTGGTCGATCTCCTCGATCAGTTCGGCGCGGCCTTGGAGAACGACGTACGCGAACGGCGGTTGATCGTCGTCCACGCACAGGGCCACGCGTCCGTCGCGCGCGAGGTTTCGGCCCTTCACCGTCTCCTTGCCGGTGTTGAACACCAGGTCTTGCCCGTCGAGCAGGAACCAGATGGGTGCGATGTGCGGGCTGCCGTCCGCCCTGACCGTCGAGAGCTTGCCGGTTCGGGTGCCGTGCGAGACGAAGGCCCGCCATTGTTCATCGGTCATCTTCTGTGCCATGTCCCCATCATGCTTGCCGGGGCGCCGGACGTGGGGAAGGCTGGCAGGTCAGATCCTCCAGCCAGGGGGAGCGGACGCGGGGAGACGGGATCATGGGGCAGAGCACGGGGCTGGGCTGGCTGCTGGACGACCTGACGCAGCGGATGGAGCATGTACGGCACGCGCTGGTGCTGTCCAACGACGGGCTTGTGACGGGCGCGAGTTCGGATCTGGAGCGCGAGGACGCGGAGCATCTCGCCGCGGTCTCCTCGGGACTTCACAGCCTCGCCAAGGGGTCGGGGCGCCACTTCCACGCCGGGAATGTGCGCCAGACGATGATCGAGTTCGACGACGCCGTCCTCTTCGTCACGGCGGCGGGCGACGGCAGCTGCCTCTGCGTCCTGAGCTCCGCGGAGGCAGACATCGGCCAAGTCGCCTACGAGATGACACTGCTCGTGAACCGTGTCGGCGAACACTTGGGCGTGGGGGCCCGGAAACCGGAACGCACGCCTGTCGTGGACCTCTGACCAGCGCTGACGCCGGCTTCCGGCACGTGTGACGTCGACGTCTGACCAGCGCTGACATCGCCACGACAAGAGTTATCCACAGGCCGAGCGAGGATCGCGGTGGTCGGGCTACGGTTTTTCCCGAGAGCAAGCACGTCTCACGGGGGAGAACCATCATGGCAAGTGACACCATCACGCAGACGGCCACCGCGACGGCCGCCCGGCCATCGTTGACGCCGAGCGGCGCCGCGAGGGAACTGGGCCTCAAGCGCGGCGAGTTCGATCTCGCGGTGGTGCTGGGGCGCATCCGCACCGTCGGGGACGGAGCGGGCGGTCAGCGGCGCGTCACGCGTGAGGAGATCGCTCGCGTGCGCGGAAGCGAAGGGTTCCCCGAGTCGCTGCGAGAAGGCATCAGAGCCGTGGGCACCACAGAGGGTGCGAGGCTCATGGACATCAGCCCGGCCCGCTTCACCCGGCTCGCCCGAGTCGGTGCGCTGGTCCCGGTGAAGTTCTACCTGAACCGGTATCGAGCTGTTGTCTGGCTCTATCTCGCCGAGGAACTACGGCAGTTCGCCGAGACAGAGACCAACGCCGACCTTCTTACCGGACGCATGCCGGGAGTGCTGCGTGAACGACTGGAAAAGGGCCAGGACCTGAGGGCGCGCAACTGGCGGGGCCGCCACGCGGACTTTCTGCTGAGGCAGTCCGAGGACCCGTGGGAGCGCGTCGCCGCTATGGCCTCGCTGCTGGATCCGGTGCAGCTCGCGGAGACCATCAGGGATCCGTACGAACGCGCCTACCTCAACCGGCTCAAGCCCGTGCCACGCGCCAACGGAGCACCGGATTCACCCGTGGCACGAATCGTCGAACGCATCACGACGGCGGACGACCCGGACGAGATTCGCTGGCTGCGCTCCAGCCTGCTGATCGGCCTCGTCCAGGCCCGCGCGCAACGCCCGGCGCCCCGACCCGCGCCGCGGCCCATGGTCGAACCGGCACCTCCCACTCCAGAGCCCGAGCTGCCGAGGGACGTCGCGCTCGACACCTCGGTTCAGGAGTCGCGTGGCCTGCTGAAGTGGCTGCGCCGTAGGCGGGCGTAGGCCGGGGGTATCGGGGCGACGGCGTCGGCGCCGCTACATCGTGGCGTCGAGGTCCTTGGCGTACTCCTCGATCGCGGGTCGGTAACCCGCGATCTCCGGAGCCTTGCTCGTGGCCGCGAGCAAGGTCAGAAGGATCTCCATGGCGTCATGGGTCCGGCCGGTGTTGTACAGCGCCATGGCCAGGAACGTCTTGAGCGCTCCGTCGTCGGGAAACTGGGCCGCCGCATCGCCGAGTGTGGCGACGGCCTCGTCGTAACGGCCAAGGACCCGGTAGGTGCTGCCGAGCCCCAGAAGGGCGCCGCGACGGTCCTCATCGGAGAGCCCCGACCCGGCGAGCGCCCGCTCGTAGTACAGGACCGCTTCCGCCTCCAGTCCCAGCGTGTCGTGGACCCACGCGGTCTGGTACGCGATCTCCGCGTCCTGCGGAAAACGTGCGGAGAGAGCGACGAGGCGCTCTCGGGCTTCCTCCCGGTGGCCTGCCTTGCGCAGGCCAACGGCCTCGTCAAGCAGTTGATCCCTGCCGTCGACCACATTCCCGTTCATCTGCCCGTCCCCCTCGCTGCCCGTACTCATCGCGCTGTCCGCGCTATTCGTCGAGCTGTCTGTGTTGCTCATCTCGAACCCCCTATGGATGGAGGCGTCATGCCCGCACCGCTCCACCCCAAGTCTGCCCTGCGGTCGTCAAGCGGCCAGTTCCTCCTCGAGCCAAGTCCGGCCTCTGGTACGCGCGGTGAGCCGCACTCCGCCCAGCCGCGAGGCCAGACGCTCGGCCTCCGCCCGCACGGCGCTCCGCGCGTCCGCTCCCACGTCCTCGAGGAACCGGCAGACGATCTCGCCTTGGCTGTCCTGCGCCCAGCCGCCGACGATACGACCGTTCCACCACAGGGACGGGCCGATGTTGCCGTTCCTGTCGAACAGGCGAGGGCCGTGGTCGCCGAGAAACCAGCCACGGTTCTGCCAGCCCATCGGGGTCGAGTCGAGCGCCGGCAGGAGGGCCGCCCACGGCTCGGGCCGGGCAGTCTCCGCCACATCGTCGGGAAGGAGGAGGCCGGTCACTCCGTCCAAGTCGACCTCGACGGGGCGCAGTTCGCTCAACGCCCGCTTCGTCTGGGTCTTGGTCCACCCCGCCCACCAGCGCAGATCATCCGCCGGTGCCGGACCGAACGTCCGCAGCCAGCGCCGGGCGAGCTCGGTCTCGGCCTCCTGGGTGGACCAGTCGGCGAGCCCATTGGGAAGCCACTGCGTCAGCGGGGCCCAGCGGTACTGGTGCGAGGTCCACGTGCCACGCGGACGGCCCCGCACGACAAGGCCCTCGGCGGCGAGCAGCAGAAGGAGCCTGCTGGCCAGTTTCTGCCGGCCCTCGTAGCTCTTGCCGCGCGACATCACCAGCTCGGTGCCCAGACGCGGGTCGTCGCCCACCAGCTCGGCCGCGGTCGCCTCACCTCGTTCCTTGAGCGCCCGCAGCGCCACTTCCTCGGTCGCTGTCAGCCACGCCGAGACCTCGGCCGCGTCGGCGCCGACGCCGGCCTCCGTCAGCCTCGCCAGGAGGAGACGGCGCTCCCGGGCGGCCACCGCGCGCGAGCACGCGGCCTGCAGTACGGGAGCGACATCAAGGGAGGTCACAAAGACCGTGCGGCGCATCCCCAGCAACCGAATCAACGACCGGTCCTCGTACAGCGCCCGCTCCACGTCCCTCACGTGGCCGTCCCGCATGCGCGCCCAGGCACCCACGTACACCGACGACGGATCGGTGCCGTGCAGCGCCAGCAGGGACCGCGCCACCTCGACCGGATCGTCCGCCCTGGTGTCGGCCGTCAACCGATGGCGCACAGCCAGCCGTGCCCGGCGCTCAGCCACGTCGAACCGTCGCACCATGCCTCCCGTACAGGTCCCCTGCCGCTCACGCGCTTGCTGGACTGTCCATGTGGCGTTCCCCGTACGGACGGAACAGCCCTTCCTGAACGACCGACACCAGCAGCCGCCCCTCGGTGTCATAGATACGGCCACGCGCGAGGCCGCGACCCCCCGTCACGATGGGCGACTCCTGGTCGTACAGGAACCACTCGTCCGCCCGGAAGGGACGGTGGAACCACATGGCGTGATCGAGTGACGCCATGTCGTACCCGCGGGGCCCCCAGAGCGGCTCCACCGGGATGCGCACGGCATCGAGGAGTGTCATGTCGCTCGCGTACGTGAGCGCGCAGGTGTGCACGAGCGGGTCGTCACCCAGCGGGCCGACGGCACGCATCCACACCGCGCTGCGCGGCTCGGCGTCCTTGATCTCCTCGGCGGTCCAGCGCAGCCGGTCAACATAGCGGATGTCGAAGGGCTGACGCCGGGCCATGCGCTCCAGCTGCTCCGGGAGCGCGCCGAGATGCGCCTTGATCTCCTCGGCGACCGTCGGAAGCGACTCCGGGTCGGGAGCGGCGATGCGCGGCGGCAGCTGGTGTTCGAAGGCGCCCTGCTCGGGCTGGTGGAAGGAGGCGGTGAGGTTGAAGATGGTGCGGCCCTGCTGGACGGCGGTGACGCGGCGCGTGGTGAAGGAGCGCCCGTCCCTGACCCGCTCGACCTGGTACACGATGGGCACCCCCGGGCGACCCGGGCGCAGGAAGTACGCGTGCAGCGAGTGCACCGGGCGGTCGCCCTCGGTGGTGCGGCCCGCTGCCACCAGGGCCTGCCCGGCGACCTGCCCGCCGAACACCCGCTGCAGCGACTCCTGGGGGCTGCGGCCGCGGAAGATGTTGACCTCGATCTGCTCCAGGTCAAGCAGGTCGACCAGCCGTTCGGCGGGATTGTTCATGACAGTTCCTCGACTCCTGTCCGGGACGCGTGGATCCTCGGGTCTCTCAGAGCTGGCCGACGTCCGTGACCCGGACGACGGCGCGGCCCTCCTCGTCGGAGGCCGCGAGATCGACCTCCGCGCTGATGCCCCAGTCATGGTCGCCGTTCGGGTCGGCGAACGTCTGCCGGACGCGCCACAGACCGTGCTCCGGATCCTCCTCGATGAGCAACAGCTTGGGGCCACGCGCGTCGGGGCCGGTCCCGAGATCTTCGTACTCGTCCCAGTACTTGTCCATGGCCTCACCCCAGGCGTCCGCGTCCCAGCCGGATTCACCGTCCAGCTCGCCGAGCTCCTCGACGTGGTCGAGGGCGGCCAGCTCGACCCTGCGGAACAGCGCGTTGCGCACCAGGACACGGAAGGCACGGGCGTTGGCCGTGACCGGTTTGACCTGGTCGGCCTTCTCCTGGGCTTCCTCGGCCGTCATGACCTCGGGGTTGGCCAGCTGCTCCCACTCGTCGAGGAGGCTGGAGTCGACCTGACGGACCATCTCGCCCAGCCAGGCGATCAGGTCCTCCAGGTCCTCGGACTTCAGGTCGTCCGGGATGGTGTGCTCCAGGGCCTTGTACGCGCCGGCGAGGTAGCGCAGCACGATGCCCTCGGTGCGGGCGAGTTCGTAGAAGGACGTGAACTCGGTGAACGACAGCGCCCGTTCGTACATGTCCCGGACGACGGACTTCGGGGAAAGGGGGTGGTCGCCGACCCACGGGTGACTGGTGCGGTACGTGTTGTAGGCGTGGAAGAGCAGCTCCTCCAGCGGCTTCGGGTACGTGATGTCCTGAAGCCGTTCCATCCGCTCCTCGTACTCGACCCCGTCCGCCTTCATCAGGGCGACGGCCTCGCCGCGCGCCTTGTTCTGCTGGGCCGCGAGGATCTGACGCGGGTCGTCGAGGGTGGACTCGACGACGGACACCATGTCGAGAGCGTACGAAGGGGACTCGGGGTCCAGGACCTCGAAAGCGGCGAGGGCGAATGTCGACAGCGGCTGGTTGAGCGCGAAGTCCTGCTGCAAGTCGACCGTCAGGCGCACGACGCGGCCCGTGGCGTCCGGCTCGTCCAGCTTCTCCACGACACCGCCGGCGAGGAGCGAGCGGTAGATCGCGATGGCCCGTCGGATGTGCCGCAGCTGCTGCTTGCGCGGCTCGTGGTTGTCCTCGAGGAGGTGACGCATCGCCTCGAAGGCGTTCCCGGGGCGGGCGATCACCGACAGCAGCATGGTGTGCGTGACCCGGAAGCGGGAGGTCAGCGGCTCCGGCTCGGAGGCGATGAGCTTCTCGAAGGTGTTCTCCGTCCAGCCGACGAAGCCCTCGGGAGCCTTCTTGCGGACCACCTTGCGGCGTTTCTTCGCATCGTCGCCCGCCTTGGCGAGCGCCTTCTCGTTCTCGATGACGTGCTCGGGCGCCTGTGCGACCACCAGGCCCGCGGTGTCGAAGCCCGCGCGCCCGGCCCGCCCGGCGATCTGGTGGAACTCCCGCGCGCGCAGGGTGCGGACACGGTTGCCGTCGTACTTGGTCAGCGCCGTGAACAGCACCGTGCGGATCGGGACGTTGACGCCGACGCCGAGCGTGTCCGTGCCGCAGATGACCTTGAGGAGCCCTGCCTGGGCGAGCTTCTCCACCAGGCGGCGGTATTTGGGCAGCATGCCCGCGTGGTGCACGCCGATCCCGTGGCGTACGTAGCGCGAGAGGTTGCGGCCGAACTTGGTGGTGAAGCGGAAGTTGCCGATCAGGTCGGCGATCTTGTCCTTCTCCTCGCGCGTGCACATGTTGATGCTCATCAGCGACTGGGCGCGCTCGACGGCCTGGGCCTGCGTGAAGTGCACGATGTAGACGGGCGCCTGCTTGGTCTCGAGCAGTTCGGTGAGCGTCTCGGTGATCGGCGTCAGCCGGTACTCGTACGACAGCGGAACGGGCCGTGTCGCGGACCGCACCACCGAGGTGGGCCGGCCCGTGCGGCGCGTGAGGTCCTTCTCGAACATGGAGACGTCGCCGAGCGTCGCCGACATGAGGATGAACTGCGCCTGCGGCAGTTCGAGCAGCGGGATCTGCCACGCCCAGCCGCGGTCCGGCTCGGCGTAGAAATGGAACTCGTCCATCACGACCTGGCCGATGTCGGCGTGCTTGCCGTCCCGCAGCGCGATGGAGGCGAGGACCTCGGCCGTGCAGCAGATGACGGGGGCGTCGGAGTTGACCGACGCGTCGCCCGTGAGCATGCCGACGTTCTCGGTGCCGAAGAGCTTGCACAGGTCGAAGAACTTCTCCGACACCAGTGCCTTGATGGGAGCGGTGTAGAAGGTGACCTTGTCCTGGGCGAGTGCCGTGAAGTGGGCGCCCGCCGCGACCAGGCTCTTGCCCGAGCCGGTCGGAGTGGACAAGATCACATTCGCTCCGGAGACCACCTCGATCAGCGCCTCCTCCTGGGCCGGGTAGAGAGTGATCCCCTGGTTCTCGGCCCACGACGAGAAGGCTTCGAAGAGGGCATCTGGGTCGGCATCCGGCGGCAGCTGATCGATAAGGGTCACACCCCCATCTTGCCTTCCTTCTCACCGGATCTGGGAACCGGAGGGCCCCACGAAGATCACGAAGGTTACGCTGTGTCGCCAACGGGGCGTCAGAACAATGGAAATGGGGCGGGCGGCAGCAATGATGGGACCGGCGCACTCACTGTCGGGGGCCGCGGCCTGGCTCGGGGTCGGCGCGGCTGCCGCGGCCGCGGGGCACATGATGCCCTGGCCGGTCCTCCTCGTAGGAGCCCTGATCTGTGCCGGGGCGGCGCTCGCCCCCGACCTCGACCACAAGTCGGCGACGATCTCGCGCGCCTTCGGGCCGATCTCGCGGGGGGTGTGCGAGATCGTCGACAAGCTCTCGTACGCCGTCTACAAGGCGACGCGCAAGCAGGGCGACCCGCGCCGCTCGGGGGGCCACCGCACGCTGACGCACACCTGGCTGTGGGCGGTGCTGATAGGGGCGGGCGCCTCCGCCCTGGCGATCTTCGGCGGGCGCTGGGCGGTCCTCACACTCCTCTTCGTCCACATGGTCCTCGCCATCGAAGGCCTGCTGTGGCGGGCCGCGCGCGGGTCGAGCAGCGATGTGCTGGTGTGGCTGCTCGCCGCGACGAGCGCCTGGATCCTCGCCGGAGTCCTCGACAAACCCGGCAACGGCTCGGACTGGCTGTTCACCGCGCCCGGCCAGGAGTATCTGTGGCTCGGGCTGCCGATCGTCCTCGGCGCGCTGGTCCACGACCTCGGGGACGCGCTGACGGTCTCCGGCTGCCCGGTCCTGTGGCCCATCCCCATCGGCCGCAAGCGCTGGTACCCGATCGGGCCGCCGAAGGCGCTGCGCTTCCGGGCCGGCAGCTGGATCGAGCTGAAGGTGCTGATGCCGGTGTTCATGCTGCTCGGGGGAGTGGGCGGCGCCGCCGCGCTCAACTTCATCTGAGGGTCGGACGTCGTAGGGGCACGGAAAGTGCGGGTCTCGGCTCAGCTGCCGGGCCGGTGGCTTCGGGCGCCGGTGGCGGACGGGTCTGCCAGTGTGCCGGTGCCGGGGGTGTCCATGTGGGCGCTGTTGGTCGGCGGGCGGTCGCCGTGCCAGGAGTGCCAGAGCGCCGCGTAGGAGCCGCCGGCTGCCACGAGGTCTTCGTGGGTGCCGATCTCTGTCACCCGGCCGTCCTCCATGACCGCGACGCGGTCCGCGTCGTGGGCCGTATGCAGCCGGTGGGCGATGGCGATGACGGTCCGCTCACGGAGGACAGCGGCCAGAGCCCGTTCGGTGTGGCGCGCTGTCGTCGGGTCCAGGAGGGCGGTGGCCTCGTCGAGTATCAGGGTGTGCGGGTCGGCGAGTACGACTCGGGCCAGTGCCAGCTGCTGGGTCTGCGCCCCGCTCAGCCGATGGCCGCCGGCGCCCAGCTCGGTGTCCAGAGCGTCCGACAGCTCCCCCGCCCACTCGGCGCCGACCGCCGCGAGCGCGTCGTGCAGCTCCGCGTCTGTGGCGGACTCCGCCGCGATCAGCAGATTGTCCCGGAGGGTGCCGAGGAACACGTGGTGCTCCTGGGTGACGAGGATGACCTGGCGGCGCGGTCGGCCCGGGGAGAGGTCGGCGATCGGGGCACCGCCGACGGTCACCGTGCCCTTGGTCGGTGTGTCGATCCCCGCGAGAAGTCGCCCCAGGGTGCTCTTGCCCGCGCCGGAGGGTCCGACGACGGCGAGGCGTTCGCCGGGGCGTATGGACAGGTCGACGCCGCGCAGGACGTCGGTGCCGTCGCCGTACGCGAAGTACACGCCGTCGACGTCTATGCGGTCGTCCTCGGGAGCATCGCCGAGGGCATCACCGAGGTCATCACCTCGGGAAGGAGTGGCCGGGGTTGTGGGTGCGGATGTTCCCGCCGGGGCGGCGGCAAGGCCCTCGACCCTGGCGAAGGCCGCGCCGCTGCTCTGCAACTCCTCGACCCGCTGCAAGATCGTGTCCAGCGGCTGGGAGAGCTGGCGCAGGTACAGCGCGGAGGCGACCACTGCGCCCAGGCTCACCGTGCCCCGGTCGTGCATCACGCCGCCGATGAGGAGCACGACGGCCACCGGGATCACGTACGAGATGTCGATGGACGGAAAGAGGACGCTGCGCAGGAACAGGGTGCGCTCTCGGGCGGCGACGCACTGTTCGATCTCGTCCTCGCATTCCGCGATGCGGCGCTCCCGCAGACCGAAGGCCTCGATGGTGCGCGCCCCGGAGGCGGTGGCGGAGAGCACCTCGGCGAGGGCGGAGTGGGCTGCTCCCTGGTCGAGGTAGGCGGAGCGCGCACGCCGCAGGTACCAGCGGGTGGCGAACCAGATGCCGGTCAGGCCGAGTACGCCGCAGACGCCGAGCAGCGGATCGAGCAGGAACACCGCGCCGAGGATGAACAGCGCCTGCAAGGCCGCGACGAAGACGTCGGGGCCGGTGTCACGCAGCGTCTGGCCGGCGGTCGCGACGTCGGATGTGCCGCGAGCCGTCAGGTCCCCCGCGCCCGCGCGTTCGACGACCGAGGCGGGCAGCGCGAGGGCCCGGTCGACGAACTGCTCGCGGATGCGGGCCAGGGTGCGCTCGCCGAAGCGGTGGCTGAGGTAGCGGGCGTGACGCGCCAGGAGGAGCTGGGCGACGGCTCCGACGAGGATGCCGAGGGCGAGGCGGTCCACGGCCTCGACGCCTCCGCCGTCCTTGACCGTGTTGACGATTCGGCCGAGGAGCCACGGCCCGACGAGGCCCGCGGCCGCGGCGAGCGCATTGAGAACGATCATGGCGGTGAAGGCTCGCGCGTCCCGGCGTATCAGGTGCAGCGCGGCGCGGTGGACCTGGCGCGGGCCGGCTACGGGCAGAAGCCCCGGTGCGGCCCCGGGGCCGTCAGCGCGGCGGGGCGGCGTCATCGGAGAGTCTCGTGAGTCGGCTCGGCGGAGGGGCGGGGATTCTGATGGTCTTGTGGCGCTGGTGGGCCGTGATCTGCCGGGGCTCGCGCCTCCGCGATCTGCTCGGTCGCCTCGCGCGCTGGGGCCTGCTGGACGGAGCCGCGCGACACCAGGCTCCGGTAGTCGGGGTGCGAGGCCAGCAGATCGGAGTGGTGGCCGATGGCGCTCACTCGGCCGCCGACCAGGTAGTACACGACGTCGGCCTGGTCGAGGACGAGGGGGGACGTACTGGTCACGAGGGTCGTGCGGCCACGGCGGGCGGCGCGCAGACGGGCCGCCATCCGGGCCTCGGTGTGGGCGTCGACCGCCGATGTGGGTTCGACGGCCAGCAGGACCTCGGGGTCGGCGAGCAGGGCCCGGGCCAGGCGGACGCGCTGACGCTGGCCGCCGGAGAGGTTGTGGCCGTGGGCGGCGAGGCGGGCGTCGAGCCCGCCGGGCAGACCGGCCACGATGTCGCCGGCCACGGCTTCGTCGATGACACGGGCGAGCGTCCGCTCGTCGGGAGCACGGCGGCCGGAGATCGCCGCGCGCAACGTACCGGCGAAGAGGTCGGCCTCGTTGTCCGCGACGAGGATCCTGGCGCGGACCTGGTCCAGGGCGACGGCGTCGAGGCGGACCGTGCCCCACGTGGCGGGGGAGGGGGTGAAGCGGCCGAGGCGCTCGACGACATCCGTGGCCTCGGATGGACGGGCACTGACGAGCGCGGTGAGGATGCCGGGAGAGACCTCCACACCGGATACGGGGTCACGCAGCGGGGCCGGTGCCTCGGGCGCCGCAGCCTCGCCCCGAGCCCCAGCCGTGAAGTCCTCCGGTTCCAGGTTCAGGAAGTGCACGACACGCCGTGCCGAGACCAGGCCCCGGCCGATGTCGTAGCCGCTCTCGATGAAGAACGACACCGGTACGACGAGGACGGCGACGTAGCCGTAGACGGCCACCAGTTCGCCGACCGTGATGGTCCCCTGCGCGGCCATGCGCGCGGCGAGCCATGTCACGGTGGCCAGGAACACCGTGGGCAGGCCGAGCCCGAAGGCCTGGATCCAGCTCATCGACGAGCCCACGCGGTAGCCCTCGTCGAGCAGTTGCCGCGAGCCGTGGCGGTAGCGGGCGGTGAAGACACCCTTGCCGCCGAGGCCGTTGAGGACCCGCAGCCCGCCGACGAGGTCGCCGAGCACGGCGGCGAGGGCGCCCTGCCGGTCCCGGTACGCGGTCTCGGCACCCTGGAGACGGCCGAGGAACGGGCCGACCAGCAGGGCCAGCAGAGGCACACCGAGCAAGACCACCACCGCGAGCAGAGGGGAGACGGACAGCAGAAGCGCGGCCACCACGAAGTAGGCGAACACCGCGCCCACGCCGGGGCCAGTCACGGTCAGGGTCTGGCCGATCACGCCCACGTCGGCGTGCCCGATCGTGACTACCTCACCCGCCGAGACGCGGCGCGGCAGCGCGGCCCCGAGCCGCGTGGCGTGTTCGACGACGACGCGCACGGTGCGGAAGTAGGCGTCGAGCCGGATGCGGGTCATCGTGCGGTGCCGCATGATCGCGAGCCCGGCGTTCAGCACCCCGACTCCGAAGAGGGCCGCGACCCAACCGGCCAGCGCGCCCTGATCGCCGGGGCGCAAGCCGTCGTCGATGGCGCGCGACAACAGGTACGGAGGGAGGGTCAGGCCGATCATCCACGCACTGCCCAACAGAGCTCCGGCAGTCACCCGTCGACGCTGGCTGGCGATCACCCACCAGAGGTAGCGAGCAGGGCCGCGACGGTCGGGGGTGCCTGGATCCGTGGGCGATGCAGCCATCCGCGTACCTTAACTGCCGCTGCCGTGGCGGGAGTAGAGCGCCCTGTGTCGTGGGGGAGGACAGCACCGCCCTCACCCACCACACAGTTGCCCTCACCCCGTCAACAGCATCAGCAACCGCCGCCCCTACCCATGCCAGGACCGCCACAGCGCCGCGTACGCGCCGTCGGCGGAGACCAGTTGGTCGTGGCTGCCGAGTTCGCTGATGCGGCCGTTCTCGACGACCGCGATGACGTCCGCGTCGTGCGCGGTGTGCAGGCGGTGGGCGATCGCCACGACCGTTCGGCCGTCCAGGACACGCGCGAGCGAGCGCTCCAGATGCCGTGCCGCGCGTGGGTCGAGGAGCGAGGTGGCCTCGTCAAGGACCAGGGTGTGCGGGTCGGCGAGGACGAGTCGGGCCAGCGCGATCTGCTGCGCCTGCGCCGGGGTCAGCGCGAAGCCGCCCGAGCCGACCTCGGTGTCCAGGCCCTCGTCGAGGCCCCGCGCCCAGTCGGCCGCGTCGACCGCGCCGAGCGCCGCCCAGAGTTCGGAGTCCCGTGCCCCGGTCCTGGCGAGGAGGAGGTTGTCGCGCAGGGAGCCGACGAAGACGTGGTGCTCCTGGTTGACCAGCGCCACATGGGCGCGCACCCCCTCGGCGGGCATGGCCGACAACGCGGCGCCGCCCAGGGTGACCTGTCCGGTGCGCGGCCCGTAGATGCCGGCGAGCAGCCTGCCGAGCGTCGACTTGCCCGCGCCCGACGGACCGACCAGGGCGACGCGCGAGCCGGGCTCGACCGCCAGGGACACCTCACGCAGCACGTCGACGCCCTCGCGGTATCCGAAGTGCACGTCGTCCGCGAGGACGCGGCGCCCTTGCGGGACGACGGAGGCGTCGCCCGCGTCCGGTTCGATGTCGCGCACACCGACGAGCCGGGCCAGCGACACCTGGGCCACCTGCAACTCGTCGTACCAGCGCAGAATGAGCCCCAGCGGGTCGACGAGCATCTGGGAGATCAGCACGCCCGTGGTCAGCTGGCCCACGCCGATCCAGCCCTGAAGGACGAAGACCCCGCCGATCATCAGCGTCGAGCAGAGCACGGTGGTGTGGGTGAAGTTGATCACGGGGAAGAGCACCGACCGCAGGAAGAGGGTGTAGCGCTCCCAGGCGGTCCACTCCTTGATGCGGCGTTCCGACAGTTCGATGCGGCGCTCACCGAGCCGGTGGGCCTCGATGGTGCGGCCCGCGTCGACGGTCTCGGCGAGGGCGGCGGCCACGGCGGCGTATCCTGCGGACTCCGAACGGTAGGCGGAGGGCGCCCGCTTGAAGTACCAGCGGCAGCCCACGACAAGAAGCGGCACGGCGACGAGGACGGCGGGTGCCAGCGGCGGCGCGGTCACGACGAGCCCGCCGAGGAGCAGCGCCACCCACACCACGCCGATCGCGAGTTGCGGCACGGCCTCACGCATGGCGTTGGCCAGCCGGTCGATGTCCGTGGTGATCCGCGAGAGCAGATCGCCGGTCCCGGCTCGCTCCAGGACCCCCGGCGGCAGCCCGACGGACCGTACGAGAAAGTCCTCCCGCAGGTCGGCCAGCATCCGCTCGCCGAGCATCGCGCCGCGCAGCCGCACCTCGCGGACGAAGAAGGCCTGCACGGCGAGTGCCAGCGCGAACAGGCCGATGGTGCGCTCCAGATGGAGGTCGCGGGCGCTGTCCGAGACGTTCTCGACGAGGTCACCGAGGAGGTAGGGGCCGACCATCGAGGCGACGACGGCGAGCGTGTTCGCCCCGATGAGCAGGACGAAGGCCCGGCGGTGGCGCTGGAACAGCTCGCGTACGTAGGTGCGGACGGTCGCTGTCGCCCCGATGGGCAGGGTCTCCGCCGTCGTGGGGGCCGCCGGGTCGTACTCCGGTGGCGCCAGGCCGATCATGCCGTCTCCTCGATCTCGAATTCCTTGAGGGCGTCCACCCGGGCGCGCTCGTCGTCGGTGTCGCGGGTCACGACCGCGCGGTATCGCGGTTCGCTGTGCACCAGTTCGCGGTGTGCGCCCACCGCCGCGACCTCGCCGTCGGCCAGGAAGACGACGCGTTCGGCGCGGTCGAGGAGCAGCGGCGACGAGGTGAGCACCACGGTGGTGCGTCCGGCCCGCAGCCGCCGGATGCCGTCGCCGACCCGCGCCTCGGTGTGCGAGTCGACGGCGGACGTCGGTTCGTCGAGCACGAGTGCCTCGGGGTCGGTGACCAGGGAGCGGGCCAGGGCGAGGCGTTGGCGTTGCCCTCCGGAGAGGGAGCGGCCGCGTTCCGTGAGGTGGGCGGCCATCGGGTCGTCGTCCACCGAGGCCTGTGCCAGGGCGTCCAGGACGTCCGCGCACTGCGCCGCCGCGAGGGCCTCCTCGGGGGTGACGGCTCCGGATGACGGTACGTCGAGGAGCGCGTGGAGCGTTCCGGAGAGGAGGACGGGGTCCTTGTCCTGGACCAGGACGGCGGTACGGGCGGCGGACAGGGGCAGTTCGTCGAGCGGTACGTCTCCGAGGCGTACGGAGGGCAGGCCCTCGGCCTCCTCGAACGCGGGGTGCCCGCCGAGACGTTCGGCCAGTCGGCCCGCCTCGTCCGGGTCGCCGCAGACCACGGCGGTGAAGCGGCCGGCCGGGGCGAGGAGCCCCGTCACGGGGTCGTACAGGTCGCCGGCGGGCCGGGCGCCGCCGCCCGCCGACGGGCGCTCGGCGCGTCCCAGCTGCCCGGAACCCTGCCCGGAGTGCTCGGCGTGCCCCAGCCGCCCGGAACCCTGCCCGGAGTGCCCGGAGCGCTGAGAGTGATCGGCGTGCTCGGCGCTCCCAGCTTGGGCAACCGCCCCCTCTGCCGACCGCGCCACCGTCCGCTCCAGGGAGAGCACCCGCGCCGCCCGCTTCGCGGAAGGGCGGGAGAAGGAGTACGCCATGGCGATCTCCTCGAAGTGCCGGAGCGGATAGTTGAGCATCATCACCGCGCTGTAGACGGTGACCAGTTCGCCGACCGTGATCCGGCCCTCGCGGGCGAGGTGCACGCCGTGCCAGACGACCGCGATCAGCAGCAGCCCCGGCATCAGGACCTGGATCGCCGAGATCGCGGCCCACATCCGGGCACTGCGTACCGCGGCCGTGCGGACCTCCTGGGAGGCGCGGCGGTAGCGGTCGAGGAAGAGTTCCTCACCGCCGATGCCGCGCAGCACCCGGAGCCCGGCGACGGTGTCCGACGCCAGTTCGGTTGCCCGCCCCGCCTTCTCGCGCTGAAAGTCCGCCCGGCGCGTGGCGCGCGGCAGCAGCGGGAGCACGGACAGCGCGAGCACCGGGATGCCCACCGCCACGACGACACCCAGCGCCGGTTGGTAGACGAGGAGGCCGACACAGATCAGGACGACGGTGAGGGCGGCCGCGGCGAACCGCGACAGCGCCTCGACGAACCAGCCGATCTTCTCGACGTCACCCGTCGAGACCGCGACGACCTCACCGGCCGCCACGCGCCGGGTGAGCGCGGAGCCGAGCAGGGCGGTCCTGCGGGCGAGGAGTTGCTGCACTCGGGCGGCTGCCGTGATCCAGTTGGTGACCGCTGTGCGGTGCAGCATCGTGTCGCCCAGCGCGATGCCGGCACCGAGCAGCACGATCAGCGCGCCCGCGAGGGCGAGCCGGGACCCGGAGCGGTCGAGCACGGCCTCGACGGCGATGCCGACCATGTAGGGCAGGCCCGCGATGGAACCGAAGTGAAGCAGGCCCCAGGCGAGGGACTTGAGTTGTCCCCCGAGTTGGTTCCGGCCCAGCCACAGCAGGAAGCGCGGCCCTGACCGGGCATCGGGGACGCCGGGGTCGGAATACGGAAGATCGCGAATCTGCATGACGTCCCAGGACTCGGAAGCGGCGGCCGTCGGTCCCTGAGCCTCGGATCCGACGCGGTGCCGCCATCGACGTGAGGGTGGCGCGGGCGAGATCGCGGGCGGGTCCGAAGCCAGGAGGAACAGGCGGCGGTAACAAACCGTGAAAGGTTCGCCTCGGACGGTGGCCCGAAGCAAACGGTTTTCCGTCCCGGGGTAAAGAATCGGCCCCGACTTCTCGTGGGCCGGGGCACTGGACGGGGACTTCGCGGGCCGGGTGCGACCATGGACGGATGCGTATAGCCGGTGCGGTGCGAGTGGTGGTCGCGGCAGCGGCCTGCGGTGTCCTTCTGACGTCCTGTGGAAGCGGAGACGACGACTCCGCGAAGACGGCGAAGGGTGGCGGCGGGGCGGGGCAGGCCAAGGGCGGGGGGAGCGCTCATCGGAACTCCGCCGACCTCAAGAGCATCCCCGAGGTGGGTGACCGCTTGCAGGCGAAGATCCCCAAGGACTCCCGCCAGGTCGTCGCGGTCTACGGCGACGGCGAGGACTCGGCGAAGTCGACCGTCGTGCTCTACACGAAATCGTCGGCGACGGACACCACCTGGGAGAAGGACAGGAGCTGGCCCGCGCACAACGGAAAGAAGGGCTGGACCACCGACCACCGCGAGAACGACAAGCGCAGCCCGGTCGGGGTGTTCACGCTCACCGACGCGGGCGGTGTCCTCGCGGATCCGGGCGCCAAGTTCCCGTACACGAAGTCGGTCTCCATGCAGGCGCCGCACTACTGGCCCAAGACGCACTGGCACGACTTCGACTACGTCATCGCCATCGACTACAACCGCGCCAAGGGCACCCCGCCGAACGACCCGACGCGTCCCCAGGGTCAGGCCAAGGGCGGCAGCATCTGGCTGCACATGGACCACGGCAGCGGCACGTCGGGTTGCGTGAGCCTCTCCAAGTCGGGCATGGAGCATCTGCTGCGCACGCTGGATCCGAAGCAGCACCCGGTCGTGGTGATGGGGGACAAGGCGCACCTCAAGGCGTGAGCCACCACCCCTGATGACAGGGGGCCTCCGGTGACCCGGTGACCCGCTGCCCGAAGGCACCGTTGCGGAGATCGACGGCTGCCCATAGAACACCCCCATGAGAAGACGCGTCATGTCCATGCTCGTGGGGACCATCCTCGCCGCGAGCGCTCTCTTCAACGCGGGCCCAGCCACCGCCACGGCACCGGCCACCGCCACGGCCGCCCCCGCCGTCCCGCCCCCGGCCGAGTTCGGCACCGACTGGCACGATCCGGTGACCGCCGCGCCCCCGGTCTCCAAGCCGCGCACCAAGTCGTGCGAAGTGACGGTCGCCAAGGCGCGGTTCAAGGACTTCACGCCTTACGAGGGCGGCTACGCACCGCCCGCCGGATGTGGCGACCGCTGGGAAAAGGTGGTGCTGCGCCTGGACGGCAAGGTGAAGGGGCGGCAGTACGACCGTCTCGGCTACTTGCGCATCGGGGGCGTAGAGGTGTTCCGCACCTCCACGCCGCAGCCGTCCCCCGACGGCATCACCTGGTCCGTGGAGAAGGACGTCACCCGCTACAGCGAGACGCTGGGCCGCGACCAGCGGGTCGAGATGCTCATCGGCAACGTCGTCAACGACACGTACACCGGCATCATCGACGTCAAGGTCACCCTGACGTTCTACGAGAAGGAGAAGGACGGCGCCCCGCGGACAGCCCCTGAGGCCCCGGGGATAGCCCCTGACGCCCCACGGACAGCCCCTGACACCCCGCCGACACCCCCCGACCGCATCCTCCCCCTAGGGGACGGCACCACCCTCACCACCCCGCGCAACAGCGAACGCATCGTCGCCGAGGTCTACGCGACCGGCTCCGGCGGCGGCTGCGAGGAGTACTGGTACATGACGGTGCCCGAGACCGCGCCGTACTCCTGCAAGGCGGACAAGGGCCCCTACCGCGAGGTACAGATCAAGGTGGACGGCCGGCTCGCCGGTATCGCCGCGCCGTTCCCGACCGTGTGGACCGGCGGCTGGTCCAACCCCTTCCTCTGGTACGTGATCCCGGGGCCCAGAGCCTTCGACGTCAAGCCCATCGAGTACGACCTGACGCCGTACGCCGGGCTCCTCAACGACGGCCGCCCGCATCAGGTGGAGGTCTCCGTCGTCGGAGTGCCGAAGGGGCAGACGGGCTGGAGCACACCGGTCAACGTCCTGGTCTGGCAGGACGAGAAGCGCGCCCACGTGACCGGCGAGCTGACCCGCCACAAGGAGGGCGGCCTCGCGAACGAGTCGACGTACACGCCCGCCTCGCCCGGCCCGGGGGA
This sequence comes from Streptomyces sp. WAC 01529, assembly GCF_003945545.1. Lineage (GTDB taxonomy): Bacteria > Actinomycetota > Actinomycetes > Streptomycetales > Streptomycetaceae > Streptomyces > Streptomyces anatolicus. The sequence continues at coordinate 542,210 of NZ_CP029617.1, read as the reverse complement.
GAGCGCGCATCGGCTCGACACGAAGGGCGGCCACCGTCTGAGCGTCTCCGGATACGTGAACACCTCGCACGGCCGCGTCACCACGACCGTGACCCGCACCCTGGCCCACTCCTCCGCCCACAGGTGGACCGAGGGCGAGGCGATGGACGCGCTCAAGGCCACCTGGACCGACCGCGAGGCGATCACCACGGGCGGCCGGGCAGCGCAGACCCGGACGGTGCGCACGGACCGGACGTACACGATGGACGGGACCACGACGCTCGGTGCGGGGGACCGGCTGCGCACCGAGATCTCCCTGGGTGACCGCGCCGAGAGCGTCACGACGCGCGGTGACCGGCGGATCGGCAGGTCGGTGATCGACGACCGTTACGACGGCGACGCGACCTACACCGCGAACGTTCCCCGAGAGGAACGGCACGCGGTGGGCACCTCGCGCGAGCGCTACCGGCAGGTCGGGGACGGAGGCTGCCACGACCGCACGTTGGCCACCGTCCAAGGGGTTCTGACGGAGGACCGGCTGCGCTGCTGAGCACGGTGGCATCAGCCGGCCCCCCAAAAGACCTGTCGGCCGTTACTCCTTCGGCTTCTCCGAGTCCATTCCCGGACGTGCCTTCCTCCACAGGCCGCGCGTGAAGTCGGGGATCGCCTGTGGCGCGCCCTTCGCCTTGATCGAGAGGTGACTCAGCGGGACGGGCGCCGTCCACGTCGCCGCGTCGTACACGTCGAAGTCCGGGACGAGGCCGAGCCGCATGGTCTGCATCAGCCGGAAGATCATGATGTAGTCCATGCCGCCGTGCCCGCCCGGCGGGTTGGCGTGCTCCTTCCACAGCCAGTGGTCGAAGTCGGCGTACTTGGAGAAGTCGGCCCACTTGTCGTCGGTGTGGTCCGGCTCGATGTAGATGCGGGCGGGGTAGTCCTCGAAGACGCCCTTGGTGCCGCCGAGGCTGTTGATGCGGCTGTAGGGGTGGGGGGTCGAGACGTCGTGCTCCAGGCGGATCACCCGCCCCTTCGCCGTCTGTACGAGGCTGATGGTGCGGTCGCTCTCGATGTACGTCTCCTTCCAGCTCGGGTCGCCCGCGGGCATGTGCGCCTCGCGGTACTCGGCGAGGCCGAGCGCGGGCGTGCCGAAGCTGGAGATGTGCGTGACGCGGTCGCCGCGGTTGACGTCCATGTAGTTGGCGACCGGGCCAAAGCCGTGGTTGGGGTAGAGGTCGCCGCGCAGCCGCGTGTGCCACAGGCGGCGCCACGGGCCCTCGTAGTAGTCGGGGTCGAACATCAGGCCGCGCAGATCGTGGTTGTACGCGCCCGCGCCGTGCAGCAGCTCACCGAACTTCCCCGCGTGCGCCATCCGCAGGACACGCATCTCGTTCTTGCCGTAGCAGCAGTTCTCCAGCTGCATGCAGTGCCTGCGGGTCCGCTCCGAGAGGTCCACCAACTCCCACAGCTCGTCCAGACGCATGGCGAGGGGACACTCCACGCCCACATGCTTGCCGCCCAGCATCGCCGACTTGCAGATGGCGTAGTGGGAGTCCCAGGGCGTCGCCACGTACACGAAGTCGACGTCCCCGCGCTCGCAGAGGTTCTCGTAGTCGTGCTCGCCCTTGGTGTACGTCGCCGGGGCGGGCTGGCCCGCGGCGGTGACCTTCCTCGCGGCGGCCGCCGTCTTCTCCTTGACCGGGTCGCAGAGCGCGACGACGCGCACGCCGGGGAGCGCGAGGAACAGGTCGATCATGGAGCCGCCCCGGTTGCCGAGCCCGACGATCCCGACCCGGACCGTCGAGCGCCGCTGGAACGGCACGCCGATCATCGTCTCGCCCTTGCGGGCCGGGGCGCGCGCCGTGTCCGGGGCGTCGGCGGGAGCGGCCGCGGGAGCCGTCGCGGGCGCGTCGGCGTGTGCCGGGCCGCCCGCGAAGGCGCCGACTCCGATCCCGGCCCCGGCGAGGCCCGCCGCGCGCAGCACCGTGCGCCGCGAACGGCCCTCTCCCGGCGTGTCGGCGGCTCCCTCGGCGGGGGTGGCGCCGTCAGGGGCCGGTATCGCGTTCTCGTCGTGCATCGGACCTCCGTAGCTGAATGTCGGCTGGTCTCTGCCACTGGGGCGCAAGCCACCCTGATGGGGCCACGGCGGGGACGCAAGAGGCTGAAGCAGTCAGGGAGTTGGACTTCCGTGCGCGAGGCGTCCGGGGCGTCGGTGACCGTCGCGCAAGGGGGAGGCGGTCGGGACGTCAGTGACCGTTGCCCAGGGGCGAGGGAGTGGGCGCGGGGGCCGCCGGACGCGTCGCGCGCTCCAGCTCCAGAAGCACGGAGTAGTAGCCGCGGCCCGTCGCGTGGTCCATGCCCACCTCGCACATGCGGTTCGCCGACAGATGGGCGTCGAAGGATCGGGCGGCGACCTCCGCGGCCTCCTTGCGGGTGGCCGACTCGGTGAGTTCCCTGTGGAGCATGCCCCGGTCGCCCGCGAACGCGCAGCATCCGGCGTCGTCCGGCACGACCACCTCGTCCGCGCAGGCCTCGGCGACGGCACGCAGCTGCTCCTCGTCGCCGAGATGGCGCATGGAACAGGTGGGGTGCAGGACGGCGGAGCCGATCGTGCGGCGCACGGTCAGGTGCGGCAGCAGCTCATCGGCGGCCCAGACGACCGAGTCGACGACCGTCAGCTCCTGGTGCAGCGCGCGGTTGTCGGCCGTCAGATACGGCACCACCTCCTGCGCGATCCCGAGGGTGCACGACGAGGCGTCGACGACCAGCGGCAGCCGGCCGCCCGCGGTCCAGCCCCAGGCCGCCTCGACGATGCGGTTGGCCATGACCCTGTTCCCGGCGTCGTACCCCTTGGAGTGCCAGATCGTCGCGCAGCACGTCCCCGCCACATCGTCGGGGAGCCACACGGGCCTGCCCGCGCGCGCGGACACGGCGACGACTGCCTCGGCCAGGGACCGGTCGCCAGGGCCGCCGAAAATACGGTTGACGCACGCCGGGTAGTAGACGGCCGCGGCGCCCACCCGCGAGGTGCGCGGCAGTCGGCGGGCGGCGGCGCCGGGGATCCGCGGCAGCCACTCCGGCACGAGATCGGGCCGCACGGCCTTGCGGGCGGTGCGGGTCACGGCGGTGAGCAGCCGGTCGCTGATCCGGTCGGCGGCGGCCACCGCGAGCCGCGCGGACGCCTCGACCGCCTTGAAGTTCTCCGCGGCGCGCGCTGCCATCCGCTCCTCGCGGGGCGAGTGCCGCGCGTGCCGGAACTCCTTCATGAGGGCGCCCGTGTCGATGCCGACCGGACACGCCAGCTTGCAGGTCGAGTCGCCCGCGCAGGTGTCCACCGCGTCATAGCCGTACGCCTCCACGAGGCCGTCCTCGACCGGGGAGCCCGGCGCCTGGCGCGTCATCTCGCGGCGCAGCACGATGCGCTGGCGCGGTGTCGTGGTCAAGTCCTCGCTGGGGCAGGTGGGTTCGCAGAAGCCGCACTCGATGCACGGGTCCGCGATCGGCTCCACCTTCGGGATGGTCTTCAGGCCCCGCAGATGGGCCCTCGGGTCACGGTCGAGGACGATGCGTGGCGCGAGGACCCCGTCCGGGTCGATGACCTGCTTGGTGCGCCACATCAACTCCGTGGCCTTCGGGCCCCATTCGAGTTCGAGGAAGGGCGCGATGTTGCGGCCCGTGGCGTGCTCGGCCTTCAGGGAGCCGTCGAACCGCTCCACGGTCAGGCGGCAGAACTCGTCCATGAAGGCGGCGTAGCGCTCCACGTCGGAGGGCAGCGCCGCGTCGAAGGCGAGCAGGAAGTGCAGATTGCCGTGCGCCGCGTGGCCCGCGACGGCGGCGTCGAAGCCGTGCCGCGTCTGCAGGTCGAGCAGCGCCTCGCAGGCCTCGGCGAGCTGTCCCGGCGGCACCGCGAAGTCCTCGGTGATCAGCGTCGTGCCCGAGGGGCGGGAGCCGCCGACGGCCGTGACGAACGCCTTGCGCGCCTTCCAGTAGCCGCCGATCGTCCTCGCGTCGCGCGTGAAGGCGTTCGTCACCGACGGGACGGGGGAGATGAGTTCGAGCCCTTCGAGGGCTTGGGCGGCGGCTGCTTCGTACGCCTCCTGTGTGGCCTCGTCCGGCGCGCGGAACTCCACCAGGAGCGCGGCCGTCGACTTCGGGAGCCCGGCCCAGTCGGCGGGCACGCCCCGCACGCTGACCGAGGCACGCAGGGTGTTGCCGTCCATCAGCTCGACGGCGAGCGCGCCCGCCGCGTTGAAGAGCGGCACCGCCGCGGCCGCCGCCGGCAGCGAGGGGAAGAAGAGCAGTGCGGTGCTGGTGCGCCGGTCCAGCGGCAGCGTGTCGAAGACGACCTCCGAGATGAAGCCGAACGTGCCCTCGGAGCCGACCATCAGACCGCGCAGGATCTGGACGGGCGTCGTGCCGTCAAGGAAGGCGTCGAGGCGGTAGCCGTTGGTGTTCTTGATCTGGTACTTGGCCCGGATCCGGGCCACCAGCTCGGCGTCCGCCTCGATCTCCCGCTTGATCGCGAGCAGCCCCTCGCACAGGGCGGGTTCGGCGAGCGCCAGCCGCTCGTCGGCGTCCGGCTCGCCCGTGTCCACGACCGTGCCCGAGGGCAGGACGAACGTCAGCGAGGCGACCGTGCGGTAGGAGTTGCGGGTGGTGCCCGCCGTCATGCCCGAGGCGTTGTTCGCGACGACGCCCCCGATGGTGCAGGCGATCGCGCTCGCCGGGTCCGGGCCGAGTACGCGGCCGTACCGGGCGAGCGTGGCGTTGGCGCGTACGACCGTGGTGCCGGGGCCGACGCGGGCGCGTTCGCCCTCGCCGAGCACTTCCACTCCGGCCCAGTGCTTGCGCACGTCGACCAGGATGTCCTCGCCCTGGGCCTGGCCGTTCAGGGAGGTGCCCGCGGCGCGGAAGACGACCTCGCGGCCCTTGCCGTGCGCGTACGACAGGACGGCCGAGACGTCGTCGATGTCCTCGGGGACGACCACGACCTGCGGCAAGAAGCGGTAGGGGCTCGCGTCCGAGGCGTACCGCACCAGGTCCGAGATCTTCGTCAGGACCTTGTCCGCGCCGAGCAGTGCGGTCAGCTCGGAGCGCAGCGGTTCCGGGGTTCCCGCGGCCCGGCCGTCCGGCACGCGGTCCGGCGCCGGGTCCTCCGTGCGCGACGCGGGGCGCAGGGCGTCCGGCTCGGGCTCCAGCAACGGCATGGGCACTCCTCGGCGGTGTCAGCGACGACCTTCGGCGTGTCAGCGGCGACCTCGACGTGTCAGCAGCGACCTTCCGGGTCGTCGAGCAGGGCGGCCAGCAGACCGCCGAGGACCTCGCGCTGTTCGGCGGTCAGTGGAGCCAGGATGTCCTCTGCCGCCGCCCGGCGCGCGGCGCGCAGCTTCTTGAGGGCTTCTTGTCCCGTATCGGTCAGCTCGATGCGGATGACGCGGCGATTGGCCGGGTCCGGCACGCGGCGCACCAGATCGCCCGACTCCAGGCCGTCGACCAGACTCGTCACCGCGCGCGGGACCACTTCGAGGCGCTGCGCCAGATCGGCCATGCGCGGCGGCGCCTCGTAGTGCGCGAGGGTGCGCAGCAGCCGGGACTGGGCCGGGGTGATGCCCACCGGACCCAGATGGCGCTTCTGGATGCGTTGCAGCCTGCGGGTGAGCCGCAGCAGCTGTTCGGCGAGGGGGCCGTCGGTGTCCGGGGTGCTCATGGCCGGAACATTATCAGGATCTAGTACATTGTGAGTATAGGTAACAGTGAGCTATGCTCCCTGAGCTTTCCCGCCTCCTCCCGTGGACACCCCGTAAGGAGCCCATGCGTCACGACGAACCGGCCTGGACGCCGCCGCCCCAGGCCCCCGGCCAGGAGCCGCCGCGCCAGATGCGCCGCATCCTCCGTCTCTTCCGCCCCTACCGAGGCCGTCTCGCGATCGTGGGCCTGCTGGTCTGCGCCGCCTCCCTCGTCTCGGTCGCGACCCCCTTCCTCCTGAGGGAGATCCTCGACACCGCGATCCCGCAGGGGCGCACGGGCCTGCTGAGCCTGCTCGCGCTCGGGATGATCCTCAGCGCGGTGGTCACGAGCGTCTTCGGCGTCCTGCAGACCCTGATCAGCACCTCCGTGGGCCAGCGGGTCATGCACGACCTGCGCACGGCCGTCTACGGCCGGCTGCAGAGCATGTCCCTGGCCTTCTTCACCCGCACCCGCACGGGCGAGGTCCAGTCCCGCATCGCCAACGACATCGGCGGCATGCAGGCGACCGTCACCTCCACCGCGACCTCCCTCGTCTCCAACCTCACGAGCGTGATCGCCACCATCGTCGCCATGCTCGCCCTGGACTGGCGGCTGACCGTGGTCTCGCTCCTGCTGCTCCCGGGGTTCGTGTGGATCAGCCGCCGCGTCGGCCGTGAGCGCAAGAAGATCGCCACGCAGCGCCAGAAGCAGATGGCCGCGATGGCCGCGACCGTCACCGAGTCCCTCTCCGTGAGCGGCATCGTCCTCGGCCGCACGATGGGCCGCGCCGACTCGCTCACCAAGTCCTTCGCGGACGAGTCCGAGCGGTTGGTCGACCTGGAGATCCGGTCGAACATGGCGGGGCGCTGGCGGATGGCCGTCATCTCGATCGTGATGGCCGCGATGCCCGCCGTCATCTACTGGAGCGCGGGCCTCGCCTTCCAGATGGGCGGCCCGACCGTCTCGATCGGCACGCTCGTCGCCTTCGTCTCGCTCCAGCAGGGCCTGTTCCGGCCGACCGTGAGCCTGCTCTCCACCGGCGTGCAGATCCAGACCTCGCTCGCGCTCTTCCAGCGCATCTTCGAGTACCTCGACCTGCCCGTCGACATCAGCGAGCCCGAGAAGCCGGTGCGTCTCGACACGATCAAGGGGGAGGTCCGGTTCGAGGACGTCGAATTCCGCTACGAGGAACACGTCGAGCGCGCTGAGCCCTCTGGGCACGCCGAGGGTGCCGAGCCCTCTGAGCACGCCGAGCACGACGGGCGCGGCGGGAGGCCGGGGCCCACGCTCCAGGGCATCGACCTCGTGATCCCGGCCGGCGGCAGCCTCGCCGTGGTCGGGGCCACCGGCTCCGGCAAGTCGACCCTGAGCCACCTCGTCCCCCGGCTGTACGACGTCACGGGCGGCCGCGTCACCCTCGACGGCGTCGACGTGCGCGACCTGGACTTCGACACCCTCGCCCGCGCGGTCGGCGTGGTCTCCCAGGAGACGTACCTCTTCCACGCCTCGGTCGCCGACAACCTCCGCTTCGCCAAGCCCGACGCCACCGACGAGGAGCTTGTCGCCGCGGCCCGCGCCGCCCAGATCCACGACCACATCGCGTCCCTGCCCGACGGGTACGACACCGTCGTCGGCGAGCGCGGCCACCGCTTCTCCGGGGGCGAGAAGCAGCGCCTCGCCATCGCCCGCACCATCCTGCGCGATCCGCCGGTCCTCATCCTCGACGAGGCGACCAGCGCCCTGGACACCCGCACCGAGCGGGCCGTGCAGGAGGCCATCGACGCCCTGTCCGCCGACCGGACCACCCTCACCATCGCCCACCGGCTCTCCACGGTCCGCGGCGCCGACCAGATCGTGGTCCTGGACGGCGGGCGCACCGCCGAGCGCGGCACGCACGAGGAGCTGCTGGCGCGCGACGGGCGTTACGCGGCCCTCGTCCGCAGAGACGCCCAACTGGAGCCGACGCCATAAAGATATGCCGGAAATAACCGTATTTACGGGTTAATGTGCCCCCATGCAGACCAAGACTCCGCGACGGGGAACGATTCGACTGACGCGGCGGGGCCGGATCGCCCTGATCGCGACCGGAGCCGTCGCGGCGGCCACCGCCGTGGCGGTGCCGCTGCTGCTCCCGGACGACGACGCGCGGCCCCGGACCCTGACCATCCCCGAGGGCTGGCGCTCGGGCCAGGTGTACGCCGCCGTGGACAAGGCCCTCAAGGTGCCCGCGGGCACCACGAAGAAGGCCCTGCCCAAGGCCGACCTCAAGCTCCCCAGTGACGCCGGGGGCAACCCCGAGGGGTACCTCTTCCCGGCGACCTATCCGATCAGTTCCCAGTCGACGCCGGCGTCCGTCCTGTCGTACATGGTGAACACGGCCAACGAGAAGTTCAGCGGCGGCCACGTTACGGCGGGTGCCGACCGCAACGCGGTGAACGTCTACCAGACCGTCACCATCGCGAGCATGATCGAGGCGGAGGCGGGCTCCAAGGAGGACATGGGCAAGGTGGCCCGCGTCATCTACAACCGCCTCGACCAGGGCATGCCCCTGCAGATGGACTCCACCATCAACTACGCGCTCAACCGCTCGACGCTGGCCACCAGCGACCGCGACACGAGGGTGAACAGCCCGTACAACACCTACGCGCGCATGGGCCTGCCGCCCACCCCCATCGGCAACCCGGGCGAGGAGGCGATGCGCGCGGCGATCAGCCCGACCCCGGGGAACTGGCTGTACTTCGTGACGGTGAAGCCGGGTGACACGCGCTTCACGTCGGACTTCGGGGAGCACCAGAAGAACGTCGTGGAGTTCAACAAGAACACCTGACGGGTGACGGACCACCACGTCGCCGGTCCCTCGAACGCGCGGGTCCGTGTCCGATCAGGCGGCGGTCCGTGCCATGAGCCGAGGGGGCACGATCAGGTCGGCCGCCGTCGCCGCCCGGACGTCCTGGACCGTCACAGCGGGCGCCAGCTCCACCAGTTCGAACCCATCGGGCGTGAGGTCGAGGACGGCGAGGTCGGTGATGACGCGCTGGATCACTCCGCGCCCGGTGAGCGGGAGCGTGCACCGCTCCACGAGCTTGGGGCTGCCGTCCCTGGCCGTGTGCTCCATGAGCACGATGACCCGCCGGGCTCCGTGCACCAGGTCCATGGCGCCGCCCATGCCCTTGACCATCTTGCCCGGGATCATCCAGTTGGCGAGGTCACCATGGGCGGAGACCTGCATGGCGCCGAGGACGGCGGCGTCGATGTGGCCGCCGCGGATCATGCCGAAGGAGAGCGCGGAGTCGAAGAACGAGGCTCCCGGCAGCGTGGTCACCGTCTCCTTGCCCGCGTTGATCAGGTCGCTGTCGACCTCGTCCTCGGTCGGGTAGGGCCCCACGCCGAGGATGCCGTTCTCCGACTGGAGCACCACTTCGACGCCGGGCGGCAGGTAGTTGGGGATGAGGGTGGGCAGGCCGATGCCGAGATTGACGTATGTGCCATCGGTCAGTTCCCGGGCGGCCCGGGCGGCCATCTGCTCGCGGGTGAGCGCCATGTCAGGTACCGACTTCCTGCTGGGTGCGGACGGTGCGGCGTTCGACGCGCCGCCGGGCCGCGGGATCACCGGGGTGGACGCGGACCACGCTCTGGACGTACACGCCGGGCAGGTGGATCTCGTCCGGGTCCAGCGCGCCGGGTTCGACCAGGTGCTCGACCTCAGCGATCGTGATCTTGCCGGCCATCGCCGCCAACGGGTTGAAGTTGCGGGCGGAGGAGTGGAAGACCAGGTTCCCGTGGCGGTCGCCGATGGTGGCTCGCACCAGCGCGTAGTCGGTGGTGATGCTCTCTTCCAGCAGGTACTCGATGCCGCCGAAGACGCGACTCTCCTTGGGCGGTGAGGCCACGGTGATGGCGCCGTCCGGGCCGTAGCGCCAGGGCAGCCCGCCGTCGGCGATCTGGGTACCGGCGCCGGCCGGTGTGTAGAAGGCGGGTATGCCCGCGCCCCCGGCACGCAGTCGCTCGGCGAGCGTGCCCTGGGGCACCAGCTCCACCTCCAGCTCCCCACTGAGGTACTGCCGGGCGAATTCCTTGTTCTCGCCCACGTACGAGCTGGTCATCCGGTCGATCCGGCCCGCCCGCAGGAGCAGGCCGAGCCCCCAGTCGTCCACACCGCAGTTGTTGGAGACGATCTTCAGCCCGGAAGTGCCCTCGCGCAGCAGCGCGTCGATCAGCGCGCTCGGTATGCCGCAGAGACCGAATCCGCCGACGGCGAGTGATGCCCCGTCGGGGATGCCTCTCACCGCTTGGGCGACGTCCGCGACCGTCTTGTCCAGACCCATGCGACCTCTCTTCGTCATCGATGCTGCTCGACGATGCTGCTCGACCGAGCCGACGCTGAGCCTAGGAATCGCGGGCCGCCTCTCACCATGGTTGCCGTTCACATACTGGGAGGCCCCTGTGTGGGGGACGGGGTGTTCGCGTGGGGAGAACAGTCGCCGGTCGACAGGTCGCGGCCTTGGTCGCCGTATAGCGATGAGCACCTGTTCATGGACCTCCACCGTGGCGTGCGCACCCATATCCGCCCGAGGCCGCGCCCGCCTAACCTCCGCCCGTTGCCAGTCCGCCAATCGGAGGTGCTCCATGGCTTTGCCCCGCACCACAAGCACACGACCACGTACGCGCACCACCCTCGCCGCCCTGCTCCTGGCCTCGCTGTCCTTCACGCCCACGGCGACCGCCACGCCTGCCGGCGCGAGCCCCGCACGGGACCCTCACTGCGCCGGCCCGGCGCGGCCGGTCGTTCCCGGCGCCGCGCACCAGCGGGCCGACTGCCTGGAGGAGCTGACCACGGCAGGGACCGTGGGATCCGGTCACACCGATCCGGCCGACTGGGCGGGACTGACGCCGAAGGGCCTCGCGACCCCGAGCGGCGTGCCCGGCGTCCAGATCGACGGCTATTTCCCCGACAGCTCCACCACCAACACCAACCACGGCTGGAACCACGACGCGCAGTTCGTCATCCGTCTCCCCGACCGCTGGAACGGCGGCCTGGTCGTGGCGGGCACCCCCGGCAACCGCGAGCAGTACGCCAACGACCGGGCCATCGCCGACTGGGTCCTGTCCCGCGGCTACGCCTACGCCGCGACCGACAAGGGCAACACCGGTCCCGCCTTCCACCGCGACGGCGACCGGCCGGGCGAGGCCATCGCCGAGTGGAACACGCGCATGACCCAGCTCACCCGGGCGGCCCGCGCCGTGGTCACCCAGCGCTACCACCGCCCGCCCGCCCGGACCCTGGCCACCGGGATGTCCAACGCCGGCTACCTGGTGCGCTGGCAGCTGGAGAACCACCCCGAGCTGTACGACGGCGGGGTGGACTGGGAAGGCACGCTCTGGCGCGCCGACGGGCCGAACCTGCTCACGTTCCTGCCGCCCGCCCTGCGCCACTACCCCGCGTACGAGGCTGGAGGGCCCGGCGCCGAAGGGGCGCGCAAGGCGATGCACGCCGCCGGGTACCCGGCCGGGTCGGAGTTCCTGTGGCCGTACCACCACAAGGTCTACTGGGACCTCACCCAGCGCATCTACCGCGAGGAGATCGACCCCGACTTCGACGGTCCGACGGAAGCCGGCACACCGTACTGCGCCCCGGGAAGCGCGGCCTGCGACGCGGACTACGACTACGCCTCGCGCCCCGCGGAAGTACGCCGCGCCGTGCAGCGGATCGCGCTGACCGGCCGCATCGGCAAGCCCTTGATCACCGTCCACGGCACCCTGGACGTGCTGCTGCCCATCAGCCGGGGCTCCGACGTGTACGCCCGTATGGTGCGCCGGGCCGGCCGCGGCGAGCTGCACCGCTACTACCGCATCGAGGGCGGCACGCACACCGACTCCCTGGTGGACACCTTCCCCGACCGGCTGCGGCCGCTCGTCCCGTGTCACCGGTCGGCGTTCACCGCGCTGGAGGGGTGGCTGACGCACTCCGCCCCGCCACCGGCCGGCCGCACCGTGCCCCGTCCGCCCTCGGCCGACGCGGCGACGCTCCTGACCACCTGCCCCCTCGGTCGCTGAGCCACCAGGGTCCGCCGAGCAGTGGGGACAAAACACCCACTTCAGACGCGGACATGGGGGAGACGACCACCTTCTGGCGGGTCATTATGGTGCTCGCTCCCATAGGAGAGATGCCGAGGTGACTCTACTGTTCCGGCCATGACCAGGGAATTTGCATCCTCGAAACAGTTGGGGTCGACCGTCTCGGCCACGGGTGGCGTGAACCTGTCCGGCCGTGCCGCACTGGTGACCGGCGGCGGCAGCGGCATAGGCCTGGCCTGCGCCGCTGCCCTTGCCGCCGCCGGTGCGGAGGTCCACGTGGTCGACCTGGATGCCGAGAAGGCCAAGACGGTTGCCGACGCCATCGGGGGTGTGGCGCACACCGCCGACCTGGCCGACCAGGACGTCATCGACACACTCCCCTCCGACATCGACATCCTCGTGAACAACGCCGGAATCCAGCACGTCGCCGCCCTCCACGAGTTCCCGCCGGATCGCTTCGCGCTCATGCAGCAGGTGATGGTCACGGCGCCGTTCCTGCTGATACGCCGCGTACTGCCGCACATGTACGCAGGCGGATGGGGCCGGGTGATCAACATCTCCAGCGTCCACGGGCTGCGCGCCAGCGCGTTCAAGAGCGCCTACGTCACGGCCAAGCACGCCTTGGAGGGCCTGAGCAAGGTCACCGCCGTCGAGGGCGCCCCGCACGGTGTGACCAGCAACTGCGTGAACCCCGGCTATGTCCGCACCCCGCTGGTCGAGGGCCAGATCCAGGACCAGGCCGCGGCCCATGGCATCAGCCCCGGCGATGTCCTCTCCGACGTCCTGCTCACCCGCGCCCCGGTCAAACGGCTCCTGGAGGCCGAGGAGGTCGCCGCCGCAGCCCTGTGGCTGTGCGGTCCGCACACCAGCTACATCACCGGAGCCTCGCTGCCCATGGACGGCGGCTGGGGCGCGAGCTGATCACGCCCGCCACCCCGCTTACCGTCCCCGTCCCCCTCCACGCCCTCGCCCCATGACGCACACGAAAGTGGTGACACATGTCCGACGCTCCGGCCATCGACCCCACCGAGCCCCCGGCCTCCACTGACCCCACCACGCCGGGCCGCTCTCCCGGCATCGCCCGCATCGTCAGCGCGAGCCTGATCGGCACCACCATCGAGTGGTACGACTTCTTCCTCTACGGCTCCGCCGCCGCGCTGGTCTTCAACACACTCTTCTTCCCCACCGCCGACCCGCTCGTCGGCACCCTGATCGCCTTCGTCACCTACGCGATCGGGTTCGCCGCGAGGCCGATCGGCGGCGTGGTCTTCGGGCACTTCGGCGACAAGATCGGGCGCAAGAAGCTGCTCGTCATCAGCCTGCTCATGATGGGCGGCGCCACCTTCGCCATGGGCCTGCTGCCCACCTACGACAGCATCGGCATCGGCGCCCCGATCCTGCTCACCGTGCTGCGCCTCGTCCAGGGATTCGCGCTGGGCGGCGAATGGGGCGGTGCGGTGCTCATCGTCTCCGAGCACGGCGGGGACAAACAGCGCGGCTTCTGGGCCTCCTGGCCGCAGGCCGGAGCACCGGGCGGCAACCTCCTGGCCACCGGCGTCCTCGCCCTGCTCGCGGCCGTCCAGTCGGAGGAGGACTTCACCGCCTGGGGCTGGCGCATCCCGTTCCTGCTCTCCGGCGTCCTGGTCCTCCTCGGCCTGTGGATCCGCATCTCCGTCTCGGAGTCCCCCGTCTTCCTCGCCGCCCAGGCCAAGACCCAGGCCGAAGCCGCCCGCGGCATCAAGCAGAAGCCGCCGGTGGTCGAGGTGTTCCGCCGCAGCTGGCGGGAGGTCCTGACCGCGATCGGCACCCGCTTCGGCGAGAACATCTCCTACTACGTCCTCACCGCCTTCCTCCTGGTCTACGTCACCAACCACCTGGACCTGCCCAAGAGCACCGCGCTGAACGCCGTACTGATCGCCTCGGCCGTCCACTTCATCACCATCCCCCTGTGGGGCGCGCTCTCCGACCGCGTCGGCCGCAGGCCGGTCACCCTGATCGGCTCGGTCGGCATGGCCCTGTGGGCCTTCGCGTTCTTCGCCCTGCTCGACTCCAAGTCGTTCGCCGTCATCACCTTCGCGGTGACCATAGGCCTGCTGCTGCACGGAGCCATGTACGGTCCACAGGCCGCCTTCATCTCCGAGATGTTCGACACCAAGGTCCGCTACTCCGGCGCGTCGATGGGCTCCCAGCTCGCTTCCATCGTGGCCGGAGCCCTGGCACCGATCATCGCGGTCGAACTCCTCAAGGAGTACGACTCCGCCACCCCCGTCGCCCTCTACCTCTCTCTGGCTGCGGTCGTCACCACCGTCACCGTCGCCCTCGCCAGGGAGACACGCGGCCGGGACCTCACCGTCTCCACGGCGGCCGAGCCCACGGACCGCCCGCGGCGGGAGACGCCCGAGCCGGCCGGCAGCGACAGGGTCTGAACCGACGCGTTCAGCGCATCCGGACGCAAGGAGTGCCATCATGACCACCGTGAACGACCGCACGTACCGCGCCGCGGCACACAGTGCGATGGTGGCCCTCAGACAGCTGCTGACCCTGCTGGCGTCCGGAGCCTCCCCCGAGCAGTTCACCCGCCCCTCGGGCGACGCCTCCACCGCACAGCTTCCCCCCGAGGAGCGGGCTCTTGTGGAGGACGCCACACGGATCGCGCTGGAGATCCGCCGCACCCTCGACCAGCACCGCAGACGCGAGGCCGAGCTGGCCGCCCTCTTCGACACCGCCAGCGACCTCGCGGCTCTGCGCGACCTGGACGCGGTCCTGCGCGCCATCGTCCACCGGGCCAGAACCCTGGTCGGCACCGACGCCGCCTACCTCACGCTGAACGACCCCGTCGCCAAAGACACTTATATGCGCGTCACCGACGGATCGGTCTCCGCCCGCTTCCAGCAACTGCGTCTCGGCATGGGCGAGGGTCTGGGCGGCCTCGTCGCCCAGACCGCCCGCCCCTACACCAGCGCCGACTACCAGACCGACCCGCGCTTCAAGCACACCCGGGCCATCGACGAAGCGGTGCTGGAGGAGGGGCTGCGCGGCATCCTCGGCGTGCCGCTGCGCGTCGGGAAGCGGGTCATCGGCGTGCTCTTCGCCGCCGACCGCACCACGCGCGACTTCCCGCCCGAAGCCATCGCGCTGCTCACCTCGCTCGCCGACCACGCCGCCGTCGCCATCGACAGCGCACGCATGCTGGAGGAGACCCGCTCCGCGCTCGTCGAACTCAACACGGCCAACGAGACAGCCCGGGCCCACAGCACGGCGCTGCGCCGCGCCGCCGACGCCCACGACCGCCTCACCGACCTGGTCCTGCGCGGCGCGACCGTCGACGACCTGGTCCGCGAGATCGCCGCGCTGCTCGGCGGCGGCATCGCCCTCCACGACCCCGACGGCACGGAGATGGCCCGCGCCGGTACCGCCCCTCTCACCCCTTCGCCGCAGGGCATCACGGCCTCCCGCACCGGCGGCCGTGCCGTACCGGTGGACGGCACCTGGGTGTGCGCCGTACTGGCCGGCTCCGAACTGCTCGGCAGCATCGTCCTGACCTCACGCGCGGACCTGGCCGACCCCGACCGCCGCCTGTTCGAGCGCGCCGCCCTGGTCGCCGCCCTCCTGCTGCTGCTGCGCCGCACTGTCGCCGAGGCCGAGGACCGCGTCCGCGGCGAACTCCTCGACGACCTGCTCACCTCCCACAAGACCGGCGGACGCCACGACGGCGGCAGCATGACCCTCCGCGCCCGCAAGCTCGGCATCAACCTCTCCCGGCCCCACGCCGTACTCACCCTGGACACCGACAACGAGCCGCGTTCGCACCTGTTCGCGGAGGCCGTGCGCCACGCCCGCTCGCTGGGCGGGCTCGCGGGCATCCACGACGGCCACATCGTGCTGCTCGTACCCTCGTCGGATCCCGGCGCACTCGCCGCCGAACTGGCCAGGGACCTCGGCAAGGCCGCCGGCACGCCCGTCACCGTGGGCTCCGCAGGACCGGCCACCGGCCCCGAACAGCTCCCGGGCACGTACACGGAAGCCGGCCGCTGCCTCCACGCCCTGCACGCCCTGGGCCGCACCGGCGACGGCAGCGACATCGCCGGACTGGGGTTCCTCGGCGTCCTGCTCGGCGACCGATCCGACCTCGACGGCTTCGTGCAGCGCTACCTGGGCCCCGTCCTCGCCTACGACCAGCAGCGCGGCACCGAACTCGTCCAGACGCTCGACGCCTACTACACCCATGGCGCGAGCCTGTCCAAGGCCAAGGACGCCCTCCACGTGCACGTCAACACCGTCGTGCAGCGACTGGACCGGGTCGCCCAACTCCTCGGCGCCGACTGGAACAGCCCCACCAGGGCCCTGGAACTCCAACTGGCCCTGAAACTGCACCGACTGGGCAGCCACTGACGCCACCCCGCCGATCCCGCCAGTATCCGCCGGGAACAGGCCATGGGGTTCGGCACCACCGCGGTGATCGACATTGTGGCGGTCCCAGCCAAGGCGCGGACGTCACCGGCGCCCCTAACCTCCACACAACCCCGTGAGGGCCGTCAGCACAGAGCCGAACGTGGAGGTCTCTCCCCATGCCACATCTCCGTACCCTGCCCGCGGCCGGCCGCGGACCAGCGGCCGCGATCGCCGCGGCACTGGCCGTCCTGCTCCTCGCCGTACTCTCCGTCGTGTCGTCGTCCGGCCCGGCTCGCGCGGCGGCCACCCCACAAGAAGTGACGGGGTTCGGATCCAACCCCGGCAACCTCCGCATGTTCCGTTACGTCCCCCCGGGGCTGCCCGACGGACGTCCTGTCGTCGTCGCCCTCCACGGCTGCACCCAGAACGCCGCGTCCTACGGGGCCCACACCGGCTGGCTGGGCCTGGCCGACACGTACAAGTTCGCACTGGTCCTGCCGCAGCAGCAGTCAGTGAACAACTCGAACTCCTGCTTCAACTGGTTCGAGCCAGGTGACACCCGGCGGGACTCCGGAGAGGCGCTGTCGATCAAGCAGATGGTCGACCGCGCGAAGAAGGACAACGGCGCGAAGAGCGCCTACGCCAGCGGCCTCTCGGCGGGCGGGGGCATGGTCTCCGCCATGCTGGCGGCCTACCCCGACGTCTTCTCCGGCGGGGGGATAATCGCCGGTCTGCCCCACGGCTGCGCCAACTCGGTCTCCACCGCCTTCACCTGTATGAGCCCTGGCGTCAACAAGAGCGCCAAGGAGTGGGGAGACAAGGTCAGGGCGGCCCACTCGTACTCCGGGCCGCGCCCGAAGGTCTCGATCTGGCAGGGCACCACGGACACGACCGTGAAACCCATGAACGCCACCGAACTGATGGAGCAGTTCACCAACGCGAACGGCACCGATCAAGTGCCGGACACCACGGACACGGTCGCCGGCTATCCGCACCGGGTGTACGGCGACACGGTGGAGACCTACGAGATCACCGGCATGGGGCACGGACACCCCGTCGACCCGGGCACCGGGCCGGCCCAGTGCGGGACCGCCGCCTCCTATGTCCTGGACGTGAACACCTGCTCCGCGTACCACCTCGTCCGCTTCTGGGACATCGACGACAGCGCCTCGCCCACACCGACCCCGTCCCCGACCGGCACGAGCACGCCCACGCCCACGCCGACCGGCACCCAACCCCCTTACTCCGAGACGGCCGAGGGCACCGCGACCGACCACTACGTGGCGCAGCGCATCACCGTGGACGAGTACAACAGGCTCGGCGCGGCCCGTGGCTACAACACCCCCTTGACCCTCTACAAGTGCGTGGCGGGCTGGACCGACAAGTCCGACTGCTCACCGATCTGACCCGCGATGCTCCGCCGGATCTCCCGCACGGCCGCGCGCCCCGCGCGATTGGCGCCGATGGTGCTGGCCGAAGGCCCGTACCCCATCAGGTGGACGCGGGAGTCGGCGGCGGCCCTCGTGCCTTCCACGCGGATGCCGCCGCCCGGCTCGCGCAGCCGCAGCGGCGCGAGGTGGTCGATGGCGGCGCGGAAGCCCGTCGCCCAGAGGATCGTGTCCGCGTCGACGCGGCGCCCGTCGTCCCACGCGGCGCCGGTCGGCGTGATCCTGTCGAACATCGGGAGCCGGTCGAGGACCCCGTCGGCCCGCGCCCGGCGGATCGCGTCGTTCACGGGCAGCCCGGTCACCGACACCACACTGCGCGGCGGCAGCCCCTGCCGTACGCGTTCCTCGACCATCGCGACGGCCGAGCGCCCCCAGTCCTCGTCGAAAGGGCCCTCGCGGAACACCGGCGGGCGGCGGGTGACCCAGGTGGTCTCCGCCGCGTACGGGGCGATCTCCATCAGGTGCTGCGTGCCTGACGCGCCACCGCCCACGACGATCACCCGCTGCCCCGCGAAAGCCTCGGGTCCCGGATAGAGCGCCGTGTGCAACTGCCGTCCGAGGAACGTCTCCTGGCCCGGATAGCGGGGCCAGAACGGCCGGTCCCAGGTGCCCGTCGCGTTGATCACCGCACGCGTCGACCAGGTGCCCGCCGAGGTCTCCACGAGCAGCCGCCCGCCTTCGGCCTCACGCACCTTGTGCACGTCGACGGGGCGCCGCACCCGCAGGCCGAACCGGTCCTCGTACGCGGTGAAGTACTCCCCGATGACCTCCGACGACGGACGCCCGGGGTCGGCGCCCGTCAGCTCCATGCCGGGGAGCGCGTGCATGCCGTGCACCTTGCCGTACGTCAGTGAAGGCCACCGGAACTGCCAGGCGCCGCCGGGCCGCGGCGCGTGGTCGAGGACCACGAAGTCCCGGTCCGGCTCGAAGCCGGCCCGACGCAGGTGGTAGGCGCTGGACAGGCCCGCCTGACCCGCGCCGATGACGACCACGTCCACGTCGGCGCCGACGACCACGTCCGCTGCGTCCACGTCCTGTACCGCCGCTGTGGCGGCCGCTTCCCGTACCCCGATGTCGTTCACGTTTCTACCAACTGTGTCGGGGTCGGGGATCTTCCCGGTGGATGGGGGAGGATGGACGCATGTCCGACGCGTTCACCACCCGAGTCCTGCGGGTCGCCACCGGCTCCACCGAGACCGTCCACGACCTCACCCGCGAGTGCGAGGCCTTCCTGCGCGAGGCGGCGGCCGGCCGTGACGGCCTCCTCAACGTCTTCGTCCCGCACGCCACGGCGGGCATCGCGGTCCTGGAGACGGGCGCCGGCAGCGACGACGACCTGCTCGCCGTGCTGCACACCCTGCTCCCCGCCGACGACCGCTGGCAGCACCGCCACGGCAGCCCCGGTCACGGCCGCGACCACGTCCTGCCCGCCCTGGTCCCGCCGCACGCCACGCTGCCGGTCGTGGGCGGGAAGCTGGAGCTGGGCACCTGGCAGTCGGTGTGCCTGGTCGACACGAACGTGGACAACCCCGACCGCCAGGTCCGCCTGAGCTTCCTGGGCTGACGCCCCGGGTGAGCCGCGTCTCACCGGACCGGCGCCTCTTGTCTATGCAACGAGTTGCATAGAAGGATCGCCGTATGGCGCTAGAGCACGCGATCCTCGTCTCGCTGCTGGAGCAGCCGGGCTCCGGCTATGAGCTGGCCCGGCGGTTCGAGCGGTCCATCGGATATTTCTGGACCGCCACCCATCAGCAGATCTACCGCGTCCTCAAACGCATGGAGGGCGAGAGCTGGATCGACGCCCGCGAGGTGGCGCAGCAGACGCGACCGGACAAGAAGGAGTACTCCGTCACCGCTCTGGGGCGCTCCGTCCTGACCCAGTGGCTGCACGAGCCCATCGCACCCGAGAGCGTCCGCCACGAGCTTGCCGTGAAGATCCGCGGCGCCGCCTTCGACGACCCGATCGCGCTGATCCGTGAGGTCGAGCGGCACCGACAGGCGCACGCCGACCGGCTCGCGCGCTACCTCGCGGGGGAGCGGCGCGACTTCACAGGCCCCGAGGCTCCCGCGGCGCACGACGCCGGACAGGAGCTCCAGCACGTCGTGCTGCGCGGCGGCATCGCGTACGAACGCATGACGCTCGCCTGGCTCGACGACGTGATCGCCACCCTCCACCGGCTCGGCCCCCAGGCCTGAACCGGCACCCGCACCTCAACTCCCGACCAGGAAAAGGCGAATATCCATGGCCGACGCGCTGCTGTTCAACCCGCGCACCTACGACCCGACCCACTTCGACCCCGAGACCCGCAGGCTGCTGCGCGCGACCGTCGACTGGTTCGAGGCCCGCGGCAAGCGCAAGCTGATCGAGGACTACCGCTCCCGCGCCTGGCTCGCGGACTTCCTGGAGTTCTCCGCCAAGGAGAAGCTGTTCGCCACCTTCCTCACCCCGGCCGCCGCCGCTGACGGACAGGGCGAGCAGCGCTGGGACACCGCCCGGATCGCCGCGCTCAACGAGATCTTCGGCTTCTACGGGCTCGACTACTGGTACGCGTGGCAGGTCACCATCCTCGGCCTCGGCCCGGTCTGGCAGAGCGACAACGCGGCGGCCCGTACGCGCGCGGCCGAACTCCTCTCCCAGGGCGAGGTGTTCGCCTTCGGCCTGTCGGAGAAGACGCACGGCGCCGACATCTACTCCACCGACATGCTCCTGGAGCCCGACGGCGACGGCGGGTTCCTGGCCACCGGCTCCAAGTACTACATCGGCAACGGCAACGCCGCCGGACTGGTCTCCGTCTTCGGCCGCCGCACCGACGTCGAGGGCCCCGACGGCTACGTCTTCTTCGCCGCCGACAGCCGCCACGAGGCGTACCACCTGGTGAAGAACGTCGTCGACTCCTCCAAGTTCGTCAGCGAGTTCCGGCTGGAGAACTACCCGGTCGCCGCCGAAGACGTACTGCACACGGGCAAGGCCGCTTTCGACGCCGCTCTCAACACCGTCAACGTCGGCAAGTTCAACCTCTGCACCGCCTCGATCGGCATCTGCGAGCACGCGATGTACGAGGCCGTCACCCACGCCCACCACCGCATCCTCTACGGCCGTCCCGTCACCGCCTTCCCGCACGTGCGCCGCGAGCTGACCGACGCCTACGTCCGCCTGGTCGGCATGAAGCTGTTCAGCGACCGCGCCGTCGACTACTTCCGCTCCGCGGGACCCGACGACCGCCGCTACCTCCTCTTCAACCCCATGACGAAGATGAAGGTGACCACCGAGGGCGAGAAGGTCATCGACCTGATGTGGGACGTGATCGCCGCCAAGGGCTTCGAGAAGGACAACTACTTCGCCCAGGCGGCCATCGAGATCCGCGGCCTGCCCAAGCTGGAGGGCACGGTCCACGTCAACCTCGCGCTGATCCTGAAGTTCATGCGCAACCACCTCCTGGACCCGGTGTCGTACGAGCCCGTCCCGACCCGCCTCGACGCGGCCGACGACGACTTCCTCTTCCGCCAGGGACCGGCCCGGGGCCTGGGCGCCGTCCGCTTCCACGACTGGCGCACCGCCTACGACGCGTTCGCCGAGGTGCCCAACGTCGCCCGCTTCCGCGAACAGGCCGACGCCCTCTGCGAGTTCGTGAGGACCGCCGCCCCCGACGAGGAGCAGAGCCGCGACCTCGACCTCCTGCTCGCCGTCGGCCAGCTCTTCGCCCTGGTCGTGCACGGCCAGCTGATCCTGGAGCAGGCGCGCCTGACCGGCCTCGACGAGGACGTCCTCGACGAACTCTTCGCGGTCCTGGTGCGCGACTTCTCCGCCCACGCCGTCGAACTGCACGGCAAGGACTCCGCCACCGAGGCACAGCAGCGCTGGGCGCTGGAGGCGGTGCGCCGCCCCGTCGTCGACAGCGCGCGCTCGGCGCGGGTGTGGGAGACCGTCGAATCCCTGGCCGGGGCGTACGAGATGGCGCTCTAGGACGCCCATGCCCCCGACCGCGCCCGTACTACGGGCGGGCGCGGTCGGGGCGGTGACAGTGCCGAGGTCACGTCGCGGGGTGCCCGCCCGGGTCCTCGGTGGCTTCGCGGGCGGCGAGGAGCGCGCTCACCTCGGCCGCGGTCGGATACACGTACAGCTCCCGCAGCGAGACGGGGGGCAGCCCGGCCCGGCGCAGCGCGCCGGAAAGCCGGACCGCGAGCAGTGAGTTGCCGCCGAAGACGAAGAAGTCGTCGTCCGGTCCCACGTCCTTGCCGAGCACCTCGCGCCACACGCGCAGCACCGGGTCGTCCGTCGGTCGCCCGGCCGCCTCGGCCGGGGTGGCCTCGGCGGCAGGCTCGAGTCCGCTCGTGTCGACCTTGCCGTTGACGGTCAGGGGCAGCTCGGACAGCAGGGTGAACGTGGCCGGCACCATGTAGTCGGGCAGATACCGCGCCGCCCGCTCCCGGATCTCCGCCACGGAGACGGCCTCGTACCTCGGCACCACATAGGCATCCAGCCGGACCTGGGCCGCGTCATCGGCGTCGCCGCCCAGCACCACCGCTGCCGCGGTGACGTTCTGGTCCTCCAGCAGGACCGAGCGGATCTCGCCCAGTTCAATGCGGAAGCCGCGCACCTTGACCTGGCCGTCGATCCGCCCGAGATGGTCCAGGCGCCCGTCCGGGCGCAGCCTGCCCAGGTCGCCGCTGCGGTAGACCCGCTCGCCGGTGACCGGGTCGTGGACGAACCGGGCGGCGGTCAGCTCCTCCTGGTTCAGGTAGTGGGAGGCCACGCCCGCACCACCGACGTAGATCTCGCCGGGCACCCCGAACGGCTGGACGCCGCCCGCCGTGTCCCGTACGGACACCGACCAGCCCGGCAGCGCCCTGCCGACCGAACGCGACCCGGCGCCGATGTCCTGCGGTGTGACGGTCTGGCTGGTGACGTGGACGGTGGTCTCCGTGATGCCGTACATGTTGACCACCCGGCACCGGGTGTGCGGATGCCCGCGGAACCAGTCCTGCAGCATCCGCACGTCCAGCGGCTCACCACCGAAGACCACCAGCCGCACCGCGAGGTCGGCGGTGCGCCGCAGGTCGACCTCCTTGAGCATGGCGAACGCGGACGGGGTCTGGCTCAGGACGGTGACCCGGTGCCGCACCAGGAGGTCGTGGAAGTCCTCCGGGCTCCGGGAGACGAAGTACGGCACCACGACCAGGTGCCCGCCGGTCAGCAGCGCGCCCCAGATCTCCCACACCGAGAAGTCGAACGCACTGGAGTGGAAGAGCGCCCAGGTGTCCTCGGGGCCGAGTCCGAGATCGGCGGTGGTCGCGGCGAGCAGCGCGCCGACGTTGCGGTGGGGGACCGCGACACCCTTGGGCCGGCCGGTGGACCCGGAGGTGTAGATCACATAGGCGATGTCGTCCGCGCTGCCGCCCGGGTCCGCGATCGGTCCATCGGCGGTACGGGACAGCTCGCTCGGGTGCACCACGGTCACCCCGTCGGCCGCGGGGAAGTCCTCGGCGGAGGAGAGCACGAGCCGGGCGCCGGAGTCGCTCACCGTGTGGAGCAGCCGCTCCGCCGGATAGGTGACGTCCATCGGGACATAGGCGGCACCGGCCTTGACCACCCCGAGGAGCGAGATCACCAGCTCGGCGGTTCGGTCGAGGCACACGCCGACCCGGTCGCCCGGTGCCACCCCGTGGTCGCGCAGCGCACCGGCCACCGCGTCGGACCGGGCGTCCAACTCCGCGTAGCTCAGCGTGTGTTCCGGATCGGACAGCGCCGGGGCGTCCGGCCGCCCGGCCGCCACCTTGCGGAACAGCTCGTGGACGGGCGCGATCACCGCGTCACCCTCCGCCGGGGTGCGTCCTGCGGCGATGACGGCGGCGGCCTCCTCGGCGTCCACCAGCTCGATGTCACCGACCCGGGCCCCGGCCGGGGCCTGTACGAGCGCGTCCACGACGCGGGCGACGTGCCCGGCGAACTGCCCGGCGATCACCGGATCCAGTACGCCCTCGTCGTAGTGCAGGACACCGCTCAGGGTGCCGTCCGTGCCGTCCGTGCCGTCCGTGCCGTCCGTGCCGTACTGCCACGCCACCGTCACCGGAAAGGGCGGCGCCAGGACGGGGCGGTAGACGTCGCCGTCGCGCTTCTCGGTCAGCAGGACTCCGACCGCCGGAATGCCGGACGGTGCCTCGCCGCCCGTGGCGCCGGCGTGTGCCGCCGCGTCGAGCAGGTCGGCGGCGAGGGCCGCCTCCCCTGCCGGGAGTGCGACCGACCGGTGCGTGTCCCCGGCCGCGGGGCCCCCGGTGATCAGCGCGAACTCGGCGTGCTCCGTTGCGCCGTAGCGGGCCAGCACGAGCGCGGTGGCCGCCAACGCCACCGCCGGTGCCGTGCCGTCCGAGACCGCCGTGGAGGTCAGCACTGCGGTGCCCGCCCGGCCCGCCCTCGCAGGGTCGCCGAGGCCCCAGGCCAGTTCGGGCGGGCCGTCGTGCTGTGCGCTCCAGTCGGCCGCCGCCTCGGGCAGCGTCACGGGGTGCGCCGGGTCGGTCAGCGCCGTGGCCAGCTGGTCCAGGGCGCGCCGGTCCATCGCCCGGCGGTGTGCCACCAGGACCAGGTCGGCGGCGCCGTCGGCGTAGCTGAGCAAGACGGCTCGCGCGGGGGCCGGGGCGCCGTTGACCGCGCGGCCGGACTCCCGGGAGCGGTGCCGGTGCGCGGCCCTGTCGCCCGCGTCGACGTCGAGCGCCTCATGGAACAGCAGCGTGCCGTGGAGGGCAGGGTGACGTTCCATCAGGGCGGCCAGGTTGTCGCGTAGGGCCGCCGCGTCGGTTCCGGCGGGGAGCCGCCTGATGAGGCTGTGGCAGGCACGGGCCGGGTCGGAGCCGAACTCGGAGCGGGCGAAGAACCGGCCGCTCGGGTGAGGGGCCGCGAGGGCCTCCGCGGCCACTTCGCTGGAGACGGACACACGCACTCCTTTGGGTGAGGCCGGGAAAGAGCCAGCTGGATGAGGTCCGGAGAGGGGCGTCGGGGGAAGGGTCAGCGGGCGGAGAAGCCGGCGTCCACGGGGATCACCGTGCCGGTGACCTTGAGGGAGTCGTCGCCGGCGAGCCAGATCGCGGCACCGGCGACATCGGCGGGATCGACCAGTGAGTCGGTCGCCACCGATTCCAGGTAGACGGCTTCCTGTTCCTCGTAGCCGATGCCGAGCGCGTCGGCGACGACCGCGGTCATCTGGCCGTCCACGGCCGGGTCGTCCCGGACCGGGCCCGGGCACAGCGCGTTGACCCGGATGTTCAGCGGCGCGTAGTCCAGCGCGGCGGCCTTGGTGAGGCCGACCAGGCCGTGCTTGGAGGCGACGTAGCCGGCGAAGTGGCGGTAGCCGACGAGGCCGGCCGTCGACGCGACGTTGACGATGCTGCCCGCCCTCTGGGCGACCATGACCGGCGCCACCGCCGAGATCAGGTGCCATGGCCCGGAGAGGTTCACGTCCAGCATGACCCTCCACTCCTCCTCGGTGAAGTCGTGGGTGGCCTTCCCCGAGGGCGCGCCCACCCCCGCGTTGTTGATCAGGGCGTCGATCCGCCCGAACCGGTCCACCGCGGCCGTCACGGCCGCTGTCACGGCGGCTCGCGAGCGCACGTCCGCCGTGGCGACGAGAACGGACGCGCCGTTCTTGCGGCACAGCCGCGCGGTCTGCTCCAACTGGCTCGCGGAGCCCAGGGCGTAGGGAACCTCCGGAACGTCGCCGCCGATGTCGATGAGTACGACGTCGGCGCCCTCCTCGGCGGCCCGTACGGCGCAGGCCCGTCCGATTCCCCTGGCCGCGCCCGTGATCACGACGGTCTTGTCACGCAGTCCCATGGGTGAGACCCCTTCCGGATTCGACGCGGCCCGCGGCGATGGTCTGGGAGATCAGCGCGAGCAACGGCTCGGCGTCATCCGCCGGGTACATGTGCTCTCCGGGCAGTTCGGCCAGGAAGAAGCCACCAGTGGTCACGTGCTGCCACGCGGCCACCTCCGCACGGGAGACGAACGAGTCGTCCGTGGCGTACACCCCGGTCACCGGGACGTCGAGGGGGCGCCCGCCGCTCGGCCGGTAGCTCTCGTCCATCGCGTAATCGGCTCGCAGGGTCGGTATCAGCAGCTCGCGCACTTCCGGCACGTCGAAGGCGGGGTACCGGCGTCCGGTGGTCTTCTCGACGTGTGCGAGGAACTCCTCGTCGGTCAGCCCGGAGACGTCGCTGACCGGGCCCGAGGCCGGCGGGCGCGCCGCGCTGACGAACAGGTGCACCACTTCGGTGCCCCCGGTCTCGGTGAGGCGCCGAGTGAGTTCGTAGGCGAGCACGGCGCCGAGGAAGCAGTGCCCGAACAGGGCGACGGGGCCTTCGCCCGCCGCTTCGAGCGCGGCCGGGAGCAGCCCGTCCGCCGCGACGTGCACGTCCCGGTACGGCTCCGCGTCCAACAGACGCTCGCGGCCGGGCAGTTGGAGCGGCGTGGCCACCACTCCGCTCAGGCCCATCCTGTTCCACGGGCGGAAGAAATTGGCTCCCCCTCCGGCGAACGGAAGGCACAGCAACGGCACCCTGTCGCGCTCCGAAGTCGTCGGCTTGGTCACGGCATTGCCTCCAGGCGGGACTCCCGGACAGCTCGGATGAGCCGCCCGGGACAGATGGATGGTGGATGTCGAACCGTGTGCGCATGCTAGCCACCGCGACGGCGCGAAATGCCTTTCCGGGCTGCTGCCTAAGGCGCACGTGATGTCGTGTTGTGTCCCGCCGGCGAGACACCACGCGACCTCATTCGGAACATTCACAGACTGAGGAGAATCATGAGACGTACGAATGGCCTCGCTCGCGTCCTGCTCCCGTCGGTACTGGTGGCGGGGATGCTCGGCGCCGTGACGCCCGCGGCGACCGCCGCCGAACCGGCGGCCTGCGCCTGGAAACCGGCGGTCCTGCCGATGCCCACCGGCGCGCGGGCCGGAGTGGTGGACGCGGCCGACGGAAGCGGTGGGTACGCGGGCACGATTTCGTACGGCGCGAATTCCGCGAAGGGCGGCCGTGCCGTGCTGTGGAAGAACGGGCGATTCACCGACTACGGAAATCTGGCCGACCCCGCCTACCGGAAATGGGTCACCGTCGTCGGGGTGAACCGTTCCGGGACCGTCGTCGGAAGCGTCGAGCGGGAGGGTGACGGGTTCCCCAGTGCCGTCCGGTCGAGCAACGGCAGGATAAAGCGCCTGCCCGAACTGCCCGGCGCGTTCGCCTCGACGGCGGAGGGCGTCAACGACCGCGGGGACATCGTCGGTGCCATGACCGACACGGAGGACGTGGCGAAGTGGTATCCGGTCATCTGGCCCGCCGACAAGCCGGGAACAGTGCAGAGACTGACCGGCCTGCCCGACGCGTCCGTCGTCGCCACCGGGATCGACGAGGACGGCACCGTACTCGTCGACGTGGAGCACGAGGTCAGTGAGGAGCTCTATCTGTGGAAGGGCGGCACGGCACGCAAGCTGGCCGCCCCCGACAATGCCCAGGCCTACATCCCGCGCGGCATAGCGAACGGCCGTGTGATCGCCGAGGTCACCTCCGCGGGGAACGTGACCCGGAGCGTGCTGTGGGACCGCGACGGACAGCCGCGCGTCGTGGAGCGGGGCGCGGACATCCGGGACATCAACCGCGACGGCCAACTCGTCGGCCGCACCGATGACCCCAGCTGGCAGGAGTTCGGCGTGTGGCAGGGGACGTCCCTCGCGGCCACGTTGCACCGCACCGACGAGAGCGGGCTCGAACTCACCGTCTCCAGTGACGACGGCACGATCGCCGGCCGGAGCTGGCGCATTCCCGGCGGCCACGACGAGCCGACGGTCTGGACCTGCCGCGGTGTCCTGTCCACAGGACAGGACACCGACGGCGGCATCGCTCAGGAGTAATCGCTCAGGAGTAGAGGTAGAAACCGCGGCCGGACTTCTTGCCGAGGAGTCCGGCCTCGACCATCCGGAGCAGCTGTACGGGCGGGGCGAACTGCGGTTCACGGAACTCCCTATGCAGGGATTCGGCGATCGCGGCGACGACGTCCAGGCCGATCATGTCGGTCAGCCGCAGCGGTCCCATGGGGTGCGAGCAGCCGAGCGTCATGCCCTGGTCGATCACTTCGGCCGTGGCGACGCCGGACTCGACCATCCTGACCGCGCTCAGCAGGTACGGGATGAGCAGGGCGTTGACCACGAAGCCGGAGCGGTCCCGCGTGCGGATCGGCGTCTTGCCGAGAGTCGTCTCGACGAACTCGGTCATGCGCCGCAGCGTCCGCTCGTCCGTGAGCAGCGAACCGACCAGCTCCACCAGCGGCAGCGCGGGCACCGGGTTGAAGAAGTGCGCGCCGACCACCCGCTGCGGCCTGCTGGTGACCGCGGCAAGACGCGTGATGGGGATGGACGAGGTGTTCGACGCGAGGATGGCGTCCGGCGAGTCGAGGACCTTGTCCAGCACCGCAAAGAGCTGGGCCTTCTCCTCCTCGTCCTCCCGGATCGTCTCCACCACGAGGTCACGGTCGGCCAGGAGGTCGAGGTCGGCGGTGAACGCGACGCGCGCCAGCGCGGCGTCCCGGTCGGCCTCGGACACCCTGCCGCGGCTCACGGCCCGGTCCAGCGAGGCGACCAGCCGCCCCCGCCCCGCGGGCACGGCGGCGGGCCCGGAGACCACGACCACGACGTCGAGTCCGGCCCGGCCGCAGATGTCGGCGATGCCGGAGCCCATCGTGCCGCAGCCGACGATCCCCACCCGGTGGATGCCACCCGGCAGGCCGGTGGTCCCGGTCATGCGGACACCCCCCACCGCAGCAGGCAGGCGCCGATGGACATCCCGCCCCCGAAACCGGCCAGCAGCACCAGATCACCGTCCGACAGCGCGTCGTCCCTGACGGCCCGGTCGAGCGCGAACGGCACCGACGCGCTGCCCATGTTCCCGTACTCCTCGACCACTCGATGGGTGCGGGCGCCGGAGAGCCCGGAC
Source organism: Streptomyces sp. WAC 01529 (assembly GCF_003945545.1). Taxonomy (GTDB): domain Bacteria; phylum Actinomycetota; class Actinomycetes; order Streptomycetales; family Streptomycetaceae; genus Streptomyces; species Streptomyces anatolicus. The sequence continues at coordinate 513,618 of NZ_CP029617.1, read as the reverse complement.
CGCTCCGCCAGTTCGCCCAGCAGCACCCCGTTGGCCTGGTGCGGCACGAAGTGGTCCACCTCGTCGAGGCCGACGTCCGCCTCGGCGCACAGCGCGGCGAGGACCGGCGGCACCTGCTCCCTCACGAAGTCCCGCACCTCGCGCCCGCGCATCCGGAAGAAGTGGGCGCCCTCGTCCAGGGTCCGGTGAGTGCTGGGCAGCCGGCTGCCGCCCGCCTCGACCCGGATGAGGCCGCCGGCGTCGCCCCGGCTCACCAGCTCGAACGCGAGGAGGCCGGGCCCGGGCGCGGCGGCGACCACGGCCGCGCCCGCGCCGTCGCCGAACAGGACCGCGGTCCTGCGGTCGGAGAAGTCCAGGATGCGCGAGTACACGTCGGCGCCGATCACCAGCGCGCGTGCGCCCGGGGAGACCGCGATCAGGCCGTGCGCAAGGACCAGCCCGTACACGAAACCGCTGCACACCACGTTGACGTCGAAGCAGGCCGCGTTCCAGGCGTCCAGCCGGTTCTGCACCACGTAACTGGTCGGCGGCTGCGGAGAGTCCCCGGTCGACGTGGCCACGATGAGGTAGTCCACCTGGTCGGCGGTGAGCCCGGCACTCCGCAGGGCCTGCTGAGCGGCCCGCGACGCCAGGTCGGAGGTCGCCTCGGTCGCGGCGGCGTACCGGCGGGTCACGATCTGCGTCTTGCGCTGGATCCACTCCGGATCCACGCCCACGCGCTCGGCCAACTCGACGTTGTCGACCTCTTCCTTCGGGGCGTACGAGCCCGTCCCCACGATGCCCACAGCGTGCTCGGTCACGGTCGGATCCCTCCTGGTCAGCCGGTGGGCCCGGATACGGCCGGGGCCGGGGGCGAGGACGGGGAGGGCCGGGACGGGTCCCAGAGCGGGGTGAGCCGGTCCGTGCCGAACCGGGCGCGCAAGGCGGGGTCGGTGACCCCGAGCCCGGTGTGCGGGGCCAGACACAGCACCCCGACCTTGCCGGTGTGCCCGTTGTTCTGCACCAGCCGTGCGGCCTCGCCGATCTCGTCGAGCGGGAACACCGTGGAGAGCGCGGGGACGAGCTTGCCCAGCTGCACCAGTCGGTTGCACTCCTGCAGCTCCTGCCAGTTGGCCGCGTGGCTGCCGATGATCCGTTTGAGGTGCATCCACAGATAGCGGTTGTCGTACTGGTGCTGGTAGCCGGTGCTCGACCCGCAGGTGATGACCGTGCCGCCCTTGCGCACCACGAACACCGAGATGCCGAAGGTGGCGGCGCCGATGTAGTCGAACACCACATGCGGGTCCTCGCCGACCTCGGCCCTGATCCGCCTGCCGAGCTGCTTGCCGAGGGCGATGGCCTCGTCCGGGGTCGGGACCCGGTGGCCGAGGCCGATGTCGTTGCGGTTGATGACCACGTCGCAGTCCAGCCGGCGCAGCGCGCGCGCCTTCTCCTCCGAGCTGACCACACCGACCGGGATGCCGCCGCCCGCCTTCACCAACTGCACCGCGTAGGCCCCGAGACCGCCGGTCGCTCCCCAGATCAGCACGATGTCGCCCTGCTTGATGCGCGCACCGCGGTCGCCGACCAGCATCCGGTAGGCGGTGCTGCCGCACAGCGGCACGGAAGCCGCCTCCTCCCAGGACAGGTGCGTGGGCTTGGGCACCAACTGGTTGACCCGTACCACCGCGTAGTGGGCCAGGCCGCCGAAGTTGGTCTCGAATCCCCACACGCGCTGCTCCGCGCCGAGCATCCCGTCGGCGTGGGTCGCGGGCTCCTGGTCGTCCACGTAGGACGGGGAGACGACGACGTGGTCGCCGACGCGCCAGTGCCGCACGCCCGTGCCGACGCGCACGATCACGCCGGCGCCGTCGGAGCCGAGCACGTGGTGCGGCCGGTCGTGCCGGGCGGCGTACCCGCCCTGGCGGCCGAAGCGGCGCAGGAAGTCGAAGGTGGGCAGCGGTTCGAACGTCGCCGACCAGACGGTGTTGTAGTTGACGGAGCTGGCCATGACCGCGACCAGAGCCTCGTCCGGCGCCAGTTCGGGCATCGGCACCCGGCCGACCCGAAGGGAGCGGCGTACGTCCTTGTCCGGGATGTCGCCGAACATTCGGGTGTCGTCCGCGTGCAGATACGCGGCCAGGTACTCGCCCGGCACGTCCTCCCGCATCAGTTCGTCAGGTGAAGCACCCGCGAGCACGGCTTCGGCCAATGCGTCCATACAGGAATTCCTTCACTCGGGGACCAGGCTCTGGCGGGACACCCGCACGGGCGCGTCATTCACCGCGCGTTCTCTCGGTCGCCTTGGTGGGAGCAGATTGCTCAAATGCACATTCAAGTGGGCCGGTCACGGTCCACCGCTCGGCCATCGTGGCACAGAACCCCAGTGGGATACAGGTGCGGTCGGACGACCGGGAGTGCGGAAATTCCCTCGTCCTTGCGGCCTGGGCGGGCCGGGTCCTAGCGTGGCGTCAGCATTCCAGGGTGGCCGCGGATGCCCGGTGTCCTGTCGACAGGACGACGCCGATCCGCGAACCGGTGCGCGGCCCTGTCGATTTCCGAATTCGGAACACCCCGTGACTTCGGGAAACCCCGCGGCTTCGGAACCTCCGTGACTTCGGGAAACCCCGTGGCGATTAAGGATGGTGGCAATGAGCACGAACCCTTTCGATGACGAGAACGGCAGCTTCTACGTCCTGGCCAACGACGAGGACCAGCACTCCTTGTGGCCCGTGTTCGCCGAGGTGCCCGCGGGCTGGCGGGTGGTCTTCGGCGAGGCGGCCAGGGGCGAGTGCCTGGAGTACGTGGAGCGGCACTGGACCGACTTGCGGCCCAGGAGCCTGCGCCAGGCCATGGCGGCGGAGTGAGAACGGCTAACAGCTGCCAGACCGGGCCGGTGAGCACCGGCGGTGAACTCGCGCAGCGCGATGTGATCCTCTCCTTCGTGGGGGAACAGGCGCAGGCGCGGAAGACGGGAATGACCTTTCCGCAGAACCTGTCGGAGCGGTCCTGGGAACGGATCGGCGCCAATCTGCGCGAGCTGACGAACTCCTCGGCGTGGTGGCTCGGCGACTGGCTGATCTTCGGTGAGGCCGCCTACGGGTGGCGCCGGTACCGGGAGGCGGTGGAGAGGACGGGGCTCGACTACCAGACCCTGCGCAACTACGCCTGGGTGGCCCGGCGGTTCGAGCACCGCCGCCGACGGGAGAGCCTCAGCTTCGCCCACCACGCCGAGGTGACCCGCTTGGCACCCCCCGAGCAGGACTACTGGCTGCGCAAGGCCGAGCAGTTGAAGTGGTCGCGCAACGAACTCCGCAGGGCGGTCCGTGCCAGCCTGGCCGAGCAGTCCGAGAAGGCCGGCATCGCACCGAGCGGTGACGGCGCCGGGGAGCAGGAGGCGCCCCGGCCCGCGGAGCGGCCGGCGTCCGTCGACGAGCCCGCGCCCCAGGTCACCACGCTCACCATCGAACTGTCCGCGGGCCAACTGGACTTCTACTCCAAGGTGGCCGCCGCGCACGGTCTGCCCGTCGACAAATGGGTGACCCAGGTGCTCGACGCCGCCGACCGGCGCACCGCCTGACCGCCCGGCACGCTCCGTTCCCCGTGGCACGCCGGGGGCCCGCCCGACCGGACACCTCCACATCGGAGTCAGTTGATGATCCTTCAGGGAAAGCGGGTTGCCCTGCCCGCGACACCCGTCGTCCACAAGCGGTTCGAGGCGCACGCGGCGGCCACCCCCGACGCCGTCGCCGTCTTCTGCGCCGGACAACAGGTGACGTACGCGGAACTGAACGCTCGGGCCAACCGGTTCGCGCACTTCCTCACCGCACGCGGACACGGCCGGGGGGCGAAGGTCGGGGTCTGCCTCGACTACTCGACCGACATGGTCGTCGCCATCCTCGGCACGCTGAAGGCGGGCGCGGCCTACGTACCGTTCGACCCGTCCTACCCGGCGGCGAGACTGCGCCTGCTGCTCGGGCAGGTCCCCGGCCTCGCCCTGATCGTGGCCTCCCCGGCGACCGCCCGACTCGTCGAGTCGGCGGCCGTCGAGATCGTCGGCGTCGAGCAGCTGACCGACCACCTGGCGGGCCTGCCGGTCACCGACCCCGAGACCGCGGTCACCGGGGACGACGTGTGCTACGCGGTCTTCACCTCCGGGTCGACCGGCACACCGAAGGTGACCGCGGTGCGGCACGAGGGCTGGTACAACCTGCTGAACTGGCTGGCGCTCGAATACCGCCTGGGCCGCGGGTCGCACAACCTCGTGGTCAGCGCGTTCGGCTTCGACCTCTCCCAACGCAGCCTGATGGCGCCGCTGTTCTGCGGCGCCACCCAACACCTGATGGCGAGCCGGAACTTCGACGCGGCGATGGCCTACCGCATGCTCCGTGAGCACGGGATACGCACGGTGCACTGCGCTTCGAGCACGCTGTACCTGTTGGTGGACTGGGAGACCGCACGCGGGGGCGAGGTGCTCAGCCGACTGGACTACGTGCTCTTCGGCGGGGAGCCGCTGAAGGTCGAACGGATCGTCGACTGGGCGCGACGCGAGGGCAATACGTGCACCCTCCTGCACCAGTACGGCGTCGCCGAGTGCACGGACGTCGCGACCTCGTACGACCTTGCCGAGTACCGGCCGGGCGAACACGACACCGCGCCGGTCGGCAGGCCTGCGTACAACACCGAGATCCACCTCCTCGACGAGCGGATGCGCGGTGTCGGGGCGGGGGAGTACGGCGAGGTCTGCATCTCCGGGGCCGGCGTCGGCGCGGGCTACCTGGGCGGCACGGGCCCCGACTCCGAGCGGTTCACGACGGTCGTGATCGACGGCGCGCCGCGCAGGCTCTACCGCACGGGCGATCGCGGCCGGGTGAACGAGGCCGGGGACCTGGTCGTCGCCGGCCGGATGGACGCGCAGGTGAAGGTGCGGGGCATGCGCATCGACCCCAGTGACGTCGAGCGCGCGCTCGGCAGGCTCGCCGGGGTGCGGGAGGCCGCCGTGGTGGCGCGGTACACCGAGGCGGGTGAGGCGGAGCTGGTCGCGTTCCTCGTCCCGGCGGGAGCCGATCTCGCGGAGGACGACGTGCGCCCGCGCCTCCTCGAGACGCTGCCGCGATCCATGGTTCCCGCCCGGTTCCTCAATATCCCGCGACTTCCGTTGAGTCCGCACGGAAAAGCGGACCGGGCGGCGCTGGTCGATCGACTGAAGGGATTGTGATGATTGCCGAAAGGGTGCGCGGCATCTGGTGCCGGGAACTCCAGCTCGACGACATAGCGGTCGACGACGATTTCTTCGCCCTGGGCGGCCAGTCCGTGATCATGGCCAAAATCCAGATGGCTTACATCGATGAACTGGACGTCGAGGTTCCGGTCGACCAGATGTTCCTCAACCCGACGGTGGCGTCGATTTCCGAGTACATCGAATCCATGGGTGCGAAAACCACCTGATCGGAGAGGCGCCATGTACGACGTCATTGTCATAGGAGCCCGTTGTGCGGGTTCGCCGGCGGCCATGCTGTTCGCCCGGCAGGGATACCGCGTCCTGCTCCTGGAGAAGGCGCGGTTCCCGCAGGACACACTGTCCTCGCATTACATCCACCAGCCGGGCGTCGCGCTGCTCGGCCGGTGGGGGCTGCTCGACAAGCTCCGCGACACCGGCTGCCCGCCGATCGACCACGAGAGCTACGAGGGCCCCGGCGTCCGTCTCGACGGCTTCTCCCTGCCCGTCGACGGCCACCGCACGACCTACGCGCCGAGGCGGTTCGTGCTCGACCCCATCCTCGCCGAGGGTGCCGTGGCGTCGGGGGTGGAGTTCCAGGAGTCCTGCGCGGTCACCGACCTGGTCTTCGAAGGCGATCGGGTCGTGGGGGTGCGCTACACGACGCCCGGCGGCGCCGAGGCGACGGAGCGGGCGCGGCTGGTCGTCGGCGCCGACGGCATGCGCTCGCTCGTGGCCCGCAAGGCCGGTGCGCGGAACGTGGTCGAGCACCCGCGGATGAGCTGCGTCTACTACAGCTACTGGGCAGGTGTTCCCGCGGGCTTCGAGCTGTACGAGCGGCCCGGACGCTGGATCGTCGCCGCCCCCACCCACGACGGCCTCACGCTGATCATGACGTACTTCCCGCAGGACGAGTTCTCCGAGGTGCGCAAGGCGGTGGAACCCGCCTATCTCGAAGCCGTCCGCTCGACGAGCCCGGAGCTGTCCGAACGGATGTCTGCGGGCGAGCGCGTGGAGCAGCTGTACGGCACCGGACACCAGGAGAACTACTTCCGCAAGGCCTACGGGCCCGGGTGGGTGCTGCTCGGTGACGCGGTCCACCACAAGGACTCCATCACCGCGCGCGGCATCACCGACGCCTTTCTCCAGGCCCAGTCGCTCACCGGGCACATCGGAGAGCGGCTGCACGACGAGGCGGCGCTCGAAGAGGCGCTGCGGTGCTACGAGGAAGACCTGGAGGAGACCTTCTCCGACATCTACCAGGGCGCGCTCAACGTGGCCGAACTGAAGCCGCAGGGGCGTATGGAGATGCTGCGGAAACTGGTCGGTCACCAGGAGCTGATCGACCGGTACTTCTCGACGGTCTCCGGTGCGTGTTCCTTCGACGACTTCTACAACGCCGAACTGCTGGCGGTACTCGATCAGAACTGAGGGCGGAGCGCTCCCTGGTGGCTCCATCGATTTGGAGGAACAATGATTCCGTTGTCGTTCGCGCAGCGCCGACTGTGGTTCGTGGACCGGTTCGAAGGCCCTTCGCCGACGTACAACGGCGCTTTCGCCCTGCGGCTGACCGGCGAACTGGACGTGGGCGCCCTGGAGTCGGCGCTCCGCGATGTCATCGACCGGCACGAGGCCCTTCGTACGGTGATCGTCGAGGATGACGACGGCGTTCCGCACCAGCAGGTGCTCCCCTTCGACAGCAGGCCGTTCGACCTGCCGGTCGTCGAGGTCACGGAGGAAGCGGAGCCTGCGGCCGTCGATGAGGTGGCCACCGCCACCTTCGACCTCGCCGCCGACGTGCCGGTCCGCGCCAGGCTGCTGCGACGCGGACCGCGCGAGCACACCATGGTGCTGGTGATGCACCACATCGCCGTGGACGGGGAGTCCTTCGGGCCGCTCTTCCGCGACCTCCTGATGGCCTACGCGGCCCGCACCGAGGGCCGGGCCCCGGCGTGGGAGCCGCTTCCGGTGCAGTACGCGGACTACACGCTGTGGCAGCGGGACATGCTCGGCGACGAGTCCGACCCGCAGAGCCTGGCGGCGAGGCAACTGGAGTACTGGCGGCAGACGCTGGCCGATCTGGCCCAGCCGCTGGCCATACCCACCGACCGCCGGCGCCCCAAGGCGATGAGCCACCGCGGCGACATGGTCCCCTTCTCCATCGACCCCGATCTGCTGCGGTCCGTGGAGCAGCTGGCCGCCCAGGCGGACACCACGGTCTCCATGGTCATGCACTCCGCGCTCGCGGTCCTCCTGCACCACCTCGGCTGCGGTGACGACGTGCCGATCGGCGCACCGATCGCGGGCCGCACCGACGAGGAGCTGCGGGACCTCGTCGGCTTCTTCGTCAACACCTGGGTGCTGCGCGTCGACCTCTCCGGGAACCCCACCTTCCGCCAGGTGCTCCAGCGGGTGCGGGACCGGGCGCTCGCCGCGTACGACAACCAGGACATGCCCTTCGAGCGGCTGGTGGAGCTCCTCAACCCGGACAGGTCAACCGCCTACAACCCGTTCTTCCAGGTGATGCTCGCCTGGCAGCCGCCCGTGCCGCGGATGGAGTTCCCCGGCCTCGACGCCCGGGCCGAGAGGCTGGAGACGAGGACGGCCAAGTTCGACCTCTTCTTCGACATCATCCCGAACGGCTCGGGCGGAGCGCGCTGCCGTCTGGAGTACGCCACCGACCTGTTCGACAGGACCACGGCCGAGGACATCGCACACCGGTTCGTGCGCGTCCTCGGCCGGCTCGTGGCCGACCCTGGGCGCGGGACCGGCGGCATCGACGTGCTCGACGCGGCCGAACGGGACCAGGTGCTCAACCGGTTCAACGACACCGCCACGGCGGTGCCCGAGCTGACGATCCCGGAGCTGTTCGAAGACCAGGTCGCCAGGACCCCGGACGCCCCGGCGATCGTCTGCGGCGACCGCACACTGACCTACCGGCAACTCGACGAGCGGGCGAACGGCGTGGCGCGGGAGCTGGTGCGGCGGGGCGCCGGGCCCGAGGACCTGGTGGTACTGGCGCTGCCCCGCACCGAGGACCTGGTCGTCGGCCTGCTGGGCATCCTCAAGTCCGGTGCCGCGTACCTGCCGATGGACCCGGGCTACCTCGGCGCGCGGGCGGAGACCGTACTGTCCGAGGCGGCCGCGCGGTTCGTGGTCACCGACACCGAGACCTGGCAGGACCTGCCGCAGAACGGCATGTCGGCCATCCACCTGGACCACCGCGAGCGGTGGCCCTCTTCCGAGGAGCCGCTGGACGACGCGGCCCGGGTCGCACCGCTCGGTCCGGACAACCTGGCGTACGTCATGTACACCTCCGGCTCCACGGGCAAGCCGAAGGGCGCGGCGATCACCCACCGCAACGTCGTCAACGGAGTGCGGGAGCTGGTGCGCGTCCTGGACGCGCCGCCCGGGTGGCGCATGCTGGCCGCCACCTCAATCAACTTCGACGTCTCGGTCTTCGAGCTGCTGACCACCCTGTCCACCGGCGGCACGGCCGAGGTGGTGCCGAACGCGCTGGCCCTCGCCGAGCGGGACTCCTGGGACGGCCATGTGATCAGCGCGGTCCCCTCGGTCTTCGGGGAACTCATCAGTCACCTGGAGAAGGCACCCGACGTGCGCACGGTCGTCTTCGCCGGTGACGTGCTCCCGGCCCGGCTGGTGCGGGAGGTGCGCGAGGCCCTGCCCGGGGTGCAGATCGTCAACTCCTACGGGCAGAGCGAGAGCTTCTACGCCACCACGTACTCCCTCCCGGCCTCCGAGGAATGGGCGCAGAGCGAGGTCGCGCCGATCGGAACCCCGCTGGGCAACATGCGGGCCTACGTGCTGGGCCCGGGGCTCGCCCCGGTGCCGCAGGGCGTGGTCGGCGAGCTGTACGTGGTCGGGACCTGCCTGGGGCGCGGCTACCACGGACGCCCGGACCTGACCGCCGAACGCTACGTGGCGAACCCGTTCGGGGCGCCGGGCGAGCGGATGTACCGCACGGGTGACCTCGCCCGCCGCAACGCGCGGGGCGAACTGGAGTGCGTCGGCAGGGCCGACGGCCAGGTGAAGGTGCGCGGCTTCCGCATCGAGACGGCCGAGGTCGAGGCCGCGTGCATGCAGCACCCCGCGGTGGGCCAGGCGGTGGTGGTCAGCCGGGAGACGCCCTCGGGCGGACGGCGGCTCGTCGCGTACGTGGTGTACGCCGGTGAGGGCGGCGTCGGTGACGACGGCGCCGGTGGCATCGGCGACGTGGACGTGCTGGCCGGTGCCTCGGCCGCCGAGCTGCGCAAGTTCGTCGCGGCACGCCTGCCCGACTACATGGTCCCGTCGGCCTTCGTGGTCCTCGGCCGGATGCCGCTCACCTCGACCGGCAAGCTGGACCGCGCGGCCCTGCCCGAACCGGAGTTCACGGGCGAGAGCTACCGGGCACCGCGCAACGAGGCCGAGGCGATCATCACCGCCGCCTACGCGGACGTACTCGGCGTGGACCGGGTCGGTGCCGACGACGACTTCTTCGCCGTGGGCGGGGACAGCCTGCGCTCCCTCCAGGTGGTCGCGCGGGCCCGGGCCCGGGGCCTTGAGCTCACCACCCGGGAGGTCTTCGAGTGCCGCACGGCGGCGCGCCTCGCCGAGGTGGCCGCCACCCGCCGGGACCGGGTGCCCGTGCTCGCGGAGGAGGAGGGCGGCGGCGTCGGTCCGATGCCGTTGCAGCCCGTGGCCCGGGAGGTGTTCGGGCACGGCGGCGGGACGGACCGGTTCGCCATGGCGATGGTGCTCGAACTGCCCGTGGGCATCGACGCGAGCGGGCTCGCCGCGACGCTGGACGCCGTACTCGACCGGCACGACCTCCTGCGCGCCCAGCTGGTGCGCGGCGACGAGCCCTCCCTCGTCGTCCGTCCGCGGGGCTGCGTGCGGGCGGCGGACCTGATCCACCGCGTCGACTGCGACGGCCGGTGGGAGGAGCCGCACCTGCTGGAGGCGGGCAAGGCGGAGCTGGACGCCGCCGTCGGACGACTTGACCCGGCCGCCGGGACCATGGCGGACTTCGTGTGGTTCGCCGCCGAGTCGGGCGCGGGCCGACTCCTCGCCGTACTGCACCACCTCGTGGTGGACGGGGTCTCCTGGCGGATCCTCATGTCGGACCTGGCCGAGGCATGGCAACAGGTCCGGGCGGGCCGGACGCCGGAGCTGCCCGCGGTCGGGACGTCCGCCCGCCGCTGGGCCTCGGCGCTGGAGACCGAGGCGCTCTCCCCGGAGCGGGAAGCTGAACTGACGTACTGGCGGGACCTGCTGGAGGCGCCGAACCCCCCGCTGGGCACGCGGGCGTTCGACCCGGCGGTGGATGTGATGTCCACCGTCGACACCGTGCGCGTGCACCTGCCCGCCGACGTCACCGAGGCGGTGCTGACCAGGCTGCCCGCGGCCTTCAGGGGAACCGGGACCGACGTGCTGCTCGCCGCGCTCGCCCTTGCGGTGAACCGGTGGCGCGGCGCGGACCGCTCGACCCTGATCCGGCTGGAAGGCCACGGGCGTACGGAGGACGTCGTCCCCGGGGCCGACCTCTCCCGGACCGTCGGATGGTTCACCAGCATGTACCCGGCGCGGGTCGACGTCGCCGGGGTGGACCTGGCCGACGTACTGGCCGGGGGGCCCGCGGCCGGCAAGGCGATCAAGCTGGTCAAGGAGCAGCTGCGCGGCATTCCGGACAAGGGCGTGGGCTACGGACTGCTGCGCCATCTGAACCCGGAGACCGCCCCGCGGCTCGCCGGGTACCCGGCGCCGCAGATCGGGTTCAACTACCTCGGCCGGATCTCCGGCACCGACGTGCCCGAGCACCTGCGCGCGGACGGCTGGGGACCGGCGGCATGGTCCGCCGACCTGCTCCCGGCGTCCGACCCCGACCTGCCCGCGCTCTCCGCCCTGGAGGTCAACTCGGTCGCCACGGACACCGCCGACGGCACCCGCCTGCAGACCGTCTTCATGTTCCCCACCGGGGTCCTCTCCCGGGAGCGGATCACCGAACTGGCCGATCTGTGGGTCGACGTGCTGCACGGCATGGCCGCGCACGCGGCGCGCCCGGATGCCGGCGGGCTCACGCCCTCGGACACCCCGCTGGTCTCGGTGCGGCAGGACGAGATCGAGAGCTGGGAGAAGCGCTACGGACGGCTCGTCGAGATCTGGCCGCAGTCGTCCGGGCAGTCCGGCATCCAGTTCCAGGCCGCGGTCGCCGACGGCTCCTTCGACGTCTACCACATGCAGTTCGTCCTGCATCTGTCCGGACACGTGGACCCGGCGCGCATGCGGGCGGCCGGGCAGGCGCTCCTCGACCGGTACCCGAACCTGCGCGCCGCGTTCTTCACCGCGGCGGGCGGCGACCCGGTGCAGGTCGTCGCGGAGCACGTCGCCGTACCCTGGCGGCACGTCGACCTGACCGGCCACAGCGAAGCCGAGCAGGACGCGGCGCTCGACAGGGCCCTCGCCGACGACCGGGCCGACCGCCTCGACCCCACCAGGCCGCCACTGTTCCGGCTGGCTCTGCTCACCTGCGGACCGCGACGGGCCAAACTCATCATCACGGCGCACCACACCGTGTTCGACGGCTGGTCGTCGCCGTTGGTGTTCAAGGACCTGATCCAGCTGTACTCCGGGACCGGCGAACTCGCTCCGGTCCGGAGCTACGGCGACTACCTGGCCTGGCTGGCCACACGGGACCGGGAGGAGTCCGCCGCCCGGTGGGCCGCCGAACTCGCCGGATTCGACCAGCCGACTCTGGTCGCCCCGCACGCTCCCCTCCAGGGAACGGGGACCGCGCTCGGGCGGGTCGAGGTACCGCTGAGCATCGACAAGGGGCGTGAACTCGCCCGGCGCGCCGCGGAGTTCGGCGTCACCCTGAACACGCTCCTGCAAGGCGCGTGGGGCATCCTGCTCTCGAAGCTGACCGGGCAGCAGGACGTGGTGTTCGGGGCCGCCGTCAACGGCCGCCCGGCGGAGCTGCCCGGCTCGGACGAGATGGTCGGCCTCTTCGTCAACTCCCTGCCGATCAGGGTGTTCTGCCGACCGGACCGCACCATCGCCGACGTCATCACCGAGCTGCAGGACCGCCAGACCGCGCTGCTCGACCACCACTCCTACGGGCTTGCCGACATCCAGCGCGACGCCGGACTGCCCGCCCTGTTCGACACGATGATCGCCTTCGAGAACTACCCGATCGACCGCGAGGGCATCGTCGACGCGAACACCTCGGCGGGCTTCACGATCGACGGCATCCGGCCGTTCGCCGGCTCCCACTACCCGCTCAGCCTCAACTCCGCCGACCCCTACCTGCGGCTCTCCATCGACTACCAGAACAACCTCTACGACCGCGACGCGGCCGAGGTGGTCGCCGCCCGGCTCGTCCGGGTCCTGGAGCAGGTGCGCACCGACCCGACGGTCCTCGTCGGCACCATCGGGGTGCTCAGCGACGAGGAGCGGGAGTGGACGGTCTCCCGGGTCAACGACACGGCACACCCGGTCGCCGACGACACCCTGCCGAGCGCCTTCGAGGCCCAGGTGGAGCGCGGCCCCGAGCGCCTCGCACTGATCGGGGAGCGGGAGACGCTGACCTACGGCGAACTCAACCGGCGTGCCAACCAGCTGGCGCACTGGCTGGTCGAGCGCGGCGCGGGCCCCGAGCAGGTCGTCGCGGTCCGGGTTCCCCGCTCCGTGGACCTGCTGGTGGCCCTGCACGCGGTGGTCAAGGCGGGCGCGGCCTATCTGCCGGTCGGCAGCGACCTGCCCGAGGACCGCGTACGCCACATGCTGGAGGCCGCGAAACCGCTGCTGGTCCTCGACGAACGCCTCCCGGACGTCTCCGGATACCCGACGGTGAACCCGCGGCGCACGCTCGCACCGGACAACGCCGCGTACGTCATCTACACCTCGGGCTCCAGCGGCACCCCCAAGGGCGTACAGGTGTCGCACCGGGCGATCAACAACCGGCTGCGCTGGATGCAGGACACGTACCGGCTCACTCCCGAGGACCGCGTACTGCAGAAGACACCGTCGTCGTTCGACGTATCGGTGTGGGAGTTCTTCTGGCCGCTCCAGGAAGGCGCGGCCCTGGTGATCGCGGAGCCCGACGGACACAAGGATCCGGCCTACCTGGCCCGGCTGATCCGCGAGCAGTCCGTCACCACCTGCCACTTCGTGCCGTCGATGCTCCAGGCCTTCCTGGCCGAACCGGCCGCCGCCCGCTGTGACGAGCCGCTGCGCCGGGTGTTCTGCAGCGGCGAGGCCCTGCCCCGCGAGACCGCGCACGCCTTCGCGCGCACCCTGCCGGCCGTCGCCTTGCACAACCTGTACGGCCCGACCGAGGCCGCCGTCGACGTGACGCACCACACCTGTGTGCCGGAGGGCTCCGGGCCCGTGCCGATCGGCCTGCCGATCTGGAACACACGGGTATACGTGCTGGACGCGGCGCTGCGCCCGGTGCCGCCCGGCGTCGACGGCGAGCTGTACCTCGCCGGCGCCGGACTCGCGCGGGGCTACCTCGGTCAGGCCGCACTGACCGCGGACCGGTTCGTGGCGTGCCCCTACGGCGAGGTGGGAGCCCGGATGTACCGCACCGGCGACATCGTGCGGTGGAACCCGGACGGCGAACTGGACTACGTCGGGCGCTCCGACTTCCAGGTGAAGATCCGCGGATTCCGCATCGAACTGGGCGAGATCGAGAGCCAGTTGACCCGCCACCCCGCCGTGCGCCAGGCCACGGTGATCGCCCGCGAGGACGCCACCGGCGACCGGCAGCTGGCCGGATACCTGGTGGTGGACCCCGAGGCGGCGCCGGGCGTGACCGAGTACCGCGAGCTGGAGAAGGCGGGGCGGCTGGCCGACGTCGAACTGCACGAACTGCCCAACGGCATGCTGGTGGCCGGGCGCAACAAGTCGAACATCTCCTATCTCTACGACGAGATCTTCCAGCGGGGCGAGTACGCGCGCGGCGGGGTGACCTTCGACGACGGCGCGTGCGTCGTCGACGTGGGCGGCCACGTCGGCATGTTCGGGCTGTGGGCCGGGTCGGTGGCGCGCGACGTGCGGGTGTACGCGGTCGAGCCCATGCCCGAGTCGGCCGAGTTCTACCGGATCAACGCCCAGCTGCACGGCCTGGACGCCGTGGTGACCGACTGCGGCATCTCGGACACCCCCGGGCGCGCGGAGTTCACCTACTACCCCGAGATGTCACTGATGTCGGGGCAGTTCGCGGACGAGGCGACGGAGCAGGAGACGCTGCGCCGGGTCATCGCCAACGAACGCGGTGCGAACGCCGTCGAGGACGACCAACTGACCGATCTGCTGGCCGACCGGCTGGCGAGCACACGGGTCGACGTGGAACTGCGCACCGTGTCACAGGTGATCCGGGAGAACGGACTCACCGCGGTGGACGTGCTGAAGGTCGACGCGGAGAAGAGCGAACTGGCCGCCCTGCGCGGCATCGAGCCCGAGCACTGGCCGATCATCCGCCAGGTCGTCGCCGAGGTGCACGACGTCGACGACCGGGTCGCGGTCGTGACGAAGATGCTGGAGACCAAGGGCTTCCACGTCGTCGTGGAGACCCCGCAAGGCCTTGAGGGCACCGGGATGAGCCAGCTGTACGCCACCCGCGACAGCCACGACGCCCCGCCCCCGCCCCCGGCGGCCCCGGCGTCCGCCGGATGGCACAGCCCCGCCCAGCTCACCCGCGAGGTGCGCGCTCACCTGGAGCGCCATCTGCCCGACTACATGGTCCCCGCCCACCTGGTGCTCCTCGACAGCATTCCGGTGACGCCGAACGGCAAGGTCGACCGCAACGCGCTGCCCGCACCCGACCAGCCGGAACTCGCCGCCGGGCGAGGACCGCGCGACCACAACGAGGAAGTGCTCTGCCGGCTCTTCGCGGAGCTGCTCGGGGTGGAGGAGGTCGGCATCGACATCGACTTCTTCGACCACGGAGGGCATTCGCTGCTGGCCACCCGGCTGATCGGCCGCATCCGCAACGAGCTCGACGTCGACGTGAAAGTCACGACGGTGTTCCGCAATCCGACCGTCGCCCAACTGGCGGAGACGATCAAGAAGTCGGCCCGCTCGAAGCGCCCCCAGCTGCGACAGATGACCGTACAGGAGTAGCGTCGATGATCCCGTTGTCCTTTGCCCAGCGTCGGATGTGGTTCCTCCACCGTCTGGAAGGCTCGTCCGCGACCTACAACATCCCGTTCGCGCTGCGCCTGGACGGGGAGCTGGACACGGCGGCCCTGGCCGCGGCGGTGACGGACGTCGTCACCCGGCACGAGAGCCTGCGCACCCTGGTCGTCGAGAACGCGGACGGCACACCTGAGCAGCGGATCCTCGCCCCGCAGGAGGCGGACGTCCAGTTCCGGGTGCTCGACGTGGCCGCGGCGGAGCTGGACGACGCGATGAGCGGGGCGGCGAACGAGTGCTTCGACCTGGAGGCCGACCTCCCGCTGCGGACCTTCGTCTTCCGTCTCTCCCCGAAGGAACACGTCCTGACGTTCGTGTTCCACCACATCGCCGCGGACGGGGCGTCGATGGCACCGTTCCTGCGGGACCTGGTGGAGGCCTACACGGCCCGGCACCGCGGGGACGCGCCACAGTGGACGCCCCTGCCGGTGCAGTACAAGGACTACACGCTGTGGCAGCGGCAGCTGCTGGGCGAGGACGGCGACCGCGAGAGCGTCGCCGCGCCGCAGATCGCCTACTGGCGCCGGGAGTTGGCCGAAGTGCCGCAACCGGTGCAGCTGCCGCTGGACCGGCCGCGGCCGGCGGTGGCCGGTTACGACGGCGGCCACGTCGACTTCCTGATGGAACCCGACCTGGTCGCCGGGCTCGGCAAGCTGGCCGCCGAACGCGGTGCCACGGCCCCGATGGTGGTCCAGGCCGCGCTGGCGGTGCTGCTGCAGAAGCTGGGGGCCGGCGAGGACGTGACGATCGGCAGCCCGATCGAGGGCCGCACCGACGAGGCCCTGGCCGACCTGATCGGGTTCTTCGTCAACACCTGGGTGCTGCGCGTCGACCTCGCGAAGAACCCCTCGTTCGGCGATCTGGTGGCGCAGGTCCGGGACAAGGCCCTCGCCGCCTACGACAACCAGGACGTTCCCTTCGAGCGGCTGGTGGAACTGCTCGACCTGGAACGTTCCACCTCCTACCAACCGCTCTTCCAGGTGATGCTCGCCTGGCAGTTCGTGTGGCCGGAGATCGAGATGCCCGGCCTGCGGGCGTCCCTCGCCCCCGCCGGCACCGACACCGCGAAGTTCGACCTGTTCTTCAACATCGTCCCGCAGGCGTCCGGACGCGCCTACGGACGGCTCGAGTACGCGGCGGAACTGTTCGACCACACCACGGCCGTCGACATCGTCGACCGGCTCGTGCGCATCCTGCACCAGGCGGTCGCCGACCCGAGCGTGCGTCTCGGGGACATCGACGTGCTGGCGGCGGGCGAGCGGGAGCGGCTGGTCCGGGAGGTCAACGACACCGCGCGTCGGGTGGCCGCGGACACCCTGCCGGGCGCGTTCGAGGCGCAGGTGGAGCGGGACCCCGACCGCCTGGCGCTCATCGGCGAGCAGGAGAGACTGTCGTACGCGGAGTTCAACCGGCGCGCCAACCAGCTGGCGCACTGGCTGATCGAGCGGGGCGCGGGCCCCGAGCGGCTGGTCGCGGTGCGCGTCCCGCGCTCGGTCGACCTGATGGTGGCGGTCTACGCGGTGGTCAAGGCGGGCGCCGCCTACCTGCCGATCGACACCGACCTGCCCGAGGACCGGGCGCGGCATCTGCTGGAGAGCGCGCAGCCGCTGCTGGTGCTCGACGGCACACTTCCCGAGGTATCGGGCCACCCCACGGTGAACCCGGAGCGGACGCTGTCGCCGGACAACGCGGCGTACGTCATCTACACCTCCGGCTCCACGGGCGGGCCGAAGGGGGTGCAGGTGTCCCACCGGTCGATCATGAACCGGCTGGCGTGGGGCCTCGCCCACTTCGACGTCACGGCCGAGGACCGGGTGCTCCTCAGCACGTCCGCCAGTTTCGACGTGTCCGTGCCGGAGCTCTTCGCGCCCCTGCAGAAGGGCGCCGCCGTGGTGATCGCACGCCCCGACGGCCGCCGCGACCCGGCCTATCTGGCGGAGCTGATCAAGCGGGAGCGGGTGACGGGCGCGGACTTCGTGCCGTCCTTGCTGGAGGTGTTCATCACCGAGCCGGCGGCGAAGGAGTGCACCAGCCTGCGCTGGATGGAAGTCGCGGGCGAGGCGTTCCCGGCCGCGCTGGCCAACAAGGTCTCCGGCGTGCTGCCGGGCTGCGGGGTCCACAACCTCTACGGACCCACCGAGGCGGCGGTGGAGGTCACCGCCTGGCAGCACGTGCCGGGCGCCGACCGGGTGCCCATCGGCGCCCCCGTGTGGAACACCCAGGTGTACGTGCTGGACGTGGCGCTGCGCCCGGTGCCGCCGGGAGTGGCCGGCGAGCTGTACCTCGCCGGTGCCGGGCTCGCCAGGGGCTACCTCGGACAGTCCGCGCTGACCGCGCACCGTTTCGTCGCCTGCCCCTACGGCGAACCCGGCACCCGGATGTACCGCACCGGCGACCTGGCCCGGTGGAACGAGGACGGCCAGGTCGAATACCTCGGCCGCACCGACTTCCAGGTCAAGATCCGCGGCTTCCGCATCGAACTGAGCGAGATCGAGCAGGCGCTGACCGGGCACCCCGGTGTGGCGCAGGCGGCGGTCGTGGTCCGCGAGGAGCAGCCGGGCGACAAGCGTCTCGTGGGCTACGTGGTGCCTGATCCGGGCGCCGCGGTGGCGGACGTGGACGGTCAGGCCGATGAATGGCGCCAGGTCTACGACGCCAGCTACCGCGCCTCCGAGGACCAGGAGTGGGGCGAGGACTTCCAGATGTGGACGTCCTCGTACGACGGTGAACCCATCCCGCGCGAACAGATGCGGGAGTGGCGGGACGCGGCGGTCGCCCAGGTGCTGCGGTACGCGCCACGGCGGGTGCTGGACATCGGGGTGGGCGCCGGCCTGCTGATGGCGAAGATCGTCGGTGAGGTCGACGAGTACTGGGGCACCGACATCTCGGCGCCGGTGGTGGACCGCGTCAGGGCCCAGGCCGAACAGGCGGGCTACGGCGACCGGATACGGCTGAGCGCCCAGGCGGCCGACGATCTGGCCGGGTTGCCGCCCGGCCGGTTCGACACCGTGGTGCTGAACTCGGTGGTCCAGTACTTCCCGAGCGCGGAGTACCTGGACCGGGTCCTGAGCGGGGCCATGGAACTGCTGGCGCCGGGCGGCCGGGTCATCGTCGGTGACGTCCGCAACCTCACGACGCTCCGGCTGCTGCTCACCGCGGTGCAGCGCGCGGCGCACCCGCACGCCTCGTACGAGGATCTGCGGACGCTGGTGGAGAAGGAACTGCTCGCCGAACGAGAACTGGTGGTCGCCCCCGAGTGGTTCACCGAGTGGGCGGCGGACCGCCCCGTCGGCGTCGACATCCGGCTGAAGCCGGGGCAGGCGCACAACGAACTGACCCGGCACCGCTATGAGGTGGTCCTGCACAAGAACCCCGCCGGAGCGCTCGACCTGGCCGACGTGCCCTCGGTGCCCTGGGGCGGCCAGCTGTCCGACCTGCCCGACCTGGGCCAAGTCGAGGAGCGGGTGGGATTCGGCCCGGTGCGGGTGACCGGCATACCCAACGCGCGGCTGGTCGAGGAGACCGCCGTCGCGGTCGCGGCAGGCCTCCTCGACCCCGCGCCCATGCCCGGTCGCCCGGTCGATCCGCGGGAGCTGTCGCGGTGGGCGGGGGAGAACCACCGGGACGCGGTCCTCACCTTGTCCGGCGAGGACGCGCGCTACTTCGACGCGCTGCTGCTGCCCGAGCGGCAGGCCGGGCAGCCGCCCGTCTCGGGCACCTTCGTTCCCGGCGCCGTGGGCCGGCGGGCCCGGGCGAACGCCCCCGCGCTCGCCAAGTCGATCGGCCCCATGCTCGTCGAGCTGCGCGAACACCTCCACGGGTGCCTGCCGGACTACATGGTGCCCACCGCGGTCGTACCGCTGTCGGAGATACCGCTGACCCCGAGCGGGAAGCTGAACCGCAGGGCGCTGCCGCCGCCGGACTACGCGCAGGGCTCGACCGGCCGGGCGCCGCGCAACCAGTGCGAGGAGACCTTCAGCGCGCTCTTCGCCGAAGTGCTCGGCCTGGAACGGGTCGGGATCGACGACGACTTCTTCGCCACGGGCGGGGACAGCATCCGTTCCATCCAGGTCGTCGCGCGGGCCAAGGCGCGGGGCGTGACGGTCAGCACGCGGGAGGTCTTCGAACACCGCACCGTCGCCCGGCTCGCGGAACTCGTCGAAGGACGGGCGGGAGAGGAGGCCGCGACCCTGGCCGAGCTGCCCGGCGGCGGCGTCGGCTGGGCCCCGCTGCCCCCGATGGCGGCGCACGTTCTCGCGCTGGGCGGCGGCCTCGGCCGGTTCTCCATGTCCGGGATGCTCACCCTGCCCGAGGATGTCGACCGGGCGGCGCTGGTCGCGACGGTGCAGGATGTGCTGGACCGCCACGACGTGCTGCGCTCCCGGCTCGACCGGGCCCGATCGGGCCTGTCGATCGCGCCGCCGGGCAGTGTGGACGCCGACGCGCTGCTGCGCGAGGTCCCCCGCGGCGACGCCGACGTGCACGCCGAACTGGACGCCGCCGCGGGCAGACTGGACCCGGACGCGGGCGTCATGGCGCAGTTCGTGTGGTTCACCTCCGGCACGGGTGCGGATCGATTGCTGATCGTCCTGCACCACCTGGTCGTCGACGGGGTCTCGTGGCGCATCCTCGTTCCGGACCTGATCGCGGCGTGGCGGCGCGTCCGGGACGGCCGCGCCCCGGAACCGGCGAGGGCGGGCACCTCGCTGCGCCGGTGGGCGCATGCCTTGGCCGACGAGGCGGCCGACCCGGAGCGGGTCGCGGAACTCCCCGTCTGGCAGCGCGTCCTGGCATCGGACGAGCCCGTGCTCGGAGCGCGCGCGCTGGACCGCACGCGTGATGTCACGGCCACCGTCGACACGGTGCGCGTCCGCGTCCCGGCGGACGTCACCAAGGCGCTGCTCACCACGGTGCCCGCGGTGTTCCGTGGCGGGCCCGACGACGGCCTGCTGGCCGGACTCGCCCTGGCCGTCGCCGACTGGCGCCGCACCCGGGGCCTGGCCGGGTCCTCGACGCTGGTCAGGATGGAAGGGCACGGCCGGGAAGAGCACGTGGTGCCGGGCGCGGACCTGTCGGGCACGGTCGGATGGTTCACTTCGCTCTACCCCGTGCGCCTCGACGTGGCCGGCATCGACGTGGCGGACGCCCTCGCGGGCGGCCCGGGCGCGGGCCGGGCGATCAAGGCCGTCAAGGAACAGCTGCGGGCGGTGCCGGACAACGGCATCGGCTACGGCCTGCTGCGCCACCTCAACCCCGACACCGCCGCCGCGCTGGCCACGGCGCCGGAACCGCAGATCGGCTTCAACTACCTCGGCCGTACCTCCGGGGCCGACATCCCCGAGGAGCTGCGCGGCCTGGGCTGGGGGCCGGACACCACCCACCAGGACCTGATCGCCGCCCCGGACGCCGACATGCCCGTGCTGTCGGCGCTGGAGATCAACGCGGTAGCCACTCCCGGCGAGGACGGCGAGGAACTGACCGCCTACTTCGGCTTTCCGACCGGTGTGCTCTCCCGCGAGGAGGTGACCGAGCTAAGCGAGCTGTGGATCCGGGCGCTCACCGCCCTGGCCCGGCACGCCACAGCACCGGACGCCGGCGGGCTGACCCCGAGCGACGCCCCCCTCGTCGACGTGAGCCAGGAGGAGATCGACACCTGGGAGTCCCGGCTCGGCAGGCTGACCGAGATATGGCCGACCACCCCGACCCAGTCCGGCATCCTGTTCCACTCGCTGCTGGCCGGAACGTCGTTCGACCCGTACCACATACAGCTGGTGTTCCAGCTGTCCGGCGAGGTCGACCCGGAGCGGATGCGCCGGGCCGGGCAGGCACTGCTCGGGCGCTACCCCAACCTCCGTGCCGCGTTCGTCAACCGGGCCGACGGCGAGCAGGTGCAGGTGGTGCCCGCCGACGGGGTGACCCTGCCGTGGCGGTACCTCGACCTCACCGGGGCCGGTGAGGCGGAGCGGACCGAGACCTTCGAGCGGTTCCTCACCGAGGACCGGGCCGCCCACTTCGACGTGGACAGCCCACCCCTGCTACGGCTCGCCCTCGCCGTCCTGGAACCCGGCCGGGCCGAACTCGTGCTCACCGTCCACCACGTGCTGTCCGACGGCTGGTCCGCGCCCCTGCTCATGCGGGACCTGCTGCTGCTCTACGCCTCCCACGGCGAGGAATCCGGCCTGCCCCACACACGCGGCTTCGGCGAGTTCCTGGCCTGGCGCGCGCAGCAGGACCAGGGCGAGGCGGCGCGGGCGTGGGCGGCCGAGCTGGCCGGGGTGGACGAGCCGACCCTGCTCGTGCCGGGAGCGGCGGGCGGTGACGGTCTCGACCAGATCGAGTTCAGCGTCCCGCTCGAGATGTCCGGCGAACTCAACCGGCGCGCCGCCGCGTTGGGCGTCACGATCAACACCCTCGTCCAGGGGGCCTGGGCGCTCCTGCTCGGTCAGCTCACCGGCCGCCAGGACCTGGTGTTCGGCGCCACCGTCTCCGGGCGGCCGCCTGCGGTGGCGGACGTCGAGTCGATGGTGGGGATGTTCATCAACACCCTGCCCGTACGCGTGGAGTACGCGCCGGGCGACACCCTCGCCGAGGTCGTGACCCGGCTCCAGGACCGGCAGGCCGGCCTCATGGAGCACCACCACTACAGCCTCCCGCAGATCCAGCGGTCTCTCGGCCTGCCGGCCCTCTTCGACACGCTGGTGGTCTTCGAGTCCTACCCGGTCGACCGGGAGGGCATCAGCGCCGCCACCGAGGCCGCGGACGGCATCGCCTTCACCGGCCTGCGCCCGACCAACGGCACCCACTACCCACTGGCCCTGATGGCGGCGGCCGAGACGCGCCTGGAGTTCCTCCTCCAGTACACCCCCGGCCTCTTCGACCGGGACACGGTGGAGGCGTACGCGGCCCGGTTCGTGCGCATCCTGGAACAGCTGGCGGCCACCCCCGAACGGAAGGTCGCCCGGCTCGACGTCCTGGAGCCGGCCGAACGCGACCGCCTCCTCGTGGAGTTCAACGACACGGCCGTCCCGACCCCGGACGTGACGATCACCGGGCTCGTCGAGGCCCAGGCGGAGCGGAGCCCCGACGAGCTCGCGCTGATCGCCGAGGACGCGTCGCTCACGTACCGCGAGGTGACCGCCCGGGCCGAGCGCCTGGCGCGCGCACTGGCCGGGCGCGGCGTGGGCCCGGAGTCGGTGGTCGCGGTCTCGCTGCCGCGCACGGCGGACCTGGTGGTCGCCCTGCTCGCGGTCCTGAAGGCCGGTGGGGCGTATCTGCCGGTCGACCCCAGGTATCCCAGCCACCGCCTGGCGTCCATCTTCCAGGAGGCACGGCCGCACCTGGTCCTGACGGACACCGCGACGGCCGCCGTACTGCCGGAGCACGACGCCCCGGACGTCTTCCTCGACGCGCTCGACCTGTCGGCGGACGCCCCGCTCCTCGACCGGCCACTCCACGCGGACCAGTTGGCCTACGTGATGTACACCTCCGGCTCCACGGGCAAGCCCAAGGGCGTCGCCATCACCCACGCGAACGTCGTCAACGGCGTCCTGCGGCTCGCCTCCCGCGTGGGCACGGAGCCGGGCAAACGGCTCCTCGCCGGGACGTCCATCAACTTCGACGTCTCCGCGTTCGAGATCTTCACGACACTCGCCACGGGCGGCGTCGTCGAACTCGTCCCGGACGTCCTGGTGTTGGGCGACCGCAAGGGCTGGAGCGGCGGCGTCATCTCCACCGTGCCGTCCGCCTTCGCCGAGCTGGTCGAGGAGATCTCCGGCCGCACCAGCGTGGAGACGGTCGTCTTCGCCGGGGAGGCCCTGCCCGCGGCGCTCGTCGAGAAGACGCGGGAGGCCTTCCCGGGGGTCCGGGTCGTCAACGCCTACGGGCAGAGCGAGACGTTCTACGCCACCACCTTCACCGTCGACGGCGACCCGCGCGGCTGGACGGGCAGCGCGCCCGTCGGCACCCCGCTCGGCAACATGCGGACCTACGTCCTCGGTCCGGGCCTCGCCCCGGTGCCGCCGGGAGCCGTCGGTGAGCTGTACGTCGGCGGGAACGTGGGCCGCGGCTACCACGGACGCCCCGCGCTGACCGCCGAACGCTTCGTCGCCGACCCGTACGGCCCGCCCGGCGCGCGCGTGTACCGCACCGGCGACCTGGCCCGCCTCAACGACGAGGGCCAACTGGAGTACGTGGGCCGCGGGGACACGCAGGTCAAGGTGCGCGGCTTCCGCGTCGAGCCCGCCGAGGTCGAGGCCGCGCTCACCGCGCACCCCGGCGTCGCGCAGGCCGCCGTCATCGCCCGCGAGGGACGCGGCGGCGGCACCAAGCAGCTGGTGGCGTACGTCGTCCCCGCCGTCACCCTCGGCAGCACGACCACCGACGACCAGCGCGGCCCGCACTCGAAGGAGCTGCACGCCTTCGTCTCGGAGCGGCTGCCGGACTTCATGGTGCCGTCCGCCTTCGTGACCCTCGACCGGCTGCCCCTGGCCCCGAACGGCAAGCTCGACCGGGGCGCACTGCCCGAACCGGAGTACACCACCGCCCCCTACCGGGCCCCCCGCACCCCCCGCGAGGAGACCCTGGCCGAACTCTTCGCCGAGGTGCTCGGCGTGGACCGGGTCGGCATCGACGACGGCTTCTTCGAGCTCGGCGGGCACTCCCTGCTCGCCACCCGGCTGATCAGCCGCGCCCGTGCCGAACTGGCGATAGAGATACCCATCCGCAAGATCTTCGACCTGCCGACAGTGGCCGCGCTCGCCGCGTGGACGGCGGAATCGGCTGCTCCGCGCCGACCCGGCCTGCGCAAGATGTTCGTAGAGGAGTAACAGCGATGATTCCGCTTTCAGCCGCACAACGCCGTATGTGGATTCTGCACCAGATGGAGGGCGGGTCGGAGAACTGGAACATGCCGGCGGCCATCCGGCTGACCGGATCCCTGGACCAGGCGGCCCTCACCGCGGCGATCCGCGACGTGGTCGACCGCCACGAGATCCTGCGCACGGTCTACGCGACGGACGACGACGGGGAACTCCACCAGCGGATCCTGCCGACGGCGCAGGCCACGCCGGAGGTGGCGGTGGCCGAGGTGGCGCCCGAGGACGTGTCCGGCGCGGTCGACAAGGCCATCGCGTACCGCTTCGACCTGGCGGCCGAACCCCCGGTGCAGGTGCGCCTGTTCCGCATCTCTCCCGAGGAACACGTGCTCGTCCTGGTCATCCACCACATCGCCACGGACGGCAGCTCGGGCGCGCCGCTGGCACGGGACCTCGCCGCGGCCTACACCGCCCGCAGGGAGGGCCGGGCTCCGCAGTGGGAGCCGCTGCCCGTGCAGTACAAGGACTACACGATGTGGCAGCGCGAGGTGCTCGGCGATGCCTCGGACCCGGACAGTCTCGCCGCGACGCAGATCGAGTACTGGCGCGAGGAACTGGCCGGAGTGCCGCAGCCGTTGAACCTGCCGCTGGACCGCCCGCGGCCCGCGGAGACGAAAGGGCGCGGGGCCACCGTGGGGCTCGTCGTGGAGCCGGAGGTGGCGGCCGGGCTGCAGAAGGTGGCCGACGGGCGTGGATCGACCATGTCGATGGTCCTGCACGCCGGGCTCGCGGTGCTGCTGCGCAAGCTCGGCGGCGGTGACGACGTGACGATCGGCAGCTCGATCGCCGGGCGGACCGACGAGGCGCTGAACGATCTGGTCGGGTTCTTCGTCAACACCCAGGTGCTCCGGGTGGACCTCTCCGGTGACCCCGCGTTCACCGATCTGCTCGCCCAGGTGCGGGACAAGGCGCTGGCGGCCTACGAACACCAGGACGTGCCCTTCGACATGCTGGTCGAGGCGATCAATCCCGAACGCTCGGCCGCGTACCAGCCGCTGTTCCAGGTGATGCTCGGCCTCCAGAACTACGAGCGGCCGGAGCTGGAACTCCCCGGCCTCACCCTGGCGGTCGAGCCGGCCACCGCGTCGGCCTCCAAGGTCGACCTCTTCTTCAATCTCGTCGCCGACGACTCCGGGGCGCTGCGGGGCGACATCCTGTACGCGACCGACCTGTTCGACCGGGAGACGGTCGAGGCCATCGCCGCGCGGTTCGTGCGCGTTCTGGAGCAGGTGGCCGCCGACCCGGACATGTGCGTCGGGGACGTCGACGTGCTGCTGGCGGGGGAGTGGCAGCGGATGGTGGCCGAGGTGAACGACACCGCCGAGCCCTCGCTGGAGGGCGGTCTTGTCGCGGAGTTGCGCGAGCAGGCAGAGGCGACACCGGAGGCGGTCGCCGTCATCGGCGACGACGAGTCGGTCACCTACCGGGAGCTGGACACACGGTCGAACAGGCTGGCCCACTGGCTGGTCGACCAGGGTGTGCGGGCGGAGTCGCGGGTCGCCGTGTGCCTGCCCCGCACCGTGGACCTGGTCGTGGCGCTGCTGGCGGTGCTGAAGGCCGGGGGAGCCTGCGTTCCGGTGGACCCGGACGACCCGCCTGCCCGGATCGACCGCATCCTTGAGCACGCGCAGCCGACGCTCGTGCTGGACGCGGACACGCCGGCCGGGAGGGACACGGCGGGGTACCCGGACACGGCGCCGGAGGTGGTCGTCCGGCCCGAGAACACCCAGTACGTCAGCTACACGACGGAGTCGACGGACGAGCCGAGGGGTGTGGCCGTCCCGCGCGCTGCCGTGGCCAACTACCTGGCCACCATGCGGCGCCGGTTCCCGCTGACGTCCGAGGACCGGATGCTGTTCGCCACCACCGTGGCGCTCGACACGGCCGGCACCGAGCTGTACCTGCCGCTCATCACCGGCGCGACCGTGGTGGTGGCGGGTGGAGGGACCGTCGACGACATGTCGGCCGTGGCGGAGCTGCTGCGCCGCCACGAGGTCACGGCGGTGCAGGCCACGCCCGGCTTCTGGCAGACGCTGTCGATGCGTGAGCCGCACGCCGCCAACGGTCTGAGGATCATCGTCGGCGGGGAGACCCTGCCGGCGCGGCTCGCCAGGATCCTGGCGAAGCAGGCCGCCGAGGTGTTCCACATGTACGGCCCGACCGAGACGACCGCGTGGTGCACCGAGGCGCGCGTACGGGTAGGGGCGGGGGCGCCGATCGGGCTGCCCGTCGGGAACACCCGGGTGTACGTGCTCGACGGACGGCTGCGTCCGGTGCCGCGCGGGGTGCCCGGTGAGCTCTACGTCGCCGGTGCCGGGGTGGCCCGCGGGTACCGGAACCGGTCGGGGCTGACCGCGGTGCGGTTCGTGGCGTGCCCGTTCGGCCCTGCCGACGGCGGGCGAGGAGGACGGATGTACCGCACCGGGGACCTGGTGCGCTGGGACAGCAACGGCCAGCTGGAGTACGTCGGGCGCACCGATCGCCAGGTGCGGCTCGGGGGGTTCCAGGTCGAGCTGGCGGAGATCGAGCGGGTGCTGGGCGGACATCCCGGTGTGGCGCGGGCGGCGGCCGTGGTGCGCGAGAACCAGGACGGCGCCGAGCGCGTCGTCGGCTATGTGATGCCCGAGCCCGCGGTCGCGGAGGCCGCCGCCGGTGTCCAGGGGCTGCTCGCCGAGGTGTCGGAGCACCTGCGCGGACACCTCCCGCGTCCTGCGGTGCCCTCGGCGGTGATCCCGCTCCCGGAGATCCCGCTGACCCCGGACGGGGACCTCGACCGGGACGCGCTGCCGTCCGAGGACGCGGACACCACGGTCAGCCGGGAGCCGCGCAACTCCCAGGAGGAGCGCATGTGCGCCCTCTTCGCCGACTTGCTCGGCCTTGAGCGGGTCGGCATCGACGACGACTTCTTCGAACTCGGCGGGCACTCGCTCATGGCCACGCGGCTCAGCGCCCGCATCCGCGCCGAGTTCGGCATCGAGGTACCCCTGCGCACGATCATCAAGTACCCGACGGTGGCCGAGTTGGCCGCGCTGCTGCTCGTCGCCTCCTCCGAGGAACTGTCCGATCCGTTCGCCGTCGTGCTGCCGCTGAACAACGATCCGGGTACGGGCAAGCTGCCGCTGTGGTTCCTCCACGGAGGAGGCGGCCTCGGCTGGGCGTTCTTCAGCTTCGTGCTGCACGCGCAGGACAGGCCGGCCTACGCCCTCCAGTCGCGCGGGTGGAACGGCGTGGACAAGCTGGCGGGGTCGGTGGAGGAGATGGTCGAGGACTACGTCGACGAGATGGTGCGGGTCCAGCCGGAAGGGCCCTTCCACCTGATCGGATGGTCCTACGGCGGGACGGTGGTGCAGGCCGTCGCGGAGGCGGTCGACCGGCGCGGGCGCGAGATCGCCTTCGTCGCCATCCTGGACTCCCAGCCGGGCGGCAACTACTTCAAGGAGCTCCACACCGGCAGGACGGTGCAGGACTACCGACAGGAACTGGAGGAACACTTCGGCGAGTACTTCGGCACCGAGAACCGGCAGGAACTGGTGAACGCCATGGCGAGGATCCTGGCCAACAACGCGGCCATCATGATGGATTTCGAATCGCCGGTCTACCGCGGTGATGTGCTGTTCTTCAACGCGACGCTCGAAGAGAATTCGTACGCGCACCTCTGGCGGCCGTACATACTCGGCTCCATCGAAGTGCACGACGTACGGGCCGTGCATCACGAATTGCACATGCCCGGGCCGGTGGCCGAAATCATGGAGGTCATCAACCGCAAGCTCGCGGCATGACCGGGCCCCGGACCACGTTGCTGTGCGTTCCGTTCGCGGGAGCGGGTGCCTCCTTCTTCCACCCGTGGCGGGCATTGGCCGGCGACCGCTGGCCCGTGGTCGCCGTCGAAATGCCCGGCAGGGAGCGGCGGATGCTGGAGACGCCGTACCGCAATGTCGTCGAGGCGGCCGAGAACGAGGTCGAGGGCATCGCGGCGACGCTCGGCGAGGGGGCGCGGGTGGTGCTGTTCGGGCACAGCCTGGGCGCGGTGCTCGCCTACGAACTGACCCACCTGCTGAGCAAGCGCGACGTGCACGTCGAGCGCCTGGTCGTCAGCGGCTCGCCGGGACCGTGGACGCAACGGGAGAGGCGCGCGGCTGGCCTTCCCGACGAGGAGTTCCTCGCCCGGGTCGAGGAGTTCGCGGGCTTCCGGCACCCGGCTCTCGACCACCCGGAGATGCGTGAGCTGATCCTGCCCGTACTGCAGGCCGACTGTGAGATGCACGAGAACTACCTCCCGAGCACCGACGAACCGGTGTCGGTGCCGATCTGCTCGCTGCGGGGCGATTCCGACGGGCTGGTCACCGCGGACGAGGCGCGACAGTGGCGGGACGCGACCACGAGCACCTTCAGTTATGCGGAACTTCCGGGCGATCACATGTACCTGGTCGACCTCGGCCGTGAGGTGCTGGATGTGATCGAGCGTCAAGGACGAAGCGGAGGGGCGCCGGATGTCAGTGGCCGTGTCAGGGACGTGACAGATCGGTGACAGTCGCGGCGAGGACGGTGGACCCATGAGAAGTTCGGCGATCGCAGTCTCTGGACTGCGCAAGGCATATGGCGACAAGGTCGTGCTCGACGGCATCGACTTCGAGGTCGCCGAGGGATCGGTGTTCTCCATGCTCGGCCCCAACGGGGCGGGCAAGACGACGACGGTGAACATCCTGGCGACGCTGCTCAAGGCCGACGCCGGGACGGCGCACGTCGCCGGGCACGACGTGGCGACCGCGACCAAGCAGGTACGCACCGCCATCGGTGTGACCGGGCAGTTCGCCGCGGTGGACGCCCTGCTGACGGGCCGGGAGAACCTGCAGCTGATGGCGGACCTGAAACGCGTCCCCTCCGGTGACCGGACGGTCGCGCAACTGCTCGACCAGTTCGACCTGGTGGAGTTCGCGGACAAGATGACGGCGACCTATTCGGGCGGCATGCGCCGCAAGCTCGACCTGGCGATGACCCTGGTCGGCCGGCCGCGGATCATCTTCCTGGACGAGCCGACCACGGGCCTGGACCCCCGCAGCAGGCGCACGATGTGGGGGATCGTCCGCGATCTGGTGGCCAACGGCACCACCATCTTCCTCACCACCCAGTACCTCGACGAGGCCGACGAGCTGTCCGACCAGATCGTGGTGCTCGACCAGGGCCACCTGGTCGCCGAGGGCACCCCGGCGGAGCTCAAGCGCCAGGTCCCCGGCACCCACGTACGGCTCAGGTTCGCCGACCTCGACGACCTCGACACGGCGGCGCGGATCCTGCCCGGCGCCACCCGGGACGACCAGGAGGTGACCCTGCGGGTGCCCGGCACGGGCGACTCGAAGTCGCTGCGGGCCCTGCTCGACCGGCTCGACGAGCACATGATCAACGCCCAGGAGTTCTCCGTGCACACACCGGACCTCGACGACGTCTTCCTCGCCCTCACCGGGCGGGCGAGCACGAAGGAGGCGGTGAAGTGAGCTCCCTTTCCGAGGCGTTGACCGATTCATCGATCATGTTGCGCCGCAACCTGAAGCACTCCCTGCGCAACCCGATCACGGTGTTCAACGCGCTCCTCATCCCGATCCTCGTCATGCTCATGTTCGTCAAGGTCTTCGGTGGCGCCTTCAGCGTCGGCGACGACTACGTCGACTACGCGACACCGGGAATGCTCGTCATGGGCATCAGCTACGGTCTCGGCGCCACCGCCACCGCCGTGAACGACGACATGACCAAGGGCATCATCAACCGCTTCAAGGCCATGGACGTCTCCCGCGGCGCCGTGCTCACCGGCCACGTCGTCATCACCACGGTGCGCTGTCTGGTGGCCGACGCGGCCATCGTCGCGGTGGCCTTCGCGATGGGCTTCAACCCGACCGCGAGCGCCATGGACTGGCTCGCGGTGTTCGGTCTCGTCGTACTGCTCACCTTCGCGACGAGCTGGTTGACCGTCGCCGTGGGCCTTGCCGCGAAGACCGCCGAGACGGCCGGCCTCGCCGCCGTCCCGCTGATCCTGCTGCCGTTCTTGAGCAGCGCGTTCGTGCCCGCGGAGACGATGGGGGCAGGCGTGCGGCAGTTCGCGGAGTACCAGCCCTTCACCCCGATCATCGAGACGCTGCGCGGGTTGCTCGTGGAGACCGGCCCCTCCAGCGGCGACGCGATCGCGGCCGTCGCCTGGTGCGTCGGGCTCTCTCTCCTCGGCTACGTCTGGGCGCTCACCACCTTCAAGAAGCGAGCGTGACCTCGACCAGCTGAGACCAACTGGCCAATTCCCCCTCCCGAGCCGCCTCGGCGAACCCCGCGTCGCCGAGGCGGCGCCGCGCTGCCCGCTCGATCCGCGCCTCGTCCGGCAGCGAGCGGTCCCGCAGCCCGCGTACGCCCACGCTCGCCGCCAGCAGCCGCGCGGCCTGCTCGTGCTCGTCACGGCGCAGCGCAAGGTCCGCCACCCCGACGAGCACCTGGGCGATCAGCGGCGCGTGTCCCCCCTCGGACGCCGCCGCGCAGGCCGCCGCACGGTGCGCCCGGGCCTCACCGAGGTCCTCGGCGAGATAACCGAGCAGGTCATGGGTGACCGCGCGGATGTTCGCCCGCTCCGCCTCCTCGCCCAGCATGGCCGCCGCGATGCCCAGCTGCCGGTGCGCCTCCCCGGTGTCGCCGGCCCACCGGGCGAGCTCCGCCTCCGACAGGGCCAGCTCGGCCAGCGCGTCCGGCCAGGTCACCCGCTCCGCGCTCCGCCGCGCCTCGGCGATGGCCCTCGCCCCGGCGTCCTCGTCGCCCAGCAGCCAGTACAACTGCGCCTGCCGCGACCGCATCCGGACGACGTCCTCCCGGGCGCCGACCTCGGTGACGACCGCGATCGCCTGCTCGTAATGCTGACACGCGGCGGCGAACTCACCGCGCACGGCGATCCGGTCCGCCAGCTCGGTCAGGGCGAACGAGAGCCCGAACCGTTCGCCGAGTGCCGAGAACTCGGCGAACGCCTCCTTCAGATACGTGTCCGCCTCCCACCCGTCCCGGCCGAGCATGATCCGCATCTTGCCCTGGTGCAGCCGGGCCATCGCGCGCACCCAGGGGTCCTCGTCGTCCAACAGCGGTTCGAACGCGGGCAGGAAGGCGTCGGGCGCCTGGAGCATGCGCTCCAGCGGACCGATGAACTCCAGCACCGGGTGGCGGCGCCGACTGCGCCCGCCGAACCGGTGCGCCTTGTGGATCCACTCCGCGGCCTGGTGTTCGTCGCCGCCCCGCCCGGAACTCATGAACATCGCGAGGAGGGCGTACACCATGGCGCGGACCTCGTCGGTCACCTCGCCGGGCATCCTGATGGCCGTGGTCAGCAGCTCCATGCCCTCGGTCTTGTGGCCGCCGAGCCACCAGTACCAGCCCGCGACCGCCGCGAGCCGCATCGCCGCCTGCGCCTCACCCGCCGCGAGCGCACCCCGCATCGCCGCGCCGATGTTGTCGTGCTCGGTGTCGAGCGTGGCCAGCCAGTCCAGTTGCGCGGCCCGGCGCAGATGCGGCTCCGCGGTCTCGGCGAGCTCGGTGAAGTAGGTCAGGTGCGCGTGGCGCGCGCGGTGCGCCTCCCCGGCCTCCGCGAGCCGGTGCCGCGCGTACTCCTTGATCGTGCCGATCATGCGGTAACGCGGTGCGCCGTGGCCCTCGGCGAGCAGCAGCGACTTCTCGGTCAGCGCGGTGAGCAGTTCGAGCACCTGCTCGGGCTCGACCGCGTCGCCCGCGCAGACCCGTTCGGCCGCCTCCAGGCTCGCTCCGCCGGAGAAGACCGCCAGCCTGCGCAGCACCGTCCGCTCGGCGTTGGTGAGCAGCTCCCAGCTCCAGTCCACCGCCGCGCGCAGCGTCTTGTGGCGCGGCAGCGCGGTGCGGCTGCCGCTGGTCAGCAGGCGGAACCGGTCGTCGAGCCGGTGGCCGAGCTGGTCGACGGACATGGTGCGCAAGCGGGCCGCGGCCAGTTCGATCGCCAGCGGTATCCCGTCCAGCGCCCGGCAGATCCGCGCCGTGGTCGCCAGGGTACGGGCGTCGGCGCCGAGATCCCGGCGCACCGCACCGGCCCGGTCCCGCAGCAGCCGGACGGCGGGCGAGGCCTCGATCTCGTCCGGGCTCGCGTCACCCCCCGGCAGGGCCAGCGGCTCGACCAGCCACAGCGCCTCGCCGGTGATGCCGAGCGGTTCCCGGCTCGTCGCGAGTATCCGCAGCCGCCGGCACTCGCCGAGCACCCGGTGGGCGAAGACCGCCGCCGACTCGATGACGTGCTCGCAGTTGTCCAGGATCAGCAGCGCCTCCCGCTCACGCATCGCGGCGACGAGCCTGTCCATCAGCTCCGCGTTCGGCGCTCCGCCGAGCAGCGAGTCCCGCAGGCCAAGACCGGCGAGCGTGGACTGCGCCACGTCGGCCACGCCGCCGTTCACGCGGACGGCGGCCAGCTCCACCTGCCAGACGCCGTCCGGCACTTCGCCGAGCAGCGTGCGCGCGGTCTCCGCGGCGAGCCGGGTCTTGCCCGAGCCGGCCGGTCCGATCACGGTGGTGAGCCGGTGCTCGGCGACGAGCCCGCGCACGGCGGAGACATCGGCGCCCCTGCCGACGAAGGTGGTCAGCTCGGCGCGGAGATTGGTCCTGCGGTGGGTCTCTCCCTGCCGCAGGTCCCGCGCCAGCTCACCCCGTAACAGCGCCACGTGCAGCGCCGCCAGCTCGGCGGAGGGGTCGGCGCCCAGCGCGTCGGCCAGGGCCTCCCGCGCGCGCTGGTACACCAGCAGCGCCTCGCTGTCCCGGCCGGCCGAGACGAGGGCGCGCATCAGCGCGGCGACGAACCGCTCCCGCACCGGGTGCGCGGCGACCAGGTCGGTCAGCTCGTCGACCATCTCCGGCCCGCGCCCCAGGGCGATCTCCGCCTCGACGCGCTCCTCCGTGGCGGTGAGGCGCAAGGCCGTCAGCCGGCTGACGGCGGCGTCGAAGGCGGCGCTGTCCTGCAGTCCGACGTCCTGCAGGGCCGCGCCGCGCCACAGACCGAGGGCTTCGCCGAGCAGCCGCACCCGCCGGGGACTGTTCTCGGCGCGGGCCCGGCCCGCGGCGACGAGCCGCTCGAACCGCACGGCGTCGACGGCGTCGGGCTCCAGCGTCAGCCGGTAGCCGTCCGTCCTGCCCTCGATCACCCCGTCCGGCAGAACCTTGCGCAGCCGGGAAACCAAGCGCTGAAGGGCGTTCGTCGCATCCGAAGGCGGGTGTTCGCCCCAGATCCAGTCGACGAGTGACGCCTTCGGGAGCGCGTGACCCGTCCTGAGGGCGAGGGCGATCAGCAGCCCGCGCAGTCGCGCGCCCGGCACATCGACCAAGTCACCCTCGTCGGTACGCACTTCAAACGGACCCAGCACCCCGATCTGCACTCTCTGATTCTGTCATGGGCATTTGGCCCTCGCGGTTGTCCCGCCGACAGGACAACCCGGGGCCTCCCCTCGACGCCTCACTCCCGTAGTTCCAGCGTGCAGCACTTGACGCTGCCGCCGGCCTTCAGCAGCTCGGTCAGGTCGGCGCCGACGGGGTGATAGCCGCGCTCGCGCAACCGCGCCGCGAGACCGGTGGCCGCCCGGGGCAGGACGACATTGCGGCCGTCCGACAGCGCGTTGAGGCCGAACACGGCGGCGTCCGCCTCCTCGGCGAGGACGGCGTCCGGGAACCGCTCGGCCAGCACGGCCCGGCTCTCCGCGTCGAACGCCCCCGGGTAGTACATGATCTCCCCCTCTCCGAGCACCGCCAGCGCCGTGTCCAGGTGGTAGAAGCGCGGATCGACCAGGGTCAGGCCGATCACCGGGCGCCCGAAGAACTCGCGCACCTCGTCGTGGGCGCGGGCTTCGGAGCGGAAGCCGGTGCCGGCCAGGATCTCCCCGCCCGTGCAGAGGAAGTCGCCCTCGCCTTCGTTGACGTACTCCGCCTGCCGGACCTCTGACCACCCGCCACGGCCGAACCACTCCAGGTACGCTGCGGACTCGTCCCTGCGCTGGGGATGCCTGAACCGCGCGACGAGCACCTTGCGGTCCACGACGAGGGCGCCGTTCGCGGCGAAGACCATGTCGGGCAGCCCCGGTACGGGCTCGATCAGCCGTACGTCGTGGCCCAGACCGGCGAAGGTGTCGAACAGCCACTTCCACTGGGACAGACCGGTCTGTATCGAGGTCGGGCGGTCCGGGTCCATCCACGGGTTGATCGAGTACGTGACGTCGAAGTACGTGGGGCGGCACATCAGATATTGCCTGGGTGAGGCCTTTCGCTGTTCGTGCGACATCTTTGGTTCCTTCCGTAGCTGTGAGTTCGAGAATTCTTGAACGGTGCCCGGCCGAGAAACGAATAATGCGGCGACGGCAAAGTCAATGCGGCTCCTCCGTCACCCCTTGCGTCGCGTTTCCCGGGCCCTTTACGTTGGCGTGGCGATGCCCCCCTCGGTGCACTGTCGGCGAACACCTCCGGTCAACGGGTGTGTCTCGCCAGCGGGACAGTGGAAAGGAAAAGGCTGGCAATGGAGTCAGAAGCGCAAGCCGCGCCTTCAAGTGCGCCTGAATCGCTCGTGCGGGAGATCTCGGCGCTGTGGGGGGAATACCTCGGGACGCGCGAAGTCGGGGCGGACGACGACTTCTTCGTCCTCGGCGGCAATTCACTGATCGGCATCAAGATCGTCGACCGGGTGACCGAGGACTACGGCGTCGAGCTGTCCGTGCGCGACTTCTACCTGGCGCAGACACCGGCCAAGGTCGCCGCGCTCATCGAACAGGGGAGGACACGGACGTGAGGTTGACGCCGGGTCCCGCACGCGAGATCGACCTCGATCGCGTCGACCTCTTCGACCTGGACCTCTACGCCTCCGGCGATCCGCACCCGGTCTGGGACGCGATGCGCGCGAAGGCACCCCTGCACCACCAAGTCCTGCCCGACGGCCGGGAGTTCTGGTCGGTGACCCGCTATGACGACGTCTGCCGGGTGCTCGGCGACCACCGTGAGTTCACCTCGGAGCGCGGCACGGTGGTGACCCACCTCGGCGTGGACGACGTCGCGGCGGGCAAGCTGATGACCTCCACCGACCCGCCGCGGCACACCCAGGTCCGCAGGGCGATCGGCGCCAGGCTCACCGCGCGGGCGGTCGCCTCCTGGGAGGACCGCATCCGGCAGACGATCGCGCGTTTCCTCCAACCGGCCCTCGAAGGCGGCACCTTCGACCTCGCCGAGCAGGCGCTGCTCCTGCCGGCCATGGTCACCGGCCCACTCCTCGGGATCCCCGAGCGGGACTGGGCCGAACTCGTGCAGCTGACCGCGATGGTGACGGCCCCCTCCGACCCGCACTTCCAGCACGGCAGCGAAGCCGCCACGCTGGCCATCGCCCACCACGAGCTGGTCACCTACGTCACCGAGTGGGTCAAACTGCGCCGGGCGACCGGGGACGCGGACGGCAGCCTCCTCGACCACCTCATGAACGTCCGCGCGGGAGAGGCGCCGCTGACCGACGAGGAGATCGCCCTCGACGGCTACAGCATCCTCCTCGGCGCCAACGTGACGACGCCGCACACCGTCTCCGGCACGGTGCACGCCCTCATCGAACGCCCGGAGCAGTACGCGAAGGCGCAGGCCGACCCGTCGCTGGTCCCGAACCTGGTCGAGGAAGGGCTGCGCTGGACGTCGGCCGCCTGCAACTTCATGCGGTACGCGGTGAGCGACATCCGACTGGGCGGGGGCATGATTCCGGCCCGTGGCGCGGTCGTCGCCTGGATCGGATCGGCCAACCGGGACGAGTCCCAGTTCGCCGATCCGCACCAGTTCGACATCACACGGGACAA
Organism: Streptomyces sp. WAC 01529; assembly: GCF_003945545.1. Classification (GTDB taxonomy): domain Bacteria; phylum Actinomycetota; class Actinomycetes; order Streptomycetales; family Streptomycetaceae; genus Streptomyces; species Streptomyces anatolicus. The sequence continues at coordinate 477,511 of NZ_CP029617.1, read as the reverse complement.
CGCCAAGCGTCAGGTCGCGTTCGGCTTCGGGCCGCACTTCTGCGTCGGGGCACCGCTCGCCCGCCTGACGCTGCGCGTCTTCTTCGAGGAACTGCTCCAGCGGTGCGGATCGATCGCCCTCGACGGCGAGCCGCGGCATCTGCGGTCGTACTTCATCGCCGGGATGACCCACCTCCCCATCGTCGCCAAGAAACGGATGACGCCATGACATCCGGCTCCCCGCCCGCCGCGTCGCCGTGGTTCGTCCGGCCGCACTCCGCCGACCACCCCGCCCGGCTCTTCTGCTTCCCCTACTCCGGCTCCGGCGCCTCGGCCTTCAGCGCCTGGCCTGCCGCACTCGACGACGTCCAGGTCTGCCCGGTGCAGTTCCCCGGCCGCGAGAACCGGCTGGCCGAACCTCACTACGGCACCTACGAGAACCTCGCCGCCGACCTCATCGGACCACTGAGCCCCCTGCTCGACCGGCCGTTCGCCCTCTTCGGGCACTGTGCGGGTGCGCTGCCCGCCTACGAGACCGCGGTCCGGCTCGCCGAACGGGGCCTGCCCCGGCCTGCCTGCCTCTTCGTGTCGGGCCAGCCGGCCCCGCACGATGCCGCGAGCGACCGGATGCTCACCATGACCGAGTCCGAGCTGCGCGCCGAGTTGGAGTCGGTCATCCGCGGCCGGGGGATCGAACCGAGGCCGGACATGATCGATCTGGGCATGGCCGTGCTGCTCCGCGATCTCGCCGCCGCCCGTGCCTACCGGCGGACCGAGCCGGTCGCGGTGGGCTGCCCCATCGTCGTACTGCACTGGCGGGACGACCCCGACGTGAGCGTCGACCAGCTCGACGGGTGGCGCGCGTACGCGGACTCGGTCGACCTCCTCGTGGTCGACGGCGGCCACCACGACTTCATGAACGCACCGGACGAGCTGCGGAAGTCGCTGACCTCTTGGCGGTGAAGGCAGTGCAGGCAGTAAAGGCAGTGAGGGCGGTGCAGGCGGTGCGGCCCCTGAGCGCCGTACGCCGAGGCAACCGGAAGGAATTCGCATGAGTGGCGAAGCCACCGATATCGCCGTCATCGGGATGTCGTGCCGCTTCCCCGGCGTTCCCGGGCCGGGGGAGTTCTGGCGCCTCCTGCTCGACGGGGAGTCGACCGTCGGAACGTTCCCCGAGCAGCGGGCGGTCCCCTCGAAGCACGCGTCCCACCCGGACGCCGCCACCGTCCGCGCGGGTTCGTTCTTCGACGCCGTCGACGGGTTCGACGCGGAGTTCTTCGGAACGGGTCCGGCGGAGGCGGCGGCCATGGACCCCGTACAGCGACTGGGGCTGGAACTCGCCTGGGAGGCGGTCGAAGACGCCCGGATCACGGCGACCTCGCTCGCGGGCCGCGAGATCGACGTGCTGGTCGGCGCCGCGTCCTCCGGATACGACGTGCTGCGCACGCTGTCCGGCAGCGACCGGGACGACCACTACGCCGCGCTCGGTTCGAGCGGCGCGCTGATCGCGAACCGGATATCGAGCCTCTTCGACGTCCGCGGCATGAGTTTCTGCGCGGATTCGGGCCAGTCCTCGTCGCTCGTGGCGCTGGCGCTGGCATGCGACCGCATACGCGGCGGCGCGGTCGACATGGCGATCGCGGGCGGGGTGAACCTGATCGTCGACCCGGAAGCGGGACTCGGCATGGCCAATCTGGGCGCCCTGTCGCCCGACGGCCGCTGCTTCACCTTCGACGAACGCGCCAGCGGCTTCGTCCGAGGCGAGGGCGGGGGATTCGTCCTGCTCAAGCGGCGGGACCTCGCCGTCGCCGACGGTGATCACATCTACGCGGTGGTCCGCGGCTGGAGCGTCGGCAGCGGTGGCGCGACCTCCCGGATGCCGGACCCCAGCCCCGGCGCGCAGGCGGCGACCGCGCTGGCCGCGCTGCGACGCGCGGGCGTTCCGTTCGACGACATCGACTACGTGGAGGCCCACGGCACCGGCACCCGGCTCGGCGATCCCGCCGAGATATCCGGGCTGCGCGAGGTCTTCCGGGAGACCGGCCGCGGCCGCCCCCTGGCGATCGGTTCCGTGAAGACGAATGTCGGGCACCTGGAGCCGGCCGCGGGAATCGTCGGCTTCATAAAGGCGGCGCTCTGTGTGGACCGCGCCCAGCTGGTCCCGAGCCTGAACTTCCGCTCCCCGAACCCCGCCATCCCGGACTTCCGGGAGGACTTCGAGGTCCTTGACGCCGCTCGTCCCTGGCCGGGCGTGCCGGACCGGCCGCGGCGGGCAGGGGTGTCGGCGTTCGGAATGGGCGGCACGCACGCGCACGTGATCCTGGAGCAGGCTCCCGAGAAGCGGACAGGGCCCGATACCGCGGGGGAGTCCTCCGCGAGCGCTTTCGGGGTGGCGCCGTGGGTGCTCTCGGCGCGGTCGGAACCGGCTCTGCGGGAGCAGGCGGCGCGGTTGCGGGAGTTCGTGGCAGCCGACGCATCGGTGTCGGCGGCCGACGTGGGCCATTCGCTGGTGGCGGCGCGGACGCTGTTCGAGCACCGGGCGGTGGTGCTCGGCGGCGGCCGGACGGAGTCCTTGGCGGCCCTGGCGGAGGTGGCGGTGGGCAGCGGCTCGGCGCGGGTGGTGCGCGGGGTGGCCGAGGGGCCGGTGGGCCCGGTCGTCTTCGTCTTCCCCGGCCAGGGGTCGCAGTGGACGGGCATGGGAAGGCGGCTGTACGCGGAGTCGGAGACCTTCGCGCGCGGCATCGACGAGTGCGCGCGAGCTCTTGAGCCGTGGGTGGACTGGTCGCTGGTGGACGTGGTCACCGGCGCGGAGTCGGCACCGTCGCTGGAACGGGGCGACGACGTGGTGCAGCCTGCGCTCTTCGCCATGATGGTCTCCCTCGCCCGGGTGTGGCGGTCGCTGGGGGTGGTCCCCGACGCGGTGGTGGGGCACTCGCAGGGAGAGATCGCCGCCGCCTGCGTGGCGGGTGCGCTTCCGCTGGAGGACGCGGCGCGGATCGTCGCCCTGCGCAGCCGGGCCCTGACCGACCTGGCCGGTCTGGGCGGGTTGAACGCGGTGTCCGCGCCCCTCTCCTGGGTCGAGGAGCGGCTGGGGCGGTGGCCCGGGCGGCTCTGCGTGGGCGCGGTCAACGGCCCTTCGTCCGTGGTGATCTCCGGGGATCTCGCGGCACTGGACGAGTTCGCCGCGATGGCGACCGGTGACGGTGTCCGCGTACGCCGCGTCAAGATCGAGTACGCGTCCCACTCCCACCAGGTCGAGCGCATCCGTGACCGGGTGCTCGAGGCCGCCGCGGATCTCTCCCCGGAGCGGACAGCGGTGGAGTTCCACTCCACGGTCACCGGGGGACTGCTCGACACGCGCAGGCTCGACGGATCGTACTGGTACGACAATCTGCGCTCGCCGGTACGTTTCGGCGAGGTGGTCGAAAACCTGATGCGTACCCGCGGCGGGGTCTTCGTGGAGGTCAGCCCGCATCCGGTGCTCGCGGTGGCGATGGAGGAGACCGCCGACGCGCTGGCGCTCTCGCCGGTGGTGGCGGGCACCCTGCACAAGGATGACGGAAGCGCGCGCAAGATCGTCACCTCGCTGGCCGAACTGCACGTGCGGGGTGTGCCGGTGAACTGGGCGGAGGTGTACGCCGCGGACCGGCCGCGCCGGGTCGGTCTGCCGACCTACGCGTTCCAGCGGCAGCGGTACTGGCTGACGGCGCCCGATGACACCGGCGCCACGGGGCCCTCCGCGCAGGCGAGCGGCACGGGCACGCAGCGGCCGGCTGCCACCGGTACCCGGGCGGCGGACCTGACTCCGCAGGCGGTCCTGACTCCGCAGGCGGTCCTCGACCTCGTCTTCGCCGAAACGGCAGCGGTGTTGAACAGCGCGGACGCGGAGCTGACGGGCGCCGATCTCGCGGCGAGGCCCACCGAGACCTTCAAGGATCTGGGCTTCGACTCCTCGATGGCGGTGCGTCTGCGCAACCGGCTCACCGCCACGGCCGGAGTGCGGCTCCCGGCCACCGTCGCGTTCTCGTACCCCACTCCGCGGGCGCTCGCGGGCCACATCTGCGCCCGTCTCGAACCGGAGGCACCCGATGCTCCGGAAACGGTGAGGGAAGCGAGCCCGGAGAGCCGGACTGACGACGAATTGTACGAATTGATCGACCGCGGATACGCGTGAGACCGCACCGCTGACACCGCAGCACCGCCCGTACGTCCAAGCAACAACCGTTGGGGGAGGCCCTGGTGAAAGACGTCGACAAGCTCCGGTCCTATTTGCGACGCGCCGTCGACGACGCGCAGGCCCTGCGCGAGCGGGTCCGCGAGCTGGAGGACTCCGCCCGCGAACCCATCGCGATCGTCGGCATGGCCTGCCGCTACCCAGGAGACGTCCGCGCCCCCGAAGACCTCTGGCGCCTCGTCAGCGAAGGCGGCGACGCCATCGGCGACTTCCCCACCGACCGCGGCTGGGACACCGAGAAACTCCTCGACCCCGACCCGGACCGCCCCGGCACGTCCTATGTCGCGAAGGGCGGATTCCTCTCCGGCGCGGCCGAGTTCGACCCCGCGTTCTTCGGGATCAGTCCGCGCGAGGCGACGGCGATGGACCCGCAGCAGCGCCTCCTCCTCGAGACCTCCTGGGAGGCGTTCGAGCGGGCGGGCATCGACCCCGCCGCACTGCGCGGCAGCCGGACCGGCGTGTTCGTCGGCGCCATGACCCAGGATTACGGCCCTCACCTGCACGACGGCGCCGCCGGATTCGACGGGTACCTGCTGACCGGCAACACCGCGAGCGTCGCCTCCGGCCGTGTCGCCTACACCTTCGGGTTCGAGGGCCCCGCGGTGACGGTCGACACCGCCTGCTCCTCCTCGCTGGTCTCGATGCACATGGCGGCCCAGGCGCTGCGCAACGGCGAGTGCTCGCTCGCCCTGGCGGGCGGCGTCGCCGTCATGGCCACGCCTGGCATGTTCGTGGAGTTCAGCAGGCAGCGTGGGCTCGCGGCGGACGGGCGGTGCAAGGCGTTCGCCGAGGCGGCGGACGGCACGGCCTGGGCGGAGGGCGCGGGTCTGCTGCTCCTGGAACGCCTCTCCGACGCGCGCCGACACGGCCACGAGGTGCTGGCGGTCGTGCGTGGCTCGGCCGTCAACCAGGACGGTGCCTCCAACGGCCTGACCGCCCCCAACGGCCTCTCCCAGGAGCGCGTGATCCGCCAGGCCCTCGCCGGTGCGGGACTCTCGGCGCAGGACGTCGACGCCGTCGAGGCCCACGGGACGGGGACCACCCTCGGCGATCCGATCGAGGCAGAGGCGCTGCTCGCCACCTACGGTCAGGGCAGGCCGGAGGACCGGCCGTTGTGGCTGGGTTCGCTGAAGTCGAACGTCGGTCACACGCAGGCCGCGGCGGGTGTGGGCGGTGTCATCAAGATGGTGATGGCTCTGCGCAACGGCGTGCTGCCGAAGACGCTGCACGTGGACGCACCGTCTTCGCACGTGGACTGGGCCGCGGGTGGCGTGGAACTCCTCACCGAGAGCCGGTCGTGGCCGGAGACCGGCCGTCCGCGTCGCGCCGGTGTGTCGTCGTTCGGTGTGAGTGGTACGAACGCTCACCTCATCGTCGAGCAGGCTCCGGAGGGTGACGGTGTTACCGGTGGGGGTGTGCCGGAGCCGGTGGTGGTGACGGATGGGACGTTGCCGTGGGTGGTGTCGGCGAAGTCGGATGCGGCGTTGCGTGAGCAGGCGCGGCGTCTCCTCGACCACCTGGACCAGCAGCCGCGGGTGACGCCCGCTCAGCTCGGCCACGCGCTGGTGGCCGGCCGTTCCGTCTTCGACCACCGCGCGGTGGTGGTCGGCCGTGAACCGGCCGACTTCCGGGGCGGCTTGGCGGCTCTGGCCGCAGGGGAGCCTTCGCCGCGTGTGGTCACCGCCACGGTGGCGGCTGAGCGCGGCAAGACGGTGTTCGTGTTCCCCGGGCAGGGTTCGCAGTGGGTGGGCATGGGTGTGGAGCTGATGCGCACCTCGCCGGTGTTCGCCGAGCATGTGGCGGCGTGTGCGGCGGCGCTTGAGCCGTTCACGGGCTGGAGTCTGGTTGACGTCCTCCACCAGGTGCCTGGTGCTCCGAGCCTGGAGCGGGTGGATGTGGTGCAGCCTGCTCTGTGGGCGGTGATGGTGTCCCTGGCTCGGTTGTGGGAGCACTTGGGTGTGGTGCCGGATGCGGTGGTGGGTCACTCGCAGGGTGAGATCGCTGCCGCGCATGTGGCTGGGGTGTTGTCGTTGGAGGACGCTGCCCGGGTGGTGGCGTTGCGGTCTCAGGCCATCACGGGCATCGCGGGCCGGGGCGGGATGGTCTCGGTGCCGCTCGCCGTCTCTGACGCCTCGGCGCTGATCGTCCGGTGGACGGGCCGGGTGGCGGTGGCCGCGGTGAACGGGCCGTCGTCCACGGTGGTCGCGGGTGACGCCGATGCGTTGGATGAGTTGCTCGCCCACTGTGAAGTGGAGGGCATCAGGGCCCGGAAGATTCCGGTGGATTACGCCTCGCATACCTGGCACGTGGAGGCGTTGCGGGACCGGCTGGCGGAGCTGCTGGCGCCGGTTGAGGCGCGTGCGGCGACGGTGGCGTTCTACTCCAGTGTCTCGGGTCATGTGGGTGGTCCGATGGCCGACACCACGGTGATGAACGCCCGGTACTGGTACGACAACCTGGCCACTCCCGTCGATTTCCAGGGTGCCACCCGCTCCCTTCTGGACGACGGGCACACCCTGTTCGTGGAGGCGAGCCCCCACCCTGTCCTGACCCACCCGCTCCAGGAGACCGCCGAGGAGCACGCGGGCCCCGCCGAAGTCACCGTCACCGGCACTCTGCGCCGCGACGACGACACCTGGCAGCGCGTGCTGACCTCCCTGGCGACCACTAACACCGCCGCCGACTGGACCGCGTTCTACCCGGCCACCCGGCCCACCCACCTGGACCTGCCCACCTACCCCTTCCAACACCAGCACTACTGGCTGGAGACGACCGCTGCCGCGGGGGACGCGGGTGCGACCGGACAGGCCGCGGTGGAACATCCCCTGCTCGGGGCGGCGGTGGAGCTTGCGGGGACGGACGTCACCGTGCTGACCGGCCGGCTGTCGTCGCGGACACATCCCTGGCTGGTCGACCATGCGGTCTCCGACACCGTTCTGCTGCCCGGCACGGCCTTCGTCGAGATGGCGCTCCGCGCGGGCGACGAGGTGGGCGCCGACCACCTGGAGGAACTCACCCTGCGGGCGCCGCTCGTCCTGTCCGCGACCGACGGCGTTCAACTGCGGGTCGAGGTGGGCGAGGCCGACGACGCCGGACGGCGCCCCGTGCACGTCTACTCCCGACCCGACGGCGAGGGGACAGGTGTGCCCTGGACCTGCCATGCCACGGGCGCGCTCACCTCGGGGGGTCCCACGACGTCCGCGTGGAATCCGCGGGTGTGGCCGCCGGTGGACGCGGTACCGGTGGACATCGACGGGCTCTACCCGTCGCTGACCGCCCTCGGCTATCAGTACGGCCCCGCCTTCCAGGGAGTGCGGGCGATGTGGAAGCACGGGGACGAGGTGTACGCCGAGGTGGTGCTGGCGCAGGAGCGGCACACCGAGGCCACCGCCTTCGGGATCCACCCCGCGCTGCTCGACGCGGCCCTGCACGCCGGGCTCACCCCGGTCGGCCCGGGGGCCGAGCGGGAAACGGAGCCGCCGAGGCTGCCGTTCGTATGGTCCGACGTACGGTTGCACGCGACCGGTGCCACGAACGTGCGGGTGCGGATGACCCCGACCGGTCACGACGCCTTCGCGGTGCAGGTCGCCGACACCGAGGGCGCGCCGGTCGCGTCGGTCGGGTCGCTGGCGATGCGTTCCGTCGATCCCGCGAAGCTGGACGGGGCGCGGGACGGACGCCACGACGCGTTGTTCCGCATGGAATGGGTGCCGGTGAGTCCGCCCGTGCGGGATGCCGAGCAGACCCCCGCCGGCCGGTGGGCGCTGGTGGGCGACGACGGACTCGGGCTGGATGCCGTCCTGGACGGCGCGCGGGTGCGACGGTACGCGGACCTGTCCGAACTCAGCGGCGCGTTCGAGGAACTCGCCGCCACCGACTCCCGACCCGAACTCGTCCTGGCCTGCCAACTGCCCGACGACACCACCGCCCCGACCGAAGACACCACCGACGCCGAGGACGTCGGCCACGCCCCCGCCGCCGCTCGTACCGAACTCCTCAAGGCGCTCTCCCTGGTGCGGTCATGGCTCGCCGACGAGCGGTTCGCCGACACCCGGCTGGTGCTGATCACGCGCGGCGCGGTGGCGGCCGACCCCGCTGAGCGGCCGGATCTCGCCTCCGCGCCGGTGTGGGGTCTGCTGCGCACCGCGCAGACGGAGAACCCGGACCGTTTCGTACTCCTCGACATCGACGAGGACGAGCGTTCCCTGCGAGCCCTGCCCGCCGCGCTCGCGGGCGGGGAACCGCAGCTGGCGGTGCGCGGGGGCGCGGTCCTGGTGCCACGGCTCGTACGGGTCGCGGCCGATGGCGCACCGACTCCCTCGCGGGAGCAGACGGCGTGGGACCCCGAGGGCACGGTCCTGGTCACCGGCGGCACCGGCACGCTGGGCGGTCTGCTCGCCCACCACCTGGTGACCGAACACGGGGTGCGGCATCTGCTGCTGGTCAGCCGCCGTGGGCCCGGGGCCGAGGGCGCCGAGGAGCTGGTGGAGCGGCTGGCCGGGCTCGGGGCGTCGGCCACGGCGGTGGCGTGCGACGTCGCCGACCCCGAGGCGCTTTCCGGCGTACTGGAGGCGATACCCGCCGAGCATCCGCTGACCGCGGTCGTACACCTGGCGGGCGTGCTGGACGACGGCCTGGTCTCCTCGCTGACGCCCGAGCGTCTCGACGCCGTGCTGCGGCCCAAGGCGGACGCGGCATGGCACCTGCACCGGCTCACCCGGGACCGGGATCTGGCGGCGTTCGTCCTGTTCTCCTCGGTGATGGGCGCGCTCGGCGGCGCGGGGCAGGGCAACTACGCGGCGGCGAACGTCTACCTCGACGCCCTGGCCGCGCACCGAAGGGCCGAGGGACTTCCGGCCACGTCGCTGGCCTGGGGCCTGTGGGACCAGCGCAGCGACATGACGGGGGAGCTCGACCGGGCGGACCTGGCCCGGATGGCCAGGGTCGGCCTGACGCCCCTGCGGTCGCGGGAGGGGCTTGCCCTGTTCGACGCGGCCGTCGCTCTCGACGAGCCGATGCTCGTCCCCGCCCGCCTCGACACCGCGCGGCTCGCCCAGGGCGGCGGTGGGCCGCTGCCCGCGGTGCTCGGCGCCCTGGTGCGTTCCCGTGCCACCCGGCGTACGGCCGCGGCCGGTTCGGCGAGCGGTTCCGGGGGCGGGCAGCGGTTCGCCGGGATGTCCGTGGCCGAGGCGGAGCGCGAGCTGACGGAGATGGTGCGCGCGCACGCCGCGACCGTCCTGGGGCACGCGACGCCGGAGGCGGTCCGGCCGGACAGCGCCTTCAAGCAGCTCGGCTTCGACTCGCTGGCCTCCGTCGAGCTGCGCAACCACCTCAACGCCGCCACCGGCCTGCGCCTGTCGCCGACGGCGGTGTTCGACCATCCGACGCCGGCCGCCCTCGCCCGGCATCTGCGCGGCGCGCTGCTCGGGGAGACGGCCTCCGCCGCCGGACCCGCGGTCGCGGCTGCCGCGCTCGACGAGCCGGTGGCCGTGGTGGGCCTCGGCTGCCGCCTTCCCGGCGGCGTGGGATCGCCCGAGGAGCTGTGGGACCTGGTCGCCTCCGGCAGTGAGGCGATCTCCGGTCTGCCGACGAACCGTGGCTGGGATGTCGCGGGCCTGTACGACCCCGACCCGGACCAGTCGGGCAAGAGCTACGTCCGCGAGGCCGGATTCCTCTCCGACCCGGCGGCGTTCGACGCCGGGTTCTTCGAGATCAGCCCGCGCGAGGCGACGGCCATGGACCCGCAGCAGCGGCTCCTCCTCGAGGTCGCCTGGGAGGCGATCGAGCGGGCCGGCATCGACCCGACCACGCTGCGCGGCAGCTCGACCGGCGTGTTCGTCGGCGCCATGACCCAGGAGTACGGACCGTTGCTCCACGAGCCCGCCGAAGGGCTGGACGGCCTGCTGCTGACCGGCAAGATAGCCAGCGTGATCTCCGGCCGGCTGGCCTATTTCCTCGGGCTTGAGGGCCCGGCGATCACCGTGGACACGGCGTGCTCGTCGTCGCTGGTGGCGTTGCACCAGGCGGCGCAGGCGCTGCGGCAGGGCGAGTGCACCCTCGCGGTCGCGGCCGGTGTGTCGGTGATGACCACGCCCGGTGTGTTCACCGAGCTGAGCAGGCAGCGCGGGCTGGCGGCGGACGGACGCATCAAGGCGTTCGCGGCCGCCGCCGACGGCACCGGCTGGGGCGAGGGCGCGGGCGTACTGCTGCTGGAACGCCTCTCGGACGCTCGGCGCAACGGCCACCCCGTGCTCGCCGTCATCCGTGGCTCAGCAGTCAACCAGGACGGCGCGAGCAATGGTCTGACCGCGCCGCACGGCCCTTCGCAGGAACGCGTCATCCGCCAGGCCCTGGCCAACGCCCGCCTCACGCCCGACGAGGTCGACGTGGTCGAGGCCCACGGCACCGGCACCACCCTCGGCGACCCGATCGAGGCGAAGGCGCTGCTCGCCACCTACGGTCAGGGCAGGCCGGAGGACCGGCCCCTGTGGCTGGGTTCGCTGAAGTCCAACATCGGCCACACCATGGCGGCCTCCGGGGCCGCAGGTGTGATCAAGATGGTGATGGCCCTGCGCAATGGTGTGCTGCCCAAGACGCTGCACGTGGACGAGCCGACCCCGCACGTCGACTGGTCGGCGGGCGCGGTGGAACTGCTGACCGAGAACCAGGCCTGGCCGGAGACCGACCGGCCGCGGCGCGCGGGTATCTCCTCCTTCGGCATCAGCGGCACCAACGCGCACCTGGTGCTGGAACAGGCCCCGCAGGGCACGGACGGCACCGGAGAAGACGTACCCGAGCAGCCGGTGGTGGCGACGGACGGTCCGCTGCCGTGGGTGGTGTCGGGCAAGAGCGCGGCAGCGCTGGAGGCGCAGGCGGGGCGGCTCGGGGAGTTCTTGGCCACGGGTGCCGGGGCGGATGTGTCGGTGGCGGATGTGGGGCTGTCGCTCGCGGTGTCGCGGTCGGCGTTCGAGCACCGCGCGGTCGTCATCGGCGGGGAGCAGGCGGACCACAAGGACGCGCTGGCCGCGCTGACCACCGGCCGTCCTTCCCCGCAGGTGGTCACCGGCACGCAGGTCGCTGAACCCGGCCGGACGGTGTTGGTGTTTCCGGGTCAGGGGTCGCAGTGGGTGGGGATGGCGGTGGAGTTGTTGGATTCTTCGCCGGTGTTCGCGGCGCGGTTGGGGGAGTGTGCGGGGGCGGTTGAGGAGTGGGTGGGGTGGCGGGTTGTGGATGTGTTGAGGGGGGTGGAGGGTGCGCCGTCTTTGGATCGTATTGAGGTGGTGCAGCCGGTGTTGTTCGCGGTGATGGTGTCGTTGGCGGAGTTGTGGCGTTCGTGTGGGGTGGTGCCTTCGGCGGTGGTGGGGAGTTCGCAGGGGGAGATTGCGGCGGCGTGTGTGGCGGGTGCGTTGTCGTTGGGGGATGCGGCGCGGTTGGTGGTGGTGCGTTCGCAGTTGTTCGCGGATGAGTTGGTGGGGTGTGGTGCGGTGGCGTCGGTGGCGTTGTCGTGTGGGGAGGTGGAGGAGCGGTTGGGGGTGTTTGGGGGTCGGTTGTCTGTGGCGGGGGTGAATGGTCCTCGTGCGGTGACGGTGGCGGGTGAGGTGGCGGCGTTGGAGGAGTTTGTTGCCGCGTTGGGTGTGGAGGGTGTGCGGGCGCGGGTGGTGCCGGCGACGGTTGCTTCGCATTGTGGGCAGGTGGATCGGTTGCGGGAGCGGTTGGTTGGGTTGCTTGGTTTTGTGCGGCCTCGGGTGGGGTCGGTGCCGTTGTATTCGACGGTGACGGGTGGGGTGTTGGACGGGTCGGAGTTGGATGCGGGGTATTGGTTTGAGAATTGCCGTCGGCCGGTGGGTTTTGAGCCGGTGGTGCGGTCGTTGTTGGGGGATGGGTTTCGGGTGTTTGTGGAGTCCAGTGCGCATCCGGTGTTGACGTTGGGGGTGGTGGATACCGCTGAGGATGTCGGGTGTGAGGTGGCGGCGGTGGGGACGTTGCGCCGTGGTGAGGGTGGGCTGGGGCGGTTTTATGCCTCGTTGGGTGAGGCGTGGGTGTCGGGGGTGGAGGTGGAGTGGCCCGCGGTGTTCGCGGGCCGGGGAGCACGGGTGGTGGACCTGCCCACCTACGCCTTCCAACACCAGCGGTACTGGCTGGAGACGTCCGGGAGCGCCGTGAACGTGATCGCGGCCGGAGAGGGCGCGACCGGACCGGCGGCGGCTTCGGCGGCGACCGGTTCGGCGGACGGTGTGGCGAGCGGGAACCGGTACGCCGGGCTGTCCGGGGCAGAGGCGGAGCGCGAGTTGCTGGAGGTGGTGTGCGCGCACGCCGCCACCGTGCTCGGGCACACGACGGCCGAGGCGGTCCTGCCGGACAGCAAGTTCAAGGACCTCGGCTTCCAGTCGCTGTCCGCGGTCGAGCTGAGCAAACGCCTGACCGCGGCCACCGGCCTGCGCCTGTCGCCGACGGCGGTGTTCGACCATCCGACACCGGCCGCGATCGCCCGGCATCTGCGCGGCGCGCTGCTCGGGGAGACGCCGTCCGCCGCCGAACCCGTCGTGACGACCACCGCGCCGGACGAGCCCATCGCCGTGGTGAGCATCGGCTGCCGCCTCCCCGGCGACGTGGGATCGCCCGAGGAACTGTGGGACCTCGTCGCCTCAGGCAGTGAGGCGATCTCCGGGCTGCCGACCGATCGCGGCTGGGATGTCGAGGGCCTTTACGACCCCGACCCGGACCGACCGGGCAAGAGCTACGTCCGTGAGGCCGGGTTCCTCTCCGGCGCGGCCGAGTTCGACGCCGCCTTCTTCGGGATCAGCCCCCGCGAAGCCCTCGCCATGGACCCCCAGCAGCGGCTGCTCCTTGAGACGGCCTGGGAGGCGTTCGAGCGCGCGGGCATCCGCCCGGAGTCGGTGCACGGCACGCGGACCGGCGTATTCGTCGGCGCGGTGGGGCTGGAGTACGGGCCCCAGCTCCACGAGGCCGCCGAGGGGATGGACGGCCTCCTGGTCACCGGCAAGATGACCAGCGTGATCTCCGGCCGACTGGCCTATTTCCTCGGGCTTGAGGGCCCGGCGATCACCGTGGACACGGCGTGCTCGTCGTCGCTGGTGGCGTTGCACCAGGCGGCGCAGGCGCTGCGGCAGGGGGAGTGCACCCTCGCGGTCGCCGGTGGCGTGTCCGTGATGGCGACCCCGGGCCTGTTCACCGAGTTCAGCAGGCAGCGCGGGCTGGCGGCGGACGGGCGCATCAAGGCGTTCGCGGCCGCCGCCGACGGCACCGGCTGGGGCGAGGGCGCGGGCGTGCTGCTGTTGGAACGCCTCTCGGACGCTCGGCGCAACGGCCATCCCGTGCTCGCCGTCATCCGTGGCTCGGCCGTCAACCAGGACGGCGCCTCCAACGGGCTCGCCGCTCCGAACGGTCCTTCACAGGAGCGCGTCATCCGGCAGGCCCTGGCCAACGCCCGGGTCCAGGCCGACGAGGTCGACGTGGTCGAGGCCCACGGGACCGGAACCACTCTCGGTGACCCGATCGAGGCCCAGGCACTGCTCGCCACCTACGGTCAGGGCAGGCCGGAGGACCGGCCGCTGTGGCTGGGTTCGCTGAAGTCCAACATCGGCCATCTGGGAGCGGCGGCCGGCGTGAGCAGCGTCATCAAGATGGTGATGGCTCTGCGCAACGGCGTGCTGCCGAAGACGCTGCACGTGGACGAGCCGACCCCGCACGTCGACTGGTCGGCGGGCGCGTTGGAGCTGCTGACCGAGGAGCGGCCCTGGCCGGAGGCGGGACGTCCGCGCCGCGCCGGAATCTCCTCCTTCGGCGTCAGCGGGACCAACGTGCACCTGGTGCTCGAACAGGCTCCGGAGGGTGACGGTGTTACCGGTGGGGGTGTGCCGGAGCCGGTGGTGGTGACGGATGGGACGTTGCCGTGGGTGGTGTCGGCGAAGTCGGACGCGGCGTTGCGTGATCAGGCGCGCCGTCTCCTCGATCACCTGGACCAGCAGCCGCAGGTGACGCCCGCCGAGGTGGGGCACGCGCTGGTGGCGGGGCGTTCGGTGTTCGATCACCGGGCGGTCCTGATCGGCCGTGAGCCGGCCGACTACCGAGGGGCTTTGGCGGCCCTGGCCGCCGGTGAGCCCTCTGCGAACGTCGTGACCACGACCGTGGCGGCTGAGCGCGGCAAGACGGTGTTCGTGTTCCCCGGGCAAGGGGCCCAGTGGGTGGGCATGGGTGTCGAACTCATGGCCAACAGCCCCGTCTTCGCCGAGCATGTGGCGGCGTGTGCGGCGGCGCTTGAGCCGTTCACGGGCTGGAGTCTGGTTGACGTCCTCCACCAGGTGCCTGGTGCTCCGAGCCTGGAGCGGGTGGATGTGGTGCAGCCTGCTCTGTGGGCGGTGATGGTGTCCCTGGCTCGGTTGTGGGAGCACTTGGGTGTGGTGCCGGATGCGGTGGTGGGTCACTCGCAGGGTGAGATCGCTGCCGCGCATGTGGCTGGGGTGTTGTCGTTGGAGGACGCTGCCCGGGTGGTGGCGTTGCGGTCTCAGGCCATCACGGGCATCGCGGGCCGGGGCGGGATGGTCTCGGTGCCGCTCGCCGTCTCTGACGCCTCGGCGCTGATCGTCCGGGGGGCGGGCCGGGTTGCGGTGGCCGCGGTGAACGGGCCGTCGTCCACCGTGGTGGCCGGTGACGCCGACGCGTTGACCGAGCTTGTGGCGCACTGTGAGGGTGAGGGCATCAGGGCCCGTCGTATCCCTGTCGACTACGCCTCGCACACGCCGCACGTGGAAGCTCTCCACGACCAACTGCTGGAGCTTTTGGCGCCGGTTGAGGCGCGTGCGGCCACGGTGGCGTTCTACTCCAGCGTCTCGGGTCATGTGGGTGGTCCGATGGCCGACACCACGGTGATGAACGCCCAGTACTGGTACGACAATCTGGCTACCCCCGTCGACTTCCAGGGCGCCACCCGCTCCCTTCTGGACGACGGACACACCTTGTTCGTGGAGGCGAGCCCCCACCCCGTCCTGACCCACCCGCTCCAGGAGACCACCGAAGAGCACGCGGGCCCCGCTGAGGTCACCGTCACCGGCACCCTGCGCCGCGACGACGACACCTGGCAGCGCGTCCTGACCTCCCTGGCGACCACCCACACCGCCGCCGACTGGACCGCGTTCTACCCCGCCACCCGGCCCACCCACCTGGACCTGCCCACCTACCCCTTCCAACACCAGCACTACTGGCTCCTCGACACGACCACCGCCACCGACCCCCACACCCTCGGCCTGCGCGCCACCGACCACGGCCTGCTCGGTGCCGCCGTCACCCTCGCGGACGGCGACGGCGACCTCTTCACCGGGAGCCTGTCGCTGCGCAGCCACCCCTGGCTGGCCGACCACGCCGTCCACGACACCCCCCTCGTGCCCGGCACCGCGTTCGTCGACCTCGCCCTCCACATCGGCCACACCATCGACACCCCGTACCTGGAGGACCTGGCCCTCGAAGCACCCCTGACTCTCCCGACCGCCGGCGGATGCCACCTCCAGGTGCACGTCGCGGCACCCGGCGGCGACGGCCGCCGTGCCCTCACCGTCCACTCCCGGTCCGACGACGCCACACCCGACCGGCCCTGGACCCGCCACGCCACCGGCACCCTCGGCCCGCAGCCGTCCGCCACGCCGGACACGACGGCGTGGGCGGAGCCGACGGCCTGGCCGCCGACCGGTGCCACCCCCTTGCCCGCCGATACCCTGTACGACCTCATCGCCGGGTTCGGTTACCAGTACGGCCCCGCCTTCCAGGGCGTGACCGCCGCCTGGCGTCAGGGCGACACCCTCTACGCCGAGGTGAGCCTCCCCGCCGGCGACCACTCCGAGGGCGCCACCGACGCCGACCACTACGGCATCCACCCCGCTCTTCTCGACGCCGCGCTCCACCCCACTGTCTTCGCCCGTTCCGAAGAGCGCTCGGATGAAGTGCCCCTGCTCTTCGCCTGGTCGAACGTGCGGCTGCACGCCGTGGGGGCCCGGGCGCTGCGCGTGCGGATCACCTTCTCCGAGACGGGGACGGTGGGCGTCAGGCTTGCCGACCCCGCCGGGCGGCCGGTCGCCGAGGTGGAGTCGCTCGCCATGCGGCCGATCACCGCCGAGCAGCTGGCGAAGGCCGTCGCGAAGGGCGGCGACGACCACCTGTTCCGCCTGGAGTGGACCCCCATGCCCGCCGTGACGGGCATCGAGGCCGACCGGGTGGCATTCCTGGGCGCCGACGTTCCCGGCGCCCTGATCACGTCGCTCCCCGAGGGTGTCGCGGTCGAGAGCCATCCGGAGCTTGCAACCCTGCTGGCAGCCGACGCCACCCTCCCGGACCTGGTCATCGCCACCGGCCTGCTGGGGAGTTCCGGCCTGGCCGAGGACGTCCCCGGCGCCGCGCGCGAGGCCGTTCAGTACGCCTTGGACACGGTCCAGGCGTGGCTGGCCGAAGAGCGCCTGGCCGACAGCCGACTGGTGTTCCTCACGAGGCGAGCCGTCGCCGTCCACGCCGAGAGCGAGTCGCCCGACCCCGCGGACGCCGCCGCCTGGGGTCTGATCCGTACGGCCCAGACCGAGAACCCCGGCCGCTTCACCGTGATCGACCTCGCGGACGAGACCACCGTCCCCACCGCGTCGTTCCTCGCGGCGCTGGGAGGCGGCGAGCCGCAGGTGGCCCTCCGCGACGATGATGAGCAACAGCTGTACGTTCCCCGGCTCGTGCGGGAGACCTCGCGCGACGGCAGCGCCGTGCCGGAAACGGCCAGGGGCGGCACGGTCCTGATCACCGGCGGTACGGGCACCCTCGGCTCGCTGTTCGCCCGCCGCTACGCCATGACCGGACAGGCCGGCCACCTGCTGCTGACCAGCCGACGAGGCCCCGACGCGCCGGGTGCGCCCGAACTCGCCGCAGAGCTGCGAGAGTTGGGCGTGAAGGTCACCGTCGCCGCTTGCGACACCGCCGACCGTGACGCACTCGCCGCGCTGCTCGCGCAGATCCCCGCCGAACACCCCCTCACCGTCGTCGTGCACAGCGCCGGTGTCCTCGACGACGGCATCGTCACCTCCCTGACGGCGGAACGCGTGGACAGCGTGTTCCGGCCCAAGGTCGACGCCGCCTGGCACCTGCACGAACTCACCCGCGAACTGGACCTCGCGGAGTTCGTCCTCTTCTCCTCCATGGCGGGCGTTCTGGGCACTCCGGGGCAGGGCAACTACGCCGCGGCGAACGTCTTCCTCGACGCGCTCGCCCAGCGCCGTCACGCCGACGGCCTGCCCGCCACCTCGCTGGCCTGGGGCTTCTGGGAACAGCGCAGCGACATGACCGGCCACCTGGACGACGCCGACCTGACCCGCGCGGCTCGCCTCGGGATCAAGGCCATCACGGCCGAGGAGGGGCTGGCGCTGTTCGAGGCCGCACGTGCCACGCGCGGCGCCTGCCAGATCCCCGCCAAGATCGTTCCCGCGCTGCTCCGCCCGCACCTGGAGACGGGCACTGTTCCCGCCGTCCTCCAGGGCCTCGTACGCGTTCCCGTCCGCAGGGCCACCGCCGCCACGGCGACCGACGCCGCCGGGCTCCGCGATCGCCTGGCCCGTCTCTCCCCCGAGGAGGCCGAGGAGACCCTCGCGACCCTCGTCCGCGCCGAGGCGGCCCTCGTCCTCGGCCATGCCACGCCCGACACCATCAGCCCCACCCAGGCGTTCAAGGACCTCGGATTCGACTCGCTGACCGCGGTCGAGTTCCGTAACCGGCTCAACGCCGCGACCGGCCTGCGCCTCCCCGCCGGCCTCGTCTTCGACCACCCGACCCCGCGCCGCCTGGTCACCCACCTCCACGCCGCCCTCGCCCCCGCCTCCCAAGCGCCGAGCGTCACCCCGGCCAACACGGTCGCCACCGCCGCCGCCTCCGACGAGCCCATCGCCATCGTGGCCATCGGCTGCCGGTACCCGGGCGGCGTACGATCCGCCGACGACCTGTGGTCCCTGGTGGCGGACGAGTCCGACGCCGTCGCGGAGTTCCCGACCACCCGTGGCTGGGACGTCGAGAACCTTTACGACCCCGACCCCGACCGGCCCGGCAAGACCTATGTGCGCGAGGGCGGTTTCCTCTACGACGCCGACGGCTTCGACCCCGCCTTCTTCGGGATCAGCCCCCGCGAAGCCCTCGCCATGGACCCCCAGCAGCGCCTCCTCCTCGAGGTCGCCTGGGAAACCGTCGAACGCGCGGGCATCGACCCCACCACCCTTCAGGCCACCCCCACAGGCGTCTTCACCGGCGTCATGTACGGCGACTACGGCAGCCGCCTCAGCTCCGTCCCCGAAGACCTGGAGGGCTACCTGCTCAACGGCAGCGCGGGCAGCGTCGCCTCCGGCCGTGTCGCCTACACCTTCGGGTTCGAGGGTTCGGCGGTGACGGTCGACACCGCCTGCTCCTCCTCCCTGGTCGCCATCCACCTGGCGGCGCAGGCCCTGCGCAACGGCGAGTGCTCGCTCGCCCTGGCCGGCGGCGTCACCGTCATGGCGACGCCCGACGTCTTCACCGAGTTCAGCAAGCAGCGCGGACTCTCCGCCGACGGGCGGTGCAAGGCCTTCGCCGCCTCCGCCGACGGCGCGGGATGGGCGGAGGGCGTGGGCCTGCTGCTCCTGGAACGCCTCTCCGACGCGCGCCGACACGGCCATGAGGTGCTGGCGGTCGTCCGCGGTTCCGCCATCAACCAGGACGGTGCCAGCAACGGCCTGACCGCCCCCAACGGGCCCGCGCAGGAGCGCGTCATCCGGCAGGCCCTCGCCAACGCCCGCCTCACCCCCGACGAGATCGACACGGTCGAGGCACACGGGACCGGAACCCCCCTCGGTGACCCCATCGAGGCTCACGCGCTGCTCGCCACCTACGGTCAGGGCAGGCCGGAGGACAGGCCGTTGTGGCTGGGTTCGCTGAAGTCGAACGTCGGTCACACGCAGGCCGCGGCGGGTGTGGGCGGTGTCATCAAGATGGTGATGGCCCTGCGCAATGGCGTGCTGCCCCGCACGCTGCACGTCGACGAGCCGACCCCGCACGTCGACTGGGCGTCCGGAGCCGTCGAACTGCTGACGGAGACACGGTCGTGGCCGGAGACCGGCCGCCCTCGTCGCGCCGGTGTGTCGTCGTTCGGTGTGAGTGGTACGAACGCTCACCTCATCGTCGAGCAGGCTCCGGAGGGTGAGCAGGCGACTGGTGGGGGTGTGCCGGAGCCGGTGGTGGTGACGGATGGGACGTTGCCGTGGGTGGTGTCGGCGAAGTCGGATGCGGCGTTGCGTGATCAGGCGCGGCGTCTCCTCGACCACCTGGACCAGCAGCCGCAGGTGACGCCCGCCGAGGTGGGGCACGCGCTGGTGGCGGGGCGTTCGGTGTTCGATCACCGGGCGGTCCTGATCGGCCGTGAACCGGCCGACTATCGGGACGCGTTGGCGGCTCTGGCCGCCGATCAGCCCTCCTCGCGTGTGGTCACCGGCACGGTGGCAGCTGAGCGCGGCAAGACGGTGTTCGTGTTCCCCGGGCAGGGTTCGCAGTGGGTGGGCATGGGTGTCGAACTCATGGCCACCAGCCCCGTCTTCGCCGAGCATCTGTCGGCCTGTGCTGCGGCGCTTGAGCCGTTCACCGGGTGGAACTTGATCGATGTGCTCAGTGGGGTGGAGGGTGCTCCCGGTTTTGACCGAGTGGATGTGGTGCAGCCTGCGCTGTGGGCGGTGATGGTGTCGCTGGCTCGGTTGTGGGAGCACGTGGGTGTGGTGCCGGATGCGGTGGTGGGTCACTCGCAGGGTGAGATCGCTGCCGCGCATGTGGCTGGGGTGTTGTCGTTGGAGGACGCTGCCCGGGTGGTGGCGTTGCGGTCGCAGGCCATCACGGGCATCGCGGGCCGGGGCGGGATGGTCTCGGTGCCTCTGCCCGCGGCTGGTGCCGCGGAGTTGATCGCCCGGTGGACGGGCCGGGTGGCGGTGGCGGCGGTGAACGGGCCGTCGTCCACGGTGGTCGCGGGTGACGCCGACGCGTTGGATGAGTTGCTCGCCCACTGTGAAGGGGAGGGCATCAGGGCCCGTCGCATCCCCGTCGACTACGCCTCGCACACCTGGCACGTGGAGGCGTTGCGGGACCGGCTCGCGGAGCTGCTGGCGCCGGTCGAGGCGCGTGCGGCCATGGTGGCGTTCTACTCCTCTGTCACCGGTCATGTGGGTGGTCCGATGGCCGACACCACGGTGATGAACGCCCAGTACTGGTACGACAACCTGGCCACCCCCGTCGACTTCCAGGGCGCCACCCGCTCCCTTCTGGACGACGGGCACACCCTGTTCGTGGAGGCGAGCCCCCACCCCGTCCTCACCCACCCCCTCCAGGAGACCGCCGAAGAGCACGCGGTGGGCGAACGGGCTCTGGTCACGGGCACCCTGCGCCGCGACGACGACACCTGGCAGCGCGTGCTGACCTCCCTGGCGACCACCCAAACCGCCGCCGACTGGACCGCGTTCTACCCGGCCACCCGACCCACCCACCTCGACCTGCCCACCTACCCCTTCCAACACCAGCACTACTGGCTGCTCGACTCCGGCAAAGCCGACACCGACCGTGCGACCGGCACCTCCGAGGACCCGGTCGAGGCCGAGTTCTGGGACGCGGTGGACCGAGAGGACCTGGACGCGCTGATCAGCACGCTGGGACTCGGCGACGCGCAGGGTGAGCGCGACGGTGTGAGCACCGCTCTCCCCGCCGTGCTGTCCGCCATGGCGGCGTGGCGGCGGCGCCGGCTGGACCGGTCGGCGCTGGAGAGCAGTCGCTACCGCGCCACGTGGAAGCCGCTGCCCGGCGTCGGGGACGGGCCCACGACACCCGGCGGAGAGGGAAGCGCCTGGCTGGTGGCCGTCCCCGAGGCCGCCGCCGCGGACCCCGCCGTGGAGACCGTGCTCGACGCGCTGCGGCAACGCCGTGCCCAGGTGATCCGGTGGGACATCGCACCGGCCGACCTGCGGGACCGCGCCGCCCTCGGCCGAGGGCTCGCCGCCTTGCTCGCGGAGGAGGAGAACCCGAGCCGTCTCACCGGCGTACTCTCGCTCGCCGCACTCGTCGACGAAGGCCTGGCCGCCGCGCACGAACCGGTCTCCGACGGTCTGACGGGCACGGTCGCCCTGGTGCAGGCCCTGGACGACGCGGGTGTCGAGGCCCGGCTGTGGTGCCTGACGCGCGAGGCGGTGTCCACGGGCAACGCCGACACCGTCACCAATCCGCTGCAGGCCCAGATTTGGGGACTCGGCCGGGTGGTGGCGCTGGAGCGGCCCGAACGGTGGGGCGGGCTCGTGGACCTGCCCGCCCGGCTGGACGGGCGCGCCGCGCACCTGCTGTGCGCGGTCCTAGGCGGCGTCGACGCCAAGGACGGAGTCCATGGCGAGGACGAGGTGGCGGTGCGCACCTCGGGAGCGTTCGGGCGGCGGCTGACGCGGGCACCGCTGGGTGACGCGCCGCCGCAGGAGTGGCGTCCCCGGGGCACCGTGCTGGTGACGGGCGGCGCGGGCGCGGTCGGCTCGCACGTCTGCCGCTGGCTGGCCCGGGCCGGCGCGCCCCACCTCCTGCTGGTCGGCAGGCGAGGAAAGGACACGCCCGGCATCGCGGAGTTGGTGACCGAACTGACGGAGCTCGGGACGCGGGTGACCGTGGCCGCGATCGATGCCGCCGACCGGGACGGGCTGCGGAAGGTGCTGGCCTCGCTTCCGCGGGAGTACCCGCTGACCGCGGTGATCCACGGCGCGGCGGTACTCGCGGACGGGCTGGTGGAATCCCTCACGGCCAAGCAGCTGGAGCGCGTGCTCAGGCCCAAGGTGGCCGCCGCCACGGTGCTGCACGAACTCACCGCCGACCTGGAGCTGGACGCGTTCGTGCTCTTCTCCTCAGCCGTCGGCGGGATCTGGGGCAGCGGCGGCCAGGGCGGATACGCCGCGGCGAACGCCTTCCTCGACGCGCTGGCGCAGGTGCGGCGTACGGCAGGGCTGCCCGCGACCTCCGTGGCCTGGGGGTCATGGGGCGGCGGCGGCATGGTGTCCGGCGAGGCGGAGGAACGCCTGCGCCGGCTGGGGTTGCCGCCGATGGATCCCGACACGGCGCTCGCGGCCCTTGCCGCGTCGCTGGGCCAGGGCGAGACGCAGGTGATGGTGGCCCAGGTGGAGTGGGCGGAGTACGCGCCCGTGTTCACCGCGATCCGCCCCAGCCGGCTCCTCGCCGATCTCCCCGACATCGCCGTGCCCGCCGCCCACTCCGGCGACCTCGCGGCCGAAGCGCCGGAGGGTGACCTGCGGGCCCGGCTGAAAGGGCTCCCGGACGGCAAGGTCGACGACGCCCTGCTGGAGACCGTCCGAACGCACGCCGCGGCGGTCCTCGGCCTGAGCGGACCGGACGCGATCGGCCCCGAACGGGCGTTCAGCCTGGTCGGGTTCGACTCGCTGACCTCCGTGGAGCTACGGAACCGGCTGCGGCGCGTGACCGGGCTGCAACTGCCCAGCACGCTGCTGTTCGACTACCCGACGCCGCTCGTCGCGGCGCGGTACCTGCGGGAGGAACTGTTCCCGCAGCGGACGGCCGACGGCGGCGACGGTGACGGCGAGGGCGACGGGGTGAACGGGACGAGCGGAGCGAACGGTGCGGAGCGGGCGCCGGAGAACGGCGAAGGGCCGTCGCTCGACGACATGGGCGTGGACGACCTGGTGCGCATGGCGATGAAGAACGACGTTCCTGACGAGACGCGGAGGTCATGATGGCCGAATCGAAGGATGCCGTGGTCGAGGCCTTGCGGGCCTCACTCAAGGAGACCGAGCACCTGCGCCGCGCCAACGCCGAACTGTCGGCCGCATCGCACGAGCCGATCGCGATCGTGGGCATGAGCTGCCGCTACCCGGGCGGAGTGCGCTCTCCGGAAGACCTGTGGGAACTGGTCGCCGCCGAGCGGGACGCCATCTCCGGATTTCCGCACAACCGTGGCTGGGATCTCGACGAGCTGTACACGCCGGAGCCGGGCACCCCCGGCAAGTCGTACGTGCGCGAAGGCGGCTTCCTCTACGACGCGGACGAGTTCGACCCGGCCTTCTTCGAGATCAGTCCGCGCGAGGCGCTGGCGATCGAACCGCAGCAACGCCTCCTGCTGCAATCCTCGTGGGAGGCGATCGAGCGGGCCGGCATCGACCCGACGACGCTGCGCGGCAGCCGCACCGGGGTCTTCGTGGGCATCGCGCGCCAGGAGTACGGGCCGCCGCTGCACGAGTCACCGGAAGCGCTCGAGGGCTACCTGATGATGGGCACCTCGGTGGCGGTCGCCTCGGGACGCATCGCCTACGTCGGAGGGTTCGAGGGGCCGGCCGTCACGATCGACACGGCGTGCTCGTCGTCGCTGGTGACGCTGCACATGGCGGCCCAGGCGCTGCGGAACGGCGAGTGCTCGATGGCCCTGGCGGGCGGCGTGACGGTCATGGCGATGCCCGGCGTGTTCATCGAGTTCAGCCGCCAGCGCGGGCTGGCCCCGGACGGCCGGTGCAAGCCCTTCGCCTCCGCCGCGGACGGCACGGCCTGGGGTGAGGGCGTGGGCATGCTGCTGCTCGAACGCCTCTCCGACGCGCGCCGAAACGGCCATCACGTGCTTGCTGTCGTGCGTGGCTCGGCCGTCAACCAGGACGGCGCCTCCAACGGCCTCACCGCCCCCAACGGCCCCTCCCAGCAACGCGTCATCCGCCAGGCCCTCGCCAACGCGCGGCTGACGGCGGACCAGGTGGACGCCGTCGAGGCACACGGCACGGGCACCACGCTGGGCGATCCGATCGAGGCACAGGCGCTGATCGCCACCTACGGCAAGGACCGGCCCGCCGACCGGCCGCTGTGGCTGGGGTCGGTGAAGTCGAACATCGGCCACCCGCAGTGCGCGGCGGGCGCGGCGGGCGTCATCAAGATGGTCATGGCCATGCGCCACGGCACGCTCCCGAGGACACTGCACCTGGACGAGCCGACGCCGCACGTGGACTGGTCGGCCGGCGCGGTGGAACCGCTCACGAAGGCGCGGCCCTGGCCGACGCCCGAGGGGCGGCCCCGGCGGGCGGCGGTGTCGGCGTTCGGCGTCAGCGGCACCAACGCGCACCTGATCATCGAGCAGGCTCCCGAGGCCCCGGCCATCGAGCCGCCCCCCGAGCAGGACACGACGCCCGGCACCGCGGCCGGATTGGTGCCGTGGATCGTGTCCGCGCGGTCGCGGCAAGCCCTGCGGGCGCAGGCGGCGAAGCTGCGTGACTTCGCCGCCGCCGACACGGACCTGGACATCGCTGACGCGGGCTTCTCCCTGGTGTCGAGCCGGGCGCTGTTCGAGCACCGCGCGGTGGTGCTCGGCCGTGACCGGGAGGAACTCCTTGCGGGCCTGGCATCGCTGAGCGACGGCACGGAGTCCGCCGGGGTGGTGTGCGGCGCCGCGGGCAGACTCGGTGGCTCCGTCCTCATGTTCCCGGGGCAGGGGGCGGGGTGGGTCGGGGTGGCGCGGGAGCTGTACGACGCGTTCCCCGTCTTCGCGCAGAGCCTCGACGAGGTCTGCGAACGCTTCGACGCCCATCTGCCCTACGCGCTGAAACCCCTGCTCGTGGCCGACGCGCCACCGGAAGCCCAAGCGCGGCGAACCGACGTCGCGCAACCGGCGCTCTTCGCCCTTCAGGTCAGCATGTACCGGCTCCTGACGCGGCACTGCCCTCGGCCGGATCACCTGATCGGCCACTCGGTCGGCGAGATCACCGCCGCCCACGTCTCCGGCGCAATCGACCTGGACAGCGCGACGAGGCTCGTGGCCGCACGGGGACGGGCCATGCAGGAGGTCACCGAGCGGGGCGCCATGCTGGCGGTGCGCGCCTCGGAGGCCGACATGAGCATCCTGCTCCGCTCGTACGACCGTCTCGGCGTCGCCGCTGTCAACGGCCCGGACTCCGTGGTGGTCTCGGGCAGCCACGACGAAGTCCTCGCACTCCGGGACCGGCTCGTCGCCGACGGCACACAGGCGAAACCGCTGAAGGTGGACCACGCGTTCCACTCCCCGCTCATGGACCCGATCCTGGACGACTTCGCTCGGTCCATCGACGCGTTGCCCGTGGGCGAGTTGGAGATCCCGGTCGTCTCGACCCGGCTGGGCCGCGAGGCCACGCTCGCGGAGCTGACGTCCGTCGAGCACTGGGTGAAGCACGTCCGCGAACCCGTCCGCTTCTTCGACGCGGTGAAGTACACGCGTGCCGCCGGTGCGCAGGTCTTCCTCGACGTAGGCCCGGGATCGGCCCTCGCGAGCATCACCAGGGAAGCCTTCGCCGATGAGGACGCGGTCGACACGGTGGTGCTTTCGGCGTCGCGGCGCGACCGTGGAGCGGTGGACGCGGTGGTCGGCTCGCTGGCCCAACTCCACGTCCGGGGCGGGTCCGTGGAGTGGCCCGCCCTGTTCGGCGCGCGCCGACGGGTCGCTCTTCCGACGTACGCGTTCGAGCGGCAGCGTTACTGGCTCGACCCCTCGGAGAGGGCGGGCGCGGCGGACGTGGCCGCCGCCGGTCTCTCGGCTCCGGAGCACCCGCTGCTCGGCGCCGTGGTGGACCACCCGGGCACCGGCGAAGTGGTCTTCACCGACCTGTGGTCCCTGCGGACCCACGACTGGCTGGCCGATCACGCCGCGTTCGGCGCGGTCGTCGTACCCGGCACGGCCTACCTCGACCTGGCGCTGTGGGTGGGCGACTTCGTCGGGTGCGCGGTGATCGAGGGACTCTCCCTGGAAGTCCCCCTGATCCTCCCCGACACCGGTGACGTGCGCATGCGTGTCGTCGTCGGAGCGGCGGACGAGACGGGGCACCGCTCCCTGGACGTGTACTCACGCCCCGGCGACGACGACCGGGCGGTGGGCGGCTGGACCCGGCACGCGACGGGGAGCCTGTCACCGAGCACACCGCGGGCGACGGCCGTACGGGCCGAGGACGCGCACTCGCTCGCCGTGTGGCCACCGGCCGGGGCGCGCCCGCTCGCCCTCGACGGTTTCTACGACTCCCTCGCGGACACGGGGTTCGAGTACGGGCCGACCTTCCGCGGGCTGCGCGAGGTGTGGCAGCACGGCGGCGATCTCTATGTGCGGGCCGCTCTGCCGTCGGCCGACGACGGCTTGGGCGACGGCGGGTTCGCGTTGCACCCGGCGCTGATCGACTCGGTGCTGCACGCGGTGGCGGCAGGCGGTCTCCTCGACATGGCCGACGGCCGGGGCTGGATGCCCTTCTCCTGGTCAGGGGTGGAGCTGAGCGGTCGGTGTGGCCCAAGCGTGAAGGTCCGGATGACCCCGGCGGGCGACGCCGCCGTGTCCCTGGCGATCGCCGACGAGCAGGGCCGGCCCCTCGCACACGTCGAGGCGCTGACGTTCCGCCCGGCCGGTCCCGAGCAACTGCGCGCGGCACGAGGCGGGCACGAGCAAGCACTGTTCGAAACGCGATGGCGACCGCTCCAGCAGAGCGAGCGGGAAACCCCCCGCGAGCGGTGGGGCGTGTGGGGGGCGGACAACGGCCTGGCCTCGCGGCTCACCGGGACGGGCGGCGGGAACGCCGTGTCGTACGCGTCCATGGACGACGTCCTCTCAGGGGAGGCCCCCCGGCACCTCGTCCTTTGCCCGGACGACTTCACCGCCGCCGGCCCGGATCTGTTCGCCGAGGTCGCCGACGTGGACACGCGCGTACTCGACCGGGTCCAACGGTTCCTCGCAGAGGAACGGATCGCCGACTCCACGCTGGTGGTGCTCACCCGCCGCGCCGTCGACACCAGCGGCGACGAGAGCGTCGAGAGCCTCCCCGGCGCGTCCGTGTGGGGTCTGATCCGGTCCGCCCAGACCGAGCACCCCGGCAGGTTCCGGCTGGTGGACATCGACGACGACGAGACCTCCTGGTCCCGCTTCCCGGATGCGCTCGCCCTCGGTGAGGACCAGCTGGCGCTGCGCGAAGGCGCCTACCTCGTACCCCGTCTGACGCCCGCCGCACCCGCGCACCACCAGCTCGAACCGCCTCCGGCAGGCGCCCACCGGCTGGGCATCCCGGCCAAGGGGACACTGGAGAACCTGACCTGGGTCCCGTGCCCCGAGGTGACGGCACCCCTGACGAGCGGACAGGTCCGCGTCGCCGTGCAGGCGGCGGGGCTCAGCTTCCGGGACGTCACGATCGCCCTGGGACTGGTGGGCAGGACGGCCGTCGGCACCGAACTCGGCAGCGAGGGCGCGGGAACGGTGCTCGAGGTGGCGGACGACGTCACCGGTCTCTCCCCGGGCGACCGAGTCATGGGCGCGTTCTCCGGCGCCTTCGGGCGCGTGGCCGTGACGGACCAGCGGCTGCTCGTGCCCGTCCCCGACGGGTGGAGCCACGCCCAAGCGGCGTCCGTGCCGAGCGCCTTCCTCACCGCCTACCACGCGCTCTTCCGCGTGATGAAGCTCGAGAAGGGCCAGCGCATCCTCGTCCACGCCGCGGCGGGCGGCGTCGGCATGGCCGCCGTACAGCTGGCGAAGCACGTCGGAGCCGAGATATACGCGACCGCGAGCCCGGCCAAGTGGCCCGCCCTGCGCGCGCTCGGCCTGGACGACGAGCACCTCGCGTCGTCACGGGACCTGGAGTTCGCGGAGAAATTCCTCGCCTCCTCGGACGGTCGCGGCGTGGATGTCGTACTGAACTCCCTCGCGCACAAGTTCGTCGACGCCTCGCTGAGGCTGCTCCCCAGGGGCGGCCACTTCATCGAGATGGGCAAGACGGACATCCGCGACCCCCGGCAAGTGGCGTCCGACCACCCCGGGGTCGACTACCGGGCCTTCGACCTCTACGAAGAAGGCCCCGACGCCACCCAGGAGATGCTGCGGGCCGTCATGGAGCTGTTCGCCGACGGGCGGGTGCGGCTGAACCCCCTCTCCGTCCGGAACATCCGCGACGCGCGCACGGCGTTCCGCGAGATGAGCCAGGGCCGCCACATCGGCAAGCTGATCCTTGAGGTGGGCGACGCCTTCGGCGGCGGGACCGTACTGGTCACCGGCGGGACCGGGGGAGTGGGCTCGCTGGTGGCACGGCACCTCGTCACCGCCCACGGCGTACGGAGCCTGGTGCTGGCGAGCCGTCGGGGCCCCGCGGCCGAGGGGGTCCCCGAGCTGGTCGCGGACCTGGAGACGGCGGGCGCCACGGTCACCGTCGTGACCTGTGATGTCGCGGACCGGGCCGCCGTGGCGGACCTGCTGGCGGACATGCCGCGCGAGCACCCGCTGACGGCGGTCGTGCACGCCGCGGGTGAACTGGCGGACGGCACCGTCGAGTCGCTGACCGCCGAGAGCCTGGGACGCGCGCTGCGGGCGAAGGTCGGCGGTGCGGTCAACCTGCACGAACTGACCCGGGAACACACCCTGTCGGCATTCGTCCAGTTCTCCGCGCTTGCGGGCACGCTCGGCAGCGCGGGCCAGGCGAACTACGCCGCGGCCAACACCTTCCTGGACGGTCTGGCGGCCCGGCGCAGGGCGTCCGGCCTGGCCGGCACGTCACTGTGCTGGGGCTGGTGGGAAGAGCGCAGCGGCATGACGGCGGGACTGGACCGGGCCGACCTCTCGAGGACCCGGCGCCTCAGCGTCGCCGCGATGCCGACACCCGAGGCGCTTGCCCTGTTCGACTCGGCGTGCGCGCTGGACAAGCCGGTGCTGGTCCCGGCCCGGATGGACCTCTCCGCACTCCGCGACAAGGGCGGCGACGAACTGCCGCTCCTCCTGCGCGACCTGGTCGACGGCAGCCGTCCCGGCAGGAACCGGACGAGCGCGACCAGGGAGAGCGGCCCCCTCGCCCTGCCCGCCCAACTGGCCGGTCTGCCGGAGGACGAGGCCCAGGCGACCGTCCTCGACCGGGTCCGCGAGCAGGCCGCCCTCGTGCTCGGCCACCCCACCGGCGCGGCGGTCGAAGCCGACCAGGCGTTCACCCACCTCGGATTCGACTCGCTGACAGCCGTCGAACTCTGCAACCGCCTGGCATCGGCGACCGGGCTCCGGCTGCCGTCCACCCTCGTCTTCAGCTACCCGACCCCACGGGAGCTGAGCCGACACCTCTGCGATCTGCTCCGTCCGGCACCGGACCCGGGCGCCGCCGAGGACGCGGAGATCAGGGACGTACTGCGCACCATCTCCATCGACGGCCTGCGCAGCGCGGGCCTCTTGGACCTGGTCCTGGCGTGCGCCGACCCGCCTCGACCGGACGCCGACGGACCGGTGCCGGACGGGGACACGAACGCGGGCCGGGAGGCCGGCGAACTGGCGGCCATGGACGTGGAAGCACTGGTCGACCTGGCTCTGGACGAGAGGGGCAAGTGACATGAGCGACTCGCCGGATCGCACAGCGGAGGGCACGGACCGGATCCAGCGGGCGCTGCGCACCCTGATCGAGGAGCGCGACCGCCTCCGGCAGGAGAACGACGCGCTGAAGGCCGGCCGCGGCGAGCCGATCGCCGTGGTGGCCATGGCCTGCCGCTACCCGGGGGGCGTGTCGTCGCCCGAGGAGCTGTGGGAGGTGGTCCGCGCCGGCCGGGACGCCGTGGACGAGTTCCCGCGGGACCGCGGGTGGCGGGACCTGTACGACCCGGACCCCGACACCGCCGGCCGCTCGTACGTACGTCATGGCGGGTTCCTGACGGACGTGGCCGGATTCGACGCGGACTTCTTCGGCATCAGCCCGCGTGAGGCGCTGGCGACCGACCCGCAGCAGCGCCTGCTCCTGGAGACGTCATGGGAGGTCTTCGAGCGGGCGGGCATCGTCCCCGCCGGTGTACGAGGGGCCGACGTCGGCGTCTTCACCGGGGTGAGCTCGCCCGAGTACGGGGCGCGTTTCCTGGAGACGAGCACGCACGAGCTGGAGGGCTACCTCCTGCACGGCAGCACGCTGAGCGTCGCCTCCGGCAGGGTGGCGTACGAGATGGGGTTCACCGGGCCCGCGATGTCGGTGGACACGGCGTGTTCGTCGTCGCTCGTGGCCCTGCACCTGGCGGCGCAGTCACTGCGCTCGGGCGAGTGCTCGCTCGCACTGGCCGGCGGAGCCTCGGTGATGTCGACGCCCGCGACCCTCGTGGAGTTCTCCCGGCAGCGCGCGCTGTCGGCCGACGGCCGCTGCAAGGCCTTCGCGGACGGAGCCGACGGGACCGGCTGGGCGGAGGGCGTGGGTGTGCTGCTGCTTGAACGGTTGTCC
Organism: Streptomyces sp. WAC 01529; assembly: GCF_003945545.1. GTDB lineage: Bacteria > Actinomycetota > Actinomycetes > Streptomycetales > Streptomycetaceae > Streptomyces > Streptomyces anatolicus. The sequence continues at coordinate 447,052 of NZ_CP029617.1, read as the reverse complement.
GACGCCCGCCGCAACGGCCACCCGGTGCTGGCGGTCCTGCGTGGTTCCGCGGTGAACCAGGACGGGGCGAGCAACGGACTGACCGCCCCCAACGGACGCGCCCAGGAGAAGGTGATCCGCAAGGCGCTGGCGAACGCGGGGGTCGCGGCCCGGGACGTGGACGCGGTCGAGGCCCATGGCACCGGAACCGCGCTCGGGGACCCCATCGAGGCGGGTGCGCTGCTGGCGACCTACGGGCAGGACCGCGCCCAGGGCAGGCCGCTGTGGCTGGGGTCCGTGAAGTCGAACATGGGCCACGCCCAGGCCGCCGCCGGGGTCGCGGGTGTGATCAAGATGGTGATGGCCATGCGGCACGGGTTCCTGCCGGGGACCCTGCACGCCGATACGCCCTCGCAACACGTGGACTGGTCATCCGGCGCCGTCGAACTGCTGAAGGAGGGGCGCGCGTGGGCCCGGCCGGACGGTCCGCGTCGCGTCGGGGTGTCGTCCTTCGGGGTCAGCGGCACCAACGCGCACGTCATCCTGGAAGAGGAACCTCCGCTGGAACCGGCCGCCCGGCCCGGCCCGGACGCGGGCGCCGCGGACGGTCCGCTGCCGTGGGTGGTGTCGGGCAAGAGCGTGGCGGCGCTGGAGGCGCAGGCGGGGCGGCTCGGGGAGTTCTTGGCCACGGGTGCCGGGGCGGATGTGTCGGTGGCGGACGTGGGGCTGTCGCTCGCGGTCTCGCGGTCGGCGTTCTCGCACCGTGCGGTCGTGGTCGGCGCGGACAGGGACCAACTGCTGAAAGAACTCGCCGAGCCGGTGGTGCGCGGAACGGCCGACATCGACGGCCGGACGGTGTTGGTGTTTCCGGGTCAGGGGTCGCAGTGGGTGGGGATGGCGGTGGAGTTGTTGGATTCTTCGCCGGTGTTCGCGGCGCGGTTGGGGGAGTGTGCGGGGGCGGTTGAGGAGTGGGTGGGGTGGCGGGTTGTGGATGTGTTGAGGGGGGTGGAGGGTGCGCCGTCTTTGGATCGTATTGAGGTGGTGCAGCCGGTGTTGTTCGCGGTGATGGTGTCGTTGGCGGAGTTGTGGCGTTCGTGTGGGGTGGTGCCTTCGGCGGTGGTGGGGAGTTCGCAGGGGGAGATTGCGGCGGCGTGTGTGGCGGGTGCGTTGTCGTTGGGGGATGCGGCGCGGTTGGTGGTGGTGCGTTCGCAGTTGTTCGCGGATGAGTTGGTGGGGTGTGGTGCGGTGGCGTCGGTGGCGTTGTCGTGTGGGGAGGTGGAGGAGCGGTTGGGGGTGTTTGGGGGTCGGTTGTCTGTGGCGGGGGTGAATGGTCCTCGTGCGGTGACGGTGGCGGGTGAGGTGGCGGCGTTGGAGGAGTTTGTTGCCGCGTTGGGTGTGGAGGGTGTGCGGGCGCGGGTGGTGCCGGCGACGGTTGCTTCGCATTGTGGGCAGGTGGATCGGTTGCGGGAGCGGTTGGTTGGGTTGCTGGGTTTTGTGCGGCCTCGGGTGGGGTCGGTGCCGTTGTATTCGACGGTGACGGGTGGGGTGTTGGACGGGTCGGAGTTGGATGCGGGGTATTGGTTTGAGAATTGCCGTCGGCCGGTGGGTTTTGAGCCGGTGGTGCGGTCGTTGTTGGGGGATGGGTTTCGGGTGTTTGTGGAGTCCAGTGCGCATCCGGTGTTGACGTTGGGGGTGGTGGATACCGCTGAGGATGTCGGGTGTGAGGTGGCGGCGGTGGGGACGTTGCGCCGTGGTGAGGGTGGGCTGGGGCGGTTTTATGCCTCGTTGGGTGAGGCGTGGGTGTCGGGGGTGGAGGTGGAGTGGCCCGCGGTGTTCGCGGGTCGCGGAGCACGGGTGGTGGACCTGCCCACCTACGCCTTCCAGCGACGCCGCTACTGGCTGAACGCCCCCTCGCCCGCGGCGGCGCCGGAGGAGGTGCCCTCGATCGACCTCCCCGCGGACGACGGACAACTCGTCCCCCTGTCGGACAAGCTCGCCACGCTCCCCGCCGACGAGGCCGAAGCGCTCCTGCTGGACCACGTCCTGGAGAAGGTCGCCGTCGTACTCGGACACCCCTCCGCGGAGGCCCTCGACCCCGACCAGAAATTCGGGGAGATCGGTTTCGACTCGATGCTGTCGGTGGAGCTGAGCAAACGACTGGCCGCGACGACCGGAGTCAAGCTGAGGGCGAATGTGGTGCTGCGGCATCCGACGCCCAGACTGATCACCGGGCACATCATGTCCTCGATGACCGGCCGGGATCCGCGGTAATACGTCCGCACTCCGGAATCCCTCAGCGCCCGGCAGCTCCGCGTCGCGCGGGATGTCCCGCCGGCGGGACACCGCAAGTCGACGGCGGCCTGTCCCGCCCCGGAACCCAACTGTCTTGACCGGCTGATCCGCCTTCATGAAGGTGGAGGCGATCTGTGAATTCCTCCGCTTCCCGGGCCTATTTGTTGAGGGGTTGATCCGTTTGCGTTCATTCGACGCACCGGCTGCGCACAAAGGGATGTGGCTGGCGCAGAAAATGGCTTCCGATTCACTGAACCACGCGATGATCATGTGGGATGTGGACGGCGAGCTGGACACGGCAGCCATGCAGTCCGCGTTCCGGCACGTGCTGGATGAGGCCGAAGTGCTGCGGGTCAACTTCGTCGACGACGGCGGCGGGCTGCGGCTCGTGCCCCGGGAGCTGGGGGACTGGCGGCCGTTCTCCCTGGACTTCAGCGCAGAGTCCGACCCCGAGCAGGCGGCGCGCGAAGCGCTCGCCGAGATGGTGCGCCAACCCTTCGACCTGGAGCGGGATCTGTTGTTCCGCCTGGGCGTGGTCACACTCGCGCCGACCCGCTCGCTGGTGGTGATCGCCTACCACCACCTGATATCGGACGGGTACGGCGCGGCCGGCCTGCTGTCGCGGCGCCTCGCCGAGGTGTACACGGCACTGGCACGGGGTGAGAAGACGCCGGAGCCACCGCATTCGTGGGACACCGAATCGTTCACGAACGAGGCAGCGGAATACCACGCCTCCCCGAAATTCGCCGAGGACACGGAATTCTGGCGTGACTACCTCAAGGACTCGCCCGCGCCCGCGCAGGTACCGTGCCCGGCCCTGCCCGAACCGGCGCGGACCGCGCTCTCCGCACCCCTGAGCAGCGCCGACCGCTGGTCGGAAGTGGCGGGTGCCATCGGCATGGTGAGCCGGACGCTGACCGTCCCGCGCGCCGAGGCGGACGCGTGGACCGAGGCCGCGAAGTCCATGGGCGTGTGGATGTCGTCGATGCTCACCGCGGCCGCGGCGGTGTTCTTCCGGCACCGCTGCGACCGTCCCGAGTTCCTCTTCTCGCTGGCCGTGGGCAACCGGGTCGGAGTGGCGAGCAGGACACCCGGTCTCGCGGTGAACGTGGTGCCGGTACGGGCGAAGGTTCCGCTCGGTGCGACCCTCACCGAGATCGCCGACACGCTGGGCGACGAGACGTACGAGATCTTCGACCACACCGCCTGCCACTACTCCGAGATCCAGCGTGCGAGCGGCGCCGCCCTGAGCGACCGCGGCAGTTTCGGCGCCGTCGTGAACGTCACCGAGTTCGCGGAGCAACTGCACTTCGCCGACCACCCGGCGCGCTACCTCTGCGCGACGACCGGCACCTTCGACGAACTGTCGATCGCGGTCGGCACCGACGGAAGCCCCGACAGCGATCTGTGCTTCCGGCTCGACGCCCCCGCGGGCCTGTACTCCCGCGCGGACCTGCACGCCATCGGCGCGGATCTGATCGCCCACATCCGCGCCCTGCTGGCCGCGGGCCCCCAGGCGCCGGTCGGCGCCCTGGACGTGCTGAGCGGCGCCGAGCGGGACCAGGTGCTTCCGGCACCCGACGCGACGGACGCGCCGTTGCCGGGGCTGCCCCTTCCGGAGCTGTTCGCCCGCCAGGTGGAGCGGACGCCCGACGCCGTCGCGATGGCGTCCGGGGACGCGGTGGTCTCGTACCGGGAACTGGACGAGCGGTCGGGCCGCCTGGCCGAGGCGCTGCGACGTCGCGGCCTCGGCCCCGAGACGGTCACGGCGGTGGCCCTGCCGCGCTCGGTGGACCTGGCCGTCGCCCTGCTGGGGGTCGCGAAGGCGGGCGGGGCCTATCTGCCGGTGGACCCGGCGTTCCCGGCGGCGCGGATCGCGTCGGTGGTCGGTGACTCCTCGGCGCGCGTACTGCTCACCGATGCCACGGCAGCCGAAGCGTTCGCCGCAGACCTGGGACTCCCCGCGATCCTGTTCGACGACATCTGCTCGGAGACCGCCGACGGAGACGCGGAGCAAGGGGTTCTTGCCCCGCTGCACCGGGACAACCTGCTCGCCGTCGTGCACGGCTCCACGGCGACCGGCGCGCCCACAGGCGTCGCCGTGACACACCGGAACATGGAGCGGTTCGCCCTCGACCGCCACTGGCGAGAAAGCGGCCCCCACACCGTGCTGTGGCATGCGCCGCACACCTCCGACGCGCTCGCCCTCGAACTGTGGGTGCCGCTGCTGAACGGCGGCCGGGTGGTCGTCGCTCCTCCCGGAGAGCTCGACATCGACGCGCTGACCGAGCTGCGAGAGGCGCACCAGGTCTCCACGACATGGCTGCCCACGGCCCAGTTCGCGGCCGTCTCGGCGGAACGCCCCGAGAAGCTCGCCGGCTTCCGCGAGGTGTGGACCGGCGGTGACCGCGTGCCCGAGGCCGCGGTGCGCCGGGTGCGGGAGGCCTGCCCCGAGCTGACGGTCGTCAACGGCCCCGGCGTCACGGCGACGACCCTGTGCGGGCGGCCCATGGACGACACCGCCCTCTATGTGTTGGGACCGGGCCTCGCACCGGTCCCCGTCGGCGTGACCGGAGAGCTGTACGTGGCCGGGCCCGGGGTGGCGCGTGGTCATGCCGGGCGACCCGGGCAGACGGCGGAGCGGTTCGTGCCCTGTCCGTTCGGTTCGGCCGGCGGGCTCATGTACCGCACCGGCGACCGGGTGCGCCGAGGGGCCGACGGCCTGGTCGAGTACGTGGGCCGGGCCGGCGCCCAGGCGGAGATACGAGGTGTCCGCGTCGAAGCGGCCGAGGTCGAGGAGGCGCTGGCCGAGCACCCCGGCCTCGCGCAGTCCGTCGTGGTCGCGGGCAAGGACGACACCGGGCAGCAGCGCCTGGTGGCCTACGTGGTCCCGGCGGGCGGCCGTGACCGCGGGGACGGCCTCGCGGTCGAGGAGCTGCGCCGCTTCGCCGCCGGACGGCTGCCGGAGTACATGGTGCCGTCGCTGTTCATGGTCCTCGAACACCTGCCGCTGACGCCCGGCGCCAGGGTGGACCGCGCCGCGCTGCCGGAGCCCGCCTTCGACGACGGGCGGCGCTACCGGGCACCGCGCAACCGCACCGAGCAAGTGCTGACCGAGGCGTTCGCCGACGTGCTCGAGGTGGGCCGGGTCGGCATCGACGACGACTTCTTCGACCTCGGCGGCAACTCGCTGCGGGCCATCAGGCTGGTCGGCCTGATCCGGGCCCAGCTGAACCAAGAGGTGTCCATCCGCACCCTCTTCGCGGTACGCACCGTCGCCGGTCTGTCGGACACGTGGAAGGACCTCGCGCAGTCCAGCAGGCCGACGCTGCGCCGAAGGACGAAGGAAGGCGAAGTCCTCTGAACGAAGGCTCGAACGAGAAGGCTTCTGCACGAGAAGGCCGAGGTGGGTTCATGACGTCAGAGGCGCACGGGACAGAGGGGAAGAACGAGGTGGGGCACACCGGCATGGAGACGGATGTGGTGATCGCGGGCGCCGGGCCGACCGGCTTGATGCTCGCCTGCGAGCTGCGGTTGGCGGGCGCCGACGTGGTGGTGGTCGAACGACTCGCGGAGCGGACCGGCGAGTCCCGGGCCGGCGGGATGCACTCCCGCACCCTGGAGGTGCTGGACCAGCGCGGCATCCTGGACCGCTTCCTGGCGGTGGGCGAACTCCAGGGGGTGGGCCACTTCTCCGGCCTGCGCCTGGAATTCGACGAGTTCGAGTCCCGCCACCCCTATCCGCTGATGATCCTGCAGTCCACCATCGAACGGCTCCTGGAGGAGTGGGCGGCCGAACTCGGCGTGCGCGTGCGCTGGTCGTCCGAGGTGAGCGGCATCCGCCAGGACGAGTCCGGTGTGACGGTGGAGCTGGGGACGGCGCAGACCGCACCGGCGACGCTGCGCGCCCGCTACCTCGTCGGCTGCGACGGCGGGCGCAGCACCGTGCGCAAGCTGACGGGCATCGACTTCCCCGGCACTCCGGCCACGATGACCTCGCTGATCGGCGACGTCGAACTCCCCGACCTGCCCGAGGACTACATCTGGGGGCGGCGCTGCCCCGGCGGCGACTATTCGGTGATCTCCTTCGAGCCGGGCTGGTACCGGCTGATCACCACCGAGCACGGCCGCGTCGCGGACCGCGACGAACCGACGACGTTCGAGCAGCTCCGCGATTCGCTGATCAGGATCGCCGGCACGGACTACGGCATGCACAGCCCGCGCTGGGTCTCCCGGTTCAGCGACGCCGCACGGCAGGCCGCCCGGTACCGGGAGGGCCGCGTCCTGCTCGCGGGCGACGCGGCGCACATCCACTTCCCGGCCGGCGGGCAGGGGCTGAACATGGGAGTGCAGGACGCGGTCAACCTCGGCTGGAAACTCGCCTCGGTGGTACGCGGACAGGCCCCCGAGAGCCTGCTGGACAGCTACCACGCCGAGCGCCACCCCGTCGGGGAGCGCGTGCTGCACAACACCCGGGCGCAGGCGGCCCTGGCCCGCCCCGGCGCCCATTCGGACGCGCTGCGCGACGTGTTCGCCTCGCTCATCGTCTTCGACGAGGTCAACCAGTATCTGCGGGGCATGCTCACGGCACTGGACATCCGCTACCCGGCCGACGGCGACCATCTGCTGGCCGGCCGCCGGGTCCCCGACGCCGACCTCAAGACGACGGACGGCGCCACCCGTATCTACGAACTGCTGCACGGCGCCCGCCCCGTCCTGCTCGACCTGCGCGGCAGTGCCCACGTGGTGGCGGCGGCCGAGGGCTGGACCGATCGCGTCGACGTCGTCGAGGCGCGGAGCGAGGACGACCACTGGCCCGTCCCGGCCGTCGGTGAGATCCCCGCCCCCAGCGCGCTGCTCATCCGCCCCGACGGCCATGTCGCCTGGGCGGCGGGCGCCGGCGGCGTGTCCGACACCTCCGCACTGCGGGCCGCCCTCACCACCTGGTTCGGTCCGGCGTCACGCGGGTGAGACACCGCCCGCTTGTGCGTCCGCGTCCCGCCGACGGGACACGAACGGTTCATCGGAGATCCGAACAAACGCATCGCACCTTCATGCCAGCGGGAGAATGCTATGAGTGATCGTGAACACGAGACCTACGACGTGGTCGGCATTGGGTTCGGACCCTCCAACCTGTCACTTGCCATCGCCCTGGAGGAATTCCGGGCGAAGGATCCACAGAATGAGATCAACGCCCTGTTCCTGGAGCGGCAGTTGTCGTTCGGCTGGCACCGCAACATGCTGCTGCCGTCGGCGACCATGCAGATATCGTTCCTCAAGGACCTCGTCACCTTCCGCAATCCGACGTCGAGTTTCAGCTTCATCGCGTATCTGCACGAGTCGGGGCGACTCCCGCAGTTCGTCAACAACCAGGACTTCTTCCCCACCCGCCAGGAGTTCCACCAGTACCTCGAGTGGGCGCAGGCACGGGTGGCCGATCGCATCGCGTACGACTCGAAGGTGACGTCGATCCGACTGCCACCGGGGGCCGACGCCGAGCGGGCGGACCGGCTGCGCCTCGAGGTGGCGGACGCCACCGGCCGGACCGGCCGCGTGGTCGAGGCGCGCAACGTGGTGATCTCGACGGGCCTCGTCCCGAGCATGCCCGAGGGAACCGAGCGCGACGAACGGGTGTGGCACAGCTCCGAGTTCCTGGAGAAGTACCACCGGGCCGACCCCGGGGAGCTGCGCCGGGTGGCGGTCGTCGGGGCGGGCCAGAGCGCTGCCGAGATCACCAGGTTCCTGTACGACGAGCTTCCGCACGCCGAGGTCTGGGCGGTCATCCCGTCCTACGGCTACTCCGTCGCGGACGACACCCCCTTCGCCAACCAGATCTTCGACCCGGGGGCCGTCGACGACTACTACTACGGCACCGACCAGACACGCGAGGCGTTCTGGCGGTACCACCGCAACACGAACTACTCCGTCGTCGACGACGAGGTGATCAGGGCGCTGTACCGCAGGTCGTACGACGACGAGGTGCGGAACGTCGAGCGCCTCCACTTCCTCAACCTGTCGAGGGTCACCGGCGTGAAGCGCGTCGGCGCCGAGACCCGCGTCTCGCTACAGGTGGGTCCCGACGCCGAAGTACGCGAACTGGACTTCGACGCTCTCATCTGCGCCACCGGCTACCAGACGATGGAGCCCACGGGCCTGCTCGGCGAACTCGACCGGCACTGCCTGCGGGACGAGGCGGGCCGCTACCGCGTGGAGCGGGACTACCGCATCGTCACCGATCCGGAGATGCGATGCGGCATCTACCTCCAGGGCGGCACCGAACACACCCACGGCCTGACCTCGTCGCTGCTGTCGAACATTGCCGTAAGGAGCGGTGAGATCGCCGACTCGATCATCTCCCGGTGCGTGGAGCGGGCCGCCGAGCCCGCGCTGCGATGAGGAGTCCGGTGGAAGAGCAGTGGATACGCCGCTTCCGTGATGACGACGCGTACGGCACGAAACTCGTCTGCTTCCCGCACGCCGGCGGCTGGGCCAGCGCGTACCGCACCTGGCCCCCGGGCCTGCCCGCGGACGCCGGTGTGCTCGCCATCCGGTACCCGGGCCGGGAGGACCGGCACGGCGAGCCCTTCCCGTCGGGGCTCGAGGCCCTCGCGGACGACATAGCCGACGCGCTCAGCGGGCTGGCGCGGTACCGGCTGGTGCTGTTCGGCCACAGCATGGGGGCTTCGGTGGCGCACGAGGTGGCGCTGCGCCTTCACGAGCGGGGGTGTCCGCCGGTCGCCCTGTGCGTGTCCGGCAGGCGTCCGCCGCACGCGATGGGCGGCATCCGGCGGCACTTCGGCCCCGACGAGAAGATCATCGCGGACATCCTGCGCTTCGACCAGAGCCGCGCCCCGGTCTTCGCCGACCCCGATCTGCGGGAGCTGGTCCTCCCCGCCGTCCGCGCCGACTACCGGCTCGTGGACGGGTACCGCGGCGGCCACCGGCCTCCGCTCGACTGCCCGGTGTACGGCTACACCGGTGACGCCGATTCCGAGGTGACTCCCGAGCAGATGCGCGGCTGGGCCGACATGACGCACGACGCCTTCCGGCTCCGGGTGCTGTCCGGCGGGCACTTCTACCTCGTGCCCCAGGAGGCCGCGCTCCTGGCGGACCTGAGTGACGTTCTGCGCCACGCCGGGCACCGCACCGAGGCCGCCTCCTGAGGCACGGTCCATCCCGTTCCTGAGGTCGGGCTCACTCCGCGCCGGAACGCTCCACCACGACGTCGCCGATCACGGTCCGGGCCTCGACACACACGACCTCGTCGGCCTGCTCGTGCGCCGTCAGGAGCGAGAGGGCCGTGGAGACGGTGCCCGCGGCGGAGTCGAGGGACAGCCGGGCACCGCTGGTCTCGGCCACCCCGACGCGGATGCTGCCGAAGGTGGTGGCGACGCTCACGGAACCTCGCCGCACCTCCCCGACGTCGATGTCACCATGGCTCGTCCGGGCCTCCACGTCGGCGTGCGCCCGGCCGATCCAGACGGTCCCGCGCTCCGCGTACAGCCGGGCGGCACCGTGCACCTCCTCCACCGTCGCGTCGCTCTCGCCCTTCGCGCTGACCGTGGTGCTGCCCTCGACCAGCCCCAGACGGACGTCGCCACGGTCCGCCGTGGCCTCGACCGTGCCGACCGCCCGGTCGACCGTGATGTCACCGAGGGCGGCGCCCAGGTGCAGGCTGCCGGTGTGGTGGAGCCTGATGTGCCCGAGGCCCGTGCTGAGCCGGCACTCGCCCAACTCTCCCGCTCCGAGGAAGTCCGCGCACATCCCCCGGCCGTGCAGGCTCGATCCGGTGGGCACGGTGATCACCACGATGACCGCGCCACCGCCGCAACCCGGTTCCGGGGCGGTCACGGTCAGGCGGCCGTCGGCGTAGTCGACGTGCAGCCGCTCGGCGGTCCGCACGTCGTCCTGGTCGTCGCTGTCGCGCGGATATGCCTCGACGGTCGTCTCGGGGCGGTCGTTCGCGACGATCCGCACTTGGCCGCACACGAGGCTGAGCACCACCCGCACAGGTGCGGGTGTCTCGAACGTCGGCATGGCGGGCCGCCTTCGGGAGTCTGCGGAGGCTCGGTCCCTGCCCCGGTCCACCGGAGCACGAGCCTGTACGGCCAGCACCGTGCATCCGGTGCTGGCACCATGTGGTGCCACACTAGCGCCATCGCGGCGCGGGCGGGATCCCGGGGTGGGGAACGCGGTGGGAAGCGAGCGGAATCGGTCACGTAAGCGACGGGCGACGCGCTGCTCGTGCGTCAAGGAAGGCATTCATCCTCGACACGAGCTGTGCGAACAGGAAGGTGACGGTGGGTCAGGTGACGACGAGGCGTCAAAGTCGGCTCATCCGGCGTTCCGTCGTTCGCGCGTGCCCGATCCCCGCTGTCTCGATGTCGCCCATCGCGCGCCAAAGTGGCGCGGATTGGCGGTACGTGTGGCGCCAGCCGATGCGAGGATGGCAGGGGCGGCTCGACCGCACACCGACCGCTACGGCACCCGTTGAGCCGTGTCGGGGGGTGACACCGCGGCGGAGCCGTGCAGGCGCCGGTAGGTGTACGCCGCCGAGACGAGGGCCATGTGGTGGTACCAGCCGGGGAAGGAACGCCCCTCGAAGTCGAGCAGTCCGAAGTCCCGCCGCATGGAGCCGATCGCGTCCGCCGTCCCGGCGTGCAGCGCGGTGATCGAGGAGACCTCCGCGAGGGTGTGGTGGGCGAGGCTGGTGAGCCACAGCGGGCTCGGGGCGCCGGTGGGGTCCGCCTCGGTGTAGAGCCGGTAGAGAGGGCCGGGGGCGCGCCCCGGGGGCCCGCCCGTCAGCCGGACGAGCGCGCTCTGGGAATGCGCGGGGCGCCTCTCCTTGTCGAGCGACAGGACGACGGCCGGATCCGGGCTCTCCACGGAGACCAGGGACTTCGCGCTCACCGGTGCCGAGGCGCCCTCGCCCGCGGGCAGCACCGCGAGGTAGGGCGGCACCGCCACGACGAAGTCGCGGTGCCGTCTGGTGAGTCCGCGCAGCAGGTATCCGACGTCGGGTTCGTCGCTCATGTCGGCGAGGACGACGGAGGAGGGGGAGGCCGAGCGGGCCGAGAGCCGGTCGACGAGCCGCAGGGCCTCCGCCCACATCGGCCGGTACTGCTCACCGTCCGGTATCCGCGCGTCCCTGCGCCGCGCGGGGTCCTGCGTCCAGGCCGTCGACAGGTGCAGACACCAGTCGACGGGAAACTGGGCGCCGCCCACGCACCAGAAGGAGCCCAGCCCCAGCTGGCAGTTGAGCGTACGGCCCGAGGACCGGTCGAAGTAGCGGTGGACGCCGACCGACCGGTCGCCCCGCTTGGGCAGGACGGCCCGGCCGATGGCCCAGACGGGCCCGGGGCGGCGGTCGGCCACCCAGTGGGTGAGCTCCTCCATGACCTCGTCGAAATCCCACGGGCTGAGGCTGACGAACTGGCGCAGTGACTGGGCGACGGACGGATCGCGGGAGAGTGCGGCGGCGAGCCGGCGCACGGACTTCTTGCCCGGCGTGACGAGCAGCCCCTTCAGATAGGCGTGCGCCCACTTGCGCTGGTCGGTCCGGCGCAGGCTCTTGAAGATCGTGCCGCTGAAGAGATCCAGAGGCAGGGCCGAAGTGAGGGCGTAGGCCACGTCTCCGGAACCCGACGAGGTGCCTGCTTGGGTCGTCCGCATGCCGCAATAACTCCCCCGAGGCTACTGAGCGTTGTGGGGAGAGAGTGTAGGGCGCGCTCTAGTGTGGTGCCAGAGGCTGGAGTTTGGCTGACTTGTTGTGGCGCCTCCGATGGCACCTCCCATGGCGCTCACTCCCGGGCGTTCGGCGGCGACGGGGCGGGCGGGCCGTGGCGCGGCGGGCACTGTAAGTCGTCACAGGCCTTGTACGCCTGCTCAATTCACGCCAATCAGCGGGCTGGATCACGGCGTAAGAGAAGCGCTAGAACTCTGCAAAGTAGTGTTCAAGGTCGCCAAGATCCTTGAATTGGCATCGATGTCAGGATCTACTCGGAGAGCGGTAGCTGACCCTCCCGGCCGGAACGGGGACCGCGCAATGTCCGGTTCATTCAGGTCGGCAGTACTCATCTGCGAGTAGTGGCCACCGCATTTGGTATGCGTTCAGAAAACGGGGTGGAACGCTTTCCGTAATCGATGGGGAGCCACCGCGGAACCGCTCGGTCGATACGCACCTTGAGACGGAGGCGTGATGACACAGCAGGTCGAGAACTGCCAGGACTCCAAGCCGACCATGTTCGGCAGGACCGCAGGACCCGGGGAAAGGCCCCGAAGAGCCGGCGGGGCGGAGTCGCGTCGCGAACAGGTACTCACGACAAACGTGGGGTTACACATACCGATAGGACTGGCCTTCGAGGAATGGGAACGCGCCGGACGTCAGCTCTCCGGGCTTCTCAACTCGTCGTCATGGTGGCTCGGTGACTGGCTCGTCTACGGTAAGGACCACTATGCCGATCGCTATGAACTAGGCATCAGGGCGGCCGGTCTCCAATACCAGACGCTGCGCAATTACGCCTGGGTCTCCCGCCGGTTCGAGGTGGAGCGGCGACGGCACGCGCTCAGCTTCCAGCACCATGCCGAGCTGGCGTCCTTGCACGTCGAGGAACAGGACGCCTGGCTCGACCGTGCCGAGCGGATGAAGTGGAGCACCAAGCAACTGCGTCATGCCCTCAAGGCCCAGCGCGAGGGCACCACACAGGAGCCGGAGGCCGTGGCGACGACGCGTCGGCTCGCGGTGCCCGACAACCGGCTCCAGTGGTGGCACAAGGCGGCGGTCGAGGCCGGTACCGAGCTGGGGGACTGGGTGACGGCCACGCTCGACGCCGCGGCCGACCAGGTGCTGAGGGAGACGGGCCGGACGCTCCCCGTCGAGTGACCGGCCCGCCCCCCGGGGTCCGCACACGCTTCGGCGGGTGCGGACCCCGCGGCACGGAAGGGGCCGTCACGGCAGGCGGTTCATGAGCTCCGCGGTCTGCGCGTGCCGGGTGCAGCCGCGCTCGGCGAACGACCGCACCACCCGCTCGCGGATCTCGGTGCTCTGTTCCTGGCTGAGTTTGAACATGCCCTCGGCCTTGCTCACCCGGACCCTGAAGGCGCCGACGGCCGGCACTATCTTACGGAAATAGTCGATGGATCGGGTCATGTCCCAGTTGTCGCCCAATTCTTTCTCGAAGGCCTGCACCGTCGCCTGGACGACATCCAGCGTCTCCTCCGTGGATTCGATGCGCTCCACCGTGCCGTGGACGTGCACCGAGGTGAAGTCCCAGGTAGGGGCGGCGGGTGTGATGTCGTAGACGGTGGGCGAAACATAGGCGTGCGGACCGGTGAACGTCAGCAAAACCACCGTCCCGGTGTCCAGCGCCTTCCAGTGCGGATTTGCCCGGTTCATGTGTCCCAGCAGATGCATTCCCGCCAGGTCCGAAAGGGGCTGTCCCGTCCACTGGGGGTCGGTGATGACCGGAAGGTGAGTGGCGAACGGCCCCTGAGCGGGCGGCCCATTGCTGGCCGCCAGTGCCAGCGGGTTCTCGCGCATCAGGTCGAGCATCCACGAGACGTCCGGTTCTCGGTATTGGCTGGGCACGAACATGCGGCACTCACCTTTCGGGGTATGACGAGAACGGTGACTCCGAGAACGGCGACTCTGGGAGCGGTGGCTCTGCGGCGTCGCGTCCGTGGGGCGCGGAATTAATGCGGCGATTAACCGACGGAACCGCTGCGGTGTCCTGTTGGCAGGACAACGGGGGTATTCCATCGTGGCGCCCCGTCGTCTCCGGCGCAATGAAGCGAAGGATCGGCCATGCCGGTAAGGCGCAGAGTGACGCCGTTGCCTCACAAGCCCGCGCAGTCGGGGCAGTGGCCCCGGTAGGTCACCTCGACCTCGGAGACGGTGTAGCCGAACCGCTCCGAGTCCGGCAGGTCGGTCAGCGGGTCGCCGCCGGGGTGGACGTCCCGGATCGTGCCGCACTCCGAGCAGACCAGGTGCTGGTGGGGGCGGTGGGCGTTCGGGTCGTAGCGCTTGGCGCGGCCGTGGGCCGTCACCTCGACCACCTCGCCGAGCGAGACCAGTTCACCGAGGGTGTTGTAGACCGTGGCGCGGGAGATCTCCGGCAGCCGGGCCGTGGCGCGCGCGAGCACCTCGTCGGCGGTGAGGTGGACGTGGTCGCCGTTGAGCACCTCGGCGACCACCCGGCGCTGAGCGGTCATCCGCCAGCCGCGTCCGCGCAGCCGTTCCAGCAGGTCACTCATGGCCACCAGCCCTCATGTGCCTCGTCGGTGTGCGTCGTCCGCCCGTCGAGTGCGGCGTCCGACAAATGAATCCGTACCGGCCTGTTCGTCGTATTGACTTGGACTAGGTCCATCGTAGGATCGGATCCGGCCGATAGCCAAGGCATAGGCAACAACGGGGAAAGACACGTGACTTCAGCAGCCGGGTCCGCCCTGGGGGCCCGTGTCCGACGGTGCAGCCGTCCGCAGTTCCGAGCATCGTGATCCGCCCCGTCCGGAAGGATTCCCATGACTGAGAACCATGACGCGATCGTCACCGACCCCAAGCCGGAGGAGGTGACCGGCTGTCCGGTCGCGCACGGGCGTGCCCCGCACCCGACCCAGGGCGGCGGAAACCGCCAGTGGTGGCCGGAGCGGCTGAACCTGAAGATCCTCGCGAAGAACCCCGCCGTGGCCAACCCGCTGGGCGAGGAGTTCGACTACGCCGAGGCGTTCAAGGCCCTGGATCTGCCGGCCGTGAAGCGGGACATCGCGGAGGTCCTGACGACCTCGCAGCCCTGGTGGCCCGCCGACTTCGGCCACTACGGCCCGTTCATGATCCGGATGGCCTGGCACAGCGCGGGCACCTACCGCATCAGTGACGGCCGCGGCGGCGCGGGTGCGGGTCAGCAGCGCTTCGCCCCCCTCAACAGCTGGCCGGACAACGCGAGCCTGGACAAGGCCCGCCGTCTGCTGTGGCCGGTCAAGAAGAAGTACGGCCAGAGCATCTCGTGGGCCGACCTCATGATCCTCACCGGCAACGTGGCCCTGGAGTCGATGGGCTTCGAGACCTTCGGCTTCGCCGGTGGCCGCGAGGACGTGTGGGAGCCCGACGAGGACGTCTACTGGGGCCCCGAGACCACCTGGCTCGGCGACGAGCGCTACACCGGCGACCGCGAGCTGGAGAACCCCCTCGGCGCCGTCCAGATGGGCCTGATCTACGTCAACCCCGAGGGCCCGAACGGCAATCCGGACCCGATAGCCGCGGCCCGCGACATCCGCGAGACGTTCCGCCGGATGGCGATGAACGACGAGGAGACCGTCGCCCTGATCGCCGGCGGCCACACCTTCGGCAAGACGCACGGCGCGGGCCCGGCCGACCACGTCGGCGACGACCCCGAGGCCGCCCCGATGGAGCAGCAGGGCCTCGGCTGGAAGAGCTCCTACGGCACCGGCAAGGGCGCCGACACGATCACCAGTGGCCTTGAGGGCATCTGGACGAACACGCCGATCAGCTGGGACAACAGCTTCTTCGAGATCCTCTTCGGCTACGAGTGGGAGCTGTTCAAGAGCCCCGCGGGCGCGCACCAGTGGCGGCCGAAGGACGGCGCCGGGGCCGGGACCGTTCCCGACGCCCACGACGGCTCGAAGACCCACGCGCCGACGATGCTGACGACGGACCTCTCGCTGCGGTTCGACCCGGCGTACGAGCAGATCTCGCGCCGCTTCCTGGCCAACCCCGCCGAGTTCGCGGACGCCTTCGCACGCGCCTGGTTCAAGCTGACCCACCGCGACATGGGTCCGGTCGCGCGCTACCTGGGCCCGGAGGTCCCGGCGGAGACGCTGGTGTGGCAGGACCCGCTGCCCGAGGCGGCGCACGAGGTCATCGACGCCGGGGACATCGCCGCCCTCAAGGGGCAGATCCTCGCCTCCGACCTCTCCGTGTCGCAGCTGGTGTCCACCGCGTGGGCCGCGGCCTCCTCCTTCCGCGGCAGCGACAAGCGCGGCGGCGCCAACGGCGCGCGCATCCGCCTGGAGCCGCAGAGCGGCTGGGAGGTCAACCAGCCCGACCGCCTCGCCACGGTCCTGCGCACCCTTGAGGGCATCAAGGACGCCTTCGACTCCGCGCAGAGCGGCGGCAAGCGGGTCTCGCTCGCCGACCTGATCGTGCTCGCCGGTGCCGCCGGTGTCGAACAGGCCGCCAAGGACGCCGGGTTCGACGTCGAGGTGCCCTTCACGCCGGGCCGGGTGGACGCGACGCAGGAGCAGACGGACGTCGAGTCGTTCGCCGCGCTCGAACCGACCGCCGACGGGTTCCGCAACTACCTCGGCAAGGGCAACCGCCTGCCCGCCGAGTACCTGCTGCTCGACAAGGCCAACCTGCTGACCCTGAGCGCCCCCGAGCTGACGGTCCTCGTCGGCGGCCTGCGCGTCCTCGGCGCCAACTACCAGGAGACGAAGCACGGCGTCCTCACCACCAACCCCGGGACGCTGACCAACGACTTCTTCGTCAACCTCCTCGACCTGGGCACGGAGTGGAAGTCGACGTCCGAGGCGCAGGACATGTTCGAGGGCCGCGACGCCGTCACCGGCGAGGTCAAGTGGACCGGCACCCGCGCCGACCTCGTCTTCGGCTCGAACTCGGAGCTGCGGGCCCTGGCGGAGGTCTACGCCAGCGATGACGCCAAGGAGAAGTTCGTGAAGGACTTCATCGCGGCGTGGGACAAGGTCATGAACCTCGACCGGTTCGACCTGGTCTGATCCGCGTACGCCGTCCGGGCCGGCCCGCGTGGGCCGGCCCGCACGTCATCCGATCTCGACCACGCGTGCCCAGTCGGGCGGCAGGTCCGGCACGTGATCGGGGTCGTCCTCGTCCCACGACCCGTCGGACCCCTGCCGGGGGAAGAGGCCCACGACGGTCCGGCACGGAGGCCGTACGGTCGGCCACGGCGTCTGGCCGTCGGTCAGGACCACGATCACGTCCGGGCGCGGATTCGACCGCAGCGCCCTGGCGAAGCCCGTACGCAGATCCGTGCCCCCGCCGCCCATCAGCGGGATCCCCTCGCCGCGGCACAGCGGGTGCACCAGCCGGGCGGCCGCGTCGCACGGCAGCACGGAGACCAGGTCCCGGCGGCCGCCCACGGCGCGGGAGATCGCGGCGACTTCGAGGAGCGCGCTGCCCAGTTCGGTGTCACTGACCGAGCCGGAGGTGTCGATGACCACGGAGACCCGGGGCGGCCTGCGCCGCAGACTCGGCAGTACGACGCCGGGCACCCCGGCCGAGCGCCGCGCCGGCCTGCCATACGTATAGTCCTCACCCGCACCGGGACCGGAGGCCGCCGAGCGCAGGGCCGCGCCCAGCAACTCCCGCCACGGCTGCGGCGGATGGAACACCTCCTCGGCCCACCGCCGCCAGCCCTCCGGGGCGCTGCCGGGCCGGCCGGTGATGCCCCGCGCCACCCGGAACCGGACCGCGTCGCGCTCCTGCTCGCTGAGCCCGTGCGCGCCTTTCGAGCCCAGCTCCCACTCCCGCGCCAGCCCGTCGGCGCCACTGCCGCAGTCCAGCCAGGCCAGGTGCTGCGTGCGCGGGCCGAGCCGGAACCGACGCAGATACTCCTCCATGAGCGCGCCCGTGGGCAGCCCCAACGACTCGGGTACGACGGCCCCTTCGGGCCGGACGAGACCGTCGCCGAACACGTCGTCATTGATCTCCAGATCGGCGGCGATGTTCATCCGCAGCCGTTCTCCCGGGCCCCTCAGCCCGCGTTCCCGGGCGACCCGGTCAGCGCGCCCGTGGTGGTCGCGCAGCAGATGGGACACCTCGTGCACCCACACCCCGGCCAGCTCCTCCACCGGCGTCCGGTCGACGAACGCCGGTGAGACGTAGCACCGCCAGTGCCGGTCCACGGCCATCGTCGGTACCTGCCGCGACGCGACGGTGTGCAGGGCGAACAGGGCCGCCGCCAGATAGGGCCGGGCGCGGGCGGCATGCAACCGGGCGGCGTACAGCTTGTCGAGGTCGAGGTCGAGGTCGAGGTCGAGGTCGAGCTTGTCGCGTTCCGGCGCGTGCGGCGCGTCCGTGGTCATCGGCGTGCCTGGGTGGCCGCCGCGGCACGGGCCGCCGCGCGGTCGGCCCGCCGGGACAGGGAGACCGTTCCGGTGAGGCGTTCGATCGACTCCGGGACGTCCCAGTCCGCGCGGCGCAGCGAGGCGAGCGTCGTCGCGGGGACGACGACCAGGTCCGGGGCCCCGGTCTCCACCGCCCGCACCAGCAGGGCCCATGCCGCCTCCCAGCGGGACTTGTCCGGCTTGCGGTGCACCGCGTCCACCACGCCGTCGAGCACGGCCTGGCGCAGGTCCCCCCGTTCGGGAAGGGCGGCGTGGGCCGGGTCGGCGAGGAGCGTCTCGGGGTCCGGGAGGTCCATCCGGTCCAGGCTCGCCAGGAGTTCGAACCCCGGGCCGTCCCCCACGGCGCCCCTGACGAGCAGGGAGAGCACCTCGCGGGACGAGCCGGCGGCGGTCGCGAAGGCGATCAGGCGCAGCGCCGTCTCCCAGCTGCGGGGGGAGGGCCAGGCGCCGCCCCGGCGCGTCTCGTTGCCGGGGAGCTGGTGGACGAGTCGGGGCCGGGCGGAGAGGAGTCCGCAGACCGCGCGCCGGGCGAAGGCCACGGCCTCCGGCAGCTTCTCCGGGGCGAGTCGGGGAAGGGCCGCCCGGGGCCAGGTGCCGCCGAGTCCGCGTACGACGACGTCGTGGTCGTGGACCCACTGGAGGTGGACGAACCGGTTGGCGAGGGGAGGGCTCAGCTCCCAGCCGTCGGCCGCCGACGACCGGGGGTTGGCGGCGGCCACGATCCGCACGCCGGGCGGCAGGCGCAGGGCACCGATCCGCCGTTCGAGGACGAGGCGGAGCAGGGCGGCCTGCACGGCCGGGGGCGCGGTGGACAGCTCGTCCAGGAACAGCAGCCCGCGGCCGGCCCGCACCAGGCGCACGGCCCAGTCCGGCGGGGCCATCGGGACGCCGTGCTCCGCCGGGTCGTCACCGACGACGGGCAGCCCGGAGAAGTCGGACGGCTCGTGGACACTGGCGATCACCGTGGTCAGCGGCAGGTCGAGGGTCGCGGCGAGCTGCGTCAGGGCGGCGGTCTTGCCGATGCCCGGCTCGCCCCACAGCAGTACGGGCAAATCGGCGGCGACGGCCAGGGTCAGCGCTTCCAGCTGGGTGTCGGGGCGCGGCTCGGTGGTGGTGTCCCGCAGCAGGGTCAGCAGGTCGTCGGCGACGTCGAGTTGGGCGGGGCCACCGGAGCCGGAGGGAGTGGTGGTGGGGGAGAGGGGCGGGGTGTACGTGGGCATGTGTGATCACCTTTGGGGTCGATGTGGCGTGCGGTGTGGGGTGTGCGGTGTCATGGGGGGGCATGGGCGCTATGGCGGAGGGCCTGAAGGCCTCCGGCCCGAGGTCAGCGCAGGGTTGAGTGACGTGGGCCCGAGCGGAGCGGGCGTGTCCGACGGCCGGGGGTGTGGCCCCGTGTCGGCGGGACGCGTTCGGGTGCGGGCCCCAACAGACCGGCCCTGTACAGCCCGTAGGTGATCCGCCCCTGTATGGCCCGCTCCCACTCGTCGCGCAGAGCGCCGTCGCGCAGCACCGCGGCGGGGCCGAGCAGGTTCTCGACGACGGCCATCGCACCGGCGGTGTCACCGTGGCGCAGGCGTTCGCGGACATCGGTGAGGCAGGCCGGATCGCGGTGTGCCGTGTCGATCGCCTGGAGGCAGGGGAGCGGTGTGCCGCCCAGCGCGGCCAGCAGCTCTTCGCGCCGGATCTCGGCCGGGTCGTGGTCCAGGGCGGTCAGCGTCCCGTCCACCAGGCCGATGCGGTGTTCGGCTCCACGGCACTTCACCGGGCGCGGCCGTCCCGCCCCCTCCGCGGCCGGGGGCGGCCCGGTCGCGGAGCAGCCCGGGGCCAGCGCCGACGCGACCAGGGGGTGCAGCCGTTCGACCTCGATCGCGCCGCTGCGGACCAGCTCCACGTCGGGCGGCACCCAGGTCGCCGCGTCGGGCAGGACCGGCAGCGCGGAAACGCTGCCGCCAAGGGGCGCGGGCGCGATATGGGGAGCGCCGACGCCATCCCCGTACCGCTCCAGGACGAGCCGCTGTCGGGCGCCGACCCGCACGGCGACGGGTCCGGGCGGCCGTCCGTCGGCGCGGAGCAGGAGGTCTGCCTCGGCCGCCCACCGGTCCACCGCCCACCGGCGGCTGTTCCCGCCCCGCGTCCGCAGCTCGTCGGTCCTGCGTACGTCCCACAGGTGGCGGTGCAGATCGAGGCGGAACCGCCGACTGGGGTGCGGGTGCGGATGGCGCGCGGCGGTGGTGTTGGCAGGGGAGCCGTCCCACAGGGCGAGGCTGATCCGCTGGCCGGAGTCCGCCCACGCCGGTGGCGTCCTGGCCACCAGGTGCAGCGGGCCGGGGCCATCGCGCCCCGCGTCGGCGTAGCGAGCCAGGGAGATGGTCAGGCCGGGGCGGAGCAGCCCGTCGGGGGCGATCCGCGGCATGTGCCAGCGCAGGAGGTCGGGGGCGAGGTGGCGCAGGTCGGCCCGGAGCCGGGCGGCGAGTTCCGAGCCGTGGGTGCGCGCCACGGAACGCGGAGGGAAGTCGACGTCGATGCCTGCGGCGGCGCACGCCCCGGCCCAGTCGCCGACGAGACGGCGGGCGGTCGCAGACTCGATCATGGGCGGCGGCACGGCGAACTCTCGCACGCGCGGCCAGAAGGAGAGGCGGGAATCCCCGAGCGCGGTGTGGGTGAGCATCAGCACTCACCTTGCGCGGACGGGTCCCCCAATCTGTGATCAGAATGAGTCGTCATCGCGGCGACCTTATCGCTCCACCGTTCGATCTACCAGGTATTTTCGGCGAGTTCGCGGTGCGGCCGGGGAGGCCGGACCCATAAGGCGGACCGATGGGGGACTCATAAGGCTGGCTTATGAGGTCATAAAGCCGACCCGGCTACTTACTTAGGTTTGCCTTAGTTTAGGCTTCCCGGGAAGTCCCCCATCACCGCTCGAAGGGAACCTGAACATGCCTCGCCCTCTGCGGGTAGCCATTGTCGGTGCCGGACCTGCCGGGATCTACGCTGCCGACGCGCTGCTGAAGTCCGCGGTGGCCGTCGAACCCGGTGTGTCGATCGACCTCTTCGAGCGGATGCCGGCGCCGTTCGGGCTGATCCGTTACGGCGTCGCGCCCGACCACCCGCGCATCAAGGGCATCATCACGGCCCTGCACCAGGTGCTCGACAAGCCCCAGATCCGCCTCTTCGGCAACGTGGACTATCCGAGCGACATCAGCCTGGACGACCTGCGCACCTTCTACGACGCGGTGATCTTCTCCACGGGAGCGACCGCCGACCGCGCCCTGGACATACCGGGCATCGACCTCGACGGCTCCCACGGCGCCGCCGACTTCGTCTCCTGGTACGACGGCCACCCCGACGTGGAGCGGACCTGGCCCCTGGACGCCGAGAAGGTCGCCGTCCTCGGCGTCGGGAACGTCGCGCTCGACGTGGCACGCGTCCTCGCCAAGACCGCCGACGAGCTGCTGCCCACCGAGATCCCGGCCAACGTGTACGAGGGCCTGAAGGCCAACAAGGCGCTGGAGGTCCACGTCTTCGGCCGCCGCGGGCCCGCGCAGGCGAAGTTCAGCCCGATGGAGCTGCGCGAGCTGGACCACTCGCCGAACATCGAGGTCATCGTCGACCCCGAGGACATCGACTACGACGAGGGCTCCATCGCCACGCGGCGCGGCAACAAGCAGGCCGACATGGTCGCCAAGACCCTGGAGAACTGGGCGATCCGCGACGTCGGCGACCGCCCGCACAAGCTCTTCCTGCACTTCTTCGAGTCGCCCGTCGAGATCCTCGGCGAGGACGGCAAGGTCGTCGGCCTGCGCACCGAGCGCACCGCCCTCGACGGCACCGGCAACGTCAAGGGCACCGGCGAGTTCAAGGACTGGGACCTCGGCGCCGTCTACCGCGCCGTCGGCTACCTCTCCGACGAACTGCCCAAGCTGCCCTGGGACGTCGCCTCGGGCACCGTCCCGGACCAGGCGGGCCGCGTGATCGAGGAGACCGGCGAGCACCTTCGGTCGACGTACGTCACCGGCTGGATCCGCCGCGGCCCCGTGGGCCTCATCGGCCACACCAAGGGCGACGCCAACGAGACCGTCGCCAGCCTCCTCGACGACCACGAGAACGGCCGCCTGCACACCCCCGAGGCCCCCGCCCCCGAGGCCGTCGACGCCTTCCTCAGCGAGCGGAACGTCCGCTTCACCACGTGGGACGGCTGGTACCGCCTCGACGCCGCCGAGAAGGCGCTGGGCGAGCCGCAGGGCCGCGCGCGCGTGAAGATCGTGGAGCGCGAGGAGATGCTCGACGCGAGCGGCGCCTGAAGTCTCCCGTCCGGTTTGGGGGGCGGTGCGGGTGGCTCCCTTAGGGGCGCGGGGAACTGCGCGATCAGCCACGACGGATCCGCGGATGCGGGAGGGTTTTCGCGTGCGGGTCCGCGTGGGTTGCGCGCGCAGTTCCCCGCGCCCCTGACGGGGCGCCCCCGGCGTGGCGCCTGCGGGGCCTTTTGTCGTCAGTCGAGGTGACGTGTGTCGCCGAGGCTGACGACCTGCCGGTTGTGGAAGAAGTCGTCCTCGCGCAGCACCGTGATGCTGCCGGAGGGCGCCCGGAAACTGACCGAGTGGAGCGACGCGTACGGCATCTTGATCCAGGCCGCCACGACGAACGTCAGGGCGAAACCGTGCGTCACGACGATCTGGTGGGCGCAGGGACGGCGCAGCAGCTCGTCCATGGCCTCGTACACGCGCCGCGCGCACTCCCCTCTGGTCTCCGACCCCGTGATGCCCTCGTGGTGGCCCATTCGGTCGCCCTCGGCGGGCGGCGGGACGAACCGCTGGTCCAGCCACTCCTGCGGCCGCCCCTCGGCCTCCCCGTAGGACTTCTCCCGCAGCCTGCGGTCGAGCACCGGCTCCACGCCGAGGAGTTCGCCCGCCGCTCGCGCCGTCTCCCGCGCGCGGCGCAGATCCGATGAGACCAGCTCCACCTCCGCGCCCTCGGGGATCTCGGCCCGCAGTGCCCGGGCGATGGCGGCCGCCGCCGTGCGGCCCGCCGGGGTGAGGCGCGAGTCGTGCCAGCCGCCGACCACGCGCTCGAGGTGATGGGTCGCCTCCGGGTGGGCGATGACGTACAAGCTGCGCATGCGTGCCTGCCTTTCGTGGGAGTGACCACCATGCTTCACGAGTGGCTGATTCCACGTGCCGGGAAGGGAGTTGGCGCCGAGCGGACGTACCATGACCAGTCGATCGGGGGCAGGGGCACGGTGAAGGGCTCGGGGAGCGGGGATCACGGAGCGGGGGCGGTGCGGGGCAAGGACCCATGGAGATGGGCGTGGACACGGACATGCACTACCGCTTGCTGGGACCGGTCGAGGCGTGGCGCGAGGGCCGTCGCCTGGCGCTCGGCGGCCCCAAACCCCGGGCGCTGCTCGCCGCGCTGCTCCTGGAGCCCGGCCGGGTGGTCTCCGCCGACGCCCTGATCGACGCGATCTGGGGCGACAGGCCGCCGGACACGGCACGGTCCCTCATCCAGTCGTACGTCTCCGCGCTGCGCCGCGCCCTTTCCGCCGATGTCATCGAGACACAACCGCCCGGCTATCTGATCCACGCGGACGCGGAGGTCGTCGACCGCGTCGCGTTCGAACGGCTGACCGCGCAGGGGCGGCGGGCGGCGGCCGCCGGTGATCACGCCGCCGCCGCCCGGCTCCTGAGCGAGGCCCTCGCGCTCTGGCGCGGCCCCGCGCTCGGCGGGATAGGCGAGACGCTCCGCGCCATGGCCGACCAGCTGGAGGAGGCCCGGCAGGCGGCGCTGGAGGAGCGCATCGCCGCCGACCTCGCCCAGGCGGGCCGCGAGACGGAACTGGTCGCCGAACTCACCGCCCTCGTCGCCACGCATCCCACGCGCGAACGGCTGCGCGGCCAGCTCATGCTCGCCCTCTACCGGCTGGGCAGGCAGGCCGACGCGCTCGCGGTGTACGCGGAGGGCCGCGACGTACTCGCCGAAGAGCTGGGCATCGACCCCGGGCCGGGGCTCCGGGCGATGCACGAGGCCATCCTGCGGGCGGACGAGGAACTGCTGCCCGCCGCGGAGAGCGCGCCGGTGGCCGCCGAGGGCGACCGCGGGCCCGGGCCCGCCGCACGCTCCCGCGACGAGAACCCCGTGCCCGCCCCGGCCCTGCTGCCGCCCGCCATCGGCGACTTCACCGGACGCGAGGCGCAGCTGCGTGAGGTGCGGGACGCGCTGACGGGGCCGGAACCGCGCGAGACCATGCCCGTGGTCGCCGTCACCGGACCCGGCGGCGTCGGCAAGTCCGTCCTCGGGGTCACCGCCGCCCACCGCGTCGCCGACGCCTATCCCGACGGACAGCTCTACGCCGAACTGCGCGGCGCCACCGACCCCGTGGCCCCCGGCGAGGTGCTCGGCCGCCTGCTGCGCGCCCTCGGCGCCAACCCGCCCGAGGGCGACGCCGAGCGCAGGGACCTCTTCCGCAGCCTGGTGGCGGGGCGCCGCGTCCTGCTCGTGCTCGACGACGCGGGCAGCGAGTCCCAGGTGCGCCCGCTGCTCCCGGGCAGCGCCACCTGCGGCGTGCTGATCACCGCGCGCGCCCGGCTCGGCGCCCTGCCGTGCACCCACCGCACCGACCTCGACGTGCTCGACACACGGCCCGGCGCCGACCTCCTCGCCCGCGTCGCCGGCGCGGAACGCGTCCGCGACGAGCCCGACGCCGTCCGCCGCATCGTCGAGCTGTGCGGCGGCCTCCCGCTGGCCCTGCGCATCGCCGGGGCCCGCCTCGCCACCCGCAGACACTGGACGGCGCGCACGCTCGCCGAAAGGCTCGCCGACGAACACCACCGCCTGGACGAACTCTCCGTCGGCGACCTGGAGGTCCGCGCCGGACTCGGCCTGAGCTACCGGGCCCTAGACGCCCCCGCCCGCACCGCGCTGCGCCGCATCGGCCTGCTCGCCGCGCCCGACGTCGCCTCCTGGGTGGTCGCCGCCCTGCTCGACGTGGCGGAGGCCGACGCCGACCGCGTCGTGGAGCAGCTGATCGACGCCCAGCTGCTGCACTGCACCGTCGTCGACCGCGCCGGACAGCCCCGCTACCGGCCGCACGACCTCGTACGGGTGTACGCCGCCGAGCGCGCCGAGGCCGAGGACACCCCCGCCGAACGCTCCGCCGCCGTCGGCAGGGCGCTCGGCGCCGGGCTCTGGCTCACCGGCCGCGTCGCCTCCGCCACGCCGTCCGGCGCGGTCGAACTGCACCGCGGCTTCCTGGACTCGGGCGGCCCGGTCGGCGCCGCATCCGACGCCATGCGCCACCTCGTACGGCCCGTCGGGCCCGAGGCCACCCGGCGGGCGCTCGCCGACCCGGCCGCCTGGTTCGAGGCCGAGGCCGACGCGTTCGCCGCCGCCGTCGAGCGCGCCGCCGCCTACGACCTGCACACCCTGGCCTGCGAGGCGGCCGCCGCCCTGTGCTCGTCCGCGTACGCCGTCGGCAACCGTTTCGAGGCCTGGTGGCGCAGCCACGACGCGGCCCTGGCCGCCGCCCGCCGTGCCGAGGACCACTCCGGAGAGGCCCTGCTCCTCATCGGCCTCGGTCAACTCCGCTACGAACAGGACCGGTTCGCCGAGTCGCAGGACTACTTCCGCCAGGCCGCCGGGCTCTGCGCGGAACTCGGCGACGCGCGCGGCCGGGCCGCCGCCCTCGCCGGACTCGGCAGCGCCCTGCGCGAGGCGGGCCGGCTGCGCGCCGCACTCGACGTGCTCGCCCAGGCCGTCGAGGGCTTCCGCGGGCTCCACGACGACCCGGGACTCGGGCTCTCCTGCCGGTTCGCCGGCACGGTCCACCTCGAACTGGGCGAACACGAGGAGGCGTTCGTCCTCCTCGACGAATCCCTGCGGGCCTACCGCAGGCTCGGCAGCCGCCGCGGCGAGGCGCTGACGCTGCGCTCGCTCAGCCTCGTGCACCGCGCGCTCGGCGCCTACGAGAAGGCGCTGGAGCTGGCGGACGCGGCGGTGGAGCTGCTGCGCCTCATCGGGGACCCGCTGATGTCGGCGTACGCGGTACAGGCGAGGGCCAAGTGCCGCTTCCGCCTGGGCCACTGCGACGAGGCGGCCGCCGACCTGCGGGGCGTCCTGGAGACCTGCCGCGACCACCACGACCGCTTCGGCGAAGCGCTCGCCCTGCGCACGCTCGGCGAGTGCGAACTCGCCGCGGGCCGCCCCGACGCCGCCGAGAAGCACCTGACCGCGGCGGCCGCGCACTGGGCCGCGCTGGAGCTGCCGCTGCCGCGCGCCCGCACCCTGCGGGACCTGGCCGCGGCACGTGAGGCCGCGGGCGACCCCGCGCGGGCGCGCGCGTTGCGGGCCGAGGCGCGGGAGGTCTTCGCCGCGTACGAGGCACGGGAGCGGGATGAGCCGGGGGTCTGACCGTTCTCGCCGCGGGCCGTACCGCACCCGGCACGGGGCACTTGCCGTGGATTTGCAGAGAACTTGCAGCGGCCCGCGCGATGCTCTACATGTCGGCGGCACCAAGGGGCCGGCGGCAACGGGGGATCTAACGGGGGAAAGGCCACTGTTGCCTCGCACGGCCCATACGACCGCGACAGTCGGCCGTATGGGCCGTCCTTCGCGTGGGGCCACCGCAAGATGGGGGACTCCGGGGGCGGGCTGCGGCCCGCCCCCGGAGCTGTGCCCGCCACTCCTGACACGAAGGGGCCGAGCATGCCGCCGATCATCCTCATGAGCGATCCCCGCGTGGTCGACATCCCGGTCCACGAATGCGGCGAGGCCCTCGTCGACCTGCGTCACCTGCCGTTCGTAGACGTCGACGAACGCCTCGCGGACCCGGCGGGGGCCTACGCCCAGCTGCGCGAGGGCGTCGCCTGGCGGCTGGCCCGCGCCGCCCGGCTGCTCCCCGAGGGGCTGCGGCTGCTGGTCACCGAGGGCTACCGCCCGCTCGACCTCCAGATCAGGTACTTCGAGGAGTACGCGGCCGAACTCAGACGCGCCCACCCCGACTGGTCGGACGACCACCTCCACCGGCAGACGAGCCGCTCCCTGTCACCGCCGGAGGTCGGCCCGCACGTCGCGGGCGCCGCCGTCGACGTGACGCTGTGCACCACCGCCGGGACCGAACTCGACCTCGGGACACCGGTGAACGCCAGCCCCGAGGAGAGCGACGGCGCCTGCTACACGGACACCGACCGCATCTCCGCCGCGGCCCGCCGCAACCGCCGCACCCTCGGCGCGGCGCTCGCCACGGCGGGCCTGGTCAACTACCCCACGGAGTGGTGGCACTGGTCCTACGGCGACCGCTACTGGGCCCATACGACCAGCGCCCCCACCGCCCACTACGGCCCGGTGAGCTTCGGCGCGCGCACCGGGCCGCAAGGCGTGACACCCCAGCCATAGCCAGCAGTTGGCTCAGCCGAGGGGCACGTCGAGGCGCGCGCGGCGGTGGCTGAACGCCGCGAGGGAGTGCGGGCCGTGGTAGCTGCCCATGCCGCTCTCACCGACGCCGCCGAAGGGCAGGTCGGAGACGCGCAGGTGGGCCATCGGCAGGCCGAAGCCGAGCCCGCCCGACGAGGTCTCCGCGGCGAGGCGTCGCCGGGTGGTCTCGTTCTCCGTGAAGCCGTAGAGCGCGAGCGGCTTGTCGCGGTCGTTGATGAAGGCGATGGCCTCGTCCAGGTCAGCGACCTCGACGAGGGGCAGGACGGGACCGAAGATCTCCTCCCGCATGACGGGGTCGTCCCCCGTCACCCCGGCCAGGACGGTCGGCGCGATGTAGAGGTCGTCGCGGTCGGTGCGCCCGCCGAACACCCTCGTGCCGGAGTCGAGCAGCGCGGACACGCGGTCGAAGTGCCGCTGGTTCACCATGCGCCCGTACGCCTCGGAGGACTGCGGGTCAGGACCGAACAGGCCTTCCACGGCCTCGGCGAGGGCGACTTCGAGGGCGCGTGCGGTGGCCGGGTCGGTCAGGACGTAGTCGGGCGCCACGCAGGTCTGGCCCGCGTTGCGGAACTTGGCGTCCGCCAGGCGCGCGGCCACCACGGAGACGTCGGTGTCCTGGTCGACGAAGACCGGTGACTTGCCGCCCAGTTCGAGCGTGACGGGGGTCAGGTGCTCAGCGGCGGCGCGCATCACGATGCGGCCGACCGTGCCGTTGCCGGTGTAGAAGATGTGGTCGAAGCGCTGGGCGAGCAGCGCAGTGGTCTCCGGGATGCCGCCCTCGACGACGGCGACCGCCTCCGGGTCCAGGTAACGGGGCACGAGGCGGGCCATCAGCTCCGAGGTCGCGGGGGCCAGCTCGCTCGGCTTGAGCAGGATGGCGTTGCCCGCGGCGAGCGCACCGGCGACCGGCACGAGCGAGAGCTGGACGGGGTAGTTCCAGGGCGCGATGACCAGCACGGTGCCCAGTGGTTCGTACTGCGTACCGGCGGTGGAACCCTGCGGCAGCCCGGCGAGGGACTCCTGGTCGAGCGAGGTCGGGGTGAGCCACTGGGCCAGGTGGGCCAGCGTGTGGTCGATCTCGTGCACGGGGAGGTCGACCTCGGCGGCGTACGCCTCGCGGCGGGGCTTGCGCAGGTCGCTGTGGAGCGCGTCGGCGATCGCCTCGCGGTTCTCGGTGAACAGGGCGCGCAGCCGCCGCAGCTGCTCCTCGCGCCAGGCGAGGGGGCGGGTGCGGCCGGTGGCGAAAGTGGCGCGCAGCCGGGCCACGAGCGCCGCGGTGTCTTCCCTGAGGGATATGTCGGTGGTCTCGGTGGTCGTGGTCATCAGGATGTTCCTCGGGTGGTACTGGGTACGGGGTCGGTGCTGTGGCCGCGGGGGGCGTGGAGCCCGCCGGGGCCTGGGGAGGTGGGGGCCGCGCCGAGCAGGCCGGTCGCGAGCGCGGAGGTCGCGGGGGCCAGCAGGTCGCGGGCGCCCGGCATCGATTCGAGGCCGACGACCAGCGCGACGCAGATGTCGGCGGCCTCGGGCGGGGTGACGCCCTTCGCCGTGCCCGCCTCGGTGAACAGGGCGGTCAGCAGATCCCGCAGGTCCGTGGTGAACGTCGTGCAGATCTCGCCGAACAGCCGGGTCTTCCCGTCGAGAAGCTCCGTGGCGTGCGGGGAGTCCCCGGCGAGCTGGAGCACGAGGTCGAGCTTGGCGGCAAGGACGCCGCGCAGCCGCTCCTCGTGGGGGGCGTCCGCCTCGGCCGCCTCCCGGGCCCGCCGGAGCGCCTGTTCGTGGAGGCGTCCGGCGAGCCGGCGGAAGGCGTCGTCCTTGTTGCGCACGTACTGGTAGACCGCGGACCGGGACACACCCATGGCGGAGGCGATGTCGTCCATCGTGGTGCGTCGCGCGCCGTACCGCGTCAGGCAGTCGTAGGCGGCGTCGAGGACCTCGTCGAGCCGGTCGGCGGCCATGGCTCAGGCCAGCTTCTTCAGCAGCTCGGCGGCGAGCGGGGCGGAGGAGGCGGGGTTCTGGCCCGTGACGAGGTTGCGGTCGACGACGACCTTCGGGGCCCACGGCTCGCCCTCCTGGAAGTCGACGCCGGCCTCGACGAGGCGGTCCTGGAGCAGCCACTTGGCCCGCTCGGCCAGACCGGCCTGGGTCTCCTCGGCGTTGGTGAAGCCGGTCAGGCGGTACCCGGCGAAGGCGTTCGAACCGTCGTCCTTCGTGGCGGCGAGCAGGGCGGCCGGGGCGTGGCAGACCACACCCAGCGGCATGCCGATCTCCAGGGCGAGGGTGAGGAGCCTGCCGGAGTCGGCGTTGACCGCGAGGTCCTCCATGGGGCCATGGCCGCCGGGGTAGAAGACGGCGGCGTAGTCGGCGAGGTCCACGTCCTCCAGCTTGATCGGGCCCTGCAGTTCGGTGAAGGCGGCGAGCGAGGCGGCGACCTTGTCCGCGCCTTCCTGACCGCCGTTGGCCTCGGGGGCGAGGGAGCCGCGGTCGACGGTGGGGACCACGCCGCCCGGCGTGGCGACGACGACCTCGTGGCCCGCGGCCTTGAACGCCTCGTAGGGGGCGACGGCCTCCTCGGCCCAGAAGCCGGTGGGGTGCTTGCTGTCGTCCGCCAGCGTCCACTGGTCGGCGCCGGTGACAACGAAAAGGATCTTCGACATGGTGGGGTCTCCGGGGGTGTGGGTCTGACGTTCTGTGCTCAGAGCGTCAGTGCGGCGATATCTCGACCGTAGACCCAACGGACATAAGTATCCAATGCGGAAATAAATACGAGCTATCGGAAAACCGATGGGGCTTCTCGGAATAACGTTTCCGGCATGGCTCAAGCGAAAGAGGCGCCGGGGCGGGACGGGGAGCGGCCCCTCTCGTCGGTCCCCGGAGTCGCGAGCACCCTCCGCCACCTCCTCCACCTGGACGCCACGCGGGGCGCCCGCGCGGCCGTGCCCGCGCTGCGCGAGGCCGTACGGCGCGTGCCCGAGCTGTCCACCGAGCCGGAAATCCTGCGCGGCCCGGACGCTGAGCTGCTCGCGGCGCTCGCCGAGTTGTGCGAGGTCATCGGCTGGATCCTCTTCGACGCCGGATTCCACCGCCGCGCCCACCGGGCGAACGCGCGGGCCCTTGCCCTCGCGGAGCTGTGCGGCGACCGCTGGACGGCGCGCCTCGTGCTCCTGAACCACAGCATGCTCCAGGCCCACACCGGCAGGCCCCGCGCCGCCCTGGAGACCGCCTGCCGGGTGTACGGCCCCCGCGCCCTCCCGCCCAGGGTCGAGACGCTCGCCCTGATCCGCCGGGCCCATGCCCTCGCCCTGCTCGGTGCCGCCCGCCAGGAGCCCGAGGCGCTGCTCGCCCGCGCCCGCAGCCGCTTCCTGGACGGCGTCTGTCGCCACGACCCGCCCTGGGCCTGGTGGATCGACGACACCGAACTCCTCGGCCACCAGGGCTGGGTCCTCGCCCGGCTGCACCGCTGGGACCGGGCGATCCCGCTGCTGCACCGGGCCGCGACGGCCCCCGGGGGCCCCGCCTATCGCGAGCTGTTCGGCGCGCAGCTGCTGGCGGCGCTCGCGGGGGCCGGGGCCTGGCGGGAGGCCGAGGACGTCCTCGCCGACCTCGCGCCCCGCGCCGCCCGCCTCCGGTCCACCCGCACGGCGGAGTCGCTCACCGCCACGGCGCTCCGGCTGCGCGCCGGCACCAAAGCCAGCGCCTCGCTGCGTGAGGGCGCGGTCTACCTTCTGGACATGCTCAGCGCCCCGGAGCCCCGGCCTTCAGTCCGTCCATGACGAGGTCCATGAGGCGTCCCGCGCGCGCCTCCCAGTCGCCGTGCGGGTCGATCTGCCACAGCCCCGCGATGGCGAGCAGGAAGTCGTCGGGGCTCACGCCGGGCCGGATGGTGCCCGCCTTCTCGTTCGCCTCCAGGAGGACCGCCACGGCGTGGGTCAACGGGCCGCGGCCCACCCCGGCGAGACTGCCGAGCGCGCTGGTCGCCCGGCGGATGGCGTCGGCCAGGCCCGCCTTGGCCATCGCGTACTGCACGAGGCGGTCCATCCACTCCCGCAGGGCCTGGTCGGGCGGGCGGGTGTGGAGCAACTGGCAGGCCGCGTCGGAGACTTGCTGGACCTCGTAGCGGTACACCTCAAGGACGAGCGCCTCGCGGTTGGGGAAGTTGCGGTAGAACGTGCCCTGGCCGACGCCGGCTTTCCGTGCGATCACGCTCAACGGCGCGTCGCTCGCCCGCGTCAGCTCCACCAGGGCCACTTCCAGGATGCGCTCGCGGTTGCGCTGCGCGTCCGAGCGCAAGGGTGCGTCCTTGTGCTGCCCCACTCGCTCTCCTCCCGCGCCTCACGGCCCGATTCGGCCTTGCTAAGCGGACAGGTGTCCGCTAAGTTCGAAGGCTCATGGACAGCTGTCCACTTAGGGTCACCATAGCGCCGGACACGGCCACGCGGGCACTCCGCCCGCCCCGGGCACCCTTCTCCTTCTCCGGCTTCTCTGTACAGCGCAACCTCTCCCGAATCTCTTGGCGGGACCGCCTCGTTCGACGCGATTTTGCGAAAGAAGGCTGCTCATGGCCCCATCGACGTCCAGTGCCCTCACCCTCAACATCAACGGCGAGAAGCACACACTGACCGTCGACCACCGCACCACCCTGCTCGACGCGCTGCGCGAGCGGCTCGACCTCACCGGCACCAAGAAGGGGTGCGACCAGGGCCAGTGCGGCGCCTGCACGGTGCTGATGGACGGCCGCCGCGCCGTCTCCTGCCTGCAGCTCGCGGTCGCCGCCGAGGGGCGCGAGATCACCACCATCGAGGGCGTCGCCGACGGTGACCGGCTGCACCCCGTGCAGCAGGCCTTCCTCGACCTCGACGGTCTCCAGTGCGGCTACTGCACCCCCGGCCAGATCTGTTCGGCCCTCGGCGTGATCCAGGAGCACGCGGCGGGCTGGCCGAGCGCCGCCACCACCGACGTGCGGCCCGAAGCGGGCGTCCCCGAACTCACCGCCGAGGAGATCCGCGAGCGGATGAGCGGCAACCTGTGCCGCTGCGGCGCGTACGTATCGATCGTGCAGGCCGTCGCGGAGGCGGCCCGCGCCGAGGAGGAGAGCGCATGAGGGACTTCGGATACCAGCGGGCGCACGACGTGCCCGGGGCGGTCGCCCTGCTCGGCGCCGACCCCGACGCCCGCTACCTCGGCGGCGGCACCAACCTCGTCGACCTGATGAAGACCGGCGTGGAGCGCCCCGCCCTCCTCGTCGACGTACGCGAACTGCCCTTGGACGGCATCGAGTCCACCGACGACGGCGGGCTGCGCGTCGGGGCGACCGTCACCAACAGCGACCTCGCGGCCCACCCCGAAGTGCGGCGCCGCTACCCCGCGTTGGCCGAGGCCGTCCTCGCGGGCGCCTCCGGTCAGCTGCGCAACATGGCGACCGTCGGCGGGAACCTGCTCCAGCGCACCCGCTGCGGCTACTTCACCGACCTGAGCAAGCCCTGCAACAAGCGCACCCCCGGCAGCGGTTGCTCCGCCGTGGAGGGTGAGCACCACAACCACGCGATCCTCGGCGCCACCGCGCACTGCGTGGCCATCCACCCCTCCGACATGGGCGTGGCGCTCACCGCCTTCGACGCCGTCGTCACGTACGAAACGGTCGACGGGCCGGGCCAGTCGCCGCTCGCCGAGTTCTATCTGCCGGTGGGGGAGACCCCGCACCTGGAGACCGCGCTGCCGCCCGGCGCGCTCATCACCGGCGTCACGCTGCCGCCCGCCCCGGTGGCCGCCCGCTCCCGCTACCGCAAGGTGCGCGAGCGCGCCTCGTACGCGTTCGCCATCGGCTCCATCGCCGGGGCGCTCGACGTCCGGGACGGTGTCGTACGCGAAGTGCGCGTCGCCTTCGGGGCGGTCGCGTCCCGGCCGTGGCGGGCGCGGGAGGCCGAGCGGGTCCTGACCGGCGGCCCGGCGACCGCCGAGGCGTTCGCCGCCGCCGCGGACGCCGAACTGGCCGCGGCCGAGCCGCTGGCCGACAACGCGTACAAGGTGACGCTCACGCGCAACCTCGTCGTGGCCCTGCTGACCGAACTCACCGAGGAGGCCGCCCGATGACCACGACGACCGGACCCACCAAGGTGACCGGCGCCGTCGGCGCCGCGCACACCCGCGTCGAAGGCCGCGACAAGGTCACCGGCGCGGCGCGCTACGCGGGCGAGATACCCTTCGCCGACCTCGCCCACGGCTGGCTGGTGCTGTCCACCATCGCCCGCGGCCGCGTCACCTCCGTCGAGGCCGAACCGGTCCTCGCGATGCCCGGCGTCCTGACCGTCCTGCACCACGGGAACGCGCCCCGAGTCGACGTCGACTACCAGGGGCTCCTCGGCTCGCCCGACCCGGTCGTCGGGGTCTTCCAGCACGACCGGGTGCCGTTCGCGGGCTGGCCCGTGGCGCTCGTCGTCGCCGAGACGTCCGAGCAGGCCAGGGAGGCCGCCGAGTCCCTGGTGGTCCACTACGACCAGGAGCCGCACGACATCGCGTTCTCCGCCGCGCACCCCGGCAGCTACACCCCCGAGGCCGACGGCATGCGCACGCAGAAGGGCGACCTGGAGGCCCAACTCGCCGCCAGCACCCACGTCGTGGACGCCGAGTACACCACGCCCGAGGAGCACCACAGCCCGATGGAGCCGCACGCGGCGACCGCGCGCTGGGACGGCGGCCGGCTCGACGTCGTCGACTCCAACCAGGGCAGCAGCTGGGTCGCGGACGAGCTGTCGAAGGTGTTCTCCCTCGACCCCGGCTCGGTGCGGGTCCGCTCCGAGCACGTCGGCGGGGCCTTCGGCTCCAAGGGCCTGCGGGTCCACCAGGTCCTCGCCGCGATGGCGGCGACCGTCCTCGACCGGCCCGTGCGGGTCGTGCTGACGCGCCGCCAGATGTTCTCCCTCGTCGGCTACCGCAGCCCCACCACGCAGCGCGTCCGGCTCGGCGCGGAGCCCGACGGCCGGCTGCGCGCCCTCGACCACCAAGGGCTGAGCCTCAGCTCGACCATCCATGAATTCATCGAGCCGAGCGCCGGGTTCGGGCGTCCGATGTACGACGCCGACGCGCACCACACCCACACCCGCGTCGTACGCCTCGACGTGCCGACGCCCACGTGGATGCGGGCCCCCGGCGAGGCCCCGGGCTCCTTCGCTCTGGAGTGCGCGCTCGACGAACTGGCCGAGAAGTGCGGCGTGGACCCCATAGCGCTGCGCCTGCGCAACGAACCGGAGGTCGGACCCGTCTCCGGGCTGCCCTTCAGCAGCCGCAACCTCTCGGGCTGCTTCGAGGAGGGCGCGCGCAGGTTCGGCTGGGCGGAGCGCGATCCGCGCCCCCGCGTGCGCCGAGAGGGGCGCTGGCTGATCGGCACCGGCATGGCCGCCGCGACCTTCCCGGTGCTCGTCGGCCCGGCGACGGCGGGCGTGACGGCCGAGGCCGACGGGACGTTCACCGTCCGCATCGCCGCCGCGGACGTCGGCACCGGCGCGCGGACCGCGCTCACGCTGATCGCCGCCGACGCCCTGGAGGTGGCGCCCGAGCGGATCCGGGTCCGCGTCGCCGACAGCGACTTCGGCTTCGCGATGATCGCGGGCGGTTCGATGGGCACCCGCTCCTGGGGCTGGGCGGTCACGGCGGCCGCGCGCGAACTGCGGGACAAGCTCGTCCCCGGCGGTGACATCCCCGCCGAGGGCATCACCGCGAAGGCCGACACCGGCGCCCTGCTCGGCACACTCGCGCAGAAGGAACGTCACTCCTACGGCGCGCAGTTCGCCGAGGTCGCCGTGGACGTCGCCTCCGGCGAGGTGCGCGTACGCCGCATGCTCGGCATCTTCGCCGCGGGCCGGATCATCAACCCGCTGACCGCGCGCAGCCAGCTGACCGGCGGCATGATCTGGGGCCTCTCCATGGCGCTGCACGAGGAGGCGGTCAGGGACCAGGCCACGGGCGCGCCGGTCGGCCCCGACCTCGCGGGCTACCACGTCGCCGCGCACGCCGACGTGCCGCACATCGAGGCGGACTGGGTCGACGACCCCGACCCCGACGACCCGGTCGGGATCAAGGGCATCGGCGAGATCGGCATCGTGGGCGCCGCCGCGGCGATCGCCAACGCGGTCTGGCACGCGACGGGCGTCCGCCACCGGAACCTGCCGATTCGCCCCGACCGGGTGATCGAGGACCGTGCGACCGAGGCGGGCGGCAGCGGTGCTTGACATCGCCGACGACCTGAACCGATGGGTCCAGGAGGGCCGGGACTTCGCGGTCGCCACCGTCGTGCACGTCGGCGGCAGCGCACCGCGCGGTCCCGGCGCGGCCCTCGCGGTCGACGGCGAGGGCACGGCCATCGGCTCGGTCTCCGGCGGCTGCGTGGAAGGGGCGGTGTACGACCTGTGCGTCCAGGCCCTCCAGGAGGGCGGGGTCGCGGTCGAGCGGTTCGGGTACAGCGACGAGGACGCCTTCGCCGTGGGTCTGACCTGCGGTGGTGTCATCGAGGTGCTGGTCACCCCGGTGGCCGCGGACGCGCCGGACAGGGCGGTGTTCGCCGCCGCCCTGTCGGCCGCCGCCCGCGGCGAGGCGGCCGCGCTGGCCCGGATCACCGCGGGCCCCGCCGACCTGCTCGGCAGGGCGATCGTGGTGCGCGCCGACGGCACCCGCGAGGGGAGCCTCGGCGGGCACCCGGACCTGGACCGCACGGCGGCGGGGGAGAGCCGCGCCCTCCTGGCGGCCGGCCGCACCGGCGAGTTCGTCGTCTCGGAGAGCGGGTCGCGCTGCGGGAGCGCCCTGACGTTCCTCGTCGAGTCGAGCGTGCCCCCGCCCCGCATGATCGTGTTCGGGGCGGTCGACTTCGCGGCGGCCCTGGTCCGCGCCGGGAAGTTCCTCGGCTACCACGTCACGGTCTGCGACGCCCGCCCCGTCTTCGCCACCCCGGTCCGGTTCCCCGAGGCGGACGACATCGTGGTCGAGTGGCCCCACCGCTATCTGGAGCGCACCGCGACGGACGAGCGCACGGTCCTGTGCGTGCTCACCCACGACGCCAAGTTCGACGTGCCGCTGCTCTCGGCGGCGCTGCGGCTGCCCGTCGCGTTCGTCGGCGCGATGGGCTCGCGCCGCACTCACGAGGACCGCAACCGCAGGCTCCGCGAGGTCGGCGTCACCGAGGACGAACTGGCCCGGCTGCACTCGCCGATCGGCCTCGACCTCGGCGCCCGTACGCCCGAGCAGACCGCCCTGTCCATCGCGGCGGAGATCGTCGCGGCCGGACAGGGCGGTACGGGTCTGCCGCTCACCGGCTCACGGACGCCGATTCATCATGAGGCGCCCGGGAGCCTTCTCCCGTCTGGAAGCCGTCTTCAGCGGGTGGCCAGTTCGTAGAAGCCCCTGCCGAACGTGGCCGCCACCAGGCGGTGGTGTCCCGCGTCGTACTCGATGTCGTCGACGGGGACCGCGGGCATGCCCCGCCCGAGCCGCGACCACGACGGCTTGCCGGACCGGGACGTGAACACGCCCTGGTCGGTGCCGATGTGCAGGCGCCCGCCGTGCCCGAGGACGAGGTCGTTCACGGGCGCGTCCGGCAGATTGCCCGACAGGTCCCTCCAGTGCCTGCCGCCGTCCGAACTGCCGTACACATGCGCCTTGTTGGACCCGGAGCGGTAGGCGGAGTGGGTGGTGTACACGCGGTCGGGGTCGCGCGGGTCGACCACCACGCGGGTCACCCAGGCGCGGCCCTCGGCCAGCTTCGTCCAGTGCGCGCCCAGGTCCTTGGTCACCCAGACCCGGCCGTCGTCGGTGCCCGCGTAGACCGTGCGGCCGTCGCCCGCGGGCGCGATCGAGGTGATCGTGCCGTAGTTGGCGTAGTTCGGGTCGGGACCTGGGCCGCCGGACAGGTCGGGGCTGATGGGCTGCCAGGTCGCGCCGCCGTCCGTGGAGCGGTTGAGGACCTCGGAGCCGTAGTAGAGGATCTTCGGGTTCCTGGGGTCGAAGACGACGGGCGTGAACCAGTTGCGCCGCTTGTACGTCGTCTTGTCCGCGAAGTACGTCAGGGTGTCGCCGCCGTCGGTGGAGCGGAAGCAGTTGCCGTACTGGTAGCAGGCGAAGACGTTGTTCACGTCGGTGGGGTTGATCAGGTTCTCCTCGCCGTCCCCGCCGAGGTATTCGTTGAAGCGGTCCCCGCCCCAGGAGCGCAGCGAGCCGTTGTCCTGCGAGCCGCCGGATATCCGGCCGGTGTCCTGCGGGCTGATGGCCGCGCTGTAGAGCTGGGTGTACGGCTCGTGCCGGGCCTTGACCCAGCCGCCGTCGCCGTTCGCGTCGGAGCGGTAGACGCCGCCGTCGTTGCCGAGATAGACGCGGCCCGGCCTGCGCGGGTCCCAGACCATCGCGTGCTGGTCGACGTGGATGCTGGTGTCGTCGGCGCTCCAGGTGGCGCCGCCGTCCTTCGTCGTCATCAGCGGCACGCCCGCGACCTGCACATGGTCGGCGTCCTTCGGGTCGGTCCACACCTTGCCGAACCACCAGCCGAACGTCGACTGCGACGCGGTCAGCTTCTGGTCGGCCGGGGTGCGCCGCCAGCTGTCGCCGCCGTCGGTGGACGCGTAGAAGCCCTCGAAGGGCCCGCCGGTCTTGTTGACGATCGCGTACGCCTTCTCGCCCGCGACCGCGAGACCGATCCGCCCCACGTCCGGGCCCCGCTCGGGGAGCCCGCCGCCGAGCCGCCGCCAGGACCTGCCGTCGTCGTCGCTGCGGAAGATCCCGGAGCCCACGCCTCCGTAGGTGCGCAGTTCGGGCGTGCGGCGGTGGTCCCACAGCACGGCGTAGAGCCGCTTGCCCCGGACGATGATCTCGGTGGCTCCGGTGAACTCGTTGGCGCCGGAAAGGATCCGCCGCCAGGTCTTGCCGCCGTTCTCCGAGCGGTAGACGCCGCGGTCGCCGCCGCCGTTGTAGAGCGAGCCCGCGGCGGCCACGTAGATGCGGCGCGGGTTGCGGGGGTCCACCGTGATGGCGCTGATGGCACCGGAGTCACGCAGGCCGATCCGCCGCCAGTGGCGCCCGCCGTCGGCGCTGCGGTAGAGGCCGGTCCCTTCGTACGTGATGCTGCCGCCGCCGGGGTTGGGCTCGCCGGTGCCCGCGTACAGGGCGCCGTCGGGCCCGGTGGCGACCGCGCCCATCGCCTGCGTCCAGCTGTCCGGCCAGGCGGACTTGAACGTCTGGCCCGCGTCCGTGCTGCGCCAGATCCCGCCGCTCGCCGCCGCCGCGTACAGGGTGTCGGCCCGCTTCGGGTCGAGGGCGAGCGACACGATCCGGCCGCCGATGTTGGTGGGGCCGAGCGCCTTCCACCGGCCGCCGGTGGTGGGCAGTCCACGCGCCTGCGCGGCGGCGTTCTCGTGGGCGTGCCGGGGGATCGACTCACCCGGCACGGTCTTCTGCAGATAGCGGTACTCGGCCGGTGCGGCGGGCCCGCGGACGGGGCGGTAGACATCATCCGGCCCCGGCGGCGCCGCGCTCGCCGGTGCGGTTGCCAGGAGGACGACGCCCGCGAGCGGGGCGAGGACCAGATGAAGCAGGCGTCTGCGCATGGGCACCCTCTTCTTCGTCATGGCCATAACAAGCCGTGCTGACGTTACGAGAGAGGGCGGGGGAGCAGAAGGGCGGAAGTTGGCCGTTGTGGCCGAACGTGGCGCGGTACGTGAGGAGTGGCGCCGCGAGGGCGGTACGGGAAAGCGGCGCCGTCACGGCGCCACATCGCCGGGGGCGGGCCCCGGCCCGTTCAGGAGTCCGGCAGCTCCCGGGGCTCCAGCGGACGGGTGGCCGGTCCCTGGAGGACCTCCCCGTCGGTGCCGAAGCGGGAGCCGTGGCACGGGCACTCCCACGTGGTCTCCGCCTCGTTGAAGGCGACCAGGCACCCCAGATGCGTACAGCGGGCGGAGACGGCGTGCAGTGCGCCGCTCTCGTCGCGGTGGACCGCGCAGCGGCGCCCCTCGACCCGCACCACCGCGCCCGAGCCCGGCGGGATCTCGTCCACCGAGTCGACGTGCGAGGTGCGCAGCCGGTCCCCGACGAAGTGCTTGGCGACCTCGGCCTGCTGGCTCAGCAGCGCGGGCGCCTCGCGCAGGGTGCTGAGCAGCCGGCGCGGGTCGTACAGGTCGGCCCAGGGGGACTTCTCCCCGCGGATCAGCCGGGCCAGCAGCCTGCCCGCCATGATGCCGCCGCTCATGCCCCAGCCGCCGAACCCCGTGGCCACATAGGTGTTCCGGGCGCCGGGATGGAAGGGGCCGACCATCGGCACGCCATCGGTCACGGAGTTGTCCTGCGCCGCCCACCGGTAGGCCGTCTCCGCGACGTCGAAGCGCTCCCGCATCCAGGTGTCCAGCGCGCGGAACCCGGCGGCGGCGTCGCCCGTGCCCGGGGTGAAGCCCTCACCCGTGACGATGAGGAGCCGCCCGCCGTCGTCGCCGTACGGCGCGGTGCGCACCGACCGCTTGCCCTCGTCCTGCGTGATGTACATGCCGCCGGGGTCCTGGCCGGGGGCGAGCGGCGCGGCGACGACGAGTTCGCGCTGGGCCGAGAGCCGGGCGAAGAGCAGGGCCCGGTCGAAGACGGGGTAATGGGTGGCGACGACGACCGACTTCGCGGTGACCGTGTGCCCGGACTCGGTGGTCACCTTGCACGGGGAGCCCTCGCGCAGACCGGTCACCCGGGTGCGCTCGTGGATGACGCCCCCTCGCGCGCACAGGTCCTCGGCGAGCGCCAGCAGGTAGGCGCGGGGGTGGAACTGCGCCTGGTCGTCGACGCGCACCGCGCCCGCCACATCGAAGGGCAGCCCGGTGATCTCGGTGTACTCGGCGGGCAGACCGGCCTCACGGGCCGCCTCCGCCTCGGCCCGCAGTTTGTCGGTCTCCTCCGGCCGGACGGTGTAGGTGTAGGCCGGGGCACGCTCCAGTTGGCAGTCGATGCCCAGCTCCGTGCTGACCGCGGCCACGTGCTCCACCGCCTCCTGCTGGGACCTGGCGTACAGGTGGGCGGCCTCGGGCCCCCGGGTGCGGCGCAGCTCCTCGTAGACGAGGGTGTGCAGCGAGGTCAGCTTAGCGGTGGTGTAGCCGGTGACCCCGGCGGCGATGCGGTCCGCTTCGAGGACGGCGACCGTGCGCCCGTCGCGGGCCACCTCCCACGCGGTGGCGAGCCCCGCGATACCGCCGCCGACCACGACGACGTCCACCTCGCTGTCCCCGGCCGGCGGCGGGTAGGACGTGGGTCCGGTGCTGTCCATCCAGTAGGACTCGGGCCGGCCCGGCAGCGGTCCGGTGCGGGGTGCGACGGCCATGGGGACTCCTGGTCTCTGGGTGCTCGTGGGGGGTGCGGGTTCCCCCGCCCCCGCCGGGCTAACCCGGCGGGGGATCTTGCCCACAGGCTACGCAAAAGGGGCATTGCGCGCTTGTGGGGCGGGGGGTCGCCGGTCCGGTCAGAGCCAGTCGCGGGGCAGCGTCTCGTTCCACGTACGGGAGAAGACGCGGCGCTCACCCTCGTAACCGTCGAGGGTCGCGTCGACGAAGAAGTTCTCCTCGTCGCACCGCAGCACCGTGCGGGTCCGTACGCTCACGTCCCAGTCGTCCCGCGCGAACCGCATCGTCCACTCCGACTCACCGGCCACCGACGTGAAGTCGTCACCGGTGGACGTGTACCGCTCGAAGGCGCGGCAGCCGGCGTCGAGCCCGATCTCCTCGTACCGGACGGTGCCCCGGTCCTTGACGATCTCCAGCGCGGAGTTGTAGCCGACCAGGTCACGCCTGACCTCCCAGCGCTGGTCCGGCGGCGAGAGCCGGGTGGTGGCCAGCGGCTCGGTGCCCTCGGGCTCCTCGAAGGGGCGCTGCGGCGCGTTGTCCGGCTCGGCGACCGGCCGCACCGGAAGCCGCAGCGCGCTGGAGCCCTCGTACACGCTGAGCAGGACGGGCCGGGGCGGGGGCCAGGCCAGCGGCCAGTACGACGTGGACAGCGAGAGCCGGATGCGGTGTCCGGGCGGGAAGGACTGGGCCACGCCGTTGAGCTGGAGGGTCGCTCGGTAGCGGCGGCCCGGTTCCAGCGGCTGCGGCTCGCCCGTGCCGTCCCTGTGGGTCAGGTTGAGCACGCCGTACGTCACCCGGGTGGCCCGCCCGTCGGGGGCGACGTCCGAGATGCGGGCGGCGACTGTGGCGACCGGTTCGCTGACCGAGAGGTCCAGGTCGACGCGGGGCGAGCCGAGGATCTCCACCGGCTCGGTCAGCTCGGGGGAGTCGAAGACCAGCGAGCCGCCGTCCTCCTCGCGCTGGTCGTAGGGCAGGTCGGGCGGCGCGTTGTAGGAGGCCCACTTCCCGGCGAACTGGCCGACCGACAGCGGGGACTGCACGGTCATGGCCTCACCGGCGTCCTCCTGCTCCGCCACCGGCTCGCCCTGCCAGGCGATGCGGTGACGCAGCAGGGGATGCGCGACCTCCTGGATGTGCGGCGAGGGCCACTCGGGCTCGCCGACCCAGCGGCCAGGACGCTCCTCGTAGGAGGTCGAGGGCGGCACGCTCTCCTGCATCCAGGCCCGCAGCATCGGGCCGTCCATGACGCCGTTGTCCTCGCCCTTGAGCCAGTGGTCCCACCAGCGCACCACTTCCTGGAGATAGCCGATGGCGGGGCCGGGCTCACCCAGATGCGGATACTTGTGCGACCAGGGGCCGATCAACCCCTTGCGCGGCACGTCCAGATGGCCGAGCAGCCGCGTCACGGCGTTGGAGTAGCCGTCCGCCCACCCGCTGGAGGCGAGGACGGGGCAGCGTACGTCCTGGTAGTTCTCGCAGACCGAGGCGTGCTTCCAGTAGTCGTCGCGGCGCTGGTGGCGCAGCCATTCCAGGACCCAGGGGCGTGCCTGGTCCATGCGCTCGTGCCACATCTCGCGCCAGCGGTCGCCGACCACGGCCGGGTCGGGCGGGCAGGTGGCGTAGGCGAACATGGTGCCCGCCTCGGCGAGGTTGTCGGACAGCATCGCGCCGCCCATGTAGTGCATGTCGTCGGCGTACCGGTCGTCCGTGAACGACGAGATGACGATGGCCTTCAGGCTCGGCGGCCGGCGCGCGGCGACCTGGAGGGCGGCGAACGCGCCCCAGGAGATGCCCATCATGCCGGTCGACCCGTCGCACCAGGGCTGCTCGGCCAGCCAGGCCAGCACTTCCTCGGCGTCGGTCTGCTCCACTTCCAGGTACTCGTCCCGCAGGACGCCCTCGGACTCGCCCGTGCCGCGCACGTCCACGCGGACGCACGCGTAGCCGTGGCCCGCGATGTAGGGGTGGTGGATCGAGTCGCGCACGGAACTCAGATCGCGCTTGCGGTACGGGATGTACTCCAGGACGGCCGGTACCGGCGTGTCGTCCGAGGACGTCGGGCGCCAGATCCGCGCCGAAAGGCGGGTGCCGTCGGACATCGGGAC
The DNA here is from genome assembly GCF_003945545.1 of Streptomyces sp. WAC 01529. Lineage (GTDB taxonomy): Bacteria > Actinomycetota > Actinomycetes > Streptomycetales > Streptomycetaceae > Streptomyces > Streptomyces anatolicus. Next base: position 403,788 of record NZ_CP029617.1, on the reverse strand, counting down.
GACGACGTGTTCTTCCTCTTTGGTCGCGTACGGGAGATTGCCCACGTAACGCATGGGGCCGTGCCATCCTCTCGGTTGCTTCCTCCGCCGGGGCAGGCGGAGTCCTGGGGTTCTGTGGGGTTCTGTCCGGTCGTGCTAGTCGTTGGTCTGGTCGCGGCCGCCGGGCTCCGTGTCGTCGAAGGTGAGCCCGAGCGCGGCCACACACCGGTCGTACTTGCGCCGCAGCTCCTCCTCGCTGTCGCCCCCGGTGTAGATGTGGGCCAGCTCGAAGCTGTAGCTGTCCTGGTGGCCGGAGTCGGAGAGCCGCTGCCCCTCTTCGACGTTGACCTCGATCCGCACGTTCCCGATCTCGCGCTCGATGCGGTCGATGTCCTCGCGCGTGGGCACGTTGTGCACGACGCCGTCGGCGAACCACCGGTAGTACCACTTGGCGGAGGTCGCGCAGGGGCCCTCGCGGTGGGGCATCGCCGGGTCCTCGTCGAAGGCGAGGCTGACCATGCAGTGGTGGTTCGGCACGCCGTCGACGTACTCGAACAGCTCCGCGTGCGACTGCGAGTGCCGGGGGTTGATCTCCAGCAGGTTCAGCTCGTCGGTGCCGGGGTCGTAGAAGTACTCGATGCTGAAGGTCGCGTCGTCCATGCCTATCTGCCGCATCACGCGCACGGAGACGTCGTGCAGCCTCCGCACCACCGGCTCCGGCAGGGTGGAGGGGTACTGGTGGCGCAGGAAGCACGAGGAGTCGGGGTAGTTGATGGAGTCCAGGACGCCGTAGACGGTGACCTCGCCCCGGTGGACGTATCCCTCGACCGCGACCTGGATGCCCGAGAGCGCCTCCTCGGCGAGACAGACCTGGGCGCCGATCCCCGCCATCTCCTCGGGCAGTTCTATCTGGTCGAGGATGTACTCGAAGGGCCGGCCGACCGTGCCGATCCCCTCCTTGATCCTCGCCACGGCCTCGTCGAACTCCTTCTGGTCCTTCACGCTGTACGCCAGCTTCGAGGAGTACGACAGGGCGGGCTTGAGCCACATCGGGAAGCGCACGCCCTCGGGCGGCCGCGGGGACTCGGCCTCCAGGTCGACCCGGCCGAAGCGGGGGTGCTCGTCGACCACCTTCTGCTGCTCCAGGCGGCTCCAGTACTTGTGCTCGCACTTGACGATCGACTCGAGACTGGTGCTGCGGGTGCCGTACTGGTCACCGAGCATCGCCACGAGCGTGCTGCCCGGAAAGTCCCAGTAGCTCACGATCGCGTCGATGTCGCCGTCGAACCCGTCGAGCACCTTCCGCGCCTTCGCCAGCAGATCCGGTACGGAGACCTCGCCGCCCTGGAGCTCGTCGACCGTGAGCAGCGGATGGAACCGGTAGTCCCGCGCGTGCGGGATGGCACGCAGTGTGGGCAGATTGGCCTCGTCCAGGCCGATCACGAATACGTTCTTCTGGTGTGCAGCCACAGATGTTCCCTCTCCTTGCCCGGAGTTTCTGTTCCGAGTCTCTTTTCCGACGTCAGAGCGGCTGTGTACCCGCAGGCCGGAGACGCACACGTCGGCCATGATGGCGGGGGAGACGATCCGACCGGGAGGAGAACCATGGCCGACCGACGCGACCGCGACCGGGCCGTCGTGCGGGCACTGCTCGACGCCCACGGGCGCACCTACGCCGAGGAGGCGGGCATCCGGCTGCGGGACACCCCGCAGCCGCTGTACCAACTCCTCGTCCTGTCCGTACTGCTGAGCGCCCGCATCCGCGCCGCCGCGGCCGTCGGTGCCGCCCAGGAGCTGTTCGCCGCCGGCCTGCGTGACCCGCGGCGCATGGCCGACGCGTCGTGGCAGCGGCGGGTCGACGCGCTGGGCCGCGGCGGGTACCGCCGCTACGACGAGAGCACCTCCACCCAGCTGGGCGAGGGCGCCGAGCTGGTCCTGCGGGAGTACGGGGGCGATCTGCGCCGCCTGCGGGACGCCGCCGACACCGACGCCGCGCTGCGCCGCCTGCTCCAGACCGTGCCCGGTCTCGGCCCGACGGGCGCGGACATCTTCCTGCGCGAGGTGCAGCGGGTGTGGCCGCGGGTCGGGCCCCGCCTGGGCGGCAAGGCGCTGCAAGGCGCGGGCCGGCTCGGTCTGCCCGAGGACGAGGAGGAACTGCTGCGCCTCGCCGGGGACACGGACCCCGCGGCCCTGTCGGCGGCGCTGGTGCGCGCCGCCCTGGACAAGTCCATCGCCGACGACGTGGCGGCGGGGGCTGACCGGTCCTGACGACCTGGCTGCCGGTCCTGACCGGTCCTGACCGGGCGTCGCCCGCCGCGCGCGGGCCGTTGCCGCCCCGTGCCGCGTCTCACACCGGCAGCAGCCGCGCGATCAGCTCGCCGAGCTGCCGGGCGTTGCGGCACTCGTGCATCTCGACCAGTTCCGCGTACGCGTACGCCGCCGAGTCACCGGTCGACCACTGCGCGCGCTGCTCGGGGTTGAGCCAGTACACCCGGCGGGCCCGCCCGGCGATCTGCCGCAGCGCCGGGAGGTTCGGGTCGCTCATGTTCGTACGGGCGTCGCCGAGGACGAAGACCGTGGTGCGCGGGCCGACCGCGTCGAGGTGGCGCTCGGCGAACTCGCAGAGGGAGGTGCCGTAGTCGCTGCTGCCGTGCCAGCCGGTCACCGCTGCCTCGCCGAGGATGCGGGCGCCGAGGCCCGCCGGGTCCGCGGAGCCGCGCGCGAGCAGCCCGGTCACCTCGTCGGCACGGTTGACGAACGCGAACACGCGCACCTTGCTGAACTGGTCGTGCAGCGCCTGCACCAGCAGCATCGTGAAGTTCGCGAAGCCCGCCACCGAGCCGGACACATCGCAGAGCAGCACCAGTTCGGGCCGTGCGGGACGGCGGCGGCGCAGCACCGGCCGCATCGGCACACCGCCGGTCGACAGGGAGCCGCGCAGGGTGCGGCGCAGGTCGATGCTGCCGTGTGCGGCCCGTCTGCGCCGGGCGGCGAGCCGGGTCGCGAGTTTGCGGGCCAGCGGATACACGGCCCTGCGCAGTTCGTCGAGCTGCGCGCGGCCCGCGAGCAGGAAGTCGACCCGGTCGGCGCTGGTCGCCACGGCCCGGCGGGCGATCTCCTCGGTGCCGCGCCGCTCGGCGACCCGGCGGCGCGCCTCGGTCCGGACGCGCTCGCGGAACCCTTCGATGCGGCGCCGGATCTCGTCGGGCTCAAGCCGGTCCGTGAACGCGGCGGCCCCCTCGGGAGCGCCGGTGGCCCCCGCGCGCAGAGCGGCGAGAACACGCGCGAGAAGCGTCTCGGGCCGCAGGCGGCTCAGCGTCTGGTGGGAGGACCAGCCGTCTGACCCCTGCGCCGAGCCGTACCCGCCGAAGCCGTCCACCGCCTCGCGCGCCAACCGGCCGAGCAGCGCCTGGTCGTCCGCAGCGAGCGCGGCGACCAGACGCTCGCGCAGCGCCTCCCGGTCGGGCTCGGCGCCGCCCTCCTGTGCCGAGACACCTCTGCCCAACGGGAAGTACAGCTCGAAGACGGGATCGAAGACCGCCCGCTGGCTCTCCTGGTGGAGCAGCGCGGCGGCCAGCCCTTCCCTGACCCGCTCGCGGTCGGCGAGGCCGAGCGCTTCAAGGGCGGCCGCCGCGTCGACGGTCTCGCCCGGGCCGATCCGCAGACCGTGCGAGCGCAGCGCCCTGACGAGACCGGTGAGCCTGCCGGTGACCCCCTCGGCACGGGTCTCCACGGCGCGGGTTTCTGCGGCGGCGGCCCCTTCGGCACCGGCCTCTTCGGCAGCGGGCGCCCCGGGGTCGGGGAGCGCCCTCACACGGCGTCCAGGTCCAGCTTGGCTGCCGCCTTCAGTACGTCGTCCTGGTGCTTCAGGACGACGCCGAGGCTGTCGCGTACGACCGTCTCGTCCAGGGTGCCGACACCGAGCGCCAGCAGGGTGCGCGCCCAGTCGATGGTCTCGGCGACCGACGGCACCTTCCGCAGATCCATGGCGCGCAGCGCGCCCACCACCCGCACCACCGCATCGGCGAGCACCTCGTCCAGGCCCGGCACCCTCATCCGGACGATGCGGCGCTCCAACTCCTCCTCGGGGAAGCCGATATGGAGGAACAGACAGCGGCGGCGCAGCGCCTCGGACAGCTCCCGGCTCGCGTTGGAGGTGAGGACCACGAACGGGCGCCGCTCCGCGCTGATCGTGCCCAGCTCGGGAACGGTGACCTGGAAGTCGCTGAGGACTTCGAGGAGCAGGCCCTCCACCTCGACGTCCGCCTTGTCGGTCTCGTCGATCAGCAGCACCTTCGGCTCGGTGCCGCGGATCGCCGTGAGCAGCGGGCGCGAGAGCAGGAACTCCTCGCTGAAGATGTCCGTGCGCGTCTCGTCCCACGACTCGTCGCGCCCGGCGGTGATGCGGAGCAACTGCTTGGCGTGGTTCCACTCGTAGAGCGCGCGGGACTCGTCCACGCCCTCGTAGCACTGGAGCCGGATCAGGCGGGCGCCCGCGACCTGCGCGACGGCCTTCGCCAGCTCCGTCTTGCCCACCCCGGCCGGGCCCTCCACGAGCAGCGGCTTGCCGAGCCTGTCGGCGAGGAAGACGGTGGTGGCGACCGCGGGCGAGGCCAGATATCCGGCCTCCGCCAGGCGGACCGCGACCTCGTCGACGGACGTGAAGTACCCGGTCGTCATGAGCGCACCTGATCAGTTCCGGCCGCACCCCCACAACACCCGGACGCCGTTTGCGGCGCACGTCACGTCCTGGAGCCAGGGCGACAGAGGTAAATGAGTTACGCTTCTTTCGTTGATTTCGCACGCAAGACGATCACCTGCGCGAGACGATCACGTATGCAAGGCAGAGGAGCCTGTGATGGAGAAGACCGACGCGACGCCTTCGCCCCCTAACGCCCCTTCAGTCCCTTCGGCCCCTTCAGTCCTTACGGACACGGCCCTCGATTCGCGGTCCCGTGCCGCACGCCTGCTGGGACAGCCCTTCGCCCTGGGTGACTTGACGCTGCGCAACCGGATCGCGATGGCCGCCGTGACCAGACGCTTCTCGCCGGGCGGAGTGCCCGGTGAGGACGTCGCCGCGTACTACGCGCGGCGGGCGGCCGGAGGCGCCGGGCTGATCGTCACCGAGGGCACCTACGTGGGGCGGGACGCGGCGGCCGCGTACGACCGCGTGCCGCATTTCCACGGGGAGAAGGCCCTGGCGGGCTGGGCGAGGGTGGTCGAACGGGTGCACGGGGCGGGCGGCCGGATCATGCCCCAGCTGTGGCATACGGGCGTGCTCCGCACCGACGCCGTCCCGCCGCTCGGCGTACCCGCGGAAGGGCCCTCGGGGATCGACCTCGACGGGCGCCCGCACGGCAGGGCCATGACGCTCGACGACATCGACGCGGTGGTCGAGGCCTTCGCCGAGGCGGCCGCCGCCGCCGAGCGCATCGGCTTCGACGGCGTCGAACTGCACGGCGCGCACGGCTACTTGATCGACGCGTTCCTGTGGCACGGCACGAACACCCGCGGTGACGCCTACGGCGGGGACCACGCCTCCCGCGCGCGGTTCGCCGCCGAGATCGTCGCCGCCGTGCGTGCGGTGGTCTCACCCGGCTTCCCGGTCGTCTTCCGCCTCTCCCAGTGGAAGACCGACCACTATGAGGCCCGCGTCGCCGAGAACCCGGCCGAGCTGGAGCAGCTGCTCACCCCGCTCGCGGCGGCCGGTGTGGACGCCTTCCACGCCTCCACGCGGCGCTACTGGCTCCCCGAGTTCGCGGGCAGTGACCTGAACCTCGCGGGCTGGGCGAAGAAGCTCACCGGCAGGCCGTCGATCACCGTGGGCTCCGTCGGTCTCGACCGGCAGTTCGCCGGGGCGCCGGGGCGCGCACAGCGGTCCGGCGTCACCGGTATCGACCCGCTCCTGGACCGGCTGGAACGCGACGAGTTCGACCTCGTCGCCGTCGCACGCGCGTTGGTCGCCGACCCCGGCTGGCCCGTCAAGGCGCTCACCGGCCGCTTGGACAAGGCGGTGCCGTACGACGCCTCGCTCCTCGACGCCCTGGTGTGAGCGGGGCGCGCGGCCTCGCGTGAAAGAGTGGGGCGCCCCGTTCGAACCCCGGAGAGTGATCCGCCATGACCTGGCCCGCGACCGCGCGGTACCGCCTGGAGGCCGCGCCCGGCGGCCTCGGACTCGTCCAGGACCTGCTCAACACCGTCGCCGCCGGCGCGCCCCCGCACCCCGACCTGCTCGACGGGCGCGCCTCGGCGCAGGAGTGGGCGAAGGAGGTCGTCGCCGAGTGGACTTCGGCCACCGGGCAGCCAGCGCCGCGCGTCACCCTTGACGCCGAGGGCCTGCGCGAGCTGCGGTCGTTCCGCGAGACGCTGGGCAAGCTCGTCGCGGGGCAGGGGCAAGAGCAGGGCGAGGCGGCCGGGGGCCTCGGGCCGGGCGGCGCGTACTCCGGAGAGGCCGCGCTACGGCTCGGTGAGGACGGCGTCGTACGCCTGGAGCCGCGGGGCACCGGAGGGGCCCACCTCGTCGCACTGGCCCTCGCGGCGGTGTACGAAGGCCAGCAGACGGACACCGCGCGCCGCCTCAAGACCTGCCGCAACCCGCTCTGCCGAGTCGCGTTCTACGACCGCTCCCGCAACAACAGCGGCGTCTGGCACGACGTGCGGACATGCGGCAACGCGGCGAACCTGCGGGCCTACCGGGCCCGTCGACGCCAACAGGAGTCCTGACGCGACCCCGGCGCGTCAGCCGCACGCCGTGCGCTCCGGCCGCCGGGGCTCTCCCAGGGGGCCGGAGCGGACAGCGAACGGCCGGGTGACGAGGGGTCAGGACTTTACGGGCGTCAGGACCCGACGGGCGTCAGGACTCGACAGGCGTCAGGACGAAGAGCGGGATCTCACGGGCCGTCTTCTTCTGGTAGTCGTCGTAGTCCGGCCACACCGCGACCGCCCGCTCCCACCAGATCCGCCGCTCCTCGCCGGTGACGACCCGCGCGCGGTAGTCCTTCTTCACCGGCCCGTCCTGCAACTCCACATGCGGGTGGGCGATGAGGTTGTGGTACCAGGACGGGTTCGCGGGGTCGCCGCCCTTCGACGCCACCACCGCGTACTCCCCGTCGTGCTCGACGCGCATCAGGGGGTTCTTGCGGAGCTTCCCGCTCTTGGCGCCGATCGACGTCAGCACGATGACGGGCTTGCCCCTCAGAGTCGTGCCCTCCGTGCCGCCCGAGCTCTCGTACAACTCGGTCTGCTTGGTGGCCCAGTCCCACGTGCCGGGTTCGTACTCTCCAGTCAAAGGCATGCCCTGTCCAACGGTCCGGGCGAGCCGATTGTTCCGGGCCCGTGCCCCGGAGCGCCGGGCAGGCCCGGCCGTCGCCCGCCGGTGCGCCATGCGTTAAAAAGGCATCAACGGTTCAACGGCAACAGGACGACAGGGGGCGGCATGGCGGGGCAGGACATACCGCAGGAGTACCTCGACGGCTATGCCCACATCCTCGCCGCCGCCTCGTCGACGGGCCGTCGGCTCACCCGGGATGAGCTGGCCTCACGGCGCGTGCTGGGGGAGCGGGCCGCCGACGCCGGTTTCGGCCTCCGGGCCCTGGTGGGCGCGCACCTCGCGGCGACCCGCGCCCACTGGCCCGCCGAGCGCGCGCTCTCCGTCGACTGCGCCCTGGCCGCCGCCGAGCAGGCCATGGACGCCTTCGCCGAGGGCTACGAACGCGCCCAGCGCCTCGCCGTACGCCAGGAGGAGGCGGCCCGGCGCGAGTTCATCGACGACCTGCTCTACGGACGCAGCGACCTCGGCCTGCTCGCCGAGCGCGCGGAACGCTTCGGACTGCGCCTCTCCTACGAGCACGCCGTCGCCGTCGCCGAGGGCCCCGACGGATACGAGGAGGGGCACGCGGTCCCCCGCGAGGTCGAGCGGGCCCTGATCGGCCGGTTCGGCGACCGCAGCATCCTGCTCACCACCAAGGACGGCCGCCTGGTGTGCGTCGCCCCCGGCGACCAGGACGAGGTCCTGACCTTCTTCGCCAAGCACGCGTACGCCGTCACCGACGGCGGCCGCGTCGCCATCGGCCGCCCGCAGCCCGGCCCCGGCGGCGTCGTCCAGTCGTACGAGGAAGCGCTCAACGCCCTCGATCTCGCCGGGCGCCTGGAGCTCGACGACCCCGTGCTGCACGCGGCCGACCTGCTCGTCTACCCCGTCCTCACCCGCGACCGGCAGGCCATGGCCGACCTCGTGCTCAACACGCTCGGCCCGCTGCGCCAGGCCCGCGGCGGAGCGCAGCCGCTCATCGACACGCTCGCCGCGTACTTCGACTCGGGGTGTGTCGCGGCGGAGGCGGCCCGCCGACTGACGCTGAGCGTGCGCGCCCTGACCTACCGGCTGGAACGCATCCACGGACTGACCGGGGCCAACCCCTCGGACCCCGTGCACCGTTACACACTGCAGACCGCCGTGATCGGCGCGCGCCTGCTCGACTGGCCCTCGAAGCAGTTCTGAGGCCGAGGACGGGGACGCGGCCGAGGACGCCGTCGCCCCCGGCCCGCGCCGTCTCTCAGCCCAGCCGGGGGATCTCGATGGCCGGGCAGCGGTCCATGACCATGTCCAGGCCCGCCGCGCGCGTCCGTTCGTACGCCGCCTCGTCGATCACGCCGAGCTGGAACCAGACCGCCCGCGCGCCGGCCGCCACCGCCTCGTCGGCGACCTGGCCCGCTAGGCCGCTGTTGACGAACACATCGACCACGTCGATCTCGAACGGCACGGCGGACAGGGACGGATACCCCTGCTCGCCGTGGACCGTCCCGGCCTTGGGGTGGATCGGCACGACACGCTTGCCGAAGCCCCGCAGAACGGCCGCGACGCCGTACGCCGCCCGCTCGCGGTTGTCGGACAGGCCCACGACGGCCCAGGTGTCGCCCAGCTCCGTCAGGATCTTGCGCACCGTCTTCTGGTCGCCGTACATGACCTGCCTCCTCGAGTTCGCGGCCGGATGCCGTCAGGGAGCGCGGGTCAGACGTTCACGCCGAAGTCCGTCGCGATGCCCCGCAGTCCACTTGCATAACCCTGGCCGACCGCGCGGAATTTCCACTCGGCACCATGGCGGTACAGCTCGCCGAAGACCATCGCGGTCTCCGTCGACGCGTCCTCGGAGAGGTCGTAGCGCGCGATCTCGACGCCGTCCGCCTGGTTCACCACGCGGATGAAGGCGTTGCGGACCTGGCCGAAGCTCTGGCCGCGGTTCTCGGCGTCGTGGATCGACACCGGGAAGACGATCTTCGTGATCTGGTCGGGCACCTGGGCGAGGTTCACCTTCACTGCCTCGTCGTCGCCCTCGCCCTCACCGGTGAGGTTGTCACCGGTGTGCTCGACCGAACCGTCCGGGCTCGTCAGGTTGTTGTAGAAGACGAAGTGCTGGTCCGAGACGACCTTGCCGGAGTCGTCGCAGAGCAGCGCGCTGGCGTCCAGGTCGTAGTCCGTGCCCGTCGTGGTGCGCACATCCCAGCCCAGCCCGACCAGTACGGCGGTGAGGCCCGGGGCCTCCTTGCTGAGCGAGACGTTGCCGCCCTTGGCCAGGGAAACTCCCACAATGTCCTCCTGAGATCCGAGTGACGCGTTTCTGGTGATGGTTCCGTAGAATCTACAGGAATGTAGAAGCGGGTGGGGTGGTCAGGGGCCGTTACGATATGGCGCTCCCGGCCGCCGAGGAGCACGAACAGGCTGGAGGGAGCCCGGGCATGGAGCACCACGACAAGCGCGAGGAGCGCCGGCCGCGCCTGCGCCGCCGCGCCCAGGGCGAGCTGGAGCAGCAGGTCCTCGCCGCGCTGCACGCCGCCCGCGGACCGGTCAGCGCCGCCTGGGTGCAGGAGCGGATCGGCGGCGACCTCGCCTATACGACCGTGATGACGATCCTGACCCGCCTCCTCGCCAAGGACGTGGTGACCCGGGAGCGCGCGGGCCGCTCCTTCGCGTGGACGTCCGCGTCGGACGAGGCGGGGCTCGCCGCCTTCCGCATGCGCAAGGTGCTCGACGGCGAGAGCGACCGGGAAGCGGTCCTCGCCAGCTTCGTCACGACGCTGACGCCCGACGACGAACAGCTCCTGCGCGAGTTGCTCGGGCGGGCGGGCGCCGAGACGGACGACTGACACCCGATGGGAGCTTCTGCCTGATGGGCGTCTTCGTCTTCCTGCCCCTCGTGCTGCCGCTGACCGCCTGGCCGGTCGCCCGCCTCGCCGAGCATCACCTCCACCCGCGCACCGCCACGCGCGTGCTCACCTCCGTCGCCGGGGTGATGGCCCTGTGCAGCACGCTCTGTCTCGCGCTCCTCATGGTCGTCGGCACCGCCCAACTGCCGGGCAACCCCCTGCCGGACGCCTGGTCCGACCCCGAGGTGCGGGCCGCCGTCCCCTATTACGAGGTCGCGGGGAAGGCCGCCATCCCCGCACTGCTCGCCGTGTGCGCCGCCTGCGCCCGCACCCTGTGGCGGCACGCGCGCGTACGCCTTCGAGGGCGGCGCGCCCTCGAAGGGCTGCCCGGCACGTCCGTCGCGGTGCTCCCCGACGACGCTCCGTACGCCTACGCCCTTCCGGCGCGCGACGGCGGCCGCGTCGTGGTCACCACCGGCATGCTGAACCGGCTCGCCGCCCCGGAGCGGCGCGCGCTGTTCGCGCACGAGCGGGCCCATCTCACCGCGCGGCACCACCGTCACCTCCTCGTCACGCAGTTGGCGGCCCGCGCCAACCCCTTCCTGCGCCCGCTGCGCACCTCCGTCGCCTTCACCGCGGAACGGTGGGCCGACGAGGCGGCGGCACGGGCCGTACGGGACAGGCGGGTCGTCGCCCGTGCGATCGGCAGGGCCGCCCTGGTCTCCCGGGGCGCGCCCGCGCCCGCCCTCGCGGGGTTCGCCACGCCGGGGCCCGTGCCGCGCCGCGTCGCCGCCCTGCTCGCCCCGGCGCCCGCCGCCCGCACGCGTCCCTCCCTGTTCACCGCGGTGGGACTCGCCCTGTGGTGCGCCGCGTTCGGCACCGTCGTCTCCGCGATGTCCTCGGCGAACTCCGCGGTCACGATGGTCCTCATCCTGCGGGCGGCCACACCGCTGTGAACGGGCGCCGCCCCGAGCCTGCGCCGCTGTGAACGGGCCCCGTGCCGGCGCCGTTACAGGTCGAACTCGTGCGGCGGCAGGTCCAGCGCGAAGCACGCCTCGCGCACCACGGCCTGCTCGTCCTTGTCGAAGTCGCCGTCGGCGCCGCCGATGACGATGCCTATCTGGATGACCGCGCGGGCCTCCGCGGGCTTCTTCCTCGCCTTGGCGACCTCCTGGAGAACGCTCACCTTGCCGAACGCGAAGTCGGCGGTCAGCTTGTCGACGTAGGCGTCGAAGCGGCGGCGCAGGTCGTCCGCCGGGAAGTTCTGCAACACCTCGTTCGCACCGATGAGCTGGGCCACGCGGGCGCGTTCGGTCGGGTCCACCGTGCCGTCCGCGGCTGCCACCAGGGCGCACATCGCCATGCTCGCGTCGCGGAAGGCGCCGCTCTTGAGGTCGTTCTTCTTCGCCAGCAGCTGGGTCTGCATCGTCGACGCGGATTCCTTGACGCGGTCCCACAGGGCCATGGGGAACTCCATGCACATATCGATATCGGGTGTTCTACAGCAGCGTAGAAACTACAACACTGTAGAAACTAGCACCCGGCCCGAGAAGTTCCCGCCGGTCCCACCGAGAGCAGCCGCGCGAAGTAGTCGTCGGGCATCTCCTCTCCGATGGGCCGGCCCTCCGCCTCGATCCAGGCGTGCGCGTTGAAGGGAGGCACCACGCTCGCCCCCGTGCACCACGTCGGCCAGCCGCCCATCAGTCGGCACAGCAGGGCGGAGCCCAGCGAGCGGGGCAGACAGCCTTTCGGGCCGGCGCAGAGCAGGCTGGTCGCGCACATCGCGTCCCGGGCCTTCTTCGCCTGCGCGGCGGTGGCCGGGGCGGCGCCACGGCGTACGACACCGAGGACGGTGCGGATCCGGCGCGGGGGCAGCAAGGAGAGCGCGACGGCGGGCAGCAGCACGAGTCGGGCGGCGAGACGCCGGGTGAAGGGGACACCCGTGGGCCGCTCCAGGGCGCTCGGTGTCGTCATGAGACCAGCCCCGCGTCCCGCAGTTCCCGTACGAGAGTGGTGACGTCCTGCTGCGCGCGAGCCCGGTCGATGTCGAACTCGCAGATGAGCGCGTCGATGGCCGCCGCCTCCTCGCCGCCGTCGAGGAGGGTCTTCACGACGAGGCTCCCGGTGGGGTTGAGTTCCCAGTAGTTTCCGCTGCGCTGGTCGAGAAGGACCGTGCCGTAGTCGGTCTCCGTGGTGGAGACATCGGGGCCGAACTGCAGTGCCATGGTGGGTGACTGCCTTTCTCCGGTGGCGGGCCTATCGGGTGCGGGCGGGGGAGAGGCCGCGGAGCCATACCTCGGCGGCGATGGTCGAGTAGAGGATGCCGTCGCGCAGCCCGGGCGCGGAGGGCCGCTGCGCGAGGCGGCGCAGCGTCTCACCGTCGACCAGGCCGAGCCGCTCCAGCCGGGAGTCCTCCCACAGGGCCAGCAGGTCGGCGCGGTGCTTGCGCAGTCCGTCGGCGGCGTCCATGGCGGCGGCCGCCTTGGTGGTGCGCCGCAGGCACTCCTCGGGAACGATGCCGCGCATCGCGGTGGTGAGGACGGGTTTGTACGCCCAGGGCGTGACGCGTTCCTCGGGCCGGATCGCGAGGCACGCCTCGATGACGCGGTCGTCGAGGAACGGCGAGGCCATCGGGACACCGACGCGGGCCGCCATGCGGTCCCACTGGCGGATGATGCGCGTGCACGAGCGGATCTGTTCAAGATCGGCGTGCATGCCACGGTCGGGGTGCAGGGGCACGACCGTCGAAGCGGCCTCCCGCAGCGCCCGCTCGACCATGCGCGTGGCGTCGGGCGTGACCCACTCGAAGAGACGTGGGGGCATGCCCCAGCCGAGACTGGTGGTGGCCGATGCCGGGAGCGGGTCGCGCAGGTGTCCGACGGCGTCGGCGAGACACCTGCCGTACGGCCGGGAATCGGCCAGGGCACGGGCCGTCGTACCGAGCGGCCACTGCCACAGGGCCCGGAAGCCCCGCAGCTGCCGCAGTGCGAACAGCGGGCGGGTGCGCGACAGCCGGTGGTAGTACGCCTCCGAGCACCAGGCCACGTGATCGCCGCCGATGCCCGTCATGTGCACTCGGCTGCCCCGCCGGGCCATGTCCGGCAGATGGCTCAGCACCCTTGAGCGGTCCATGACGCCGATGGTCGGTTCGTCCAGCAGGTCGTCGATGTTCAGCAGATCGTCGTAGACCAGCGGTGAGGCGTGCGCGTCCCACACCACATGCTCGACGTCCGGGAGGTGTTTCACCGCCCGCTCGGCCCAGTGCAGGTCGGTGTCGGCCGGGTCGCGTCCCGGCCAGGTGCTGGCCACCACCTTGGCGGGGGACCGGTCCGCGAGGAAGCAGATGGAGGTGGAGTCCAGGCCGCCGGACAGGTCGCAGCTGACCACGCCGCCTTGGCGCGTGCGGGCGTCGATGGCCGTGGCGAGGGCCTCGCGGACCAGCGGCGCCCCGTCGGCGAGGGTGCGGACCGGCTCCGGCGGGGTCCACCACCGTGAGTGGTGCACGGTCCGCCCGTCCGCGCCGACGATCAGCGCGTCCTGTGGGGGCACCGCGGTGACGCCGTACCAGAGGGAGGTCTCGAAAAGGGGATAGGGGGCAGGCCACAACAGCCGGATCGCGAGCTGTTCTTCGTCGGGGTCGTGGCCCAGGGCGGCGGCGAGGACGTCGGCGCGGGTGGCGGCCAAGGGCACACCGTCCACGGTGGCGTGGAAGACCAGCCGGAGCCCGGACGCGGTGCCCTGCATCCTGAGCCGCTGGTCCAGGGCGGCGACAAGGTGGAAGCTGCCGGGCAGGGAGCGGGCCCACACGTCCAGCTCCGTCAGGTCGCGCAACCGCCCTGCCCGGGCCTCCAGTTCGGCGGTGGTGACGGGGCAGCAACCGATGACGGCCAGGGCGGCGCGGCCGACGCGCGCCGTGACGATCTCTTCGTCGGCCCACTGGCCGACCAGCCACGGCCGGCCCGAGGAATGGTTGAGGACACGTGTTCCTGGGTGGGCGAAGGAGCGGGCCACGGCGGCCGCGTCCGCACGGTCGTTGAAGACCGTGAAGTGCGCGTCGCCGGGGCCCGTCCCCGCACTCTCGTGCAGTTCAGTCATGACGTCGGGTCAGAAACCTTCGGTCGTCAGTTCTTGCTGAAAATGAGTCGGTCGTTTCCGGACCGCGCCAGCAGCCCGGTCTTCTTCCGGAACGTCCCGAGCCGGACGAGCGACGGAGCTTCGTAGGCCTTCTTCATGACGTCTCCTCGGATAGAGGTGACGACCGCTTCCCTGGTCGACGGCGCGCGGGGGCTCCGTCGGCCTGTCCCGGGCTCATCGGGAACCCGGGACGGGAAAGGTCGCAGCACCCAGCTATGTGCATAACCGGAAGATGCTGCAAGACCATGACAGAAAGTATGACAATAGGAAAAACGCATATGCCGGTGTGTGAACGCGTTGCTACTTGTGGGTTTAATCAACGAGTGCGCAACTCAATGACGCATGTGTGCACAAGGGAAAAAACGTTTTGAACTGGGCATCGGCCGCAGTGGGGTTGTCCTGCCGCGGAGCGGCCGGCAGAGGGGGCGAGGGGGGAGCCGCCGGGGCGCATTCGGCTCGGGTGCGCGTGCTCCCGCTCCTCGCACTTCTTGGCCTGTTTCCGCCTTCTCCACCTCCTCCGACCGTCGTCGGGGCGAGTGGATCGATTTCACGGCCCCTTCCCACGCCCTCGCCGAAGCGGTTTAGTTCTCTGCGTCTCCGACCTCGGGAGTACGCGCGTGACCGCACCCCCCTCCTCCGTACCGCCTCCCTCCGTACCGACCTCCCCTCCCTCCTCCCACGGCCTCAGCGGCGGGGCCGTCGGCACCGGCGATCTGGTCTTCTTCGTCATGGCGGCCGCGGCCCCGCTGACGGTCATGGCGGGCGTGGCCCCGCTGGCCATCGGCATGGCGGGCCGGGCGGCACCGCTCGGCTATCTGCTCTCGGGCCTGCTCCTGATCGTCTTCGCCGCCGGGTTCACGGCCATGAGCCGGTACGTGCGCAACGCCGGCGCCTTCTACGCGTACATAGGCAGGGGGCTCGGCCGCCCGGCCGGAGCCGGCTCCGCGTACGTCGCGCTCTTCTCGTACAACGCGATCGAGGTGGGACTGCTCGCCGCCTTCGGATGGTTCACGGAGTCGGGCTTCGAGGACCTTACCGGGGCCCATGTGCCCTGGTGGGTCTGGGCGTCGGGCGGACTGGTCGCCATCGGCGCGCTCGGCTACCTCAGGGTCACCCTCAGCGCCAAGGTCCTCGGCGTCGCCCTGGTCCTCGAAGTGCTGGTACTGCTCGCCTTCGAAGCGGGCGTCCTCGCGCACGGCGGCGGCCCGCGGGGCGTCGACCTGGGGGCGCTGTCACCCGGCCATCTCGGCGCGTCCGGGGCGGGCGGCATGTTCGTCCTCGCCATCGGCGCCTTCGTCGGCTTCGAGGCGACCGCGATCTACGCGGAGGAGGCACGGCGACCGGAGAGGACCGTGCCGCGCGCCACCTACATCGCCGTGGCGTTCCTCGCGCTCTTCTACACCTTCACCGTCTGGATGATCATCAACGCGTACGGCGACCGCGCCCAGGCCGTGGCGAACGGAGAGGGCGGCGCCGACATGGTCTTCACCGCCACCGAGCGCTTCAGCGGGGCCTGGGCCGCCGACTCCATGCACGTACTGATCATCACCAGCGCCTTCGCGGCCACGCTCGCCTTCCACAACGGCGCCGCCCGCTACTTCTACGCGCTCGGCAGGGAAGGCCTGCTCCCGGCCCGCCTCGGCACGGTCTCCGCGAAGACCCGGGCACCGGCCGCGGCCGTGCTCACGCAGTCGGCCCTCGCGCTCGCGGTGATCGTCGTGACGGTGGTCAGCGGGGTCGATCCGTACACCGTCACGTTCCTGTGGACCAACGGCTCCGGCATCCTCGGCGTGATGCTCATGCAGGCACTCGCCGCCCTCGCCGTGTACGGGTTCTTCCGCCGTGACCGGCGCGCGCTGCCGGCCTGGCGGGTGGTCGCCGCTCCCTTGCTCGCCTGCGCGGGTCTCGCCGTCATGATCGTCCTGGTCTGTGCCCACCTCGATCTGCTCACCGGCGCCTCCACCGGTGTGAACGCGGCCCTGATCCTCCCGCTGCCGGTGCTGTTCGTCGTCGGCGCCATGCTGGCGCTGCGCGTCAAGGCGCGCGATCCGATGGCGTACGAGCGGCTGACGACGGTGGACGCCGAGAGCGTCTGAGGGGTGGCGGAGGGTGGCGGAAACCGCGAGCGGCCGCGAGCAAGCGAGCAGTCGAGTAGGCGAGTAGGCAAGCAAGGAGAAACCGACAGCATGACGACCCTGGTCTTCCTCGGCACCACCCGAACCGGGAGCCACCCCCACCACGACACCACGGCGCTCGCCGTGCGCGACGGCCGCGTCCTGGCGCTCGGCGACGAGGCCCGCGCCCTCGCCGCCACCGCCGACGAGGTCGTCGACATCGGCGACGGACTGCTGATGGCCGCCTTCGGCGACGGCCACGCCCACCCGCTCTTCGGCGGCCTGGAGAGCTTCGGGCCGCAGATCAAGGAGCTCGCCTCCGTCGACGCGATCGTCTCCGAAGTCGGGCGGTGGGCCGGGGAGCACCCGGAGGCCGAGTGGATCGTCGGCGCCTCCTACGACCCCGCGCTCGCGCCCGACGGGGAGTTCGACGCGCGCTGGCTTGACGCGGCGGTGCCCGACCGGCCCGTCGTGCTGCGCGCCCACGACTACCACACCGTGTGGTGCAACACCGAGGCGCTGCGCAGGGCCGGGGTGAGCGAGAGCACTCCGGAGCCGCGCCTCGGCTGGATCGTGCGCCGCCCCGACGGCACACCGCTCGGCACCCTGCGCGAGTGGCACGCCTGCGACCTCGTGCTCGACCAGGTCCCCTCGCGCGCCACGGACGAACTCGTCGAGGCGGTGCGCCGCGCCGGGCACGCGTACGCGCGCGCGGGCATCACCTGGGTGCAGGACGCCTGGGTCGAACCGGAGATGGCCGACGCCTATCTCACCGCCGCCCGGCGTGACGCCCTGGCCTTCCGGGTCGACCTCGCCCAGCGCGCGGATCCCGACCGGTGGCGCGGGCAGCTCGCGCCGTTCGCCGAGACACGCGCGCGGGTGGCCGCGGAGGGCGGCGAGCTGCTGACCGCGCGGACGGTGAAGTTCTTCAGCGACGGCGTCATCGAGGGCGGTACGGCCGCCATGCTCGCCCCCTACCTGGACGCGTCGCACAGCTGCGGCATGCCCGTGTGGGAACCTCGCGCGCTCGCCGAGGCGGTACGCGCCTTCGACGCCGCGGGCTTCCAGACCCACATTCACGCGATCGGCGACGCGGGCGTACGCGCCTCGCTCGACGCGATCGAGACCGCGATCCACGCCAACCCCGCCTGGGACCGGCGCCCGGTGATCACCCATGTCCAGCTGGTCGACCCCGCCGACCTGCCCCGCTTCGCCGCGCTCGGTGTCATCGCCAACTTCGAACCCCTCTGGGCGCAGCCCGACCCGCTCCAGACCGAGCTGTCCATCCCGCGGCTCGGCGCGCACCGGGCGGCCCTGCAATACCCCATGGGCGAGCTGGCGCGGGACGGCGTGCGGCTCTCCTTCGGCAGCGACTGGCCCGTCAGCTCGCACATCCCCCTGGAAGGCATCCAAGTGGCCGTCACCAGGCGTACGTTCACGGGGGAGCCGGCGGAAGGCTGGATCCCCCACCAGCGGCTGACCGTCGAGGAGGCGCTGACGGCGGCCACCGCCGGGGTCGCCCACCAGGCGGGCGCCGACGACCGGCTGCGCCTGGCGCCGGGCGCCCCCGCCGACCTGGTCCTGCTCTCCGCCGACCCACGCACCGCCGACCCGATGGCGATCCGCCACGCGCGCGTGCGGGGCACCTGGCTCGGAGGCCGCCCCACGTACCGGGCAGCGGCCTCATCCCGGGCAGCGGCTCCCTGAATGCGCGTGATGTCTCCTATAGCCGTTATGTCTGACGGAGGCCTACGCGTGAACAGCGGAGGACGGATCGGCAGGAGTGGTGATCGGCAGGACGATGGCCGTCGCGGCGATCCCGTCGCGCACGATCCACTGCCCCGAGAACACCTTCAGCTCCACGCCCTCCACCACGGGCCCCTCGACGAGCAGCCGCGCCGTGAACGTCCCGTCCGGGTCGAGCCGCACCCGGGCGTCCTCGAAACCGAGCCAGCGCCCGGTGAGCGGGAACCACGTCTTGTAGACCGACTCCTTGGCGCTGAAGAGCAGGCGGTCCCAGGGTGTGCCGGGGTGGCGGGCGCCGAGGGCGGCGAGCGCCGCGCGCTCCGACTCGTCGGCGATCATGGTCAGCACGTCCGGGTCGCGCAGCGGCTCGCCCGGCTCCGCGTCGACGCCGAGCGAGGTCACCTCACCGGCGCGGGCCACGACCGCCGCACGGTACCCGGCGCAGTGCGTCATGCTGCCGACGACGCCGTCCGGCCAGCGGGGCGCACCCCGCTGGCCCGGCAGGATCGGGGCCGGCGGCACGCCGATGAGGTGCAGCGCGGCCCGGGCGCAGTGCCGCACGGTGGTGAACTCATCGCGCCGCTTGGCCACCGCCTTCGCCACGACCGCCTCCTCCTCCGGGAAGAGCACGGCGTCGGCCGGGTCGCCATAAGTCTCGACGACGGTGACAGGCACGGCGGCCAGCAGGGATGCCAAGGGGCCCGAGGCTTCCGGGACTTGGGGCACGGATATCGAGGGTGACGTCACGAGAGATCACGGTACCCGGCGCACGGCACGCGCGCGTGGACAGTGACCTGTGCCACTCGGCACCGCTCCCGGCCACCGGCGTCTCCCGAGGAGCGCCTACGCTGGCGTGATGCAGGACGAATACCGCACAGTGGCCCGCGAGGGCGTGCACGAGACCGAGATCAACCGCTCGCGCTTCCTGTGCGCCCTGGCACCCGCTGCCACCGAGCGGGAGGCCCAGGACTTCGTCGCACGCGTCCGCAAGGAGCACCCCACGGCCAGCCACAACTGCTTCGCGTACGTCATCGGGGCGGACGCGGCGATCCAGAAGGCCAGTGACGACGGGGAGCCGGGCGGCACCGCGGGCGTCCCCATGCTGCAGATGCTCCTGCGCCGCGACATGCGGTACGTCGCCGCGGTCGTGACCCGGTACTACGGAGGGGTCAAGCTCGGCGCGGGCGGTCTGATCCGCGCCTACGGAGGCGCGGTCGGCGAGGCGCTCGACACCCTGGGCACCGTCACCCGCCGCCGCTTCCGCCTCGCCACCGTCACCGTCGACCACCAGCGCGCGGGCAAGGTCCAGAACGATCTGCGTGCCGCGGGCCGTGAGGTGCGTGACGTTCGTTACGGCGACGCGGTCACCATCGAGATCGGTCTCCCGGACGCCGACGTGGACGCCTTCCGGGGCTGGCTGGCCGACGCCACGGCGGGCAGCGCGGTGTTCGAACTCGGGGGAGAGGCGTACGGAGACGCCTGACGCGCGGCGCGCCCCGCGGAGCCGGGGCACTGGACGGCGGCGGTTACAGGAGCAGCCGCCCGTGATGTCCGACCCGCCCGTTAGTCTCGGGGCTCATGAGGCTGCTGCACACGTCCGACTGGCACCTGGGCCGCTCGTTCCACCGCGTGAACATGCTGGACGCCCAGGCCGCGTTCATCGGTCACCTGGTGACGACCGCGCGCGAGCGCGAGGTCGACGCCGTCCTGGTGGCCGGGGACGTGTACGACAGGGCGGTGCCGCCGCTCGCCGCGGTGGAGCTGTTCGACGACGCGCTGCACCGGCTCGCCGACCTCGGCGTGCCGACGGTGATGATCTCCGGGAACCACGACTCGGCGCGCCGCCTCGGCGTCGGCGCGGGCCTCATCGACCGCGCGGGCATCCATCTGCGCACCGACCCCGCCGCCTGCGCGGAGCCCGTGCTCCTCGCCGACGACCACGGCGACGTGGCGTTCTACGGCCTGCCCTACCTCGAACCCGCCCTGGTGAAGGACGAGTTCGGCGTGGCCAAGGCGGGCCACGAGGCGGTCATCGGGGCCGCCATGGACCGGGTGCGGGCCGACCTCGCCACCCGCGCGCGGGGCACCCGCTCCGTCGTCCTCGCCCACGCGTTCGTCAGCGGCGGGCAGATCAGTGACAGCGAGCGGGACATCACGGTCGGCGGAGTCGCCGCGGTGCCGGCCGGAGTCTTCGAAGGCGTCGACTACGCGGCGCTCGGTCATCTGCACGGCAGCCAGACGCTCGGCACGCGCGTGCGCTACTCCGGCTCCCCGCTGCCGTACTCCTTCTCCGAAGCCGACCACCGCAAGAGCATGTGGCTCGTCGACCTCGGCCCCGAGGGGCAGATCGAGGCCGAGCGCGTCGACTGCCCGGTGCCGCGCGCACTCGCCCGTATCCGCGGCACCCTCGACGAACTCCTCGACGACCCAGGCCTCACCCGCCACGAGGAAGCCTGGGTCGAGGCCACCCTCACCGACGCGGTGCGCCCCGACGACCCCATGGCCCGCCTCTGCGCGCGCTTCCCGCACACCCTCAGCCTCGTCTTCGACCCGGACCGGGCCCCGGACGACCCGGACGTCTCGTACGCCCAGCGTCTCCAGGGCCGCAGCGACGAGCAGATCGCCGAGGACTTCGTGGCCCATGTGCGCGGGGCGGGCCCCGACGGGCACGAGCGGGCGGTGCTGCGGTCGGCCTTCGACGCGGTCCGCGCCGACGACACCCTGCGCGAGGTCGCCCGATGAGACTCCACCGGCTCCGCGTCACCGCGTTCGGGCCCTTCGGCACCACCCAGGACATCGACTTCGACGAGCTATCCGCCGCCGGGCTCTTCCTGCTGCACGGCCCGACCGGCGCGGGCAAGACCTCCGTCCTCGACGCCGTCTGCTACGCGCTGTACGGATCGGTGCCGGGCGCGCGCCAGGGCAGCGGGCAGGGCATGACGCTGCGCAGCGACCACGCGCAGCAGGGCACGCGCACAGAGGTGTGCCTCGAACTCACCGTCGCCGGACGCCGCTTGGAGATCACCCGCCAGCCACCGTGGGCACGCCCCAAGAAGAGGGGCACCGGCACGACCACCGAGAAGGCCCAGAGCTGGCTCCGCGAGAGCACCCCGGAAGGCGGCTGGAAGGACCTGAGCCGGTCCCACCAGGAGATCGGCGAGGAGATCGCCCAACTGCTCGGCATGAGCAAGGAGCAGTTCTGCCAGGTCGTCCTGCTGCCGCAGGGCGACTTCGCGCGCTTCCTGCGCGCGGACGCGGAGGCACGCGGCAAGCTGCTCGGGCGGCTCTTCGACACCCGCAGGTTCGCCGCGGTCGAACAGCGGCTCGTCGAGCAGCGGCGCACCACCGCGGCCGAGGTCAAGGACGGCGACGCGGCGCTCCTCGCCGACGCGCACCGCATGCAGCAGGCCGCGGCGGAAGACGGCCGGGAAGCCGAACTGCCCCTGCCCGACCTCGCTCCCGGCGACCCGGGCCTCGCCACCGAAGTCCTCGCCTGGGCCGCCGTCGCCCGCACGACGGCCCGAGAGCGCCTCACCATCGCGGACGGCGCGCTCACCGCCGCCGAATCCGCGCAGGTGGCCGCGGAGCGCCGACTCGGTGACGTACGCGAACTCGACCGGCTGCAGAGCCGGTTCGCCGAGGCACAAGAGCGCGCCGCACGGCTGCACGCGCGCGAGGCCGAGCGGCGCGAGTGCGAGCAGCGCCTGGAGCGGGCGCGCAAGGCGGAGACGGTCGCCCCGGCGCTCGCACTGCGCGACGCCGCGGAGGCGGAGCACCGCCGGGCCGCGCAGGAGGAGACACGCGCGCGTGGCCGCCTCCCCGGCACCTTCGAAGCCGCCGGGGCGTCCGGGCTCGCCGCCGCCGCGCGCAAGGCCGCCGAGGAGCTGGGCGGCCTGGGATCGGCGCGGCGTGCCGAGCAGCGGCTCGCCGACATCGCCGCCGAGCGCGCGGCCCTGGACCGGCAGGAGCGCGCCGACGACGAGGTGTCGCAGGACGCGGCGGGCTGGCTCGACGGCTGGGAGGCCACCCGGGCCGCCCTCCAGGAGCGCGTCGAATCCGCCCAGGAGGCCGCGACCCACGCCGAGCGGCTGGCGGGGCGCCTCGAACCGGTGAGGACCCGGCTGGACGCGGCCCGCCGCCGCGACCGGCTCGCCCAGGACGCGGCGGCGGCACAGGATCGCGCCCTCACCGCCCGCGAACACGCCACCAGCACGCACGAACACTGGCTCGCCCTGAAGGAACAGCGCCTCACCGGCATCGCCGCCGAACTCGCCGCGCACCTGACCGACGGCGAACCGTGCGCGGTGTGCGGGGCGACGGAACACCCCGCCCCCGCCCGCAAGAGCGCCGGGCACGTGGACCGCGGCGCGGAGGAGGAGGCGCTGTCCGCCCACCGCGCCGCCCTGGAGTCCCGCACGGCCGCCGAGCGCGAACTGAGCGACGTACAGGCCTCGCTGGCGGCGGCGACAGCGGCGGCGCGAAGCGGCGAAACGGGGGCGGACGAGTCCGCGCCCGGGGGTACCGAGCCGAGTGTCGAGGAACTCGCCGCCGCCGTGGAGGAGTTGCGGCGCGCCCACGCCGAAGCGCGCGACCACGCCTCGGGACTGCACGCCGCGCGCGAGGCGCTGGCGCGGGCCGAGCGCGAGTACGACCGCCGAGTCACCGGCCGGCAGGAGGCCGCCCGGCGTGCCGCGTCGAGGGCCACCCTGCGCGAGGCCCTCGACCGCGAACAGAACGCCCTGGAAGAGGAGTTGACCCACGCGCGCGGAACGACCGGAAGCGTCGCGGCCCGCGCCGCCCAGCTGGAGCGGCAGGCCGCCCTGCTCACCGAGGCCGCGGACGCCGTGCGCGTCGCCGACGAGACGGCCGAGCGCCTCAAGGCGGCGGACGCGCGCCTCGCCGACGCGGCCTTCCGCGCCGGATTCGACACGCCGGTCGCCGCGGCTGACGCCCTCCTCGACGACGCCCGCCACCGCGAACTCCAGCACCGCCTCGACGCCTGGCGGAACGAAGAAGCCGCGGTCCGCTCCGTCCTCGCCGAACCGGACACGGCCACCGCCGCGCAGCAGCCTCCCGCCGACCTGCCGGCCGCGCGGGAGGAGGCTGAGGCCGCCGCCAGACGCCTTCGGGCCGCCGCGTCCGCGCGCGACGCCGCGGCACGGCGCTGCGCCGAACTCGACAGGCTCTCCGCCCGCACCGCCGCCGGGACGCGCGGCCTCGCGCCGCTGCGCGCCGCCCACGACCGGGTGGCGCGGATGGCCGGCCTCGCCGCGGGCACCTCGGCCGACAACGAACGCAGGATGCGCCTGGAGTCGTACGTACTGGCCGCCCGCCTGGAGCAGGTGGCCGCGGCCGCGACCGTCCGGCTGCGGCGGATGTCGTCCGGGCGCTACACCCTCGTGCACTCCGACGACCGGACGGGACGCGGCCGTTCGGGCCTCGGTCTGCATGTGGTCGACGCGTGGACCGGCCGCGAGCGGGACACGGCGACCCTCTCGGGCGGCGAGACGTTCTTCGCCTCGCTCGCCCTGGCGCTCGGCCTCGCGGACGTGGTCACGGACGAGGCGGGCGGCGTACGGCTCGACACGCTCTTCATCGACGAGGGCTTCGGCAGCCTGGATGACCAGACCCTGGACGAGGTCCTGGACGTCCTGGACTCCCTGCGTGAACGCGACCGCAGCGTCGGCATCGTCAGCCACGTCGCCGATCTGCGCCGACGGGTGCACGCGCAGCTGGAGGTGGTGAAGGGGCGCGCCGGTTCGGTCGTGCGCCAGCGGGGCGCGGCGTGAAGCACGGTGCCCGCGACCGGACATTCCGAACTCGTCCGGGCCGGGGCACAACCAAGGGGCGATGTCGGGAGTCATGATCATTTGGGGGCGTTGGCCCCCGTCATGTCTGCCACGGGTATGTCACCCCCGCACGAACAGGAACACGTATGTCGCGCAAGACGCTGGCCGTCTCCGGTCTGCTCGCCGCCGCCCTCACCGCCACCCTGGCCCCCACCGCGCAGGCGGCTTCGCCGACCATCACGCGCGCCGAGTACGACAAGGTCAAGCTGGGGGCGAGCATCTCCAAGATGCACTCCGTCGCCGGCCGCGGCGCCTGCAAGCTGACGTCGAGCAGCGGTGGCTCGGGCTACTCGAGCAAGGTCTACGAGTGCAAGGGCAACAAGCAGTACAGCTCCGCGATGTTCTCCTTCGGCAACGGCAAGCTCGCCATGAAGTCGCAGGGCGGCCTCGACGGCAAGAAGTCCAACGGCAAGATGACCAAGGCGAAGTACAAGAAGATAACCAAGGGCAAGACCATCGCCCAGATGCACGACATCGCGGGCAAGGGCGTGTGCGTGCGCGTCGCCGACGCCGAGGCCGCCGGTGCGAAGTCCGCCAGCTACTCGTGCGAGCAGTCCAGCACCTACGGCAGCGCCGCGTTCACCTTCACCAACAACAAGGTGGTCGGCCGGGCGCAGTACGGCCTGCGCTGACCTGACGGTGTGCGGGGGTGGGGCGGCGCCGCCCCGCCCCCGCACACCCGGCGCACTCAGGGTCCCTGCCGCGCCGCCCTTCGGTGAGGGCAGGCGCCCTCAGCGTCCCAGGGGCCGCCTCGGCAGGGGCGAGGAGTAGACGACGCTCGTCGTCACCGACCCCAGCGCGCCGATCCGGCCCGAGACCTCTTCGAGGTGGTTCATCGACCGCGCGGCGACCTTGATGACGAAACAGTCGTCGCCCGTGACGTGATGGGCCTCCAGGATCTCCGGCGTCGCCTCCACCAGATCGTGGAACGGCTTGTAGTTGCCGGTCGGATAGCGCAGACGTACGAACGCCAGAATGGGCAGACCCAGCCGCTCCGGGTCGACCACGGCCGCGTAGCCCTGGATGACGCCCGCCTCCTCCAGGCGCCGCACGCGCTCGGTGACGGCGCTCGCGGACATCGAGACGGCGCGCGCCAGTTCGGCGTAGCTGGCGCGGCCCTCACGCTGGAGGACGTCGAGGATGCGCCAGTCGGTGGCGTCCGTGGAATAACCGGTCATCCCCGAGAGGTAACAGGGAAATCCTCGGCTGATCAAGAGGGACGCCGGGGATCGCCGCTTCAGACTTCCCGTCCGCAGCCGTAGATTTTCTGCCATGAACACCACGAACGTGCAGCTCAGTGCCGCTTCCCCCGCCTCCTCCACCTCGGTCGACACCGCCGTGAATTCAGTTCTGCGCATCCCGCCCGCCTCCCCGGCCGCGGCCGCCGCGTACTTCGGTGCGAGCCTCGCCTTCCACGCCGACGTCTCCGACGTGGCGTCCGCGCTGGCCGCCGACGGCGACCCCGGCTTCGTCGTGATCGACACCCGCTCCACCGCGTCCTGGGACCAAGGGCACATTCCGGGCGCGATCCACCTGCCCACCGCGCTCATCCCGGAGCAGGCCGAGGCACTGCTCGACAGGTCGGTGCCGGTGGTGACGTACTGCTGGGGCCCCGGCTGCAACGGCGCGACCCGTGCGGCCCTCGCCCTCGCCCAGCTGGGCTTCCAGGTCAAGGAGATGCTGGGCGGCTTCGAGTACTGGGCGCGGGAGGGCTTCGCGTTCGAGACTTGGGAGGGCGAGGAACAGCGCGCCCCGGACGCGCTCACGGCTCCCGTCGACGCGGACGACTGCGGCTGCTGAGGGCCACGGGCGCGGGCGCCCCGGTGAGCACCCCGCTCCGCGAAAACCCCGTGCGCGTCGCGGCCCCGGCGCCCATCATGAACTGCCATGCCACACCTGCCTTCTCCCTCGCCCGCCGAACTCCGCCGCGATCCGCTTCCGTTGCGCGGCCGTACCGCTCTCGTCACCGGCGCCAGTCGCCGCGGAGGCATCGGGTACGCGGTGGCGCGTCGGCTCGCCGCCCATGGAGCCGGGGTGTACCTGCACCACCACGTCCCCCACGACGCCGCCATGCCCTGGGGCGCCGACCGGCCGCAGGACGTCGTCGAAGGAGTGCGCCAGGCGCTCGGCGACCCGGACGCGACGGTCTGCGCGGGGCCCGGAGATCTTTCGGAACCCTCCGCTCCGGCCGAGCTGATCGACGCGGCGGCCGACGCCCTCGGCGGGCGGGTCGACATCCTCGTCGCCAACCACGCGCTGAGCGGCAGCGACGGCTCCCTCGACGCCGTGGACGCCGCCATGCTCGACGCGCACTGGGCGGTCGACACCCGCTCCGTGATCCTTCTCGTCCAGGCGTACGCACGGCTGCGCGCCCGGACGGCGTCCCGGGCTCCCGGCGGGCGCGTCGTGATGATGACCTCGGGGCAGGACATCGCGGGCGGCATGCCGGGAGAGATCGCGTACGGCCTCCAGAAGGGCGCGCTCGCCTCGGTGACCCGTTCGCTCGCGACCGGCCTCGCCGACCTCGCCACCACCGTGAACTGCGTCAACCCGGGCCCCGTGGACACCGATTACCTCACCGGCGAGGCGTACGCGCAGATCGAGGCCCGGTTCCCGGCGGGCCGCTGGGGGATGCCCGACGACCCGGCCCGGCTCATCGCCTGGCTCGCCACCGACGAGGCGGCCTGGATCACCGGCCAGGTCATCGACTCCGAGGGCGGCTTCCGCCGCTGACGGGCGGCGGGGCCGGGCGTCCGGCCCCGCCGCCCGTCCCGTCACAGCTTGGACAACTCGTCCACCAGGTCGTCCAGGCCCAGCGAGCCCTGGGACAGTGCTGCCATGTGCCACGCCTTGGCGTCGAACGCGTCCCCGTGGCGGCGAC
The DNA here is from genome assembly GCF_003945545.1 of Streptomyces sp. WAC 01529. GTDB lineage: Bacteria > Actinomycetota > Actinomycetes > Streptomycetales > Streptomycetaceae > Streptomyces > Streptomyces anatolicus. The sequence continues at coordinate 376,945 of NZ_CP029617.1, read as the reverse complement.
GCGCGTTCTCGCGGCCCAGCAGCCAGGCCCGCTCGCCCAGCTTGTAGCCGATCGCCTGGCCGGGGATCGTGAGGTAGCGGGTCATCTCGCTCGCGACGTACTCCGTCGGACGACTGCAGTGCGCGTCGAAGAACTCCTGCGCCAGGTCCGGCGTCCAGCGCTCACCCGGGTGGAAGGGCGAGTCCGCCGGGATCTCCAGCTCCAGGTGCATGCCGATGTCGACGATGACCCGCAGCGCGCGCATCATCTGGGCGTCCAGATAGCCGAGCCTGCGCTCCGCGTCGGTGAGGAACCCCAGCTCGTCCATGAGCCGCTCCGCGTAGAGCGCCCAGCCCTCCGCGTTGGCGCTGACGATGCCGACGGTCGCCTGGTAGCGGGAGAGGTCCTCGGCGACGTGGGCCCACTGGGCCAGCTGGAGGTGGTGGCCGGGCACACCCTCGTGGTACCAGGTGGAGACCAGGTCGTAGACGGGGAAGCGGGTCTCACCCATCGTCGGCAGCCAGGTGCGGCCGGGGCGGGAGAAGTCCTCGGAGGGGCCCGTGTAGTAAGGGGCCGCGGCGCCGCCGGGCGGGGCGATGTGCGACTCCACCTTCCGTACCCGCTCGGCGAGTTCGAAGTGGGTGCCGTCCAGCGCCTCGATCGCCTCGTCCATCAGCTCCTGCAGCCAGACCCGCACCTCCTCCACGCCCTCGATGTGTGTGCCGTGCTCGTCGAGGTGGGCGAGCGCCACCCACGGCGTGGCCGCGCCCGGCAGGATCTTCTCGGCCTCGGCCCGCATCTCCGCGAGCAGCCGGTGGAACTCTGACCAGCCGTACGCGTACGCCTCGTCGAGATCCAGGTCGGTGCCGTTGAAGTAGCGGGACAGCAGGGCGTAGCGCTCGCGGCCCACGGTGTCGGGGGAGCCCTCGATCGCGGGCGCGTACACGTCCCGCATCCAGTCGCGCAGCGCCACCACGGAGGCGGTGGCCGCCCGCGCCGCGTCGTCCAGGTCGGCGCGGAGCGCCTCCGGGCCCGCGGCGGCGAACTCCTCGAACCAGCCGCGGCCACCGGCGCCGGGCTCCTCGCCCGCCCACTCGGTGAGCTGCCCGATGAACGTGGCGGTGGGGCGCGGCGGCGCGAACAGCTTGCGTTCAAGGCCCAGTTCGAGGGAGGCGCGGTAGCCCTCGTACGCGGCCGGCACGGCCCGCAGCCGTTCGGTGATCGCCGCCCAGTCCTCCTCGGTCTCCATCGGCGTCACGGTGAAGATCTCGCGTACCTCGTGCGGGACCGTGTGCAGATTGCCGACCCAGCGCAGCTTCTCCCCCGTGTCGTGCACGGCGAGTTCGGCGGTGAGGCGCTCCCGCAGCAGTCGGCCGCAGCGGCGCTCGATCTCCCTGTCGGCGCCCGGCCGGGCCTCCGCCTCGTCGAGCCGGACCAGGGTCGTGCGCGCCAGCCGGGCGAGGGCGTCCTGGCCCGCGGGCGAGGTGTCGGGGAGCTTGCCGTGGCTCTCCTTCACACCGAGATAGGTGCCGATGATGGGGTCGAGGGCGATGAGTTCGTCGACGTAGGTGTCGGCGACCTCGCGGGGGAGGGGTCCGGTGTTCGGATGCGGGTTCATCGTGGCTGACATGCGGACATCCTCGTACGCGGAGAGGGCGCGCGTCACCAAGATTCGGCGGCGGTTTCGCGTCCCCCGTCGGCGACGGGCTCGGGCGGCAGCAGCGGACCGCACTCCCACTGCTGGAAGATCAACCTCGTCTCCACGCGCGCCACTTCGCGCCGGGCCGTGAACTCGTCGAGGACGAGCCGCTGCAGATCCGCGGGACCGGCCACCGCCACATGCACCAGGAAGTCGTCGGGGCCCGTGAGGTGGAACAGGGACAACGACTCGGGCAGCGCCCGGATCCGTTCCACGAAGGGCCCCACGAGGTCCCGGCGGTGCGGCCGGACCTGCACCGAGAGCAGGGCCTGGAGTCCACGGCCGAGCCTCGCCGGGTCGAGCCGCAGCTGGTGTCCGAGAATCACCCCCGAGCGCCGCAGCCGCGTCACCCGGTCAAGGCAGGTGGAGGGAGCGACGCCGACCTGCGCCGCCAGGTCGCGGTAGGTGGTCCGGGCGTCGTTCTGCAGCAGGCGCAGAATGTGGAGGTCCACCGGATCCAGTGCGACGGAGTCGGCCATAGGGCGAACGTAACACGGCATATGGCGCTCGACCCCCGGCGAATGTTCAGCCTATGGGGCATGGATGCGAACACGCACACAGCCATGCACGAGGTGCCGCTCGACAGCTCGCGAGGGGCGGACGGGACAGGGGCGCACGCGGTCACCGTGCCGCGCGCCCTGGCCACCGAGGCCGTGCACGCCGGGCGGGACGATCTGGCCGGTCTTGGCCTGCACGCCCCGCCGATCGACCTCTCCACGACGTACCCCTCCCACGACAGCCGCGCCGAGGCCGCCCGCATCGACGCCTTCGCCGCCGACGGGACCCTCGACGACGGGCCGCCCGTCTACGCCCGGCTCGGCAACCCGACCGTCGCCCGCTTCGAGACCGCGCTCGCCCGGCTCGAAGGCACCGAGAGCGCGGTCGCGTTCGCGAGCGGCATGGCGGCCCTGACCGCGGTGCTTCTCGTACGCGGCGCCGCGGGCCTGCGCCATGTCGTGGCCGTGCGCCCGCTGTACGGCTGTAGCGACCACCTGCTCCACGCGGGCCTGCTCGGCACCGAGGTGACCTGGGCGGACCCGGCCGGCATCGCGGCCGCCATCCGCCCCGACACCGGCCTGGTGATGGTCGAGTCACCGGCCAACCCCACCCTCGCCGAACTCGACCTGGCCGCCGTGGCCCACGCCTGCGGCGAGGTGCCGCTGCTCGCCGACAACACCTTCGCGACGCCCGTACTCCAGCGGCCCGCGGCGAGCGGGGCACGTCTGGTGCTGCACAGCGCCACGAAGTACCTGGGCGGTCACGGCGACGTCCTCGGGGGAGTGGTCGCGTGCGACGAGGAGTTCGCGAGGCAGCTGCGGCAGGTGCGGTTCGCCACCGGCGGGGTGCTGCATCCGCTCGCCGGGTATCTGCTGCTGCGCGGCCTCGCCACGCTGCCCGTCCGGGTGCGGGCGGCGTCGGCGAACGCGGCGGAGCTGGCGCGCCGCCTCGCCGACGACCCGCGCGTGGCCCGCGTCCACTACCCGCGGATCGGCGGCGCCATGGTCGCCTTCGAGGTGCGCGGCGACCCGCACGAGGTGATCGCCGGAGTGCGGCTGATCACCCCGGCGGTGAGCCTCGGCAGCGTCGACTCGCTCATCCAGCATCCGGCGTCCATCAGTCACCGCGTGGTGGACGCGGCGGACCGGCACTCCTCCGGGGTGAGCGACCGGCTGCTGCGCATGTCGTGCGGCCTGGAGGACGTGGAGGACCTGTGGCGCGATCTGGATTGCGCGCTCGGGCCGGTCAGCGGGCCGCCCGCTGGTGCCGCTCCACACGGCCGTCCCGCTCACTGCCTTCCTGCGTACGAGCGTCCCGCTCACGGTCGTACGGCGATGGCGAAGTGACGGCCGGCGCGTCGAGGCGGGCCGTGATCACCAGCGTGCCCTCCTCGATCTGGTAGTCGAGCGGCAGACCGAGCCCGCGCATCGCGGCGACCATGCCCGTGTTGGACGCCTGCGTCACCGCGTACACGCTCCCGCAGCCCGCCTCGACCGCCATCGCCACGAGCCGGTCGAGCAGTTGGCCGCCGATGCCGCGCCGCTGCCACTCGTCCTCGACGAGCAGTGCGATCTCGGTCTCGTCGCCGTCCCAGAGCAGATGGCCGATGCCGACGATCCGGCCGGAGACGGTCCGCACCGCGAGGGTGCGGCCGAACCGCGGGCTGAGCAGGTGGTTGAGGTAACGGTCGGCGTCCCGGACCGGGCCGTGGTAGCGCATGTCGAGGGTGCGCCGCGAGCAGCGGTCGTGCATGGCCTTGGCGGCCTCGACGTCGGAGGTGTCGGCCCGGCGCAGAGTGATGGAGTTGCCCTCGGGCAGCGTCAGCACGTCCTGGGTGCGCGGGACGCGCGGGCCGAGCCGGGTGTCGAGTTCCACCAGGGCACGCGCGCGGGCGAACTCCGTGGGCGTGAACGGCAGGTACGGCCGCTCCACGCTGATCACCTCGCCCTCCGGGCCCTTCAGGTGCAGCACGGTCCCTTCGAGTACGCCGTCGACGGGGACCGGCTGACCGGGCGCCGCCTCGTCCCGGCGCCCCACCGCCCGCGCCCCGGCGGGCAGCGACCGGATCGTGCAGCGGCCCAGCAGCTGGCGCAGCGCGAGCGGCAGTTCGGCGGCGTCGAGGGCGGTGCGGGTGGCCAGGCCCAGGATGCGGGTGGGGGCGTCCACCAGGTCGTGGGCGTCGGCGCGCTCGATCCACGTTCCGGTGCCGCCCGCCCGGGAGACCGACCGGGTGATCTCGGCGGCGGACAGCCCTTCGGGGGCGCGCAGCAGGAACTCGTCGACCGTGCCCTCGGCCAGCGGGTGCGCCTGGAGGCTCAGGATGTCCACCCGCTGTTCGGCGAGGGCCACGCACAGCGCCGCCAGCGAGCCCGGCTCGTCTCGTACGGTCGTACGCATCCGCCACAGTGTCGTCGCCCCGGACGTCGCTCCGGACGGGCCGGCGGGGTGCTCGGCGGGGTGTTCGGCGGAGGAACCGGAAGCGGTGGGCCCGGCCTGCTCCGCGACGGCGGGCGGCCGGGCGCCGGTATCGTGCGCGCGCGGCGGGGCATGGTCGTGGCGCCGCGCCCACCAGAGGTGGAACCCGGCCGTGGCGAGCAGCACCACGGCCGAGATCGCGAGCAGGGCGGGCCCGTCGGGGCCGTGGCCGATCATGTTCGCCACGGCGTCCGCCACCGCGACGGCGGTGAACAGGGCGGCCAGCTCGACCACATCGCGCCGCCAGTGGTGAACCGGGCGGCCGTGCTTGGTCCGTGTCACGTCAGGCATCTCAGCTCTCATACGGACACTGTGGGGGACCGGTGTTGCGTGATCACGAACGCCTTGTGACTGATGGGTTAAGAGGTCATCTGTCCGTTTCGCGCCCTTTCCTGCCTGCTCCTGCCGTCGCCACCCGGCCCCCGGTTGCGTGCGCCACCCGGCCTGGCTACTGCCCCACCCGGCCCGGCCGCAGGACCTGCGTGAACAGGACGCCGCCGCCCTCCTGCCGCAGACGTACGGTGAGGTCGCCGCTGCCCCCGTCGATGTCGACCTCGCCGAAGTACTGCGGGGTCTCGGCCGGGGAGGTGTTCGCGCGGGTCGGGGCCTTGATGAACTTCTGCTCGGGGCCGAACGTCGCGTCGAGCTTCGTCGCCGGGAAACCGCCGGCGGCCAGCGGCCCGGACACGAACTCCCAGAACGGCGCGAAGTCCTTGAACGCGGCACGCGAGGGGTCGTAGTGCTGCGCCGAGGTGTAGTGCACGTCTGCCGTCAGCCACAGCGTGCCGGTGATCTTGCGGTGCTTGATGTGCCGCAGGAGGTCGGCGATCTGGAGTTCGCGGCCGAGCGGGGCGCCGGGGTCGCCCTGGGCCACGGCCTCGAAGTTCACCCTGCCGTCGGGCACGACGAGACCCAGCGGCATGTCCGAAGCGATCACCTTCCACACCGCCCGTGAACGCGACAGCTCACGCTTCAGCCACGCCAGCTGACGGGCGCCGAGGATGCCGGTGGCGTCCTCGGTCTGTCTGTTCGGGGAATTGGCGTTCCGGTACGACCGCATGTCCAGGACGAACACGTCCAGGAGCGGCCCGTGCCGCAGCACCCGGTAGACCCGCCCGTCCTCGTCACCCGGCCGCTGCGTCGAGAGCGGGTAGTACTCGCTGAACGCCCGCAAGGAGCGCCCTGCCAGGACGTCGACGTTCTTCTCCGTGTAGCGGGCGTCGTCCAGGATCTGCCCCGGGTACCAGTTGTTGCGCACCTCGTGGTCGTCCCACTGGACGAGGGACGGCACCTGGGCGTTGAACCGCCGTACGTTCTCATCGAGCAGGTTGTAGCGGAAGGCGCCGCGGAACTCCGCCAGGGACTCGGCGACCTTGGACTTCTCCTCCGTCGTGATGTTCCGCCACACCGAGCCGTCGGGCAGGGTGACGCTCGGCAGGATCGGCCCGTCGGCGTAGATGTTGTCACCGCTGCACAGGAAGAAGTCGGGGTCGCGGCGGCGCATCTCCTCGAAGACACGGAAGCCGCCGCGGTCGGGGTTGATGCCCCAGCCCTGGCCCGCGATATCCCCCGACCACAGGAAGCGCACCCCTTCCTTGCGGCTCTTCGGCGTCGTACGGAACGTGCCGGTGACCGGTTCGCCGGTGCGCCGGGGGTCGTCGGGGTCGGCGAGCAGGACCCGGTAGTGGATCTGTTCGCCCGCGGGCAGCCCGCGCAGCCTCGTCGTCCCCGTGAAGTCCGTGCCGGGGCCGAGCAGCGGCCCGCGCCAGCGCCGCGCGTTGCGGAACGACTCCGTCGCCGACGTCTCCACGATCATCCGGGCCGGCCGGTCGGAGCGCGTCCAGACGAGCCCCGTGTGCGCGGTCACGTCCCCCGCCTGTACGCCCCACCCGGCCTTCGGGCGTCCGGACAGGGCGAACGAGGGCGCCGCCCCGGCCACGGCGGGCACGGCGAGCGCTGCCGGCAGGGCGAGTGATCCGCGCAGCACGCTGCGGCGGCGGGGAGCGGGGCTCGGCTGACGTGATGACATGAATGCGCCTCCAGTTGACGGGTGCGACCAGTGTGCGGGTGCCTGACCAGGGACGCGCCACAGCGACCACGCGAACCACAAGTGAACAACTCACCGCGTGCGCGGGGGAACCGGCGCGCGCGAACCACCTGGCCCCGGCCGAAGGTCGCAGGTCCGCCGACGGACCCCCGGGGGCCGTACGTACCAGGACGTACGACCGATGGCCGGATGATCACGGGCTGCTTAGGCTCGGGCCACGGCACGCAACCGGGCGTGCCGCACCGAAGGGGGACCCCCATGCCTGTCAACGGCCATAGCCACATCCGTATCGCCCGCCCCTCCCGCGACCTGGCCGCCGCGGAGCGGTTCTGGGTCGACGGACTCGGACTGAAGGTGGTGTACCGGGCGGAGGGCGGTGACGCCCCCGGGGAGCACGACCTGCTCATGGCCGGGTGGCCGGACGCCTCCTGGCACCTCGAACTCGTCCACGAGGCCGCGGCCCCGGTCCAGCCGCGCCCCACCGAGGAGGACCTGCTCGTCGTCTACGTGGACGGCGAGGTCCCCGAGGAACTCGTCACGCGCCTCGAGGAGCACGGCGGCAAGCGGGTCCAGTCGCCCAACCCCTACTGGAACGAGTGGGGCGTCACGGTCGAGGACCCCGACGGCTACCGTCTGGTGCTCTGCACGCGCGCGTGGTCCAACGCCTGAACCTCCCGCGCCCCTTGGACGGCCTCGGCGAGCAGCCGGACTCCCTCGGTGATCCGGGCGGGCGTCAGGTGGGCGTACCCGAGGACGAGGCTCACGCCCGCTCCGGCCGGCGTCCCGTAGTCGCTCAGCGGCCGGAGCGCGACCCCGGCCGCGGCGGCCCGCTCCAGGAAGACGTCCTGCGGCCCCCAGCGGGCGGGCAGCCGGGCGATGACGTGCAGGCCTGCCGCGATCCCGGTCACCCGCACACCCGGCAGGCTCGCGCGCAGCGCCGAGACCAGGGCGTCCCTGCGGTCCCGGTAGGCGCGCTGGCAGCGGCGCAACTGCCGGTCGTAGTCGCCCCGTTCGACGAACCGGGCGAGGAGCGCCTGGTCCAGCGCCGGATTGCCCAGGTCCATCACGCGCTTGCGCTCGACGACCTCCTCGGCGAGGCCGTCCGGCACCAGCAGCCACCCCAGACGAAGCCCCGGGGCGAGCGACTTGCTCACCGACCCGGTGTAGGCCACGTGTTCGGGGTCGAGCCCCTGCAAGGCGCCCACAGGGGCACGGTCGTAACGGAAGTCCCCGTCGTAGTCGTCCTCGATGACGAGACCGTCCACCGACCGCGCCCAGTCCAGGAGTTCCGTGCGCCGCCTCGCGGAGTAGCCGATCCCCGAGGGGAACTGGTGGGCGGGCGTGGTGACGACCGCGCGTACGTCCCGCTCCCGCAGCACACTTGTGACCACACCCTCGTCGTCCACCGGTACGCCTACCGGGGTGATCCCCGCGGCGGCGAGCAGCGTCTCGTGCTCGGGGCTGCCGGGGGACTCGACGCCGACCGCCGTCGCCCCCCGCGCACGCAGCGCGAGCGCCAGCAGTGTCATCGCCTGCGCCACTCCGGAGCAGACGATCACGCGCTCGGGATCCGCGACCACGCCCCGGCGCCGCACCAGCAGCTTCGCGAGGACGGTACGCAGGTGGGGCAGCCCGCGGGGGTCGGGGTAGCCCAGCATGTGGTGCGGCAGCTCGGCGAGGACCTGGCGGTGGGCGGCGGCCCAGGCCGCGCGGGGGAAGAGCGAGAGGTCGGGGACGCCGGGGAGGAAGTCCACGCGCGCGTGCCCGGGGCGGGGCGCGCGATCGCGCACCGGGGGCGCCGCGGCCCGTGCCGCCTCGCCCACCCAGGTCCCCGAGCCCCGGTCGCTGCGCAGATAGCCCTCGGCCGTCAGCTGTTCGTACGCCTCGGTGACGAGACCGCGCGAGACGCCGAGGTCGGCGGCGAGCGCGCGGCTGGAGGGCAGCCGCGTGCCGGGTGCGAGGCGGCCCGATCTGACGGCCTCCCGCAGCGCGGAGCGCAGGCCGCGCCCCCGGCTGCGGGCAGGGGCGGAGGCGGCCGGCAGGAGGAGTTCCCAGGCGGCGGTCGCTTGCAGGCCTCGTGACGTCAGAGCGATGCACCCTTTTTTCGCAGTGTTCCCTGAACCGGAAGTGTTCCCTGAACCGGAAGTGGTCCCCGGACCGGAAGTGGTCCCCGGACCGGAAGTGGTCCCCGAACCAGCCACGAAAGTGGACCTTAATGCGGACCGCCCGGCTTCCTAGCGTCGGGGCATGAACGCGAACTCCTCACGCGGGGCGCTGCTCGCGGCCCTCGCCTGCCTCCTCGTCGGCGGCTCCTTCACCGCCAACAGCCTGCTGGGCGACTATCCGTACACCGGTGGCCAGTTCGTCCGCTACGGACTGGCCTTCCTGCTCCTTCTGCCCTGGCTGGGAAGGGGCGGAGCCGTAGCGCTCCGGCGCCTGTCACGGCTCCAGTGGGTGCGCCTCGCGCTCCTGGCCGCCGTGGGAATGGTCGGGTTCAACATGGCCATCCTGGCCGCGGAACGGTCGGCGGAACCTGCCGTACCGGGCGTCTTCGTAGGATGCGCCCCCGTGGTCGTCGCCCTCCTTGTGCCGCTCCTCGAACGCCGGACGCCTCAACGCACCGTCATCCAGGGGGCGCTGTTCGTCGCCGCGGGCGCCTTCGTCGTCCAGGGGTGGGGGCGCACCGACGCGCTGGGGCTCCTCTTCTCCGTCGGCGCGCTCGCCGGGGAGGTCGGCTTCGCGGTGCTCGCCGTACCCGTGGTGCGTCCGCTCGGACCCAGGCTGCTCGCGGCGACCGTGTGCGCGCTCGCCGCGGTCGAGTCGGCCGTCCTCGGTGTCGTCGGGGTCGTCATCGACGGGAGCGAGTTCGTACGGGTGCCCGACCTCACCGAAGGCGCCGCCCTGTTGTGGCAGGCGGTGATCGTCACCGTGGTCGGCTTCGTGCTCTGGTACACCGGGCTCCAGTACATCGGCGCCGAGCGGGCCACGCTCTTCTCGGGCCTCATCCCGGTCGCCGCGGCGGGCACCGCGCCCCTGGTCGGCACGGGCACGTACGGCGCCGCCCAGGCCGTCGGCAGCGCCCTCGTCGGCGCCGGGGTGGCCGTGGGGTCCGGGGTGCTGCGCCGGCGCCCGTCAGCGGCAGGTGTCGAGGATGACGCGGGCGACCAGGGCCGGGTCGTCGTTCATCGGGACGTGGCCGCAGCCGGGGAGCCGCACGAGCCGGGCGCCGGGGATGGTGTGCTTGGCGCGTATCCCCTGGCGGCGCAGGAGGAGCCGGTCCCGGGTGCCCCAGGCGACGGTGACCGGCAGATCCGGCACATCGTCACGGAAGAGGACGTCGCGCCCGGCCGTCAGCGTCGCGACGAAGCCCGCGGCATGGCGCAGCGCGAGCGTCTCGGCGACGACCGCCTCCGGTGAGCGGCGCCATGGGCGGGCGTAGATGGTGCTGGTGAGCGCCGTGCGCCCGGCCGCGCTGCCGGACAGCCGCTCGATCACCGGCGGCGGCAGCAGGCGCGCCCCCCGGCGCATCGCGAGCAGCGTGCCGAACGCGTACCTGCGCTCGGCGGCCGTCCAGAACCCGGCGGGCGAGAGCGCGGTGACGGAGCGCACGCGCTTCTCGCGGCCCAGCTCGAGGGCGAGCAGCCCGCCCAGGGAGTTGCCCGCCACGTGCGGGCGCTCGATCTCCAGGGCGTCACACATCGCGGCGAGCGCCGGGACGATCGTCGGCAGGCCGTACGCGAGGCCGTCCGGCAGCGCGGGTGACTCACCGAAGCCCGGCAGGTCCACCGCGATCACGTCGTGCTCGGCGGCCAGGATCTGAAGGACGGGGTCCCAGGCCTGCCGGTGGTGGCCTATGCCGTGCAGCAGGAGCAACGGCTCGCCCGCGCCCAGACGTTCGTAGGCGATGCTCACGGTGCGCGGTCCGCTGGGCGACGCGACGCCGAAGGACACCTCTGCGGCCATGACTGCTCCTGTCCCCGCCGCCGGACGACGGATCCTCAGATGCGTTAGACACGTTGTCAGCAACAATTACCGCTCGGTAGGCCCCACTTCAAGAGGCAGGCCGCTCGTCCTTGTCGGGGACCTGCCGGGAACTTGCCGGGGGAGCTGCCGGGAACCTGCCGCGGACGTGCCGGAGGCCGCCGGGGCAGCGGCCGGTGTGCCGAGCGCCGCACCGTTTCCTTCTGGACAGCGGATGCCCCGTGAGCTGGGATGGAGGGGTGGCTACCGACAGCGTGACCGACCTCTTCGAAGAGCACCGCCCCGTCCTGATGGGTGTCGCCTACCGCATGCTCGGCCGGGTGGCCGACGCGGAGGACGTCGTCCAGGAAGCCTGGCTCCGTTGGTCCGCCGCCGACCACGGCCAAGTGCGCGAACCGCGCGCCTACTTGGTGCGCGTCACCACCCGCCTCGCCATCGACCGGCTGCGCCACGTGCAGTCCCGGCGCGAGGCGTACGTAGGTCCGTGGCTCCCCGAGCCCTACGTGACCGACTACGGCCCGACCGTCCCCGACACCGCCGAGCGTGCCGTGCTCGCGGACTCCGTCTCCCTGGCGGTCCTCGTCGTCCTCGAATCCCTCTCGCCCCTGGAGCGCGCGGTCTTCGTGCTGCGGGAGGCGTTCGGGTTCCCGTTCGCCGAGATCGCGCTGACGCTGGACCGCAGCGAGGCCGCGGTGCGCCAGCTCGCCGGGCGGGCCCGCAAGCACGTCGAGGCGGGCCGCCCCCGCTATGAGGTGGACCCGGCTGAGCGCCGCGATCTGACCGAGCGGTTCCTCGCGGCGGCGGCCGAAGGCGACCTCGCCGGACTGATGTCGCTGCTCGCCCCGGACGTCCGCCTGGTCGGCGACAGCGGCGGCAAGGCGAAGGCCCCGCTGCGTGTCATCGAGACCGCGGACAAGGTGGGCCGCTTCCTGCACGGCGTCGCGGGCAAGGGCGCCGCCGGGGCCGAGATGGAATTCCGCTTCACCGAACTCAACGGAGCGGAGTCCCTGCTCATCCTCGTGGACGGCAAGCTCGACAGTGTCTTCCAGGTCGACGTCGTCGACGGCCGCATCCAGAGCATCTTCATCATCCGTAATCCGGACAAGCTCGTGGCCCTCGGGCGGTAGCGCCGCGACGAAAAGACGGCCGAAACCGCACAATTCCGCAGAAAGAAACCCCCACCGGCCGGTGGGGGTTTCTTTCTGCGGAATTTCGGTGCGCCTTCACGCGCGCGTGGCCGATTACGCCTGCTTGGCCGCGTGCGAACAGCGCGTGAATGCTCTGTGGCATCACTCCTGTGCGGGCTGTAACGGATCGAGGATTGGTCTTGACCAAGGGTGGGCGCAGGCCTATGGTCGCAGGGATAGTGCAGGAACCTTTAATAAACAAGGGCGCTAAAAAGCCGCCGGTGAACGGCGATTGCGGAGGACAGGGTGGGGACCACGCAGCTCGAAACGGTGCCGGAGCCGAAGTACTGGCATCTGAAGACCGTGCTCAGTGAGGCGCTCGACTCCGAGTTCGCCGTCGGGGAGATCCTGCCCAACGAGCGCGAACTGGCCGCCCGCTTCGGCGTCGCCCGCGCCACCCTGCGCCAAGCACTCGAACAGCTCGAACTGGAAGGCCGGCTCCAGCGCCGCCGCGGGGTCGGTACGACGGTGGCCCCGCCGCGGATGGGCGTGGCCGTCGGTTCCGCGCACGGCACGTGGCCGGGCGCGGTGGGCGATGCCTGGCAGCCCGCGGACTGCGCCCCGGCGCTCCCGCCCGCGAGCGTCGCCCGCATCCTGGAGATCCACCCCGACGAGCAGGTCCACACCGTGCGCCGCACCCGCGTCTCGCAGGGCCAGCCCGTCGCCACCGAACTGCTGTACGTCCCGATGTCGTCCGTCGCCGAACTGACCGGCATGGATGCCCCCTCCGGTGCCGCACGCGCGCGGGTGGTCCTGCGCGAGCTGGCGCGGCAGGACCTGGAAGGGCAGGACAGGGCCGTCGAGCTGGGCTCGGCCCGTGCGGACGACGCCAAGGCGCTGGACCGGCTCCCGGGAGCCCCCGTCCTCGTCGTGACGACCCGCTTCTTCGCCGAGGGCCACACGGCCGCCGTCTCCGTGGCCACCTATCGCGCGGACACCTGCCGGCTCACCTTCGGCGACTCCGGCGGCGTGGAGATCCACCACGGTCCCGAGCGTCAGGCTTCCTGACCCCCCCTCCGGAAGCCGCCGTGCGCAGACTTCCGGAACAGACACGCGAACGTGCCCGGCCCACGACGTGCCGGGCGCGTTTCTGTGCGCTGTGCGCTGCGTCCGCCGCCTGGCGCGCACTAGCGCCCCGCGCCCCTCACCGACGGGCGGTGACGGTGCCCTCCACGGCGAACAGCTGCTCCTCGACGTGGTCGAGCGCCAGCCGCAGCGCTCCCGTCGCCACCGCCGCCTCGCCGAGCGCCGAGAGCGCGACGCGGGGCGGGCGCAGGCAGTAGCGCGCCAGCTCCCGGTGGAGCGGCTCCAGTACGCCGTCCAGTCCCGCCGCCCAGCCGCCCACGACGACCAGCTCCGGATCGAGGGCGAGCACCAGCGCCGCCACATCGTGCACCAGGCGCTGGATGAAACGGTCCACCGCCGCCCGCGCCCGCTCGTCGCCCTCCCGCGCGTGCGCGAAGACCTCGGCGACCGCCTGCTCGTCCAGGGGGTGCAGCGGCTCGCCCGTGGTGGAGAGCAGCGTCTCCGGAGTGACCTCACGGCCCAGCAGGTGCAGCGCCCCGATCTCACCCGCCGCGCCGCCGAAGCCGCGGTGCAGCCGGCCGCCGATCAGTGACCCGGCGCCCGGGCTCAGCCCCGCGAGGACGAACACCACGTCGTCGGTGTCGGTCGCCGCGCCCTTCCAGTGCTCGGCCACGGCCGCCGCGTTGGCGTCGTTCTCCACGAGCACCGGGCACTTGAAGGAGCGGCGCAGCCGCTCGCCCAGCTGGAGCCCCGTCCACTCGGGCAGCGCCGTGCTCAGCCGTACCGTGCCGTCCGCCTCCAGGATGCCCGGGCTGCCCACCCCGACCGCGCGCAGCGAGCTGCGGGCCACCCCCGCGCGGCGCAGCAGTTCGGCGACCGTGGTGCGCAGGCGTTCGAGCCGTTCGTCCGCCGGGGCCTCCTCGCCGACGTCCTTGGACGCCGTCCCGAGCACCGTGCCGTCCAGGTCCGAGAGGACGGCCGCCACCCGGTGCGGGCCGACCTCCAGCCCCAGCAGATGCCCCGCCTCCGCCCGGAAGCGGAACTTCCGGGCGGGCCGCCCCTGACGCCGGGCGCCGGTGTCCTCGGGCGCGGACTCCACCACGAGCCCGGCCTCGATGAGCCCCTCGACGACCCCCTCGACGGTGGGCCGGGAGAGCCCGGTCACTCGGGTGATCTCCGTGAGGGTCGCCAAGTCCGTGGCGCGCAGCGCGTGCAGCACCACCGCGGAGTTGATCCGCCGCAACAGAGAGGGGTCCCCGCCGGTCAGCTGCCCCAACGTCCTTCCTCCCAGCTCGTGCGCGTGATGGCCGGATCGTACTCGTAGGACGGGGCAGCGGCGAGGGCCGGGCCCGCATTCACCCTGCGTACAGCCGTCATCCGGGCGAGACGGGACCGGATCCGCGAGCGGGTCCGCCCGGCTGCGGCCGGTCACGGTGACCGGTTCCGGCCAGCGTAGATCACGGCGCTCGCGGAACGCGCCGGGTCGCCGCCCGATTCGCGCTGTGTCCACGGCGCATGACCGGTTGTCAGTGGTGCCCGCTTTACTGGACGTCATGAGTACCGCACAGCATCTCGCCGTGATCGACCTGCTGCGCTCGCGGGAGTTCCCCGCCGAGCACGGCAGGTCGGAGTGCGGCTCCGAGGGTCCCGGGTACCACATCGCCGAGTTACTGACGAGCGACACCTTCTGGGAGGACGACGGCACGCGCCGAGACCTCACCGAGGAGCAGTACGAGGCCGAGCGCGACGGCCTGACGGTCCTGCTCGCCGAGCGCTGGGGGCCGCCCCAGAGGTTCAGCCTGGCAAGCCTCTTCGAGCGCACCATGGACGCGGTCCTGGGAGCCGAGGGCGAGGAGGAGGCCGAGGAGATACCGGAGCCGTGGGCCCAGCTCAGCTCGTCCGTGCCGGACCTGCACCTGTGGCACGTCGACGGCCGCTGGATAGCCCTCGGCGTCGCCCAGTGGGACAAGGAGCTGCCCTTCCAACTCCTCGCCCTGGTCACCGGGATCGACCCGCCCTAAGTCGCGGACGGGAGCTTTCCGCCCCCTTCGAAGAAGCCGCCACCTGCGAAGAAGCGGTCCACATCCGCCTCCGTCACCTGCTCCAGCGCGGCGGGCGACCAGCGCGGCCTGCGGTCCTTGTCGACGACCTGTGCCCTGATGCCCTCGGGAAGATCCGGCGAGCCGAGCGCGGCACACGACACGCGGTACTCCTGGTCGAGGACGGCCTCCAGGGAGGGCAGTTCACGCGCCCGGCGCAGCGCGGCGAGCGTGACCTTCAGGGACGTCGGGGACTTCGTCAGGATCGTCTCGGCCGTCTCCTTCGCGTGCCGGTCACCGCAGGCGTGCAGCCGGTCCACGATCTCCTCGACGGTGCCGGCCGCGTAGCAGTGGTCGATCCACTCGCGGTGCGCGGCGAGTTCACCCTCGGGCGCCGGACGCGCGTACCGCCGTACGGCGTCCGAGGCCTCGGTGTCGGCGAGGGTCGCGGTGAACTCCGCCAGGCACTCCGAGGGCACGTAGTGGTCGGCGAGGCCGCACAGCAGCGCGTCGGCCGCGCCCACCGCGGTGCCGGTCAGCGCGAGGTGCGTGCCGAGCAGGCCCGGGGCGCGCGTCAGCAGATAGGTGCCGCCCACATCGGGCACGAAGCCGATGCCGGTCTCCGGCATCGCGACCCGGGAGCGTTCGGTGACCACCCGCACGCCGCCGTGCGCCGACACGCCCACGCCGCCGCCCATCACGATGCCGTCCATGACGGCGACGTACGGCTTCGGGAAGCGGGCGATGCGGGCGTTGAGGCGGTACTCGTCGTACCAGAACGCGGCCGACGCGGCCCCGCCGCCCGCCCTGACGTCGTCGTGGATGGAGCGGATGTCACCGCCCGCGCACAGCCCGCGCTCCCCGGCGCCCGTGAGGACGACCGTCGCCACCGACTCGTCGTCCTGCCAGGCGCTCAGGGCGTCGCCCACCATCCGGACCATGGCGTGGTTGAGGGCGTTGAGGGCACGCGGCCGGTTGAGGACGATGTGCCCGGCACGGCCCTCGCGGCGGAGCAGGACGGGAGCGTCGTCGGGGGTGGCGTTCATGGTGCGGGTGGCTCCGTTCACTTGGGGCGCGGTGCGAAGGAGACCGTAACCCCCGGGTCAGGCCGGGGGCGCGTGGGGGCCGCTGCCCTGGAACGCGTCCAGGATCCGTTCGGCGGCCGAGGTGGCCGTCAACGTCCCCTCCCGCACGCGCTGTTCCAGCCCGGGCGCCACCCGCTGGACGTCCGCGTGGCCCAGGAGCCTGCCGAGCAGTTCGTCCCGCACCATCGCCCACGTCCAGTCGACCTGCTGGTCGCGGCGCTTGGCCGCGAGGCGACCGGTGGAGTCGAGGAGCGTGCGGTGCTGCTCGATGCGCTCCCAGAGCGTGTCGAGGCCGCTGGACTCCCGGGCGCTGCAGGTGAGCACCGGAGGGGTCCACGCGGCGTCGGCGGGGTGCATCAGGCGCAGCGCGCCCGCCAGTTCGCGCGCGGCCGAGCGGGCGTCCCGCTCGTGCGGGCCGTCCGCCTTGTTCACGGCGATCACGTCCGCAAGCTCCAGGACGCCCTTCTTGATGCCCTGGAGCTGGTCGCCCGTGCGGGCGAGGGTCAGCAGGAGGAACGTGTCGACCATGTTCGCGACCGTCGTCTCCGACTGCCCGACGCCCACGGTCTCCACGAGCACCACGTCGTACCCCGCCGCCTCCATCACCACGATCGACTCCCGGGTCGCCTTGGCGACCCCGCCGAGCGTCCCGGCGGACGGAGACGGCCGTACGAACGCGGCGGGATCCAGCGAGAGCCGCTCCATCCGGGTCTTGTCGCCCAGGATGGAGCCGCCCGTGCGCGTCGAGGACGGGTCGACGGCGAGGACGGCGACCCGGTGGCCGAGCGAGGTGAGCATCGTGCCGAGCGCGTCGATGAACGTGGACTTGCCCACGCCCGGCACCCCGCTGATGCCCACCCGCCGCGCCCGCCCGCTGTGCGGAAGCAGCTCGGTCAGCAACTGCTGCGCCAGGGCGCGGTGCTGCGGCCGGGTGGACTCGACGAGGGTGATGGCGCGCGCCACATACGCGCGCTTCCCGTCGAGAACGCCCTTCACATACGTGTCGATGTCGATCGTCACAGGCATGGGTCGGCGCTCACCGGCTCACAGGTCGTGGCCGAGATCGGCCGCCAGCCGGTTCACCAGGTCGTAGGCCGCGTCCGGGATCACCGTGCCCGGCGGGAACACGGCCGTGGCGCCCGCGTCGTGCAGCGCCTCGACGTCCTGCGGCGGAATCACCCCGCCCACGACGATCATGATGTCCTCGCGGCCCTCCGCGGCCAGCTCCTCGCGCAGCGCCGGTACGAGGGTCAGGTGACCGGCGGCGAGCGAGGAGACGCCCACGATGTGCACATCCGCCTCGACGGCCTGGCGGGCGACCTCCGCAGGGGTCTGGAAGAGCGGACCGACGTCGACGTCGAAGCCCAGGTCGGCGAAGGCGCTCGCGATCACCTTCTGGCCGCGGTCGTGCCCGTCCTGGCCCATCTTGGCGACCAGGATGCGCGGGCGGCGTCCCTCGGCCTCGTCGAACTTGTCCACCAGCGCGCGCGTGCGCTCCACGGACGGGGACTGGCCTGCTTCGGTGCGGTACACACCGGAGATCGTACGGATCTGGCCCGCGTGCCGCCCGTACACGCTCTCCAACGCGTCGGAGATCTCACCGACCGTCGCCTTCGCGCGTGCCGCGTCGACCGCGAGCGCGAGCAGATTGCCCTCGAGGCCCTGGCCCGGGCCGCGCTCGGCCGCCGCGGTGAGCGCGCGCAGCGCGTCCTGGCAGGCCGCGTCGTCGCGCTCCTCGCGCAGGCGCCGCAGCTTGTCGATCTGCTGGGCACGCACCGAGGAGTTGTCGACGGCGCGGACGTCGATGTGCTCGTCGGTGTCCACCCGGTACTTGTTGACGCCGATCACGGGCTGACGGCCCGAGTCGATGCGGGCCTGCGTGCGCGCGGCGGCCTCCTCCACGCGCAGCTTCGGGATGCCGGCGTCGATGGCCTGCGCCATGCCGCCCGCCGCCTCGACCTCCTCGATGTGCTGCCAGGCACGGCGGGCCAGGTCGTACGTCAGCTTCTCGACGTACGCACTGCCGCCCCACGGGTCGATCGTGCGCGTGGTCCCCGACTCCTGCTGGATGAGCAGCTGGGTGTTGCGGGCGATGCGGGCGGAGAAGTCGGTCGGCAGGGCGAGCGCCTCGTCGAGGGCGTTCGTGTGCAGGGACTGGGTGTGGCCCTGTGTCGCGGCCATCGCCTCGACGCACGTACGCGTGACGTTGTTGAACACGTCCTGCGCGGTCAGCGACCAGCCCGACGTCTGCGAATGGGTGCGCAAGGAGAGCGACTTGGCGTTCTTCGGATCGAACTGCTTGACCAGCTTCGCCCACAGCAGGCGCGCCGCGCGGAGCTTGGCGACCTCCATGAAGAAGTTCATGCCGATCGCCCAGAAGAACGAGAGCCGGGGCGCGAACGCGTCGACGTCCAGACCCGCCTCCTGCCCGGCCCGCAGATACTCCACACCGTCGGCCAGCGTGTACGCCAGCTCCAGGTCGGCGGTGGCCCCCGCCTCCTGGATGTGATAGCCGGAAATGGAGATGGAGTTGTAGCGCGGCATCTTCTGCGAGGTGTACGCGAAGATGTCGGAGATGATCCGCATCGAGGGCTTCGGCGGATAGATGTAGGTGTTGCGGACCATGAACTCTTTGAGAATGTCGTTCTGAATGGTCCCGGCCAACTTCTCCGGCGGCACGCCCTGTTCCTCGGCCGCCACGATGTACAGCGCGAGTACGGGCAGCACGGCGCCGTTCATCGTCATCGACACCGTCATCTTGTCCAGCGGAATGCCGTCGAAGAGCTGACGCATGTCATAGATGGAGTCGATCGCCACGCCCGCCATGCCGACATCGCCGGTGACGCGCGGATGGTCGCTGTCGTAACCGCGGTGCGTCGGCAGGTCGAAGGCGACCGAGAGGCCCTTCTGACCGGCCGCGAGATTGCGCCGGTAGAAGGCGTTGGACTCCTCGGCGGTGGAGAAACCCGCGTACTGCCGGATCGTCCAGGGCTGGTTCACGTACATCGTCGGATAGGGCCCGCGCAGATACGGGGCGACACCGGGATAGGTGTCCAGGAAGTCCAGGCCTTCCAGGTCGGCGCCCGTGTACAGCGGCTTGACCGCGATGCCCTCGGGCGTCTCCCACAGCAGATCGCTCTCGGACCTGCCCGTGGACTCCTTCACCGCGGTGCGCCACTGCTCGTACGAGCCCTCCGCTTCCGCGCCGGGACCGAGATCGACGGAGGAGAAATCGGGGATGCGCATTACGCCACTCCCATACGGTCGAGGGTGGAGGAGAGCACGGCCACGGCGTCGCAACCGGCGAAGACGTAGGCGTCGACGCCGTCGTACTCGCCGCGACCCGCGAGGAACACCTGGTCCGCGCCCGCCTCCTTGAGCGCCCGGGCGACCGCCTCGGCCTGCTCGGCGTAGAGGGCGTCACTGGAGCACAGGCACGCAACGGAGGCGCCGCTGGCCTTGAAGGCGTCGGCGGCCGTCGCCGCGTGGACGGTGGCCGGTTCGTGCACGGCCTCGATGCCGCCCGCCTGGAAGAGGTTCGAGGCGAAGGTGGCACGCGCCGTGTGCGCGGCGGCGGGGCCGAGCGCGGCGAGGAAGACCTTGGGGCGGGCGCCGCTCGACGCCAGGTGCGCGTCCGAGCGGGCACGCAGCTCTTCGTACGCCTCGTCGCGGCGCACCCGCGGCAGCCCCCCGCCCGGCACGGCCGGTGCGGCCTCGCGCTCCACGGGGCGCTCCGCCAGATGGGGGAACTCGCTGACGCCGGTGATCGGTTCGCGGCGCCGGGCGAGCTTCGTGCTGCGCTCGGCCCAGGTGGCGGCGAGCCGCTCGCCGACCATCCCGGAGCGCAGGGCGGCGGCCTGGCCACCGGCCCGCTCGATCTCCTGGAAGAACTCCCAGCCCGCGTGGGCGAGTTCGTCGGTGAGCCGCTCCACGTACCAGGAGCCGCCCGCCGGGTCGATCACCCGGGCCAGGTGGGACTCCTCGATCAGGATCGTGGAGGTGTTGCGGGCGATGCGGCGCGCGAACGCGTCCGGCAGACCCAGCGAGTGATCGAACGGCAGTACGGTGACGGCGTCGGCGCCGCCGACACCCGCGCCGAGACACGCCACCGTCGTGCGCAGCATGTTCACCCACGGGTCGCGGCGGGTCATCATCACCGGCGACGTGACGGCGTGCTGCCGCTGCGCGCCCGCGCCGGGCGCCCCGCACACCTCGGCCACGCGTGCCCAGAGGCGGCGTGCCGCACGGAGTTTGGCGATGGTCAGGAACTGGTCGGCGGTCGCCGCGTAACGGAACTCCAGCTGCGCGCAGGCCCCTTCGACCGTCAGGCCGGCCGCGGTCAGCTCCCGCAGATAGGCGACGCCCGTGGCGAGGGAGGCGCCGAGCTCCTGTGCGGCCGAGCCGCCCGCCTCGTGGTACGGCAGCGCGTCCACGGCGAGGGCCCGCAGCCCCGGATACTCCCGGTCGCACAGCCGGGCCAGCTCGACGGCCTCCGCCGGGTCCAACGCCTCGCCGGAACGGGCCTCGTGGCCGAGCACGTCCGCACCCAGCGTGCCGCGCGCGGACTCCTTCGGGACGCCCGCGGTCTCGTACAGACGGAGCAACGCGCCCGCCGCGGGACCGAATTCGGCGCCCGCGTCGAGCGCGATCGGGGCGAGGTCCAGATAGACGCCGTCCAGCGTCCGCGCGAGACCGGAGACCGGTACGCCGTTCGCGCCCACGCCCAGCCACAGCGAGGTGACGCCGTTCTCCAGGTCCCCCAGTACGGCTTCGTTCGTACGGGAGGGGTCGGTGCTCGCGTGCCGCTGCCGTACGTCCCAGCCCGCGGCGGCGCTGCCGCCGGGAGTGCCGCCCCGTACGAAGGGGGCGAAGCCGGGGTGGCCGACAGCGGGCGCGGCGTCGCGCGCGGTGTACAGGGGGCGGGTGGTGAGCCCGTCCTCGAGAGCGGTGGACAGAGCATCCTCGGCGGCCGTGCCCGATACGTCCTTACCCGACTTGCGCAGCACGCCTTCCACAAGGCGGTGCCACTGCTCATGGGTCGCATCAGGGAACTCGGCGGCCAGGGAAAGCCCGTCGTCAGGCAGGACCGTCATGCCCTGATGCTAGGGCGCAACCCCTGGCACACGGTGTCATCAGGGCCTGTGACCTTGCCCTCTTCTCGTCGCTCTTGATCTCGAACGGGCGGACGGCTAGGACGCGCCCCGGGCCCGGGAGGGTCACCCACACGGAGACGGCGGAGGCCGAAGGCGCGCCAGAATCGCGTCAGGGAGGGGCGGCGTCGCGTCAACGTGGCGTTACCGAGGGTCGGTTGGCACTGCGTGCCGGGCATAACGTCTGCAGAGGCGCCACTTTCTCTCTCCCACCTTCCAACCGGAGGAACCCCCCCCATGGCAGAGCTTCTGTGCGGCGAGGACCCCGAGCCCTGTGAACCCGGCCCGGCCGGGCAGCTGTTCGTCCCCGTCCGGCCGGGACCCGCGGGCTGCGTGGCCCGCCTGTTCCGCACACCCATCGGCGAGCGCACCGCCGTCGCCTTCACCAGCCGGGGGCGCCTGAGCGCGGCCCTCGGCCCCGGGCAGACGTGGATCAGGCTCTCTGAACCGGCACTGCGTGCCCTTGCCGCGCCGCTCGGCGTCCGCGGCATCACCGTCGACCCCCGGCTCGCCGCCCACCCCGTGGGCCCGGCGCCCGTCCGACCTGGCGAGCGGCGGGCCGCCGCCCGCCGCGACCGGGACCCGCAGGCGCCGGGCACACCGCGCGCGACCGGCACGGCGGCCCTCGTGGGCGCGCCGACCCCGTGGACCGGCTGAGGACGAGGCGAAGAGAGAACCTGCCATGACCACTGTGCACGTACCCCCGTTCCCGGCCCCCGCCGCCCGGACGCCCTCCCCGGCCGACGAGGCCCTGTCCGTCTGGCCCGGGTCCACCACGCCGCTCGCCCACGGTGACCTCGCCGTCGGAGGTGTGCCGCTCACCGAGGTCGCCGAGCGCTTCGGCACCCCCGCCTACCTCCTCGACGAAGGTGACGTACGCGCCCGCTGCCGCGGCTACCTGCGCGCCTTCAAGGACGCCGAGGTCCTCTACGCCGCCAAGGCGTTCCTGTGCCGAGCCATGGCCCACTGGATCGACGAGGAGGGCCTCGGCCTGGACGTCTGCTCCGCGGGGGAGCTGGAGCTGGCCGTCACCACGGGCTTCCCCGCGGAGCGCATCGTGCTGCACGGCAACGCCAAGAGCCCCGACGACCTGCGGGCCGCGCTCCGGCTCGGCGTGGGCCGCATCGTCATCGACAGCGCGTCGGAGATCGCGCGCCTGGCCGCCGCCGTGCCGCCGGGCAGCCGCCAGAAGGTGATGGTCCGGGTGGTGCCGGGCATCGCGGCGGGCGCCCACGCCAAGATCCGTACGGGCACGGACGACCAGAAGTTCGGGCTCTCCCTCACGGACGGCTCGGCACAGCACGCCATCGCCCGCATCCTGGGTCAGCCCGCCCTCGACCTGGTGGGCCTGCACTGCCACCTGGGCTCGCAGATCACCGCGGAGAAGCCCTTCCTCTGCGCGGTGCGCCGCCTGGTCGGGCTGATGGCACGGATCAAGGACCAGCACGGGGTCACCCTCCCCGAACTGGACCTCGGCGGCGGGCACGGCATCGCCTACCGCCCCGGCGAGGACGCCCTCGACATCGCCTCGCTCGCCGCCAAGGTGCGCGCCGAACTGGCCGAGAGCTGCGCGGCGGCGGGCCTGCCCGTGCCGCGGCTCATCGTGGAGCCGGGCCGGGCGATCGCGGGCCCCGCCGGGGTGGCGCTCTACCGGGTGCTCGCCGTCAAGCGGACCGGCGGGCAGATCTTCGTCGCGGTGGACGGCGGCATGAGCGACAACCCGCGACCCGCCCTGTACGGAGTGCGGTACGCGCCCCGGCTCGTCGGCCGGCGCTCCGCCACCGCGCCCGAGCCGATGACGGTGGTGGGCAGGCACTGCGAGGCGGGCGACGTCCTCGCCTCGGATGTGCCGCTCCCCGGCGACGTACGCCCCGGTGACCTGCTCGCCGTGCCGGTGGCCGGGGCGTACCACCTGTCGATGGCGTCCGGGTACAACCTCGTGGGCCGGCCACCCGTGGTCGCGGTGGCCGACGGACACGCCAGGCTGCTGGTGCGCCGTGAATCCCTGGAGGACTTCCGCAGCAGGGACGTGGGCCTGTAGCTCTCCTGGACCTGTGGCTCCACGGAACACGCCGCGGCCCCGAGGCACGATGCCCCGGGGCCGCGGCGTGCGGCACGAGCCTCAGAGAATGGCGCCCGGCGTGTACGCCGCGGCCTCCGGGTGCTCCTTGAGGAGCGCCTCGATCTGCGCGACGACCGTGGCGACCTGGGCGCTCGCCGCCCCCGTGAAGGAGAGCTTGTCGGCCATCAGCTCGTCGAGCTGCGCGCGGTCGAGCGGGATGCGGGAGTCCGCCGCGAGCTTGTCGAGCAGTTCGTTGCGCTCGGCGCCCTGCTCGCGCATGGCGAGCGCGGAGGCGACCGCGTTCTCCTTGATCGCCTCGTGGGCCTCCTCGCGGCCGACGCCCGCGCGCACCGAGGCCATCAGGACCTTGGTGGTGGCGAGGAAGGGGAGGTAGCGGTCCAGCTCGCGCGCGACGACCGCCGGGAAGGCGCCGAACTCGTCGAGCACGGTCAGGAAGGTCTCCAGGAGGCCGTCGAGCGCGAAGAACGCGTCGGGCAGCGCGACCCGGCGCACGACCGAGCAGGAGACGTCGCCCTCGTTCCACTGGTCGCCCGCCAGCTCGCCGGTCATCGAGGCGTAGCCGCGCAGGATGACGGTGAGGCCGTTGACGCGCTCGCAGGAGCGGGTGTTCATCTTGTGCGGCATCGCGGACGAGCCGACCTGGCCCGGCTTGAAGCCCTCGGTGACCAGCTCGTGCCCGGCCATCAGCCGGATCGTCTTGGCGAGCGAGGACGGCGCGGAGGCGACCTGCACCAGCGCGGTGACGACCTCGTAGTCCAGCGAGCGGGGGTAGACCTGGCCGACCGAGGTGAACGCGCGGTCGAAGTCGAGGTGCCCGGCGATCCGGTCCTCCAGCTCGGTGAGCTTGTCCGCGTCGCCGCCGAGCAGGTCGAGCATGTCCTGGGCGGTGCCGACCGGGCCCTTGATGCCGCGCAGCGGGTAGCGGCCGAGGAGGTCGTCGAGGCGGCGGTAGGCGACGAGGAGTTCGTCGGCGCCGGTCGCGAAGCGCTTGCCCAGCGTCGTCGCCTGCGCGGCCACGTTGTGCGAGCGGCCCGCCATGACCAGCTCGGCGTACTCACCCGCGAGCTTGCCGAGCCGGGCGAGGACCGCGACGGTACGGGAGCGGATCAGCTCCAGGGAGAGCCTGATCTGCAGCTGCTCGACGTTCTCGGTGAGGTCGCGCGAGGTCATGCCCTTGTGCACGTGCTCGTGCCCGGCGAGGGCGTTGAACTCCTCGATGCGGGCCTTCACGTCGTGGCGCGTGACCTTCTCGCGCTCGGCGATGGAGGCCAGGTCGACCTGGTCGAGGACGCGCTCGTAGTCGGCGATGGCGGCGTCCGGGACCTCGATCCCGAGGTCCTTCTGCGCGCGCAGCACGGCGAGCCAGAGCTGACGCTCCAGCTTCACCTTCTGCTCGGGCGACCAGAGGGTGGCGAGCTCGGCGGAGGCATAACGTCCCGCGAGGACGTTCGGGATACGGGGCTTTGCAGGCGCAGCAGTCACGTGTACGGATTCTACTGGGCATTCATGCAGGCCAGCGCCACGGCCCTGTTCGTCGGAAGCTACGAAAGGGGCACGGGCTACACGGGCTAGGGGAGCGGACCGTCGTAAGGCAGCAGCTCGGGCCGCTTGGGCGGGCGGCCGTCACCGGAGGAGCGGCCGGTCAGACGGCGCCCGATCCACGGCACCAGGTGCTGGCGGGCGAACCGGGCGTCGGCGACACGGCGCGCGGCCCACCTGAGGGGCGCGGACTCGGAGAGCGGGGTCTGCCAGTCCTCCTCCGGCGCGTGGCCGAGCGCCTGCCACACGGCCTCGGCCACCCTGCGGTGCCCCTCGGCCGTGAGGTGCAGCCGGTCCACGTCCCACATGCGCTGGTCCCCGAGGACGGACGCGCCGTACAGGTCCACGACCAGCGCGTCATGCCGGGACGCCAGGTCGTCTATGTGGGCGAACAGCTCCTCCATGCGCGGACGGAACCGCTCCATCACGGGACCGTTCCGCCCCGGGCTGCGCATCAGGACGAGCTGTTTGCAGGAGGGGGCGAGGCGTTCCACGGCCTCTTCGAGGAGGTCGCGTACGCGCTTCATGTCGCACTTGGGCCGCAAGGTGTCGTTGAGGCCGCCCACCAGGGTGACCACGTCGGCCTGCATCGCGGCCGCCACGTCCACCTGTTCGGCGACGATCTGCCCGATGAGCTTGCCGCGCACCGCGAGGTTCGCGTAGCGGAAACCGGGCGTGTGCGCCGCCATCCGCGCGGCCAGGAGGTCGGCCCAGCCGCGGTAGGTGCCGTCGGGCAGCAGGTCCGACATGCCCTCGGTGAAGGAGTCGCCGAGCGCGACAAGACTGGTGTAGTTGGCATTCATCTCCATGGCGAAAGCGATGGTATCCCGCCGCGGTGTCAGCTCAGCGGGGACCGGCGCCAGGGACCGGCCACGTCACCGGCCTCCGGCCTGGGCCCGCGCTGCCGCGCGTCTGGGCAGAGCGCCGCGGCGGCGGTATGCCGTAGACACACCGCCGTCGCGAGAGAGCGAGCCCGCCATGTGGACCGCAGCGTTCTGGAAGGCCACGGCGGAGCGCGCGATCCGTACTTTCGCGCAGGCGCTGGCCGCCGTGCTGGTCGCCGGGGCGACGAGCCTCCTGGATGTCGCCTGGGGCGCCGCCTTCGCCACCGCCGGTCTGGCGGCGCTCCTCGCGGTCCTGACCGCGATCGGCGCCTCCGGGGCCGGGGCGGGCGGCCCCGGCCTCACGGAGCGGCCGAACCCGGCGCGCACCACCGCGCCCCGGGCCCCGGCCGACTAGCTACACCCGCTGCCCGAACAGCTCCCGCAGCACGTCCTCCATGGTGACCATGCCGGCGAGCCTGCCGTCGGAGCCGAGCACCGCGGCCACGTGCGTACGGCTGCCCCGCATCGCGGTCAGCACGTCGTCGAGCGGCGTCGTCTCGCGCACCTGGGCGATCTTCCGCATGTCCGGCACCCGGAACGGCAGATCGCGCGGCGCCCGGTCCAGGGCGTCCTTGACGTGCAGATAGCCGACGATGCGACGCCCCTCGTCGACGACCGGGAAGCGGGAGAACCCCGACTCGGCCGAGAGGCTCTCCAACTGCTCCGGAGTGACGCCCACGCGCGCGTAGACCACGTCCTCCAGCGGCAGGACCACGTCCCTGACCGGACGGCGGCCCAGTTCGAGCGCGTCGTGCAGCCGCTCCTGCGCGCGGTCGTCGATCAGGCCCGCGTCACCGGAGTCCTTGACCATGCGGGCCAGGTCGTCGTCGGAGAAGCTCGCCGAGACCTCGTCCTTCGCCTCGACCCGCAACAGCTTCAGCAGCCCGTTGGCGAACGCGTTGATCGCGAAGATCACCGGGCGCAGCGCCCGCGCGAGCGCCACCAGCGGCGGACCGAGCAGCAGCGCGGTGCGCACCGGCTCGGCGAGCGCGATGTTCTTGGGGATCATCTCGCCGAGCAGCATGTGCAGATAGGTCGCCAGGGTCAGCGCGATGACGAAGGAGATGGGGTGCACCAGGCCGTGCGGCACCCCGACCGCGTCGAACGCGGGCTCCAGGAGATGCGCGATCGCCGGCTCCGCGACGACACCGAGGATGAGCGTGCACAGCGTGATGCCCAGCTGCGCGGCCGCCATCAGCGCGGACACGTGCTTGAGGCCCCACAGCACGCTCTTGGCGCGCCGGTCGCCCTCGTCGGCGTGCGGTTCGATCTGGCTGCGGCGTACGGAGATGAGGGCGAACTCGGCGCCCACGAAGAAGCCGTTGACGACGAGCGTCGCGAAACCGATCAACAACTGGATGGCGATCATCGGGCGTCCTCCGCCTCGTCCGCGGTCAACGGGGCATGCAGCAGGACGCGCGCGGCGCGCCGCCCGGCGGCGTCCGTCACGTCGAGCCGCCAGCCGCCGACCTCGACACTGTCGCCGACGGCCGGGATGCGGCCGAGTTCGGTGGCGACGAGCCCGGCGAGGGTCTCGTAGGGCCCGTCGGGGGCGCGCAGGCCGACCCGCGCGAGCTGGTCGGTACGGGCCGCGCCGTCGGCGGAGTAGAGGGCCCTGCCGTCGTCGTCGGCGCCCGCGTGGGCGATGTCGGGCGTCTCGTGCGGGTCGTGCTCGTCCCGTACCTCGCCGACGACCTCCTCGACGATGTCCTCCAGGGTGGCGACTCCGGCGGTGCCGCCGTACTCGTCGATGACCACGGCCATCGTGCGCTTGCCCGAGAGCCGGTCGAGCAGCCGGTCGACGGTCAGCGACTCCGGGACGAGCAGGGGCTCGCGCATCAGTTCGGCGACGGGCACACGTGCGCGGCGTTCGGCCGGTACGGCGAGTACGTCCTTGATGTGGGCGACGCCGACCACCGAGTCGAGGTTGCCGCGGTAGACGGGGAAGCGGGACAGCCCCGTGGCACGCGTCGCGTTCGCCACGTCCTCGCAGGTCGCGTGGGCGTCGAGGGCCATCACCTGGACGCGCGGCGTCATCACGTTCTCCGCGCTGAGGTCGGCGAGGTTCAGCGTGCGCACGAACAGCTCGGCGGTGTCCGCCTCCAGCGCGCCCTCCTTGGCGGAGTGCCGGGCGAGGGCGATCAGCTCCTTGGGGCCGCGCGCGGAGGCCAGCTCCTCGGTAGGCTCGATGCCGAAACGGCGCACCGAACGGTTCGCCGTGTTGTTCAGATGGGCGATGAACGGCCGGAACGCGGCGCTGAACAGCCGCTGCGGCGTCGCCACCCGCTTGGCGACGGCGAGCGGGGAGGAGATCGCCCAGTTCTTGGGGACCAGCTCGCCGATGACCATCAAGAAGACCGTCGAAAGCGCCGTACCGATGACCAGGGCGACCGAGGACGCCGCCGAGCGGGGCAGGCCGACGTCCCGCAGCGGGCCCGCGATCAGCTTGGCGATCGAGGGCTCCGAGAGCATACCGACCACGAGGTTGGTGACGGTGATGCCGAGCTGGGCGCCCGAGAGCTGGAAGGTGAGGTTCTTGACGGCCTTGAGGGCGCCGGCGGCGCCGCGCTCGCCGCGCTCGGCCGCCCGCTCCAGCTCGCTGCGCTCGACCGTGGTGAGGGAGAACTCCGCCGCGACGAAGACACCGCACATCACGCAGAGCAGCACCGCCACGAGGAGCAGGAGCACTTCGGTCATCGGGTCACCTCCGTCCCATGATCGGGCAGGGGCGGAAGGAATGCGCGATGTCGGGTACTAGGAGGCTCGCCCATGGGCGGACGCTCACACCTTTCAATCGGATACGAGTAGTGCGTCCATGGTAAAGGATCAGCAAAACCACTCCGGAACTCCCCTGGAGCCAGGTCCGGACTCAGTCCGTGAGGTGCTTCACCCAGCGGCTCCACTGCGGTTCGGGGGCGTAGCCCGCCGCGCGCCAGGTGTGGTGGGCGAGGTCATTGCGGTCCAGGACCATCGCGTCCCCGCGCCGCCCGCCCAGGCGTACGAAGCGTTCCTCCGCGGCGGCCAGCAGCGCCGACCCCACACCCTGGCGGCGGTGCTCGGGGTGGACGGCGAGGCGGTACAGATGGCAGCGCCAGCCGTCGAAGCCCGCGATGACCGTGCCCGCGAGATCCCCGCCGCGCTCGGCGAGGATCAGCGCCTCGGGGTCGCGGGAGACCAGGCGCTCCACTCCGGTGCTGTCGTCACTGATGCTCGTGCCCTCGGCGGCCACCTTCCAGAAGGCGAGCACGGCGTCCAGGTCCTCGGGCACAGCGGCCCGTATCCGAAGATCGTCCATGGATCCATCTCATCACCGGCCCGGGCCGCGCCGCAGATGATTCCCAGAATGCGGACAGGGCGGGGGCGGTCCGCGGACCCCGCCCCTCACTCGTGCGCGATGGCCTCCAGTACGTTCATCCGGGACGCGCGCAGCGCGGGCAGCAGCGCCGCGGCCAGGCCCACGACCACCGAGCCGATCACCACCGCGAGGATCGTCGTCCACGGGAACGCCAGCTCCTTCATGCCCTGGAGCGCGAGCACCTGCTGTACGGCGACACCCCAGACCAGACCGAGCGCGAGCCCCAGCACCGCCCCGAACACCGCGATCACCACCGACTCCAGGCGGATCATCCGGCGCAGCTGACGCCGCCCGAGGCCGATGGCGCGCAGCAGTCCGATCTCCCGGGTGCGCTCCACGACCGACAGCGCCAGGGTGTTGACCACCCCGAGCACCGCGATGACGATCGCGAGCCCGAGCAGCGCGTAGACGAGGTAGAGCATCACGGCGATCTGCTGGCGGATCAGCTCCTTGTAGTCGGCCTGGTCGCGCACCTGCACCTGCGGATACGGATCGAGGGTCTTCTCCAGGCGGGCGCGCAGGGCGTCCGCGTCAGTGCCGGGGGCGGCGTTGACGTACACGGCCGAGTCCTGCCCGTCCGGCACGTACTTCTCGACCGTGTCGAGCCCGAGGAAGAGCCCGCCCTCGACGGCGAAACCCTCGGGCGAGGCCTGATCGGTGAACGCCCCCACCGTCAGCTTCGCCGCACGCCCACCGGGGAACGTCACCGGCAGCACGTCACCGACGCGCACCTCGTGCTCGGTCGCGAACTCCTTGTCCATGCCGATGCGCCCGGGCGCGAGCGCGGCTCGCGTACTGCCCTCGGCGAACTTGAGGTTGGCGACCTCGTCGAGCCGCGTGTCGTACCCGGCCGCGGTCGTCTCCACCTTCTCGCCGTCGGGCAGTGCCACCTCGATGGGGCTGAAGCGCTGGCGTACGACGAGGCCCGCGCCTTCGGTCTCCTCGACCTTGCCGGTGATCTCCGGGGAGAACGGCATGAAGGTGCTGTTCTGCACGACGAAGTCGGCGCCGAGCGTCTCGTCGATCTGCCGGTCGAACGACTTGGTCATCGACGCGCTCGCCACCGAGAGGCCGCCGACCAGCGCGAGCCCCACCATCAGCGCGGCCGCCGTCGCCCCCGTGCGGCGCGGGTTGCGCAGCGCGTTGCGCTGGCTCATCCGGCCGACCGAGCCGAAGAGCGCGGGGAACGCGCCGCCGAGCACCCGGATCACCGGACGCACCAGGAGCGGCCCCGCGATGACGGTGGCGACGAGGGTCAGGACGATGCCGAGTCCGAGCAGGGAGGCCGCCGACGAGGTCTCGTCGGCGACCGCGCAGCCCACCAGGGCGGCCGCCCCGGCCACCGCGACGACGGCCCCCGCCACCGCCCGCACCTTGAGCGGCCGCCCCACCCCGGCGATCTCCGCGTCCGCGAGCGCCGCCATCGGCGAGACGTGCGCGGCCCGGCGGGCGGGGAGGTACGCCGCGACGAAGGTGACGCCGACCCCGACGACGTAGGAGGAGACAGGGGTCACCCAGGTGACGACCATCTCCGTCGACTTGAGGTTCATCCCGAGCGCGCCCATCAGCTCGATGAGGCCGAGGGCGAGCCCTATGCCGACGGCGAGCCCCAGCGTCGAGCCGACCAGACCGAGCAGCAGCGCCTCGATGAGCACCGAGCGGCGCACCTGCCTGCGGTCGGCGCCGAGCGCGCGCAGCAGGCCCAGCTCGCGGGTGCGCTGCGCGACCAGCATCGAGAACGTGTTGACGATCAGGAAGATGCCCACGAGCACGGCGACACCGGCGAAGCCGAGCATCACGTACTTGATGACGTCCAGGAAGCCGCCGAGCGAGGACGCGGCGGACTCGGCCTGTTCGTCGGCGGTCTGCAGGTCGTAGCCCGCGCCCACTTCTTTGGCGATCCGGCGCTTCAGCACGCCGTCGTCCACGCCCTTCTCCGCGGTCACCGAGATGCTCGACGCCACGTCCGCCGAGCCGAGGAGCTTGCGCTGGGCGGTCGGGGTGTCCAGGAAGACGAGGGCGGCGCCGGGGTTCGTGGTGGTGAAGGTGGCGATGCCGACGATCTCGACCTTGAACGAGCCGGGGCGGGCGAGGACGGTGAGGGTGTCGCCGATCTCCACGTCCTTCGCGTCGGCCGTGTCCGCGTCCAGCATCGCCTGCCCCGCGCCGCGCGGGGCGTGGCCCGAGGTGAGCTTCACGGGGCTGCGGTCGGTGACGTACCAGTTGGTGGCGATGGTGGGCGCGCCGGTCGTGGGGCCCACCGATTCGTTGTCGCGGTCGACGACGGTGACGTTCTCGACGGAGGCGTCGAGATGGGCGTCCGCGACACCCTCGACCCGCGCCACCTTCTCCTTGAGGCTCTCGGGCAGCGTCGGCGTCCGTCCGGAGGGCACCGACTCGTCGAGGTCCTCCTCCGGGGCGACCAGCACGTCGGCCGAGGTGGAGGCGAACAGGCGGTCGAAGGTGCGGGTCACCGTGTCCGAGAAGATCAGGCTGCCCGCGACGAACGCGACCGAGAGGATGACGGCGAGGGCGGACAGGACGAGCCTGCCCTTGTGCGCGAGGAAGCTCCTGAGTGTCGCCTTCAGCACCGTGGCCCCGCCTCAGCTCTGCTCGGACGCGCTGTCGGTGGGCGCATGGCCGCCGTGCGCGCCCCGGGCGGTGTCGTGGCCGCCCTGTGAGCCCGGTGGCGGGCCGCTCGCCACCGCGTGCAGGGTGTCGAACCGCTTCATGCGTTCGAGCACCGCGTCCGCCGTCGGGCGCTCCATGTCGTCCACGATCCGCCCGTCACCGAGGAAGAGGACCAGGTCGGAGTGGGCGGCGGCGCCGGGGTCGTGGGTCACCATCACGACGGTCTGACCGAGCTGGTCGACCGCGTCGCGCAGGAAGCCGAGGACTTCGAGGCCGGCCCGCGAGTCGAGGTTGCCCGTCGGCTCGTCGGCGAAGATCAGCTCCGGCTTCGAGGCCAGCGCCCGTGCGCAGGCCACCCGCTGCTGCTGCCCTCCGGAGAGCTGCGCGGGCCGGTGCTTCAGCCGGTCCCGCAGCCCCAGCGTGTCGATCACGTGTTCCAGCCAGGCTCCGTCGGGCCGCTGCCCGGCGATGTCCATCGGGAGCGTCATGTTCTCCAGCGCGCTGAGCGTGGGGATGAGGTTGAACGACTGGAACATGAAGCCGATGCGGTCGCGCCGCAGCCGCGTCAGCTCCCGCTCCTTGAGACCCGTGATCTCCGTGTCGCCGAGCCAGACCTGGCCCGCCGAGACGTTGTCGAGCCCGGCGAGGCAGTGCATCAGCGTGGACTTCCCCGAACCCGAAGGGCCCATGACGGCCGTGAACCGCTCGCGCGCGATGTCCACGTCGACCGAGTCGAGGGCGAGCACGGTCGTCTCGCCCGAGCCGTACGCCTTGGTCAGACCGCGGGCGCGCGCGGCGGTCCCGGCGGCTCCGGAACGGCCGGTGAAGGGTGCCGAAGCAGGTGTGGACAAGGCCGCCTCCTGGGTTGTGCCCGTGTCAACTCCCTTGACTGCGCCGAGAGTAGTGGTGGGGACCACGCTGCGGTATCCCTCCGAAGTCGGGCCCCGCAGACGTATGTAAGGGACAAGATTCCAAGGCCCTTGTCGCGCTAGCACCCCGGCGCTAGCTTGAAGGCATGGCGAAGACGCAGCTGAACGTGCGGGTGGACGAGGACACCGCCCGGGCCGCGCGGGAGCGCGCCCTGGCCCGAGGCATGAGCGTGAACCGCTACATAGAGGAACTCGTGAGACAGGACGCGGGCGAGGTCGGGCATACGTTCGTCGAGGCGGCCGCCGACTTCATGAAGCAGTACGAGAGCGTGTTCGCCGAGGAGTTCGGAACGGACCGCGAAGGAACCCGCCCGGTCCGCGAGGCCCCCCGCCCCGTCCACACCGTGCAGGACCCCGCGCGGCCGCTCGGTGAAGGTCGTCGTTGAGCCGTTGAATCTCAGAATCGATCTTGCCTGGCTCCTGATGATCGCCGAACACAAGACCCCCGGAGACCCCCAGGTCACCGACTGGGGCGCGCTCGTCGCCGCCCTCAGCCGGCACGAGGCGGAGATATTCGGCGTGCCCGTCTACGAAACGCCGCACGACAAGGCCGCGGCGCTCCTGCAACTGCTGCTCCACATCCCCGCGCTGGAACGCTCGAACGCGCTTTTCGCCTGCTCCGTCGCCTACGCCTACCTCGTCTCCAGCGGCCTGAAGGTCGTCACCTCGCCCGAGCAGGTGCGCGACCTGGCCCGCCTGGCGAAGGAGGACGGCGCGAGCGTGCACGCGATCGCGGAGCGGCTGCGCCAGTGGAGCCTCTGAGCACGGCCGGGCGATGAGTTGTCACCTCGGGGAGAGTCAGAGAGGACGGTCATCAGAGGTGACCCGCCGACAGCGGCCCGGGCACGCCCAGCGGACCCGCCCGCTCCCGGTGCCCGTCAGCAGGAGGAGAACCCCATGCCCGCCGCGATCCATCCGATCCTCGTCACCCCGGACGTCGACCGCCTCCACTCCTTCTACCGCGAGCTGCTCGGGGCCGAGCAGGCCGAGCGGTATCCGCCGGACGGCGACGTCTTCTTCCTGGACCTGCGGATCGGCGACGCGGGACTCGGCATCGTCGCGAACTCCGAGGCCGTGACCGGCACGCCGGGGCGGGTGCTCCTGAGCGTGCGGGTGGACGCCGTGGACGACGTGCTCAAGCGGGTCGAGCCGCTCGGCGGGACGGTGCTGGGGGAGCCGAACGACATGCCCTGGGGCCAGCGCGTCGCGCACGTCAGGGACCCGGACGGCAACGCGCTCAACCTGATCCAGCCGATCTGACACCGGACACGGGTGTCCGGGGCGCGGTTCGCGCCCCGGGCGTCACGAGTCCCGCGGGCGGCGCGCCGTGCCCAGTACGCAGTACGAGGTGGGCAGGCGGGGCCCCTTCGCGGGCACCAGGACCCGGCGGTACGGGCCAAGTTCGAAGCCCGCCTCGCGCAGCGCGGCCAGCGGGTCCCGCGCGACGTGACAGCCCCCGAACAGCGGGGGCCACACCGTGCGGTCCAGGACGCGCTGGGTGGCGGCCATCAAGGCGCCCGGGGCCCGCCCGTGCTCGAAGAAGCGCAGCTCGCCGCCGGGCCGCAGCACCCTGCGCAGCTCGCCGAGCGCCCGCCGCACATCGCGCACGCTGCACAGCACCAGCGAGGCGACGGCCGCGTCGAACGCCTCGCTCTTGACGGGCAGCGCCTCCGCGACGCCCGGCACCACGTCGACGGGGACGTCGGCGCGCAGGGCCGCGGAGACGGCGAGCTGCCGCAGGACGCGCTCCGGTTCGATCGCCACGACCTCGGAGACCGCGCCGGGGTAGTGCGCGAAGTTCAGCCCGTTGCCCGCCCCGACCTCGATGACCCGGCCGGAGAGCCCGGCGAGCAACTCCTCGCGGTGGGCGGAGATCACGGGCTCGACGGCCACGCTCTGGCGGGCGTAGAACCGGGCGAAGACGGGGTGGTGCACGGCGTCCCGGGACGCCGGTCTGGCGGAGCGCGGTGACATGGGCCCTCCTCGGCGGGGCGAGCGGTTACCGCAATGGTGCCCCGGTGGGGCCCATTCCCCTCCCGCCCACGGCGACGGGTCCCTCGCGGGGCGGTACGCGGCGCGATCCGCCGCGCCCGTACGCACCCCGCCCGCGCCCGCACGCACCCCGCGCCGCTCAGCGCGCCACCGGCCCCGGCGCCTGCCCCCGCGTGAAGGCCTCCGCGTCCCACGTGCCGCCCAGTACGGGAGCCAGCCAGCTCCCGGCCGCGGCGCGGAAGTCCGGGACGTCCAGGGCGGCGGCGTTCTCCGGGATCGCGCCGAGGAGCGGGGCGTCCGCCTCTCTCGGGAGGTCCGCCAGATTGCAGCGGGAGGCCAGGTCGGGGACGGCCGGCCAGCTGCCGATGGTGACGCCCAGCTGACGTACGCCGCGTGCCCGCAGGGCCTCCGCCGTCAGGGCCGTCGTGTTCAGCGTGCCGAGGCCCGCAGGCGTCACCACCAGGACCGGGGCGTCCAGAAGCCTCGCGGCGTCGGCGAGCGTGCCGCCCTCGTCGTCGAGGCGCACGAGCAGTCCGCCCGCCCCCTCCACCAGGACCAACTCGTGCTCCGCCGCCAGCTTCCCCGCGGCGTCGGCCACATCGTGCGGACGCACCACCGTCATACCGGCCCGCCGCGCCGCGGTGTTGGGCGCCAACGGCTCGGGGAAACGCGCGAGTTCGAGCGTGGTGATGTCACCGCCCGCGAGCCGCGCCACCTCCTGCGCGTCGCCCGGCTCCCCGGGCGCCACCCCGGTCTGCGCGGGCTTGAGCACCGCCACGCTCCGCCCGGCCGCCAGCGCCACCGCGGCCACCGCGGCCGTCGTCACCGTCTTGCCGATCTCCGTGCCCGTCCCGGACACCACGATCACCGTCATGTCAGCCCTCCCTGGCCGCCGCGCACACCGCGCGCGCGATCTGTGCCACGTCGTCGTCGCAGGTGATGAACGGCGGCATCGTGTAGATGAGGTCGCGGAACGGCCGCACCCACACGCCCTCGCGCACCGCCGCCCGGGTGGCCGCCGCCATGTCCACGGGGTGGTCGAGCTGGACGACACCGATCGCCCCGAGGACGCGGACCTCCCGTACGGAAGCGAGGGCCTCGGCCTCCGCGAGGCCCTCGCGCAGCCCCGTCTCGATGCGCTTGACCTCGGTCGGCCAGTCCTGCCCGAGGAGCAGGTCGATGGAGGCACCCGCCACCGCGGCGGCCAGCGGATTGCCCATGAACGTCGGCCCGTGCGCGAGGACCGGCACCTCACCGCGCGAGATGCCGTCCGCGACCCTCGGCGTGCACAGCGTCGCCGCCATCGTCAGATAGCCGCCGGTCATCGCCTTGCCCAGGCACATCACATCGGGTGTGACCCCGGCGTGGTCCGCCGCGAACAGCGCGCCCGTGCGGCCGAAGCCCGTCGCGATCTCGTCGAAGACCAGGAGGACGTCGTGCGCGTCGCACGCCTCGCGCAGCACCCGCAGATAGTCGGGGGAGTGGAACCGCATCCCGCCCGCGCCCTGCACCACGGGCTCCACGATCACCGCGGCCAGTTCGCCCGCGTGCCGCTCGATCAGCTCGCGCAGATGGTCCGCGTACGTCTCTTCGTACGCGGCCGGAGGCGCGTCCGCGAAGACCTGCGTCGGCAGGACCCCCTGCCACAGCTCGTGCATGCCGCCCTTGGGATCGCAGACGGACATCGGCTGCCAGGTGTCGCCGTGGTAGCCGCCGCGCCAGGTCAGCATCCGTCGCTTCTCGGGGCGGCCGAGCGAACGCCAGTACTGCAGGCACATCTTCACCGCGACCTCGACCGAGACCGAGCCGGAGTCGGTCAGGAAGACATGTTCGAGACCCTCGGGAGACATATCGACAAGGCGCTTCGCCAGGGCCACGGCGGGCTCGTGCGTGAGCCCGCCGAACATCACATGGCTCATCCGGTTGAGCTGGCCGCGCACCGCGTCGTTCAGCACCGGGTGGTTGTAGCCGTGGATCGCGGACCACCACGACGACATGCCGTCGATCAGCTCGCCCGAGCCGTCCGCGAGACGCAGCCGCACCCCGCTCGCCGACTCGACGACCAGCGGATCCTCACGCCCCGGCATCGGGCCGTAGGGGTGCCACACATGGCGACGGTCCAGCTCGCGGAGGTCGCCCAGGGGAAGGTCAGGCATTGGGGGCCAGGTCCGTTCCCGCGCCCCGGCGGCGCACCGCCACCAGGTCCGTGCGCGCCTCGTTGGGCTCCGCCACCGGGTCCGTGCGCGCCTCGTCGGACTCGGCCGCGGGCTCGCTCGTCCCGCAGGGGCCGCAGCCGCCACCGCCCTCGTGCGAACCGCAGCCCTGGCCCTCGTGCGAGCCGCAGCCCCGCGCCGCGTGTGAACCGCAGCCCGCCGCCGCGTCCACCCGGTGTTCCGGCAGCGTCACCTCGTCCGCGCCCTCGACCACGAAACCGGCGTCCGCGATCATGTCCAGGTCCGCCTTGCCCGCCTGGCCCTCGCTGGTCAGATAGTCGCCGAGGAAGATCGAGTTGGCGAGGTTCAGGGCGAGCGGCTGCATCGAGCGCAGATGGACCTCGCGGCCGCCCGCGATGCGCACCTCGGCGTCCGGGCAGACGAAGCGGACCATCGCGAGGATGCGCAGACAGCGCTGCGGCGTGAGGTTCCACTCCTTGGCCAGCGGCGTGCCCTCCATCGGGATGAGGAAGTTCACCGGCACCGAGTCCGGGTCGAGCTCGCGCAGCGAGAAGACCACGTCCACCAGGTCCTCGTCGCTCTCGCCCATGCCCGCGATCAGCCCCGAGCAGGCCGAGAGCCCCGCCGCGTGCGCCTTCTGGACGGTGTCCACGCGGTCGGCGTAGGTGTGCGTCTTGGTGATGCCCGCGTACGTCGCCTCGGACGTGTTGAGGTTGTGGTTGTACGCGTCCGCGCCCGCACCCCGCAGCCGCTCCGCCTGGCCGTCCGAGAGCAGGCCGAGGCACGCGCACACCTCGACGCCCTCGTTCGCCTCCTTGACCGCCGCGATGGTCTGCGCCACCCGGTCGACGTCACGGTCGGTCGGCCCGCGCCCGCTGGCCACCAGGCAGACCCGCTTGGCGCCCCCCGCGACACCGGCCGCCGCGGCCTGCGAGGCCTCGTCGGGCTTCAGCCACGTGTACTTGAGGATCTCGGCCTTCGACCCGAGCCGCTGCGAACAGTACGAGCAGTCCTCGGGGCACAGGCCCGACTTGAGGTTGACCAGATAGTTGAGTTTCACCCGTCGCCCGAACCACTGCCGCCGTACCTTCCCGGCGGCGGCCACTACGTCCAGGAGATCGTCGTCGGAGGTGGCCAGTACGGCCAGCGCCTCTTCACGGGTCGGCAGTTCGCGCCGAAGCCCCTTGTCCACCAGCGTGTTCAGCAGATCCATGGCGCTGATCCTTACGTACGGCAGGCGCCCCGGCCAAGGAGACTTCGCACAACAGAACCGGTTTGAGGTGTGGGTATTGCCACATACTGGCCAGGTGGCAGGACGGCTAGGGTCTGTGCAATGTCTACAAACAGGCACCCCGCGACACAGGCGCCGAGTCCATCCGGCGCCGTGTGCCCGCCGCCCTCGGCGCGCGCGCCGTTCGACTGGATCGACGAGCAGGCACGGCTCCGCGCCGACGCCGGACTCGTGCGCACCCTGCGCCCGCGCGCCGCCGACGCGGGCGGCCTGATGGACCTGGCGAGCAACGACTACCTGGGTCTGACCAGGCACCCGGAGATCATCGAGGGCGCCGCCGCGGCGGCCCGGCGGTGGGGCGGCGGCGCCACCGGCTCCCGGCTCGTCACGGGCTCCACGGAACTCCACGCCGAGCTGGAGCGGGAACTCGCCGAGTTCTGCGGCTTCGAGGCGGCGCTCGTGCTCTCCTCGGGCTACGCGGCCAACCTCGCCGCGGTCACCGCCCTCGCCCCGCACGGCTCGCTGATCGTCTCCGACGCGGGCAACCACGCCTCCCTGATCGACGGCTGCCGCCTCGCGCGCGCCACGACCCACGTGGTGGCGCACGCCGACCCCGCGGCGGTGCGCAAGACCCTGGACGCCCACGACGGGCCCGCCGTCATGGTCTCCGACACGGTGTTCTCGGTGGACGGCGACGCCGCGCCACTGGCCGAACTGGCGAACGTATGCCGGGAGTTCGGTGCGGGACTCATCGTCGACGACGCCCACGGCCTCGGTGTGCTGGGCGACGGCGGCCGGGGCGCCCCGCACGCCGCGGGGCTCGCGGGGACCGCCGACACGGTGGTCACCCTCACCCTCTCGAAGTCCTTCGGCAGCCAGGGCGGCGCGGTGCTCGGGCCCGCCAAGGTCATCGACCACCTGGTGAACGCGGCGCGGACCTTCATCTTCGACACGGGGCTCGCGCCCGCCGCGGTGGGCGCCGCGCTCGCGGCCCTGCGGCTGCTGCGCCGCGAGCCCGAACGCGCCGCGCGGGCCCGTCAGGTCGCCGCCGAGTTGCACCGGCGCCTCACGGCCGAGGGGCTTTCGGCGGTGCGTCCCGACGCCGCCGTCGTCTCCGTGCGCGCGCCGTCACCGGAGTCGGCCGTGCGCTGGGCCGCCGACTGCCGGGCCGCGGGCCTGGCGGTCGGCTGCTTCCGGCCGCCGTCGGTGCCGGACGGAATCTCACGGTTGCGGCTGACCGCTCGCGCGGATCTCACCGACGCACAGATCGCCGATGCCGTACGAGTGATCAGCCGCACCGCGCCCCGATGAGAGGGTCCGGCCCCCGCGCGGGGGCCGGACTTCGCTCACCGCAGGCTGTTGACGAACGTCTCCCAGGGGCCGGGGGAGAAGAGCAGGGCGGGCCCCGCGGTGTTCTTCGAGTCGCGCACGGCCAGCAGGCCGGCCGGCGCTCCGGAGTCGAGCGTGGCTGTCTCGACACAGTTGTTCATTCCATTGCTGCGGCTGCTGCGCTGCCACCGCGCGCTCTGAAGGGTGGTGCTTGAAGGTACGTACCGAGGCATTGCGGTCATGGTGCCTCCTTACGCGCCGTCGCTTAGCCCGGCGATGAAATCCTTTGAGTCCTCGGGAGAAAGCGCCTGTTCCTGAAGGGAGTTGAAGGCCTCCGCGTACGCCTGGAGGTCTTCTTTCCGCTCCAGGTAGAGGCTACTCGTCAAGTGGTCGAGAACGACCACATCCAGATCAGCAATGTTCCGAAAAGAGAAAATAACGAAAGGCCCGATGAGACCCACATGCTCTCCGGAGGCGAACGGCAGCACCTGAAGTCGCACCTGCGGCAACAGCGTCACCTCCCGCAACCGAGCGAGCTGCCGGGCGAAGACCCCCGGCCCGCCCACCGGACGGCGCAAAACCGCCTCGTCCAGGACCGCGCTCAGGCGCAGCGGCGGGTCCGCGCGCAGCACGTCCTGCCGGGCCAGACGCACCTCGACCAGCGAGTCGACCTGCTCCTCGGAGAGCCCGCGCAGCGCGGCCCGGGTCACCGCACGCGCGTACTCGGGAGTCTGCAGAAGTCCGGGGACCACCGAGGTCTCCAGGGTGCGCACCCAGCCGGCCTGCGCCTCCAGGCTGATGTAGTCGCGGTAGGCGGCGGGCAGCAGGTCGCGATAGGCCCGCCACCAGTGGTGACGCCCCGAACTGCCGGTCTCGTCGGTCCCGGCCAGCGCCACGAGCAGCTCGCTGAGGTGGGGGTCCCGCACCTCGTACGCGTCGAGCAGAAGGCGTACGTCGGCGGCCTTCACGCCGCTGCGGCCCGTCTCGATCCGGCTCACCTTCGACTGGTGCCAGCCTACCTTCGCGGCTGCCTGGCTGCTGGTGAGACCCGCGAGGTCGCGCAGCGCACGCAGTTCGGCGCCGAGCCGGCGGCGGCGCACCGCGGGGCCGTGCTGCATGTCCGTCTCCTTCCGGACCGAACCGT
Organism: Streptomyces sp. WAC 01529; assembly: GCF_003945545.1. GTDB lineage: Bacteria > Actinomycetota > Actinomycetes > Streptomycetales > Streptomycetaceae > Streptomyces > Streptomyces anatolicus. The sequence continues at coordinate 336,488 of NZ_CP029617.1, read as the reverse complement.
CGGGTCTCCCGGCGGCAGAGCGGGGGACAGGGGCGACAGTAGAGGAAGTACAGTCCCCGCGCCCAAATACGGTCGGCCGTAGCAGAGTTCACCGCTTCGAGCGACAGATATATGCACATCTCGGTGGATCGCCACCCGTGACCGGCAAAGGAGTGGGACGCTGGCCTGAAGCACCAGTCCGGGGCCGTCCTCGGGTCATCCGCTACGAGTTCGGAGACCGGCCCCGGTGGGAAAGGGACAGCGTCGCCATGGCAGACCACCAGGAAGCATCCGTCACTCTGCCGAGCGATCCCGCCTCGGTCTCCGCCGCCCGGAAATACGTGGCGAACGTCCTCACGGAATGGGGCCTGCCCGGCGACGCCGAGGTGGCGGACACCATCAGACTCATCGTCTCCGAACTGGCGACCAACGCCGTGCAGCACACCCGCGGGCAGTCGCCCACCTTCACCGTGGACGTCGAACTCAACCGGGACGAGCAGCTGCGGATCGGCGTCACCGACAGCCACCCGCGCTATCCCAAGCGCCTTCCGGCCGCCGTCCAGCAGGACAACGGCCGCGGCATGGTCATCATCCGCTGGCTGACCGCCGAGTGCGGCGGCAGGCTCTCGGTCTGCCCCACCGAGGAGGGCGGCAAGACCGTGTGGATCGCCCTGCCCTGGACGGCCCCCATCAAGCACCGGCACCGCGACCCCGCGCACTGACCGAGGGGCGCCCCGGGCTCAGTTCGTCCCCGCCGAGCGCCCGAACGCCCCGCGCAGCAGCGCCCGGAAGGAGTCCGCGGCCGCGTTCGGCTCATCCGTGCGGTGCACCATGGAGATGGTCCGGCGCAGGTCGCCGGGGTCGAGGAGCCGCATCCCTACGGGTGTCGCCGCGGTGCGCGCCACCATCTCCGGCACCACGGCGACCCCGAGCCCCGCGCTGACCAGGGCACAGACCAAGGCGTAGCCCGGCGTGCCGACCACCACGGAGGGCGTCGCCCCGGCCCGCGCGAGGGCCCGCTCCACGGCCAGCCGGGGCGGGTGGTCGGGCGCCATGCTGATCAGCGGCTGCCCGGCCAGCTCGGCCGGCGCGAGCCGTGAGGTGCCGCTGGTGAGCGCGTGCCCCGGCTGGGTCACCAGGACCAGCTCCTCCACCAGGACCGGCTCGGCCGACACGGCGGCGGGTAGCGGCACCGGCTCGGCGGGCGCGTAGGTGTGGGTGAGGGCCAGGTCGATCTCGCCCGCCGCCACGGCCGCCACGCCGAACGGCGGTTCGTGGTCCGTGACGGTCAGCTCCACCTCCGGATGGGCCCTGCGGAAGGCCGACAGGACCGGCGGCAGCAGGTGGATGCCCGCCGTCTGGAAGGTGCCCACGCGCAGCCGGCCTCCGGAGAGCCCGGCGATCCGTGCCAGCTCGTGCCGGGCCCGCTCCATCTCGTCGAGCACCCGGCGGGCGTGGCCCACGAGCAGCTCACCCGCGCCGGTCAGGCGGGCGCCGCGGTGGTGGCGTACGAGGAGGGCGGTGCCGGCCTCCCGCTCCAACTTGGCCAGCTGCTGGGAGAGGGCGGGCACGGTGTAGCCGAGACGCTCGGCGGCGCGGGTGATCGAACCGGCCTCGGAGACCGCGACGAGCGCGGCGAGCCGCGTGGGGTCGTACATGGAGACCGTCCTCCCTGCGGCGTGCGCCTCAACGGCTGCCTGAGCGTGCACCTGAACGTCTGCGTAGATGTCTGCTTAAACGTCTGCTTAAGGCAGACCCAGGATATTCCACATACCCGCTGAAGGCCTCCGCCCGGCAGGCTGGCTCGCATGGACGCACAACTGGTCGCCTTCACCGGCGTCGCCGCGGGCATGGTCGTGATGCCGGGCGCCGACTTCACCGTCGTCGTACGCAACGCCCTCGCCTCACGGCGGGCCGGAGTCGCCTGCGCGGTCGGCATCGCCGCCGGGCTCGTCGTGCACACGGCGCTGGCGGTCGCGGGGGTCGCGGCGGTCCTCGCTGCGGTGCCCGCGCTCTTCAAGGCGCTGCAAGTGGCCGGTGGGGCCTATGTGCTGTACCTCGCCTTCCGCGCGCTGCTCTCCGCGGCGCGGGCGCGCACCACGCCGGGCGAGGAGCCCGTGGTGCGGGGCGGCGGCCTGCGCGAGGGCTTCCTCACCAACGCCCTGAACCCGAAGGCGTCGATCACGTTCCTCAGCGTGCTGCCGCAGTTCGTGCCCGACGGCAGTCCCGCGATGCCGAGGACCCTGCTGCTGGCGGCCATCGTCGTGGCGTTCGCCCTGCTGTGGTTCCCGGCGGTGGCCTTCCTGGTCGACCGCCTCGGCAGCCGGCTGCGCAGACCGCCGGTGGCCCGCGCCATCGAAGCGGTCACCGGCGCCGCGCTCGGCGCACTGGGTGTGGTGCTCCTGCTCGAACCCCATGTGGCGTGAGGCCGTACGGCCGCTCGGGACGCGGCCGTACGGCATGGCGGCCAGGCTTAGCGGACCCGGCCGTACCAGACGCTCTTGGTCCAGATCTTCTCCAGGCGCACCACGGCCCCCTTCTTGGGCGAGTGCCAGATACGGCCGTTACCCGCGTAGATACCGACGTGGTAGACGTTGCGGCCCGAGTGGAAGAACACGAGGTCGCCGCGGGTCCGCTGGGACTTGGTGATGTGCCGGGTCTTGTTGTACTGCGCGGCGGCGGTGCGCGGCAGCTTCTTGCCCGTGCGCTTGAACGAGTACAGCGTCAGGCCCGAGCAGTCGAACCGGTTGGGCCCGGCGGCGCCGTAGCTGTACGGGGAGCCCTTCTTGGACGCCGCGATCTTGAGCGCCTTCGTCCCGTGGGTGGCTGCCTCCGCTTCCGACGTGAGCCCGGGGGCCACGAGGGTGCCGCCTACGACGGCGAGCGTGAGAGCCGATGCGGCACCCGTCCTGCTGAGCAGCGACGGAACGTGATTCAGCGCGGTCATGCGTAACCCTTCGTCAGCCGCCTGTGAAGGATGACCTGTCGGGTTCGGGCAGGCGAAGATGCCCGGCCGCGTCGTGCTCTGCGGCTTCACCCCAAGGGCGTCGTCCCAACTTCCCGGACGGGCCCGCCGTGCTTGGGTCCTCCACTCCTGCCGGTGCACCGATGTCGACCGGTCATCCGGGCGGCGGCAGGACTCGGCGTCCGCCCGGATCGCCCCGCCGCTGTGGCGGAGGCTTGTCGTCGGAAGGGATCTTGACCCGAAAACGACTCGAAAACCGAGTCGAAACGGCGTTTTGTGAGGCTACTCACGACTGACCTGTTCGGGTGGACACTGCCGAATCCGACTCGGCGGCACCGGGTCTGACGAGGTCTCCACCAGCAGCGGAACGCTTCATTCCGCCGTCTCCGTACACCTCGTACGCAACTCTCGACCCCGAGATGAAGGGCCTTTGAGTACGCCAACTGGGGTAGCCCGTCTGGTCCGTTTCAAAACGGACCCGGACGTTCCGAAGTGCCGGAGCGGCTCGCTCACGGGCGTGTCGGGGGCCATGGGTGTGTCGGGGGCGGCACGCCGACACGCCGGGCCCGCCGCTCGCCGTCGAGGACGCGCAACGCCCGGGCGAGCGTGACGGCATGCACCTCGCTCTCGCCCCGCTGGTGCATCAGGTCCAGCGCGTCCCGCAGGGCGGTCGCCCGGCCGACCAGCGCCTGGGCGGCGCGCAGTCCGCCGTAGGTGTGCTCGGCGCGGGCGGGGTTGATCCGGCCGACAAGGTCGACGACTTCGAGGTATCGGTCGATCAACTCGGCCTCGGCGCGCGTCAGTGCGGGCAGCGGCGGCAGTTCGGGTGGCAGCATCCGCGGGTCACCTCGCCGCACGCGTGGCGAGCGAGGCCTTGCGGCTCGGAATGATCCGGTCCACGAGCCCGTACTCGACCGCGGCCGGCGCGTCGAGGATCTTGTCGCGCTCGATGTCCGCGGTGATCCGCTCCGGGCTCTGTCCCGTGTGCCGTACGAGGAGTTCCTCAAGGAGGCGCCGGGTCCGCAGGACCTCGTCGGCCTGGATCGCCAGATCGCCGGCCTGGCCCCGCATCGGCTCGGCGACGGAGGGCTGGTGGATCAACACCCGCGCCCCGGGCAGCGCGTGCCGCTTGCCGGGCGTACCCGCCGCGAGGAGCACGGCGGCGGCCGACGCGGCCTGGCCCAGGCATGTCGTCTCCACGTCGCAGCTGACGAACCGCATCGTGTCGTAGAGGGCGGTCATCGCGCTGAACGAGCCGCCGGGGGAGTTGATGTAGAGCGAGATGTCGCGGTCCGGCGCCAGATATTCGAGGTGCATGAACTGCGCCATCACGTCGTTCGCCGACGTGTCGTCGATGGGCGTCCCGAGGAAGACGATCCGTTCCTCGAGGAGCCGCGAGTACGGATCCATGGTCCGCGTCCCCGAGCTGGTGCGCTCGGTGAACTCGGGCAGGACATGACGGGCGGACGGGATATGGCGGGCGGACGGACGATTCATGGCACGCCTCTTCTCTTCCGGTCGGCGGAGCGGTCCGGCTATCTGTAAAAAATGTACAGGACGTACGTACCGCTCGCCGGGGGTTTCGTGGCGTGCGACGTCTAAGCTGGAGGGCATGGCCTACGAGATTCCCGTGACGCAAGCCCGGGCAGAGCTAGCCGAGCTGATCAACCGCGTCGTCTACGGCGGCGAGCGGGTCGTCGTCACGCGCCACGGCAAGCCCCTCGTGGCGCTCGTCTCCGCGGCCGACCTGGAACGCCTCGAAGAGGCCGCCGACGCCCCCGAGGAGCGGACGGTCACCACGGTCACCTCCATCGGCTCCGCACCGCCCGCGGGCGGCGAGCCGGAACCCCGCCGCTTCGGCATCGCGGCCGAACACCGCGGGCCCCAGGTGACGTAGGCGCGCGGGCCCGGCGCCGGGCCGAGGGCTCTCTGGCGGCCGACGAGCGCCGCCCGCGCGGGAGTTGGCGGTGTGCAGGGGGCCCTCTCGGGCGTGTCCCGCGCCCGGCACCGTCTCAGCCCACCGCCGCGGTCTCCCTCCGCGCCGAGGACCCCGCTGCCGCCGAGCGCCGCCCCCGCACCGCCCCGCCGAGAAGGACCGCCGCCAGCCCGAGCGCCACCCAGCCGCCCAGCGTCAGAGCGGGCGCCGCGGCCCCCGCGCCGTCGAAGAAGGAGACCGAGCGCAGCAGGGAGCCCCCGGCGCCCGGCGGGAGCAACTGCCCGATGAGCCCGAGCGGTTCGGGCAGCAGTCGCGGCGCCGAGGTGACGCCGGAGAACGGGTTGCCGAGCAGCACCATCAGCAGGGCGCCGCCCCCGATGCCCGCCGGGCCGAGCAGTGCTCCGAGACCTGCGACCGCGGCGCTCACCGCGAGGTGGAAGAGCCCCAACACCGCTGCCTCCGCCCACCAGTTGCCGGTGAGGACTCCCAGCCAGCTGTGCGCGAGCGCCGCCGCGACCACGCCGCCGAGCGCGGCGGCGGCGACCAGTGCGGCGACGGCGCGGATGCCGCGCGGCCCGCGCAGGGTGACGAGCGCCCCGGCGGCCACCCCCGCGATCGCCAGCGGCAGCACGCTCGACCCGAGCGCCGACCCTCTGGGATCGGCGGCGGGGGCGGGCACCACATCCACTGTCGGCACCTCCGCCGCGCCCTTGGGTGCCTGTTCGCGGACGGCCTGCTCCAGAAGCTGCGCCACGACCGGGCTCGCGGCCGTCGCCGTCAGCAGCTTGGGTCCGCGCTGCGTGGCGACGATCGCGCCGTATACGGTCCGCTCCCCGATGGCGGACCGCGCGGCGGCCTCATCGGCGTAACGGTGGACCTCGAACGCGCCCTCGTGCCGCTCGAGTTGCTGGACGACCGGGCCCGCGGCGGCGGCAGGCCCCGCGACGCCGATGGGCAGATCGCGCGGCGCGGCGCGCGCCGCGGGCCACGCGAAGGCCCAGAGCGCCAGGGCCACGAGCGCGGGGACCAGGAGAGCCACCCTCGCCATGCGGCGGCCGTCCGGTGACAGGGGTGAGGTGGGGGTGGGGTGAGGGGTGAGGTGGACACGGGTTCCTCACTGCGCTGCCTTGAACGCCGACGTGGAATTTAAAGAGAAGGATCGTTCGTTTTACGGAGTGCGGACACTGTCCTGCCGTGGGGATCGCTTGTCAAGAAGGAATGTTCGTTTTACTTTGGGAGCCATGGCCCGCGTATCCCAGGAACACCTCGACGCCCGCCGTCGCCAGATCCTCGACGGCGCCGCGCTCTGCTTCGCACGCAACGGCTTTCACGCCACGTCGATGCAGGACGTCCTGAAGGAGGTGGGCCTCTCGGCGGGCGCCGTCTACCGCTACTTCCCGGGCAAGGAGGAGCTGATCGCCGCCATCGCCTCCGAAGTGCTCACGGAGATCAGGGGCATCTTCGAGACCGCGGCCCGCCAGAGCCCTCCGCCGCCGCCGGACGTGCTGCTGGGCCAGGTGATCGGGGAGGTGCTCGACCTGCGCCCCGGCATGCGGCAGGACGGCATCTCGTACTTCCCGCGGCTGATGGTCCAGGTCTGGACGGAGACCCTGCGCAGCAAGGAGCTGTCGGCGGTCATGACCCATGTCTACGCCGAGGTGCGCGCCGCCTGGGTGAGCGTCGTCGAGGCGTACCAGGAAGCGGGCATGATGCGCACGGACGTACCCGCCGACCACGTCGCGCGGACCATGATCGCCGTGGTGCAGGGGTTCGCCGCGCAGTACGCCCTCTTCGAGGAGGTGCGCGTCGAGGCGCTCCAGGACGGCCTGCGGGCGCTGACGAGTATGGCGCGTCCCAGCTGACGGTCATGGGGCGGTCAACGGCTGGTTAACCTCGTTGAAACTCCTCCCAACTACCCTCCCCTCCCACGCCACCAGGGGTTTTCGTAGCGAGGGTGCGCAAGATCGCGCGCATTCGCTGTGTGTTACATCTATACCCGTCGCGGTGGCCGCGGCAGCCGGACCCCGCACGGTTCGGACGAGGACTGTGAGGTGGGACGCGTGCAACTGACCCCGCACGAGCAGGAGAGACTGCTCATCCATGTGGCGGCGGACGTGGCCGAGAAGCGAAGGGCGCGGGGGCTGCTGCTCAACCACCCCGAGTCGATCGCCCTCATCACCTCCCACATCCTCGAAGGCGCCAGGGACGGCCGCACGGTCGCCGAGCTGATGTCGTCGGGGCGCAGGGTCCTCACCCGCGACGACGTGATGGAGGGCATCCCCGAGATGATCCACGACGTCCAGGTCGAGGCCACCTTCCCGGACGGCACGAAACTCGTCACCGTCCACGACCCGATCGTCTGACGGGGGTCGCGCGCCTCATGCATGCCGCGACGCACGGCACGGGCCACGGCCTCGTCCCCGGGGAGATCCTCTTCGCGGACGAGCCCGTCCCCTTCAACGAGGGCCGCGAGGTCACCCGCCTCATGGTCCTCAACGCCGCCGACCGCCCCGTCCAGGTCGGCTCCCACTACCACTTCGCCGAGGCCAACCCGGGTCTGGACTTCGACCGCGGCGCCGCGCACGGGAAGCGGCTCAACATCGCCGCGGGGACAGCCGTGCGCTTCGAGCCCGGAATCCCCGTCGACGTCGAACTCGTCCCGCTGGCAGGCAAGCGCATCGTGCCCGGCCTGCGCGGCGAGACCGGAGGTGCCCTCGATGCCTGAGCTGTCCCGCGCCGCCTACGCCGACCTGTTCGGCCCCACGACCGGCGACCGGATCCGGCTCGCCGACACCGATCTGCTCGTCGAGATCGAGGAGGACCGCTCGGGCGGCCCCGGCCGGTCCGGCGACGAGTCGGTGTTCGGCGGCGGCAAGGTCATCCGCGAGTCGATGGGCCAGTCCCGCACCACCCGCGCCGAAGGAGCCCCGGACACCGTCATCACGGGCGCGGTGATCATCGACCACTGGGGGATCGTCAAGGCCGACATCGGCGTCCGGGACGGCCGCATCACCGGCATCGGCAAGTCCGGCAACCCCGACACGATGGACGGCGTCCACCCCGACCTCGTCATCGGCCCGGAGACCGAGGTCATCGCGGGCAACGGCAAGATCCTCACCGCCGGGGGCATCGACACCCACATCCACTTCATCTCGCCGACCATCGTCGACGAGGCGCTCGCCTCCGGCGTCACCACGCTCTTCGGCGGCGGCACGGGCCCCGCCGAGGGCAGCAAGGCGACCACGATCACCCCGGGCGCCTGGCACTTGGCGCGGATGTTCGCCGCCATGGAGTCCAGCCCGGTCAACATCGGCTTCCTCGGCAAGGGCAACACCGTCAACGCCGACTCCATGCACGCCCAGCTCCGCGCCGGCGCCGTCAGCTTCAAGATCCACGAGGACTGGGGCGCGACGCCCGCCGCCATCGACGCCTGTCTGAACGTCTGCGAGGAGACCGGCGCCCAACTCGCCGTCCACACCGACACGTTGAACGAGGCGGGCTTCATCGACGCCACCTTCGACGCGGTCGCGGGCCGCACCCTGCACGCCTTCCACGTCGAGGGCGCGGGCGGCGGACACGCCCCCGACATGATCACCGCGGTCTCGCTGCCGAACATGCTGCCCAGCTCGACCAACCCGACCCGGCCGCACACCGTCAACACCGTCGAGGAACACCTCGACATGCTGATGGTCTGCCACCACCTCAACCCGGCCGTCCCCGAGGACCTGGCCTTCGCCGAGTCCCGCATCCGGCCCACCACCATCGGCGCGGAGGACATCCTCCACGACCTCGGCGCCATCTCGATCATGTCCTCCGACTCCCAGGCGATGGGGCGCGTCGGCGAGGTCATCATGCGCACCTGGCAGACCGCGCACGTGATGAAGCGGCGCCGCGGCCTCCTGCCCGGCGACACCCGCGCCGACAACCGTCGCGCACGTCGCTATGTCGCCAAGTACACGATCAACGCCGCCGTCGCGCAGGGCATCGACCACGAACTCGGCTCGGTCGAGAGCGGCAAGCTCGCCGACCTCGTGCTGTGGGACCCGGCGTTCTTCGGCGTCAAGCCGCAGCTCGTCCTCAAGGGCGGACAGATCGCGTACGCGCAGATGGGCGACGCCAACGCGTCCATCCCCACCCCGCAGCCGGTCCTGCCGCGCCGCATGTTCGGCGCGCACGGCAAGGCCCCCGCCCTCAACTCGGTCAACTTCGTCACCCACTCGGCCCTGGACGACGGCCTTCCCGAACGCCTCGGCCTGGACAAGCCCTTCATGGCCATCCGCTCCACCCGCGGCCGCACCAAGGCGGACATGCGCGAGAACGACGCGCTGCCCCGCGTCGAGGTCGCCCCCGACAGCTTCGCCGTCACCATCGACGGCGAACTCGTCGAGCCGTCACCCGCCTCCCAACTGCCGCTCGCCCAGCGGTACTTCCTCTTCTGACGGCCCCGAAGACCCCTGGCGACGATCACATGTCACGCGCAGCACTCCTCGTCCTGGCAGACGGCCGCTTCCCCGCCGGTGGGCACGCCCACTCCGGCGGCGCCGAAGCGGCCGTCAAGGCGGGCCGTGTCACCGGGGCCGCGAGCCTGGAGGCCTTCTGCCGGGGGCGGCTGCACACCAGCGGCCTGGTGGCGGCCGCCCTCGCGGCGGCGGCCGCCCTCGGCGTCGACCCCGCCGCCCTGGACGAGGCGGCCGATGCCCGCACCCCCTCGCCCGCCCTGCGGATCGCGGCGCGCCGGCTCGGGCGGCAGATGATGCGGGCCGCCCGCGCCACCTGGCCGCACCCCGAACTCGACGCGCTGGCCCGGCGGTTCCCCAAGGGCGCCCACCAGCCGGTCGTCCTCGGCCTCACCGCCCGCGCCGCCGGGCTCGCGGCCGAAGACGCCGCGTACTGCTCGGCGTACGAAGGGATCAGTGGCCCGGCGACCGCCACCGTGCGGCTGCTGAGCCTCGACCCCTTCGACGCCACGGCGGTCCTCGCGCGACTCGTCCCCGATCTCGACCGGGTCGCACGGGAGGCGGTGGCGGCGGCGAGACGCGCCGCCGAGGAGGGCCCGGAGGCGCTGCCCGCGGCCTCGGCTCCGCTGCTGGAGATCGGTGCGGAGGCGCATGCGGCGTGGCCCGTGCGGTTGTTCGCCTCTTAGCGGCGCGCCGACTTTCCGTACCCGACCTGGGGGCTTCGCCCCCGAGACCCCCTATCGGCCTGAACGGCCTCGTCCTCAAACGCCGGACGGGCTGACTCGACCCGGATCATCATTGGAGCCCTTATGCACCTCGACCACTCCCACGACGGGCCCGCCGCCGTCAGCGCCGACGCCGTCCGGCCCGACGGGCGCCGCCGCGCGCTGCGCATCGGGCTCGGCGGACCCGTCGGCTCGGGCAAGACCGCGACCGTCGCCGCCCTGTGCCACGCGCTGCGCGCCGAGCTGTCCCTCGCCGTCGTCACCAACGACATCTACACCCGCGAGGACGCCGAGTTCCTGCTCCGCGAGGCCGTCCTGCCGACCGAGCGGATCACCGCCGTGGAGACCGGCGCCTGCCCGCACACCGCGATCCGCGACGACATCTCCGCCAACCTGGAGGCCGTGGAGGATCTGGAGGACGAGGTCGGGCCGCTCGACCTGATCCTCGTCGAGTCCGGCGGCGACAACCTCACCGCGACCTTCTCCAAGGGGCTCGTCGACGCGCAGATCTTCGTCATCGACGTGGCGGGAGGCGACGACATCCCGCGCAAGGGCGGCCCCGGCGTCACCACGGCCGACCTGCTCGTCGTCAACAAGACCGACCTCGCCCCGCACGTCGGCTCCGACCTCGCCCGGATGGCCGCCGACGCCAAGGCGCAGCGCGCCGAACTCCCCGTCATCTTCCAGTCGTTGCGCTCCGAGGAGGGTGTCGGCCCGGTCGCCGCCTGGGTGCGTGAGCAGTACGCCGCCTGGACCGCGTCGGCGTGACTGTCGACCTCGCCCCCCGCGGCCGTACGCGGCCGGGAAGCGGCGCGGGCCTTCGGGCCACCGCCCGCGCCGTGGCGTGCGCCGACGGGCGCGGCGGCACCGCCCTGCCCGTACTCGACGGCGAAGGGCCTCTCGCGCTGCGCCGCACCCGCTCGACCGGGCCGGCGGCGCGCGTCACGCTGGTCGGCGCGATGAGTGGCCCCCTCGGCGGCGACCACCTCACGGTCGAGGTCGCCGCACGCGAAGGCGCTGCCCTGCGCATCGGCTCCGCGGCGGCGACCCTCGCACTGCCCGGCCAGGCCAGGGAGACGGCACGCTACGACGTACGCCTCACCGTCGCCGAGGGCGCCGAACTGCACTGGCTGCCCGAGCAGTTGATCTCGGTGTGCGACAGCGACCTGCGGGTCACGACGCGCGCGGAGGTCGCCGCGGGAGGCCGCCTGGTGCTGCGCGAGGAGCAGGTGCTCGGCCGCACCGGCGAAGCCCCAGGCCGCCTGACCAGCCGTCTCACCGTGCGCTACGCGCAGGCGCCGCTGCTCGACCAGGAGTTGTCGTGCGGACCCGGCGCCCCCGGCGGCTGGGACGGCCCCGCCGTGCTCGCGGGGTATGGTGCACTCGGTCAACTCATCGTCGTACGACCGGAGTTCGAGCGCCACAAGCCGCAAGCCGCGCCACTGGGGGAGTGGGGCGCGCTCACCCCCTTGGCCGGGCCCGGCGTTCTGGTCACCGTCGTCGCTCCGGACGCGCTACGGGTACGCCGCATGCTGGATGAGGCCTTGCGCGACTTGACCTGAACCGCTCATCGCGAGGGGCCGAACCGTTTGGGCCTCCGCCCTCCTCGGGATGTACCTAGCAGACTCATGGGGGAGCCGATGGAACTGACGGAGTTGGTGTCACAGGCCGTGCGGGTGGTGACGGAGCCCGCCTCGGACCCCCGGACCGCGGCGGCCACCGCCGCCCGGCAAGGCGTCCTGGACCTCGTACGGAAGCGGCTCGGCGGCACGCCGTCGGGAGCGGCGGCCCTGGCGGCGGTGTCCGCGCGGCCCACCGACCCGGCCGCCCTCGCGGGGCTGCGCGACGAGTTGGACGCCGCGGTCCTGGCGGACCGCGACTTCGCCGCCGCGCTGGACGCGGCCCTGGCCCCGGTCGTCGGGCTCGGCCAGACGGACTCCGACCCCACCCGTGCGGGAGGCACCGCTCTGGGCGCGACCTGCCTCGCGCTGGCGACCTTCGTGGCGCTCCTGGTCCACGGCACCATCCAGGCCCTGAACGATGACACCGCCGACCCCTCCTCCGGCGAGGACTCGGCACAAGGCCGTTGAGCGGTGCGGAGCGCACCGTTTATCGGATCGGTAAAGAAAAAGCGCCCCGCCTGTTGTCAGGGACCCTACAGACGCAAGGATCCCCCGTACTGATCGAATCTGCTCGAATCGATGTGCGGGAGGCCCCACTTGAGACGGACCCGAGGGACCAGGCGGACGGCGGTGCTCGGTTCGGCGGGCACGCTCGTCGCGGCGACGCTCATAGCGGGGGCGATGGCCGCCCCGACGGCGAGCGCCGGCACGGAGGCGGGGGAGAAGGCCGGCACGGGGGCAGGTGCGGAGGCCGGCGTGCGTGCCCACTCCGGCAAGGACCGCGAGGCCCGCGGCGTCGCGCTCGCCGCCCGGCGCGCCGCCAAGGCCGGCATCGAGTGGAAGGACTGCCCGGCCGACTGGGGCCTGGAGAAGCCCATCCAGTGCGGCTGGGTCACCGTCCCCCTCGACTACGCGCGGCCCGACGGCAAGAAGATCAAGCTCGCCGTCGACCGCATCGGCAACACCGGCACCAAGGACGAGCGCCAGGGCGCCCTCGTCTACAACCCGGGCGGACCCGGCGCCTCCGGCCTGCGCTTCCCGCGCCGCGTCGTCACCAAGAACAAGCTGTGGGAGAAGACCGCGAAGGCATACGACTTCGTGGGCTTCGAGCCGCGCGGCGTCGGCCACTCGGCCCCCGTCTCCTGCGTCGACCCGCAGGAGTTCGTGAAGGCGCCCAAGCTCGACCCGATCCCCGACAGCGAGGCCGACAAGCGCGTCCAGCGCAAGCTCGCCGCCGAGTACGCGGACGGCTGCCAGGAGCGCAGCGGCGCACTCCTGCCGCACATGACCACGCCGAACACCGCCCGCGACCTGGACGTCATCCGCGCGGCACTCGGCGAGAGGAAGCTGAACTTCCTCGGCGTCTCCTACGGCACCTACCTGGGCGCGGTCTACAGCACCCTCTTCCCGGCCCACGTACGCCGTATGGTCTTCGACTCCGTGGTCAACCCCCGCACCGACAAGATCTGGTACGAGGTCAACCTCGACCAGGACGTCGCCTTCGAGAAGCGCCTCATCGACTGGATGACGTGGGTCGCGAAGAACGACGCCGTCTTCCACCTCGGCGACACCTACGGCGAGGTCCGCGCCCAGTGGGACAAGCTGCGCGCCACCGCGAAGAAGCAGCCCCTGGGCGGCGTCGTCGGCCCGGCCGAACTCCACTCGTACTTCCAGAACGCGCCCTACTACGACTCCTACTGGGTCCAGATCGCCACCCACTGGAGCAAGTACGTCGCCGGTGACCCGGGGCCCCTCATCGAGGCGGCGAGCCCCGACATGGACGACAAGGCGGGCAACGCAGCCCAGGAGAACGGCAACGCCGTCTACACCGCCGTCGAGTGCGCCGACGCCAAGTGGCCGCGCAGCTGGCGCAAGTGGGACCGCGACAACACCCGCATCCACCGGACGAGCCCCTTCTTCACCTGGGGCAACGCCTGGATGAACCTGCCCTGCGCGACCTGGTCGAGCAAGCAGCAGCGCCCGCTGGAGATCGAGAGCCGCAAGGGACTGCCGCCCACGCTGCTCGTCCAGTCCGCCCGTGACGCCGCCACGCCCTACCCCGGCGCCGTCGAACTGCACAAGCGCCTCAAGGGATCGCGCCTGGTCACCGAGGAGGACGCCGGTTCGCACGGGATCACCAACATCCCCAACCCGTGCCTCAACGACCGCGTCGACGCCTACCTGTTGACCGGGAAGCTGGACGCCTCCGACGTGACGTGCGCCCCGCACGCCACGCCGAAGCCGTAACGGCCCCTCGGCCCCCCGCTACTGGGAGATCGCCTCGGTCCGAGGCCGGGCGATCTCCCGGTAGTCCGCCGTCCGCAGCGCAAGCGACCGGTCCAGCCGCGCCGCGTTGAAGAAGATCTCCTCGTGCTCCAACAGGGCCGGATCCACGACGAGTTCCAGCTCCGGGTCGAACGAGAACGGCAGGATGGTCCCGCTCACGCTCCCCGAGAGCCGCTCCGCCACCTCCTGCGTCGCGAACCCGGCGTACGTCCCGCCGAGCAGCGCCTTGAGCGCGTTCAGATCGACGCGCCGGTCACCCGGCACCACGGCGAGGACGTACCGCTTCGTCTTCTTGCCGATCTTCACCATCACCACGATGCACTTGGCCGCCTGCTCCAAGGTGTTGCCGCGCAGCGCGCTCACCGCTTCCGTGGCGCCCTGCGGCTCATGCTCGATGACCCGGTACGCCGCCCCGCGCTCATCCAGCAGTCCCACCAACTTGGTGTACTGGGCGTGCTCTTCGCTCACTTGGCCCTCCCGTCGCGCCGATCAGGCGCCTTCCGCTCAGTCGTCGAAGAGATCGACTTCGCGATCATAGTTCGGGAACGCCACGGTCCGGACCGTCCCGCCGCGCCCTGGCGCTCGGCCTCCTCCGCCTTCACGACGGCCGCGTACTTGTCGACGTACTCCTGCCCGGAGAGCCCGAGGATCGCGTACATGATCTCGTCGGTGACGGCCCGCAGGACCGCCTTCTCGTTGTCCATGCCGACATAGCGGGAGAAGTCGAGGGGCTCGCCGAAGCGGATCGTCACGCGCCGGAAGTTCGGCATCTTCTGGCCCGGCGGCTGCGCCTCGAAGGTGCCGATCATCGCGCAGGGGATCACCGGGACCTCCGCCTTGAGCGCCATCGCCGCGACGCCCACCTTGCCCTTGTACAGCCGCCCGTCGTGCGAGCGCGTGCCCTCCGGGTAGATGCCGAGCAGTTCGCCCTTGCGCAGGACGCCGAGGCCCTCGCGGATCGCGGCCTGGCCCGCCTCCTTGCCCGAGCGGTCCACCGGGATCTGCCCCGCGCTGCGGAAGAAGGCGGCGGTCAGCCGGCCCTTGAGCCCGGGCCCCGTGAAGTACTCGGCCTTCGCGAGGAAGGTGATGCGGCGCTTGATGATCGCCGGCATCAGGAAATGATCGGAGAACGACAGATGGTTGCCCGCGACGATCGCGGCGCCCGACTCGGGCACGTGTTCAAGACCCTCGATTCTGGGCCGGAACATCAGCCGGAGCAGTGGGCCGAGGAGCACGTACTTGAGCAGTAGATAGAACATGGCGGCCGCCTTCCCCTGATCCAGGTGCCGACGCACAGTAGCCAATCGGCGACGCGGACGCGAGAGGCCGTTCGGGCCCTTGCGCACCGCCGGGCGGGCGACACACCGGCGAGGCGGCTCGACGCGCTCCGCGCGCGGAAGGTCCGCTGGCCTCTGCCCGGCGTCCCCGACGCCACGGACCGACGCCACAGCACGTCACCGTCACCCCCTCCGGAGGTTTCGCATGCGCCCGTTCACCGTCGCAGCCGCCGCCCTGATCGCCCTCGGCGCGGCCGTCCCCGCCCACGCCGCTGACGAGGCCCTCACCCCCAAGAAGCGCGGGCTCATCCTCACCGTCTCGGGCTCCGAGGACACCTGGATCCGCGGCGTCCTGCTGCGCTGTCGCCCCGAGCCCATGGGACCCCACCCGCACGCGGCCGAGGCGTGCGCGGCGATCGACCGGGCCAAGGGGAACTTCGACAGGCTCCCCGACGACCCGCACCTGTGCACCAAGCAGTACGACCCGGTCACCGTCAGCGCGACCGGGACCCACCGCAACCGGTCGGTCAGCTGGCACAAGACGTACGCGAACGCCTGCGAGATGGACGCGGACACCGGTTACGTCTTCCGGTTCTGAGGACGACGGCCTCACGCGGACCCGGCTGTCGCGCGGCACGGCGCCCCCGTGGAGCGCGACAGCACCACCGGCACCCCGCTCACGTGGCGCGCGAAACCACCATCCCGAGCGTGATCAGTCCGAGCACGACCCAGCCGAACCACAGCCAGCCGTTGCTTCCGAGCCCCACCGAGTAGGCCGTCACCATGACCAGGCCTCCGATGGTGAACCCACCCATGGTCTTCGTGGAACCGGGCATCGCTCAGCCTCCTCCCGGCAGCCTCCGGCGTCCGCACGCCGGGACCGCGGTCCGAAGACCATCGTCACCCCCGAAGCCCCTCCGGCGCTAGCGGCCGCGTGCGGCCAGTGAGGCCAGATAGGCGTTGTACGCCGCCAGCTCCTTGTCACCGTCACGGTCCGCGGCCCGGTCCTTGCGCCGCGACTCACGGTCCTCCGAGCGCCGCCACTGGAAGAGCAGGGCCACCAGGACCACCACGGAGGGGATCTCGCTGAACGCCCAGGCGATGCCGCCCGCCGCCTCCTGATCGGCCAGCGCGTCGATGCCCAGCGAGGCCGGCGGATGCATGTACGTGCCGATCATCGGCTGGGTCGCCATCATCAGCGCGATCCCGAAGAACGCGTGGAACGGCATGCCCGCGAACAGCTCCAGCATCCGCATCACATAGCCGGGGCGGTGCGGCCCCGGGTCGACGCCCATGATCGGCCAGAAGAAGACCAGGCCGACGGCGAGGAAGTGCACCATCATGCCGATGTGGCCGGCCTTGGAACCCATCAGCGTGTCGAAGAGCGGCGTGAAGTAGAGCCCGTACAGGCTCGCGATGAAGAGCGGGATCGTGAACGCCGGGTGCGTGACGATCCGCATGTACCGGCTGTGCAGCAGCCACAGCAGCCACTCGCGGGGCCCCTTGTGGCCGCGCGCCGCGACCGGCAGCGCCCGCAGCGCCAGCGTGATCGGCGCGCCGAGCAGCAGCAGGATCGGCGACAGCATGCTGATCACCATGTGCTGCACCATGTGCACGCTGAACATGACCATGCCGTAGTCGTTGAGCTTGGTGCACATCACGAGCAGGATGGTGAGGACGCCGAGCACGAAGGAGACCGTGCGGCCCACCGGCCACTTGTCACCGCGCCGCACGAGCCGCGCCACGCCCCACCCGTACAGGGCGAGGGCCACCAGGCAGCTGATGAGGAAGAAGGGGTCGGCGGAGAGTTCCAGGCCTCGCCCCAGCGTGAACGGCGGCAGATCCATGTTCATGCCGTGCCCGCTGTGATCCATCCAGTGGCTCCTGATTCGTGCGGATTGTGCGACGTGTGTCCGCACCAGAGTAGAACCGCCCCCGGCCGCTGAGGCGACCGGGGGCGGATAGTACAAAAGGCAACGGAACTAGAGGACGCACTCCGCTTCGGCGTACCGCTCGTCCGGCACCGTCTTCAGCGTCTCGACGGCCTCGGCGAGCGGCACCATCGTGATGTCCGTGCCGCGCAGCGCCGTCATCTTGCCGAACTCGCCGCGGTGCACGGCCTCCACGGCATGCCAGCCGAAACGCGTCGCGAGCACGCGGTCGTACGCGGTCGGGGTGCCGCCGCGCTGCACGTGCCCGAGGATGACCGGACGCGCCTCCTTGCCGAGGCGCTGCTCCAGTTCGAGGGAGAGCTGCCGGGCGATGCCGGCGAACCGCTCATGGCCGTAGACGTCCTTGATGCCCTCGTCGAACTCCATGGTGCCCGGGCGGGGCTTGGCGCCCTCGGCGGCCACGACGATCGCGAACTTCTTGCCCGCCGAGAAGCGCTCGGCGACCTTCGCGGTCAGTTCCTCGATGTCGAAGGGGCGCTCGGGGACGACGATGGCGTGCGCGCCCGCCGCCATGCCGGAGTGCAGGGCGATCCACCCCGTGTGGCGGCCCATGACCTCGACGATGAGCACGCGCTGGTGGGACTCGGCGGTGGTCTTGAGGCGGTCGAGCGCCTCCGTCGCGACGCCCACCGCGGTGTCGAAACCGAAGGTGACGTCGGTGACCGCGATGTCGTTGTCGATGGTCTTGGGTACGCCCACGATCGGCAGGCCCGCGTCCGACAGGAGCCGGGCCGCCTTCAGCGTGCCCTCGCCGCCGATCGGGATGATCGCGTCGAGACCCAGCTCCGCGAGATGGCCCCTGGCGCGCTCCACCCCGCCGCGCAGCTGTGCGGGCTGGACGCGCGAGGAGCCGAGGATCGTGCCGCCGCGGGCGAGGATGCCGCCCACCGCGTCGAGGTCGAGCTTGCGGTAATCGCATTCCAGGAGGCCTCGCCAGCCGTCGTGGAAGCCGATGACCTCGTCACCGTGGTCCGCCACCGCACGGTGCACGACGGAGCGGATGACGGCGTTCAGGCCGGGGCAGTCGCCGCCGGAGGTCAGGACACCAATGCGCATGGCGCAAAATACCTTTGCAACGTGGGCCGAATGGCCGGACCACGTCGTCCGGCTGGATCCCCGCCACCCTATAGGCGGCGGGGGGCGGGGCCGCATCAGGCGTCCGAGGGCTGGACGCCCCCGCTCACATGTGCGGGCGGGGCGTCAAGCGGGCTGCCGAGGCGGGGCCGGACAGCTGCTACGCGGGCTGCTGGGCGGCGTTGATGCGCTCGGCGCGCAGCGCCTCGTACCAGCGGTCGTCCGTCGGCGGCAGCGCGTTCACATCGAGGGCCAGCTTGAGCAGCAGGTCCGCGATGAGCGGGTTGCGGGCGAGGACCGGGCCGTGCATGTACGTGCCGAAGACCGTGCCGTTGTACGCGCCCTCGGTGCCGTCGCCCGTGCCGTTGCCCCGGCCGATCTTGACGTGGGCCAGCGGCCGCGCGGACGGGCCGATGTGCGTGACGCCCTGGTGGTTCTCGAAGCCGGTCAGCGGGGGCAGACCGAGCTGCGGGTCCAGGTCGGCGAGGACGTCGCCGACGCACCGCTCGCCCTCGCCGCGCGTGGAGACCACGTCGAGCAGGCCGAGGCCCGGCTCGCGCTGACCGAGGTCGTTGATGAACTCGTTGCCGATGATCTGGTAGCCGGCGCAGACCGAGAAGACGATCGCGCCGTTGCCCACGGCCCGCTGGAGGCCGCCGTCGCGGCGCAGCCGCTCGGCCGCGAGCCGCTGCGGGCGGTCCTCGCCGCCGCCGATCAGATAGATGTCGCCGGAGGTGGGGACCGGCTGGTCGCTGCGCACGTCGTAGCGCTCGACCTGGAGGCCGCGCTGTCGGGCGCGCCGCTCCACCACCAGGGCGTTGCCCTGGTCCCCGTACGTGCTGAGCAGGTCGGGGTAGACCCACACCAGCCGCAGGCTGTTGTCGCTCATGCTCATGTGTCCCTACGAAGGTCTAGAGGGGCCGGTGGGGTCAGTTGCCGACGCGGCGGCGCAGGTCCTGGAACGCGGTGTAGTTCGCGATCGTCTCGATGCGTCCCGGCGGGGCGAGCTGCACCGCCTCGTCGACGCTCTCGCAGACCCGGAAGTCCAGGCCCGCGACCTCCAGGCGCACGGCCAGGTCCAGCTTGCGGTCGCCGAGCACGAAGATCGGGTGACCGGCGAGCCGGGTGTAGTCGACGTCCCACAGCCAGGAGGTGTCCGTGCCGTCCGCGCCCCGGGCGTTGACGGAGAGGATCACCGGGGTCGGCGGCGGGTCGATCAGCGAGAACGTCTCCAGCCAGCCCGCGGGGTTCTTCGCGAGCAGCAGACGCAGGTCGCGGCCCTGGAACTGCACGACGTCATAGCGTCCGGCGACGGCCTGCACCTGGTACATGCGCTCCAGGGCGACCTGCGGCGGCACCCCGAAGACGGCGGCGACGGCGGCCGAGGACGTGGCGTTGGCCTTGTTCGCCCGGCCCGGGAGCTGGAGGTGGATCGGCCAGGCCGAGCCGTGCGGGTCCAGGACGTGGTCGCCGGAGAGCACCCAGCTGGGCGCGGGGCGGCGGAAGCCGCACTCGCCGCAGAACCAGTCGTCCCCGGGGCGCTGCATGACGCCGCCGCAGGACGGGCACGACCAGGCGTCGTCCTTCCACTCCTGGCCGGCCGCGACCCACACCACGTTCGGCGAGGAGGAGGCCGCCCAGACGACCAGCGGGTCGTCGGCGTTGGCGATGACGACGGCCTTCGAACCGGCCAGGCCCTCGCGCCACTTCTCGGCGAGCATGCGGGTCTCGGCGGCCCGGTCCAGCTGGTCGCGCGAGAGGTTCAGCAGCGCGATCGCCTTGGGGTCCACGTCACGGGCCACGCCCGCGAGGTACTTCTCGTCGACCTCGATCACGCCGTACTTGGCGTCGGAGCCGCCGGCGAGGGCCGAGGTGATTCCCGCAGGCATGTTCGCGCCGAGGGCGTTGGACACAACCGGGCCGCTGGCCCGCAGGGCCTCCGCGATCAGGCGCGTGGTGGTCGTCTTGCCGTTGGTGGCCGACACGAGGACCACGTCCAGGTGTGTGGCGAGCCGACCGAGCAGCTCGGGGTCGAGCCTGAGCGCGACCTTGCCGCCGATCACCGATCCGCTGCCGCGGCCCGCCGCGCGCGACACCGCCGCGGCCGCCTTGCCCGCCGTCACGGCCAGCTTGGCCCGCGGCGACAGCGGGTCCGTGTTGCCTGACATCTGTCGAGATCCTCCTTGCGTACGGCGCCGCGCCTGCCCCCGGCATCGTTTCTCTGCTCAGCCTATCGAGATCCGCTGACAAGCCCGAACCACGGCACCACCTCGGTGCCGCTGCACTCCATGGACCGTACTCTTGCCGTCATGCGACACGGCTCGATCCCGGGCGCCTCGGGGCGCGTACGAACTCTGACCCTGCTCGGTGACCCCGTGCTGCACACGGCCTGTGAGGAGGTCACCGACTTCGGCCCCGAACTGGGGCGCCTCATCGAGGACATGTTCGCGACGATGTACGCGGCCCAGGGCGTGGGCCTGGCCGCGAATCAGATCGGCGTGAGCAAGCGGGTGTTCGTCTACGACTGCCCGGACGACGAGGACGTCCGTCACCTCGGGCACGTGGTCAATCCGCGGCTCGTGGAGGCGGACGGCGTCACCGTGCGCGGACCCGAGGGCTGCCTCTCGCTGCCGGGCCTCGAAGCGGGCACGCCCCGCTTCGACCACGCGGTGGTCGAGGGGGTCGATCTGCGCGGTGAGCCCGTGAGGGTGCACGGTTCGGGCTGGTTCGCCCGCTGTCTCCAGCATGAGTGCGACCACCTGGAGGGCGGCGTCTACACCGACCGCGTCACCGGCTGGCGGCGCCGCAGGGTGCTGCGGGCCGCCGCCAGGGCCTCCTGGAACGTCTGAGGGTCCCCCGGGAGGACCCCCGGAGAACTCTCCGGGGGGCGCGAGCCGCTCTCCGGGGGTCAAAAGCCGGGGCCGCCGACGCGGTTGCCCGCCGCGGCGAGCCGCCCCCACAGCAGGTCGGCCAGGCTGCGGACCAACTGCTCGCGCGAGCAGGGCCGTTCACCGAGCCACCAGTCGCCCGCCGCGTGCATCATGCCGACGATGCCGTGCCCCCATACGCGGGCGAGCTGGGCGCTCTCGGGTCCGAGGTCGACGCGCTCCTCGATGACCTCCGCCAGCTCTTCGCCGAGGCGGCGCAGGAGGGGAGCGGAGTGCAGGCCGACGTCGAAGCCCTGCTCACCGGGGGAGGGGGCCTCGGAGGGGTGCATCAGGAACCGGTAGACCTGCGGGCGGGCCTCGATCGCCGCGAGGTAGGTGTCGAGCGTCGCCTCGACGCGCTCCCTGCGCTCGGCGGGGGCGTCCAGGGCGGCGCGCAGGGCTTCGAGCAGCGCGTCCGTGTGCCGCTTGGCGAGCGCGGCGTAGAGGCCGCCCTTGTCGCCGAAGTGGCGGTAGAGGATCGGCTTGGTGATGCCCGCCTCGGCGGCGATGGCGTTCATGGAGGCGCCGGGGCCGTCGCGGAGCACCACCCGGTCCGCTGCCTCGAGCAGCTCGCGCCGGCGACGTCGATGGTCCGCGGATCTCTGCTGATCCGCGTGGTGCGTGGTCTCCATAAGCGTTCTCTCCCCGCCCGTGCGATTGCGTGACGCACGCGCAACGTAACACCCGGCGTGTGGCGGGCATCGAACGGGCTGCCGGGAGTTGACACGGACTACTGGCCGGTAACAGACTTCCGTTACCGCTAGTAACGCCGCAGTTGATCGCAGGTCCTGGAGGGGTCATGGCCGAGTTCACCATGGAGCTCAACGACGAGCAGAAGGAGGTCCAGGAGTGGCTCCACGGGTTCGCCGCCGACGTGATCCGCCCCGCGGCCGCCGAGTGGGACGAGCGCGAGGAGACGCCCTGGCCCATCATCCAGGAGGCGGCGAAGCTCGGGATCTACTCCCTCGACTTCTACGCGCAGCAGTTCTTCGACCCCACCGGGCTCGGCATCCCGATGGCCACCGAGGAGATCTTCTGGGGCGACGCGGGCATCGGCCTGTCCATCATGGGCACGGGTCTGGCCGCCGTCGGCGTGCTCGCCAACGGCACCGAGGAGCAGGTCGGCACCTGGATCCCGCAGATGTACGGCGACGCGAACGACGTCAAGGTCGCCGCCTTCTGCTCCTCCGAGCCCGACGCCGGATCCGATGTGGCAGCCATGCGCACCCGCGCCGTCTACGACCAGGCCAAGGACGAGTGGGTCCTCAACGGCACCAAGACCTGGGCGACCAACGGCGGCATAGCCAACGTCCACGTCGTCGTCGCGGTCGTCGATGCCGAGCTGGGCTCGAAGGGGCACGCCTCCTTCATCGTCCCGCCGAACACGCCCGGCCTCTCCCAGGGGCAGAAGTTCAAGAAGCACGGCATCCGCGCCTCGCACACCGCCGAGGTCGTCCTCGAGGACGTACGGGTCCCGGGCCACTGCCTGCTCGGCGGCAAGGAGAAGCTGGACGAGCGCCTCGCCCGCGCGCGGGAGCGCGCCAAGGCCGGTGGGGAGCGCGTGAAGAACGCCGCGATGGCCACCTTCGAGGCGTCGCGCCCCGCGGTCGGCGCGATGGCGGTGGGGACCGCCCGTGCCGCGTACGAGGAGGCGCTGGAGTACGCCAAGACGCGCACGCAGTTCGGCCGCCCGATCATCGACAACCAGGGCATCGCCTTCCAGCTCGCCGACATGCGCACCCAGATCGACGCGGCCCGCCTCCTGGTGTGGCGCGCCTCGTGGATGGCGAGCACGGGCAAGAAGTTCGAGTCGGCCGAGGGCTCCATGTCGAAGCTCTACGCGAGCGAGGTCGCCAAGAAGGTCACCGCCCAGGCCGTGCAGATCCTCGGCGGCAACGGCTACACCCGCGAGTACCCGGTGGAGCGCATGCACCGCGACGCCGCCATCTACACGATCTTCGAGGGCACGAGCGAGATCCAGCGCCTGGTCATCGCGAGGACGCTGTCGGGCATGCCGATCCGCTGACCGCGGCGGAGCCAGTACTGCCTCAGGGCTGATACACGTACGGAGTGGTCGTGCACAGCGTCGCGAAGCCGAGGCGGTCCAGGATCGGGCGGCTGTCGTCGGAGGCGTCGACCTGGAGATAGCGGTATCCGCGCTCGGCGGCGATGCGGGCGCGGTAGGCCACCGTCGCGCGGTAGATGCCCTTGCCGCGCCAGTCGGGAGCGGTGCCGCCACCCCACAGGCCGGCGAAACCGGTGCCCGGGCGGAACTCCATCCGGGCACCGCACACCGGCCGCTCACCGGCCATGGCCACGACCGCGACGATCTCGTCCGGCGCCTCGGTCAGCTGGGCGAGCACCCGCTTGCCGAGCCGCTCGCTCAGCGCGGCGTCGTCCTCGCCGAACGCCGCCAGGTGCGCCTCGGCCATCAGCGCGACGCCCGCCGCGTCCCTCACCGGGACGAGCCTGACGCCCTCGGGCAACTCCGGTCCCGCGGGCAGGGCTTCGGCCTCGGCGACCATCACGGCCTCTTCGGGCTCGGCCACGAAACCGGCCGCGAGGAGCCGCTCGGCCAGGTCGGCGGGGCGGTCGTAGGAATGCAGCTTCCACTCGAACTCGCGTCCCGCGGCGGTGTAGTGGCGTACCTGCTCCGCGATGACACCGTCCGCCGTCGCCGCGTCGATGTCCGCCCACAGGACGCCGTTCCAGTCGCTCTCCGAGCCGGTCTGCCGCACCACGCCGCCGACGCGCTCGACGACCGTGCCCTTCTCGCTCAGCGTGTTCCGCCTGATCTGCCGGTCGAACGCGGCCAGTACCGCTGCGTGATCCATGCGGGTCACTCCAGCAGGGGCGGCAGGGGGCGGCAAGTGAATAAGACGGGGGGCCGGCGCTCAGGACTGCCAGTGGCAGCGGAGGGCGGCGGTGGTGAAGCCCGGGCCGTAGGCCACGGCGACGCCTCGCGCGTGGTCGGCGGGTGGTTCGTCGTGGGTGCGTTCGAGGACGCGGAACACGCTGACGCCGCCGAGGTTCCCCTCCGCGGCGAGCGTGGCGGTGGAGTGGCGGGCGGCGTGGGCGTCGAGGCCGAGAGCGGCCGCCGTGTCCTGGATGATGCGCGGACTGCCGGGGTGGACGACCGCGAAGTCGGCGCGGTAGGGGCCGAGCCAGTCCAGGACGGTGGGGAGCACGTCGTCGGCCGCGCTGAGCGCCTTCTTCGTGGAGTCGAAGTGGAAGCCGTCCGGGGCGATGCGTCCGCGGTAGCGGTCGAGGCTGTCCGGCAGCACGTATTCGAGGGAGTCCTCGATCGCGATCCCGGGGCCCAGGGGGGTGCCGGTGACGATCGTCGCGGCGGCGGAATCCCCGAACAACGCTTTGTAGATCATCGATTCGATGCTGGTGTCGTTGTGGTTGTAGACGCTGGAGATGACCTCCGCTGCCACCACGAGCACCTTGCTGCCCGGCCGTGCCGCCACCATGTCGGCGGCGCGGATGAGTGCCTGCGCACCTCCCGCGCAGGCCAGTGTGGTGAGCGCGAGATGCCGTGCCGTAGGCCGCAGGGCCAGCCGGTCCATGAGCCCGACGTCGAGGTTGGGCAGGGCCCAGCCGGTGCAGTGCGCCGTGACGATCGCGTCGATGTCCTCGCCGGCCAGGCCCGAGGCGTGCAGTGCGGCGGTGGCCGCGCGCTCGGCCATGCTGAGCGCGTCCGCGAAGGCGGCGCCCGCACGGTCCTCGATGCCCGCGGGCCCGGAGACCGTGGGTGCGTCGATGGGGCGGCTGAAATGGCGCGTGTCCACACCGCAGCCGCGTACGACCCGGAGGATGGCGCCGAGACGCGGATGGCCGGGGTGGTGGGCACGGATATCGTCGGCTATGTCGCCGGTGGTGACCTTGTGGTCGCCGAAGACGGTATGAGGTCTTGATACATAGGCAGGCACGCTGAGGCTCCCACGGGCTCGTTCGGGTGGGGGGTGCGGCACAACGTACTTCACCGCGCTGAGCCCGTCGCCTCTCGTGTAGGGAGGGCGTGGAGACCGTGAGGGGTGGGGGTCAGAAGGCCCGCAGCATCGGCGCCCGTACGTGCGACCGCTTCTCACCCGGATGGAAGACGAGGATGATGAGGCGCGCCCCGGGGGCCGTCATGGGCTGTGCGGCGCACATGGTGACCCAGCCAGGACCGAACTCGGCGTGCAGCAGGGGGCGCTCGTCCCCGTCCGGGTGCGGGAAGGCGGCACCGGCGGTGTAGAGCGGCGCCACCTCGGGGTCGGCGAGGATCTCCTTCTCGATCTGCCGCAGCACCTCGTC
This sequence comes from Streptomyces sp. WAC 01529, assembly GCF_003945545.1. GTDB lineage: Bacteria > Actinomycetota > Actinomycetes > Streptomycetales > Streptomycetaceae > Streptomyces > Streptomyces anatolicus. Next base: position 310,986 of record NZ_CP029617.1, on the reverse strand, counting down.
CTCGGGCCGGGTCGCGAGCGCGGCCCGCAGCTGCGGCAGGACCAGCGGAGCCCAGGCGGTGTGCCAGTTCGTCAGGACCTCGCGGCCGTCGAGCAGCATCCAGCGCATGGTGTTGGCCGGAACGTTCCTCCCGGGGAACAGGGCGGCGAAGGGCTCATTGTGGGCGAGCAGGTCCCAGGACGCGTCGGATACGTACGCGATGTGCCGGATCCCCTCGACGGCCTCCTGCCACACGCCGGGGATCTCCTTGCCCGACGTCGGGTGGAGCGGACCGGGGGGATCCTGAAGCAGCGCGTACCGGCAAAGGGAGACCCACTCCTGCTCATTGAGGCCGAAGAGGCGGGCGACGTCGCGAAGCAGCGTGGTCGGCGGGTTGGGGTAATTGCCGGACTCCAGGCGGTGGTACGTACCGAGCGTCCGGTGCAGGAGCTGGTCGACCTGATGCTGGGAGAGGCCCCGAGCACGCCGCCCCTGACCGCTGGGCCGGGAGAAGCCATGCGATTCGGGGGCAATGAGGGCGCGTCGTTCGCGGAGCAGTGCGCGGAGCGCCGTCTTGTTCATGGTGGGTAATCCCTCTTGGTTCACGCCGAGTTGGAGCGTGATCAGTCTAAATATTCGCAACTTCTTTGGTAATAAACATTGCCCGAAGAAAACGATCAGCCACTGCGGCATCATGGAGTGCGCGACCTCGTCGACCTGCAGCTTTGATCGTCGGCGAGTGCGTGGGTACAACTGTGGGGCATCTTGTCCGGGGCGCCTGAGAATGGCTGAAATTCCCCGGCATCGGGTACCCCCTAGGCCCATCGGGCCGTTGCGGGAAGCGTGTGGGACGGCTGTTCGTATTCTGATCCGTGTGGTCGGAAACGGGGCAGCGCCGGACCTCGCGGTCCCCGTCCGGTTCCGTGGGTCCACCGGCTGCGGTCGGTGCCGTCACTCGCCATTACGTAGCGGCCACGGTACCGGCCGCCCGTGGTTGTTCCCGGGCGCTTCATACGGCCGAGAGCCGTTCCTCCGCCCGCGCCAGGATCTCCGTCACCCGCAGTCCGAAACGGACGTCGCAGGGGTGTGGCGTGCCGGTGCGCGCGGCCACGACGAGTTCGTCGACCGCGGTGGCGAAGGCCTCGTCGGCACCCTCCCACGGCGGCAGCACCGCGACGCCGTTCTCACCCCGCAACTCCACGGCCAGGCCGGCGCACTTCGCCGGTGCCGTCAGGCTCAGCGCCGCCGTGCTGGAGGCGCCGCCGGTGTGGCGCAGGATCAGGTGGACCGTGTCCCCGGGGCCGTGGGCGGCGGCCGTCACGTCGCTCACGTCGCCGAGGACCGGCAGCAGCATCGACAGGGCGTGCGGGCCCACATCCCACAGGCCACCGTGGCTCTCGCGCCAGGGCGAGGGGAACGCGGCGCTCCCGTCCGGGGTGTAGAACGAGCCGTACCAGTCGGCGCGGCCGGTGAACCAGCCGCCGGTGGCGGCCTGTTCGCGGACCCATGCCGAGCTGAGGGTGGCGAAGCGCAGGGTGAAGAAGACCACGGACGCCACCCGCGCCCGCTCGACCGCCCGCCCCAGAGCGCGCGCGGCCTCCGGCGTCGTGGCCACCGGTTTGTCGAGGAGCAGATGGCAGCCCGCCGCCGCGGCCCGCGCCGCCAGCGGTGCCTGGACGTCCGGCGGCACCGCGAACGCCACGGCGTCACTGGCCGCGAAGAGTTCCTCCACGTCCGCGTGGGCCGCCGTCCCATGCGTGGCGGCGAGCGTGGCCGCGGCCTCCGGACGGCGCCCCCAGACACCGCTGAAGTCGATGTCCGGGTGGGCGGCGAGGGCGGGGGCGTGGGTGGCGGTGGCCCAGGGGCCGGTGCCGACCAGGCCGATGCGGAGTCGGTTCATGGGCGGCAGTATGACCGACGTGGTTCGAGAGGCGACGGGCGCACCGGAAGCCCTCGACCGTTGTGGGCAGTTGGTGGCCCCATTGAGGGGGGTGTGTTCGGCATGGGTCCAGGGCACGTGCCAACTCCCTGAGGGTGAATAACCATTCACCCGCTATCGTGAATATTCCTTGCCGTGTAGGGAATGTGAAAGTAGGGAGAAGGCACATCACCAGTCCCTCCATCCCGCCCCGCTGCCGCAGAGATGCCGAGGCCACCAAAGGCGCCATCACCCGCGCCACCAGATATCTCCTCGCCCGGCACGCGCACGGTGACATCACCCTCAAGGCGGTGGCCGAGCGCGCCGGGGTGAGCGCGCCGCTCGTCCTGAAGTACTTCGGCAACAAGGACGCCCTGTTCGCGCACGTCATGTCCTTCGAGGCGGACGCGGAGGCGTTCCTCGACGCGCCGCTCGCCCGTCTCGGCCGCCATATGGTCCACCATCTGCTGACCGGCCAGGCCGAGCGGGGCGCCGACCCCGTCCTGCGCATCGTCTTCGCCCCGCTCCACGGAGAGCGGGGCGATGTCCTGCGCGCCAACTTCCGCGCCCAGGTCATCCAGCGGCTGAGCGCGCGCCTCGCGGGGCCGGACGCGGGGCTGCGGGCCGAGCTTGCCGTGGGCATGCTGCTCGGCCTCGGCGTGATGTACGGCATCGCCCGCGGCCCGTCTCTGCGCGCCGCGGCGATCACCGAGATCACCGAGCGGTACGCGCCCGCGGTGCAGTCCTTTCTGACTCCGCGGTGACCCGCCCCGCCGGTACGGCGGCCCCGCGCGGACGTTCGCCGCGCCGCACGACGACCACCGCCGCGAGCCCGATCGCCAGACCGAGCGCCGTCTGCGGGCCGAAGGGTTCACCGAACATCAGCGCACCCCACAGGGCGGTCACCGGGGCCATGAGGAACATGAGCGTATTGACCTGCGTGACCCCGGAGCGCCGCAGGATCAGCCAGTACAGGCCGTACCCGCCGAAGGTGGAGAGCGTCACGAGCCAGCCGATCGCCACCCAGAAGGACTGCTCGGCCGGGGGTGTCGCGGCCCGGGCGGCGAGCGCGAGCGCGGTGAAGATGACGGCACTGGTGGCGCAGTGGACGGTCATGGACACCGCGGGCCGCACCGGACGGTCCGAGCGCCGGTCCAGGAACGTCGCCGCGACCAGCGACAGCATGCCGAGGAACGGCACGAGATAGGCCCACCAGGCGGTGTCGCCGCCGCCCGCGAAGTCCGCCGCGGTCACGATGACGACACCGCTCACGCCCAGCCCGAGGCCGATCCACTGGGTGCGGGAGACGAACTGCCCGAGCAGCGGCCCGGCGAGGGCGCCCGCCACCAGCGGCTGGGTGCCGTCGATCAGCGCGGTGGTGCCGCTGGAGACGCCGAGCTGGATGGCGTAGTACACGGTGAGGAGGTAGCCGCTCTGCGACAGCGCGCCCACGGCCGCCTGCCGCCCGATGTCCCGTGCCGTGAGACCCCGCCAGGAGGCGCGGGCCAGGGTGAGGGCGACGACCGCGAGGACGAGGGCCAGCGGCAGGAACCGCCACATGAGCACCGTGACCGCAGAGGCGCTGCCCGCGCCGAGCTTGGCCCCGATGAAGCCGGAGCTCCAGGTCAGCACGAACGCGAGGGACAGCAGGACATTCATGGTGCTGCTCCTTCCCGCCGCGCGGCACCGAGCGGATCGACGCGGCGGCCCGGGATGAAGGGAGAGTAGACCGATCTGTTTACCTGAGGAGGTCGAGTATACAGAGCGGTCTACTATGGCGTCATGGGCGAGCAGGCGTACGACAAGAGCGTGCGGACGGACGAGAAGAACGTGCGGACGGACGAGAAGAACGTGCGGGCGGACGAGAAGAGCGGGCAGGCGTACGAGGGGAGCGGGCACCCGCACGAAGGGAGCGGGCACCCGCACGAGAAGCAGGGCGCCGACGCGGCCGCCGCCCCCAGGCGTGTCGCCATGACGCCCGCCGCGCGCCGCGCCCTGGAGGCGGCCGGGCGGCTCTTCTATGAGCGCGGCATCCACGCGGTCGGCGTGGATCTGATCGCCGCCGAGGCCGGGGTGACGAAGAAGACCCTCTACGACCGGTTCGGCTCCAAGGAGCAGATTGTCGTGGAGTATCTCGCCGACCGGGACGAGCGCTGGCGGGCCTTCCTCGCCGGGTATCTGGCGGGCGCGCCCACGCCGCGCGCCCGGATCCTGGCCGTCTTCGACGCCTCGCGCGACTGGGCGGCGGAGTTCTCCGGCAAGGGGTGCAGCATGATCAACGCGCATGCCGAGATCAGCGACCCCGCCCACCCGGCGTACCCGATCATCACCGGCCAGAAGGCGTGGATGCTCGCGCTCTTCACGGACCTGGCCGCAAAGATCGCCCCGCGCGAGGCCGAGCGCCTGGCGCGGACCCTGATGCTGCTGCACGAAGGCGGCCTCGTCGCGCACGGTCTGCACATCTTCCCCGGCGTCATCGAGCAGGCCCGGGACGACGCGGAGCGGCTGGTGGCATCGGTCGGGCAGTGAGCTTCGGCGGCGGATCGTGGACAAGTCTTTGCCCGTGGCCGGAATGTTTCCTTCCGTGATCCCTCCGCGATCTCCGGTGGACCCGTTCTGACGGGCCAAGGAGGCGGTGCCCGTCCTGAGGGACCCTCTGGCCTTGGTAAAACGCGGCCGGAACCGTGGGGGCGGCGGCCCTCGGCCGGGTGGCCGGCGCATTGACCGTATGCGAGCGGAGGCGCAGGATTCCCGCATAGGTGCTAGATGCATCTAGTTTGCGAGCGGGAGGAATCACATGTGCGGAATCACCGGCTGGGTCTCCTTCGACCGTGACCTCACGGCCGAGTCGACCACCCTGGACGCCATGACGGAGACGATGTCCTGCCGCGGCCCCGACGACCGCGGCACGTGGACCGGGGGCCCCGCCGGACTCGGACACCGCAGGCTCGCGATCATCGATCTGCCCGGCGGGCGCCAGCCGATGACGGCCGAGACGCCGAGCGGCACCGTCGCCCTCGTCTACTCGGGGGAGACCTACAACTTCCCCGAGCTGCGGCGCGAACTGGCGGGCCGCGGCCACCGGTTCACCACCGACTCCGACACCGAGGTCGTCCTGCGCGGCTATCTGGAGTGGGGCGAGGCCCTCGCGGAGCGGCTGAACGGCATGTACGCCTTCGCGATCTGGGACGCCCGGCACGACAAGCTCGTCATGGTCCGCGACCGCATGGGCATCAAGCCCTTCTACTACTACGAGACGCCGGACGGCGTCCTGTTCGGCTCCGAGCCCAAGGCGATCCTCGCCAACCCGCTGGCCCGCCGCCGCGTCGGCGTCGACGGCCTGCGCGAGCTGTTCACCGTCGTCAAGACGCCCGGCCACGCCGTCTGGGACGGCATGCGCGAGGTCGAGCCGGGCACCGTGGTGACCGTCGACCGCTCGGGGCTGCGGCGGCACGTCTACTGGTCGCTGGAGACAAGGCCGCACACCGACGACCGTGACGCGACCATCGCCAAGGTGCGCGAGCTTCTGGAGGACATCGTGCGCCGCCAGCTCGTCTCGGACGTGCCGCGCTGCACCCTGCTCTCCGGCGGCCTGGACTCCTCGGCGATGACGGCGCTCGCCGCGCGCCGGCTGGCGGAGGCGGGCGAGACCGTACGGAGTTTCGCCGTCGACTTCGTCGGCCAGACCGACAACTTCGTCGCCGACGAGCTGCGCGGCACGCCCGACACCCCCTTCGTGCACGACGTGGCGAAGGCGGCGGGCACCGACCACCGCGACATCGTCCTGGACTCGCACGCCCTGGCCGACCCCGACGTGCGCGCGAAGATGATCCGCGCCCGGGACATCCCCATGGGCTTCGGTGACATGGACGCCTCCCTCTACCTCCTCTTCCGCGCCATCCGCGAGCACTCCACCGTCGCGCTCTCCGGGGAGTCGGCGGACGAGGTGTTCGGCGGCTATCTGCAGTTCTTCGACGAGGAGGCGCGCACGGCCGACACGTTCCCCTGGCTGGTGCGGTTCGCCGACCACTTCGGGGACGACTCCGGCGTGCTGCGCCCCGACCTGACCGCGGCGCTCGATCTGCCCGCGTACGTCAAGGACGGTTACGCGACGGCCGTCGACGGCATCCGGCGCCTGGACGGCGAGAGCGACTTCGAGTACCGGATGCGCAAGATCTCCCACCTGCACCTGACCCGCTTCGTCCGGGTCCTGCTCGACCGCAAGGACCGCGCGAGCATGGCCGTCGGGCTCGAAGTGCGCGTCCCGTTCTGCGACCACCGCCTCGTCGAGTACGTCTACAACACCCCCTGGGCGCTGAAGTCCTTCGACGGCAGGGAGAAGAGCCTGCTGCGCGAGGCGACCGCCGATGTGCTGCCCCGGTCCGTCTATGACCGGGTGAAGAGCCCGTACCCCTCCACGCAGGACCCCAAGTACGCGGTCGCCCTGCAAGGGCACGTCAAGGATCTGCTCGCCCGGCCCGGCCACCCGGTCTTCGATCTCGTCGACCGGGAGCGGGCGGCGCGGGCCGCCGGGCGGGAGGCGCCGCAGATCACCCAGGCGTCCCGGCGCGGCCTGGAGCGCACCCTGGATCTCGCGCTCTGGCTGGACCTCTACCAGCCGGAGATCGTCCTGTCCTGACCGCCGGCCTCGCGCTCACTCCCTGGGCTCGGCCGAGGCAGCGAGGGTGTCGAGGAACCGCTGGAGCGCCGGCTTGCCGTCCTTGCCGAGGTCCCGCTGCACGGGCGGCACGCTCGCCCCGCGCCGGGGCTCGGGGGCCTGGCCGGGGTCGGGGTGCTGCTCCTCGGCGCGGACGGTCACCGCGCGGCGTATGAACTCCGCCACCGGCATCCCGAGCCGGTCCGCGTGGAGCGTGACCGCGGCGTACTCCTCGGGCGTGAACAAGACCTGCACAGGCTTGGCACCGTCCATGGACGCATGATGACGCCCGGGCGGGTGCGACGCGGTGCGGTTGGCATATTCGCCCACGAAGGCGTGAAAACGGCGGAAGGTGCGCCGTGAACGTGAAGTGACCCCGACCGGACGGGGGAATCGCGGTCGGGGCCACTTCATGTTCAATGATAAACCACTGGTTGGTTTCCCTGGCGGCAGGGGGTGGGGGGAGCCGTACGGGCGCCCTCCGGGGCTCGCGGTGCCCGCTCGGCCTAGCTCACGATCATGATCGTCGAGGCCGTGACGCCGACCACGACGATGAAGGCGCGCATCGCGGCCGGCGGCAGGCGGCGGCCGTAGCGCGCGCCCACGAGCCCGCCGACCGTGGAACCCGCGGCGATCAGCCCGGCCGCCGTCCAGTCGACGTCCGAGACCGCGATGAAGATGAGGGCCGCGACGCCGTTGACGAGCGAGGCGAGGACGTTCTTCACGGCGTTCAGGCGTTGCAGGTCGTCCAGGAGGAAGACACCGAACAGGCCCATGAGCAGCACGCCTTGGGCCGCTCCGAAGTAACCGCCGTAGACGCCGGCGGCGAGGATGCCGCACCACATCGGCGCCCCGCCGTCCCGCCTGCCCGGGTTCTCGCGCTCCTTGAGCCGCCGGTTGAGCCAGGGCTGCAGGAGCACCAGGACGCAGGCGGTCAGGATCAGCACCGGCACCACCGCCTGGAAGGCGTCCGCGGGCAGCTTCAGGAGCAGCAGCGCGCCGATGGCGCCCCCGACGAGGGAGGCCGTGCCGAACCGCACCAGGCGGCCCGACTGCCCCTTCATCTCCCGGCGGTAGCCGTACGCGGCACTGAGGGTGCCCGGCACCAGGCCGAGGTTGTTCGACACATTGGCGAGCACCGGCGGGAAGCCGAACGCCAGCAGCGTGGGGAACGTGATGAGCGTGCCGGACCCCACCACCGCGTTGATCCCGCCGGCCGCGACACCGGCGGCCCCGACGGCCACCATCTCGAGCGCTTCCACACGTCACCTTTCCCACACGGTCATGGCCCGTCCCCGGGGGTGGTCCCGACCCCGGGTCGACGCCCGTCGCCGGGTCGCCGCCCGGGCCATGAACGATCTTGGGTCATGGCGAAAACCCAAGTCAATCCTCGGGTTTCCTTGCATCTCCCCAAGAGATACCTTCACCCCTTGTGACCTTCGACGATCTCCGTGTCTTCGTGGCCGTGTGCCGAGCGGGCAGCCTCAGCGCGGTGGCACGCGACCTCACCTGTACGCAGTCGGCCGTGAGCCAGCACGTCAAACGCCTGGAGCGGGAGCTGGGCGTGAGCCTCCTCGAACGGCACGCCCGCGGCGTGGTGCCCACCGCGGCCGGGCGCGTCCTGCGCGATGCCGCGTCCGAGGGCATCGGCGGCATCGACCTCGCCGTGCGGCGCCTGCGGGAGCAGGCGCGGGGCGACGGCGGCACCGTGCGGATCACCACCGGCGCCACCACCGTGCGGCACTTCATGGCCGAGGCCGTCGTCGGCTTCCGGGGACGGTATCCGCGCGTCAGCCTGGAGTTCCAGACGGTGAGTTCAAGCAGCGGATGCTTCGACGCGCTCGCCGCCGCCGACCTCGACCTCGCCTGGATCACCCTCGGAGAGCCCGTACGGGGCATCGAGCAGCGGCCCGTCGTGGCCCTGCCCTGGGTCCTCGCGGTCCGCGCCGACGACCCGCTCGCCGACCGGCCGCGCATCGAGCCCGCCGAACTGGCCGGGGGGCAGCTCATCACGCCACCGGTGAACTCGACCTCCCGCGCACAACTCGACGCCCACCTGGACGAGCGGGGCGTGGTACTTCCCGCCGGCACCAGCGTCGCGGACTGGGACACGGCGCTGCTCCTCGCGGAGCTGGGCCTCGGCCAGGCCGTCGTGCCCGCGCTGCCCGGCTGGCGGGGCCGCGCTCCCGCCGGGCTGCGCCTGATCCCGGTCCCGGACCTGCCGCCGCTCTCGGTCGGCTGGGCGGTGCGCCGCTGGGAGGCGCTCACTCCGCTGGCCCGCGCCTTCGCCGACACCGTGGCCGAACACTGCGCGCCGCTCGGACCGGTCCCGGCTCAGGGCAGCAGCCTGGCGGCGCGCGTCTGAAGGTAGCGCGCCTCGGGCCGGCTGAGGGTGCCCTTGGCCGCCAACCGGTAGGCGGCGAGCGCTTCTTCGGTGTCGCCCGCTCTCTCCAGCAGGTGGGCCCGTACGGCGTCGAGGCGGTAGTGCCCCTTCAACCTGTCCTCCAGAGCGGTGAGTTCGGCGATCCCGGCCCGCGGACCGTGCACCATCGCGTACGCCACCGCGCGTCCCAGTTCGGCCATGGGTTCGGGAGTGCGGCGCACGAGAACGTCGTACAGGGCGAGGATCTGCGGCCAGTCGGTGGCATCCGCGCTCTCCGCCTCGTCGTGCAGCGCCGCGATCGCCGCCTGCAACTGGTAGGCGCCGGGCGGGCCTTGGGAGAGAGCCTCCTCGACGAGCGCGGTGCCCTCGGCGATCGCCCGCCGGTCCCATCGGGTGCGGTCCTGCTCGTCCAGCGGGATCAGCTCGCCGTGCGGCCCGGTCCTCGCGGCGCTGCGCGCCTCGGTGAGCAGCATCAGCGCCAGCAGCCCCGTCACCGTGCCCTCGCGGGGGAGCAGGCGCCGCACGGAACGGGTCAGCCGGATCGCCTCCCGCGCGAGGTCCGCGCGGTGCAGGGCGGCGCCGGACGTCGCCGTGTAACCCTCGTTGAAGATCAGGTACAGCACCTGGAGGACCACGCCGAGCCGCGCGTCACGGTCCGCGGGCCCCGGTTGGCGGAACGGCGTGCCCCTGACCTTCGCCTTCGCCCGGCTGATCCGCTGGGCCATCGTCGCCTCCGGCACCATGTGCGCACGCGCGATCTCCGCCGTGGTCAGACCGCCGACCGCGCGCAGCGTGAGGGCGACCTGCCCGGCCGGGTTCAGCGCCGGGTGGCAGCACAGGAAGAGCAGCGTGAGCGTGTCGTCGTCCGACGGGGCGCGGCTCTCGCCCGGCGGGGGAGCGGTGAACGCGTCGCGGGGCGTGAGCAGCGCCGCGTCCTCCTCGCGCCGCCGCCGTGCCGCGTCCGCGCGCAGCTGGTCCACCAGGCGCCGCGAGGCCACCCGGATCAGCCAGCCCCGCGGATTGTCCGGCAGCCCCTGGTCCGGCCACTGCCGCGCCGCCGCGAGCAGCGCCTCCTGCACGGCGTCCTCGGCCGCGTCGAAGTGTCCGTACCGGCGTACGAGCGCGCCGAGGACCTGCGGCGCGTGCAGGCGCAGCAGGTCCTCGACCTCGGTCGTGGGTCTCAGCACGCGCCTCCCGCGTCCTGTACGGGCCGGATCACGACGGGCGGCTCGACCATGCCCTCGGGGCCGGGGCACCGGGTGATGCGCGCGGCGATCTCGGTGACCCGCTCCAGGCTCTCGCAGTCGACGAGCCAGTACCCGGCGAGGACTTCCTTCGTCTCGCCGTAGGGGCCGTCGGTGATCACCGGGCGGCCGTCCTCGCCCGCGCTGACGAAGCGGGTCCGCGCGGGCTCGGTGAGGCCTTGCGCGTCGATGAGTTCCCCGGACTCGGCGAGGTCGTTGCTGACCTCGGTCATGAACGCGAACATCGCCTGGAGTTCCTGCTCGCTCCAGGCCGGGCTGTTCTCGGAGGGCTTGCCCGCCATCGCCTCGTAGTCGGCCTGTGAGCCCTGGACCATCACCAGATACTTCATGACTTCGCTCCTCGGCTGCGCCGTCACCCCTCGTGGGCGACTCTCACAGGGGACGTCGGAGCGGGCGGCGCGTTCTCTACACCGGCTGTCCCCAGCATGCTATCGAGCCGCGGCGGCGACTTCCTGGCGAGCGGGCCGGGGGGGGCGGGGGAGAGGGCGGCGGAGAGTGCGGCGGGGAGGGCGGCAACCTTTCGCGGTGCCGCGGCGACTGCTCAGCGGCCCGTTTCCACGGGCGCCCCCCACACGTACGTACAGATGGGAAGCGACGCATGAGTGAGCTGCACGGTCACGGCAGGGCGCGGCACCGCAGAAGGAGGACGGCCCTGGCCGCGGGCGTCCCTGCGGCGCTGGCGGCGGCCGGGGCCCTGGCCTACGGCACGGCCTTCGGGGTGTTCGGCGAGGACGCGCAGCCGAGGGCCGCCGCCGCACCGGCCCGGGCGGACGCCCCCGCCACCGCACCGGCCTGGGCGGACGACACCGCCGACGGCTTCGCCTCGGTCCACGCCCTCGGGCAGAAGGGGACGTACGGCGGCCGGGACGGGCGGACGGTCACCGTACGCACCCTCGCCGACCTGGAGAGATACGCGAGCGCCCCGGAGCCGTACGTCATCGTGGTGGCCGCGACGATCGCGATGGACCCGAAGGGCAAGGAGATCAAGGTCGCCTCCGACAAGACGATTGTGGGCGCGGGCACCTCGGGGCAGATCGTCGGCGGCGGCTTCTTCCTCGGCCGGGGCGTACACAACGTCATCATCCGGAACCTCACCATCCGGGACGCGTACCACGGCATCTGGAACGACAAGGAGCACGACTGGGACGCCGTCCAGATGGACGGCGCGCACCACGTGTGGATCGACCACAACGATCTGCGGCACATGGCCGACGGCCTGATCGACAGCCGCAAGGACACCACCTATGTGACCGTGTCCTGGAACAAGCTGAGCCACAACAACAAGACGTTCGGCATCGGCTGGACCGAGAACACCACCGCCGACCTGACGATTCACCACAACTGGTTCCGCGAGACGGAACAGCGCAACCCCTCGACGGACAACGTCGCCCACGCACACCTCTACAACAACTACCTCCAGGACGACCCGGGCACGGACATCACCTCGTCGTACGGCAATTACTCGCGCGGCAGGACGAAGATGGTCCTGGAGAACAGCTACTTCCACGGCGTGCGCAACCCCGTCATCAAGGACGGCACCGCCGCCCTCGTGCAGCGCGGCAACGTCTTCTCCGGCACCAGCGGGCGCAACGAGAGCGGCGGCACGGCGTTCGACCCGAAGGCGTACTACCACTACCGCCTCGACAAGGCCGCCGACGTGCCGCGCCTCCTCAAGTCCGGGGCGGGGCCGAGGAGTTCGATGGGTACGACGGCGGGATCGGCGACCGCCGCGCGAGGCACGCTCACCGTGGCCAAGGACGGCAGCGGCCAGTACACGAGCGTGCAGAAGGCCGTCGACGCCGTCCCGGCGGGCAACACCTCGCGCGTCGTGATCCGGATCGCGCCCGGCACGTACCGCGAGACGGTCAAGGTCCCGGCGAACAAGCCGCACGTCACCTTCGAGGGCACCGGCCGCAGCCGCAAGGACACCGTCATCGTCGAGGGGCACGCCGCCGGCATGGCCAGGCCGGACGGTTCGGGAACGTACGGCACCAGCGGCAGCGCGACCGTCGCCGTGGAGGCCGACGACTTCCGGGCCCGCAACCTCACCATCTCCAACGACTTCGACGAGGCGCGCAACCAGCAGTTGAACGGCCACCAAGCGGTGGCACTGCGCACCGCCGCCGACCGCGTCCGCCTGGACGCGCTCATCATCAGCGGCGACCAGGACACCCTGCTCCTCGACACGGCCGCCAAGGAGAAGACGGGTCGGGTGTACCTGAGCGACTCCTACGTCATCGGCAACACCGACTTCGTCTTCGGCCGCGCCACCGCGGTCATCGACAAGTCCGTCCTGACCCTGAAGAAGCGCTGGAACGGCACCTCGGCCGGATACGTCACCGCGCCCAGCACACCCGCCGGCCGCAAGGGCTTCCTCCTCACCCGCTCGACCATCGACGGCGATGTGTCCGCCGGGAGTTTCCACCTCGGCCGCCCCTGGCACGCGGGCGGTGACGCGAGCCTCGATCCGCAGACCACCGTCCGCGACAGCAGACTCGGCGCGGCCGTCAAGGCGGCCCCCTGGACCGACATGGGCGGCTTCTCCTGGAAGGACGACCGCTTCGCCGAGTACAAGAACACCGGGCCGGGGGCCGGAGCCGCCAGCGGCGATCGCCCGCACCTGACGGACGCTCAGGCGGCCGGGCAGGAGAGGGCGGACTGGCTCGGGGACTGGAAGCCCGCCGTCTGACCCGGCGGGCTCCGGGGCTCCACGTCCCGCCCCCTCACCGCCTCCCCGTCACACCCCCCACCCGCTCCTCCTCGGCACCCGGCGGCGGCGCCCCGCCGCCGTTTCGCCTCTCGTCCCCGTGCCCCGGCCACCAGGCCGCGTGCCCGATGAGTGCCGTCAGCGCGGGGGTGAAGACCGTCGCCATGATGAACGCGGCGATGAGGATGCCGAAGGAGAGGGAGAAGCCCATCTGGGAGAGCGTGGAGTTGCCCGCCAGCATCAGCGTCGCGAACGTACCCGCGAGGATCACGCCCGCCGAGCCGATCGTCGGGCCCGAGTGCCGGACGGCCGTGCCCGCCGCGTCGTGCGGGTCTCGGCCCTCGCGGGCCTCCTCGCGGAGCCGCGACACCATGAGGATGTTGTAGTCCGTGCCGAGCGCGACGACGAACAAGTACATGATCACCGGCAGCATGAACATCAACCCGGGCTGGCTGCCGAGCTGTTGGAAGAGGAGTGAGGTCGCGCCGAGCGTCGCGCCGAAGCCGAGCGCGACCGACAGCATCAGATACCACGGCGCCACGAGGGAGCGCAGCAGCAGGCCGAGGATCACCATGATGGCGATGGCCGCCACCGGGAAGACCACCGAATAGTCGCGGTCCACCGCCTTGTTGATGTCGACGTACACCGCCGTCGTGCCGCCGACCAGCGCCCGCGAGCCGTCCGGGGCGTCCTCGTGGGCGGCGGGCCGCAGCCGGTCCTTGAGGGTCGACAGGGCCTTGTCGGAGGCCGGCGGGTCGGAGAGGATCACCGAGTACGAGGCCGTCGTACGGTCCGGGCTCAGCCGCGGCGCCGCCACCTCGCCCACGCCCCGGACATCGGCGAGCCGCTCGCGGAAGGCGTCGGCCTGCCGCTCGGTCACCGGTGCGTCCGTCGTCGAGGAGAGGTAGACGGAGGTCGGGTCGGTGGTGCCCGCCGGGAACCCCCGCTGGAGGTCCTCCATGGCGACCATCGACTCCTTGTCCTTGGGCAGCGAGGACCCGGCGAGGTCGAAGTTGGCCTTGTAGCCGAACGCGCCGAGGGCCAGCGCGCCCATGAACACCGCCGAGACGATCGCCCACACCGCGGGCTTGCGCGCGATCGACGTGCCGAGCCGGGCGAAACCGGTGCCGTGCGGCTCCCGCTGCCAGGACTTCGACGGCCAGAACACCTTCGTGCCGAGCAGCGAGACAACGGCGGGTACGAGGGTGAGGCCGGCCAGCAGCGTCACGAAGACCGCGATGGCGAGCGCCGGCCCCATCGAGCGCAGCATGCCGAGCGAGGAGAGCGTGAGCGCGGCGAAGGCGACGATGACGGCGCCCGCCGCCGACGTGATGGCCTCGCCGACCCGCTCCACGGCGTGCACCATGCCGCTCTTGGGATCCTCGCCCGCCCGCAGCGCCTCCCGGTAGCGGAAGAGCAGGAAGAGGATGTAGTCCGTGCCGACGCCGAACAGGACGACGGTCAGCAGCTCCTGGATGGAGGAGTCCGCCTTCATGTCGAACGCCTTGTTGGCGGAGGCGATCAAGCCGGTCGCCATCGGCGAGATCAGTCCGATGAGGACGACGGGCAGCAGCGCGATGATGGGGCTGCGGAAGATGACCAGGAGCAGCGCGATGATGATCACGATCGTGCCGACTCCGACGAGCAGGCCCGCCCGCTCGGACGCGTCGCTCTCGTCGAGCGCCTGGGCCGCAGTACCGGTGATCCCGGCCGACAGGTCCGTGCCCTTCAGCTCCGGCCCGAGATCGGACCGCAGCTGCTTCACCGCGTCCTGCTGCGAGGTGTCCTCGGGGTCGGTGAGCCTCGGCATGGCGATGACCGACGTCTTCACGAGCTTGTTGGGCGAGACCTCGCCGGGCACGACGGCCTGCACTTCCGGGATCTTTTTCGCCTGGAGATCCTTGGAGACACGGTCGACGTCGGCGGAGTCGGCGGCCGTCAGCTTCTCGCCGTCGGACCGCTCGAAGACGATGATGGCGCCGACGTTCTGCTGCTTCGGGAACTCCTTCTCCTGCACTTCGGCGGCGCGGATCGACTCGTAATGGCCGGGAAGGAAACTCGCCTCGTCGCTGCTGGAGGTGAGCTTCGGCGCCAGCGAGATCACCGCGCCGGCCACCACCACCCACGCCAGGATGATCCACCATGGGCGGCGGACCACGAATCGACCCAGACCAGAGAACATCGGCTACTGCCTCTCCTCGCCCCCGAGGCATCACAGTCGTGTTCCGCCCAGCATCCGACGGGTCGGGCGGCCCCGCCACTCGGGCGACCGGAATTCGGCCACCCGTCTCGTGGCGGGGCCCCCGGCGGACGTCAGAAGTTGATCATGTGCCCGGCCAGACCGTGCACCGCTTCCTTGACGGCCTCGCCCAGCGTCGGGTGGGCGTGGACGTTGCGCGCCACCTCGTGGACGGTGAGGTCCCACTGCTGGGCCAGGGTCAGCTCGGGCAGCAGCTCGGTGACGTCGGGGCCGATCAGGTGGGCGCCGATGATCTCGCCGTACTTCGCGTCGCTGATGACCTTGACGAAACCGACGGTGTCGCCGAGGCCGTGCGCCTTGCCGTTGGCCTGGAACGGGAACTTCGCGACCTTGACGTCGAAGCCCTTCTCCTTGGCCTGCGCCTCCGTCCAGCCGAAGCTCGCGATCTGCGGCTGCGAGTAGGTGGCGCGCGGGATCATCGGGTAGTCGAGTTCCATCGTCTCGGCGTCCGCGAGGGTCTCCGCGGCGACCACGCCCATGGCCTCCGCGGTGTGCGCCAGCATCAGCTTCGCCGTGACGTCACCGATGGCGTAGATGTGCGGGACGTTCGTACGGCAGCGGCCGTCGACGTCGATCGCGCCGCGCTCGGTGAGCGCCACCCCCGTCGCCTCGAGACCGAAGCCGGAGACGTTCGGCGCGAAGCCGATGGCCTGGAGGACCTTGTCCGCCTCCAGGACCTGCTGCTTGCCGTCCTTGCCGGTGACGGTCACCTTGACCTGCTCGCCCGACTCGTCGATCGACTCCACGCGTGTCGAGGTCAGCACGTCGATGCCGAGCTTGCGGTACTGCTTCGCCAGCTCCTTGGAGACGTCCGCGTCCTCCAGCGGGGCGACACGGTCCAGGAACTCGACGATCGTGACCTTCACGCCGTAGTTGTGCAGGACGTAGGCGAACTCGATGCCGATCGCACCCGCGCCCGCGATCACGATGGACTCCGGCAGGGAGTCGGCGAGGATCTGCTCCTCGTACGTCACCACGCGCTCGCTGCGGCTGGTGCCGGGCAGCAGGCGGGGCGTGGCGCCCGTGGCGATGATGCAGTTCTCGAAGCCGATCGTGGCGGTGGTGCCGTCGGACTTCGCCACCTGGAGGGTGTTCGCGTCCAGGAACGTGCCGCGGCCGTCGAACTCCGTGATGCCGTTCTTCTTCATCAGGAAGTGGACGCCCTTGACGCGGCCGTCCGCCACCGTGCGGCTGCGGCTGAACGCCTCGCCGTAGTCGAAGGAGACCGTGCCGTCGACCTTGATGCCGTACGTCTTCTGCTCGTGCGTGAAGAGGTGGGCCAGCTCGGCGTTGCGCAGCAGCGCCTTGGTCGGGATGCAGCCGACGTTGAGGCAGACACCTCCCCAGTACTTCTCTTCGACGACCGCTACGCGCTTGCCCAGCTGGGCGGCGCGAATGGCGGCCACATAGCCGCCAGGTCCTGCTCCGAGCACGACGACGTCGAAGCGGTCTTCCATGGGGAGGTCCTCTCTGGGTGGAACGGATCCAGTGGTGCGGATGGCTCTGTGCCACGATCATGCGCCATGCGAAGGCCCGGGCGGCGGGCGGGTGGCGCACGCCACTGCCAGCCCGGGCGGACTCCGGCGAACGCGCGCCTTGCCATCCTCCCAACCGCCATACCCCGTACGGAGTTCGAGGGCGGTTGACCAAGGGCGTCCCGCGCCCCACAATGACCACCATGATCCAGCACCTGACCGCCGTCGCACGGACGTTCAACGTCCCGTGGCGGTGCGGGTGCGAGCGATCGGGCCGCTAGCCGTGCGGAAGTCCGCTCGGCATCCCTGGTGCGGGGGCACTCCCGCCCGCCCGTTCTCGCTTCCCGAAGGATCACCCTCCTGTGTCTGTCACCGACCGCACCCCTCTCTCCCCGGCCGCCCTGCGCGAGGCCCGCGTCCCCGCCGACGGCATGTACGAAGGCCGCCGCACCCTGCGCCGCCTCCCTGAGGGATGGCAGGAGCGACCCTACGAGCTGATCGACGTGGTGCCCCAGGGCCGCCTCATCGGCGCCGAGATCCGCGGCGTCGACCTCGCGCAGCCCCTCACCCCCGCCCTGCGCGAGGAGCTGAACCGGGCCCTGCTGGAGTGGAAGGTGCTGTTCTTCCGCGGCGCGGGCATCACGGCCGAGCAGCAGCGCGCCTTCGCCCTCCACTGGGGCGAGCTGGAGACGAATCCCCTGCTCGCGCGCGGCTCCGCCGACGACGTCGTCCGGTTCGACAAAGGGGGCAGCGCGGTCCCGACGTACGAGAACGTCTGGCACGCGGATGTCACCTTCCGCGAACGCCCGGCCCTCGGCGCGGTGTTGCAGCTGCGCGAGGTGCCGCCGTACGGCGGGGACACGATGTGGGCCGACATGGCGGCCGCGTACGACAACCTCCCCGAGGAGGTGAAGGCGCGCGTGGAGGGTGCGCGGGCCGTGCACGACTTCATTCCCGGCTTCGCCCGCTTCTACGGCCCCGACAAGCTCGCCCCGCTCCAGGACCGCTTCCCGCCCGTCACCCACCCCGTGGTGCGCACGCACCCCGAGACCGGGCGGCGGACGCTCTTCGTCAACACCTCCTTCACCACGCACATCGTCGGCATGGACCGCGAGGAGAGCGACCGGCTGCTGGGCTTCCTCGTGCGGCAGGCCCATGTGCCGGAGTACCAGGTGCGGTTCCACTGGCAGGCGGGCGACGTCGCGTTCTGGGACAACCGCGCCACCCAGCACTACGCCGTCGACGACTACGCGCCGCATCGCCGGGTGGCGGAGCGGGTCGCGATCGCGGGCGACCGCCCTTACTGACGTCGGCCCCTACTGACGTCGGCCCCTACTGACGTCGGCTCGTACTGACGTCGGCCCGTGCTGATGTCCGGCCCGTGCCGGTCTCAGCTCCGCAAGGCCAACTCCCAGCGGGTCTCGCCCTCATGGACCACGTCGGTGGCGGCGAGACCGGCGGCCGCCGCGACGGCCGCGGAGGCGGTGTGATCGGGATGGACATGCGCGACGACCGCCCGCGCGCCCTGCCCCGCGAGCCACTCCACCAGGCCCCGGGTGGCCTCCGAGGCGTATCCGCGCCCCTGCCAGGGCGTCCCGACCACCCAGGCGATCTCGGCGAGGGGCCCGTTCGCCTCGTGGGTGATCGTCGCCTGTACGGTCCCGGCCAGGCGGGGCGGCCGGTCGTCGCGGAGCCGGATGACCCAGTTGCACCAGGAGACGCCCGGTTCGGGCGGGCCCGCGAGTATCCGCCGGTAGCGCTCGCGCAGTGCGTCGGCGTCGGCGGGGGAGCCGCCGATGAAGGTGTGCAGGGCCGGGTCGCCGAGTACGACCGCCATCTCGTCGGTGTGCTCGACGCGGAGCGGTACGAGGTCGAGCCGGGCCGTGCGGATCGGGGCGGGGGTGGGGTGCATGGGGTCATTGTGCGGGGAGCCGGCCGCTCGGGGGCCCGGAACCCCTTGACCGGGAGATCATGCGGCTCCTAGCCTCACGGGTCACCGATACCGATACCGATTACCGACTCCGCGATTTACTGACTCCGCGATCGCGCAGACGAAGTGGGCCCCCTGATGACGACCCCGCCCGCCACACCGAACGCCTCCGGCGGGGCTCTCGCCGGGCTCAAGGTGCTCGATCTGTCCCGGGTCCTCGCCGGGCCCTACTGCGCGCAGATGCTCGCCGACCACGGCGCCGACGTCATCAAGGTCGAACCCCCGGCCGGTGACGAGACCCGGGGCTGGGGGCCGCCGTTCGTCGCGCCGGACACCTCCGCGTACTACCAGAACCTCAACCGCGCCAAGAAGAACATCGTCGTCGACCTGGCCGTGCCCGAGGGGCGCGACATCCTCGACACCCTGCTGTGCGACACCGACGTCCTCGTCGAGAACTTCAAGGCGGGCACCCTCGCCAAGTGGGGCTACCCCGACGAGGAGCTGCGCCGCCGCTTCCCCGCGCTCATCCACTGCCGCGTCACCGGCTTCGGGACCGACGGTCCGCTCGGCGGGCAGCCCGGTTACGACGCCGTGCTCCAGGCGTACGGCGGGCTGATGAGCGTCAACGGCGAGCCGGACGGGCCCCCGCTGCGCGTGGGCGTGCCGGTCGTCGACCAGGTCACCGGCATCCTCGCCTTCTCCGGCATCCTGCTCGCCCTGCACGAACGCCACCGCTCGGGCCTCGGCCAGCTCGTCGACTGCACCCTCCTGGACACCGCGGTCAGCCTGCTCCACCCGCACTCGGCCTCGTGGCTCGCGGGCGGCGCCGTGCCGCGGCGCACCGGCTCCGCGCACCCGTCCATCGCCCCCTACGACTCCTTCGGCGCCGCCGACGGGCCGGTCTTCATCGCGGTCGGCAACGACCGGCAGTTCGGCGCGCTCACCGACGTACTCGGGGCACCGGAACTCGCGGCCGACCCCCGCTTCCGCACGAACTTGGAGCGCGTACGCCACCGAAGGGCCCTGCGCGCCGCCCTGGAGAAGACCATCGCCGCACGCCCTCGCGCCGAACTCGCCGCACAGCTCACCGCCCGCGGCGTCCCGGCCTCGCCGGTGCACGACGTCGCCGAGGCACTGACCTCGCCGCAGGTACGCCACCGCGGCCTGGTCGTCGAGGCCGACGACTACCGCGGACTCGCCTCACCCGTCTCCCTCTCCCGCACCCCGGCGCGGGTACGCCCCGAGGTGCGGGCCGCCGGCGCGGACACACGGGACGTGCTCGACGCGGCGGGATACGACGGCGAGACCATCGACAGGGCGGTCGAGGCCGGTGTCGTACGGGCGGCGGACTCTCCCTGAGCTGGGGGGACGGCTGATTGTCAGTGGCGGGTGCGAAGGTGAGCGTCATGACACCAGTCCTCCTGAGCGACATCGAGACGGCTGTGCGGGAGAGTTGGGGCGCGGACACCGCCGATCCCGGCTCCAGCGAGACATGGCCCCCGGACAACCCCGAACGTGACCAGTGCGGCGTCACCGCGCTCGTCGTGAACGATCTGCTGGGGGGTGATCTGATGCTCGGCGAGGTGCATGTCGACGGCGAGCGGACGGGTTATCACTGGTGGAACCGCTTGGCCTCGGGGATGGAAATCGACCTCACCCGTGGCCAGTTCCTGCCGGGCGAGACGCTGACGGACGGCGTCCCCCTGACCCGGCCACCGGAGATACGCCGCTGCCGCGAGGAGTACGAACTGCTGCGCGGCCGTGTGCTGAAGCGGCTGGACGCGCTGGCCCGCGACCGGGAATGTGAGGTTTCGCGGACGGAAGCTTCGGCACACTGGCCTGATGCAGCGCGATGAGGAACAGCCGTTGGCCGGGGGCAATGTCAACGAGGGCGTTGTCCGGGTCGGTGACACCGTCCGTCGTCCCACGGGGCCGTGGACTCCTGCGGTCCATGCCCTGCTCACTCACCTGCATGCGGTGGGATTCCATGCGGCGCCCCACCCGCTGGGCGTCGACGACCAAGGGCGCGAGGTCCTGTCCTTCCTGCCAGGACAGGTGGTGTGGCCCGGTCAGTTCTCACTGTTGGAGCCTGCTCGGCAACTGGCGCGCGTGGCACGGCTGATCCGGGACTTCCACGATGCCGTGCAGGACTTCACGCCGCCGCCTGACGCGCGCTGGCAGGGGCTGATCCCCGCCGAGGGCAGCGACATCATCGCCCATCACGACCTGGCTCCCTGGAACCTCGTGGTCGGAGACGAAGACCAGTGGGCCTTCATCGACTGGGACGGCGCAGGACCCGGTTCCCGCCTGTGGGACGTCGCGTACGCGCTCCACGGGTTCATTCCGCTGTCCGCCGATCCGAACTGGCAGCGCCCCGATGCGGCAGACCGGGTGCGCGGCTTCGTCGATGCCTACGGTCTCGACGAAGCTGAGCGTCGGCGGCTGGTCCCGATGCTGGGGCGCCGAACGCGTTCCATGCACGACTTTCTGCGTGACCAGGCCGCCCGTGGCGTGCGGCCCTGGGCCGGGTTGTGGGTCGAAGGGCACGGCGATGTCTGGCGAAGCGATTCCGAGTACATCGAGGAACGCGAAGACCAGTGGCTGCGCGCGCTGCTGGCTGGCTGAGCGTGTCCGTGGGGTGCCGTGATCATCCAGGAGAAGACACTACGGCCCCCGGTGTCCAGGACACCGGGGGCCGCCCCGCGTCCCGGCTGCCTTCCCCCACGAAAGGTCACCGGGACTCCCCTGAGTGTGGATCAGGGTTCAGATCTCGTCAGAAGGACAATGTGGCACCCTCCCCGAGACTCGCCTTCATCGTGCACCGGTTGGAGAAGGTGGCGGCCCAGCTGACGTGCTTGCCGTTCCAGACGCCGTTGATGGTCACCGTGACCGGCCGCCACTCCTTGGTGCAGATGGCGTCGGGCCTGTCGTTCACGAGTTGCGCGAACTGGCCTCCCACCTTCGTGAGTTCGGCACAAGCGGCGGCCGGCGAGGGGTGGCTTCCTGCGGGCCGGGGCGCGCAGGTCAGCGTCACGGCGCGCTCGACCGCCGCGGAGTTGGCGTCCTCGCCCTGGCCAACCGTGAGCACCAGGGCAGACGGCGCGTAGAGGCTCTTGGGCCCGGGGGCCTCGGCCTGCGCGGTGCCTGATGTCGCGGCGAGGACGCAGGTGGCCGCCGCAGCGGTTGCCCCTATCGTCCTGAGGGTGCGACGCATGGTGGACTCTCCTTCGCTCGATGCGGTTGATGACTGCGGTGGGGAGTCTTGCCGGTGCGGAGAGTGAGTGCCAAACGGATGGTCGATTTCCGGATGTGTGCGTCCGGTGGGCGGTGCCCGTACGGGCGTTCGGGCAGCTCAGGAGCGGTGGAATCGCCGCGCGAGGGCTGTCCAGCATGTGGACTTCCGCGATTGGTATAAACGCTAACTACGCTCTGACCTGCGGTAATAAGAAATTGGTTCTTCCTTCGACCACTCGCATCGACCGGAAATCATCGCTGGACCGGGGTTAAATCGGGCTCTCCCGCGTCCGCTCGGCCCGCGGCGGGTTGGCCGCCGTACCCTCGGTACTGATCAGTACGACGGTCGAAGCGGGCCCCACTCCCAACTCGGCCCGGCGCTCGGCGCTTCCCGGGCCGCTGAGGGCGGCGCGCACCCCGGCGAGGGAAGCGGCGCCGCACGGTCCGGACGAGACGCCCAGGGCGGCCAGGTCGCGCTCGGCCGCCGCGTCGGCGGCTTCGCTGACGGCCACCGCCGCGTCCAGGCCGTCGCGCAGCACGGGCCAGGCGAGCGACGAGGGCGTGCCGCAGTTGAGGCCGGCCATCACGGTGGTGCCGGTCGTGACGCTGGTGAGGCGCCCCGCGCGGAGGCTGGCCAGCACGCAGGCGGCCGCCTCGGGTTCGACCGTGAGGAGCGCGGGAGGCGGGCCGGCCGTGGTGTCCCGTCGGCCGCGGTAGTGCGTCACGGCGGCCTGGGCGAGCGACCCCACCCCCACGGGGACGGCTACCAGGGAGGGCCACCCGGCGCCCGCCGCGGCCAGTTGGGCGTCGACCTCGGCGAACAGCGTCTCGTACCCCTCGACGATCAGTGCGGGGATCTCCTCGTAGCCGTCCCACGCCGTGTCCTGGATCAGCAGCGCACCCGGCGCCCCGGCCCCGGCCGCGTCCGCGGCCCCGCGCACCGCCGCGTCGTAGGAACCGGCCACGGCCGTGACCTCGGCGCCCTCACCCTCGATGGCGGCCACCGCCGCCGGGTGGACGCCCTTGGGCACGAAGACGTGTGCGCGCTGGCCGAGTTGTCTCGCCATCCTGGCCACGGCCCGGCCGTGATTGCCGTCGGTGGCGGTGATGAGGCACAGCGGAGCCGGAGCCGATTCCGCCGCCGTGCCGTTCTCGCGCCCCGCCAGGATCCGGTGGATCGCCCAGGACGCGCCGAGCGCCTTGAACGCGGGCAGGCCGAGCCGGGCCGACTCGTCCTTGACGAAGATCCGCTCCACGCCGAACTCGGCGGCGAGGTCGGGGAGTTCACGCAGGGCCGTGGGCGCGTAATCAGGCAGGGCGGTGTGGAACGAGCGCGCCTTTGCCGTAGGCGGCGCGCAGGTCCACTCCCGTGCGACGGGACGGGCGTACCAGGGAAGGGAGGGGGTTTCCGCCACGCAGTCAGCTCCGCGAGAAGGCCAGGACCGCCGCCAAGTTCATCGGCTGCCGGGTCGAGACGTAGATGTACGGCGCGCCCCCGTAGGAGTTCCTCAACTCGATGCGCAGCGCGGTGGGCACGTAGGAGCGCAGGAGCAGCAGGGCGTACGGATTCGCCCTCGCCGTGCGCCATTCGAAGGCCTCCCGCTCGTCGAGGATCTCCGTCATGCCGAGCGCCTCGATCGGAATGGTCCGCTTGCCGACGACGAGGGAGCCCGGCGTCACGACGATCCGCACCCTGCCGTGCGCGTGCACGATCGCGGCGGCCACCGCCATGCCGAGCGTGGCCACGGTCGCCGCGGCGACCACGCCGAAGGGAATCGCCCCGACCGCGAGTCCGGCTCCGCCCAGTACCACCAGGGCCCACCAGGAGCGGGGCACGCTCAGCCGCTCTTCGTAGATGTGCATGACCGAATCCTGGCAGGAGCGCCCGCCACCGCGAGAAGAGGGTTCGCCCAGAGGCAACGCGAAGGCCTCTGTTGCCGTCCTCGAAGAGGCAAGAGGGGCACATGAGTTCGTTTCTGTGTCCTGTGACGAATGATCAGGAGGAGGACCACTTTGAGACGTGTCTCAAGAGTGGCGACCACGGCGCTCGCGGTACTCGCGCTCGCGGCGGCGGCCCCCGGGGCCGCCCACGCACTGCCGTCCGCCGACGCCCCGCCGCCCGCGGCGCCCACCCCGCCCGGCAGCGACGACGGCCTTCCCGAGGGCTGGCGGCTGGCGGGCGAGGGCAGCGGGAAGGAACTGGTCTGGGTCTCGCCCGAACCGGTGCCGATGGGAGACGCCCGCGTCGAGTTCTACTCCGGGGACAAGCTCCTCGGCAGGCCCGACGCCGCGCAGGACCGCCGCTCCTTCCGCCTGCCGCTGAACGGCGCGCGCCTCGGGTCCGTGAAGAAGCTGCGCGTACTGGCCGGCGGGCGCCGCCTGGACGAGGCCGGATCCGGCACCGGGTCGAGCGCGCCCCGCCCCGTGTCCCCCGCGGCCCTGCCTCCCGCCAACGAGGTCGACCCCGGCAAGGCGGGCCGCTACCGCACGGTCAGCGGCGCGTACACCCTCAAGTCCGAGCGGCTGCCCGGCTTCCCGGAGCCCGTGGAGATGCGGGCCCACGTCGTCGGCCCCGCCGACGCGCCGGGCAAGCGCCCGCTCGCCCTCTTCCTGCACGGCCGCCACTACACCTGCTACGGCGCCGGGGACGCGGAGGGCGGCGGGTGGCCCTGCAAGGCGGGCACGAAGCCGGTGCCGAGCCAGGACGGCTACAAGAAGGCCCAGAAGCTGCTGGCCTCCCAGGGATACGTCACGGTGTCCATAGCCGCCAACGGCATCAACGGCCAGGACCACCTCGCCGAGGACGGCGGCGCGCAGGCCCGCTCCTCGCTGGTACGGCTGCACCTCGCCCGCTGGGCGGAGTGGGCCGAGCAGCGGGAGAGCGCCCCGAAGGCCGTGCGCGACATCGCGCCCGCCGACCTGGAGCGGGTGCTCCTCGTCGGCCACTCCCGCGGCGGCGAGGGCGTCAACAGGGCCGCGCTCGACAGCCTCTACGCGCCCCCCGCCGACCAGGACGGCTACCGCGGTCCGGTGCGCTGGAAGATACGGGGCAACGTCCTGATAGGCCCGACCATCTTCGGGCAGAACCCGGCACCCGACGTCCCCTCCGCGACGATCCTGCCCGGCTGCGACGGAGACGTCTCCGACCTCCAGGGCGAGATCTACGTCGACGGGACGCGCCGCGTCAGCAGCGGCACCGCCCTGCACAGCGCGCTCTACATGGTCGGCGCCAACCACAACTTCTTCAACAGCGAGTGGACTCCCGGACAGGCGAAGGCGCCCGCCCAGGACGACTTCTCGTCCGAGGGCTCGGACCCCGTGTGCTCGCCCGGCAAGGGGACCCGCCTGACCGCCAAGCAGCAGCAGGCCGCGGGCGCCACGTACATCGCCGCGGCGGCCCGGCTGTTCGTCGCGGGCGACGACCGGGCGCGTCCTCTCCTGGACGGTTCGAACCGCCGCGCCCCCTCGGCGGACCCCGCCCGCGTGCTGAGCCACGCCGTCGGCGCGCGCCGCACCGAGGCCTTCCTGCCGGACGCCTCGACCAAGGTCAAGGGCGGAAAGCTGTGCGCCCAGGTGGATCCGGACGCGGCCCGCGCCTGTCTGCCGCCGAACGTGCGCGGAGCCTCACCGCACTTCGCCGGATGGGAGGTCTCACCCGAGCCCGGCCGTGACGCGGTGGCGATGCGCTGGACGCGGGCGGGCAAGCCGGTGCGGGTGACTCCCGCGCGCCCGGTGTCCCTGGCCGGCGCCAAGGACGTGGCGCTGCGCGTGATCGTGCCGCCCAACAGCACGGGCACCCGGTTCGACGTCACGCTCGCCGACACCGCGGGGCACCGCGTGAAGCTCGGCGGCGCCCGCGTCGACGGACTACCGGGCAGCGGCCGGACCGCCTCCTACTGGGGGCGCGAGGTCCGCGTGCCGCTGACCGCGCAGGCCAGGGAGAAGCTGGACCTCAAGCGGGTCAAGACGCTGGAACTCACCCCGCGCAGCCGCTCGGGCAAGGCCTGGCTGATGGACGCCTGGGGCTGGCGCCCGGGCACCCCCGACGTGAAGCCGGCCTCCCTGCCCCGCGTCGACATCGGCCGGCTGACCGTCGACGAGGGCGACTCCGGGGTCCGCACCTACCACGTGCCGGTGCACGTCTCGGGCAAGGGCAGCGGCAAGGTCAGGCTCTTCGCGCCCGAGCCCGGCTCGGACGAGGTCAAGTACCGCACGGTGACGGTGCGCCCCGGCGCCAACGACATCGACGTGCCGGTCGAGGTGCGGGGCGACACCCGTTACGGCTACGACGTCGCGCACGACGCGTTCGCCAAGGCGGTGCGCGGCGCCGTGGTCGGCTCCCACCACGGTGGCGTGACGGCACGGAACGACGACCCGATGCCCGAGCTCACCCTGGAGCCCGTCGCCGACAAGGTCAGCGAGGGCAAGCCGCTGAAGTGGCGGATGACGCTCGCGGAGCCCGTCGACGTGGACGTCATGGCCGGGGTCGCCTTCCTGCCGGTCGACGGCGGCGCCGAGCTGTCCACGCTCGACGTGGACCCGCGCTGGCTGGAGGAGGAGGTGGGCCAGGAGCCCCGCCCCAAGCGCGCGCTCTCCAAGATGACGGACGGCGAGTCGCTGTTCCTCTTCCTGCCCGCGGGCAAGAAGAGCGTCGAACTGCGCGTGCCCACCGTCAAGGACACCGCACGCGAGCCGGACGAGTCCCTGAAGGCCCAGCTGTTCCCGTACGACCAGAACTGGGAACCGCAGGACGGTGGTCCGGTGGTCACCGGCACGGTCCGCGACGCCCGGTAGCGTGAAAGGGCGGTCAACTCGGTGTCAAAGCACGTGAGTTGGCCGCCCCTCGCAACTCGGCGGCGACCCCGCCGAGTTGGCACCCCGACTCGACCGTCACGGAAGGCGCCGCAGGTGCCGGGCCGGATCCGGCCACCGGTGGCCGGATGCGTAAGGTTCCTCCATGCCCCCACTCTCGACCGCCCCCGAACTCCAGCTCCTCGGGCCCGCGCACGCGCCCGCGCTGCTCGCCTTCGAGAAGGCGAACCGCGCCTACTTCGCCGCCTCCGTCCCCGACCGCGGCGACGACTACTTCCGTGACTTCGCGGCACGCCACAACGCCCTGCTCGCCGAACAGGCCGAGGGCGTCTGCTTCTTCCATGTGCTGGTGGACGACGCGGGCGAGGTGCTCGGGCGGGTCAACCTCGTCGACGTGGCCGACGGCAGCGCCGAACTCGGCTACCGCATCGCTGAGCGCGCCACCGGCCGGGGCCTTGCCACACGTGCCGTCCGGCAGGCCTGCGACCTCGCCGTCACCGCGTACGGCCTGACCGAACTCCGCGCCGCCACCACGCTCGACAACCCGGGCTCACGAGCCGTGCTCACCCGCACCGGCTTCGTGCCCACCGGTGGCATCCGGCTCGACGGCCGCCCCGGCACGAGCTACCTGCTGGCGCTCTGACACCTCGGGCTCCCGCCCTGCGCCGGCCCGCTCCGGCAGGGGCTGCTGGGCCCGCTCCAGGAAGCGGAGCAGTTCCACGGGGAAGGGCAGGACGAGGGTGGAGTTCTTCTCCGCGGCGACGGCCACCACGGTCTGGAGCAGCCGCAGTTGGAGCGCGGCGGGCTGCGTGGACATCTCCTTCGCGGCCTCGGCGAGCTTCTTGGACGCCTGTAGCTCGGCGTCGGCGTTGATGACGCGGGCCCGCCGTTCGCGGTCGGCCTCGGCCTGGCGGGCCATGGACCGTTTCATGGTCTCGGGCAGGGACACGTCCTTGATCTCGACGCGGTCGATCTGCACGCCCCAGCCGATGGCCGGGCTGTCGATCATCAACTCCAGGCCCTGGTTGAGCTTTTCGCGGTTGGAGAGCAGATCGTCCAGGTCGCTCTTGCCGATGATGGAGCGCAGCGACGTCTGCGCCATCTGCGAGACCGCGAAGCGGTAGTCCTCCACCTGCACCACCGCGTTGGCCGCGTCCACCACCTTGAAGTAGATGACCGCATCCACCCGCACGGTCACGTTGTCCCGCGTGATGCCGTCCTGCGCGGGCACCGGCAACGTCACGATCTGCATGTTCACCTTGCGCAGCCGGTCGACGCCCGGGACCACCATGGTGAAGCCCGGCCCCCGCACACGCCCCGAGAGCCGGCCCAGGCGGAACACCACGCCACGCTCGTACTGCTTGATCACGCGGGCCGCCGCCAGGGCGTACACGAAGCAGCCCGAGGCGACCGCGGCACCTGCTGTCAGCAGCTCCTGAACCATGGCGGGACCCCCTGGCGTCCGAGTCGGCCATTGATTTCACGATATGCCCGCATATATCCATCGGTCGAGCCCCGGGCGCCCCCCGGATACGGGGACCGGTCAGTCCGTGCGGGGCCAGTCCGTGCGGGGCCGGGACTCGTGCAGCCGCGTGTGGTACCAGCCGTCGGACTCATGCCCGGCGGGGTCCTCACCGGCCAGGATCACCTGCCGCACGGCGTCCCGCCGCTCCTCGGGGCTGGTGAAGAGCCGCTGCGGATACGTCCGCGACATGTCCGTGACGGTCTCCAGACCGTGCTCGGCCAAGGTGGCCGAGATCTTCCCGTACGCCACGGTCCGCAGCGCGAACGCGCTCACCCACACCGGCGTCCGCGCGCACCCGAGCAGCGCGTCGAAGGTGCGGTGCGAGATGTAGCCGATGCCGCCGGTGACGGTGATCAGCCCGGCGCGGGCGACCGCCCGGCACAGGCCGGGGCTGGGCGGGACCCGCTCCAGGTTCTCGGCGTACGCCTCGTCGAGCAGACCCGCGTCCAGGGCGTAGCGGGTGGCGTTCGCCGCGGTGTCGAGCCCGATGACCGGCGTGGCGTCCGGGCGGCGCCGCGCGGCGTAGAACTTCTTGTCGCACTCGACGAGTTCGTGCGGGCTGAGCACGGCGGTCTCGGCGGAGGTGTAGTGCGCGTACAGGTCGGCGAGCGTGAGGTCGTGGTTGAGCAGCGCCGCGTTGATGCCGTAGGAGCAGCACACGTCGAGGACCGTCACCGGGCCCGGGTCGTCCGCGAGCCGGGAGCGCAGCTCGCGCGTGCGGCGGAAGACGGCCTGGGCGTGCTGCGGGATCTCGTACGCGTAGGGCTCCAGCGTGCGGAAGTACGCGCGCGGGTCCGGCTGGTCGTAGATGTCGTCGAACCGGGTCTTGCCCGACGCGGTCGTTGTCCTGTGCCGGTCTGTGGCCATGGGGCACCTCCGGGAGTGAGGAAGGGGCTGGGGCTGCCGTGCACCTCTACCCGACCCGTACCGCCCCCCGGTAGACCTCCTGGCGGTAACCGGCCACGGCGCGACCCGGCCGCGCCGCCCCGGGCCGCCTTCCTGACTACCCTGGAGCCGATGTTCACCTCCCAGGGTCCCACGCTGCGCGAGCTGGCCGTTCAGGCGCTCTCCTCCACCGAGCACGGCTACGACCTGCTCGCCCCGAAGTTCGACAGGACACCGTTCCGTACGCCTGGCCGGTTCCTGACCGCGACCGCCGACGCGCTGCGCCCGCTGGGCCCCTTCGACGCGGGCCTGGACGTGTGCTGCGGTACCGGCGCCGGGGTGGAGACGCTGCTGCCGCTGTGCCGCGAGCGGGTCACCGGCGTGGACTTCAGCGCGGGGATGCTGGCCGCCGCGGCGGACGCGGTGGGCGACCCGGGCCGGGGCGGGCCCGCGGTCGACTGGGTGCGGGCCGACGCCCGCGCGCTGCCGTTCACCGAGGGCTACGACGTGGCCGTCAGCTTCGGCGCGTTCGGCCACTTCCTGCCCGCCGAGCGCCCCGCCCTGTTCTCCGGTGTCCACCGGGCGCTGCGCCCCGGCGGCCTCTTCGCCTTCCCGATCGGCGCCCCGCAGCCCGTCACGTCCCCGTGGTACTGGGCGCTGCTCGGCTTCGACGGGATGATGCGCGTACGGAACCTGCTGTGGCGGCCGCGCTTCGTCATGTACTACCGCACCTTCGCGTTGGGCGGGGTCTGCCGGGACCTGAGAGACGCGGGCTTCGACGTGCGGCTGCTGCCCCTGGAGGAGTTCGGCAGACGCCCCGACGGCAGCCCCCGCTGGCGCTTGGTGGTGGCCCGCAAGGCGCCCTCCGCCTCCCGCGCGACCGCGCTCGCCCGCTCCGCCCAGCGCACCGCGGGGCCCATCGCGAGCGACGCCCCGGGGAACACCGCCCCGAGCACCAGCCACCCCGGCACGCCCCACACCACGAGGAGCCAGGTCAGCAGGAGCGGCCCCACCGCGCGGGCGAGCGGCACACCGGTACCGAAGAAGCCCTGATACTGGCCGACGTGCCGGTCGGGCGCCGGCGCGAAGCCGATCTGCCACGCCCCCGCGGAGTGCTGCGTCTCGGCGACGACCTGCAACACGGCACCGACGGGCGGCCGTGCTGCTGCGGATGCCGCTGCTCAGCCTCGCGATCCCGCCGTGGAGGTGGAGCGCACCGACGCACCGGGCTGGCAACACCGCGCGGTACGCCTCGCCGGTGTCGTACCGCAGCGCCAGACCGCCGAGGGCCGCGCCTACCGCGAGCCCCGCGTTCAGCGCCTGCCGGGACGCGGCGAGGCCGCACTGCGCGACGGCGTACACGACGGCGGCCGCGAGGAACAGCGGGAAGGAGCGGAGGAAGAGGAACGAGCCGACGGCCGCCACCGTGGCCAGGGCGAGCAGCACCGACGCCCCCGCGCGGCCCCCGCCGGTCGGCGAGCGCGCCCAGCGGCACCCCGGCCACCGACCCGATCGCCCAGGCCACCGTCAGGCCCAGCCCGATCTGGGTGGGGGAGAGGCCGACGACCCGGGTGAGGTACAGCGCGGACGAGACGTAGTACGCGCCGTCACCGACGGAATTGCTCGGCTGCGCGGCGGCGAGGACGCGCGGCGCCCCCGGTGGCGGAAGGATGCGGATCGACGGCACGGCGCTCCCCGAGTCGGCGGCCCGGGGCTGGGCCAATCGCCCGCCGCGCCCGTGCGCCACTTCGCCGCCTACGCCGTGCCGCTCACGCCGTCTCGCCTATGCCGTGCCGTCGGCCGCCGCGTGCAGGGCGGCGATGTCGAGCTTCTTCATGCCGAGCATCGCCTGCATGGCGCGCTGGGCACGCCCCGGGTCCGGGTCGGTCAGGAGTTTGGGGAGCGCGGCGGGCACGACCTGCCAGGACAGCCCGTACTTGTCCTTGAGCCACCCGCAGGGCCCTTCCTCGCCGCCCTCGGAGAGCTTCGCCCAGTAGTGGTCGACCTCCTCCTGGTCGGCGCAGTCGATGGAGAAGGAGACCGCCTCGTCGAAGGTGAATTCGGGGCCGCCGTTGATCGCCGTGAAGCGCGCACCGTCCAGCACGAAGTCCACCGTCAGCACGGTGCCGGCCGGGCGCGGGGCGCCCTCTCCGTAGTACGAGACCTCCTTGATCTCGGAGTTCGGGAAGACCGAGACGTAGAACTCCGCGGCCTCCTGGCTCTGGGTGTCGAACCAGAGGTTGGGTGTGATCGTGGGCATGGCACTCTCCTGTCGCGTACGCGGCGGTCATGTCCGCACGCTCTGTGGCCGAAGCTCTCTCCGGGGCAGCTTTCTCTATGGGGAGCTTTCTCTATGGGGACCGTCCCACCGCCCAGAACTCATCGCCACACGATCACCGGCTCATGGCCATCCCGCTCACCGGGCTTCCCGCACGCGCGGCTCCTTCGCCAGACGGATGCCGAAGTGCCGCTCGTACGCCGCGAGGACCTCCGCCTCCGTGGCCAGCTCGGTGATCCGGCGCTCGCCCTCCACCGTGGCGGTGAGGGTGCGGCCGCTGAGCGTGACCCGCCCGTCACCCGTGACGATCGAGCAGACCAGCGACCGGGTGAAGTGGGACTCGGGCGAGGTCCGGTGGTACCAGGCACCGCTCGTGAAGTCGTCCAGCGCGCGCGGGCGCGATTCGAGCAGGTACTGCGGCTTGCCGTCCTTGACGACCTCCAGATCGCCCTCCGCGCGCTCCACGAGGCGGAACGTGCCGCCCGGGTCGGCCTGCTCGCCCCGCTCACCGAGGACGAGCGGCAGATGGCTGTGGGCGCCGAAGCCGACGTCCGCGAGCCAGTCCCCGCCGTCCCGCGTGCGTACGCGCAGCGCCAGATGGTCGAAGGGGATGCCGAGCCGCCCGTCGTCGTACACCCGGGCCTGGAGCAGCGTGACATCGAAGCCGAGCGACGTGAGGAGAGCGGCGAAGGCGCCGTTGAGTTCGTAGCAGAAGCCGCCGCGGCGCGCCTCCACGACCTTCGCCACCAGGGCCCGCGAGGTCAGCTCGATCTCCTCGCCGAGATGGATCGACAGATTCTCGAAGGGCACGCTGCGCAGATGCGCGAGGTGCAGCGCGCGCAGGGCGTCGGAGGTGGGGGCCACGGGGCGCGCGGCGCCGATGCGCCGCAGGTAGGCGTCGGTCTGTTCGGTGTCCATGGGGCCAGTGTGCTGGGGGAGCGGTACCCGGTCCACGGACCTCCGTCGGCGCCCGCACCGGACGTCGGTCCTAGGACTCCCGGACGACCGCTTCCCGCCCGCCTCTCGCGCGTCAATTCCCGGATGACGTACGCCAGTACGTGTGTATAGTCGCCGACGAACGCACGCACCCCGTGCGGCGCGGCACGACGCACGCGCCCCATGAGATGCCGCACGACGCGAGAGAACCAGGAGGTGAGCCCGATGACCCCGCAGCACCAGCACTCCGTCCGGGCCCTCCTGACCGCAGTCCGCGTCTGACGCCTGCCTCTTCCGCACCACCGAGGCCGCAGACGCCTCCGCCCAGGAGCGCCCCACCACCGCGAACGCCCACGCGTACTCCTGAGCGAAGGAACCGAAACACCCGTGAACACCACCTCCTCGCAGGCCCCTGTCCGTGACTTCCAGGTCTCCGTCCCCGACGACGTCCTGGACGACCTGCGCACACGCCTGCGGCGCACCCTCTTCACCACGGCGACCGACCCGACGTACTGGGCCGCGGGCACCGACCCCGACTACCTGCGCGACCTCGTCACCTACTGGGCGGACGGCTTCGACTGGCGGGCCGCCGAGACCGCGCTCAACGCCTTCCCGCACCGCATCGCCGAAGTCGCGGGCGCACCCGTCCACTTCGTCCACCTGCGCGCGCCCCGCCCCGACGGCGCCCCCGCGCCGCTGCCGCTGATTCTCAGCCACGGCTGGCCCAGCAGCTATGTCGAGATGCTGGAC
This sequence comes from Streptomyces sp. WAC 01529, assembly GCF_003945545.1. Taxonomy (GTDB): domain Bacteria; phylum Actinomycetota; class Actinomycetes; order Streptomycetales; family Streptomycetaceae; genus Streptomyces; species Streptomyces anatolicus. Next base: position 277,992 of record NZ_CP029617.1, on the reverse strand, counting down.
CTCGCCCGGCGGCTCGTCGACCCCGGCGGCCACGGCGGCGACCCCGCCGACGCCTTCGACGTGGTCGTGCCCTCGCTGCCCGGCTTCCTCCACTCCGGGCTGCCGAAGGGGCCGTTCACCCGCGAGGGCGTCGCCGGCATCTGGCACGCCCTGATGACCGAGACCCTCGGCTACCGGCGCTTCGGCGCCTTCGGCGGCGACATCGGGGGAGGGGTCACGCAGTGGCTCGGCGCCCGCTTCCCCGGCGAGGTCGCCGGCGTGCACATCACCTCCGCGGTGGTCTCCGCCGACTTCACCGCGGCCCCGCCGACCGCCGAGGAGCAGGCCTACCTCGACCACCTCGACGCGTACGACGCCACAGACCAGGGCTACAGCGAGATCATGTGCACCCGGCCCGACACGCTCGCCGCCGCGCTGCGGGACTCCCCGGCCGGCCTGCTCGCCTGGATCATCGACAAGTACCGCGACTGGAGCGACTGCGACGGCGACCTCGAGACCCGCTGGGACAAGGACACCCTGCTGACCGTCGCCACCCTCTACTGGGCCACCGGCAGCATCGGCTCGTCCTTCCGGCAGTACTACGACTACGTACGGCACAACAGGCCGGTGCCGCCCATCACCGTCCCCGGAGCGGTCACTCTCAGCCATGAACCGGCCTTCGCGCACTACCCGAAGAGCCTCGCCGAACGCGTCTTCACCGATCTGCGGCACTGGAGCACGCCGCACAACGGCGGGCACTTCATGGCACACGAGGAACCCGAGCAGGTCGCGCGCGAGCTGCGGGACTTCTTCCGCCCGCTGAGGTCCGACGGCTGACCGGCCACGGTCGTGGCCGGTGAAAGGGAAGCGAATGTTCCGCGCCAATGACGGCGGGACTGTTGACACGTGACTGCACCCTGTGAACGAGACGGGGTGAGCCGCTCTCCTCCCAAGGGATGACACTCCACCGGGCGCAGTACACCGACCGTGGGCCGATAGTCCGGCCCGCAGTCGGACTCCTGGCCCGTCAACGGCGGTGAGTATGGAGGGGCATCCTGCTGGACCCCCTGACGTGCGCGATCGCGCCGAAGGGGGTCACTTCCTGCCTGCCCAACCCGACGGGGGTCCCTTTCGCCGTGGCTACGTTCCTGTACAAACTAGGCCGCCTCGCTTTCCGGCGACGCCGTTACGTGGCGCTGCTCTGGGTGGCGCTCTTCGTAGGTGCGGGCGTCGCCGCGTCGACCGCGCCCGCCGCGCCCGAGGACTCCTTCTCGATGCCGGGCACGGAGTCCCAGAAGGCCTTCGACCTCCTCGAGAAGCGCTTCCCGGACGCCAGCGCCGACGGCGCGAGCGCCCGTGTGGTCATACGTGCCCCCGAGGGCGAGAAGATCACCTCCGCCGACTCCAAGGCCGAGGTCGCCAAGATGATCGCGGCCGTCGGCAAGGGCTCGCAGGTCGCGGGCGTCGAGGACCCGTACAAGGCGAAGACCGTCAGCAAGGACGGCACCACGGCGTACACCTCGGTGACGTACAAGGTGGCCGCCCCCGAACTCACGGACAAGTCGCGCGAGGCCCTCACCAAGGCCACCGACAAGACCCGTGACGCGGGCCTGACCGTCGAGACCGGCGGCGACGCCGTCATGGCCGAGCAGGAGATGGGCGGCAGCGCCGAACTCATCGGCATCGCCATCTCCGCGGTCGTCCTGATCGTCACCTTCGGCTCGCTGGTCGCCGCGGGCATGCCGCTGCTCACCGCGATCATCGGCGTCGGCATCGGCATCTCGAGCATCACCGCCCTCGGCAGCGTGCTCGACCTCTCCGCCACCACCTCCACGCTCGCGATGATGATCGGCCTCGCCGTCGGCATCGACTACGCCCTCTTCATCGTCTCCCGCTACCGAGCGGAGATAGCCGAGGGCCGCACCCCGGAGGACGCGGCGGGCCGGGCCACCGGAACCGCTGGCTCCGCCGTGGTGTTCGCCGGACTCACCGTCGTCGTCGCCCTCTCCGGCCTCGCCGTCGTCAACATCCCGATCCTCACCAAGATGGGCCTCGCCGCCGCCGGCACCGTGGTGGTCGCCGTCCTCATCGCGCTCACCATGATCCCCGCGCTGCTCGGCTTCGCGGGCCGCAAGGTGCTGCGCCGCAAGGACCGCAAGAAGTCCGCCAGCGAGCTGCGGGACCCGAACGCCAAGCCGAAGCTCGGCACCCGCTGGGCGCGCTTCGTGCTGCGCCGCCCGCTCGCCGTCCTGCTCGTCGCGGTCGTCGGCCTCGGCGCGGTGGCGATCCCGGCCACCAGCCTCGAACTGGGCCTGCCCGACGAGGGCACGGCGGCGCCGGACAGCACCCAGCGCAAGGCGTACGACATGCTGTCGGACTCCTTCGGCGCGGGCTTCAACGGCCCGCTGATGGTCACCGTCAGCAAGGACTCCGGCGTGGCGGACGCCGCCAAGACCGTCGGCGAGAAGCTCGCCAAGGTCGACGGCGTCGTCGCCGTGACGGATCCGATGCCCAACAAGGGCGACAACACCGCGATCATGAACGTCGTCCCGGAGACCGGGCCGAGCGACCACAAGACCGAGGAACTGGTCAAGTCGATCCGTTCCAGCGCCGAGGAGATCGGGACCGACACCGGCTCCGAGATCCTCGTCACCGGCCAGACCGCGATGACCATCGACTTCTCGCAGACCCTGGACGACGCGCTCCTGCCCTACCTGGGCCTCGTCGTCGGCCTCGCGTTCCTGCTCCTGATGCTCGTCTTCCGCTCGATCCTGGTCCCGCTCAAGGCGGCGCTCGGCTTCCTGCTCTCGGTGGCCGCCGCGCTCGGCGCGGTCGTCGCCGTCTTCCAGTGGGGCTGGCTCGCGGACATCGTGGGCGTCGACCAGCCGGGCCCGATCATGAGCATGATGCCGATCTTCATGATCGGCGTGGTCTTCGGTCTCGCGATGGACTACGAGGTCTTCCTCGTGACCCGGATGCGCGAGGCGTACGTCCACGGGGCGAGCCCCGGCGAGTCGGTCGTGACCGGCTTCACCCACGGCGGACGGGTCGTGGCCGCGGCCGCGATCATCATGATCAGCGTCTTCTCCGGCTTCATCATGGAGAACGACGACATGATCAAGATGATGGGCTTCGGGCTGGCCGTCGCCGTCCTCTTCGACGCCTTCGTCGTCCGTATGGCGATCGTCCCCGCCGTGCTCGCGCTGCTCGGCAAGTCCGCCTGGTGGCTGCCGCGCTGGCTCGACAAGGCGCTGCCGAACGTGGACGTGGAGGGCGAGAAGCTGCACAAGGTCCTCGGCGACACGGTCACGCCCGGCGCGGAGACCGACCGGGAGCTGCAGCCCGTCGGCAGGTGACACCACCTACCCGCTGAGCGGGTCGGCCGGGGCATCCCCTTGGGGGAGCGCCCCGGCCGGCCCGCTCAGCCGTTTCGGCTCACGGCCGCTGCGCCGCGTCGTACGAGGCGCGGGCGGCGGCGATGGCGGGCCGGTGGCCGATCGACCAGTCGGAGAGCGCCTTGACGAGGTGGGTGAGGCTGTGGCCCATCTCGGTCAGTTCGTACTCGACCTGGGGCGGGATCGTCGGATAGACGGTGCGCTTCACCAGGCCGTCGCGCTCCAGGCGGCGCACGGTGACGGTGAGCATCCGCTGCGAGATGTCGCCGGGGATCCTGCGCTGCAACTCCTTGAACCGCAGGACGCCCGAGGCGAGTTCGACCACCACGTACACGGACCACTTGTCGCCGAGCCGGTCCAGGACGTCCCTGACCCCGCACTCGTCCTGGGGCGTCTCACAGCTGATCACCGGGTCCGCGGCCGCGGGGGTGGTTACCGCGGTGTGCCCTGCTGACATTCAAGTGCCTCCTTACGCGGTGTGATCACCGCCGCCGATGATGGTTCCGGGGCCGCCGCTCAGCGGCTCACGAAGAGGAACCACTCACCACGGGGGAACCATCCCATGCTCATGATCACCGGCGCCACGGGCGCCCTCGGCAAGCTCGTCACCGCCCGCCTCGCCGACCGCGAAGACGTCGTCATCGGCACGCGCAGCCCGGCGCCCGGCGAGCGCCGCGTCGACTTCGACGACCCGGCGTCGCTGGACTTCACCGGCGTCGACACCCTCCTGGTGATCTCCGCGGGCGCCGCTGAGGACGACGTCGTCATCGCCCGCCACGACGCCGCGATATCCGCCGCCGAGAAGGCGGGCGTGCGCCATCTCGTCTACACCAGCCTCAGCGGCGACGGCGACCACCTCACCTACGCGCTGGCCCACCGCTGGACCGAGCGCCGGCTGCGCGCCTCCTCGCTGCGGTGGACGGTGCTGCGCAACGGCCTGTACGCGGAGTTCCTCGCCGCGATCGCGGCACCGGGCCCCGACGGGACGATCGCCGCGCCGCTGGGCACCGGCCGCCTGGCCGCGGTGGCCCGCGAGGACCTGGCGGAGGCCGCCGTCAGGGTCGCGACGGCACCGGCCGCCCACGCGGGCCGCACCTACGAACTGGTCGGCGAACACGCCCTCGGCGGCGCCGATCTCGCCGCCGCGCTCGGCGGCTCGTACGAACCGGGCTCCCTCGCCGCGACCCGCGCCGCCCTGATCGGGGCGGGCCAGGCGCTGCCCTTCCAGGTGCCGATGCTCATGAGTACGTACTCGGCGGTCGCCGGCGGCTTCCTGGACGGCACGTCCATCGAACGCAACGACCTGCGCACCCTGCTCGGCCGCGAGCCGCGCCCGGCGATCGAGGCCTACGTGCGCGCGGTGCGGGGCTGACCGCCCGCGCCGCGCTGATCGGTCAGGCCAGGGACGCGGCGCGGGCCGGGTCCACGGCGTGCCGCAAGGGCTGCTCTCGTACGAAGCGTTCGAGTTCGTCGCGTACGAGGCGCCCGAGCCGGTGGCATTCGCCGCCGAGGGCACCGGCCAGATGGGGCGTCAGGACGACGTTGGGGAGGGCGAAGAGCGGCGAGTCGGGGGCCGGAGGCTCCGGGTGCGTGACGTCGAGCACGGCGGTCAGGTCGGGCCTGGCGCGCAGGACCCCCGTCAGCGCCTCCTCGTCGATGAGCGCGCCCCGGGCCGTGTTGATGAGCGTGGCGCCGGGCGTCAGGGAGTTCAGCAGTGGCGTGCCGACACAGCCGCGGGTCTCGGGCAGGAGCGGCGCGTGGAGGCTGACGACATGGCAGGTGGCGAACAGCTCCTCGATGCCCACCAGTCGTACGCCCCTCTCCCCGGCGGTGACCGGGTCGGCGAGCGGATCCGTGGCGAGGACCTCGACGTCGAAGCGCCCCAGGTGCTCCGCGAGCAGCCGGCCGATGTGGCCGAGCCCCAGCAGCCCCACGCGTGAGCGGTAGGCGCCCGGAACCCTGACGTCGTGCGGGTACCGGCGGTCGGCGGCCAGCTCCCGGCTCACGCGGTGCACCTGCTTGAGACCCAGCAGGATCTGCGCCAGGGCGAACTCGGCCACGGGGACGGCGTTGGCCGCGGCCGCCGAGACGATCGGGATGCCGCGCGCCCAGAAGGCGGGCGTGGTCAGGTGCCGCACGGAGCCCGCCGCGGCGAAGACGGCACGCAGCTGGGGGGCCCGGCCCAGGAAGGCGGCGTCGAGGACGGGCGCGCCCCAGCCGGTGAGCAGGACGTCGGCGCGCCGCAGTACCTCGGGGCGCTCGTCGAGTTGTTCCCGGGTGAGCGGCGGGCCCTGCCGCTCCACGAGCCGGTCGATGCCGGCCAGCACCTCGGGCGGGTAGACGTCCGGCCTCCGCGCCTCCTCCATCACCAGAAGTGCTGTCGGTCCGTGTGCCGTCCCGGCCATGACGATGACGCTCCTCGGCTGCTGCGCTGACGTGCCGTCAGCGGTACCGCCGGCCTGTCCGAAGTATCGGACGAACCGCCTGGTGGGGACAATACATCGGATGACTCAAGCGAACGCAAGCCGTCAGTCGCCTCCGAACGCCTTGGAAATTTTGTATTCATCGGAGTATTGACTCTGGATTTTGGGCCCGTTACCGTCCCTCGGCAAGCGCTTACTAGAGGTAAGCGACCCGGCGGAACGGGAGTTGTGATGCAGAGATCGCGGTGGGTCGGCGCGGGTTTCCTCGCGTCCGCGCTGATCCTCACCAGCTGTACATCAGGCCCCGCGGGCAAGGACGTCGAACAGGACTCCAGGGCGCCGCTCCAGCTCTGGACCCGGACCACGCCGGGCGGCCCGGGGGAGAAGGGCACGCTCGCGCTCGCCGCCGCCTTCGAGAAGGCCACCGGCCACAAGGTCGAGGTCACCGCCATCTTCGACGACTTCGAGACCAAGCTGCAGCAGCGCGCCGCGCAGCGGGACCTCCCCGACATCGTCATGAACGACGTCACACAGCTCGGCGTCATGCACAGCCAGGGACTTCTCCGGGAGATCGACCTCGACAAGATCAAGCACGCCAAGGACCTCGTCACCCAGGGCCTCGGCTCCGGCAAGGGCCTGGACGGCAAGCAGTACGGACTGCCGTACTCGGCGCAGGCCACCGCGCTGCTCATCCGCAAGGACTGGCGCAAGGAGCTGAAGCTCGAAGTCCCCCGGAACTGGGACGACTTCGCCGCGATGGCCGAGGCCTTCACCACCGAGGACCCCGACGGCGACGGCAAGAAGAACACCTACGGCCTCGCCGCCCCGCTCTCCACCAAACGCGGCTACGCCTCCTGGTACTTCTCCAACTTCCTCTGGGCCGCGGGCGGGGACTTCATCACCGAGACCGGGAACGGCGAGTACCGGCCCGCGATGACCACGAAGCCCTCGGTGAGGGCCATGCGGTGGTTCCGCGACCTCGGCTGCAAGGCCAAGGCCATCCAGCCCGGCGCCGTGACCATGGACACTCCGCCCACGAACGAGACCTTCGAGGCGGGGAAGACCGGCATGTTCGCCGTCGGCCCCTATCTGCTGCCCCGCTTCGACGACGTACTCGGCAAGGACAAGTACGAGGTCGTGCCGATGCCCAAGGGCCCCAAGGACGCCACCGTGCTCGCCGAGGGCGGCACCGTCTATCTGATGGCGGGCTCCGAGAACCGGGCGGCCCAGGACGCCTTCGCCGACTTCGCCGTCTCTCCTGAAGGGCAGCGGACCGGGATGCGCGGCGAGACCGGCTTCACCGTGCAGCTGCCCGTCAACAAGACGGTGGACATCTCCGAGGTCCGCCCCGACCCGCGCTGGCGGACGTACGCCGAGGTCTACCGCGCCTCCGGGCGGTACGCCCCCTCGATCCCGAACTGGTCGGCGGTACGGCAGACCACCGCGGAGACCGTCAACGCGCTGATGGCCGACTGCGACCTGGACATCCGGACCGAGCTGCGCGACCTCGACAAGAAGCTGGCCGCTCTCCTGGAGGAACAAGGGATCGGCACGTCATGAGCCTCGACCAGGTGAGGCCGGCCCCGCCGCCCGGACAGCGGGCCACCCGCTCGGCCGGACGCCCGGCCGGCGGGGCCGCGGCCGAACGCCGGAGCCGCGGCCGCAGGTCGGGCCGCTGGTGGACGCCCTGGCTCTTCCTGGCACCGGCGCTGCTCCTGTTCCTGTACTTCAAGTTCATCCCCATGGCCCACGCGCTGACCATGTCCTTCCAGGAGGTCAGGCCCTACCTCGGCAACCGGTGGGTGGGCACCGACAACTACGCCACCGTGCTCGGCTCCGAGGGCTTCCGCGAGGCCGCCTGGCACACCGTCGTCCTCGCCGCCGGGCAGACGGCGGGCTCCCTGCTCCTCGGCCTGGCGCTCGCACTGCTGATGGAGGGCCAGGGCCGCCGCCTGGGGTTCGTGCGCTCCGCCGCGTTCCTGCCGGTCGTGGTGCCGGTCGCCGTCGTCGCCGAACTGTGGCGGATCATGTACCACCCCACCGGGGACGGCATGGTCAACTCCCTGCTCGGCGTGGTGGGGTTCGGCCCCTCGGGGTTCATCAACGACCCCGACTCCTCGCTCGTCTCCCTCATGGTCACCGGCATCTGGCGGGGCGCCCCCTACGACATGATGATCTTCCTCGCCGGACTGGCGAGCGTGGACCGCGGGCTCTACGAGGCCGCCAAGGTCGACGGGGCCTCCCGGGGGCAGCGCGTGTGGCATGTGACGGTGCCCGGACTGCGCTCGGTCTTCTCGATCCTGTTCATCCTCGCCGCGATCCGCGGGCTGCGGGTCTTCACCGAGGTGTTCCTGCTCACCAACGGCGGCCCCGACGGCTCCACCGAGGTCGTCATGACCCTGATCTACAAGCTCGGCCTCGAACAGAACCGGCTCGGCGTCGGGGCGGCCGGAGCCGTCCTGCTGTTCGTCACGACGCTGGTCCTGACGATCGCCGTCCATCTGGTGCGCCGCAGGGAGAGCAAATGAAGCCGTCGTCCAGGAACGCGCCGACCGGCACCGGCATCGGCCTGTCCAAGTCGGCCCCCGGCCTGACCGAGACCGCCCTCGGCCTCACCGAGAGCAGGAGCGCGGGCGGCCGGATCCTCAAGGCCCTCACGTACCTCCTGGTCCTGGTGCTCTTCGCGGGGCCCCTACTGGCCCTCCTGGTCAGTGCCTTCAGCAGGGTCAAGGACCCCACCCAGCTGAGCGTCATCCCCTCCGGCGCCACCCTGGACAACTTCCGCGTCGCCTTCGACCAGGGCGTGTTGGCGTACCTGCTGAACTCGTTCTTCGTCGTCGGCTTCGGCCTGCTGCTCCAGGTGGCCGTCTCCGTGCTCGCCGGTTACGCGCTGGCCCGCAAGGTCTTCCCCGGAATGACGCTCGCCCTCGTGGCGATCCTGGCCACGCTGATGCTGCCCGAGGAGATCCTCGCCCTCCCGCTCTCCCTGATCCTCGCCGATCTGCCGGTCGTCCACTTCAACCTCATCGGCACCCTCGCGGGGATGATCGTCCCGCTGGGCGCCTGGGGCTTCTCGATCCTCGTGATGACCGAGTTCATGAAGGACGTGCCCAAGGAACTCGAAGAGGCCGCCCGCATCGACGGCGCCGGTGACCTGCGCATCTTCGCCCAGATCATCCTGCCGATGTGCAGACCGGCGCTGGGCGTCATCGGCGTCTTCGGCTTCACGATGATCTGGGACCAGTACCTGCTGCCCCTCCTCGTCGCCACCGACTCCTCCTCCTACACGCTCCCGCTCGCGCTGCGCACCCTGCGCATCGACCCCGACGTGACGCCCGGCGTGGTCCTCGCGGCCTCCCTGCTGGCGTTGCTGCCCTCCGTGATCGTCTTCCTGTTCTTCCAGCGCTCCTTCGTGCACGGGCTGTCCTCGGGCGCGCTGAAGGGCTGACGCGGCAGGACGTACGGGATCCCACGCCGCGCCACCTCGAAAGAACCCCCATGAGAGAACCCCCATGAGAGAACCCCATGAGAGGACCCCATTCCGTGACCCCGAGCGCTGAGACGACGTGGTTCACCACCGACCGGTTCGGCATGTTCGTCCACTGGGGCCTGTACTCCCTCGCCGCCCGCCACGAGTGGGTCAAGCACCGGGAGAGGCAGTCCGACGAGCGGTACCAGCTCTACTTCGACCACTTCGACCCCGACCGCTACGACCCGGTGCGGTGGGCGAGGACCGCCAAGGCGGCCGGTATGCGGTACGTCGTGCTCACCACCAAGCACCACGACGGCTTCTGCCTGTGGGACAGCGACCTCACCGACTACAAGGCCACCAAGACCCCCTACGGCCGCGACCTCGTCGAACCCTTCGTCGCAGCCTGCCGCGCGGAAGGGCTCAAGGTCGGCTTCTACTACTCGCTGATCGACTGGCACCACCCCTCCTTCCCCGTGGACGGCACCCACCCGCAGCGCGACGACGAGGAGTTCAAGGCCGCCACCGCCGACCGCGACATCCGCGACTACCGGCGCTATCTGCACGGCCAGGTCCGCGAGTTGCTGACGCGCTTCGGACGCGTCGACTACCTGTTCTTCGACTTCTCCTACGCGGACCGCCACTGGTGGGGCGGCAAGGGCCCCGACGACTGGGACGCGCCGGAACTCCTCGGCATGATCCGCGACCTCCAGCCGCACGTCCTCGTCAACGACAGGACGGGCCTGCCCGGCGACTTCGTCACCCCGGAGCAGTACCAGCCCGCGGAACCGATGACCAAGGACGGGCGCGCGGTCGTCTGGGAAGCGTGCCAGACCCTCAACGGCAGCTGGGGCTACGACCGCGACAACCTCGACCGCAAGAGCGCCGACCTGGTCGTCCGCATGCTCGTCGACGGCGTCTCCAAGGGCGGCAACCTGCTGCTCAACATCGGGCCGACCGGCCGCGGCGACCTCGACCCGCGGGACGCCGCCGTACTCGGCGAACTCGCCCGGTGGACGGAGCTGCACGAGCGGTCGATCCGCGGCTGCGGCCCGTCCCCGTACACCGCCCCCGCCGACTGCCGCTACACCCAGCGCGGCGACCGGCTCTACGTCCACCTGTTCGCCTGGCCGCCGCGCCATCTGCACCTGCCCGGTCTCGCGGGCCGGGTGCGCTACGCCCAACTCCTCCACGACGCCTCCGAGATCACCCGGGTCGAGACCGCCCCCGGACAGCCCGCGCTCCACACCGAGATGGGCGGACTGCCCGAGGGAACACTCACCCTCCAGCTACCGGTCCAGCGCCCCGACACCCCTGTGCCCGTCATCGAGCTGTTCCTCACCCACGCCGAGGCGTAGGACGCCGCTCCACCGGCCCTCCCCGCCCACCGACACCCCGGAGGCACCATGCAACGCCGTACGTTCCTCACCGGCACCGCCCTCGGAGCGGCGCTAGCCGCCGTACCGTTCGGCGTCCCGCGCCAGGCCCGCGCGTCCGCCACCGCCACGGTCAGCTCCCTGAAAGACCTCCAGAAGGCGATCGACGGCGCGGCACCCGGTGCCCGGATCGTCCTGGCCGACGGCACCTACACCGTCCCGCCGGGCACCTCCATCAACGTCACGGGCAAGCACGGCACACCGGACGCCCCCCTCACCATCGCTTCCGCCTCCCGGGGCGGCGCGGTGCTCCGCGGCGAGCGCGGCTTCGTCTTCAGCGGCTCCAGCGACATCACGGTCACCGGCTTCTCGTTCCGCCAGAGCACCACCCTGGAGATACCGGCGGACTGCTCACGCATCCGCCTGACCCGCAACGACCTCCAACTCGCCGACATCGAGGGCCTCCACTGGGTGATGGTGCGCGCCGACGACACCAAGGTCGACCGCAACCACTTCCACGGAAAGACCACCCTCGGCGTCTACCTGGGCGTCGAGGGGCCGGGCGGCACGGCCATGGCCCAGCGCGTGCACATCCTCAGGAACCACTTCTCCGACCACAGCTTCTCCGGTGCCAACGGAGGAGAGCCGATCCGCCTCGGTGTCAGCCCCCGTGCACTGTCCGGCGCCCGCGCCGTCGTGGAGCACAACCTCTTCGAGCGCTGCGACGGAGACCCCGAGGCCATCTCGGTGAAGTCCTCGGACAACACCATCCGCTACAACACGATCCGCGACAGCGCGGGCGGCATCGTCCTGCGCCACGGCAACCGCACGCGCGTGGAGGGCAACTACATACTCGACGGCAAGGAGGGCCTGCGCCTGTACGGCAACGACCACGTCGTCGTGAACAACTACGTGGCGGGCCTGGCCGGGCGGGCGCTCGTCATCGGCAGCGGCAGCACCCGCGACCACCACGCCGGAGAGACGGCCGAGGAGCGGCGGGGCAACGACGCGTGCGACCGCGCGGTGATCGCGCACAACACCCTGCTGCGCAACGCCGTGACGCTCTCGGGCGAGGACCGGACGCATGAGCCGCAGAGAGTGGTCGTCGCCGACAACCTTCTGGTGGGCGACTCCGGTGACCTGGTCGCGATGCGCGCCACCACCGGCTTCACCTGGCAGAGCAACATCCTGTGGGGCGCCGCGTCGGCCGGCAACATTCCCGCCACCGGCTACAGCCGGGCCGACCCGAGGCTGCGGCAGGGGTCCGACGGCGTCTTCCGGCTGACCGCGGGCAGCCCCGCGATCGGCCGGGCGACGCTGAGGAGCCCCGCCGTGACGCACGACATCGACGGCCACCCGCGCGGCGGCCTCCGGGACATCGGCGCCGACGAGTACGCGACGGCCGCACCGCCGCGCCGCCCCCTCACGGCGGCGGACGTGGGCCCGAACGCCTCGTGAGCGACGGGGAGGCGGGAACGTACCTCACGGCGGGCGACAGACTCCTGTTCATCGGTGACTCCCTCACCGACGCGGGCCGCGACCGCGCGGACAGGGCCTCGCTCGGCGACGGATACGTCAGCCGGATCGCGCGGGCCCTGCGCGCCGAGGCGGGCGCCGGGCCCGCCCCGACCGTCCTCAACAAGGGCGTCAACGGCCATCGCGTCCACGACCTCGAATCCCGCTGGGCCGCGGACGTCATCGCCGAACGGCCCACCGTCGTCACGGTCGGGATCGGCATCAACGACACCTGGCGGCGTTACGACCAGGGTCTCGTCAGTCCGGTCGCCGAGTTCGAGGCGTCCCTGGACCGCGTCCTCGCGCACACCGGGCGGGAGTCGGCCGCCCGCCTGGTCGTCATCACCCCGTTCCTGCTCCCGGCCACCCCGGACCAGGAACGCTGGTACGAGGACCTGAATCCCCGCACGGAGGCGGCCCTGCGTGCCGCGCGCGCCCACGGGGCCCAGGTGGTGCGCGCGGACCTGCTCATGGCCCGCGCCGCCGTCGAGATCGGCGCGAGGGCGCTGGCCCCGGACGGCGTCCACCCGAGCGCCCTGGGCCACGACCTGCTCGCCGAGGCGTGGCTCACCGCCGCGCGACACGCACCGGCGCCCCGACCGGAGGGGAGCTGACCACCGCCGTTCTCCAGGTGCCCCCGTTCCTCCATGTGCCGCACCCGGCAGGACGAGCCCCCGGCTCCGGCGGAGAGTGGCGGCATGCGTGTCCTCCCCGCACCGCCCGTGCGCCGCGTGCCGAGCGCGGTGCGTGTGGCGCTGTGCTGGGTGCCGGGCACGGTCGCCTGCGGGCTGCTGCTGGCCTGCGCGGCGGGCATCGACCCCGCTGCCCCCCAGGTGACGGGCGGTGACGGCGGTGCGTCCACGCCGACGGTGATCGCCGGGCGCCGTTCCCTCATGCCCGCCGCCGCGGTGCCGGCGCGCCGGGCGTCCACGGCGTACCGGGCGCCGCGCCCGCGGATCGTGCCCCGCGAGGCCTGGCTGCCGCCGAAGGCCCCGGAGCCGCCGCCCGCGCGCTACGCGGACCGCGTGGACGCCGTCTTCGTCCACCACACCGACTCCCCGAACCGCTACGCCTGCACCGACGCGCCGCGCATCATCCGCGCCCTGTACGCGGGGCAGGCGGGCAGCAGGAAGTGGGACGACATCGGCTACAACTTCCTCGTGGACCGCTGCGGCACGGTGTACGAGGGGCGCGCGGGCGGCGCCGAACGGCCCGTCGTCGGCGCGCACACCCAAGGCTTCAACCGGCGCTCCACGGGCGTCGCGGCGATCGGCACGTTCACCGCGGGCACACCGGTGCCGAAGGCCATGACCGACGCCATCGCGGGCCTCGCCGCATGGAAGCTCGGCCTGTCGGGCATCGATCCGCGCGGCGCCGCCCTGCTGGTGTCCACCAACAATCTGAGCAGGTTCCCCACCGGCACCGACGCGCTCCTGCGGGCGGTGGCGGGCCACAAGGACGGTTACGCCACGCACTGCCCCGGCGCCGCGCTGACCGCCGAACTCCCCGCGATCCGCGAGACCGCAGCCCGCCTCCAGGGCCGCCAGGACGCGTCACCCTGACCGAACCCAAGGCCCCGGCCGACGCGCACGTCATCGACTCCGAGCAGGGTCCCCGGGTCCCCGGGCCCGTCAGGCCGCGAGCAGCGGGCCGAGTTGGGCGGCCCACTCGGGGTAGAGCGCGACCTTCTCCTCATGCAGGGCGAGGACATCCCTGTTCAGGGTGGGTGACATGTCGTCGGACAGGTCGGGGCCGATGGCGATCCTGGCCAGGTGAGGCATGATCTGCGGGTCGCCGGCCAGGTGGACCGGGTCGTGCATGTAGCGGCGCAGGGCCTGCATGTCGGCGATGCCCACGCAGTAGGCGTGGGTGAAGCCTTCGGGGTCGGCGAGGCTTTGACCCACCGTCGAGAACGAGACCGACTCGACGGCGGCCGTGCGCCGCATCACCGCGAGCACGTGCTCGCGGTCCTCCTCGGTCGCGGTCTCCTTGAACGTGAAGCGCAGCATGTGGACGATCACCCGTGTCCCACCCTTTCGGCATCTGAACCCGTGGGTTCAATAATGTGTTCTCTCTGGTTCAGTCACTACACTGAACCCATGGGTTCAGAAGTGTCAACCGGGGGCGGCCGTACCGCCCGTGGGCGGATCGAGCGGCGGCAGGCCATCCTGGACGGCGCGTTCGCGGTCTTCGCGCGTCGTGGCTACGCCCAGACGTGTGTGAAGGAGATCGCGCAGGAGGCGGGTGTCGCGAAGCCGACCGTCTACAGCCACCTCAACGACAAGGAGAGCCTCTACCGCGAGGCCGTAGAGGTCGCCGCCGACCGGATCGGCGCGCGGAGCCTCGCCGTCGTCGAGCAGCTGCGCGAGGTCGCCGCGGACAGCGACCCGTGCGCGCCGCTCACGGACGTGGCCCGCGACCTGCTGCGGGTGTTCAGCACCCCAGACGCTCGCGCCGTACGACAGCTGGCCTGTGCCGAGGCGGCTCAATTCCCCGAGCTGGCGGCGAGCGTACGCGCGCGCACCACTCTTCGGGTGCGCTCCGCCCTCGCCGACCGCCTGGCCCGAATTGCCCTCGCCGGCCGCCTGCGCCCGTGCGACCCGGAGGTCGCCGCCGAGCACTTCCTCTCCCTGCTCACCGGCCCGTTGGAGTACCGCCCCGACGCCGCCCCGGACACCGTCGCGGCCCAGGCGGCGGACGTCTTCCTCCGGGCTTACGGCACGTGACCGGGGCGCCGGCCGGGACGGCTGGCTCGGCAGGATGTCGGCGAGAATCATGCGCATGGCAGCGCTGAACGAGATCCTCCCCGTGGAAGCCGTCCTCCTCGACGCCCCGGCGGCCGACTGGCGCGAAGCCGTGCGGTGCGCCGGTGACCTGATGGTCGCCACGGGCGCCGCCACGGACACGTACACCGCCGAAATGATCGCGAACGTCGAACGGAACGGGCCGTACCTCGTCATCGCGCCCGGCCTCGCCTTCGCACACGCCAGGCCCTCACCCGCGGTCCTCGCCACCGGCATGTCCTGGGTGCGGCTCGCGGCGCCCGTGGAGTTCGGGCACGAGGCCAACGACCCCGTCGAGCTGGTCGTCGGCCTCGCCGCGAAGGACGCGTCGGAACACACGGCGGCCATGAGTGCCCTCGCCCGGCTCCTCGCCGACCCCGACACGGCGCGCGCCCTGCGCGAGGCACCCACCCCGCAGGCGGTGCACGCCCTGCTGTCCGGCGGGCCGGAGAGTGAACGCCCCCGGACGGCGGCGACACGCGGCGGAGGTGACCTGCACAAGATCCTGACCGTGTGCGGCAACGGCGTCGGCACCAGCCTGTTCCTCAAACAGACCCTGGAGGGCGTCCTGGACCGCTGGGGGTGGAGCCGTTACGTCACCGTCGAGGCGACGGACACCATCTCGGCCAAAGGCAAGGCGAAGGAGGCCGTCGCCATCCTCACCTCTCGGGAGATCGCCGGGATGCTCGGCGACGTCGGCGTGCCGGTGAAGGTCGTCGAGGACTTCACCAGCGCGGCCGAGGCCGACCGCGTCCTTCGCGACACGTACGACGTCTGACGACCCGGGCAAGGAGAACCACCATGGACTGGCTCGTGTCGAGCGCCGAGTTCCTCGTCAACGAAATCCTCAGCCAACCCGCGTACCTCATCGGCCTCATCACCGCCGCCGGCCTGATCGCGCTGAGGAAGCCCGCCGGGCAGATCGTCGGCGGCGCCATCAAGGCGACGCTCGGCTTCCTGCTGATCGGGGCGGGCGCCACGCTCGTCGTCGGCGCCCTCGCCCCGCTCGGCGAGATGATCCAGGGCGCCACCGGCGCACACGGCGTCATCCCCACCAACGAGGCGATCGTCGGGATCGCGCAGGAGCGGTACGGCGCCCGCGTCGCCTGGCTGATGATCCTCGGCTTCGCCGTCAGCCTGCTCCTCGCCCGCTTCACGCCCCTGCGCTATGTCTTCCTGACCGGTCATCACATGCTGTTCATGGCGACCCTGTTGACGATGGTGCTCGCCATCGCGGGCCAGGCCTCGTGGGCCGTGGTCCTCGTCGGCGGTGTGCTGCTCGGCATTCTCCTGGTGGCGATGCCGGCCTTCGCCCACCCCTGGACCAAACGCGTCACCGGCGACGACAGCGTGGCGATCGGCCACTTCGGCACCGCCGGATACATCGCGGCGGGCGCCACGGGCCAACTGGTGGGCCGCCGCAGCCGCAGCACGGAGGAGATGAACCTCCCCGAAGGCCTGCGCTTCCTGCGCGACTCGATGGTGGCGACCGCCCTCTCCATGGTCCTGATCTACCTCATCATGTCGCTCGTCTTCCTCGGCAAAGTCGGCGAGGAGGCCGCGTTCAAGGCCTTCGGCGAGAACGGCGCGGCGGGCGCGAGCGGCGTCGGCGACTACGTCATGCACTCCGTCATGCAGGGCCTGCAGTTCGGCATCGCGGTCGCCGTGATCCTCTTCGGCGTCCGTACGATCCTCGGTGAACTCGTCCCCGCCTTCCAGGGCATCGCGCGCAAACTGGTCCCGGGAGCGGTGCCCTCGCTCGACGCGCCGATCGTCTTCCCCTACGCCCAGAACGCCGTCCTCATCGGCTTCCTCTCCAGCTTCACCGGCGGCCTCGTCAGCCTCGGCCTGCTCGCCTGGATCTTCCACCCGGCCTTCGGGCTCGCCCTCGTCCTGCCGGGGCTCGTCCCGCACTTCTTCACCGGAGGTGCGGCGGGCGTCTACGGCAACGCGACCGGCGGCCGCCGCGGCGCGGCCCTCGGCGCCTTCGTCAACGGCGTCCTGATCACCTTCCTGCCCGCGCTGCTCCTGGAGGTCCTCGGTGCCTTCGGCGAGGAGAACACCACCTTCGGTGACACCGACTTCGGCTGGTTCGGCACCCTCATCGGGTACGCGGCCAAGGCGGGCGAGGTCGGCGGCGTCGTCCTGATGCTGCTCATCGGCGCGGCCGTCCTGCTCGGCGCGGTCGTCTTCCAGAAGCGGGTCGTGGACACCGGCTGGGACCCGGGCGCCCACCGCGACGCCCTCCTGCCACCGCGAAAGACCCCGCCCCCGGCGGCGGTCGGCGCCCCGGCGTCGTACGGCAAGATCGCACCCCCGCGCGGGGCCCCGAAGCCGCCTCCGCCGCCGGAGCGGCAGAGCTGAGCCTCCGAGGGTCCGTGCAGCCGGGGGCGGTAAATCCGGTGACAGTAAATCCGTTGGGAGACGACCCGCTCGGCTGCCATCATGCGGATCATGGACAGTGCGAGGGCTCTGCGTCGGCGCTATGCCGCGTACCGATGGACTCCCGCGAGGAACGGCGCGTCGGGCGCCGAGGTGCACCGCCTCACCCACCCGGGCGGCGCCGGACCCGAGCTGTACGTCAAGATCGCCCCTGCCGCGTACGAGGGCTCGTCCCTCGACCTGTCCGGCGAGGCCGACCGCCTCACCTGGCTCGGCGGGCGGGGGATCCCGGTGCCGCGCCTGGTCGAGCGCGGCACCGACGGGGAGGCGACCTGGCTGGTGACCGAGGCGCTGCCCGGCAGGCCCGCCGCCGAGCGGTGGCCCGAGGACCGGCGGTTCGCCGTGGTCGAGGCGCTCGCGGACATCACCAGGGCCCTGCATGAACTGCCGTCGGCCGACTGCCCGTTCGACCGGAGCCTGGCGGTGACGCAGGCGCAGGCCGTCCGCAACGTCCAGGAGGGCCTTGTGGACCTGGACGACCTCGACGAGGAGCGCGAGGGGTGGTCGGGGCGGCGCCTCCTGGACGAACTGGACCGCACCCGCCCGGCGGCGGAGGACCTGGTGGTCACCCACGGGGACCTCACTTCGGAGAACGTGCTGATCGACCCGGAGACCTGCCGTGTCACCGGCGTCATCGACGTGATCCGCCTCGGCCGGGCCGACCGGCACACCGATCTCGCCATCGCCTTGCGGGAGTTGGAGAGCGAGGAAGACCCGTGGTTCGGCCCGGTGCACGCGGCACACTTCCTGGAGCGATACCTCCAAGGGGCGGCCGGAAAGGTCGTCGTCGACGAGGACCGGCTGGCCTTCTACCGCCTCCTCGACGAGTTCTTCTAGACGGGGCCGGGGCGTCGGCTAGCAGTGCCGGTACACGTGGCCGTCCTCGCCCGCAGGGAGGACGTCACGGTCGCGCAGGGTCACGGAGAGCTCCTTGCCCCGGGAGCGGCAGGCGGTGGTGAAGTCCTTCACCGCGTACTCGACGTCGAAGACCTTCCCGTCGTACGCCGTCTCGAAGGCGCCGCACTCCTTGTAGCGGGCGCACTCCTCGGTCACGGCGAAGTCGAAGCCGATGGTGCGGCGGCGCTCCAGCAGGTCGGTGGTGTTCTTCTGGGCGATGGCCAGGCCCTCGGCGTGGGCGCGGCGGGCGAGGAGACGGGCGAAGGCCACCGCGTCGTCGACGGTGAGCAGGCCTTTGGAACGCTCGTAGGAGTCGAGGTTGTCGGGCTCGACCGCGTCGAAGCCGGCCTTCGCGCAGCCGTCGATCCACGCGCCGACGACCTGGGCGAGGGCGGAGCGCTTGTCCCGGGTGGAGATGTCGAGCAGCGGTTCCTGCCAGCCCTCGTCGACGACCGTCCGCCCCTTCTGATCGCGCAGGATCAGATCGGGGTGTTCGCGCTGCCACCAGCGGGCGGCGTCCTTGCCGGGCTGGGCCTGGAAGGCGTTGACGTAACAGATGTTGTAGCGGCCGGGAGCGGGGGCGGCGCCGCGGTCGCGTGAGACGGCCCGGACCTTCGCCGGGGGCGGATAGGCGCCGCCCAGTTGGTAGTCGAAGGCCGCGTTCACGGGGGGCAGGCGGATGGCGTCCCTCGAACCGGAGGAACCAGAGGAACCAGGGGAACCAGAGGGCCGGGCCCCGCCCTGGTCGGCGGCGTCGGACGAGCAGGCGGCCAGCGGGCCGAGGAGGGCGAGCAGTGCGAGGAGAAGCGCGCCGCCGACGCCGGTGCGCATGGGCCGAGGGGAGCGGTTCGGGCGGGTGGGCCTGCTGGTTCCGGTCACCGGAAAAGGATCGCAGCCCTTCGCCGCGCACGGTTCGCCGGGCCCCGGGGATATGCAGGACGGGTCACGAAAGCAGACAGCGGAATGGCGCCCATTGGGACTTTGCAGCCAAAGTTCGATGATTGAGCCTATTTAAAGACATTTGATCATTCGTCGGAGCGTGGAGCGCCTCGCGCTTCACTAGGTTGAGGGCTGTCAGGCGGAGAATTTCTCCGCTTGCAAACCGAAGGAAGTACCCCATGCGCTCCATGCGCACCACAAACACGGTCCGGACCTTCCTCATCGCCTCGATCGCCGTAGCGGGCCTGACAGTCACTCCCGCCCTCGCCTCCGCCCAGCCGGGTTCGGGCAACGCCCGCACTCTCGGCGCCAACGGAGCCCCCGGCGCCAACGGCGCCAACGGGGTCGGAACCCTCGGCGGGATCGGCGGCCTCGGTGGCACCGGTGGCGCCGCGGGCGCCAACGGCAACGGCGGCACGGGCGGCGCCGGCGGCAACGCCACCGGCGTGGCGAGCGTCGGCGGGGCAGGCGGCACCGGCGGTGCCGGCGGCGCCAACGGCAACGGCGGCAACGGCGGTTACGGCGGAGAGGCCAAGCTCGGCGGCACCGGGGGCAAGGGTGGCGTAGGCGGCGTCGGCGATGCCGGTGCCGGGATCGCGGGCGGCAAGGGCGGCAACGGCGGCGCCTCCACCGTCGGCGGCGGCTTCACTGGCGGTAGGGGTGGCGCAGGCGGCGCGGCCAGCCCCGTGTGTCCCGGCAAGCCCGGCGGCAACGGCACCAACGCCACGACGATCGCGAACGGCACCACCGGTTCCACCGGAGCGGCCGGCAAGACCACGCTCCCCTGCTGAACACCTACGGTTGACCGCCGTATGGGTGCGCCCGGCCGAGACTTCTCGGCCGGGCGCACCCGCGTGCCCGAGCGCCTGCCCGACCCAGCCGAATCGCCGCCCGCGTAAGGGGAGTTGACGACAGGAAAGGCTCGCGGGCCATTGACAACCGGGGCGCCCGCCGTGAAGCTCCATGACGCCCGTGTTAACGCTAACAAGGGCGAGGCACGCCTGAGGGAGCCATCCATGTCAGGTAGTCGACACCCGGCGCCGGAAGCACCGGGCGGGACGGGGGCGCCGGGCGAGACGCAAGCGCCGGGCGGGACGGAAGCACCGGAAGCGCCGGAGGCGCCGAGCGCGGCCCCCGAACGCCGCACCGTCCTCCTGGCCGCCGCGGCCACCGTGACCGGCGCCCTCGCCACCGCCTGCGCCACCGCCGAGGGCCAGCCCCCGGGCAAGGTCGCCGTCCTCGGCGACAGCGCGGCCTGGGAGAAGGCGATGGCCGCCGCGGGCGCGGCGATGAAGTCGGTGGCGGCACTACGCCTGGTGCCCGAGGTCAACCCCTCCCTGGAGTCGTTCGAGCAGATCGTGAAGTCCTCGTTGCGGACCAGCAGGACGCCGGACATGCTCAAGTACTGGTCGGGCTACCGCCTCCAGGACCTCGCCCGCACCGGCGGCATCGAGGATCTGACCCGCCAGTGGGACGGCGCCGTCCGCAGAGGCTGGGTCGACGCCTCCCTGCGCGAGGCGTTCACCTACCGGCGTCGCGTCTACGGCCTGCCGATGAACCTCGCGTACTGGGTGTTCTTCTACAACCCCGAGGTCTTCCGCGAGCACCGCCTGAAGGCGCCGGACACCTGGGACGGCTTCCTCACCGCCTGCGCGCGCCTGAGGAAGAGCGGCATCACCCCGCTGCACGGCACGGCCGACGGCCGCTGGCCCTCGTTCATCTGGTTCCAGGAGATCCTCAGCCGCCAGGACCCCGCGTTCTACGACGACTTGATGAACGGCCGCGAGCGGTACACCGACCCGCGTGCCGAACGCGCCCTGCGCACCCTCGCGTCCTTCTTCGACAAGGACTGGTTCACGCCCATGGACATGAACCACAACGACGCGGCCGCCGCCCTCCTGCACGGCAAGGTCGGCATGGTGCCCTGCGGTACCTGGCTCGGCTCCACGCTCGCGGCCGCGGGCGGCAGACCGGGCGAGAACCTCGGCGCGTTCGTGCTCCCCATGGCCGACCCGAAGGCGCGCCCCAGCGTCATCTTCGAGTCCAGCGCGCTCGTCGCCACCGTCAAGGGGCCCGACCGTACGGAGGCGTTGCGGGCCACCCGCGCCTGGCTGCACCCGGCCGTCATGAAGGCCTTCTCGCACTCCCTCCAGGACGGCTGCCCCAACCCCGGGGTCGAGGCCGCCAACCCCGTCATCGGCTCCCTCGCCAAGAAGGTGCGCGGCGACAGGCTGTGGCTCCTCAACCGCTTCTGGGAGCAGGGCCCGCCCGAACTCGGCGAGGCCACCGTCGACGACCTCGCCGGCTTCCTCCTGAACCCCTCCTCGTACCGCGGGACGCTGCGCACCATGCAGGAGCGCGCGGACGAGGCGTGGCGGGTGTGGCGGGAGGCGGAGGAGACATGACCGGGACGGCTACCCCCGCGCAGGGCCCCGCCACCCCCGCGCAGGGCCCCGTGGAGCCCGTACGTGAACGAGGGCGACGACGCGTACGCCGTAAGGTGCCCACCCGTACCCCGTACCAGGCCGTGAAGCCAGGGGGCGGCAGGCTCGGCGGCCCCCTCGCCGCCCTGCCCTGGGCGCTGCCCGCCTTCGCCCTCGTCGGCGTCCTGCTCGTCTATCCGTTCCTCCGCAGCGTCTACGGCAGCTTCTTCGAGGACAACGGCTTCACGAGCAGCTTCACCGGACTCGACAACTACGCGCGCCTCGCCGACGACCCGATCTTCGGCAGGTCGCTCCTCAACACGCTGATGTGGGTGGCCGGAACGCTGCTCCTGCCCGTCCTCGCCGGACTGCTCCTCGCGGTGGCCACCCACCGGATGCGCTTCGGCGGCATCGTGCAGCTGATCATCGTGCTGCCGTACGCGATCTCGGGCGCAGCCACAGCTGTTCTGTGGAATTTCATGCTGACGTCGGACGGGGCCGTCAACCAGGTGCTGCGCGGGGCCGGCCTGGACGGGTGGGCGCGGACCTGGCTCCTGGAGTGGCCGCATAACACCCTCTCGATGATCGTGGCGAGCACGTGGCAGGCGACCGGCCTGAACGTCGTCCTCTTCGCGATCGGTCTGCGGGCCATCCCGCGCGAGACCGTCGAGGCCGCCCAGCTGGACGGGGCGAGCGGCTGGCGGATGTTCCGGTACATCACGCTGCCCGGGCTGCGCGCCGTGACCGTCGTGGTCGTGGGCATGGCCATCGTCAACAGCCTCAAGGCGTTCGACATGATCTGGATCCTCACCAAGGGCGGCCCCTCCCGCTCCTCGGAGACCCTCGCCCTGAGCATGTACCGGGAGACGTTCCGGCTGTTCCACGTGGGCTACGGCTCGGCGATCGCCCTCGTCCTCTCGGTGATCGTCGTCGCCTCGTCCTGGATGTACCTGCGCCGCCAGATGCCTGACGCCGACGCGGCCAAGAGCTGAGCAGCGAGAGCTGAGAAGGGGGAGTGTGTGGGATGGGACGCGCGGTGCGCAACGCCCTCGTCGCCGGATGCGTGCTGCTCTGGCTGGTCCCGCTGTACCTGCTGGTCGTCAACGCCCTGACACCGGCGGCCGAGTACGCGGGCAGGCCCGAATGGACCTTCCAGGGCTTCGCCCTGTGGGAGAACGCCGAGGCCGCCTGGGACGCGGCGGGCATCGGCGACAGCTTCCAGGCCTCGCTGCTGTACGCCGTGGTCTGCGGGCTTGCCGCGGTCCTGGTGGCGGCCATGGCGGCGTTCGCGGTCGTCGTGCTGCCGATCCCGCGGCCCGCGTTCTGGTTCTGGCTGATCTACTCGGGCACGCTCTTCCCGCTCCAGATGTTCCTCGCACCGCTCTTCGGCCTCTACGCGGACGCCGATCTGTACGACACCAGGCTCGGCCTCATGCTCGTCTATACGGCGTGGGCGGTGCCCTTCGCGTTCTTCCTGATCCGCAACCACATGACCACGATGCCGCCCGAGTTGACGGAGGCCGCGCTGATCGACGGCGCCTCCTTCCGGCGGATCTTCTGGCGCGTCCACGTCCCGCTGATGCGGGCGGGGCTCGGCGCGGCCTTCCTCTTCCAGTTCACGGCCGTCTGGAACGACCTCCTGCTCGGCATCACCCTCAGCCGCAGCCCCGACGTCCAGCCGGTCATGGCGGCCCTGACCGCCCTCAACACCGCCTACTCCACGACTGGGCCGCCCGTCATCCTGGCCGGCGCGCTGATCGTGTCCGCCCCGACCCTCCTCCTCTTCCTGGTGTTCCGCGGCCTGTTCCTGCGCGGCGTCACCGCCTCCGCCCGCTGACCCGACCCACCACCGCCTCCCGGGAGCGATCCGCATGACGACACGCGCTCTGGTCCGCACCTCCGACTGGGACAACGACCGGATACGCGACAGCCTGCGCGCCGGTGTGGTGAGCGCCGAGGGAACCTTGGCGGACGGGACGGCGTTGAAGCTCACCGAGGAGCCCCTCCTGCGCCACGCCGACGACGGCTCCCTCCTCCAGTCCCTGCGCGTCGAGCCCGCCAACGCCGCGGCGATACCGGGGGAGTTGAGCGTTCGTACGGAATCCGACGCCGCCCTGCCCGTCGAGCGCGTCGCTGGACCGGGCCGCTCCGTGCGGCTCCTGCTGCCCGCCGTGGAAGCGGCGACCCGTGTCACCGTCGGCCTCCCCGACGAGCGGGACGGCATCGACGTACGACTGACCCCGCAGCGCCACTGGACCCTGCACCTCGTCCACCACTCCCACCTCGACATCGGCTACACCGACCCGCAAGGCCGCGTCCTGGCCGAACACCTGTCGTTCCTCGACTCCTGCCTTGAGCTGACCCGCGCCACCGACGACTGGCCCGAGGAATCCCGCTTCCGGTGGTGCGTCGAGTCGCTGTGGTCCTTCCGGCAGTGGGAGAAGGGCCGCCCCGCCGAACAGGTGGCGGAGTTCGTGCACAGGGTCCGCGAGGGCCGCATCGAGCTGACCGCGATGCCGTTCAACCTGCACACCGAGACCTGCTCCACGGACGAACTGCACGAACTCCTCCGCCTCGCCCACGACATACGCGACGCACACGGCGTCGACTTCACCTCCGCCATGCAGACCGACGTGCCCGGCGCCGTCGTCGGCCTCGTCGACGCGCTCGCCGCCGCGGGCGTCAAGTACCTCTCGGTCGCGCACAACTGGGCCGGACGGTCCGTGCCCCACCTCGTCGGCGGCGAGCAGCTGCCCCGCCTCTTCCGCTGGCGCGCCCCCAGCGGCAACAGCGTGCTCGTATGGGTGACCGACACCCCGCACGGCCTCGCCTACATGGAAGGCCCGCTGCTCGGCTTCGACACCGGCTACGGCGACGTCGACGACCTGCTGCCCGCCTACCTGACCTCCCTGGCCACCCACCCCTACCCCTACCGGGGCGGCATCTTCGGCTGGGCCATGGACCAGACCGAGGTCAAGCGCGAGCCCTACCCCTGGGACATCCTCCACCTGCGCGTCCAGGGCAAGTTCGGCGACAACGCGCCCCCGCGGCGCGTCATCGCCGACACCGTCCGCCGCTGGAACGACACCTGGGCCTTCCCGCGGCTGCGGCTCTCCAGCAACGAGGACTTCTTCACCGACGCCGAGGCCAGGCTCGGGGACGAGATCCGCACCTTCGACGGCGACTGGACCGACTGGTGGGTCGACGGGATCGGGTCGGGGGCCCAGCCGCTGTCCCTGGCGAGGACCGCACAGTCCGTGGTCGCCGACGCTCAGACCATCGGCACGTTCGCCGCCCTCCTCGACGCCACGGGGGCCGAGGACGACAGCGAGGACGCCGCCGGGGTCTATGAAGCGGTGTCGCTCTTCGACGAGCACACCTGGGGCGCCGGCGACCCCTGGACCCACGGCGACGAGGGCGGCCACAGCGGCGCACACCAGTGGCACTGGAAGTACGGCCAGGCCCTGCGCGCCCACGACGACGGCAACGCGCTCCTCGCCCGTGCGAGCGCCCGCCTCGGGCAGCGGCTCGCCGCCGCACCGGACGCGGCGGCGACGTACCACGTGGTCAACACCTGCTCCTGGCCGCGCACCGACGTCGTACGAGTGTTCCTGCCCGAGAGCACCGTGCCGCTGGAGCACCCGGTGGCCGTGCGCGACGCCCGGAACGGACGCCGCCTCGACCACGAGGAGCGGCCGCAGACCAACGACGACCACCGCGACGCCGGACGCTTCCTGCTCGTCCGCGTCGACGACGTGCCGCCCGCGGGATCGGTGCGCCTGGACATCACCGCCACGCCCGGGCACACCGGCGACGGCGCGGAGAGCACGGCGCTGAAGGCCGCCACCGGCTGGAACCCGACCGGCGGCACCGAGCGCGAGGACCCGGCCGAGACCGCCGCCGAAGCCCTCGCGCACCCTGAACCGACCCTCCTGGAGAACGAGCATCTCACCGTCCGCGTCGACCTCGCGCACGCCTGCGTCGCCTCCATCGTCGACAAGGCGACAGGCCGCGAACTCGTCCGCCAGGACGCCCTCGTGGGCTTCAACGGCTACCTCCACGACAGCTACACCACGGTCGGTGGCTTCAACCACAACTCCAGCCGTACGACCGCCTCGGACCGCCTCGAACACCTCGGCGTCCGCGCGGTCGCCCCGCCCGCCGCGCTGATCGCCCGCCGCTCCACGGCCACCGGCGAGTCGCTCACGTACGAGACACGCCCCGCGGGCGCCAACCGGCTGCGCACCATCCTCACCCTGCCGCGCGGCGTGCCCCGCCTGGACATCGAGAACCGTCTGGACAAGGACGCACGCCTCGGCAAGGAGAGCGCCTACTTCGCGTTCCCGTTCGCCTTCGACGACCCGGTCGTCCGCATGGAGGCCTCCGGCGGCGCCACCGGCAGCGGCCTGCCCGTGGTGCCGGGATCCGCCCTGCACATGCGGGCGGTCCGGCGCTGGGTGACGCTGCGCGAGAAGGGGACGGCGGTGGCCTGGTCCACGCAGGACGCGCCGCTCGTGCAGTTCGGCAACATCGCCCTGCCGTACGCGCCGTTCCCCAGGACCATGGACCACGACGAACCCGCGACCCTCTTCTCCTGGATCCACAACAACCTGTGGGACACCAACTTCCCCAGCGAGCAGGCCTTCGAGTTCACCTACCGCTACAGCGTGGCCTGCGGCCCCACCACCGACGGCCTCGGTCCCCACACGGCCGCCGCCTGGAGCCGCCCCCTGCGCGCCGTCCGAGCCAGGGGGGTCTCGGACGGCGCGCCCGACCACCACGCCTTCGCCACCGTCGGCGACCCGCGCGTCCGACTCGTCGGCGCCACCACGCCCCGGCCGGGGCACGTCCTGCTGCGGCTCCAGTCGTTCGCCGAGGAGCCGCTGGCCTGCCCGGTCCGCGCCCGCTTCCCGGCAGCCGCCGCGCACCGGGCCGACTATCTCGGCACGGCGGGTGACCGACTGCCGCTGCGCGATGGCCAGGTGAGCGTCGAGCTGACCGCCCTCGGGACGGCCGCGGTGCTTTTCGTACGCCCCTGAAGGCCCCCGCGAGTGCTCCCGCGGACCGCAGTTCTTGTACGCCCGCACGAAGGAGAACGTGTGTACCGGCTCGACCCGCGCTACGCCCCGGCACCGGGGGCCGTCCTCGCCACCGGCTGGCGGGCCGTCGCCGCGCGCCTGCCCCAAGGCCCCGCCACCGTCGCCGTGGAAGGCCCGCCCACCGTCGACTGGGAGCGCCTCGCCGCCCGCCTGACCGAGGAGCTGGCCGCGCTCGGCACCACCATGCGGGCCCTGGACCTGCGCGCCCACCACGCCCCGCCCGCGGCCGTGCGCCACCGCACCGACACCACCGACGACCCCTACTACTGCCGGCTCGCGCAGAATCCCCTGCGCGACCTCTTCGACGACCTCCCCCGACCGCCGCGCCCCTCGACCGGGGAGCTGCTGCTCGTGCACGGACCCGGCGCCTCGCTCCTCCCGCACGACCTGCTCTGGTACGCCGACCTGCCCAAGCGCCACGCCGAGGCGGCCATGAACATGGGCATCGGCCGCAACCTCGGACTGCCGTACGACAAGGGCGACTTGAGGCGCCTCTTCTACATCGACTGGCCCATGCTCGACCGCCACCGCGACGCCCTCGCACCCCGCGTCGACGGCTGGCTCGACACACAGGACCACGACAACCCCACCTACATCGACGGCGACGGACTGCGCGCCACCCTCGCCGACCTCAGCCGACGCCCCGTACGCACCCGCCCGTACTTCAACTCCACGCCCTGGGGCGGGCATTGGGCCCAGGATGTACTCGGCTTCAACCCCGGAGCCCGCAACACCGCCCTCGGCTACGAACTCATCGCCCCCGAATCGGGCGTCCTCATCGGCACCCACCCGCGCCAACAGGCCGAGATCCCCTTCCAACTGCTCTGCGTCCTGCACCCGGACGCCCTGCTCGGCCCCGAGGTCAGCGCGGGCTTCGGCACCTCCTTCCCGATCCGCTTCGACTACCTCGACACGCTGGGCGGCGGCAACCTCTCGGTGCACTGCCACCCCAAGGAGCCGTACATGCGGGAACGGTTCGGCTGGCCCTACACCCAGCACGAGACGTACTACCTGACCCTCGGCGGCCCGGACACCCGCGTCTTCCTCGGCCTGCGCGACGACGCCGACCCGGACCGCTTCCGCAAGGAGATCGAGGAGGCCGCGCACGACGGGGTGCCGATGGACCCCGAGGACCACGTCATGACCTTCCCCGCCGAACAGGGCCGCCTCTTCATGATCCCGGCAGGCACCCCGCACGCCAGTGGCGCCGGAAACCTCGTCCTGGAGATCAGCGCCACCCCCTACCTCTACTCCCTGCGCTTCTACGACTGGCTGCGCCCCGACGCCGACGGCGAACCCCGCCCGCTCCCTTACGAACACGGCCTCGCCAACCTGGAGACCGAGCGGCGCGGCGACACCGTCATACGCGACCTCGTCCAGGAGCCGCGCACGCTGCGGCGCGGCGAGGGCTGGCGCGAGGAACTCCTCGGCGCCCTCGACGAGATGTTCTACGAGGTGCGGCGCCATGTCCTGGACGGCGGGGCGGACGCGGAGGTCGACGACGACACGGCGGGCCGCTTCCACGTCCTCAACGTGGTGGAGGGCGAGGGCGTCATGCTGCACACGGCCGCGGGGGAGCGGCACACCCTCTCCTACGCCGAGACGCTGACGGTGCCCGCCGCGGTCGGCCCCTACCGCCTCGCGGCGATCGGCACCCGCACGGTCAAGGTCGTCAAGGCCCTGGTGCGTCCGGCCCCGTCCCGCGGCGACTCATGAGGCCCGTCCTGGAGATCGGCGGCACCCATGTGACCGCGGCCCTCGCGGACCCGGACACCGCGACCGTCACCCGACGCGCGCGACGGCCGCTCGACGCCCGGGGCACCGCCGAACAGATCCTCGGCGCGGTGGTGCGCTGCGCGGGCGCCCTGGAGACACCCGCCGGACAGGTGTGGGGCGTGGCGGTCCCCGGCCCCTTCGACTACGACAAGGGCATCGCCCGCTACGAGGCCGTGGGCAAGTTCGACGACCTGTACGGCATCGACGTGCGGTCGGTGCTCCTGGACGGGGTGTGGCCGCGCCCCGCCGACACGGTCTTCCTGAACGACGCCCACGCCTTCCTGCTCGGCGAGTGGCGCGCGGGCGCCGCGCGCGGCCACCGCCGCTGCGTCGGCATCACCCTGGGTTCGGGGGTCGGCTCGGCCTTCGGCGTCGACGGCGAGGTGCGGCGCGAAGGCCCGGGCGTGCCGCCGCAAGGCCGCGTCGACCTCCTCAAGGCGGGCGGCAGACCGCTGGAGGACTCCGTGTCGCGACGAGCGATCCTGGCGCGCTACGGCGGCGATGACCCGACGGCACCCCTGGACGTCCGCCTCGACGTACGCGAGGTAGCCGCGCGGGCGAGGGCGGGGGAGCGGCGGGCACGCCAGGTCCTCGACGAGGCCTTCACGACCCTGGGCGCCGTCCTCGCCCCGCACCTGCGCGACTTCGACGCGACGGCCCTCGTCGTCGGCGGCGCCATGGCATCCTCGTGGGACCTGATCCGGCCGGCCCTGCGCGCGGGCCTCGGCGGCACCGCGGTGGCGCTGCGCCGCGCGGCACTCGGCGAGGACGCGGCACTGATCGGGACGGCGGCGCACGTGGCGGCCGTGACCTGAGGCGGAACGACATGGAACAGAGCAGACGGGGCGGCCAGCCCACCCTGCGGGACGTCGCCGAACGCGCGGGAGTCAGCGCCATGACGGCGTCCCGCGTGCTGCGCGACGACCCACAGGTGCTGCCCGCCACCCGAGAGCGGGTGCGGGCGGCGGCCGCCGCGCTCGGCTACCGCCCCAACGAGGTGGCCCGCAGCCTCAGGCTGGGCCGCGGCACCGGCCTCGTCGGACTCGTCGTCACCAACCTCGCCAACCCCTTCTACTCACGCCTCGCCCTCGGCGTCGACTCCGTCCTCGTCCAGGACGGCCTCAAGACGGTCATCGGCAACACCGGCCAGGACCCGCACGCCGAGAGGGAGTTGGTGGCCGATCTCGTGGCCCGCCGTGTCGACGGCATCATCGCCGTGCCCGCCGGCGCCGACCAGCGCCATCTCGCCGCGGCGGCGGCCGAAGGGGTGCCGGTGGTCCTCGCCAGCCGCCCGCCCGAGGGCTTCGCGGCCGACTGCGTCCTGGTCGACGACTTCGGCGGCGCCCACGCGGCCACGGCCCGCCTCCTGGAACGCGGACACCGCCGGATCGGCTTCCTCGGCTCACCGCCCGCCGTGCACACCGGCACCGAACGCCTGCGCGGCTACGCGGCCGCCCTGGCCGACGCGGGCCTCACCGCCGACACCCGCCTCATCCGCCAGGGCCAGACGGAACCCCGTGAGGCCACGCGCGCCGCCACGGAACTCCTCGCCCTGCCCGAGGCGCCCACCGCGCTGTTCTGCTCCAACAACCGCAACACGATAGGGGTGTTCCGGGCGATCCGCGCCCACCGCGCCGCTGGTGAGGCGGAGGTGGCCCTTGCGGGCTTCGACGACTTCGAACTGGCCGACGCGCTGGGCCTGCCGCTCACGCTCGTCGCGTACGACAGCGACGAACTGGGCCGCGCGGCGGGCCGCCTGCTCGCGTCCCGGGTGCGAGCGGGAGGTTCCCCGACGCCGCCCCGCCACCTCGTGCTCCCCACCAGCTTGGTGGAGTACGGGGGTTGAGGTTACGGCGGTCGAGCCCGTCGGCGAGGGGCGGAACCAGCCGTGGCAGCCGTACGTTGAGTGAGGCGGGGCATGCCGCGCGTGGCCGGTGAGCAGGTGGCCCCCGGTCGCCGCGCCCGGCGGTCGGTGGCGCGGATGAAGGGGACGGGGATGACGGGGGGACACGTGTCGCGGCAGCAGCGTTCCGCGCGCCTCGCCTCCTGTGCGTCGGCCCTCCTCGTCACCGTCCTCGCCCTCTTCGCCCCATCCGCCGCGTACGCGTACGGCACCCCGGCCGACGGCCCTCTCACCCACCACACCGTGGCGGCACAGGCCGGGAAGGAGAGCGGGCCAAAGGACACCCCCGCCCTCCGCGTCGGCGTCGCGCACCGCCTGGACGCCCACCTTCCGGGCCCGCAGCCAGCGGGCCCCCCGCGCACGGCCGTCGACACGGCGCCGCACCGCGCCACAGGCGGGCCCGACCCGCGGCCCGCCGCCCCGCGCGCACAGCCCCACGAGGCGGCCGAGTCCGCCGCCCCCCGAGGCCCGCCCCACCGATGAGCACGCAGACCGCCCCCGACGCCTGACCCGGCGCCCACCGCGCCGCACGGTCACGCGTCCCTCCGTCCTGCCCTCATCCGTGGAGAACCCCATGCCCCGTGCGCCCAAATCCGGTGCGCCCGCGCCAGGTACGCCCAAGTCCCGTACAACCGGCCCCCGTACCACCCAGCCCCGGACAGTTCACCCACGTACGTCCAGGTCCCGCGCCCCCTTGTGGCGCGCCCTCGTCGCCCTGTGCGTCGTCGCGCTCTCCCTCTACATCGCCCTCACGCAGACCGCCCGCCTCGGCCTCGACCTGCGAGGCGGCACCCAGATCGTCCTGGAGACCAAGGACTCGCCCACCGTCAAGGCCGACGCCGCCTCGACCGACCGCGCCCTGGAAGTACTCAGGCAGCGCGTCGACGCGCTCGGCGTCTCCGAGCCAGGCCTCGCCCGCTCCGGGGAGAAGCGGATCATCGTCGAACTGCCCGGCGTACAAGATCCCCGCAAGGCCGCTGAAGTCATCGGCCGTACCGCCCAGCTGACGGTCCACCCGGTGACGGGGGAGTCCCCCGAGCCGGGCCGGGCGAAGCCCGCCGCCGACGGGTCGCGCACCCTGCCCGACCCCGACCGGCCCGGCAACCACCTCGTCCTCGGCCCCACCGCGCTCTCCGGCGCGGGCGTCAAGGACGCCGAGGCCCACCTCGACCAGCAGGCACTCTCGGGCTGGATCGTCTCGCTCGACTTCCGCGACAAGGCGGGCGACGCCTGGGCGCACGTCACCGGCAAGGCGGCCTGCGCACCCCAGGGCGCCCCCGAACGGCGCGTCGCCATCACCCTCGACGACAAGATCATCTCGGCGCCGGGTGTCAACGAGGGCGTGCGGTGCGACGTCGGCATCACGGGCGGCTCCACCCAGATCACCGGCGGCTTCAGCCAGTCCGAGGCCCGCGACCTCGCCGCGCTCGTCAAGGGCGGCGCCCTCCCCGTCCCCGTCGACGTCGTCGAACAGCGGACCGTCGGCCCGACCCTCGGCGCCGACGCCATCGCCGCCAGCACCCAGGCCGCCCTCATCGGCATCACCCTGACCGCACTGTTCATCACCGCCGTCTACCGGCTGCTCGGCGCACTCGCCGCGCTCGCCCTCGCGCTCTACGGACTGATCTCCTACGCCGCCCTGGTCGCGCTCGGGGCGACCCTGACCCTGCCCGGCCTCGCCGGCTTCGTCCTGGCCATCGGCATGGCCGTCGACGCCAACGTCCTCGTCTTCGAACGGGCCAGGGAGGAGTACCTCGGCGTCCGCTCCACAGATTTGGCGAAGCCCGTCCGCACGGGCTTCGCCAAGGCGTGGAGCGCGGTCGTCGACTCGAACGTGACGACGCTGCTCGCCGCCGGACTGCTCTTCTTCTTCGCCACCGGCCCGGTCAAGGGCTTCGGCGTCACCTTGAGCGTCGGCGTCCTCGCGTCCATGGTCACCGCGCTGGTCATCACCCGGGTACTCGCCGACTTCGCCGTCGCCCGGCGCTTCGTGCGCGAGCGGCCCGCCCTGACCGGCATCACGTCCACGGGCCGCGTGCGCACCTGGCTGACCCGCCGCGACCCCGACCTGGTGCGCCACCGGCGCCGCTGGCTCGGCGCCAGCGCCCTCCTGGTCGCCGTGGCCGTCGCGGGGATCGTGCTGCGCGGCCTGGAGTTCGGCGTCGAGTTCACCGGCGGCAGGCTCGTCGAGTACAGCACCAGCAGGCCCGTCGACGCCGACACGGCCCGTGCCGCCGTGTCGGACGCAGGGTTCCCGCGCGCCGTGGTGCAGGAATCGGGGGACGGCGACATCACCGTACGCACGGAACGCCTCACCGACGACGAACAGCAGCGCGTCAAGAGCGCCCTGGAGAAGCCGGGCGGCGCCGTCACCGTCGAGCGGGACGAACTGATCGGCCCGAGCCTCGGCAGCGAACTGCGCCAGAAGGCGCTCATCGCCCTCGGTATCGCGGTGGCCGCCCAGCTCCTCTACCTGAGCGTGCGGTTCCGGTGGACGCTCGCCGCGGCGGCGGTGTCCGCGATGGTCCACGACGTGCTGCTGGTGGTGGGCCTCTTCGCCTGGCTCGGCAAGCCCGTCGACAGCGTCTTCCTCGCCGCCCTGCTCACCGTGATCGGCTACTCGGTCAACGACACGGTGGTCGTCTTCGACCGCGTACGCGAGGGGAGGCGCCGCGACCCGCGCGGCGAGCTGGCGGCCAACGCCAACCGGGCCGTCGTGCAGACGCTGCCGCGCACGGTGAACACGGGGATGGGCGCGCTGTTCATCCTGACGGCACTCGCCGTGCTCGGCGGCGACTCGCTAGCCGACTTCTCCCTGGCGCTGATCGCCGGGGTGGTGGTCGGCATGGCCTCGACGGTCTTCACGGCCGTCCCGATCGCCGTCGCCCTCGAACGGCGACACCCGAGCGGTCCGCCGTCCGGCCGTCCCGGCCGCGCGGCCGAAGTGCCGGACGGGTACAGCCCGTTGGAGGCGCGGAGGAGGAAGGAGCGAGGGACGGGGGCGGTCGTCTGAGCCGGGGGCGGACAGCCGCCTGAGAAAGAAGGGGGCGCAGGCCTGGCACTTCGGCCGGGCCTGCGCCCAGGGCCTTTCAGGCGGCCGGGGCCTGG
Organism: Streptomyces sp. WAC 01529; assembly: GCF_003945545.1. Classification (GTDB taxonomy): domain Bacteria; phylum Actinomycetota; class Actinomycetes; order Streptomycetales; family Streptomycetaceae; genus Streptomyces; species Streptomyces anatolicus. The sequence goes on along the minus strand of NZ_CP029617.1, from coordinate 244,465 downwards.
GGCGCGCGCCGGCGTCCACGGCGGCTCAGGCTCGGGCCGCCCACCGCGTCTCTCAGGCCGCCCGGGCCTGGGCGGCACGTCGGCGCCTACGGCCGCCAAGGCCCGGGCCGCCCACACCCTCCGGCGCTCATCGGGCCCGCCCACCCGCGTCCTTGCGAGCCCCTACCCCTCCACCCCGTCAAGCGCCGGACCGATCACCGCGAAGGCCTCGTCGAGCAGCGCTGACGGATCCTCGGCGCCGTCGCTGTCGCTCCAGCGCTGGAGTACGGCGTCGAAGGCGGTCAGCGCCATCCCGGCGGCAAGGCGCGGATACAACTCCCTCGCGGGATCGAGCCCCAGACGTCCCGCCAGCTCCTGCGTCAGGTCGCCGCGCCACTGCGCCTGTCGCTCCAGGAAGCGCGCGAGCAGGGCGGGGGTGCGCAGGATCAGCTGCACCACGCGCAGTGCCCGGTCGGAGTGGGCGGCACAGGTGGCCAGGGGGACCCGGACAGCGTGCAGGAGCGCCACCGAAGGCCGCTCGTCGGCGGGCCGCTCCGCGAGGTCCGCGCGCATACCCGTGCCCATGTCGGCCAGGAACTGGACGACCACGTCCTCCTTGGACGCGAAGTACCGGAAGAACGTGCGCCGGGAGACCCCGGCCGTCGTCACGATCTCGTCGATGGTGACCGCGTCGAACCCCTTCAGCGCCAGCAACTGCAGTGCCGATTCGGTCAGTTCGTCCGAGACGAGCCGTCGTTTGCGCTCGGCCATGCTCACTTCAGGGCGGTAGCTCACCCGCTCATCGTACACGCCATGCCTCGCACGGCACTCAGTAGCGTATTGACACTCAGTGCCACTGGGGGCAACATGTGCCGCATGACGCAGCAGCGCTGGACCATCGACCGAATTCCGGACCAGAGCGACCGGGTGTTCCTCGTCACCGGGGCCAACAGCGGCCTCGGCCTCGCGACCACCCGCGCGCTCGCACGACGCGGCGCGCACGTGATCCTCGCGGTGCGCGACGAGGACAAGGGCCGCCGGGCGGTCGCGGAGATCACCGCCGAACAGCCGGACGCGAAGCTGGAGGTGCGCCACCTCGACCTGGCCGATCTCGACTCGGTCCACGCCTTCGCCGAGGGGATGCGCGCCGACCACTCGCGGCTGGACGTGCTCATCAACAACGCCGGGGTGATGGCGCCGCCCCGCTCGCTGAGCGCGCAGGGTTACGAGCTCCAGTTCGCCGCCAACCACCTCGGCCACTTCGCGCTGACCGGGCAGCTGCTCGACCTGCTCGGGGCGGGCCGCGAGCCCCGCGTGGTGACGGTCAGCTCGGTCAACCACCGGCAGGGCCGCCTCTTCTTCGACGACCTCCACGGCGAGCGCCGCTACAAGCCCATGGCCTACTACAACCAGTCGAAGCTCGCCAACGCCGTCTTCGGCCACGCGCTGCACCTGCGCCTCACCGAGGCCGGCAGCCCCGTCCGCAGCGTCCTCGCCCACCCCGGCTACACGGCCACCAATCTGCAGCTGAACGGCCCGATCGCCCTGTGGAGCGTGGTGTTCGGCCGCATCTGCAACCCGCTGTTCGCGCAGCGGCCCGCCGACGGCGCCCTCTCACAGCTGTACGCGGCGACCGATCCGAGCGTGCGGGGCGGCGAGTTCATCGGCCCCGGCGGTCCCGCCGAACTGCGCGGCGCGCCCCAGCGAGTGGCGCTGGCACCCGGCGCGAGCGACGCGGAGACGGGCCGTCGGCTGTGGGAGGTGTCGGAACAGCTGACCGACGTCCGGTACGTCTTCCGCACGTCGGTCTGAACCCGCGGGGCGCGCGCCCGTCAGAGCTTGCGCCAGCGCGCGTTCGCCCAGGAGAAGAGGCCGAAGGCGCCGAGGCCGACGGCGATCAGCGCGAGCAGCCAGGGCCCGGCCCCGGTGTCGGCGAAGGAGCGCAGGGTGTTGTCGATGCCCTTGGCCTGGCCCGGCTTGTGCCGCAGCGCGGCGGCGAGGGCGAAGCCGCCGGCGACGGCGAAGACCGCGCCCCTGGCCACGCCGCCGAAGACGCCGAGGACGTCGACGATCCGGCGGTCCCGGCGCGGCATCTCGGAGAGGCGCAGACGCTTGTGGAACTTCCGCAGAGCCGCGCGCCCGGCGATCCAGATCCCCGCCACGAGCACGGCGGCGCCCGCCGCGGCGACGATCCACCTGCCGCCGGGCCAGTCGAAGGCCTCCGCCGTCACGTCCTTGGTCTGCCGGTCACTGGAACCGCTGCCGCTGCCCTCGTCGCCCGTCGCGTAGGCCAGGATGGAGTACGCCACGAAGCAGTAGAAGAGGAAGCGCACGCCCGAGAGCGCCCGCTTGCCCGGCTTGTCGCCGTCCGGCCCCGCCTGCCCGAAGAAGACTTCCGAGAGCCGCCACAGCGCCATCCCCGCCAGGGCGATGCCGAGCAGCCACAGCAGTACGTTCCCGAACGGCCGGTCCGCCAGTTCCGCCACGGCACCGCCGCGGTCGGCCTGGCGTCCTCCGCCGTCGGAGAAGGCGATGCGCAGGGCGAGCGCACCGATGAGGAGGTAGATCACTCCGCGGCCGACGAACCCGGCACGCGCCACCGCCGCGACGGTCCGGCCCTTGGCCGCCCGTCGCGCCTGGTTCTTTCCACGTGCTGTCACCGAAGGCAGATGCATGGCTCCCCAGTGCCCCCAACGGCTCGCTTCATGCGGTCTGAGCAGTCCTTCCTCCCGCGGACGGGATCTGTGACCAGGCTATCCCCGCCGGGCGGCATCAGCGCGACCCGCGGCCCGCGCCCGACCGCCCGCTCGTGTGCGGGGCGCCGACCGGGATCGTGAAGGTCCGGTCGAGACGGGTGATGCGCAGCACGCGCCAATTGCGCGCGCTGCCGGGGACGAGCCACAAGGTGCCCTGGCCGGCGGCGACCTGTTGCCGGATACGCACCAGCAGCCGCAGGCCGCCGGCGTCGAGGAACGTCACCTTTCGAAGATCCGCGACGACCCGACGGCCGGCCCGGTCGAGGAGTGCCGTCACACGGGGGGAGAGCTCCTGGTCGGCCCAGGCGTCCAGCTCGCCCCAGAACGCAAGGACATCGGTGCCGTTCACCACGCGGTGATGCAGGCCGAAGGTGAAGTCGGCGGTGCCCGTTTCCCAGTCCAGCAGTGTCCCGTCTCCTTCACTGAGAGTAGTCGATTGAGGGCGGCGCGGTGTGTGGAGACCCGCGCCGGACGCCACCGAAACGCTGGGCGGCACCGAGGTCCCATGTCCATCTTTCCCGCTCAGAAGGGCTCGTACTCTTGTCTGGCCGGTACTTTGAGCGAAGCGGCGACCTGATGCTGCGTCAGGTCGACAATTACGTAGCGTAATTGCGGACGTGGAGGCTCCCGCGGCATCGCGCGGAAGGCACCGCGGCGGCCGCCGGACGACGGCTTCCTGAAGACCCCAAAGATCCCCGAGATCCCCCGAGATCCGCTGCGAAGCCCGGGCAATTCGTACGGATCCACGTCTCGTTGTCGTGCCCGGCGCAAGCAGCGGATACGGTGCTGACGTGGTGATCGATAGGGAGGGGCCGGTGCCCGGTACTGCACTGCTGATCGCGGCGGCCCCCGTCAGCAAGAGCCGGCTCGTGGACGCGGCCTCCGTACTGCCCGTGCTCGCGGCGGTTTCCCCCGCCGCGCTCGCCGGGACCGACACGGCGAGCGTGGTGGAACTGGCTGACCCGCTGGACCCGCAGACCGTCCTCACCCGGCTCCGGGCCGCCGCCATGGCCCCGGGCCCCCTGACGATCTATCTGATCGGACAGGTCCATCTCGACCGGCGCCAGCGGAACGTGCACCTGGCGCTGGCCAGGGCCTCCGCCGCCACCATGCGCTACACGGGCTTCCCCTGGCACTGGTTCACCCAGGAACTGCGGCTGCGCCCCGCGGGCGAGACCACGCTCATCGTCGACCTGCACACCGACGCCGAGAGCTGGCAGGCCCTGAACGAGCATCCGCTCGACGCGGGGCCCGGCGTCGCGCTGTACGGCCGCATCGCCCCGCCGGCCCGCCGCCGTACGCCCGCCGCTCCCGCCTACATGAAGGCGCTCGCCACCATCCTGCGCAGCGGCCACCGCCCTGCGCTGTCCCAGCTCCACCAGCAGGCCGCCGCCCAGTCCCTCGGCGAGGACGCCCAGGACCTGGTGCTGGCGCTCGACCCGCACGCCACGTCCTTCGACCCGCACGCGGCGCCCCTCGGCTCGCATGTGACCCCACTCCACCCGGAGACGGCGCCACCCGCCGCGTACCCCCCGCCGCGACCGGCCGGACCGCCCCCGGGCGCCCAGGACGCGCACACCGACCCGCACGCGGCGATCACCGCGGCCGTCGAGGCGGGCCGGCACGACGAGGCGGCGGCGCTCGCCGCCTCCTGGGAGCAGACCGCGCTGCGCATGCACGGTCCGGGTTCGAACGAGGTCATCCATTGGATGGAAGTCCGCGCGGACCTCGCGCGGTTCGCCGGTGACCCGGCACGCAGCTGCGAGACCTGGCTCGCCGTGGCCACCGCCCGCCTCACCGCCGGGCAGGCCCCCGACTCACCCGAGGTGGAAGCCGCGGCAGACCGCGCCCACCACCTCTGGGACCGCGTACGCGACCCCGAGGCCGTCCGCGCCCTCGGCCCCGACCTGATCAGGCTGCGCCGCCGCGTTCCGGGCCGCCAGCGCGGCACGCTGACGCTGGCGCAGCGCCGCCTCGAACAGTTCCACACGCAGCGGGTCGGCTGACGCCCGCTGCGTGTGGCGGCGGCGGTCGCTCAGAGCGCCGTGCCGAACACCTGCGTCCACCAAGGGCCGCCCGAGGCGTTGTGGATGCCCATGCCCATCTCCTTGAAGTCGCAGTTGAGGATGTTGGCCCGGTGGCCCGAGCTGTTCATCCAGGAGTCCATCACCGCCGCCGGGGTCCGCTGGCCGCGCGCGATGTTCTCGCCGTACGTGCTCCACTGGTACCCGGCCGCCTTGACGCGGTCGCCGGGGCCCGTGCCGTCCGGGCTGGTGTGGTCGAAGTAGTCGCGCGCCGCCATGTCGGAGGAGTGCCGCGCGGCGGCCGTGGCGAGCTTGTCGTTGGAGCGGACGGGGCCGCATCCCGCCTTGGCGCGTTCGGTGTTGACCAGCGCCACGACCTGCGCGGCCGCCCCGCTCGGAGTGGCCTTCGGGGCGGGGGCGGGCGCCTTCGGCTTCGGTGCGGGCTTCGGCGCGGCCTTGCTGGGACTGGACTTGGGCCCGGGCTTCGGCTTCTTCTCCGCCTTCCCCTTCCTCTCGTTCTTGTCTCTGTCCTTTTCCTTCGCCTTTGTCTTTCCGGGGGTCGGTTTCGCGGAGGCGGACGCGGAGCGCTTGGCGGAGGGTGACCCGCTCTTCGACGCCGAGGGGGTGGTGGGGGAGGCGGGTGCGGCGACGGTGGCCGCGGAGCTGTCGTCCGTCTCCGGCTGGGTGAGCAGGTGGACGGCCGCACCCCCGACGGCCAGCGCGACGACCGCGGCGGCCGCCCCGGCGGTACGGCGCTGCCGCCTGACACGCTCACGGCGGGCCCGCGCCCGCGCGGAGACAGGTGCGCCGGTGCCGTGCGCGGACGAGACCGAGCCGACCGTGACGAGATCGGGGCGCGTGACCAGCTGCGTGAGGGCCGCCCCCGCCGGGACGAGACCGAGCGCCACGAGCAGCCCCTCGGCGGGCACCAGGTCGGACCAGTGGCCCGCGCACGCCGAACAGTCGCGGGCGTGGCGGGCCAGCCGCTTGCGCCACAGCGCCGAAGGCACGCCGTCCCACCCCGCGGTCAGCTGCCCGAGCCCCTCGCAGCGGGGCGCCGCCGCCAGGGCGCGCACCACCACGCGGGCCGTCTCCAGCTGGGCCTTCATCCGCTGCACCCGCACCGCCGCGTGCTGCGGGGACAGCTCAAGTGCCTCGGCGACCTCCGCCCGCGTCAGCTCACCCGCGGACTCCAGCCACCACAGTGACAGCAGGGCGCGGTCGTCCTCGTCCAGCCACCGCGTGGCCTCCGCGGTCTCCCTGCGCTGCCCGGAGAGACCGAGCCGGGTGATGGTCAGGTCCACGAAGTCCGCGCCCGGGTCCACCACGTCGTAGCCGTCCGTCGGACCGCCGCCCGCGGGGATGGCGCCCATGGCACGCTCCCGCCAGTGGCCGCGTATCTGGTTCATGGTGATCGCCACCAGCCAGCTGCGGAAGGTCTCCGGATCGCGCAGCCCGTCCAGACCGCCGAGGACACGGAGCATGGTCTCCTGCACCACGTCGTCCACGTCCGCGTGGCCGTTGAGGGCCCGCCCGACGATGTTGTAGACCAGCGGAAGGTACTCCGCCACGAGCGCGTCCTGCGCCTGCTGGTCGCCGTCCCGTGCTGCACTGATCATCGCTGCTCGGCGTTCGCTGCTCACGCTGTGACCACTTTCTGTGTGGGGGTCTCCTCCGACACAAGGGAGACGCACGGCCTGAGCCCGGATAACAGAAACCGGTCGGCCTCTCGGGGAAACCGGGCGGGCTCACGGCTCGTCGCGGCAGGTGTGCTGCTCGGACCTGGCCACGAGCCGGGACAGTTCGACGCGTGAGCGTACCCCGAGCAGCGCGAAGACGTTCCGGAGATGGTGGTCGACGGTCCGCGGGCTCACCGACAGACGCCGTGCCACCTCGCGGTTGGTGGCTCCCTCCGCCACGCAGCGGGCGATCCTCAGCTGCTGCGGGGTCAGCCGCGACAGGCCATCCGGCGGCTCGGTCGTCCGCGCCTCCCCGGTGGCGCGCAGCTCGGCCCGCGCCTGCGCGGCCCAGGCGCGGGCGCCGCACCGCTCGAAGGAGACCAGGGCGTCCCGCAGCAGGCCCCTGGCCTCACCGGGCCGGCGCCTGCGACGCAGCCACTTGCCGTACAGGAGCTGGGTGCGGGCGCTCTCGAAGTCACCGCCCACCAGCGCGTGGCGGGCGAGCGCCACGGTGTAGAGCGCGTCACTCTTTTCGGGGACGGCGAGGAGCGCGTGGCAGCGGGCCAGCTGGGCGGGGGCCTGCGGGTCGGCGCCCTGGGCGGCCCAGTCGGCGAACTCCGCCACGCTGCCGCGGGCCGACTCTCCCTCCCCGGCCAGGGAGGCCGCCTCCACGAAGCACGGCACGGCGAGCATCCGTACGGCGAAGTGGCCTCGGCGCGGCCCCGGCCGCACCACGGGGCCGAGCCGAGCGGCGGCCTCGGGGGCGCGGCCGCGGCTCAGGTCGGTGCGGGCCAGCGCCCACTGGGCCAGCGTCGCGGCCTGCACGAGGCCGTGCCGGTCGGCGGTGCGCGCCGCGGCCGCGGCATGGGCGGCGACCGCTTCGTCCTCGCCCTCGACGGACGCCACGAGGGCGAGGATCGCGTGGTGCTGCGCGGCGATGTTGCGCTGCCCGGTGCGGCCCGCCGTGCGCAGCCCCTCCTCGGCGTGCGCCCGGGCACGCGCGTGCCGCCCGGCGCGCAGATCGGCGTAGGCCAGGTACTCCAGGGCCTGCGGTACGTGGATGTCGGTGCCCCGCGCCCGTGCCGCGGCCAGCGCCCGCGCGTTGACGCGGGAGGCCGCCGCGAGGTCGCCGACGACGAGGGCGGCGACCCCGGCCCGCAGCAGCCGCGACGGTTCGTCCGCCGCCTGCCCCCGCGCCACGACCCCGCGCAGCCCGCGGCTCGCGGCACCGAGCCGCCCCCGCATGACGAAGGACATCGCGGCGCGGTACTCCTCGGACAGCGGGTCCGGTGCCGGGGTCGGGGCCTTGTCGGTGTCCCGGGCCGGGTCCGGCCCGGCGTCCGGGGCCGTGCCTGCCGCCGGTGGCCCCGGGGCGACCGCGTCCGGTGGCGTGCCCAGGGCCGCCAGGTATGCCGCGGCGTCGCCCATGTCCCAGGCCGCCGCCATGGCGCAGAGGCGGGCCTCCCGGGCGCCGTCCGGATCGTGCGGGGTGAGGAGTTCCGCCGCGAGCAGGAGGGCCTCGCGGGCGTCGGCGACGGGGCCGTCCCCGAGCGCGAGCTGCCCCCGGACCAGTGCGACGGCGCCGCGCACCCGGATGTCCGCCGACTCCGAGCGGGCGGCGGCGAGCAGTTCCCGCGCCTGTGCGGGGCGGCCCGCGAGCCGGGCGTGGTGCGCGGCGGCGGCGCGGCGCAGGGCGCGTTCGCGCGGGGCCCGCGTGAGGTCCGCCGCCGCGGAAAGGGCCGCTGCCCGCCGGGCATGGGAGGCCGTCCCCGGGGCGTCCGCCTCGGCGGCCAGCGCGGTCGCGAGCGGGGCGTCGGGCCCCTCGGCCGCCAGCGCCCGGTGCAGCTTCCGGAGCAGCGGGGGCGTACGGCCGTCGTCGAGGACGGAGGCGAGCAGCCGGTGGGCGGCCCGGCGCCGGGCGGGCGGAGCCGCGGTGTACAGGGCGTGGCGCAGGCCGGGGGCGTCGAAGCGGATCCGGCCGGCCGCGCGGTGCACGAGCCCGGCCGCCTCAGCCGGGCCCAGCGCCGCGCCGTCGAGTCCGGCGGTCGCACCGGCCAGGAGGACGAGATCCGCGTCGGCGCCCGCACCCTCGGCACCGGGTTCATGGGCCACGGCCACGAGAAGCAGCAACTCCTCTGTATCCGGTGGTAGTTCGATACGTTCCGGACCGTCGTACGGGAACGTATGGCCGTCGTACAGCCGCTGGGGGAGTGGCGCGCGCCCCGCCAGCTGTTGCGGTGTCAGCCCGGCGACGAGAGAGTGCATCAGACGCGGATTGCCGCCCGCGGCCTGGAGGACTTCCTCGCGTACGACGGTGTCCGCACCGCCCTCTGTGAGGCCGTCGAAGAGCGCGGCCGCCTCGGGCGGTGCGAGCGGGTCCAGGTGCAGCACGGGCAGCGCGGCCAGCTGCGGATCGTCCGCGCGGCGCGCCGCGACGGAGAGGAGCAGGGCGACGGGGTGCGGTCCGCCGAGCCGGCGGGCGGTGAATCCCAGGGCCGCACGGGACGCGGCGTCCCACAGGTGGGCGTCGTCCACGCAGATCAGCAGGGGGCGCCCGCCCGCGAGGTCGCGCACCATGGCAAGCAGGGCCCCCGGCTCCTTGGGCAGCGCCCGCTCGGCCGCCCCCGCGCACCACAGGGCATGCACCCCGCTGTAGGGGATCAGGCTTTCGGCGGGGACGGCCCGCGTGCTCAGGACCGTCCCCGCCCGGAGGGAGCGGAAGGAGCGGGCGGCGTGCGCGAGCAGTGTGGTGCGGCCGAGCCCCGGCGCCGCCGCCAGTACGAGTGCTCCGCCCCGCCCTTGCCGCACGCCGGTCAACAGGGAGTCGATCGCGTGCAGTTGAGCGCTCCGGCCGTATATCCGGAGAGGGCCCGTCACAGTCGTCAGTCCGGCCACGACCGTCACGTTACTTCCGCGTAAACCCGCTGGGAAGCCTCTCAGGAGGGCCGGGAGGCCTTGTCAGGAGGTATGCGGGCAGTTGCCCCGGTACTCCTCGATCGTCGAGCTGGGGCGGGGCAGCGGGCAGAGGAACTGCTCGTAGCGCTGGTCGTTGTCGATGAAGCGCTTGAGCCACGAGACGCTGTACTTCGCGATCGTGGTGTTCGAGCTGTTGGGCGTGAAGTGGCTCGCGCCGTTCAGCTCCAGGTACGCCTTGTCGAGCGAGCCGGGAAGGCTCTCGTAGAAGGGCTCCGAGTGCGAGGAGACGGGGGCGATCGTGTCACCGTCCGCGCCGACGAGAAGGGTCGGTGTGCGCAGTTCGGGCCAGGTCTTGTCGAGGTTCCAGCCCGTCAGCGGGATCGCCGCCTGGAGCGAGGGGCGGCTCTTGGCGGCCTCCAGGCTGCCTCCGCCGCCCATGGAGTGGCCCATGACGCCGAGTCTGCTGCTGTCGACGCGGCCGCGTACCGTACTGCGCTGCGTCAAGTAGTCGAGGGCGGCGAGGAGTTGGGTGCCCCGGCTGGCGGGCTGGTCGAGCGTGGTGAGGGTGTCGATGGTGAAGACGACGAACCCCTGCGAGGCGAGCCGTGGCCCGAGCCAGGAGATGGACGACTGGGTGCCCGTGTAGCCGGGCGAGATCGCGACCGCGCCGAACGTGCCGTCGGCGGTGGTCGTCGGGTAGTAGATCGTGCCGCCGCCGAACCCGGTGACGCCGAGGGACGACACGCGCGTCTCGGACACGGCGTAATGGCCGCGGGGGGCCTCGATGCTCGACACGGTCGGCGCGGGGCCGCGTTCGTAGGGGTTCTCCGCGGCGCCCGCGCTGCCCGACTGGGCGGTGATCAGTCCGCCTACGGCCAGTACGGCGGCGAGTCCCGCCCGCAACAGGCGCGGGCGGAACCGCCGGTTCGGGCGGTGGGGGGCAGGGCTGCCGATGGTCTCGTTGCTGAGCTGCTGCACGACGATCGCGTCCTTTCGGGGGCGGACTGCTGGCAGCGGCCACTGTCCGGGCACCTTCGCGCCGGATACATCGGCGAAATCACCGGTCTTCAACTATCGCGGGCCTGGCCACAGACTTCCGTGGCGCCGGCTCCTGGGCCGTTGGCGGTCAGCGCCGGGGGAAGGCGACTTCGGGGTTGCCCGCCGTCGGCCCGTCGAGGAGCGGCCGCGAGGTGCCCCGCAGCCACTTCTCGTAGAAGGCGCCGACGTACGCGCGGGTGATCTGCTGCGACCGCTCACCGGAGAGCGGCACCTGGGGGTCGACGAGACCCGCCTGCTCGGCGAGGACGGGCAGATCGGTGAACGTGAAGTGCCCGGAGCCCTTGACGGTGAGCCAGCGCTTCCACCCGTCAAGCCCCTCCCAGGTGCGGTCCCAGTTCACGCCGTCCCCGCGCCCCGGCGTGTGCTCGTCCTCAGTGCCGAGCATCAGGAACGGCCGGCCGCCGATCCCCGCGGGGTCCGTGTGGAAGCTGCCGTCCATGTTCACGCCCGCCCGTACGCGCGGGTCGGTGGTCATGGTGGCGAGCGCGGCCGCCCCGCCGATGGAGTGCCCGCCGGCGCCGATGCGCCGGGAGTCGATCATGCGGGCGTGGCGCCAGGGCGTCTTGTCGCCGGTCAGCCGGTCGATGACGTAGGAGAGATCCTTGGCGCGCCCCTCGGTGACGACCTTGCCCATCCCCGGCTCGGTGGCGGGCCCGCAGGCCCGGCAGGTGAGGATCCGGCCGCCGGGGAACGCCGTACCGACGGATTCATACGCGTGGTCGACGGTGGCGACGACGAAGCCGCGGGAGGTGAGTTCCTCGGCGAGGTGGGTCAGGGTGGTGCGGGGAGCGGTGAAGCCGGGGGAGAGCACGACGAGCGGGAACCGGCCCGGTGCCGGGCGCGCGCCGGAGCGGGCGTAGGTGCGGGTGGCGCTGTACGCGGCGGCGGAGACCTGCCCGTCCAGCTCGGCCGACTCCAGCAGGAGCCGGGCCTCTTCTTCGGAGGTGTACGCCGTGGGGCGCCCGCCGCCGTGCCGCCCCGGGTAGTAGACGGACACCATCAGCTCCCGGGCGTCCGCCGAGGGCACCCATGGATCGCGGCGGCTCTTGTCGACGAGGTGCAGGGTGTCCCGCCCCACGGCGTACGGTCCAGTGGGGCGCGGCAGCCGCCATGGCGCCGCGGCCACCTCGGCCGACGTGGCGCGCACGGCGCCGCTCGCGGGTGTGGCGTGGGCGGCGGCGGTGCCCGCGGCGGGCGCGGCCAGAGCGAGGGCGAGCGCGGCGACAAGGGCGCGGCGGCGTACGGCGGTTCGGCTTGCGGTCATGGCACAGGACGCTAATGCGGAGGGGGTTGAGGCCGCGTCACCCCTTGGTCGCACGCGCGCCAGACCGCGGAGGTACGCGGATGTCAGCTCACGGTAGGAGGCGCGATATGGCCACAGTGGCAAGTTTCCGCGCGAGGCTCGTGCCTGCGGGGGAGCGGGCGACCGTCAAGGCTGACGGGGCTGACAGGGCTGACGAGGTTAGTGGGGCTCGCGGTTGTCGCTCGGCAGAGTCGAGGCCGTGGGTGGCGCGGCTGTTCGCACGACGCCTGGCACCACCCACGGCCCTCGGCCACCGTCCGGGGGTCGACGGCGGCGCCCTCAGCGGCGCCGACTCCGCTGAGGCGCACAGGAAGCGGGGTCCGGGCGAGCCCGGCGGCCGACGGCGGGGACGGCCACTGAGGGTTTCCCTTCACTTCCGCCGCCAGGGGGCACGCGGATGCACCCGGCCGAAGATTTTCTCTCACGCGTCATACGGCGCGTCCCGCAGGAGCAGACGTAGACGCAGCTGACGCATACCGCGCCGCGCGTGGCTCTTGACCGTGCCCAGCGGCCACCCGGTGCGTTCGGCGATCTGCGGCTGGGTGAGGTCCTCGTAGAACGTCAGACACAGCACCGTCCGCTGCGGCACCGGAAGCCTCGCCAACTCCCGTACCACCAGCACCCGGTCGACCACCGCGTCCACCTCGTCGACACAGGCGCGGTCCACGGCGCACCGGGCCCCCGCGCCGTCGACGAGGGCCGCCCTGCGGGTCCGCGCCGCCAGCGCGTCCGCGATCTTCCGCCGGGTGATTCCGGTCAACCAGGCGACCGGGCTGCCGAGTTCGGGGCGGTACCCGGCCCGGCCGCGCCACGCGGCGAGGAACACCTGCTGCGCCACGTCCTCCGCCTCACGGCTGTCACCGAGCGCACGCCGGGCCAGGGCCTGTACCCCGGGCCCCCACCGCCGGTACACCGCGGCGAGGCACGCCTCGTCCCCGCAGGCCAGTCCCGCCGCCAACGCGGCGTCCCCGTCCCGCACCCCGAATCTGCCCGGCACGTCCACAGGGCCCCGTGCCGGCTGTGGCCCCGCTGCGCTCATCGACGTCTCGTCAGCTCCTCGAACCGAACCGATCGGCAACTGCCCCGCGTCCGAAGGAAATCGGCCAGGCGGACCGCGGTTTCGGCCGCGGCTGGGTCATCTTGGGAGCGGCTCCGCGCACTCGGCAACCCGCATCGGTTGTGCGTCGTATCGTGAGCGCATGAGCGAGCCTCGGGGAGGCGCGGGCGAGGCGCGGGAGCGTCCGCAGGGCGACGGCGCGGCGGGTGTCCCGGTCACGACCGGCGCGCTGGCGAGGCGGCTGGGGGTGTCACCGACGACGCTGCGCACCTGGGACCGCAGATACGGCCTCGGCCCCACCCGCCGCGAGCCGGGCCGCCACCGCCGCTGGTCGGAGCGGGACATTGCGGTCGTCGAGGAGATGGGCCGCCTCACCTCACTGGGGGTCCCCCCGTCCGACGCGGCCCGCACGGCACTCACGCGCGGCCCCGAAGCCGAGGCGGCCGAGTCCGGGAGCGGCGCGGGAGCTGAGTCCAGCGCAAGGACCCGCCCCGCGCCCGGGGCCGGGTCAGGCCCCCTCGTACGGCAGCGCAGAGGCCTGTCCCGCGCTGCCGTACGCCTCGACGCGCCCGCCGTTCAGGAGCTGCTGGCCGACGCGGTGGAGCGGCATGGGCTGGTCGCCGCGTGGCAGGAGGTCATGGTGCCGACGCTGCACGCCGTGGGCCGCAAGTGGGAGGAGGCCGGTGACCGGTACGTGGAAGTCGAGCACCTGCTCTCCTGGCAGGTCTCCCGCACCCTGCACCGCTGCGCCACCGCCCCGCCCGCGCCGTCCCCGGCGGCACCGCTCGTCCTTGCGTGCGTCCCCGGTGAGCAGCACTGCCTCCCGCTGGAGGCGCTCAGCGCGGCACTGGGTGAACTCGGCGTGCCCCAGCGGATGTTCGGCGCCGCCGTGCCGGTCGAGGCGGTCTCGGCGGCGGTCCGCAGGACGGGCCCCGCGGTCGTCGTCCTGTGGTCACAGGCCCGCTCCACCGCGAGCGTGCCGCTGGCCCGGCACATCGCCGACACCCGCTGGGGCGTCCGCGGCGCCCGGGGCAGGCCCCTGGTCATGCTGGGCGGACCCGGCTGGGCGGGCCCCGCCGTGCGCGGCGCACTGCGCCCGGCCACTCTGCGCGAAGCGCTCACCCAGATCGGCCGGGCATGCGGAGATCAAGCCAACTGGCCTGCCCGCAAGCCGGATTGAGGACAAGGAGCCTGTCGGCACCCTTGACACATCCGTACTGTTTCGCGACCTTTGAGCATCGCCGAGCAGTTCGAATCGGTCGTCGATCGTGGAACGCGCGTGCGCCGCCCGGCGTGGCGCGGCGCGGTGGGGACCAACATTGGGGGAGCGGTAGGTGGACATCACCATCCACAGACTCGACGGGCTGAGCGACTCGCTCCGCACGGCCTGGCACCGGGCGATGGACGAGTCGCCCGAGTACGCGAACCCTTTCCTGGCGCCGGAGTTCGCCGAAGGCGTGGCCAGGTACCGGGGCCGCGCGCAGGTGGCCGTCCTGCGGGAGAACGGCCGGCCCGTCGGCTTCTTCCCGTACGAGCGCACCCCCTTCGGCGTCGGCAGGGCCATCGGCCTCGGCCTCTCCGACTGCCAGGCACTCGTGCACCGCCCCGGAGTCGTCTGGGACACCGAGGACCTGCTGAAGGCCTGCCACCTCTCCGTCTTCGAGTTCGACCACCTCGTCGAAGAGCAGAAACCTTTCGGCGGATACGTCACGGGAACGTTCGCCTCACCGGTCCTCGACCTCACGACCGGCGGCGACAGCTACCCCGAATGGCTGCGCGGGGCCTACCCAGGGCTCGCCAGGACGACGCTGAAGAAGGAGCGCCGCCTCGGGCGCAACGTCGGCGAGATGCGCTTCGTCTACGACGAACGCGACCCGCGCGTGCTGCGCACGCTCATGCGCTGGAAGTCCGCCCAGTACCGCAGGACGGGCCGGATGGACCGTTTCGCACGCCCCTGGATCGTCGGCCTGGTCGACCATCTCTTCCAGGTCCGCGAGGAGCACTTCACCGGCGTGCTGTCCGTGGTGTACGCCGGTGACCGGCCGGTGGCCGCACACTTCGGGCCGGCCTCACGCACCGTCCTCGCGGGCTGGTTCACCGCGTACGACCCGGAGTTCCGCTACTACTCGCCGGGCCTGATGATGCATCTGCGGATGGCCGAGGCGGCCGGCCGGCACGGAGTGCGGATCATGGACCTGGGGCGCGGCGAGAAGGAGTACAAGGACTGGCTCAAGACCCGCGAGCTGCGGGTGGGCGAGGGCTTCGCGACCCGCCCCCACCCGGTGGCCGCCGTGCACCGGATGTGGCGCAGGCCGGTGCGCGGCCTGCGCAACACGGTCCTGGCCCACCCCAGGCTGCGGGAACCGGCCGACCGGCTGCTGAAGACGGTCGGCACGCTGCGCACGTCGAGCCGTACGCCCGCCGCCGACGCGGCGCCCCGCAGGCGCTGACCACACGGTTCCGAGCCACCGCCCAGGACGCTCCGGACGGCTCCCGCGCTACCCCCGGTCGGCTCCCGCGCCACCCCGAGCCACCCCCGGTCGGCACCCGAGCCGCCCCCGGGCCATCCCTCCCACCAGCCGAACAGAATAAGGTGCCGATGCCCTACGGATCACGGCTCGCCGCGGAGATGACACGGCGACTCGGACGCGAATGCCTCTACACCCCCTCGGCACGCCTGGCCCTCTACCTGGCCCTGCGGCGCTGGTGCAGGCCGGGCGCACGCGTACTGATGTCACCGGTCAACGACGACGTGATCCTCTTCGTGGTCCTCGCGGCGGGCCTGCGCCCGGTGCAGGCCCCCGTGTCCGTCCGGGACGGCAACATCGACCCCGCCGCCGTACCGGAGTCGACCTGGCGGAACGTGGACGCCGTCCTGACCACCAACCTGTACGGCATACCGGACCGCGTCGTCGAACTGCGCCGCCGCTGCGACGAGTTGGGCATCCCCCTGTTCGAGGACGCGGCCCACGCCATCGGGACGCGCGTCGCAGGTCAGCCGATCGGCACCTTCGGCGAGGCGGCGGCGTTCAGCCTGTCCAAACACGTGGCGGGGATGGCCGGTGGCTTCCTCGCGGTCGACGACGACCGCACCCGCCGGGAGTTGGAGCGGCTGCGCGACGAACTCCTGGTGCCGCGCCGCCTCCACGACGACCTGGCCACCACGCTGCGGCCCCTGGCGCGTTCGGGCGTACGCGTCCTGCACCTGGTCCGCCCCGTGTGGCGGACGATGCAGCGCCTGGGAGTACTGGAGCGCGGCGACTCGTTCCGCATGGACCTGCACCCGCGGCGGCTCGCGGGCCGCGCGTTCCGTGCGCCGAGCCTGACCGCGTACGAGCCATGGGTGCGGGTGGACCTCCACGGTTACCGCGCGCGCCACGGGGCTCTGGTCCGCGGCCAGTTGAAGCTGAGGCTGGACCGGCTCGACGGGGACCTCGCCCGGCGCGCCGCAGGAGTCTCCCTGCTGTCGGGCACCGCCTGGGCGGGCCCGGCGCTGCGCGAGCGGCCGGCCCATGAAGGCCCGCCGCCCCTCTTCAGGGCCCCGCTCATGGTCGAGAACCGCGACGCCCTCCTGGAACGCCTCGTGGACCACGGCGTGGTGTGCGGATACGTCTACGACCCGCCGCTCGACGACTACGCGGGCGCGGAGTTCGTCGAGCCGTCCCCCGACCCGCGGGCCGCCCGCTGGTTCGCCGCGCACACGCTCCCGGCCGACCCGCTCATCGCGCGCGTGATCATCAACGCCCTGACGAAGGAGCGCGCGAGACCCGCGAACCCCCCGACGGCCGACACCGCCGCTGCTACCGTCGCGCCATGTCCAAGAGTGAGATAGACACGCTGACCGCCGAGTTCTTCGGCGCTTTCGACAACCGGGGCGGCAAGGCCGCCGATGTCGCCCGGATCCGCCGCCTGATGGTCCCGGGCGGCGTGATCGCCAGCACGGGCGAGAAGCTGACGGTCTACACCGTGGAGGAGTTCATCGAGCCCCGCGAGCGGCTGCTGTCGGAGGGCCGGCTCGTCGAGTTCTCCGAGTGGGAGACCTCCGAGCACACCTCGATCGCGGGTGACGTCGCGTCGCGGTTCGGTGAGTACCGCAAGTCAGGCATCTTGGACGGCGAACCCTTCGAGGGTGCGGGCACCAAGAGCATCCAGTTCGTCCGCGGCGAGGACGGCTGGCGGATCGTCTCGTTCGCCTGGTACGACCACGCCTGAGGGAAGGGTCCGAGCGTAATCCCGGCGCTGGGGCACCCCAGCGCCGGACGGCCGAGTTCCGCGAGGGCGGCACGGTGCTCCCGCACTCCGAGTGCGGCGACGACGCACCGCGCTGACCTCGCGGAGCCAGGGCCGCGTCAGCGCAGGCGGCGGAGCTTGTGGCGCTGGACCGTCAGGCGTACGTCCGCCTCCAGGGCGCGCGGCGCCGCCGCCGCTCTCGCCTCGGCGACCGCCTGCCGTGCGAGTTCGTGCAGCACGGTCTCCGGGCGGCTCTCGGGGGACAGGACCAGGGTGATGCGCGCCCGCAGGCGCCGGGGGCGGCCCAGGAGGGTCACGTGCGCGCGGATCACGCCGTCGACGGCCCCGGCCCGTTCCGCCATCGCCGCGGCCAGCGCCGCACCGGACAGGGTCACGCCCGGCTGCCCGAGCGGCAGTTCACGCAGGCGCCCCGCGCGCAGCTGCGCCCCGCCCCAGCACAGGAAGAGCAGTACGCCGACACAGAGCGCGGCGATCACAAGGGGCGGCCACCAGCCCTCGTCCCGCCACCGCCCCAGGGCCTCCCCGTCGAGCCACGTCCTGTCGGCGGAGAGCCGGGGCCAGTTCGAGGGCAGCCGGTCGCGGACAGGCCCGGTCGCGGAGGCCAGCGCGGCGCCCGAGGCCAGCAGCGCCGCCGCCACTCCCAGCAGGGCCACGCGGTTGGTGCCGTTACGGAGCCGGCTCATCAGCGCTCCTCCACGTCGAACCGGCGGCAACAGAAGCCGACTTGACCGCCGAGGACGCGGGAGCACGCCATGCGGGCTCGGTCCGCACCCGCACCTTCAGCCGCAGGGGCCTCGCGAGACCACAGGCGGCCAAGGTCTCCTGCGCGGTCTCGGCCACCGCCCGGCGCGCGGGCTCCAGCGAGCCGAACCCCAGCCCGGCACGCACCCGCGCCTTACGGCGCCCGACACGGACCCGCGCCCGGGTGACGCCGGGCACCTCCGCCACGGCATCCCGCACCAGGCACGCCACGGCGCGCCGGTCGATCACCGCGCGGACGCCCGCGGCCGGTCCCGCCATGGGAAGAAGGCGCCGCCGCCCCGGCGTGACGGCCATCACCAGCAGCACCACACCGAGGAGGAACACGGCCGCCGCGATCGCCGCGCCCGGCCAGGCGCCGCTGTCCGGACCGTGCGCGGTCAGCCACTCCATCAGCCGGGCCCGCCACCGCGCGGGAGAGCGACCGGCCGCGTGCACGGAGACCACGTCGTACAGGAACAGACCGCAGACCGCGGCGCAGAGGAACGCCAACACCGCGACAGGCACCCGGCGCGGGGACCACGGCCGCCCGGCCCGGCCCCCACCCGAAAGCTCCTGCGCGACCTCCTGTGCCGTCCCCTCCGACGCCTCTTGCGAAGCCTCCTTCGACGCACGCGCGACCGCTCCCTCGGACCGCTCCCGCACCCGCAGCTCGCGGACCCGGACCCGGGCCGAGGGCACGGCGAGACCGGTGAGCCCCGCCGTGCGGTCGGCGACGTGCGACCGCACCCGCTCGCCCGCCTCGTCGAGCACGGCGGGGTAGGGCAGCGTCACGGCGACATCCACCCGGGCCCGGCGACCGCGTACGGCGGCCGAGCCCCGCTGGACCTGGACCTCACCCGGGGCCAGCGCCTCCGTGGCCGCGCGTTCGGCGATCCGGCGCACCGCGCGCTCGGCCACGGTCGTGGACCCGCGGTCCGCCGCCGGCGTGCTCATCGCGGCCCCCGGTCACGGCCGCCACGAGAGCCACGGCCACCGGCGGAGTCACGGCCGCCGAGGAAGTCCCGTATGTCCGTGCCGTCGTCCACGAGGCGCCCGACGACGAAGCCGACCGCGCCCAGCGCGGCGACCAGAAGGAAAGCACCGAAACCGCCGAACCACCCGGCGAACCCCAGGGCCATTCCGGCGATCATGCCAACCAGAGCTGTGCTCACCACTCACCTCACACCACTCACACCACGGAAACTTCCTGGCCGTGCCCGGTGGCCGCGCCACCCCCGAGCGGGAAGCGCTACTCCACCCGCGTCTCGCCGGCCGAGTCCGCCGTGTCGTCGTCGGGCAGCCGTACGTCGTTGACCGCGACGTTCACCTCGACGACCTCCAGGCCGGTGATGCGCTCCACGGCCGCGATGACGTTCTCGCGCACGTCGTGGGCGACATCCGTGATCGGCACGCCGTACTCGACGACGATGTCCAGGTCGATCGCGGTCTGCCGCTCGCCGACCTCGACCTTCACGCCGCGTCCGACGTTGGGGCGCCCGCCCGGGACGCGGTCGCGGACCGCGCCGATGGTGCGCGACAGGCCGCCGCCCATGTCGAAGACACCGGGGATCTCCCGCGCCGCCATCCCGGCGATCTTCACGACCACGACGTCGGCGATGGAGGTCTTCCCGCGGGTGGCTGCCGGTTCGCCGGAGCCGGTGCCGCCCGTCACGGTGGTGGTGCCCGCGCTCTTGTGGATCGTGCCGGTGGAGCCGGTGGAGCCGGTGTCGATGCCACCGGACGTGGTCGCGTTCGAGTGGATGTCCTGATTCGCCATGCCGGCGTCTCCTCGGATCGAATGTCGTGTGGAGCCCTGCGGCCCTTCGGCCCGTACATGCGCTACCGGACCGGGTGCCCGGCTCCTCGCTTGTCTGACACGGCGGCCGGGGATTTCGTTACGCGCCTCGGATGAACTTCTCCTTCCGGGAGGTAACGTGCCCTCGCCGCGTAACGCGGGCGGCTTTCCGAGTGTCGTACGAGCACGACCTGGATGAGAGGAGCCGCGTGTGCCCGGGGAGCGGGGCAGAGCGCCGCAGGACGGAGCGGATGAGGCCGCGCGGCGTGCCGACGGATTGCTGGCGGTGCGCGCCGGGGAAGGCGACGAGGAGGCCTTCGAGGAGCTGGTGCGACGCCACGCCCCGGGACTGCTGCGGCTGGCGACGCGGCTGCTGGGAAGCCGGACGGAGGCCGAGGACGCCGTGCAGGACTCCTTCGTGAGCGCGTGGCGCAAGCTGCCGGAGTTCCGCAGGGACGCGCGGTTCGGCACCTGGATACACCGGATCGTCACCAACCGGTGCCTGAACGTGCTGCGCGCACGCAGACCCGCGGTGGACCTGGAGGGCGTGCCCGAACCCCAGGCGCCGGAGCACGAGGCCTCGCCCGCCCGGGTGGCCGAGGGGCACGCGGCGGTGGCGGACCTGACCAGGGCGATGGCGGGACTGTCACCGGAACAACGGGTGTGCTGGGTACTGCGCGAACTCAACGGCCTGTCCTACGAATCCATCGCCGAGTCGGTCGGGATCAGTCCGGAGGCGGTGCGCGGCCGCGTCTTCCGGGCGCGGCGCTATCTCACGGAGGCGATGGCCGCATGGCGGTGAACGAGGAGACCGGACCGGGCAACCAGGACACCGGACCCGGCGAGGAGCGCGCGGCGGCCACCGGCGGCAATCCGGCGGACAGCCCCGCGGAGCGGGAACCGCTGCCCTGCGGGCGGGAGTTGTGGAGCGTATGGGAGCGCTGGGAGAGCGGCGAGGCCGATCCCCACGCCGCCGCGTGCCCGCACTGCACCGAGGCGCTGAACACCCTGCGCCATCTGGAGGACGTCGTCTCCGCCGCCCGCGCGACGGAACCGCGGGAGCAGGACACCGACGCCTCCGCGCTCGTCGGCCGCGTCATGGACGTGGTGCGGCTCGAACTGAGGCCCGGCCGGACGCTGCCGCTGGGAGAGGAGGACGAGGACGCGTGGATCGTGGAAGCGGCCGCCGCCAGAACGGTCCGCGCGGCAGCGGAGACCCTGCCCGGGGTGCGGGCGGGCAGCTGCCGCATCGAGGTCCGCTCCCAGGACACCGACACCACCGCCCCGGCCGGACGCCTGCGGCGGGGCCCCGTCGGTATCCGCCTCGAAGTGGAGGCGCCCCTCACCTGGCACCTCCAAGAGGTGGCGGAACAGGTCCGCCACCGGGTCCTGGAGGCGGCCGAGACCGAACTGGGCATGCGGGTCACGGTCGTTGACGTGACGATCACCGATATCACCGAAGACGTGGAGGGAAGGCGACCGTGACGGAACAACTCGCTTCCGGTGATCTGACCGACGCGGTCGCAAGGGCGGTGCTCGGCACGGCCGGAGTCGCCTTCCTGCGACCGGGAGTCGCCCAACTCCTGCGCGCCTCAAGGGCCTTGGCGCGCGTACGTCCGATGGGTGACCGCCTCGGAAGGCCGCCCCGCTCCTCGGGCGTACGGGTGACACGGGGCGAGGGCGCCGAACAGTGGCACGTCGAGGTGTACGTCGTCCTGCACCGCGGCCACCGCGCCGTGGACGTCACCCGCGAGGTGCGCGCGGCGGTCACCGCCGCCGTGCGCGCGGAGGCAGGAATGCGGGACCCCCGGGTGTCCGTGACGGTCACCGGACTGGTGTGAGGCGGGGAGCTGGGGTGTTGCCGTTCGGTGACATGGGAGACGGAGCTGTGACGCACGGGAGGGCAACGGACGCGGGGTGCCGCGGGTCGTAAGGGGCGTGGGATCCAAGGGTGGACGGTTCCGCCCGCGGCAGAGCGACCGACCGAAACATATGGGGGAGACAATGAGGATGAGTGTGCGCGCCAACAAGGGAATGTTCGCCGCGGCCGCCGTACTGGCCGCGTCCGGTGTCGCCGCGGGAACGGTGCCGGCCTCCGCGGCCGCCACCCCCCGCTTCCTGGCACCTTCCGAGCTGCCGCCCCACGCGTCGTCGGACTGGTACGCCGGTCCCGTGACGCCGGGCCAGCCGGACCCGCTGCCGATGTGTGTCGGCGAGGCGCTGCCGTCGACGTCCGTGCACCGCGCGTACCGCACCGACCTGGACACGGGTGCGCTGCAGGTGACGGTGGTCGAGCGGGACGAGCGGCGGGCCAAGGAGTTCGCGGCGCTGCTGCGCAAGAAGCTCGACGGGTGCGCGGAGCAAGTGATGAAGCAGTACCCCGACATCACCGCGAAGCAGAAGTACTACGGCAAGGTGAACGCGGAGGAGGGAGCCCACGTCTACGGCGTGCACACCGTCGCCTCGTGGGGGGCCTCCGACATCAACATGTTCTCGGTGGGCCGCGACGGCCGGACGGTGACGCTCGTGCACTGGGGCCAGATGGGCGACTTCGGCAACGCCCAGGCCGCCGACTTCAAGACCACGACGGCCAAGGCCGTGAACAAGCTGTACTGACCCTGACCTGACCTGACCTGACCCCGACCCTGCGCCTCGGCTCCCGGCCCGCACGCCCGGAGCCGAGGCGGCATTACGTCGCCGAAGGTGCCGTGAAAAGGACTTCGTGCCTTCCCGCGGGAGTCGTTGGTCCCGAATGGCGCCCAGACCCCAGGGGCACCCGATCTTTACTCCGGTCGCCGGACTCGTCTGGCGGCTCCCCGCCGTGTGGTCATGCTGAAGGCGGGTACCGGAGTGACCGATCGACTTCGAGAGTGAACGGCAGGTAACACCGTGGGCGTCATCGCCTGGATTCTGGTCGGCTTGATCGCGGGAGCGATCGCGAAGGCACTGACGCCGGGGAAGGACCCGGGCGGCATCATCGTCACGATGCTGATCGGCATCGTGGGCGGACTGCTCGGCGGCTGGCTCGGCAAACTGATCTTCGGAGTGGAGTCGATCAACGGCTTCTTCCACCTGTCGACGTGGATCGCCGCCGTCATCGGATCGGTGGTCGTCCTGTTCCTCTACCGAATGGTGTCCGGCCGCTCCGCCCGCTGAGGCCGAAGGACAGAGCGCCTGAACACAGCGCCGAAGGACACAGCACAGCACCAGGAAAGGCAACGTCATGGCTGACAACACCCTGAACGGCCGCCGCGTACTGACGGTCGTGACCAACTACGGAGTCGAACAGGACGAGCTGGTGGTGCCGGTGCAGCACCTGCGCTCCCGCGGCGCGCACGTCGACGTGGCCGCCGTGTCGGCGGAGGAGATCCGCACCCTCGTCGGTGACAAGGACCCCGGGAAGACCGTCGAGCCCGACCTCACCCTGGCCGAGGCGGACACGTCCTCCTACGACCTGCTGCTGGTCCCCGGCGGCACGGTCAACGCCGACACCCTGCGCCTGGAGGAGAGCGCCGTCGCGGCGGTCCGCTCCTTCGCGGAGTCCGGCCGCAAGGTGGCGGCGATCTGCCACGGACCGTGGCTTCTGGTGGAGGCGGGCGTGCTGGAGGGCAAGACCCTGACGTCGTACGCCTCCGTCGCCACCGACATCCGCAACGCCAAGGGCACCTGGGTCGACAAGCCCGTCATGCACTGCGGTGCGAACGGCTGGGAGCTCATCACCTCCCGCACCCCCGACGACCTCGACGACTTCCTCGGCGAGATCGACAAGGTTCTCGAAGCGGCGGCCTGAGCGGACCCATCCCGCGCGCGAGATCGCGCGCCAAGCACCGGCGGCCGGGAGACACCTCCCGGCCGCCGGCGCGTCAGGACCGCCTGCGCCGCATCCGGTACACGGTGTACCCGCCCGCCATGAGCACGAGGGCGCCGCCCGCCCCCACGTAGACGGCCTCGGCGGTCCGGGACCCGCCGGTCCCCGCGCGCACGCCCCGGTCGGGGGCCGTGGTCGGGGTGGCCGCCGCTCCGGCCACGGTGATCGAGTACGTGGACGTGGCACCGCCCGGGCAGGCGACGTTCACGGTGTGGCTTCCGGGCCGGGCGTCGGGGCGGATGGTGCCGGTGCCCGTGTAGATGCCGGCCGAGCCGGTGGAGAGCGGGACGCTCTGGGTGAAGGCGCCCGACGTGGCGGTGGCCGACGCGGCGGTGCAGCCGCCGCTGACGGAGACGACCACCGACTGGCCCGGCTTGCCGGGGCTCGGCGTGATCGACAGCGAGGGCTGGGTGCCTGCCTGTGTCTGTGGCGCCGTCGGAGCCTGGGTCTCGGCCGACGCCTGCGGCGCCATCATGGCGAACGCCGCGACGGTGAGAGCGGCTGCGGTGACGGGGGGACGGACGCGCATGGGACAGACCTCGTTCCTTCGCGCGGCCGGGAGCATGCCGTCCCTGCGGACTCCGCGCTGCCCTTCATGCAAGGCGCAACCGGCCCGGTCGGCGCGCCGGACACGGCCACGCGGAGTAGCCGCGCCCCCGGCTAGCGGGCCGACCAGACGAGCACCCCGCCGAGGACGAACAGCAAGCCGATGGCGATGTTGGTCCGCCGGTAGTCGACGAGGACGGCGACGAATTCGCGGAGCGTGGCGTTGGGCCAGAAGTACGCGGCCGTGGGCGCGCCCACCACCTGGCCCCTGACCCCGGCCCGTCGGGCGGTGAGCGCGGCGCGGAAGGCGTGGTAGTTGTTCGTGACGACGACACAGCGGTAGCCGGGCCTGGCCTTCTCCATGATGGCCTTGCTGAACCGCAGGTTCTCCTCGGTCGACGTCGAGCGGTCCTCGCGCTCGATCAGCTCGGCGGGAAAACCGCGGTCGGTGAGGTAGTCGGCCATGGCGTGGGATTCCGGCAGGTCCTCGTCCGGCCCCTGCCCGCCGGAGGTGATGAGCACGGGGGAGACGCCACGCCCGGTGAGCCGCGAGTGCACCTCACGCGCCCGGTCGAGCCGACTGGCAAGGAGCGGCGGCACCGTGGAGCCGCCGACGAGACCCGACCCGAGGACGACGACGAAGTCCGCCTTGCGGCGCACCTGCAAGCGCCCGTAGAGGAACGCGTAACAGACGAAGCTCAGGAAGAGGAACGACACGTAGGAGGAGAGACCGAGGGCGGCAGCGCCGATCCCGACCAGCAGCGGGGTACGCACCACCGCGGCCGTGATCAGCAGGGCGATGACGCCGAGAATGCTCAGCGCGGCCATCAGCGAGAGCAGATTGGCCGGGCTCCTGCCCTCCTTGCGCACCATGCGCAGGCCGTTGACGAAGAGCAGGTACGTCAGGACGAGGATCCCCAACGCGCACAGGGCGAGCAGTGAGTACGCCATGAACAGGGCGGACGTCGAGCCCGACCTGATGAGGCGGAACATCCAGGCGACCAGTGCGCAGAGCACGGCGAGCCCCAGGAGCACGGCGTTGCCGAATCTTCGGCGTTCACGCAGTGCCCGCCAGCAGAAGACGAGGAAGAGCAGGGCCGCCGGGGCGTAGACCAACATCCGCACAGCGTATGGGGGGCGCTGAGCCACGGGCGACGCGCCCCTGGCCCTCGGATCCCCGCAGCCGTCCCGGCGGCCCTGGCCTTCGGCGTCAGTGGCGAGTGGAGTGCGCGGAGCGCTGGGACGGCACCCCGAAGGGGCGGTGGGGCCGGGGGTGCCCGGCCTGCGCGTCGGCCCTGCGGTCCTGCGGGCGGGGCAGCAGGAGCTCGTGGAGCAGCTCGTACCCGGCGAGCATGGCGCGGCGCATGGCCTCGGTGTCCGTCTCGCCCGCGGCCGCCCGCCGCGCCGCCTCGTGCAGCACCCGGCTGCCGTGCGCATGGCGGGGGCAGTGCAGGGAGAGGGCGTCGGCCTGGCGCTCACGCGACTCGGCGGGGAAGCCGCGCTCGGCGGCCAGCCGGTTCAGGAGGGCGTTGGCCTGGGCGACCGTCTGCCCCGGCGCGTCGATGAACCGCGCCTGGAGCAGGGCCCATTCGGAGTGGTACCGCTCGCGGGCCGCCGTCGTCAGGCCCTTGACGCGGAGGCTGCCGAAGCGCCGGAGACGTTCGCTGAGCTCCCGCTCGGCGGCCTCTGTGTCCCCCTGATGCCGTGCCACCACGCGGTCGAACTCGGGGCCGAAGCGGCGCCTCAGGTCGTCGGTGGTCGTCTGGTTCAGCGGGCGGGCGAGCAGCAGCGCGGTCACGATCGCCACCGCAGCGCCCAGGATGGCCAGCATGCTTACGGACATGTGCCTGCCTTCCGCAGAGGATCCCTCACGCGAGGCTTTCGCTACTGCGAGTTACCAACCAGGGGGGTGAATAAACGCATTGGGTGACATTCGCCGGGGTGATTCACCTTTCCAGACGCGAGCGCCCGGTCAGACGTCCGCCGGGCCCCGCCGGGTGAAGCGGTGCCACCAGTGCCGCCGCCGGGGATGCACGGCCCGTCCGAGCCGGCGCCCCAGAAGCAGATAGCCGAGGAGGGCGCCCGTCGTATTGAGGATGACGTCGTCGATGTCGAAGGTCCGCCCCGTCACGAAGGCGCCCTGGGCCAGCTCGACGAGCACCATGGTCACCGCCGTGACCACCGCGACCCGCACCAGGCCGCGAGCGCGCGGGAACAGCACCGGAAGCAGCAGCCCGAACGGCACTCCCAGAAGGATGTTCCCGCCGATCTGCTTGACGGTGTCGCGGAAGGCGGGCTGGGCGAGATAGTCGCGTATGGAGGCACCAGGCTTGAAATTGCTGTGCGTCAGAGCCTCGGAAGCCGCCGAGGGCTGCAGGGTCAGACGGGCGAGCACCACACCGAAGGCCACCATCGCGGCGAGGGCGACCAGCATGGTGAACGCCCGTGCCAGCGGCGGCAGCGGCGCTCTGCGCCGGTCCACCACCTCACCTTTCTCCCCTCCTGTTCCACTTTCGTCCTCCAAGGCCTTGTATCGGTCAGTTCGTGCCATCACTACCTCCATGCGGGGCCGCTGGGCGCGCGCCGTGGCGCCGGTGTCCAACGCCGACGGGTTCCCAAGCCACGCGTCCCAAGCGCGGGCGGCCGACCCCATCGGTGCGCGAGACGCCTCCTCGCTCTCCGGAAGTGGTGCGACAATCTCCTCTGGAAAATGGCGGTGGAGGGGCCCGGGGCCGATGGCGGCGTACCCGGCGCCCGGTGGGGAGGGACCGACGGTGGTGGAGTGGCGGTACGTCGCCAAGGGCGCGAGAGCGGTTCCCGAGCCCATGGCCACACCCTTCGTCTGGACGGCGGCCTCCTGGGGCGCCTTCGTGCTGGTGAGCACGCTCGATCTGCTCGGCGCCCTCGACCGCACCGGCCTCGCCCTCGCCGCGCTGTCACTGCTGGCCGCGGTCCTCGGCATGCTGGGCCGGTTCGCCGCGGCGCCGGGGACGGCACTGCTGTGCTGGGCACTGCTCAACGTCTTCGCCGCCCACCCCACCGGGGAGATCTCCTGGGCCGGTCACCGGGACCCGGGCTGGATGGCCTGCTTGCTCGCGGCGGCCCTCATCGGCACGGCGACCGCCCGTCTGCTCTCCGCGCGCGCCGCCTACCGACGCGTCACGCCGTACGACGGGGCAGCCTGACGCCCCCGCCCCCGCCCCCGCCCCCGGCCTCGCCCTCCGGACACGGTGCCTCCGGCATCGGGCGGCCGGTGCGCACCCGCGTCAGCTCCACGGTGAACTGCGCCCCGGCGAGCAGCGCCAGATGCGATACCCACAGCCACACCAGGAAGACAACGACGCCCGCGAGGGAGCCGTACAGCTTTCCGTAGCTGCCGAATCCCGACGCGTACCACGTGAACAGGCCCGAGGCGAGCAGCCAGAGCAGCGCGGCCAGCACCCCGCCCGGCAGGATCTGGCGCCAGCCGCGGGCCGCGGGCGGCGCGTTGCGGAAGAGCACCAGGACGAGCAGCGCCACCAGGCAGACCAGAGCGGGCCACTTCATGACGCTCCAGGCGGTCTGCCCCGCGCCGCCGACACCGAGGCGCCGCCCGAGCCCCTCGGCGAGCGGGCCGCTCAGCACGAGGAGCAGCGCACTGGTGACCAGCAGCGCCAGGAGCGTCAGCGCGGTCATCAGGACGCGGTGCGCCTTGCGCAGGGCGGGCCGGCAGTCCGGCTCACCGTGCATCGCGTGCAGCGCCCGCCGGAACACGGCCGAGTAACTAGAAGCGGACCACAGGGCGCTGACCGCGCCCGCGATCACCACTGTGAGCGCCGCGGAACGGGCGTCGGCCATCTCGCTGAGCGCCTCGTGCAGGGAGCGGCCCGACTCCGCGGGCGCCCAGTCCGTGACCTCGGCGATGAGCGCCTCCGTCGTATCGGGGCTGACCAGGCTGATCAGGCTGACCGTGACGAGGAGCGCGGGGAGCAGGGCGAGGATCGCGTAGTACGTCAGCGCCGCGGCCCAGTCCGAGACGTCGTCGTTCCACATCGACACCGGGGTGCGGCGCAGGGCGGTACGACGGTACGCCCACGCCGACGCGCCGCCCGAGGGCTCCGGGGGACTGTCCATGGGCCTGCTCCTTCTCGCGTTCGCGGCGCGAACGCCGCCTTCACCGGAATCCGGTCCGTCTTCTCAGTCCCGCTGCTCCGCCTCGTTGCGGTTGAGGCCGTGGGCCAGCTCCTGCAACACCTCATGCTGGGTCTTACCGGTCATCTCGGCGATCTGAAAGAGCAGTGCGGCACACAATGCGGTCGCGCTGTCGGCGACTTGGTCCAGGTTGCCGTCGGCGGCGCGTTTCTCCGCGACGTATTCGTCCATTACCTGTTCGCCGGAAATGTATGCCGTCATGGCCTCGATCCCGGCACGCACGCGGTCGTAGTCATTCATCGTCATGGCCGCAGACTTTCACGTCCCCGCGCCCTCGCGCCAAAACGGGCTGTGCATAAGGGAGCAGGGCCGGGGCACATGGTGCCTCGGAGGTTGATATCGATGGTTCCCCTTATCGTTGTTCTGCTGCTGGCCCTGCTTCTCTTCGGTGCGGGATTCGCACTGAAGGCCCTGTGGTTTGTCGCGGCCGTGGTGATCGTCCTGTGGCTGCTGGGATTCGTGATGCGTTCCACAGGGGCAGGCGGCCGACGAGGCCGTTGGTATCGCTGGTAGAGAACGCGGAAAACGCAGGAAACGCAGGTAACGCAGAGAACACCGCCACCACCGCGGCCGGGGTCCGGACAAATATGTCCGGACCCCGGCCGCGTATTGCTGTTCAGGCGGCGTTCCTGTTCCGGCCCTGCGGGCGCCTGTGACGCTCCGGCGCCGTCGGCGCGCCACCGCCGCCGGGGATCAGGCGCAGATGGTGCCGACGGGCATGCCGCGCGTGGCGGGCGGAAGAGGCCGGGCCTTCGGGGTCGAGCAGCCCGTCCTCCAGACGCACGGTCACGAACACCAGCAGCGCCAGCCCCGGCAGGAGTAGGACGGCGACCGCGATCATGCCGCTCCCCTTTCCGTTGTGGACACTCTCGCGGGTGCCCCTGGAAACGCGAGGAAAGGGTGGCGCGACGTGAAGATTCCGCAACAGACCGGCTGTCCGCTCCCGCGGCGCCCCTACTCCTCCCGGGCGCGAGCCAGTTGGTGAAGGTCTTCCAGGGCGTCAAGCAGGACCGTGCGGCGGTGCCAGTCGATCCATGTGCCGACGGCGCGGCTCGTGTGGTGCAGCGCCCGGAGCTGCGCCCGGGTGAAGCCGACCAGGGGACGCGCGTGGTGCGAGGAGATGACGCCGTGCACCGTGTCGGTGTCGTCGACGAGCGGGACGCTGTGGCAGGCGCGGCTGCCCGCCGAGAGGATCACGCGCCGTGTGACGTCGTCGAACCCGGGCGACGAGGCGATTTCCTTGACGGTGACCTGGTGGCTCGCGGTGGCGGCCCGCGAGCAGGCGGTGCCGCCGTCGACGAACGCGAAGTAGTCCGTGAACTGCCGGGGCAGCCCGGCGTGCTTCTCCATGCGCAGCGTGCCGTCCTCGACCAACTGCACGTTGCCCATGTACGTACTGGTGATGTGGAGGACGCGGCGCAGCGCGGCGCCGAGGACCTCGCCCTGGTTCCGCTCGTCGAGCGTGCCGGCGCCGAGCGCGGTCAGGGGCGGCGCCGGACGCCGCTCCCGGGCGTTGAACCACACGGCGGCGCCCTGCGCGGGCCCCCGCGTGCGGGCGACCGCGGTGGCCAGCTGATGCAGTTTGATGTTGGCCCGCTGGGACGCCTGGCGCATCAACGTGAACGCCGCGTCCGGGTCCGGCAGGCCGTACCGCTCGACCAGCACGCCCTCGGCCAGCGCGATCTTGGGGCGGGCGCGGACCTGCACCTCCAACTCGACGACCTGCTCCTGCAGCCGCCGCGCCTGGGCGGCGAGCCGTTTCGCCTCCTGCATGCCGGAGGGCGGCTGGTCTTCCCGCTCGCCCCGCTCGGCCCGCTCGTCCTCGGGGCGAGGTCCAGGGTGGTGGTCGGTCATGTCGCTCTCTCCCGCGGCGCGCTCGGAACTGGCACCTCGTGGTTCGGCCCGACCCACGAGACGGGCCTGTTCCCCACGCACATGGAAGTGACAGTAGCGGGGGCCGTTCGGTGTTGTCATGGCACCCCTGGAAGATCGGCCGAGAGGGGTGGAGGGGGCCGGGGCGGCGGCGGATGTGCCTGGTCAGGAGCTGGTCGGCCGGAGCAGGCGAGGTTCGTCACAGGGAAAGCGCATGGACGGGCCGCCCCGGGGAAGTCGGGCCGGTGAGTCACCCCCCGCACCGCCGCGCGGCGTCGGGCCGCGTTCCCCGAAGGAGTAAAACGTGCTCGCTATCGCCGCTGCCGTCGTGTTCGGCACAGCCTGGATCCTGCACCTCACCGAGACCTCGACCAACATCTTCTTCGGCACCACGAGCCTGATGCTGCTCGGCCTGACGCTGGCCGCCCTGCATCTCGCCGGGGTCGGCGCCGGCTGGTCCCCGCAGAGCCGCGGGCGCCGCTGACCGTCCGAAGAGCGGCGGCCGTCGCGCGCCGAGGCCCGCGTCCGTTCTCCGCGTCCGGGAACTCCTGTGCGTTGACGCACGACTACTGAAGCGTCAACCACTGGACGGACGAGGGGTGTTGGTCGGACATGAGCACGGACGATGCCAAGCCGGTACCGAGCCGTCGCGGTCTGCTGCGCGGCACGGTGGCGGGCGCGGCGGTCGCGGCCGTCGGCGCGAGCGGCGGCCCGGCGCGAGCGGCCGGGGCAGCCGCGGAGGACGGGCGGCCTGTAGGGAAGAGCAGCCCGGTGGAGGTGGCGATACTGCTCTACGACGGCTTCACCGCACTGGACGCCGTCGGCCCCTACGAAATGCTGTGCCGCCTGCCGAACACCCGCGTCACGATGGTGGCCCGGGAGACCGGACCGGTGCGTACGGACACCGGCGAGCTGAGCCTGGTCGCGGAACGGGCGATGCGGAACGTACGTGGAGCCCACGTACTGCTCGTCCCCGGCGGCGGGCAGCGGGGCACCACCGCGATGATGGAGGACACGGCCGCGCACGAGTGGATCCGCCGCATCCACCGCCGCTCGGTGTGGACCACATCGGTCTGCACCGGCTCGCTGATCCTGGGCGCGGCGGGCTTGCTGCGCGGCCTGCCCGCCACCACGTACTGGGCCTCACGCCCGTACCTGAAGGACGTCGGGGCGATCTACACCCCCGGCCGCTTCGTCGAGACCGGGAAGATCATCACGGCTGCCGGGGTCTCCGCGGGCATGGACATGGGCCTCCACCTGGCCGCCCGGCTCTCCGACGAGAAGGTGGCGCGGGCGATGCAGCTCGCGGTCGAGTACGACCCCGATCCGCCGTACGACACCGGGAGCCCCGAGAAGGCCGACGCCGAGACCGAGGCGCTCGCCCTGAAACTGCTCGCCGACGCGGCCCGCTGACGGCCGGGCCCCGCCGTCACTCGAACCGCGTGGTGTCGCCCGCCCCGTGCCGTACGACCTCGGCCTCGCCGCTGGAGAAGTCGATGACGGTCGTCGGCTCGGTGCCGCAGTCACCGGAGTCGAGGACGATGTCCACGACGTGGTCGAGCCGCTCCTTGATGTCCCAGCCCTGGGTGAGCGGCTCGTCCTCGTCGGGGAGCAGCAGGGTGCTGGAGAGCAGCGGCTCGCCCAGTTCGGCGAGGAGTGCCTGGGTGACCGTGTGGTCGGGGATGCGGACCCCGACGGTCTTCTTCTTCGGGTGCAGCAGCTGGCGGGGGACTTCCCT
Organism: Streptomyces sp. WAC 01529; assembly: GCF_003945545.1. Classification (GTDB taxonomy): domain Bacteria; phylum Actinomycetota; class Actinomycetes; order Streptomycetales; family Streptomycetaceae; genus Streptomyces; species Streptomyces anatolicus. Next base: position 212,690 of record NZ_CP029617.1, on the reverse strand, counting down.
GGTCGCCGGGAGGATGAAGGTGTAGCGGCCGGGGGTGGTGGCCTTGATGGTGCGGAACACGTCGTTGTCGAGGTGGACGAACTGGCCCAGCTGCGCGAAGTTCTGGCACACGAGCGTGAAGTGGTGGCGCTCGTCGAGATCACGGATCGTACGGATCCGGTTGATGCCGTCACGGCTGCCGAGCTGGCATCCCAGCGCGTAGCAGGAGTCCGTGGGGTACGCGATGAGCGCGCCGGAGCGGATGCTGTCGACCGCGCTGGTGATGCTGCGCCGCTGGGGATTGTCGGGGTGCACGTCGAAGTACTTCGCCATTGGCCGAGTCTAGGTGATCAGGGCGCGGGTGGCGGGCGGCGGCACGGGACGCTCAGTGCCAGGGGCACCGGGGCAGCCCGGGGAATGGGTCGGTGCTGGTGAGGACGCTGCTCGCGGGCATGTTGCCCCACGCCTTGAGGCCGGGCAGCTCCACGGCCTCGTCGCCCTGGGTGTAGTACCAGATGTTGTTCCCGCCCTTGTGGGCCTCGCCGATCGAATAGCAGACGAACCAGCTCTCGGTCGTCTTGAGGCGCCCGGTCACGGGGGCGTCGAAGGCCGGGCGGCCGTAGAGATCTCCGGGGGCGTTGGAGCAGTACAGGTCGCCGGTGAAGGTGTTCCCGAGCATGTCCTTGTGGACGATGCCGGGCCGCAGGACGCAGGTCACCTCGTCCGCGGCGGCCGGGGTGACCGCGGCGGCCGGGGTGGCGGCCGAGGCCGGGGTGGCCGCGGGCCAGGCGGCCGCCGCCGTGAGGACGAGGGCCGACGCGGCGATCCGTCCGCGTCGTACCACGTGGGAAAGGGCCACGAGTTCACTCCTGGAGTCGGTTGACAGGGCGTCAGCGGGGGAGGGGCGGCGGCGACGACGGCCGCCGGTCAGCCGGGCATGCAGGCCGGCACGCCGGGGAACGGGTCGGGCTCGGTCTCGATGCGGAACGCCGGGACGTACCCCCAGCCCTTCCACAGCGGCCAGTTGGTCACCTCGTCGCCCTGCGTGTAGTACCAGATGCGGTTGCCGCCCTGGTGCAGGTCACCGCTCTCCCAGCAGACGAACCAGCTCGGGGAGGTCTTCAGCTTGGCGATGACCGTCCCGTAGACCTCCGGGGTCGCGAAGACGTCCGCGACCGCGTTCTCGCAGTACAGGTCCTTGGTGTACGTGTGGCCCTTGACGTCGGTGTGCCGCACGCCCTCACGGACGTGGCAGACCGGCGCCGCGGCCGTGGCCGAAGCGGCGGCGGACGCGGTCGCGGGCAGGCACATCGCGGTCAGCGCCGAGGCCAGCAGCGCGCCGGCGGCACGGCGGCTCCCACCGCGCCGGGTCCGCGGCGCCGCTTGCGTCGTCCGCGCCGGCTGAGTCGTCCGCGTCATCTCCGTCACCCCCATGAGCACTTGGGCAGGCCGGGGACCGGGTCCTGGGGCGTCTCCAGCATCACCGCGGGCATGTAGCCCCAGGCCTTCGCGGTCGGGCGCGAGACGACCTCGTCGCCCTGGGTGTAGTACCAGATGTTGTTGCCCCCGGCGTGCTGGTCACCCACCTTCCAGCAGACGAACCAGCTGCGGGTGGTCACCATCCGGCCGACCACCGGGCTGTCCGTGAACGACTGCAGGCGCACGTCGCCCGGCGCGTTGTCGCACAGGATGTCCGCGTCCCACGACATGCCGGTCCAGTCCGTGTGCGCACTGCCCTCGCGCATGACGCACGGGGTCGCCTCCACTGCCGCGGTCGCCGAGGCCCGCGCCGGTCCGGTCGCCGTGCCCATCAGGCCCGTCGCGGCCACCGCCGTCGCGAGCAGCGCGCCGCCAGTTCTCCGCTTCATGGATCTCCCGCCCCTCTGGGTCCGTTCGGTGACCGAAGTCTGACGCGCACCGCTGACGGCGGGCTGACCGATCCGATCCCGGCGGCGGGCCGGGGTCAACGTGTACATAAGGTAGCCGCATGTCCGAGGACTCCCCCCTGATACGTAGCTTGCGCACGGCCGTTGAAGCGGCACCCGCCGATGTACCGCTGCGGCTGCACCTGGCCGAACTGATGCTGGACGCCGGGCAGCCGGACGCCGCGGTCGCGGAGGTGGCCGTCGCCTTGCAGCACGCGCCGGGTGACGGCCAGGCCCGCGCGCTGATGGCCCGCGCGATGGGCGCGCCCGCCCTCGCCCCCGAGGCCCCGCCGCAGCAGCCGCTCCCGCCCGGTCCGGCGGCGGGCTCTGCCGTGACGGGTGCTGCGGCGCCGGGCTCTGCGGTGCCGGGCTCTGCGGCGGCGGGCGCCGGGGTGAGCGACCTGGCGGTGACCGGTCCCGCGGCGCCTGAACTTATGGTGCACGGCTCCCCGGCGACGGGCCCCGCGGTGACCGACTCCGTAGCGACCGGCTCCACGGCGACCGCCCCCACGAGCCCCGACCTCGCGACCACCGCCCCCACTGACCCCGACCCCGCAACGACCACCCCCACCACCCCCGACCCCCGCCCCGGCTTCGACTGGCGTGCTGCCGCTGATCAGGTCGGGGACGTGATCCCGCCCCGCTTCGTCGAGGCGCCCCTGGCCGTCGACGGCAGCGGCGACCCCGGGGACGCCTCCGCCTGGGACGTCGACACCCCCGGCACGATCCGCCTCGCGGACGTCGGCGGCATGCAAGAGGTCAAGGAGCGCCTGGAGGCCGCGTTCCTCGCCCCGATGCGCAACCCCGAACTGCGCAAGCTGTACGGCAAGAGCCTGCGCGGCGGGCTCCTCCTGTACGGGCCGCCCGGCTGCGGCAAGACGTTCATCGCCCGCGCGATCGCAGGTGAACTCGGGGCCGGTTTCCTGTCGGTGTCGGTCAACGACGTCCTCGACATGTGGATCGGCAACTCCGAGCGCAACATGCACGAGATCTTCCAGACCGCCCGCCGCCAGGCGCCCTGCGTCGTCTTCCTCGACGAACTCGACGCGCTCGGCGCCAAGCGCAGCCGCACCCAGCACAGCGGCATGCGCAACACCGTCAACCAGCTCCTGACCGAGCTGGACGGCATCGACTCCGCCGCCAACGAGGGCGTGTTCGTGCTCGCCGCCACCAACGCCCCCTGGGACGTGGACATCGCCCTGCGCCGGCCAGGACGCCTGGACCGCACCCTGCTCGTCCTGCCGCCCGACGCCCCGGCGCGCGAGAGCATCCTCCGCTACCACCTCCAGGAACGCCCCGTCGAGAACATCGACTTGGGCAAGCTCGTCAAGGCCACGGACGGCCTCTCCGGCGCGGACCTGGCCCACCTGTGCGAGGCGGCGGCCGAGAGCGCCCTGCTCGACTCGGCGCGCACCGGCACCATCCGCATGATCGGCATGCGCGACCTGCTGAACGCCGCGAAGCAGACCGTCCCGTCCACCGAGCCGTGGTTCGCCTCCGCGCGCAACGTCGCCATGTACGCCAACGACGGCGGCGCGTACGACGACCTGATCACCTATCTGAAGAAGAAGCGGAAGCTGTGAGCACGCTGCACCCGACGGTCGAGAAGGCCCAGGCCCTGATCGAACTCGACCGCTACGACCAGGCCCTGGCACTCCTGGCAGGCCGCCTCGCCGAGGACCCCGGCGACCTGCGCGCCTGGGTCAAGATCGGCTACTGCCACCTCGGCCAGGAGCGGCCCAAGGACGCCACGGCGGCGGCCGACGAAGCCCTCAAACTGGCGCCCGAGGACTACGGCGCGCTGCGCCTGCGCGCCCAGGCAATGGTCCGCGACAACGGCTGGCTCAAGGTCCAGCCCGTGCTGCGCGAGCTGATCCGGGTCGCCCCCCATGACTCGTTCGCCCACGCCATGCTCGCCGACGCCGTATGGCGCGAGTCGCTGGTCCGTTACGGCCAGGAGAGCGGCGCCCGTCACCTCACCACCGAGGCCATCGACCGTGTCACCCGTGAAGCCGCCGATCTGGCGATGGAGGCGCTCCGGCTGGGCCCGGAGGACATCTACGCCCACGAGATCGCCCACCGCATCGCCAGCATGGCCGGGAACGGCACGGTCTCGGACATGCTCGACGAGGCCATCCTCCGCATCGACCCGCACCACGCGGAGGCCCTCGCCCGCCAGACGAGGAAGGCGGCCCGGGCGCCGGGCGTCGGAGCCACCGAGGCCGCCGACCTGTACGCGGACGCGCTCGCGGCAGAGCCCAACTCCGCCGACATGCGCGAGCAACTCGACCACGCCACCTACCGCCTCCTGCGCGGCACGCGATGGCTGGCCCTGCTCTGCGTGGGCCTCGCGGGCGCCATGGTCGACCTCTTCCCCTCCGCCGACCGGCCCGCCCCGGAGCTGCCCGTCCCCGTCGGCCAGCGCCTGTGGTTCCTGTTCATCATGGCCGTGATCTGGGCCTTCGGAGCCTGGCGCCGCTACAGCCGACTGCGCGCTGGCGTCCAGCTCAACGTCCGCTCGCTGGTCCGCCGCGGCCGCTGGGCCCGCATCGTCCTGGCCCAGGCGGCCTGGGCCATGGCGTGCGCCCTGCTGATCGCCGAGATCCCCTGGACGGACCGGGCCGTGCCCCAACTCCTCTTCTGGGCCGGACTCGTTCCCACGGCGGCGACCATCTGGTTCGACAAGAGGAAGTCCCGCTAGCCGCCGCGCGAGGAGACCCGCCGACCGCCGCGCCCTCAGCCGTTGAGCAGCCGCCACGTGGTGAGGGCGAGGCGGGCACGGAACAGGCCGGTGGGCTCGGTGAGTTCGATGCCGAGGACCTTTCCGATCTGGTCGAGGCGGCGGGCGACGCTGCTGTGGTGCAGGTGGAGCAGCTCGGCGGCCCGGCGCAGCGAGCCCACGGCGCAGTACGTGTCCAGCGTCTCCAGATCCTCCGGACTGCCGGCGATCCGGTCGACCGCGGCCACATCGGCGTTGTCCCGCGCCGCCGCCTCGGGCACATCGGCGAGCAGGGCCAGCGCCCCCAACTCCTCGTGCCGGACGACCGGCAGCCGCGGCGTGGTGAAGCGGAGGGCGGCGCGGGCCTGGAGCCAGGACCGGTCGGGGCTCTCGGCCGCGCCGATGCCCGCGCGCACGCCCGCCGGGAACCGGTCCGGATCCAGGGTGGTGGCGAGGATGACGCCCACGTCGGCGACGGCCGCCGCCTTCACCGGGCGCGCCGGGCAGAGCAGAGCGGCGACATGGTCGAGCGGAAGCCGGGTCCGTACGGCGACGACCCGCACCGGAAGGCCGGCGGCGAAGCCCAGGAGCCGCAGCGCCCTGGTTCTGGCCGCCTCGTCGCTGTCGGAGCTGACCACCAGTTCGACGAGGGCGGGGTCGGCCATGGTGGTGCGGGCGGGACCGTACCGCTCGACCACCGCCGCGGCGGCGATGGCGAGCCGCTCCAGGAGTACCGCGTCCAGTTCGTTGTGGGCGCCGGGGCGCTCCAGCCACACCGTGCCGATCTCCTCGTCGTCGAGCAGGATCGTGTCCGTGGTCGACGCGGGCCCGGGCGGAGTGCGCGCTTCCGTTCCGTCGGGCGAGATCCGGATGGCCCGCCCCGTGCCGTGCAGCCGGATCCCGGCCACGCACTCGGCGAGCCCCGCGGAGGCGCGCGCGAGCGCGGGGAGATCGACGCGGCGGCGCATCAGCGTGTCGTAGAACATGATGACGCGCAGCGCGCCCTCCGCGTGCGAGTCCAGTTGCGTGAGCCGTACGGCCAGTGCCTCCATGTCGGGAGCATAGGCGCCAGTCGGTGCGCGATCGGCGCGGGTTGCCCGACGGTCGGCGGATGACCTCGGGCTCTCGGGGCGCCCTCATCTGGTTGCACGGCGGTGGCTGGGTCATGGGTGACGTCGACACCGAGCACCCGTTGGCCGCGCGGCTCGCCACCGCCTCCGGGGCAGTGGTGATCTCGGTGGGCTACCGCCTGGCTCCCGAGAACCCGTTCCCGGCCGCGCCGGACGACGCGTACGCCGTGCTGGTCTGGGCGGCCGAGCACGCGGCCGAACTCGGCATCGACGCGGACCGGATCGCGGTGGGCGGGCACAGCGCGGGCGGCGGGCTCGCGGCCGCCGTGGCGCTGCGGGCGCGTGACGAGCAGGGGCCGCGGATCCGCTTCCAGCTGCTCAACCAGCCCGGGCTCGACGACCGGCAGGAGACGTGGTCACAGCGGCACTCCACCGACACGCCCTGGATGGACCGCGACAAGATCTCCGCGATGTGGCGGCATTACCTGGGCTCCACGCCCGCCACGCCGTACGCCGCCCCGGCTCGGGCCGCCGACCTGTCCGGCCTGCCGCCCGCCTACATATCCGCCGGAGAGCACTGCCCGAACCGCGACGAGAACATCGAGTACGCGGTGCGCCCGATGTCTCCCAGCGGCAACTCGCCGAACTGGGCACGGCCCTGAGCCGCGCCTTGTCCAACGCCCAAGGCGGCCGAGTGAGCGCCGCGCAGCCCGTGTTCGACCCCGGCTCCCAGTGACATCATGTCCGTCACCGCACCTCAAGGCAGCCGCCTCGAGAAGCGGACCCAGGCTTGAGCGGACCGGCGCCCTGATCGGGCCGAGGGCGCCGACTCGCTCACTGAGCGTTCTGCTGTGCCGTGTTCGTCGTCTTGGCGACCGCTGCCGCCATCTGCTCCCGCACGGCCTCGGGCAGCGCGCCGCCCTGGACGGCGGCCACCAGGTCCTCGGCCAGGCGGTACAGCTTGGTGTTGGTGTTCTGCGAGGTCGTGACCAGCACTTCCCAGGCGGCCTCGGGGCTCAGCTGGAACGACGACATCAGGATGCCGCGGGCCAGGTCGATGGTGGGCCGCGTCTCCATGGCCCGCCGCAACTGGGCGACCTCGGCCCGCAGCTCCTGCTCGGACTCCCCGCGCGGCACGGCGTCACCGTCGCGCGGTCCCGTCTCACATCCGACCGGCCCCGCGTCTCGGGTGACCGGATCCGTTTCACGGGCGACCGGATCCGCCACCCTCTCCTCCTCCAGGCCCTCGGCGCTGAACAAGTCGCGGGTCCCGGTCAGGTCGAGGATCCGCTCGACCGCGGGGCTGCTGGCGCTGATGACGATGGCTTTCCCCTGCTCCAGGGCCCACTGGCGCAGACTGAGCAGGAGATTGAGACCGGAGCAGTCGCAGAACCTCACCCCGCTCAGATCCAGGTCGATGGCGCGGGTCGGCCGGCTGACGGTATGCCGCAGCCCGGACCGGAGCCGTCGCCCGGCGTGGAGGTCGAGCTGCCCCCGCACCAGCACGCTCATCCGGTAACTGCCCGGAACCACGTCCACCGTCGTGGGCAACGGCGGCAAGGGCAGCGGTGTGCCACCCCCCGGACCGGAGTCCGTCCGGTCACCCGGACCGTATTCGTCGCCCTCTCTCGTGAGGGACTGCTCAGAGTGTCCGGGCTCCGGCATGACTGCTCCCTCTCGTTTTCCGCCTGTCGCCGCTCTCAGGCTGCCCGCTGCGGCCCACATACGTCAACTAATACATGAAACGTAGTACGTGTTTTTGAAATCATGCATGCTTGGTCGCTAGAGTTGGCCCATGGATGGAGTGCCCGAGCCACACACCGGATGGACGTTTCTCACCAATCACGCACGGGTGCTGGCGGCGATCGCGGACAATCACAACGCGCGCATCCGCGACATCGCCGCGCACTGCCGGCTCACCGAGCGTGCTGTCCAGAAGATCATCGCCGACCTGGAGCAGGACGGATATCTCTCCCACACGCGGGAGGGACGGACCAACACGTACCGGATCGACCCCGGCAAGGTGCTGCGCCACCCGGCCGAATCCGGGCTGGTCGTGGCCTCCCTGCTCTCCCTGCTTGCGCGGGACGAGGCCAACCGCGCCTCGCCCTCCGAGGCAACGAGCCGCCACCGCGCCTCGGCCTGACCGCGGCCGCCCGCACCTTCGAAGGACACGCGCAGCGCTCTGTGAGGGCAGGTGGCGGACATGCCCGTCGGCTGGGAGTGGGACGACACGCTCTTCGCGGGCGCCGCCCCCTATTACGAGCGCGGGAGGCTTCCCTACGCCCCGGGACTGGTGGACGTACTGGCCGATGTAGCGCGACCTCGTGGCCGCCGCCACCAGGGACATGCTGGAGCCCGGCGGGGCCCTGGTGCACCTCTCGGACGTGAAGACGGAGTCCCGGTCCGCCGACGGCCTGCCCCACCCGGCCGTGCCGTACGCGACCCTCGCGGATCTGGTCGCGGACTACCTCGACCCGGCCCGACGAGCCGGCCGAGGGGTGCTGCCGCAGGGGACGCCCAGCGGTGAGGCGGCCATCTTCACGAGGGCGGGATTCTCCGGCCCCGACCGCCACGTCGTCCCGGGCAGGCAGGCGCTGGAGCGTACTGGCCACTCCGTCGTCGCCTGGGTGTTCTCGATGAGGCCTCCCCGACGGGCCGATTCTCCGAACGCGTGCCGAGCACGGAGGTCATCGTATGGAGGGCTTGAGCAGGCCCGAGCTGATCGATCCCACCACGCGGCTGCGGCCGTCCTTCCTGGCGGCCGTGGCCGAGTTCCGGGCCGACCGCGACTATCCGACGCCGTGGTTCGTCACCGACGTCGACGCGGCTGCCCTCGCCGATGCGGATGCTGGTGCCGACGCCTTCGGCGCCTACGTGGCCCGTCTGCTGGCCGAGCGGCACGAAGCCGGGGTACGGGCGGGCTTCGTGCCGATGACCACGCTGTGGTGGGCCGCGGGCGACCAGATGCTCGGCAGACTGGCGATCCGGCACCGGCTGACGCGGACACTGGCGGAGGTCGGCGGTCACATCGGCTACGACGTGCGCCCCAGCGCCCGGCGCCGGGGACACGCCACCGCGATGCTCGCCGCGGCGCTGCCGATCGCCGCCTCGCTCGGCATCACGCGGGCGCTCCTGACCGTCGACGGGACGAACACCGCCTCCCGGCGCGTCATCGAGGCGAACGGCGGCGCGTTCCTCGACACGGTCGGTGACAAGTGCCGCTACTGGGTGCCGACTTCTCCGGAGTAGGGCGGTAGGCACCTGGTGGCCGAAGCGCGCCCGGGCCAGGCCCACCACGAAACCCGGACGCGTCGTGCGGGCCGTGCCGACGAGATGGGCGGCCACGTCGTGGACCGCCCGCCCACCCTTCGCAGAGGGACGCCGTTCCCCGGGCCCCTGTGCCCGCTCTTGAGACCCGCCGCACGAGGGGAACTCATCGCCGGCCGACGGGTGGCGACCCCACGCTTGCCCTGGAGCGCACTCCATCTCGTAAGGTCACCGCGTCCAAGAGGGCGACGTTCAAGGAGAGTTGTATGCGCCACCGCGTTCTGGGCGGGACCGGCATCCAGGTCAGCCCCTACTGCCTCGGCACCATGATGTTCGGTTCCGTCGGCAATACCGACCACGACGACTGCGTACGGATCGTCCACGCGGCGCTGGACGAGGGCATCAACTTCGTCGACACCGCCGACATGTACTCGGCCGGGGAGTCGGAGACGATCGTGGGCAAGGCGCTGAAGGGCCGCCGTGATGACGTCGTACTCGCGACCAAGGTCCACTTCCCCATGGGCGAAGGCCCCAACCACGGCGGCAACTCCCGGCGTTGGATCATCCGCGAGGTGGAGGAGAGCCTGCGACGCCTCGGCACGGACTGGATCGACCTGTACCAGGTGCACCGGCCGGACCACACGACCGACATCGAGGAGACGCTCTCCGCCCTGACCGACCTGGTGCGCCAGGGCAAGATCAGAGCGTTCGGCTGCTCCACGTTCCCCGCGGACGAGATCGTCGAGGCGTACCACGTCGCCGACCGCCGAGGGCTCCAGCGGTTCCGTACAGAGCAGCCGCCGTACTCCCTGCTGGCGCGAGGCGTCGAGAAGCATGTGCTGCCGGTCGCGCAACGCCTGGGGATGGGGGTGCTGACCTGGAGCCCGCTGGGCTCGGGGTTCCTGACCGGCCGCTACCGCAAGGGCCGGCCCCTCGACCTCAGCAGCGGGCGCCCCACCCTGCACCCCGCCCGTTTCGATCCGTCGTCCCCACGCACCGCCGCGAAGCTGGAGGTCGTCGAGCAGCTCGTCGCCGTGGCCGACGAAGTGGGCTGCACGCTCCCGGAGCTGGCGATCGCCTTCCCGCTCGCGCATCCGGCCGTCACCTCGGTGATCATCGGCCCGCGCACGAGGGAGCAGCTGCGGAACACGCTCAAGGGCGCCTCCGTGGTGCTCGACGACGCCGTACTCGACCGGATCGACGAGATCGTGCCGCCCGGCACCGACATCTACCCCCCGGATGGCGTGTGGACCCCGCCCTCGCTCAGCACGCCGTCACTGCGCCGACGTACGCCCGGGGACCGGTCCGCCGTCTGAGGCGGCGCGCCACCGGTCACCGCTGGCGTCGAGAGGTACGGTCCCGGCTGCGGCGGCGGCCCCTCGGGAGCGGGACCGGCTCGGGGCCGGGAACGACGGTGTTGGTGAGTGTGCCGATGCCCTCGGCGGTAAGCGTGACGGTGTCGCCGGGCTTCAGCGGCGGCGGGTCCTGCGCGCCGCGCAGGCCCCACAGCTCGGCGAGGCAGCCGCCGTTGCCGCAGGTGCCGGAGCCGAGGACGTCGCCGGGGACGACGAGGGTGCCGCGGGAGGCGTAGGCGGTCATCTCCTCGAACGTCCAGCTCATGTGGGACAGCAGGTCCTCGCCCACGACCTCGCCGTTGACCTCGGCGGTGAGCGCGAGCCGCAGGAAGCCCTCGCCGTCGCGGTACGGCTCCAGCTCGTCGGCGGTGACCAGGTACGGGCCGAGCGTGGTGGCGGTGTCCTTGCCCTTGCACGGGCCGAGGCCGACCTTCATCTCGGCGGCCTGGAGGTCGCGGGCCGACCAGTCGTTGAGGACGGTGTAGCCCACGATGTGGTCGCGGGCCCGCGCGGGTGTGAGATCGCGGCCCGCCCGCCCGATCACCGCGCCGACCTCCAGCTCGAAGTCGAGGAGCGCCGAGCCGGGCGGCATCGGGATGTCGTCGTACGGTCCGTGGATCGCGTGCGGATTGGTGAAGTAGAACGTCGGAGCCGCGTACCACTGCTCCGGCACGCCGTGGTCGGCGTCCACGGACCGCCGTACGCCCTCCACATGCTCCTCGAAGGTGACGAAGTCCCTGACGGACGGCGGCTGAAGCGGAGGGAGCAGCCGGACCCGGGAGACGTGGGGGCCGGGCGGCGCGGTGAGGGCCGGTGTTCCCGCGGCGAGCACTCCCGCCAGTCCGTCCGCCGCCGCGAGCAGAGCGGTGAGGGAGTCGACGCCGGGCAGCGGGAAGAGCATGCCGTCCTCCCGGACGACGGCCACCCGGCGGTGGCCTTGATGCGCGTAGGCGGCGAAACGCATGAAGTGACTCCCGACGATCTGGGGGGTTCAGACCGGCGGCGCGACGAACACGCCGCGGTCGGGGTCGTTGAAGGACTCCTTGGCGATCAGCTCGTTCATGGGGTTCGCGGTGCCCCACTGGTCGGTGACCTCGGGCCGGGAGAAGTCGTGGACGTGCGGGTGCCAGGTGTCCTCGTCCAGGCACTCCAGCTCCGTCGTGTACTCGACGGTGTTGCCGTGCGGGTCCAGGAAGTAGGTGAAGGTGTTGTCCCCCGCCAGATGGCGGCCCGGGCCCCAGATCTTCCTGAACCCGGCGCGCATGACACGCCCGGAGCCGCGCATGTACTCGTCGAGACCGCGCATCTCGAAGGAGATGTGGTGCAGCGCCGTGTGCGGGCCCCGCGCGATCGCCATGGAGTGGTGCTGGGTGGAGATCCGCATGAAGTGCATGACCTCGCCCATCCGCGGCGAGCTGAGGGTGTCGGAGAGCCGGAAACCGAGATGGCGCTCGTACCACTCCCGAGTCCGTTCGAGGTCGGGGGAGTTGAGCACGACGTGGGAGAGCTTGACCGGGATGGACTCCTTCTCCGCTATCTTGCGGTGCCGCCGCACGCCGACGTCGGCGGAGACCTCTAGGGTGCGTCCGTCGACGTCGAAGAAGCGGAAGCCGTAACCACCCCCGGGCGTGTCGACCTTGCCCGGCCGGGAGATCAACGGCACGCCCCCGGCGAGGAGCCGCTCGGCGAGCGTGTCCACGTCGGCGGGGCTCGCGGCCCCGTAGGAGACGAGGTCGAGGCGCTTCTCCGCGGCCTTCCGCAGCCGTACGACGTACTGCTCGGGCGAGCCCTCGGCGGCGAGGAAGGAGAGGCCGGAGTCCTCGGCGACCTTGGTCAGGCCCCAGACGCCCGCGTAGAAGTCGAGCTGCTTGTCGTAGTCGGGCACGGCGAGGTCGACGTGCCGCAGGTGGGTGAGAAGGCGTGTGCTCATGGTTCCTCCGTCAGGTGAGGGCGAGGTCGAGCAGCGCGGCGGCGTTGCCGGCGCGTATGGCGTGGAAGTCGGCGTCGGACAGGCCCGCGGCACGCAGCGCGCCGACCGGGTCGTCGCTCCCCATGTCGAAGGGGAAGTCGGAGCCGAGCAGCACCCGGCCGGCGCCCGCGACGCGGATCAACTCCCGCAAGGCGTACGGATCGTGGACGAGCGAGTCGAAGTGGAGCCGCGTCAGATAGCTGCTGGGAAGCCGGGCACAGCCGGCGCGCGCGTCGGCGCGGGAGGTCCACGCGTGGTCGCAGCGGCCCATATGGGTGGGCAGATAGCCGCCGCCGTGCGCCGCGATCAGCTTCAGGCCGGGGTGGCGGTCGAGCACGCCGGAGAGGATGAGATGGCAGAGCGCGACGGCGTTCTCGACGGGCTGCCCGACGGAGTTCGACAGGTACCACTGGTCGAGCCGTTCGTCGAGCGTGCAGCCGAAGGGGTGCAGGAAGACGATCGCGCCGGTCTCCTCGGCGCGCGACCAGAACCGTTCGTAGGCCGGGTCGGACAGCTCCCGGCCGGGAGCGTGACTGGAGATCTCCACTCCGGCCAGCCCCTGCGCGAGGGCGTGATCGAGGGCGCGCGAGGTGTGTTCCGGATGCTGGAGCGGTACGAGTCCCAGGCCGCGCAGCCGGTCGGGCGCGGCCGAACAGTGCGCGGCGGTCGCCTCGTTGGCCAGCCGGTACACCTTCTCGGCCGTCTCCCCGTCCGACCAGTAGTGATAGTGCGAGGGGGAGGGGCTGACCAGCTGCACGTCCACGCCCTGGCGGTCCATCGCGGCGAGGCGCGCGGGGACCTCGGTCATCAGGGGGACGCGCTCGCGCACCATCCGGCCGTTGACCGCGAGGGCGGCGGGCCCGTTGCGCCGTGCGTCGAGCGCCCTGGCGTCGGCGGACCCCGCCAGGGCGCCGACCAGAGCGTCGACCTCGGGCAGCAGGACGTGCGCGTGCACATCGACCGTGGGCAGGGTCACGGCAGCTCCCGGAGCATCGTCATCGTGCGGCCCATCAGGCCGGGCACGTCCGCGTCGCGGGCGCCGTCGAGCTGCCACTGCCCGATCCGCACGGACGCCTCCACGACCGGCTTCACGCGCGCGATCCGCCGCTCGTAGTACGCCCGCAGCAACGCGTCGTCCCAGGAACGGGCGGAGGCGAGCATCCGCGCGAGCACCCAGGCGTCCTCCAGCGAAAGGGCGGCGCCCTGCGCGAGGGTGGGCGGGCAGCAGTGCGCGGCGTCACCGGCGAGGACGACCCGGCCGCGGTGCCACGCGCCCTGCACCAGCATCCGGTCGAACCACGTGTAGTTGACTTGCGCGGGGTCGGTGATGTGCGCGGTGATCTCGGGCCAGAAACCGCCGTAGGCGCGGGCCAGCCGGCGCATCTCGTCGGCGTACGACTCCGGGGGGATGGACGCCCGGTCGCGGGCGGCCTCGACGACGAACGCGTACAGGGTCGTGTCACTGGTCGGGGAGTAGCCCGCGATGTACGCCGGACCGCCGTAGGTGAGGTCGCTGCGGGTCACCCCGGCCGGGCGCGGGGCAGCGACCCGCCAGATGGCCATGCCGGTTGGTTCGGGTCGCGCGGTGATGCCGATGGCGGCGCGCGTCGCGGAGCCGAGCCCGTCGGCGGCGACCACCAGGTCGTAGCGGCCCGCGGTGCCGTCGGTGAACGTCACCGAGACGCCCCGCGCGTCCTGGTCCAGGGAGGCCGCCCGGGTGCCCAGGCGGACCCGGGCGCCGCTCGCGCGGACGGCGTCGATCAGGACGCCCTGCAACTGCGGGCGCCGCATGCCGACCGTGGCGGGCAGGTCGTCGCCGCCCGTGCGCAGATCCTCCGCGACATGCAGGACGGTGCCGTCGGGAGCGGTGATGCCGACCGCGTCGAAGCCGTAGCCGCACGCCCGCACCCGCTTCCACACGCCGAGTTCGCGCAGCACGCGCAGGGCGTTGCCCTGGAGGGTGATGCCGGAGCCCGCGGTCGCGTTCCAGTCGTCCTTGGCCTCGATCAGGTCCACCGCGATCCCGGCGCGGCGCAGCAGGATCGTGACGGCGTTGCCGGCCGCGCCGCCGCCGACGACGAGGACCGTGCGGGGTGTGCTCATGGGAGAACTTCTCCGTTCCGCCGGTTACTTGACGGCGAGGGGGCTGACGGGGGAGCCGACGGCGCCGGTGATGGGCAGGGGAGCGGCGGTGAGCCAGAACGCGTACGCGCCGTCGGCCGAGCAGTCGGCGGCCAGCGCCTCCAGGTCCCACATCTCACCGATGAGCAGGCCTATGTGGGGGATCGCCACTTGGTGCAGCGGCTGGAAGGCCCGCTCGAACTCGTTCGGGCGCACCTCGAAACCCCAGGTGTCGGTGGCGATCGCCGCGATCTCCGTGCGGTGCAGCCACCCCGCCGTGCCGAACGACAGGCCGGGTGCGGGCCCGCCCGCGTACGCGCCCCACCCCTCGCGGAGCGCCCGCGTGAACCGTCCCGTACGCACCAGCACGATGTCTCCGCGCCCCACGCTGACTCCGTGCGCCTCGGCCGTGGCGGCCAGGTGCGCCTCGGTGATGGCGAAACCGTCGGGCAACTCGCCGCCCTCGCCGATGACACGGCCCACGTCCAGGAGCACGCCGCGCCCGGCGACGTACGGCGCCATGTGCTCGATGCCGGTGACCAGGTCGCCGTCGGAGGTCACGGTCCTCGCGGCGTCCCGGCCGTTCCACGCCTTGCCGTGGTCGAAGATGTGGCCGAGCCCGTCCCACTGCGTCGAGCACTGCAACGGCATGGTGATCACGTCGTCGGCGCCGCCGAGCCCGTGCGGGAAGCCCTGGTTGCCGAGCGCCGCGTCGGCGCCGGTGTCGAGCATGGTGTGCACGGGGTTGGTGCGCCGCCGCCAGCCCTGCTGCGGGCCGTCCATGTCGAAGCGCTGCGACAGCGAGAAGCTGACTCCGCGCCGCACGAGCGCGGCACCCTCGCGCCGCTTGGCCGCGTCCAGGAAGTTGAGCGTGCCGAGCCGGTCGTCCTCGCCCCAACGCCCCCAGTTGGAGCACGCCTTGGCGGCCTCGGCGATGGCGGCCTCGGGGTCGCGCCGGTCGAGGATCACGACGCCGTCGCCGCGACACAGCGGGTGCGCTGCGCACCGAGCCCGGCGATCGAGCCCTCCATGACGTCACCGGCCCGCAGCAGCCGCCCCCAGTGCATGCCGTTGCCCGCGGGGGAGCCGGTCAACACCAGGTCGCCGGGGAGCAGTTGGGCGCTCTGGGAGGCGTATGCCACCATCCGTGCCACGCTGAAGAGCATGTCCTTCGTGGACTCGTCCTGCATGGTCTCGCCGTTCAGCTTCAACGTCAGACGCAGATCCCCGGGGTCGGCGACCGACGCGGCGGGCACGATCCAGGGGCCGAGCGGGGTGAAGCCCGGCGCGTTCTTGCTGCGCAGCCAGTCGGTGCCGATCTGCGGCATGTCCCGCCGGAAGACGCCGGCGCGGTCGGTCAGGTCATTGGCGATCGTGTACCCGGCGACGTACTCCAAGGCCTCCCCGGCGGACACCTGGTACGCGGCCCTGCCGATTACGGCCGCCAACTCCAGTTCCCAGTCCGGATGTTCGGCCCAGGCGGGCAGGACCACCTCGTCGTAGGGGCCGGTGATCGCGCTCGGCAGGCCGATGAACACGTACGGAAGGTCCTCGGCGGCCCGCCGGTCCATGATCGCGGCGGCCTCGGCGCGCCGCTCCGCCTCGGGCCGCTCATCACCGGGGACCTTGTGGGCCAGGTGCAGATCGATGACGTGCTGGCGGTAGTTGGCGCCCGACTGGAACACCTGGCGCGGTTCGACCGGGGCGTGGACCCGGAAGTCCGCGAGCGGCTCGCGCTCCCCGGTGCCGTCGACGGCCAGGTCCCGCAGGTGTGGCAGGACGCCCTGCCAGTTCTCCAGCAGCCCCCGCACCGTCAACTGCTCGTCGCCGAGGGCGGATCGCAGATCGAGCACCAGGCCGTCAGGGGTGACGAGAGCGGGGAACGAGGGCCCGTCCGGGGTGGCGAGGGCGGAGAGGGTGGCGAGGGCGAAGGGTCCGGCGAAGAGCGCGGACAGGGGTTCAGATGGCACGGACAAGTCCTCCCGAGTGCGGTGGGACTAATCTGGACCCGCCACCCACGATCAGGGAAATCGATTGCTTGGATGACAGTCATCACCGGTGTCGATTCCTCCTGGTCGGGCGCCGAAACCGCGAGAGGGAAGCCCGTGAACCTGGCCCGCCTGGACCTCAACCTCGTCGTCGCCCTGCGCGCCCTGCTCGAAGAGCGCAACGTCACCCACGCCGGGCAGCGCGTAGGGCTGAGCCAGCCCGCCATGAGCGCCGCCCTCGCCCGCCTGCGCCGCCACTTCGACGACGAGCTGCTCGCCCGCGTCGGCGGCCACTACGAACTCACCGCCCTCGGCCAGGTGCTCCTGGACCGCACCTCCACCGCGTACGACGTGCTGGAGCGGCTCTTCGCCAGCCAGGCCGACTTCGACCCGGCCGAGGAGAGCCGCGAGTTCAAGCTCGTGGCGTCCGACTACGCCGTGTCCGTGTTCGGCGCCGAACTCGCCCGCGCCGTGCACAAAGAGGCCCCCGGCATCCGTCTGCGCTTCCTCCAGACCCCGCCGACCGTCGTCGACGACACGGGCACACTGCTGAGCGCGGTCGACGGCCTCTTCATGCCGCACGGCGTGATCAGCGACTTCCCCGCCACCGATCTCTACGAGGACCGATGGGTCTTCCTGGTCGCCGACGACCACCCGAGCGTCGGCGACCGGCTCACCCGACAGGACCTGGCCCGGCTGCCGTGGGTCACCTACCAGCGGACCTACGACGCCCCCGCCGTACGGCAACTCGGCATGCTCGGCGTCGAACCGCGCGCGGAGGTCTCCGTCGACAGCTTCCAGCTGCTGCCGCTCATGGTGGCGGGCACCCGCCGCATCGCCCTCATCCAGGCCCGCCTCGCCCGGCTCCTCGCCCCGATCGCCGCCATACGCGTCCTGGAACCGCCCTACGAGGCGGTCCCGTTGCGGGAGGCCATGTGGTGGCACCCGGTGCACACCCACGACGCCGGCCACATCTGGCTGCGCGAGACAGCCGCCCGGATCGGCGCTGGCATGACCGCACCCGGGGCGACCAGCCCCCTGTGACCGGAAGTGCCCCGGACCACGCCTAGCCGCGCAACGCCTTCCGGAGCGCGTCGGCGAACTCGGCCGGGTGCGTGGTCAGGCCGGTGTGCCCGCCGGGGAAGTGCAGGAGTTCCGTACCCAGGCGCTCGGCCAGGAACGCGGCCGGGCGGTAGGTCAGTTCGCCGCGCGAGTCCTGGCCGCAGGCGAGCACGAGCCGGTCCGACAGCGCCTCAAGCCGGGGGAGGTCCGGCGCGTAGGACATGAAGCGCGGCACGATGCGCCCCACGAAGTACGGCAGGTCGGCCATCGTCCGCTCGGCACGCGCCGCTGCCTGAGGCGGAAGCCTGAGCTGGGCCTCCGGCCCGGTGGAGGCGTCGCCGGTAGTGCCGTCGGTGGTGCTTTCGCCCGCCTTCAGCCCCGCCGCGAACACGCTCATCGCCGGCATCAGCCCCTGCGTACGGAACGTCTCCGCCACCCGCGCGAGGAGCGCGCGGTGCTCGGCGGCGTCGGGCAGCACCTCCACCAGCGGCGGCTCATGCGCCACGAGCCGCTCCACGCGCTCGGGGCAGGCGGTGAGCAGGTGCACGGCGGTGATCGCGCCGGAACTGCTGCCGAACACACGGGCCGGCTCACCGGGCGAGAGCAACTCCAGTACGCGCGAGGCGTCTTCGGCGTGTTCGGCCACACTCTGCTCGGCCCCGGGGTCGTCCAGCGTGCTGCGGGACATCCCGCGCGGGTCGTAGGTCGCGACGGTGTACTCGGCGGCCAGATCGTCGGCGATGGCGTCGAACGAGGCCGCGCCGCCCGTGCCGCCGGGTATCAGCAGCAGGAGCGGGCCTTGACCGCGCACTTCGTAGTGCAGGGTCGCGCCGGTCACGCGCAGGCTGCCGAGGGACGGTCCGGTCATGGGGATTCTCCTTCTCGGGACGGAGGCCAGTGCTCCAGGAGGGTGTGCAGGGCGTCGAGCGCACGCGTCCAGGACCGCTGAGGCGCACGCGCGTGCGCGAACCCTCCGGCGGCCTCCAGGGCGACGAACCCGTGGAACGTGCTGCGCAGCAACCGGACCGCGTCGGTCAGATCGGGCTCGGCGAGTCCGTAGCCACGCAGCATGCTGTACGTCAGCTCGACGGCACGCCGGGGCCCGGGCGCCCGCGCGGCCAGCTCGGGGTCGATCCGGACCGAGATCTGCGTCGCCGCATAGCGGCCCGGGTGCTCATGGGCGTACTCCCGCCAGGCGTCGGCGAACGCGACCAGCGCGTCCTTGCCCGACCGTCCCGCGGTCGCCTCCGCGATACGGAGGGTCTTCTCGTCCGCCGCGAGCAGCGCGATCCGTCCGCGCAGATCCTCCAGTCCGCGTACGTGCGTATAGAGGCTCGCGTCCTTCACGCCCAGCCGGCGTGCCACCCGCGCCATCGTCACCTGGTCGAGCCCGACCTCGTCCGCCAGCTCGGCACCCGCGAGGGCCACCCGCTCCGGCGTCAACCCTGCCCGCACCATGCGGCCTCCCCTCGGAACATGCCTAGGGGCATTAGGTTAAACCTAATGCCCCTAGGATTGCCAGCCGGGAAGTGCGGGAGCGCTACGGCACGAGCCGGTAGGCGTTCGAGATCGTCTCGGTCATGGTGTTGCCGGAGGTGTCCTTCAGATACACCCGGTACGACACGGCCTTGGCCGTCGCAGGGTGCCGGACGCTCGCCGAGCGCGCGCCCTTCTCGTCGGTCGTGACGGTGGCCGGCTTCCAGGTGGCGCCGCCGTCGTAGGAGACCTTCACGGTCAGCGAGGCGATCTTGTCGGTGCCGGCCGCCGCGCCGGCCACCTTCAGCGGCACGGTCAGGGTGCTGCCCGCCCGGGCCGTGCCGTTCAGCGCCAGCTTCGGCGAGAGGCGGACGGTGGACAGCGGTAGCGCGGTGGGCGGCGCGTCCGGTGTCTTCGCCGACGTGAACGTCCACGCGACGGTCACCTTCGTGCTGGTCGCGGTGTCCTTGGCCGCGCGCTTCGCCTCCATGGTCAGGCGGTAAGGGGCGGAGGCGGCGGGGAGTTCGGCGTACAGCGCCCCCGGCCCGCCCTCGGCGACGACGCGACCGCCCGACTCCAGCTTGCTGAAGCCCCCGGTGGTCACGGAGTCACCCGGGTGCCCCGCGCCGTCGTTGAACAGCCGGACATAGGCGTCCATGGAGTTGCCCGCGCGACGCGCACCCTGGCGGTCCTCGGCCTTGAGGTCGGGGCCCACCACACCGGTGTTGAAGTTCAGCGTGTAGCGCTTGCCCGCCTTGTACGCGACCGGATCGGTGCCGTAGTCCATGCGCGACTGGCCCGCGTCATCGAGCTGTGCCATGGACCAGGTCCAGCGCAGGCCCTTGGTGTTGAGGTAGCTCGTGCCGGAGGCCGGGAGTTTCAGCCGGGACGTCGGCGGGACGAGCGGGCCGAAGCCGTTCGCACCGACCGGAGCGGCGGAGAGCGTGCCCTTGCGTTCGGCCGCGGAGGCGCCGACGCCGAACTTCACCTCGGCGACCTCCGCCTTGGTGACGGCGTGAGCGAGACCGGTGAACCAACTGCCGGTACGCACGAAGGCCAGCCGGTAGTCGGTCTTCTTGCCCGCCGCGCCGGGCGCCTTCCAGACGCCGTTGTACTGGGCGTTGAGGGTGGGGGAGTCCGGGCCGAGTCCGGCGGTGCGGATGACGGTGTCGCCGCCCAGGCTCCAGCTCGCCGCGATCCCGGCGGCCGGGTCGTCGTAGCTGATGTCCGACGTGGTGACGCGCGCGTCGCGGTCCGGGGCCGTGACGGCGACCGGCTTGGCCTTGCGGGAGTCCAGCGTGATCTTCCGGGCCGCGCCGACCTTCAGTTCCGGCTGGACGAAGACGGCGAACTCCGTGGTCTGTCCGTAGACGGAACTCTCCAGCGCGTACGTGCCCTTGGGCACCCGCACGGTGGCCGGACCGTCGCGGAAGGGGACGGTGATCTTCTTCTGCGTGGCGCGGTCGGTGAGCGTGGTGATGTAGTGGGTCGACTCCTTCCCGTCGACGTCGAGGTGCGCCACCGTCAGGTCGTACGACTCGACCTCGCGGTCGACGACGAGACCGGTACGGACCGACTGGCCGTCACCCGCGGCGAGCACCGTGCCGCCGTAGGTGCCGTTGGCGGTGCCGAGCTTGGTGTCCGCGGTGACGGTGGTCTTCGCGGTGCCGCCGGCCGGGACGGTGAGCCGGGTGTCCTTGACGGTGAACATGCCCGCCGGGCCCGGGCGGCCCGCCGGGTCCACGCTGGTGGTGGACAGGGCGAGGGTGACGGGTTTGGTGCCGTGGTTGCGGTAGGTGACTGTCTTGGCGACCGGCTTGTCGTCGGTGTGCGGCCAGCTCTGCGTGCCGAAGGAGAGTGAGCCGGGAGAGGAGGCGACGGTCGCGGAGACCGCCCGCGTCAGATCCACGCGCCCCGCCCCCTGCTGGTGGGCGTTGAGCGCGGGATGGGGCTTGGCGGAACCGGTCAGCACGGCCTTGACCTGCCGGCCGGTCAGGGTCGGGTGCTGCTGGAGGAGCATGGCGGCGGAACCGGCCACGTGCGGGGCCGCCATCGACGTGCCCGACAGGGAGGTATAGCCGCTGTCGCCGGGCTCGTCCGGGTTCTGCGTGGAGGCCGCGGCGGTGATCTCCACACCGGGCGCGGTGATGTCGGGCTTGGTGATCCCCTCGGCGTTCGGCCCGCGGCTCGAGGTCTCCGCGAGGTTGTCCTGCTTGTCGACCGAGCCGACGGTCAGGGCGTCGGGGGCGCTGCCGGGCGTGGTCAACGTGCCCTCCGCGGGGCCGTCGTTGCCCGCGGAGGCGACGAAGAGCGCCTTGTCCGAGAGCCGGGCGACGGCCTCCTCCATCGGGTCGGTCCCCGGCGTGTCCGAGCTGCCGAGGCTCATGTTGACGACCTTGGCGCCGTTGTCGACGGCCCACTGCATACCGGCGGTGATGGAGGAGTCGGTGCCCGTGCCCTCCCGCTCGGAGATGACCTTGCCGTCGAGGATCCGCACATCGGGCGCCACGCCCTTGTACTTGCCGCCCGACTTCGCGCCGGAACCCGCGAGGGTCGAGGCGACGTGCGTGCCGTGGCCCATGCGGTCCTTGGCGTCGGGGGCGGTGGTGAAGTTCTTCTCGGTGACCTCGACGCCCTTGAGGTCCGGGTGCGTCTGGTCGACCCCGGTGTCCAGGACGGCGACCTTCACACCCTTGCCGGTGTATCCGGCCCGCCACATGGTGGGCGCGCCGATCTGCGGCACGCTC
Organism: Streptomyces sp. WAC 01529; assembly: GCF_003945545.1. GTDB lineage: Bacteria > Actinomycetota > Actinomycetes > Streptomycetales > Streptomycetaceae > Streptomyces > Streptomyces anatolicus. Next base: position 191,009 of record NZ_CP029617.1, on the reverse strand, counting down.
TTGTCGAGGGCGGGGCGGACCTTGGCGTCCAGCCAGACGTGCGCGATCGCGGGGACGACGGTGGTACGCGCGGCGGTACGTGAGTCCGTACGCGTGTCAGTGCCGCCGGTGCCTCCCGTGAGCGCCGACCAGAGGCCCGCCGCACCGGACTTGGGCGCGTCGAACGCCTCGCCGCCGATGGCGGGCAGCGGACGGCGGTCGAGGGCGTGGCCCTTGAGGGTGTCCCCGCCCGCGCGCGCGTTGACCCGACCGGGCCGGTAGCCGACGATCAGCGGCAACGACGTGCGGTGCGCGTCGTCGTACTTGTCCCTGACCAGCTGCGTGACGTCGAAGAGCCGCCGGTCCAGCCTGCCCGCGGCGATCAGTGCCTGGGCGTCCCGCGGTACGACGTACAGGTGCCCGCCCTCGCGCCGCACCGAGATCGAGACCTGCTCGCGGCCCTCGCCGCGCGTCAGCCGGACGACCTTCTTGCCGCCCGCCCCGACGACCACCTGGTCACCGGTGATCAGCGTGACGGTCGCCGTCTTGCCGCCCCGCGCCCCCCAACTGCCCTTGCCCTCCGGGCCGGTGTACGCGCTCGCGTCCCGGCCCGCCCCGCGGTCCGGCCGCGTCCCGGAGTCGGCCGAGGCCACCCCCGCGACCAGTGCGCCGGACATCACGACGGCTATGGCTGCCGTCGCGCCCCTCGATATAACTGCCACCCGATTTGCCTGTCTTCTCAGCGTGGTGATGCGGTCGCCCGTAACACGCGATCTTGAGCAGGTTTGGTTCTCGGATGGCGGAAGAGATCGCTGAGGCAGGTGGCTGCCCTCATACTCCCCTCGGCCCAGCCGTCCGGGCGGGGGAGAGGTATCTCGCTTAACGTGCCCGTATGGTCACTAAAAGGAACAGTTCTGCTCCCCGGCGTGGACGTCTGCCGCTCTCGCGAGGCGCCGCCGTGATGTGCTCCGCGGCCGTGGCGGCGGCCCTGCTCACGGGCTGCGGCGGCGATGACGACGACGGCGGCGGCAGCGCGAAGACCGAGGGCGCCCAGACCGCCCGCACACCCATGGCGACGTCCACCCCGTCCGCGAGCGGCGGCACGCTCACCGAGGACCAGGCCGAGCGGAAGGCGCTCGTCCCCAAGGCCAAGATCGGCTACGAGGAGGCGCTGCGCACCGCGGTAGGGGCGGTGGCCGCGTCGAAGCCGGTCTCGATCGAACTGAAGGGGCCGGCCGACACCCCCAAGTGGGAGGCCGAGGTGGCGACGGCCGACGGTGCCAAGCACGCCGTCGACATCGACGCGGTCACCGGCAAGGCCGGCCAGGCGAAGGCCGACGCGGACCAGGACGCGGACGACAAGCGCGAGCTGGCGGACCGGCTCGGCAAGGCCACCGTGACGGCGCAGCAGGCCGCGCAGACCGCGACGGACAAGGCCAAGGGCACGGTCACCTCCGTCGAACTCGACGACACCGACGGCGGCGGCGCCCCGAAGTGGTCCGTCGACGTGGTGACGACCGACGACTGGAACAAGACGACGTTCGACATCGACGCCACGAACCGCAAGATCCTGCGCGAGCACGTCGACCGGGACTGACCGCCGCCCGCGAGCGTGATCAGCCGGAGGGTGCCGCGACGAAGGGGTCCCGGCCGCCGAAGCGCCACGCCTCGATGTCGCGGTAGTGGATCGGGCCCGGGCCGCGGCCGATGTTGCTGCCGACCAGGTGCAGGCGTTCGGCCCGCCATGAGCGGCCGGTGAAACCGGCGAGGCCGGCCGCCGCCTCCACCGCGCACGACGGCGTGTCCCGCCGGGCCCGCGCCAGCGTCAGGTGGGGGCGGAAACGGCGTTCCGGGAGGACGGCACCGCACTCCTTCACGACGGTACGCACCTCGGCGGCGAGCAGATGCAACTCCGCGAGGTCCCCGTCGATCCCGCTCCACAGCACGCGTTCGTCGAAGTGCCCGCCGCCGCGCAGGGCCAGCGTGAGAGGGCGGCGCGGCGCCGCGAGCTCGGCGAGCGGCGGGCGCAGCAGGGGGACCACCGCGGTCGGCACCTCGCCGAGGAACGCCAGGGTGATGTGCCAGTCCTCGATGCGGTTCCACCGCATGCGCGGATGCGCGTGATAGGCGGGGCCGAGCTCCCTCGCCAGTTCCCGCTTCGCGTCGTCCGGCGGGGCGAGGGCGATGAAGACACGCACGGTGGCGGGCTGGATCTGTTCGTTCACAGAAGACTTCGTACCGCATCCGAATCCGCCGCGGACCGGCGCGTCACGCAAGGGGCCTGTCCAGGTGCGCGGACCGATGGCTCAGTACGCGGAGTCGACGTTGTCGATGGAGCCGTACTTGTCGGCCGCGTAGTTGGCGGCCGCGGCGATGTTGGCCACCGGGTCGGTCAGGTCGTTGGCGGTGCCCTCGACGTGGTAGGCGTCGAAGGTGGGCTGGATGACCTGGAGCAGCCCCTTGGACGGGGTGCCGTTCTGCGCGTTCACGTCCCAGCCGTTCTGGGCGTTCGGGTCACCGGCGGACTCGCGCATGATGTTGCGGTGCAGCCCCTCGTACGTGCCGGGGATGCCCTTGGCCTTCATGATGCCGAGCGCCTCGCGGATCCAGCCGTCGAGGTTGTCGGCGTGCCCGGCCTTGGCTGCCGCCGCCTGCGACACCGACGCGCTCCGGGCAGTCGGCTCCGCGGCGTGGGCGGCCGAGGGGACCAGCGTCAGGGCCGCCGCGGCGGCACCTGCGGTGGCCAGGCCGGCGAAGGAGATCTTGCGGAAGCGGGCGGTGGCGCGGGGCTGCGTCTGCGTGAGGGCCATGCGGGGGTGTCTCTCCAGGCTGGGGGTGAGGGGTGCTCACTCGGAGCGGGGGGATCCGTCCGGGACGAGTTCGGCTCGCTCGGACTCCAGCAAGGGTTAGGGGCGCCTGGAGGATGACGCAAGGGTGTGACGTACTACCCGGGATCGCAGAACCTCAGGTCAGCCGCCCGCACAAAGGGCTACCAGCCCCTCGTGCGGGCGGCGCGGCGACCACTACCGTCGTTAGCATGTGACGTGGCCCCTATGGGTGGGCTCACACGAATCACCGCGTTTCGGGGACCTCCTCGTCGGGAATCGCGTTGTCCGAGGGAGCGTCGCTGCGCCCGTAGTGGTGCGTGGTGAACATGTACAGCAGCCCCACGCCCACCACGACGCCGCCACCGAGCAGCACGATCCAGTTGTCGTACCAGGCCGCTTCCGGGGTGCGGGGCCACGCGATGGTGACGATGGCGAAGATCCCGTAGGCGAGAGCCCCGATGTTGACCAGCAGGCCCCAGCGGCCCAGACGGTACTCGCCGCTCGGCTTCCACCCCTTCACACGGGCGCGCAGCGCGGCCAGGACGACCATCTGGAAAGAGGCGTAGATGCCGAGGATCGCGAAGGAGACGATCTTGGTGAGGGCGTCCGTCGAGATCAGGGAGCCCACCGCGATCAGCGCCGGGATCACCGCCGCGACCAGCAGCGCGTACTCCGGCACCGCACGGGTCGGCGAGAACTTCCGCAGGAGCCGGTGGCCGATGATCATCTCGTCGCGCGCGTAGGAGTAGATCAGCCGCCCGGCGGCCGCCTGCAAGCTGATCGTGCAGGACAGGAACGAGATGAGGACGACGGCCATCACCAGGCGGGCGCCGGTCTCACCGAGGGCGTCGAAGAGGATCCTGACGGCCGGGTCGGGGTCCTTCCCGGAGATCACCGCCTGGTAGTCGACGACGGCAAGCAGCAGCGTCAGACAGGTGAAGGTCGCCGCGGCCCCGCCGACGTAGATGGTGCGGCGCATCGCCTTGGGGATCACCTTGCCGGGGTTCTTCACCTCCTCTGCGACATCCCCGCAGGCCTCGAAGCCGTAGTACTGGTAGAAGCCGATGATCGCCGCACCGAGGAAGACGGGCAGATAGGAGCCGTCCCCGGCGGCGCCGTAGTCGTCGAAGAGCACACCGAGGCCGTGGAAGCGGTGGGTGACCAAGAGAATGATGCCGACGACCAGAGCGCCGATCAGCTCCGCGCCGAAGCCGATCAGCGCCGCCCACGAAAGGGCCTTCGTGCCGGCGTAGTTGATGATGACGGCCACGAGGATCAGCCCGATCGTGCACAGCACGGTGGTGTGCACGGTGGCGTCGAAACCGAGCAGGATCGCGATGTAGGGCCCGGCGCCGTACGCGACGCTCGTGATCGTCACGAGCAGCGCCCACATGTACACCCACCCGGTCATCCAGGCCCAGCGTTTGCCCCACAGCCGCCGTGCCCACGGGTAGACCCCGCCCGCCACCGGGTACTGCGCGACGACCTCGCCGAAGACCAGCGCCACGAGGAACTGCCCGCAGCCCGCCATGACGAAGGCCCAGATCATCGGGGGCCCGCCGTCGGCGAGGGCCGTGCCGAAGAGGGTGTACGTGCTGACGACGGGGGAGAGGTAGGTGAAGCCGAGGGCGAAGTTCGCCCACGGCCCCATGTCCTTGCGGAACTCCGAGTCCTCTTCGCCCCGGCCGGTCTTGGCCGCGCTGTCCGGCGTTCCGGGAACGGGGGTGGTCACTGGCCCGCCCCTTCCGTGCCCAGCGGCTGGGGAGCCGGCCGGGCGCTGATGAGATCCGCCGCGCGCTCGGCGGCGAGCAGCACGGTGACCATCGGGTTGATGGTCGGCATGGTCGGGAAGATGGAGGCGTCCACGATGCGCAGCCCGTCGTGTCCGCGCAGCCTCAGCTCTGGATCGACCACCGCGAGCGGATCGTCCTCGGCGCCCATCCGGCAGGTTCCGGCCGGGTGGTAGACGGTGTGCGCGGCCCGGCGCCCGTACTCGGAAAGCTCCGCGTCCGACTGCACGTCCGGGCCCGGCGCCACCTCGCGCAGCAGCCAGTCGCTGAAGGGTGCGGTGGCCGCCACCTCGCGGGCGATCCGCAGACCGTCGACGATCGTGCGCTCGTCGTGGCCCTCCGAATCGGTGAAGTAGCGGAAATCCAAGGCCGGTTTGACGGTGGGGTCCGCGCTGCGCAGCCACATGCGGCCCACGGAACGGGCGCGCGGCACGTTCGGGGTCATGCACACGCCGTGCTCGGGAACGGGGTAGCCGAGCCGTTCGGTGTTGACGGTGAACGGCACTTGGTAGAAGTGGAACATCAGGTCGGGACGCGGGCCGCCCCCGGCGTCGCGGCGCAGGAAGAGACCGGCGTCAGAATCCATCGCCGAGTTGGGCGGCAGCGGGCCGCGGGTCTCCCACACGATCACCGACTCGGGATGGTCAAGCAGGTTCTCGCCCACCCCGGGCAGGTCGGCGTGGACCTCGATGCCCAGGTCGCGCAGCTGGTCGGCGGGCCCGATGCCGGAGAGCATGAGCAGCCGCGGCGTGTCGATCGCCCCGGCGCACAGCAGCACCTCCGCCTCGGCCTCCAGCGTCGACACGGACCCGTCGGGGTTGCGGACCTGGACGCGGGTGAAGCGGCCCTCGTCGTCGCGCAACAGCCGGTACGCCCAGGTCTCCAGACGCAGCGTCAGGTTCGGCCGGTCCATGATGGGGTGCAGATACGCGACCGAAGCGGAGGAGCGGGTGTTCGTCTTCGGCTCGTAGGCGAGGGAGAAGAAACCGGCGCCGTCGGTGAAGGGGCGGGCGTTGAAGTCCTCGACGACCGGCACGCCGAGCCGGCTGGTCGCCGCCGTCACGAAGTCCTCGGCGATCGCGTTACGGTCGGCGGCGGCGACAGGCACGATGTTGTTCTGCAGCCGCGACCGGTACGGCAGGATCGTCTCCGGGCCCCAGCCCTCGCAGCCCGCGGCCACCCACTCGTCGAGGTCCTGCGGGAACGGCAGGAAGCTGATCAGCGTGTTGTGCGAGGAGCAGCCGCCGAGCACCCGGGCCCGGGAGTGCAGGATGTGCGAGTTGCCGCGCGGCTGCTCCTCGGTGGTGTAGCCGTAGTCGAACTCGGAGCCGAGCAGGTTGATCCAGTTGCGCAGCCGCAGGATGCGGTCGTCGCCGACATCGCTCGGCCCGCCCTCCACCACGCAGACCCGGCAGCCCGGGTCCTCGCTCAGCCGCGCGGCCAGTACGGAACCGGCCGTACCACCGCCGATGATCAGATAGTCGTAGGTCGTCGTCTCGTCGTGCATGCTCTTCGCCCTCGCTCTCGCCCTGCCCGCTCAGCCCTTGAACCAGCCGGAGACGCCCGGCCTCAGGTTCTGGTAGATGTGCTTGGCCTCCTGGTATTCGCGCAGGCCGGTGGGGCCCAGCTCCCGGCCGAAACCGGAGCGGCCGAAGCCGCCCCACTCGGCCTGCGGTACGTACGGGTGGAAGTCGTTGATCCAGACCGTGCCGTGCCGCAGCCGGGCCGCCACCCGCTGGGCACGGCTCGCGTCGTTCGTCCAGACACCGCCGGCCAGGCCGTACTGGGTGTCGTTGGCCAGCTCCACGGCCTCGTCCTCGGTGCGGAAGCGCTCCACGGTGACCACCGGCCCGAAGACCTCCTCCCGCACGATGCGCATGGAGCGGTCGCAGTCGGCGTAGATGGTGGGCAGCAGGAAGAAGCCGCGCGACAGTTCGGGATCGTCGGGGCGGCGGCCGCCGCAGACCAGGCGGGCGCCCTCGTCGCGGGCGATCTCCAGATAGCCCTCGACCTTCTCCCGGTGCTCCGCCGAGCTGAGCGGCCCGCTCTCGGTCGCCGGGTCGAGACCGCTGCCGAGCCGGATGGCCCCCGCGCGGGCGGCGAGCCGCTCCACGAACCGGTCGTGCAGGGAGTCCTCCACCAGGAGCCGGGAGCCTGCCGAGCAGACCTGCCCGGAGTGCAGGAACGACGCCTCCAGCGCGTGGTCGACGGCGGCGTCGAAGTCGCAGTCGGCGAAGACCACGTTGGGGTTCTTGCCGCCCAGCTCCAGCGCGAGGTTCTTCACGCCCGGCGCGCACGCCTCCATGATCCGGCGCCCGGTCGCCAAACCGCCGGTGAAGGACACCAGGTCTACGTCCGCGTGGGAGGACATCGCGGCGCCGACGGTGGCGCCGGGGCCGAGCACGAGGTTCGCGACACCGGCCGGCGCTCCCGCCTCGGCGATGAGCCGCATCATGTGGAGCGTGGACAGCGGCGTCGTCTCGCTGGGTTTGAGTACGAAGGTGTTGCCCGCGGCCAGGGCCGGAGCGACCTTCCAGGAGGCCTGGAGCAGCGGATAGTTCCACGGCGCGATGAGCGCGCAGACCCCGATGGGGTGGTAGGTGACGCGGCTGAGCACGTCGGGGCCGACGTCCACGACCCGGCCGCCGTCCTTGTCGGCGATCTCGGCGAAGTAGCGGAACGCGTTCGAGACGTCCTCGACGTCGATCCGCGCCTCGGCGAGCGTCTTGCCGGTGTCGAGGGACTCGACGTGGGCGATCTCCTCCTGGTCCCGCAGGAGGAACCGCGCCACTCTCAGCAGTACGTCGGCCCGCTCCCGGGTGGGCGCCGACGGCCACTCCCCGCGGTCGAAGGCGCGCCGGGCGGCGCGTACGGCGAGGTCGACGTCGGCCTCGTCCGCGTCGTCGACCTGCTGGATGACGGACGCGTCGTACGGGTTGACCACGTCCCGCCGCGCGCCCTGGACGGCACCGGTCCACTCCCCGTCGATGAACAGTTCCGCCATCGGGGCCTCCCTCGCTCTCGCACCTGTCCGGTACCGACGTGACCACCGGCACGGCATACCGGGCACCAACATCGTCCGCGCGGCTCGCACCGGTCATGCGGACGCACGGGGCGAGGGGAGAGTCGGGCGCAGATGTGACCTGGTTGGGCTAGGCGCGAGGGCGAGGCGGGGGAGTCGAGGGAGGCCAGGAAGCGGGGGAGCGGGCGCAGGACTCAGATCATCAGCGTGCGGGTGCCCCACCAGTTGCCCGGCGGCCGCTGCCAGGAGGTGAGCGGTCCGACGAGCCGGCCGTCGGCGGCGCCAAGGAGGGTGAGCAGTGCGGCCGCCCCGTCCGTCGTCCCCTTGAACAGCGCGAGGTCCCGCCGCCCGTCGCCGTTGTAGTCGCCGGAGACGACATGGCTGTGGGAGAACGTCCAGGTGCCCGGCGGGGCGCTCCACGGCACGGTGGGGACCTGGAAACCGCCATCGCCGGTGGTGGCGAAACGGAACAGGGAGACGGCCCCGTCGTTGTACCCGTACATCGCGATCAACTCGTCACGGCCGTCACCGTCGTGGTCCCCGGCGGCCAGCTTCACCTGGTTGCCCCACCAGTTGCCGGGGGGCCGGTGCCAGGAGGTGAGCGGCGCGGTGAGGCCGCCGTCCGCGGTGCCGGTCAGGGTGAGCAGTTCGGCGGCGCCGTGCGCGGTGCCCTTGAAGAGCGCGACGTCCTGACGGCCGTCCGCGTCGAAGTCGCCCGTGGCGATACGGCTCTGGGCGAAGTCCCAGGTGCCCGCGGGCGCGCTCCAGGGGGTGGAGGGCACCTGGAAGGCGCCGTCGGGCGTGGTGCGGAAGCGGAACAGGGTGACGCTGCCGTCCTTGTAGCCGTACAGGGCCATGGCCTCGTCACGGCCGTCACCGTCGTAGTCCCCCGCGGTCAACTGGACCTGGTCGCCCCACCAGTTGCCCGGCGGCCGCTCCCACGACTTGAACGGCGCCGCGTACCCGCCGTCAGCGGTGCCGAGCATCGTGAGCAGCGCGATGGAGCCGTCGCCGTGACCGCGCAGCAGGGCCGCGTCCCTGCGGCCGTCGCCGTTGAAGTCCCCCGAGGTCATCCGGCTGTGGGTGAAGTCCCAGGAACCGGCGGGGGAACTCCACGGCACGTCCGGCGTCTCGAAGCCGCCCGCGCTGTTCGTCGGAAAGCGGAACAGGGAGACGGAGCCGTTGTCGTACCCGTAGAGGGTGGACAGATCGTCACGCCGGATGTCGTTGCCGGTGCGGTCCGGCCGCTGCTGGAAGGCGATCCCCTTCTGGTTGGCGCACGTCGACAGCACGATGGGGGCGCCCCGGCGCTCGGCGGAGTTCTCCACCTCCAGGCAGCGCATGGGCGTGGTCGTCCGGGAGAGGATCCACGCGGAATCCGTACGGCTGTCGATCTCGAAGTCGACGCCCGGTGAACCGGCGCAGCCCCACTGTTCGACGCGCGGGGCCGAAGTACCGACCGTGCCGCCCGCGGGCGCGTCCGTCCGCACCGCCAGGCACTTGCCGCTGTGCGCGTTCACGATGTTGACCGCGCTGGTCGAGGCGGCCGAGGGCCGGATGAGCCAGCGCGCGCCGGGCTGGCCCTCGCAGTCCCACTGCCGGATCTTCGCCCCGTCGGCGCTGGAGGAGTTCTCCACCTCCATGCACCTGCCGCTGTGGACGTTGAGGAGGTTGACCGGAGCCTCGCCCGCGGCCGCCCCGGCCGCCCCGGCCGTCGCGGTTCTGGGCGCCACCAGGACGGCCATGACGGCCAGCACGGTGACGAGAAGCCACGCGAGCGGCCATCGGCGTGCACGTACACGGACACTGCCACTGCGCATACGGACCACTCCCCGGACGTCGGACGTACCGGGCCGGAGCCTCACAGGCCGCCCTGACGCACCGCTGACACGCGGCCGCACGGACTTTCACGCCGGGTCCGCCAGTTCGCGCAGGAGCGCGCGGACCTCGTCCACCTCCGGGTCGGGGGCGTGGATGTCGAGGTAGATGGCGAGGGCCTGGCGCAAGGCTTCCCTGGCCGGCCCGACGGCTCCCGTCGCCCGGTGCGCCTGGCCCAGATGGACCAGGGTCTCGGCCTCGTTGTACCGGTGGCTGAGCGCGCGGTTGAGACCCAGGCTCTGCTCGTAGCAGTCGATGGCCTTCGTATGGTCACCGAGTCGGTGGTAGGCGTATCCGAGGGTGTCCCAGGTGCCCGCCCGGCCCCGCTCGTCGCCCAGCTCGCCCTGGATGGCCAACGCCTCCTCGCAGCGGCGCACCGCGGCGGCGTGATTCCCGAGCTGGGCGTGGTCCCATGCCACCGCGTTCAGGGCGCGGGCCCGCCCGGCGAGGTGTCCGACCGCGGTGAACGAGTCGACGGCGAGCTCGTCGTGCCGCAGGGCGGCGCTCCTGTCGCCCTGACGTTCGTACAGCCAGCCCAGGGCGAGGTGGGTGTGGGCGGTCGACAGGAGGTCCGCGCCCGCCTCCGAGAGGTCGAGCGCACGGGCGAGTTCGCGATGGGCCTCGGCGAAGCGGCCGGTCTCGGTGCAGGCCCAGGCGAGCGCGCGGTGGGACTCGGCCTGGGCGGCCGTGTCCCCGGTGCGGGCCGCCGCGGCGAGGGCGGTGGTGTGCACGGCGGCGACATCGGCCCAGCGCCCTCGCCGGGCAAGGAACGTGGTGAACGCCCAGGCCAGCCGCCAGGCCTGCGCGTGGCGCCCGGTGCGCGCGGCGTGTTCGACGGCCGCCGTCAGCACGGGGTGCTCGTCCGCGAACCACGCGAGAGCCAGGTCGTGCGTGGCGAATTCCTCGGGGCGCGTGCCGTCCGCCGCCGCTGCCGGGCGGAGCGGGTCGCGGTGGGGGAGCAGGAGGCGGTCGGCCGCGTACGCCGTATGCGCGTAGTGATCGAGGACCCGGGTGAGCGCCGCCTCGGCTTCTTCGGCGTGCGCGGCGCTCTCCGCCAGCTCCAGGGCGTACGCACGCAGCAGGTCGTGGCAGGTGAAACGGCCGGGGACGCGCTCCTGGACGAGGTGGTAGGCCTGGAGACGGCGCAGCAGGGTGCGGAGGCGGGCGGGCGGCAGAGCGGTGAGGCCGGCGGCGGCGGGCAGGGCGATGTCGGTGCCGGGCGCCTGGGCGAGCTGGCGGAAGACGCGGGCCGCATCGGCGTCCAGGGCACGGTAGGAGGAGGCGAAGACGGTGCGTACGTCGCTGGTCACCTCGCCGGTCTCCAGGGCGTCGAGCCGGGTCGAGGCGTCGTGCACCTCGGCCACCAGCGCGGTCAGACCGAGCATCGGGTTCGTGGTGACGCGGGCCGCGAGAACGCTGATGGCCAGTGGGAGACCGGCGCAGTGCCGGATCAGCTCCGCCGCCGCGTCGGGTTCCGCGGCGACGCGGTCGGCGCCGAGATGCCGCACGAGCAGGTCGTGCGAGTCGGCGCCGTCGAGCGTGTCCAGGGTGAGCTGCCCGGCGCCGTGGGAGGCGGTGAGCCCGAGGAGCTGGTGGCGGCTGGTGACCAGGACCGTACAGGTGGGGCTGCCGGGGAGCAGGGGGACGACCTGGTCGGTGTCGCGGGCGTTGTCGAGCACGACGAGCAGCCGCCGTCCCGCGGTGAGGCTCCGGTACAGCGCGGCCTGGGCCTGTGGGGTGGTGGGAAGGGCCGCGGGATCGGCGCCGAGGGACTCCAGGAAGCCCCGCATGGCCGCGTAGGGGTCCACCGGTTCGCCAAAGGGCGCGAACCCGCGGAGGTCCGCGTACAACTGCCCGTCGGGAAAGGCCTCTTGCTGCTCGTGGGCCCAGCGCAGCGCCAGCCAGGTCTTGCCGACGCCGCCGGTGCCGCAGACCGCGGCGATCAGCACGCTCTCGCCGTCCGGCTCGCCCTGGGGCGTCAGAAGCTTGCTCAGCCGTACGAGTTCACTCTCGCGGCCGGTGAAGAGGGGCGGCGGGGCGGGCAGTTGCCGGGGAACGACGGCGGCGCCGGCGGCCTGCGGCGCCGCGAGCCGCGGATCGGCGACGAGGATCTGCCGGTAAAGCTCCTGCAGGGCGGGCGCGGGGTCGATGCCCAGCTCTTCGGCGAGACGCCCCCGCAGGCTCTGATACTGGCTGAGTGCGTCGGCGGGCCGCCCACCGCGGTACAGGGCGAGCATGAGCTGACCGGCGACGCGTTCGTCAAGGGGCTGCTCCCGCGCGCGCGTGGTGAGCCCGGGTAACAGCTCTCCGTGCAGCCCGCCCCGTAATCGGATGTCGACACTGTCCAACTCGGCCGACAGCCGCTCCCGCTCGAGGACTTGCCGCAGATCGCAGAACCACGGGGTGTCCACAGTGGCGAACGCTTCCCCCCGCCACAGGGCCAGCGCCCTTTCCATGAGTACGGCCGCCCGCTCATCGTCGGCCAGCCGGGCTTGCGCGACCAGATCCCGGAACCGATGGAGATCCACCGTCACCGGATCGACCTCCAGCACGTAACCGCCGGGCCGCCGCGCGATGACCGCCTCGTTGACGGCGGCGGAGGCCAGCGCCTGGCGGAGGCGTGACAAGTAGCCGTACAGCGTCCCCCTCGCCCGCTGCGGGGCTCGGTCGCCCCAGACGCGGTCGATCAGCTCGTCGACCGAGACCGGCCGGTTGGCGTCGACGAGCAGGGCGGCGAGCACGCAACGCTGCCGGGTGTGTCCCACCTCCACGGGAAGACCGTTGGCGCGCGCCTCGATCGTGCCGAGCAAGCCGAACTCCACCGACATCCCCACCACCCCCTCGGCTGGGACCCTAGACGCGGTGCGACCACCCTCACCAGCCGATGCGGGCCCGAGATTCGTCCCGATCCCACGCGCTCCATGGGGGCCCAGCGGGGCCCAGGGGGCGCCGCCCGTGGAGTTCGAGTGTGCCCCCGGGTCTGCCCGGCCGTACCTCGTCCGGGCGCGCCCGCCGCGTCTAGGCTCGCGCGGACGAGCCGACGGACGGGGCGGGCATGCGCGAGACACGGAGGGCCGCGGAGCGGCAGACGACGGAACAGGCCGCCGCCGGGCGCGGGACGGTACGCCCCACGGGCCTGGCCGCCCTTCAGCAACGCGCGGGCAACGCGGCGGTGACGCACTGGCTGCAGCGCCAGACAGGCGACCTGAAAGAGCGTTACGCCACGAGGCCCACCGAGCACCCCGAGTGGGGCCCGTACCAGGAGCTGACGGAGGCCGCGGGCATCCCCCAGCCCCAGGCGGACGCCGCCTGGCAACTCCTGCTGGGCGGGGTCGACTCGCAGGGCGCGCTGAACGCTGAGGCCCAGGCGAAGACGAACGTACGCCAGGAGCAGCGGGACCTCCGCGCGTCGAACACGTGGTACCAGGAGTTCGTCAGGCTCATGAGCGAACACCTGGAGATCAGGACGCCCACCATGGCCCTGTGGTCGGGCGGCATCGAGACCAGCGACTACGCGTACGGAAAAGGCCACACACCGCTGGAGCGGACCCGGATCGGCGGCGTGCTCAACGTCCTGAAGCTGCACCCGGACTGGAGGCTGAAGACACCGATGTGGAACGTCCTGTCCAAGGCCTTCGTGGCCCGCGCGACCGGCCCCGTACACATCTTCATGCGCGCCTACGCCCCGGAGAGCGTCCTCATCTCGCAGGAGATCCCTCAACTGCGGCTGGTCCAGGAGCTGAATCCGGACGTGAAACTGGTCTGGCACCCGGTGTACACCACGCCCGACGGGCGGTTGCGTGAGATCACGGCGGACTACCGGCTCGTCGACAACGCGGAGTACGGAGGGCGGGATATATGCGTGAGCGTCCTCATTCAATATCTGCGGAAGTTCCACGACGAGAGCAACGCCAAGGCCACCCCCGCACACGAGAACATGGAGAAGCTGATCGTCGCGAACGGCCACAAGGAGGGCGCCTGAGCCGACGGCGTTCACCGTGAGCAGCACCCCGAAGTCCGGCCAGCCACGCGGTAGTTATCCTGTTCCCCGCGATGATCAACAGAGGGGGAGAGACCTGGTGAACCACCATTCCATGCGGCTCAGGGGCTTGGTGGCCGTGGCCGCTCTCGTGCTCACGGCAGGATGCGGGGGCGCGGAGGAAGACGGCAAGGGCGCGGCACACGGCGGTGATGCGGCGAAGTCGGCCGCGCCGAAAGGCCCCGCCATGCGCGAAGTGAAGGCACCGGTGCGTTTCTCGACCCAGCAGAGCGTCGCACTGCCTGATTCCGCGGGGGCGGGCAATGTCGCCATCGCGGGACTCCAGCACCCGCTGCCCGTCGCCCCGCACAAGGGCATGGTGGTCATCGCCCGCCCCGACGGCATGGAGATCGCCAACGGGTACCGGAAGGCCGACCCCGTACTGATCACTCCGAAGCACGAACCCCTCACCGCCATCGACGACTTGGGGGCGGTGGTCGGCTCGAACCCCGCACGCCGGCCGGTCATCACGGAGCACGAGGGCAAGACCCTGGCGCTGAGCAGCGTGGTCACCGACGTGCCCGGCTCCGGCACCACCAAGGGCCACCATGAGGTCGAACTCATCGCCGCGGAGCTGGACGCCGACGGTGGAGCGGCCGCCAAGGCCTGGTCGGCGCGGGTCCCCCTCGGGGAGATGGAGTACTCCCTGGACGTGGACGAAGAGGACACGGAAGTGGTCGGGGTCACCGGCGGGATCGCGACCGTGTACGCGCAGGGAAGGCTCTTCGGCGTCGACCTCGGCAGTCACCGGAAGGTGTGGACGGCTCCGGGGACGTACGCCGAAGGGGCCGTCCTGGCCGGCGGCAGGCTGGTGGCCCTGCGCGACCATGAGGGCGGTGACCGGCGGCCCGTGGGCCTGGATCCGGCGGACGGGCGCCAGAAGTGGGTCATGGACGACCTGGCGGCCGACGACCTGACCCCGGCGGGCCCCGGCACGGTCTTCGTGGGCGGGTATCTGACAGGGGACGACGAGGGCGAGGAAGAGGCCGCTCTGATCGACGCGGCCACCAGCAAGAAGATCCGGACCTTCGACGAGACCACGCAGAGCGGCGAGTGCGCGTACGACGGCCGCTCCACGACCGTGTGCTCCGTCGGGGACTCCGTGACCGCCTACGACTCCGGGACCGGCAAGGTGCGATGGGCGCTCCCCGACAAGTCGGAGAACCGCGTCGCTCCCAAGGTCACGCTGGTGCGGGCGGGCCTGGTGTACGGGACCACGGAGAACGGCCCCGTAGTCCTGGACTCCACCACCGGGGCCGACAAGGAGAACGACCCCGGCATCGCGCCCTACTTCAGTGACGGATACATCGGCATCGCGCTCGCGGAGTCCGACAACACGGTGACGGCCTACCGCGTCGAGCGCTGAGCGGCGAGCACCGAGAGGCGTCTTCCGAACGGGGCTCAGCGCACCGGGAAGCCGAAGGTGTGGCCCTGCTCCTTGAGCCGGGGGAGGAGTTGGCGCAGGGCGGCGACGGTCTGGGTGCGGTCGCCGCCCGCGTCGTGGAAGAGGAGGGTCGGCCCGCCCGGCAGCTCCCGCTCCACGGTGGCGACGATGACGTCCGTGCCCGGACGTTCGAAGTCCTTGGTGTCCACGTTCCAGCCCAGCGGCCGCATGCCCCGGGAAGCGGCGAGCTTGCGGCTGTACGGGGTGAACGCCCCGCCGGGCGCCCGGTAGTACATCGGCCGTACGCCCCCGGACGCCTTGGTGATCATGCGTTCGGCGTCGAGTATCTGCCGCTTCTGATAGGCCTCGGAATTCTTGTCCATGGCGGTGTCGTGCGACACGGAGTGGTCGCACAGCCGGTGTCCGGCCGCGACCACCTTCTTCACGAGGTCGGGGTGGGCCTGCGCCTGTGTCCCCACCATGCAGAACGTGGCCTTCACCCCGTACTCCCGCAGTACGTCGAGTACTTGAGGTGTCCATACGGGGTCGGGGCCGTCGTCGATGGTGATGTTGACGCCGCGCTTGCCCTCCTGGGAGGCGTGCGCGATGGTCGCCGCGACCGGCTTGACGTCACCGCCCGACGCGGCCGGTCCGGTGGCCTTCGGCGACGAGCCGCCCGTGGCACCGGCCTGCGCGGTCCACACCGAGGCACCGGTGGCGACCAACGTCACCCCGAGCGCCGCCCCCACCAACTTGCCGTACCAGCCCCGCCCACCGCTGTGCCGTGCCATGTCCGCCCCTCTCGCGCAGTCCCTCGCCCGGCAGGACGAGACGGGGTGGCCAAGGGATGCGTCCGTTACCGATCACGGACAATTCCGGGAGCTTTCGCGGACAAACTCTCCTGGAGCGGCCGAGCTACGGAGCGGCCGTCTTGGTGAGCACCAAGGACGGGGGCTCGTCCGGGGTGCGGAACTCCACCGTTCCATCCCCGCTCGGGTAGAGCTGGACGCCGGTGACCTCGCGGCGTCCGCCGTCCTTGATGTCCAGCATGATGAAATCGCTCGACGAACTGTCGACGAACTCCCACTGACCGCTGAAGTCACCAGGCCTTGAGGAACCGTCTGTCGACACGGCGGTGGCCGAGAACGTCCCGTCGGAACCGAGCGTGATCTGGCTGCCGGTCTCCTCGTCGCGGTAGACGCCGGGCAGCTCGTCGGGGTCGACCGAGGCCGTACACCCTGAGGTCAGTACCGCGGAAGCGGTAAGCGCGGCGACAAGCCACCGTCGACCTGTCCCCCCGGCTATCCCCCCGATCATCACGGCCCCAGCATAACGGCGCCCTCGATCGGAGGGTGTTCGCCTGTCCGCACCGCGCCGAAGCGGGTACACGGAGAGGTGCACGGTCCGCTCGCCAACCTCGTCATAGGAGAAGAGACATGCCAGGAATGCTGACGAAGATCAAGGATTTCGTCCGGAGCCCGCAGGGTCGGCGCACCGTTGACCAGGCCCGTCGCGCCTCCGCCGATCCCCGGCGACGGGCCCAGGCCCAGCGGCTCCTCGGCAGGCTGCGCCGCCGCTGACGGCAGCCGGCCGGCGACCCGGGGCCTGCGTGAGGCAACCCGGGGTACTGGAGACCAGCCCGACGGTCCTATATTCATACAAACAATTCACGCGCGGCCCTGCTGCGATGAACACGGGGTAGGACCGCAGTGAGCGAACCCGACGGCACTGAACCCGCCCGGACCGAGTCCCGCGCCGCCCGCAAGGCGCGCGAGAAGGCGCGCAGGCGCAAGCGGATGGCCGTGGCCGCGGCCGTGCTCGGCCTCGGCGGGGTGGCCACCACGTGCGTGCTCGCCCTCGGGAACTCCTCCGGGAGCCGGAGCGAGGACCGGCACACCGCGTCCACATCTTCGGGCAACGCGGCGCAGAAGGCGCGTGCCGCCAAGCGCGCGAAGAAGAGCGAGGAGAAGTGGGACGGCAAGGTCCGGGTGCTGGGCGACGGCTCCACCTCGTACACCGGACCGCAGCGCGGACAGCTCAAGCCCAAGAAGCTGAAGCCCGGCGAGAAGCCGCCGCAGTTCGTGGTCTTCTCCTGGGACGGCGCGCTGGAGGGCGACGACCGCCGCTTCTCCCACTTCCGCCAGGTGGCGCGGGACAGCAACGCCCACATGACCTTCTTCCTCACCGGCATCTACCTCCTGCCGGAGAGCAAGAAGTCGCTCTACCGCCCGCCGCAGCACAACCCGGGCTCGGCCGCCATCTCGTATCCGACCGTCCCGCACATACAGACCACGCTGGAGCAACTGCGCGGCGCCTGGAAGGACGGCAACGAGATCGGTTCGCACTTCAACGGGCACTTCTGCGGACCCAAGGGCGGCGGTGACTGGAGCTCCGAGGAGTGGAAGAGCGAGATCGAGCAGACGTACGCGTTCATGAAGAAGTGGAAGACCAACACCGGCTTCACCCAGGAGGCGCCCCTGCCCTTCGACCCGGACCGGGAAGTGGTCGGTGGGCGCGCGCCCTGCCTGGAGGGGCAGAAGAACCTCCTGGCCGCGATCAAGCCGTTCGGCTGGCGTTACGACGCGAGTTCCTCCGGGGACTTCCAGATATGGCCGTCCAAGGTCGACGGCATATGGAACTTTCCCCTGCAACTCCTGCCCATGGAGGGCAAAGAGGTGCAAGTCCTCTCCATGGACTTCAACTTCCTCTACCACCAGTCCGGCGACAGCACCCAGGGCGACCCGGCGAAGTTCCCGGCGTGGGAGGCGCAGGTCCGCAACTCGTACATGAACGGCTTCAACCGCGTCTACAACGGCAGCCGGGCGCCGATGTTCGTCGGCAACCACTTCGAGGACTGGAACGGCGGGATCTACATGAACGCCGTCGAGGACGTGATGCGGGAGGTGTGCCCGCGCAAGGGCGTCCGCTGCGTGTCGTTCCGGGAGCTGGCGGACTGGCTCGACGCCCAGGACCCGAAGGTCCTGGCCAGGCTGCGCCTGCTCGACCCCGCGCAGGCGCCGGACTGGAAGTCGCTCGTCAAGTAGCGCGGGCGAGCCGCCCGGGCGGGGGCGTCCGGCGCCCCGCCCGGCCCACGCCTAATCGACCGCCTTGATGTAGTCGGCCCACAGCCCCACCGCCCGCTCGCTGCCGAGCGTTCCGGGGGCGTCACCGCCCAGCCCCTTCAGCGGCAGCGGCACCAGGTCCTTGAGCGACATGCGGTAGACCACCACGGCCGTGGTCTCGTCCTCGGTGCCTCCCACGAACCAGCCCGCCGTGTTCGCGGTGGTCGTCCCCGTCTTGCCCACGGCACCGGCGTGCGCCCCGACCGCCGCCTTGGCCGACCCCTCGGTCATGGTGGTCCGCAGGGCGTCCGTGACCGTCCGGGCGGTCTTCTCCGACACCGCCCGGACGGGTTTCGGCCCGTCGAGCGGCACCGCGTCCCCGGCCCGCGTGACCGAGCGCACCGAGTAGGGGTCGGTGTGCATGCCGTCGGCGGCGAAGGTCTGGTACGCGCCGGCCATGCGGATGGCGCTGGGCGTCGAGTTCTCCCCGAGCGCGAACGTGGGGATCCGCTCCCCGAGGCTCGATTCGAGCAGGCCCGCCCGCAAGGCGTACTTCTCCACCCGGTCGAGGCCGACATCGAGACCGAGCTGGAGCATGGGCGTGTTGACGGAGTCGGCGACGGCCTGCCGCAAGGTCACCTCGCCCCAGTCCCGGCCGCCCTCGTTGCGCCCCTTCACCACCTTGCCGCTGCGGTCCCAGTACGGCCCCTCCGGCGTCCGTACGGCGATCCGGTCGTCGCCGTCGTAGACGCTGGCGGGGGAGACGGGTGTGCGGCCCCCCTCACGGGTGCGCTGCACACCGTCCTCGAGCGCGGCGGCGTAGACGAAGGGGGTGAAGACCGAACCGGCCGGGATGGTCGTCGCGTTCGACTGGTTGAACCCCTGCTTCAGGAAGTCGTGGCCCCCGTACACGGCGAGCAGGCGGCCGTCCGGGCCGACGCTCGCCGCGCCGATCCTGGCGTGCTTGTCCGTGTCGGGCCGGCGCTCGGCGTCGAAGTCCTTGTCGGCCTTCCGGACGGCTGCGGTCAGGGCCTTCGTGCGCTTCCGGTCGAAGGTCGTGCGGATCTGGTAGCCGCCGAGGTCGTAGTCGGCCGTCGTGATGTGCCCGGCCTTGATCGCGTGCCGCTTCGCCAGCTCCACCAGGTAGCCGGTCTGCGCGCCGGGGATGGTGCCGCCGGACCCCGGCTTCGTGGGCTCCGGGAACTTCTTGTACGTGGCGCGCTCGGCCCGCGTGAGATGGCCGGTCTCGACCATGCGGTCCAGGATCCAGTTCCACCGCTCGACGGCCCGCGCGCGATTCTCCTTGCCGAGGGCCGGGTCGTACAGTCCGGCGCCCTTGAGGAGAGAGGCCAGGAAGGCGCCCTCGCTGGGGTTGAGCCGCGAGACGTCCTTGCCGTAGTACGCGTGCGAGGCGCGCTGGATGCCGTAGGTGCCGCGGCCGAACCAGCTCGTGTTCAGGTAGTCCTGGAAGATCTTGTCCTTGCTCGTGTGGTTGTCCAGCTTCACGGCGAGCAGGGCTTCGGTGAACTTCCGGGAGAACGTGCGGTCCTGGCTGAGGTAGACGTTCTTCACGTACTGCTGGGTGATGGTCGATCCGCCCTGCGTCTCCCCGCCGGTGACCGCCGCGGTCGCGGCACGCAGGAAACCGGTCGGCGAGATCCCGGCATCCGAGTAGAAGCTCGCGTTCTCGGCCGCGAGGACGGCCCCTCGGACCTTCGGCGGCACCTTGTCCAGCGGTATCTCCTGCCGGATGACCCAGCCGGTGCGGGCCATGACGGTGCCGTCGGACCAGTAGTAGACGTTGTCCTGTTGCGTGGCGAAAGAGTTGAGGTCATCCGGTATGTCCGTGGCGGCGTACGCGATCGCGACAGAGCCGGTCAAACCGAGAAGCACGTACAGGAAGGCGCCCAGCCACTGACGCCAGGACGGTATCCACCGCCGCCATCCGCTGCGGCCCGGCCGGGGGTACGCGGGACGCAGCCGCCGCAGTTGCCTGCGCGCCCCGGCGAGGACACCGGGTATGCCGCTGTCCGACCGTCCCCCGCGCGACTGTCCGGGCTTCCTGCGCCGACCGGTCGCCGCGCGTCGGCGTCCCGGTGCCGCCCGCCGTCCCCCGCTACCCCCACCTGCGGTTATCCTGCGCCCACCCACCCCGCATGCCTCCTCTGCTGCGCTATGCCGCACACCCTAGAGGTAGCCGGGGCGCGGCCGCCGGGGCTCTGGCGTCCCGGCCCGGCGGCCTTCGGGTCCCGCGGCGAACGAACGGCACGGTGAGGGCACGGAGTTGTGCGAAGATTCCGTGCCCCAGTCGGGGTGATCACGTGCACGAGAGGAAACACAGTGATACCCAAGAGATACAGACCCGCCGCCGTCGCGAGCCTGACCGCGGCCGTGGCCTCCGGCTCCCTGCTCGCGCCCCCCGCGCACGCGGACGCCGTCGACAGCGGTCCCCGCAAGGCCGACCGCGAGACGGTCGCCGCCTTCGCCCGCATCGCCGATGACGTCCTTTCCCGGCGCACCCAGGCCCTGGTGGAGGATCACGCGGGACGCGGCGACTCCGGTGCCGGCGCTCCCAAGACGCGCATGTCCGGCCGGCTGAAGAAGGACGAGGACGCCGCGCTGCGGTCGCTGGGCGCCCGCAAGTCGCGCCTGGCGAAGCTCGGCGAGGCCTACACGAAGGCGGACACCCGCGTCGTCGTGGAGCGCGCCACGATCACCGGCCACACGGCGACCGTCCAGGTCACCTCGTCGTCGACGCTCACGTACAAGAAGGTGCGCGGGGACGAACCGGCCACCACCGCGTTCTCCACTCGGCAGGAGCTGAAGCTCGCCGGCACGAAGGACGGCGGCTGGAAGCTGACCGGCATCACCTCGCGGGACAACGGTCCCGCGGCGGTCGACGAGCCGTCGGCGGCCGGGGTGAACACCGTCAAGGACGACGGCAACCAGTACCCCGACGGCACTCCGGCGTCCACCAAGTACCCCACCACGCCGATGCCCTCGGGCAAGACGGGCGGCGCCTACGACTACTCCGCCATGGCGCGGTACGCGGAGAGGTACTGGAGCAACTACAACCCGGCGTACCGGAAGTTCAACGGAGCCGGCGGCGACTGCACCAACTTCGTCAGCCAGGCGCTGAAGGCGGGCGGCTGGAAGCCCGTCCCGGGCTCCGCTCTCGACTACCGGAACTGGTGGTACGAGCGCGCGAGCCAGAGCACCTCCTGGGTCGGCGTGAACGAATGGGCGTGGTTCACGCTGTCCAACCGGCGGGCCCCGAACCTGTCGAGCGTCTACAAGCTGGACGTCGGTGACGTCCTGCAGGTGGACTTCGACAAGAACGGCTCGAAGGACCACACCATGCTGGTGACGTACCGCGACAGGCGGGGCATGCCGTACCTCACCTACCACTCCACGGACACGGTCCGAAGGTCGCTGGCGAGCATCCTCGCGTCCTCGCCCAACGCGCGGTACTTCGCGTACCGCACCTGACGGAACCGGTAGCCCGCACAGGCATGGACGGCCGGGAGCTGACCGGACTCGTGCGCGGCTGTCACGCGGGAAACTCGATCAGGCCGACGGGTGGCAGTGTGGGCGTCTTGGAACCCCCTGAGGGTTCGATGGTGATGCCCATCCCGTCGGCCTGGTCGATCGTCCCGTCCATGAGGGTGATCTGGGTGCTCTGGTCCCGGTCGAGGAGCCCCGCGGGACGCATCGTGCCGTCGTCGTTGAACCACAGCTCGTAGACCTTGCCCTCAGGCGGTGCGTCGAGGCCGGACACGGAGAAGACCGCACGGTTCTGGCTCGCCGAGGTCACCACGACGCCGCGGGCGCCGCCGGGCAGGGACGCGGTGTGTGTCCGCGCGTCACCGGCGGCCAGAACCTCGGCCACTTGATCGGCACTGGCCTCTGCCCGGTGTGCCTGCTCGCGGGCCTGCCGCGCTTCCTGGTGCTGCCAGGTCGCCACGCCGCCCAGGGACGCGGCGACCAGGCAGGCGGCCAGAGCCAGCCGACGCAGCCAGAGCGAACCCTGCGGTGATCCCTGCGGCGCTTGCACGACGGTCGACTCCCGCACGACGCGCGGCGGTTCCTGGCGGACGCGGGAGATCTGCCGAAGGACGGAGTGCTTGAGAGCGGGAGGCGGTGCGCTGCCGACGGCGAGCGCCAGCCGTCCCGCCGTGGACACGAACTCCGCCACCTCCTGACGGCACTCCGCGCACGTGGCCAGATGCGCCTCGAACGTATCGCGCTCGTCGTCGTCGAGGGCGTCGAGGGCGTAGGCACCGGCGAAGGTGTGCGGGTCGCTCGCGCTCATGTCGCCACCCCCAAGCAGTCACGGAGCCGGATGAGCCCGTCCCGCATGCGGGTCTTCACCGTGCCGAGCGACGCCGACAGGCGCTCGGCCACTTGGCGGTAGGTCAGTCCCTGGTAGTAGGCGAGGATGATCGACTCGCGCTGGAGTTCCGTGAGGGTCTTCAGGCAACGCACCACGTCCTCGCGTTCCTGGCGGGCTTCCACCTCCGCCTCGGTCACGTCGAACTCGGGCAGCTGTGCGCGCCGGGCTGCCCGCTCCTCGCGCGCGGCGGAGGCCACGACCGAGCGGACGCGGTCCACCGCTCTGCGATGTGCCAGCGTGAGTACCCAGTTCATCACTGATCCCCGTTCCGGCCGGTAGTCGGCGGCATGACGCCACACCTCCACCAGCACCTCTTGCGTCACTTCCTCGGACTGCGCCACGTCGCGCACAACGGCCCGCGCGATTCCGAAGACGGGGCCGGCCACTGATTCGTACAGCTGACCGAAGGCCTGCTCGTCGCCGTCGACGATCTGTTTCATCAATGCGATCAGGTCAGGTTTGTCGTCAGGGTTGCCGCCGATGAACACCGTTCGCCTCATGTCGACATCATTACCGACTCGCTACGTGCCATGTCCGCACGGTGGAAAATGGGAGTGCCGCCCATGATTCGTCACCGAGGGCGAAAAGGATTGGTTGAACGGTGGCGAGATCCGAACGCGAGAGGCGGACGGAGTATTCGTAGCCGCGACCCGTTTGGATTGGTCGGAAAGAATTTCTCCCTCAAATGGGGGGAGGACCAATCCGCACCCGGCCCCCGCTCCGGATGACCGGGTGTGAGCGAAGAAGCGAAGACCTCAAGGCGCCCCGGAGTGTGGCGGCTTGCCGGGCTGGGCGCGTTGAGCGGCCTGCTGGCGGGTTACTCCGCGCTGGCGACGGCCGAGCTGGTGTCCGCCGCCGTACGACCCGAGTCCAGCCCCGTCATCGCGGTGGGCGGAGCCGCGATCGACCGCACGCCGACCCCGGTGAAGGACTGGGCGATCCGCGAGTTCGGGACGGACGACAAGCTCGTCCTGCAACTGGGCATCCTCGCCGTCCTCACCCTGCTCGCGCTCGTCCTCGGAGCGCTGGCGGCCCGGTACCGGAGTATCGGCTCGGCAGGAGTCCTCTTGTTCGGCGTGGTCGGGGGCGTCGCCGCGACGAACCGTCCCGACTCCACGAGCGTCATGGACGCGCTGCCCTCGGTGGTCGGGGCCGTGGTGGGAGCGGGTCTCCTCTACTGGCTGGCCGGGCGCCTGCGGGCACGCAGGCACCCGGAACCTGCCGAGGAGCCCATGACCGAGGAGCCCGTGACCGAGGAGGGCATCAGGCTTGCTCCGGTCGCAAACCCGGCTCACGACCACGAGCGCCCGGGCTGGGACCGGCGAGGGTTCATCGTCGCCGCGACGGCCGCGGCGGCCGCGTCCACGGGGATCGGCCTCTTGGGCCGCTCCCTGAACGGTGCGCGCGGCCAGAACGCCATCGCCTCCCGCAACCAGGTCACGCTGCCCGCCCCGGCCTCGGCCGCCGCACCCGTCCCCAAGGGCGCCGCGCTCCGCATCAAGGACGTCAGCCCGTTCATGACGCCCAATCAGGACTTCTACCGGGTCGACACCGCGCTGGTGGTGCCCAGGGTCGACGCGACCTCATGGAGGTTGCGGATCCACGGCAAGGGCGTCACCCGCGAGACGACCGTCTCCTTCGCGGAGCTGCTGCGCATGCCGCTGATCGAGCGGAACATCACGCTGGCCTGCGTCTCGAACGAGGTGGGCGGACCGTATGTGGGCAACGCCCGGTGGATCGGCGTACGCCTGGCCGACCTCCTGGCGCAGTGCGGTGTGAAGCCGCCGTCCAAGGGCGGGCCCGCGGACCAGCTGGTCGCGCGGTCCGTGGACGGGATGACCATCGGAACCCCGGTCGAGGACGTCATGGACGGCCGTGACGCGATGCTCGCCCTCGGCATGAACGGCGAGCCACTACCCTTCGCGCACGGCTTCCCCGTACGCATGGTCGTCCCCGGCCTGTACGGGTTCGTGTCCGCCTGCAAGTGGATCCAGGACATCGAGCTGACCACGTTCGACGACTACGACCCCTACTGGGTGAAGCGGGACTGGGCCCGCAAGGCGCCGATCAAGACCCAGTCCCGTATCGACACCCCCAAGTCCTTCGCACGCCCCACGACCGGCACGGTGATGGTCGCCGGGGTGGCCTGGGCCCAGCACCGGGGGATCGACCGGGTCGAGCTCCGTGTCGACGACGGTCCCTGGCAGCAGGCCGACCTGGCAGCCGAGGACACCAGGGACACCTGGCGCCAGTGGTCCTTCCCCTGGAAAGCGACGTCCGGCGGCCACACCCTGACCGTCCGGGCCACGGACCGCACGGGCGAGACGCAGACGCGGAAGCGCACCGGCACCGTCCCCGACGGGGCCAGCGGCTGGCATTCGGTGGTGGTCACCGTGGACTGACCCAGGCCACCGCCGCGCCCCGCGGGATCAGCTGTCGCCGCGCCTCGCGGGATCAGCTGCCGCCGCCCCGCGCGGTATCAGCCGCACGAACCACCACCTGAACCCATGCGCAAGTCATCCGCATGAATGATCAAGGAGCAGAAATGAACGCCACCACCCGCCGTACCCGCCGTGGAGCCCTCGTTCTCGCCGCGGCGGCGATGCTGCCGCTCGCCCTGACCGCCTGTTCGAGCGACGACGGCAAGGACGAGGCGTCCTCGGACACCAAGTCGTCCGCCGCCTCCGAGAAGGCCACCGACAGCGCCGCGAGCGACAGGGACAGCGCCGACGGGCCGTTCGGCTCCGCGTGCTCCTCCGTGCCCGACGACGGCGCCGGCTCCTTCGACGGCATGGCCAAGGACCCGGTCGCCACGGCCGCCTCCAACAACCCGGACCTGTCCACGCTCGTGACCGCGGTCAAGAAGGCGGGTTTGGTCGACACCCTGAACAACGCCAAGGACATCACCGTGTTCGCGCCGACCAACGAGGCGTTCGCGAAGATCCCCAAGGCCGACCTGGACAAGGTCCTCAGCGACAAGGCCCAGCTCACCAAGATCCTGACCTACCACGTGGTGGGCCAGAAGCTGGCGCCCAAGGACCTGGAGAGCGGCTCGTTCGCCACGCTGGAGAAGTCCGAGCTGACGACGGCCGGATCCGGTGAGTCGTACAAGGTCAACGACTCCGCCAAGGTGGTCTGCGGCAACGTCGAGACCGCCAACGCCAACGTCCACATCATCGACACCGTCCTCATGCCGAAGATGTGACACCGGTAGTGACGTGGGGCCGACCCTTTGGGGCGGCCCCACGTCAGCGTGCTCCAACGGCGCGGCCCGGTCGGCGCTTCGCCGACCGGCTCATCGGGGTGAAGCCGCCTGGTGAAGCCGTTCGGCCGCCTGCCGGAGATAGGCGGTGACCTGCGGGTCGGCATCGAGGGTGTAGTCGCTGTCGAGGGCGGCGAGGATCTGGGCGATGCCGGGCAGGCGGTCGCCGGAACAGTCGACGGCGCAGGTGTCCGCGTCGAGGGGCTGGACGCGGTCGGCCAGGGCCCAGGTGCGGCGGCGGACGGTGTCGGCGGGGGCCTGGACGGTGGCGACGGCGCGGTAGCGGGTGGGCGCGGCGGCGATCTTCCCGGCGACGTACGCCGCGGGGTCGTCGCCCGGTACCGCACGGGGCGCGAAGTGGCTGCGGTTGGGGGTGAGGTGGCCGATGCGGTCGAGGCGGTAGATGCGCCAGTCGTCTCGGCCGGTGTCGTGGGCCAGGAGGTACCACAGGCCACCGGAGGCGACGAGGTGGTGGGGTTCGACGCGGCGCGAGGCCGAGGTGCCGTGCCGGGTGGTGTAGTCGAAGGTGACGGATTCGTGGTCGCGGCAGGCGGCGGCGAGGGCGGCCAGCAGCTTGGCGTCGATGCGCACCGTGCGGGTCTCCCAGCCGATGGTGGCCGTGGTCTGGTGCACTGCGGCCACCTGCGTGCGCAGCCTGGCGGGGAGGACCTGTTCGAGTTTGGCGAGGGCGCGCAGGGTGGTCTCTTCCATGCCGGTGAGGTGACCGGCGGCGGTGCGCAGGGCGACGGCGGTGGCGGTGGCCTCGTCGTCGTCGAGGATGAGGGGCGGCATGGCGGTGCCGGAGGCCAGCCGGTAGCCACCGGCGTGGCCCGTGGTGCCCTCGACGGGGTAGCCCAGCTCGCGCAGGCGGTCGATGTCGCGGCGGACGGTGCGGCCGGTGACGCCGAGCCGCTCGGAGAGTTCGGTGCCGGACCACTCGCGGCGCGTCTGCAGCAGGGAGAGCAGCCGGAGCATCCGGGCGGGAAGGTCGGTCGTCATATTTCCAGAATGCCGCTCTTTAAGGACGTGAGGTGTCCTAAAAGCGTCCTAACGTGAAGACATGTCCGAGAACGAACCCTCCCGAAACCGCACGAACGCGGCGGATCCGCGTAGGTGGGCGGCGCTGGTCGTCGTACTCGTCGCCTCCTTCATGGACGCGGTCGACGTCACCGTGGTCCACATCGCTCTGCCCGACATCCAGGCCGAGACCGGCGCGTCCACGGCGCAGGTCCAGTGGATCACCGGCGGATATGCGCTGGCGTTCGCGCTCGGGCTGATCACCGGCGGTCGGCTCGGCGACCTGTTCGGCCGCAAGAGGATCTTCCTGCTGGGTGTCGTCGGCTTCACGCTCACCTCGCTGGTGTGCGGTGTGGCAGGCAACCCGGAGACGCTGCTGGCCGGGCGGGTCGCGCAGGGCGCGATGGCCGCGTTGATGGTGCCGCAGGTGCTGTCGATCATCCACGTCACCTTCCCCGAGCAGGAGCGGGGCAAGGTCTTCGGGATCTACGGTTCGGTCATGGCCCTGGGCACGCTCGCCGGGCCTCTGGTCGGCGCGCTGCTGGTCGAGGGCGACCTGTTCGGGCTCGGCTGGCGGCCGGTCTTCCTGGTCAACCTGCCGCTGGGCGTCGCCGGGCTGATCGCCGGGGCCCTGCTGATCCGCGAGTCGAGGGCCGAGCGGGCGGCGCGTCTGGACCTGGTGGGCGTGGTGCTGGCCACGGCCGGTCTGCTGGCGCTGGTCCTGCCGCTCACGCAGGGCCGTGAGCTGGGCTGGCCTGCGTGGACGTACGGATCGATGGCCGCCTCCGTGCCCCTCCTGGCCGCGTTCGTGGCCTGGGAACGGCGGCTGGCGCGGCGCGGCGGATCGCCGCTGGTGGTGCTGTCGCTGTTCTCCCGGCGCAGCTTCGCCGGCGGGCAGGGAGTGCAGCTGCTGTTCGGTCTGGCCTCGGGCGTGTTCTTCCTGGCCTGGACGCTCTACCTGCAGCTGGGGCTTGGCTTCTCGCCGCTGAGGGCCGGGCTGTCGGGGATGCCGCTGTCGGCGGCGATGATGGCCGGCGCCGGACTGTCGATGCAGGTGCTGGTGCCGCGCTTCGGCCGCCGCGTACTTCAGGCCGGAGGATTGCTGGCCGCCGCGGGCATGGTGTCGTTCGTCTGCCTGGCCGGCCACTACGGCACCGGCATCGCGCTGTGGCAGACGATGATGCCGCTGATCCCGATGGGCCTGGGCATGGGGATGATCATCGCCCCGCTGACCGACGCGATCCTCTCCGAGGTCCCCCACGAGCATGCCGGCTCGGCCTCCGGCCTGACCAACACCACGATGCAGCTCGGCCAGGCAGTCGGTGTGGCCTTGTCCTCGGTCGTCTTCTTCGACCGGCTCGGACCCGGCAGCCCCACCACGCAGGCGCACCAGATGCCGCACGCCTTCGCCGGCTCCCTGTGGTACGTGGCCGCGGCCTTCCTCGCCGCGTCCGCCGTCCTGTTCGCCCTGCCGAGGACGGTCGGCACCAAGCGACCGGCGAGCGACGAGGCCGCTCCGGAGCGAGAGTGGGAGCCGGTGCCGGAGCAGGAGGCCGAGGCGGCCCCCGTCGGCTGACACGCCTTGCCTTGCTTTGCCTTGCCCCTGCGAAACACCTACGAAAGGCATCACCGCCATGAGTCTCATGTCTCCCGGCCAAGTGGTCTGGTTCGAGATCTGCACCACCGATCCGAAGGCCGCCACCGACTTCTACGGCCCGCTGCTCGGCTGGAACTTCGAAGTCGACCTGGACTCCTCGGTCGACGGCCGCGCCTACACCCGCATCATCGCCCCGGGCGCCCCCTGGCCGATGGGCGCGATCCAGCAGGGCGACACCGGCGGCGAGAGCCTCAACCTCTCCATCCTCTCCGCCGACGTCCACGCCGATGTCGACAAGCTCACCGCACTCGGCGCGCAGGTTCTGGTGCCGGCGACGGCGGTCGGCGAGGTGACGGTCTTCGCCCGGCTGGCCGACCCGCGCGGCAACGCCCTGTCCCTGTTCTCCCGCGGCGAGTCGGCGAAGCTCGCCGAGCGGGCCCGGGCGACCGAGGGACACATGGAGCAGGCCGTGGCCGCGCCGCAGCCCGGTGCGATGGCCCGGTTCGAGATCGGCACCACCGACGCGCAGGCCACGAGGGACTTCTACGCGGCGGCGTTCGGCTGGCGGTTCGAGAGGGGCGAGTCGGCTGACGGCACCCCGTACTTCGACGTCTTCACCGGCGCCCAGGGGCCCGTCGGCGGACTGCGGGACTACAGCGAAAGCCCCGAGGGCGTCGACTACGTCATGCCGTGCTTCCTGGTCTCCGACGCCGTGACCATCAGTACGGCCGCGGAACAGGCGGGTGCCCGGGTCGAGTACGGCCCCGCGACCGACCCCGAGGGGCTGGTCTTCTCCCGCGTACTCGATCCGCGCGGCACCCGCTTCGGGCTGTTCTCCCCGCCCGTGCGTACGCGGACGCCGTGATGGAGCGACACCCGGACGCTGCCCCGCCCACCGCCACCCTCCCCCCCACCAAGCCCGCGGCCCGCACCCGAGCAGCCGCGCCACCGAGGAAAGGAAACCTCCACCATGAGCACCTCCCACTCCGCTGATGCCCTCAAGGGCTCGGTGATCTCGTACGCGATCTGGGCTGATGACGGGCGTCGGCTCGCCGAGTTCTACGCCGCCGCGCTGGGCAGCGAGGTCGGCGAGCCCTACCCCGACGAACACGGCAACGAGGTCGCCTTCCCCGTCACCGTCGGCGACGCGATGTACGTCTTCTGGACGTCCAGCTCCTTCACCGCACCCGCCTGGCCCCAGCAGGACCTGCCCTTCCACATGGATCTGGCCTTCCCCGATGTGGTCGCCGCGGAGCAGCGGCTGCTGGAACTCGGGGCGAGCAAGCCCGACTTCCAGCCCGGCGGCGATCACTGGACCGTTCTGCTGGACCCCTGCGGCCAGCCGCTGTGCATCAGCCAGACCCAGCCCTCCTGACCACAGGAGTCCCTGCTGACCACAGGAGCCCTACCTGACCACCCATGGAAAGGAACCAAACCCTCATGAAGATAGCCCTGTTGGGAACCAACTTCGGCCAGGCGCACGCCGCCGTCTACGCCGCCCGTGACGACGTAGAGGTGGTGATGTTCGGCCGCGACGCGGACAAGACCGCAGGGGTGGCCGGACAGTTCGGGTTCGCCGCCGGCACGGACCTGGACGCGGCCTTCACCGACCCCTCCTTCGACTTGGTCGATGTCTGTCTGCCCATCCCGCTGCACGCACCGATGGTGCTGCGCGCCCTGGAGGCCGGCAAGCACGTTCTGACCGAACTGCCCATGGCCGGTTCCCTGGAGGAGGGCCGCAGGATCGTGGCGGCCGCCGAGTCGAGCGACCAGCACGTGTTCGTGGACATGTTCGAGCGGTTCATCCCTGCCAACCAGGCCCTCACCGACGCCGTACGCGACGGTACCTACGGCCGACTCCAGGAACTGGCCTGCTGGAACGCGGTCGCTCTGCTGTGGCCGGGCGCCTCGCTCGGGCTGAAGCAGCTGCCGATGGAGGCCATGCACAGCGACCTGGACCTGATCACCCGCGCCCTCGGCACACCGGACCAGGTGCACGTCACCGCGGTGGGGCGCGACGCGGACGCCGGCGCGGTCGAGGCCACCCTCGCCTTCGACGGCGCGATCGCCCGCAGCTCGCTCTCCTCGCTGCGGCCCAAGCCGTGGGGCGCCCGCAGCGGCTACACCGCCGCCTTCACCCACGGCGTCCTTGAGTGGACCTCGGCCATGGGCTACGACGGCAAACCGACCGGCACTCTCACCGCCTACACCGAGGAGGGCGCCCACGAGGTGAAGCTGGCCGCCGCCGACCAGTACACGGCGATGATCGACCACGTACTGGCTGTGCTGCGCGGTGAGGCCACCAACGAGATCAGCCCGGCGAGCGCCCTGGCCGCGCTGGACCTGACCTGCCGAATCAACGAGCAGGTCAACCCCGCCGCGTGACCGCCCGGCCCTGCTGCCGCGCCACCCTGAGCGCGCGAGCAGCGGGGCGCCGCGACCGGCAACGCGCGCGACCTCTGTCACCCGGTGTGCCACTACACTGCGCCGTGCGTGGCGTCACAGGACACGCGGCAACTGGCCGAAAGTCGAACGGGGAACGGCATGGCTACGGGGGGATGGGGGCCGGACAACGGCCCGGGTCAGTCTGGCGGCAACGGACCGGGAGGCCAGGGCGGCTGGGGCGCTCCTCACGGATCACCGCCGGGCGGCTCGTACGGTCCGCCACCACCGAATCCGGGCCCGTATCCGAACCTGAACCGGAACCCGAACCAGGCTCCGTACCCCTACGCCCCCCAGCCCACGAGGCCTGCCGCCCGGCGTTCGCGCGGCTGCCTGTCGTACTTCTCGCTCTTCGGGTTCGTCTCCGCGATCCTGCGCTCGGCGCATCGCGTCGCCACCCGGCTTTTCGCGCAGGAGGGGGAGAGCCGAATAGTGGACCGGGCCGTGGACCGCGTCCAGCTGGCCCGCACGGTGCTGGGTGCCGCAGCCACCATCGCCCTGATCCTCGCCTACAACGTGGACCGGAACCGCTTGGAGGACGCGGCGTGGAGCGGCGTCGCCAACCTCATCGTCGCCCCCTTGGTGCTGCTCATCGCCGGACCCCTGGTCATCGTCGGATTCATCTATTACGCGCCCTCGCACCTGCGGCCGCATCTGCGCTCCCGGCTGCGCGCTCCGCTCAAGGCGGTCGGCTGGTACGTGCTGACGTTGGTCGTCATCAGCGGCATCCTCACCCTCACGGCGCAGGCCATTGACGTCAACGACGGGAGGAGTTGGTGGGAGTACGTACTGGGCGTCGCCGCGATCATCGTGATCGTGTGGGGTTTTCCCTTCTTCTTCATGGCGTCGCTGTACTCGGCCCGCAGCGCCTTCAACAGCGCCCAGGTCCACCCGCTGCTGCCGCCGGTCCTGACCATGGCGCTGGTGTGGGTGTTCGCGGTCTTCAACCTGATCGGCGGCGGCATGCCGGGGGGCCCGCCCGCCGTGCAGTTCTGCTCCATGCTGGGCGGACCGCTGTCGGTGACAGCCGTCTCGCTGTGGGAACTGCGACGGATGAGGACCCGTTTCGGCGTCACCCTGCGCGCCTGATCCGGCTTCGCCGGGCCCCGCTCCCAGAGGTAATCGCTGATCACCTTTGATCGGGGGGATGGCGGTGTGTCCGTCGCCTACTTCAGCCCGAGAGCAACGATCAAGCCGGCTATCAGCACTGCCGCAAGAGTCGTCTGGAACAAGGTCAGGAGCTGTTGCGTGCCGTCCTGTCGCAACGTGCTGCGCACATGCTCCCACGCAGTCGGTTCCAGGCCTTTTACGATGAACAGGTCATGGCCAAGCGCGGACACCACCCCGGCCGGCGACGAGGAGTCATCAGCCGTTCCGAGCCATGACTTGGACAGCATCACTTCCACGTCCGGGATCAAATTCGAGACCCCGTCTTCCTCCAGGGCGCTTCTGCAATAGCCGCAGAGATACGACGACATCACCTTCTGACGGACGTCGCTCAATACAGGAGTGACATCACCCACGCAGCCCTTCGTTCCCAGGTGTACTGAGCCGCGCAAGCGAGGGGAGACAGCGGCGACCGCTTCTCGCACCGTGAGCGTCAGCACGAACTCCAGGATCGACGGCGGGGCCATCCACCTCTGCCAGTTGCCGAGGGCGATGATCGAGACACCGTTGTGCCGCAACGAATAGAAGTTGTCGGCCAGCGTCGCCTTCGTCAGCACCACCAGGCGATCGGGCGGCTCCTCCTCCTTGGTCTGGAAGACGCCCGACAGCGTGCTGAAGCGGCGCCGCATGCCCTGCCGGAATGCCTCACACTCCGCTCGTACGACCTCACGGTCGAGGGGCTCGCCTCGCGTGAGCATCAGAATGAGGAGGTCCGTCGGGTCGGGGGACAGGAACTCGAACTCGAAACCGCTCTGCAAAGTATTGAGATGCAAGATCAAGTACCGGAGTGCCGAGTCGTTGCCCTCGTCGATAGCGGAGACGATCCCTATCCGTTTACGTCCCACAGCGCCCCTCCCGCCTCCGCTCCGGCATGACCTTACAACCTAGGCCTCAGTCCCCAACGCCAAACTCCCATTGGGTCCCCATGCGGCCAACTGCCCCTGTGCGGAGCGGCGTTGGTATGCGCGGAGGGTGTGGTAGTGGCCTGCGAACAAGATGGTGGCCGCTGCCGGCACGGATTCCGCACGTGGACGCCGTCCTCACCGGGCACCCGAGGAGGGTCCGAGGGCGGGCCAGTCTGTGACAGGTGATCAGACACCAAGGCCACGCCGAGCGCGGTCTCGGCTTGGGGCTCGGCGGGTCCTGCCTGTCCGTGGACGAAGTCGAGCGGCAGACGCCGGGGGAGCGGCTGCCGGGGGCGCACGTGACGGGCGGTACGAAACGGCGTTTGGGGGGCTCTCGTGCTGAAGTGTGGTGAGAGGCTCATGATCGGGAACGTGAATGTCATGCCGGACGTATCAGCACCCGTGATCAAACTGGTGCGGCGGACCACCGAGCCCGTCGCGGCGCAGACCCTGCGTTCCACGGCCGCGGCCGTGATCTCCTTCAGCGCCGCCTTGCTGGTCCTGCCCGCGCAACCCGCCCCCCTGACGGCCCCGCTCACCGCGCTCCTGGTCGTCCAGGTCACCCTGTACGCGACCCTGACCACCGGTATCCGGCGCGTGAACTCCGTCATCGTCGGCGTCCTCATCGCCATTGGCTTCACCGCCCTGGTCGGGCTGACCTGGTGGAGCCTGGGTCTGACGATCTTCACCTCGCTGATCATCGGCCGTTTCGTACGGGTGAACGAGTTCGTGCCCGAGGTGGCGATCAGCGCGATGCTGGTCCTGGGTGTCTCCCAGGCCACCTCGGCGGCCTGGCACCGGGTCCTGGAGACGCTGATCGGCGCCGGGGTGGGCCTGCTGTTCAACCTGCTGTTCGCGCCCCCTGTGTGGACGCAGTCCGCGGGGATGTCCATCGACGGGCTGGCGCGCGGGATGGGCCGGATGTTCCGCACCATGGGCGCGGAGATCGCCGGGGGCAACCTCCCCTTCCCGCACGCGGCCGCCAGGCTGCACGAGGCGCGGCGGCTGGACCACGACATCGTGGAGGTCGACGCCTCGCTGCGGCAGGCGGAGGAGAGCCTGCGGATGAATCCGCGCGTACGGCAGGGGCTGCTGTCCCGGGTGGTGCTCCGGACGGGGCTGGACACCCTGGAGATCTGCGCGGTGGTGCTGCGAGTGCTGACGCGAAGTCTGACCGACCTGGCGAAGTTCCGTACGGACGAACCGCTGTTCCCGCCGGACGTGTCGGCCGGCCTTCAGCAGCTGTTCGAGCAGGTGGCCGAGGCCATCGAGAGCTTCGCCCGGCTGATCACCACCCAGGTGGCCGCCAACGCGGAGCAGGCCGAGGAGCGGCTGACCGACGCCCTGGCCGCGAGCCGGGCCACTCGCGACCGGGTCGCCGAGATGCTGCTGGAAGACGTGCGGGAGCACCCCAGGCAGTGGCAGCTGCACGGCGCGCTGCTCGCCGAGATCGACCGGATCCTCGACGAGCTGGACCTCGACAAGCGCACCGAGCGCCTCATGCAGGAGCTGGACCGCCGCGCGGCGGAGCTCAACGAACGCCACCCGCGGCTCGCGGCGCTGCGCCGCCGACTGCGCGGCGATGGCGGCACGGAGCGGCAGCCGGCCGTGGAGACGTGAGACCCCGCCGCTGTATTCCGGCTCTGCGCTCGGCCACCGTCGCCGAGGACTGGCCCAAGTAGCGCTGGACAGGGGAGAGGCCGGTGCCGTTCAGCCCTTGGCGGGCGCCGTGGCCGACGCGGTGTCGGCGATGTGGGCGACGATGTCCTGGAGGACGGATTCGCTCTCGGTGACCTCGATGACGGTGACGCCGTGGTCGACGGCCTGGTCGCACAGCCAGGCCTGGATGAGGCGGATGTTGTCGAACTCGCGAAGGTAGCGCTCTCCGACGCGGGATCCGGTTTCACGGCCTCTGCGCAGGAAGTGGTTCCTGTGAGTGTCGGCGTCGGACACCGTCAGGACGACGGGCAGCAGGAGGGTCTGGGGGAACTGACGGGCCCAGTGCGCCAGGTGGCCGGGGACCACGTGGGAGCCCTCGACGATGATCGACGTCCGTTCCTCGACGGCACGGGCGATGACGGCCCGGGCGCCCACGGAGACGGCCTGGACCTGTTCCCGGAAGGAGGTGATCAGGGCCTCGGCCGGTTCTTCGGGGGTGGGGCAGGGCGAGGGTACGACGTGGAAGCTGGAGGTGTGCAGAGCGGGAAGCAGATCCTGTGGAACCGCGGCGCGCAGGACTTCGCGGACGGTGTCGGTGGAGATGACCCGGGTCATGCGCAACCGTACGGCCAGTTGGGTCGCGATGGTGGACTTGCCCACACCGGTGACGCCGCCCAGCAGGACGATCAGCGGTGCCTGGAGGTTGTCGACGCGCTGCCACCGCCGGTAGCGACGCGCGTGCTGTTCGTCGATCTCGCTCAGGACCGCGCATGCCAGATCGCGCAGTGTGCGGGTCGCAACGAGGGGGCGCGCTTGTGCGGTCAGCCGCTCGTGCACGCGTCGGGCGGCGGCGAACGCCTCGCCGGGGAGTACTCCGGCGGTCATGAACGAGGAGGCGAGCAGCCCCTCGGAGAAGGGCAGACGTTGAGAGCCGGTGTGGATCTCGATGCCCGGCGTGGTGGCGTTCATCCGTGTTCTTCTCCCGCGGTCGCGTGTCGTCGGCGGGCCAGGTGGGCCACGGACAGCAGGTGGGGGTCGAGGGTGTCGCCGTCGAGGGTGAGGGGACGGTTGTCGACGTAGACCGTCTCGATGCCGTGTTCGGCTCCGAAGCGGGTGACGACATCCACGCCGGCCGCCTTCAGTTCGACGGCCAGGACGTCGGTCTCCGGTGCGTGTTCCCCGAGATCGTGGGCAAGTTGCCGACGGTCGCCCAGGGCGTGGCTGATGCCCAGGACGTGCGCGCCGTGAACGTGTTCGAGGTGCGCGGCGAGCGTGGGGCCCGCTTGCCGCGGCGCGGTGGTGGCCAGCCACAGCCGTTTGCCGGCGACATCGGCCAGGGGGTGCGGGCGCAGGACGGCGCGGACGATCTCGGGGCGGGTGACGCAGTGTTCGGCGATGGCCGCCTCGATCGCTTCCGCGCGTCTACGGCCCTCGTCGCCCTCGCACATGGTCAAGACCACCAGATCGGCCAGCAACAGGCGGTAGAGACCGAAGTAGCCGTGGAGGTCGACCGGGTCGATGTGGACGTCCACCACCAGGATCGTCGCGTCGGCGGCGGCCGGGGGGATGGACGCCCCGCTGGACTCCAGCACCAGCACTTCCGGATCGAGACCGACGGCCTTTTCGAGGGCACGGTCGTAGTCGGTGTGGAACGGGGCGCCGGCCAGGCCGCCTCCGGCCCGCCAGGTCCCCACGGTGGGCACGCCCGTCGTCAGGGCGTCCTCGATGTGGTCGCTTGCGGCGTGCCGGCCCCGGTCGGCCCACTCGAGCAGGGTCTCGGGCGTCAAACCGGCGTCGGCCGCCACGGCTTGGGGTTCGGCGGGACCGCCTCGGCCCATCGCCACGATCACCGGGGCCAACCCCGCGTGTCGATAGGCGCGGGCGGCGGCGCCGGAGACCGCGGTCTTGCCGGTGCGCTTGCCCATCCCGATCACCGCCACCGAGGCGGCGCCGCACATCGGGGGCCGGTGCGGTGGGGTGAACACAAAGTCGGGACCGACATACGAGGCCTCGCGCCACACCGCGATCGAAGCCATGCGAAAGCGGCGGGTGTTGTGCAGGACCGGCTCGTCCGACAGGTCCAGTACCCGCGTGGCGCCCGTCTCGACGATGGCCGCGGCCAGCGCGCGTTCCGGGTCGTGCGCCGTGCGGACCGGCACCCCCAGGTCCAGGGCGCGGGTGCCCAGTTTCTCCCCGCCGCCCACCAGCAGTGCCAGGACGACGTGTTCCCCGGCCTCGCGCATGCGCGCGATCGCCCGCGCGGTCACCGGCGGATAGTGCTCACCGTCGACCAGGACGATGGATGTGGGAACAGTCGCCACGAGGCTCCTCGATCGAGATCGACCAACGGACCGGCGGGATCGGATACGAACGCCCAGGGCCCTGCTGCCCGCCCCCGGACATCGCCGGGCGACTCGTTTCCAGCGACGAAGCCGCACACACAGCCAAGACGAACGACTGACCCGACACCGCGGATGCCACCAGTAGACGCATGGGTTGGCCGACTGTCCGGCATTCATACTTTCGAGGTCGTTTTCCGGACCGTCGAGCCTGAGGTGAGACCTGCGCCCGACCCGGACAAGGGCCCGGAACACCCAGCGTCTAGGGTGAGCTTGTGCCGCATTTCGAGGTGGTGACAGCCGTCGCCGCGCCCCCGGACCGGGTGTTCGCGGTATGTCTGGACGTGGAGGCGCATACCCGCTCCATGGGCGAGTCGTCGGAGCGCGCAGTCGGCGGCAAGACTCGGGGAGAGCTGGCCCTCGGTGACACGGTGACCTTCCAAGCTCGCCATCTCGGCCTGACCTGGCGGCTCAAGGCCCGCATCACCGGCTACGACCGGCCCCGATGCTTCGTGGACGAGCAGGAGTCCGGACCCTTCAAGCGATGGCGTCACGCCCACCACTTCGAGCCGGACGGTGCCGGGGGCACCATCATGAGAGACGTCGTCGACTTCGCCTCACCGCTGGGGCGCGTCGGACGCATCGTCGACCGACTCCTCCTGAGCCGGTACATGCCCCGCCTCATCAGAATGCGCAACGCCTACCTGGCCAGCACTTTCGACTGAGCGGCCGGGCCCGGCACCCCTGCTCCACTACAAGCCCCGCGGCGCTGAGCAACTGGCCGCGAGCGTGGTTCTCTTGTCCCGAATCAGCGGAACGCACGGCCCACCAGGGCCGGGGTCTGCCGGTCGGCAGCGAGGCGGAGGTGGTCGGGTCGCGGGTCACCTGGCCGTGAAGCGCCACCCGACCACAGCCGGGCCCTGTCGTTGCCGCGGCTACGACACCTTCGCCCCTACGACGCCTTCACCGCTAAGGCGTCACGGTGCGATCGCCCAGCGCTGACGCGCGTCGGTGCCGCATTCGTCGACCGTCACGTCCTCCGTCTCCCTCAGCGGCGCCACGAGGCACAGGTGGTTGGCCTCGTTGCGAAGGCGGATGGAGCCGTCAACGTAGGTCTCCGCCAGCCAGCGGCGGCCCGTACCGTCGTTCTTGCTGTTGCCGGTACCGCGGTCGCCCAGTACGGCAGTGGTGCCGATGCCGGAATCGTCGCTGTCCAGGACGTCGACGCATTTGCCGCTGACGATTCCCTTGATCCGCGCGATGTTGTCACCGGGACCGGCGTACTGGATGTCCCAGCGCGAAATGTTCCCGTGGCTGTAGGTGGTCAGCTCGGTCTCGTCGCTCTTGCCCCCGCCACGGGCGGAGAGGTAGAGGCCGTTCGACGCGCGCAGCCGGGTTCGGCTCTCCCCGGGCTCCCAGGTCTTCTCCTCCACGGTGCGGGAGTTGTCCCCACCACCGCTGGGCCTGGCTGCCGTCGCACGGGAGGGCCAGGACGCGTTCCAGCATCGGCGTACCGGTCAGACACAGCTCCGGGCGGGCGGAGTTGCGCCAGATCAGCGTGCCGTCCGACTCCTCGGGGGACTCGGGATGCCACTGAGCGTACTTCGAGTCACACGGCAGCAACAGGACCTGCAGCGGCAGCCACGGGTTGAGACCGGGGCGGCCCCGGGGCCTCGCCGACCGGCCCGCGAGGGGCGCCGCGGGCGGCGGCGCCGGGCGGGATGTCCCCGTAATTGAAGAGGTACCAGTGCCCCTCGACGGTGCCCATGCGGAACCGCTGCCGGTCGTCGAACCGGTCGCTGCGGCTGATCACACGGCCGTCGTTCGTCACGCTCATGAGCCACCCGGTCCGGGCGTTCTCGAAGGCGGAGGAGAAGGTGTGGGTCGCGCGGTCGGGCGCGGCCGTCACGGGAGTGGGGGACCCGGGCACGACGCCGACGAGCAGGCCGACGGCGAGCAGCGTGGTCAGGACCGCCGCCCACCATGAGCCGCGCGGGCCGGATCGGGACGTGGTGCTCGTTCGTGGCACCGGTGATAACCGCATGATGCGTTTCTCCGTTCAGGGATCGGAAAACGCCCAGAGTCTTGAGGGTGCTCCATCCCGTACGCCAGGGAGATCGGGCGATCGGGGACGCTGGAACGCCGCACCAGTTTCGTGGTGGGCGCCGGTTTCGGTACGTATGCGAAAGCATCGTGCTGGGCGGCTAGATCCCGACGGCTGGAGCCTCCGCCGTCGGCGGCCAGGCTGTGTGGTTCTCCGGATCGTGGGGCAGCAGGGCAAGTAGCTTCTGAAGCCGTCAACTCCGCCGTCGGGTAGCCAGCACCTGAGGGCCGGGCCGTGAACTTCATCAAGTGGAGGCGCTATCGACATGCAGGACGATTACTT
This sequence comes from Streptomyces sp. WAC 01529, assembly GCF_003945545.1. Classification (GTDB taxonomy): domain Bacteria; phylum Actinomycetota; class Actinomycetes; order Streptomycetales; family Streptomycetaceae; genus Streptomyces; species Streptomyces anatolicus. Next base: position 151,860 of record NZ_CP029617.1, on the reverse strand, counting down.
CAGGAGAAAGCAGGCGACTTCCCGGCTCTTTATGATCGCCACGTTCCTCCTTGCCTGTGGAGCGGGCATTGGCCTGGCCCTGGCCGTCGCCGGAAAGCCGGCAGGTCTTTGGCTGGTAGCGCTCTGCGCAGCTATATGGGGGGTCAGTTATCTGGCTCGGCGCAGAGTGACTGGCGACGAACTGTGAGATCCGTCCGGTAACGATGGAGGGTCCGGACCGGAACATATGGCCGGAGTCCAACTCCCCTCCGGGCTGCCCGCGTCTGACCCTGAGTTCAAGCGATCGGCCGGTGAACGCTAGCGGCTGCCCGTGACACCCCCTGCGCTAGTTTTCGCAAAGCAAGAGGTAGCTGTCAACAACCCCACGAGAGCTTCGCCAGCCGGGCGAAACGTTGCCAGAGGGCCCGGTTCGCTCCGCTATGCACGGCGCATCACGCGTAAGCATGAGCGCCAATAGGCACTCTGTGCGCCCTCCCAGTTCCCCTGGGTGACGGAAATCATGAGCACACCGCACATGAACAGTGATCCGCGGTCCCCTGCCCCTCGGCCGGGCGGACTTGCGGCGGAAGGAGTTCACGGTGTTGCTTCTCATCTCCCCGGACGGTGTCGAGGAGGCCCTCGACTGTGCGAAGGCGGCCGAGCATCTCGACATAGTCGACGTCAAGAAGCCTGACGAGGGCTCTCTCGGCGCGAACTTCCCCTGGGTCATCCGGGAGATCCGCGAAGCGATACCGGCGGACAAACCGGTCTCCGCCACCGTGGGCGACGTTCCGTACAAGCCGGGCACGGTGGCACAGGCCGCGCTCGGCGCGGTCGTCTCCGGCGCCACGTACATCAAGGTCGGTCTCTACGGATGCACGACGCCCGAGCAGGGCATCGACGTCATGCGCGCGGTCGTCCGGGCCGTGAAGGACCACCGCCCGGACGCGCTCGTCGTCGCCTCCGGCTACGCCGACGCCCACCGGATCGGCTGCGTCAACCCGCTCGCCTTACCCGACATCGCTGCTCGCGCCGGTGCCGACGCGGCCATGCTCGACACCGCGATCAAGGACGGGACGCGGCTCTTCGATCACGTGCCGCCGGACGCATGCGCCGAGTTCGTCCGGCTGGCCCACGCCGCTGGCCTGCTCGCCGCCCTCGCGGGCAGCATCAAGCAGGCCGATCTCGGCCCGTTGACCGGCATCGGCACGGACATCGTCGGGGTACGCGGAGCGGTCTGCGAGGGCGGCGACCGCAACTCCGGCAGGATCCGTCCGCATTTGGTGGCCGGCTTCCGGGCGGAGATGGAACGGCACGCCCAAGAGCACGCGGTCGGCGTCAGCGCCGTGAGTTGACCACCGGCATGCCGACCTGCGAGCCCCACCGTGTGCCCGGACGCGGGGCCGGGCGTTTCCCCGTCACTGACCGGTCCCGCCAGGCCTGGCACAGCTGGCGTGCCGACGCCGCTGCCCGCACCACGGCTCTGCGCGCGGCGGCCGACCCCGTGGGGGCCGACCGGCGACGACCTCGCCCGGCTGCTCACACGGGGCAGGGCAAGCCCCTGGCCGAGTCGCCCGCGGAAACCGCCCGCACGGCGGCTCGCCTGCGTTACCTTGCCGATCTGGCCCCAGGGCCCGGCGAATCACCGGTGGCCGGCCCGTTCACAGCAAGGTCCGCTGGCGACCCGCGGATCCGTCGCCGCGATCGTGCCGTGGAACTTCCCTTCTCGCCTCCCGCCCCGGCCCGGTCAACAACGCCCCCCAACTGGCCCGGGTCCAGCGGCTTGCGCAGCGGGCGCTGGCGGCCGGCGCCCGCGCTGCGTACCGCGGCCACCGACTGGACGGACCGGGGTCCTTCTTCGCTCCTACGATGCTCACCGACATCCCGCCTGACATCCCGCCCGACAGCCCGGTGGTGACCCAGGAGCAGTTCGGCACCGCCCCCCACCGGACCGAGGCGGTAGCCGACCGGCTCGAACGCGGTACGTCCTGTATGAATCACCACGCCGAACTGTCCCTCGCCCCGCCCGTCGTAGACGTCAAGGACAGCGGCGTCGGCGTGACGGGCGGACCGTGGGCGCTGTGCGGCAACCTGCGGCCGTTCGCCGTCCACCACCCGCCGGGGGCGTGGCGATGAGGTTCCAGGCGGCCGTACTGCGCTCGTACGAGAGCCCGTTCACCATCGAGGAGGTGGACCTGCAGACCGAGCCCGCCGTCGGCGAGATCCTGGTGGAGATCGCGGGCTCCGGGATGTGCCGGACCGATCTCGCGGTCCGGCGATCCGCCGGCCGCAGCCCCCTGCCGGTCGTCCTCGGCCACGAGGGCTCCGGAGTCGTGGTGAGGACCGGTAGCGGCCCTGACCTCGCGGTCAATGTGGGCGACCACGTCGTGCTGAGCTTCGACTCCTGCGGGCACTGCCGGAACTGCCGCAGCGGTGCTCCGGCCTACTGCGACTCCTTCGCCTCCCTCAACCTCTTCGGAGGACGCGAAGAGAAGCCGCCGCGGCTCACCGACCCGACCGGCAAAGCACTCGCGCCCCGTTGGTTCGGCCAGTCCTCGTTCGCCGCGTACGCGCTCGTCCCGGCCCGCAACGCCGTCCGGGTCGACCCCGCACTGCCGCTCGAACTGCTCGGGCCCCTCGGCTGTGGCTTCCTCACGGGTGCCGGAGCCGTGCTGAACTCCTTCGGCGCGGGCCCCGGCGACCACCTGACGGTCTTCGGCGCCGGAGCCGTGGGCCTGGCCGCGGTGATGGCGGCCACCGCCTCCGGCGTCCCGACCGTCGCCGTCGACCGACATCCTGAGCGGCTCGCCCTCGCCGAGCGGTTCGGCGCGACCCCGCTCCACGCCGACGCACCCGACCTGCCCGGGCGGATCCGGCGCCTGACCGACGGCGGCGCCCAGTACGCCCTGGACACCACGGCCGCGTCGCCCCTCATCAACGCGGCGCTCCAAGCCCTCCGCCCCACCGGCAGCCTCGGCCTGGTGGCGCGCCTGCACACCCCGCTGTCCCTCGAACCGGGCGCACTCGACCAGGGCCGCGGCATCCGGCACATCTGCGAGGGGGACGCCGTACCCGCAGTGCTGATACCCCGGTTGATCCGACTGTGGCAGGCCGGCCTCTTCCCTTTCGACCAGCTGCTCCGCACCTACCCGCTGGCCGACATCAACGAGGCCGAACGCGACTGTGACGCGGGCCGGGTGGTCAAACCCGTCCTGCTCCCGGAGAGGGCGAGCCGATGAGCGAGGCGCACGGCACCGGGGACTCGCCCCATCCGACGAGTGCGCATCTCGCGTCCCCCACCCCCACCGACGGAGGAAGCATGACCGGCACGACGTCGCAGCACACAGACGTGGAAAGCGTGGACGGGGGAGTGGGCTTGACCGCCCTCCTGGTCGCCGCGGCGCGGGCGATCGAGACCCACCGCCACGACAGCCTGGCCCAGGACGTCCACGCGGAACACTTCGTGCGCGCGGCCCCCGCCTGCGCGCGGTGGCCGGTACGCATCGAGCAGGTTCCGGCTGGGGACGCCGACCCGCTGTGGGGGCGATTCGCCCGCTACTTCGGTCTGCGGACGAGGACCCTCGACGACTACCTCCTCCGGTCGGTCGGTACCGGCGCCCGCCAAGTCGTCCTACTGGGAGCCGGGTTGGACACCCGCGCCTTCCGACTGGACCTGCCGTCCGACTGCGTCGTCTTCGAGATCGACAGGGCGGGCGTGCTGGCCTTCAAGCAGCAGGTGCTCACGGACGTGTCAGCCGCCCCGAAGGTGAAACGCGTCCCCGTACCGGTCGATCTGCGCGCGGACTGGGCCAGCACGCTGACCACCTCCGGCTTCGACCCGGCCGCGCCGAGCGTGTGGCTGGCCGAGGGGCTCCTCTTCTACTTGCCGGGCCCCGCCGAGACGTACCTCATCGACACGGTGGACAGGCTGACCACCGGCGGGAGTGCTCTGGCCTTCGAGGCCAAGCTGGAGAAGGACCTGCTGGCCTACCGCGACAGCGCGATCTACACGGCGACGCGAGAACAGATCGGCATCGACCTGCTCCACCTCTTCGCCAAGGGCCCACGACCCGACTCGGCGGGAGACCTGACGGCCAAGGGCTGGTCCACCGCGATGCACACACCCTTCGACTTCACCCGCCGCCACGGACGTGGCCCCCTCCCCGAGCCGAACGACGCGCTGGAGGGAAACCGGTGGGTGTTCGCACACAAGCCCCGGCCATGACGCCCGCGGCACTCACGATGGCGCCCGTATGGGGTTTCTAGGGCGGGGCCGGCCGCAAGCCCCGCCCGGGAAACGCATTCCGCTGGAGGCGGCAACTCGGTTGCGCCGCACCGGTTGCCGCCCCGGCCCAGTGAGCCGCTGACGGGCTGTGTCAGACGGTCCGGGCGCCCACCAGCTGGTCGCCGGGAATCCCGGCCTTGTCCGGTGCGTAGTAGTCCTCGATGCCGGCGGCCCACGTGGCCACGGTGATGCGGTCCTCGGCGTCCGGCCCGAAGGCGTCGAAGAGCGCGTGGATGTTCGCTTCCTCGAAGCCGATCGCCGTCATCAGCGACACGAAGAGGGGGCGCTCGATCAGGCCGTCCCCATCGGGATCGCCGAGGGCGGAGAGTGCCTGGGCGAACTCAGTGATCGTGGGGCCGAAACGCTCGGGGTCGAGTACGAACGGACGGAACTCTTCCACGGTGATCACACCGTCGCCGTTGGCGTCCAGTTCAGTGGCGAGTGTCGTCCAGTAGCGGCGGAACGCGGCCTGGATGGCGGCTCGGGCGCCGTCGTCCGACGCGGTCGCCACCTTCAGAACACGGCCCGTCATGAGGTCGAAGTCGCCGGAGTCGATGACTCCGTTGCCGTTGGCGTCGAAGAGAGAGAAGACCAGTTCCACGCGCTTGGCGGCCTCAGTTCGCAAATTTCTCACCTGTCTCCTGCGACCCGATGATTCCGGGCCTGCCCAATGAGTGCCTCTACCTGACCGAGTGGGGGACACACGCCCAGCCCGGCGCGTATAGGGGCCATGACCATGGAACCGCCACGAAGGGCCACGGAGTCGGTGATCTTCGCTTGTGGTGACAGAAGGACTGTTGAATGAGCGTGTGTGACAGATCAGATGCCTCGCCTGTGACAACCAGGCTGCTTCAACCGATCCCGTCCGTCAGCTCATATGACCACGCTGACGACAACTCCTGAGCGCTGGCTTACGCCCATCGACAGCGACGTCCTGGACCCCCGACCACGGCAACGCCCTCGCCTCAAAGACCTGTTCACCCGGGCCGTCGACGTCGCCCTCGCCGACGACAAGCGGCCGCCGACTGGGCGAGCCGGCTCCACTTCGCCGTACGAGCGCGTCAGGCGCTTTGCGGCGCCCAGGTCTTCCGCGACGGGTTGTCGGCCGCCGACCGGGGAACCTTCGCGCAGGAGGTGTATCCCGACAGGAAGAGGGAGGTGGTCGAGTCGTTCCACGCCAGGTCGAATTGGTCACCGGTCGCCGGGTCCTGGACGCGGAAGCCGAACTCGACCCAGTCCTTGCCCCGGCGGTTACCGTCGTGGGTGAGGGTCCAGCCCGCCGAGGTGAACTTCCGGCGCAGGCGAGCCTCCGTGGCACGGGCGACATCGGCTGGGATGTCCTCGACCGTCCACCTGAGCTCGAAGGTGACGACGTCAGGCAGAGTCTTCTCGACGCTGAGGCCGCCCGCATAGCAACTGTGGCCGGGGACCACCTGGACGGGCCTCACCGCCTCGTGGGACGGCAGGGCCATGCCGTCGTACGCCCACTGCGCGCGGTCCGTCAGACGCTGGGAGAGCGTCGCGGGGTCGGCGGAGGGATACTCCCGCTCCAGCACGGAGCAGCCCGAGGTCGTCAGGGCGGCGAGCAGCAGGGCCAGGAGCGCGGTGGTCTTCCTCATGGATGGACCATACGAACGAGGCGGCGCAGGCCGCATGAGCACGGGTACTCAAATCCGCAGGAGGGAACCAGGGGCCCGCGCCACACCTGAACTCCGCGCCAGGGGCCAGGCCGACTCCGCGGGCAACGCCGCGACCCAGGCCGAACGCAAGACCAGCGCTGGCCTTGGGCGGGGACCCCTATCCCTCTACTCCGGACTCAACTCACCCCGCAACAGCGGGTACCGAAGCCCGCCCTCCGATGCTTGCTGCGCCTCATGCGCGCATGCGTCACATCCGTCCCAGCGCCGTCGTCGAACGCCGGTGCGGGGGAGAGGGGCTTTGTCCGTCAACTGTCCGAGCCGACCCTTACGATCACTCCGTGACCACGCAATCGCCCTTGGCCCCCTTCGTCCTCGACGAGGCCGACGCAACGCAGACCTCGCACTGCCTGATGCTCTTCGAGGGCGACATGGAACAAGTAGAGGCGGTGTTCGAGGAGCACGACGCCGAAGGGAACGGGCACGGCTGGGAGGGCTTGGCCGAATCGCTGGTCCATACGCAGATGCCCGAACTTGCCGACCGACTGGACTTCGGCTCCGAGTCCGGCACCTTCGTCGTCACCAGCGACGACATCACCGCGCTCAGGCAGCTGGGGGACGTGCTCCACGGCGCATTCCACGACCGCGAGCTCCTCGCACGCCACATCCAAGGTGCTGACCCACTTTTCCTGCCGCGCTGACGGCCCGCGCAGGACGTACGCAACAAGCGGCGCGGCCACACGTGGCACGGGCTGCCGGCTACTGGCCCTGAAGGACCCCGCGTGTCGAGGGCCCTCGGGGTGGTAGTGGTCGCTGCGGGTCAGATCAGGCTGTGCAGTTCTCCGGGAGGCGGCGGCAGCAGCACGTTCCGCAGGCGGCGGATGTTCGCGCGCCAGGGGCCGCCGCCATCCGATTGCGCCCATAGGTCCATCAGCTCGGACGGCTCGGTCGTGATGCGGTCGAGGGCCTGAAGGGCGAGTTCCCGAAGGCCAGTGAGATCGGGGAGGGGCTCCTCCGGTCCGTAAACCGGATCGGCAGGCTCACCCTGGGGGCATTGCGCGGCGACGAGGGCGGCCGCGGCTACGGCTTGCTCGGATTCGGGTGCTTCGAGGTATCCCACGATGTCGATCACACGTGTGAGAGCGCCGCGGACGATGCCCCCGCGTTCGTCCCCGGCCGCCTCATCAAGGTCGCTGCCAAAGTCCGCTGCGGTGTCGTTGTCGAAGGGGCCGACGTCCCAGGTGCCCATGGTCTCTCCTGCCTCGTGGTCCGACTGGGGCATCCTGGCAGGAGCCTCTGACAACGTCCCGCCTACGGCGAGGGCGGCATGATCAATCGCGATGACTTCTGATGTCACGCCTCGGCGATCAGCTTCTGGGCGGTCTCAGCGACGAGGACCTTCGCGAGAGTCCATGGTTTCCTGAATTCAGGAGTCTGTGTACTGTCATGGGGTGCTGACTCTCGCCCGTGACATCGAAGTGCTGGCCCGTTTCGGCCGCGCGCTCGCCGACCCGATCCGCTGCCGCGTCCTGCTCGCCCTGCGCGACGCCCCCGCCTACCCCGCCGATCTCGCCGACACGATCGGCGTCTCCCGTACCCGGTTGTCGAACCACCTGGCGTGCCTGCGCGACTGTGGCCTGGTCGTGGCGGTGCCGGACGGTCGGCGGACTCGATACGAGCTGGCCGACGAGCGTCTGGGCCACGCGCTGGACGATCTGCGCACCGCCGTGGTCGCCGTGGAGGCGGACAAGACGTGCCCGGACGCCGAGACGAAGGGCTGCTGCTGAGATGACCGCGATACCCCTCGGTCCGACCCCGACCCCGACCCCGACCCCAACCTCGACCTCGGCCCGTCGCGAGGTGCTCGCCAGGCGCATACGACTGCTGGTCGGCGCGACCATCACCTACAACGTCATCGAAGCCGTCGTCGCCCTCACCGCGGGGACGATCGCCTCCTCCACCGCCCTGATCGGCTTCGGCCTGGACTCCGTCATCGAGGTCTCCTCCGCCGCGGCGGTCGCCTGGCAGTTCTCCGCCCGCGAGCACGCGGTGCGCGAAGCCCGCGAGAAGACCACGCTGCGGATCATCGCCGTCTCGTTCTTCGCGCTCGCCGCGTACGTCGGCATCGACGCCGTGCGCGCGCTGACCGGCACCGGCGAAGCCGACCGCTCGATCGTCGGCATCGTCATCGCGGCCCTCTCGCTGGCGGTGATGCCGTTCCTGTCCGCCGCCCAGCGCCGGGCCGGCCGCGAACTCGGCTCCGCCAGCGCCGTCGCGGACTCCAAGCAGACCCTGCTCTGCACCTACCTCTCCGCCGTGCTCCTGGTCGGCCTCGTCCTCAACGCGACCCTGAGCTGGACCTGGGCCGACCCGATCGCCGCTCTGGTGATCGCCGTCATCGCGGTGAAGGAAGGCTGCGCCGCCTGGCAGGGCAAGGGCTGCTGCGCGGCCCCCGCGACGACGACCGCCCCGGCCGCCGACCCCTGCGGCTGCCGCCCGGGATGCGAGTGCTGCACTTGAGCCAACAGATGCCGGGGCGAGCTGTTCAGCTGTCCTCGGCTCGGTCGGCCGGGGCTTGGTCAACTCCGGCTCAAGCGCCGCGCAATGGCCTCCAGCAACTCATCCAGCGCCGCCCCGCGTGTCCGGACCGTTGGTCGGGCCAGCCCTACCCGGCTCGGTGAGACCCCGCGAACTGGACGGAACACCACGTCCGGGTGGGAGTAGAAACGGACCGTCGACGCCGGGGCCAGCGCTACGCAGCCGGCAGCAACCGCGCCGAGCCACTCGTCGGGCCGGCTGGTGACGGCGCCGACCCGGACTGGGTGCCCTTCCCGCTCCTCCGTCGCCAGCCAGTGTTCCCTCCAGGCCCCGGTCTCGGCTCCGGCCGCGACGAAGGGCTCGTCCCACAGCTCCCGGAACTCCACCGTCCCGCTGTTCGCCAGCGGGTGTCGAGCCGGCAGCAGCACCCCACGCTCCTCGACGAACAACTCCCGCACGTTCAGCCCCTCCTGCCCCGGAAACGGCAGACGCACCACTGCCGCGTCCGCTTCACCCCGGGCCAGGCCGGCACTCGGGTCCGACCAGTCGAACTGACGCAGTTCCACCCGCCACTCCGGGTGCGCCCGGCGGAACCCGGCGATGACCTCGTGGACGGCGCCCACGGCGCCCGCGTCCAGAAAGCCCAGGCGCAGCAGCCGCGCCGCCCGGCCGGTTGCCCGTAGCGCCTCGTCCCAGCCGTCCAACAGGGCGGGCACCCGCGCGGCCAGCTCCCGACCGGCCTCGGTCAGCACCATCCCGGACCGCGAACGTACGAAGAGCGGTACCCCGAGATCGTCCTCCAAGCGCCGGATCTGCTTGGTCAGCGCGGGCTGCGAGACGAACAGTTCTCGCGCCGCCCCGGTCAGGCTGCCCTCCTCCGCTACCGCGGCGAAGTACCGCAGCAGGCGCGTGTCCACGTCCATGCCGCCAGGTTATAGAAGCAGGTATTGGACGGTGCCGAAGCGCCTGCGGACCCTGAAGGCATGACCGGTACCCAGCTCGCATTCCTCGTCGTCACCCTGTTCACCGCCGCTATCAACGTCGCTATGGCCGCAGCCGACCTCGCCGGAGCGCGCTTCGTGCTGGCCAACTCGGCGCAGGTGGGTGTGCCCCGCTCCTGGCTGCCCTGGCTCGCCGCCCTCAAGCTGGCCGGCGCGGCGGGCCTCCTCCTCGGCCTCTCCGCCCCGGCACTGCGTCCCCTCGGTGCCGCCGCGGCCTGCGGTCTCGTACTCCTCTACTTGGGCGCGCTCGCCTTCCATCTGCGCGCCCGCGTGCTCCACAACCTCGCGTTCCCCGGTTTCTACCTCGCCACCGCCGTCGCCTCGTTGGCCTTGGCCTTGGCCTCCTGATGGCGGCACCGCTCAACGATGGCATCTACCACGCTTCCAACGCCATGCGTACGCCATCTGTACGCCATTCGTGCGGCGTAAATGCGTGGTCCGTACGTTCCCTGAGGGTAGGGTGGGACCGGAGGTGCCCCATGTCCGAGTTGTTCGACGCGGTCGACGCGCTGGTCGAGTCCCGCGCCGCGCTGCCACCGCCGCCGGAGCGCAAGCGGCTGCGTGCCGCGCACGGCCTGACGATCGATGAGGTGGCTACCGCGCTGAAGGTGCGCCGGGCCACGGTGTCCGGCTGGGAGTCGGGCAAGACCGAGCCGCGCCCGCCGGAGCGCAACGCCTACGCCCGGCTGCTGAACAAGCTCGCGGGGCTCTACCCCGCCGACCCCACCGACCCCACGGACGCGGCCGCGCCTGTCCAGGACACCGCGGCGCAGACCACGTCCACCGGCGTACCCCGCCCGGCGGAAGCGCAACCGCTGCCCAAGGATCCGGCGCCCGAGGCCGCGCCCACGACAGCCCCCGAAACGCCCCGGACCCCTGCACGCACCACCAGGCCGTCGTCGACGTCGCGCCGTCCGGGTGGGAAGCAGGCGATCCCGGCCACGTCCCCGGCAGACGCCGATCCGCGGTTCGAGAACGGTCCGCTGGCGGTCGTCGATGTCGAGGAGGGCAAGGTAGTGGCGTACTGCGTCGGTGGTCTGGTCCTGGACGTGCCCGCCAAGTCCCTCCCGTCCCTGGTGGACTGGACGCTCACGGAGGCGAAACTCGGTCAGCCGAAGCTGTCCGGTCCGGGAAGGCCGGCCGACCCGCTGCTCGTACTCACCGAGGCCGCCCTGGATCGCCTTGGCCTGCCCGTCGCCCTCACCGAGGAGGAACGGCTCGCCGGGCGGATCCCGGAGAGCCACAAGGTCATCAAGCAGCTGGCCCGCGCGGAGTGGAAGCTGACCAAGCGCGGGCTGGGGCCGTGGGCGCGAATCTACCGACCGGCCAAGGGATCGGACCGCCAGTGCGTACAGCTGTGCATTCCGTCGTGGAACGCGCTGGACACCCGGCACTGGGGCCACGCCGCGCAGCTGCCGCCGGCCGAACTCGCGCGCGTGCTGGGCGTGTACGCGTCCCGGGTGATGACGCCGCGCGGCTCCACCGCCGTAACCGGCCTGGAGCTGATGACGGCGCTGCACCCGCCGACGTACGCCGTACGGGATGAGGAGACGGGTGGTCTGCGTCAGGCCGACGACAAGACGCCCGGCTCGCTGGGCAAGGACCCGGTAGACCCGGCTCCGTGCGAGGCCCCCGACGGGCACCCACTCCTCAAGGACCTGCCGCGCTTTCACATCCGTACCCCGGCGGAGAAGCTGTTCGAGGAGGCGTACGACTGGGCGCGTCCCCTGACCGACGCCGAATGCATGCGCCGCAACCTCGTGGGCCTCGACGTCAACATGGCGTTCGCCGCAGGAGCGAACGGGCTGCCCGTGGGCCTGGGCGCGCCGACGTATGTCAAGAACCCGCTGTTCGACCCGAAGCTGCCCGGCTCGTGGCTGGTCGACCTCTCCCACGTCGACCTGTCCCGGGTGAAGGTCGGCAAGGAGTGGGTGGAGCTGGACGGCAGCCTGCTGCCCAGCCCCTTCACGCCGAAGGGCGACCGCCCGGCCGGCCCGGCTTGGTACGCGACACCGACCGTGGCCTACGCGGTGGAGCTCGGCTATGAGGTGCACCCGGTTGAGGCGTACGTACGGTACGAGAACGGCCGCTACCTGGACAGCTGGTACACCCGCCTGCGCGACGCCTACCTGGCCACGATGGCCGACCTCGGCGTCGGCGCCGACCTCGCCCCGGCCGACTTCCTCGCGGCGATGGACGGCTACAAGAGCCGTGACCTGGAGCTGGCGATCGTCGTCTCCGCGGTCAAGGCGACGGTGAAGGGCGGCCTGGGCAAGCTCCGCGAGCGCCCGCGCGGTGAGGGATGGCGGCCGGGCGAGCCGTGGCGGGCACTGTCCCGTCCGACGTGGCGGCCGGACATCCGTGCGGCGGTCATCTCCCGTACGCGCATCAACCTGCACCGGAAGATCGTCAAGCACGCGGCGTTCACCGGGCAGTACCCGGTGGCGATCCTCTCCGACTGCGTCGTCTACGCGGCCGACGGCGAGAGCCCGCTGGACTTCCTGCCCTACCGGGACGGAAAGCCGCTGCCCGGCGGCTTCAAGCTCGGCATCAACCCCGGCCTGGTCAAGCACGAGGGCACCCAGACTGTCCTGTGGGGCGAAGAGGTCCGCGAGCGGTTCGACGCGCCGGAACTCAACCTCGCCCGGTACATCAAGGACGGCACCGTCACCGAACTCGACAACGGAGAGTAGGAGAAGGCCACGATGAGCCTCTTCGGGGACGGCCTGGACACCGCGGTGCACAAGGCGTTCACGCGCCCGGCGCCCAAGAACGCGGGCCCGCAGATGCGGTACCTGGTCAAGCAGATGAAGGGCACCAAGGCGGTCGCCCAGCTGCTGCGCGTCTCCCAGCGCACCGTCGAGCGGTACGTGAAGGACCAGATCAAAAAGCCCCGCCCGGACCTCGCCGCGCGCCTGGAACGCGAGGTGAAGGCCCGCTGGCAGCCGCAGGTCCGGGCCAGGGCCAGGCAGAAGGCGGCGACGACCGACGGCATCGTCATCGACGTCCACGCCCGCCTCGGCTACGCCGGTGCGCCGATGGGCACGACGGACGAGGACCGCGTCCGGCACCTCACCGTGGCCCTTCCGCCCCAGCACGCCGCCCGCCTCTTCGACGCCCAGGAGCAGGGCGCGGGCGAAGCCCAGCTGCGCGAACTCACCGCCGAAGCCCTCAGAGAGGTCTACTTCCAGGACGGCGGCCGCCGCGCGGGCTCCCTTCAGGAAGTCCAGATCAACGACGTACTGAACCTGGAGTTCGACCTGTAGAGGCCGCGCCCCGAACAGCCCGCGAGCCCCGGACCGCCGACAGCCAGGCGCCCCGCGAGCATGCCGCCGATCGGCGCGCCGGACGACGTCTCCTCCACGTCGCGCCGAAGGCGCCCGGCGCAGACTGCACCGGGAGGGAGGCTTCCCGGCGCATGGCCATGCGTCACTGTTTCACTGGGCCGCGAGAACTTCTTCCGCCATCTCCTCCTCAGTGGCCGCTCCTGGTGGTGCGGCCACGCGGAAGGGCTTGCCGAAGTCGCTGAAGGACTCATCGAGATCCATGGCGGGGTTGGTGACCCGCAGAAGGAAGGGCTTGCCTTCGGTGGCGATGTGGAATTCCACCGCCCCTCCTTCCCACTTGTAAGTGATCCTTGTCGCGGGTCGGCCCTGCACCGTCGCAGGCCGCTGCGTTGAGGATGTCTTTTTGAGCTGACCAAGGGAGGGCAGACGCTTTTCCAGCCAGTCCCGCCGGGTCTTCGGCGCACACATGTCACGCATCACCTCGTAGACGTCGGCGTTGCGTTTCACCCACCTGTCAGCCAACACCTTCACACGTGTCGGATACTTTTTGGCTTCGGGCGCCACCTGGAGCGCTTCCTTGCTGCCCCGTGTGTAGAGCGCCGACGGAGTGATGACCCAGTCCAAGGTCGCAGCACCCTTCCAAGCGTGCGCCTTGCACGCCTTCGTGTCGCCAGACATCGCGCTGTGCATGACGGTGGTGCCCTCGGTCCTCTTCCGCCGGGTCGAACGGAGATAGTCCTGATCGAGCGTCACGTCGATCGCCTCGCTGATGAGCTTGGCGGTCCGGTCTCCGCCCGAGGATGTCGGGGCGGTGGCGGCCGCCCGCTTCGGGCTGCCTTCTGAGGGGTTCCCCTTCGCGCCGTTACTACTGGAGCCGCACCCGGCTGCTGCGATGAGTGCAGCGGTTACGGCCGCAGTAGCTGTCGCTCTTCGGGCACGGTGGACGAGCGGGCTGGTGGCGCTGGACATCAAATTTCCCTGGGAGCAGACAATGATGCCCCCATGATCCACTGTCGCGGCCGTACCACCGCCACCGGAATGCGCGGACAGCGGGGCAACTGTCGCCGGGTCGTGCTCGGCGCGTTCGCGTAGCGCGGCGACGGTCGCCCGGGTGACTTCCAGCTGCTCGGCTGCCTCTGAGCCGAGGCCGGACAGCGACCCGGCCAGTGCATCGAGGGCCGTGGCTCGACGGCTTAATGTCCCGCCCAACCAGTACGGCCAGTACGCATGCTGCGGCACTTCCTGACGTAACGACCGGCTAGCAGCGTCACTTTGGGGCGCGCCGCGCAATGAGGCGATGGCCACCCTCGGCGTCTCGGCGTGCGATGCCCCTGGCGACAACCGCCCCAGGGCCAGGCCTCCACGGCATCAACTGCCGCACCCTCGCCCGACGCGGAAAGTGCACCCACCCCCTGAGCCCACCCGCTCCACACGACAGTGCCGCGGTGTAGGGGTGCTGGGCTGGAGGGGACAGGGCGATGAGGTGAGGGCTCGCTGCGCCCAGTGTCAGTTGGCGGTCTGCCGCGGGCAGCAGCTTCAGGTCCCGTTCGACTCGGATTTGGTCCACACCCTCTTCATGCCGCCTTCGAACAGCCTCCGGACCTCGACCAGGGAAGGCCCTCCGCGGAAGCACCACAGGGCGATGACCGGATCGCAGATGGCACATGCCAGGGATGCGTCGTGGTAGAACGGCAGGATCGGATGGCCCTTGAGGTGGTGGGCCATGTCCCAGGCAGTGTGGAGCAGCCAGCCGACGCCGACGAAGGCCCAGGAGTCCAGGCCACGGTAGGCGACGTAAGCCATGAGTGCCACGAAGGGGAGTTCCCACGGGCCGAATCCGCCCCCGCTCAGATAAGCGGCGCCGGCTCCGCCCACCATGATCGCGTTGAAGTGGCGTCGGTGCGGTTCCTTGATCAGGGACATCAGCAGGCAGTAGATGATGCCGACGATCACCGGTGACACGAGGTGCATGAGGGGATGACTTCTTCCTTCTGGGACGGGCCTGTTCGCCACGATCGAGTTGCTAGGACTTTGACGGCGGCCGGGGCTGGATCGAGGCGCCAGTTCGTGACTGCGACGAACAGGTAGGCGCATCCGAGGGTGGAGCCCCTCAAGGTGGGGTGGGCTTGAGGTGGGCACGGGTTCGAGGCGATCGTCAGGCGTCGCCGAGCGGGCGGCTCAGCATTGCGGGAAGGATGCTCGCGGCGACGGTGACCGGGCCGACGGCGACGATGGCGGCCAGCATGTGCAAGGACAGAGAAGCTTGGGCACGCCGGGGGCTCCGGGGCGGTCTGGCGTTCGCCGGTGACCTTCGTCGGCGAGAGTGCTACTTCCTCGCCAGCTCCCTGGGCAAGCCGGACAGGGCGCCGTCCTGCTCACGGAGTTCGAACACGGCCTTGGTCGTGCCGATGGGTGTGGCGATGGCCAGGTTCCAGCTGCCTTCGGCGCACATGTGGTGAGCGACCGATCTGGGAATGACCGGATGCTCAGAGGGTGGTGGGCGCCGGGCCCTGCGCGCGCCAGACGGTGCCGCGCCGCTCGTGGGAGAAGAGTTCTTCGACGGCATGCGCGACGCGGGGGCCCACCTCGCGTTCCAACAGGTACAGACCCAGATCGAGACCGGAGGTCACCCCGGCACCGGTGACCAGGTCGCCGTCGTCCACGATGCGCGCGCGAACCGCGTGGGCGCCAGTGGCGTCCAGCATGTCGTGGCCCAAGTGGTGGGTGGTGGCGTGACGTCCCTCCAGCAGGCCGGCCATGGCCAGGATGAGCGAGCCGCCGCAGACGGTGGCGACGGTGATGTCCGGGTCATCCATGGCCTGTTTGAGGAGCGCGGGGAGTTCGGTGGTCAGCGTGCGTCCCAGCAGTACTGGGATGGACTCGTCCTGCGTTCGCTCGCAGGCGCCCGCCTCTTCTTCCGGGGCCTCGCCGGGTTCGCCCATGCGGCCGGAGGCGCTGGGCACCAGAAGCAGGTCGGCGCGCTCCAGGTCGACGGCGCCGACGGCACGCAGCGTCAGCCCTCCGGTGCCGCTGACGACCTCACGAGGACCCTCCGCGGTGACCAGCTCGACGGTCACCGCGCCGTCCGTCGCCGAGCCGCCGGCGTACAGCACCTCGAAGGGGGCGATGACATCGAGCGGGTCGGAGCCATCGAACAGGACGATCTGGATGTGCATGGGTGTTCCCTCGGCGTCGATTTCCATCGGGATGCTCCGAAGTCAACCGGCTTCCCGGCATCTCGCCCAGTGGCACTAGTGACACGTTCCGACGGAATAGTGCCAACACCTTCTCGAAGGGCGTGAACTGCGATGACATGGAGCTTCCGCAAGGACGGCCCAGGTTCGTCAAGCCGATGGGCAGGTAGGTTCTGGCCATGCATACGGTCGCCGTTCTCGCGTTGGACCAGGTGATCCCATTCGACCTGTCCACCCCGATCGAGGTCTTCTCCCGCACCCGCCTGCCCGACGGGCGGCCCGGCTACCAGGTCCGGGTGTGTGCCGAACACGACGAGGTTGACGCCGGGGCCTTCATCCTGCGTGCCCCCTGGGGTCTGGAGGGTCTCCAGGGCGCGGACACGATCATCGTGCCGGGCGTCACAGATGTCGCCGCCCCGCTCCCTCCCGCCGTGCACGACGCGCTGCGGTCGGCTGCTGCCGTCGGCACCCGGATCGCGTCCATCTGTGTGGGCGCCTTCCCCTTGGCCGCCACCGGGCTCCTGGACGGGCTGCGCGTCACGACCCACTGGCGAGCGGCCGGTCTTCTGGCCGCCAATCACCCGGACATCGACGTCGACCCGGACGTCCTCTACGTCGACAACGGCCAGTTGCTCACCTCGGCCGGTGCCGCGGCCGGTATGGACCTGTGCCTGCACATGATCCGCCGTGACTACGGCTCGGCCGTCGCCGCCGACGCCGCACGCCTGTCCGTGATGCCCCTCGAACGGGAGGGCGGACAGGCGCAGTTCATCGTCCACGATCACGCACCCACACCACAGGGCTCCGAACTGGAGGTGCTGCTCACCTGGCTTCAGGAAAACCTGGCCCGCGACCTCTCCCTTGCCGACATCGCCGAGCGGGCCAGGACCAGCACCCGAACCCTGATCCGGCGCTTCCGCGACCAGACCGGCTCCACCCCGCTCCAGTGGCTCCACCGAGCCCGCATCCGTCAGGCACAGCACCTGCTGGAAACCACGGAGCACTCCGTGGAGCGCATCGGCCGCCAGGTCGGCTTCGGCTCACCGACCACCTTCCGCGACCGCTTCAAACGCACCACCGGCGTCAGCCCGCAGACCTACCGACGCACGTTCAGCGGATGAAGGTGCCTTCGATGATGGGCAGCGGCCCGTCGTATTTGATCCAGGCGCCTGGTGGGTGAGCCGTGGGTGCAGGCGGTACCGTGCCTGCGCGGTCGCCTTGTTTGGCTCGGTCGGAGCGGAGTCTGCCGGGATTTCGACGGGCAGATCGGTGAGCAGGTGGGCGATGCGGGGTGCGTTGCATCCAGCGCCCAGCATGACCAGGACATCGGGGTCGCCCGGCTTCCACTAACCTGCGGCGACGAGCCGGTCGACCAGCTCGCGTAGCTGGGCCGTAGTCCCCGCGGCAGCGTCCGCGCCGGGCTCCGGACCAACCGCGTCCAGCACCACCACCCACGACGTCAGGTCGGTCTCCAGCGCGGCCACAATCGAGTATGGCCAGCCCGGGACCATCTGATGCTTGCCCTCACC
Source organism: Streptomyces sp. WAC 01529 (assembly GCF_003945545.1). Taxonomy (GTDB): domain Bacteria; phylum Actinomycetota; class Actinomycetes; order Streptomycetales; family Streptomycetaceae; genus Streptomyces; species Streptomyces anatolicus. Next base: position 134,410 of record NZ_CP029617.1, on the reverse strand, counting down.
GCGACCGAAGGTGTGGCAAAAGGAACGGTCAGCGGCAGGTGTTGGCGTCCGGCCGCAGTCGCGGCGATACGTCCGCAGTCAGGACGATCCGACCGACGCCCTCGGCAACGGCATCCCGCCCATTGCATCCCGGCCCGGCTGACCGCTCGGCCCCGCGGAGCCTTCTTGGCATCATCGCGGCATGACCCCGACCCTTCCCCGCACTGTCCGAGCCGTCGACACGGCTCAGCTCCTGGGCCTGGCCCAGGAGGCCGCCATGCACAGCTTCAGCCAGCGGCTCCCCGTCGACTGGCTACGAGTGCACCTCGCCGCAGATGCGACGCACTACCTCTTCCCGACACTCGTGCAGCGGCTCACGCACCGGCCCGAGACGCCGCTGCAGTGGAGGTGCCGGCAACTGCTGACCGTCACAACCGGCGAACAGATCTGGGGTCTCCTCGACGTCCTCCCCGACACCTTCGACAAGATCCCGGAGACCCTGGACACGCCGTCCAAGAAGGACATCGTCAACCGCATCGACCAAGCAGTGACGGTGCGTGAGTGGATGGAACGGACGGACGCCGATGCAGGCTCATGAGGTCCGGGGCAGCCGACTGGAAAGTCCGAGGAAATGACACCGACTCAAGGCGTGACCGGGCCGAAGCTCATCACTACGAAGGTCTCACCCGGGCCGGGCGGCCGCGTCCAGGAGCAGGTGGTGAAGGTGTGCAGACGGCCGTGGTCAAGGGCGTAGCGGGGGAGCGTGACACCGAACGCGGCCGCGATCGCCGTGAGGGCGGTGGCCTCACCCGGCAACCCGCCGTCCCGCTCACTGCCGCTTCCGCCGTCCCGCTGCATGCCGCCGTCGTCGTGCGGTCGGCGGTCCCGGATCGTGGGGAACAGGCGGGCCGGGTCCAGGTCCTGTGGGATCTCCCCACAGCGCTCGCACCGATTGCCCCGGACCGTGAACGCGTACTGCTCCTCGCCCCGCTCGGCGACGGACAGGTGGAACAGCGCGCCCTCGCCGTACCGGTCGGCCTCGCCCCACACCACCACCACGCGGCCGTGCCGGGCCGCCGCAGCGGCCGGGGAGACGAACCGGGCCTCATTGAACGGCTGCGGATCGTTGTCGAAGGCGAAGCTCCAGCCGGGCCCTGCCCGGCCGACGGCGACCAGCGCCTTGTCGTCATACGAGGACCTGGTGCGCACGCCGGAATCACCGTCGGGCCGCGACGCGTGACGCGCGTCCCACAGAGTCATCGGCGGGTGCAGTTCCGCGCCGTCCTCGGCGCCGACGAGCGCGGGCAGCGCGGCAGGCGCCACGCCCTCGACAAGAAGGAAGCGGTATGCGGTGCGCTGGCCGCTTCCAGGGCGGTCCGCGAGCCAGGCCAGGCCCTCGGGGTCCTCGTCAACCACGGCGCCGGCCACTCCGGTCGCCTCTTCGCCTCGGGGCGTGGCCAGCAGAGCCCGGCCGCGTGCCGGGGTAAACAGCGGTCCCAGCAGCGGATCGGCGGTCAGGCCAACCGGCGCGAGGTGATCGGGCCCCAGGGGCTGCCACCGGGGCAGTGCCGCGGACAGAGTCCGCCAGGCCGCGTCGGCCTCACCCCACCGCATCTGCTCCCGCGCCGCCGCCACGGCGCCACCGAACGGACCCGCCACGGTGTAGGCATAAGTCCCCTCCTGGAACTGCTCCAGAAGCGTGCCCTCGAGCGCACGCACCTCCTCCGTCCTGCCCCGCAAGTGGTACTCGTACGCCCCGTCCCCCCATGACCGCCTCTCCCGGCTGTTCATCAGTGCGGGCAGCAGGTCCGGCGCGTAGCGGGGGTCGGCGGCAAGGCCGCCGAGGGAGTTGGTGTGCCGGTCGCCGAGCATCCAGGTGAGCTGCTCCCGCAGAGCCGTGGCCCGGGGTCTGCCGAACGCGCAGGCTTCCGCGAGCGCCGCCTCGGCCCGCTCGTAGTCCCCGCGCAGCGCATCCCGTCGTGCCTCCTCCACCTGCACGTCCAGCGCCTCGGTGGTGGCATTCGTGAACAGGCGCCCGCCGTCGCGCCCTGCCTCCAGCTGATGGAACTCGCGATAGGCGGCCTGCATGAACTCCCAGAAGCTCCGGTACCGCTCGGGAGGGGCGGCCCGCCACGGCGACCAGGTGAGCACGGCCCACTCACCGTGCTCATCCACGTCCTCCGGATCCAGCGCCACGGACACAGCGTCGGACTCCACGTCCAGTTGCAGGCCCCGTGTCCAGACCAGTGCCTCCTGGAGCTCCGCCGGACTCGCATCCTCGTGCAGATGCTCCAGGAACAACTCGGTCAGGTCCGTCTCACTGTCCGGGCGGTACGCCTCCCGCGTCCCCGCGAGCCGCCATACGAACCCACCCGCGTGCCGCCACCCGTCGGTGACCCCCAGGAACTGCCGGTACGACGGCGGCAGCCGCAGGCCGATGCGCTCCTCGAGAGCCGCTATGCCCGCGCCGGTCGCGGGGGCGAAGCCCAACCAGCGTTCCTCCAGCACCTTCTGGTCCCCCGCGTCCGGCGCCTCGTCCGGATCGTACGCGTCCGCCCACTCGCCGCTCCACCGTGCGAGGAAGGGCCGCCAGTCATACGTCATCTCAGCGGTCTCGGTCATGGCGCGATCGTCGCACCCGGCACTGACAAAGCTCCGTCGCCGTAGAACGCCGCCCAGGCACCGGTGGCTTGCGCCGCGAAACACAAGCTGGCCGAGCGAGCGGGCGGGGGCCGCCCACGAGGAATTCGCCGCAGCGGGGAGGCCTGCCGCTCGTCCGCATCTTCGGCAGGAAGAGCGGACGGCCTGTCCGAGCAACGCGCGAGGAGCACGGACGGGCCCCGGTCCCGATTGACCCTTAGCTTGTTCTTTATCTATCAGGATCTTCCGGATCTGCCGATGGCCTTGAGGGTCTCAGGGCGTTTGACGGTTTTGCCGACGTCGTAGCGGGGTGCGGGGTGGCGGTTCTTGGTCCCGAGCGGTCGTCTGGGACCGGCGCCACAAGGTTGGGGAACACGCGCGGGACAGAGCAGGTGGGCTCGGATGTTCCTGAAGCCCCGGCGGACCCGGGCCGGGGTGAGGCGTTCGGGCCTGACCGGCTCTTCCCAGGGTCGGCGGAGATCCGCAGCCAGTGGTCGGGCGAGGCGGAGCTGGGTGTGCGCGACGGCCAGGAGCCAGGTCCAGCGGTCCGCGGCTTCGAGTGTACGCAGCTTCGGGGTGGTCCAGCCGAGCGTCTGTTTTGCGAACTTGAAGGTGTGCTCCAGGTCGAATCTCCTCAGAAACCCCTGCCACCAGCGGTCCACGTCCGCCGGGGCGGCACCGGTTTGCGACGACCACAGCCATACCGGCGGAGCCTCCCGTTCCTTGGAGAGGTGCTCGACTTTGAGACGGACCAGGGTGCCCTCGACGATGGGAAGTTCACCGTCGTGGTCGAGCCAGGCCGAGCGGTGGGTGAGACGCGGGTGGACCCGGTGCCACGCCTGGGCCTCGGCCTTGCCGTAGTTCATCGTGTCGGTGGCCGTGGTGATCGCCGGTTCGGGCCAGGCCTCGGGTTTGTTGAAGCGGAACTCCTTGCCGTGCTTCGGCGGTCGCCCACCCTGGGGATAGGCCAGGGCGTACTCCTTGAGCGAGGGCTTCGGCAGCCTCATCACCCGGTCGCCGCGGATCCGGCCGACCAGTTCGACGGGCAGATCCCGCAGGACCCAGGCCAGGCGGGTGACGTCATAACCGGCGTCCATGACGATCGTGATGTCCGGGGCGCCGGGCGTCCACTGGCCGGCCGCGATGAGCCGTTCCACCACGGCGCGGAGCTGGGCGGCGGTGATGCCGGTCGCGTCGTCCTCGGGTCCGAGCCGGACCACGTCCAGGATCGACGTCCATGAGGTGGCTCCCGGTTCGAGGGCGGCGACGAATGAATAGGGCCAGCCGGGGATGAACTGCGACGCGGACTTCGCCCGTCCGTAGACGTGGCAGAACAACCGGTCGTCCGCTGAGCACGGTGCGTCCGAGCGCAGCCACGGTGACACGTCGACCGCGAGGACCAGTCGTCCACCGTCGAAGCGCGGCAGGGGCATGCCGACCAGCAGGGTCTGCAGCCGCTCGACGTCGATCCGGCCGCGGTTGAGGGCTCCGTACAGCGCGCCGTGCCCACGACGGTGTTCGGGTATCAGCGTCAACTCCACCGGTGAGGTGACCGGCCCGTCGACACACAGCAGCGCGTCGGTGAGCTCGAACAACTCATCCCGCCGAGCGGTCAGAGACTTGTAGAACTCGCTCCGGAAGCATGACGCTTGTGCGAACGCTTCCTGCCGGACATCGTGATGCAGCAGACTCACCCCTGGCGGCCTTGGTCCCCATTTGGGTCTTGTGAAACGCGCGCTCTGGACAGCACGCAGGATCACGCCAAGGCCGCCCCCACGTCCGCCGAACTCCCTCTCGAGCGTTCAAGTTCGGGACGCAATTCGAGGCAAGAAGAAGAAGATCAAGCTAATGCGACGGATCTAACCAAGGCAACCTTGCTGAAGAACGTTGCCAACCGTTTCTTCACACAGCTTGTGGAAGCTAGGGAGATCGCCGGGGCCGTCATCGGCGGTGGCTGTGGCAGTCCCGCCGATGATGGTTGCAGTGGCGAGGGCGACTGCGGCGAGAATGGTGCGCACACGCATGTGTTTTTCTCCTTGGGTAGGACTGCGGCTTCCCCCAGCCCATCGCACCCGCTGCTCACTGGTGACTGTTCGCGCCCATGCAGGTGAACAATCCCGTTTTGGACTACCTCTCGCCGCCGATACCAAGCTGCGGAGCAGGCGAATGGTCGGCCCCTGGGTGCCGCGCGTCACGCCCTGGCCCTCCGAGGTACTCAAACACTCGCTCAGCTTGTTCTTTATCTTCCGGAGCTGTTCGGGGCTCAAAGATAAAGAACAAGCTTAGTAGCTGTTCTTGAACCAACCTGCTGGTAGGTGCCACCGGCTGAGTTCCCAAGTGCATAGGGCAGGACGTCGTTCGTGTGGCTGGTGCAGGAGTGACAAAAGACGGTCCACTCGATGTGGAAGAAGGCCATGAGGAACCCGACGGCCTCGTCGTCATCGCAGATGAGCCGGAGCCAGGCGATGCCGGGGTGGACGTATGCCTCGGCATGTGACTTCACCACGGGTGCCACCAGGTGTTCCTGGTCGGGGCGAACCCACAGGTTGATCACGGTCTCGAAGTTGTCAGGGGTGATCTCTTGAAACTGGCACGTCCGCGCTCTAAGCAGGCAGCGCAAGTGATTTTCGAAGAGTGTGACCCGTGGTCAGCTGACGGGGCAGGTGCCCAGTTCAGGTGGGCTTCGGATTCTCTGAACCAGGCACGGCTGCTTGCCGTCAGGAGGTGGCCGTCGACGTGTCGATGAATGCTGCGAAGGCCGCGAGGGTGGTGAAGTCGTCGTTCCGCAGACCGATCCGCGGATTGACGTGGTGGAGCAAGGCGGGTGCGTGGTGGTTGGCGGCCACGTGTGCATGATCCGCGTCGCTCTGTTCGTCGTCCACCCAAGCGAACGGTCGGCCGTTGGCGAACTCCACCAGCGGCTCGGACTTCCAATGAACGCCATCAGGGCGCTCGTTGAGCAGGGCGTTACCGAAGTCGACGAACGGCAGTTCAGGCAGACCGAGCACAGGTCCGATCCACTTGTTCGCGTCACTCATCCATGTTGTGGCCCAGCAGATCTCGTAGCCGAGAGCCAGCAGCGCCCGCCCGTGTTCGGGGTTGAGCCATACCCGGAGGAGCCTCCTGTGGGTCCGCAGTCTCCCAGGCTCCCCAGTCGCCCCGCGCTCCTGTGGGACGCGGAGGGTGGTGTAGCCCTCGGGGCGCTTCTCAGGCTTTGCCGCATACGGATTCAGGGGTCCGTCGACATCGAGGAACAGCAACGGCCGACCCACGGCACCCCCCGAATTTTCGCTCCCGATCTACTGAGTCGCCGAAGCGTATCCGTCTTCATGTATCGCTGGCGCGTCCGGCGATCTGGGTGAGGCCGGGCATCCCGAGGCCGACCGCCGTGGCCGTGCGGGCTGTGGCAGCGTCCATCTGGGCGAGCTTCGCCTCAGCGCCGGCGAGGCTTGACACCGGCTGAGCACGCCGCCCCGTTGGTGACCTCAACTCCTCATGGCGGCGGGCGTGTAGCGGTGGAAACCCTGCCCGCTCTTGCGGCCGAGCCTGCCTGCCGCCACCAGGTCGGTGAGCAGGGTGCACGGGGTGAAGCGGGCGTCGTCGGTGAGTTCGTGCAGGACGTGCAGGGTGTCCACGACGGTGTCCAGGCCGATGAGGTCGGCGGTGCGCAGCGGACCCATGGCGTGCCCGAAGCACTCCTGGAACAGGCGGTCCACGGTGGCCGCGTCCGCGGTGCCAGCCTGGACCACGGCGGCCGCGTCGTTGAAGGTGGCGTGCGACAGCCGGTTGGAGACGAACCCGGGTGCGTCGTTCACCACGATGCCCTGCATGCCCATGCTCGCGAGGAGGGCGTGTGCGTCGTCGAGGGTCTGCTCGCCGGTGTGCTCGCCGCGGATCATCTCGATGGTGTCCTTGGCGTACGCGGGATTCATGAAGTGCATGCCCAGGACGCGGCCGGGATCGTCGACCTGCTCGGCGAGCAGGCCGACCGGGATCGCGGACGTACAGGTGGCGAGCGTGGTGGCGGGGGTGAGCAGGGTGTTGAGGGAGCGGAAGACCTCCTGTTTCACAGGGATGCTCTCGCGGGCGCATTCGACGACGAAGGACGCGCCGCGCAGCTGGGCCAGGTCGGCGCGGAACCGCACCCGCTCCGCCGTGCGTGCGGCTCCGTCGGCCGGTGCGCGGCGCATCAAGGTGGCCATGCGCAGCCCGGCCCGCAGTCGGTCGACAGCGGTGGCCAGAGCCTCAGGTACGGGGTCCACCACGGTCACGTCGTGGCCGGCGGCCGCCAGCCGATGGGCGACGCCGACACCCATGGTGCCTGCGCCGACGACACCGACCGTACGACGGGGGGCGGGGGAGGGGGTGGCGTGGGACACGGGTTCTCCTCGGTCGGCGGTCAGGCCGTCGTGACGACGCGTACCGCACCGTCCTGGGCAGGGGGAGGCTGCTCGGGGCCGTAACCGAGCAGGATCCGGGGGCCGTTGCGCTCGACGATGCCGAAGCCGCTGAAGCGCAGGTTGACCAGCATCACCCGGTTCACCTCGGTGGGTACGAACTCCGCCAGCGGCCGCCGCCCGGCGGCCAGAGCGTCACGGACGATGTGGCCGATCAGGGCGGGGCCGATGCCGCGCGACATGACCCTGCAGGACAGCAGCAGCAGCTTCAGCACGCTGTCGGTGCCGGTGAGTTCGCTCAGCGCGAGGCCGATGGTGCCGTACGAGCCGAATCGGTCCTCCAGGCCGGCCACCAGCACCTGGTGTGCGGGGGAGGCGATCAGCTCGCGCAGTTCGGTGATGTCGTAGGTGCGGCCCGTGGTGTTGAGCTGGTGGGTACGGACGGTGAGTTCGTGGGCCCGCTCGAGATCCGTCTCCGTCGCCCGGCGCACGCTCAGGACCAGGCCGAGGGTGGCAAGGAAGTCCTTGGCCAATCCGGTGTGGGTGTCCTGGGCGTGCTTGCGGCGCAGTTCGCTGCGGTAGAGGTGGCGGCGGCCGCGGCTCTCGTCGGTGACGAACGGGGGCTGGAAAGGGGGCAGGGTGGGCAGGTCGGCCGCCTGCTCGGCGGCGAGGACGCGTACCGCGGGGTGGGCGGCCGCCACCTCGGCGCGTTCCACCGGGTCGTTGTCGATGAATGCCACGGTGTCGATGCCGATGTTGAGGGCCTCGGCGACGCGGCGCACGGCATCGGACTTGGCGCCCCAGCCGATCTCCAGGACCGTGAACAGCTCCTCGATGCCGAGTGCCCGCAGATGCGCGGTGGCGGTGTCGTGGTCGCCGCGGCTGGCGGCGGCGTGCAGGATGCCGCGCTCGTCGAGGGTGTTCAGCGTGTCGAGGACCTCGGGGAAGGGCCGGGGGGCGTCGCCTTCGAGGACGGTGCCGTTCCAAACGGTGTCGTCGAGGTCCCAGACCAGGCACTTCACGGTGGCCGCGGGGGCGTGGGCGGTTGCTTCGGTCTTCATGGCGGTCCCTTCCCGGTTCACTGTGCGCTTGCGTCGGTGGGCGCCGGCCGGTACCCGTAGCCGCGCAGCAGCCGGTTGCCGATGTGGAGTTCGGAGACGGACTGCGAGCCCTCGATGAGCTCCATCACCTTGGCGTCCCGGTAGAAGCGGCCCGCCGTGCTGTCCGGCGCGATTCCCGTGGCGCCCAGCACCTGCACGGCCGCCCCGGCGACGAAGGTGGCGGCGCCGGCCGCCGCATACTTGGCGAGGACGGTCTCCGCCACGGCCGACGGGTCTCCCTCCTGCCGCAGCCGGCCCGCTCGGGCGCAGAGTTCGCGGGCGGCCGTGGCCTGCACCGTGGCGCGGGCGAGTTCGGCGCGTACGAGCTGATGGTCGGCGAGCGGCACATCCCGCTGGAGGCGGTGCACCGCGTGGCCGGCCGCGGCGTGGAGGCAGGCCTCGGCCATCCCGACGCAGCCCCATGCCACGGTGTAGCGCCCGTGGTCCAGGGCCGTGCCCATGACGTGGGTGAGCCCCGTGCCGGGCGGGCCGATCAGGTGATCCCGCGGAACCCGCACCGAGTCGAAGCCGAGATGGGCGATCTCTGCCGCCCGCATGCCCAGCTGGCCCTCGACGCGTTCCCGGCGTACGCCCGTGCGGTCCCCCTCGACCAGTACCGCCGACAGCCGCCCCGCCAGCCGGCCCAGGACGAGAAAGACATCGGCCGTCCCGCCGAAGGTGATCCACATCTTGCGGCCGGTGACGACCAGGTCGTCACCGGCCTCGGCGATCTCCGTCCGCACGCCGGCCAGGTCGGTGCCGGCCGCCGCCTCCGTCGCGGCGAAGCCGGCGAACCGGTCCCCGCGGGCCAGCGGCGGCAGCCACTGTTCGCGCTGGGCCGCGGTGCCCCAGCGCAGCAGCGCGGCGGCGACCATCTCCTGCACGGTGAGCAGTCCGCGCAGCGCGCTGCACACCCCGCCGAGCTCGGCGCAGACCTCGCCCAGCTCGGCCGGTCCCGCGCCCGAGCCGCCGTAGCGCTCGGGCAGGGCGACCCCGAAGAGTCCGGCCTGGGCGACGGCTTCGCGTACCCGCTCGGGGAGGGTGCACAGGCGGTCCCACTCGGCGGCCTCGCTCCTGAGGGCGGCGGCGAGTTCCGCGGCGGCCGGCGGGCCCGCGCGTCCGGGGGCCTGCGTCATGACGTCAGCGCACCCCCTCGGGCCTGGACGAAGGCGAGGATGTTCGCGGCCGTACGGAAGTTGTCGATGGCGAGGTCCTCGACCTCCACCGTCAGCTGGAAGCGGTGTTCCACGAAGGTGACGAGTTCGAGGGCGAAGAGCGAGTCGGTGAGGCCGGTGGCGAAGTAGTCGTCGTCGGGGCCGACCTCGGTGCCGAGCCCACGGGCCAGAAAGTCCAGGATGTCCTCGATCGCGGCCTGTGCGGGCGGAGCTTCGGATGCTGTTGCGCGTGGCCTCGTCATGGGTGATCTCTTTCTCACAAGTAGTGGGTTGCGGTGCCGTCCCCGATCTCCACGAGCAGCAGACTCCACGCGGCGACCGGGCTGGCGCTGATCAGGACCGCCCGCTGTCCGTCGCCGAGGACGCCGCGCTCGAGTTCCGTGTGGAGGTTGACCAGGACGTCGTTCGGGCCGAGGTGGCCGTATCGCCGGAGGTTGTCGAAGCAGGCGGTGCTGATCTTGACGCCGAGTGACTCCTCGGTGAACCGGAAGCCGCCCAGCGAGAGGTTGTGGCTGAGGTGGCAGGAGATGTCCGCCGTCGTGAGGCCATTGCGCTCGAGCAGCCGCCGGTGCATCGCGCGCAGCCGGTTGCGGGTCTCCACGGCGAGCCTGAAGGAGTACGTGCGCTGGTCACGGCACTCCTCGCGCCACTGCGCGGTGGGCCGGTCCCGGTAGTCGACGTGGAAGAGGTCCCAGTACTCGCCATTGGTCTCCTGGACGATGTCGAGGATGCGGACCGGTCCGCTGCGGGAGATCACCGCCGCCGCGCCGCCGTCGCCGCTGACGGTCACCGGGTGCCGGTAGCGCTGCAGGGTCGGCGGCTTGCTGCCGTGTGCCACCAGGACGTGGTCCAGGTCACGGTCGGCCGCGAGCAGTCCGCGGGCGGCGAGCAGCGCCGGGGTGAGCGAGACACAGCCGAGGCCGCCGACGGAGAACACCAGCGCCCCGTCCGCGCCGAGCAGCGCCTGGAGCCGGGTGGCATGCGACGACATCAACCGCTCAGGGGCGCGGGAGTCGATGAGGATCAGCGCGCCGATCTCGGACCCGGTCAGCTCCGCTTGGGCCAGGGCCCGGCCGGCGGCCCCGGCGGCGAGGTCCAGCGCGGACAGCGAGTCGTCCGCGCGGACCTCGTCGATGCCGAGCCGGGCGCAGGTCTCCCGTTCGGCCGCGGCGAGCCGGTCGAGGCCCGGCAGCCCGGCGACGGGCAGGGTGCCGTCGGGCAGGTGGACCGCCACCGCTGCGAGGGCTGTCGGCAGTGCCATTCAGCCGTGCCCGTTCTGTGCGGCGGCGAGCTCGGCGAAGGCCTCGACGAGAAGGTCGGCGAAGGCTTCCATCTCGGCTTGGGGGAACGAACCACGGTGCACGATGTTGAGTTCGAGCACTCCGCCCATCACATGGGTCTCGACCACGATCGGCACGTAGCTGAGCAGTGAGGTCGGTCGGCCCGGCAGCGTCGAGCGGCGCATGCGGACGGCGGCGCCGCCCAGCTTGGCGAGCCCGTTGTTGGCGCTGGCCAGGTGCTCCACAAGCACCGGGGGCTCCGGCAGCGCCCGCAGCTCCGCCACCGCGGGGGTCTCGGGGCTGAGGTGGCGCGCGACGCCGTATCCGATGCCGTCATTGGGCACCGACCGCAGCGCCGCGGCGGCGGCCGGAAGGATCTCCGCGACGCCGGCCCCGGGCGGCACCCGCAGGAAGGCCGGGAACATATGGGTGAACCAGCCGATCGACGCGGTGCGGTCGCCGTGCCACAGGGCGTGCGGCGAGGCGCCCATGCCCAGGGTGCTCAGAAAGGCGTCCGGCCGGCCGCGCCACCGGGACCAGGCCACGGCGACCGCGGCCATCGAGGCGGCCTGGCTCGCCTGACCGCTCTCGGTGAGCTGCGCCGCCACCCGGTCCGCCGCGACCTCACGCTGGACGAGTCCGGGCGCCGCGTCCTTTGCCCCGTTCTCGGGTACGGGCTCCGCCGCCCCCTCCGCCGCGCTCAGTATCCCCTTCCAGTACGGCAGTTCGCCGGCCACCTCGTCGGACGTGGCCATGACGCGCAGCAGATGCGTCCATTCCCGCCAGGCGGTGCGGCGCCCGGCGGTGGGACCGGTCCCGGCCAGGGCGTCGTCGAGGTCCTCCACCAGCGGCACGATGGCCAGGGCGTCGTAGACGAAGTGGTGGATCGCCAGCAGGATCACACCGGGCAGGTCGGCGCCGCGGTCGTAGAACCTCACCCGGAGCACCGGGCCACGTCGCAGGTCGATGTCCGCAAGCAGTTCGTCGAAGTCGGCCTTCATACGCGCCTGCAGCTGGTCTTCGTCGAGCGGCGGCAGCACCCTGGCGTCGACGATGGGCGTGGTCTCGCGCTCCGCACACTCGATGCGCCAGCCGAGGTCGTTGCGCCGGAAGCGGTAACGCAGCGGCTCGTGCAGCTCGACGAGGCGCTCGAACGCCGCGCGCACCGTATCCGCCTGGATACCCGGGGCCGTCTCCAGTACCGCGGGCGAGACGAAGTCCAGGGCGCCGTCGGGCGCGGTGTTCTGCAGGGCCCGGATCAGCGGTGTCGGCGGGATCGGCTCGCCGGGCACGGGCGCGGGCGCCGTCGCGGCGGTGGCGGCCGCCTCCGGTACGGCAGCGGGAACGGGCCGGGCCGCCGCGGCCTGCTCGCGCAGCGTCGGGTGCTGGAGGATGTCGTGCGGGGTGAGGTGCAGCCCGGCCTTCGCGGCGCGCGCGGCGATGCTCACGCTGAGCAGCGAGTCTCCGCCGATCTTGAAGAAGTTGTCGTCCGGCGCCACTTGGGCGACGCCGAGGAGGTCGGCCCAGATCCCGCCGAGGATCCGCTCGGCCTCGCGCCCCGCCGCGTCGGTGAGCGCTCCCGGGACCACGGCCGTGGTCACCGACGTCAGCTCGTCGCTCGTGTGCTGGTCGGACACCGCGCTCTCCTTCATGCTCTTGCGGTCGAGCTTTCCGTTGCTCGTCCGGGGCAGCTGGTCATGGCGTTGTACGCGGCCGGGCCGCATGTGCTCCGGCAGCTCCCCGGCCACCCATGCCGTCAGCTCCGCGTCGTCGGGCAGTGACCCGCCCGCGATGTGGGCCACCAGCAGCGGGGCGCCGGAGGGCTGCCGCTCGGCGAGGACGAGGGCCTCGCGCACCTGCGGGTGCCGCATCAGGGTCCGCTCGATGTCGGCGGGCTCCACGCGGTGACCGCGCAGCTGGAGCTGGTCATCGGCGCGCCCCCGGAACTCGAGGGTGCCGTCGGGGCGGACGGCGGCCAGGTCGCCGGTGCGGTACATGCGGGCGCCGGGCTCGTCGGCGAAGGGATCGGCGACAAAGCGGACCGCGGTCAGGCCGGGCCCGCCGTGGTAGCCGCGGCCGACGTGCGCCCCGCCGAGATGTACCTCGCCGGTCTCCCCCGGCGGAACGGGCCGGCCCCGGCCGTCCAGGAGGTATACGCGGGTGTGGGGGAGGGGGCGTCCGATGTCCGGGAGGTCGCCGGTACGGGCCGTGGTCTCAGCCACCCGGCCCGCGGTCACGCAGACCGCGCACTCGGTCGGCCCGTAGAGGTTGAGCACGGCGAACGGAGCCTGCCGGGGCGGTCGTACGCGCAGCAGGTCACCGCCGGTGACCAGTAGGCGCAGAGCGAGGTCCGGGACGTCGGGCAGGTCGGTGAGGACCAGCTCGGCGAGCGGGGTCGGCATGCAGGCCACGGTCACGCGCTGCTCGGCCAGCTCGCCCAGCAGGCTCTCCGGGGTCTGCAGCAGGTCCGATATGAAGCACAGCGTCGCTCCGTGGTACAGGGCCGACATGATTTCGAGCACCGCCATGTCGAAGGCGGGAGAGACCGTCTGCGCGAGGCGGTCGGCGGACTCCAGCCCCGCCTCCTCGCCGAACCAGTGCAGCAGGTTGAGCAGCGCCCGGTGTTCGACCTCGCAGCCCAGCGGGCGCCCGGTCGAGCCCGAGGTGTGCGAGACGTACGCCAGGTTGGCGGCGCCGGCCCGCCGCTGTGGCACGGTGTCCGCGCCCTCGTCCGTGCTCTCGTCGCCGGGGCCGGCGGTGATCGGGACGACCGGGACGCCGTCGCGGCCCTCGACCGCCACGCCCTCGACCGCCATGCCCTCACCCACGATCAGCGCGCACGCGCCGACCTTGGCGAGGATGGACCGGATCCGCCGCTCGGGGACCGAAGGGTCGATGGAGGCGAAGGCCCCGCCCGCCTTGTGCACCGCGAGCCAGCCGACCACCAGGTCGGCACCGCGTGCGGCGACCACCGGGACGGCGCTGTCCGGTCCGACGCCGTGCTCGACGAGCCGGCGCGCCACGCGGTCGGCCCGCGCGTCGATGTCCCGGAAGGTGTGGCTGCCGGTCGCGTCGACGACGGCGATCTCGTCCGGGCGCTGCGCGGCGTGCTCCTGGAAGGCCTCGCTCACCAGGCGCACGTCCGGCCGGTCACGCCGGTCCCCGATGATGAGGGAGAACTCAGATAACGCAGAGAACTCAGAGAACTCAGAGAACTCAGACGCCTCAGAGGACTCCGAGGGCTCACCCTGCCCCTGGAGGAGTTCCGCCAGGGGCACGTCCGGGTTGCTCATGGCGGCCGCGGCGACCTTCATGAACAGGTCGACGAGGAGGTGCGCGGTGGCCGGCTCGAACAGGTCGACCGCGTACTCCAGATAGCCGTCCAGCACTCCGCCGTCCTGGTCGTACAGGCCGAAGGTGAGGTCGAACTTGGAGGTTCCCGGGGGGACCCCCGCGATCCCCGAGAGGTCCTCCCCGAGGCTGTCGAGGCTCTCGCCGGTGAGGCCCGCCAGCCCGAAGCCGGGCCTTACCGTGTTCTGGTGGGTGTAGCAGACTGTGAACACCGGGTGCCGTGAGGGATCGCGGTGGCCGGTCGCGGCGACGATCCTCGAGAAGGGGATCTCCTCGTGGTCGAGTACGCCGGTGGCGGTGGCCGCACAGCGAGCCACCAGGTCGCGGAAGCTCAGGCCCGGATCGACCTCCGTGCGGAACGGCAGCACATTGTTGAAGTAGCCGATCAGGTTGTGGGTGGCGGGGTTGAACCGGCCCGTGGTCGCCGCGCCCACCACCACGTCCCGCCGGCCCGCCCACAGGTGCAGGACCGCGTCGACCACGGCGAGCATGGTGGCGAAGGTCGTCGCGTTCTCGCGCACGCTGAAGGCGCGCAGCTGCCCGGAGAGTTCCTCCCCGAGGCCGAACATCACCGTGTCGCCGCGGAAGGACTGCACCGCCGGACGCGGGTGGTCGAGCGGCAATTCGCGGGTGTCCAGGTCGTGCAGCTCGTCGTTCCACCATCGCAGTACGCGCGCGGTGCGCTCCTCGTCCAGCCACTCCCGCTGCCAGGCCGCGAAGTCGGCGAACTGGACGGGCAGGTCGGGCAGCTCGGGTCGCCGACCGGCGCGGCGGGCGTTGTAGCAGGCGGTCAGTTCCCCGAAGAAGACGGCGGGGGTCCAGCCGTCGTAGATGATGTGGTGCCAGGTGTGCAGGATCACGTGGTCCTGCTCGCCGACCTTGATCAGCAAGCTGCGGAACAGCGGTCCGCTCGCGAGGTCGAACGGTGCCGTCGCCTCCTCGGTCATCACCCGTGACAGCTCCGCGCGCCGCTGTTCGTCCGGCAGCGCCGCGAGGTCGATGAAGACCAGGTGCGGCTCGGGCACCGCGTCGAGCGCGTACGGCCTGCCGTCCTCGTCCAGGATGCGGGTGCGCAGGATCTCGTGCCGGCCCACCACGTCACTCAGCGCCGCCCGGTACGCGTCGAGGTCCAGTTCGCCGGTGTAGCGCAGGGGGACCGGGATGTTGTAGAGCGCGGTGCCCGGTGTCAGCCGGTCCAGGTACCACAGCTGCTCCTGGTTGAGCGACAGCGGCAGCCGGCCGGGGCGCGGCACCGGGGTGATCGTCCAGTCGTCCCGCCCCGGTCCTTCGGCCCGCAGGGCGGCTATCCGCGTGGCGAGTTGGCGCAGCGTGGGGTGCTGGTGCAGGTCGTTGAAGGTGAGGCGTACGCCGAAGAGCTCCTGGGCCTGACGCAGCACCGTGATGCCGGCGATCGAGGTGCCGCCGAGGTCGAAGTAGTTCGAGTCCGGGCCGACATTCTCGGCCTTGAGGATGCCCGCCCAGATCTCGGCCAGCTGTCGCTCCGGGTCGCTGCCGGTGCCGTCCCACTCCCGAGCCGCCGTCCGCCCGGCGTCCGCCCCGCCGGCGGGGCCGCCGGGGGAGGGCGGTGGACCGCCCGGCGGACGGCACCAGCAGGAGACCTCGTCGGCGTCGAAGGGGTAGGTCGGCGCCTCGATCCGGCGCCGCCGCGCGCCGGCGTAGTAGCGGCTCCAGTCGAGGTCCGCGCCGAGCGAGTAGAGCTCGGCGAGGGCCGTGAGCACGCCCTCCCGCGTGGGGTCCGCGAAGAGGCGTACGACCGGCAGCTCCGGCGCGACCCGAGTGATCTCCCGTGACAGGGCGCCGTCCGCGGCCAGCTCGACCACCACCGCGCCCTCGTCGGCGAGGCTGCGGACCGCGCGGCGCAGGCCGCCCTCGTCGACCTGGCCGGTGAGCGGCGCCTCCGCGGCCTTGCGCCGGGATTCCTCGGCCGTCGCGGGGTCCTGGATGGTGCGCACCGCGAGGTTGCCGATGCCGTTGCCGACCAGGCGCGCCTCGGTCAGGCCGAAGGAGCGCGCGAGTCGGTACGCCGCGTGCTGCCGGGCTAGCAGCCGGGCGCCGGGCGAGGTGGCGTCCGTATCGTCCTCGCAGTCCGCTGGGCCCTCGGAGCCGGAGCCGGAGCCGGAGTCGCAGCCGCAGCCGGAGCCGGAGTCGGAGTCGGGAGCGGCGAGTTGGGGGAAGGCCGCGCGCAGGCCCGTCCAGGTGTCGTCGCTGAGTTCGGCGTCACCGGAGAGGAGGAAGACCACAGGGGCCCGCGCCGCCGGTTCGCGCTCATCGGGGTGCTGGGCGCGCAGCAGCGCGGCCAGCTCCTGGTTGTCGTGCGCGGTCACGGCCCAGCGGTACGGGTGGTCGTCGCGGCCGCGGTTCAGCACGTGCGCGATATCCGGCAGCCGGTGCCCGGTCCGGTCAAGGAAGTCGGCGACGCGTCGCGCGTAACTCTCCAGGGCCGTCGGTGACTTGGCGGAGAGGGTGACCAGCTCGGCCGCGGGCTCCCGGGCCGCCGGGGCGGGTTCCGCGGCGGGCGGTTCCTCGATGACGGCGTGCACATTGGTGCCGGTCAGGCCGAAGGCGCTCAGCCCCGCCCGGCGGGTGCTGTCCGCCCGGCGCTCCCACGCCGTCGCCGCCACGTCGACCTGGACCGGACCGGTGAAGTCGATCAGCGGGTTGGGCGACTCGAAGTTGGGGTTCGGGTACCGGGTCCGGTGCCGCAGCCCGGCCAGGACCTTGAAGAGGCCTGCGATGCCCGAGGCGTGGTCGAGGTGTCCGAGGTTTCCCTTGACGCCGCTGATCCCGCAAGGGTCGCTCCGGCCCGCCTCGGCGAAGGCATGCCGCAGTCCTTCGACCTCGATGACGTCGCCGAGCTTGGTGCCCGAGCCGTGGCACTCGACGTAGTCGAGCGAGCCAGGGCCCGCCTGCCGCCAGGCCTCGACGAGCACCTCGGCCTGCGCGCGGGCGCTCGGTGCGCTCATGCTGGCGGCGCGGAAGCCGTTGTGGTTGACGGCCGTGCCGCGCAGCACGCCGTGAATGTGGTCGCCGTCGGCGAGCGCATCGCCCAGCCGCTTGAGTACGACGAGTCCGCCGCCCTCGCCGCCGGTGGTGCCGTCCGCGTCGGCGTCGAACGGGCGGCACACCCCGCCCTGGGACTCCAGGCCGACCACGGGCCTGTGGTCACGCCCGGGTATCAGGACCGGATAGAGGTTGAGTCCGCCGGCGAGGGCCAGGTCCGCCTGGCCGCCCTGTAATTGCCCCACGGCGACCGCGAGCGCGGTGAGGCTGCCGCTGCACGCGGTGTCCAGGACCAGATTGGGGCCGTCGAAGTCGAAGAGGTAGGCGATGCGCGCGGCCACCGCGGAGGGGTGCCCGCCGAGGATCTGCTGCGGGTCGTCGTCGGTGTACAGGGTGGCGTACTGGGGTTCCGGCGCGCTGAGGACGACGGAGGTGCGCGAGCCCTTCAGGGCCCCCGGCGCGTAGCCGGCGTTCTCGATGGCCCGGTGCGCGAGCTGGGCCGCCATGCGCTGGTGCGGGTCCATCAACTCCGCTTCGCGCCGGGAGAGTCCGAAGAACCGGTGGTCGAAGAGGTCGATCCGGTTCAGATAGCCCATCGCCACGTATTCGGCGGCGGTGGGCGCCCCGGCGTAGTGGACCCGCTCCTTGCCCGGTGCCCGTACGCTGACGCGGCCGTCGAGCAGGTTCCGGTGCAGCGCGTCCAGATCGTCGGCGTCCGGCAACGCCACGGCCACGCCGGTGATCGCCACGGCGTCCCGGGTCGGTTGCGTCACAGTTCATACCCCAATCTGTCTGTGGTTCCGCGGGCCGTGCGGTCGTCCAGGAGGCGGGCCATCGCCTCCACCGTGTTGTGTTCGAACAGGGCGGACAACGGCGTCTCTTCCAGGCCCAGTTCGGCCAGCCGGTTGCTCAGCGTGAGGAAGGACAGGGAGGTCCCGCCGACCTCGAAGAACTTCTCGTGCACGCCGATCTCGTCCAGGCCGAGCAGCTCCGCCCAGATCGCGGCGACCGCGCGTTCGGTGGCCGTGCGCGGCAGGACTCGGGCGGCCCCACTCCCCTCGGAGCGCCGGGGGGCCGGCAGGGCGTGCCGGTCCACCTTGCCGTTCCTGGTGAGCGGCAGGGCGTCGAGCTCCACGAACTCGGACGGCACCATGTACTCCGGCAGCCGCCGCGCCAGATGCCTGCGCAGCTCCTCGACACGGCCGACGGCCTCACCGGGCACACCCGGCCCGGCGGCCGGAGCGGCCGGAACGACGTACGCCACCAGCTGCGCACCCCCCGGGCCCTGCCACGCGGCCACTGCCGCCCCGGCCACTTCCGGGTGGGCCACCAGGGCCGCCTCCACTTCGCCGGGCTCGATGCGGAAGCCGCGGACCTGTACCTGGTCGTCGGCGCGAGCCTTGTACACCAGCTCGCCCCCCTTCGTCCACGCCACCACGTCCCCCGTCCGGTACATGCGCTCGCCGGTGCCCGCGAACGGACAGGCCACGAACCGTTCGGCCGTCACCCCCGGCCGGTACACATAGCCCCGTGCCAGTCCCGACCCCGCGAGATACAGCTCGCCGTCCACACCCGGCGGCACGGGCCGCAGCCGCTCGTCCAGCACGTAGGCGCGGGTGTTGTCCAGCGGCCGCCCTATCGGGAACACCGCACCGACCTGGCCGGCGTCGGTGATCCCGTGGGTGGCGGCGAACACCGTCGCCTCCGTGGGCCCGTAGCCGTTGACGACCGTGACGCCGGGACAGGCCCGCAACACCCGCGCCACCGGCTCCGCGGGCACCAGCTCACCGCCGGCCAGCACCTCCGTCATGCCGGCGAAGCTCTCCGGCCGCTCGTGGGCGAGCACCCCGAAGAGCCCGGAGGACAGGAACGCCGCGGTCACCCGCTGCTCGGCCAGCACCCCGGCAAGGGCGGCGACATCCAGCTGTCCGGCCGGTGCCACCACGACCGTGCCGCCGTTCAGCAGCGGCACCCACAGCTCGTAGCACGAGGCGTCGAATGTCGGCGCCGAATGCATCAGCACCCGGTCGTGGCCGCCGCCACGCCAGCGCCGGTCCGCCGCGAGATCCACCAGGGCGCGGTGGCTCACCCCCACGCCCTTGGGCACTCCGGTCGTCCCCGAGGTGTAGATGACATACGCCAACCGGTCGGGGCGGCCCGCGTCGGGACAGTCGTCGCCCGACTGCGCGGCGACGGCCCTGGCGGTGCCCGGATCGTCGACCACGATGCGGGGACAGGCGCCCGCAGGCAGCCCGGCGGCCACCTCCGACGTGGTGACGAGCAGCGCGGCCCGCGCGTCGCGGAGCATGAAGGCGAGGCGCTCCGGCGGGTGGTCGTGAGCCAGCGGCACGTAGGCGCCGCCCGCCATGAGGACGGCGAGGACCGCCACCACGTACTGGGGCGAGCGGGGCACGGCCACCGCCACTGCCGACTCGGCTGCCACTCCGCGCCGCACCAGTTCGCGCGCGAGCCGGGTGGCGCGCGCGTTCAGCTCCCGGTAGGTCAGCGACTCCGCGCCGCTGACCACCGCGACCGCGTCCGGCTGGGCCGCTGCCCGCCGGGCGAAGAGCGCGGGCACCGTCGCGTCCGGTGTGGGCACGGCCGTGTCGTTGATCTTGTGCAGGAGCCGGTGCCGTTCAGCGGGCGTCAGGGCATCCATGGCGTCGCGCGGCGTCTGCGGCCTTGCCGTCAGCTCCGTGACGAGGTGCACGTACCGGTCCGCGAGGTCCTGCGCCGTGCTCGGCTCGAACAGGTCGGTGGCGTACTCGACGAGCCCCCGCACTCCGTCCCCGGCACCATCCTCGAAGTGGAAGAGCAGATCGAACTTCGCGGTGCCGGTCGTGACCGCTTCCGGGACTGCCCGCAGACCGGGCAGCTCCAGCCGGCCCGCACCGGTCTGCCAGGAGAACGCCATCTGGAACAGCGGGTGGTAGGCGGCGGACCGTTCGGGGTTCAGCGCCTCCACGAGCCGATCGAAGGGCACGTCCTGGTGGTCGTACGCGCCGACGGCCTTGTCCCGCACCTGCCGCACCACGGACGCGAACGTCGGGTTGCCCGCCAGGGAGATCCGCAGCACCCACGTGTTGGCGAAGAAGCCCACCAGATCCGCGAGCGCGTCGTCCGTGCGCCCGGCGATGGGTACGCCGATGGCCAGGTCGTCGCCGCCGCCCCGCAGCCGCAGCAGGACGGCGAGCGCGGCCTGCAGGACCATCGGCACCGTCGCGCCCTGGGCCCGCGCCACCTCCTCGACGGCGGCGAGCACGCCGGGGCCGATGGCGAAGGTGACCGTGTCACCCCGGTGGCCGGCCACCGGCGGGCGCGGCCGGTCCAGCGGCAGCCGCGACAACTGCGGCATCCCTTCGAGCTCGCCACGCCAGTAGGCGAGTTGAGCCGCGAGCACACTGTCCGGGTCGTCCTCGTCGCCGAGCAGCTCCCGCTGCCACAGTGCGTAGTCCGCGTACTGCACCGGCAGGTCGTCCCACTGCGCCACCCCGCCCCGTAGCCGGGCCTCGTAGGCGGCCTTCAGGTCCCGTGTCAGCGGCGCCATCGACTCGCCGTCGGCGGCGATGTGGTGCAGCAACAGCACGAGTACGTGCTCCTGCGGCCCGCACCGCAGCACACGCGCCCGTACCGGAATCTCCGCGGCGAGGTCGAAGGGACGGCCGATCTCCTGGGCGACCGCGGCGGACACCGCCTGAGGCGCCACCTCCTGCACCGGCACCTCAAGGGCGACCTCATGCGCAGGCAGCACCACCTGAACGGCGACATCCCCGTCGCCCGCCGGGTACACGGTCCGCAGGCTCTCGTGCCGCAGCACCACATCCCGCAGCGCGGACCCCAGCGCGTCCGTGTCGAGGGGGCCGCTCAGGCGCACCACGAACGGCAGGTGATAGGTCGGCAGCGGCTCGATCGCGTCGAGGTACTTCAGCCGGCGCTGTGCGAACGACAGCGGCACCTGCTCGGGCCGCTCCTTCGCCCGCCGCAGCGCGGGGCGCGAGGACCGGGCGCCCGCATCCACCCGCTCCGCGAGCCGCGCCACCGTCGGGGCCTCGAACACCACCTGGACCGGCAGTTCCACCCCGAGGGCCGCCCGTACCCGGTTCACCAGCCGCGTGACCAGCAGCGAATGCCCGCCCAGGTCGAAGAAGTTGTCGTCGATCCCGGCCTTCTCGACGCCGAGCACCTCCGCGAACAGCGCGCACAGGGCCTCCTCCCGCGGCGTGCGCGGCACCCGTTGGGGGGCGGAGGCGACCAGCTCGGGGGCGGGGAGCGCCCGGTGGTCGAGCTTGCCGTTGGGTGCGAGGGGGAGGCGGTCGAGGGGGATGAAGACGCCGGGGACCATGTAGTCGGGCAGCCGCTCGGCCACAAAGTGCCGCAGCTGGTCGGGGGGCGGCGCGGTGCCGGCCGCGACGGGTACGACGTAGGCGGCCAGCCGCCGGGCACCGTCGGTGCCATGGGGGAGTACGACGGCCTGGTCGACTCCCGGATGGGCGGTCAGGCAGGCCTCGATCTCACCGGGCTCGACACGGAAGCCGCGGATCTTCACCTGGGCGTCGCCGCGACCCGCGTACTCGAGGAGCCCCTGGTCGTTCCAGCGGGCCAGGTCGCCCGTGCGGTACATGCGCGCGCCCGGTCCCGGGGCGTACGGGTCGGCCACGAACCGCTCGGCCGTCAGGCCCGCCCGCCCGTGGTAGCCGCGGGCGATGTCGCCCGCGACGTACAGGTCACCGACCACGCCCACCGGCAGCGGTTCGAGGGCCGGGCCGAGGACGTAGCAGCGCATGTTCCCGAGCGGGACACCGATCGGGGCGCTCACCGTGGGCTCGTCGTCCGGTGCCAGGGCGTGGGTGGTGGCGTAGAACGACTCGGTCTGGCCGTAGGCGTTGACGATGCGGATGCCGGGGAGGGTGTCGCGCACGCGGCGCACCAGGGACGCGGGCAGCGCCTCACCGGCGAACACCACCGTGTCGGCGGCGATGCGGCCACCGGCCCGGTCGAGGAGCTCGGCGAAGACCGAGGGCACACTGGAGATGACGCCGCCGCGCCAGCCGTCGCGCTCGCCGAGGACGAGCACATCGCGGACGACCTCGACGGTGCCGCCGTGGGCGAGGGTGGTGACCATCTCGAACACGGAGACGTCGAAGTTGACCGAGGTGCCCGCGAGCGTGCGGGTGCCCGCCGTGATGCCGGTGCGCCCGGCGAGCTGGAGCACACCGTTCACGACGCCCTCGTGGGTGACGGTGACGCCCTTGGGCACGCCGGTCGAGCCGGATGTGTACATCACGTAGGCCGCGTTGGCACCGCTCAGGTCCCGCTCCGCGCGCGCGGCCTCGGCACCGGTCGGCACCGAAGTGTCCAGCAGGAGGCGGGGCAGCTCGGTGCGCGGCAGGGAGCCGAGGCGCTCCGTGTCGGTGAGCAGCAGCACCGGCTGCGCGTCGGCCAGGATGTGCGCCAGGCGCGCGCCCGGGTAGCGCGGGTCGACCGGCAGATAGGCGCCGCCGGCCTTGAGCACGGCTAGCAGGGCGACCACCAGATCCGCCGAGCGGGGCAGCGACACGGCGACGACGGTCTCTGGGCCGACCCCGCGCGCGATCAGCTCCCGGGCGAGCCGGTTGGCGCGCCCGTCCAGCTCCCGGTAGGTCAGCGTACGGGCGCCGTGCTCGACGGCGGTCGCGTCCGGGGTGCGGGCCGCCTGCCGCTCGATGAGGCCGGGCACGGTCATGTCCGGGAGGGGCATCCCGGTGTCGTTGAACCGGCGCAGCACCCTGTCCCGCTCGGCAGGGCCGAGCACGGCCGTCCGCCCGACCATGACGCCGGGGTCGTCGGCGAGTTGCGCGAGGATCCGCTGGAGGCTGTCCGCGATGCGCTGGACCGTGCCGCGGTCGAGGGCGTCCTGCCGGTGCTCCAGTGTCAGGCGCAGGTGCGGGGCGAGGGCGGCGTTCAGGGTCAGTGGGTAGTGGGTGGTGGTCAGTGGGCGCAGGCCGGTGATCTCGATGCCCGCGGCGGCGTGCGCGTCGGTGAGGCCGATCCGGTCCACGGGATACGAGTCGAAGGCCACGAGCGTGTCGAACAGGACGCTCGTGCCGGTGGCCCGGTGGATGCCGGGCAGGCCGTAATGGTGGTGGTCGAGGAGCCGGGCCTGGCGGTGCTGCAGATCGGTGAGGAGCTCGGCGACGGTGGTGCCGGGGGCGCAGCGCACCCGGATCGGAAGGGTGTTGGCGAACAGGCCGACCATCGTGTCCACCTCGGGCACTCCGGCCGGGCGCCCTGAGACCGTCGCGCCGAACACCACGTCCCGCCGTGCGGTGCGGCCGGCGAGCAGCATCCCCCAGGCGCCCTGCACCAGGGTGTTGAGGGTGATCCCGAGCCTGGCCGCCTGCCGGGAGAGCGCGTCGGCGGTGTCAGGGCCGAGCGGCACCTCGACGTGCCCGTAGCGGGCGGCTGCCGGTGCGGTCTTCTCGGCCGCGGCGTTGCCGGGCGCGGCCAGCAGCGTCGGCCCGTCCACGCCGTCGAGCTCCGCGGCCCAGGCGCGGGCAGCCGCCTCCTCGTCCTGCCGGGACAGCCAGCGCAGGAAGTCCCGGTATTCGGGCGCCCGCCGCAGCCCGGAGGCGTCCCCCGCGGAGCCGTACAGGCGCAGCAGGTCCTCGACGAGGAGCGGCAACGACCAGCCGTCGAGCAGCAGATGATGTGCCGTCAGGACGAGTTCCGACCGGTCATGACTCAGGCTCACCAGGCCAAGCCGCAGGAGTGGCGGGACGGCCGGGTCGAAGCGGCTCTCCAGTTCCGCCGCCGCGAACCGCTCGACGGCCGCGGCCTGCCCGGCCTCGTCCAGGCCGGTCGCATCGGCGTGCCGCCAGGGCAGGTCCACGTCACGGGCCACCAGCTGCACCGGGTCCCCGGCCGTGCCGGGCACGAAGGCCGCCCGCAGATTGGGGTACCGGTCGAGGAGCGCCTGCCCTGCCGTACGCATCCGTGCCGGATCCACGGGGCCGCGCAGGTGGAAGACCACCTGCATCTGATAGGCGTCGAAGGACGCGTCGGCGAGGAGCGCGTGGAAGAGGAAGCCGGACTGCAGCGCGGTCAGCGGCCACACCTCCGCGAGACCGGGGCACTGCCGCTCCCACCGCTCGATCTCGCGCTGCCCCGCCGCCACCAGCGGCACATCCGACGGAGTGAGCCCGCCCGCGCCGGGAGCGACGGCGTGCCGGGCCAGGCCCTCCAGGGCCGCACACCACTCCTCGGCCAGCTGCTGCGCCTGCTCGCGCGGGAGTACACCGGTGGGGAAGCTCCACTCGGCCTCCAGCCGCGGCCCCTCGGCGGTGTCGGTTGCGAGCGCCTCGATGTGCAGCGGGGCCAGCGCGGGCATGCCGTTCGCCGGTGTCGTCAGCCCCGAGCCGGCGGTGATGTCGTGGAAGCCGAGGCCGCGCAGGTGCTCGGGCATGTCGGCGGCGGAGAAGCGGCCGTGGTAGTTGAGTTCGATCTGCGGCGCGGGAGACCGCCGCAGCTCCGCGGCGGTCTCCGGGTTCAGATGCCGCAGCAGCCCGAAGCCGATGCCGTGGTCCGGTATGGCGAGGAGCTGTTCCTTGACGGACTTGAGCAGATCTCCGGCGGCCGGCCCGCCGGTGCGCACCTCGTCGAGATCGCACCCCGTCAGGTCGAGGCGTACGGGGAACAGGCTGGTGAACCAGCCGACCGTACGCGACAGATCTGCCCCGGGCACGATGCTCTCCTCGCGGCCGTGTCCCTCGACCCCGAGCAGCACGGACGGCAGGAGCGGCTCGCCTGTTCCGCGCGCCGCCTGCCTACGGGCGACAGCCACCGCGAGGGCCGCGAGCAGCCCGTCCCGGGCACCGCAGCGGAACGCCGCGGGCAGCGCGGTGAGGAGCGCGTCGGTGACCGGTGCCGAAAGCCGCACGCATACGGTGTCCACGGTGTCCATCCGGTCCACCGCCGGGTCGAGCCGCCGGATGCCGAGCACGGGGTCAGGACCGTCCAGGACGGAGCGCCACAGCGGCAGTTCCCGGGCTCTGGCCTCGCATGCCGCCTCCGTCTCGAGCGCGTGCGCCCAGCGCCGCGCGGAGGTCTCCACCGCCGCGAGGGCCGGGGGAGCGCCCGCCTGGACCGCGGACCAGGCGGCGGCGAGATCCGGCAGCAGGATGCGCCAGGACACCCCGTCCACCACCAGATGGTGGAGTACGAGGAGGAGCCGGCCCGCGCCGCCACCGGGCGCCGGGTCGAACCACACGGCTTGGGCCATCACCCCGGCCGCGGGGTCCAACCGCCCTGAAGCGGCGTCCAGTTCGGCCTGGGCGGCGCGCTGCCACCGGGCGTCCCAGCGGCCGTCGCAGGCGACGCGGTGGAGCAGCGCGGCGGCGTCCACCGAACCCGTCTTCGCGACCCGCAGGACCCCTTCGCCGGTGGACTCCAGGCAGGAGCGCAGTATGTCGTGGTGGTCGAGGACCGCGGCCAGGGCGGTGGCAAGTCCGGCACCGTCGATGCCGACAGGGAGCTCGGCCAGCGCGAACATGGCGAACTGCTGCCAGTCGCCGCCGAGTTCGCGGACGTGCCGGGCGATCGGCGGCAGCGGCATGGACCCCACCCCGCCGCCGTCGAACTCCTGCAGCACCGCGCCCGCCGGGGCATGTGACGCCGCTGCTGCCAGCCGGGCCACCGTGCGCTGCTCGAAGATCTGCCGCGGCGTGATCCCGACACCGTGCGCGCGGGCGCGCGAGACCACCTGGATGGAGCGGATGCTGTCGCCGCCGACGGCGAAGAAGTCATCGTCGCTGCCGATCCGCTCCACTCCCAGCACCTCCGCGTACGCGGCGGCCAGGATGCACTCGGGCTCGGTGCGGGGAGCCCGGTAAGCGCCGCCGGTGAACCGCGGCGCGGGCAGCGCTGCGCGGTCCAGCTTGCCGTTCGG
This sequence comes from Streptomyces sp. WAC 01529, assembly GCF_003945545.1. GTDB lineage: Bacteria > Actinomycetota > Actinomycetes > Streptomycetales > Streptomycetaceae > Streptomyces > Streptomyces anatolicus. The sequence goes on along the minus strand of NZ_CP029617.1, from coordinate 108,544 downwards.
GTTCAGGGGCAGCGCGTCCAGGAGGACGAACGCGGCGGGGACCATGAAGTCGGGCAGCCGCGCTGCGGCGAAACGGCGTAGTTCGCTGGGGGAGACTCCGGCGGTGAGGTCGAGGTCCTCGGTCCCGGCCGGCTGCGTGGCCGCGGGCACCACGTAGCCCACCAGCTGCGCGGCCCCGCGGTTCTCGGCTACGACCACGACCGCCTGGGCGATGCCGGGGTGTCCGGCGAGCACCGCCTCGACCTCGCCGGGTTCGATGCGCAGGCCGTGCAGTTTGACCTGGTCGTCGGTGCGGCCGAGGTATTCCAGTTGGCCGTCGGTGCCGCGGCGGACGATGTCGCCGGTGCGGTACATGCGGTGGCCGGGCGGACCGTAGGGGTCGGGGAGGAAGCGTTCGGCGGTGAGTGCGGGCTGGTTCAGGTAGCCGCGTGCGAGGCTGGGGCCGGCGATGTAGAGCTCACCCGGTGTGCCGGGCGGCACCGGGATGAGTCGGTGGTCCAGGACGCGGACCCGGTTGTCGGCCACGGCGGTGCCGATCGGGACGTGGTCGGAGGTGAGCGGGGCGCTGATGGCGCCGCACACCGTCGTCTCGGCGGGCCCGTAGGCATTGATGAAGCGGCGGCCCGGCGCCGCCCACCGCGCGGGGAGTCCTGGTGGGCATGGTTCACCGCCCACGGTCAGCACGCGCAGATCGGTCAGGGTGTGCGGGGCTTCTGGGGGGAGTGTTGCGGCGACGCTGGGTGGCAGCGTCACGTGGGTGATGTGCCGCTGGGCGAGTGTGCGGTAGAGGTCGTCGCCGACCAGGCGGCGCTGGCTTGGTACGACCAGTGCGGCTCCGATGGTCAGGGTCTGCACCAGCTCCCAGAACGCCGCGTCGAAGCTGGGAGAGGCCACCTGTAGGACGCGGGAGTCGGTGTCCAGCGCCATTCGTTCGCGGGTGGTGGCGGTGAGTGCGGCCAGGCCGGTGTGCGTGACCGTCACGCCCTTGGGGCGCCCCGTCGAGCCCGACGTGTAGATCACGTACATCGGGTGGTCGGGGGTCAGTTCGGTGTCGGGGTCGTGGTCCGGGCTGTGCGCCCAGGCGTGCCGTATGTGGGCCGTGTCGACCGCGATGACGTGTGTGACCGGTCCTGTGGGCAGGTTGTGCGCGGATTCGGTGGTGGTCAGGATCGCTGCGGGGACGGCATCGCCGACCATGTAGGTGATGCGGTCGGCGGGGTATTCGAGGTCGACCGGGAGGTATGCGGCCCCTGCTTTCATGATGCCGAGCGCGATCGCCACCTGTTCCGGGCAGCGCGGCATCGCGACGCCTACCGGGCGTTCGGGGCCGATGCCTTGGGCGATCAGCCAGTGGGCGATGCGGTTCGCCCGCGCGTTCAGCCCCGCGTAGGTCCAGGTGGTGTGCTCCGACTCGACCGCGGGTGCCTGTGGTGCTGCCCGCACGCGGGCGGCGAACATGTCCGGGAACGTGGCCGGTTCGACCTCTCGGGGGGTTACGGCGCGCTCGGCGGCGAGGAGCTCGCCTCGCTCTTTCTGCGTGAGCAGGTCTGCGTCGCTGATGCGGTGGGAGGGGTCGGCGACGGCAGTGGTCAGCAGCCGCTCCCAGCGGGCGATCAGGGTCTCGATGGTGCCGGCGTCGAACAGCTCGGTGGAGTACTCGGCAGCGATACGGATGCCGGCAGGCCGGTGGTCTTCGAAGGTCTCGTTGAGACTGAAGTAGAGGTCGAAGCGGGCGGTTCCGGTGCCGCTGACGTGCTCCTGAACTCGCAGGCCGGGCAGGTCGAAGTGAGCCTGCTCGTTGTTCTGCAGTGCCAGTGCGATCTGGAACAGCGGGTGGTGGGAGGTGGAGCGCTGCGGGTTGAGCGCCTCGACCAGCGCTTCGAAGGGGACGTCTTGGTGGCTGTAGGCGGCGAGGCTGGTGGTACGTACCTGGTCGAGGAGGTCGGTGAAGGTCGGGTCGTCGGAGGTGTCCGTGCGCAGGACGAGCATGTTCACGAAGTGGCCGACGAGATCTTTGAGGCCCTCGTCGGTACGTCCCGCGATGCCGCTGCCGATGGCGATGTCGGTGCCCGCGCCGAGCCGGGTCAGCAGGGCGGCCATGGTGGCCTGCAGCACCATGAACGGTGTGGTGCCGGAGGAGCGGGCCAGGTCGGTCACGCCTTGGTGCAGTTCGGGGCTGAGCGTGAAGTGGAGCAGGTCGCCGCTGTGGTCGAGCACGGCGGGACGCGGCCGGTCGCCGGGGAGGGTGACCCGTTCGGGCAGCCCGGCGAGCTGGTCGGTCCAGTAGGTGAGTTGCCTGCTGTAGAGGCTGTCCGGGTCATCGGGGTCGCCGAGCAGGTTCTGCTGCCAGAGGGTGTAGTCGGCGTACTGCAGCGGCAGCGGCGCCCATTGCGGCTGCTCACCCCGGGCGCGCGCGCCGTACGCGGCGGCCAGATCTCGCGCCAGTGGCGCCAGCGACCAGCCGTCGGCCGCGATGTGATGCATCACCAGCACGAGCGTCCACTCGCGCGCCGCGGTCGCGAACAGCTGGGCGTGGAGCGGGATTTCGCGCGCTATGTCGAAGGTGCGCCGGGTGGCCTTGGTCAGGGCGGCGGTGAGCGTGCTGGTGTGCTGCGGAGTCAGGGTGATCCTGGCCTGTTCGGGCTCCAGGATGTCCTGGTACGGCTTGCCACCGATCTCGGGGAACGTGGTGCGCAGGCTCTCGTGGCGCGCCAGCAGATCATTGATCGACGCCTCCAGGACGGACACGTCGAGATCACCGCTCAGCCGCAGGACGAACGGCATGTTGTACGTCGCTGAAGGGCCCTCGAGCTGGTGCAGGAACCACAGGCGCTGCTGGGCGAAAGACAGCGGCAGCCGCTCCGGCCGCTCGGCAGCTCGCGCCAGCGGTGCCGAGTGGTGGGTGCTGGTGCCGGTGTCGAGGTGCGGGGCCAGCGCAGCCACGGTCGGGTGGGCGAACAGGGTGCGCAACTCGATCTCCGCGCCCAGCGTGGTGCGGATGCGGCTGATCAGTTTCGTCGCCAGCAGCGAGTGGCCGCCCAGGTCGAAGAAGCCGTCATCGATGCCGACCCGGCCGACGTCGAGAACCTGGGCGAACAGCTCGCACAGCAGCTCCTCCCGCAGTGTGCGCGGGGCACGACTGGTGGCCCGGGGGGCGAAGTCGGGGGCGGGCAGCGCTGCCCGATCGAGCTTGCCGTTCGGGTTCAGGGGCAGCGCGTCCAGGAGGACGAACGTGGCCGGGACCATGAAGTCGGGCAGCCGCGCTGCGGCGAAACGGCGTAGTTCCGCGGGGGCGGGCAGGCCGTCGCCCTCGACGGGCACGACGTAGCCCACCAGGCGCCGGTCGCCGCCCTGCTCATGGCAGACGACGACCGCCTGGGCGATGCCGGGGTGTCCGGCGAGCACCGCCTGGATTTCGCCGGGTTCGATTCGCAGGCCGTGCAGTTTGACCTGGTCGTCGGTGCGGCCGAGGTATTCGAGCTGGCCGTCCGCGCTTCGGCGGACGGTGTCGCCGGTGCGGTACATGCGGTGGCCGGGTGGGCCGTAGGGGTCGGGGAGGAAGCGTTCGGCGGTCAGTGCGGGCTGGTTCAGGTAGCCGCGTGCGAGGCTGGGGCCGGCGATGTAGAGCTCACCTGGTGTGCCGGGTGGTACCAGGGTGAGTCGGTGGTCCAGGACGCGGACCCGGTTGTCGGCCACGGCGGTGCCGATCGGGACGTGGTCCGAGGTGAGCGGGGCGCTGATGGCGCCGCACACCGTCGTCTCAGCGGGCCCGTAGGCATTGATCAGGCGCCGTCCCGGTGCCCAGTTGGCGGCCAGGCCCGGTGGGCATGGTTCGCCACCCACGGTCAGGACCCGTAGCCCGGTCAAGGCGCGCGCGCCCTCCTCCGGCAGCGTCGCGACGACACTGGGTGGCAGCATCACGTGGGTGATGTGCCGCTGGGCCAGAGTGCGGTAGAGGTCGTCGCCGACCAGGCGGCGCTGGCGCGGCACCACGAGCGTGGCTCCGACGGTCAGGGTCTGCACCAGCTCCCAGAACGCCGCGTCGAAGCTCGGTGAGGCCACCTGTAGGACGCGGGAGTCGGTGTCCAGCGCCATTCGTTCGCGGGTGGTGGCGCTGAGTGCGGTCAGACCGGTGTGCGTGACCGTCACGCCCTTGGGGCGCCCCGTCGAGCCCGACGTGTAGATCACGTACATCGGGTGGTCGGGGGTCAGTTCGGTGTTGGGGTCGTGGTCCGGGCTGTGCGCCCAGGCGTGCCGTATGTGGGCCGTGTCGACCGCGATGACGTGTGTGGCCGGTCCTGTGGGCAGGTTGTGCGCGGATTCGGTGGTGGTCAGGATCGCTGCGGGGGCCGCGTCGTCGATCATGTAGGTGATGCGGTCGGCGGGGTATTCGAGGTCGACCGGGAGGTATGCGGCGCCTGCTTTCATGATGCCGAGCGCGATGGCCACCTGTTCCGGGCAGCGCGGCATCGCGACGCCTACCGGGTGTTCGGGGCCGATGCCTTGGGCGATCAGCCAGTGGGCGATGCGGTTCGCCCGCGCGTTCAGCTCCGCGTAGGTCCAGGTGGTGTGCTCCGACTCGACCGCGGGTGCCTGTGGTGCTGCCCGCACGCGGGCGGCGAACATGTCCGGGAACGTGGCCGGTTCGACCTCCCGGCTCTCCCGGGAATGGGGAGTGCCGAGGAGCTCAGCACGCTCCTGCTCGGTGAGCAGGTCTGCGTCGCTGATGCGGTGGGAGGGGTCGGCGACGGCAGTGGTCAGCAGCCGCTCCCAGCGGGCGATCAGGGTCTCGATGGTGCCGGCGTCGAACAGCTCGGTGGAGTACTCGGCAGCGATACGGATGCCGGCGGGCACGCGGTCTTCGAAGGTCTCCTCGAGACTGAGGAAGATGTCGAAGCGGGCCGTGCCGGTGGCGCCCGCGTCAGCCTGCACTCGCAGGCCGGGCAGCGCGAAGTCGACCTGCTCGTTGTTCTGCAGCGCCAGTGCGACCTGGAACAGCGGGTGGTGGGAGGCGGACCGCTGCGGGTTGAGCTTCTCCACCAGCGCTTCGAAGGGGATGTCCTGGTGGCTGTAGGCGGCAAGGCTGGACGTGCGCACCTGGTCGAGGAGGTCGGCGAAGGTCGGGTCGCCGGAGGTGTCCGTGCGCAGCACGAGCATGTTCACGAAGTGGCCGACGAGGTCGCTGAGATGGTCCTCGGTGCGTCCTGCGATGCCGCTGCCGACAGCAATGTCCGTGCCGGCGCCGAGCCGAGTGAGCAGCGCGGCCATGGTGGCCTGCAGCACCATGAACGGTGTCGCGCCCGAGGCCCTGGCCAGTTCGGTCACGCCCCGGTGCAGCTCGGGGCCGAGGGCGAAATGGAGCAGGTCGCCGCTGTGGGCGAGCACGGCAGGGCGTGGCCGATCGGCTGGGAGGGTGACTCGTTCGGGCAGTCCGTCGAGCTGATGGGCCCAGTAGGCGAGTTGCCGACTGTAGAGGCTGTCCGGGTCATCGGGGTCGCCGAGCAGTTTCCGCTGCCAGAGGGTGTAGTCGGCGTACTGCAGCGGCAGTGGCGTCCACTGCGGCTGTTCACCCCGAGTACGTGCGCTGTATGCAGCGGCCAGGTCCCGGGCCAGGGGTGCCAGCGACCAGCCGTCGGCCGCGATGTGATGGATCACCAGCACCAGCACCCACTCGCGCGGCCCCGTGGTGAACAGCCGGGAGTGGAACGGGATCTCGGTCGCCAGATCGAAGGTGTGCCGACTGGCCTCGGCTAGTGCATCCCCCGCGGCGGTCTGCTGCGGGACCAGGGTGATCGTGGCCTGTCCGGGCTCACGGACGTTCTGGAACGGCTTGCCGTCGACCTCGGGGAACGTGGTGCGCAGGGCCTCGTGGCGGGCCAGAAGGTCATTGATGGACGCTTCCAGGACGGATACGTCCAGATCACCGCTGAGCCGCAGGACGAACGGCATGTTGTAGGTCGCCGAGGGGCCTTCGAGCTGGTGCAGGAACCACAGGCGCTGCTGGGCGAAGGAGAGCGGCAGCCGCTCCGGGCGTTCCGCGGCCCGCGTCAGCGGCACCCGGCTGCGGGCGGCGTCGGTGTCGAGGTGCGGGGCGAGGGCCGCCACGGTCGGGTGGGCGAACAGCGTCCGCACGTCGATCTCGGCACCCAGCGTGCTGCGGATCCGGCTGATCAGTTTCGTCGCCAGCAGCGAGTGACCACCCAGGTCGAAGAAGCCGTCATCGATGCCGACCCGGCCGACGTCCAGGACCTGGGCGAACAGCTCGCACAGCAGCTCCTCCCGCAGCGTGCGCGGAGCACGGTCGGAAGCCCCGGAGACGAAGTCCGGTGGGGGCAGCGCACGCCGGTTCAGCTTCCCGTTCGGGTTCAGCGGGACTTCGGGGAGCGCCACCACCGCCGACGGGACCATGTAGTCGGGCAGCCGTTCGGCCATGAAGGCCCGCAGCTCGGCGGGGGCGGGCAGGCCGTCGCCCTCGACGGGGACGGCATAGCCCACCAGTCGCCGGTCGCCGCCCTGCTCATGGCAGACGACGACCGCCTGCGCCACACCCGGATGCTCACCCAGCACAGCCTGGACTTCGCCGAGCTCGATGCGGAATCCGCGCACTTTGACCTGGTCGTCGGTGCGGCCGTGGAACACCAGCTGGCCGTCGGATCGCCAGGTGACGATGTCGCCGGTGCGGTACATCCGGTGGCCGGGCGGGCCGAACGGGCAGGCCACGAAGCGCCCGGCGGTCAGGCCCGGCCGGCCGAGGTAGCCGCGTGCGAGCGAGTCACCCGCCACATACAGCTCGCCCGCCACGCCGGTGGGCACCGGGCGCAGCGCGTCGTCCAGGACGTACATCCGGGTGTTGGCGACGGGCCGGCCGATGGGCGGGATGCGGCCGTCAGCGGTCAGCGAATCGCTGAAGGTCACGATCGCCGTGGTCTCGGTCGGCCCGAAGGCATTGACCATGTCCCGCCCCTCGGACCATCCGGACACCAGGTCCGGCGTGGCCGCGTCGCCGCCCACGGCGAGGGAGATCACGCCCGGCAGCGTGCCGGGCGGCAGCGCTCCGAGCACGGCGGGCGGCAGGAAGACATGGGTCACCCGCTGCTCCGTGAGCGTGTCGATCAGCGGTTGCCCGGGGGCCAGTTGCTCCTGAGGGGCCAGGACCAGTGTGGCGTCCGTCAGCAGCGTCATGCACATCTCGTAGACCGAGACGTCGAAGCTCGGCGAGGCGAACTGCAGCACACGGCTGGCGGCGGTCAGCCCGAGCCGGGAACGCTGCGTCTCGACCAGACCAGCCACCCCGAGGTGGGTGACGGCCACGCCCTTCGGCCGACCGGTCGAACCCGACGTGTAGATCACATAAGCGGCGCGTTCGACGGCCAATGGGCCGCCGTCCCGCTCCTCATCGGTCACTGGGGCGCCATCGAGCCGTGTCAGCCCCTCGGCGGTGACCGGGTCGTCCGGCCGCAGCAGGGGCACGGCCAGGACGGGCAGGCTGGGCGCGGTAGCGGCGTCCGCGAGGACGAGGCGGGCAGCGGAGTCCGCGAGCATGTACGCGATTCGGTCCGCCGGGAGGGCGGCGTCGACCGGCAGATAGGTGCCGCCGGCCTTCAGCACGGCCAGGTAGGCCACCACCAGGTCGGGCGAGCGCCGCATGGACACCGCCACCACCGTCTCCGCCCGCACGCCGCGCCGGATCAGCTCGCGCGCGAGCCGGTTCGCGCGCGTGTCGAGGTCCCGGTACGTCAGCGACGCGTCGCCGTATACGAGGGTCACCGCGTCGGGTGTTGCGGCGGCCCGCCGCTCGAAGAGCGCGGGGAAGGTACCGGCATCGACCGGTACGGCCGTGTCGTTGTGCCCGGTCAGGAGCTGTTCGCGTTCTTCGGGGCTGAGCAGATCCAGACGGCCGGCGAGCGCGCCGGGGTCTGCGGCGATCTGCTCGACGATGCGCGCGAGTCGCCGGGCGAGGGCTTCTGCGGCGTCGCGGTCGAAGAGGTGACGCTGGTACTGCACGGTCACCCGGAGCCGGGGGGTGGCGGTGACGGTCACCGTCAGCGGGTAGTGGGTGCCGGCGGACGAACGGACACCGGTGATCTGAATGGCGGTGCCGTCATCGCCGTGGTGCCCTGCTGCTTCGTAGGACTCGGTCGTCACCAGGGTGTCGAACAGGACGTTCCTGCCGGTGGCCCGGTGGATGTCTGCGAGGCCGCAGTAGTGGTCGCGGAGCGCCGTCTGCCGCTCCCGCATTCCGCGCAGCAGGTCGGCCACGGTGTCGGTGGGCGCGAGCCGGACCCGTACCGGAAGGGTATTGACGAAGAGCCCGGCCATCGAGGCCACTTGGGGCACCGCTGCCGGTCGCCCGGACACCGTCGCGCCGAACACCACATCCCGCTGTCCGGTCAGCGCCCCGAGCAGCAGTGCCCACGCGCCCTGCACCACGGTGTCCAGGGAGACACCCGATGCGGCGGCCAGCCCCGCCAGGTCACGCGCCGTATCGCGGCTCAGCGGCACCACGGCTTCGCCGACCCCCGCGGCCTTCGGACCGGCCCCTGCGGAATCGGTTCCGGCAATGGGAGCAAGGAGCGTCGGCTCCTCGGCTCCCGCCAACTCTTCGGCCCACACCCGGGCCGCCGCCTGCCGGTCCTGTCCGGACAACCACACCAGGAAGTCGCGGAATTCCGGCACGCGCGAAAGCGCCGCGGCGTCACCGCGGGACTCGTAAAGGCACAGCAGATCCCGCACGAGTAACGGTAACGACGCGCTGTCGAAAAGGAGATGATGGGCCGTCAGTACGAGTTCGAACCGCTCGGCCGCCACGTTGACCAGCGCCATCCGCAGCGCGGGCGGCACCGTCACATCGAAGTGGTCCCGGAAGTCCTCGGCCAGGAAGGCCTCGAGCGCCGCATCCGGCTCGGCGTCCGCCGGCCCCTGCCCGGTCAGATCCAGCTCGCACCACGGCAGCTCGATCCCGTCGACGACCACCTGTACCGATTCCCCGTCCGATCCCGCCACGAAGGCCGTACAAAGATTGGCGTGCCGGTCGAGCAGCGCCTGCCCGGCCACCCGCATTCGCGCCCCGTCCACCGGTCCGCGCAGATGGAGGACGAACTGCATCTGGTAGGCATCCCGCGAGGCGTCGTCCAGGTACGTATGGAAGAGCAGCCCCGACTGCAACGGGGTCAGCGGCCACACCTCCGCGAACCCGGGATAACGCCGCTCCCACATCTCGACCTCGCGCCGGCCCACCGGCACCAACGACACCCGTACCGCCCCGACCGGCCGACCGGGCTCGGCCACGACCTGCCGTACGACCTGCACGAACCGCTCGGCGAGCGCGGGGTGCCCGGTCAGTGGGCCGCGCAGCCGGGAGGGGCGGCCCTGCGAATCCTCCGCGCGGGCGGCCCGGTCGCGTACCCGCGTCACCACGTCGGCGAACGACGGATCGTCACCCGGCGGGCCGTCGCCCCCGCCGAGCCGGTCGAGCAGCACCTCGTATGCCGCCTGCAATACCACGGGCGCCGTGGCGCCGAGCTTCTTGGCCAACCCTTCGACGGCGCGCAGGAGTTCATGGTCCAAGCCCAACTCTGCGACGTCAAAGGCATGCGCGGATAGGTGTGGCTGACTTGAGAGAATTTGCTCGAACCCGAAGGGTAAATCTGCCACGGAGAACCGCACTCCCATCCGACGGAGGGGTAGGACCGGGTACTTCCTGCGCCTGCGGCGGGCTGGGCAGGCTCAGGGGGAGAGCACCGACCATGGCATAGGGAACTAACCCGAGCAAGGTATTGCCTATGGGCCGCCGCGAGTTGAGGCGGGCGACGCGGCGATGTCCGCGAACCGGCACGGCGGACACGTGTCCGGTCGGCAGGACAGAAATGGTCCTCCCATAGGGCCCCGTTCTCGAACGAGGGCGGGGCCGACTCGTGCAGTATCAACGACGGCCGATGGCGGCGCTGGACGCGCTCAGCTTGTCTTTTGACCTCGACTGCGTCCTGATGACGTGGAACGGGAGAGTTGCTCGCGCACCCACGCGGGCTCGGGGTTGGTGTGCGGCCGGCCCGTCACGATGACGGTCGGCACGGTCTCGTTGCCGTCGTTGGCCGCCCTCACCGCTGCGGCTCCAGCCGGGTCGCGCCAGATGTTGACCCAGTACGCCTGTTGGGCGCTACCGCCCAGCCGCATGCGCAGTCGGACGCAGTATGTGCAGCCTGGACGCCAGAAGACGACCGGTCGGCCGTCGACCGCGCTGCGGCGTTGTGCTTCCAGCGTGCCGACCGACCTCGGGAAGATCAGAGGTGAGTTCACGCCTGCGAGCAGCACAAAGACCAGCAGGTTGGCTGCGGCTGCGCCGGGAGTCCCGCTGAGGGTGAGCCCAGCCGCAACGGCTGAGCCGCAGAGCACCAGCAGGATCGGCGAGATCCAAGCGCGCGTCATGAGGACGAAGGCTATCGGTGACTCGAAAAGAGCCTCGAACTAGGCCGCGCACCTGGGCATTCGGGGGACGGTGAGACGGCCTTCGTCTGATCATGTGCTCCGACCAAGGTGCACCGGTCGAGGCGAAGGCCGTGAAGGTGAGTCTGCTGCCTGCGGCCGGTCCTGGGGAAGCGTTCGCGGAAGTGTCACGCTTCCGGGGAGGCCCTAATCGACTGCCTGACCGCGGGCGGGGACGAACTGTTCGACCTCGCCGACGCGTTGCTGTGTGCGGACGGGCCGGTGACGGCGCCGGTCGACCACCCGAAATGAGGACCGTGTGAACAACGAACAGTACGGGGCCCCGCAGCACGAGCTCAACGGCCGCACCTGACCCGGCTTCACCGGGCCGGCGCTCCGGCCATCAGCGCCCGTCACCGCCCCCCGGCGTACGGGCGGTCAGCCGCAGGCGCAGGCGGCGCGGCTGGTACACAGTGGCGAGCGGGACGGGGCGCACGTCGACACCCGGTTCGCAGGTGACCCGCCACTTGCTGAGGATGGTGGCGAGCGCGAGGGTCGCCTCGGTGCGGGCGTAGAGGTCGCCGATGCACTTGCGGGCGCCCGTGCCGAACGCCATGAACGACTGGCGGGCCTGCGGCGTCACCCGCTCGGGCAGCCAGCGGTCGGGGTCGAACTGGCGCTCCTTGGGGAAGGAGGGCGCGTCGAGCGCAACCGCGGCCGGGCTGAAGACCACCGTGCTCTGCGCGGGCAGCCGCACCCCCGCGACGTCCAGTTCGGTGGAGGTCAGCCGGGTGAAGAGCCACGCGGGCGGGTAGAGCCGCAGGGTCTCGGTGATGATGCGGTCGGTGAGCTGGAGCCGGGCGACGTCGTCGAACTCCGGTGCCCGGCCCGCGAGGACCTCGTCGATCTCCGCGTACAGCTCCCGCTCGATCCGGGGGTACTTGGAGAGCAGGTAGAAGATCCAGGTGAGGGTGGCCGCCACCGTCTCGGTACCGGCCGCCATCACGGTGATGACCTGGTCGTGGATCTCCCGGTCGCCGAGCCTGCCGCCGTCCTCGTCGCGGGAGTCGAGGAGGGCGGAGAGCAGGTCGTCGTGGTCGGCGCCGTCGCGGCGGTAGTCGTCGATGAGCGTCTGGGTGGTGCGGTGCAGGTAGTCCAGGTTGGCGCGGTAGCGCCGGTTGCCCGGGCCGGGCATCTTGCGTACGGCCGCGGGCAGGAACATCTGCCGAAAAAGCCCCTTGAGTACGGCGTCGAAGGCGCGCTCCACGCTGTCGGCGAGTTCCTTGCTGACCGGCGTCGAGTACAGCGTGCGGCCCACGGTGCGCAGCGCCATGCCGTACATCTCGAGGAAGGCGTCGACGACCAGGCCCTCGCTCCAGCGTTCCGTGCTCGATTCGATCTCGGCGTGCATGGCCGACGCGTACCGCTTGAGCTGGGGCCGGGTGAACGCCGACTGCATGAGCCTTCTCTGCCGCCGGTGGTCGGCGTAGGGGCAGGTCACCAGGCCGTTGCCGGCGATGTCGCGGGCGCGGTCGTAGAAGATGCCGCCCTTGTCGTACTCGTTGTCGCTGGTCAGGACGTGACGCAGGAGGGTGGGATGGGTCGGTACGTAGGCCTCGGTGGGGCCCAGGCGTATCTTCACCAGGTCGCCGTGCCTGGCCAGCGAGGACATGAACTGCAGCGGACGGCGCATCATCTGCCAGGCGTGTCCGACCAGTGGCACGGCTCCGGGCGCGGTGCCCGCGACGAAGGTCTGCTGCTGCTCGGTCTGGTTGGTCTGCTGGGCCATGGGTTCTCCTCGGTCTGGCTCGAGATAGATGGACGGGCTGGGGGAGGGGGCCTGTCAGCGGGCGCTGCCGAGTTCTTCGAGGAACCCCTGACGGCCGGCGGCCAGCGCGAACTCGGCGTCGTAGCGTCCCGATGAGCGGTGCCAGTCGTAGGAGCCGCGGATGACGGGGCGCACCGCATCCAGGCGGTAGCGTTCGACGGCCTCGCGCTCGTCCGCGGTGAGGGAGAAGGCGTCGCAGACCTTGGGCAGAATGCTCTCCAGGAGCAGGAACTCCTCCAGGCGTACGCGCACCTCGTCCTGCATGTGGCCGATGCTGCGGCTCTTGGGCCAGCCGTGCTCGCGCATCAGGATGAGGACCATGTTGTTCTGCTCGCCGCGTGCCTCCTCCTTCTCCAGGGAGGCGATGTCGTTGAGCATCAGGTTGACGTCTACGGCGATCCGCAGCATCGCCGACATGACGGCGCCGTCGAAGACCCGGTGCGGCACCTCGAAGTGCCCGGTGGCCTCGGCCAGGTCGATGGTGGGCTGCACGCCTATCGTGTGGCGGCGCATGGCGAGGTACTCCCGGGCCGAACCGCAGGGCGTCTCGTCGCGGCGGCCGTGCGCCTCGTCGACGTAACCCTGGAGGTAATCGCGCCAGTGCTGGGCGCTGCGGGCACACCACTCCTTCGACATTCCCTGGCAGGTGCGCCGCCAGACGTCGGCGAAGCCGTGCGCGATCAGGGGTGCGGAGGCGGGCAGCGGCCCCTCCAGTGCGGCGGCGACGGCGTCGGTGAGCTGCTTGGCCTGCACCGGGTCCTCGCCACGCGGGCCGTCGAAGAGGTCGTCGAAGAGGAAGAACCAGGACATCAGGTCGACACCGAGGTCGAGGTCGGCGCCGCTGGTCGAGGGGTAGAAGCGGGAGGCGAGGTCGGCGTAGCCGCCCTTGCGGTGGCGCTCTGCGGCGGCCTCGCTGTTGATCAGGCCGAAGGAGCGGGGCCAGTCGATGTGCTCGGCCTCGGCGCGGGCGTGGTCGGGGCTGCGGCGGCCGGGCAGCGGTATGGAGAAGTCGACGTCCTGGGGCATGGGGGACTCCTTGAGCTGTGGAACAGGGCACGCGAGGGTGCCCGTGGGGTGTGGGGGCATCGGGGCGGCGCTGCCCTCGGTGTCGGGGATGCGTCGGAGTGGAGCGGTGGCGGGGACGGGGCGGGGGATGTGGGAAAAAAAGGGGGGTGGCCTGGGTTCAGGCCTTCCGGTCGACGACGAACCGGCCGAGCGCGAGGAGTTCGCCCCGTGCTCCGGCGTCGAGGCCGACGCCGCTCAGCGCGTCCTCGGCCAGCGTCAAGCGCCGGGCGGCCTCGGCCAGCGCCCAGTCCCGGCCGCCCGCGCCCTCGATGAGGCCGGCCACCCGCCGCAGCTCCTCCTCGTCGGGTTCGCCGGAAGTGGCGAGCCAGTCGGCCAGCTCGTCGCTGAGCGGCCCAGCCTGGTTCAGGGCGTGGCTCACCGGCAGGGACTTCTTGCGGGAACGCAGATCGGAGTGGACCGACTTGCCGGTGACAGCGGGGTCGCCCCAGATGCCGAGCACGTCGTCGACGAGCTGGAAGGCGATGCCGAGATGGTCGCCGTAGAGCGCGAGGGCCTCCACCGTCGTCTCCGGTGCCCCGGCGAGCACGGCGCCGATCGCGGCGCTCGCCGACAGCAGCGCGCCGGTCTTCCCGGCCGCCATGTCGAGGCATTCCTCGACCGTGACGCGTCGGCGCTGCTCGAAGGTGAGGTCCTGGACCTGACCGCGGATCAGATGCCGGGTGGTGCGCGCGAGGAGCCGGGCGGCGGGTGCCGCTGTGGGCGATCCCGTGTCGAGGAGCACCTCCTGGGCGAGCGCGAGCAGGGCGTCACCGGTCAGGATGGCGCTGGAGGGACCCCACAGCTTCCACACCGTGCGCCGGTGGCGGCGCTCCTCGTCGCCGTCCATCAGGTCGTCGTGCACGAGGGAGAAGTTGTGCACCAGCTCCACGGCGACGGCACCGGGCAGGGCGACCTCCGGCGGTGCGCCGACCGCCTCGGCCGACAGGAGCGCGAGCGCCGGCCGTACGGCCTTGCCCGCGTCGGCGCTGGTGGGCGCACCACCGGCGGTGATCCAGCCGAAGTGGTAGGCGGCCTGGTGGCGTGAGCGGTGGTCGAGCCGCTCGACGGCGGCCCGCAGTGCCGGGGCGATGGTCACCCGGCTGTGGCTGAGGGAAGCGGGAGCGGTGCTCATGCGGCGACCCGCGCGTGCCAGGGGGCCCTCGGGTCGTCGAAGATGCTGACGACCTGGCGCATGTCGCGCCGTTCGGACGGGTCGAACGCCTCCTTGGCGTGGATGGTGCCGAGTTGGTCCCACATGACGATGTCCCCCGGCTGCCACGTGTGGGCGTAGGTGAACTCGGGCCTGCCCGCGTGCGAGAGGAGTTCGTCGAGCAGTTCGCGGCTGTCGTCGGGGGCAAGATCCACGATCCGCTTGGTGTTCAGGGAGCTGACGTAGACCGACTGGCGGCCGGTGCGAGGATTGCGGGCGATCAGCGGGTGGATGGTGGAGGTGCCGTCCTCGGGCTGGATCTGCTCGGCCCTCTCGCCGAGGGACACCTCGCCCTGGAGCCTCTCCTCGATGGTCTCCTCGTACCCGGTGCGCAGGGCGTGGCGTACTCGGTAGGAGTGCAGGCGCCTGCGTTCTTCGAGCGACAGCGACTCGTACAGGGCGTACATGTCGGTGAAGAGGGTCCGTCCGCCACCGGAGGCCGGCACCTCCAGGGCTTCGAGGAAGCCGACCTGGGAGACGCGGGGACGGAAGGAGTAGTCGGTGTGCCAGTCCATCCACTCGGCGTCGCCGACGCCGGTCTTGCGGCCGTCCTCCACCAGGTTGGAGACGATCAGGATTTCGTTGTGGTCGGGGTGGGCGCCGCTGGTCAGGCCGGTCTTCGGGATGTGCCCGAAGTGGCGGCCGAAAGCCAGGAACTCCTCGTCGGAGGGCGTCTCGTGGCCGCGGAAGACGAGGACGAGGTGTGCGTCGAGAGCCGCCCAGATCTCCTCGGCCCGGGCCGTGTCCATGCCGCCGGTGACACGGGCGCCGTCCACGACGGCGCCGAGAGCTGCGCCGGGTATCGGCGTGACGTCCATGGGCGTTGCCGCCTTTCGCAGAAGGGTCAAGTGGTCAGCGCAGTTCGAGGCCGGCGAGGTCGCCCGCCGCCCGCCAGCGCCTGAGGATGCTCACGAACTCCACCGAGCCGCCGCCGTAGCTGGAGTTGAGCCGGGGCATCGCGCTCGGGTCGCCCTCGTTGTTGTAGAGGCCGGGTGTGCAGTTCTCCAGGAAGTCGAGATCGTTGCTGGCGAGCCGGAGGATCTCCTCGACCCACTCCTTCTCGGCGGCCTCTGACGCCTCCACGACCCGGTGTCCGCGTTCCTCGACGCTCTTGACGATGTACGCGAGGTGCCGGGTCTGCTCGCCCAGCATGTAGGCGATGTTGACGTGCCGGCCCGCCTGGATCTTGGAGAGGATGAAGCAGTTCGGGAAGCCGTTCACCTGTAGTCCGTGCAGGGTGCGCGCCCCGTCCGCCCACTTCTGCGACAGCTTCACGCCGTCGCGGCCGACGATGTCGTATCCGGCGCGCTCGGTGTAGGGAACGGCGAACTCGTGCTCGTAGCCGGTGGCGAAGATCAGGCAGTCGACCGGGTACTCCCGGCCGTTCGCGACCACCCCGGCCTCGGTGAGCCGTTCCACGCCCTGCCCCTGGGTGTCTACGAGGGTGACGTTGGGCCGGTTGAAGGTGTGGAGATAGCCGTCGTGGAAGCAGGGCCGCTTGCAGTACACGCGGTAGTACGGCTTGAGGGCGGCGGCGGTCGCGGGGTCGGTGACGACGTGGTCGATGCGGGCGCGCAACTCCTCCATCTTGAGGAAGTCCGCCCGCTCGGCCGCGAGCGCCCGCTCCTTGGGGTCGCCCCCGGTGTCGCCGGTCGGCAGGATCGCGGCGGCCAGTTTGGCCGTGGTCTGGGTCCAGCGGTCCTGGACCAGGTCCTCGTCCTGCGGGATGCCCGAGGTCAGGGCGTGGAAGTTCTCCATCCGGCGCTGCTGCCAGCCCGGTTCGAGGCTGTCCGCCCAGTCGGGCGGGGTGGGCCGGTTGCCGCGGACGTCGACCGTGGCGGGGGTGCGCTGGAAGAGGAAGAGCCGCTCGGCCCACTCGGCGAGGTGCGGGGCGAGCTGGATGGTCGTCGAGCCGGTGCCGATGACGCCGACCGTCTTGCCCTTCAGCCCGGTCAGGCCGCCGGTGCTGTCACCACCGGTGTAGTCGAAGTCCCAGCGGCTGGTGTGGAAGGAGTGCCCGGCGAACGCCTCCAGGCCCGGCACGGCGGGGAGTTTGGGGCGGTGCATCAGGCCGATCGACATGGCCACGTACCGGGCCCGGAACAGATCCCCGCGGTCGGTGCTCACCAGCCATCTCTCGGCGGCCTCGTCCCAGCACAGTTCGGTGACGGCGGTCTGGAAGAGGGCGTCGCGGTAGAGGTCGTACTGGTGGGCGACCCGCTGGAGATGGGCGAAGATCTCGGGTCCGGTGGAGTACTTCTCCGTGGGTATCGTGCCGGTCTCTTCGAGCAGCGGCATGTAGATGTAGCTCTCGACGTCGCAGCGGACGCCGGGGAAGCGGTTCCAGTACCAGGTGCCGCCGACGTCGCCCGCCTCGTCGATCAGCCGGATGCGGTCGAGGCCCGTCTCCCGGCGCAGGTGGGCACCGGTCAGCAGGCCGCCGATACCGGCGCCGACGACGGCGACGTCCACCTCGTCGGTGAGGGGTTCGCGCTCCCGCCGCTCGGTGTAGGGGTCACGCGCGTAGCCGCTGAAGTCGCCGCGCGCGAACTGGTAGGTGCGCCCGGCGCCGCGCTTGTCGCGTTCCTGCCGGTACTTCTCCCGCACCGCCTCCAGATCGATGGTCAATGCTTCATCGCTTCGGTCGTCGCTCTCGGCGTGTGCCACAGCTCCTCCTCGGGGGAAGGGGGCGGAAGGGAGACATGACGCCATACGTCGTCGAACTGATCGCGCAGCCGCAGTGGGGCGTCGGAGTTGCTGAAGAGGTAGAAGCGGTCGGAGCCGAGGGCCTCCCACACGAGTGAGGCGACGTCCTCGGCGCTCACGGAGGTGTCGCCGCCCGCGCCGCGCGGGGCGGTCAGGCCCTGGACCATGGGTGTGTCGACCCGACCCGGGCACAGCACCGACACCCGGATCGCGGTGTCCCGCAGATCGGCACGCAGGCTGCGGGCGACCGCGAGGTCGGCGTGCTTGGAGGCGGCGTAGGCGGCGCTGCCCGCGCCGACGGCGAAGGCGGACATCGAGGCGGTGTGGATCAGGTGGGCGGGTCTGCCGCGCTCGAGGAGCGGGGGGATGAAAGCGCGGGACACCAGGACGTGCGCCCAGTGGTTCGCCTCGAAGACCTGCCGCATCCGGTCCAGCGGCACCTCCCACAGGGGCTGTCCCACGGGACCGATGACCCCGGCGTTGTTGCACACCACATCGATTTCGCCGAGCACGTCGAACGCGGTGTCCGCGAGGTGTGCGACGTCGTCCGGGTCGGTCAGGTCGGCTCTCACGGCGGTGACCTTGGCGCCGCGCGCCGTGAGTTCGGCGGCCCGCGCACGCAGCGCGTCGCCCGCGACGTCCGCCATGACCACGGCGACGCCGGCCTGTGCGAAGCGGGCGCTGAGGGCGAGTCCGATGCCGCTGGCGGCGCCGGTCACCACGGCCGTGTCTGTCCGTAACTGCACTTGGCTGCCTCCGCTTCTGTACGCGGGTACGCCGAAGGACGGCGTGCCGTTGTCCGCGAGAAGGTCTGGGTCAGTACGCGTCGTGCGGGGGACGCGGCGTCACCGGGGGTCAGGGAGCTTCAGGCTGATCACGAGGACGATCACCGAACAGCACGCCAGGAGGGCGAGGACGGCCACGGCCGCCGGCATCGTCGACTGCCAGTCGGTCATGGAGAGGTAGAGGGTGCCGCCCACGGTCGCGCCCAGCGCGGTCGCCATCTGCTGGCTGGTCACCAGCACACCGCTGCCCATCCCGGCCTGGGCCGGGGGCACATCGGCGAGGATCATCCGGAACAGCGTCGGCCCTGTCAGCGCGGCGCCCACGCCGTAGAGGCCGATCCCGGCGAGTACGAGCGTCAGGGAGGGGTGCGGCCAGCCGAACCGGATGACCAGCGCGAGGAGCAGCAGGCCCGCACCCTGGACGCAGGCGCCCAGGGTGACGATGCGGGCGCCAAGGGCCGCCGCGATCCTCGGGGTGAACAGGGTCACCGCGAAGAATGCCACGGCGAACGGCGCGAGGCCGCCGCCGGATTCGAGGCCGTCGAGGCCGAAGTGGCCCTGCGCGACCAGTGCGTAGACGAAAAGGAAGGCACCGAAGCCGGCCGAGAACGGGACCATGGCCGCAAGGCCCCTGCGCATGCCCGGGTGGGACAGCACGGTCGGGGACAGCAGCGGCGAACCGCCCCGCGCCTCCAGTCCGCGTTCGACCCGTGTCAGCGCCAGGGCGCCCGCCGCGGCGACCAGCAGCAGAGACCACAGCCACAGCGGCCAGCCCAGGTCGGGGCCCGCCACCACCAGGGCGAGGACGCAGACCATGGTGACGCCGAACAGGGCGGTGCCCTTGGGGTCGAATCCGGGCTTGGCACCCGCCCTGGTCGCGGGGACGCGCCGGACGGCCAGCAGCGCGGCCACACCGATCGGTACGTTGATCGCGAAGACCGCCCGCCAGCCGATCCCCGCGATGTCCAGCGAGACGAGGAGGCCGCCCAGGATCTGTCCGACGACCATGCCGAGGGCGGCGGTCGCGCCGTACATGCCGATGGCACGGGCGCGTGCCTGGCCCTCGGTGGCCGCCTGGATCGTCGCGAGCACCTGCGGTACGAGCATGGCGGCGGCGGCGCCCTGGAGCAGCCGGGCCGCGACGAGGAACTCGATGGTCGGGGCGAGTCCGCAGAGCGCCGAGGTGAGGGTGAACGCGGCGAGTCCGTAGGCGTACAGGCGGCGCCTGCCGAAGGCGTCGCCGAGCCGGCCGCCGAGCACGAGGCCGAGCGCGTAGGTGAGGCCGTAGCCGGACACCACCAGTTCCAGGGCGGCGGGGCCGCCGTGGAGGTCGTCGCTGATCGAGTTCAGCGCCACGTTGACGATGGAGGCGTCGACGATGGACAGGGCGTATCCGGTGAGCACCACCACGAGGGCGATGCCGCTGAGCCCCGTGGCGACCGGCTCCGTACGGGGGGCGGGCTCCGGCGCCACGCCGGGGCCCTTGGCGGAGGGCAGGCCCTCGCGTTTCGTCATGCGTTGCCTACCCGGGCTTTCTCGGGGAACGGTTGAGGCGGGTGCGGGGATGACTCGGTCATTCGGCGGTGGTGGGGGTGCCGGTGATCTTCGACAGGATGCCCTTGGAGGCGTCCTTCGCGGACTCGGGCCAGGGGGTCAGGGAGTTGAAGCCGCGGTGCGAGGAGGCGGGTTGGATGCGGGTGTCCATCGACATCCGCATGCCGGCCGGGTCCACCGAGACGTTCGGGAGGGACTTGTGGCACGTGAAGGCGTGGAAGAGGATGACGTCGCCCGGCTCCATGGGCGAGAACAGCAGTTGTTCGTCCGCGCCGAACTCCTCGGCGGGGATGCCGCGCACGGGGTGGCCGAAGCGGCGGAAGTTCTCGGTGATGACGTGCTCGCGAGGGCCCCGCTTGTGGCTGCCGTCGGCGATGGCGACGCCCCCTATGGCGGGACTCGTCGGCAGCAGCGGTATCCAGGCGGTGCGGAAGTCCTTGTTCGGGCCTATGTAGAAGCCGTCCTGGTGCAGGGGCGTCAGGAAGCTCGGCTCCGCGGAGCCCGCGGCGGTGGGGTAGTAGCGGATCGTCGTCGACTTGAAGACGAAGACGGGCTCGCCGAAGACCTTCTCCCAGACCTTGACGGTCGTGGGGTGGTTCCACAGCTCGTCGTATTTGACGTACTCGTGCATCGCGACCTCGTCGACCGCCTCGAAGGAGTCGATGGTGAGGGTGTCAAGGGTGGTGCCGGGGGCCGCGTGGCCGAGTGCGATCAGGCCCTGGAGCATCTGCTCGGCGGCGGTCCGCACCAGTTCGCGGTCCAGGGCGCCCCGCAGATAAAGATATCCGTGCTCTTCGTAGAACCGGTCAAGGGCCTCACGGTTGTCGAGAAGAGGGGCGCAGTCGACGTACTCGCTGAAAGTCTCCGTCATGGTTCCTTGTCCTCGTGAAATCTGGCGCGTGGGGAAAGGAGCGTCACACCTCCGGGCAGACCGACAGCTTGATTCGATCGACCAGGAGCCTATATAGCCCAGCGATGCATTTCCAGCCCTTAAAATGCCTGAGGGGTCGTCAACTCGCATTGCCGGATGGCTTGTTCGTTTCCTGCGAAAGTTTCTGCTGACGGCGGTGCGACGGTTCTGCCGATACCGCTCAGAACGTCACCGGGATTTCGTCGAACCCGCCGGTGATCCGATGCTCCTGCCACCGCAGCGAATCCTCCGGAACCGCTAGCCGCAGGTCCGGCAGACGACGGAACAGCCTCTCGAAGACGGCGGTCAGCTCGATCCTGGCCAGCGTGCGGCCTATGCAGTGGCGGGCGCCGTGCCCGAACGCCAGGTGTGACTTGGGCCTGTCCCGGTGCAGATCCAGCACGTCGCCCGCGGGGTAGGCCCGCTCGTCGATGTTGGCCGCGCCGATGGCGAGCTTCACCGCGTCCCCGGCCCGGATCACCGTCTCGCCGACGGTGATGTCGCTGTGCGCGTAGCGGGGTATCAGCGCGTTGGATCCCTTGCCGCCGACGCTCAGGCGCAGGATCTCCTCGACCGCGGCCGGCGCGAGGCCGGGGTCCTCGACGAGCTGCGCGCGCTGGACCGGGTTGCGCAGCAACAGCAGGGTGCCCAGGTCGATGCGGACGATGGTGGTCTCGTAACCGAACAGCAGCACGGCGCTGCCCAAGTCGACGATCTCCGTGTCGGACAGCGTGCCGCCCTTGGCCGTGATCAGCTCGGAGAGGATGTCGTCGCCCGGTTCGGCCCGCTTACGTGCCACCAGGTCCATCATGTAGTCGACGACCTTCTTGAAGGTGTTCGCCGAGTGCTGATCGTCGCTGTGGTCGAAGGTGCCTCTCGCCCACTGGCCGAACCGCTCCCGGTCGGCCAGCGGCACACCGAGCAGATCGCAGACCACCATGGTCGGCAGCGGGAACGACAGCGCGCGGTGCAGATCGACCGGCGGTGTGCCGACGGCCAACTCGTCGAGCAGCCTGTCCACATGGTGCTCGATCCGGGTCTGCATGCGGCGCATCCGCTGTGTGGTGAAGAGGGGGACGAGCAGCTCGCGCATCTGCGCGTGCCTGGCGAGTTCGGTGTCGCAGTCGTCCCCCGCCATCAGCGCGACCATGAAGCCTCTGGCCGCGCTCTTGGCCGACTGCTCGCGGTCGGGGTTGCTGAGGCGGAGCCTGCGGTCGGCGAGCAGGGTGCGCACCTCGTCGTAGCGGGTGACCAGCCAGGCGTCCTCACCGGCGGCCCGCACCTTGGTGATCGGCCCCTCCTGCTGCAGTGCCCGCATTTGGGGTGCGATGCCCATGACGGACGGATTGTCGAACGGTAACGTCGGAAGTTCCTTCATGCGGGCATGCTCATTTCCCCGAGGATTTCCGGCATTCTTCTGGAAGTACCCCGGATCGACAGCGAAGGCGATTTCCTGGACGGGCCGACGGCGCCGGTGGCGCCGAGGTCGCGGAAATGTCAGAGCGAGACGCGCCATTGCGTCATGGAAAGCCGGTGCGGACCGCATGCCCCCGCAGGGCGCAGACCGTCAATGCATCAACGAGACTATATAAGTGTGCGCTATTTTTCTAGGGTGACCACTTCGCAGACCAACAGCCCCCAGGACCACCTGGACGTGAGCGCCCTGATCTCGGCGATCGAGAACTTCAACCGCTTCTACATTCGCCTGCCCGCTCTCCAGACACTGTCGTTCACCACTCTGTCCGTGCTGGACACCCTGAACTCGCGGGGGCCCACCCGGCTCACGAAGCTCGCCAAGACCGAGCAGATCAGCCAGCCAGGACTCACCCAGCTCGTCACGCGCCTGGAGCAGGACGGCCTCGTGGAACGCCGCGCCGACCCGACGGACGGGCGCGCCGTCCTTGTCCACATCACCGACGCCGGGCGGCAGGTCGGCGCGTCCCGCCTGGAGGACCGGATCCGCCGCCTGATCCCGCTCGTCGCCCAACTGGCGCCCGAGGACCAGCGGGCGATCACGGAGGCGCTCCCCGCGCTCTCCCGCCTCGCCGAACTCGGCCACCGGACCCGGTCGTGACGGCCCGGCCCGATGCCCCGCCGCGACGACGGCTCAAGCCGAGCCCCCGCCGGTAAACCCTGCTGTCGGCCGGTAAACCCTCGGGCTGTCGGCGGTCCCTAGAGCGAGGTGCCGACCTTGAGTGCCAGGTCGATGAGGCGGTTCGAGTAGCCCCACTCGTTGTCGTACCAGCCGACGACCTTGACCTGCGGCCCGTTCACGCGGGTGAGACCGGCGTCGAAGACGCAGGAGGCCGGGTCGGTCACGATGTCGGAGCTGACGATCGGCGCCTCGGTGTAGGTGAGCAGCCCCTTGTACGCGCCGGCGGCGGCCTTCGCGTACGCCTCGTTGATCTCCTCGACGGTGGTACGGCGGCTCGTGGTGACCGTCAGGTCGGTCACCGAGCCGGTGGGCACGGGGACCCGCAGTGCGAACGCGTCGAGGCGGCCCTGGAGTTCGGGCAGGACCAGGCCGATGGCCTTGGCGGCACCGCTGGACGTCGGCACCACGTTGACGGCGGCCGAGCGGGCGCGGCGCAGGTCCTTGTGCGGGGCGTCCTGGAGGTTCTGGTCCTGGGTGTAGGCGTGGACCGTGGTCATCATTCCGTACTCGATGCCGACGCTGTCGTGCAGCACCTTGGCGAGGACGCCGAGGCAGTTGGTGGTGCACGAGGCGTTGGAGATGATGTTGTGGTTGGCGGGGTCGTAGGTGTCGTCGTTGACACCCAGGACGATCGTGACGTCCTCGTCGCTCGCGGGGGCGGCGATGATCACCTTCTTGGCGCCGCCGTCGATGTGTGCGCGGGCCTTCTCGGCCTTGGTGAAGATGCCCGTGGACTCGATGACGACGTCCACACCCAGGTCGCCCCAGGGCAGTTGGGCCGGGTCGCGCTCGGCGAGGACCTTGACCGTCTTGTTGCCGACCCGGATCGCGCCGGGCTCCGCGGTGATCTCCTCCGGGAAGCGGCCGAGGACCGAGTCGTAGGCCAGCAGGTGGGCCATGGTCGGCACGTCGCCCAGGTCGTTGACCGCGACGATCTCCAGGTCCGCGTTCCTGGCGGCGACCGCCCGGAAGACGTTCCTCCCGATGCGGCCGAAGCCGTTGATACCTACACGAACAGTCATGCGTTCCTCTCACGACGGTTTTTGGGGCTCGGTGGTGAAGAGAGGGCAGCCGAGCGTGTCGCGGCGCGCCGCAACGGCGGCCACCCAGAACACCATAAGCAACTTCTGTAAGTTATCAATACATCGCCGCTCCGCAAGCTATAGGCTCCCCCGCGTGCCTGCCTCTCCGTGCGACCTGAATGTGACTCAGTTCATCGACGTCGTCGAGGAGTTCAACCGTTTCTACATCCGCCTGCCGCGCAGGCGAAACCACGCGTTCAGCACGCTGTCGGTGCTGGACACCCTGGCCTGTGCCGACCGCCCGAAACGGCTGACCGAGCTGATCGCGGGCGAACAGCTCAGCCAGCCGGGGCTCACCCAGCTGGTCAAGCGCCTGGAACGCGACGGCCTCGTGGAACGCGCACGTGACCCGCGCGACGGCCGCGCCGTTCTGGTGCACATCACCCAGAAGGGGCGGAACATCGGCGAGTCGTGCCGCGGGGAACGGGCCGAGCAGCTGACACCACTGATCGCACTCCTCACCCCGGAGGAGCGTCGCGCGATCGCCGGGGCACTGCCCGCGCTACGGCGCCTGACGCGCCTCGGGCGGGACGGCGCCGGGGCCGCCGGCGGCCCGTCAGGTTACGTGGAGCGCACGGGGGAACAGGCCCCGAGAGGAAGGGTGTGCGGGGCCCACGGGCGTCATCCGGCGCGTGCCCCGGAGGGCGCACCGACGCCTACCCAGTAGGCCGGCAGGAAAGGCGGGGAACTCCGGCCGGGTGCCCGGACCGTTCCCCAGCCAGTGCCCGGACCGCGCCCCTGCCCTAGCTGGCTGCCGCACCGCTCGCCGTATGGGCCCAGCCCAGGCAGAGCTGCCGCCCGGTGCGTTCCGGGACGGTCATGGCGTATGGCTCATGCGCCTGGGTCAGCGGGAAGCCGAAGCTCTTCTTGTCCGGATCAGACGGGCGGCGGATGGACGGCACACCTCGTCCACCGTGCACCACAAGAAGAAAGAGGTACTCCCATGCAGTCCGAGAAGCTCGTGTACGACGTTCCGCTGATCGTGGAGGTCGGCGGTTTCCGTGAGCTGACCCGTTCCGTTCGCCGTGGCCACTGGATCGACTTCTTCGGTGGTTGGTGGCTGTGATCGAGACCGCGCTCTGATGCGACGGTCCGGCACGTAGCAGAACACCGGGCGATCGGCGCGAGGCTTCGCGTCGATCGCCCCCCCTCTGGGACGTCGATCGCCTCCCTCAGGGGCAAGGAACCCCATGGAATTCATCGTTCTCCCGGATCACCCCGCTGCCGCGCCGTGTTCGCTCTGGCGCCGCACAGGGCCGGGGACAAGATGGTCAGGCACCCCTCGGGCCGGCCCTGGGTCATCGGAAGGTGGCACGACGAGGAACTCACCTCCGCGTCCGCCGGCTCCAACGCGGTGGTCCTGCTCGGCCGGGCCCGCATCAGCGAGAGCGAACTCGCCCGCAAGCTCGCGGCGATGCGCTCAGTGAGCGACGTCGACTCGTTGAGCCGCTCGTCGCACGGCTGCTTCCACCTGCTCGCCTCCATCGGTGGCCAGGTCAGGGCTCAGGGCAGCCTGACCACGGTGCGCCAGGTCTTCTACGGATCCGTGGCCGGGGTGGCGGTGGCCGCCGACCGGCCGCAGAGCGTGGCCGCGCTGACCGAAGCCGGCATCGATGAGGAACTTGTGGCGCTTCGCCTCCTCTTTCCCACCGCACCGCACCCTTTGTCCCAGGCCTGCCTGTGGCGCGGCGTCACCTCCTTGCCGCTGGGCCACTACCTGCTGATGCCCGCCAACAGCGGTGCGCGCCCTGTTCGTTGGTGGACACCACCCGAGCCGAGCGTGCCGTTGGCCCAAGGCGCCGACACACTGCGCCGAGCGCTGGAGGCGGCAGTCGAGACGCGGACCGCTCACTCCGCCACGGTGAGCACCGATCTCTCCGGCGGCATGGACTCCACCAGCCTGTGCTTTCTCGCCGCACCACGAGCCGCCCGGCTGGTGACCTACCA
The DNA here is from genome assembly GCF_003945545.1 of Streptomyces sp. WAC 01529. Lineage (GTDB taxonomy): Bacteria > Actinomycetota > Actinomycetes > Streptomycetales > Streptomycetaceae > Streptomyces > Streptomyces anatolicus. Next base: position 82,880 of record NZ_CP029617.1, on the reverse strand, counting down.
CCATGTGCCCTTGGGCCCTTCGAATGCCCGCTGGCTCCGGTCGTCTGCCGCCCTCCTCGGTCCGGAGCCGGGGAAGCGGGGGACCGGGCCAGCATGGGAAAGTCCGCCCGCCATGCCCCTGTGGGCAACGCCCCGAGCGGTCAGCGCCGTACGCAGCCTCATCCACGCGGCGGCGGACGGGGAGCCGGACCCACTCGCCCCGCTGCCGGTGCAGCACGACATGCTGAGCGTCGCCCAGCTCTGCGGTGAGATGACACGTCGGGCCTCCCGCTTCACCGCACGTCACGGTCTCTCCTACGAAGCCCCTTACCTCGACGACCGCGTCGTCGAGACCGCGATGTAGGTCCGGCTGGAGGACCGGATCGCGGCCGGACGCTACAACCGGTGCTCGCGACCGCCATGCGCGACGTTCTTCCGGCGTACGCGCAAGGCCGCGCGACCAAGGGCGACTACAGCCGTGAGCTGTACGGAGGCCTGCGTCGGCACCGGGCCGAGCTGCTCGAACTGTGCGAGGAGTCCGTGCTCGTAGAGATGGGTCTGGTCGACCGCGTGGCACTGAGGGGGCTGCTGCTCGGCCTGCACCCTGACACCGCCCTTTCATGGCCTTCGATTCGACACTGGCCTGCGAGCTCTGGCTCCGATCCCTGAACCGAAACAACCGCAGCGGCACAACTGCCTCCCTCCCACCGCACCGCGAGGAAATCTGATGCGCTTCTCCCTTCACCCCCATGTCACCAACACGGAGACCGAGCACGGCGCGGTGCTCCTGAACGAGAAGACCGGCCGGTACTGGCAGGCCAACGACGCCGGTGCGCGGGTGCTGCGGTGCCTGCTCGACGGCGGGACGGCCGAAACCGCCGCGGCTGCCCTGTGCCCCGGCGACCCCCAGGCGTACGAGCGGGCACTGCGCGACGTACAGGGCATGATCGACGGCCTGCGCGAAGCAGGCCTGGTGAACTCATGAGCGGCCTGGTCACCACCGAAGTGTCCGAGCGCCCACCCCTCGGTCTCCGGATCACCGCACGGTGCGCGGTCGTCGTGGCGTTCGGTCTCGCCCGTCTCTCACCCGGCGGCGTACGGAGGGTCTTGCGCTTCCTCAGCGCCCGGGCCCGTCCCGCAGGGCATGAGCAAGCGCTGCGGGCCCGCAAAGCGGTGGTTGCCGCCAGCGTGCGCTGCGCCGGCCCGTGGTGCTTGCCCCGGTCCATCGCCACAGCCCTTCTGTGCCGTGTCGGCGGGACGTGGCCGGACTGGCACGCAGGGGTGTGCGCGGAGCCCTTCCGCGCACACGCCTGGGTGGTCGCGGACGGCGAACCGGTCGGAGAGAACAAGGCCTCTCTCGTCCCCTTCCGTTCCGTCATCGTCGTGAAGGCCGGCCGCTGAACGGGGTCCGCCACACGCGCCGCCCGTGCGGGCCGACACGTGCAACACAACGGCCGACCAGTCGTTCATCCTCATGCGGAACGCGCACGCGTACCGCCGGTGAAGGAGGAGGAACGAACGTGATGACGGGGAATTCCATGAGGCCGATCGCTGCTGCGCTGGGCGTCATCATCGCCACGACAGCCCTCTCGGCAACCCCGGCCCAGGCCGCGGCCGAGGAGGGGCTGGTCGGTCACTACCACTCCGAGTCGGGGTGCCTCGACGCGGGAGCGCAGGGCAAGCGCAAGGGCAAGTGGGCCGCCTACAGGTGCCTGCCCTCCTGGGACGGCCCAGAGCCGTGGGGCCTGTGGGTATCTTGAAGCCGCGACCTGTCGCAGTCTCCGGTCACCCGCGCACCAGGCCAGTGGCACGGGTGGCCGGAATGGCGCTGGGGCTGCTGGTGGCAGTACTGGTGTTGAAACTGACGGTGCTGTCCGTGTCCGGAGAGCAATGGCGCGCTGTCCACTACTCCCAGCCGCAGACCCTCGCTGTGGCCATACGGTTGGCAGTCGGACTCCCGGAGTGGGTGATCGGGGTGCTGCTCCTCGCCGATCGTTCCGGTCAGCGGATGGGGGCGCTGCTGCTGGCCGCGGGGGCCGTGCTGGTCGTGCCGCGCACGGTGTCCGACCTGCTCGCCTTCATCGGCGACTGGTCGGCGCCGGTGGATGCGACGGTGCTGGCGCTGGCGGCCGTCGCACTCGCCGACCACCCCCTGAGCGTCCTCGTCTTTCCCGTGTGTTTCCTGCGCGAACCCGCCGTGCGACGGTGCCGGTGGTACCTGATCGCGCCGACCACCGCTGTCCACGCCGGCCATGGGGCTCTCTGGTTCCTGGCGGTGCCGGGAGCGCCGCCCTTCTTCAGTCCGTGGTCGGGGACCGCGACGGCGCAGTGGGCCCTCCAGCGCCTCGGCCCGGCCAGCCGTCTGGTGGACTGGGGTGAGCGGCGCGGTCGCGCTCGCCGTGACGGCCACCGTGGCCCACTGCGCACTGTCCGGCAACGACGCGGCGGAGCGCCGTCGCTGGCTGCTGCTCGCCGTCTCCTACGCCGTCTGTGCGTCCTTGCTGCTCGGCGACTGGTGGGGGGAACGCTGGACCATGGCCGCCCGTGCCGCAGGAGGCACGGTCTGGGTCGCCGTCATGCCTGACCGTCGCCAGAAGCAATGTCTGGCGGCTGGAACGTGCGACCGTCCACCGGTTGTCCGTGGCGTTCGTCCTCACCCTCTTCGGCACCGCCGCGGCGAGCGTGGCCTTGGTCATCTGGACGGCTGTTCCGGCCGTGCGCAGTACCACGTCGTTGACGGTCGCGGGCTGTGCGCTACTGGCCGGCTGGGTCACCCGGCCCGTGCTGGTGCACTCGTCTCTGCGGGTCGAGCGTTTCTTCTACGGTTCGAGAGCCCGACCCCACCACGCCATGAGGAAACTGGTGACGCGACTGCAGGAAGCTCCCGACCCCTGGGATGTACCGGAGCAGATCTGCCGCAGCGCGGTGGAGGACCTGGGCCTGTCCGGGGCAGCGGTCGAGGTCGACACCCGGTCAGGTGTACGTCGGCTCGGCGCGGTCGGAGTGCCGGTCAACGACCCCAAACAGGTTTTCCCTCTTCGCCACCACGGCCACGTAGTGGGCCGCCTGGAAGTGGCGCGCGACGGTACGAGCACGCCCGTGGAGAGGGACAGCGACCTGCTGTCCCTGCTTGCCGACCAGGCGGGGCCCCCCTGGCGGCTCTGCGGCTGGTCGAGGAAACGCAGGCCGCCCGGGAAAGCCTCGTACTCGCCAGTGAAGAGGAACGCCGTCGGCTGCGCCGCGAGATCCATGACGGCCTTGGCTCCCAACTGGCGGCCGTGCAAATGAGGTTGGGCACCGCTCAGGCGTGCGTCGGGTCGCAGTCGGCGGCGCCGGAGCATCTGCGGGCAGCCGCCGAGGGACTCAGCGAGGCACTGACCGAAGTACGCCGCATCACCGCCGGCCTGACACCGGCCGTCCTGGTGGAGCGTGGTCTCCTCGAAGCGATCCGGATTCTGGCGCACCGTTTGAGTACCGAGGTGGTTCAGGTCGTTGTGGCCGACTCCGTGACGACCGTGCCCGCTCTGGCCCCCGCGGTGGAGACGGCCGCCTACCGCATCGCCGCCGAGGCGATGACCAACGCCGTGCGACATTCCGGTGCCCGCCGCGGAGTCGGTCTGACCGTCACACCCACCTCGCTGACCGTGAAGGTCAGTGACGACGGCAACGGTCTGGGTGGCGGGGGCGTGCCGGGCACGGGTCTCGCCTCGTGCACAGAACGGGCCGAGGAGATCGGCGGGACAACCGGCGTGCGCACGGGCCCTCATGGCACCGCCGTGCACGCCACCTTGCCCCTCACCCGGCAGGGCCGGGAACGAGGAGGGTCATGAACGCCGAGAACGAAACAGCCGGGCAGGATCATGCGGCGGCGGCGGCAGCAGCAGCGGCAGCGGCACAGACCCGGCGCGTACTGCTCGTGGACGACCACCCCCTGTTCCGGGAAGGGCTCGCAGCCGCGATCGACCTGGACGACCACTTCACCGTGGTCGCGGAGGCGGCCAGCGGCGAAAAAGCCCTCACCGAGGCCGCACGAACCGATCCCGACCTGGTGGTCATGGATCTCGGCCTTCCCGGTCTCTCCGGCATCGAGGCCACACGCCGACTGCTCAGCGCCCACCCGCACCTTCGCATCATGGTGATGACGATGTCCGAGGACGACGACAACCTCTTGGCGGCGATGCGTGCTGGTGCTCATGGCTATCTCTTGAAGGGGGCTCTGCGTGAGGACGTCCTGCATGCCCTGCACACGGTCGCGCGGGGCGGCGCGGTCTTCAGCCCGCAGATGGCCGAGCGGCTGAGCGCACTTTTCGCTGCTTTCGGCAGCACACCGGCGAAGGAGGCGTTCCCGACGCTCACGGCCCGAGAACGCGAGATCCTCGACCTGCTCGCGGTCGGCCTCACCTACCGACAGATCGCGCAGCGGCTCTGCGTCGTGGAGAAGACAGTGCGCAATCACGTCGGAGCCATCTTCTCCAAGCTTCAGGTCCACGACCGTGCCGCGGCGATCGTCAGGGCCCGCAACGCGGGCCTTGGACCGCAACCGCAGTGAACACCCGGTGGCGGCGGTCGCCACCTCCCGACGCCACTGCGGCTTACGCATGAGTCATGCATAAGCCTCGTACAGCAAGCCTCTTTAGGAGCTGCCGCGTTGGCCATCAGTGACGTTGTGGTGGCCGAAGCGACCAGGACGGCCACCACCACTACGAGCTACGCAAAGAAGCGAGCCGGGGAGGCGGGTCCGTCTCGAGCTCAATGATCTGGGTGCGCAGGTGAGCTCGAGGACGGTGGGCCGCCCGGGGAGGATTGCGGTCGTCCTCAGCCCCCTCATATCTACGGGACCGCAGCTGCTGGGGGAGTGGCGTGGTCTGTTGGGATCGAAGGCGGACAGACCGCCTGGTCGGTATTTGATTCGGAACGGTACCCACGGACCGGCGCCGGGCGGACGGCCTGACGTCGGAACTCCACATCAACATCCGCTGGCTCCTCGACCGCAAGGAGGAACTGCTCGCCAAAGACCTCGGCGTATACGACTACTCGGTCATGGTCGCTTCCATCGCCCGCCACAGAGTCAACACCCCACAACTCGACGTAGGCAACCCCGACGCCTACTGGTGCGCCGCCGCACACTGGATCAGCTCCTACTGCTGTGCCCGCTGCCGGCCCGTAACACCTACGGCGTCGTCGCTGCAAACCTCCGAGCCTCTGAAGCCACCGTCAGCGACGACTTCGAGCCGTGGCGGAACCCGATAGAGGACACCCGCGCCCTGCGGGCCAACGGTGTACGACATCGCCGACCAGCTGTGCGGCGCGTGCCCCGCCCGATGACCGCACCTCCGGCACGGAACGCTCCCTGACCCGCGCTTTGTGCCGGCCGATCTGGGCGGCCGGCGGCATGATGACCGTGTTCGTCAGCGGCATGCTGCCAGGGCTGCTGATCTACGCGATTCGGCCGTGGACCGAAACCCGTCCCCGAGCGCGCGGTGATGGTCCGTCTGAGCCAGTGCGCTGCTGGCCGCCCCGGAAGGGTGCACGGCCCGAGGCAGTAGGCACGCCGGACCTCGAGGCCCTCAACGCCCCCGCCCGCCAGGTCCACAGCGCTGACGTCGCGGTCCCCACCATGAACTGCGCTAGGCAGCAGCGCTTGTACGTCGTTGACCCTCACACCTGGGGGATGCGGGCGTCTGGTCCACGCCCTCTGTGAGAGCTGCTCCGCAATGCCCCTCCACCCCGTAAGCCGCCCTCGGTTGCGTCCCCCGGGGCTGTGAGCAGCACAACAACTTCGTGGCGCAGAAAGAGCCCAGGCTTCACAGCGAGTGCGTGCTCAGGGTCAGTATCACTCTGCCGTGCCGAGGTACCCGTAGGCCTCCAGTCGCTCAAGTTTCCCAGTAGGTGGGCAACTTGAGCGGGGTTGTGCAGCTGGCCGCACTCCTACCCTTTGAACGCAAACGAACAGGGAGTAATCGTCGGTCACGATCTGGTCTCTATGGCTTTATGTGCGGAACCGAAACGCTCATTAATTCCTCTTAGATCTATTTGTCCCCCGCTTTCTGACGCTCTGGTCCTAATAAGTGAATTTGTAGGGAGTGGGTGAAGTCTGTAATGATCATGAGGTCGGACCGCGAAAGGTCCGTGAACATTGAACAACAGGGGGCTGTTTTGTTCACCGTCTGCGCCGCAATACGTAGACGGTGAAGAACTTTCCCCTCCTTGCCAGTTGAGGATTAATAAATGCGTTCCACCTTGATCAAGGTCATGGCTGTCCCTGCGGCATGTCTGACGCTCTGGGGCACTGCAGGAGCTGCCCAGGCCAACACTGAGCCGACGGCCGATGAAACGACCGTGGTGGCGAACATCGAGGACGACTCCATAACGTCGGACGAATCTGAGGGTGTCGTAATGCCTCTCGCAGCAGGCTGCCCCCACGACGGATACGGCGGCGGCCCGAACTCCCGCTGCACTTCACTCAGCGGTGGAGCCCTGTACCACTCCAAGTACCACCCGGACCGCAACAACGGTGCCATCAAGACCTGGTACAAGAAGACCAGCGGCAGCACGGTCACCGTCAAGCTGGGTTACACCAAGGGCAGCACCACTCACTATGGCGCTGCGGTGAAGCAGAAGTCGGGCACCACCAAGAGCAAGACCTGGAAGACCGGCTACGACGATATCTGCTCCTCGACGGTCGGCATCATGTCGGTCAGTGGCCAGGGAATCTTCCAGACACCGTCCGCACACTGCTGATCCCAGCACCAGAGAAGGAAGCCCCTGTTTACCCGTCGTCCGGTCGAGCAGGGGCTCGCCCTCAGTAAAGGAACGACGTGTTTCAAGCGATATTTCAGGGCAACGGCCCCTGGGTCGCCCTTCTGGCAATTACTGCCGGACTGCTTGCCCTCGGAGTTTTCACCTGGCTGAAGAAACGGCAGCGGCCAGCGCTGATACCCAGTGTATTTGTCGCTTATCTCGTCGTAGTCCTAGGTGTGACCCTCTTCCTTGCCGGTAGTGGATCGGCCAGTCATGAATGCACGGTCAACCGCCAGGTCGCCGAGCCGTTCCATACGACTCAGGGCCTGCTCAACGGCCTGATGACGGTCCCACTCGGATTTCTGGGATTGTTGGCTTCACGGCGCCGGCTTCTCACTCTCGCAGGGGTCCTCATCGGCCCCTGTCTGATCGAGCTGTCCCAGGGAACCGTCAACGCGTTCTCTCGGATTTGCGACAGCTCTGACGCGGAGATGAATATTCTCGGTGGCTTGGTAGGCATGGGATGTGCCTGGCTCGTGGCCCGCAGGTGGAGTATTGACTTCCGGTCCTACATCGACGAACGCGTAACGGTCCTTGTCGCAACCGCAATTGGTGTCATCGGACTTGGAGTGACAGTCCCGCGCGTCACATTCACGGCTGTCGACGCCACCAGCATCCAGGCGGGCTCAAGTGAACAAGCGGAAGCCATGCGCGACGCGCTCGACCAGGCGTTCGGAGACGACTACGCGTCTGTCGCCGACGGCAAACTCCAGTACACGCCCACGGAAGGCGCTGGCGAGCGAGGCACTCTGCACTTCTCGAGCGACAAGGTCGACGCAGAAATTTCGTGGCCGTCGAAGCTGTCTTTCACAGCCTCGCTGGAGTACAGCGATACACCTACAAGTCGCTCCTTCCCCATTGACGGGCGAGAGCATCCCAACCTCGCTCGCGGCGAAGCGAAGAAGCTGGCAACCCAGTACGCGCAGGCCCACTATCCGTGGGTGAAGGACGCAACCAATGTGACGGTAGCTCCTGTCGCAGACGGCAAACTCGGCTGGCTCGCTTCCTGGCGGACCGTCGAGCAGAAGGTGCTGATGCCGGCCATGCTCGATGTGCAGATCAACACGGCGGGCCGCATCAGCCAACTGAACGTGTCAAGCGGGCCGTCACACTTCGACGACTTGCCGTCGGTGGAGGTCAGCCGTGACCGGGCTATAGGCAAGGTCAGGGAGTCCCTGCGCCACCCGGAGACATACGAGTTCCATGCAAATGTCATCAAGGCGGTTCGCCGAGACGGTCGATGGAACCCGGAATACATCGTGCAAGCGATGGTAAAGGGCGCGGAGAACGATGATTCGGCGGACGTCACGGACTACTTCGTGGACGCCCACACCGGTCAACTGCACAAGGAGCCTCCGCTGTGACAGCCAACCACCAAGCCGACTGCCCGTCGGGCGCGGGGCCGTCAGCCGACATGCACCAGGAGTGGGTGCAGCGGCCGACCTGAGTGCTGCGAGAAGGGGCGTCGGCTGCGACGAGAGGCTCGCCACAAGGTAGCCCTCGTTGAGACTGACCTGGACGGTTTCGTCGATCAACAAGGGCGGTGCGCCGAAAGGGATTCTCATGAGGTCGGATGTCGACGATGATCACCTCATGACGACCAGAAAGGACCATGCCCTCTAGGCGCCCCGCTCCGCTCTCTACCGCTCGCGCGCCGCCGACCGCCGCACCACAGAGACCGATGGCCGTGACCGCACACCAAGAAGAGCCCGACCGTGCAGAAGACTGACCTCATCCCCTACGCCCAACTCCCCCGAGCGCACCACGACCGCCACGTCCTGACCAGTATCGTCGACGTCTTCGGCGCCGCCCACTGGCTGCTTGCCGAACGCGCTCCGCAGTCCGGCGGCGATGTCCTGCCCTTCGACGCGCTGGTCGTCTCCGGGAGCAGTCTTCCGCCGAGGGGAGTTGGCACAGCGACCGGCACCGCGCAACGTGCGCGCCCTCCATGCCTATCTTCTCGCGCTGAAGGAGCACGGCTTCGACGCGGCACCGGCCCCTGCCGGTCTCACTGCGGATGGCCATGAGCAACTGGCTTTCATCCCTGGCGACGCGGCGCTGTCGCCGTTCTCGGACTGGGCGATGACGGGTTCCGCCCTCGCATCGGTGGGGAGCCTGCTTCGGCGTCTGCATGAGACCAGCGCGGCCGTCGAGGTCGACACCCGCGCCGAGTGGCCCCCGGACCTCGCCGACCTGCAAGGGGGAGCGATGTTGTGCCACAACGACGTGTGCCCGGCCAACGTCGCCTTCCGCGAAGGTCGCGCCTCGGCCCTGATCGATTTCGACTTGGCGGCCCCGGGCCGTGCCCTCTGGGACATCGCCATGACCGCCCGCTATCGGGTGCCCATGCTCGATCCCGAATCCGCGGCCGCTCTCCATCCCCCCGGGCTGGATGCGGTCGCACGGCTGCGGATTCTTGCCGACAGCTACGGTCTCTAGGCGGGGGACCGCGCCGAGTTGCCCGGAGTCATCGAGCAGGCCACGGCGGTCTATCGGGCCTTCGTCGCCCGCCGCGTGGCTGGCGGAGACCCCGTCTATCTCCTGGCGTTGGCCGAGTGCGGAGGATGGGAACGCTGGGACCGCATGCAGACCTGGCCGGTGGACCACCGCCAGACGTTCACAGCTGCCCTACTGAACTGACCGACGGGACGTTCGGGGACAGGTACCCACGCCGCGCCCCCCGCCTGCCCATATGCCAACCGATCAAGCTCTGGTGGCACAGACCAGCGTTGATCGGCCTTGAGTGGCAATCGATCACCGTTCACCGGCACAGGTCAGCATGGAAGCCCACCCCCACATCCACGAGTTCGCTACAAGGGGGTGCATGACGGGACCTGAGGATCTGCGGCTGATCTCACTCGGCCTTTCCCAAGACCTTGTTCAGGTCGCTCGGTGCCTCGCGGGCTTGGACGTCACCCAGCTAAAGCGCGTCCTGACATGGTTGATTCTTGATCACGACGCGTTCTTCGGTGAGCTGGGGGAGCCGCCCATGTCGGTGCGGGAGCTGGCGGGATGGGGGCGATTGCGTCGCTGGAGCCTGAGCTGGCGGTGATGACGGCCGTACGTCGGGTCGCCACGCGGGAGACGGGGCTCACCGAGGTGGTAGAGGGCCTGGTGCCGCTGCATCGGGTTCACGCCCTCGCGATCTGCCGACGGTCATGCTGTTGCAGGCACGCGGCCGTAGCACAGCCCTGTAAAGCCTCGATGCCGCAACTATCCGATCCGAGCAGCTGGGTGCCCCAGGCTCTCCACGGCCCCTTGATCTGCGGCGGAGACCTCCACCACGAGCAGCGGTCGGCCCCTGACGATCTGGTCCAGTTGCGATGACAATCCGTCCAGGCCCTGTCACCTCACATTCCGTGTCGGTCGGCATCGGGCCGGAAGCGCCGACCGCGCCCTGCAGTGCCCTCACCGGTCCGGTTCGTCCGTCCCGGGGTCCGATGGCCCGGCCCGGCGATACCGTGGTGACACACACGAGATGACAGCCCAGGAGTCCCGGATGAGCCAGCAGCCGGCCCCCGCGCCCGCCCGCCAGCCCCTCGACGAGCACGCCGCCGAATCGGCCCGCGCGTACGCGGCCGCGGAGCGCGCCAAGACAGACGTCCTCGCCTCGGTCCTGGAGGACATCGCCGCCAACGGCTACCCCTCGCCCGAGTCCGGTGTGCCGTGGGAGACCGCCCGCGATGCCCACCTCGCCCGTCTCGCGGACGAGCAGCCGCGTGTCGCCTGACCACGGCTCGCGCCGCGCGCACGTCATTATGGTGGAGTCCGCGCTCGCCCAGCTGGCGAAGCTCACAGCGAGCGAGACTCACCGCCTGGACCGCGCGATCGTTGCCATCAGCGTCAACCCGGAGCTCGGCACCGAGGTGCCCGGCACCCTGCTGCGCGACTACGCGGACGAGGTCGATGGAGTCCGCGTGATCTACTACGTCACCGCCCTGAAGACCATCACGATCGTGGCGTACGTCGAAGCCTGACCGGGCGGCGCTGCACGAAGTCGAGCCGTGCCTGGGTGACTAGGGCAGCTTCGTCTCTCGGACCTCGATGCGTGGGTGCTCTCCGGCTGACACCCATCGGCCCTCCAGCGCCCGGGCGTCGACGCGGGCACCGAGCATCCGGTACGGGCGCAGCCTGATCCAGGTGATCTCGATGTAGACCTTCCCGGTCTCGCAGAAGAAGACGGTGATGTCGATCGGCTTTGACCCGCCCCTCATCGCCGGTCGGTACAGGCCGCTGCGCTCCGTGGCCTGGAACTCGACCACATGGTGCCGCTCGCCGAGGCCTGGGGCTCCGGGGCCAGCACTTGGAGCGCGGGGCGCCGCCAGGCCCACGCCAACGACCTCGGTGACGAGCGGTCGTTGGTCGTGGTGACCGCGCGCAACAACCGCTCGAAGTCAGACCAGGACCCGGCCGAATGGCGGCCGCCGCTCGCGGACGCCCGCTGTACAGGGCGCCTAGGGCGATCTGACTGATTGAGAAAAAACCAGGTGTGGCTGGTCGCCCCCATAGTGTGAGATGCGGGACATGACGATCGTTCTGAACGAGCCCGGCGTCGACGGGCTGACCGGCGCCGTGGATGCCCTTCGCGTATGGCAGGACGACCGAACGCCTTTGCAACTCCATCCGGGAGACCTCGGCTGGGCCTGGGCGCTGGGCGCGCAGAGGCTGGCCGCGGCCGTCCGCACCTGGAGCGTCGACGGACGGATCATTGCTGTCGGATACCTGGATGCCCCTGATGTGCTGCGCTTGACGACCGCGCCGGACCTGCGACAGGACGAGGCTCTGGCGCGCCAGATGCTGGCGGACCTCAATGATCCGGAACGTGGGGTCCTGCCGCCCGGAAAGGTCAGCCTCGAAATCCCCAACGGCGCCCTGCTCCGCGAGGTCCTCCTGGAAGCGGGCTGGAATCTGGACGAGCCGTGGACGCCGCTGCGCCGAGACTTGGCCGAGCCGGTAGGGGACTGCGGCCTGCGGATCGAGATAGCCGGCCCGGAGACGGCGGGGGTGCGGACGGCAGTGCACCGCTCGGCGTTCGCCAGCCCGACGTTCACCGAGGAGATCTGGCACGTCCTCGCGGCCGGGCCGCTCTACGCCGACGCCCGTTGCCTGATCGGCTACGACGACCAGGACAACGCGGTGGCCGCGGCGACGGTCTGGTCGGCCGGGCCCGGCAAGCCCGGCCTGCTGGAGCCGGTGGGCGTGCACGCCCACCATCGCGGTCGCGGCCACGGGACGGCGATCAGCGTCGCCGCCGCGGCGGCGCTGCGTGAACTGGGCGCGTCAAGCGCACTCGTCAGCACCCCGAGCGCGAACGCTGCCGCCGTCGCCACGTACAGGGCAGCTGGATACGAACCGTCGTCCGAACGGCTGGACGTCAGCCGAGCCGCCTGAAAATGATCAGACAGCGGTATCGGACAGGCCGCGTCCTGCCCCCGGCTGAGACCGAACGCCCTTGTGAGGACGCGGGGTAGGCCGGGGTTCGATGATGGTTGGATGGTTCGTCCACGAGAGCCCGTAGCTGACCTGGCGATGATCCCGCCACCGGCGATGACGCCCGTTGGAGCGCGCCAACTGCGGAATAATCCGCGCCCGGGCCACCTCGGTCAATTCACGCGGCGGCGGAGGCGAGCTTCGAGGCGGCGGTTGTCGCTCATCGTGTAAAGCGGTAGTTCCTCCGGGGGCCGCTTTCAGCGCGCGCGAGGGCGCCAGCCTATTCCAGGCGGCGCAGCCAGCAGAGGACGGAGGAGGGGCTGGACAAGCCGGCCGCTGTGACGATCTCGTGCACGCTGGGTGCCTCACCGTGATCGGCAATGTGGGCCCGGACGCAGCCGAGGATCAGGCACTGCCGTTCGGCGATGTCGCAGGAGCGGCGGGTCATGACAGTCCCTGGGCGCGCCGGCGGAGGTCGGCCTGCTTAGCGCGCGGCACCGTCTGGGCGATGTATCGAGACAGGTCGAGGAGGTGTCTGCGCAGGGCGGTGTTGCTGCTGGCGGGCGCGTGGGCCAGGGCTTGATAGGTGCGGGTCCACTCGCGCTGGGTCTGGAGGAGATCGGGGGCATAGTCGTGGTGCGCCATGCCGCCAGTAGAGCATGTGTTCGATTTATCGGGCCACTCCGACTCCGAGAGAATCAGCGTTCATCGCGAGAGGTCACCTGCCGCCACGTCGGCGCCCTCCTGCATGTCGACGACCCCGGTGGGGGCGTCTGCGGAGGGGAGTCGCCCGGCCGGGGGGCGTGGTCACCGAGCGCCGGGTCGTCGCCCTCGCGCTTGCGGGGGATGGTCCGAGTTGCTCCGGCTCTGCTCACCCTCGACCGCCGTCGCCCCCGCATTCGCGAGGAGACGAGGACACTGAACCGGATGCACCCCGCTGTAGTTCGCCTCACCGCACTCGTCCCTCCAACTGGTTCCCAACGCGCACGCGACTGGGCTGCCGACATACGGCTGGCCGCTGAAGTGGACCTGGACGGAGCAGTTGCCCGGCCTCGCCGCGCGCCCGCTGGACGGTGACGCCACTGGGGCGGTGATCGCATGACCGGCGAGCTGAGCGGCGTCAACCTCGCCCGCCAGGCCCTGGTCGCGGCCCGGCTGCGAAGAAGAACGGCGCCGCCCAGAGGGAGAAGCCGAAGCGGCGCACCGGCACCGTCCTGCGGCGCGCGGCCGAGGAGCAGCGGTTCGCCGCCGACGCCCTGGCCCAAGGCCTCGGCTCCGCGTGGCAAGCGCACCGTTATTTGGGGGGTGGCCCTATGTCTTTGGTCAAGGGAAAGGGGGGCGCTGGGTCGGTGAGGCGGGCGGCGTGGCGGGGTGGTTGATCTGTTGTGGGATGGCGTGGCGTGCTTCTTCGGCCCGGACTTGATGGGGTTGTTGCCGAATGTGCGTGTCTTGGATGCTTCGGTGGAGGACTGGCAGGTGGTCCTCGACCTTGTTGCGGAGAAGGGCTGGAAGTGCCGGTACTCCGAGGGAGAAGCGGTGCTTCCGGTGCCGCGGGTGGAGGTCGGGTTGTCCCGCCCGGTGGATGCCGAGTGCCCGACGGGTCTGGCCGACGGCCGATGTGTCCGTCGGCGGAGCGGGCCCGCCGCCGAGGACTCCCCGGCGGCCAAGGCGGTTCCCAGCCGAGCGGTTGTGTGAGCGGCCGTTCAGCCCGGCAGCGGCATTCAGGCAGTGACGCTCATGCCGTGAAAGGCCGGTGTCCTTAGGTGGTTTGGCCCGCCACCTATCACCTAGTCCCTTGAGTCCCTGCCGTTCTGGGGCCACGCATCACGGCGACGGCATTGTTCATGCCCTGTCTGCGTTCTTCCTGCTGTCTGCCAGGCGGCGGACGATCTGATTGGCCGCTTCAATGACGAGGCTGACAGCGCCGACGCCAGCCAAACGCAGCCACCACGGGAATCCGTAGTACTCGCCGAGGGTGAACGCTACGACGAATCCGACGGTGACGGACAGCCAGGTGGGAAGAGCTGGGAACTCCGGCTTCTTCTTGTCACTCATGGTGGGGGGCACAGTGATTCCTTGTCTTCTTGGGCCGGTGTCCCCCGGCATGAAATGCCGGGGGACACCATTTGCGGGTTACGGCGTCACTGACCCCTGGATCAGTGGAACATCTGCCAGATGCTGTACAGGTCGGACCCCACACCCATAGCGGCCAGCGGACCCTTGACGTACCAAGGCAGGCCGTTGTACCACTTCTTAAAGTCGCTGTACTTTCCCGCGACGGCCTTGGTGAAGCCCTTTACCTTCTTCAGCGCCTTGATCACGGGACCGAACTTGCCGCCGGCCCGGGTCTCCACGGCGCTGCCGTCCGCGATGGCCTGCAGCTCCGCCCGTTCCTGGGCGTTGAAGCGGTTGCCCTCGTACTTGAGGAGATTCGCAGCGAGCTGCTGGACTGCCTGCCGTTGGGTGAGCGTGGTCGAGGTCACCTCGGCGCTTACCGGCTGGGCGGTGGCGGCATGTGCGGCGGTTCCGCCGACACCGATGGCCAGAGCGGCCATCACCGTGGCGGCGCTCACATGCATGGTTTTGCGATTCACGTTACACTTCCCATTGCGTACACACGCAAGGGGGGTGTGGAATCGGCACTCCGGAATGATTTGCACACCAGATCCGGCGCGCATTCCGCTCCCCCCGTACGAAACTTACTTTGCTTCTCACTCATCGAAACAGCCTGGTCAGGGCCGTTCCGATGACCATGAACATATCTCGCCCTGACGTGCCCTTCACATTTATCAACCTGTGAGCATGCTCACGTCTGCAGATTGAAACCCTTAAGCTCGGGCATTACATCTGTCAGGGGTTGGCCTGCTGGGCTGTGACGTCCGCCCCGGCACGCTGCGTAAGACCGTCCCGAGATGCCTTCGTGAATCAGTAGCAATGCCAGTTGCCATCGGCACCCAATGGGTGACGTAGCGTCAATTTCTTTTGCGTACACGCGGATTAGCTATCTTCGCTGAGCAGGCCTTCTGTGTCGTGCAGTAACTCGTGATCAATTACTAGTAGTGCTTGGTCGTGTTGGGGTGAGCTCTGGCATGTCGCGGTGACAGGTGGGGCAGGCGCCGGTCCAGATCACGAGGAGTGTCTGGAAGTTCGCGGACGACTCGGTAGAGGCTCAGGCCGACGCCGTCTCTTTCGGGGAGCGGCGACCGGCGCGCTGGTCACCGAACGGGCCTGGGAGCTTCCGGCCGCCGGCGCGAGGCTGCGGGAGCGGTGGGCGGCCATCGCCCCCAAGCTCGCCGGGCACGTCGCCTCCGTGGCGTTCGACGGGGACTTTGGTCAGCTCACTGTGCTCCTCGATGTCTCGCTCCCGTGGGGGAGCGGACGCGGCCCTGCCCCTTCGAGGCTCCGTTCGTGTGTCTCGGTGAGGGGCCGGCCGGAGACTCACATGTTCTCATCCGACGAGGACGAGGACACAAGAATGGTGTCGACCTCGGGCGTGGCCCGCCTCGTCCGGCCCGACCGGACGCGCTTCTCCTGCTGGGCACCACCGGCACGTCCCTGCGGGCAGTCGTTGAGGGTCTCCGGTGCCTCGTGAGACAGGTCAGCCTGCCGCCGGAGCGCGCTGTGTGTGCTTGAGCGATCCCGGCTCGCGAACCGCCTCGGCGGTGGCAATTCCCATGAGCATCGCCGCAGCCCGGCACGGGTCGTCGCTCAGACCCTCAATCTCCTCCTTGCGCAGCTCCCGCCCCTTCAGCGCTTCGACGAGGGGGAGGAATTGCTCGGCGTCGAGGGTGGGGATCAGGCCGGTGAACTGGTTCTCTTCCTCACGGACGTAGCGGCCATCGGTCCGCTGGGGTGCCGGATACTGATCCATGTTGGTGGTGATGTACGGAGCCGCGCCGCGCCTGGGGCGCTCGTTGTACGGCCCGAACGGGGTTTCGTGCGTGGCGAAGCTCTCTGCCTGCTGGGCACCGCCGCGTCCGGTGTCGCGTTCGGCCCAACGTTCCCGCCGAGCGTTGGCCTTGTCGCGATCGTCGTCGGTGACCCTCTGCACATACGAGGTGGCGGCAGCGTTCCCAGCCATGCGCTGCACGGCAAGGACTGACGGCTGCGTGACCTGACCCTTCCCCGAGAAGGGCGCCGCACTGACGCTCTGGGTTGCTGAGGTCCGAGGTGGCAGAGCCTTTCCTTTCCGCTCGCCACGCTCTTCCTTCCGGTCGAAACCCATGACGCTCCCCTCCCTGCAGCGGGGTCAATAGCCGGGCTTAGAACTCCTAACGAAATGATCCTCAAGGTGGTTGGATCACTCCGGGACTGACGATCCGGGGGTTGGAGTGGCTCGGCCGAAGCCGTGGGAAGTCGACCACGGGCTGTGGGCGGTGATCGAGCGGCTGCTACCGAAGGGGGAGCGTCGGCCCCGGCACCCCGGGCGAAGGCGGCATCCGGACCGGCTGGTGTTCCAGGGCATCCTGTTCGTCCTGCACACCGGGGTCGCCTGGGAACATCTGCCGCAGCAACTCGGCTTCGGTTCGGGCACGACCTGCTGGCGCCGCCTGGCCGAGTGGACCGAGGCTGGATTCTGGCCCCCGCTGCACAAGGTCCTTCTGGCCAAGCTCCGCAGCGTGAACGCCCTGGACTTCTCCCGGGCGGCCGTCGATGGCTCCCACATACGGGCATGGAAAGGGGGATCCAAGACGGGACGAAGCCCTGTTGACCGGGGCAGGACGGGCAGCAAGCATCACCTGATCACCGACGCCACTGGTATCCCGCTGGCCGCCACTTTGACCGGCGGCAACCGCAACGACGTCACCCAGCTGATCCCGCTGCTTCAGGCGGTACCGCCGGTGAGGGGCAAGCGAGGCCGGCCCCGGCGCCGCCGGGACGTGGTGCTGGGCGACCGCGGCTACGACCACGACAAGTACCGCCGCCTCGTCCGGGATCTCGGCGTGAAGCCGCTGATCGCCCGCCGGGGCACCGGGCACGGCTCGGGCCTGGGCACGCAACGCTGGGTCGTGGAGCGAGCATTCGCCCACCTGCACTGGTTCCGCCGCCTGCGGATCCGCTGGGAGATCCGCGACGACATCCACGAAGCCTTCCTCACCCTCGGATGTGCACTGATCTGCTGGCGACGCCTGAACTTCCGATAGAAGTTCAAGACAGGCACGACCAACGTTGATGGCCCGGTGGCCGACCTCAGGTTGGCTTGCGCCACACGGAGACGTGCTTCGCGGAGTCCTGGGTGAACGGAGACCCATCCCAGTCCGCAACGCGACGTTCCAGCTCGAGCCCGGCGATCCGTGCCATCAGGTCGAGCTCCGCCGGCCAGGCGTACCGGTGCCGGGAGTTTTCGCGGCGGTAATGGCCGTCGTCGCCGTCGCGGGTGAAGTGGTGCGAGACGAGAATTTGCTCGACCAGGTCGAAGGTGTCGAAGCCGAGATGCTGCTGGGAGACGTCGAACGGCACCGCGACCTGGCCGGGCGGCAGGAACCGCAGCGGCGGCACACTCAGCTCGATGACGAATCGGCCGCCGGGCTCCAGATGACGTGCGGCGTTGCGGAAGCACTCGACCTGCTCGTTCTGCGTGAGCAGGTTCGTGATGGTGTTGTAGACGAGATAGACCAGGGTGAACCCGCCCGGAACGACAGTGGTGGCCATGTCCCCGATGACCACCGGGAGGGTGTCCTCGTCGATCTTGTGCCGCAGCACCGCTGCCATGTGCTCGGACAGTTCGATGCCCACGACCGGCACGCCGCGTTCCCGGAGCGGGACGCCCACGCGTCCGGTTCCGATGGCGAACTCCAGTGCCCGGCCGTCTCCGGCGAGCTCGGCGAGGAAGGCGAGAGTCGGTCCGAGAACGGCAGCCGAGGACGCTTTGGCCTCCTCGGCGTCGTAGCGGTCGGCGGTCGCGCGGGTCCACAGTTCACTGCTCGTCACGGGTGGCCACTCTGCCGGGTGCCGAGAGGCGCTGTCGACGCATTTAAGTTCTCCGCGGCGCAGCGTGCACCGCCCACAACTCGTCGTCGCCTTGCCAGGGCTTCGACCAAACCACCCCGCACCCCGGATCATCAGTCCCGAAGCCAACCACCTTGAAGATCATTTCGTTAGGAGTTCTTAGCGCCCGGCCCCGAACCGTTCCGCCAGCCGCCGCCGACGCTAGGCGCACCAGAGGTGTCCCTAACAAGGTCCATGAGGGCAGTCCTCCGTCTCATGCGGGCACACCGGTTCTTCGTGACGTGTGGGGTGAGTGCGCACGCTCACCCCACACCTCTCATCCAGCCAACGGCTCCCATGCTGCTCGCTCGGCCGCATCCTGCGGCACCCCCCACACCAAGAACCCGTTCATCAGGCCGACTCGCGCCTCTTCTGCGAGCAACGGGACTTCGAGGACGTCAGCCATCTCCTCTACGTAGTCCGTCAGCGACTCGAACTGGATGCTGCGCTCCGCATACTCACACCAGTACCAGATCCTGCCGGTCTCAGCGTCCAAACACAGTCCAGACAGAGCATCCGCACCGATTGAGGCAAAGGGGATCCAGGAGGGACGCCACACCGTGATCTCTTCTGTGTCACCCGTCCTCTGCTGCGCCTCTTCATCTTGCCGACGCAGAAACATTTGTCGCTCATAGACTCGGCGGACAACCTCGAACGACATCAGCACACACTCCCGCGGCATGAACCCCGGCGTCGAATCCGGACCCACCCCTGCCCGCCGGCTCCACAACGCCCTCAGCCCGACAGGCAGACGCACACCCAACGACTCCTGCAGTTCCTCGATCTCCGCCTCGGAAGCCCCCGGCAGCAGGCTCGCCATTGTCGCCGGGGCATTTCTTTCAAGCCAGGACTCAATACGCTGCCAGGCGTCGTCTATCTGACGCCACGCAACGTTCTGCTCGCGTGCCGTACGACCATCCATACCCAACACGCTACTGCCAGCTGCTCACATGGACGCAAGGTTCGGCCGTGCTCCACCGTGCTCGCTGTGACCAGATACGGATTGGCCATCAAGGCACTCCCGAAGGGCGCCAAGCCATTCGGGGACGACGAAGAGCAGGACCAGGACACCCCCGACACGGAGACCTCCGAGACAGACGCGCCACCAGTCGCGCCGGACGCGAGCGCGACCGGGGGCCATCCCCCGGCAAGGGAGCGGAGGGCGTGGACCCTGCTGCCGCTGAAGTAGCCGCGACGGAGGAGGTTCCTGACGAAATCGTTGCGCCCAGCCACTCGGCCGCAATTTCACAGGATGCTGACACCGAGCCGGTACCAGGCCCGGAAGGCGATGCCCGTTCATGGTCCGGCGATATGTACGACGAGGGCGACGAGACCGACCCATCCGACGTGTTCGCCGCTTACAAAGGCGCATACGGGGATGAGGCGTGGCATGACCAGGCTCCGGACGGCACGCTGACGGGGTGAGTCCGCGATGCCACTGGTCAGGTGGAGCGGTACGCGGACCCGGATGTCTGGGCCATCGAGCGGTGACGCTGTCGAAGCAGGCTGGCAGGAGGTCCGCGCTGACGGACGCGTGCGCCCCGAACTGCTGGAAGCCGCTTACGCCGAACCGCGCTTGCGGCAGCTGTTCCCATGGACCGGTATGGGCGAGCTGCACTTCAGCCGCTGCACCGAAGAACGGTGGACGTGGGGCATCCCTTACGTCCAGCCTGCTGCCGGAGGCAGCTACTGGGTGTCAGGCCCTCTCCGTTCGCAGGCCGTGAGACCTGCGGAGACGGTCTCGCAAGCCATCGCCATGGTTTTGGAGCGCCTTCCGTTCGTCTGCGGGCCGGCCTTCCTCGGCACTCCAGAGGAACTCGCAGTCCACGAGGCGATACGGTCGCCGGGTGATGGTTCACGGGCGTGGACTTCGTCTTCCGGCCGCAGCCGACATTGGTGAGATCGCCTGTCGGCTGCGCTTGTGCGCTTACGCGTGATTGGTGTTGTCGCCCTGCCCCCGCAGTACGCGGCCTGGCCCTTCGAAGCCCATGACCAGGGCGCCTCCGAGCAGCAACTGCGCGCCGTGGCAGCCCAGGCCTCGGCGAGGTCTGCTTCCGTGACCACCACCGTGCCCAGGGCCTGCTGGTGGAATTCACCGACGTGGAACACATCGGATTCGATCTGTAAAACCTGCTCAGCCACCCCGCACTACCGGCTAGGGGCAGCCTTCGCCCGCCTCTGCTGCCAGAGTCCGTACCTGGTCCTGCGCCTCGCCCAGAAGCTGAACGGGGACGAGCCAGTAGTCGTAGATACCGCCCCGTGCGGAGTTGTATCCACAGAGCACGGCCACGCCCGTGCCCAGGCGTTGCTTGAGCTCACCGGCTAGCCAGCCGACGAAGCCGCTGTTGTCGGCTGCTGGTGGGAAATGAAAAGCGAGGACACCAAAGACCTCCGCCTCGCCGCTGTGCGCCGGCTCAAGAGCTGACCAGCTCTCCCCATCACGCACCAGGGCCAAAGCCTCGGCGGACGCGCGCGGCACCGTACCCGCAGGGTATTCGTGATAGGCCCAAGTCCCGGGCACAACCTCGAAGTCGGCCTGCGCAAGCACCCGGCGCAACCGCGCGCGGGTTTCCGTTGGCGTTTCGTAACTGATGCTGACCATGACCCCTCCAACCCAGCCCGCCACCCCGAAAATTCCCCCACTCCACCTCGGCACCGCACAGCGGCAGGGGACAACAACGCTCCACTCCCTGCCCGGCTATGACGGGACTTGGGGAGGGAGGTTCAGGCATCCAGCCCGGCGTCGCCGGCTCAGCCAGGCAGAGCTGTCCTCCTCCAGATACACCTCACCGCCCGCCTCGGCAAAAGCCACCGGCTCTTCGGCATGATCAGCTGCCTTGGGTGTGTGTGGGGAGTTGATTGTGGATTGTGGATGTTCACGGTTTATGGGAGGGGGGATCTCACGGGTATGCGGTGGGTGATGCTGGAGCTGTTGCTATCGAGGGGCGTGTAGGCGGGCCGGCCGCCCGTCTGGCCTAGGCGGCAGCTGAGCGACGGTATACGGTTCGGGGTCTGGAGTGGTGTGCCGTGGTGGGAGGTGCCCGTCGAGTACGGGCCGTGGGGCCGGGTCTGGGACCTGTTCTGCTGGTGGCAGCGGATCGGGGCTTGGTATCGGATCTTCACCTGGCTCCAGTTCTTGGCCGATGTGCAAGGTGCGAGCGCGTGGGACGTGAGTGCCGATTCCACAGTCTGCCGCGCCTATCAGCAGGCGCCCGGGGCTCGTAAACAGGGCGATCGACAGATGGATCTACCGGGCACCGTCTTCATCGAGCCCCAGGATGACGGGCTGGGCCGCTCGCGTGGCGGGTTCACCACCACCCTCCACCTGGCCGTCGAGTAAAGGTCAGCAACCTATGTCGATCGTGGTCACTGCAGGACAGGGGGGAGACTCGCCGCAGTTCGAGCCGGTGCCGGCGAAGGTCCGCGTGCCCCGCATCGGGCCGGGCCCGGGCGCGTGTCCGCCTCGGCCGTGTGCGGGCTGACAGGGCCTGCGCCTCCCGCGGAAACCGTGTCTGCCTGCGCCGCCGGGGAATCCGATGCACCATTGCCGGCATGGCTGACCGGGCAGGCAACCGCCGCAAGCTCGGTTTGCGCGGCGGCCGGCCTCCGCGTTTCGGCCCGGCCGGCTACCGCGAGCGCCGTGCTGTCGAGTGCGGGATCAACCGTCTCAGGCGATCGCGCGCTCGCCACGAGAGACGACATGCTTGCCGTCCGCTGTGAGGCGGTCGTGCTGGTCGCGGCCATCAAAGAGTGGCTGTGACCAGCATCCTCCCGTCCCTTTGATCACCCAGGTTTGCCGGCTCAGGCGAGGTGCTTGCTGAAGAACTCGGCCAGCTTGGCAGCGGCAGGGGATACGTACGGGTCGCGGTCGTACAGGTCGACGTGGGTGGCGCCCTGGACGAGGAACAGCTCGGCGTTGCCGGGGCTGTCGGCGACGGCCTTCTCGGAGAACCCGCGGGTCACCGCCTCGGTGCCGGCGATCATGAGCAGCGGGCGAGGCGCGATCTTGGCGACGTCGGCGAAGGAGTCGAACTGGTCGAGGAGGTCTGCGCTGCGTACGACCATGTCACCCGTGGAGCGCGGGTGTCTGCCGCGGGGCGTCTTGTAGTAGTCGATGAACTCGGCCGTGGGGGCGGGGGTGTCGGCATCGGCCGTCTGCGGCAGCACGGCGAAGGTCGCCGCGGGCTCGCCGGCGGCCTCGGCGCTGCGGAGGTTTCCGGAGTCTGCCACCATCTGCTGCCAGCCCTTGGGGTCGGCGCCGCGGAAGAAGCTGGGGACGTCGGTCCCGCAGACGCCGGCCACGGCCTTCATCCGGTGGTCGGTCTGGGCGGCGTAGGGCACGTAGGCGCCGGAGCCGCATACGCCCATCACGCCGATGCGGCCGGAATCGATCTCGGGGCGGCTGGTGAGGTAGGAGACTGCCGCGCGGAAGTCCTCGGCGCGCTGGAAGGGGTTCTCCAGGCCCCGGGGCAAGCCCTCGGATTCGCCTTGGAAGGCGGCGTCGAAGGTCAGGACGGCGAATCCCTCCTTGACCAGGCGTGTCGCGTACGCCGCCGGTGCCTGCTCCTTGACTCCGGTCGTGGGGTGGCCGACGACGATGGCAGCGAGCGGTCCGTCGATGCCATCGGGGAGGTAGAGGTGGCCGGCGAGCTGCAGGCCGTTGGCCGGGAAGCGGACGTCAGTCCTCATCTTTTTGCTCCTGCGGGATCGTGAGGGGCCGGCGATCTGCGGGCCTGTATCGACTGTCCGGCCGGCAGCCGGGCGCAGGAAGGTCGTGTTGTTTCCTAGGAGAGATCTTTCCCAGGCAGAGCCTTTTCCCCGGTGCCATGCTGGAGGAATGACTGGTTCGGCGCATCTTCGTGAGCTCGGTGCGTTCCTCAGGCACCGCCGTGGCGAGCTCACGCCTGCGCAGGTGGGGCTCCCCGAGCACGCGCACACCCGGCGGCGGGTGCGGGGGCTGCGCCGCGAGGAGGTGGCCGAGCTCGCCGCGATCAGCACCGACTACTACGTACGCATCGAGCAGGGCCGACTGGCACCGTCACCGCCGGTGCTCGAATCCCTCGCACGCGAACTACGGCTGGAGTACGACCAGAGAGCGTACGTGGAAGGTCTGCTCACCCAGGCCGCACGGGCCGGACACCGCAAGATGCCGCGCCGGCCTCCTCGCCCCCACGTGCACCCCCACCTGACCCGGCTGCTGGGCCAGCTCACCAGCACGCCAGCCCTCGTCTTCGGCCCGCGGCTCGACATCCTCGCGTGGAACGAACTGGCAGCGGAGCTGCTGTGCGACTTCGCGGCCGTGCCCGAGTCCGAGCGCAACTACATCCGCATGGTCTTCACCGACCCGGTGATGCGCGACGTCTACCCGGATTGGGAGGACGTGGCCCGCACCTGCGTCGAGGTCCTGCGGATGGAAGCCGGAACGAATCCGGCGGATCCGGCCCTCACCGCTCTCGTGGGCGAGCTGGCCGTTGCCGATCAGCAGTTCCGGGCCTGGTGGGCCGAGCACCGCGTCGCGCACCAGGACTTCGGCAGCAAACGCATTACTCACTCCACCGTCGGCGAACTCACCCTCGACTGGGACACCTTCAGCTACGCCGGTGCGCCAGAACAGCAACTCGTGCTCTGGTCGGCCGAACCCGGCACCTCAGACGCGGAACGACTGGCCGCTCTGGCCCGCGGTAGGGCCCAGGGCCTGTGACCTTCCTGAGCACCACTGCGACCGAAATGCGCGAGGAGCAGCGGACCGTGACCACTGACTGGAAGTTTTCGCGTTGTTGTCCGGGGTGGTTCTCGTTTCGATGTCCAGTAGAGGGTGCGGGGTGGGTGAGGTGATCGGTTTGTTTGCTGGGGTGTTCGGGGCGGTGGCCGATGGGGTTGAGGGCGGACAGGAAAGTGAGGACAGCTGGTCGGTGGCTGAGGATTAGCTGGTCAGCGGGGTGATAGCTCCAATGGGGTAGGGTCCTTCCTTGATCATTCTCGGTGGGCGGCTGTGCCTGGGGTGGTGGGGGAGCGCGTGGGGGCTGGGGCGGATGCCGAGGTGTTGCGGCCGGTAGCGGTGCGAAGATTGCTGGCGCTTGAGGTGCGGGGGGAGTTGACGGCCGGTCATCGGCGGATGGTCGCTGACACGCTGGGAGTGTCAGAGCGGACGGTGCGCCGGTGGCTCGCCGTGGCGCGGGATGAGGGCCGCCTGGAACGGGCTGAGCGCCGCCGGTTCACTGTTACGCCGCAGCTGGCTCGGCGGCTTGCGTTTCATCGAGGGAACGCGGTCGCGTTGCACCGGGAGTTGGTGGCGGAGGCGGCCGTGGCGGGTGGGAAGGCGCCGTCTTTGGCGACGTTGTACCGGGCGGTGGAGCGGGATGTGGCGCCGGGGATGCGGGCGGGGATGCGTGGTGGTGAGGCCGCCCGCCGGGATCATGACGTGTTTTTTGAGCGGCCTGCCGGTCACCGTAATGAGGTGTGGGAGGCCGACCACGTCCAGGTGAAGGTTGAGGTGGACATCGACGGGGCTGCGGGGCGTCCGTGGGTGACCTGGTTTATCGACTGTGCTACGCGGGTGATCTGTGGGTTTGCGGTGACCGCTCAGGTTCCCTCCCGGGAGTCGGTGCTGGTGGCGCTCAGGGATGCGATCTCGCGGGAGGGGGAGCACGGCCCGTTCGGCGGTCTGCCGGGGGCGGTGCGGGTCGACCGCGGCAAGGACTTCCTGTCCCGCACGGTGGGTGAGGCGTTTGGGGCGTTCGCGGTCCCGGTGGTGGACCTGCCCGGCTACAGCCCGCACCTCAAGGGCACGGTGGAGGCGTTGAACAAGGCCGCCAAGCAGATGTTCTTCGCCTCTCTGCCTGGTTACAGCGCCGCGCCGCGTCTGAAAGGCGGCAGGAAACCGGCCGCCGGGCAGCGGCTTTTGCCGCTGGAGGCGTTCATCGCGCTGCTGGGGCAGTGGGTGGCGTGGTGGAACACCGAGCACCGGCCCCGGTCTCTTTCCGGCCGTACTCCGGCGGCCGCGTGGGAGGAAGACCTCGCCCCGGTCGAGGACGCGGAGCCGGGCGCGCTGCACATGTTCACCCTCGAGGACGACGGCCGCGTGCGCACCCTGGGCAACAAGGGAGTGCGCTGGAAGAACCGGCACTACGTCGATTCCTGGATGACTGGTGAGGCCGGGCGGAAGGTGCGGCTGCGCTACATGCCGCACCACGAGCACGAGATCGAGGTCTACGACGCGGCCACGGGGCGGCACTTGGGGTCGGCGTACCTGTCGAACCGGGCCAGTGCGGAGCAGATCCGTGAGATGAAGCGGGCCCGTGCCCGGGAGGCCGACCGGCTCAAGCGGCTGCTTCGGGCGGCGGAGAGGGACCGCGCCACCCGCTACGCCGCCGCTACCCGCGGCACGCCGGCCGAGGTGCTCGGCACGGTCACCGAACTGGAGGCCGGCACCGCGATGCGAGCGCTTGCCGCCTCGGATCTTGCCGAGGTGGCGTTGCCCGGCTATCTGCCGCTGCCCGCCCAGATGCCCGCGTCCTGGACCGAGCCGAAGCCCGGTGAGGCCGCTGCTCCTTGCATCGAAGACGACGACGAAAGCAGCCTTGCCGCGCGATGAACGCCATACCCGCCGCCCGCCCCTCCTCGGCCCGCCCGCGCCGTGGCCCCCTGCCGCCGCCCCGCAAGGACCACTACCTGTCGCTGCCCGACGCGAACGTGATGGGCACGATGGCGATGAAGGAGACGCTGGCCAATCTCGGGGAGGTGATCGCCGCCCGAGGGATGATGTGCGTCTATGGCGCGGCCGGGCTGGGCAAGACTATGTCGGTCAACGCCGCCCTGCGCGAGCTCGCCCCCAAGGCCACACGCCGTATCGAGTTCCGCGGCCGTCCGACGGTGCTGGACATCCGCCACAACCTGTTCAACGTGCTCGCTGTGCCCGGGACCCGCCGCGGCAGCCGACCGCGTTCGACACGCTGCTCAAGGACGTGCTGGCCGATCAGTTCCGGGTGCTGGTGTGTGATGAGGCGCAGTGGCTGCGGGAGGAGTCGTTCGAGTATTTCCGGCACCTGTTCGACGACCTGTACACCGACATCGCGGTGGTCTTCGTCGGCGGCGGCAACACCTACGAGGTCCTGGCCAGTAAGGACATGCTGGCCTCTCGGGTGCACATCTGGCAGGAGTTTCGGCCGCTGCCCCGTGAGGAGGTCCTGACCACGATCCCCGCGTACCACCCGGTGTGGCACGGCGTGGACCCCGATGATCTGCTGTACTGCGACGACGTGGCCGCTCACGGCGTCTTCCGCACCTGGGCCAAGATCACCTACCACCTGGGGCGCGCCCTGGACGCCACCTCCGGTCTTGAGGTCAACCGGGACCTGCTGCGCTGGGTCTTCAGCAAGCTCGGCCGACGCAGCCTGCCGTGAGCAAGCCCGGCCCCGCCCGCATCTGTCCGCCGCGCCCTGGCGCCGACCCGAGACGCCACGCACCCGTGAACGACACATCCCCTGCTGTCACCGTCCTGCTCGACCCCGGCGACGATGCCGCTGTCACCCGCGCGGCCCTCGCCGCGCACGACCCGGCGGCAGGCTGCGTGACCGTCCACCCCACCGCGGGCACGACCAGCGACCGGTACTTCGCCCACGACCTCCTCGCCGCGCTGGGCAAACCTGCCCACATGCCAGGCTTTCCAGACGCTCGTGCTCCGGTGTGGGAGGCCGTCACCGCCTGGATGGCCGCGATCCCCGCCAGACGCCTGACCGTTGTTCGCGCTCACCTGCTCACCCGTACCCGTCTGCAGCGTCTGCTCGACCTGCAGACGTACACCGGAGCGCACCTGGTCCTGGTGTGCCACCGCTCCAAACCGACCGCCGCCCTGCGCGACGCACTCACCGATCGGCGCCACACCCTCACCCACGCCCAGGCCGCCGGCGACCTCCTCGCCGCGGCCCCCGCGCCTGGCCCGCACCAGCCTTCCGCGCCGCCGCGGGCTGCCAGCCGCTGGATCACCGTGCCGGCGCTGGAGCGGCTGGCGGACTGGGACAGCTCGGACCACTGCATCGGATGCGTACCGCCGCCGATCAAGTGGCGGTACAGGCCCCGGCCCCGGCCGCGCTCGCCCCAGACCACCGCATCGATCACCCGCCGCATCCACGCCGTCACCGCGCACCCCCGCCTGGCCGCCGTGCTGGCCGCCGCCGTCTTCACCGGCGTCACCGGGCAGCAGCTGGGCACCGCCCGCCTCGCGGACTGGCGCGAGGAAGCCGCCGCCCTGGCCCTCCACGATCCCCTCGGCGAGGTCGACGGCTGCGCCACCCACCCGGTGCCCGACTGGGCGGCCGTCTTCCTGCGCGCCGCCGCCCACTTCACCCGCCTCCTCCCCGCACCCGGCGCACCCCTGCTCATCCGGCCCGAGGAGCACCCTGCCCTGCTCCGGCTCGCCGAAGAGGCCCGGCTGCGCCCACCTCAGCCCGGCATGGACACCGAGCACGACGCCGTTCCTGCTGGGATCGAGTGGTTCTACCATCAGCTGAAGGAGACAGGCGTGGACGCTGAGGTGCCCCTGCCGACCCGGCGCCCGCGACTGCGGGCACGACGTGTCAACAAGCCACCGGCCGGCGCAGCATGACCAGGCCACGCAGACCCCTGGGGGAACCATTCGCCCCGAAGCCGAGGCGGCTTCGGGGCGATGACGAGCGTGACGCCGACTGGCAGGACGGCGAGTGTACGAGTCGCCCCTGGCCAATCCCCCCGGCGTCCAGCCTGTCGGTCGTCGCGCCGGGAGCCGCGTGGACGCGGACCGTGTGCGTGGGGTGGATTCCGCCGGCGGGCAGCTGCCCCGGTGTCAGCTCCAGCGCATGCCGAGAGCGTTGAGCGCGTCGATGCGCTGCGGGGCCAGTTTCGCTCTGCGGGAGCGCTGGTTGGAGATCCATATCCCCAGCCTGATCTCCGTGCCCTCAGCGATCTCCACATGCTTGCGGGGGACGTTCAGGTGTCCTTCGCGCTGGGCGTATGCGGCCGCCGCGGCGAGGTTGCGTGTGAACTTGTCGTCGTGGGTGACGCGCGCTTCCTCCTGCACACCACCCTCCCCGGGGATGGCGCCGAGCTCGGTCAGCAGCCGCCTCTGCTCCGTGTGCAGGATGCCCCAGTCGGCTTGCTGGCGGGCCAGCCATGCGCCGACGTCTTCCCCGGCCATCACGTGGCCGGGGGCGATGTCCGCCGCTCCTTCCGCGGCGACGTGCTGCCGCAGCAGGGTATAGCGGCGCTGCCACACGAGCGGCCACTGAGGACACCAGTACGGATCGACCTCGGCCAGTGCCGCCTTGCGCTTCGCACTCAGCGCCCCTCGTGTGCCGTCGGCAAGGCGCGCTTCCCGGCGCCGGTTGGCCAGCCACGTCCCGACCGGGTAACCGTCCATGACGGCGCTGTGTCCGGCCGCAAGGTGGCCGTGGACCGCGTGGTAAGCGCGGGCCACCTGAAGCCCCGTGTTGAACGCGTGGTCAGGGTGGCTCCACACCATGCCGAGGCGTTCCAGAGCGTCGATGCGTACCGCGGCCAGCCGGCCGGATCCGTAGGCCTTGCGCTGCTCGGCGATCCACTGCCCCAGCGGGAACGCGCCGTCCTTCGCGTGGTAGGGCACGTTCAGGTGGCCGTGGGCTGCGTGGAAGCGGCGCCCAGCCGCCCAGCCGCGCAGCCATCCGCGCCGCTCGAGGTTGATCACCCGCAGCCTGACGAACTCCGCGATGTCGGCCGCATCCCGGGCGGTGGCGAACAGCAGCGGGCCCTGCAGACTTGCCGCGCCCGTGGCGTTGTTGCCGGGCCAGGCGGCGAGCCGGTCCACCACGTCGGTGTCGTGGGCGGCCAGCGCGGTCAGGACCTTGACCAGCGGCAGGTAGGAGCCAGATGCCAGCCAGTCTTCCCGGCGCTCGTCGGGGGAGAGAAAGACCGGCACCAGCAGGGAAGCGACCTTGTCACCGCGCGGGCTCTGCCGCAGCGCGCGCCCGACGGTCTGGACGGTGTCGACGATCGACTCCCTCGGGTCGGCGAAGACCACCGCGTCCACCTCGGGGATGTCCACGCCCTCAGCCAGCACCCGGGCGCTGGAGAGCACGCAGCGCTCCGCCACCACGCCGTCCGTGCCCCAGCCGCGGGCGAACTGGGCCAGCACCTGGCGCCGGTGGGCCATCTGGTGGCCGCCATACAGCCAGCCTGACCACACGCGCCGCGGATACACCGCCGATTTTGCACCCCACAGGTGACCAGACGCCTCCGTAACTGCCTGATCGAACGCGCGGGCTTCGGCGACACGGTGATGGAACGTCATCACACGATCAAGCTGGTGGACGGCCGCGGCCTTGAGCACGGCCGTGGTCAAGACCTCCAGCCGCGCCGCGCTCACATCGGCCTGCGGGCCTTCCTCCGGTGCCAGTGCCGGGGCGCTGATCTCCAGCACGATGATCTGGTAGCGGGCCAGGAGCCCGCGGGCGATAGCCTCGGCCAGCGACAGCCGGTACACCACCGGGCCGAAGACCTGCTCGTCGTCCATCGAGGCCAGCAGCACCGGCCCGCTGTACGACCCGTCGTCCTTGTCGTCCGCGACCGCCCGGTAATCGGCCACCCGCGGCGTCGCCGTCAGGTACAGCCGCCGGTCCGCAGGCAGCGCGGCATCGTCATGGACCGCCGCCCACGGCTTTCCCCAGGGCCCCGACGTGCGGTGCGCCTCGTCCACCACCATCAGATCCCATCGCCGAAGGCCTGCCCCATGCGCCTCGGCGAGCACCGGCAGCGACGCGTACGTGGCGAAGACCGTCACCCGCCCCGCCCGGCCGGCCCACTCCAGCAGCTGCCGGGCATCGGTGGTGCACTGCACCCCGGCAGCGGCAAGCTCCGCATCCGCTCTCAGCGAGCAGACCCCCACCATCGCCCCGCCCCGGCCCGCCTCCCGCCAGGCGGCAACCGTCTGTACCAGCAGATCCAGCGTCGGCACCAGCACCAGCACCAGGCCTGCGCCTGCCACCCGCAACGCGGTGTGCGCGCCCATGAAGGTCTTGCCCGTCCCGCACGCCGAGACGATCGTCGCCCGCAACCCCGCACCGGCTGACGGGACGGCCCCCAGGGCGCGCACCGCCGCGTCGACCGCCTCGGCCTGATGCGCTCGCAGCACCGCCGCCCCACCTCCGCGCGGTTCCCGCCCGCCTGCCCGTGTCCTGTCCGTACCCGGCCCGTGGTCCGCCTGCCGCCAGGACCTGGGCTGCGTTGTCCGTCTCCGCCGGGCGGCGATCCTCAACTGCATGTGCACCAGCCCGAATCCACGGATCAACAGATCTGCAACCTGCAGTCTACGTACGAGCTTTGCTGCTGCTAGGCGCAGTGGACACTGTTCCTGAGCCGTGCCCTGCCACGGGGTCGCAGGTGCCGTCAGCAGGCGGGAGCGGCCGGGCGTGTTCCGCGCCCGCCGGTCCCGGCCGCGGGGGCGTGCGGGCCGGGCGAGCCTGACGGTCGCGCCGGATGACTTTGGTGGTTCCGGCGGGGCTGGTGTAGATGCTGGTTCCGTCTCCGTATTCTCCGAGCGCCGTGGCCTCGTCGGTCTTGTACGCCAGTGCGTCGCGGACGCCGAGTGCGCGGAGGGCGTTCAGAACGCGCTGTACGTCCTCCTTGTCATGATGGTTGGCGGTGTAGATGATCACTGGCCGGCGTGTGGGGTCGCCGTCGAAGTCGCTGCCGAGCGTGGCGACCTTGGCTCCCGGTCCGAGCTGTCCGCCTTCCACGGCCGTCTTGATGAGGCGCCAGCCCGCATCGAGGGCGCGGACCGGCAGGAACCACAGCCACTTGCCGGCTTTCGCGAATTCGTTGACAGCGGCCGGGGCCGAGAAGTCGACCCCTGGAGCCATGGCCCACTGCCATCGCTGGCGGGTGTCGGCCGCTGGCGGGAGCGCCTTTGCGGGCTGTTGGCCTGTCTGGGTGGGCTTGTCGTGCACGAAGTAACGGTATGTGACATTAGGCATGTTCCGTGGCTATATGTTCCGGTGTGGCTGTCAGAGAAGTGGCCGCGGATCAGGAGCGGCGTGACCAGGCTTTGACGGCGTGCTGCATGGCGGTCGTCGCGGAGAGCGATCCGGTACTGGCACCCAGCCGCCGGAGCAGGCTGCTCATGGACTGCTTGGCGGTGCTTCGAGCGGCCCACCGCCCTGAGCGGGCGGCGCAGATCGGGATGAAGGAGTTCCGCCAGGGACTGCGCGGCCCGCTGGGACCTCTGCTTCCGTCGGCTTCGGGCAGGCCCGACCGGTTCGACAGCATGGAGTTGTTCGACGCGCAGGGGTTGGCCCGTGACGCGGTTAAGGATCTGTGCAGCGAGCATCTGGTACCGCAAGCGGCGCTCGAGCAGTACTGGCCGTGGGCCCGGGTACGGGCCGAGCAGGAAGAACAGCGTCTGTTCGACCTCATGCGGCGCCTTTCGCCGGAGGAGTACCGGTGCGCCCGCACCCTTCTTGGGACGCATGCCGCCGGCTCGGTGCGGGAGCTGAGCCGCCAGTGGGACCGGTTGTGGATGCGGTTCGACTTCTTCGAGTCCGTGGCCGACTGGCCGTGGTGCCAGGTCGACGGCTGGTGGTATCCGTGCCCGGTCTGCCGCTGGCCGATGCGGACTCTGCGGTCCGGGCCACTGTTCGACGTACGCTGTGAGGCCCACGCGCCCCGGGGCGTGCACTACCGGTACACGCCCGGCAAAGGGCCGGGCCCGGGCGAGCTGACCGGGACCGGCAAGGCCGCGGTGCCGGTCACACCGCTGCCGGCCAGCTCCGATCACTTGGCCGTGAACCGGCACGTGTGGCGCTACGGCACTCTTCCCGTACTCCTCGAACTCCAACTGCGCGACGAGCTCGAAGGCCTGCCGTTCGTCGAGCTGGAGATGTGGCCGGGGGAGCAGCGGCCGGACGAGTACGACGTGCACATCACCGTGGCGGTGCCGGGCAAGCGCACTCGGCATTGGCGCGTGGACGCCAAGGCGTGGGAGTCGGTCGTCGCGCTCGGCAAGGCGCTCTCGAACCGCCCGGTGCTGCGGAAGGGGCTGACGATCGTCCTGCCCAACCACCAGCACAGCGAACGGCACTTCCTCGCCGCCCAGGTACGAGGCCGGGGCGTCAAGGTGACCACGGTCAGCCGCCTGGCCAAGCAGGTCAAGGACGCGTGCGGAGCGCCGCGGTGAGGCCGGAGGAGTGGGAACTGCGCACGCTGTCCGTCGCAGCGGCGTTGGCGCTGGCCGAGGAGTACTTCGGCTTCCGTGACGCCGACGGCCGGATGGTCGTGCCGCTGGACCAGGCGCACGTGTTCGCGGCCGCTCGCGTGGACCTGTGGGAGCACTGGCCCCGGGTCCCTCGGCGCGTACGGGAGCTGGCCGGCCAGTACTGGCACGTGCGCCCCGACGACCTGGCCGGACGCGGCATGTTCGAGGCGCTCGCGCGAACCTGTGCGACCTCGGGAAGCGGCCTGTACCGGCTCCCTGATGATGTGCCGCCCCGGGAGGCGACCTACCTGCTGGCCGCGCACGCTCAAAAGCCGCTGGAACTGGCCCGGGAACTGGTGCGCGAAGCCGAAGGCTACTACTACGACGCCCGCCTGCCGTTGCCCGTGGCCAGCCCCGGCCTGTGGCAGTTCGGGGGATCAGAGCCCTCGGTGGTGACCATCCCCGACACCGAAGAAGGCGCCCACGTACGGCCGCTGCAGCTGACGACCGCCCCGTACACGGCCACGACGACCGCCACCCGCAAGAAGATCCTGCGCCTAGCCCGGCGCCAGGCCGCGGCCAGCCCCGGCCGCCACGGCTGGAAGCCGGGCGTGCTCGCCTCCTTCTTCGACCGGCTCCAGGACGCTTCCGGCGCTCCCGTCACCCGTCTGAACCTGCCGGCCGGGAAGCTCACGATCGTCAACGCACCGACGGGCGTGGGCAAGAGCGTGCTGATGAACAACCTTGCCCCGCTCCTGGCCGACCGCGGCCAGGGCCCCGTCGCCATCGTCGTCAGCACGATCCACGACAGCCTGACAGGCGCCGAGAAGATCGCAGCGGACGACGAACTCGTCTTTAAGGTCACCGCCCAGCTCGCCCAGGCCACCGCCAGCCACAAGCTGCGCTGCGTGCCGCTGGTTACCGAGAGCCGCCTCGCCGAACAGGCTCAGCGCGCCGCCGAACAGGGCCGCGAGGACCGCCACGACCGGCTGGCCTACGGATGCGACCTGTCGGCATGGGTGACGGACGGCCCCAAGGTCACCCGCGGCCGCGAACCGTGCCGCGCCCTGACCAAGGTCACCGACCCCGTGGCCGGCACCGGGGACGAGGAGCCGACCGGCCCGCACGCCTGCCCGCGGATGGGAGTGTGCGGGAAGTACGCGCTGTTCCGCGAGGCGGTCCACGCGGACATCATCGTCACCAACCATCACAACCTGCTGCGCGGTCTCATCCAGGTCCCGGTCGACACCGGTCGGCGTCTCCTTCGGCAGATCTCTGTGATGGAGTTCCTCAACCGTCACTGCCGCCAGCTGATCGTCGACGAGGTCGATAACCTGCAGAACAGCTGGTGCTCCACGGGCGCCCACGCATTCTCCCTGGCCACGCGCGGCATCAGCAAGACCTCGCTGCTGCTGCAGGTGGACCAGCAGCGGCAGAGCCTGGCAGCGGCGGCCGACCGCCGGGTGGTCAACGCCCTGTTCAAGGCCAGGGGACTGGGGGAGCAGTTCCTCAACTACGTGCTGGACGGCGAGCTCTGGCTCGAGCAGGACACGCACGAGGAAGAACGTCCTGGCTCTGGTTGGCACGTGCCCGGTATCTGGGACCGCATCCTGATCAGGGACCTGCTCGGCCTCGATGAACACATCCGCCTCGACCCGGACATTCACCAGGCGTTCCGCGCCATCTTCCCCGACTCCAGCGATGACACCGCCCCGGACCCGCGCTTCCAGGAACTGGCCGGCATCCTCGGCCGGGCCGTCAGCCGGGACACCAGCGAGGACGAACTGCCCGTCCTCAAAACGGAAATCTCTCGGGCGCTCAAACGCCTCAAGATCCCCAAGATGCGGCATGCGGCCGTCACCAACGCGCTGCTCGTGCGCGCCTGGCTGGGCTGCCTCCACCAGAGCCTGACCTACCTGAAGTCTTGTATCGCCGGACTCGGTTCCCAGCTGACCGCCGGCCGTGAACTGGCAAGAGCGCTCGGCTCATTCACTCAGAACGGCGCCCTGCCGTATGGGCCCCTGGGCTACCAGCTGTTCGGATTCAAGGTCAACAAGGACAACCGGGGCGGCGGCGAACTCTTCGTCCAGTCCCTCGGCGGCGACCCCCACACCGGAACCGTCCAACTCGGCGGCACCATGGCCCTCGCCACCTCCGGCGTCGAGCGCAGCGTCCTCGCCCTGTCAGCGACCGCCTTCTTCCCGCGTGCTGCCTGCGAACACGTGCACACCGAGCCCGCCTACGTCATGACCGACGCCACCCCCGGCGCAGTCACCGCCCTGGCCGGCAACGTTTCCGCCTCGGACACCGTATGGGACCCCATCACCATCGGAGGCATCGCCGAAGCCCACAAACCAGCGGAGATCCAGAAACTCGGGGAGCGGCTGTGGCAGACCCGGCTCTCCGAGCACCTCCGCCAGCTGGAGATAGACGACCCCGACCGGGCCAGAGCCATGGTGGTCTCCAACTCCTACAAACAGGCCATCCTCCTCGCCGTCGGCATCGCTTCGGTCGCGGTACAAGCCTCCTGGATCGCCGTTGTCGTCCCCAAGTCAGGTATCCCACCCGGCATCCATCTGCCCACCGGCGTCGTGACCATCACTATCGACCAGCTCGAGGATCTGCCCCGCACCCACCCTCACGTAAAGGCCATCTGCGCGCCCCTGCCGCTGGTCGCCCGCGGACTGAACATCCTCGTCCCCGGCACCGAACGGTCCGCGCTTGCATCGGTGTGGGTCGGCCTGCGCCCCGTTGCCGACCTGCATTCACCCGAGGCGATGTACGCCAGCATCAACGCAACCGCCATCAGCGCGGCCTGCCCGGGCCCCGACCCCGCCCGCATGCTCGCCATCCAGAGCCGGGTCGCCCGAAGACACCTGCACACCCTGCTGCGCAGCGACCCCCGCTTCAGCAGGCTCCCCCGCTACCTGAAGACCGAGATCCTCGCCGGAATCCTGGTCGACCTCATCCAGCTCGCCGGCCGCGCCCGCCGCGGCGGCACCCCCGTCCAGCTCTACCTCGTCGACAACTCCCTCCTCGACACCCGCCTGGGCTCCGACTTCCCCTCGCTGCTCCGCTCCTACTACGACGGCCTCACCGAAGAGGAACAGGCCAGCCTCCGCCGCATCTACGGCGCAACCCTGACCGCCTGGCTCGACTTCGCCCACGCACCCGACATCCCCTCGCTCACCCACGTCCCCCTGCCCCGCAGCGAAGACCTTGATCACGAAGGCGTCTGATGACCACGGAACAGACCCAGCTGTCCCTTCTGGCCTGCCACACCGACGAAGAACTCCTTGGTTCGGTGCTGCTGTACCGCTTGCCCGAGGTGAAGATCGACACGGCTTGGAAGAAGGTGCGCGAGGAATACCGCGGCATCACCGGCTCCACAGCCAACCTCCCCTACAGCGGGCTGCTGACCGTCCTGCGCGCCATCGGCTACACCAGCGCCACGCTCTACCCCACCTCCAAGGCCCACCCGCCGAAGTTCCTCGCCACCACCCGGCCCATCGACCGCGACGACCTGCATGCCGCCGTCACCCTCTGGGAGCAGGCGTTGCTGCAGACCCCGGCTGACCGCTTCACCTTCCAGTACCCGAGCCAGATCGCCGACCTCATCGCAGGGACCGCCCCCGAACAGGTCCAGCTGTGGGACCAGATCACCCGCACCACAGCCTGCATCGACGCCCCTGGCTGGGTGTGGACGGCCGCCGGCTGGGCCATCGCCGAGAAGCTCGCCGCCCAGACGTGGGAAATCGACGGCAAGACCGTCACCTTCCGCCGCGATCTGGCCACCTGCCTCCAGGTGTGGGACCGCGATCTGCTCTGGAGCAATACCTGGCTCGCCGCCCGCGGGGAAACGCTCGAGGACATCGCCGACGACGAGGATGACAGCGACAACGCCTGGAAGACGGCCGCCAGATACGCCACCCTCCGGCTCGACGTGATGATGAAGTCCCACCCCGGCCTGTCCCACCCCGTGGCCGTCGTCCAGCCCTCCGTCTCCCGGCTGAGCAACACGCTGCGCAGCGCCCGCACGGCCTGGTTCGAGCCCCGCGACGCCAAAGGCCCCCTTCTCAACCTCGAACTCGGCGGCTACGGCGACCACACCCACCTGAACCACACCACCCGCCTGGCTCTAGACGGCTGGACCCGCCTGCACGGCGAACATGTCTTCCCTCGCGACAAAGACGACGAGTTCCTCGCACCCAGCGCCCTTGACCTGAGCGGCCCGCCCGGCAAACTCCGCGCCCTCGTTCCCTTCGCCGTGAGCTATCCGATCGGCAGGGGCGTGGGCATGTACAGTCAACGCGAACTCGCCCGGCACGTCAGCACTGTCCTTGACCAGCCCCTGGTCGAATGCGTGCAGGTCGCTGGCCGCCGCCCCTTCGGAAACCGGCGTACCACCGTCGAAGGCCGTGACGCGGTCCTGTGGGACGACGAGAACTTGCCGCAGATCCTCGTCGCATCCGGATGCCGGAAACTGCGCATCCTCGCTCTCTACAGGACCCAGGCCATGCGCACACGCATGCAGATGCTGCTGGCCTACCACTTCAACCGCCCCGACCTCGCCGCCACCGGCATCGGCGAGAACAAGCCCGTCCCTCTCGACGACCACATCGAGGTCCTGTTCCAGCCGGCGCCGGAACTGCTGGCCCACGGCGAACACCACGACCAACGCCCCGCCCTGGTCAGGCAACTCCACGGTCTCGACGCCCCCGAGGACACGCGCCTGCTCGCCCTATGCGAGACCGAGTACGACCCCAAAGCCTGGGCCCGCCAGCGACGCGCCTCGAAGAAGACCGACTCCACCGTCGTGAACCCCGACCTCCTGGACGCCAAGCACCGAGTCAACGGTGAACTCGCCAAGCATCATGTCCTCGCCCAGTTCCTCACCCTGTACAAGCCCGGACGCCGCAACCCGCGCAAGAAGGACCGCGAACTCACCACCGATCTCGAACTCCTGGGCCTCGAGCTCCAAGGACACCACCGCGGCCACATGGCCATCGCGGATATGTCCCGCGTGGCTGGGCTCGTGCACCCCAGGCTGACCAAAGCCCTCAGCTCCGGCCCCAACGGCCTCAAGGAACCCCTCGTCCACGTCGGGCTCCACCTGCGCCAGCAGCGCGGGGACCGGCGCATCGCCACCGACGAGCCGAAACTCATGTGGACCTTGGTCGCCCTCGTCCCCCACGGCCCGTACTGGCGGACCCTCGCCTACCTCCCCTCCGAACACGCCAGCCAGGGCACCTGGCTCGACTACGCCCCCGCCAACTACCACTTCCGCGCCCGGCCACTGCCCGAAGGCCGACGCCGCGACGAACTCCTGCCCCGCCACATTGATCGCGCACTCTACGAACTGGGCGGGCATGCCGGCCCGGCACAGGGATACGTCATGTACGTCTCCGGAGGCGAGGCCCGCAGCATCTGGCCACTGCTCGCCAACAAGAACCTGGGCAAGACACCCGACGCGGCCGGCCAAATCAACAAGCGGCCGGCGCTGCCCGGCTTCACGCTCCCACCCGACCAACGCCCACGAGCGGTCGTCCGGGTCACCTCCGGCAGCGAGGACGTGGCCCGGCCGGCCCTGATCGAACGGCTCCGCCACCCCCCGGAGTACGACGAACCCGTCACCGAGGAGG
This sequence comes from Streptomyces sp. WAC 01529, assembly GCF_003945545.1. Lineage (GTDB taxonomy): Bacteria > Actinomycetota > Actinomycetes > Streptomycetales > Streptomycetaceae > Streptomyces > Streptomyces anatolicus. Next base: position 44,843 of record NZ_CP029617.1, on the reverse strand, counting down.
GGAAACTCGCCACCGGCCTGTTCCAGATGGAACAGGCTGAGCAGACGTTCATCCTGTGCAACCTCCCCCACCAGTTCACAGGAGGCGCGCGCTACGCCCGCGCCGGCGAGTCCTACACCCGGTGGGGCAGCAGCGACCCCAAGGAACAAGCCGAAACCTGGTACAGCCACACGGCAACGGAGATCACCGTGCTCCACCACCCGGCCGACCAGGCCCCGCTCACCTACGGGCTCGCCGCCGCCCGCCTCTGTGATCACGCCCTTCACTGGGAACACCGCACCCAGTACCCCGCGCCGGTCCACCTCGGCATCCAGATGGACAAGGACCACCCCGAATACCGCCGCACCGTCGACCCCACCGACGGTGACGACGACGCACAGCCCTGAGCCACGACGCAACGCAAAGCCCCAGCGGTTCGACCGAACCGCTGGGCAGCGACTCCCGTAGCGACGCCTCACACAGGAGGAAGGCAGTACGGTCACCGTGGACCCGGACGACGTGACGGAATGGGATCACTGGCTCGATTACCAGGTCGACGGGGCACATCCGTACAACTCGTACGCCCCAGCGACACTGACCGGCCGACTTGGGCCGCCTACGAAGAAACTCGGTACCTGGGCACCGTCCACAGTCGGTTCGACCTCGACGGACGGTGGCACGTCCAGTCTCTGAACGAGCGCCACCCCAGCCTCGACGATGCCCTGCGCGCCCTGCGCCGCCCCGAAGGCTGGGCAGCCGACCGAGAACATGTCCGCCGGTGGGCTCACGGCATCCTGAGCGACCCGCACCTGCGTGTCCTCGACGTGCAGACCACCGGGCTCGACACGGCCTGGGCCGTACAGATCGGCGTCACCGACCGGGACGGCAACGCCCTCTTCGACGAACTCGTCAACCCGCTCGCCGACATCACGCCCCAGGCCACAGCCCTCCACGGCCTCGCACCGAACCAACTCTTCGCCGCACCCACCTTCAAGGCCTTTTTACCCGACCTCGCCCACCTCCTAGCGGCCCGCTCCTGCCTGGCCTACAACGCGGCCTTCGACCGAGCAGTCTTGGAACGCGAAATCCACCGCCTGCCTCAGCCAGCCCGCTCCGCTTGGGCGACGTCGCGACCGCGCAGGTGGGTGGACGCCATGGCCCCCTACACGGTCTGGAAAGGACTGTGGTCTACCCGCTATCGCTCCTACCGCTACCAGTGTGGGTTCTCGTCTTGTCAGGGGCGCGTGAGATCCTCTGCTGTTCTCTCGGCTCTGGTCCCTGTCTGGGCATGAGATTGATCTTGCTTCTTGGATGATGCTTGATGAGCTGCACATCTAACGAAACGTGTATGTGTGGCCTGGAGTGTTGCAGCGTCTGAGGTGCGGTCCCTCGATCTGTCTGAGATTCCCTGACATCCTTGAGAACCTCTATAGGGATGCGCTGTTGCCGGAGCAGTCGTGGGCCAGGCTTCGGGGCTCAGTTGAGCGCTGAGTGGGGGACTTGTGCCTTACAGCGCCCGCACGTCGAGGAGTCCTGGGGTCTGGCGTCGACCATCTGTTCCTGCTCGCCGGGGCCTGTCACGTCACTGAGTCGCCAGTCCTCGCTGGTCGGATCAGATGCAGCCGGCTGCTCGTACGGTTCCACCAGTGCCGCTTGTGCTGCTCTCGCCAGAGGGACAGCCGGTCGTTCACCGAGGTGGTGTACGGATGGTGGGCACCGAAGGTCACCTGGCAGCCGACGAGGGATTGCTCCAGCAGGGCAGTGGCCGTCGACCTGTCGCCTCGCGACCAGTACAGGACGGCGAGATTGACGTGGCATTCCAGGGTTGCGGGGTCTTCGGGACCCAACAGCCGCGCACGGACAGCAGCGGTGTCCTCCAGTAGTGCAACGGCATGGACACGCCCATTGGCAGCTGGAGAGGGTCCCTGTCGTTCACGGGCCAGCCGCGCGTCCTGGTGGGGAAAGTCCTCCTGCAGGAGCGTGAAGGCGTCCTTGTGACGGCGAGCGAGGAAGGAGGCCCATGCGAGATCGCGTCGAGTGATGAGGGTCATGGGGTGAGTGCGGCCCAACAGTTGTTCACTGAGGCCGGTCAGCCGCTGCCCATAGGGAACTGCTGCGGTGGCGAGGCCGGCACTGATCAGACTGCGCAGAGTCCAGCGCAGGAGGTAGTGGCCTTCGACCGTCCACAGCAGGTCCCCGGCGCATGCATCGACGCTGTCGATGTTGGTGCGGAGTACGGCTGTCGTCTCACGGTCGAACCAGGAGGCCTCGTCGCATAGTTCTCTCAATGAGTCGACGGCGGTTTTCACGACCGCTGGCACTGTGGCATCGGGAGTGCACTCGCGTACGGCTCGCGCGGTCAGGGCGTGCAGCCGCACCGCGCGGGAACCGGCCTGAGCGTGGTCGGTGAGCAGGCCGTAGCGGTGCAGTAGTCGCAGGGCGGCCCGCACCTGGTCGGGATCAACGGCGGCGGTAACACCGTTGAGTAGTGGGGTGCGTCGGGTGTTGAGGTAACGGGTGACGGCGTCGCTGGCCCACAGGGAACGAGGGTGTCCGGCTGGATCCAGAACGGCGGCCAGACGCATGACCGGAACAGCCAGGCCTACGGGCTCGCTCGCTTGTGCGACATCCAACGAGAGCAGGAGGGCCGCGGCGACCTGGCGCCCATAGCCCTCGGTGTCTGCCGCGCGCGGCAGCAGGTCGTCCAGGCGGGCCGTGCTGTCGTTGAAGCGGTGCAGATAGTCTGCACACGGGACGTCTTCGTTGACCATGTAGGCGGCCGCGTGTGACAGAGCCAGCGGCAGGTAGCCTAGCGCCGCAGCCAGTTCACCGGCCTGAGAGTCCATAAGATGGGCGGCATGCGCCGAGTCGAGCCGCTCGTGCAGATAGGCCTCGGCCTCTTCTGCACTGTAGGTGTCGATGTCCACCACGGCTCGGCCGCCGCCTGACAGCACCGCGTCGTGGCGGCGGGTCGTCGCCACGATGCGGCCGCAGCCGAAAGCGGACGACGGCGGCCACCACTTCTGCATTGCCTCTGGATCGGTGAGGTCGTCAAGGATGAGCAGCCATGGACGCCGGGTGGTCGCCAGCCACTGAAGGAACAGTCCGGCGTCGGACTCAGCGCTCTTGCCCAGAAGGTGTTCCGCAGCCTCCACGACGTGTGCGGCGTGCGCGTAACGTGCGATGACCTGCTCGATGTCACTGGCGTCGACCCACACCACCAGGTCGATGCCGTCCTCCAGGGCTTGGTGGGCATAGGCAGCAGCGAGTTGGGTCTTGCCCACGCCTCCGCCGCCGGACAGGACCTGGGCCAGCACCACCGTGGTATGGCCGGCCCTGGCCTGATCGATCCGATCGCGTACCGCGGACCGGTCCTGGAACGCAGACGCGAGCACCGGTACCGAGCCCAGGCGGACGGGCCAGTGCAACGGTTGGCGCGGCGGGGGAGCGGAGACCAGTACCTGGCTGACATGGCCGCTGATGGCCACCGCATGGGCTGCCGAGGCGATCGCATCGCCTGACCGTTCCACCCGCACGGCCCCGCCATCCGTCTGGGGGCTCGGGCCGCGGGAGCCGCTCAGCGCATCGCCACCACCCGTGGCAACGGCATCACCGCTGTCGCTGACACTGACGGGCGGCGCCGTTTGCTCGGTGCCGGCCTGGGCACGGGGCGGGCGCCTCACCCAGAACCGTCTCATCGGCCCTCCCACCATTCACCCGGCCGCGTGCAGCCTGCCTCAGCCGGTGTAGTCGATGCCGGTGCCGGCCCGGCTTCCCTGTCCGCGGGCGATTGCATCCCCGCTCTGCTCCACACCACCCACTCCGCTGCCTCCATGACGACGGCGAATGCCGGTGTGGGCCTCTCCTCCGCCGTACGCTTCAGCCCGTCCTGTCCGCGTGACGGTGTCGCGCGCCCGAGTAGCTGGCTGGATCCAGGCCCACAACAGGCCGCACACCCCGGTGGCGCCCTGGACCGAAGCCCCCACCAACTGCCCGGTATCCGGCCCATCCAGCAGCCAGAAAACGGGAGTTGAGACGATCACGGCCACAGCAGCAAGCGTCACCATGACCCTCCGCCCATGCGACATGTCCATCCCTCTCTTGCCGTGCGCCACCTCTTGCAACTCCCGCACTCCGCCAGCCAATGGGCACGGGATGAAAGACGGTTCCTGCGATCACAGCAGTTCCAGCAGTACCCGACGGACAACGTGGCTTTCGGTCGCGATCGCACTTGTGGGCAGGAGACGAGCGACGGACTGCCTTCCGCCGTGCCTCCTTGCCGGTCGGCGGGTTTGGTTCCTCGTCACTGATCACAGAATCGACCCTAGCGACAGGCACTGACATCGCCGTCAGGGTTCGACGTTGATGCCGTAGTCCGCGGCCAGGCCGGCGAGTCCCGTGTTGTAGCCCTGACCGACGGCACGTACTTTCCAGCCCGCTGCGTGCCGATAGACCTCCACGACGATGGAGACGGTCTCGCCCGAAGTGAAGGGTGCCGGCTCGAAGGACAGAGTGGTGCCCGAGGGCTGGGTGGTCTCCGCACGCCATGTGGAGTGCTGGTCGAAGACGGCCGTGGGCTGTGCTTCGAGGTCGATGCTGACGATGACGGCCACGGTGTGGACGTCATCGGGAACGCGGGACAGATCCGCGGTGACCGTGTCGCCGCTGGTGCGGACTCCGTCGTGGTGCGGATGGTTGTAGAAGACAAGGTCGGCGTCGCTGCGTACCTTGCCGTGGCTGGTGAGGAGAACAGCACAGACATCGATTGGCGCGCCGGTGGTGATGAGACGTACCACTACAGATTCGGTGTGAAGAGGGGCGTTGGCCCCCTTGGCCAGCAGGTGCTTGCTGCTTTCCGGCGGACCGGGAGCGTCCTCGGCTGCCTCCGCGGCGGGCGCACTCGCGGGCAGAGCGGTGTCGGTCAGCGCGGCGAGGGTGTGCTGGAAGATGGGCCAGCCTTCGGCTTCTCCTCCGGGCCAGGCCAGGGCCAGCCGTGCGGAGCCGAACTGTTTGAACGTGGGGGGCTGTCCGAGGGCTTCGTGGAGCTGTACGTAGCGCAGGCTTTCGACGGCCAGACGGCTGAGTTGCCATTGCCGTCGGGCTTCTTCGGGCTGGTTCGCGTGCAGGTCGTCGTCGACGGTGATGCCGCCGAGCGCGGCGTAGACGCGGCGGGCGAAGTCATGGCCGTCGCCCTCCGGCAGGAGTCGGGCCGGGCGCTCCTGATGGGCGGGGGCGGGCTCGCCGATCGCGGTGTACAGGGCGCCGAGGTCGCCGCCGGTCCACTGGTCGGCCGCGGTGGTGGCGAACTGGGCGAACTGGATCAGGGTGGGCGGCCGCCCCTTGGAGGCCACGTGCCGGTGATGGGCGCGGGCGACGTCTTCCAGCGCGGTGCGCCAGCGCTGCTCAAGGTAGGTGCCGAGATACTGATCGGCCCAGGCACGGCGATGGCGGGTCACGATATCGCGGACCCGCTCGAAACCTTCCCGGCGGCTGCCGCTGCTATAGCTCATGGTCAGGCTGAACGAGCCGGCGGCCGTGTCCACCGGGAGCTCCCTGCGGTCCCTGACAATCGACTCTTCCGGCCCCAAATGCCGTTCAGCAGTGCGCAGTTCCTCGAACAGGCTCGCCGGGACAGGGCAGCCGGCATCTCGCAGCGCGGTGAGGGGGCGGCTGTAGTAGTCGGCCACACCGGACAGAGGGGCGCGGGAGTAGGGGCCTTCGCACACGAACCAGGCGGTGAGCGCGACGCCGTGCCAAAACTCCAGGGCCGGGCCGAGGGTTTCGGCCATCAGCTGGTGGGGTTGCGGGTTGCTGACAATGCTCCTGGCGTGCCGCTGCAAGGTCACCGACTGCCACAGCCGGTCCACCCGCTCGTTGACCGAGGCGGGCAGCACCTGCCGGTACAGCTGCTGGGTGAAGCCGTGCTCGTCTGGCCCGAAGCCCATGATGCCGTCATCGACGAGTCCCCACAGCGACCGCATGCCGGACCGTTGGACGGCGTGCGCATGGTCGAAGGCCGTCCACCACTCGCGCAGGGCCGCTACGCGTTCCTCGACGGGGGAGAGGGAGGTCGGGCCGCCGAGGAAGGCCGCGAGCATGGCATGGATTTCTTCCTCCGGGATGCCCGCCTCGGCCGCCATGCCGGCCGCCTGGGCGGACATCCCCACGTACAGGCGCGGCTCGGGCAGCGCGGTGATGACCTCCTCGTCCGGGTGCGGCGGCGCCTGAAGGTAGTCCAGTACGGCCAGCCAGTCGCCGGCGAAGTAGCCGGAGGCGACCGGCTGCAGGGGGCGCGTCAGGACCCGGCGCGCCAGGGCGGTCCCGGTCTTGGCGGCCTTCTTCGCGAAGCCGGCCATCAGGGCCTGCATGCACAGGCTGCGATGACGCGTGACCAGTTGCAGCGGATCGACGGCGGTGAGCGCGTCCAGGAGACGCAGGCGGGCGCGCTGCTGCCCGGGCCGGTCCAACCGGTGCCAGCCGCCGCCGAAGCGGAAGGCTTCCAGCGCCTCGTCGGCAACACCGAGCAGGCGGTAGCGTTCCTCGATGCCGGACCACAGCCGTCGCTGGTCGTCGATGGTCTTTGCCGGGCCCGCAGCCCGCACCCGGATCGGCTCGGTCAGTGTGTCGAACAACGGCACCAGTACCGACCACAGCAACACCGCGTCGGCCGAGCCGTCCACCAGGCTGATGCCGGCCGAGTCGTCCGCGGCCAACGTCATGGCGTGGGCGGGCCGTTCGCGTACCAGGTGCGGCAGGTTCACCGCCCCGGCTTTCAGCGACATCTTCTGCGGCAGGTACCAGGCACCGCGCCGCTGCTGCTCCTGAACGCCGAACGCCTCAGCACACCACGACTTCTGCCGGGCGGTGAGTCTCAACACCTTGACGCTGTCCACGGCCTCGGGCCCTGTACCCCTGACCACCGAGGCCACCCGCCGGCCGGCGAGTGCCGTGGCCAGCAGCCGTGCCGCGAGGGCGTCGAGCTGAGCGAACCGCTGCTGCCGACCGGCAGCCGCCTCCAGGGCAAGCCGGTCCGCGGGGCGTGCGTCGAGGGCAGGCTGCCACCAGCGCGATGGGTCAGTGGCCACCGGTCAGCCTCCGCATGTACTCGACGAACTGCTCAAACGGCATCGGAGACGCGGTGTTTTGCGCGTAGACGGCGTAGCGTTGGGCCATCAGCTGCATCTCCCGCTCCGCCCTCCGGGCCTCCACCCGGTCCAGGTCATGCACCACCCGCTGCTCGATGCGCCCCTGCTCGTACAGCACGAACGCGTCGACCCCGCCGGGGAACGCACTGTCAGATGCCCCTTCTTCACCACTGTTGGCGTCCGCGACGCCGGCCTCCAGCGTGTCGACATCGATCAGGGGGACGTCGAGCAGCAGCGCGGGATCCATGTCGTTGTCCTCGCACATGGCCTCCAGATGCTCCTCGAGGCCGAGTTCGGCATGGCAGACCACATCCAGGTACTGCTGATCGGCTGCCAGACCGGGATGCCGCAGCACCCGCACACCGCGCCCGACGAACTGGTAGAACTCGCCGAAGCTGCCGTAGGGACGCACGGGCACGACGACGGTGATGGGCGGGAAGTCGTAGCCCTGGCCGAGCATCCGCAGTTGCACGATGCCCTGCAGATCACCCGCGTCCGACTCGAAGCGCCGCCGGACGGCTTTGATCGCCGAAGCCGACATGCTGTGGTGCAGCGTGGCGCAGGGAATGCCGTGCTCGTCGGCGATGCGGGCGATTTGCTGAGCGTGGGCCTCACCAATCGCCGCGAACAGCGCCCTGGGCTTGACCGGGGCCAGTAGCTTGGCCTGCGCATCCAGACAGGCCCGCGTCACCATCATCACCTGCCGGATCGAGGCATCGGACTGCGCAGTGATGCGGGCCATCTTCCGCTCGTCTCCCAACGCGGCCAACAGTGCCTCGCGGCCCACGATCTGCTCGCGCCGCCCGTCAGGCCACACCGCCTCGTACACTGTCGCTGCCGCATCCGGGGCGAACCGATGCACACGCAGGTTCTTCGCCGAGCCATCCGCGACGGAGTCCACCAGCCTGTAGCGGTAGACCACGTCTGCGTCGATCGGCTTGCCGTCCAAACGCTGGAAGCACGCCGACATCAACAGCGTGCGCGCACCCCGGAAGTGGGCGAACAGCCGCTGGTAGGAGGCGCTGGCCGCGATGTGAGCCTCGTCGACGACGATGAAGTCGACATCCTCCGGCTCCAGCTTGGCCAGCAGGTCGCCGTCCTTGTCGCCGGTGCCCAGTGCGTGAAAGTTCGTGACCAGCACGTCCGCGGCCAGCAGCCGCTGCCGGCTCACCCGGCTGATTTGCTCGTCGTCCGCGTCCAGGACCAGCGTGGCTGGCGGCCGCGCACCCGGCAGCAGCGGGCCGCCCGCCAGCCCGTACAGGACGTTGCCCGGCACCCCCGGGTCGAGGGCCTTGGCGAAGGTGCCGCGGATGACCGAGCCCGGCGTCACCACCAGCGCCCGCCGCCTGGTGAACGACAACGCGGCCGCCACTCCCAGCGCGGTCTTGCCGGCCCCGACCGCCATCACCGTGGCTGCATGCTGGCCACCGGAGGCGTAGTAGTTGGCCAGCGCGGCCAGGGCCTCGTCCTGGCAGGCTCGCAGCGGCTCCCGGGCCACCTGAGCGCGCGCACCGGCGAAGTAGGTCTCATCGGCTGGTGACCGGGTGCTTCGAGGGGGGTCGGCCGCCCGCAGGGGATCGCCCACCATATCCGGGATCTCGACGCGCGGCGCGGCGATCACCAGAGGCGAGAGCACGGCATCCTGGCGCATCATCGCCTGCAGCTGGGCGACGCAGCGTGCGGTATCCAGGCGAACTGCGTCATAGGAAAACCGCAGCACCGTCAGCCCCGTGGCCGCCAGGTCGTTCTGCCGTAGCCGGTCGTAGGTGAAGGCGGCACGGTCACTGTGGAAGGTGAACCCGTCCAACTCCACGGCCAGGTGCAGTGACTCGCCCGCGATCAGATAGTCCAGCCGGTAGGTGCGCTCGTTGACCGTCACCGGATGCTGGCTGCGCACATGCGCCACGATGCCCCGCTGCGCGGCCGGAGTGAGCACCCAGTGCAGGAAGGCCTCTTCCAGGTAGGACGCCGAGGGGATCAGCTGCTCCAGCCCGGCGCTCATGCCGTCCCGCCAACCGTCGACTCGGCCGCCAGCGCGCCGATCTTCTCCGAGAGGCGGCCCACCGCATCCTCACCCTGGTCGAAACGGACCAGCCGCCGTGCCAGTTCGAGGGCGTCGGCGAAGGCGCCTTCGCGTTCCAGCAGCATCACCAGCCGGGGAACGGACGTCACGTGCACGAACGATGTCGGGACGGAGCCGGTGTCAAAGGAGACCACCTGCGGGGCAGCCTCCATCAACTCCAAGTCCAGCAGCGCGAACACCTCAAGCAGCTCAAGCCCGTCAGAGTAGGAGCGTCTACCGCTCCACAAGCGGTCCACCGCCCCTTGGAGGACGAAGTGGTAGTCCATCGCTTCACCGGGAAGCTCCAGCGCCTCCCAGACCCGGCTGACCAGGCCCGCCCCGCTCGCCTCCACCGGCACGTGCCGGCTGGCCGGCGTTGCCGACGTACTGCCCTCAGCAGTGGGCCACATCAGCGAGCCGTACGATACCTCCGGACGGACACGTGCCGCTGCGAGCGCTTCGCGGACGACACCAGGGCTCCCGGCGAACCGCACACCAGGAATCGCTGCCATACGCTCAAACCACGTTGCCATGTCCCCCCACTCATCCCACTCCCACAGCGTCCACCGCCACCCAGCCCCCACAGCCATGCTGCAATTCGGCTGGTCCCAAGAATCACGCGCCCCGGTGGCCCACTGCGTACTGCTCGCCGACCCAGTGCATCCTCTCGCGCAGCCCCTGGTCGGGCGCAGGATTCTCTAGAACAGCACGCCGATTGAGCGACGGCCGCTGGGTACGGCGCGAACAGCCGCATCTCTAACCGGGGGTGGACGAGTTGGTCCCACGGGCCTCCGGTCGAGGTTGTGCGGATGCGGCGAGTTCTCGATCGGCAAGGCCAAGGCCCCCCGTGCGGACGGAGTTCAGGCGTACGGGTAACGGCAGCAGCGATCCGCCTCCGGCGGTCAGCGTCTCTTCCTACGCTGCTGGTGGGGCAGCACACGGGGAGGGCGCCACGGCCGACAGGACGGCAGACATGCAAGAGCTGTGGCCGCAGCTTCTGCAAGCCATCGATGAGCGGATGCGGTTCGCCTGGATCCTGCTGAGCCAGAACGCGAGCGTGCTCTTCTACGACGGCAGCACGCTCACGCTCAACATGTTCAGCCCGGGCGCATACGAAACCTTGATCAACTCGTATTGTCGCCGCGTGCTCGAGGAGGTGCTCGCAGAGCTTCTCAGTCCTCCGCCCGCCGTAGAGCTGCTGGTGCAAGGCAGGATCCCCTCTCCCTCCGACCTGCCCAGCCCTGAAGGTCCCACGCAGGTGGATGCGCCCGGTACCGTTCCGGCCGCCGACACGTCAGCGGAGCCGGACGAGGCCCTGACGGCCATTCTGTATCTCGTCCTGGCCCAGACAGCGTTCCTGCTGTACGAGGACGGAAACAGCCAGGCCGCCGCCTTGCTGGCGGACGTGGAAGACATCGAGCATGTCCCCAGTGACCGTTCTGAGGAAGGCGAAGACGTCGCCCTCATCGTGCCGCTCTACCTCGTTGCCCGCTTCACCCCAGAGGTCCTCGCCGCCATCCGGCCCCTGCTCGTCCACGTGGCGGCACGTCACGACCTGCTGGTCGACAACGTCAGCGCCATTCCGGCCCTCCCCGAGACCGGTGACGACTGGAGGCAGAGCCTCCAAGAGAAGCTGATCAATAAAACATCCCCCAGCCAGTACCCCCGGCCCCGTGCCGAGGAGGCAGCCGCCACCTTCAGCAGGGACGGTTTCGCCTTCGACGCCCGGGAGCAAATGCTCGTCTACGAGGCGTTGAAGCGGGCACAGGCACAGCTGCCGCAGGATTCCACCATCGCCATCTTCCCGCTGCCGAGGGCCCGGGTCGGTAGCGGCAGCACCTGGGTCCCGGACTTCCTCGTCACCGCTTCCGGCCGGGTGGGTGCCATCGAGGTCGACGAACCCCATCACCACGAACACTTCGCCGCGGACGCCGCCCTCGACAGGTCCTGGCGCAACAGCGGAATCGCCCACATCGAACGCATCCAGCTCAAGGGATTCAGCGCCGACCGCGAAGTCGACGTCCTCATCCGGCAGTTCCTCACCCGGCTGCACGAACACCACTGACCACAGCGGCAGCCCGGCCGATCACCGAACGGCCGAAGGCGACCGCAGCGCTGGCGGCACCGCTGTCCGTCTTGCCGCCCTCTCAGGGCGATGGCTTCGAGGCGGTGCCTGCCGGGCCGCTGGGCGTATTGAACAGATCCTGGTAGGCGCGTAGTTCCTCACCGTTCAGTTCCGGGGCGCCGCTGAGGGCACTCATGGTGGTGTCCCATTCCCGGTAGCCGTCGGCGCGGGGAGTGAGCAGCACACCGACCGACGTGAGCTGGGCGAGGTCCGCATGCTCGCCGCGTTCGTGATGGCGCAGCTGAAGCCAGGCGGAGAACGCGGCGCGGGTGTGGTCGGTCAGGGCGGAACAGACGGCGAAGCCAAGCTGATCCCGATCAGGCCCGGCGATGAAGGTGCGCATCCGCCATACCGTGGTGCCTGTCGCAGGCTCGGCGACCGCGGCCAGCGCGTCCAGCAGAAAACGGCCCAAATCTGTGCGGTACCCGACCGGCAGGCTGTCGAGGCAGGCCAGGACGCGTTGCCGGGTATCCCACTCGTCCGGGTCCAGTGGGCTGGTGGCTACGTCCTCGAGCAGGATGCGGACCATGGTGTGGGCTTCGTCGTCGTCACTGCCGGCCGGGGCGGCGGGCAGCAGCGGCACGCTGTGCGGCTGTCCGCCGCGCCGAGTCCAGGACGGGTCCGCCGCTGCCGGTACTGCCTCGGCGTCCGCGGCGGCCAGCTCGTAGTAACGCTCCGGCTCGTCGCCCAGAACGGGCGCCGACGTGCCGACCCGGTGCAGATAGCCGACTACGGCGTGGGTGGAGCGCAACTGGTTGAACAAGAACTCCCAGTCGCGTCGCAGCAGAGCGATCACCGGCGTGCGTCCGTGATGCTCCGCGACAGCCAACTCCTGTGGCAGATCAGGGTGTTCGATGATGGCGACGCCGACCCAGTCGACGGCCGGTCCGTCGACGCGGACGCGGCGGCCCCGTCCGTTGACCATGTGTACGCTCTCTGCCCGCAGCCGGCGGGCGGTGCCCTGGATCTGCTTGCCCGCCGCGGTGATTTGCTTCAGGACCCAGGACGTCTCCCGCTCTACTGAGGCTGGCTCGCCCTCGCGCGCCTTGATCTGCACGACGACCCCCTGGTCGCCGACCACCAGCAGACCGTCGCTGATCTCCCGCACGCCTCGCCCCTTGCGTTCCACACTCGGGGCCATCACGAAATCCGGCAGACCCCAGGTGGCCGCCGCATCCTGCACGGCTATCTCCGCGGCCGTGCCCCGCCGGTCGTGGCTGCGCAAGGGCGTCGCGTGCGGGATGACCCGCTCGAACACACCGCTCGGAGTGCTCACCATCAGCGTGAGCGTGTCGGCGTCCTCGACTCGTCCCAGGCCGATGTCCGAGGAGGCCAGCGCGGCCAGCTGCTCGGCGGACCAGTGCCTCGACGAGCGTGTGGCTGCGATCCAGGTGTCGCCGGGGGCGGAGTGCCCGGCAGACAGCACGTGCCGGCTGCCCGGCACCTGGCTGGACAGCCACGCAAACGAGATAGCGAACCGGGTGACCGCCTCGATCACCAGCGACAGCCGCCGGACGAAGGTGTCCTCGTTGTCTGCCGGGACGAACCCCTCCGTGAAACACAGGTCGACATACGTGCCCGCCCGCGCGGTCACAGCACACCCGCTCTGGTAGGAGCTCAGCCGGTAGCGGGCCAGGACATGTTCCTGTTCGCCTAGCGCGCCGGGCTCCGCCGCCTTAACGCTCTCGACCACTGCGGGCGCTGCGGCACGGACCTGCGGTTCGACGGGGGTCGCCCACGCGCCCATCACCGCCCCGGCATCCAGCGCCGCCTCCCAAGCCAGCAGAAGGGCCAGCCCCCGGCGGATCCGGTCGATGACCTCGTCGCCATCGCTGTCCTGAAAGGGCTGGCAGTCCTCCACCATCGCCACGTGCGACCGCAGGGCGCCGTCCATGCACGACTCGGCCAGCGACTCCCGGAATCCCTCGAGAGAATCAGCGACCGGAAAGAACCGGGGACACTCAGGCCTGCGCAGCCGCTGCAGCGCACTGAACGCCTCAACGGACTCCGTCACCAGCGCATCCAGGCACGCCCACAGCTCCTGCACACACCCGCCGAACAGCTCGGTCAGCTCCGCCTGCCCACCCGGCGGCCAAGCCAGCCAGGCCGTGATGACCCCCGACCCGTCCGGATGCGTGACCACGCCCTCCTCGACCAGTCCGCCCTCGAGCAGCGTGTTCCACAACCGCGCCATCGCCACCTTGGCCCGCCGCGCATTGTCCAGATGCTGCCACGCCCGCGGGTAGTACTCCCTGATCACAGCATTGACCCTAAGTGCCTGTGTCTGAACTGTCTCCCCGCCGTGGCCACTCGTTGAGTTGGATGAGCGAAGGCTGGTTGTGAAGGTCTGAGCGGGAGTCGTTTCGAAGTGTGTTGGGGAGTCGCTAAGCGCGTGTCTGCATGATCAATCGCGATGAGTTTTGATGTCACTCAGAACCCGTCTGGGAACCCTCGAAGCAGGTTCCGGGACGAGTTCTCAGATGCCGCCGGCCCGGCCTTCGTCGTCGCTGACAACTCCCCCGTCCGAGTCGGTCTCGCTGCCGCTGGTGTCCGCGGTCTCGAACTGCTGCTGCTTCTGCTTGTCCTCATCAGAGCCGGTGACAACCTTCTTTGCCTGGTCGGCTGCCTTGCCCAGTTCGTCCTCAATGCCCATGGGTGCTCCTTCGTGCGCGGGTGAGCAGATACCACCAGGCTGATGCAGATGCCCCACTCCTGCCCGGGCTCGGCATCTGGATTAGCCCAGAAGGTGACCGGCCATGCGCCCGTACGTCAGCTACTCACACCCGGCCACACCCTCCACAGTCGACCCACCAACGACGTTCAAGGACGGGTTCTCACCGCGCCTGCGGAGGCTGACGCGACGCCCTGTCAGCTCTGGTTGCCTCCATAGTCGGCTCTGTTCTTGTATAGCCACCGCCAGGTGGCGTGTAGCGCTGAGTAACTACTTGGGGCTGCGGTCGCACTGCTGGCGGGCGGCGAAGTCGGCGTGCGCGGTCTCGACCGCCTCCGGGTACGCATGCCGCCGGTGCCGCCGCACGTGTGGCAGAGGGCGGTGGGGCCAAGAGCGTTCACGCGCAGGCTGCGGGCGAGATCGTGAGGTCCCTCTCCGCCGTATCGGCCCTACCGGGCACGAAGCCGATCGGATTACCGAGGGCAGACCCAATCAGCCCTCCCTCAGGTGCGTATGCGGCGGCGTGCTGTTCGCCTGGTAGGTGTCGATGCGGCACCGGCCGCAGTCGTTCCTACAGGCAGGAGTGCAGTGATGGCGCAGAACCCGTTCGCCGGAATCAAGGGCAAGAGCGCAACTGATGGACCGCTAGACCCCTCCGCCGGTGACCCCTTGGCGAAGCTTCTTCCCCCGGACAAGCAGGGGTCCGTCTTCGGGCTGGTGAAGGCGATTGACACAACGCCAGTAGGACACAAGATCACGGTCACCCAAGATGTTAAGGACGCCGGCCAGTCACTCGGCGACATCCTTGGCTCGTCAGGTGAAGGCGGCGGCTGAGGTCCGGACGCGTCTGCGGCAGAAGCACACCCCACAGTCCCACCGCAAGCCCCCCGCCTGACGTCAAAACAAACCGTCATCGCAATGTCGGTCAGAACGCGACATCCGCACTCATCGCGAAACGACTCCCCAACTGACGTTCATAGCCAGAAGGCGAAGCGGTGGGACGGGTGCGGCAGGAGTGAGAGTCGGAAGTCGGGTCTGGGCGCTGTTCGTCGGCAGAGCGGGTGCGGAACAAGTCTGGGGTGATCAGATCCTCCGGGTGTCGGCGCCCCGACGACCGCAAACGACGAGGCCGCCTGGGGGTGATCCAGCGGGTGAAGACCGGACCGGTGCCGACGGGCCGCAGTCCTGGCGGGAGGGTGCAAAGCCCCGTCAAGAGCGCCGAATTCGTCTGGAGAAGCATGTTCCGGACAGACTGTGCTGTTCTTGGCTACGCCGGACTGCCGTCCTCGTAGGTTGTGCCGTGGATCGGCGGTGAGTACTCGCCGCCACCGGCCGAGCGAGGAGGCACCATGACCACGAGCGCTGCTCCCGGTACAAGCACCTCAGCCACTTCCGGATCGACAACGCTTCTGCCCGGGCTCTTCAGCGTGCAGAAGCTCGACTGGCCCGACGGCAAGGGCGATGTCTTCCTCACCTTCAACAGCGACCAGATCCGCTCCACGTCCCGGGTCCTGGTCGCGGCGTTCCAGGTGTACCAGGGCAAGCCGCACCCCCAGGCCGGCGCCGACTTCATCGTCGCTCAGGTGGCCCCGTTCGACGGAGGGGTGCGGATCAAGGTCAAGGTGGACTACCCGGCCCCGCTGCCGATCGGCACCAGCATCCTCGTTCTCAACTGATCGACCTCGTTGCAGTACCGCATTCAGGCCGCCGCCTCTCAGGAGGCGGCGGCCTGAGTGTCTGCGTGCGGGGGCGACAGGACAGTCCCCTGACTCAGGGTGAGGGGCGGGCGGGATCCTCTGAGGTATGCGGCAGGCCGGAGCGTTGCTCAGACGGTGGCCGGGGCGAGCCGGATTCCGTGGGGTCTGGAGGCCCGCAGCCGCACTCTGGGCTGAGGCACTTCGGTCTCGCGGGGCGGGCGGGGTTTGTCGACCAGCGGTGTCTTGCGGGTGAGCCGGCGCGTCATGAGAGTGATCATGGTCCAGGAAATGTGGGCTTCGGAGTGTTGAGGAAGCCTCTCGTAGTCCCGCACGTTCCTTCTGGCCCTCATGACCCAGGCATTCGTGCGCTCGACCACCCACCTGCGTTTGACGACCACGAATCCCTTGGCATCCCTGGGCCGTGAGACGGTCTTCAGGGTGAGGTCGAGGAAGTCCCTGGACCAGGTGGTCAGTGTGCCGCCGTAGGCGGAATCTGCCCAGGCCAGGGTGAGTTCGGGGTGGGTCAGGCGGAGCCGGAAGAGCAGGTCACGGCCCGCGAAACGGTCGGGCTGGTCGGCCGGGGTGACCATCACCCGCACCAGCAGGCCGCGTGTATCCACCGCGAGGTGCCGCTTGCGGCCATTGATTTTCTTGCCCGCGTCGTAACCGCGCGAGGCTTTCCCGACGGTCTCGGCGGCTTTGACGGACTGCGAGTCCAGGATCACCGTGACCGTGTTCGGGTTCCGGCCGGAACGGGTGCGCACCCGCTGACGGAGCTGGTCACGGATCTCGGTGACCACCCCGGCCTCCGCCCAGCGCTGGAAGAACCCGAACACGGTCCTTCAGGGCGGGAAATCCGCCGGAATGGCTCTCCATTTCGTCCCGTTATCGACCAGATAGCGGATCGCGTCCACGATCTCGCGCCGCGGATGGGCTTCCGGATGGCCGCCCGAGGGCAGCTCGCAGGCCGGTGTGGGCAGCAGCGGCTCGACCAGCTCCCACTCCCTGTCCGTCATGTCGGTGGGATAGCGCCGCTGCCGCGTCGTCACCGCTGGTCAGCGTTCCATCCGGGAGAGGACTTCCAGGGTGGCCCGCACCCCGGAGAGCTGGTCCATGACCAGACGTGCCCACTCGTCCTGGGGCATCCGGGCAGAGTGCGGGGCAACAATTCCGGCGATGAAGTTGGTGATCCGGTGCAGCTCGGTCTCGAAGATCGCTTTCTCGTAGGCGATCCAGACCGCGGGATCCTCCGAGAGCTGGAAGCCGTCCTTGCGGTTGTAGGTCACAGGCGGCAGCCCCTCTTTCAGTGCGACTTTCCGCAGGAACGTGATTCCCGTCCAGACCTGGGAAGGCGTGCGCCTGGTCGCGGACGACAGCTGTTTGAGCTTGAGCCCGGCAGGGCGGGCCTCCTGCAACGATTTGCGTACTGCCTCGCCGTGGTTGTGGGCGGGCAGAGCTGCCCGCCGCACGACTACTCGCCCCGCAGAAGCTGTGCGAGGGCATCATCGGCGTCAACATTGCCGGTGGCCACCGCGGTCTCGATCCAGTCACACATCGCGCGGACCTTCTGAAGGTTCTTCTCCACGACGCCGCGCTCCTGCTCACTGAAGTGGTGCCCGCGCATCGCCGGAACCAGCCGCCCCGCGCCGGCCACGAAGAGATGGCAGGCACCGACCAGGTCCATGAACTCCGCCGTCCGCTGGAGCTGGCCGACCAGCGGGACCTGCTCCCGGACGAAGTCCTCGGCCTCACGGGTCTGCTCGAACTGGGCCTGGTTCACCAGATGACGGGCCGTGTTGTCACGCATCGCCTTGAACGCCACATCCGGGCGGCGCAACAAGTCGGTCGCCACCTGCGCCGCGACCACCTCGTCCGCCGCGAGGTCGTGAATCGCCTCGACCTTCTCCTGCACGTTCACCGGCGTGTCCGCCTTCCAGCCCACCGACCGCTTCGCGGTGTCCGCACACCAACGGGCCTTCCCGCTACGCGGGTTGACAGGCGGGTGCTTGATCCTCTCGAACGGATTAGGGCCCGAGGCGAGAATCCTGTGGACTTCGTGGGAGGCGTCCTTGCTCCGGTGCTCGACCGGCCACTGACCGGCCACCCACCGGTGCCCGCAGACCGTCGAGTACGCAAGGCCCACGTCCTCGGCGAACATCGTCAGCGACTGCTTCACCGTGAACAGTTCCCCGCCCCCGTCCGGGCTGGATCCGCCCCGGGCCCTCATGGGCTCGATCTCCAACGCGATGTCACCCAGATCGAACTGGCAGCGCGTACTCAGCTCCACCAGCTCCAGCGACGCTGCCACCAGCCCCTCGTACCGGCTGCGGGTCACACTGCCGACCATCTCGCTCACGGCACTCCACCACCCCAGGCCGAAGCGCCGCCGACGACGCCGACGAAGAAAGGCTCCAGCCCCTACCGACACGCTCCGCGCACCCGCCCATGACCACCAGAGCCAGCCTCAGCACGACCCTTCCGTAACCGAACACCCCCGCCAACCCTCCGAATCTGTCCCTGCTCGACCGTTGGATGGAAGAAACAGCCCAGAAGTCCATAAACAGATCAAACGTCGAGGTTCAGACACAGGCACTAACGGTGGCCACTGACATCGAACCGAGCCCGGGCTCGACTGCCGCCACCAGACGGCCTGCCCGCAGGCGGGACGGCGGCCGTGACCGTGCACGGCAGCCTCGGCGGAGGCCGCCGGCAGGGAAAGCGGGCCCATCATCGTTGCGCGAGTGGCGTCCCGGCCGCCTGCAGTCCACACGACGGCTACAACGGGCGGCCCGCCCAGCTGCGCCCACGTACGGCACGCAGGCTTGGCGAGTTGAGGGCGGAAGAATCCGGGCGCTCCTCTGTACTTGGTGATCAGCCGCCGATGTCGATGTCTTCCAGCAGTTCCTTGGTGATGTCCTCGATGCCTTCTTCGATGGCTGTGATGGCCGCCTGGCAGATCAGCTGGGACAGCAGTCTGAGGTAGCCGCCGGTGCGGCGGTGCAGGTACTTGGCCTCGCCGACCAGAGCATGCGGCGAGAGCTGGTGCAGGCACAGGGCCTCTTCGAAGCCGCGCACGACGCTGGGCCAGGTCTCCTGGTCGCCGTCGTACAGCGGAATGGGGTCGAGCCAGGTCACCGGCAGCCGGCTGGGATCGGCCTGGGGGAGTACCCGGTGCTGCTTGCCGTCTTTGCCGGTGATGACCGGTGCCCGCTGACTCAGGCCTTCGTGTGCCTCGCTGAGGCCGTCCGCTTTCACGCGGGCCGCCCGCACGATCTCGCGGGCACCGGTGCCGCAGAAGACGGTCGTGATCCCCAGCTGCTCGCGCAGGAAGTCGAAGTGGTGCAGCACCGGGACGAGTTGGTCCGGGTGTACCCGCTGCATGCCGTCCACGAGGAGCAGTTGGGTCCAGCGCTGCTCCAGGACGTGCCACACGGACTGGGAGAGGTCGGGGGTGCGCCGGGGCTGACGGATCTCCTCCTCGGTCAGCGGCGCCGGGGCCAGGCCGAGGAACTCGGCGATCGCCCATACCCAGTTCACGATGTTGTCCGCATCCTGCGGGGCCATGATGTGCACGACGGGGATCCGGTCGTCGTGCACTTCCTCGATTTTGGTCTGGAACTCCCGGCCGATGGCCCGCAGCAGGAAGGTCTTGCCGGTTCCGGGCGGCCCGTCGATCACCCGGTCCATCAATCCCTCGCGCCGGTTGCGGTTGGCCAGCAGCAGCCGGTGCGTCTTCAACAGCGCCGCATCGAATGGGGGATTGGGGACCAGCAGCAGGTGCCCGTGGTAGCGCAGGCGGGGGTCGTCGGAGGTGACCGGGGTGCCGAGCGGGGCCGAGTCCGCGAGCTCAGGACGCTTGATCATCTCGCGTACGTAGGTGTTCCAGCCCTGCAGGGTAAAGATCCAGCGCGGCGCCATCGGAGCGGCCCGTGCATGGTCCAGGATCTGTTGTTCCCGCTCGGCGCGTGCGGCGGTGCGTGCAGCGGCGGAGGTTGCCACGATGTCCTCCTCAGGGACGGGATGGGGGCCACGGCGCCCCCCATGGGCGCCGGCGGTGGGCGGTTGTCCGTCACGGAGCGTCTGCGTCGTCCGGTGCCGCCGGCCGGTCGATGTCCCGGCCGGCGATGGGCAGGGACGGATAGGCGGTGACCGTCTCGACGTCGATGGACACCCCCGCATACGGGTCCACCACCGGCTCGGGCTCTGCGGCCACCTCCAGCCCCTGGAAAGGAATCCTGGGGGCGCTCTTGTGCGCCTTGCCCGGGCCTTGGCGCAGTGAACGGCGCAGCGCCCGCATCGCTTTGGCGATCGCCAGCTGATCGTCCTTGCGGCCGCCGTTGTCCACGACCTCCGCGGTGGCCCGCTCCCACAAGTCCTGCGTCCAGTCGTCCTCGAGTAGACCCCGGTAGATGAACTCCACCTCGAGCCATTCCTGCGTGTACAGGTGGTCGAAGAGGTAGGCCACTTCGGGGTGGTAGGGGTTATAGCGGGCTTTGAACCGGTCGTTGTGCTCGTTGATCCCGGACCGCTGCTCGATCAGCAGCCGCATCCGCCGGTCCGAACTCTGATAGATGCGGTTCTCGATCACGATGCCCTTGTCGCTGATCTTCACCCAGGCCGGGATCAGCAGCTCGCGTGTCTCGGCTGCGGTGATCGGCCGCGGCCGATAGCCCGTCATGGGCATCAGCTGCGCATACATCTCGTTCGGCGACAGAATCAGGCCCGGGGTGAACGGGCTGCGCAGCCCCTTGTGCGGCGTCTGCTGGTATTCGAGGGCGACCCACTGCTCGGCCAGGTCCTGCAGCGTGTTGATGGGATACAGGGGGCCCTTGTCGATCCCCAGCCCTCGGTGGGCGAAACCGTTACCGGTCCAGCCGACCACGTGCTGGCTGAACCGGCTGCCCAGGGTGCGGAAGAACCGCTCCTTGATCGGCTTGTCGGTCGGAGTGTCCTTGCGCGCATACACGATGGTGATGTCGAGCATGTCGCACACGTACTTGAAATGATCACTCAAGTAGGGGCTGCCCTGATCGATGATCACCGTACGGGGATGAATTACCGGCCGCGCCGCAACCGCGCGCGCGAACCGCTCATCCGCATCCCGTAAATCCTCGTACGGCAGCGCCGAGTTCGCGGCCAGCGCCAGCGGATCCCAGTGCGGACGCCAGGCAAGCGGGGCAAAACACTGAGCCAGCAGCAGCACCAGGTCGTATGCCCTGGTCGCCCGTCCGCCGATCCGCTTGCCCGGCGAACCCTCCCCGGTGACCACCGGGACAACCATCACCGCGCAGTTGGAACGCGACGCCACATCGATCGCCGAGGTCAACTCGGCCGAGATGACCTGGGCGTCGTCCCCGAGCGCCTTCACCTTCAGCGGTGAGGTGTCGATCTGCACCACCTCGCCAGGCCGCCGCGCATGAGAGGGCCGGTAGGGAGGAAGCGGCTTGCTCGCCCGCTGCGCACGCCGGCGTGTGGGGGCGGCCAGGTACTCGGCGAGCCCGGTGTCCTCCATCCGCCGGTAGAACGTGGCCCGCTTCAGCAGCAGCCGCTGGGCCTCCTGCGGATCCTCCAGCTCCGACTTGAAGCGGTCCTGGACGACATCCAGCACCTCTTCCCATACGGTCTGGATGTCCACCCCTGAGCCGCGGCTGTGGGACATCACCACCTCCCGCATGATCTCGATGACCCGCGGATCGGTGCGATGCCCGCTCTCCCGGGGGCGCCGCTCAATCAGAACCAGCGGATTCTCGCCCGCCCGTTTCCACTTCAGCCGCATCGACTCCAGCGTCTTTGCACTGATCTCCATGCCTGCGGCCGCCAACTCCCGTGACTTGCAGGCATAACGCTCAGCCAGCGTCGTTTCTCCCGGCTCGTATCCGGGTCGGGCCTGACTGCTGCCCGGCAGCAGGCCGGTGTCGAGCTCCTTCATGTGCCGATGCCACCGCCTGGCCTCCTTGCGCTGGGCCTTGGACGTCGGAGCATCCACGGCAGGCATCGGGGCCGACGCCACGGGGGAGCCGTCACCATTCAGCACGGCGAAGCCCGGCGCGGAGACCATGGCCGTGTACAGCACCTCCACCGGCGTGGACGTCTCCTCGGACAGGAGCACCACGTTCGACCCCTGGAACGCCACCACCTGGTGGGCCCGGCCCAGCCACGGCACCCGGTCACCCAGACGCACCTGCCCCGGCGTGAACGCGCCCGTCCCGCTCATGCCGCCCCATCGGCAAGCCACGCCGTCGCGCGGGGCATCAGGGGCCGGTCCCAGCGGATGCCCAGACGGCGCTGCCACACCAGCCGGTACACGAGATCAAGCGCCAAGGCGTACCGCACGCCACTGGCCCGCGCCCCCTCGCCGATGGGGCGTTCGCGGCGAAAGGCCTCCTCGACCGCCTCCCGCTCCGCGGCCGCCACCGGCACCGCCTGGCGGTAGTCGGCCGCCCACTCCAGATTGGCCAGGCGCATACCCTCCGGCACCCGCCGCACCGACATCTGCCAGCCGGCCGCCATCGCGACCTGGTGTGCGACCTCCAGACCCTCCCGCCACTGCGGACCGCCTTTCTCGGGCTCCACCAGCACGACTTGACGCGCCCCGGTGACCGTGCGCGTCACGAAATCCGGACGCCAGCGCCGCTTGCCTCCCGCACCCTGCCAGTGCAGTTCCACCGGTTCTCCGCCGATCCAGGTGATCTCCGGATCGAAGTCCAGCTCCAGTGCCACCCGACGGCGCCGCAGCGAACCGCACACCACATGCCCATTGATCGTGGCGCACCAGCAGTCGGACAGTTTCCCGGGACGACCGTGAAAGGCCACCGGCTCGCTCGGCGGACGCCGCTCCTCCACCGCCACCCCCACCAGATCAGCGGGTGCCGCCGACACCAACTGCTCACGCTCGTCCAGGTAGCACACCCGTACGTCATGCATGGCGCCCTCCGTGCTCACCGCTCAGCTCAGGGTCACCGCTGGCCGACAGTACACGGCGGGTAAGCGCCGAGAGTTCCTCCGTTCGAGGGGCATGCCCTTGACAGATCAGCGACAAGGTGCGGCTCCCCCCGAGCGGATTTCTGTGTGATCCTGGCTCAAGGGAGAATCGCCGTCCACCCCGCGACGCGGCGGAGCGCACATGTCTCCAGCAGTCGACCCGTCAACTGGACGGGACGGTTCCATTTGGGAGCGTGCGCCGAGTCGGGGACAGCTGAACTCGGCCACCGGGTCTGTTCCGATCGAATACTGCCTGCGCCATCGTCCGCGCGTACGGCGGCGGGGGAGAGGCTGAGGTCGGCCACGCTCTCGACCTCACGATTCTTCGCGGGCATGCCCTTGAAGGCTCATGTGCCAGGCATGCACGAGCGCTGCTGAAGAGAGCCCGCACGGGCCGCGATCCGGTTGTGCCGCTCCGCCAGCACGAGATGGCGCCGCCCTGCTGTTGCGGCTCCCGTACCCGTCGCGGCAGGGCGGCTGTGGCGCTCCAGCCACTGCAACAGCGCGTTCTTGCCCGCGGCGAAGTCGACGTCCCACAGGTCTGCTTGACGCTGGACTCGAACCAGCCACCTGCCCCGGTCCTGCAGGGTGCGCCCTCCGGCCTGCTCGAATCGCAGCATCAGCCAGGCCAGCTTGACTGCTTCGGGGAAGACGACCAGGGGCACGGCACGCGCCGAGCGGGCCTCCAGCCCCGCCGCCCAGGCGCGCTGCACCCACACCAGCGTGTCGGGCGCATACGTCCACCACTGATACATGACCTGGCAGGCGTCGGCGAACAGTTCCTCGCCGGCCGACTTGAACTTGCCCTCCAGGCGCAGCCTGTCCCGGTGCGCTGCCACGCACGCTGGAAGTGAGGCCAGCGGCACGGTGTCCGGATCGGTGCTGCGTGAGTCGTCCGTCCACCGCAGGTGCCGGCCGCACACCTGCCAGCTGTCCGCCGACATCAGCCACACGCGCTCACCGACCTGCCGCCGGTGTCCGCACGAGGCGCACCACGGCACCAGATGCCCGCCCTCCGCTTCCCACGGCCATTGCCACATCGCCGGCCCTGTACCGGGCAGCAGCAGGTCATCCGCCAGTGACGGCAACGCCCACTTAAGCAGCCCCACGTCCAAGTCCGCGAGCACCGACAGGTGGGTCCGGCCCGCCGCGTTCACCTTCATCTCGGTGTACTGCGGGTACTTCTCCACCTGCTCCGGATCCTGGGACGCTTCACCCTGCCCGACACGGTCGAGGAACGACGCCAGGTTCAGACCGTTGGCCCGCCCCAGCCGCCGCACGAACGATCCGGTCGACTCCCCGCCCACCGGCCGCACCTGCACCGGCAGCGGACGGCTCGGTCCCAGCAACCCCGCCAAGTCCATGGGACTTCCTCCCCGCCACAGCACGCCTCACCAGGACATTCGTGCTGCTTCGCACAGGCCGTCAAGACCCGGCCACACCTTCGAGTGAACCTGCTCCGACCCGGTCTCCGGCGCGCCGGAAACCTCCTCACCCTCGGGGCGAGGACTGCCATGACACCCAGGGGAGGACACCGCGTGGCAACCCTGACCCTCAACGGCCTCAAGACACCGCTATACGGTCACCAGGACATGGCCGTGGACGCCATCGTCACCAGCTTCGCCGAAGGCGCCACCCGCGTCACCAGCACCATGGCCACCGGAACCGGCAAGACCCATGTAGCTCTGCACGCCGTACAGGAGACCGCGCCCCAGGGACGGGCTCTCGTCCTGGTCCCCTCGCAGGCGCTGTTGGAACAGACCGCACAAACCTGGCACAGGGAGGGGCGCCCCGGCCGCTACCTGGGCGTCTGCTCGCCCGACGAGGCCCTCAGTCGTTCCCTGGCCAAGACGCTGACGGTGGTGAACACACCCGAGAGCCTCGCCGAGGCCGCCGCAGACACCGACGGCCCTCTCAACGTGTTCTGCACCTACCAGTCGCTGTTCAAAATCGTCCGGGGGCACGCCGATTACCACCTGCCGGACTGGGACGTCGTCGTCGCCGACGAGGCCCACCACACCGCAGGCCGCCTCGACAAAGCCTGGGGCACCGTCCACGACAACGACGCGCTGCCCGCCCGCCACCGCCTCTATATGACCGCCACGTTCCGCAAGTTCAACCACAGAAAGGGCCCCTACGGCGGGCCCGACATCGAAATCGCCTCCATGGACGACCAGAGCCTGTACGGCCCCGTCGTCTACCGCCTCTCCATGGCCGAGGCCATCCAGGAAGGCCTGCTCGCCGACTACCGCATCGCCGTCATCACGATCACCAACAAAGACCTACGCCGCAGCCTGCGCGGCACTGTCACCAGCTACACCGGCGAAGGACTGCGGGCCGCCGCCGCCCAGATCGCTCTTCTGGTGGCCCAAAAGCGCTACGACCTCAGACGCACCCTCACCTTCCACCCTTGCATCGCGGCCGCCGAAGCATGCGCCGAAACACTGCCGCAGACCGCCGCCCGCATGCCCGGCTACGACGTGTCGCGGCTCCAGGTCAACACCGTCAACTCCAAACAGAACTCCTTTGTCCGCTACCAGAACTACGAAGCCTTCCGCACCGCCCCGCTCTCCACCCACCCTGCCGACACCCGCCCGCGCCGGGCCGTGCTGACCAACTGCCGCTGCTGCGCCGAAGGCATCGACATCCCCGCCATCGACTCCCTGCTGTTCGCCCACCCCAAGACCAGCACGATCGACATCGTCCAGGCCGTCGGCCGCACCCTGCGCCAGACCCCCGGCGACGGCAAGATCTCCACCATCATCATCCCCGTCTACACCGAACCGGGAGAGGACATCGGGCAGGCCACCCGGCGCACCCGGTTCCACCTGATCTATCAAGTCCTCATCGAACTCAGCGTCTACGACGAGCATGTCTTCGAACGCGTCGAATACCTCACCGGGGACGGCGAGCCCACCGAGCCCGAACTCGCAGCCCACCCCATCCGCGTCGACGAGATCCTCGCCGTGCTGGGCCTCGATCACGTCGATGCCCCCAACCAGGTCTGGGAGATGGGCTTCGAACAGGCCCAGCGCTACCACACCGAACATGGCAACCTCGACGTCGCCAGCAGGCACCTGACCTCCGACCGCTTCTACCTGGGCTGGTGGCTCGGCAAGCAGCGCTCACTGCGCGCCAACCGCATGCTCCTGCCCGACCGCATCAAACGCCTGACCGCACTCAGCATGACCTGGCAGCACCCGCCCCGCAGCATCGAATACAAACTCGACATCGCCCGCGACTACACCGCCCAGCACGGCCACCTCGCGCCCCGCGCCAACGAACATCACGCAGGCATCGCCCTGGGCCGCCACGTCGCCGACTGGCGCCGAGAAGCCCGCCAACGCGCTCTGCCGGACTGCTACCACCGGGCCCTCAACGACATCTACCCCTGGTGGGCCGCCAGATGGAAAGACGAGTGGAAACGCACCTACGCCAAGGCCCTCAAGGCCGCTCGGGGCGGCGACCTCACCTTTCCCGACCTCAGCCCCGACAACGACGACAGCCCCCTCACCCGCTGGCTCGACGACCAGATCGACCGCCTCGGCAGTCTTACCGACATGCAGCACAATCTCCTCGGCGCTCTACCGCTCCACCATCCCCTAGCCCTCCTCCTGCGCCGGCCCTACGGCCCGTCCGGCTGGGCCTTCGCCCGCGGCCTGCGCGCCGCCCGCATCTTCTGGCGCTCTCATCAGCACCTCAACGTCCCCCGCAGCTACCCGTGCACCGTCGACGGTCAGCCCCTCGATCTGGGCCGCTGGATCAGAGAACGGCGCCGCGAGCCCGCCCGACTCACCCGCGAACAACTCGAGGCTCTGGAAGCCCTTGACATGCGGTGGACCTGACCGATCCGACGTTCGCACCCTCCACCAGCCCTGCCCCGCCGCACGGCCAACGGTCAACGATCTGCACCAGCGCCCCACCGCGCTGTGTTCGTCCATCCCGCCGTCGTCCGACACTCTCTGGCGCACACCTGCGGCACACGTCGTTCCCTAGGTTCAACGGCCGGTTGATAGCCCAGTCGGCACCCCCAGGACCTACACAGCCGCAGGGCTGCTGACATCCGCTCACCTCCGCGTGCCCAGTGCGCGTTTCATGTGTGATTCGATGTGCTTTTCGTGTAGGTTGGAGGCGGAGGTGGCTCTCGTGTCCCATGAGCAGAACGGGCTCTTCACATCGGTCGATGCCCTGCTGGAACAGGCGGCGGCACCGGATGCCCTGCCGGCCCCCGCCGAACGCAAACGGCTGCGCGAGGCCGCAGGCCTGAGCCAGGACCAGGTCGCGAAGGCACTGGACGTGCGACGCGAGACGGTGACCGGTTGGGAGGCGGGCCGCACCGAGCCACGCCCTCCCAAGCGGGCTGCCTACATTCGCCTCCTCGACGGCCTCGCTGACCGCTTTCCCGTCCCGGCGGCGTCCTCCGGCTTGGCGCCAGGACCGCGTACTGGCCCGCCCGCCATCACAGAGCCACAGGCGCCCGAACCGCCTGTCGCGCCCACAGCAGGTCCCGCGACCCCGATCCGGCGGCCTGCGACGGCACGTCGGTCGGCGCCCCAGAAGCCGGCGGCCGCGCCCGCAGCGGACACACGCTTTGCCGACGGGCCGCTCGTCGTCGTGGACGGCGACGACACGGCGTACTGCGCCGACGGCCTGGTGCTCGACTGCCCGCTCACCGACCTTCCGGCACTGGTCGACTGGGCGCTGGGCGAGGCGAGATTGGGCGCTGCGCGCCTTCACCGCTCGGGCAAGGACGCCGACCCGCTGATCGTGCTGACCGCCTCCGCCGTCCAACGCCTCGGCCTGCCAACCGAGTTGGAGGACCGGCGCGGGCTGCGCCTGTCTGACGACCACAACGCCCTCAAGCAACTCACCAAGGCTCGATGGAAGCTGACGAAACGGGGCTTCGGCCCGTGGGCGCGGGTCTACCGCACGGCCGACGGCGCGCGCCGCCAGTGCGTGCAGTTCGCCGTCCTGCCCTGGGGCGCCCTCGACACGCGCTCCTGGGGGATGGCAGACCAGCTGCCGCCGGTCGAACTCGCCCGCCTGCTCAGTACCTACGCCACCCGCGTGCTCACCCCGTGCGGCTCGACCGCCGTCACCGGCCTGGAACTGATGACCGCGCTGCGCCCGCCCACCCGTGCAGTGAAGGACCCCGCCACCGGGAACTGGGTCTCCGGCCCGATGCCGGGCTCGCTGACCGAGGCGGTGGAGTGCGCCCCGCCCGAGGCTCCCGACGGGCACCCGGCCGTCGCAGCCTTGTATCCCCGTTTCCACCAGCGCACCCCCGACCAGGTGTTGGATGAAGAGGCCTACCAGTGGTCCCGGCCGTTGACGGACGCGGAATGCATGAAGCCCTACGTGGTCGGCATCGACGTCAACATGGCCTTCGCCGCGGCCGCCAACCGGCTCACCGTCGGCCTGTCCGCCCCCGTCCACGTCCACCGGCCGATCTTCGACGCGAAACTGCCCGGCTCCTGGCTGGTCGACCTCTCCCACATCCGCCTCGACGAACGTCTACCCAGTCCGTTCACCCCGCACGGCGAACGCCCCACCGGTCCGGCCTGGTACGCCACTCCGACCGTCGCCTACGCCGTCGAACTCGGCTACACCGTCACTCCCCTTGAGGCCTACCTGCGCTACGAGCACGGCCCCTACCTGGACGCCTGGTACACCCGGTTGCGCGACGCCTACATCGCCACGATGGCCGACCTCGGCATCACCCCCGGCATGCCGGAGGAGCAGTTCCTGGCCGCGATGGCCGGACACCAGCACACCGACCCCGTCCTCGCCGCCGTGCTCAGCGCCATCAAGGCCACCGTCAAGGGCGGTCTCGGCAAACTGCGCGAGCGGGCCCGCAGTGGCGGCTGGCGGCCGGGCGAGCCCTGGCCCGCGCTCGCCCGCCCGACCTGGCGCCCCGACATCCGCGCCGCGGTCATCGCCGGCGCCCGTATCAACATGCACCGCAAGATGCTCAAGATCGCCACCCACGCCGGTCTGTACCCGGTCGCGATCCTCTCCGACTGCGCCGTGTACCCCTCCGACGGCCCCAGCCCCCTCGGCTTCCTGCCCTACCGGGACGGCAAGCCCCTGCCTGGTGGATTCCGGCTCGGCGTCTCGCCCGGGATGGTCAAACACGAGGGCACCCAGAGCGTGCTGTGGGCCGAGGGCCTGCTCGAGGAGCACGGTCCGGACGTGAACATCGCCCGGCACATCAAAACCGGCATCGTCGCCGGCCAGGACGAGGGGGAGTAGACCCCGATGGGCCTCATCGCCGACAGCCTCGACAAGGCCGACGCTGCGCACTTCACCCGCCCGGTGCCGAAGTCGGCCCAGAAGCAGATGCAGTTCCTGGTCAAACAGACCAAGGGCACCAAGGGTGCAGCCGACCTGCTGGGCGTCACCCAGCGCACCGTCGAGCGGTATCTCACCGGACAGCTCAAGCAGCCGCGCCGCCACCTCGCGGACCGGCTCGCCGACGAGGTCCGCAAACGGTGGCAGCCCCGGGTCCGCGACCGGGCCAGAAAGCAGGCCGCCACGACCGGGGGCATCATCATCGACACCCGGGCACGCTTCGGATTCACCGCCGCCCCGGGCACAACCGACGACCCGCGGCTACGGCCCATCACCCAGGGCCTTCCCCCGGTCTACGCAGCACGGCTCTTCGACGCCCACGCCGCCGGAGCCACCGAGGAGCAGCTCCAGAGGATCGTGGCCGAAGGACTTCAGGACATCTACTTCAAGGACCGCGGCCGGCGCGCGCAGGGCCTGTTGGTGGACTTCACCGACATCGATTACGTCGACGTCGATTACTAATTGAACCCTCAGGTCGTAAGCGGTGAGCCGGTGGCCCGGCGCTGTGTGTGCAAGCAACAGCGGGGACGGGCCTGTCGCGCGTCTGAGCACGCGAACCACGCGAATCCTTGAGGGTGAGAGTGGCGAGCAAGGCACGGGCGCGTGGCCCAGCTGTGAAGGGACCTCAGGCCAGGCTGTGAACTGCTGGGTGCTGCCGCCCTTGCCGTTGCCTGCCCGCCAGCCGGGCCACTGCCTTCGCTGGCCCGTCTGATTCGTCTGTTCTGCTGCGGCGGGCCGAGTGGTGGCGGAGAGCCCTCGAGCCCTCGGGTGTGATGGGCGCGGCGCAGGAGACCGGGGCGCCCTGGCCGGCAGCTGCATGCCGACCGGGTCAGGCGGCGCCGAGTTGGGGGGTGTGCCGCTGCTGCATGGTTCCGAACACCTCGTCGAATGCGAGGGAGCGTCCCGTGGGCACCAGGTGGTAGGGGGAGCCTGAGCCTGCGGCGGGTTGCGGACCTGTGCGGCCCAGCATGAGGACGTCCAGGGGGGTGAGGACGTCGAGGTTGTCGAAGACGTAGCAGATCGGCAGCTGCGTCCATGCGGCGAGCTGGAGGTGCGCCATGACGGCAGCCCGCTCCACCGCATGGCGATGGGTGATGCGGCTGGTCATGCGGCTCTTGCAGTCGATCAGAAACACCTGCCGGTCCTTGGCGGCCACTAGATCGGGTGTCCAGCGCAGTGAACTCTCGGTGCCCCGCAGGGCGACTCGCACCGCTTCGGTCAGCACGCCCTGGCCCCAGGGGCTGACGTCCCATCCGCGCAGGGCGAGTTCCTCGGCGACGCGCCTTTCGTGTGCGTCGCCCACGGCCTTCCTTTGCTGAAAGCTCGGCATACCGGCAAGTGTTGCTCTCCTCCTCGGGCTCGAAACAACCCGGTGCCCCGTCTCGGACACTCCTGGCCAGGGATGTTGGTGGTCGTTGTCGTTCGTTGGCGTTCATGGGTGTCCGCCGGTGTCTCTCTGCGTCTCATGGCGTCTCACGCTGTCTCGAAACAACATGACCGGATCTGATCCCTGCAGCCGTGCGCCGGAGTTGCGGCCCACTTGCCGTACGTCTCTTCGTCCCACCGTGGCAGGACCGGACGATGGCGGGACGTGGATCCGACGTGCTGCCTCCCGTGCCGTTTCGGAGGGGAGGACTACCAGGTGATCACCTTCCCGGTGTGGCGCTGCTCGGTACGCCGCGTTAGGAGGCGCCAGGCGATCTCGTCGTGCTCCCTGAGGTGCTGCCAGGAGGCAAGGAGACGGCAGCGGACCAGTTGGTCGAGGAGATCCTCTACCTGCTGCTGGGACTGACCGCCCAGCCGGGCAAGCACGTCGAGTTCCGCACTTCCGGAGCCGTCAGACGTGTGAGCTGCCAGGATCAGAGCGGTGAGCTGCACCGCGGGGGACATCCCGCGCGGTGCGACCAGCGGAACAGGGTGCAGGGCCCAGTGCGCCGCGCGGGTACGGGTGCCGCGGCCGGATGTCTGGGAGTGCATGTCCGCATCGAGAAGACGCGCCTCCACATGGGGACGCCGCGGGCCGGAACAGCGCAGCCACCCGGCGTGTTCCAGTTCGCTCCACAGTTCTGCACGGCCGTGCAGCCGCATGCTGCGCAGAAGGCCGCGGGGGAGCCGGACGCGGCCTCGGCCGTCGGCGCGCAGGGCGCACTGCAGGGCCAGTAGTCGGGCGGCGGGGGAGGAGAAGCGGGGCAGGGCGACGGCGAGGTAGGTGAGCATTTCCCGCACGCGCTGTTGCTCCGGCGGGCTGTAGGCGGGCGCCCTGCGTTCTGGCTGCGGCCCGCCGGCGGAGGAACGGATGCGACCGGGACTGAGCAGTGTGGGCGGCACGATGGCGGTGTGGCTCATCGCGGCGGCGCAGGCGGCGCAGGCGTCTGCGAGGCGCCACGTGCGGCCGCTGCGATCCCGGGTCAGGGCGAGCAGGACGGGGCCGGCGCAGCCGCGGTGACGGGGGTGCCAGTGGCAGCCCCGGGCCCGGCACTGGCAGGTGCGCAGGTGCCCGGGCAGCGTGTCGGCGCGGGCGTGGCGGGCCAGATGGGTCAGGGCGGCCGACCGGGCGGAGGCGGCCTGCACGGGATGGTGCGGGGTGCAGCGGGGGCAGGCCAGGGCCGGCCCGCCCGGCTGCGGGCGCAGTTCCACCGTCCAGGTGCGCTGCACCGCGGCGTGCATGCTGGCAAGCCGCATCGGCTCGGTGCCCTCCCATCTGCTCAGCGTCGGCGAGGTGTGGCGTCCTCCCGGTCGGGCGAGCGCGGGAGTCGGCCGCACCGTAGTGCAGATCTCTGCACTCGTGCAGTGCCGGCGGCCGCGGCGTCCACCAGCGGAAATAGTGCAGAGGTCTGCACTGACAGGGCAGGGTCCTGCACCGTCGGATGGTGGGGTGACGATCTTGCCGCCCGATCCCGACCTCACCGCGCTGCGCGTCGAACTTGCGCGCCTGCGGGGCGAGCGCGGCTGGACCTTCGACGAACTCGCCGACCGCAGCGGCCTGGCCCGTCGCACCCTGATCGACCTGGAGCACGGTCGCACCACCGGCAGCGTCACCACCTGGCACGCTCTCGCCCACGCCTTCGACGTCCCCATCGAGCACCTGCTGGGCACCCTCTGCGACGACCACACCCCGCCCGGGGCGAAGGGCTCCTGACCCCGCCGAGCCCCGCCCATGAATCACCCGAACCGGCGAGCAGGCGCCGAACGGTCAAGCGGCAACTCGCATGCAGGTTCGCCCCGGATGGGCTGCCCGGGGGACGCGCCTCCGCCGTCCCCGCCGCTTCGGCGCGCCGCCTGGCACGGTCCGGTCCATGTGCCCCAACACCGCCTCCACCGGCCGCCACTGGGACGGCAGCCCCCGCACCACCCGCGCCCGCCGCCCGCTGCGGGTGGCTGCCACCAGCCCCAGCCGCCTGCTGCGCTGCGGGCAGAACGTCTGCTGCCGCCTGTGCGGCAACCGCATCGACGTCTACCTTTGCAGCGATCAGCGGCCCATCGCCCTGCACCCCGACGAACTGGCCACCGCTCAGATCCCCGAGTCCTGCCGCTGGCACCTGAGCTGCGGCATCGCCCACCCCCACGCAGACGGCAGCGCCTGGTGCCGCATCCCGCACACCGTGCTGTGTCCCGGCCGCACCCCACCCGCAATCGTTCAGCTGAGCCCGCACATCGAGGCGGTGCGCCGCCAGCTCGCCGTCCGTTCCCGCCGCCTGGTCGACACCGGCGCCTTCACCCCGCCGGCCCCGCCCGACCCGGCCTGCGAGGAGCAGGCCGCCGACGCCCGCCGTCCCGCCCGGCCCGTGGTGCAACTCCTGCTGGGCCGCTATCTCGCCGACCGGCCGCTGGAGGAGATCCGGTGTGTGGCCCAGACACGCCAGCGCCGCCGCTGCCCCCAACCCATGCTCGCTGCTCACACGGCCGCAGGTCGCTGGACCCTGCTGCCCGCCGGCCCGCAGCGCGGCCAGTTGACCCTGCCCGCCACCCTGATGGCCGTCTACGACCTCAGCCGCCTGCCGTACGCGGAACGGCTGCGCTGGCGCACCCAGCGCTGCCCCGCCCACGCCGCAGCCCCCGGCGCCGCCGACCTCGCCCTGGCCGACTGGCAGGTCTTCGACCCCCTCCTGCACGCGGCGCACATCCACACCCGCCTCCTACACGCCGCGCCCAGCCATCAACGGGAGGCCTGACAGTGGCGCACCATGCCCTCGAAGTCACCCTGACGCGACCGCTCACACCGGCCGAACTCCACCACGCCGCCCAGGTGCTGCCGCTCGCGGCCAACCATGACGCCACCCGCCTGATGATGCTCGTGCGCGCCAAGAGCCCCGACCGGGCCGCGCACCGTCTGCGCCACCGTGTTGGGCCACGGCTACCAGTGGACGTGGTCACCACACACTACCCGGACACCGACGGGCAAATCGTCCTCAACATCGCCTTCCCGCCCACTGCGCATGCCGCTATCTGCGACGCCGCCCACCGCGCCGCACAGCCCCCGGAACTCTTCATCCGGCACGCCATCCACCGCGCCCTGGACCGGCACGACCGCGACGAAGCCGCACGCCTCGACCAGGCGATCCAGCAGCTGCTCGCCGACGCGACGCCCGCCCACCTGCTGGCGGCCGTCGGACGTGCCCTCACCCACATCCCCGGAGCCCCGCAGTGAATCCGACCGACGAACAGACCGCCGCGGCCGACGCCTTCCATGCCGGCGAGCACCTGGCTCTGCAGGCCGGCGCGGGCACCGGCAAGACCACCACCCTGGCCCTGCTAGCCCACACCACCCAGCGCCGCGGCCGCTACCTCGCCTACAACCGGGCCATCGCCCAGGACGCCACCAGGCGCTTCCCTGCCAACGTCTGGTGCAAGACCGCCCATGCGCTCGCCTATGCCGCCGTCGGTCACCGCTACACGGGCCGGCTGAACGCGCCGCGCCGTCCGGCCTGGCAGACCGGACAGGCCCTCGGCATCACCAAAACCCTCCCCATCGGCGAGCGCGACCTCTCCCCGAAAGCCCTGTCCTACGCCACCCTGCGCACCGTGGCCCGCTTCTGCCACACCGCCGATGAGGCGATCACCCGCCACCACGTGCCGCACCTGCGCGGCCTGGAAGACCGCGACCTGCACAGCCAACTCGCAGCCCACATCGTGCCCTTCGCCAAGAAGGCCTGGACCGACCTGCAGCACCCAGACGACGGCGCGGTCCGCTTCGACCACGACCACTACCTGAAGATCTGGGCCCTCAGTCAGCCAAGGATCGACGCCGACTTCCTCCTGCTGGACGAGGCCCAGGACACCAACCCCGTCGTCGAACAGGTCTTCCTCGCTCAGCGTGGGCACGCCCAGCTGGTCATGGTCGGCGACTCCGCGCAGGCCATCTACCAGTGGCGGGGTGCCAAGGACGTCATGACCGGCTTCGACGGCACCCAGCTTGCCCTGTCGCGGTCCTTCCGCTTCGGCCCGCTGCTGGCCGAAGAGGCCAACCGCTGGCTGCACATCGCCGGCGCCCCCCTCCGTCTCACAGGCACCGATGCGGTGCCCACCGAACTCGGTCCCCTCACCCGGCCCGACGCAGTGCTGTGCAGGACCAACGTCGGGGCCATGGCCCAGGCGATGGACCTGCTGGCCGCCGGACACCGGGTCGGGCTGGCTGGGGGAGGAGACAGCCTGCGCGCTCTGGCCCAGGCCGCCCGTGACCTGAAGGACGGCCGCCGCACCACCCACCCCGAACTGCTCCTGTTCCCCTCCTGGGGCGAACTGCAGGACTACGCCGCCCACGACCCGGCCGGACGTGACCTGCAGCCGTTCGTCGACCTGGTCGACACCCACGGCACGGACGCGATCCTGGCCGCGGTCGCCCAACTCGTCCCCGAACAGCAGGCCGAAGTCACCGTTTCCACCGCCCACAAGGCCAAGGGACGCGAATGGGCCAGAGTGAAAATCGCCGACGACTTCACCTCGCCCCAAGACAGCGACCAGCAGGATGACAACGGCCGCCCGGTGCCCGGTCCCATCGATGACGGCGAGGCCCGCCTCGCCTACGTCGCCGTCACCCGTACCCGCCACCGGCTCGACATCGGCGGCCTGTCCTGGATTCATGACCATCCGGACGGCTCCCCTGGGTGACCAACGCGCATCGAGCCAGCGCCTTCACGGTTGCGGGTGCCACCGTGGTCGTCGTGGGACGACCGACCTACCTGTGGGCCGTGGGTGCCTGTGTCGAAGTCACGCGGCGACGCGATGCAGTGCGAGTTTGGCCAGCATGACCTGGTTGGCTTCCCAGCCGTCGGGGAATTTGGCGGGCACGGACAGATGCACGGGGTCGGTCGAGGGGTGGCTGTCCAGGAGGTCGGCGATTCCTTCGCGGGTGACGACGATGCATGCCTGCCGGTGGCGGGAGGCGAGGACACACAGTCGTCCGGCTTCCAGGTGGAAGGCTGTGGCGTCCCGGCGGCCGGACAGCGGGTGCACGACGATGACGACTTCGAACTCGCGGCCCTGCAGCCGGTTCGCGGTGTCCACCGCCACGCTTGGCGCATTGGGGTTGCCTGTGCGGGCCAGCGCGGTCCGGACCAAGTCGGCCTGGTCGCGGTGAGCGACGCCGATGGCGATGTCGCCGGGTTCCAGGGGCCGGCCGCCCGGGTGGCGTTCGCAGGTGGCGACCGCTCCGCGGCCCAGCAGCCGACCGGCGAGGTCGGCGGCGGTCTGGAGGGTCTCGGTGTCGGTTCGCGGGACGTGGCGGCGGGGCAGTTCGTGCAGTGCCCAGCCGGTGGTGAAGGCCTCCGCGAGGGTTTCGTCCAGGTCGGTGCGGGCGAGTCCGGCGGTGCGGAACTCCAGGGCACGCGTGTCGTCGCCGGTTCCGGAGGTGAAGGGGGTGAACGGGTAGAACGCCTGGGCGATGGTGGGTGCGGCCGAGAGCGGCAGGCGCCAGGACACCGGCAGCCGGTGTACGGGGATGTTCTGGTTGTGCTGCAGCATTACGCTGACGCCGTTCTGCGTGGGGTCGTGCGGCAGCCCGATCCAGCGCTCGGTACCGACGATCGTGAATGGGTCCAACTGGCCCGGGTCGCCGACGAACAGGCCTTGATCGAAGCGTTCGACGATCTGCAGCAGCATGTCCGAACGCATCTGGTAGGCCTCGTCCAGGATCGCCCAGCCGAACGTGGCGTCGCGGACGGTGGCCCACTTGGCTGCGGTGGCGACGATGATCCGGCAGCCGGCCAGGTCGGCCAGGGTGCGGCCGACGGTTGTGTTCGTCAGGGCATTCAGGACCGGCGGCGGGTTGTAGCCGGTGGCACTCAGCCGTCCGACGGCGATGCCGGGGTGCTCCTTTGCCAGACGTACGACCAGGTCGTCGACCTGGTTGTTGGTCTGGGCGACGACGATCGGGCGCTCGCCGCCTTCGGTGAGTTCCTGGGCGGCGCGGACCACCAGAGTGCTCTTGCCAGCGCCGGGCGGGGAGTCGACGACCACGGCCCTGTGACGCCCGTCGGCCATGTCTGTGAGGATCGCCTCGGTGGCAGCGGCAGCGGCCGTTGCAGGGTTGGGTGCGGCTGGTTCGGGCGTCGCGCTGGTGTCAGTCCTCATTGCCCCACTCCTCTGCGGCGGCGTCCTCGGGTATGACGGAGTCGGTGCCGCTATCGTCGGCGGCACTGTGTGTCCACGGGGTGGCGTCGGAGGCCGGGAACTGCGGCGCTGGGCGCCATCCCGGATCGGGTAGGTAGGCGATGCGCTGGCCCAGTTCCGGGACGGTGCCCTGCTGCGGGACGCGGCTGCGTCCCATGCCGCCGGTGATCTCCACCGTGACCCGTGTGGTGCCGCCGTCGGAGAGGACGGAGACGATCATGGCTTTGTGTCCGGTCGGCAGGGACGGGCTGATCAGCTTGGTGTCGGCGGCCAGGCGCACGGGATCTTCGGTGCGGACGGTGACGCGGGGCCGCGGCACACGCCTGTTTTTGTCCGTGGTGACCACCCGGCCGGGGTCGGCCTCCACGACCGTCCCGGCGAACGCCTCCCCGGCGCTGCGCCGATCGGCCAGCACGAACCGATCGTCGAACGCCATGTCGGACTCGAATTCGGCCAGCGCGTGCTCCAGCCAGCCCAGCCGCCGGGCCGCACCGATCGCGTTGTCCCGTTTGCGCTGCGGAGGGCCGTCGGAGTCCCGGTAGTCGGAGTACTTAGTGAAGGCCTTGCAGTCGCCTTCGAAGCGCTTGGCGGTCCGCGGTGCCTCGGGCACGGAGCGCAGCAGTGATATGGCCTGCCACACCATGCGCCAGGTGGGCTGGATCTGTCCCGCGATCAGTTCCCGCAGTTCGGTCTCGGCGGCGGCCAGCGCATGCGGGTCGCCGAGGGTGTGGGCCGTGTCGAACCTTCTGATCGCCGGGGCCAGGTCGCGGTTGTCGAACTCGGGGGAGGTCGGCGGGCCCGCCGGCGGGCACACGTCCGGGTTCTCGGCATCGGCCATGGCCTGCTCGACGCTCAGGCCCGGCGGGGGAGCGATCCAGGCCATCAGGGAGGCGAGGTTCTGATCCTCGAGCGTGCTCTGGCCGGTCGCCCAGTGCTCGGTGAGCATTGCGGTGACGGGCAGCAGCGTGGAGGTGCCGGCCTGCTCGGCCCTGTCGACCAGGAACGTCAGCCACATGCCGAACTCCGGTACGACGTCCGGCACCGCGTAGGGACCGGACGTCGCGCGGAAGCGGCACATGCGGCCCAGGTCGGCCAGGGCTTTGACGCCGCCGGCGTTGGGCACCAGGATCTGAGGCGCGTCGGTGTACCGGGAACGCTCGCCTTCCCCGCGGCGGTTCTGGCGGAAGGAGTTGATGTAGTTCATCACGATCCGGCCGAGGTCGGCGGCGAACGCGAACCGCTGGTCGCGGTTGCGGGGCTGGGCCACGACGAGCAGGGTTCCGTTCCTCTTGGCGGAGCCGACCATGGCGGCCAGGGGAGCCCCGGCCTCTCCGGCCATGGCCAGCGGGACGATCACCAGTGGCCGGCCCGAGAGGTGCCGGTGCCGGAACTCGGTCCGGGGCACCGCCTGCATCGTCTCCATCGCCTGCACGTGTGCCAGCGCCGACAGCGTGCTCATGCCGCACCCCCGAGGTCTTCCAGTTCTGCGCGCAGCCGTGCGGCGTGCCGGAGGGCCGCGGCTATCTCCACCTGGTCCTCGCTCGGTGTCAGTTCTCCGCGCGCCAGTCCCATGACCATGGTCGTGGTGTCGATGCCGCCGAACTGCTCGCGCACTGTCGGCCCGAGGACATCCAGCGAGGCTTCCGCTCGGGCACGGGAGCGGCAGTAGAACGCCATCTCGCAGTGGTTCAGGCAGTCCGGTCGGTACGTCACGAGGACCTGATCCAGTGCCTCGGCCAGCTCCTCGGCCGGGCG
The DNA here is from genome assembly GCF_003945545.1 of Streptomyces sp. WAC 01529. GTDB lineage: Bacteria > Actinomycetota > Actinomycetes > Streptomycetales > Streptomycetaceae > Streptomyces > Streptomyces anatolicus. Next base: position 6,469 of record NZ_CP029617.1, on the reverse strand, counting down.
CCGGGGCTGCTTGTTCTTGTCAGGGGTGGGGTCGAGATCGAAGGTGAGGTCCTCGGGGAGCAGGTCCACCAGGTCTCCGATGCGCTCGATGCGGGACAGCTGACGGGTCAGAGCGGCCACCTGCTTGCGGGCGTCGACGAACGCGCCGGTCGGCCGGTTGGTGAAGTCCTTCGGCGCGACCAGCACGATCGTGTCGGAGACGGCCTCCTCGCCGATGCCGGCCCGCCCGAGCAGGTCGCGCAGCGCGATGATGTACGCGCATGCCTGTGTGGTCGCCGCCCGTACCTGCGTGGAGTCTGCCTGGTCGTCGATGATCGGGAAGCTCTTGATCTCCACGACGTGGAAGCGTCCGTCGATGCGGAGGGCGACCAGGTCGGGCTCCAGGTACACCTTGTGCCCGCCGATCAGCAGGCGCAGCATCGGGTGGTCGAACAAGGTGGCGTCGCCCTCGCCCCGGGCGGCCCGCAGCAGGACCTCTTCGGTGCGCTCGTGGCGCTGCTTGGAGCGGCCGTCGCCGCCGACGTCGTTCAGGTCCTCGTAGCCCACCTCCGGCAGTGTCAGCTCCAGGGTCTCGCGCAGGACGCGCAGGAGCTCCGCACAGCCGTTGTCTTTCACCATCGCCTCGAAGGCGTTGCCGCGGGTGATGGCGAAGGAGGACTGGCCGAAGGACGGGGGATGGCCGACGTGTGTGGCGATCGCGGCCTTGTCGGAGCCGGAGGCGTCCAGCAGGGCCCGCAGCGTGCAGCGCGGGTTGTTCTCCAGGGCCGCCAGCGACCTGGCGTTGTAGTCCAGGCGCTTCGCGGATCCGCGCAGTGCGTCGAGGCGGTCGTCGACTGGGTTTTTCACGGTCTCGTAGATCCTTGCGGAGGAGAAAGGGCTGCGGGGAGACGGGAGTCAGGCGCGGGCCGACCGCAGATGCGTGACGCCCTGCAGGGGCGCGCCGAACAGCTGTCCGTCGTCCCCGAGGGACTTACGGGCTCGCCGTGCGGCTGCCGCCCGGGTGGCGCGGTCGGTGCCGGTATGCACGTCCAGCTCGGCCTGGGCGGCGCCGATCACCTGCTGGGGTTCCAGCGCGCCCTCGTGACCGGAGGCGTTTCTCGGCATGGCGTCGGGGATGTTGACGGCGAAGCGCCACAGCAGGCGCAGGGCCTCCGGGCTGGGCCCGTCCGGTGTGGACTCGGCTGCGGTGTGCACCGCTTCGGCGATGCTGATCGCGCTGGTGAGGAAGTCCACGCGCGGTGACAGCGGGCCGATGATGCGCTGCTCCAGCGTCCAGGTGCTGATGGTGATCAGTGCCCGCACCGGTGTCAGCAGGTCGTGCGCCAGTGCCGGGCACAGGTAGTACGGGCGGGCACCCGGACTGGAGCGGTAGGAACGCTCCTCGTCCCGGCGCAGGCTGGAGAGCTTGGACGCGGACAGCTCTCCCGGGAAGAACGCCTCGTGCACGCCGACGATCAGTTTGGGGGCGGCCGGGGTCCCGAGCAGCATCAGGGCGCGGTGGACGTGTTCGCGCGCCGGGAGCTGCGCCCCCCGGGCGGCAGGGGCTGCTTCCGGGGCGGGGCGGGGCGGCGCGGCCGCCGGTTCGTCGGCGTCGATGAGGGCGTCCCAGGCCCGCTCGGCGCGGCGCAGCTGCATCCGCAGCTCGCCGGCACGCTCGGTGTCACCGGCGGCGGAGGCGTCGCGGATCGCGCGGCGCAGGGTGCCGATGCTCTTCTCCAGGGCGTCCAGCGGATCACTCATGGCCCAGACGCTACCAGGCTTCCAGAGTTTCCCAGACTTCTTCCTGAGATTGTGTGTACAGTCGTTGCCACCGAACCTCCGACCCGCGGCGGCGCAGCCCGCGTCGGCCTGCAGACCGTCCTCCTGGAGGCACCCGTGACGGGACGCGTATTCCATACCTCCGACTGGCACCTGGGTCGCCAGATCGGCCGCCACCACCGACGCGACGGCGAGTTCGACGCCGTCCTGGACGAGATCGTCGAGATCGCCGCCGACTTCGCCCCCGACCTGATCGTGCACAGCGGTGACCTGTTCGACGGCCCCAGGCCGAGCCTGGACGACATGCGGCGCGCCGCGCAGGCGCTGCGCCGCCTCGGTGCGATCGCGCCCGTGGTCGTCGTCGCCGGCAACCACGACACCCCCTACGTCCTGGCGTTCCTGGAGTTCGTCCTGAACGACATGGGCACCCGCGAAGGAGACCAGGTCCGGGTGCGCTTTGCTACCGACGCCCGCCCCGACGGGCTGCTCGTCGCCGAATACCCCACCAAGGACGGGGAGTTGACGCTGCGCATCGGCGCGCTGCCGTACCTGCATCCCAACCGGTTCACCTACGACTTCGCCGACCCCGCCCTGACCACCGCGACCTACGCCGAGCGGATGCGCACCGTCCAGGCCGACGTCTACCGCCGCCTGACCGCCGGCCGCGGTGCCCGGGACGTCCTGGTCTTCGCCGCCCACCTGTTTATCGAAGGGGCCACCCCTTCCTACTCGGAGCGGCGTATCTCCTTGAGCGCTGAGTACGCGGCCGCAGCTGGGGACCTGCCCGACGTCGCCTACGGCGCCCTCGGCCACATTCACAAGCCGCAGCCCGTCGGCCGTGCCGGGTTCCCCGCCTACTACGCCGGCAGCCCGCTGCAGATGGACTTCGGCGAGAGCGGCGACACCAAGAGTGTCGTACTTGCCGAGGTCGGTCCGGGCGCCAACCCGCGCATCGAACTCGTACCCCTGACCTCCGGCCGCCGCCTGATCCGCCTGGAAGGCACTCTGGAAGAGATCGTGCAGCGCGCCGGCCGCGTCGGAGACGCCTGGGTGAAAGCGGTGGTGAACGTCGAGGCCTCCAGTGCGTTCCTGCCGGAGACTCTCGCCAGGATGCTGCCGAAGGCGACGATCGTTGACATCGAGGAGCGCCGCCCCGGGGTAGCCGGCCGCGTGCTGGACCGGGAGGCCTCCGCCCGGGAATTGCCCGACATCAAGGACCTGCTGTGCGACTACCTGCCCGGCCGTGGCACGACCGGCCCAGCCCTGGACCGCGTCATGGCCGCCTTCGCCCACCTGCAAGCCGAACCGGATCCCGAAGATCCCGCACCGTGCTGCGAGGAGACACTGCTGGCCGCGGCCATCGCAGGCCTGTCCCTTGACGGCGTCGACCGCTCGGGTCTGTTGGCCGACGGCACCGGATCGGAGGCGGCGCGATGAGACCGCTGGCGCTTTCCCTCACCGGATTCCGCAGCTACCCCACCCCGGTCACCGTCGAGTTCACCGGCAGGAGCCTGGTCGCAGTCCTCGGCGACACGGGCGCCGGCAAGAGCAGCCTGCTGGACGCCATCACCTTCGCCTTGTTCCGCAAGAGTTCCTGGGATGCCAAAGAACCCCGGCAGCTCATCGCGGACGGCGCGCAGGCCATGAGCGTCGAGCTCACCTTCCTGCACGACGGGCAGCGCTGGCACGTACACCGCACCATGCACGCCACCAACGCGAACGCAGGCCGGCACCACCTCAAAAACCTGGATACCGGCGAGGAGATCGACAACGCCAGCGCCGTCGACGCCCGCATCAGAACGGTGCTGCAGATGAGCTACGACACGTTCCTGCGTGTCGGGCTGCTCCCTCAGGGCAAGTTCGACCAGCTCCTCACCGCCGCCCCCAGGGAGCGAAGCGAGCGGCTGCGGGAACTGTTCGGCGCCGAATCACTGGAGTCCGTCCAGCAGATGGCCGCCCGCCACTGCCTGACGCTCAAGGGACTGCTGGGCGATGCCAGGGTCAAACGCGCCGTCATGCCGGAGGACCCCGAGCAGGCCGCGGCAGAAGCCGGCAAGGCCGCCGACGCAGCCGCAGCCCGTGCCGAACGCCTGAACACCGCCATCGACCGCATCACAGCGCTGCAGGAGGAAACCACCGCAGCGCGTGCCGTCGCCGAAGCAGCCGCCACCGCCGCCCGGACCCTGTCCGCGCGCACGGTGACCGACGCCCATACCGTCCTTGACGAACTCGAGCCCGTCGCCGCCGCCATCGCCTCACGACGGGACACCCTGGACCAGCGCGCCGCCCAGGCCGCGACCCGGGAAGATGAACTGACCGCAGCGATCACGGCAGCCGACACAGGCGGAGAAGGACGGGACGCCCTCGGCAAAGCCGCCGTGGTCCTGGAGACCCTCGCGGAGCGCGCCGAGGAACACCGTGGCGAACGCGACCGGCTTGCCGCACTCACCGAACAACTCGCCAACGAAAGCGCCGCCATCGTCGCAACCGAAGCGGAGCTGACCAAGCGCGCCGACCACGCCAAACCCCTGGCAGAGGCAGCCCGTGCCGCCGCGGAGGCGAGCCAAGAGATCCGCACGTGCGCCACCACTGTCCGTACACTGATCACCGCTGCCATCTCGGCCGTCCGCCGCGTCGCCGACACCGCCAGCGATCAAGCCGCCGCAGTGGCCAAACGCGACGTTGTTCGCGAGGATGTCGGCCCGCTGCAAGCGGAATCAGCCACAGCCGAGAAAGACGTCACGAACGCCGAGACGCATCTGGAGACGCTCCAGCTGCGGGACAAGGCTGCCGCGATCGCCGCCGAACTCCATCCCGGCGGCGACTGTCTCGTGTGCCGGCGGAAGCTTCCGGCCGACTTCGAACCCGCATCCGAGACCGGTACGGCCGAGCTGGCCGCCGCGAGAGAGCAGCTGCGCGAGGCGAAGGCCTCACGTGACAAGGCCGCCGGCCGACTCGCCGAAGCCCGCGCCGCCGTGACCGCGGCCGAGGAGGCCGTGTCCGAACGCGGGAGGGAGCATCAAAGCGCTCAGCACAAGGCACAAGACGCCACAGCAAACGCAGTGCGCGCCTTCGCGGACCTCGCGGCCCTGGCCGCCGCAACCAAGGCAGACTTCGACGCCGAATCAGCTGCTGCGACGCTGACCGCGGCCGCAGCAGCCCTGGCCGTGCCAGCCGCCAGCGCCGCACACCTGGAGCAATCCTCCGAGCGGTACACAGCGCCGATCACTGACGCCGTCACCGCATGCGAACAGGCAGCCGCCGCGCACGCCGAACGGCTGCAGAGCGACGTGCATGGCCGCACCGCCGTGATCGAAGCAGAACGCAAGGCGCTGGCAGGGCGCAGGAGTTCGCATCAGCGCGACCTCGATGACGCCGCGGCAGCCTCCGAGCGGCACGCCCGCGCCGTGGTCCGGATGGCCGCCGAGGTCCGCGCGCTGCCTGTCCGCATCCAGGCGATGCTGCCGGGCGAAGCGATCGATGTGAGCGCAGATGACGCGGCCGCCGCTGCCGCTGCCGTAGCCGCCCGCCTGACCGAAATCCAGGGGCTGTTCGATAAGAGGGAAACGCAGCGGTCGCACAAGGACGCGGTCCTCGACCTGCAGCGCGCCCTCGACCAGGAGAACCGCACTGCCGTGGAACGGCCGCTGAACGAGCTGCGCGGCGCCCTAGACGTGTGGGCTCAGGCCGTCACACAGGCGATCACGCATCTGGGCGCCGCCGACCCGTATCAGATGCCGCAAGCCCCCGCTGAGCCGGGAATCGCCGAGATCCGCCAGTTCACCGCCGACCTGTCGAAGACCGCCTCGAGGCTGGGCGACAAGCTCGCCGAGGTGTCCGCAGCCGGCGCGGCCCGCGCTGCCGCCGCGCTGACCGGGCTCGGCGAGCACGCCGCCGCGCTCGCCGATGTCGACGGCTTCGACCCCGCGGCCGACCTGACGGCACCGCAGGTGTTGCACCCTCTCGTCGCCGCGGCTGCGACAGCAGCCAGAGAGGTCGAGGACCAGCACAGGAAGCAGCGTGAGGTACAGGTTCTGATCAAGTCAGCCGCTGACCTGGACTTTGCGATAGCCGCCGGGGAGGCCCGCTATGAGGCGCTGGACGTGCTGCGCCGCGAACTGGTCGACGCCAAGTTCCTCGGCCACCTCACCACGCTGCGCACTCGTGCGCTGCTCGGCGTCGCCAGCGACCTGCTCGGGCAGATGACCGACATGCGATTCGGCTTCGCCGACAGCTTCGACATCGTCAGCCGCAGCTCCGGAGTTGTCCACCAGCCGAACCGGCTGTCCGGCGGGGAGAAGTTCCTGGCGTCGCTCGCCCTGGCTTTGGCGCTCGCCGAAGTGCACGCCCGCAGCGGGCCGAGTCTCGGCTCACTGTTCCTCGACGAAGGCTTCGCAGCCCTCGACACCACCGCACTGGACTCCGCCCTGGAGGTGCTGCGCGCCCAGGCCGACGGCGACCGCCTCGTCATGGTGATCAGTCATCTGCACGCCGTCGCCGAGGCCGTTGATGACGTGCTGTGGGTGCGGCGGAACGCTGCTGGATCCTCCGCGCGCTGGCTGACACCGGACCAACGGGACGAGCTGGTGCAGGCAGATCTAGCCAGCGGCCTGCAGAAACTGGCCCAATAGTGGTTTCGATGGGTCCGGCCAATCCGATAGTTACATACGTTCGCACTCCAGCCCGGCGATCCCCAACGGCACCCTTCACC